>OX638380.1 GCA_951813855.1 uncultured Verrucomicrobiae bacterium
GCCAAGGAATACATCCGCCGAGGCGACATCATTCAAGTGGTCGGATCCCAGAGGTTTGCCGCCGAAGTTCGGGCGTCGCCATTGGAAGTCTATCGGGCGGCCCGCTCCGTCAATCCCTCCCCCTACATGTTTTTGTTGGAACTTGACGGGATGTCGCTGGTGGGAGCTTCGCCGGAAATTCATGTCCGCTGCGAAAACGGCTTGGTCGAGATTCGTCCCATCGCCGGCACTCGGCGACGGGGCCGGTCGCCCGAAGAAGATCTGGCCAACGGAAAAGAACTGCTGGCCGACCCCAAAGAACGCGCCGAACACGTCATGCTGGTGGATCTGGCACGCAACGACATCGGCCGGGTATGCGACTACCATACCGTCGAAGTCAAAGATCTCATGATCGTCGAACGGTACAGCCACGTGATGCACATCGTTTCCCAAATCGAAGGAAAGCTGGCTAAGGACAAAAGCTTGGCCGATCTCATCAGGGCTACCTTTCCTGCCGGCACTCTGAGCGGCGCTCCGAAAGTCCGAGCCATGCAAATCATCTCCGAACTGGAACAGCTGCAGCGCGGCCCTTACGGCGGTTGCGTGGGCTATTTCTCCTATCACGGCAATCTGGATTGCTGCATCACGATTCGCACTGCGCTGATGAAAGACGGAATGGCTTATGTCCAGGCGGGTGGCGGATGGGTCAACGATTCGTCGCCGGAACTGGAATATCAAGAAACCGTTAATAAGGCCCAGTCCATGTTCAGAACGTTTTCGTTAGCCGAAATGATTACCCGTAACGACTCCCTAGAGAAGCCGTTTGAAAGTAAGGATTGACTGCGGTTCAGCAGTAATTCTTGACTTGTCAACCAAGCGCAAACCAGTAATCCGCCCCCCAAACGGTTGTCAAGTCATGCCGCCAGCTTCCGAATGGCAACCAACATCCCGTGAGCCCTCGGAATTGCCATTAACGCGTATGGACCTGGAAGTCGGCACTGCCGAAAACTATTCTGAGCGGACTGACAATCAAAACTAATAACGTGATGATTTCGTTCAGTGGTTGAGGATCTACAGATGACGGACGTATCAAACCTGATTTAGTGACTGCTGGAACTCATACTTTTGTGCCAACTACTGGTTTGGTCAAATTTGAAGACGGCACTACTTTAGCCAACACAAAATACCCACATGCTAGCGCAACTAGCTATGAAGCCCCGACTGTAACAAGTTCGTTGCATTTCCTTGTCAATTGCATCGCCGGCAGGTAGGCACGAGAGAACAGGTTTTGCTTTCTTCCGCGTTGAAGGGATTGGCTATCCACACAGCCGTAGAGTCCGGCGATCATCCAAGCTCTGATTATCGCTTCAGTTGGGGACTTTACAATTTATTGGCTTACATTAAGGAAATTTATTTGAGTAACAAGGATAGTAATTTATTAACGGGTTTGAACGCGATTTTGAACTGAACGATCTGACAAAAAGGGTGCATTCCCATTATCAAGGATTTCATGTTTCGCTTCTGTCAGAAGATGAGTGATCTCATTCCATTCGAAGTCGCGGTTTCCGAGACCTGTCGTTCGAACTTAGCCTTGCACTTCGGACAGGCCTCGGAATCCCGTGAATCCTGAAACTCTTGGATTTCATCCGGTTCTCGGGGCTCCGGCGGCAGTTTATGGCGAAACTTTCCTTGCCCCGGTTTGTGACCGGGATTTTGGGGGTTTTCTTTGCGGTTGCCCTTGGAAAAAGGGGTGGCCGAACGATGGTTTTCTCTCTCGGATGCTTCCGGTTGTTGCCGCAAATCCTGGTTTTTCGTTCCAATTGGTCGGTGGTCTCGAAATCAGCCGAGGGCGATGCGAGATCATTTCGGCAACCACAGGAACCGTTCTATTGTCGCAAATCTCGGATCCATTGCCGCAATTTGCGATTTTCGTTTTGCAATGGAACGACGGGATCGGAAGAGGAAGTCTTTTCGGAATAACCGGCTTGATTCTTGCAAACCACCGGCTGCTGACGAAGGCACCGATTTTCGCTTCCAGCGTCTCCGGGTGCTGCATCGAAAGGTCAAAAGCCTTGGCCAATTCCGTTGGATCTGCTTCGTGCAGTCGATGAGGATCAATCCCCGGAACACCGCTTTTGATAGTCTCATTTAACAAAGTCAAGTTGAACCCAGAAATTCCTTGAAAAAAAACATTTTAAGAGGAGATTCTCCTTGCGGAGGAGTTGGAGAACCCGTGAGCACAGGAGGGGCCAGAGAGGCTTCTCGATATCGAAGTGAGTGCCCAGGTTGAAAAGCGTCCATTGGCGGACGCGGTTCCCATCCCTGGCGCTCTGAACCAGGCGGCAGGTTTGGTAGCCGCCCTTCTTGCCGGAGCCTGTCTTGACTCCTCGAATAAACACGAGGGGAAGAATGAATGATGAACTGAGGTGTGGCAACCCCTCTTCTGAATTACTTGGCACTACATCTGGCCCATCCCGCAGGATATCTTGTTTTGTGGCACTTCGAATATGGCTCGCTTGACAGCAAAATCAAGGGATTACTCAGGTGGACAAGGGGACTGACAGATGATCCTGACAAATTGATGAGGGAGATCTGGGCTAAACACAGGCTTCAGGGACCCGCAACTGATAAATCTGGGTTGTCATACCCCCAAGCGGACCACGGAACCGTCTGTTCTCAAGGCTACTGTGTGAAAGGCTCCCGCCGCAATGGCCGTCACGTCCTTCAGTCTATCGGCACATCCGTTTGACCGGATCCGTTCCACCCCCAAGCGACCACGGAACCGTCCGTTCTCAAAGCCACTGTGTGACCAAATCCCGCCGCAATGGCCGTCATGTCCTTCAGTTCGTTCGGCACATCCGTCTGATCCTTTTCGTTATTCCCCCAAGCGACCACGGAACCATCCGTTCTCAAGGCCACTGTGTGACCATATCCCGTCGCAATGGCCGTCACGTCCTTCAGTCCATTCGGCACATCCGTTTGACCCTTTTTGTTCCACCCCCAAGCGACCACGGAACCGTCCGTTCTCAAGGCCACTGTGTGTAAGTCTCCCGCCGCAATGGCCGTCACGTCCTTCAGTCCATCCGGCACATCCGTTTGACCGTAATCGTTATCCCCCCAAGCGACCACGGAACTGTCAGGACTTTTTCATGCTAATAATTTTTGATCGACGATCGTTTTTTTTAAGTGTCGAGCGGAGTATTTCGATTCGTCGGAAAAACTGTTTTTCCGAATTATGCTTCGAGTTAGGCGGCGATTGCCGATTGAGACGAGTTTCAGCCGGACAGGAGACTGAACCGGTGCGAGTATCGGTCGAACGATCAATTCGCCGACCGAATCAGCAGGGAGGAAGCGTCGGTAATCAGGAAGGTCGGGTCAGTTTTTTTTCGGACGTTTAAACGGGGTGGTTTTCGTGACGGCTCGCAACCCTTGGTTCCGATTCGTCTGAAAATCGTCGGTAGCTTCGGCCATATTAGAGTATCCCGACTGGAGAATGATCGCCAAGGCCAGGTTGTTGAAGAGGGCATTGTTCGTCGGCCCATGGCGAGTTCGCATAAGACAATCATCTTCGCCGAAAATCCCGTCGCGACGGCGGTGATTGCCGTTTTCTACCGTCCAATGTCCCCGATTGAGTGACAACAATCGTTGAGCGTCGGCAGCTTCCGGAGGCAACGAAGTGACGCCGTAAGCATATTCCACGGTCTCGGGCCCACCGTTTAAATGATGGCGGTGTCGAAGGATCCGAAAGACTTGGAGGACATGCGGTAATTTGACGGCTCCGGGAAGGGGTTCATAGGTTTGAATGCTCCGTTGATCGATGCGGCCATGTCCTTTCTCCGGGTTTTCGGTGAACCGGTCCTGGGCCACTCGATCCCAATCCAGGCTGGTCAAAAATTGAGAGAGTTCGGGGTTGTTCTCTTTGACCGTGAAGAGAAAATGGGCTCCGTTAACCAACACGATGGCATCGGCCATGACTCGGTTAGTATGGAGCGCATCGATCGTAATGATGGCTCCCCGGATATCGACATCCTCCAAGAGAGCCGCCATCGCCGCCTGTTCGCCGCCTTGGTCTCGGCAAATGCGAACGGCGAGGGGCACCGCATCTTGATGGCGCACGAGGATGACGGTCTCGAAATGGTCTTTGCTGTTGCGATTAGCTCCGTTGATCCGCTTCCCGTCAGCAGCCAAGGCTTCCAAGGGTTGTCGAGTCAATTGGGCCGTTACCCAGCGGTGAGTTACCGTTTGCAACGCTTCCGGATCCGTCTCGGTCATGACCCGGTGAATCGTCGCGAGAGACGGGGCCACGCAACGGCCCTTGGCGTTGCGCCACGCCCCGAGAGTCTGCAATTGATTTGGCGTCATTTTTTGGGCGTAACGCGAAGTCGCCAAGGGGCCGACCTTGCCGGCCAATCGAGCTAAGATGCAGATAGCGAGGACCATTTCCAGCCGATGTTTGCGTCCTTGTGCCCGGCGAAAATCAGCCATTTCCGCGAGCAGTTGCACCAATGATTTCAACTGTTTCGGGGATGTTTCTACCCGCTGCACCTGGGGGCCCCAAGACGGATCGTCCTGACGCTTCCTTAATCGGGAACAGGCTTGGGGCCGCAAGGGATAAACGTACATTTCCTTCTTGATATTGTGCCGGGCGGTATAGCGTCCGTTGCTGCGAGCGTAGCCTTGCGATTGCCCTACCGCCCGCCAATTCCCCGCGCGATAGATCGTGCCCGCGAAGTGTCGGGGATCGACGAAAGTTTCGGCCAATTCCAGCGGATGACCCCAGGTCCGTTGCCAATCGGCACTCAGACGGCGCAGCATTTTGGCCATGACGCAGCTCCCCAGATTGCGCACTTCGCCCCGCTCGGTAAGCAGGAGGAATCGGGTATTGTTGGCAATCAAATGAAGCCGACGAAACTGCTCTCGTTTTTTCCATCCGAGCCACTTGTCTCGCGGGCGACACTTGAACACTCCGCTTTGCCAGCCGGCTAACGCCAACCACCGGCCTCGGTACTCGGCAACATAACGCAGCCCGCGTCCGGCAAAGCCTTTGAAACCCAAGCGATGGTTCTGATCCATCAGCGAATCCCAGCGTCTTCGCTCACTGCTCTTCACTAATCGAACAGTCACCAGCTTGAGGTTGATTTTGGCGTCCATGAGGAACCAATAACGACCGGAGAATGAAAAAGCCAGCTTTATTTTCCCATTTCGAAGGCGCTAAAGTTTCGGCTCTCTGGTGAAGGGAAAAAGCGAATATGTCCCGAAATCGGTGACACGGGCCTCTAGCGATTAGCGTGAAAAAACCCTGCGGAACTGTCCGTTCTCAAGGCCACTGTGTGTAAGTCTCCCGCCGCAATGGCCGTCACGTCCTTCAGTCCATCCGGCACATCCGCTTGCCCCCCTTTGTTCCACCCCCAAGCGATCACGGAACCGTCTGTTCTCAAGGTTACTGTGTGTAAGTCTCCCGCCGCAATGGCCGTCACGTCCTTCAGTCCATTCGGCACATCCGTTTGACCGTAATCGTTATCCCCCCAAGCGACCACGGAACCGTCCGTTCTCAAGGCCACTGTGTGACCAAATCCCGCCGCAACGGCCGTCACGTCCTTCAGTTCATTCGGCACATCCGTTTGACCCTCTTTGTTCTTCCCCCAAGTGATCACGGAACCGTCCGTTTTCAAAGCCACTGTGTGACCAGATCCCGCCGCAACGGCCGTCACGTCATTCAGTCGATTCGGCACATCCGTTTGACCGAATTGGTTCCTCCCCCAAGCGACCACGGAACCGTCCGTTCTCAAGGCCACGGTGTGAGCGCCTCCCGCCGCAATGGCCGTCACGTCGTTCAGTCCATTCGGCACATCCGTTTGACCGAATCTGTTCCACCCCCAAGCGACCACGGAACCGTCTGTTCTCAAGGCCACGGTGTGCCCGGCTCCTGTCGCAATGGCCGTCACGTCGTTCAGTCCATTCGGCACATCCGTTTGACCCTCTTTGTTCCTCCCCCAAGCGACCACGGAACCGTCTGTTCTCAAGGCTACTGTGTGAAAGGCTCCCGCCGCAATGGCCGTCACGTCGTTCAGTCCATTCGGCACATCCGTTTGACCGTAAACGTTATCCCCCCAAGCGACCACGGAACCGTCCGCTCTCAAGGCCACGGTGTGTAAGTCTCCCGCCGCAATGGCCGTCACGTCCTTCAGTCCATTCGGCACCTCCGTTTGACCGTGATCGTTATCCCCCCAAGCGACCACGGAACCGTTCATTCTCAAGGCCACGGTGTGACCAAATCCTGCCGCAATGGCCGTCACGTCCTTCAGTCCATTTGGCACATCTGTTTGACCGTAAACGTTATCCCCCCAAGCGACCACGGAACCGTTCATTCTTAAGGCCACGGTGTGCTTGTATCCCGCCGCAATGGCCGTCATGTCCTTCAGTCCATTTGGCACATTCGTTTGACCGGATGCGTTCAACCCCCATGCGACTACGGAACCGTCTGTTTTCAAGGCCACGGTGTGACCAAATCCCGCCGCAATGGCCGTCACGTCCTTCAGTCGATTCGGCACATCCGATTGACCGTGAAAGTTACTCCCCCCCCAAGCGACCACAGAACCGTCCGTTCTCAATGCCACGGTGTGCCGGCCTCCCGCCGCAATGGCCGTCACGTCCTTCAGTCCATTCGGCACCTCCGATTGACCGAATCTGTTAGCCCCCCCCCAAGCGACCACGGAACCGTCCGTTCTCAAGGCCACGGTGTGTAAGTCTCCCGCCGCAATGGCCGTCACGTCCTTCAGTCCATTCGGCACCTCCGTTTGATTCCATCCGTCCCACCCCCAAGCGACCACGGAACCGTCCGTTCTCAAGGCCACGGTGTGCCGACCTCCCGCCGCAATGGCCGTCACGTCCTTCAGTCCATTCGGCACCTCCGTTTGACCGAATCTGTTAGCCCCCCAAGCGACCACGGAACCGTCCGTTTTCAAAGCCACTGTGTGATGGTCTCCCGCCGCAATGGCCGTCACGTCCTTCAGTCCATTCGGCACCTCCGCTTGACCCTCTTCGTTATGCCCCCAAGCGACCACGGAACCGTCCGTTCTCAAGGCCACGGTGTGCTCGGCTCCCGCCGCAATGGCCGTCACATCCTTCAGGTCATACGGTACATTCGTTTGACCGGATGAGTTACCCCCCCAAGCGATCACGAAACCGTCTGTTCTTAAGGCCACTGTGTGACTGTATCCCGCCGCAACGGCCGTGAACTCAGCATGGGTAGCTTCTGAGTTGCTTTCGTTTTTGTCGGCATCCAACGCCTTGATTTCAAATTCCAGAGCAAGGGTAGTGACTATGATAGCGGCCGTTCCTAACACAGCCGTGATGTGCTGTGATTTCATCTTCATGTGGTTCCTTCTCGTTAGCGTCCCAGATAGCGGTGTAACCATCTTTTCGACGGATCAGTTAAAACCTGACTCCTCGGTGAATTTCGAATCGCCTCGTTTCATCACCCCGACTCACGTCGGGATTTAGGGACATCATGACGAAATCTAGATATTTGACAAGGCTTTTATTGGGGTGGCCGAAATACGCGTTGGAAGGTTCATGCATGACGGCCTGCTGCAGCACTCTCTCCGTTCAGGGCTCGCCTGCGGTCCTTGGGGGACGCGATTCCTAGGCCGCATATCTCAGTAGATAATACGTATGGGGTCATTAATCATCCAAAATGCTGATTATTACTGGCCAGAACCTCCCACTAGCAGGATTTCTAGGGCGATACAGTAGGTCACACGAGAATATCATCGACGTGAATTGAGGAGAATCAGGTTGTTTTTGATATCAATAAAGGAAAAAAGCCCGATTTTTGCTTTCCTGGTGGTTACAATTGGGAAGTTTCAAGTGAGGAAGATATAGCGGTGACGTTTGGACTATTTCCTAAAAAAACAGTCGGTTTATTGACTTATTAATTTGGGTTAAGTTCGACGCCAGGTCTCAGTTGTGTCGGGTATAAATGTCGGGGTCGCATTTTTTCCTAAGGCTATGCGATCGTAGAGGGATTGCTAGTTTAAAAATATTGATTTCCGTAAACAGACTGCGGAATCGTTCCCGAAGATAACCGAGTCTTTTCACTTTGGCGAGAGCGGCTTGAAATACCTTGCAGCATCTGAGTTAAATTTGATCAATTAAAAAGGACAAAAACATTATCACCGCTAAAATGGTTGTCAAATGCTTGTGATCATGGCCATAATTGTGTTCAAAATGATTACCTTGATTTTTCAACGTGTTAAACGTTTCATTTTTCACTTTCCAGCGAGCCCGACCAGCACGTATCAAACGCTCCAAGGTGTCTGGGGTAACGGATGAGGCCGTAATCCAACAATTATAATATCTCACCTTCCCCGTCTCATCGCTTTCTCGGTATTCAATGAGATTGACCTTGAGATAGTGCAATGAGTCGTTCAGTCTCACATCTTCAAAGTAGCGGAACTCATAACGAATATTCTGCTTGTCGATGATCTCATGTAGTTTGACTTGGGAACTTGTGTCTAGTTTTTCGAATAATTTTGTGAGCTTTTTGCGCTTGGCTACAATGAGATATTCCATATCGTAATCCCGCAACAGTTCAATCACAGGGCCGACGGCATAAAGCCTATCCAGCAGCACGATGGTCTTCATATGGGGGTGTTCGCGACGTAAATTAGCGATGAGTCTTTTGATCGCATTGAGTTCACAGTCGTTTTTGTTCGTGCCGTCTTGTTGCTGGATCGGTTCGGGAGCCAGAGGAATCACTTGTTTTTGCGCCGGATGGACGATGACCGCGGCTCATAACTTATGAACAAAACTGACCTTGCCATTCCGATGCTTGCTTTGGCAATAGTTATCGCAATGGACGGATTCCATATGAAACACTTCCGTGCCGTCAATACTAATCAAATAAACCCCATTGAGATACCGATAGGCTTCTAACATCTTTGCTCGTTGCACGAAGGCCAGTAAAGCTTTTAAAACGGGGCGTATCTGAGTGGGATCCAGCAAGACGAGAACCTTCCGCACGGTCGTGTCGCAAGGCACTTTAAGGACCCCGAACAGCTGCTCCATGTTGGCGCGTATCGTGTCATTTTGGCGAGTGTTGTTACTCGCCACGTTATTTCGGGAAATCGTGCGTTTTTATTTCGCATTATTTCGGGCATGAATGTTATGGTCTGGCGATCGGCTGACCCATAGTGGAGTTCATTGACCGTCGACGATTCCCAACTCCACCCATGGTACTGTAGTTGAAACTTTTAGTGTACCCTTGGCGCGTTCGATGCCATCGAAATTGGCGATCATGACGCCGCTCGGTTATTGCAGCGTCATCCCAACGCTCAACGACTGAATGTTCTTGGGGCTAAACACTGAAATGACCTGCTGAGAAGCTACAGATCCGTTCCCCAAATCTCAACCGAATCTTCTGTTCCAAGCAATCAATTTATAACAACGTTGCCCGTTGCGAATCGGTTAAAACACCTAGCTGACTTACCCTAATTTGTCCCCGGATAATGTAAAAAATCGTCTGAAATACCGTGGTTGATAACAAATGTGTTATGTATTTTAAAACAATTGTTCAAATATGGGGTTTCAAGAATTGTTGCAATCTGTCAATTGCACGACCTAAATGTAACGGATCTAATTTCTTGTAATATTTAGGTTCGTGAATAGGTTGATTGACATTGCGTTCCCCTTCCAAAAGTGTTACGATGTTCAGGTTAACTTCGGGAAAAAACGACATTAACGTATGGGATGAACTACTTCCGTGCTGAGGATCGATTCCAGGAAACGAGTAACTGCCGCCCAACTGACTCTCTAATTGAAATAAGCAGCATGTAACGTTTGGATAAAGCGTTCTTATCATGCGAAAATCTATTAATATTCGTTTTAACATCGCGTTTTCAGTATAAGATTTACACTCCACAGCGATCACAAATTTTCTATCTACGAAAGCCTTTACATCAACTTTGGCATTATATTTGTATTCCTTGATTCGTTCATTGATAAAGTCACGTACTTCAGGATGAAGCTTTTCTATGTAACCAGGTTGCAAAGGGATTTTAAAAATCTTTACATCGTCAAATGACAACCTGTTTAAATCGCCGCCAGCTTGAGACCATGCAATTTTAATGGCGCCTTGCGCAATTTTTTCCACAAGTTTGCCTTTAGAGGAACGTAATAAACCACCTTCCTTCCGTCCTTCAAGGGCTGCGGCCTCCTTGGCATTATGCTGAGATAAAATCGTTTTCTCGTAAAGAGTTAATAGATCTGTAATGGTCATGAGCTTGAAAATCAAAGCAGAAAATTGCAATTTGCGTTGTTCAGTCGTTGCCTAGCTAAGTCACAATAGTCCGGAGAAATATCAATACCCAAGTATTTCCTCTTAATTCGTTGAGCAACAACACAGGCGGTACCAACACCCGCAAAAGGATCCAAAACTACATCGCCACAAAAACTAAAAAGCAACATAACCCGGCGAGCAAGTTCTTCTGGGAACATAGCGGGGTGTCCGTATGACTTCATTTTTCTTTCTGGGGCTATCGACCATTTTGCTACAACCCAATTTTTAAAAGATTCAGCATCAATATCAGCGTTATCTGGAGTACCCTGTTTCTTGAGATTGCCTTTACAGAAAATCTCAAGGAATTCCCAAGTATACTTGAGGTATGGAGAGGCTGGACTCTTCCAACTCCCCCATGCGGTATATTTGCAATTGTAGTTATTCTTTTCCCATAGAATTTCTCCTTTCCAAATGAGCCTCTGCTTCATAAAATAATTGGAGATGATGTGGTGACTTGGAATGTAATCTGAAAATAAAGGTTGAATGTTGATAACGATACGACCTCCAAATGCAAGAACGCGGATACACTCGCTGAAAATTAAGAATAATTTGTCAAAATAAGCTTCCCAGTTGGTCGCATCGTTGTTTGCTTGATATTCTAGTCCAAAATTATATGGCGGAGATGTGAATATAAGATCGACACAATTGTCGGGAAGATTTTTCAGCACCGCCTCGGAGTCCCCACAAATAATGGCATTGGAAAGTTTGTCTGGAATGATGTTGTTCGTAGCAGCGAAACTATGATCATTTGCGTAAAAGTGTTTGCCACGTCTTAAAATCTTATCTTTACGTCCAATAACTTTGCGTTCTGCGTTATAGTCTACAAAGAGGCGTTTGCGACCATTAATCCCATACGATCGTATATTGTCAACTGCCGCTGGAACCGCCTGCAGTGTGGACCTTGTTTCAGGATGTTCCTCAGTAATTTGGGCTACGGCAGTTTTCAGATCATCAATGCTGACTTCGCGGAGCCACAGGTGCAGTCGCGCGCCATCGCGTACGACATGGAAGTCGTCTGGATTAAACCTGCGGTTCAGATTTGCCAAAACTGGGTCGGTGAGTGGGGTAGCGTCGGCGTCCACACATACCTCTCGATATTTGTTGTTGACTATCATAAACGTTAAAATGTGTATGTTTCAATTTCTAGCAAACCGATGGTATTCCCAGAAGCTGGCAAATCATAACTGGGCGAGACCGCCTGGTGATTGGCAGCAATGGCGTAATAACACCGTGGCCACAGCATAACGGTATCTCTGTGAAAATCCATTCGTTCTGACAGATCCGTCAGTTTGCTTATGGCGAGATAATCCATTGCTTCCTATTTGTTTTCACACTTTGATCAACTCCGTCCATTCTCCACCTGTTTGATTGCATCCGGGCAATCGTCTGAAAATCGCGCGACGTTGCTCTTAGGGAGTATAGTCGACCACCATCCGGCTCGTAAAGCAGAATCTTGCTCTTCATTCACTTTCGCATTCTGGCTTGCTTCGCCCATTTTCCGCTGACTGAACTCCCCCACACCTTCGCCCCATGAATCGAACGACGACACTCTGGGAAGTCTGCCTGTTCCCCGTCTACTGCGTCAAACATAATTCGTTGACCGGTCCATTTCGCAATCAAGTTTGCCGCTCTCGTCCTCACTTAACAGATCTTCGCCCGAGTCGCTATACGAAGAACCGACTGTCGACACCCCGAAAGGAAGGTCAGATTCCCTTCAATTCCGGCTAGCCAAAATTCGCTTCTCGTTCCTCTCCGTAGCCTAGCATGCCTAAATCGATTTACCGTCGACAGACTTCCACTCGAGTGGCGTCCGGTGATTCGAACAGTGACATTTCTCACCCGACGGCAGCTGCGCTCGGCAAGAATCGAAGATAATTCCGGCGAAAACAGCCTGAGTCGGCGAACTCTCGAAAGCAAAAGCATTGGACGGCGCATTGAGGGAAAGTATCGTGAACGCCAAGAGGTTATTCTCTATCGACAATACGGATCGATCAGCTCCCGGGTAGGTGATCGGCGACTGATTCGCGTTCTTCCAATAATTCGGCCACGGTCCGATTAAGCTTCTGACGACCGAATTCATCCAACGGCAAATCAGTAACGACGCTGAGTCGGTCCTGCCGGACTCGAACCGGAAAGGAACTGACCAATCCTTCCGGAACTTCGTATTGTCCCTCGGAACGCAAACACACGCTATGCCAATCGTCTTCTGGAGTCGGCTCGATCAGGGATTGCACCGTATCGACCAAGGCGTTGGCGGCGCTGGCGGCGCTGGAAAGGCCTCGAGCCTGAATCACGGCCGCCCCCCGCTGCTGAACGGTCGTGATGAATTCGCCTTTCAACCATTGATGATCGTCAATCGCCTCGGTTACCGGCGCCCGGTTGATTCGGGCGTTGGAAAAATCCGGAAATTGGGTTGCGGAATGATTGCCCCAAATAGTCATTTTCGTGACGTCGGCCACCGGCACGTTCGCCTTGTCGGCCAGTTGGTATTTGGCCCGATTTTCGTCCAAGCGGGTCATCGCGAACCAACGGTCCGCGGGAATGTCCGGAGCGTTTTCGGCAGCTATCAGGCAATTCGTGTTGCATGGATTGCCGACCACCACCGTTCGGACACCGCTGGCCGCGTTGTCTTGAATCGCCCTCCCTTGTTGCGTGAAAATCTTGCCGTTGATCCCCAATAAATCCTTGCGCTCCATGCCCGCTTTCCGGGGCACGCTCCCCACCAGCAACGCCCAATCGGCTCCGGCGAATCCTCGCCGCAGCTCGGACGTGATCACCAATTCCTGAAGCAAGGGAAAGGCGCAATCGTTCAATTCCATGGCCACTCCCTCCAGGGCGTTCATCGCCGGTTCGATCTCGATCAATTGCAACCGCACCGGTCGATTCGGCCCGAACATGGCTCCGGAAGCGATTCGAAATAACAGCGAGTAGCCGATTTGTCCGGCGGCGCCGGTAACCGCAATTCGGACGGCGGTGGAAGTTTCGTTCATAACTATCGTTTCTATGGATCTTTCGATAACGGATAAAGTCGGTTTGCCAGTCGGCGAATTTCCGGCTATCGTCTCGGAGTCTGTCACAATAGCCGTCTCTTTCCCCGGAAAGGTCCGGACGAACCGAATGATACGTTGATCTGGATTAATCGTCAATTTCTTCCGACCATAACCGACAGGCGCCGCTTGGAATCGGGCAACCCCGAAGTTCCTGACCTCGATTCCGGCAGCGACGCCGCCCGCAGGCCCCAACCATGATGCGCACGGTCTTCAGTTTATTCGCCGCAACCCAGATAATCTCCGCCCAGGTCGAGGATTTCCGGTTTCACAGTTTTCAGAAAATCCAATTGACCGATCGGTTTTGGAGCGAAGGCGCTAACGCCGGAGATTTCAATCAGGACGGCAAAATGGACATCGTGGCCGGGCCGTATTGGTGGGAAGGCCCTGATTTCACCAAGCGCCATACCTATTACCCGGACACTCGTTCTTTTAAGCTCGAGCAGCCGGACGGGAGCGTCAAAATCATCCCCGGCTACCCCGGAGAACTCAGCGGCAAAAACGGTTATTCCGAAAATTTCCTGGCATTCGTCTATGACTTCAATCGCGACGAGTGGGACGATATTCTCATCATGGGCTTTCCGGGACGGGAATCCTACTGGTACGAAAATCCTCGCGGGGCCGAAGGCTACTGGCCAGCCCATGTCGCCATCGAAGTCACCGACAACGAATCGCCGCACTTCGTCGATTTGACCGGCGACGGCCTGCCGGAGATCGTTTGCAATTCCGGAGGGTATTTCGGGTTCGCTTCACCCGATTGGGAGGCCCCGACCAAGGTCTGGAAGTTCCGGCCCGTCACTCCCAAAGGAAAATGGTTTCGTTTCACCCACGGCATGGGGGTCGGCGACGTCAACGGCGACGGCCGTCAGGACATTATGGAAAAGGACGGTTGGTGGGAACAGCCCCCTACCCTGGTCGGCGACCCGGTTTGGCAGTTTCATCCCCACCCCTTCAGTCCCGGCGGCGGTGGAGCGCAGATGTATGCCTATGACGTCGACGGCGACGGCGACAACGATGTAATCACCAGCCTGGCGGCTCACGGCTACGGACTGGCTTGGTACGAGAACATTCCGCATGAGGACCGAATTGAGTTCAAAGCGCATGTCTTCATGAATAAGGAGCCCGAGGAAAACCGATACGGCGTCAAATTCTCCCAGATGCATGCCGTCGAACTATTCGATATCGATCGGGACGGACTCAAGGACATCGTGACCGGGAAACGATTTTGGGCGCACGGCCCCAACGCCGACGCCGAACCCAACGCGCCTGCCGTACTCTACTGGTTCAAGCTCCGCCGCCATCAGGATTCGGTGGATTTCATTCCCTTTCTGATCGACGACAATTCCGGAATCGGCACCCAGGTGTTGGCTAAAGACATCGACAACGACGACTTTCCGGAAATTATCGTGGGTAACAAGAAAGGCGTATTTGTCCATCGCCACAAGGTGAAAACCATGTCGCGAAAACAATGGGATGCCGCTCGTCCGCAACCGCAGCGTTGAAGAAATCTCGCTAACCGACATGGCCGCGATGAGCCCTGCATCCAACTCAAAAACGCTTCCAAACGCCGGAACCAGTTCGACGACTAGCCTGCTGACTGCGTTAATCCTGTTATTCGCGAATGGCTTGGTTCGGGCCGAAGAACCCGCCGTCGATTGCCCGGGAAGCCCGTTAGACGGACGAACGGAAAAAGTGGTACAGGCGATAATCGCAGCGGTTGAGGGGGTGGACGATTGCCGGGATATCGCCGGCGAACATTTGGCCGGGATCACGCTGTTGGACCTTTCCGGGGTGGAACTGGAGTCCTTGCGCTCCAAGGACTTTGCCGGGCTTTCCCGGCTGGAAAAACTGGCCCTCCCGGGCAATCGCCTGACCGCATTGCCGCCCGGGTTGTTCGATGGCCTGATCAACCTGAAAAAACTGTTTCTGGATAACAATTCCCTGAACGAGTTGGCTCCCGAAACGTTTCGCGATCTAACGGCTCTCCAGCAATTATGGCTGAACGGCAATCGACTCGAACGATTACCGGAAGGGCTGTTCGCCGGCCCGGTCGCGCTGGACATGCTCAATTTGACCGGCAATCGCTTGCTGACGCTGGAGACCCGTCCTTTCGCCGGATTAACCCGGTTGCGACGGCTCTGGCTCAACCACAATCTGTTGCCGGCCCTTGCCGCCGAATCGTTTCGCGACTTAGTGGCTCTGGAATCGCTTAATCTGGCCAACAACCGACTCGTCGCTCTGGAATCGGCTCCGTTCGCCGACCTGCGCGCATTGCGAACGCTGGAACTAAACCACAATCGGCTCGACCGCTTGACGGCCCTGTCGTTTCGAGGGCTCGGTGACCTGGAACGGCTCAACTTGGCCCATAATCGGCTGACAACTATACGGCGCGAAGCGCTGGACGAACTGCCGCGTTTGCGGGACCTGCAGTTGCACGGCAATTCCTTGGCTCTGGAACTGAAATTCGATCGCACCCCTCGAACCCTGATGGAGGGCCAGGCGCTGAATTATCGGGTGACGCTGTTCTCCCGGCCGCCTTCCGAGGTCGGCGTCACGCCGTCGAGCGACCATCCGGAGATCGAGATCACGCCGTCCGAATTGATTTTTACCGCTGACAACTGGAATCAGCCGCAAAACTTCACGGTCAAAACCGCCGTCGACCTGGATGCCGAAAACGAACGGGCGACGATTCGCCACCAGTTGGTTGCGGAAGCGAAGACCACGGACAGTCTGTTCGACTTGTCCGTAACCGTCGACGACACCTTCCCCTCGTTCATTGATCTGCCGGGCAACCCGTTGCACGGTCGAACCGAGGCGATCGCCAACGCGATCCTGACGGCAATCCAGGGGGCGGACAGTTATTCGGAAATCACCGAGGAACGCCTGACTGCCCTCTCCGGTCTCAGCATCACCGACACCAATATTCATTTCCTCAAACCGGACGATCTGGCCGGGTTAACCGGACTGAAACACCTTTACATCGGCACTTCCCAAATTTCCGAATTGCCGCCGACCGTTTTTGACGATCTGAGCGAACTCCAAGTGCTCACCATTACCTACAACCCGTTGACCGAATTGCCGCCGGATTTATTCGCCAAACTGGGCAATCTCACCTCGGTGCGGCTCTCGCGCAACCGCCTGGCCCGGTTGCCGCCGGACCTGTTTCGCAACCTGAAAAAACTGAAGACTCTGGATGTCGCCTACAATCAACTGACCGAATGGCAGGCGGACTTGTTGCAAGGGCTCGACGGATTACAGCGGCTCAATCTCGGCAACAACCGTCTCACTTCTCTTCCTGAAGATTCGTTCCGGGAGTCGCCGGGCCTGCAGTATCTCACGCTCGACAAAAACCAGCTCGAAGTTATTCCGGAAGGCCTGTTCGACGGCCTGACCAAGTTGCAAACGCTCAGTCTGGAAAGCAATGCCTTGACCAGGCTCCCGAGTCGAGCCTTCGACCGCTTGTCCGACCTGAAGAGCATCGACCTCAACGGCAATCCGTTGCAACAAGAGTTACTGCACGATTCGTTCGTCCTTTCCCTCAACGAAGGCCACCAAACGACGTACACCGTTCGGCTGTTTTCGCCGCCCGAGCAACCGGTCATGATCGAACCGTTCAGCGATCTCGAGGAAGTGACCGTGGAACCCGAGGTTTTGGCGTTCACCGCGGATAACTGGGATAGTCCGCAATTCGTCACGATTACCGCGGCGCTCGACGATAACGACGAAAAGGAAGTGGCTACGATTCGCTATCGGCGCCGGGACGAAGACCCGGCGAACGAATTCAGCACTTTCGTCACGGTCGCCGTTCAGGAACCCGAAACCCTCCTGGATTGTCCGGACAGCCTGTTGCACGGGCGAACCCGCAAGGTGGCCGAAGTGATCCTGAAGGCCATCGACGCCGTCGACGATTGCGCCGAAATCACCGCCGAACACCTGAATCAAATTAAATCCCTGAGCTTCGGCGGCACTGAATTGACGACGTTGAATTCCGGCGATTTCGCCGGCCTGACCTCGATGAGCACGTTGAACTTGAGCGGCAATTTCCTCTCCAAACTGCCGGCGGACATTTTCTCGGGACTGACCAATTTGAGTTATCTGACCTTGAACGAAAATCAGTTGAACCTCTTGCCGGCCGGAATTTTTACCAATCTGACCAAATTGAGGACTTTGAGCCTGAACAACAATCAACTCTCCCAACTTGATCGCGGCCTCTTCGAGGGCCTGAAGCAACTGAGCAGCTTGTCGTTGCAATACAATCGCCTGACCGCCATCCCGGGTAATTCCTTCGCATCCCTGAAGTCGTTGCGGACCTTGAATCTCATCTGGAACCAGTTGGAATCGATCGACTCCGAAAGCTTCTCCGGCCTGACCTCCCTGCGTTATCTCTACTTGGGCAACAATCGAATCAGCGCCCTCTCCCCGGACGCTTTCGAGGATGTCGGAAATCTCAGTTATCTGACCCTGAACAACAACCGGTTGAGCGCATTGGAATCGGGGCAGTTCGATGCGCTCGGCACCATGCGTTCCCTGAATTTATCCCATAACCGGCTGACCTCTCTGCCTCCCGACCTGTTTCGCTCCCTGCCCGAGCTGCAATACGTTAACCTGCAATTTAACCTCGAGCTCAAACGGGAACTTCACCTCAATTACATCAGGCTCGCGACCGATGAAGGCGATACGGCCGAATACACCGCCCAGTTGTTTTCGCCGCCGGAAGCCGAAATCGTCGTCACGCCGACGACCGATCATCCTCGGCTGACTTTCGATCCGCCGATTTTTTCCTTCGACTCGGAAGACTGGAATCAACTCAAGAGTATCAAGGTGAAGATTCCGAACGACGTCAACGACGCCGACGAAAAAATCCTGGTTCGCCATCGTTTGAAAATCGCCGGAACTTCGTTCTACAGTTCCGTAAACCTCCAGATTCAAATTCGGGATCTGGACCCGTTGCGGAACGAGTGCGTGAACCGGACGCTTCAGAGCGGCCGGTTGCCCGGCAAAGTCCTGGATGTCGTCTCGAAGCCGGGCGAACGCGAAAACGTGGCGGTTCAAGGCGACCGGCGTCCCGCTCAATCGAAAGCGAACCACCAACTCTTCAGATAACGGCGTCCCTGATCGTCCGGAGGATAATCCCAAGGTTGGGTAACGAATAAACGGCGGACGATCCGTCTTCCCGTTCGAGCGACGGCTTGTTCCAACGATCGGGTGAAGGCGGCCGGCGACCAAGCGGCGCGGTTGCTGGCCACGAGCATCCGCCCTCCGGGCGTCAGCAGTTCGACCGCTTGCCGCGCCAGTTCGGGCAAATCCCGTTCCACCCGGAAAACGCCGCTCTCCCGGGAACGGGAAAAAGTCGGAGGATCCAGCACGATCGCTTCGAAGCGGTTCTTACGTTTCCGAAAACGCCGGATCCAGCCGAAGATGTCCCCATGAAGAAATTCGTGAGGCTCCAGCGGCAATCCGTTGGCCGCGAAGTTCCGCCGGCCCCAATCCAGATACTTCCGGGATAAATCGACGTTGACGGTCCGGGCCCCCGCCGCCGCCGCGCCAACCGAAAAACTGCAGGTGTAGGCGAAGGCGTTCAGCAACCGAGGCGGGGCGGCGTCGTTCGGAGCGAAAGCCGGGAAACCCGGAGCGAGACGATTCTGCAACAGGCGAAGCCGATTCTCCCGTTGATCGGGAAAAAACCCATACGACCGCCCCTCCGACAACCCGACCAAATAGGTTATCCCCGATTCCCGAACCGGATAATCGTCCGGCATGGCGGAGCCGAATAAATGATGCCAGTCTCGTCGCTCCCCGAGCGTTGCCTCTTCTTTGGGAGCCGTCACTCTCCAGTAACAACCCGAGCGGTTCATCCGTTCGGCACAGGCCGCCAACCATTCCAGTTCCGACGCCTTCGGCGACCGGTCGAATGAACCGAGCGCGTAATCGCCCAAACGCTCGACGACCGGGCGAGCGCCTCTCGAGCGATCCCCGCCAAGACAACGATGAATTACGGTATCCTTCGGATCCAACCAAACCGGCATGAGGCGATGCCCCGGCACCGGAGGAGCCAATGACAATTCGCCCCCGAGCAACGAATGACTTAACTTCCAGCCGGCGTTATTTTTCTCGGCCCGCAAGGGCTCGGTCGCCGCGGACGCCTGAACGCCGTACGGCACCAGGACGAGTTGCCGCCCAGGCCCGGCGGCGGTTCGACATGCTTCGGGAGCGGTACCGGGAAAATACCGGCGTAACAGCCACTCCGTAAAACTTTCCGCTCCATACGGCGATTCCGGGATCAACGGAGCGGAGTCCGGTTGCTCGAACAAACAGCAGAACTCGTTGCGATGCCAGAGCAACGAATCGGGCAAGACCGGAACGAGCCCCGGCGCCGGAGCTGCGGCGCCCTTTGCCATCCTACCAAAAATTCCAAACGTTTCTCAGGAGCACCCAAGCGGCCAACAACGCGTTGGTCACGGCGTGGGCGCAAACGGCGCCGCCGAGATGCCCCTTGCGCATCACCAACCACTGATAGGCCAGGCCGCAAACGAATCCCGCCAACCACCGGTCATGCTCCAGCGCGAATATTCCGGAAGCGACGAGCAAGGCAGGCCAATGAAAGCGGCGGAGCGACACCTTCATGAAATCGACGTCGATAACGTAACGGTAGATGGCGGAACGAAACGCCGTCTCTTCTAAAATCGGCACCACCAAAATGGAACCGAAGCAGCGGCAAACTATGAAAAACCACGCCCAATAAGTTCCTTCGCCGAAAATCAAATGCGGATTCCAGGGTTCGGATTCTCCACCGAACAGATCGGTCAACGTCGGATACCGGCCGTTCAAGCCGACCCAGATCACGAACACTCCGATCCCGACCGCAACGGCGACCCAATCGAACGACCAGCGCAATTCTTTAATCATCGGCCAGACGACCCAGATCATCCAACCGCCCAGCACCGTCTTGACGACGTAAATCCAGTAACCCGATTCGGGGCCCCACTGCCCTTGCAACGCGGTGAGCAGAAAGAACAACAGAAAGGGAACGACGCGAACGATCCCGGGCGAAGTATTCAGCGACCGTCGCAGTTTAGGGAGCAGCATTGGTAGAAACGGGATGAGCCGAGCGTTTGACGAACCGCCGCAATTGGCCGCACGCGGCGTCGATATCGTGCCCCTTTTCACGGCGCAGGGTGGCGGAAACTCCCAACGCTTCCAGTTCGCGAACAAAACGTTCCTGACGATTTTCGGGCGGACGACGCCAGTCCAAACCCTTGACCCGGTTATAGGGGATGAGATTCACCTTCGCCCGCAATCGCAGGGCAATCTGTCCCAGCGGCCGGATGAGTGCCGGGTCGTCGTTGACGTTGGCAATCAGGATATACTCCAAGGTGATCAGTCGACCGGTCCCGCTTACGTATTCGTCGCAGGCTTCGATCAAGTCTTTCAACGGATAGCGTCGATTGACGGGCATGATCCGTTCCCGGATTTCGTCGGTCGGGCCGTGCAGGGATATCGCCAGCCGGAACTGATGAGGTTCCTGAACCAATCGCCGGATTCCGGGCACCAGGCCGCAAGTCGAGATCGTGATGCGCCGGGCGCCGATTCCGCCGCCCCAATCGGCATTCAAGATGGTCAGGGCCGGGAGCAAATTATCGTAATTGGCCAAGGGTTCCCCCATCCCCATAAACACCAAATTCTGGATTCGCCGTTCCGAACGATTTTCCGAGTCGGGCGCGAGCAACTGAGTTTCCGCCGCCAACACTTGCCCGACGATTTCGTCGGCGGTGAGATTCCGTTTGAAGCCGTCCAAGCCGCTGGCGCAAAACACGCAACCGTAAGCGCAGCCCACCTGAGTGGACACGCAAAGCGTTTTTCGGCGGGCGACCTCTCCGGTCCGCCCCGGATGAGCGGAAATCAACACGCTTTCGACGTAGTCGCCGTCGGCCAGTTGCCACAACCATTTCCAGGATTCGTCTTCGGCCCTGATCGCCTGACCGGCCGCTGTGCAGGACGGCCGGATTTCGTAGTTCTCCCTCAAGATTCGAAGCACCGACTCGGGTAAGTTCCGCATCGCCTCCCAAGTATCGACTCGACGAGCGTAGAGCCAATGAAGGATTTGCCGGACCCGGTAAGCGGGATGCCCGTTGCGAAGCAGCAGATCCTCCAGTTCCCGGGGGAGAACCGAACGAATATTTCGGGATCTGTTCACGTTCTCGCAACCGGTTGGTTCGTGCCTCGAATGACAGGCGACGGCAGCTCAGTTCAGCTGCCGATAGTATTTATCGGCATATTCCTGCACCATCCTCCAAGTGCTGTACTTGGCGGGCAAGGTAGCCATGGCGCGACGGATTCGCTGAATCCATTGTCGCGGGATGCCCGCGCTGTCACGATTGAAAAATTCGGGGACGACTTCCTCGGTCAGCACCCGGTACAGATTTTCGCCGTCGGTCTGGTCCTGTTCCTCGACAGAATCCGGATGCGCATCCTCGCCGACGGCGAAACCGTTGTTGCCGTCGTAACCTTCGCGCCACCAACCGTCCAGGATGCTTAGATTCAGGCACCCGTGAAGCGAGGTTTTTTGCCCGCTGGTGCCGGAGGCTTCCAACGGACGGCGGGGATTGTTCAGCCAAACGTCGCAACCGGCGACCATCTGACGGGCCACGTGCATATCGTAATTCTCGATGAGGACGACATGCCCGGTCAATTCGCTGGATTTACTGTAATTGATGATTTGCTGAATGAATTTCTTGCCCTCGTCGTCTCGCGGATGGGCCTTGCCGGCGAAGATGAACTGGATCGGCCGTTCCCGGTCCTTCATCAATTCGACGATCGCCTCGTACTGTTGAAAGACCAGGGGCGCGCGCTTGTAGGTGGCGAACCGGCGGGCGAAACCGATGGTCAAGGCGTCGTTGTTCAACAAATGATCGAATGCGATGTAATCGTCGCCCGTCAAATTATGTCCCTGAAGGGTAATGCGCCGGCGAGTGAATTCCAACAGTTGCCGCCGTAACCGGTAGCGCAACGCCCAGATTTCCTCGTCGGAGATGAACTCGGGGTCCAGCATCCTTTCCCAAAATCCGGGCTCGTTGACCTCATAGGCCCAATCCTCGCCCAGCCGTCCCTTCCAGAACGAACGCACCGGCCCCTTCATCCAGCCCAAAAGATGAACGCCGTTGGTGACGTGCCCGATCGGCACTTCCGCTTCCTGACGATCCGGATACAGGGGCTGCCAAATCTTGCGGCTAACTTGGCCGTGCAACTCGCTGACTCCGTTCGCATGCCGGGCCAGTCGCAAAGCGAGCACCGTCATGCAAAACGATTCGGCTTCGTCGCCGGCCTTGATTCGTCCCAGATTCATCAGGGTTTCATGATCGATGCCGAGTCGCCTGGCGTACTTGTGCCCGACGTATTCCACCAATTCGCTGCTGAATCGGTCGTGCCCGGCTTCCACCGGCGTGTGCGTCGTGAAGATGCATTCGGTCTTGGTAGCCTGCATCGCGGCCTCGAACGATTGCCCGGCAGCGATCTTTTCGCGGATCAGTTCGAGAGTCAGAAACGCCGCGTGACCTTCGTTCAGGTGAAACACGGAAGGCGAAACGCCCAATTGGCGAAGAAGCCGCACGCCCCCTACCCCCAACAAGATTTCCTGCATGATGCGAGTCGAGTTGTCGCCGCCGTAGACCCGCAGGGTAAGGTCTCGAAAATGGTCCTCGTTTTGAGGTAGATTAGCGTCGAGCAGATAGACCGGAATCCGGCCCACGTTAACCCGCCAGGCCTTGAAATACACTTGGCCGGTCGCCATCGGAACGCTACCGACGAATGGTTCTCCCCGGCCGTCCAATACGGGATCCAGCGGCAGGTTTCGCGGATTGAGTTGAGTGTAGTATTCCGTTTGCCAATTATCCTGATTGATCGCCTGCATGAAGTAGCCTTCCCGGTAGAACAGGCTGACGCCCACGAAACCCAGCCCCAGGTCGCTAGCCGATTTCGCGTGATCTCCGGCCAACATTCCCAGCCCGCCGGCGGCGATAGGGAGGGTTTCGTGAAAGCCGAATTCGGCCGAAAAATACGCTACTGGCCGGTCGGCCAGATGCGGCAGACGTTCGGCTCCCCACGTTTCCTTTAGCCCCATATAGTGATCGAAACGGTCGATCACCTCCTGGACGCTCGCAGCGAATGCCGGATCCTGCAACCGGATGCGCAGTTCGTAGTCGGAGACTTCGTGTAAGATGGCTACGGCGTTGTGGTACAAATTACGCCAGCTTCGAGGAGAAAGTTGCTGGAACACGTCTTGCGCTTCCTGGTTCCAGGTCCACCAGAGATTCTTGGCTACGCGGTGCAATCCGGCAATCCGGTCGGTAACTTCGGCGGCGGTAAGCGGTTTCACCATAAGCTCATTAAGAGTGATCGATACGTTCCTTGAGTTCGCAAACGGCCCAAGAAGACTACATAGCCGCAATTATTTCAACCTTGACCTTCAGCCCCGTTCCCGGTTCGAGGTGGATTTTCCGGCGCTGCAGAAAAAGATTGACGGCTGGGGATCCGATTGATTCAATGGGTGAGTTCCCTGAAAATGCAACCGACCGATGCCATGAACCGAACGTTTTCGCCGTGCAGGTCTGGGCGAGCTTTTACGCTCATCGAGTTACTTGTCGTCATCGCCATCATCGCCATTTTGGCGGGCATGCTGCTGCCGGCGCTGAACAAGGCCAAAGAAAAGGGGCGGCGGATATCGTGCCTCAACAATTTGAGGCAACTGGGTATCTTCACCCACCTCTACACCGACGACCATAACGATTATCTACCCGGCCACCGCGATAACATCCCGGCCGGAATGCCCAATTCCAGAAACCATCTCTACGACTGGTGGGGCCCGGCCATCGTCCGTGACGGTCTGACCAATCTCTTTCGTTGCGCGTCCTTTAATAGCCGGCGAAACGATTTGGGCGTCACCTGGGAGTGGGCGTTTAATGCTCATAACGTGGGTTACGGTTACAACGCCTATTTTCTGGGAGCGCATCCCCACGGCAATGTCTCCGTGAATGTCAAGGGCGTCGACATCACCAACTTTATCAGGTTCAAACGTTCGGGCATAATCAGTCCCAGCGTCAACGTCGGATACGGCGATTCCATGCCCAAACGAGGAGGCCATTGGAGCTCGAGCCTGTGGTGGCCGCAAACGGGAATGGGGCCGGACGGCACTCTCGAAGGGATCGATCCCAACCGCCACGAAGGCGGCGGCAACGTAGCCTTCAACGACGGCCACAGCGAGTTTCGAACGGGTCGCTCGATCAATCCGGAAACGGACCCGGTTCGTTCCGGCACCGACCAATATCTGGAATTCTGGGATCCCAAGCAGCGTAAAAGCGGTTACGCCCTTCCCTGACTTCGTCGGTTAAATGACTTTTCCCTAATTGGCTCGCCCCATACGATTGGGGCGAGTGTCCGAGCGAGTTCGCCCCATTAATTCCGACGAATCCTCTCCTCCCAACGATCAGCTCCTCGAGGAGTACTTGGAACGGGTAGAACAGCGAGGCATCACCCTCTATCCGGAACAGGAATCGGCTATTCTGGAATTGTACGAGGATAGGAACGTGATCCAGAACACCCCGACCGGTTCCGGAAAATCCTTGGTCGCTTTCTCCTTGTTGTTCAAATCGCTTCGTCAGGGGCGACGTTCGGTCTATACCAGCCCGATCAAGGCTTTGGTGAACGAAAAATGGCTGGATTTATGCCGGGAATTCGGTCCGGAAAACGTCGGACTCAGCACCGGCGACGCTTCGGTCAATCGAACCGCTCCCGTGCTGTGTTGCACGGCCGAGATCTTGGCTAATATCGCCCTCAAGGAGGGGTCCGACGCCGGATTGAACGATATCGTGATGGACGAATTCCACTATTATTCCGATCTCGACCGCGGCATGGCCTGGCAAATTCCCCTGCTCGTTCTCTCCCGGTCCCGTTTCCTGCTCATGTCGGCTACCTTGGGCAACACCCGATTCTTCAAATCGGCGCTGACTCAATTGACCGGCCAACCCACGACCGTCATTCAATCCGGCACTCGCCCCGTACCGCTGAGATACGAATACCGGGATACTGCGTTGGTTCATACCGTGGAAGAGCTTATCGAACAAAACCGTCACCCGCTTTACCTCGTTCATTTCACCCAGGCCGACGCCGCGCAAAACGCCCAGGACTTCACCAGCATCAAGATCATCGGACGAGAGGAAAAACAGAAGATCGCCGAAATCCTGCAATCCCACTCGTTCAAAAGCCCCTACGGCCCGACCGTCAAACGATGGCTCAAGCACGGTATCGGCATTCATCACGCCGGGTTACTGCCTCGCTACCGCGTCTTAGTCGAGCAACTGGCTCAAAAAGGATTGCTTAAAGTCATCTGCGGCACGGACACCCTGGGGGTCGGGATCAACGTTCCGATCCGCACAGTCGTTTTTACCCGCCTGTGCAAATTCGACGGACGCAAAACCGGCATCCTCACTTCCCGCGATTTCCATCAGATCGCCGGACGAGCCGGACGCAAGGGATTCGACCAGGAAGGTTGGGTCGTGGTTCAACCTCCCGAGCACGTCATCGAAAATCAAAAACTGCAGAAGAAAAGTGCCCGCACCGGCAAGAAATACGTCAAGAAAAGCCCACCCGAACATAATTTCGTGCCCTGGGACGAGAAAACTTTTCAACGGTTGATCAAATCGACGCCGGAAACGCTCGTATCCCGATTCAACGTGACCCACGGCATGTTAATCAACGTATTGGGACGCTCCCAAGAGAACGGTTGCCGTGCCATGCGGCAATTGATTCGCGATTGCCATGACTCGCCCCCTCAGAAAAAGCAACACGGAAAACGGGCTTGGCAATTATTCCGGGCGCTTCTCGACCAAAGGATCGTGCAACTGCCCGCACCCGGGGATTCCGGCCATCGCGTTCGGGTCAATGTCGAGCTGCAGGAAAACTTTTCCATGAACCAATCGCTCTCCCTCTACCTGTTGGAAACGATCGAGAGAATTGATCCCGAAGCGGAAGACTATCCCCTGGTCATGCTCAGTTTGGTCGAAGCCATTATGGAAAATCCCAACATCATCCTGGCCAAGCAATTGGACAAACTCAAGACCAAGGCCATCGCGGAAATGAAACAACAGGGATTGGACTATCAACAACGAATGGATAAACTCGAGACCCTCGAGTACCCCAAGCCGAATCGGGAGTTCATCTACGAAACCTTCAACGATTTCGCCCGGCGACATCCCTGGGTGGACCAAGAGAACATCCGTCCCAAATCCATCGTCAGGGAAATGTTCGAGTCCTTCCGTTCGTTCGACGACTACATCAAGGACTATTCCCTCCATCGGGCCGAGGGTCTGTTGTTGCGGCATCTTTCCGGAGTCTACAAAACTCTGGTCCAGACCGTTCCCGAAAACCGAAAAAACGAACGATTATACGAACTCGAGGCTTACCTCAAAACGCTGATTGAGCAGACCGATTCCAGTTTGGTCGACGAATGGCGGCGAATTCAAAATCCCGACTGGAAGCAAGATGCGCCTACGGATACGGAGCAACCGGCCGATCCCGCGCCAGATATCACCCGAGATCAAAAAACCTTCAAAGTCCAAATTCGGCAGATCGCATTCGGTTTTCTTCGCGAACTGCTATCCGAACAATACGAATCCGCGTTTTCGGTACTGCAGCCGCCTCAAGACGATTCGCTTTCAACCGAAGAATTTACCGAAAAAACCGAGTGGCGGCGGCAAGCCGAAGAGTTTTTGCGGGAGCGGGATCGACTTCGCTTGGATCCCGAGGCCCGAAACGCTCGGCATAGCCGATTTGAGCCTCAAGATAAGCGACAACTCTGGAAACTGCAGCAAACGTTGGTCGACCCCGAAGAGCGCAACGATTGGTTAGCCGAATTCCAGATCGATCTGAAACTATCGAAAAAACTCAACCGTCCCAGCCTCACTTTTATTCGTTTGTACCATCTCTAATTGCTGACAAGCCGCAAACCCGGTTTTGTTCTGACAAGTGAAAATAATATTAATCAATTGGTTCAATAGTTCGCTTTTTCAATTATAAACGAATTATCACCTCCTCCCAGTTCCATTCCAAAATGCGACACAAGCTTTTCCGGGCCGTCATCGAATAGCCCGTCAGATTCGAAGTAACCGCCGCGGCCTTTTGCTGCAGCAAATCGCACCCGCGAACGGTCGAAAAAAAGCGGCCGTCTTCGTAGAATTCCCGGTCAGGTTCTCCCGCCGGGCGGATACCGCGCGTGGCGAGGCGGATAAAGCCGCTGGCGTTCAGGATCCCCTTGTGTTGTTCGCGGCACTCCGCCGCGCGCGCCTCGGCCAGTTCGCGTTCCGGGGGCGTGAAATTGACAACCGGCCTGAAATCATGACAGATTCACGCCGGTGATTATTGGCCTTGGGCTGCCTGACGCGATTCGATTATAGGCTATGGTTTCGAACTATCATTCAACCGGTGAATAAACATGCCGAAACGATCGGCCGGAGCCTGCCGTATCCAGGTCGATTTTTATTTTGTTCCCCGACCCCGGCAGATCCTGCCTCTGTTGATGAAGTGGAAATAAACGGTCAATCGCCTCGACAATTCCTTCCACGGCCCGGCTCAGCGGTTCGGCAGCGACCGACCTGGTCGGAAAGAAATTGCCGTGCTCGTCTTCTCGGTGCCGGACATGCTTCAAACCAACCAGGACGTTTCATCGGATCACTTGGAAAATCGGCGAGCCCGAAATCCTTGGATTCTGCACCCGATCAAGGTCGCCCCTGAAATGAATGGAACGTGTCGGACCGGGAAATGGGGAAACCCGGTCGGTGGAATTAACGGTGCGCCTCTCGATTTCGAACTCCAGAATCCCTTGAGAACCCACGGCTTCGAATGAATCTCACCCAATTGCGCCAGGAATATGAACGACCGGCTCTGCATCGCAACGAGTTAGCGCCGGATCCGATCGTACAGTTTCGACACTGGTTCGATAACGCCTGCCAAACAAACCTTCCGGAACCCAACGCCATGATTCTGGCTACGGCGGACCGAACCGGATTTTCCGCCACTCGAACGGTGTTACTTAAATATTTCGACGAGAACGGGTTCGTTTTTTTCACCAACTACCAGAGCCGCAAAGCCCGGCACCTCGCTGATAATCCCCAAGTATCCTTGCTCTTTCCCTGGATCGCGTTGCAGCGTCAAGTCGTCGTCGACGGGACGGCGGAAAAAACGGATCGGGAACCGTCCGAAACTTACTTTCGCTCCCGGCCGAGAGGCAGTCAAATCGGTGCTTGGGCTTCGCCTCAAAGCGATGTCGTTGCCTCGCGCAGCCAACTGGAATCCAAATGGAACGAAATCGACGAAAAATTTGCCGGCGAACCGATACCCCTCCCCCCGTTCTGGGGCGGTTACGTAGTTAAGCCGCTCAAAATTGAATTCTGGCAGGGAGGGAAAAACCGCATTCACGATCGTTTCCGTTATTCACGAACGGGGAACGGCGATTGGATTATCGATCGCCTCGCGCCCTGATCCTTGATCTCGCGATCCCGATTCCTGAAATCCGTTACGTTTCGGACGGCGTGGGTTCGATAAAACCGTTGACCGTCTTGATGGTTCCCTGCCGGTCGAGTTGTTGCAACACGTCGCCGAATCGCGAACGAATATTATCTCCGACCCGTTTAAACCCGAACATCCGGCTGGCTTCGTTAATCGCTTCCTTAGGTTCGATGCTGTAATTGTCTTTGATCACTTTTAGCAAGGCGGTAGCGATTTCGGCCGCCGCGATCAGATCTGGATTGCGAAGACTATTGGGCACGCCGCTACCCCGTTCTCGAATCAAGATCCCCTCCTCATGGTGAGCGGCTTTCCATAAGAAATTGTCTTGGAAAACGAGCCGGCCGGTTTCATGAGCTTGTTCCGCGATTTCCCGGGTTCGGTCGCGCAACCGCTTGCCGGGACGTTTCGAGCCCGCCGCGGTGGCGATCCGATTCGCTGTCTCGTCCACGTGTACCGGACTTTCCTTCTCCACGACCTTCAAGACCCAATTCAGAAAAGTATCGTCATCGGCCTGAGGAGCATCCTTCCCGGAAAAACGAACGATATCGAAGGTCGCCAGTTGGTAGGGAACGCTCGGGTTTTCTTCGGCTGACTCGCTGAGCGTTATTCGCTCATAGGGCTTTTTTTTTGAAGGCGGCCCGGGTTCCGGTAGCGGCGCCGAAGCGTCGGGCGTCATGGCTCGGCGAATCGACGTTTCTACCTTGTCCAACTCGCGTTGGGGATGTCGGAACCAGTCAGTGCTCCAAATGCGATGAATGATCCACCCCATCCCTTCCAGTATCTGCTGGCGGAGCCGATCCCGGTCAGCGAGCCCATTTGGCGCTATGATAGGTGGCTCCGTCGCATTCGATCCCCAGCAGATAACGCCCGGGACGATCGGGATCGACCACTCCTAAATCGACGAAAAAACCGGCGGAGCCGATTTGATGATCGATACGATATCCCTTGTCCCGCAAGGCCTTGGCGACGGCTTCTTCGAAAGGCGAGTCCGCTTTGTCGCTGGTCGAAGACTGCACTTCCAGATTTCCGGTCTGGGCGTATTGCAAATACGTCTTAAGGGCCTCGACGCCTCGAGCCTTGGTGCGGGACATATCCAGTTCGTCGGCCGTAAAATTGGCGTAGACTTCGCAACGGCTGCGGGCTCGAGTGATAAGTACGTTCAACCGCTGTTCGCCGCCGTCGTTGTTGAGCGGTCCGAATCTCATGGCGACGCGACCGTCGGGCATTCGTCCGTAACCGACACTGATGATGATCACGTCCCGTTCATCGCCCTGAACGTTCTCCAGGTTTTTGACGAAAAACGGTTCTTCCGGGTGCGACGTGAAAAACTTCTCCCTAGACCGGTCTTCGCGACGCAGTATTTCCAATTCGTCTTCGATCCGGCGAGCTTGCTTCAAACTGAAGGTGGCCACGCCCAACGTGAGGTGCGGACAGTCCTGAGCGTGCTCCATGACTGCGCGGGCGATGGCTTGCGCCTCGCCGGGATTGACCTGTTTTTCGAAATGATTGTCCGGTAAATAATGAAAATGAAGCCCCGTCTTTTCTTTCCCCTTATCCGGACTGGGGAACAGCATTAAATTATTCTCGTAAAATTCCCGATTCGAAACCGCAATCAACGAATCGTGGCGGCTCCGGTAATGCCATCGGAGCATCACTTGCGGCGAACCGGAAGCGCAGAACGAGCCCAACAGGCTTTCCAAGTCTGCCAGTTCGGTATAGTCCTCGTCCTCTTCGTTCCCGCTGCTCATTTTGTTGAAAAAGTTGGTCGGCGGTAGTTGCCGGCTATCGCCGACCACCACGGCTCGGTCGGCTCGAGCGATGGCGCCCAGCGAGTCGATCGGTTGCACCTGGCTGGCCTCGTCGAAAATGACCAAATCGAATTCCACTTGACCGGGAGGCAAGTACTGCGCGACCGATAACGGACTCATCATGAACACCGGTTTGATCTTCTGAATGACTTGGCCGGCCTTCCCTATCAGCGTGCGAATCGACATGTGCCGGGTTTTTTTCTCGAATTCCCGGCGCAACACCTTCATTTGCCCTAATTGCGAACCGCGCGGCAATTGCTCCCAATGGGCCATGGCAATCTGCGCCTGATGATGCTGGGCCGATTCCCGATCGAGTTGGCTGAACCGGGCGATGATCCGTTCGTGCTCTTCGCCGTCGAATTCCTGCAGTGCCGGATACTGGACGAAGGCCTGGCGAATCAGAAAATTGTAGTAACCGAATTCGAAGAGTTCCGGCAACGAAACTCCCTGGCGCCAATGATCGAGCAACAAGGACAATTCGAAAAACGGTTGTCCTTCGAGCCGCCGCTTGATCTGATTGAAGCGAACGAAATCTTCCAGGGTTTCGATTTCGGCGACCGCCCGGTCCAACCAGTCCCGCCAAACGCCGGGCGAGCGATCGAGCCAGGGGGCGGGGCCGCCGTTCCCGGTTCGATCGAATTCCAATAGTTGGCTGAGCTTCGCGTAAGCCTGATCGAATTGCCCCAACGCTTCGAGGCAGGATTCGGTATGGCCTTTCAGTTTCGCCAGCGGGAGATTCGCTTCGAGCAAATCGTGGATCGATTCGTCGATCTCCCCGGCTCGCTTTCCCTCGTGCAGTTCAGTCAACCAATTCAAGGTCTGCGGCAACTGCTTCCATTCGTCCGACGACAGGCGCCAGTCAGATCTCGACTTGGCGACCGCCGCCAACGCCTCGCTGAGTTCCTGCTGCAGAATGTTCGCGTCGACAATGGCTTCGGCCAAAGCGAGTTGCCGGGAAGGATCTTCGGGCAGGTCGGAGCGGCAATACTTCCGCAATTCATGACACGCCTTGCGATATTTGCCGGATAGAAAACGCCACCACTTCTTGCCGGTCGAACGCAATGCGGCGCGCTGCGACAACAAATTCGCGCTCCAGGCTTCCGGGATCAGTTGGTCTTCGAATTCGGCACGAATCTTCCGCAACTTCTCCGCCTTCTCGCTCAACCGCCGCCATCGTTCCGCATTCTTCGACCACTGGTCGGTGCGATGATTCCACTGCGAAAGATCGGGAGCGTCGGCGACGCGGCTTCCGGCCGCAACGGCTCTTCTAATATCGTGATAACCGGCGAACTTTTCGTCGGCGGAGATTACTTTCTGATAACTCGCCAGCTGCCGTTGTAAATTCTCCAAAGCCTTGATCAGGGCTTTCAGGCCGCCGACGACCGCCGGCCGGTCGATCGGAGAAGTAGCGGTGCCGCTTTCCCGGAATAAATGCTTTTCGGGATCTCCGATGCGATCCAGGATGGTCTGCAACTGAACGATCTGACCGTTATTCCTGGTGTAATCGTTGAGTCGCCAAGCCGCCGCCCCTTCCAGATTCAACGGCTGGGAATCGAGAAAGCGTTCAGAGTCGGTCAAGGCCAGTTTGCCTATGATTTCGTGCAAGCTGAGTCCGCTTTCTCCTACCGGCAGATTGACCACCCGGCAGTATTCGTTCAACCGGTCACGGTCCGCTTCCAACATGGCCCGGTGCTCTTCCGGATCCTCCAACTCCGGCCGGCCGAGTTCCAAAGTTCGTTTCAGTTCCTTGAGGAATTGCTTCTTGTTGGCTTTGTCGCTGTGCAACTCCAGGCAGGCGTCGCCGACATGGGCGTTGGTCAACCGCCGCTTGACGACCTCGAGAGCCGCGATTTTCTCTGCCATGAACAACACGGTCTGGTTATTGGACACGGCGTTGCCGATCAAATTGGCGATCGTCTGAGATTTGCCGGTGCCCGGCGGTCCCTGGATGACCAGGGTCTTTTGTTTTTGAGCCTCGACGATGGCTTGAGTTTGCGAACTGTCCGCATCCATGATTTGGGGCAGTTCGGTGATGCCGGGCACCTTATCCAGATTTTCGGCGTAACTCGTCGGCGGCAGCGGCTCGCCGCGCTGATCCGAACCGAACAAGGATTGGATGATCGGGTTATCGCCCGGGGTTTTCCCTTCCGGCCACTGGTCCGAATAGAGGTCTTTGTACAAGAGGAATTTGCTGAAGGAGAAAAAGCCGAGTTGAATTTCGTCGGACTTCACTTTCCAGCGATCCTGACGCTCGATGCGTTCGCCGACCTCCCGAAAATACCGTTCCGGGTCGAGAGCGTCCGAATCTCCGAATTCCGGTAACAGGATATCGAATTCGTCACGCAATTTCGCTTCGAGAGAAAGATTGGGGCCGAAGTCGTCGTCGGCCAGGGACAGTTTGTATTTCGCGGCAATATCGGCCCGGTGCAACTTGACCGGTATCAAGATCAGCGGCGCCGAGCGGCTGTCGGAACTGTCGTCGGCTTCGTACCATTCGAGCATGCCCAACGCCAAATAGAGGATATTGACGCCCTGCTCTTCGACCGAAGTATGCGCGTCCCGAAAAGTGTCCCGGAGCCGCAGTTCCAATTGCGTCGGTTGATACGGCGTTCGCAACTTGAGGTCCAGATGGTGTTCGGCCGGTTCTTTCTCCGGCGCCGTTTCGTCGGCGATCATCTGGAGCAACTCCTCCGGTACGTCTTCGTCGTCCTCCGGCGGTTCCTCCTGGGAGGCGTCGCTCGATTCGAACGACATTTCCTTCCGCTTAGTAACGAGAATGCGAAAAATCTCGACCGGGTTCTCGTCGACGATCTTCAGTCCCCGCTTTTTGGAAGGACGATAATTCAGCAACGAATTGCGCAGGCTCAGGTCGAGCAGGTCCTGACCGGCCTTGGCGAGTTCGGCCTGGATCGGATTAGCCTCACCTGTCGTCCGCTGAACTGATTCGTTTCCTTCGGCTCCCATTAGCTGACTCAACCGTCCCGTGCGGAGTCCGAAAAGCCCTTTCGATCTCGAAGCCGGAATGAACTATCGACTATCCTGATTCCGATCGGTTATTAAGCACAATTAAGGGCGTCCGAGGGGTGAACGTCCCGGAAAGTCCGCCAAATCGACGGCTCGTAACTAACGGTTAGCGACAGCGGTCCGACCGCCGCTCCACAGTCTGGTTCTCGGGCGAACGTCGTTCCCATCGTCGCTCCCGCTCCAACTGGGCACCGGTCCGAACGCGACCGGCGAAACTTCTCCGGAACCCGATTCCGGTTCGGGAACCGCTGTCCCAAACTCGCTCCGCCCACTTAATCCCAAGCGATCAGTAGCGGTAGTATTCGGGTTTGTAGGGGCCTTCGACCGGCACGCCGATGTAATCGGCCTGATCTGAGGTCAAATTCGTCAGTTTGACTCCCAACCTGGCCAGATGCAGCCGGGCTACTTCTTCGTCCAAACGCTTGGGCAATACGTACACTTCCGGCCGATTGGTCTGTCGTTTTTCCCAGAGATCCAACTGTGCCAACACTTGATTGGTGAACGAATTGGACATGACGAAACTGGGATGCCCGGTGGCGCAACCCAGGTTGACCAGCCGGCCGTCGGCTAAGAGGAAGATCTCGTTGCCGTTGGGGAGCCGGTAGCAATCCACCTGCGGTTTGATTTCGAACTTCTCGATGTCCTCATGAGCCTCGAGGCGGCTCACTTGGATCTCGTTGTCGAAATGGCCGATATTACAAACGATGGCCTGATCCTTCATGTTCAGCAGATGATCGAGCGTGATCACGTCCCGGTTGCCGGTCGCGGTGACGAAGATATCGGCTTCGCTCAAGGCGTCTTCCACCGTCGTCACTTCGTAGCCTTCCATGACCGCCTGCAGGGCGTTGATAGGGTCCACTTCGGAAATCAACACCCGGGCGCCGAATCCTCTCAACGACTGAACGCACCCTTTCCCCACGTCGCCGTAGCCGCAAATCATGACCACCTTGCCGGCCACCATGACGTCGGTCGCCCGCTTGATGCCGTCGGCCAGCGATTCCCGGCAGCCATAGAGATTGTCGAATTTCGATTTGGTCACCGAATCGTTGACGTTGACGGCCGGCACCAACAATTGTCCTTCCTCCCGCATCTTGTAGAGCCGATGGACTCCGGTCGTCGTTTCTTCGGATATGCCTTTCAATTCGCTCGCCATCCGATGCCAATGATCGGGAGTTTCCGCATGCACCCGCTTCAGCAATGCCTTGATGATCTTCTCCTCTTCGTTGTCGGAAGGCGTGTTGACCCAGTCGCTGCCTTCTTCCAGTTGGTAACCTTTATGGATCAAGAGCGTGGCGTCGCCGCCGTCGTCGACGATCAATTGCGGTCCCAAACCATCGGGATGGTTGAGGGCCTGCAGGGTGCACCACCAGTATTCTTCGAGCGTTTCGCCCTTCCAGGCGAACACCGGATAGCCGGCCCGGACGATTGCCGCGGCAGCGTGATCCTGAGTCGAAAAAATGTTGCAACTGGCCCAACGAACCGAGGCACCCAACGCTCCCAGAGTTTCGATCAAGACGGCCGTCTGCACGGTCATGTGCAACGAACCGCTGATCCGGACCCCCGACAACGGGCGGTCGGCGGCGTGCTTGCGCCTGACCGCCATCAAGCCGGGCATTTCGTGTTCGGCGATCGCGATTTCCTTGCGGCCCCAATCGGCGAGGCCGGAGTCGGCGATCTTGTAATCCCGGCTGGCTTGCGGGTCGGTAACGGCAATCGTGCTCATTTTACGCGGTGAGGGAAGAGGCCACGATCGGCGTGGAAATAAACTTGATCGCTTCCTGCAACTGTTCGGTCCGATCGGTCTGTTCCCAAGTGAATACGTCCAAGTCTTCAGTCCTTCCGAAGTGACCGTAATTCGTGGTTTTCGAAAAAATGGGACGACACAAATCCAACTGCCGGATGATTCCGTCCGGGTCGAGCCGAAAAACCTTTTCCACGGCTTCCCGCAGTTGGCCGTCGTCGTGCTTTCCCGTACCGAAGGAATTGACCGCTACGGATACCGGCCGGGAATAGCCGATCGCATAGGCGAGTTGCACTTCGCAACGGTTGGCCAAGCCGGCGGCGACGATATTCTTGGCGACGTATCGGGCCATGTAGGCTGCGCTGCGGTCGACCTTGGAAGCGTCTTTGCCGCTGAAGGCTCCCCCGCCGTGCCGGCCCAAGCCGCCGTAGGTATCGACGATGATCTTCCTTCCGGTCACGCCGGCGTCGCCTTGGGGACCGCCGATCACGAACTGGCCGGTCGGATTAATATGGATTCGCGTATCCGGGGAAAGCAGGCGATTATCCAAAGTGCGGCGAATCAGTTCGCCTTCGATAAAATCCCGGATATCTTGCTGACTGACTTGAGCCGTATGCTGAGTCGACAACACCACGCTGGTAATCGCATCCGGCACGCCGTCGCGATAGCGGACGGACACTTGAGATTTGGCGTCGGGGCGCAACCAACTCACGATCCCGGATTTGCGCATGCGCGTAAGGCGGCGCATCAGTTGATGGGCAAAGCAAATCGGAGCGGGCATGAGTTCCGGGGTTTCGTCGCAGGCGTAGCCGAACATCAGGCCTTGGTCGCCGGCTCCCTGAGATTCGGTCGCTTGAAGGTTCGTCTCTTTGCCGTCGACGCCTTGCGCGATATCCGGACTCTGTTCGGTCAGGGCTTGGGTGATGAAAATGCTATCGGCGTGAAACACGTCATCGGCGTTCACATAGCCGATATCGCGCACGGTTCGCCGGATCACCCGAGCGAAATCGACCCGGGACTTGGAGGTGATTTCGCCGCCCACGATCGCCAAATTGCTTTTGACGAAGGTTTCGCATGCCACGCGGCTGTGCGGGTCTTCGGTCAGGCAGGCGTCCAGGATTTCGTCCGATATTTTGTCGCAAACCTTGTCCGGATGCCCTTCCCCGACCGATTCCGAAGAGATGATGAAGTTTCCGCTCACGGTCTGACTTGCTGCGCTACATTCATATTGACGTATCGACATATCTTGATATAACGAATTAAGCCAGTCAACGAGAAAAAAAGCGCTGCGCCGCCATGCCGTCGACCTTCGAATCCCTCAAAATCCTCTCGGACCCAACGCGCTTGCGCTTGGTCTCGTTGCTCCGGCAAGAGGAATTATCCGTGGGCGAGATGCAAACGATCACGCTGCTGGGGCAATCCCGCATCTCGTCTCAACTGAATTCGATGGCGAAAACCGGTTTGCTGGCCTCCCGGCGGGAAGGACGTTCCGTGTTCTACCGGATCAATCGGGATTTGTCCCGGCCGGTGACCGAACTGATACGCGTCGCTCTGGAAGGTTGCGCCGAAAGCCCCGAGTTCCTCGCCGACGAAGTCAACTTAAGGCGGGCCATCGCGAAACGGGAAGAGTTGGTCAAAATCAATTTCGAACAAGTCGCCGGCCGCTTCGACCGAAGTTACGGGCCGGGACGCTCCTGGCAAGCCTTCGGCAATCTCTTGCTGCATGTCTTCCCCCCGCTGACCGTCGCCGACCTGGGTTCGGGCGAAGGCCTGTTGGCCGAATTGCTGGCGCTGCGGGCGAAACAGGTGATCGCCGTCGATAATTCGCCGAAAATGATCGAGTACGGCCAACGGAAAAGCCGGGAAAAAGGCCTCGATAATCTGGAGTTTCGCCTCGGAGACCTCGCCGCTCCCCCGATCGACGACACTTCCGTCGATCTGGTCATCATCAGCCAAGCTCTGCATCATACCGCAACGCCTCAACAGGCCGTCGAATCGAGTTGGCGCATCTTGCGTTCGGGAGGACGCCTTGCTATCCTCGACTTGCTGAGGCACAACTACGAGGAAACTCGATCTCTGTACGGCGACCTATGGCTTGGTTTTCTGGATAGCGAATTGCAGGAGTGGCTGGAAAACGCCGGGTTCTCGGCCGTCGACGTGAGCCGGGTGGCCCGCGAACCGGAACCGCCTCATTTTGAAACCCTGCTCGCCTTAGGCACGAAACTCGAATCGCTCGCGGACTCGCCGCCCGACGATAATTGACGGTCGCCCCGGCGACTCCTTATTACCCTGCCATGATCGGCTTAGCATGAACGCCCAGCTTTCCCCGGATCCCCGATTGGGCATCGCCATGCCGGTCTACAACGAAGAACGTTGGCTCGACATTATTATCGAAAGAGTCCTGAAGCGCCCGGAATGCCATCGTTTGGTGGCCGTGGACGACGGATCGACCGACGACTCCTGGCGCATTTTGCGGCAATGGCAGGAAACGGACTCCCGAATTTCGATTCGACGCCATCAAACTAACAGGGGAAAAGGAGCGGCCATCCGGACGGCCTTGCAAGATCTCGACGCTCCCTTGATCCTGATCCAGGACGCCGATTTGGAATACACCCCGGAAGATTATCCCCGCTTGCTGGCTCCGATTCTCGAAGACCGGGCCGACGTAGTCTACGGTTCCCGATTCCTGCGTCCTCGAACCGCCGCCGGAGGCGGCCGCCGGTCCCGGGCTCTCAATCCGTTTCGTTGGCATACAGTCGGCAATTGGTTGTTGACCTGGATCGGCAATCGGCTGACCGGCTTGAAATTGACCGACGAAGCGACCTGCTACAAATTGTTCCGACGCGAAGTCTTGGACGGAATCGAACTGACCGAGGACGGCTTCGAATTCTGTCCGGAAGTCACCGCCAAAGTCGCCAAATCGGTCCTTCGGGGGACAGTGCGGATAGTGGAAGTTCCCATTCAATATCAACATCGCACCGTAAATGAAGGAAAAAAGATCCGGTTGCGGGACGGTATTTCCGCTTTGAGATCGTTGTGGAAATACTCTCGCTAAACGAACGGCTGTCGACCAAGGCCATTCGCTATCGGACGTTTCGAAAGTCCGGATTTCCGCTCAGGAGCGCCGCCCGCTTTTTCGGTTCGCTGTGTTTCCTCGGGACGCTGTTCAGCGGTTGGCAACTCGAAGGCCAAGGAATTGAGCGGTCGGAAAACGTCGTGGCCTGGGGCGGGAACGACAACGGGCAGCTCGAATTGCCTGACGACCTGGGATCGGTAATCGCGGTCGGTGCGGGCGGAGGCATCTGGGGCCGGCATTCCGTCGCCTTGCGCGCCGACGGCACGGTAACGGCATGGGGTTGGAACGGCTTCGAACAAACCGACGTTCCCGAAGGACTCGCCGGAGTCGTGGCTTTATCCGTTGGGGCCTATCATAACTTGGCCTTGAACGGCGACGGCTTGGTTACGGCATGGGGTTGGAACGAATACCGCCAAATCGAAGTGCCGACCGAATTGAACGATGTCGTTTCGGTAGCCGCCGGCGCCTACCACAGCGTCGCCTTGCGCGCCGACGGCACCGTCGTTTGCTGGGGAGCTCGCGACACGCCGGACTACATCGTCGATTACGGCCAGACTCAAGTTCCCGCAGATTTGACGAACGTTATCGAAGTCAAAGCAGGCCGCAACCATACCCTTGCGCTCCGCGCCGACGGCACGCTAGCCGTTTGGGGCAGCAACCGTTTAAAGGAAGCGGAAATTCCTGCCAACCCAGGCGAAATCGTAGCGATTTCCTGCGGTCGTTCGCATAATCTCGCCCTGCGCCGCAACGGTACGGTAGTGGCTTGGGGCGACAACCGGGCCGGTCAACTCCAGATTCCTCCTGGCCTGAAAAACGTGATCGATATTGCGGCCGGCCCCTATCACAACGCCGCCTTGCGCGCCGACGGCACGCTGGTTCTCTGGGGCTACAATCAATTCAATCAATTCTCGGTCCCGAATAATCCCGGCGTTTATACCGCGGTGTCGGCCGGCTCCAACCATACCCTTGCTATCGCCGACACCGAGAGTCCCCTCAAAGGGCATACCGGTTTCGTGACTTGGCAGGGATTGACGAAAACGCGGAACATCCGGTTGCGAACGTTTCGTGATCGAACGGGTCTCGTCCCTTTTCCCCGAGGAGCCCTTAGTCAACTTGTCGCCGAGACGTCCGCCGATCTATTCGTTCCTGATTCCTGGCGCGAAGTCGAATATCGCTTCGTCGTCACTCCCGGTGAAATCGTGCTGGACGAAACGTTCTCGACCGCTTCCGGGCGGTACTTTCGCCTGCGACCCTCCCCCGGGAACCAACCGCGGTAAGTCTTGGCCGGCATGGAGTTTTTCCGGTGGTTCAACGGCAGCGCCAGTGAGCGGCGCTTTGCGCCGGCTATAATCAGTGAACCACGAAATTCCGCATGCTATTCTGGAACTGAATCAGTGGAATCGGCAGGTTCACAGGGTTTTTTCACGCTAATCGCTAGAGGCCCGTGTCACCGATTTCGGGACATATTCGCTTTTTCCCTTCACCAGAGAGCCGAAACTTTAGCGCCTTCGAAATGGGAAAATAAAGCTGGCTTTTTCATTCTCCGGTCGTTATTGGTTCCTCATGGACGCCAAAATCAACCTCAAGCTGGTGACTGTTCGATTAGTGAAGAGCAGTGAGCGAAGACGCTGGGATTCGCTGATGGATCAGAACCATCGCTTGGGTTTCAAAGGCTTTGCCGGACGCGGGCTGCGTTATGTTGCCGAGTACCGAGGCCGGTGGTTGGCGTTAGCCGGCTGGCAAAGCGGAGTGTTCAAGTGTCGCCCGCGAGACAAGTGGCTCGGATGGAAAAAACGAGAGCAGTTTCGTCGGCTTCATTTGATTGCCAACAATACCCGATTCCTCCTGCTTACCGAGCGGGGCGAAGTGCGCAATCTGGGGAGCTGCGTCATGGCCAAAATGCTGCGCCGTCTGAGTGCCGATTGGCAACGGACCTGGGGTCATCCGCTGGAATTGGCCGAAACTTTCGTCGATCCCCGACACTTCGCGGGCACGATCTATCGCGCGGGGAATTGGCGGGCGGTAGGGCAATCGCAAGGCTACGCTCGCAGCAACGGACGCTATACCGCCCGGCACAATATCAAGAAGGAAATGTACGTTTATCCCTTGCGGCCCCAAGCCTGTTCCCGATTAAGGAAGCGTCAGGACGATCCGTCTTGGGGCCCCCAGGTGCAGCGGGTAGAAACATCCCCGAAACAGTTGAAATCATTGGTGCAACTGCTCGCGGAAATGGCTGATTTTCGCCGGGCACAAGGACGCAAACATCGGCTGGAAATGGTCCTCGCTATCTGCATCTTAGCTCGATTGGCCGGCAAGGTCGGCCCCTTGGCGACTTCGCGTTACGCCCAAAAAATGACGCCAAATCAATTGCAGACTCTCGGGGCGTGGCGCAACGCCAAGGGCCGTTGCGTGGCCCCGTCTCTCGCGACGATTCACCGGGTCATGACCGAGACGGATCCGGAAGCGTTGCAAACGGTAACTCACCGCTGGGTAACGGCCCAATTGACTCGACAACCCTTGGAAGCCTTGGCTGCTGACGGGAAGCGGATCAACGGAGCTAATCGCAACAGCAAAGACCATTTCGAGACCGTCATCCTCGTGCGCCATCAAGATGCGGTGCCCCTCGCCGTTCGCATTTGCCGAGACCAAGGCGGCGAACAGGCGGCGATGGCGGCTCTCTTGGAGGATGTCGATATCCGGGGAGCCATCATTACGATCGATGCGCTCCATACTAACCGAGTCATGGCCGATGCCATCGTGTTGGTTAACGGAGCCCATTTTCTCTTCACGGTCAAAGAGAACAACCCCGAACTCTCTCAATTTTTGACCAGCCTGGATTGGGATCGAGTGGCCCAGGACCGGTTCACCGAAAACCCGGAGAAAGGACATGGCCGCATCGATCAACGGAGCATTCAAACCTATGAACCCCTTCCCGGAGCCGTCAAATTACCGCATGTCCTCCAAGTCTTTCGGATCCTTCGACACCGCCATCATTTAAACGGTGGGCCCGAGACCGTGGAATATGCTTACGGCGTCACTTCGTTGCCTCCGGAAGCTGCCGACGCTCAACGATTGTTGTCACTCAATCGGGGACATTGGACGGTAGAAAACGGCAATCACCGCCGTCGCGACGGGATTTTCGGCGAAGATGATTGTCTTATGCGAACTCGCCATGGGCCGACGAACAATGCCCTCTTCAACAACCTGGCCTTGGCGATCATTCTCCAGTCGGGATACTCTAATATGGCCGAAGCTACCGACGATTTTCAGACGAATCGGAACCAAGGGTTGCGAGCCGTCACGAAAACCACCCCGTTTAAACGTCCGAAAAAAAACTGACCCGACCTTCCTGATTACCGACGCTTCCTCCCTGCTGATTCGGTCGGCGAATTGATCGTTCGACCGATACTCGCACCGGTTCAGTCTCCTGTCCGGCTGAAACTCGTCTCAATCGGCAATCGCCGCCTAACTCGAAGCATAATTCGGAAAAACAGTTTTTCCGACGAATCGAAATACTCCGCTCGACACTTAAAAAAAACGATCGTCGATCAAAAATTATTAGCATGAAAAAGTCCTGGCAGGTTCATCCTTGCCCTTCCCGCGGTCGGAATCAATTCTCTGAAGGCGGGTGAATTGGGAAACGCAAGCTGTCATCATCGACCAGGGATGAAGGAAAACGACCAGACGAACGCCGTCGCCGCGGTTCCGGACCAGGACGGGCATTTCGGTCCCTACGGGGGACGATACGTGCCGGAGACTCTGATGCATCCCTTAAAGGAGCTGGAGGAGGAGTATTTCCGCTCCCAGCAGGATCCGAAATTCCAGAGCCGACTGCAGTATTACTTACGGGAATTCTGCGGCCGCCCCACCCCGCTCTATTTCGCCGAACGCTTGACCGAATCGTTGCAGGGGCCCCGAATCTATCTGAAACGCGAAGATCTCCTGCATACCGGCGCGCACAAAATCAACAACTGCATGGGACAGATTCTCTTGGCCCGCCGCATGGGCAAAAGGCGCATCATTGCGGAAACCGGCGCCGGCCAGCACGGCGTCGCGACGGCTACGGTGGCCGCCATGTTCGGTCTGGAATGCGTTATCTACATGGGAAAACTGGATTGCGAACGCCAGGAGCTCAACGTCTATCGCATGAAAATGCTCGGAGCCGAAGTTCGGCCGGTCATCGCCGGGCAACAAACCTTGAAAGAGGCGGTCAACGAGGCGATGCGCGATTGGGTCACCAACGTGCGGCATACTCATTATATCTTGGGAACCGCTTACGGAGCCCATCCCTACCCGATCATGGTGCGCAATTTCCAGCGGGTCATCGGCGACGAAGCCAAGCGGCAGATATTGGAACGCGAAGAAAGACTTCCCGACCTGCTCGTCGCTTGCGTTGGGGGCGGTTCAAACGCCATCGGACTTTTTTATCCGTTTCTGGAAGACAAATCGGTCCGACTGCTGGGAGTCGAAGCTGGTGGCCAAGGCATCGAACCCGAACGCCACGCCGCCCGGTTTCAGGGTGGTTCGCTAGGCGTCCTGCAAGGCACCCGTTCTTGGATCCTTCAAGACGAACACGGTCAAATCCAACGGACGCACAGCGTGTCGGCCGGTCTGGACTACGCCGCTGTCGGTCCGGAGCACGCTTGGCTGCGAGACCGGCAACGCGCCGAGTATGACTACGCCACGGACGAGCAAGCGTTAACGGCTTGCCTGAAATTGTCGCGTCTGGAAGGCATTCTTCCCGCTCTTGAATCTTCGCACGCCCTGGCCGCGATTCTGGAACGGGCCCCTCGCATGTCCCGTGAAGAATTGATCATCGCCAACCTCTCCGGCAGAGGCGATAAAGACGTGCACCAAATAGCGGCTCACCTGAGCGAGGGCTCCTGATCAGAGAAGCCGCCGGCCGCCGGGTATCGCGCTCATGACTTCACGCCACCCGGACCAAGGCTATCGGAGCTTCCTGCCGGACCGGTTCGCGTTCATTCGGCGATCTTCCACAAATGCCGGTCGCTTCGAAGGTACAAGGCTCCTTGAACCAAGGCCGGCGTGCAGAGAATCGTTTCGCCGAAATCCAATTGCCCGACCAGGCGTCCCTCTTCTTCCGGCGAAGTGTCGACCACCTGCAGCAGCCCGTTTTCGTTGACGAAATAAAGGTACTGCCGCCAACCCACGGGCGTACCGCTAAAAGGACCTTTCAGGCGCAGCTGCCAAAGCCGGTCGCCGTTTTGCAAACTGCCGCAAGTCAATACCCCCGCGGTGTTGACGGTGAAAACTTTATCTTCAATCACGACGGGACTCGGCGTGGACGGGCGCAATCGCCCCGAACGCCAGACCTGCTCCGGTTCGGACGAACCCGAACCGATTTGCAAAGCCGTCAGGCCATGGGAAGGAATCAGCAACAAGTTATCGGACACGACGCTGGAGGGAATGGTCGAAGCTCCGTCGGCGTAATTCCACGCTATCGTTCCGGTAGCCGAATCGACAGCGGTCACTCCCCGGCTGGATTGCAGAACGGCCAGCGCCCCGCTCTCCCCGGCTCGCTTGATGACGATCGGCGACGTCCAGTTTGCGGCCTTCGGTCGATCCAGATGCCAACGATTTTTGCCGTTCTCGATGTCGAGTCCCACCGCAAAAGATTCGCTGTCGTTTTCGCTCTGAATAATCAACGTGTTATCGGCCAACACCGGCGAGGAGGCCATGCCGAGACTATTGCTCGCATTAGGATAATCCACGGTGAGACCGCGAAGCCATTGCAAGCGTCCGTCCAAGTCGAGGCAAAAGACGTCGTTGCTCGAAAAGAGAACGTAGGTCCGTTGCCCGTCGGTCGTCGGAGTCGGCGCCGCCACGCACGTTTTTTCATGGCACATCGTCCGGCCGGTCGCCCAGAACTGTCGCTCCCAAATCAGTGCCCCGTCACGAGTCGAATGGCAGCGGATCAGCAATCGGTCCTGATGGGTCCCGTCGGCGCAACTCACGATGATCCGATCGCCCACGACGATCGGGCTCGACAATCCTCGCCCGGGCAACGCGATTTTCCAGGCGATATGCCGCCCGGCATCTAATTCCAAAGGGGGTCTTTTTCCCGAACCGATCCCGGCGGCGTCGTTCCCTCGGAATTGTCGCCATGCGCCGGTCTCCGGAACGTCGGCCGACACCGCCACCGAAAGAGCGCACAGCCCTCCCCAACGCCCAATCGAACTGATCACCCGTTTCATATCGCTCCCCTTTCCGTCTCGTGATCGATTTCGCGGTTCTCGCTCAGCACCGCGGTGCCGTTCTCGTCGCAAACGCGCAACTGGAACTGCCATTCGACCGTCCAGTTTTCCATCTGTTCGTTCTGGCAAACTTTTACCAAAATCACGTTTTTGCCCGGCTTCAGCTGTCCTTTCATGCGGTACTGATCGATGCGCATCCCCCGATGATATTCGTCCCGACCGAACAACAGTTCGCCGTTGAGCCAGACCTTCCAAGCGTTTTTGCACCCCAAACGCAACTCGATCTCTGCAGCGTCCCGACTCTCGAATTCGGCGCAAGCGTAAGCTGTGACTTCCTTGAGCGGGCCGAATATCCGGTTGATATCCAGCATGCCGTATTCGTCGTCGCTAACGTAGTCCTGCCATCTTACCGAGTCGTTCTTTCCGGGATAGCTGGCGGCATAATCCAACTCCGATTCGGGAGGAAAGACTCGAGCGAAACCCGAGCGGTCGGAATTGTCGAACGGCCCGATGACCTTCCACTGCATTAAAAATCCGAATTTCTGAGGGATGTCTACTGTTTCGCCGTGCTTTCGCAAGGCATCGGTCAACTCCTCGATCTGGTCGACGTCCCGGGCGGCAGCGAGGGCCTGAAGGTAAAGTTCTTTAGCCTGACGTTCCCGAAACAGTTTCGCGACCGACCTTACCTGCGCCGTTTCGGAAGCGACTCGTTCGGTTTCCAATCGGGCGGCGTCGGCAATTAACCGTTGCACGGCCGCACGCCGCAATTCCATGCTGGGGTCGTTTAACATGCCGGAAAGAAAATCGACCTCGGGGGCCTGCCGGGACAGAACTTCGTAAACGAAACGCCTCGCCCGCGGATGGTGATCGGTATCCAGCAAATATTGCCCTAGTTCCAACAACGGCAAGGGCCGATTTTGCGCCACTTCCCGATCGACGATGGTATCGGCGGCCGCCAATAACCAGTTCCGTCCCAGATCGTTAGCCTTGTCCATGGCCTGAAGAATATCTAACAGCACCCGGCTATCGGCGTTTTCTAGATGCCGGACGGCACTGACGGCCCGTTCGTTGCCGACCCCCTTTTTGTCCACGGCCAGAATGACCGCCAAGTGACGGTCGCTGTCGTTTTCCGCCGCTTCGATGCCCGCGCCGCACCACCCGATGGCAGTGCCAATCAGCATACCGTTGATCAATGCTTGGCTCTTGCTCATGTGCTTATAACTTGGTTGTCCGCATCCCCCGGTTGGAAAACTATTCCGTTGACTCTCTGGACTGCCATTCCTTAATGGCGTCTACGACACCTCGAATTTGATCGTCTAGAACCTTTCGGCCTGCGCCATCGATAATTTCCATGCCGTTCGGCTGTGCTAAATAGATCGGCTTGTTACGCGAGTTGATTCCCGCTGTTTCAGGTTGAGTCATGAACACCTTATATGGGTCGGGTTTACGACCCGAGTTAACTCGCTTCAATTCGTCCTGATTGAACTTCCGAAGGATCAGGACGGTTGAATTCTTAATGCCCTTTGAAGCCGCAAAAGTCGTTTTTGGCAAACCGACCGAGGCAACGACTTGAGACCGTTGCAGAATCCATGATCGAATGAATGATAAACCCGGATTATTGACAATACCGTTGGGCAAGACGATCACCAAGTAACCACCTGGCTTGACGAACCTCATTGCGGCTTCGACAAATAACTGTTCAGCGGGTAGCGACGAGCGAAGGCGCTTATCGCTTTTCCACCCCGGAAGCTCGAATTGACCTAGAACATGGCGATCATCGATCTTTCCTTTCCCTCCAAAAGGCGGATTGGTGAAAACTACGTCAGCCTTTCCGAACGGTACGTCTTGGCGGGGCTTACTGTCCCACTCGCCGGGGGTTCGAACGGAATCAGCCCGAAAGATATTGGATGAACCGTCGCCATGCAGGACTAAATTCATTTGGCAAGCTTGAACTAGCCTCGGGTTAATATCCAACCCGAACATATTTCGAGTGCATACTTCGCGCACCCGAGACCTTGCCCTTTCTTCTGATATACTCGTAACGTCCGCGCGTTTGCGTTCCTGATTCAACAACGCTTGATGTAATTGGGTAAGCCACGACACCAAAAATCCACCAGTTCCGCAACAGCAATCTATTACTTTCAAACTGGTCAGGTTTTCGGATTTATGAAGTGACATGACCATTTGAACGGCCATATTGCAAACATTCCGGGGGGTGAAGAACTCCCCGCGATCGCCTCGGAGGTTGGATCCGACCAATTCCTCATAGGCACTTCCCTTCACGTCAATATCCGTATTCAATAACGAAAGATACTGGAGTTCGGAAACTACGTAGGCAACGACTCGAGGATTCAGATCGATGACGTCGTCTTTATCGAAAATGTACGAATATCGCCCCCGTACCTTGTCGAATAACGGACCAATACGTTCCTGCATCAACAGCCTCTGGCCGCTTTCGCTCATGCGCTCTTTTGGGTCCACGCCGAACATCAATTCCTCCCCGCTTTCCTCCTCGTCATAGGTTTTGCAGAAGATCAACTTAATCAGTTCATGGAAGGCATCGGCTTTCTGAAGTCCCTCATTAACGTAGATATAGTTATGGCATCGTTTGAATACGGAAGAAAGTTCATGAGTCAGTACGAGGTCCGGGCGCGCCGGCCGCTTGGGTGCCGTTTGTCCGCTTCTGGGGATGTCGGGAATTCGTTCAAATCTGCCATTGGGCAGCTTCTCGAAGGCCCACCTCTCCTTAGCCACAAATATGCCAAACCGGCAGGAATTAGAAGCTGCCATATAGCTTTTTAACTGCTCTTCGCTATCCTTCTCCTTGAGCGGTTTGTCGTCGCGCTTGCACTCAACATAGAGCAAGACGTTTTCCTGTTTGTGCGCCTCGCTAGAGCGATGAACCGCCAAGTCAACCCGCTTCGTTTCTCGGCCCATTCGGACAATTACCTCAACTCCAATATCAGATTTGGAATATCCATATTCCTCGACTAGGCTTCTGGCCCATCGTTGGCGAACATTCTCTTCTGGAGTGTCTTTTCGGGACTTTCCTGTAATGAAACACCGAAGCCTGCCGGGGTAAACTGGGTCAATCTGTTGAGTCACGATCTATTTCTATGCCAAATTTTTTCAAGCTGAGTCAATCCCTCTTCACGAATCCGCAACGCTTCCAGCACGGATCGGTTAATCTCGCGAATTATATCTTTGGGGAGAATCGGAACCGGAACCGATCGGACCTGATCCGCCGTCACGTGGTCAATTTGGCCGCCGTGAGTATGTGAAAGAATAAGTGATCGGGCAGACTCGGTCGTGAGCCATGCGAATAGATAACCGACCATGCTTGGCTTTGAACGGATCCGAATTAGATCATGGGTCGCAACCCAACCGTTCAAACGGGCGGGGACATGAAAAACTCGACCAATGGTTCCGGAACACGTCATGAGCAACGAATCCTTCTGTATAATCAAAGACTCAAAATCAACGACCGACTGCCGCGACAAGTAACGAGGCTGACTGGGGACGCCTATAGCGAACAGGCTGAGCAAATCTGTGGCGTTGAGGTATGGTTCTCCGTGGCGCTTATCCTTGGCCCAAATCCGTTCGAATTGGCTAGGCAATTCCACCTCGGCTAACTCGCCCAAGACAACCGAAACATGGTCGACGCTCAGCCGATGTGCCTCCTGACTCAGTAGCCTGACGCTAGGATCGAAACGCACTGCGTCAAGCCTCAACTCCTCATCGCGAAAAACAGCTTCTATCGATATGGACCAGTATCGGGGAACGCATGCTGATGTTTGCGCTTCAAACGCCTCCTGTTCGTTCAATCCACTCACGTCACGAGTGCCCGATGGGTTATGCGATGTGAGTCTGTCGTTCATGATTCGGCCCCGCTCAATCCGATGGCCATCCTAGCGCTCTGGTTAGAAGAATCGAAGTAAATAATTCCCCCAGTGTCAATCCTCACCACGTGAGGCGGCGCCCTCCGGTCCGGCGACCGAACGGCAAGCGATGTCGGTTACACCGCAGGAACAGAAATCGAATCCTTCATGCCTCAAACCGTAACCGCCCGTGCGGCGGCGAAGGTCCGCCCTAAAACGAAATCACCTCATGCCCCGACACCTCAAAACGATTCGAAGGGTCCGCCCTTGTTCAATCGTAGCGAAACCGTTGAAGCCCGATCGCATGGGAGCACAACACTTTCGTCCCATCCCGAACGAGGCCCACAGACGGCCTGCATTTTCTGAAAGCCGGGGTTGCTACGCCTTCGGAGCCATCGGACCGGCCTTGACCGGTTAGGCTAGCAATTCAACCGGCCGACTTTGAAATTCAAGATTATCCGCCCTCCAATGGTTTGCCTTAGCCGCTGAAATTTGGGTAATCGATATCCTTTAAACCGATCGCCTAGGCGAGGCGGTCTCTGATTGGGCAGTAATTAGGAAACGTCGGTCCCGGACGGTCAGGCCATTAATGGAACGGTCGAGGTAGCGGGCAGTCGCGCTCGAACGATCCCGGTAACCGGCTGGCCGGACCGAAGCCCCAATCGGAATCGCCTCCCTCGAACCTGGTAGTAAAACCGGCCGGATTCGAACAGGAAAAACCGAGCGCGAAAAACGAAACTCTTCCGACGGTCGAGCGTTCCGGTCTCTCCCGGCCAACGAACGATCAGATCAGGCCGGCCGTTTCGGAAAAACCCGCCATGACGTTCAAGCATTGGATCGCTTGCCCGCCGGCTCCCTTGCCTAAATTGTCCTCGGCGCTCATGACGATCAGCCGGCCGGTGCGCTGGTCCAATCTCCAGGCGATTTCCAAACCGTTGGTATGGGCTACGTTGGCGGTATCGGGCAAATTCGGTTCTTCCAGAACGCGAACGAATGGCTCGTCACGGAATGCTTCGTCGTAGGCGTTCCGAACGGCACGCTTCAGAGCCTCCGACTCCGGTTCGGTATCGCACTTTTTCCGGGGAGCGGTATAGATGGTGGTCAGTATCCCGCGATTGACGGGCGCCAGATGAGGCGTGAATTGGATGCGCAACGGCTGGCCGGCGATTTTGGCGAGTTCTTGTTCGATTTCGGGTAAATGCCGGTGCCGCGTTACCCCGTAGGGCCGAAGGCTTTCGTTGCACTCGACGAACAAAAGAGCCGGATCGAGTTTGCGCCCCGCTCCGCTGGGACTGCTCAACGAATCGGCGATGATCGCGGTAGGCTGGATCAAACCGTGCCGCAGCAGCGGCCAGCAAGGCAAAATGATACTCGTGGGATAGCAGCCGGGTCCGGCGACCAATTCGGCCGTCCGAATTTTTTCCCGATTGATTTCCGGCAAGCCGTAAACTCCTTTCGCCAGCAGATCCGGATGCGGATGCTCCCGCCCGTAATACTCCCGGTAGAGCTCCGGGTCGTCCAACCGATGATCGGCGCTTAAATCGATAATCCGTTTTCCCTGATTCAGAAACGACCGGGCGTATTCCGAGGCGGTGCCGTGAGGCAAAGCCATGAAGACGATATCGGCTTGGGAAGACAACCGTTCCGGTTCGGGAGCGACGAACTCGAGGGCTTCGGCGCCGGGATAGGATCCGAACCGGGAAAACACCGAAACCAACGATTGGCCGGCGTATTGCCGCGAACCGACGAACCCGAGTTCCGCCTCGGGGTGTCGCAACAACAAGGCCACTAATTCCTGTCCGGAATAACCGGAAGCACCGATGACGCCCGCTCTCATACTCGTTAACCTGATCCTTCTTCCCCAGCGATTCAGGAACCGACTTCTTCGAAGAAATCGGTCAAAAAGCGAGCGAGTTTTTCCCGGTTGTCGTTCACTTCCGTTAATACCTTTTCGTGACGAATGGCGTCGTAAGCGTAGCCCGCGGCCAAGTTCGTGATATACGAAAGTCCCGCGATTTCGAGGCCGCAACGACAAGCCGCCACGGCTTCGGGCAACACGCTCATGCCCACCATGTCGCCGCCCATGCGTTCGAACATGCGGACCTCGGCGGGCGTTTCGAAACTCGGCCCGGTCACCCCCACGTAGACGCCGCGGCGGATTCGGAGTCGATGCCGGTCTCCCTGCCGTTCCAGGCACTCGTTGAGACGCTCGCTGTACAGGGAGGAAAGATCGACGAAACCGGGCCCTTCCGTCCAAGCCCATTTGTGCAACGGATTGATACCCATGAAGTTGATGTGATCCACCAACATCACCAGATCGCCGACTTGAAAATCCTGGCGGATGGCTCCGGCGGCGTTGGTCAGCAAGACTTTCTTGATCCCGCAACGGGCCAACACCCGGATCGGCAACGTGGCCGTATCCATGGAATAGCCTTCGTGGTAATGCATGCGGCCGGAAACCACCAGGAGGCGGCACTTTCCGGTGGCGGCGACCAGAATCGCCGCTTCTTCGTGGCCGGGCACGGTAGGAGTAAAAAACCCCGGCAATTCGGCGAACGGAAATCGCGCCTCGATTTCCCAACTCTCCAAAACGGAATTGAATCCGGACCCCAGCACGACTGCCAAGGACGGCAGATCCGAAATTTCCGATTCGATCAACGAAGAGGCTACGGCCGGTTCCAGGTCCACGATTTTTTTCGATGGCGATTCAACACGACGATTCGAGTCCCGGGCGAAGCGCGACTCGCGTCGAATTATTTGTTGCTATCTTGATTCTCTCAAGTCCGAACCCTAGCATACGCCGACTGAGCGACTTAAGCCCATGGAATTGACCAAAGCCGAAATCAAAAGGTATTCCCGCCACCTCATCCTTCCCGAGGTCGGCCTAGAGGGCCAGAAAAAGATCCGATCCGCTTCAGTGCTCTGCATCGGCGCCGGCGGCTTGGGCTCGCCCATCGCCCTGTATCTGGCTGCCGCGGGCATCGGCAAACTCGGGCTGGTCGATTTCGATGCGGTGGACAGTTCGAATCTACAACGTCAAATCCTTTATGGCGACAAGGACGTCGGACGGCCGAAAGGCGAATCAGCCCGCGATACGCTCAACGACATCAATCCCGAGGTCGAGATCGAGTTGCATAACCTGGCGCTTGCCAGCGACAATGCGACGGACATCGTGGCCCGGTACGATCTGGTCGTGGACGGTACGGATAATTTCCCCACGCGTTATCTGACCAACGACGTCTGCGTGCTCGCCGGCAAGCCGAACGTCTACGGCTCGATCTTTCGCTTCGAAGGCCAGGCCAGCGTGTTCGCCCCCTCCCAAGGAGGCCCCTGCTATCGTTGCCTTTACCCGGAACCACCGCCGCCGGGAATGGTCCCGAGTTGCGCCGAAGGCGGCGTGCTAGGAGTTCTGCCCGGCATCATCGGTTGCATCCAGACTACCGAAATCATCAAGCTGATTCTGGGAACCGGCAAGTCCTTGATCGGGCGACTGTTGCTCTACAACGCTTTGGACATGTCCTTCCGGGAAGTGAAACTTCGACGCGATCCCGAGTGTCCGCTCTGCGGCGATCGTCCGACCATCACCGAACCGATCGACTATCAGCAATTTTGCGGCATTCCCGAAGCCGCGGAAAACGCCGACGCCGACCCTGACGAAATCTCGGTTCAGGAAATGAAACGGGCCCTCGAGAACGCGGATTCGGAGATTCAGGTCATCGACGTGCGGGAGCCCGACGAACTGGAGATCGCCCGCATCGACGGCGTACCCCAACATCCGCTGAGCCAACTCGAAACGTCCTTTCTGCAACTGGACCCCAATCGGACTTACTACCTGCATTGCAAAAGCGGCGGCCGTTCGATGAAAGCGCTTCGCTTCCTTCGCGAGCAAGGGTTCAAACACGTGAAAAGCGTCAAGGGAGGAATCACGGCCTGGTCGGAGGAGATCGATCCCGACGTGCCGCAATACTGAGGACCGCCGGTTCGCCGCCGTCCGTTCCGAAATTCGGATCTTAGAAACCGATCGCCGGTCGACAACCTCAACGATTTTACCGCTACCGGATCATTCAATGCGCTCACGCAGGGAGGCTAGGGAAAAAGCAGTGCAATTCCTCTTTCAACACGAAGTCAATCCGGTGGCGGACTTCGAGCAATCGTTGCTCCGATTTTGGCACCTTCAAGGCATCGACGAAGCGGAAAAGTCGTCAGAGTCGCAAGCTATGCGGCAGTTCAGCGATTCGCTGGTACAGGGGGTGCTCGACCATCAGCAAGAAATCGACCGGATCATTATCGAGCACGCTCGCAACTGGGACTTCGATCGCTTGGCCGCCGTGGACCGGAACGTGCTTCGACTCGCGATATTCGAAATGCTCCACCGGCACGACATCCCTCCGGTCGTCAGCATCAACGAGGCCGTGGAAATCTCCAAGCGATTCTCGACGAAGGACAGCGGCAAATTCGTTAACGGCATTCTCGATCGCGTCAAACAAGATCTGATGCGGCCGGCCCGATTGGCGGTGCCGCCGCAAGAATCCGTCGCCCCGGAAACGAACGACACCGCGTCATCGACCTCAGACTCCAAGTAATGGGATTCTTCGAAAGATTAAAACGGGGACTGAGCAAGACCCAGACCAATCTCTATCAGGAGATCAAACGGATCTTCACTCTTTCGCCACGGCTGACGAAGGACAGCGCCGAGGAACTGGAAGCCGCCCTTCTGTCCGCCGATCTCGGAGTCGCCGTGACCCAGCGGATCCTGGCAGCCGTCAAATACGACTACGAATCGCAAGGGCGAAAAGGCTTGGAAGTGTTCGAGATCGCCAAACGGGAAATCGAAACCGCTCTGAAGGGCCTGGACTTCGACCTGGTTCAACAAGCCGAGGGAACGACCGTAATTTCGTTGGTCGGGGTTAACGGCACCGGCAAGACGACCACCTGCGCCAAACTGGCTCATCGGTTGCAATCGGCCGGTCATCAGGTGTGGCTGGGGGCTTGCGATACCTTCCGGGCCGCGGCGATCGATCAACTCAAGCGTTGGAGCGAACGATTGCAAATTCCGATTACCACGGGCCGGACCGGTTCGGACGCCGCATCCGTGGCGCACGAAGCCGTCGTCTCCGCTACCGCCAAGCAAGCCGACTATCTTTTGCTGGATACCGCCGGCCGGCTTCACACTCATCACAATCTGATGCGGGAACTGGAAAAAATTCATCGGGTAGCCGGTAAAAAACTTCCTGGTTCTCCCCACGAAGTACTCTTGACACTGGATGCGACGACCGGGATGAACGCCATCAACCAAGTGGGTTCCTTCAACAAGGCTACTCCCCTGACGGGCTTGGTCGTCACTAAACTCGACGGAACCAGCCGTGGCGGCGTGGTTGTAGCCATTCAAGAGAAATTCGGTATCCCGGTGAAATTCATGGGCGTCGGCGAACAGCCCGACGATTTGCAACCTTTCGAGGTTGGGAATTTCGCGCAGGCGCTGTTCGAAAAACCGGCCTCGTCCTGACTGCGCTTGCCACATTTTTCCCTGACGGTTTTCATTGCGGATCGAGTTGTCGGCCGATAGAATCGGGCCGAGAGTTCGTCGCAGTCATGGACTGAAGAACACGGCTGATTCGCAATGCATTCGATCAAGCTTTGGATTAGTCGCCATCTAGCCAATCCCGAGATCACCGTCCTTGGGGTTCTGATCTTGGCTGTCACGTGCGCCATCTTTCTGTTCGGCAGCATGCTGGCGCCTTTTTTCGCCTCTCTGATCATCGCCTATCTGCTGGACGGCATCGTGCTCCGGATGCAGTTGCTGAACCTGCCTCGCTTGCCTTGCGTCCTCTTGGTGTTTACCGGATTTCTGTTCGGCATCGTGTACCTGTTCCTCGTGTTGATCCCTTCCATCCTGGGACAACTTCAGACCTTTTTCCAACGGGATGTGGAACGTATCGCCGACGAAGCCTCCGAATTCCTGGAAGGGATCAACCGCTGGCAAAAGACTCAACAGGAAAAATACCCCAGCTTGTTCGTTTTTTCCGGATCAGAGACGCCGGCCACGTCCGAATCGAATTCGTCCGCCGGCGAACCCGTCGAGTTTGTAAGTTGGGGCGAAACACTGAGCACTACCCTGGTCCAGGAACTTCAGGAATGGGGAAAGGCAGCCGTGGACGCGATCAATTTCAACACCATCAGGAAACTGGTCGTGGGCGTCGTGTATCTTGTCTTGGTCCCGGTTCTCGTCTTTTTCCTGCTCATCGACAAACGGCGAATCATCGATTGGTGCATGCAATTCCTGCCTCGGGAAAGAACTTTGGTCGAACAAATCTGGCACGAAGTCAGCCGGCAGATCAGCAATTACATTCGCGGCAAATTCTGGGAGATCATCATCGTCTGGGCCACGACCTATCTCACCTTCAATTTTTTGGGACTGAACCACGCACTGCTGATTTCCCTGTTCGTGGGATTTTCCGTGATGATTCCCTACGTCGGCGCCGCGATCATGTATATTCCGATCGCCTTGGCGGCGGCCTATCAATTCGGTTGGAGCTCGGACCTGTTCTGGATCTTGGTAGCCTACACCATCATCCAGCTGGTCGACGGCAACTTGCTAGCTCCCGTATTGCTCTCCGAGGTGACCAGTATTCATCCCGTCGCCTTGATCGTGGCCGTATTGATTTGCGGCGGCGCTTGGGGTTTTTTGGGCGTGTTCTTCGCGATCCCCTTGGCTACGGTGGTCAACGCCATGATCAAAGCTTGGCCTAAAGATTTGGAAACCTCGACTTTCTCTACCCCGACAGCCGTCGAAGAGTGATGGTACCATCCGGTGATTCTCAGCTGGGGCGAGTACGGCGCGCCGGTCAGCGACGGTTTGGCCTCGCTTCGCCCGCCCGGTCGTTCCTGATTTGGTTGACCCTGTGGCTGCTGCCAATTTGCTTGCCGGCGGCTCAGGAAACCAGCGAGTGGGAAATCGAATCGCTCGACGACGAAGGTCACGTTTCCTGGAGTCCCGACACGGGATTGGTGGAAGCCTCAAATGGAGTTCTCGTCAAGTACCGCGACCCGGCCTACGGGCAAGCGGCGTTGCAAGCCGACCGAATTACGCTCAACCGGTTAACCGGACGGATCGTCGCCGAAGGCCGGATTACGCTGCAACGAGACGATCAAGCCTGGCGCGGCGAATATCTGGAATACAACTTTCACACCGACCGCATGGAAGTCACCAATTTCCGCACCGGGAAGAGTCCCTTTTTCGCTGCAGGCGACTCCGTGATCGGCTCCCGAGAACTCGGGTATCGAGCCATGGAAAACTATGTCACGACCGATGACGTCAAAAATCCCCGATTTCGAATCCGAGCCCGGTCTCTCAAAGTCGTTCCCGGAAAACATTTAATCGCCCGGAATGCGACCGTTCGAATGGGAAAGATCCCGATTTTCTATTACCCTTGGCTTAAGATCGGATTGGATAATCCTCGCCGCCGTTGGGCCGTCACTCCAGGGTATCGTTCCCGGGACGGTGCCTATCTGCTCACCAGTTACGACTTTTTGTCGCGTTCTAACTTGACGGCCAAACTCAATCTCGATTACCGTTCGCGCCGAGGATTCGGAGGCGGTCCGGAACTGCAATACGACCTCGGACCATACGGCAGCGGCGAATTCGATTCCTATTACTTGCACGACGAATTGCCGGAACGCTTCAGCCGAGGCCGTAAGTTAGACGCCGACCGTTACCGCCTGCGACTCCGGCACCTGGCCGAAGTGCGTACCAATCTGCTGGCACGCGTCACGGTAGACCGGCGAAGCGACGAACTCATCCTGCGCGATTTTTTCGAATCGGAACACCGCTTTGCCCCGCAACCTCGCTCGTTCCTGGAAATTGAAAAACTAGGAGCCAATTACTCGTTATCGCTGATAGCGCAACCCCGGTTGCACTATTATTACGAACGCGTCGAACGGCTTCCGGAACTCCGGCTCAGTGCCTTTCCTCAACAAGTCGCCTCGTTGCCCTTCTATTACGAAAGCGAATCGTCGGCCGGTTATCTAGGACGGAAATTCGCGACCGCCGATGCGGTCGATTACCGGGCCGTCCGCACCGACACTTGGCATCAATTGACCCTGCCCCGCACGGCATTCGGCTGGCTCAACGTCAATCCTCGCGCCGGCGGACGTTACACCTATTATTCAGCCACACACGGCAATTCCCTGCGGCGGCAAGACCGAACCGTTTTCAACACCGGGCTGGAAATGAATTTCAAGGCGACACGGACCTACCCGGTCCTGACCAATCGTTTCTGGGGATTGAACGGTCTGCGCCACATCGTCAAACCGTCGCTCAATTACGTCTACGTGCCTGAACCCTCGGCCTTGCCACCCGTCTTGCCCCAATTCGACAGCGAGATTCCTCATTTGCGGCAACTCCCCCTGCTCTATCCCGAATACAACGCCATCGATAGCGTGACTTCCCGCAACGTCGTCCGTTGGGGCGTAACCCACCGGTTGCTTACCAAGCGACCGGATACCGGCAATGTCGAGGTTTATCTGGATTGGAAACTTTTCGCCGACTGGCGGTTGAATCCCGAGAGGGAGGAACCCGGTCTCGGCGACCTCAATTCCGAATTGTCTTGGCGGCCGCGGAGTTGGGTCTCGCTCGATTCCTATCTCCGTTACCTTCCCGACGACGGAGAATTTCGGCTGGCCGACCATCGCCTGACCTTGCTCTCCAACGACCGGTGGAGCCTAGCCCTGGGCCATTTGTTTCTTCGCGACGAACCGGAATACTGGGGCTTGGGCAACAACCTGATCTACAGCAGTCTGTACTATCGCTTTAATGAAAACTGGGGCACCCGCATCTCTCACCAGTTCGAAGCGAAAGACGGCACGCTCGAAGAGCAATCCTACACCTTGTATCGAGATTTTCGAAGCTGGACCGGAGCACTGAGTTTTCGAGTGCGTGACGAACGCGTTCTTCCCCAGGATTATACCTTGGCCTTAGTCTTTTCCCTGAAAGCGTTTCCTCGTTACAATTTGGGAGAAGACACCGTTCGTCACTCGATGCTGTATACCCGCTAGCTATAATTGAAGCGACATCGGCTCCGTTTTTTCGGGGATTCTTGCTTGGATATGGCGCATTTTACCGGGCGGATGCCTAATCGTTAAACGAGGTAACACGGCTTGGAACGGATTCTCCAGGCCGTGGAAGAACGTTCCTAACGCCGAATCAATTCTTCGCCTCGGGGTCACTCTGCTCCGGCAGCGAAACCGCCAGCGGCAGAACGAGAAAAACTACTTGGATCCCGGGGCGGTCCGACAAATCGTCGCCGGCGCTTGATCGTTCTCCGCAGGCGGAGGGTTGGCCCTCGTCAATCGGACGATCGCTGAGATGGCCCCGCACTCTCGGGTTCCTTTCCTTGGGAGGCGTGTTTCCAGGCACTTTTTTTCCAAGTGTTTTTTTGAAGTAGCGTCAAGGGACGCGTGGCGGAATTGACCACCGCCACGCACCGCAGTGTCTCCTCTCGGCATTATGCGATCCGGAGTTGGTTTGTCCCGCCAAATCGCAGGCGAAGAGCCCCGGAATAGCTCTCCTGATCTCAGCCGAGTCGCTTGCTTGACCTATCCCAGGAAACGCGGGACCAAGGATCGTAGGCGAGCCCCGAACGGAACGAGTGCTGCGACCGCAGGTCGCCACGCGTGGCCCCTGCAAAACGTATTTCAGGCTACCGAACAAAGTCTTGACCCTAATCCAGATTTCGACATCATGCCCCGAAGTCCAGTCACGAGCCGGGGAGACAATCGTGGTGCTCCAGATTCTTCCGAGGAGCTCGAACCGAGCTGCTCAGCCGAAGGGCTAGTTACACCACTACTTGGGACTCAATCTGTTGAAGGCAAGGCACAAAGGACAGTGTATCGGCACCGCCGAAATAAGCCGCCGCTCGGGAATATTCCGAGAACCAGGGCATGCCATGAAATCTGGCAACGACAGCATCGTTTGGGGGATGCTGAACAAACTGGTCAAGGAAAACAAGGTGAAGAAATGCCCGCAAAATCCCGCGGCCGCAGAAAAAATGAACGGGTGGGAATTGACTGACGAAGAATACAACAGCCGTCGCGACGATGTGGAAATTAGGTAGATAAGTATATAATTCTCAAAGAAAAACTGGAATTTCCAAAGGCTATCCGGTATTAGAAGCAAATGTTTTTTTCACGATCCGTTGGACTTTTGCGGCTGCGCTCGTTTTTTATGCTGTGCCGATAATTTCAGAGCCGTCCGGATTGATTCATGCTGTCCAACGCGGAGATGCCGGTGAGGTTGAAGCTATTTTGAAAAGCGGTGCCCCGCCGGATGAAATGGGAGCGTTTGGGATTCTGATTCTTCCCGTGCCTTTTGAAGGCGGCAATCCGCTTCATGTGGCGGTTGACTATAAAAATTATGTGATCACGGCTCTTTTATTAGAATACGGAGCCGACATTAATGCTGAAACCAACTACGGATATACGCCAATACTCATCGCCATCGAGACCGGCAATATCGAATTAACGCGTTTTTTAATCGAAAAAGGCGCCAGCACAGTTTCGTCACCGCATTCTGAATGGACTCCGCTTCACCAAGCGGTTGATGCGGGGCATATCGAAATTGTAAAATTATTTCTGGCGGCGGGCGCCGATGTCAACGCCAAGTCCCATAATGGCACTACGCCGCTGCATTTGGCGGCCAATGCCTGGGATTATTGGGAATGGGCGGTAAAGCCGGATTATGACCTCATAAATTTGCTGCTTAGGGTGCTCGCAAATATAAAGTAAATAAAAACTTGCAAAATCATTCAAACTATGCCATGTTGCATTGTGGATGAAAAAACATCAATTATTAGGGAGAAATACAACCAACTGAGTTGGCTCTTTAATGAACGAGTAAGACGTAATTGGTTAGCCAGTGAGGCCTTGTCTCTTGGTCGAGGTGGTATTGAACGCGTTCATGAAGCTACCGGTGTCAGTCGCAATACTATTCGATCGGGGATCAAGGAGATTAAAAATGGTCAGGTTCTCAATGAAGAACGTCAACGGAAAACAGGAGCGGGACGGAAGTCATTAAAAGAACTCGATCCGACCTTATTGTCAGATCTCGATGCCCTCATTGAACCAGAGACTCGAGGAGACCCTGAAAATCCACTGCGATGGACCTGCAAAAGTGCCCTGCGATTAAAATAACAATTAAATTGAATGGGACCTAAGGTAAGTGAACGGTCAGTTAATCAATTGCTTCATGATATGGGCTATAGTCTTCAAATCAACAAAAAGACCTTAGGAGGTGTCGCAAAATAACTTGAAATATTATTTGACTTGTGTTATAGTATATTTGTATGAAAAACATCAATGCAAATTGGCTCAAATTTGAGAAAACTCTCAGTGAATCTCAAAAAAGATGGCTGGCTGGATTGTTGGCAATGGAAATTGGGTATGGAGAAGTTAACGAAGTGGCTGAGGCAATGAAAATATCTTCAACCACAGTGATCAAAGGTAAAAAAGAAGTTACCGGTCAAATGGATCTTTCCACGGATAGAATTAGAAACGTTGGGGGCGGACGAAAAAACTCGCTAGATAACAATAAATTAATTAAAAGTCTTGATGATATCTTATTTAAATCCACTGGTGGAGATCCAATGAGTGCACTCATATGGACGAGCAAATCGTGTCGAATAATTGCAGAATATCTTTCAAAATCAGGACATGTTAAAGATCACTCGACAGTTCATCGATTATTACAAGCTAAAGGATACTCTCTTCAGTCGAATAGAAAGGAATTATCCCGAGAGAATAATCCAGATAGAAACAGACAGTTTGAAATGATTAACAGCAAGATAGAATCATTTATTAAAAAAGGGTTCCCCGTAATTTCAATTGATACTAAAAAGAAAGAAATCGTGGGAAACTTCAAGAATCAAGGGAAAATATGGCGAAAAAAAGGAGATTTCTTGCTGGTGGAAGATCATGATTTTTTATCGAGAGGAATAGGAAAAGCCGTTCCGTATGGCACTTATGATATTCAAAAAATAATGGATTTGTTAATGTTGGAATATCTACAGATACTGCCGAATGTGCAGTTAATAGTATTAAAAAATGGTGGAATGAGTTCGGAATTGATAACTATCCAAACGCTCAAGAAATCCTGATTTGTGCTGATGGTGGAGGAAGCAATTCTAGTAACAACAGGTTGTGGAAATATAGTCTTCAGAAAATCTCTGATCATACAGGATTGAAAATTTCAGCAGCGCATTATCCTCCAGGAACCTCAAAATGGAATAAAATCGAACATCGAATGTTTTCGTATATTAGTTCTTATTGGAAAGGCAGACCGCTAGAAAGCTTCGAATCGGTAGTAAATCTTATTGGTTCAACAACAACAATAACCGGTTTAAAAATAAAAGCAAAACTAGATAAAAGACAATATAAAAAGGGAAAATTGTTACCGATGAACAATATGCACAGATTAATATTGAAAGGGGCAAAACATTACCAAAATGGAACTATACAATTTGTTTTACAAAATAAAAACTATTTTAACTTATTTTGCGACAACTCCTTTCAAGGCAATCAGCATCCTGACCGAGATCAACAATTTCAATTTATGGAACGCAAAACTCGAGCATTTCAGAAAACCAATCAACCGGTGATTTCGGTGGATGCCAAGAAAAAGGAAAACCTAGGCCAGTATCGTAATCCAGGGAGAGAATGGAGGCCCGTAGGAGACCCCGAACTGGTCAACATGCATGACTTTCCCGATAAAAACCAATCGAAAGGCCTTCCCTATGGCGTGTATGATGTCCAGGAAAACACCGGATGGGTTAGTGTGGGAACTGATCATGATACAGCAAAGTTCGCAGTAGAAACGATTCGCCGGTAGTGGTTATCAATGGGACGGAAAATATATTCCGATGCCAAGGAACTATTGATCATGGCTGACGGGGGAGGATCGAATGGCAGTCGTAATCGGTTGTGGAAAAGTGAATTACAAAAATTAGCCGATGAATTAGGATTGGAAATTACGATTTGTCATTTCCCACCGGGAACCAGCAAGTGGAATAAAATTGAACATCGAATGTTTTCATGTATTTCACAAAATTGGAGTGGTCGTCCTTTAACCGATCATCAAACTGTAGTGGATTTGATCGGTAATACCACAACCAAATCAGGGTTGAAAATCGAATGCGAATTGGACAAAAACCACTATCCTACAGGAAAGAAAATTAGCGATGAACAATTCCATGAATTGAGCATCAAAAAGAATAGTTTTCGTAACTATTCAGGTATCGAAAAAAGTCAGCAATTCTCACTGAAGACAGATCAGCTTGTGTCCGATTTGGGGCCTCCGGGAATCGAAAAATTTCGAGCGATCGATCTCCTCCATGTACTTTCGGCAGATTGGGATCATCGCCCAACCATGGAAGAAAGTAACTGGTCAGGTATCGAAAAAGGTTGAATTATCTGAACGCAACGACCTGATTCTATTTCAATCCAAACTTCGCCAGCAACTGATCAGGAGATGACATGACCGTTTCGACGAGATCCAAACTCTGCTTTTTCGCCGTGTTCACGATACGGCGCAACACGGCATAATCCTTGACCCCTTGATACGTGCGAAAACACCCAGAGATTTTCTGACGAACTTTCATCATGCGCCAATCGTTTTCCGCTTGATTGTTCGTGAAGGGCACCTCCGGATCCGTCAGGAATCGCGAGGTGTCTTCCTGGTACTCTTGCAGCCTCACCGCTAGATTGTGCCCTTTCCGTTTCTTCTGCTTGCCTCGGCTTTTCTGTTGCAGCGGTGGCAGGGATTCATAGTGCTGAATCGCTTGATCCAGTATTCGATCGTATTCATTCAACATTCCACGCAGTTCCGGGAAATTGGCTGGATCTCCCCCTTTTTTCTTCTTTTTCCACCGATTCATCCGGCGCAGAAGTTGTTGCATCTGTCCCGCCCATTTTTCCTTCGGATTGAGGTCCGACACCAGTTGAAGTTCTCTCAGGTGATGAGCGTTGCACAGGGCATGCTTCACTCCCTCGACCTTGTAATACGGTTTCCAGTGGTCGTGCACCAGGCAACCCCAAAGTTTCGGGAACATTTCTCCGCGTTTTTCGGATATTCGATAAACCGTCAGGCACCAGGTGGCGGCCACGTGAAGCCAATGGAGCCTGCCGTTCACCCGAAAACCAGTCTCGTCCAGATTCTTGACCTTGCTGTCCTGGCAGACCTTTTGCTCGAGTTTCTCGACTACGGGTTCCAGGCGTTGAGCCATCGTGCGGCACATCGCCGTTCCCGTGCCCTCGGATATCCTGATCTTGAGGAAGAGCTCCAGGATTCTCACGATCTTGTTGACGGGCAGCTGAATCTCCGTATGCAAGATGCAGACCATCGCCATGAACTCTGGCCCATACGGTACCGGAGCTCTCACCGATTCCGGATATGGGGCCCGAGTTATTTTCCTGGTAACAAGGACAATGCCCTTCAAACGTCCGGTGCTCGATCACATGCACTTTGCCGTCCTTCAAATCAATGATCTGACGGCTGCTGTGATTCCTCGTCGAGTCATCGCCAACCAGCTTCGAGCCACAGTGGCGGCAGGTATCCGGGAAGTGGTCGACGATTTGATCCGGATCAGTTCTTGGTTGGCAGGTATGTCCCTGATGGCCGGCCTGTCCGCCGGGTTTCTTCCCAGACTTTCCTCTGAGGCTCCGGTTGCGATCGACGGCAGGCTTTTTAGCCAATCCGTCCGATGAGGGGGGCTTGCTGCTGTTGCTGCTGTTCTGTTTCAGGCGGCGGTTGACTTCATCCAGTGCTTGCCGAAGCAAGGCGATCTCTTCAGCCGTCTGATCGGTGGCGTCGTCAATTTGCGGCTCGGAACATCCCGGTGATTCGTTCGGTTTCTTCGAAGACGGCTCCTGACTGACTTCCTGATCTCCGCGTTCGTTCTGACTCAACTTGTGGCGCAACTCAGCCAACTGCCCATCTCGTTCAGCCAACTGCTCATCTCGTTCGGCTAACTGCCCACGTAACTTGGTCAACTCATCGCGCAGGTCATTGAACCGAGAGACGTACCATTGTTTGTCGGACTCGAACCAATGAGAACGGCACGGTTGAGTGTTCCCAACAGAGGCATCAGATTTGCCTTCGAGGCTTCCCTCCACGCCTTTATCATACCTCCGACATACGAGAAAATGAAACTTTCTTCCGAAATCGGATTCTCGATCCACTGACGGAGCCATCTCTGGATCCTGGGAACGCCCGACGGGGGATTCTCCACCTTCGGATGTTCCTGGCCTTTCGCATCGGAAAAACCTCCCGAAGGACTGGATGGGTGCCATTAGGGAGTAGTCCGACCAAGAACCTCCGGTTGGGCGTCCATGTCCACGAGATCGGAAACGGATGTGCGCCATTCGGGGTTTGTCTGATCCTCAACAGTCGGATCTGATATGCTAGATCAGGCGATTTGGGTGCCTGAGCAGTTACCTTTTTTCGGCACCTGAATAGTTACTAGTTTTCATGGTGAATGGAATTAGACGATAGAACCTAATAAAAAATAAAATTAAATACAATCAAATGTTCAAGTTATATATGCGTGATCCCTAACTTTGCCAGGGTTGAACCGGCACTCACGAGCAAATGGGTCATTCTTGTCAAAAAAGGCAAATTCCATACGTAGGCAGTTACAATCGAATTGGTATTGTTTCGGGTTACCCAAAGTTACCGCTTGGTATAACCACTGAGTCATTTCTTCCGTTATTTTTCGAGGACGTTCTGATTTAGGTTGGTCGTTGAGTGCTTCGTAGCCTCCAGTCGAGAACCATACAAGCCATCGAAAAACGGTATGTGCCGACATCCCCATAACACTGACAACTTCAACTACGGTAGATCCGCTTTGAACAGCCTCCACTGCTGTTGCTCGTTGTTCATAGGTGTAGTGTTTACGGGAAGGTTGAGGTGTAGTTTCGATCACATTACTATAGACACTTGTAATAGTAAAATGTTGCAATTAAATGATGTTTTTCTACAAAAAATTATTAATTTGTTATGACATTACTTTTGCAAAGATTGATAACGTTGGATTTTTTTCTTGTTTTGTTTGTATGATTTGTGAATGGGACGCTGAGGACTCAATCCCATTGAATGCAGCAATCGGCTGATTGTGGAAATGTGAACCGATACTCCAAATTGTTCCTTTAGGGCACTCGCATTAATAACATACTTGTTCAAATGATTAAATCTATTGTCAGAATTTCATTTTGACATGTCGATTGACGGATAATCTCTCTGGTGATTTAATAACTGATTTTGATGGTTTATTTAGAGCTGGAAGTTATCAACCCATTTAGGTCGATTCTATGGTTTTGGGGAGGCTTGATGACGGAAATCTTTAGTTTTCAATCCTCTGGCAATCAATGCATTGGAATTAATTACTTTTAAAAGTTGAAAAAATGAAATATGTATGGTATGATTAAGCGTGAGCGATCAGGTTGCCGTTATCAGAAAAAAATATCTGAGCTTGGAACCCATCTTCCAAGAATTGACTAAACGTCATTGGCTAGCATCCGAGGCAATAGCCATTGGTAAGGGTGGAATAAAAATAGTTCACGAAGCTACGGGTGCTAGCTGCACTACGATTCGATCGGGAATTAATGAATTGAAAACGGAAGCAATCCCTAATAAAAATCGCCAAAGGAAAGCTGGAGGGGGACGGAAATCAATAACCGAACACGATAAGACTCTTTTGTCAGATCTGGATAAACTTATCGAACCCGAGACTCGAGGTGATCCTGAAAATCCGTTGCGTTGGACCTGCAAAAGTGCTGAACAAATCAAAACCACATTAAATGAAATGGGACATCAAATAAGTGAACGCACCGTAAATAATTTGCTCCATGAAATGGGATACAGCCTTCAAGGCAATCAGAAAACCCTAGAAGGCAAACAGCATCCCGATCGAAACCAGCAATTTCGACATATTGAACGGAAATCCCGGAAATTCTTGAAGAAAAACCAACCAGTGATTTCGGTTGACACGAAAAAAAAGGAACTGGTGGTACAGCACAAAAATATGGGGAACGAATGGCATCCGAAAGGAAATCCCGAACTAGTCAAAGTGCATGATTTCCCCGATCCAAATCTACCGAAAGCAAGTCCATATGGCGTGTATGATCTGAGCACCAATACGGGTTGGGTAAGTGTAGGCACTGACCACGATACTGCGGAATTTGCGGTAGAAACTATTCGTCGATGGTGGCTATCAATGGGACGAAAAAATCATCCCAATGCCAAGAAGCTATTAATTATGGCTGATGGAGGTGGTTCAAATGGTAGTCGTAATAAATTATGGAAAACCGAGTTGCAAAAACTGGCAGATGAACTTAATATGGAAATATCAGTTTGTCATTTTCCTCCGGGTACGAGCAAGTGGAATAAAATTGAACATCGAATGTTTTCATGCATTTCGATGAATTGGCGGGGACGCCCATTAACCAATTATGAAACCATAGTTAATTTGATTAGCAATACAACAACTAAAAATGGGTTGAAAATAAATTGCATGTTAGATAAATCCAAATATCAGACTGGCATAAAAAATTACTGATGAACAAATGCAAAATTTGCGCTTAACTAAAGAGAAGTTTCATGGTGAATGGAATTATAAATTAAAGCCCCATGAATGTAAATAATACGTTTGATACGCACACAAAAAAACGACAGTTTAATTATGCGAGAACCCTTAGAAGACATTGCATGGTTCTGAGATTCCACAAACAAAAATCGAATTGGGATTGTTTCGGGTTACCCATAGTTACCGCTTGGTATAACCACTGAGCCATTTCTTCCGTTATTTTTGAAGGACGTCCTGATTTAGGTTGGTCGTTGAGTGCTTCGTAGCCTCCAGTCGAGAACCATACAAGCCATCGAAAAACGGTACGTGCCGACATCCCCATAACACTGACAACTTCAACTACGGTAGATCCGCTTTGAACAGCCTCCACTGCTGTTGCTCGTTGTTCATAGGTGTAGTGTTTACGGGAAGGTTGAGGCGTAGTTTCGATCATATTACTATAGACACTTGTAATAGCAAAATGTTGCAATTAAATGATGTTTTTCTACAAAAAATTATTAATTTGTTATGACATTACTTTTGCAAAGATTGATAATTCCCTAAAGTTTCTGGCGTTTGGCGATCGCAACATATGCCGCCTTCGTTAGTTTGCGGTGGCGTTTGAGCTCTGTGATCCTGCCTGGCTCGGTCGCTGAATCTTTAATCGGCAATGGCATCGAATCGCTCGCGAAATCCCTATTTGAAAGCTAAGTTCTGAGTTGCGAAAAGATTCGTCAATGAAATCACGGATTGGGGCAAAAAAAATCTCAAAACCGTCAAAACGGGAGAAGTTCGGCCGCAAGCTGTTCTTTCGACAGTTGACGTTCGTTGTTCCGGTCGTGAAACCAACGGAAAGGAATCCGCCCGGATCCTCTGCGATTCAACTCTCCCCTGCCGATTTGCGCTGTCCCAACGGCAGTGCCGTCCGTTCAAGGTTCGATCGCAATCAATTCGTCTTCGGCTCGCCGCAACAAGTCGGTCAATGCCCGATTCCAGCCTCGCACGATATCTTCCGGACGGGCCGAGTCGATCGGCTCCCGGTTTTCGGCTTGGAGCGTCAACAAGATTTCCCGTCGAACGGTCGTATTGTCGATCAGCCGCAATTGCCAGGATATGACTACGCTTGGTCGCTCAAGGTCGCTTAAATCAGCGTAAAACCGGTCGACCGCTCCCTCCAAAACCCACTGATTATCGGTGAGGCTGCCCGGGGGAACGACGCTCACGAACCGTCCCGAATCGGCGAGCCATCGCCGGAGCAAAGCGGAAATTCTGCGATCGGGGTAATTAAATAACTGGGCATAGTAGTCGGACCTGAATTCGACGTCGTTGATCCGATAGACGAACGGACGGGAGCGAAACGAATCGTTCACCTTCAGCCGCGAAACCTGTAACACTCGATCGATGGTTTCCACCGGTTCGCCGGTTCGTTTCGCCGTCAGATTATAATACTGCTTGGCGGGATATTCCTTGACCAAGTTGGCGCAGCCTCCCAGTAACCAGACGCAAACCAGTCCCAACACCCAACATGCCGATAGTTCCCAATGACGATGCATAGTTGTTCTTATCGCCGGTCGTTTCTGGGTGGCGGTTCCCCGAAGAGGATCCGAGCCGGATACTCCTTGGCGTCTTCGGTCAGTTCCGTGAGGTTATCGGTGAGCCTTCCGAGATTGTCCAGATTATCGGAAAGGTCGTGTTGCACGATCACCACCCATTGCTCCAAGCGATGCAAGGTCAACTCCAGGCGGCCCAGCAAATTCCTGAGTTTCGGCGAATCGATCAAACGATCGACCTTGTCTAGGATCGCCAGGGTGTTTTCGGACAATTCGGACACCTTGATGCCCCTGATCGATTCCTGAATCATTCGGTTCGACTCCCGCACTTCGGCCACCAGCAGGGCGGCGTTATCGATCAGTTCGTTGATTTTCAGCTCCGCCAATTTATCCCGCGACTCGCTGATCAACTCGTCCAAGTTGCCGACTAACGCCTTGAAATCGATGTTGCGCATGTTTACCAACACTTCCTCGGCCGCGCTGATGATGCGGGTAAAGGCCGCTTGGGCGGAGGGAATATAGTAATAGTGAGGATCCCAAGGGATTTGAAGCGGCGGATTGGTTTCGGGATTAAGATAATCCATCTCCAAGTAGGAGCTGCCTGTAAGTCCCATGCTGGCCAGTCGCGCTCGCAGCCCTCGTTTCACTTCGTTTTCCAATACTTCTTCCACCGAAGATGACGCCGAACGAAAGATACCCGGCTTGAGATTGACCCGGATCAACACGTACCGTTTCTTGTTCTCGAACTTCTTGTACTGCTCGTAGTACCGGCTCGTGAAATCGATTACGTCCACTTCCCCGATTTGCACGCCGCGAAATTTCACCGCCGAACCCTTTTCGAGTCCCTGAACCGACTGATCGACGTAGGTCTCGAACGTCTCCCGTTCTTCCAGGTAGCGGCCGCTGCCCAGCAAGATCAGAGCGCAAACGATCAGCGCTACGCCGGTGATTACAAACCAACCCAATGCCAAGTATTTCGTTTGAAATCCCATTCCGTTAATGGCCTCGACGGCCTTTTGAACGTTCCGCGTCCGCCTTACCGTTTGCTGCTATGGAAAAAACTTCGTACGACGGGATGGTCGCTTTCGTCCCGCATGACTCTAGGGTGGCCGGAGGCGATGATCCCCTTCTCTTTTTTGTCCAACATGATCGCCCGGTTAGCAATGGCGAAGATACTGTTCAATTCGTGGGTGACGACTACGAACGTAATTCCCAAATTACGAGAGAGATTGCGGATCAATGCGTCTAATTCCGCGGACATCTTAGGATCCAGCCCCGCCGAAGGCTCGTCCAGGAACAAGATCAACGGGTCCAACGCCATGGCCCGGGCGATGGCGGCCCGCTTTTGCATGCCGCCGCTGATTTCCGACGGCAGATACTCGCCGAACTGATCCAAGCCGACCAACCGCAGTTTCATACGGGCGATCAAGCGAACGGCACTCGACTCCAGGTCCGTAAATTCCTTCAAGGGCAAACTGACGTTTTCCAGCAAGTTCATCGAACCGAACAAGGCTCCACTCTGATACATGACGCCGATCTTGCGAAGGATCGTCTGGCGCTTTTCATCGCCGCTGGAAACGATGTCGTCCCCGTCGATGAGCACGCTGCCCTTGCGGGGATTGAACAACCCGATCATGTGTTTCAACAACGAGCTTTTGCCGCAACCCGAGCCGCCCAGGATCACGAATACCTTGCCCTTCTCAACCGTAAAATTGACGCGCTCGAGCACGACCGTGTCCCCGTAGACGATTTGCAGGTTCTGTACGTCGATCAACGTTACAGGAGCTCTCATAATCCCAGAATATGAAACGTGACCGAAAACACGCCGTCGGAGATCACGATTAGCGTAATGCCGCTGACCACGGCCCGGGTCGTGGACAGTCCCACCGCGCTGGCTCCCGACTGGGTTTGCAATCCCCGGAAGCATCCCACCGCCGCCACCAACAGGCCGAATACCGTCGCCTTGAGCAGGCCTCCCAAATAGTCCGTCAGGGAGATGGCCATCGTAATCTGAGAAAAATAAAGCAGATACGAAAATCCGATGGAAACATAGACGGCGCCCCCGCCGATTAACCCGAACACCAGGGAAAACATGGTCAGTATCGGCATGATCAACACTGTGGCGACGACCCGGGTGACGACCAGAAATCGGATCGGCTGCAATCCCATCGTCGTCAAGGCGTTGATCTCTTCGTTGATCTTCATCGTGCCGATTTCGGCCGCGAAGGCCGCTCCGGTTCGTCCCGCCAACAAGATAGCCGTAATCAAAGGCCCTAATTCCTTGACCAGCGACATGGCCGTCAATTCGGCGACATATTCCTTCGCACCGAAATTCTCGAGCGGGCGAACGGCTTGAAACGCCACGATCAAACCGATCAGAAATGAAATCAAGCCGACAATCGGAAGTGCGTTCGCCCCCACGTTCTTGGCCATCAGCAACACCTCGCTCCAGCGGATTCGTCCGGGATTCATCAGGGTCCAGCCGGTGGATGCGGTCAATTCGCCGACGAACTTGATCATGGAAATCAACTCGTGCCAGAGGCGCGCCGTTTCCTTGCCGAGCGCAACCGGAAAAGCTTCCGGCTTGCGCCCCGGCGGTTGGGATCTCACCCAAGACAAATCCTCGAAGGGACCCCGCAGTTTCTTGAATTTATCGTCTAAGCCGACCAATTCGAAGGTGCCCCCCCTCTTTTGCTGTTGCAGTTCCAGTTCGACGAACAGGCAGATTCCAGAGCCGTCGCAATACTTGACCTTTTCAACGTCGACTTTGATCGGCGTGCCGGCATTAATGCGTTCCAGCTTGCGGAGCGATTCCCGCCAGATGTCGGCCACTGAATCCGCCCGCAAATCCCCGGAAAAACGGAACACGAATCCCGAATCGCCGTCCGATTCGATTTCTAAGGTAGCCTCCTGCATGGTCGTCACTGGACTTTCGTCACCGGCAGTTGAGTCTCGAACCGGCAGCGGAAGGCGTCTCGGCCAAGCCGCCGGTTCCGACCGGAATTCAACTTACAGGACAGTCGTCTCATCGCTTTCGCTCGTCCCGTCCTGGCCCTCCGGTTGCGCCGCGTCCGCTGCTTCCGTTTCCAAAGATTCCGGATCTTCGGCGAGAATGGGAGCGATCGCTTGCAGACGATCGTTTTTGTTCAGGTTGATCAACGTGACTCCTTGAGTGTTGCGTCCGATCAAACGGATACCCGCCACCTGGATCCGGATCATCTGTCCGGCGGCGGTTATCAACATCAGTTCTTCGTCGTCCGCGACCGAATGAGCGCCGATGACGCGACCGGTCTTATCGGTCGTTTTCATGGTGATGACTCCCTTGCCGCCGCGATTCCGCAAGGGATAATCTCCGAATACCGTGCGTTTGCCGATCCCGAGTTCGCCGACTGCCAGCAACGACTGATCGGACGCCACGACGGCCAACCCGACGACTTCGTCCCGTTTGGCCAAATTGATGCCCCGCACTCCGGTCGCGACGCGGCCCATGGCCCGCACCCCTTCCTCCGAAAACCGAATACTCAGGCCCTCCCGGGAAATGAGCATTACCTGATCGTGCCCCGAAGTCAGTTTTACTCCGATCAAATTGTCGTCCGCCCGCAGATTGATCGCCCGCACGCCGTAGCGCCGGTGATTCGCGTATTTGGCCAAGGGAGTCTTCTTGACGATGCCTTTCCGAGTCGCGAAGAACAGATGCCCTTCCTGCTTCCAGGTGACGTTTTCCTTGGTGTCGGAATGCTTGACCGGAATCCGGATCAGCGAGGCGATCTTTTCGTCGGGCTGCATCTCCAGCAGCCGGGCGATATGCCGGCCCTTGGCGTCCCGGGGCATCGCCGGCACGGCGTGAACCCGATGGACGTAAACGCGGCCGGTGTCAGTGAAAAACATCAAATAATCGTGCGTATTGGCCGCGAACAAGTGTTCGATGAAATCATTGTCCTTGCCCTCGACCACCGAACGCGAACGCGTAGACATTCCGATGACTCCCTTGCCCCCGCGTTTCTGGGCGCGGTATTCGGTCAGTTGGGTCCGTTTGATCAGTCCGTGATTCGTCAACGTGATGATGACCGGCTCGTTGGCGATCAGATCCTCCAACTCCATTTCCTCTTCGGCAGGGATCAAAGCGGTCTGGCGCGGCGTCGCGTACTTTTCCTTCACGGCGCAGAGTTCTTCCTTGATGATGGCCAGCACTCGTTCCTCCCGATCGAGAATATCGCGCAGATCCTTGATCCGCTCCAGCAAGGCCGCGTATTCCTCTTTGACCTTACCAATTTCCAGGCCGGTCAACTGGTAGAGCCGCAATTCCAGAATAGCGGTGACCTGCTCCTGGCTCAGCGAATAGCGCCCTTCGGTCAACCGGGCCTGATCGCGAATCAGAATGCCGATCTGCGTCACCTGTTCGGAAGAGAAATTGTAAGCCAGCAGCCGGCTGTTAGCCTCCTTGCGGTTGGCGGACGATCTGATAATAGCGATAAACTCTTCCAGATTGGCCAGCGCCACCAGGTAGCCTTCCAGGATTTCGGCTCGTCGCTCGGCCTTGGCCAATTCGAATCGAGTGCGGCGGATGACCACTTCGCGCCGATGTTCGATATAGCAATTGATGACCTCCTTCAGGCCGAGCGTCTTGGGCCGGCCGTGATCGATGGCCAGCATATTGACGCTGAAGGTCGTCTCCAACTGGGTGAACTTGTAAAGTTGATTGATGACGACCTTGATGATGGCGTCGCGCTTGAGTTCGATCACCAAGCGCGTCTTTTCGTCGGATTCGTTACGGATGCCGGAGATGCCGGTAATGGTCTTTGCGTTGACCAGATCGGCAATGCGTTGTTCCAGCACCGCCCGGTTGATGTTGAACGGGATTTCGGTGACGATCAGCCGTTGCTTGCCGGTCTCGGTATCCTCGATCTCGATGACGCCGCGGATCTTCAACCGCCCGCGCCCGGTTACGAAATACTCCCGGACGGCTTCCAAGCCGCATACCTGGCAACCGGTCGGAAAATCCGGCCCCAGAATGTATTTCCTCAGTTCGTCTACCGTTATCTTCGGATCGTCGATCTGAGCGCAAACCCCGTCGATAATTTCGCCCAGATTATGGGGCGCGATATTGGTCGCCATGCCCACGGCGATGCCGGTGCCGCCATTGACCAGCAGGTTGGGAAACGAAGCGGGAAAGACTACCGGTTCCTTGCGGGTTTCGTCGTAGTTAGGGACGAAGTCGACGGTATCCTTGTCCATGTCGTCCATCAGGATGGAACCCGGATACGTCATCCTCGCCTCGGTGTAACGCATGGACGCCGGAGGGTCGCCCTCGACGGAGCCGAAATTGCCCTGCCCTTCGACCAGCATGTCCCGCATGGCCCAAGGCTGGGCCATATGCACCAACGTAGGGTAGATGGCCTGATCGCCGTGAGGGTGGTAATTACCCATGGTTTCTCCAACGATCTTCGCGCACTTCAGATGCTTCTTGGTCGGCCCGACCCCCAGTTCGTTCATCGCGTAGAGGATGCGGCGTTGGGAAGGCTTGAGCCCGTCCCGGACGTCGGGCAAGGCCCGGGACACGATCACGCTCATCGAATAATCCAGAAAGGAATTCCGGATCTCGTCGGCGACGTTTACCTTGCGGATCGCTTGATCGGGATTCGGCTGATCGCCGGAAGGAGTCGAGGGGTTATCGGCCATGATTCAGAACAGGCAGACGCGGATGCAATTGACTGGAATGGGTCATTCCGACTCTAAACGTCCAGATTCTTCACGTTAAGCGCGTTATCTTCGATGAACTGACGGCGTGGTTGGACTTCGTCGCCCATCAACCGGGTGAAAATCTCCTCGGCTTCGATGGCGTCGGTCACGTCGATGCGCAACAGCTTCCGCGTTTTCGGGTCCATCGTCGTAGAAAACAATTGCTTGGGATTCATTTCGCCCAGCCCCTTGAACCGCTTGATTTCCAAACCTTGGCGTCCGACGTTCATGACGCTTTGGAGGATTTCGCCGATGGAATGAATCGGAACGGTTTTCCGTTTTTCCCCTTCGCCCTCGACGAGTTCGAACAGCGGCTGATCCTGGGCCGAATAGTGATCGATGTTGAGTCCCTTGTCGGCGAGCCGGTGCAGCAATTCGGTAATCGCTCTGCTCTCGTGCAATTCGACATGGCGCGCCCGGCGATACACCAGTTCCCGGCTTTCCCCGTCGGCCTCGTAAACGTCGCCGGTCTTCGCGAAGAGCCCCAGATCCGGATTGTCCTGGCTGAAGCGGGCGAAGGCTTCCTCCGAAGGAAAGAAATGCACCGATTCCTTGTTGCCTTCGCGGACGATCACCAGATGCCGGGGCAATTCGAAATTCTTCCCCCGGCCTTCTTCGATGTAAGCGCCGAAATCGGCGCCGTGCCGCCGCAAGGCCTTGGCGTATTTGTCGAGCGATTCGAGCAATTCCAGGATCTCGCCCAACTTGTCCTGGCTGAACATTTCCCCGTCCGACAGGTTTTTCAACTGCACGTCCTCGGTGCCCAGGCGAATCAGAATCCGGTTCAATTCGGCGTCGTCGTCGACGTATTCCATCCGTTTGCGGCGGGTAATGTGATAGAGCGGCGGTTGCGCGATGTAAACGTAACCCTGTTTCACCAGATCCGACATATGGCGGTAAAAAAAGGTCAGCAACAAGGTGCGGATATGGGAACCGTCCACGTCCGCGTCGGTCATGATGATCACCTTGTGATAGCGCAGTTTTTCCAGATCGAAGGCGCCTTCCCCTTCCCCCTCCCCGATGCCGGCGCCCACCGCGGTTATCATCGTCCGGATCTCGTTGTTCTGGAGCACCTTGTCCAGCCGGGCCTTCTCGACGTTGATCAACTTGCCCCGGATCGGCAAGATCGCCTGGAACCTCCGGTCGCGTCCCTGTTTGGCCGAACCGCCCGCCGAATCGCCCTCGACGATGAACAGCTCGGCCTTGGCCGGGTCGCGTTCGGAACAATCGGCTAATTTCCCGGGAAGTCCTCCGCCGGTCATCGCGCTCTTGCGCACGGTTTCCCGGGCTTTGCGGGCCGCTTCGCGAGCCCGCGCCGCCGTCAACGATTTATCGACGACTTGCTTGGCCAACGCCGGCGCGCGGTCGAAATAGGACTTCAATCCGTCGTAAACGATCGTAGTCACGATCCCGTCGATTTCGGTATTGACCAATTTGACCTTGGTCTGAGATTCGAAGCGCGGATTGGGCAGTTTGACGCTGACCACGCAAATCAGGCCTTCCCGGACGTCGTCGCCGGAAATCGCCAGATTCTTCTCCTTGATCAAATTATTGGAACGGGCGTAACTGTTGATCGCCCGGGTCAAGGCCTTGCGGAAACCCGTCAGGTGCGTGCCGCCGTCGCTGTTGCGAATGGAGTTGGCGTAACACAGGATCTGATCGCTGTAACCGTCGTTGTATTGCAGCACGCATTCCAACAGCACTTCTTCCGGCCGGCCGTCGACGTCGATCGTTTGACTGCCTTCGATGATGATCGGTTCGGGGTGGATCGGCGTCCGGCCGCTGCCCATCTGGGTTACGAATTCTGCGATCCCGTTCTCGTAATAAAACCGTTCCGATTTGTCGTCCTCCCGTTCGTCCTTGAGCAGAATCTCCAGCCGGGGATTCAGAAAAGCCAATTCCCGCAAGCGGTTGGCCAATTGCTCGAATTGAAATTCGGTGGTCAGGGTGAAAATCGTCGGATCCGGTTTGAAAGTCACCAGGGTGCCGGTGCTGTGGGAAGTGCCGATGACCTTGAGGTTTTGGACGGTTTTCCCCCGGGCGAATTCCATGTAATAGACCTCGCCCTCCCGCGATACCTCGACCTTGAACCAATCGGAGAGCGCGTTGACGCACTTGGCACCCACGCCGTGAAGGCCGCCGGAGTACTTGTACGCACCCTGGCCGAACTTGCCGCCGGCATGAAGGTTGGTCAGCACCAACTCCACGGCCGGGATCTGAAATTTGGGATGAATATCGACCGGAATGCCCCGTCCGTCGTCATCGATCGAAACGGAACCGTCCACGTGGATCGTCACGGCGATATGCGTGCAATATCCGGCCAGGTGTTCGTCGATCGAATTGTCGAGGACTTCGTAAACGCAATGGTGCAATCCGTTTTCGTCCGGATCGCCGATGTACATGCCCGGGCGTTTTCTGACCGCTTCCAGCCCTTCCAATTTATCGATTTTGGAAGCGTCGTATCTATCGTCGTTGCTAACGGCTCGGACTTTCTCCTCCGGCCGGTCAGGTATCGCTTGCGCCAGTTCCATATTCCCTCGAAACCCGAATCGTTTCCTCCTCCTGAAAACCGCCGAGCGAAGGTTAACCAAGGAGCGAAAATCAAACAAACCAAAATTCGCGGTTTGTCCTCAACCATAACCCAAAAACGACCGGAGCGGCGGAGTTTTCTCCGTCGCTCCGCCTGGCTTCGAACGGCGTTCGGAAGCGTCGATACGGGGCGTGAACTCAAAGCGGGCGGCCAACCGCGATGGCCCGTTTCGAACTTAACCGCAGGCTGAAGCGTTACCGCAGGGTCGGAAAATCAACGCCACTCGCGCCCGTTCCCTTGAGCAGGACTCGGTACTTTAGCCGGAAATCGAACCCCGACTCCCGGGGCGGTCCGCCGTTGCGGTTCTTTGAGAACTTGACGAAACGGAGGCTCACGTCGCCCCGCTCGCCTTGGCGACCCCGGACATCGACGCATCCGAGCCGGCTGGTTTCGGCGTCGCCAGCGAACCATGCCCGATCTCGCCGGACCTTATTCCTTTCCGGCGCACGGCCGCATTATTGAACCCAGGAACGTTCCGTTTGCCCAACCGGAACCGCTCGCCTAACGAGAACGGCTTGAATTTCAGGGAGCCTTCCGGTAGCCTCCTTCCGCCTGTAACGACACGGGGGGGAAAGCATGCCGTAGGAACCGAGTAGTCGCGGCGCCGATTTTTTCGCTCGGACGGCCTTCGAAACAGTAACAGCATTATGTGGATACCTAAATGGCAACGGGACCAAGAAGCTGGATTCGAGTCCCCGATTCCGACGCAACCGGTTTCTAACGAGGAGTTCGTTCCTCGCCCGCAAAACCGGCAACAGCAGGAATGGGAATTCCGGATCAATGAATTAACCGACCAGAACGCTAAAAAACTCGGCATTTCGAAACGGGCGTTTCTGAAATCCTCGATGGGCATGGCCGCAGCCTTTTTCGCCAGCAATCAAGTCTACGGGCCCCATTGGGACGTCGCCGAGGCCGAGACCCTCGAACCGGCCGCCACCGAGGAAAAGTTTCCCAAGGGGGAATACTTCGTGTTCGACGTTCAGACCCACTTCACCGACGGCGTAGCCTTCGGCGTTCGCCGCTACGGCAACGCGATTCTCAGGGGCATGGGCATCAGCCTGGAAGAAAACCCGGACCAGTACAGTTTCCCCAATTTCGTCAAAGAGATCTTCTTCGACAGCGAAACCAGCCTGGTCGTGGTCTCGGGCATTCCCGGACGGGAAATCGACAAGGACCAAGCGGGCAACATCCTAGAGGGCCGCGACCGCCGAGGCGGCATCCTGCCGAGCTGGCTCATGTCCAAGGCCAAGAAGCAACTCAACGGCATCGCCGGCGGAACCCGGGCGCTGTGCCAAGGCAATTGCGCCCCCAATCACTATTGGGACCGAGCGAAGAATCGACCCGATTTTCCCGCGCTGTACGATCAAATGGAACGGGAGGTCGAGCAGTATAAGATCGACTCGTGGAAATGGTATTGCCACACCGATCCCGGCCGCTCGGGCAACGGCTTTCGCATGGACGACGAAAAATTGACCTATCCGTTCTATCAGAAATCCGCCGAATTGGGCTTGAAGGTCATCAGCGTCCACAAGGGTTTCGCCTCCCAGTCCCGCACCCTGGGCCATTTCGCCCATCCCGGCGATCTGGAGAAAACCGCCTTGGACCATCCGGAATTCACCTTCATCTGCTACCATAGCGCCCTCAAACACGGGCCGAGCGAACCGGAGTTCAAGGAAGATAACTTTTTCGATCCCGAATCCGGCGATTTCCTGTGGCACGCCGACTTGATGAAAATCAAGCAACGCCATCCGGAAATGAACAACGTGTATTGCGAGATCGGCTCCTCGTTCGGGTTGACCGCGATCCTCCACCCTCAGATCTGCCAGCATTTGATCGGAAGAAACATCCAGACCTTCGGCGCCGATCACGTCATCTGGGGCACCGACTGTCTGTGGTGGGGTTCGCCTCAATGGGTCATCGACGCGATGAAACGATTCCAGATCAGCGACGAACTCTGCGAGAAATTCGGTTACGCGAAAGTTACTAAGGAAGACAAGGCCAAGATCTTCGGACTCAACGCCGCCAAGATCTACGGCCTCGACGCCGAGCAGGAGATCAAGAAATTCCCTGACGATACCCTGTCCCAGCTCAAAACCGCCTATTTTCAACAGGGCGGAGAACGCGACAACGCCGCCTACGGCTGGGTCCGGTCCCAAGCGTGAATTGCGGATTGCTCCCGGCCCGACCCAACCGCCGCTTGCGAAACCTCGCCGTGTCTGGATCGTCTTTCGGCTCGCGGATCGCCTGGTTCCTGTCGCTGACCGCTTTCGGGGGGTTCGGCTTGCCGGGCCAGTCCGAGGAACCGGGCCGCCCGGAAGCGAAGCCCAGTCACGTGGGTCGGCCGTTGCCGGACTACGTCACCGGGGACGAGTGCCTCTTTTGCCACCGGCAAGACATCGGCCCCGGGTGGCGAGTCAACGAACATCAGACTACGCTCCGCCCCATCGAATCGGATGAGAACGTCGCGGCGGGATTGCGACGGCATCCCGAACTGGGCCGCCTGGCCCGGCACGTGGATTTTATTCTGGGCGATCGTTCCCGCATTCGGTTGCTCAAGCGTTCGGAACGATACGGCCGCCTGGAAATGCTCTCGGCCCTGTTGCGGCCGGGGAACGATCCCGGGGCGCTGCTCGTGGACAATGAAACGCCCTTCATTTGGGACCGAGAGGTTTTCGGCCGGCAATGCGCCGGGTGCCATGCCACCGCGACCGATTCCCGCACCCAGGAGTTCGCGGCTACCGGCATCGATTGCTACGCCTGCCACGGGGTCGTCGATCTCCGGCACGCCAACGATTCCTCGTTGGTTCACTTGGCTAAAAAACGCCGCGATTCTCCCGAACTGATCGCCGCCACGTGCGGCCAATGCCACGTGCGAACGGGAAAATCCCGAACTTCCGGACTGTCCTACGCCAACAATCACGTGGTCGGCGACGACCTGTTCGCGGATTTCGCGGTCGACTTGTCGCCCGCCGCGCTCCAGGCCCAACCGCCGCGGGAAAGGCACATCCTCGCCAACCTCCGGGATATCCGCGACCGCAAAACCACCACGACTTGCCTGACCTGCCATAACGTTCACCGGGGCGACGCCAAAAAACACCGCCGGGCGCCGTCATCGGAATTCTGTTTGATCTGCCATCAAACCGGCGAAGGATCGCCATTGACTTACGATCGCCGCGTAAAACGCCATCCGCTCTGCGGTTACTGAAACCAGACCATGCCTGCCGCCGAAGAACCCAATTACGAGACCTTGCCCGACACGCTGAACATGGACGAAACGGACATCAGCGTCCGGGCCTATTTTTCCCGCATGTCCGACGACCGGCTCCGCGAATACCGTGCCGATTGGACGGACGACCGGGTCATCGCCTGGGACGGAAATTTCCGCTCCGACGGCGCCTTGATGCTGGTGTGCTGCGAACGGGACGTCGAAATCGCGGAGTATCGCCAAATCCTGGAAGAACACATCCGCTTGCGCCGGCTTTGAACCGCCCGACCGACGACCCGGCGATCACCGGCTCCCGCGAAGCGGCCCCGCCGCCCCGCTCCGGCGCCCGCCCCATCCGCTATTACCATCGCTACACCGCGGCGGTCGAAACCGAAGCCGTCTACGGCGAGGGCTTTCTCCGGTTCGCCTACGGCAACCCGCTGGGACGCCTGTCCGTCTTTCTCTTCGCCCGGCGAGCCTGGTTTTCGGCCTGGTACGGCTGGCGCATGAACCGTCCGGCCAGCCGCGCCCGCATCCGTCCCTTCGTCGAACGCTACGGCTTGGACGCCGGTGAATTCGTCAAAGCGCTGGACGAGTTCGAGCATTTCAACGATTTCTTCGCCCGCGAACTCAAACCGGAGGCTCGCCCCATCCGGCCGGAAAGTTCCCACGCCGTCTTCCCCGCCGACGGCCGCCATCTGGGATTCCAGGATTTAGGGAACTACGACGCGATCTACGTCAAAGGCCAGCGGTTCGATTTACGGGCCCTGTTGCGCGACGACGCCTCGGCCGAGCGCTATCGCCGGGGGACGGCCGTGCTTTCCCGGCTTTGCCCGATCGATTATCACCGGTTTCATTTCCCGGCCGCCGGGCGTCCCGAAGCGCCGCACGAAATCCCGGGACCCCTCTATTCCGTCAATCCGCTGGCCTTGCGGAAAAAAATCTCGTTTCTTTGGCGAAACAAGCGAACCGAGACTCGACTTGCCGCTCCGTCGTTCGGTACGATAACCCTGATCGAGTTCGGGGCGACCAACGTCGGCAGCATCCGGCAACTCTTTCCGGTGGACGAATCCGTCGCCAAGGGACAGTTGAAGGGATGCTTCCGGTTCGGCGGTTCGGCCGTAATGACCTTGTTCGAACCCGGTCGCGTCGAACTGGCGGCCGACCTGAGGGAACAGACCGCTCGCGGCCGCGAGCTCTACGCCCGCATGGGAGACACGATGGGCGTGGCGCCCGCCTGAAGCCCCGTCCGCCCTGAACGTTTGCCGGGCCGCCGAACGGCCCGCGGCGGATCGTTGTTCCCTGTCCGATAATCGTATAGCCTAAAATACAGCATGCCGAAAGTGCGACTGCTAACCGAAAAAGTAGCCAACCAGATAGCCGCCGGAGAAGTCATCGAACGGCCCGCCAGCATCGTCAAGGAATTGGTGGAGAACGCCATCGACGCTCAAGCCTCCCGCATCCGGGTGGAAGTGGAAGCGGGCGGACGCAACTTGATTCGCGTCGTCGACGACGGTTGCGGGATGAACCGGGACGACGCGCTAATGGCGCTGGAACGGCACGCCACCAGCAAGATTCGGGACGCGACGGATCTCGACACGATCACCAGCATGGGGTTCCGGGGAGAAGCGTTGCCGAGCATCGCCAGCATCAGCCGGTTCAGCCTGACCACTCGGGAACGGGACAGCGAGGCTCCGGAAGGCACCCGGATCGTCGTCGCCGGCGGCAAGATCGTGAAGGTTCAGGACGCCGTGGGCGCGGCGGGCACCGGAATAGAAGTCCGCAACGTGTTTTTCAACCTTCCCGCCCGGCGCAAGTTTTTACGCACGGTGGAAACCGAACGGGCCCATATCCAGCAATACCTGCTTACGGTCGCGCTCGCCTATCCGCAGATCGCCTTCCGCTATCTTCACGACCACCGGGATATCTGGCATTTGCCGGCGCTGGAAGCCAACGGAAGTCCGCAACGGCGAACCGAATGCCTGACCCGGCGCTGGCGCTCGCTCAACGGCGAAACCGGCGAAATGCTCTCGTTGCAAACCGAAACCTCCCTGGAATCGAACCGCGCCGCCGATCCGGAGGCGGACGCTTCCCGAACGATGCGGTTGTGGGGCTTGATCGGTTCGCCCGGCGTATCGCGATCGTCCCGCGCCGATCAGTATTTTTTCGTCAACGGCCGGCCGGTCGACAACGCCGGCCTGCACCGGGCGCTCGCCGAAGGCTACCATACCAGTTTGATGAAAGGCCGCTACCCGGTCGGCTGCCTCTTTTTGCAACTCGCCCCCCGCTTCGTCGACGTCAACGTCCATCCGGCCAAGCGGGAAATCAAGTTCCGGCACGAAGCCGACGTCAGAAAGTTGATCAGCGAAGCGGTCAGCGACCGCCTCCAACGACTGTCGCTCGGAAACGTCCCGGCTCCCGAACCGCCGCCTCCGGCGGCCGCGGAACCCGTCAGCCGGCAAGCGACCGCGGCCTGGCCCTCGCCGGCTCCGGCCCCGACGTTTCCGCCGGCGCCGCTTCCGGCGGCGCCGGCCGCTCCCTTGCCGCCGCCCCTGCCTGCGAAGCCCGCTCCGCTCCCCCGTTCCAGTCCCGCCGAGCGGCCGCCCGTGCCGCTGTTGCAAACCCCCTTGAAACTAATCGGAGTCGTGGCCCGGCTTTACGTCCTGTTCGAATCGCGGCGGGGCTTGGCCGTCATGGATCAACACGCGGCCCACGAACGCGTGCTCTTCGAACGAACCATGAAGCAACTCGAAACGGGCACGGTTCCTTCCCAACGCCTGTTGCTCCCGGAGGCGTTCGAATTGAATCCTCGCGACGCGCAATTTCTGAAGGATCGGCTGCCGATCTTCTCGCGGCTCGGCATCGGCATCAGCGAATTCGGCTCGGCGTCGTTCCTCCTGGACGCCCTGCCCCCGTTCGTGAAGGTGACCGACGCCCGGCGGTTCGCGTTGGAGATCGTCGATGGCCTGCAACGATCCGGCGAAGGCGTCAACTCGCTCCGGCTGGGAGAACCGTTCATCGCCAAGAAGGTGTGCCGGCAGGCGGTCAAGGCGAACGACCCGCTCAATCCACAGGAAATCGAACGGTTGCTCCGGGATTTGCGGCGTTGCGACCGGCCCTATACTTGTCCGCACGGCCGTCCGACCCTGATCGAACTGACCGCTCAGGAACTGGAACGGCGGTTCGGCCGCTCGCAGTGAACCCTCAGGCGCCCGGCGGCGAGGCGGAAACGTCCGGGGACGGCTCGGGTTCCTTGACGGTCGCGTGCCGCACCAGCAGTTCCATCACGGACTCCTGGAGCAAATGATACTCGATTTCCCCCAGCGCTTGTTTCCGGCGTTCCGGCGATTCGATCTCCTTCTTGGATTGCCCGGCTGCGAGCAGCCGGGCCTCCTGTTCGCCCAGGATCCGCCCTAAATCGGCTTCCGACACTTTGATTTTTTCCGCGCGGGCGATGCTCTTGACGATCAGGGACCACTTGACTTCGTTCCGGGCGACCCGATGCGCCATCTGGTAGATTTCCTCTTTCTGCCGTTCGATTTCCGCTTCGGTGCTGCCGGACTCGCGAATTTTTTCCACGATGTGAAACACGTTTTCCTTGGTCTGCTGATCCACCAACGATTCCGGCAGTTCGCACGTCACGCCGGCGATCAACTCCTGCTGCAACCGTTTCCGGACGAATTCGGACGAATTCGCCCGCTGTTTGTCTGCGACAACACTCGCGAGATCCTGGCGCAGCAAGTCCACGGTTTCGAATCCCATCCGCCGGGCGAACCGGTCGTCGACCTCCGGCAACCGCTCGATCATGACTTCCTTGACCGTCACTTCGTAGTCGCCGCTCTTGCCGGCTAACGGCTTCCGGGGATAATCGGCCGGGAATGCGACGCGGACGGTATGGAATTCGCCGGCACCGGCGCCGATCAGCTGTTCGGCGAAGGCCGGAACGATATGTTCGCTGCCGATTTGCACCAAGACTTGTCTCGCCGAACCCAAGAGCTTTTCCTCCGGCACCAGTTCGGCGATCTCTTTGCCTTCGCAAGTGCCCCGGTAATCGAGATGCAAATAATCGTGCCGCGCCGCGGGCCGCTCGGCTTTTTCGAACCGGCGTTGCGATTTTCTCATGTTGAGCAGGGCCCGGTCGATTTCCTTCTCGCTGACGGACTGAGGCGTCAACTCGACCGTCAGGCCGCGATAGGGAGGCAGTTCGAACTCCGGCATCGTTTCGACCGTCAAGATAAAATTGAACCGGTCGTCACGAGCGAACCGGATCTCCTCGTAATCCACGGTTCCCACCACCTCCAGGCGATTGGCAGTGACGGCTTCCTTGTAGGCGTCGTTGACCAAGGAGCTTTTCACCTTGTCTTCGATCGCTTCGCCCAAGGATTTGACGATCAGTTCCTTGGGCGCCTTCCCGACCCGGAATCCGGGGAGTTTCGCCTGCTTGCGATAGTTATCGGCAATCCGATCGATGCAATTCCGGATTTCTTCGGCAGCGTATTCTATCCCAATGAGTTTTTTGCAGGTTGCGAGGTTTTCGATCGAAATCTTCACTACGTCGGTACAATCGCAGAATTATCCGTTCCTTAGGGAAAAGGCCGCGCCGAACCGTTCGAACGCCGGCGAAAGGCGGTATCTAAAAGCTATTTTTCCGCAGCGTCAAGCCCTTCATGACGCCGTCGGCCGTTCCGGCGGCGAATCGCTTCCCCGGCAAGTTCCCGGCTGACAAGTCCCGAGCGGGCGGCTAGACTCGCCTTCCTCGGGAGCTGGACCGGTCCGCGGCCGAGGCGTTCGGAACTTCGCCTCCCGGTCCCGCGAATCGGCGGACTCTCCCCGGCTGAAAACGAAACTCATGCATTCTGGTCGACCATGGCAGGCGGAAGCGGTTCTCGAGTTCGTCGGCTTCTTCTGCCTGATGCAACTATCGCTCGCCTGGATCGCCTGGTGGCTCGCTTCGGAAGGCAGCGAAAACGTGACGGGCAAGCTCGTCCTGACGGCCGCGCACCAAGCGGGCATGGCGGCAGTCGTCTGGCTGTTTCTCCGCAAGCAAGGGCTGAGCTGGCGTTCGGCTTTCGGCCTGAAGCTGGAAACGGCTCCGGTTTGGTACGGGTGGGTCCTGCTGATCGTCATCCTCAGCCTCGCCGGCGGAAGGGGTTCGAATCTCCTCTCCTCCTGGTTTATCGAACGGACGACCGGCACCGAAGCGGAAGATCAGATCTTCGTCCAGTATCTGCAGCGACCGTTGCCGCCGGTCCAATTGGCGAGTTTGCTCCTGATCGTCGTCATCGCCGCTCCAGCGGTCGAAGAATTCCTGTATCGCGGCGTGCTCTATCCCGTGATCGCCCAATACGGAGGACGCCCGGCCGGAATCATCGGCAGCGCCGCGCTGTTCGGCATCGCCCACAACAGTTGGCCCAACTTGCTGGGGTTTATCTTCTTCGCGGTCTTGCTGACGCTGTTATACGACCGGAAAAAAAACCTGTTGGCGCCGATCCTGGCTCATTCCCTGTTCAATTTGATCAACGTGATTTGCATCTTGCTGTGACGCCCTTGAGACCGGCCGCCCGCCCGGAATGACCGAACACGACCTCATCAAACTCCTGACCCGCCGCTTGCCGGGCAACGATCGCGTCGTCCTCGGCGCCGGGGACGATTGCGCCGAAACGGCGATTCTCCCGGGATCCCGGACGTTGTTGCTGAAAACCGACGCGATCGTCGAGGGAGTTCATTTCGAGCCCGACGCGCCGCCGGAGAAAATCGGCCATAAGGCCCTGGCGCGTTGCCTGAGCGACCTGGCGGCCATGGGCGGCCGCCCCGAGTGCGCCCTCGTCACCCTGGGCCTGCCGGCGGTGCCCGATCCGGTAAAAATCCAACGAATCTACGACGGGCTCAACGCCTTGGCCGAGCGCTACGAAGTGGCCGTGGTCGGAGGCGAAACGACGCGCACGCCCCGCTCCCTCCTGCTTTCGGTGGCCGTGCTGGGTTACGCCCCCGGCGACGGCGGCGTGCGCCGCTCAGGAGCCTGCGTCGGCGACGCCTTGTTCGTCACCGGGAGCTTGGGTGGCTCGCTGGCCGGGAGGCATCTGGATTTTGAACCCCGCGTCGCCGAAGCGCTCTGGTTGACGGAACGGTTCCGACCCCACGCCATGATCGATATCAGCGACGGGTTGGCCCGGGATCTAACCCGCCTGGCGTCGGCCAGCGGAGTCGGCGCCCTCATCGACGCGGATTTCATTCCCGTCAGCCGTCCGGCCCGCGAGCGCGCCCGACGGCGAACTGCGGCCAAGCCTCCCCTGACGGCGGCGCTGACCGACGGCGAGGACTACGAACTCCTCTTCGCCCTCAAGCGGGAAGACGCCGTCACCTTGAAAGACCATTGGAACCGGCGGTTTCCCGCCACGCCCTTATCGCTGATCGGCCGGATCGAAGCGGCGGAGGGACTGAGGCTGAAACGGAACGCGGGCGTCAGCGCAATCGGCGAACTCGATGGCTACGATCATTTCTCATAGCGCGGAGGACACCGTTCGGCTCGGGCGCCTTTGGGGCCGCGAGGCTGCGCCCGGTTGGCGGATCGGATTGACCGGCGAACTGGGAACCGGCAAGACCCAGTTGGTCAAAGGCATCGCCTCGGGATTGGGCGTCCCCGGGATCGTGACGTCGCCGAGTTTCACCTTGCTGCACGAATACGAAGGAGGCCGGTTCCCCTTGGGCCATCTCGACCTGTATCGGCTGAATCGACCGCAGGAGATCGTTCACGCCGGACTCGCGGACTGCCTGGAAGATTACCGGGCGGGAGTGTTGGTCGTGGAATGGATCGAGCGTTGGTGGAACTACGCTCGCGGCCCGGCTTACGTTCGCCGGCAACAACGCGGCTGGCGCCTGGTTCGCTTCGAGGCCGGCGAGAACGACGAGCGCCGCCTGTCCTATGAAGATTTTGGCGATTGAAAGCTCTTCTGCCGTCCGGTCGGTAGCGCTCTGCCAAGCGGACGAAAGCCGCGAGTTCCGGGTCCTGGCTCAGGCCCGGGACCAATCCCGGCGCGATGGCCGATTCGCCTCCTTGATCGAAGAGGCGCTACGAACGGCCGGGACTCCCCGCACTGCTGTCGACCGGATCGCCGTGGGCCTCGGCCCGGGCTCCCTGGCAGGAATTCGTTCGGCGCTCGCCTTCGCCTTGGGGTGGCGCCGCGCCGGGGGCGTCGCCGCGCTCGGGTTTTCTTCGCTGCAATGCCTGGCGGCGCAAGCCGCCCGGGAAAACCGGCAGGGAACGATGCTGTGTTTGGCCGGGACGAACGAAGAAACCTGTTACGGAGCCGTCTACGGCGTGAATGCCGAAGCCCTCGTGGAATCGCGTTCCTGGGGGCCGCTCGCCGGAGCCGAACTGTCGGCCCTGCGCCGCGAATGCGATTATCTTATCGAACTCGAGCCGTTAGCTCCGATACCCGACGCGGTGGCGTTGGGGTGGCTGGCCTGCCGTCATCCGGAACTCGGCGACCGTTCGCTCGAACCCCGGCAGGTCAATGAACCCCGATTCGTCAAAACCGGCGGTGCCGGCCGTAGTTCCCCCTGACGGTCCCGGCCCGCCGGCTCGAGCGGAGGGCGGTAAAAAAAATCCTGGTCGGCTCCGATTGACAAACGGCGTTCGGATTCGAAGAATCGCGCCATGGGATTACTCGAGGGTCAAACGGCGGTGGTCACGGGCGCCGGACGCGGCTTGGGCCGGGCCATCGCCCTGCGGTTGGCGGCCGAAGGCGCCGGCGTCGCCTGCCTTTCCCGAACGGCGGCCAACGCCGAGCGGACAGCGCAGGCGGTCCGCGATCTAGGACAGCAAGCCTGGAGCCGGGCGGTGGACGTCGCCGACCCCGAAGCCGTGAACCAAGCCGCCGCCGCGATCCAGCAGGAAACCGAACGCACGGATATTCTCGTCAACAACGCCGGCATCACCCGCGACGGTCTGCTGTTGCGCCTGAAGGAATCCGATTGGAACTCAGTGTTGGACACCAATCTCAGGAGCGCCTTTCTGTTCGTGAAAGCTTTTACCCGGCGCTTCATGAAACAACGCCACGGACGCATCGTCAACATCGGCTCGGTCGTCGGGCAAATCGGCAATCCCGGACAAATCAATTACGCGGCCAGCAAGGCGGGGTTGATCGGGCTCACCAAATCGGCCGCCCGCGAATTGGCTTCCCGCGGCGTCACGGCCAACGTGGTCGCGCCCGGGTTCATCGCGACGGACATGACCGGCCAACTCACCGAGGATCAACGGAGCGCCATACTGGAACGAATTCCGCTGGGAACTCTCGGCGACCCCGAGGATATCGCCCAAACGGTTTTGTTTCTCGCCGGTCCCCACGCCCGCTACGTTACCGGCCAGGTATTGGGCGTGGACGGCGGCTTGGCCATGTAAGCGTCAAGACCGGAACTAAAAAAACTATTTGATCGCGACGCCAGGATTTGAAACATTTCCGCCTCGCTAACGATATTCGATACTTGACGAGTTTTTTTTGCCTGATAGTTAGGTTTCAACCAATCATCCCGAGAACTCATGGCTGCTGAAAAATCAATCGAACAACGGATTAGAGACATCATCGTGGAACAATTGGGAGTCAAGGCCGAACAAGTGACTCCCGACTCCAGGTTCATCGAGGATCTGGGGGCCGATTCCCTGGACACGGTGGAACTGGTGATGGCGCTGGAAGAAGAATTCGGCATGGAGATTCCCGACGAGAACGCCGAGGAACTGCAGTGCGTCAGCGACGTCATCAAGTACATCGAGGACACCGGCGATAAGGACCAGGAAGACGACGATTCCGCCGAGGATTAAATCCGCCGCGCCGCTCCTTCAGTTTAGGGAAGCGGTTCGTGACGCCGGTTCGCCGGCGTTCACCTACGGTTCATGGATGCAGTATTCGACAGGCGGCGCGTAGTCGTCACCGGCTTAGGCGTAGTCAGTTCGCTCGGGACCACGCTGGACAGGTTCTGGGGCCGGCTCGTCGCCGGCGAGTGCGGGATCGTTCCGGTCACCGCCTTCGACGTCAGCCGGTACGCTTGCCGCATCGCCGCTCAAATCGACGATCTCGACGTCGGCCCGGCCTTTCCCAGTCCCAAGGATGTTCGCCGCACCGACCGTTACGCCCAGTTCGGGGTGTTGGCCGGACACTCGGCCCTGCAGGATTCCGGGGTCGATTTGGCCCAGCTCGATCCCGATCGGTTCGGAGTGTTTCTCGGCTCGGGCATCGGCGGATTGCAAACCATCGAGCGGCAACACGAGATCTTGCTCGCCAAGGGGCCCGGCCGGGTTTCGCCCTTTCTCATCCCGATGCAAATCCTGAACATGGCTTCGGGCTTGTTGTCCATGTATCACGGCTTGCGCGGGCCCAATATGGCGACCTGTTCGGCCTGCGCCACTTCCGGTCATTCCATCGGCGAAGCGTGGCGGACCATTTTGATGAACGACGCCGATCTAATGTTGGCCGGCGGCGCCGAAGCGGCCATCACGCCTATCGGCATCGGAGGATTTTCCGCCATGAAAGCTCTGAGCACCCGCAACGAAGAACCCGGGAAAGCTTCGTGTCCGTTCGACCGGGAGCGGGACGGTTTCGTCATGGGCGAAGGCGCCGCCGTGCTGCTGCTCGAGGAACGCGAACACGCCAAAGCCCGCGGAGCCGAGATCTACTGCGAAATCCGCGGCTACGGCAACACGGCCGACGCCCACCACATGACCTCGCCCGACCCCCAGGGCGCCGGCGCGGTCAAATGCATGGCCAAGGCGCTGCAGTCAGCGAAACTCAATCCGAAAGACGTCGGTTATATCAACGCTCACGGCACGTCGACGCCGCAAGGGGATATCGCCGAGACCGCGGCGATCAAGCAGGTGTTCGGCGACCGGGCCCGGAGCCTCCCCGTCAGTTCCACCAAAGGAGCTACCGGGCATATGCTCGGAGCGGCGGGTTCGATCGAACTCGCCATCTGCGCCCTGGCCCTGAAATCCGGCGTGTTGCCGCCAACGATCAATTACGAACATCCGGATCCCGAGTGCGACCTGGACTACGTTCCCAACGAAGCCCGGGAACAACGGGTCGACGCCATGCTCAGCAATTCCTTCGGGTTCGGCGGCCATAACGTCAGCCTGCTCGTCACGCGCCCGGATTGACCGGACGTGGCCGGAAGATCAACGCAAATAGAGTCGCGGATTCCGGCCGGCCGGTTTCGTCACGGCGCCGATCGCCGCCGCCCCGTCCCAGCCGATTTTCCGCAGTTCGCGCAAACAGGCGGCGGCGCGGTTCTCCCCGATCCCGAATAACAATCCTCCCGACGTTTGCGGATCGAACAGCGCCGGATAATGCGGATGCCGTCGGTATTCCTCGCAATTGACGATCGTAGCTTCGCGTTGCAGATTCTGGGGATAAAGCGAACTGACGATGCCGCGTTCGGCGCATGACGCCGCGCCTTCCATGATCGGCACGCGGTCGATATCCAAAGCGGCGTCGACTCCGGAAGCTTCGATCAATTCGGCCAGGTGTCCGATCAACCCGAAGCCGGTGCAATCGGTAACGCCCTCGGCCCCGTAGTTGCGGAGCACCGGCACGGCCGAAGCGTGCGAGCGCACCATCTGTTCAATCGCCCCGTCCAGCCAACGCCCCGGACAGCGCCGGCGCATGAAGGCGGCCAACAGGATGCCGCTGCCCAGGGGTTTGGTAAGAATCAACCGGTCGTCCGGTCGAAGATTGCCTTTGCGCCAGGGAAGTCGCTGGCGCAGCAACCCGTTGATCGTCATTCCCAGCGCCAAGCGTTCGCCTTCCGACGAATGCCCTCCGATCAACGCGGTCTGGTGCTCGTCGAGCGTTCGCGCCGCGCCGCTCAGCGTTTGAAACAAAAGTTCTTCCACGACCGCTTCCCGGCCGAAGGGCACGACGGCCACGATCTGGGCGCTGTGGGGTTCGGCTCCCATGGCCAGGATGTCGCTCAGGCAGTGAACGGCGGCGATCTGTCCGAACAAATAGGGATCGTTGATAAACGACGGCAAGTGATCGACGCTCTGCACGAGCGACGCATCGCGGCGTACCGAAAACACGGCGGCGTCATCCGGAACCTCCAAGCCGACGGCGATGGAGCGATCCGAACGGTTCGGCAAACGCCCGAGGACGTTCGTCAGCGCCCGGCGCCCGATTTTGGCGCCGCATCCCGCGCAGCGCATCGTCGGGACGATCTCGCCTTCCGCGTCCTGCCCTGCCCTATGGCTTTCGTCTTCTTCCCTCATGGCCGGCAACTGTCGGTACCGCCGCATCCAACGCCGATCGATCCAGTCTTTGAGCCGCCACACCCAACGCCCCTGCACCGCCCACCGGCCTCGCGAAGCGACGGCATGCTGAGTTCCGGTACTGATCAGGCTAAGAAACTTGCGCTGCGGCCGATAGGCGACCAACGGTTCGTTCCCGGCCGCATAGCGCAGGTTGCGAGCGAGGATGCCGCCTTGCCGCACAGCGTACACTCCGGATTTGGGACAGCGGCGGCTCTGGAACGAAGCGACGTCGCCCGCCGCGAAAATCTCGGGATGGGAAACCGAACGTAGCCGATCGTCGACGACGGCGAATCCTTGTTTGTCGACCTCCAATCCCGCCTCGCGAAGCCACTTCGGAGCGGCGGCCTCGGTGACCCAGAAGAGATAATCGAACCGATGGGTTCTTCCCTGATCGTCGACGGCCCGATCGGGTTCGACCCGTACGACGCGACTCGCGGCGAATAATTCGATCCCGCGGACCGCGAGCAACTCTCGGAACCGGTGCCGCACTCGAACGTTATGAGTCGGCATGATCTCGGGCGACGCGGCGGCCACGGCGAACCGGAAGGAGTTTCCGGTTTCAAATCTTTCCGGCCATCGCCGCTGCAAACGATGCTGGAGGCTGAGCGACAGTTCCACGCCGCCGGCGCCGCCGCCGACAATCAGAAACCGTACGGGGCGACGGCCGGCGCCGCTCAACTCGCGTTCGATTTCCGCCCAACGGCGCAGGAACGATTCGACCGGTTTGATCGGAATGGCATACCGCTCGGCGCCGAGTGCCGCCGCCATGCGGGGAGTCGAGCCGGTATTAATCGACAGCAGATCGAACGCCACGGGCGAGCGCCGGGCGCAAAGGATCCGCCGCCGGGCCAGATCCAAACCGACGACGCGGTCGCGGTAAAACTGGGCGCCTGCGAACTGACTCAGCGGCAACAAATCCAGATGACTTTCGGCATAGGAATAATGACGGGCCAGATACCCCGGGAGCATTCCGGAATACGCCGTATGAGTCTGGGACGAAAGCAACGTCAGATTAACTTCCGGCACCCGGTTCATCCCGAACTGCCTCAAGACTTCGACATGCGCGTGGCCGCCGCCGAGCAACACGATATTGGTGACGGCAGGGGTGGTTCGGTTTAGCTCCATCGGTTGCTCGGGAGATTCCGATTCCCTGGCCGGAACCGGCGTTTCGACGGCCCGCCGGGCGAGAGGAAAAGATATTGCGATCCTCGCCCGAACGAATGACTATGGCGGCGATGGGCGGTCGGGCACACGAGTTTCGGAAAATACCGTCAGTAGATCAATTACTCAACGATCTGGGAGAGGCCGAGCTGGCTCGCCCCCTGATCGCGGAACTGGCCCGCGCCTTGACCCGGGAACTGCGGCAAACCGGCGAAGTCGCCGCCTACCCAGAGATTCTGGCACGTTTGCGCTCGCAAGTCGACGGCCTTTCCCGCTCGCGCCTGCAACCGGTCGTCAACGCCACGGGCATCTGCTTGCATACCAACCTGGGGCGCGCTCCGTTAGCGGAACCGGCCGTTCGCAAGCTCGCCGAAGTGGCCGGCGGTTATTGCAACCTGGAGTATGATCCGGTTCAGGGCTCCCGGAGCCGGCGAGGCGGATACGCCGAGCTTTGCCTCAAAATCCTGACGGGAGGCCAAGCGGTTATCGTCGTCAACAATTGCGCCGCGGCCCTCTTGTTGATCCTGCACCAAACCGTTCGGGAAGGGAAACCGGAAGCCGTAATTGCGCGAGGCGATCTCGTGCAAATCGGAGGAGGATTCCGAATCCCCGACATTCTTCGCGCCAGCGGCGCCGTGATGCGGGAGGTGGGAACGACGAACCGCACTACGCTCGCGGATTACCGCAACGCCCTGAATCCTCAGACGGGAATGATTTTGCGAATCCACCGCAGCAACTTCTACATGGAGGGTTTCGTAGAAATCCCGGTTTTGAAAGAACTGGCCGGTTTGGGCGCGGAATTCGCCGTTCCGGTCGTCTTCGATCAAGGCAGCGGCGCCATGCTTCCGCCCGCCGGCCGCCCCCCGCAACAGGAAGAAACCACTCCTCCGCAAGCCTTGGCCGATGGGGTGCAACTGACCTGTTTCAGCGGCGATAAATTATTCGGCGGCCCGCAAGCGGGTATCGTCATCGGTGACGCCGAACGGATTTCCGCCTTGCGGCACAACCCCCTGTATCGTGCGTTACGCCCGGATAAACTGACCCTCGCCGCCTTGGAAACTACGGTCGAAACCTATTTGAATACCGCAAAGAACCATGCCCCCGAGCTGCCGGCGCTCACCGCGCTAGGCGCCGACGTTTCGCCGCTTCAGGAACGCGGCCGGCAGATTATGGCCCGAGTGCCGACTGACGCGTTGCCGATCGAACTCGAAGACACCCTCGTCGAAACCGGCGGAGGGACAATGCCGCGAACGAAAATCCCTTCGGTGGCCCTCGCGGTCGCGACCGAACGAGAAACGCCGGCGGAGCTGGCTCGATTCTGCCGCCTGAGCCAGCCGCCGGTGGTCGGCTACGTAGCCAAGAAGCGGTTTTATCTCGATCTCCGAACCGTGTTCCCCGATCAAGACCCGATCCTGATCGATCGTCTCACGGCTTTAGCGTCTTGGGTGGCGGCGAAGACCTGAGATGAAAAAGCGATCGTTCCTATTGGCCACCGCCGGTCATGTCGACCATGGGAAGAGCGCGATCGTCAAGGCGTTGACCCAGGTAGATCCCGACCGGTTGCCGGAGGAACGGCGGCGCGGCATTACCATCGAATTGGGTTTCGCCCTGCTCCAGGCGCCCTCCCCTTCCGACCCGTCCGTCGGCTTGCAGGCTCACGTGATCGATGTTCCGGGGCACGAAGATTTTGTGAACAACACGGTGGCCGGAATGGGATGCGTGGATCTGGGATTGATCGTGGTAGCGGCCGACAGCGGATGGATGCCCCAAACCGAAGAACATTTTCAGATCCTGGAATACCTGGACGTCCGTCGAATCGTCGTGGCGCTGAATAAAATCGATCTGGATCTGCTGGACGAATCGTTTCTCCGCGAACTGATTCGAAGCGAATTAGCGGCGACGCGATTCGAGCAGGCGCCGATCGTCGCCACTTCGACAAAAACCGGTCAAGGCATCGACGAATTGAAAACCGTCATCGCCCGGACGCTGGACGCGCTCCCCGACCCTTCCGACCAAGGTAAACCGCGGCTGTCCGTCGATCGCGTTTTTTCGGCGAAAGGCCACGGTACGGTGGTTACGGGAAGCCTCATCGGTGGTCGCTTGCGAATCGATCAACCGGTCGTCGTTCAACCGCACGGCGTCACGACCCGAATCCGGGCGTTGCAGAGTTTCGGCCAAGCGGCGACTGAAGCGGATCCCGGGACGCGGGTCGCCGTCAATCTGGCTCAAATCGGAATTCGGCAGCAACCTAGAACCAACGCCAAAGGCGTCGGCCGAGGCGACGTGATCATTCCCCCGGCGATAGGCGAGCCCAGCCGAATCATCGATGCCATCATCGGCAAGTCGCCTCGGCTCGACGGGCTCAACGTACCCGCGGCCAAACCGTTGCGGCACGGGGCGCGCGTCAGATTTCATCACGGCAGCGCCAACACTCCGGGAAGACTCTTTTTCCTGGAACGCTCCGAACTCAAACCGGGAGAAGAAACCCTCGGCGAACTCCGATTGGAACGGGAGGTGATGGCCTTGGAAGGCGATCGGTTCGTGTTGCGCGACTGGAGCCAAACTCATACCTTGGCCGGCGGGACGATCCTGGACGGACAAGCGAAAGCGAACCGCTTTCGCAGCGCCGAACAACGCCGTTACCTGACAGAATGCCGCCAAGCGAATTCCGACCTGACCGCCTTGGTCAAAGCTCACTTGGTTCGGGAACGGGCCATCGCCGAGACTCAGGTGATGCATCACAGCCGTTACGGCCCTCAAACGCTGGCCGGCGCTCTCGATGAACTGGAACGAACCGGATCAATCGTACGCCGCCAAGGGATCGTTTTCGAATCCGGCTATTGGAATTCCCGGCTCGACCTGACGGCCCAGGCCGTCGACCGCTACCATCGAATCTATCCCGACCGTCCCGGTCTGCCATTAAGCGAGTTACGCTCCAGTCTCGACGACCTTGCTGCCTCGAGCGAAGGCACTGAAGTCTTGATCGCTTCCCTGCCGGAAAGCGATTACATCGTCGAATCCACGATGATCCGCCGGGCGGATCACGTAATCTCCCTGCCCGCTCAATTGGAGTCGATCGCCGCCCGTTTGCTGGAAACTTTGAACGAAGCGGGCCTTGAACCGCCTGCGGCGAAACAACTCCTCACTTCAGCAGAGCAAGAAAGAACCGCGCGATTTTTAATCGCTTCCGGCAAGGCGATCAAACTGGGAGAAGAATTGATCCTGTCGCGAACGACCTACGACCGCCTGCGCGATCTGACGGTCGATTATTTACGCGGGCGACAAAGGGCCAGCGTCAGCGAATTGCGCCAACATACCAGAGTCAGCCGGCGAATCATGTTGCCCTTGCTCGAACATCTGGACGCTCTGGGAGTCACCTGCCGGACCGACGATTGGCGGCATCTTAAAAAGTGATCGAGGTCCGCCCGAGTCGCGGCCGTCCGGACAGCCGAGTCGCTCCGCCGGTATTTCATTTCGCCCTCAGGAAGACTGTCGATCGAGAACTCGGCACTCGGGACGACCGCGCCGAAAGTTTCGTTTCGCCGCTCCAGGATCCTCCGATATCGACTCCCCCCGTTCGTTCCCGGTGGTATCCGGCGAAACGAGGCGGCCGCTCCCCGACAAAAGGGTCGAAGGCCTCGGATTTTCCGGAATCCAAATTAAAACCTTGTCTCCGACTTACGGCCCTATATCCTGCAGAAATGTCAGTGAACGAAGATTTACCGCCGAACGATTCTGATTATCGCACCGTAGCGTCGATTCTTCATTTATCGGCACTGTCCGGTTTTGTCACGTTTATTGGTTTTTGGTTGGGCCCCATTCTCGTTTGGCTGCTTCAGAAAGATCGGCATCCTCAATTAGATATCGAAATGAAACAAGTGGTCAATTTCATGATTTCCAATGCGATTTATTGTATTGCCGTGTTCATAATCGGAGCGGTTCTTTCCATTTTGACTGCCGGCATACTGGCTCCTGTTATCGTTCTGCTAGGCTTTCTCTTCTATCTTTCACTGCCTGTCTTCGTCCTGGTTTGCTTATTATTGGGGGCATACCGGGCCAAATCGGGAGCTTCGTACCGCTATTCTTTAACCTTTAATTTTATTTGATCGTCTTCTCCAAACTTATTTCCGCCACAGCAACCAATCGCTCGCATCCCAATTGGCGGTGGAGAACCGGGTTCCCGACGACTTGAAATCCAGTTTCGAATTCGGGCATAAACCCGATTCCAAGCACGGCAGACTGTCTTCGATTTCCCCTCGACTTCGATGCGTTATCCTGACCTCAGGATTTTTACCGAAGCGCTCTTGAACCGCTAACCGCTTTATGGTACCGAGACCGAGGAACGAGGTAACCGATTAAACACCTTGACCTCTTGCCTTACCGACGCGTAAAGCCGTGGAACTGAGTGTCGGTCATTCGTCGCCGCTCGGAGAACGACGTCGATTCTCCTGAAAAAACGCCGGGTGCCGACATACTCCCGTTACCGTCAACGAGCGCCTCCGGACGGGATAGACACGACACGACGTAAGGAAGAAGCCGCCGCCCCAGCGCCCCTTCGCCTCAGAACAATCGGAATCGAATTCCGGCAAAAACTTATTCCATCGGATCAAAGTGCTTGACGAATCGTTCGACCTTCTCGATAGTGGGTTTCTAACCGTCGTGTCGAAAGGGAATCCATACCGGGTTTTTCGACACCACGCCACGAGCGACAGACACTCGAAATGAACGTCACCGATATCGGTTCGAAATTCGTACTGAGAGGGATCGTCGGTTGTTTACTCTCGGTCCTCATCGCTTCGAATTACCTGATGGCGGACGAAGACCCTTACCGTTTCTTCGAGGCTCGGGTGCGTCCGCTGCTGATCCAGCATTGTTATTCCTGTCATTCCCAAGAGGCCGAAAAATCGAAGGGCGGATTGTTGCTCGACAGTCAAGCCGGTTGGCGACAGGGCGGAGATTCCGGGTCGGCACTCGTTCCCGGAAAACCGGAGGAAAGCCTGTTGCTCCGGGCGGTAGGCTATGACGACCCCGATTTGCAAATGCCCCCTGACGGGCGGTTGTCCGCCGCCGAAATCCAAACCCTGAAAACATGGATCGAGGCCGGCGCCCCGGACCCGCGCCAGACCGCATCGGCTCCCCAAACCCCGGAACCCGCCATCGACCTCGACGAAGGCCGACGGTACTGGGCGTTTCAGCAACCGGTTTTCCCGGGATTTCCTCCGGTTCGCCATCGGGAATGGCCGTTGAACGGCATCGATCAATTGGTTCTGTCTCGACTCGAAGCGAACGCAATTCCGCCGCCCCCAGTTCCCGCAGTCGACAACGATCTGATTCGGCGAATCTATTTCGATTTGAATGGATTGCCGCCCTCTCCTGAGCAGTTGAGCCAATTTCGGAATAGCGCCCCCGAAACCGTTTGGGGCGAGTTAGTGGACCGGTTGCTCGCTTCCGAACGGTTCGGCGAGACGTGGGGCCGTCACTGGCTGGATCTAGCTCGTTATTCCGAATCGACCGGGGGCGGGCGCAGTGCTCTCTTGCCCGATGCCTGGCGTTATCGAAATTACGTCGTCGAATCTTTCAACCGGGATAAGCCTTTCAACCGATTTGTCCGCGAGCAAATCGCCGGTGACTTGCTCCCCTATCAAAACCCAACGCAGCGGGCCGAACAGTTGATCGCCACCGCCTTTCTGGTTCTCGGCCCTAAAAACCTCGATCTTCAAGACAAGGAATTGCTGCGCATGAATACGGTCGACGAACAAATCGATACCGTAAGCTGCGTGTTTATGGGAGTCACCGTCAGCTGCGCCCGATGCCACGATCACAAATTCGATCCCATCTTGGCCCGAGACTACTACGCCCTGGCCGGAATCTTTCGCAGCACCAAAACCCTGAAACGCAGCAACGTCTCGACTTTGACCAAAGTCGAATTGCCGGTGCCGGCGGCGGAACGCGAACGGTTCACGCGATACGACCGCTCTGTAAAACAGATCGAAGCGGAAATCAGAAAAGCGAAAAAACTGACACAAACCGAGGCCGTCAAACAACAACTCGCCGAGCTGGAAACCAAACGCCGGCAATTACGGCAAAACCCCGTTCCGCCGCTCCCTCAAACCTTGGGGGTGGTCGACGAACCGGATCCCGACGATTATTTTCTCTGCGTCCGCGGCAACGTGCATCAGCTGGGCGAACCGGTGCCCCGCGGCTTCATTCGCACGATGATGGCGGCCGATACGCCTGACCCGGTGATCGCCGAAAAGGAAAGCGGCCGTCGGGAACTGGCCGACTGGCTCAGCGACGAGCGGCACCCCTTGGTGGCCCGAGTCTGGGTCAATCGCGTTTGGCACCACTTATTCGGGCGCGGAATCGTGGCTACGGTCGATAACTTCGGAACCCGGGGAAGTCTCCCATCGCATCCCGAACTGCTTGATTATCTCGCGGTCCAATTCGTTCGCGACGGTTGGTCCACCAAATCCCTCGTTCGCCGAATTGTGAATTCCCGAACCTATCAGGCCAGAGTCGCACTGGACCCGGAAACTTCCTTCCCGCCCCGCCGGCTGACAGCCGAAGCGCTACGGGACGCGATCTTGTCGATCTCGGGAGACTTGGTCCATCGACAGGTAGATTGCCTGTTTCCCGCAGCGGTCCGCAACGATCAGGCACTCCAAAAAGCCGACCTCGACGTCGACGCTTTACTTTCCGTTCCTCTGCGAAGCGTTTATCTTCCGGTTCTGCGGGAAGAAGGATTGCATCCTCTCTTGCAAGCTTTCGATTTCGCCAATCCCAGTTTCACCGTCGGTGCCCGCCATCAAAGCGTCCTGCCCACCCAAGCCCTTTACTTGATGAACAGCGAGTTCGTCATGGCGCAAGCCGACCGGTCGGCTCGAACTTTGCTGGCCGAAAACCCTCGCACCAATCCCGCCGACCTCCTGGAGTTAGCCTGGCTGAAAACTTTGTCGCGAAAGCCGCATCCCGAGGAAAAGGAATCGGCCCTGTCGTTTATGGCCCAATCAGAACTCGCCCCGGCCGAGACCTGGTCACGGATTTTTCATTCGCTTTTTGCTTCGATTGACTTTAGGTTTCTCAAGTAGGCATTCATTTTCAGCAATGAGCCCCCTTGCTAACATGCAACCAATCAGACTGACTCGTCGTGAAATGCTGCATCGGACGGCTTGCGGCTTCGGCTCTCTCGCTTTGGCCGGATTATGCCGCGACGCCTATGGCTTGACGGCCAAACCCGATGCGCTCCAAGCCAGGGCCGGCCATTTCGCGCCCCGGGCGAAGAGAATCATCTTTCTGTTCATGCAAGGCGGCCCCAGCCACGTGGACACCTTCGACTACAAGCCGAAGTTGATTAAGGAGAATCAGCGTCAAGTCGATATCCTCGGTTACCGCTTCGACGATTTCCGGAAGATGACCAAGCGCACCATGCTGGGGCCGCTGTGGGAATTTCAACGCCACGGCCAATGCGGCCAGCCGGTTTCCGCCCTATTCCCGCACGTAGCCCGGCACGTCGACGACATTTGCTTTTTGCACGGCCTTCATACCGAAGGCATCGCCCACGGACCTTCGACTCTCTTTCTGCACACCGGCTCCGTCAACTTGGTCCGGCCTTCGGTGGGGAGTTGGATCAGTTACGGGTTGGGCAGCGAGAATCATAACATGCCGGCGTTCGTTACCATCATGCCCACCGAACGCATGGGAGGACCGCAAAACTACGGCAACGCCTTTCTTCCGGCGGTTCATCAAGGAACGGCGCTCGGTTCGGCCGATAGCAACGTCTCCAATGCTCGATTTTCCCATATCGTCAATTCGCGACGCACCGTGGAAGATCAGCAGTGGCAGTTTTCGTTACTGCAATCCCTCAATCGCGTTCAATCTCGCAATCTGGCCGGCGAAGACGAAATCGAAGCCTCGATCAACTCCTTCGAACTAGCTTGGCGCATGCAACGCAACGCGCCGAAACTAACCGACTTGAGCGGCGAATCCCGAGTGACCAAGGCTCTGTACGGGATCGGCGAAAAGGAGACCGACACGTTCGGGCAGCAATGCCTGATCGCCCGCCGCTTGGCGGAATCGGGCGTACGGTATATTCAAGTCAACTACAGCGACAACGATGGCGGCAACCCGCGTTGGGATCAACACACCACCATGCCCCAGCACGCGAAACACGCCAAAGCGGTCGACCAGCCGATAGCCGGGTTGTTGCAGGATCTCAAATCTCGAGGATTGCTGGAGGATACCCTCGTCTGGTGGGGCGGCGAATTCGGACGGACGCCCTTCTCTCAAAACAAACAAGGGAGGGACCATAATCCCAAGGGCTTTACCGTGTGGTTGGCGGGTGGCGGCGTCAAACCGGGTTTTGCTTACGGCGCAACCGATGAATGGGGCTACAAAGCGGTCGCCGGCAAGATGCATATGCATGACTTGCACGCTACCCTGCTCCATTTGCTCGGATTGGATCACGAACGCCTCACCTACCGGCACGCTGGTCGCGATTTTCGCCTGACCGACGTCTACGGCCGGGTCGCCAGCGAGATCTTAGCATGAGTCGTCATTCCACTGCTATTTCAACGATGAACCTTGCCGGATTATCGATAATGCTTTAGTTTTCGACCAAATCGCTAACAGTCCTGCTTCAGTGTTTGGTTACCAAATGAACCGTCACAAAATAACGTTCGACTCGGAATAGATCAGCACAGGATTTTCTCGATACAAGACGCCGGTTCGATCAATAATTGCTTTCACTTTTCCCAATAATCGCCTTTAGAGGCGGTCGAGATTAAAGGAGATTACAAAACGAATAACACCATATGAATGCGCCCAGATCATGTTGTCAGAATTAGAAGCAGAAATTACGTGTGAATTGATCCGAAATCCCGAAATTCCATAATCGGATTCTCGATCCACTGACGGAGCCATCTCTGGATCCTATGAACGTCCGACTGGGGGATTATCCACCTTCGGATGTTTCTGACCTTTCGCATCAGAAATCCTCTCAATGGACATGCGCGCCATTCGAGGTTTGGTTACCCCCCCAACGGTCGGATCTAATGCGTCAGATCAGGAAATCCCGGCACCTGAACAGTTACAATATTTCTTCCATAGTTGGGCGATGATCCCAATCTGCCGAAAGTCCATGGAGGAGACCGATCACTCGAAATCTTTCGATTCCCGGAGGTGCCAAATGGGACACAAGCAACAATCTCGGGGGATCAAGCTCTTTCTATTCTTACTCCAGAAGTTTCCTCTGCTGAAATCAAAAATCAAGGAGTTGCGGCAACAATCTCGGGATCTGCTTCGTCGGATGCGGGAATTTGAACTTCCGGGACAGCGACAGAAGGATCAGATCCCCGAATTAAAGGCGGAAAAGTTTCGCTCGGAGAATTGTAACGCCGTGGCAATTATACCAGACGGCACTTCGATGTCCGCCATGAAACATAATTGTATGGTTCGAGCGTTTCTGCAAGGAAAATTTGATTGTCGGATACGTAGGCAGTTACCAATTTTCAGAAATAACGTGGTGAAAACCCGGCTATCTTATGTCCGGATAACGCTTTTTCAATAATTCGTCCCACGGTTCATGATCTTTCCATGATCCACCGGCCTCCCAATGCGTCGTCTGCCAATAACCATGATCGCGATGATCATAGTTCCACCGTTTCATGTTTTCACTGGCCGGATGATAAAGTTCTGTCATATTCTCGGAACCGACATGGCCGTCGGCAAACAAAACATTAGCCACGCCTCTATGCCGAGGACTGGTCTTGAAGTGATCCCCAGCTAATACGTGCCACAATTCTCCGTATGTGAAACGCAATATACCAGTATTAGAAGAAAGTCCATAGGGAGAACTGTCCATCACCGAAATCATTTTTGATGGTGCTGCGAATCGGCTCATACGAATTGAATCATAAGGGCACTCGCATTAATAACATACTTGTTCAAATGATTAAATCTATTGTCAGAATTTCATTTTGACATGTCGATTGACGGATAATCTCTCTGGTGATTTAATAACTGATTTTGATGGTTTATTTAGAGCTGGAAGTTATCAACCCATTTAGGTCGATTCTATGGTTTTGGGGAGGCTTGATGACGGAAATCTTTAGTTTTCAATCCTCTGGCAATCAATGCATTGGAATTAATTACTTTTAAAAGTTGAAAAAATGAAATATGTATGGTATGATTAAGCGTGAGCGATCAGGTTGCCGTTATCAGAAAAAAATATCTGAGCTTGGAACCCATCTTCCAAGAATTGACTAAACGTCATTGGCTAGCATCCGAGGCAATAGCCATTGGTAAGGGTGGAATAAAAATAGTTCACGAAGCTACGGGTGCTAGCTGCACTACGATTCGATCGGGAATTAATGAATTGAAAACGGAAGCAATCCCTAATAAAAATCGCCAAAGGAAAGCTGGAGGGGGACGGAAATCAATAACCGAACACGATAAGACTCTTTTGTCAGATCTGGATAAACTTATCGAACCCGAGACTCGAGGTGATCCTGAAAATCCGTTGCGTTGGACCTGCAAAAGTGCTGAACAAATCAAAACCACATTAAATGAAATGGGACATCAAATAAGTGAACGCACCGTAAATAATTTGCTCCATGAAATGGGATACAGCCTTCAAGGCAATCAGAAAACCCTAGAAGGCAAACAGCATCCCGATCGAAACCAGCAATTTCGACATATTGAACGGAAATCCCGGAAATTCTTGAAGAAAAACCAACCAGTGATTTCGGTTGACACGAAAAAAAAGGAACTGGTGGTACAGCACAAAAATATGGGGAACGAATGGCATCCGAAAGGAAATCCCGAACTAGTCAAAGTGCATGATTTCCCCGATCCAAATCTACCGAAAGCAAGTCCATATGGCGTGTATGATCTGAGCACCAATACGGGTTGGGTAAGTGTAGGCACTGACCACGATACTGCGGAATTTGCGGTAGAAACTATTCGTCGATGGTGGCTATCAATGGGACGAAAAAATCATCCCAATGCCAAGAAGCTATTAATTATGGCTGATGGAGGTGGTTCAAATGGTAGTCGTAATAAATTATGGAAAACCGAGTTGCAAAAACTGGCAGATGAACTTAATATGGAAATATCAGTTTGTCATTTTCCTCCGGGTACGAGCAAGTGGAATAAAATTGAACATCGAATGTTTTCATGCATTTCGATGAATTGGCGGGGACGCCCATTAACCAATTATGAAACCATAGTTAATTTGATTAGCAATACAACAACTAAAAATGGGTTGAAAATAAATTGCATGTTAGATAAATCCAAATATCAGACTGGCATAAAAAATTACTGATGAACAAATGCAAAATTTGCGCTTAACTAAAGAGAAGTTTCATGGTGAATGGAATTATAAATTAAAGCCCCATGAATGTAAATAATACGTTTGATACGCACACAAAAAAACGACAGTTTAATTATGCGAGAACCCTAACTGGCGCCAAAAAGCTTTTGCCGTAATAAAATAAAATCCCCGGATACAGTACCAGGAGCCGACATGCCATACCATGGTGCTTCACGGCCCGTGATTAACGAAGGGTGCCGCTTTCCCCTAGCGTTCAATCCGTAGCTGAAATTCCATCTCTGTCTGATAATATTCAATAACTGAGGAGGATATCTTTCCGCGTACAAATCGAGATAGCGGTGATGCGGCATCCTGTTTTGCGGACATTGCCATAGATTCGTATCTTGAGAAAGATAAAGAATCGACAAGGCATCGGCCCAAGCTACATTAAATATGGTTTGGTACACAATATCCGCCCATTCGGGTCTCGAGTAATTCTGTTGCGCCAAAGGCGGGCAATAACCGTCGTAATCCACCGTATAAAGCTCCCAAGCGATTCCGATCTGCCGTTCGTTATTGACGCAAGCAATCTTTCTTGAGATTTCCTTAGCCCGATTCAACGTCGGTAATAACAGACTCGAGAGAATGGCGATAATGGCAATTACCACCAGCAATTCCACTAGGGAAAATGCCGAAACCCGTCGGGAATCTTCCTTTAGATTCATTTAATCAGACTACCATAGCTCGCCGTTAATGTATAAATCAACATAATAATGATTGCCGTCGCTATCTTCCACCCAGACACTAGGAGGGTAAAACGTTCCGTCCCATCCCCAACCGCCAATCCAAAACCATATTTCTGTCCATGCTTCATTTTCCTGCTGATCCGATTTAATTATCCCGTCACCTATATTCAGTATTTTAATCACATAATAATCCGGATCTCCATGATAATAATATTTATGTCACCAATTATTAAAATCAACAAATTGGGTTTCATCATACCATACCCACTCCCCATCAGTTCCTGTAAGTTCGTACACTCCGCCCCAGCAATACTTCGAAGTCGTATATTCCGGCTGATTGTGTTCTACCGATACCGAAATTTTTCCTGGCATTCCCCAATAGCTAAATCCGTCCAGGTGCAAAGCGCGTGCCTCTACCGGCTCCGGTAAAGCTAGTTCATCGGCTTGCGCCGAGTTAGTATTCCAAGAATCTGATGCCAAGAAAACGATAGCCGAAAAGGCGATGATTTGCCTGGCAGCGAGCATCGCCGCGATTTTTCCGTAAAGTTGCGTCATCATGATTAATTGATTGAGTCCCAAGTAGTGGTGTAACAAACTCTTCGTCGGAGCAGCTCAGTTCGGGCTCCTCGGGAGAGTCTGGATCACCATGATTGCCATCTCCATCCTCTTCGAGCTCTCGAGAGAGCATACCGAAATTCAGGTCAAGAACTTTTGATGCTGACAGTTTTCATTCCTGAATTTTCCGTTGCCCGCCCCATCGCTCCGGCCGCCGCGCCATCCGGTGACGGTTCCAGTTCCGACGCCGGCAAACCTGCAGGATCGTCCGCCGCACGGTTAATGCCTCTCGTTCCTGAACTTCCCGTTGCCCGCCCTTCGCTCCTGCCGCCGCGCCATATCCGGCGACGGTTCCAATTCCGACGCCGGCAAGCCTGCGGGATCGTCTGCCGCACGGTCAAGGCCTTTCGTTCCTGAATTTTCCGTTGCCTGCCTCATCGCTCCTGCCGTCGCGCCATTCGGCGACGGTTCCAGTTCCGACGCCGGCAAGCCTGCGGGATCGTCTGCCGCAAGGTCAAGGCCTTTCGTTCCTTAATTGTAAATTCCTAGGTGCCCAAATCCCCTTTCTTGAATTCGAAATATCATTGTGCTACAGTTCGTCTAGGCGGGGAGTTCTGCAAGTCGTATTGAATCGACTTCCTGAAATTTCGAGGCGTGCCAGACTTCGGGAGACCGCAACGGTTTCGTTGCCCCAGGGCTGTGTTCTCAGTTTCAGTTTCGGTTGGAAGTGTCTCATGAGCAGTTGAAATCCACCCGAGCTCAGCTAAAGCTCTGCCAATCCAAGGATCAGACGTCTCAATCTCGGTTGGCGGAAACTCGAGCACAAATTGCCGAATTACAGGTCCAACGTCAAACCGATCAGCGACAGATCCGGCAATTGAAGGAGCAGCTCCAGCAACGGAACCAATGGCTCGCCGAATTCGAGAGGCCGGACTCTCACGCTGTAGACGAACGCTCCCTAAGAAGCGGTCACGGAAGGACCAATACCTCGCTGTCTCAGGCCCCAAAATACGTCGGCATCCGCATCGGATACGGGACGAACTCCACCGGACGGAGCGATCTCGAATCGACTGACGAGGGCGAGCTTGTGGAGAACCTAAAGCGTCGCATCGCCGAGTTGGAAGAACTGGTCAAGGAATCTCAGCGACAGTTGGCTCAGCCTAGTCGCAACAGCAGCAAGCCGCCTTCCAGCGACGGATTAAAGAACGACCGCCGACGGTCGTCCTCGGCGGAACTGTGAGAAAAAGCCCTTGCGAGGTCAACCCGGTCACCAAGAACGAACGATGAGGCAGACTTCTCGACCGGACCACGTCGAGGAATGGTATCCCACGGCCTGTCCCGATTGCGGAGCCTGCTCCCGATGCGGTCGGCTGGTCCGGGCCACGTTTCCTCCCGGAGTCGTGGGCCCGGTTCAATTCGGACCGAACCTCTCGGCGATCGTCGTTGATCTTCGAGTCAAGCAGTTGATTCCGGAGCGGCGGGTTACTGAGATTTTGGAAAAGTTCTTAGGCATCGAGATGTCCCCGGCCACGGTAGCGACCATCTGTCGCCGTAAAGCCCAAGAACATCGCCAGATTGAGGACGCGTGGGAACGTCAGGTGGTTCAAGGGGAGGCCACCAAGTCTTGGGACGAAACAGGGTTTCGAGTCGAGGTTTAAACTCAGTGGCTGCATGTCATGAGCACCGAAAAATCGCCTAACCTGCGTATCGCCAAGAGTCGCAGTAACATGTTCGACGGTCTGGCAGGGCGAGTCAGGCACGATCATGTTGCGTCTTATTTCCAAGGAAGATTTGCCCCACGGATACTGTCAGATTCATCAGCTTCGGGAGTCGCGGGCCGTCCAGGAACAACAGGGGGAGTGGGCGGAAAAGATGCCGTGGTATCTACTGGTACTGGAACGATTCGTCCGTCGCTCGAAACGTCGTGATTTGATGCTTCAAAATCGAGGATCGCCTGAGATAACGGAGGACTTGAAGGCCAAGATCTACCGGCGTTATGACAACATCCTGGGTGCGGCGTATCAGGACTACGAAGGGCTGCCACTAGGGCAGTCCGGCAAGCGGGGCCGCCGAAAAAAACGCCCCGGCCATAATCTGGCGGAACGGTTGCGAAAGAAAAGGGAGGACCTTCTCAGGTTCGTCTTACACTGGGCGATTCCCTTTACGGATAATCTGGTGGAGCGCGATTTGAGGATGATGAAGCGGTGCCTGAAGATCTCCGGTGGCTTTCGCTCCCAACGAGACGCCGACGATTTCGCAGTGCTCCGCAGGTTGGGCAGCACTGCCGAAAAACAAAGATGGGATGTCTTATCGACCTTGCGACTTTCCACGGGAGAGTTGGCCGACAAATTAATGGCTGAATGATTTCGAGGCCTTCGCCTCGGCATCCCGAGACGAACTTCACCGTTTTTACTGGGAAAATGGGAGTCTTGGGATTCGTTGGCAGTTACAATTAATATACGGATCAATACGACATGGATTTCCGAAATAGTGTGACAAATAACAACCGCTCACGATTAGCGACAAACCTTTATCGTCGACCGGGTGACTTGCGAGATTTTAGCCTAAGCCGTTATTCCACGGCTAACTTTGATGCCGCCGAAGAACCAACGGTTCATCGGCTCCAGTCTCCGAGATAGCCTGCATGATCTGATCCGCAGCTTCGGTATACCGAACGTTTCGGGAGTCGGCCCGGCCCCCTGCTTTTGTTTTTTCAGCGGCAATCTCGAATTCCAGCGGTGGACCGAAGACTACCGTGATCCGGCGAGGCCAGGGAAACCGCATCCGTCGATTCCAGGCTTCGTGAGAACCGTAGAGTCTCGTCGGTATGACTTTAGCTCCTGATTTGACGGCCAACAACCCTACTCCAGCGTGAGCCCGTTGCAACGAACCATCGCGAGTCCGCGTTCCCTCCGGAAAAACCAACACGGCATTCCCCCGGGTCAAGCGACCTAACAATGCCTTCAACCCTCCGAAACTTTTCCCGGCCCGGTCCACCGGCAAAGCGTTAACCGAACGAAGAAACGGCCCAGCGGCCCAGTGGCGGAAGAGCGACTTTCGAGCCAAATAAAAGATCGGCCTATCGACCGCCGAACCGATCAACATGGGATCCAGATAGGAAGCGTGATTGGACGCCAAAATCACCGGGCCGTTCTGGGAAACATGCTGGGCGCCGACGATCCGCCAGCGAAAATATACCCGGAACAACAGGCGCAACACGAACCAAAAACAATAGTAGTGAAACCTCACCTTAATCCTCCGAACGTCTTCTCCGTCCGAATTCTTGGACGATCAGACGACTCACGGTTTCCGGGGACAAGGCCGAGGTATCGATGCGCATGGCGCCCATCGCAATTCTTAACGGAGCGACGGACCGTCGAGTGTCCCTATGGTCGCGAGCTTTCAAATTGTCCCGGATTCCTTCCGCTTTCCGGCGGCGGGACCGCTCCGTCAAATTCGCTTCGAGATAGAACTTGAAGTTCGTATCCGGAAAGACGTAACTGCCGATGTCTCTTCCTTCAACCACCAGAGAACCGAATTTCACGCATTCTCGTTGCTTTTGCAGCATCCATTCTCGGACCGGGGCCACCATGGCCACCTGCGAAACTAGGTGGGAGATTTCCGGAGTGCGTATTTCCTTTTCCGGATAGTAGTTATTAACCAATAACCGCACCGCTCCGTCGATGCAGATCAGCTTGGTTTTCCATTTGCGGCAGGCGAGGCCCAAGCCCGGTTCGTCGGAGGCGTCCAAGCCGCTTTTGTCGCAAAACCAAGCTAGGGTCCGATACATGGCGCCGGTATCCACGTATACATAACCCAAAGCCTTCGCCACCATTCTGGCGCTGGTGCTCTTTCCGCTGGCGCTCGTTCCGTCGATCGCGACGATAATAAGCTCAGAATCTTTCAAACTTCGGTTGCCGATTTCATTCGGCGATCAAGGCTTCGCCTTCCAGCTTGCGACCGGTTTGGGCGTCGACCACGTCCACCCCCGGTCCCTGAGGAGGCGCCGCGGATAATTTGCGGAAAAAATCGGGAAAAGTCTTCCGAACGCAAGCCGGGTTACGTAACCGGATCCCGGGAAATCGCATCCCCAATAGCGCGAAGCACATGGCGATGCGATGGTCGTTCCAAGTATCCAAGTCAGCGGATCGAGGATTTCGTTCGGGATAAACCGTCAAGTTATTTCCCTCTTCAACCGTTTCGACGCCGCATTGTCCCAAACCGGCTCGCAAAGCGTGGACCCGCTCGCACTCCTGAACCCGGAGCCGAGCCAGATCCTCGAATCGCCGCGGTCCCTTGCCGGTAACGGCTAATACGATGGCCGTCATAATACTGTCGCCTAAATCCCGTTCTCGTGAAATCGGATCCAAAGTATGGAGATAATCGGGAAAAACGGCGTCGATCTGCCATTGGCTCCGGGGCCAGTGTTTCACGACGACTCCGTTACGCCCAGAACCGCCGGACGCCGAATCGTCGGACAATCCCAAGGCGTTGACGCCCCAGAAATAACTGCCGCTGGACGCATCCGGTTCGATTTGAAATTCCTGCTCCTGCCGACTCATGGCCGTGACCAGCTCGCGAGTCATTTTGATATAAGGAGAACGCTCCAGTTCCCCTCCCCGCAACTGAACGTTCCAACCGGCCTCCTCGCCTACCATAAGCAAGGCCGACGCGAACTGCGAACTTTCCGAGATGTCTACGGTGCAAGTTCCCGGTCTACTCCCCGCTCCGACTACCGTGAGCGGAAGGCGATCGTTCTCCGTCAAGATCCGATAGCCCAGCTGCCGCAAGGCATCGATCAAACCACCCTGGGGTCGTTCATGCATCCGCTCGGTTCCCGACAGACGGTAATAACCCTGTCCCATTGCGGTCAAAGCCAGTAGAAAACGAGCCGCCGTTCCGGCGTTGCCGACATACAATTCCAAGGGATCGGTTGCCGTGCCTCCCGAAGGCACTCGTCCCGATCGGCCCTGTATTATCAGGGTTCGGTTACTCGCCTCGCTCGGATCGTTTTCGACCGTGACGTCGAATCCCAACTTCCGCAATCCGGCGACCATCAATCGGGTGTCTTCGCTCCACAAGGCTCCTTGGAGCACGGTTTTTCCCGGACGCAAAACCGCGACGATCAAAGCTCGATTTGTAATGCTCTTGGAACCTGGCACCGTGACCTGCGCTTGCGGCAATCGGGTAAGGGGGCGAAAACCAATGAGCTCCGGCAATCCCATGTCTCTTTAATCCCGAGCGGTCCCGGCGTCACGGATCGATTCGAAGGTTTCGGCCCATCGTTTTCTCCGATTCCGGGCTTCGCGCAACAATCGTCCCATGCCCTCGGCGTCTCGTTGCGCCAGCCGGCGGCGGAATTCCGCAAGGTTCTCCAGATAACCGTCCAGCGCCTCGCCGACGTTATCGGCGTTAGCCAGGAGAATATCCTGCCAGATTTCGGGGTGGCCTTCGGCGATACGCGTGACGTCGGCGAATCCCGAAGCGGTCATAGCCGTCAGCAACTCGTCGCGATCGGGTTCCAGCGTTTCGTAGGCCAATACGGAGGCGACGATATGGGGTAAATGACTGGATCGTCCGACCAACCGGTCGTGCCGAGCCGGATCCACTTCGATCGGTTTGCCGCCGATTGCGGCCCAAAATTCGCATATTCTTTCCACCTGTGCTCTCGGAGTCGTTTGCTGAGGAGTCACCGCGCAAATCGCACCTTCGAACAATTCGGCGCTGGCATGGGCGACTCCCGATTTTTCGCCGCCCGCCATCGGATGACTTCCGACGAATCCCACCGCAGTATGCCGGACCCGTGCGGCGAGTTCTTCGACTACGCTGCGTTTGACGCTGCCGATATCGGTCACGAGCGCTCCCTTTCGGCAGCAGGGAACGAACCGTTCGGCCAAGGCTCCCATTCGTCCCGGCGGCACGCAAAGAACGATCAAATCGGCTTCCTCGACCGCCGCCGATAAATCCGTCGTCCCTTGGTCGACGGCCCCTGCGGCCAACGCTTCTTCGACGGTGGCGGAACGGCGGGCAAAACCGACGACTTTCTCGGCTGCCTTTCGTCGCCGCAGCGCCAAGCCGATGGATCCTCCCATCAAGCCGACTCCGACCAAGGTCACCGTTTTCCCTCGCATGCGGGCCGAATTAAACACGGAAGCGAAAGAGAGAAAAAAGCAAAATTCTCCGGCAGCCACATTAAGACCGCGATCGACTCGCTCCGGCGACCGAGATCAACGACGATTCTGACGGCCGACTGCGGATCGTTCCTCTTCGTTCCAGACGGCGCTTTCTCTCACCCGCTCCATAATGACTTGCTGCATTCCGGGATCCCAGCCGACGCTCTTCGTGTACCAAAGCAACTTGCCGTGCCGTTCGGTCGGATTGCGCCACGTACTCTTGCCTTCGGCCAACCGCCGCGCCACTTTCGCCTGAGGTTCTCCAAGCATGACGGGAATATCTTCGAAGGAATGCAACCCGTCGCTGATGAAAAAGGGCACGACCACCACGTGCCGAGACGGCGCCAAACGATAGCACTCCGGGATCCGAGGCTCTTCTTCCATAAAAACGGCCTGCACGTCGCAATATCTTCCGGACGCTCGGAGCAGTTCGGCCTGCCGCTCGATATTGGTTCGAGAATTATCGTTCGTCGCCGTGCCGTGCCCGGCGACGAACAGCGAGATTTCGGCGTCGGGAGGCCGGCTGGGAAAAGGAAATCCGTCGAGAACATCGGTCACGAGATTGGCGAGAGCAGTCTTCATGCTCGGATGCGTTCCTACCGGATTGCCGTAGTACAGCCGCTGATCGCCCGAGTGGTAGACGCGAAGAAAATGCCGTCCGTTCGGCGCCAACAAACCCAGTTCTCGCGGAATGACTTGTTGCGTAAAATAGCCTTCGCTAATAAACAGGGGGACGAGGAAAATCCGAGGGGAAAAGACCTGACGCCATATGCCGGAAATCGCGGGTTCGTTTTTCCAGAACAATTCCTGAACTTCCGCAAACAGGTTTTGACGCCGGAAGGCGTCGGCATGCCGATGCACCGGTTCGCAGGAATCGGCGTTCAGCATGGAGCCGTGACCCAACAAGACCAAAGCCGCGTCATCGAAATTATCCCTTATCATAATCAAGCGACGCGATCGACCGACCGCTCCATCGCCTCCGGAAGGAGCAGGCCATCCTTGGCTCGCGACCGACCTCCGGTACCGACCCTATCCCGAAGAAAGCCGACGCGCCGAATCGCACCGCACCCCGGCAATGATTGACGACATCGTATCCGGAATCGAACATATTCGCCAGTGACGTTACCGAACTACATTTCACTTCTTCGCATCGTATTGGTTCCGATTTTTATCGCATCGATCGTCTACTACGTAGAGCGTGAAGACGAAACCTATCGTTATTTGGCGATCGCCGTGTTCGGTATCGCTTCGCTTTCCGATGCGCTTGACGGCTACTTGGCGCGACATTTCGCCCAAGAAAGCCGGCTAGGCTCGGTGCTCGATCCCTTGGCCGACAAGTTGTTGCTCGTTTCCGGCATCGTGATTCTCAGCCTCAACCAGAGCTCGCATTTGCCTAACGTCCCTATCTGGTTGACTACCTTGATCATCAGCCGGGACGCGTTTCTTTCCATCGGCACTTTCCTGATCACCTACACCGGCAACACGCTCAGAGTCAAACCGCGGCTGACCGGCAAGGCGGCGACGGTATCTCAAATGGCGCTCATCCTCTGGGCCTTATGCAAATTGCCCCTGAGCGGTTTCGAATTCTGCGTCTGGATGGCCGGAATCTTGACTCTGGTCTCCGGCATCCAGTACCTCCATGATGGGATCAGGCAACTGGGTTCGACCGAAACAGAAAGGCCGTAATCGAATCGAACCGGGCGTTCGGCTCCCGAAATTGACCGCGGCGCTCCCCGGTCGAACTCCACAGGCGCAACCGCCGTTTTTCGACGCTTCGAACCGAAGCCTCCTCGAAATCGGGATGCCTGACTGCCGGTCGACATTGGTTGAATCCCGAATAATTCGTACGCAGCGGATCGACTCTGACGATCGACAGCGGCTGTGGGATACGGTCGTCCCGGTCGCGACCTCGCAGAACCGTTTATTCGCCTCTTCGTTGCCGCTGCGGCCCCGGCAATGTTTTCAGTCGCCGTTTGGAAAATTCGCTGCCGGTGCCGGCGTATCGTCAGAACCATGGCGTTGCCTCCGATTGTTTCCGCTCCGTTCGGCTGGCGAAGTCGATTCTTGATTCGAGACGGAAACGAAGGTAAACGACTTGGCGGGTTTCGTTTCAGGCGATTCGCTTCGGCGTTCTCTCCCGAACGCTCGCTCCCGTTACCGTTTGCCCCCTTGCCGAGGGAGGCGTTTCTCGCTCGGGGTCGCCGGAAGGATGCGCTCCCGTAAAACGACAGTCCAGAGACGGCAAGATCAGAATCATCGTTGTGATCCGTCGTTTAAGCAGGTCATCACGATGCCCGGCACCGGAAGAGACGCCGCCCGAGAGCGTCACGAACCACTTGCGACGAAGGACCTGACTCCATTGACCGATTCGCCCCTGAACTCCGCAAAGGCGCTGTCGAGCGATCCGGAGGCTGACTCGGCGATCAGTCGAGTACGCTTCGTAGCCGGGAGTCGGTTCGAAACCCGTTGCGGCCGGGCCAAGGCGATCAAGGAATCGAAAGCAACGAACTCTAAGGCGGAAATGGAACCGGTTGACGTAACTGTGCCGCAACGAATTTGCGCTTGCGATACCGACTTGACCGAAATGGCCGTTATTCGAATTCAACCATGTATCGCTTGATGAACCAGTTTCCGGTATCGTTTCGCTTCGACCTCCCCTGCCGAATCGCGTTATCGCTGTCGTGCTTGTTGACCGGCGGTTCGATCGCGATGGCGCAACTGCTGCCTCCCGACGCCGTTGATTTGACCAAGGTTAAAATCAAAGAACACCAAAAAGAAATCGATTTATGTCCCGTCACCCTCGATCCCTCCGATCCGAACCTGCCGGTCTTCGAGCTAAACGGTACGAAGTGGCGGGCTTCATCCGCAGACGCCGAAAGCCAGTTCAAAGCCGATCCTGATCGTTACCTCGAAGCGGCCGTCTATCGACGATGGGAAAACAACTTCGTCAGATCAATGAGCCCGGTCTGGTGTCCGGTGACCGATCAGATCAATCCCGGAGGATTCGCCACTTACCGGGAACGAGGGCTCGATTGGCGAGTATGTTGCCAGTTCTGCAATCCGTCGTTCATCCCGAATTGCTTCGCCGTGGCCGAAAGCCGGTTGAAACGACGCGCCCAAAAAAGTTTCGAACTCACCGGAGGGATCTACGCCGCCGACGCAACCAATCCGATCGCGAACGCCTTGAATCATCCCGGCGGAGAAACCGAAAACGCTCCGTTGCCCAAACTCGTTCCCAAGTCTGTCCAAGGCAAGGTGATTTCCCGATTAGGGAAGGCGCCGATCGAAGACGCTCGATTCGACCGGGCCTACGGCGAATGGCGCCATTACGGAGGCGACCGGGCTCACACTCGTTATTCCTCCCTCGATCAGATCAACGCCGAATCCGTCCCAAAACTGGATGTCGTCTGGCGCTGGCGATCGGTCGACGCCGAAATCGCCCGTAACAACCCCGGACTGCGACCGGAAATGTTCAAACCAACCCCCTTGATGATCGGGGGCGTGCTGTACACCAGCACCTGTTTCAGTCAAGTAGCCGCCATCGACGCCGGAACCGGCCAGACCATTTGGGTTTACGATCCTCAAAGTTATCTGAAGGGACGCCCCGCCAATTCCGGCTTCCAACATCGGGGCGTCGAATACTGGTCCGACGGAACCGATCATCGCATCGTCATCGCCACCGGCGGACGGCAACTGGTCTCGCTGGACGCGCTCACCGGCGAGCCCGATCCGCAATTCGGCAATAACGGCATCGTGGATTTATCCGCCGGGCTGGGGCGGGAATTCGACGAAAAGCAACTCGGCTATAATTCTCCACCCGTGATTTGCCGCGACACCATCGTGGTCGGGTGCGTGGTCAACGATTATCCCAATCATCCGATCACGCCGCCGGGTCATGTCCGCGGGTTCGATATTCGCACCGGAAAGCGGAAATGGATTTTTCACACCATCCCCCAGGCCGGCGAATTCGGCAACGAGACCTGGGAAGAGGATTTCTGGAAAACGACCGGCAACGTCAACGTTTGGTCCACCATGAGCGCCGACGAAGAACTGGGCTACGTCTACTTGCCCGTCGGCACGCCGACCAGCGACTACTACGGAGGCCACCGCCCGGGCGACAATCTGTTCGCCGATTCTCTCGTTTGCTTGAACGCCGAAACCGGTCGTCGCGTCTGGCATTTCCAAGGCGTTCGTCACGGCATCTGGGATTATGATTTCTGCAGCGGCCCCAATCTGGTGGACTTGCTTCACCAAGGGAAAACCGTTCCGGCGGTAGCCCAAATCAGCAAACAAGGATTTCTGTACGTATTCGACCGGATTACGGGAGAACCGTTGTGGCCGATCGAAGACCGGAAGGTGCCCGCTTCCGACGTCCCCGGCGAACGCACGGCTCCGACGCAACCGTTTCCGACCAAACCGCCGCCCTTCGAACGGCAAACCGTCCATGACGACGACCTGATTGATTTCACCCCGGAAATCAAAGCCCAAGCTCTCAAAATCGCCAACCGTTATCGTCGCGGCCCGATGTTTCTGCCTCCCAGCTTGCCGGGCACGGGAGGAAAAAAGGGAACGCTCTTGCTGCCCAGCCCCGCTGGCGGAGCCAACTGGTCCGGCTCCGCCGTCGATCCCGTCAGGCAGCAGCTGTTCGTTCCCTCGATCACCCGCCCGCTCCTCTTGAATCTGCGCCGGCCCCGGAATACCGAATCCTCTTTTCGTTTTCTGGTTAACTACGGAAGCGTCCGCGGCCCCTACGGCTTGCCTTTGGTCAAACCGCCCTACAGCCGTATTACCTCCTATGACCTCAATCAGGGAGACATTCGGTGGCAAGTTCCTCACGGCGACGGCCCCCGCTTCCACCCTGCGATCCGGCACCTCGATACCGGCCCCCTGGGACATACCGGCGAGAACGCGCACCTCCGGGGAGGAGGCATCCTGACCGGCGGCTTGTTTATCGCCATTCAATTCCGCGACTCGGCTTACGACGGAGAAAAAACTTTGACCGGCGGCTTGCTGAACGCCTTTGATCAAGAGAGCGGCCGTCATCTCTGGCAATACGAATTCGACGGCTTTCACCCGTTGGGCACGCCGATGACCTATCTGTATCGAGGCCGGCAATATCTCGTCGTCGCCGGCTCTGGAAAAAACGGTCGGGGCGAATTGATCGCCTTGGCCTTGGGAAATTAACCGGCAAACCACCCCTGCCGACGCTGCGATTCGCGGAATGAGTCAACCTTCTCCAGCTTCGAAATCCCCGCGACGCCACGACCTGGACGCCTTGAGGGCGGGAGCCATGTTGCTGGGGATCCTCTTTCACGCTGCGCTTTCTTTCGTGGAAGATCATCCGTATTGGCCGGTGCTCGACGATCGGCAAGGACAATTCGGTAATTTCCTGCAAAATTTCGTCCATGGCTTCCGCATGCCTTTGTTCTTTTTGTTAAGCGGGTTTTTCACGGCCATGTTATGGCGGCGCCTGGGCTCGAGATCCTTACTGAAGCACCGGTATCGCCGGATCGCACTCCCCCTGGCCCTGGGTTTCTTTACCATCATTCCCTTTAATTCGTTCAGTTGGGAATACGCCAAGCGGTTCTATCCGGATTATGCCGCTGTCGCCGACGAACCCGTCGTTGAGCTTTCGTCTCCCGATACGCTTGGGGAACCGGGTTTTTGGCGAATCCCGATGTATTTACCAACCTTTCCCGCAGGTTCCTTCGCCGACTGGACTCCTGAGGTGGGCGTCGTATCGACCCTCAGAGATAACGCCTGGTTCCATCACTTATGGTTTCTCTGGCACCTTTGCTGGTTGACGGCAGGATTCGTCTTGTTCGCTCCCCTGTTCGCCAAGCTGACCCGAAATCACTGCCACCGGTTAGTGTTCTCGCCTTATTGATGGCTCTGGTTGCTGCCGGTAACGCTCCTGTTGCAATGGCACCCGGAGCAGTCGCCGTTTAAATTCGGGCAACTGATCTCGTTCGGAGTCCTTCCGATACCGCAAGCGCTGATTTTCAACGCTCTGTTCTTCGGTTTCGGCGCGCTCTACTTCGTCGCCGACGACCGGGTAGGATGTTGGGGGCGTCACTGGAAATTCACCTTGCAGGTCTCGGTACCGGTCACCTTCCCGCTGGGCATGGAATTGATCCCGGATTTTTCGGATTCCGTGATTCGCTGTTGCCTTCCAACCTGCATTCTCCGGTCGCCAACGTCTGCCAAGGGTTATTCGTTTGGACGATGATTCTTGGTTGCATGGGGCTGTTCCGAAGACTGCTCACCAAAGAAAACCGCAAAGTCAGATACCTCTCCGATTCGGCCTACTGGCTTTACCTCGCCCATATGCCGTTGGTTTTGTTGGGGCAGGCGTTCACGGCCCAATGGTCCCTGCCCGCTTTCCTGAAAATAGGCATCATCACGGCGGTCGTTACCGGATTACTGCTGCTGGTCTATCACTACGCCATCCGCTATACTTGGGTTGGAACGTTGCTCAACGGACCCCACCGACGCGAAGACTAACGCCGCTCGTTAAAACGGCTCGCCGAGCCATAACCTGAAGCCAATTCGCTCGTCACCGGTCCGGCCTGCCGGGAACTACTCTGAACGTTTCGTTTTGACCGTTCGGCACCCGGTTTCGACCCAAGACGAACCGGCACCGCGCCATCCGACGGTCGCTCGGCTCTCGGCGCAACCGGACGAGACTTCGCGATGAATATTTCGATAAGCCACGCCTGATCTTGACCCGGGGCACGATTACCGGCTTGATGTCGTTAACGATCCGGAGGACGTCGAACTTTATCCAACGGCTTGGTCTCAACTATGAAATTGATTTTGGCGTTTTTGACTTTGTTTCCGGCGACGGTTGCCGCTCTAGCCGACGAACGTCCGAACATCATCCTGATCATGGCCGACGACATGGGCTGGGGACAGACCGGCTACATGAATCATCCCTACCTCAAAACGCCCAACCTGGACGCGATGGCGGCCAACGGATTGCGCTTCCGTCACTTTTACGCCGGCGCGTCGAATTGCTCCCCCACCCGAGCCACGGTCCTCACCGGCCGAAGCAATGACCGCACCGGCGCCTTCAATCACGGCCATGCCTTGAGACTGCAAGAAAAAACGGTGGCCCAAGCTCTGAAGAACGACGGTTATGCTACCGGCCATTTCGGCAAATGGCATTTGAACGGCATCCGTGGTCCAGGAATCCCCATCCTTCCAGACGATCCTCACGGTCCCGGCGCTTTCGGCTTCGAGTTCTGGTTCAGCGTTTCCAATTTCTTCGACCGCGACCCGCTCATGAGCCGGCAAGGCGTTATCGAGCAGCATCATGGCGATTCGTCGGAAATTATCGTCGAAGAAGCGGTCACTTATCTCGAGTCCCACAAGGACCGGGGCAAGCCGATGTTCCTGGTAATCTGGTACGGCTCGCCGCACTCGCCCATGATCGCCAGCGAAGCCGACCGGAAACCCTTCGCCGATTTACCGCTCAAACACCAGCATCATTTGGGAGAACTCGTGGCCATGGACCGCAGCATCGGCAACTTACGCGCCGCGTTGCGGCGTTGGGGACTCGCCCATAACACCTTGCTCTGGTTCGTCAGCGACAACGGCGGCCTCCCGGGATACGGTGAAAGCACCGTCGGCGGGTTGCGCGGGAACAAGGGTGCGATGTACGAAGGAGGCTTGCGCGTGCCGGGAATCGTCGAATGGCCGGCCGGCATTAAACCAGCCCGCGTCACTTCTTACCGGGCCGGCACCGTCGACATCTTTCCCACCTTGGCGGCTATCACCGGCTTGCCGGACTCCAGCATACTGCAACCGCAAGACGGCCTCAGCCTGCTTCCGCTCTTTGAAGGAGACCTGGACGTTCGTCCGCAACCGCTATTCTTTCATCATCTTAACCGGGGAGTCGTGATCGATAAAAACCATAAATTCATCGCCCAGAAAAACGGCTACGAACTCTACGATCTGGCGCGCGACGAAAAAGAGACGAACAACTTGTACCAAAAAGACGACCGCCTCAGCCAAAGGTATCTAACGCTCTACCGAACTTGGAAAGAGTCCTTGGACGCCAGCCGTTCCGGCAACGACTACCCGCCGGATCGAACCGTTCGGGCCGATCATCCGCAACCGCGCCGCTGGCAAACCGACCCCGCCTTCCGCCCCTGGCTCGAACGGTTCCGTCAAAACGTCAACTGACAACCGCCTTCAGGGCTGCCGAACGCCCGGTTATTTCTCTTGCCGCCGCTCCCGGCTGTGACGGAACAACAGTTCCTTTTGCCGTTCGTCCAAATGCTCGGAGATCCGTTGGTCCGATCGATCGATCAGCCCGTAAATGCGTTGCCGCTGTTCCTGTTGCATGGTGTAATACTCCGTGATCGCCAAGCGCAGCAACGGCCGGATCTCCTTTTCCTGTTCCGCGGTCAAATCGAGATAATCGCGCATCCAGCAAAGAATCTTATCCTCGCGAGACTGGCTCTCCTCTTCCCGGTGCTCCCGGGGTTCCGGTTTCGGTTGCAGTTTATTCCATTGCCAACGGGCGCCGAAGAACCCTCCGGCCACCGCACCGGCGAGGCAAACCACGACGCCCACAGCAATCATTCGAGGGATGCTCATCTGCCTCATGGAATGTAAAAAGTAACGAAGGTGCGAGGTTCGAAGACGTCTTCTGGCGCCGCCATCGAGGGGGAGTGCCGGTCCGACCGAATCAGGTCTAAATTGAGCAGAATGCTGACGATCACTATCGCGGTCGAACCCCCTAACGCCAGCTTGAGCAACCACGACACCCCGTCGCTGATCCGTTCGGCCGCGTGTTGCCGCCAGAGCGCGAGCAAGTGCCGGCGGGTGCCGGGAGACAACGCGAATTCGGGCGGTTCACGTCTCGCCTCCCCCGCCCAAGTCATCATCCGGACCAATGACTTATCGTGCCTTTTCATCGCTTTTCCGATTCTTGCAATTCCTTCCAGTAGGTTCTCAGTTTCGCTTTGGCGCGCAAGGCGCGCACCCGGACGTTGACTTCCGACAAGTTAGTCAGCAAACCGATTTCTCGAAAAGATTTTCGTTCCAATTCCCGCATTTCCAAAATCAACCGGTCCTTCGGCGGCAAAAACGCCAACAAGGTTTCCATTAAATCCAGGGAGGCCACCTTGCGGTCCGGCGCCTCGCTTCGTTCGTCGGCTACGGTATGCTCCAAGATATCCTGTTGTTCGAGCGGCAAGTCGCTTTTTCGCAATTCCTGTCGGCGGCGGCGGCATTTGATCAGATGAGTGATGCAGGTGTTCACGGCAATGCGCGAGGCCCAATGGCGAAACCGCCCTTTGCCGCTGAACTGGTTCAGCGTTTTAAAAATTCGAATGAAAACTTCCTGCGTCAGGTCTTCCTCACTCATTTCGACGGGACAGCGGCGCCAGACGATTTTCCGGACCAAGGGATAAAGATAATCCAGCAACTCCGCACTGGCCTGTTCGTCTCCCTCGCGCACTCGTTCCAGAATCGCTTCTACCTCTGTTTCCGTTTCCTCCATACGGAACTGAAACCGTCCTTTTTCCGCGCAACGCGTCGAAGGTTAGGAATCACCGCCGAGCGGTGCACCACGATACCTCCGCTGCCTGCAAAAAACCAATCGATCGCAGCCCCCGAACCGGAACCGAAGATTAATGACTCGCGGTCCGGCGAATTCGTTTCGAGTTTTTTTTCAAAAACCGCCGAGCCGGCCGCCGGCCTCACCACACCGCCCGTAACAATTCGGCGACGTCCTCTCTCAAATTGGGATTGATGGTAACGGCCAACAACAACGAGATAACGAATCCGATGGTGACGTTCAGCAAATCCTTGCCCATCAAACGCAAGGCGTGAACCGCACCTTTTCCTTCCCCGGATCGAGTCAACTCCATGCCCAGTTCTCTTCCCGCCAGCAAGCCAATGAATACCCAAGTCGTGCTCATCGGAGTCTCGCTGATCGATTTAAACCAGTACAATAGTATGGCGTAGATCAGATCGATGACGCTGGCTGAGCGCACGTCCACGATTTTCGATTTTTCGTCGACCACCTGCTGAATGGATTCGCCGCTCATTTTGAACAACAATCCCAACCCGGCGACAATGACGCCGGTAAAGACGAGGAACTCGATCAGCGAAAGCGACCGCGGCAAATAAACCGCGATATTGGCCGCATCCTGCATCAACCAGACGGACCAGAGGCAACCGGTCGTCATCCACTGGAACCAGCGCCAAGCCGGATGCGGTTTGCCGGTGAAATTCCGTTGCATCCAACGCCCCAGCAAACTCCAGAGCGCAATGGAACAAACGAAGGCATAGCCGTAACCGTTGACGCTTTTGGCAATGACCGCGTTTAACCCCTGACTGCTGGCGGCGAAGCAGCTGAGCAGTAGAAAGGTGGTGGATACCGGCATCTTCAATCGCGTCAGGACCCACAAAAACACCGGCGCCGCCAATTGCAGGAAAAAAAACTCCTCGGGGGCCTGTTCGAATCCCTTGGATTTCAGCCGTCCGTGGCTGACGTCGCCGTCGAAGAGGAACCAGCTGTAAAGCACGGTGGCCACGAAGACGACGGAGGTAAAGATCCAACACAACCACCAAGGCTTATCGCGATTAGAAGCGATAAAAGTGCCCAAGGTCTGAATGCTGTCGTTGGCGACCGCCGAATAAGCGGCGAAGAGGAATCCCACCCACATGGCGATCGATGGATAGGGTGCCGCCAAATAAGCGATCAGCAAAGCCCCGGCGACAATGGAAAAAATCAAGCGGCGGTTTTTCAAGGATGCTAGTAGCTGATTTAGAACGAGCCTTTCTTTTCGGTGGGACCGACCGCTAACGTCGCCCGGCATCGGCCGGTGGAGCCGCCGCCGGTGTCCGACAGCCGACATGAAAGCGCGGAGTATCCGTCTTCGATAGCCGCCGGCTAACGTCAATCCTCCAGAACCTCCGTCAAGCGATCATCGGAAAAAACGAAGCCGCGAATCTCCTTCCCTTGGTTTCCGCGGCGTTCGTCGCCATGCCGTTCGAACGGAGCGGAGATGCTGCCAAAAAGAATCCGGATGTCAACCAATCTTCCTTCGGGAAAAGAACGGCGGACCGACCGGTTCGCCGCTGCGCCCACCCCGCAAAACGACCGCCTCCGGCTCAGGCCGAGTCCGGGAGGACCGAACGACAGGCTCGCAGCGTCAATAATACCGGCACCCGAATTCCAAGCCGTCGCCGCCGGCCGCCTTAGGAAAGCTTTGTGGGCGGATCGCCCTGATCGTTTACTCGCCGCAACCGGACTTCCAACGCCTCCATCATTTCGACCAGCATCGCGCTCTTGGCCGCCATCTTGCCGGCTGCCGCCGCCGCCGCGTCAATGGGCGTATCCTCCGCTTGCTCGGCCGGATGGGGATTCAACCCGAGAAACTCCGAAAGCGCAAAATCCTCCTCGACTCTCGGAGCCGGATCCAAGGAATAGTTGGGATTCATGCTGCCCCCATTCTGGAATTGATCCGCGAGCAACGCAAGCGAAATTCTTTCCGAAAACGAACCGGAATTTCTGCCGGCCCGCGCCTAAAAAGTTTTCTTCAAACTGAGGTAATACCGTTGCCCGTCCGGTTCGTAGAGAAACCCGGGGTAGCCTTGAGGGTTGTTGTAAAACGCGAAGGCTCGGGGAGGATCGATATCGAACACGTTCTCGACGCCGAACGTCACCGTCGTGTTGGCCATCCAATGGGAACGTCCGGTGAAAAACCGGTAGGCCAGCTGCATGTCCCACAACAATCGGCTGTCCACCTTGCTCAATTGTAGATTTTCGTCGATATCGATGAAACTGTCCGTATAGCGGCCGATCAGGTTGATATCGAATTCCCGATAACTCCAACCGAAAGCCGAAGTGAATTTATATTCCAGGTAAGCGTCGTTGTTCATGCCGACGGTCGTGATCACCAGCGGTTTCCCGTCTTGAGTGCCGATTTCCAAATCGACCCCTTGAGGTTCGCGCAATTCGAAACCCGTTCCGGTGCCGTAGCCGACATAATCGAATATCGGCCGATTCGGATTGTCCTGGCCGAGCGCCTCGATCAACCAGGTGAAATTGAAGACCCAGCTGAAGGTGCCGTAATTTGGAGTCGGCCGAACGTAACTGCTGGCGATATCGATGCCGGTGGTCTGGCTGAAAGCCGTGTTCTGGAATACGGTGTCCACTCGCAGGATATTGTCCTGAGCGTCCCGAATGACCGTTTCTCCCGGATAGACCGTGCCGCCCTGGAAAATCCGGTCCACGGTGTCTTGGGGATTATTGGCGATCGATCCGCTTCTTTCGAGCTGCCAATAATCGAGGCTGACCGTGAAGCCGCGCAAGAAATCGGGTGAGTAAACGATTCCGACATTATAGGCTGTGGAATCCTCGGGTTCTAGGTGTGGATTGCCTCCGGTAGAAATATCGATCTCCGGATTCCGGTCCTCCGGATTCCACGGATTGGAGATGGTGGCCAAGCCGTGCGTCCTTCCGGAAAACAATTCGAACAGCGATGGTTCGCGAAACCCTTGCCCCCAACTTCCCCGCATGGCCACCTGCCGAATGGGAGCCAAGCGCGTACTGAATTTCGGTACGAAGGTCGACCGGTCGCTGTCGATGAAATCTTCGTATCTTCCGGAAATATTCAGGTCGAAAGAATGAATGGCGGTTTTCATATCCGGTCCGATAACGGGTACATAAGTTTCAAAAAAGGCCCCTTGGACCGCCCGGTCGGCATTGGTCGAGGTTTGCACCGGATAGCTGGCCACGTCTCCGGTGCGGCTTAATGGGTCCGGATACTGCTGAATGCTTTCCCGGCGCCAATCGTAACCGAAGGCGAATCCGATGTGCCCGCCCGGCAGTTCGTAAATGTCGCTGCTGGAGGCGTTGACGTAATTCATCCAAAGATCGGAATCTGCCGAATACTTCGGATTGATGATGGCGTGTTGCGCGATGCTGCGGTTGTTCTCATTCAAGTAACCGTCGAATTGAGAGGCGCCGAACGGATTGTAGGGTATCGTCGTGCCGACGTATTGATCGCTCCCGGGATCGAACCAGGGATCCGCCGCGTTCATCAACCGGTTGAGGCGGCTTTTGGAAACCAGCCGGGAAGTGTTCAACTGTTCGACCCGGCTGAAACGAAAACCGCCGTCGAGATTCCAGGTCGTCGAACCGAGATTCAGGTCGTCGGCTCGAATCCCCCAAGTCGTGGTGTAGGCGTCGGTGAGAATCTCCTGAATCCGCAAACCGAATTCCTCCAGCCGGATCCGTGACGAGCCTTCCAAATCTTGGTTGAAGGGATTGTGGGGATTGAAAGCTCCGGCGGCTACTTCGCCCAAGCGGAAGAAATCGTCTCCGGTATTCGGCATCGCGTCCGGTCCTGGATAACGGACATAACCGGGAGCCGCTACGCCTTCCATATTTGATTGCGGCACACTGATGGGTTGCGGCGTGTTGGCGGGAACCACGATGCTTACCCCGCTCAAGTCCCGGAAATTGCCGGTAGCCGTCGGAGCCAACGAACTCACCATCTCGTTGCGAGCGTAACTGACGTCGCCGTACGCCGTCAGATGATCCAGGGAAAATATTTTTCTCCTGAAACTGAGAGAACTACCCAATCTTTCGATTTCCGGGGTAGCCTGCGCCAAGCCATTGAAATTATAACGCGAATGACTGCCCCAACCCGGTAAATAGGTATATTGGTCCGCCGCGAGCGTACCGTCGTTTTCCGCGATTACGGCGGCCGGGGTTCTCGTTCCGTCGGGATTGGAAGGTCCCGAGGTGGCGCGAATCAAACGATCCTGGGGCGAAGGCACCCCTTCGATATCCACCCCGGTAATCAACGCGTCCGGACTTAATTGCAGCGCCTCGCGAGCCGCTGCGGCCGAGATTTGGATATTCATCGGAATGGCGTTGGAACTCAGAAAAGGCGGAATCGCGGAAAAGTGGCGGTTCGATTGGAAAATCGAATTCTTTTTCAGATAAAAGAGATTGCCCGAGAGATTGCCCCGCTGATCGTTGAAGCCGAAAGTCAGGCTGTTGTAGTATTCAGACGAATCGGTGCCGCTGGTATCGTTTCCGTACCGGATCAGCAGTTCCGTGCCCTCGAAATCCGACCGGGTGATGATGTTGACCACGCCGGCGACGGCGTCGGCGCCGTAAAACGCCGAGGCTCCGTCCTTGAGCACTTCGATGCGTTCGATCGAGGCTGCCGGAATCGAATTCAAATCGACGAAAGCTCCCGTTCCTCCCGCTCCTGTCGGCCAAGCCGCCAACCGGCGGCCGTTGAGCAACACGAGCGTGGAATTAGGCCCTTGCCCTCGCAGAGACACCGAGGACGCTCCCGGGGTAAATCCGGTTTGATTGTTTTGCATCGGGACCGAACCGCCGTTGTTGATGGGAAGGTTCTGCAGGAATTCTTCGGCGGTGGCGAAACCGGCTTCTTCGAATTCCTCGCGTTTGATCACCTGAATCGGCACCGCCAGCGACCGGCTGGCCGTTTCCGTCGGCAACAACGAACCGGTAGCGACGAATTCCCCCAAGTCGGTTGTTTCTTCTGAAATCGATTCGGCGGCGCTCTCGTCAGCTTCGACCGCTTCCGACTCCGTCGCCTCTTGAGCCGCCGTGGCGAAAGTTCCCGACACGGCCGCCGATAAAACCGCTGACCAAAATCCCGTCTTGTTTATCATCACGCAAATAAGCTCCCCCAAAAACCGACTCGCCGACAAACCGAACCGGTCGGAAAGCAATTAATACCGACGATGCGATTTCGCCGGAAGTAAAAACCATTCCCGCTTTACTTTCAATCCCGGCGGACTCTAGCATCCAAGCTTATCCGACATGAAATTCCGCTTTCTACCCGCTTTCCTGGGCCCGTTGCTGATTGCTTCGATTTCGACGGTCTTCACCGATCCGCTCGTCTTCGAACCGCCTTCCCGAATTGCTACGGACAAGCATATCGTGCTCATCTCCGGCGACGAGGAATACCGCTCCGAAGAATCCCTGCCCATGCTGGCTAAAATCCTGAGCCGCCGGCACGGATTCAAGTGCACCGTCTTGTTCGCCATCGATCGGAAAACCGGATGCGTCAATCCCAACGAAATCACCAATATCCCCCACACCGAGGCGTTAGACGACGCCGACCTGTTGATCATCAGCACTCGTTGGCGTATTTTGCCCGGTGAACAATTACGGCCCATTCTCGACTACTTGAAGCGGGCGGGACCGATCATCGCCTTGCGCACCGCGACTCACGCCTTCAAAAACGACGATCGTTACGGCGGATACGATTGGCGGAATTTCGGCAAAGTCGTGGTCGGCGAAAACTGGCTCAATCATCATGGCCGACACAAGGTCCAAGGCGGAAGAGCCGTGATCGAAGAAGCCAACGCTTATCATCCGATTCTCAACGGCGTCGCCGATATTTTCACTCCCAGCGACATCTACGGCATCGCGCACCTGGATCAGCAAGAAGCGACCGTTCTCCTTCGCGGAGCGGTTACCGAAACCCTCGATTCCGCTTCCTTGCCGGTGGCGGGAAAACAAAACGATCCCCTGATGCCTCTGGCTTGGCTCAAGACTTATCCGGCTCCCGCCGGCGATCGAACCGGTCGGTGCTTCGCTACCACCGCCGGCGCTTCGGTTGATTTCAATTGGGAAGATTTGCGTCGCCTGATCGTCAATGCCGCGTTCCATTTGACCGGGTTAGTCGTCCCCAACGAAGCGGAGGTCGAACCGGTCGATCCCTATTCGCCTTCGTTCTACGGCCATCGGTCCAAAGAATACTTCGTCCGCCGCGATTTGCGCCCGGAGGATTTTCGGCTGGGATCGTCGCCGCAAGTCATTCTCACGGAATCCGCGTTGCAGAAACTGGAAACGGAACGAGCCCGGCCGAACCGGCTGCCGGAACCGGACTCCTACGAGCGCATCGCGCTAGTCGGCAACGGCTTGGCCGAACGGATGATCCAGTACGGCTATTTCGAAACGGCCATGCAACTAAGCTTCCCCGACAAAAAACTGATCATCCGCAATTTGGCCCGCCCGGCTTTCACCCCGAGTTTTCGACCGCACCCTTCCCGCCATTCGCAATGGGCCTTTCCCGAGGCAGAAACGCTCCGGCCGGAATTCAAGATTCATAGCGGCATCGGGCACTACCCCTCTCCCGACCAATGGCTAAGGCTGCTGAAAACCGATACGATCCTGGCTTTTTTCGGCTTTAACGAATCTTTCGAAGGCCCCGGCGGCCTGGAAAAATACCGCAAGGAACTCGACGCTTTCGTGCGCCATACGCTAACTCAGAAATACAACGGCGAATCCCCGCCTCGCCTCGTCTTGGTATCGCCGATCGCCTTTCAAGATCTTTCCGATCGCTTGGATCTGCCGGACGGTCACGAAGAAAATACCAACTTAGCTTTGTATAGCGGCATTAATCGGGAAATCGCGGATCGGTACCGCCTTCATTTCGTCGATCTCTTCGCCCTGACCACCGAATGGTTCAACCGAAGCGCATCGCCGCTCACCGTCAACGGCGCCCACTTGAACGAATCGGGCTACCGCAAATTGGCCCCGGCGCTGGTCCGCGCCCTCTACGGAACGGGACCAGAGGCTCCGGCAGAAATCCAAAACCAAGTATTAGCCGCCGTTAGGAATAAAAACTGGTTCTGGTTCAACGACGTGCAAATGCTCAACGGCGTACACTCCTACGGCCGGAGATGGCGACCCTTCGGCAACGTCAACTACCCCGAAGAAATCGAAAAGCTTCGGCAATTAACGGCGATTCGCGATCAAGCCGTTTGGGCGGCGAATCAGGGCAAGACCATCGATCTGGCCGCCAAAGACCGGCAAACCCGGCCGTTAACCCCCATCCCCACCAATGCGGCTAGGCGTCGTCAAAACGCCTATCAGTACGGTCAGGACGCGTTGGCCAAGTTTTCGCTTCCCGAGGGCTATCGAATCGAACTGTTCGCTGCGGAATCGGATTTTCCCGAGTTAGCCAACCCGGTGCAAATGGCCTTCGATAATCACGGACGACTATGGGTTTCGACCATGCCCAGTTATCCGCACTTTCGCCCCGGCGATCCGCGCCCGAACGATAAATTGCTGATTCTGGAAGATCTCGACCAAGACGGAAAAGCGGATCGCTCTATCGTATTCGCTGATGGTCTTCACGTGCCGGTAGGCTTCGAATTGGCGCCTGAAGGCGTCTATGTCTCGCAGCCCCCCAATCTGATTTTGCTTCGGGACACCGATGGCGACCTTAAAGCCGATTCGACCGAAATCATACTCTCCGGCTTGGACAGCCATGACACCCACCACGCCCCCGGCGCCTTCTGCGCCGATCCGTCAGGCGCCTTCTTTCTTTGCGAAGGAGTCTTTCATCATACCAACGTGGAAACCGCTTACGGTGCCGTTCGGGGCGTGAACGGCGGATTCTTCCGTTACAGTCCTCAACGCCAACGATTCTATCGCGCCGTGCAAACCAACATTCCCAATCCGTGGGGAGTCGCCTTCGACCAATGGGGCCAGAATTTCTTTCTCATCACTTCGGGCACGGACATGCACTGGATGCTGCCGGTCGAAGTCAAGGCCCGATACGGAGTCTCGACCCGCGGGACGAAAAACTTGATTCAACGCGAACACCGAGTGCGTCCGACTTCCGGATTGGAATTCGTCTCCAGCCGTCATTTCCCCGATGAAGTGCAAGGCGATTTTCTGTTGAACAACAGCATCGGGTTTTTGGGAACCAAACAACATACCTTAGACGATGAAGGAACCGGCTATACCAGCAGGCACCGGCAAGACCTTCTGGTATCCAGCGATCCCAACTTCCGCCCCGTCGATTTGGAATTCGCTCCCGACGGTTCGCTGTACCTCGTCGATTGGCACAATCAATTGATCGGACATATGCAGCACTCCATTCGCGATCCTCTGCGCGACCACGCCCACGGCCGCGTGTATCGCATCACCTATCCCGCCCGTTCGCTAGTCGAACCGGCGCAAGTCGCCGGGGCGAGCATCGAACGCTTGTTGGATAATCTCAAATTGCCGGAATACCGAACCCGCTATCGCACGCGGCGGGAATTACGGGGCCGCCCCGCATCCCGAGTGGCCGAAGCGCTCCGAAATTGGACCCGATCGCTCGCCGCCGACGATCCCGAATACGAACGCTTGTTATTGGAAGGACTCTGGGTCAGTTGGGGAATCAACCGCGTCGATCAAGGATTGGTAAGAAAGCTCTTGCGAGCGCAAGCCTATCAGGTTCGGGCCGCGGCGGTACGGGTGCTACGATACAACATCCGGGATTTCGACGATCACCTTTCGCTCTTGCTTAAAGCCGCAGGCGACTCGCACGGCCGGGTCCGACTCGAAGCCATCGTCGCCGCCTCTTGGCTGGACAATCACGACGGTCTCAGGATCGTCGAGGAAGCGGAAAAGCTTCCCGTCGACGAATGGATGAAGAACGCCTACGATACCGCCAAAGACAATTTATCCGGAATTCAATCGACTCCGGAAACCGCCGCTCGGGTTCCGGAACTCGACAGCCTGCCCGCCTCGATAGACCGGAATCTATGGGCCCAGGGCAAGGAAGTCTATAACCGGGAAGGCCACTGCGTAACTTGCCATCAGTCCGACGGCAAAGGCCTCACGCATACCGGATTCCCTCCGTTAGCCGACACCAGATGGGTCAACGGCGATACCGAACGGTTAATCAAATTGACCCTCAACGGCCTGCACGGGCCGATTACCGTGAAGAACCAAACTTACCCGGGATATGTGCCTATGACTCAATTCCGGGGTCTGTTGAACGACGAAGAAATCGCCTCGGTACTTACCTATGTGCGTAACGCCTTCGGCAATCGAGCTGCCGCCGTGAAGGCCGAGCAAGTTCGAACCGTACGCGAGGCGACGCGAACCAAGGCCGGGTTCTGGACTCCCGCAAATCTACTGAAGCAGCATCCGCACGACCGTTAAGTGGAAGGATTCATGAAAAGCTTTTATTTGATTCTCGCCCTGTTCGCGTCGTTATCGTTAGCGGCGGCAGAACGCCCGAATATCGTGTGCATTATAGCTGACGATTGCACCTATTTGGACTTGGGGGTTTACGGCGGCCAGGCCGCCACGCCGCATTTGGATCAGCTCGCACAGGAAGGCATGACCTTCACTCGATGCTTTCAGGCGGCGCCGATGTGCTCCCCCACCCGCCACAATCTCTATACCGGCATTTATCCGGTGAAATCCGGAGCCTGGCCCAATCACACCTGTGTCTATCCCGGAACCAAGTCCATCGCTCACTATCTGTCCGAAGCCGGCTATTTGGTGGCCCTGTCCGGAAAGACGCACATCAATCCCCGGGCAAGTTTCCCCTTCGAGTACTCCAGAGATTTCCGTTCCGAGGACCCCACGCTGCCGAATCCCTATCCCGACATAGAGAAACTGTTCGGCGAATCCCAAGCCACCGGCAAGCCTTTCTGCCTGTTCGCCTGCTCCAACGAACCGCATACTCCCTACAACAAGGGCGACGTTTCGGCTTATCCTCCGGATTCGCTGTCGTTGCCGCCCAACTTCGTCGATACGCCGGAAACTCGACGATTGTATGCCGCGTATCTTGCGGAAATCACTTTTTTCGACGCTCAATGCGGAGCTTTGCTATCCCTGCTCGAACGGCATGACCTGAAGCGCAACACGATCGTGATGGTGCTTTCGGAACAGGGTTCGGGCTTTCCCTTCGCCAAATGGACCTGTTACGAACTCGGCTTGGCTTCGGGGATGATCGTGCGCTGGCCCGGGAATATCGAACCCCGTTCCCGTTCGGATGCCTTGGTAGAATACGGCGACGTGACCCCGACATTCCTGGCGGCGGCCGGAGTCGCGACGCCGGACACCATGGACGGGCGGTCGTTCCTTGACGTGCTGCTCGGACGGAAAGCGGAACACAAGCGGTACGCCTTCGGCATACACACCACACGCGGCATCATCAACGGGTCGGAAACCTTCGGGATTCGGTCGTGCGCTACTAAAGAATACCGTTACATTCGCAATCTGCATCCGGACATCCAATTTCGCAACGCGGTAACCCGCAAATCGGGAGACAAAGCGCCTTTCTGGAATTCTTGGCTCACCGAAGCCGCCGGAGGCGACGCCCATGCTCAAACCATGATCCGGCGTTATCAGTACCGTCCCAAGGAAGAACTGTATAACGTGCGTACCGATCCTCATTGCCTCGACAACCTGATCGAACGCCCCGAACTAGCCGCCGTAAAAAAACGACTGTCTGATCGACTCGACGTTTGGATGCAGGCCCAAGGAGACCGGGGCGACGAAACCGAAGCCAACGCTCATGTCCGCAGTTCCGGATACGCTAAAAAACACGGGAACCGGAATCCTTTCGAATTGAACGCTCGCTGAATCCAAAGTCGAACGCTTGCAGATTACTCGCTTAAGTCAATGAGGCACACCGTGATTGAGATAGCGAATCATTTGGGGAATCAAGCAGCTCGAAATAACTTTTCGGTAATTACTCTCCCCTTTCCTTCGGTCGGGCTACGCCCCCTTCCGGAAGGGGGGAGCTTGTATCGCATTTCGGAGCGGAACTGGGGCCCTGCCGATTTGAACTCGTTTCGCAAAATCGTTGCGGCTCCGTAATGGCGATGGAGAGCTTTCGAAGCGAACGATTGACGGCCAGTTTCGAAAAGGTTTTTTCGATTAAATCCGCCCTCGGCCATGGTTGAAACACCTCTCTTCAGTTCAACGCCTTTCGTTCCCGAGTCTCCGGCGTCCCCGCTCCTCACGGCGTCATCCGGCGGCGATTCCCGCCCTGATCCGCCGAAGCTTCCAAATCCTGTGCTCCGCAACCCGTCCCTCGCTCGCTGATAGCGTCCGACGGCAGTGAGTCGTTTATTCCTCCATCGCTTCCGGATCGACGCCCATTCGTCGACACCATTGTTCATAAATCAAGGGAGAGATTTCGGAAGGCTTGATTTCGCTTCTCCCGCCCCAAAAGATATTGGTATAGGCTACCGGGACGCCTTCCTCGGCCAAATGGCTGTCGATGGCCTTTTTGTGCTCCAGTAAATACGGCTTCTGGGTCCCGTGCGCCACCCCCATGATATTGACGTTTCGAAATTCGCTGCCTCCTTCACGCCAGTAAGCATGAGTCATCACGTGATGACGCCCGACTTCGCCGCCGGCTTTCAATTCCATTCCTTCGGGAACGGCCCAATGGAAAAGCGCGTTGAAACGAGTGACCTTTTCGCCGGTCTTCAACGTTTTGACGTGTTCGAGAAAAGTAGAAAAACGACCGATCACCTTTCTTCGGTTCAGGTCTTCGGCCACTTGAACGAATTCCTCGAGCGTTACTTCCGCCCGTTCGGCTCGCTGAGCCCACAGATCCCCTTCCAATTCCTCGGGAGTGCATTCCCGTTTGAGTTCCGTCAGGACTCGCCACTCGGGAGCGCTCAACTTGACCAGCGACACTTTCGTCGGTTGCGCCGGTCGATCGGCTCGACTTCCCGGAGGCATGCCGCGACGACGCACATGCCCCACTCCGAGGGTAAACAGGCACTTGGCCGGCATCAGGCGAAAGCTGGCGATTCCCAAGCGCGACGCCAACAATTCGCAATGCCGCTCCAGAGAAAAACCGTCCGGCACTTTCACGGTCGTCCATAACTTGTATCGGGAACCGGAGGTTTCGGAATCGGTGGAACGCGTGACGACATGGCCGGAAAAAGGATCCCGAACAAACATGAAATCGAAAGCCTCGTCCATTTTTTCCTGGGACACTTGCCAGGCCGCCAACGCTCCCTTCGCCAACGACGTAGCCAACAACGTCTGACGGATCCGGCGGATGACTCCCGCCCGCAACATGGCTTGAAGCCTTTCGATCACCGTCGCGCGAGCCACCCCGGACTTCTGAGCCACTACGCCTAACGGATCCCGGTGAAATCCCGAGATGCGATCTTCCGACACCTGTAATATCCGGGCGTTGACGCTGTCGGTCGTCTCAATCGGTATCGTTGCCATCAGTTTGATTGCCGCTCGTTTAGAGACTCGGCCATTAAATGTTGTCTCCTGATCTCGAGTCCCAACAGCCGTAATCCTTCCAAGGTCAGATCGGGATTGACCGTTTCGATCAACGGTAATTCCCTGGCCATCAATTCGGCATATCCTCCGGTAGCCACCACGGTCAACCGCGATCGTTTCAATTCTTTCCGCAACGCCTCCAGCAAATAGGAAACCAGGCCTCGATATCCCTTTACGGTACCGATCAACATCGCCTCTTCGGTGCTCTTGCCGATAGTCTGGACGGGTTCCCTGATATCCAGTTGCGGCAACAAGGCCGTTTTTTCGTAGAGATAACCGGTCATGGCCCCCAGTCCCGGAGCGATCACTCCGCCCACGTAGCATTTCCGGTTGTCCACCACGTCGAACGTAACGGCCGTGCCGAAATCGACCACGACCACCGGAGCGCCGTATAAGCGAGTCGCGGCCATGGCGTTGGCCAATCGGTCCGCCCCGATGGTTTCGACGCGGGGATAATCGATCCCAATTCCGACCGCGTTCCGAGCGGTCAACGGAACGCAAGGTATCGCAACTTCCTGTTCCACAAAGCTCTGAGCCTTCGCGGTAGCCTCAGGCACGACCGAAGCCAACAAACCGTCGCTCAACGGAGTCGAGTCGATAAAATCCGCCAAGCGGCGCTGGGCCCGTTGCGAAAACCAATCCCGAGTGTCGAAGCGGACCGTACGTGTCACCCGTTCATGATCGGCGATTCCGGCATGGGTCTGGGTATTTCCGATGTCGAGGCATAACATCATGGCTACGAAATGACGGTCACGTCGCCGCTGGTGATACGTTGCAGCAAGCCTTGGCCGGTGCGCAACAGCAGTCCGCCTTCCTCGTCGATTGATTCGGCGAACCCGGTCTGGCGCGATGACCCCGAGCGCACGGAAATCCATTGCCCCAAAGTCGTGCACCGGTCTTGCCATTCGGCGGCGACTTCCTTAAACCGCCCCTCGTTTACCCGCTCGTAAATCTGGTCGAGTTCTTGCAACAAAAGGGTAGTAACCTCGGCTCGGTTCCAAGTTCGCCCCGTCAAGGTTCGCAGGGATTCGCATCGCCCCGTCAACTCGGTCGGAAACTCCGCCGCTTCCTGATTCACGTTGACGCCGATGCCCAGGACGACATAGCGGACGCGATACGATTCCGCTCTCATCTCGGTCAGGATTCCGGCCAGTTTCCGCCCTTCGACCATCACGTCGTTCGGCCATTTGATGGCCGGTCGTATCGCCGCCAGCCGTTCGACGGCCCGGCATACCGCGACGGCGCCCATAATCGTCAGCCGGGGCAATTCCGCAACGCGCCACGCCGGACGCAACAAGACCGATAACAACAGGCTTTTCCCAGATCGGCCGTGCCAAGTGCGCCCGAGACGTCCTCGCCCCCGAGTTTGAATTTCCGCCAAAACGACGAGGCCTTCCGGCGCTTCTTTCAAGGCCAGCCGCTCGGCTTCGTCGTTGGTAGACGTCGTTTCTTCGACCACCAGCAACTGCCTGCCCACAATTCCGGTAGCCGAACCGAGGCGGGCGGTCAAGTCCGCGTCCCAAAGAATATCGGGAGATTCCGACAAGCAAAAACCTTGATACGGATGAGACTCGATTCCGAACCCTTTGCGGCGCAACTCCCGAATCGTCGCCTCGATAACTTCCCCGTCGAGCCGGGTATTCGTTTGCAGCGTCGCGCCGACGATCCCATCGGTTCCGGCCCGGTAAAATTCCTGCAAGATCCTCGCCTCATGCTTCATTCCTCAACCATCTCGAGGGAGATGTCCGTCGCAGGGACCGTATTCGTTAACCCGCCGAGAGAAATATAATCGACGCCCGTATCGGCGACCGCAGGAATATCTTCCATCGAGATCCCCCCGCTGGCTTCGGTCTTGCAACGCTTGCCGATCAAAGTTACCGCTTCGCGAAGGCAATCCGGACACATGTTATCCAACATGATCCGGTCCGGTCTGGCCTGAATCGCCGCTTCGACTTGCTCCATGGTTTCGGTTTCCACGACGACCGCAAGCGAGGGATACCGGCGACGGCAGGCGGCAACGGCGGTTTTGATCCGCTCTTCTTGACTGCCGGTCAATAACGCCAGGTGATTGTCCTTGATCAGCACCATGTCGAACAGTCCTTCCCGATGATTGACGCCGCCGCCGCAACGCACGGCGTATTTTTCCAGTTTTCGCCATCCGGGAGTGGTCTTGCGCGTATCTAACAGGCGGCAAGAATTATCCGACGAAAAGTCGGTGCAGGACCGGGTCAAAGTGGCGATCCCGCTAAGCCGTTGCAAAAAATTAAGAGCCACGCGTTCGGCCGCCAGGATGGAACGGGCTTTGCCTTTCACGATCATCAATTGCTGGTTTCGGAAGGCCGGCTTGCCGTCCTGAATCCTTAAATCGATTTTCAAGGTGGAGTCGACGCGTTTGAAAACGTCCCGAGAGATGCCGATTCCGGCCACCACCAACCCTTGCCTGGTCACGATGGCGGCTTGCGCCGTCCGGTCTTCGGGGACGAGAGCCAGAGTCGTGACGTCTCCGCTTCCGATGTCCTCTGCCAATGCCTGATCGATCAAATCGAGATAATGATCCGGGCTAAGCGATTTCATGACGCCAAAGGATCGGATAACTCGCCTCGAAATCGGTCATGGAACCACGACCCGGAAAAACGCTTCGGGCGATTCGGTGGGGAAGCATACCGTTTCTCGTTCCTCATCGGCCGCTACCGTTCGCATCGTCTCCCAATCCCCGGCGGTCAACGCGGTTTTTCTTTGCACTTCGTAAACGGCGCCGACCTTGGCGAGCCAGTCGAGGCACAGCAGCTCGGCATCCAGGCGAACCGACAATTCCAGGACTTCAGGTCCCGTGATCCCGTTCAGTTCGTTTTCGTCGATCTCGACGACGCGATAAAACCGGTAAGTCGCCGAACGATCCAAACAACGGTTCTGATCGCTCTCCTGCGCCTTGAGCGTCTGCAGGCGAATCCACCGGGAGTCGTCGATCTCGGCTTTAGCTTCGATCGCATACGCCCGGCCCGCCACAGTTTGCCAACCGAGGCAAATTCGTCCGTCCGTCCAACTGATCGAAACGTCCGGCGCTCTCCCGGCACCCGGGTCCGGAGGATCCGTCGTTCCCGTTTTAACCCGGAAAAAACGATAGCCGTCCCTGAGGGGAAGGCAGTAGCTTGCGTCCGGCGTCTCGAACGTCACCGATTCTACCGGCGTCCAGGGCGAACCGAGGTCCGATTTCGCCTCGATCTCGTAACGGCGGCCCCGTTCGGCCAGCCATTCGAGGCAGATCCGGTCGCTGTCGATCTCGATCTGAAGTTCGGGGTAACCTGGCGGTTCCGATCCGCGAAGAATCCGGAAATGTCGAAACTCGGTCGTCAGTTCCAGACAGTACTCTCCCGGCGCCGTGTCGGTCCTGGTACTCGCGATGCTACTCCAGGCTGAATCGGTCAACCGGCGCTTGCCTTCCACCCGATAGTATTTACCGATTTCCGCCGGCCAACTCAGGCAAAGCCGATCGTCGACGACAGTCAAGAGGGGTTCGATCGGTAGTTCGACGACCGACTGATCCGGGCGCACCCGGAAGTAACGATGGTCGGTCGGCAACTCCAGGCAATAACGGCCGTCGGTAGAGGCGGCTGTCATCGAACCGATATCGCTCCAGCTCGCTTCGGCGAGATTCCGTTTTCCTTCCACGACGTAACCGGAACCCGGTTCCGCCGCCCAACTCAGGCACAGCCGGCCGTCCGCGACGGTCAATTCGGGTTCGATCGGCCCGGCGACTACCGGCAGCCCCCGGCGGATCCGGAAATAACGCTGGTCGATCGGCAACTCCAGGCAATAGCGGGCGGCGTTCGAAATGGCTGCCGTCGAGCCGATATCGTTCCAATTCTGCTCGCCGAGATTCCGCTTTCCTTCCACGACATAACCATAGCCCGGTTCCGCCGCCCAACTCAGGCATAGCCGGCCGTCCGCGACGGTCAATTCGGGTTCGATCCGGTAAACCGGCCGTTCGTCCCCGACCGCTATCCGGAACTGGCGAAACTCCGTAGGCCGGGATAGGCAGTACTCCTGATTCGTTTGACCGGCCTCGATCACTTTCAACCGCGTCCAGTCGGGGTCTTCGACCGAACGTTTGGCCTGTACCGAATAAACGGTTCCGAGGTCGGCTTCCCAAGCCAGGCACAGGGTCTCGGGGGTCACGATGAGTTCCGGCGCCAGAAACTCTTCGTCGGCAGGATCGTCGACGCGATAGAAAATCCGGAAAAACCGGTAAGGCCCGGACTGCGGAAAACACTCGGCCGTTTCGTCCGCTGCGGCCGTGACCCGGCGCAATCCGTCCCACAACGGATCGTCGATCCGCGTTTTACCCATCACGATATACTCGACTCCCGGAATCGAATCCCACGTCAAACAAAGCTCGTCGGCTACGAAACTCAGAGCCGGATCCAGATACCCGGTCGCTGCGTCGGGAGGAAGCGTTTGCGAAGCGCGAATGCGAAAAGCAACTTCGGAGGCTTCGCGGTTGTAGACGCCGAGATACCATCGGCCCGGCTCCAGAGGCGGCGAGTCCGAGCGGTATAACGTAATCGACTCCGCTTGATCGCCCGGATTGCGGCTCGTCGCCGGACTTTGATCGAGATCGGGAAACAAGCCCCGCCGGGCCGTCAGTTCCAGATTGCCGCCCGGAGCTGTCGCTTCCAACTCGAAAGTGACCGATTCGGCGCGTTCGTCGACGACAAATTCATACAGTTCCAACAAGGGCAATCTTCCGTCCGGATTAGCGGCGATCGTTCCGGTTTCCCAGACGCCGTCCTCCAAGGGGATAGCTTCCAGCACCAGTTCCTGTTCCGCCCGGATTCGATAGGTTACCGGCTGTTCCTCGCCGTTGACCACCGCCAAATACCACAAACCGGGCTCCAGGTCCTCTTCGCCGCCCGCCGAACCCAGGAAAATCGCCTGCGCCGAACCTCCCGCCACCGGTTGTCCGACGAAATCCGAGGTAAGATCTTTCGGGACGTCTCCCTGGCGAAGTTGCAACTCCAGGTCCGCATCGGCGTCTTCGAACAACGGTTCCAGGAGATAGGCCGCTTCGGTTGCTTGCGGATAGACCAGCGACAGGTAATAGTCCCGCTCCCGCGCTTCTCCGGCGATCGTGGGAACGACCGTATTTGTCACCCAAAGGAAATTGGGCAAGAGGTTAACCGGCACCTCGTCGGTATAGGCCGCGCCCAAAATCGTAAAATCCAGCGGTTCGGACGCCGTTTGCCGCAAGGCGACGAACCATCGGCCGCTCAAGTCGGGCCGGCTCGCGTTGGTGCGCACGACCATCCGTCCCGAACCGGGACGTTCCGGGTCGGCGAAGGCGAGCCGATCGTCGTCCGTGAAGCTAGGCAAACCATCGCGTTTCAGCGCGACTTCAGCACTGCCGTTCAAATTGAAGAAGTCGAAACGAAGCGCCGAAACTTCCGGATCGTCCACTGCCAGCATATAGTACCGTTCCGGCTCGGCCGCCGGGTTAAGCGTGTCGGCAAAAGGCACGTCGGCATCGAGATGAACGACTTCGTACGGGACGGTCGTTGCCGTCGCCAAAATCCGGTAAGCGACGTCGCGAGCTCCCGGTTCGGCATTGTAGACGCCGATCAGATAATCGCCCGAGCGAATGGTCGCCGGATCGGGTTCGGCAATCGTGATGCGCTCCGGCGCCGTCCCGGCGTTGTCGGCCAGCCAGTCGTAATCCCTCAGGTTAGGCAACGGCCAATCGTATTTGGCTACCGCGTCGACGTTTCCGTCGAGCGGAAACACGTCGATGTCCAGCCGGATGACGTTACGCCCTGCACGGAAACGGTAAAAGTGATATTCGACCAGATCGAACGAGGGAATGACGGATTCGTGAAACACCCCGTCTACCAAATCGATCACCACCAGGTCGTCCTGATCGAAACGCAGGCACAATTCGTATTCGTTGTCGCTGTCGTCTTCGGGATCGGAATTGATCACGCCCAAGTAATAGCGCGCTCCGGGCTGCAACCGAGGCTCGTCCCAAGTGCGGTAGAGTGCGCCTTCGTCGTCGTACACCGTGACCCCGTCCGGACCCAGCACGACTTCGCCGCCGCCGGCGCCGCCGAAGTCGACAGCCAATTCGGCCGAGTCGGCTTCCCGGGGCACTCCCTCCTGGCTCCACAATAACGTCAGTTCCCCTTCGGCCGTGAGCCGGTTCGTCGCCATGGTGGCGCTGCGAGGCACGTCGACGATGTAAAAGCGGCTTTCGCTTCCCGAGACCTCGTCGTCCACGCATTGACCGTTGCGCAACGTAGCGGCGGGAAAATTGGTCGCGGCCAGACTCAGCATCAACTGCCAGGTTTTAAGAATCGGCTCTTTCTCGTCGACCGGGCCGGCGCGCCGGTCCGCCAATTCCAAGGTCCAGGTTCCCAAGGCGCGCTCGCCGTCGAACAACCGGAGCTCTTCTTCCGGATGAAAAAACTTCACCGCCGGCGCGTCCCGAAAGACGATATCGTCGAGCAACAAGGACGGCCGGCCGCTCAATCCGCCCCACTCCAGGAGCGTTTCCTCTTCCCGCGGCGTGAATTTCACCGGCGAGCTGCGGCGCCAGTCCGAAGAACTGTAGAGGACTTGCGCCTGAACGCCGTTCAGCCGCAGCGTGCCGAGCGGTTTCTCCTGAGATTCCCGGGACCGAAAAGCATACGACAGTTCTACCGTCCGGCCGGTTTCGAGTTTCACCTCGGCGGCGAGGCGCGAAGGCCCCAGCTCCAGATAATTCGTGCCTTCGGGAACTAAAAGATCTCCGCCCATCACGGTCACTTCGCCCCCGGTCACTTCCCATTCGTCGCCGGCTTCGTTAGCCGGAAAAGTTTCTCCCTCGACATAGGCCGTATCGGCCGGAGCCTGCTCGAAGCCGCTAAACCGGTTCGTTTTCGTCTGGGACGGAACCGACCAGGGCAAGGGCGCGAATTTAATCAGGTATTCGGCATCGTCGGCATCGTCGGAAAACCCGCCGTAAGAAATCGTTTCGCCGTCGCCGGCCCCCCAACCGTCGGCGTCGAGTCCGCCGCGATTTTCGACCAGGAGCACCCGGGTGCCCGACGGACTGACCAGATGAATCGACAGGTCCGCAGCCCGCGAGTGGTCGAGTCGTAATCCGACCTTGACGTCCGCGACCGAACGGTTGTCGGCCACGAACACCGTCGAATAGGAAACCGCGTCGTCCTTGATCGACAGTTCGAATTCCTCCGGGTAGAACGGTTGCTCGGCATCGATCGCCAGGTTCCGTTCGAGATTGAATTTCAACTGGTAGTCGATCGCGTCGTCGTAATGGGGATTGTAGACGCCGATAAAATAACGGCCGGGAGATAACGGCGGCACGTCGTCACGCGTCAGTTTCAGCGTCAGGCCGCTCACCCCGGGAGCGCCCAGGATCCGTTTGTCGTATTGTGATAGCGTCGGCAGCGCTTCCCGGCGCAAATACAGGTCTAACGGTTCGCTCAGCCCGATCAGATCGACCAGCAAGGCGCTAGCGTCGGTCGGCACGTCGACGACGTGATAGGAAAAACTGCGCGGCTGAACCGTCCCGGCGATATTCTGCCCCTCGACCAACCGGTTCGGCACCAAGGTCAGGGTGAATGAATTCACCCGCCCGGTATGCGACAGGGCGTTATCGATCTGCGTCATCAACCAGACGCCCTCCCCCTGTTCACCGATATAATCCACCAAGCTGCCGGGACCGTCGGTTCGAGCGACCGACGCTTCGTTGCTCAAATCGTCGTAGACGATATTCAGGTTTTCGGTCAGGCCCTGGGGATTGTAAAGCGTGTGATTGTTCAACACGATCGAGCGGCCGTTATGGGTCAAATTGCCGAACAGATCACCGATATCTTCGTGGTCCAGCGACAGTTCCGCTTGCACCGCCCGGATCGTCATGCCGAAGAGCGGATTGCCCAGGCCGATCGTCAGATTCGCGCCCGGGTCGTTGGGCGAGCCGTCCGGGATGACGCCACGGTTCAACGGCACGCCGCGGATAATCCGATTGCCGTCGGGATCGAACAGATCGAAGGGTTCTTCCTGCGAAATCCCCACCAACGCATACTGCCCCGCCTGCTGGTCTTCGGCTTTGACGCCGATGTAATAGATCTGGTCGTCGCCCAGAGCCTGATTGGTGAAAATCACCGATTCGGTTCCGCCGGAATTACGCGACACGCCGATGCCCGCTGGAAGATTGCCCCGGATGGTTTCGGCGATCGCCTCGTCGCTCAGGTTGGTCAGTTCCGCGTTGCGCGTGACATAGAGATCGATATCCGATTCGCGATTGCGGGGCCGGGAAAGATTAGGCGGCAAAAAGGTGACGAAAGCCACGTTGGGGCCGTTGGTAAAGCCTAAGTCGTTCGTCAGCGAAGGGGGCGAGTTGGTAAAGGTGTAAAATTTCCATTGCGCCGCCAAACCGTTGGTTCCTTCTAGCAAAGGAGCGTTGGCTCCTACCCGGTCGTTCAACCGCGGTATGCCGTTGGTGATCGCGATGACCTCCGGCACGTCGATGTAATCCATGCCTTCGTCGTCCTCCAGCGTGAACGGCGACTCCTCCAGTTCCGGATTGTCGCCCCAGGAAATCACCAGGGCGTAGTCCTGAACGATCCCGTCCGGATGCTCGGTCACCGCGTTGACGTTGACGCGCCGGGCCGCCACCGTCACCAGGTAATTCGTACCCAACGGCGGAGCGAGAAACACGTTTTCCACGTTATTGACGCGATCCGCCCGGGAAAGGTCGTTGGTGGAACCCGCCGTGTACCGCGTTCCCCGAGGGAAATCGTTGCCGTAAAAAACTTCGCCGGACACGCGATTGGACACGATCAAATCCAGATCGTTGACCAGTTTGACGCCGGCGGTCGGATTGCCCGGGGGATCGGTCCACACCAAGGTAAAACGCAACGGCCGGGCCCGGTATTCCTCGTCGGCCAATTCCAGATTCCAACTTCGCTGCTCGCCGGTCGCCAACGCGTCTTCCGGATCCTGATCCCGAAAGCGCAACGAAGTGTCTCCCGTCCAAAAATCCTGGGCCTCGGCTAGTCCGGAGGGCAAGGTATGGATCAAGTTAATCAATCCCCACCCCTGATAATTGATCGTGGGATCGATCTGGAAATCGTAGCGTTGATCGACCGAGCGGGCGCCGTTGATCAGGAGCGCCTTGAGCAGCGCCGGGCTGGTAGTCAGCTGCCGTTCCTCGAAAAACTGCTGCACCAAGGCCAACAGGCCGCTCACCGTCGCGGCCGCTCCGCTGGTGCCGCTCGCGAATTGGTAATGGGGCGCCAACCGCTCGTTGAGCTCGTCCAGTTGTTCGTAGTATTCGGGCTGGCCCGATTCGACGGCGACGATATACCGGACATCGTAAGGCACGGGAACCTCGGTCGGATTGCCGACGCTGAAATGCAGCAGTCCGGGTTGCAAGATCAAGGGAGAGTCGGCCTCGGTAGTTAACGTCACCTCGTTATGCCCGACCAGGTCGTCGACGGTCGCCGGCGTGCCGAGACTGGCGTAGAGCGGCAACTGGGGCAGCGGTTGCGGCGACGAATCGTTGGGCAACACTTCGAGGGTTACGGAAACGGTTCGGCCGGGAACGAACGCGGTATAGATGGCCAGCGCTCCGGGCAACCCGATTTGATTGGAGATCGTGGTCGGCGTGCGATCGATGCCGTCGTTGGGAGTTCCCCCGCCCGCCGCCCGCGTCGACGCCAAAAAGGAACCGGGCGCCACCACGTCCGGCTTGAACCGGCCGCCTTCGCCCTCGACTCCGATGCCCACGTTGCCCCGTGCGGAGTATGAAGCTACTTGCGACGAACTGTCGGTTCTCGGCAAGAAGAGTTCGTTGGTGAGCGACCGGAAACTTTCGAGAGCGCCCACGGTGATCACGTTCTTGGCGGTGGACGGAGAACGGACCGAACCCGGCGTGCCTCCCGAACCGTCGTGATTGCCGTCGCCTCTGTTGCCTCCCCCGAAGACGAACAGAATCGGTTGTTCTCCCGCGAGCTCCGGCAAGGCGTCGCGCGTCGCCGCATCCCAGGTGGCGGCTCGGGAATCGTATTCCGTTACCGTCGCAGAACCCCAACTGTTATTGGAAATCAACACGTTGGTCCGCTCTAGTTCCTCGTAATACCGGGTGGCCGCCAAATACTGCAAATTCTCGTCCGAGGTCAGAGGACCGAGCGTCAGATTGATGGGCAGCAAGAAGATTTCGGCCTTCGGCGCCATGCCGTGAAAATTCGCTTCTTCCAGCGAACCGTAATACTCTTCCACCGTCGGAGAGTTTTCGCCGCTGGAGGCGATGATGCCCGAGATATAGGTGCCGTGACCGTCTTCGTCGGTCAGGAATTCTTCGGCGACCGAGGTCATGCGCCCGGCCAGATCCGGATGCCCCGCGTCGACGCCGGTATCGTTGACGTTGAGTAAAATTCCTTCGCCGTTCAGGTCATGAAGATTGGAATTGACCGTGTTGGCCGCCGAAAAATCCACTCCCAATCGCACCCGGGTCAGATCGTTGGCCAATTGCCGGTCGTCCGGGGGTTCGATCAAAAACACGCCGTCGAGAGCCGCGACCTCCGGCAACTCCGGCCAGGCGACCTGGATTTCGAGCACCCGGCCGAAAGCGGTGGTTTCCCCGCGATCGGTCCAGTCCGCTCCCAAGCGTTCCAAAGCTTCGCCGACCGCCGCATGGGCGTCAGGGAACGTCGTCAGCCGGAACCGGGCCGGTCCGGGACGAACGGGCCGCTCCAGCGCCGCGCCGAGCAACGAGGGGCCCAGTTTGAAATAGGGTTCGAACGGCAGCACGGCGCGAACCTCGGGCCGGCCGGCAAGCCGGCGGGCGGTTTCCGGATCCGTCCGCGCCAACCAAGCGTCGTTCGGCACATAGGCGATCGGGAGCACGCCCCAACGCTCCAGGTCCTCTCGAGCGAGCGCCTGCGCAAACGGGCCGACGGTCTGGATCAGCCAACTGCGGGTGTCGGGAGCGGCTCGCCACGGTTCCGGAACGGGCAACGGCCGGGCCGAAGCCGTATCGATCAGGGCGTTGTGGAGCGAAAGCGCGCCGGGACGGCGCAAGAGCTCGTCGAGTCCCAACCGGGTATTGCGCAACCGGTGCGGAAAGGCCGGATCGGGTTCCAGCGGAGCCGCTTCGGTGGCGGTTCGCCGCCGATTCCCCGGTCCCTGAACCGTAGTCGTCAGCGAGTAGCCGCCGGAACCGAATTCCGGCTTGTCGGCCCGCCCTCCCGCTACCGGTTCGGCGAGCGAAAACCGCCGGGACTCGCCCCTCGAAGAACTCCCGTCCCGCCACAGCAGAGCGCCTACCGCCAAAAACGCCAGTCCAAGAACGATCAAGCTGTCCTTGCGCAGACGTTTCATCAATCAACTGTTCCTTCCCTGCGAGTCACCGGATAACTTTCTCCCCGCTCAAACGACCCCCGCCAGCCCGTGCCCGTCAATCGGTCGGCAACACGAATTCGCTCTCGACTCTGGCTTCCAACGCCGGCACCGGACCGTCGAACCGCACGACTCGCTTGACGACGTATTCCCCGGTGACCTGATAATTGGTGCAGATGTTGAACAGCCGGTAAGGCGTGGGATCGGTCCGGAGCGATTGATCGGCCGGACTCAAAGATTGGCCCCAAGCGTAAATCGCCACCCGCGGCTCGTCCGCTTTGAGCAACGAGAGCACTTGCTGCGGGATCCGTTCGACGGCGGCGTCGTCCATCCCCGCGCGCACGGCGACCGCATTGGTCCAGTTCAAAAACGGCGATCGCACGGTCAGGGCCGGAGCCGAAAGCACGTCGCCCAAACGGGTAAATCGTCCGCCGGGAAACCGCCGGCGAGCCTCGTTGATGCCGTCCGCCCCCTCGACGATGCGGGTCAACGGCGAAGCCTCGCCTTGCAACCGGATCGCGGGAATGCCCGTCGAGCCGGCGGTCGGGATTTTCAGAGCTCCATAACGAGGCTCGCCCAAACCGTCCAGGTCGCGAAGGGAAATGTCCCGCGAACTCGCATTCGTCTGCACCGTCACCCCGGCGAGCGCGGCCGACCAGGCGGCCAGTCCCGTCTGGTTGACCGACAAGAGTCCCTTGGAGGCGTTGTCGTTGAGCGCGATCGTGAAAAAATCCAGAATCCGCCAGTCGTTGGTCGGATGAGTATCCGAACTGCCCGACCAGCGAGACCATCGGGTCAGGGCCGTATCCAACCGGCGGCTCCGCCGGGTCGCCAGCAAACCGCCCCGGTCGGCGGCTTCGACGATTTCCCCGGTGTCGGGATCGATAGCTTCGGTCCGGAAGGGATAACTGCTCCCCCCCTGAATCGGCGGCAACGTGTTGTCCGGCGGCAAATCGGTTAGGGCCAGCAAATTCAAACTGCGGTCGCCGCCGGCCGCCCCTGGGGTGATCTCGTCGTCCGACCCCAAATAGGCCTTCAGATAGATCGTTTGCCAGGGCGTGCCGCGGTGAACCCGGCCCAACCAGCCGATGTTGGGAAATCCCCGGTCGGGAAACCGCCAGTCGTCCGAACTGCGGATCAAAGGATCCTTGTGTGCCAGATTATACTGCTGCGGCGATTCGGAAACTGTCGCCGGCCAAGGCCGGTACCGGCGGTTCACTTCCCCTTGGCCCCGTCCCTGATCGTCCGGTTCGCCCAAGTTGTGCACGTTTTCCAACCGCGATTCCTCGCCCGGCAACAGAAAGAGTTTTTGCGTGCTCAACCGTTCGAGATCCGTCAGGTCCTCGACGGTATAGTGCACCAACGGATCGTTCGCCTGCAGACTCTGATAGACGACCTTGCGCACCGTGGGCGAGAACGGAACCTGGCGGCGGAAACTCTTGCGGGGATCGGGCAAGCGGTTATAGGCGTCCTGCAGGGAGCGAAGCGAGAGGTACCGCGCCGGATACCCGAGAAACGTGCGAAACAAGTCGATCGACTCTTCCCGGTCCCGGCCGGCTCCGCGCCCGGCGTAAGAATTCCAATACCGGTCGGAGATCGGATCGTCGCCCAAGGCGGTCACGATCTGCTTGAGGACGCCCTCGGTCGGAGCGAAGACGTTGGTCGTTCCCCACCGGTTGGTCGACCAGAATTGCCCGATCTCGCCGCCCTGGCGGTATTGGCCCATCAGTTCCTCGGTAATGTCCACGTGGGTCACCAGATCGTCGAGGTTCACGAAGTCCACGATGCGGCCGAGAACCGGATCCAACATGACGCAACGCACCCGGTTGGTCATCGTCAGTCCCAACCGTCCGACCCGGAACCCCGGATCGTCGGGAAAGACGGTAGCGATATCGGTCAACTGCCGGTCCGTAATCGGGATCAGCCGGCCCTGGGCGTGATGGTACACCGCGTTGGCGGCCCGGACCAAACGACCGTTGTAAGGCAATACCAATGACGTGTCGTTGTGATAGATCGGCATCTGAAACCGGCCGCCTTGCCACCGTTCCTCGGGCCGGGCGGCGGCGGGATTGGTGCCGAACGAGACCGGGAGATAGTGCCGATTGGATACGAGGGTCATCTGCCGGTCGTTGGTGATCGTCAACGTGGAATCCACCAGCGCGTGAATCTGCAAGGGACGCGGATAATCCCGGCGATATGAATTCCATAATTCCAACCCGAACAGGTTGGATACGCTCAGCGACACCATTTGATTGGTCTGCCATGGCGGAGCGGCGTTGTACGCGCCTTTGTTGATTTCCAACTTGCGCGTCATTTCCAGCACGGTCAGAACGCCGAACTCGTTGAAATTCGGCAACCCTTTCTTGGCGGAAACGACCCAGGGAACGCCCCAGACGTTGTCGTCGGCCTGCAGCCGGAACCGGTCGGGTTCCGTATCCAGATCACGCCAGGGGCGCCGCAATTGATCGGACGCGTCGTTGGTCACGGCCACGTAGTCGATAATCCGAACCGTCCCGTTGGTCAGCCCGCTGAAACGAGGCCGGAAAACCAACGGAAAGGATTGCGGCTCTGCCGCGGCGAATTGAAATTGGTTCGAACGCGCCAACCCCGTCGCGCTATCGGTGATGTTGGCCGCTTGCTGCAGCAATTGATGGACGCCGGCGGAGTACTGCGGCCGGTCCGGGCGCACCTGGGGCCAGACCTGCAACCCGACGTTCGTCACGGAGAATTCCGTCAGCGGATGGGACGGCGGCAAATTGGTCATGTAGGTTCCTGCCAGAGTGAAATGCTCCCGGCCATCGATCGCCGCCGTTACGGTCGCCGCGTTGGTCGTCGCGGCGACGTCGGGCGGCCGCAACTCCAGCCGGGCTTGCAGCAGGCGGTCGGCCGCCGCCAAAAACAATTTCCGCGGCTCCCATGCGACGTAATTGGTCTGGCCGTCTACCAGTTGCCGATCCAGATTGAGATTGAGTTTCGGCGTTTTTTGCCACGGAACGCTTACCTCTGCCTCCAGTTGGTCCCAGGTCGCCAGCGACATGGTCTGCGCTTGGTCGTCCACCTCCGAATCCACGCCCAGTTGAGCGATCATGCGGTAGACCAGGTAGCGATCGTAGGTATTCCAGTTGGTTCCTTGACTGTTCAATTGCCAACGGAGCCGGTCCAATCCCGTCAAGGCGCCGCCGCTCCTGGCCATCGTCGGCACGTCGTCGGGAAAAAGTTGCTGCACGTCGTGATAGGCATGGTTCAGATCCGCGCCCCAATAAGGGTTCCCGTTCCTGACGGCCACGACGTCGTTGTCCAAAGCCGGCGGCAGCCAAGACCCGCCCTCCAGATACGGGCCGTCGGCGAAAAAGTCGTTGCCGTCGCCCCCGAGCCAGTGCAACAAGGCGTCGGATACGGGAATCACCGCCTCGAACCCGGGAACCGGTTCGGTATTAAACGGCCAATCGCCGATGAGCCGGTAATTGAACAAGGAGGCGGCGTCTTCGTGGGCTCGGCTGGGAGCGTTTCCCCAGTAGGGATGATGCAAATCGCTCAGAAAGGCGTGCAGGTTCAGTTCCCAATGGCCGACTCCCTGATGGCGCCGGTACCCCGAAGATTTGGTTCGATTGTAGATCGCGTTCAAATCCAGCGATTTCCCCTCGGGCATGATCAGATAGGCGAACCGGCCGATAAAGCGGTTGGTCGGCGAATGAGGGCGGCCGGGATGCTCGAGTACACCGATCCACTGAGGGTCGCCCACCAATTGGGTGTACAACAAGTCGCCGTTCTGGGTTCTCGCTTGCCGGAGCCGGGAAATTCGTTCCGGCAACAACCCGGTCGGCTCGAACCGGCCGTTACGATTGAAGTCCAGATAGTACCGGAAATTCATTCTCTGGCCGCCCGGCTCCCGCACGTACACCGGCGGGCGGGGATCGTACAACAGATTCCCCAAGTTGACCGCTTGCTGTTCCGGAGTCAACGGCGCCCGATTCTGATTCGCGTAATAGCTGACGTTGTAGGGATCGTAGTCCTCGTTATCGGCATCGAACGTGTCGCCGTCGGCGAAATGCGCCTTGTCGGGATTGAGGAAATTGACCGAAACCGCCAGATCGTAGTTGAACCGGTTGCTCGAAGCCACCATGCGGGACACCACTTCGGATTGTGCGCGGGCCAAGGCGGCCGAAGCCATGTGCTCGGCCGAGATCCGGTCCGAAGCAACGGTGACCGAGGCTCGTTCCCGCTGGCTGATGCCCAAAAACAGCACGAGCATTATGGTGACCACCGACAACATGATGAGGGTAATCACCAAAATAACCCCGGAAGCGGGGCCGCCGGCGAGCGTCTTCCCCGCTCCGGCGCCGTCCCGAGTCGCGGGCCCCGTCGAAACTGTTGGAACCGAAGAGCTAACCTTCATGGGACTATGGGCCGGATTTTCTGCGCCAGGTTGAGCGGAACCATGCGCCGCAACAAATGCACGTCGCCGGGCTGGCGACGCAGATAATCGTCAGCCAACTGCGAGGAACCCATCGCCCGGACGCGCCCCAGCGCATCGGGTTCCAAAATGCCGATTTCCAGGTCGCAAAAGGCCGGCAATGCATGCCCCGTGAACAACGAGCGCGTCTCACCCGCAATGGGTTTTTTCCACAAGTCGCGAACCAGCACGGCGGCCTGATAATTCGTGTTGGCCAATTCCGCCGTCGGACTGTTGGTCCAATAGGTCATCGCCGCACCCGAGGAATCGACCGGCACGATCCGGAAATGAACGACGCCGTCGATTAACGGTTGCACCGATACGCCCGGGAGCCGATGGCCCTGACGCGAGGTTCTGACTTTCCGGTAGCGTTCGTGAAATTCCTCGAGCAAGGCGGCGCTGACGCGCCGTTTCGACGACTGAATCCGGCAACGGTACAGAGTACCGTAGGAAATCTCCCGGGGCGCCAGCGGATCGACCGCGAAGTGGCGCGACGAGGAAACGAAGTAGCCGACCGCGCTCCAGCCGGCCTCGTCGCGCTTCAGGAAAAAGAGTTCGTTCAGGAAATTGATCCGTTGCGAACCGTCGGCCAACTCCTGGACGAGCGGCTTGGCGGCGAAGGGCGCCACCGAATTGGTTTGCATGCCGGTCGTGAAATGCGGCCGCCCGTAATAACCGCCGGAGGCTCCGGCCCGTTGCAAATCCGAAACCAACAGTTCGACGGCTCCCTGGCTGACTCCCAGCACGTCCGCCTGATTGACGTTCATTCGCAAGGCCTGCTGCGTTTGCGAAAATATGGTGTACAGGCCATACAGAATCAACGTCATCAGGGAAACGGCCAGCAAGAGCTCGATCAGGGAAAAAGCCCGGCGCTTGACCGGACGGCGTTGGGGTTGACGGCTGGCGATCACGGAATCGGGCGGTGATACCGGGAAGGTTGGAATTGATAGAGCGGAAGACTGTCCTTCATCCCCGGAATATCATTGGTGTATACCAGTTGGCCGCTGATCAGGGTTCGAAAGATTTTTTCTCGCCGACCGACCCGGTAATTCGCCAGGTTATCGCCGGAAGCGGTATCTACCGGCCAGCGAAAATGCAACCGAACCTCGTAAAGGTTGTCTCCGAGCCGGCGGGCCTTTTCGCGTTCGAAGGCTTCGACGGGGGAAGCGGCGGGGTCGGCGGGAAACGGCGGCAGGTAAGGCAACACGGTCACTTCGATCTGATAGGTAAAGACGTTATTGTCCCGGAAAACCTCGTCCTGTACCCGATCGGCCGCTTTGCCGCTGATCGAACGCATGATCGCGACCACCCGGTTTTCGACCCATTGCGGCTGACCGATGCCTTGGTCCACCCACTGCAGGGTCGGCGTCGACAACATGCCGATGATATAACGACCGTTGATCAACTCGACATTCTTGCTCTTCTCGAAGAGGCGCGTTCCCCGGAGGCGACTTATGACGCGTCCCCCGCCCGGCTGTCGGCTCACCATCGAGATTTCTTCGACGTAATTGGTCAATTCGTTCAGCCCGAGTCCCCCGTTGCGGATGGCCTCCAGCAAATAGGAACCGTCCTGATTGACGATGGTCTCTTCCTTGTTATCCCGCTGCACTTGCAGCCCGGTGGGCAACACGCCGATAATCGCCACCAAAGCGAAAGCCACGATCGCGATCGAAAGCGCGATTTCCACCATCGTGAACCCGCCTTCCGCTAGTCGCGGAGCGGCGCTATGGCCGTCGGTTCTCGGATTCATCGCGGTTGGGATTCGAGCATGCGGCCCCGGCCCGTCATTTGGTCCAGTTGCAAATAGTGACGATCGCCTCCCGAACGATCGACGATCCTCTGGTCGAGCTCTTGAGGCGGGTGAGTCGCGACGGCCCCGGAAGCGTCCCGTCTCCAATCCACGAGTCCCTCCAGGAACGTCACCACTTCGGTCACCCCGCCGGAAATCCGCCCTTGGGAATCGAAACTAATTACCGGCAACGAAATCGGCTGGCCGGTCTCGTCCGGAAACATGAGCCGTTCCCGCTGAAAAGGACGTGTCAATCCCGGCGTGTTAAGCCGTGTCAGGGTATCGACCGGAACGAACTTCCGAGGATCGAACATGACGCCCTCGGGCAGGAACTGCCAATCGGTCAAATACTCGGGGTTGGGCCGGCCGGGTTGGCTGCCGATTTGCCGTTTGGCGTAAATAGCGTAGCCGGTATAGATATCGTCCCATAATTCCCGCACCCGATGACGAGTCTCCGGCAAGGGAAAGAACCGGTCCAAGTCGTCCGGACTCATCATGATTTCCGGCGACAAAAACACGAAATACACCGCCGTCCGATGATTGATGGCCATCATGCGGGCCAGAGCCAAGTCGTCGAGCAACTGCCGTTTCGTTCCGAGCAGCGCATTGGACTTGCCGAGTCCCTTCAGCGAAGGCAGGGCCAATGCGGTCAACAGGCCGATGATCGCGATCACCACCAACAACTCGATCAAGGTAAAACCTCGCCGGCGGCGGTTGCAATTCTTCGAGTTCATCGTTGCGGCGATCATCGGCCGTTTTTAGCGCGCCCAGCTCAGGATATTGTCTTTGTTGAAACCGGTCAGCGCGTTGACGGTACGGTCGATCCGGCCGTCCGGACCGAACGACCATACCATCGCCTGGCCGCGGAACTCATACAAATGGGGAATCTTCTCGCTCCGGATCAAGCCGTTGAATCCGCTGCCCGGCTGATCCCGGCCCGAAACCCTGGCGTCGCTGTAAAAGCCGTCCAGGCAGCCGCCGTCGTAATCGAGGTCCAGAGTCACGATGTAAGGATTGACCCAAGGATCGCGCCACAGGAGAGTGTCGGGACTGACTCCCGGACTCAGATGGCTTTTGGCCAGAACCGATTCGTCCAGAAAGGGGATCTTCTGGTGATTGAGCGAATGGTTCGCGTTGAGCGTCGGGCGCCCGTTGGCGAACCGTTCCCGGTCCAGCAAGATCGCCATTAACGCCGCGTTGTTCGCGTTGAGTCCGCCGGGATTGAGATTGCCGACCGGATCCAAATCCACTCCCTGCTTATTCTTGAGCGGCAGGTTTCTCCGATTGAGGGTGCCGTAGGTGAAATCCGGGTTGCCCGGCGACAACTGTTTGCGGAACACCGGCGCGGTCGGCAGGAAATGATAGGTGTTCTCGTACTGGCTCACCGCCGCCTTGAGGATTTGCAAATCGTTCTTGGCGGAGGCCACTTTGGCCTTGACCTTGACGTTCGACAAGGCGGGCAACAACAAACTGGCCAAAATGCCGATAATGGCGATCACCACGAGCAATTCGATCAAGGTGAACCCTCCCGGAGCGTCCCGGCTCGAGTCAGCGGCTTTCATAGATTGATGCAAAGCGATAGTTCGGTTACTGGTTGAGCGCCTTCGGTTCCCGATTCCAATTGTCGACGCGGTAGAGTTGACCGCCCGCCGGTACCAGAGCCCAAAGATCGAAACTGCGCTTGTTATGGACGGCTTGGCGGGTCGAAAGGTATTGCCACGGATTGACGATCTCCAACCGGTCGCTCGCCCCCCGGACGGGACGATAGGTTTCCAGTTCCCGGCCCGCCTGATCCCGGCCCGGCACCGGAGTCGCCGGCCAAGTGACCGGCGCTGCCAAGACGCTGACTTGCGGCGCCCCCCCGAGCGTCGCTACTTCCCGGTCGTTCAACTCGATGAACGACCGGATCCCGTCGCGCCGGGGAGCCTGGTTCTGAAACCCGTCGACCCCGAAGAACCTCCGACAGTCCAGCTGCCGCAAGGCTCCCCCGCCCTGGCCGGAACGATAGACGATTCCCCGGTCGGACTGGCCGAACCAAGTGCCGGTCAACTCGTAATACAGCTGATTGGTCACGGTATTGGCCGCCAAGCCGTCTGGAGTCAGAGCCCCGGGCGGATAATAACCGAGCGAAGCCTTGTAGCTTTCGATCGCCGTCTCCACCTTGCGCATCGCGCTTTGGACGCTCGCCACTTTTTTACGGCTGGAAGCCACGCCCGAAACGCCGACGATCAAGCCGGCCAAGATGCCGATGATCGCGATCACCACCAACAATTCGATCAAGGTGAACGCCCCCGGCGGCCGTGTTTCGAATCCTGCCCGTTTCATTCGCTGCTTCTTTCAGGAGAAACTATCGTGCCAAATTAGGTTGAAATCACCAAAAAATTAGCTTTTTTGCCGTCGTTCCCCGCTTTTTTCCGCCGATCATTTGCTGAGACCGTCGATCAGACCGATCAGCGGCAAAAACAACGCGATCACGATACTGCCCACGACGACCGCTAAAAACACGATCAGGATCGGTTCCAGCAAGGAAGTCATGGCGGCCACCGCGTTATCCACTTCCTCGTCGTAATTGTCCGCCACCCGCATCAACATCTCGGGCAAGGCGCCCGTCTGTTCGCCTACGTCCACCATGCTGATGACCATGGGCGGAAACACCTTGGACTGATCCAGCGGAGTGGTAATGGTTTCCCCCTCTTTCACGCTCTCGTGTACGAGCGTCACGGCATGGGTGATAACGACGTTGCCGGTGGTTTCCCGGACGATGGTCAAGGCTTGCAAAATGGGCACCCCGCTGCTGACCAGCGTCCCCAAGGTCCGGGTGAACCGGGAAATCGCGACTTTGCTGATCACCGGACCCAACACCGGAACGACCAACTTGAACTTGTCCCAGATCCAACGCCCGCTCCGCGTCTTGATCACCAGCCAAAACACCATGAAACAGCCGATCACGATCGAGCTGGTCTGGAGGAAATTCTCGGCAATCATGTTGCTGAGGTCGAGCACGAAGGCGGTGAATTCCGGAAGTGATTCGCCGTCGAGCATATCGGAAAAAACCTGCTCGAACTTGGGCACCACGTAAACCATCAACAGGCCGACGATGCCCACGGCCACCGTGATGACCGCGGCGGGATAGAACATGGCGGAGATGACCTTGCCCTTGATCTTCTCCGCTTTCTCCATGAACTCGGCCAACCGGTTGAGCACGACCTCCAGCACGCCGCCCATCTCGCCGGCCTTGACCATGTTGACGAACAGCTTGTTGAACACCTTGGGATGATGGGACAAGGCTTCGGAGAACGTGCTGCCGCCTTCGATGCTGTCCCCCAATTCGCCGATGATTCGCTTGAGATTGACGTTTTTTTCCTGCTTGGACAGCACTCTCAGGCCGCGCAACAACGGCAACCCCGCGTCGACCAACGTCGCCAATTGGCGGGTGAAGGTGGTCAGTACCTTGGCCTTGACGCGCCCCCCCAATCCGGGAATTTGCAAATTGATGGAGCCGAGACTCCGCTTGGGCTTCTTGCCCGGCACCTGGCGGCTTTCGCCGGCTTTCGCTTTCTCCTCGACGGCCTCCGTCACCTTGGTGGGGAAATACTGCATGTCCTTGAGGCGGCTGATGGCCTCGTTCTGACTGCCCACCTCCAGCGTGCCCCGCAGTTCTTTTCCGCGGAGGTCCATCGCGACGTAGTTGAACTTAGACATGCGCTCTCTAGGTGTATTTCAGCACTTCTTCGATCGTCGTGACGCCCTCGAAGACACTTCGCAATCCGTCGTCTCTCAGGGTCATCATGCCCTCCTCCACCGCTTTATGTTTCAGCACCATGGAGGGAGCCCGCTCGTTGATCAACGACCGAATGCTGTCGGTTACCCGCAACAATTCGAAAATGCCCTTGCGGCCCCGATACCCGGAATCGTTGCAATCGTGACACCCTTTCCCGTAGTGAAACGATTTATCGCCGATATCATTAGGCGAAAGATTCAGGTGATTCAACTGGGTTTCGGTCGGTTCGAACGGCGTTTTGCAGCGGGCGCAGATCGTGCGGACCAAACGTTGCCCCATTACCCCCACCAGAGTCGAAGACACCAAAAAAGGTTCTACGCCCATGTCGGTCAAGCGCGTCACAGTGCCCGGAGCGTCGTTGGTGTGCAGCGTGCTCAAGACCAAGTGACCGGTCAATGACGCCTGGATAGCGATCTGGGAGGTCTCCAGATCGCGCATTTCCCCGACCATGATTATGTCCGGGTCCTGACGCAAGAAAGCGCGCAGTCCGGCCGCGAAAGTCATTCCCACCGATTCCTTGACCGGGACTTGCATGATGCCCTCGATATCGAATTCGACCGGGTCTTCGACGGTGAGCAGTTTGGAGCCGGGACGATTGACGCGGCGCAAACAGGAATAGAGCGTCGTGGTCTTGCCGCAGCCGGTCGGACCGGTCACGACGAAAATCCCGTTGGGTTGATCGATGGTCTTTTGGGTATACTCCAGAATCTCCTGCGGGAAACCGAGACTTTCCAGTTCCAAGGTGACCGCCGTCCGGTCCAGCACGCGCAACACGACCGATTCTCCCCACGACGTCGGTAACGTGGAAACGCGCAGATCCACCTGCCGTCCGCTCAACTGCACCGTAATGCGTCCGTCCTGAGGCAACCGGCGTTCCGAGATGTTGAGGTTGGACATGATCTTAATACGCGAAGCGATCGGCATGGCCAACGACGAAGGCGGCGGCGTCATCTCGTAAAGGGCGCCGTCTACCCGGTAGCGGATCTTGTATTCGTTTTCGAACGGTTCGAAATGGATATCGCTCGCCCGGTCCTGGACCGCCTGGGTCAGCACGAGATTGACGAATTTGACGATCGGCGATTGATGAAAATCCTTCGACAAATCCAAGGCGTCATCGGAGATCTGGACGATTTCCTTGCCGTCAAAGGCGTCCGCTTCCACGCCTAACTCCTCGAGAATTTCGGCGATGCCGCTTTCGATATCGATCCCGCCGCCGCCGTAGGCCGCGTGGATCGCCTCCTCGACGGCGGCCGGGTCGGCGACCACCATCTGGATCGGAAAGGGAATGACGAATCCCATCTCGTCGATCCGGGAAGGGTCGAGAGGGTCGGCCAGTGCCACTTTCAATACCCCGTCTTCCAAAGCCGCCGGCACACAACGGAAATTCTTTGCGGTTTCCGCCGAGACGATTTCCTTCAATTCGTCGGTGACCGTCTCGTTGGTTATCTCGACCACCTCGGCGCCCATATGATTGGCGATGGCCTGCAAGAGCGTATCCCGATCCAGGATGCCGAGCTCCTGCACGATCTGAAAGGCGGGACGATCGTTTTTCGCGAGCTCCTGAGCGGCCTCCTCGAGCTGCAAATCGTCGATCAACGACTGTTCTCGCAGGAGATCGAGCAAGGGATGGGAAGCGGAATCTGCCATGATCCTCGAATTCGGCTACGCTCTTACCGCTTCCTCCTCCGCCCGAGCCTCGGCCTGAGCGGCCGCCGCCATCGCATCCTGCACCTCCTCCAATTTACTCATGATCGTCGCCGGATCCTGAGCCTTGGTGATCACTTCCTCCTCCGAAATGATTCCCTGAGAAAATTTATCCAACAGAAAACTGTCCAACGTGACCATGCCGTATTTGGCGCCCGTCTGAATGTCCGAGTTGATGCGGAAGGTCTTGTTGTCCCGGATCAGGGCGGCGATGGAAGGGGTGTTGATCATGACTTCGAAAACGGCGACCCGGCCGGGCTTGTCGGAACGGGGCAGCAGCAACTGCGAAATCACCGATTGCAGCACGGTCGACAACTGGATCCGGATCATTTCTTGCTGATTGGTCGGAAACGCGTTGACCAAGCGATCAATCGTCTTGGCGGCGCCGGTGGTATGCAGGGTGCCGAACACCAAGTGACCGGTTTCCGCGGCGGTAATCGCCGCTTCGATCGTTTCCAAATCCCGCATCTCTCCCACCAGGATCACGTCTGGATCCTGACGAAGCGCCCGGCGCAAGGCCTCGCCGAAACTCGGCACGTCCACGTGCACCTCTCGTTGCGTCACCACGGACTTCTTGTGCGTGTGGTAGTACTCGATCGGATCCTCCACCGTGATCAAGTGAACGTCCTCGCGTTCCTCGTTAAGGATATTGAGCATCGAGGCCAGGGTCGTGCTCTTGCCCGAACCGGTCGGCCCGGTAACCAACACCAGGCCTCGAGGCTTATACAGCAATTCCTTGATCGAGGGTGGAATGCCGATCTGTTCCATCGTCAGCAGCGTGCTGGGAATCTGCCGCAAGACCATGGCGTAATCGCCTCTTTCCTTGAAGACACTCACGCGGAACCGCGCGATGTCCCCGAACGCGAACGCGTAATCCGAACCGCCGTGCTCGCGGACCTGCTGAATCTGATCTTCCGAGGTAGTGCTCTGCACCAAATCCTCGACGTCTTCTTTCGCGAGCTTGGGGCCCTCGACCTTGTGCAAGGTGCCGTGTACGCGGATGGTCGGAGGGATTCCGACGCGGACATGGAGATCCGACGCCCCCTCGGAGACCACCAATTGCAGTAGGTCTGACATCTGATACGACATAACCGGTCAGCGAGCTCGTGCTTTCATCGTCATGGGTCCGTTATCCCTCATCCGTCACCGTCACCCGCAGCACCTCGGCGACCGAAGTCTGCCCCGCGATCACTTTGCGGGCGCCGTCTTCCCTCAAGGTGCGCATCCCCAATTCTCGGGCCTTGGCCCTTAGGGTCGAAACCGGCGCCTTGTCGTAAATCAATTTCCGGGCGTCGTCGTCGAGCACGAAAACTTCGAAGATCCCGAAGCGGCCCCGATAACCTGTGCTATTGCACTTGGGACAACCCTCGCCTTGGCGGTAATTCGATTCGTCGACCGCGGCGGCGTCGATGCCGATGCTGTTCAACTCGGAGTCGGCCGGTTCGTAGGGAGCCGCACAACCGGCGCACAGGCGCCGCACCAACCGTTGCGCCATCATGGCCCGGGTCGAAGAGGCCACCAGAAAAGGCTTGATGCCGATGTCCACCAACCGGGTCACCGCGCTGGGCGCGTCGTTGGTATGCAACGTCGAGAAAACCAGATGGCCGGTAAGCGAAGCGTTGATGGCGATGGTCGCCGTTTCCAAGTCGCGGATTTCTCCCAGCATGATGATGTTGGGAGACTGACGCAGCATCGCCCGCAAGGCGTGAGCGAAACTCAACCCTACGGACTCGTTCACTTGCACCTGATTGATGCCGTCCAACTGGTACTCTACCGGATCCTCCACGGTAATGATCTTGCGGTCCGGCCGGTTGATAAAATGCAGGCAAGAATAGAGCGTGGTCGTTTTCCCCGAGCCGGTCGGGCCGGTTACCAGCAGAATGCCGTCTGGCAAAGCGATCAACCGTTCGAAACGCGCCTGATCGTCGGAAAAGAAACCTAACTCCGCTAACCCCAGGCGCAATCCCGACTTGTCCAAAATACGCATGACGATACTTTCCCCGTGGGTCGTCGGAACGCAGGAAACGCGCAAGTCGACCGTCTTTCCTTCGCCGACAGCCGTATTGATGCGTCCGTCCTGGGGAATTCTCCGTTCGGAGATGGACATGTTCGATTGGATCTTCAATCGCGAAATCACCGAAGCCTGCAACGCCTTGGGCGGGCTCTTGATTTCGTGCAGCACCCCGTCAATGCGATAACGCACCCGAAAGGTGTTCGCCATCGGTTCCAGGTGAATGTCTGAAGCGCGCGAATTATAGGCGTCGACGATGAGTTGATTGACTAACTTGATGATCGGCGCATCGGCTTCCACATCGATCCCGTCGTCCGCCTCCAAAGCGCCTAGCCCACCGATATCCACCTCCCCCTCAGTGATATCCTGAATCATTTTACCGACCGAGTCTTCGCGCTGTCGGCCGTAGTACCGCCCGATGGCCTCTTCGATCTCCGTCTCGCTGGCGACTCGAATCTCGACCTGCTTGTCCAGGGCGACCTGCAAGCCGTCGATGGTCTCCAAATCCGAAGGATCGCTTAACACCATGGTGATGGTGTCCTCCGATTGATAGATGGGAATGGCCTTGTAACGCCGAACGACGTTTCGGGGCACGGCGGCGATCACGTCGTCGGCCAGCTTCATCGCCGCGAGTTCCACCACCTCCGCCCCGGCTTGCGCGGCCTTGGCGGTGGTCACGCTTTCAGCCATCAACTCGCCCCGGGCGACCAAGGTATCGATCACCCCTTCACTGTCCGCTTCGACGTCGGATCGCACCTCGCCCACTTGCTCGGAGGTGAGCAATCCCATATCGACGAGCGTGTCGATCAGATAATCGTCTTTAACTGCCACTGAATCCTAAGTCCCTCCAACCAGGGCGCATCCCCCGAAAATGGGAAAGGGAGATTGTAGGGAGAACGCGACGAATGTCAACGATCGGAAATATCGCACGGTCACGCCGGTCCGTTTTTCTCGGCCGGGTCTTTCTTCTTCCAGGGCATCTCGGGAAACTTTTCTGGAGTCCGATAGGTTTTCGGGGCCGGACGGGCCAAAGACAAATCCGAGTCGGCTGGCTGGGCCGGCGGCGAGGCATCGTTTTTCCAGCCGGCGATGCGAGCCCGCAAACCGTGACGCTCGGCCTTTTCCTTGTCGCCGGCCTGCAGGTAGAACAGAGACAGGTTGGTATGGGCCAGGGAATCGTCAGGCGAGAGCGATTCGGCCTTGTGACCTTCCTCGATCGCGCGGGCCACCTCGCCGAGCCGGGAATAAGCCATAGCCAGGGAAAGACGGGCCTCGTAATACTCCGGAACCGCTTGCAACAAGGCCTCCAATTTGGCGACCGCCTTGGCGTAGTCGCCTTGACTAAAGACGAACATCGCTTCGTCGTATTCTTGTTGCGGTTGCGGGTCCATGGCTACGCCGATGGCTCGATCGCCCGGCTAACGAACAGCGACCGGAGGCGCTCCCTGAGGGATCGCCTGCCGGTCGCTGCTTGCGCCATTTCTTTTCTCCCGAGCCTAGGCGGCACTCAATGCCGCAACCGGAAAAACTGCGCCGCCGACCCGGTGGCCGGTTGATGCGGCGAAGCGGCTCCGGCGACATCCGTCCAGGAACTCAAGTCGGAAGACTGCTGCAACGTCAACCCGTCGACGTCCCAGTACAATTCGACCTTGCCGCTGTCGGCCACGCGGACCCCGATACTGAACTCGGTCGGCAAATCCGGCTTTTCGGGCACGGTGCCTGCTCGCCAGGCCTTGAGTCCGCCGTTGGCCACGTCGTTCACCAACACCTTGGTGCCGTCCTCCTTGACCGTAAACAATTCGATATTGGCTCCGCCCCGTCCGTTGTAATAGACGATGCGCACCGGATAGACCCCCGCCGAACGCACGTCCATCAAGAAGGTCGTATCGGACGCCCCGCGTCCTCCGTTGAATTCCCCGGCCGTCATCACGTTATCGCGGTCGTCGATGTAACCGACTTCCACCCGGAAACCGTCGTCGCTGTTGACGCCCATGGTGATCACTCCCTCGGGAAATTCCACGAAAGTGAGAATCTCGGCCGAAACCCCGTCGGTCAGTCCCAGCAAACCCGGCAAGCCGGGCATATCGCCGTCTGGCCGGAAATTACCGACCCCATCGCCTGGTTCGCCTTCCGGCGGCAGATTGAAATTGATCACGTCCTCGATCTCGAAGCGCACCAAGGCGCCCGACTTTTCCCCTCCGCCGATCGCGGCGCCGGCCTGATCGGGGTCGGCGTCGTTTTCCAAGTCGCTGCCGTCGATGTCCTTCGCTTCCCCTGCCAACACCATTTCGACCTCGCCCAAGCTGGTGTGAATAAACAGTTCGCTTTGCCAAATGCTCCAGAGGAAACCGGGTTGGGACGTGTCGTAATCCACCGCCTTCATCGGTGCCCGCAACAAGCCGAACACCGGAGTCGTGATCGTGCCGGCGTCGGTGACGACGTTGCCGTCGCCGTCGGCGATTTCGATCACGTAGGTCATGGCCATTCCCGGTTCGAAAGTTTCCGCTGAGGTATAGGAAAAATCGGTGGCGTCCAAGCGTTTCTCGCCGGCGACCAAAACTACCTCCTCGCCGTTCAGCGTCAACTTGGCGCTGGCGGGATCCACGATCGATTCGCCCTTGTCGGTAGCGCGAAAAGAGAAGGTATCCGCGCTGAGATTAATCGCCGACAAAAATAACAGGTCGGAACTGAAACCGCCGATGCCCAGCGTCACCAGAGCCGTCTCGCCAGGCGATTTGCCGAAGACGATCGAGTGCGCGCCCAATCCGCCCCAGCCTTTTTGTCCCGTGGTCTCCTTGTCGCCATCATTAATCGCCATGCCGAGTCCGAATTGCACGCCCAAATCCAGCTTGTCCGCCTCGGGAGCCACGGCCCCCTTGCCCACTCTGATTTCGTAAACGGTCCGCTTGGTTTCGGTATTCCGCAGCACGACCGCTTCGGTCAGATTTTCCGAATCCGGCGGCACCCTCTCGGTCTGAACTATGGTTTCGCCCAAGTCCTCTTCGACGCCACCCAGTGCGTAGTTCAGGAGGGTTATGATCTCGTTTTGATCTCGATTGGCCGTCATCAACTGGATGGAGTCGCCGTTCCAAGGACTGTTGCGGGCGTTCTCGTGATACTCGTCGGTAACCGTGAATCCGAAATAGACGTTATCGTCGTCGTAGGAGATTTGAACGGCCGAAGTGTGATCGTCAGGGCCGGTCCAGTCCCCGCCATTGTGTTTGTAGAACAGCGTTAAATCCCCTTCTCGCTTGCTCCCTTTGGGAACGGAAAACCGCGGGTCAGAAAGCACCGGAATACCGGACCATTCGTCCAGCACTCCGTCAATGACCACGTCTGCGGGTTTCGGATTGGCCGTGTAGTATTCCTTGCCGGGTTCGATGTCGTTGGAAGTGGCCAGCGTGACCAAGGCCGTCTCTTGCGGAGATTTACCGAAGACGATGGAATGGGCTCCAAGACCGCCCCACCCTTTTTGCCCGGGAGTCGCCTCGTCGCCGTCGTTGATCGCCATCCCCAGGCCGAAACGGACGCCGCCTTGCAGAGTTTCCAGATCAAGAGTTTGCTTGGGCAGCTTGATTTCGTAAACGGTTCGCTTGGTCTCGGTGTTTCTGACCACTACGGCTTCGGTGACCACTTCTCCCCGGCTTTCCGGGCTTCTTTCGTGCTGGACGATCGCCTCTTCGCCCAGTTCTTCTTCCGTTCCTCCCAAGGCGTAGTTATACAAGGCCACGATTTGCTCGCGCTCATCGTCGGCGATCATGAGTTGCACCGAATCGCCGTTCCACGGACTGTTGCGCGCGTTCTCGTGATATTCGTCGGTGACCGTGAACCCGAAATAGACGTTATCGTCGTCGTAAACGACTTGAACCGCCGACGTATGGTCGTCCGGGCCGGTCCAGTCCCCGTCACCGTGTTTCTCGAAGAAAACCAATTCTCCGCCGTCGGGAGCATCGGTCGGCACGCCGCCCTCGCCGGAGCCTTTGGGGATCGAAAACCGGGGATCGGCCAGAAGGGCTGCTCCCCGCCACTCGGAAAGGTCGCCGTCCAAAACTATGGGCACCGGAGCTTTGATGGCCGTGTAATACTCCTTGCCGGGCTCGATGTCATTGGCCAGTAACCCTCCTGCCGCCAAAATCGACGACACTCCCATTAACAAACTTTTGATTCTCACCACCATTGCGGACTAGCGTTGATTGTTACAATTCCAGTAATCGAATTCACGTTGCAATACGATTCACGACCTTCCTGCTGTCGCTAGCATCTTTCCTATAACGATCGCGAGATAATGTAAAGCAAAATCGTCCGTAATCGATAACGAACGGTCCGATTCGGTTACGGGCGAACGGCTACGCCCAAGGGGTCACGGCAAAGGAACCGGAGGATAACGACGAAACAACCTTCCCTCTCCACCGATTCGAACCGGCAGCATAATACGATTTCGTCGGATCAGCGCCTTCCATGGCCCTGCGGAACGATTTACCTCACCCAACGATTGAGTCGCGGCGTTTCGGGATCCGGAACCAGGCTTCACCCTGATCTCGCCCGAGAATCATCGAGATGAATCCGACGCCTTCGGACACCGATGGCGAAGGGCTTAGCTGTTGTTTCCCGGATTATTTTGGTGAAAAACGGTCGTTTTGTCCCACGCTTTCTTAGATCGTTCTGGTGCGCTTCCGGTTTTTGAAGGCGCGAATCAAGGAGCTTTTTTCCAAGCAGTTTGATTTCAAGAAGCGTTATGTCCTTGGTCTGACGTTGTCATGTCGGCGATGCGCCGTAGAAGTCACCGGAGTCGAAATTACCGGCACCATGGTGCGATCCAACGGTAGCCTGTTCCGAATGATAGCCGCCCGTTCCCGGAAAACGGTCGTTAGCTTCCGGTTGCCCGTTTCCACCGTTGAATCCCTTGCCAATCGTCGCCGCTTCAGCCCGGTTCTCGACTACCGCATTACCAACCAAGTCTTCCTCCTGTTGCAGCCAATAATAATCCGGGACATTTGGATCAAATGAAATTGAAATACAATAGTGCCCTACGATTTTTTTAAAATGATCGAATTCCTTAGGAAATACGCATTTTCCAGACAAGGCTGACAAACTTGGGCTAGAAGAAGGTCTGAGGGCTGATATTTCAAACCATCAAAGAAGGTTTTTGATTGCGGTTCGCACCTGACTTTCAAAACGGGTGAATAGCACGCCAAAGTTGATACGACCTCATTATTCCCTCAGCCCGTTGCCGTGTTACCGACGAAGACGGCAGGCAACTGGGGAATTCAGCGACTCCGGCTGGTTCCCCTGTTGCGCCTGTCAGTAAGCCAGACTGATTTCCCGAGTTTCCGTCTCAAGTCTGCGAGTCAACTCGGTACCGTCAGGCCAACGGATCCACAAACCTGCAGGCCGTTTTTTACCGCCCAACACTTGAGTTGCGGCATGACGGGAAGCGAAGCCGGAACCGGAAACGATTTCCCTGATGGCGCCCATCGTCCCATCGTCGTAAACCAGACGCATTCGGGCGCCGATAGCATCTGGGTTGATCTTTGGGCCGGCCAAACGCACGCTCCATCCCCGTCGCTCGCTAAGATTGCGATACAGCTCGGTCGGCGCATTGAGTTGCGCAACTGCCAGATCGATGCGCCCGTCTCGGTCGTAATCGGCCAAAGCGGCACCCCGTTGTCTAGCATACAACACGAGTCCGGAACGACGGACATCGATCGGTTCAAAGGTGCCGTCACCCTGCCCTCGGAGCCAAACTCCTCGCCCGCCGTCGTTTCGAGTCCAGGGATCTGCAGCCGAATAATCGTTCTGTCCCAGAAACACGTCTTCACGGCCGTCGGTATCGAAATCGGCAACGGCCACCGCGTAACCGGGAGCGCTTTGCGCTATTGTCGGAAAAGGACGAAACACATAGCCGGCAAGCCGATTCAGAAAAACGCCGGATTCGAATACGTTAGCGTTCAGGGTTTGATATCGCTCGAGGAATGGGTCGAGGAGGTCCGGTACGCTCGTATTCGCGAATTGACGATGCGTCGGATATTTCCGGGCCAATTCAGGAAACTTCGGTTCCAATAGCGATCGATTGGCCATCGGCAACCAACGGTCGTGTTGCCGCCATGATTCCAACGCCCGAATCGAACCCTCGTGTTCGGCGTACCAGATGCGGATCCGGTCGGTCGAATACAACGCGTAAGAGGTATTAAGTCCCCGATTCCCCACGACCAAATCCAACCGCCCGTCGCCGTCGAAATCACCGGTCGCAAGACCGGTCCACCATCCCGGCGAAGCGTTCAGTTTCCGGGTTTCGGTCGCCTCGAGATATTTTTCGCCCGTGTTTTGAAAAAGCCGAACCGGCCCCCATTCCAGAGCCAAGGCCAAGTCGGGACGACCGTCTTGGTTCTCGTCCAAAAACGTAGCTCCTCGGACTATCCCTACCTGGCGGAAAGCTCGGCTCCATGCGACGTTGGGTTCGAGTTGGCCTTGTTGATTCAACCAGACGGCTGAGTCGGCCGGCTCGGGATACCTACCTTCTGGCGGCACTCCTCCAATAAACAGATCCAAGTCGCCATCGGCGTCGATATCGGCTACTGCCAACGCTCCGATACCGGCAGGACCGACGGTTTTCGTCCTTTCTTCCGGCGCCGGACCGAACCGGTAAAAATGGAGTGCGCTTTCTCCACCGGGGAATGATGACGATTGCGAAACGGCAATCAAACCGAATCGATTCCCCAGACCGTCGTCCCAGACCGTGACCGCGCCCTGGCGATCACGGACGGCAGACGACAACTCCAGACGCTCGAACGACTCGCCCTGAAGATTTAGCCAAACGGCGGGAAGGTCGCCGTAACCGCCGGCGACCAGCAAATCGTCCCAATCGTCTTGGTTCACGTCGAACCATGCGACACCCGGCCCGGTCATTCCCAAGCGTCCGGGAAGCTCGGAATTCGCCGGCAGAAAACCTTCTCCGATATCGCGATGCGCATGGGACAACAAGTTGCCGACGTTTGCGAACAGCGGGGCCGGAGGAATTGAGGAATCTTTCGACGGTCGAGTTTTCGTATCGTCCAGGAGGTAAAACCGATTGGGACGAATATCGGTCAACCGGCTGATTCGGCCGCCGGGCCACGTTACTTCTAAATTTACCGGCTCGCCCGATTTCACGGGAAAGGCGAACACGCGAACCGCTTGGTCCCCAGACAAATAGCGGCCGCCGGCGATCAGGGTTTGACTTTGCACGAGATCGTCCGAATGAATCCGAACTCGGGAGCCGATACCGAACGCATTGGGAGAGCGGCTCCTCAATGCCACTTTGATACGAGGGGCCGGTGAGGTATTTCGCAACACCAAAGCCTCCTGATTGAGTTGATTGACGACCACATCGAAATCACCGTCGTTATCCAGATCCCCCAGCGCCATGCCATAGGAGATGCCCTTGATATCGAATTTCCATTGCCGACCGGCGACTTCGAACCTGCCGTCACGACGATTGCGAAAGGCCAAGTTGGCACTCGCATATCCCGGATGGTGCCGGCGCTGCCGTTTCATTTCCGGAACCGACAGTTTGAACCGACTCAATTTATCATGACTGTCTTGATCCATGATATCGAAACTGAACCCGTTGGAGATCAGCAGATCTTCGTAGCCGTCCAAATCGACATCAACGAACACCGGGCACCAGGACCAATCGGAAGCCGGTAATCCGGCCATCAGGGCGGTTTCGAGATAGGTGCCGTCCGAGCGGCCCAGATAAAAAGTGTTGCGGTTGTACCGGGGTTGACCGTCCGGGCGCAGTATCGTTCCGGCATCCGAAAATTGCTTGACCAACTGGTTCATGCGATCGGCATGTCCGCTCGCGAACATATCGACCACGACGAAATCGTCGTAGCCGTCACGATCGACATCGGCGAAATCCACCCCCATAGAAGACCGGCTGGTATGGCGAATCATCCAAGGCGGCGGCGCCTGAAACGTACCGTCGCCGGAATTGAGCCAAATCCGATCGGGGGAAGCGTTGTCGTTGCAAACGTAAAGATCGGGATCCCCGTCCCGGTCAAGATCCCGAAACATGACCGCCAATCCCCAATCGCGGGGTGGCATTACCGGTTTGCCGGTCCGGTCCCGAAAGGTTCCGCGATCGGCTCCGATCGACCGAAATCGCCCTCCCCCCTCATTGAGATACAACCCGTCCGCTTCGGGTAATTCCCGCAATTTCCCGGTCCGGGACACTTCGAAACGTCCTTGCCATTCGGGCCGGTCGGTGGACTGGCCGTTCACTCGGGCGACCGTAAAGCGGCCGTTTCGCTTGGCCAATTCGTAGCGGGTAGTAGGATCCGCGGTGAACACTGCGTCGACATAATGGGCGCAATAGAGATCCAGATCGCTGTCGTTGTCGATATCGGCCAATGCCAAGGACATGGCAGACGCCGTTCGAGACAGTCCGGTTTCGGTGGCTTCCGAAAAACGGCCTTGTCCGTCGTTCAAAAACAGGCGCGTGCCCGCGACAATCCCGTTGACCAGCAAATCCAAATCCCGGTCGCCATCGATATCCGCAAATGCCGCCGCGGTTGAGTACTGTCGATCGCAGGATGCCGCTCCGGCATCCAACTCCTGAAACCGCCATCCCCCCAAATTGCGATAAAGCCGGTTAGCGCCTTGGAGTGCGCAAAAGTATAAGTCCGCCCAACCGTCCCCGTCCACGTCGCCGATCGCCAGTCCCGAACCGTTGTTGACGACCACGTTGGTCAACAACAAATCACCGGTAAGCTTGTTGTGAAAATCGATCCCTGTGGTCGTTGACGAGAGTCTGCTGAAACCCGCTTCCTGGCCGACGATGGCTTCCAGCGGCTGGGAACGATAAGCCGCTTCGTCCGTAGCGGCCTGCGATAGGATCCCCGGCAGAAATCCCAGGCACAGAACGGCCTTGCCGAACCAGATCAGAGACGCCCAATGCCGAGGGCGAAAACCAAAGCTCGACCGTAACGGACTCATGCTCATCCCGGATCGTCCGAGGCGCCGGTTACCGGTGCCGCGACTATTCCCATTCGATGGTGGCCGGAGGCTTGCTGGAAATATCAAGACAAACCCGGTTGACTCCCTTGACCTCATTAATGATCCGGGTCGAAATGCGCTCCAGCAATTCATGGGGCAACTTGACCCAATCGGCCGTCATCCCGTCTTTGGAATCCACCAGGCGCAAAGCTATCGTGTAGTCGTAAGTGCGTTCGTCGCCCATCACTCCGACGCTCCGCACCGGCAGCAGCACGGCGAAACTCTGCCATACCCGGTAATACCAATCGTTGGCTTTCATTTCGGCGACCACGATAGCGTCGGCCAACCGCAGAATTCGCAGCCGGCCGCTCGTCACCTCTCCCAAAATCCGGACCGCCAAACCCGGGCCCGGAAAGGGTTGCCGCAGGATCACTTCCTTGGGCAAGCCCAGCTCCTTGCCCAACCGCCTGACTTCATCCTTGAACAAACGCTTAAGCGGTTCCAGCAATTCGAATTTCATCTTCTTGGGCAAGCCGCCCACATTATGATGGCTTTTGATCAGGGCGGCCGGATTTCCCGCGATAGGCACGGACTCGATCACGTCGGGATACAAGGTGCCTTGGGCTAAAAATTTCGCCTTCCCCGCTCGAGCGGTCGCCTGCTGAAACACCTTGATAAACGTTTCGCCGATTATTTTCCGTTTCCTTTCTGGCGCCGTAATTCCCTGGAGTTTCCGTAAAAAAGCCGCCGAAGCGTTTTCGTATTGCAGGCTCATTTTAAAATTGCGGCCGAACAGTTGCCGCACCGCCTTCGCCTCGCCCTTGCGCAATAATCCGTTGTTCACGAAAATACAGGTCAATCTGTTGCCGATAGCGCGATGGATCAGGGCCGCGGTAACGCTGGAGTCGACGCCTCCGCTCAGCCCTAAAATCACCTGTTCTTCGCCGACCCGCTCTCTGATTTCGCCGATCGCCTGATCGACATAATGACGCATGGTCCACTTTTTGCCGCACCGGCAGACGCGCCGCAAAAAATTATCGAGCACCTTTTTGCCCCGAAGAGTATGGATCACTTCCGGATGAAATTGCAGTCCGAACCGTTGCCGTTTCAAATCCTGGATCACGGCGAATTGGGAATTCTCGGTAATGGCCACCGACTCGAAGCCCCGAGGCAAACTGAGCAACTGATCGCCATGGGAATTCCAGACTTGCAGCGTTTGCGGCAAACCGTGAAACAACGGCGAATCCTTCTGGATGATCAACGATCCCTTGCCGTATTCCCGTTTCTGAGCCTGTTTGATCTTCCCGCCTAAATAATGAGCGAGAAGCTGCAAGCCATAACAAATGCCCAAGACCGGAACCCCTAGGCGTAGCAACGCCCGGTCAGGCAACGGGGCGGTATCGTCGAAGACCGATGCCGGCCCTCCGGAAAGAATAATGCCTTTGGGAGCCAGCTGGGCGAGGCGTTCCGCCGAAACGTCATATTTTTCGATCGACGAATAAACCGAACATTCCCTGATCCTCCGGGCGATTACCTGAGTGTACTGCGAACCGAAATCCAGAATGACTATCTGTTCCTGCACAAGCTCGGTATCAACCCTGAAGTCGGGGACTTAACCCGGGATCGGATATCTTCGCTGCCGCCCGGCGGTCCGGATTCGCCGCTCGATAGTTTTTCCTGCTCATGGAACTCGCCGGCCCGCGGTATTTAAATCCACGTCGCCGTTCACTGAGCCACCGTCGAGACCGTCCCGGTGCGAGGGTCGTAATGCCATCGAAAACCTCGCGGCAATTCCGGAGCTTTCGGCAAATACCCGTTATCGACCAATTCTTTCAACTGATTCGGGAACCGGCCTTCCATGGCCCGGAAAGTCTTGACCGCGTGCTTCACATTCGCCTCCGCCAGTTGATTTCTCGAATATTTGTTGGCTTGGTTAACCGCGCCCAAATACTCTACCGGAGCCGAAACGGCTTGTTCGACTATTCCCGGGGCATCCGATTCGTTCTCCGCCGCCTCTTCGTTGCCGTCGTCGCCGCCGCCGCACCCGACGAATAACGGCAATATCAAGACCGCTCCCATCAACCTCATCAGCATTTTCATGGTTTCAAATCGTCAACGTTAATTCCTATTCCTCCGATGGTTCGGAGCCTGCTCAAGATTAGCCGGTAACGGTCCGTTCACTCAAGATAATCGGACCGCGAAGCATCGCTCGCGAATCCTCGAACGATAGGGGCGCTTACCGACGTTCGCCGAAACAACCGGATTCTCAGCTCGAAACCGAACGTAAAACCATGACGGGAACCTTCGATGATTCGCGCCCGCGGGACTATGCGGAGCGTTAGTTTCAAGCTTGCCAAAAAGTGGATTGCGGACCCACGGTGTACTGAATTCCCATATCGGGAGTATCGACGACCGCTTGGCCCCGATGTAGCGATTCCACGCCGGCGATCACCATACCGGAAGTGAGCAGAGTGCGTTCCGCCGGATAAGGCGTTTTACCCGTTAGTACCGAGTTCTCAATATGCCGGACCAGCGGATGAAAGAAATCGGCGGTGGTGGAGCCGTGGGTCGGCATCGGCAGATACATTTGAGTAGAAATGATTTCCTGATTGTCGGCGCGCACTCCGGCATAGTTGAAATCCTGAATGCCGGTCAGAAACATGCTCGTTCTGAATCCGTCGCGGTGTTCGATAAAATAGGCGGTCGTATTCGGAAACGTCTTCCGGGCCCAAGCGAACGAAATCGGCTCCGTGTAGTAGCCTTCCACTACCGGTAGATTATGGCTGCGGGTGAATGCGGCAACCATGGCCCGGCGGGTAGGTTCGCGGTCAGGACGATCCAAGAACCGCCACATCCAGTCGCCCCGTAACGCTTGTACTCTGCTGATTCCCACTTCCCCGCCTAACCTTCGTTCCGACATGCACTGGGCGGTTTCCAACGCATGAATATCATAACTGTCCACTCCGCCGTAGGCAACGCAAACGCTCTCCTGCAACGGGCAATTATAAGGCATATCGATCGATGGCATCCGTCTGGTAACCGGCAAGGAAGAACCGGCGAAAAACGGAAAGTTCAGCCGCCGGGAGTCGGCAACCATCTCCCGGCATTCGTCCCAGTCCGTCGAGAGATGCTTGTCGTTGAAAACCGGCACCGAACGACCGGACCGCTCGAAAACCTTGACGATTTCCTTGAACCAGCGATAGCGGGGATAGAGTTTTTGCCCTTTATCGTTCCGCGGGTAATTGCCGTGCTCCGCGATGATCGCCACCCCGTCCACCGCCAATTCGCCGGTTCCCAAAGTCAGGGCTTCCTCGATGCTCGCAGAGAGTTTCAGTCCGTGGCGTTCAGCCCGCCCACGGGCCAGATCGTTCTGAGGAAACTGATCGATGTAAACCGACGCCACCCTCACCCGAGGGCTAACCCACTGTCCCCGCCAACCGTATCCCATCGTCAACCGGTCCAGAAAATGTTGCGAATGGGAATGGGTCCGCACTTCGGTTCCCAAAAAGGCGACCGTCTTGCGATCGTCGGCCGAGAATACCGAAGGGAAAAACGACACCCCGCCCGTCGCCAACAAGCAACGGGACAGAAAATTTCTACGTGAGGCTTTCATGCAATAGTTCGGTCGAGCGATCCGCCCGAGTTTCGAAATCCACCAGCCACGCGCCGACGAACTCGTCCGGCCTTCGTCAGGATAATTTCGGTTGCTTCGTCCGCAACCTCAAAAAGTCCGGAAAAACTTCCCTTGACTTTCGATGCGGATCAGCTCCGGAAAACACGACAGCTGCCGACAATCCCTTTCGATAATGCGAAACCGGCCCGGCGTTTAGCGTCCTGCCGCCCCGCTTGCCGACTGCTGGCCTTAGCGTACGGCTCGATCGGTACCGTCCAATTGATTCAAGGCTCGATTGATGACCCGCACGACGTACTTGCCCCCGGAAAACAATTCCGCTCGCGGCTGCAGAGCTTGCCGCATGGCCTTGATCACCGGTCGAGCCTGAGCATCAATTTCGTCCAGAACGAGGGCCGCATGCAACCGTTCCCATTGACTTCCCGTTTCCAACACGGAAACCAAAACCGGCAGGGCGGATTCCGGCTTGCCGAGACGACACATTGCGCGGGCCGCCGCCGTTCGAACCACCAGTTCGGGATCGCGCAGGGCTTTCGCGACCGCTTCCTCGGCGTCTCCGGCCTCGGCTCCCAGATTAGCGAGCCCCACGGCTCCCCAATAACGAACGGCCGCCTCCTCGTCGGTCAATGCCGCCAGCAATTCAGCTTTCTTTTCGGCTCCCGCGGTCGCGTCGGCCGCCGCCCGCGCCAAGCGAGCGAAGAATTCCCGGCCTCCGGAGCGGTGCAATATGCCGTAACGACTGCCGTATTTCCGTTCCAGCTCATCCAGCAGCGGTTCGGCGATAAAACCCAGATCCAGCGTCGTTTCCGCCCAAGCGTTCTGCGCCGCTCTCATCCTTCGCAACCGGTTCCGATACTGGGGATCTGCGGCCAGATTATTCAGTTCATGGGGATCGTTCTGAGTATCGTACAACTCTTCCGCCGGCTTTGAAGGCGCAAAGTAGCCGGCCGCGGACTCGGGAAGCTTTCCGGTTTCGAACAACCGCCTCATTTCCCGCAACGTCCCTCCCTTTTCGGAGTAACTGACGTACTGGTAATAGGTTTTGTGCGGCTCGTAATTCCGCAGGTATTTGAACCGGTGGTCACGGACCATCCGGATGATATCGTAACGCTCGTCCATCCGATCCCTCGCTCCGTAAACGTATTGGCGTTCCGGCGGAAGATTCGGCCCCAAAAACGGCTGTCCCTGGAGGTGTCCGGGTAAATCGACCCCGGCTAAATTCAACATGGTGGGAGCGTAATCGATGGAACTGACCAGACGGTCCGACCGCGAACCGGACGAACCTTGACCGTCCTGCCGCCACTTCTCCGGAACGCTCACGATCAACGGCACGTGAACTCCCGAATCGTACAGCCAACGCTTCGCCCGCGGCAAACCGACCCCGTGATCGGACCAGAAAAAAACGATCGTATTTTCGCGCAGACCATCCTCTTCCAACTGGCGGAGCAAATCGCCGACCCAATAATCCATTGCCGTGATCAGTTCGTAGTTCCTTTTCCAATCTTCGCGAACCGTCGGAGTGTCCTGGTAATACGGCGGCAAGGTCGTCAAGCGAGCGGGATCCTGTCTTTGAGCTTCGCTCAATACCGAAGTCACGGAACGATATTTCGAAGCGTTGGCGATTCCGCTCTCGTGACATCCGGTGAAATTGAACACCGAAAAAAACGGCTGATCCTTTCGAGGCCGTTTCCGCCAATGGGCGTTGGCCCCGGATTCGTCCCAAGCGTCGGCCGGCGTCACGAATTGATAGTCTTCCTTGCGATTGTTCGAGCAATAATAACCGGCCTCTCTCAGATAAGCGGTAAACGGGCGGACAATATCCGGGAGCTTGGCCCGGCAACGCATATGATGAGTGCCCAAGGAGGTTTGGTACATGCCGGTAATAATCCCGCTCCGGCAGGGAGCGCATACTCCAGCAGTCGTGAAAGCGTGAGTAAAGCGAACGCCTTCAGTCGCTAACCTGTCCAAATGCGGCGTCACGGCATGAGGATCACCGAAACATCCCAGATGAGGTCCGATATCCTCCGCCGACAACCAAAGGATATTCGGCCGTTCCGCTTCGTCTCCTCCGACGGGCAGCCAACTAAGTGCGAGTGCCAGAAAGAGAATGCGTTCGGTCATGTCACGGATCCTACGTCGAAGGTCATCTCTGGTAAAATTAAAAGCCCCGGCCTTTCCCTCAGGTCAAAACCGCCGGCCCCCGAACCGGCCCGGTTGCCTTCGCCAATCGATTACGACATCGGCAGCGAACCGCACGATACCACCTTGATCGAGGATGCCGAGGATTTGCTCAAAACCTAAGACCCCGCACTCGAGTTGGCATTGCTACTTAGCCGGCCGGAACGCCAACCCCGGCGCACCGAGCCCCCCGAACCGCTTCTTTCCTTCTCGTTGCCAAAATCCGGCAGCCTTCTATGATCCGCCCCTGAATGATGAACGATCCATCGTCCCAGACCGACGCCCGTCCGGATTCGAGGCAATCCGATCAGTTGCGTCCGGTCGTTTTTCGCAATGATATTGCGCCCTACGCCTACGGTTCGACCTTGATCGAGTGGGGCTCCACCCGCGTCATCTGTGCGGCGACGGTCGAAGATCGAGTGCCGCGTTGGATGCAAGAACAAAAGGTCGGTGGCGGCTGGGTCAGCGCGGAGTACTCGATGCTGCCCTACTCGACTCAAGGCCGTAAACCCAGAGACATTTCCCGAGGGAAAATCGACGGGCGGTCCCAGGAAATTCAACGACTCATCGGACGTTCGATGCGGGCCGCCGTCCAGCTGGAACTTCTAGGCGCTCGGTCGATTTGGATCGACTGCGACGTACTCCAAGCTGACGGCGGAACCCGTACCGCGGCGATTACCGGCGGTTACGTCGCCCTCTCCTTGGCGGTCCAGCGATTATTGGCCGAGGACAAACTCAAAGAATCGCCCTTGGCCCAATCCGTCGCTGCGGTCAGCGTAGGAGTAGTTAAGGGCATTCCCCTCCTGGATCTTTGTTATGAAGAAGATGCTGCGGCCGACGTCGACCTGAATGTCGTCATGACTTCCAGAGGAGAATACGTCGAACTCCAGGGCACGGGAGAAAAGACCACTTTCGGTTCTCCGGCGCTGCATCGCATGCTGGAATTAGCCGGGAACGGCGTAGCCGAATTGGTCAAATTGCAACGAGATGCGATCGAAGCGGGAGCCAACCGTCCCGGTCCGGCTTGAAACGTTTGGAACGTTCGTCGAGCCGACGACGGCGGGAAGCGAAAGCCGTTATTGATTTAACGTAATTGATTGGCGGGTTTGAACGCCATTTTGAACTGAACGATCTGACGCAAAGGTGCATTCCCATTATCAAGGATTTCATGTTTCGCTTCTGTCAGAAGATGAGTGATCTCATTCCATCCGACGTCCCTGGTTGATCGTCAGGCGGCTTCGGATCAAATATCCTCGACCATCAACGTTTGCTTTCGAGTGGCATTCGATTCCCGTTAGGGCGCCAACTCTCCGACTTCCCCGAGGTCCGGGAAAACCTTGGCGTCAACCCCAAGAACTGTCAATTCGACGTCTGATAACAAGTGCCGGAAAACTTCGAAGAATCGATTAACGTTTCGGCCAGAGCAACTGGATAACCGTGCACTTGACGCCTATCGTCTTCCCGGCGGCGCGGCTCAAACCGTGTGCACGCGAAGCCAAGTTGGGTAACCGACCTTCCTGCAGCGCCAGAAAGCGATCGTTGTTCGCGATCAAAGGCGACCTGGAAAATTGCTGCTCGGCCGACCAGCCGATCCACCCGTCGCGAACTCTCACCTTGAAGGCCCCGGCCTGCCAAACCAACAGGGCGAGCCAGGTTTCGTCGTGAATTGCGACCTGGCGCCATCCCTTCCCGAGCAAGCCAAGGAACGGAAGATTATGATATTGCGCGATTAACGAATCCCAGCGTTTTCTTTCTTCTTCGCCAGGGACAAGTCGAAGCGGTACGTCCCGTACCGGAAACGGCGCGGTATTCGAAATAATCGATTCCATGACGAAATCGATAACGGCGAAACTTTGCAGGTTCAGACAAAAACGGCCCAATTCCACATCCCTTATTGGACCAAAGACTGTTGAATTGTCCTGGAAAACGTAGTCGCGGGGGAATCTCCGCAAACTGCCGGCGGGCAGTTATCAGGCTAGCTTTTCCGCCAACCAGGATTCCAGTTCTGCGATCGGGACTCTCGTCTGCTGGGTAGTGTCCCGGTCCCGAACCGTCACCGTATCTTTCAAGTGGTCCGATTCACCATCGCCGACCGTATCGAAATCGACCGTAACCCCGAAAGGCGTGCCGATTTCGTCGTGCCGGGCGTAACGTTTCCCGATCGAACCGGTCAGATCGAAGGCAGTGAGATATCGATCCTTCAACCGGTCGTGAATGGCTTTAGCCTTGGCGACCAAGGGGGGACGATTCTTGTTCAAGGGAAACACGCCGACCTTGCAAGGAGCCATGCGCGGATGGAATTTCATCACTATCCGGCGCTCCGGTTTCCCTTGAGCGTTGGGGATCATTTCTTCGCCGTAAGCTTGACAGAGCAAGGCCAACACCAGGCGGTCCACTCCCGCGCTCGGTTCGATCACCTGCGGCAGGTATTTCTGCCGAGTGTCGGCGTCGAAAAATTCCAACGATTTTCCGCTGTGTTGTTGATGTTGCCTCAAATCGAAATCCCCTCGCGCGGCGATTCCCTCCAGTTCCTGCCATCCGAAAGGAAACCGATACATGATATCGACCGTAGCTTGGGCGTAATGAGCCAATTCGTCTCCTGTTTGCCAATGCAATTTCAGCTGTTGCTCTGGCAGGCCGATGTTGCGATACCAAGCCATCCGTTGGTCCACCCAGTATCGATGCCACTCTTTCCACCCCCAATCCTCCGGCCGGGATTGCGCTTCCCCTTCGCCCTCGCTCGACGGTTCTCCGGCGGCGCTAACCGCATCCGGTTTAATAAAATACTCCAGTTCCATCTGCTCGAATTCCCGGGAGCGGAAGGTGTAATTCCTCGGGTTGATTTCGTTGCGAAACGCCTTGCCGATCTGGCAAATGCCGAACGGAAGTTTTTGGCGGGAAACGTCCAGGACGTTCTTGAATTGAGCGAATATCGCTTGGGCCGTCTCGGGGCGCAACCAAGCCGCGTTCTCCTCCGATTCCACCGGTCCCAGCCAAGTCTTGAACATCAGGTTAAAGGCTCGGGGTTCGGTCTTTTCCGCATCGCAAGCGGCCACGCTCTTGCTGGGTTTTTCGAGACAAGCCTCCTCTTCCAACTGGTCCGCGCGAAACCTTCCCTGGCATTTTTTGCAATCCACCATCGGATCGCTGAAGGTCGAAGTGTGCCCGCTGGCTGCCCAGACCTGAGGATGGAGGATGATGGAAGCGTCCAACTCCACGACGTCTTCTCGTTCGCGGGTCATGCACCGCCACCAGTACTCCTTGACGTTACGTTTCAGTTCGACGCCCAGCGGACCGTAATCCCAAAAGCCGTTGATGCCGCCGTAGATTTCCGAAGACTGGAAAATGAATCCCCGGCGCTTGCACAAAGACACCAATTTCCCCATCAACTCACTGTCCGTCGCTTCCGGCATTGGTGGCGAAGCGTCGACCAAGGCCCGGTCAAAGTCAAGCGGATCGAAAAAATCTCCAGAGCCATTCAAAAGTCGTTGGCTCAATAAAGAAACCGGAATAGGGACGTATTTTTAATCTGGACATTCAAAAGTTTCCCCGCTATTGATTTCGCCATGGAATCAATTATTCCGGATGCCGCGGCCTTTCCGTTACGGGACGTAACGGTTCGACTTGTCCGTGGCGAAGAGGAAAGACTGCGCTGAGACTCGTGAATGTCGCAATATCATTATCTTCCGTTCCACAGCCTGTTCGGGAAGGCCTTGCGCCATGTCGCGATTTACGACGAAACCTGGCTCGCCTTGTTGGGTTGGCAGGCCGGAGCCTTCAAGGTGGGAGTTCGCGACGAGTGGATCGGCTGGTCGGCCGAGCAGCATTTTTCCCGGTTGCATTTGATTGCGAACAACATCCGTTTTTTGGTGCTGAAGGAAGGTCGGCTCCCCAACTTGGCCTCGCGGGCGCTCGGCCTGAACCTGCGCCGTCTGGAAGCCGATATGCGCCAAGTGCACGGTTATCCGGTTTATTTGGCCGAAACATTCGTCGATCCGTCGAAGTTTACCGGCACCTGTTATCAGGCGGCGAATTGGCAGTTCTTGGGTTCGACTCGAGGCTTTTCCCGAGTCTCGGGGAAGTCGGTGAGTTGGCGCCAGAACGGACAACCGAAGCAAGTTCTCGCCTATCCGTTACGACCGGATGCCGCCACCATTCTAAGCCGCGAATCGGCGGCGGAAGACTGGCAGGCCGGGGATATGGCCCGGATCCCTTCGACTCCGGAACTGTGCAGTCGTCGATACGTTTCTGGAAAGCATCGACGACTTCCGCCAAGCTCGCGGCAAGCGTTACCGTCCAGCCTGTTTCTTGGCGATCGCGATTGCGGCTCGCTTAGCCGGGTATCGCGGCGTCACCGCTTTCGGTGAATTCGCCGCCAGAATGACCCAAGGGCAATTGAAGGCGGTCGGAGCCTTTTGGAGTCCTCGTCGGCAATGCTACCCGGCTCCGGCGGCTTCTACTTTTCATTACATCCTTGCTAAATTGGATCCCGACACGCTGGATTGAACGATTGGTAAATGGGTCCGACAACGAAGCGACAAGGAAACTCCAGTAGCCATTGACGGCAAGGATATCCGTGGGGCTTCAGCTCAATTCGAGAACGAAAACCGGATGATGGTGGCGGCAGTCGAGCATGGCACCGGATTGATACTCGGTCAGACTCAAGTGCCCGATAAAACCAACGAAATTCCAGCGGTGCGCGAATTGTCTCGGGAGCTGGATCTGGCAGGGCGCGTCGTGACTCTCGATGCCATGCATGTCCAACAGGAAACCGCCCGTAGCCTGCTGGAGGACGGTGCCGCCGACTACGTGACCAGTTCAGTCAAAAATAATCAACCGACCATCCATGAAGATTTGGAAGCCATTGATTGGAGTGCCGCGACGTGCTTCGATCAACCCGCCGAAAAGGGACATGGTCGCATCGAAAACCGCCGTTGTCTGGTCCTCGATATCTCCAGCCCCGAGTGGAATAATTATTGCCGGCTTTACGGTCGCCAGCAGGCCATACGCATCGAACGCGAACGTTACATTCTGAAGACGGGTAAAACCAGCCGTGAAGTCGCTTGCTGCCTCACCTCCTTAAGTGCCGAAAAAGCCAGCCCGGAACAACTGCTCGCTCTCGTCCGTAACCATTGGCACCTCGAGAATCGTCTCCATTACGTGCGTGATTTCACCTATGACGAAGATCGATGTCGCGTGCGGGTCGGCCATTTAACCTCGCAACTTGGCCTGCCTGTCCAACGCCGCCATCTCGATCGTCAGGACCGAAAATCGCTTTGAGCATTTGCCGCCGTCCACTCGCCATTACGCGGCTCACCCCGAGGAAGCTCTCAATGCTATCCTCAAACCTTTGACTGACTGAACGACCGATACAGTTCTTGATCGGAATCGGGACCGCAACAGCTCCTGAGAAAAGGGGTGCGTCGGCTCGTCACGAAGGCAATGAGGTATCCGCCCCCTCGCCGCCAAAACGACATCCAATAATTCGATAAGTCACCTCTGCGAGGATTGATCAACTTGGAATTGATCCCTAATGATGCAGTCGTGGATTCAGGACGGAGGAATCCAACGTCGGGATTTTCGTTGCAAAGGTGTTTGTCTGAAGTCTTTACGGGCATTTCTTCGTTTATTTGGACTTTTGAATATTCCTGAAAAAATCCCCGGGCGGCAACGGGAAAACCGTCAGGAACGAAGGCCGGAAAGGATTCCGCTATCGCCGACACGGCGAAGGCGGCCGTCCCCGAGTCGGCAACACCCGGTTAGCATTCCGTAGGAACTTCTTGCAGGACTTCGACGCAATGCGGAATGGCCCCGACCACGAATCCGAGGCATTCCACCGCTCCCCGGGGTTTGCCGGGCAAACAAATCACCAACGCCCGATCGACCGCCGCGGCCAACGAGCGCGAAAGAATCCCGTTGGGCGTGCGCTTCATCGATTCCAAACGCATCACTTCACCGAACCCGGGCAACTCCCGATCCGCCATGGCGCGAACGGCTTCCGGCGTCACGTCGCGACGAGCGACTCCGGTGCCGCCAGTCGTCAGAACCAATTGATTGCCTCGACGGATCGCCAGCCGCACTGCGCGTTGAATCGCCGACGTCTCGTCGGGCACCAAAGCTTCGTCCCCCACCTGCCAGCCGTAACCTTCAGCCGCCTGTTTCAAGGCCGGCCCTCCCAGATCATCGTACTCCCCGCGGGACGCCCGGTCGGAAACCGTTATAATCGCCACCTTAATCTGCATTGGTCGTCGTTGAGAACCACTTCGCGGGCGAACCCGGGCCACACGCCTTAGGCCGGCGGAACCTTTTCTTTGGCGACCAACTGGATTTCACTGACACGCATGGTTTTATCTTTCGATTTGCACATGTCGTAAACGGTCAACGCCGCCACCGCGACCGCCGTCAAGGCCTCCATTTCCACCCCGGTCCGAGAAGCGGTTCGAACCAGGGACACGATGCGGATCCGATCTAGCGAATCGGGGAATTCAAATTCGATTTCCGCGTAAGTGAGCGGCAAGGGATGAGCCAACGGAATCAACTCTCCCGTTTTTTTCGCGGCCATGATCCCGGCCAGGCGCGCCACGGCCAACACGTTGCCCTTGGCTACCCGGTCCGCCTGGATCAGCCGGATGGTTTCGGTCTCCAAAAAAATCGCCCCCGAGGCCTTGGCCGACCGAACGACAACGGATTTCGCCGTCACGTCCACCATGGAAACCTGCCCCTCGGCATCGAGATGTGTTAACGTTCGCCCGGCCGGGCCGGCGTGCTTCGAATCGCTCATGGCCCTATGACTTTCCCGCTCGCACATCCCGTCGCCACGCTTCGACCGCTCGGCGAATTTGCGCGGCCACGTCGAGGCGCGGCCGGACGAAACGCGGCGTGAACCAAGGAAATCCGCCGACCAAATCGTGGCTGACCAAAATCTGCCCGTCGCAGTCGGTTCCCGAACCGATGCCGATGGTCACCGCATCGATCCGCTCGGTGACGGCGCCGGCGACAGCCGGATCGACCAACTCCAGCACGACCGCGAACGCTCCCCAACGATCCAATAATTCCGCTTCTTGAAGCAACCGCTCGCGTTCGGAGGATTTTTTGCCTTTGATCCGGTAGGCCCCTTCCTTGCGAATACTTTGCGGCAACATGCCCAAGTGCCCCATAAACGGAATGCCGGCGGCCAAAATCGCCTGGACGGAAGCTTCGTGGTCCAACACGCCTTCCGCCTTGACCGCGTCGGCTCCGGCGGCCAGCAATCTCCGGCTGTTCTGGACGGCCAACATTTCGGTCTCGCAACTGCCGTAAGGCAAATCCGCCACAATCAGCGCCGCAGGCTCGGCACGGGCCACCGCCCGCACGTGATGCTCCATGTCCGCCATCCCGACATGCGTGGTGTCGGGGTACCCCAACACTACCATACCGAGCGAATCGCCCACCAAGATCATGGGCAGGCCCAACTCGTTCAACAAGCGAGCCATGGGGTAATCGTAGGCTGTCAGCACAGGCAATCTTTCCCGTCCCTTGAAGGCCCGTATTTCTGCCGCCGATACTTTTCCCATCCGTTCGAACCTCACTTTAGCGGCGACGATATTTCTCCGCCAATTCCTTTACCGGCGTCCCCCAGTAATAGCCCAGAGTGATCCGCCACATCAACCAGTAGGTCAGCCACACTCCCCGATCGCGAAACCGGCGAGCGGAAGTAACGACCGTGCCGTCCGCCAAGGCCAATCGGCCGATCCGGTTGAGCCGGCGGCAAAGTTCAAATTCCTCGAACAAGGGCAAATCCGGCACTCCTCCGATCCGTTCCAATACGTCGCGACGCACAAACATCGCCTGATCCCCCATCACTCGCCGTCCCAAGTACAATCGGAGCAGGCAACGAAACCGCGAACCCGACATCCAAAAACTTCGCCGGTCGAAACGTTTCCAAAATCCGCCGCCGACCACTCGCCGATCGCGAAACACGTGCAATAACCGGCGTCCGTCCGATTCGGAAAGCAGCGTATCGGCATGCAAGAGCAAGACAATCTCGTTCCGGGCGTGCCGCGCCGCTTCGCGCATCTGGGTTCCGCGCCCCCGAGCGGTCTGAAACACACGGCACCCGAGCGACTCGCCGACGCCCCGGGTACCGTCGGTGCTGCCGCCGTCGGCCAATAGAATTTCCTTAACTTCCGGCGCTTGCCGCGCGGCTTTAACCGTCGCCGCTAAGCTCTTGGCCTCGTTCCAAGTCGGAATCACCACCGAGATCGAACTCGGTAGCGAGTCGCTGTCGAGCGGAGCGAGCGCTTTTTCCCCCTGCCACCACAATCCTAATCCCACCAGGCACCAGCAATAGTTGAGTGCCAAAATCAACATGGAAGCCGCTACGGCCTCTTCGGGCGGCACGCCGAAAAAGCCGAGGAAAACTATCGAAGCTCCTTCCCGCATGCCGGCGCCGCCCCAGGTGACCGGCAATCCGGCGATCAGGGAGATTACAGGGAAAGTCCACATCAGGGTCGACCAGGCGAGATCCCGCTGCACGACCGCAGCTAACGTGACGGCCATCGCGACGCTCAAACAGGCGTGCATGCCGAAGGCTGCCGCCGCGCTCTTGAAGAATACGCTCCGGTTCTTTACCAGCGCCGAAAAAGCGTTGCTGAGCGACGCGACGAACCGATTGATCGACTGGAACCGGACCGGACGCCACCGAAGCAATACCGCTCCCGAAAGCACGGCCACCGCCAATAACGACAAAGCGCCTAATAACGGAGTCCGCAAACTGCTCCAATGCAACACCTCTATCCCTCCCATGGCTACGCAGAACGCCGCCGTCAACAGGCCGAAAGCGATTGCCCCGATCAACGCCATCAAGCGGTCCAACGGAGCCACCGCCAACACGTCGGCCATCCTTAACCGGTACCAGCGCGCGTACAGTTGCGCTTTAACGATGTCGCCGCCCGCCGCGCCGAAAAACATCACATAGGTGCAATGCCCGATCAACACGCTCCGCAAGGTGGCGGCCGGATGGACGACGATCCCTCCCAAACGCAACATCAGATGCCACCGCCAAGCCACGAACAGGAACCCGAGGCAGAACAAAGCGAAAGCGGCGACGATCCCCCAGGGATTCACGCCGCGGGCCGTTTGACCGAAGACGGCGAGATCCAACCGGGAGAAAATAATCAGCAACAACGCCGCCGAAAAGCCGACCGCTCCGATTCGTAACCAGAGTTTTCGATGACCGGCCGCTTTCATCTCGTGATTGAGGATAAATCGATTATGCGGTAAGGAAGGGTTGCGAGTCGACTTCGGGCGCTACTCCGCCGAAGCGCCGATTGTCGGCGCTTCGGGGCCGGGTTGACCAGTTAATTGCCCAGGTCAGGTAACATGCGTCACGGCGATATCATGGTGCTGGCCGGCGAACCGAGTGGAGACGCTTTGGCCGCCGAACTAGTGACCGAAATACGGAAGACCGCTCCCGCCGGTCAACGAATTCCGGAATTTTTCGGAATCGGAGGGCCTCGACTGGCTCAGACCGGCGTCGCATTGCTGGAAGATATGACCCGGATTTCGGTGTTCGGGATACTGGGGATTATCGGGAAATTCTTTCGATTCCGAAACATTTTCCTCCGGGCGCTCGCCGAAGCCGAACGCCGTCAACCGCGATGCATCGTACTCGTCGACTACGGCGGCTTCAATCTTTGCTTCGCTCAGGCGATCCGGCGCCGGGTGCGCCGGCGAAACCGCGCCTTCTCCAACTGGAATCCCCGCATCGTCTATTACGTGCTGCCCCAAGTATGGGCTTCCCGCCGGCGGCGAGCCGAAATCCTGGCCGCCACGGTGGATCTGGCCATCAGCATCTTTCCCTTCGAACCGCAATGGTACGACCGGCGCTATCCCGAATTTCCCGTCCGTTACGTCGGCGACCCCATGGCCACCCGCTTCGCGGCCCGGTTCCGCCCGGACAGAGCCCTCACCGGTCCGTCCCCGGCCCTCCCGTCGATCGTCTTGCTTCCGGGCAGCCGGCAAAAGGAAGTCGACCGTCATCTGCCGCTGCTGTTGCAAACCGTCGAACTGCTCCGCAAAACCCGCCCGTGCCGAGCGACCCTCGTCGTCACCGACCGAAATCAGATCCGTCGCTTCGCTCCGGCGATTCCCGCTGGCGTCCGGTTGCAAATCGGCGAGACGGCCCAAGCGCTCTCCGACTCGTCGTTGGCGATCGCCGCCTCCGGAGCCGTCACTCGCGAATGCGCCTATCTCGGAATTCCTACGGTAGTGATCTACAAATTGCCTTGGCTGGAATTTCAGATCGCCAAACGCCTGATCCACGTTCCTCATATCGCCATGCCCAACATTTTGGCCGGCGAAGAAATCTATCCGGAATTAATCCAAGACCGGGCCCATCCCGAGGCGCTGGTCCGAGAAGCCCTTCACTTACTCGAACCCGGTAACCGGAAGCGCATTCGTACGGCACTGGCCAAAATCAAGTGCTCGCTCGGTCCGCCGGGAGCTTCCAAACGAGCCGCCCGCTTGATCAACGAGTTGATATTCCATAGTTCGAGCCACTGTGGTTTGCCGGCCGACCCGAACGCGCCCCCGACCTGAGACCGCCTACCGTCTTGAACCCAAAGTAAGTTTTCCGCGACCGGCCCGGACTCCTACCCCCTGCGTTACCCGGGAATATTCGCCCGAAAGTCGAGCGCTACGCCCGGTTCGCTCTGACGCCCCCGATATCTTCCTGCGGAAAAAAGCAGTTTCCCGAAATAATTTAGGTAACGAAGGACAATTTGGTTTATGTTAGCTTATTGTATCGAATCACGCCCGTCCGCCAATTAAGGCGCCTGAGTTTTTATCCTGGCCACCTTGTTATTTGCCGTAATTAACTTGGATTTTTGAGGAAATGGATTCATGATCGCCCCGATGTCACGAGGAATATTGGCCGGTTATAACGTCCACACTGCGGCGGACCGCTCCGTGATGTTGAAATCGGTTGGAGTCGATTCGATCGAAGAACTTTTGCATCCGATCGACAAGTCGATTCGACTCCAACGTCCGCTCGACTTGCCTCCCCCGCTGACGGAGTGGGCTCTCAGTCATAAAATGACCGCCTTGGCCCGGCGCAACCTCACGACGAAAACACATCGTTCCTGGTTGGGAGGCGGAGTTTACGAACACTACATCCCCGAAACGGTTCACGCTATCGCTTCGCGCGGCGAATTTCTGACGGCGTATACCCCGTACCAACCCGAAATGAACCAGGGGATCCTCCGGATCCTCTACGATTTTCAAAAATTGATGGGAAAAGTGTTAGGGCAGCCCGCGGTCAATTGTTCGGTTTACGACGGCTCGACGGCCTTGGCCGAAGCGGCCTGGATGGCTTGCCGGGCGTCCGGCCGCGACAAGCTGCTGGTGACGGAGAATCTCTGGCCCCAATACCGTCAAGTGCTCGCGACCTACCTTAAAGGCCGCAACGTCGAAATCGTTGACCTGCCTTCGAATCCCGACAGCGGTCAAGTAGACTCCGAGACGGCGAGCGCCCTCCTCAAAAAGCAGCCTTTTGCCGGCTTGATCGTGCAAACGCCCAATCGTTATGGCGTCATAGAACGACTCCCGGAAATTCACCAACTCGCTCACGAAGCCAGCGCCGTTTCCATCGTCGCCTGCAATCCGATGCTCACCGGTTGTTTTCCGAGCCCGGGCGAGGAAGGGTTCGATATCGTGTGTTGCGAAGCCCAACCGCTCGGACTTAAGCTCAACGCTGGCGGACCCTATTTGGGAGTGATCGCCACCCGCATGGAATTGGAACAGCACCTGCCGGGAAGAATCGTCGGGATCTGTCAAGATCTCAAAGGGGAGCCCGCCTTCGCCCTCGTCAAGGAAAACCGGGAACAGCACGTCGCTCGGCACGAAGCCACCAGCCATATTTGTTCGAATCAAACCTTGCTGGCCCTCAAAGTCACGGTGCATCTCAGCACTCTGGGAGAACACGGCTTTCGCCGCATCGCCGGATTGAACGTAGTCAAAGCTCATTACCTGGAGAGTCAGCTTTCCGCCTTGCCGGGAGTTCGCCGACCCCAGACGGGACCGTTTTTCAATGAATTCATGTTGGAAGTTCCCTGCGAAGTTCCGGCGTTGCTCGATCGCTTGTTAGCCGAACAGGCCTTCGGGGGCATCGATTGTTCCGGCTGGGAACCCGGCGGTTCGCGCCGGCTGCTCATCGCGGTAACCGAATTGAAATCGAAAACCGAATTAGACGATTACGTCACTCATTTCCGTCAAGCGCTTCAGTCGCTAAACTGATTTCTTATGCTCATACCCGGCATCTTCGACATCAGTCGTCCGAACGTCAGCGGCAACGGCGTTTTCGATCCCGATTTCGACCCCGAGAGCCATACCGAATGGATCGATGCGAAAGCCCGCAGGAAACATTCCATCGGACTTCCCGAACTGTCCGAGCACGAAGTGGTTCGTCATTTCACCAATCTCAGCCATCAGGCTTACGGCGTCGACAACGGCCCCTATCCGCTGGGTTCCTGCACGATGAAATATAATCCCAAACGCAACGACGCCATGGCTCAACTCGACGGCTTTGCCGACGTGCATCCCCACCAACCGGCGGCCACGATGCAGGGCGTCTGGGACGCCTTTCTGGAATTGCAAGGATACATCGAGGAACTGACGGGCATGGACGCCGTGACGCTTCAACCGGCCGCCGGCGCTCACGGCGAGTTTGCCGGGTTGCTCATGATCCGGAAATATTTCGAGAAGAAAGGCGAGAAGCGGGATATCGTGCTGATTCCTGACTCGGCCCACGGCACCAATCCGGCCAGCGCAGCCATGGTCGGTTGCCAGTGCAAGATCGTTCCAACGACGCCTCAAGGTTTGATGGATATCGAGGAAATGGATAGATTGCTGGACGAACGAGTTGCGACCCTGATGTTGACCAATCCCTCGACCTTGGGATTATTCGAGAAAAACATCGAGCAAATCGCCGTGAAGATCCATCGCAACGGTTCGCTGCTTTATTACGACGGCGCCAATCTGAATGCCTTGATGGGGTTGGTTCGTCCCGGCGATATGGGATTCGACGTCATTCATATCAACACCCACAAGACGCTGGCGACGCCCCACGGCAGCGGCGGCCCCGGAGCCGGCCCGGTGGGCGTCAAAGAACACCTGATACCCTATCTGCCCGTCCCCAACGTTCGAATGCGCGACGGCCGGGCGGCTCCCGACTACGACCTTCCCGATTCCATCGGCCGCATCAAGACGTACTTCGGCCATACCGAAGTACTGCTCCGGGCCCTCTGCTACCTCTTGACCCAAGGCCCCGAGGGACTCAAGCAAGCTTCCGAAAACGCCGTCCTCAACGCCAACTATCTGCAGGCCAAACTCGCCGACTTGCTGCCCCCGATCTTCGATCAGCCCTGCATGCACGAATGTCTGATCAGCGGCGGGGATCTGAAGATCAGCGCCTTCGATTTCGTCAAAAGACTGATCGATTTCAAGGTTCATCCGCCCACGCTGGTCGGAGCGGGTTGCGTCCATTTCGCCAAGGAATACGACGCGGCCATGCTGATCGAACCCACAGAAACCGAGACCCTAACCACCCTGGATTATATGATCGAGCAGTTTCGCCGGGTGGCCAGCGAAGCGGAAATCGCCCCGTTCACCATCGAAACGGCGCCTCATTCCACCGACACCGCCAAAATCGTCAAGGACGAAGCCGCTTGGGTGAGCGTTCTCGAACCAGAACGTCATTAACATGCCCCAGAAGCTACCGGACCGTTACAAGGATTGCATCATTTTGGTGGTCGAAGACACCAAGATGATGCGCGTCTTGATGTCGCGATATCTCAAACAGGTCGGATTTAACCAAGTGCTGGAATGCGAAAACGGCCAGGAAGCACTGGATTTGCTCGAGCAGCAGGTCGTAGACCTCGTGCTACTGGACATACACATGCCCGTGCTCGATGGCTACAAGACTCTGGAGGCCATCAAGAAAAACGAAAAACTGAAATCCATTCCGGTCATGATGATCACGGCCGTCGACAAAATCGAAAGCATCGCCACCTGCATTGAAATCGGGGCTACCGACTACATGCCCAAGTTGTTCAATCCGATTTTATTCAATAACCGAATCCTGTCCTGCCTGGATAATCAGTACCTCCGCAAGGAGAACGAGCAGCTCAAGGCCCAGTTGGAATCATAGGCGGGCGAGCGGAACAATCCGGCTGCCGCCTGGAAGATCAGCCCTCGGGCGGCGGAAGTTTCTTGCAGAGCCTCACGACGTTCAGATCACCCTCGCGGCTATATTCGAACCGGTCCATGTACTGCCTCACGAAAAAGACGCCCAACCCCCCGATCTGCCGTTCCTCGAGCGGTGAATCAATCACGGGGTCGCCGTGTTGCGTCGGGTCGAACGGAAACCCGTCGTCCTGAAGTACGATCTGAATCCCCTCGGCATCTCTGCTGAAATTCAGCGAGATATCGTGGTCCTTGGTATCCTCGTAGGCGTAATTCATGATATTGGACAACAGTTCGTCCAAAACCAAGGTCATCTCGAAGGTTTGTTTTCCCGAAAGTCCGTTCAATTCGGCATACTCCTCGATGATTCCGGGAAGTTTATCCAACTCCTTGGTATCGTTCTTCAATACGATGGTTCGTTCATTTGACATCTCGTGATTCAAATTGCAATCCGTCCACCTTCGTGCCACACCGGTCGATAAGGAACCGGAGCCGACCGCAAAATCGACGACAAACGATCCGGCTCTCTCGATCCAATGCTCGGGAAAGGGCGCAAACGCGGTCCTAGTCCGCAAGGCCGCTCGGATTGCCCTACTGCACAAAGGAACAAAGATTCTGCCAGCCGAGATAAATCGAGTCAATAGGTTTCTATCGCCGTCGATTGTTCGACGCCCGTCCCATCGTCAGGACGCAGATTGCTGGGAACGCGAGATCCTAAAAGATCGCCCGGTCCGGAAATCGAATTCGGGATGCCAGAACCTCCCACTAGCAGAATTTCCAGGGCGATACAGTAGGTCACACGAGATTATCATCGACGTGACTTGAGGAGAATCAAGTTGTTTTTGGTATCAATCGATGAAAAAATGCCGAATCTTGCTTTCTTGGTGGTAATCGTTAGGAAGTTTCAAGTGAGGAGGATATCGCGGTGGCGTTTCGACAATTATTCCTAAAGAAAACTGTCGGTTTATCGACGTATTAATTTCAGTTAAGTTTGACGCCAGGTCTCAGTTGGTGTCGGGTAAATACCCCGGGGGCGCATCGTTTCCTAAGGTTATGTGACGGGAGAGGGATTACCAGTTTAAAATGTTGACTTCCGTAAACAGACTGCGGATTCGTTCTCGAAGCCAGCTGAGTTTTTTCTCTTGGGCGAGTGCGGCTTGAAACACCTTGCGGCAGCTGAGTTAAATTGGATCAATTAAAAAGGCCGAAAACATTTCCATCGCTAAAATGGTTGTCAAATGCTTGTGTCCATGGCCCTAATTGGGTTTCAAATGACAACCTTAATTTTTCAACCTGATAAACGTTTCATTTTCCACTTTCCAGCGAGCCTGACCCGCACGCATCAAACGTTCCAAGGAATCTGGGGTAACGGGTAAGGCCGTAATCCAACAATTATCAGATCTCACCTTCCCCGCCTCAGCGACTTCTCGGTATTCCATGAGATTGACCTTGAGATCGTCCCCGGAGTTGTTACGGCTAACCTTTTCCAAGTAGCGGAACTGATGCCGAATATTCTGCTTATCGATGATCTCAGGTTGTTTTACTGGGGAACTGGGGTCCCGTTTTTCGAATGATTCCGAGAGCTTTTTGCGCTTGGGCACCATGATATATTCCCTATCGAAATCCCGCAACAGTTCCATCACTGGGCCGTCGGCATAAAGCCCTTCCAGCAGCACGAAGATCTTCCCAGGGGGTGTTCGGGACGTAACTAAGCGAGGAGTTTTTCGATCGCCCTGAGTTCGCTGTCGTTTTGTTTCGTGCCGTCTTGTTGCTGGATCGGTTCGGGAGCCAGCGGAATCACTTATTTTTGCGCCGGATGGACGATTGCCGTTCCGGTGCTTGCTTGGGCAACAGTTATCGCACTGGACGGATTCCGAAGGAAACACTCCCGTGCCGTCAATCCTCATCAAATACGCCCCCTTGAGATCCCGATAGGCTGCTCAAATCTTTCCTCGTGGCACGAAGGCCAGCAGAGCTTTGAAAAGGGGACGTAACCGAGCGGGTTCCGGCCAATCCAGAACCTTCCGCATGGCCGTGTCGAATGGCACCTTAAGGACCCCGAACCTCGGCTCCCTTTTGGCGCGAATCGGGTTATTTTGGCGAGTGTCCCGATCGAATTTCAGGAGAAACGGGTATTTGAGTCGAAACATCGCCAAAGCCGACATCAAATAATGGGTCAGCGTGAATTCGCGGGTTTGGACTGGCGATACGATTTTTTCGAATCGTGATTTCACCAGTTGCAGCAAGCTTTTTTGTTCAACTGTTTCCGGAAACCAGAGATCATAGCCATTATCGTTCTTCCGGTGACCGACCGAAATCGAATTTCCGGTCTGAGATTGCAGATGGAGGCACTCCAACTGACTCGCCGTCAGATTCCGTAGGCTACGGCTCGAACTAGGGCACCCCGGACGTCGCCATCCCACGTCTTGGGGCACGATATTAAATATTTTAGAGAAAAGTTTACTAAAGGCGATGGCAGAATTCCTCTAAAACAAAGCCATTAAGGGGCTAGTGGGAGTTGCCGTCGGGATGCGGACTATCCGAAAACGCCTCTCGCCCATAGTCGACCGGCAGCCTTTCGGAAACGACGCGAACCGACCGGTCGTCGGCGACCTTCGTTCGATCGACGGTTTTCAACCGGACCGATAGTTCGAACGCGCCAAGGTTGACGGCATCGGCCGGCTGACTCATCCTGACTCGCTCGACCTCGCGTTCTGGAAACTCGAGCGCCGGCAGAATCGATTTAAGGGGCGGCGACGCGAAATCCGAAAAACCAGCTCACGGCTCGACTGAGCGATTAACAAACGACGACGCAAGGCACCCATCGCCGACGGCCATTTTAGCGCTCGGCGTCGCCTTTCAAATCCTCGCCCCAGGCGCCCCCGACACCAACGCCGCGAAAATCTTAAGGCACTCTGCAACCCCGGAGTCGCCCGCCTCGAGGTTTAATACCAGATGCCTCGCAGCTCCGGTATCCGAACGAATACCGGCCGACCAACGTTTCCGCCGCCGAAACGCCCCGGACCGCACGAAAACGGTTCAGTAACCCGAGCGACGGTGAGAGCTAAAGAAAATCCCGTAAACCGGCTGGAACGAATTCCGAATCACTGCCTCTCCCCAGCGAAAACGAAACGAAATAACTATACAATTCGAAGCTTTTCCGCTATGGTGTCCGGAAATGTCAGTCAGTCGAATTCTGTCTGAACCCAATCACCGACTCGTTGAATTGCCGCCGCAATCTCGTTGGTTCCTCGTTAGCGACCGCAGTTTCGGCGTTCCGAGAACCTCATTTTCATTCCTGGCAACCGCCGAAACGCCGAACAACCCGCTAACGTAATGCGCCAGTTTTTTACTTTCAAGAGCATCAGATTTAGAATCCTCTTCTTCGGAATCGCCGCGATTCTATTCGCCTTTCTCTTCGTGTTCGCCATCCTCGGGTGGGAAGAGTACACCTCCATCAGGAAACGGATCCAGCGGGATATCAATCTCTTTACCTCCCGCGTCGCTCAGACGATCAATTGGATCAACCTCGAATCCTCCACCTTTCCCAAAATCATGGCTGCGGCCCAGCAATCCGGGGGGTTCGGCGACCGGGAAGCTTCGACTCTATTCGCTCGCCGGGTGCTGGAACTCAACCCCAAACTCACCGGAGCCTATTTCGGCTACGAACCCAACGCCGATCAGAAAGACGAAGAGTATCGGGCGATCAAGGATAATCCCGAAACCGCCGGCACCGATCTGGCCAAGTCCGTGGAAGCTGACGGCCGCTTCCTCCCCTATTGGCACCGCGACAAGGAAGATCCCTCCAAGATCTTGGTCGAACCGTTGGTTCTCATGGAAACGAGCCTCTACTACCAAGGCAACAAGAACCGTTTTTTACAGGTTCCGGAATTTCTCGGAATCTCCCTCACCAACTACAATCAGGTGTCGGAAACCGAAAGATTGGTCAATACCGACAACCCGCGATTCGAAGACGTTTTTTCCACGCGGACCGAACTGAACCGGCTGCGTCCCACCAGTGCCGATCCGGCGGCCTATAACCGGGACAATACCGGCAGGAGCAACGCCAAGCAGCAAATTATGATCACCGAACCCTATGTTTATCAGGGCAAGCTGATTTACGAACTGACTTATCCGATCGTCATCGACGGTAAATTCCACGGCATCGCCGGAGTCGACCAAGCGCTGACCGACGTGCAGACGTTCCTGAAAAGCGACGAGTTGAAATACTACGATACCGCCGGTTACACGCTCATCAGCCGAGCCGGCCGCATTATCGCTTCCACTCACCATAGCGACGAAATCACTTCCCGGCCGCTGCAAAACATCCCCATTCCCTCCCTTCGCGACGTGCTTGAAAACTTATACCATCCCTTCGTGACGGGCGACCAAATCGAAAATCAAATCTTGTTGGAAAGCACGGACCCGACCGAAGAATTGGATTATATCTACGCCTCCGCCAAGATCAACACCGGGGACTGGACCTTGGTCATGCGGGTCAGCAAACAAGAGGTCTACGGCCCGCTGTACCGGAAAATGGCGTATCTCTGCATCATCTTCGGCATCGGTCTGGCCCTCGTGATCGTGGCGCTGTCCTGGTTGACCAAATCGGTAGTTCACCGTATCACCCTCGCGGCCAAAGCGGCCGAACAGATCGCCCGGGGCGATCTGACCGGGAAGGTTCAGGTGGTCGGCCAAGACGAATCTGGGCAATTGTTGCTGTCCATCACCACCATGACCAACAATCTGAACACCCTGATCGGAGAGGTGAAAAAATCCAGTATCGCCCTGACCTCGACCGCTACCAAGATTTCGGGTAACGCCAAGACGCAAGAAACCGCCGTGAACGATTTCGGCTCTTCCACGACCGAAATCGCCGCGGCCGTCAAGGAGATTTCCTCGACGTCGCAGGAACTGAGCAAGACGATGAACAACGTTACGACCCACGCCACCGAAACGGCCAACCTGGCCGATTCCGGGCGGGATGGTCTGGCGGGCATGGAAACGGCGATGGACACCCTCTCGAAAGCCAACAGTTCGATTTCCTCGAAGTTGTCGGTGATCAGCGAGCGCGCCAAAAACATCAACCGGGTGGTCACCACCATCAGCAAAGTGGCGGATCAAACCAATTTGCTCTCTCTCAATGCCGCCATCGAGGCCGAAAAAGCGGGCGAATACGGATTGGGCTTTTCGGTCGTCGCTCGCGAAGTCCGGCGGCTGGCCGACCAAACCGCCGTGGCTACCTTGGATATCGATCGCATGGTCAAGGAGATGCAGTCCTCCGTTTCTGCCGGCGTGATGGAGATGGACAAGTTCACCGAACACATGCGAGAAGGCAACGAAAACGTGCGCAATATCAGCAGTCAACTCGGTCTGATCATTCAACACGTGCAAGAGTTGACCGAACAATTCGAAACCGTTCGGCAAGGAATGGATACTCAAGCCACCGGAGCCCACCAAATCAACTCGGCGATGGTCCATCTCACGGAAGCCGCCCGCTCCACTTCGACTTCCATTACCGCATTCAAGCAAGCCACGGACGAATTGCACAACGCGGTCGGCGGCCTGCGCAAGGAAGTCACCAAATTCAAGGTAGATCAACAATAGTTGCCCGCCGTTCCGTTCGGACGCCTGAAACGAAACCGCAATGATCTATTTGACCTTCTCTATCAAGGATATGCCGTTCGCCTTGCCGGCCGAACGCATTCATCGGATCATCCCCAACGTCCCAACCCGTCACTTGCCTCACGCTCCCGAAGGGGTCGTCGGGCTTCTGGAATATCGCAAGCGTTCCGTGCCCGTGCTGGATCTAAGCGTCCTCATGAATTACGGGCCCTCCCCTTCCCGGTTGAGCACGCGTATTTTGCTCGTCAATTACGTGGAAGAGACGAGCGACGACGAAAAATACCGCCTTTTGGGACTCGTCGCCCCTTCGGCAATCGCCACGATCGACGTTATCCCGGACGATTTGACCGACAAGGGTATCGCTCTCAAGGACGCCGCTTACCTCGGCCAGATCGCTACCGTCGACGATCAATTCGTGCAAACGTTGGATTTGGATCGCCTGTTGTCCGATTCGCTCAAGGAGTCCTTATTTGCCGAGACGACATGAAATTCTTCACCACTGTCGAATCGCTCCTGAGCGAACGATTCGGAATCGTGCCCAGCACGCTCGGCCCAAACGTCCTCACCTTGGCGGTCAAACGCCGTTGCGATGCCCTCTCCTGCAACCATCGCTTCGAATATCTGGAAAAGCTGCAAACCGAGGCCGACGAAATGATGGCTCTGATCGACGAGATTGTCGTGCCCGAGAGCTGGTTTTTCCGCGACGTCGTTCCGTTCGAACGCTTGTCGCAAGCCTTGGCCAAACGCGTTAAAGAATACACGCCCTTGACTCCCCTTCGCGTCCTGAGCGTTCCCTGCGCCCACGGCGAAGAACCTTATTCCATTGGAATTTCCCTTCTGAATTTGGGATTAAAGACCGACGCCTTCTACATCAAGGGAGTGGACGTCAGTCAACGAGTCTTGACCAAAGCCCGGCAAGGCGTGTTCAACTCGCTCTCCTTCCGGGGAGAGAATCTCGATTTCCGGGACTATTATTTCGAACCTCAGGAAAACAACCGCTACCGCATCAAGGAACCTTTGCGCAGTCACGTCACCTTCGAAGTGGCCAACATTACGGATCCGTTGGTTTTGTTCCAGGATTCACCCTACGACGTCATTTTCTGCCGCAATGTCTTGATTTATTTCGACGGGCCGTCTCGAGAGCGAACGTTGCGCAATCTGGACCGGTTGCTGAATCCCAACGGATTGCTGTTCGTGGGGCACGCCGAAGCCAATTCAGCTGTCGGCCGGTTATTCGCGGCCAAGAACTGGCCGGGCGCCTTCGCCTACGGCAAACTTCCGGTTAGTCCGAAAGCTTCGCGGCCTCCCTTGAGGCCCAAGAAAGTCGCCGTTAAGCGTTCCCCCGCCTTTCCTCCCGACCGAAACGTTCCGGCCTCCGTGAGCGAAAAAACGGAATCGCAACCCCGGCCCTCAGGCCAACCGCCGCAGGAACGGCAACAGAAGGCGAAAGCGACCGCCAAACTGACCTACAACTTAAGCGAAGCCCACCGATTGGCCGATGCGGGACAAATGCAAGAGGCCATGAAGATCTGTGACAAGTATCTCGAGGTCAATGGTCCCAGCAGCCAAGCGTTATTCCTGATCGGCATCATGTATCTGGCAGGCGAAGAAAAAACCAAGGCCCGGAAACTGTTGGAACAAGCCGTCTATTTGAACCCCCAAAACCAGGAGGCGATGAATCTGCTCTCGCATATCGCCTCGTCCCAAGGCGATCAAGCCGAGGCGAAGCGATGGAAAGACCGCCTTAATCGGGTAGCGACCCGCGAAGTTTCGCCATGAACGATTCTGCCGACCCACAAGTTCAGGGAGAACGCTGTTGGCAAGAAATCGGCGTTTGGGGAGATCAGTCGTGTTCGCGATTGAAAGACGAAGTCCACTGTCACAACTGCAACGTCTTCAACGAAAACAGCCGGCATCTCTTTCAGCGCGCCGCTCCCCAAGACTATTTGGAGGAATGGTCGCAAGTCGTGGCGGACGAAACCAAGGAAATCCAGACGACCTCCTATTCGATCGTCACCTTCAGAATCGGGCGGGAATGGTTTGGGCTAACGGCCGGTTCGCTTGTCGAAGTGCACCACTTTATCGCCGCTCACCGCCTCCCGCACGCCAAAAATCCGGCTTTGCTGGGGCTGGTCAATATCCGAGGCGCGTTGCAAATTTGCATCTCCCTGCGCCGGTTGCTCAGTGCTCCCAACGACGCTCGAAGTAACGAATGGAAAGAACATTCGTCGGAAACCCGGCTGGCGGTCATCGAACGAGACGGGGAGCAATGGGCGTGCAAACTGGACGAAATCGATGGGATTTACACTTATACCGACACCCGATTACGCCCCCCGCCGGTCACCCTATCCAAAGGTCAAGCGACTTTCACCAAGGGAATCGCAACCATTCAGGGCAAATCCATCGCCCTCTTGGACGAAGAATTGCTCTTTCATTACCTCAAACACAATTTCATATAGCATGTCGGACGAAGCGGCAGATAATCTATCGTTATTTGATCTTTTTTGCTTGGAGGTTCAATCCAACCTCGAAGTCCTGAACCAAGGGCTCGAGCTATGGGAGGTGCAACCTCCCAAAAACGGTTCCGGGATAGCCGAATACGTTCGGGCGGCCCATTCGTTGAAGGGTGCCGCCCGAGTTGTCGAACTGGATTCCATCGTCAAGCTGGCCTCGGCGATGGAGCAGCAATTAATCAAGGTTCAGGAAACCCGGATCAAGGTTGATTCCGACTGGATCGCCGTCATGGGCAAAGGCGTGAGACTGCTGAAACTCACCACCGGTTGGAAAGAAAAAACCGCCAAAACCACAGCAAAAAGAACTCTGCCCAAGATTAATACATTAATCGAAGAATTAGACGCCTTTGACCCTGACAAAGTTCCCGAAACATCCGATTCCGAAACCGAAATCACTTCCGAAGCCGAAGCAACGCCCGCGACAGAAGAACCGCCGGCCGCTCTGGCCGACACCTCCTTAATGGACCTGTTCCGCCTGGAAATCGAAACCCAAGCTGCCGTCATCGATGAAAAACTCCTCGAATTGGAAACCGACTTCGCCAACGTGGAATGCATCACGGAATTAATGAGGGCGGCTCATTCTCTCAAAGGGGCGGCGCACATCGTCAATCTGGATTCGATCGTCCAATTGACTCATACCATGGAGGATTATTTCGTCGCAGTGCAAAACGGTAAACTGACGGCCACCAACGACACCGTCGATCAAATGTTCGAATGCCTGGATTTTCTCAAGGGGGTGGCCCAATGGACGAACGACGAAGTGACGGCCAAGGCCAAGGCGACCCGCCCCCGGGTGAATGCCATGATCGCCAAGATCAACGATCTCGGAAAAGAAAAACCCGCCCCGGATAGTCCGCCAAAAACCGAGACCGAAGCGACGCCATTCAATGACTTTCGCCAAGCGACCGAAGCGCAATTCGCCGTATTGAGCAAACAATGCAACGAACTCACGAGCGACGAATTCGATGCGGCGAACGTCGAGCAACTGAAACATGCCGCCGGTTCCTTCAAAGAGGCCGCACAAGCCGTCGATTTGGCGTCGCTAGCTTCATTTACCGCTATCTTGGAAAATTATTTAGCCGCCTGCCTGACGGAGAAAAAACCGTTTTCCGGCGAGGCCGTGAAAATCCTGGCCGAATGCGGTGATTTCTTTCGGGAATGGCATAGTTGGGATGTCGCCGAATGGCCGCAAAACCTGAAAATCACGCAACCGATCCTTCAGGATCTGAACCGACGACTTCAGGAACTCGGACCGGCCGCTCCCCCCCAGGAACCGCAAGTTCCGGCTTCGGCCGAACCGGAGCCGGCAGCCGACAAGGACCGTCCGGATTTCATGGACGCCACCATGCTGGAACTCTTTCTCAGCGAAGTCGAAACCCAGACCGGCGTCTTGAGCGAAAACCTGTTGGTCCTGGAAGCCGACACGTCCGATCTGTCCCAAGTCGAAATCATGATGCGAGCCGCTCACTCGCTCAAAGGAGCGGCCCGTATCGTCTACCTCCCGGATATCGTCCAGTTGACTCACACGATGGAAGATCACTTCGTCGGTATCCAGAAAGGCGTGATCAAACCGACCAGCGACACTGTGGACGTGATGTTGAGTTGCGTCGACATCTTGAAGCAATTAACGGGGATTAACGCCGACAATTTCTACGAATCCGCCCAGGCCTTAACTGCGGACTGCAAGCGAATGATCGCGAAGATCGGCGATCTCTTGGGGCGGCAACCGTCGTCCGGACCGCAACCGGCGAAACAACCGGCGGCGAAACCGCCCGCCGCAAAGAAGAAAAAATCCCCGGCCAAATCCTCGGCCAGCACCTCTTCGAAGTCCCAATTCGTCCGGATCTCCTCGAAAAACATCAATCAGATCATCGAATTGGCGGCCCAATGCTTGGTCGAATCGAGGAATCAAGGCCACTCGTCTCAGCAATTGACCTCCATCCGACTGATCCTTCGGACCCTGTTGGCCAGTGTGAACAAAGTAAAAGACTTGGCCGATACCCTGAACTTGGACCAATCCGTTCTCATGTCGCTGGTCGAGGTATCGCAACATGCCACTCAAGCTCACGAACTGTTCACGCAACACTTGGAAAGTTTCGAAGACTACATCCGCCGCAACACTCATCTTTCCGAGAATCTGTATCAGGAATCTATGAGTTCCCGGATGCGGCCCTTCAGCGAGCGCGTGGAAGTTTACCCGCGAATGATCCGGGACATCGCCCGTTCCATCGGCAAAAAAGTCAAGCTGGATATCAGGGGGAAAAACACGGAAGTCGATCGGGACGTCTTGGAAAAGATCGACGCTCCGATAAGTCACATTTTGCGCAACGCACTCGATCACGGTCTGGAAACTCCCGAAATCCGCAGCCGCCAAGGCAAACCGGAAGCCGGCACCATCATGATCATCGCCCGGCACTACGCCGGCACGCTTTGCATCGAAATTCGCGACGACGGTTCCGGCATCGATACCGAAAAACTCAAAAAAAAGATCGTCGAACGGAAATTGACCAGCGAAGACATCGTCGCCGGCTTGAGCAAAGAAGAGGTCCTGGAATTTTTGTTTTTGCCCTCCTTTTCCACGGCCGCCAACGTAACCGAACTCTCGGGCCGCGGCGTGGGCTTGGACGTGGTTCAATCGACCATGCAACAACTGGGCGGAACGGCCACGATCGAAACGCAACTGGGCGTCGGCACCGCCTTTCACCTCAAATTGCCCATCACCCGCTCGGTGGTCCGCACCTTGCTGTTGACGATCGCCGAAGAATTATACGCCCTGCCGATTTCCCGGGTAAACCGCGTCATCGTTGCGAACCGGGACCAAATCGAATCCGTTGAAAGCCGTCTTTATCTGTCGCACGAGAATAAAAAAATCGGACTGATTTCCGCGCAGCACATTCTTGCTCTCACTCGCGAGGCTCTGGAAAACGAGGAGTTTTCGATCGTCATCCTGAATCACCAATCCAATCTCTACGGGTTGATCGTCGATCATATTCACGGTGAAACCGAATTGGTCGCCCGCCCGCTCGACCCTCGGTTAGGTCAAGTGCCCAACGTCAACGCTACTGCCGTCCACGAAAACGGAACTCCAATCCTCATCCTCAACGTTGACGACCTGATCCTTGCGATCGACAATCAATTGGGTTCGGCCCGCTGGGGCGAGGTGGTCAATCCGAGGAATATCCATTCTCACCACGAGTCTCATACCCAACGCATTCTCGTCGTCGACGACTCGATTACGGTGCGGCAATTGCAAAAACAGATTCTGGAATCCAGCGGCTACGAGGTTCATCTTGCGACCGACGGCGTCGAAGGTTGGAACGCGATTCGCCTCACCGAGTACGATCTGATCATCAGCGACATCGACATGCCCCGAATGACCGGGTTCGAATTATTGGGAAAAATCCGGGAAGAACCCAAATTCGCCAAACTCCCGGTGATTATCGTTTCCTATAAAGATCGGGAAGAAGACCGTCAACGAGGCCTTAATCTCGGGGCCAACTACTATCTCACCAAGAGCAGTTTCGAAAACGAAACCTATACGAACGCGGTGACGGACTTGATCGGACAGCCCCAATGAGAATCGCCATCGTCAACGACATGCTGCTGGCACGCGAATCGCTGCGTAAGATTATCGAATCCTCGCCCCAGCACGAAGTGGTCTGGTTAGCGGAAGACGGTCAGCAAGCCATCGAAAAATGCAACCTCAATCTGCCCGACTTGATCTTGATGGATCTGCTCATGCCCGTGCTCGACGGCGTCGAAGCCACCCGGGCCATTACCTTGGAACACAGTTGCCCCATCTTGATCGTCACGGCGTCGGTCGGAAAAAACGCCACTCAAGTCTACGACGCCATGAGCAACGGGGCGGTCGACGCCACCACCACCCCTTTGATCGGCCTCGGCGAACAATCGGCCTCGAATCAATTACTCGATAAAATCGAGTGCATCAACAAACTCATTTCCGCCAAACCGAGCCGCCAGAATCTCCAGGCTAAACCCGGCGGCGAAACGAACCGGGTCCGGCGCCTTCCCGGCTTGGTGGCCATCGGCGCTTCCAACGGCGGACCCAAAGCCGTCGTTTCCATTCTGTCGCAACTGCGGCCGAATTTTCCCGCCGCCGTGGTCGTGGTGCAACATATCGACGAATACTTCGCCCAAGGTTTTTTGAACTGGCTCCAATCCCAGTCGTCACTCCCGGTAAACGAAGCCAAGGAGGGCGAATTTCCGCAAACCGGCCATGTCTATTTGGCGACTCACAACGACAACCTCGTATTGGACAACAATGGAAACTTTCATTACACCCCCTACCCCCTGGATACGGCGTATCGACCGTCGGTCGACGTGTTCTATAACAGCCTGCTCGATCAGAAAATCGAGAAACTGGTCGCCGTTATTCTTACTGGCATGGGAGGGGACGGAGCGCAAGGCATGCTCAACCTGCGCCGAGCCGGCCATACTACCGTGGCGCAAAACCGGGAAACCTGCGTCTCCTACGGCATGCCGCGGGAAGCGGTCCGATTGGAGGCGGCGGTCAAGATCCTGGCGTTGGACCGGATCGCGCCCTTCCTCAGCTATAAGTTCGATGAATCCGGAAACTTCGATGTCGCAGATTCTTAACCGAACGTCCGTCCGTTTTGGGCCCGAAATCCGCTCCGTGCCCATACGCTTTCGAAGCCGAACCAAGCCCGAACCGGCTTCTGCTCGCCGAACCCGGGCCTTCGCCTGCCGGACCGAAACCAACCGAAACGCCGTTCGACCGACGGCTCGGAACCGGCGAAAATCCGTTTGTGGAAGGAAATCAATTGCTTTCGATCGCCTTTTAATCTACGTTAAGGGGACGTATGCATTAATTCGCGTTGTTATTCGTTATGACTTGCTTCGACTCGACCGCTTGCTCGCCTTACCCGGTTCGGCGGACCGAGAATGCCTCCCGGCGCCTTGCCGCTCCCGTCCGGTACGGCTAAGCACGAATCCCAATCGGAGACCAACGATGAAGTGGAGCCGCCATTTCCGAACCACTAAGACCCGCCTCTTGGTCTCCCGAAATAACGTTGTTCCCGCCGCCGACCGATTTCTGTCATTTTGAACCGTACTGCTATGCCTTCCACTTCAGATACCCTGCCGAATGATGAGATCCGAGTTTTGCTGATCGACGACCAATTGATCATCGGAGAAACGGTGCGAAGGCTGCTGCAATCCGAATCCGATATCGCGTACGAATTTTGTTCCGATCCGACCTTGGCGATATCCGCAGCCGAAAAATTCAAGCCCACAGTCATCCTGCAGGATTTGGTCATGCCCCAAGTGGACGGCTTGACCTTGGTCAAGCAATTACGAGCGGAAAAGACAACCTCGCTCATCCCCCTGATCGTCCTTTCCTCCAAGGAGGAACCGACGATTAAAGCCCAGAGTTTCGCCAACGGCGCTAACGACTATTTGGTCAAATTGCCGGATAAAATCGAGTTGATCGCCCGTATTCGTCACCACTCGGCGGGTTACATCAACATGATGGAACGAAACAAGATTCACAAGGAACTGCAGGAAAGTCAGAAAGCCTTGAGCCAAGAACTCCAAGAGGCCGCCGATTACGTGCGCTCCTTGCTTCCCGAATTCCTCAACTCCAAAACGATCAGATCCGATTGGGCTTTCAAGGCTTCGTCGTCCTTGGGCGGCGACGCTTTCGGCTACCATTGGATCGACATAAATCGCTTGGCCCTCTATCTGTTGGATGTTTGCGGTCACGGGGTCGGCGCCGCCCTGTTGTCGATTTCGGTGATCAACGTCATCAGATCCGAATCCCTTCCCAATGTGGATTTTTCCAATCCGACCGAAGTGTTGAGCGGATTAAACGAAGCTTTTCCCATGGAATCCAACCATAACATGTATTTTACCATGTGGTTCGGCATCTATGATACGAAAGAACGCTCCTTGAGTTTCTCCAGCGGGGGACATCCGCCTGCGATTCTGATTAACTACGAGAACGATCAACCGATCGAAGCGCTCCAGCTTAGAACTCCCGGCATGATGATCGGAGCCATGCCGGGGCTCGACTTTAAATCCGAGACGACTCAAGTCCCCGTAAACAGCTCGCTATTTTTATTCAGCGACGGAGTCTACGAAATCGTCACTCCCGACGGCAAGCTGCTGGAATTAGAAGATTTCATCAAGGTGCTGAAAACTTACTCTCCCCAAAAGTCGGTTGCGATCGATTCCTTAGTCAAGCGAATGGAAAAAATCCAGGGGCACGAATCGTTCGAAGACGATTTTTCCATCGTGCGGTTTAATTTATAAATCGAAGCGGTTACCCGGATCCCGCGGCAAAGTTTTCCGCCCGTCGCATTAGCGGTCCGACCGCAGGGGAAAGAGAACAGCCCGGGTCCTACGTATCGATAAATCGAAAGCCGCCCCCGGGACGGACACGCTTTGCCGGGCCAGAAATTCGAATTCCATTGCGTCGTTCCTTAGCTCAAGTTTGACAGGACACGCCTTAAATCCCCATTTTTATTGGTTTAAAAATTCTTCTGGCGCTCCAATTCCACTGGCGAACCGGCTAAGATTACTACTTGGCGATGGGCACGACAGTTTTCTTGATGCTCCCGGCAGCTTCGATGCCCCGAATTCGGTATATTGGAGTTTGATCTTGTGCCGAACTTAGATTGTGTCCCACATGCAGCAGCAACAAAATTTTTTCATGCTAATAATTCTTGATCGACGATCGTTTTTTTAAGTGCCGAGCGGAGTATTTCGATTCGTCGGAAAAACTTTTTTTCGAATGATTCTTTGAGATAGGCGGCGATTGCCGGTTGAGACGAGTTTCAGCCAGATTGGAAACTAATCCGGTGCGAGCATCGGTCAAACGATCAATTCGCCGACCGAATTAGCAGGGAGGAAGTACCGGTAATCAGGAAGGTCGGTTCAGCTTTTTTTTCGGACGTTTAAACGGGGTGGTTTTCGTGACGGCTCGCAACCCTTGGTACCGATTCGTCTGATGATTGTTAGTAGCTTCGGCCAAATTAGGGTATCCCGACTGAAGAATGAACGCCAAGGCCAGGTTGTTGCAGAGGGCATTGTTCGTCGGCCCATGGCGAGTTCGCATGAAACAATCGTCTTCGCTCAAAATCCCGTCGCGATGGCGGTGATTGCCGTTTTCTACCGTCCAATGTCCCCGATTGAGTGACAACAATCGTTGAGCATCGGCAGCCTCTCGAGGTGTTATTTCCTAGATTATTTTGGAGAAAATTGGTCGTTTAGTCCCACGTTTTCTTATATTGTATTTAGCCAATATCTGGTGCGCCTCCGGTCTTTGATGGTATTAATCAAGGAACTTTTTTTCCAAGTAGTTTGTTTTCAAGTAGCGTTAATGTCCTTGGGCTGGCGTTGTCATGTCGGCAACGTCAACGTAGAAAAATGAAGTAACCAAACGTAATGCGACCCGCGCGGTTCCACCACCGCCCCAATACCATCTTCCTCTCGACTGCAGGAGTCACCACTTGACTCCCGAAATGGCTTCAAGTCTGGAAACTCCAAAACATCTTCTATGCGTTCGATGCCGATGACCCCCGGAGATCACTGGGCCGCTAAACTCATGACGAACCATCCCGTGTCATCTGATTGAGACCTCAAGGGGGTAAAGATTGGAACGATTTCTTGAAATATCACGCTTCGAAAAACCATGCGTCCCCGTTCTTGAAACCCTGACCGATCGTCGGCGCTTCAGACCGGTTATCGACCACCGCCTTACCAACCGAATCCTCATCCTATTGCAGCCAAAAATAATTCGGGACATTTGGCTCAAAAGAAATTGAAATACAACACTGGGGATTCTCCGCCTTCGGATGTTCCTGACCTTTCGCATCAGAAAAACCTCTCGATGGACTTGTGCTCCATTCGGGATTTGTCTGACCCCCAACGGTCGGATCTAATGCGTCAGATCAGGAAATTCCGGTACCTGAACAGTTACAATATGGCCCAAAATCGGTGACACTGGTCTTTAGCGATTTGCGTGAAAAAAACCTGTTTCCCTGCCTTTAGCGGGATTCGGTGGATTCCCGTATCTCGCCCCTGAGTGCCGACTGGATGGTGATTCACGGACATGGAATCCTCGCCGCAGAGAGCTTCGTCGATCCCTGACCCTATTTCGGGATCATGTACGTACCTGCAGGTGAGTCTGGCCCTTTCCCCGATCAATGACATTGCCGTTTTCATCCATCTTGGATTGAACGAAGCAACGTGAAATTGACGGTGGGTACACCTTAAATCCAACACGGCATCTTGGCGACGTATACTATGTCGAAACCGTTTCCTAAAACGTTCATATTTGCGTTCCTCGTCGAACAGCTGCTGTCGACCTCAGCAGTCCCGTCGGTATGCGAAGAAGCGTCAAGTGAACGATGGCCGACGGATGATGGGTCAAGTTGATTAGGAAGAAGATCACGAGTGCTTGCGGTGGAATTTAGTTTCATCAGGCTACCCAGCATGTCGAGAGCAGTTCGGCCTGTTGCAGGACGGTCAGCATGGCGGCGTTCTGAAGGTCCGGAGGATAGCCGTGTTCTCCGAGGATACGCTTGACCAGAACCCGCATCCGAGCCCTCGCCGGCTCGCGGTGCTGCCGGTCCACGGAAGCCTTGCTCTTGAGGCTGTTCAGCAACTCATGAGCGATGACGCGAAGGTGGTCGTTGCCCATCACCTCTACCGCGCTTTCGTTCTGGGCCAATGCGTCGTAGAAGGCGATCTCCTCTTGGCTGAGGCCTTCTTCCTCGCCGCGCTGGTGGGCGGCGAGGATGTCCTTGGCGAGCCCAATCAGCTCCTGAAGGACCTCCGCCGTCGTGACGGCATTGTTGTGGTAGCGGGCGATTGCCTCCTCCAGCCTCTTTGAGAATTCGCGGGTCTGCACGACGTTGACTCGGCTTCGCGATCGAAGCTCGCCGTTGATGAGCTTGCACAGCGCCTCCAAGGCGAGGTTCTTCTTCTCCATTTCCTGGATCTCGGCGAGGAACTCGTCGGAAAGGATGGAGATGTCCGGCGTATCCAGCCCCGTGGCTTCGAGAATGTCGACGATTTCGGTTGAGACGATGGCGCGGCTGACGATCTGCTGCACGGCCAAATCTCGTTCGGTGGAGGACTTGCCGGCACCCGGCACGCTCTTGGCAAGCGCCGCGCGAACGGTTTGGAAGAAGCCCACCTCATCGCGAATGTCGCGCGCCTTGTCGCTGGCGGCAGCGAGCGCGAACGCTTTGGAGAGCGCGAGCACGGCGTCGTTAAAGCGGCGATGAGTGCGTTTCTTGGCCTCTTTGGTTAATTCCCTGGCCGCCTCTCTTTGCTGGATCGCCAAGATCCACTCGATGGCGCCGGCGAGCGCTACGAGTCGTTCCTGCGGTGATCCGACAAGGCCCTTGCGGTAGTCGAAGCCATGGAACATGGCGCTCACGATCTCGTATTTCTCCAGCATCATCGCGACGGCCTTGGCTTCGTCGATATCGGCGTGTCTCCGATCGTCGCGGGAATACTGGCCAAGGGCTGATTTTAGATTCTGCGCGATGCCGATGTAGTCTACGATCAGTCCGCCAGGCTTGTCGCGGAATACGCGGTTGACGCGGGCGATGGCCTGCATGAGCCCGTGCCCCCGCATGTGCTTGTCGACGTACATCGTGTGCAGGCTCGGCGCATCGAATCCGGTAAGCCACATGTCCCTCACGATCACCAGCTTGAGCGCATCGTCCGGATCCTTGATCCGCTTGGCGAGTAATTCGCGGCGCGACTTGCCGCCGATGTGCCGTTGCCATTGCTTCGGGTCCGACGCGGTTCCGGTCATGACGATCTTGAGGATGCCGCTTTCGTCGTCGTCACTGTTCCAGTCCGGGCGTATCCGGATTATCTCGTTGTAGGGCGCGACGCAGAACCAACGGCTCATGCTGACAATCATGGCCTTGCCGTCCATGCCGACCACGCGGTTCTCGAAATGCTCGATCAAATCTCGCGCAACCAGACGCAAGCGCTTCTCGGTGCCGACGACGGCCTCGACGTTGGCCAATCTGCGCTTGATCCGTTCCTGCTCGCCTTCAACGTCCTCCTCGATCAGCTCCGCGATCTCGTCATCGAGCGCCGGTTTCTCATTCTCATCGAGCTCGATGCGGGCGAGGCGGCTCTCGTAGTAGATCGGTACCGTCGCGCCGTCCTCGACCCCTCGGCTGATGTCGTAAACGTCAATGTATTCGCCGAACACGGCCGGTGTATTCGCGTCCTCCTTTTCGATCGGCGTACCGGTGAAACCGATGAAGGAGGCGTTCGGCAGGGCGTCGCGAAGGTACTTGGCGAAGCCGTAAGAAATTTCGCCGGTTTTGTGCGCCACCTTGGCACGGAAACCGTACTGGCTGCGGTGCGCCTCATCGGCGATCACGACTACATTCCGGCGGTCGGTGAGTGCTGGATAGTCAGTTTTACCGTTTTCGGGTGCGAACTTTTGGAGGGTGATGAACACGACGACGCCGGAAGGGCGGGTTAGGATCCGCCGTAGATCCTCGCGGCTCTCAGCCTGCTGCGGGGTTTGGCGGAGCAGGTCGCGACACATCGAAAACGTGCCGAACAACTGGTTGTCGAGGTCGTTACGATCGGTGAGGACGACGACGGTCGGGTTCTCCATTGTGGGGTGGGTGATGATCTGTCCGGCGTAGAACGCCATGAGCAGGCTCTTGCCTGATCCTTGGGTATGCCAGATGACGCCGATGCGGCGGTCGCCCTCCGGTTGATCGTTAAAGGTGGTGAAGCCATAGCGGGATGGGGCTTCGCGCATTCCCTCTCCGTGGCCCGGCCTGGCTTGCTGAGCCTTCGGGAGTGCTCGCAGCGTCGATCGAACAGCCCGCCGCACGGCGTGAAACTGATGGTAGCCGGCGATAATCTTGACGATGCCGGAACCTGTGTCGCCTAAGACGGTGAAGTCCCGGATCAAGGTCAGAAACCGGTTCCTCTCCAAGACGCCCTTGACGACGGTTTCGAGTTCCGGCGCGCCTTTCGGGGCAATGGTGGAGGAGTCCATGGTACGCCAAGGCATAAACCGTTCGAGATTGGCCGTTAGCGAGCCGAGGCGCGCTTGCATCCCGTCCGACGTCAAGAGCGCGGCGTTGGTTCGGAACAGGGAAAGTATCTCGTTCTTGTAGGTTTGGAGCTGGTTGAACGCCCCTTCGAGGGTGGAGTTTTCGTCGCTTGGGTTCTTCAGTTCGATCACGGCCAGAGGTAAGCCGTTGATGAACAGCACCACGTCGGGTCGGCGATTCTTCTTATGCTCGATCACCGTGAACTGGTTCACCGCGAGCCAATCGTTGGTGTCCGCATGGTCGAAGTTGATCAGCCTGGCGACATCGTCGCCGATGCTGCCGTCCTTTCGGACAATCTCGACGGGCACGCCCTCGATCAAGTAGCGGTGCAGGCGGCAGTTCTCCTCGATGAGCGAGGGTGTTTCTGACTGACTTACCTTGCGCAACACCTCCTCCAGCACCTCGCCGGGTAGGTGTGGGTTGAAGCGTGCGAGCGCCTTGCGGAGCCGCTCTGTCAGGAGTACTTCATCGTGGCTGTCGCGCTCCGGTGCCGGACCCTCCGGGCCGATGTCTGGTCCGTAAAGCACGGCATAGTCCAGCCCGTCAAGCCATACGAGGGCGGCGTCTTCCACCTCGTTTTCGGTGAGTTTGGCCATCAGGCGGTCGTGCGGCTCGACCCCAGCACGAACCTCGCTCGTTCGCGGCGGAGCATCTCGTAAGAGCTCATGCAGCGCAGGCCGAAGTCGATACAGGCGTTCGGAATCTTGATCTTTTTGATGGTGTTGGCCGGGGTCTCTTGCGTGACAACGATGCACTCGTGAGCCAGCGCGTGCGCGACAAGCGAGTGATCAGCAGCCTTCATAAAGGTGGCGACGGCAGTCGGCTGGTATCCTTTGTCGTTCGCCCAATCGCTCACGATGCTACGCTTTAGCAACACGGTGTCATCCATTGGCAAAAAGAAATCGCTGCCCCGCGCTGCGGCCCACTCCGCCAGCTCGTCGTCTCCGTCTTGCAGTTCGTCGGCGACCTTTTCGATGCTCGCGACCTTGCCAACCCCGTTCTGCTCAACCAACCAATCCCAGAAGGCGGGGCAGAAATCGAAACCGTAGTGCAGATTCTTGGCCTGAATGAAGACATCCGAATCGATAAGATAAGTGTTCATCTCATGACCCCGGCTTCGCGTCCGAGATTGTTGAAGGCTTTGGTACTCCTGACACCCAACATCCGAAACGCATCCCGATAGAGCGTCTGCCCTTCGAGCGTGCTCCCGACCAGCGCACGCACGAACCGGCGTCCGACCCGCGCGACCGTCGTGCGGTAGAAGTCGCCGCCGGCGGCGCCCGCCTGGACAAGTTTCCGCAGACGCTGGTTCTCCTGAGCCCAAGCGGTATCGAAGCGCTCGCGAGTTAGCCAGCCCGCATCGAGCAGGCGTCGCAGGATGACCAACTTGCTGACTTTGAAGGTACGCGACAGTCGAGACAGCACGTCCGGGAGCGATTCCTTCCGGCGCAGTTCGAATCGCAGTGCTTCCAGCGGCACCAGAAGCTCCGCCGCCACCGCGTTGCACCACACCTCCTCGCGTCGGAAACCCATTTCCGGCGCGGTCCCGAGGTTCGACAAGGCCGTAGCGCCAAGCCAGATATGCGCCAACTCGTGGGCGAGCGTGAACATCAGCGCCGCTTTCGTGTCCTGTCCGTTGACGAAGATCAGCGGGGCGTGCGGATCGCAAAGCGCGAATCCGCGAAACTCGGCGGGATCAAGACGGCGGCTGGTGTTGCTCATCACGATACCGCTCACCATGACAAGAATACCGGATTCGTCGGCTTGGCGGATAAACTGCCGCAGCGCATCGTTCCAGGTCGAACACTTCCGACGGGCGATCAGATCGAAACCCAAGGTCTCTCGGATTTGCGCAGCGACAGTTTCAGGGGCTGCCTCGACAGAGACGCTACCGACGAAGTCGAGCTCCGGTTCGCCGACGGCACGGGCGAAGTCCTGATACCAGCCCTGCCGTTCCTGGCAGGCGTAGATCATGTCCAACAGGTTGGGGCTGAGCCGCGTAACCTTATGACCGGCGAAAGTGCGGAAATCTGGTATGGGAACGGCTTCCTCCGGCGGACCCGAGAGGAACAGATAGCCGACCGGCACGTGGACGGCGCGAGCGAACGCTTCCAACTGCTTCAAGGTGGGCTTGACCTCGCCGCTTTCCCAGTCAGGCAGCTTCTTGAACTTCAAGGTGAGGTCTGCTTGCTCGACCCCGGCGCGTTCGCGCGCCCAACGCAGAAGCTCGGGATTGATGGGGGCGCGGATCATGGCCACTTGAGCGTTAGGCCGTTCGGTCCGATAACCGGTCCGTGCTTCACGGTACAGCCTAGTCCATCGAGCCATACGAGAGCGGCGTTTTCCACCACGTTTTCGGTGAATCTGGCCATCATGCGGTCGTACGGATCGACCCCAGCACGAATCTCGCTCGTTCGCGGCGGAGCATCTCGTAAGGGCTCATGCGTCGAACGCAGGCGAAGAGGACAGGCGCTTTTGGCCTGGGAAGTCGCACGCCAACCAGTGGCAAGGCCACGATGTGCTCTCCCTTTTCCAAGAGACCATGCGGTGAATAGGGATTGGCTACTAACGCGGCTCATTCAATCCTTTCCGTCCAAAAGAACTGCACTTCCAGCGTTCGAAGCATGACGTACGTGTTTTGCCAAGGGACTTTGAACTTGTCGCAAACATCCGGCAGTTTCACCCTCCTCTTTGACTCTGGTGCAGGCTGTTCGTTCGTTACAACGGTTGCGCCGCACACCTGTTCGCAGGCAACGAGCCAACCGTCTGCGCCTGTCGCGAAATTCTCTTTTGCATGGTCTGAGTCGTTTGGATGGCTTTGAATCCAGTTTATAATATCCGTGCGGACGCGCACCACATTATCGGGGGCCACTTTGAGGAAGAATTCATCCGGAACTTCGTTTTTCACCCACCGAACAAGTTCCTCGGTGCTACGACCGGCAAGCAGTTCGTTGCACACTGGGTCGCCGCTGAAGATCTAGCCCTGCCGATGATGGTGCAACAGACATTTCCAGAAACCGGGGTAAATGTCGAACGCGTAGTAGAGATTCTTCGCGGTAATGAGAACGTGGGAGTCCACGAAATAGAACTGATCCGTTATTGGGAGAGTCTCATGCCCAATCGCTCGGCGTACTTCTGGAACGTTCCACCCCGGAGGCCTGTTAGTTCATGGGCTTCCCTGAATCCGATTTGCCCCTCCATCGCCGCTCTGATCACATGGGTCGCAAAGAGTTGGCCTACATGTGCGTTCTGGGTGTTGTAGAATTCGGTTCTAGACGGTTCCGCGCCGCTCAGGCGTTCTTGGCTGACGTAGTGCTCATATAATTCGATAAAGGCGCTGCGGTCAACGAGCCTGAGGTCCAAGGCTCGACGGGCAGCGACCACGGGGCTCACCTTGAACGAGTGCCCAAGGGCCTCGAAGGGGCGCTGCTTCCGCCTCACATGCAACCAGCGTTTTCGAAGTTCGCTCGACGGCACGAGAAATTCCGCTACCGCCCGGTTGCACCATTCTTCTACTTTCGTGCCTCCGGGAAGAAGATGGTCGAAACCGGAAAGCCCCCCCACCGAGCCAGATGTGCGCCAGTTCGTGAGCCATCGTGAACATCTGGGCGGCTTTTGCATCCATGCCGTTCACGAAAATCAGGGGCGAGTACAGGACTTTTTCATGCTAATAATTTTTGATCGACGATCGTTTTTTTAAGTGTCGAGCGGAGTATTTCGATTCGTCGGAAAAACTGTTTTTCCGAATTATGCTTCGAGTTAGGCGGCGATTGCCGATTGAGACGAGTTTCAGCCGGACAGGAGACTAAACCGGTGCGAGTATCGGTCGAACGATCAATTCGCCGACCGAATCAGCAAGGAGGAAGCGTCGGTAATCAGGAAGGTCGGGTCAGTTTTTTTTCGGACGTTTAAACGGGGTGGTTTTCGTGACGGCTCGCAACCCTTGGTTCCGATTCGTCTGAAAATCGTCGGTAGCTTCGGCCATATTAGAGTATTCCGACTGGAGAATGATCGCCAAGGCCAGGTTGTTGAAGAGGGCATTGTTCGTCGGCCCATGGCGAGTTCGCATGAGACAATCATCTTCGCCGAAAATCCCGTCGCGACGGCGGTGATTGCCGTTTTCTACCGTCCCATGTCCCCGATTGAGTGACAACAATCGTTGAGCGTCGGCAGCTTCCGGAGGCAACGAAGTGACGCCGTAAGCATATTCCACGGTCTCGGGCCCACCGTTCAAATGATGACGGTGTCGAAGGATCCGAAAGACTTGGAGGACATGCGGTAATTTGACGGCTCCGGGAAGGGGTTCATAGGTTTGAATGCTCCGTTGATCGATGCGGCCATGTCCTTTCTCCGGGTTTTCGGTGAACCGGTCCTGGGCCACTCGATCCCAATCCAGGCTGGTCAAAAATTGAGAGAGTTCGGGGTTGTTCTCTTTGACCGTGAAGAGAAAATGGGCTCCGTTAACCAGCACGATGGCATCGGCCATGACTCGGTTAGTATGGAGCGCATCGATCGTAATGATGGCTCCCCGGATATCGACATCCTCCAAGAGAGCCGCCATCGCCGCCTGTTCGCCGCCTTGGTCTCGGCAACTGCGAACGGCGATGGGCACCGCATCTTGATGGCGCACGAGGATGACGGTCTCGAAATGGTCTTTGCTGTTGCGATTAGCTCCGTTGATCCGCTTCCCGTCAGCAGCCAAGGCTTCCAAGGGTTGTCGAGTCAATTGGGCCGTTACCCAGCGGTGAGTTACCGTTTGCAACGCTTCCGGATCCGTCTCGGTCATGACCCGGTGAATCGTCGCGAGAGACGGGGCTACGTAACGGTCCTTGGCGTTGCGCCACGCCCCGAGAGTCTGCAATTGGTTTGGCGTCATTTTTTGGGCGTAACGCGAAGTCGCCAAGGGGCCGACCTTGCCGGCCAATCGAGCTAAGATGCAGCTAGCGAGGACCATTTCCAGCCGATGTTTGCGTCCTTGGGCTCGGCGAAAATCAGCCATTTCCGCTAGCAGTTGCACCAATGATTTCAACTGTTTCGGGGACGTTTCTACCCGCTGCACCTGGGGGCCCCAAGACGGATCGTCCTGACGCTTCCTTAATCGGGAACAGGCTTGGGGTCGCAAGGGATAAACGTACCTTTCCTTCTTGATATTGTGCCGGGCGGTATAGCGTCCGTTGCTGCGAGCGTAGCCTTGCGATTGCCCTGCCGCCCGCCAATTCCCCGCGCGATAGATCGTGCCCGCGAAGTGTCGGGGATCGACGAAAGTTTCGGCCAATTCCAGCGGATGACCCCAGGTCCGTTGCCAATCGGCACTCAAACGGCGCAGCATTTTGGCCATGACGCAGCTCCCCAGATTGTGCACTTCGCCCCGCTCGGTAAGCAGGAGGAATCGGGTATTGTTGGCAATCAAATGCAGCCGACGAAACTGCTCTCGTTTTTTCCACCCGAGCCACTTGTCTCGCGGGCGACACTTGAACACTCCGCTTTGCCAGCCGGCTAACGCCAACCACCGGCCTCGGTACTCGGCAACATAACGCAGACCGCGTCCGGCAAAGCCTTTGAAACCCAAGCGATGGTTCTGATCCATCAGCGAATCCCAGCGTCTTCGCTCACTGCTCTTCACCAATCGAACGGTCACCAGCTTGAGGTTGATTTTGGTGTCCCTGAGGAACCCATAACGACCGGAGAGTGAAAAAGCCAGCTTTATTTTCCCATTTCGAAGGCGCTGAAGTTTCGGCTCTCTGGTGAAGGGAAAAAGCGAATATGGCCCGAAATCGGTGATACGGGCCTCTAGCGATTAGCGTGAAAAAACCCTGCTCGGTGGACATGGAGCTGTTGACGAGAACCACGCCCGCCGTGCCGTTCGGAGCCAAGTGGTGGTGAATGTGCTGGAGCCAAGCGTAGTTGGCGTTGTCCACAGGAGGCGCACCGAATATCCAACGCGCATCCTCTCGCAGCCGGTTGCCGCCCCAATCCGAAACGTTGAACGGTGGATTGGCCAGAATGTAGTTGGCCTTGAGGTCCGAAAGCTCGATCTTGTGGAAACTACCCTCGTTGTTCCATCGAATATCGGCGTCAATTCCGCGTACCGCGAGGTTCATCTTGGCGAGGCGCCAAGTCGTGTAGTTACTCTCCTGGCCGTAGATGGCGAAGTCTCCAATGCGACCGCCGTGTTCCTCGACGAACTTCTCGGATTGGACGAACATGCCGCCAGAGCCACAGCACGGGTCATAGACGCGTCCCTTGTAGGGTTCCAGCATCTCGACCAGCAGACGGACGATAGACCGGGGGGTGTAGAACTCACCGCCTCGCTTGCCCTCGGCCCCGGCGAAGCCTCCGAGAAAATACTCGTACACCCGCCCAAGTATGTCGCGGGAGCGGTCGGCCTTCTCGGCCATGCCAATTCCGCTCACCAAGTTGATCAGCTCCCCAAGCATGATCTTGTCGAGTGCCGGGCAGACATAGTTCTTGGGGATGATACCCTTTAGCGAGGGATTTTTGGCCTCGATGGCCCGCATGGCGTTGTCAATGTCCTTGCCGATAGACGACTGTTTGGCCTTGCCTTGCAAACGAGACCAGCGTGCTGCCTTGGGAACCCAGAAGACATTCTCGGCGAGGTACTCTTCAGGGGCTTCTGCATCGGCCAGATCGTCCTTGAGCAATTCTGCCCGCTTGGCTTCGAAGGCGTCCGAGATGTACTTGAGGAAGATCAGTCCGAGGGCAACATGCTTGTAGTCGGAGGGTTCCATGTTGCCGCGTAGCTTGTCTGCCACGGTCCATAGCTGGGCTTCGAACCCGAGATTGGCTCCGTTGTTCTTCGCCTTTTTTGCCATGTTATCCTTGATCCATATGCTCCGACGGAGAAGCAGTTTTACCAGTCGGCTGCAGGAATTTCACGGTCAATCTGACCGATATCTTTCGGGCAGGTTGATAGTCCGCAGAATGCGTTGTCGTCCGAATATGAGTAGCGGCTGCTCGAAATATCAATATCAAAGAGGAATACGCGGCCAGGACGGCTGAGGAGAAACTCAAGTTAGGGCCAAGACCTGCGGCATGCGGTCAAATCCGACCAGATACCACAGGCGAAGTCAGATAGCAGAGAAACTCGACATTTTCTCGGAATCCGCCCGCTTTCCGGGAGACGATTATGCCAAATATTCCTGCGATCAGGTCTGACTATTCATCACCTTTACGCATGACGTAATTCGCTTGTGTCCCATTTGGAGCCTCCGGGAATCGAAAGATTTCGAGTGATCGGTCTCCTCCATGGACTTTCGGCAGATTGGGATCATCGCCCAATCAGGGAAGAAATATTGGAGCTGAACGATCCGAACCAACCGAGACCAGATCCTCCCGAGTTGGAGGGTGATCCGAATCTACTCCGGGAAATGATACGCCAACAGGTGTAACAGATCATGGAAGAGGAAATCGCAGCCTTGATCGGGGCGGCATTAGGCGAAAATAATCCCGAACGCGCCACGTGGCAAGAGTTTCGCCAACGCCCGATCAAGGACGACTGGATGTTTCTCTGGATCGACGCCACCTAATTGAAAGTCCGTCTCGACGGACACGTCCGGTCAGTCGCCGTATTGATCGCATTGGGAGTCGATTCGGAACGACGCCGCGAGGTGTTGGGGTAGGATGTCGTTTCCAGCGAATCCCAGCAAAGCTGGTCCGAGTTCTTCCGATCTTTGCCGAACCGCAGTTTGAAACCAGTAAGGCTGATCATCTCCGACGAACACGAAGGCATCAAGGCCGCGATCGACGCGGCGATGCCTTCGCAGCGACAACGTTGCCGAGTGCCTTTCATTCGGAACTTGCTGGCGCCTGTCCCCCGGAGCGATCAAGCCCGAGTCGCCGAACTGGTCCGATCCGCTTTCCGAACGAACGAGGCCGAAACAGCTTGGGAACCGTCCGAAACCCCGGCGAGTCCCGCCTCTTCCGAGGCGAATCAACCAAGCGAAATCCCGTGCCGTTGGCAACAGGTGGCCGCTCAATCGGCAGCTCAATATCCCCAAGTCTCGAAAACGATGATCCAAGTCCAAAACGATGTCTTGGCGTCTCAGAAGTTTTCCCTCGTTTGGCAGAACCAATTTCACAGCACCAATTCAATCGAACGACCCAACCGGGAAATCAAGCGGCGCACAGATGCCGTAGGCGTCTTTCCTGACGTCGACTTGATCCTTCGCCTCGTGGGTGCCTTGATCTGGTAGCAAAACCGCCCGTTGCAGAACGAGAAAAACTACTTGGATTCCGGGGCAATCCGACAAATCGTCGCCGGCGATTGATCGTTCGCCACAGACGGAGGGTTAGCCCCCGTCAATCGGAAGGTCGCCGAGATAGCTCCGCACTTTCGGGTTTTTTTCCTTGGGAGGCGTGTTTTCAGGAACTTTTTTTCCCAAATAGCTGTTTTCAATTAGCATCAAGAGCTATGGGGCGCTTTGTGGAGTTGGCCATCGCCACGCATCGAAGTGTCCCCTGTCGGCCGTCACGCGATCCGGAGTTGGATGGGTCCCCGCCGGATCGCGGCGAAGAACCCCCAGAGTATCTCTCCTGACCTCTGCAGAGTCGCTTTCTTGACCCATCCCGGGAAACGCGGGACCAAGGGTTGTAGGCAAGCTCTGAACAAAATGAGTGCCGCGCCCGCAGATCGTTACCCCTAGCCTGGATTTCGGTTTGCTGCTTCGGAATCCCGACGCGGACTGGGATGACAATCGTGGTGATCCAGACTCTGCTGAGGAGCCCGGACTGAGCTGCTCTGCCGAAGGGTTAGTTGCATCACTACCGGGAATTCATTCGAAGCGATTGTTGTTGGGCGAGATTCGCACCCGCTGGATGGATGTGGCTTTTCACAGCGCACGAAAGCAACGCCTTTTAGACATCCGAAAATACTGAATCGACCTTTCTGACTACCGGCGCTTCCTCTTTGCCAGTTCGGTCTGGGAAGGGATTGTTTGACCGATAACCGCACCGGTTTCGTTCCCTAATTGGCGGGAACCGTTTTCCATCGGCTACCGCAGCCAATCAAGGAGGAATATTCGAAAAAGATTTTCCGGCGGATCGAACTACTCCACTTGGCACTGAAAAAACGATTGTGGGGCAGGGAACGCTGGCGTGAAAAAATCTTGATTGACAATGCGACCGGCATTGCAAACGGCCAATCTTTTCGTTAAATTGGCGGTATATGTATCCCGGAAAATCAGGGGTCTGCGGAAGGGTCAAGGCGCGAGTTCGGCAAATTGTTTTACCGCTCGGAATATACGTCCTGTTCGGCGCCGGGACGTACGCGTTCGCCGAACCGGATACGAAAGTTCTCGAAACGAAACCGGCAGCGAATTCAGCGGCCGAACGGTTGTTTGCCCATCATATCAAACCGCTCCTCAATTCTCGTTGTCTGCCTTGCCATGGCGCACCGGGTAAAAAAATCAGAGGAAATCTCGATCTCGGTTCGATAGCTGCTGTTTTGAAGGGAGGCGATTCGGGTGCCGCCTTGATCCCGGGCGACGCCGAAAGAAGCCTGATCGTTCGAGCCGTTGGCTGGCAAGATCCAGATCTTCAAATGCCCCCCAAGGAAAACGACCGGCTTGCTCCGGAACAGATCCAGTGGCTCGAGAAATGGATCAATGCAGGTGCGCCTTGGCCGGAAGGCCGAAGGCTCCAAGAACTGTTATCTCAGACATCGCCGTCCGATGCCGATCGCCAGGCCGTGCCGATCAAGACTAGCGGTGGACTCAACGAGGCTTGGACCCGGCGCCGCTATCCGGTCGGCGACCTCTGGTCTTGGCGGCCGGTGACCGCCCCAGTCCCCCCTGCCGACGGCCACCCCATCGACGCCTTTATCGATCGAAAACTGAACCGGCTTCAACTACCCCCTGCCCCCACCGCCGGACGCGCCACGCTGATTCGTCGCGCCACTTACAATTTAACCGGACTGCCGCCCACCCCGGAAGCTACTGAGCAATATCTGAACGATCCTCGAACCGATTCGAAGGCATTGGCTCAAATGATCGAACGACTGCTGGCCAGCCCGCATTACGGCGAACATTGGGGCCGTCATTGGTTAGACGTCGTGCGTTATGCCGATACTGCCGGGTTCTCGAACGATTTCGACCGCGGCAACGCCTGGCGTTACCGCGACTACGTGATCCGATCCTTCAATCGAGACAAACCTTGGAGTCAGTTCGTACGCGAACAAATCGCCGGCGACGAGTTGGACTCGGCTAATTCCGAATACCTGATAGCCGTCGGCTTTCTGCGCATGGGGCCTTGGGAACTGACGGGCATGGAGGTTCCGGCGATCGCCCGGCAACAATTCCTGGACGACGCCGTCAATTCCATCGGCCAGAGTTTTCTGGGTCACACCTTGCGGTGCGTCAAGTGTCACGATCACAAATTCGATCCCATCCCCACTCGCGACTATTACCGGCTCTACGCGACTCTAAACTCGACGCAATTCGCGGAACGTTCGGCTCCCTTTTTACCCGACGAAAACCTCGGCGGTTTCGAAGAACGACGCTATATCCTGCAACGGGAACGACGCACCCAGGAACGGTTGAAAGAACTCGAGGCGATCCCGATCAAAGCGGTCGCCGCTTGGTTCCAAGAGCGCGACCTCCCTTACCGCACCCGGGAAGAAGCCCTGAAAGACGGATTCAAACCGGAAGACCTTCCGACCAGGCGGTACGGTTTTTCCGTGGAAGAATTCGGGGTGGAACGCATGTCGCGAAAGACCCTCGCCCGGCTGAATTGGGAAAAGGAACGTTACTTGCCGATAGCGTTTTCCGTCTACAACGGCCCCACCCCTCAACTGAAACGCTACAGTAGTCCTCAACGACTACCCCAGGATTTGCGGCAAAACGGTCCCGCGGAAACCGGTCACATTCTCACCGGCGGCGATGTCTTTTCGACCGGCGATCCGGTTGCCTACGGAGCGTTAAGCGCCCTGAACGAGTTGAACCCGAAGCTGAACGGCATCCCCTTCCCTGAGGCCGTCAGCGGCCGCCGCGCCGCTTTGGCCGATTGGGTCGCCGATCCGGGCAATCCGTTAACTTACCGGTCCATCGTCAATCGCATCTGGCAATGGCATTTCGGGATCCCGCTCGCCGGCAATCCCAACAACCTGGGAGCGACCGGCAAAAAGCCGACTCATCCCGAACTGTTGGATTGGCTAACCGCCTATTTTCTGGAATCCGGCGGTTCGATCAAGGCGATGCATCGGCTGATCATGACCTCTGAAACTTGGCGGCGCGAATCCCGTTACGCCGATGAGCGGCTACTGGACGACCGGGATCCGGATCGCACCAGCTACGCCTCGTTTCGCCCCCGGCGACTGACCGCCGAGGAACTTCTCGACAGCATGCTAGCGGTCAGCGGCGAACTCAACCGAATGATCGGCGGAATTCCCGTCCGGCCAGAAATCAACCTGGAGGTCGCCCTCCAACCGCGTATGGTTATGGGTACTTTTGCGACCGCCTGGCAACCGAACCCCTTGCCCAGCCAGCGTCACCGGCGCTCCGTCTACGCGCTCAAAGCGAGAGGCCTGAGAAATCCTTTCATGGAAGTGTTCGACGAACCAGATCCCAATCTTTCCTGCGAGGCGCGCAACGCGTCCAGCATCGCTCCTCAAGTGTTCAGTTTATTCAACAGCCAAGCCACGCACGATCGCGCCGTCGCCTTCGCCCTCCGGCTGCAAAAGGAAACCGCCGGCATCGATGAAGCGATCGGACTCGCCTTCAGCTTGGCGTTTAACCGGTCTCCGGACGCTTTCGAAATCCAGGCTTGCCAGGATCATTTCCGGGACATGCGCGAGCGCCACCGGCACCTCACCATTCCCAAACCGGAGTATCCGACCTCGATCGTCCGGGAAGCCGTCGAAGAAAACACCGGCGAAAAATTCCGTTTCGTCGAACAACTGGATTTTCTGGAGGATTTCGTTCCGGACGTAAAAGCCGCCGACGTCGACCTGGACACCAGAGCGTTGGCAGAAATCTGTTTAACCCTGTTCAACAGCAACGAATTCGCCTATATTTATTGACGGAATCATGCCTGCTCGATCGCCAAATCTTCCTCGTCTCGAACCGGAAGACGGAGTTCTTCCCCGAAGAAACTTCCTGTACGGTTTAGGAGCCAGTCTGGGCAGTATAGCTTTTTCTTCGTTGCTGGCCGAGGCCGGTTCCCGACCTTCGGAAGCGCGCCCTGGCCATCTCCCCGCCAAGGCCAAACGATGCATTTTTTTGGTGATGGAGGGCGGCCCCAGCCACATCGATACCTTCGATCCCAAACCCAAATTATCCGAGCTTCACTTGCAGCGGTTTCAACGCCACGGCAAACGCCAATCCGCGATGGAAAGCGGGCTGCGCTATTTCGTCCGTAGCCCGTTCGCCTTCGGACGTTACGGTCGAAGCGGAGCCAGCATGGGAACCAACTGGCCCCAGTTGCAGACCGTCGCCGACGAGTTATGTTTCTATCGCGGCTGCCAGGTGGATTCCGTCAATCATCCGACCGCGCAGTTCCAACTCAATACCGGCAATCAGTTCGGCGGCGACCCGGCCATCGGCTCCTGGATCACCTACGGGTTGGGCACCCTCAACCAAAACCTGCCCGGGTACATCGTCTTGCCGGAATCCGCCTATCCCCAAGGCGGCGCGGCCAACTGGACCAACGGTTTTCTGCCGGCCAATCATCAGGGAGTTCCCTTGCGTCCCCACGGCAGTCCCCTGCTCGATCTGAAACCCCCGGCCGGGGTCACTCCCGAACATCAACAATCCAATCTCGATTTGCTCAAGCGGTTGAACGAACGGCACCTGCGACGGCATCCCCGACATCAAGAACTGGCCGCCCGCATGGATAATTACGAATTAGCTTTCCGCATGCAGTCGGAGGTTCCCGAACTGCTCGATCTCTCGCAGGAAAGTCCACAAGTCCTGGAAATGTACGGCGTCGGCCGGCAACCGACCGACGATTTCGGCCGCAAATGCCTGCTGGCTCGCCGGTTGGTGGAACAAGGCGTTCGCTTCGTGCAGTGTTTCCACGCCACCTGGGATTCTCACGATTACCTCCAACGTGCCCATAGCGCCTTGATTTCCCAAGTGGATCAGCCGATCGCGGCGCTGATCCGCGACCTGAAACTACGCGGTCTGCTCGAAGATACGCTGGTGGTCTGGTGCGGGGAATTCGGCCGCTCTCCGGACAACGGCATGCGGGGCGGCGTCGCCTACGGGCGCGACCATAATCCCGACGCCATGACCATCTGGTTTGCGGGAGGAGGAGTCAACGCCGGTCACACGATCGGAGCCACTGACGAAACCGGTGCCGAGGCCGTCGAAGAGGTCCACCACATTCGCGACGTTCACGTCACTCTGCTTCGCTTGCTGGGCCTGGACGATAACCGCCTCACCTTCTTTCACGGCGGACGCTTCAAGCAGCTCTCCCAATTCGGAGGCGAAGTCATCGATTCCCTGATCGCCTGACTTGCCTTTGTCCCGGCGGAGGAGCCGGAGCATCCGCGTCGGCGGTTATTTCTCCGGGGGGCCGTAACCGGCTGCGGGCTGGCCTTCGGCGGTCAGGCGTCCCGTGGCCCAAAGCAGGCCTCGAGTCACCAAATCCAGATAGCGGGGATCGGCCACCGTCTCGGTATAATGCCCCAAGGTGGTGGAAAACACTCGGGTCTTGTTGGCTCCGTATTCGTTGATCCAGGTAATCACGTAATCGTCGGTCCGCTCTTGGCCTCCCCTTAGTTTCACCACTTGCTTGCCGGAAGCCAACACCGTAGCCGTATCCAGGATCTTCACGTTGTTATAAAGCTCTTCGCGCAAAGTCCGCCAATTCGGCAATCCCTTGACGATCGGATGCTCCGGCAGAGTATAACGAATATCGATCGGTTCCTTGGGGCCATGCCCGCTGGATTGAAGTCCCAGATATTCGAACCACAGGCTATGAGGCGTGCCCAACACCAACGGTTGCCGGGGATTGCCGATGCGATAGGAATGCATGGCGCAATGCAGATTCACCCCCGGCACGCCGTCACGATGGGGTTTGAGGACGCTGCGGACTACAGCCTCGTCGGAAATGCCAGCCCCGCATTCGTCGTGAATAACCAAATCATACCCTTGGGCGTAATCTGGATTGCCGAGAATCGCCAAGGGCGGTTTCGTGCTCCGGTCGTCGGTGTGAACCTGAGCTACGATAACGTTTGCCCGAGCTTCCAGGCCTTGCTTCAACACGTCTTTCTGACTGCCGTAATCATGGCAACAACCGCCGGTAATCAACAGGGCCTTAATTGGTTCGGCTGCCTCGAGGGTGCCCGCGACGGCCGGTGCCAGGAACGCCATCGCGACCCAAGCCCGCCAATACCCGTACCAACTGGAATTCATCCGTTCTTTGTAACCGACCCCGGCGGGACAGGCAATCTTCATATTCGCGCCGTCGGCCGCGGTTCGTGCGCCGCCGCGACCGCGAGGTCATAAATGAAGGCTTTCGTTTTCGGAACGAATAACCTATCATACCTCCGTTTTCACCAGGTTTCAGGCGTGCCGCCGGTAAACCGCCTTTAGTCGGAAGACGCATCGTATCCCGGATCCCATGAGCAAATACTTTCCCCTCTTAATCGGAATGGCCTGTTTGACCGTCGCTCAAGAATCGAAACCCCAAGCCGACGCGAAATCATTCAGCGATGTCGAACTCTACACCCTGAAGAATCAAAACGGCGTAACCGTCAAGATCACCAATTACGGAGCGATCGTCACCGCCATATCCGTGCCGGACCGTCAAGGCCGGTTCGCCGACGTCGCCCTCGGCTACGACAGCCTGTCGGAATACCTCAACGCCGTCGACAAACCATACTTCGGCGCCATTGTCGGCCGCTACGGCAATCGCATCGCCAAAGGAAAATTCACGATCGACGGCCAAACCTATTCACTGGCGACCAACAACGGGCCCAACCATCTGCACGGCGGTAATTTTGGGTTCGATAAAGTCGTCTGGCGAGCTCATCACGAACCCGGCAAAAACCAGGTTAAACTCAGTTATCAAGCTCGGGATCAGGAAGAAGGCTATCCCGGCAATCTCGACGTCACGGTCATCTACCGGTTGTCGGAACGCAACGCGCTCACCGTCGAATACTACGCAACCACGGACAAAGCCACCCCGGTCAATCTCACTCAGCACACCTACTTCAATCTCAAAGGAGAAGGTAACGGCGATATTCTGGATCATGAGCTGCAACTCAACGCCTCCCATTATACTCCGGTCGACGCGACCCTGATTCCCACAGGCGTCATCGCTCCGGTCAAAGGCACTCCCCTGGATTTCACGACCTCCAAACCCATCGGTCGAGACATTGCGGAGAACCACCGGCAACTCGAATATGGAGCGGGCTTCGACCACAACTGGGTCATCGACGGCGTCGCGAAAACCGGCGACTTGCGGTTAGCCGCCACCGTACACGAACTGACCAGCGGACGAGTGCTCAGAGTGCTGACGGACCAGCCTGGAATCCAATTCTACTGCGGCAATTTCTTGGACGGCCGATTAATCGGAAAATCCCGCCGCCCGTATCAACACCGGGGAGGGTTCTGCCTGGAAACTCAACATTATCCCGATAGTCCGAATCAGCCCAACTTCCCTTCCAGCACCTTGCGCCCCGGCGAAAAATATCGCACGACCACGGTTTTCGAATTCGACGTTCGCTGAATCGGCCCCCAAATGGATCGGCAACGGCCAGCCGGCCGGCGGTAACCTTTGGAACTTTTCTCGCGTGATCGCGCTCGAACCGGAGTTAACCGAATCGGTTTGTTCCCAACGCCAGTCGACCGAACGCTTTCCATTAATCCCGTCGGGAATGACCTGAACCCGTGCGCTTTCGCCAGACGGACCGCCGAAGGCGTTTCACGAAAAACGAGCTGGAACCGAAAACGTTCGACCGGCTTCGTTCCCTGAAAGCCAGGGGCGATGCCATGCCTAAGCCTACAGCCCCTTCTCCCAGCTCGGAATCAAGATCGACAGTTTAAAGCATCGGCGACAGGTCTCATTTTCCGGTCGGCAAGGCGAAAGCCGCCGAATCAGGCCCAAAACCTGCGGCTCACAACTAATCGTCGACTAATTTGGTGGGGCGACGCCAAACGATAAGCTGGCGAACGGAAGGCCGGCTCAGCTACTTTGGGAATAGATCAGAATTTACCTCAAACTTGAGAAGTGCGCTTTGGTTTTGATTTCGGAGTCGATTCCGCCATAATTTCTGCGGTCTCCAAGGAGGCGGCGGTTGACGCGGAAGGACGGGCCGGTGATTCCGGTAATCTGCGAAGTTGCATATACCCAAATAACACCATCACCCCGGCAATAACACCTCCGATGGTTATGTTAATGATGCGAACTGATTGCAGTTCGTCGTAGATTCTAGTAACGGTATTCTCGAATCTAAATTCGAAGCTTTTGAGTCTCCTATCATTAGCCGCCATGTAATCGTCAAACCTAGTGTTGAAAGCCTCGGTTTGAGCGTCCAACCTAGCGTTGAAAGCCTTGGTTTGAGCGTCTAATTTTGCGTCGAAAACCTTGGTTTGAGCATCTAACTTAGCGTCGAAAGCCTCGGTTTGAGCGTCTAACTTAGCGTCGAGTCTGGCTTCCGAAGCTTTGATCTGCTCGTCAATACGAGTGTTGACCGCCACAAATCCAGAATCCATCCTAGACTCCAGACGCTCCAACGCCGAAATTACGAGATCATAAAAAAGTCTGTCGCCCGACTCCGGGGAACGGGTATCCTGGCCATGGAGAGTGTCGCTGAAAATTAGGAGCGTAACTACGTATATCAGGATCGCAAATATATTTCTCACCTCCTGATTATCCTTTCTTTTCTTCGGTTTCCAAGTTAATTCTCGGTCTTTCGGTTTTTGAGTCCGGGCCGATTTTTAATTGCCGTAATCCGAGTCGTCGGCGATTCCATACGGACCAATCAAACGCGATCCCAGACGAAGCAACCGGTTACCCCTCAGACAATCCGAAACCTTACTCGAAACTCGCATGACCAATATGAACTCCCCTATTCGATTCGCGTTAGCCCTGGCCTTGATCCTGTTGACCGGCTCGGCAAGCGCCCAAGCTTTACCTTCGGCATTCAACGGCAAGGATTTTTCCGGCTGGAAACTTCCCGAGAATAACATTTGGTGGAGCGTCCAGGACGGCATCATGAAACTGGACAGCGGTCCCGCAATGAAAGGCTCGACCCTCTGGACCGAAAAGGAATACGGCAACCTGATCATGCAGTTCGAATTCAAGCTGAGCCGCGGCACCGTAGATACCGGAATCTATCTGCGCACCAGCAGGGAACAGATTCAACTCGGCATCTCCGGCTCCCTGAAGAGAGACATGACCGGTTCTCCCTACATCTCCGGCAAGGGCTATCCGGTCGAAGCCGAACACGTCAAGGAACTGCTCAAACCTCGGGGCTGGAACCACATGACCATCGTCGCCGTCGGCAACAATTATTCGGTATGGCTAAACGGCCGCAAAGTGATGAGTTACGATTCCGAATCCGCCGTGAAGCAAGGGCCGGTCGGCATTCAATTGCACGGCAGCCGCGACATGTCCGCGGAATACCGGAACATCTACCTGGCCGAATTGAACTAGCCGCGAGGCACCGGAAAGAGCTCGTCACCCGCCCGGCGCTTTCAACCCTGGCTACGCTTGATGCACTGCTGGATCTGCTTTCTGATCCGGCCGTTGTTGGCGATCATCCGGAAGCGTTGTCCCTCTCCCTCGAAGGAGCGGCAATAGAATTCTCCGCCGGCTTTTTCCAACACGAATCCTCCGGCCAAAATATCCCATAAGTGCACGCCGTTCTCTACGAAGGCGTCCAGGCGGCCATCCGCTACCCAGCACAAGGCCAACGCGGCCGATCCCATCATTCGGATTTTCCGGGCGCGGTACACCAGGCTATTGAAAACCGATAGCATCACCTCCAGCGATTCTCGGGATTTCGAAAAGCCGGTCGCCAAAATACACTCCTCCAAGCTGCGGCGTTCGCTCGCCTTGATCGGCTTGCCGTTCAGCCGGGCCCGGCCCGGCTCCGAAGCGGTCCAGAGTTCGTCCAGAAACGGATCGTACACCACCCCGACGAGCGTCTCGTATTGATCGAAACAACGAGCCTGAACCTCGCGCGACGGCGGGTCGCGCCGAGCTTGAAGAGCGATAGCGACGCAAGCGTGAGGAATTCCGTAAGCGAAATTAACCGTGCCGTCGATGGGGTCCACCACCCAACGATACTGGCGGTCCACTGGTCCACTGATGCCCTCTTCTCCCAGAACCGGAATCTCGGGAAAACTTTGGCGAAGCCCTTTCTCGATCAGTCGCTGGCAACGCACGTCCAATTCCAACTTGATGTCGTGTTGCGAAGCGGAATTGACGCGTTTCCGCAAGAATCGATGCCGCATCATGACGCCGCCGGCCTCCCGGGCGCAATCCTCCGCGACTAGTAGCGCTTTACGTACGGCTTTTCGATTCATCGCATTCATTAATCATCGTTCCGTTATTCCGGGAACTGAATTCGCCAAAAATCTCCAAGGCGTCGACGGCCCGGTCGAAAGCCGCCCGCTTATCCGGGGCCAACGAAAGCAACGGCGGTCGGACCGGCCCGAAATCGAATCCCACGCGCTGCAGGAGAGCCTTGCCGGCCGCGATGGGCTGAACTTGCTTGAGCAAGGTGGTCAAGCGAACCGATTGCCATTGCCTTCTTCGAGCATCCTCCAGTGCTCCGGAACGCCATTTTTCGATCATGTCGAGATACAGGAACGCCAGATAATTGTACGTGCTGCCGACGGCCCCGTCCCCTCCCAGACATAGGGCGGGCAACAACATTTCATCGCATCCGAAGAGCATGTTCAACCGTCCGTTCTCCCAGTTCAGGCATCGTTGCCACTCGCACAAATCAGGATTGGTGAACTTGACGCCCCGGAGGGTGGGCAAGCGCTCGTTCGCCTGCTCGAGCCAACGGGAAACTTGAAGCGCGACGCCGGTATTCCTGGGGATGTCGTAATAATAGAACGGGAGAGTCCCGGCCGCTTCGGCTACCGGAACCAAATACCCGGTCAACGCCGCCGGATCGTCCGGTTTAAAATAAGACGGCGAAAGTGCGCTCACACCGTCGGCCGGCAAGCCGGCCGCGTGGGCGGCGAGTGCTATCGAATCGGCCAAGCAGTTATCGCCGACATGCACGATCAATTGCAATCCCTGTCGGCGAGTCGCCGTTCTCCAGACTTCGGCTAGCCGTTTGCGTTCGGTCAACGTCAACGAGGAAAATTCTCCCGTCGACCCGCAAACGAACACCCCGGCGACTCCGGCTGTTTTCAAATAGCGGGCGAACGATTCGATCGGCTCCAGATTAAGAGAACAATCGGGATGAAACGGCGTAAAGGGAGCGGCCAGCAAACCGGTTAGCAACTTGTCCGTTCCGTTCGTCGGCGAACCCATGCGTCTCTCGGGAATCATGGGGCCTCGATGGAATCCAATTTCATCCGGGCGACGGAAGCCTCGATCAAATACCAAGGGAGAGCGTAGGTGGTCACCCGGTCTACCCGGGCGATATTAACTCCGACGATTTCGCCCTGAGCATTGAACAACGGACCGCCCATCGCCGAGGGAGCTAACGGAACGGTATGCTGAATGACCTTCGTGAATCCGTTTTGCCGTTCCGAAGCGCCGCCGGTAAACCGCTCGGAAAGCCGTCGTTGAAAAATCGTATCGAATCCCAACCGGATCGGAATACTCAACCGTTCGTTGTCCCGAAAAACGTTCAAGACGATCTGTTTTTCCGGACGACATTCGTTAATGTAATCGACCAACTGCCCCGCGTTTTTAATCCGGCGTTCGTCGACGCCGATCACTGTATCGCCGGCCAGCAAGCCCCCGTGAAAGGCCGGTGAATCCGGAACGATTTGAGTGATTCTGGCCCCGTTGAAACTGGGATAATTATGCATTAACACCCCCAAAGCCGCCTTGGCCTTGATCTCCCGGGTAACGGCGCTCACTACCCCCAGCCAGTCCCGATTTTCCTGCCCCGGCGAAAGAACCCAATCGCCCAAGGCCACGGAATCGACCGGCACCCGATACGAAAGCTCCCCGCTCCAACCGGATACTCTCAACAAGGCTAGATCCAAAGCGCGGTCTTGGCCGGCGATCCGGGCCGGCCTCGCTTCCCCGGCGGGCGATCGTACCGTGACCGATTCGGCATCCGGCAACTCGCTCAATTTAGTCACGGCGAATCCGGCAGAATCGACTTCGGTAGCCAGGGCCACCGGTTCGGCCCCGGATAGAACTTCCCAGATCGCCGGCTCGTCAACGACTTCGCTGGAGGTAAAAGCCGTCAAGGTTTGCCACCCGTTAGCTCGATACCGTTCCATCAATTGTTGCCCCAGCGAATATTGCATGTAAGCCTTGATGACTACCACCGCCAAACACATCACCACGCACAAATAGAACGAATACCGATGGATCCTAGCCCACGTTTTATCCGGCAGCACTTCTTCCAGACCGCCGAAAAACCAATTCGATTTGCCGGGTGTCAAATTGTCCATATCTCGGGGCCGCAACGATCAGAAATCGGATATTCGTTCCGCCCCATCGAATCGAACCGAACGCCGAGCGAGCGAAAACTCGCGGTGTTCAACTGGCCAGCGGGATTGATTCGCTCCCCGGAATCCGATCGGCTCCGGCAAGCTCAATAAGCCGGCCGAACCGGTTAATCGCGGCTCTTGAAGCGAAGGCCAAATCCGCCGGCATAAGTCGGCGGGAATATGATAATTCGAAGTGATATCTTCAGAGATGAAAGTATGTATGCCGACGATTCGACCGCTTAGATCGAACAGCGGACCGCCGGAATCGCCGGAGGACAACTGACAGTCGGTTCTAAGCAGCGATTCCCGGCCGATAATGATTCGGCCTACCCGAAGCACGGCGCCTCGGCCCGGTTCGTAGCCTCTGGGATGCCCTAAAGCGAAACTCCAATCGCCTCTTTGCACGCTGTTTTCAGGCGCCAACGGCGCGAAAGGCCATTCTCCCGGAGAAACGATTCTGGCGACCCCGATATCATGATGAGGGTGAATATCCTCGATGACTCCGGTTACGATCTTCCCGTTCCACAGCCGAACGTCAATCTTGATGCCGCGCCTCGTCGCCGAATCGTCCTGTAACCGTTGCAACACGTGCCCCGCCGTCAAGATCAAGCCTTTGGGGGAAACGATGACCCCGCTCCCGATCTCGCCGACGACCACCGTAGCACGTAACGACTGACTCAATTCGGCCTGCACCCGCTCCTGAATCAGCAAGGCTTCCTCCCGGTTTCGAGGAGTCTTTTCCACGATCGCCCGGCCGGCCGGCGTATGATTTAGCAACCACCATTCGTAAGCGGGAGGCAGATAATCGGTAAGCATCAACAAGACGATCAGAATGTAAAAAGGCGCGAGATTCTTCGTGAGGAGATACCAAAAACGAAAAGCCGACATAGGAATCGCTGGAACGGACCGTCTCCTTCCCCAATACCCCCAACCAATCGACCGGTCAATTCAATTTGAGCTTTGACGAAAAAACACCGCTGATTATTCATCGTCCAACCGCCGCAGGATCTTCCGATTGGCTCCGGTAAAGGCCAATCGCTTCAACTCGCTCCTGGCCACCCAGCGGCAAGAATCGTCGGGCAAGGAAATATCCTGTTCCAGACGGCAGCGGTAAACCAGCAAGGAAATTCGATTGACGGTAATGGCATGCTTTATCTCTCCCACGAACTCCAAGGTCTTCGGATTCAAGCCCCAGTTACGTTGCAGCCACGCCCAACCTTCCGGATCGGATTCGTCGGTCCGGCAATTAGGAAACTCCCAGAGCAGGCCGTTGATTTGTCCGGCACGCCGCTGCCGGACCAGATAGTCTTCTCCCCGGCTGACGACCAGTACTATTTCGCGGCAAGCGACGATCGCCGCCTTCTTCCCCAAATCAGGCAATTCGAGAATCGATCCTTTGTCTTTTGCCCGGCAAAACCGGCTAACCGGGCATCGTTCGCAACCCGGAGAACGCGGACGGCAAACGCTGGCTCCCAATTCGATGAGCGCCTGATTTAAATCTCCGCAAGGATTCGACGTGACCGCCGAGGTCCCGGCGGCTTGCTCCACGAGTTTCCGGGCGTATTCCCAGAGTCGTCGCCGGACGGAAGCGCGGCCGACGCTACCGGTCACTTCATAAAGCCGGCTCAATACGCGAACGACGTTGCCGTCCAATACCGGTCTGGCCTGCCCGAATGCGATGCTGGCGACGGCTCCGGCCGTATAGCGGCCGACACCCGGCAAGTTCAGGATATCTTCGAACTTTTCAGGAAACTCTCCCTCGTGCCGACGTTGGATCGCCTGCGCCGCTTCCTGGAGGCGCCGAACCCGGTGGTAATATCCCAATCCTTCCCACAACTTGAGCAACCGGTCTGGTTCCGCTCGGGCCACCAAGGCGATCGTCGGGAGCTCTCTCATCCACCTTTCCCAATACGGAACGACCGTTTTGACTCCGGTTTGTTGCAACATGATTTCCGCCACCCAAACGCCGTAGGGGGCCGTAACGCGGCGCCAAGGCAAGTCACGAGCTTGCCGACCGTACCAATCCAATAGTTCTTTGACGATGTTCGATAGCTGCGACACAATGATTTCCGGATTGACATGACCGAACGCCAGCCGCTCTCCACCTACACCCGCCGTCTCGATGCCGATCAGCAACGTAAATTAAGAAGCGTTCTCGAGCAAAAGGGTTGTACCTTTCGTTCTTTGCCGCACGCCGAATTCTCGACGCGTCTGGAAACGGCCAATCTTACGCTGTACCAAAACGGCAAGCTGTTGGTTCAAGGCAAGGGAACGGAAGATTTCGTTCGTTTCGTATTGGAAACCGAGATCATCCGTAAAGCGGAACTGGGTTATGAAAGCCTATCGGACCCCGACCGCCTGCTCCCCCGGCTCGGGGTCGACGAAAGCGGCAAAGGAGATTTTTTCGGGCCCCTCTGCATTGCCGGCGTTTACGTCAACGAATCGATTGTGGGCCGCTTCGAGACTCTTGGCGTCAAAGATTCGAAGCATTTCAAATCGGCACCGAAAATCACCGCGTTAGCCAAGGAGATCATCGGCACTCCAGGTTGCGTCTACGATACGGTCGTCATCGGCAACGAAGCCTACAACCGCATGTACCGCAAGCTGAATTCGATCAATCGCATTCTGGCGTGGGGGCACGCTCGGGTCATCGAAAACCTCCTGGGCCGGATCCACAACATGACTCCCCCGCCGACGCTGGCCGTCTGCGACCAATTCGCCAACACCAAAAAAGTCATCGACGACGCGCTAATGACCTCGGGCAGGAAAATCGAATTAAAGCAAAGGCACCGGGCCGAAAGCGATTTCGCTGTGGCCGCCGCTTCCATTCTAGCTCGTCATGAATTCGTCAACCGGCTGCGACAATTGGAACGGCAGTTCGACCGGGAATTACCCAAGGGCGGTTCGAAAGCAGTCGACACCGCGGGCATCGAGTTCGTTCGCGTCCATGGCGAACCGGAGTTGGGCAGAGTGGCCAAGCTGCATTTTCGCAACGCCTATCGCGCCCTCGGCAGACCGGAGCCGCCCCGACGCCCTTTCCTGCAATACTCCCGATAGGGCGGCTTTACAGGCGGCGAATCTCGACTTACCATCAAACCGGTGAGCGGAAGGGCAAAGGAAAGGGTTGTCATCGGCATGAGCGGAGGCGTGGATTCGTCCGCCGCGGCAGCCTTGTTAATCGAACAGGGCTACGAGGTCATCGGGATCACGCTCAAATTGTGGCCGCAAGACTGCATGTCCCGGGCCGAAGACAAGTGCTGCGGCCCGCAAGCCGTGATGGACGCTCGAAGCGTATCCCACCATCTCGGCATCCCCTACTACTTGATCGACGAAGCCGATCAGTTCCAACAGGAGGTAATCAACTATTTCGCCGCCGAATACCAGGCCGGACGAACGCCCAATCCCTGTATCGTCTGCAACGAAAAACTCAAGTTCGGCTCGCTGGTCCGACGAGCGGAAATGCTGGGAGCCAGCAAAATCGCCACCGGTCATTACGCCCGGATCGAACCGGCCGAAACCGGAAACCGGATCCTTCTCAAGCGGGGCCGAGATCGGGACAAAGACCAAAGCTACTTCCTGTTTTCGTTGCGACAGGACCAATTGGCCAAGGCAGTCATGCCGTTGGGGGAACTCTCCAAAAACGATAGCCGGGTAGTCGCCCGGCAACGCCAGTTGCGCACAGCCGACAAAGAAGAAAGCATGGAAATCTGTTTCGTTCCCGACGACGATTACCAGTCCTTCCTGACCAAGACGCGAATGGTCGAACCTCATCGAGGAGAAATCGTCGATCAGCAAGGAACGGTGCTGGGGTATCACGACGGTATCGAATTCTTCACCATCGGACAACGCAAGGGACTGGGCGTTTCGATGCCCTACCCGCTCTATGTCCTGAAACTCGATCCGACCCTGAACCGGGTCGTCGTCGGGCCGGCCGACCGTTTGGAACAGACGGTCTTCTATATCGAACACTCCAATTGGATTCCGTTCGAGCCTCCGGCCGGGAAATTCCGGGCGACGGCTAAGATCCGGCATAATCATCGCGGGATTGAAGCCACCGTTTCGCCCGTTGATGCCGGGCGGGCGATGGTCCGGCTGCATCAACCGCAACGAGCCATTACGCCGGGACAAGCTTGCGTGTTCTACCAGGACGATCTCGTTCTGGGAGGCGGATGGATCACCCGCGAACACCTCGACGTTTCGCTGGAAGAGTGACTTGAAATCAATCGGCGAAATATCGCACGGAAACCGCCGCAACGCCCGTTAACCATGGCCCTGCTCTCAGAATCAGCAATTCGACAACGAATCGAGTCCCTGCCCGCTTGGCGAATCGACGGCAAAAGCATCGTTCGCGAATACGAGTTCAAGGATTTTCCGGAAGCGATTCGATTCGTCGATCGCATCGCGGAAGCGGCGGAAGCCGCCTGGCACCATCCCGATATCGACATTCGCTGGAACAAAGTTCGCCTGTTACTGACCACGCACGATCAGGGGGGACTTACCACGAAGGACTTCGATTTAGCGCAAGAATTCGAACGGCTCGCCGCCTGAAGGACCAAGAAGGGGCGACCGGTCAAAGACCGGCGCAATGGGGGTGGTACACCCGGAGCGATTCGAACGCCCAACCTTCTGATCCGTAGTCAGATGCTCTAATCCAATTGAGCTACGGGTGCGCCAAGACCGGATGCCACCCTAGAACCGATCGGAACGTCTGACAAGTCGTTTCCCCGATTAATTCGAATGTTCCGCTTGATTCAGGGCGTCGAAGCCATCGGAACGGCCAGTTGATCGGTAACCGGATCGATATCGTTGCGATGCCGCTCCATGGCGCCGAGTAATCGCTGCACGATATCGGGATGCCTCTGAGCGACATTGTACGCTTCCGAAATATCCTTTTCCACGTGATATAATTCGGGAGCGTCCAATTCGACGACCCGTCCGTAGTTGACCGGCTGCCGTTGTTTGACGTGCAATTTCCAAGGGCCTTCCCGATAAGCGTGCAACTCCGCCCTGGTCCAGTAGGCCATGTCGGTCCTCGGACTCTCTCCGTTTCCGAACAGAGCCGGGCTCAAATCGAGAGAATCCATCTTGCGGTCCGTGGGCATTTTGGTGCCGGTGATTTGAGCCACCGTCGCCATCACGTCCAAGGTAGAACCCATTTCCGAAACGACGCTATTCGCCTTGATCATGCCGGGCCAACGAAAAATGGTAGGAACCCTTTGTCCCCCTTCGAACGCAGTTCCTTTCCCTGCTCGCAACGGTCCCGCCGTTCCCCCATGCGTATGAAAAGCCAACCAGGGGCCGTTGTCCGAACTGAACACTACCAGCGTTCTTTCGGTCAAATCCAATTCCTCTAACGTGTCCATAACCTGTCCGACGCTCCAATCGATTTCCTCGATCACGTCTCCGTAGAGACCGCGGGTGCTTCGTCCCCGGAACGGTTCGGAAACGAACAACGGGATATGGGGCATGGAATGGGCCAGATAGACGAAGAACGGACGATCCCGATTCTCCTTGATGAACTCCAGGGCTTTTTCCGTGTAACGGCGGGTGATCGTCCGCTGGTCGGCAGGTTTTTCGACGATAATTTCGTCTCGCATCAACGGCACGTCGTAGTGGCTGGAAGACGGAAAATAATCGGGATCCTTCCGGGCTTCGCTCCCGTAACTGGGCGAGCCTTTGACGAAATCCATGTCGTTGGAATAAGGAATTCCGTAATAGGTGTCGAATCCCTGGGCGGTCGGCAAAAACTGCGGCAGATGCCCGAGATGCCATTTCCCGAAGCAACCGGTGGCATACCGTTTCTGCTTCAGCATCTCTGCCAGCGTCACTTCGCCGTCGGGAAGACCGCCTCCGGAATTGGGAAACAAGACCACTCGCCGGGCGGAAGTCATTCCGTTGCGAATCGGATAGCGCCCGGTCAACAGGGCGGCTCGGCTCGGAGTGCATACGGGGGCGGCGACATAAAACTGAGTCCACCGCTGACCTTCGTCGGCCATCCGGTCCAGATGGGGCGTATTGATGACCGGATTACCGAACCTGCCCAGATCTCCCCATCCCAAATCATCACAAAAGATGATGACGACGTTCACGAGTATCGATAGCTGCTGCATGGTCGGATCACGATAGCAAGTTCGACGCAAAAACCAACGCGAAATCGGGATGGGAGAGAAATCGTCGGATCCAATTCTCGGTTACCCTACCCTGAGTTCAGTGTGATTTGCCGGATTCTGTTCGGGAGCGGACGAGAGGAACGGAAGCACGATAATCTCCTAAGCAACCGAATAAATCGCTCGACTAGAGGCGACGATTCCGCAATCGTCACGCAGCGTTTGATCCGGCATATCCGGGGAAAAGCGAACCGAAAAGAGATCAACACTCCCCCTAGTTCATTCGAAAAACTGGACATCAAATTGAAGATCGCCTAATTTCGCCGGGATTGAACCGGCATCACGAACTTATGGAATCACCCTTGTCCCAAATTGATCAATCTGGTACATAGGCGATTTACAATTGAGGACAGATCACGCTGATAACCAATCAACCACGACCACGAAGCCAGAACGATGGACCAATTCGGCCACAACCAGATCGTATCCTTCCTCCGTAGTGCGAAAACCAACCTCGAGTCGCGTTCGGAATTTAACCCCGGACGGTTGAATTCTTTCGGTAGTCGCTGAAAATAGTGAATCCCCGCGACAGCGATGACTAAAACTGAAAGTGATCTTGAAGAGTCTCTTGTCACTAAGCTACTGGAACTCAAATACGAACATCGTCGCGAAATTCGTGATCGAGCAACGCTTGAAACGAACTTCAGGAAAAAGTTCGAAGCTTTGAATCGTGTCAATTTATCCGACAACGAGTTCAAGCGACTCCTCGATCAGATCGTAACACCCGACGTGTACAAGGCCGCACGCTCCTTACGGAACCGAGAAACTTTCATCCGAGACGACGGCACACCGCTTAACTAGTGTCTGGTCCAAAAGGGACAATTTTCAATAAATCCTGCATTTCAAGCGGTTTTTTTGTAACATTTTGTTCGATTTATTTGTCTAACATTCGAGTCGGAACTTTGATTTTTACCTGAAAAATGGACTTTCAGCGTCCTTGAGACCAATCGTCAGCGTCTTTGAGACTAATCTTCGATTTCTAACATGAGAATCTTCAGAACCACTCAACCCGCATTTCAACCAGTACCCTTCGAGGAAATTAAGTTCGACCCCACGCAACGTGATGGCGTCGTTCGAATCTTGATTGGGCTACAGAGTGTTTATGGTAACGAATCATTATGGCTCCAGATACAGCAGCTGCTGGAAAATCATTTTCAACAGTTCGGCGACCAAGGATTCGGTCGTCCAGGCATGAGTGCTTGGACGATTCTAGTTCTGGCTCTCATCAAACACAGTTTAAGATGCAATTACGATCTTTTGCTAACCCTCGCTAATTATCATAAGCAGTTGCGATTTGTCTTAGGCCATGGTGATTTCGAACCGGGGGGAGAATATAAACGAACCACCGTGATTCAAAACGTCAATCTCTTGACTCCCGAATTGATTGAGGAAATCAACTTGCTGATCGTCAAGCATGGTCAGCAGGTTGCGGGGCATCAAGAAGGAGACCAACTCAAAACGCGTTGCGATTCGTTCGTGGTGGAAACGGATGTCCATTATCCCACCGATCTCAATTTGCTCTATGATTGCATTCGAACTCTGATTCGTGAATGCAAAAAACGGAACCTGAAGGGGTGGAGGCAAAGTCACCATTGGCTGAAGAAGATTCGGAAATTGTTTTTTTCCGTTCGCACCGCTCAGCTGGCGAACCGCCGTCTCGACCAGGTCCAGGCTTATCTGAAGGCCTGCGACCAAATCCTGGAGCGAGCCAGTGCGTCGTGGGATCGGCTGAGGGAGAAAAAGAAGATCAAGGCGAAAAAACACCAGCAAATCCAAGGTTTTTTGAAATTCGGTCGTCTCTTGTCGCGTCAAGCGGATCGGCGAATTCTACAAGGAGAAACCATTCCGGCGGACGAAAAGATCTATTCCGTATTCGAACCTCATACGCGGTGGATCCAGAAAGGAAAGGCAGGCAAACCGGTAGAACTCGGGGTGCCCGTTTGCATCGTGGAAGATCAACACCAATTTGTTTTGACTTATCGGGTCATGTGGCAAGAAGAGGATGTGCACGTGGCCATCCCGATCCTCGAGGAGACCAAAAAACTATTTCCAGACTTGTTCAGTTGCAGTTTCGACAAAGGGTTTCATAATCCACCTAATCAGGAGAAACTCCGGGAGATGGTTCCAGAAGTAACCTTGCCCAAAAAAGGGAAACTTACCAAAAAGGAGCAAGAACGCGAGACTACCGAGGCTTTCAAAATCGCCCGGAAGCAACATCCCGCTGTCGAATCAGCCATCAACCATTTGGAACACCGAGGCCTCAATCGAGTCTACTCCTACGGCTCAGACGGATTCAAACGCACCGTAGCTCTAGCCGTTCTCTGTGCCAATTGTTGTCGCCTTGGCAGCCTCGTTCGAAACAAGGAGCTGCAGCGTCTCTCCAAGCCATTGGTTCGTCCGAAAGCGGCTTAACTAAATCGCCAAATCAATGTCAAGAATGGGAGAGGTGCGTCTTGAATTCTGTAAAAGATCAAAAAAAAATCGTTTTAAGATAAATATGTCGATTTAACCACTTATTTCGATCTAATTTGAAATTATTTTTTTAGTTTTTAAAGAAATCAACTATGGATTTTGACTTTTGGACTAGACACTAACTAGTGTCTGGTCCAAAAGGGACGATTTTTCAATAAATCCTGCATTTTAAGCGGTTTTTTTTGTAACATTTTGTTCGATTTATTTGTCTAACATTCGAGTCGGAACTTTGATTTTTACCTGAAAAATGGACTTTCAGCGTCTTTGAGACCAATCGTCAGCATCTTTGAGACTGATCTTCGATTTCTAACATGAGAATCTTCAGAACCACTCAACCCGCATTTCAACCCGTACCCTTCGAGGAAATTAAGTTCGACCCCACGCAACGTGATGGCGTCGTTCGAATCTTGATTGGGCTACAGAGTGTTTATGGTAACGAATCATTATGGCTCCAGATACAGCAACTGCTGGAAAATCATTTTCAACAGTTCGGCGACCAAGGATTCGGTCGTCCAGGCATGAGTGCTTGGACGATTCTAGTTCTGGCTCTCATCAAACACAGTTTAAGATGCAATTACGATCTTTTGCTAACCCTTGCTAATTATCATAAGCAGTTGCGATTTGTCGTAATTGATTAGCGGGTTTGAACGCCATTTTGAACTAAACGATCTGACGAAAAGGATGCATTCCCATGATCAAGGATTTCATATTTCGCTTTTGTCAGGAGATGAGTGATCTCATTCCATCCGACGTCCTTGGTTGATCGTCTTGCGGCTTCAGATCAAATATCCTCGACCAACAACGTTGGCTTTCGAGTGGCATTCGATTGCCGTTCCAGCAAAATTACGGGAATAATCCCAAGCTCCATGATTTCGGAAAACCAATGCTGAAAGCACGATAAGACCCGAGCCGGTATCAACCGAGGGTGATCGAACTGAGAACTAAAGCGCTGACGCCAACGTCTCCAAAACCGACTCCTTTTTCAGGCGAGAGGTAGCCGTGACGCTAGTGATGGCCGCCCGACTCTGAGCCCCTCTCTGATTTTTCGAGCACTGGGAAACCTTCCGAGCCTTGACGCCCGGTCGCAGAGCCCGTTCGGCTCGATTGTTGGTCGGTTCAAGCTTCGGATGGTCCAGAAATCGAAGCAACTGGCCCTTTTGATTCTGGAGCCACAAGCTATTCAGCATCTTTTGATTATCCGGATCACTCAAGGATCGTGGTCTCAGATGATGATCGAGCTTTTGTTTCAAGTCGATCACTGCCGTCTGAAATTCCCTCGCGGTCCCATGGCCTGCGAGATTCAACTCCCTCAATTCCATGGCTTGTCGAAAGACATCTTTCGTATAATTGGCGAACCACTTCCCTTTGCCAGCTTTCCGGTCGGCCAAATCGGTCAAATTTCGTTGCCGGTGAGCCAGGCATCTTTGCTGGGGCACGGAATCAAAGCTCTGATGTTGGTAACTCGTAAAACCGTCAACGACCACGATTCCCCGAAACGAAGGATCGATCACTTGGGCCACCTCGGCCGCACGATGATGCCGTTCAATTTGATAATAAATCGCCTTCTCGTTGCAAAACGTCATCAAAAAATGGGGGGTTCCCCCGACTTTCCAACCGGTATCGTCCGTGTGAATGATATCCGCTTGAGCCAGTTCCGCCTTGATTTCCTGAGCCAGTTCGCCAAGTTTCCCTTGCTCCGCCGCCTTCAGAGCCTTCTGGGTGATCGCACTTTGGGTCACGGGGATCTGGAGATAATCGTTGAGCACCTTCTCCGCCTGGCGTAATGACATTCCCGAATCGTAATGCAAGGCCAAGGCCAAAGCATAGACTCGGGAGCCAATCCGATGAGCCGTCGCTCCAAACTGATCCTTCGCTAATTCAGGATGCGTGCCCGGACCTTGTGTCCGCATCCCGTGCACTCCGCGACCTCAATCGAAAAGTATTTGATCACTCGGCCAATGAGTCGGGGCAGATCAATCGTCGTCGCGGTTTCCGAGGCTTGTCGCTCAAGTTTCGCCCCGCACTTCGGACAGGCCTCGGTATCCAGGGAAGCCTGAAACTCTTGGATTTCATCAGGTTCTCGGGGCTCCGGCGCTGGTTTATGGCGAAACTTTCCTTGCCCCGGTTTGCGACCGGGCTTTTGGGGGTTTTCTTTGCGTTTGCCCTTGGAAAAAGGGGTAGCCGAACGATGGTTTTCTCTCTCCGACGATTCCAGTTGTTGCCGCAAATCCTGGTTTTCTTGTTTCAATTGGTCGGCAATCTCGAAATCTGCCGAGAGCGATGCGGGATCAGTTTGGCAACCACAGGAGCCGATCTGTTGTTGCAAATCTCGGATCAATTGCCGCAATTTCCGAATAACGTTCCGTAATTTCTGATTCTGTTGCTGCAGTTTCTGATTTTCCGCTTCCAGCGTCTCCACGCGCTGCATCGCAAGCTCAAGAGCCTTAACCAATTCCGCTGGATCCGCTTCGTGCAGTCGATGAGGATCAATCCCCGGCATGTTGCCTATTATAGCCTCATTAAAAAAAAAGTCAAGTCGAACCTCGAAATTCCTTGAAAAAACCCCATTTTTACCCGCTAATCAATTACGGATCAGGTATCTAGGCAGTTACAAATATTTTTCATTTTTCGGATTAATAAATTCCTGATCAATTATGACATTACTTTTGCAAAGATTGATCGCAAGCCAATTTGCACGATTCTGCCCAGTATTCAACGAGTTTGGGGTTTTCGGGCAGACACTATTTAACATATTTATAAATAAATTTCATGCAATTACTATCTGGCCTGACTTTAGTGGGAATTGCTGTGAAAACTGCCTTCCGGGGATTTACGAAAGTCCCAAGGACCGCCGGTCATGGGATTGTTGAGGGGTTGTTGTTTCCCGGATTACATTGGTGAGAATTGGTCGTTTTGACCCACTATTTCTTAGATCGTGTTGGGTCGTTATCTGGGTGTTTCAGATCTTCGAAGACGCGATTCAAGGAACTTTTTTCCAAGCAGTTTGATTTTAAGAAGCGATGATGTCTTTGGTCTGACGTTGTCATGTCGGCGATGCGCAGTAGAAGTCACCAGAGTCGAAATTACCCGCACCATGGTGCGATCCAACGGTAGCCTATTCCGAATGATGACCGCCCGTTCCCGGAAAACGGTCGTTGGCTTCCGGTTGCCCGTTTCCACCGTTGGAACCCATACCAATCATTGCCGCTTCAACTCGGTTATCGACTACCGGATTACTAACCAAGTCTTACTCCTGTTGCAGCCAAAAATAATCCGGGACATTTGGCTTAAATGAATTTGAATTACAACATAACGGATCATTGGTCCGAAGCGATGATAAATCAGTAATTGATTAGCGGGTTAAAATGGGGTTTTTTCAAGGAATTTCGAGGTTCGACTTGACTTTTTTAAATGAGGCTATAATAGGCAACATGCCGGGGATTGATCCTCATCGACTGCACGAAGCGGATCCAGCGGAATTGGTTAAGGCTCTTGAGCTTGCGATGCATCGCGTGGAGACGCTGGAAGCGGAAACTCAGAAATTGCAGCAACAGAATCAGAAATTCCGGAACGTTAATCGGAAATTGCGGCAATTGATCCGAGATTTGCAACAACAGATCGGCTCCTGTGGTTGCCAAACTGATCCCGCATCGCTCTCGGCAGATTTCGAGATTGCCGACCAATTGAAACAAGAAAACCAGATTGAGTCCCAAGTAGTGGTGTAACTAACCCTTCGGAAGAGCAGCTTGGTTCGGGCTTCTCGGCAGAAGCTGGATCACCACGATTACCACCCCGACTCGTGTCGGGATTTCGGGGCATGATGTCGAAATCTGGACCAGGGACAAGACTTTTTTTCGGTGGACCGAAATATGTTTTGCGGGGGTCACGCATGACGACCTGCGGCCGTAGCACTCGTTTCCTGGGATGAGTCAAGCAAGGGACTCGGAAGAGATCAGGAGAGCTATTCCGGGGCTCGTCGCCTACGATCTGGCGGGACAAACCAATTCCGGATCGCATCATGCCCGAGAGGAGACACTTCGGTGCGTGGCGGTGGTCAATTCCGCCACGCGTCCCTTGACGCTACTTGAAAAAAACTACTTGGAAAAAAAAGCACCTGGAAACACGCCTCCCAAGGAAAGGAATCCGAGAGTGCGGGGCCATCTCGGCGACCTTCCGATTGACGAGGGCTAACCCTCCGCCTGTGGCGGACGATCAAGCGCCGGCGACGATTGGTCGGATCGCTCCGGGATCCAAGTAGTGTTTCTCGTTCTGCCACTGGCGGTTTTGCTGCAGGAGCAGAGTGCCCACGAGGCGAAGGATCGAGTTGACGTCAGGAAAGACGCCTACGGTATCCGTGCGCCGTTTGATTTCCCGGTTAAGTCGTTCGATTGGATTGGTGCTGTGAAGTTGGTTCTGCCAGGCGAGGGGAAACTGCTGATACGCCAAGACCTCGTTTTGGGCTTGGATCATCATTTCCGAGATTTGGGGATATTGAGCTGCCAATTGATCGGCCACCTGTAGCCAACGACACGGGGATTCGCTCGGTTGATTCGCCTCGGAGGGGGGGGATTCGCCGGGATTCCGGACGGTTCCCGAGCGGTTTCGGGCTCGTCCGTTCGGAACGCGGATCGGATCAGTTCGGCGACTCGGGCTTGATCGCTCCGGGGGACATGCGCCAGCAAATTCCGCATGAAATGCACGCGGCAACGTTGTCGCCGCGAAGGCATCACCGCCGCGATCGCGGCCTTGAGGCCTTCGTGTTCGTCGGAGATGATCAGCCGGACTGGTTTCAAACCTCGGTGCTGCAATGATCGGAGGAACTCGGACCAGCTTTTCTGGGATTCGCTGGAAACGACCTCCAACCCCAACACCTCGCGGCGTCCTTCCGAATCGACTCCCAGAGCGATCAAGACGGCGACTGACCGGACGTGTCCGTCGAGGCGGACTTTCAAATAGGTGGCGTCGAGCCAGAGAAACCTCCAGTCGCCCTCGATCGGGCGTTGGCGAAACTCTTGAACCCGTTGATCGAGTTCCCGGCAGATTCGGGACACTTGGCTGCGAGAGAGGTTCGTCGTGCCCAGCGCTTCGGCGAGTCGCTTCATGCTTCGAGTGGAAACGCCCGGCACCCAAGCCTCCCGAACGACGCCGAGCAAGGTCTCTTCGACGAGACGGCGCCGGGTCAGGAACTGGGGAAAATAGCTGCCTTTCCGGAGCTTGGGAATCAGCAATTCGAGGTAGCCGACGCAGGTTTGCCAGCCCCGTTTCCGATAGCCGTTGCGTTGATTGGATCGTTGGGAACGGCGCTGATGAGGCCGGGCGCCGATGAGAGTGGCCACTTCCTCTTCCATGATCCAATTCAACGTGCAACTCATCAGTTCCCGAAGGAAATTGCACGTCGGCAGCTTGACTTGGGTTAGCCAAGCCGATAGGGTGTCGGTCGTCATCTCGGGGTGGTTTCGGAGATTTTGGTTTTCTGACTAAGCGCCGAGACTCTGATCGCGCTCCGGGATGACGGCAAGTCGAATCTGAGAGCGATTACCGGTTTCGCCGACGGTCGGGTCACTGGCGATCCGGCTCCGGGTCGGTCTTGTCGGCGTCGCAAACCCGAGCCAGATCCACGAGGTTCAGATAACTTCGCGCCACGGCCCATTCGTCGTTCTGTTCCATCAACAAGGCCCCGACCAAGCGGAGGATGGCGGACTCACAGGGAAAGATTTCGACGGTTCGGGAGCGGCGTTTGATTTCCTTGTTCAAGCGTTCGATCGGATTGGTGCTGCAGATTTTGGGGTGCAGGCTTTCGGGGTAGGAAAGATAGGCGAGAACTTCCGATTCGGCCTCGTCCATCAGTTGGGCGACCTTGGGAAACCGGCTCCTCAATTCCTCGGCGATCTTGCCCCATTGTTGTTGAGCCGAAACCTGCTGCCGAAAGGCGAAAACCGTGCGAACCTGGCTGCCGATCGCCGCTCGCTCGCCTTTGCGGACGTGAGCCAGGAGATTACGCAAGAAGTGCACTTTGCAACGTTGCCACGAAGTGGCCAGCGTGCGCTGAATGGCAGCCTCCAACCCTTGATGGTGATCGGAGATTACCAATTGCACGCCGCGAAGCCCACGGCGCAGCAGTTTCCGGAGGAAATCGGTCCAGAACGTTTCCGCTTCGCTGCAGCCGAGTTCGAGTCCCAGCACCTCGCGTCGGCCTTGGTCGTTGACGCCCAGCGGTCCAACCAAAGAAACGGCCACTGGCCTTCGAGCGGTCGATCCAGGAACGATCCCACGCGAGTATCGAGTTCCTGGCACTGGCGGGAAACTTCGCTGCGCTTGACACCGCTCAAGCCCATGGCTTGCACCAGGCGATCGACGTTGCGCGTCGAGATCCCTTGCACGTAGGCTTCTTGAATGACCGAAGTCAACGCGGCTTCCGAGAGCCGGCGCGGGGTCAGAAAGGAGGGAAAGTAACTGCCGTGGCGCAATTTGGGGATCTGCAACTCCACTTCACCGGCCCGCGTCTTCCAAGCTCGAGCTCGATAGCCGTTGCGCCACGTGGTGCGTTCGGGATTATTTTCGCCTAACGCCGCCCCGATCAAGGCGGCGACTTCCTCTTCCATGATCTGTTGCGCCTGTTGGCGGATCATATCCCGGATCAGATTCGGATCGCCATCGAACTCGGGGAGATCTGGTTTCGGTTGGTTCGGATCGTTCATCTCCAATAGTTCTTCCTTGGTTGGGCGATAATCCCAATCTGCCGAAAGTCCCTGGAGGAGACCGATCACTCGACATCTTTCGATTCCCGGAGGCCCCAAACTACGGTCGCTACGCTCCCTTCGTTGGGGGCCTCCGGGAATCCACTCCTACACCACTAAATGGGACACAAGCGAAAACCAGGATTGGCGGCAACAACTGGAAACGTCAGAGAGAGAAAACCATCGTTCGGCTACCCCTTTTTCCAAGGGCAAACGCAAAGATAACCCCCAAAAGCCCGGTCGCAAACCTGGGCAAGGAAAGTTTCGCCATAAACCAGCGCCGGAGCCCCAAGAACCGGATGAAATCCAAGAGTTTCAGGCTTCCTTGGATACCGAGGCCTGTCCGAAGTGCGGGGCGAAACTTGAGCGACAAGCCTCGGAAACTGCGACGACGATTGATCTGCCCCGACTCATTGGCCGAGTAATCAAATACTTTTCGATTGAGGTTGCGGAGTGCACGGGATGCGGACACAAGGTCTGGGGCACGCATCCTGAATTAGCGAAGGATCAGTTTGGAGCGACGGCTCATCGGATTGGCTCCCGAGTCTATGCTTTGGCGTTGGCCTTGCATTACGATTTGGGAATGTCATTGCGCCAGACGGAGAAGGTGCTCAACGATTATTTCCAGATCCCCGTGACCCAAAGTGCGATCACCCAGAAGGCTCTGAAGGCGGCGGAGCAAGGGAAACTTGGCGAACTGGCTCAGGAAATCAAGGCGGAACTGGCTCAAGCGGATATCATTCACACGGACGATACCGGTTGGAAAGTCGGGGGAACCCCCCATTTTTTGATGACGTTTTGCAACGAGAAGGCGATTTAAAAAGATGCTGAATAGCTTGTGGCTCCAGAATCAAAAGGGCCAGTTGCTTCGATTTCTGGACCATCCCAAGCTTGAACCGACCAACAATCGAGCCGAACGGGCTCTGCGACCGGGCGTCAAGGCTCGGAAGGTTTCCCAGTGCTCGAAAAATCAGAGAGGGGCTCAGAGTCGGGCGGCCATCACTAGCGTCACGGCTACCTCTCGCCTGAAAAAGGAGTCGGTTTTGGAGACGTTGGCGTCAGCGCTTTAGTTCTCAGTTCGATCACCCTCGGTTGATACCGGCTCGGGTCTTATCGTGCTTTCAGCATTGGTTTTCCGAAATCATGGAGCTTGGGATTATTCCCGTAATTTTGCTGAAACGGCAATCGAATGCCACTCGAAAGCCAACGTTGTTGGTCGAGGATATTTGATCTGAAGCCGCAAGACGATCAACCAAGGACGTCGGATGGAATGAGATCACTCATCTCCTGACAAAAGCGAAATATGAAATCCTTGATCATGGGAATGCATCCTTTTCGTCAGATCATTTAGTTCAAAATGGCGTTCAAACCCGCTAATCAATTACAATAAATCAAAAATCAAACCGAAATCAAGAGCCGGTCAATTTAGGGAGTGAATCAAAGCAGGTTTTACCCCCGAGATGTTCGATTGGTATTCGATAAAGTAGCGTTGAAATTTAATAGAGCGGATTTATTATGCCAATCATATGACTAACACGTATTATTGACGGTAACCGGTAACGGTTATCCCAATCAAACCGACGGTTCTTAATCGTAGAAATTATCGGGTATGTCAAATTAACAAATATTATCAAAACCGCTTAATCTAACAGAGACCGTAATTGACATAATCGCAGATGGACGAAGTTGTTAGCGAATCGAGAATATGCCGAACGGAAGTAATGCCAAAGCAAAAAGGAGCCGGCTAGGTGAACCATCATGTTGTCCATGAAAAAAGAATTATAAAATATAATCAAACACACTTGAATAATTAAAGAAGCCGCAATAAACGTAACAATTGGAAATAAAAAGAATGCCGAAAATAACTTTACGGAAATAAACCAATGAGAGTGTTTTCCGGTTGCCAGCCAAATACCGTAATATTGCATGGCGGATAATTCGTAATACGATAAATAGTACGTTCCGATAAAAAAACAAAGGCAAAGCAGAATACTATTCAGGATATAATTGAAGACAGGATCATACATAATCATAAAAAATACCGACAGGAATAAAAAATAAACGGCCGAAGGAATCAAGAAACGTTTTATTTGCCATTGTTGTAATTCGTATCGAAATCCCCAAAAAAACAATAAAAACGCACCAGTGAAAAAGTTAAAACAAGAGGTAATTTCGCCAAACTTACCGAAATAAATAATACTTAGCACATTATAACAGATAATTCCGAACACTAATATAAAAATGAATATTAATAATAAAAAACGTTTCGTTTGAAATCGTAGATATTCGGTTTTCAGTCCTCGGAAAAAGCATAAAAATGTACACATCAAAAATCCGGAATAAATAAAAAAATGAAAAGTGTTACGCCCGCCATCTGAATTAGAAAAAATAAAAATAAAATTGATCATAATAAACGATAATGAAACTGGAATTGATAAATATCCAATGAACAGAAATGAGTAATGTTTTATTGTCGAACGAACTGGAATAGGAAAGAATTTAATATAAAACACAAAAAAAGTCATTATGGATAAACACAGACAAACGATCAGTTTATCGGAATAAATATATCCATCTCTAATGTATAAAGCGAAAAACACCCCTGCCACCCAAACATATCCAATACCCAGTAACACGAAACGATAATGAAGTCGTAGCTTCAGGAATGAACGGATACCGGCGACTATCGATAAGACAGAGAGAGGCGATATCAGTAACAATTCCATCATTCTCGATTTGCGATCGGAGAGCATTTGATGGGGAGTTTCTATTGCGACGTTAAAGCGAACGGCTAATTCCATAATAACAAGAAAAAAACAAGCAAAATTTAGATTTGGATGGCGATTTAAATGAGTATCAAAAAACAGTGATAAGCAGGAATATAAAATAACCAGGAATAAACCAAAATAAATCAAAGCTTGATTAAAAAAGGGTTTGGGATGAAAAAGACTAATTAAAATTTGGTGCGGATTTTCATTATCCTTAATGTTGGGTAATCGGCGATAGGATAATCTGATTTCTTCTGTTTTTAAAGTTTTGTTAATTTTGGATTCAAGTGGTTTGGCAAGCAATCTTTTAATTTGAGATGTCTGAGATAATTCCGATTTAAATTCACGATTCCAAATCGAAAGAAAGCGTTTGTAACTAAATGTAAACATGTTAAAGGTAATTGCAAATAAAATAAAAAGAGTTTGTGCATACCCAAAAAGATGAAATTCATTGCCAATCGCGTAGTTACATGGCAGCCAAAGCAGAAACGTCAAAAATGGAAATATTAAAAAAAACGTATTTTTTTCTTTTGAATTGTTGTGTTTCGGTCGCCCGACTGCCCAATATATCCCGGTTAATAATCCAATATAAATAGAAAAACAAATAATTATCAAACATCTCAGCAAATCTGTTAGAGTTACGCCTCCGTTAATCAACGTCAAGGAAAGAATTGGAATAATTGCAATAAGACATATGAAACATTGAATGCCTTGGGGTAAGATTTTACCTAATAATATTTCAGAAGAACGTAATCGAGTCAAAAATAATAAGCCGAGAGTGTTGTTGCGAAGTTCTAAAGCAATAGCATGAGACGAGGATATACCAGCGAAGAGTCCGAAATAAATCGCCGCAATGAAGGTGACTGCTTTTAGGGCTCCTTGTCCGTCGTTAGGATCATCCGCATGGTTAATATACCAAATAAAAAATACTAACGCGATCGAAGCAGTTCTCAACCAGTATCCCGTGATGTTTCTTGATTGCGAAAAAAACTCTTTGACTAATACGGCGTTGATTTGCATGGAGTTGATTACTGATTCGATTAATTCACACCATCAAGAAAACGGGTTTAAATATTGCGGTAAATTAATCATTTTGAATGACTGCATAAAAAAACAGCGGTGAGATTAATTAAAACAACAATGTTAAACATTGATCTGTCGAAATTTACGTAATTGATTGGTCGAAATTATGTTTAATATCAAAGCTATGGTGATGCGTGCTAAATGCCAGATAATAACTTGTCCCGTCATTACATAAATTTGTTCGATGCGAGATAAACATAAACGAAGGTGATCTACAATCAAAAAGGCGCTCGTTATTAAAAGAATTAATAAAAATAAAGGGAAAATAAAATTAATGGTAAACAGAATCCATATAATTTTAAAATGCGTTAAATTACGTACGGCTAAATACAGACCCAATGATTGAACTAAAGATAATTCATAAAAAGACAAAAATAAACTTCCTCCTAAAAACAATGAAATAGTTATAAATTCGTACTGTTCAGGGACGAAGCGCCAATCGAATAAAAGCAACAAACAAATGAAATAAATACTCAAACCACCGATTGCAAATAATCTAAATCGATTTGTCCGCCAACGTTTTGATCGTGATCTAAATCCCCAAAACAACAATATAATTGTTCCGCATGACAACCAAAAGTAACCCTCGGTTGATTGGCGGTCATTAAATAATAACGCAGTAGCCATTAAATAATAAAATCCACCAGCAATGGACAAGTGCGTTATCATCAACAGCACGATTCTATTAGGTTGCAACCGGTTTCCATTTGATTGCAAAATACAATAAGTTATATAAAGCGATCCGCCAATGAAAGCAAGTAAAATAATAATATTCCCGAACGAATATTTATAATCATCATAAAAATAAAAATCAGATGCTAAAATTATAATGAAGAACAGATGACCAATCATTAGAAATAAAAATTTAACTGATCTTAATGGTTTTAGTTCATAACGCAGGCCAAAAAAGGACAAAAATATAATTCCTGCCAAAAAAAGATAGATAATTGTCCCATGATAAAAATATGTGGAATAAATTGAACTAGATGATAAATTAAAATTAACTAAAATTAAGAAATATGCTCCCAATAACGATGTTTGGGCGATTATTATTAGTAAAAAACGTTTAGCGTTCGATCCTATCAACTCTAATCGTAATCCCAAATAAATCCAAAAAACTGAGCCGATGAAACAAACGAAGTGTACCATCGGAGTATCCGTTGACCAGGATAGGCTATAATTTTGATTAAGGACAATCGACAATATAAACGCTAAATATCTGATGCTCAACAACAATGAACGGTTAAATTGAAACTGTTTTAAATTTTTAATTAATCCGGAAACAATTGATTTATCGCTCAGTGGCGAAACCATTAAAAGTTCTATTAATCCTGTTTTACGATCATGCACAATTTGATGGGGCGTTTCCACGGCAACAGTCCAACGAACTACTAATTCCAACAGCAACAAAAAAAGAATTCCTAACGAAATGAAATCATTAGATTGATCGAAACCATCTAAAATCGAAGATAGAATACATATCATCATAAAGATAAAGATTAGATAAATAATGCCTCGAAACCAGAGTTGTTTCGTGTGAAAAACAGCGATTAAATTTTGGTAGGAATTTTCAGCGTCGTTGATACATAATGGTCTGTTTTTATTCGATCTGATTTTTGCTGGTTTACCGCCGAGTGTATTTGACTGTGGATTTAAAGCTGCCGACTGAGGGTTTGTTTCCCACCGCCAGTCAAGTCGAAACGAAAAATAAGCCGCCATGATAAACCCAATTCCGGTTCCGATTAAAACTATGATCGAATTAAAATAACGGGAAGAATCGAATGCGGAACCAATCGTAGTTTCGATTAATCCAATTAATGGAAATAAAATAGCACCCAATTCGGAATGAGGGCGCACATAAATTAGGCGTACTTCAAAAACTTCTTTAAAAATAAACGACGTAAGAAATGGAATCAAATGAATCCCAAAGAGGGTAATAGAAGTAGCAGTCGATGTGTTTTTTAGATCACGAAATACGACTGACCAAAATAGGCCCACCGATAATCCTAAAAATGTCATGGCCCATATTGCCAGACAACATCTTAGCACATCCGCCCAAGTTACCCCTCCGCTTAACAACGGAATTGCGAGAAACGGTGTAATGGCAAGCAGGCATAACAAAAACTGTGTTACTTTTGTAATTAGTTTCCCGAATAAGATTTCGCAGGGTCGTAACGGGGTTAACATTAATAAGCCGAGCGTATTGAGTCTTCGCTCGGAACTGATGGTATCGGAAACCGATAAACCGGAACCAAGTCCAAATATTACCATTGAAACGATGGTCACGGTGATGAGAATTTGGTCCCCATCGTTGGGGATAATAAGAAATGGAATAAACCAAGCTAGAAATATCAACCCTAAGAATACCGCTCGCAACCAGTACCCGGTAACTCTGCGAGATAGCATCAGTAGTTCCCTTATCAATATGGTGCCGATTCTCATCTCTTCAATTTGGGGTTGAGGTGGATCGGTGCAAAACGGTAAACATTGAGTTTTCGGCAGTCATTAATATTTTTATGAACCCGGACTTTTCTAAATGGTCCAAAATTGCTCGATTGGATTCGAGTTGAAATGATCGATAATTTTCTGGATTATCGGCGTATTTGTTTCGGTTCTTAATGTCGGAGTGTAATCAGCAATGGTGATATTACCGTTGTTCGGCGCTCTATTTGTAGTGTTTATCATAATCTGACACCCTTTAGTCAAACCGGAATCAATTGCCTGCGAATCGTTGATTGGATTTCCGGTATCTCCGTTTTTACGCGGTAAACTTATTGTCGAATATTTTGACCTGAGTTAGGGCGGTTTGCCGTACTTGAGTCTTGAATCATTGATGTTTTCGATCGTTTAGTTCGATGCCGAGAAATTCACGTAGGCAATTAGTTTTAGCAAATCGTCTTCCGCATATCTCTAAATTGCTTGGAGGCGTAATAGCCGAGCGACCAAGCAAGGATAAAACGGATAAGAAACCAAACTAGTAACCATGTGATCAGAGAAAATATTCCTATTATGCCAGATACATCTATGCCAGGTGCTTCTCCTAAAAAAAAAGTAATATAAACTAAACCATTAATCCAAAAACTTAATGGGAGCAAGAATAGTGGAATCAAAAAATTAATGGCAAATAATAGCCAAGTAATAGCCAAATGTTTGGATAGCCGCATGGCTAACCAAACCCCATAAGTTTGGGTCGTTTGCAGTTCTTTAAATGACAATAGAACGTTTCCTATTGAAAAAACCGAAAAAAGTATGATAACCGTGTGATTTGCAACCACTGCAACCGGTACAAAGAGATTCCCGATCATGATCCCCGAAAACGGTTCTGTGAGAATCCCGATCGTGATCCCCGAAAGGAAACACGCATATCCGATGGCTAGCAAAAACGACCGTCTAGTTTGGTGCTTTTTCAATTCTGATAATAAGCCGGAGATTAAGGATTTGTCATTTACAGGTGATACCAATAACAATTCCAACATCCCTGATTTTCGATCATGCACTATTTGCCGAGGAGCTTCTATGGCAGCTGCCCAACGATTCAACAGTTCCAAAAAACCTAGCCCGAGACAGCACATAGCTATGCCCGTTTTAAACAGTAATAAAATTCCACTTATTAGTATAATCCAACCCCAAGTTAGTTTCGCGATGCCTTCGATGATCGGTTGTTTTTTAGCGTTAGCCATGACCCAACCCCGATAGGGATTGTCTTGCCAGCTAAACTGGTACCATCGCAGTTTTCCGGACCGTTTAATTCTTAACCGGTTGAGTTTGTCGCCGGGATTTTTTATGAGTTCGATAGACTGTGGATTCGTCTCTTTTTTCCAAACGATTCGGAATGCGATATAAGCTGCCAAAAGCAACGTCGCCCCAGCTCCGAATATGGTTGCGACTGCCTCGAAGTATTTTGCGGATAGTAAGTCTACGACGGAATAGGTTGCTAACGTAAAAAGCGGCCCGAGGGTAATGATCGTATCGTTGATGCGGACGCCTGGAAATAAATTGGCCAGCAGGAAAATAAACGGGTAGAAATAAAGCCCCAACATGGTCAGAAAACTGGCGGTTGAAGAGGTTTTTAAGTCCTGGAAGATCGTCGTCCAGAAAAAACCGACCGTCAATCCCAGAAAAGTCATGGTCCATATCGCGAGACAGCACTTCATCACGTCGTCCCAGGTAACTCCTCCGCTCAATAGCGGAAGAGCGATAATCGGAGTGACGGCGAAAAGGCACAGCAAGTATTGCGAAATACCGGTGATCAGTTTTCCCGTCATCACGGCAATCGGTCGTAACGGCGTTAGCATGAGTAGCCCGAGAGTTTTTTCCCGGCGCTCTGAGCTGATCGAATCAGACGTCGTGACGCTGGCTCCGATTCCGAATATAACCATCGACACGAACGTAACGGTTATCAGGATGCCTTCCCCGTCGAGTGCGCTGATAAACGGTAGGAACCAGGTTAAAAATATCAATCCGAGAAACACCATCCGCATCCCATACAGAAGTCTCCGGCGGGAAAGCATTCGTAACTCTCGGATGACAATTATGCCGATATTCATCGCTTCGTTCCGGAGTCGAGATCAATCCGTACGGGGCAAGCAAATCTCGTGGCAAGCCGGATGATCAAGGCCACGGCAGGAATAATCTGAATCGCTCAGTCCCTTGCGGCCGGTCGGCAAAATGATCGACATACGACCGTCGTTAGCCTCGATACGGATAGCCATTTCGTTGCGATGATAAGGTTCGGTCAGCGAGAAATCAACTCTTCCCACCGCTCGTTTCGGAAAAAAATCGTTGTTCTGCTCCGCCGTCGCAAACGATCATCTCGTTCTCGAGCGGCGACGTTCCCGTTTTCGGGCGCGGTCGGTGTTTTCCCGACGGTTTTCGTTGGACGGTATTGTCGGAATCTCTGCGGACGGCAATTTCCCCAGCAGTCGCATCTATCGTTCGGAGGGCATCGGCCTGAGCGGACCTTGGAATCATTGTTCCAGAACCGGCGTTCAAAGCGCCATTGAACGCGACGGCTGTGAGCGGCGGGTTCCTTTCGAGCGAGAATCGAATCGAAATTACCCGATTCAAGTCGTGGCGCCTCGGCAATCGGCGATCCAGGACTCGACGGTCTCCAGGACGGCTTCCGGTTTCACTTCGCGCAATTCCCCGTCCCGAGGTTTGAATTCTACAATATCCCGCTTCAATGCCCGCGGCCCGACCGCGATGCTCAAGGGAAAGCCGACCAATTCCGAATCGTTGAATTTCACGCCGGGACGTTCGTCGCGATCGTCGAGAATCGTTTCGATCTGCCGTTCCGTCAACTGCCGGTAAAGAGTTTCGGCCAGTTCGAGACTAGGGCATCGAGGCGTAGCGTCCAAGGCGGTGATGCAGACGGTACCCGGCGCGACCGATACCGGCCACCGGACTCCCTGATCGTCATGGTATTGTTCGATGATCGCCTGGAGGGTTTCGAGTGACGCCGATTCCGTAACAGCCCATGATGGCGGGTTGTTGTTGTCCCTGACCGTTTAGGATGAACGCGTTGAGGCTTTCGCTGTATTTGGTTCCCAGTTTGAAAATATGGCCGACCTCGATGACCGGCCGCATTTCGAGAGGAGCACCGGTAACGGGGCAGGGTTCGCCGGCCCCGACGGTACGCAAATCCTCCCAGCGAGTCACTTTGATATCGCGTTCGATGCAGACGTTTTGGACATGCCAGTCGTTTTCGTTGGCTCCCGTAGTCAGTCCCTGACCGTTCTTGAGCAAGTGGTCTGCGATAATCTCTAGCTGATCGACTCCGACGCCCCCCAGACTGCACGGATCGGCTCCGAGCGTTTCCCGGATTTCTTTCGCTTCGGCGGGGCGGTATTCGGCAGTGCCGAGCACTCCGGCCAACTTGGCCTCGTTGAGCCGGTCGGCACCGGTCAACAGCAACAGCACCAAGCGGGAGGTTACCCGATAGAACAACAATTTGATTTGTCGCTGGGCAGGGACGTTCCATAGGGGTTTCGTCAACTCCTCGATGGTCCTGACGCCCGGAGTCGGAAATCGTTCGATGGCCGGTAACGTGGCGGCGTCGACGGGGCAGTGCGGCGGTTTCAGGGCGCTGACGGCTTTGTCCACGTTGGCGGCGTAACTCTTGTCCGGCGTGCTTCTATCTCTATTGCCAGATTATGGGCGCTCACGAGCAGATTGGGCTGGTCGCCCTGTCGAGTTGCCGGGAATACGAAAGCGGGGCTATTCGAAAGCATGAATTCACGCGGCCTGATAAAGAGGACGACTGGGTGAGTCACATGGAGTCCTTGGAGGCTCAAACCGGTGCGGTGTTTTTGACCTATCCGGCCGATCCCGAACTGGATCGGAAATTCTCGGCGGTCGTTTCCCGAACGGTGCAGGTCGATTTCTCGTCGGAAGACGGCGTGAGGCATAGCGCCTGGGTGATCGCCGAAGAAGAGGAGTTGCGGTTCATCGAGGAACGGTTCGCCGAAATCCCTCGGCTCTATATCGCCGACAGTCATCAACGTAGCGCCGCGGCTTCTCGGGTGGCGAAAGATCGGGCGGAAAAAAACGGGAGCGGCGGCTTTTTGTATAGCGCGACAATTACAATGCGACACTTGGGGCGTGAGACGCAAGTGTCATTGCATCGGTCGCGGGGGGCATTCTGCCTGACGGGGTTGGGACGGTCAAGCGGAAAGAGAGAGTCGATCTGCTGGAGGTCAAGGGTAGCGACGAGCATCCTGCGAAGGGATGCGACGGTTCAAGAAGGGACCGACGCCGTGACGTTGCGAGCGAACTACCCGGACACGGGAGGTAACAATGGTTCCGATAAAAACTGCTTGGAAAAGAAAAATCGACTAGTCAGCTTGGAATAGGGTGTCAATCCAGTGCTGGAGCTTCTGTCTTCTGAGGCGGTCGTTCCAGTCTTTAGCTTCTTGAGGTCTCAGGCGAAATAATGTGGTGAATAACAACTGCTTGGGGAAAAGGAAGGGGGGTTATTTCTCGGGATCAACCTCGCGTCTGGAATGGCTCACCGCCGTCATTAGCGCCCTGTGACCAAAGTGCGCCGGAATGGGGGAGGATGACCGGGCGAGCGGCCTTCGAGGTCGGGCGTCAACCGTCGAACCTTGCTCCGCTGGTTCGGCAACTTCGGCGGCAGGCATCCGGATTCTCTTTCTCGTGGGCTGATGGTTCACTGAGCGGTGGCGACTGGAACGAGACCGCGGTCGAGTCGAGGATCGGGATTCCCGAGCCGTGAGAGTGGCTGGTGAAGAGTCGGTTGTGGCGGGAAGGTTGGCGCTGTGAGACGGCTCGGCAGCGCCGTCGGCCCGGTGGTGTTCCCAAGCGGTGCGGCACCGGTAGCTTTGGGTGTTGATCTCGAAGATGGTGGCGTGATGGACGATTTGATCGAACGCGGCGGCGGCGGTGGCCTGGTCGGGAAAGATTCGATCCCATTGGGCGAAGGGCAGATTGGCGGTGAGGAGGATGGAGCGTTGTTCGTAGCGATCGGAGATCAGTTCGAAGAGGACGGCGCTTTCTTCCCGGTCACGGTTGACGTAGGCGAAATCGTCAAGGATGAGGAGGTGGAATTTATGGAGACGCGCGAGCAGTCCATCGAGATCGAGATGGCGTTGGGCGACCTGCAGTTTCTGGACGAGGCTGGAGGTTCCGGTGAAGAGCACCTTGAGGCCCTGGCGCCCGAGGGAGAGGCCGATGGCGGAGGCGAGGTGGCTCTTGCCGACGCCGGGGGGGCCGAAGATGAGGAGGTTGGCTCCCTTGCGGATTCAGCTGTCTTCGGAGGCGAAGGCCTGAACGCGTGCTTGGGGCGGGGATGGGATGAGGCTGAAATCGAAGCCTTCGAGGTTCTTGCCGGGGAGGAGTTTGGCCTGCCGGGTATGTCGGTCGATGCGGCGGTTGTCCCTTTCGGTCAATTCGAGTTCGGCGAGGGAGAAGAGAAATTTTGACGCCCGACCAACCCTCCTGGTCGGCGCGTTGAGCCAGGATCCGCCACTCGGCCTCGATGGAGGGCAATCGCAGCTCGGAGAGCATGAGAGAAAGTCGGTCGGGATCGAAGGCTTGTGGCGGAGTGGAGCGGATGGTCATGGCGAGAGGCGGTTGTCGAGCAGACTGGAGTACTGGCCGAGGTTGCCCACGGCGTGGTCTTGACGAGGAAGGGAAGGCTCCTGGAACGCAAAGCGAGTTCTCAGGGACTCGATATCGGGGAGGGAGCCGGTCCGGAACGATTCTTCGATGGCGTCGGCGATTTCCGCTTCGCAGCCGTTTTCGTGGGCCAAGGCAAGAAAATCGACGGTCAGACGGCACGCTTGTTTTTCGCTCACGGATACCTTCGTTTGATCGAAGAAGTGGCGATAGGCAGCTCGGGGAAAGAGATCATTGCGGTAGGTCAGACGTGCCAGAGCCATGGGTTGGCGCTTCAGGGACTGGATGACGTGCCGATAATCGATGATGTTGGGACGGTGAGTCCGAAGTCCTCGAGGCAGGGTTTCAATCCTCGTCGCTCCCTGGAAGAGTTCGATCCGGTCATCGAAGATGCGAGCCTTGAGCCGGTAGCCGATGAGTCGCGAAGGCACTGAGTAGTAAACTTTTCGAATGCGGCAGCCGGCGGTGCTGGTCACCGTGACCATGACCTCTTCGCAGTCGCAAGGATTCGACGGCGGCAGCGGGTTCAGCTGGCCCCGTTCGGTCTCGATGTCCTTCGCCACCCTGACGTTTTCACGAGCGACGATTTCCGCGACGAAGGTTCGGTAGGCGTCCAGGCACTCGAAATCCCGGGATCCTCGGAGTTCCAGCTCGCCTCGAACCCGGTCCTTGAGATGACGGTGGGCGCTTTCGATGGCGCCGTTTTCGTGGGCCACGCCCCGGTTGTTGCGAAACGGTTTCATCCCGTAGTGTTCGCACAAGGCCTTGAAGCGTTCGGTCAAGTCCTCCGCTACGTCCTGGGCCAGATTGCGGAAGGCAGCGGAGAGACTGTCGGTTCGGAGCTCGTGGGGGACTCCGTCCAGTTCGGCGAAGGCACCCTGAATTCCCTCGGCCAAGGCGGTGAAGGACTCGCCGTTAATGACCACGGAGACGTATCGGTAGCACGACCATGGGAGGCGAAAGTGGAAGTACCTGTGCCGGAGCGATTCTCCCCGGATGGTGACTTCCCCGGACTTCAGGTGGGTGAAGTCGGCAATGGAGAAAGTGCCGGCAGGCCGCTTCGTCTGCGGGAACATGACTTCTTTTTCCGCACCGTTTTGGGCTCGCCACGCCCGAATCCGCCGTTCCAGGGTTCGGCGGTAGTTCGGCTTGAATTCCGGTTCGGTGTTCCGCAAATCGTGGAACACCGTGATGGGCTTGATGTCGGGGCATCGCTCCAGAATGGGGTCGACCTTGGATTCGAAGAACATGGCCAAGGGATCCGGACGAGTGCGCTGGCGGGGCGGAGAATCCTCCGACGGTTGATTTCCGGCCTGGATCTTGGCCTTTTCGAGGGTCCGATAGCCCGTTGAGCGATGGATCCCGATGGCGGCGGCGGCGGACGCGACTCCTTTTTTCGGGCGCAATTGCATGAACGGTTTCTTCTGTTGAGGTGTGACCCGTCGTTTGGTCATGTTGGTTCTCCGTCTGCATACGTGGTCGTGCCGACGGGCCAACTATCCACCGATCAGAAGAACTTGCAGCCTTTCCTGGGCAGGGTTCCCCAGACACCGGGGAATCCTTCCCTCCGATTTGTCGCATTGTAATTGTCGCTGTGTCGCAAAGTAATTGAGACGGAACATTCCTGGAACTGTTTCGGATGTTACAACGAAACGGAGTGTTGAAGCGATATTGGTGGGAAGACAAGCATTTTCTCGTGTCGATCGACGGCACCGGTGTTTTCTCTTCCAATCATCTTCACTGTGAACACTGCTGTCAAAAACGACACGAAAACGGTGTGATCACCTATTACCATCAAGCCGTGGGAGCCGCCGTGGTTCATCCGGACCAGTCGGAGGTTATTCCGCTGGCACCGGAGCCGGTCAGCAAGCAATTAATCGGCTCGGAAGCCGACCCGGAGGTGGGCCCGAAGGACGAGGAACTCACCGACTTTCCATGCCGGTATACGGACCGTTACCGATGGGATAACAGCAATAAATGACTCATCAACGATGGCGAGAGCCGAGCCATCCGGCGGCTGGTCACCAGGCTTCATCGGGAACATCCCCGCCTGAAGATCGTCGTATTGGCCGATGGGCTTCAATCCAACGCCCCGTTTATCAAGCTCCTGAAACGGTATCGAATGTCCTTTATCATCGTCGCCAGACCAAGCAATCACGAACATTTATTCGAGCTATTTGTGAAAGCGGATGAGACCGGTGAATCCCACCGGCTCGTATGTTGGGACCAAGCTGGCGTCAAGTATACGTACATCTGGGTAAATCAACAGCCGCTGAACCAAGCTAATCCCGATCTTAAAATTAATTTTTTATGGTGCGAAATCGAAGCTCCGGGTGAAAAGCCGGCGATTTTTTCTTGGGTCACGGATTGGGAAATCAATGACTCCAATGTTCAAAAAATAGCGCGGACCGGTCGCCGCCGGTGGCAAATCGAGGATACGTTTAATAGTTTCAGACTTCCTGACATGACCTAACCATAGAAACGATTAAAATTCATCAAAAGCCAATAAAATCAGCTTTTTCGAAAAATGCGGTTGACATTTCGAAATTTTGTGCTAATAATAAAATTGTGCACAAATGCGAATCACGGAACTCGTTTAATTTCGATTCTCAGCCTCAAAATGCGATCGTTATCGATGGCCGTCTTGCGATGTCATCGCAAGACGGCATGACCTGTTATTTTTCCGATTTGGAACCGGTATTTCAGCATGCCGATAAAGACCAGGCTTCGCGGCGCCTGATCATTGGCATGCTTCATGTGATGAATAAGATTTCTCAGAAACGTTTGACCGAAGTGTTTGGAGTCCATCGAAACACGGTGTCGTCTACCTCGGCTCAATTCCGTGCTAAGGGAATGGCTTCTTTCTTTGAAAAAAAAACGGGTCGAGGCCGCACGGTTCTGACTCCAAAGATCATTGAATCAGGAATTCAACTGCTAGCCGAGGGGAAGAGTCAACGCGGTGCCGCCAAGGTTCTGGGAATCAATCCGGTCACCTTTCATTTGGGTTGTAAAGCGGGACTGATTCAAGTGCCGTCAAAGCCCTTGAAGACGGAGGCTCTCGAAACCGAGAAAAAGCTGGCTAAGGCCACGGAACGTTCCGAACGAAATACTAAGGACCAGCAGACGTCGAGAGGTCGTGCGACTCATGCCAGCAATTCCCACTGAAGAAGAAAATCCAGTAAAAACAAGGGTTTTCTCAATCGGGTTTTCGCGCTGATTTCTTTAAATATTTTCAGCATTTCTTCCAAAACTATGCTGCATTAATGGTGGTTTCGTTGTAATCGCTGTTTTTTCGTATCTTTTCCTGACCAAAACGTGATTTGACGCTTTTTGGCCCTGGATCGGGTGCCGAAATTCGTCTTAACCCGTTCTCCCGACGTATTTTCCGGCCAGAAAAGCCATCCGAGAGGATCTCGAGTTGTTCTCGAACTCAGGAGGCTGCGATCTGCCGGGGTCTCAGTGTCAGTCCCATGTTTTGATTCCGTTCGGCGTGCCGACCGGCCTGATCCGTCGTGGAACAAGCCGATCCTCATAACCAATCAACGAAAGGTTTTCCCTGGTGAAATTCCGCAAAAAGTTACTCAAACCCAATATCATTGGGAGGATTTGGGGGTGTTTTCGCCTCGTTCCCCGCCCCTGCCGCAAAAGCAGGTTCGAGGTCACCGACCATTTGATGAGCGCGTTTGCGGCGTTGCAGCAGAAATTTTCCTCGTTACTGGGCTTTGACGAAGCCACTCGAGGTCGGAAACGAAAGGTGACGAGCCGAAGAACCCGGGCTAACTTGCGCCGACTGTATCGTATCAAACGAGTGCCTTCTGATTCGGGATTACGCAAATTCCTGGATCGGATCAATCCCATTCATCTTCGATCCGCGTTCCTGGAACTGTTTCGGATGTTACAACGAAACTGAGTGTTGAAGCGATATTGGTGGGAAAACAAGCATTATCTCGTGTCGATCGACGGCACCGGTGTTTTCTCTTCCAACCATCTTCACTGTGAACACTGCTGTCAAAAACAACACGAAAACGGTGCGATCACCTATTACCATCAAGCCGTGGGAGCCGCCGTGGTTCATCCGGACCAGCCGGAGGTTATTCCGCTGGCACCGGAGCCGGTCAGCAAGCAATTAATCGGCTCGGAAGCCGACCCGGAGGTGGGCCCGGAGGACGAGGAACTCACCGACTTTCCATGCCGGTATATTGACCGTTACCGATGGGAAAACACCAATCAATGGCTCATCAACGATTGCGAGAGCCGAGCCATCCGGCGGCTGGTCACCAGGCTTCATCGGGAACATCCCCGCCTGAAGATCGTCGTATTGGCCGATGGGCTTCATTCCAACGCCCCGTTTATCAAGCTCCTGAAACGGTATCGAATGTCCTTTATCATCGTCGCCAGACCAAGCAATCACGAACATTTATTCGAGCTATTTGTGAAAGCGGATGAGACCGGTGAATCCCACCGGTTCGTATGTTGGGACAAGGCTGGCGTCAAGTATACGTACATCTGGGTGAATCAACAGCCGCTGAACCAAGCTAATCCAGGACTTTTTCATGCTAATAATTTTTGATCGACGATCGTTTTTTTTAAGTGTCGAGCGGAGTATTTCGATTCGTCGGAAAAACTGTTTTTCCGAATTATGCTTCGAGTTAGGCGGCGATTGCCGATTGAGACGAGTTTCAGCCGGACAGGAGACTGAACCGGTGCGAGTATCGGTCGAACGATCAATTCGCCGACCGAATCAGCAGGGAGGAAGCGTCGGTAATCAGGAAGGTCGGGTCAGTTTTTTTTCGGACGTTTAAACGGGGTGGTTTTCGTGACGGCTCGCAACCCTTGGTTCCGATTCGTCTGAAAATCGTCGGTAGCTTCGGCCATATTAGAGTATCCCGACTGGAGAATGATCGCCAAGGCCAGGTTGTTGAAGAGGGCATTGTTCGTCGGCCCATGGCGAGTTCGCATAAGACAATCATCTTCGCCGAAAATCCCGTCGCGACGGCGGTGATTGCCGTTTTCTACCGTCCAATGTCCCCGATTGAGTGACAACAATCGTTGAGCGTCGGCAGCTTCCGGAGGCAACGAAGTGACGCCGTAAGCATATTCCACGGTCTCGGGCCCACCGTTTAAATGATGGCGGTGTCGAAGGATCCGAAAGACTTGGAGGACATGCGGTAATTTGACGGCTCCGGGAAGGGGTTCATAGGTTTGAATGCTCCGTTGATCGATGCGGCCATGTCCTTTCTCCGGGTTTTCGGTGAACCGGTCCTGGGCCACTCGATCCCAATCCAGGCTGGTCAAAAATTGAGAGAGTTCGGGGTTGTTCTCTTTGACCGTGAAGAGAAAATGGGCTCCGTTAACCAACACGATGGCATCGGCCATGACTCGGTTAGTATGGAGCGCATCGATCGTAATGATGGCTCCCCGGATATCGACATCCTCCAAGAGAGCCGCCATCGCCGCCTGTTCGCCGCCTTGGTCTCGGCAAATGCGAACGGCGAGGGGCACCGCATCTTGATGGCGCACGAGGATGACGGTCTCGAAATGGTCTTTGCTGTTGCGATTAGCTCCGTTGATCCGCTTCCCGTCAGCAGCCAAGGCTTCCAAGGGTTGTCGAGTCAATTGGGCCGTTACCCAGCGGTGAGTTACCGTTTGCAACGCTTCCGGATCCGTCTCGGTCATGACCCGGTGAATCGTCGCGAGAGACGGGGCCACGCAACGGCCCTTGGCGTTGCGCCACGCCCCGAGAGTCTGCAATTGATTTGGCGTCATTTTTTGGGCGTAACGCGAAGTCGCCAAGGGGCCGACCTTGCCGGCCAATCGAGCTAAGATGCAGATAGCGAGGACCATTTCCAGCCGATGTTTGCGTCCTTGTGCCCGGCGAAAATCAGCCATTTCCGCGAGCAGTTGCACCAATGATTTCAACTGTTTCGGGGATGTTTCTACCCGCTGCACCTGGGGGCCCCAAGACGGATCGTCCTGACGCTTCCTTAATCGGGAACAGGCTTGGGGCCGCAAGGGATAAACGTACATTTCCTTCTTGATATTGTGCCGGGCGGTATAGCGTCCGTTGCTGCGAGCGTAGCCTTGCGATTGCCCTACCGCCCGCCAATTCCCCGCGCGATAGATCGTGCCCGCGAAGTGTCGGGGATCGACGAAAGTTTCGGCCAATTCCAGCGGATGACCCCAGGTCCGTTGCCAATCGGCACTCAGACGGCGCAGCATTTTGGCCATGACGCAGCTCCCCAGATTGCGCACTTCGCCCCGCTCGGTAAGCAGGAGGAATCGGGTATTGTTGGCAATCAAATGAAGCCGACGAAACTGCTCTCGTTTTTTCCATCCGAGCCACTTGTCTCGCGGGCGACACTTGAACACTCCGCTTTGCCAGCCGGCTAACGCCAACCACCGGCCTCGGTACTCGGCAACATAACGCAGCCCGCGTCCGGCAAAGCCTTTGAAACCCAAGCGATGGTTCTGATCCATCAGCGAATCCCAGCGTCTTCGCTCACTGCTCTTCACTAATCGAACAGTCACCAGCTTGAGGTTGATTTTGGCGTCCATGAGGAACCAATAACGACCGGAGAATGAAAAAGCCAGCTTTATTTTCCCATTTCGAAGGCGCTAAAGTTTCGGCTCTCTGGTGAAGGGAAAAAGCGAATATGTCCCGAAATCGGTGACACGGGCCTCTAGCGATTAGCGTGAAAAAACCCTGCAAGCTAATCCCGATCTTAAAATTAATTTTTTATGGTGCGAAATCGAAGCTCCGGGTGAAAAGCCGGCGATTTTTTCTTGGGTCACGGATTGGGAAATCAATGACTCCAACGTTCAAAAAATAGCGCGGGCCGGTCGCCGCCGGTGGCAAATCGAGGATACGTTTAATAGTTTGAAAAATCGCGGGTACCAGTTGGAGCACAATTATGGCCACGGAAAAGAACATCTCGCCACGGTTTTTCTGTTTTTGATGATGCTGGCGGTGCTGGTAGATCAAATGGAACTGATCGCCTGCTCTCTCTTTAAACGGGCGCCTCAGATGATCGGATCGCTCCAGGAAGTCTGGGTAGAAATCAGATGCCATCTTCGCATGCATCGTCTCAAGGATTGGAACCACCTCTACCAGTTACTCGGGTATGGGATGCTCGACTTCGTGCCTAAACCTGCTGCCCTCACCTAGTCGGCGATATTCTGACCGGGATCGCTAGTCGGCGACCTCAAAAAAAACTCGATTTAGATCGAGCTCGGAGTGGTGCGTTCTGACCTCGTTCATCTATCGGGCGAAACGCAAAATAAATCACCTGATCAAGGGAAAAAACGAAATTTTATCTGAAATCAGTCTTGAAAATCCGTTTTTCGAAAGTATTTAACATATTTATAAATAAATTTCACACAATTACTATCTGACCTGACTTCAGTGGGAATTGCTGTCGTCTGCATGGCCCGCACCCAAAACGATGATTTGCTTAAAACACTTCAATATGAATTAAAATACATTGAGAACGAATTCTATTACGGCATATTTTCCGGGCTTTTCTCAGAAGTCAATCTAAGCTCCGACAAACTCGGCAGGACCTACGCAGACCGAAACATGCTGCTTTGTACGATCATCACTAAGATCGATGATCGACTTATGGATTTCTCGACTGATAACGACACCTTAATCCACGCTTATGAGTACTTAATCGACGAGTTTGCTGCAAATGTAAATTGGATGGTCGGTGATTTCCACACTCCGTATCGAGTATCTAACATTCTTTCCGAGATTGTCACTCTCGACAGCCAAAAACCGAAAAAAGGCAAACGGGCTTACCTCGCCAGAATAATGGACTTTGCTTGCGGAACGGGTTCGCTACTACTAAATGTCCGTAAGCGCATGGGGATAAATGGCATCGGTAAGGTTTACGGACAGGAGAAAAAAATTCCATTTACAATCTTGCACGAATGAACATGCTGCTTCACGGATTGAAAGACTCAGATTTCAAGCTATACCACGGTGATTCTCTAACCAACGACTGGGACATGCTCCGTGAAATTGACCCAACCAAAAAACTTAATTTTGACGCTGTGATTTCATTCCCGCCGTACTTCTATCAATGGGACTCGGACCCAACGTTAAGTGATGACATTCGTTTTGTTAACTATGAATTTGATCCGAAGTCATCACCTGATTTCGCTTTTTTACTTCATGGATTTCACTATCTCAAAAAGAATGGTGTTATGGCCATCATTATGGCGCAACGCACTATGTTACGCGACGCGGACGTAACGAATATTCACCGCAAACTCATCACCGACGGACACGTCGACACAATTATCGGCTTACCGGGCAATATATTTCACTCAACCGGCACTCCTTTTAGCATTGTTGTTTTGAAGAAGTGCCGAAAAACGAATGACGTTTTGTTTATCAACGCATCCGAACATTTCAAAAAAAGGCAGACGGAAAAACTACTTATCAAATCAACATGTAAAAAAGATTATCGACACCTATCGGGAGCGCCCCGAATACGTTGTTCAATACGCCAGACGCGTGAAAAGAGAAGAAATCGAGGTCAACGATTTTGAACTTAATATTACCAGCTATGTCAACACGGACGAATTGGATTTCGCGATTGATTTATCGGCAACACACTCGGATCTGGTCAAAATTAATAAACAAACTTGGGAAGTAACGGTAAAGCACAACGAGTTTCTCAAGGAGCTTGGCCTATCTTCATTGCCAACAACCGATTAACCCGAGCCCAGCAAAAATTAATTCCGTTCAATCTTGGTATACGTTTTTCGCTTAACTCGGTTCTTTTGAACGCAGTAAAAAGATCCATTCACCCAGCGAACGAGCACCCCGTTCGGTCACTATCGAAAATCAAGATTTCGTTACGCTGACGGTTACTTCAACACTATTGTGTTGCTCTGGAATCCGATTATTACCGGCGCTTCAGACCACTCAATTTACGGAAAAGCGTTCGTGCAAAATCAGCGAAAGCGCCAACGAGTCGAAGAAACGCCGACTTCACGTTACCCTCTCCTGACGAATCGGATCGACGGCTCCACAACTGTGACACCAAGTCTTCCCCTTTTACATGAACAATTTTGCCGTCCTTCATTATCGCAACGGTGAGACCGTGTTCGGCTGCTCGCCGGTGAGCGCGTTCCGCTGCTCTGAGCATCGCGGCTTCGAAGCCGTCAATATCTGAATTCTGAGTTGTCGTTGTCTTTCGAGGCGTGATTGATTCTAGCGATTTCATTCGTTTTGACCCTTTTCAATCAAATTCGGAACCGGCCCAGTGTTGTCATAAACGGTCCATTCATTCACTAATTTCTGATAGATGCAATTGAAATTGCGCCACCCTTCGTCGTAACGCCGTCGAACGACCGCCTCCGGCACGTCGTGTCCACCTTCCGATACTCGCTGGCGGACGCGAGATATCGCTATCTCCGGTATCGCCAAACGCAGATAAATCAGTTTCACGAAATAGCCTCGCTCTCGCCAAAACGGAATTCTGCGCCCGTAATTTCGGCCGCTCAAGGTAGTCTCGAAGGAAAAACTTTTTCCCTCTGTCACGTACCTATCAATCGTTTCGAGCATCAGACGACCGGCACGAAACGCGACGGAAGACGGTCGAAAAGGATGCAAACCGGCCGCAATCAAATCCGCGTTGACGAAATTGAGGCACTCCGCCTCATTCGGCAAGACCTCCGTTGCGAAAGTCGTCTTTCCCGCCCCGTTCGGCCCGGCGATGATCACTATGATTCCCCGCGAAGTCACTCGCTCGTTCGCTCCCGCCTGAATCCCGTCCCGTTAACGCCCTCTCGTTTTGTTTGGCGTAACGACGAAATTGCGATTAAACATACCTTCCTAGGCGAGCAGGGGTTTGACGACTCGACCGCCGACGTCCGTCAAGCGATAGTCACGACCTTGGAACTTGAAGGTCAACGCCTCGTGATCGATCCCCATCAGGAATTGAATCGTGGCGTGAAAATCGTGAACGTTCACCGGATCACGAACGATATTATAACTGTAATCGTCGGTTTGACCGTAACTGACGCCGGGCTTGATTCCTCCGCCGGCCATCCAGACCGTGAAACAACGTGGATGATGATCGCGCCCGTAACTCTTGGGTCCCAGATCGCCTTGGCAATAAACGGTTCGACCGAATTCTCCGCCCCAGATGATCAGAGTTTCATCCAACAGCCCTCGTTGCTTCAGATCCTTGATCAGTGCCGTCGTAGCAAGGTCGGTATCCTGGCAGCGGGCACGCAATTGATTCGGCAAATTACCATGAGTGTCCCAGCCGCGATGAAACAGTTGGATAAATCTCACGCCCCGTTCGCTCAACCGCCGAGCCAACAAGACATTGTAAGCGTAGGTTCCCGGTTTCCGGGCGTCCTCGCCGTATAACGCAAAGGTGCTTTCCGGTTCGGAGGACAGATCCGTCAATTCCGGAACGGACATCTGCATGCGGTAAGCCATTTCGTATTGGGTGATCCGGGCCTGAATTTCGGGATCGGCCAATTCCTGGTACCGAAGCGAATTCAAGGCCTTGATATCGCGCAAAGTGTGTTGCCGAATGTCCGGGGCGATACCCTCGGGGTTGTTCAGATAGAGCACCGGCGGCCCTTGAGAACGAAACCGTACGCCCTGATGTTCCGAAGGCAAAAACCCCGCGCCCCACAACCGGTCGTATAACGGCTGGCCCCCCTTCCCGGAAATCATAGCCACAAAGGCCGGCAAATACTGGTTTTCGCTGCCGAGTCCATAACTGGCCCAGGCTCCGATGCTGGGACGTCCGGCAAGATGAAACCCAGTCTGAAGAAACGTGATGGCGGGATCGTGATTGATTGCTTCGGTATGCAACGACTTGACGATGCAAAGCTCGTCGGCGACCGAAGGCAAATGTTGGAAAACTTCCGAGAGCCTGTGGCCGCTTTGCCCATACTGCGGAAACCGAAAAATCGAACGGGCGGCAGGAAACGAAGCCTGACCGGAGGTCATGCCTGTCAACCGTTGCCCTTTGAACACCGATTCAGGAACTTCTTGGCCATGAACTCGGTTCAGATGGGGTTTGTAATCGTACAAATCCATCTGAGGCGGCCCCCCGGATTGAAAGAGATAGATGATTCTTTTCGCCTGTGGGGGAAAATGAGATCCAGGAGCCCGAGACCTGGCCGGGTTGACCAGAGAGGCCAAAGCCAAGGCTCCCAGCCCGCCAGCCGATCGGGTCAAAAAACGGCGGCGCGACAAGCGATAGTCGAATCGATCCGAATTACTTTTCATTACCCCGCAACATTCATAGCGCCGGTATCCACTTAACGGGTTCCGGCCGACCCTGAACCGCCAAATTCCTCTCCAAATCGCCGATTCGCAAATCCAATTTTTCCACGCTCGCTCTTCGCCTCCAAGGTATCGACGATCGACAGCAACCGTCACCCGGTAGGCCAACGAACCCAAGCCGTTTAAACCGACCGGACGGTGTCCGACACCTATTCCTTCATGATCGTTTCGTCAAGGTTTAACAAGACATTGGCCAGTGCTACGCATGACGCCCACTCAACCTGATATTCAGGTATATCTCCTGTTCCCCAACGGCGAAACATTTGGTTCGCCGCTTCGGGACGATCGGAAAACAATTGCCGATAAGACTTCAGGGATCCGATCAGCACCTCCAATTCATTTGGGTTCGGCTCGCGAGCGGTAACCAAAGAAAAGGCCCAGCGTATCTTGGATTCGATACTGCCCGAACGGCGAGCCATCCTGTGACCCACTCCTACTGCCGATTCGAAAAAGGCTTGCTCGTTGAGCAAGGTCAGAGCTTGCAAGGGAGTATTGGTTCGGCGGGGGCGCACCGAGCACCACTCCCGGTCGGCGACGTCCAACACGGCCAGCGAAGGCGGAGCCAAGGTCCGTTTCCAGTAGGTATATAGACTGCGGCGATAGAGATCCTGCCCCTTCCCGATTTGATAACTGAAATTGCTGGCTTCTCTCCAGAGTCCCTGGGGTTGATAAGGTTTCACCGAAGGGCCACCGTTCTGTTCGACCAACAAATTGCCCAGCAATAACGCTTGATCCCGTAATACGTTGCCGGGGAGACGGCGGCGTGGCATGCGCGACAACCAAATGTTATCCGGGTCAACGGCGATCGATTCCCGGGATCTCATGGAAGATTGCCGATAGGTGGCGCTGCTCATGATCAACTTAAGCATCGATCGATTGTCCCAACCGTTGGCGACGAATTCGACCGCCAGCCAATCCAGCAACTGCGGATGAGTCGGAAGGCTGCCTTGGGTGCCGAAATCCTCCGGAGTGGCGACCAATCCCCGGCCGAACAGTTGTTGCCAGTAGCGATTGACGATCACTCGGGCCGTCAACGGATGTTCGCCGCTGACGAGCCATCGGGCCAAACCCAGCCGATTGTTCGGATAACCGTCGGGTAACGCCGGAAGCACTTCGGGCACCCCCCGTTCGACCCTCTCGCCTTTCTGATGGTAAACTCCTCTGAGGCGCACATAAGTCGGCGTGGCGATCGGGGATTCTTCCATGACCATGGTCGTCGGCAGAGAATCGTAATACTTTTGGCGCTCTTCCTGGGCCTGCCGCAATTCCCGAGCCAGTGACGCGAACGTTTCGGAGGCGGCGTAATTCAGATAATAATCCCTCAATTTGGCGGCCTGGCGCTCGGTTCTTTCCGACGAGTCCCGGTTCAGAATCGCCTCGATCGGAGAGGGTTCGGCAAGGATCGCCGCTTCCGACGGACTCAGCGTGCGCCCGGGATAGAACCGAAGATCCCGCATCTCCCCCGCCCAACCGGGAAGATGATGGCTGACGCCGATGCGCATGATCCCCCCGAATTGCTGCGGCGACTTGTTGCTGTTGGAATTGTGCAGCACTCGGGTCGGGGCCAACTTGCCGTTGAGATAAACGTTCATCCCCTTGGCCCGCTGCGAACCGTCGTTGGTCAGCACGAAATGCAGGGATTGTCCGGGAGCGAAGGTTTCGATCGTTTCCAGGGTAGCCACCCCGGCGATCCAGCGGGTAATGATATGAAAGCGAAGATGCCCTTCGTGAAACTGGACGAGCACGCCGTTGCGCCCCGTTGCCGGAAGTTCGTTCGACAGGACCGCGCCGCGGTCGGTCTGCTGCGGCCGGATCCGGAACGCGATGGAAAACCGTCCGTTGCAAATCAAATTCGCTATCTTTTCCAATTCCTCCCCTTTGGTCCCGTCGGTCTCATAGGGACCGGGGTAATGGTGGGCCAAGCCGGCGAAAACGACCGCCGCTCCCAACCGTTCTGGATCGGTCGAACGCTCCCAACGCCGCTCCTCGCGATCGATCTCGAAAGCCGCCCTTCGCAACGCCTCTCGCCTTTCATCCACCTTCCGGGTCAACGCGGCGAGTCGCTCTTGTTGCCGTTCGGTGGGTGCCGTGATCCACGGCTCCGAATTGCCGAATTTGACAGCCCTTCCCGTCTCCGGCACATCGTCGAAATAGGCAACCAACTGGTAATATTCCTTCTGGCTGATCGGATCGAATTTGTGGTCGTGACAGCGGGCGCATCCTGCCGTCATCCCCATCCAGACCGTCGCTGTCGTGTCGACTCGATCCACGGCGTTTTCCAATAAAAATTCCTCGAACACCAAACCGGATTCCGAATTATAGCGATGGTTGCGATTAAACCCGGTAGCGATCATCTGACTCAAGCTCGGCGAAGGAAGCAGATCACCCGCCAGTTGCTCGACGGTGAAGCGATCGAAAGGCAGATTCCGGTTGTAAGCGTCGATAACCCAATCCCGCCAACGCCACATGTCGCGTGGACCGTCGTTCTGATACCCGTCGGTATCGGCGTAACGCGAAGCCTCGAGCCAGTGCCAGGCCATTTGCTCCCCGTGCCGGGGAGATTCCATCAAGCGGTCCAGTAATCGCTCCCAAGCGTCGGGACGCTCGTCGGCGTCGAAGGCGGCCACCTCCTCGGGCGACGGCGGCAATCCCGTCAAGTCTAGACTCGCCCGACGTATCAGCGTCGCCTTGGAAGCTTCCGGAGCCGGGGAAAGTCCGTTCCGCTGCATCCCGGCCCAGACAAACCGATCGATCTCGTTCCGCTCCCAGGATTGATCGGATAACTTCGGCAAGTCGGGGCGCACCGGCGCGACAAAAGCCCAATGACGCTGCCATGACGCTCCCTCCTCGATCCATCGAACCAAGGTTTCGATCTCAGCCGAAGAAAGTTGCCGGCGTTCCTTCGCCGGCGGCATGCGTTCGGTTCGATCATGGTGTCGAATCCGGCGGATCAATTCGCTGCCTGCCGGATCGCCCGGAACGACGATCGGCGTCCCGCCTTTCGATTTCGCCAAGATTCCCGAAGCTCGATCCAGCTGCAAACTGGCTTGCCGCTGCGCTTCGTCAGGGCCATGGCACTTGAAACATTTCCCCGATAGGATCGGCAATACGTCCCGATGAAAAACGACGGTTTCGGCAAAGATCGGGAGGAAGATAACCGAACAAGCTATCGCTAATATGACTCGCCGAATCATGAATCGTCTGTGATTGCGGTGCCGATCAGCACCGGACGCCGGTACAGCATAGCCTCGTTTCGAGAAAAAAACCAACGAAATCTCTAAACGGTCGTGATTCGGCTCGGCTTCGCTCCGATCGACGATCTCCCTCAACCTCGAGTTTCGCAACCGGGCGCTTTTCCCGGGTCACGGGTTCTCGATATTAAATTTGATTTCGTCGGCGATGACCTCGGACTTGATTTTGGTTCCCGGAGGCAATTCCCGCTCGAGCAACTGCAAGGCGAGAGGGTCGAGGATCAAGGACTGGATGGCGCGCTTCAAAGGCCGAGCTCCGAACTGAGGATCGTAACCCGCCTTGACTAACAATTCGGCGACTTCGGGAGCGAATTCGATCTCCAACTGCCGTTGGCGCAACCGTTCCTGATGAAGCCGCAATTGAATGGCCACGATCGCGTTCAGATCCGTCGCGGAAAGCGGTTGGAAAATAATCCGATCGTCGATGCGGTTCAGAAACTCGGGACGAAACAAGCGAGCCAATTCCCGCTCCACCATCTGCCGCAACGCCGACTTGTCCCTTTCGGATTCGGGATTTTGGAAAAAATCCTGAATCAAGGGCGAAGCCACGTTGCTGGTCATGATCAACACCGTATTGCGAAAATCGATGGTCCTTCCTTGGCCGTCGGTCAAGCGTCCGTCGTCGAGCACCTGCAGGAGAACGTTGTTAGCGTCGCGATGCGCCTTCTCGATCTCGTCGAAAAGCACGACCGAATAGGGACGCCGCCGAATCGCTTCGCTCAATTGACCGCCCTCTTCATACCCGACGTAACCGGGCGGAGCGCCGATCATCCGGGCGACCGAGTGCTTCTCCATGTATTCGCTCATATCGATCCGGATCAATGACCGCTCGTCGTCGAACAGGAATTCGGCCAAAGCCTTCGCCAACTCGGTCTTGCCCACCCCGGTCGGGCCAAGAAAGAAAAACGAACCGATCGGCCGATTGGGATCCTGCAAGCCGATCCTGGCCCGCCGGACGGCGTTGGAAACCGCGGCGATCGCTTGGCGCTGCCCGACGACCCGCTCGCCTAACCGCGACTCCATGTGCAGCAATTTCCCCCGATCCTCCTCCAGTAATTTAGTTACGGGAATACCGGTCCAGGAAGCGACTACCACAGCAATGTCTTCCTGGGTGACCTCTTGGGAAAGCAATCGCTCGCCGTCGGGTTGAAGCGCCAAAGCTTGTTCCGTTTTAGCCAACCTGGCTTCCAATTCGGGCAAGGTGCCGTATTGGATTTGCGCCGCCCGGTTCAAATCGCCCTGCCGCTTGGCTTCCTCCATTTGCTGGCGCGCCAATTCGATATCGCTGCCGACGATCGATACGGCGTTGATGACGTCTTTTTCGTTTTGCCATTTAAGTCGTAGCCGGGAAGCCGATTCCTTCAAATCGGCCAATTCGGATTCCAGATTCGTCAATCGTTTTCGGGAATCTTCGTCCTTTTCCTTGCACAGCGCCGTCTGTTCGATTTCCAACTGCATGATTTGCCGTTCCAACCGGTCGATTTCCGTCGGCACCGAATCCAGTTCGATTCGCAAGCGGGAAGCCGCCTCGTCCATCAGGTCCACCGCTTTATCCGGTAAAAACCGATCGGCGATATAACGATGCGATAACGTCGCGGCGGCGATCAAAGCCAGGTCCTGTATCCGCACACCGTGATGAACTTCGTAGCGTTCTTTCAAACCTCTCAGAATCGCGATCGTCGCTTCCAGATCCGGTTCGTCCACCTGAACTGGCTGAAACCGCCGTTCGAGGGCGGCGTCCTTTTCGATGTATTGCCGATACTCGTCGAGCGTCGTGGCGCCGATGCAACGCAATTCCCCTCGAGCGAGCTGAGGCTTGAGCAAGTTCGCGGCGTCGGCCGAACCTTCGGCTCTGCCCGCCCCGACCAACAAATGCAACTCGTCGATAAACAAGACGATCTGGCCTTCCCGGGCGGTCACTTCCTTGAGAAACGCCTTCAGCCGCTCCTCGAATTCTCCCCGATACTTGGCGCCGGCGACTAGCGCCCCCAAGTCTAACGAGACCACTTGTTTGTCCCTCAGGGATTCGGGGACGTCGCCGCTCACGATTCGATGGGCCAATCCTTCGACGATCGCCGTCTTGCCCACGCCCGGTTCTCCGATCAACACGGGATTGTTTTTGGTCCGGCGGGAGAGCACCTGCATGATGCGCCTGATTTCGTCGTTGCGGCCGATCACCGGGTCGATCTTCCCCTGCCGAGCCTGGGCAGTCAGATCCGTGCCGTATTTTTCCAACGCCTGAAACTTGCCCTCGGGATTAGGGTCGCTGACCCGTTGAGTCCCCCGCACTTCGGCCAAAGCCTTCATGATCGACGCTTCGTCGAGTCCCAGCGAGCGGCACAAGGAGACCAACTCTCCTTCGGCCGTTCGAACGATAGCCAACAACAAATGTTCGGCGCTGACGTAGTCGTCCTGGAATCGTTTCGCCTCTTGTTCGGCTTCCGAGAACACTCGCCTAAGAGCCGGACTCAAATACTGCTTGCTGACATCCTGAACCTTGGGCATGTCCTGCAGGATGCGCTTCAGTTTCGCGAGCAACTGTTGCGGGTTGCCACCCAACCGGCTAATCAGCGTCGGTACGATTCCGTCGGCTTGATTCGACAGATTCCACAAGAGATGTTCGGGCTGTATTTCCTGGTGGGAATACTCCTCGGCAACCGTGTCCAAGCCGGCTATCGCCTCTTGGGCTTTGACGGTAAATCTATCCAATTGCATGACCTGTAATTCGCCCGCCAGCCTACCGGAATCCCGCTGTTTCGGCAATTCCGGCCCGGCCGGAACCGAAGGACGAAGCGGGTACCGCCGGCACGAACTTCTTACCCCTTTCCCGCAATCAAAGCCCAGGGCGGAGGGAAACCGGATTGGATTTGATAACTCCGCCGAATTGGAGTAGAGTTAACCATGATTTGGGATCGTATTAAAATTATCGCTCTCGGCATCGGTATTCTCTTGACGACTACCGCTGACGGCGTGAAACCCCGTCCTTCGTCCCGTTCCGATTACCTCGCCCAGCAACAAAACCAAGAGCAATACCGCAGGCTGTACGCCACCGTGGAAGAACTGCAGGACACGACAGTGTTGCTGCAACAGCAGATCGCGAAACTCAAATCGGAACTGACTTCGGCGCGCAAGCAGATTACCGACCTGGAAATCAAACTGGTCACCAAAAAGCAACTGGAGTCGTTGAACGAGCAGTTCACCCAGCAACTCAAACAAATGGACCAGACGCGGGTCAAAGAAAACGGCAAGATCGTCGAACAGATCAAGCTGCTGGCGCAACGACCCGAGGAAGTGGTGCCTCCCCTCGAACCCGAACCGGAACCCGCCGCTCCTTCGCCTGAACCCAGCGGTTATACGGGGCCGGTATTCGAAATCGAAATCCAGAAAGGTTACACCATTAGAGCTATCGCTCAGAAATACAGCGAATCGGGGCACAAAATCACCGCAGCGGACATCCTGAAAGCCAATCCCGGCGTCGACCCGAGGAAACTCAAAATCGGACAGATCATCAAGATTCCCGCCGCGGAATAGGCTGTCCGAAGCCGGATTCCCGAAACTGACCGGTCGCCCATCGAACAACAGAGTTTCGCTTGATTGACGAGCACGAGGATTCTTGAAGCGTTAGGTCCCATCGCCACAGTCGCGGCGATGCTGGCGGTTTTGACGCTGGGGATCGCGCTGCACCGTTATCTCTACGAATACCGGGTGACCCGAACCCACTTGATCGTCACTTGGTTGGGAGTCACCGTCCGCCGCGTCAGTCTGGCCGATATCCTGGCCGTCACGAAACGGCAAAAAGGCAAAGCGGAAAAATGGTGCAATACCTGGAGGACTCGCCATCGCCGCTTGGTCGTACGACGAAAAACCGGATGGTTCAAGGAGTTCGTCATCTCCCCGGCCTACCGATACGAATTCCGCAACCGACTCCAACTCGCGATCGATAAGTACCGGGAATCGACCGGCCAAGACGAATCGAACGGGAAATAGCGCCCCGCAAGAATTCCTTCCCGCCCCGCTAACCTCCCCGGCAATCGCCTTGACGCCCTCCTTTCGTTACCCCTGCCGCCTCATCACTCCGCAGCAGTCTTCCCCGCGGATTTTCCGTGATAGAAAACCCGGTTCGACCCGGAAACGAAATTCGCCGCCGGCATTTTCACGAGCGGTATGGCGCTTCCGCGCGCCAACCGGACAGCATGCTCGTTCACCGGCAACCGGCCGGCTTTGTTGCGCCGCCCTCTTGCCCATCCGGCACCCGGCTATTCCATTTGACGGCGCCCTTCCAGGGCCCTTTCGATCGTCAATTCGTCGACGAACTCCAAACCGCCCCCCACGGGCACTCCTTGAGCCAGCCGGGTGATCCGGAGTCCCGTTCTCCGCATCCGGTCGCCCAGATAATAGCAGGTCGAGTCGCCTTCGACGTTCGAACCCAGAGCCAATACCAATTCCTTGATAGTCCCCGCCTCCAACCGTTGCTCTAATTCCCGGATGCGCAAATCTTCCGGTTCCACGCCGTTAAGAGGGGAAATATGACCTCCCAGCACATGGTACAATCCTTTGAAAAAACTCGATTTCTCGAAAGAGTAGATATCGGTCGGACGTTCCACCACGCAGATCAACGTACCGTCCCGGTTAGGATCGGCGCAAAGCGAACAGGGCTGTTCTTCGGTCAGACTGCCGCAATCCCGGCAAAAGGCGATCCGTTCTTTGGCGGCGATCAACGCCCCGCTCAAATGCCTTACCCAATCGTCTTGGCACTGAACGATATGCAAGGCCAAGCGTTCCGCCGAACGAGGACCGATGCCGGGCAGTTTGCCCAAGGCTTGTTTTAGGGTTTCCAACCCCCCTGGCAATTCGAAAGTCGCCATGATCTCGGGTTCGAGTAGCCGGCGGCTACATTCCCATCAGATCGGGCGGCACGTTATACTTGGTGGCGAGTTTGCTCATTTCCTCGTCGGATACTTCCTTGGCTAGATTTATGCCGTTATTCACGGCCGTGACCACCATATCTTCCAACAACGAGAGTTCTTCGGCATTGATGACCGAAGGGTCGATGGCGATTGACTGCACAGTCCCGTCGCAGCGAACGACGGCTTTCACACCGCCCCCGCCGCTGGAAGCTTCCACCGTCCGGTCCGCCAACAACGCTTGGCTTTCAGACATGTTTTTCTTGATGCGCGACATCTGCTTCATCAATTTTCCGATGCTCGACATAACTCAATTTCCCTCAGGTTGCTCCGTGATTCAGTTTACTGCCTGCGTTCCGATCCGACGACTTGCGCCTTGTACATGGTCTGGGCCTTGGCGATCAGTTCCCGGTGCGCGGCGACCGCCGGTTCCGTTTCCTCCGGCTGCGGGACGGGATCGGCCTCGACCGCCGGAGCCGAAGCCTCCTCGGACGTCGCACCCTCCGGATCGGGAGTCGGATTAGGCTCCGGTGCGAGTAGGAAACGAATCTCGCGGCATTCCTTTCCCGCTTCGCTCAAGGCCCGTCCGATCGACGCTACGTGCTCCGGGACCCGTCCGGCACCGCCGATAGTAAGGACCCGCCCGTCATATTCCAAGCCCCCGGGAGAATCCAGATAACCGTAATCGCCGCCGGTTTTTTCCTTCAAGTGCGCCGCAATTTTCGGCCACCATTGTTTCCAATCCTCCGCCGCTTTCGCGGCGACGCTACCGGACCCGGCCGGCCGCGTTTCCGTAGCGTCAGACTCAGAAGCCGGAGGGTCCGGGGCGATCGGTTTCGGCTGAACGGCCAGGCTTCGCCCTTCCTGACTCTGCTGCAAGCCGCTAAGTTGCGACAACACTTCGTCCAAGGGAACCGCCCGGATCGCTTCCACGGCCTTGACCAAAGCCATCTCCAAAAAAATCCGTTTGGCGGAGGCGTACCGCAGGCGACAATCGCAATCCGACAGCGTTTCGATCACCCGGTTCAATTGCCCCGGGGTAATCCGTCCGGACAACGACCGGTAGACGTTCATCTCGGCTTCCGAAACCGCCAGGATTTTTTCGTTCTGACCGGAGAGCTGATGCAGCATCAAGCCCCGGAAAAAACTCAACAAGTCGCCCAAGAGATACTCCAGTTCCTTGCCTTCCTGAATCAATTCGTCCACCAACCGCAGCGCCGGCCACGTTTCCCCCGCCACCAGCGATTGCGCCAATTGCCACAATTGTTCCGGGGAAGTCATCCCGAACAGGTGCAGCACGTCTTTTTCCTGAATTCGGGATCCGCAAAAACTGATCAACTGATCCAGGCTGGATTCGGCGTCCCGCATCCCTCCCGCCGCGGCTCTCGCGATAGCGCGCAAGGCTTCCGTTTCGATTTCCACTCCCTCTTCCTTGGCGATATAAGCCAGATGATCGGCGATGAGTTGGAGCGGAATGCGGCGCAAGGCGAACCGCTGACAACGTGACAGAATCGTCGGCAGCACCTTGTTTTGCTCGGTAGTCGCGAACATGAAAATAACGTGCTTCGGCGGTTCCTCCAACGTCTTGAGCAAGGCGTTGAAGGCTTCCTTGGTCAGCATGTGGACTTCATCGATGATATAGATTTTGTAGGGTGCCGCGGTAGGCGCATATTGCACGGTTTCCCGCAGTTCCCTGATTTCCTCGACGCCCCGGTTGCTGGCTCCGTCGATTTCCAAAACGTCCAGGGAACGCCCCTCGGCGATTTCCCGGCACCGCTGGTCCGAATCCTCGAATTGCACGCTGGGACCGCCTTCGCAATTCAGGCACTTGGCGAAAATGCGGGCCAAGGTGGTCTTGCCGGTGCCGCGAGGACCGCAAAACAGGTAGGCGTGAGCGACGCGGCCTTGTTCGATGGCGTGCTCCAGAGTTTGGGTGACGTGATCCTGGCCGACCACGTCCTTGAACCGTTGCGGACGGTACTTCCGGGCTATGACTTGATAGGCCATCAGGTCACCGGGGGGCCGAATCCGGACCAAGAGGCCCCGAGCGGCAAGCGTCCCGGTCCAATATCAATCGGACCGGCGGGGCCAGCCGGAGGAAAAGCGAAAAGACCGTACCGCAATTCTCGGATTCCGTCTTTTCCCGCTCCATGACCCGCGTCACTAAAACCATGATTCGTCACGGAGAAAAATCCGAATTCAATCAGAAAAATACCAGGGTAACCACGACTGATGAAAAGCAAACTACCGTTGCTGCATTCCTGCCCTGGCGGGGTTCGTAAGTCCTCACCTCATGGCCCCTGGCACGGGCATTAGACTCGACGGTTCCCCGGATAACAAGCAAAAACGATCGAGCGCCGTTCGAATTCCTCGTTACCCCCATTCTCCGGGAACGATCATCCGCCAAAGCTCGTCGAGATTGCGGTTCCAACCCGCCCTGAATTCGGCCGGCATAAAAATCCAGGCGACGGCCGCCGCCGCGATGTACGGCCCATACGGCAACCGGCTGGACCACTCCTGCCGTCCGCTGAGAATCAGACCGACGCCGAGCAAGGCGCCGATAAACGAACTGAGCATCAACGAAAACAACGTGGCCTGCCATCCCAAGAACGCCCCGATCGCTCCCATGAATTTCACGTCGCCCAATCCCATGGCTTCTCGGGGGATAACGATCCGGTCGGTCACCGCTTCCAGATAGGACACCGATTCGGGATCGAAGCTTTCGGAACCGATGAGTAAGCGTTCTTGCGACAGGCGCACTTCCGCGTTGGGATAACAACGGTCGATCATTTCCACTTTTCGCGCTGGAACGATAATGGTGTCGGTTTTGCGATAAAGCATGTCGCCGTAGGGGATCTCTCGTCCTCCCGGCAGATGCAGCGCCTCTTCGCCGAACACCACGGTCACGTTCTCGCCCAGTTCCTCCCGGAGCCTCCCGAACAGTAATTTGCCGACCCGCACGATGAGATAAACGACTCCCGCCCCCCCGAGCAGGCCTCCCAGACTGGCCAGGGCCGATGCCGTTCCGCTCTCGGCGCCGTGCAATGCCGGCACCAGCGCCGAACCGGCGACACCCAGGAAGATGCCGCCCACGGTGATCTCGTCCGGAATGATAAAATGCTCCACATCGATCAGCGTGGCCGCCAATAGCAACGAGAGTAAAATACAGTACGACAACGCCAAGCCGGCCTGAGGGCCGAAACTCAACCAACAGGCCAGAAATCCGAGGGCCGTCGCCAACTCGACTACCGGATAACGAAAGGAAATCGGGTGCCGACAGTCGGCGCACTTGCCCCGCAAAACCAACCACGATATCATCGGGATATTGTGGCGCCAGGCAATGCGGCCTTCGCAATGCGGGCAGCGGGAATGAGGCCGGATAACGCTAAGATCCCGCGGCATCCGGTAGACGCACACGTTGAGAAAACTCCCGACGATCGCCCCGAACACGAAAAAAACAACAGACCAAAAGTGAAACGGAACCAGCTCCCAAACCAGGGGATCGAATACGTTATTCATGACCGTCCGGTGATCACGAAGTCATTCGGCGCCATAAACGTGTTTTTCCAACGCTTGGCGCATCACCGTCTCCGGAGCCTCCAAACCGGACCATATGGTCAGCGCCTCGGCACCTTGCCGAACCAACATGCCCAACCCGTTGGCGCTCCGGCACCCGGCTTGTTTCGCCTCGCGCAACAAGGGGGTCTCTGCCGGCTGGTAGATCAAATCGTAGACCGCCGTGACCCGCGAAAAATCCAAACGTTCCCGATCGATGGGAAACGGGTCGGCGGAACCTAGTCCCAACGACGTGCCGTTCACCAGCAAATCCAGCGGTTCCTCCGGATACCCGACGATAGTTTCGCATTCCGGGAACCGGTTCCGGATGACGCCTTGCAAATCTGTGGCCTTGGCGGCGGTCCGATTAATCAAAAACAATTTCTTGGCCCCGGATTGAGCCAACTTCAAAGCCGCTACCCGCCCGGCGCCGCCGATTCCCGTCACCAGGGCCGTGATCCCGGCCAAATCCAATCCCAACTCCGCTTCGAGCGAACCGATGATCGCGTCGGCGTCGGTGTTGTAACCGACCGCGCGAATCTCCGTAAATTCGTCCGCTTCAGGATGAGCCAAAGAGCGCCAATCGCCCTGCGGCGATCGGCCCTCGAATCGAACGGTATTGACGGCTCCCCAGTGACGGGCCGATTCGTCGAGTTCGTCCAATAAGTCGAACGCCGCCACTTTATGCGGCACCGTCAGATTGAGTCCGACCACGCCCATCTTTTTCGCCCCGGCCAAGGTGGAAGCCAGATCTTCGGGCCGGACGTGCAAAGCCAAATAACGCCAGTTCAATCCCAACCGTTTCATTCCGGCGTTTTGCATGGCGGGAGAACCCGAATGCCGGACCGGAAAACCCAAGAGAGCGCAGAGCCGGGTTTGGGCGTCGATCGGCTTCGAATCCGCAATGGACATGGCACAAGCATTATAAGAGTAACGGCGCAACTTCAATATCGAACGACCGCCGCTGGAACCTGAGGCGAAGCGCAACCGCCCGGACCGCCGACCGCGAATTCGAACCGGCCGAGGATCCCCTGCCCGGCGCGGGACATAACCTGTACCGTTAATTCCCGACGCTTCGACCAAAGGCGGAGCCAGCCTGAATTTCACGCCGGGGCGGTCCGTTCGGCAACGTCAGGTATCGGCAATGGCACGGATAAAACGAAGCGGGAAGCCGTCGGCGGCAACCTCTCCGTTTAGCGTACCGGAGCCGTGACGGCCTCGAATGAATCGGGAACGCCGTCGCCGAGTTCGTTCCTAATTGACCGCGAGGCCTGGCGGGCTATCATCCTGGACCTTTACCCCGCTGCATGAAGCAAAAGAAACCAGGCAAGAACATTGAATCGGTCTTGCAGGAAAATCGCTTATTCAAACCCGAGCGGGATTTTTCCCGGCAAGCGCAGGTCTCTTCCCTGACCGGTTACCGCAAACTCTATCGCCAATCGATCGACGATCCAGAGGGCTTTTGGGCCGAGCAAGCCGAGCGATTATTGGATTGGCAAAAACCTTGGAAACAAGTGCTGAAATGGCAGGCCCCCAACGCCAAATGGTTCCTCGGCGGCCAAATCAACGTCAGCGTCAACTGCCTCGACCGGCACCTCGAGACCGAACGAGCCAACAAGGCGGCGATTCTTTGGGAAGGCGAACCCTCCGAGCCCGGTAAACCCGGAGAAGAACGCACTCTGACCTACCGGCAATTGCACCGGGAAGTTTGCCGCTTCGCCAATGTGCTCAAGAAGTACGGCATCCGCAAAGGCGATCGCATTCTGATCTATCTGCCCATGGTGCCTGAAGCGGCGATCGCCATGCTGGCTTGCACCCGCATCGGCGCGGTCCATTCGGTGGTGTTCGGCGGATTCAGCGCCCAGGCGGTAGCCGACCGCATCGAGGACTGCGAAGCGAAACTGGTGATCACCGCCGACGGCGGCTTCCGTCGCGGGACGATCGTACCGCTCAAGGAAAATGTCGACCGGGCGCTGGAAATCAAAGTCGAGGGCCGGCGGTTGGGCCGTTCCGTCGATAAAGTCATCGTACTGCGGCGAACCGAAAACGAGATTGCGTTCGATCAACGACGCGATGTGTGGTGGCACGAGGAAATCGCTCAAGTCAGCGATCTTTGCCCGCCCGCCAAACTCAACAGCGAGCACCCCTTGTTCATTCTTTATACGAGCGGCTCGACCGGCAAACCCAAGGGGATCCTCCACACCACCGCCGGCTATTTGCTCGGCGCGACGATTACCTCCCGCTACGTTTTCGACCTCAAGGATAACGACGTTTACTGGTGCACCGCAGACGTCGGGTGGATCACGGGACACAGTTACGTGGTTTACGGCCCCTTGGCCAACGGCGCCACCACCCTGATGTACGAAGGAGCGCCCAACTGGCCCGGACCCGATCGCTTCTGGCGAATCGTCGATCACTATCGGGTCAGTATCCTCTACACGGCGCCGACCGCCATTCGCGCGTTCATGAAATGGGGCGACCAATGGCCTAAAAAATACCGGCTCGACTCCCTGAGGCTACTGGGAACCGTGGGAGAACCCATCAATCCCGAAGCCTGGATGTGGTATCACAAGGTCATCGGCAAAGGCCGTTGCCCCATCGTGGACACCTGGTGGCAGACCGAAACCGGCAGTATCATGATCACCCCGTTGCCCGGGGCTACTCCGACCAAACCAGGCACGGCTACCCTGCCCTTTTTCGGAGTGCAACCCGAGGTCGTCAACGATCAGGGCAAGGCGGTGCCCAAAAACACGGGCGGGAAACTGATTATCCGCCATCCCTGGCCCAGCATGCTGCGCGGTATTTGGGGCGATCCTCAGCGATTCCGGGAAACTTACTGGAACGAAATCCCGGGGAGTTACTTCACCGGCGACGGATGTCGCCGGGACAGCGCGGGGTACTACTGGATCATCGGCCGCATCGACGACGTCCTGAACGTCTCCGGGCATCGGATCGGCACGGCCGAAGTGGAAAGCGCCTTGGTCAGCCACCAAGACGTGGCCGAGGCGGCCGTGGTCGGCAAACCCGACGACATCAAGGGGCAAGCCTTGGTAGCCTTCGTCACGTTGAAATCGTCGGCGACCGCCAGTCCGGAACTGCAACAAACACTCCGGGCCCATGTCGCCAAGGAAATCGGTCCCGTCGCAAAGCCCGATCAGATTCAATTTGCGGACGCCTTGCCCAAAACCCGTTCCGGCAAGATCATGAGGCGCTTGCTCAAGCAGATCGCCGCCGGCACCGAAATCAAAGGAGATACCACCACGCTCGAGGATCTTTCCGTATTGCAAAAACTTGAAAGCGACGACGATTAAACCGATCGAACGATGCCTGGATTCGCCGAGGCGCCTAAGATCCGTTCGAGATTGCCGAGGGAGTTATCCCGCTCCGGAAGCCGTAAGCGCGGCCGGGGCCGCGCATTCGAATCGCCGGAGCGCTGAGTCGTGATACTCGAGAACCGTACGTGATCGCGTTCGGCGGAATTCGCTCGGATAATCTCTTCTAAGGCGGCTCTTGCCGAGCCGGGCCTGCTTGCCGAAATGAGTTTTAAAATCGAAAAAGTTCCGCTGGAAAGAACCCGTTCCTGTCGAGGCGGCGTCGAACGCCGCTGGGCCGTCGTCTGGTTTTTTCTCGCGTTGACCACGATGACGTTCGATCAGGCGGACGCCGCTTGGCTGCGCCATACCATCGACGATACCGCCCGGGGAGCCGACGGGACACGGCTGGCCGACGTCAATCGTGACGGTCTGCCGGATTTGACTACCGGATGGGAAGAAAGCGGCTTAATCCGGGTCTACCTCAATCCTGGCACGACCCAGGTGAAACGGCCTTGGCCCCAGGTAACGATCGGACAAGTGGGTTCTCCCGAGGATGCCGTTTGGGTCGATCTCGATCAGGACGGCCGTCAGGACGTCGTCAGCAGTTGCGAAGGAAAAACCAAAACGCTTTTCGTTCATTGGGCTCCCCGGAAAACTGAAGAATATCTGAACGCCGACGCTTGGCAAACGGCCGCTATCCCCCTGTCCCGGCAACGGGAAAGCTGGATGTTCGTGCTGCCGCTGGCCGCTCCGCCGGAAACCGGAATTCGCCTGATTGCCGGATCCAAAGGCGAACGGGGCGGGATCAGCCTGCTGTCCGCCGCGACGCCATCCCGCCAGTTGGAACGGCTCCAAAGGAAGCGCCTGCGCGATGCCGGTTGGATCATGTCCCTGCGGCAATTCGACATGGACCGGGACGGCGACCAAGACGTGCTCGCCTCCGATCGCAAGGGCGAGAACCGGGGCATATTCTGGCTGGAGCAGCCCCCAGCCGCCGGTGCCGCCTGGAAAGAACATTTTATCGGCGCCGGCGACGAGGAAGCCATGTTTCTCGACGTCCGCCGCCACCCGGATACCGAAGCCTTGGAGATCGTCGTTCCCGCCAAGCCCCGCCATCTGATCCATTTCCGTGCGGCGCCGCAAACGCCCCTGGCGTGGCAATCCCGAAAGACCGAGATCGCCGCTCGGGTCGGCAGAGTCAAGGCGGTGCGCTTCGCCGATATCGACCTCGACGGCCGAACCGATCTGGTGGTGACCAGCGAAGGCGCTCAGCAGGATCTGATCGGCGTCTATTGGTTTCCTTTGGCCGAGCTCCAGCGACCGGCCGTCACCGCCGTCAACGACATTTCCGGCGCGGCCGGCGTCAAGTTCGACCGCATCGATCTCGCCGACCTCGACGGCGACGGCGATCTGGACGTCATCACCTGCGAAGAGTCCGACAATCTCGGTGTGATCTGGTACGAAAATCCCGCTAACTGAACTACGAACCGCCTCATGTCCAAGACTTCCCTGCTACTCGGATTGATTTTGTGGTCGCTCGCCGGCACGACGCCGAACGGTCGAAGCGAGGAATCGTCGTCCGCTCCGCCGAACGTCATCGTGATCATGGTGGACGACCTGGGTTACGGCGATTTGACTTCCCATGGCGCCCCTGATCTGCAAACGCCGCATATCGACCGGCTCTTCTCCCGAGGCCTGCGCCTGGATCGTTTCTATGCCAACTGTCCGGTATGCTCGCCCACCCGCGCCGCGTTCCTATCCGGCAAATACCCCGACAAAGTCGGCGTTCCGGGCGTCATTCGGACTCACCCCCAACACAATTGGGGATACTTGAGCGAACAAGCGGTTTTGCTGCCTCAAGCGCTACGTCCCGCCGCTTATCATTCGGCTCTCATCGGCAAATGGCATCTCGGATTGGAATCGCCCAACACGCCCAACGAACGAGGCTTCGATCATTTTCACGGATTTTTGGGCGACATGATGGACGACTATTACCACTATCGGCGACACGGCCGCCATTATATGCGGCTCAACGGCCAGGCCATTAATCCGACCGGCCACGCCACCGAGCTGTTTTCACGATGGGCCATCGATTACCTGGACGAAAGAAAAGCCGACGGCCAACGCTTCTTCCTCTTTTTGTCCTATAATGCGCCTCACACCCCCATTCAACCGCCGCCCGACTGGCTGGAAAAAGTCAAACTTCGCGAAACCGGAATCGAGGAGCGGCGCGCCAAGCTGGTCGCTCTGATCGAACATATGGACCAGGGGATCGGTGATGTCGTGGCCGCTCTCGAACGCAACGGACAAACCGGGAACACCCTGATCGTCTTCACCAGCGACAACGGCGGGCAACTCAATGTCGGCGGCCGTTGCGGGGACAACCGAGGCGGCAAACAGGATATGTATGAAGGCGGAATCAGGGTTCCTTTCTGCGCGGTATGGCCCGGCAAGATCGAACCTGGAACCCGATCCGACGCCATTGGCATCACGATGGATCTTTACCCGACCCTCTGCGAAATCGCCGGAACTCCCCTGCCCCAACCGGTAGACGGAATCTCGCTGTTGCCTACGTTCTTGGACCTCCCGCAACCTGGCCTGGACCGCACTCTGGTCTGGGTGCGGCGGGAAGGCAACAACCGCTATCGCGGGAGGGATTACTACGCCCTCAGAAAAGGAGACTGGAAACTGGTGCAGAATACGCCCTTCGAACCCTACCAACTCTACGACCTGAACCAAGACCCACGGGAAAGTCAGGATCTGGCCTTGAAACAGCCCGCCGTCTACCGTCAACTCGTTAGCCAACTCATGCTTCATATCCAGTCGGCCGGCAAGACTCCCTGGCAAAGACCTTGAGCGAAACTCCGCTTACAAATGGACCGGATCGACGTCGATAGTCAGACGAACCCCTTCGGGCAACTCGAGTTCCTTGGCTAATCGTTTGATCCTTCTGGCCAGGACGGGCATCCGCCCAGTGCGCAGCACGATCTGATACCGGTAGAAAGTTTCCGCACGCAACAACACGGCCGGCGCCGGACCCAAGACGTTCAGATCCGGCAGATCGCCCAAGCGCTGCCGAACCGTCGTGGCGACGTGATCCGCCGTCAAGCGGGCCAGATCCTGGTCTTGGGCCCGGAGGGTCAAGGCGCAGAGACGATTGAAGGGCGGATAACCGAATTCCTGACGTTGTTCGAGCTCCTGTTCGTAAAACCCGAGGTAGTCGTGTTGCCGAGCGTATTGGATCGCGGGATGAAACGGCGTGAACGACTGGACGAACACTTCTCCCTCCACTTCGCCCCGTCCCGCTCGCCCGGCGACCTGGGTCAACAATTGAAAAGTTCGTTCGCCCGCGCGAAAATCCGGAATATGCAGACTTAAATCGGCGTAAACGATGCCGACCAACGTGACGTTCGGAAAATGCAATCCCTTGGCGATCATTTGCGTGCCCAACAGAATATCGATTTTCCCTTGGCGGAACTGGTCCAGGATGCGCCGGTAGTCTTCCTTCCGCTTGAGCACGTCCGAATCCATCCGTTTCACGCGAGCCTTGGGAAACAACTTGCCCAAGGTTTCTTCGACTCGTTGCGTGCCGACGCCACGATAGCGAATTCCGGGATCGCCGCATTCGGGTTGCGGACAAACGTTCGGGGGCGGTTCGAGATGGCCGCAAATATGACACAACAAGCGTTCGTCCCGGCGATGATAAGTAAGACTGACGCTGCAATGGGGGCACTCCACGACGTAACCGCATTGCAGACACTGCAACGAGGAAGCGTAACCACGCCGATTAATCAACAGCATCACTTGCTCCCGGGCTTCCAACCGCAACGAGATCGCTTCTTTCAGTCGGCGCGAAAAAATCGGGATCCCCTTTTCCCCTCTGGCTTCCAGGCGCATGTCGACAATTCGGACCAGAGGCAAAGTGCAGGAATCGACCCGGTTCGGCAAATTCAGCAGAATATATTTTCGCAATTCCACGTTGCGATAGCTCTCTAACGAAGGAGTGGCCGAGCCGAGTATCGCAATCGCCTTCTCCCGTTTCGCCCTGAGCACTGCCAGGTCGCGAGCATGATAGCGCGGAGTTTCCTCTTGCTTGTAAGAGGAATCGTGTTCTTCGTCCACAATCACCAAACCGAGCGGATCCACGGGGGCGAAAATCGCCGAACGGGCCCCGATGACGATCCGGGCCCGCCCTTGGCGGATTTTGTGCCATTCGTCATGCCGTTCCCCGGTCGAAAGATGACTATGCAGGACGGCAATTTCGGTATTCCCTTCCCCGTCGCTGAATCGGGCCTTGAAGCGTTCGACCGTTTGCGGAGTCAGGGATATTTCGGGGACGAGCACGATAGCTCCCTTGCCTCGAGACAGGCAGTGTGCGATCGCTTGGAGGTAGATTTCGGTTTTACCGCTTCCCGTCACTCCGTGCAGCAAGAAGGCGTGCCCTTCCCGTTCCAGATCGTCGAATGCGACAATCACGCGATCCAAAACATTCTGTTGCTCCGGGTTGAGCCGAAGTTTGGAAGTCGGTAAAACGATTTCGTCGGCGAACGGATCCCGTTCCTCGATTTGCGGGGCGATTGCGACCCAGCCTGTCTCCTCCATTCGCCGAAGTGTCGACGCCGACGTTGCCAACTCGGTGAGGATTTCGCTCAGGGCTGAGGCCCCGCGATCCCTGATCGCCTGCCAGAGTTCCCGCTGACGGTTGGTCAATTCGGTTTCGGATGACGGCGGATTCAAGCCGCGGACGAAGAGTTTTTTTCGCCAGTTTTCTGGTTTTTTGAGCACCGCCTGAGGCACCGCGCTCTTGAGCGCGAGTTCGAGAGAACAGCAATAATAATCGGCCAACCAACGGACCAGATCGAGAATTTTGGGCGTAATCAAGCTCTGCCGCCCCACGACCCCGATCAATTCCCGTAATTTCGGATGAGGCGACCGAGCGAGGATTCCGGTCACCAAGCCCAGCAATCGTTGCGATCCCAAGGGCACCTCCACCCGGGTTCCGACCTCCACGGCACCCTTCAAGTTTTCCGGAACGAGATAGTCGAAATCCTGGCCTACAGCTCGATCTAAAGTTACTCGCGCTATCATCAATCCAGAAGAAACCAAGACCGAAACTCCCCGGCGATCGTTCTCGATCGCCCCGACATATTGATCATTGAATCCCGGAACGCAATCCTCTAGAATCGGAACCCGTGAATCACCGACGGACAGGGATCATCGCCTTCGGACTGCTGATTGCAGCTTGGATCGCCTACCTTCTGTTTCAAACAGACAGAGCGAAGCGACAGGGCAAGTTCGATTCCATTATCGCGATGGCGGCCAAAGAATTCCAATTAGATCCGGCCCTGATCAAGGCCGTCATCTGGAAAGAAAGCCGCTTTGATCCCAACGCCAAAGGCACTTCCGGAGAAATCGGATTAATGCAGTTAATGGACGCCGCGGCCTATGAGTGGGTCGATAGCGCCCTGATCGACGGATTTGTTCCCGAACATCTGTACGATCCTCATACGAACACCTTGGCCGGTTGTTATTACTTGGCGAAAATGATTAAGTTTTATCCGGAATGCGACGATCCGATTCCCTATGCACTGGCCAGCTACAACGCCGGCCGGGGCCGAGTGTTGAAATGGAGCAAGGGAGCGGCGAGAACCAATTCCGTGCAGTTTATCGAAGCTATCGGGTTTGCGAGCACGAAACAGTACGTCAAGGAAATCCTCAGCAAACGCCGGGAATATCAGCCGGATAAACCTTGATCGTCCCTGGCGGCCGGCACCTCGGCTGCCAACCTCACGGGGTCCATTCCGACCTGCCGCAACACGACAACAATCGTCGAACTGAGCTGTTCTCGGTACAACGGCGGTTTGATTGCCGCCCGAATTTGCCGCCTGGCACTTGTTCCTGCCTCCTTATAATCCAAATTATCCCCTGTGATTAACCAGAAGCAGGGTGTTACTCGCCACTTTATTTCGGGAAATAGTGCGTTTTTATTTCGCATTATTTCGGGCATGAAAGCTATGGTCCGGCGGTCGGTTGGCCCATAGTGGTGTTCTTTGGCCGGCGACGATTCCCCATCTCCCCCCATGACTATGCCGCTGGAACTTCCAGAGGGTCCTTTGCGCTTCCGACACCGACGAAAGTGGCGATCATTCCGCTACTCGGTTATTTCAGCGTCATCCCAACGACTGAGGCCTTCTGGGGCTAAAGACCGGAACGACCTGCTGCGAAGCCAATGACCCGTTCCCCGAATCCCAACCGACTTTTCTTTTCCAAGCAGTCAATTTATAAAATCGTTGGCGGTTGAGAATCGGTCGTCATTCCTAGCTGCCCCACCCCAATTAGCTCCTGGATTAATGTGAAAAAATTCGCCCGAAATAACGTGGCGAATAACACAGGGATTAACAGGCAAAATGGATTTGACCAATCCCAGCACACCCGGTTTTTTTATAGGAAGGAAAGTTGTAACTCGTCACTTTATTTCGGTAAATCGTGCGTTTTTATTTCGCATTATTTCGGACATAAACGCTATGGTCCGACAGTCGGCTGCCCCCCAGTGGTGTTCTTAGGCCGTCAACGCCCCCCATGGTTCTGCCGTTGGAATTTCCGTGGATCCTTTGCGCTTTCGACGCCGGCGAAAGTGGCGGTCATTCCGCCGCTCGGTTATGGCAGCGTCATCCCAACGCCCAACGACTGAGGCCTCCTGGGGCTAAAGACTGGAACGACCTGCTGCAAAGCCATTGACCCGCTCCCCGATTTCCAACCGAATTTTCTTTTCCAAGGAGTCAATTGATAACATCTTTGCCCGTTGAAAATCGGTCGTCGCTTCTGGCTGCCCCTCCCCAAATAATTCCCGGATCAATGTGAAAAATTTCGCCCGAAATAACGTGGCGAAGAACAATCCGTCTTCTTCCATTTGTCCCTTTCTTTATCTCTGACGCTTGGTTCGCAAGCCATTTTTCTTTGAATAATTTAATGAGATGAGGATTATTTCTTTTACGCGGTTTGTATTTACGATATTCAATAAAATACTCTTGGGGCATTATTTCTCTCTTGGCCGTCATCTCGTCAATTTCAACATCAAATGGTGCTGCAATTGCATCGGCCAAACCCCCATCCACCGCATTCTGATCGGTGTTGCCATCTTCCACCCGATTGCGTTCAACAGGTTCTGCCGGTATCCTTTCGGTAGATTCTGGTGGACTTTCGTTTTCTTGTTGAATTGAAGAAAGCGTTGATTGCTCAATTTCATGAAATGAAATCGACCATCCTAATCGATTCCTGCAGCCAATACTCCGAAATAAGATAAAAATTGGTTCATGTCAGCACTTAGAAAAACAATCAGCGAATCATGATTGGCCATGAAACTCCTGAGTCAATAATTTCGTCATTCCCCGTTGCCAGAGTCCCGCCTGGTCATCCGTTCCGAGATTCTGCCGCCTCCTCGATTAGTCAAGCTTGATTCATTTTCACGCTCTGGTTCGCAGCCAAGCGCAACCGTTCCTTCATTCCGGGACGGGAATAGACGATCCGGAAATATGGCCTTTTCCCAAGGCAATCAATTTGCCGGCCATACGAATTCCATCTTGCCCGGTCGAGGATTCTCAAGCTCTTGTTGGGTTTCAAGACCGTCCGGCCAACGCACCCTGACACGCAGCGGCGAGAACGGTGAAGTCAGACCCAGAAAAACGGTCGGAACCGATTGCGAGAGGTACCCGCTTCCGGCTCGTATCTCGTGAACGGCGGTATAACCGCCCTCCTCTATCCGGATGATCGCACCGACCGCATCGGGATTCCCGTTTCGGCCTTGCAGGGAAATCGCCAGATGCTTCTTGGTGGAGGCGACTCGGTTGAGATACGTGAGAACTGGAACGGAATTGCTGGCGAGCACAATATCGGGAGCGCCGTTCCGGTCCACGTCGACCACGGCGGCCGAACGACCGTCGAAATAGGCCATGATGCCGCTATCTCGAGGATAAAGGGGGCGAAACTTCCGATTCCCGATTCCCGACAACAGGATGCCGACTCCCCCGTCCATCCGTCCGGTTTCGGATTGGGGACTGAAAAAATTCTGCGAGAGAAAAATATCGGGCCAGCCGTTCGCGTCGAAATCGCTAATCACCGGAGCGAAAGCCGGTGCGATCTGAGCCAATCTGGGCAACGGCGAGAACCGGAACCGCACCTGATTTGCCTCGCGGTCAGATTCGTTCCAAAGCACTCCGTTATCCAGGGTCGTCGCCGTCAATCGGAGAGCGTCCGATAAGCGATCCTCCCCGTACAAATCAGGCAACGTTGCCAAGGCGAAGGAATGAAAAGTCGGGAACCGATCGCCCAATCCCGGCATGGCTAATTGCGAGCAACTCTTACCCCGAATCGGAAGCATCAGTTCCTGAACCATTTTAGCTTCCACGATCCGTTTGACCCCCGAACCGTCCAGATCGCCGTAATAGAGGAGCACCGGTTTCTTCTCGGAAGCTCGATACTTGATGTTCCTGCCGAAATTGGTCAGAACATAGTCGAGGTCGCCGTCCCGGTCCAAATCCGCTCCTTCGATCCCGTTCCACCAACCCGTCAAACCGGCGAGTCCCGCCGCTGCCGACGCTTCGGATAACACGCCTCGGCGGTTGAGAAACAGACGAGGCGACATCCACTCGCCCACCACCCAAAGATCCGGCCAACCGTCCAGATTCACGTCCGACCAAATCGCCGCAGAAATCATCCCGGCTTGCGCCAATCCAGGCGCAACTTCTTCAGTGCAATTTCGAAACCGGCCCGATTCGTTTCGCAACAGCCGCGATGTCGGCGCTGTGGGATACCGGCCGGGCACAATTCGCGAGCCGATGAACACGTCCAAATCGCCGTCTTTATCGAAATCGGCCGCGCATGCCGGTCCGGAACTGAACCGGTCGTCGGGCAAGGTTCCTTCGGGGGCCGGCGTAAAGGCGCCCCGCCCGTCGTTGAGATAGAGCCGGTCATGATACAGTTCGCTTCCGGCCTCGGCCTCGACGCTGCCGCTGACCACCAATAGATCCCGATCGCCGTCCCCATCGGCGTCCAGGAAAAGCGGAGCCAGATCCTCCTTCGAGGCATCCCGGTCGAATGGCTTGAGCGAATCGATCAAAAACCGCGGTTCGCCCGTTTCCCCAGCCGGTTCCCGCGAAAGAAAAATCGTTCCCCCATGACCGGCAGAACGGCCAAGATAAAAATCCTCGTGTCCGTCGCCGTCGACATCGGCCCACGCCATGCCCGGCCCTAATTGCGAATGCTTGTGCGGCAACAGCGGTTGCCGAGCGAAATCGTCGAAGGGCCGCTCCAGGCGACCGGCTTGAAACAACGACCGGGACAACCGGAACAGCGGCCGCAGCCGTTCGGCCTGTGGAGCGTCGCCTTGCTCCGGTTCCCGCACGATCAAGTGTCGTCCCGGCTGCACGTCCGTCACTACTTGACGAAGCCCGGAAGGCCAATCCACCGTTAACGAGAGCTCTTGAGGGTTTTTCTTCCCCAAGCCGAAATGAATCGCCGGCGCGGCGCTCGACATGAATCCTCGGGCCGAAGTCAGATACCGATATTGACGTTCGCCGTCGGCGGTCAGTTGCAATGTCGCTCCCAATCCGTAACGGTTGCTCTGAGTTCCCCGGAGGGAGACCGTTACCGAGCGAACCACCGCCGAGCTCGCATTGCGATAAAACGACGGTTCGTCCTCGAAATTATTGGTAACGATATCTAGGTCTCCGTCGTTATCGAAATCCGCTACGCCTACTCCGTAACTGACCTGCCGAGCGTCGAGTCCCCATTCGCTGCCGACCTCGGTGAAGCGCAACTCTCGATCGTTCCGGAAGACGTAATTGGGATCTTTTCTTTGGGGGGTCGGCAACCACAAATCCCGCAACTCCTGAGTGTCGATGCGCTGAACGCCTCGGGACGAACTCATGAGATCGCTGTTGTCCCAATACCGCTCGGCGCCGTTGGTAACGAACAGATCCTGCCAACCGTCCCCGTCGAAATCTTCGAACCGAACCGACCAGGTCCAGTCGGTCGAAGCGACTCCCGCCAAGAAGGCGCATTCCAGAAACCGGGAAGTGCCGGAATTAAGATACAGCGCGTTGCGCATGAATTGCGGTGGTTGGGAAGTTTCGGGAAACCAACTCTGCATGTCACCCATCGACAGTTTCTCCCGATAATGAGTCGCGCCGGACATGTCGCTCGCCAACAAATCCGGCCAACCGTCGTTATTGATATCGGCCGTATCCACTCCCATGGAAAACCATGGAGTATGCGGCAGGGATTGGCGGGTCACGTCTTCGAAAGTGCCGTCGCCCTGGTTGCGAAACAGCTGATCCGGCCCCCAAAAATCATTGGCGACATAAATATCAGGCCACTGGTCCCGATCGAAATCGAACCAAACGACCCCTAGGCCGAAGTATTCGCCGGTCAGGCCGGCTTCGTCGGTGACGTCCGTGAAACGAGGCCAACCGTCAATGCCAGGCCCCTCGTTGCGAAAAAGTAAATCCCGTTCTCCCGCCGGGATCAATTTACCCTGTCGAAGATCCGGCCGATACAACACCCGGGCGACTCCCTTGAGGTGATCCGGTAAAATGGGCATGCCGTCCGACCGGCGCACTTCATATTGCCAAACCGGAGACTTTGAGGGAGCGATGTGATTGGTAAGCAGATACAGGTCCAGATCGCCGTCCGCATCGTAGTCGGCGAATGCCGCCATCACGCTGGCTCCGGCGTAATCGAGCCCGGCGATGGCCGCTCCCTCCCGAAAAGAGCCGTCGCCGTCATTGAGATAAAGCCGATTGGCGCAATCGTAACCACAGACGAACAGGTCCAGGTCGCCGTCGTTATCGAGATCGACGAAACTGGCGCCGGTGCCCCACTTATCGTCTTGAACGGCCTCGCTGGGTTCGAACCGAAAACCGCCGAGATTGCGGTACAGCCGATTGCCGGCGAAAGGCTGCGTCAGAAATACGTCGGCCAACCGGTCCCCGTCCCAATCGCCCAGAGCTACCCCGCCCCCGGTGACCGCATTGACCATTTCATGTTCGTAACGCTCCTCCGGCGACCACCGATAGACGAAATCGACTCCGATTTCCTTGGCCGAAAGCGATTCGAACAACCGGGCCGGTTCCTCGGCGCCGCGGGAAACATGCGGCCGGTTCTCGTCCGAAGCGGAGTTCGCCCCTACCGCAGCCACGACCGACAGCAATCCCAAACATCCGAAAGCGACCTTCATGGCGATGCGCCTTCTCCGTTCGCAAACCTGAACCGACGACGGCCAAATCCGAGCCGTCCGGAGACGGAAGCCTTGATAACGAATTATTGCCCGACCACCCGGTAAAAACGAACGGTGGCGTCATCGAAGGCGGAGGAATCAGTGTAACTCCCCTCGTTCAAACCGGACGCCAAATCCGACCAAGCAGCCAGATCGGTCGAAACCTCGACGGTATAAGTCATGTTCCCGGACGCGTTCCAATTCAAAACCACCGCCTGATTATCCGCGGAAAGCGCGATGCCCAGGATTATGGATGCTTTCGAGGAATCGTACCGATCTTTTTCGGCTTCATAGATGCCGGAGATCGTTTCGGGACTCAATACAGTATCGTAAACTCGAACGGCTCCAATGGCCATCGTCGCCGACAACCCCGGCGTGCGGCCGCCCGCGCCCTCGTTTTGATTGCCGAGAACGAAAGGCAGCGATTTGTCACCCGTATCTCGCGCCCAAGTATTGATCTCGACTTCGTGGGCCTCGCACTTGGTCAACTCCCCATCCGTATAGACGCAGGTTTCATTGAATTCCCAGTCGTAGGTGTAAACGACATAAGTCCAAGCGGCCTCCACTTCATACCCCGGCTCTTCTCGATCGCCGTCCGTGAAATCCGGATCCCAACCGACATCGGCGTCGTTGCCCCAGTGGCCCACGGCACCGAATGCGTCATGGGTTCCGTGATTGAAAGAAAGATTCGTGCCGTCGGGGCCGCCCCGGCGCCCCCAGGAAAAGATGGTCTCTTCATGGGCGATTTCAGGATTATAGATCCAGGCGTCGATCGAGCGGGAACTGGTGCCGGTCAGGAAAATCGGCGCCGGCGGTCCGACATACCAACTGTCACCCAAAAACTCGACGCTCTTGATTCCACCGACCGGTTTGACTTCCGCAGCTACCGATTCCGAAACGAAAATTCCGCCGATCGCTCCGTCGTTTTTCCAAACTTCCAGCGGTCCGAGAGTGAGATTGGCGGCATTGAGATCCACCAACATCACGTCCTTGTCGAATTCGGGCACCTCGTCGTCCGAGCCGGGATCCGAACCGTGAAAAACTTCCTGCCCATCGACGAATCCGTCGTCGTCGGAATCCGGATTGGTCGGATCGGTATTGGTTTCCTTGCCGTCCAATAATCCGTCCTGATCGGTATCGGCGTCCAACGGATTGAGATTCGAGGCGATTTCCGCCCCGTCTTTCAATCCGTCGCCGTCCGAATCCGGATTATCGATAATCGTCCCGCCTTCGAATTCCTCCAAGTTAGTCAATCCGTCGTCGTCTTGATCGGCTTTGGCGTCATCGGGATTATTAGGGTCCAAGAAACCGAAAGTGTTTTCGAACCAAGACGGCAGGCCATCCCCGTCCGAATCGCCCAACCCGAAGCTCCCGGCCAAATCATCGAAGGATTCCATGATTTCCTCGGCTGTCAACGGTACGTTATGAACCTGAAGCCAAGCGATGGTCAATGAACCGGATAGACCATTGTTCCGGGTCCCGTCGCCTTCGTTTTGATTGCCGACCACAAAAGGCAATTCCTCGTTATTGGTATCTACGTCCCAAGTGGGCAACTCAAAGCCGCCTTCGCTATCTGCTTCCTTACCGTCAGTATACACCGTGACCAGTTGCTCGTCGTAATTATAAACGTAGGCGACATGGGTCCAACGGCTTTCCACCAAGGTTTCGTTCCACCCGATATCTGGAGCTCCCCAATGTCCGATAGCGCCGAAAGCAGAATGGGAGCCGTGATTGAAAGCCATGTTGCTGCCTTGAGGCCCCCCACGCCTTCCCCAAGCGAAAATGGTCTCCTCGGCATCGGCGCTGGGATTATAGACCCAAGCTTCGATGCTGCGCGAAAAATCACCGCTCACGTCAAAAGCCGTAGGCCCGACGTACCAATCGTTGTCGCCGTCCAATGTCACTCCCTTGATCCCGTCGATGACCGTAACTTCCGGAACGTCGACTTCGGCGATAAAATCCCCTTCGATGGATCCCGTGTTCTTCCAGGTCTCCAACGGACCTTCGGGCAAGTCCCTCGCGTCCAATTCGATTACCGTGTCCGAATGCAACTGAGGAAACAGGAAAACCAGATTCAGAACCAAAAATCCGGTTAATAGTAATTGGGCGTTATTCATAGCGCGGGCTTGATTTAACGGCATTCTGGCAAATCGGATATTTCAATTCCAGCATTATTTTCGTTTTATTTTCGTTCCCGAATTGTACTTTCCGCTTGAAGAACATGATTCGAATGCCCGGCTACGGCCCCGATCGAATCCGAGCCGAGATCGACGGAACGTCTTGCCCCATGAAAACCCCATCCCTTCTCCGGTTCCTGATTATCCTGACTCTCGTGGCGAATACCCCGCCTCCGGCCGTCCAAGCCGAAGAGTCGCGTCCCAACTTCGTGTTTTTCCTGGTCGACGATCTCGGATGGAGCGACGTGCAATGCTACGGCAGTGCCTTTTACGAAACTCCGGCCATCGATCAATTGGCCGCCGAGGGGCTGCAATTCACCGACGCTTACGCCGCCTGCCACGTCTGCTCCCCGACCCGGGCCAGCATCCTGACGGGCAAATACCCGGCGCGACTCGGATTGACCGATTGGATCTCGGGGCGTCGCGATTTTTCCTTCCAACGACTGTTGAACGTCCGGGGATTGCAGCAATTGCCTTTCGAGGAAACAACGATCGCCGAAACGCTTCAAGCCGCAGGTTATCGCACAGCGGCCATCGGCAAATGGCATTTAGGCAAAGAACCGTCCGGACCCACGGCCCATGGTTTTGACGTGGATATTCCGCAAAACCATTCCGGCGGGGCGCCGAAAACGTTTCACGCGCCTTTCCGGATGCAAGGACTCGACGACCGGCCGGGAGATTATCTCACCGACCGGATTACCGACGAAGCCCTCCGCTTTATCGACGAGTCCCGAGATCGGCCGTTTTTTCTTTACTTGGCGCATTTCGCGGTGCACGACCCCATTCAGGGACGGGAAGATCTCGTCATGAAGTATCTGAACAAGCGTACGGAAGGCTCCCGCACCTCCGCGGTTCGTCGAGGACTCGAGTTCGCCTTGGAAGGCAATCCGGACGCCGCCACTCCCTTGACGCCCCTCGATTTGAAGGTTCGTCTGAAATTACCCGAATGGGCCGGGCACCGGCGGCTGCCGGAGCGCACCATAAAAATCAAACAATACCAAGACAACGTCCAATTCGCCGGCATGGTGGAGGCCGTGGATCAAAGTCTCGGACGCATCGTGGCCAAATTGAAAGAATCGGGAAAATACGACAACACCGTCTTCGTCTTCTTTTCCGATAACGGCGGCATGTCCGGCGCCAACTTCGGCAATCCCAACCGCGTCATCGTCGAGGAACACTTGGACCGGGCCTATTCCACGTCGAACCTTCCGCTCCGCGGCGCCAAAGGATGGCTTTACGAAGGCGGCATTCGGGTGCCTTTGATCATTCGCGTCCCCGGATCGGACCAAGCCGGAAAGACCAACGCAACCCCCGTGATCAGCACCGACTTCTACCCGACCCTCCTGGAGCTGGCCGATCTGCCGGCTCTGCCCGACCAGCACGTGGACGGCGTGAGTCTGGTTCCCTTGCTCGAAGGAACTCCGACCCTCGGTCGTCCGGCGATCTTTTGGCACTTTCCGCATTACAGCAACCACGGTCAGCAAAGTCCCGGAGGCGCTGTCCGGGCCGGCGACTACAAACTGCTCGAATACTTCGAAAACGGAACGGTCCAACTATTCAATCTGAAAGAAGACTTGGGCGAACAGGACGACCTTTCCCGCCTTGAACGAGGCAAAGTCGACGAACTTCGCGCTTTGCTGCACGATTGGCGAAATGATATTTCCGCCCGCATGATGAAACCCAATCCGAATTACCTCCCGGAGTCCCGACCGTGATCAGAGCGCTTTCGATTTGGATTCTCGGCATGGCGGCGATCGCCGGCACGGCCGAACAACGTCCCAGCATTTTGTTATGCCTGTCGGACGATCAAAGCTACGCGCACACCGGAGCCAACGGCGACCCGATCGTGCAGACTCCCGCCTTCGACCGCGTGGCCCGCGAAGGCCTTCGTTTCGTTCATGCGTTCTGCGACGCTCCGTCCTGCGGTCCTTCCCGAAGCGCCCTGTTGACCGGTCAAGCGATCTGGCGCTTGGAAGAAGGAGGCAACATCCACAGTACGCTGCCGGCTCAATTCGCCACCTATCCCGAATTGCTGAGGCGGGCGGGATACGCCGTGGGGAGTACCGGCAAGGCCTGGGGGCCAGGACGGCTCGAACCCGGCGGCCGAACGATCAATCCGGCCGGGGCCGTGATCAGCGGCCGCCGGAAGAAACCCGCCGCCGCCCACGTCAGCGCCGTGGACTACGCCGAAAATTTCCGGGATTTTCTGCGAGAAGTACCTTCGGACCGGCCCTTCTGTTTTTGGCTGGGAACTTACGAACCGCACCGTCCTTTCGCACGGGGACAGGGACGAAAAGAAGGTAAAGATCCCGCCCGAGTAACCGTTCCGCCGCACCTTCCCGACCACGAAATCGTCCGCGACGACCTGTTAGATTACCTGACGGAAATCGAACGTTTCGATCGAACGGTCTCCCGAGCCCTGGAAATTCTGGAAGAAACCGGGAGACTGGCCGATACCATCGTCGTGGTCACCAGCGATCACGGCATGCCGTTTCCCCGAGCCAAAGCCAGTTTATACGATTTCGGGACGCGCGTCCCTCTGGCGATTCGTTGGCCCGAAGGCATCCGCCGGCCGGGACGGGAAAGCCGGGCTTTCGTCAACTTGAGCGATCTGGCTCCCACTTTCCTGGAGGCGGCCGGACTCGCCGCCCCTCCCGAAATGACCGCCCGGAGCCTCTTGAACCTGTTCCAAGACGAAACGGACGAGGAACGCACGGCGGCGTTTATCGCGATGGAACGTCATGACGGCTGCCGTCACGAAGGCAAGGGTTACCCTTGCCGGGCGATGCGTACCGAGGACTATCTCTATATCTACAACTTCGAACCCCATCGGTGGCCAGCCGGTTCCCCGGACGCTTCGGTTTGCGCCCGAGCCATTCCCTTCGGCGAAATCGATCCCTCCCCCACCAAGGATTATTTGTTGCGGCATCGCGGGGTGCACGGCATCGGGCGGCTCGCCGAATTATCGTTCGGCATGCGGCCGGTCGAAGAACTCTACCGGCTCGATGAAGATCCAGGGCAACTGAACAACGTAGCCGGTTTGACCCGCTATCGAGATACGCAACGGGCGTTACGCGAACGGCTTTTCGATCGTCTGCGGCAAACCGGCGATCCCCGCGTCACCGGCGGACCGGTTCTCTGGGACCATTATCCCTACTACGGCGCCCGAAAAAATCCGGCATGGAAAGTAGCTTCTCCCGATCGCTGAAGGCCACCGTGGTGTTGTGCTTGAGCGGCTTGGCCGTCTGGTTTTCGACCGCAGCGGCACTCCTTGGCGCCACGACCGACATCCGCGACCGGCCCGATATTCTCTTCATCGTCGTCGACGATTTGAACGACTGGATATCCTTGCTCGATCCGGCAGCTCCGATCCCGACCCCAAATTTGGAAAGGTTGGCCCGGCGAGGCATGCTGTTCACTCGCGCCTATTGCGCTTCCCCGGCCTGCAATCCCTCGCGAACCGCCGCCCTGACCGGCCTGCGACCCGCCACCACCGGTGTATACGGCAACGCCAGCGATTGGCGCCAGGCTTTACCCCGGCGACGAACCGTCATGCAACAATTCAAGGCGGCCGGTTACGAGGTGAAAGGAGCCGGGAAAATCTTTCATCATCACCACAACGGAGCCTTCCACGACGACGCTTCGTTTGACGAATTTCAAGCCCTGCGCCCCCAAAGCTATCCGCCTCAAAAATTAAACGGCGGCGCCGACTACGGTTCGCGCAACACGGACTGGGGAAAGTGGCCGCTTCGCGACGCCGATACCGTCGACGCCTCCACCGTGGATTACTGCCTCCGAGCCTTGGCCGACCCCGATCGCAACCGACCGCTCTTTCTGGCCTGCGGCCTGTTCCGGCCTCATTCCCCGTTCTTCGCTCCGGCCCCCTATCACGAACCGTTTCAAGACTTGAAATTGCCGGACCGGGATCCCGACGACTGGACCGACCTGCCCCCAGGCGCCGTTTCGCTGCTGAAGCCTAAACGATGGTTCTGGAAAGGCCTGATGCGCCTGGAGGCGCGGCGCCCGGGATCCTGGCGAGCTTTCGTCCAGGCTTACGCTGCCTGCGTGGCCTTCGCCGACGCCCAGGTCGGCCGCTTGCTGGACGCGCTCGACCGTCACCGGCTCTGGGATCGCACCGTGATTGTCCTCTGGTCCGATCACGGCTTCCATTTAGGAGAAAAAAACCACCTCGAAAAATTCGCCCTGTGGGAAAAGACCACTCACATCCCCTTGATTATCGTCGCCCCGGGGCTGACCCGGCCGGGAAGCCGATGCGACCGGCCGGTCGATCTGATGTCGTTATACCCTACCCTGTTGGAATTGGGAAACCTGCCTCCGGACCCTCAATGCGACAGCCGCAGCCTGGTTCCCCTGTTGCGACAGCCTGACGCCCCTTGGAACTCACCGGCCCTCACGACTTATCTCCCGGGCAATCACTCGGTTCGCAGCGACCGCTGGCGCTATATCCGCTACGCTAACGGCGACGAAGAACTTTACGATCACCGCTCGGACCCCGACGAACGAGACAATCTGGCCGCAGAGCGGCGATTTGCCGACATCCTGTCGGACCATCGAAAATGGCTGCCTGCCGAAGCGAAAAAACCGATCGGAAACTTGAAAAACAAGTGACGAAGCGTTAGGGTAGCCTCCGTCGGTTCACGACGTGAGCGTTGGGTAAACCGGTCGATGGCCTCCAAATTCATTATCCCTAGCGGCGTCATGGCAGAACGGCCGCATACCGAGCTCAACCAACCCGATGCGGCCCTGGAAGGTTCCATCCGCCCCAAAAAGTTCGATGAATTCACCGGCCAAAGCAAGGTCAAGGAACGACTGGAAATCGCGGTCGACGCCGCTACGCAACGTAAAGAAGTTCTGGACCATGTCCTCTTGAACGGCCCTCCCGGCTTGGGCAAAACGACGCTGGCCCACATTATCGCCCAAGCGATGAACGCCGGCTTGAAAAACACCAGCGGCCCCACCATCGAAAAAGCCGGCGATCTGGCCGGATTGTTGACGAATCTGGAACCGGGAGACGTGTTGTTCATCGACGAAATCCACCGGCTGCAAAAAAACATCGAAGAGTATCTCTACCCCGCGATGGAGGATTTCAAACTGGATATTATTATCGATCAGGGCCCCAACGCCCGAAGCGTTTGCATCAATCTGCCCCGCTTCACCCTGATCGGCGCCACTACCCGAAGCGGGTTGCTGTCCAGTCCGTTGTTAAGCCGCTTTCCCATCCGGGAACGACTCGATTATTACGGTGCCGATCAACTCCGCGACATCACCCAACGCACGGCTCAGATCCTCGAAGTGCCCATCGATCTGGAAGGCGCCGGAGAAATCGCCCGCCGCAGCCGAGGCACTCCCCGCATCGCCAATAATCTGCTTCGGCGAGTCCGCGACTACGCCCAAGTCCGCCATGACGGCCGCATCACCAAAGCGATCGCCGATCAAGGCCTGGCCCTGCTGGAAATCGACGAAAACGGCCTCGACGAAATGGACAAACGCATCCTCGAAGCGATCATCCACAATTTCGAAGGCGGACCGGTAGGACTGAATTCGCTGGCTGTCGCCGTGGGCGAAGAGCCCGATACCCTGGAAGAGGTCTACGAGCCCTACCTCATCATGGAAGGCTACCTCAAACGAACCCCTCAAGGCCGGGCGGCCACCCGGCTCAGTTACGACAAGTTAGGCGTCGAGGCGACTCGCGGCCCCGACCAGCACGAGTTGTTCTGACCACTTCCCGGAAGCTTCCGGCCGAAAACCTCAGGGCAAGGGTTGCCGGCAAACCGGACAACTCACCTTCCCGTCGACCGTCACGAACCCCATGCTGTCGGGATAGACCTTGCCGCAGGCATCCAGGGGACATTTCAGAGCCCGAATCGTGGTATTCTTGCCGCAGTCGTCACAGGCCATCGCCGTATCGGGATTGCTGGCGTACCAATCGGCCAACGCCTCCCGGGAAGTCGCAAACCCGTGCTGACACTCCTGGCAAAGCAGCCAGGAGTCACCCGCAAAATCCTGACTGTTCTCCGAATCCGACGCATTCTTTCGGAACAGGAAGATGGCAAGGACGATCAAGGCCAACGCTCCCACTATTTTCAGCGTGTCGTTCATTGGGGCGGCAGCAGATTTCGATGCGGCAAATTATCGTTGTTCCAGCGCTTGATCTGATTCAGGTCCTTATTGAGGGACCAGACTAAATTGCGAACCTTCTCGTAGTCGGCATGAGAGTCGGTAAAGAGCAAGTTGGAGCCTTCGTTGTGACGCTTGCTGGGCCATTCGGCGGCCGGATGATCGAAAGTTCCCCCGTCGGCGGGATCGACCGCGGTATCCCACCGTCCGTCCGTGCGGGAGTCGGTGATTGCGATCATGTCCGACGGAGCGGTCACCATGGAAGTCTTGATGTATTGGCTTTGATTATTGATATCGCCGCCCAGTCCCAAGGTGGGACCGGTCGTGCTGGGCGTGAATTCCCGAACCCCCCAATCGTTGTAGCCATAGGTGAAAAAGGAACTGGAGGCACGAACGTTCCACGGAAACGAACGGTTATCCACGATATTCGTTCGGTTCCACCAAAATTTCGCTTTCTCCGAGGGGCAGTCAAAGGATTTTTCGTTCGCCCCCATGACTTGCAGCAGGCGTCCCGGCCAAACGATGGCGTTGGCCCACGGCACGCTTCCTCCTCCCTGGCGCCAATGACCGGGATAGTATTCCTGGTTTTCGAGGGTATACATGTGCAACCCGAGCCCCATCTGCTTCAGATTGCTCAGGCATTTGACCGCCTTGGCCTTTTCCTTGGCTTTCGACAGGGCCGGAAGCAACATGCCGGCCAAGATGGCGATAATGGCAATCACCACCAGCAATTCGATCAGGGTAAAGGCCCTGAGCCGCGGCGCACAAACCGACCTCCGGGAAATCATACGAGGAACGATGGGCATCCGCCCCTAAAAGTCAACGATAAACTCAACTTCTCTCGCGCCCAGCGAAACCATCGCATGCGAAAATCAGTTCTCGTCCTTCGTCCGACACTCCCGAAACCGGTAAGGCCAAACGGTGACGAGTCGGCGCTTCCCTCCTCCGTCGTCCGATTTGTCGTCAACCGGTCATTGAACTAGCCATTTCCCCTGAGCTATCTTATTTTCCGGCCCGGAAATTATTCCGGCCCCCCTACCCATGAACAGGCGACGACTAGGCAAAAGCGGATTGACGGTTTCAGAAATCTGCCTAGGCACGATGACTTTCGGTTCGCAATGCGACCGGCGCCGGTCGTTCGCCGTGCTGGACCGCGCCTTGGAGGGCGGCATCGATTTTTTCGACTGCGCGGAAATGTATCCCGCCCCGCCCCGCACGGAACATTTCGGCATTTCCGAAGAAATCCTGGGCTCCTGGATGCAGGATAAACCCCGTGAATCGCTGACGATCGCCACCAAGGTGACCGGCCCGGCGCACGGTTGGTTTTCGCCTCCGGTACGACACGAGAGAACGGCCTTGGACCGGCATCAGATCTTGCGCGCCGCCGAAGGCAGCCTGAAAAGATTGCGCACGGACTACCTGGATCTCTATCAACTCCATTGGCCCGATCACGGCATGCGGCCGGAAGACACCTTGAGCGCGCTCACCCAATTGATCGACGAAGGGAAGGTGCGCGCCGTCGGCACGAGCAACGAAACCTGCTGGGGACTCATGAAGTATCTGTGGGCGGCCGAAGTCCACGATCTGGCCCGGTTCGACTCGGTGCAAAACCACTTCAGCCTGATCAATCGCCGCTGCGAAAACGAATTGGCTCAAGTCTGCCGTCAGGAGAACGTCAGCCTGTTGCCCTATTCTCCCTTGGGGGGAGGAACGCTAACCGGCAAATACGACCAGGGCCATCCGCCCGGGGCGCGGTTCACCTACTACCTGGAACACGGTCAAGAACGACAAAAAGCGATGGCCCGCCGCTTCGTCAACGAACGCACGCTGGAAACTACCCGCCGCTGCGAAAAAATCGCCCATGAGGCCGGGCTTTCGGTTACCACCCTAGCGGTAGCCTGGAGCAAACAACACGATTACGTCGCCTCGACCATTATCGGCGCGTCTCATCCCGACCAACTGGACGATTGCTTGAAAGCGGCAGCGATTCGGTTGGACGACGAGACCCTGAACCGGCTCGACGCGCTAGAAGCCGCAAGCCCCAACCCCATGCCCGAAGACGGTTTGAGGCAACTCTGATCATTCCATGCCCAGACGAACCGATATAGATTCCGTACTGATCATCGGGGCCGGCCCCATCATCATCGGACAAGCTTGCGAGTTCGATTACTCGGGAGTTCAAGCCTGCAAGGCGCTGAAAGAAGAGCGCTACCGGATCGTGCTGGTGAATTCCAATCCGGCGACCATCATGACCGATCCCGAATTTGCCGATCGAACTTATATCGAACCGATCACTCCGGATTGCGTCCGCAAGATCATCGAACGGGAACTGGAGGAACAACGGCGAAGCGGACGAACCGGCTCCCTGGTGTTGCTCCCCACCCTGGGCGGCCAAACCGCGCTGAACACCGCGATGGCCCTGCACCGGGACGGCACGCTCGCCCGCCTGGGAATCGAAATGATCGGCGCCAACGCCGAGGCCATCCGGCGGGGCGAAGACCGTCAGGAATTCAAGGACGCGATGGAAAAAATCGGCTTGGATCTTCCGTTGAGCTACACCGCCAACAACTGGAAACAAGCGACGGCTCGCGCTACCGCTATCGGCGCCTATCCGCTAATCATCCGACCGGCTTACACCTTGGGCGGCACCGGCGGCGGCATCGCCTACAATCCCCAGGAATTCGAGGCGACCGTCAAACGGGGATTGGAAGTGTCGCCCGTGAACGAAGTGTTGATCGAGGAATCCCTGCTCGGTTGGAAGGAATACGAAATGGAAGTCATGCGCGACCGCGCGGATAATTGCGTCATCGTCTGTTCCATCGAAAACTTCGATCCCATGGGGGTCCATACCGGCGATTCGATCACCGTCGCGCCGATCCAAACCCTGAGCGACAAGGAATATCAGATCATGCGCGACGCCTCCTTCGCCATCATCCGGGAAATCGGCGTCGAAACCGGCGGTTCGAACATTCAGTTCAGCGTGTGCCCCCAAACCGGCCGCATGGTCGTCATCGAAATGAATCCACGCGTTTCCCGGTCTTCGGCGCTGGCCTCCAAGGCGACCGGCTTTCCGATCGCCAAAATCGCCGCCAAATTGGCGGTGGGTTACCGGTTGGACGAGATCCCCAACGACATCACCCAAGAAACGCCCGCCAGTTTCGAACCGACTATCGATTACGTCGTCACCAAGATTCCCCGGTTCGCGTTCGAAAAATTTCCGCAAGCCGACCCTACCCTGAACACCCAAATGAAATCGGTAGGCGAAGCGATGGCGATCGGCCGCACCTTCAAGGAATCGCTGCAAAAATGCCTCCGATCGATCGAGAACGGCAGAAACGGTTTGGGCGGCAACGAGAAACGCTGGCGCATCGGCGATCAGGTGTTCGCCGACCGGGAAATCTTTCCGATCGACATTATCCGGCAAAAACTGACCGCTCCCAATGCCGAACGGATCTACTTTATCCGCCACGCGTTCCGCGCCGGCCTGGACGTGGCCGCGATCCACGAATTGACCCGCATCGACCCGTGGTTCCTGACTCAGATCAAGGAACTCGTCGACTTCGAGGAGGAGCTGGTCGCCGCCGCTACCTGACGGCCGGTTACCAACCTTCGTCGAGAATATTCAAGCGATACTCGTCCGAGCGCCGGCTGTTGCCTTCGTGGCGGAGCAAGTCGGCTTGGACAAAATCGAATTTGAAACGATAGTCCACGAAGTCCTGGTCGGAAGCTACCGGCACCAGCGTTTCCCAGCGGCCTTCGGCCAAACGCACCGGCCGCATGGGATAGGACATCCGCCCGATCAACACCGAAGGCTGGATGGTTTCCTCTCTAACGTACTCCTGCTGCCCGCGCCAGGCCACCTCGATCCGGTAGAACCCGGTCCGGGTGCGAGAATAATCCCCGGGAGTCAGATTGACGATCGACGGGGTGGCACAGCCGGCCGCCAACGCCAGCAACGCGAATGCGCTGAAACAGATTCGAAAAGACCGCCACATATTCGGGATATCATAACCCTGACCGGCGATCGGGTAAAGCGTTATTCTGAATTAACGCCGTCGCGCACCCCAGTTGGCATGCGACAATCCAATAGCTTTTCCCTTGCCGCCGCCCGGCCGAAGTGCGAAGAATCCCTCGATTATGGATTCGCGACAGTTACGCCTTTTTGTCGTTGTGTTAACGGCATCGTTCGCCTGGCCGGCCGGGAACGCGGACGATTGGCCGGGATTTCGAGGTGCCACAGGAGACGGAATTTCGACGGAAACGGGACTGCCGGTCCATTGGTCGACCGAGCGCAACCTGAAATGGCAGATCGATTTGCCGGGACGGGGCAACTCGTCGCCGGTCGTCGTCGCCGACCGCGTCTATCTTTCCACCCAAGACGAAGCTCGCGACCTGTGGGTATTGGCCTTGAACCGGGCCGACGGCCGGACGATCTGGCGAACGAAACTGATTCGCGGCGAACTATCGGCCAACGGCCCCCGGAATCTGTGGGCGCATCGTCACAACCCGGCTACTCCCACCCTGGCCGCTAACGCCGAAGGCGTTTGGGCGTTTTTCGGGACCGGCGATTTGTTCGGGCTCGATCTCGAGGGCAAGCAACGCTGGCATCGCAATCTGGTCCAAGAATACGGCGCCTACGACATTACCTTCGGCATGGGCTCCTCGCCCCGGCTCTGGAAATCTCTGCTCTACGTCAATTGCATCACCAAAGGCCCCTCCTATGTTTTGGCTCTCGCCACCGACACCGGCCGGACCGTCTGGAAAACCGACCGGCAACTTCCCGCGTTCGCCGACGGCGCCGACGCCTACTCCACTCCGGCCATCTGGGAAAAAGACGGCCAAGCGGAATTGCTGGTCGCCGGGGCCGAGCACATCAACGCTTACGACCCCGCAACCGGCCGGCAGAAATGGATCAGCGGCGGCTTAGGCATCCGCAGCCGTTACGGCCGCATCATCGCTTCCCCCGCAGTGTCCCGGGACGTCATCCTGCAATGCGCCGGCAACCCCGGAGGCGGAGGCAACGGGCGCGTCATCGCTCTTCAAGCGGGGGGAATCGGCGACATCACCGCCACGGGCCGGCTCTGGAACATCGAACGAACGGCTCCCGACTCCGCGACCCCGGTTTGCTATCGCGGCTACGCCTTTCTGGTTCGCGGCAACGGCGTCACGGTGTGCGCCGAACTGAAAACCGGTCGAAAGCTTTGGGAAGAACGCCTGACGCAAGGAGAGTACTTCAGTTCCACGATCGCCGGTGACGGCAAAATCTACGTTTTGGCCACCAACGGCACGTGCTCGGTAGTGGCGGCCGAACCTCAATTCAACCGCTTGGCCGAAAACCGCTTGCCCGGAACGTTTTACGCCACCCCGGCCGTCAGCGACGGGACTTTGTTCCTCCGCAGCGAAACCGCTCTCTTCGCGATCGAAACCGCGGACTGACTAAGCCGGACGGCTCGCCGGCAGGAGACTGTCCGGTATCTGGCAATTTCGAGGTGCCCTTTCCTGGCTCCCAGAGGCCGGGCGGGCTCGGAACGAGGGGAAGACAGCCCGGCGACGGCTCACTCCGCCGGCGCTCCGTAGCCCCATTTTTCGAGATACTCGCGCCAGTGGCGCGCTACCAGAACCCGCTGGGTTTCGGACAGGCGATAACGATTTTGGTGATAACCGGCGATCGTGGCCAAATAGTTCTCGATGCGGCTCTTGGCCTGAGCCCAACCGGGTAGCTGCAACTCCTCATGAAGCCGTTCCAACACCGAAAGTGGCCGAGCCGTAAGATCCTCGAAGCGGATTTCGTAACAACTCTCCGGAGCGAGCCGGGCCGCATCGGCATACCAGCGGTCCAGCATCGACGGATAGAGGTTCAACACCCAGCGTTCGAGGTCCAGCCGCTCCGGTCGTTGCAGGGCCAACCGGGCCAGCATCGACCGATAATAATGGAGCGCCGAAACGAACGTATCGTAAGGGTTGCGATAGATATGGACGAAGCGGGCTTCCGGCCAAATGGCGCGCAAGCGCCGGACCCTGGCGGTGTAGACCGGATTTTTAATCAAGATCCGGGCTTGGTCTTGGTGCCGGACGACTTTGGCGACGAACCGGATGAGTTGCCGTTCCCAGCGGGCCTGCTGAGCCTCGGTCGCGCCTTCGAAAAAGATACCCCGGCGGCAACGGGCTTGAAATTTTCCCGGGAAATAAAGCGCGTGATAAACGGAAAGCAATTGGCGGTTCGCGAGGGGAATTTCGTCTTCTTGCGGCGATTCGGGAGTCACTGCCACCGCGTCCAGGCCTCGGGTCTCGGGCAAGGAACGCTCCAGCCACGGACGCAACCAAGTTCCCAACGTCAACAATTCTCCCGGCAAGCCGCTGGCCAACGGCGTAATGATTCCGAAAGCGGGCGACCGCGCCAGCAGGTTGTGTAAATGAGTGGTTCCGGAGCGCCAGAAACCGACGATGAAAAGCGGCGCTTCCGTCCGTCCGCGCCGGGGGCCTGCCGTCGCGATTCGTTCCATCAGATCGAACGGCGAACGGATGGCCGCCGACAACAACAACGACGCGGTAAGCGGAAGGCAACGCCAGGAAACTCCGCCGTAGCGCACCAAAGCGCCGGTCAACGTTCCTAAGCTAGCGCCCATCAACGGATGCTTCCAATCGGGAGCGGGGCGGAATTCGGGCTCGGCCTCCGGGGGGTCATCCGAAGACTTCATCGGCGGCGACTCTTGATTTCGGGGCTCGGTTTTGCGAAGCTGGCCATGAGCGGACGTTCGTAATGTCGACAGTCAGCAATCAAGATTTTGATCTCAAGCGACTGGTCGCCGAGCGTCAAGACGAACGGCACGACCTGTGCCGAAAATACCTCAATCCGCTCTTCGTCAAAACCTTAAAGGCCGTCGGCTTCGACCGGCACTATGTCCGGGGCCAGGGAGCTTGGCTCTGGGACCGGCAAGGCCGGCGGTATCTGGATTTCTTGTCGGGTTATGGGATGTTCAACGTCGGACGGAATCATCCGGCGATCAAACAGGCCGTCCGGGATTATCTGGAACTGGACGATCCTTGGAAAATCCAGATGGGCGCGACAGCCTTGCCGGGACTGCTGGCGGAAAAACTGCTGGAACACGTTCCTCACCTGGACCGGGCGCATTTTACGAACTCAGGGGCCGAATGCGTCGAAACCGCCTTGAAATTCGCCCGGTGCGCCACCGGTCGAGAACGAGTCATCTATTGCGATCGAGCCTTTCACGGCCTGACCTACGGCGCCCTGTCCCTCAACGGCTGCCAGAGTTTCCGCGAAGGGTTCGTCAGTTTCCTTCCGGGCCCGGTTTCGGTTCCCTACGGCGAATTGGACGCTCTGTATGACGCGTTCCAGAAAGGCCCGGTCGCGGCGCTGATCGTCGAACCGGTTCAAGGCAAAGGCGTCTACCCGGGCACGCCGTCCTTCTTGCTCGGAGCTCAGGAAATGTGCCGGCAATTCCAGGCCCAATTTATCGTGGACGAAATCCAGACCGGCATGGGACGCACCGGGAAACTGTTCTCCTTTCAGCACGTGCCGAATCTGGAACCCGACATGGTGTTGATCGCCAAATCCTTGTCGGGAGGCATGGTGCCGGTCGGCGCCGTGTTGTCGCGTCAATCCGTCCACGAAAAAGTCTTCTCCCGCATGGACCGTTGCGTCGTGCATTCCTCGACCTTCGGTCAAGGCGGCCTCGCTATGGCCTGCGGCCTGGCTACGCTCCATATCCTCTTCGAAGAAGGATTGATCGACAACGCCGCGGTCCAGGGCGAGCGGCTGCTTGCCGGATTAACGACCCTGGCCAAGGAGTTCGAACTGGGCCACGAAGCCCGGGGCCAAGGATTGATGCTCGGTTTCGAATTGGGCCGTCCCCAGTCGCTTTCCCTGCGAACCGCTTGGTCGCTCCTGCACGCGGCCGACGGCGGACTCTTTCCCCAAGCCGTCATCATGCCGTTGCTCGATCGCCACCGCATCTTGACCCAAGTCGCGGGCCACCACTTGGACGTCATCAAACTTCTCCCCACCCTCACTATCGGCCAAGCCGAAGTCGATCTGTTCCTCCAGGCCCTGAGCGAAGTTCTCGAAGAATGCCATCGCTTTCCCGGACCGGCTTGGACGACCGCTAAACGGCTGATGAAATACGCCACGCGGCATAACAAATGACCGCCGGGCACGCCCTCCGTTGGTCAGGTTAAACCGGCTGCCAATTGCTCCCGAGCGGCGGCGCCCTCGCCCACTCCCTCCTCCCCGGCCCGGCGGAAAAACCGGACTCAATTCGGCCGCGTCAACGAAACTCGCAGGCCGGATTCAGCACTTGACCGTTTTCCGTTTCTTGCCGATCGCGCCCCGTTTCTGCACTTTGCGGATGTAATCGGGAGCGTAAGGAATCCGGCATTGGTTATTGCCCAAATCCGCCTGAACTTCGCCGATCCGCTCGCCGATTTCCAGAGCCGTCGCCGTCAGTTCCTTGACGTAGCAACCCACGCTAATAACGAACTGATTCATCTGATAGCGAACGGCGTCGGGCGCCTGCGGCAACTCGTCGGCCACCCGCTGCAACAACCGCTTCAACTGCGGCACGTCGAGCGAATCGTCGTCCTTCAAAGCCGTCAGTAACGACAACGTCCCCCACCCCGTTTGCGCTACCTGGCTTTGGGAGGATTCGATCCACTTGAGTCCCATTTCCCAACCGTACCGGCCTTGGGCCGCTACCGCGGCCACCGTCGCTCCCGGCAAGGAACCGCCGTAAGCTCCGTTGGCCCATCGTTGCAGATCCCGGCGGGTCATCCGCTCGTCGTCGGCGATCAATCCCGCCAAATACATGGCGTCGTAATTACCGGTCGCAAATAACTCGAGCGCCAAGGAATAATTCTTTTTAATGCGCCGGACGAGGGGCTTCATATCGCCGATCTTGACGCCGAAACAGGGCTCTTTGACGCCGTGATTCCGCATCAACATCCCCTTGACGCGCGGGTCGCCTAACGCTTCCAGTTCTGCGAGTATGGCTGCGCTCATGTTTATCGCTCTCTATCGACTCTCCCGCTTTCCGGCCTCGAGCGCGCCGCTTGCGTCACGCCGGCAGCGGCCGACCGAGCACCGGATAATCCCTGCCTGGTCGACCGAAAACCCTCGAAACGAAGTTGCCCGGAAAAACGATCGCCTCCCATAATAGCTTATGATGAAACCATGGATAAAGGACTATCTCGACCGGCAAACCCAAGCTGTCCAATCCATCGATCCGGCTGGCGTGGCGGCCTGGTCCGAAATCCTGGTCGAAGCCCAGGTGTCAGGACGCCGGATCTTCGTCTTCGGCAACGGCGGCAGCGCCGCCAACGCCTCCCACTTCGCCACCGACCTGGGCAAGAGCGCTTCCGACTCGTTGGGAAAACGGTTCAAGGTCATGTCGCTGACCGACAACTGCAGTTGGTTAACGGCCATCGGCAACGATTACCACTACGAGGATATCTTTCTGGAACAACTCCGGAATTACGCCGAACCGGGCGACGTGGCGTTCGCTCTCAGCGTCAGCGGCAATTCTCCCAACACGCTGAAAGCCACGTCCTGGGCTCGGGATCAGGGACTTCAGACGGTCGCCTTGGTCGGAGCCCGGCGCGGCCGGCTGGCGTCGTTGGCGCAACACGTCATGGTGATCGATTCCGAACATTACGGACAAGTGGAAGACGCGCAGATGACCGTTTGCCACCTGCTCTGCTACCTCTTCGTGGAACAGGTAGTCACCGTCGAACGAACCGAAAGTTAACGCTCGATAACCAGCCGCTGAAACTCTTCCAGATGGTAGAGCCCTTCGAAACGGACGTCTTCTTTAGTCCGTTGCAACAAGAACCGCTCGCCGTCATCCCCCGGTTGTTCTTTTTCCAGCGCCTCTTTCAATTCGCTGAGCGCCAACTCGGTTTTACCCAACAAGGATCGGGTCGCCGCCAGATCGAACAACACGGAGTTATTATCCGGAACCAACTCCCGGAACCGAATGAGCGCGGTTTCCAATTCGGCGTACCGTCCGAGATTCAAATAAGCCTTGCAGACCATCAGCAATCCCGCTTTGGTAGGGGCGTCGCTTTCGGCGACCGTTTTCAGCATCGGCAAATATTCGTCGGAGTTGCCGGCCTGAATATGATGGGCGATCAGCCGGGAGGCCGCATCCAAATCCTGGGGATCGTTCCGCCACCGCCGCTCCAATTCCTCGAAGGTCGGGGCCGGTTCGTTAGCTGCCATCGCTTGCTGTCTGAAACGCTCGATGACGTCTCGTTTTATTTGGTACGCGTTCTGATTTTCCACGTCGAAAATCAGTAAATTATCGACCACCAAATCGGCGTCGTCGAACCGGCCGACCGAACTCAGGAAAGTAGCATAGCGAAAACCGACTTCCGAACTGTAAGGGCATAAGGCCAAGGCCTGACGATAGATCACGTCGGCCGCGGTTTCCAGCATGCGGCGATCTTCGGGACCGGGCGAAAACGGCGAATTTTCCGGCAGCAACAACCGCCACGTGTACATGCCGGCCACGGCGCAACGCAGCTTGGAATAGGTTTTCTGGGCCCAGGAATCCCGAAGGAAATTGGAATTGCCCGGATACTCGCTCAGATCGCCCAAGATGTACACCCGTTGCGACCAGGTTATCAGTTCCTCCAGACTTCGATTCGCCACCACTTCGCTGCCGATCAACCGATCCAGATACAAATCCCAAAACTTGAGGTCCCGATCGATCACCTCCTGAGTGAACCGCGGTACCGGCTCGCGGTTCAGCCGGAGGATGAGCCCATACGGCGAATAACGGGAAAACATCCAAGGCAACGGAAAACTCTCCTCGACGTAGAATTCCCGGTCCGGATTCTTGTGAAAGATTACCTCGGTCAAGACGTTGTTGACGTAATTAACGGCTTCCCGCTGAGAAAACGGTTTGGACATTCCTTGCTTTTCCAATTCTTTCAATTCATCGAAGTATTGTTTTAGGACTTTATCTGATTCCAAGGAGGTGGGCGTGTAGATTTCGTCGGGAGGATAGACCCCTCGCTTCCGGCGGGACTCCTCCACCATGGCGCCGAAGGACATCATCGCGCGGTCGAACGGGGCCACAATGCGGGCCAGAAAATTGGTCCGGTTCCGTTGCCGGTCCCGGCTCTTCCAAAGCATATCCTGGAAAAAAGGCGGATCCTGTTGATCGCTCCGGAAATAATGAGCGCGGATGTAATCGAGATATTTATGATCGGCCAGCGCGTTCTGGGTGATGAGGTACACGTCGCGGCGATCGAATTCCGGATCGAGCGGTTTTTTGGAAGACGGAATAAAACTTTCGCAAAAAATCATGTAAGTAGGAACAAAACGCCCCGGGTCCGTCCCCCCGTATAGGACGGCTCCTTTCGCCATGGAGGGATAGATTCCGAACGGCGGTTCGAACATGTCGTGGCCGAACCAGTAACCGAACAAATGCCCGGCCTTCTCGTTTTTCCACCAATGAGACGTTATCGAATGAATCGGCAAGACGGCGAACAAGACCAACGCCAAAACCACCGGAGGGCGTGAACGGCTTAGCAACACGCCGCCGAAGAAAACGGCCGTGCACAGCACCAGAAAAACGGAGGTGAAAATGTCCAGCGGGTGAACCCGCCTCATTTCAGGAGGGTAACCGTCCAACGGGTTATAGACCAAATAGAGGGCCATCACCAAGGCGCCGGCGCCGGCCACGATAGTCAACGAACGGTTCTCCCGAAAGTGAGTCGCCATGAGCGCCAGCACCAATGCGGTCCCATACCCGATCCAAATGACCAGCAACGTATGGGAAGGGGTGAAAAAGACTCGATTCAACTCTTGGGCCTGGCGGTCCGGGGGCGGGTTAAGGAGGACCATGAGGATGACCGCCAGACAAAAGAAAATCCCCGACAAGCCGATCATCCAACTCCGGTCCTTCGATTTCAACTGTCGAAAGAATACGAAGGGTATGATCGCCAACAACAGCATGATAGGGTTAAACTCCTGCCCCGCCCCGACAAAATAACCCCACATTTGCTGCACGAATCGAAATAACTCATTGGTCGGAGAAGGCCCCGAGTACTGCCCTCGAGTCAAAGCGTGAATAAAACCGTCCCAAGTGCGGGGATAGGCCCAATTCATCGGGGGATTGGTTGCCGACGCCAAGGGCATGAAAAAATAGAAAGACACCCCGGCCAACCAAGCCAGAAGCATCCAACTGGCCGGGCGCCATTGACTCAAGACCCGGTCTTTTTGCGTCTGAGACCACAGCCAAAAAAATATGACGATCGAGCCGATGCCGACCAAGTTGAAGATCAAAAACAAGGTCGGAGTTTCATCGAAGGAATGGATATGGCCGTTAAATTTGGCGATCAATCCCACCGCGTACACTACCGCGTTGCCCAAGAACAAATCCCTCCCCAGCCGTTTGTTAACGGCGGCGATAGCGATCTCCAACCCGATGGCCGTTACCACCAAGCTTTGATGATTCGTAAAGCAGATGCCGAACAGGAAAAACGCGAAATACAGATATTTCCGCCGCTCCGGCTCATACATCCAGCGCATCATCAGCACCAAAACCCCCACCAATGACAGCACGCTCAGGGGGTAGACTTCGACGATGACGGCCTGAGACCACATGAAGCCGTTGAACCCCATTAACATTCCCGCCATCCAGCCGGAGACGCCGCAGATGCCTTTTTGGGTCGTCTCGCCGATCTTCTGGAAATCGGGAACGCTTTCCAAGAACCTCCCGCTCCCCCGGCAAACCATCAAGGCGAGCAAACCGCAACTGCAAGCTCCGGCTACCGCCGAAGACAGAGCGACTCGAAACGCGATATTGGAAATCGGCACCAAGACCGTGAACAACCAAGAGTAAATGGTCCAAATGGGATACCCGGGAGAATGGGGCACGCCCGCGTAATAGGAAGCGACCGCCAACTCGCCGCTGTCTTCCAAAGTAACGTTCGGAGCCAACGAAAAAAGATAGCCGATGAAAACGGCCAACCCCGTCACCCCGGCCACGATCCAATCGAACCGGGTGAAAAACCGCTGCTTCGGATTCGGCGCTTTTCCGCCCGATTCGACCGGCGAATCCGCCGAAACGGGAACGGTTTTATTTCGGACTCTGGCGATATCTTTCCTTTTATTCCTGCTTTTGTTCATTGCCTCCCGTGGCTCCGAGATTGCGCCATGGATTGGGTTTAGTCGAATAAGAAAAAACCGGAGCGCCGCCGTCCGGTCCGGGGCACGTCGAGAATTCCCGGCTACCTTTTGACTTTTCCGGCTTCGCCTGACACAATCCGGGAAATGGAATGGCTGCATGCTCCTTGGCGGATCGAATACGTTCTTTCGCCCAAGGAACCGCCCGGCGAGGAATCGTTGTTCACCCGCATCGCCCGGAGCGACCGGGACGTCGACAATTTAGTGATCCATCGTGATCGGCAGTGCTTCGTGCTGATGAACCGCTTCCCCTACAACGGCGGTCACCTGCTGGTCGCTCCTTACCGGGAAATCGCGGAATTGGACGAGTTGGACGACTCGGAATTGACGGCCCTGATGCTGGTGGTGCGGCGCAGCGTTCGAGCTCTCAAGACGGTCATGAATCCGGACGGGTTCAACATCGGCGTCAATCTCGGCCAAGCCGCCGGCGCCGGCATCGAACGCCATCTCCACTACCATGTCGTCCCTCGCTGGCGAGGCGACACCAATTTCATGCCGGTGTTGACCGACACTCGGGTCGTTCCGGAAGCTCTGGTCGAAACCGCCGCCAAACTCCGGAAAGCCTTTCCCGATACCGCCTGATTCATGAAAACTCCCGGACCGACGACCGGCCCGATACGACATTAACTCCGCCGGCGAATTGCCGATTACTACCGCACCCCGGTATGGCGACCGAAACTCTCCACTTCGAAAGCGCTCAACAAGCGCAACAACTGTTCAGCAACGAAACGAAAAACTTGCAAGCCATCGAACGGGAACTGGGCGTCAAGGCGGTTTGCCGTGACGGTTGGATCAAGCTCGACGGCAACCCGTCATCGCTGGAGGAAGTCCGTCGGCTGTTCGAATTGATGGACGCCTCGATTCGCGCCGGCAATCCCATTCGCAACCGGGATTTCAACCAATCATTGGCCATCCTGAAAGAACACGGGTCGGAGGCGCTCCAGAAATTGCTGGAAGACCGCATTACCACCTCGCCGCGCAAGGCGCCCATATCTCCCAAGACTTCCGGTCAAAAACGCTACCTCGAGGCCATCCGAAAATACGATCTGACTTTCGGCATCGGCCCGGCCGGAACCGGGAAAACCTATCTAGCCGTCGCCATGGCCGTCGCGACGTTCAAGTCGGGCAAGGCCGAACGCATCGTTCTCACTCGACCGGCGGTCGAGGCCGGCGAAGCGCTGGGTTTTTTACCAGGCGATCTATACGAAAAACTGGCCCCCTACCTGCGCCCCCTGCACGATGCTCTGCACGACATGCTCCCCGCCGACGAGATCCAAAAGCACATGGAACGCGGGATCATCGAAATCGCTCCGCTGGCCTATATGCGCGGCCGGACCCTCAACCATTCGTTTATCATCTTGGACGAAGCTCAGAACGCCACGGCTGAACAGATGTTCATGTTCCTCACCCGCATGGGCATGAATTCCCGCATCGTCGTCACCGGAGATCCGACGCAAACCGATTTACCGCCCAGCAAGCCTTCGGGGTTGAACGAAGCCTGCAAGGCCCTGAAAAAAATCCCCGACGTGACCATTGTCGAATTCCACAGTCAGGACGTCATCCGCCACCCGTTGATCAAAAAAATCGTGACGGCTTACGAAACCCATCGCAAAGAAAGCCCGAATGCCGTAACTCCCCCTTCGGCCGAGAAATAGCGAGGCTGGGGCTTGAACATCACGATCAGAAACGTTCAAAAAGACCTGCAAGTCCGCATTCCCCAACTTCGCGAAATCATCGCCCGCCTCGCCCGAACGGAGTTTGCCGATCTGCAGGGAGAGTGCTGTTTCCATCTGGTTTCGAAACCGGAAATGGCCGAATTGAACCAGCGGTTCCTGAACCACGAAGGGGCTACCGACGTCATCACTTTCGATTGGATCGAAGATCCGGAAAGCGACAGGCCGATCGCCGAAATCTTCCTGTGCCCCGCCGTGGCCCGGGAGCAAGCCGCCGCCTTTCAGACCACTTGGCAGGACGAATTGATCCGTTATCTGATCCACGCCCTCCTCCATCTCCAAGGATTCGACGACCGTTCTCCGGAGGACCGGAGGATCATGAAACGACACGAGAATCGAATTCTGAACGCGATGCGCCAACAATCCGATGGGAAACTCGGGTAACGCCGCGAACGGCAATTGCGACGGTTACTCCTCGGGCAAAGCGAAACAATAATACGCGTCGCCCCGTTTGGTGCCTGGCTTGCCGCCGCCGCCGGCCGCGATCAAAACATATTGCCGCCCGTCGATCTCGTAAGTAGCCGGCGTCGCATAGCCACCCGCCTCCAGTTGATGTTCCCAGAGCAATTCACCGGTCTCCTTGTCGTAAGCGTGAAATCGCTCGTCCATAGCCGCTCCGATAAAAACCAAACCGCCCCGGGTCACCACCGGCCCTCCGATGTTGAAAGTTCCGGTCGGAGGCTCGCCTCTGGCTTCCAGTTTCGGATAGGTGCCCAAGGGGACTTGCCAACGCAACTTTCCGTCGTCGAGTGAGACGGCGTTCAAAGTACCCCACGGACGGCGATTTACCGGAAACCCTTCTGGGTCCCGCCAATTATGATGCCCAGTAGCCAAGACCGGAATGGAACCGATCCCGGTTAACTTCAGATCCTCCACGGCGACACTTTCTTGCTTGCCAGTTCCGAAAAGGAAAGCCTCCAGAGCTCGTCGTTCGAGCTCGCCTAAAGCGCCGAACGAAGGCATTTGTCCTCGCCCGGTTTTCAATAATTCGCGTAACGCTTCCGGAGTCATTCGCGAAGCGACGTCTTGCAAGGAAGGCGAAGTAGCTTCCGACGACGATTTTCCGCCATGACAGTGGGAACATAAGATGCGATACCAATGTCGGCCGTATTCGTTCAAGCCCATCCGGCGCTTCGGCTTGGCGGGAACCATGGAAGTGTATTCCGCCTCGTTACTAAGATTCACGATCACAGTGTTCGATTCTGGGTCGAAGGCCGCCCCGCCCCACTCGCATCCTCCGTTGAATTGAGGTAACTGAACGGATTTCCGATACTCTGGCGGAAGAAACACCTCGCCTACTGCCATCTCCCGCATATCGGCCAAAACCTTCCGGGTGGCCTCAGGGTTGAGATCCGTGACGTTGCTTTCGTCCATCCGAATCTGGGCCAGGCGAAAAGCCTCGGGCGGATACGGTTGAGTGGGCGAACTCACTTCGCCCGGCATTTTTGAAGCCGGCACGGGCAATTCTCGAACCGGGTAGACCGGTTCTCCCGTCATCCGATCCAGAACGAATAAAAAACCCATTTTGGTCGGCTGCACGGCGACTTCGATTACCTTGCCGCCACGCCGCAATTGCCCCAGCACCGGAGGACAAGGAAGATCCAAATCCCAAAGATCATGGTGAACGGTTTGAAAATGCCAGATTCGTTTCCCCGTAGCCGCGTCCAAGGCGAGCGTGCAATTGCCGAACAAACCATCACCCGGGCGGTTGCCGCCCCACTTGTCGTAAGCTGGAGAACCGGTCCCCGCGAAGAGTATTCCCCGCACGGCGTCCAAAGTGAAACCGCCCCAAACGTTCGCGCTGCCTACTTCCTTCCAGGAATTCGGCCCCCAGGTCTCATACCCGAATTCGCCCGGACGAGGGATGGTATGAAAGATCCATTTCCGTTCGCCGGTTCGCACGTCGAAAGCCCGGATATGCCCCGGAGCGCAAGGGCCGGGCCCTTCTCCGGTCGAGGATCCCAAGATTAGCAAATCTTTCCAAATCATGGGCGGAGTCGTGCTGCCGACCGACAAATAAAACACGTCGGCATCCAATCCCGTTCGATGATCGAGGCGCCCTCCCTCACCGAACGAATCGATCAAGCGGCCGGTATCGGCATCCAACGCGAAAAGATAATTACCGGCCGAATAATAAATGCGCCGATCGTCCGTTCCGTCGGTCCAGTAAGCGACACCGCGGTTGACTCCGCCGCCGGATCTCCCTTCTCCCCAAGGATTAAAGCGCCATCGCGTTGTCCCCGTTTTACCGTCCAGAGCCACGCAATGGAGCCTCGGCGTAGTCAGAAATATCGTCCCCCCGACGACAATCGGATTGCATTCGATCGTGTTGCCGGTCTCCCCTGCCCGCCAGACCCAGGCTACCGTCAACCGGGTAACGTTGGATCGATTGATCTGGGTCAGTTCGGAATAGTGCGTTCCGGAATAATCGCCGTGGTAGATTTGCCACTCGCGTTGACTGCTCTTGGGATCATGAGCTCGTTGGGAAAGGCACGTCCCCCCGAAGACGATCAATCCCACCATCGAAATCCAGATTCTCATCGCTACGAATTCAGTATAGCCGAACGATTTCCGCCAGTCTGTTCGGTTCATTTGCCACAACGGATTGGCGTTCCGGCCACGCTGCCGACCTCGAATCATTTCCCCAACCGACCGCCCGCAATTCCGCACGAAATATCGAAACCTTCCGTTTGGCGCCCCGTTACGAATCCTAATCGAGCGATGCTCCTTATTCGGATTCTCCAGGTTTTGAAATCGAATTCCGCTATAGCCCGAACCGTCGCGCTTGATCGTTTCTCAGTTTAAAACCGCTTCGTCATCGTAGCTTCCCCGCAATTCGAGCGCCACCAAGCCGAGCCCACGACCACCGGTAATCTCCATCAGAAATCGAGATTGCTCAACAAGGAATTACTGGCCATTAATCATCTCTACCGAAATCCACCGTTTCTTTTCGCCACCGGCAAATGGATACTCTTCTAGCATATCCGGCACCAAGCAAAAACGATAGTGGAAACCGTCATGAAATAATCAGTTATCGGAGAAAGCTTCCAATATCGCGTTTCGAATACCTCGATCTGATGACGGTCCAAACCGGGCTTCGGTTTGAAATATGCCAAACTCGGCCCGACACTGTCACCTTCCCGGGCCGCTCTCTACGATTTCTGACCGGAACAATTCGACGCTCAATTGCTCCTTGTTGAAAAATTTTTATCATTTTAGGCTTTGAAGGTTGTTTTTTTTAGCCAACCATGAGTGGGGTAAGACTTCACCGACAAACTCCTATCCTCAATGGAAATTTTCGGTTTTTGCTGCGACCTAGATTACGGAGTTGCCGATATCCGGATTTTACAGATCGAAATCAACTTTGAGATGATTTCGAAACGACTTGACGAAGTGCGTCAGTGACGTTATCCCTTGGAATGGACATGGGAAAACAGCTGAAATCGGCACTGACGGAAAACACCTCAAGGGACTCAATTAACGAATAATATGCAGAATGATGGGACAAATGAACAAATTCCTAAAGATGTTTGGGACGTAATCAAGGAGCTTGGAAGGAATCAGCATAAATTCGAAGCGCACCAACTGAAAGCCGAGGAAAATCACCGGATACTAGAAGAATATCATAGGAAGGCCGAAGAAAACCATCGGAAAGCCGAAGAAAACTTACGGAAGACCGAAGAATACCTTCGGAAAAGCGACCGAAAACTCGACCGGGCTTTCGAGCCTGTCCTTCGACAATCCCAAAGTGTCGACAAAATCAACGGAGGCTTCAACAACCAATGGGGTAAGTTCGTAGAAGAACTGGCAAGAGGAAGTTTAGGCCGAATTTTTAAAGAACGAGGCATAGAGTTTCATGAAATTAGTCCTCGTACAGCTATTTGCGCTGAATCCAATATCACTCTAGCTCAGTACGACTTGGTCGCTGTCGGCACCAAGAAAATCGTCGTTGTCGAAGTCAAAACGACCCTTACGAGATCCAAAGTCTCTGCTTTTCTGAAAAAAACACCTGGCTTCACAACTCATTTCAAATCTTACGAACACTATGCCATTTACGGAGCGGTGGCTTTTCTCAAGACGAACGACAATGCCGACAAATTTGCGGAAGAAAAGGGATTTTTTGCCATCAAAGCGGTTGGCGAAAAAAACAAAATCTCCACGATGACCAATCCTCTCGGTTTCAAGCCCAAAACTTTCAACGGCGGTGGCCGCAGGTACAAATCTTTCGGCAAATCTTGAAACAACGGATGGTACCGAAACGGTAACTGATTTCGAAATCGAAGCGATGCCGATCGTTCGATTATCGAATCTCGAGACCCTAAGAACGGACCGGACGCCATACCGTTCCCGAATTCGACCGACCCTAAATCTGAATGCGGACAGTGACCGTTTTCGTGACGCCAACCGCAACATCGAAGGTTGCCATGAACTCATGGGCTCGATCAATCACGCATCGGGGATTGGCTTATCCGTGTTGGGGACTGGTGAGCTTATCTTGTTTTCTGCCGGCAACCGGACTGGCTCTCCCGGTTCGAAAGGCGGTTAGCGGCCGTCGCCACGAACCGTCGATCGATTACGATCAGCACAATTGCCCATAGAAATCCAAAGGCGCCCCCGGGTTCAATCATCATCCTCGATTTCCAACCGGGTTTGACGCGATAGTTTCAAACGAACGAAACCGTAAACCAGATAGGCGGTGAACAGTATCGGAAGGATAACCGGCAAAATCTCGTGGTTCAATATACATACCAGGCCGATGCAGATAATGATCGTCGCGCTCTTCAAAAAAGTGCTGCGCGTCTTAAAACCGATGCTCTTGAACGACGGATAGCGCACCTCGCTGATCATCATTATTGACAAAAACAACATGATCACCGGCAATACGTATCGCCATTTTCCCGTAGAAAACTCCTGTTCGTCGATCCAAATGATCATCCAGGTAAGCGAAGCGACCAGACCGGCGGCCGCCGGAATCGGAAAACCCAGAAATTCCTTCCGTCCCGTCGAATCCGGCATATCGGCCAAACAATTGAATCGAGCCAGTCTCAAGGCGCCACAGATCAGGTAGATGGAAGCGACGAACCATCCCACCTCCGAATAATCCTGGAATACGTCTTTGAGGACGATCCGATGAACCAGAAAAGCCGGCGCCACTCCGAAGGAAACAATATCCGCCAAGGAATCGAATTCCCGGCCGAAAGGCGTTTCCAGTCCCCCAATCCTCGCTACCCGGCCATCGAGAAAATCGAAAACACAGGCCAACAGGATAAAATATAGCGCACGATAAACCAAAGTCGTAAAATCATCCCTTTCCGGATCGGCCTGCACGATATAGATCAAGGCGAAGAATCCGCAAAACAAGTTACCGGCCGTCATCAAATTCGGCAGCAGGTAAATCTTCAGCGAGGTATCCGAGGTCTCGACTGGGCCGTCCGATTTGGACGACGGCACGGGAGCAGATCGTTTTTTCGATTGGGTTTTGCGGATCATCATCTAGGCCGCGAAACCGCCATTCTACGAAGAACCATGCTCAGCGACAAACGCTTTCGTTTGACCAGAACCACACCCTCGAGTCACCCCAACGAATATTCGACGAATTCAGTTGCGATTTATCCCGGCGGCCACCGAACCAGCGACATTCGGTTTCTGCGAATTTCGATCGATTATCGCTAGCCAATCCGAAAAAAGACCGGCTCCCAAAATCCCAGCTGCCGATTATTTTTTTCAGTCTGGTCGAAACGGACCTTGTTTCCGCTCTCGGCACACTACCTACGAGAATCGTTTCCCCGAGTGCCGACCACTCCGGTAAAATCAGAACCGGCTGAGTTTCCCCGTCACCGCTGAATACCAACCAGACTCCGACCGGCGACGGCGAGTTCTTCCGATAACTATCCGCTCTCGATCGTCGAAACTTCATCTTCTCCCTTGAGTTACCCCTGTCGCTCTACCAAACTAAGCCTGCATGGCTGATACCGACTTCGACATCGATTATATCGCCCGACTGGCTCGCATCCATTTGTCGGAATCGGAGCGTCAGGTTTATGCCTCGCAACTTTCCAAGATTCTCGAATACGTGGAAAAACTCAAAGAATTGGACACCGAAAACATTCCTTCGACCACCCATCCGATTCCGACGATCAACGTCATGAGACCCGACGTCCCCGCAACTTCCCTCTCGACGACGGCGCTTGAAAACGCCCCGGAGCAAGTCGATCAACTCTTTCGCACCCCGAAAATCGTCGATTAAATCGGAATTCCGCTAGCCGGCGTTATGCTTCATCAGCTCGATATATCGAGCGCCAGACAACGGTTGCTGGCCCGAGAAATCACTTCGGTCGAATTAGTGCGAAGCTGCTTGGATCGAATCGAAAGCGTCGATCCTCAATGCCGAGCCTTTTTGCACGTCGTTGCCGAACAAGCTCTAGCCCAAGCCCAAGAAGCCGATCGCCTCTTGCAATCGTCCGACCGGAATAAACCCCTGTTGGGCATTCCCGTTGCCGTCAAAGACAACGTGGCAGTCGTTGGCGAACCCTTGACCTGCGCCTCCAAAATGCTCGAGCGTTATCGCTCTCCCTACGACAGTACCGTCGCCGAAAAGCTCAAGGCGGCAGGTGCCGTTTTATTGGGGCGTCTCAACATGGACGAGTTCGCTATGGGCAGCTCGACCGAACATTCGGCCTTTTTCCCTACCCGAAATCCCTGGGCTACCGACCGGTCTCCCGGCGGTTCCTCCGGCGGGGCGGCCGCCGCTGTCAGTTCCGACCTATGCTTGGCCGCTGTTGGGTCCGATACCGGAGGATCGATTCGACAACCGGCGGCCTTTTGCAGTTGCGTAGGGCTTAAACCTTCCTATGGCCGGGTATCGCGCTACGGCTTGGTCGCCTTCGCTTCGTCATTGGATCAAATCGGCCCCTTGACTAAGAGCATCGAAGACGCCGCCCTGATGTTGCAAGTCATCGCCGGACCGGATTCCCGAGATTCCACCAGCGAACCCGCTCTCGTACCCGACTACTCGAACCAACTCGACCGCCCCATCTCGGGAATCAGAATCGGCTTGCCGAAGGAATACTTCGTCAAGGGGCTGGACCCGGAAGTCGAATCCGCTGTCCGGCAAGCCATCGAAACTTACAAATCTCTGGGCGCTACCCTGTCGGAAATATCGCTGCCCCACACCGAATACGCTGTCGCCTCCTATTATCTCATCGCTACCGCCGAGGCCAGTGCCAATCTCGCCCGTTTCGACGGCATTCGTTACGGACTTCGAGTTCCGGGCGATTCTCCCCACGAACTGCATGCGAACACCCGAGGACAGGGTCTGGGGCCGGAAGTCAAAAGACGGATACTACTGGGCACTTACGCTCTCAGTTCCGGTTATTACGACGCCTACTATCTGAAGGCGCAAAAAGTAAGAACCCTCATTCAACAAGACTTCCGGAAGGCATGGGAGCAAGTCGATTTGATCCTATCCCCTACAACTCCATTTCCGGCATTTCCCATCGGAAAAATGACCGACGATCCGCTCGACATGTATTTATCGGACATCTATACGATCTCAGCTAATCTGGCGGGGCTTTGCGCGATCAGCTTGCCCTGCGGATTTACCCGTGATCCCAAACTGCCGATCGGCCTTCAACTCATGGGCAAACCGTTCGACGAAGCCAATCTGTTACGGGTCGCTCAGGCCTACGAGCGGAACACATCATGGCATAACGACAAACCAGATCTACCCTCCCCCTAGTCACGCCAAGACTGAGCGTATCTTCCCGAACGACCCCGATATCATCGACGTCATGGGCACGGAAATCGAAAGAAAATATCTGGTGGTCAACGACGCTTGGCGCTCCTGGGTAACCCGAAGTCTCGATTGCCGTCAAGGGTATCTCAGTTCCAAGAAGGAATGTACCATCCGAGTCCGTATTCTGGACGACCAAGGATTCCTTACCCTCAAAGGTTCCCGTGCCGGGTTAACCCGGCAGGAGTTCGAGTATTCCATCCCCCTCGAAGACGCCCAACAGATCCTCTCGAGTTGCTGCCACACAGATCCCATCCTCAAACGGCGGCACTTTTTGACTTTCCTCGGCAAGGAATGGATCGTCGACGAGTTCAGCGGCGCCAATCACGGCTTGATCGTAACGGAAATCGAACTCGCCGACGAAAACGAATCGTTTCCCCGGCCCGCTTGGGTCGGACGCGAAGTTTCCTTGGACTTGCGTTACTTCAACGCGAATCTGGCCAGAAATCCCTTCAGCCAATGGCCCGCTTCCGACTCGGCGAATTCGTAATGCTCCGAACCGGAAGCCGATCCGGGATTCTTTCTCTCGGCTCTCAGTGGATTTGAGAATTATTTCTCCGCTGAGGATGACTCTTCTTTAGAAGCCTTGGCGTCCGAATTGACTTCAGCCGCTTCCGCTACCGCCGGTTCGCTCTCGGGCGCTTTAGACTCGGAGGATTCCGAGGCCGCCGGTTCCGCTGCGGTCGCTTCTGCCGGGGCCGCTTCCGCCTCGTTGGATTCGGGTTCGGTCGCTTCCGCTACCGCCGAATCGGAATCGGATTTGGATTTGGATCGAGATTTCCGAGGCGACGTTTTAGTAGCGGCCGCTTCCTTCGACTGGGCATTCTTGTCCTTGGAATCGTCGCCTCCCACCGCGTCGAAAGCGTGCTGCAACGCGACCAAGTCTTCGCCCGGCTGCAGCGAATCCAGCGTATCGCGCTCAATTTCCAATTGTTCACTGGAGTAGTTGGCCGCCTTGATCGACAATCCAATCCGCCGGTCGGACGTATCGATCTTGATGACTCGGGCCGTCACCTCTTGCCCGACCTTGAGCACTTCGCTGATGCGTTCGACCCGTTCCTCTTTGATTTGGGAAATATGCACCAACCCGTCGATGTCGTGATCCATGGAGACGAAAGCTCCGAAGGTCGCGAGTTTGGCCACCTTGCCGACGACCAAATCGCCGATCTTATAATGCTGGCTGATATTTTCCCAAGGATCGTCGAAGGCTTGCTTATAACCGACGACCAGCCGCCGGTTCGGACGATCAATCTCCAATATCACCACTTCGACTTCATCGCCCTTCTTGAAAACCTCCGAAGGATGATTGACTTTCTTCGTCCATGAGATGTCGCTCACGTGGACCAGGCCGTCGACTCCTAAGTCCAGGGCGACAAAAGCGCCGTAGGTAGTCAACAGGCGTATCTTCCCCTTGAGTTTGGTGCCGGGCGAGTACTTGCCTTGGATTTCGTCCCAAGGGTTGGGCTCCAGCTGCCGAACCCCCAAAGAAATCTTCTGATCCTCGCGATTGATCCCTAGCACTACCGCTTCGATATCCTGTCCGGCCTTCAGAATATCGGAAGGCTTGGAGATGCGTTTGGTCCAGGAAAGTTCGGTCACGTGCACGAGTCCCTCGACGCCCGGTTCCAATTCGACAAAGGCACCGTAAGGCACCAGATTGACCACCCGCCCCTTGACCGTTTCACTGACCGGATACTTGGTTTCGATACTGTCCCAAGGATTCGCCATCTTCTGTTTGATGCCGAGGCTGACGCGCTCCCGGTCGTGGTTGATGTCGAGCACCACCACGTCGAGTTCCTGCCCGACCTTCAGCATTTCCGAAGGATGGTTGATGCGCCCCCAACTCATGTCCGTGATGTGGAGCAAACCGTCGAGACCGTTCAAATCGATGAAGGCGCCGAAATCGGTGATGTTCTTGACCGTGCCCTTGCGAATGTCGCCCGGAGTCATCACCGACAACAGTTTCTTGCGGCGTTCGGTCCGTTCCTGTTCGATCAATTCCCGCCGCGACAACACGATGTTCTGCCGCTCGCGATTGATTTTCAGAACCTTGTAGTTGTAGGTGTTACCGACGAAAGATTGCAGGTTCTTGGGGGGAACGATGTCGACTTGGGACGCCGGCAGAAACGCTTCCACTCCGATATTGACGAGCAAGCCGCCCTTGATCACGCCTTTGACCGGGCCGGAAATGGTGCCGCCTTCGTTGCAAATCGTCAGGATCTTCTCCCAATTCTCTTTGAATTCGGCTCGTTCCTTGGAGAGGACCACCGTCCCCTCCTTGTTTTCCAATCGGTCGATCAGTACCCGGATTTCGTCGCCCACTTTGATCTGGGAAAGATCTTCGAATTCTGCCGCGGGAACGGCTCCTTCACTCTTATAACCGATATCGACCAATACTTCTTTCGGACGTACTTCTATGACTGTCCCTTTGACGATTTCGCCGGCCGAGTAACTGATGTCGCTCAGCCGCGCGACTTCTTCCATCGTAAACATAATCGGGGTACAACACTTCGGGCCGACTCGCGAGCGGGGTTATCCGAGGTGGTAAACTAAGGTATGGGGTTTTAAGGTTTCGCAGGCCATCCGTATTCCGGCGAGGATCGCACCCGCAATCCTGCTAACGGAACAGGAGAATATACGCCCGGTCCGCAACCCGAGGCAAGGAAAAAAACCGCAGAAAAACGAGTTGTTCCCGGGCGACGGTTTGCTCTCGCCAAAGGGAACCGGTTGCCTTAGACTGCCGGGCAAGCGAGATGGGGACAGGATTGGCCGGCGATGAATTCCAGTAAAGGCAAAGTCCTTGTAGTTACCGACGACGCGGGAGAATCCTTCGAGATTCTGTACGCCAAATACCGCTTGCTGGAAGCCGGATACACTCCGGTAATCGCCGCCAGCCGGAAGAAAGCCCTCAATGCCGTCATTCACGATTTCCATCCCGATTGGAACACGTATATCGAAAAACCCGGTTATCTGATCGCCGCCGACTCGACGTTCGACGGGCTGCAGGCGGCCGAGTTCACCGCCATGCTGCTCATCGGCGGACGCGCTCCCGAATACTTGCGGCATAACCGGGAACTCGTCTCCTTGGTGCAAACGTTCGCCGAACAGAACAAAGGCTTGTTCGCCATTTGCCACGGCATTCAGATTCTGTTAGCGGCCGTTCCGGTCGCCGGGCGGCGCTTGACCTGTTACGAAAACGTACGCTCTGAAGTGATCCAACACGGCGGCGAATGGATCGATCGGGCCAGCGTGATCGACGGCAACTGGATTACTGCCCAGACTTGGGAGAGCCACGCCGAATTCTATCGTGATATCATGAGTTGGTTGGCTGCGGCCTCGAAGTAACAGCGGCGAATTATGGGCATTTCGCTACAGTCGTTCGCCAAACTTAATCGGCGACTGAACCAACCGCCGAAAGCCGCCGGAAACGGCGACCCGGCTTCGTTGTCGCCGCCGCATCCCGCCTACCGAACGATATTAGGAATCGACCCGTCGTTGCGCGGCACCGGGTTCGGAGTCATCCGGATCGAAGATCGGGAACCTCGTTTCGTCGAAGCCGGAACGATTCGTTGTCCGCAGCTGCCGCTTTCCGAAAGCCTGATCCAAATCGCCAATGAACTGAGTGCCGTTGTTCGAAAAACCCGTCCGGAAGTCTGCGTCGTCGAAGGATTGTTCTTCGCTCAAAACCGGAAAACCGTACTGATCATGGGACAAGTCCGCGGCGTCTGCATTTACTCGATCGGCCAAGCGGAAATTCCGGTCCATGAAATCGCCCCTCGCCGAGTCAAACTGGCCATCACCGGACGCGGCGGCGCTCAAAAGCTAGCCGTCGCCAAAATGGTCGAACGCTTGCTGAAACTGGACCGCACTCCAGAATCGGACGCCGCCGACGCTTTGGCCCTGGCACTGACCTTTCACCTTGAAAGCCAGTCGCCCTCGAATCAAACCATCCCTCGCATTTGACGGTTTCCCTGGATATTACCGCACGGCCGGACGAACCGTCCGCCGCTTGCCCTGCTCCATGATCTCTCACGTTGCAGGAACCGTGGCCGAAGCCGAACCGGGCCGAATCGTGTTGGATGTTCACGGGGTCGGATACGAAATCCTCGTTCCTCCGTCTCCGGCCAACGTTCCGCCCCCAGGGACGGAACTCAAGCTCTTTACCCACCTAAACGTTCGCGAGGATTCCCATACGCTCTTCGGGTTCGCTTCCGCCGACGAACGAAAACTGTTCCGCCTGATCAGCACGGTCAAGGGAATCGGCCCGAAGATCGCCCTTAGCGTCCTGGGACATTTGACGGCATCGTCGTTCGCGACCGCCGTCAGCAACGCCAACACCAAGATTCTTTCCAGCATTCCCGGGTTAGGCAAGAAAACCGCCGAACGCTTGATCGTGGAACTCAAGGATCGAATCGTCGCCGTTGCTTCCTGGTCGTCCGGCGATCGACCGCCGGGGCCCGACACCGTGCAAAACGACGCCGTGGCGGCTTTGTTGGCGCTGGGATACAAACAGGCCGACGCCTTGCAACGGGTGCAAGCGGCCCGATCCATGCTCGGCAAAGAAGCGAAGTTAGACGATCTCGTCAAGGCCAGCTTAGCCGGATAATCGCTCGTCGCCCTGCCCCGTTCGCCAATGCTTCCTCACCAGCCGACGCTACCCCACCGTCTCGCCGCTCTCGCGTTAAGTTGGAGTATCCGGATCGTTAATCGAACGCTGCGTTACGAAAGCCGGGAAGCTCTGCATCAGTGGCGTCAAGTCAATGACTCGCCCGTGATTTTTTGCCTGTGGCATAACCGCCTGTTTTTGTGCCCCATGCTGTATCGGCGGCTGAAAGCGGATTCCCGGACGTCCCGCCGCATGGCCGTCATGGTGAGCACCAGCCGGGACGGCGCGTTGCTTTCGGAAATCTTCAACGCATTTCGCATCCGCCCGGTCCGAGGCTCTACGAGTCGCCTCGGCAGTCGCGCTCTCAGGGAACTCGTGGGATTGGCGCGGGAAGGTTGGGACATCGGCATCACTCCCGACGGCCCGCGAGGGCCCCGTTATCAAATCCAACAGGGAATCGTCGCCTTGGCCCAATTGACCGAATTGCCGATCGTACCGATCAGTTACGAACTCTCCGGAAAATGGACGACCCGCAGCTGGGACCGCTTTCAGATTCCGCGACCGTTTTCCCGATGCCAAATCCGGATTGCTCCCCCCTTGTCGGTCCCGCGCTCGCTGGACAACGCGGCGCGTTCCCAAATCACGAACCGACTTCAAGAGATCATGAACCGGATTAGCGTCGACTGAGTTCAATCGAGGACCAACGACCGGCTCCAGCAACTCTCGCCGTAACTCGCCAAAAATCGCTGCCTCACCTCTTCGGCTTGCCGGTGCTCGCGGACCAAACCGAAGACCGTCGAGCCGCTGCCCGACATCAACGCTCCCTGGGCTCCGGCCGCAAGCAGTTCCGAACGAATCACCGCTAAGACGGGATACTTCTCGAACACCGGACGTTCCAACGAATTGTGCAGTCCGTTCAGACTGCCGGACCAGTCGCCCGAACGAAACGCCGCCAGAATTTCCGTCGTCGCCGCCGGTGCCGGGACTTTCCAATCGGACGGCTGGATCCGGCTATAAGCCCAAGCGGCCGATACGCCGAATCCCGGATGAACCAGCACCAAGCCCACGCCTCGAAACGAGGCGAACGGAGTTAACCGCGCTACCTTCTCCCCCCGTCCCGTGGCCAATGCCGGTCCGTCGGCGAGGAAAAACGGTACGTCCGAACCCAATTGCGACGCCAAGTCTTCCAGCACGGTTCGAGACAAGACGCCGTCGTAGATGCGGTTTAACGCCGTCAAGGTAGCGGCGGCGTCGCTACTGCCTCCGCCCAAACCGGCCTGAACCGGAATGCGTTTTTCCAACCGAACGGCCAGTCCGTCTTCCGTTCCGGCCGCCTGCCGGAACAGCCGGGCCGCCCGGCAAATCAAATTATCGTCGCCGGTAGGAATCTGAGGACAACGGCACTGCAGTTCGACGCCCGGGCGGCGGGTCAATTCGATCTCCAGTTCGTCGAATAACGGCACCGGATACAGCACGGTTTCCAACTCGTGAAAACCGTCGTCACGCCGGCCCAGGACGCGAAGCGTAAGATTGATTTTGCCTGGGGTGCGAATCGAGTGCACGGAAGCCGGCGAACCCCATCCTAACTCGATCGGAACCGGCTGGAATTATCCCCGCCGGAACCCGGCTCTCAATAGTCGAACACCCGGAATCGGCTGCCCGGAAGGAAGGGTACGATATCGCCGCCGCTGAAGCCCAACGTACCGTCGGTGGCGAAGGTCGAATCGGAAAGCAAATTAGGACGATAGTTGTCCGGATACTGACCGTATTCCGGGTACAACAAAGGGTCGTAGGACGGGAAGGGAAAGGTAGCCACTTCGTAAGCGCCGACCAAGGTGCGCTTGGCCGTCCTGCCGACGCCGCGAATGAAACCGGTCGACACCCCTTCTTCCGGGCTGTTCCAAATCGCTTCCTGTTCCATGGAATGACGCAGCTCGCCCAGACGGCCGGCTTCGGTCAGGTTGGTCAATCCCCGGCCCAATTTTTGTTGCGGCCCTGCACAACCGGCAGACAGGAACACCGCAGTCACGGCCAAAACGGCATAATTGAAAAAGCGCATATAATCCCTCCCCGCAGAGTGCCGGCTTCCGGCTCCGAAGTAAAGTCAAAAAATGCCCGAATCTCCGATTTTACTCCTCGACCGCTTCTTCCTGTTTTTCCCAAAACCGGGAAATGAACACGCTCAACTCGTAAAGGAATTGCAGGGGGACGGCGATCATCAAGAGGGTAAAGGGATCGGCGGTAGGCGTCACCACCGCGCAGATGAACAAATTGATGATCACCCAATAAGGGCGAAACTTGATCAATTTTCCGTAATCCAGGACTCCCGCCTTGACCATCGTCAACAAGATCACCGGCAATTGAAAACTCAACCCCATGACCAGCATCAGTTTGCAGACGAAACTGATATAATCCTCGGCCCGCCATTCGTCGGCAGCGAAGCCCATCCATTGGGAAAAGCTCACGGTCGCCAGCAAGGCGATCTGCATCACGACGAAATAGCAAAACGCGATTCCCAGAATAAACAGCCCGGCCCCGAAACCGGCCGTCTGATACAGAAACCGCTTTTCGTGAACGTGCAAAGCGGGCAACACGAATTGGCCGACGAAAAAAATCACCAAGGGCGCCGAAATGACGAGTCCGCCGTAGAGCATCAATTGGAACGCGACCATGAAGGCGCCGATGGGACTGTAATTTTTAAGCGCCACGGCGGTTTTGGCGGCCGGGTCGAGATTGGAGGATTCCAGTTCGGCCACCATCACCACGTTGGTGCCGATCGTCCGAAACCGCAGATTGACTCGGGACGCGGATTCGAGTTCCAAAGGTATTAGGTTGGTGGCCACGGTTTCGGGAAAAAAGGCCAGCCGCTGATCCTCCAGATAGATTCCGACGTTTTTAGTTCCCTCCAAGTATTGGGAACTGCGCAACGGCCAAGTCAGGAAGGAGACCAGATAATTACTGGCCATCAGGCAGACGATCATGCAAATCACTACGGCGGATACGCATTTGATCAGCATCCACCGGAGATCTTCGAGATGCTCCAGGAAAGTTTTGACGGGGCCGCCTCCGTCGTCCCCGTCGTCCTCGGCCGGACCTTCCTCAAGGCCGGGTTCCTGGGAAACGGTATCCTCTTCGGAGGGATACTCGAAATCGGACATGAACGAAACGAACCGAAACCGGAACTGATTCGAAAGAAAGAATTCTAGCCCTGATTCTTATCCCGTTTCGAAGGAACGGGTTCGGGATTCAACGGCGAAGAGACCGGCGGCGTTTCCGTCGATTTCGGTTTGGACGCCCTCCGGGAACCGGGGAACTCCGCCCCCTCGTCGACGTTGTCGATCGCCCGCTGCATATCGCTCTGGACGTCGCGAGTGGCCTTCTTGAACTCCTTGATCCCCTGGCCCAATCCCTTGGCCAGCTCGGGTAATTTCTTCGCTCCGAAAAATATCAGGATCACCACGAGGATCAGGATCATTTCCCCGCCGCCGGGCATCGTAAAGGCAAATAACTCAGCATTCATATCCATCGCCGTTCAAATCGTACCCGCTGGCCGGCTGTCGGTAAAGTCTCAATCTCCGATCCCGAATCCGGAGTCCCGGCCTCGCGGCCGCTACTCCTCGTGATGCACCGACGACTCTCCGGCCATCCCCGGCACCGGCGACATCTTATCCGACATTCGTCCGCCGGTAAAGCCCATCCTTGGATTTCGTGCCGAAGCGAAGATCCTTAGGGCCGCAACAGAATGAATTCGCCGCGGCGATTCATAGCGTAGGCGTTGGAATTCATGCCCTCGACCGCCGGCCGGTCCTCTCCCCAACTCTCGGTAGTGATCCGGTCGGAAGACACTCCCATCTGGACCAACAACTCGCGCAGGGACAAAGCTCGCCGCTCGCCCAAGGCCCGGTTATACTCGTCGGTTCCCCGTTCGTCGCAATGACCCTCGATCTTGACATACAATCCGTCGTCGGCCATGAGATAATCGGCGACCGCTTCCACCTTCGCCATCTCCTGAGATACGATGCCGGATCGGTCGAATCCGAAGTGAACCGTGTACCGGGCCAACGTCTCGCGGTCCGGGGTCATCCCGGCCATCGCGCCACGCGGCGGCAGAACGCTCTCGCCTTCGCCGAATTGGCCGAAATTTCCTCCGTCCGTTAAATTCCCCATCCCTCCGGACCCTAAGGCGCCGTCGGGGTCCAAAATCAGCCCGCCGCCAGGTCCGCCGGCACCGCCCGCGCCTCCCGGTCCTCCGGAGGCGCCCGGCAAGGGAGTATCCAATAAACCGGCGGGGTCGGCTCCGCCGACGATTACTCCTTCGTTACCGGGAATCTTGGTCGTCCCCTTGGGCGTTTTACGGCAACCGGCGACGAGTATCAGCAATATCAACAGTACGGAGATTCGGAACAGAACGTGTTGGTTCATCGGCTTGTCGAATTATGATCGAGTAAGTGTAACATAGTCCTAGCGAGACCAAGCGGGTTGCGAACTCCTACCCGAAATACGGGTTATATCTTTGGTCCTGCAGGTTAAAACGTCAAGGATAGAAAGAGATTTGAGCCCGTTTCGCTTGCGCATAAACACCAAATTCCGGGAGTTGGGAGCCCAAGACGGATCTTCTCCCTGCGACAAAACCACCGCTTGGCCGCCGGTGGCGGGAACGACGCAAATCCGGAACTGACTACCGAGCATCGCCGTGAAGGCGATCCATTTGCCGTCCGGCGACCAATCGGCCTCCGATTGCACCCCGCTCACTCCGGATATCCGGAGTCGGCGAATGTCTCCCGAAACCGGGTCGACGAGATAAAGCCGGGCGCCTCCTCCCGACGCCGAGGTAAAACAGATCGACTTGCCGTCAGGCGCCCATGTCGGACAGGCCTCCTCCTCCCGGCTCCGGGTCAACCGCTTCAAGTTTTTGCCGTCCGCGTCGGCGACATACAAATCTGGACTGCCACCCTTGCTGAGAATCATGGCCATCCGCCGGCCGTCGGGCGACAAGGCCACGCTAGTGTTCAATCCCGAATACTGGGAAACCACGTCCCGTTTGCCGGAGCGCAAGTCATGCGAAAAAATATCCGGGCCGCCCATCTTGTAGGAAGTGTAGAAGACTTTCAATTCTTTCGGCATCCAGGCCGGTGCCGCCACGTTGGAACGATCGCGAGTGATCGGCGTCGCCTGAAACCCGTCGAAATCGGCGATATATATTTCCGGGATTCCGTTGGAATCCGCGTGTTTGTAGGCGATGCGAGTCAGCGCTATCCCTTGTTGCCCGAAAACTTTCTCGACGACGGTGTTAGCCAGGAAATGCGCTTCGCGACGCGTGGCGGTCGGCGAGGGTCCGGTCCAATTGAACAACACCCGTTCCTTGCTGCCGAGCCGATCGATCAACCGGGCGTTCAACTGAGCTCCGCCGCCGCCGACCAGCGCGAATTTACCCTGCCCCGACGGAACGACCTCCCACCCCATCACTTCCAAATCGAAGGTGAGCACTTTCCTAATCGTCGGAGAATAACCCTTCAGTTCGATCGGCACCGGATCGCTGCCCGTCAACAGCGTCCGCTCCAAATCGATCTCGCTTTGTCCCAGGCCATCGATTCCCGAGAAGAAAACGCTCCCCCCGAGACTCAAACAAACTACTAGAATGTGCTTAACGGTCATTCGTTTCCTTCGACGGATTATCCGTCCTTCAAATTAAAATTGATCACGAAGGTTCGATCGGTTTCCGAAGATCCCGAAGGGGGTTTATCTCCGATTTTCCGGACTCGGTCCATAGCGTCACGAACCGAACGATCCAGTTCGACCAAGCCGGAAGGTTTAACGATTTTGGCCGATTTGATGGAACCGTCTAAAGCTAGAATCACCTGCACTTTAACGACCGCTCCCCGTTGCATGCTCCCGCCCGGTTTGATCCAGGCGTCGTCGTAGGCTTGCTGGATCATGGCCTTGCAATTCTCCAGGCTGATGCCTTCGATCGCTCCGGCGGCCACCTCGGTTCGTCGGGTTAAATCGGCGCCCAAAGCTTGAATCGAGTCGTTCAAGGCTTTCTGCCGTTGGGCGGCTTGTTCGCGTCGGCGAGCTTCCTGCGCTTCCCGCCGCTTCCGTTGCTCTTCTTTCTGAGCAGCCAGATCGGGATCTGGTTTGTTCTTCGCGTCGAAATTGATCTTGATTTCCGGCTTGGGTTCCGGTTTCGGTTTCGGTTTGGGCTTAGGTTCTGGCTTGGGTTTCGGTTTAGGCTTAGGTTCCGGTTTAGGTTCGGGCTTTGGTGCCGGCTTAGGTTCCGGTTTAGGTTCGGGCTTTGGTGCCGGCTTAGGTTCAGGTTTGGGTTCCGGTTTCGGTTGTGGTTTGGGAGGTTCGGATCTAACCTGTTCGATCGGCGGCGCCGGTTCCGGCAATCTCGGTTCTTGTTTCTCCCGCAAGGCCGCTTCCACCGCGGAAACCGATACGAGTTTGATCACCTGGAGCTTCTTGATCTCCTTTTCCGGCTCGGGTTGCCGATTCGAAATCAGCAGTAATGCCACCAAAAAACCCGTGTGGATAATCGCCGAAAACAGGACGTTGCCTTTTCTCATACTCCCTCCTGCCGCCCACCGCCCTCGATAGGGTGCCTTCCTGTTATCCGATAATACGCCGGGGCCATGGGATCCGTTCCTCCTTGAGCTACTCGAACTATCTTCATTCGCGGCCTCGCAACGTCATGATCCTGTTCTTTGGCTATTCGTTTTCGAAGCGAAATGAAAACGAAGTAACCCCCGCTTTAGTCAGACGGTTGACGACGGCCATGCCGGTGCCCCATTGCGATACCATGTCGCCCCGAGTGTAGATAATGAGTTCGGGATTGTCGCGATGCTGTTTCACCAACTCCGCGATCAACGCGTCGAGTTCCATGGCCTGTTTGTCCAGATAGTAAACGCCTGCCGGATCGAAATCCACGATCCGGACGTTCTCCGGATTGACTTCCCCGTCGGCTTCGCCGCCCTTGGGCAAATTCAATTGGATTCCCTGGTCCAGCAACGGGGTCGTGATCATGAAGATGATCAACAAGACAAAGGCGAGATCCAGCAACGGGGTGACATTGATATCGCTCAAGGTCACCAAATTGTTTTGCTGGGAAAATCTTCGCATCGCTCCGTCGCCGCTAGTTTTCAGTCAAGTAATCGACTTCCATCCGGGACATGAGTTCGTGAGCGTAATTGTCCAGTTCGACGGTCAGCACCCGTAAATGATGCAGTAACCAGTTGTAACCGAACATGGAAGGGATAGCTACCAGCAGGCCGGCTACCGTCGTGACCAAGGCGGCCGCGACCCCGGGCGCCATGGTCGTCAATTGAGCGTTGCCCTCCTGAGCCACGCTCGCGAAGGTGCTCATCACGCCCCATACAGTGCCCAACAAACCCAAAAAGGGAGCTCCGCTGACCGCGTTCGCCAGCAGGATCAAATTCGACTCGAGCTTGAGCGATTCCTCGGCGACGGTCCGTTCCAGCACGCGCCGGACGTGCTCCATGCTGCGCGCCCCTACCTGCAGTTTTTCCGGCTCGGCCGCTTCGCCTTCGGATTGCCGTTTGATGCCCCGCTTCAACTCGTGGCAGCCCGAAAGATACACCGTGTATAGCGGACAATCGTCCACCTTAGGCTTGCGTTCGAAAATGGAAAGCAGGCCTTCTTCCCCGCGAAATCTCTCGATAAAACTCCGATTGAGCCGGGTGGCGCGGCGCATCTGACCCGCCTTGGACGCCATGACGCTCCAGGCGAAGATCGAAAACAGCACCAACAGTAAAATGATGGCTTTGCCTTCCGGCCGCGCCTGATCCCATACGAATACCAATTCCAGTTCGGATGACATGAGCAATTAATTCACGCCTGAGCAGCGATTAAGTCTGACTCCACAGCCTATACTGTTAGTCCAGAATTCGCCTCGGGTCAAAAAAAACTTTGCTCGTCAGCCGATCTGCCAGTGATTTCGATGTCCCCGCCTTACTGTTTCTCGGGAACGGGGTTCCCCTCGTTCGGTTCGGTTCCGGAAATTTCGCCGGCGCGATAACTGGCCACCACCCACTCGCTCAATACCCGTTCGGGATCGTCCACGGCCTCCTGGTCCAACTCGAACTCCTGCCGCCCCGTATTGCGGAAGATCAGTTTGAGGCCGAATTGATAGTCCTTGAATTGAGTCCGGCAAATCTCCTCGACCGGAGTTTTTTCCGCAACGGAACGAGTCAACAAGCGGCGAACGCCCGATTCGGTGAAGCGCAAGGTCAGTTGGTGCGATTCTTGAAACTGCCGGACGAACTCTTCCAACGCCTGGCGGACATCGCGCAAATCCGGGTTGTCGGACGTTCGCAGCATCGCCGCCAACTGCCGTTCCGAATCGTCAATCACTTCAGGGGTTACGGCGAAACACCGGATGGTGCTGTCGGAGAGTTCGTACTTGAAATTCCGGAAGATGCGCTCACAGACGGTCATCAGCCCCCGGGCGCCCGTTTTCTCCTGAGCCGCTTGGGCCGCAATCCGGCGCAACGCTTCGTCGCTGAATTTCGCCTCGATGCCGTAGGCGGAAAAATCGGCCTCGTATTGGCGCACGATGCTGCCTTCGGATTTTTTCAGGATTTCATACAGATCGTCCTCTCCCAACGGCTGGCACACGACCCGCACCGGCAAGCGGCCCATGAATTCGGGCTCGAATCCGTACTTGATCAGGTCTCGTGTATTCACTTCGTCCAACAGGTTCGGGGAAACGACGGCTTCGGGACGTGAAGCGGCGGCGAACCCGACCGAGGAATCCTGCAACCGCTTTTCGATGATCTTGTCCAAGCCGTCGAACACGCCGCTCACGATAAACAGGATGTGCCCGGTGTTGATGCGATTCTCGGTTTTCCGCCCGGATTGCATTTCCATGATCGCCTGAAACTGCCCGGCCACGTCCTGTTGCGAACGAACCGGCACCTCGGTGTCTTCCATCAATTTGAGCAGATTGGTCTGCACTCCCAATCCGCCCACGTCCATGCGATTGGCTTTGTCGGTGCGGGCGATCTTGTCGATCTCGTCGATGTAAATGATGCCGAACTGGGCTTTGCGAACGTCGCCGTCGGCCCGGCGGTACAGTTCCCGAACCAGATCCTCGACGTCGCCTCCGACATAACCGGTATCCGAAAATTTGGTCGCGTCTCCTTTGACGAACGGAACGCCGATCAATTTCGCCAGGCTCCGGATCAAATAGGTTTTTCCGATGCCCGTGGGGCCGAGCAGCAGAATATTCTGTTTGGCGTAATCCGTCGGCGAGTTGCCTTCCAGGGATAACCTGACGTGGTGGTAGTGATCGCACAGCGCGACGCTCAGCACCTTTTTCGCCTCTTCTTGGCGAATGACGTAACGGTCCAGGTATTGCTTGACCTGCTTAGGCCGGTAATCGAACGCGAACGCCGGCGGTTCCTCCGCGGGAGGTTCCGGCGGTTCCCCGGTCTCGTCTTTTTGAACGGCGCCGGCCGGCCGGTCCATATCGGATATCCGCCGGAACAAATCCTCGAACTGCTTTTGAAAATCTTCGGGTTTCATGCTGATTGAGCGCTCGGGCTCACGCCTCGGTCCGGCGGTCCGCCGCCGGTGACTCCTGTTCGGGAACGCCGGCCGTCCAGAGCGCCACGGCTTCCACCTGCCGCTCCACCGCCGCTCGCGAACAACTGGTCCAGATCACCCGGTCCGCCAACGCCGTTTTACGGGCGATATCCCACTGAGCCCCGATGCGATTGCGGCTCTGCAGTTCGCTCCAACCCCTCGCCTTCAGGCGTTCGAGTTGATCTTCCTCCCGGCAGGCCACGCAAACCACCCCGTCGAATTCCGCCTCGGCTCCGATCTCGTATAACAAGGGTATCGCCACGAACGCCGGCGTCCGGCCGCGAGCGGCCAATTCGACCTTCCGTTCCTGCCACCTCCGGCGAATCGAAGGATGCAGAATCCGCTCCAACTCCCGCTGCCGGGCCTCGTCGGCAAACACGAGATCGGCCAATTTTCCGCGATCCAACCGTCCCGGCGCAACGAAGACTTCTGCGCCGAAAGTCCGCTCGATCGCCGGCAACGCCGCTCCCTCCGGCCCGGTCAATTCCCGGGCCAGATCGTCGGTGTCCACCACCGGAAAACCGCGCGCCGCCAACTCGGCGGAAACCGTCGATTTCCCCATCCCGACTCCCCCCGTAAGGCCGACGGTTTTCACCCCGCGAACCGGAAGCGGCGCCACGGGCGCTCACGGCCCGACGACACGGTAAAACCGCTGGGAACCGGCGACCGGGATCACGTCCTCGATATCGACGAAACCATCCCGGTCGGCCGTCCGCAAAGCAAAGAACACCCAGTTGCGCAGATTGTCGGAGGATTCGATCCGCACTCGCTGACCCGGCGCTCCGGTTTGGAGCCGATACTGGAACCGGGGTTGCGGTTCCGGGGGCTGCAGGGCGAAATTATCGAGATAAGCCGTGTCTTCTCCGACCGAATTCGCGTCGTCCTTGACGTAAACCCAGCGCAACAGTGCCCGGCCCGCAGGCAATTCGAATTCGTATTTCCGCCACGACAACTTGCCCGACAACCGAAACTCCCGCCGGTCGTTGACGTAGAACTCCAGAAAATCCCATCCTTCTTCGCAATTGATCCGGTAATAAAACGACGCCGGTCCACCCTCGCCGTTCGTCTGGTACCGCAACTCGCTGCTTTCGCCGTGACCGATATCGCCGGCGCGAAGCGAAAAATTGCCGAGTTCCGCCGACGGTGCTTCGCCGAGCTCCCTCCAGTCGACGAGCCGCCACGGTTCGCCCTCCGAACCGTAAGCCGCCGGGTCCAAGCTGCCCGACTCGAAGTCGTCCGATACCGCCTTGGCGAATACCGCCCGCAGCCGCAAGTCCCGAACGACCTCGATCGCCAAGGGATTTTGCCGGGAGTCGAGATCGCCTTCCCAAGCGACGAACCGGTAGGTTTCGTCGGGCATGGCCTGCAACACCAACTCGCTGCCCCTTACGTATTGCCCGGCCGCCGGCGACACCTGGCCCCCGGCCCCGCTTTCGACCGTCACGGCATGCACCTGGCCTCCCGAGAATTCGTAAAGCAATTCTCCCTGGCCGGATTGTCCCGAAAGGCCGTCGATCGCGATCCAATAGACCAGGTCGGGCGAAACGGCCTGTTCGATCCGGCTGTTGCGAACCTCGACGCTGGCGTCGTCGTTGTGAGCTACCGGCGTCAAGTCGCCGATGCCGTCCTGAGGTTCCCCGGAATAAAGCCCCATGACCGAATCGAAATCGGCGCCGGCGGTCCAGATTTTCAGCAACCCGGATTCCGTCGGGATAAACGCATACCAAAGCGAATGACCGCCCTCGCTGTCGGCGTGAAACGGTTCGTCGGTTTGCTTGGTGGCCAACCGATTGTCCCAGGACATCTGGCCGGAGGTTCCCTCCAGAATCCGGGCGCGGTAAAAATGATCGTTGACCGGAACCTGGACCAAGTAGGTCGCTTTCAACGAGACCGGATCCGAAAGGTTGCCGCCGTAATCGACGGCAGTCACTTCGATATCGTTCTCGCCCTCGATCAGCGGTATCGTGGCTTCCCAATCGGTAGTGCCCGCGGCCCGGGTGGGAATCAATTGGCGGTTGAGCCGAATCCAGACGGCGGCCACGCCGCTGGCGCTGGGAACGGGGTCGAAAGCCGTGCCGGCAAGCCGGAGTTGCGGTTCGAAGTTCCGGATGCCGCTCGGCGGCTCGGCGACGACGACGACCGGTTCATTCCGGTCGAGGCTCCCGCCGGGCGTCAACCGGAACCGCAACGTGCCGATATCTCCCGGTGATTCGCTGGCCACCGCGATGCGGTAGGTCACGCCCCGGACCGCCTCGAAAAAGAGATAGGCTTGAGGCTCGGCATCCACGTCGTCGATCGAAGCGACCCGCTCGAGCTCCGTCAATTCGTTACCGGTGTAAACAGCGAGGACCGTATCGTAATCGCTGCCGATCGTGCTGAGCAACACTTTGCTGTCCTCGGGCGCCGTCCAGGTCCACCACAGGCTGTGGTCGGACAACGGCAGCCCGTGATGCAGCGGTTCGACTCGCCGGCAATCGACTTCCGGTTCTTCCTCCTCCGGTTCCTCCCCTTCCCCGGGCTCCCCGGGGCCGTTGTCTTCCTCTTCGTCTTCGCTCCCGTCGTCGACCGGGCATTCGCACGGGTCGCCCGCGCTGTCCCTGCATTCGACGCTCGCATGCAACACGCTGACTTCCACAAAAGGATCCCCGGTTCCTTCCGGAGGCAGTTTAAGCGCGTCGGCGAAATCGTCGTTGGGCGCCGCCACCACGAGCCGGTACACTACTTCCTCCCGCACCGGCTCTTTGGAAGGCGCCGTAGCCGCGACCTCGAACACGTATTCGCCGGGTTCGGAAGGCAGCGTCAATTCGGCCGTATAAAGCGCGTCGCCCGCCAAGACGTCCGGAGCCCGGCCCAAATTGCCGAACGCCAAGGCGCTGCCGTCCGGCAACGTGCCTTCGACCTTGGCCGACTTGACCCCGATAATGTCCGATACCCGTACCGTGACCGGCAAGACGGTCCCGACCGGCAACGCGGAAAGCGAAGGCGGATCGACCCTCAGTTCCAGAATCCCGTCGCCCTCGACGTTCAACGCGCCCGAAGCCGAAAGCCGCCCCCGGGAAACGACTTTGCCGAAGAGCGTGTCCATTTCGATCGCCGAAATCAAGATGCGCTCCCGAATCTCCAACGGCGTGGCGTCAGCAAACTCGGACGCGATCAGCGCAGCGACGCCGGCCACGTAAGGAGCCGCCTGGCTGGTGCCGTCGGAGATGAAGTAATCCTGATCGTCCTCGTAACCCAAGGAATAGACGCTCGTGCCGGGAGCGGCGATATCGACGGAAATGACTCCGTAATTGGACCAAGTGGCCAACCGGCCGAAATTGTCGATCCCAGCGACGCTGATCACGTTGGGCAACTCGTACCCCGAAGGATAGTGAACGTTCACGTCGTTATTGAGCCCTTCGTTGCCAGCGGCGGCCACCAACAGGACGTTGCGGCGGTCGGCCTCGGCGATGAGATCGAAAATGGCCTGGCTGCGCGACGACCCTCCCAAACTCGCGTTCAACACGCGGCAGCCGTGCTCCACCCCATACTCGAAGGCCTTGATGATATCGGAGTTGACCCCGTAGCCTTCGGCGTCCAGCACTTTCAAGGCCATGATCTTCACGTTCCAGGCCACCCCGACCACCGGGCCTCCGCCGTTGGGCTTCGCGGCGATAATGCCGGCGACATGAGATCCGTGGCCTTGATCGTCCAACGGGTCGCCGTTGTTCAGGATGGCGTCGATGCCGTGAACGTCGTCGTCGTAGCCGTTCAAGTCGTTGTCCCGGCCGTCGTTCGGGATTTCGCCGGGATTCTCCCACATCTGCCCCTCCATCTCTTCGTGAGTGTACCGGACGCCGGTATCGAGCACGCCCACGATCACGTCGGGAGAGCCGACCGTGACGTCCCAGGCCGGTTCCGGATCAATGTCCATCCCGGCGACATCCAGATTGTTCAGAGCCCACAGCCGGCCGTTGAGATACAAGGCGTCGTCGGGAGCCAGAGAGGCCTTCCAGTAGTAATCCGGTTCCACGTAGGCGAACAAACCCGATAACCGCAGGGCACCGATCGTTTCCCGCAATTCAGCGTCCCGGGCGCCGCCGGGCCGGTTCGAAAGCGGCGAACGGTAGGGAACTTCCCCGCCCGCGGCGGCTTCCGCTCCGGCCGGCCGGGTTTCGAGCGACCATAATCCCGGCACCATCCGGAATTCCCGGCGCCGGGTCCAACCCAGTTTCCGCAGCAGTTCCTCCGCGTCTTGCCGCCAAGCCGCGGAACCGGGCCGGAGCAACTTGGCCAACAGCCGGTCGGGATGCGCGGCATGGCCGTCCAGCAAGATTCGCGGCCGCTCCGCTTGCGCCGTCCCGTCAAACCAGAAGACGACCGTCCAACCGACCAAAACTCCGATTGCCGCCCATCGCCTGATGCTTGTCGTCGCCATTAGCCAAAAAAAAAATCGTCGGAAACCGCTTCGCCAGGAATTCGCCGCTCACCGGGGTTGCGAGATCAAGCGGTAGAATCGGACCGTCGAATCGCCCGCGATCCGGTCGGTCACCGTCACGGTCCGCCGCTCTTCGGCCGCGTTGTCGACCTCGTCCAACCGTAGCCATTGCCCTTCCGGAAACCGTTCGCGATACTCGACGCGATACGACCGGCCGGCGGCCGCCTCCCAAGACAATCGCACCATCCGCTCCCCCACGGCCGCCTCGCTCAAGGCGACGGCCAACTTCAACCGGCGCCGTTCGATTTCGTCGCCCGTCCCCGGGTCGCCCAAACCGCCGAAAGGCGTCAGGTCGAGCCCGTTCGCCGTGCCGTCTCCGTCGGAATCGATGGTCAGGCTCTCGGCCAAGCCGCGATTGACCCGGACCGATTCACCGGTCTCGGGATGATGATACTCGAACGAACTGTTCGGCCCGGAAAACGAGCTCACCCATTGCAGCCTGCCGTCCAGCCCGCCGTCCAATTCTTCCACCGGCACATTGGAATAGGCGAAATACAGCGTCATGCCCTCTTCGACCCGCAACAAGCGGTCCCAGTCTTCGGCCATGTCGCCGACCAGTTCCAGATAATCCACGTAGATCGCGGCGGCCGCTCCGGCCGGAGCGATCAGCAACCGCCCGTCGTCCGGCGCGTTCACGACCAACCGTCCCACCGCCGTGTTGTCCACGTAACCGGCGGCGGCCGCGCCCCGGTCCTCGGCCGACCACAGCAGAATCTCGCGAGCGAACCGCGGCACCGACAAGATCACGGTCGTTCCCAACAAATCGCCGCCTGCCGCCGGGCGGACCAGCTCCAGGCCGCCGCCGACTTCGAAGGTGTTTTCCGAACCGGGACCGGCGTCGGTCAGCGTTCCCGCGATATCGATCACCAGCTTGTTAGCCACGTTCAATTCGGCGTTCCGAAACTTGTAATCGGTCCCTTCCAATTCGAGCCGGTTGCCCGAAATCACGACGCACTCGTCGAACTTGGCCTGGCCGGCCCGGATTTTGACCAGGGCGCTTCCCTGAAGAAAACCGGCATGTTCCCAGCGGTCGGCGACCAGATTGAGCGAAAACGCCGTGACCGAACCCCGGTTGACGAAACTCTCCAGCGGGCCAGAATCTCCCGTCCCCAAATCAATGGTGTCGGCCACTTCCAGGGAACCGCCTACCGTCAAGCGGCGCAAGCGGGGGAAGTTCTCCGCCCCCAACCGGTAAATCCGATCGGAAAACTCCGGATGCTCGGCGAAGACCAAATCGCCTTCCAAGGTCAATTCCCGGGCGTCGGAACGGAAACTGCTCACGATTTCCAGATCGTCGCGCACGACCACCGTCTCGCCGGACAGATGCAGATCGTGCGTATAAACCGGAATATCTTCGGTCGTCAGATACCTGGCGTCGACCAGCAAGACATGGTGAAACACTTCGTGAACGACGGTCTCCGGTTCCCCAGGCTCGACAGGTTCGGTCGGATCAGGGGGATCGAGAGGCGGTTCCGTCGGCGGGTCCACGCCGTACTGATTGGTCCAACTCATGCTGAACATTTTCACTGCGCCTTGGAATCTTTGGGTCGTTCTCCGGCCCAGATTGCGGAAATCGAGTACGCCGTTGGTATTGGCCAGCCGAAAATCGAAGTTAAGCCCGTCCATGACCGGAGCTTGACGATCGCCCGAGAACTCGACCAAATGATCGGTCTTGACGGATACCAGGCCCTCGCCTCGAAACCGGGTGTTGGAAAGGTCCAGCCGCTCGGCTTCGATCTCGATCCGGCCGACCAGCGAATCGACGCCTCCGGCGTTTTCCAGCACGATCGGACTAGCCAAATCGTTACTCACCTCCGCGCTGTAAGCCGCATACAGGTTGGTGGAAGTCGTATTGCTGTAAGTGGTATTGTAGAACAGTTCGGGGCCGATCGTCAGATCGAGGTCGTGAGGGCGTCCCAAGAGCCAGAGACCTTCCAGATCGATCCGGGCCACGTTGTACGGAGCCGGCCGGAAGCCGCCGCCCGCCGCGTTGGGCAACAGAAACTGGTTGGTCGACCACGCTAATTCGTCCGTGAGATAAAGCGTGTAACTGTCGTCTTCGCCGGTCACGGCATTGCGGATGCTGGTCGCGATCTCGACCATGGCCGTATAACGCTCTGGCAACGGCGTTTCGGCGGTGATGAACCGCGCTTCGACATCCATGCCGTCGGGTACCAAGGCGAACACCGCCTGAACCACGTGATTGGTCTCCGAGAAGGAATTGGAAATGGCGAAACTATGCGGCGCCGCCAGCGAAAAGCGTTCGATCGCTTCCGTAAATGTATTCGTCGTCCAGTGGTTGGGCGTCCCAGTCAGAACGGTATCGCCGACCACGCTGAGCATCGCGGAAGTATCCGACAGCAAGTTGGTCACGCCGCCCCAATACAAATCGCCGATCCCGACGTCCGGCGTGAAATCGAACGGAGGGTCGTTCACGCTGCCGCGGCCTTCGATCGGCGCGATTTCGAGCCCGCCGTTAGCGAGAACGACGTTCTTTCCGTGAATCCGAATCAAGCCGGGAGCCGCCACCTGCAACAACCCGCGATTGACCACATTGGTCGCGAGTATCCTCAGGGTCGAAGGCGTCAGATCCAGTCCGGGATTGCCGATCGAAAACGGAAACAGGGAGCCGGTGCCGACCCTGATTTCCCCCCGGGAAATGTTGACGAAATTATCGGCCCAACTCCGTTTGCCGTTCGGGCCGAGATGCAGGAAATCGATGCCGACCGTGCCGCCGATCAAGCCGCGATTGGTGAAATTGATCGTGTTGAGGGTGTCGAAAGGCAAGAAGGACCTGATGACGAAATTCCCGTTGTTGACGAAGGCGCGGGCGTCGACCACAGGAGGATAGGTTTGGTACTCGGTCGAACCGACGTTTTCGTAAAGCTCCACGGTCTGGGCCCGGGCGGGCCCGGCCGGGCCTACTGCCAGTGCCAGCACCGCCAGCGCAGCCAACGGAAGCCGCCCCGGGCGGACTCGAAACCTCAACAGACTAATCATCTTCGCAATCGCCTTTCCACATCCAAGATTGAGGTGCCCACCGGAAATACGATCGGTTCCCGAGCCGTGCCGTCGAACGAGCCCCAAACTAACAGCTCGAACCCCGATGGCTCGTCGTCGAACAGCGCGCTGTTGAGGATGCCGATGCCCGCCGTATTGAAGACGGCGCGAAACGGCGGCGAAATCGTCCCCGGGCCGAAATCGTCCCCGGTAATCCCGTCCAGGGCGTCGCTGTTGAGCCAGGCCGGCGAACCCGTCGCCACCGAAAACCAGACATCCGTGGCCGCGCCGCCCTGCAAGTCCCGAGCGTCGAAAATAATGTCGGGAGTCGTGATCTCGCGCGTCAGCGACCGGATCTGCGCTCTGTCGTTAGTCAGGATCGTTTCCTGAAACCGTTCGACGATCGGCTCGAAAAAGACCCCCAGCAGGGCGTCGTAATCGGCGCGGACCATTTTGATATTGGACAAACCCGGCCGCACCGCCGGCGGAGCGGCCACCTGGTTGGTCAGGCCGAAAGTCGCGGGAAAATCGAACACGCCGGCGTCGCTCCCTCCCAACTGGGGGAAATCGAACGGACCGCTGCCTCCCGTAAACTGGGTCGTTTGCTGCCCCACCGTGCCGGCGTTGGGGTCCACGGCGCCGCCGGTATCCGTGGGCAAAGCATGCCTCGTGACGCCGGGGACGCTGATCTCAGGGTTGAAATTGGACGAACTATACAGGAATTTCAAGCCGCCGATATCGTCGCGGGTCAAATGGGTCCAAAAATAACCGGGACTGATCAACGAGTCGCTGACGACCGGCAGGGTTCGGGGAACGTACCGTTCGATCGGATCGATCGGAAACCGGTTGATAACCGTCCAGCCCAGCCCCTCGATAATGCCGGAGTAAGTCCAAAGCGTGCCGTTGACGTAAGAGGAAGCGTCCAGCGTCACCGGATCGAAATTCCGTTTGACGATATGGTAAAACGGAGTCCCTTCCTCGACATAACGGTTGCGCAGGGTGAAAACGTACCGGGTCGGGTCGCCCAAGCCGAGCATCTGGAGCAACAAGGACATCGCGGTCGATTTGACGTCGACCAACCCCAGTTCCTGGGCGCGGAGATTCACCCGGCCGGATTCCGTGCCGTAATCGCTCAGGTCGACCGTTTCCAAATCCGGGATGGCGTTCAAATCCGCGATCGCCGCTTCGACCGCCTTCTCGCCCTCTTCGCCGTAATAGGTCAGGAATTCCCGCGTGAAACCGTAATAAATCGTCGGTACGTTCCAGCGGTACTCCTCGTTGATGTTCATCGGGCCCAAGGCGCCGACGGAAGGATGAGGCCCCGGCCCGGGCAGTTGATAGTTGAGTTGCGCCACCTGCCAGGGCGGCCGCGGACCCAACAACGAAAAAGCCGTCGCGCCAGGAACGCCCAGGATCAAAGCCAGGCAAACCGCCGACATCCGAATACGTCCGTTCATGCTGAAATCGACCCTCATGGTTATTTGACGCGCAACACGCGGTAAACCGCGTTGCCCAATTCCCGGCCCACGGCGATCGAATCGGCGGCGTCGACCGCCAACCGGGGAGTGCCGGCGTCGGTCCAGACGCGCAAATCGGTCGATACCTGAGCCTGATAGAATCCCCCGGCCCGCGTATTCCAGCGCAACCGCAGTCCCAGGCCGGACGAAACCCACTCGAGCCGCAAGACGCTGGCCGGATCGACCGGATTCGTCCCGGCCAGCAATTCATGGTAGTTGTCCGCCCCGTCCCCGTCGGAATCCCGGTGGAGCGGCGGCCACGACGCGAGCGCCGCGCCCCAATGTTCCCGTTGCCAATCGTCGGGCAGACCGTCCCCGTTGCCGTCGCCGCCCCAGGTGACGGCATAGCCGGAAGCGGACCGGCCGGTTCGCGTGCCATCCGGATACACTCCCGCGAAACTCACGGCATGCCGGGTTCCCGCCGGCAGGTCGGCAAAGACCTGGTGATTGGTATCGGCGACGACAGGAGCGGCGTCACCGAGATACACCTCGTAGCGCGCCACGCCGTCGATGGCCGGCCAACTGGCCCGCAACGTCTCGAATCCCGCGCCGTACACGAACGGAGCGTCCAGCGAGGAAGATTGATCAGGTTCGCCGGCGGCATAGCGCCGCCCTTTGAGATCGAAACTGTCCGGACCGCCGCCGTATCCCGTCCAGACCACCAAGGCCCGGCCGTCCGCCGCCGCCACCGTCGGCAGCATTTGCCGGTAACGGCTCTGCACGTTGATCGCGAACTCCGGAGCCGAGCCGAGCGGGGCCTGCGGCCGCACCAGACGGCCGAAAACTCCCTCGCGATGACCGTCTTGCCCGGTACTGTTCCAGACCACGAGCGCCGCCCCGTCCAAGGTCGTCGCCGACGGGATCATTTGATGGTTGGGCACATGTTCGTTAATCCGGAACCGGGCGCCCTGCGGCCGGCCCGAATCGTCGACAAAACGGCCGTAAACGTCCCACCCGGCAGCCGGCCGGGCCGTGGAGCCGGCCAGCTCCCTCGCCTGGCGGCCGCTGGTCAACACCAAAAATCCTCCCGGCACTTTCGTCAGCGCCGGATTGGCGTCGATGAGTTCGGGAACGCCCCAATACGATTCGTCGGTTTCGCCGCGGCCATCGGCGTCGAAGATGCGGCCGTAAACTCCTACTTGGTACCGTTCGCCGCCCACGACGCCGGCGTCCGGAACGTCGAGCCGTTCCTCGGAAATCCAACTGACCACGAACCGGTCGCGATCCAAAGCGGCCACCGCCGGGGTGCGTTGATTGAGTTCGAACCGTTGATTGATCCGGAACTCGGCCCCGAGGCGGACGCCCCGGGCATCGAACAAGCTGCCGAACACGCCCTGCATGTCGCCGTCCTGTCCCTCGCTGCCCCAGACGACGACGATCCGGCCGCCGTCCAGCGCCGCTATCGCCGGGTCCCGTTGCGTTCCGCGAGCCCAAAGGTTCGCCCGAATTTCCGGCCTGGCGAATATGCCGTCGCCGCCCGCGATCCGCAGCCAGATTTCCCCGTCGCTTTCCCAAACGAAGGCGGCCCCGCCGCCGGGCAACAAGGCGAGAACCGGGCTCCGTTGCCCGCCGGCGCCGTGCCGATTGACCCGGAAAGCTCCGCGCACGGCCCGGAACTCGCGGTCCAAAGCCACCGCTCCGATGCCCGGGCCTTCGCCGTCGAGATTATTGTCCTGCCAGACCAGATAACCGCCCGCGGGGCCCATCGCCAGCCGCGGAAACGATTGGTCGCCGTACTGCCGCCCCAACACGTCGTATTCCCCGGAACGCGGTTCGACTTCGGCAACCGAAAGGCCGGTCGCCAGCCAACAACCAAGCGCCGCCAACGTTGCTCTTCCCTGCTTCATGAATCGTTCGCCGGCCGGCCAGCCGCCGGCCCTCCTGCGGTCTAAGGCAAGAATCTTGCCGTTTTCACCCATTTTTGTCAAATTTTTTCGAAAAGTGCCGTCCGTCTCGAATTAATACGCTCCCGCCGGCCTAATAGACGCTGATCGGGATCTCGCCCGGCGGCACGGTATCGGGGTCGTAGGGCAGATCGGTTTCGTCATGGACCCGGTTGCCGGCCGGATCGATTATTTTCGGCGTCACGAAAATCGCCAGGTTCTTTTTCTCGGTATCGAACGATTCGCTTTTGAAAAACCGGCCGACAAACGGAATATCGCCCAACACCGGCACCTTATCCTTGGTTTTCTGCACTTTCTCGGCGATGAGCCCGCCCAGAAACACGGTCTGACCGTCCCAGACGATGCAACTCGTCATCACTTGCCGCACCCGGATCCGGGGCAAGGGCAATTGCGCCACCAACGGCGCCCCGACCGTGGAACCGGCACCGCCCTGCGTGATGATAGCGAAGGCTCCGGGATCGTCGTAACCGACGAACTCGATCAGCGAAGGCAGCAAAGTCATCTGAATCGTGAAACCGTCGGCCGAAACGTAGGGAATGATGTCCAAGGTCGGGCCGACCGGCAAAGGAGAGGTTTGCGGCTGAATCGTCGTCCCGACCGGGCCGCCGGTGCCGCCGGGAAAGGTGCCGACTCCCCCGCCGGCGAAGCCGCCGCCGCCGAAGCCGCCGGCCTGTTGATTAGCCGAGCTGCTGGTCACGATAAACTGCACGTCGTTGGCCTTCATCGTCGCCTGGCGTCCGCTCAAGGTCGTGATGGTCGGCGCCGCGAGCACGTCCACGCCGCCCCGCTGCTCCATGGCTCGGATCACCGTCCGAAATTGAGGTTCGGTCAAAATGCCCGTGAAGGTGGCCAAAGCCGGAAAGGTGCCGCCGTCGGCGCCGTAATTGCGCAAGCCCCGGGTCAGCAACTGATCGTTGGAGGCGTCAGGGAAAACGGTCGGAACGCCGCCGGTCGCCGGAAAAATGGTGTCTGGAGGATTAGCGCCGTTCATGGAAGGGGCGCTGCCGGCCTGCAAGCCGAACCGGCCGCCGCCGACCGACGTGTTGCCGATCACCCAATCGAACCCGAGCGCCCGCCGGTCTTCCTGCCCGAACTCGGCGAATTTGGCTTCGATCGTCAACTGAGGCGGCGCTTCGTTAAGCGCGATGATCGCCTCTTCGATCAGATCCAAATCCGTCAACGTGGCCCGCACGAACAAAATACCGGTCCGGTCGTTGAAAAACACCGCCTTGCCGTCAGTAGCGCCTTGGCCGATTTGCCCGCCCTGGCCGAAGCCTCCCCCTTGCGCTCCGCCGAAACCTCCCCCGCCGCCGATACCGCCGCCGGCGCCGCCGCCCAAGAGTTGCCCGGTGGTGAAATCCACCCCGGCAGCCGCGAAAAAGTTACGGACCAAGACTTGCAAATCCTGCATCAATGTCACCCGGGAAACGCCGGAAAAACCGCCGGCGGTACCACCGCCCCCGCCCCCACCGCCAAAACCACCGCCGCCTAAACCTCCCCCGCCGATACCGCCGCCCCCCCCGCCGATACCGCCGCCGCCGAAACCTCCCCCGCCACCGAAACTACCGCCCAATGGATCGACGCCCAAAGCCAATGAGCCGCCCCCCCCGCCGCCGAAGCCACCCCCGCCAAAACCGCCGCCGCCGAAGCCACCCCCGCCGCCGATACCGCCGCCGCCGAAGCCACCCCCGCCGCCGATACCGCCGCCACCGCCGCCGACCGAATCGATAAAGGAACCGGCGGAGATATTGGGCACTACGCCTTCCATGCCTTGAATGAACGTATTAGGGTCGACGCGGAACCGCCGCGTATACAACGGTTCGGGAGAGTCGACCATACGGGAAAAATACACGGCGTAATCCTCGATCGAAACCTTGAGCCTTGTTTCGGCGACCCGAGCGATCGCGTCCACCGCGTCCTTGAGTTTCACGTTGCGCAACGCAGGTTTGATCGTGATGGGTATCCCGTAGATATCGATATCCTCTTGTTGGGCCTGCAACGGAAAGCCGCCGGGACCGAATTGACCCGGCCCGCCAAGACCGAACTGATCGAACGGCGGGTTAAACTGATTGATTTGATTGAACTGATTGGCTTGGCCGAACTGATCGAACGGCTGCAGCAACGGCGAACGGGGCACTTGCGAATCGACCAGAAAATTAATCCCCTCATCGTCGGGATCGCGCTCTTTCGCCTGATCATAGAGCCATTGGATGACTTCGCTGAGCGGTAAACGGTCGAACTCTACCTGTTGCAATATGATCCGTTCCATCTTGGATTGAATCTTCTGCCGCCCCGGACTGGTATGGATCAAGTTGGTCCGCGCGAAGGGGTTAGGTTCCGGCAATGCGAGGTGCTGAGCGTGCGGCGTCCAGGCCTCGGCGACTTCGACCATCTTGTTCTTGGAATGAATTTCCCGCTTCGAAGCCTCCCGGGCGTGTTTCTTTTCGGCCAGAATGGAACGATAATACCAGACCGCCCGGTTTTCGGGGTCTTCCTGAGCGGCTTGCAACAACTTCGCTTCGGCTTTCTCCAGTTGATTGGCCGCCAAAAGCAGTTGCGCATCCTTGACCAAGACGGAGGCGCCGATTTTTCGTTCCCCGATTTCGGGCAACTCTTCGATCACCTCCCGGCTGGGAATCTTGCCGCGGTTTTCCGCGATCAACCGGTCGTTGCCCGCCTTGAATTGCTGTGCCTGTTCGTTTTGCGGATCGAGTTTCAGCACGCGAACGACTTCCCGGTCCGCCTCGTATAATCCCCATCCTCCCTGCCGCTGATACAACTCGGCCATCTTGAGCCGAACTTCCGCCATTCCGGCCAGAACTAGCAGCCGTTGCTCGGCGACTTGAGGAATGTCGCCGATCAACTCCAATTGGCGAACCGCATCCTCGTAAGCCAGCGAAGCCTCCAGCAAATCGCCGTCGCTTTGACGGGCCAGGGCCTGATCGATTTTCATCTGCAGGACGATGGTAGCTTCCTTGCGGCGGACAGCCTCCTCCTGAACCAAGGTCTGAACGTTCTGACCTTGGGCGATCAACACGGCGACGAATACCGCCGCGAAATTCGCTGCTCTAATAAAGACTCGAGGCATCATCCGATTCGCTTTCCATTCGGAACCCATAAGCGCATAGTAAGTGGCCGGCCGACGACGCCCCGCGACGCCCGACCGTGTTCATGCAACGCTGTCGCCGCTCCCGGAATCCGGTTCCGAGTTTTCGCGCCGCAGCCTCCGAGGCCCCGCCGCCAAGGACCGTTCGGCCCGGGTGCCAACCGAGTCGTAGGGGCCGCTTGCCGATCCGTTACTGTCAGTAGCCTCGCCGACATCAGTTACCGTTTAGTGAAAGTCTCGTCTGCTTGGTCGTGCGATAGTCCTTGATCACGACTTCGCTTTCGGTAACGACCACGATTTCGTAGGTCTGCCGGGCGAGCGTCAATTTGTCACCGACTCGCTTCGCCTGATATTTCCGGTTGTTGTCCGGGGGATAAATCAAGTCGACTGAGTAACCCACCACTTCCTGAAACGGTTTTCCGGCTTGGAAGGTGATCGCCCGGCGGTCCTCCTGAAGGTTGATCTCGAAGGTCAACTCCCGGGAACCGGGGGACCGGGTGACGTTCACCAAATCGAAGATGTCGTTGCTTCCCCCCACCCGCAGTTGGCGGCTCATCCGCCGGCGATTCGATCGTTTGGGGTCCCCCTCCCGGGTCACGCCGAAATGGTACTGGGTATCGTTTTCTTCCTGCTGCGTCTTTTCGAACGCGATCCGGAAGTGCAACGGGTTGATGCTCATGACCAACAACGCTTCCGGGCCCCGGCGGCGATAATAGGGATCCTTGATTCGCGAACCGTGTTGGTTGAGGGTCCACCCTACCGGATTGAACAGATTGTGTTCGGCGTCCGCGAGCCGCTGTACCCGGTCGGTGCGGATGTCGCGAACGGGGTCGGATTCCATCGGTTGAAAGATCTTCGGACTTCCCCGGCCGATCTCCTGTTCGATATCCCGGACCACCGCCTGCAACTGGAAAGGAAGATAGGCGGCCGCCAAAGCCAAGGAGAGCAAGACAATACTGAGAACGATCTTTTCGTAATGCTTTTTCAGAAAATCCATCCGCTGCTTCAGTATCGCCTTGGCTGCTGTTGTTCGTATCTCCCGTCGTTCGTTCCCGATTCCTGATCCCGGGAAAGCAGGGAGCCTACTTCAACCAACATATTAACTGTCAACGGTTTTTCTTCCAGTTCTTTCAAGAAACGCCCTCGCCCCATGGCGGAGCCGGTTCCCTGGCCCCACCCGGAGCCGTAAGGATCTTGATACCCGCCGGGGCCGGAATAGGAACCTGACGGCATCATACCCGAGGGCGGCGGGAACATGCCGGTCTGATGCACCCCCAAATGATCCAACTCCGGTTGCGGGTGTTCGACCACCAGCCATTTGACCCGGAAGAAATACTCGCTGCGATTGATGTTGGTCATCACGTCGGAGAGTTCCTCGCTGAAACACTGAAAACTCAATTGGAACGGATAGAGTACGATGCCGGAAGCCTCGTAGACGCGCTTCTTCTCTTCGATATAACTGGCCCGGGGCATCGAAGGCCGCATCCCGAATTGTCCCTGGCCTTGCAGCATCATTAGATATTCCATTTGGACATAGGGATCCACGGTCTTCGAATCGTTGAGCGGACCGAACTCGTCCTCCTCGTCCGCGAACTCGTCCACCGCCGCCGCTCCGCCGTACATGCCGGCATCTTCTTCCTCTTCTTCGGCCACGTTGGATCTTTTAACCCCGTTGAGCCGGTGCACCTTGGCGTCGAACAGCGCTTGGCAAAGTTCTTGCAACTGAATCAGTTGAGCGGTCATCTCGGGAACGACCCGCTCTTCGTTTTCGAACGACAACGCCTTCCGGGAGTCGGCGAACGAAAACGAGTAATCCGGATCTTCCGGCGGCAACTCGGTGCCCGAAGCCCGAGCCATGCGGCGCATCACTCCCAGCCGTTGCTCCAACAATTGCTTGAACTCGGAAACGTTCAGCCCCTCGGGAAAATCGAACGATTTGAAGTGCTGCCGCAGCGGAGCCAACAACTCCGATTCGATGCGCTTCCGCTCCTTCCGGATGGCACTTAGATTGTCGATGCCCAGTTCCGGATCGCCGGGATGCGGATCGTGATCCTTGAGCCGGTGCAGGTCCCGAAAGCCCCGATCGAGCCGCTCCTGGGCCGTTTGCTCGTATTTGATTTGCGAATACAGGAATTGCCCGGAAACGCCCATCGAGGCCAAAGCTATCAGGCCTCCGAAGACCAGGGTAAGATTGCTTCTGATCCAGTTCATGGTTGTTCGAATTTCACAGGCGAAGCCAACCGGACGGTGATCCCCACTTGATACGTCGCCTCCGTTTCGTCGAGGGGTTGCAATTCGCTGCCTTCGCTGAACTTTGTTTGTTCCGAGTCGAACCATTCCGGACGGGCCCGGAGCCGATCCAATACCGCGAAGGTCAACCGTTGATTATTGTCGTGCCCCAGATTAACGCCCTCGCAGATCGATTTCAATTCCGTCAACATCCCTTCGCCGATTTCGGCCGCCTCGAGCCGCTGCAGTTCCCGGTCGAGCCGCTCCTGGACCGCTCGCTCGTATTTGATTTGCGAATACAGGTATTGCCCGGAAACGCCCATCAAGAGCAAGGCTGTCAGGCCTTCGAAGACCAGGGTGAGATTGCTTCTGATCCCATTCATGGTTGGTCGAGTTTCAAGGGCGAAACCAGCCGGACGGTGATACTCACTTGAAACGTCGCCTCCATTTCGCCGACCGGTTGCAATTCTCCACCTTCGCTGAAGTTCGTTTGTTCCGGGTCGAACAATTCCGAACGGGCCCGGAGTTGATCCAATACCGCGAAGCCCAACAGTTGATTATTGTTGTGCCCCAAATTGACGCCCTTGCAGATCAATTTCAATTCCGTCAACATCCCCTCGTCCTCGTCGACTTCGGTTGCTCCGCCCGCCATCCCGCCCATACCGGGCATCATCCCATAGCGCCCCGCCAAATTGGGGTCCATCATCATCATCATCTGCATCTGCATCTGCTGCTGCATCTCGGCATCGTCTTCCTCGAAGTGCTCTTCTTCGGCCGAGGGAACGGCCATGAGCTGATCCAGGCGGGTTTCCAGATCCGGGACATTCGGCTTAAGCGAAGCGATCCAGATTCCTGCCGGCTTGTCGGTCTGCTTCTCCACAAGGCTCTCGGCGTCCAACAGGCTCGCGCGGATTTCGCGAAGGACATCGGACCAAAAATACCGTTCCTGGATCAAGAGGCTCAACTCTTCGACTTCCTGGAATTGGTCGTCCAGCTTGTTCTTTTCGGGCCTCAACAGTTGCAAGCGCCGGTCCAAGGGAGCCGTAATTTCTTCCAGGATTTCGACTTTCTCCAATTTCTCCTGCGCCACTTGAGAAAAGAACCAGCCGAAAGCCGCGACGAACAACACCAGCACGAAAAAGGTCGCGAGTAAATAAGGTTTTTTCTGATTGAATTCCTGGCGTTTGATCGAGGCCCGGGGCATCAAGTTCAATTCCACCGGGCACTGAACGACTTGCCGCAGACCCAAGCCGACCGTTTCCCCGAAGGTATGCGCCACCTTGGCTAGTTCTTCCAGATCGACCGCGGCGTCGAATTCGATCTCGCGGAAGGGATTGAAATAATCGACCTCGAGGTTCAGCTTCTCCTTGAAGAACTCCATGGTGTAGGGCATGACCGAAGCTCCCCCGGCCAAAAAGAGCCGCTGAGGAGCCGCCCCCCCCTGCTGGCTCCGATAGAATTGCATGGTCTGATTGACCTGAATGTGCAAGCGCGTCATGACCTGGCGAGCCACTTTGGAGATTTGGGCCTGGCGCGGATTATCGGGATCCTCGTAGGCTCCGCCCAAACTGACGAAGCCTTCCTCCAATTTGAATTTCTCGGCTTCGGCGAACCGGGTTTTCGTTTCGTTGGCGTACTCCTGGGTGATCGCGTTGGCTCCGATGTTGATGCTGCGCGAATAGACTCTGCCGCCCTCGAAGAACAGCAGGTTGCTGGTCTTGGCTCCGATGTCCAGCAGCATGGTGCACCCTTCCAGGTCGCCGTAGTTGTAACGGAAGGCATTGCACAACGCCGCCGGCGAGACGTCGACCAAACCCAACCTCAGATTGTTGGCCTCCGCCGTCTTGAACAGCTTGTCGACCAAATCGGTCTTGATGGCGACCAACAGCACCTCCAGTTCGCCGCTGCCGGTGGCCTCCAGGATTTGATAATCCCAGGCCACTTCCTCCAAGGGAAAGGGCACGTTCTGCTGCGCCTCGTACTGGATGATCTGCGAAACCTTCGAGGTGTCGACCGGGGGAAGCTTGACGAATTTCGAAAAGACCTGGAAGCCGGGAGCGGAGACGTAGATGTCGCGGGCCGTGAATCCGTTCTCCGCCGTGACCAGCCGTTGCAGGGACTTCTTGACCACCCCTTCCCGGGCCGCGTCCTGCGCTCCGGCCAGCCCCAAGGGAGAGGAACCGAAGGCGCACAGGCACAGGCCCCCGGTTTCGGTAGGCATGAACTCGGCGACCTTCAAAGTGCCGGCGCCGAAATCCACTCCCAAAAACGATTTCGATTTCATGATCCTCGATCCATTCCTACGCGAAGAAACGTTACAAACCTCGCCGAAGGACCGATTGACCGAATCTAGCTGCGAGGGTCAGCACCCCCACCCGGTATCGAAACCGGCGAAGATAGTCAATCAAAAAACTGCTCCGCCGCTCCCTTCGGCCCTCCGCTTTCGGGCCTGCCGCCCGGTAGCATAACGATCCGCCGCGACGATCATTAGCCGTTTCGCCTATTTCGCTCCGGTACCCCAGATGACCACGGGCACGGTGCGCAGGAGGATTTTGAAATCCAGCCAAAACGACCAGTTGTCGATATATTCCAAATCCAGGCGCACCCATTGTTTGAAATCCCGGACTTCGTTCCGGCCGCTGATCTGCCAGAGGCAGGTCATGCCCGGCTTCACGCTCAGCCGGCGGCGATGAGCCAAATCGTCGAACCGGAGGGTCTCGTCCACCGGCAACGGCCTCGGCCCCACCAAACTCATGTCGCCGCGCAGCACGTTGTACAATTGGGGCAGTTCGTCGAAACTGCGGCGGCGCAGAAACCTGCCGACCGGGGTCACCCTCGGATCTTCGGAAAGCTTGAACACCGGCCCTTCCATCTCGTTGAGCGCCTCCAATTCGCTCCGCTGCTGTTCGGCGTTGGTTTCCATGGTGCGGAACTTGTACATCGTGAACGGGCGGCCATTGAGTCCGCTGCGCTCCTGCCGGTAGAAAATCGGCCCGGGAGAGGTCAGGCGGATGCTCAGGGCGCAAGCGAGCAGCACGGGAGCGAAGAGCAGCAAACCCACGAAGGAACCTGCCCGGTCCAAGCATTGTTTGGCTACCGCCTGCCACGAAAAATCGGGAGTCGACCGGAACACGATCATCGGATGCCCGTTGAAGTCTTCCAGGATCGTGCGGGAAATCTCGGTGTGCAGGAAATCGGCCAACATCCACACTTCCACGCCTTCCAGTTCGCAGGCCTGGATCAACCGCTCCACCCGGCCGAAATAGGTATGCTTCGCCGACAGGATTATCCGGTTGGCGGATTTCTCGTGCAGCAGATGCACGAATTCTTCGATCGTCGTCTGATTGACGTCCAACCGGGCGACGATCTGCAAATCCAAGTTCGCGTCGCTGAGCACTTCGTCATACAACCGCCGGACGTCTTCCTCGGCGCCGATCAGAATAAAACGTTGCTGGGATTGCGTGCGCCGGAATTTCGATTCGGTGTAACGCCGGAGCAATTCTTCCTTGCTCAGCACCACCACGAAACTGATGCCTCCGAAGAGGATGATCACGGCGCGCGAGAGTTGGAGTTTGAACAGGAACATGACCAGCACCAGGACGATCGTCACCAGGGTGCAAGCCTTGAACAGTTGCCAAGCCGTTTCGCCCCGGGAAGGCAACAACGGACGCCGGTAAAAACCCAACGCCCCCAGAGCGACCACCGACACCGGCAGAGTCAAGAGCGCCAACGGCAGAAAACTCTCGAAACTTTCGATTTCCCGGGTGCCGCCCAGCAGCGCCAGAAAATCGAACACCCACGTATCGATGATCAGGCCGCCGGAACGCAGATGATACGCCAAGAAAAAACTCAGGGCGAATAACACGCCGTCGGCGATTCTCAACAAGCCGTTACGTATTTCCCGCTGGCGCCTGAGCATGAAGTCAAGAAAAGGCCGTCGAGCTAACCGGCGCGGTTCGCCAGGAATTCCGGCCGCGGTTGAAAGTGGGGAACGGCTTGAGCGAGAAACTCCTTCATGCGCTGAAGCAACTGCGCCTCCTCGCCCGGCAGCGCCATGCCCAACGTTCCGACGTAGGCCCAGCGCTGTAATTCGCCGGAAGCGATGAGCTCCCGGGCCATCCACCACATCCGCTCCCAATGCCGCTCGGTCGCCACCCCGTCGGCGACGAACCAATAGATGTACACCCCCGGATACTTTCGGCCTTCGAGTTCTTTCTCGGTGCGCAACACCATGATCGGCAAATCGTAAGGCTCTTCGCCGCCGACGCGCAGGACGTCGCGCCGTTTTTCGACCACCTGAACCCCGATGCCGGCCAAACAGAATTCCGGCTGGTGAATGCTCGTCCGGTCGGTGCCCATCAAGACGCCGATCATTTGCATCCAGAATCCGTCCTTCGCGGTATAGACCCGGGCGCCGAGCGTCGTATCCGGGGGCAAGGCGCTGCGGTCGCCGGCGGCGATCTCCATCGCCTCGCCGGCATAGCCCGGGACATCCGCCGGAAAAGCGAACTGCTGTTCGTCGGCGGTCAAAATCACTCCCGGCCGCCCCAACCTTTGATGCGACTGCCACCAACTCAAGGTCAACGCGGTGGCGAACATCAGCAGAACGGCCGCCGGCAATCGCATCCAGCCCTTATCCTTCATGGTCTTTTCCCGCTTCCGGCGCCGGCTCGTCGAGCAGCCGCGTAATAAACATCAAACCGACAATCCCGATCAGAAAAAACGTCACCAATCCCAGGTTCTGTTCCACTTTCAACCCGGCCTGTTCCCCGTAGACGTCGCCGATGACGATGACCATGATGATCCGCAAGACGTTGCCCGCGACGGCCAAGGGAACCGAAGCCAAGACGATGATCGCCCGCCGCCAGGGGGCGCGCACGGAAACGAAGGCGTAGATCGTGGCCAAGACAAACAGCGCCACCAGGCTTCTGATGCCGCTGCAGGCCGGAGCCACGTCGTAGGTATAGGATTTGGTCGTATCGAAAATCAGGGTTCCCTGGCAAATCACGTCCAACTGCAAAAAGATGGTAGCGAAGCCGACGGCCAGATTGGTCACCACCAGCCGCAACGGCAAGGTGACGACCGTCACCAGGGAACCGACCGGCACGCAAAAGGCGAACAGAAACCAGGGGAAGACCGTGCGCCGCAACCAACCGTAGCCCCAGCAATACCCCATCAAGGCGTACAGTCCGGAAAAGAAGGCGACGATCGATAACCTCGGCTGCTGAACGATGAAACCAACCGCATGCAACGAAAGGGCGAGCATCAGGAGAATCAAAGCTCCGTTCCGGGGTTCAAGCCGCAAGGCCATCAATTCGCGGCGTTTCCACCACAGCAATCCCAGAACGACGAGAGGGATCAGGGTGCCGTGGCCGTCCTCCGAAGCGGGCGCCGTGTAGGCGTTGTACATCCAGGCGAATAACGACGGAGTATCGATATAGCCAAAAGTCGAATTGCCCCAGAACTGAAAGAGCGCCACCCAGGCGAGCAGCAACGCGCCGAACAACGCCTTGTGCGGCAAGAAATTCCAGAACTCGCGCCATTCGTCGCTCCAACTCGGTTGGGCTTCGGCGGCCGGCTCGCTGACGTTATCCTCGGACATGTTTTGAAGACTCGCTCTCCGGGGCAAAGGCTAGCAAAAAAAACGCCGGAATCAAAGGAGAGGAGCTTGAGAGGCCGACCGGTTTCGCACGGCCCGCCGCCGCAGTCCGTCCCAGCATAGATAGAACAAGAATAGACTGTTATAGCGCAAATAGCGTCCCGCCAGGCGCCGGGGTTCGGACACCAGGCGATACGCCCACCCCAAGCCTCTTCGCTGAAGCCAAAGCGGAGCGTCCGGCTTCGTCCCGGCGTTGACGTCAAAAGCGTAGCCGACGGCCAGCAACACTCCCCGGCTAATCCGCGATTTCCAGCGGGCGATCCACTGCTGCTGTTTGGGGGTACCGAGCCCGACCCAGATGAAGTCGGGCGAAAGCTCGTTAATCGAGTCCACCACTTCGGATTCCGCTTCCTCCGAGAAATACCCGTGCTGCGCTCCCGCCACCTCGAGCCGGGGATTCAGCGTTTCGGCCTGCCGCAGCAATTGATCCAAGCAAGCTTGCGAACCGCCCAGAAAAAAATGACGGTAATCCGGCTGCGTGCGGCGCAGGCATTCCTCCATAAACCGAGGGCCGTAGACCCGATCGGAGAGCTCGGCCTTGCCCCAATTCATGCACCAGACCAAGGGCATGCCGTCCGGCACGAAGCTATCGAAGCAGGAGGTCAATTCCCGAAAATCCGGCTGCGAGCGACGCATGGCGACGATATGCGTGTTGGTAAAGTCGATCGCGTGTACTCCAGGGGCCTTGGCGCGGTCATGGCAAAAGTCCGACAAAGCGCTATAGGTAGTCGCTTGCAATGGAGTGCCGAGTACTTCAACCATCTTCATCAATCGCCTCTTGGGGCTCCGATCGCTGCCCTGCGAAAAGAACTACATTAACCGGCAGGTTTTTCCCGTCAAGGCAAGTCCCGCTTCCCGGCCTGGTCCGGCAGAGCGAAACCCCGCCTCCGTTCGTCCCTGACGGCACTGCTCCCAGCGCCCTGAGGCACCGGTGCCTCCGCTGCCGAAAACCGGAAATCGCGATCGTTTTCACCAGCCGAAACCCGCTCGGCAAGCGCGAACCGGCGCTACCGTCAACGAGCACCGCCGCTGTCTTCCAGGAAAATGCCCGGATGACGATTGCGAATGCGTACCGAGCCGTATCACGAATTAATGACGTTCCGATTATCCCGCGACGCCACGGGCGCAACCCGACGCGTAACCGACGGGTCCATCCCCCTTTCCGGTCGAATCTGATATTTAATCACCGGCCCCGGTTATCCGACCTCGCGATACCGCTGTCGATATTCCGGGACGGGACTTTCCGGCCCCAATTTCCGCCCGTATTCCTCGCTACCGTTGGCTCCCTCGAAAGACCGGAAAACAGGAACGCTCTTGGCAGGCTTCGAACCAATCCGCGACATGGGGGGCCGGTTCCCCCTCCTCCGTTTCCGCTCCACGCTCGCTCCGTCGAATACCCAGACATTCGCCGGAACCGAACGCCGGCTAACGGACCGGAAGCGTGCCGCGATAGGTTGCTTTTCCCCGACAGCCGATTGCCTCGCTAAATTTGAAAAACAAATTACAACACCGAGAAAAAGCTTGCGTGCCGAAACTCGAATGCCGGATGGTACTGGTCCGTAGAGAAGTGACGTTCAGAATCGAAAAACCAATTTCCCGAACCGAAATTCGAATCCGGGACATCAAGTAAATGATTGACGAACAAAACCGCTTTGAACGAGACGACGACCTGAGACGCTAAGAATCCCGAACGCCGCCCTCCGGGCCGATGGCGGCGACGGCGGTATTCCAGACCGGTCTGGTCGTAGCCGTTCGATGGGCTCTCGCGGTTTTTAACATCAACTTTAAATGAACGTAATCGACACCCTGGAAGCTACCGCCGCACTCGAGAAAGCCGGCTTCGAACGAGGTCAAGCCGAAGCGACCGTCCGAGTGATCCAACACGCCGTGACAACGGGAGCCGCCACCAAAGCGGACCTGGAAAATCTGGAAACGAGAGTCAACACGAAAATCGACAACCTCCAAATCAAACTCGACGGTTACCGATCAGAGGTCAAAAACCACGTATCGAAAGTTGAGGGCTACCGAGCAGAGTTGCAAGGCTACCGAGCAGAGTTGCAAGGCTACCGAGAAGAGTTGCAGGGCTATCGAGAAGAGACTCGGAGCTACCAAAAGGATTCTCAAGCCCACCAGAAGCTAATTGACTCCAAAATGGAAACTTATTACTTGAAAACTAGGAATCTGATCCTGTCGATGCTATGGACGGCGCTGATTGTGCTGACTGCCACCGGTATCGGCATCTTCTTGAAACTGATGAATTTTTTCTAACGGTCACTGCGTCGACCAAGGCTCTTCCCTCTCTCGACACCGTGCCAATCCATCACCCTCCTTCCCTCTGCGGAACGCCAACTGACGGGCACCTCAAATCCAAGAATTTCAGCTGGTATCACCCCTTCCGTTTCGATAACGCTATGCTGCTACCCCAGCGAGAAAAAAACGGATTGCCGGGAACGTCAGCGATTGGCGGGAACGAAGCGGCATCGTCTTGAAATTTGCGGAACCCGAGCCGAATAACCGAATAGGCGACAGGCGGCAATTCCGCGAATTAATGGCGACGGTACTCGCATTCCAGCTCCCGTCGCCGGGCCAGGAATATTGCCCCAACCAATCGGCAACAACTGGATTCGGCTCGGGGATGGAATCAAGGAAGCCTCAGTTGAGTTTCAAAACCTGCCGAAACCCAACCGCAGAGATTGGGCAATTAGCGAAAAAACATCTGCCGGCCGGAATACGACTGGAGAATTCATCTGCGAGGCATTCGATTCAGGAACCTGGGTGAGCGGCTCCAAGTTTCGAGCTGACTCCACCGCCCTGCCGTTGCAATCTTGGACCCGGGAACGCCGAATCGCTCGAGGCCGGTGGCAAAGCGGACGGCTCACCTGGACCAGGCTATCGGCTGAATCGATTCTCGATCCAATTCATGGCCTCTGGCCGGACGGCATGGGTTCGTTTTTCGGAAACCGAGGTTCGCCCCTTGGCGAACGATTCTGTTGCCAAAATGAAAACAAAGACTTGCCCGGAACTATCTCCTCGGCTAGTCTGCCTTGGAATATGTCCGGCTGCCGCCGGTTTGTCGCCAGAGTAGCTCAGTGGCCAGAGCAGGGGACTCATAAGCCCTTGGTCGCAGGTTCGACTCCTGCCTCTGGCACCATTCCTTGCGCCGATTCTTTCCTCAGGGAGCCGCTCGTAACGAAGAAGGCATGCCGGGAACTTCGATTCGCAATCTCGTATCCCGTAGCCGCCGTCCCTTGGTCTCGAAGACCCAAACGTTCCGGTCCGGATGGCACTGCACCAAGAGATAGTCGCCATTGGACGTAAAGGCTACGCCTTCGGGAATGCGTCCAATTTTCAACCGTTGCTTCAGTTCGACTTTGGTGCCCCGGCGGGTAAGCAACACGAGTTCTCCGGAATCGGTTCGCTGCGGATGATCGGGCGCCAAATTCGAATTGGCCATCAAAACCACCGCGATCAACCGACCGTCGGGACTGATTTCCAGAGACTCCGGCCCGGAACCTACCGTAACGTAGTCGACGGCCCGCGCGGGACGGGACGCCAGATCGACGACCGTAAGCGCGTCGCGGTCCAAAGGACTGCCGGCCCCCTGCCCGGCCGTCAAGGCGACCCCGCCGTCCGGGGATATCACCACGCGATAGGGCCGACCGTAAACCGAAATTTTCCGTTCCCCCAACTGCACCCGATCCCCGTGAATTTCGAGCACTGCCAAGTAACTGCCTTCCTGCACGCTGGCTAACGCCAAGCGTCCGTCAGGGTGTACGGCGACATCGGATAAATTAGCTTCGGACGAAGCGACTTCGACCGTCTGAACCGCCTCGACCTCGTTGCCGTTCACCCGCAATACCGAAATCGTGCCCGCCGCTCGATTGGCGACGAGAGCGAGCCGGCCGTCCGGAGTAAAACTGATCCCCGAGGGCTGGCTGCCGACCGCCACCCTCTTCGGACGCCGGTCTCTGGCCTGAAGGTCCAAAACATGGACGAACGATTCCGGCACGAACCGGGTCGGATCTTGCGGATCGATCTTGAGCGAATTGGCGATCAAAGCCAAAGAACCGTCCGGAGCTACGGCAATGTTCGAAGGCGGACCGATCACCGTATTAGGGATGTCGTAGAGATGTTCGACCTTCGGAGGAAACTGGGAAAAATCGAACAGCGACAAGGTGTCGGGCTCGGCGTTCTGTACCACCGCCGGCGCCCCGGAGGTCAGGTCGATCTTGTTCTCGTTTCCCGAAATCACCAACTGCCCCCAAGCGTCGCCGACGAACGACCCCAGAACGGCCCCAACTAGCAAGGATAGTTTCATCCGACGAAGAAAATCGCGTGGCGCCTTCACCCGTTGCGAACGCTGTTGATCGACCCCGACTTGACGGTTATGACGACGCATCGGTTCGCTCCCCCAATGTCCGGTCCACGACCGCGGCTCCGACCGAATCGCCGAACACGTTCACCGCCGTGCGGAAACGATCCAACAACCAATCCACAGAAAGAATCAGAGCGATATAATCTATCGGCAGTCCTGCCGCATTAAGGACGATCAACATCGTCACCAACCCGGCTTCCGGAATTCCGGCAGCGCCGATGGCGGCGAGAGTGGCCGTCACCGCGATCACCAGTTGCGTGACTAAGCTCAAGTCGAAGGACGGCTCCACCGCAGAGTAAATCTGAGCGATAAACAACGCCGCCGCCGCTTCGTAAAGAGCGGTCCCGTCCATGTTGATCGTTGCGCCTAGCGGCAACACGAATTCCGATGACTTTCGCGAGACGCCGGCTTTCCTACTGGCGCATTCGATGGTGACCGGCAAGGTGGCCGAAGAACTGGCGGTCGAAAAGGCGGTCAGGATCGCTTCCATCATGTTTTTGATAAACAGGTAGGGATTTTTCTTGGTGACCAGCCAATAGATGATCGGAAGCGTCACCAAGGCGTGAAATCCGAGACCGACCACGACCGTGACGAAATAACTTCCGACTTTCGTCAACTCTTCGATTAATTTGTTGTCCGCTTCCGCTTCGCCGAATCGTCCCGCCACCATGCAGAGAATTCCCACAGGCGCCACGCACATCAACAGCATGATAAAGGACAGCAGCGCGTTGTTGGCCTGCTCGATCAGGGTAGTCAATTGCCCGACCTTCGAACCCATGGTCGTCAGCATCCCGGCGAATAAAATACTGAAGACGATAAGCGGCAACAAATCGGCGCCGGTGGCCGAGGCAAACAGGTTGTCGGTAAACAGCATCATCACCAGATTCTCGACGATACCCGTCCATTCGGACGGTTGATCCTCCAGTTCCGGAAACACTTTTCGAACTTGGTCCGGGGACAAATTGGCCTCTCGGGCCACGGCCTCGCTGATCGCCAACTTCATATCGGCCTGGGACGTTTTTGGGTCCACTTCTTTAAGGGCATCTTCCCCATCTATTCCCGCCCCCGGGCTAAAGAGGTTCACCAAAATTAATCCCACGATGACGGCCAGCACGGTCGTCGTGAGATAGTAGAGCACGGCCACCCCGCCGGGTTTGCCCAATTTGCGAATGTCTCCCATGCCGAAGATACCGCACATCACGCTGGTGACCACCAGCGGAACGACGATCATCTTAAGCAGGTTCAGAAAAATGTCGCCCCCCAAGTGCAGACTTTTAGCGAAATGGGGCGCTTTGAAAACCAATGCCAGCGCCAGCACGATCGATAAGACGATAAAAAGCCCCAGATTGCTTTGGTAGTACCGGAAAGCTCGGCCAATAGCACTCGATGATCGGGTGTCGTCAGTCATGGGCGATAAGGTTTAGATTGCAGGTCGGCTAACGGTTCTATCCAAGGAAAACGGCCCCGGAGTCTGCGCTGACGATCGCTCTTCGTCAATTCCAAACAGCGCCCGAATCGGATTCGGATTTACCGTCGCGGCATCGGGCGAATGAAACCCGCCGTCACTTTTTGCTTGATCGGACCGGTCAGGCGGTTAACCTGGGCCCGAGCCATGAAAACACTATTCGTTCTACCGCTGTCGTTGCTGGCTACTTTTGCCGTGACTCTGAATTTGGGTGGCGCCGTGAAAAACGGGGCGTTTCTCCAAGGATCCAACTTGGCGGACGGTTCTACCGTTCTCGATTCCGCCACCCCCAAGGCGATCAGCTGGACGGAGAAAGCTTCCGTGGATCTGAACGTTTTCGATTACTCCGCCAGTAACTCCAGCCAATTGACGGTCAAGCAAGCCGGCGACTATCTGGTGGCGGTGACCGTCCCCGTGATCAGCATCAACACGGCCGACAACCGCCCCTGCCAAGCGGTGGAAGTTTACGTCAACGGCGAAATCGCGCCCGGTACGGTTGGGTCCTCCGGGTACATCCGCAATCAACCCCGGAACAACAACATGCAACAAGAAACATCGCTCCACGCGAACGCCCTATTGACTGGGCTGGAAGCCGGGGACGTGATCGAAGCCCGCGTCCGCAAAACGGCTCAGGCGGCGTTGGCGACCGGGATTCAAACCGCCAGTTTATTCGTCGAACTGATCGACGATTCCCGGACCGTATTCTCGGCTCTTTCCGACGGTCCGGCGGACGGCACCAATCTCAACCCCAACTTCGAAGAAGGCGACGAAGACTTCGCTTATCTGAGCTGGACCTCGACGCGCAAAGATTCCGGCTACGGACACTCCGGCACGTCGACCGAAATCGAGCTCGCCCCGGGAGTCTACCAACTATTCGTCAACGTCCCCATGCAATCCACCGTTCAACGCGCGGCTCCCGGACTGGAAATCTCGCTGGACGACAGTCCCGACCCCATCCGAGGCGGCACGGCGCGCCAAGGCTACATCCGCAACGCGAGCGGCCACACCGTGGCTTCCCTCCACTGGGCCGGTATCGTCGAAGTTTCCGGAACGCAAGCTCTGTCGGTCAGGATGCTCCGCCTGGCCGAAGGCGGCCAAGTGATCATTCAAGAAGGCAAGCAAGCCTCGCTCTACCTGGAGAAACTGGACGAAGACAACGGCGTCCTGTCCACTTATGCCACTGTCGTCGACAACGACGGCGCTCCCGACAATTGGAACCCGGCCAATAAAACCAAGTTAGTTTGGGAAGAAGAAATGATCGGCGACTCCGGAACCTACCGGCTCAACGATTCCGAGATCCAGATTCGCGCGGAGGGCAACTACTTGCTGCTGTATCAGGACACCCTGCAAAGCACAGCGGTCCGTCCCAATCCCCGCATCACCGTGGAGGTCAACGGAGTCGAAGCGCCCGGAGCCCAAACCAAGACCCATTACATCCGCAACTCCAACGGCCATAACGAATCCTCGGGAACCTTGGTCTATCTCCTGGAAAACCTGGCCGCCAACGACGTGCTCACGGTCAGCACGCAACGCGAAGGCCAAGCCGGCGACGTGTTCATCGACGAGTTCTCCGTGCAAGGCGCGATCCTCACGTTAATCGCCAAAGAGTCGGTCGATCTGAGTACCATACAGGCTCCCCCGCTAATCAGTTCCGTCTCCGGCGACGTCAACGGCTTCAGCGTGATGATACAGAATTTCGCCGTGACCGTCGACGAAGGATCGGTCAAAACTTCCGTGAACGACGCCCCCGTGACGGCGGAAGTAAACACTACCGGCGGTGTCACCATGGTTTCTTGGAACTTCGAGGACATTCCCGATTCCCTGAGCGTTCACTTGGTTAAAATCGAATTTCAGGACTCCGAAGGCCAAGCTCACGCCGCCGAATTCGAATTTACCGTCTCGAAAGTGTTCACCCGGATACCCCCCGATTTCGCCACCGGAGGAGTCGACACCGGCACTTCCGGTTTTATCGCCCGAGTAACGCAAATCTCTACCGAGCAATCGGGGGCGCAACACGTTCACGGCAATAATCTCGCCGGCGCAGAGCGGCAACTGGCCGGAGAATTCACCAACGCCGACGGCGACCCCTACCTGAATGAAGCCGGCCCCGAAAACGCGACCGAATGGGTCGTCACGCCCGTTGATATCGAAACAGTCATCAACTTGGACCAAGCGGCCGGAGCGCTCGGCAATTTTCGCACCGACGGCGGCTTCCCCGACGCCATGATCCCGGGCATTCCGGGGTTCCACGATCAAAACGACGGCATCGTCGCCGAATTCCTGACCTATCTGGAATTAGAAGCGGGATTCCATACTCTGGCGGTCAACAGCGACGACGGTTTCGAAGTCAGCACCGGTCCTGCGCTGCTGGATGTCGGAGCCACGATGCTGGGCAGGTTCAACGGGAGCCGGGGGGTCGCCGAGACCCAATTCAACCTCTACGTGGAAGAGACCGGAGTTTATCCCTTCCGGCTGCTTTGGTTCGAGGGCGGCGGCGGAGCCAACGTCGAATTCTATTCGATCACCAAGGACGGTCAACGCATTCTGATCAACGACCGCGACAATCCCATGGCGATCAAGGCTTACCGAGACGCCGATGCCCGGCCGTACATCAGTTCGATCATTCCTCAGGGGACGGTGTTGACCGACACGCTGGAATACGTCATCAACGATGGCTCGGTCAAGGTCGTCGACGGTTCGGTCACCCTGACCCTCGACGGCACCGCGGTGACTCCGCAAATCAACAAATCGGGCGGCGTCACCACGGTCACCTATTCCATGGCCGACGGATATTTCCCCGGAGGAGACCATGTCGCCATGCTCGGTTACGAAGAGGCCAGCACTCCGGTTCGCTCCCGCGCATTCCGCCACGAATTCACGGTGCCCCAAGGCCAAACTGCCGTGCTTCTCGACAATCCGTTCGCTTACTGGCGCTTGGGCGAACAGGAAGGAACCGCGGCCGTCAACGCCGTAGGCAGCGTCCACACGGGCATTTACAACAATAGTCCCGGCTTGGGCGCTGAGCGGCTAGTAGTCGGCGAATCGTCGACTTCGGTCATGTTCGATTCGGCCGCTCAACACTGGATTCGGATCGTCAATCACGCGGACATCAACAACTTGGGCGGCAATCCGGGATGGTCGGAAAAAACCATCGAATTCTGGTTCAAGTCCCGCACTCTGCCTTCGGACGACGATGCCGTCGAAGGAGTGGAACTTACCGAACGGCAAGTCCTCTACGAACAAGGCGGCGCCACCCGAGGCATGAACATTTACCTGGCGGGCACCAAACCCGGCCCGAACCCCTCCGAAGCCGAACTCTGGTTCAACGTGCTCAACCGGGCGGAAACGGCTTGGGGCGGCACTTTGCCCCACAACGAAGACCAGGGATTTTCGCCGAACGGCGAAGTCGTCGGCGTCAGCACCGTGGTCAAACCCGACACACTCTATCATGTCGTCTTCGTGTACCACGGCGACACCCAAGCCGACAGTTTCGAGGGCGGCGTCACCGGTTACCTCAACGGCGAACCTTTCGGCACGACTCTCGGCGCCAACATTCTGCGCAATCATACTGACGGCATCGGCATCGGACGCCGCAACAGCGAGGTGTCCTTCCACGATTTCATCGTCAACAACGCCCAATCGCCCGAAGTTTTTAATTCGCCGCAACAATTCTACTTCGACGGCTGGATCGACGAGTTTGCGCTCTATAACCACGCGCTGACGGAAGCCCAGGTCAAGGCCCATTACGAGGCCGGAATGACGGAAGTGCCCGCCGATCCGGGAACCGGCGGCCCCACCAGCATTATGTTGGCTCTGTCGGCGGACGGGATGGTGATGATCGAATTCTCGGGAGGCTCCTTGCACTCCAGCGAAACGGTCGACGGAGGATTCGAGCCGGTGGCGGGCGCCACCTCGCCTTACTCGACGCCGCCTGCCGGGACGGCCCGGTTTTACCTCGTGAAGTAAGCCGCCGGCGTAGCGAACGAGCTTGGCCGGGGAAGCCGCCGCTTCCCCGGCCAGTTTTTTGTCTGCCCGAGAGAGGAAATCACCTACCGCCGCACAGCCCACAAGATCCCGGAAGGCATTCGCCGGCGGCTGCGAGAAAACCTCGGGAAAGAGACGCCGCCCTCCCCTAACCGCCCCCCTGCCGGTTCCCGATTTCGTTCGAACCATGATTTTCCCGAATGTTTTTTGAAACCTAATAGCATCGCCGTTCGAACTAAAGGATGACGAAGCGACTCGAAACCTCGATTCGAGCCGGCTTCAGCCGAACGAAAAAACGACAACCGACTCAACTCGAATCATGCGCTCTCTTATCGTCCGTTGCTGCTTGGGCTTGTTCCTCCTCACTCTGGGGCTTCAAGCGGATACCAAGGCCCCTACCCGGGTTCATGCCGACGCCAAATGGCTGGTTCATCTGGATGTCGCCACCCTGACGCGATCGCCGATTTTTTCTTGGGTCCAAGACAATCTGATCGACGATCTCGTCACCCACATCAAAGCGGAACCCGGCTTTCCCGAACTTCTCGCCGGTTGGGACATCGATCCGCAATCCCTGTTGCAAAAACTGCTCCGCTCCGTCACGGTCATGGGATATTTCGATCCCGATCAGGAATCGAAGATCGGCGCCAACTCGATCTCCGTGTTGATTCACCTCAATCCGACCTACCGGAAGGAACTCGAAAGTCTGGCGCAGCTGACGGGCTTGACCCTCACCGACTCGCCTCAACTCCTGAATAAAAACAAAAACATCTACTACGCCTACGACTCCGACGGCCTGTTCGGTCTGGTTATTAATTCGGACGAAAATCACTTGTCGGCGACACTGAACGCCGCCCGGCCGGGAGGGATTCAACTCGAACGTTTTTCCGTGCTGCAAACCTATCCCGAGCTCCCGGACAACCCCTATTTCGTCGGAGTAGTCGAAGACATCGCCGACCTGCTCGAATTAGACTCCGTGGAAGCTCGAATCTTCCGGTTTACGAAAGGCGTGAGAATCGCGGTGGGCGAAACCGGCGAATCATGGTGGAGCCAATTCGAAATGAGAGTCAAAGACGAGGAAACCGCCCGGCAGATTCAATCCATTCTTAATGGCATTGTCTCTCTGGGCCTATTGGGGGCCGACGTCTTCCAGAGCGTGCGGCAAGACGATGAACTCATAATACGCGGACTGCTCCCTCAGATAACCAACGAAGGGCCCGAGATCCAAATCTTCAAACTCGATCAGGAGTTTCAATCCACGGAAGAATTCATAGAAACTTTGATGCTCAAACATATCAAACAGCTCTATCGGTCCACTCGGATAACCAACGAAGGGGCCGTGGTCCAAGTCATCCAGACCATAGAAATGGATCAGTTACTCTCCGATCTGGACAGTATCTACCGGCAGTTGCGGAAGTTACCGGATTTTCCGTTCCGCGGAAAAATCCCGGCCCTGGCAACACTTCGAATGAGCTCGGCCGAGGCAATTGAACGGGCCAAAGAACTTGGACGATCAGAGGAAGAAATTAGACGATTAAAGGAAAAATATCGACGATTAGAGGAAGCATTAAAGGAAGCAAATCTAATCTCGTACATAATTGAAACGGACGAAATAGATATACGATCAGAGGAAATATTTAGACGATTAAAGGAAGAATCTATACGATTAAAGGAAGAAGTTAGACGATTAGATGAAGATTATGAAGAAATTATACGATTAGGGGAAGAAGCTAAACGAAAGTTTCTCGAGCTATCCGATAAACATAAACCGGCAGCCACGGAATAAATCCGACTCGACACAACCGATCGAGGATGGCCACGATGGAGCGACCGGCGATTTGAAGACCGGCTGCGTTACCATTCTTGGCCACGGAAAGGAAGGCTTTGTCATGATCGATCAATCGGCGCTGCCGATTCAGGAAATTCCGTCGTTGTTTTCCGAGCGGTCCGAACCGGCAATGACCCCGAAATCGAAAGCCGCCGCGGGCGAAACAAGCGACGAAACTTTGGTTCGGCAATGCCTGGCCGGCGATCAAGCGACGTTCGCGCAACTGGTCGACCGCTACGAAGCACGGCTCCTCCGTTTTTTTCGCGGTATGGGATGCGAAGCCGCCGACGCCGCCGACCTGGCGCAGGAAACCTTTATCAAGGCCTACCGGAATCTGCCTCGATTCAAGCTCGATCGCCAATTCTCGACCTGGCTGTTTACCATCGCCAAACGCACCGCCATCGATCTGTTCCGCTCCCGCCGGCCAAGCGTCGAGTGGGGGGCCGAGCAGGATATCGAGGAACAGACTCCCGCTTCGAATCTGGAAACGAAAAGCCAGGTCGAAAGCTTTTGGAACCAAGCGAAACGCCAACTCAAGCCGACCCAATATCTGGCGTTATGGTTCCGTTACGGGGAAGAATTATCGATCCGGGAAACTTCGGAGGCGCTGCGAATGAGCGAATCGAGAGTCAAATTAATCCTGCACCGGACCCGGAAAAAACTAGCGTCTTGCCTCGAAATCGACTATCCGTCGTCCCGGTAACCGACGCGTTTCAAACCAATCGATCACCGATTAACATGATTGCTTGCTGGTTCACTCGCCAAAAGATCGCTTGTTGCCTGGACTCGGGAAGCGCCCCGGAGGCCAAGACGCAATCGCATTTGGATCATTGCCCCGGCTGCGCCGCCGAATACCGGCGGCAACAGGCCTTGGTCCGCCGCCTCTCGGAAGAGGCGAAAACCATCGATCCGGTTCCGCCGCTGCAATTCCGGGAACGGGTCATGGCGGCTATCGACCGATTGCCCGTCCCGAACGGCGAACCGGCCCCGACCCGCTTGCCGTTCCGAAGCTTGGCTTGGAGCGTGGCGGCATTAGCCTTGATCGCGACTCTGATCTTCGCGTGGCAACGGCCGGAACCGCCGCCTTCCGCTCCCGTCCGCTTGACGCAGGCGCTCCAGACATCTACCGAATGGCTGCGAAAAGAAAAGATCAAAGAACAATTGAACCGTTGGAGCCTGATCCTCGAACAACCCCTCAAATCCGAATATCAGTTGGCGAAACTAGACATTATCCACACCATTAACGGTTTGGTCGAGGAGGCCCGGTCCAAAGATTATCTCGCTCCCCTGCGGCAATAACCCGGTCCCGGCAACTGGCGAAAAAGCGACCTCGGCAACGAAGCGGGAGCGGTCGCCGACGCTTGAATTTCATCCGGCATTCCGCCTCCGAGTCCGATTGCCGGGAACGGCGGCCTCTCGACGAGGCTCCGTTCTTTACCCCAACCGTAACGTTTGACCACTAGGCCTATCGTGTAGACAAAAAAAGATCTGGACAATGGGATTCACTTCGAGTAATTTCGGGGTGTGAAACAAGGGAACATCAATCCGGTTTTGAAAACCGCAGAGGCACAATCAAGGATCATTGGCATCTTAGCGGCTGAAACTTTCACGAGCCGGAATGCTTTCGGACGCCGGGTTTGCGAAACTTTCGATTTTAGAAATCGAGGTGGCCGGCTTCAGGTCGCAGGTTGTTTGAAGGTGCTGAGAACGTTGGCGTCGAACCACCCGGAAATCCGATTGCCGGAAGCTCAGCCGTCGGTGAAGCCCTCGGGGCCGCGCTTGTTAGCTCAAGCGATTCCGGAACCCGAAGCGGTTCCGGACGAGTTGAAGGCGGTTCGAAATCTCAATATTAGCTTGGTTAAAACTTCGGATGATCGAGCCATTTGGAATACCATGATCGCTCGAGAGCATCCCCAAGGGATCACGACTTTCGCCGGTCGGCAGCTGCGCTATCTGTTCCATTCGGAGCATGGCTATTTGGGGGCCGCCGGCTTTGTCGCCGCAGCCTTGAAAGTTCGGGCGCGGGATCACTGGGTAGCCTGGTCGGAGTCGGTGCGAAAGGCTCAGCTTGATCGAATGGTTTGCCTGAATCGATTCTTGATCCGCCCCGTGGTCCGCTGCCGGAATCTGGCGAGTCACCTGCTGGGAACTCTGCTGCGCCGGCTACCCGAGGAGTTCCAAACCTGCTACGACCAGGAACCCTGGCTGGTGGAACCCTATCTGGACGAGGGTTACCAAGGAACCTGTCTCAAGGCCGCTAATTTCATCTGGGTCGGGAAGACGGCCGGGCGAGGACGGCAGGATCGAGAAAATCTTCGCCAAAAAACGGTCAAGCAGATATTCGTGAGACCCTTGCGGCGCGATTGGCGTCGGCGTCTGGGAGTTCCCCGGGTTGAGCTGGCGGCCACGCTGCCGGTCGGAGCGGGACTGAATTCAGAAGAATGGGCCGCGAATGAGTTTGGAGAATCCAAGTTGGGGGATCAGCGCTTGACAGCCCGACTAATCAAAAGCGCTTCGCTGCTGGCGGAGTATCCGGGGCGAGCCATCAATGCCAACGACCAGAGCGACGAAGCGGCGATCTGCGGCTATTATCGTTTGATTGAGCAACCGGAGACCTCGGAGGTCACGGTGCCCAACATCTTGGCGCCACATCGGGAACGCAGCCTGCGACGCATGCGCGGTCAAAAGACGGTGCTGGCGATTCAAGACGGCACCGATTTCAATTTCACCACTCGCCCCGGGTGCGAAGACTTAAGCCTTATCGGGCAGAATCAAACCCAGGCCAAGGCCTTCGGCCTGCATCTTCACGCTACTTTGGCGGTCACCGATCAAGGTCTGCCTTTGGGGCTGTTGCGCTTGGGATTTGATCCGGCACCTGAAGTCGCCGCCCAATCAGAACGCTTGGCCTCACAACGTTGGTTGGCTGGCTGGAAAGATTGCGCCGACGCGGCGAGTCAACTGACTCGCCGAACGCAGGTCATCTTGGTGTGCGATCGCGAAGCGGACCTGTTCGAATTATTTCACGCTCAGCGTCAACGCCCTCGAACGGAACTGCTGGTGCGAGCCCGACACGACCGAAAACTAAAGTCTGAAGATGCGAAACTATTCGCCACCATCAAACGTCAACTGCCTGCGGATCATTTGAGCCTGGAAGTCGACGGTCTGACGGAACGCCCGAAATCCAGCCGCAAGGCAGCTCGACCAACGCGGAAGAAGCGAGTGGTGCGCTGCGCTTTGCGTTTCTGTCACGTGACGCTGCCCGCGACGAAAACTTGTCCCCAGGCCGAACCGGTCCGGCTCTCCGCCGTTCACGTCGAGGAAACCGACCCGCCCGAAGAGGAAAAACCCCTCCAGTGGTACTTATTGACTAGCGTGGAAGTCAAAGATGCCGAAAAAGCCGCCGAAATGGTGAGATTTTATCATCAACGTTGGCGGATCGAGGATTTTTTTCGAGTCCTCAAATCGGGATGCAAAGCCGAATACTTAATGTTCCGTACCGCCAGCAGATTACAACGAGCCATCGCGATCAATGCCGTGATCGCTTGGCGTATCATGGTGATGACGCTCTTGGGTCGCCAAGTGCCTGATTGCGGTCCGAAATTAATGTTCAGCGATGAGGAACTGAGTTTTTTTAAGCACTACGCCTTGGCACTCAAGATGAAATTGCCGAATGAGTTGGGCAACGCGGTTCGGTTGGTAGCCGAGCTGGGAGGCTACCGCGGTCGCAAGCATGATGCCGAACCCGGAAATCAAATCATGTGGTATGGCTATGCGAAGCTTTCGGGAGCGAGTTTGGGACATCGATACGGCTACGGCGCCAAGTGTGCCGAGGTGTACGAAGCAGCGTATAAGGCAGGTTTTGAGGCAGGCAAAAAAGCCATTGCCATGTGATTTTATGTCTACTCGGTAGCACTAGGCCGGGGCCGGTCTGTTTCGTTTCAGCTTGAAAATTTTGTCGGCAAAAGCAATTACAAGTGTTGACCTCAACCGAAACCAATATCCAGGATATTGGTAATCGGAGCACTCCTCTGGAGCGTTTTATGGAACAAAAAAAAGTCATCGTTATCGGGGCGGGTCCGGCCGGTTTAAGCGCGGCATGGACTTTGCATAAACGAGGCATCGAACCGATCGTTTTAGAAGCGAAAAGCTTTTCCGGAGGTCGGGCTTACGGTGATCGAGTCGGCGGCTATTGCTTGGATACCGGCGCCGATTTTTTCTGCGATTCCTATGATGTCGCTCAGAAAATGTGTAAGGAGCTAGAGATCCCGTTGGTCAAATCGGAAATGAATCTCGGCTGGCACCGTAACGGGCGATGGCACATGACCACCCCCCCCGTTTCCTTCGGCGCGTTGCTCACCGGCGTAAAAACGCTTTGGAAAATCGGGTTGCTTTCTCCCCGGGTACTCAAAATGCTGTTCAGCGTCTTCAGGGCTGGGAAACGCCAACCGGAATTCTTGAGTTTCGCCAGCGATTCCCGGGTCGCCGAGTTAGATGACGAAGTAACTTTCGGCGAATACCTCGATCGCCAACGCATTCCGAAATTTGCCCAAACATCCCTGCTCGGGTTTCTGGAAATGACCATGGGTTTCGCCGAGAAATCCGGCTGGGCCTACATGAGGACGTATATTTGGGAGATGTTTTTAAAAAATGCCCTGATCTACGTACCGGAACAAGGAGCCGGTTCGTTCTCCCTGGCGCTGGACGATAAGTGCCGGAATTTCATTCGCTGCGATTCGCCGGTCAATAAAATCGAATTCGAAAACGACCGGGCCACGGGAGTGGTCGTCAACGACCAGCAAATTACCGCTGACGCCGTCATATGCACGATTCCCGGCAACCGAGTGTCGTCCGTGACGCCGGATTTGCCGAATGAAATCCACCAGGCCCTCGACCAAGTCGTCTTTTCGACCGGAGTTCGCGTCGTGTTCGGTTTAGACATCCCGCCCTTGCCTCCCGACTGGCATGGGGCGCTTTATCCGGAAGACGATACGCCTCTCCTTCTGGATCGGTCACTCAATTTACCGGCCTGTGTGCCGGCCGGCAAAAGCACACTCGATATGATAGTCGGCCGACACCGAGCCGCCGAACTGATCGACAAAGAAGACAATGAAATTATCCGAACCATGCTGGAGGACATTTACCGGCACCCCCCCCCCGGTTCGAACATTCCCAAATTCGGTGAATGGGAGTTCGCCCGGATCTATCGCTGGAAAGATGCGGTTTGCATGGGCAGGCCCGGAATGTTCAAGAACATGATCGAGGTCAGAAAACGACTGTCCCAAGAGTACGATAATTTCTGGTTGGCCGGGGACTACATGAGAATACCCTGCGTCAACGGAGCCTTGACCAGCGGAATAGAATCCGCGAACGAAGCGGCCGACCGATTGGAAAAAACACCGGCGGAACAGAAGTCATCCTAGTCGAGAACCCGTCGCTCGAATCGAAAACCTGCTGTTATTCGCCACGTTATTTCGGGAAATCGCGCGTTTTTTTCGTATTATTTCAGGCATAAACGTTATGTTCCGGCGGTCGGCTGGCCCAGAGAGTTGTATTTTGGCTGTCGAATTGAGACTGCCGTGCTTTCGTTATCGAGAAGCTTGGCGACAACCATAGCCGAAAGAAAAGAGGCCCGTGCGTTAGCACCGCCGGGTCATGGCAGGAATGCAACTGTCATGGCAGTACGATTAGATTGAGTCCCAAGTAGTGGTGTAACTAACCCTTCGGCAGAGCAGCTCGGTTCGGGCTCCTCGGCAGAATCTGGATCACCACGATTGCCACCCCGACTCGTGTCGGGATTTCGGGGCATGATGTCGAAATCTGGACGAGAAACAAGACTTTTTTTCAGGAGACCGAAATACGTTTTGCGGGTGTCACGCGTGACGACCTGCGGTCGCAGCACTCGTTCCGTTTGGGGCTCGCCTACGGCCCTTGGGTCCCGCGTTTCCTGGGATGAGTCAAGCAAGGGACTCGGAAGAGATCAGGAGAGCTATTCTGGGGCTCTTCGCCTGCGATCTGGCGGGACAAGCCTACTCCGGATCGCATCATGCCCGAGAGGAGACACTTCGGTGCATAGTGGTGGCAAATTCCGCCACGCGTCCCTTGACGCTACTTGAAAAAAACTACTTGGAAAAAAAAAGTGCCTGGAATCACGCCTTCCCAAGAAAGGAACCTGAGAGTGCGGACCATCTCAGCGCTTCTCCGATTGACGGGGCACCCCCCACTAACGGCGAATGGTCAAGCGCCGGCGACGATTTCTCGGATCGCCCCGGGATCCAAGTAGTATTTCTCGTTCTGCCACTGGCGGTTTTGCTGCCGGAGCAAGGTGCCCACGAGGCGAAGGATCGAGTCGACGTCAGGAAAGACGCCTACGGCAATCCGTGCGCCGCTTGATTTCCCGGTTGAGTCGTTCGATCGGATTGGTGCTGTGAAGTTGGTTCTGCCAAGCGAGGGGAAACTGCTGAGACGCCAAGACATCGTTTTGGGCCTGGATGATCGTTTCCGAGACCTGGGGATATTGAACGGCCAATTGATCGGCCACCTGTTGCCAACGGCACGGGGATTCGCTCGGTCGATTCGCCTCGGAGGGGGCGGGATTCGCCGGGGTTCCGGGCTCGTCCGTTCGGAAAGCGGATCGGATCAGTTCGGCGACTCGGGCTTGATCGCTCCGGGGGACCTGCCCAGCAAATTCCGCATGAAAGGCACTCGGCAACGTTGTCGCCGCGAAGGCATCACGGCGGCGATCGCGGCCTTGAGGCCTTCGTGTTCGTCGGAGATGATCAGCCGGACTGGTTTCAACCCGCGATGCTGCAACGAGCGGAGGAACTCGGACCAGCTTTGCCGGGATTCGCTGGAAACGACCTCCAACCCCAACACCTCACGGCGTCCTTCCGAATCGACTCCCAAGGCGATCAAGACGGCGACGGACCGGACGTGTCCGTCGAGGCGGACTTTCAAATAGGTGGCGTCGAGCCAGAGAAACATCCAGTCGCCCTCGATCGGGCGTTGGCGAAATTCTTGAACCCGCTGATCGAGTTCCCGGCAGATTCGGGACACTTGACTTCGAGAGAGGTTCGACGTTCCCAGCGCCTCGGCGAGTCGCTTCATGCTTCGAGTGGAAACGCCCGGCACCCAAGCCTCCCGAACGACGCCGAGCAAGGTTTCTTCGACGAGACAGCGCCGTTTCAGGAACTGGGGAAAGTAGCTGCCTTTCCGGAGCTTGGGAATCAGCAATTCGAGGTAGCCGACGCAGGTTTTCCAGCCCCGTTTCCGGTAGCCGTTGCGTTGGTTGGATCGTTGGGAACGGCGCTCATGAGGCCGGGCGCCGATGAGAGTGGCCACTTCCTCTTCCATGATCCAACTCAACGTGCAACTCATCAGTTCTTGAAGGAAATTGCACGTCGGCAGCTTGACTTGCGTTAGCCAAGCCGATAGAGTGTCGGTCGTCATCTCGGGGTGGTTTCGGAGATTTTGGTTCTACAACGAAACGCCGAGACTCTGATCGCGCCCCGGGATGACGGCAAGTCAAATCTGGGAGCGATTACCGGTTTCGCCGACGGTCGGGTCACCGGCGATCCGGCTCCGAGTCGGTCTTGTCGGCGTAGCAAACCCGAGCCAGATCCGCGAGGTTCAGATAACTTCGCGCCACGGCCCGTTCGTCGTTCTGCTCGCTCAACAAGGCCCCGACCAAGCGGAGAATGGCGGACTCGCAGGGAAAGATTTCGACGGTTCGGGAGCGGCGTTTGATTTCCTGGTTCAAGCGTTCGATCGGATTGGTGCTACAGATTTTGGCGTGCCGGCTTTCGGGGTAGGAAAGATAGGCGAGAACTTCCGATTCGGCCTCGTCCCTCAGTTGGGCGACTTGGGGAAATCGGCTGCTCAATTCCTCGGCGATCTTGCCCCATTGTTGTTGAGCCGAGGCTCGTTGCCGAAAGGCGAAAACCGTGCGAACCTGGCTTCCGATCGCCGCTCGCTCGCCTTTGCGGACGTGAGCCAGGAGATGACGCAAGAAATGCACTTTGCAACGTTGCCACGAAATGGCCAGCGTGCGCTGAATGGCAGCCTCCAATCCTTGATGGTGGTCGGAGATTACCAATTGCACGCCACGAAGTCCACGGCGCAGCAGTTTCCGAAGGAAATCGGTCCAGAACGTTTCCGCTTCGCTGCAGCCGATTTCGAGTCCCAACACCTCGCGTCGGCCCTGGTCGTTGACGCCCAGCGCCAGAATAGCGGCCACCGAGACGATGCGACCGCTTTCCCGAACCTTGACGTAAGTGGCATCCAACCAAAAAAACGGCCACTGGCCTTCGAGCGGTCGATCTAGGAACGATCCCACTCGATTATCGAGTTCCTGGCACTGGCGGGAAACTTCGCTGCGCTTGACACCGCTCAAGCCCATGGCTTGCACCGGGCGATCGACGTTGCGCGTCGAGATCCCTTGCACGTAGGCTTCTTGAATGACCGAAATCAACGCGGCTTCCGAGAGCCGACGCGGGGTCAGAAAGGAGGGAAAGTAATTGCCGTGGCGCAATTTGGGGATCGGCAACTCCACTTCACCGGCCCGCGTCTTCCAGGCTCGAGCTCGATAGCCGTTGCGCCACGTGGTGCGTTCGGGATTATTTTCGCCTAACGCCGCCCCGATCAAGGCGGCGACTTCCTCTTCCATGATCTGTTGCGCCTGTTGGCGGATCATTTCCCGGAGCAGATTCGGATCACCCTCTAACTCGGGGGGATCTGGTCTCGGTTGGTTCGGATCGTTCATCGCCAATATTTCTTCCCTGGTTGGGCGATGATCCCAATCTGCCGAAAGTCCCTGGAGGAGACCGATCACTCGAAATCTTTCGCTTCCCGGAGGCCCCCAACAAAGGGAACGTAGCGACCGTAGTTGGGGGCCTCCGGGAAGCCACTCCTACACCACCAAATGGGACACAAGCTACGATTACTCCTGCGAAGAGTACCTTGCCCCAAAAGTCTGCAAGCAGAAACTACTTTCTGCTTGCCCGAATCATCCCAAGGGAGGCTGTGGTTTCGAACGGCGGGACACCTATCTGCGGCGTTCTCCTGACGGCTGGGAAAGGCGCCCATCGCTCGTTATCGCTGTCGCCTGGACGGGAAGACCTTTTCGATTCTGTCTCGGTTTTTTGCCGCCCGATACCCCGGGGATCTGCAGCAACTAGAGGATCAGGTCATAGCTGCCGAAGCGCAGTGGGCTTGGCAAACGGCCAAGAACCTCCGGGCGAACGCGACCAGTTCGCAAGCGGATTCCTGCCTGTTATTCGCCACGTTATTTCGGGCGAATTTTTCCACATTAATCCGGGAGCTAATTGGGGTGGGTCAGCTAGGAGTGACGACCGATTCTCAACGGCCAACGGTTTTATAAATAGACTGCTTGGAAATGAAAATTAGGTTGGGATTCGGGGAGCGGGTCATTGGCTTCGCAGCAGGTTATTCCGGTCTTTAGCCCCAGGAAGCCTCAGTCGTTGAGCGTTGGTATGACGCTGTAATAACCGAACGACGGAATGATCGCCACTTTCGCCGGCGTCGAAAGCGCAAGGGCTCCGCTGGAAGTTCCAACGGCAAGACCATGGGGGAGTTGGGGAGTCGTTGATGGCCAAAGAACACCACTATGGGCAGCCGACCGCCGGAGCAGAGCGTTTATGTCCGAAATAATACGAAATAAAAACGCACGATTTCCCAAAATAATGTGGCAAATAACAGACCGCGTGCTCGACGATCTGCGCCTGCTGCTCAATTGCGGGATGGACGACCAACCCCGGCTGACCTTGATCTTGGTCGGCCTTTCCGAACTGGACCGGCGGCTCGCCCTGACGGCGCACCAATCCCTTCGGCATCGACTCGCCTTGGCCGGAGCCCATCAATCAGACCCCTTCTTCGATGCGAAAGCCCGGGATGATCCTCGGCTGATCTCCGAAGGAATCCTGCGACTGGTGAACCACCTCGCCCATTTCGCGTTGGTAGCCGCCGCTCGCCAACACGCTCAACCCGTCACCGGCCAACACGTCGAATTCGCTGCCGAAGAACTCGGTATCTGACGTAACCATGCCCCAGTCGCCGCAGTTCTCCGACCTGGCTTTACTCCGGCAACTCCCGCTCGTTCCCTTGGCCATCTGGCTCAGCTACCGCCAAGATCCCGAAGATCCACGGCGCTGGAAACGTGACGACTCAATCCTCAGTATCAACCACGGAAAAATTTTCGATCACTTGCCCCACACCGGCGGTTATGGAGCCATTGATCTGGTCGCCCACGCCCGCTCTTGTTCCGACCGCGCCCCATTCGATTTCTCGCGAATCCTCCCGACAATCGCCCGGCACCGCCTTCCCCGACTCAGGCGCTTGCAGATCACCCTCACCACCCAGCTGGTTGGCCCGTAGCGCGAGATTATTTAACCTCGGTTCGTAGACTCCCCGGCGGCCTCGTCAACCGCTGCCGTCAACCAAGCCTAATCCAAGTCGACTATCGCCGCAACGTTCTCTTCTTAGGCACCAATGCCCACCTCCGACCCGCCGGAGCTGAATTGGTCGGAACCTTCCAACGTCCCGACGGCAGTCGATTCCGAGCCCTGATCCGGGGCTCGCGCAAGACTCAAGGCAGTTTCTGGTTGCCCGTGGACCAAGCCCAACCACACATCGTCATCCTCACCGAAAGTGCCACAGATACCCTTTCCGCCTGGTGCTCGCTCCCCGAACTGCGAACCAGCGGTGCCGTCTTCGTCTCCACCGCCAAGACGACTCCCCAACTCCCCCAATGGCTGCGCCATTGGAACTTCCAGCGGATCCTTTGCGCTTTCGACGCCGATGAAAGTGGCAATCATTTCGCCGCTCGGTTATTGCAGCGTCATCCCAACGCCCAACGACTGAGGCCTCCTGGGGCTAAAGACTGGAACGACCTGCTGCGAAACCAAGGATCCGCTCTCCGAATCCCAACCGAATTTTCTTTTCCAAGCAGTCAATTAATAAAACCTGGCCCGTTAAGAATCGGTCGTTACCCCCAGCTGACTCACCCCAATCAACTCCCGGATCAATGTGAAAAATTTCGCCCGAAATAACGTGACGAATAACACCTGCCGTGCGACTTTTACCTCGCCGCCCTTACAATTCGGAACCGGATAACGCCGCAACCGTTCGAAAATCCGCAGAGGTCTGTAGTTCCGGTCGCTAAAACGCCCGTCCCCGAACCGGCACGCACGAGCTTACCCTCGGATTCGGCCGCTTTCGCGTCGAATTCCACGGCCATCTCCAGTCATTCGGCAATTATTCCAGAGGGCTCGAGGCCACCGAACAAATCCACCCCCTGCACGAAGCGGGCAAGACGCCGATCAATTATCTGTTCTCACTTCCCCTTTATCTTTTCTAAAGGATTTAAACAACGTGATGATATCTTCGAAAATCAAATAACCGGCAGGGACCAATATCAACGAGATAATGGTAGCGAACAACACGCCAAACGCCAGAGACACCGCCATGGGGATCAGCAAAACTGCCTGAACTCTAGTTTCGAACACAATCGGCATCACCGCGACGAACGTAGTGAGCGAAGTCAAAAAAATCGGTCGGAATCGCCTCAGTCCCGCTCGTCTCGCCGCATCGAACATAGTTACCCCCTCTTGGCGGACCCGGTTGATGAATGAAACGATCAACAAATTGTCATTAATCACGATTCCGGAAAGCGCCACGATCCCCATCAGGGAAGTGAAACTCAAGGAAACGCCCATGACTACATGGCCGAAAACAGCGCCAATCAATCCGAACGGAATCACCGACATAATGATCAGAGGCTGGAGATAGGAACCGAACGGAATTGCCAACAGCGCGTAAATCATCACCAGGATCAAAGGGAAGGTCATGGACAGCGATTCCATCATTTCGTTTTGGTCCTGGAAAGCTCCTCGCCATTGAAAAACCACCTCGGGATACTTTTCCTTCAACTCGCTCACGATTCCGAGATTCAACACCTTGATCAAATCGTTAGGATTCGCGTCCAACTCGCGCAAGTCGGCCGTGACGTTTATCGCTCGCAACCGATCCACCCTGTCGATCACCGAATAACTCTTTTCGATTTGCATGTCGCTCACTTCGTGCAACGGTATTTCGGATCCGGACGGCACCCGAATTTTCAAATTTTCCAAGTCCCGCAAAGATCGTCTCTCTGCCTCGGGATAACGCACCATCACTCGCACTTCGTCTCGGCCGCGTTGGATCTTCTGTACTTCCTCGCCATAAAACGCCTGCCAGCTTTGCCGGCCGATTTCTAGTTCCGTGACGCCCAAAGTTTCGGCGCCCGGACGCAGCTTCGTATTGATTCCCAGACGACGGTCGCTGGAGGAGTTGCTGACGTTATAAAAGTCCGGAATCGTCTTCAGATGCTCTTCGAATTCTCCGGCCGCTCCGATCAACTGCTCGTAATTCATACCCGAAAATTCTAAATAAATCGGCTTGCCGGCGACCAACAACGCACCGGTAAATGTCAGATTGGCTACTCCGGGTAGATCTCCGGTCAATTCTTCCCACCGGCCGGCCAGTTCTCTACTGCTGACGCCCAACCGCTTCTCCCGAGGTTCCAGTTCAATATGAACTTCGCCCAAATGGGGACTGGACAGATCCACGGCATTCAAGCTGTTAAGTTGTTGATTCTGATTGAAGGGCTGCTGTCCGTAAGAGGCGATCACGTGACGAAAAACTTTCACGTCCCCATATTGCTCCTCGATCTCCCGAAGCAATACCTGAGCGTTCTGTTCGATCTTGCGAACGATTTCCCTAGTCTTTTCCACCGGCGTGCCCAAGGGCATAGCGACCATAGCTACCAGATTATTGTCTGGAATAGGTTCGGCGAAATAGAACTTGATCCAACTGTTTTTGATCAAACCCAAGGTGATCAACAACAGACAAACGGCACCGATAATAACTAAATAACGCTGGTTGAGAGCCACATCGAGCATGGGACGATACCATCGATTCTCCAACGCCTCCATCAACCAGGCGCCGCCCCGGTACACGTGACTCATCAGCCCGTTTCGAGAATTTCGTTCCTGAACGTTCCGGTGCTTCCCGTAACTCAAATGGTTGGGCAAAATGAATAACGAATCGACCAGCGAAAACAACAAGGTCGGAATTACTACCATGGGAATCGCGGCAATGAGCTTGCCGATGCTGCCGGACAACATCATCATCGGAATGAAGGCGACAATGGTGGTTAGGATGGCGAAAATCACCGGTTTGCTCACTTCTTGGGCGGCTTGAATCGCCGCCTCTTGCCGATCGATTCCCTCGCTTTGCAGGCGAAACACGTTTTCGCCGACCACGATCGCGTCATCCACCACGACGCCCAACACCAACAAAAATCCGAACAAGGAGATCTGGTTGATCGATACGTCTAACCAAGGCAAGATCCAGAAGGTGCCCAAAACCGAAACGGTCATGCCGAAAGCGACCCAAAGAGCCAGTCGAATTCTCAGAAAAACCGCCAACACGACCAATAGCAACAACAATCCGTAACAGCCGTTTTCTGCCACCAACTTGAGCCGATCCCATAACACTACGGAATCGTCTTGCCATACAACCGCCTTCAAACCTTCGGGAAGCCGAGGCTGCAACTCCTCGACATAACGTTCCACGGTAGCGGAAATACCGACGGTATCTTGATCGCCCACCCGAGAGACCGCGATTTTCACGTGAGGCTGTCCGTCGAATCGCGAATCCTGATCCAGGTCCTCGAATCCATCCACTACGTCGGCTACGTCGGCCAACAACAATCGCGTGCCGTCCGGTTCGGTCCGCAGCACGAGATGATCGAAGTCAATCCCTTCATAAGCTTGTCCCACCGTGCGCAAAAGAATCTCGTTGCCGCCCGTCTTGATTGAGCCGCTAGGCATGTTCAACGAACGCCGCCGCACTGCTTCAGCGACTTCGTCGAAGGACAAATCGTATTTTCTTAACGCCGCACTGGATAATTCGATGGATATTTCGTAAGGCCGAGTCCCGACAAGCTCCGCTTGGGAAATACCGGGAAGTCGGGAGATTTCGTTCCGAACACGATCTCCCAACTCCTTCATCGTCCGTTCGTCCGCGTCGCCTACCAACGAGACGTTGACCACCTGCCGGCGTATAACGATCTCCCGAATGAGTGGTTTTTCGGTCAACTCGGGAAGCGTATCCAAGGCGTCCACCCGAGCCTTGATTTCGTTCAGCGCTTTCTGAGCGTCTTCGTTGTCCAGAAGCGAGATGTGAACTATGCCGAGGCCCTCAGCCGAGGAAGACGAAATCTGCTTTACGCCCTCCAAACCCTGAATGGCCTCCTCGATGCGGATGCAAACGAGTCTTTCCACGTCTTCCGGAGAAGCCCGGGGATAAACGACTTCGATCGAAATCGTCTTGGTGCGGACGTCCGGAAGAACTTCCTTTTTTAAGGTCAACAGCGTGATGGTCCCGGCCAACAAGATCGACCAAGCCAGAAGATTAGCCGCGACTCCGTTGATCGCGAACCAGCGAATCAGACCGTTCACGCTCCGGGTTCTTCTTGTTCCCGGTTACCGGCGGTCTCCCCCGGCTGAACCGACATGCCGTCGACCGGAAACTGCACTCCCGAGACACACAATCGGTCGCCCGGTTCAAATCCTCCGGCAGCAACCACGAACCGGCGTTCGGCGAGCAAAATATCCAATTCCCGGATTCGCAACCGGTTCTCGACGTCTACCGCCAGGATCCGCGTATTGTCGAGCATCAACGAACGATCGAACACGTAAACCTGTTTCAGAATATTTCCTGCGATTCGAGCTTCGACGAACATGCCCACCCGCAACGGTTCGGATTCGGGACCGCTCACCTCGTAAGGTTCCTCGACCTCGGCCACGACGGATAACATGCGCGTCCGCTGATTCACGACTCCGTCTTCCCGAACCAATTGACCGTGCCAGCGATATTGCCGGCTGCCGATTTGGCCCGACAATTCGACCTCGACGGAAGGCGCGTCCCGATTCGAGGCCGCCACCCAGTCCAGAAATTGCAAGTCCTTCAACGCCAAGGGCAACCGGACTTCGACCCGGTCGACGGCGAAAATCGTCGCCAGCAATTCTCCCCGGTTGACGAATTGTCCGACGTGAATCGACGCTTGACGGACCCGACCGGCGAACGGCGCTTTGATCCGGGTGCGCTCCAAGTCGATTTGGGCCATCTTCAAGTCGGCTTCGGCGGCTTTCAGCAACGATTTCGCCGACGCCAATTGCGGTTTGCGCAACACCAAATCGTCCGCCGAGCCCTCTCCTCCCAGGTTGCGCCAGTTGCGCTCAGCGATATCGGCTTCGGCCGATTCCATCGCGACTTTCACGGCGGCCGAAGCGACCTGCGCTTCGGCTCGGTCAACGGCCAATTCGTAATCCTGAGTATCCAAGCGGACCAAATCTTCGCCCGGTTCGAAATGGCCTCCCTGCCGCAACCCGGGAGAAACGTAAACGACCGTCCCCTGGATTTCGGAGATTAATCGAATTTGGGCGACCGATTCGACCGTGCCGTAACTGTGAACAACCACGGGATAATCCGTCCGTTCCAACTCCGTCAATTCTACGACCGGCAAAGCGGGCGCGACCGGAACCGCTTCTGCGGTCGGCCGAAATTCCTCGATAATCGCCAGCAAAACCAGGCTGACGACAATAACCAGAATGGGCAAAATAATCTTTTTAGTCTTCATAGCGTTAACTTGGCATCCGAAAATGCGGCTACTTTGCCTCTTCCTTCTCCGCCCCCGGTGCCTGTTCCATCTTGCCGCCCAAGGCCAAAAACAATTCGATCCGATTGATTAATCTCGACCGATGAATATCCAGCAATTGCGAAGCCACTTCCAATTCGCGGCGGCGATAATCCAGCACGTCGGGCCATTCCGCCAATCCAGATTCGTACCGCTGTTTCGCCAAATCGGCGACCGCGCTCATCTCCCGATGCGCCTGGACGAACCGCCGTTCCCATTCCGCCAAAATCTGTTCGTTGGCCAAAGCGGATTCGACTTCGCCGAACGCGTTGAGAATCGACGATTTATAATTCAAGACGGCCGCGCGAGTTTTCGCCCGGGACAAATCCACGCCGGCTTGCAGCGCCCTCGCCCGGAAAATCGGTTGTGACAAATTCCCGGCCAAGGCCCAGACGCTGGTTCCGGCATTGATGAAATCTTCGGGATTCTCCGAAACCGAACCGACCGAAGCCGAAAGACTCAAACGGGGAAACAATGAAGCGCGAGCTTCCCACAGCCTCTGGTCGGCCGCAGCTAACCGCCGCTCGGCCGCTTGCAGGTCCGGGCGGCGCAGCAACATGGCGGAAGGAATACCGACCGGAACGTTGCCGGTTAGAGCCGGCATCGACTCCTTGATCTCGAACTGACCGGCCGGATATCTCCCCAGCAGCAATTCGATTTGTTGCCGCGCTTGGTAATACAGGCGGCGGCGCTGCTGAACCATCGCCTCGGCATTTTCCGAAGTGCTGAGGGAAAGCCGCAACTCCAGCGCCGAGGCCGTTCCCCGGTCGAACCGGTCTTTCATCGTGTCGGCCATGCTCCGGAACACTTCTGCCGAAGCCAACGCCAATTCGTGCTGCTGGCGGGCCGCCGCCGCGGCCACCCACGCCTTGCTGGTTTGTGCCGCCAAGGACAGGCGATACACGGCCAAATCGGCCAGTGCCGCTTCGGAGTCAGCCCAAGCCGCGCTACGAGCCGCCCTGACTCGTCCCCACAAGTCCAATTCCCAGAAGGTCGAAAAAACACCCCGTTGCGTCGAGTACAACGCAGTCGGAATCCGATTGTTGAATTCCGGAATATCGAACGGCAGGCCGACGAAAGCCTGGTCCTGTCGTGAACCCTCCAGTCCGGCCGACAAGGAGGGATACAAACCGGCCCCGGCGATACGGGCGGTAGCCGCAGCCATCTCTACTCGCTCGGCCATCGAGAGCAAATCAGGATTGGCGGCGAACGCCTCGTTCAGCATGGCCGCCAATTCTTCGGAAACGAATGCGTCCCACCAAAGCGGGCCGGTTTCCGCCGTTTCGACAGGCCCGGCGGTCCAGGCTTCAGGGACCACTAAGCCTTCCGGCAGCGGCTGCCTTTGGGGCGAAGTCGCGCAACCAGCCAACCACCCAAGCAACAGGCTCAAGGTAATCGCTCTCCCGGCCCTTTCCATGATAAAAATCAATGCCGATTCCGTCCTCTGCCGCCACTTCCCTCCATCAGACGACTGGACCGATTAAACGAAGCCGAAATCACCATTTGTCCGACTCCTGATTGGTCGATCGAGTGGGCAACTGGTAACTGATGGCACCGTCGCCAAATTCGGAAACGTCGAGCATGACCGATAAATTGGAGAACTTCAACTTGAGCGAGCGTCTGAAGTAACGATCGTAATAGTTGTTGAGATGAAAAGCTATCACTTCCAGTATGCCGCCGAGTCGAGGGAAGCCTAACTTGTCGGCCATTTTGCTGCCGATCAAACTTCGCGAAATGGAGTAGGCCAACCTCACCAGTTTTTCCCCCTCTTTCGGGTCCTTGACGTTCGCGACCATCGGAATAGCCCCGATAAAACCGTTGGCCACGGCTTGGGCCGAGGTTTCATGAATCGGTTCACAGGCCATGCCGATCCGGTACAAAGCCTCGGCTTCAGCTCGAGATCGGTAAAGTATCGACTCCGGGATGCCCATCACGTATCCGGAATAACGAAATACGTCCATCACCCCCTGTTGCTCGTCTTTAGTAAAGCGCACGCCGAGTTTCCGGCAGAAATACAGCAGCCGGGCGGAAAAAATAGTAATGGCCAATCCCATGTTGGCAGCACTCAGCGGGATGCCTAATTCGTCGATATTCCAAGCTTCTGGGTCGGCGGCCAAATGCTGCCGAACCCGGGCATGGACGAACCGGATTCGACAGGATAGCTTGAATCCCTCGTTTTCCCGTTGCAATCCCCCGGGATAGAAAATATCCAGGATATGCCGGTTGTTCTGTCCTAACCGGCGTTTGGAATCTCGGGAACCTACCCGGCCGGTCAGCCAAAACGATCTCGAAATCAAGGTCGAAAATCCTTCGATCAACGAACCCGTCACGAAGGCCACCAATATCATGTTAGCTTTCTGGAAAAAAGCCCGATTCGCCGGAACAAACGTATTGTGATTCATCCAAGCAGGAGTGTTAGTGTCAACGGCAGCGAAAAACATACGCAAACACTGCGGCGCCTTTTTCAACTGATCTCTCTTCTGTTCGATCCCGGCCGCGATGAAACGATGAAGGGAAGGCGGATCCAAATCGGCCAATTCCTCGAGCACGAGATCCAACTCGGGGTCGCCGAGCATGACGTGACGCAGGTAATTGTCGGCCAATTCCGGATTTCGGGATCTGGTTCTCTCATACGGCTCACGATATAATGTCGGTATGACCAAGGGATTCATTGATACGGCTGTCTACAGCTCAGCCAACCCTCAAAGACGAACGCAATTGAAATCGCTCTCGCGTTTGCGAAGAAAGAGGCCTCATTTTGCTAATCTCAACGTGGGCGACCGGTACGGCAACCCTTTGTCAGTCATCCGAACCGGGGTCCGATTATCCGAGCGAATCATGAATCGCTGACTTTCGGAAAAGCCACCGGGCGAGAAATCCTCGAGCAGCTGAACCGAATACGAAATCGCGATCGAAAAACGTTCGATCGTCGCTCCGGTAATCAAGGCCAGTTTCAACAGATTGACGTTTCAAAAACAAGCTTGAATCGCCGAAAACGAAAAACCACCCCAACCACTCCGATAGCCTGTTTCAGGTGGCCGCCCCTTCGCTCGACGCCGGTAGCGGATAACCGGCGAAACGAAAGCAGGGCCGAAACGGCCGATGCCTCAAGCGAGACAACCGGTCTGGAATCGCCAATCACGACGCGACGCAGGCAGCCACGGGCGGCATCCTGATCTGAAGCCCCAGCTTGCCGATATGATTTCCGATTCTGATTTAGTGTCGCCAAAGGATCAGTCTATTCATTCAACTAAACTCGGTCAACCTTAATCACGGAACATCAGGGATGAAAAAAGGATCACCGCAGACAACCAAGGAACCGTTCTGCCGCTCAGGAAGAATAGTTTTTTTCGAACCGCAAATCACGATACGATCGACTGTCGGACATCCGGCGCACTTCGGATAGGCAACCGCTCCGAACGACCGGGCGAGGAATTCCTGATCGTCCGAACTGGCGGGTCTTCGGGTTCCTGGGACATTCGGTCCAGCACCGGACAACGGTATCTTCGCCGATTCGGAAGCTATCGCCTCGCATGGACGGACCCGAGACATTCCGCCAGCAAAACGTTTGCGGGTTCGAGATTACGGATCGCCTGACAACGCCCCGCCTTCCGGAGTGGCGCCGGAATCGTTCGCGTCGAATCGTCAATCTGCCGCGGCGCCGTCACCATCGACGAAATGTTTCCGCTCGATCGCGATCAAACCGGAAAGCGGGTTCAATTGTTGTAACTATTCAAGTGCCGGAATTTCCTGATCTGACGCATTGGATCTGACCGTTGGGGGGCAGACAAATCCCGAATGGCGCACAAGTCCATCGAGAGGTTTTTCTGATGCGAAAGGTCAGGAACATCGGAAGGCGGAAAATCTTCAATCGGGCGTTCCTTGGATCCGAAGATGGTTCCGTCAGTGGATCGAGAATCCGATTCAGGATAAAAGGTAACCGTTCAGATGCCGAAAAAGGTTGAATTATCGGAACGCAACGACCTGATTCTATTTCAATCCAAACTTCGCCAGTAACTGATCAGGAGATGACATGACCGTTTCGACGAGATCCAGACTCTGCTTTTTCGCCGTGTTCACGATACTGCGTAACACGGCATAATCCTTGGCCCCTTGATACGTGCGAAAACACCCAGAGATTTTTTGACGAATTTTCATCATGCGCCAATCGTTTTCCGCTTGATTGTTCGTGAAGGGCACCTCCGGATCCGTCAGGAATCGCGAGGTGTCTTCATTGTACTCTTGCAGCCTCACCGCTAGATTGTGCCCTTTCCGTTTCTTCTGCTTGCCTCGGCTTTTCTGTTGCAACGGTGGAAGGGATTCATAGTGCTGAATCGCTTGATCCAGGATTCGATCGTATTCATCCAACATCCCACGCAGTTCCGGGAAATCGTCTGGATCTCCCCCTTTATTCTTCTGTTTCCACCGATTCATCCGGAGCAGAAGTTTTTGCATCTGTCCCGCCCATTTTTCCTTCGGATTGAGGTCCGACACCAGTTGAAGTTCTCTCAGGTGATGAGCGTTGCACCGGGCATGCTTCACTCCCTCGACCTTGTAATACGGTTTCCAGTGGTCGTGCATCAGGCAACCCCAAAGTTTCGGGAACATTTCTCCGCGTTTTTCGGATATTCGATAAACCGTCAGGCACCAGGTGGCGGCCACGTGAAGCCAATGGAGCCTGCCGTTCACCCGAAAACCAGTCTCGTCCAGATTCTTGACCTTGCTGTCCCGGCAGACCTTTTGCTCGAGTTTCTCGACTACGGGTTCCAGGCGTTGAGCCGTCTTGCGGCACATCGCCGTTACCGTGCCCTTGGATATCCTGATCTTGAGGAAAAGCTCCAGGATTCTCACGATCTTGTTGACGGGCAGCTGAATCTCCGGGTGCAAGATGCAGACCATCGCTATGAACTCTGGCCCATACGGTACCGGAGCTCTCACCGATTCCGGATATTGGGCCCGAGTTATTCCCTGGCAACAAGGACAATGCCCTTCAAACGCCCGGTGCTCGATCACATGCACTTTGCCGTCCTTCAGATCAATGATCTGACGGCTGCTGTGATTCCTCGTCAAATCATCGCCAACCAGCTTCGAGCCACAGTGGCGGCAGGTATCCGGGAAGTGGTCGACGATTTGATCCGGATCAGTTCTTGGTTGGCAGGTATGTCCCTGATGGCCGGCTTGCCCGCCAGGTTTCTTCCCAGACTTTTCTCTGAGGCTCCGGTTGCGATCGGCGGCAGGCTTTTTCGCCAATCCGTCCGATGAGGGAGGCTTGCTGCTGTTCTGTTTCAGGCGGCGGTGGGCTTCATCCAATGCTTGCTGAAGCAAGGCGATCTCTTCATCCGCCTGATCGGTAGCGTCGTCTTTCTGCGGCTCGGAACACCCCGGTGATTCGTTCGGTTTCTTCGAAGCTGGATCCTGACTGACCTCCTGATCTCCGCGTTCGTTCTGACTCAACTTGTAGCGCAACTCAGCCAATTGCTTGTGCAATTCAGCCAACTGCTCATCCCGTTCGGCCAACTGCCCACGTAGCTTGGTCAATTCATCGCGCAGATCGTTGAACCGAGAGACGTACCACTGTTTGTCGGATTCGAACAAATGAGAACGGCACGGTTAAGTGCTCCCAAAAGAGGCATCAGATTTGCCTTTGAGCCGTTGAGGTTTCCCTTCGCAGACTCATTGTACCTCCGATATACGAGAAAGTCAAACTTTTCTCCGAAATCGGATTCTCGATCCACTGACGGAGCCATCTCTGGATCCCATGAACTCCCGACCGGGGATTCTCCGTCTTCGGATGTTCCTGACCTTTCGCATCAGAAAACCCCTCGATGGACTTGTGCGCCATTCGGGGTTTGTCTGACCCCCAACGGTCGGATCTAATGCGTCAGATCAGGAAATCCCGGCACCTGAATAGTTACCAATTGTTTCAACTGCCGACGACTCGGTAACGCTTGAGCGTTCGACCCGCAACGCCCGCTTGCGACCGTTTTCGCCGGCGGCCAGCAACCTTCCGTTCCGTTGCGTATCGCATCGCCAACCAGCGGCCATGGTCCGAGTTCCTTCAACCCGACGGGCGCCGCCTGACGCCTCCGGATTTTGTCGTTGCCACATCGAAAACGAGGGAACACAATGGTGCCCGGTCAAAAGATCGACGAGCCGCGACCGGGCACGAACGCTGACAAAATTGCTTGGCGTTTCGGCCGGTGACGGCAGCGAAAAAAACGAACGCCGGAGAACTGTCGAATCCTGAACGCATGCCCTGCCGTATCCCCCTTGGCCCATCGCTCCCGGCACGAAGGAGCCCGATCCCGTTCGACGAAGGAAGAGACGGCACTCGAATCGTCATCGATGGTGGAACGCCGGAAAATCTGACGATTCTCGCCTCCCCCTGTCGGCCCTCGAACGGCATGGCGAAGGACGGCTGTCCGCGACGGCCTCTCGGATGATTTACCGAGACGAAGCGTCGGCACGACCATGCAGTTTTTCGCAACTCGAGAGCTACTCCGGTTAGTGGCCGACGTTCCTAACACTTTTTTCCGCGCCGGCAGCGCCCCGCTCCGGCGACAAATCCATGCCATCCCGCCGTCCGAATTTCGGCCCGACTCTTCGATGCCGCCGATTCGAACGCCGATCGTTCCATGAGTCGAGCCGTCATCCAAACCAAAGACTTCACCAAGTCGTTCAAAAGGCAGAAGGCCCTCGACCGGGTTACCGTGAAGGTCGATCCGGGAGCCATCGGCCTGCTCGGACCCAACGGCGCGGGCAAGAGCACGTTCATGAAGTGCCTCCTGCAACTCATTCCTCATTCCGGCGGCAAAGCCCTGCTGCTGGGCAGGGATATTCGCCAGGAAGGCGCCGAGATCCGCAAGCGGGTCGGCTATAATCCCGAACAAGATTGCCATATCCCCGGCATGATCGGTTGCGAGTACATCGCCTATTGCGCTCAATTGAGCGGGCTGCCTTTCAACGCCGCCCGGCAACGGTCCCACGAAATGCTCGACTTCGTCGGCATGGGGCAAGAACGCTACCGCAACATCGACACCTATTCGACCGGCATGAGGCAACGCCTGAAACTCGCTCAGGCCATCGTTCACGACCCGGAGATCGTTTTTCTCGACGAGCCCACCAACGGACTGGACCCCAAAGGGCAGGCCCAGATCCTCGATCTGATTCAAAGCCTCTGGAAAGTTCACGGTATTTCCGTCGTTCTCTCCTCGCATCTGTTGCACGACGTCGATCGAATCTGCGAACAGATCATCATTATCTCCCAAGGCAAAATCCTGGTCCACGACACCTTGGAAAGACTCAAAGCCCGCCGGAATTACTCGGCTGAGCTCGTCTTGAAATCCCGAGCCGGCGACTTTATTTCGGCTTGCCGATCCCGGGGCTGGCCGACCGAAACGCTGCCCAACGGCCATATCAAGGTAGAGCACGGGACGAGCACTCTCGATCCGCTGTTCGATCTGGCGCTGGAGACCAAAGTCACTCCCCTGCAAATCATCCCCAGTCCCAGCGCGCTGGAAGAATTATTCGTTCAAGCTCTCGCCAACGCCAATGAGTCTGCATAACATCAGCTACCAACATTGGGATAAAGCCCACGAGGGAATCTGGTACCGGCGGCGGGTCATCGCGCTCCACGGCATCCGGAATTTTTTCAATAATTGGTGGGCCAAACAACTAGTCATCGGAGTCTGGGTCATCGCCTTGGCGGCTACCGCCTTATTGTTCTTGATCGGCCAATTGCTTACCACGGACAATTTGCTGTTCACGTTCACCGAACAGGTCGGCGGAATCATGCAAAGCGTCGTTCATAAACTCAAAGACTGGCTGACTTCCGACATGGGCAACGCCGTTCAGACGACTCACAGCGTATTCTTCTATCACCTATCCAATATCTTTCGCTTCTTCTCGATGGCCTCCGTCATCTTCCTAATCCCCCGATTGATCGCCCAGGACCTATCCAGTAAAGCCATCGTGATTTACGCCTCCAAAGCGATCAGCCGGTTCGACTATTTTTTGGGGAAGTTCGGCACGGTATTCGGCTTGCTGGCGATCCTCTGGATCGGCCCGCTGCTGTTCGTTTGGTTCATGGGCAATTTACTGGCTCCCGAATGGACATTTTTCTGGTATTCGAGTTCCGTGCTCGCAACCTCGCTGGCCTTCGCTCTGACGGCTTCCACTGTTATCGGCATTGTCAGCTTGGGAATATCCTCCCTCTCCACCAAGCCGGGCGCGGCGGTCGGCATCTGGATCATGTTCTGGTTGATGGGCAACGCCGTCAGCACTATGGGGCATTCCGATTCCTGGATCCGCCACGTCAGCATCAGTTACAATTTAGAGCAACTCTCGCGGTATTTCTTCAATCTGGGCCGACATTTCGAGGAACTAACCAGTATGATTCCGAGTATTCTCCGCATCTGGGGTCGCGATATTCAATCCGCTCATGCGACCCACGAGGTGCGCAGTTTGATCGCCTTGGGCGTCATGGCCTTGATCGCCGGCCTGCTCCTGAACTATCGCGCCAAGCCGGAATGAAAGAATATATTCAAGCCGTAGAACTCAGCCGCTGGTACGGTTATATCGCCGGATTGAATCATATCAGTTTCGCTCTGGAACCGGGAATCACGGGTTTCGTCGGGCCCAACGGCGCCGGCAAGAGCACGTTGATTCAAATCATCACCGGACAACTCCGGCCCAGTTCCGGATCGCTGACCGTGTTCGGCGAAGTCCCCTACAACAATCCTCCCCTGCTGGCGCGTGTCGGGTTTTGCCCCGAACGGGATTCCGTGCCCGACTATCTCCGCCCCATGCACTGGCTGATGGGATTGGCGCGCCTTTCCGGAATCCCTGGCAATGAAATTTCCGAGCGTTGCCATCGGATATTGGAACGGGTCAAGCTGCCGAAAGAACACTGGAAGAAACGATTGAAGCAATATTCCAAGGGCATGCGGCAACGGGTTAAGCTGGCGCAAGCCCTGATTCACGAACCCGAACTCTTGGTGCTGGACGAACCCATGAACGGGCTGGATCCCATGGGGCGGCAAGAGTTTTCCGTCATTCTCAAGCAACTCGCCAGCGAAGGAGCCAACATCATCATCTCCAGCCACATCCTCGCGGAACTGGAACCCTTGTGCCAGCAAGTGCTCATCATGAATTGGGGCCGGGTCCTGGCCACTGGCGAACAAGAATCGATCCGTCAGGAAATTCAGGACTGGTCCGAACAGTTGTTCGTACGCTGCGACGATCCCCACAAATTAGCTTACCTGTTGTTCCATCATCAGCTGATTCGAGGATTCGATCTCGACGAAGAAGCCAAGGCCATCACGCTTCGGATCCGGTCGGGCGAAACCTTTTTCGACGCCTTTCCCGCTCTGGTCCGGAGCAACGGACTATCGATTCAAGAGATGAGAAGCCAAAGCCGCTCGTTGCGCAATTTGTTCGACCGGATCACCCGGTAATCTGATTACCCCATGAGCGATTCACTTCCCAGCCTCTATGCCGCCGCCCGCGGGCTCTGGACGCTGACTTGGCGCCGAGTCTTTTCCCGGAAATTGCTTGTTCAGAACACGTTTCTGTTTCTGTTTTACCCGGTGATTATCGGCTATTTCAGCTATTTCGGCCGGGACGAATCCGAGGCCTTTTTCAAGGGCGGAATCATTTCGATCCACGTTTGGCTCGTCGTACCGATCAGCGTCTTGAACTATTTCGGCCACATGATCCGAGGCGAACTGCGCGAAGACAACTTTTCGTATTTATTCACTCGCCCGGTCAGCCGGTTTCGCCTCTACTTGCTAAAATACCTCACGGTAATGGTTGCGCTGCAAATCATCCTGTTCATTAACGGTATGGTCTATTGGGGCGTCGGTGCCTTCCTGAACATTCCTGAGCTGAAGCATTTTATCGGCACGCTGTTAGCGGTCCAATTTCTCGAGGTCATCGCTTACGGCGCCTTGGCCGGTTGTCTCGGATTAATCACTCGAAAATACGTTTTCGCGGGGCTGATCTACGGACTGATCGTGGAATTCGGGATGGGACGAATCCCGACCAACATCAATTTGCTGTCGATCAATCGCCACCTGAATGGATTTATCTCGCAGCATACATCCATCGTCGAATATTTCAGTTTGGGGGTCGCCACCCGGGAGGATCTCTGGCTCTCAATACTGGTACTGCCGTTGGGCACCGCATTCGTGCTGGGGATCGGTGGTTTGCTGTTCACGTATCGCGAGTACCTCCACACCAGCGAATTGCAGGACAGCGCCTGAGCCGACCGCCGTTCCGGAGCTCAGCGACGACGGGCCGAACCTTCACCCGGCGACTGAGGGCGGCAGGCCTGAACCACGGGGCAGCGACGATTTACGGCACCGGCTGATCGACCTCTTGGCCGGTCGGCTCCTCCAACGGCACTTCGTGATAAATCAGGGCCCATTCCTCCATGTACCGGACCCGGCAGGGCGTTATCCGATACAGATTCCAATCCGGATTATCAATCTCGCCGAGATACTTCCGCAGCAAGGGGTTGGCCGCCCAAATCGACCGGATCAACTCCGGGTCCCGTTCTTCGCCGGCTAATCCCGAGATTCTGACCTGGTGATGATTTTCAGCGAAATAGCATAATTCCGCCCGGGGATTGGCGGCGAGTTCTTGAGTCTTGTGATAGCGCTTGAGATTAGCGACGTAGACGACGAAACCTTCGGTCAGCACCGGCGAAACCGGACGGGCCCTGGGCCAGGGACCGTCCACGGTCGAAAGAATCGGGAACCGGGCCAGTTGCATGGTAGCTAACGCTCGTTCTCTCAAGTCGCTCTCGGCTATCGGTTCGGCGGCAGGAACGGTTTTCATGGACGACGAGCAATTAATCCTCGAAACCGGAAATAGTCAATCCGCGTCCCCCGGTTCTGCAGGGTTTTTTCACGCTAATCGCTAGAGGCCCGTGTCACCGATTTCGGGACATATTCGCTTTTTCCCTTCACCAGAGAGCCGAAACTTTAGCGCCTTCGAAATGGGAAAATAAAGCTGGCTTTTTCATTCTCCGGTCGTTATTGGTTCCTCATGGACGCCAAAATCAACCTCAAGCTGGTGACTGTTCGATTAGTGAAGAGCAGTGAGCGAAGACGCTGGGATTCGCTGATGGATCAGAACCATCGCTTGGGTTTCAAAGGCTTTGCCGGACGCGGGCTGCGTTATGTTGCCGAGTACCGAGGCCGGTGGTTGGCGTTAGCCGGCTGGCAAAGCGGAGTGTTCAAGTGTCGCCCGCGAGACAAGTGGCTCGGATGGAAAAAACGAGAGCAGTTTCGTCGGCTGCATTTGATTGCCAACAATACCCGATTCCTCCTGCTTACCGAGCGGGGCGAAGTGCGCAATCTGGGGAGCTGCGTCATGGCCAAAATGCTGCGCCGGCTGAGTGCCGATTGGCAACGGACCTGGGGTCATCCGCTGGAATTGGCCGAAACTTTCGTCGATCCCCGACACTTCGCGGGCACGATCTATCGCGCGGGGAATTGGCGGGCGGCAGGGCAATCGCAAGGCTACGCTCGCAGCAACGGACGCTATACCGCCCGGCACAATATCAAGAAGGAAAGGTACGTTTATCCCTTGCGGCCCCAAGCCGGTTCCCGATTAAGGAAGCGTCAGGACGATCCGTCTTGGGGCCCCCAGGTGCAGCGGGTAGAAACGTCTCCGAAACAGTTGAAATCATTGGTGCAACTGCTAGCGGAAATGGCTGATTTTCGCCGGGCACAAGGACGCAAACATCGGCTGGAAATGGTCCTCGCTAGCTGCATCTTAGCTCGATTGGCCGGCAAGGTCGGCCCCTTGGCGACTTCGCGTTACGCCCAAAAAATGACGCCAAATCAATTGCAGACTCTCGGGGCGTGGCGCCACGCCAAGGGCCGTTGCGTGGCCCCGTCTCTCGCGACGATTCACCGGGTCATGACCGAGACGGATCCGGAAGCGTTGCCAACGGTAACTCACCGCTGGGTAACGGCCCAATTGACTCGACAACCCCTGGAAGCCTTGGCTGCCGACGGGAAGCGGATCAACGGAGCTAATCGCAACAGCAAAGACCATTTCGAGACCGTCATCCTCGTGCGCCATCAAGATGCGGTGCCCCTCGCCGTTCGCATTTGCCGAGACCAAGGCGGCGAACAGGCGGCGATGGCGGCTCTCTTGGAGGATGTCGATATCCGGGGAGCCATCATTACGATCGATGCGCTCCATACTAACCGAGTCATGGCCGATGCCATCGTGTTGGTTAACGGAGCCCATTTTCTCTTCACGGTCAAAGAGAACAACCCCGAACTCTCTCAATTTTTGACCAGCCTGGATTGGGATCGAGTGGCCCAGGACCGGTTCACCGAAAACCCGGAGAAAGGACATGGCCGCATCGATCAACGGAGCATTCAAACCTATGAACCCCTTCCCGGAGCCGTCAAATTACCGCATGTCCTCCAAGTCTTTCGGATCCTTCGACACCGCCATCATTTAAACGGTGGGCCCGAGACCGTGGAATATGCTTACGGCGTCACTTCGTTGCCTCCGGAAGCTGCCGACGCTCAACGATTGTTGTCACTCAATCGGGGACATTGGACGGTAGAAAACGGCAATCACCGCCGTCGCGACGGGATTTTCGGCGAAGATGATTGTCTCATGCGAACTCGCCATGGGCCGACAAACAATGCCCTCTTCAACAACCTGGCCTTGGCGATCATTCTCCAGTCGGGATACTCTAATATGGCCGAAGCTACTGACGATTTTCAGACGAATCGGAACCAAGGGTTGCGAGCCGTCACGAAAACCACCCCGTTTAAACGTCCGAAAAAACGTCCGAAAAAAAACTGACCCGACCTTCCTGATTACCGACGCTTCCTCCCTGCTGATTCGGTCGGCGAATTGATCGTTCGACCGATACTCGCACCGGTTCAGTCTCCTGTCCGGCTGAAACTCGTCTCAATCGGCAATCGCCGCCTAACTCGAAGCATAATTCGGAAAAACAGTTTTTCCGACGAATCGAAATACTCCGCTCGACACTTAAAAAAACGATCGTCGATCAAAAATTATTAGCATGAAAAAGTCCTGCCCGGTTCTGCTCGACACCGGCCCAGCGGCCAGGCAGTATCGAGCCATGGCCCAGACCCCATCCACCATGATCGCGCTGGGAACGCCCGCGCCCGATTTCGCCTTGCCCGACACCGAAGGCCGAGAAGTGACCCGCGACCAGTTTCGAGGCCAGAAAGGCCTGCTGGCAATGTTCATCTGCAATCACTGTCCGTTCGTCATTCATCTCCGCAGCGGTTTGGTCGAAATGGGTCGAACTTATATTCCCCGAGGCATTGCCGTATTAGCCGTCAGCAGCAACAACGTCGAAACGCATCCGGACGACAGTCCGCAAAAAATGAAAGAAGACGCGGAAAGGTTCGATTACCCCTTCCCCTACCTTTACGACGAAGACCAGTCGGTGGCTCGAGCTTACCGTGCCGCCTGCACTCCGGATTTCTTTTTGTTCGACGAAAACCGGCGACTGGTATACCGCGGTCAATTCGACGACGCTCGGCCGGGCAATCAACACCCCGTTACGGGAAAGGATTTGAAAGCGGCCATGGACGCGCTCTTGGCGAACCAACCGGTCGCCCCCGAGCAAAAGCCCTCGATCGGCTGCAATATCAAATGGAAACCCGGCAACGAACCGAACTAGCCGGGCCGCCGGGGCGAAAGTCGATCCGATTCGAACCGGTCGGGTTTTTGCCGGCTTTCGCGCTCCGGTGACGGAAAAGGCGACATTACCGTCCTGAAATGTCGGATCGCTCGGAGAAATGGTTTGCCGAGGTTCCCGATCGGATGAGACTGGGAAGCCTTGATCGGGCCGGTCGATTTCACGATGCGGCGATTGTCAAGGGTCGAACGAGATACCGATCAACGCCCTGATTCAAGCCGGAGAGATTCGCCTCGAGGCAAATACGGAAGCTGCAGGGCCGCCCCGGTCCCGACCGAAGACTACCCGGAACTCATCGGGGAAGTGTCCGGCGATCGATCGGCGGAAGACGCCGCCGGGAAACCGACGGTAAGCCGACATTTTTGCCTCCGAGCCTGCCCCCCCATGCGGCTTTACTGGGCGTAGAAAGCGTTCGCAAATGCCTCTGGCGTTCCCCGCCCGAAAAAACAACAAAATCCGCATCACCGCCGCCGTTCAGCGATATTTTGCCGATAGCGAACGGACTACAGGACGGAGACGGAATGATTCAAGCCCCGACTCAGGATCTTCCGACCTGATCTATCCGGGACCGGGTAAAGCGAACCCTGAAACCGGAAAATCACACGAGTGGAACCGGCAATCCGGCCGCTCAAGGAGACTGCCGGTGCAGAACCCGATCTCGTTCCTCAGCTCGGGATCATATCCCGGAGGCTCCTGCCGCTCCAATTCCTGAAATGCCCGAGCGATCAGTTTCGCCTCACGACGGCACAGCTTCTTGACCATGGTAAAGGACAGGTCGATATTCAAAACCACCCGAGCTATGTCTGTGCGTTGCCGCTCGGATAGGCATTGCACGACGCCCAAATAGATTACTTTCCCGGTCAATTTCGGGCCGGGTTGGCTCAGCCCGTCAACTTCCATCGGAAAGGAATCTTTAACCCGTTCGCCGCATTTCGCACAAGAGCAACTATGGGCTCGATTCTCCGGATATTCCTGTCGGATACGCGTTTCGGCTTCGTCCCAAACTTGCCGTATCTCGAAGTCGATTCCCCTTCGGAATCAAACTCAATAAGCTCACCACAGTAAAGGCAGACGGTCGGAAACAGATCTTCGTGACGGTCCGGACGCGAACTTAGTTCCAATGGTCGGGGTTGGAGTGTCCGAACAGACCCCCAAACGGATTATTCTTGTATTTGCGCTCGGGTTTGCTGCCGGGCATGGCGTTCTTCGGCTTCAATCCATCCGATGCAGGGGGTTCGCGACTCAACCTCCTCGATGATCATCCTTAATCCGTCGAACAGCTCATTTTTTTCCTCCCATGGTTCCCGGAACGTTTTCTTCCCCCTTGATTCGTGGCGTGGAACCGTTCGGAGGTTTTCGATTCGAAACAGAAAGTCGCAATACCGTTCGAGACAGTTGTCGCGGTGAAGAGATCCTCCGATCGGGATGGTTCCGCCTCCCATTCGTTGATCCGCTCCTCCCGCCGCGGGACGCGAAAATCAATTTCCCGATCCCGACGGCAAAAATCCTGATTCTGCAGGCGCAACTCCTTGAAATTCGAGGTTGGCGGGGAGCCGACAACGAAAAAGAGCTCGATCCCCCAAGACTGTTTCGACCGAGAATGGCTGGCGGCCGACTCGGCTCGATATCAAGCTGCGCCCGCTACGGCGCACGGTCGCATAATTCGAACGCTATTGCCAAGCCAACGCGAAAATCCCTGCAGCGTCAATTGCGAAACCGGTAACAACCCGGAATTGAAATTCCGCCCCGGCAAACTCACGCTTGGAGAATCGCTCGAAACCACTCACCTCCGATCACCCGAAACGAGAATCATCAGCCGAAGTAGTCCATGTCGAATCCCGGGGCAGGGACCGTGAGGCTTCGGACCCGCCGGCGGTTAGCCCTTCGGCTTCGAGGCGCCGCTGCGACTCCCCATCCGGATTCGACGATTGACCGGTCCAAGATTATCTGACTAACTCTCCATTATGACTAACTTAAGGATCATAGGACTGACGCTCGTCTGGTTCGCTTTCTGCTCCCCTCGCCCCCTGGCCGAACATTTCGAACAACCTCATATCTCCGTCTTCGGCGCCGCCACCACCGAAGTCGAACCCGACGTCATCAATTGGCGAATCAGCGTCACGACGAAAGCTCCGAGCACGGAAAAAGTGGGCGCTCTACACGAACAGAACGTGGCCGCTGCGTTGCAACAGCTACTGGAACAAAACGTCGAAAAGAAATACCTCCAGACCTCTCAGATGACTCTCAACGTAAATTGGGAACGTCAACCCGTTCGCCACCGGGCGGGCTTTATCGCCACGACAAGCATTTCCTTCAAAAGTTCCATCGCTCCGGAAGTTCATCGGAACCTCTGGAATACGCTCAGTTCCCTAAAGGCCGTTTCCATTAACGGAGTCCATTTCGATATCAGCGATCGTGAGAAAGTCGAGCAGAACACTCAGGTCAAAGCCCTCAAAAACGCTCGGGCCAAAGCGGATCTATTGGCCATAACGCTCGATAACCATATCGGGAAAGTTTTATTGATTCAGGAAGAGGGTTTCCCTCAACCTGCTCCTCGTGCCTACGCCCGAACGATGGCTATGGATACAGAAAGCGCTACGTCGATATCGCCCGGAACGATTACCGTCACCAAGCGCATCAAGGTTGTTTTCACACTGCTTTTTTTCCGCAATCGTTGAACCGGTCGAATCCAGAACCGCCACGAAGCGGCTTTAAGCTCGCCGGCCTGGCCGACGGGCTGTCTTCCTCGAGTCCGGACGGTTCCCGGCGTTCCTCGGAACCCGAGCCGGTTCAGCGGATGCAGTACAGCGTTTTATCGGACCGCAGCAGCAAACTGCCTTGGGAAACGGCCATCGAAGCCTGAAAGTAACCGGGCAGTTTATTGCGCGACAGCACTTCGAATTCGGCTCCAGGCTGGATGACTGCCGATTCGCCTTCCTGAGACATGAAATAAATCCGGCCGTCGGCGTATACGGGCGAAGCGCAATGCTGACCTCCGATCCGCTCTTGCCAAACCAGTTCGCCGGTTTGCCCCCGGTAACAGGTGACCACTCCCCCGTTCGTAACGGCATAGAGGTATGGGCTGAGGTAAAGCAAAGACGATTCGGAGGGCACTCCCTTGCGCTGCTCCCAGGCGATATGGGTCTTGGTAACGTCACCTTCGCCGTGCAAACGAACGGTCCGAACGGTCGATTTTTCGAATCCCGAAGCCGTAAAGACCAATCCGTCGCCGATCGCGAAACTCGGCGTTACCCCCTCGCCCTGGCTGTAGACCGTCCAGACCAGTTTCCCGTTCTGCGGATCGAAACCCTGGATCACGTCGCCCGCGGCGCTGACGATTTGTTGACCGCCGTCCGGCAAGTCGACGACATTGGGGGTGACGTGAGCGATCCGCGACTGGCCCCGCCGAGCCTTCCAGACCGTCTTCCCGGTGCGAATATCGACCGCCAGCACCACCGCCTGGTCCCAGGGGATCTGCCAACCGATTCGTTCCTCCCGGCTGTTTTTCGGCCACTCGCCGGCTTTGTCGACCGCATTGCTTCCGTCATAGGGCATGACCAGCAAATTCCCCACGATCAACGGCGAAGCGCCGAGCCCGTGCCGACTGTAAAACTCGACTTCGTCGTTGAGCCATCTCCGTTTCCCGTCCCAATCCACCGCGACGATATTGCCGTTGCCGAACACCGCATAAACTCCTGCGGCGCCGAGTGCCGGAGTCGGCGTCGCATAGGAATTCTTCCGCTCTTTTCGCTTGGGAACCTGCCGTAGCGCCTCAACGTTCCAGAGAATGTTCCCCGACTCCAGGTCCAAGCAGACGATCCGGCAGGAACGGCCGTTTTCGGTAGTCGCGGTGACGACCACCCGATATTGCCAAACCACCGGAGACGACCAACCGACTCCCGGAATGTCGGTTTTCCAAGCCACTCCCTCGTCCGGCGACCAACGCCAAGGAAGGTTTTTTTCGTTCGAGTGTCCCTGCCCGCCCGGACCCCGGAATCGCGGCCAGTCATCGCCGTCGCTCGTCAACGGCAAAACCAAAATCAAACAGCAGAGGCGTAAGGTCGTGATCATCGGATGCTTCGGTCAGTAAAACAACAAGCGCCGGTTATGTCGATTACGGAACGGTTTCACCGTCGCTTTCGACGGCACGGAGCGTTTTGCGCAAGGCGATCTGCAAACCCGGGTAAAATCCGGCAGCTGCCAAATGACCGCCCTGAATGACTTGCCGGCCTAAGGTTCGGGCCGCTTCCAGTTCGTCTCGAGCCAAGTACAACTCGAGCAACCGCGCCAAGGCGCGCTGCGGGGCGGTCTCGTCCAAATCGAACCGGATCGGACCATGCTCGATACCCGGCCGAAAAGCCCACTCCGTCAACTCGACGAAGCGGTCATCCTCTCCCCGATCCCACGCCAACTCGGCCAGCAGCAGGTAATAGACCGGCCGGAAATCCGGATCCCGGTCGAGCGCCTCCCGCAAGGTCCGTACCAATTCCTCGGCTGGGGGCACATGCAACAGGGATCGAAGATGGCGGTATTCCCACAATAAACATTTCAGGTAACGGCGCAGCAAGGCGGGCTCGGTTTCGGCCGACCGCATTATCAAGTCCCGCCGCCGGGAAAGAAAGGCCGCCTCGGCCTCCCACGCCGTGCGATACTCGGCCAATTGCGCCGAAAGGTTCACCGCCCGAACGTCCTCGGGAAACCGCTCCAACCATCCGGCGAGGACGCTGCGAAAAAACGGCGGTCTCACGGTACCGTGCGTCAGGAACGACGTTTCCAGAGCTTCGTAATCGGCTCGGTTCAATTCCCGCTGTTCCAGATAACGGCCCAGCAAGGTCGCAGAACGGGCCCGGTAAAGTTCGTTGATCGTCAACGGTTGCTCGCCCTCCGTCCGGACGAATCGGCCTCGTTGCGCGAGATATTCCAGGCGAGGCAGCAGATCGAGGTGCAAGCTCAAATGATCGGGCGAAAGATAAAAACCGTTGGCGGGAGATACCAATTCCGCCATCAAGAACGCGACAAACCCGTTCACCTGAACTTCGGCGAAATGTTCCCTGACCGAAGGTTGTCGAAAGCTCGCTTCCATCGCCTCCCAATCCGTCGCAGGTTCCTGGGTAAATCCGACCAGTATCAAATCCGATTCCCGGCCTCGCCACACACTCATTTCCGGAAAGACGGCGGCGAAAGTCGCCAACACCGTTTCGAGCCCTTCCCGATCGGTATCGCGCAACGAGACCCGTTGCACGACCAATCCTCCGTCCTTCAGCAACCTCCGGCAGCCTTGAAAATGTTCCTTGGTGAACAGTCCCGCTATGGCGGCCCGGCGAAAATCCGTCAACGTACCGATAACGATATCGTAGCGTCGCTCCGTATGCTGAACGTAGGTTTTTCCGTCGCCTACTCGCAATTGCAACCGCTGATCCTCGAGCGGGTTTCCCTGAGCCGACGTGAGATACCAAGCGGCTTCCACTACGGCTGCCGACGGTTCGACGACGTCCAGACGTTCGACCGAACCATGCCGGAGCACGGCGTCGCAGGCCGCTCCGCTGCCCAACCCCAATTGCAAGATTTCCCCGGCTTCCGGATGGAGGATAAGCGGCAGGTGGCCGCTCATGATTTGCGGCAGCAAGTCCCGGGCCGTCGTGGACTCGACCCGGCCGTTGACCCGCAAACTCAACAACTGATTGTCGGCGTCGTAGGCCCGAACGGACACGGTGCTATCGATACCGTCGCGATGATGGAGCACGCGGCTTTGCCCGGCCCATTGCCGGGCCAGAGCGATACTCGCCGGCGGCGAAGCCTCACGCCAGATAGCCCGGACCACGATCCCTTGCCAATCCGAATTCGCCCGCGCCCCGACGAACGAAACAATCCCGATGAGCCAAAAAGGCAGCCCGATCCAAAATAAACGCCGCCATTTATCCTGACCGATCGCCCACGAGCCAACCCCGACGGCTCCCAATACGGCGGCTCCCAATCCGATCGACCGCGGCGCTCCCAAGGACGGCAACACCATCGGCGTCAGCAACACCAATCCGACGGCCGCTCCCCCCGCTTTCGCGGCGATCACCCGCCCGACTCCTTGCCCCGTACCGCCCGAACCGTCCGCCGCCAAACGCATGGCCGTCGGCAACATGCCGCCCACCGCCGCCATCGGCCAAAAAGTAACGGCGAACACTGCCGCGGCCTGAAGCAACAAATAAAAACGGTACGCTTCCGGCACCGGCCGCACCAGATCCGACAACCGGACGAACCAATGAGGGAGCTGCCCTAAGAATGCGCTGGACACTAACAGGGTCAGCGAAGCTAGCGCCAGCAACCAGGCCAATCGACGCGTCGAATCTTCCGGGCGCCACCCCGCCCCGGCGAGAGCGCCGGCCGCCAAACTCCCCAGCGCTACCGACAACGTAATGACCCAGACGTGCGAACCGGTACCCAACGACAAAGCGAACAGCCGGAACCATCCGACGAACACTATCGCCAAGCCCATCCCGGCAAGGGCCAACAACCAAAACAACGGCGACCGGAACCAAAATCCGGACCGGTTCGCTACGCGATTCGACGGGCGATTGTCCTGCCAGCCTAAATACCCGCTCATGCCCAAGGCGACAGCTCCCGCCAACAGATACAAACCGGCAGCCAGCAAGACCGCCATCGGCAACCCGCCGAACGGAATGACCGCAAAGGCAGCCAATCCCAGGCCCAGAACCAACCCGGCGACGGTGACTCCTATGACCACGGCAGAACGACGCGGGATCTCGTCCGGCCGGCGGACCACTCCCGATAACAGGATCGGCATGGCGCCTCCGGCCAAAATGCCGGGGACGAATACCGCCGACAAAACCAACGACAATCCGAAAACCGAAAACGACGAACCGGTGAACCCGCTGGCAGGATCCGACCAAGTCCAATCGGATACGACCTTGAACAGAATCGCGTAAAAGCCCGTCGCCAACGCCAAGCAGCCGAACAGGGTCAAAGGGCGCCCGGCTCGGTCGGCTCCCTTGCCGATCCAGGCGTGGCCCAAGGCCAAACACCCGAGCATCATCGCCGGCACGATGATCGACGACATTCCCTCGTGCCCCAAAAACAGCAGCAGATAACGAACCCAAGCCGAAAGTCCGAGAGCCGTAGCCGTTCCGAATAACGCCAAGCAAACGCAAACCGTAGCCCAAGTCGCGTAAGGCTTGAAATTAGGTGATGTCGACACCTCTCTCATCGAACGAGCTAAACACCCGATCCGCCCGGTATAACGCCGCGAAGACGGCGCCGGCAACTAACGGCAATAGATCAACCACTCGAAAGCCTCATCAATTGGGCGCATAGGAGAGCGGCATAGGTGCCTACTCCGTAACCCAGCACCGCCAATAACACGCCCACCGGCGCCAGGGACGGATGAAAGGCACTGGCAACCACCGGAGCCGAAGCGGCTCCCCCGATATTCGCCTGGCTGCCCACCGCAATCAAAAAATAGGGAGCCCGAATGATTTTCCCCACTGTGAAGATCACCAATCCGTGCACCAATATCCAGATCAGGCCCATGACGAAATATTGCCAATTCTCGGCGATCGAGGTCACGTCCATCTTCATGCCGATCGAAGCGATCAGCAAATAGAGAAATACCGTGCCCATTTTCGAGGCGCCCACCGATTCCAGCTTCGAAGCGCCGGTCAGCGACAACAGGACTCCGCCAGTGGTAGCGATCACGACTAGCCAAAAAAAGTGACTTGTCAAACTGAACTCCGCCAGTATCGGCATCTGAACTTGCAGCCAGGGCACGATCCAGTCCGCTAAATAATGTGCCAAGCCCGTCACCCCGAAGCCCACGGCCAATAACGTGAACCAATCCGCCGCCTGAGGGGTTTTCTGTCCGGCCTCCTGCCGAGCGGTCATTTTTTGCTTCAGATTCTCGATAACCGACGCGTCGGCTCGATTCCATTTGTCGATCCCGGCCGCTCTGGGGATGTTCAGGATCAAGAACGCCATCCAGACGTTGGCCACGAGGACATCGACGGCGATCATGGCGGAAAACAAGGTTTCCTCGACTTGGAACACTTCCTTCATCGCCGTCTGATTGGCCCCTCCCCCGATCCACGAACCGGCCACCGTCGACATGCCTCGCCAGATCTCGCCCGTCATCGCTGACGGCCAGAGCTGCTGCATGACCAACAGGCTCACCACGCCCCCGAGCACGACGCCGAAGGTTCCGGCCAGGAAGATCGTCACCGCCTTGGGGCCCAGGCGCAGAATTTCCCGCAGGTCCGCGCTGAGGGTCAACAAGACCAGACTGGCCGGCAACAAATACCGAGAACTCACGTAATACAGCTGGGATTGGTTCGGATCGTAGACGCCCAACACCGTGAACAACGAGGGCAGGAAATAGCAAACCAGCAAGGGAGGCACGACGCGGTAGAAACGCCGCAACCAGACGTTTGAACTGCTCGAGGTGCGAAAAACGAAGGCCAGGATCAAGCACAGAATGCCTAATACCACGCCGTCGTTAGTAGTCCAGGGATTCGATTGAATCGGATCCTCCATTCTGGCGCTCCCGTTCGCTCCGGCTCAGGCCGCTTTCGCGCTTCCCCTCGCTACTTTGAAGAGGTAAATGGCGACCCCCGCAATCACCACTAACGACACGAAAGATTCGGGTTCCAGATTAAAGAAAATCAGCAAAGCGAGCAATACGCCCATGATCGATTCGCCGGCCACGTAGCCCGAGGCCAACAGCACTCCGTTGTCGGATTTCCCTTCGGTGTTCTGGCGATTCTTGTCGGCGAAAAAGCGCACGACACCGCCCAGAAAAATCGGCACGGCCAAGGAAATCGGTAAATAAATACCTACCGCCACCGGCATCAAATAAAGCCGGAACGACATGCCCTTGTACTTGAGAATCGCATCCAAAATCAAGATGACGACGCCGATACCCGCTCCGATAAGCAACATGTCGGTAGGCAAGTCCGCGTCGCCGAACAAGGTTTGGGTCAGGCTGGCGAACAAGGTCGCTTGCGGGGCCTTGAGTCCGTCGCCGATGCCGTAGGTCGAATGCAACAAGGTAAGCACCGGAGCGATCACGACTGCCGGGATCACTACACCGATGACTTGACCTAATTGCTGATAACGAGGCGTCGCTTTAACCATCAGTCCGGTTTTAAGGTCCTGCGAGCAATCGCCCGCGATGGCCGCCGCGCAGCAAACGACGGCCGCCACCCCCAAAGTCGCCAAAATCGCCGAATCTCCCTGAAAGCCCAGGACCAAGAACAACGACGCCGAAGCCAACAGGGTCGTAATCGTCATGCCTGATACCGGATTATTGGAAGTGCCGATCAACCCGACGATATAACTGGAAACCGCCACGAAGCAAAAGGCCAGCGCGATCATGACCAAGGTGACCAGCAATGAAAATTTCAAATCGTTAATCAGATGCTGATAAATGAAAAACGTGAGGGCCGCCGCCCCGAGAAACAGCAACCCCAAAGCGAAGATGGGAATATCCTTTTCGGTGCGTTCCGGCGATTTCTCGGAATCGCCCCGGACCGTTTGCGCCAGGCGGGAAAACGCGGAAGCAATGCCCGTCCGCACCGAAAAGATCGATGCCAATCCTCCCACGACCATGGCTCCGACCCCGATATACCGGACTTTCTCACTCCACAGGGTCCACGCCGCATCGAGGGCTTCCGTTTCTTCCGGGGGAGAAAAGTATCCCAATAACGGCAATGCGATCACCCAACCGATGACTCCGCCTAAAAACACCAGCACGGCGATGTTCAACTTCACGATATAGCCGACCGCCAATAACATCGGCGAAATGTCAATTCCGAAATAGAAAACGCTATCCTTAGCCTTGACGGCGTATTCCACCGTGCCTTTCAAGAATTCCAGGCCGGTCATCAGAAATTTGACGACCGCCCCGACGATCAAGCCTTTGGCGACCAGAATGACCCCCCTCATGCTGTCGGAAGACCCGGTTTCCAGCACCGTAGCGCAGGCCATTCCCTCCGGATAGGTGAGTTTCTTGTCTTCGACGATCAGTGCCCGCCTCAAGGGGACCATGAACACCACGCCCAACAGTCCGCCGGCGACGGTAATCAAGGTAGTGGGCCAAAACTTGAATTCCTGCCAAGCGCCGATGAGCACCAAAGCCGGGAGGGTAAAAATGGCGCCCGCGGCCAAGGATTCTCCGGCACTGGCGATGGTTTGTACGAGGTTGCTTTCCAGAATGCTCTGGCGCCGCAGGATCCCGCGGAAAATTCCCATGGCGATCACCGCCGCGGGAACCGAGGCCGAAACGGTCATGCCGGCGTACAGTCCGACGTAAACGTTCGCCGTAGTCATAATTATGGCTACGATCATGCCAATCCCGACGGCCAACAAAGTAAATTCTCGAGGTATCATAAACTTCGACTGAATCGCGGACTGTCGCCTCTCCGCCCAGGTCTCTCAGGTCTCAGAAGATCAACGTCAGTTATAGGTCGGCAGAAAGGAATAAGCCGACGAATAACCAAGATGTTGCTCCGTGAAATCGTCGGGATACTCGAGGTGCACGTCCTGAATCTCGCCCTGATCGTCGGTTACCGCGATCAACCGCGGGTTGATGAACGCCGAATACGGCGCGAGGTCCAAGGCTTTAACCCGGGCGAGCACTTCCTGGTGCAATTCCTGATCCACTTTCACCCCATAACGTTCGACCAACGCTTTGCCGGCGACGTAATCGCCCTCGGATTTAATCCGCTGAATCTCACGAAGCAATTCGCCGAACAGCCCGGTCAAAGCGTCGTAGTCGTTGATCCGGACGTAAGTCTTTCCGGCCCGTTGTTCCATGACGACCACCGATTTTGCGGCGCCGTGCTCTAACACCCAGCGACAAATTAATTGCCGGTTCCGCATGTGATCCTCTTCGATATTTTCGCCCGGTTCGATGCGCCGCAGTTGCACGAGCAACCCGTTGCGCAGATAACTTTGGTAGGCCTCCTTCCCCACGTCGGTCGTGGGCATCAAACTGAGTTCGACCAGTTTCGAATGCCGCGCGAAATACAGGGCGACCAAATCCGCTCGGGCTTCCTCCAGCGTCGAAGCGTACGACTTGAGCGTTTCCTTGGGAGTGCCGATTCCCGGATCGATCCGGCCGGAAGCGTGGCCGATCACTTCGTGCATATCGACATGCAGATTATGAGACAAGGCTCCCCACCGCTTGGAGAGATCGAACTCTTCCTCGCTGGCGGCGAATTCTTGCAGCAAGCCGTCGGACTTCGACACTTCGTCGTAAGCGTTGACGATGTTGGCCAAATTAACCGACTTGGAACCATATTGGGCGCGGATCCAGTTGGCGTTGGGTAAATTGACCCCGATGGGTGAAGCGGGCGAGATGTCGCCGGCGCCGACGACCACGTTGATGACCTTCGCCGAGATGCCCCGCACCTCCGGCTTTTTGTGCTGGTCCAGGATCGAAGAGTTATCCTCGAACCATTGCGCCGCTTCGCTGATCGCGGCAATGCGTTGGGAAGCCTGGGGGTCGCGAATCGACACCATGGATTCGAAGGCTCCGCGGTAACCGGCGGCGTCGCCGTAGACTTCGATGAAGCCGTTGATCAGATCGATGTGCGATTCGGTATCCGCCACCCAAGCGATGCAGTGATGGTCGAAGGTTCGCAATTGCCCGGTGCGGTAATAGGCGATCAGCAATTCCAACGCCCGCCGCTGGGAGGCGTTCTCTGCCACTTGCACGGCTTTCTCCAACCAATGCACGATCCGCTCGATACTCGACGAATACATGCCGCCGAGCTTCCAGGTCTTTTCGTACACCACTCCGTTTTCCCTGATCAACTTGGAATTCAGTCCGTAGGAAATCGGGCGGTCGTCGCCGTCTCCCTCCATCTTCCGGTAAAAGAACTCCACGTCGACCATGTTGACGTTCTCGTAATAATTGTTGGCCGAATCGGCGATCGGATCCGCGCCGGCGTCCTTGTTCACCCGTTTGGCGTCCACTGCCGGATCGAACAGGATCGGACGCAAGCGTTCCTGGAGTTCGTCCGCGGTCTCCCCGGAAGCGAGCGGGAGCAATCCGGCGTCGGATCCCGCGATCAGCTGCCGAAGGTACTCGGGCCCGAATCCGGGACTGAATTTTCGGGTGGAATAATGATGGTGAATGCCGTTGGCGACCCAGATGCGTTTGAGATAAACCGTAAAAGCCTCCCAATCCGGCCCCGATCGTTCGCCCCGGTAGCTTCGGTGGATGGCTTCCAACAACCGACGAATACAAAGGTTATGCTTGTAGTTCTGATCGTAAATGATGTCGCGGCCCGACAGGGAAGCTTGGGCAAGATAATAGCTCAGCCGTTTTTGCTGCAGGGGCAGCGATTCGAAACCCGGGACTTGGAAACGAAGGATTCTCAGGTCGGCGAACTGCTCGACCTGCCATTGAAACGATTCCGTTGGTTGCTCTTTATCCGCCATCGCCAAAAACGCCCATCCCGAAACCAGAAAGGCATACGCCCCCGACCACATCAACTTCGGCATAAGTCATTTGATGCTGTTTCCCGATTGCCGAGGCAAGGAAAAAGACCGGTAGAAAATTTTCCCGGCCGGCCCGGCGAACCTAACCGAGTTCTCGCGGTTTTCAATCCGGAAAAAGGCCGCCCCCAGTAATCCGACGCCTCGGGTTTTTGTCCCGAGCGAGCGGCGCTTCTTCAAACTCTCCGCTTGACAGCGAACCGACTCTTCGTTCCAATCGGCATACCGTTACTACGGATCGGTTATTCCGAAGCGCAGGTTGCGCCCCAGCATGAATATCAAGCTTCCCCGCGAAATCGACGCGAAGTTCAACCAGTTGAAGGCCCGGTTGTGGAAGGTTCAAACGCTCCAGACTTCGCTAGCCGTTTTCGTCGCTCTGAGCGTTTCCTGGTTGCTGGTTTTCTTCTTGGATCGTCAAACCGACACCGCCGCGGCCGTACGGCTGATACTGTTGTCGCTGGGATGCGCCTTCGCCCTGTGGCCGCTCTGCCGTTGGCTGCTCACTTGGGTCGTTCGCGAACCCGGGTTCAAACGCCTGGCCGTTCTCGTTCAACGGCGATACCGGTTGCTGGGCGACCGGCTGTTGGGCATCGTCGAACTGGCTAACGAATCAACCCGCCCGGCGCACTTTTCGGAAGAACTCTACGAAGCCGCCATCAAGCAGGTTTCCGACGACGCCAAGACCTACGATTTCGACCAAGCGGTTTCCACGCGCCAGCTGCGCCGTTTGATTTTAACCGCGAGCGCCGCCGGCTTGGTGATCGTGTCGCTCTCGGGACTGTTTCCCGGCGCCGCCGCGAACGCATTCGCCCGATGGATCGCTCCCTACCAGGACGTTCCCCGGTATACGCTGGTGCGGATCAACAATCTGGAAGCCCGCGGCACCATGGTGCACGGCGAACCCTTCGAAGTGGCCGCCGAAGTTCGTTACCTCTCGTTCTGGCGTCCCAAGACGGTTCGCGCGCAGTTCGACAGCCAGCGTCCGTTGGAGCCGACCTCAGTAGCCGACCAAGCTATCAACCTCCAAGTCCCCGGCCAATTCGAAAATCGGATCTTAGAGGTGCGGGTCGGCGACGCGACGGCGCGATTGCCGGTCGAACCGGTGTTTCGCCCGAAACTGATCGATATCGGCGGGGAAGAAATCTTGCCCGGCTACCTGCAACGCTCGCCCCGCCCCGTCAGTATTTCCGGAGGCGTGCTGGAAGTGTTGGAAGGCAGTACGGTGTCCCTGCACGGGACCGTCAGCCGCGAGTTGAAGGACGCCGAATTGCAGTGGAGCGAAGAGAGCGAAAGCCGCCTGACGATCGACGGCGCCAATTTCACCAGCGCTCCCCTGTCCTTGACCAACGTCTACCAGGCGGCGCTCGACTGGCGGGACCGCCTGGATTTGCGCAACGCCGAACCATGGCAGTTTACCGTCCGGCACAACCCGGATCGATCGCCGGCGATCGAGTTGCCCGAACTGGGATTCGACAACGCCATTCTCGACACCGAGGTCTTGGCCTTGCGGATGGTCGCGCGCGACGATTTCGGAGTCGACAGTTTCGGGTTGGATTGGCGGATCGACTCGGAAGCGCCGGACCTTAAAATGAGCGAAACCGAATTCCATGACGGTTCCGTCCATCGGTCGCAACCGGAGTTGGACGTGACCTTTTATTTCAGTCCCTCGATCTACGGCGTGCCGGCCGGCGTCACCATGGCGCTGCAAGGTTTCGCCACCGATTTTCTGCCCGGCCGCGAACCCGTGAAAACCGCCGTGCACCGCATCCACGTGGTCAGTTCGGCCGAACATGCCGAGTTGCTGCGCTCCCGGCTGGAATCGTTGTTAACGTACTTGGAGGAAATCGGCTGGTTACAGGAAAAACTGCTGGAAGCTTCGACGCAACTTTCGGAAGACGAAGGCTTGGACGAGGCCGCGATGAAAAACCGGTTGGAAGATCAGATCGACGATCAAGGCATGAACGCCGCGCAACTGAACCAACTGGCGCAGCAAGGTTTCGACGTCCTGCAGGAAGCCATGCGCAACGCCCGGTTCAGCGACGAAATGATGGAACAATGGACCCAGACCATGTCCCAGATGCAATCGCTGGCCCAGCAAGACATGGCTCGGGCTTCGCAATCGCTTTCTTCGGCTCGCCGGAATCAGGAAAACCGCTCGGAACACCTGAGCGAAGCTCAACGCCGGCAGCAACAGATCCTCGAAGCGCTGGAAGCGTTGCAAACCCAAATCAACGAAGGGCTCGACGCCATGGAAGCCATGACGCTGGCGGAACGGTTGCGCTCCATCAGCGCCCGGGAAACCGAAATGGAAGAAAAGTTGATGGAATCGGCCGCCGACGTCATCGGAAAATTCCCCGACGAACTCGCTCCGCGTTACCGGGCGATCCATGATCGGCTATTCGAAAAACAGACGGAAGCCGGCACGCAGACCCAGACCCTGCAGCAAGAAATCGGCCGCTTTTTCGAACGCACGGCCCGGCAGCCCTACGGCGACGTCAACGAAGCGATGAAAGAGACGAAGGCCGTCGAAGCGCTAATGGCGATCAGGGAACTCATCCAAGAAAATATCGCCATGCAAGCCGCCGAAGAATTATCCGATTGGGCCAAGCAGTTCGACGATTGGGCTTCCTTGCTGGAACCGGAAGAATCGGGCGGCGGGGGCGGAGGCGAAGGGGGCGAAATCCTGGATCTGACCCGTCAATTGATGGCTCTCTTGCGATTGCGGGAAAGCGAACTGACGCTACGGGTCCAAACCACCCTGTTGGAGCGAAAACGAGAAGAATTCCTGGCGGAGTTTCTGACCCGGCGCACCGGGGATTTATCCGTCACTCAGCAACAGCTCCGCAGCAAGCTCGAGGAGATCATCTTGGAAATGCCAGTGCTGGAAATCGAGGCCGTGCTTCAGGAAGCCCGCGAAGCTATGGATCAGGTCGTCGAACGGCTCGACAGGGAAGATACCGGCGAAGCAACCGTGGCGTCGCAAACCGAGGCGATCGACGTCATTTCCGACGCCATCAATCTGATCAACGAACAAGCTCGCAGAATGAGCCAAGGCGACCCGAGCATGGCCCAACAAATCGCCATGATGATGCAGATGGCGTCCATGGGGCAAGGAAGAGCCTTGGGAACCACCCCGTCCAACAGCGGCAATCCGGGCGGAGGCGACACCGATCGCACGGCCGAGGATTTAGTGGGACAAACGTCCGGCGATGCCGGCCAAGGCCGTTCTCGGCAACGCTCCAGCGGCCGGTTAGAAGAACGCCCCACCGAATTCCGCCGGGCCTTCGAACAATACTACCGCCAATTGGAACGTCTCGAACGGCAACTGCCCGGAACGGAATCGGCCGTTCAACCATGAAAAGGTCGCTATTCGCCGCGCTCTGGTTAGCCGTGATTCCGCTGACCTCGGCGCAGGAACTTTTTATCGAATCGGTCGATCTGGCCGCCACCAAGGTCGACAGCATTTACGTCAAGGGACTCGAATTCCTGAACCGCACGCAGACCCCGGAAGGCAATTGGCCGGACTCTCCCTACGGCAGCCAAGCGGGGGTGGTGGGATTGGCGGTGGTCAGCATGTTGGCGCACGGCGACGATCCGAACACCGGCCCCTTCAGCTTGGCGATTCATCGCGGCCTGAATTTTATCCTGGAACAGCAAAACGAGGAAACCGGCTATATCGGCCCTTCGATGTACAACCACGGCTTCGCGACCCTGGCCTTGGCCGAAGCGTATGGGACGGTCAACAATCCCCGGCTCGGCAACGCCCTGAAACAGGCCATCAAGCTCATCACGACTTCCCAAGCCAACAATTCCAACAAAGCTTGGCGCTACACGCCGGAGAGCAAAGACGCGGACACGACGGTCAGCGGCGCTCAGATGGTCGCGCTCTTCGCCGCCCGCAACGCCGGCATCGGCGTGCCGGAAGACGCGATCCAACAAGGCATCGACTATTTCCATAAGTGTCAAACTTCGGACGGCGGCTATGGGTACACCTCCCCTTCCGGCGCGAACGCGCCCCGCACGGCCATCGGCGTCCTGGTGCTGGCGCTGGCCAAGCAGAAAGATACCGACGAATTTACCCAAGCCTTCACTTTTTTGCGCAACTCCCGGAGCAACAATTCCTATTACCAATACTACTTGTATTACGCGTCCCAAGCCTACTTTCAAGCCGATCCGAAGCTCTGGAGAGAATGGAACCAAAAGAACATCGTCGAACTGGGCAACGCTCAAAACGGCGACGGCAGTTGGACCGGGCAATTCGGCGTGACGTTTTGCACTTCGGCCAGCCTGCTCTCGCTGGCTTTGAACTATCGTTACCTTCCCATCTATGAACGATAGCCGATGAAATCCCGGAACTGGCGAATCCTACCCCGACGCGCGGCGGGCGCACTGGGCTTGTTGACGATCGCGCTGCAACTAGCCGCCGACGACCAAAGCCTGGTCCGATTCCTCAACGGCTCTTCGCTGCACGGCGAAATGGCTTCCCTTTCCCTGAAGGAAGGCTTGGAGTGGCGGCATCCCGACGCCGTCGGGCCCTTGAACATCCCCTACCGTTCCCTGGGCTCCATCCGGTTCAACCCCGAACAGACCTGGCAAGGCGGCCGCACGACCCAATGCCGGTTCCGTTTCGTCAACGGCGACGAAATCTACGGCAAGATCGTGGGCATGGACCAACATTTCATCGAACTGGAAACCTGGTTCGGCGGCGGGTTGCGGGCGCGCCGGGAAAACGTGCGGAACATCACCTTTCTGCAAAACGGCTACCGCATCCTGTACGAAGGCCCCAATGCCATGAACGAATGGGTTCGGGGAAAGAGTCCCAACGACTGGACCTACCGGGACGGCGTGCTCTGCGCCAACTCGCGGGGAGTCATCGGCCGGGACCTGGGCTTGCAGAATTCCTGCAGCTTGGCCTTCGACTTGCACTGGGAGCAGGACTTTTATCTGACGATCATCATGCATACGAAAACGCTGGATCGCCACGATTACCGCCAAGGCGCCTATTTATTCTCCCTGCGGCCGCAATCCATTTCGTTTCAACGCATTCAGCCCGGCTCGGGCACGGTCATGCTGGGCACGGCCTCTCTGGAACATCTGAACGACCGGAAACGGGCCCGTTTCGACTTTCGCACCCACCGCGAAAAATCGCAGTTCGCGGTGCTGGTCGACGACAAACCGCTGGCCACTTGGAAAGACGCCCGAGGATTCGTGGGCGAAGGCGGAGGCGTAGCCTTTTCCCTGTGGGGTTCGAACCGCAGCACGAAACTGGCCCTCAGCCGCATGCTGGTCACCGAATGGGACGGGCTCAACGAACCCGAGTTCGAAAATTCCGATCAGGAACTGACCAACGGCCTGCTTCTTGTCAATCAAGACCGGCCGATGGGAAAAGTCCGGGGCATCCAAGATGATTTTCTGAAGTTCCACCTGCGCGACCGCTTCGACGTCGATATTCCTCTGGAACGCATTCGCCAGATCCATTTGCGCTCCTCGCCCGAAACCCCGCTGGACCGTTCGGAGCGGGAAATCCGGGTTTCGATGTACGGCGGCGGAAGGCTTTCCTTCGAACTGAATACTTGGACCGACGCCCTGATCAAAGGAGTGAGTCCGACTTTCGGCCGGCTTAATTTCAATCCCGAGACGATCCGGCAATTGGATCTCAATCTGCACCGTCATCCGCTCCAAGGCAAGTCCCTGCAGAACTCCTCCGGCGATCTTTGGCCGATCGATACCGATACCGGTCAATGAGCGATCCCTGGACCAACCGAGTCATGCCGGCGGTCACGGCCGCCCTGCTCTGCCTGGCGGCGCCGTCGGGACAGGCGCAAGCCCAGTACCGGGACGTCTTGCATTTGCACAACGGTGACGTCTTGGCCGGCACCCTCCAATCGATCTTGCCCGAAGAAGGTGTGCTTTGGCAGTACGATCCGGATTTTCCTTCGGTTCAATTCCGCTACGAAGCGGTTCGAAAAATCCAATTGCAACCGGTGATGCCTCCGGTCGAACCGGAATCGTTTCAAGGTCTGTTCCGGCTCGCCGACGGCGACGAACTGGTCGGGCGGCTGGAGGAACTGAACGCCGACCAGGTGACGATGCAAACCCGCTACGGGGGCCAGCTGAGCTTTCACCGGAACCGTTGGCAATGGGTTCTGTTCGACGACGAGCCGGTCGAATCCGTGTTCTCCGGTCCGAAGGGACTGGAAGGATGGACCCGCAGCGACGTGTCGGTGCAGCATCTGGAAAGCGGGAGATGGCTCTACCAGGACCAAGCGTTCTATGCTCACAGGGCGGCGTCCATCGCCCGGGACGTCAAACTGCCCGACGTGGCCCGGATCCGGTTCGATTTTCAATGGAAAGGCATTCCCAATCTCGCCCTCGCCCTCTACACCGACTATTTGCATCCCGTCAATCTGGGAGATCTGGCGGCCGAACCGAAATTTGGAGGGTTCTACAGCCTGCAGTTTCTGCACAATTACGCCAACGTGCTGGTGGTGGAACAGAACGCGCAATTGCAACGCTTGGGATTGGGGCAGATCCAGGTGCCGGCGTTCGTCGGCAAAAATCGGGCGAGCATCGATATCCGCGTCAACAAACCCCAAGCGAGCTTAGCCCTGCTGGTCGACGACAAACTGGTAAAAATCTGGGTGGACAACAACGGATTTTCCGGTGAAGGCACAGGGATCCGGCTGGTGCATCAAGGCATGGGCTCCTCGATTCGAGTCAGCCAATTAAGAATCGAACCCTGGAACGGCCAACTGGAACAACCGCCGGCGATTCGGGCCAAGGAAACTTCGGACGCCCTTACCCGGCGCGACGGTGAGCGGCGGGAAGGCGAGATTCAGACCATTCGGGACGGAAAGGTTCAGCTCGCCTCGGATCAAGAGCCGGTCGAATTGCCGTTGGCCGACATTCGAAAAATCGAATTTGGCGGCATTCCGAACGGTCCGGTCCAACCACAAGCCGACGAACTGACGGTCACGGCCAAGTTTGCCGGCCGAGGCCTAATCCGGTTGAAACTGAGAGAACTGCGCGAGGGACGCTTGCTGGGCGACAGTCCGAATTACGGCCCGCTGGATCTCGATCTCCGCATGTTTGAGGAATTGCTCTTCGGCCCGTAATCTCCACCCCAGCCGCGGCTCGATCAAGCCCAACGTTTCGGTTGGCAAACTTAAACCGTCCCCTTGCGGCTCCGGGATTGAATACTCCGGCCGATCAATGATCGTCCAAGTTCAACCGTCCGGGATGAACTGAGCTTACCTCCGTTTTTCGGAAAACCGCTCCCCCTATTTTGCCCCTTCCTAACCAACCCGCATCTAATCGTCGGCGCAAGCTTCAGCCGGCCCGAAGTCTTTAATTTTGATTGATCCTCGATGGCCGAGGCGCCTTCCCTTTCAATCGATCAGCAAAGTGATTCTCGATTCCCGGATGATTTCGCTTCGAGTCGCCGCAGGTCACAACGCGCCGATACGCGACCGCACGGACACCGGCGACGCTTGAGCCATCGTTCCGGTCCTATTCCCCGTTGTTCATCGCCTCTCAAAAATTATCCATAAGTCGCATCCGATCAATCCAGACACGACAGCGCCCAGTTGCAGATCTCGAGATACCGCCTACTATTGATTCGGCTTCGACAAGTCGAACGATCTCGAACCTGAACTTTGAAGGAATAGCTTTCGGGCTTCGAGAACCGTTCCATTATCCCGGTCTGTTCTCGACAATAGATTCAACTCTTGTCGATTAAAAACAAGAACTCGTGATGAGGAGACTCCGTTTTGCACAGCCATTCATGGGTCCATTTCATGCCGGCCATGACGTTGCGCTGGTAATCCAACTTCACGACGTCAACCAGGGTGCCGCATTCGGTTAAAACCCGGTTAATATCTTCAGCCGTGCCTCGCCCCCCGGAACTGTACGACAAAATCACCCACCTGGCAGAAGTAGCTTTAATCAAGCGTTCGAGCGCCTCAACCGCCAGAAATCTCCCCGAACGTTCGTTACTCTTGAATTCTTCGAACACCGATCCCGCAATCCGATCTGAAGAATCGCAGCACCGTTTTGCCTTTCCGAATAAATCCGGGCAGTCATTCAAACACACCGTAGTCCACAAGTGATAGTAGGAAGCGTAGCGAACGTGTGACGGCGGCATTTTCTCGTTATTGGAACCGTAAGGCGGATCGAAATAAGCCAGATCGACATCGGCGCCGCAAATATCGAAAACGTCTTTCCTCGTCACTTCGTTCGGACGGTCCGTAACGAATACCTTGGGAACTTCAAGGACCAAATCGTTGTATGATCTGGCGGACCAAGTGTTCAAATAAAAAACGAAATGCCCGATGGTGTTATCGACCCGGTCCAAGGCCAGTATCAAACTGGAAAGAGCGACAGCTCGTTCCAATGGAGATAAAGCCAATCTATCGATTTCATGACGAATACCGTCGAGCTTTCTAGTGTTATGGATCTGCCACGGCTTCTTGAGACCGGACGGTTGCAATGCACTGCCGCCATTCCGGTCTCCCCCATAGTGTTCCGTAAACCAACCGTCCTTTGGTGAAACTTCATTCAAGCGTCGTATCAGCTTGGCATAACGACTCTCCGGATATTGGTTTTGAAGATAACACATTCCGAATACCAGCGACCAAATAGTGTCAAGTCCAAAAGTCAAAATCCATAGTTGATTTCTTTAAAAACTAAAAAAAATAATTTCAAATTAGATCGGAATAAATGGTTAAATCGACATATTTATCTTAAATTGTATTTTTTTTGATCTTTTACAGAATTCAAGACGCACCCCTCCCATTCTTGACATTGATTTGGCGATTTAGTCAAGCCGCTTTCGGACGAACCAATGGCTTGGAGAGACGCTGCAGCTCCTTGTTTCGAACGAGGCTGCCAAGGCGACAACAATTGGCACAGAGAACGGCTAGAGCTACGGTGCGTTTGAATCCGTCTGAGCCGTAGGAGTAGACTCGATTGAGGCCTCGGTGTTCCAAATGGTTGATGGCTGATTCGACAGCGGGATGTTGCTTCCGGGCGGTTTTGAAAGCCTCGGCAGTCTCGCGTTCTTGCTCCTTTTTGGTAAGTTTCCCTTTTTTAGGCAAGGTTACTTCTGGAACCATCTCCCGGAGTTTCTCCTGATTAAGTGGATTATGAAACCCTTTGTCGAAACTGCAACTGAACAAGTCTGGAAATAGTTTTTTGGTCTCCTCGAGGATCGGGATGGCCACGTGCACATCCTCTTCTTGCCACATGACCCGATAAGTCAAAACAAATTGGTGTTGATCTTCCACGATGCAAACGGGCACCCCGAGTTCTACCGGTTTGCCTGCCTTTCCTTTCTGGATCCACCGCGTATGAGGTTCGAATACGGAATAGATCTTTTCGTCCGCCGGAATGGTTTCTCCTTGTAGAATTCGCCGATCCGCTTGTCGCGACAAGAGACGACCGCATTTCAAAAAACCTTGGATTTGCCGGTGTTTTTTCGCCTTGATCTTCTTTTTCTCCCTCAGCCGATCCCACGACGCACTGGCTCGCTCCAGGATTTGGTCGCAGGCCTTCAGATAAGCCTGGACCTGGTCGAGACGGCGGTTCGCCAGCTGAGCGGTGCGAACGGAAAAAAACAATTTCCGAATCTTCTTCAGCCAATGGTGACTTTGCCTCCACCCCTTCAGGTTCCGTTTTTTGCATTCCCGAATCAGAGTTCGAATGCAATCATAGAGCAAATTGAGATCGGTGGGATAATGGACATCCGTTTCCACCACGAACGAATCGCAACGCGTTTTGAGTTGGTCCCCTTCTTGATGCCCCGCAACCTGCTGCCCATGCTTGACGATCAGCAAGTTGATTTCCTCAATCAATTCGGGAGTCAAGAGATTGACGTTTTGAATCACGGTGGTTCGTTTATATTCTCCCCCCGGTTCGAAATCACCATGGCCTAAGACAAATCGCAACTGCTTATGATAATTAGCGAGGGTTAGCAAAAGATCGTAATTGCATCTTAAACTGTGTTTGATGAGAGCCAGAACTGGAATCGTCCAGGCAGCAATTCCCACTGAAGAAGAAAATCCAGTAAAAACAAGGGTTTTCTCGATCTGGTTTTCGCGCTGCTTTTTTCAAATATTTTCAGCATTTCTTCCAAAACTATGCTACATTAATGGTGGTTTCGTTGTAATCGCTGTTTTTTCGTATCTTTTCCTGACCAAAACGTGATTTGACGCTTTTTGGCCCTGGATCTGGTGCCATAATTCGTCTTAACCTGTTCTCCCGACGTATTTTTCGGCCAGAAAAGCCCTCCGAGAGGATCTCGAGTTGTTCTCGAACTCAGGAGTCTGCGATCTGCCGGGATCTCAGCGTCAGTCCCATGTTTTGATTCCGTTCGACGTGCCGACCGGCCTGATCCGTCGTGGAACAAGCCGATCCTCACAACCAATCAACGAAAGGTTTTCCTTGGTGAAATTCCGCAAAAAATTACTTAAACCCAATATCCTCGGGAGGATTTGGGGGTGTTTTCGCCTCGTTCCACGCCCCTGCCGCAAAAGCAGGTACGAGGTCACCGACCATTTGATGAGCGCGTTTGTGGCGTTGCAGCAGAAATTTTCATCGTTACTGGGCTTTGACGAAGCCACTCGAAGTCGGAAACGAAAGGGTATGAGCCGAAGAACCCGGGCTAACTTGCGCAAACTGTATCGTATCAAACGAGTGCCTTCTGATTCGGGATTACGCAAATTCCTGGATCGGATCAATCCCATTCATCTTCGATCCGCGTTCCTGGAACTGTTTCGGATGTTACAACGAAACGGAGTGTTGAAGCGATATTGGTGGGAAGACAAGCATTATCTCGTGTCGATAGACGGCACCGGGGTTTTCTCTTCCAACCATCTTCACTGTGAACACTGCTGTCAAAAACAACACGAAAACGGTGCGATCACCTATTACCATCAAGCCGTGGGAGCCGCCGTGGTTCATCCGGACCAGTCGGAGGTTATTCCGCTAGCGCCAGAGCCGATCAGCAAGCAATTAATCGGTTCGGAAGCCGACCCGGAGGTGGGCCCGAAGGACGAGGAACTCACCGACTTTCCATACCGGTATACGGACCGTTACCGGTGGGAAAGCAGCAATAAATGGCTCATCAACGATTGCGAGAGCCGAGCCATCCGGCGGTTGGTCACCAGACTTCATCGGGAACATCCCCGCCTGAAGATCGTCGTATTGGCCGATGGGCTTCATTCCAACGCCACGTTTATCAAGCTCCTGAAACGGTATCGAATGTCCTTTATCATCGTCGCCAGACCAAGCAATCACGAACATTTATTCGAGCTATTTGTGAAAGCGGATGAGACCGGTGAATCCCACCGGCTCGTATGCTGGGACAAAGCTGGCGTTAAGTATACGTACATCTGGGTGAATCAACAGCCGCTGAACCAAGCTAATCCCGAGCTTAAAATTAATTTTTTATGGTGCGAAATCGAAGCTCCGGGTGAAAAGCCAGCGATTTTTTCTTGGGTCACTGATTGGGAAATTAATGACTCCAACGTTCAAAAAATAGCGCAGGCCGGTCGCAGCCGGTGGCAAATCGAGGATACTTTTAATAGTTTGAAAAATCGCGGGTACCAGTTGGAGCATAATTATGGCCACGGAAAAGAACATCTCTCCACGGTTTTTCTGTTTTTGATGATGCTGGCGGTGCTGGTAGATCAAATGGAACTGATCGCTTGTACTCTCTTTAAACGGGCGCCTCAGATGATCGGATCGCTCCAGGAAGTCTGGATTGAAATCAGATGCCATCTTCGCATGCATTGTCTCACGGATTGGAACCATCTCTACCAGTTACTCGTGTATGGGATGCTCGACTTCGTGCCTAAACCTGCCGCCCCCACCTAGTCGGCGATATTCAGACCGAGATCGCTAGTCGGCGACCTCAAAAAAAAACTCGATTTAGATCGAGCTAGGAGTGGTGCGTTCTGAGCTCGTTCGTCGGTCGGGCGAAACGCAAAATAAATCACCTGGTCAAGGGAAAAAACGAAATTTCATCTGAAATCAGGCTTGAAAATCCGCTTTTCAACCGTATTTAACATATTTACAAATAATTTTTTCACAATTACAATTTGGCCTGACTTCAGTGGGAATTGCTGTCGTCCAGGCACTCATGCCTGGACGACCGAATCCTTGGTCGCCGAACTGTTGAAAATGATTTTCCAGCAGCTGCTGTATCTGGAGCCATAATGATTCGTTACCATAAACACTCTGTAGCCCAATCAAGATTCGAACGACGCCATCACGTTGCGTGGGGTCGAACTTAATTTCCTCGAAGGGTACGGGTTGAAATGCGGGTTGAGTGCTTCTGAAGATTCTCATGTTAGGAATCGAATATTAGTCTCAAAGATGCTGACAATTGGTCTCAAGGACGCTGAAAGTCCATTTTTCAGGTAAAAATCAAAGTTCCGACTCGAATGTTAGACAAATAAATCGAACAAAATGTTACAAAAAAAACCGCTTGAAATGCAGGATTTATTGAAAAATCGTCCCTTTTGGACCAGACACCAAATAGCAACATCATTGCATAAAACGCGGTATCCGGATTTGGCAAATGCTTGCGAAACCCTTGTCGAACCGGCAAATCCATCAAGAATCGTCGTTGCTTCAGTTCGGTTGGCCAGTTCTAAAATATAAGGCAGCAACCTTAACTTGGAACCCGCATATTTAATCCCTTGAGTTGCGGGCGCATCGATCACCAGGTCCGGAAATAAAGACGAATAGGTAGACGACAAGCTCATTTCATTCCTTCCTGTTGTTTCTTCAGTAGAATATTGGGATTAATAACCGCTAAATCAAACTCATGATCCTGATCTGATGAAACTGGCGCTTTAGCAAACAAAGATACCAACTGTTTATGATGCGAATAGTCAATCCATTTACCGGTATTCCTGTCAAAATAATTACGGCCCCTTTTGGCATGGGGCCAATAGCTTCGATGAAGCGCGTTAGCTTGGGCGTCACCATCTCGCACCTCACAGATGCGCCGATAGCCACCTGAAGAGACGGTTCATAGAAAAAATCCCCTTAAACGCCACTCACCGAATGGTATTGGAATAAATCAATGAATCTCGTCCCGTAGGGAGATTCACATGAATTGTTGCCGGTGGGAATTGAGGCTAGGACTACCGATTCATGACAATTTCGTCTGGACTACGGGCTCGCCTCCCTGATCCGCAGCCCTCTTTAGTCCGATCTCAATACCCTTTTCAATACCGATCTGGATACCAACGTGGTGGGCTAACAAGGAGGTAGATAACTTGTTATAACCGTTCCAAATGATTTGATGTCCCGGAACCTTGTCCTGTTTTCGCTGACGAAATCCTCCGAGATGGGCCATTAATTGAACGGCAGGGCCGAGGCTTGCCGGTGGTTCCAAGCGGTAAATTTTGGCGTAGTCGTTGAGAAAGTTCAACTCGTCGCTGGTAAACATAATCTCGGGGTTCCAATCGGGCGATTGCCGTCCCAGTAAAGTCATGACCATGATCCGCCAAGCGATCACGGCCTGGATCGCAATGACCCGTCGCAAGCGTTCAGCAGTGCGAAACAGCAGCGCTTCAATTTTACATCCCGACTTGAGAACTCGAAAATAATCCTCGATTTGCCACCGTTGCAAATAATACTCGACCACCTGTTGCGCCCGGTTGGCGTCCTTCACTTCCAAGGTAGTCAGCAAGTGCCATTGTACGGGAGGTTCGTCTTCGGGCGGACTGATCTCCTTAATGTGGACTGTCGACAACTTGATGGGAGCGACTCCCTTGATGATCGCCGGCAGGGTTAACTGACGGAAGCGTAACTCGCATTGGGCTACGCGCTTAAGCCGAGCGGGCCTCGCTGGCTGGCGACTTGATTTCAGCCGTTCCGTTAACCCCTTGATTTCGACCTCCATGATGCGACGGGCCGGCCCTTCGCTCATTTGATCGAACAGCTTCGGCACTTTCTTTCCTATAATTCGATTATGATGAGCCCGGACTAACAAGTTCACTCGCGGATGATGGCGTTGCGCCTCGAACAATTCAAAAAAGTCCGCCTCCCGATCACCCACGGCAATCACTTGGGTCTTGCCACTGACCTGACGTGCGGCCTTGGGCCGTATCCTTGAAGCCCTCCAGCCAGCGGTCCGTCTTTTTGCCTTTTTTGCTCGGCTCTGAGTGCTGAGTTAGCCGGTCGAATCCCAAGCGTAATATCCCCAATGGCAGTCCTTGGTCCGTGACAACCATGGTCGTATGCATCTGGATTCCGGCGGTCTTGGAATTCGTCTGGTTTCTGCCGATGATCTGTAACCCTTCGCAACCGGGGCGAGTGGCAAATCTGAGATCGGTGCCGTCCTGAATCGCCAGCACCGTGGTTTGATTTCGGAACCGTTGCACGCTGCGATGGCGATGGGTCGCCAAAATGTTTGCTACCGTCACTCCGCTGTCGTCCGGCTTCTCGACCAGGCGATAGAAGGCATTGATGGCGGTCAAATCATTCTCTGGGGCGGCATTGATTTTCTCTCCCATATGTTGTGCTAGCAGTGGGACGCTTCTGACCAGACGGGCCGTCAATCGCTTATCGCCCAACGGAGCTTCGCCAAATTCATTCTTCGCCCATTCCGAGGTGTTCAAGCCGGCTCCCGGTTCCAAGGCCGGAGCATGGTCGACCCAAGGCACTTGTAATGCTCGCCGCCAGCCGGGAGTCAAGGCGTACATGTAAATCGTTTTAACCGTTTTTTCAAACCGTTTGTGACGATCTTGACGACCGCGACCGACCGTTTGACCAACGCACACGAAATTAGCGGCGCGCAAGCAGGTCCCCTCGTATCCTTCGTCGGTAAAACTTTCGACGAGTAACGGTCGATAGTCATACTGAGATTTAAAATCATCGGGCAAGCGTCGCAAAATAATCCCCAACACGTGGCTGGCCAGATGCTGACAACGAACGGACGGGCGGATGAGAAATCGACTCAGCCCCACCACTCGGTGAAGCTGATCCCGACGTTGTTCCTCGCTCCAAGCTATCCAACGATCCCGGGCCGTGAGCCGTACAGCGGAAGCGGAGAATCCGGCCGCTCCCAGCCAACCATGCGCGGAACCAATCAGATAACGGATTTGGCAACCCACGAAAGTTGTATTCCCTTGAGGATGTTCGTTGGCGATGAGCGTGTTCCACACCGGGCGATTATCGTCGGTCACGACCATCACCTCCAAATCAGTAATCTTCGCTAGGGTCGGAGGTACGGCTTTCGGTAGCGAAACAGCCTTGTCGAGTAATCGAGGAGTTGACTTCACGGCCGGCCGACGGGCCGCCGGCAATGACAGACCTTTCGTCGTCTCCAGTTGCGACAGTGCCTTTAGGCACCCCGCCAGTTGAGGTCGCCCTTGGGGATTGAAAAAACGAAATTCCTGGCAGATTCGTCGGCCTAAATCACTTCGGCTATTAAACTGTTCTTGGGTAAGAATCGCCGTAATTCGCAGAAGCGAACCCTCCAGATGCAACGTTCGGCAGATATGAGATTGCGCCATACGGCAGCTAGTATATCCATTCAAAAATAGATTGTCCAGTCTTTTTTTCCATTAGACGGTAGGGCTAGGAAACGCGGCTCCCAAGGACCGCAGGTGAGCCCTGAACGGAGCAATTACAGCAGCAGTCCGACATGCATGCCCCCCCAAGGCGTATTTCGGCCACCAAAAAAAGCCTTGTCAAAGATCCAGATTTCGTCATGATGTTCCGAAATCGCGACTCGAGCCAGGGTGATGAAAAGAGGCGATACGAAATTCGCCGAGGAGCCAGATTTTAACTGATCCGTCGAAAGGATGGTCACACCGCTATCTGGGACGCTAACGAGAAAGAACCACATGCGGATGAAATCGCTGCACATCACGGCTGTTTTAGGAACGGCCGCCATCATAGTCGCTACGCTTGCTTTGTTTTTTTATATCAAAGCGTTGGATGCCGACAAAAACGAAGGCAACTCAGAAGCTACCCATGCTGAGTTCACGGCCATTGCGGCGGGATATGATCACTCAGTGGCCTTGAGAACAGACGGTTCCGTGGTCGCTTGGGGGAAGAACAAAGACGATCGAAAGAAAGTACCGAATGGCCTGAAGGACGTGACGGCCATTGCGGCGGGAGCCTTACACACCGTGGCCTTGAGAACAGACGGTTCCGTGGCCGCTTGGGGGAATAACGAATACGGTCAAACGGATGTGCCTAATGGACTGAAGGACGTGACGGCCATTGCGGCGGAAAGAAGTCACACCGTGGCCTTGAGAACGGACGGTTCCGTGGTCGCTTGGGGGAATAACGAATACGATCAAACGGATGTGCCGAATGGACTGAAGGACGTGACGGCCATTGCGGCGGGAAGAAGTCACACCGTGGCCTTGAGAACGGACGGTTCCGTGGTCGCTTGGGGGTCGAACGAATCCGGTCAAACGGATGTGCCGAATGGACTGAAAGACGTGTCGGCCATTGCGGCGGGAGCCGAGCACACCGTGGCCTTGAGAACGGACGGTTCCGTGGTCGCTTGGGGGGCTAACAGATCCGGTCAAACGGAGGTGCCGAATGGACTGAAGGACATAACGGCAATTGCGGCGGGATATTTTCACACCGTGGCCTTGAGAACGGACGGTTCCGTAGTCGCTTGGGGGTGGAACGAATCCGGGCAAACGGATGTGCCAAATGGACTGAAAGACGTGACAGCCGTTGCGGCGGGATACAAGCACACCATGGCCTTGAGAACGGACGGTTCCGTGGCCGCCTAGGGGTGGGACAAATGGGGTCAAACGGATGTACCGAATGGACTGAAGGACGTGATGGCCATTGCGGCAGGAGACTTACACACCGTGGCCTTGAGAACGGACGGTTCTGTGGTCGCTTGGGGGTGGGACATGTGGGGTCAAACGGATGTGCCGAATGGACTGAAGGATGTGACGGCCGTTGCGGCGGGATATTTTCACACCGTGGCCTTGAGAACGGACGGCTCCGTGGCCGCTTGGGGGCGGGACATATGGAGTCAAACGGAGGTGCCGAATGGACTGAAGGACGTGACGGCCATTGCGGCGGGAGCCTTACACACCGTGGCCTTGAGAACAGACGGTTCCGTGGCCGCCTGGGGGTGGAACAATTCCGGTCAAACGGATGTGCCGAATGACCTGAAGGACGTGACGGCCATTGCGGCGGGAGCCGAGCACACCGTGGCCTTGAGAACGGACGGTTCCGTGGTCGCTTGGGGGGATAACGATTTCGGTCAAACGGATGTGCCGAATAGACTGAAGGACGTGACGGCCATTGCGGTGGGAGCCGAACACACCGTGGCCTTGAGAACGGACGGTTCCGTGGTCGCTTGGGGGGAATTAACGGGTTTGAACGCCATTTTGAACTGAACGATCTGACGAAAAGGGCGCATTCCCGTTATCAAGGATTTCATGTTTCGCTTCTGTCAGAAGATGAGTGATCTCTTTTCATCCGACGTCCCTGGTTGATCGTCAGGCGGCTTCAGATCTAATATTCTCGACCCTCAACGTTTGCTTTCGAGTGGCATTCAATTGCCGTTCCAGCAAAATTACGGGAATAATCCCAAGCCCCGTGATTTCAGAAAGCCAGTGCTGAAAGCACAAGAAGATCTTATCCGGTATCAACCGAGGGTGATCGAACCGAGAACCAGAGCGCTGTTACTCACCACTTTATTTCGGGAAAACGTTCGTTTTTATTCCGTATTATTTCGGACGTAAACGCTATGATCCGGCGGTCGGCTGCCCCATAGTGATGTTCTTTGGCCGTCAACGACTCCCCAACTCCCCCCATGGTTCTGCCGTTGGAACTTCCAGCGGATCCTTTGCGCTTTCGACGCCGGCGAAAGTGACAACCATTCCGCCGCTCGGTTATGGCAGCGTCATCCCAACGCCCAACGACTAAGGCCTTCTGGGGCTAAAGACTGGAACGACCTGCTGCGAAGCCATGGACCCGCTCCCCTAATCCCAACCGAATGTTCTTTTCCAAGCAGTCTATTCATCAAACCGTTGCCCGTTCAGAATCGGTCGTCACTTCCAGCTGCCCCACCTCAATTAGCTCCCGGATTATTGTGAAAAAATTCGCCCGAAATAACGTGACGAATAACACCGTCGACGACCGTTCGGTCCACGTCGCTTAACGGCAGGATCAACTCCGCAAGCTTTCGTCTCCGATCGTAGAATCCCCCGATTCAACCCCGACATGAACCAATTCGGAAGACATGCAAAGACAGCGCGGAATCACCAGTCGACTGTAGCGCTTGCGCCCCTTGAAGAGAGCGTTGGCCAAGACCGGCCGGGACATAATATCGGAGGCATGAATAACCCAATGCCGGGAACAAACGTCGCCCAAGCATAAATCCGGGAATTAGAGGTGCGGAAATAGCATCGGTTTCGACCCCTTGGACCGAACAACGAACTTTCGCTTTCTCTAATTCCATGCCCTTTCAGATTCGGCGTGTGTCCAGCAGCGATCAACTGCCGGTCCATCGTCTCCTCTCGTTCGGTGCCGCCGTACCGTTCCTGAACGCGGATGCCTTGCCCGTCAGTTTCGACTTCGAGCCGACGCCCCTGAGTGAAGATCCAAACTCCGTCTTCGCGCAACACCCGTGTCACGACCTCGACCGCATCCCGGCTTTCCATCAGCAAAACTCCTCATACCGAAGCGAACAAACTGACGGGCGAACCCAACCATGAAAAGATCTGAGCCATCTCGCACCCGATTAACCAGGCCCCGACCACTCCCGGTTGTTCGAGCAATCGGTAAGGAAGAATATCGATTCGTTGGTATCGAACGAAACTTGCTCCAGTCCTGGAATCGCCGGGACCGAGGCACGCGAGCCGGTACAAATAACGGCCTTAACAAATCGAAGAATCCAGCTGCCGACCTAGACAGAGGTGCAATCGACAAAGCGGACCTGTACCCAAAAGATATCGACTCTCATTTCCGTAATCCGCTCGACCGAATCGAAACCGCTCAGGTCGCAACGCAAGCGCCACATCCTGGTCATCACCTCGGAAAAAACGACTTTCGGATCACCGGAAATGCTAATCACTAATCCGGCTGCCTAGGTGATTCCGCTTACCGCCCGAGCCGGAACGGTGATCGATTTGAAAGGCTCGCACCCTGCATTCTGGCAATCGCCTCCCATCAGGTCGCGCGCTATCAAAACTACCCGTGCATTCATCTCCGCCGTGCCGGCTCCGATCAAGACTATATTCTAATCGTCGACCGGTTCCGGATTCCGGGAGGCTTCAGAACGAACCTCGGCTACCAATTTCCGGTCGTGCTCGTCCCGAAGATCCAGAGAATCGAAATCAGTCATCGAAGGTTTCGGTCATGTCGGCCGACGGGTTTTGCCAAAGCGGGAGGAGAGACGTTTGATCGCGAGCGGAAAAACACCCAACAAGGTCAAGGACAAAAGCAACGGCCAAGACAATATGCCGCCCATTCCCCGCTCCACCAACTGCTCCAGCGACGGCAGGGAAGCTCCGAAATAGACGTAAACCACAGTACCGGGAAGCATGCCGACTTGACTGACCCACCAAAAAGTCCCCAACCGAATCTTGGTCACTCCCATGGCCAGATTGATCACGAAAAAAGGAACTCCCGCAAACAAACGCAAAGCGAACAGATAATAGGCGCCTTCGGCCTCGAACGCTCGAATATGCTTCTCGAGTTTCCGGCCGGTGATGCTACGCAAGTGCTCTCCGAAAAGGAATCGGCAACCCCAAAAAGCGATGGCAGCCCCCGAGGTCGAAGCGAAACTGACTAGCGGCAAAGCGATCCAGAACCCAAACAACCAAGCCAGAACTACCGTCATTACGGTGGCTCCCGGCAAGGAAACGCCGACGAAAGCGACGTAGATAACGAACGACAGAGCGACCGCTCGAAACAAATGATTTTCCTGCCATTGACGCAACTCTCGTTCGCGAAGCGCTAGATTTTCCAGACTCAGCAAGTCGCCGAAATAATAAAACCCGGCAGCTATTCCGATCACGGCCAGGCTCAACAAGATCAATCCGAAGGTTCTTGCATTCGCCCTCAATAACCAAAACCGCTCGGTCATCCTGAACGGGAAGCTACTCGCCCTTCGATTGAAAAATGACTAAGCACAACGCACTCGCCGTTTCGGAGATCCTAATACGAGTGTCGCTTCGCCGTAGGCAGCAGGACAGTTCCTCGAAAAAACCTTCCGGCCGTCTTTCGAAAAAATCGCCCAGCTTCGTAACCCACAACCATCCGGTTCCAGCGGTTCCATTATTTCAAAAAGTAGGTAACGGACTGATCTTCCGTATCGGTCCCCTCAAATCCCTCAGGCAATTATCCGTCAAAGGCTTCGGCGACGCGCCTCAATATCCGCAGGATAATATGCTCGCTACGCGCTTCCACGATCGGAGCGTTGGACTCGTTACGGACAATCGAATCCGTTCGAGCCAGATAGACGGACAAATCCCCGACGTTGACTGGAAAGATCGGGCACGACTATATTCGGGGTGCTCGAATGTCAATCTTAATTCACCCCGGCTCCCACGAACGACATTCCCGTTCGACCGCGTTTTTAGCTCGTCGCATCCCAGCGTCCGCCGGAAGGCTTGCACATAAAACGATCGATTGGCGATCGTCCCGTTAAGAGCACCACGCTTGGAAATCGCGAAACGATTAATGGCACGGCGAAACGTTCGAGTCGCCGCCTCAGTCGACCCGGTAGAGATGCGACCGGGTCCGCAGAATCAACGAATTGCCGGCGACCGCCGCCGAAGCCATAAATCCATCGTCCAACTCGTTAGTTTCCAAAACCCGAAACTGTTTGGCCGCAGCGATAACCGTCGTTTTCCCCTCTTCGCTGAAGAAGTAAATAGCCTGGCCATGCAACAGCGGCGACGCGGAATAATTGCCTCCGATGCGTTCCTGCCAATAGACCTGGCCGGTGCCGGCGTCCATGCAGGAGGCCACGCCGCCGTCGTGGATCATAAACAGCAACGAATCGGTAAGAATCATGGACGGTTTATTGGATACGCTCCGCTTCATTTGCCAGAGCACATGGGTAGCGGTCACGTCCCCCGCCCCACCGGGATTGACGCACCATAACTGACCTTTCGGAAAACCCGTGGCGTAATAGATCCGGTCCTTTCCGACGGTCGGACGGGTGCTGCCCGAATGGCTGACTCGGGACTCGACTCGCCAGAGTTCGCGGCCGCTCAACGGATCGTAGCCGTAAAGACATTTCGACCCCAAACTCACCAATACGGGCCCTCGATCGAAACGGGCGATCTGAGGCGTGGAAAAGGCCTTGCGAAAATCACCGTCCATCATGGGCTTTCCGTTGCGGTCCAAATCCCGGAAATCGATGGAACGCTTGGTGCGCCAAACCGTCCGCCCAGTGTACTTATCCAAGGCGATCACGAACTGGTAATCGCTCCCGTCGAAATTCATGATCAACAGATCCCCGTGAAGAATCGGCGAGGAACCGGAGCCCCGGAAGTGGTTGCACTCGATATCCGTTCGCTTCCAAATCTCCGCCTTGGTCGCCCGGTCCAAACACACCGTGCCGGGAGAGCCGAAAGTGAGATAAACCCGTTCCTCGTCCAGCACCGGAGTCGGCGAAGCGTAAGAGTTGAATTTGTGGGCGAACTGAGGATTTTCCACCGAAAACAGCAGGCGGTCGTAGACGATCTTTCCGGTCTCGCAATCGACGCAAATTCCCGAAAGCTCCTTCCCGTCCTCGGTCGCCGTGGTGAGCCAGATATCCTGATCCCCTACTACCGGAGAGGACCATCCCTTGCCGTGAATCGGAGTTTTCCAGGCCACGTTCTGCCCTTCGCCCCAAGACCGCGGCAAGCGTTCGGCCTGAGACGTCCCCTGCCCGTCCGAACCCCGAAATTGCGACCATTCGGGCGATTCGCTCGTCGTCCGAAACGCACCGGCCACCACCAACAGACCGACCGCGATCCATCGCATGCTCATCCTCATCGCCAAAAGGTTTAACGGTTAATCGCAGGAAAGGAAATCCTTTTGCCAACCGATCGCCCCAAGATTTTTCTTGGACAATCGTTCTCTGAATCGTTAGGAAGAAGTAAGACGAATTGCAGCGAAGTAATGGAATCGAAAACGAAGCAGCTACTAACGGGAGTCCTTTTTTGGGTCGGATTCCTGAACCTGAGTTTGGGCAGCCTGCAGGGACAAGGCGTGGGGGTCAGTTTTCATCCGATCGATATTCCCCAGGGTTATTCGCTGATCGCCAACCCCCATTTCAGTTCCTCCAATCGAATCCTCGATCTGATTCAAGGGCAACCGGACGGCTTGGAAGTCATCAAACTGACGGGCGATACCTGGCAAACCAACCGGTATTCCGCAGCGACGAGCAGTTGGAGTCTATCGGCGATGACCTTGACCCCGGGTGAAGGGGCGCTGTTCAACAGTCCGGAAGCCTTCACTTGGAACAGCATCGGCAAGCCCTCGGTCGGCAAACTCGAGAACTACATTCCGGCCGGAATTTCGATGCGCTCCAGCATTCTGCCTCTGGAAGGTTTGATTTCGAGCACTCTGGATTTTCCGCCCTTGGACGGACTGATTCTCTCAACCGTCGATCCCGCCGACGGCACCTTTTCCGTATTGGCCACGTATGAAAACGATGCTTGGCAACCGACAGAACCGGTACTGCCCATCGGCAAAGCCTTTTTGGTCGACGCCCCTTCGGGTGTCCTCTGGACGAAAGACTTTCAAACCCCGGACGACGACAACCCCCTGAGCGTCGTCACGGAACCCCAGGATCTCGAATTGATGGAGGGCGGAGAAATATCGCTTTCGGTGGAAGTCGACGGAGCGACCGACCTCCGTTACCAATGGCAGCTTAACGGCAACGATATCGAAGGCGCTACTGAGACGACCTACACCGTCGAGTCGGCATTGCCGACGATGTCCGGCAGTTACTCGGCCGTCGTTTACTCGAAGAGCCACTCCGTGCGTTCGCGGCAGGCGACGGTTCTTGTGACCGCGAAAACGGTCGACCCGGAACCGAATCCCCCTACCGGCCTAACCGTGACCGTCAGTCTGAACGAGGACGGTAGCCAAATGATCGTCACCATTTCCGGTGACCCCGGGAAAGCGGTGCAAGTCGAGACCACGCCGACGCTCTCGGGACAAGAATGGACCGTGAAAGCCGACGATCTCGTCATTGGAGAAACCGGTCAAGCCACCCATACGGAGACCGTCGAAATCGGGAAATCGCTGTTCGTCAGGGCTCTCGCCAAATAGAAAATGGTGGTGGCCCCGCGGGCCAGCGTCGGCACCGGAGCATGACCGTTTAGGCGAACCGAATCACGTTCTTGATTCCTTTCGAAGGTTCCAAGAGCAATTCGCGGTAGGATGCGGCGTCGTATCTCCCGGTGACTATCCGTCGGAGAGCCTCGGGCCAAATCTGCTGAAACTTCCCCAAATCCGTCAACGCTTCCCGGAACCCGAATTCGTCGGCGTTGACGGTTCCGTAAATCAACTGATTCTTCAGAACGAGGTTCCGCATCAGGCGATTGGCTTCGATGGAGACCAGGTCGCCGAGAGCCGGGATGCCGGTAAAAATGAAAATGCCGTTTTCCCCCATGACGCTCAAGATATCCCAAGCGGATTTGAAAATGCCCGCGGCCTCGTAAACCAGATCGATCTGCCCTACCCGCTCGGCAAATTCCTCGAGGGTGACCTGCTTCATCGAAAAGTATTCGGCCCCGAGAGATTCGACCAATTCGGATTTGTAATTCGGTTTGGGGGAACGCGAATACACGTAGGTTTCGAATCCTTCGCTGAGCAGTTTCATGGCGCCCAAAATTCCTATCGGTCCCGTTCCGATCACGACGGCCTTCATCCCGGCGCCCCGGGGTCGGGCCCCATCGTCCTGCTCCCAAGGAAATCTTTTACGCGTCAACCACAATTGAGCCATCGCCTTCTCGGCGATGGTCAGCGGTTCGACCAACACGGCGACGTCGCGTAAATGCTGAGGAGCCAAGTAGAGGTAATCCTCCTGTTCGATGTATTCCTCGGCCATGTACCCGTGCTCGCCCTTGATTCCCCGCTCGATAAACTCTCCGGAAGAACAGAAATCCTGATAACCGTTGCGGCAGGGCCGACATTCCTCCCGGAGGCAAGGTCTTCTGACGGAGGGGACGACCAGATCGCCCACCTTCAGATTACGGACGTCGGCACCGACCTCAACCACTTCGCCCAACGACTCGTGACCCAGAATCAGGTAATCGTATCCCTTTGGCGCTTCGCCGTAGACAAAAGAACAGATCTCCCGATCGGTGCCGCATACCCCTACCTCCAGAGTACGCACCCGGACCCCGCCATCCCCCCGAATTATCGGTCGAGGATGGCCGACCATGCCGACTTCCTTTTTGCCGGGATAAACTCCAACCGCTTGCATTGAGGCAATTAGACTGATTGGCCCAAGAATTCCAAGGGTCCAGAAAAGCCAGAATCGGCCCACGCTAAACCAACGACCGAGTTTTGGCAAATCCTGTTTTCCACGGCGGTCGCTCGGACTCCGAAACGGGTATTTGCTTGCCAAGGGCGAATCGCCGGTCGTATTCTCCGCTCATGCGATCGTCTCTGAATTTCGGCGGTTTTTTCGCGTTGGTCTTCACTCTCTCGTACCCTTCCTTGGCCGAGGGCGAATCCATCCAGTTGACCCTGCGCCACCAGGTGGCCACCGAAACCGAGGGGAAATTTCGCGCCCACCTCGAACAACAACAATGGAAACCGAGCGAAACCGCGGTCATCGTTTGCGACATGTGGGATCTCCACCACTGCAAGAATGCCGTCATGCGAGTCGCCGAAATGGCGCCCCGGATGAATCGGGTGCTCGAAACGCTCCGTGCTCAAGGCGTGCTGATCATCCATGCCCCGAGCAGTTGCGTAGATTTCTATCGCGGCCATCCGGCCCGGCAAATCGCCCGGAACGCTCCCCCAGGCGCCAATCTTCCGAAGGACATCGGCGAATGGTGCCATCAAATCCCTGCTGAAAAAAAAGGCGTCTACCCCATAGACCAGTCAGACGGCGGTGAGGACGACGACCCGGTCGAACATGCCGCTTGGGCTCAATACCTCGCCGAAATGGGCCGAAACCCCAGAGCTCCTTGGAAACGGCAATGCGACGTTCTGGTCATCCACGATCACGACGCGATATCCGACAGCGGCGTGGAAATCTGGAATCTCCTGGAGCATCGGAACATCAAGAATATCCTGATGGTCGGGGTGCATACCAATATGTGCGTGCTCGGCAGGCCCTTCGGACTCCGCCAAATGGCCCAAAACGGAAAAAACGTCGTCTTGATGCGCGACATGACCGATTCCATGTACAATCCGAAGATGTGGCCCTACGTTAATCATTTTCGCGGCAACGATCGAATCATCGCCTATATCGAAAAGTACGTCTGCCCCACCGTCACTTCCGATCAGATTTTGGGCGGGACGCCGTTTCGATTCAAAAACGATCCTGATTCCTGAGCGTGCGGCAGTAAAACCTGAAGCGAACGGACGGCTTCCCGAGAGGAAGGCGCGAATTACAGGCTATCGCAGATCTGTTCTCGGGGTTGCCAAACTCGGGATGCCGCCCAGTAACAGCCTTGCCCATTGCCAAGCTGCGCTTTTCCACCTAAACAGGAGATTGCTGTCGCGTTTAACAGGGTAACCGTCAAGACGGTATCAGCCGTTATCCGAAATGGCTGCATTGTCGCTCCATCTGATTTCGCCGGACTGAAGACTCTGACGATTCTCGGGCGCAACGCACGACTGATTCTCGGAACATAAGCGAAGCTGACGATTCCAGTCTGAACCGCAGTCAAACAACCGGAATTCAAAGCTCTTCCGTTTTGCTTGCCGGGGTTGAACCGTCAGCGGTCCACTTCCTCAGTCGGAAGAACACGTTTTTGCTGGAACAGCCAATCCCAGACATCGGGAGTTTGATCGACGAGTTCCGAAGCGCGACGGGTAATTCCTCCAGATTCGGGGTCGCCCCGATAGGTCAAAGCGGGCATGGCAGCGGCATGGCGAATTCCTTTAAGGGTAGTGAATTTCATGTTGCCGCCAATGGCTTGAAGGCGTTCGAAAGCCCTTTCCGTAAACGCATAAGGCGCGACCGGGTCGTCATCTCCATGGAAAGTCCAGACAGGAATATCTCGAATACGCGTAACGTCTCTCCAAGGTAGAAAGATCCCGGCAGTGGGAATAGCGGCAGCAAATCGTTCCGGCTGTAAATAAATCGCCGTAAAGGTTCCTTCACCTCCCATTGAGTGGCCCAAACAGTATACCCGGTCGGTGTCGATGTTGAATTCTTTCACCAATTTTTGATCAATTAATTCAAAAACTCTATCCAAGTTGCCGGGACGATTGCCCGGGCCTCGACTTTGCCATCGTCTCAGCCAACGTTGCACCTCCGGGGGTTCGGAGCGGATCATCTCGGCGGTAATTTCGGGAATTGCGGCTAAAGGAGAATTAGGGTCAGTCCAACCGTACTCCGAATGAGGAACCAAGACAAAGGCCGGATGCCTTCGCCGCATTTCATCCTGAGCCAGCAGACCATTCCAATTTCGCAAGTTACTTTGATTGTCGTTGCCGCGTCCGCCAGCTCCGTGAAGACTCAAAATCAATGGCCATGCTCTCGTTGCATCGAAATCGATGGGCTTCATGAGGCGATAGGGAACTTCCTTGAATTCAGCCGGTTCATAAAGCCACAAAGCCGGAGCGTTCAAGGATTCTCCCTCACGAACTACCGGCGGAATTCTTTCGGACCACACGGCGTAACCCTTAGCATTCATATGAACATCGTTGGGAATGAAACATTCGGTACGAATTTGACCGTCTTTACCGATCAAGCCAGAAACGGCATCGACATAAGTAAGCCATGTTCTTTTCTCGCATTCCAGTTTCAGCAGATGATTCGCCTCCTGAATGAGATTCCATTTTTCGAACCGCTTCCCCGGACTAGGAATAACGCTTGTCACGTAGACGTGAGTGTTAGGCAGGGAGTGACGAAGCTGGGCAATGAAATCATGAAAATGTGCCATTACCTCCTGCGGGACGGCACCGCGGGCAATATCGTTGCTTCCCTCATAAAGGATCACCGCCCGAGGCTGAAACGGAACCAGCAAGTTGGAAACGAAATGCTCGGCGGCGTTTTTCATCGTGGTCCCGCCGATCCCATAGTTGTAAACTTTCAGCGGATCTAAAGCGCTGGACACTTCTTTCCACCGAGCCAGGTGAGAACTGCCGACGCAAATGACAGCGCCGGATTGCGGCACCGGGTCCTCGCTCCTTGAAGCAATGAATTCGCTCCAGTTCTCCTTGGCGCGGTCCAACGACGATTTCCTTGTCTGGCCTGAGGCCGTAACCGAGGAAACCAGTAAAATGGCACCAACCAGAAAGGTGTCGAAATGCAGAAATCGCTTTCCGAGTTGTGGACCTAATCGAATCCCGGCAAACAGTTGAATAACTGGTCGCGACAACAGTAGCAGGCAACAAAACATTAAGCTCATCATGCTTGGGGATGCAAATCAACAGTTCGAAGAAAAACAGGTAAAATCATACCATGCGGTGATTCAAAACGGTAGCAGCGAACCATTCAATAATTTGAAAAACGATATTCGGCTGCGATTTCAATTAACACTAATGATTCATACCGCTATTCATATCAGTGATAATGTAACTATATCTAAGGCATTCTAAAACAAGCTTTCAAATCGCTGCGGCTGAATAGAATCCTCAACCAACCAAGCGGCGACCGGTTTGTCGAATGCCGCACCCCTTTCTCGTTCGCTGAGGGCGTCGGTTCGATAAGTCTCGAGTAATTGATCTAATGGACTCATTTTCAATCCCGAGTATTGCTCCCCAAGCCTGATCAATCCGATCCTGTCTCCACCGGGTCGGTTCGAATTACCGGGTCATTATCAGATACCCCATCGTTGTCAGATTCCAGATATCCGAAATCTCCCCCTAATGCCAGGTAGAGATTGATTCGATTGATGAGACGGGCATGGCGAGAGTCGATCAAGGCGCTTCGGGCGTTCAGCGAACGCCGTTGAGCTTCCAATACCGTGACGATGTTCACCAACCCGTTTTGGTAGTGTTGCTGCGCCAATTCCTGGGCGGCGACCGCTTCGGAAGCGGCCTTTTGAGCGGCTTCCGAAGCAACGTGCAAATGCCCCTCAGACACCAGCAAGACCTCCACTTCCAGAAAGGCGTTGAGCACGGCATCGGCGTAAGCGGCCAAGGCCTGACGATGGCTCGCCTTAGCCAAACTGATACCGGCGATTAACCGTCCCCCCTGAAATATCGGTTGAACCAGATTTCCGGCCACATTCCAAAGCAACGCTTCATGATCCAGCAACTCCCGAAATTCCCTGGTAGTCGTCCCGGTCCCTCCGCTCAAGCTAAAAGTCGGCAACAAATCCTTTTGGGCGACCCGAACTCGCTCCAAAGAGGCCGCTACCCGCCGTTCGGCGGCAAGCAAGTCCGGACGGCGAAGCAGCAATTCACTGGGTAATCCGACAGGCGGCAACTCCTGACTCAAATTCGGCAAATCGACCGCCACCTTCAAATTGCCGGAAGGATATCGCCCCAAAAGCGTTTCCAGGCTGCGAACGGCGATATCGCGGTCACGTTGGCGCAACGCCAAACTGCTTCGGGCCGCTTCAAGATTAGCGGTAGTCAAACGCAAGTCCAATGACCGGTTAGGCAGGCCGCGTTGATAACTGCCCTCGACGACTTTCAAATTCTGTTCGTAAGTCTGCACGTTGGATTCGGCCAGTTCCAATTGCAACGCGGCTTGGATCGCGTCGAACCAGAGTCGAGCCGTACGTGCCCCCAGCGAAAATCGCAAAGCCTGAAAATCGGATTGGGCCGCTTCCCAATCGGCAATGGCCCCCCGATATCGGTTACGGACCTTCCCCCATAAATCGACTTCCCAAGCGGCACCCACATTGAGATTGTAGAAATCGATGATTTGGGGTTCGAGGTCGATCGGCAAGGTGCGGAAGTTGTTCTTTTGCCGATTGTTCGTCAGATTTCCCTGAATCGTCGGCACGAACCCCGAACGGACCATCCGGCGGCTGGCGTCCGAACTTTCCAGCCGGGCGGCGGCGACCTGCAGGTTGTAATTGTTGCTCAGCGATTCGGTCAAAACCGCCCGGAGCGACGAATCGTCGAAATCCCGCAACCAATCGAACCGCTCCACCGTTTGAGTGGAAACTGTCGCTACGTACGTAGCCGGCGGATCGAACAGCAGCCGATCAACCCGAACTTCGGGCGTTCGAACGCAGCCGATCAACCCAATCGGTAATAGCAACAGTAACTGGCGCATCAAACTGATTCTAACGATTCCAGTTTTCTGATCCGCTTCCGAGGATTTGCGTTTCGTCTCGAAGCGACGACTCGAGAACGCCTTGTCTCTCCGACAATAATATCGGCTCCGGATTGCATTGACCGTAGGTTGGCACTGCCGTCCTGATCCATCCTCTGAGAAATCACCGTTTTGCCCCTATGCATTCTCGACCGCCAAGGTGCGTTTTCCCGAATCTTCAAACCGATTTCCGGTAATACCGTCCCTTTTTTCCTTCACGATGTTGCCGGATTCGGCGATTTCGAGCCGTCACCGGACCGCTTTCTCCGACTCTCGTTTTTCTCACCGCACGGCAAGCCGCCACGACCTTCAGGGCAACGTCACTCCCTGCGGAAGAAACTCGATCTGACGGTCGTTGGCCAATCGGGGGCCGGGAGTGCTTCGTCCCCGGTCTACCAATTCCTGCAACGACTGCAACAACGCTTTGACTTTTTCCGGATTTTCCTCGGCCACGTTGTTTTGCTCGGCGCGGTCTTGATCCAAGTCGAACAACTGTATCTTCGGCAAGCCTTGCTGCCGGGCCACGTTCTCCCGCGGAGCGCTCCAGCCTCCGCTTCCGGAGGCAAGACAGAGTTTCCAGTTTTCCTGACGAACCGCGAAATGACCGCTTACCGAATGGCTCACCAAAAGCTTGCGGCCGGTAGAGGGAGCGCCGTCGAGCACCGGAAGCAAACTGTAACCGTCTTCTCCGCCGGGAAAGGCGAGTTTCTTATTCACGATCGCCTCCAAGGTAGCATAGATATCGGTCAAGCAAGTCAAAGCTTGGGTGGTTTGCCCCGATTTCACCCGTGCGGGCCAACGGACGATAAACGGCACGCGATGACCGCCTTCGTAGATATCGGCCTTATGGCCTCGATACCCGGCGCTGGGATCGTGTCCATGTTCCCGAAGCAAGGTGAAATTGCCTTCCGGCGAACAGCCGTTGTCGCTGGTGAACACGAATAGGGTGTTGCGCTTGAGTCCGGCCTCCTCGATGGCGTCGAGCAGTTGACCGACGTGATAATCGACCTGCACGACGAAATCGGCATAGGGATTAATGCCGCTGATCCCTCGAAACGGCGAAATCGGCACGATCGGGGTATGAGGCGCCGGCAAGGGCAAATAGAGGAAAAACGGGGTCCTCGAGTTCTCCGGCTGCGAACGCTGTTTGATGTACTCGATGGATTTATCGAAGAGATGAGGCAAGACCTGATCGATCTGGAAATCAGCTCCGATCGGACCTTTTCGATACCAACCGTAGGGATGCTGTCTTTTATTGACCCCTTCCTCTCGGTCCGGAGGAGCCGTGATTTGTCCGGTATCGACCCAAACATAAGGCGGCATGTCCAAAGACCCGCAATGACCGTAATACTGATCAAAGCCGTTGATGTTGGGTCCGTTCAGCACCGGTTGCGTAAAATCGATCTTGCCGTCGGTTTTGTGCCAATCCCAGCCCAGATGCCATTTGCCGATCATGGCCGTGTGGTACCCGGCGTTCTTTAACAGGTGAGCGATCGTGGAACGCTCGGCCGGTATCAAATGGTCGCTGCGGCCGTTGAGCACGCCGCGCGCCAAGCGAGAACGCCAATTATATCGGCCGGTCAACAAACCATACCGCGTGGGCGTGCAAACCGAACTAGTCGTATGCGCATCGAGAAAAGTCATCCCCTCATCGGCCAACCGCTGCAGGTTCGGCGTCTTGATCTGACAATCCGGATTGGTCGGGGAAACGTCGCCGATACCCAGATCGTCGGCCATCACGATGACGACATTAGGCCTATGGCCCTCATGGGCGCTAACGGTCAATACCGGTGCCGCCGCCAGCGACGCAAAGAGGCAGAACTTTCGCGTGATCGAAAATATATTCTTCATGATGGCCACCAATCGAATCGAACTCGGAAGGTTAATGGAACCACCTCGGGTTCTGCGAATCGGTAACCCCGAACATAGCCCCACAAACCGGAATCGTTCAATTGATTTCGGGCCGGGACGATTCACCGCTAGCCGAATAAATCTTGAACTCCGCTTCAGAACGCCGAACCTCTTCGGCATGAGCGAATCAGGCGAAACCGACCGGACTGTCTCCTCGCCCCAATCCCTCGACGTGCCCCGATTGCTGGCGGAATACTTTGATCGGAAACCGGACCCGGCCGATCTTGAGCAACAGATAAGTTTCGGCACTTCCGGCCATCGCGGCACTTCGAGCAAGGGTTCCTTCAACGAGGCGCATGTCATCGCGATCACCAAAGCGATCGTCGATTACCGCCGCTTCCGGAACTACACCGGCCCCCTGATTCTCGGGAAGGACACTCATGCCCTGTCGGAGGTAGCGCAACGCACCGTCATCGAAGTTTTGGCCGGCAACGGCGTCACGGTCTGGATCCAATCGGGTAGCGGTTACACCCCTACTCCAGTCGTTTCCCGGACCATCCTGAGAACCAATCGCTCGAATCCGGAACAGCTGGCCGACGGCATTATTCTCACGCCCTCGCATAATCCCCCCGAAGACGGCGGACTAAAATACAATCCGCCCCACGGCGGCCCGGCCAACCAGAACACGACCATTTGGATCACCAATCGAGCCAAAGCGCTATTGTCCCGCGGCGTGGACCACGATTCGCGCCTGCCGTTCGAGCGAGCGCTTCAAGCGGATACCACGGTGGCAAAGGATTTCATGATGCCCTATGTCGCGGAACTGGATTCGATCGTGGATCTGAAGGCCATCCGCGCCTCGGGAATGAAAATCGGAGTCGATCCGTTGGGCGGTTCCGGATTGGATTACTGGGAACCTATCGCCGAGCGCTACGGGTTAGACCTGACCGTCGTCAATCCCTGCCGGGACCCGACGTTCGCCTTCATGCCGCCCGATCACGACGGGAAAATCCGGATGGACTGTTCCTCTCCCCACGCCATGAAGGGATTGATCAAGCTCAAAAAACGGTTCGATATCGCCTTCGGCAACGATCCCGATTTCGACCGGCACGGCATCGTGACGCCCGAGGGACTCATGAAACCGAATCATTTTCTCTCCGCCGCCGTGCATTACCTCTTCACCCATCGTCCGGACTGGAACGCCGGCGCCCTCGTGGGCAAGACGATCGTTTCCAGCTCGATGATCGATTGCGTCGCGCATTCCCTCGAACGAAAAATATTGGAGATGCCGGTCGGATTCAAATGGTTCGTCGACGGACTCTACAACGGCACCTGCGGTTTCGGCGGCGAAGAAAGCGCAGGTGCAAATTTTCTCTGCCGCGACGGCACGACCTGGTGCACCGACAAGGACGGCTTCGTGATGGATTTACTGGCCGCCGAAATCTTGGCGACCACGCAGAAAAACCCCGCGATTCATTATCGTGATTTGGAAGCGGCATTCGGTCGTTTTTACTACGAACGGCTAGACGCTCCCGCGAATCTGGCCCAGCGCGAACGGCTCAAGAATCTTTCCCCGAAGCAGGTGAAGGTCAAGGAATTGGCGGGAGAAGCGATCCGTCACAAACGGACCAAGGCTCCGGGCAACGGTGCCGCCATCGGCGGATTAAAACTAATGACCCAAAACGGTTGGTTCGCGGCCCGGCCCTCGGGCACCGAAGATATCTACAAAATCTACGCCGAAAGTTTCCTCAGCCCGGAACATCTGCTGGATATTCAGCATTCCGCCAAATCCTTGGTGGAAGACATCTTGATCGACTAACCCGGGTTTCGCGCCACGACGCTCGGCCACGGCAGCGATTTGCTCCCGAAGACGGTTTCGGAATTTTTGGCGCCGCGCGTTTAACCCGTGGAATCAAGGGTGGAGTTGGCCGAGGTTCGACTCGCTGGCGGAAAATCCGGAACAGGCATCCGCAGGCGGCGAAGACAGCCCGGAATAAGAACGTCCGAAGTTCTCGGCCCTCCCCCCATCCGAACGAAACGAACGGCACGCTCGTCGCCGACCTTCGCTCAGGGTTCGCTCAGCGACAGCTTGGCGAACAGCCGCTGAGCCAACACCCGGCGATAATCGGAACTCTCCCGGACCGATAACGCAACATAGACCTGCCGGTTGGGAACGGGCTCCAGTTTCAGCCGGGAATCGGACAACGCTTCCGGCCAGGCGACCGCCATGCCGACATCCACTTCTCCCGTTAATACCGCTCCTAACAGTTTTCCGGGATCACCCAAGGAGACGACCGTCGACCGGCCTATTTCCTGAGCTAACGTCCGGCTCTGACCGGCTGAAAACCTTCGATCCGCGAAGGCCATTCTGGAATTCGCGATGATTCCCAATCTCGTCGTCGGCTGCGATTCTCCGGCAACTCCAGGTTGCTGCGAACGATCGTTCAAGGTCAGGCAGACGACTTGGCGTCCCGGAACGGGCGCCGACCAAAATCCCGGAATCGAAGACTCCTGACCGCTCTCCTCCAATCCGATGATCGCGTCGAACTCCCCTCCCTCGGCGATTTTTTTGTCGATAAAGGCTTGAGGCCCTACCAAAAGCCGCAACCGGATGCCTTCCGTCGTTTCGAACCGCTTCAATTCCGGAAGGATAAAAGGATAACTCGCCCGATCGACCACCAAGAGGGGCTTCGGATCTTCGACCCAAAGATCGCCGGGGAGGTCCGAAATTCCTGGGGAACTCACATAGGTCAGTCCCCGATCTCGGGCCGTCAGATACCGGACGAAGCGATGAGTTTCCCGGCAACTATGCTCGGAGTTCGAGTATACCGCCAACCGCCAGAGCGCTCCCGGATCGGCGTTCGTCGCAGCAACGGGAAGGGGCACCGTAAACCGGCTGACAGCCTCGTCTCCGACTTCCGGCAGTTCGATCCCGCCCGAACCTATCGCGAGGTCCCGCCGTTTCCTCGAATCCCAGGCCAACAGATCGATCCGCACGCCGTATTCCAGTTCGTAAGCGTTGGCCACTTGCCTTACTACAGCACGTTCCGCCGGACTGCAGACGACGCTCAAAGAGCTCGCCCTTTTCGACCAGGAATCGTCTGCTCGAGCGCCGAGATTGGGGTAGAGAATTCGAAGACAGGTCAGCAACGCGACCATCCCCAAAAAAAACACCAATAAGAATCCGTTGCCCCACCGCATGATCAAGCTCGCTTTATCGCGGTATCCGGCCCGCGCCCATCCCCAACAGCGTGCCGGACTCCCCGTGTGCCGACCGGGCCCATCTCAGAGATTATCCGGCCGTCAGATCCCGACGCTGTTGACATGATAAATGAACCAAGCGACGAGGGCGGATATTACCAGTCCCACGACCAACGCGGCCCTCAGGAAGGTAGCGCGTTTGCGTTTATTCGACCGCCCCATGCCCGGCAACAGATAATAGCGATGCTCGTCCTTGTTCCGTTTCCGGCCAAAGAGTCTCATTATCCGCACGGCTTCAGTCTGCCTCTACGGCGAGCGAATGACAACTCATTTGCCCGCGTTCCGGAGTGTCTGCCGTTGAAACTTCGCGGTTTTGCGGCGATAATCCGCCGTCAGCGATGTCAGGGCTCCAGCGACCATTCGCCCAAGCACCGGGACTCCACCAGCTGCTGGCGCCGGATTTATGGCAGCACCGGGCCATCTCGTTGCTCAAACAAGGACATGACGTCGTAGTCCAGGCGCCGACCGGCGCCGGTAAAACCTTGATTTTCGAATTCTGGTTGCGCTCGAAGTCGCGTCGGGGGCAAGCGATCTACACCGTTCCTACCCGGGCGCTCGCCAACGATAAATACTCGGAGTGGCTCGCCAAGGATTGGGATGTTGGAATCGCCACCGGCGATCTTTCCGAAAACCTGAAGGCGCCGGTGGTGGTGGGCACGCTGGAAGCGCAACGCAATCGCCTCCTGGAAGAACCCTTCCCCCAATTGTTGGTGATCGACGAATATCAGATGATCGGCGATTCCGATCGGGGACTGCACTACGAGTTGGCGATCGCTCAAGCTCCGCCCGAAACCCAGTTGCTGTTGCTGAGCGGCAGCGTCGGCAATCCGGAAGCGGTCGTCGGCTGGTTACGGCATCTCGGTCGCCGGGCCGAAAGCGTTTACCACGACGAAAGACCCGTCCCCTTGGAGGAGGTTTCGTTGGCCGGGTTCCGCCACAAGTTGCCTCGTCAAATCCGCGACTACTGGCCTCGCATGATGGCGCAAGCGCTCGCCGAGAACTTGGGGCCGGTCCTGATTTTTTCTCCCCGCCGCGCCGCCGCCGAAAATTTGGCCGCCGAGCTGGCGGCGCAGTTGCCCAACCCCCAGCCCCTGGAATTGACGCCCGCCCAGCGCCAATTGGTCGACGAACGCATGGCCAAGATGTTGCACAGCCGGATCGCCTTCCACCACAGCGGCCTCGGTTACGCCGCCCGCGCCGGGGTCATCGAACCCCTCGCCAAGGCCGGCCAGTTGCGCCTCGTCGTGGCCACCATGGGGCTGGCCGCCGGAATCAATTTTTCGTTGCGCAGCGTCGCTGTCGCAGCTGATTCGTACCGAGTCGATTTCCGGGATCATCGTCTGGAACCGAACGAAATCCTGCAAATGTTCGGCCGGGCCGGACGAAGAGGAATCGACAGCACCGGCTACATCCTGGTCGGCGCCAATCAGATCCGGATGCGCGACGCCTTTCCCTTGGCGCTCCAGCGCAGTCGTCTGATCGACTGGAACACGCTTTTGAACATCATGAACCAGGCCTGCGCCCGGAACGAATCCCCCTATCGCGCCGCGGTGGCCGTTCAGGACCGGCTCTTCGCCACCCATCCCATACCGCTCGGGGTGGAAACGTCGTTGGAACATCCCCAGGCTCCCTGTGGCTTGGCGACCGATCCCGAACGGGCCCGCTTGATTCGCCGTAAATTAACCGAATACCGGAACAGCCAAGGAGAATGGGAAGCGAACCTAACCAAAGAGGAACTTCCCCTCGCCGAAATCCTCGTGCCGATCTATACCGATCCGGAAAGCGAAGGCCCGGTCGAGTTGATCCCGGTTCTTTCTCATCTTCCCGCGTTGCAACAAATCGTGACTGATCGGCTGGTGCCGGTCGGAAAAGAACGGAATCGGATCGTCTACGGCCGCTCGATTCACTTGGCCGACCGCCTGTTGAACCGGCGTTATCTGTTGACCAAAACCCTGCGCCGCCTGATCGCCTGGAACGGCCGGCAAGTCACCGGAAAACGGTGGGAAGAAAAAATCGCGCCGCAATTGGAAGCATGCCTGGCCGCCCGGCAGACTCCCGTCTTACGCTACGAACACGACGGCAGGAATTGCCGAGCCGTGGTCGATCTGGCTCGGTTCAAGACGCTGACGCCGGTCGATCGCCACGGCGTCGCGCTGTTCCGGCCCACCAAACGGAAGGTCGGACCGGCTCTTTGCCGGACCTGCCGTTACGCTTCCGTCTGCCGCTCCCTCGCCCCGGCTTCCGCTACCGCGACCTATTGGCGCGAATTGCAATTGACTCACCCGAACGGTTGTCCGACCGACCGGGGACGAATCATCAGCTTTCTGGGCCGGGAAGACGGACTGGCCCTGACGGCCGCCTTGGGCGACGCCAATTATCCCTTGGAGGAGTTGATCTTCGACCTGGCCAACTTGGATGCCGGATTCCGGTTCTGCCCGGAGGAAGCCCGTTGGGCCGGCGCTCTGGCTCGGGCTTGCAAGCAGACTTACGGTTCCTTCAACGCGCCCGGGTATTTAGAGAACGGCCTTCCGCCCAACTACGGCTTCGGCGCCTCGGATTTGATCGCCGACCTTTATCGCAATCCGGCCGCGGCGCGAAAACGAACCGGCGACTATTTGGAAGTAGGCGATATCGAACGCATCCTGATCGAATGGCGCAGCCGCTTGCGACGGATCGTTCAGGCCCCGGCACTGGACTCGGACCGTTGGACCGACCTGCAACGATTGGCGCGCCACACTCTGAACGAAACCAAGTCACCGGCCAGAACTGAGCTTCCTTCGCTCTCACCGTTGCAACGAGAGCGCCCCGACCACCGGCTCAGTTGGCGAACCGTTCGTCACGAAGGCTGACTTACGAGCCCACGGCGCCTCTCCCAATCAGGAAGACCGCTCTTCCGGGATTGTCAAGGGCGCCTGATCTCGACCGCCAGTTCAAGCTTCATATGGCCGACGGTTCACGAGAGTCCTTACGTTTCGACGACCGGGTCGAACCGGGACCGGGTTTTCGCTACGCAACCTGCAGCGCCAGGGATGGGGACGCTCGTTCCATCGCTTCCTCAAAACGGTTTAATGAACGGCAACCAAATGCCCGGCCTCGATTCAACGGGCTTGCCGCTCTGCCGTTCGATAATCCGGGATCAACCCCGGACGGGATTCAAACGGCAGGATCCGGCGACGGCTACCGTTCCCAACGACCGCAAGCTACCTTGAGCCGCAGCGCCGATAACACCGATACGGTCTCAACAGAGTTCACGCTGATCACAGGGTTCGATGCCGCCAGGATCGGTTCCCGGCTTCCGGGGACCTACCTCGGGTGACAGTCGGCAAACTCGATGGCCGGTTACCGCCCAGACCGTCAGGGTAATCATTGCGGTCGGGAAACTTTACCGTAAATCGAAATCAAGGAATCAAACGCGTGGAAAACCTCAAGACGGCCGGAGGCGTCGCCAAATGACGGACGGGACTTTGAATTCGCCTTGATTCGCCGGTGGTTCGTTGTAAGGTGGCCGCGATGTCTTCGATCACCGGTTCCAAGCGTACCATGGCATCGGCCGCCCCCGAGTTGGACGATCTCCAAAATCAACCTGAGGGCCGAGGTATCGCCATCGACCGAGTCGGCATCCGGGATTTGGAAATGCCGATTCGGGTGCACGACCGGGACCAACACATTCAAGAAACCGTCGGCAAACTCGGGATGTTCGTCAATCTGTCACCCGAACTTCGGGGGACGCACATGAGCCGATTCATCGAAGTGCTCAACGACCATAATCGTCTGTTCGGCTCCGAGCGAATGGAGGGAATCCTGAAAACCATGCGAAGCCGGTTGCGGTCCACCCGAGCCTTCTTGGAAGTAGACTTTCCTTTTTTTCGACTCAAGAGTTCCCCCGTCACGGAGCTCTACGGCCCCATGAACTATCAAGTTTCGATCCAGGCCGACCAAACCGAAGATCACACGACGACGACTTTGACCGTCCGCATCCCGGTCAACACCCTCTGCCCCTGTTCGAAATCGATCAGCGAATATGGAGCCCACAATCAGCGGGGACAGGTATCGGTGCGAGTCCGGTTTCACCGCACCGTTTGGATCCAATGCCTGATCGACATCGCCGAAGATTCGGCCAGCAGCGAACTCTACTCCCTGCTCAAGCGGCCGGACGAAAAGCTCGTGACCGAATTGGCCTACGACCACCCCGTCTTCGTGGAGGACTTGGCGAGAAACGTCGTCGAACGATTGCGTCGGGATCAACGGATCGCCTGGTACCGGGTCGAAGCCGAAAACCAGGAGAGCATTCACAATCATAACGCCTACGCCATGATTCAAAGCGCACCGATCGATTCGTCGAACGGCCGCTAGTTTGCTTTCGGTTTTTTCTTTCCGTTTTTTATCGCATTTCGCATTTCTCCTGTTAATCTCTCCCGCTTTTGACGCCGTGAAATCGGCTGCCGTTGCGGTGTAGCCGCCCAGAATCGTTCGGATCATACAGGAAGCGTGACAACCCGGAAGAAAGCCTCTGGCAAGAAAACCGAGACGCGCAACAAGGCCGTTACCGCTAACGCCAGCGCTCGTCGGGTAGCGGCCTCGCGCACATCGAAGAAAGTTTCGAAGCAAACCAAAACGACCGCCAAACCCAGCGTGAAGGCCGCCGTTTCGAAAGCCAAGAAACCGGTCAAGGCTGCCTCAGCGAAGGCCGCCCCCAAACCTAAACCGGCTCCCAAGAAAACCAAGGCCGCCGCCAAAGCCAAGCAACCGGCCAAAACGGCACCGGCAAAGACCGCCCCCAAAACCAAACCGGCTCCCAAGAAAACCAAGGCCGCCGCCAAAGCCAAGCAACCGGCCAAAACGGCACCGGCAAAGACCGCCCCCAAAACCAAACCGGCTCCCAAGAAAACCAAGGCCGCCGCCAAGGCCAAGCAACCGGCCAAAACGGCTCCGGCGAAGGCCGCCCCCAAACCTAAACCGGCTCCCAAGAAAACCAAGGCCGCCGCCAAAGCCAAACAACCGGCCAAAACGGCCCCGGCAAAGACCGCCCCCAAAACCAAACCGGCTCCCAAGAAAACCAAGGCCACCGCCAAGGCCAAACAACTGGTCAAAACGGCCCCGGCAAAGACCGCTCCCAAACCTAAACCGGCTCCCAAGAAAACCAAGGCCGCCGCCAAAGCCAAGCAATCGGCCAAAACGGCTCCGGCGAAGGCCGCCCCCAAACCTAAACCGGCTTCCAAAAAAACCAAAGCCGCCGCCAAAGCCAAACAACCGGCCAAAACGGCTCCGGCGAAGGCCGCCCCCAAACCTAAACCGGCTCCCAAGAAAACCAAGGCCGCCGCCAAGGCCAAGCAACCGGCCAAAACGGCTCCGGCGAAGGCCGCCCCCAAAACCAAACCCGCTCCCAAGAAAACCAAAGCCGCCGCCAAAGCTAAGCAACCGGCCAAAACGGCCCCGACGAAGGCCGCCCCCAAAACCAAACCGGCCCCCAAGAAAACCAAAGCCGCCGCCAAGGCCAAGCAACCGGCCAAAACGGCTCCGGCGAAGGCCGCGCCCAAACCTAAACCCGCTCCCAAGAAAACCAAGGCCGCCCCCAAAGCCAAACAACCGGCCAAAACGGCCCCGGCGAAGGCCGCCCCCAAAACCAAACCCGCCCCCAAAACCAAACCCGCTCCCAAGAAAACCAAGGCCGCCGCCAAAGCCGAGCAACCGGCCAAAACGGCCCCGGCGAAGGCCGCCCCCAAAACCAAACCCGCTCCCAAGAAAACCAAGGCCGCCGCCAAAGCCGAGCAACCGGCCAAAACGGCCCCGGCGAAGGCCGCCCCCAAAACCAAACCCGCTCCCAAGAAAACCAAGGCCGCCGCCAAAGCCGAGCAACCGGCCAAAACGGCCCCGGCGAAGGCCGCCCCCAAAACCAAACCCGCTCCCAAGAAAACCAAGGCCGCCGCCAAAGCCAAGCAACCGGCCAAAACGGCCCCGGAGAAGGCCGCCCCCAAAACCAAACCCGCTCCCAAGAAAACCAAGGCCGCCGCCAAAGCCAAGCAACCGGCCAAAACGGCCCCGGCGAAGACCGCCCCCAAAACCAAACCCGCTCCCAAGAAAACCAAGGCCGCCGCCAAAGCCGAGCAACCGGCCAAAACGGCCCCGGCGAAGGCCGCCCCCAAAACCAAACCCGCTCCCAAGAAAACCAAGGCCGCCGCCAAAGCCAAGCAACCGGCCAAAACGGCCCCGGAGAAGGCCGCCCCCAAAACCAAACCCGCTCCCAAGAAAACCAAGGCCGCCGCCAAAGCCAAGCAACCGGCCAAAACGACCCCGGAGAAGGCCGCCCCCAAAACCAAACCCGCTCCCAAGAAAACCAAGGCCGCCGCCAAAGCCGAGCAACCGGCCAAAACGGCCCCGGCGAAGGCCGCCCCCAAAACCAAACCCGCTCCCAAGAAAACCAAGGCCGCCGCCAAAGCCGAGCAACCGGCCAAAACGGCCCCGGCGAAGACCGCCCCCAAAACCAAACCCGCTCCCAAGAAAATCAAGGCGAAGCCCGCCCCCGTACCATTACCTCCGGCAACGGCCGAATCGCCCAAACCAGTGGAAGATCGAGCGGCGAAATCCGCTCCCGAAAAGATCAAGCCCCCCCAGAAACCGATTTCCACGACCGCCGCTATTTTGGGATTTTCCCAACCTGCCAAACCCGCCAAATCAAAGTCGGACCGCAAAGCGAAAGCGGCGAAAACCATACCGATCAACCCGGGATTGCCGCAGATTAATATCAAACCGGAGTGGGAAAAATTCTACAAAAGTCTGGTCAAACTGCACGATCGGCTGGTCAATCAAATCGACGGTCTCGCCAAGGAATCGGCCGAGCACCTCCAAAGCCACAGCGAACACATAGCCGACTCGGGCACGGACAATTTCGACCGGGATTTCACCCTAAGTTTGCTATCGTCGGACCAAGACGCCATTTACGAGATCGAAGAAGCTCTCAAACGGATCGAAAAAGGAACCTACGGCATTTGCGAAGAGACCGGAAAAACCATTCCCAAGGCTCGGTTGGAAGCCATCCCCTGGACTCGTTATACGGTAGACGCCCAAACGCAGTTGGAGCGGAACGGCATCTTGAAGCAAAGACGCTTGGGCACCTTGGGTTCCATCGATTCCGCCGGGTTCACCACAGTGCCCGAACTCGAAGAACTGAAGGATCTCGATCCGAAACTCAGCAATTTCAAAGACAAGGAGTAAACCATGCCGCGCGAAATCGTCACCATCGAATGCACCGAGGCCAAGGCCGAAGGAGCTCCCCCATCCCGGTATATGACGACCAGGAACAAAAAACTGCAGACCGAGAAGGTGGAAAAAAAGAAGTACAATCCCTTTCTCCGACGCCATACGTTACACCGGGAAATTAAGTAGCACCACACCGCCATGTATCGCAAAAAAGGCAAGGACAAGCGCCGTCAGGATTCCAACCGTCAATTGAACCGCATGCCGCGGGCCAAACCGAAGATCGATTTCACCTTCGAGGAAATCGACTGTCGGAACGTGACCCTGTTGCGGCGCTTCGTCACCGACCAGGGCCGCCTGCTCCCCCGGAAATACACGCATCTGCCCGCTCGCTACCAACGCAAACTCAGCCGTTCGGTCAAGCAGGCTCGCCATATGCTGCTCATGCGCTAGCTGTTCCGGCGCCGGTCCGCCGGCGACCCGAACGTCCTCCGCCGACGCTAGACTTCCCTTCCGGATTACCGGAGGGTCGGCCGCAAGCTTTCGGCAACAACCGAAGCCCTATGGCCAGTCCCCTCAGAGTAGGCATCGTCGGGGTCGGAGCCTTGGGCGGCCAGCATGTCCGGCTCTATGCCGAGTTAGCTCAAACCGGTTCGATAACCTTGGCCGGCCTTCATGATTCGGACGCATCAAGGGCCCAGGAATTGGCGAGACGCTACCGCATTCCCGCGATGCGAACGCTCGAGGAATTGGCCGCCGCTTCCGACGCCCTCAGCGTGGTCACCCCTACCCTGACCCATTTCGAGTTGGCCAAGCGGCTCCTGGAATTGGGGAAACATGTGCTGATCGAAAAGCCGATGACTCAGACCTCGGCCCAAGCCGCCGAACTGGTCGCCCTCGGCCGCAGCCGGAACGCCGTGCTTCAAGTAGGTCATGTCGAACGATTCAATCCGGTTTTCCGCTATCTGCAAACTATCGCCGCCCGGCCCCGCTTCATCGAAGTACATCGGCTCTCGCCTTTTCCGAAACGCAGCACCGACATCGGAGTCGTATTGGATTTAATGATTCACGATTTGGATATCGTGCTCGCATTCGTCCCATCGCCGGCCGTCTCCGTCGAGGGAGTCGGCGTTTCCGTTTTGAGCGATTCCGAAGACATCGCCAACGCCCGAATCCGATTCGCCAACGGCTGCATCGCCAATCTGACCGCCAGTCGGGTCAGTCCCGACCGGTTGCGCAAAATCCGGGTTTTCAGCGACGGCGAATCATCCAGTTACGTCTCGCTGGATTATCGGAAGCAGGAAGGTTACATCTGCCGCTTGGCGCGGCAGGACGAACGCAAATCCTCCCTCCTTCGTCGGCTGTGGGCCGCCTGCCGCAATCAGACCACCGTCGTCGGCGAATTCGCCGGCCGCACGATCGTCCGGGAACCGGTGCCGATCTGCAAATCCCAGCCGCTTAAACTCGAATTGGAAAGTTTCATCGAATGCGTTCAAGCCCGAGGCCGTCCGGTCGTATCCGGAGAATCGGGAAAACGAGCCTTGGACCTAGCGGTGGAAATTACCGAACAAGTGCAAAAAAATATCGCTCCGGCCGGCGATTCGGGTTAGTCTTTCCTTGGCAAGTTCCTTGGGAAGAAGTAACCTCTCAGCCGTACTGTCCGGTGGTGTAACGGTAGCACAAGGCCCTTTGGAGGCTTTAGTCATGGTTCGAATCCATGCCGGACAGCCACTTCTCCGCACTGGAACGGAGGCCGACCGAAAGATTTTTATTCGATTTTCAGGCGAGCGATTAATCGTTAGGATCGCTCCGGATCATTGATACCGGGATCCTTTCGAAACCCCGACCTCAGCATGAACACCGCAAGTCAGAGATTCAACGGGTTCGGCCTCTGGCGCCGGATCGAAGCGGGATTCTTGGCGGCCGTCGCCGGGGGCGCCTTGTTTTGCCGGGCCGATACGGACATCAAGGACGTCAATTTCGCCCGGGATATTCTGCCCATTCTTTCCAACAATTGTTTTGTCTGCCACGGCCCCGACGCCAAGCGGCAGGATTTTTTGCGGCTGGATTCCTACCAAGGCGCCACGAGCGACCGCGGCGGCTATTCGGCCATCGATCCGAACTCGCCGGCGGACAGCGAGATCCTGAAACGCATCCATGACGCCGAGGATCCCATGCCCCCGGCCGAGGCCGAAAAGCAATTGACTCCGGCTCAGCGCGAACTGCTTTCGAAATGGGTGCTGTACGGCGGGAAGTACGCCCAGCACTGGGCCTTGGTTCCGCCCCGGAAAACCTCGCCTCCGGTGCGGGATGACGTTTCCGGAAGCATCGACGCCTTCATCGCCGAAGGCCTGCAGCGCGCCGGAACGGATTTCGCGCCGGTAGCCGACCGGGCCACCTTGGCCCGCCGCTCCTCGCTCATCCTTACCGGATTGCCGCCGGAACCCGACCGCGTTACTGAGTTCGTCGAAGACCCGGCGCCGGACGCCTACGACCGCTGGATCGAATCGTTGCTCTCCAGTCCCCGTTACGGAGAACATCAAGCGCGATTCTGGCTGGACGCCGTCCGTTACGGCGACACCCATGGCCTGCACCTGGATAATCGGCGAGGCATTTTCCCCTACCGGGATTGGGTCGTTCGGGCCTTCAACGACAACCTCCCCTTGGACCGCTTCATCGTTTGGCAACTCGCCGGCGACCTGCTGCCCGATCCGACCCTGGAACAACGCCTGGCCACCGGATACGTACGCATGAATCCGACCACTGCCGAAGGCGGAGCCATCCCACTGGAATTTCAAGCGAAGAACAATTTCGACCGGACCGAAACCTTGGGAACGGTATTTTTAGGCCTGACCCTGACCTGCGCCCGGTGCCATACGCATAAATACGATCCGATCACTCAAACCGAGTACTACCGGCTGCTGGCCTTTTTCAACAGCACCTCCGAACGTTCCCTGGACGGAAACTCCTACGTCTATGGACCGACCGTCAAAGTTCCCCGCAATCCGGGAGATTGGGAAGCCTGGAAACAGTGGAACGCTCGCCAAACCAAACTGATCGAAACCGCGACCGGCGAAGAAGCGGCACCGCTCGACGCTCTGATCGAGTACGCCGACGCCCGCGCCGGCTGGCAAGCGGACCAATGGAAGATCAGCCCGGTAATCGACTCCGGCGCCTCGCCGATCGGCCTCGAAACCTGGGAGACCGCCGAAGGCTTGCCGGGCAAACTCAAATCCCAGCCGGAGCTCGCACCCGGAAAATCGGTATGGCTCGCCTTCGAGGCGCAAACGCCAAAGGCCCAGACTCTCTGGCTCACCTTGGCCGGCAGTCGAGTGTTTCGCGTCACGGTCGACGGCATGCCGGGCGACGAGATCCGGCTTCGAGCTCGTTCCGGCTATCGCGAAGTCGTCCCGCTCGAACTCACCGCCGGCACCCACGACGTTCGCTTGCGAGCGACCGGCGCCGTCCCCGGCCAAGCGCTCGAGATCAGACTGTCGAGTCCCTGGGACTTCGTCGCCGAACAAAAGAAACTTCCTGATTCGACGATCGACCGCCTGTATTTGTTAGCGGACCGGTTGGTACCTTTCGACGCTTCCCAAGAGGTTCGGCAGGCCCGAGAATTGCTCCGGGAACATGCCGTGCTGAATCGTTCTTTGACCACCAGCCTGGTAGCTCAGGATCTGGATCAACCCCGGAAAACCAGATTGCTGGAACGCGGAGAATACGACCGTCCTACCGGTGAGGAATTAACGCCGGGCGTTCCCAAGGCGATGGGACCGTTCCCTGAAGACGCTCCGCTCAATCGCCTCGGCTTGGCCCAATGGCTCATCTCGGATCGTCACCCCTTGGTGGCTCGCGTGCTGGTGAATCGGATTTGGCAACGCACCTTCGGCCAGGCGATCGTCAGGACACCAGAGAATTTCGGCTTGCAGGGCCAGTACCCCACCCATCCCGAACTGTTAGACTGGTTGGCCATCGAGCTACGGGAAAGCGGTTGGGACTTGAAACACATGCTTCGGCTCATGGTCAAAAGCCGGACTTTCATGCAAAGCGCTCAATTCCGGGAGTCCCTCGACGACCCCGATAATCGCTTGTTCGCCCGAGGGCCGTTTCATCGGCTCGCCGCCGAAACGCTCCGGGATATCGGATTATGGAGCGGCGGCGCGCTGGACACCCACATGGGCGGCGAAGGGATCAAACCCTATCAACCATCCGGCATGTGGCGGGCGCTATCCCATCCGGCCAGCAACACCAAATTATACGTTCAGGATCAGGGACGGCGCCTTTATCGCCGCAGCATCTACACCTACTGGAAACGAACCAGTCCCCATCCCATGATGACGCTTTTCGACGCTCCCAGCCGAGAATCGAGTTGCGTGCGCCGCTCCCGAACCAGCACTCCCCTGCAATCCCTGGGATTATTGAACGAAACGCAGCGAGTCGAGATGGGGCGCATGCTCGCCGACCGCCTGTTACGGGAACGAAACGACGATTCGGGACGACTGGATTTGCTCTTCATGCTGATCGCCAGCCGGCCGGCGAACCCGGACGAACACGAGGCCTGCGGCCAATTGCTGACGACGGCGAAACGGCATTATCGCGAGCGAGAAGCCGCCGCCCAAGAATTGCTCGCCGTCGGCGAAGCGACCGCCACGCAGGTTTCCGGCCCGATCGAACTGGCCTCCTGGACGCAACTGGCGATGACGGTACTCGCTAGCGACGCCGCCATCCTCCTGTACTGAAAATCCGATTTCTTTAGCCAAGATGAATCAGACAGCGATCCGAAACCGGCAGCTGAACCGGCTGCGGCACGAAACGGAATTGATGATGACTCGCCGGCATTTTTTCGGTCGGTCGGCTCTGGGTTTGGGAACGGCGGCGCTGGCGAACCTACTGGGAGAAGGACTGCCGCAAGCGACCCAGAACGGGCTCCACCATCGGGCCAAGGCTCGCCAGGTCATCTACCTTTTCATGAGCGGCGGTCCCAGCCATCACGATCTCTGGGACTACAAACCCAAACTCAGCGAATCGTTCGGCGAACAGTTGCCGGATCACATTCGGCAAGGCCAGCGAGTAACGGGCATGACCGCCAACCAAAAAAGCGGCTTTCCACTCGCCCCCAGCAAATACCAATTCACGTTACATAAAAACCATGACCGGGGCGTCTGGGTCAGCGAACTGCTGCCGCATACCGCTACGGTAGCCGACGAACTCTGCGTCGTGCATTCCACCTTTACGGAAGCGATCAATCACGATCCGGCCATTACCTATATTCAAACCGGCAGCCAAATCCCAGGCCGCCCCAGCCTGGGAGCGTGGATCAGCTACGGTTTAGGCAGCCTCAACGAAAATCTTCCGGGCTACGTCGTCATGCACGCCCGGAGCCGCTTTCCGGAACAGAGCCTGTTCAATCGCCTCTGGGGCACCGGATTTTTACCCTCGGACCATCAAGGCATCCTGTTGCGCAGCGAAGGAGATCCGGTCCTCTACCTCAGCAACCCCCAAGGTATCGATCGAGTCAATCGCCGGGCGCAACTCGACACACTGGCCGCCCTCAATCGAGCGCAACACGATCGCTTCGCCGACCCGGAAATTCTCGCTCGCATCCGACAACACGAGATGGCTTACCGCATGCAAGCCTCCGTACCGGAACTGATGGACCTGTCCGACGAAAGCGAAGCCACGTTCGAACTCTACGGCGAAGACGCCCGCACGCCGGGGACGTTCGCCGCCTGCTGCCTCAACGCCCGGCGACTGGCCGAACGCGGAGTGCGCAACATCCAGATTTTCCACCGGGGTTGGGACGCCCACGGCAATCTGCCCAAAGAGCACGAATCGCAATGCCGGGATATCGATCAAGGGTGCGCCGCGTTAATTAAAGATCTCAAGCGTCGCGGAATGCTGGACGAAACCTTGGTCGTCTGGGGCGGCGAATTCGGCCGCACGGCCTATTGCCAAGGCAATCTCAAACGGGAAAACTACGGCCGCGATCATCATCCGCGTTGCTTTACCGTCTGGATGGCCGGCGGCGGCATTAAACCCGGGATCACTTACGGGCGCACCGACGATTACGGCTACAACATCGCTCACGAAGACGGCACGCCGATGGACCCGCAACCGACCATGGACCGCTTAACGCCCGGTGCCATGCATATCCACGATCTCAACGCCACCATCTTGCATCTGCTCGGCATCGACCACACTCGATTGACCTATCGGTATCAAAGCCGCGACTTCCGTTTAACCGACGTTCACGGCCATGTCCTGCACGACTTGATCGCCTAACCGGAGTCCCTCCGGTCATCGCTTGCGACGCGCCAGGCGGCAGGCAAACGCCGAGAGCGGTCCGTCGCCGCCCGGACAAGAATACGGGCCACCAAATGGCGAATCCGAACGAGCAAGTCCTCCGGGAACGAGAACGACGGGCGGCACCAGAAAAAGAAACCAACCAAGGGACGAAACCGGTTTTCGCATCGGCGGTCGTCTTTGATGACGGCACGTCACAAGCGCCCTGATCCGGCCTCGCTATCGCATCCCGGCCACCCAAGACGCCAAATTCAAATCGCTCCCGGGACGCATGGTTCACGACGGCATGCCTCCCTGCCCCAAATTAACGGATCAAATTACGGGGTGCTGCCAGGAGCCTCTGTTGCGGAAAAAGCCAGCGGCCATCCGAGCCAGGTGAGGTTGAGTCCCCCCAAATGCGCCGATTCCAGTCGGGGCCGGAACGCTACTTTTTTCCGAGCCAAACCTCGGGCCGCTCAAAACGGAAATCGAAGCCCCCTTCCGTTCCGGACCTAATGCAGTAGCATATCACACGCTGCAATGACATATTAATGAAGTTGGCGTTGGAGTATCACGCGGCGAATCCGCTGATCTCCGCTCCTGAGCGGAGCAGACAGAAAAGGCGCCCCGGCCATAATCCGGTGTGGCAGCCTCCGGATAAAAAAGAGGCCATCTTTCGATTTGCGAAGAATGAAATCATACCCATTACCAACAATCAGGCCGAAAGCGATTCGAGAATAATGAAACTCTCCATGAAGATTTCCGATTGCTTTCGCGCCAAAGAAGGAGCTCGAGCTTTCGTCACTCCGGGAGATGCGACCATCACAGCTAAAAAACGGGGGTGGGATATTATCCGGCTCTGGGCCTTTCCGCCCAAGGCCTGGCCGCTAGGCCGAAGACCTCCTAATGCTGCCGGGGAAGAACCGGCATTCGTGAACTATGGGGACAATTCCGGCCCCAAAATGCCAACTCCATACGCAAGCAGTTACCAATCTTCTTCTTGGCGTAACCAAGGAATCGCGGCCCTCAAGGCCACCGTAGAGTCCTAACAGGAGGAGTGCCGAACGGCAGCAAATCATCACGAACGAATCCCCACAAGTGGTGCTTCGGTCACCGAGATTAGTCTTGACTCTGAGCGATATTTCTGCATACTTCACTGAATACCGGCGCACGACGGGACGTCGATCGTAGCGATTCAGATTCAACTTGGGATCTCATCATGAAAAAATATTATGCTGTGCGATACTTCCAACTGATGGTCGCCGTTGCAGCATCCACGGTTTCCGTGGTCGGGGGGTGGCTGCATAAAGCCGCAGAGGATGGAAATATTGAATCGATTCGCTTACTGCTTCAACAGGGAGCCGATATCGAAACGAAGGACCGCGACGGATTTATGCCGCTGCATCTGGCTGCACGGGAAGGACACGTTGAAGCGATTCGCTTACTGCTTCAAAAGGGAGCCGATATCGAAGGGAAGGACCACGACGAACTAACGCCGCTGCACCTGGCTGCACGGGAAGGACACATTGAAGCGGTTCGCTTGCTGCTTGACCAGGGAGCCGATAGCAATGCGAAAGGCGACCCTGGGCCCCGCCCCTATTTAAGAGGCGCGACGCCGCTGCATTTGGTAGCAGGGACATATAGGCATATCAAATTGGACCACCTCCAAGTGGTTCGCTTACTGCTTGATGGGGGAGCTGATATCGAAGCGATGGTCAGCCACGGACGAGGCCTCCAAGGTACGCCGCTGCATTTGGCCTCATTTCATGGACACGCTGAAGTGCTTCGCTTGCTGCTTGACCGGGGAGCCGATATCGATGCGAGGAACGATAAAGACCGGACACCACTTCATCTGGCCGTAGCCTATGGTTCCGCTGAAAAGGTTTCCTTGCTGCTGGACCGAGGAGCCGATATCGATGCAGGGAGCGATGAAGGCCGGACACCACTTCATTGGGCCGCAGCCCAAGGTTCCGCTGAAATGGTTTCCTTGCTGCTGGACCGGGGAGCCGATATCGATGCGAGGAGCGATGAAGGCCAGACACCTCTTCATCTGGCCGCAGCCCAAGGTTCCGCTGAAATAGTTTCCTTGCTGCTGTACCTGGGAGCCGACCATGATGTAAGGGGCAAGAGTCGCAGAACACCGCTGCTTCTGGCTATTAAATCCAACAGTCCAGCGAATGTCATAAGGTTATTACGTGATGAAAACAGAATACCATTGAAGATTCGAGAGGCTATCACTCTCGGAAACTTAAACGGACTCCGCCTACTACTCGACCAAGGAGCCGACATCGAAGTCAAGTACACCGACGGCTGGACGCCTCTGCATCTGGCCGTACGGGAAGGAAACGTTGAAATGGTTCGCTTGCTGCTTGACTGGGGAGCCGATTTCAACGCGAAGAACGATAATGACAGAACGCCTCTTCATCTGTCCGCACTGTGGGGATTCGTTGACGTGGTTAGCTTACTGCTTAACCGAGGAGCCGACATCGAAGTCAAGGACATCAAAGGTCAAACGCCCTTGGACATCACGTCGAGGAGTAACAAAAACAAACTGGAAATTGCCTCTTTGTTGATCCGCCATGGAGCTTTGGTGACGGAATCCGCCATTGTGTCGGCTTCCGATGACGAAATGCGAAACTTCCTTGTGGGAATGGCTGAACGACCTCGGCTTTCGTTTGAATTTGGAAAAACCTTCGATATCCGGAAAGCATCCGGGGCCGATTATTCGAACGAAGACGGTTCCGTGACCGTCGAGTTGCAGATGCTCGGAGAGGATGGCCAATGGACGACCATTGCCCCCGAAGCGGTTCGCTGGAATTTACCTTTTGCTCTTTTCCGGGCCGTTACCATTGAGTAGCGACCGGTGCAGCAGGCGGCGAGTATCCGAAACCGATAGTATCAATCCACCTGCGATAAACGTGCCATGTCGCAACCCAAGTTTAACGCTTGGCACCTCCGGAACTTCCGATATCACCCAACACAGCCGCCCTAGAGGGTGCGTGCCGCACCGGGGCTGGAAAAGGGTTCCAATGCCCGCATCAGCCGCCGAGAACAGCGCCAACGTCGCGACACGCTCAATCGGCTGGTGCACCGCTTCGCCGTAGGCTGGTGCAAGTCGGCACGGCCGGTGGAGTCTATCTGATGCATTCCGGCAAACGGCAGGAAACCAATGTCTCCTCCCAGAGCGAACCGAGAGTCTGGCGGACCTTGATGAGAAGATGCGCCAGCGCATCGGACGTATCGATGAAGGTCACCGGCCGCTCCCGCTCTTGTCCCAATCGGCCAGGCATTCGTCAAACGTGACGACAGGCACGGGCTGAAACGGCGGCACCGTGGGGGCCAGTTTCGGCGGCGGCACTCCGGATCATGCTGCCTCGGCCAAGAAGGCGCCGGCTAGAATCGAACTCCGGATCTCCCGCAACGGGATGAGTTCCGCCACGATCTAATCCCGGCCGGTCACTAGAATCGTTTCGCCGAAAGCCGCTAGCCGGACATATTCGTTCAGCTTGCGATTCGGAACTTCGATGCCCCTCGGCCGCACACCCTATCGATTAGCGACCTCAAGCTACTCGGTCAATCAGCCAGGCCTTTTTCACGCTAACCACTGATACCCGGGGTAGCCGGTTTGGAGCTACTTTTCGCTATTCACGATTGCCGCTATCGTCGTAACTCAATTGCCTTCGGATTTGGAAAAACCGACTTTTTCGTTCGCCCGCCGTTATTGATTCCTCAGATTTGTAGGAGGCGACCTCCCTCAAGTAACCGTTCGGGAACAAAGCCACGACTTTCGTTTGACCGACGTTCCCGGCCAGGGTCATCCACGCCCGGTCGCGTAACCGACAACCCTCCATTCATCGTTCGCCAACTCCTAGTCCGGGCGCCGGCTCGACATGACGGTCTACTGCCGTAACCTTCAGCTCGAGAACCAACGCCCCGGACCGGATCATCCGATCTTCTGCGGCCAATGGTAAACCGCACTCAGCCGCAATCGACAGCTCGAGAAACCAGCGACTTTTCTCGCTCGCTTCTCCGCAGGGGCAGCGCAAGGGCGACGCTAATTCGGCCGGGCGAGGAAAAAAACGGCCGATTCCTCCCGGTTGTCCGTCAAAGTCGTGACGAACGGCGAAACGGCTCCGGTCAGCCGCTCGTAAGGACCCGTAACGTTCCAACTGCGATAAAGCGCTCCGTCGAACCTCAGGGTCACCGCCGAGTCCTCCCGGTCATGCGTGATGACAATCTCCGGGGCGACCGAAGCCGGAACTTCCGGCAAAAAAACGGTCTGCTGCAAAGCGATGGGCACGGTAACGAGAAACTCGCCTGATTCTCCCAAATAAAAATCGTCGAGTGAGGCCGTCTGGCCGACCCCGTAGACGGATATGAAAAGAGCGTTCAACCGAGTGAAATCGGTAACCGAGCGACGATCGATCGCCAGCGTTCGGCGTTCCTCGCCGATTTGCTGCAAATGAACGGAGAACGAAACGCCGTCGCCCGCTGACCGATTGTCGATATCGAGCCAAACGTTGAAGGCGTTTCCCGAGTCGACGGACAAAGACTCGTCGATAATCTCCGGCCAAGAATTCCTGCCTTTGATTGCCACGGCTAGATTGGATCCGAGTATCGAATGCGAGAATTCGACCTCCGGCCCGATATTGTCCAACTGGTGGTAAAAGTGAAAACGCTCCGGCGAAAACGTATTGAGCTTTTCGGTAACGATCGTCCGATCGGTCAGACCGACCGATAAACTATTCTCCCTGCCTGAACGGCTACCCCAGTCGAAGCCTTGGTGCACGAACAACCGAAAAAACAAGGTCGCCTTTTCTCCTTCGCCGAGGGCCAGCGATTTCAAATCGAGCGCACTCAACACGCTGTCGGTAAGGAACGTCAGATACTGGTTGCCGCTTCTCGCTTCCACGACCGCGCCGCCTTCCGAATTCCAGGAACCGTTGCGATTGATATCCCCTTCCCAACGCCATAACGGATCGGAGTTATTCGGTTCCCAAGTTTCGAAATTGTCGAGCAAGCGCCAACCGTCGGCCACGTCGTCCAGAACTTTTACCTGCAATTTCGCCTGAACGATCGTGTCGTCCCGCTCGGCCGTCAGAGTGAAACTCCGCGACGACTCCAGTGTCATCGTCGCGCTACCGGCTCCGAACGACGACCGGGCAGTCACATCGCCCACTCCCGGATCGATGGTCAAGGTCGCGTCGGCGCTGGCGTACCAGCGCAACGTTACCGTGTCGCCCTTGACCACCGCCGGAAAGTCGACGTCGAAAAAACTGATTTCGAGCGGCGCCTGGAAACCGTCGTTGACGGGTTCGGGAATGCCCGTTTCCCTGACTTCTTCAAGTTCTGCCTCGCTCAACGCTCGCCGCCAGACGGCCGCTTCATCCAGCACGCCGGTCACGAAACCGGAACTGGCGCTTCCCCGCCCCAAGGAACCGCCGATCGAAGTCACGTTCAACGACCAGCTGCCGTCATCCGGAAGAGACGGAATCTCGATGCCTTCCAACTTGCCGTCGACATAAACCCGCCGTTGTCCGGATTCTTGAACGAACGCCAAGTGATGCCATGCGCCGTCGAACGGTTCCGATATCGTGTTCGAATGCCTCACTGTCGTCCAACCGGCCAGGTTATTGCGAACGTAGACGCTCAGTTGTCCCGAAGCTCCGTGCTGGTGGGTGCCCAGAGAAAATCTGGGATTGCTGTGTTCGGTGTACGCTTCGGAAAACAGGCGGCGGTCGGTTTGCCCGACGCCCCGGACCTTCGCCCACAGGCAAAACGTCCACGCTTCGTATTGATTCGCCGGCAAGGCCTCTCCCGCTTCGTGGATCCGATACAGCAAAGCTTCTCTCGAGGCGCTGAAATTAAAAGCCCGGCCGCGCTGTCCGTCCGTCAAATCGGTTTCGTCCAGATTGCTCAATCGCAGATGATAACCGCCGACCACGTCCGGCGTTATCTCGCCCTGAATCACGACATCCATCGGCCAATGCGAGATCAATCCCTCAGCCAAATCGGCAGCGGACCAGGAAAGTCCTCCGCTTCCGAGCAGGCCGCAAAACAGCGATAAGATCGAGGCGCGAAACCCCCGATCGACAATCGAACGGTAGTATCCGGTTTTCATAGCTGGCACGATCTACGCAGCAGGAATCATGCCACCGCGATACCTGATTTCAACTTTTCCCGCTTGCGGAATCGGGCGAAGTTGCGGAGCTGATCGACAAAATTCGATCATCCGTTACCCACCTGTAGCGCGACTCGCCCCATCGGCCCGAAAAATAATCTTACCACCCGGAAGCCATCGTTTCCCGGGACGCTATCCGCCAAGGACAGTTCCACCAAAACGGCACCTATCCGGTCCGTTTGTCGAAACTGTCCGGTTCGCTAACCGTCCCGAGAAAAAGGCTAAGGCGCGAAACCCGAAGGCACGTCGCCCACTACCGGAACCGGTCAGCACCCCGAGAGCGCCCGCCAGCGATCGCATTTACCGGAAGAACCGATCCCGATTAAATTGAAAGCCGGCGATTTCACTCGGGAGCGTCGTAAGAAAAACATCGTGTTGACTCCGGTCCCGATCGGCGGGCGTCAGCCCCCACCCCCGATCAAATACCCTGACCGAACTCACGCGACCTTCGCGAAGGGTCCCTGAACCCGGCTGCAGACGTCTCGCGCTGAGGGCAAGAATGCTCGGGCAGGATTCGCCGACGAAATTGCCGCGCTCACCATTCGCTCGATGAAGGCCATGTCGAAGTTATCCGCCCGTTACCGAAAACACGCCTGGGCAACAGCGAAAAACCAAATCTCAGGCCAACCTTCGTCCACCGGAATCATAAGGTCCCACCGCATCCCTACGATCAGCGGCGTCGGACAAGCCGGGAGTTAGCGACGTGGCCGATCGGTCGCGAACTTTAATTTCGCCAGATGGATGTTCCCATAGCCTGTCGAGAAATCCGTAACCATCCCCATCGATTAGTTTAGTGGCTCCCCCCTCTCGACCCAGCACGCCAGGTTTGAGCCGAATTATCGGAGCGTCGTCCCAAGCTTGCCTACCCCATCAGTTAACCGGACGAAAGGCAAACGATCCTATCCTCGCCACAGCCCGCTCTCCCGGTCAACCTAACTATGCTAAAACGAATTCCGGAATCAAACGGCTTTAAATTCCACCGATCCCACTCGGCACTTCCAAACCGGCACCGATCCTCGCGACGCAGGCCCGACTGACGGATCATCGGCTTTGTCCGGCCGCGGCTCCGTCGCCGCCTCAATTCGAAACCAGCCAGCTACCCCGGAAGACAGAAATTTCCCGGGTTCGCCGATTCGTGCCGAGACTGCTCCGTTTTTTTTTCGATAATTAATTCATTTTAAGGGTTGCTTTCCCTTTCCGTTGCAGGTAAAAAACCCCCCGCCCCGAGTTTGAAGGAGTAGTGAACGAATTGTCCACTAGTGCTGAATAGGAGTAAATTCGCCGTATCTGAAGTCAAGATCCGGAACTCGGGAAACTGTTAATGAAGCAACCGAAAAGGAGCATGAAGAAACTTCAGTTGTTGGGATTGATGGCCGGGGCGGCCATGATCGCTGTCCCATTGGGCTATAGCGCGGAACTCGAGAATATGGACGTCGGGGAACCGGCGATCGAAGGTTCCACCACGGTCGAAGGATCCATGGTCACCATTGTTGGTGCTGGGGCCGACATTTGGGGAAACAAGGACGAATTCCAGTTCTACTACGTCACTCTATCAGGCGACGAGAATTTCGACGCCACGGTAAGACTTGAGAGCTTGGAAGGAACGCACCACTGGGCCAAAGCGATGTTGATGGCGCGAGAAAGCTGGAATGAAATTCCCCACGGCGGCGACCCTCACATCTCGATGATGGCCACCCGTACAGGCGGCCAAAATATAATCGAGCCTCAGTGGCGAAAAGTCCGCGACGGAGGGTCCCAACGGACGGCGGCAGCTTCGCCCGTCAGTCCCCCTTATCCCGACGTTCACTTTCGCCTCGCCAAATTAGGCAGCTTGGTTTCCGGTTACTGGAGCGATGACGGCGCGAGTTGGCAATTGATGGTCTCGATAGACACCGCCAATCCCGACATTCCCTTCATCATGGGGCACGACAGCAATTGGGACGGCCCTGATTACGACGCCCCCGACACGTTCATAACCGTCGGCTTGGCGGTAACCTCGCACGACGTTAATTCTGAGGCTACCGCCGTCTGGCATGACTTCAAATTCCTGGAATCCGCCAAACCTACCGTCGCAATGCACCCGGAGGACGTTACCGTTACCGCCGGATTGCCGGTCGAATTCTCGGTGAGTGCCTCCGGCGATACCAGTCCGCCTCCGACCTATCAATGGACAATGAACGGAAACGATATCGCAGACGCGACCGGTTCAACCTACATGATCGATCGAGCCGATATAGGCGACAACGGAGCTAAGTTCGCCTGCAAGCTCATCAATTCGGAAGGAGAAGTCACAAGCAACGCCGCTACGCTAAACGTCAATGCCGACACCGAACCGCCCACCATAACCTCCGCTCATGGCAGCGGAAATTTCAAAACGGTAACGATCACGTTCTCCGAGCCGCTGGATAAAGCCAGCGCGGAAACGGCCGCGAATTACACCCTCTCGGGAGGGATCACCGTCAGTTCCGCCATGCTGGTCGGAGATCCAGGCATGGCGTTGGACAACCTCGTCGTCTTGGAGACCAGCAAGCAAACCGCCGACACCATGCTCACGCTGACCGTTAACAACGTGAAGGACGCCTCGGGAGGCAACCCCGTCGCCGGCGGAACCGAGTTATCCTTCTCCACGCACCTCTGGATGGAAGGGGTCGTCCTTCACAAATACTGGCGCAATATCAACACCCGGGTCCCGGAGATCGGGCCGCACGGGATTCCGAGCGAAACGTTCGGCGAACTGAGAACGCTGGCCGAATTTCCTGACTTTCCCGACGGCGCGACTCTGCAGCCGTACTGGGAATTTCCGGCTAACGGCGGCAACGCTTTCGCCGACCAATACGTCAACCAGATCACCGGCTGGTTCATGCCTCCCGCTACCGACGATTACGTCTTCTTTACCAACAGCGACGATCCCTCGGCTCTTTACCTCAGCCCGGACGACGATCCTGCCAACAAACTGCTCATCGCCCAACAAATCAATTGGGCGGGGGCGCGACAATGGCAAGCCGGAGACGAAAATCAGAAAGCCCATAAAAGATCCGATTTCTTCTTCGAAGTCTACGATTTCGATCAGGATTGGGCCGAAGACATCTGGGAAGATTTCACCGGCGACTTCGGCATCGCTTTGGAAGCAGGCGAGCGCTACTACATGGAGTCCCTGTCCCGCGAAGCCGGGGGCGGCGACAATCATGCCGTAACCTTCATCACCGCAGCTCAGGCTCTCGACGACCCCGCCGCGCCACCCAACGGAACGGCACCCGCTCTGACCGGCGGTACGATCGGCGTCTACCTCAATCCCAACGGCGCTTCGGTCACGATCAACGCTCAGCCTATGAACGTTTCCATTGCGGAATCCACCCAAGCCACCTTTAGCGTGGATGCGGAAGCCAAGTCCGCCTACGGCAATTCGATTGCATACCAATGGCAGACGGCCCCCGTCGGCAGCATGGACTTTCAGGATATCGCAGGCGCGACCGGAAATTCCTACACCACCAAACCCTTGCTCCGCAGCGATAACGGGAGACAATACCGAGTGATGATCGGCGCGGCCGCGTTTGCAATACATGAGGAGGCCAGCTCGGCCGCCTCGGTTACCATAATGAACGACAACACCCCGCCCCGAATTGCCAACGTGTTTCCTCCGCAAAGAGGCGATGTCGTCGTGGTGTTGTTCAACGAACGAATGGATCAGTCCAGCACGGAAACCGCGTCTAACTACACCATCACCGGCACTTCCGTGACCGGAGTTAGTCTGGTAGGCGCCGGCGACAACACCGCCAAGCTGACGCTGGCTGGCTCACCGGCAGACGATTTCACGGTTAGTGCCACCGGCGTCAAGGATTACGCCCAAAACGCCATTGCGAGCACTACCGGCGTCGCCGCCACTTCCGACTTGCTCGTATATTGGGACTTCGACGACACGGAGGACGATACCCAGTCGGTAGACTTGGTTCGCTCGGCCGGGGCAGTCTTCGCCGAAAATGCGACCTATACCCCCGACGGCGAAGGCCGTACCGATAAATCGGGTGACCGAGCGCTGGACCTCGGTAATCGCAACGACGGCAGCACCGCAAGGGTCGAACCGGCGAACTGGTTAAACCAACTCCCCCACGATCTCAATTCGTTCTCCTTCGCTTATTGGCAAATCTGGAACGAAAATATCGGCAATCAATCGAGTTTCTGGGCGGTGTCCACCAGTTCCAGTGGCAGTAATCGAGGAGCCCAAGCTCATACTCCCTGGGGCAATGGCCAAGTCTATTTCGACACTTCCGGCTGTTGCGACGGAGGCACGCAACGCATCAACTCCGGCAATTACGAACCGATCGGCGGAGAAATATTCTGGGACGAGTGGAATCACTTCGTGTTCCTGAAGGACGGCGACACCAAGGAAATCTGGATCAACGGCGAATTGTTCCATTCAGGGGTCAACACGTTGCCTCACCGGAACGACTTCACTCGCTTGATGCTGGGATCTGACCTCAACGGCAACAACAGCCACGGCGGATATCTCGACGACTTCGCCGTCTTCGCCACCCCGCTTTCGGAAGCCGACATCGTGAAACTCGCCGACGGCATGCGCCCCGACGAGATCCGCAAGATCGTTCCGATCGTTCCGATGCAGCCCATCACGGCCGTGCTGAACGATGAAGGCCGGGTCATGATCGAGTATTCCGGAACCCTGCATAGCGGCATGTCGGTTTCCGGACCGTTCGAGGCGGTAGCGGGAGCCACTTCGCCCCACACCATCGATCCTAGCGGCGACCAGATGTTCTTTATCGCCAGGTAAATTTCCGGACGATAACGACTGACGAATCCTAGGGGGGAATCGGTTTTGCCGATTCCCCCCTTTTTTTTAACTTCAAGGGGAAAAGCCAGTTACCGGGCCTTCGTTCGGGCAAGCAACACGGGGCCTGCCCGAAGCGGCTATCAGTTTTTTTCATGCAACCCGCCGGTATCCAATGCAACCGCTGTTGGGCCAGGTTTCGTCATTCTTCCCTCACTGCCGAGACGAAACCTGATCGCCTTCGAGGCGGGAACGATAGGACTGATTTTTCACTCTCTTGTCGTTATTGAGGCTTCATGGACGCAAGAAACTACCTCATGCCGGTGACCGTTCGGTGGGTTCGCGGCGGTAAGCGAAGACGCTGAGATTCCCTGAGGGATCAGAACCCTGCATCGAGTTTCAAGGCTTTGTCGGACATGGTCTGCGTCATGCCGCCGAATACCAAGACCAGTGATTGGCTTTAGCCGGACGGCAGAGCGGAGCGTTCCAGTGTCGCCCGCGAGATCGACGGATCGGGCGGAAAAAGCCAGAGCGGTTTCGCCGGCTGCATTTGCTAGCCGACATTGCCCGATTCCTCCCGGTTACCAAGACGCGCGAGGGGCGCATCCGGGGAGCGACGTCCCGGTCGAAATACTGCGACGCTTGAGTGCCGATTGGCAACGCACTTGGTGCATCGTATGGAATCTCCGAACTTTCGTGGCCTGACAGGCATCCGCCAATAACCGTCCTTCTTATGCCAGGCGACTCAAGGCCCCTTCCCTACTCCAGCGTTACCCGGTTTCAACGGCACTACAGACCTATCCTGTTCCTTCGGTCATCCTCTGCTACTCGCACCAGCGCTAACACTCCGGCGGAAACGGATTGCCGATCGTTCGGTGGGGTATCTCCACTCGCCATGAATCCCGGCTGCGGCCTACTTCCAGTTTCCGGGGAATCGGCTTCCGCATTAAAATTTTCGAAGCCTGCTCGGCATTCACTCGCCTTCCGGCCCGCGTAGTCGCTAAACTGCCCTTGGCAATACCGTTACACCGCAGCGCTTCAGGTTACGTCATTACCTCCGTGAGCCGCCGCAATGGCTTCCAGCCGGAGCGATAGTTGTTAGGCGGGATTCGCGCCCGCGAGACGGACGTGGCTTTTCACGGCGTTCGAAAAACCGCACGCTTGCCGCCCGGACCATTTACCCCGCCGGCTTCGAGTTCCGGTTCAAGGTTCCAACCGGTAGTTCAAAATCAAATTTCCTTCCTGCGTCGCAATCTGGTCGATGCGATACGCTCCGCATCCTAATAAATAATAGAACCGACGATCCCCGGCCAAAGCGAGCGAAACGGTCTGCCCCGGAGTTTCGATTTGCTGCTCGAATTCCCAACGATAGGGACCTTTGACTTCCGGAGCCGAAATCACAAAGGGCGCCGCTAAATCCGGTTCGAGATCGCCGGCCGTCACCCGGTCGATCCACTCGGCCAAGGGAGAAATCCGGATGGCGTAAAAGGCGCTCGGCAAGGGGTCCGGTTCGTCGGCTATCAACACCCAATCCCGGGACAGGTTCTGTTCCAGGTAAAACCCCCGGGCGTCGAACAGGCAAGCATGAAAACCGTTGCCGAAGGGTAAGGTGTTAAACGGACCGTCGATGCTTTGATTGATGCCGGCCAGAGCCCACCGCCCCTGGTCGCGAATGAAAACGGCCCCGCCCGAATCGCCGGAAGAAAGATGCGCCTCGTTGAACCCGCCGCCGCGATCGAAATCAACCACCAAATACTGGACGTCGCTCCCCGGATCGGCTTCCGGTCCGTGAAGCTCCTCATGCCCGATAATCGCCGTCACCACGTTTTCTCCCCAGCGGCAACGAAAATCGGAATAACCGTGACGCCACCCCCGGAATTCCGAGCCCTGATCCGTGGGCAACCAAATCGCCGGCCCACGGGTCGTTCCCCGGCCGAACACGACCAAGCGCTTGCCGGTTTCGTCGTCCGAGCGATAAAGCGGCGCATAGGGCGCCGGCAACTCGCGGCACAGTTCCCAGATGCGCAAATCCGCCTCGCCGTAGTCGTAGTAAGCCCGGATGGCATACTCCTCGCCCCGGTAACGAAATCCGGCCTCGACTACCGGCGGAACATGCTTCGCCGTAATGAAATGACGCGGCCCGACGACCGTGCCCAAAAACTTCCCCCAACGCCCTTGGAACTGCCAACCGCTGCCCGACAAATCCCCTTCCGGCGGCAGCGTATGGGCTTCGGGGTCGCCGGTGCCGAACAGGATGACGGCTCGCCCGCAAGCAACGCCCGTCGTCAATCCCAATCCCAACAAAACCGCGAGCCAACCTCTTCCCCGCCGGCGAAACCGGCCGGCGACAATTCGACCGTTCATTCCGGTTTCGTCAGTATCGATGTTCGAGCGCTTCGCCGGCCCCCAACTGGGCCGAACTGGACGTGCCTTCGGTGGTCGTATAACTGCTCGTTGCGGCGTGCCGGTTCAAGCGAGCGACGACTTCTTCCGCCAATACCTGATAGGCGGCCGACCCGGCGCTGTAGGGGTCGTAATGAATGATCGGTTTTCCATAACTGGGAGCTTCGGCCAGGCGGACGGTTCGCGGGATGACCGTTTCGAATATCTTTTCCCGAAAAAAACTGCGAACGTCACCGACGACCTGATGCGACAAACTGGTGCGGCCGTCGAACATGGTCATCACCACCCCCAACAACTCCAACCGGGAGTTGTTGCCCGCTTCCTTCAACTGATCGACCACCCGCGTCAGGGTCGCCACTCCCTCCAACGCGTAATACTCGCATTGCAACGGCACCAGCAACCATTCCGCCGCGACGAAGGCGTTAAGCGTGATGATTGCCATCGAGGGCGGACAATCGATCAAGATGGCGTGATATTGCCCCGAACGGACGATGGGGCCCATTGCTTCCCGCAACCGGAACAGATAATTCGAGACTCGGGCCAACTCGACTTCCGCGCCACACAAGTCCACTTCCGAAGGTATCAGGTCCAATCCGGCGAAATTGGTCGAAACGATCTTTTCGGCCAAAGCGCCCTCGCCCAAGACCGGGCGGTAAATGCTGCCCCCCGGAGTCTTCTCCACCCCCAAACCACTCGTCGCATTGGCCTGAGAATCGACGTCGATTAACAACGTGCGCAGTTGCTTGGCCGCCAAACAGGCCGCTAAATTGACCGTCGTCGTCGTTTTACCGACACCGCCCTTTTGATTGGCAATCGCGATGACCTGAGTCGACACGAAGGAGATTCAACGCCATTCCCCGCCGAAAAGCAAGGACGACGGTTAAACTCGATCCCGGAACCGGTCGTCCCGCCCCGGCGTTCCGTACAGCGGCCGAAGCGAACCTCGTCGCCCAAACGCCCCAAACCAGGCGGCAAACGGATAACGAACGAATATATCGTTATATCACGATTTATTGATTCAATGGTTGTTTTTTCGCCGTTAAACCCTATAGTTCGACTCTAGAATCCGACGATTCAGGTCATCGAACGAGTCTGGCTGCCTCCGAAAACGCAGCACGGCCATGAAGGATACCCCCGCGACAGCTGCCGAACTAGCCGAACTTTTCCAGGAACGGATCCTGATTATCGACGGCGCCATGGGGACGATGATCCAGCGCCTCGGATTGACCGAAGCGGACATCCGGGGCGAACGGTTCGCCGATTGGCGCCGGGATTTAAGCGGGAACAACGACCTGCTGAATCTGACGCAACCAAAGCACATCGTCGACATTCATCACGAATACCTAGAGGCCGGCGCCGACCTCATCGAAACCAACACGTTCAACGCCCAGGCTATTTCCCTAGCCGATTACGGCATGGAAGAGTTGGCCTACGAGATTTCGAAAGCGGGGGCCGAAGCCGCCTGCGCCGCCGTCAAACGCTTCCGGGAACATACTCCCGGCCGCCGGCCGTTCGTCGCCGGAGCCATGGGGCCGACGACGAAAACCGCTTCCCTCTCGACTCATATCGACGACCCCGAAATCCAAGGCGTCACCTGGGACGATCTGGTCGCCGCCTATAAGGAACAGGCCCGGGGCTTAATGGACGGAGGGGCGGACCTGTTGTTGGTCGAAACCATCTTCGACACCCTCAACGCCAAAGCCGCCTTTTTCGCCATCGAAGAACTGTTCCAGGAATCCTTCCGCCGGCTCCCGATCATGGCCTCGGTAACTTTCATCCAAGCCGGCGGCGACCGGGGAGTCACCGGCCAGACCATCGATGCGTTTCTCGCTTCGATCGAGCATGTGCCGTTGCTGAGCGTGGGCATGAATTGCGCCTTGGGCCCGGTAGAACTGCGCCCGCTAATCCAGGAAATGGCCCAGTCGGTTTCCCTGCCGGTCAGTTGCTATCCCAACGCGGGCCTGCCCAATCCGCTGCTGCCGACCGGCTTTCCCGAAACGCCGGAAAGCTTGGCGCCGCAACTGGAAGAATGGGCCCAAAACGGTTGGCTCAATCTGGTGGGCGGCTGCTGCGGCACGACCCCGGAACACATTGCGGCCATCGCCGAAGCCGTCCGGTCCCTCCCGCCCAGAACCTTCACCGCTCCGGCGGCGGAGTTACGGCTCAGCGGCTTGGACAGCCTGCGCATCGCGCCGTCTTCCAACTTTATCAATATTGGCGAACGAACCAACGTCACCGGCTCTCCCCGCTTCGCCAAAATGATTCTCGAAAACCGTTACGAGGACGCCTTGCGGGTCGCGCGCCAACAAGTCGACAGCGGCGCCCAGATCATCGACGTCAACATGGACGAAGGGATGCTGGATTCGGAAGCCGCGATCACCCGGTTTCTCAAACTGGTCTCCTCCGAACCGGATATCGCACGGGTGCCGATCATGATCGACAGTTCCCGCTGGAGCGTATTGGAAGCCGGTTTGAAATGCGTTCAGGGCAAGCCAGTAGTCAATTCCATCAGCCTGAAAGAAGGCGAGGAAGTCTTCGTGGCGCAGGCGCGAAAAATCCGCCGGTACGGTGCCGCCGTCATCGTGATGGCTTTCGACGAACGCGGCCAGGCCGACTCGCTGGAACGGCGAATCGAAATTTGCGACCGGTCCTATCGCCTCTTAGTTCAGCGCGTCGGCTTTCCGCCCCAGGATATTATCTTCGATCCCAACATCCTGACGGTGGCCACCGGCATGGAGGAGCACGATCGCTACGCGCTGGACTTCATCGAAGCCACTCGTTGGATCAAGCAAAACTTGCCCCATGCGAAGGTCAGTGGCGGAGTGAGCAACATCTCCTTTTCCTTTCGCGGCAACAACACCGTACGTGAAGCCATGCACTCGGCTTTCCTCTATCACGCGATTCAAGCGGGGCTGGACATGGGCATCGTCAATGCCGGCCAACTCGCCGTCTACGAAGAAATCCCCAAGGAACTGCTGGAACGGGTGGAAGACGTGCTGTTGATGCGCCGCCGCGAAGCCACCGACCGGTTAATCGAATTCGCGAATTCCGTCCAAACCCAATCCGGAAGCAAGGCTCCCACCGCGGTATGGCGGCAACAACCGGTCGCGGAACGACTCAAGCACGCGTTGGTCAAGGGCCTGGCAGATCATATCGAGGCCGACGTGGCCGAAGCCCGGACGCACTACGAAAGACCATTGCATATCATCGAAGGCCCATTGATGGACGGCATGAATATCGTCGGCGACCTGTTCGGCGCCGGCAAAATGTTCCTGCCCCAAGTCGTCAAAAGCGCTCGCGTCATGAAAAAAGCGGTCGCCTATTTACTGCCCTACATGGAACAGGAAAAACAGGCTTCGGAGCCTCGCTCGATCGGCAAAATCTTACTGGCCACCGTCAAAGGCGACGTTCACGATATCGGCAAGAACATCGTCGGCGTCGTCCTGCGATGCAACAACTATCAAGTGATCGATCTGGGCGTGATGACTCCCTGTGAAAAGATCCTGCGCGAAGCCGAACAGAAACAAGTCGATATCATCGGACTGAGCGGCCTGATCACGCCGTCCCTGGACGAAATGACGCACGTGGCCCGGGAAATGCAGCGATCGAAGTTGCAAACTCCCCTGTTGATCGGCGGAGCCACGACCAGTCCAGCGCACACTTCCGTTAAGATCGCCCCCAATTACCAACAACCCACCGTCCACGTCATCGACGCCTCGCGAGCGGTCACTACCGTCAACGCCCTGCTCAATCCGGCCAAACGGACCGAATTCGTCGAGCGGAACCTGTTGCGGCAAAACACCATTCGCCAACAGTACGTTACCAAAAAAACCCGGCCGAGCCTGTCGCTGAACGAAGCCAATAAAAACCGCGCCGTGCCGGATTGGTCGAATTACGTTCCGCCGGAACCCCGGCAGCCAGGACGGTCCTTCGTCGAAGAGATTTCCTTGGCTGCGATCGTCGAGTACATCGACTGGTCGCCCTTTTTTCACGCTTGGGAACTTCGGGGCCGATATCCGGCCATCCTGCAAGACGCCCGGCTGGGCGAACGGGCGAGCGAACTGTTCCGAGACGCCCGGGAATTGCTCGATCGGATTATCGAAGAACAGACGCTTTCGGCCCGCGTCGTCTACGGACTTTTTCCCGCCAACAGCGTCGGCAACGATTTGCACGTCTACCGCGACGAAACCCGGGAGGATCTTCTAACCGTCTTTCACTCGCTGCGGCAGCAACAGCGCCGCCAGGACGGTAAACCGAACCACGCCCTGGCCGATTTTCTGGCGCCCCGTTCGACCGGGCTGCGCGATTATCTGGGAGTCTTCGCCTTGACGGCGGGCCACGGGGTCGAAACGCTCTGCGCTCGCTACGAAGCCGACCACGACGACTACAATTCGATCATGATCAAGGCCCTCGCCGACCGGCTGGCCGAAGGCCTGGCCGAATTGATGCACGCCCGGGTGCGCCGGGAATGGACCTACGGCGAAGGGGAAAGCCTGACTCCGGAAGATTTGATCAAGGAACGCTACCGGGGCATCAGGCCGGCGCCGGGCTACCCGGCTTGCCCCGATCACACCGAAAAACGCCTGCTGTGGGAATTGCTCTCCGTCGAAACGGCCATCGGAGTCAATCTGACCGAATCCTGCGCCATGTGGCCGGCGAGCAGCGTCAGCGGTTGGCACTTCTCCCATCCCGAATCCCGCTACTTCTCCGTCGGCAAGATCGAGCGGGACCAAGTCGCCGATTACGCGCGTCGCAAAGGCCTGAGCCGCAGCGAAGTCGAACGCTGGCTCTCCCCCAACCTGAATTACGAACCGGAGCCCGGCCCTGGAATTGCATCTTGACTCGAAACCGGGGATTGCTTACTAACTCGAGGGCACTCACTTCGAATTCTTTATGGGCAACCCTGCATTCCCGAACATCGACACCATCCGTTACGAAGGCCCCTCGGGAGGCCCACTTTCGTTTAAGCACTACCAAGCGGACGAGATCGTGGCAGGAAAGACGATGAGAGAGCATTTGCGATTCTCGGTAGCCTACTGGCATACCTTTCGCAATCCGCTTTCGGATCCGTTCGGCGCCGGCACCGCCGTTCGGCCATGGGACGACGGGTCGGATTCGGTCGAGAACGCCCGCAACCGCGTCCGGGTCGCCTTCGAGTTTTTCGAGAAGCTCGGCATCGAGTTTTACGCTTTCCACGATCGGGACGTGGCTCCGGAAGCGGAAGATTTGCCGCGGACCAACCGGATTCTGGACGACGTAGTGGAAACTCTGAAAGCGGAGCAGGACCGGACCGGGGTCAAACTGCTCTGGGGGACCGCCTGCCTGTTCAACCATCCCCGGTACCTTCATGGAGCGGCGACCAGCTGCAACGCGGACATTTTCGCCTGGGCGGCGGCTCAGGTCAAAAAAGCCTTGGAGGTGGCCCACGAACTGAACAGCGAAGGGTTCGTCTTCTGGGGCGGCCGGGAAGGCTATGCCACGCTGCTGAACACCGATCTGAAACGCGAACTCGAACATCTCGCCAAGTTTTTGCACCTGGCGGTGGATTATAAGAATAAGATCGGATTCGGCGGCCAGTTTTACATCGAGCCCAAACCGAAAGAACCCACGAAGCACCAATACGACTCGGACGTGGCGGCTTGCCTGAATTTCCTGCGGCAGTTCGACTTGCTCGCTCATTTCAAAATCAACGTGGAAACCAATCACGCCACGCTGGCCGGCCATACCATGCATCACGAGATGGAAGCGGCCGCGGCGGCGGGAGCCCTCGGCTCCATCGACGCCAACACGGGGGACTTGATGCTCGGCTGGGATACCGACCAATTTCCCACGGACTTGTATCTCACGACCCAGTGCATGCTCACCATTCTCGACCAGGGCGGCCTCGCTCCCGGCGGGGTGAATTTCGACGCCAAGGTTCGCCGGGAAAGCTTCACGCCGGAAGATTTGTTTCATGCCCATATCGCGGGGATGGACGCCTTCGCCCGCGGACTCAAGATCGCCGCGGCCATCCGGGACGACGGACAGCTCAAGCAATTCGTGGACCGACGCTACCGCTCTTGGAATCAAGGTATCGGCGCCCGCATCGAATCGGGCGATATCACGTTGGAAGAATTGGAGGCTTACATCGTCGAAAAGGGGCAACCCGATCCGAACGAGAGCGGCAGGCAGGAAATGCTCGAGGCGCTCATCAACCACTATATCTAGGCGCGATCGCGGTTTTCCGCCTTCAGCTGAGGCGACGAAGTCTGCCGGACCGGCAACACGATGGTGAACGTCGTTCCGGCGCCGAGGTTGCTGTGCAGCTTGATCGCTCCGGCATGGGCTTCGACGATGCGGCTCACGATCGCCAGGCCGAAACCGGCTTCGGTAGCCTCCTGAGCGTAAGGCATCGTACCGTCCAGCACCGAACGGAAAACCCGTGCCATGGTTTCTTCGGTCATCCCGCAGCCGGTATCCTCGAACTCGACGGCCACCTGTTCGAATCCCAAATCGCGGTGCCGCTCGGCCAGCTTCTTCGTACGAATGGTCAGTCTGCCCCCCTCGGGCATCGCTTCGACCGCATTAAGGGTCAAATTGAGGAACGCCTGCTCCAGTTTGGTCGGATCCGCCTCCAACAAGGGCAAGTCGGCGGCGAATTGACTGTGCAACCGAATTCCGTGCTTTTTCAGCTTGTGCCGGGTTAGCAATCCCAGATCGTCGAGCAGTGGATTGAGAGCGACCAGTTCCAAGTGAGGATCGATCTGCCGGGCGAAAGCGAGAATTCGCTCCACAATGCGATTGAGATGCTCCATCTTTTCCCCGAGCAACCGGGCGTCGGTGGCCCGGGGGTCCCCTTCCGGGAATTTCAAGTCCAGGGCGTGATAGATCATCTTCATGACCGTCAACGGATTGCGGATTTCATGAGCGACCTCCGCGGCCAATAAGCCCAGAGCCGAGATTTTTTCGTTGCGACGCAGCTTTTCCTCGATCCCGCGGACATGCTCGTTGAGCCTCGCCTTTTCGATCGCGGAGGCGGAGGCGGAGGCGAAAGCGGTCAGGATCCGGATTTCCTCGTCCGAAAAACTATGCTGCCGATCGGTATAAACGTTCAGCACTCCGATACATTCCTCGCCGTAGTTCAAGGGAACGCTCAACAACGAAACCAGACCATGAATATCGGTGATCGCGGTGTGCTCGAAGATGCCCGACGCCTGGACATCGGGAACCTGAACCGAGCGCCGGTTGCGGACCACCCGGCCGAAACTGCTGTTTCTGACTTCCAACCGCGGTCTTTCCCGGGACGTCAGATCGATTCCGGTCGAAGCGCGTAATTCGAGAACCGTTCCGTCGGTCACCAAGAGCAACAACGAGCAAAGCTTGACCGACATCAGGTTCCGCGCTTGCCGCGTCACTGCGTCGAGAGCCTCGTTCAGATTTTCGGTGGATTGAATCGTCTGATTTACCGAAGCGAGCGACTCGAACATGCGCGCTTTGAACCGCAACTGTTCATAGAGCCAGGTGTTTTGAATGACCTTGGCCGCTTGGACGGCCAATTCTTCCATCAACTCCTGATCGTCCGCGTCGAAAGCCTCCGACGTATCCGAATCGACGTTGAGAACGCCCCGCACTTCGCCGCGAATGTCCATCGGCACGGCCAGTTCGGACTGCACGCCCTCTCGCAGCGGATAATAGCGACCGTCCTCGCTCACCTTCCCTACCCGAGCCGGTTTACCGGTTCGGGCCACCCACCCGGTAATGCCTTGACCGATTCTCAATTTGAGACCGGCCGAGCTGGAGGGCAACCCGCAAGCCGCTTCCAATTCCAAGTAACCGGTCGTAGGATTAACCAGGGATACCGAAGCCGAATTGGACCCGGTCAACTGGAGAGCCTGCCCGAGAATGAGATCCAGAGCCTGATGAGGATCCAACGAGGAATGAATCACATTGCTGACCCGGTACAAACGTTCTAACCGGTCGCATTTCGCCGTCAGTTCCTGAATCGAATCGCTCACGAATTACTTCCGAGCGTAACGGCAAATTCCGCCCGGAAAAAGCCCTCAATCTCGAAAAAACGAATCGCTTCACTCATAAATCTTTGACGGACTAGCCGGAAACAGAGATAAAGTGCGATTGATTTTAACTCGACGTGCCGCCGGCGCCGTTGGTTTGACGAGAATGAATTTATTAGAACTCAATCATGTCGCGCTCCATGTCAAGGATGTCGCCAACAGCAGCCGATTCTATCGCCACATTCTGAAACTAACGCCGATTCCCCGGCCGACATTCGACTTTCCCGGCGCCTGGTTCCGGCTCGGCGTCCACCAAGAACTGCATCTGATCGGCGGCAGGAACCAAGAGGTCCGGTTTCGGGATCGCGGCACTCATTTCGCGCTCATGGTGGACGATTTGAACGCTTGGGAAACTCACTTCCGGACTCACGAAATCCCCTTTCTTCCGCGGCGTCACCGACCGGACGGCGCGATTCAAATCTACGTCACCGATCCGGACAGCTACGTCATCGAAATATTTATTCCTCCCGTTATGGGGTAACGGTCCCTGCGGGTCAGTTTCATTTTCCACGACCGTTCGGTCAGCCGAAATCTAAGATGCCGCTCCCGATGCTCCATGGAAGCAAGTGGCGTCGAGCCCAAGAAAATCCCACCGCCTCCGATCGGGCATGGGCGAAACTTTTGAATCCGCTAAGCGAGATCCCCGCAGATTCGGACGCTTGACTGCGAGAGTGATTCATTGTCCTGGCGCTCCGGCGGGCCGCTTCATGCTCCCAGTCGAGACACCTTGAATCCAAGCCTCCCGAACGACATCGATCAAGGTCTCTTCGACGAGATAGCCGACGCAGCTTTTCCAACCTCGTTTCTGGGAACCGTTGCGTTGATTGGGTTATTGGGAACGGCCCTGACGCGGCCGGTTCCCGATCCGATTGGTGTTATTCGCCACGTTATTTCGGGCGATTTTTTTTCACATTAATCCGGGAGTTATTTGGGATGGTTCAGCTAGGAGTGACGACCCATTCTCAACGGCCAACGGTTTTATAAATAGACTGCTTGGAAAAAAATTCGGTTGGGATTCGGGGAGCGGGTCATGGGCTTCACAGCAGGTCGTTTCAGTCTTTAGCCCCAGGAGGCCTCAGTCGTTGGGCGTTGGTATGACACTACAAATAACTGAGCGGCGGAATGATCGCCACTTTCGCCGGCGTCGAAAGCGCAAGGGATCCGCTGGAAGTTCCAACGGCAAGACCATGGGGGGAGTTGGGAGTCGTTGACGGCCAAAGAACACCACTATGGGTCAGCCGACCCCCGGATCAGAGCGTTTATGTCCGAAATAGTGCGAAATAAAAACGCACGATTTCCCGAAATAACGTGGCAAATAACACTTGCCAAACCAGTTTTTATTCTCCCGAGTCTACCGCTGGCCGGAGGCCAACTGCCTGGCGCCTGGCGGTATGATGAAGAAAATAGCCCACATGCGACAAACTGAAAATCAAGGTTGCCGTGGGTTGTTTCTCGCGGGTGAATATATGCGCGTGCCCTCAGTAAACGGGGCCGTGGTTAGCGGAATTGATGCGGCCAAAGAGGCGATCGCTTATCTTTCCGAAAACATACCGAAACCCAAGGCGTCATAACCAACAATGGGGAACTGTGTCGCCGGCCAATGTCTCGGCTACAGCAATTTCCACCGTTTTTCCCTGGATCAGATGTTGTATTTTTCGTTGCATCCGATAGAGCGGCCGATCCTTAAGGCGGATTTTCCAGCAGGGGCGAGGACTGGTAATTCGTTCAAATCCGCAGTATATGGTCTAATTGAAGTTTTTAGGGAAGAATTACCGCTTCCAGCTGCTGTCTACGCTATTCCGAATTAGGCCTTGCTTTTCAAGGCCACTCCCAAAAGCTCCAGAGCTTTGTTTTGCAACGGGGTGGGAGTCGTAAGCATGCTGAACGAGTTGGAGCCAGTAATCTTGGTTCGTACTTGTTGTTTGGCTAGACTGGAGAGGGACTGAAGCAGGCCTCGAAAATCTTGAACCGGCAAGCCTTCAGTCGTTTGCTTGCTCGCCGCTTTTTTCCGGGCGGAGGACGAGAAGCGAGCAGGATCGACCGGCGACTTACGCTGAGGTTTTTCTTCGTCGGCGAAGATCAAGGGAGCCAGTAATTCCCGCATATGACGTTCGACATAATAAGCGAGCATGCCGATCAACAAATGAGCTTTTACCCTATCGGACGTCCGATGATGAATCGGGCGAATTCGTAGATCGCTGGCTTTGAAACCTCGAAAAGCCCGTTCTACGGAACTCAAATTCTTGTAGGCTTAAACGGTTTTTTCGTCGCTGATTTGGGTTGCGGGAAGGCTGGTGCGAATCAGGTAGATCCCGTCCAATGCGGCTTCCTTCCGGATGTTCTCGTCCCGGCGCTGCCAAGTCAGGGAATCATCAGCGATCGTGACGAGAAAGTGTTTTCTCATCCGGTGTTTATCGAGCACTTTATCGACTCGTCGCTGAATTCTTTCCTTGCCTCGATAGGCCCGTTTCGGTCGTTGGATAGCCTCGGTCACAACCCGAAGCCTTTGTTCCGTCGCTTGCAGTAGGTCTTCGCGCTTCCGCTGACACTCTTCGGCAAAGAATGGATTTCGGCAAACAATCAACCGCTCGCCAAGATACCACTCTTTGCACTCGATGGTCGCCAAATGGCGGTCATCGAACCATTCCGGGGACACCAAGCCCTGATCGGTCAGTTTGCGGATGGCTGGTTTTCTCAGGGCACTGATCCAATCGATATCGGCGGGCTTGAGGTCTTTTTGAATGCGGGCTTCAGTGAGCATGCCGCGATCCCCAACCAGGGCGACTCGTGATAAGCCGAAGCGCTGACGCAGCTGGGTGATCTGCGAAGCCACGGTAGCCGGATCGCCGGTATTTCCCGGAAACGCTTCGACCGCAATCGGTCGACCTGCTTGATCGCAAAGCAGTCCGAAAACCAATGGCAACCGATGGCGCTTGCCGTCTCGCGAGTGACCATACCGTGCTAAGGGACAAGTTCGTCCCTCGAACCAAATGGAACTGACGTCGTAAAGCACCAAGTCTCCGTCCGTCAAATGACGTTGTGACAACCGCTTTTCTAAAGCCGTTTGCGGTGCCAACAGCCAATCCATGGCTTCGTACAGCTCGTTCTCGGTGACGTTGCCGAGGTTCAATTCCGCACCCAAGCTGATGGCCGTGGTTCGCGGGTCCAGCCGGCAAGCCGTAGCGTACTTTGATCGAGGATCCAGTAGGCGAGCGACAATCATGGCCGCGACCAGATCTCGGTTTCGGCTTCGTTAGGAGGCGATCAGTGTTTCGAGTTCGCAGCGGCGCAAAGAACCCAGTGCTGCCGCTACGTGCCCATGCTGCCACGTACGGGTGCTTTCCAGAGATTCTCGAAGTCGATCAAAGGAGAAAACCGTCCCCCCTTGGAATGCCGCCTCCAAAGCCTCAATAGCATACGCCGACAGTTTGGATAAATTAGCGAGGGTTCTCTTACGAACTCGACCGTTTTCTCGATAGGATTCACGAATCAGAATGGCCGGGGGCGATTTACGATTGGGCACTCGGTCAATACGCCTGACCACACGATATTGATAAAAATGATCATACGCAAGAGAAAAAATCAGAAAAATATAAATTACATGGGTACATATTGCCGCGGCGAAACACGAAAAAACCCCAAATCTAAAGGAATTTTCCCATATTTATGCCCGAATTGATCTAGAAAATCCGTTACGGGATCGATGCAATTGATCATCGAGCTTCAAACGCAACGAAACCGACAACTCCGGTTCCCCAGAACCACTCGTAGCGGACGAATCCCGACGGGCATGTCGAATAGTTCACCTCAGATCATGCTGACAAAAGTCAGAACCTAACAAATTTGCGCGCCCCCGAGTGCCGAACCAGGTTGAAATCGACCGCCAGGGAGAGTTCCCGTTCGCATCTCTCCGCTGCGAGGCGGCCTCGACTCCCTGTTCCTCCAATTCGCTCAGTTCACCGGTGATCCAAGCCGCGAGAAACTGGGGGAGCAGCGAGAAGGTTATCTAATCTTTAAGGCAGTGATGACGCGCAATCGGCACTATGCCGCAGGGAGTCTTTCGACGATGATAGCCCAAACGCTTTACTTGAAAACGAACCACTTGGGAACAGTTACCTGAATTACGCCCTGAATCCCAGCCTCCCGAATGACGCCGGTCAAGGGCTCTTGGACGAGGCAGCGTCGTTGCAGAAACAGGGGAAAGTAGCTGCCCTTTCGGAGTTTGGAAATCAACAATTCCCCGATTCTTTCTTCAGCGCCATTTCGCGGAAAAGCTAACCAGAGGCACTATACCTGAACCTTTTTGTCCCGCTCCTGGTTCAGCAGCTTGATCCAGATTCCCAAATACCGGCCATGATCGTGATAAGTCCGGCCCGAAACCAAATTGCCGTCGACAACGCAAGGCTCGTCGACGAATACCCCGCCGCACACTTCCAAATCGAACCGGCACTTGGAAACCGTCGCCATCCGCCGCCCTGTGACGCATCCGGCTCGGGCAGGAATTTCGACGCCGTGGCAGACGCTGGCTATCGGAGCGTTCCGGGCGAAAAAATCTCTGGTTATATTCAGTAAATCTTCGTTTTCCCGCAGATATTCCGGAGCGCGACCGCCGCTAAAAAAGATCCCCAAATAATCCCGGGGATTCACGTCCGAAAACGCGACGTCCGCCTTGATGGTATACCCCTCCCATTCCTTGGTAATGGTCCAACCGGATTTCACCTCGTGCAAAACCATCTGGTAAACCCGGACTTCAGGGGCGGCGACGACGGGCTGATATCCTTCTTCGATCAAGCGATAATAAGGATAGAGCGTATCCATCGTTTCGGATGCATCGCCCACGACGATCAAGACTCGGTTATTCACGGTGCTTTCCCATGGCGTTCAAGGAATAACTCGATAGAATCGGCTCCTTTCAGCCGCCCTGAAACGAAAAGGACTCGACGCTCCGCTTACCCCTCGAAAAGGCCCGGTTACCGATTCGGCAACGTGCAACCGGCCACTTCCTTCCCAAGTAATTTCCAGTAGTTCTCCGGCAATCCGGACGATCGTCAAGACATCCGGTCCGGTAACGGCTTCCCGAACGAAAGCGCTGAACGACGCCCGGGCTTGACCGCCTTCAGGATCGGTGACCACGATTTCAAAAGGCACCAGGCCGGTATAAGCGTCGCCGAAGACGATCGAGGCATTTCTGTCGCTGCCCTCGCCCTCCAGTTTCAGGCTGACTACGGAGGCCAATGCAGGATCGGCGACGGTGATCGCGACCTGAAGTTCCTCCGCCGGCGTTTCTTCGTCGCTCACCGTGAACGAAATAATCCATCCTCGGAGCGGAAAAACTTCCAGATCGGGTAATTCCGAAACGACCGGCGAGTCGTTTACCGGGTTCACTCGGACGAACGCCATTGCCGAAGCCGTCGCCTTACCGTCGGTAATCGAGTATGCGAAGATCTCGATCCCGTGAAATTCCGGAGCCGGCCGATAGAATACGCTCCTGCGATCGGCCGCGAGCCGCAACGCCCCGCCCTGGCTGCCCGCTGCGGGAAAACTCGCAATCCAGATTTCGTCGCCGTCCGGATCCGTATCGGCTCCCTGGCCGTTTTCCTGCAACAAAAACAACTGATACTCTCCGGAATCCTCGTCGACGGCGAAGTCGTCGTTTTTCGCCGAAGGAGCCGCGTTCGGCCCAGGTAAAATCGTCACGAACACATATCCCGTCGCCGTATGTTGCCCATCCGACACTTCATAGGAAAACCATTCGAGACCGACAAAATTTTCGGCCGGACGATAGATCAATTCCCGCTGGGAATCGTCGAGCCGGATTCTTCCTCCTTGAGATCCGGTTTCCGAAACGCTCACTAAAATCAATTCGTCCCCGTCCGGATCGAAATCCCACCCGTTGCCGTTGTCTTCCAGGACGGCCAACGTCAACTCTTGCGAATCTTCCGCTACCGTGAAACGATCGTCCCTAGCCTGAGGGCCGTCGCCCTGATCTTCCTTCAACCGAACCGTGACCAGCCCGGTCGCCAGGCCGCCGTTGCCGTCGGTTATGGTGTATTCGAATCGATCGATCCCGGAATAATTCGCGAGCGGAACATATCTCACCTGGCCTGCAACGATGGCAACCTGCCCGCCGCTATGGGGTGGGCTCAACGATACCAACGCGAGCGTTTCGCCCTCGTCCGGATGAATTCGATCGTTTTGCAGCACGTCGATCAACGCGCTTTCGACGTCCTCGTTCAAATCGATTTCGTCGTCTACCGCCGTCGGCGGGTCGTTGACCGGATGAACCGTAATTTTCACCGTCGCGCCCGACTCGCCCCCGTTTCCGTCCAACACGGTATAACGAAACTCCTCGATCCCGAAAAAATCCGGAAGCGGCGCGTAAACCACCGTCGTTCCCTGAAACAGCGATAGCGTTCCGCCCTGATTGCCAGAGGACAACAAACCCACCGTCAATTGTTCGCCCCGGTCCGGAAAACTGTCGTCGTTGGCGAGTACAAGGATTTCGTTTCCCGAACTGTCTTCCAACACTTCGAGCCGATCGTCCCGAGCCGTAGGAGGATCGTTGACGGCCGCTACGTCGACGCTAACCCTCGCTTCCGCCGTCGCCCCGCCGCTGTCGGTAACGCGATAAGTAAACTCCTCCCGGCCATAAAAATCAGGAACCGGCCGGTAATACACTTTCGTCTGATCGTGACTGATTTGCCCGCCGGCGCTTCCGGCCGAAACCGAACGTATCGAAAGCTCTTCGTTGAGATCCGGAAAAATCAAATCGTTTTCCAAAACCGCAATCGTCGACTCGTCACTGTCCTCCGTCACCTGATGGTAATCGTCCACCGGATTCGGCGGATCGTTCAACGAATGCACGCTGACCGTGAAAAAGATTTCGGTGACTTCTCCGTTACCATCTTCCACCCGGATGCCCAATTCCGTAATGCCGAACTGATGACTTCGAGGTACGACGGTCAGCGCTCGTTCCCGTCCGGTACCGGTCAGTTTGATGCCCTCGGGCGAAATCAACGATTCATTGGCGGACGAAAAACTGATCAGCAAATCTTCCGGGGGAGTCGCGTCGTCCGTCAGAGTGATTTTGATCGGATTCGAAGGAATATCCTCGAACATCACGAAGTTGACGATCCCGGCGATCGCAGGAGGAGTGCCGATCCGCAACACTCCGGAAAGCGATTCGAACGGCACGAACCCGGAATCTCTGACGACCAACTTGGGCGTAGGAACGTCCCGAAATCGAATCGACGAAGACACGCCGTCCTCTCCGACGCCGCGAAGCACCAGCGATAACAAAGTCGCTCCGTCCGCCAGATCCGCTCCTTCCGGATGAATCGAATCCCAAGCCACGGTCAGTTGTCCCCGACCCGGAAAAACTCCGGTGTTGCTCGCGTCGAAATTCGCCAACGCATAATCGTCGGTTTCCACCAATTCGAACTGAGCGGCGTCCCAAGCGATCGTAAACTGAAAGGCCTGCACCGCTTCGAAACCGGCTACCTGAACCTCCGTGGTCGACAGTCCGGATTGGCTGGCGGTCGCGTCTCGCAAACGAAACTCGACCGCTTGGGACCACAAGACCATACCGCAGCCGACGGCAACCGCCAACAATCGCATCCTCCGGAAAACCGCCCGGCGGGTCAGTTCCCCAACCCCGCTCCGGCACCGCGTCCCGCCGGAAGATTCGAAATCGCTTGCTGGATTCTCCCGACCGCCTGCCCGCCCCGCGTCCTTCATTACCGTCGGCCGGCGAAGCTTAGCTTTCGGATTTCTTCGCTCCGACTTCGCGCACTCGCCGCGACGTCCTCAGGCAAACCGCAGGCAACAGCCTCCCCTCGCCGCCGCAACGCTGCGGCGGCAAGCGCTGCGCTTGACAGGGCAACCCGCGCCGATTTAGCTAAACGCTTCATTCCCTTCCGCTTGTCCCCGAACCGGGCGAAACCGGAAAAACTTTCTTCGTTATCTTTTCTGAGCCCATGACCACGCCAGGTGCAATGAGGCGAATTCCCTCCGATTATCCGAAGCCCCGCCGCGAGCGGATTTCAAACGGACGGCAACGTCCTCCGATTTTCGAAACTCGGCGCCAGCCCTGTCACGCCTCCTCCCGTCCCCCCGATACGCTACGGCATTTGACGCAACGATGGCAGCGAGTTTGGGTTCCCGAACGACAGCGGCCGCGACTCCGGCGGGAGCGACTTCACGGGAATCAAACGCCGAAACGCCGCTGACTCCAACTTCCTCTAATTTCGCCTTGATTATCTCGAATAAAGGATTAATCTACCCGTTGTCAGTCAACTGCCGACTGCTCTCAAGACAAGTACCGATATGAGTGATACAAGTCAATCTTTAGATATTGTCGCCTTTCTCAAACCCCAATGCGGCTGGAGCGAGGGCGTAAGGGCCGTCATGCGCAAATACGACCTTTCCTACGACGACCGGGACATCATTAACAACCCGGAAAACCGCCAGGAAATGATCGAGAAAAGCGGTCAGATGCTCAGCCCGTGCGTCTTGGTCAACGGCGTCATGCTCCCGGACGTCAGCGGCGAAGAAGTCGAAGCCTATTTGCTGGCCAACAAGCTCGTTGGCCCGTCGAAAAAAGCGGCCGACGCTCCGACCAACGCGCCTTGCCCCGACGAGATGCACGAAGAACACAACCTCCGGTTCCAGTCTTGAACCGAACCCGATAACCGACCTCGGACTGGGCTTATCCTCAGCGTTTTTACGCCACCGTCCGGTGATGTCCGACGCCCGTTTTGACCGCACCGTCAAACGTTGGCGAATCGAGGACTGGTTCGATTTCGATCACGCGCTCAGAGAATCTTTCGACCCGGAAGCGGAGGGCTCGCCGGAAGAACGGGCGTTTTACCGCCGCTACCTCGACGAACACGGGCTCGACGATTCGACTCCGAAAGCAGGAGACCGCAACCGGGCGTTTCGCGATTGGCTGGAAGAGCGCCGAAAGGATTCCTCTCTCGCCCCTTGGCCAGGCGCCCTGCTGAGCCAAGGGAAAAAACTCTTAGGATTCGCGCTGGTTCTATTGGCGCTCGTCGCCGGAAGTTCCGCCGCTGGCGTCATGTTACGCTACGACGGCCGGGAACCTGTCAATGTCTTTCATTTTCTGCTCGTCCTGCTCGGGACCCAATGGAGCATCCTGTTATTGGCGTTCGGCGCCTTGACGGTCCGAAAAATTACGGGACGCCGCTGGCGAGAAAATCTGGTCGTTTCTTCGCTGAATTTCGCTTTCGACCGCGTCGCCGCTTTCGTTCGCTCCCAGTCCCGATCCGGTGACCCGGGGCACCCTGGGGGCACCGCTTGGTTCCATTCTTTCTCGTGGCGGAACACCCGCTCGCGGGCCTTGCTCTCCAACTTGACGGCCGGCATGGCTCAAGGTTTCGGCGTCTGGTTCAACCTGGCCGCGATCGCAACCACCCTGCTCTTGGTCACCGTCAGCGATCGAGCCTTCGGTTGGCAGTCTTCCCTGGATCTCTCCTCCGACGACGTCCATCGGTTCATCGGTTACCTTGCCGCCCCTTGGTCTTTCCTCGGGTTCGAATTCGCGCCGGCCCTCGACGAAATCGAAGGAAGCCGCATCCGCCTCAAGGACGGTATCCTGCAACTGGAATCCGACAATCTGACATCGTGGTGGCCCTTCCTGGTCGCTTCCCTGACCTTCTGGGGTTTGATCCCGAGGATCGGACTGCGGATTTGGTTTTTCCTGACGCTCCACCGGCGACTTCGCCGGCTCCCCTTCGATTCGCTCCCATGCGACCAGTTATGGGACGCCATGACGAGCCGTTACGCGCTTTCCGAATCTTTCGAACCCGAACCCCCTGCCGAACCCGCCCTGTCCCCGGACCGGCCCGTTTCGGAAATCGTACCCACTGCCGCCCGGCAACCGGCTCTGCTGCTGGCCGAGGCGGAACTGTCCCGGCGAATCGACCGGCCTCAAATCGACGAAGCGATCCGGGGCCAAGCGAACTGGATCGTCGAAGACTGGATTACGTTTTCCGAAGCCACTGGGCACCATGACGATTTCTGGAGCGCTCTGTCCCCGTGGCGAACCCAAAACTCCTACCGACGATTGGCCATCCTCCAGGAAGCCTTCCAGCCTCCCATCCAGGAATTTCTGGAATTGCTGCAGGAACTTAATCGTTCGCAGTCGAGCGCCGGGAAAATCTACCTGTTTCTCGTCGGGTTGCCCGGAGCCGACAGGCGGACCGAGCCGGTCGAACGCCGCCAACAAGAGATTTGGAAGGAAGCGGTCCAATTCCTCGGCAGCGAAAACCTGGCAGTGACCGCCCTGAAGTTTTCCGGGAAGCCATGAACCGATCCTTGCCGGTCTTCGCCTTCGTCGGTCACCCGAACGAAGGAAAAACTTCGGTGATCGCCACCCTGACCGAAAACGATTCGGCTAAGGTCAGTCCCACTCCCGGAGAAACCAAAATCAATCGCCGCTACTCCCTTTGCATCGACGACCAGACCTTCCTCACTTTCATCGACACTCCGGGGTTTCAACATCCCCGCCGCCTGCTCGATTGGTTTCGCCGCCAAGACCCGGAATCGACCGAATTGGCGAAGCGGTTTCGAGAGGTTCACCGCAACGAACCGGCCTTGCGGCACGACCTCGAATTGCTCGCTCCGCTGGCTCAGGGTTGCGGCGCCGTCTTCGTGGTCGACGGCAGCCGGCCCGCCAACAGCGTCGACAAAATGGAGATGGAAATTTTACGGCTGTGCGGCAATCCCCGGATGGCGCTCATCAACCCGAAACACGCGAACGACTCCTTCCTCGCCCAATGGAAGCATCTCTGCTCCCAATCCTTCAATCTGGTTCGCCTCTTCAACGCCCACCAAGCGACCTACCTCGAACGCCTGGCCTTGCTCGAAAGCCTGAAAGCCATCAACCAAGACTGGGAACCGTACCTGGTCGAAGCGCTCCAAGCCTTCCGGGCAGACTGGGACGCTCGAATCCGGCAAACGGCCGGCGTCGTCTGCGAGCTGCTCGAAAAAGCCCTGACTCACGTCGAAACCCGAAGAATCACTCGACCGGAACACGAGAAATCAGCCCGAACCAAACTGACCCAAGACTACCGGGCGGCGCTGAAAAAGATCGAAAAAAACGGACACAAAAAAATCCGGCGCCTGTTTCGACACCGCGTTTTCAACGTCGAACTTCCGCCGCAATCGTTGCTTCAAGACCAATTGTTCACCAGCCGGACCTGGCGCGTGCTCGGCCTGTCCAAAAACCAAACGATCGGCGCTTCGGCGCTTCTCGGGGCGACGGTCGGAGCCAAGCTCGATCTGATGACCGCCGGCCTGAGCTTCGGTATTTTCACCCTCGGGGGAGGTTTAGCCACCGCGACCGCCGCCTGGATGAAGGGCGAAGCCTTGGCCCGGACTCGCCTGAAACGATTGAGTCTCGGCGGCGTGGAGCTTTCCATCGGCCCCCATACCGACGTCAGGTTGCCGTTCGTCCTGCTCGACCGCTCCCTGCTCTGTTTCCGTCATTTTTCCCGTCAGGCTCACGTTTGCGGCGACCCGACGATTCCCGCCACGCGCTCGCTGTCCCCCGAACAACTGGGGCTGACCGCGCAATGGAGTCGCCAGAGGCTGAAACGCTGCGCGCCGTTTCTGAAAGCGCTGCGCTCCGGGACGCCCTGGGACCGGCGCGAACCGGCCGAACGGCAGTTCAAGGAATTGTTGGAACAGGTCCTGAACCAATTGGCCGAAGAAAAAGTTCCGGATGAGCTGTAAGCCGAATTCTGTCTGCGCTCCTGAGAGCGGAGAGAATCATTCATCTACGCGATCTACCCGAAACCCTAGCCGGATCGCTCCGGCGGACGGAGCGGGTCACTCCTGAGTTTCCTATTCGATCTTGCTCCCGACGGGGCTTGTCGTGCCTCCTCGATTACTCTCGGAGCGGTGAGCTCTTACCTCGCCTTTTCACCCTTATCCGATCCAACGGACGGTTTGTTTTCTGTGACGCTATCCGTCAAGCCGCCTCGCGGCGGACTTTCCCGTGTGTATCCTCGAGTCCGGGCGGCAGAAAGGGGCGCCAAGCTCTCGGTTACACGGCATCGTACCCTGCGGAGTTCGGACTTTCCTCTTCAAGTTCTTGCGAACCAGAAGCGATTCTCCGCTCATCCAGAACCGCCTTATCCTAGCCCTTGCAAGCCACGGAAGGCGAATTCTTTTTTCCTCAGGCACTCAGGTGCGGGTATCGTAAAAGGCGGCGAACCGGTTTTTATCCTCGCCGGCACGAAGCCTCATCGCCGCGCGCGGATGTTGATTATACAATCCGGTAATGGCGTAAGGCACTAACGGCCCCCACTCCAGTTTCCGGCGCAGCCCGATCAGGTGATTCTCCAGCAATTCCAGGATGGGGCGCAGTTTGAATTTGGGATTCCGCAAAAAACCGATCAATAACTCCATGGGGCAATTGCCCGCCCCCCGTCCCAATCCCAGCATGGTGGCGTCGACCCGGTTGACTCCCTGGATAATCGCTTCCAGCGTATTGGCGAAAGCGAGTTGCTGATTGTTATGGGTATGGATTCCGACTTCCTTGCCGACCTCCTTGGCCACTCCCAAATACTGCGTCACCAGATGACGGATCTGTTCGCAGTAGAGAGCGCCGTAACTGTCGACCACGACGATGGTATCGACCGGCGTCAGAGCCAACGTTTCCAGCATTTGCCCGATCTCCGCGTCGCTGACCGTCGAAATCGCCATGACGTTGCAGGTCGTCTCGTAACCCTTGTCGTGAGCGTCCTTGATCATATCGACCGCGGTCGGAATCTGATGCACGTAGGTTGCCACGCGGATGCAATCCAATACGCTCTGATCGCACGGCAAGATATCTTCCCGGTAATCCGTTTTCTCGGCGTCGGCCATAGCCGTAAGGCGCACGGAAGCATCGTTCTCCCCCACGATGCGGCGCAAATGATCCTCGTCGCAATACTTCCAATCGCCGAACGCGTCCCGGGCGAACAGTTTTTTGGAGGCCTTGTACCCCATCTCCATGTAGTCGATTCCGGATTTAATGCAGGTGTCGTAAACCGCCTTCACGAACCCATCGTCGAACTGATGGGAATTGATCAAACCACCGTCCCGGACGGTACAATCCAAAACTTTAATTTCCGGTCGGAACGTCACCCAAGGCGCCGATTGATTCGTCATAAACTAACCCTTGTCCGAAATCGGCCGGACCCCGTACCGACCCGATCAGGGAGATTCCGCAAGCCGCCCCAGACGGCGTCCGCTAGCCTCCGATTCTCTAAGAAGGGCGCTTGAATAACAAATAATCGCCGAAAACTAAACAGCAAATCACCGGAAGCTCCCGGGAGACGCTACCGTGGTCTCGGCGGCCGGACGGATGCCGCATCGAAAAAACTTCAGCTCTTCGTTTGGATTGGCATTGTCAGAATTCGTTGAATCGGCGAACCTGAGGCTTCGGCGGAGCGCCTGTAGCTCAGATGGATAGAGCAACTGCCTTCTAAGCAGTCGGTCACTGGTTCGAGTCCAGTCAGGCGTACCAGCTCCGGTCGCGCGCCGGTAAAGGCACCGATCGATCCTCCCCGGATTCACGGCGGTACGCCCGCGCCAACAACGTGACGGGATGCACCAGTTGCCAGTTCAGGCCTCGCCGTTTCGCCCCGTTTTGCAGGTGCAGCAAACAACCGGGATTCCCCGTGGCGATCGTGTCGGCTCCGGTTTCGAGGATCCGGTCCAGTTTGCGGTCCAACAACTCGTTAGCCATTTCGGGTTGGATCAGATTGTAGATGCCGGCGCTGCCGCAGCACCAATCGCTCTCGTCGAGTTCCCGGAACTCCAGCCCGCCGATGGCGTTTAAAATCTCCCGGGGTTGTTCCACGACTTTCTGGCCGTGGCAAAGATGGCACGCCTCGTGATAGGTCACCGTCATCGGGGGGGACAAAGGCGCGGAAGGAGTTCGAAACCCCCGAGCCGTCAACCATTCGTGTATATCCTTGACCTTGCTATCCCAGAGCTGGGCCTTTTCCCGATAGCCGGGATCGTCTTCCAGCAAGGACGCATAATGTTTCAGATGAGAGCCGCACCCGGCGGCGTTGGTGATGATGACGTCGAACGATTCGGGGGGAATTAAATCGATTTGCCGCCGGGCCAAATCCTTGGCCATTTCCCATTCCCCGTTATGGGCGTGCAAGGAACCGCAACAGGGTTGCTGGGGAGGCGTGAAAACCTCGCAGCCGTTGTGCCGCAACACCTCCAGGGTATCGAAATTGACGTCGCTGAAAACCAGGTCCTGAGCGCAACCGGTCAGGAGCGCCGCTCGATATTGCGAAGTCCCCTTGGCCGGCCGGAGATACGGTTCGATCAAATCGTCGGAAAAGGCGGGGCGAATCTCAGGCGTCATGGCCTCCAACTCCCGCAGGCGTCGGGGCAACCAGGCCAACAAGCCGGAGTGCCGCACCAATGACTGGATACCCAGTTGTTGATACAACCGAATCAGCCGCCCCAACAACTGCAAGCGCGAATGGTCCATGAACAGCCATTTCAAGGTCAGCGCCCGAAGCAACCGCCGCCAAGGATTAGCCAAGACCTCGGAAACTTCCGCTTCGGCCCGGGCGCGCTCGAAGAGTTCGGCATAGTTCACGCCGGCCGGACAGGCCGTCATGCAGGCCAGGCATCCCAGACAGAAATACATCTCGTCGGCGAAAGCCCGGCTGGCAGTTAAATCGCCGTCCATGATCGACCGCATCAGCGCGATGCGTCCCCGGGGACTGTTGCGTTCCAGCTTGGTGGCGTCGTAGGTCGGACAAGTCGGCAGGCACAAACCGCAGTGCATGCACTGCTGAGCTACCGAATAATCCAGCGACAGGAGCGGCGATTGCGGCGAATCGTTACGACCGTTCATTCGAACATCTTTCCGGGGTTCAATATGCCCTGAGGGTCCAGCGCCCGGCGTAATTCGCGCATGACTTTCATTTGAGTTTCGCCGGCGAACGCCGGCAAAAAGGATTTCTTGGCCAGCCCCACCCCGTGTTCCCCCGTGATGGTGCCGCCGAGTTTAACGGCCTGGTCGAAGATTTCCCGAAAGGCTCGTTCCACCCGCTCCATTTCTTCCTGATCGCGTTCGTCGGTCAAAAAAGTCGGGTGCAGGTTGCCGTCCCCCATATGCCCGAAGGTGCCGATTTTCAAACCGTAACGCTGCGCCACTTCGGCCACGAAACCGATCATGGCCGCCAGTTCGCTGCGGGGGACGGTCGCGTCTTCGAGAATCGTCGTGGGCGCTCTACGAGCCAACGCCGAAAACGCCGTTCGCCGGGCGCCGGCCAGCCGAAGAGCTTCCGCTTGGTTGCGGGCCACTCGCACTTCTTTGCACCCCCCTTCCCGGCAAATTCGTTCCATCTGTACCGCTTCTTCCTCGACCACCGCCGCGTGACCGTCGGTTTCCATCAACAGCATGGCTTCGCAGTCGAGCGGCAACCCGATGCGAGCGTATTCCTCAACGCAGTGCACCGTCGTGCGGTCGAGAAATTCCAGAGTGCACGGCACGATCTTCGCGGCGATAATCGCCGAGACGACCGAGGCGGCTCCTTCCATGGTATCGAAGGTAGCCATCATGGTCCGCTTGGCAGCCGGCGGAGGTATCAAGCGCAACAGAATCTTGCTGATCACCCCGAGAGTGCCTTCCGATCCCACGAACAAATCCTTGAGCGAAAAGCCGGCCACGTCCTTGACGCACTTGTTCCCCAACCACATCGGCTCCCCGCTGGGCAGGACGACCTCCAGTCCCATGACGTAGTTCCGCGTGACCCCGTACTTGAGACCTCTCAGTCCCCCCGAGTTTTCGGCTACGTTGCCGCCGATGGTCGAAATCTTCATGGACCCGGGATCGGGCGGATAGAACAGTCCGGCCTTTTCGGCCGCTTTCGCGACAGCCAAGGTCGTCGCCCCGGGTTCCGTCAGGAGCGTTAAGTTGTTCCGATCGACTTCCAGAATCGAAGTCATTTTGACCAGGCACAACACGATACAATCGGGCACAGGAACACTGCCGCCGCTCAAACCGGTTCCGGACCCGCGAGTGACCACGGGGATCCGCAGGCGATTTGCCAGGCGCAATACTTCGGCGATTTCATCGACGGTCCGAGTGAAGACCACGCAACCCGGCAACTGCTTCAAAGCCGCCGTTCCGTCAAAGGAATAGGAAACCAAATCCTCTTTGCAATGGAGCACTCGAGAGCCGCTCAATAGCCCTCGCAATTGCTCTAATACTTGTTTTTTTAACCCCATGCCAGCCGACGAAGAAGACGAATCATGCCAGAAATTACGGTCAATCCAAGTTTGAATCCCAAGCGGATTTACCAGCCGCGATCGATCCGGCTCGAACCTGCCGCAAGTCGACGATAACGATAGCAGGGGGTTTCAAAAACCAAAACCGGGTTCCGCATGCAATCCCAGCAGCGAGCCGCCCTGGGCCCGCTCGACCGCCAACATTCCAAACTCTACCGATTCGATCGCCATTCATAAACTTTCAGTTTCAACCTCTTCGGAAATGGCTCCGCTTAAAATTCCCACCTTTTTTATTGAGGATATTTTCGGGCGGCGGTAACGTCCCCGACCGACATAGTTGCGGCATTTTTGCCGAGCGTTTTATAAAACGGAAGACGGGGGTGTTCTTAGGGTCGCCCCGAAGAGATAAGAGACAAAAATCATGCCCAATGGATCAACCGACGAGAAGCGTGCTGCCACTATCGCCAATGCCGGCCCCTCGGTCAGCACGGCCGGAAGCGACCCGGAGAGAGAAATCGTCAATCCAACTCAGGGCCGAAATATCCGCAAGGGAGACCTAACCCACGGCGAAGTGCCGGCTGCCAAGCGAAACAGGAAAACCACCGAACCGGCCTTAGAAGCCAGCTGGAATAACAGCCCTCCTGGACCAAACCAGAGCCGCCCCAATCCGTCGGTTATTCGAGCTGCCATCGTCCTTCCGTAATCACCTCAATGAGACGAACCAGATCCGGCGAGCGGAAGGGCCAAGTCAGGTCTCAGCGGGAGCCACCGACCGTAGAATTCAACAAGGTCATCGACGCGGCCAAGCGCTTGCTCTCTAACCGGTCCCGCCATCACATCGAAGGCAACGTGCAGCGTGATGTTGAAGCGCTTGTTCAATCAATTCCGGACATTGGCACTGTGGAGTCGCAGTACCAGACAGGGCAAGGGCGAGCGGATATTTATTTGCCGAACCGGAAGGTGATTATCGAATGCAAGGGCTATCCGAAAGCGAAGGATCCCGAAAAGCCGCAGGCGCGCCAAGACGCTGAGCCCATCCAAAGACAATTGGATCGTTATGTGCTCTCCGAAATCGACCATGAACGCGGAAGCTTGCCGGCTCAAGGCGAGAGGTGGCCGACCGAGGCGGGCTGGACTGGGATTGTCACCGACGGAACTCATTGGCATGTCTATCGCTATTACCTGGCTCCGTCCGTCGACTCCAACAAGGAACCCTTACGAGAGTTCCGCACTGAAAGCGAGCCGCTTGCCGCTTTCATCTCCGAAACGCTGGGCTCGGACAAAGTAGGAAAGGAGTGGATACCGGAGTCCCCCGGCGAACTGTTTTCCAACCTGAAAAAACAACTCGACGATTACTACCGAGAATTGCCCGGGAAGGCGCAAGCGGCAACCGAGACCAAGCGCAAGCTATGGCTAGACATGATGCGCACCTCCGGAATGGTGCCGAGCGACTCCGCCGGGCAGGAACGGTTATTCCTGGCGCACTCGTTCCTCATCGTCATCGTGCGGCTGGTGTCCCACAGCTTAAGGAACCGAGGAGCGAATGAGCTCCAGGACGCGCTCTCGGACGGATTTGCGGGTTGGGTGCTCGACTTTGAGCGCGGACGTAAATGGGTTCAAGAGGTCTGGAAACGGGTAGACGACTACGACTGGCGCCGTCGCAAGGTCGACGTGCTCCGGGAGCTCTACCATCGCTACGTAAACGAAGCCGACCGCAAAGTGTTCGGCGAGTTCTACACCCCCGATTGGTTAGCTGCCTTCATGGTGCGAGAAGTGCTTGACGATGAGTGGCTGGAGCATGCGGCGGCGGCCGCGCATAAAAACGATTTCGTCGGCATCGGGACTCTCGATCCCGCTTGCGGGTCCGGCACCTTCTTGTACCACGCCGCCCTTAGAATCCTCATGGCAAAATACCTCAGGGATCTGCGCCCGGTACAAAAAGCCGACGTAGTAGCCCGGTTAGTGAACGGAATGGACATTCACCCGGTTGCGGTCGAAATGGCGTTGGTTAACCTGGAGCGCGCCCTGCCGGGAGAACCCACCGAGGGCACTTCGGCTTTGCAAGTATTCCTGGGCGATTCGCTACAGGCGGAAGCTCCCGATGAACAGTTATTCTCGCATACGACGAACGCCATGATTCTGACGAGTCCCAAAGGCAATCGCGTTCACATCCCCACTTGGCTGGTTAAACATAGTTCGTTCGCGGAGCACATGCGGCGAATGGTCAAAGCTGCCGTCGAGGAAAAGTCGCTCCCGCAAGGGATCGTGCCCTCAGACCAGGAAGCCGAATTGAAAAACTGCCAGGACGAATTGACCGAAGTTATCAGGGAGGAAGGCAACTCAGTCTGGACCTGGTATGCCGTCAATTTGGCAGGCCCACACCTGCTCTCCAAACGCAAGATCGACCGGATTGTCGCCAATCCGCCATGGGTAAAGCTCTCGGACATTCAGGTGGAAAGCCGCAAACGAGTCATGGAGGACTACGGCAAGAACCTAAAACTTCAGGCTGGCGGAAAGCAGGCGCCCCATCTCGACATCGCCAGTTTCTTCGTACTGCGCACTAGAGAAATCTATGCGGCCGATCCGGGCAGCAACCCCGGCGCTTGGCTCGTAAAAAAATCGGCCATTGGATCAGGTCAGTGGGCGCCGTTTCGCTCTCGCCATGGCAGGACGCTGGCTCAGTCCGTAGATCTTGAAAACCTCACCCCTTTCGGTGGCGGCGACGCTACCAGATGCTGCCTGCTCATGGAGCATCGCCCGGTGCGCGGCAGAAAGGAACCGAGACTGGAGGCAAAGCTAAAAGCGCGGCGCAAACCAGCCAGGCACGATTCATTGGCGGCGGCAATGGAAATGTTCACCCTTCGCGAACCCTCGCCGCCTCTGCCGCAAGCCCCTTCTCACTACGATAAGAGCAAAATCCGGCAAGGAGCAACCATTGTCCCGCATGTACTCTTGCTGGTGGAGTCCAGACACCGAAGTGCGCAGCCGGGCTGGCTGCACATTAAAACCCGTCAGTCGAAACATCAGCCTTGGAGTAGTGTCGCCCCTCAAAAAGGCAAAGTTCCAGAGCACTGGATCCGGCCCCTGCACACCTCGCCCGATCTGCTGCCCTACCTAGCTCTGCGGGAACCGCCGCACGCCATCATTCCTTTGGACAAGGACGGCATACTGCACCCCTCCCCAGGCCAAGACTGCCCGTTCTGGCTGGAACTCGACGAAGTGTATGAGCCGAAGCGAGGGAAAAGATCGCCACAAACTTTGCTGGCGAGGCTCAATCACAGAGGGAGTTTGTCCTCACAGTCATTGCGACCACCGCACAACGGCAGGCGTATGGTGCTGCACCCCGGCTCAGGGGACATCATGAGGGCAGCGCGAGCAAAAGCCGGTGAGGCCGTCGTCGACAGCACGTTATACTGGTTCACAGTGGGAAGCGAGATGGAGGCCGGCTATTTGGTCGCATTGTTAAATGCCCAATGCCTGACGAAAGCCTTCACGGACAGCAAGGAAAGCGGACGGCACTTCAACTTGCACCCTTGGCGTAAGGTGCCCATTCCCCGTTTTGACAAAAAGAACCGAACACATCGGAGTTTGGCTAAATTGTGCTCGTCGGCGGAAAAGATCGCAGCAAATTGCGTAAAAACAGAACTTGCCTTGCGCCCCGATTTAGGGCAGATGGGATTATCCAAGACGGTCCGCAAGGCTCTGGCTGAGTCCAAAGCAGGACTTGAGATCGAGCGACTCGCGGCACGTCTTTTGCCCAAACAGGCTGTGACCATAGCGCAGCCTGGGTAGGTTGGTAGCCGAAAGCGAAAGGAAAAGACCAAGCAAGGAGGCTATTTTCCGCTTCCGACGCGATTGACGCCCGAGGCCGGAACCGCCTCTTGAATAGTATCTCTGGCCCGGAAGGGCAGTCAACGCGGCTGCGGTGCCACCAACCGGCCTACCCTAAAGCGACTGCATCAAGGCTGCCGTCCCGTCTAAGGATTGAGGAACCGAATCCTCTTTTCGCTCAAGCGACTGTGATCCGACTAATAGGCGGAGCGACTTCTCCCCCTACCCGTTTTTTATCCCTCTTCCGGCGGACGAAGAAGCTGAATCGTTCCAAAGATTACGGCCAAACAAAGGTGATTCCCGAACGGATTTTCCAGCCGGAACCGCTCGGATCCCTGATTTCGATCTCCCCCGGATAAAATCACCCGCCGTTTCCCCATCCAGTCAACATCCGGTTTTCTAACTCTAGTCTGGGAAGCGCAGCATTCGATAGAGCCCTGGCCGATTTTCTCGCGATCCCTAATCGCGAAACCGACCGGCCTTTGATTCTGGCTTGCCGTTAACCGATAATCTCTCTAACCTCACCCCCTCGCTCTTGCAATTAACTGAAATTCTGTGCCTATGAGTCGTCCTGTTACGCTATTCACCGGTCAATGGGCTGATTTAACCTGCGAAACGATTATCGAAAAAGCCAAAGACTTCGGCTACGATGGCGTCGAACTGGCTTGTTGGGGAGATCATTTCGAGGTCGCCAAGGCCGACGCCGCCTATTGCGCCGAAAAACGGCGCCAATTGGAACAGGCCGGAATGAAATGTCTGGCTGTCTCGACTCATTTGGTGGGACAGGCCGTCTGCGACAACATCGACGAACGGCACAAACAAATCCTGCCGGATTACATTTACGGTGACGGGGAACCCGAAAGCGTCCGGCGACGAGCCGCCGAAGAAGTCAAGAAAACCGCCCGGGTGGCCAAAGAATTCGGAGTCGAAGTCGTGAACGGATTTACCGGCAGTTCCATCTGGCATTTGGTATACAGTTTCCCTCCCAACACTCCCGGTCAGATCGATCGAGGCTTTCGTGATTTTGCCGAACGTTGGGGCCCGATCATGGACGTATTCCAGGAAAACGGGGTTAAATTCGGATTGGAAGTTCACCCCACCGAAATTGCTTTCGACATCGCCTCGGCTCAGCGGGCACTGGACGCCATCGACAACCACCCCTCCTTCGGGTTCAATTACGACCCGAGCCATTTTGGCTATCAAGGCGTGGATTACGTGGAATTCATTTACCGTTTTGCCGACCGAATCAATCATGTCCACATGAAAGACGTCTCTTGGAAGGACCATCCCTGCGATGCGGGAGTGTTCGGCGGACATACCGATTTCCATCGACCCAACCGTTATTGGGATTTCAAATCCGTCGGTCGGGGAAGGATCGATTTTGAACGGATCATTCGGGCCCTTAACGATATCAACTATACCGGCCCCCTGTCGGTCGAATGGGAAGACGGCGGCATGGACCGCGAATACGGCGCCAAGGAATCAGCCGAATTCTGCAAGCGAATTGACTTTCCCTCGTCCCAAATCGTCTTCGACGAACAGTTCGATAAGGAAAAACAGGCTTAGACGGGACGGGCTATTTCCCCCTTTTCCCTGATTGACCGGCGATTCCTGTCGTCCGGGGGGGAGGCCACCGGCTCGACCTTTTCTCGGCCTTGCCGAAACGGCATTCGCTAAAATCAATCGCCCCCGAATACGGGAGAGCGGTTCGTTTCTCGGCTACCCTGCTGACGGAATAGTTAAGCGGTTGGCTTCAATAACTTCCGAAATCGATCGGAGCCTCTCCAAGCAACCAGGACTCGCCTCCGTTCTTGATTGACGATAGCTACGATTACGCCAGCCGACTATGGCAAAGACGGCTCGGTTTGAAGTCGAGAGAATCCAACCGCTCGTCGCTGACGCCTTCCGGCTCAACCGGGGCGAAAGTTCCGGGAACCCGACGTTCGCCGAGAATATCATGACTCTAAAACAGATCCAAGAATCCGAGTTGAGGGCATAGGGCTATCGCGGCCCAAATTTGGAGAGGCAAGTTGAAATAGTCGAAGATCAGCGATTCCGCAAAGGCGCGATAAGTCTGCCCCCAGCCGAGCGGCAGAAAAATTCGTAATCCGCCACGATAGTTTCCAAACTCACCGTTCTAACCACCGCAGCAAAACGATCGAAACTCCGGCGACAGCGACGCTGATGCCTAAGAACGGGAAGAGTAATTTCTGATTTCGTCCGTCGATTTTCGCCACCAGCTCTTCTAACTTCATGAACTGACCTTCCAAGGCCGCCACCAGCTTAAAAGATTGAGCTGCGATCTCCTCCGGCAGCTCTCCTAGCTTCAAAACCTGCCCGTCGATCTTCGACGCCAGGCCCTGGATCTTCCCGTTCATTTCCAAGCGGTAAAAAACGATCTTGCCGGTCTTCGCCGTTCCTAACGTTCGGAATCCTTTCGCAACAGCTCGAGGTCCAACTCGGTCGCGAATCCTTCAGAATCGCCGCCTTTGAACACCTCCACCGTCACATTGGCTTGCTCTCTGCTAAAGCCGTATTTAATGAATTTTTCTACGGCTTCCCTGGTATCGATTCTAATCATGACAAAGGTTCTACGGTTAACCGTCTCGCTAGCCTATCTGAGCTTCGACAATCATCTATCCACCAGTCAATCCAACCCCTGCGAGTTTCCCTGGCGGGATAATTATGCCTTCCCGCGCCGGTTAAATAAATCAAGCTCTCTCCGAACGAAAGCCGATCGATCGGCACGCGTTCCAGTCGAATCTATCCGACGGCACCCTGGCCCCCGGTCTCCCCGAACGGGCACTGGGAAAATCAACCTCTAACTTGAACGGGAATCTAAAGCCGGAAGCGGGCGAGTGCCGCCAATTTCGCCCGGTCCCGACATAGTCCTCGCTCGGTAACGCCGCTCACCGAAACGACAAGTCCCATCCGAAATTCCAGAAAACCGTTTCGCGAATGGTACCCCGTTCATGGAAAGGTTGAGCGTGAGATGCAGCGTTTCATCCTCCACCAATCTTGACGACGGCGCACGATGACGAATCACACCCTGCCGCACGGGCCGGGTTCATTGGCCAAACGCTCGCCAAGTCATCGGATATCGACAGCCGGTTGCCTCTCCGAAAAGAACTCAGACCGCCCCGGCAAAAACCCGCGCCCAAGCGAATGATCACGCGAAAGCATCTGAGCCGTCAAAAGGTCAAGGAAGCCGGCAAAGAGGCGTCGGGAACGATTAAGCTGGAATCATTCGAAAAACGCGATTCAATGCGTCCATGATCACGGGGCAAACTTTCCGCTGTCGCGCCGTTCGGCTCCCGGCCTTCACCTTGATCGAACTGCTGGTCGTCATCGCTATTATCGCCATTCTCGCCGGCATGCTGTTACCGGCCTTGAGCAAAGCGAAAGAAAAAGCCAAAGGCATCAAGTGCCTGAGCAACCTTCGCCAAATGGGCTTGGCTCTCGTCTACTATACCGACGATACCGATCACTACCCGCCGGGCATCGACCAATCTACCCAGAATTCGTGGATTTGGCCGGCGTTGCTCCGGCAGCACATCGATCTCGGCAATAACGTCGAATTGTTCAAATGCCCCACCGCCCCGGAGAAAGCTCAATGGAAAGTGGAATACGGCAGCGGATTGCCGGCCAGCGACGGCTACCATGCGGACGAGGTTCGATTGCGCCCGGGCGGCAACAGTTTCATGAGTTACGGCTATAACGTCTGGGGCGGATGGGCCGGGCAAGTTCCCAACACCGGATTGGGCGTCTACAAAGGCCATGAGATTTACGGCGGCGCCAAAGCTTCCTCCGTCGTCACGCCCACCGATATGATCGCCCTCGGCGACAGCAACTGGGATCTCAACAAAAAAGGCGACCCCAACTGGAGCGGTTTCATCGGGATGTACGCCGAACGCCAATGGCCCTTGGAACTTCATAGCGATCGAGCCAACATCCTCTTTGCCGACGGCCATGTTCAGGCTTTGCCCCGCCGGGAAATGATCGCCCAATTGGTTGACGACCCGGTCGAAAAGGAACGCGTGGCCCGGCGCTGGAATCGGGATAATCGACCGCACGTCACCGGCAATTAATCCGGTCAACCGGCCGGACTGCTTCAGCGACTGGTTCGGCTGTCCCGCCGAAAATGAACGTGTCCGTCGAGCATCAACCGGTTGCGCCCTCTTGGATGAGAGGAACGTCCCCTGATATCATCTGGAAGGGAAGCGATGGTATTGGGATAATAAGCGTCGACGATTAATTCCACGTCGGAGACCCCTTCGGGTATCCCGATAAACCGATTGTTCGCCGTGCGCAAATCGGCCACCAGTTGCGTATCCTTCTTCCCCCAAAAATTATCCAGGGGAATTTCCTCGTCGATCCGGTCGAACCGCCACATCCAATAATTCGCATACGGAGCGCCGGATTCCGAATCGACGGCTTGGACCGTCTGGACCGTTTTGCCGACCGGGGAATTCGCGATTCCGGGACAAACCCAAAGCTCGGAAACCGTCGCGTAATCCCGGAACGCGATTATCCCCCACCCTGACCTGGGGTCGGAACTGGGCCAACCCTCCCAAGGCCGATACCCCCCGGGAAGAGTTTGTTTCAAATCCCGCCGGTCCGGAAACCGTTCGTCGTGGTCGTCACGATACATGGTCATAGCGAGTCCCAGTTGACGAAAATTGGAAACGCACCGAATGCGCTGCGCTTTTCCTTTGGCCCGGGACAGGGCCGGAAGCAGCAGTCCGGCGAGCACGGCGATAATAGCGATGACCACCAGCAATTCGATCAAGGTAAAGGCGCGGTTCCGTTCGGAACCCGAAAATAAAATCATGCCTGGCTTTAGCGATTCGACTCAGGCAAGGTGAATGCCACGTAGGTATCGCCTGCTTTCGTGCCCATCTTGCCTCCCCCGCAAGCGATCACGACATACTGCCTGCCTGCGACGGCGTAAGTGATGGGAGTGGCGTAGCCCCCGGCGGGCAACGACGTTTGGAAGAGCATTTTTCCGTCCGCTTTGTCGAAAGCCCGGAACCGTTCATCCTTAGTTGCGCCGATGAAAATTAGCCCCCCGTCCGTGGCGATCGGACCGCCGTAATTCTCGGCACCGGTCACGGGGATCCCCCTCCGGGTCAACTCCTCGAACTCTCCCAGCACCACTTGCCAACGAATTTCACCGCGATCGAGATCGATAGCGTTAAGCGTTCCCCAGGGCGGCTCGACGGCCGGATAACCTTCCGGGTCGAAGAAACGATTGTATCCCGTATGGGTATAGGGAGAATTATGTCCCCGGCGAGCGTTCCTCCGATTCTCTTCCGGAGGAAGTTCCTCCTGCGGTTCTTTATCGTAGAGATAGTCGATCACCACCGACTTTTCAATTTCGGACAAAAACCCGAACGCCGGCATGTTGCCCTTTCCCGAACCGAGGATTTCTTGCGCCAGTTCGGGTGTCATCCGTTCGGCGATATCCCTGAGACTGGCGACGTTGCGTTGCGCGTTGCCTTCCCGTTCCAGGCCGTGGCAAGCGACACAGTTGCGCCGATAGACCACCTCGCCAGGATGGGCCGTTCGTCGCTCTTCCGCATTGATCCTGACCATCGTCAGGATCCAAGGCATTTCGTTGCCGTTGACGTAGAGCAGCCGCTCCGTTTGATCCCAAGCCGCCCCGCCCCACTCTCCGCCGCCGTCGAACCCGGGAAAGATCATGGTGCCGGTCAGACTGGGTGGAACGAACTGCCCCCCGGTGCGGATTTCACGCAACCGTCGCACCACGTGCCGGTGAGCTTCCGGAGTGATTTTCGTGGCCATGTCCTCCGTGAATCGTTGCCGGGAAAACGGCGGAGGTTTCACCGGCAGGGGTTGGGTCGGCCAAGCTTCTTCACCTGCCAGATCCGAAGCAGGCACCGGAATATCTTCGATCGGAAAAAGCGGTTCGCCCGTTTCCCGGTCGAACACGAAGACATGCCCCGATTTGGTTACCTGGGCGACCGCGGCGACGGATTTACCGTGGCGTTCGACGGTGATCAGATTCGGCGGCGCAGGCAAATCCCGATCCCACAGATCGTGACGAACGAACTGGAAATGCCACACTCGTTTGCCAGTGCGGGCGTTCAAGGCCAAAAGGCAATTGCCGTATAGGTTTTGCCCCACGCGATCCCCGCCCCAAAAATCGAATGAGGGTGAGCCGGTCGGACAATACACCAAACCCCGCTCGTGATCTACGGTGATCCCGCTCCAAGCGTTGGCGCCCCCGCTTCTGGTCCACGCGTCGGGCGGCCAAGTTTCGTACCCCGGTTCCCCGGGATGAGGTATCGTATGAAACACCCAAGCCAATTCTCCGGTCAATGCGTTCCAAGCCCTGATATGTCCGGGAGCCGAAGGGCCGGGACCTTCGCTGACCCGGGTGCCCAAAATCAGCAAGTTTTCGAAGATCGCTCCCGGACTGTTGGATAAGATCGATAACCCGGAAACGTCGCGATCGAGTCCGGTTCCTAAATCCACTCTCCCGGCTTCGCCGAAACTGCTTACCAGTTTTCCGGTGCCGGCATCGACCGCGTGAAGCCAGCGTCCGGCGGTAAACAAAATCCTTCGATTGCCGTCCTGATCGTCGGCCCAAAACACCACCCCCCGGTTAACGCCCTGAACCTTTCCGTCGCCGATCGCGAACGGATCGAACACCCATTTTTCGCGACCGGTCGCCGCATCCAGGGCGAACAATTTCAACTGCGGCGATGTCCCGTAAAGCACTCCCTCGACCACGATCGGACTGCACTGAATTTGCGACCGGCCGGTAGCGTCCCCTGTCCGGTAACGCCAAGCCACTTGCAGTTCGCCTACGTTATCCCGGTTAATCTGGGCGAGTTTCGAATACTGAGTGCTGGCGGCGGCGCCTCCGACCACCGGCCAGTCCGTCGAGTCCCCATCGGCCAGTCCCACCGGGACGACGAGGCTACCGACCGTCACTAAGGCGACAGCGATACCAAGTTTCAATTGCATCGATTGCGGCGTTCGGATGATGATAAAAGCGCGGTCGGTGCCGATGGACTCGTCTCCTCCGTTTTTTCCTTGTCGCAGAGCGGAATTATGATAAACTGGATCCAACTCCGCCAAAAACTGCTGCCACTACTATGCCAAATACAAGCAAAACTCAATACACGCGCCGGAATTTCCTCGGCACGACTTCGGCGTCGGCGCTGGCCTTTACCTTTTTGCATTCACACGTCTGGGGCGCTAACGAGCGCATTAACGTGGCCGCCGTCGGCGTCGGCGGCAAGGGCGGAGGCGATTCTTCCCAGGCGGGCGCCTTGGGCAACCTCGTCGCCCTCTGCGACGTCGACGACAATACCCTCCGGCGCGCGGCCGAAAAAAATCCTCAAGCCAAGCTGTACCACGATTTCCGGGTCATGCTCAGCGAAATGGATTCTTCCATCGATGCCGTGACCGTCAGCACGCCCGATCACACCCACGCGCCGGCGGCCGTCATGGCCATGCGCGCCGGCAAGCACGTCTATGTCCAGAAACCCCTGACCCACACCGTCTACGAAGCCCGGCTCATGCGAGAGACCGCGCAGGGCTACAAGGTAGCCACCCAGATGGGCAATCAGGGTACCGCCGATAACGGATTCCGCGAAGCGGTGGAAATCATCCGAGCCGGCAGCATCGGGCCGGTCCGCCAAGTTCACGTTTGGACCAATCGCCCGGTCTGGCCTCAGGCGCCGAAAATCACCGCTCGCTTCGCCGAGCAACCCGCAATCCCCGAACACATCCACTGGGATCTCTTTCTCGGCCCGGCACCCGAGCGGCCTTACCATCCCGGGTACCATCCGTTCAATTGGCGCGGCTGGTGGGATTTCGGCACCGGAGCCTTGGGCGACATGGCTTGCCACACGGCCAACATGGCCTTCATGGCCCTCAAGTTGGGCTATCCCAATACCGTTCAGGCCGAGACCGGCCCCATCAATCCGGAAACCTATCCCGCTTGGGCTACGGTCAAGTTCCAGTTTCCCGCCCGTGGATTTCTTCCTCCGGTCGATTTCTTCTGGTACGAGGGCAAAATGCCGAACGGAGAAAAGAACTTGCCGCCCAAGGACCTTTTCCATGGCCACAAGCCGCCGGGAAGCGGCTCCCTATTGGTAGGCGACAAGGGCATACTCTATTCGCCCAACGACTACGGTTCCCGATTCCTGCTCCTGCCGGAGAACGAATTCGATGGCTTCCAAAAACCAGATCCGACCTTGCCGCGCAACGGACGCGGCGACCGGGGAATGAAAGAAGAATGGTTCGAAGCCATGAAGGGAGGCCGACCGGCCATGTCCAACTTCAATTACGCCGGACTGCTCACCGAGACCATCCTGCTCGGCAACATCGCCATGCGCGTGGACAAAAAGCTCAGATGGGACGGCCCCAGATTGCGCTTCACCAATTCCCGGGAAGCCAATCAGTACATCCACAAGACGTACCGGGACGGTTGGAAACTCTAACCGACCGACAGCAATTCCCACTGAAGTCAGGCCAAATTGTAATTGTGAAAAAATTATTTGTAAATATGTTAAATACGGTCGAAAAGCGGATTTTCAAGCCTGATTTCAGATGAAATTTCGTTTTTTCCCTTGACCAGGTGATTTATTTTGCGTTTCGCCCGACCGACGAACGAGCTCAGAACGCACCACTCCTAGCTCGATCTAAATCGAGTTTTTTTTTGAGGTCGCCGACTAGCGATCTCGGTCAGAATATCGCCGACTAGGTGGGGGCGGCAGGTTTAGGCACGAAGTCGAGCATCCCATACACGAGTAACTGGTAGAGATGGTTCCAATCCGTGAGACAATGCATGCGAAGATGGCATCTGATTTCAATCCAGACTTCCTGGAGCGATCCGATCATCTGAGGCGCCCGTTTAAAGAGAGTACAAGCGATCAGTTCCATTTGATCTACCAGCACCGCCAGCATCATCAAAAACAGAAAAACCGTGGAGAGATGTTCTTTTCCGTGGCCATAATTATGCTCCAACTGGTACCCGCGATTTTTCAAACTATTAAAAGTATCCTCGATTTGCCACCGGCTGCGACCGGCCTGCGCTATTTTTTGAACGTTGGAGTCATTAATTTCCCAATCAGTGACCCAAGAAAAAATCGCTGGCTTTTCACCCGGAGCTTCGATTTCGCACCATAAAAAATTAATTTTAAGCTCGGGATTAGCTTGGTTCAGCGGCTGTTGATTCACCCAGATGTACGTATACTTAACGCCAGCTTTGTCCCAGCATACGAGCCGGTGGGATTCACCGGTCTCATCCGCTTTCACAAATAGCTCGAATAAATGTTCGTGATTGCTTGGTCTGGCGACGATGATAAAGGACATTCGATACCGTTTCAGGAGCTTGATAAACGTGGCGTTGGAATGAAGCCCATCGGCCAATACGACGATCTTCAGGCGGGGATGTTCCCGATGAAGTCTGGTGACCAACCGCCGGATGGCTCGGCTCTCGCAATCGTTGATGAGCCATTTATTGCTGCTTTCCCACCGGTAACGGTCCGTATACCGGTATGGAAAGTCGGTGAGTTCCTCGTCCTTCGGGCCCACCTCCGGGTCGGCTTCCGAACCGATTAATTGCTTGCTGATCGGCTCTGGCGCTAGCGGAATAACCTCCGACTGGTCCGGATGAACCACGGCGGCTCCCACGGCTTGATGGTAATAGGTGATCGCACCGTTTTCGTGTTGTTTTTGACAGCAGTGTTCACAGTGAAGATGGTTGGAAGAGAAAACCCCGGTGCCGTCTATCGACACGAGATAATGCTTGTCTTCCCACCAATATCGCTTCAACACTCCGTTTCGTTGTAACATCCGAAACAGTTCCAGGAACGCGGATCGAAGATGAATGGGATTGATCCGATCCAGGAATTTGCGTAATCCCGAATCAGAAGGCACTCGTTTGATACGATACAGTTTGCGCAAGTTAGCCCGGGTTCTTCGGCTCATACCCTTTCGTTTCCGACTTCGAGTGGCTTCGTCAAAGCCCAGTAACGATGAAAATTTCTGCTGCAACGCCACAAACGCGCTCATCAAATGGTCGGTGACCTCGTACCTGCTTTTGCGGCAGGGGCGTGGAACGAGGCGAAAACACCCCCAAATCCTCCCGAGGATATTGGGTTTAAGTAATTTTTTGCGGAATTTCACCAAGGAAAACCTTTCGTTGATTGGTTGTGAGGATCGGCTTGTTCCACGACGGATCAGGCCGGTCGGCACGTCGAACGGAATCAAAACATGGGACTGACGCTGAGATCCCGGCAGATCGCAGACTCCTGAGTTCGAGAACAACTCGAGATCCTCTCGGAGGGCTTTTCTGGCCGAAAAATACGTCGGGAGAACAGGTTAAGACGAATTATGGCACCAGATCCAGGGCCAAAAAGCGTCAAATCACGTTTTGGTCAGGAAAAGATACGAAAAAACAGCGATTACAACGAAACCACCATTAATGTAGCATAGTTTTGGAAGAAATGCTGAAAATATTTGAAAAAAGCAGCGCGAAAACCAGATCGAGAAAACCCTTGTTTTTACTGGATTTTCTTCTTCAGTGGGAATTGCTGACCGACCGAAGGTTTTCGGGCGGACTCTTCCTCGAGTCCGCCCATTTTTTTTTGCCCGGCCAGGCCGGCCGATAATGTCGAACCGTTCACCCGTAGCGAACGGAACCACTTTCCTTCCCACCCAAGCACTTGATCATGACTTTAGAATTTCGTCCGCTCCGTTGAAGAATTTCCCGTCGGGATTCGGGCAAATCCTCCTGGCTTCCCTCGACGAAATCCGCCTTGTCCCGAAAATACGAAAAGGACTGGGTCGACAACAGGAACAGGAACTCTATTCCCGCTTCCCGAGCCTTCTCCGCCACAAAGCCGACCAACCGAGTTCCGATGCCCTGATTCCCGTGGGCTCGCGCCACGCAGAGAAAAGCCAGTTCCGCCTTTTTTTCTTCCGGATAAATATGGAGGGCAACACAAGCTATCGGATGCCGATCGATCTCGAAAATGTAGTATTCGTCCAACTTATCGACGATCTGCTGCCGGGTCCGTTCCGACAACTCCTCCGCCGTCATCGCGTCGCGAGCCAATGCCAAAATCAGGTCCACGTCCTTCGCCAGAGCCGGGCGAATCCGCTGATAATCATTGGAATAAATCAACGTGCCGATTCCCTCGTTGGAGAAAACCTCCGACAACAACCCTTCCTTGGTCCGCCCGTTGATCACGTGAACCCGGGACACTCCGGCCTCACAAGCGCGCTTGGCGCACCGAGCTTTGTCCCCGGGAACGAAATCCTGGCCCCGTTTGTCCGTCGCCAGTCGCTCGGCCAACTGGTGAACCGGCATTTCCCGAATCGGCTCGCCCCGATAATTGATTCTGCCCTGCGGCGTCAGGTAGATCAGTTTCACCGCCCGGAGAGCCAAGGCTACCTCAATAGCGATCAAGTCCGAATTGATTCGTAAGGTGCGGCCATTGCCGTCGAATCCCAAGGGCGGCACTACCGGCACTACTTCGCGGTCTAACAGAGCCTTCAGCAGATCGACGTCGACCTTCCCCACTTTCCCGGTATTAAGCAAATCGGTCCCTTGGAGTATGCCTGCGGGACGGGATTTGACTGCGTTAGTCACGGCCGCCCGGATATGGTGAGCCGCAAAGCCCTCGAGAATCTCATGGGCCACCCGATTGCCGACCGCCATCGCCAACTCCAGCGTAGTATCGTCAGTCACGCCGTCACCCCGTAAATCCGACACCTCGACCCGCTGGCTCTTGGCCAACTGTTCGATCTGATAAGCCGCTCCGTGGATCAACACCACGCGGATACTCAGGGAGCGCAATACGGCTATGTCCGTGATGACGTTGGCGAGACTCTCGCCGGAAGCGATGATCCCGTCCATGCAGGTCACGAAAGTCTCGCCGCGAAACCGCGGAACGTAATTTAAAATGCCTCTGAGATCGTTGGGATTCACGAATCGATATAACGCAATGCCATTATACTAATAAGACCGTAATAATCAAATTAACGGGGACGAATCTCACGGAAAAACGGATCGAAACCGGAGTCGAACGCAACCATTTGCTTGTGTCCCATCAGGTAGTGTAGGAGTGGGTTCCCAGAGGCTGCTAGTGTCCCATTTGGTGGTGTAGGAAAGTGTCGGTAATTCCCACTGAAGAGAAAACCCAGAAAAACCGTAACTGCCCAGGTACCCAAATCCCTCTTTTCAGCTTCGGGCGATTGTTGTGTTATGGTTCGTTTAGGCTGGGAGTTCTTCGAGTCGCATGTAGAGCCGTGAAAAACCACATCCATTCAGCGGGTGCGAATCACGTCCAACAACTATCGCTCCGGTTGGAAGCAATCGCGGCGGCTTAGGGAGGTAACGAGGTAATCTGGAGCACTACGGTGTCAAAGGACTGCCGGGCAGTTCAGTGTTATTCGCCACGTTATTTCGGGCGAATTTTTCACATTAATCCGGGAGCTAATTGGGATGGGCCAGCTAGGAGTGACGACCGATTCTCAACGGCCAACGGTTTTATAAATAGACTGCTTGGAAATGAAAATTCGGTTGGGATTCGGGGAACGGGTCATTAGCTTCGCAGCAGGTCGTTCCAGTCTTTAGCCTCAGGAGGCCTCAGTCGTTGGGCGTTGGTATGACGCTACAATAACCGAGAGGCGGTATGATCGCCACTTTCGCCGGCGTCGAAAGCGCAAAGGATCCGCTGGAAGTTCCAACGGCAGAACCATGGGGGGAGTCGGGGAGTCGTTGACGGCCAAAGAACACCACTATGGGTCAGCCGACCGCCGGATCATAGCGTTTATGTCCGAAATAATGCGAAATAAAAACGCTCGTTTTGCTGGCGTTTCATGGCGTTGCCTCGCCTCGCGGCACGCGGGTCAATTCAATGGAGCGATGGCGTCCGGAACGGCGCGCGTGGCGAACGCCGCGGCCCGGAATCACGGCCGGAAAAGATCGGGACTGGAACCGGCGGAACCGCGGCGAGGTCCTGCATCAAATCATCCCTGGACCTCGGCAAGCCTGACCAGCCGCGGCAAGCGTTCTCTCCGGCAATCCTGGACCGCGGCATCGACGGACTGGACGGACCAGGCGGCAAGCCTGCTTGGGCGGCGCCGGTAGATTCTTGACGCCGTCGGCAAATCAAGGGAGTCTCTAGGTCATGCTTCGTGTATTGTGCTTGGTTAGCGTTTTTTCCTCTACCGTTTTCATGTCTGGTTGTGCTGATAGGCCCAGCCAAACGTCGCTGCATGATGCCGCTCGCAGTGGGGACGTCGAAACGGTTCGATTACTGCTTGACCGGGGAGCCGATATTGAAGCCAAGAATAACGACGCCGAGACGCCGCTGGATGTCGCTATCGAAAAAAACCTCGATGAGAGTTACGACGAAATCATCGCGTTATTACGCCGCGCTGGAGAGAAGTAAACTTCAAATCCAGAGAGTCTGCCAGAGGCTATCGCTCTCGGAAACTTGAACGCCGTCCGCTTGCTGCTCGACCAAAGATCTGACATCGAAGGAAAGGACGCCAACGGTCAAACGCCGCTGGATATTGCTTCCAGGAACGATAGGACGGAAATTGCCCTACTGTTGATTCGCCGCGGAGCCTTGGTGTCCGAATCCGCTATTGCGGAGGCTCCCAATGTCGAAATGCGGGATTTCCTTGAAGGGATGGCCGAACGCCCTCGGCTTGGATTTGAATTTGGAAAAACCTTCGATATCCGGAAGGCATCTGGGGCCGAGTATCCGGGTGGAATTGGCTCTCAGGTCGTCGAAATTCAGATGCTCGGGGAGGACGGTCAATGGACGACCGTTGTTCCTGAAGCGTTTCGCTGGGACCTGCCTTTTGCTATCTTCCGAGCCGTTGCCACCGAGTAGAGGCAGGAAGGGTGTGGAATCCTCCGAAGGTTGATACCGGAAAAGATCGGGACTGGAATGGCGAAAAGCCGACGTGCGGCCGCCCAACACCTGCAGCAAATCGTCCATGGCGCACGCCCGGCATTCCGGCCCATCTGCCTGCAACGGATAAGACCGCACCGCCTCCGGATCCTCCGACAGAAAATTCCAAGCGGTCGCTCGAGATAACTTTCCAGCCCCTCGGCATCGGGCGAACCGGAAAAACGCTCGTTTTTACGAGCCGGGCCGGGAACCGAGAGGAGATCGGGCGCAGGAACGGGAGGGGATCATGACGGCGGTATCGAGGCCGGGAACGGGAAAAGGCTCCTCCGGAAAACGGGTAGATCGGGGCTTCGCCCGGCTTGCGGAATTCCCCTCGTTGAGTGCCTTCGGCACGAGTAAGATTGCCGAGAAATGGAGATCCGCAGGCGCGGAATCGACCTGCTGCTGACGACAGCAGCACATCTAGCCACCAGTTTTTCGAACTGGTGCACGGCTTTTTTCTGTTTTGTGGGATTTTTGCGAATTCATGCGGTCAGGCGCGGGCCGGCACGGAGCCGGGATGACGTTCTGCGGACGCAGGATGACCGTTTACGGCCGATTGCGGAAATATACGGGTCGAATTCGGGCGTGTTTCGAGCCGAGGCGAAAGCGGAAAATCCGGGGGCGGCGGCACCGGTTCCCGGCCTCGGTCGAGGGGCGATCCGGGCGGCCAGACAAGCGGGAACTTGGACGGTCCCGGGCGAATATCCGGACGGCGCAAACGGGAGGCGGGGCGTTCGATTAAAGCGGGCCGCGAAGACCGGCGAGGCGATCGCGCCGCTCCGGATTCGGAGCGCTCCCGGTTTCCGGGCGGCGTTCCGCTTCTTTCCGCGTTCGCGAATTGCGGTTTTTCGATTTCACGTTTCCGGTCGAGAGATGCCAGATCCGGAAGGGCGCGCAAGTTGATATTACGGGGGTTCCGGGAGGGTAGGAACGAAGCGGAACGGACGGGAAATTTTCCGGGGGAAGGTTCGGAACGGGGACATCGTTTTTACGGCGGCCGCCGCTTCCCGATCTCGGAACTCCGCGTCCCGAAATGCCTGGGGGATTGGCAGGGGAAAAGATCGGGACTGGAAGCGGCGAATCGGCAGTGAGGTCCTGCAGCAAATCATCCGGTGCGCCCGCCGGCATTCCGGCTCTGGGACAGCCCAGGACGTTCGAACCCGAACTGACGGTTGCACCACTGCCTGGGACTCGATCCGATCCGGCTGCCGTTTCGGAATGATCGCAACGCAAACCGCTCGGCGGAAAACCCGGTTTGGTCCATTTGGACGGCGATTCTACCGTTCGGCGGCGGTATCCCAATTCGGTCCGGTACGACGCTTTCGTTCCGGTTTCAATTGTTCCGCCGCCGGTTTGACCGCCCGGGACGCAGCGTCCCGGTTTTCCTCGCCCGGTATCGAGGTTTTCGCAACCGTGTTTTCCGGATTCAAGGCTTCGGCCCGATCAATCAGCCAATTGTGAAAACTCGGGATCGGACAAGACAAATTTTTATCGGCATCGGGCTGAAATACCCCTTGATGAATCAGATGTTCCAGGAAATCTTTCGGCTTCATTCCCGACGGTAAATCCCATCCCTCTTCGTTCGGTTTGACTTTGCTCGCCAGCATCCGGCGAACGGTCAATTCCGGCAAGCCGCTCGCCGACGTCGCTTGCGCCAAGGCGCCGACCAGGAGAACGGAAGTATCCATCGCGTTGCTCAGGCGCATCGCGTAACTGTCTTTTCGATAACCGTCGGCCAGCCGATCGACTTCCCTGGAATCCACGGCGCTCAAAATACCTCGCGTCTTATCCAGTCCGGCGAACAGAGCCGACGTTTCGTCACTGACATGTTGCGGCCATCCCTCCGATCGTTCTGCAATCTTCGCCGCGATGCCGTCCACCCGATCGGTGGAATACTCGATCCGGCACCGATCGAACATTTGTTTCACGCAGGATCGCACTTCCTCCGGCGCCAAGGCGCCGAGAGTGTGGATATTGCCGCGCGACAAGCGCGGCGACATGGCTTCGTTCAATTTTTCGACCGAATCGGCCAGCCCGGCGGCGACCGTAACGATTGGCAAGCCGTGAACCCCGAGATGCAGCAACTGAAGACAGTTTTCGTGTCGTTTCGTGACTTTTTGGATCTCGTCCACCAAAAGGCAAAGCGGGCGCTCCCAGGTTTCCGGCGGAAATAATTTCGGCAACGAGGCAAAGGAAATTTCCGGCGGCGCGAGTTCCTCGACAGCTTCGCCGCCGGCGGTAAACACCCCCGCGATGCCGCCCGAAACGGAAATGTTGTTGACGATCCGGGTGCGGAACATCTTTTCGGCCGCAGGCTCCACTTCCTGGATGATCTTGCCCGCCAGCGCCGCGGTATTCTCCAAATCCTCCAGATTTAATTCCAGCACATACGGCCGTTCCGGGTTCCCGTTCCAGGTTTCTTCCAGATGCGACAACAGGGCCGTTTTTCCGGCACCCGGAGCGCCCCGAAAAACCACCAGCGCTCCGGCTGTCTTTTTACCTTGCTTCGAAAGATCGACGACGGCCCGGCAATTTCTCTCCACGATTCCGATCTCCTCGCGCCGCCCGACGAAAACCGGAGGACTCACCCGGTCTCCGACTTCGGCATACTTCTTGATCAATGCCAGATCCGGGCCCGTTGAGTTTTTCGTGATACTGGAAATAGGGAAGCCTTGCATCCTGTTCCGATCCTGCTCCCGTTCCGGCGAGGGCGCAATTCAAAACGACCAGCGGAAAACCCGCGTCGAGCCAGGTTGGACGGCGATTCTACTGCTCGCCGCCGCGGTCTCGATCCGGTCCCGAACGCCGCTTCCGTTCCGGTTCGGATTGTTCACCGCCGATGCAAGAGCGTCCCGTCCCGCCTCGATTCGGCTCTGTCTCGAAACTTGCCGGTGCCGACTCGGGATTTCGATAAGCCAAGTCCGAAGATTCGGAATCGAACCGGACAACAGGTCGGTTCGATCGGGCTGAAATATCCCTTGGTAGATCAGATGATCCAGGAAGTCTCCGGCATCCATCCCTTTCGGCAAACGCCGGCTTTCCAGTCCATCGGAGACTTCCTTTTCCCTTATGACGTCCACCGCCTGATCCCGCAACATGCCGGTTTCCGGCATCGCCCTCAGCAATCCTGCCGCCAAGTCGTAGGAGTCGCCAATCTCTTTACTCTGCCGCATCAAGTAGCTGTCTTCCCGCCAAGCGCGAGCCTTCCGCTCGATTGCCCTGGAATCCACCGAACCCAGATCGCCTCGGGTTTTGTCCAGTCTGCCGAACAAAACCGCGGTCCCGGTTCGGACATGCTACGGCCAGCCCTCCGACCGCTCCGCGATCTCGCCGGCGAACTGCTTCAGCTGTTCGGAAGTGTAATTGACTCGGCACCGGTCGAACATTTGCTTCACACAGGATTGCACCTCCTCCGGCGTCAAGGAGCCGAGCGTGCTCAGATTGCCGGTTGTAAAGTGCGGCGACATGGCTTCTCGCAGTTTCTCGGCAGAGTCAGCCAGGCCGGCGCAGACCGTGACGATCAACAACCCGTGTTCCCCCAGGTGAAGTTGCCTGAGACATTTTCCGTGATCTTTGGTTACCGTCTGGATCTCGTCCACCAGAAGGCATACCGGACGTTCCCATTGTTCCCTCGGTTTCAAATTCGCAAGGACGCGGAAATCAACCGGCTTCGGTCCCGTTTCTTTCGTCCTGGAACCTTCGAGATTGAAAATCCAGGCACCGAGACGGCCGCGCGTCGGCGACATGGATTTTTTCGTCGCGTTACTTCGTTCCGTCCGGAAAAACGTGTTCCCCAATTTTCCGAACGACCGAGGCGGCGGTTTTCAAATTGCTTTCCGGAACGAATATGACCAAAGGATCGGGTTCACCTTTCAAGTTTTTCTTTGAGATGTTCCAGCAACGAAGACTTGCCGGAACCGAGGGCGCCCCGAAAGATTACGATGTAACCAGCGATCGCTACACCTTGCCGGAACCGGTCAAAGGACCGGTTCCGGCGATTTTTTCCACGATTCCGATTTCCTCTTTCCGCCCTACGAAAACCGATGTACTCTCCCGATCTCCGGGTTCGACGAATTCCTTTATCAGCGCCAGATCGGGGCCCGGCGGCAAGGCCGACGGCTTTTTCCGGAACCAGCGCCTCAGTAAACCTTGCATCGTGTTCCGATCCTGTGCCCGTTCCGGAAGGAGCGCAGTTCAAAAACTGATGTTTTCTACATTATTTCGTGAAACCGTGCGTTTTTATTTTCAGGGTATTTCGGTTAAGAATGGACCGCGACAGCCATCCTGAGCGGCCGGTCTCCCGACGCCCAGAGCCTACCCTCCGGAACTGAGGCCGACGATACCTGCCAGCGTCCCGACGGCTCTCGATTCCGAGCCCTGCCCCGTGGTTCCCGTAAGCGTCGCGGCCGTTTCTGGTTAGCCTCAAATCGTGCCCCTTTTCCCATCGTCTGCCTCACGGAAAAGTCCCGGCGACACCCATTCCGACTAACCCTTGCTCCCACCAATTGCTGACCATCGGTGCCGTCTTCGTCTCTACCGCTGACACGATCCCATACTTTCCGGATTGGCTCAAACGTTGAAACCTGAAAGGAATTCTACGTGTCTTGGATGCCGACGAAGGTGGCGACCACGGCACCGATCGTTTCTTGAGCGCCCCCCCGACGCCCAATTCCAGAGATCTAAAGGAGCCAGGGACTGGAACGGTGTCTTCACCGAGCAGAACTCTCTTCCCCTTGGATCGTCACTCCCAACTAGGACGACTAGTCGATTTTTCTTTTCCAGGCAGTTTTTTCTCGAAGCCATGGTCACCTCCAGCATCCGATCGGTATCTCGACCGCCACAATTCAAATATCGCCCGAAATAATGTGGTAAAAAACACGAAGGCCTGGGGCTTCGGGTTCATCGATTCAAGATCGGTTCGTTCAGAAAACCAGCTACTGAACGAGCGGCCATTCGAGTCGGTCAAAGACTGCTTTCTGCAATTTCTCAACGTATCAGCCACCGGAGAGGCCGCAACGGTTTCGCCGACCAAAGCAACGTTCCCTGATTCTGGCTCGACTTGAGGCGCCTCAAATTCAGTTGGAAACTACTCGATCTCGGTTCGAACGATTCAAGTCACTGTATCAGGGATTCATTTACGGACGAATGACATATCCAGCTCAAAACGCGGGGCGAGCGGTTCAAATCCAGTTTGCCGACAATTGAACCAGTCACCGAAGAAACGGATAGTCGGACCGAAAATGAATTGCCCGTGCGAGGCAATGAGGCACGGCAAAAACGGTCCCGATTAAGCCGGCAACGAATCAGTTTGGCCCCTGACTTCAGCGGCAACCGGATCGGAAACGGAGTCTCGCTCCCCTAAACGCCCCCATCCGTAAACCAGAGAAAATTGCGGCCTCAAGCGCGACGAGAAACCACAGAGTCGCCTCAGCGAAGGAGAAGCGCAGTTCAAGGAATATCTGGAGCTAGGGATCAACTAACCGTCATCGTAGCGAACCGCTCTTCAGCTACGGTTTGAAGGAAGCGTGCTCGACCACCGGCAAGTCGCCCACGGCTCAACGTTCTGAGCAATACCGGCTACTTCCCAAGGTGGCATCTGTACGATCGGAAACGGGTCAAGCTTCAAGCAGTGATCCCCCCGGCAACAAAAGGCGGTGAATCTCCCATACCGGTCATGCCATGACTCCGAACGAAGCCGATCGTCCTGGGCCGGCGTTCGCTCAATCCCAAGTCACCGGCCGTAGCAGCCAATCGTCGATCGGTTGCGCCGAGCGCTCTCGACCGCCGAACGGAAATCGGCGAGCCCTCGGACTACAGGTCAAGACGAAACCCCTCGTCCCCGGACAGCCGCACCCCGCCTGCGCCGACCTTGCCCATCCTTCCAATTGTATTGAAACTCTGCCCGAACCGTTTCATACTCCATCTCACAGGCCTTTCCCGAAGATGCCCACCGTCGCCGAACAACTACGAACCGCTCGAGAACAACAGGGTCTCTCGATCAAGGAAGTAGCGGAGTTGACCAAACTCCGTTCCGACCATGTAGTGGCGTTGGAATCGGGAGACTACGGCGCCTTTCCGGCCCCAATCTACATTCGAGGTTTCACGCGCACCTACGCCCGCACGCTCAAACTGGACGAAGACTCGCTTCTCGCCGCCCTCCAGCAGGAACTCAACGCCAATCCCATGACCCATTCCGGCGAAGACACCGCCTCGGCCCCACCCCGAGGGTTCCTCGAATTCGTGACCCTGCAATTATCCCGCATCAACTGGACGATCACGATCATCCTGCTCCTGCTTTTGGCGATCATCGGCACCGGCATTCTCGGCGCGCACCTCTGGAAAAATTGGCAGCGGCAAGACCCCTTGGACCACCTCGGCAAGGGAGAATACTCGAGCGATCAATCCCTGCCGCTGGAATATCTCACTCTGCCGGAGACGACGAATTCACCCGGATAATGATACCGGTCAGATCGTCCGCCTGGCTCTGATCGCCGGTAAACCGTTCCACCGCAGCGCGGAGACTTTCCAGGATTTCGTGGGCTTGCCGCGACCGTTGGCGGTGCACCAGTTCGCGGATGCGGTCTTCTCCAAAAAATTCGTCCTGTTCCGAAAGCGCTTCTTCGAATCCGTCGGTCAGGATCACCACGATGTCGCCGGCCAACAACGACACTCCGGATTGGGATTCGTAACGAGTGTCGGGACGGATTCCCAAGGGCGGGCCGGAACGGTTCAACCGCACGCGAATCTCACCTTGCCGGTCGACGATAAAACCGTCGGTATGCCCGGCGTTGGACCAACTGAGCGTCTTTTCCCGCCAATCGACGCAGCTCAGGATCATGGTAATATAACGTTCGCGACTCAGGTCTTCGGCCAAGGCGGCGTTGGCTTGAGTCAGCATTTCGCCGACCTCTCGGCTCGGTTGCGCCAGCACCCGAACGTAGGCTCTCGCCTCGGCCATCAGCAAAGCCGGCCCGATGCCGTGACCGGTGACGTCGGCCACAACCAACCCCAACCGGTTGCGAGGCATTTTCAAATAATCGAAATAATCGCCTCCGGCCGCTTCGGTGGGAAAACTGGCTCCCGCGATGTCCAAGCCTGAACACTCGGGCGAATGCTTGGGAAACATCCATTGCTGAATTTCCCGCGCAGCGCGGAATTGCTCCTCGTGGTGACGCAATTCTCTTTCGGTTCGCAAGCGTTCGGAAATATCCCGGATAAAGGCGACGATCATCTGGCGCTGATGCCACTCCAGCTTGCTGGTCGAGATTTCCAGCGGAATCAATTTGCCGGTCTGAGTTCGCCCCTCGATTTGCAACAGCCGTCCCTTCCGGCCGTTCGCCCCCTCGCCCTGCCCTCGAGTCAATTGCCGGCGCATTGCGGAGAGTCCCGATTCCCCGAACAACCGTTCCATCCTGGCACCTTCCAATTCGGATTCCGGGTAGCCGAAGATTTCCGTCGCGGCGGGATTAGCGAAGTGGATCATCCCTTCCACGTCGATGAAGACGAACGCGTCGGTGGAATTTTCCCAGATCAAGCGGTAGCGCAATTCGTTCTCCTTCAAAGCGTGCTCGACTTCCTTGCGCTCGCGGCGGACTTGCGCTTCGCGAGTCTCCCGTTCGACCGCAACCACCAACCGAGCCAACTCGCCTTTCTTCAGAAAATCGTGAGCGCCGGATTTCATCACGGCTGCGGCTTCGTATTCTTCGATGTCCCCTGATACGATGATGAACGGAATGTCGAGCCCGGACATTTTCAATATCCGCAACGCGTCGCAGGCGGTGAATCCCGGCAGATTGTAGTCCGACAGGATCACGTCCCAATCGTTTTTGCCCAGAGCGTCCCGCAGGGTCGTTTCGGAGTCCACGCGATGGCTGATCGGTTCGTAACCCCCTTGCCGCAGAATCTTCTCCACGATCCGGGCGTCGAAATCCGAATCTTCGATAATCAACAGCTTCAGGTTTTTTTGCATGGCCTACGCTTTGTCCGATTCGCGGTTGGCTACCCGATAACTAAAGAGACAACATCCCGCCAAAAGCGTCGCATTGGCGATCGCGATCCCCAACATGATCGAACCTGTCGAGTGACCGTACCGCAGCAATCCGGTGCAGTAGGCCAACGGCACGATCAACAAACAGCACACCTTCCCGAATTCCCGACGAGCCACCAGATGGTTGAGATAGACGTTCGCCAGGGCCAACAAACCCATCGCCCCCAGAAACCAGGGAATCAAGCTCGCGATCTGCAACAGATTCTCCTCGCGGTTCGCATACCACTCCGCAGTCCCGGAAGGCAAGAAAGACAACGCCGCGATCCAATCCGGTACGACGGGCATCAACCAGTAAAGAGCCGTGAAACTGGCAATCACTGTAAGTATGACCAGCGCCGTGGCAAGCATGATGCGAAAGATGAGCTTAGCTCCGGAATCGCCCGAATCGGACCGCACCAACCGGGGAAACATCACGGCCGCTATCGGACCGACCAACATGACGATTCCTCTCCCCACCATGCCGGCGGCGCCATAAACGCCGCTTTCTTCCTCGGACAACCGAGCCCGGGCGAAAAACATGTCCACGCTCAACATGAACTGAACGATGCCCGGTCCCATAGCGAAACGCGAAGCCCGCCAGAACCAAGCGCCGATACGAAGGGCGGCGAAACCTTCGGTCCAGAGCCAGCGACACGGAGCGGCCGCCAACACCAGAGAACAACACATGCCGACCAAGGCGCCGCTCATCAACCACTCCAAATGAAATCCTAACAACAGAAAAACCAGGGTCATCGCCGCAAAACGCCCTAATCCATTGCTCAGAATCGCCCACCCCAACCAACCGAACAGTTGCTTCCCCTGCAAAATGCCCGCGAAAACCGGTGCCCACAAGGCGGGCAATACGGCCAACAACGTAATCCAGAACGCCCCAGGATCATCCAATTTCAACCGGTCCAAGATCCAATCTTGCGCGAAGAAAGCCCCGACCACCCCCAACAACCAGAGCACCGTAAGAATCAATAAGATCCCGGCGGTATCGGCCGCCAATTCCCGCTGCTGCTCCCGGCTCGAGCAGACGGCCGCCTGATGAGCGAAACCGATCTGCAACCCAGGAGCGAGGACCATCGAGAGATTGATGATCATGATCAGGGTGTAGAACAAACCGAATTGATTGCTGCTCAACCAAGGCGCCCCGACGAAATACACCGCGAACATGAACAACCCGGACAGCGTAGCCGTCAACATCATCCAAGTTCCCTGTTGCGACAGATTCATAGCTCGTTCTCTCCGTCACGATCCACCGCCACGATTTCGATATCGCCGGCCGGCCGGGACGGCGGCTGTTTCCCCGAAGCGCGCTTCAACAACCCCGACCAAACTCCCGTGCCGTAGGTCAGATGGCCGGCGGCCAACAAACCGGCCGTTGCCGCCCCCGTCACGATCCCTTGGGCGAGCGAAGTCTTGAGTCCCAAACCGAACAACACGGCGCCGTAAGCCCACACCGGCCAGAAGATCCAAAAAGCGGACAAACCCCACCACAATCCGGGCAGGGCCAGGAGCCACAGAACCAAGCCGGCCGGAACGAAATTGGGAATCGATCCCAGACTGGGATGCCGGCGCACTTGCTCTCCCCGGCCGAAGCCGTAACGGTAAAGCATCCGCAAATATTCGGGCACCGTGCTTCGGGGTTGCCGATAGACGACCAGTCCCGGGTCATACCACAGCTTCCCGCCCCGTCGTTGGATCTCGTCCAACAGGGCGTTTTCTTCGTTCGGATACATCTCTTCGTCGAATCCCCCGGAAGCCGCGAAGGCCTGGCTGTCGATAGCCAAGTTGCAAAGGATCAACTCCTTTTCCGTGGTTTCCCGGAGCGAACCGAATTGCCGGTAGCGAGCGGCGCTGGCGCCGAAAGCCAATCGGTTGCCCATGAGTTGCGCGAAAATCCGCTGCCACCGGTTAACTTCCGGGGCGCACAGGCTCGGTCCTCCCGCCGTCGCCGCGGCGCCGGAAGCAAATCGTTCGGCCACCCGTTCCAGGACGTCCGGAGCCGCCTGAGAATCGTCGTCCAAAAAATACAGGATTTTACCCCTGGCTTGGCGGGCGGCGAGATTGCGCTGCCGGCTGGGATAGCGTCCCTTGGCCAGCAAGATTTCGACCGAGTCCGGGGCGCACCGGCAATGCCGCAAGGCCTCGAGCGCCGGAATGCGTTCCTGATCAGGGCGCACGGCGATAATCACCGTAATCAACGGCCATTCGCGATTCATGGCTGCGCCATCAAGTAACGACGCAACAACCCGGTCCCCCGCTCGAGCGACCGCTCGGCGATCCATTCCCGTTCCGTATGAGCTTGAGCGATGTCTCCCGGTCCGAACACCACGCAGGGAATGCCCGCTTCGGCCAGAATGGCGGCGTCGCAAAAATAATCCGCACCCGTCCCCTGCCGGCAGTTCATCGACCGCAGAAATTCCTGTACCTGAGGCAAGGTCACGTCGGTTTCCAATGCCGGCCCCGGCCGGCCCCGCAAATCCTCGATCCGGATCTTCACTCCCGTCTCCCGAGCGATCGTCATCAGTTCCTTTCGAACGGTCGCCACGCTTTCCTGCGGCAAGGTGCGGCGATCGATGCGGACGCTGCAAGCGTCAGGAACGATATTCGGTTGTTTGCCTCCTCGGATGATCCCCACGTTGACCGTAGGCGCCCCCAACAAGGGGTGCGTCTTTTCCCGCAAGCGCTCGGCGTACCCGGTTTCCAGGGCGACGACCATTTGGGCCATCGCCAGTATCGCGTTGCGGCCTAGTTCCGGCCGCGAACCGTGCGCGGCTTTACCGCGGGTTTCCAGCCGCAGCCAACAGACGCCCTTGTGCGCCACTACGGTCGCCAGCCTAGTCGGTTCGCCGACGACGGCCAAGTCCGCAGCCGGCGCCTTGGCGGCCAACGCTCGGGATCCCAATTGCGCGTGCTCTTCGTCCGCCAAACCGACAAACTGAATTTCGGTGTCACGGGGACGTTCCGGCAAGGACGCAACCTGCAACATAGCCTGAAACATCGCCGCCACCGAACCTTTAGTATCGCAGGCGCCCCGGCCGTAAATACGTCCCCGCGTCATTTCCGGCTCCAACTGGCTCGCTTCGCTAATCCCCACGGTATCCAAATGCGGAGCCAGGAGAATCCGGCGGTGCCGTCGTTTTCGCGCCGGCAAAGTCACGAAGAGATTCCGCCGTCCCTGACCGACGGATTGCCAAGCGACGCGCAACCCCGCCTGACGAGCCAGGCCGGCCAGATAACGGCCGACGCGTTCCTCGCCGGCCCAAGCGCCGTTGCCCTCGGCAAACGCCGGATTAACGCTGGGAATCCGAATCAATTCCCGCAACAGCTCCGTTGCGGTTATTGGCGTGACCATCTTCAACGAGCGGCGAAACTATCCCTTCCCGGAATTTCCGTCGAGCAGGGAATCTACCGGGCCGGCGTTCACGGACGAGAACCGCCGTCCCGCCCGGATAGTTCTGTCATCTCTCGATCTTTTGCTCCATAAATCGTTGCCGGGCGGCAGGCCGACTGACCCGCCGCCGAGATTCGACTCCTGGAGTTAACATGCTGAAAGCCGGAATCGTCGGCTTGCCCAACGTCGGCAAGTCCACCCTATTCAACGCCGTAACCCGGACGCGCAAGGCCGAATCGGCCAACTACCCGTTTTGCACCATCGATCCCAATATCGGCAGCGTCACCGTTCCGGACCGCCGGTTGGAACCTCTGGCGCAACTCGCCAAATCCGCCGAGCTGATTCCGGCCAGCGTCGAGTTCGTGGACATCGCCGGATTGGTTAAAGGAGCGGCGCAAGGCGAAGGTCTGGGCAATCAATTTCTGAGCCACATCCGGGAAGTCGACGCCATCATTCAGGTGGTCCGTTGCTTCGACGATCCCGACGTTCATCACACGGCCGGATCCATCGATCCGATCCGCGACATGGAAATCATCGCCACCGAACTCCTCATCGCGGATCTGGAATCGGTGCAGAAAAGCGCGGCCCGCCGGGAGAAAGACGCGAAGCGCGGCATCAAATCCGCCCAAAAGGAATTTGCCTATCTGAATCGGGTGCGGGAACATTTAAACGAGGGGCGTCCGGCCGCGACCCTGGAGCTTTCGCCCGAAGAATCGGTGGCCGCGAAAGCCTTTCCCTTGCTCAGTCGCAAGCCGATCCTGTTCGCGGCAAACGTCAAGGAGGGCGACCTGGCGAACGCCGAAAAACTTCCCTACTTCGTCGCGGTGCGGCAGCAAGCCAAAAGCCTCCACGATTGCGAAACGACGATCGTCAGCGCTCAAATCGAAAACGACCTGATCGACCTCGCCGACGACGAAGCCCAAGCCTATCTCGCCGAATTGGGAGTCGCCGAATCCGGGGCCGGAACGCTGATCCAAAAAGTCTATCGCCTGCTGGGGCTTCTGACCTTTTTCACGGCCGGAGAAAAGGAAACGCGAGCCTGGACCATCCGCCGGGGCGACACCGCCCCCAAGGCGGCGGGCGTTATCCACACCGACTTCGAACGCGGGTTCATCAAGGCCGAAACCGTCGCCTACGACGATTTGATCGCTTGCGGCTCGATCGCGGCCGCCCGCAAACAAGGCCTCTACCGCATGGAAGGCAAGGACTACGTCGTCCAGGACGGCGACGTAGTGCTGTTCAAATTCAACGTCTAACCGGCATTGGCCGCCGGTTTAGCTGCCAGTGATCGGCGGTGCCGGGAACGGCGGGATCCCCGGCGTCAGGGGCGGCTTGACGGGATCGGGAGCCTCTCCTTCCGGAGCCTGATCCTCTCCTCCCACCCGAGGCTGGCTCGCGTCGATCGTTTTCATGATCGTGGCCACCGCCGTGCCGATGTCTCCCAGATTCGCCGGAATGATCAGGCTGTTGTTGGTACGGGCCAATGACCCGAATTCCCTCACGTATTGCTCGGCAACCCGCAAATTGACGGCATGGGCGCCGCCCGGCTGGTTGATCGCCGCCGCGATGTTGCGCAACCCCTCGGCCGTGGCTTCGGCAATCAGGGTAATCTCGCGAGCCTTGCCTTCGGCCTCGTTGATCTGTCTTTGCTTGGCCGCTTGGGAAAGGTTGATGATCTCCTGCTTGTCGCCCTCGGAGACATTGATCTTCGCTTGGCGTTCGCCCTCGGATTCGGCCACGACCGCGCGCCTCTCGCGTTCGGCCCGCATCTGCTTTTCCAAGGCGTCCTTCACCGATTCGGGAGGAACGATGTCCTTGATCTCGTAACGCAGCACTTTCACTCCCCAAGGTTCGGAGGCTCGATCCACCTCGGCGACCACTTGGGCGTTGATTTTATCCCGTTCTTCGAAGGTCCGATCCAGTTCGATCTTGCCGATTTCCGAACGCAACGTCGTCTGCGCCAATTGCGACGTGGCGAACGCGTAATTCTCGATGCCGTAACTGGCGGAGCGGGAGTCCACTACCTGCATGTACAGGATGCCGTCGATCGACACGGAGATATTGTCCTTGGTGATGCAGGTTTGCGAAGGAACGTCCACGGCATGCTCCTTGAGCGAATGCTTGTAGGCAACCTTGTCCAGAAACGGGAGCAGAAGATGGAACCCGGCGTCCAGAGTACGGGAAAACTTGCCGAGGCGCTCGACGACAAACTGTTCGCGTTGCGGCACCACTCGGGCCGTCTTGAAAATGGTGACGATCACCATCAAGGCCAATCCGCCGGCTAAGATGTAAAGTAATGAATCCATTATCAATTCCCCCGTTCGATCGTTCAGTTCCGTTCCACGACTAATTCCGAACCGTTCCGATCTACAATCCGCACTTCATCGCCCTTCGCGAAACCTCCCACTCCCTGGGAGCGGGCTTGCCAATGGGTGCCGCGGAAAAAGACCCGGCCCCGATCGGACCGGTCATCGGAAAAACCGGATTCGACCTCCGCCACGCGTCCCAGAAAATCGTCGTCGTCGCCCCCGGTTCCCCCCGTAATCGTCCTGCCGACGAACAAGGTTTTAAACTTGTTGCGCAGCAGCAGCAACGAGCCTACGGAAATCACCGAAAACATGATCAAGGGCAACCCATAGGCCGTGGGCATTCCCACCCAAATCAACAGTCCCACCGATAACGCACCGATCCCCAAGAAGATGATGATCAAGCCGGGCACGGCGAATTCCAGCAAGATGAGCGCAATCCCGATCGCCGCCCAAATGCCCTCCGGTCCGATTTCTGGCCACCAGCCCATAATACGCTTTCCCTGTTGGGTCGAAAATACCGATGCCGACCCTATCCGATCTTCCGAAAAAACAACACCCTTAAAAATGATAGCGCAGCAGCAGATTGGGATTGTGTTCGTCGACGCCGGCGACGCCGTACTTGTTGCGCCAGAAGATGTACTCCATTCCCAGGTAGAGTTTCCGTTCCTGGCCGATCCAATGGCTGACGTCCCATTTGAGCTGAGGTTGGGCATGGAACGTAGCCGTCCCGTGATTTTTACTGGTCGCGTCGAAAAAACCGTCGAAGAGAAACCGGGATTGGCCGATCCGAAACGGCGCCGACCAAAACGAGGTCAGCTGCCAATTATCCCTCATGCTGGCGTTGAGCCGGCGATAACCGCGAATCGCGAAAACCTGAAAGCCGGGAATATTGAGGTCGACGCCTCCCCCCAAGAGTCCGTGAGCGAAGCCTCTTCCGGCCTCCATAGTCACCCCCGCCTTAAAGGCCTTGATGAAGCCGCGATCCAGTTCGGCGAGCGTTACGCTCGGCGATACTTCGAGATAAAGATCGTCGCTGCCGTCGTCGAACAACTGCATGTCGGAAAACCCGAACAAATCGCCCCAGGAATACAGGCTCAGATGCTCGTAGGTCAGCATGGTGCGGCCGGACTCGCCCAGCTCGTATCGTTCGCCGCGAAGCAGGGAGAGGCTGTGATCGACGAACAAGGTTTCAGCCCAACCGGCCGAAACCCCTACCCAACCGGCCGTCAGCAACGACCAGCACCGGACCGCGATCGCCGGAAATCCCGACTTGCGAACCGCGGCCTTCGGCGGCGGCATGCCCATAACCGATTCAAGCGCCCGCGGGCGCGGTCACCGTTCCACCTGAACCCCGAATTCCTGAATCTTCCGCACCTGGTTGCGCGGGATCCGATTGCCCCGCACGTACAGCCGCAGAAAGGGAGCGAATCTCTTTTCTCCCTCGAAATCGGACCGGGCGGCGCTGATCAGCGGACCGATGTCCGAAATGCGATTATATTCCAGGAACAGGTAATTCAGATTCTTCAGATCTTCCAGCGGATGCAAGTCGAACAGTTCGTTGCCGTCCAACGACAGGGAGGAGAGCCATTTGAGGGAGGCGATGCCTTCGACGCTTTCGATCTCGTTGACGCTTAAATGCAACGAAGCCAATTTAGGCAAATCCAGGATCGGGTAGATGTACTTGACCCGGTTGTAGCCCAGATACAACGCCGAAAGGTTGGTCAGGGTCGAGAGCGGTTTGAGGTCGGCGACCCGGTTATGGGACAGTTCGATGTACTGCAGTGCCTTGAGCGTTCCCAAGGGCTTGATATCGCCGATCGAGTTGTTCGACAAATCCAAGGATTGCAACCGGGGCAGATTGGCGATCGGAGAAATATCGGTGATCTGATTATCGGCCAGATCCAACAGCGCCAAGCTGCGGCATTTCTCCAATCCGGTCAGATCGCGGATCTTCAGGCCGCGGCCCTTGACCGTCGAAATATTCAGCACGTCCTCTTCGGTGATGGGTTCATCGTTATTCCGTTTTTCGTAGACTTGTTTCCGGACCGCTTCTTCGAGATTGCGGTCGGGAAAGATTGATTCGAGAGCCGCGGCCTCCTCCTGCGCCCAAGCGCCGGAAGCCAAGACGCACCACACTGCCGTCACGACGACGATTCCAAGCCTGTTTCGATTCATAACTCGACCGATCACGTTTTCAGGAAGGTCAATGCCCGCGAAAAAAACAAAAAAAGCGGAGTTTGGCAAACCTTTTCCGCATTCCCCTGGAGCGGGACCACTCCGAGGAATAATCCTTAACTTGTTTCGGCTCATTGACTACCGTCGACTCCGATGTTCGTTTCCCTAGCCTACGGAAACTCCGGATTGAAAACCGAATTCCCCGATTCGCGGACTACGGTTATCGAACCCACCCATGCCGCCGGACTCGCCGCCGAACGAACCGCGGTCGAGGAGGCCTTGACCCGCCCCATCGGCTCGCTGCCGCTCAGGAAGCGCATCCGGCCCAGCGACCGCATCTGCATCCTCTTCACCGACCTCACCCGGGCCACTCCCAACGAACGCCTCATCCCTTGGCTGCTGGAACACTTGAAAGGTCATCCCGCCGACAACCTGGTCTTGCTCAATCAACTCGGAACTCACCGGCCGAACACTCCGGAAGAACTGGAACGCATGCTGACTCCCGAGGTGGTCCGCAACTACCGCGTCGTCAATCACGACTGCCAAGACGCGGACGCCTTGCTGCCCTTGGGCACGACTCGGGGGGGCGCGCCGGCGCTGATTCACCGGCTGGCCGTCGAAGCCGACCTGCGCATCGTTACCGGATTCATCGAACCGCATTTTTTCGCGGGTTTCAGCGGCGGGCCCAAAGGCATCATGCCCGGAGTCGCCGGCCTGGAAACCATCATGAACAACCACGGCGCCCGGAACATCGGCGATCCCCAGGCGACCTTCGGCGTGACCGAAGGCAATCCGTTGTGGGAAGATCTCAAGGAGATCGCCCTCCGCACCGGGCCGAGTTTTCTGCTCAACGTCACGCTCAATCTGGACCGCGAAATCACGGGCGTTTTCGCCGGCGACCTCATCGAGGCCCATCGAACGGGATGCCGGTTCGTCAAGTCCTCGGCCATGCAACGCGTCGACCGGCTCTTCGATATCGTCGTCACGACCAACAGCGGCTATCCGTTGGATTTGAACCTTTACCAAGGCGTCAAAGGAATGAGCGCAGGAGCCCGCATCGTGAAGGAAGGCGGCTTGCTGATTCTCGCTTGCGAATGCCGCGAAGGAATCCCCGGCGGCAGCCCGTTGGAAGATTTGTTGCGTTCGGCGGGTTCCCCCGAGGAACTTCTCGCCCTGCTCGCCACCCCGGGCTTCGTCAAGCCGGAGCAATGGCAAGCGCAAATCCAGGCCTTGGTCCAACGCCGGGCCGAAGTGATGATTTACAGCCGCCTCGAAGCGGAAAACGTCCGGCGCGTACACCTCGAACCGTGCTCGAACATCACCGAAACCGTAATTCGGCGACTGCAGGAACTAGGGCCCGGCGCCCGCGTCGCCGTGCTGCCCCAAGGCCCCCTCACCATTCCCTATTTGGACTAGAACGCCTCGACCAACGGCGCCCCGACCGGCACCTTCGGCTGCGAAAACGATTATAATCCGGTCCGGCGCAACCGCCCCTGCTGCACCCCTCCCCGCGATGGACGATCCGAATCCCCCCGAACATCCCAGTGACGATCCCGCCCCGGCAACGTCCTCGCCGCCCAAGGCCCTCCTCATCCCCGAACTCTTCTGGTCTTCCGAACAGGACAAACCGTTCGAAATCTGCACGGTCTGTGAACAAGACCTGATGAATCTCGGCCACTTGTACTGGATCGAAAAAACGTTCGAGGGTCCGGAGGCGGTATTCGAATGCGCGCTCTGCATCAAATGCCATCAAAAATTGCAGGAGGATTTTTCCACCGAATCGCGCGACCGGCTCGGAGAATACTTGGACGAACGGGTAGATCCGAGGTTCCGGGATGAAGAACTCCGCTCGATTTCCGGGCGGCATATCGCCCCGTGGATTTCTCATTGCATAGCTACCGGCGAGCCGGCTTCTCAACTACGGGATTATCAACTCCTGGGTTGTTGCGCCGGGCCTCATCTCATGCTTTCCTTTTTTCCCTGCCTGATCAGCGGTCAAGCCGTGCAGGCGATGCAACAACTGATTTCCGAGCAAACCCGAAACACAATGAACAATTTCATCGAACGGTATTTCGGCGTTCCTGGGTCGGCCAATTCCCCGTTCCTCGCCCTTTGCTGAGCGGGTCGGAACCGCTCCCTCGCGTCGTCGCGTCTGCCCGCTATGGTTAAGCCTCTCATCATCGCCACCCGAGGTTCGATGCTCGCCCTCGTCCAAGCCAATTACGTCAAGGAAAGTCTCAGCGAGTTAGTTCCGGAACGGCCCGTTCAGATCCAGATTTTCCAAACTACCGGCGACCGGCTGCAATCAGCGGCCCCTCAGAGTTCTTCCGATCCACTGCCCAAAGGCTTGTTCACGAAAGAGCTCGAAAAAGCTCTGCTGAACGGCCGGGCCGATCTGGCCGTTCACAGTCTCAAAGATCTCCCGACCGAGTTACCCGAGGGGCTTTGCCTCGCCGCCGTCTCGCCCCGCGAAGACCCCCGAGACGTCTTGTTATCCCGCCGGCCGATTCCCGACCCCGACCGGCCCCTGGCTTCGTTGCCGACCGGCGGAACGATCGGTACCGGCAGCATGCGACGCGACGCGTTCGTCAAGTCCGTGCCATGCCTGCGCACCCAACCTATCCGGGGCAACGTACCGACCCGGATCCGGCGACTGGCCGAGACCCCTGCTTTGGACGGCATCATTTTGGCCGCCGCCGGCCTGATCCGGCTGGGCTATTCCGTTCGCCCGCTCGATACCATGACAGGTCCGGACGTGCCTCCCGGCATCTACGCCGCTCCGATCCCGGCGGTCGACATGATCCCCAGCCCCGGTCAAGGAGCCTTGGGACTGGAAGCTCGTTCGGAGGACGCCGAACTTCGGAATCGGCTGGAACGTTTCAACCATCTGCCGACCCGCCTTTGCGTCGATGCCGAACGAGCCTTCCTGCAAGCCGTCGGCGGCGGTTGCCAGAGCCCCGCCGCCGCTCATGCGCAGCTTCGCGGCCGTCGCCTCCGGCTCTTGGCCGCCAAACCCGACAACGACCGCTTGACGATCGTCGAAGGCTCGGCCGAGCCGACGGAAGGTACGCGCCTGGCCGAACAACTCGCTGGCCAATTGCTCTGGCAGGGACCGGCCCTCGAACCGGCGAAACCGGACGGCGAAAATTTTCCGTGATCCGCGAATTCCAAATCTTGACCGACCACGGCGATATTTGCTAACGTCCCTCTCCAGAAGCCCAATCCTATGAAGCCGATTGCTTACATCTGGAAAGTCCTGTTAGGCCTTTCTTTGCTCAGTACCGCTTTGATCGCCGACGAAGCCTCGGCTACCGCCAAGATCGAAGAGTATGGCGGTCAGGTCCTGAAGATCGCGCAGAACAACGACGGTCTCCGCGTTTTGATTCCACCCAAAACTTTCGAGGGCCGCGTGCTGACCGACGACGATCTGGCCGTGCTCCAGGAACTCGGTCCGGTCTTGGAACTGGACATCAAGAGCACCGGCATCACCGACGCCGGCTTGAAGCATCTTTCGCCCCTCACCCAGTTGAAACGGCTGCATCTGGAAAAAACCAAAATTACCGACGCCGGCTTGGCCAGCATCAACGGCTTGACCGAACTGGAATATCTTAACCTTTACGGCACCGGCGTCACCGACGCGGGATTGGCGCACCTCAAGAAACTCGGCAAGTTGCGGAACCTCTACCTGTGGCAGACCAAAGTGAAATTCGAAACGGCACAAGCCTTCCACAAGGCCGCGACCGACGCGGGCAACGAACACCTGGAAATCAATCTCGGCTGGGAACAGGAGATTCTCAGCACGGCGCGGCTCGCCTCCCTGCGCGCCCAACGCGAACAAGGCGAAAGCGGGCAACCGGCGGACGAATCGGCGGCCGACCCCGACAATCCGGATTTCGCCACCCAGATTCTGCCGATCTTCCGGGAAAACTGCATCAGTTGCCACGGCGAAGAGAAGCAAAAGGCCGGCCTGAGGCTGGACACTTTCGAACTGGCGCTGAAAGGCAACGACGACGGCGCCGTGATTGTGGCCGAAGATCTGATCGACAGCAGGTTGTTCCAACGCATTACCCTCCCGGCCGACGACGAAGACCTCATGCCTCCCAAAGGCGGACCGCTTTCCGAGGAACACATTGGCCTGATCAAGAACTGGATCGCCAATGGCGCTCCCAAGGAGGTCAAGAAGGAGCCCGCGCCGGAGGTCGCCGAAGCGCCCCAGGACGAACCGGAAGCGAGCAGCGTCTATGTCGAATACGTCGCTCCGATTTTCAAGGCGAATTGCGTCAGTTGCCACGGCGAGGAAAAACAAAAGGCCGGCTTGAGGCTGGACTCGCTCGCCGCCATCCTCAAGGGAGCCAAGGACGGCAAAGTCGTCGCCGCCGGCAAGCCCGGCGAAAGTCCGCTCTACGAGCGAATCACGCTCCCCGCCGGAGACGACGATATCATGCCGCCCAAGGGAGACCCTTTGGCCAAAGCGCAAACGGATTTGATCAAGCTCTGGATCGTCAGCGGGGCGAATTAAATCTTCGCGAAATCGCAACTAACGATTGACTTGCCGAAGCGGACGATTACAGTCCCCCGCCTTTGGGATGAAAACGTACCTACCGAAAAACGACCTGCAGAAGCGCGCCTGGCGCGTCATCGACGCCGACGGGCTCGTGCTGGGACGCTTGGCAACCAAGGTGGCCGCCGTGCTGCGCGGCAAGGACAAGCCGGAATTCACCCCTCATCTCGACACCGGTGATTTCGTCGTCGTGATCAACGCGGAGAAAGTGCGATTGACCGGCAACAAAGAGACCCAGAAAACCTACATGTCCTATTCCGGTTGGCGGGGGGGACACCATTATCGCTCGCTCAAGGAATTGCGGGAATCGCATCCGGACCGGGTCGTCACCCATGCCGTGAAGGGAATGATTCCCCACAATCGCTTAGGCCGGCAACAAATGACCAAGCTCAAGGTCTACGCCGGCCCCAACCATCCTCACAAGGCCCAGCAACCGGAACCGTTGACCTTGGACAGCTGAACTTTCCGACTCGAACCGAAGACATTCCATTCATGGCATCCAACGCCGATTACACCGCCACCGGCCGCAGAAAGACCTCGGTCGCGCAAGTTCGCATCGCCCCGGGATCCGGCAAGATTTCCGTCAACGGCCGAGCCTTCGAACACTACTTTCCCTTGGAATCTCACCGGAAATCGGTGAAGCGGCCGCTGACGCTGGCCGAAGTTGTCGAATCCTACGACGTTCGGGTTAATGTCCGAGGCGGCGGACCGACCGGGCAAGCCGAAGCGACCCGGCACGGCATCTCCCGCGCCCTGCTCAAGATCGACCCCGAATTCCGTCCTCTGCTCAAGAGCGACGGATTGCTGACCCGCGATCCGCGAATGAAGGAACGGAAGAAGTACGGTCAGCCCGGCGCCCGGCGGCGCTTCCAATACAGCAAGCGCTAGGTCCCCTGCCCTGCGGCTTCGGCCGACGGCGAAAAACTTATTTTCCGGCGCTCCAACCGCCGTCGATCACGAAATCGGTGCCGGTTACGAAAGCCGATTCGTCCGAGGCCAGATACCGGGCGGCGCAGGCGATTTCCTCCGGCCGGGCCATCCGCCCCAAGGCTTGGGTCGCTTCCATTTCCCGGCGGGCCGTTACGGGATCGGCATACTCCTTCAGGCGAGCCGCGACGAACGGCGTTTCGACCCGGCCCGGGCAGATGCAGTTGCAGCGGATCCCCTGGCGGGCGTGGTCCAACGCGATACTCTTGGTCAGCCCCACCACCGCGAATTTGCTGACGCAATAAGCCAACCGGTCCCGCACCGCCACGACGCCGCCGATCGAAGCCAAATTGATAATATTGCCCCGGCCCCGTTCGATCATGCCGGGCAGAAAAGCTTTGCAGAGGTTGAAGGCGCCTCGAACGTTCACCCGGTATAACCGGTCCAGATCGTCACCTTCGGTTTCCAACAACGTACCGACGCAACCGATGCCCGCGTTGTTGACCAATACGTCCAAAGGTCCCTGGTCCTGAACGGCAGCAGCGACGCGGCGGCACTTCGGCTCGTCGCCGATATCCAGTCGGCGGAATTGGACCAGCCCTCCGTCCCGCTCGATCGCTCCGGCCACCCGGTTCCCGTTCTCTTCGTCGATATCGACCAGGATTAGCCGGGCGCCCGCTTCCGAAAAATTTCGCGCGATGGCCTCGCCGATGCCCGCGGCCGCACCGGTAATTAAGATCCGCTTGCCTTCCAGACCAAACCGGCTCACTGGTCCAGTTCGTTCAATTCCTCGACGGTCCACAGATCGAACCGATCGGGATACTCATCGCGAATGGCCTTGACGGTTGCGGGATCCACCGGCGAAGCCCGATGTCCCCACTCCCGGCGCACATAGGTGATGACCCCGGAAATCTGGTCGTCGTTCAACACGGCCAACCCCGGCATGGAGAGATTCCATTCCTGGCCCTTCACTTCGATCGGACCGTCCAGGCCGTGCAACACGATGCGCACGATTTTCTCCTGCGAGCCGAGCACCCAATCGGAATCCAACAACGGCGGCGCCAGTCCCTCCTGTCCCAGGCCGTCGGGCTGATGGCACGTGCCGCAAACGGATTGGTAGAGAACGGCGCCTTCCTCGAAGCGGGCCACTTGTTCCGGAGTCAGCCGGTCCGAATCCGCCTCGGGCTCCGAGACGATTTCCTTGCCGGGCCAATGAAACGCCTCCGTCAGTTGATCGGCCAGAGCGGCAACCGACCGAAAAGGATAATTGGCCAGCCGTTCCAGGTACTCGGGTTTTTTAGCGACCGCAATCGGTTCGCCGACCAATTGCCGCCGTCCCTTGACGGTTTTGAACGCGGCGCCGTGCATCCCCCGAAGCAACGCGTCTTTCTGCGGCCGGGATCGCTCCGCCGCCGCCGCCAGATGCAACAGGCCGTGAATCCGGGAAACGTCTCCCCCCCGAAAAACGGCTGCCGACAACCGTTCCCAAATTGCGGACGTCGAAGAAATATTCGTTTCCCAGATGCCGTCGGCGTCCAACAACGAAGCCAGAAATTCCAGTTCCCGCCGCGACAAGCCGCTCAGCACCGAATCCGCGATATAGGGATGATGAAGATTGCGTTCCAGGATCAGCTTGAGCGGCGCCAACACGGCCTCTCCTTCCAGCTCTCCCAGACTCAACGCTGCTTGCCACTGAACTTCCGGAATATCGTCGAGAGCCGGGCGCCACAACGTCACCATTTCCGCGGTCCCCAACCGGTCGACGAGCGATTCGGACGTTCTGATCGCCGCGATCCTGACCTTGGGGTCGGGACTGGCCATGGCCCTCCGAACGGTCAACCGATCCATCGCCCGCAAACCGTGGAGAGTCCACAAGGCGTGAATCCGGGCCAAGGAATTCTGCGAACGCCGAGCCAATTGCCGCAGCGACTTGACCGCCGAACGATCCTGCCGCTCGACCAATAACCGCTGGGCCGTATCCCGCCGCCAGCCGTCCTTCGATCGCAGTTGCCGAACCAACTCCTCCGCCGCCATCCGGCTCAGAGGCGCCTGAGGTTCCGAAGTACGGCCCTGATAAACCACCCGGTAAATGCGTCCCAAACCGGTCGGCTCCGCCAATCCGCGTTCCTCGACTTGCTTGCGCAAGAAAGTCGTCAAATAAATCCGATGCTGAATCAGTCCCCGATACAGATCGACGACGTATAAGGCTCCGTCGGGCCCGTTAACCAAGTTCACCGGCCGGAACCGCTCGTCGGTCGAGGTCAAGAATTCGCCGTTCTCGTAAGCGTTGACGGCCGTCAGGACGCCGTTGGATTCCGTGACTCGATTGCGGCGAATCAAATTGCCGGTAGGCTCGCAGACGAATCCGTCCCCCTCGTATTCGTTCGGAAAGTTGCTGCCCCGATAGATCAAGGTGCCGCAAGCGCCGGTGAACCGGGCCAGCGTACCGTCGGAGCGCAAGGTGTTCGAACGATACCCGCGATTGACACCAAGGGTAATCCTGCCCGGCCAAACGCTTTGGTCGGGATTGATCCGCACGTTGGTTCCCCTCAAGCCCGGACTGTTCGCGTTGCGTTCCAGATAAGCGTCCGAAATCAGGTCGCCGCGAAAGTGATCGCTGTTGGTGTTGTAAAAGAGCCGTCCGTAATTATCTTGGGAAATTCCCCACTGCCCCCGGGAAATGGTCGGATCTTGAAGCCATTCTCCAGCGACGTAACGGTACCGCATCCGGTGATTGGCGCTGTACAGCCAATTATCCATGCCCCAGAGCAATCCGTTCGAAGCGTGTTCGGGATTCGACTGGCGGCCCAAGCGAGGGTCGTTTTGAGTGGCATACTCGGTTTCCAGCAATTGGCGTTCGTCGCAGCGCAAATCGCCGTCGAGATCGCGGCACAACCAGAGATTCGGAGGTTCGGCCACCAGAATGCCGTCTTGCAACACGGCCAGAGCCCGAGGCATCACTAGCCGGTCCAAAAACACGGTTTGGCGATCCATGCGGCCGTCGGCGTCAAGGTCTTCGAGTACGACGATGCGGCCGATCGGAGCGGTCTCGCCGATACCGTCAGGATTGGGCATATACCCTCTCATCTCCACGACCCAAAGACGGCCGTCGGCATCGAATTCGATCTCTACCGGATCGCCTACCAGAGGTTCGCTGGCCACCAATTCGACTCGGAATCCCTCGGGAACGGTGAAGGTGGATAACGCTTGTTCGGGAGGGACCACCGGGGCCGGCGGCACCGGAAACTGCCGCCAGATTTCCTCCTGCGACATCCCTTTAGGATCCTTTCGATCCCCTTCCTGAGACCAAGCGTTTTCCCACGCCGAGCCTACCAATATCATCCAACACGCTACGATTGAAACTCGAATAGACACGGATTTTGGAAACGGTGAAGATTTACCAAGGCCAACTACGTTGCCAGTCTGAAAAAAACCTCCGAAAAGGTCAACACTCCGCCAGTTGGAAACTGACGGCGTTTTCTTTCGGGGGATGGCCAAGTGGACGCTGGCCGGGCTAAACTGGAAATCAGAAAAACGAGCATTGAATCCCGGCTTGAGATAGTCCCGAGCCCCTGCGGGGAGGCGGGGAGGAACTGGGCGGTAGGTATACTCCTATCAAGCCCCAAAATGGTACAAGGGGGAGGAAATTCGGCCTCGCCTGCCTTCATCGACAAACTCCAACGAGGAGATTTCAACGCCCTGTTCACGGCTATCTACCAGCGGTCCGGTATCCGACCGGACGCTCGGGAAACGGCGGAAGAAATTCATTTTACGGTCGATCAAGCCGCCAGAGCGTTGCATGAATACGGCTTGGGCGTAACTGCCGCCCAAGCCGTGGAAATTCAACTTTCAGAGAATCCGAACGAGCGGATCGTGGATGCCGGAAAAGCTGCCACGCAGGCAGCCTTGCTCATGTGCCTGGCGACGATCGTTCACAAAAGGATGGAAGCAGAATTTCCCGATTGGGGCCTCACCCCCATGGCTACTCTTCGCACTGAACCGAACAGAGCCGAGAATTTGGAACGCAGTTGGATATCCATTCTCGATCAGGATTTCGCCCCCATATTCAAACCGCCCCTTAAAGTCCTGCAAGCCATGCGCCGGGCCGGGAATGACAGCCAGGGGCTCTGCCGAGCCATCCAAACCCTGTGCGAGAAGGCTGACGATCACGCCGACGAATATGCCGCCTGCGGAGAAGACCGCGCTGGGGAACTGTTCCAAAAGGCCCTTCAAGATCCCCAAGCCACCGGTGTCTTCTACACTAAACCGGAATCGGCAACCCTGCTGGCGGAATTAGCATGTGACGCACTTGCCTCCCAAGAAAGTTCCTACTGGAACGAAACCGACTTATGGAATAATCGCCGCATTGTCGATCCTGCCTGCGGCAGCGGCACCTTGCTTACCGCCATGAAGGCAGCCATTTTCCGCAGGGTAAATCTCGAAGAAAGAGATGAGATTGGTCGAATCCTGGTTGAAGAAACGATTGTCGGCCTAGACATCAACTGGCAGGCGCTTCAACTGGCGGCAACCCAACTGACCATCAACGCCCTGTCGGCCAACCATAGTCAAATTGGCCTCTATCGCATGCCTCACGGGCGTACCAAGCAGAAAAACATCTTCGTCGAGGGAGATTCCGGTAGCGTAGGACTCGGATCGCTCGAAATCCTGGCCCAGTTCAACAAACGACAAATACATCCTGAATTACAGACTCTTACCCAAGAGGCGCCTATCTGCCCGAAACATACCGGGGTTAGCAGTGATCGTGATATCGCTGGAATCGAAGAACTATTGAAGAATACCGCGGTGATGATCGCCAATCCGCCTTACACGGTAGGAGCCAAGACTGCGAGAGATCAGGAGTCAGGAACTCGACAGAAACAACAAGGTCGCTGGATACAACTGAAGAAATCGCTGGAAACTCACATCGAATTGAACACGAACATCGTCGAGACCGACAGCATCAGCCCCAGATTCACCCTGCTCATGGAACATTATTCCGATCGCAGTAACGGTGTCTTGGCCAAAGTACTCCCCACGACGGCGCCGCTTGGGGTCGGCGGTCACGATGAGAGAAATTTTCTGTTGGATCGGTACGACGTGCTCCACGTGCTGTCGGTTCATAATCCCCATAATTATTCCTGGAGCGTGGCTACGGGAATTCAAGAAAGTCTCGTCGTGATGAAAAGAAAATCCCCTGCCGAGAGTAATCCGCCTGTCTCATTCGTCAACTTGGCCGAACTCCCAGGTTCCAGCAGCATGTCGATCGAAATCGCCGAAGCGATCAGAAAGAACAACCTCGAAAAGAAAGGTTCGCTCGTTCGGGTATCACAGGATTCCCTTCGATCTCGCGGATGGTTCGAAGTGCTCTATTACTCATCCGAATTCTCCCGCATGGTTTCGGAATTGGAAGATCACTTGTCAACGCAAGAACACTTTTCCCGATTGGGAACTCTGTTCAACTGCAAAACGACAAAACAAACTATTGGTGGAAAAAACTGGGAATGGTGTGACCCAGCGGAAGCAGAAATAACAGTCTTGCGAGGTGCCGGGAAAGATGTCCAGACTGCTATATTGGGAACAATAGACGGCTGGTCCAGGCGAACATCATCGGGAATGAAGAAACGAACAGAACTGGAACTGCTCAAGAAGAAAACCGGATGTTTGCTGATGGCTAACACCCAAGATGCCATGACAGGGCGCTTGACCTCCGTGGCTTTGAACGAACCTGCGGTCGGTTACACTTGGACGCCTGTTCAATGCAAACAGAAAGAAGCCCGATACTATGCGGTGTGGCTCAATAGCGTAGTTGGCAGAATACAGCTCAGGAACAGACTCGGAAGGAAGGTAACCTGGCCAATGTATCAACCGGATTCCATCAAAGACGTTTACCTTCCCTCTCGACTGACTTCCGAAAGTAAAGAGGCGCTGGATGACGCTTGGGAAAGGACCAAGGACATGAAAGTGAGCATGTACCGGGAAGGTGCTGGAGAAGCGCACCGGATCTGGGACCGGGCAGCGGCCGCGGTCATGCAATGGGATTACACAACTCTGAAACGAATGCGCGATCTGCTAGACAGGGAACCGACGGTGAGCGGGAAATTGCCGACCGAAACGGAGTAAGCCCGTCCGATTCGTTACCTCTCCTGTGACCTGCGGAAGACCTTGGTACGATGCCTCAGAACGACTGGCGTCCGGCAGGACTGCGAACAAAATCGTTATAGGTTCAACTTGCCCCCTATTGCCGGAAACTCCCGAGTGCGACTAGTAATGTCCCTACCTCCCCCCGCATACCGGAAACTCCAACGGTCTCTGTTCCGACCGGAAGCAATGATTGACGGCTACGCCGGCCCCACCCACCAAATCATGGAGCCTTCCCCCTTTCCTCTCGTTCGAGAAGGCCGAAATGCCCTCCCCGACCCGCTCCCGGTCAAACCAATGAGTGCCGTAGGTATTTCGCCACCCTAAAATCAAGAAACCCTCTCGAGGCACTGAAAACCGCGGAGCAACGCCAGTCGAATCAGAATCCCCCAACCGCTCCGATTCCTCGATCACTGAGAAAAACTCAGTCAGATTTACTGCCGACATCCCAAGCTTCACGCTGACTCCCAAGCCGCGAATCCAGCAGCAACTACCGCAAGTCTTCTAATCTCAACCACCTCCGAAACGGAAACCGCCAGGTATCATCCTTAGCTCGAGCGCGGTTTAAGGATTACGAATTGACGGCCCCCGATCGAATAGGCAGCATGGGCGCGTTTTGAAGAACCTTAGCGTCCTCACTTGTCTGGCCCTCATCCTGACTTGGCAATCGATCCCCAGGGCGAAAGCCGTTTCCGTTGAACGGTCGGTAGTTCAGTTGATGGTGTACTTACAACCTCCGGACTGGGACCGTCCTTGGCAATGGGAGCGTATCCTCCGCAGTTCCGGGTCGGGATTCATCATCGAGGGCAACCGCATCATGACTAACGCCCACGTGGTCGCTTGGGCCAAGGAAATCATGGTGCGCCGCTTCCAGGACTCCCGGCTTTATCCGGCGAAAGTTTCCTATGTGGGACGCGATTGCGACCTGGCCATCCTGACCGTCGAGGCGCAAGGCTTTTTCGATGGCATCGAACCGCTGACTTTAGGCGAATTACCCGATGTGCGGTCTACCGTGTTCACCTTCGGCTATCCGGCCGGCGGCCAACAGATTTCCTACACCAGCGGGGTGGTCAGCCGCATTGAGATCCAAACCTATACCTATCCCGGCGATCGCCGGCTGCTCGCCATCCAAACGGACGCCGCCATCAATCCGGGTAACAGCGGCGGCCCGGTAATTCAAAACGACCGGGTGGTCGGGGTCGCTTTTCAGGGCATCCCGGGACTGGAAAACACGGGATTCTTCATCCCGCCTCCCGTGGTCGAACATTTTCTCGAAGACATCGCAGACGGCTCTTACGAGGGCTGCCCCATCTCCGATATCGACTTGGAGTCGCTGCACAACCCGGCCCAACGCAACTACCTGGGCTTAACGTCGAAAACCGGCGGCGCTCGGATCGGCCAATTGCTGACTAAGTCAGTCCAAGATCATTTACGGACCGACGACGTCCTGCTCCAAATCGACCAATGGCCCGTAGCCCGCGACGCCTCCGTACTTTACGAAGGCAATCAGGTTCACGCCGAACTGATTGTCAGCTTGGCACAAAACGGCGACACCATCCCGCTGAAGATCTGGAGAGAAGATCAGGAGATCTCCGTCGATCTGCCGGTGTTTGCCGACCGGTCCCGCGAGTTTGCCGGCAATCTCTACCGGGCGCCACGTTACTACATCTACGGGGGTTTGGTCTTCACGCCGCTCAGCCGAAATTACCTGTCCTCGGCCTTCGGATCGAACGCCAGTTCGCAGCTGGTCTACGAGCTGTTCCATCGCTGGAGAACCGAGCCGGAGACGACCCGAACCGAACCCATCATGTTGGCCAACGTTCTGCCCCATCCGGCAAACGCCAATTTGCGCCGGAAAAGCCGGGTAATGATCGATAGCATCAACGGCGTCCGGATCGAAAAATTGGAAGACGTAATCAACGCCATCGAACAATGCGAAGACGATTGGCATACCATCCGTTACGCCGAACCCTACGATTTCGACACTCTCGCCCGCGAGAAAGCCGATGACGCCCACCCGGCGATACTGCGCACGTACCGCATCGCGAACGACCGACGCCTATGATCCCGAAAACCGCCATCCTGTCGCTGCTTCTCTCGCTGTTCTTCCTGTCCCCCGGAACGGCGGCGGCGGCCGACTGGGAAAATTCGTTGGTGCGAATCGAAGCGACCCGGCACACCTACGATTACTTTCAGCCTTGGATCCGCCGCAGCGCCACTTCCCGCAATTCAGGCCTGGTAGTGGGAGAAAAAACGATCCTGACCACGGCGCAACGGATGGAGAACAACGTCCTCACCCGCCTTCAGAAAGGCGGTCAGGGCGAGTGGACCATCGGCCGACTGGTCTGGATCGACTATTACTCCAACTTGGCGCTTCTCACTGTCGACGACGAAGCGTTCTGGGAAGACCTTCACCCCGCAACGCTCGCCGAAAAGATCCCGAATTCTGGAACTGCCCAATCGGTACGCTGGCATGAACGGCGGCTTGAACTTCGCGAGCTGGATATCGATCGCATGAAAATCTCCAAGGGAAGGTTGGCGAATATCGACATGCTTTATCTAGAATTGGATTTCGAAACCGGTTCGTTCGACCGAAGCGAAATCATCGCGATCGACGACGAAGTGGTCGGAATAGCCATCGCTCGCTATTCCTCTTCCTCCGGCGAAAAGGTTCAGGCCATCCCCTCCACGTTCATCCGTTCAGTTCTCCAGGCCCAATCGGAATCCGATTGGAGCGGGCTCGGTTTCTTCAATTTCTTTTGGCAAACGACCGAAAATGAGGCGACTCTGGATCAGTTGGGATTGTCCGGTCCGGCTCGCGGGGTCATCATCACCCAATTGTTGTCCCTGCCCGGTCACCCCGATGTCTTGCGCCCCAAAGACATTCTACTGAAAATCGACGGCTTTTCTATCGATTCTCAAGGCGACTACCAGGATCCGGATTACGGCCCGCTGAATCTGGAATATCTCGCGACCCGAAACCGTTGGGCCGGCGATCAGGTGCCGATGTCGGTCTGGCGCGACGGAAAAGCTCACCAAATCACCTTCACTTTACCGAAATTCGGCTACGAAAACTTCCTGATCCCGCCCGCCCGGTACGATTCGACGCCGGAATACTACGTAGCCGGCGGACTGATTTTTCAACCGATCTCCGGAGGCTTGATCGATGGCTTGGGCAGAGAACGCATGCCGGTACGCATCATCCGTCATCTCAGCAAAATGCGCCCGGAAGCGAATCGGGAACTGGTCGTTCTTTCCGGAGTTTTGCCCGATCCCTTCAACGAAGGTTACCGATCCCACAATAACCTGATCGTCGCCCGGATCAACCATCACTCGATCACCCGATTCAGCGACTTGGAAAAAGCCTTCGCCGATCCACAAGACGGGTTCCACCTGATCGAGTTCACGCCCGGCAATCCGATCGACAAAATCGTGTTGAACGCTTCGGGAATGGATTTGGCCACTCGACGGGTCATGTTTCGCTACGGCATTCAGAACAACCCGGTGATCAACAATTAATCGGGGCGACTCCCCCTATCGCCTTCCGAACGGAAAGGCCGCTCCCCTTGTCAGCGACGGCCGCCGGGGATCCTCCGGCAGGTCGGTATAATACGTTCGGAAGCGAACCGGGAACCGGTCGTTCGCACCGGTAACACCCGATAGTTTTCGCGACGGCAGCCTGATTCACCATGATCCGATCGGCGACCGGATCAATCATCGCTCACCCGATGCAACGACTTGGCGAAAGCCGCCGCCGGTCCGCGAAACGATCGTTTCCCCATCGGGTTCACTTCCGGCAAGCCGGACGGCGTCATCACGTTACCCGCTTCAAAAATGGCTCTGGCCATTCACCTGATTAGGTTCGCTACGGCATCAGGAGCAATCCGACGATTAGCGGTCAACCGTCGTGACTTCCCGTTAGGCGACCGAAACCATACGAGTTCCCCTTCGGAATCCGCATCGATACGGCCAACCTTTTCCGACCGATTGAATACGCAGCTCCGGCAACGTTTCGGATTATCCAATCGATGCGATCGAAGGCTCGACGATGGCCAGGGCGAAAAAATCGCAAAAAAAGTTGCCTTCGGTTCCCGACCGTGACAGAATCGCGTCAGTGATCGATTAGCGAGCGTTAATATGAAACCATCCTCACCGATTCCTCATGACTTGGATCCTCTCCCCTCGAAGAACAGGTTGGCGGCATTCACCCTCATCGAGTTACTGGTAGTCATCGCCATTATCGCCATTTTAGCCGGGTTACTTCTGCCCGCCCTCAGCAAGGCGAAAGAACAAGGCCATCGAACGGCTTGCTTGAACAACTTGAAGCAAATTCTCCTCGCCACCCACATGTACACCATGGATAGCGAAGAATACTTGCCCTACTCCTCTTGGAGTTCGGGCACCTTCGATGTCCCGAACTGGTGCTACACCCGAAGGCGCAACACGGATCCGCAACACAACGTCCGGGAGGGCCAGCTTTGGTCCACCCTCAACGCCGAAAAAATCTATCGCTGTCCCATCGAACGGACCACCACACCGGAATACAAACTCAGACTGAACGACAACGGGTTTCAGACGGTCAGCAGTTACGTGATGAACGGTGCCGTCACCGCTTACGGGACCAGTCCGGGAGGACGGCAATGGGGCAGTTTCAAAATCACCCAATTTCAACCGGATTACATGATATACTGGGAAGCCGACGAGCGGAAACCGTCCAATTACGATAACGTCGCCAGCAAACCCAACGAAGGAGTCACCGAACGGCATAATACGGGTTCGGTGCTCGGGATGTTCGGGGGCCATACCGAATACTGGAAATACCTGGCATACTACCGGGAAGCCGGCATCGGCGGGCACCCAGGAATCCGACCCGGAAAATTCTGGTGCAACCCCTCCTCGGCGAGAGGAGACTAACCTTTTTCCGCACCCAAGGAGATTCGCATATGAACTATCGAACGCTGCTAGGAATCGGTTTAATTTGCATCCTGTCCGGATGCGGCGGCAACGAAGAACGCCTCCGGAGTTCAGGAACTCCCGTCGAAGCCGCCGATCATCTGACCGAGGCGTTCGAAAACGCTTCGGCCCAAACGAAGAAGAACGCCGGCATCGCTTCCGAAGCCATGCGGAAGGGTGAATACGGCAAGGCCTTGGTCGCGCTGGAATCGGTGAAAAACTCCTCGCCGACTTTCGAACAAGGCATCGCCGTCAATGATTCGCTCATCTCCCTCGAACACGAATTGATTTCTCAAATGGCGAACGGCGACCCCAACGCTCGGCAAGCTTATCAAATCCTCAAGCGCGTCAATCAAAACTGATTCCGCGGTAAGACTCTTACTCGACGCCGTTCATTACGCTGGACCGGACGGCTAAGGAGCGGTATCGATCAGGTCGCATCCGCAAACGAAATCGCAACGGATTTTCCGCCCGGTCAAACCGACGCTTTGCCTTTCGAAACCGTCTCGTTCTCGGCGTAAGAGTTTCAACCGGGCCGACATTTTCGACTCGTCAACCCCGTCAACACGAAAGGCGAAACGAGCTCCGTCTGGAATTAAGTCGTCATTCCGCACCGCTTTTCCTCCGGCTACTCTTCGATTATTCGCCGCCCGTAACGGCGGACGAGATTGAGTTCATCTTGATTTTTACGTCCGCCATTCTCAGAATCGGGCCATGAACCTTTGCGTCCGAATCCTGGCGGTCACGACAATCGGTCTTGTTTCCGTCGTCAACCTCTTGACCTTGAACGCCGACCATCACCAAAAGAACCTCGGTTACTCAGATACGCCCATCATCCCCGGTCAAAAATGGCGGGTCCATGACGGCACTCGGCCGCAACCTCAGATCGTCAAACCCGGGGCCACTTTCTCTCATCTGGCCCCTCCCCCGGACGACGCCGCAGCGCTGTTCGACGGCACCGATTTAAAGCACTTCGAAAAAGGCGACGGAAGTCCCGCGGGCTGGAAAGTGGAAAACGGTTTCATGGAAGTTGTCCCGGGGTCGGGCACGATCAGAACTCGGTCGCACTTTTCCGACTTTCAGTTGCATCTGGAATTCGCCACGCCCCAAGAGGTGAAGGGCAATTCCCAAGGCCGGGGGAACAGCGGCGTGATCGTCTTCGGAGATTTCGAAGTTCAAATTCTCGATTCCTACCGTAATCCCACGTACCCCGATGGCCAAGCGGGCGCGTTGTACGGTCAACAACCCCCGAGGGTGAATGCCAGCACGCCTCCCGGAACCTGGCAGAGTTACGATATCATTTTCGAAAACGCCCGATGGGAAAACGGAAAACTGGTCAAAAAGGCCAACGTGACCGTGCTACACAACGGAGTGCTAATCCATCACAAACAAGAGTTCAACGGCCCCTCGCTGCATCGTCAGGTGGGCCAATACGGCAAACCGAAGACCAAAGGCCCGATCGTGCTTCAGGACCACGGTAATCCCATGCGGTTCCGAAACATCTGGATTCGGGAAATCAAGGATTACGATCAAATCGCCGATCCCAAAAAATAACCCGCCGTCGCGCTTTTGAATCGATCGAAGCACCCTGAGACGCTCAGGATAACGGCGATCGATTCGAACCCTTCCGAAACGGACGGCAGGAACGGAAACGCCAACCTAAACAGCCAGGAACTCGTGGTCGACCACTTGACCGCCAGAGCCGGCATTTCTGAAATCCGAGGAAATCATTCGAAAAAAAGCGGTGATTACCGTCGGCAACTATGGGCAAGACCGGTAACCGAGTCGAAGCGGACGACGGGTGCGAGCGGCTCCTAGAACGGCACTTCGAACGGTTCTTTTCGGGGACAATACCAACGGTCGAAGATTCCTTGCCGAGCACCCTCCCCCGGAAATCAGGACCGCCGCTAACGACGACTCTGATTACTTTTCGTACTGACGAAAAGAGGCCTGAAGGAACTTGGCCGTCACCACGGTCGCAGCCTCTTCCAGCCCCGACTTTCTTGCCGCAGTTTGACGATTCCGCTACTGAAAACTCGCCGTCAATCAATCCGTCGCTCGCCAGAATCGCCACCGTGATATTCGTGGCACCGCTCACGTTTGGGCCCGACAAACCGGCTCGCCAAGCTTCGTGAAGGATAACTCCGGAGCGATTGTCGGGATGCCTGACCGGCCACGGCAATGTAATCGCCGGGTAGTCTCATCGTCAACATGAAGCCTTCGATCTCGATATTGTCCGACTCGACCGAGGAGGTTGCCATCAATCCGAAATTAACTGTGGCGTCGAACGGGAATTCGATCGGTTATCCGCACCTATCCCCCGGCCAAGGCCGATAGCCCGGGAACAACGCCAGGAATCAGGGCTAAGACATTCGGCGATTCGTGGACATTCGCCCTTGATCGAGCGGCACCCCTAAATCGAAAATTTGCCCAAGTCGATTTGCATTAATTCAAATCGGTGATATAGCTTAAGCGATGAAAATCACGAGAGCGGACGGACACGGGTTCAACTAAAAAAAACGTTTTACAGAAACGCCGATTGCCCGTCCGCTCTTGATTTCGATCCCTTTCGGAATCGCCCTCCCCCCCGCTTCGAAAAACACGCCTTCATTCGACTTCGAGTGCCAGAGAACGATGGTCGGATTATCTCGGGTTGGACCGAATCTCGTACCGTTCACTTCATACGCATTCGTCTGTTTCGCTGCTGAAAACCGATTGCTAGCCCGCTTGCGCTGGGCTTGGGTTCAACCCGTTTGGATGGCGATAGGCGACAAGTGTCCAATTATCCGGTTTAGTTGGCGGGGAATTCGTCGTTCCTTCGAGATTCCCCCCTGCTTGATATCGAATGGCGAATTGGTAGTTCAAGCGATAGACGCGGGATTCTTCCTGGACATCGGAGAAACCGGGGTGCGACAGCAAAACACGAGCAGCCGAAGCCAGGGTTCACCTGACGCTATGGTTCCGTTATTCCAGTCATCATGAGCTGCGATCCAGTTTCAAAAGACAGGAAAATCTAGGAGGTAACCGTACGTATTCGACTCCAAAACCGCGATGCCTCTCCTGATTCCTGAACTGCATCGGCCAGTGTCATTGTGCCCACCGCAGTACCTGCTGGCAAACTGCCCCAGGAAGAATCGCCACCCAAAAAAACCCAAAACGATTGACGACCGTGGAGTCAATTCAAAAGGTATTCGTCGATGCCGTACCGTATCGGAGATAACTGATTTCCACTTCCTCCTGTCGAATCAGGGTGTCAGTGGACTAACTTGGATGATCGAAAATTGAGAGGGACAACCAAAAGACAAGGAAATCCCCTTGACCTTGAGCTAGGTAAGTATCCGCAACCATTTGATTCGGCACGAAAACGAGAAACGCATGGTGGCCCCAACAATCGTGCGAATTCCAGACCGGTTGTCGTTCAAAATCAAATGCCCGACCAAACCGGTGAAAACCACCAAGGTGCCAGTTAGCGTTCGAACTCGATCCAGGTGACGGGTCAAGGCCATAGCCTCCAAACACGTCTCTCAGCAATCCGCCGGTTTCCGTCCGAGAATTCGATCGAAAAATGAATAAATCCAATTTTCGTCCCCATTCAAATGTCTCCGTCAATAAACTCAGATTAGTCTTCTCCACCTCATTTATTCGCCCACCCCCGACGAAAAACGAAGCACCATCTAAAAGCGAATAGCGAATGCCGGCTGTTCCAATAAATTAAATTCAATTAAATCACTTGCCATTAAAGATAAGTTGCCGTATACTATAAGCGTTCATCCCGAGGGTGGACGGTACGGGTTCGCACTTCTTGTTTTTGGAGAGACACCGTCATGCCGTTCACCCCGGGGTGCACATTCCCTCCCCTTAGCGCCTGTTGGCTTCCCAATCGCTTATCATGATCAAGTTTCGCTTTCGACTTTGATCGTGATGATACACTGATAAGTTCAGAATCTTGGTTTGCCGATTTCTGAGAAGAATAACCGATCAATTACAAGTGTCTCGTCCAATCAATCAACTCCAGATTCATCTGATACTCAAACTCATTGCGGCGTTTGGTGCAATCATCAGCAGCATCAAGTATAGTGTATATAGCATATCCAAGACCATGATAACGGTCAATGATGTGTTTATTAATTGCGAAAATAGCTCTATGCTACCATTCAAAATTTCAAATCTAATGTTCGCTATACCGAGATTCTTCATTACACATTTCAAAAACCTAACGTCACTAACGTGTTACTCGCCACTTTATTTCGGGAAATCGTGCGTTTTTTTTCAGTTTATTTCGGATAATATCCGAACTCGACGGCCCTTCTGAGCGGCTGGGAGAGAAGTTACCGAGGGGTCTTCTTTCACCTTCAGGAAGATCCCTTTGGTCACCGGCAGAGGCTTCCTGAGTTCGGCACGGGAGAGTTGCTCGGAAGTGCCTTTTCTGGGTAGGAGAGGAGTAGCGACAGTCACCACAGGCGTAAGAAAAGCTCGCACGGTTAATAAGACCGCCGGGCCACGGCAGGCATGCAAACCAATTTCCAGAATGATTGCTCCTACGAGGAGTACCATAGCAACAAGCTTTGGCGACAGGCAAGCTTGAAAAAGTGTCCCGTACATTCTGACGGGCAGTGTCGGTTAGAACGTCACGGCACCTATGAACGTTACGGTCCCGACGGCCAGAATAAGACGCGAATAGCACGGTTTATCTGTCGCCGGGAGGAAGGCACGGTCACCATTTCGCTGCTTCCCCAATTCTTTGCCGCCCAGCATCCCGGGACGTTGCAGGAATATGAAGACCAAGTTGCGGCGGCCGAAAAACTGGGTGCGGGGAAGGCGACGGAGCGGCTCCGTTCGAGCCCGTCTAACGGCCAGCGGCAATCCGATTGGTGGTTGCGCCGACGGCTGAAACGGTTGCATCGCACTCTGGCAGTGGCCAAGGAACGTTTGATCGAAATTTTCCAAGGTTGCGAAGCGACGGTGACGGCGATGCGGCGAGCGCTGGGTCGGAACGATCTCTTGCTTTATTGGCGCCGACAACTTCACGGCAGCCTGAAAGAACTCGGCTCGCCGATCGGCTTTGCTGCGGCCGGCAAGGGCAGGTTGCCGATTTCATCCGAGTAACCCCACAGAACAAGCGTAACGACATTTTTTGGGGTGTAAGGCATAGCTTGATCCGGCGGTTCCAACGGGGGCTGAAGCCGGAAAACTATGCCAGACCAAAATCAGAATCAGAAACCCGACTCGGATGCCGAGCAGGTAGCGCTGGCCCGCTACCTGGTGATCGCCGAACTCTGTCACTTGACTCCGGGAACCCCGGAGTATCGCGAGGAGATGAGCCGACTCCTCGCGAAAGAATGGAACCTTCCCGGAACGAATCGGACTCGCGTGGCTCGGCAGACCATCCGGGATTGGCTCGGGAAGTACGATTCCGCCGTCGGGATCGCTTCCCTGTATCCGAAACCCCGCAACGATCAAGGCGAGCGCCGTCGGCTGTCGGTTGAAGCGGCCGAGATTTTGTTGGCGATCAAACGCCGGCAACCGAAGCTAAGCGTCAGACTGGTGATCAAGCAGGCCCGGCAGACGGCAGGAATGCCCGAGGCCGAGCGACTGCCGGAAACCACCGTCTATCGGTTGCTCCGCGACGAAGGGTTGATGACCCGCCAACCGGCTGCCGCCCACCAGGATCGGCGGAAATTCCAATTCACCTGCGCTGGGGAAATGTGGCTGAGCGATGTGCTCCACGGCCCCCGAGTTCCTGACGACCAGGGACGCCGACGCAAGACCTATCTGATCGCTCTGCTCGACGATGCGACTCGGCTCATTCCTCATGCCGAGTTCTACTATGAGGAGACCGAAAAGACTTTCCTTCTGACGCTCAAGGAAGGGATCCTGCGCCGGGGGGTTCCTCAGCGACTTTATGTCGACAATGGAGCCTGTTATCGGAGTCGGCAGTTGCAATTGATCGTCGGCAATCTCGAGAGCCATTTAATCTACGCTACTCCTTACGCCCCCCAGGGGAAGGGCAAGATCGAGCGATTTTTCCGCACATTTCGCGAGCAGTTTCTCAGTCAATTCCAGAAACCGGAACCCGCTTCGCTTCCCGAGCTCAACGACCGATTGCAGGCTTGGATTCAGGATGAATATCACCGCACCCCGCACCGGGGAATCCAGAACCTGACTCCCTGGGACCAATGGTGCGAATCGCTGGACCGACGGCGTCAGCCCCCAAGCAACGAACGGATCGAGGATATCTTCCTGTTCACAGCCAACCGCAAAGTCAGAAAGGACGGCACGGTTTCCCGGAACAACCGATTCTACGAGGTCGAGTCCGCTTTGGCCGGCCAGACCGTTACGCTCCGTTACGACCCGAACCAACCCGAGCTGAGCCTCCAGGTTTACTATGAAGGCCAACTCTACCAGTCGGCCCATCCGGTCGATCTCGCAGGCAATGCCCGCGCCAAGCGGCGACCGGCTCGAAAGCAACTCAAGTTTAGCTGACCCCAGAACATGATCAGGTACGAACAACACTTCGGCTTCAAATATCCGCCCTTCGACTCTTCGCCCAAGGCCGATCAAATCTACTTGGGCAGCGGACTTACGGAAGCCGCTTCGCGAATCGGTCATTTAGTGCAACGAATGGGGGTCGGGATCCTGACCGGCGAACCCGGCAGCGGCAAAACTACCGCTTGTCGCCGCACCGTCCAAGCGCTGCCTCCAGGACAATATCGGATCTGCTACGTCTCGTTCTCCACCGGTTCGGTCCTCGACACCCGGAACACTATCGCCCAGACCTTCGGGCTGCCTTGGCGCCATCGCCGCGCTCACGCTTGGGAAGCGATTCGAGAGCAGATCAAACAACTCAGCTCCGAACAGCGGCAAGCTCCCGTCTTGATTTTCGACGAAGCCCATCTCTTGCGAGATGATTCGCTCGATCAACTGCGCCTGCTCCTCAATTTCGAAATGGACGCCACCAATCGGCTAGCCTTGATTTTGGTCGGCCTTTCCGAACTCGACCGCCGCCTCACCATGGCCCGACACCAATCCCTCGCGCAGCGACTCATCGTGCGCCATCAAAGGGCACTCCTGACCGCCGAGGAAATCGAGTCCTGCGTCACCCATCGCCTGACCTTGGCCGGGGCCGCAAAACAAAGCGTCCTCTTCCTGCCGCCCGCCATGGAAGCGATTCGGCTCGGCTCCAAGGGAATCCCGCGAGTGGTCAATCACCTCGCTCATTTTTCCCTGTTGGCCGCCGCGCAACAAAACAGCCCGCAGGTCACCCCGGAACATGTCGAACTCGCCGCCGGAGAACTTAATATCTGATCCCGATCATGACTCGACGACCGGTCCTGCCCGACCTGACCCGACTGCGCGAATTGCCGTTGATCCCCTTGGTTTACCGACTCGGATACCAACCGGATCCCCGAGATCCCAAACGCTGGAAACGTCACGACTCGATCCTCAGTATCAACGGCCGGAAATTTTTCGATCACCAAGACCAAGCCGGAGGTTATGGAGCTATCGATCTGGTCATTCATGCCCGCTCTTGCTCGTGCCATGACGCCATCCGTTTCCTGACGGACTCGACCCCCGAGCGAGCACCGAACGTTACCCCTCGTCCCAAGCTGATCATCCCACGTTCCCATGCCGATCACTGGCCCGTGGTCAGGAATTACTTGACCTCGATTCGAGCCCTGCCCGATCCACTGCTCTCCCGGTGTCGTCAATTGGGACTGATCTTCGCCGACTCCTGTCGCAACGCCGTCTTCTGGTGCACCGACGCCCAACGCCAACCCTCCGGCGCCGAAGTCGTCGGCACTCGCCCGCGTCCCGACGGTTCCCGGTTCCGAGCCCTGACTCGAGGTTCTCGCAAGCATCGCGGCAGCTTCTGGTTAGCGGTCGATCGCTCTCCGCCTCACACCGCCTGCCTCACGGAAAGTCCCATCGATACGCTTTCCGCCTGGCTCTTGCTTCCCGAATGGCGCACCAGCGGAGTCGTCTTCGTCTCCACCGCCGGGGTAACCCAACGCCTCCCCGCTTGGCTCCAACGATGGAACCTGAAACGACTCCTTGGTGCCTTCGATGCCGATGACTGTGGCGATCGCTGCGCCGCTCGTTTCTTGCGCAACTACCCGAACGCCCAACGCTTGAAACCACCTGGGGCCAAGGATTGGAACGAGCTCCTCCAACAGCAAAACTCTCGGCTCTAACTCCCCTTCCTGTTCCCAAACGACTAGTCGATTTTTCTTTTCCAAGCAGTTCTTTATCGCCGCCATGGTCACTTTCAGCTGACGTTCGATTCAGCGACCTCTCCCTGTTCAAGGCGTCCGGATTAATGTGGAAAATTACGCACGAAATAGTGTGGTAAATAACAGTATCGGACCCGGATGAAGTAACCATGGTTTCGGGACCTTGAATTCGAGGGCCAATTGATCATCGGGAAGCGTTTATTTGAAGCCTCCAATTCAACGAATGATCGATTCCGGCCGATGGAGTCCTTCGCCGACAACGATCGATAGTACCGACTGGAGGCCTAAACCACGGCCAACCGGAAACCGCCTCTGCGAATTCTGCCGCTCAACCTCCTTGCCGCATCCGCCGGCCCCGGAGTTATGCATTGACCAAATGGTCGACGGCTTTCAGGACTGTCCGAACGGTGTTCTTCGTCAATCAGTCGTTCGCCTTATCCTCGTGACGAGCAGACCGCCAACGCCAGTAGCCAGCCATTGCGCTGCCGATCAGACAATGCATCACGGCCGAAACCGCACAAGAAGTCGCGGTCGAGGCGTTAAAATGCAATTTGGCTAGCGTCGCGCCCAGTCCCGAATTTTGCATGCCCACCTCGATCGAAGTCGTTCGCCGTATGGTGTCCTCGAAACCGAACAACCAAGCGGTCAGATATCCCAAGGAAAAGGCGAAGGCGTGCAACAGAAAGACGGCCAGCAATAATCGACCGCCGTTCCTTGCGAGCTCTTCCGCTCGCTGGCCGATGATGCTAGAAACGATCAACACGATGATCGCCACTGCGATCAGGGGAGCGACCGTTTGCACTCGACCGACCAGTTTCGGCGTCCAACGATTGAGAGCCACTCCGGCTAACACCGGAAGCAGCACGATCTGTACTATGTCGCGAAACAATCCCCAGGCATCGACCGGCACGATTTTTCCGGCCAACAGTTTGGTCAACAATGGAGTCATCGCGACCGCTGCGAACGTCGACGCTATGGTCATCAGCACGGACAATGCAAGGTTGGCCCGAGCCAAATAAGTCACAACGTTGGAAGCGGTTCCGCCCGGACAACAGGAAACCAAAATCAGTCCGACCGCGAAATCGGACGGCAATTGCAACCCCACGGCTAACGACCAACCACACAACGGCATGATCGAGAATTGGGCTCCGACGCCCAACAAGAGCGGACGAGGCATTCGGATAGCGTCACGGAAATCCTGCAGGTTCAGGGTAATTCCCATGCCCAGCATGATCCCCGCCAATCCCCAAACGATCAGGGGGCCGCTGAACCAAGTGAACAACCAAGGCCACAGGAACGCCAATCCGGCTCCCAAGACCGTCCAGAAAGGAAACCAGTGGGTCGCGCTCGTCAGGAACTTGTCCACCTTACCCCTGACGCCTAGGCGAAATTCAACACCGTGGTGGCAGCGTCCTGGTTCCAGTTTCGAGGCGGCTTGCTGCGAACCGATGCGATGTCTTTGTTCGTCACCTGATTGCCTCGCGCCTTGGCCGACTTGATGGTCAGTTCGGCAGGAAGCAGAATCTGTTGATCGACCCGTTGCCGGGGCGCCGGCTTGTACTTCACGTAGATTTCATCCGGCGTATCCGGTTCGAGGAAACGAATCTTTGATTCGGAAGGAGCGCACTGATAATCCCGATTCAGTATCGTACCGCCGAATCGGAACCGCTTGACGTAAGTCTTCTTCTTGGACTGATAAACCAAGGTGAACACCCGGTCGCGATCGGGAATATCGCAGTAGACCAAATCTTGCCCCACAAACAGCTTCTCCGTAAGTTCGGTCACCTTGAAACGGCCGTCCCGGAACACCAGCAAGATCTTGTCGAATTTCGAACAGGCGAACTGGAACTCGTCGCCCGCGATTTTGTGCCCCACGTAACCCTTCTTGCGATCGTAACTCACCTTGAACGATTTGAAGGCGGCTTCCCGGGCTTCGACCGCGTCGAATTTCCCGATTTCCGTCAACCGGCCATACTGCTCACGATAACTTTCGATCAGCCGCTTCAGGTGGGCGATCACGTATCGCGTCAAGCTCTTGAGCTTTTTCCGCGTATCCTCCAGCCGCCCCTCCACCTTCTCCATCTCCGTCTTATGTTTGTTGATATCGAACAAGGAAATCCGACGGATCTTCACCCCGAGCAACATCTCCACGTCGTCGTCGGTCAAATCCCGGTAATACTCGTCGCGAAACGGCTCGAATCCTCGATAGATCGCCTGATAAACCGCCTCGTTGGTATCGCACTTCTCGATCTTCTGATAGATCCGGTTTTCGATGAAAATACGAACCAGCGTCTTGAAAAAGAGGTCCTCGAGTAATTTCTTTTCCAGCAATTCCAGTTCCCGCCGCAACAACTCCACCAAATCCTTGGTGTTGCGCCGGATAATTTCCGACACCGTCATTTCCACCGGCCGTCCGTCGCTGATCACGGTAATCCGGCTGGAGAGCGACGATTCGCAGGCGGTGAAAGCGTAGAGCGGCGGAATCAGTTTTCCGGCCTCCACGCCGTTCGGCGACTTGATTTCGATTTCGATGTTCCCCGCGGTGTAATCGTTGATGCTCCGGACCTTCAATTTCCCTTTGCGGATCGCGTCCTCGATGGAAGAGATCAAGGACTCGGTAGTGGTTCCCGGGGGCAAGGCGGTGATTTTCAGCGTGGAGTTGTCCTTGATTTCGATGCGGGCGCGAACGCGGACGCTTCCCCGGCCGTCGTCGTAGCCGCTAACGTCCATAATCCCGCCGGCGATAAAATCCGGATACAATTCGAACGGTTTCTTGCGCAACACCGCGATCTGGGCTTCCAGCAATTCGATGAAATTATGAGGCAATATTTTAGCAGAAAGACCGACCGCAATACCTTCAGTGCCCAACATCAACAGCAACGGCAATTTCGAAGGCAAGACCACCGGTTCTTTTCCCCTCCCGTCGTAACTGGGGCTGAATTCGGTGAGTTCGTTGTTGTAGAGTTCCTCCCGGGCCAAGGGAGTCAGGCGGCATTCGATATAACGGGGAGCGGCCGGAGGATCTCCGGTGTAAACGTTGCCGTAATTGCCCTGCCGTTCGATCAGATACCGCTTGTTGGCCAGCACGACCAAGGCGTCGCCGATGGAAGCGTCGCCGTGGGGATGATACTGCATCGTGTGCCCCACGATGTTGGCAACCTTGATGAACTTGCCGTCGTCCTTTTGGTGCAGGGACCAGAGAATGCGCCGTTGCACCGGCTTGAGTCCGTCGGCGACGTTCGGGATGGCCCGATCCCTGATAACGTAGGAAGCGTACTCGAGAAAGCAACGGTCCATCCGAGCCTTCAACGAACCGGACACGTCCCTGTTGCCCGATAGCTCGCCGTTGATTCCCGGTAGTTCCACCCTGTCGTTCGCCATGCCCGCTACCCCTCCGAATCGACGATCAGATTGTCCATGATATAGGACTTGCGTTCCGGCGAATTACGCCCCATGTAGAAGCCGAAGATATCCGAAGCGTCCCGATGCGCGGCGTACTCCACTCGGCTCAATCTCATTTCCTCGCCGATAAAATTACTGAACTCCTTGGGAGAGATTTCCCCCAGCCCCTTGAAACGGGTGATTTCCCGGTCCTTCCCGATTTCCCGCTCCGCCCGAGCGCGCTCCGACTCGGAATAACAATAGATCGTCTTTTTCCGGTTTCGCACCCGAAACAACGGCGTCTCCAGCACGTACAGATGCTGTTCGTAAACGAGCTGATCGAAAAACCGGAAGAAATAGGTGATCATCAGATTCCGGATATGCAAGCCGTCCACGTCGGCGTCGGTCGCCAAAATCACCCGATTGTATCGCAGGCGGTTGACGGATTCCTCCACTCCCAGGGCGCACATCAGGTTGTACATTTCGTCGTTCTTGTACATCACGTCCCGCTTGAGGCCCCAGACGTTGAGCGGCTTGCCTTTCAAGGTGAAAATGGCTTGGGTGTTCACGTCCCGGCAACTGACGATCGAACCGGCGGCGGAAACGCCCTCGGTGATGAAAATCATCGAATCGTCGCCTTTCCCCTTTTCCTTGTTGAGATGCGTCTTGCAATCCTTCAGTTGCGGGATGCGAATGCGAACGGATTTGGCCCGGTCCCGGGCCATTTTCTTGACGGCCTGCAACTCCTTCCGCAACAAGCGGGTGTCCTCCACCTTGGAAAGAATGCTGTCGGCCACTTCCTTTTGACGATGCAGGCAATGCAGCACTTCCTCACGAACCTGATTGACCAATTCGGAACGGATTTCGGTATTCCCCAGCTTGTTCTTGGTCTGCGATTCGAAAACCGGTTCCTGAATGCGGATCGCCACCGCGCCGACCATCGCTTCGCGAACGTCGTCCCCATCGTATTTTCCCTTGGAGTATTCATTGACCGCCTTGAGCAAGCCTTCGCGGAACGCACTCAGATGGGTGCCGCCGTCGGTAGTGTATTGTCCGTTGACGAACGAGTAGAAAGTTTCCCCGCCCCGGCCATCGCTATGGGTGAAGCAGAACTCCAGGGTTTTGCTGGTGAAGTACACCGGCTCGTATAAGGCTTCCGCGCCGATTTGCTCTTTGACCAAATCCCGCAAGCCCTTGGTCGAGTGATACTTCTTGCCGTTGTAATTGAGATTGAGACCCGAATTGAGATAGGCGTAGTGCTTCAACCGCCGGTCCAGCAGTTCCTCCCGGTACTTCGCCTGTTTGAAGATGTTGGAATCCGGCACGAACTGTACGCTCGTACCGTTGGGTTCGTTCTGGCATTGCCCCCGAGACTCCTTCTTGAGGGCGCCGCGTTCGAATCGAGCTTCGGCATACCGGTTGTCGCGCACGCTGCGCACGACGAATTCTTCGGAGAGCGCGTTAACCGCCTTGGTGCCCACGCCGTTGAGCCCAACGCTGAATTGAAACACTTCGTCGTTGTATTTCGCTCCGGTATTGATGGTCGAGACGCAATCGACCAATTTCCCCAGAGGGATGCCCCGGCCGTAATCCCGGACCGAAATCTTGCCGTCCTCGATAGTTACGTCGACTTTTTTGCCGTAACCCATGATGTACTCGTCGATGGCGTTATCGATAACTTCCTTGAGCAATATATAACAACCGTCGTCGTAGTGGGTGCCGTCGCCGATCCGACCGATATACATTCCGGTCCGCAATCGAATGTGTTCCAGTGACGAGAGCGTCTTAATCTTGCTCTCGTCGTATTTATGCTCTTTACCCATGAATTCCGGCGATATTGAGGATCAAGCCGACCGCTCCACCATACCAGCAAATCCGGCAAAAATCAAACCGTCGTATGCCGGATTGCGCTCAAGTTGAACCTGACGGGAAATCTAATCCGAGGTTAATCGCCGATGATCGAAGCTGAAGCGGCCGGGGCCGCCGCGCCCCTGAAACGCCACAACTCTCAGGTGACTCAAGGAGGGAGATGGCGTTTCTCAGTCTGTCAAGTCAGATATTCCGGAGCCTTTTCGTCCCGAGATGAGGAAAATCCCGGAATCCAAGTCGGCGGCTAGATGCCGGTTCTGAGCGGTGACCATAGCTTAGCGCCTTAAATCCCAGGTCACCTGATTTTACGAAGCGCGAGCATTCGGGACTTCAATCCAATCTTCGCCATCGAGGTTTTTATCGGAAGCCCCGAAGTCGGTTCGCCATAAAGTTTCTCGTCGCAGCGCCCCCTCGGCACCAACGGTATCTAGTGGGCAGAAAAATTGTCGGAGTTTCCCGATTCGCAACCGTTCCGGGAAGCGAGTGACGAATCCGGCAGCCGCCAGGAATCTGGCACAGGAACAACGCAACCAAACCAGGGAACAAGCCGGAAAGACAGCGTTCGCGGTTTTGGTTAAGATCGAGATAGGTGATGGAGAGGTGGATACGGGCAGCCGGGAACTCCCGGCCTTTTTCCGGAAACAGGCGGCTTTCATTCGGAATCGGCTACCGTCAGGGCGCGACCTGGAAGCATGGTTCCGGGTGGTTGATGCGACGGCCATCCCAGCCGCAGGACAACAGATCGGACAGCATCCCAATCGCTCGTCACCGACGTCTTTCTCCCGTCCGAAGCGGCATCCTTGTTCCGGTTTGGCCTGCTCCACCGCCCATTTCACCGCCGCTTCAAGAGCGTCCCGTGCTTCCGGTGCCGACGGCAGCGCTTCCAGTGCGGAACTTTCCTACTGAGCGGCATCGGATTTGCTCGATGAGCCAAGTCCGCAGGCGAGGAATCGGACAAATCAGCCGGTGCTCGCAGTCTCTGTCAGGTTGCATTACTCCTTGATGGATCAGATGATCCAAGAACTGGTCCGCACTCATCCCTTTTGGAAGATCCCACCCCGGTTCATCCGCTCTGGACTTGCTTTTGATAGCCCGAGACACTTTCGCCTTATGCAGGGCGGCCGGCGGCAATTCTCTCAACACTGCGCCCACTAAATAGACAGCGTCGACCATCGCCTGGCTCTGCCGCTGCTGGTAACTTATACCTCGATATGCCGTCGCCAACGCTCGCCGCCCCGGCCCGTACCCGATTGGGTATTCGAACGAATCCGCTCACTCCCGAGCTTCCGCGAAAACCTCACCTTGACTTCCCGGTCCGGGGTTGCTAACCGATTGGCGCCCTGCGACACCGTGCGGCGGTAAACGAAAACCGTTAGGCAATAGCGCTTCATGAATACATCGGCCCCAGAACCAGCCGTTCCCAAATACCGGAGAGTGTTGATCAAACTCAGCGGCGAAAGTCTGGGCGGAGCGGACGACTCCTGCATCGGCTTGGAGGAAACCCATGGCATCGCCCTGCAAATTCTGGAGATTAAAAAACTCGACGTCCAGATCGTCATTGTCGTCGGCGGGGGCAATATCTTCCGGGGCAACCAGGATCAAAACCGGACCATCGAACGGGCTACCGGCGATTACATGGGAATGCTGGCGACCGTGATCAACTCGCTCGCCCTCCAAGACGCCTTGGAAAAGAACGGCGTCGAAACCAGGGTTCAGACGGCCCTGTCCATCCCCCCGGTAGCCGAAACGTTCATCCGCCGGCGAGCGATCCGTCACCTGGAACGGGGACGAGTCGTCATTTTCGGTGCCGGCACCGGCAACCCGTATTTCTCCACCGACACCGCCGCTGCGTTGCGCGCTAACGAAATCAAAGCGGAAGTGATCCTCAAAGCCACCAAGGTCGACGGCATCTACGACCGGGATCCCATGAAACACCAGGACGCCAAGCGGCTGAAAACGATCACCTACTCGGAAGCCCTTCAAAAACAGCTCAAGGTCATGGATTCCACCGCCTTTTCCTTGTGCCGCGACAACAATACGCCCATTATCGTCTTCGATATTTTCAAGCTTCACAATCTGAAAAAGGTCATCATGGGCCAAAACGTCGGCACCCTGGTGACTTCCTAGCCTGAACCGCGACGATCAAGCCTCATGCCTACCGACGAAATCTTACTGGAAGCGGAAGAGAAAATGCTGAAAAGCGAGGAGGTCGTGGTCCACGAATTTCAAGGAATTCGCACGGGCAAGGCCTCGCCCGCGCTGATCGAAAACATCTTGGTCGAGACCTACGGTTCCCAGATGCGAATTCGGGAATTGGCGGGCATCACCACCCCGCAACCGAGAACCCTGCTGGTGCAACCCTGGGATTTGGGCACGCTCTCGCAAATCGACAAGGCGATCCAAAAGGCGAACCTCGGACTCAATCCCATGGTCGACAAGAAATTCCTGCGCATCGTGCTGCCCGAATTAAGCGAAGAACGCCGGCGGGAGTTCACCAAAGTGGTCCGGAAAATGGCCGAAGACGGCCGCGTCGCCGTCCGGCACGTGCGCCGGGACGCTCTCGACGCGCTCAAGAAAGAAACCAAGGAAGGCGTGATCACCGAGGACGAACAGACTCTGAGCGAAAAGCAAATTCAGAAACTGACCGACCGCTACGTCGCCAAGATCGACGAACTCATGAAGAAGAAGGAAACGGAAATCATGACCGTCTGATCCCGGTTCGCTATTCGAACCTCACGATCGATTCCCCTTCTCCGGCCAATCCGGCCTCGCCCCGGGCCATCCGGGCAATCGTGTTCGTATCGGTTTGCAGGGCCTTGATGGAGAAAGTCAATTCCCGGGCCATCTCCCGTTCGCGGGAAACTTTTTGCTTCAAGGCGTGGACCTCTCGCTGCATGCCTTCGTTTTTCCGAATGACCGGCATGTACCAAAAGGACACCACCACGCTGCCGATCAGCAACATCAGCGCCAGGGACATCCACAGCACGATCCGCCACATCTCCATTCCTTGGACTTGATCTTTCATTTTCGCCTCCTCTATTCCTCGCATTCGATTGCCGGTCGACCGCTCCGGACCGATCGAAAAGTCAGCGGCTTTTCGATCGCAACAACTTTCCGATCTGCTTCGCCGACTTGACGTTGAACAACCAAGCCAACGCCAAATAGACTCCTCCTCCTAAAATCATGGGAATGAACACTTCGGCCAATCGCCCCGTTAGGGTCTGAACTCCCAAGGCAGCGTGGAGCCAGGTTTGAGTTCCCCATACCAATAGTCCCGCGACCAGGGTGCACCCAATCACGACCGTCGCCTCGAGCCGTACGGCCCGGAATTCCAAACCGGGAAGCTTGCGCTTGAGAGCCCGAACCAACAGCGCCAAATTGATCGCCGAAGAAATCGTGTTGGCCATACCCATGCCTCCCTGTACGAACCCGGGGATCAAGAGAACGGCCAGGACGGCGTTGAGCACCAGGCAAAAGATGCTGATGCGCATCGGGGTCTTGACGTCGCCCAACGCGAAGAACGCCCGGGCGAACACATTGACCAGGGAAAAGAACACCAGCCCGGGCACCAGGCATTGGAGGGCGAAGCCGCAGCCGAATGTGGATTGAGCGTTGAACGCTCCCCGTTCGAAAAGCAACCGCACGATGGGTTCCGCCAACAAGAACATGATCACCGCCGCGGGAATGTTCGCGAAGATGACGTAACCCAATCCCTCCTTCAAAGTGGATTGAAACGCCCGAAAATCTTTCTTCGCCGCCAACCCGCTCAATGCGGTAAGCAGAAAAGTGGCCAACGAAATGCCTATCACTCCCTGGGGCAATTCCATCAACCGGACCGCGTACTCGAAAGAGGCCACCACGTAGCCTCCTTCCCGGTAGGCGATCCACTGGGTAAAGATCACGTTGATCTGGAAAGCGGCGATACCCACGATTCCCGCCATCATGCGGCCGGTAATGTCCCGGATCGCCGGATGTCGCCATGGCAGGATGAACGCGGGACGAAAACCTTCCTTGAACAGCACCGGCAACTGAAAAAACATCTGCAGCAACCCCGCCAACAGCACGCCCACCACCAAACCGAACACTTTTTCTTCCAACTGGGCGCCGAACAAGGGGGTCAAAAACAGCACGGAAAGGATCATCGCCACGTTGAGCATCGTGGAACCCAGCGCGGGCAAAAAGAAAATCCCCCGCACGTTGCAGATCCCCATCAAGACGGCCGCCGAGCAGACCATCAGGATATAGGGCGACATCAGCCGCAAGAGCTCCAGGAACAAGAGTGTTTCCTTGGACCAGTCGTTCAGCCAGAGCAAAAAACTGGTGGCTCCCACCGTCAGCACCACCGCCACAGAACAAAGGCACACGAGCAGCGAAAGCGCTGCGTTGGCCGTCTGCCACATAGGCCGCATCCCCTGCTTGACTTCGACCTCCTTGAGAATCGGAACCAAGGCCGCCGACAAGGCGCCTTCGCCCAATAGCCGACGGAACAGATTGGGCACCTGAAACGCGAAGTAGAAGGCCCCGGCTACCCAAGTGTCGCCCATAAACCGGGCGTAGATCATCACCCGAACCATACCAAGAATCCTGCTCAACAGGGTGGCCGCCCCCAAGGCGCCACTGGATTTCAGCATTCTCGACACGTTCGTCTCCCATCAGCACCGGCCTCGCATCACGCTCGATGGCAATAATGTTCGATTTGGAAAGACTCGTATTGCCTCCATCGTTTCTTCAATTCAAACTGATCCTCGTAGGGAGGAAAGGTACAGTCGCCTTCGACCTCGAGTTCGATTCGGGACAAAAAAAGATCGGAGCACCGCGGGAGAAACTGCTCGTAAACCTTTTTTCCTCCGCACAGGTAAACGGAACGATCGGGAGGAAGAAACGTCTTCAGCCAGGCGTCGAGTTGTTCCCGCGAAGAGAGCAACCAATGTTCGAAAGAATCGTTCGGATTCGAAGAGGGCGACGAACCTTCAGACCACTCGTGGAACTGGCGATAATGTTCCGGAGCGTTCTGCCGGCGATCGCCCGGTCGGCTGGTCAACACCAAGTGGGAACGGTCTGCCAAGGGTCGTTTCAAGCTTTCGAACGTGACCCGGCCCATCAGAACTATGTGTCCCAAGGTCTTTTTTTTGAACCAGCGGAAATCGTCAGGAACATGCCAAGGTATCTTTCCGCCGTTGCCGATAACGTTGTTTTTCGACACGGCGACTATCGCTTGAAAAGGCCGGTCCGCCGGTCTTTCCTCCCGAAGACGATTCTCCTTAGCCATTGATTTATCCTCGGGAATTCATCGTTGCGCCGTCCCAAACCGCGGCGGTCGGGTATTAGCCTTCGTGACCGTAAATCATTCTAATCCCCATGCTATAAACTACCACGTTTCCGGCTCGCTCGCAAGATAGCGCGGCCCGCACTCCGTATCTTCGCCCGCCGAACGAAGCCGATTAAGCGGGATACCGAACCAAATCATTCCAGCGAAAACCGGCCCGGTTTCGACTCCCGATCACGACAATTCAAGTTCGAAAAAAATCCCTTTTCCGGGACGCTTGATTCGAACCTCCTTGGCGAAAACCGAATCGCCCGGCGTAGCGGCGAACAAAAATCATCGGCTGCCATATACCGAGATCCGGATGAACCGGGCGAACGGACGGTAAGCTACCGACCGATCTCTTCGGGATAAATCACTGCGATATAATGCGATCCGATCGCGACCGTTTCGGGCGGCGGTTCGACCATGGCGGCCGCAATAGTTTGATGGTCAGCCAGAAGCGAACCGGCACCGGGCATTGCAAAAGCCAGCATCGATTCCGTCGCAGAATGATCTGGGGGCCCGAGCGGATTCGGAGCGCCTCGGCAGCCGTCTCTCTCCAACCGGAATGACCCGCCCCTTAGTCAGATCGAGCATCCGCAATCCCCCAACGCTCCTGAATCGTGAAGCGGCCGCCCAAAATCACGTGACGATTTTCACGCACCTGGAGAAAGCAGATATCAGTTTTTAAATTCAAGCTGCCAAGCGCGACCGGTGTCCGGCCGTGCGGATTCTCAAGAAAACCGATCAGTACCGAAATTCTAGGCCGATGCCCAGTGCCGAAGAACTACCTCAGCTTCTCAACCGTGGAAACGGCCCCGGCCAGTAAGATTACCGGGCCGATCGATCGGCACTGAGATCCGGAAGCATCTCCCGTCCGAGAGTTTTTCTTCACCCGAACCTCTCGCGAACGACACTCGAAAACCGATGGTAACCTCAGAGACAACCGCGCACGGGACAATCCCAGGCAAGACCGGTTCGCCGGCGCATCAAACGGCCACCTGAGCCGGGATATGGGGATGAGGTTCGTAATCCTGCAACTCAAAATGCTCCCACCGAAAATCGCGAAGCTCGGCGACATCGCCGTCCAAAATTATTCGAGGCAAGGGACGCGGTTTACGTTCCAACTGCAGCTGAGCCAGTTTCAAGTGATTGGAATACAGATGCAGATCCCCGAAGGTATGGACGAACTCGCCCGGCTTGAGGCGACAAACCTGAGCCACCATCAGAGTTAACAACGAGTAGGAGGCGATATTAAAGGGTACGCCGAGAAACAAATCCGCGCTTCGCTGGTAAAGTTGGCAACTCAGTTCACCGTCTCGCACATAGAACTGGAACAACAAATGACAAGGCGGCAAAGCCATTTGATCGAGCTCGCCTGGATTCCAGGCCGAAACGATCAGGCGGCGACTGTCGGGATTGGTTTTTATCTCCCGGATCACCCGATCGATCTGATCGATCGATCCTTCGGAAGTCCGCCAATCGCGCCATTGGGCCCCGTAAATTCGCCCCAAATCACCGTGCTCGTCCGCCCATTCGTCCCAGATGCTGACCCGATTCTCGTTCAAATACGCGATGTTCGTATCCCCCCGGAGAAACCAGAGCAATTCGTGAACGATCGAACGCAAGTGGAGTTTCTTGGTGGTCAGCAACGGAAAACTCTGGCGCAAAGAGAAACGGGCTTGGGCCCCGAATACCGATCTCGTGCCGACACCGGTGCGATCAGACTTTTCCCGCCCTTGATCCAAGACTAATTCGACGAGATCGAGATACTGTCTCATGTCCTGCTCGCGGGCTCGTCCCTCACAACCCGTGAGTCGACTAAAAAAACCAGGGAGGGTCAATCCCGTTGTTCCCTCCCCCGCTGAACCGGAACCGTCGATTTCGTGATACCGGTCGCCGGCCTGACTCGCTTCCGGGCAGGCGAAGGTTCACTGCCTGCGAACTCGCCATCAGATCGAACGGACTGCCGTCTACCCAAGGTATTGTTCCGGACCGGATGCCGACCTTGCTGTGGTTCGGGCGCGGCGTATCCCCCGAATTCCGACCGAAGTTTCCTCTCGGTTGATCCGCATAATCATAACCGTCCCGGCAACGCCGCTCCGCTCGGACGAGAGCTTCGGCAACGTTAACCGCTCTACCGGAAACCGGCCGTTGGACGACGAATCCGGATAACCGCCGAAAATCCTTTGCCCGCAAGCGACGAGCTTCCACAAACTATCGCCAATGAATCGACTGCCTCAAACTCGACACTGTTTCGCCTGCGGCAAGGACAATCCTCAAGGATTGAACCTGTCATTTCGAACCGACGGTTCTCAGGTCGTCACCGATTGGACGCCCCAATCCCGGCATACCGGCTTCGTCGATACCGTTCACGGCGGCTTGATCGCTTCGGTGTTGGACGAAATCATGGCTTGGACCTGCGGTATCGTGGGCGGCCGATTCTCCTACTCCATCGATCTGAACATCCGCTTTTCTCATCCCCTGCGCCCGAACGAAACGACACGCGGCATCGGCACCATCGAAAAAAATCTGCGCCGCCGGATCTTTCACGCCCGGGCCAAACTGCTGGTCGCCGATACCGAAATCGCTACCGCTACCGGCAAGTATCTGGCGATCAAATCGGCGCAAGAGACGATCTTACGAGCAGACTTCGGAGAAGACGCCGCCCTGCTCGATCCCTATTTGAAACCGGCCCCCTCTTCCTCATAACGAATCGTTCGCCGAGCGACGACAATCCAACCTCGCTCCTTCCGCCCGAACCGTCCGCGCACTTCGAGAATCCATTGACGCTCCGGCGATTCTCGGTAAATCTCAATCGTCGCCATGACCCACCAATACATTTTTCGTTCGCTAATTTGGCCGGTAATTTTGTCGCTGGGGATCGTTTCGAGCCTTTCGCCGACCGCCGCCGATCGACCTCCCAACGTTATCGTAATCCTGACCGACGATCAGGGATGGGGCGATCTGAGCGTCAACGGCAATAACGACCTACGCACCCCCCATCTGGACTCGCTCGCCAAGGACGGAGCTCGATTCGACCGCTTTTTCGTCAGCCCCGTCTGTTCGCCTACCCGAGCCGAATTCCTCACGGGCCGCTACCACCTGCGCGGCGGCGTCTACAGCACATCGGCGGGCGGCGAACGACTCGACCTGGGCGTCGCCACCATCGCCGACACTTTTCGCCAAGCCGGTTACGCCACCGCCGCGATCGGAAAATGGCACAACGGCATGCAATACCCGTATCATCCCAACGGCCGGGGATTCGACGAATTCTACGGCTTCTGCTCGGGACATTGGGGCCATTACTACGACCCGCTCCTGGAGCACAACGGCCGCCTCGTTCGCGGCCAGGGTTATGTCAGCGACGATTTCACCAATCACGCCGTCAAATTCATTCGCGAACATCGCGAGAGCCCTTTTTTCGTCTACCTGGCTTACAACACGCCTCATTCGCCCATGCAGGTGCCCGAAAGTTTTTGGCAACCGTTTGTGGACCGGGAACTGACGATGAAGCATCGCTTCAGCGGACGCGAAAATTTGAACCATACCCGGGCGGCTCTCGCCATGTGCGAAAATATCGATTGGAACGTCGGGCGCATACTCCGGCAACTGGAAGATTCGAAACTGGCCGACGACACCATCGTCGTCTTTTTCTGCGACAACGGCCCCAACGGCAGCCGTTGGAACGGAGACATGAAAGGCCGCAAGGGTTCCACCGACGAGGGAGGAGTGCGCAGCCCCCTTTTCATCCGCTGGCCGGACCGAATCGCGGCCGGGAAAACAGTTCGACAAATCAGTGCCGCCATCGATCTGCTGCCGACCCTCGCCGATTTAGCCGGCATCCCTACGGCCTCTACTCTTCCGTTGGACGGAGTCAGCCTCAAGCCGCTCCTGTTAGCTTCGCCGGCTTCCTGGCCGGACCGCTTGATCTTTTCGCATTGGCGAAATCGCACGAGCGTGCGGTCTCAGCGATTCCGGCTCGATCACCAACAAGCGCTTTTCGACATGATTAATGACCCCGGGCAACGCAACGACGTCCGAGCGGCGCACCCGGAAATTCATCGCCATTTAACCGAAGCCGCCGATCGGTGGAATCGGAACCTCGGCCCCGAAGAACCGCGAACGAAACGTCCCTTTACGATAGGCGACGCCACATACCGATTCACCCAATTGCCGGCGCGAGACGCCACGGCCCTCGGCGAGATCGAACGCTCCAGCCGCCATCCCAACTGTTCCTACTTCACAAATTGGCGAAGCGAAAAGGATTACCTCTACTGGGATGTCGAAGTGCTCCACGCCGGCGAATACGCGGTCGACGTCTATTACGCCTGCGCCGCGGACGACGTGGGGGTCGAACTAGCCCTAAGCCTGAAGGACGCCCGGATTCAAGGAACGGTCGCCGTGGCCAACGATCCTCCCACAATAGGCGCCGAACGGGACTTGTCGCCACGCACCGAATCCCTCGTCAAAGACTTTCGTCCCCTCCGGTTAGGCACCATCGAACTTTCGCCCGGCCTGGGCCGGTTAAAATTGGAAGCCGTCAATATCCCCGGCGACCAAGCGATCGATTTTCGACTGTTGATGCTGACCCGAAATCCCTGACAGTCAGGTCTTTACTCTCCCCTTCGTCCATCCCGGCAATCCGAACCGTACGATTTCGTTTGGGCTTGTCGGCTAGTCGGAACTTTAACGGGGTTTAAACTAGAAAAAACTCAGTTTAAAAGGGATTTTTTCGTTTTTTTGCAATTTCAACCTGCCACATACATGACAACATTTTTTGGCGGTTCAATTTCGAGAAGCTCAAACACCTTTTTTTGAATAGCGGTAGGTTTGGTCGTCATGGTGAATGGGTGGTCTGGATTGGAAGGCAGTGTTACCCAATGGAGATTTAGGGTGCCCAAATCATTTAACAGAGTTCTCATGCTGTGAATTGGCCTTCCGTCCGGAGCACGCTTTAGTTGGGTTTTTTCCCGACAACTATCGGAGACTTTGGCGTTGGGCACTGGTGAGGTACGTTTGGCTCGAGCGCTTTCGGGATCATCGTCTTGAAAGAGGAGCGGAGCCAGACGTTGGCGCATGTGCCATTCGACATACCAAGCCAGCATGCAAAGGAAAACGTGTCCCCGAACATGTGGCTCGGTGCCGACGTAAATCGGACGGATTTGAAGACTGGTAATCTTGAGAGCCCGAAACGCTTGCTCCACCCGGGAGAGACTTTTGTAAGCTTCAACCGCCTTATGGCTGCTCAAGTCTTCTGGTTGGAGACTCGTACGAACCACATAAAGGCCATCCAATCGAGCCTCCTCGGCAATACTTTGCTCGTTACGAGCCCAGCTCAGGTTTCGATCGGTAACGGTGACCAGGAAGTGTTTTTCGACCCGACGCCGATTCGCCTCCCGGCCGAGGCGATGAAAGATCCGGTCGCGGCCTCGGAGCCGTGAACCCGGCTGCCGTATGAGGCGAGCGATTTTTTCCAGGATCTTTTCGGTATCCCGAAGGAGGTCTTCACGCTTGCGAACTCGTTCGGCTTGGAGGCGAGGATTGAGACAGACGATCAAACGCTCTGACGGATAATCGGGACTGGTGATTTCAACCACTTCGTCGGCCTTGATCTGAGTCGGAGAAAGAGCGGCCGGCTGATTCGGAGCTTCGCGGAGCAATTGACGAATATCGGAGGATTTAAAGGCCGAAATCCAGTCCAAGCCCAAAGGTTGGAGTTCGTCACGAATCCGGGCGGTGGTAATCATGCCCCGATCGCCGACCATGGCTACCTGCCGCAGGTTGAATCGGCGGCGAATTTTATCGATCTGCCGTTTGAGCGTCATGGGATCACTGGTGTTCCCAGCGAAGACTTCGACGGCTACGGGACAGCCATCGGTGGCACATAACAAACCATAAGTGATTTGCTTTTTCCCTTTCTTGCCGTCGCGGTTATGGCCGAAAGCCGCTAAAGAACAGGAACGGCCCTCGACATAACTGGAAGAGACGTCATAAAGAATCATGGTGTGGTCGCCGAGATGACGTTTGGCGAGGCTTCGCTCGATCCAGGACTGACGCTTCACCAGCCAGTCCATCATGGCTAACATTTCCGGTTCGGTTACCTGCCCCAGAGACATCACGGTGTTCAGGCTGGAGACGGCGGTTTCGGGAGACAGAGACCGGGCGGTCGTCAACTTGGAGCAGGGTTGCACCATCCGGGCGACGATCGCCGCCAACGCCAGATCCCGTCGGCGATCGGCCTTGTAAGCGAGAATCCGTTCCAGCCCGAGCTTTCGAGCGAACCCCAGAACAGCGTTGACATTCCCGTGGGGCAAAGATCGTTGGATGATGACCGCCTTGTCGAAGTCGTTGACGACAATTCCTCCCTTGATCAAAGACTTGAGGCCGTCAATCAAGACGGGCGGAAGTTTGGAAAGATTGGCGATCGTGCGCCGCACGATCTTCGCTCCATCGCGTCGCGCTTCCCGAAGGAGAATGGCCGGAGGAGAACTTCGATTGGGGATAGTCTCAATATGGAGAGACATAACGCTTGATTTTACATGGAAGCATCAATTTGGCATATACCCTAACATAATACTAGTGAATAGTTAAAATATCTCCGGATTTACATGGGAACAAATTGTCAGATTTCTATTAATAGTATCGCATGTAATTCCTTGATAATCAAGGGGGTTTTTAATTTAATTCTAAAAAATGGGAGTTAGAGTTCAGGCTAGCAAGTGAGAATCCCGCTTACTGCAATGATTCGGACTCGCTCTCCAAAGGCCTCAAGGAGCATTCGTCCCAGAACGAAAGGAGAATCCGTCAGCAGCCACACTGGCCCAAGAATACCACTAATGCGGGAATGGCAATTCCTGAGAAAACTCCATCGCTCCGGGCCAGATCCTATTCGTTCCCTAGCTCCGGAAACCTAAAATCAACCTATGGTCGATTACTCGATGACCGCTCGGAAAATGGCCGAAGGAAGATTCCAGGAAATCTTGTCCGCCTGAACGTCCAGCCACTCCCCGTCCCTTCCGAGCATTTGAATGCTTACGCCGGCCATTTCCTCCGAGGAAAACTCTTCTCCAGTCGCCTTCCTTACTTCCAGTGAACCAAGGGATCCAATTAGCAGCCGAGGCCTCTTTGCCGATTGTTCGAGGAAAGCTTGGGTTGCCGCAGAGTTAGCAGTTGCGATGATCTCCCCCGATATCAAGGCGCCGCGCCGAATAAGGAATTTGGCTAATTCGACGTGGTCGTATTGCGACGCTAGATGCAACGGCGTCTGGCCTCCTTCCGCCTTAGCGCTGATGACAGCTCCACGATTGAGCAACGCTCTACAATTATCCAAGTCTCCGTGCCTCGCAGCATAATGCAGCGGCGTCCAGCCTATACTTGTCTTGGCATTGATATCAGCTCCGCGGTCAAGCAGCAGACGTACTATCCCTTCATTTCTGGCAGCTACCCAATGCAGCGGCATGATCCTCTCTATTATCGGATTATCGAGCTTAGCTTTGGCGTTGATATCGGCCCCACGGTCGAGTAACAGGCGAACGATTTCAAAATGTCCGCCTCCCGCAGCCAAATGCAGCGGCGAGAATCTTCCTTCCAGATCGTCGATTTCCGCTTCGAAGTTGAGCAGCAAACGGACGATTGCGGTGTGTCCTTCCGAAGCGGCCGCATGCAGTGGCGTTAAGTCTCGATTATCCCGAGCGTTGATGTCGGCTTCGTGGGCGATTAGCACGCGGACGACTTCAACATTTCCGGACCCTGCGGCCAGATGCAGCAGCGTTTTACTTTCACCATCCAACACATTAACATCTGCCCCGTGATTGAGCATCTGTAGTACGGTCCCGCTTTCGCCCTGCAGGACGGCCTTGATCAAACTGTTCCCTTCGAGATCCGTCAACCGTTCGATGATGTCGTTATAGTTTTCGACTTTCTCGGGGGCCGTGTCTCTGCCTCGATTTGCTTTATCCAGCGGCGTTTCGCCGGAATTATCTAAGACGTATAGGTCAGCACCTCGTTCGAGCAAGATGTCAACGATACCGACTTCCCCTGCCCGAGCCGCCCAATGCAGCGGCGTTTCGCCTAAATGGTTCTTAGCATTGATATCGGCTCGGTGTCTGAGCAGCAGACTGATCATTTCTGTTTGGCCCGTCCGCACTGCCTCAAACAGCGGCGTTTCGCCGACTTGGTTCCTAGATTCGAGGTCAGCTGAAAGTCTAATAAGATTACTGACGGTTCTCTCGTTACCCCGAATTACGGCTTCGCGCAAACCGTCTCTTTCAGTGGCTGTTAAGAGTTTGATAACTGTCTCGTAGTCTGACTTTTCCTGTTTGTTAGCTCGATTCTTCCATTCATAGACAGCTGCATCCAGCGGGGTAAGGCGCCCAAAATTATGGACGTTGACGTCGGCTCCCAAGGCAATCAGCAGGTAAACGACTTCAGCATGCCCTTCCTTGGCTGCCCAGTGCAACGGCATTTCGCCTAATCTGTTCTCAGCATTAATGTCAACGTCATGGGCGACCAACAGGTGGACGACTTCAATTTGCCCCCGCATAGCTGCATGATGCAATGCCGTTGTGTCCCTACCGTACTTGATGTCGACGTCGGCGCCGGAGGCGATCAACTGGCTGACACTGCTTGCCTGCCCACGGGACACTGCAAGCAATAATGGCGTATCACCTCCAAAGGCAATGGCGTTGGGGTCGGCTCCGCGGCGAAGCAGCAGATTAACGATTCCGCCGTTATGCTCGCAGGCGATATGCAACGGCGTTACACCGTCCTCGTTCGTGGCGTTGGGGTCGGCTCCTTCATCGAGAAACTGTTCGACCACTTCCGGTCCTAATTTCTCCGCAGCATGAAACAGATGCTCATTAAGAGACGTCAATTCTCCTATTACCCCCCCTGTCCCCAAGGCGAATGATGTCAGGCAAAGGAAAATAGATCGCTTGTACGGCAAATTGGAGCTGGGTCTCATGGCAATATTACAATTTGATTACAGACAGGACTCGGACAAGAGAGAGGTCAAGCAAGATCCATGCCAAATATTAGAGCAGGTTTGCAAAGCCATCCGCATTTCCAGATTCAGTCCCAAGTAGTGGTGTAACTAACCCTTCGGCAGAGCAGCCCGGTTCGGGTTCCTCGGCAGAGTCTAGATCACCACGACCGCCATCCCGATTCACCTCGGGATTTCGAGGCAGCATACTGAGATCAAGGTCAAAGACAAAACCTTTTTTCCGTGGGCCGAAACTCCCCTTGCGGGTTTCATGCGTAACGACCTGCGGCCGCGGCACTCGTTCTGTTCAGAGCCCGCCTATGGCCCTTACACCGCGTTTCCTTGGATGGGTCAAGATAGCGACTCGGCAGAGGTCAGGAGAGCTACTCTGGGAGCTTTTCGCCCGCGATCTGACAGGTCCATCCAAGTCCGGATCGCATGCCCCCCAATAGGGTGACACTTCGGTGCGTGGCAGTGGCCAACTCCGCAAAGCACCCCATAGCCCTTGACGTTACTAGTAAAAAGCTACTTGGAAACACGCCTTCCCAGGAAAGAAACCTGCGAGTGCGAACCATCTCAGCTCCTCTCCGTTTGACGGGCCACCCTCGCTAGCGGCGTACGGTCAAGCACCGACAACGATTTGTCGGATCGTCCCGGTGTTATTTACCACATTATATCGTGCAAAATTTTCCACATTGATCCAGACTCCTTGAAAAGAAAGAGGTCGCTGAATCTAACGCAAGCTGAAAATGACCATGGCGGCGATAAAGAACTGCTTGAAAATGATAAATCAACTAGTCGTTGGGGTAAGAGGGAGGGGAGCTAGAGCCGAGAATTTTGCTGTTGAATAAACATGTTCTATACCTTGGCGTCAAGCGGTTTCAGGCGTCGGGCGTTCGGGTAGTTGAGTAAGAAACGAGCGGCGCAGCGATCGCCACAGTCATCGGCATCGAAGGCACAAAGGAGTCGTTTCAGGTGCCATCGTTTGAGCCAATTGGGGAGGCGTTGGGTTACCCCGGCGGTAGAGAAGAAGACAACCCCGCTGGTGCGCTATTCGGGAAGCAAGAGCCAAGCGGAAAGCGTATCAATGGGACTTTCCGTGAGGCAGGCGGTGCGAGGCGGAGAGCTATCGACAGCTAACCAGAAGCTGCCGCGACGCTTGCGAGAACTCGAGACAGCGCTCGGAACCGAGAACCGTCGGGACGCGGGCGAGTGCCGACGACATCGGCGCCGGAGGGTTGGTGTGGGTCGTCGGTGCCCCAGAAGATGGCGTTGCGACAGAAGTCGGCGAAGATCAGTCCCAATTGATGACACCGAAAGACCAGTGGTTCGGGAAGGTTCGAATCGAGGTCAAGTAATAGAACATTCTTACTTCGATAAAAAGTTATTCTCCATATTCTTCCGGGTACAATTGCTTCATTATTTCCAAAGGTACCTCCTGAATCAATCCCTTTTCAAGCATTTCATCAATTTCATCATCAGAGGGTGCCATAAGGGTGCCGTCTTCTTCAATGGAGAGTGGGATAGCTTCCCCGAAATCGGTAATTAACGTGACCGTTAAACCAGGCTGCGGTTTGACCGGATTCCCATCATTATCTACAAATCTGTTGTTTCTTTTGCCTACGGGATGAAATGAATCGGGAGCTAATTCACTCAATAATTCAATTCCGTTTTCATAGCTTACGATAAATTCATTATGATGTTCTGTCCAGTATTCTTTTTGCTCTTTATGCCAACCTATATATGGCACCAACAACTTCTCTTCTCCGGATAGCAACTTCTGTGTTCTCTCCTCTTCCATACGGAGCGTAGGATAACCATGAGAATAACTCATGACGTGCAATGGAAGGTCATTCATATTCTTGACTTTATCAATCAAACTATTTGCCATTTCATACGCTATATGTTTGTTTTCTGACAATATTAATTCTCTTCTCTGTGATTGTATGGCTCCTATTATGAATGGAAATCTCTGTTCTTTTTCTGCTTTCCCTGTCACCGGTTTCCCATCTCTAATTAATGGTTTCCCTGTGTTTTCTTCCATTACAAAATCACTAGCGTAATATTGTGCAGCGTATTGATATCTGCGCAAGCAATAAAATACCCTTGCCGCCAATATAGGATTTTCCCCATAGCCGTACTGGTCCAGCACGTCATATACGCTTTCAAATTGGGATGAAAAACGCAAATCGTCTTGATAAAATTTCTTTAATACAAAATGGTATGCAATCAACGCTTGATCCGCATTATCTCTATGTTCGGCTATTTCGCTGACATGTAATTCCGGAGTGAATTCTACTTCCGGGTCGTGGACAGGTCTCCATGGAAACCTGGCTTTCCAGTTGGACAACCGCTTTTTTTCCACTTTAATGGATTTATCCAGTAACGATTCCGGATCCATTAATTGCTTATCTACATCTCCGGGAATTTCGTTGTGAGAGAAATTAGCGGAGCTACTGCCAGAACGGGTAATTGACGCATTATCCGATTCGAACAGTTTATATACTGATATCCCTATCAATATAATGATGGCAAAACCGCATGAAATCCACAATCTGATTCCGATTTTCACGTGCTGCCCCAACACGCCCTTTTGCCATGAAAAATTTTTCGACGAATCAACCGCAAGCGTTCAGATTAATTCCTTGATCGGCCGGATGCCGGCATCGACCAGATAGTGTGGCCTACCCTGATTGTCCTCCACGGTCGCCGTGCTGACGTCGATGCCCAGATTGTGATACAAGGTAGCGAAGATTTCCTGGAACTTGACGGGACGGTCTTCGACTTCGCCGCCCAAACGGTCGGTCGAACCGATGACTTGCCCCGTGCGCATGCCGCCCCCGGCTAACAAGGCGAAATTGGCCTGGGGCCAATGATCCCGGCTGTTCATCCGATTGATTTTCGGCGTTCGACCGAATTCCCCCCACATGACCACGGAAACGTCTTGATCCAAGCCGCGCTCGTGCAAATCGGTGATCAGGGCCGACAAGCCACGATCCAGCAAGGGAAATTCTTCCCGCGAGCGAGGAAAGTTCAACCCGTCGCCGCCGTGCCAATCCCAACGGCTGTAATTGAGGGAAACCACCCGAGTTCCCGCCTCGACCAATCGCCGGGCGACCAAGAAATTCCGAATCATTTTCGGAGCTCCGTCACGCTGATAAGCCGGGTCGTTCTGACCGTAACGCTCCAGGATTTTCGGATCTTCCTTGGACAAATCCAACGCGTCGACGAGTCCGGTGCCGGACAGGATGTCCATCGCCTGTTGCCCGAAGGAATCGAGGCCTTCCATAAGCCCGCTGGCATCGGCGTCGCGCCGAAACCGATCGAAGGAAGTCAACAAGCTGCGCCGGTCGTGTAGCCGCTCCAACGAGATACCGTCCAAAGACATGTCGCGCGACTTGGCCAAGGGATCCTTGGACACCAGATTCATTGGATCGTGGGCCGGACCGATAAAGCCCGCGTCTTGCGCCTCGCCCCAGTGCCGAAAACTGGTGGGGTACATCAGGGCGAGATTGGCAGGAACCCCGCCTCGCTTCGCCATAAGGGACGATACCCAGGAACCCAACATTGGCCAGCCGCCCTGAGGCGCCCTGTCGGAGCGGCGATGCCCGGTCATGCACTGATAGCAATCGTGCCGCCCGTCCGAATCGGCCAACGATCGAACGATCGCAAACTTGTCGGCGATCGCCGCCAACCGAGGAAACAGTTCGCAAATCTCCATCCCCGGCACCCGGGTTTTGATGGGGCGGAATTCTCCGCGGATTTCCGACGGCGCTTCCGGCTTGAGATCGAAGGTGTCGAGATGCGAAGGACCGCCGGGAAGGAAGATGTTGATGACGGCCTTGTGGGAACTGCCCCGGCCCTGCTCGGCTTCCATCCGGAGCAACTGGGCCATCGACAGCCCACCGGCCGCCATTCCGCCGATCTTCAAAAAATGTCGACGAGTAACGCCGTCGCAATGACGGCTCCGACTGTCGGTACGACCCAATAAGTTCAGCATAGCATCACCGGGGTTTTGCCTAACCGTAAACTTCGCCAAACCATTAATCAATCATTAAACGAAAAATAATTTCAAGCCGTGTTCGCCGGCGCTTCGACAAGCCTGGCGCGGCGGCGGCCGCAACTGGCGGCGGGCGGGGCCGGATCATTCCGGGTTTGCCTGCATCAGGTTCACCGGCTATCGTGCGCCCGTGAGCATCGTCAAAAAACTCGACCACACGCGGTATCGCGTCAGCGACTTGGAACGAAGCGTCCGCTTTTACCGGGAAGTCTTGGGGTTGGAAGAAGTCAAACGCCACAAATCGCCCCGAGGTTCGGAACTGGCCTTCCTCAAGGCTCCCGAAAGCGAAGAACTCATCGAGCTCTGCCATTTTCCCGATAGCGGACCGGTCGAAGTTCAGGAAGATCTGACCCACTTGGCGTTTACCGTCGAATCGCTGGAAGCGTTCGGCGAACATTTGAAAAAACTGGGAATGGCCTGGTCCGACGGACCGACCATGAAAGCCGACGGCAGCGGCGGCTTCGCCTTCATCGACGCTCCCGAAGGCTACGAAATCGAACTCATCGAACGCTCCCCCGTTTAAGCCGAACCGCCCCTAGTCGGCATCGGCAATCCCTTCCATTTCCTTGGCGGGATAGACTGAGGAGTCTAGTTGGCCCCGCCGGATCATTTCCTGTAAATCGCGGATGATGGTTCGCCGGGAAACCCGGTATTCTCGAGCCAAGGCCGAAATATTGGGGCGCCCCTTGGCGCTCTCCAGCCGGCGGCGAATCAGGATCTGCCGGTTGAGCCGGTCGGTCGAACGGCTGAGCAAAAACTCGATATCGACGCGCCGGGATTTTTCCAGCGATTCGAATTGCCGCAACACTTCCGTTTCGCTGCATTCGGCCAAGGCGATCCGAACGACCTGCAGGAGCTTATCGAGATCGACGGGTTTGGTCAGGCAATAGTGAGCTCGCCGGGGGCCTTGCAGGGCGTCCATCCGTTGCTGAACTTCCAACATGCCGGAAACCACCACCACCGGCACGTGAGGCAAGGCTTCCTTGAAATCCTCCAGAAAACCCAGCCCGGTTTCTCCGTCGTCCAACACGTGGTCCAGAATCATCAGATCGGGAACCTTGCGGGCCAACACCACGAGGGCCTCCGAGATATTGCCGACCCGGACCAGTTCGAACTCGGCCAGCGCTTCCTCGTAAATCTCGTACTGCAGATCCTCGTCTTCGACGACCAGGATCCTCGGGCGCTTCACGGCATCCTGAACCATTCCGCTGGCACTCCCTCCGAATCGACTCGGCACTACGGTTCCGCCCGCTGGCTTCGGACGTAATCCCGAATCATCTGATAATAGTTGAACGAGGTCTGGAATTGCACTCCGGTCCGCCGGGCCCAACCTTCCCACTGGCGCTGCAGGTCGGCGGCCATCCGAGGCCGTTCGGCGACGAGATTATGAATTTCGGTCCGATCGGCGGCCAGATCGTACAACTCCCAGGGACCTTCGCCTTTCCAGACCAATTTCCAATCCCCCGCTCGCACCGCTCGATTACCTTCGTGCTCCCAGAACAACGGGGCGCGATGAATCGGGCGGTCGGCCCGCCTTATCAAGGGCACCAAAGATTGTCCCGCGTGCGGCGTAACCACCCGCCCTTCGAAGCGTTGGGGATAGCTCCCTCCGGCCAACTCCAGGCAAGTGGGCATGAAATCGGGCAAATAACCGACGGCCTCGAGCCAATCGCCGCGTCGCGAGGGAGCGATACCTTCAGGCCAGTGAACGATCAAAGGCGTAGCCATGCCTCCCTCATGAACGAAATGTTTGTAAAGCCGGAACGGCGTATTGGACGCGTTGGCCCAAGCCCGGCCGCACCGGGGGCCGGAAGTGCCAGTGGTACTCAGCGGGTCGCGAACGCTACGATCGTTGCCCCGCCCCAAAATCCCGCCCTCGGCACAGGCGCCGTTATCCGACAAAAAGAAAAATACGGTGTTATCGAACTGCCCCAATCGCTTCAACTCGGCTACCAACTTGCCGACATTCCGGTCCACCGCTTCCACACATCCGGCGTAGGCCGCCATGCGCAAGTCGGACAACCGCTGCTGTTCTTCGCTCAGCGTATCCCAGACCGGCCCCTCGTGCGGCGCCGGAACCCAAGCGGGATCGATCAATCCCATCTGACGCTGCCGTGCCAACCGACGCCGGGATACCTCTTCCCAACCGACCCGGTATTTTCCTTCGTATTGTGCCAAATCTTCCGGCAAAGCCTGCAATGGCCAGTGGGGTGCCGTGTAGGCCAGATACAAGAAAAACGGCTTGGATTCCTGGCGCAAAGATTCTGCGACGAACCGGCAGGCGTAATCGGTGAAAGCGTCGGTAACGTAAAAATCCTCGGGCGCATCCACGGCTTCGTTCATCAGGGTCAAGCCCCGGCGACCTTCCGGCCGGAAATAATGGCTCGCTCCGGCCAGAATCCCGTAGAACTTGTCGAAGCCTCGTTGCAAGGGCCACCCCTCGCGGCGATGATACCCCAGATGCCATTTGCCGCACATGAGAGTATGATAGCCGGCGGCTTTCAATACCTGGGCCAAAGTCATGCAACGGTCGTTCAGATACCCTTGGTAGGGATCGTCGTTCAGGGGACTCGGACGTTCCGGAGTTTCGGTCATGTGACCGATGCCAGCCTGATGAGGATGAAGCCCGGTCAGCAAACTGGCCCGAGTTGGACAACACCGACCAGTATTGTAGAACTGCCGGAAGCGTAACCCGTCAGCCGCCAGCCGGTCCAAATGGGGAGTGCGGATTTCTCCGCCGTAGCAGCCGATATCCGAAAATCCCATATCGTCCACCATCACGATGACGATATTGGGAGGGGCGGCCCGAAGACCGTTGCCAAGTCCCAGAGCCAAGACGACGCCGAAAACCAACCGCCGGACCCAGCGAGCCGCACTCATGGCCGATCAGATCACTTCCGTCCGCCCGGGACGGGCGATGGGAGCCACCGGCAAGGACATATCCCAGTCCAATTCGTCCGGCACCAGTTTTTCCTGGGAGTTCATGGCTTCCTCCCAAGTGACTTCCTGTCCCGTATAGGCGGCCATGCGGCCCATGATACCCATCATGCAACTGGTCACCATGCGGTCGCCGTCGTTGATCGGTTCGCCCTTGCGGATAGAGGCCATCAATTCGTCGTGCTCGATCTGGTACATGTCCCGCTTTTCGCCTCGATAACGCCAGTCGTTGTCGCCCTGAATGGTCACGTCGCGCCACCCGTTGATGTGCCCCATGCCCTTGGAGCCGTAGATGAAATCGCTGTTCTCGTTGTAGCATCCGGAAATCTGACGGCTGCCGAGATGCGTGCGCATCCCGTTGGCGTACTCGTAAACCACCGAAAAATGATCGAAGATATTGCCGCCGTTGGCCGGAATCTGGCGACCGCCGTTAGCCACGGCTTTGATCGGCATCTCCTCCTTCATCGCCCAAGCGATTTTGTCGACGCTGTGAATGGCCTGCTCCATGATGCTGTCGCCGCTCAGCCACACGAAATTTTGCCAAAATCTCAACTGCCACTCCATGTCGGACTCGCCGGGCCGCCGCTGAGTTTCCGGTACGATGGGATTAACGGGACCGGTATAGTAAGTGGCGTAAATCGAGCGAATATCTCCGATCTGGCCGTCATGAATGCGCTGGTACAATTCCCGCCGGGCCAAGTCGTAACGCCAGCAAAAACCGGCCACGATCGCCAATCGCTTCCGCTTGGCTTCGGCCACCGAAGCCATCACCGATCGTAACCCCGGCGCATCGGTAGCCATCGGTTTTTCGCAAAAGACATGGGCGCCAGAGTCGATGGCGGCCTTGATGTGTTGGGGGCGGAACGACGGCGGAGTCGTCAGGATCACCAGGTCCACTCCGCTCTCGATCACTTTCCGGTAGGCGTCCAATCCCAGGAATTGCGTCGAATCGTCCACGTCGATCTTCTCGGCCAGGGATTTTCCGTCCAGACTGCTCTTGGCCCGTTGCAGACTCTTGAGGCTGCCCTCCAGGCGATGCGGAAACACGTCGCCCATCGCGGTCAGCCGAACGTTATGGTCGGCGCTCAAAGCCTGCCGGGCCGCTCCGGACCCGCGCCCCCCGCAGCCAATCAGCCCCACTCTGACCGTCCCGGAATCCAGTTGGCCTGTTGCCGAATGACGCAGCCCGAGATACGGAGCGGCTACCCCGCCGAGAACCGCCGTGGAAGACGACTGGAGAAAACGCCGTCGGGTAGTGGCAGGAGGCGTCGAATTAGAATCGTGCTCGTTCATAGGCTGTCTGGTCGTGTTTCTATGGCCAATCACCCCGACTTTCAAGCGTTTAAAACCCGGCGTCAACCTGGCGAGTTCAGCACCCGGTCGAACGGAGCGCAACACGAGTTGGGTGGTCGCCGAATGACCGCGTCCGGCTGAAACTCAGGATTCGCCGAAATAGCAACTAAAGCGGCCGATATTCGATCACGCCCGGGGAACGGACTAAAACATCGGATAGTCGTGATCGATCCCGATTCGCTCACCGCATTTCGGCCGGAAGCAACAACGCACCCTGGATTCTGTCGCTTCCCGTCCCGGCGCTGTTCGATCTCATCCAAGGGCCACTGGTGACGGTAGGCAGTAACCCGTCCGGAATTTTCCGGATTCGATTCGGCGTATCGCGAATGTGGCTCCGAACAGTGATTCAAACTTCGACCGGGATACCGAGATCATTCTGAGGATTGGGTTCGTGACCAAGCCAACCATGCCGCCACTCTTTGCGAGCGTCGCGTTTCGAGAGATTATCCAACGTTCTTTCCAGCCGAGTTGCAGAAACGAAAACCACCGGACGCCGACGCGCCGTTGGATCAACCTAACAATAAAGGGTCGATGATCCATCAAAGGCGGTTACGAAGGTCCCGGTTAAGAAAATCATTTCTCTACGACCTGAAAAAAGCGATCGAGCGCTCCGGGCTTCATCCGGCTTTCCCAATACAGGTGTCCTGCTCGTTCCACCAGGGCCTCGGGTTCCAATTCCCAATGGAGAAAGTCGCTCGTCGAACGTATCGCGAACCGTGACGCATCGGCAGTCTCAAAAGGCGCCCCGCTTTCTCGGCGAATCGAAATCGTCATTGCGCCGTCCTGTAGCACGGGAGGTAACAATATCAATCGTTTTTCGGGTGCCGGTTCATCGTCGTTTCGGATCACTCCCTGCGCCGAACCAATCGAGAGCCGGTCATTTCCGTTAATCAGGCGCAGATCTACCGTAAACGTCTCGTCGAATTCCGGCACTTTATCGCCCTTGACGGCCACTATTAACGTCTTTTCGGTTTCTCCGGGAGAGAATCCTGCGAACCACATATAGCCATTCAAAACCACCGTTCGATCTAACGTGGTAGCAAAATCCGTCACTTCGCGCCAAGCTACCGGTAATTCATCCGGCCCGGTATACCATTGTCCCCAGGCGACAGCGGTACCGTCAGCTTGGTAGGCCACCCTATGCCAGTCTCTCCCGCGGCAATAGCCGTTACCCCGTTCAGACCCTTCGGCACCTCGGTTTGCCCCTATTCGTTGTGCCCCCGGGCGACGACCGTACCGTCGGCTTTCAGAGCCACCGTATGCCAGTTTCCCGTAGCGATAGCCGTTACCTCGTTCAGTCCCGCCGGTACATCCGTCTGACCATACCAATTGTCCCTCCAAACGGTGACGGTACCGTTTGCTTTCAAAGCCACCACATGCCGGTTTCCCAAAGCGATGGCCGTTACTCCCCTTAAACCCTTCGGCGCCTCGATCTCATTGCTATTATTCCACCCCCATCCGGGTAAGTAGTGTCAAGTCCAAAAGTCAAAATCCATAGTTGATTTTTTTTAAAACCCCCCGTGCCACTCCGAAATGCGACACAAGCTAAAGAGTTGAAGAGAAAAGAATGAAAGAGACTTGCGAATAGAGCCAGGTGATGTTGACTATCTCCTTGAATCACCAAATGGATAGTCATGAGCCAAAGCTTTCATCACCTGACTCAAGATCAACGTTCGCAGCTTTACTCGCTTAAGTCAATGGGGCACACCGTGATTGAGATAGCGAATCATCTGGGGTATCATCGTTCGACGATCTATCGCGAGGTCCAACGGAACATCGGCGGGAGAGGTGATCGAAATCGGCAGGCGCAACAGAAAGCGTCGGAACGGCGCCAGAAGGCCTCGGCGACGCCCCGGAAAATGACCTCAGAGAAATGGCAACGAGTCAGAGATCTGTTGTCGCAGGAGTGGAGTCCCGAGCAGATTGCGGGGAGGGGACAGCGACAGGGCGAAAGCCTTCCGGGTCGAGAATGGATCTATCGCTATGTTCGCCAAGATCGTCGAGAGGGCGGTCAGTTGTATCGGCATTTGCGACGGCGAGGCAAGAAGCCCAACTGGAAAGGGGGCGACACTCGGGTCACGGACATATTCCCGGGCGCCAAGACATATCACTCCGGCCTGAGGTCGTGGAACAAAAGGAACGATTGGGTGATTTAGAGATCGACACGATAGTCAGTTCTCACAACAGCGAATCGTTGGTATCCTTGGAATCGGGCCACGAAGTATCTGTTTTTAGGGTTGGTTTGGTCCCGCACAGCCGATCAAGTCACTGAGGCCGTGAGGGCGCAGCTGGAGCATCAAAGTGATTGGGTGCGAACGATAACCGCGGATAACGGCAAGGAATTTGCGGGGCATCGAGTCCTCTCTCAAGCGTTGGACGCGGCGATTTACTTCGCCCGCCCCTATCATTCATGGGAACGAGGCCTCAATGAGCATGTCAACGATCTGATCAGGAAGTACTTTCCGAAAGGGACTGACTTTCGCGGGGTTACTCCCGAACAGGTAAAGGAGGTAGAGAGACGAATCAATAATCGACCGCGCAAGGGGTTGAATTATCGGACCCCGCAAGAAGCCTTTCTGACGGCTAGAAAACAATAACCACCAGATAGAACACGGTTCAATCTACTAGCCCGCATATCTCACCAGATATTGCGTATGGCGTCATTGATCACCCAAAATGCTGATTATTACTGGCTAACGACCCCAAAATTAAAATGACGGCAAAAAACACACTGTCATTAGTGAATTTTGTTCTTTTTTGTTTGGTTGAGTCGCATTTCTGAGATTTTTGAAATAAAAGTCAGAATAATCGCGATTCAGGTATCTCATTTTCGACGGCGATCTGCAACGATTGGATTCGATAGTGACCTGATTCTTGCCAATCAAGGTTTTTTGGCTTTCAAACCCATGTTTTCCGACTTTGAACTGGTTGCTTTTTAAGGCTGTTAACATTTCGGTTTATCTCGGCCCTCATCACTCCCGGGCCTCGGCTTATTCCTGGCTCCGTGCTCACTGGTTCCTGTCCCAATTTACCGCTTACGAAAAAAATGATTTTTTTTGTAACATATTTGTATTTCCGGTGTCTCTAGTGTCGTGAGCGTACCATCAACTGGAATGACAATTCAGAGATTCGGTTTATATTGCTACAAACGGCCCCCAGCTTTTCTCAATGGAGTTGAGTTGCCAGCGACCCAGTGACAAAACTCACCAACAAGACCAATACTATATCCATCCTGGGATATTTGTTTCATATCATTACTTTGGCCTCGGTTGATTTGGGGGTGCGTGGCGGCTTTTCCCCGCTTGGGGAAGACGGGATTCGACAGAACTCGGCACGGTGCCAAGAGCCAAATTGGTTCGTGATCGGCCACCGAGTTCAACTTGGAAGGCAATCAGAGAAAAGCGTGGCATGGGAGCGCAGATGAAAACAGCTCGACGGGACTATCAGATGAAACTGGGGCACCTCGGGAATCGTGAGGTGGTGGCAAATTTCAAGGGCGGCATCATGACCTCCGACAGTGGAACCCTGTTACTTCGGGAGGCCAATGATATGTTCCGGATCACCCACCGCCTGGCCCAGTGTTTTGTCGATCATCGGGATTCGATTCGAACGGAACATTCCACAGAAACCCTGATCGCGCAACGGGTTTTCGGGATCGCCTTGGGTTACGAGGACGTGAACGATCACAACGATTTGCGTAAAGACAGCGCCCTGGCTCTGGCACTCAATCTGTTAGACATCACCGGTGCCGACCGGTCTCGCGAACGAGACCGAGGCAATCCCTTAGCGGGATCCAGCACTCTCAATCGCATGGAATTGGGTGATTCCGAGTCTGAAGGCAAGGACCGCTACAAGAAAATCGTGGCGGATACCGCACGAATCGATGCCTTGATCGTCGCTCTGTTTTTGGAACAATTCGAGCAGGCTCCCGAAACCATCATCCTGGATTTGGACACGACCGACGATCTGCTGCACGGCAATCAAGAGGGCAAGCATTATCACGGCCATTATCAGGCTCATTGTTATTTGCCGCTTTACATCACCTGCGGTCAAGACGTGCTGTGTTGCCGGTTGCGCCCGTCGCATCTTTCGGCGGCCGACGGGGTGGTGGAAGAATTGGAACGGATCGTGGATCAGATCCGGAAGCGTTGGCCGAAGACCACGATCATCGTGCGGGGCGACGGGGCGTTTTCCACGGATGAAATCATGTCTTGGTGTGAAGCGAATCAACTCAAATATGTCTTCGGCTTGGCGAAAAACAAACGCTTGTTGGCTCAGATTGAATCTCAGCTGGCTCAAGCGAAAAAAAACTCCCAAGCCACCGGGTGAAAGGGCTCGAGTCTTCCGGCGCTTCACCTATCGCACTCTCCGATCATGGAGCGGTAGCCGACAGGTAATCGGGAAGGCGGAATGGTTGCCCGAAGGGCCCAATCCTCGCTTCGTGGTGACCAATCTGAATCCCCAGGAATATTCGCCGCAAGAATTGTACGAGGAGGTATATTGCGCCCGAGGCGACATGGAAAATCGCATCAAAGAAATGCAACTGGATTTATTTGCCGATCGCACGTCGACGGCATACCTGCGGTCAAACCAGTTGCGCCTGTATTTTTCGGTGTTCGCTAGTATCTTGATGCGGATCATCAAGAAATATGGATTGACAGGCACCCCCTTGGAAACCGCTACTAGTGGCACCATTCGAACTCAATTATTCAAAATCGCCGGGGTCGTCAAAGTAAGTGTTCGCAAATATTGGATGACGATTTCATCAATATATCCGCGCCAAAAACTTTTCTGCACGATAGTCAAAAATCTCAAGGTTGCGTTCAGAGAACGACAGCGCGCTTTGTCCTAAATAAACGAAACGAAACCTCTTCGATTCTAGTCGCCCGGCATCGAAAACGGGAGAGGTGTGTTCCACTTTTTGGATCGCTAGGTCGAAACCGGTAAACAAGACTGGATTTCGACAAAATTAGGTATAAAAACCCCCGTTTGATCTCAACAATCATCAGCTAACAAGTTCTAAGCAGTAAAAAGAGTAGATCCGACGACACCAAGCCATTAAATTTTTATGCTTTAGGGGCTGGTGAGATTTGCGGGCTAGCCGTTATCGGCCCGTCCGGAATAATTCCAGATCTTTGGATGCCTGGCTGCCGTTGGTGGTTAAGATCGGAGGGTGCTGCCCATTGAACCCCTTCCCCGATCGCGGGGGGTGGTTTAGAAACCTAGGACTGTTTCAGCACTCGATCTCCCTCTGTAGTCTTTTATTGGCCGATCTGGACCCTCAGGATGACGATTGATTTAACTTTCTTCAAAAAACTGCTTGGAAAAGAAAAATCGACTAGTCGTCTTGATAGAGGGATGACGATCTTGGTAAGAGAGTTTTATCCTCTGAGGAAGTCATTCCAGTCCTTGGCTCCATCCGGTCTCAGGCCTTGGGCGTTCGGGGGGGAGGTCACCAGAACGATCCGCAGCCGGTCACCCGATTTCGCGTTCTTACCGGACGGGCGGCGAGGTCCTGATCGTCGGCGACGGCCCCGGGTTCAATTTTAAGTTGCTTGGGAAGAATGGTGCCCTGGTCACAGGTTTGGGCACTTCTGATGGAAAGCGATTTCATATGATTCGATTGAGGCATAGGGGAAGGATGAATTAGATCTTGGAAACTAAAATAGAAAAGGTAAAAAAGGTGAGGTACAGAGGTAGCTATCATTTGGGGAATCAAACAGCTCGAAAAAACTTTTCGATAATTGCTCTTCCCCCTTCCTCTGGAAGGGGGAGCTTGTGTCGCATTTCGGAATGGAACTGGGGTTGTTCAAATTCTTCTTTTTGTTTTATTAATTCTTCAATATCCATAATCATTCCTCTCCGGTTAGAGTTCCGATTCCGGAGGCGACGGTGCCGGAAAGTTCGTGTTCCCGTTCCGATCCAACTGCCTGGCGACGTCGAACATTACCTTGGTCATAATGCCGCTGAATGCGCCGAACAACCCGATGCCGAAAACCATCGCAGCCACCGCTCCCAGTTTACCCACAACGGTTTCAGGGTAAATATCGCCGTAACCCACGGTCGTCAATGTCGCTACCGACCACCACATGGCATGCAGCACCGATTCGAACTTGTCCGGCTGGGCGGTACGTTCGGCGAAATAAACGAAAATCGAAGAAACATAGATCATCATGGCCGCGCCGCCACAGGAAATAAGCAATTCGACTTTCAGATCCGACAGCGATTTGCTCAAGGCGTGCGCGGTGTCTCCGACCTTGCCGAATTTCGCGATCCGGAAGACGCGCACCAACCGGAAAGTCCGCAACACTTGTGAGCCTTCGGGCACGCCAGGAACGAACATGATCACATAAAACGGAGCGATTGCGACAAAATCCACGATGCCCCACCCGGAAAATACGTAACGCCAATTGGCTGCGAGGCGCAGCACATACTCAACCGAAAACAGCACCGCGATAATAAACTCCGCGATCCGCAGCGTGGTTTGAAAGTCCGGCGATAAGTCGGACAAGGTTTCCAAGGAAAGAATTATCGCGGAGAGGAAGATTAGGGCAAGGGACAACGCCTCGACCAGCCTCGGACGCCGGTTTAAAATCAAAGCGGCCCAAGATTCCGGGTTTCCGTTCGCGGCGGCCGAGTCCTTGTTTGCGGCCCGTCGAAGTGGCCGGTGCGGCGTGGGTTGCGATTGAGTTTTGGGGGACATGGTTTTATTTGTTACTTTCCTCCGAGATCAACATTTTTGTCATTAAGTAAGATTGAGTCCCAAGTAGTGGTGTAACTAACCCTTCGGCAGAGCAGCTCGGTTCGGACTCCTCGGCAGAATCTGGATCACCACGATTGCCACCCCGACTCGTGTCGGGATTTCGGGGCATTATGTCGAAATCCGGACTAGGGACAAGACATTTTATCGGGAGCCCCAAATATGTTTTGCGGGTGTCACGCGTGACGACCTGCGGTCGAAGCACTCGTTCCGTTCGGGGCTCGCCTACGGCCCTTGGTACCGAATTTCCTGGGATGAGTCGAGCAAGGGACTCGGAAGGGATCAGGAGAGCTGTTCCGGGGCTCTTCGCCTGCGATCTGGCGGGATAAACCAACTCCAGATCGCATCGTGCCCGAGAGGAGTCACTTCGGTGCGTGGCGGTGGCCAATTCCGCCACGCGTCCCTTGACGCTACTTGAAAAAAAACTACTTGGAAAAAAAAGTACCAGGAAACACGCCTTCCCAGGAAAGGAACCTGAGAGTGCGGACCATCTCAGCGCCTTTCCGATTAACGGAGCCACCCCCCGCTAGCGGCGAACGATCAAGCGCCGGCGACGATTTGTCGGATCGCCCCGGGATCCAGGTAGTTTTTCTCGTTCTGCCACTGGCGATTTTGCTGCAGGAGCAAGGTGCCCACGAGGCGAAGGATCGAGTCGACGTCAGGAAAGACGCCGACGGCATCCGTGCGCCGTTTGATTTCCCGGTTGAGTCGTTCGATTGGATTGGTGCTGTGAAGTTGGTTCTGCCAGGCGAGGGGAAACTGCTGAGACGCCAAGACATCGTTTTGGGCTGGGATCATCGTTTCCGAGACCTGGGGATATTGAGCTGCCAATTGATCGGCTACCTGTTGCCAACGGCACGGGGATTCGCTCGGTCGATGCGCCTCGGAGGGGGCGGGATTCGCCGGGGTTCCGGACGATTCCCGAGCGGTTTCGGGCTCGTCCGTTCGGAACGCGGATCGGATCAGTTCGGCGACTCGGGTTTGATCGCTCCGGGGGACCTGCACCAGCAAATTCCGCATGAAATGCACTCGGCAACGTTGTCGCCGCGAAGGCATCACCGCAGCGATCGCGGCCTTGAGGCCTTCGTGTTCGTCGGAAATAATCAGCCGGACTGGTTTCAAACCGCGGTGCTGCAACGATCGGAGGAACTCAGACCAGCTTTGCCGGGATTCGCTGGAAACGACATCCAACCCCAACACCTCGCGGCGTCCTTCCGAATCGACTCCCAAGGCGATCAAGACGGCGACGGACCGGACGTGTCCGTCGAGGCGGACTTTCAAATAGGTGGCGTCGAGCCAGAGAAACATCCCGTCGCCCTTGATCGGGCGTTGGCGAAACTCTTGAACCCGTTGATCGAGTTCCCGGCAGATTCGGGACACTTGGCTGCGAGAGAGGTTCGGCGTTCCCAGCACTCCGGCAAGTCGCTTCATGCTTCGAGTGGAAACGCCCTGCACCCAAGCCTCCCGAACGACGCCGAGCAAGGTCTCTTCGACGAGACAGCGCCGTTTCAGGAACTGGGGAAAGTAGCTGCCCTTCCGGAGCTTGGGAATCAGTAATTCGAGGTAGCCGACGCAGGTTTTCCAGCCCCGTTTCCGGTAGCCGTTGCGTTGGTTGGATCGTTGGGAACGTCGCTGATGAGGCCGGGCGCCGATGAGAGTGGCCACTTCCTCTTCCATGATCCAATTCAACGTGCAACTCATCAGTTCCCGAAGGAAATTGCCCGTCGGCAGCTTGACTTGCATTAGCCAAGCCGATAAAGTGTTGGTCGTCATCTCGGGGTGGTTTCGGAGATTTTGGTTCTACAACGAAACGCTGAGACTCTGATCGCGCCCCGGGATGACGGCAAGTCAAATCTCAGGGATCCTTATGTCTAGCGGGGGAGATTTAGACCGTTTTGCATAAAAAAAGTCCATATTATCTGGCTTTTTGGCAATTATTCGCCTGCGAAAGCTAGCTTTTTCCCGCAAGGTGTGCCATATATAATAATGTGCAAAATAGCAAGGCTGCTGAGCGCTTAGAAATATTGGCTCTTCGTAACGAAGCAACCCCCATTGGGGATCGGGTTTTTATCGTCATCGCTCAAGGCATCGTCACCTTGTTTTTGGGATGATCTACCCTTTCTTCGATACGAAGAGAACGATCATCATTCCCGAAACTGGCTCATGGGTCATATCGCGTTTTTCAAGTTAGCTACCCAGAAACAAATAGCGGAGCAATTCCAAGTCCATCGCAATACCGTTTCTGCCGCTCTCCAGACTTATCGCCGCGGTGACGGGGTTAAAAAGACCCCTCAGACCAAAGCGAAAAGTTGGACCGCGATCAACGAGGAAACGGGTCGCCGGCTCGGGGAATTGTTGGCCCGAGGAATATCGATTAGAAGTGCCGCCAAAGCTTGCCGAGTCAATCACGAAACGGTGCGTCGTTATGTTCATGCCGGCCGAATCCCCGGATTTCAACCGGAGTCGCCAAAGCTCGAGCGACCAGCCGCTACCCCGACCGAAGCTCGCGAGGATTTCCGTTTGGCAGAGGCTTCGGATCGGACGGAACGAGATCAGAACGACCGCCAGGCCGCCATGGGGATGGGAGCGCAGGACATTCCAGGACGGGTCGCAGCCAGTATCGGAGAGCAAGCCGGACCCAAGCCGCATTTTTCCGCGGCTCGTGCCGTGAAGCAGGCGGGAGTTTTAGTGGCGACGCCAGCGTTGTTGGAACCCGGGTTGCTCCGGCATCTCGATCAATTGCCGGAATCAAAAGGCTATTATCGCCCCGCCAACCTCCTCTTGTTTTTGGCATTGATGTTTTTGACCCGAGTGTGTTCGGTGGAGCCAATGCGTTATCAATCCCCGGGAGAATGGGGCAAGATTCTGGGGAGCGATCGCAGTCCGGAAGTGACCACCCTGCGGCGCCGGATTCGTCAGCTAGCGACCTCGAAGGCGATGGACTCTTGGCCGTCAAACCTGGCCAAAGACTGGCTCAGCGAGGATCCCGAAGAAACGGCGACCTTAGATCTCGATGGCCATGTCAAAGTGTATCACGGGCGGAAGGGAAACTTGCCCCGCCATTTCGTTTCGCGGCCAAAGCTTTGCCTGCCGGCGGCCGTCAGCTATTGGCTGCATGCCCTCGGCGGCACGCCCTTGCTCTGCCTGCCTCAGCAGATCGACTCGAAAATGATCCGAACTCTGAAACAAGATATTCTGCCCCAATTGCGGGAGCTGGAATTGTTGCCCGCTAACTCGCAGGAGCCAGCCAGCAAGCTCAACCGTTACTCCGCCGGTTCTGAACTTGATTTTCGACCGGGAAGGTTGGAGTCCGAAGCTTTTTGGCGAGCTGGCTCGCCAAGTAGTGGCCGGTATCACTTGGCGCAAGGGAAAAGTCCAGCCCTGGTCCGAGCAAGAGTTTGTGGCGAGGGAAGTAAGGGTTCCTGGCCCCTGCGGTTCCGTGATTCGCCGGCTGTCGCTGGCGGAAAAACCCTTGGAGTTGAGAGGCGGGGATATCAAGGCCCGAGAAATTCGTTGCTTGAGGTCTGACGGACGCCAATCCTCCATGATCACCACCAATAACCAGATGGATATCAACCAAGTGGCGGGGTCGATTCTTTCCCGCTGGTCGCAGGAGAATTTTTTCCTTTATGCTCGCCGGGAATTCGGATTGGACCATTTGCCGGTCCAGGAACGGGAGCCGGTAGATCCCGCCGAGAAGGTCGTTAATCCCCCTGGCGACGATTGAAAACAGCGATCGCCAAGCTCAAAAACCGATTAGGGCATTTGACGCGGCGAATCGACGCTCAAAGCAAGACAACCCAACCAGTCGGAAAACTACAGACCAAAAAGATTGATCTGGCCAAGGAACTTCAAGAGCTCTGTCAAACCCAAAAATCACTTCCCGAACATGTGAAGGCGGGCGATCTGTCACCGTCGGAACAATTGGAAGCGCTGCCGAGACCAGTAAGGCAGTTTTATGATCTGATCCGCATGATTGTTTATCGTGCTGAAACCGCTCTGACGCCGTTAGTCAATGGCAACCGTAAAGGGCGTCCCCATTCCAGATCACTCTTGAAATCCGTGTTTAAATCCGAAGCCGATATCCTGCCTGATGAAGCCAACGGAGAACTGGTTATTAGGCTGCTGAACCAAAGCAACAAGGCACAGAATCAAACACTCAAGGAATTGCTTGAAGCCCTAAACCAAAAAGAAATAAGGTTTCCTGAAACTAACCTGAAGCTAGTTTATAAATTAGCTGATTAATGAAACTACCAAGTTTGCACAATTTGAATCTGTCAGACACAAGGATCTCTGAGCATAGTTTGAATGATTTTGCAAGTTATTATTTACTTTATATTTGCGAGCACCCTTACGGTTTCTTTTCGCACTGGCGTTTAGGTTGGCCGTTGACGGTGGCGTTTTTCTTTTTCAACCCATCCGAAGAAGGCGGCTTGCTGCTGTTGCTACTGTCTTTGGCGGCTTGTTGCTGTAACTCCGTGATGGTTTCCGTTAATTCGCCAACCAAGACCAGCTGCTCCTCTAATTGTTCTTGGAGCTTTTTCTCCCTGGAAGCGGCACCGTCGGATCGTTCGGTGGTTGCTGATTCGGAAGCGAACGTCGAAGTGCCGTCTGGAATAGTTACCGCGGTGTTACCATTCTCCAAGCAAACTTTTTCGTCCTTCAATTCGGTGATCTGATCCTTCAGCCGCTGGACCAAAAGTTCAAATTCTCGAATCCGGTGAAGAAGTTCCTGAATTCGCTGCCGCAACTCCTTGATTTTTGATTTCAGCAGAGGAAACTGCTGGAGTAAGAATAGAAAGAGCTTGATCCCCCGAGATGGTTTCGTTTGAGGATTGCTGGAAGTCGATTCTGTTTGATTTGCAGAAACGCTCGCAACGATACATCATCGCACGGTTCGAGCGTTTCTGCAAGGAAAATTGAATATCGGATACGTAGGCAGTTACAAAATAAATCCGTTTCGTGGTCAAACGTCCCCAAACCGGATCAAACCGTCATCGAACGAACGGCCACTCCCTGCACCGATCGAACCCGCAATCCAAACCGTGCCATTTCCCTCGATTAAACCGTCGCCGAATCATTTCAATAAATGACGCACCCGATCGTATTCCGGATTCACGCACTTGTCCTTCCAGCGCTTCAGGGTCGCCAGCAAGCCCGCATCCAATTCCGTGGTCAATCCCTGATCTCCGGTTCGTCGGATCCAATCCTGCAACTGCCGTCGATGCTCTTCCAACACGGAACGAAATCGAGGATCGTCCGCCAAATTATCGATCTCGTGAGGATCGTTACGCAAATCGTAGAGTTCCTCCGCCGGTTTGTGAGGTCCGAAAAATGCCATCTGTGCCTGATCAAGCTTGCCCTCGGCTGTCAGCCGCCGCAATTCCTGGGACACCGGCCAAGGATCCTTGTAGTTGGGCTGCATATAGGAACGATCCGTCAAGTAATTGCGCAAGTATTTGAAACGAGGCGTCACCAAGGCTCGAATGCGTTCGATCGTATAGTCACATCGGTCGCGCGCCGCGACCACATTTTCGCGGGGAACGTGGCGGGAACTCAAAAAGTCGAGCCCTTCCATAAATTCCGGAACGGGAATTCCGGCCAGCGCCAAGGAAGCGGGAGCGATATCGATGCCGCTAATCAAGTCCCGGCGCGTTTTCCCCTTTTCGATTCCGGGACCCGCTACTATAAGCGGCATCTGAATCCCGCCCTCGTAAAGGAACTGCTTGTGCCGATGCAGCTTGTATCCATGATCACTGAACAGAAAGATCACGGTGTCGTCGTAGAGCCCGTCCCGTTTGAGTTCGGCGATAATGTTCCCAACCTGGCCGTCCGTATGCAACAGGCAATCGTAGTGATGGGCGATTTCTTCGCGCACCAGTTCCGTATCGGGATAATAGGGTGGCACGGGGACGATATCGCGATCGACCACTTTGGCGGCCCGGCGGCCCAGTTTCCCTCCCCGCAACTGCAATTGTCCGAAAAAGGGCCGATCGTCAGGTTTGAGCCGCCAACGGGTACCCGGCCGGCGCACGGAATACATGGCGTCCAGATCGTGACGGAAATTGTAATCGTCCTTGCCGGTGTCGTTAAAGGTGAAGTAGCCCGCGTCTCGAAAAAGTTCTGGCAAAGTTTTCACGCCCTTGGGCAACCGGATATCGTCGTAATCGGGCCCCATGCTCTGCCCCCGGAAATCGGCGCGCCCGCTACGATGGTTATGGACTCCCAAGCTGGTTTGCATCACGCCCAAAATGATCGCCGAACGGGTAGCCGAGCAGACGCCGGCAGGAGTGTAGAACCGATCGAATCGCACTCCTTCTTTCGCCAACGCATCGATATGGGGAGTTTGGATCAACGTCTCTCCGTAACAACTGAACCATCCGCTGACGTCTTCCAAATAGATCCAGAGGATATTTGGCCGGTTGTCTCCTCGAGCGTCCGCCCCCAAACCCAAACTCGCCAACAAACCCAAAAGTACGATCGCACCTCGCATGGTCGCACCCTAGAAGAACTGGCAGCGAAAAACAAGCTTCCCGCCACCCCATTCCGCCGATAACGGCGAACGGCAACGCTACCGGCTACGACCGGCCGATCACTGGGAAGCGCGCCGGCTACCGACTCCAAAATTCACGACTTCGCGCCGCGGCCGCCGGCTCGGAGTCGTCCCGCCTCTAGCGCACGACCCGAGCTCCTCCGCCCCCGACGATCTTTTCGACATCTTTCAAGGAAGCCATGGAGGTATCTCCCGGGGTCGTCATGGCCAAGGCGCCATGGGCCGCTCCGTAGTTGACGGCTTTCTCGGGATCGAATCCGGAAAGCAATCCGTAAATCAACCCCGAAGCGAACGAATCCCCGCCGCCGACGCGATCCATAATCTCCAAGCCGGGATAACGGCGCGACTCGAAGAATTCCCCGCCGACCCAGCAAATGGCGCTCCAGTCGTTGACGGTAGCGGTCTTGACCGCCCGCAACGTCGTCGCCGCCACCTTGAAATTGGGAAACTCCGCTACCGCCGTCTCGATCATTCGCTGGAATTTCTCGGCCTCAATCGTCGAAATGTTTTCGTCCAAACCTTCCACCTCGAAACCCAAACAGGCCGTGTAATCCTCTTCGTTGCCGATCATGACGTCCACCTTACCGGCGATCCGGCGATTAACCTCGCGAGCCTTGGCCTTGCCGCCCACCGCCTTCCAGAGAGACGGCCGGTAGTTCAGGTCGTAGGACACGATCACTCCGTGGCGATTCGCCGCGCTCACCGCTTCCTCGGTCAAGGCGGCGGAGCTTTCCGAAAGAGCCGCGTAAATGCCGCCGGTATGCAACCAGCGCACTCCCCGGTTATCGAACAGATCATCCCAATCAATATCGCCCGGTTTCAGCTGAGAAGCCGCGGTTAACCCCCGATCGGGCACTCCGACCGCTCCGCGGATGCCGAATCCTCGTTCCGTGAAATTCAATCCGTTGCGCACCTCGCGGCCTACGCCGTCGTAAGGCACCCAGTTGATCAACGACGTATCCACGCCGCCCCGGAGAACGGCGTCTTCCAACAGCCGGCCGATTTCGTTATCGACGAAGGCGGTCACGACGGCGGTCCGCAAGCCGAAGCAGCGCCGCAAGCCTCGCGCGACGTTGTATTCGCCCCCACCTTCCCAGACTCGGAACGAATGAGCCGTCCGCACTCGCCCCTCGCCCGGATCCAGGCGCAACATGATCTCACCCAACGACACCAAATCGTATCGACAATTCTCGGCCCGCCTTATTTCTAGATTCGCCATGATCTTTTCCCGCCAACCGGCACTCGGGCCGGATTATCCCTCCAGAAAGTTTGCGGTTCAATCAAATTGCCGCTAATACGGCTTTCGCTCGCGACCGAAACCGAATCGCCAATAAACCGTGAATAAAGCTGTCAATAACGGTAAACATTAATACACTAACTACGAATTGCCCCCCGGCGCTTTTTCCGGTCTGCTATCGACCCCAAATGGCTTCCACTCAAACTGCCGAACCAGCTCATACCCCGCCGGTCACGAGACTGGCGAGTTCGCCTTCCCCCACTCAGAAATCGCCGGCGCCTTCGCCCGGACGGGTGCCTCCGCACTCCATCGAAGCCGAAAGAGGCGTCCTCGCTTGCCTCCTGTTAGAACCGACGGAAACCATACCGATCGTCATCCAACTGCTGAAGGAACCGGTCGACGCCTTTTTCGACCGACGCCACCAGGCGCTCTGTTCGATCTTGATTGCGATGTTCGACGAAAACGTCCCCATCGATCTGATCACGGTCGCGGAAAAACTGCTCGACACCAACCGGACCGAGGAAACGGGAGGCATCGAGTATGTCGCCGGTCTCGGCGACGCCGCGCCGTCTTCGGCCAACCTGGAATTCTATCTAAAGATCCTGATTGAACAGGCCAACCTGCGCCGTCTCATCAAGGTCTGCAGCAAGGCCATCGAAATCGCCTACGACTCGCCGGAAAACGTGGAAAAAGCCATCGACGATATCGAAAAAAACGTGTTCTCAATCACCCAACCTGGAGGCCTGACCGCCAACCGCTCGATTCGCGATCTGGTCGAAGAAGCCATCAGCACGCTGGGAAAATGGCAAAAGAGCGACTCTCACATGACCGGTATCTCCACCGGCTACCCCGATTTGGACAAGCTGACCCACGGTTTCCATTCCGGAGAATTGATCGTCATCGCCGCTCGTCCCAGCATGGGCAAAACTTCCCTGGCCATGAATATCGTGGAGCACGTATGCCTGAATCGCCACGGGCCGGAGCAATCGGGGAACGTCGCCGTATTCAGCCTCGAGATGACTGGCGATTCGCTCGTGCTTCGGATGGTCTGCTCCCGGGCCGAACTCAACATGAGCGAAGCGAGAAGCGGTTTTCTGGGCAAGGAAGACTTCCCGCGAGTCACCAACGCCGCCAAAGAACTGTCGAACACCAACTTGCACATCGACGACACCCCGGCCCTGAGCATTCTGGAATTGCGGGGCCGGGCGCGGCGCATGAAACAGCAACACAATATCGACCTGATCGTCGTGGATTATCTGCAGTTGCTCCGGTCCACCAGCCGGCGGGCGGAAAACCGGCAGCAGGAAATCGCCGACATTTCGGGCGGCCTCAAGGCCTTGGCCAAGGAATTGAACGTCCCGGTCATCGTGCTCAGCCAGTTGAACCGGGAAGTGGAACGGCGCGAAGGCAAACCGAAGCTCTCGGATTTGCGGGAATCGGGAGCCATCGAACAAGACGCCGATTTCGTCGGCCTGCTCTACATCCCGGAAGAAGCCCAAGATGCCGTCGACAGCGGCGCCGACCACCATACGGTCAACCTGTTGATCGCCAAACAACGCAACGGTCCCACCGGCGTCGTTCCGCTGACTTTCCGGAAAATCTTTACACGCTTCGAAAGCGCTGCCAAAGTCGATCACTCAGACCTGCCTCCGGGAGGTTCCTACCAAGAATGAAATCATACGGGATTCGGAATTGGCTGATCGTCGTACTCCTGATCGCCCACTGCTTTCCGTCCGCCGGGCGTTCGCAACCGGCCCCTCAGACCGTCGAGGAAATCCAGATTCGCCATATCGGGCCCGTCGCGGTCAGCGACGAACGGATTCACGCGAACATCCAGACGCGGATCGACGAACCGCTCAACACGTCCAAAATCAATCAGGACATCAAAAACCTGCTGGGAACCGGCTACTTTCTGAACGTCAACGTCACTTGGGAGCGCACGGCCGGCGGCGTCCGGTTGATCTACGCCGTGCAAGGACGCCCCACCCTGAACCGGATCGATTTTCAAGGCAACGACCGGGTCCGGACCCGCACGCTGCGAAAAAAGATCGAGACGAAAATCGGCGAACCCGTCAACGAAAAGAAACTCTTCTTCGATACCTTGGCGATCAAGGAGTACTACGAGAAAAAAGGCTACCGGGAGACGACCGTAAAATACGTCACCGATATCCAGGAGGAACAAGGCCAAGGTTCGGTGACCTTCGAAATCGCCGAATCGCCCAAGGTGCGGATCAAAGCGGTCGAATTCGAGGGCAACTTCGCGTTCAAGACCAAAAAACTGCGCAAGAAAATCAAAACCCGCAATCGCTGGATGTTCTCTTGGCTGACCGGCTCCGGAGTCTACAAGGAAGATCAATTCCTGAAAGACCGGGGTCGGCTCCGAGAGTTCTATTTCGAAGAGGGCTATCTCGATTTCGTCATTCGCGACGTCAAATTCGATTACCCGGCCGAGGACAAACTGATCATCACCATCGTCATTTTCGAAGGGCAGCAATACCGCCTGGGCGACCTGAGAATCGAGGGCAACGAACGATTCACTACCGAACAACTGATGTTCCGGCAAACCCGCCGCGGCCCCCAGCCGCGCCTGCCGATGCAACCTGGCGACGTCTTCACGCCCCAAAAATTCCGCGACAACAACGAAGCGATTTCCGACCTGTACGAAAGTGCCGGCTATCTCAGCCCCATGAATCAGGGCGACACCCGCATCGTCCCCTTGCAATCGGCCAACACCACCGAAGGCACGATGGATTTGAACTATCAGATCCAGGAAGGCAGTCCGGCAACCATCGACAAAATCGAAATCCGCGGCAACACCAAGACCAAGGACAAGGTCATCCGCCGGGAACTGGCGGTCGCCCCCGGAGAACCGTTCAACATGGTGCTGGCCCGGTTGAGCCAAACGCGCCTCCAGGGACTGCAGTATTTCGACACGGTGGATTTAAGCGTGGAGCCGACCGACATCCCGGAGCGAAAAAACCTGGTCGTCAAAGTCACCGAAAAGGCTCAGGGAACGGGTAACTTTATCGTGGGCGCCGGCTTCAACTCGGTGGAAAACCTCGTCGGGTTCGTCGAACTGAACCAAGGCAATTTCGATATCGGCAAACCGCCGGTCTTTCAGGGCGGAGGCCAGAAACTGCTGATGCGAGCCCAGGCCGGCACCCGGCGGCAGGACTACATGATCACCTTCATCGAACCTTGGCTGTTCGACCGCAAGCTCGAACTGTCCACCAGCCTCTTCCACCGCCGGCTCGACTTTCTGAGCAGCGTGTTTAACGAGAACCGCACCGGCGGCACGATCTCCGTGCGCACGCCGCTGTTCAGCGACTTCGTCATCGGCGAACTCGGGTACACGTTAGAGATGATCGAAATCTCCGACGTCTATCCGAACGCCTCGGTCATCTTCCTGGAGGAAGCGGCCGCCGGCAAACGGCTGGTCTCGAGAATCAACCCGACCCTGTACTACGACACCAGAAGCGGCGGCCGGCTCCCGAACCGGGGGCAATTGACTCGCCTGCGCCTGGAACTGGCGGGCGGCCCGCTCGGAGGCGATACCGACATCTACAAGGTGGAATTGGGCAACAAGCACTATTTCCGGGGATTGCTCGACAACCATATCGTCGAACTCATGGGCATCGTCGAAGTGGTCCAGGAATACGGCGACTCCGACCGGGTGCCGTTATTCGACCGGAATTTTCTGGGCGGGCTTTATTCGCTTCGGGGATTCCAGTTCCGCGACGTCGGCCCCAAGGACAATTTCGGCGAACCGATCGGCGGGCGGACCAGTTGGTTCGCCTCCGCCGAATACAGCGTGCCGATCACCGAACGGTTCCGCTTGGCCGCCTTCTACGATATCGGCATGGTCTACCAGGATTCCTTCAGTTTTTCCACCGATTACCGCTACCGGGTCGGCGACGAATACCGGGCGGCGAAGACCAGCACCTATAACGATAACATCGGCATTGGCATGCGGATGGAGCTGCCCATCGGCCCGCTACGCCTGGACTACGGCATTCCGTTGACGTCGGACCCCGATCACGACGCCTCGAACCGGTTTAATTTCGGGGTGGGATGGGAACGGCCCTTCTGACGGCCGGCCTCGGAAAATGAAGCTTGATTTTCGCCGGATTCTCGGCGATACCCTCAAGCTCTGACGTGCGAAGCACCGCACGGAAAAACCGGTGGTTAATCACTTTGAGCGCCCGATGAGACTCGCCCATTCAGGTCTCGCAGATTCCGCCGTTCGACATTGGATCTCCGCTCTCGTCGTTCGTGCGGAATAATCACGAGGAATAGCATCATGACCCGTTTCTGGACGCCCCTGACCATCGTATCCCTGCTCTCGGTTCTGGCTTTCGCTCCGGTCGAAGCGCAAACCAAGGTCGCCACGATCGACATGAAAGAGGTTTTCGACGGCTACTGGAAAACCGAGAATTTGAAGCAACGGCTCGAAGAGGACAAAACCCAGGCCACCGTACAACACCAAAAACTCCTCGACGCGCTCAAGACCAAACAAACGGAATACCGCGGCTTGCGCGAATCGATCGAAAATCCGGCGATTTCCAACAAGGAAAAGGAGAAGCGCAATCAAGAGGCCAGATCGGTGCTGGGCCAGATTCAAAAACTGGAGCAAGACGTGGTGAATCACCAAAAAAGCACCGAAGCGCGGATCGGCGAAACCAGCCTTCGCTACCGGAGAAACATCATCAAGGAGATTCAGGAAATCGTCGCCGTCCGGGCCAAGACCGCCGGCTACAACCTGGTTCTCGACATTGCCGCCGAAGGGTTTAACGGCACGCCGATCGTCGTGTTCACCGACAAGTCCAGCGACATTTCCCAAACGGTGCTGGCCGAATTGAACCGCAACCGGCCGACCACCCAGAAGTAGGGCTCGCGCCCGGCTCCGCCGCTCCGACCGACCTCGTGATCTCGTCGCTTCGCCCCTTCCCGAAATGAGCCCGACCGGCGAGCCGCAGGCCGATAACGGCAAAACCGATTATCAGGAACTGGATCGGCAGGTCAGCGAGATTTACCGTTCGGCGCTGCACCCCTTGGCCCAGCGTCTGGCTTTCGATTTGCCGGTTCGCCCCGACGACCCGCCGCGCCGGCCAACCGCCCTGTTGCTCGGCAATCATTCCTCCGGAAAGTCTTCCTTCATCAACCATCTGCTCGGAACGGACTTGCAAAAAACCGGACTGGCTCCGACCGACGACGGGTTCACGATCGTCACCTACGGAGAACGGCCGGACTCCCTCGACGGTCAAACCGTCGCTTCCCATCCTGAACTCGCCTGCCGCAATTTAAACGTCTTGGGACCGTCGTTCCTGTCGCGCCTGCGCCTGAGAGCCGAACCGGTGCCGATTCTGCGCGACTTCAATTTGATCGATAGCCCGGGCATGATCGACACCTTGAATCCCACGGATTCGCGCCAGTACGATTTTTTCCGCAGCATTCAAATCTTCGCCGAGCATGCCGACCTGATCCTGTTCTTCTTCGATCCGGACAAACCCGGCACCACCGCCGAAACCGTAGCCGCCTTCACCCGCGTCCTATCGGGGCTGGAACACAAACTGATGATCATCATGAACAAGGTCGATCAGTTCTCGAACATGCGGGATTTCGCCCGGTGCTACGGGGCCTTGTGCTGGAATCTCTCCAAGGCCATGGCCACCAAGGACATTCCGCACATTTTCATCATCTATCTTCCCGAACACGCCGACCCGGAACGCCGCCGCCGCTCCGATCATTTTCCGTTGGACGATTTCGACAGGGCGCGCGAGGAAATCGTCTCCGAGGTCAAACGGGCTCCGACCCGGCGCGCCGACAATCTGGTCAGCGACCTCATTCAAAACGGCCGAAAATTGACCGTTCACGCCCGAGTCTGCGATCAGGCCGTGCTCGAATTCCACAAGCTCATGTTCACTTGGTTCGGCTCGGGCTTCGTAATCCTGAGCCTCACGATCCTGACCGTCGCGCTCTTGTGGCAGCGCCTCGAATGGCAAACCCTCCTCGTCACGGGCGCCACCGGCGCTCTAGCCGGAGCGGCGACGGCGCTGATCGGCAAACTCCTCCTGGACCGGTTCTCCCGTTCCCTGCGGCAACCCGAAACCTTGGACCTCTTTTTCAACCAGGCTTATCACCGGGAACTCACCTTGGGAGAACGACTCGACCTGCAGGCGTCATGGGCCAACGTCCGAGAATCGACGGCCAACGCCTTCAAGATTAAAAGTCCGTTTCGATTCCCTTTTCGGTGGACGAGCCGACACCTGCTCAGCAAACTGGAACAGACACTCGAAACCGATATTCCCGCACTGAGAAGATCCTTAAGCCATGACCGCAGCTCCACCCGGGAAACCGACTGATCGAGCCGTATTCCGGGCCGGCCCCCTTGCCCGGGAAACCGGAGCGGGCAGCGGACCCGCGACGCAGGCTTCCGGAATTTGACCCGGCGCCGACCGCCGCCAGCCAGCGATTTAATTCCGGCCGAATACGAACAGGGAGATTTCCGAAGCGATGAAGGCTAAAATAACCATCACTCCCAAGGCCGCCATTCTGGACCCTCAGGGACAGCAGGTGCAACAGACCATGGAACAGCTGGGTTACGGCGATATCCGGCGGGCTCGGGTCGGCAAATACCTCGAACTGGAACTCGGTGACGACACCCCGGAATTGCGAAACCAAGTGCAGCGAGCCTGCCGAGAATTCCTGAGTAATCCGGTCATCGAGGACTTTCAGCTAGATTTCGAATGAACGGACCGTTCGTCTGCCCGACGGCTGTTCGCCTCGAAAAATGAAATTCTCCGTCCTGCAATTTCCCGGTTCCAACAGCGATCAGGATTGCGTCCACGCCGTCCTGGCTCTGGGGCATCAAGCGGAGTATCTGTGGCACCGGCAAACGTCCGTCGGCGACTGCGAGGCCATTCTGATTCCGGGAGGATTTTCCTACGGCGACTACTTGCGAGCCGGAGCCGTCGCGCGTCACAGTCCGATACTGAGCGCGGTCATCGAATTCGCTCGGGCAGGCGGTTTGGTACTAGGCATCTGCAACGGCTTTCAAATCCTGTGCGAAGCCGGCCTGTTGCCCGGAGCCTTGGTTCGAAACCGCGGCCGGACGTTCCGTTGCGAACACGTCTTTCTCCGGGCCGAAAACCGAACCTCTCCGTTTACCTGCGCCGTGCCGGAAGCACGAACGCTGAAAATTCCGATCGCCCACGGAGAAGGCTGTTACGTAGCCGAACCTTCCACGATCGCGGACTTGGAACGTCACGGACAAGTTCTCTGGCGCTATACCGACGCGGACGGGCGCGTCAGCGACGAAGCCAATCCCAACGGCTCGCTGGCCAACATCGCCGGCATCGGCAACCGGGAAGCCAACGTGGCCGGCCTGATGCCCCACCCCGAACGGGCTTGCGAGCCGCTCGCCGGCAGCGACGACGGCAAATACTGGCTCGAGAGCATGATTCGAACCGTCACCGCCTCGCAGCCGAACGGCGCCTGATTATCCCCCATGGAACCGGAGCTCACCGACGACTTGCTGGCGTCTCACGGTTTGACCCCAGAAGAATACGAACGCATTCGAGACTTGCTGGGAAGATCCCCCACGTTCTGCGAACTGGGCATCTTTTCGGTGATGTGGAGCGAACATTGTTCCTATAAGAACACGAAGCCGCTGCTCCGGCAGTTTTCCGGACGATCCCCCCGGGTTCTGATCGGTGCCGGGGAAGAAAACGCGGGAGTCGTCGACATCGGCGACCGGCTGGCGGTCGCCTTCAAAATCGAATCCCACAATCATCCCAGCGCCGTCGAACCGTTTCAGGGCGCCGCCACCGGAGTCGGCGGCATTCTTCGCGACATCTTCACCATGGGAGCGCGGCCGGTTTGCATCGCCAATTCCCTCCGGTTCGGACCGTTGGATTCGCCGCGTAACCAGAGGTTGCTTCAGGGCGTCGTCGCCGGCATCGGTCATTACGGCAATTGCTTCGGAGCGCCCACCGTCGCCGGGGAAGTCTATTTCGATCCCTGCTACGACGGCAATCCGCTGGTCAACGCCTTCGCCCTCGGTGTTCTGCGGCACGAACAGATCGCCCGGGGCGCCGCCCAGGGAGTCGGCAATCCGGTATTCTATGTCGGGCCGCCCACCGGTCGCGACGGGCTGGCAGGCGCCGCCTTCGCTTCTCAGGACCTCAGCGAGGAATCCGCGACCCAGCAACGGAATTCCGTACAAGTCGGCGACCCGTTCATGGAAAAATTACTCTTGGAAGCCTGCCTGGAACTGTTGGCGACCGGGGCGGTAACCGGCATCCAGGACATGGGAGCCGCCGGGCTGACCTGCTCGACCTGCGAAACGGCCGCCCGAGGAAAATCCGGAATCGAGATCGAACTCGACCGGGTGCCGCAGCGCAGTCCCGATATGACGCCTTACGAAATCCTCCTCAGCGAATCCCAAGAGCGCATGCTGCTCATTATCCATCGAGGCCGGGAGGCGGAAGTCAAAACCGTTTTCGACAAATGGAATTTGCCTTGGGCCGAAATCGGTGCCGTTACCGACACCGGTCAGCTGGTAGTTCGTCATCGGGGCGAGGTCGTCGCCGACCTGCCGGCCCAGGCCTTAGCCGACGAGGCGCCGGTCTATACTCGAACCGGCCGGCGGCCGGCGGAACTCGAGCGGCATTGGAGCCTGACCTTGGATCGCGTCCCGTTCAGCGAACCACCGGAAACCGCTCTGCTCAAACTGTTGGCTTGGCCGAGCATCGCTTCCAAAAACTGGATTTACCGGCAATACGACTACACGGTCCGCAACGCGTGCGTACTGTATCCCGGTTCCGACGCCGCCGTCGTCCGCATCAAACGCGACAGCCTGCCCGAAGTCACAGCAGAGGCCCCGGCTTCGTTTCCGGAAAAGTTCTTGGGGCTCACTCTCGACGGCAACGCCCGGCTCGTACGCCTCGATCCGTATCGGGGAAGCATGCTGGCCGTAGCCGAAGCGGCCCGCAATCTCGCCTGTTCCGGAGCACACCCGATCGGCGTGACCGATAACCTCAATTTCGGCAACCCTCACGATCCGGAAATATTCTGGCAAATTCAGGAATCGGTCAAAGGCATCGCTGAAGCCTGCGCCTTTTTCGGCGCTCCGGTCACCGGCGGCAACGTCAGCCTTTACAACCAAAATCCCGTCGGCGCCATCGACCCTACCCCGGTCATCGCCATGGTAGGCTTGATCGCCGACGAAGCGGCGATCACCAGTCAATGGTTCAAGGACGAAAACGACGCCGTGCTGCTGCTGGGCGAATTATCCGACCCTCGGGATTCGTTGCAGGGGCTGGGAGGATCCGCCTATTTGCAGGTGAGCGATCAACTCTCTTCCGGACGCCCTCCGCCGGTTGATCTCGAACGAGAAAAACGCGTCGCCGACGCGTTGCGCGGTTGGATCGAATCCGGCATCGTCAAAAGTGCCCATGACTGCAGCGAGGGCGGCTTAGCCGTGGCATTAAGCGAATGCTGCATCTCCCGGCAATCCGGCCGCAATACGCCGCAGTTGCTCGGCACCCGCATCGAACTCGAACCCTGCGAAGGGGTCCGGGCCGAAGCGATGCTTTTCGGCGAATCGAATCCGCGCATCGTCATCACCGTCGAAAAACGGTTCGTGCCCAAGGTGCTCGGCCAGGCCGAGATCCTGGATCTTCCCATCCGGGAAATCGGCGCCACCGGCGGCGATCGCCTAGCGATCCGCTACGGCCAAGAAACCTATTCCTGGGACGTGACGACTTTGCACCATACCTGGTGGACGGCGATCGAACGGCAGTTACAACCTTCCTGATTTTATGCGAGATTATCCCCAGCATTACTGCGGGCTGTTCGGGATCTTCGGCCATCCGGAGGCGGCCGAGTTGACCAAATGCGGCCTGTTCGCCCTGCAGCATCGGGGACAGGAAAGCGCCGGGATCGTGACCTGCCACGAAGGACAATTCTACGACCGCCGGGAAATGGGACTCGTCGCCCAAGTGTTTCAACCCGAACATATGACGACGCTCCAAGGCGACACCGCCGTTGGCCATACCCGTTACTCCACGACCGGTTCTTCCCGGACCGACAACGCCCAGCCGATCATCGTCGACGGCATCCGCGGCAAAATCGCCATCGCCCACAACGGCAACCTGACTAACGCCGTCCAAATCCGGGACCAACTCGAAGCCAAGGGCAGCATTTTTCAGACGACGGTAGACAGCGAAGTCATCCTGCACCTGCTGTCGCAACCGCCGCATCAGAACGACCTGGTACAGGCTTTGCGCCATGTCGAAGGCGCCTTCTCGCTCATCATCATGACCCCCAAGGAGTTGATCGGCGTGCGCGACCCCCACGGCTTTCGCCCGCTGTCCCTCGGCCGTCTCAAGGACGCTTACGTCCTCGCCAGCGAAACCTGCGCCTTCGATCTGATCCAGGCCGAGTTCGTGCGCGACGTCAAACCCGGAGAAATCGTCGTCATCGACCGCCAAGGCTTGCGCAGCATCGACGCCTTCCCCCTGCATCAACGGCGTTCCCTGTGCATTTTCGAATTCGTGTATTTCGCCCGCCCCGACAGCAATCTGTCGGGGCGCAACGTTTACGAAACCCGGGTCGCCATGGGGCGGCAACTCGCCCGGGAACATCCGATCGATGCCGACGTGATCGTCCCGATCCCCGACAGCGGCAATCCCGCGGCGCTCGGTTATTCCCTGGAATCGCAGATCCCCTTTCAAATGGCGTTCGTCCGCAACCACTACGTCGGACGAAGTTTCCTGCAACCCTCGCAGTTCATCAGGGACTTCAACGTGCGGATCAAACTCAACCTGATCCCGGAACTGGTTCGGGGCAAACGGGTCATCGCCGTAGACGATTCCATCGTGAGGGGAACGACCAGCCGGACCCGGGTCAACAACCTGAAAGAAGCCGGAGCCAAGGAAGTGCACATGCTGGTCAGTTGCCCACCCCACAAACACCCGTGCGCCTACGGCATCGATTTTCCCGATCCGTCCAAACTGCTGGCCGCCAAATGGAATCGCCAACAAATCTGCGAGTTCCTCAAAGCCGATTCCTTAGCCTATCTGTCCATGGAAGGCATGTTGCAGGCCACCGGACTGAACCCGGATTCCTTCTGCACCGCCTGCTACGACGGCAACTATCCCGTAGCCTGCAGTCCCGCCGACAAGCATTACATGGAGACTCAACGCCAAGAGACCCTCAGCTTGCTGAACCAGGATCAGCCGCTCCCTTGGCGGGCCGCCGGAACCGAAAATGGCGTCAAGCGGGAGCCTGGCGCAAGCGGCGGGTAATCAGTCCGGAGCATCCGGTTTCGAGCGTGGCGATTATCAGAGCGGCCAGAACCGCCCACCGCCAATACTTCTGGCTGCTTTCCTTTTCGGCGGCTTCCAGTTTCCGTTGAAATTCCCGAGCGGTTTCGCTAACCGGCCCTGCCGTCCGGTCCGCCTCGGTAGGCACGCCCAAACCCGTCAGCGTCTCTTCCCCCAGCGGAGCCGTATCGCTTTCGGCGGGATGCAAGTTGACCGCGAACCGGACCGGATCGGGTTCCGACGAGATTTCGTAGATTCCCGGGCGGGTAGCGCCGTAAAACACGTCGGCTTCCGTCGCGACGAGATCCCCGGCGGGCGTCCGGATCGAAACCGGTTTCGCCAACGAAGAAAGATCGACGGGCTGTTCGATCAGGTAATGCGACCGGACCACTCCCTCGACCACCCCGAAATCGAGCAGGTGATAAAGCCAAGGGACGAATTTCGTCGATAGCGCGAAACTGCTCAACCGGCGTTGCCAACCGAAGGCGGCGACGAACAAGGCGCCGGACCCGCGATTAAATTGCACGAAAGCCGGATCGCCGTTATCGAATCTGGCCACCGCTTTTCCCGACTCGGGATTGTCCCAAGCGAGCCGCTCGTACCGCCAAAAACGAATCTTGGAAAAGTCGCTGTACCGGGGGTCGGCGAAACTGACGAACAGCGGATGCTGAAAATCGATTTCGCCCAACAACGCGAACCGCTGAACGTCCCCCGGCGATACGGTCAGAGATTCGTCGGCCGCTAACGAGCGCAAAACCGGTTCCAGGTCCTGCCGGTGCAGCACCACCAACACGACCGTTCCCGAAGCGTTGAGTTGTCCGACCTGTTCGGTCAATTCGGCGCCCATCGCCTCCCCGACGACGATCAAGCGCAAATGTTCCAGCTCGGCTGGAGGCAACAAGCGATCGGACGGATGGGCCTGAACCCTCACCGCGTGACGGCTGGTTTGTTGAAAGGCTCGAGTCAGATAGAACAGCGGGCCGTCCGGGTCCGCTTCGCTATCCGAACCGATGTAGACGACCAAGCTCTCCCGAGCCCGGAGCGGAGCCAGCCAGACCTCGTTGTCGAAATCGTGATCGTCGCCCGTTACCCTGAGCCGGTCATTCGTTGTCGTTTCCGACCGGGCGGGCGCATCCATGATGCGTCCCTTGCCCGGCGGCAAATACAGCATTTCCTCGTCCGAAATCGCTCCCGCTTCGCCGGCCCAACCGAATTGAAACGTTTCCGCTTGCGAAGCCGGACTGTTTTTCACCCGGACCCGGGGCAACGGTTCCTGCCGATCGGCCGTCACCTGGGAAGCCGGCAAGACATTCAACCCGACGTTGGTGTCGCCCTCCACCGCCACCTCATGAAACGTGACCGAGCATCCCTTGGGCCACTCGAATCCCTGAATCCCGTCCAGCAGCATTCCTGCCTGAAGGTCGCTGATCACCTGGATGCGCCAATCCTGATCGGCATTTTCGCTGTCGTCCAACCGAGAAGATTCCTCCAGCAATTCGACCGCTTTCAGCAAGGCGTTGCCCAAATGGGTGAGGCGATGCTCTGGTTCTCTTTGAGCGGCTCGTCCGCGGAGCTGGCCGAGCCGCTCCGCAGGTGTCTGATTTTGCCACTGCTCAAAGGTCACCAAGGGGGAGAGCCGGCTGTCGAAGGTATAAACGGCTCCCAGAGCCGCGGGATCGATTCGTTCCAGCAGTTCGTCGAGCGTTTCCAAAGCCGTGGCCCACGCGCCGGTTCGTTGCATGCTGGCGCTAGTGTCCAACAAAATCAGGTGCCGTTGCCGATCGACCTCCCCCCTGTCGGCTTCCAACACGCGGTCCAGGTAGGGACGGGCGAAGGCGAAGGCCAGCAACAGTAGAATCAGACAGCGCAACAACAGAAGCCAGAGATGTTCCAGCCGGCTTTTGCGAGTCAATCGGGGCGGAGAGGGGTCCAAAAACTGTACGGCGCTAAACGGGACCCGGTCCCGAGGCGAGCGGCGCACCATATGGTAGATGATCGGTACGACGACGAACAACGAACCGACCAAAAAAATGGGATAGAGAAAACTCATGACCGCCGGCGACGATTCAATGCGGATTTATCGCGATACATTCTCGCCCTCAGGAAATCGGACAACTGCCATTCCAGGGGTTGATCGGTCGTCAGAAAATGATACCCGATCCCGTTGTTATGACAAACCGTCTCAATATTGGCCAGATGCGCCTCCAGCCGTCGCAAATAGCCGGCACGCGCCCGTTCCGGATCGATGTAAAGCTCCTTGCCGGATTCCACGTCGCGGAAGAGGCTCGCTTGCTTGAAGGTAAAATGGCGTTCGGCCGGGTCCAACAAATGGAACACCTGCATTTCGTGCCCGCAGGCTCGGATCGAAGTCAGCCGCCGTTCCAGATCCTCGATCGGAGCCAGCAAATCGGAGATCAACACCACCAAGCCCCGTTTCTTGACCAATTCGACGATCCGCTGCAAGGGCGCATGCAGATCGGTCGATGCGCCGCTCGGTTGGGTTTCCAGGGCCAGCATCAAACGCCGCAGATGCCCGCTCCGGTTGCGAGCCGGAATATAATCGCCGATCCCTTCTGCGAACGTCAGCAGCCCGACCGCATCGCCCTGCTGGAACAGAAAATATCCCAAGGTAGCGGCCAGGGTATTGGCATAATCGTGTTTGGTGAAACCGGTTTCGCCGAAAACCATCGACCGGCTCTGGTCGATCAACAGATGGCACCGCAGATTAGTCTCGTCTTCGAACTTCTTGATATAATACCGGTCGCTGCGTGCGAATAACTTCCAATCCAGATAACGGGGATCGTCTCCTGGAGTGTATTGGCGATATTCGCTGAATTCGGCCGAGAAGCCGTGAAAGGGACTCCGGTGCAGACCGTTCCGAAAACCCTCGACCACCACCCGGGCTCGCAGTTCGAGGTTTTCAATCGCCATTAACGCACCGGGACTGATGAACCGCCCCTGCTGTAGTTCTTGAGCGCTTTTAATACTGGATCCTTCCCTGACTCCCGAGTTGACTAATTCCGCCCCGATCCCTCCGATCCGGACGAACCCGGCGGACTCGGCAGCATAGGAAAGGCCCCTGCCCTTCGGTCAAGGCCAAACCTAACAGTTCGCCGGTCACTGTAAAGCGAAAGCTCGCGCCCCGAGCCGTCGCCCGCGGAACGATTTCATCGGGCGTTCGCCCGGACTGCTAACCCGGTCTCAAAACCTCGACTGCCTGCTCGGCCGATCGAAAAGACACTCCGGTCCGAGTCACCGGTCGCCGCGCTTCCGGCACTAGCGAAGGCGGCGAAGCGACCCTGGCGCAATCTCGAATACCGGCCGGGTTTTCCCGGCACAGGTATTCGAACGACCAAGACGAACGCCTAGCGGACAGCTGCCACTCAGCTATGATCAACCAGTAGCCTGTCCGGTCAACAGAGCCTGTTGCTGTTCCTCGGTTAACAACTCTTCAGGAACGGCCTTCCACTTGATCCCCTCGGTCAACACCCAGCGGTCCTCCATGCGAACCGCCATACCTAACTCGATCTTCAAATCTCCCTGATAAGCCGATCCCAACCGTTCCAACGCCTCGGATTTCAACGATAGGGTCAAGTCAACAAACCGAGCCAGCATCACCGTATTGGGAGGTCCGCCACGTTGATATTGCCGCACTTCGATTTTTTTCACCTCGTAGTCGGCAGCGTCCTGCGGCAGCTTGATTTCCCGGGCCAGCTGCGAAAAGTCTTCCGCTTTGGGTTTCAGGGTTTCGGCTATTTTGGCCCGAATGCGCTCGACTTCATCGCCAGAGACTTCATTGATCCCGTAGAACTTGGACCGGCGCCTTCCACCTCGTAAATCTTCAGCCGACATGATCGTTTTCTGAACGAAAGTCGAAGCGTCCCCGTCGGTCAACAATTTGACGACGTGAGCGGACAACGTCGCCAAGGCGGGATCGTCCTCCCGGGTGAGCTCCGGAGATTCGCTCGTGGCCAGCGACGCCCGGTCCCGGAGTTTATGCAATAAAGCCTGATCGGAAGGCGAAGGCGCCTCCGAGGCCGGTTCCTCCGCCCTGATCGCTCCGGCGAGGCCGAGGCACAGGAGGAACGTTATCAAACAAACACCGTGAAAGGAGCGTTTCATGTCCATGATCTTCGATTGGCTAAGGCACTCTAAGGATTGATAATCGGATGTCGCCGATAAAAATCAAGCCGTTAATGGCCGCTAACTGACAATCGGAAAACCGATCATCGTTCGACGACCCTTCCCGATTGAGACAAGCTCGGCTCCCGAACGTTCGTTTTTATCGACCGCCTCGAGGGAATAAACATCGAAGCATTTCAAGTGACAAACGGTAACTCATTGATAGCCAAGGAATTATGAAACCCGGTATTACGGCTTGATTACAGGGAAAAAACTGTCTTTCCACTTCCGATTATCCGATTTAGCTCTCATCCCAACCGGGGACGCAGTTGGACCGCCGTAAGAACGCGGGTTCCGATTTAAAGTTACCTTCGCCAGAATACGGTTCCGGAAACGATCTTGTCCACTTGGAAAAGATAATTCAGTTGGAATTCGGGTAACGGATCATAGGCCTCGCAACAAATCGTTCCAGTCTTTAACCTCAGGAGGCCTCAGACGTTGAGCGTTTGAATGACGATGAAATAACCGAGGGCAAAGGAATGATCGCCACTTCCGTCAGCATAAGTGAACGACCAGCTCATCCAACCGTCTCGCCATCCAACGCGTGGGAACACAGGCATTAAGGCCGAAGTGACCTTCTTCACCACCGACTCATTCTCGGAAAATCCTCTCATTGTTCTGTGCTAAGTGGTCAATTTGGTCATTCCATCGTCCATGAACTCAGGACTCAATGCGAAAAAATTGCCCGAAATAGCGCGGTAAATAACACCGCCTGTCAAAGTCGCACCTGATGCGCTACTTGACTGCCATAGACCGGACTTTGCGATTCGTCAACGCATCGAGCGTCAACACGACGCCTACGACAGACCGGTCCAAATGAAAGATGTCGACTACAATGACCCGATCGTCTAGATAACAACATCGAGCAACTAATGGATTTTCCGCGCCCGCATGTTCCGGCGACAGGGAACCATAGACTTGAAGATGGGTCTATTTCGATTCGCTCGCAACGAGCGGAATCAAACAGAGACAAGCTCGGGATATCTGCGTTCTGTTCGCCGGTCAGAATCAACAGGTAGTCAATCGTCTTTGAAAAGGCTACCGAAAAAACAATTATTGATATAGGTTGCGCTCCAGCAGCAAAAAAATCAACTCTATTCGTCACATGAAACTTCTACATAATGTCGATTGTTTTCGTCTCGGGTACCTGGGTAAAGATCTCGAAATCGACTTGTCATTAGTTGGTCGAGCAACTTTTCCGCAAAAAGTCACATAATAGATAAGACGCCCCATTCCTGTTTCGGCCAAGTGTACTGCTTCTTCTATTTCCTTAAGAAAAACAGTCGTTTTCCGCGCTGATCAATCGGGACAGCACATTGCGGCCTCGTGTTTGAGAGCCAGTCGCTGCATCGAGTACTGACAACAGTAAATCTAGCAGTTTGTTATACAAATTGATTGAGATTTGCCTGAAGATTAATAAAATTATTCTCAACCAGCAAAACACCAACAATTTCACCTTGTTCCTCGAATTAATCAGTACTGTAAAACAACTGAGTTGAAATATAATTTAAATCTGAAACTTTCCGAGCAAAACGGGCTGATCTCGATAACTTCGATCCTATAACCCAAAATACAAATAAATGTTTAACTGGAAAATAAAAAAAGGTAAATAAACAGTTGCAATTATTGCGATAAAAAAAGGGGCTAGGAAATAATTCATCGTAGTAGACGTTTCAGCAAATAAAACAGATTGTTGCCTCGACGGTCACGAACAAAATCATCAATAACTCCAGATCCGTTTTGTGTTGCAGCAGTCTAAATAATAAACTTGCCCTCATCAAAAAAAATCAATTCAATGATATAACAAATTTTGATGTCTCCGAAATAGTTTACCTATAAAGTAATGGATCCCCTTCCTTCAGTTCTTTGCGATACTTATTGTTAACAGCATTTAATCCAAACCTTTCTTCTATGTCGACAAATCCTTCTCGAGGAATCTCATTTATCAATTTGGTTCGTATAGCTTCGACTTCATCTAAGCTAGGTTTTGGTTCTCCGTTTAGGTAGGCTCTACGTAAAAGCAAATGTCCCTTGATCAAAGACAAATTTCTTTTCTGTCTTTCAGCCCAGGTGCAATTATACGGAGACATTTGATTCGGATCTTCATGAATTTCCGAATTATATCGAGTCAAGGCTCGAAACAAATTGATATGTATTATAGTGTTATCTCCGTAGCCAAATTCTTTAAGAATGTCATGCATCATCTCAAATTCTTCGGTATACCCGAGATAATTAGAATAAAAAGTTTTCAATTGCGCATGATTATACACTCTTTCACTGTTCGCAGAAAGTTCAGCTAGATTAGCATTAAATACGGCAGTGGACTTTTTTAAGTATTTATTGTAATCATCAAAAGATTCGGTCCTAAACCGGTTGCGGGGATTATATCTCGGGCGTTCAATTTCCGTAAATGCTTTGGAAAACTTAAGGGTTCGATGATAAGTTGGTTCGAAAGGATAATTGTCGATCCATTCTTGTCTAGAATCAACCCACTGACAGTATGTTTCCCATTGGTTCTGTTTTTCTTGCATTCGACTAACCTGATTCGACATCCTTTCTACGTAAAATTCTTTTGTTTTAACGTAATTGATTAGCGGGTTTGAACGCCATTTTGAGCTAAATGATCTGACGAAAAGGATGCATTCCCATGATCAAGGATTTCATATTTCGCTTTTGTCAGGGAGATTAGTGATCTCATTCCATCCGACGTCCTTGGTTGATCGTCTTGCGGCTTCAGATCAAATATCCTCGACCAACAACGTTGGCTTTCGAGTGGCATTCGATTGCCGTTCCAGCAAAATTACGGGAATAATCCCAAGCTCCATGATTTCGGAAAACCAATGCTGAAAGCACGATAAGACCCGAGCCGGTATCAACCGAGGGTGATCGAACTGAGAACTAAAGCGCTGACGCCAACGTCTCCAAAACCGACTCCTTTTTCAGGCGAGAGGTAGCCGTGACGCTAGTGATGGCCGCCCGACTCTGAGCCCCTCTCTGATTTTTCGAGCACTGGGAAACCTTCCGAGCCTTGACGCCCGGTCGCAGAGCCCGTTCGGCTCGATTGTTGGTCGGTTCAAGTTTTGGATGGTCCAGAAATCGAAGCAACTGGCCCTTTTGATTCTGGAGCCACAAGCTATTCAGCATCTTTTGATTATCCGGATCACTCAAGGATCGTGGTCTCAGATGATGATCGAGCTTTTGTTTCAAGTCGATCACTGCCGTCTGAAATTCCTTCGCGGTCCCATGGCCTGCGAGATTCAACTCCCTCAATTCCATGGCTTGTCGAAAGACATCTTTCGTATAATTGGCGAACCACCTCCCTTTGCCAGCTTTCCGGTCGGCCAAATCGGTCAAATTTCGTTGCCGGTGAGCCAGGCATCTTTGCTGGGGCACGGAGTCAAAGCTCTGATGTTGGTAACTCGTAAAACCGTCAACGACCATGATTCCCCGAAACGAAGGATCGATCACTTGGGCCACCTCGGCCGCACGATGATGCCGTTCAATTTGATAATAAATCGCCTTCTCGTTGCAAAACGTCATCAAAAAATGGGGGGTTCCCCCGACTTTCCAACCGGTATCGTCCGTGTGAATGATATCCGCTTGAGCCAGTTCCGCCTTGATTTCCTGAGCCAGTTCGCCAAGTTTCCCTTGCTCCGCCGTCTTCAGAGCCTTCTGGGTGATCGCACTTTGGGTCACGGGGATCTGGAAATAATCGTTGAGCACCTTCTCCGTCTGGCGTAATGACATTCCCGAATCGTAATGCAAGGCCAACGCCAAAGCATAGACTCGGGAGCCAATCCGATGAGCCGTCGCTCCAAACTGATCCTTCGCTAATTCAGGATGCGTGCCCCGGACCTTGTGTCCGCATCCCGTGCACTCCGCAACCTCAATCGAAAAGTATTTGATCACTCGGCCAATGAGTCGGGGCAGATCAATCGTCGTCGCAGTTTCCGAGGCTTGTCGCTCAAGTTTCGCCCCGCACTTCGGACAGGCCTCGGTATCCAGGGAAGCCTGAAACTCTTGGATTTCATCCGGTTCTTGGGGCTCCGGCGCTGGTTTATGGCGAAACTTTCCTTGCCCAGGTTTGCGACCGGGCTTTTGGGGGTTTTCTTTGCGTTTGCCCTTGGAAAAAGGGGTAGCCGAACGATGGTTTTCTCTCTCTGACGTTTCCAGTTGTTGCCGCAAATCCTGGTTTTCTTGTTTCAATTGGTCGGCAATCTCGAAATCTGCCGAGAGCGATGCGGGATCAGTTTGGCAACCACAGGAGCCGATCTGTTGTTGCAAATCTCGGATCAATTGCCGCAATTTCCGATTAACGTTCCGTAATTTCTGATTCTGTTGCTGCAATTTCTGAGATTCCGCTTCCAGCGTCTCCACGCGCTGCATCGCAAGCTCAAGAGCCTTAACCAATTCCGCTGGATCCGCTTCGTGCAGTCGATGAGGATCAATCCCCGGCATGTTGCCTATTATAGCCTCATTTAAAAAAAAGTCAAGTCGAACCTCGAAATTCCTTGAAAAAACCCCATTTTAACCCGCTAATCAATTACGTTTTAACCAACTGTTGAACCGGGTCTAAGGCGTTAAAATCGACTTCCAAATCTTGATTCATTAAGTTCAATAACGAATCATTTGCTAAATCCAACGAACCGAGAAATCTTGAATTTCGCTCGAGAACCTTAGATTTTAAAGCTGATTGGTTGTCCACGGAAAAAGATTCCGTATTGGTTTGTTGGGGTGGCTCATTACCGATTGAATCATTTTTTTCTAGTTGTATCACAGCAGTGTGTAATGTCTTTCTACTACCATGCACGTTTGGAGATACTCCAGGACCCACCCATATACCACCACATTCGAAGGGTGAATGATAATTATCACGTAGATAATCGGTTCCCGGTGCATTTCGAGTCCAACGCTTCAGTAAATTCGCTTTTTTAATTCCGGGTTTGTGACCAAGCCTCCCTAGAGTCGAATTTAGAACCTGTATTGTTTCATTTTTAAATCTGTCGTCTCCCATGAACATTAATTTAATATGGTATACTCCAAATTGACCAACCTTTCTCACCGCGCTTCCCGTAAACATTATGTGTCCATCTCTGATTCCCTGACCCTCTCCAACCATATGTGGTATCACATAAATTCTTGTGTCGCTTTGATAAGAGCGAAACTCAATATGCTCTCGGATTTCAGCTAGATTTTCTTCGCCATAAACAATTTCAGGTTTGCAGATTAGATAATCTTTGTTTTTTGCAGTTTCCCATTTGCCCCAACCCACCTCGCAAATATCAAATGCCAAAACAGTAGAAAATTTACTGGTTTCGTTGTCTCCGGGATTTTTCAGTTCTGGTGGGATCGCCTCTAAATCACCAGTATGCCATGTTCTAAACGTAGTAAACAGGCGAATTGTGTTAGAAAAACTCCATCGTTGCGTATGTACTTTTTTCTTTTTCAATGTATATTCACTCATATTTGGGGGTATGTTCCTATTTCTGTTCGTTATTTCCGTTTCAAATTTAATCTGATCTCGCTCAACGATACCTCCATAACGTAATTTTGAAGGTTGCTCGCAGTATTTCTCCTCATGCTCCATCCCCCTTTTAAATACTTGCCATTCTTCGCTGATTGCCGTAAGGTTTACCCATTCGTGTGAAAATGCAACAGTGTTTCCTACGGGGTTTTCTATAGGATGACCGTCTTTGAACGGGCGGGAGTCGGGTCCACTCACTAATACATCACATCTAACGTACTCGGCCGATTCTGAATAATGAGGACCATCTCCAAAAACCTCTTCAGAAACGCTGGTAGATACCATCGCAGGATACGCTCCTGCAGTACTTGCTACAGCACTCCATCCTGATTCTCCGTTCTTTTTTGTATTTGCCGCCACAACTCCTGGTTTTGTGTCATCAAGGTTAACTTCCTCCGAGAAAGACGAAACAAAACTTACGAACCACTGGTTTGCTAATAATTGAGGAAAGAAGGTTTGAGCAGTCAGAATAGAACAGAACATCAGCGTCAAAGCCATCAAAGGGGTGGCAACTATTCTTCTAAATAAATATAATCTGCACCCTTGTTTCCCCCAAACTATCCGAAACGGGACGACAATCAACTGTAATGACCACGAAAATAAACGTGCCGCTGATAGAACTAATTTATTAAACATCCTCATCACAAAGGTAAATTGATTTTTCGGGAGAACATCGCGCACCGCAGTTCCTAAACTTACTCAGGCCCACGTCATCTTCTGATAAACATGCACCTAAAAGCAGGTCGGGAGCCAACCGTATCGAACCGTTTTCGATGATGCTTCATAGTAACAAGTGGTTTCGATTTGTTTGTTTCCTGCATGGCTTCGCATTTACAAACGACTCCAAAAAATTAGTGCGAGTAACAATACTCAACGAAAATCCAAGCAAAATCCAATGAAATAACGATTGTTCCATTTTGCCTAGTTCAGTTACTGCCTGCTAGCTGAAGCTCCGGAACCATCCTTCACTCCCCAGTCACCAGCTTTGCCTTCGCCAAAACACTCCATCTCAATCTCCGCCAACCAATCCCCGTTGGAGAATCCATCCCATAAATCATTCGCCGGTTTCACGTGAAGCAGCAATCGACACCATCCGGGAAAGATAGCCCGCCTCTTCCGGGTTCGCAAGATCAAATACCGCTTTCCGATCGTCTTCTCGATTAGGTCAACTTCATCCCACTGCTTCCCGAACTGTCCTGCGGCTCCATGCATGCCTCTATCCATATCAGGAGGGACAGCAGCTCCGGGTGCAACACGGCAATCAATATCCGACCTCTCTGGTCCCGAACCGGACACAATTTCACCGTGGTACCCCGAAGATGGCCGATCTATCCAGAAGTTGAGGGCTGGGGCGTACCGAGCCGGCACCCAGCGATCTCCGAAAGGCATTCCGGCCGGGGCGACTATCAGGCGAAAGCCGCCGATGCGGCTGTCAGCGACCAGATAGCACCGACCGCTGGCCCCTACGACCCGGTCCATGACCTGACGCTCGGTCCGATCATCAGCGCATCCGGTAATCTCGGCATCGGACTTACGAGCACCACATGCCAGCATGCCGATCATTGTCATGTCTATGATCTCATCACGGCTCACGGTGTATCGTGTTATCGCCCGTTATTTGCAGGGCTGTCAACAGTTTGCTTTACTTTTTTTCTTTTTCTCTCACCTGGCTACTTGCGGCCGTGCTGCACCGCGATCCGCGCAGGCGCAAGTGAAGGGTCCGAGCCTGGGCCGCTCGCTGGAGATTGTTCGCGAAACCGGTCGTTAATCCGCCCTCTTTCTGACGTCGCCGACGACAACTCCCTAATCCTCGGTGCCTCTTCCGAGTCGCGACTGAAAGCAACGCCCCGGTGCTCCCGCGACAGTGCGCTCTCGAGCTAACCGACCACGCCGAACGTGCCCTGCAACCTAACTGCCCACGTGATCGAGCAGTTGATCGACAAGTCCGTCCACCTCGATGCCATCGGCTTCCCCACGATAGTTGACCAAAATGCGATGACGGAGAGAAGGCTTGGCCAAGGCTTGGACATCCTCCCGAGTCACGTGGGCCCGATCTTGTAACAGAGCCCGCGCCTTGGCCCCAAGAATCAAATACTGCGCTCCCCTGAGCCCGGCCCCCCAACTGATATAGCGAGTCGTCGTCTCGGGAACTCCCTCCGTTTTCGGCCGCGAAGCCGCCGCCACTTTGACGGCGTAACGAATGATATCCTGAGCGACCGGAACCTTTCTGACCAGATCATGAAACCGCAACACGTCCTCGCCCGTGAACAACGGCGTGATTTCTTCCAACCGATTGGCGGTCGTCCGGGCCACCACTTCCACTTCCTCGTCCTCGGGCAAATAATCGATAATCACGTTGAACATGAAGCGGTCGAGTTGCGCTTCCGGCAAAGGATAGGTGCCTTCCATCTCAATCGGATTTTGAGTGGCTAACACGAAAAAGGGCTGGGGCAACACATGCCGCGTGCCGGCGACCGTAACCTGATACTCCTGCATGGACTCCAACAAGGCCGCCTGCGTCTTGGGCGGAGTACGATTGATTTCGTCCGCTAAAATCATATTGGCGAATATCGGCCCCTTGACGAACCGGAATTCCCGCCCCTGTTCTCCCTCCTGCAGGATTTCCGTACCGGTGATATCGGCAGGCATCAGATCCGGCGTGAACTGGATCCGTTGAAACTGCAAATGAAAAATCTGAGCGATGGATTTCACTAACAGAGTCTTGGCCAACCCTGGCGCCCCGGTGATCAGGCAATGCCCGCCGGAAAACAACGCGACCAAGATTTGCTCGATCGCGTCGCCCTGCCCCACGATGGCCTTGTCGAGTTCCTGCCGAATTCGATTCCGGCCCTGAACGATCTGTTCGACGACTTGCCGGTCGGCTTGATCTTCAGACAGCTCGGGACTGCCGGTTCCGACTGCGGACGGTTCCGGGCTTTTGGTATCCATTAACTCCAAACGATTCCTTTCTGTTGCCCGGCCCTCCGGCCGGTTGCTTCGTTTCCACCTTCGCGAGTTCGGCCTGCGGCGCCGAGCGTCAATGAGTTAACGCGTACATCACGATATTGATCCCCAAAGGATAGGCCTTCTTTTCGGAAAACTCCCGGAAGAAATACTCGTTGTACCCCTCCCATTCCCAGCCGTCGCCCAAATCCGTGTTGTGGCAAATCACCACCATCATCCGGTTCTTGTCGTCGAAAATCCCCTTGTAATGCGCCGGCCGACCGTCCGGCCCGCCTTCCCAGGTCACCCCCGTAAACTGGCTCCTCATCCCCTGCCCGACGTTCGGAATCTGAGGCTTCTCATTAAGCGGAAAGACGCAATTGAAGATCGGATGGGTCAACGGCAGCTCCTGGGGTTCGCGCTCCGGAAACACGCGCTTGATCTGACGGTAAAAATTCCGCCACTCGTAATCGCCCCAGAAATCGTCCACCATCATGAACCCGCCGCTCAACAAATACTTCCGCAACGCCTTGACCTCCTGGTCGCGGAATCGCAGCCCGCCCGGTTCGATTAAATACACGAAGGGATAGTTGAACAGTTCGGGATCGGTCAACTCGAGGATCTTGCCTTCCGGATCCACTTTCAACGAGGTCAACTCCTGCAACCGGTAGGAAAAATTCAGGTCGCTCTCCGGGTGGTCGATCGCCCAGGAGCGGCGGCCCCATACCGAATGATACCGAATCCGGACGAAGGTGAAAATGTCGTGCTCGAACGATTTGTCGATATGCCATTCGGGCACTCCTCGCCGGTCCGAGTGCCAAGGTTGCGCCCTGCTCTCCGATAGCTCCCCCGACAACAGGAAGGCGAAGACGCTCCCGCACCACAGTCCCCCGATCGTTCGTTTCTGCGCCATGGCTCCTCGTGTCGCCGAGTTCAACCGTCAGCAGAAATCTCCGCGGCCACCGGCTCGACCTCCGGAATCCTGTCCCGTCCCTTGATTAATCGCAAGAGCCGGTAAGCGTCACGAAATCGGGGAGCTTCTTCCAACGCCCGCAACACGTGATGGCGGGCTCCGTCCCGGCCCGTCTCGAACAGCAGGCGAGCCAACTGATAGTGAACCCTGGCCGGGTCGGGCGGGTCCAACAGGAGAAGCTTGCCCCAGGCGTCCACCGCCCGATCCTGATTCCCCAACGCTTCGCTGACTTTGGCCTGATAACGGAACACTTGAGGCCTCAAGGGATCGATGGCGAAAAAACGCTCCAGGTTCGCTTGCGCCAACTCCCAGTCCTCGGTCTCGATCCCGGTCGCGATCAACCGTAAATAAACGTCCAAGGCTTCGTGATCGTTTTGCGCAATGTCCTTTAACCAGCGCAACTCTTCGTCGGTCCGCTCCAGTTCCCGAAGACAGCGAACCAACATCCGCGGCGCTTCCCGATTCCCCGGCTGCAACGGATAGGAGGCCAAGATCTGTTCCAACGGCGCCAGAGCCTCCTCCCAACGCCGCTCTTCCATCAATTCTTCGGCATATCCCAACAGCAAATAATAATTGTTCGGAGCGAACGACAACGCCTCTTCGGCTCCCGCTCCGTCGAGCGACTCCGCCGGTTCGTTCCAATCGAGTCCGGCGCCCAGCTCGCGAGCCTGATCCTGGGACCACTCGATAAAGCCGGCGTCCAGTTCCGCTAGCGCTCCCATATTGACGGCCAAGGCCTCGGCGGTCGAACGTCCCTCTCCCAAATCGCGCAAGAGACCTTTCAAGGCCTCCATGCCCCAGGTTTCGACCAGATAACGGACCGCCAACATGGATTGGTAATAGGCAAATTGCATATCCTCGTTGGATTCGGCGTTCATGAAGGCCGCGCTCATCTGGGAAAGCGGCATCAATCCGTCGTCAAGGATTCGCCGCCGGTACGCCGGAGTCATCGCTTGCCCCCAGGAAGCGTTCCATTCGATTTCTTCGTGGACGGAAATGCCTTCGCTCAACCAACGAGGCATCCGGTTGCGCGTCATGGTCAGCGTGATCACGTGGCAAAATTCATGCCAAACGACGGCCCGCCAGTTGGAAGGGCTGCCCGCTTGGGTCGACGGACTGTTCGCCGTAATCACGTTGCCGAAACAGACGCCGAGAAAACCGGGATTATGGGGCATGCCGAAGGTGCGCACCGCGAAATCCTGCTGATGGCCGAACAGTTCCAGCACGATGCGCCGCTCCAGTTCGATACCGTATTTCTCGCTCAGCACGTCCTTGGCCTCGTTGAGCAACGCCAATACCTGATCGCCGAAAATCGGCGCTTCGTCGGCGGGCAGGCGCAGGATAAAGTCTTCGTCTTCCAATACGGCGTACTCATCGAGCGTCCGCTTCAGGGTCAGCAAATTAAACGCGGTCTGATTGTAACCGTCCTGTTCGTGCGAACGTTCCACCCATTGCCACCCCTCCTCTTCCTCTCCCAACCGCAATAAATCCTGGGCTAGCTGCAATTGCGCCCGGGCATTATCCGGTTCGAATTTCAAGGCCGCCCGCTGATATTCCGCTCCCTCCTGAAACCGGTATTTCCGGGAAAGATGATAGCCGATCAGATGATCCACGGCCGGATTGGTCGTCCAATGCTTCAAGCCTTGCTCGCGAGCTTGCCGCTCGCCGGCGAAATCCCCGTCGAGATGCGCCATGACGGCGCGCAACACCCAAGCCTCCGGGTGCCACCGATTAATATCCAGCGCACGGTCGACAATCTCCTTCGCCAACTCGAATTGCTCGGCGTCGATCGCCTTGGAGGCCTGCAACAGCAACGACGGAATATGTTTCGGGTTGACCGTCAAGGCCCGCTCGATCATCGCCGCCATCTCTTCGGCGTCGCTGCCGGCGAACGCCAGCGCCAGGCCGTAAAAGAAATCGGCGTCCTCCCCCAGCTTATCGACCCCTTCGCGGAACACCTCGCTGGCCACTTTGTAGTCCTGTTTCTCCAGGGCCAATACGCCCGCGGCCATGATCGCCTCGCGCACCGGAGGGTCGGCCTGGCGGCCGGGGTCGAAAAAGAATTCCAATACCAGCCGAGGTTCCTCGCCCAGAGCCAACGCGATCCTCCCGAGCGCCACCAGATTTTCCGGGTCGCGATAGGCCCAGCTCCGGTCGCCGGCCAGCCGGTTGACGGTTTCGACGTATTCCGGAACCAAGCGGGAAAAGCCCGCGAACCGCGCGACTTCCCGCCCGGCTTCCAGCAAGCGAACACTTTGCCGGCGGGTGTCGTCCAGCCCGTCTTGAAGCGATTGCCAAGCTTCGTCGTATTGCCCCAAGGTCGATTGGGCTCGGAGCAACAATAAATAGGCGTCTTCCCCAGACCCCGAATCGTCCCGAAGCAATACCTGGCATTCGCGAATGCAGTCGTCGTATTCGCCTTGACGAAGCAAATCCCGGGCACGGTCCAATGACGCCGCTTCGAGGCGCCAACCGAGCAGGCAACCAACGAACGCCGCCGAGCCGATCAACCAGCCGATTTGCCGAGACTTCACCGCACTCATCCAGAACCACCCTAGGGTAGCGTCAGTAAAAAGCAACGACGGAGGGCTGGCGAATCGAAGCGGAGCATCGTTCGTCGGGCTACCGGTCAAGCCGACAGCAATCGCTTGGCGGCCTGGGCCATATTCTCGGCAGTCAGTCCATGCTTCCGATACAAATGTTCCGCGACATAAGCCGATTGCCCGAATTGCCCGTCGATTCCCAGAGAAACGAGGCGATGCGATATCCCTTGCCGCGATAGCGTGTGAGACAGTTGAGCCCCCATGCCGCCGACGATTTGATGATCTTCGATGGTCACGACTCTCCCGCCGCATCGACGCACCGCTTGGCCGATCGTTTCGGTATCGACCCGATTGACGAACGGATTGTTGATGACCGTCGCCTTGACGCCTTCCTGAGCCAGCAGAGCCGCGGCCTGTTGAGCCTTGGAAAACAGGCAACCGCACCCGATCAGCGCTACCGCGTCGCCGGATTCGATCACTTGCGCTTGGCCCCACCGGTAAGTTCCGTTCTCGACCCACCGCACCGGATAATTTTCCCGTCCCACGAAAAAAATGACCGTTTCACCGTTCTCTCCGGCCGCGCGAGCCCGGGCGTACCGGCGAATCGCTTCCGCCATGAGCGCCTCGGCCTCCTCGGCGCAGGAAGGCGCAATAACCGTCGTATGAGGAATGGCGCAGGTCGCCGAGAAATAGGTCGTAGCCTGATGGGAAGCGCCGTCGGCCGCGTCCTGAAACCCGACATGCGAAAAAATCGCGATAACCGGCGCCTGCGACAACGCGGCCATGGTCAGCGGCAAATTGCCTTTGGTGACCCCGAACTGCCCGAAGGTGTCCACGATCGGGATGAAACCCACCTTGGCCAATCCCGCTCCCACGCTCACCATATTGGCTTCCGCCACGCCCACTTCGACGAAGCGGGCGGGAAAACTTTTTTGAAACGCCGCGATGCCGGTAGAACCCTGAACGTCGGAAGACACGGAAAAGACCGGCAATCCTTCTTGGGCCGCCCGCACGGCGGCCGCGGCCAAGCCGGCTTGGATTTTACTTTTCTTAACGCCGCTCGCAGCCGGTTTGGGGGCGGCCTGATCCGCCTCCCACTTGTGGCGCAATTCCTGGGCCCAAGCCAGCAATTCGCCGGGAACCTCGCCCGCCCACAATTCCGTGACGAACTCGACGATCTTTTCTCCCCCCTTCAGCGGGAAACCGTGGCCGCCGGAAGCCGACTCTTCAGTGCTTTTCACGCCGTAACCCTTGACGGTCTTGATCAGCAAGCAAACCGGCCGGGCCGGGTTTTCTTCGGCGGCCTGCAAGCCTCGCTCCAGGGCCTGGAAAACGGCCGACAAATCATGACCGTTGTCCACCAGGATCGTATGCCACCCCAGATCGTCCATCGCGTCGAACGTCGGTTGCATATCGAACGCGTCGGCGGCGATGCGCCCGGAGAGTTTGGTATTGTTATCGGACACCACCATCACGAACGGATTCATCAATCCCTTGGCCGCCAATCCGGGGATGGCGGCGAAGGCCTCTTTGGCCTCGCCTTCCATGGAGGCGCCGTCGGACACGGTCAAAACGGTCGTTCGTTTCCGGCCGGCCACGCGATCGCCCAAAGCCAGACCCTGGGCCTGGGCCACCGCCGAACTCAGCGGACCGTTACTCAGCAACACGCCCTCGGGATTCAGATGGGATTCGCCATGGCCGGTCAGTTTGCTTTCGATCGAGCGGAATCCCCGCAAATCCTGCAACGTCATCCCGTCGTATCCCAGGTTGGCTCGCAAGGCGTAGATCCCGTTTTCCGTATGGCCCGCGTCGTTCACGAAATTATACGCCTCGTGCCAAGGGCGGCTTCGGTCTCGGAACAAGACGCCGTGAATAGCCGACATGACTTCGGCGAACGCCGCCGGACCACCCCAGTGGCACGCGGCTCCCCCGTTGACCGCATGCACGTCCATAAGCGCCACCAACGCCCGGGTCGCCCGGGGGTCACCGACTACGACTTCGCTCCCGTCACGGCTTGGGACCGTCACGGGATATCGAGGCGCCCCCTCGGGAGCGCCGGCAAGTCGCGATGCATACGATAGCGGTTTAAGTTCCGGAGCCTCTACCGGACTGGCTTCTGTTGTATCCGATCCCATAAGTGTTTTGGTCGTCCTCTCTACGGTCGCTTGGCAAAAACCTAAGAAAGCCAGCGGAAAATGAAAACAAAGATTTCCGCTCGAACCGGAATTGCCGCCGGATTCGCCCGCCGCTCGAACTCCTCAACGGGGACCGGCGGGCGTTCCCCCGGACGCTCGAGCCGCCGCCGAACGTCATACGAAACAGAGCCAAACGACGCTACCGCGGTCGCCGTACGTTTTTTTTGGGTTGCTTGCGCCCTAATCCTCTTATTTAATTACGGTGGTAGCCAATGATCGTGTCTCGAATCGTTTTCCGAAAGTCGGCGCGGTCGTCAGCCGATGACCGGGCGGAAGTGACGAGAAGCGGATAACCGTTTCCCTCATTCGCTTTCGCCCATCAATCCTTCAAGCTTATCAGGGGTTTATATCCGAAATTAGCCGTCATCGGACCGGGGCTAATGTTAGCGGCAACCGGAGTCGGTGCCGGCGACTTGGCGGGCGGAGCTTTCGCCGGCATGAAACTCGGGGTGGCCGTGCTCTGGGCGGTCATATTGGGAGCGGCCTTCAAATACGTCATCACGGAAGGCCTGACCAGATGGCAGTTGGCGACCGAAACCACCTTGCTGGAAGGCGCGGCCTTGCACTTAGGCAGAGGGGCGCTCTGGGGGTTTCTGATCTACCTGCTGGTCTGGACTTTCGGGGTCGGGGCCTCCCTGATCAGCGCTTGCGGCGTCGCCACACAGGCCTTGATTCCGGTATTCGACGATCCGGTACCGGGCAAAATCTACTTTGGGATCGGCCATTCCCTGTTGGGTCTCGCGCTGGTTTGGTTCGGCAGTTATCGCAGTATCGAACGCCTGTTGGGAGTATTGGTCGCCGTCCTGTTTTTAGTCGTCGTTACGGCCGGCGTCTTGATCGGCGGCGACCTGATCGCCATCCTGAAAGGAGCCTTCGTTCCCCAAGTGCCCGACGCTCCGGAAGCCGTCGACTGGACCATGGCCCTGATGGGCGGGGTCGGCGGCACCCTGACGGTGATCTGTTACGGTTACTGGATTCGGGAAAGCGGACGTTCCGAAACGGAAGACCTCACGAAATGCCGTTGGGACATCGGCCTCAGCTACTGCATGATGGCTCTCTTCGGGATCGCCGTCGTGATCCTCGCCGACGGCTTAAAATCGGACAATAAGGGTGTCACGCTGGTCATGGATCTGGCCAATCATATCGGGGAACAGATCGGCGACGGCGGCCGGTGGCTCTTCTTGATCGGGGCTTGGGCGGCCGTGTTCAGCAGCCTGGTCGGCGTCTGGCAGGCAGTACCCTATCTCTTCGCCGATTTTTGGCATCTGTTCCGGAACGCTCAAAACAAGGATTCGTTCGAGCCCTACGTCGTCAACACCCGGGGCACGGTTTACCGGGTCTATCTGTGCGTCCTCGCCACAGTGCCGATGCTGGGGCTCGCCTACGATTTTCAGACCGTCCAAAAACTCAATTCGGTGTTCGGCGCCTTGGTGATGCCCATGCTGGCCTTGGCGTTGCTGATCCTCAACGGACGCCGAATCTGGGTCGGCGAAGCCTATCGCAACCGCAAGATCAGCGTCTTCGCCCTGCTCTTCGTTCTGGTATTCTTTTCCTGTCTGGGCCTGATGAAATTTCTTTGAACCGTTCCGGCCGTTCGATCGGCCCCCGGGACGGCGAAGCCACCATGCCCGGACAGGGAAAAATGTGCCGAGCGGTCCCGTTTCGCCGAACCCGGACGCACCCGAAGGATAACCGTGCGGCTCGGCCCGAAAGGTCAATTCAACTCGTGGCGAATCGACGTCCGAGCGGCGGTGTCGAAACTCACGCAAGTCGATTGCCCCGTCAATCCGCCAAAAACTTCTCCCGGATTGATCAGCAAGGTCTCCTCGACTCGAGACACCTCGTATTGATGATTATGGCCGAAACACACGACGTCGTAGCGTTTCGATTCCGCGAATACCCGGGCGACGTCGTCGAAATGGGTCAGGCCGAACCGGCAACCTTCCAAGGTCAGTTCCGCCATTTCGCCGTGCAACTGGATGCCGGGATAGGCCGCGCTGTTGCGGGTGATCCGGAAGAGGTCGCCGTCGTTGTTGCCGAAGACGATATGAATCTCCCCCTGGTAATGCCGCCCCAAGGTTTCCACGACGAACGGCGAACAAAGATCGCCGCAACACAACAAAACTTCGGCATTCCGGAACTGCTCCAAGGCCTGATGAAGCGCTTCGAGATTATCGTGAATGTCCGCCAGGATGCCGATCTGCATGACGCCTCGAAGCGATCAGATCACAACGCGATCTGACGGGGAATCTTCACCAGGGTGTAGTAAAAGGTGTCGTGCAACAGCACTACGCCGTCCTGATTGGTCAAGCCGTCGAGTTTCAACTCGTGCACGTAGCCGGCCCGGAACGGTTCGACCTGCAAGATCACGCTGCGCCGGTCGGCGGCGACCACGGCCGAGGACACCCGCAAGGGTTGCTTGTCGCTTTCGGGACCGCCGTAGCGGCTTTCCAGGCGGTAAGTATAACTCTCCCCGGAATAATTGTCCGGATCGCTCGCCGCTTGCGGCGCGACCGGTTGCGTAAACGTGAGCTTGAAGCCTTTCGGCAGGGCCTGAACGTTGTGAATCTCGAACGGAACCTGCTTGTTCCAACGAAGCCGCTGGATGCCCCAGGGCCGATTGCCCCGCCCGCCCCAACCGGCGTTGGATTGGCCCACGAACAGCGAATCGTCCTGGCCGAAGCAAATGCGGATGATGCCGCATTGAAATCCGTCACGAAACCGAACGCAGGCACCTTGCCAATGTCCGTCGATCTTTTCCAACATGACCCGCATGACGTTGGCGTGATGCTGGTCGGCGACGAATAGTTGCCCCGCAAACGGTCCGAACCTGCCTTCGGTCAGATCCCACTTCATGCCGCTGGGACTCTTGCCCATCTTGTCGTACGGGAACCAGACCGCCGGCATCTTGAAATGGGGATTCTGCAAATGCATGTCCTTCATGTAGGTGCCCGAAACCGGATTGGGAAAGTTGCTGAACGGTTCCCCGGCGAAGGACTTGGTGATCAAGCCGTGCGGATGCCCGTGATAGTCGCCGAATTCGAGATGGGAAAGTTTGGACGCGTTGCACCATTCGCCCTGATTGTCGGTGTAGAACATATCCCCCCAAGGACTGTTTTCGATCCCGGCCGGAGAGCGCAAGCCCGCCGAGACCGGTAACATTTTCCCGGTCTCGGGATCGATTTTAACCGCCCATCCCCGCCAATGGGCCCGGCCATAAGGTTCGCCGCCGAACGGTTTGTTGGTCGTCACCCAAAGCGAGCCATCGGGACCCAGGCGCGGGCCGAAATTGTACTCATGATAGTTGCCGCTGATCTCCCAGTCGTCGCTGACGGTCTCGAAAACATCTCCCACGTCGTCGCCGTCGCTGTCCTTCATGCGGGTCAACTCCCCCCGCTGCGCGGTATAGATCCAACCGCCATGCTCGACGAATCCCAACGGCTGCGCGATGCCGCGGGCCCACAGCTTGAATTCGACCTCCTCCGGCGGCCCGTAGGCGTTCTCGAGCAAGTAGATCTCGCCGGTGCGCGTGCCCACCATCATCCGGCCGTCTTCACGAAGCATCATCGCGCCTACTTCCATCCGCAGCTCTTCGGTAGGCAACGTTTCGATCTCGTAATAATCGGATTGGCTAACCTCGGCCGCCACGGCCATAGACAGCGTGCCCAACGACAAACTTACCGCAATCAGTTTCAGAAGTTGCATGCCCTGCTCTCGCCTCAACTACCATTCGATTCTTTGGACCAACGACGCCGTCCCGTTCGCAAACCGAACGGGAACGAGCAACTGCAATTCGCCGTTGCTCCGGCGCAAAAACGGCTCGGGTACGGGTACGCCGCCGAGAGTCATCCGAACCTTGGAGTCGACTCGGTAACCGCCCTCCGGATGTTCGGCGATCTCGGCCCCTTGAGCCGCTAGAAAATAATAATTCCCGTCAGGTTCGCCCTCCAGGCGCAGAGACCGTTTCAAGACCGCTCCGCCGGGCAACAGCGCCGGTTCGGGTTTTTCGATGATCCTGACGCCGCCGAGCCGATACCGGAAATCCGGTCGTTTCTGCCGGTCCAAACGATACCCCTCGAACTTTCCGCCGATATTGCGGCTGATCTTCACGACGGCCGGCCACGTCGACTGAGGCGTAGCGAGCTGGGCGATCGCCGGGCCCGGAGGCAAATCGATCACGTCTTCGCTCAAAGGCCCCAGAAAGCGATCGGTGCGGCCGCTTTCCACTCCGGAATGATCGAAAAAACGGCCGCGCCACACCTTGGCCAGCCGGACGACGTTCGCGTCGAAAGCGACGTTCAGCCTTTCCGGGAAACCCACCAAAATCGCCCTCGGCCCCACATCCTGCATGAACGTGCGGTGCACGATCGGCGCTTGCACCGGAACCAATTCCATCCGCGCTCCTCCGCTCAAGACTATACCCTCAGGCAACGGCAACGATTGTTTCAACGACAAATAAGTCCAGATCGACTCGATCTGCCGATGGGAATCGCCCCCCTGAATGTCGGTGAACAGCGACCGGTCGCTGGCCCAGAATCGCGGCATCCGGGTGCCGGGAATGAATTTGGCGGGATTATAGAGAAACGCCTTGAACCAGTCGGGATTGAGCCGGTCGAAGGACATGGCGATATCGATGCCGGGAATGGCCAGGGCTTTCTGGCCGGCGATGCCGTGGCAAGTGATGCAGGCAAACCCCTTGTTGATCCCGACCAGTTGACGGCCGACCGCCACATCCGATTCCTCGAAAGGAACATCCCCTCCCCCGGTGAAATCGTCGGCTTCCCCGACCTGGCGAACGAAATCGGCGAGCTCGGCTTTGCCGAATTGCGGCATGCGCGTCTTCATGTAGTCCCGGACATGGAGTTCCCGCGTAGCCAGAATGCTTTCGAGGGCGCTGGGCTTCAGCTTGAACCCGACTTGGTCCAAGGCGGGAGGTATCTTGCCTTCCTCGCCCAAATCAATTTCGCCGTGAGAAGCGAAAAACCGAGCGGCCAAATCCACGGTCGGGCCGCCGATATTTTCCCGGCGATGACAAGCGTAACAATTAAACGAAGCCATCGTTTGGCGAACCGAATCGGCGGCCGCCGGTTCGGTCAGATTTTCCAGCGAGGATGCGATCCAGAGCATTTGCTCTTCGCCGAGGCGATAATCCGGATAATCCGGCCGAGCCTCCCCGCTCAAACAGCCTTCGCCGCTATTCGGATTCAATTGATCCAAAGCCGGAGCGTTCCGTGCGGACGACACGCCGGGCAACTGATGACAGGAAGCGCAGCCCAATTCACGGAACCGGGTTTTCCCCGCCGCCGCCCGAGTCGCATTCACCGCGAAATCTTCCTGCCCGATCGGGAACATGGGCAAGCCTCCGGAACGGCTGAACATATGATTGGGGATCGGCTCGAGCCGGCCGTCCCCCCTTCCGGCGTCCCACGCGATGTTCAACCCCGAAGGACCGCCCGCGTTGAAATAGAATAACTCGAAGGAATGAACGCCCGCTTTCAACGCATGTTTCCCCCGGACCACGCGCATCCCGTGAGTGCCGCCGTTATCGACTACCAACTCGTCGGCGAGATACATCCAAGAACCGTCATCGGAATTGGTGGCGAACTCGTACTCGCCGTCTTCGGCTATCGTGATTTCGCCCTGAAACCGCAGCCCGAACTGATTTGGCCGGCGATTGAACGGCAGATTAAACGACACGTTGTCGGCGGTCCCCTTCTGAACGGGTTCGGCCGAATTGAAATCGGTCAGTTGGGAAACGGAATCGAACTCGAAATACTCGACGTGCAACCCGGCGATCGAAACAGGGGCGGCCGCTCGGGAACGGGGCGATTCCAATTGCTTGCGCAGCAAATAAACGCTGACGGCCCGGGCTTCTTCCGGTTCGAGCCATAACGAAGGCATGCGCCCTGCGGCACGAATATCGTGAGGGTTCAGGAGAAATTGGGATAGCGCATCGATCGTCGTTTTGGCGGCCAAATCTCCGAGGGGAGTAAACCCGGGACCGAGTTCCTCTTCGTTGGAACCGTGACAAGCGACGCAACCGATCGACTCGTAGAGTTCCTTGCCCCGGGCCAGTTCGCCTGGCGAGCCGCCCGAACGAGACGCGGGAAGCGGCCCGCCCATCGATACCAGAAAATGCGTCAAATCCTCTACGGCCTGGCTCTTGGACCCGGGGGGTAGCAAACCGAGCAAATCCGGCATCAACGTCCCCGGTTTGACGCCGTGAGGGTCGGACAGGTACCGACTGAGATATTGCGGCGACACTCGAGCCCCGACCTGACTCAAATCAGGCGCCGGAGCATTCCGGTAGCGAGAAGACTCGGTGTGATGACAACGAACGCAGGCCAGTTCTCCGATCAGAACCTCTCCCAAAATTTCGGGAGCCGCCTGACCTTCCGTAGCCAATCGTTCCACCCCGGGAACCACCGGCGATCCCAGAAGAATGACGGAGCTACAGCAGGTCAGAAGAATCCCCCAAACCCAGCATCCAGTGCCGGAAGCGTCAACTCTTGGCATAGGCAAAGACTGTCAGAAAACAACGGAGTCTGTCAACCAGGCTTCCTCCCACCCCGCTACTTTTTCAAGGGCCGAATCGTGCCGGGATCGTCAATCGAAGCCGACCGCGAGACGAACGAACCGAAAAACCGCCTCCCGGGGCAAGCCGACCTCCCCCTCCCGATTCGAATTTGGCGCTTCGACCGGCACATCGTTCCTCCGACAATCGCCTTCCCCTAACGGTACCGCCACAAATGGGAAACAGCCATCCGAAGGTACGGAGCGGCTCGAAATCACAAAACGATCGAGAGGCGACCTAGACTCGCGAAAAAACAACCGTTATCGATTAGGCCATGCTTCCCGGGCGCGAGAACGGGCGTCCCGATCGAGCCGCTCGGCAAGGTCTTCGTTATTGAATCGTTCTTTACGCAACCGTTCCGACTGAAGACTACGTTGCCGATTGGCTGCCTTCTGGGCTTGGTCCCGTTCGAAGGCTTGACGTTCCTGCTCGATTGCTCGCAACTCACTGGCCGTTGCCCCGGTGGGGCGGCTCTTATAACTCGCGACCTTGCGATTTACGGAGCCGAGTTCACTACGCAACGCCGCAACCTCCTCCTGGAGCGCTTTCAACCGAGCCGTGGCGTCACCCGTAGCGTTGCTCTGGCCCACCGGGCTTGCGGGGCCGGGGTTCGAATTATCCGGAACCAAGGCCATCAATCCGAGAATTGCGACGATGCCGTAGAGAATAACGAAATGGACGTTCGGAGGAATGGAGGATTGACTCATGATAGGCGCTTTGGGGTTAACTGATCAGGCGGAACGCTGTCGGCATGAGAACGATTGCACCGATCGCCGACGAAAGCGCGCGGCCGAAACGACGAAACGGGCATTTCCCTGATCCCGAAGCCGTTCATTCGCCAACCGCTCGACAACTTCCCTATCGTCTTGTCCTGTTTGGTTACCCTGTAGGTCAAACGGCTATTGAAGTCAAGAACTCGTCCGCGACTTTCCGGCTCCATCCTCGGATCCCGTGATCGGAAACGGTCGGGAAATCGGCAGCATGGCCGGCACCGTAATACGACTCCCCTTCGTCAAACCGGCTCCCGCTCCAGAACGGGATTTCAAGTCTCGAAGGTTACCAATCGGCCGAATGGTTATCGAAGGCTCCAATCCGTCACGCCGGAACCCGTCGGCACCCAAAGATCATCGACATCCTTCCGGGAGCCGGTGGGACCGGCCGGCCGATTAGCCGTAGGGAATACCGAAACGATTAATCAGACCCGCAGCCTACCCGGGCAAAATCGATTCCATGGCTTCGAAAGCACGCCCCGGCTGGGACTCTCAGGATCAAGGGTGCGGCACATAGGCCGGTTCGATTTAAACCCCTCCATCACTCGATTTCGCACCCTTGGTTCATCCCAACACATCCGAACGACCCGAGAGGCGAACGTCCTGAACTCCCCTACTCGTCGAGCGCCGTTATCCCGGTCGAAGCCGTTTCCACCCCGAACGATGAGGCGGTTCCCGCCCGGTTTCGGCCTAGTCCGCCGGGCAACAGCGGTAAATGATTCATTGAACGATCCGGATCAATGGCTTAGCTTCGAGTTCTCGCTATGACCGTTTCCGCTCCGTCCCCCGGCTCCCGTCGTCATCGCCTCCTGGCGGCATTGTTGGCCGCCGTCTTGCTGCCGCTGTCGTCTGCCGCCCTCGGTCAGGAAACCGAATCGGATCGACTCTACCGACTTGCCATCGCCGCCTTCGATTCCGGAGACATGGAATCTGCCTCGCGCTTGATCGACCAGGCCGTCATTGAAAAACCGAAAGATTCGAAACTCCTGCTAACCCGCGGTTACATCCGCCAATTTCAACATCAACACCAGCAAGCGGTCGCCGATTTCTCCCAGGTTATCGAACTCGATCCCAATGCCGAGGATGCGTTGCAACGGAGAGGCGAAGAATACTTCAAGCTCGCGGAATTCGATAAATCAGTGGCCGATTTCGAACGCGTCATCGAATTGCAACCCCAGCGCAAACCCTATCACTGGCAACTAGGCATCTCCTATTACTACGCGAAACGATTCCAGAAAGGCACGGACTTGTTCGAGCTCCATCGAAAGGTCAATTCCAACGACGTGGAGAATTCCGTCTGGCATTTCCTGTGTGCCGCCCAAGTTCGAGGAATCGAGGAAGCCCAGAAGGGATTGATCCCCGTGACTCGCGACCCGCGGTTACCGATGATGGCGATCTGGTCGCTGTTTTCGGGAGACGGCACCGAAAAGGAAGTTTGGGGAAAAGCCAACCAATCCCAACCCAGCGAACGAGCCGAATCCCGTAGCGTATTCTACGCCCAGCTTTATCTGGGCTTGTATTGGGACGCACTGGGCGACACCGGCAAATCGATCGAGTTCCTGAAAAAGGCTGCGAAAGATTATCGGGATCACGGCTACATGGGACAAGTAGCTCGCATCCATTACCGACAATTGAAGCAACAGAGTACGACCGAGGAAGCGAAGGTCGGCGATGCCTCCTCCGGAAAATGAGAACTTTGGTCCTCGGCATAGACAGCGGCACGCAATCCACCAAAGCCGTGGTCGTCCAGGGCGCGACCGGACGCATTTTGGGCGAAGGAACGAAAGCCTACGGCTTGATCGAAGGACTTCCTCCCGGAGCCAAGGAACAACATCCAGTAACGTGGATGGACGCTACGGTATTCGCCGTCCGTAAAGCCTTGAAAGAAGCCAAGGCCCGACCGGAAGAAGTTCAAGCGCTGGGCGTCAGCGGACAGCAACACGGCTTGGTCGCTTTGGACAAAAAAGGCCGCGTGATTCGCCCGGCCAAACTTTGGAGCGATACGACGACCGAAGCGGAATGCCGGCTCCTCACCGAAAAAATCGGCGGTCACAAAAAAGCGATCAAATCAGTCGGGAACGCGATCTTGCCGGGTTTTACCGCACCGAAGATTCTCTGGCTCAAACGGCACGAACCGCCGCATTACCGCCGCTTGGCCACCGTCCTCCTCCCCCACGACTATCTGAATTACCGGTTGACCGGAAAATCGGTAATGGAATGCGGCGACGCCAGCGGCACGGCGCTGCTAAACGTACGAAAACGAAAATGGAGCGACCGCATGCTTTCGGCTATCGACGACGATTTAGCCGGGAAGTTGCCTCCTCTGATCGCCAGCGACGAACCGGTAGGACTGTTGCAGGCCTCGGCCGCCGAAGCCTTGGGACTTACCCGAAACACCTTGGTCAGCGCCGGCGGCGGTGACAACATGATGGGAGCGATCGGAACCGGAAACACGCGTCAAGGAGTCATCACCGCCAGTTTCGGCACGAGCGGAACGATTTACGCCTGCGCTCAGTCGCCGGTCGTCGACCCCACCGGTGAAATCGCCGCTTTTTGCGACTCCACCAATCGTTGGTTGCCGCTATTGTGCACCATGAACGTCACCACAGCGACTGGCATGGTCCGGGAGCATTATGACTGGACGCACGAGCAGTTCGAAAAAGCCGCTCGCCTCGTCACCGCCGGAAGCGACGGATTAATCCTGCTCCCCTACCTGGAAGGCGAAAGAACCCCCAACGTCCCCGACGGAACCGGAGTCTGGTTGGGGTGCCGCCAATCGGCATCTAGTCCGGGGCATCACGCTCGGGCCGCCATCGAGGGAGTAACAATGGGGATGAATTACGGTCTGGCCCGATTAAAACGATTAGGCATCTCTCCCACCCAAATACGCGCTACCGGTGGCGGTTCCCACTCCAAATTATGGCGAGAAATCATGGCCAACGTATTCGACGCCGAAGTGGTCACGCTGCAAACGACCGAAGGCGCGGCCTACGGAGCGGCGCTCCAAGCTCTATGGTGCTGGCGGCGGCAGCAAGGAGACGATTTGACCATTACCGAATTGACCGATCGTTTCGTTCGGCTCAACCCTCGCCAACGGACGACACCCAATTCCGAAGACGTCGAGCGATACCGGCAAACGCAACAGTTGCAGGACACCGTGTCGAAGGCCCTTCGGAAAACCTTCACCCAACATCGCCAACTGCTGTCCTGAACCGAAAACCCGGACATTCACCAACGTTCGACGGGACCTCGAGGAACCGGAATAGCTTTCCGGACGGCGCTTTCAGGTTGATCAGCGAAATCGGGAGTCATCGCGGCGGGTCGGTAACGCGGCTGCAACTCGCCGTCTTCATCAAGAAAGACTTCTCGCCATTTACCGTATTCGGCCAACAATTCGTCGAATTGTTGACGCGATTCCAAACGGACTACTTTCCGGTTGAATAGCTTGGCGGGACCGAACCGTTTCGCGTACCAAGGGGCTATTTTACGAAACATCAAGCAGGCACGGGATTCTCCAAAGATTTCGATCATGTAATCGAGATGCCGGCGCATGACCCGGACCCGTTCTGGAAACGACGGCTCCGACTCCAACGCTCCGGAATCCAAAAATGCCCGGGTATGGCTAAATATCCAGGGATTATAAAAGGCGCCCCGGCCGATACTCACTCCTTGGCAACCGGTACGATCGATCATCACTCCGGCAGCCTCCGGAGTCGTCACGTCGCCGTTTCCGACCACCGGGACGGTTGAAACGGCCGAGACTACCGTTTGTATGCCCGTCAGGCTCACTTTTCCTTCGAACCCTTGTTCTCTGGTGCGACCATGGATAAAAATGGCAGCGATACCCGCGTCTTCCAGAGCCCGCGCCAAGTCGGGAGCGGTCAAATTGGCTTCGTCCCAGCCCAACCGCATTTTCGCCGTCACCGGGATCCGCAAGGCATCGACCATTAGCCGAACCAAGTTCGCCGTAGCTCCTACCTCGGTCATCATGGCCGACCCTCCCCCTACCCGGCAGACCTTTCTAACAGGGCACCCCATGTTGATATCGATCGAAGCAACCCCCCGATCTTGCAAAAAAAGGGACGCATCTCTCATTTCTTCGGGAACGCTACCGAACAACTGGACGGCTAACGGACTGTCCCGGTCATTGGTTTCGATCAATTTGAATGCCCTGGGATTACGTTCCAACAGGGAACGAGCGTTCACCAGATCCGTAGTCGCCAAATCCAATCCCCCCAGTTCCCGAATGGTCAGGCGAAACGGTAGATTGGTATAGCCGGCTAGCGGGGAAAGGAATAGATTCGATTGAAGATGAAGCGATCCGAATTTCAGCATGGGGGCACGCAATCACTGGATCATAAATCGTCAACCACCGCATTGCAACTGACTTTTTCTCCGATCGTCGCCAGCTGCCGAGAAGGCCGGATAGTCACCTCCTGATTGAAAACACTTCCGGTGGAAAAGGGGCAAGATGACGAATTCTACGGACAACGAAACGAATCATAGTTTGCAGATCAAAAAAACCGGATAATCGAAAAGATTCGGCATCTCTTCAGTCACGGTCAGTCTAACTGGTTTTTCAACCGTGAGAGGCAAGAATAACCAATCTCAGGGCCAAAAACGGTATCATGGCATTTTTCGATGTTAAAGGGAATCAGATGAAGTTAAAGCTTCAAAAACCATTAAATTTAACAAAAATTAAATCAATTTTCAGAAAAACCGAGTTTTCAAATAGAAAAGCTTGACGAACACCTGTCTGATCAATTACCGTGGGGTTCAAATGATTCGAAATAACGTTGGGATCAAATATTCCGGTAGGAATTGAAAGGAACAATTGAAAAGAACAAATCCGACAGGCCTTGGTATCAATTTTTGCAAAAGTATTGTCATAAATTAATATATTGAGTTTCTTTCAATTTAAATAATGATTTTACCATTCCCTTTTTCTTTTGTATGGATTGCATAATGTTTTGAGTTTTCTTTTTCATGATGTTTTTACTGGTTATCATGATTTTAACTAATCTTTGTTTTAAATGATTTCAAACCTGTTCGTCAGGATTTAATTCAGGGCTGTAAGGTAAAAAATATTCAAATTCAATGCCTTTATGCAGGGCAACAAACGATTTGGTATACTTTGCTTTATAATATCTCGCGTTATCGCAAACAACAATTATTTTCTTCCCTGCATCTTTAGACAGTTTAGATAAAAACTCACAAAATAGTCGAGCATTCATTTTCACCTTGACTATACTAAACGTCATTTGTCCCTTAGCTGATTTTGCTGAAACCAAATTAATTGAAAAACGGTCTCCGGTATCTGACACTACCGGTGTAATTCCCCGCTTTGCCCAAGTAGTTCTACGGTGATAATCAGCTCAAACTGACGCTTCATCTAAAAAATAAAATTACGGCATCCTCTTGTTTTAAGCGTTTTTTAAGGCGAGGAAACATTTCGAGGTATTGTTTTATTTTTTTTCTGGTTTTGCTTGTATGACTTGTGGATGAAGCGCTGAGGACTCAATCCCATGGAGTGAAGTGGACGACTGATTGTGGACACGTGAACCGAAATCCCGAATTGTTGCTTCAGCAGACATTGCATGGTCCTGAGACTCCACAAACAAAAGTCGAAGTGGTATTGTTTGGAGTTTCCCATAGTCACCGCGTTGTATAACCACTGTGCCATTTCTTCTGTTATTTTACAAGGACATCCTGACTTCGGTTTATCGTTGAGTGCTTCGTAGCTCCCAGTTGAAAACCATACAAGCTAACGAAATACAGTGTGCATGGACATACCCATTACATTAACAACTTCAACCACGGTAGATTCGTTTTGCACAGCTTCTACCGCTGTAACACGTTGTTCGTAGGTATAGTGTCTACGGGGGGTTTTAGTTGATTGATCTATCACGTCACTATAGACACCTCTAGTGCAAAAAAGTCGCAAATAAAATGATATTATTTTCAATAATTTTCACATATTTATTATTGTTTAGTCAGCAATTCCCACTGAAGTCAGGCCAAATTGTAATTGTGAAAAAATTATTTGTAAATATGTTAAATACGGTCGAAAAGCGGATTTTCAAGCCTGATTTCAGATGAAATTTCGTTTTTTCCCTTGACCAGGTGATTTATTTTGCGTTTCGCCCGACCGACGAACGAGCTCAGAACGCACCACTCCTAGCTCGATCTAAATCGAGTTTTTTTTTGAGGTCGCCGACTAGCGATCTCGGTCAGAATATCGCCGACTAGGTGGGGGCGGCAGGTTTAGGCACGAAGTCGAGCATCCCATACACGAGTAACTGGTAGAGATGGTTCCAATCCGTGAGACAATGCATGCGAAGATGGCATCTGATTTCAATCCAGACTTCCTGGAGCGATCCGATCATCTGAGGCGCCCGTTTAAAGAGAGTACAAGCGATCAGTTCCATTTGATCTACCAGCACCGCCAGCATCATCAAAAACAGAAAAACCGTGGAGAGATGTTCTTTTCCGTGGCCATAATTATGCTCCAACTGGTACCCGCGATTTTTCAAACTATTAAAAGTATCCTCGATTTGCCACCGGCTGCGACCGGCCTGCGCTATTTTTTGAACGTTGGAGTCATTAATTTCCCAATCAGTGACCCAAGAAAAAATCGCTGGCTTTTCACCCGGAGCTTCGATTTCGCACCATAAAAAATTAATTTTAAGCTCGGGATTAGCTTGGTTCAGCGGCTGTTGATTCACCCAGATGTACGTATACTTAACGCCAGCTTTGTCCCAGCATACGAGCCGGTGGGATTCACCGGTCTCATCCGCTTTCACAAATAGCTCGAATAAATGTTCGTGATTGCTTGGTCTGGCGACGATGATAAAGGACATTCGATACCGTTTCAGGAGCTTGATAAACGTGGCGTTGGAATGAAGCCCATCGGCCAATACGACGATCTTCAGGCGGGGATGTTCCCGATGAAGTCTGGTGACCAACCGCCGGATGGCTCGGCTCTCGCAATCGTTGATGAGCCATTTATTGCTGCTTTCCCACCGGTAACGGTCCGTATACCGGTATGGAAAGTCGGTGAGTTCCTCGTCCTTCGGGCCCACCTCCGGGTCGGCTTCCGAACCGATTAATTGCTTGCTGATCGGCTCTGGCGCTAGCGGAATAACCTCCGACTGGTCCGGATGAACCACGGCGGCTCCCACGGCTTGATGGTAATAGGTGATCGCACCGTTTTCGTGTTGTTTTTGACAGCAGTGTTCACAGTGAAGATGGTTGGAAGAGAAAACCCCGGTGCCGTCTATCGACACGAGATAATGCTTGTCTTCCCACCAATATCGCTTCAACACTCCGTTTCGTTGTAACATCCGAAACAGTTCCAGGAACGCGGATCGAAGATGAATGGGATTGATCCGATCCAGGAATTTGCGTAATCCCGAATCAGAAGGCACTCGTTTGATACGATACAGTTTGCGCAAGTTAGCCCGGGTTCTTCGGCTCATACCCTTTCGTTTCCGACTTCGAGTGGCTTCGTCAAAGCCCAGTAACGATGAAAATTTCTGCTGCAACGCCACAAACGCGCTCATCAAATGGTCGGTGACCTCGTACCTGCTTTTGCGGCAGGGGCGTGGAACGAGGCGAAAACACCCCCAAATCCTCCCGAGGATATTGGGTTTAAGTAATTTTTTGCGGAATTTCACCAAGGAAAACCTTTCGTTGATTGGTTGTGAGGATCGGCTTGTTCCACGACGGATCAGGCCGGTCGGCACGTCGAACGGAATCAAAACATGGGACTGACGCTGAGATCCCGGCAGATCGCAGACTCCTGAGTTCGAGAACAACTCGAGATCCTCTCGGAGGGCTTTTCTGGCCGGAAAATACGTCGGGAGAACAGGTTAAGACGAATTATGGCACCAGATCCAGGGCCAAAAAGCGTCAAATCACGTTTTGGTCAGGAAAAGATACGAAAAAACAGCGATTACAACGAAACCACCATTAATGTAGCATAGTTTTGGAAGAAATGCTGAAAATATTTGAAAAAAGCAGCGCGAAAACCAGATCGAGAAAACCCTTGTTTTTACTGGATTTTCTTCTTCAGTGGGAATTGCTGTTGTTTAGTTATGACAATACTTATGCAAAGATTGATAATTGAAGCAGAAATGATGAATTGAATTTCATTGTGAGGCAACCCGACGGGAAAGTGACAGAGTTGGAGCATCCATTTCGTTTATTCAAAGTCAGACAATCCTCAAAATTGAGTCCGAATTGCGAAAAACGAATTCTCGATAGTTCAACTCGGGACTCGAGATATCTAACCCACCAAATCATTTTTAATCGGGTGGGTCGCAACGAAGGCGAGTCTGAATTGAAAAGAATAGATGTCAGTAACTGTCCTCGCAATCTAAATCCAATGTGCGATTATTATCACATTAGGGTTCTCGCATAATTAAACTGTCGTTTTTTTGTGTGCGTATCAAACGTATTATTTACATTCATGGGGCTTTAATTTATAATTCCATTCACCATGAAACTTCTCTTTAGTTAAGCGCAAATTTTGCATTTGTTCATCAGTAATTTTTATGCCAGTCTGATATTTGGATTTATCTAACATGCAATTTATTTTCAACCCATTTTTAGTCGTTGTATTGCTAATCAAATTAACTATGGTTTCATAATTGGTTAATGGGCGTCCCCGCCAATTCATCGAAATGCATGAAAACATTCGATGTTCAATTTTATTCCACTTGCTCGTACCCGGAGGAAAATGACAAACTGATATTTCCATATTAAGTTCATCTGCCAGTTTTTGCAACTCGATTTTCCATAATTTATTACGACTACCATTTGAACCACCTCCATCAGCCATAATTAATAGCTTCTTGGCATTGGGATGATTTTTTCGTCCCATTGATAGCCACCATCGACGAATAGTTTCTACCGCAAATTCCGCAGTATCGTGGTCAGTGCCTACACTTACCCAACCCGTATTGGTGCTCAGATCATACACGCCATATGGACTTGCTTTCGGTAGATTTGGATCGGGGAAATCATGCACTTTGACTAGTTCGGGATTTCCTTTCGGATGCCATTCGTTCCCCATATTTTTGTGCTGTCCCACCAGTTCCTTTTTTTCGTGTCAACCGAAATCACTGGTTGGTTTTTCTTCAAGAATTTCCGGGATTTCCGTTCAATATGTCGAAATTGCTGGTTTCGATCGGGATGCTGTTTGCCTTCTAGGGTTTTCTGATTGCCTTGAAGGCTGTATCCCATTTCATGGAGCAAATTATTTACGGTGCGTTCACTTATTTGATGTCCCATTTCATTTAATGTGGTTTTGATTTGTTCAGCACTTTTGCAGGTCCAACGCAACGGATTTTCAGGATCACCTCGAGTCTCGGGTTCGATAAGTTTATCCAGATCTGACAAAAGAGTCTTATCGTGTTCGGTTATTGATTTCCGTCCCCCTCCAGCTTTCCTTTGGCGATTTTTATTAGGGATTGCTTCCGTTTTCAATTCATTAATTCCCGATCGAATCGTAGTGCAGCTAGCACCCGTAGCTTCGTGAACTATTTTTATTCCACCCCTACCAATGGCTATTGCCTCGGATGCTAGCCAATGACGTTTAGTCAATTCTTGGAAGATGGGTTCCAAGCTCAGATATTTTTTTCTGATAACGGCAACCTGATCGCTCACGCTTAATCATACCATACATATTTCATTTTTTCAACTTTTAAAAGTAATTAATTCCAATGCATTGATTGCCAGAGGATTGAAAACTAAAGATTTTCGTCATCAAGCCTCCCCAAAACCATAGAATCGACCTAAATGGGTTGATAACTTCCAGCTCTAAATAAACCATCAAAATCAGTTATTAAATCACCAGAGAGATTATCCGTCAATCGACATGTCAAAATGAAATTCTGACAATAGATTTAATCATTTGAACAAGTATGTTATTAATGCGAGTGCCCTTAATAGCGAAATAACTGCCACCACACCCTGATTAATTGGAACAATTGATTTAATGCATTCATACCCGAAATTACGAATTGATCAAGAGCTAAAATGAACAACTCGATTGTTAATTTAAAGGTAAATCTGTTTCGTGGGTTACAAGATTTTCAACTCGATGATCTCGGATCATTCAATATTTTGATGGGGCGAAACTATGCCGGTAAAACTTTTGTTCTTGAGGCAGTTTATCTAAATGCGGAATGTCTCAGTTTGAGTCTTTTAATAACCTTGCAAGGCAACCGAGGAATATCAGTTGCCGGGTTTGAAGAATTGACCTACTTATTCAATAATCTCGACATTACAAAAAACATCGAAATCGAATTGACCTTCACCGGGTTATGTTCTAAGAAGAAAATTATTTTAGCCGCGGAGAATCAATTAATGCAAGAAATGCCTGAAACGCAACAATACCCTTAACATGACAAACAAGTTTTTTTCAACTTTAAAACCGTTAAATAAAACAGTTTGCCAGCAGTATTAGAAAAATAATTGTAGGAATCATACGCGTTACAATATCATGATGAGATAACAAAGAACGACGGATCCCGTCATAAATATGAAAGTGCGATTCGGCAACAACCTTCAGGCCGTTTATATTTCGAACCCATGAATAACCCAAGCGATTTAATCGTGCCCTCATTATTTATTCAATCTGACCGTAAGTCTAATGCTGATTTAATTTCAGACGTATTAGTTAAGCAGCGCGATGCTGAACTGATAAAATGTTCGAATCAAATCAATTTTAAAGTAACTCGCGTAGTAACAAAGGGAAACGAAGTGTTTGTCGATATTGGGCTGGACAGAATAATTTCGGCAAGCGCGCTCGGAAGTGGTTTGTGTCATGCCATGAATATTATTTCGTCATGTATCATGAATAACAACTCAATTCTATTAATAGACGAAATCGATTATGGTCTGCATTTCGATATTTTAAAATATTTTTTATCAATTCTATTGAATCTCGTCAATCGAAATAAGATTTAGATAATTGCCACGACACACAGCATAGATGTTTTGAAGTCTATCAATCAATTACTTGATTCCGAGGAGGGCACAAGCTACCAAAATATGGTCAAGTGTTATAAAATCATAAAAAAAGGGCCGGGCCAGTTGTTAGTATTCGATATTCTTATGAAGACTTTTCGCATTGTGTTAACAGTGATCTTGAAATCTGATGAATGAGATTATTTCGATTATGTAATCATGATGCCGGCGCATGAGCCGGACCCGTTCTGGAAACGACGGCTCCGGCTCTAACGCTCCGGAATCCAAAAATGCCCGGGTATTGCAGAATATTTAGGGATTATAAAAGGTGTCCCGGCCGAACTCACTCTCTGGCAACCGGTGCGATCGATCATTACTCCGTCGGCCACCGGAGTCGTTACGTTGCCGTTTCCGAACACCGAGACGGTTGAAACGGCCGAGACTACCGCTTCAATGCCCGTCAGGCTCACTTTTCTTTCGAACCCTTGTTCTTTGGTGCGATCATGCCCAATAATGGCAGCGATACCCGCATCTTCTTGAGCCCGCGACAAGTCTGGAGCGGGCAAATTAGCCTCATTCCAGACCAAACGCATTTTCGCCGTCACCGGTATCCGCAAGGCTTATACCATTTTCCGAACCCGGTTCGCCTTAGCTCCTACCTCGGTCGTCATAGCCGCCCCTCCCCCTACCCGGCAGACTTCTAACGGAGCTTCCCCATGTTGATATCAATCGAAGCGATTCTTTGATCTTCCACAATTTGCAACTCATCTCTTATTTTATATCGGGAGTGCTACCGAACAACTAAATGGCTAACGGAGTGTTCCGGTCATTGGTAACGATAAATTTGAATAGTCATGGATTGCAGGAACAACTGCTCGAACCAACGCCCTTTTTCAGATTGATCCCTGCTTTCGGTACGAATTCGCTCGAAAACAGTGCTGACGGTGGGCAAATCGTCGAGATTAAACCTGGTTTGTTCTTCCCTAACGGCATCACCCAAAAATCCTGTGATCAGGTGCCTGCTCCAATTTCGCTTCGTAGACATTTGCCGACAAACGACGAAATCGAATCGACTACCACCGAGTGCAACGGAGAGCTACCACTAATCCCATCAAGCCCTAATGTCGACCGCCTGAATTTTGTATTTTTAACTTCAGTATTAGTTCTTGAAAATCGCCTGAAACAAACCGATCATCGGCGCCATGAATATCCTTGCCAGAGCGAATTGGCTACTCGGAATCGCCGCTTCAGTGCTTTGGGCGAGTTCTGTCGTCGGCAGCGAGCGGCTATTCGACGGGGAAACCTTTGACGGTTGGCACGGCAACCACCGGTACTTCCGAATCGTGGACGGGGCTATCGTCGGGGGAATGCTCCACGAGCCGACTCCCCGAAACGAATTCCTCTCTACCCGCAAGGAATACGATAATTTCGAATTGCGCTTGCAGTTCAAATTGGTCGGAAAGGCGACCAACGCCGGAATTCAAATTCGAAGCCAACGCATCCCCGACAACCACGAAATGATCGGCTATCAAGCCGATCTCGGCCCCGGTTACTGCGGTTTTCTCTACGACGAATCCCGCCGTCGGACCATGCTGGCCCGATCCGATAAACAGGACGAAATCCTAAACCGGTTCGAATGGAACGACTACCGGATCCGATGCCAAGGCAACGAGATCAGCCTTTGGATCAACGGGTATCAAACTGTCCGGTACCGGGAGCCGGATCCTTCCATACTTCAGAAAGGACTTATCGCCCTGCAGATACATTCCGGCCCTCCCGGAGAGGTTTGGTATCGCAACATCGAAATCGAAGAGTTACCGGCTACGCCGCCTCCGGCGCTTCATCCCGGGGTCCGAGGCTTGGCTACTCTCGCCCCAGGTAAAGTCACGATCGATGGCGATCTGACCGAGTTCGCCCAGGCGTTCGCGACCCCTATGGGATACTTTCATGCCGATCCTGAGAACCGGGCGGCTCAATTCTTCTACCTGTGGGACGACACGGCCTTTTACGCCGCGCTACGCACTTTGGACGCCTCGCCGGCCAACCATGCCCCGGACAACCGCCTCTGGGAAGGCGACGGCGTCGAATGGTATTTCGATACCCGCCGAGGCGACGACTTTCGGGGAAAGACCTGGAGAAAGGGTTCGGTCCACTGCTACTGGGTCGGTCTCAAAGGCACTGAAGTGCAACCGCGATTCTGCCTTCGTCCGGGTTATCTGGACGCCATTCCCCAGATCGGCGTCGAAGTCGCCGCCAAACGGACGCCGGTGGGACTGGACATCGAATTCAAACTGCCTTGGGCTAATTTTCCGGACTTTCATCCGAAATCCGGGGCGGTGATCGGGATCGATTCCGAATTGTGCTTCAGCGACGGCGGACCCCGGATCGACCGTGATTTCATCTATGGTAGTCCACTGTCCGTTCAGCAACCGGCCAGCTTGGCCCCGGTGCAGTTGGTCGAATCCCTTTCCCCGTCCCACTGGCTAAATTGCGGGCCCGTGATGATGCCGCTCCGTTGCGATACGGCCTGGACCCAAAAGACTAAACCCATGGTCACCGCGACTCTGGCGCTTCCTCCCAATCACGCCGACCAAATCGGACAAGTTTTATTCCGAGTCGACGACCTGTCAGGAGCTACGCTATTGGAGGCGATCGGCAAAATCAGTTCCTTCTCGAAGTATGGCTCCTTTCAGCGAGCCTCGGCCCAATGGCCGGTCGACTACGCCCCTCCCGGAGGCCATCGGTTACTGGCCATCGTTTTCGACAGGAAAGGTAACGAATTGAGTCGCATCGCCCCCAGAATGGTCAGCGTGCGAATGGAACCAGGCCACTGAATCGACGACGACTCCAACTTCCATGGGCAATATTCAGTTTGGCACCGACGGTTGGCGGGCGATCATAGCCGAAGATTTTACCTTCGAAAATCTGGAACAGATCGCCCAAGCAACCGCAAACGTCTGGAAACGGCAACGTATCCCCAAGACTAAAAAAAGGGTGGTCGTCGGCTACGACCGGCGCTTCCTTTCCCCTGAGTTCGCCCGACGAACGGCGGAAATCTTCGCGGCGAACGGATTCGAAACCATTCTTTCCCACGAGGCCGTTCCGACGCCCGTCGTTTCTTACCAGGTCAAAGCCGTCAACGCCATTGGCGGCGTCATGATTACCGCCAGCCACAATCCTCCGGCATTCAACGGGTTCAAGATCAAAACCCATTTCGGGGGTTCGGCGGATACAACTCTGTGCCGGAAAGTAGAGGGCCAGCTCTACCGGACAGCGGTCAAACCTTCGACCCAGGATTCCGTTCGCAACGTCCGCGTCAAGGATCTTTCCCAATCCTACCTGAAATCGCTGACGCAGCTCGTCGATTTCGAAACCATCGCCCGTTCCGGCCTGCGATTCGCTCATGACGCCCTTTACGGCGTCGGGGCCGGTTACTTCGATCACCTGCTGAACGACACCAACTGCCGTTGCACGACCTTGAGAAGCGAACACAATCCCGGCTTCGGCGGCATCAATCCGGAACCGATCCCGTCCAATTACGGATCCAGCCAAGCTTATCTCCGAAAACATCCCCACGACTTCTGCCTGGTGACCGACGGCGATGCCGATCGGATCGGAGGCATGGACGGACGGGGAAACGCCCTGACCACTCATCAGATCATCTGCCTGCTCTTGCGCCACCGAGTGGTCAATCACCAAGCGAAAGGCCGAGTTATCAAGGCCCTGACCACGACTTCCATGGTGGACCGCATGTGCCAGGATTACGGACTGGAGCTGTTGGAAACGGGAGTGGGATTCAAATATATCTGCGCCGAAATGCTCCAAGGGAACGTCCTGCTTGGTTTCGAGGAGAGCGGAGGGATCGGCTTTCCCGAACACCTTCCGGAACGGGATGGCATTCTCGCGGGATTGCTGCTTTTGGAAATGTTGGCCGTGGAAAAAAAAGGGCTCAACGCCCTGCTCGCCGACCTGGAAGAAACCTATGGCGCTCATTGCTACGCTCGCTCGGACCGGCACTTTCCTTTGGAAAAACGAGAGGAATTGATGCGTTACTGCGCCGCTCACCCGCCGAAAAAACTGATCGAATCTCCGGTCGTCGACGTCAAGACTTTCGACGGCGTCAAATACGTGGCGCGCGACGGAACCTGGTTGATGCTGCGCGGTTCAGGCACCGAACCCGTGCTGCGCGTCTACGCCGAAGCCAAAACGAACGAACAAGCGCAACGATTGCTGCGCCGAGGCCTCTCGTTGATCCGGAAGATTTAAGACGGAGCGGACGAAAATTTGAATCGACAATTTCCCCGCAGGTCCAGTTAATGCGGAATCTCGCCCATGAAATACCCTTTTAAATCGCTCGGTATGTGCTGTTTCCTCGTCACGATAATCCACTTGTTGTCGCCGACCTCGGGCCAAGCCGCCGCTTTCGAATTCCTGCCGGGCGACCGGATTTGCCTCTTGGGCAACTCGACGGCCGAGCGCATGCAGCACCATGGTTGGCTGGAGACATTTCTCCAAGGCCGGCTCAAAAACCACAGCCTGGTCTTTCGCAATCTCGCCTTCCCCGGCGATCAGGTCGCTAAACGTCCCCGCAACCGGGGATTCACGTCGCCCCAAGACTATCTGAAGCATTGCCGAGCCGACGTAATCTTCATGTTTTTCGGCGCCAACGAATCGTGGAAAGGCGAAGAAGGGCTCGCGACGTTCCAGAGCGATCTCGAAAGCGTCATCGACGAATATCGCGAGTTGCGTCCGAACGGCAAAAACGCCCCTCGTTTCGTTCTCTTTTCCCCCATCGCCCACGAAAATTTCGGGGATCCCAACCTGCCCGACGGCACCCAACGCAATCCCGAATTGCAACGGTACCGCGAGGCCATCGAAAAGATCGCTCGGGACAAAGTCGTCACCTTCGTCGATCTCTTCAGTATCTCGAAACGATTGTACGACGCTTCCGAAGAGCCACTCACTCTTAACGGCATCCATCTCAACGAACACGGCAACCGCCTGATAGGCGAAGCCATCGCTTCGGCGCTGACGGGGACCGATGTCGCCTTCGACGAAAAACTTGCTCCCCTGCGCTCGGCGGTCATCGACAAAAACTGGCATTGGTTCAATCGCTACCGGGCAACCGACGGCAACGACGTCTGGGGCGGTCGTTCCGGCCTGAAATTCGTCAACGAGCAGACCAATTTCGAAGTGCTTCAACACGAACTGGTGATGCTCGATATCATGACCGCCAACCGGGACCGCCGGATTTGGGCCCTGAGCAAGGGCCAAGACATCGAAGTCGACGACTCCAATGTCCCTCCTCCCATCGAAGTGATCTCCAACGTCGGCGGCGGAAGCCGCAGTTCCAATCCCAACAAGGAAGGTTCGCTCAAATACCTGAGCGGGCAGGAAGCCATCTCCAAATTACAGGTTCCGGAAGGGTTCGCGCTCAATCTGTTCGCCGACGAACAGATGTTCCCGGAATTAATCAACCCGGTCCAAACAGCCGTGGATCCCCGGGGCCGCCTGTGGGTCGCCGCTTGGGCGACCTATCCGAAATGGGAACCGCTCAAGGAGATGAACGATCGCATCCTGATTCTCCCCGACGAGAACCGGGACGGCGTCGCCGACCGCGCCATCACCTTCGCCAAAGTCCACAACCCGAGTGCGCTCGAATTTTGGAACGGCGGCGTCTTGGTGGCTTCGCAACCCGATATCCTGTTTCTCAAGGACACCGATGGCGACGACGTGGCCGACGTCGAAATCCGTTACGTGAACGGCATCGGTTCAGCCGACACCCACCATGCGGCCAACGCATTCGTCTACGGTCCCGACGGCGGCCTCTACTGGCAAAGCGGCATCTTTCTGGTCAACCATATGGAAACTCCCTGGAGCGAACCGCTGAACACCGGCGCCTCCGGCATGTACCGCTTCAATCCCCGCCGGCACACGATTTCCTTTCACGCCGGCAACAGTCCCAATCCCCACGGCATCAGTTTCGATTACTGGGGATACCACTACGCGAACGACGGCACTTCGGGTAACGCCAAGCAAGTCGTCCCTCACGGCACGGGATTCCGCATGCGCGAACTGCTGAAAAAACAGGTGCGGCCGGTACCCGCCAACGGCGTCGTTTCCAGCAGTCACTTTCCCGAGTCCATGCAGGGAGATTTTCTCATTCTGAACACCATCGGATTTTTGGGCATCAAGCAATACTCGTTGGAACGCAACCCCTACACCGGCGAAGTCTGGGGCGAACCCAAGCAAGACTTGCTCGTCAGCAGCGACCGGAATTTCCGGCCGACCGATATCGAATTCGGCGAGGACGGCGCCCTCTACATCGCCGATTGGCAAAACGTCATCATCGGCCACATGCAGCACAATATTCGCGACCCTAACCGCGACCACCTCCGCGGCCGCATCTACCGCATGGTCGCCATCGGAAGATTGCTGCAGCAACCCGTGCCCATCGCCGGGGCTTCCCTCGGTCAACTGCTGGATAATCTGAAACATCCGGTTAACGGCATCCGCTATCGAACCCGGATCGAACTGAGCGGCCGCGATTCGAAGAAGGTAATCGCCGCCTGCCAAAAATGGATCAAGCAATTCGATCCGAACAAGAAGGAGGACGCGCACCACCTGTTGGAAGCCCTGTGGCTGCATCAGCAACATGACGTCCGCAATCCGCAACTGTTGACCCAATTGCTCAAGAGCCCGGAACCGCACGCCCGCGTGGCCGCCGGCACCGTGCAGCATTTCTGGTACAACGTTCCTGCCTCTTCCGTCCAACCCGTCGTGCAAACCGAATTCACGCCGAGCGAACCCTCGGGGATTATCGCCGACACCGACGAAGAGACCGTTGTGCGCATCGGCACCATACCCGAACGGATGCAGTACGACTTCAAGGAATTCACCGTCAAGGCCGGCAAGAAAATCCGGGTGCTGCTGTCCAACGCCGACTTCATGCCTCACAACATCGTCTTCGTCGCTCCGGGCAAAGCCGACGAAATCGCCCGGGAAGCCGTGTTGTTAGGACCACAAGGGTTCGAAAAACAATTCGTGCCGGACAGTCCCCACATTCTGGCCGCCAGCACCATGATCGACCATGGCGAAGAGGAGACCGTAAGCTTCACCGCTCCCGAAAAAGCGGGCGACTACCCTTACGTGTGCACGTTTCCTGGCCATCATATCCTGATGCGGGGCATGATGAAGGTGCGGGAATAACGGCCAGTCCCGAGACCAACGCCCCCGGCCCTCCGGGATAATTTTCGTGCCGGCAGTGACACGGTGTCCGTTTCGCTGCCGGCACTTTATTTGCCTATTGCCGATTACCCCGCTTGATCGTTCCACTTCGAGACCGGCGAAGCCCGCCATAACGAGCATTCCTGTTTTACGGGAGCCGCCGAGTGGGTATTCTGATTCGACGTGACTTCGCCCGATCAAACGACCGTCCCGGTTAATCCCGAGATCCCCGCAGAAATCGACCGTCGATTCCGCATCGAGGGAATGACGTGCGAGAATTGCGCCAATCAAGTTCGGCAAGCCATCGCCGCGGTAGAAGATATCGGATATATCCGCATCGATTTAGCCTCCGGCACCGCCACCGTGAAAAGCCGGCGCCCCAGAGAGGAACTCGAACTTCAAATCTTTCGGGCCGTCGCCGACGCCGGTTACCGAGCGTCTTCCATCGTTAGGAAATCAGGCGAACCGGAATCTCCGGCAGGAGCAAATTTTTTCGATCGCTACCGGGTCATTGCGGCTTTAACCGTTCTGGCGTTTCTGATGCTTTCCGAATGGCTCTTGGGTTGGCACCGTCAGGCTTGGTTCGGGTGGCTGTCGTTCGGACTCGCTCTATTCGTCCAGACGGCTTGCGGCCGACACTTCTATCTCAGCGCCTGGCGGCAACTCAAACAGGGCAAATCGAACATGGACACCTTGGTCAGCCTGGGGTCCACGGCCGCGTTAGGGTACAGCGCATTCGTGCTGGTTTCGGGAACGGAGCAACCGCTCTATTTCATGGAAGCCGTCGGGATTGTGGCCTTGATCAGTTTAGGGCATCACATCGAAGGCCGGGTAAGCCGCCAGGTATCCCGAGTCGTCGAAACCCTGATGGCAATGGCCCCGGAAAAAGCCTCCCTGCTACGGGACAACGGAACGGCCGAACGCGTGCCCGTCGCTTCTTTGGTTCCGGGGTCGCGGATCCGGCTGGCTCCGGGAGAACGGGTTCCGGTCGACGCTCGAGTCCTCGACGGCGCTTCCAGTTGCGACGAATCCATGCTCACGGGCGAACCGGTGCCGGTCGAAAAAAAAGCCGGTCAACCGGTCCATGCCGGCACGCTCAACCAATCGGGAACGCTGACCGCCGTGGTCACCGGCACGGGCGACGACACGGCGCTGGCGCGCATCATCGCTACGGTCGAACGCGCCAAAAACAGTCGCGCCGACATTCAACGGCTGGCGGATCGGATCTGCAGCGTCTTCGTGCCGGCGGTCTTGGTCGTCGCTTTGACCACCTTTCTGAGCTGGTCGTTGTTTCCCGAGGAAACCGCCGCGCTCCACGGCCTGCTCGCGCCCTGGCTCTGGAATCTAGCGATTCCTTCGTCACCGGTCGCCGCGGGCGTGGTCTATCTGATCGCCGTGCTGATCGTCGCCTGTCCTTGCGCCATGGGCTTGGCCACGCCGATCGCCGTCATGGCCGGGACGAATGCCGCCGCGCAACGAGGCATCCTCTTTCGGGACGGCAGAGCCATGGAACGGTCCGGCTACCTCGATCGAATCGTATTCGACAAAACCGGCACCTTGACTCGAGGCCAACCCGAAGTGATCGCGCTACACCACCTCAACACGGCAGAACCAGCTCCGAACGACTTGCTGGCCGCGCTCGCCGCCCCCTCCCGGCATCCCCTCAGTCAAGCCTTGGCCAACTATCTCGATCCCTCCGCTAAAGAACCGGTCGCCTGGCTCGATTGGAAAGAACTTCCCGGCAAAGGCGTCGAAGCCGTCCGATCGGCGGAAGACGGCGAAGCGAAAATAATTTACCGACTCGGAGCCCTGCCTTGGCTGGCGGAACTGGGAATCGATTGCCGTCCGGTCGACGAGTTAATCAGTACGTCCGCCGATACCGGAGCGATCATTATCGCCGCGGCCGGCCCCCGGGGGTTAATCGCCGTCGTCGTGCTCAACGACCAAATCAAACCCGAGGCCCGGAAAATGATCTCGCAGCTGAAATCGATGGGTTATTCGCTCACCCTGGCCAGCGGCGACCGGCGGGCGACCGCGGAATTCGTGGGCCGGAAATTGGAGCTGGACACCATTCTCGCCGAAGTCCCTCCGGAGCGAAAAGCCCAATACGTTCTCGAACGCCAGCGGCGCGGCGAAAAAATCTGTTTCGTGGGCGACGGCATCAATGACGCCCCGGCCCTGGAACAAGCCGACTTGGGCATCGCCGTCAGTTCCGCGTCCGACCTGGCCCGGGAGTCCGCCGATATCATTCTGTTGCGCTCGGATATTCCGGCCATTCCCCAAGCCATCCGCCTGGCTCAAGCGACCTTGCGCACGATTCGGCAAAACTTGTTCTGGGCCTTTTTTTACAATGCGGTCGGCATCCCGCTGGCGGCGTTGGGTTTTTTACACCCCTTGCTCTGCGCGGCGGCCATGGGCTGTTCGGATCTGGTGGTAGTCGGCAACGCCGTCCGCCTGCGATACCGCCGCGATGCGCTCGGAACCCCTTCGCTTCAATGAGCCTCCAACCAATCCGGCCCCGTGCCGACGCTCACTTCCAGAGGAACCGGTAGCGGAATGGCGTTCGTCATTTTTTCTCTTACCAGTTCTTTGACTTCCGCTTCTTCCTCGAGCCACAAGTCGAAGACCAGTTCGTCGTGCACTTGCAACAGGAGCCGGGTCCGCAGGTTTTGCCGCTCCAGACTCGTGCCGATCCGGCTCATGGCGATCTTGATCAAATCCGCGGCCGTCCCCTGGATCACGGTATTGACGGCGTTGCGTTCGGCCATGGCCCGAGTCGTCGCGTTTCGGGTATTGATGTCTCTGATATACCGCCGCCGTCCCATCATGGTTTCGACGTAGAGCCGGCTGCGGGCGAGTTCGACCGTCCCATCGATAAACGTTCTGATTCCCGGAAACCCGGCGAAAAACTGCTCGATAATCTTCGCCGCCTCCCGCCGGGAAATTCCGAGCCGTTGGGAAAGCCCGAACGCCGAAACGCCGTACACGATACCGAACACAACCGTCTTGGCCTGGCGGCGCATCTCGTCGGTCACCAACTCCGGAACCACTTCAAAAATCCGCGCCGCGGTCGACCGGTGAATGTCCTGCCCTTCCCGCAGGGTTTTCTGCATCGCTTCGTCCTTGCTCATCGCCGCCAGGATGCGCAATTCGATTTGGGAATAATCCGAGGACATCAGGCGGTAACCCTCTCCCCGAGGCACGAAGGCCCGCCGGATTTCCTGTCCCAACTCGCTCCGGACCGGGATATTCTGCAGATTAGGTTTCTGGGAATTCAACCGGCCGGTAGCCGTGGCCAGCTGGTGGTAGGTGGTGTGAACTCGACCGCTGGGTTCGAACACTTCCTCCGGCAGAGAATCGGCATAAGTCGATTTCAATTTCACGACCGAGCGCCACTCGAGGATGGTCGCCACGATTTCGTGCTTCGCTTCGATTGCCTTCAAGACCTGTTCGTTGGTCGCGTATTGCCCCGTCTTGGTCTTCTTCGGTTTATTCACGAGTTTGAGTTTCTCGAACAGGATTTCTCCCAGTTGACGCGGCGAATTGAGATTGAATTCCTCGCCGGCCAACCGGAAGATCTTCCGATCCAATTCCGTCAGGCGCTCGCCCAAATCCGCCGAAAAATTACGCAGCACGGCGACATCGATCCGGATCCCTTCGTACTCCATTTCGGTCAACACGCGAATCAACGGTTCCTCGATCTCGAAATAAACTTTTTGCTGCTCGGACTTTTCCAGTTTCGGCAACAATATGCGGTGCAATTGCCAAGTCACGTCGGCGTCTTCGGCCGCGTAATCGGTCAAGTCGGTCAAGGATATTTCCAACAGATCCTTTTGCTCCCGGCCTCGCTCGCCGATCATGGAAGCGAGCGGAATCGGCCGGTAACGAAGATACATTTCCGCCAGATAATCCATGCCGTGACGCAGTTCGGTCTCGAGCAGGCAATGCATCAACATGGTATCGTGAAGCGGGCCTCCGACCCGCACGCCGTGCCACCGCAGAACGCCGAGATCGAATTTCAAATTATGGCCGATTTTGACGATCTCGGGATGCTCCAGGAGTCCGCGGAACACGTCCAGCGTTTCGCGTTCGCGTTCGGCCGCGGGCCGCCCTTCCCGATCGTCGTAATCCCAAGTCGGCACGTAACAGGCCCGATGGGCCTCGAAGGAAAAAGCGATCCCGACGATCCTGGCCGTTTTGACGTCCAGTCCCGTCGTTTCCAGATCGAAGCAAAAGGCTTTTTGCCGGCCGAGTTCCTCCGCCAATTCCCGCCGGGCCGCTTCCGTGTCCACGCATACGTAGTGGTGCGCTACGTCTTCGATGGTTCGAATTTTCTGGTCGGCGGCCGATCGAGTTGCCCCTCGGCCGGCTTGAAAATCCGGACCGAACAAACGGCGGCCGATCGAATTGAATTCGAATTCCTGGCAGATCGCTTGCAACCCGGCTTCGTCCCGCTCCCGGCAAATCAAATCGGCCAAAGACCCTTCCCACGGAACGTTCCGATCGATCGTCACCAGCCACTTGGAAAGCGCCGCCATTTCCCGCTGTTCGACGAGCCGCTCCTTTTGCTTCCCCTTGAGTTGATCCAGATTCTCGTAAAGCGATTCCAGGTTGCCGTACTGCGACACCAGCTGTTTGGCGCTCTTGGGACCGATTCCCTTCACTCCGGGAATATTGTCCGAAGCATCGCCCTGTAATCCTAACACGTCCCTGACCTGATCCACCCGGTCGATCCCCCACTCCTCGAGCACCTCAGCGACCTTGAGGACCTGATCGTCGTTCCCCTTCCTTCCCGGCTTGAGTTGAAAAGTCGAGTCCGAGACCAACTGGGCGAAATCCTTGTCCGAAGTCACCATCCAGGATAGAAAACCCTCCGCTTCCGCGCGCCGGGTGAGCGTGCCTACAATATCGTCGGCTTCGAATCCCGGGAGCCGGATCACCGGAATGCGAAATGCTTCGCACAACCGATCCAATTCCGGCAACGCGACGCTCAGGGCTTCCGGCATCTTTTCGCGAGTCGCCTTGTAGGGCTGATACCGGCGGTGGCGTTCGGTCGGTTCGGCCGTATCCATCGCTACGGCGAGGTGGGTCGGCTCATGCTCTTCCAAAATCTTGAGCAGTTGATTAGTAAAACCGAACAACGCCGAAACGTCCCGGCCGGCAGTCGTCACGATCGGACGCCTGAGGAAGGCAAAATGCGCTCGGTAGATCAACGCCATACCGTCCAGCAAAAAGAGTCGCCCCGCCATGTCTCTAATCTAAAGGGGTTCCGATCGAAGGAGAAAGAAGAATCCCGTGACGCTTTGTCGTTGATTTCTTATTCTCGGGCCATCATAAGCCCCGGGCACACCCCTTCATGAACTCGACCTTGCCGCGCTCTGCCGTCGAACGGCTTCGCACCCGGATCCGACGACTGTATCCTCAGAACGTCGAACTGACCCTGGACCGGTTGTTGATGACGATGGGACGCTACGGCATCGGCAGCGCTAATGACGCCCCTCAATCGCTCTGGAGCGAGCGGGACGCGGTGCTGATCACTTACGCCGATTCCATCAAGTCGCCCCACGCCGCGCCCCTGGACACCCTGCGCCACTTCGCGACCCGGCATCTGATGGGCGCCTTTTCCACTTTGCACCTGTTGCCGTTCTACCCTTGGTCGTCCGACGACGGATTCTCGGTAATCAACTACCGGAAAGTGGATGCGGCGGTAGGCGGTTGGGAAGATATCCACGCCCTGAAAAACCACTTCGACCTGATGTTCGACTGGGTGCTCAATCACGTTTCCCGCAAGAGTTCTTGGATGCGGGATTTCTGCAACTGCATCCTCCCCTACCGCGACTACTTCATTACGTTGCCGCCGGAAACCGACTTGGCTGCGGTCGTCAGGCCCCGCACCAGTCCATTGTTGACGCCGATAGCCACCAAGTCGGGGCAACAGCATGTCTGGACCACTTTTTCGGCCGATCAAATCGATCTGAACTGGGATAATCCCGACGTTTTTTTCGAGATGCTCGATATCCTCCTGGGCTACATCGACCATGGGGCGCGCATTGTCCGGCTGGACGCCGTCGCCTTCCTGAAAAAACAAGTCGGCACGAACTGCCTTCACCTCGAAGAAACCCACGAAATCATCCGGTTGCTCCGGGAAATCCTCCAATTGGTCGCGCCGTCGGTTCTGCTGCTGACCGAGACCAACGTGCCCCACCAAGAAAATATTTCCTATTTCGGCCAAGGCGACGAAGCCCATATGGTCTACCAATTCACCTTGCCGCCGTTGCTCTTGCACGGGCTCCTCAAGGGCACGGCGAAATACCTGACCTCTTGGGCCGGGAGCCTTCCCGACCTGCAATCCGAGACCACTTTCTTCAATTTCACCGCCTCGCACGACGGCATCGGCGTCCGCCCGTTGGAAGGTTTGTTGCCGCCGCAGGAAATCGAATTTCTGTGCGACAGCGTACAGCGAAGCGGCGGCAAACTATCCTATCGCACCGATGCCGACGGAACCTCGAAGGTCTACGAAATGAACATCACCTGGTTTTCCGCGTTGGAGGACCGAGAGAGCTCGGGCCTGGGCGATGCCCGGTTCCTTTGCTCCCAATACCTGGCGTTGGCCTTGAAAGGCATTCCCGGCGTCTACCTGCATGTGCTGACCGCTACCCGGAACGACTATCAGGAAGCCGAAGCGTCAAACATGCCGCGCCGCATCAACCGGAAAAAATGGAACGAAGAAGAACTCGAACGAGAGCTGGGCAATCCGCAGACGCAACGCCACCGCCTGTTCTTTCGACTCCTGAAGGCGTTACGGCATCGAGCGCGTTGCGACGCCTTCCACCCCGACGGCGCTCAGACGATTCTCTCCTTGGACGACCGGATTTTTTCGCTGATTCGAACCACGCCGACCTCGTCGAACCAAGTGCTTTGCCTGTTCAATTTCTCCCGTTCCCCCGTCGAGGTCGATATTCGCCCCCACTTCCCGACGGAACAGGCGCAGGAACTCATCTCCGATACCGAATGGTCGAAGCCGGACTGTCCGATACCGTTGGCGCCCTACCAGGCGATTTGGCTGCTCACCAAGCGATCCGGAAATCCGGGTGGTTAACTAACCGAGGGTGTTGAAGGTTTGAGTCAGCCGGGATTTTTTGTGATCGGCCTTGTTCCGGTGGCAGACCCCGGTCTTGGCGGCCTTGTCGTAGGCCGAAATGACTTTCGAGAGCAACGGCTGGGCTTCGTCTTTCTGATTCGATTTGACCAAGCGTTTGAACTGCTTCTCCAAAGTTGCCACCCGAGATTTAACGGCTCGGTTAAACCGGGCTTTCCGGGCGGAACTCCGAACGCGCTTTTCCGCTGACTTGATATTGGGCATAGGCCAAATGACAATCGTTTCCGATCAAAAAGGCGGATAGTGCCTCAATTCTACGCTTCGGTCAACGATTAGTCGCCGAACGTTGCCGTGCCGCGCCGCCCGGGGACCGATCCGGTTTTTCTTCGGACTTGCTAACGCCTTTGCCCAAGAGTTACCCTGCCCCCGTTCCGTCGTGACCCCTCTGCCGTTCGAGATTCGTTTATGTCCCAGAGCCCGGCTCCAACCACCCTTCGCACTGAGCGGGAAGGCGACGTTATGGCCCGGGATCCGCAAACGGGGCAACCCGTCCGCACCGTGTGGAAACAAGGAATCGTTTTGGAGCGGGAGCGGCTCGAAGGCCCTGCGGCTCCCGAGATCCCTTGGCTGCTGCCCCCGTTGCTGGACCTGCAAGTCAACGGCTTCGGAGGCATCGATTTCCAAAATCCGGCGCTGACGCCCGCCGAACTCGAAACGGCCGTGCAAGCCCTGAAACGCCACGCTTGCGGCGGTTGCCTGCTCACGCTGATCACCGACGACTGGAACGCCATGATGGAAAAACTCCGCCGCTTGGCCGCCTTCCGCCGAAAGAGCGCCGCCTTGCGTTCTTTTATCAGGGGATGGCATTTGGAAGGACCGTTTCTGTCGGAAAAAGACGGCTACCGGGGAATGCATTCGGCCCGGCACCTGATCGACCCGGCGCCGCAACACTTACAGGACGTGCGAGCGATCATCGGGCCGGACCCGCTGTTGCTGACCGTCGCTCCGGAACGGCCCCGCGCCTTCGATTTCATCCGCGAAGGATGCCGCAGCGAGATTCGATTCAGCCTGGGTCACAGCGCGGCCGACGCCGAGGATTTGGCCCGGGCCGTCGCCGCCGGCGCGACCGGGATCACCCACTTAGGCAACGGCAGTCCCCGGCTATGGGAGCGGCACGACAATTGGTTTTGGTCGGTATGCGACCGCCAAGGCCTGTACGTCGGCTTGATCCCGGACGGGATCCACTTGCCGCCCCGCACCTTCCGGGGCATGCACCGAGCGCTCGGTTCCCGGCACTCGATCTATTTGACCACCGACGCCATGTCGGCTGCAGGGGCAGCGCCGGGCCGCTACGGATTCTGGCCGGACACGCTAGAGGTCGGAAAGGACGGCATCGTCCGGCAGCCGGGCAGCGAATATTTCGCCGGCTCCGCTCTGGCCCCGGATGACGGCGTGCGCCGGGCCGCCCTCATGCTGGCCGAACGGCCTGACGGCCCTCGCCGGGCACCGGTCGACTGGCAACTCTCCTGGCGGCGTTTTTCCGTCACGCCGGCGGCCTTCATGGGCTTCGCCGCGGTGCCCGGAACCGGCGATCCGGCGCGGTTTTGCCTCGTGCAAGCCGACGAAATTCAAGGTATCGGAAAGATCACGCTGCACTACCCCGAACCGGATTCCTGAAGGTAACCGGGCGCCAACAATTATCTTCTCCCCCAAGAAATAATCTTGAATTTATTCCCGCTTCTGACGCACGATGGCCCGCAGTTTTTGGACGTGATCAAATCTTTCCTGACGCCTTGTTCCGGACGCTCTGAATTCGTATCATCAATTTCGGTGCGGCGCCCGCGCCGGTAGAATCGATCCGACGCCATAAATTTTATTAACCGAACGACCATCCCCGACTGATTACGTGGACGAAGCAGCGAAGCAACCCGAGCCGAAACCCGAGGCTGAAAACCAGGAATTCGACCGCAATTTGACCCTCCGGCAATCTTGGAAAACGGCCCTGCAAATCCAGGGAGAAGCCGATTCGGGGACCGACCTGACTCAAGACGAAACCGGATGGCAACTCGGTTCCCAGCTCATCGAATTGTGTTGCGGATTGCTGGACGACGACAACCTGCAAACGGCTCAGTTTTTTTTGTTCAACAGCGCTTCGTTGAAATCGAAAAAACAGGAACAGCAACTCTTCCCCTCCAAAATACTGGATCGCAGTTTTTTTAAGTCTCGGGGCGGATTGCTGTGGTCCAATCAGGATCAGGGGCAGGAAACCGCGGCCTACTCCACCACCAATTCGGAAAACGGCGAGTCCGGGATTCAAGCCTTCGTCAAGGACTTCACCGATCACTTGCAAGCGCTGGACAAGAAGTTGCAAGACCAGCCGTCCAATGAGGACGCCGAATCCGTCAAGGAACTCTCCATGCTGGCCTTGACCCACGCTTCGACCGAATTCAAAGAGGAAATGCGCCAGCTGACCAGGGAGTCGAAGCCGTTCAAACTCGCCGCCGATTCCGTCCAACGCGCCTTCGCCTTGGAAACGCCCGCTCCCGGCGAACCGGAGGCGAACACGTCGCAACCTCCTCCAACCGTATCGCCGGTGCTGCAGGCTTATTGCGCTTCGGTCTTGAATCGGCTGGAATCGACCGAACGGCTGGGAGTGGCCAAATCCGCCCGGATATTCGAAAAATACCTGGCCGATCCCGAGTCCACCCCGAGCCCCCTGAATCTCAAGCAGATCCTGGGCAACAAACCTCCCAATTCCTTTCCCGAGCTCCACCATCTGCCTTCCGAGGAGTTCGTGACCTTGGCCGGAAGCGATCTGCCCGATCAGGAAGGCGGCCGGGAATTTCTGCACCTGCTCTCGCGCGTCTCGCGGAAAATCAACTTGGAGAAACGAGAACTTGCCCGCTTGGAAACTCTCTCCCAGTACCATTGCAACCAGCTTTTCGAAGTGCGCGAAGACGACACGGAAATGGCCCCGGTCAAATCCCGAGTCACGACGCGCCCCCTGATGTCCGCCTACCGGCAAGTGCGCTCGCAGCTGAAGGAACTCGGCATTCTGGGCGGCAACGGCCGGCACGCCTTCGGCTGGTATTCGGTGCCCCGCGTCACGGAAGCCTTTCTGGTCGGCCAATTCGAAAATCTCTCGGTTACCGGTATCCTCCCGCTGGGAACGGATCAAGATCCTTGGAGCCAAGAGCACTCTGATCTGCAAATGGAATACAACCTGGCCAAGGTCCAACGGCAATTCTACGAACCGCCCTTGATCTCGACGGCCGCCAGCGCGTTCGTCTACCTGTCGTGGGAAATCGCGTCGCTGGGAGTAGCGACCGAATCGATCAAACTCGAATCCTCGGACGAGGAAAAAGCCGCTTTGACGCTCTCCTTCGAATATCCGCCGGAAGAGGCGGAAAACGTACCGAGCAGTCGGACTCTTAGCTACCAGATGGCCGACATCGAGGGAACTCGCCCGAAAGATCTGGTGCTGCCCGTCGAAACCGACCCGGTCATGTTCGAATCCTCCGATTCCGACCTTCCTACCGCCCTGTTCTTCGTCGGGGAGAGCATCGTAAAAGAATTGCCGCTTTATCAGCGATTCAGTTACGGCAAAAATATCGTCCTCTACGTGCTGGAAACTTGCCTGGCTCCCAAACCCCGGAAAGAAAAACAGCCGCCCCCCGCCAAGAAAGCTCCCGAGCAGCCCAAACCGGAAGTCAAAACGCCCCAGGCGAAGACCGAGGATCAGCAAGTCACCGAAATGCCCCGGGTCGCGATGGATTTGCTGAAGGAGGATGAATCCCTCCGCATTCTGCAGCAGGAATCTTTGGCCTTCACCAAAGACGTGCTGGAACGGATCGCTACGGACCGCAAGGTCGCCGGCAAGCAACGACGGAATTTCCGGCGGTTGCATCGCCAGCTGCGCCATCGCGAAGGCCGCGGCTTTTCCAATCGGTTGGAAGGCCAATTCATTTCCAAATTGGCTCAGCTGTCCAAGCTGTTCGACTCCTCGGAGGAGAACTAGCCTAGCGGATCGATCGGAGGATGCGTTCCAGGGCCGCGAGAGGATCGGCAGCGGCATGGACGGGACGGCCGACCACGATCCAATCGGCTCCGGACCGGAGCGCTTCGGCCGGACTCGTAACGCGCTTTTGATCGTCCTGGTCGGTTTCCGGCATTCGGATCCCCGGAGTTACCAACCGGGCCCCGGCGGGAAGCCGGCGCCGTAACGCTCCCGCTTCCCGGGGGGAACAGACGAATCCTCGCAAGCCGCATTCCCAACCTAAGTCCACCAACCGGTCGACTTGGTTGGGAAGTGGATTACCGACGCCGATTTCCTCGAGATCCCGCTCGTCCATACCGGTCAACACCGATACCCCCAACACCAATGGCGGCTCGCCGCCCGAGGGTTCCGCCGCTTCCTGAACGGCTTCCAGGGCCGCTCGCAACATAGCGCTCCCTCCCTGCAAATGGACCGTCAACATCTGAACCCCTAACGCTACGGCGGCTCTCACCGCTCCGGCGACGGTATTCGGAATATCGTGATACTTAAGATCCAGAAACACGGAATCGCCCCGGCTCCGAATCGCGGCGACCATCTCCGGACCGGCGGCCGTGAACAACTCCATCCCCACCTTGAACGCGCCGACCCGGCCGGCCAAGAGCTCGACCAAACGACGCGCCCGGTTCAAGTTCGGAACGTCTAAAGCGACGATGACGGGATTACGCATGGATTACCGCTGCGGGCGACGACATTACTGGGGCGGCAAAGCTTCGAGCAGCTGCCGGGCCGGTTCGTAGTCGGATCGAATGGTCAAGGCCCGGCCGGTGGCCTGCCTGGCTTCGAAGTGACGTCCCAACCGTAGCAGAATGGTCGCCCGGGCGTAGGGGATATCCGGATCGTCGGGAGCCGCCGATTCTCCCCGGATCAAGGCGTCGACGGCCCCTTCGAAATCACTTTGTTGGTTCCGGGCCAAACCCAAATTGTACCAGGCCCTCGCGTGCCGGGGCTCCAACCGCACCGCCGCTTCCAATTCGACGATCGTCTGCTCGACGTTTCGCAATTCGTTCCAGGCCAGCGCCAGTTTATAACGGTATTCCGCCTCTTCCGGAGCGAGCCGGCAAGCGGTTTGAAGTTCCTCCAGCGCCTGCCGATGATTACCCATTCGGCTATGCACGATGGCCAGTTCATGACGGATGGGAGGCGAACCAGGATCCCATTGGGCCGCCTTGCCGTAATGATTCAAGGCCTCTTGCCATTGCTGTCGAGACAAGGCGAAAGCGCCGAGTTGCATCTGTCCGGTAGGCTGATCGGCGTTGTGATCGAGATAATGCAACAATTCCTGACCCGCGAGACTGTCCATTTCGAGTTGTTGCCGCAACGCCCAGGCGGCGTTGATGCGCACGTTGCGAACGGGGTCGGCCAACAGTTCGGTCACCAAGCCGAGAGTTTCGGGATGGCGGTTGTCCACCAACGGCGACACGGCGATCGCCGCGTGCGCCCGCACTAGATCGTTGGTATGCCCCAGGGCCGATATCAACGCCGTTCTGACCTCGTTCTCGCCGAGCCAAGCGGCCAGCAGCCGGACCGAGCTAGCTTTCCAGAGCGGCACGTCCTGCCCCGCCAACAGGTCGAGCAACGGTTGTTTCGCCGAATCGTCCCCTTGCCGGGCGGCGGCGATCCATTCCGTCCTCTTGCGGGTATATCGCTCCATCCGTTCCCCGTAATTCCGGTCGACGGCGTCGATCGCCCACTGCACCGAACGGTCGGTATGGCAGCGATTGCAAGCGTTGGGAATTCCCAACCGCTGCGTCAGCAACGGGTCCGGAATCGTGAAACCGTGGTCCCGCCGGGGATGGCGTTGCATGTAAGTCGTTTGCGGCATATGGCAACTGACGCACAAGTTGCCGGCGCTGCCCTCGGCATGATGGGAATGGTCGGTCGGCCGGATCGTCGGACTATCCGGCCGGGAACCGTTATGGCAGGTCAGGCAGAGCTCGTTGCCCGGAAGCAAAGTTCGATTGGTGTGGGGCTCGTGACAGTCCAGGCAAGTCACCCCAGCGGCGTGCATCCGACTGCTCATAAACGACGTCAAAACATAATTTTCGCCGTAGACTTGACCGTCGGGAAAGAATAGATCCGACTCGTCGGGAACGGTTAAGTTGTAATGATCGAAATAAGATTCTCCCGGAAAAAAATCCCCGGTTAATTCGGCCCGGCGCGAATGGCAACTGCCGCAGATATCCAACCGGCGTCCGGGCGGAATTTTGCCGACTGCCGGATCGACGGCCGGAGAGGCCGGCGATTCTTTCCGCCAAACGACATGATCTTTCATTGGCCCGTGACAGGTTTCGCAACCGACCGACATTTCCGCCATCGTCGTCCGATAGGTATCGGTCGCCGGATCGTAGTTTTTGCGCAACCGGGTGTTGTGGCAAGCCGCGCACATGCTGTTCCAGTTCATGCCCCGTCCCGTCCAATGCCCCCACTCGCCCGGACGCCGGTCTTCGTCGCCATGGACGCTGAACCAATCGGAGCGTTCCGGGTCGTAGGCGGCGTCGACCACCTGCCATCTGCCGTTGCTATGGGGCACCAAAAATTGCCGTAACGGCTCGTGCCCGATCACCCGGCTCACGTCGTAAGCCTGTTCCTCGTCGTCGAACCCCAAGGTAAACAGGCTCAACCGCTCGTCCACGATCCGGGGTTGCGTTTCGATTCCGCCGTGAACGAAAGGAGGTTGCTCCCGGAAAGCGGTATCGTCGATCGCCGAATCCAGGGAACGTTCGGCCAAACCGTGATTGGAGCGGCTCCAATCGTCGTAGATTTTCCGATGGCATTCCCGGCAACTGGCGGAACCGGCGTATCGGGCGTACACCTGTTTTTCCGCTTCCAGGCCGACGAACTCCCGGGAATTCTCTGCCGGGCCGGAAACCTGTTCTCTCGAAACGAACCAGTATCCGGCGCCCAGAACCAAAAAAATGGCTGCCGTGATGACCATCCAGGCATTCCCTGCCAGTTGCTCCGTCTTTTTGGCCATGCGCGGCGACAGTTTGCCAGAAAAAAACGGATTCGCAATCAACAACTGAACCGCCGGGGCCGCCACCCAATTCCTCAGCACGAAACCATCCGAATTCCCTGACGACAGCGGTAGCCGCCTGAGAATTGCGAACGATCTCGCCCGCGGCATCATGAATCAAGGAAACGCAGCAAGGACCTGGCGATATGAGTGCGGGAACGAAACCTGTTGATCCCCTGCCCCGTTCACATCGTTCCGATTCACCGTGCCGCTATCCGGGCGGCAAGTTCTACGCCCGTCGTTTGGGCCTCGACGAATTACCGCCGCCTTCGGGCTACCCCGGACCGTGCTGCGGCGGAGCCGGCGTGTTCTTTGCCAAGGAACCCTCGAAGTCGTCCCTGCTGAACGACCGAGACGAGGAAGTAATCAACACGCTACGGCAACTCAGAGATCGCGGTGAAGATCTGATCAGGCTTCCCGACGAAATTCCGGGCACCAAGCAGATGCATGACTGCTACAACATCGATTCGAGCCGGAGAACGTATCGGAACAAGCATTGCGATGGTTCTATCTCAACCGCACCTCCTGCTCCGACATCATGCGTCATGAAAACTGCTACCGGGGCTACGGCAGCAAGTATTCGATGCGACCTGAAATCTGGCCTCCGCACCTGCACACCGTATCGGACAGATTGCTGAGCGCGCAACTGACGTCATTGGACTTCGAGGGCATGATCGTCGCGCTGCCGGTCGGCTGCTTTGCCTTGGTCGATCCGCCCTACGGTAATGCAGACCAGCAGAAATTCTACAACGGCACATTCGACGTATCCGATCATAACAGGCTTGCCGCGAGCCTTCGCCGCAATTCCAAACGCCTCCTGTTCCTGTTGACTTATGACGACCGCCCCGAAGTTCGAAAAAACTGCGAATGGGTTTCCGAGGTCCGGAACCGGGCCTGGAACTATCCGATCAACCGAACCGACGAACAGTGCAAGTGCTTGAAACTGAAGGACGGCTTTACCCGGTCAAGAGGGAAAGGGCGAGAATTGTTTATCCGTAACTATCATGTCCAAGGAAAGGGAATTATATACTTAGCTACCCAAACCAGGGCGAAATCCCGGCGCGATGGAGTTACCGTTCGCCGGACCTATCGAGATTGACGAAACCTATATCGGAGGGAAACGCCGCAACATGACAAACGCCGAGCGGAAGAAATTGGCAGGAACGGGCCACGGGGCGGTCGACAAAGTCGCCGTTGTCGGCGCGAAGGACCGGGGAACCAACAAGATACACGCCAAGGTCGTTCCCGACACCGGCAAAGAATCGCTACATGACTTTGTGTCCGACTCGGCAGCGGCGGGTGCCATAGTTTATACCGACGATGCCGCGGCCTATGACGGCATCCCCAATCCGCATCAAAGCGTCACGCATTCAGACAACGAATACGTGAGAGGACCGGCACACACCAACGGAATCGAGAGTTCCTGGTCTATGCTCAAACGCGCTCATAAGGGCACGTTCCACCAAATAAGTTCGAAGCATTTGCAACGTTACGTTTCCCATCAGGGGGTTTTCGAACCAGATTGGCACGGACTGCTCACTTGCCCGATTCCGGGTTTCCGGACTTGGTTTATCGAGCAAGCAGAAAAGGCGTGGGATTCGAAGACGGCAATCCGGTACGCACTGGAATCCGGAGAACCGGCGGAACGTGTCGGCACGCCGGGACTGCAAGAAAACCGGGGAGTGTCGGATCGGGCGGACGGGGGCGAACGGTAGCCGCGTTGGGTTGATTTTCCGGCACCACCGCCGGATTTGAATTGAGAGCCGGTCGATCCGGCGGTAAGATTGCAAACGAAGTCGAAATTTATCCATTGGCAAAACGTAAGAAAAATTCGGACGAGCCGGATCTGGAATTGATAAAGGACTTCGCCCGGCCTTGGGATCGGGAGTATCCGCCGGTTTTTTCGGGGCGGCAGGAGGAAATCGGAATCGTGGAAGCGAACTGCAGCCGCGTCTTCCATCGTTCCCAAGGCGGCAAGAAGACGGGCGGGCACCTAGTCGTGTTCCAGGGAGCGCCGGGCGCCGGGAAGTCTTCGCTTTTGGAACACCTTGAAGAACTTTGGAGTCGAGCCGATCCCGGTTCGCCTGTTCCCGTTCCGCAACCGCTGGATTTGGAGTTGGAGACATTGGCGAACAGCGAGGCTACGGCACGGGCCATCGTCAAAAAGTCGATCCGGAAAAAGAGGAGGCGTTTCGTAATCGCGCCGTCAAGAATGCAACGTTGTCCGACGGAAATCCCGGCATCGCTTCCGGTAAATTCACGGCCGTGAAGGATACCTCCCCGCCGGAAATTACCTCGGCCGCTTTAAAAGAAACGTTACCTCCCGAACACTGGCGTCGCCCGCTTTGCTTACTGGTAGACGAAATCCAAGAAGTTACCAAAAAACACGGTGCCAGCCTTCAAATGCTTCATCAGGGCAAACATGGCTTGCCGCTTGTCTTAATAGTCGCCGGTCTAGCGGACTCTGCCGAGAAGTTGAGTCAAGCCGGGATGTCGCGTCTGACGACCGACAATATATATTCTCTCGGCGCGTTGCCGGCCGGCGAAGTGCAATCCTGCGTAAAGCGAATGTTCGAAATGTGCCGGGTGGTTCATGATCCCGGGCAATTGGCGGAGATCGCGGACGGCATCGTTGAGCGGTCGGAAGGTTGGCCGCAGCATGTGCGCACGGAGACGGCGGCGTTATTTGGCGGACTAGCTAAAACCGAAGGGATGTTGGCAACGGTGGATCATCAGGAGGTGGCGGAACAAGCCGTCGCATGGCGCGAGCAAAGTTACCGGAACCGGCAGAGTTGGATACTGGAATGTTCTGATCGGTTCGTCTCGAACGTGTTGAAAACAATGCCGGAAATTGGCGTTCCGCCGGGACATGTGTTGCGTTTTATCGACGAAACGTCTCACCGGGCGGAATCGGAATGCGAAGGACTTCCCGAGGGGGTAACGCCGCAAGAATTTCTGAATCATATGATTCACCGAGGCGTACTGCAGTCGAACGAAAACGGATTGCTTACTTGTCCGATTCCGAGTTTCCGGACTTGGCTCATTGATCGCCCGGACAAAGTGAGGGAAATTTCCGCCGGCGGCGGAACCGCTGCGGCAAGCCGCGTTTTCGAAGCGGGTACCGCAGAACGCCCGGCGCGGCGGGGAACGAAACGGGACGGAAAAGATCGGGATTCCGAGAACGAACGTTAGCCGCGCTGGGTTGATTATCCGTTTCCGACGCCGGATTTGAATTGAGGGCCGGCCGCGTTTTGCTTGTGTCCCTTTGGGGCCTCCGGGAATCCACTCCTACACCACCAAATAGGACACAAGCGAATTGCGGATAAGCGGATAACGCTACCCAATTCCCTTACGATCCGGGAACAATCTAACGAGAATGTAGGGGGTGACGAGTGATTTCTCACAGAACAGGCCGATCGCGGCAAAACAACTGGGAAAATTCGAAAAGGCGCCGGGATTTCGCCCTGGTTTGGATAGCTAAGTATATATTTCCCTAAGAAAAGGGCGCCTTGCGCGTCTCTTGAAGTACTCGGGAATACTGCAAGGCCGGCATCATTTCCCCAGAGAAAACGCTTGACGCCACCTCGGATAATGTCTTCGAATTACTTTCTTTTACCGACCCGGCTCCCGATTAAATCGGAATCGTAACCGACGAAATCATTGCGGAACAAACAGGCTCGGGACGACTCGTTTTTAAGGCGCGAATCCAGCCGTGACCGTCTTTCCGAATAGTCGAGCAATTCCTTGGAAATCGTTCCCGCCGCCCCGAGGAATCCTAGCGAAAACCATGCGAAAAACGCCCCGGCTTCCGGCCGTTCTTCGAAGTAATAAACGAAGCGGCGCTACCACCGGCGAGACTCAGTAACCGAATGCTCGAACCTACCGTCATTTATATCGATAATGATGAGCGACCGATCGACGACTGAACTTGCGATTCGACCGAATCGCGGCATCGGAACATCAGCGATCGGCGATCGGCGCAACGAAAGTTCCGATGCGCCGCCTAACTCTTCCTTAGGTTCGTTTGACAAACCGACAAGCCACGATACGAACGGCCGTCAGACTTTCGCTTTCGACTTCGAAACGATTGCGGCGGCCGCACCAACCGGCAGAATTCGAATTCCCGGCGATTATCGAAGAGTATTGTTCCCTCCTTGCCGAGCCGGCTAGGCCTACCGTGTAGATAAAAAAAGATCTGGACAATGGGATTCACTTCGAGTAATTTCGGGGTGTGAAACGAGGGAACATCAATCTGGTTTTGAAAACCGCCGAGGCGCAATCAAGGATCATTGGCCTCTTAGCGGCTGAAACTTTCACGAGCCGGAATGCTTTCGGACGCCGGGTTTGCGAAACTTTCGATTTTAGAAATCGAGGTGGCCGGCTTCAGGTCGCCGGTTGTTTGAAGGTGCTGAGAACGTTGGCGTCGAACCACCCGGAGATCCGATTGCCGGACGCTCAGCCGTCGGTGAAGTCCTCGGGGCCGCGCTTGTTAGCTCAGGCGATTCCGGAACCCGAAGCGGTTCCGGACAAGTTGAAGGCCGTTCGGAATCTCAATATTATCTGGGTTGAAACTTCGGAGGATCGAGCCATTTGGAACACCCTGATCGCTCGAGAGCATCCCCAGGGGATCGCGACTTTCGCCGGTCAGCAACTGCGCTATCTGTTCCATTCGGAGCATGGCTATTTGGGGGCCGCCGGCTTTGCCGCCGCGGCCTTGAAAGTTCGGGCGCGGGATCACTGGATAGCCTGGTCGGAGTCGGTGCGAAAGGCTCAGCTTGATCGAATGGTTTGCCTGAATCGATTCTTGATCCGCTCCAGGGTCCGCTGCCGGAATCTGGCGAGTCACCTGCTAGGAACTCTGCTGCGCCGGCTACCCGAGGAATTCCAAACCCGCTACAATCAAGAACCTTGGCTGGTGGAAACCTATCTGGACGAGGGTTACCAAGGAACCTGTCTCAAGGCCGCTAATTTCATCTTGGTCGGGAAGACGGCCGGGCGAGGACGGCAGGATCGAAAAAACCTTCGCCAAAAAACGGTCAAGCGGATATTCGTGAGACCCTTGCGGCGCGATTGGCGCCGGCGCCTGGGAGTTCCCCGGGTTGAGCTGGCGGCCACGCTGCCGATCGGAGCGGGACTGAATTCAGAAGAATGGGCCGCGAATGAGTTTGGAGAAGCCAGGTTGGGGGATCAGCGCTTGACAGCCCGACTGATCAAAAGCGCTTCGCTGCTGGCGGAGTATCCGGGGCGAGCCATCAATGCCAACGACCAGAGCGACGAAGCGGCGATCTGCGGCTATTATCGTTTGATTGAGCAACCGGAGACCTCGGAGGTCACGGTGCCCAACATCTTGGCGCCACATCGGGAACGCAGCCTGCGACGCATGCGCGGTCAAAAGACGGTGCTGGCGATTCAAGACGGCACCGATTTCAATTTCACCACTCGCCCCGGGTGCGAAGACTTAAGCCTTATCGGGCAGAATCAAACCCAGGCCAAGGCCTTCGGCCTGCATCTTCACGCTACTTTGGCGGTCACCGATCAAGGTCTGCCTTTGGGGCTGTTGCGCTTGGGATTTGATCCGACACCCGAAGTCGCCGCCCAATCAGAACGCTTGGCCTCACAACGTTGGTTGGCTGGCTGGAAAGATTGCGCCGACGCGGCGAGTCAACTGACTCGCCGAACGCAGGTTATCTCGGTGTGCGATCGCGAGGCGGACCTGTTCGAATTATTTCACGCTCAGCGTCAACGCCCTCGAACGGAACTACTGGTGCGAGCCCGACACGACCGAAAATTAAAGCCTGAAGAAGCGAAACTATTCGCCACTATCAAACGGCAACGGCCCGCGGATCATTTGAGCCTGGAAGTCGACGGTCTGACGGAACGCCCGAAATCCAGCCGCAAGGCAGCTCGACCGACGCGGAAGAAGCGAGTGGCGCGCTGCGTGTTGCGGTTCTGTCACGTGACGCTGCCCGCGACGAAAACATATCTCCAGGCCGATCCGGTCCGGCTCTCCGCCGTTCATGTTGAGGAAACCGACCCGCCCGAAGAGGAAAAACCCCTCCAGTGGTACTTATTGACTAGCGTGGAAGTCAAAGATGCCGAAAAAGCCGCCGAAATGGTGAGGTTTTATAATCAACGTTGGCGGATCGAGGATTTTTTTCGAGTCCTCAAATCGGGATGCAAAGCCGAATACTTGATGTTCCGTACCGCCAGCAGATTACAACGAGCCATCGCGATCAATGCCGTGATCGCTTGGCGTATCATGGTGATGACGCTCTTGGGTCGCCAAGTGCCTGATTGCGATCCGAAATTAATGTTCAGCGATGAGGAACTGAGTTTTCTAAAGCACTACGCCTTGGCACTCAAGATGAAATTGCCGAATGAGTTGGGCAACGCGGTTCGGTTGGTAGCCGAGCTGGGAGGCTACCGCGGTCGCAAGCATGATACCGAACCCGGAAATCAAATCATGTGGTATGGCTATACGAAGCTTTCGGGAGCGAGTTTGGGACATCGCTACGGCTACGGCGCCAAGTGTGCCGAGGTATACGAAGCAGCGTATAAGGCAGGTTTTGAGGCAGGCAAAAAAGCCATTGCCATGTAATTTTATGTCTACTCGGTAGGGCTAGGCGCCGGAATATCCTTGGGCCACGCCTTGTAATCAGTGTCGCAAGCAGAAGAACGAAGCGCATCCTGAGCCAAACTACGGAGTCGTATCGGCAAGTATCGTGACAGCCTTAAGATGAATCATTGTGAAAACACCGACCAATTCGCCGCCGCAGAACACCTGGCCGGAACGATAAATCGAAAGTGCCGCGATCAAGGGATCGAGGAATTTTCGGTTCGAGCGTTTCTTCGTGCGGTTTCCCGATACCGGTCGGGCGCTTCGGGATGGATCCGGGAACACGAGATTCAAGCGGTCGATTCGCTTCCGGATGCCGGCAACCTTCCCCCTGCCACCAAGCCGAACACCCTACTCAAGCAATTGGCGATCGTCAAACTCAACGGCGGTCTGGGAACCAGCATGGGACTCGACTCGCCCAAATCCCTCTTGCCCATCAAAGAGGGCAACACTTTCTTGGATCTGATCGCCCGTCAGGTTCTCGACCTGCGCCGGGGCGCACGCGCTCCCCTGTTCTATCTGATGAACAGTTTTCATTCCCGGGAAGCCTCCCTAAGCCAGCTGCGACGGTATGCCAAACTCGTCAATCCCGACGGCCTCAGCGATTTCGTTCAAAACCAGGTTCCCAAACTGGACGCTCGAACGCTGATGCCCGTCGCTTGGCCGGCGGACCCGGCTCTGGAATGGTGTCCTCCTGGACACGGCGACCTCTATCCCTCTCTGGCAGGCAGCGGACTTCTGGATCGGTTGCTGGAACGAAACGTCCGTTTTCTCTTCGTCTCCAATGCGGACAATCTCGGAGCGACGGCCGATCCCGCTCTGCTGGAATACTTTAGCTCCTCGGGCGCCGATTTCATGATGGAAACCGCCCGGCGTACGCCGGCCGACCGGAAAGGAGGACACTTGGCACGTCGCCGATCGGACGGAAAACTGATCCTGAGGGAACTGGCGCAATGCGCCCCGGAAGAACAGGATCAATTTCAAAACACCGAACGTTACGCCTGGTTTAACACGAACAATCTCTGGATCCGGCTGGACCGGTTGCATGCCTGCCTGGAACGGAAAGCGGGGTTGCTGGACCTACCGGTCATTCCTAACCGTAAAACCCTGGACCCCGGCGACTCGACCACCCCGGAAGTGTTGCAACTGGAATCGGCCATGGGATCGGCCATCGAATGTTTCGATTCGACTCTCGCTCTCGCCGTGCCCCGGTCACGTTTCGCCCCGGTTAAAACGACCTCCGATCTGTTAGCGGTCCGGTCCAACGCTTATCGCATCGGCGACGGTCACCGCATCGTGCTGGATCCGAGCCGCAACGGCCGCCCTCCGGTCGTCATTCTGAACCCTCGATTCTTTCGGCTGCTTTCGGAATTCGAAAACCGTTGTAACGAAGGCGTTCCTTCGCTCGTCGACTGCGAACGGCTGGAAGTGTCCGGCGACTTGGCATTCAGCCAAAACGTCATCTGCCGGGGACAAGTCCGGTTCGTTCGCCACGAATCGGGCACCGCGACGATTCCTTCCGGCCGATACAGCGACCAAACCGTCGACCTTTAGGGCGACGGCCCGCCTCAGGTAAAGGAATCTGGACATATTTACTCCCTGACTCTAAGGTTATTTTCCGATGACAACTGAAGATCATGCCGGCGACGTAATTCGCAAGGCGCGCCAGGGATTGAAAATATCTGCCGAAAAGGTCGCCTCCACAGCGAAAGTCGACACCTTCCGCCTCAAACAGTACGAATTCGAAGGCACCCCGCTCGACGGCATCGATTTGGCGGCCGTCGCGCAATTGCTGAACCTGAACGGCACTTCGCTGCAAGGCCTCGCCGACGGTTGGGAACCGCAGGATATTTCGCTCGCCCAATGGCCGCACGTCGAAGTCGTCGAAGGCGATACCGGCGGCATGTCGGTCAATTGTTATCTGGTTTGGGACGAAGCGACCAAGCAAGCGGCGCTGTTCGATACCGGATGGATCGCCGAACCAATCACCCGTATTCTGGAACGTCACGATCTTTCCCTGAAGTATATTTTCCTGACCCACGCCCACAACGATCACATCGCCGCCCTGGAAGAACTCCGGAAACTCGGATGCCAAGCGCCGATCTACGCCCGTCAGGCCGACGCCCCCGACCGGAAACCGCTCGCCCCGGAAGACCGGTTCCGAATCGGCGACCTGTCGGTCACTTGGCGCGAAACTCCGGGTCATACGGCCGACGGCATCACCTTCGTCGTCGAAGGGTTCCCCGAACCTTCCGCTCCGGTCGCCATGGTCGGCGACGCGATATTCGCCGGGTCCATAGGCGGCGCCATGAACCATTTCGAATTAGCTAAAAACCGCATCGCCCAGCAAATCCTCTCGCTTCCTCCCGGCACCCTGATCTGTCCGGGGCACGGCCCCTTGACCACGGTGGACGAACAATTAGAACACAACCCGTTTTTCGTGGGTCGAACCGGGCAAGAGACCTCCGGCTAGCTCACCCCGGATTATCCGCTATCCCTTTCCTGTTAAAGCAGTGAGCACGAAGGCCGGCAAACCGACGAACGCCAAACCCAAGCGTTGGACCTGGAAGCGCATCGGCATCTGGACTTTCTGGATCGTCAACATACTGTGCGTCATCATCGCCCTCCCGTTGCTCATGTCCATCTGGCCGTTGGTCAAGGCCTATTGGCTCACGCGTTCGGTTTCCGCGGTCGAAAGCAACGAAACGTTTCAGACCAACCAAAGCTCGGTTCCCTCGTTGCTCGCCAACGCCGAAGAAGAACTCGCGACTCTCAACCAGTCGATGGAGAAAATCGCCCATCTGGAACCGGAGGAATACGATCGCATGGTCGAGCAGTATTTCGGGGATCGGCCCGCCCCTCCGGAAAACGCCGACGAATTCGACGACGATTCGGCGGTTTTCGAAAGCATCGACAAGATCATCCGGGAAGTCGAAGGCGTCCGGTACCATATCTATTTTCTGCACATGAAAGACGCCAACGGCAACCGGGAAACGGTCCAGGCGGCGTTCGAAAAACCGGACCCGGAATACGAACGCAGCATGATGGTAATGAAAACGGTCCAGGAAAATCCCCAACTGCGATACATCTACGACAGCGCCTCTCACCTGTTTGCCAAATGGTCGGTCGAAGAGGAAGCTACGGCCTCCGAAGAGGCTCCGGAAGAAGCGATCGATTTGGAAGTCCTCGAAGAACTGATCTCCGAGCCTGAGAATTTATCTTCCGAAACCCTCCAACCCTAATCGTCACGCGTTACCCGGTTTTTTCGGTTACTAGATCATCAAGTCTGCGTCATGAACCAACCTCATCATTCATTACAGGGTCAGTTGCTCCTGGATGGAGGCAAACTGCGAGGTTCTTTCTTTCACCGCAGCGTCGTCCTGATTTGTCATCACGACGAAGAAGGCGCCTTTGGATTGGTGCTGAACCGATCGACCCGACGCAACATCGGCAACTTCATATTCGGCGATTCGCCCCCGGCGCTCAAGGAGCATACCTTGTACCTGGGAGGGCCGGTAAAACCTAATTCCCTCAATTACCTTCACTGCGAAGACGCCGTGCCCTCGAAGGACATCATGAGCAATTTGCACGTGGGAAACTCCATCGAGAAACTGGTCGAGATTTCCGAGGACACCTCTCAAAACACCAAGGTTCGGGTATTTGCCGGCTACGCCGGCTGGAATCCGGGGCAACTGGACGTCGAACTCGCCGCCAATTCCTGGTTGGTTCATCCGGCATCGATCGACCTCGTATTCGACCCGGACTCCGACAACCTCTGGCGGTGCATCCTGGAAACCAAGGATTGGTACCATCGCCTGCTGGCACGCTCGCCGGAAGATCTCTCCTGGAACTGAAGGCCGCTGCCGAACCGCGACGGACAGTTGCCGAACGCTGCCGCGCCCCGGAGCGAAAGGCACCGGATCGCTCGGCCCGGAGCGGCAGGGTCCGGCCGGCGACACGAAAGTCGAACCCGTCCGCCCGCCGCCGCTCGGAACTCCGCTCCCGGTTAGGCAGTCTCCTTCGCCGCCTTGGTTGCCGCAGCCTTTCCGGGACCGGCCAACGGCCTGGGAACGTCCGAATCCCCGCTTTAATTTCGAAAAAAAATCAACGCTTCCAGCCGGCAGCGGTCAAAATCAATGATCGGGTCAGCACGAACCCGGCCGTGCCGGATCGGTTACTTCGTCGATTCTTCTGCCGCCCCGCTGACCATTCAGAAACCAAGCAAATGAACGCCAGAAAAAAAGCTCTGTTATGTTTTACCGTCGGCGCCTTAGCCGGCGGCATTTACGGGATAGCTCTGCTAGCGGATAAGATTAACGATGCGCAATCGTCTGCCGCTCCCGCAGTCCGGATCGACGACACGCCGATCGAGCGCGACGGCGCTTGGCGCAACAGTTTCGCGGCCACCGTCAAAAAAGTCAGGCCCAGCGTGGTGTACGTCAACACCGAGACCAAGGCCGCCATGCCTGGGATCCCGCAGCCTTTCTTTCCTCCCGACTTTCCGAGTTTCCGCTTCGATTTCGGACCGTTCGGAGAACGGGAGCGCGTCGTTCGGAATACCGGGTCAGGCGTCGTCGTTTCGGAAGACGGCTATATCTTGACCAACAACCACGTGGTGGCGTCGGCCGACGGCATCGAGGTCGTACTCGCCGATAGCGACAAGTCCTATCCGGCGGTATTGGTAGGGGCGGACCCCCTGACGGATATCGCCGTGCTCAAAATCGAGGCCCAGGAACTTCCGGCGATCACGTTGGGCGACAGCGACACCTTGGAAATGGGCGATGTGGTCCTGGCCGTCGGCAATCCCTTCGGCATCGGAAAGACCGTGACCATGGGCATCGTCAGCGCGATCGGCCGAGGGATCAACGACCTTCGCGACAATCGCTACCTCGATAATTTCATTCAAACCGACGCCGCCATCAATCCGGGCAATTCCGGGGGAGCGCTGGTGGACGCCGACGGCCGGCTCATGGGCATCAACACCTTGATCGTCAGCCGGAGCGGCGGAAACAACGGCATCGGCTTCGCCGTCCCGATCAATATCGCACGCCACGTCATGAACGACCTGGTTGCCGACGGCAAGGTGCGGCGGGGATTTCTCGGGGTCACCATCCAAGACCTCAGTCCCGATCTGGCGAAACACTTCCAGCTGGAAACCGCCGACGGCGTGTTGATCGGCGAAGTGTTCGCCGACTCTCCGGCCGAGCGAGCCGGCTTGAAAGACGGCGACGTCATCGTCTCCCTAAACGGCAAGGCGATCAAAAACCTGAGAGAATTCCGGGCCAAGATCGCGACTTCGCCCGATCAAACGGTCGGGTTGGTCGTCGTCCGGGACGGCCAGCACCTCGATATCGACGCGTCCCTGGGAGTCATGGACGAATCCTCCTCGAGCAGCAGGCCGTGGAACGACAATCCCGTTTGGCGCCACGATTTGCTCGAAGACGTCACGATCGAGAATATCAACGACGTCCACCGGCGAAGCCTCCATATCCCCCGGCGAATTGAAGGCGTGCTGGTAACCGGGATCGCACCTTCCTCGAAAGCGTTTCGGGCGGGCATTCGCGAAGGCGACATCATTCAAAGCCTCGATCGCGAACCGATCGATTCCGTCCGGAACGCCAGGGAATTGAGTCGCAACGCGGACAATCGCCCCCTGCTGCTCAAAATCTGGCGCCGAGGAAATAGCAAATACTTGATGGTCGATCCCGACTAACGTTCGTTTTATTCCGAGTTCTCCAAACCGCCGCCCGGCCATTCTCCGCAGATTCGGAGCCTGGCCGGGCTTTCGCGGTGCCGGCCGGGAGTTTTCCCCGCCCGGCTGCTCCTTCACGAATCCCGTTGACCAGAGCCCGGCCGGCCGTTATCCTGCTCCCTGATTTCGTTCGACGGAATACGCCGCATTCGCCGGAATCTCCCCAGTCGCGTCGTTCAACCGACGGCAAGAGTTCGGGGCCAATCGGCGGCCATTAAACCATGCGACATACCATTTCGGTACTGGTAGAAAACAAATTCGGGGTGTTAACGCGAATCGCCGGCCTGTTCAGCGGGCGGGGCTACAATATCGATACCCTGAACGTCGCGCCCACTCAAAGCGAAGACACCTCGCAGATGACGATCGTGACCCGGGGCAACGACGCCACCCTCGAGCAAATCGTGAAACAACTCAACAAGTTGACCGAAGTGCTGGCGGTTCAAGACTTTCGCGAACACGAATACGTCGACCGGGAACTGGTGCTGGCGAAAATCAAGGTGGATTCGTCGACCCGCTCGGAAATCATGCAAATCACCGATATTTTCCGGGGCAAGATCGTGGACGTGCAACCCCAGACCATCACCGTGGAAATCACCGGTGACGAAAGCAAGATCGAGAAGTATCTTAGTCTGATGACCAATTTCGGCATTGTTGCCCTGAGCCGAACCGGTAAAGTCGCGCTGTCCCGAAACTAACCGAGATCCCGTACCGACCGAACATTATGCCCGCTAAAGTTTACCGAGACAAAGACGGCGACTTGTCCGTCTTCAAGGGAAAAACGCTAGCCGTGCTGGGGTACGGCTCCCAGGGACACGCCCATGCCCTCAATTTGAAGGACAGCGGTTGCCAAATTATCGTCGGCCTCTACGAAGGCAGCAAATCGATCGCCGCCGCCGAGCAACAAGGGTTCAAGGTGTACCCCACCGGCGAAGCCGTGCGCCGGGCCGACGTGATTTTCGTCGCCCTCCCGGACACCAAGCAAGCCGACGTTTATCAGACCGAAATCCAACCGAATCTGAGCCAAGGGAAATGCCTGCTGTTCTCGCACGGATTTTCGATCCATTTCGAAACCGTAACCCCGCCACCGGAAATCGATGTCGTTCTGGTCGCGCCCAAGGGGCCGGGACATACCGTCCGGCGGCAATACGTGGAAGGCAAAGGGGTTCCCTGCCTGATCGCCGTCCATCAAAACCCGACTCGCCACGCCAAAAAAACCGCCTTGGCTTGGGCCAAAGGCATCGGCGGCACGCGGGCGGGCGTCATCCAGACGACCTTCCGGGAAGAAACTGAAACCGATCTGTTCGGCGAACAAACCGTCCTGTGCGGCGGAATCTCCGCCTTGGTGCTGGCCGGATACGAAGTGCTGGTCGAGGCGGGATATCAACCCGAAATGGCTTATTTCGAATGCTTGCACGAACTCAAACTGATTGTCGATTTGATCAACGAATCCGGCATCGGCGGCATGCGTTTTTCCGTTTCCGAAACCGCTAAATGGGGTGACGTTTCCGTCGGGCCAACGATCATCGACGCCGGCGTCAAAAAACGCATGGTGCGGGCCTTGAAAAACATCCAGTCCGGAAAATTCGCGAAGGGTTGGGTGCAGGAATACCAGTCCGGCTACAAACAATACCAAGCCTTGCTCAAGGCCGGCCAGAATCACGAAATCGAAAAAGTCGGCAAACGCCTGCGCAAGCTGATGCCTTGGATGCAACAACGTTCGACCGGCGGCGTGCAAGCTTCGTACTAACCGGCCCGGTCAGCGGAACGGAACCGAGCAACTCAGGGGGAAATCCGGTGTTTCACTAACAGAGCGGAATATGAAGAACCTGATCGACCAAGGGACGATTCGCCTCGCAGCCGCATTCGTGCTGTTCGGGATATTGCCGGTGACTCCGGACACGGAAGGCCAGGTAGCCGAACCGGAAGAAGATTCGATCGAAACCGTAGCGGCTGCCGAAGCAACTCCGGAACCGGCGGTCCCCAAGTATCGAGTGATCTTCGACCGCAATCCCTTCGGACTACGCCCGCCTCCCGTCCCGGAAGAACCCGAGGAAGAAGAGGAACCCGAGGAGGAAGTCATTCCGCTGGAAAGCTACAATCTGATTTTCGGCGGCATCAGCGGCAAAAACGGCATCAGACGGGCTTGGCTCTCGATGAAACTTCCCTCCCAGTCGAAAGAAGAGACGCCGCAGCGCTGGTACGCTTTTCAGGAAAACGAAGAGCAATACGGGATCACGGTAAAAGCGATCCGAGCCAATGAGGTCGATATCGAATACAACGGATCGATCACGGCGCTTGATTTCAAGACCTACGGAAACAAAAGCGCCGCCCCCCAAAAACCGAATCAAAAGGGCAACCCCACCGCGGGTAAACCGGGTAACAACGTCATCAAGGTGTCGGCGCAACGAGGGGTCAACCGAGCCATACCCTCTCGTCGGCCCTCCAATCGCCCCGCTGCTCCGAACCGAATCCGTCCCGGAGCTCAAACCACTACCAACAATTTGAATCGCCCGGTTCGAACCTTGCCCGCCCCCACCACACTTCGGGAAGAGCAGATCGCTACGATCCAGGTGCAGGAAATGTTAGCGGAACAAGAAGGCGTGCCCTTTCCGCCGCCGTTGCCGTTCGATTAGTAGCCACCCTCTCGACGACCGATTCTTGCGGCCTCGCCCGGAATCCTCGGCTCCCGGATCGTCCCCGGACCTTCCGAAACCGGTAAGGCGCCGGCTGAGTAGCAGGCGTTCCGAAAGTTACCGCTCTCATGAATGATCGACGCCGAGAACCGGCTTGGAAACTTTGGATCGATACCGGCGGCACCTTCACCGATTGCCTCGCGCAAAGTCCCGAACGAAAATTCCACCGGATCAAGGTGTTGTCCAACGGCCGGTTGCGCGCTTCTCTCACGGCGGCGACCGACCCCGTTACCTATCGACTGAAGAGCGCCTGGCTCGGTCCCGAAGATTTTCTGACGGGAATTCAACTGCGACCGGTCGGTCAACCTCAGGCCACGCGAAAAGTCGTGGCCCATCGCCTCGAACCGTCCCGAATCTCGTTGGACCGTCCCCTGCCGCCTTTCGCCGACGAACTTTTAGTCGAGTTGCTGTTCCACGAAGAAGCTCCGGTCGTAGCGGCCCGGCTAGCCACTCAGACGCCCTATCTCCAACGCCTTCCCGCCGTCGAAATGCGTTTGGCGACCACCAAGACCACCAACGCTCTGTTGGAACGCAAAGGCGCCCCGGTCGCTTTCTTCGTGACTCGGGGATTCGGAGATCTCCTCTTGATCGGCACGCAACAACGTCCGGAATTGTTCGATTTGAATATCCGCAAACCGGCGCCGTTTTACGAACAGGTCGTGGAAGTTCCGGAACGACTAACCAGTCAAGGCCGGATAGCGACGCCATTAAACGTTTCGGAACTGCTGCCCGAAATCAAGGCGCTTCGAAACCGGGGCATCACGACGGCCGCCGTCGCCTTGGTCCACTCCTGGAAAAATCCCAGCCATGAAATCGCGTTACGGAAATGCCTGAAAGCGGAGGGTTTTTCCCAGATCTCCCTGTCTCACGAATTAGCGTCGGAAATCGGCCTTCTCCCCCGAGCGGAAACCTCCGTCGTGAACGCCTATTTGGCCCCGATCATGGAGCGCTATTTACAGACGATATCCCAGTCGCTCCGCCACAGTCCGCTGCACTTGATGACCAGCGCCGGCGGCTTGATTCCCGTGGCGAAATTTCGTCCGAAGGATGCGCTGTTGAGCGGACCGGCGGGAGGCGTGGTCGGAGCCTCGATCAAGGGGAAGACCGCGAATCTCGAGCGGATCATCGCGTTCGACATGGGAGGTACCAGCACCGATGTTTCCCGCTATCACGAGGCCTTCAATTACCGGTTCGAACATCGAGTAGGGCAAGCTCGCCTGCTGGCGCCGGCGTTACGGATCGAAACGGTGGCCGCCGGCGGCGGTTCCATCTGCGGCCACGACTCCCAGGGACTGTTCGTCGGACCGGAAAGTGCCGGGGCCACGCCAGGCCCCGCTTGCTATGGCGCCGGTGGACCGTTGACCCTTACAGACGTCAATCTGTTGCTCGGACGCATGGACCCCGACCGCTTCGGGATTCCGGCCCAGCTGTCCGCGGCTCAAGCCGCGCTCCAAACGGTCGTCGACCGCATCCGGGGCCATACTGCGAGCGTCCCGAAAATCGAATCCCTGCTGATCGGGTACCTGCGAATAGCCAACGAACGAATGGCCGACGCCATTCGCAACATTTCGTTACTGGAAGGCTACGATCCCGCTCGTTACGCCTTGGTGGCCTTCGGCGGCGCCGGAGGTCAACACGCCTGTAAAATCGCCGAAATATTGGGCATCTCGACCATCTTGTTTCCGGAAAACGCCGGGCTGCTCAGCGCCTACGGATTGCAGTTCGCACACTTGGAACAATTCGCCCATACCCACCCGTTTCGACTGCTGTCCGCGATCGAAGCTGACATTCCCGGGCTGATCGAAAAACTCGAAACGGAAGCTCGGGACAAGTTGCGCTCCTCAGGCGTTTCCGAACGAGAGCTCGACATCCGCCGGCGCATTATCCGTTTGCGGTTATCGGGACAGGAAGCCGCCGAAGATATCGAATACCGGCAGGGACTAGCGATCGGCGAAGCGTTCCGAGACCGATACGAATCCGTATTCGGTTACCGGTCCGAAGGCAAGCCGATCGAAGTCGTCTCCCTTCACGTCAGCGCGGTGACCCGAGAACGACCGCTCTCTCGTCCGTCCCGGCGCCAGCCGGTCGATTCGGTGCCGGCTCCGGACCGACAGCTGACGCCTCCCGGTCTGCCGAACGGTTCTCGAGTTCCCGTTTTTCTTCGTCACCAACTCCAAGAAGGTCACCGAATCAAGGGCCCGGCGATCATCCAAGACGAATACGCCACCGTATACCTCGAGAACGACTGGGAAGCGGCGGTTCAGTCGGATCTTTCGTTGCAATTATCGTTGCGGATTCCGGTGGCCGCCGGACGATCCCGAACCACCCCGGCGACTCCCCCAAGCCATGGTTTGGTCGAGGAGGAATTGTTCGCCCACCGGTTTCGACAACTCGTTACGGAAATGGGTTCCCAGCTGAAACGCACCGCGATTTCGACCAACATTAAAGATCGCCAGGACTATTCGTGCGCCTTGCTGGACGCGCAGGGCAAATTGGTCGCCAACGCTCCGCACATCCCGGTGCACCTCGGGGCTCTGGGTTATTGCGTGCGCTCCTTGATTCGCCGGCAACCGCTCGAACCCGGCGACATGATCCTCACCAACCATCCCGGGTTGGGCGGTTCACACTTGCCGGATTTGACCGTGGTCTCTCCGGTTCACGACGATCGCCAGCGATTAATCGGTTACGTCTCCAATCGGGCCCATCATGCCGAAATCGGCGGCATCCGCCCCGGTTCCATGCCGACGGACGCCATTAATCTCGCTCAAGAAGGAGTCGTTATCCCTCCAATTCGGATTTTCAACTCAGGAGTAGCCGACTGGAAAAGCATCGAACGATCGCTCAGCGACGCCCCCTACCCCACTCGCGCCCTGGCCGACAATCTGGCGGATATTCGCGCTCAAGCGGCCGCGAACCTGAAAGGAGTTCAGTCGCTTCAGGCCTTAGCCGAAACCCATGGCAGCGAGACGGTCGAGCACCACATGGAACGACTCGCCCAGCGCACCCGCCAAGCGATCGAAACCGCTTTGGCTCACTTCCCGGATTCGCGAATATCGGCGACCGAACACTTGGACGACGGCACTCCGATCAACCTCGAAATCACCAAAACACAACGGCGCCTCAAACTGGATTTTACCGGCACGGCTCGAAAACATCCCGGCAATTTCAACGCTACTCCGGCCATTGTCAGGAGCGCCGTGATCTATGTGCTTCGCTTGCTGATCAACCGTCCCTTGCCGCTCAACGAAGGACTGATCGAACCGGTGAACCTGGTGCTTCCGGAATCGTTTCTCAATCCCGCTTTTCCCGACGATCCCCGGCAATGCCCCGCCGTGGTGGCCGGCAACGTCGAAACCAGCCAACGCCTCGTCGACATTCTGATCAGAGCCTTCGAACTGGCGGCCGGAAGCCAAGGCACCATGAACAATCTCATTTTCGGCAACTCGCGTCACAGTTATTACGAAACCATCGGCGGCGGAGCCGGAGCCGGGCCGACGTTTGAGGGAGCCGACGGCGTGCATACTCATATGACCAACACCGGCATCACGGATCCGGAAATACTGGAAACTCGATTTCCGGTCGTGCTCGATCGTTTTTCCCTTCGCCGGGCCAGCGGAGGCAAGGGACGGTTTCGCGGCGGAGCGGGTTTGATCCGGCAAATGACCTTTTCCGAACCAGTAGAATTATCGCTCTTGACTCAACACCGCACTCAACCGCCCTTGGGTTTGGCCGGCGGATACCCTGGCCAAAGCGGACGTCAATACCTTCGACTGCCCGACGGTTCCACCCAAGAATTAGGTTCAGCCGCTTCGTTGAGACTGGATCAGGGGACTAGCTTAGTCGTCGAAACCCCGGGTGGCGGAGGTTGGGGCCCACCCGAGTCGTAAAAACCGGCAGGGGGTAATCTCGCTCGGATCTTTCAGAAATCCTGCCCGGTAACAAAGCAAATTGTTTTATTTGCCGAGGCAAACCGAGTAGCCTCAAAGCGACGAAGCGACGGTTGGGGATAATAATCAAGCAACAGTTATTCAGCTATATTGCAACGACGTTTGCCGGTCGTACTCTGAGGCTTACGACCTATCATTATAAATTAAAATTCGGATGTTATCATCATGACCCGAACGAAGGACAAACTGGATTATCTGCCTCATCGCCCCACCAGCCGCTATCGTTCGCAGAATGCCCTCATCGTCGCCGGTGATCCGAGCTATTGATTCCCGCTCATGAGTCTCGCACCAACCGTCGAAGTCGAGAACTTGACCAAACGGTATTCCCGCCATTTGGCTTTAAACGACGTTTCCTTTCAGATTCCGGCAGGTGAAATCGTCGGCTTGCTAGGGCCCAACGGAGCCGGCAAGAGCACCACGCTGCGCATTCTGACCACCTTTCAGTCCGGCACCTCGGGAACCGTGCGAATCGGCGGACACGACGTTTTTTACGAACCACATCAAGTCAGAAAGATCATCGGCTATCTGCCCGATCGCAATCCTCTTCCCGACGAATGGCAGGTCGAGGATTATCTGGCCTTTCGCGCCAAATTAAAACGGCTGCCGGCCAACCGGCGAAAACGACTCGCCACAATCCTCGAACAATGCGGCATTACGGAAATCCGCCGCCGCCGGATCGGCAAGCTGTCCCGAGGCTATCTTCAGAGGGTCGGATTGGCCGACGCACTGATCCATGATCCCGCGCTGATCATCCTGGACGAACCGACCATCGGTTTGGACCCCAATCAAATGCGTTCCCTCAGAAAACTGATTCGATCGTTCGCGCCCGAAAAAACGGTCTTGCTGTCTACCCATACGCTTTCCGAAATCACCGCGCTCTGCCACCGGGTCATCATTCTCGATCGCGGAAAGATTCTCGCCGACGAATCGACCGAATCGTTGCTCCGCCGGGTTACCGACTTCTCGGAAATTCGCGCTGAATTAGCCGGGCCGGCCGAGCGCATTCGACAGGAACTGCAGGAACTGGCCCAGGAAGCGGAGGTAACCGTCCAATCTTTGGACGAACCGTTTTGCCGCTTCATCGTCCGAGCGCCGCGAACCTCCGACTTGCGGCTCCCCATAGCTCGCCTGGCCAGCCGGAACGAGTGGCCGTTACGGGAACTTCACTTGCGGGAAAACTCGTTAGAGGAAGTCTTTTCCCGATTGACCGAAAGCCACCTTCCGCAATGACCGCTTTCGCCTTGTTGACCCGTTACGAACTCGCCCTTTTCTTTCGGCGACCTTCCGGTTATCTGATTCTCGCCTCGGTCATGTTCCTCAACGCCTTGGGCGTGCTCGACGTCGTTCTGGCCATCCGCAACGAAGCCGTGGATTCGCCGATTACCGAAGCCGTCTACCAAACGCCGTTTTTCTGGCTGATCGTGCTGCTGGCCGCCCCGGCGATCACGATGAAAAGCTACGCCCACGAATACGCCTCGGGGATGTGGGAGACGCTGACGACCGCCCCGGTCGGTTCCCTCCAAATCGTCCTGGCCAAATTCTGCGGAGCCTGGCTGTTTCTGATCATTCTCTGGTTGCCCTTTATCGGCTACCTCTATCTTCTGCTGCCGTTCTTCGACAATCCCGCGCTGCTGGATCCCCGAATCGTAGGTTCCAGCATGTTGGGCCTTGCCATGTTGGGGGCGCTCTATGTCGCGATCGGTTGCTTCGCCTCGTCGTTAACCGGCAGCCAAATGCTGGCCGTCATCGTCGCGCTGGTACTGGGAATCACGTTGTTCCTGCAGAGTTTCGTCGCCACTCAGTTCCCGGAATCCGCCGGCTTCGCCTCGGCGTTCTTCAACCACACTTCGCTGTTTCTCCACCTGGAGGATTTCGTTCGAGGCGTCATCGATACCCGGCACCTGACGTTTTACCTATCGCTAACCGGCTTTTTCCTCTATCTGAACTGGCAAGTCGTCGAAATGCGGCGCTGGGTCTAAACCGATGTCTTCTCGCCCGTCTTTTCATCGCTCCCGCCGGATGCTGACGGTCACGAACGTGATCCTGTCGGCATTATCGTTACTGGCGATTGTCGTCTTCCTCAACTACCTGTCTTCCCGCCATCCGCTTCGCGTCAAATGGTCGCCGCATTTCCGCTTTGAACTGTCGTCCGCCACTCGAGCTGTACTCGAGCAGTTGACCGACCGCATCGATATCGTCGTCTACACCGACCGTCAGGCCGCTACCGCCCTGCACACCTCAATCGACCTCTTGCTGGAAGAATACGCCTGGCACTGTCCCCGCATCCGCCTGCGCCACGTGGACTACATTCGTGACCGAACGACGGCGCAATCGATCGTCCAATCCCACGACCTGGCCGGCCAAACCGCTACCGATCTCATCATCTTCGCCGCCGGCCAACGCCGGAGCGTCGTCACCGTTCAAGAACTGCGGGATTATCAGATCGGCGATCAAATCGCCGCGACCCTCAAAAACGAACCCAGCCGCCTCGGGTTTCACGGAGAATCTTTGTTTACCTCGGCCATCTGGCGCCTCCATACCGATCGTTCGTTACGAGTCGCCTATCTGATCGGCCATGGAGAACACGACCCGGAAAGCCAAGGCGCCGAAGGTTACCGCGAATTTCAGCAGATCCTGCAAGCCAAGGGCTTCGACTTCGCCTCCCATCATCTCCTGAAGGACGGGCCGTTGCCGCAAGATACCGATTTGGTCGTCATCGCCGGACCCCGTTACCGCTTTTCGGACCCCGAACTATCGGTCCTAGACGAGTATTTGAATTCCGGCGGCCGGTTACTGGCACTGTTTCATTTCAACGGGCTCAGCAATCCTTCGGGAGTGGAAGAATGGCTTCGGAACTGGGGGCTGGACGTCGGACGCAACATAATTGAAGATGTCTCGCTGCGCCTCGGCAGCGATCTGGCCGTCATGAATTTCGCCGACCACCCGGTCACCACTCCCTTGGTGAAGGCCGAACTAGGACTGCAAATGTACTTGCCTCGTACGGTAATGCCGCTCCCCGCTCCGAATCGAACCGGCTTCGGCCTGGCCTTCACTTCCCCCGAAGGAATCGCCCGTCCCTACCGGCCGGCCGGGAGCGCGAGCATTCGTACTCCGAGGGGATCTTCGGGGCCGCTGCCGGTATTGGCCGCAGTCGAAATCCCCATTGCCGAACCGAATCCCGACGGCGAAACGAAGACGGCGCGCATCTTGGCGGCCGGAGACTCTTCTTTTTGGGGAAACCATCGGATACACCAACTCGGCAACCGTGATTTTCTAACTTTGACCACGGGCTGGTTGACGGACCAATTCGGCCTCATCCAAGGCATCGGCCCCCAACCGCTCTACCGCTTCCAATTACCGGTCACCGATCGGCAATTAGGCTATCTCGCCGGAATCATGCTGGGCTTGGGCCCCGGATCGGCGTTAGCGGTCGGTTTGATCGTTTGGTGGCGACAGCGCACCGAATAACCCTGTCGGCCTACCAGCGCAAGATTGCTTAAATCGAGAACTGACGCTACAGTCTATAGGTACAGAGACGACTGATGAGTCTCCGCCATTCCTGCATTCTTATCGCTGTCGCCGGCGTATTGGCCAGCTGGGTGTTTTTTTTCGAACGATCCAATCCGGACGCTTCCGAATCGGCCGACGAAAACCTGGTGTTTCCCCGACTAACGAGCGAGGCCGTCGACTCGATCACGTTTCGCAACGCCGCCCGCTCGATATCGCTCGTGCGGACCGACGGCCGTTGGCGGCTCGACAGTCCGGTTTCCTATCCGGCCGAAGAATCGAAAATCCGTTCCTTGCTGGCGTCGATGACTCAGTGGCGATACCGCGACGAATTGCATTTGACTTCCGCCGAACGAGAGACCGACGCTTACGGACTGGAAACTCCCGAACGCTCCCTCGCCTTCGGCGGTAAATCGACTTGGCGGTTATTCGTCGGCGACCGGCAAGGGAACGAGCGGACCGTCTTCGTTCGAAGAGAAGAGCCGCAACGGATCCTGACCGTCTCCGGCGAAGCGTTATCGGTTCTGGACCAACCGGTAGATTATTGGCGTGATTCCAGAGTGTTTCCTCACGACGCCGAATCGATTACCAACATCGCATGGTCGGGAGAGCAACCGTTCAAACTGGGCCGGCCGGCTTCACGGCCGGACTGGAACCTGATCGCGCCGGCACCGGAAGCGCGGCTCGATTATCCGGCCCTCAACTTGTTTATCCAACGGCTGTCCTCCGCCGGAATTCGTTCGTTTCACCCTCGATCGGACGTTCCGGTTCGGTTACCGATCGTTTTCAAAACGGCTGCCGGGGTCGCCTATCCCGTCGAACTGCTCGAACCGGCTCCCGGCCAGAACGCGCTCTACCGGGCCCGGATTGGCGAAACCAAAACCGAAGTATCGCTGCCGACCGATCTCGCCCGCACCTTGCTCGACCCGGCGTTAAGTTTCCGCAGTCCGTTCCTGCTAGATCAAACTATTCGTTTCGACCGCATCGAAGTGCGGGCGGAAGAAACTTTCGTGCTGCAACGGGGACGGCAAGCCAATTCCTGGTCGATCACGGAACCGCAACCCTTGGCGGCTCATCCTCGCTTGGTCGAACGGTTCCTGATCCAACTGGCCGAATTGCCGATCGCCGGATTTCCGGCCGACGGGCCAATCCGGGAAACCGACTACGGCTTGGACATTCCGATTCGCACCTTGGTCTTCCACCGGACCGGAGCTTCCTCCGAACAAACAGACGACGCCTTGCGCGTCCGGTTCGGACTGCGCATCCAAGGCAACTTGATGGCCCATCGCAGCGACGAAGCCTCGATTTACGCGGTGCCCTACCAAGCGGTCATGCAGTGGCCCGATCGCGGCTGGAAATTCCGTGATCCCAAGTTATGGCGGTTTGCGGCGGCGGACGTCGCCGAGTTACGCCTTGAGCATCCGCTCGTCGCCCCCCGCGTCTGGCGGCGCTCCGCCACGGGCTGGCGCGTCGGCGACCAAGACTTGGCGACCGTCGAAGCCGCCGCCCTGGAGGAATTCCTGTTCCGCCTGGCGAATGTCGCCGTCGAATCCTGGGTTTCCCGCGAACCGGACGAAATCGCGCGGCACGGAACCGGAAGGCACGGGACCGTCACGCTGGGCTTCGCCGCCGATTCGTCTTCGAGCCCCCGGCAATTGGCGTTCGGGAATCTCTCGCCCCACAACCATCGCTACGCGCTGGGAGAAGTAGACGGCGTGCCGACCTTGTTCGAATTCCCCGCCCCCCTGTACGATCAACTCATCGGGGCCGTCGGCCCTCTTCCCTCGCCATGAAATTGCCGCGGTGGTGTCGAACGCGCCTCGGCCGATGGGGATTATCGCTGGCCGCCCTGTCCGGGCTCGGCGCGGCTCTGCTTATGCTGTTCCTCAATCAAATCAAATTGCCCAATTTCGCCGTCAACAAACTGAGCGACTTCCTGGAACGACAGGGAATGCAAGCCGAGTTCGAGCAAATTCATTGGCATAAAGGGCTGGGATTCGTCGCCCAAGGGGTAAACCTCAAGACTTCCCGAGAGCAGCTCGATCTCACCCTGAGAATCGAAAAGTTAATCGTCGGCACGCCCTCCCTGTTGTTCGACGTATCGAAACTCGAGTCGATCGACATTGCCGACGGCGAACTGGAACTTACCTTTGCCGACTTGCCGGACCGGCCGTCGGTACAAGCCTCCGACCTGCAAGCCAAAGCCTCCTTTCTCCGGAGCGAACAATGCTTACTCGAGTACTTTCGCTTTTCCTTCGGAGGCATCGATATCGAACTTCAAGGCAACTTGGACCATCTTTCCGCCCTGGGAACCCTGTTCGACTCTCCTGACGGCGACCCGCAACGATGGCGCCGGATCGTGACCCAAATCGAGCGGGAACTGAAATCGATCGACTTCGCCTCCCGCCCCTCGCTGAAAGCGCAAGTCCACCTCGACGCCGAAGACGTAACTCGATCGTCAGGCAAACTCGCCTTGCGGTGCGACAGCGCCGCCTTGCCTCAAGGCCAAGCCGAACGACTCAAAATCCAAGCCGACGTTCGATGGGTCACGGACGCTTTCCGCTCGAACTGGTCGTTATCCCTGGATCGTGGCCAGTTACGGGACAATCAGGTCGAACGGCTGGCGTTCGAGGCCGAACTGACGCACAACTTATCCTTTACCTCCTTACGCGCCGTCGCCAGCGAGTTGCGAACCGGTCCGGTCCGGTTCGGCGACTTTCAATCCGCCGGATTCCAGCTGAATACCGATACCCGGTTGGATAACGCCTCCCGGAAGGACACCGCCGTTGGCTTCGACACGTCCGTCGAAATCAATCTGGATCGATTAAACGCTCCGCAGCTAACCACGGAAACGTTGGCGCTTTCGGCCCGCATTTCCCATCAGGATTTCGGCATCAACGGATTTACGGGCGACTGGAAACTCGAGGCGGCCGAAGCCCGAGCCCAACGAATCCAACTGCCTCATTTGGATTTGGCCGGTCAGTTCGAAGTCTCGGGCAATCCCGGCGGCCTCCTCGATACCCTTCGCCGGCCCTGGGAACGGAACGTCAGTTTCCGAACGACCGCCGAGCGGCTAACCAGTCCGGTTCTGGAAACCGGCCCCGTCACCCTGCACGCCCGCTGGGAAGCGCCGCGACTTCAGGTCGATCGGCTTCAAGCCGAACTTTATGAAGGCGAACTCGTTTATCGGGGTTTTTGGGACCCGCGAGCCCGCGTTATCCACTTGGAAGAATTCTACAGCGATTTCGACCTGCAACGGATCAAACCATTGCTTTCGGAAAAGGGACGGGAACAAATGGATCGTTACGGTTTCGTCGACTCGCCGGTGGTGCGGCTGCAAGGACGAGTCCGTTTTCCCGACGTCGGTTTGCCGCGCTCCGAATGGACGCAACAATTCAAACAGAAGCTAGAACTCACCGGAAAAGTACAAACGAAGCGGGCGAATTACCGCACCATCCCTGTCACTTCGGCTTCCTCGACCGTAATGCTGACCAACGGCATCTGGCGCCTGTCCGACCTGCGGGTCACTCGCCCCGAAGGAGAACTTCACCTCGATTACGAATGCGATTCCGCGACTAAAGACTATCGTTGGACATACCGGGGGACGGTCATGTTGCCGGACCTGGCACCCCTGATGACGTCCGCCCAGAAAGCCGAACTCGAACACTTCGAATTCCGCCAACCCCTGAATCTGACCGGCGAGGCCCGCGGCCGCTGGCGGTCGCCGGAATTGACCCGTTTCCACACGGAGTTAGCGACTACGAACTTGCTCTTTCGCGGCGTCGCCGTCCGAGCTCTCCAAGCCGACCTCTCCTATGTCAATCGCTTGATCAAAGCTACCGAAGTCCATATCGAACGAGACGAAGGAAAGTTTACGGCCGATTTGATCAGAGCGGATTTCAACACCCGCAAGGTCACCTTGGCCAACGCCGTTTCCGAACTGGATCCCGCAGCGATCGCCCAGATGCTCGGCCCCGCGGTTCAACGAACCTTCGAACCCTACCGATTCGCCCGGCCGCCGAGGATCGAAGCCGACGGCATGATTCCCTTCGACAGCCGGGGCCCAGCCCAGGCCCGATTCGTCGTCAGCGGCGGACCGTTCGCCTACTGGCGCTTCAACACGCCGCAAATTCGAATGGAACTGGAGTGGCAGGACCGCAGGATCCGCCTCGAAAACGTAACGGGGCAATTCTACGGGGGAACCTTGAGCGGCGATCTGGCGCTGGATTTGAAGCCGGAAAGCGGTGCCTTGTTCCAAATGAACGCCATCGTGGAAAACGCCGACCTCAAGGCACTGTTCCGGGATATCTACTCCGAAGACAACAAATCTCAAGGCATCCTGAACGGCAGGCTCACCGTCAACTCCGGCAGCACCGACGACTGGAACAGTTGGCAAGGCGAGGGCTGGGTCGACCTGAAAGACGGCCTGCTCTGGGAAACTCCGTTATTCGGGATCGTTTCCCATACCCTCAACGTGTTTTCGCCCGGTTTGGGCAACAGCCGAGCCGAATCGGGCACCGCCAATTTCTCCATTGTCGACAGCGTGATTCAAACCCAGAACCTCACCATTATTCAGGAACCGTCCACGAGGCTCAGATACCAGGGCAATCTCGATTTCCACGGCAAACTCGACGCCCGAGTCGAAGCCGATTTGCTCCGGGAAACTCCCCTGCTCGGGCACTTGATCAGCTTGGTTCTCACCCCCTTCACCAAACTGTTCATTTGCCAAGTCGACGGTACGCTCGCCGATCCCCAATTGCGAATGGTCTACGTACTCCCCCGGCTTTTGACCGATCCCACAGGAATCATTACCGATCCGCTTAACAAGTCAGAATCCCGCCCCTCGCCAGAATCGCTCGAACCCGCCGCAACAGATTGATCGTCTTGTCGATCCCGGCCTCTTCGGAATCGTTTCGCCCTTCGTACTCGACGCCGACATAACCACGATAACCGGCGGACAGCACGATGGTCATCATGCGAAGGTAATCGGTCCGGGTTTCGTTGCCTTCTTCGTCGAAGTCATGCGACTTGGCGCTGACCGCCTTGGCCCAGGGCATCAGTTCCTGTACCCCTTGGTAACGGTCGTACCATTCGTCGCCCTGAATCCGGAAATTACCGAAATCCGGCAACGTGCCGCAATTGGGCCGGTCGACCGTTTGCATCACTCCCGCCAGCCACTTGCCGTTGGACGACAATCCGCCGTGATTTTCGACGATGACGTTCAGCTCGAAATCTTCGGCAAAGGCGGCCAACCGTCCCAACCCGTCAGCGGCGCGCTTCATCTTTTCCTCGTAGCTGCCCTGGTTGCCCGTGCTGGCATTAACCCGAATCGAATGGCAGCCCAACGCCTTGGCGGCCGACACCCACTTGTAGTGATTCTGAATGGCTTGGGTCCGCTGATTTTCGTCGGCGTGACCAAGCTGCCCTTCCCCGTCGACCATGATCAGCAAACTCGTGACTCCCTCCCCGTCGGCCCGTTTCTTCATTTCCGCGAGATAGGACTCGTCTTCGGCCTTGTCCTTGAAGAACTGGTTGACGTATTCAACCCCGTCCAATCCGAACCGCTGCTTGGTTACCTGGGCGAAATCCAGATTATCCATCTTGCCCCCGAACAGGGACCGGTTGAAAGACCATTGAGCCAAGGAAATCTCGAACCCCGGCTTCTTGGGACCCTCGAGGGTAGCGCACCCGAACCCCAAACCGGCCAGTGGGCCGGCGGCGAGCGCGGACTGCAAAAAAGTACGTCGATTCATCGATTCGATAGTCATAGGCAAATTGGTTTCCGGTGCCCTAACCCGCAGTCTGAGACTCCGGGCGCTTTTCGGTTTCCGGATTGCGAAAGAAGACAATGAAAACCACCATTACGAACCCGGCAAGCGCCGCGGGAATTCCCCAAATCCACCGCCAGTCGACAGCCTTCAACTCGGCCAGGCGCAGTTCCTTCCGTTCTTGATTCAACTCATCGATAGCGGTGTTGCGTTCTCGGATGACCTCCTCCCCCGCTTGCTGCGCTTCGGCTTCCTCCAACCACTGTTCAGCGGCATTCACCTCGGCCTGCTTGTCTGCCACCTGAAGCCTCAGGTCCAGTGATTCTTGAGGCGTATACCGCGCCATAACATTCCCGGCGAGCAACGCCCCGAAAAACATTCCCAGGCCCACGGTAAACAACAACAATAATCCCTGAGCCTGTCCCCTGATATGCTTCGGAGCTATTCGATCCGTATAAATCTGGCCGGTGACAAAAAAGAAATCGTAACAGATACCGTGCAGCAAGACTCCGGCCACGATCATCCAGACCACCAACTCCGTGGCGCCCACCGCGAAGAGGACGTACCGCAACGCCCAAGCCGCCATGCCGACGATCAACATCCATTTCACTCCGAATCTAAGGAGGAAAAACGGCATGACCACCATAAAGACGATCTCGGCCATCTGCCCATACGACATAGTCCAGGCCACCGGCAGATCGATCATCTCGATGATCGGGCCCGTCAATTGGAAATAAAAGGCCAACGGGATGCAAAGCAAGAAAGACGAAATGATAAAAACCAGATAGTTCCGGTCCTCCAATAACACTAAGGCGTCCAGTCCCAGGCTTTCCCGCACGGAAACTTTTTCCTTTTTGACCGGCGGGGTATGGGGCAGCCAGAGGAAACTGAACAATCCCAAAACCAGGGAAACGATCCCGGCAAGGTAAAATATTTCGATTTTATCGTCCCATCCCCCCACCCACACCCCCAGCGCCACCAAGATCCAGCCGATCGTGCCGAAAACCCGAATCGAAGGATAATCCTGCTCAGGGTCGGCCATGTTCCTCATCGCCAAGATATAGGCCAGCGAGATTGTCGGAGCGTAACACAACGTATGCCCGAACAACGCCCAAATGATCCAAACCGGACTCGGCGACTCGACGGACATCAACCAAATCGCCAAAAACATGAACGCCGCTCCCAGAAAATGCATGAATCCCAGCACTCGCTGAACCGGGAACAACCGATCGGCGATCGTTCCCACGATGAGCGGAGCGAGGATGCACGAAATGGGAATCAGCGAATAAACCCAAGCGATCTCGGCCGAATCGAAGCCGATTCTCGGTAAATAAATACTGGCGACAGAATACCAAGCTCCCCAGATGACGAACTGGAGGAGCATCATCGCCGACAATAGAACACGGACCGTTAAATTCATCGCCGAGCGTTAATCGTCACCTTGCTGACCTTTTCCTCCCGAAATCCTCGTGAAACCTCAATCGAACGGTTGGAACGCCGCCGAACCTAGCACGAAGCCGACATCGGGGACAAGAACCAATTTTTCCGGCCCCCTTCCCCGCCTGCCAATGCCGAACGCCCCGTCGAATTCCCGAAACCGGTTAATGGGACCGAACCGTTCGCCCGTCGTCCCGGCCCCCGAGCCGTAACTCGTCAACCGCCGACGTTCGCACGTCCCTGCCGGATAGCAACCGAATTCGCCGAACCCTAGAATTTTCGTCGCCTCGCTCATGAACCGTCCGCCGTCTCCCGGAACAGCCATGTCCGCTACCAATAGTAATAGTGGTACCAACCGCCGTAATGAAAATAAGGCGGTGGCCGGTACCGATAGTACGGGTAGTAGACGCGAATCGGATAGGCGGCGGGGGTGGTCAACAGATAATCCACCACTTCCTTGCTGACTCCGGCTTCCCTCAGATTCTGCACGTGTTCGGAGTTGAGATGATAGATCGTCCGTTCCTGCCGCAGATACCCGAGCGTCAGAGAATCCGGTACCGCCTGGGCCGACAAATGCCGGATGTCTTCCAATTCCAAAGGTTGGTGAGTGCGCAATTTCTCGACGACATGACCGTCCACGCCGTAAGCGGTGACCAGTTGCGCATAATCGACCGAAACGTAACTCGTAACGCACCCCGTCAACAGAAAGAGCGCTCCGACCCACCAACAGCGACCCATGATATGCGATCCCATCTCGCCGACTAGCGTGAACCTGATTTTCGCTGCCTGCAAGTCAATTCCGCGCTGATATCCCATTTAGCGGGGGAAACCTGCTTGGGTCCCATTTGGAGCCTCCGGGAATCGAACGATTTCGAGTGGCCGGTCGATTCCGGGAACTTCCGGCAGATTCGGATCATCGCCCAACCAGGGGGGAAACATTGAAAATGAACGATCCGATCCAACCGCGGCCAGATCCCCTGCGAGTCAGACAGGGACCAGAATCTGCTCAGGGAAATAATTTGCCAACAGGCGCAACAGATTATGGAGGAAGAACTGGCCAACCTGGTCGGATCCCGGCCTCATTAGCGCCAATTCCAACAAACCAACCAACACGACGGCTACCGGCAACGAGGCAGGAAAACTTGCGTCGGCTACCTCGAATTGCTGATTCCCAAGCTCTGGAAGGGCAACTACTTTCCCCAGTTACTGAAACGGCGCTGTCTCGTTGAAAAGACCTTGCTCGAGGACATTCGGGAGGCTGGGATACAAGGCGTTTCGACTCGGAGCACGAGGCGGCTCACCGGACCGCTGGGACGATGAACCTCTCTCGCAGCCAAATGTCCCGAAACGGCCGGGAACTAGAATAAAAATGGAATTTCATTCAAATTAGTTTTCCATCGTTTGATCCCGGATAATTACTTGTTTTCTCCCAATTCAGGTCCGTAACAACCGATAGTGGTCTTAATTAACAACTAGCGATTCAGCTAGCGGGAGCCCCTGGAGTTCGGGACAATTTCATCCCTTGGTGTTGCAATAAATCCCGATTCGATAACGGGAGCATATTCCTCAACATCCCAGTGGATTCGATGATCGTAATTCCACCGTTTCCAGTTGTCCCCCGGATATAACAACTGTGGCAATGTTTCCGCAACGACATGACCATCTGCAAACAGCGTCATGACTCGATTGCGATGTCTGCGATCCAACGAAGTGTCGTAGTAATCTGGTGCGGGCCCGTAATAATAATTGTTCGCGCCCGCATAACGTCGGTAACCAGGTGTATCGAAAAGGAAATCACCGGAGCGATCGTATCCCCATGGCAGGTAATCTGCTACGGCAATCATTTTCGAAGGCGATGCCACCTGGGATGACTTAATGGACAAGGTCATCAAACCGCTGAAGTTGTTTTGAAAACCTAGTTCAATCCCATTCGACCTTCCGGGTGCGGCCATTCCGTGATTCTTGATTCCGATTTCATCAATCCCCATATTCATGCCCTTACGATTCAACCCGTAACTGTAATTCCAGTCGGCCCGAATGATTGCCTCTTCCCACCAAGGCATTCCTTCCTGTACAGCCAGGGATAGTATTTCGTTCATATTGCGATTCTCGGGGCATTGCCAGACATTCGTATTGCGCCCCATATACCGATCGCAGATAATGTGGTGCCAGAACACATTGTACGGGGCATACAACACTGGTTGAGGCCAAGGCGGATTGTTTCTGTCAGCCTGAAGATCCGGCGGAAAATAATCACCATGATCGAGAGTATAGAGTTGCCATGCGATGCCGATCTGTCTTTCGTTGTTTGTGCATACAATGCTCCTGGCATGAGATTTGGCCTTGCCGAGGGCGGGTAGCAGCATTCCAGCCAAGATGGCGATGATGGCAATAACGACGAGAAGCTCGGTCAACGTAAATGCTCGCTTGTCACTTTTCACGGTTCAAACGACTCCACATCACTCATTCATCTTCTCTCTGATGAACCAGCCTGGATCAAACTCCGTAGTGGATTCCATCAGCACCCGCAGGAAAAGAAATTCCATTCATGATCACAGGCACGTAGTACATGTTTCCGTCACTGTCAGTGACCCAGGCTTGCGGTTCGTACCATCCGCCTCCCGGCGCATCATTACCTGGCCAGAACCAGACTTCCGCCCACTGGGCATCTTCATCATCCAGAGGCGGGTCCAGAACATGCTTTCCATCACCATGGGAAATAATCAAACACTGATAGTATTCATAGCTATCACCAGCTTCATAATATTTCTTCTTCCATTGATTGTCATAGCTGGCAAATCGTCCATGATCTTCAGCTGTCAATATTTCATCAAGATGCTAATAGCGATTTCTATACAGTCCTGCCCAGCACCACTTGAAATGAGACCACGGTCCTGGACCAAACACAGTAGGTATCGAGATATCGAAAGGTTCATTCTCATCGAGTTCGATACCGTCCACGACGACCTGCTCGACGATGGGGAGATCAGGAAGAAAGGGTTCACCGTCTCCGTGATGTCCGTGACTCCTCAGCAGAAATACCACGGACAACAGCACCAGCAATCCGAGAAGAGATGCAAGCGTTCGACCTGCGGGCGATCCGGACGCCCGCACCCGGATGGATCGGCTGCCGGGGATGCCTACGCCTCTGGTCCGCACCTGCCGCAGGATGCAACCCGCAGACCGGATGACAGCATGACTCAGTCGGGTGAACCATGAGAACAGGAAAGGAGAAGACTGCTTGTCAGAGTCCTTCCGTCTCTCGGCACATGCCTCCTCCGGCTCGAAGGAAGCACGAAGCTTGTCAGCTGGTGCTTTCAGCGCACGGAATCCAGCCACGAGCAGCAGGAAAACCATCACGATCAGTTTCCGTGTCGATGACAGCATGCCTGTATCGCCTTGCACCTCGCTCTCAGAAAGCGATTCGGTGACTACTACGGGGGGGGATATCGTTCATTTCTGTTGTTCCGGTAATCTGTCTCAACCTCAGCCTTGTCTGCACTCTCCTGCCGAATAGCTTCGTTCCGCCTCGGATGCCCAGGTCAGCGACGACCCGACTCCCGGCCAGCGATCCCCGTGCATCCTCTTCCCGGTACTCCAGCCAACTCTCCCGAGGAGGAGACGTCCCGACAGCCTCGACGGCAGCGAGCGCATCGTGTCTCCATCATCAAGAGCAAATGTCCGGTCGGAAAGCTTCACTTGTTCAACTCCTGCGTCCTACTTTTAGGCCCATCCTCTCCCCTGTCAAGCCCCCAATGGATTTTTTCTGTCGTCCTCTCCGCAACATCGCCGAGACTGTCAAGATGCTCTCACGCTATTGATCCAGGCCTGTACCTCCGGGTATAGATCCGGTTCCATTGGGAAAAGGGATGAAACAAATCGGAACGGAAGGCTGGCTCCGGTTACCGACCTGCCCCACCCCCGGTAATCGGTTCCAACCATTTGCGTGCTTTCAATTTCGATGACGGTAGCAGGAGGGAATAGAATCGTTCCGAATGACTCTCCGAACTTCAACTCATTGCGACTTCCAGCCCGAAAACCGACCGTTCCGGAACCGCATTGCTCACCTCAACCGAGACGATTCCGTCCCGTCTCGCGCGCCCTCGATTCTATCTGACGTTCTTCAATCACCTCCGAAACTCTCGGTTCCTCCAGACAGGACGAGATCGGGAATCCATCGCTCAGTCGAGCCATTTAAGCTGGCCAGTAGCAACCTGCCCGCAACCAACCCCCTGACGAAATTACGCCCCAAGGGCTAACACTTGGATAGATCAGTTCAAACTGCACTTCTCAGTGGGCTCCAAATTGCTTCCCTTCATCGCCCCATCTCGTATCGGGATTTGCGGAAGTGCCACGAAAACATGAACTTGGGAGGGTTATTGTGGCATTTGACCGCAAAACCCCTTGTCGATTTCATTCGCGATGAATCGCCGCCGCCCGTCACTCGCTCCTGTCGAGGCTCGCCTGTGGTCCCCGAAGGCCGCATTTCTTTTGATAAATCGGAGAGAAGGGCAGGAAACTCACCAGAGAACAAGTAATCTTCCTATCCGCAGGCTTGACATCTTCGTTTCCCTCACTCTACCGTGGCGGGGCGTTCATCGCTATGGAATCGACTTTCAAATTCCGCATAGCCGGCTGACGGCGCCCCGTACGATTGTTCCCGGCACTTCATGAATCTCGATTGTCGTAGATTGTTCCCTTTGGCAGCCATCACCTTACTGATCAGTTGGTCGCTCGGATGTAACTTTCAATTCGGCCCTCAAAGCGGAAAAAACCGAAACGACCAGCCGCGAGCCATCCCCGTCCAGGTAATCGAAATCGCCCGAGGCCCGATCGAACGAGTCCTGGAGGCGTCCAGTTCGCTGGAAGCCGAACAGGAAGTCAGAATCATCGCCCGGACCGCCAACCGGGTCGTGGAACTGCTTGTCGAGGAAGGCAGCCAGGTCGTCCAAGGGCAATTGCTGGCCAGACTGCAGGACGATATTCAGAAAACGACCCTGGCCAAGGCTCAGAATCAGGCGGACAAGGCGAAAGAAGAATTCCAGCGCCAGGAATCGCTCTACGAGCAAGACTTGGTCAGCGAACAGGTGTACCGCGATATGCGTTACGATCTCAAACAACTGGAACTAACCGTCGAGGAAGCGCAACGCGAACTCGGTTATACCGAAATCCGTTCGACCATCGACGGCGTCATCGTTCGCCGGCTCGTCAAACTCGGAGACGAAATTTCCCAGGGCCAACACCTGTTCGACGTCATCGATTTCCAATCCATCGTCGCCAAACTGTATATGCCGGAAAAAGAGCTGAACATCTTGCAACCCGACCAACCCGTTCGAGTCGAAGCGATCGCCTTTCCCGACCGAAAATTCTCGGGCTACGTCCTGCGAATTTCCCCGATCGTCGAATCCGGCTCGGGCATGGTGAAGGTGACGATCGCCTTCCGGGATATCGGCCCCCTGAGGCCGGGGATGTCGATCGAAGCGGGGATCGTGGTCGACACCCGCAAGGACGCCGTTCTGATTCCTAAACGCTCGCTGACCTACGACGGCGAACAGCTGTTCGTCTTTCGACTCCAACCGGATCGCAAGGTCGAACGGCTCGTCCTCGATCCGGGTTTGGAAAACGCTCTGTTTATCGAATCGGTTTCCGGCATTCAGCCCGGCGACCAAATCGTGATCGCCGGGCAAACGGGACTCAAAAACGGCGCCTTGGTCCGCTTGCCGACTGATCCCCCTCCCGAGGCCGAAGAAGCAGAGGAAGGGAAATAACCCGGTTCGCCGACTTTCGACTCGTTGATCTCAACCGTTATTATTCGTACGCGCCGCCTTGAACTCTCCAGCTGACCATTTGTCGGCTTCGCCGTCGGAACCGTCGAAACGCAATCATTTCACTGTGGATCGGCCGGTCGCGATATTGATGTTCTTCGTCGCGGCGGTCGTGTTCGGGTTCTTTTCCTATCAACGGTTGCCGGTCACCCTCATGCCGGAACTCAATTACCCCACCCTGACCGTCAGGACGGAGTATCCCGGTTCGGCGCCGAACGAAGTCGAAAACGAAATCAGCCGGCCGATCGAAGAAGTGCTGGGAGTGATTAACGGCCTCAACGAAATCAGCAGCGTCAGCCGCGCCGGCCTCAGTGACGTGACCCTGGAATTCCTCTGGGGCACCGACATGTCCCAAGCCACCCAAGACGCGCTGGAAAAACTCGACCTGATCTTTCTGCCCGCCGAAGCCGAACGCCCGTTGTTGCTCCACTTCGATCCCGCCTTGGACCCGGTCATGGAATTGAGCTTGGCGGGTCGAGGAGAACGCTACCAGGGAGCCGCGGGTTTGCGCCGGTTGCGCCGGATCGCCGAGTTGCAACTCAAACGGGAACTCGAACCCATTCCCGGCGTCGCCGCCGTGCAAGTGCGCGGCGGCCTGGAGGAAGAAATCCACGTCAAGTTGGACGAACAAGCGCTGAAGCGGCTGAAGGTTTCCACTCAAACCGTGGTCGACCGGATTCGCCAGGAAAACATCAACGTCGCCGGCGGCACGATCGACGAAGGCGAAACCGAATACATGGTGCGGACCATCAACGAATTCACGGATATCTCGCAAATCGCCGAAACCGTAGTCAAACGAACGCCGCAAGGAGAAATCCGGGTCAAAGATATCGCCGAAGTGGTCCGTTCCCATCGCGAACGGGAAATCGTCACCAACACCAACGGCGAGGAAAGCGTCCAAATCGACATCTACAAGGAAGCCGAAGCGAACATGGTCGAAGTCGCTCAGGCCGTCATCGCCCGCGTCGGCGATTTGGAATCCGGAGCGTCGCCGACCGGCTTGCAAGCGTTTTTTCAGGCCTACCGCAAAGAACCACTCGCTCCCCAGTTGATGCGAGAAGAAGGCGCGGCGCTGCGAGTGATCGCCGACCGCTCGGTATTCATTCAGAACAGCATCAACGAAGTTCGCAACACGGCCGTCATCGGAGCCTGCCTGGCCATCGCCGTTCTCTTTCTGTTCCTGAAAAGCCCGATCGCTACGGCCATCGCCAGCCTCAGCATTCCCATGTCCCTGCTGATCGCCTTCGCTCCCCTCAATATCTTGGGCATATCGCTCAATATCATGTCTTTGGGGGGATTGGCTCTGGGCATCGGCATGCTGGTAGATTCCTCCATCGTCGTGCTCGAATCCATCTTTCGCTGCTATTCCGAAGGCGACACCCGCCGGGAAGCGGCCATCCGGGGCATCCGCGAGGTGCGGGGAGCCGTCGTCGCCTCGACCCTGACTTCCATTGCGGTGTTCCTGCCCATGGTATTCGTCGAGGGCATTGCCGGCCAAGCCTTCGGCGATCTGGGAGTGGCCGTCGTCGTTTCGTTGCTCGCTTCGTTGGCGGTCGCGGTGTTTTTCATCCCTATGCTCGCCAGTCGGGAACAACCGGGATTCCGGAAACGGCCGGCCGAAACGCCGACGCCGGGCGCTTGGACGAGTTGGCTCAAATTCCGACGGGACCGGCAGGCTTGGCAAGGTCACTGGATCCGATGGTTCCTCCCCTATCTCTGGCTGCGGCTGGCGATCTCCCTGGTCTTGGAAGCTCTGGGCAAAACGTATCTCTTTCTGCTCAATCTGTTCCTGAAAATCGTGACCAGGTACATCATGCCCGCCGGCAAGCGGATCTTGCATACGCTGTTCGCCGTGCCCGCCAAATTAATGGAAATCTTTTTGGTCTGGATTCACCGGGTCTACCCCGTAGCCCTCGACTGGTCTCTCGCCCATCCGGTCGTCGTCTTGCTCTTGGTCTGCGGTTCGATGGCCGCCACCTACCTGACCGCCCGCACTCTGGGATCCGAACTGCTGCCCGAAGTCCACCAAGGCGAATTCACGATCGAAGTCGATCTTCCGGTCGGCACGCCGCTGGAAGAAACCCGCAGCGTCATGGGGAAAATCGAAAACGCCATCTTGGAGGACCGAACGGGCATCCAGGCGTTACTGGTCACTTACGGCTACGACGTCACCAACGTAAAACGCTCCGACGAAGGCAAACACTCCACGCGCTTCAAAGTGCTCACCGCCGGCGGCCGCCGCTCCAACGCGGAAACGGAAACCGCGATTCTCGCCAGAATCCGCGACTACCTGGCCGACATCCCGGATATTACCGAGCGGGTCGTTCGTCCGATATTGTTCAGTTCCCAAAAGCCGATCGTCGTCGAAATCCAGTGCGACGATCTTGCGACCCTGAGGCGGATGGCCCAGGACGCCGAACTTCTCTTGCGCGATCAACCGGAACTGGCCGACGTGGAAACTACGCTCCGCCGGGGCGCTCCCGAAATCCAGATCATCTACGACCGCTTGCGACTGGAACGCCAAGGCCTCAATCTGGGACAAGTCGCGGACCAAGTCAAAACGCTCGTCAAAGGCACCGAATCCACCAAATACAACCTGAAAGACCGGCGAATCCCGATCATCGTCCAATTGCAGGAAGCGGACCGGAAAGAAATCGGCCAAATCCACAACCTCACCCTCAACCCCAACAGCGAATTTCCGATCCCGCTTCACACCGTAGCCGAAATCAAAAACGACGAGGGACCAAGCGAAATCAGGAGGATAGACGGCAAGCGCGTCGCCTTGATTCAAGCCAACCTGGGCCAAGCCAGCCTCGGAGAGGCGGTCGCCAGGATCGACCGAACCTTCAGGGAGGAAATCGCATGGCCGATCGACGTGACTTACCGGTTCTCAGGGCAAAACCGGGAATGGGAACAAAGCCGCAGCAGCCTGTTTTTAGCTCTGGGCCTGAGCATCTTCCTGGTTTACGTGATCATGGCCTCGCAGTTCGAATCGCTGGTGCAACCGATGATCATCATGGGCACCGTGCCGTTGGCCTTTTTCGGATCGATCCTCGGTCTTAAGCTTTTAGGCATCAGCATCTCGATCGTTGTTTTTCTAGGGTGGATTTTATTAATTGGCATCGTCGTCAACAATGCTATCGTTCTGGTCGATTACGCCAACATCTTGCAACGAAGAGGCCTTACTCCCTTGCAGGCCATCACCACGGCCGGCAACGTCCGGCTTCGGCCCATCCTGATGACGGCGACGACCACCATCCTGGGTTTACTCCCCATGGCTCTGGGCTTGGGCGACGGCGCCGAGGTCCGTACGCCGATGGCCATCGCCGTGATCTTCGGCCTAGCCAGTTCCACTGCGTTGACCCTGCTGGTCATTCCCACGATCTACTTGGTCGCCGCCCGCATGCGGCTCGCCCTGTTTCCACCGGCGCCGCCTGACGCCGAGGCGAAGGCATGAAAAAACCCTTTTCCTCCCTGGCCGGCAAGATGGCCGAGTTTTCCCTCGACCGGCGGGTGACCGTTTTCGTCATTCTGATCACGATCATGGTGGTCGGCTACATCGCCACCTTGGGCATCCCGAGGGATCTCTTTCCTCGAGGTTACGAAAGCAAGTTTCTTCACGTCGTGGTCCCGTGGCGCAACGCTCCCGCCCAGGAGATCCTCGAACGGATCACCCGGCCGCTGGAGGCGGAACTGAGCACGATCAAGGACTTGGTCGATCTCAGTTCCATGTCTTCCCAGGACAGTTCCAGAGTCAACCTGCAATTCAAACGCAACGTCGATATCGACGTCGCCTATCGCGAAGTCCGCGATCGAGTCGAACGCGCCCGGCTCCGGTTTCCCGACGACGTGGATCAAGTGTTTATCCGGCGGGAAGATCCGGACAGCATCCCCGTAGCGGTGTTGGGGCTGGCCATCGATCCTTCGATCACCGATCCCTACACCTTGGTCGAAAAGAAAATCATGCTGCCGCTCAAACGAATGGACGGCGTGGCCAACGTCATCTCCGACGGCATCGTGGAAAAGGAGATCATCATCGATCTCGACAAACAAAAAACCGACGCCCACGGACTGAACATCTATCAAATGTCCCAAAACCTCGCTCGCGACAACTTCACCCTGGCCAGCGGCAACGTCCGGCAAGGCGGAAGGGAATACCTGTTGCGCTCGATCGCCACCTATCGCACCCCGGACGAATTGAAATCCCGCCCCATCACCGAATGGCTGCAACTCAATCATATCGCCAAGCTGTCGCTCACCGAACCGGAACGGGATTTCGTCGTACGGGTCAACGGCAACCCGGCGGTAGCCGTGATCATTTTCAAAGAGGGCGACGCCAACACGGTGGAAGTCTGCGAGCAGGTTTCCGCCGAGGTGGAACGGATGAAGGTCGATCCGTTGTTCGAGGGCATTCAGATGGAACTGTTTTTCAATCAGGGCCGGATCATTCAGTCGTCCATCGGCAACTTGATTACCGGCGGGCAAATCGGCGGCGCGCTAGCCGCCGTCGTACTGCTGATTTTCCTCAAGCGGTTCCGCATGACGCTCATCGTCACCGCGTCGATTCCGCTGAGCCTGCTCATCTCCCTGACGGTCATGTATTTTACCGGCGAGAGCCTGAACATGATCACCATTCTGGGCTTGGTGATTTGCGTGGGCTTGCTGGTCGACAATTCGATCGTGGTCGCCGAAAACATCTACCGCTACCTCCAGGACGGCCATCCGGTGCGCCGCGCCGCCGTGCAAGGCGCCGGAGAAATCGCGCTGGCCATCACCATGGCCACCTTGACGACCGTGATCGTCTTTTTGCCCGTGGCGTTGGTCGAGGGCGAAGGGCAGTTCTTCCTGATTCGCCTGGCCTTGCCGATTTCGGTTTCCCTGATCGCATCGCTCTTCGTCGCGCTGATGTTCATTCCGCTGAGCGCCTGCATCACGCTTCGCAGCCGACAGGACTCGGCGCCGCTCCGGACCGGAGCGTTGAACCGGGCGTTGGACGCCATCTATCGCCGAACGGTCATTCCCTTGGGCCGCTTTTATCACGGCACCCTCGCCGTGTTCCTCAAAAACCGGCTGGACCTCTTTCTGCTGACCGCCGCCGTATTCTCGGTCACCTTCGGCTGGGTAGCGCCCCAGCTCGATATCGTCCCCAATCAAGAAGAAGATCGAATGAGTTTTCAGATCGGCGTGAAAATGCCGAACAACTCCAATATCAAAGACACCGGCAAGTTGTTCGATCAACTCGAAGCAGTGATGAAAAAAGAATCGGAGGAACTGAAACTGGAAGGTTTCATGTTCGTCCACTACGAACGGGGCGGCCGGGTGGACGGCTGGTTGGATCCCGACCGCGACTACGAATTAAGCGGGCGGGAGATGATGGATCGAATCATCAAGGCTTTTCCCCAACCGCCCGGAGTGAAATACCAAACCGGCCGGGAAAGCCAGGTCCAAGAAGCGAAGGGCCGAACGGTATTCACCGTCAAACTCGAGGGCGAAGATTCCGATCAACTCCAGGATCTGGCCGAAAAGCTGGAACCGCGCTTCCTCGCCGTGCCCGGCATCATCGGCATACGCACCGGCAACGAACGCCCGCCCAACGAACTCGCGCTCCAGATCGATCGCGAACGCTCTACCGACGCCAACGTGAATCCCGAATACATTTCCGGAGTGGTAGGTTACGCGCTCCGGGGCCGGCGGCTTTCCCGATTCCACTTCGACGACCGCGAAATCCCGGTCACCGTGCGTTATGCCGAGGAAGACCGCGACACCCTGGACTCGCTCGCGAATTTCCTGGTCCCGACCATGGACGGCGACTACCTCCCCGTTTCCGCGCTGACATCGGTACAGAAAATCCAAACCGCCCGGGGCATTTTCCGCAGCAACAAGAAAACCACACACACGCTCACCTTGGATCTCAAAGCCGACGACGCCGGCAAAACCCGCCAAAGCTTGACCGAGCTGCAACAATCGATCGACTTGCCCGAGGGCGTCTCGTTCGGGCGGCAATTCGGGGATCTGACGTTCAATCAGGAACTGGCCAGCCTCCAATTCGCGGCCGGCTTGTCCGTGGTGTTCATCTATCTCTTGATGGGAATCCTGTTCGAAAGTTTCATCCTTCCCCTGTCCATCATTCTCACCATTCCGTTAGCCAGCATCGGCGTCGTCTGGATTCATTATCTGACCGGCAAGGATCTCGACATGCTCGGATTCGTCGGGGCGATTCTGTTGATCGGGGTCGTCGTCAACAACGGCATCGTGTTGGTCGATTACATCAATCGGCTGCGGCAACAGGGAATGGAGCGGACCGCCGCCGTCTTGCAGGCTACCGACCGGCGATTCCGCCCGATCCTCATGACGGCGCTGACCACGATCATCGGCATGATCCCCCTGACCATCAGCAAGCCCACCGAAATCGGACTGAGCTACAAGAGCTTCGGCCTGACCCTGATCGGAGGCATGGCCGCCGCCACGCTCCTGACCTTGTTGATCGTTCCCGTGTTCTATACGCTGTTCGACGATCTGCGCCAGTGCCTGAGCCGCACCGTCCGCCGCTGGCTTTGACCGCCGGAATCTCCCCCGGAAAACCGCGGCCCGCCGGCGAACCGCATTGCCTCGACACCCCTTTGCGGTTAGTCTGAAACCGCGTTCCAATCGAGAACCGCCGGCAAGTTGCCCCAGATGAATCGCACGCTCGTCAAACAGGCGCTGGAAGACAATCTACTCGCGGAGCGAATCCGAATCCAAGGCTGGATCCGGACCCGGAGGGACGCCAAATCCTTTTCCTTTCTGGAGCTCAACGACGGTTCCTGCCTCAAAAACCTCCAAGTCGTCGTCGACGCCGGCCTGCCGGACTACCGGCGGCTGCCCGAGGCGACCACCGGGGCGGCCGTTGCCGTTGAAGGCCGACTCGTCGAATCCCAGGGCAAAGGGCAATCGCGCGAAGTCGTCGCCGACTCCCTGGAAATCGTAGGAGTGGCCGATCAAACTTACCCCCTGCAAAAAAAAGGCCACACCCAGGAATATCTGAGAACGATCGCCCATTTGCGCCCGCGAACCAATTTGTTCGGCTCGGTCTTCCGGGTGCGCAGCCGGCTGGCCCAGGCCGTCCACCGGTTTTTCCTGGGCCGGGATTTCGTCTTGATCCATTCCCCGATCATCACGGCCAACGATTGCGAAGGGGCGGGAGAATTATTCCAAGTAACGACCCGCGGGACCCCAGCCTCGCCGGCCGGATCCGACCGGAATTTTTTCGGCCAACCGACCTATCTGACGGTCAGCGGCCAACTGTCCGCCGAAGCCTTCGCCTGCGCCCTTTCCAACGTCTACACCTTCGGACCGACCTTTCGCGCCGAAAACTCCAACACGTCGCGGCATGCGAACGAATTCTGGATGATCGAACCAGAGATGGCCTTTTGCGATCTGGCCGGCAACATGGACCTGGCCGAATCCTTCGTCAAATACCTGATTCAGGACATCCGGACGCATTGTCCGCAGGAACTGGAATTGTTCCAACGCTTCGTCGACCGCGAGCTGGCCTCGCGGCTGGATTTCGTGCTGGGCAATCCCTTCAAGCGCCTGTCCTATGCCGAAGCCGTCGCCATTCTGCAACGCTCCGGCAAAAACTTCCAATTCCCCGTGGAATACGGCGTCAATTTACAGTCCGAACACGAGCGCTACCTGACCGAAGAACATTTCCGTCAACCGGTTACCGTCCATGATTATCCCCGGGATTCGAAACCGTTCTATATGCGAACCAACGACGACGGCCGCACGGTAGCCGCCATGGACGTGCTGGTTCCGGGCATCGGCGAACTCGTCGGCGGCAGTCAACGGGAAGAACGGGAGGACGTATTGCGTTCCCAGTTCGAACGGCACGGGCTGGATTCTCAGAAATACCGCTGGTACCTCGAGTTGCGCCGCTACGGCACCGTACCCCACAGCGGGTTCGGACTCGGATTCGAACGCCTCGTCATGTTCGTCACCGGACTGGCCAACATCCGCGACGTGATCCCGTTCGCCCGCACTCCGGGGTCGGCGGAATTCTGAATTCACCGCCGTGCCGACCTCCCCTCACCTGCGCGACAAACTCAGTCAACTGGCGCACAAACCCGGGGTGTATCTCATGAAGGACCGCTTCGGCACGGTAATCTATATCGGCAAGGCGAGGGACCTTCGGCGGCGAGTCAACCAGTATTTCCACCCCTCCCGGCGCCGCGCTTGGGAACCCAAATTGGCCGCGCTGATCGAGGCCATCCACGACTTCGACACGCACCACGTGCGCAACGACGCTGACGCCATGATTTTGGAAGGCCGGCTCATCAAGGAATTCAAGCCGCGCTACAACGTCCTGTTACGGGACGACAAACGGTTTCTGCTGCTGAAGATCAATCTCAAGGATCCCATCCCCCGGTTCACCTTGACCCGGATCAAGCAAAACGACGATTGCCGGTATTTCGGTCCGTTCGTCAGTTCGGGAGCCATTCGCCGAACGCTCACCGGACTGCGCAAGAAATTCAATCTGCGCGGCTGCCGGCCGCTCACTCCCGGCGAACAGGACTACAAACATTGCCTCTACGCCCACATCAAGTGCTGCACGGCGCCCTGCATCGGCAACGTTACGCGGGAAGCGTACATCCTTCAGGTCGAGGCGGCCTGCGACTTTCTTTCCGGCCAGTCGGGAGAGATGGAAGCCGAACTGGAAAAGGAAATGAAAAAAGCCGCCGAACAACTCGATTTCGAAAAGGCGGCTACCTTGCGCGATACTCTCGAGGACTTGCGCAACAGCACCAAAAAACGCGGGCAATACCACCGGTTGCCACAACAATTACCCATCGCCGCCGACCCCGACCGGGATTTGCACGAATTGGCCGAGGCGCTGCAGCTGCCCCGGACGCCGAACCGCATCGAAGGCTTCGACATCTCCAACATCAGCGGCACTTTCGCCGTGGCCGCCATGGTCAGTTTTCGCAATGGACGCCCCGACCGCAACGGCTACCGGAGGTTCAAAATCAAAAGCGTCGTCGGGCAAGACGATTTCGCCTGCATGGCCGAAACGATCCAACGCCGCTATGCGCGGCTCCTGAAAGAAAGCGGCGCCGACCGGCCGGCCCCGCTGCCGGAACTCATCGTCATCGACGGCGGCAAGGGCCAACTCAACGCCGCCCGCCAGGAATTAACACGCCTGAACCTGCAGGACGTTTCGATCATCGGCTTAGCCAAGCAATTCGAAGAAATCTACCTCCCCGATCGCAGTTTGCCGTTGAAGCTGGACTTGAATTCCGGAGCGCTGAAATTGTTGCAACGGGTACGCGACGAATCGCACCGCTTCGCCAATACCTACAACGCCCGGCTTCGGATGAAAAAGATCTCCGAAAGCCTATTGGACGAATTTCCGGGTATCGGCCAGACGCGCAAAACCGCCTTGCTCCGGCATTTCCGTTCCATCCGAACGATCCGCCTGGCCAGTCCGGAAGAGATCGCCCAAGTCCCTGGATTCGGCGCCAAGACGGCCGAACGGCTCAAGACGTTTTTAGCGGCCCGGTCGCCCGGTGCGGCGAACTGAACGGGCGCGGCCTTCGAACGCTGCCGGTATTCCGCTTGACCGCCGCCCCCGCCCCCGCCATGCTTCCGGAAGCGATCGGGGAGCCGACTGTCGAATCCGTTCGGCATGGCTGAGAGTTTTGGAGCCCATCCGAAAGACCCAAGACCTGATCCAGGTAATGCTGGCGCAGGGAAGTCTACGGCTGTTTCGGCCCCCTATCGAATCTCTAACCGGCCGAAAGCCGTAAGACATGATAGCAACCAAGAGTCCCCCTTCCCCGGAACGCTCCGAATCCCTCCCCAACTCGAGCCGGGTGTACCATTCCGGCACCCTGCATCCCGGCTTGCGCGTGCCCTTTCGGGAAATCGCTCTGTCACCCACGAAGACCTTCGACAATCAATTAATCGCCAATCGCCCTGTTCAGGTTTACGACACCAGCGGACCCTGGGGCGATCCGGACTATCGCGGCACGGTCACCGACGGCCTGCCTCCCTTGCGGCGCCAATGGATACTGGCTCGAAACGACGTGGAGGAAATCGAAGGCCGGGCCGTCAAACCGCAAGACGACGGGTTCCTCTCCGAGCGCCACGCGCAATTATCGCCGGCAGCTAACGGCGCTCCGCGCTCGACCGCTTCGCGCAAACCGCTACGGGCCAGAGCCGGTCATCCCGTGACCCAACTCTGGTATGCGCGCCAAGGAATCGTGACGCCGGAAATGGAATATATCGCCATCCGCGAAAATCTCGGCCGGGAGGAAAGCGAAGCGAACCCGGCGGCCGAAACGGAACTGCGCCGGCAACATCCGGGACAAGCTTGGGGAGCCGGCCTGCCTCAAATAATCACTCCCGAATTCGTCCGGGACGAAGTCGCCCGGGGACGGGCGATCATTCCCGCCAACATCAATCATCCCGAATCCGAGCCGATGATCGTCGGCCGCAACTTTCTGGTCAAAATCAACGCCAACATCGGCAACTCGGCGGTGGCTTCCACGGTCGAGGAAGAAGTCGAGAAGATGCGGTGGGCCACCAAATGGGGCGCCGATACCGTAATGGATTTGTCCACGGGAAAAAACATCCACGCCACCCGGGAAAGCATCTTGCGCAATTCGCCCGTGCCTATCGGCACCGTCCCCATTTACCAAGCGCTGGAAAAGGTCAACGGCCAGGCGGAAGAATTGGATTGGAACGTCTATCGGGACACGCTGATCGAACAGGCCGAACAAGGCGTCGATTATTTCACCATCCACGCCGGCGTGTTGATTCGTTTCGTGCCGCTGACGGCCCGAAGGACCGCCGGCATCGTGTCCCGAGGCGGTTCCATCATGGCCAAATGGTGCCTCGCCCATCACCGCGAGAATTTCCTGTACACCCATTGGGACGAAATCTGCGAAATCATGGCGGCTTACGACGTCAGTTTTTCCATCGGCGACGGCTTGCGCCCCGGAGCGATAGCGGACGCCAACGACGAGGCGCAATTCGCTGAACTCAAGACTCAAGGGGAATTGACCAAGCGGGCTTGGGACCACGGCGTTCAGGTCATGAACGAAGGGCCGGGACATGTCCCCATGCACTTGATTCACGATAACATGAAAAAGCAATTGGAGTGGTGTCACGAAGCGCCGTTTTACACGCTCGGACCGCTGACCACTGACATCGCTCCCGGTTACGACCATATTACCAGCGGCATCGGCGCCGCCATGATCGGTTGGTACGGCTGCGCCATGCTGTGCTACGTCACCCCCAAAGAACACTTGGGACTCCCTAACCGCGAGGACGTCAAGGAAGGCGTCATCACCTACAAGATCGCCGCTCACGCCGCCGACTTGGCCAAGGGACATCCGGGCGCTCAGTATCGAGATAACGCCTTGAGCAAGGCCCGCTTCGAATTCCGTTGGGAAGACCAGTTCAATTTGGGATTGGATCCGCAGCGAGCCCGGGAGTTTCACGACGAAACCCTGCCCCAGGAAGGCGCCAAGAGCGCTCATTTCTGCAGCATGTGCGGCCCCCATTTCTGCGCGATGAAAATCACCGAAGATGTCCGGCGCTACGCGCGGGAACAGGGAGTGGAAGAATCGGAAGCCCTAGATCTTGGAATGGCGGAAAAAGCCCGGGAATTCTCCGGCGGCGGCGGCGAACTGTATTCCAGAGCCGACCAGAAAACCGCCCCGGCCTCGTCCTGAACCCCTCCGACGCCCGTGATAACGGACCGCCTTCCCCTGCCCCGGCTCCTCGGGTCGGAACCGGCTCTCTGAGTGATACGCTTCGAATTAGCCCGGCTCCCTGCCGGAATCGAAAGTGTTTCGGGAACTCTTCCGGGATACGGGATGCCAGGTCGAAACTTCGCTTCGACTACTTACGGAACAATCTGATCGAGAGTAGCTCCGCCACGCCTCAGGGAGGACTGCAGATATTTCCGGCCGTGGGCTTTCATGGATGTTATTCGCCACGATATTTCGGGCGAATTTTTCCACATTAATCCGGGAGCCAATCGGGGTGGGTCAGCTAGGAGTAACGACCGATTCTCAACGGCCAACGGTTTTGTAAAAAGACTGTTCGGAAAAGAAAATTCGGTTGGGATTCGGGGAGCGGGTCATTAGCTTCGCAGCGGGTCGTTCCAGTCTTTAGCCCCAGGAAGCCTTAGTCGTTGGGCGTTGGGATGACGCTGTCATAACCGAGCGGTGGAATGATCGCCACTTTCGCTGGCGTCGAAAACGCAAGGGATCCGCTGGAAGCTCCAACGGCAAGACCATGGGGGGAGTTGGGGAGTCGTTGATGGCCAAAGAACACCGCTATGGGTCAGCCGACCGCCGGATCAGAGCGTTTATGTCCGAAATAACGCGAAAAAAACGCACGATTTCCCGAAATAAAGTGGCGAGTAACACTGGCTCACGCCCAAGTCCCGGTGCAGTTTCATGGACGAGACGCTCTTAAGGCTGGTGATCTCCGGGTAGATCCCGATAGCCCATTTGCGCAGGAGGATCTTCGACTACTCCAGAGCGGTGCCCGTCCGCACGTTGAAATAGGAGCGGCAGTCCGAGCACCAGTACGGCATCTTGACGTGGCTGGCCGCTCGCGTGCGAACGCTCCCGCACTCGCCGCAGCACCGCCCAGCGCTCCATAGCTGTGACTCGAACCACTCCGTGGCGGATTATTCGTCCGGGAACATGTCCCTCAGCGCAAAGAGCGTGATTCCCTCCCTGGGTGCCTTGCCGGGGGACTTAACTGCATTGCTGCCATGACTTGCCCCTGCAACTATGGCAGCGGAATCCGGCGGCAATATCAACCCATCATTATAATTCCCCCCAAAACCCCCTGTCCCCTCGCCTCCACCAGCGAAAGCGTCATCGCCACCAAGATAACGGTGCCGCCGTCAAGGGCGAACCGTTATTTTCGAAGATCAAGAGCACCCGAGGCTTTCCCCGCAATTCATGCACTTGTAGCAGGCTCCGTTACGTACGGTCACGCAACCGCAGTTGGGACAAGCCGGCGCGTCTTGCTGAAAATGGGCGATGGCATCGCTGAGCGATTCGACGTGGACCGCGGCACTCCCGGTCCGGCCGTTCTGAAAAACAGGATCTTGATCTACCGGCGACAAGGGTTCGGAAACGGCTTCGAGTTGGGATGACGCCTGGACACATTCCTCGGCGGACAGCGCGTCTTGGGATTTCGACTTTTTGGGATTCCCAAGGTCCGGGATGAACTTCAACCCCATCCAACGAAAGACGTAATCCGTAATCGAAGTCGCGATTCTAATATCGGGATTCTTGGTGAATCCCGCCGGTTCGAATCGTTGATACGAGAATTTTTTGACCAATCCTTCGAGGGGCACTCCGTATTGCAAGGCGATACTGGTCAGCATGCCGATGCCGTCCATCAGACCGCCCACCGTGGAACCCTCCTTGGCCATCGTAACGAACAACTCTCCGGGCTGGCCGTCATCGAACAAGCCTACGGTCAAGTAGCCTTCGTGACCCGAAATATTGAATTTGTGAGTTATGGCGTTGCGGGTTTCCGGGAGACGATTGCGTTGCGGAATCGGCTTCGACTGTGCTTCTTTCTCCAGCTTCTCGGTTAACTCTTCGATCTGCCGTTTCAATTCGGCGTTCACCCGGTCGAGTTCTCCCGCTTGATCGCCGTCCGGCAACGAGGTGTTCAGTGGTTGGGAACGTTTCGAACCGTCCCGGTAAATGGCGATGCACTTCAGCCCCAGTTTCCAAGCTTGAATGTAGGCCGATTCGATATCGGCCACGTTGCACTCGCCGGGCATGTTGACCGTCTTGCTGATCGCGCCGCTGATGAACGGTTGCGCGGCGGCCATCATTTTCAAGTGCGCCAGATAATGAATGCTGCGCTGTCCCTTGATCGGCTTGAACGCGCAGTCGAACACCGGAAGATGTTCCGGCGCCAAGCCGCTGCGAATCGTTCCTGACTCCACTTCGAAATCTTCGATCGTATCATAATTCTCGATGTGCTCTACGATCCGGTTGCCGGTTTCTTCGTCGTAACCCAAACGGTCCAAGGCCTGCTTCACGGTGCGGTTGACGATCTTCAGCATCCCCCCGCCGGCCAGGACCTTGTATTTCACCAACGCGATATCCGGTTCGATGCCGGTAGTATCGCAATCCATCAGAAAGGCGATGGTGCCGGTCGGCGCCAGCACGGTTACCTGCGCGTTGCGCCAGCCGTCTTTTTCGCCCTCGCGACAGGCGCCCTGCCAACAGCGCCTCGCCTCCCGTTTCAACTCGGCGAACTCCTCGCAGTCCGCGATCTGTTCCACCGACTCCCGATGCAACTTCAACACCCTTCGCATGGACTCAACGTTATCTTCCTTCGCCGGCCGTTGAATGCTGTAGGCCCGGGCGTCCCGATAACCCTTGAACGGTCCCTTGATTTTCGCCATTTCGGCCGATTGTTCGTAGGCGTGACCGGTCATGATGGCGGTAATCGCGCCGGCCAAAGATCGTCCCTGGTCCGAATCGTAGGGCAAGCCGTAACTCATGATCAACGAACCGAGATTGGCGTAACCCAACCCGAGGGTGCGGAAGATATGCGAGTTTTCGGCGATGCCGGGAGTCGGATAGCTGGCGTTGTCCACCATGATTTCCTGAGCGGTGATAAAGACGCGGACAGCCGCCTTGAAGCGGTCGATCTCGAACCGGCCGTCTTTCCCCTTGAACTTCATGAGATTCAAGGAAGCGAGATTGCAGGCGGTGTTATTCAGGAAAACGTATTCCGAACAGGGATTGGTGGAATGAATCGGTTCGGTGCCTTGGCAGGTATGCCACTTCTGAATAGCGTCGTCATACTGTATCCCCGGGTCGCCGCAGATATGGGTGCCTTCGGCGATTTTCCGCAACAGGGTCGAAGCGTCCTTCTCCTCCAACTTCCGACCGTCCTGAGTGACGGCCCGAGTCCACCACTTCTCCCCGTTCTGAGCGGATTCCATGAACTCGTCGCTGGCCCTGACGGAGAGATTTTCGTTTTGGTACATCACGCTGCCGTAGGCGTCGCCGTTGTAGGATCCGTCGTAGCCCTGATCGATCAGCGCCCAAGCTTTCTTTTCCTCGATCTGCTTGGCGTCGATGAATTCTTCGATATCCCCGTGCCAGTCACGCAGGGTATTCATCTTGGCGGCGCGCCGGGTTTTGCCCCCGGATTTGACTACGTTCGCGACCTGATCATAAACCTTCAGGAACGACATCGGCCCGCTGGGGCGGCCGCCGCCGCTCAGTTTCTCCTTGCTGGACCGGATCGTGCTCAGATCCGTGCCGGTGCCGGAACCATACTTGAACAGCATCGCTTCGCTGTAGGCCAAGTGCATGATGGACTCCATGTTATCGTCCACCGACTGGATGAAACAGGCGCTGCACTGAGGATATACGTACTGGGTCGACGCCCGTTTGGAGGTTTCCTCCTGGCGGTCGTAAAACCAGTTGCCGCGGTCAGAGTCCTTCCCGACATGGTACTGGTGCCAGAGGCCAACGTTGAACCAGACCGGGGAATTGAACGCGCCGTATTGATTGAGGCACAGCCAAACCAATTCCTCGTAGAAAACCTCGCCGTCCGTTTCGGTGAAGTAGCCATCGGCGACCCCCCAATCGGCGATCGTCCGACAGACTCGATGGATCAGTTGCCGGACCGAACGCTCTCGTGCGTCGGTTCCCAATTCGCCATGGAAGTACTTCGAGACTACCACCTTGGTGGCCAGCATGGACCAAAAATCGGGCACCTCGACGTCTTCCTGCTTGAAGATCGTCTGACCGTTCTCGTCGGTGATTTCCGCGCTGCGCTTAACCCAAGAAATCTGATCGAACGGATCGACCCCCGCTTCGCTAAACACCCTTTCGATGGACAACTGCTGGCCACAGCGCCCAGGAACCGGGTTCGCCGTCTGCATTTCAGGCTCACTGTTCGCGGCCTGCGATTCTGTCACAGGGGAAGGGTCAAGCGTCGGCATGGCTCCTCGATTAGTCCTAAAATTGTCAGTTGTCAGTTCAACGGTTCACCCAATCCGAACCCACGCGGCGACTGAGGGCTCTACCATCCCAAACAATCGACCCTGCCCTCAGCGACGATGAAGAACGACCGCATCGCTCCCGCGAGATTCCCAAATCCTCAAAAATCACTCCACGAGCGATCAACCAGTGACCGCTCTATCGAACAACGTGGAAAACACCGCAAAGGGTTGCGCCAATCGCGCAAGGGTACGCCGGGTAAGATTAACGCCCAATCATCGCTCCGAGTCGACGTTTTTCGGACAAACCAACGGAAAATCCGATTCGAGGCGGTGAGATGAAATACGGGGGGAAGTGTTCACCGTTACGAGGGGGGCGTCAACAATAAATCAATCGGTTTTTTCAAACTATCTTCCACGAGAACGCTCTGTTTATGCTTGATTTTGCCAGCGATCCAACCCTCCGAAACGGGAACGGCGACTTCCCGAAAGCAACTGCTCGAACCGTTTTCCGAAGTCGGTAGTTCCTTCCGGCCGCCCCAATGCCAGTCCCAAGCCTGATCGCCCGCGCCAAGCCGTTTCGCCTCCCCTTTTCAAGTTTAAACCGAATTAATTCTGGCGGACGATTCTCCAGCCATCCAATCGTCGAAGTCGGAAATTCACGCATGGTCACCGATACCAAGCGCCCCGGCGGTCGCCCCAAAATTCGGATCCGCCAGCTCCCGGAGCGACTCCCTCCCCTTGATGACACCGATCCCCTTGGCGGCCCTCCTCGGGTTCAAGAAACCGGCGTCGAACCGGGATAGCCACGATCTCATCAGCGGATTCGGTATCCTGAATTCACCGCCCCCCAAAAGCGAAAAACAAACCATCGAAATTACCCCCTGAGCGGCGAACCGCTCCCCTTGCCGCTCGGCAACCCTTACCCGATATCTCTGTGGACCTCGCCGCAATTTCCGACGCCGGATTAGTCTGTTGCCCGACGCTCTCAGATCCGCCAGGGTGGACAAAGATAAACGGAAAGTTGCGTTTGAGGGCCAGCGATTTTTCGCGCTCGGCGCCACGGGAAAGACAACGACGACTACGCCGAAGCATTCGATTTCTCGAAGTGCGAAGGACGGAAAGAAAAAGACTCGCAAGCAAATCAGCTAGCTGCCCCCTCACCTCTATCTCGACGCAAAAGCGTCAGCGACGAACCATAACCGCACGACTCGATCATGGGCTAATCGCACTTCTCCCGTCGGCCAATAACTGGGGTGCGCGCTATTTCCGTCCGGCTCGATAACTTAGATCCTTCGACCGTTCTGATCGTAACGATGACGAATTACCAGCCTCGGCTTTGCGTCTGCGGCGGGGGGAGCCGTCACCTTGTTCGAGTTATCATGAGCGTCGTATTCGAAATCCGTTTCACCCGAGTGGGCATCTGTCTCTCGAATCTTGCGGCCGAGATTGTCATACTTGGAGTCCCGTCGACCGAGGGACCGGTTATCCATATCGTATTTCGCCGTCCATAATAATTTCCCTTCCCGATACTCCCTTGCTTCCCGGGTTCCAACGGGAAACGACATCGGGTGCGTTTTGGAACCGTCAGCCGAAATCTCGATCCGTTGATGAGTGACGAGTGCGTTACCTTCCCCGGTCCAACGAACGTTCCAACTATCCCGTCCGTCCACACTGACGATTTGCTCGCTCATAACCGCCGACCGGTCGTGGTCGTATTCGGGCCATACCAAGTGACGAGGGCGCACGGCGTTCTTACCGTCCCGGACGACACACTCCCGAACCGACCGGGAGATTCGATTGTCGCCGGCGTAATCGATCTTGCCGTTTCGCTTCACGTCGACGGCGGTCGTTCGAATCGCTCCCAACAGATCCGAACGGAACAAGGAAATCACCCCGTCCAGGTCAGTCTGTTAAGCCACTCCCACGGCTCGGGAATCCCGATCCTCGACTTGACCGCGGTCTCGTTCCCGTCGACACCGATCAGGGAGCCAACAGCCCACGAGAAAGAGAATCCGAATGCCGGCCGCCGAAGTTGCCGAACCAGCAAAGCAAGGTTCGACGGTTGACGCCCGCCTTCGAAAGCCGCTTGCCCGGTCAGCCTCCCCCAATCCGGCGCACTCAGATCACAGGGGGCCAATGACGGCGGTGAACCGTTCCAGACGTGAGGTTGATCCCGAGAAACAATCCCTCTTTCCTTTTCCCCAAGCAGTTGTGATTCACCACATGATTTCGCCTGAGAACTCAAGGAGCTAAAGACTGGAACGACCTCCTCAGAAGGCAGAAGCTCCAGTGCCGGATTGACACCCTATTCCAAGCTGACCAGTCGATTTTTCTTTTCCAAGCAGCTTTTATCGGAGCCATTGTCACCTCCTTATCCGAGTAGTCCGATCGCTGCGTCACGGCTCCGGTCCATTCTTGAACCGTCACACCCCTTCGCGGGATGCTCGTCGCTCCCCTTGACCTCCAGCAGATCGACTCTCTCTTTCCGCTTAACCGTCCCAACTCCGTCCGGCAGAATGCCCCCTACGACCGATGCAACGAACCTTGCGCCTCGTGCCCCAAGTGTCGCATTGTAATTGACGTACTATTGGCGATCCCTGAATGGAGCGAGTGCAGCAGGCCGTCATGCATGCCCCCTCAAGGCGTATTTCGGTCCACCAAAAAAAGCCTTCTCAAAGATCCGGATTTCGTCATGATGTCCCAAAAATTCGACGCGAGTCGGAATGATGAAAGGAAGCGATACGAAATTAGCCGAGGAGCCAGATTTTAACTGATCCGTAGAAAGGATGGTTACATCGCTATCTGGGACGCTAACGAAAAGGAACCACATGAGGACGAGATCGCGGCACATAACGGCTGTTTTAGGAACGGCCGCCATCATAGTCGTTACGCTTGCTCTGGAATTTGATATCAAGGCGTTGGATGCCGACAAAAACGAAGGCAACTCAGAAGCTACCCATGATGAGTTCACGGCCATCGCGGCGGGAGCCTTTCACACCGTGGCCTTGAAAACGGACGGTTCCGTGGTCGCTTGGGGGATGAACATCGAAGGTCAAACGGAGGTGCCGAATGGCCTGAGGGACGTGACGGTCGTTGCGGCGGGAGGCGATCACACAGTGACCTTGAAATCTGACGGTTCCGTGGTCGCTTGGGGGTGGAACGGATACGGTCAAACGGAGGTGCCGAATGGCCTGAAGGACGTGACGGCCATTGCGGCGGGACACTATCACACCGTGGCCTTGAAATCTGACGGTTCCGTGGTCGCTTGGGGGTGGAACGAATACGGTCAAACGGAGGTGCCGAATGGCCTGAAGGACGTGACGGCCATTGCGGCGGGAGGCTTTCACACCGTGGCCCTGAGAACGGACGGTTCCGTGGTCGCTTGGGGGAGGAACCAATCCGGTCAAACGGAGGTGCCGAATGGCCTGAAGGACGTGACGGCCATTGCGGCGGGAGGCTTTCACACCGTGGCCGTGAGAACGGACGGTTCCGTGGTCGCTTGGGGGTGGAACGGATCCGGTCAAACGGATGTGCCGAATGGCCTAAAGGACGTGACGGCCATTGCGGCGGGATACGGTCACACCGTGGCCTTGAGGGCGGACGGTTCCGTGGGCGCTTGGGGGAGGAACCAATCCGATCAAACGGAGGTGCCGCTTGGCCTGAAGGACGTGACGGCTATTGCGGCGGGAGGCTTTCACACCGTGGTCTTGAGGACGGACGGTTCCGTGGGCGCTTGGGGGAATAACTCTTTCGGTCAAACGGATATGCCGAACGACTTGAAGGTCGTGACGGCCATTGCGGCGGGAAAAATGTACACAGTGGCCGTGATAACGGACGGCTCCGTGGTCGCTTGGGGGTGGAACAGCGTCGGTCAAACGGATGTGCCGCTTGGCCTGAAGGACGTGACGGCCGTTGCGGCAGGAGGCTGGCATACCGTGGCCTTGAGAACGGACGGTTCCGTGGTCGCTTGGGGGTGGAACCAATACGGTCAAACGGAGGTGCCTAATGAACTGAAGGACGTGACGGCCATTGCGGCGGGAGGCTTTCACACCGTGGCCTTGAGAACGGACGGTACCGTGGTCGCTTGGGGGGCAAGGGCTAACTCTCACGGTGCAACGGAGGTGCCGAATGGCTTGAAGGACGTGACGGCCATTGCGGCGGGAGCCGATCACACAGTGGCCTTGAGAACGGACGGTTCCGTGGTCGCTTGGGGGTGGAACGGATACGGTCAAACGGAGGTGCCTAATGAACTGAAGGACGTGACGGCCATTGCGGCGGGAGGCTTTCACACCGTGGCCTTGAGAACGGACGGTACCGTGGTCGCTTGGGGGAGGAACCAATCCGGTCAAACGGATGTGCCGAATGGCCTGAAGGACGTGACGGCTATTGCGGCGGGAGGAAGGTACACAGTGGCCGTGATAACGGACGGTTCCGTGGTCGCTTGGGGGTGGAACAGCGTCGGTCAAACGGATGTGCCGAATGGCCTGAAGGACGTGACGGCCGTTGCGGCGGAAGTCTGGCATACCGTGGCCTTGAGAACGGACGGTTCCGTGGTCGCTTGGGGGTGGAACGGATACGGTCAAACGGATGTGCCGATTGGACTGAAGGGATTGAGTCTCAAGTAATGGAGTAACTAACCCTTCGGAAGAGCAGCTTGGTTCGGGTTCCTCGGCAGAATCTGGATCACCACGATCGCCATCCCGATCCACGTCGGGACTTCGGGGCAGCATACTGAAAACAAGGTCAAGGACAAGACTGTTTTTTCAGTGAGCCGAAATTCCCCTTGCGGTTTTCGTGCGTGACGACCTGCGGTCGCAGCACTCGGATTGAGTCCCAAGTAGTGGTGTAACTAACCCTTCGGAAGAGCAGCTCGGTTCGGGCTCCTCGATAGAATCTGGATCACCACGATTGCCACCCCGACTCGTGTCGGGATTTCGGGGCATGATGTCGAAATCTGGACCAGGGACAAGACTTTTTTTCGGTGGACCGAAATATGTTTTGCGGGGGGCACGCGTGACGACCTGCGGCCGCAGCACTCGTTTCTTGGTGTTACTCGCCACGTTATTTCGTGAAATCGTGCGTTTTTATTTCGCATTATTTCGGGCATAAACGCTACGGTCCGGCGGTCGGCTGGTCCAGAGTGGTGTTCTTTGGCCGTCGAAATGAGACGACTGTGCTTCCATTATCGAGAAGCATGGCGACAACCATAACCGAAAGAAAAGAGGCCCGCGCGTTGACACCGCCGGGCCATGACAGGAATGCAACTACCATTGAAGCACGATTACTCCTGCGAGGAGTACCTTACCCAAAAAATCTGGGAGAAGAAACTACTTTCTGCTTGCCCGAATCATCCCGAGGGAGGCTGTGGTTTCGAACGGCTGGGCACCTATACGCGGAGTTCTTCTGACGGTCGGGGAGAGGTGCCCATCGCTCGTTATCGCTGTCGCCGGGACGGGAAGACTTTTTCGATTCTGCCTCGGTTTTTTGCCGCCCGGTACCTTGGGAACTTACAGCAATTGGAGGATCAGGTCGTAGCTGCCGAAGCGCAAGGGGCTTGGCAAGCGGCCAAGAACCTCCAGGCGAGCGAGGCCAGTTCGCATGTGGATTCCTACCAATGGCTGCGTCGGCGGAAGAAGGCGGTGCACCGGTGTTTATCGGCTCTCGTCGGGCTCCTTCCGAAAACCCTCGTTCGCGGCGTTCTCCAGGTGCGGGAGTTGCGACGAACTCTGGGCACGAAACAGACCTTGCTTCATTTGCGCCGGCAGTTGGAAGGTCGCCTGCCGCAGTTGGCCGTCCCGATCGGTTTTTGTGGCGCCTCCTCGAGTCGCCCGATTTCTTAGCGGCGGCCCCACACTTGCTGTCGCTACTTTTTTTTCTTCCTCCGCTAAGGTCAGGATCGTCGCCCCCGGAAGGCCGGGATCGAAAGATTATGACCAAGACCGAACAGCACTCAGAGAAAGTTGCACTTTTTCGTTTCACCGTGATCAGTTCCTTGCTGCCGAAGACCGCTGGGACTCCGGAATATCGGCAGGAACTGCGTCGATTGATCGAGAAGAGTTGGGAGATTCCCGGAACGAATCGAACCCGCGTCGCACCCCAGACCATCCGCGACTGGCTCCGAAGGTATCGGACCGGCGAGTGCTTGGATTCCTTGCGCCCGAAACTCCGCCAAGACAGCGGGAAACGCCGCTTGCTCTCGGTCGCCGCGACCGAGACGTTGCTGCGAGTCAAACGCCAACAGCCGAAACTAAGCGTGCGGCAAGCGATCGACCGGGCCCGGCAAACCGAAAGGATGCCCCAGGGCGAACGGTTGCCGCACACCACGGTCTACCGTTTGTTCCGCGACGAAGGACTCATGAAACCGCCGCCATTTCCGACGCCGGTTTAGTCCGTTGCCCGACGCTCTCAGATCCGCCAGGGCGGACGAAGATAAACGGAAAGTTGCGTTTGAGGGCCAGCGATTTTTCGCGCTCGGCGCCACAGGAAAGACAACGACGACTACGCCGAAGCATTCGATTTCTCGAAGTGCGAAGGGCGGAAAAAAAGAGACTCGCAAGCAAATCAGCTAGCTGCCCCTCACCTCTATCTCGACGCAAAAGCGTCAGCGACGAACCATAACCGCACGACTCGATCATGGACTAATCGCACTTCTCCCGTCGGCCAATAACTGGGGTGCGCGCTGTTTCCGTCCGGCTCGATAACTTAGATCCTTCGACCGTTCTGATCGTAACGATGACGAATTACCAGCCTCGGCTTTCCGTCTGCGGCGGGGGGAGCCGTCACCTTGTTCGAGTTATCATGAGCGTCGTATTCGTAATCCGTTTCGCCCGAGTGGGGATCTGTCTCTCGAATCTTGCGGCCGAGATTGTCATACTTGAAGTCCCGTCGACCGAGGGACCGGTTATCCATATCGTATTTCGCCGTCCATAATAATTTCCCTTCCCGATACTCCCTTGCTTCCCGGGTTCCAACGGGAAACGACGTCGGGTGCGTTTTGGAACCGTCAACCGAAATCTCGATCCGTTGATGAGTGACGAGTGCGTTACCTTCCCCGGTCCAACGAACGTTCCAACTATCCCGTCCGTCCACACTGACGATTTGCTCGCACATAACCGCCGACCGGTCGTAGTCGTATTCGGGCCATACCAAGTGACGAGGGCGCACGGCGTTCTTATCGTCCCGGACGACACACTCCCGAACCGACCAGGAGATTCGATTGTCGCCGGCGTAATCGATCTTGCCGTTTCGCTTCACGTCGACGGCGGTCGTTCGAATTGCGCCCAACAGATCCGAACGGAACAAGGAAATCACCCCGTCCAGGTCAGTCTGTTAAGCCACTCCCACGGCTCGGGAATCCCGATCCTCGACTTGACCGCGGTCTCGTTCCCGTCGACACCGATCAGGGAACCAACAGCCCACGAGAAAGAGAATTCGGATGCCGGCCGCCGAAGTTGCCGAACCAGCAAAGCAAGGTTCGACGGTTGACGCCCGCCCTCGAAGGCCGCTCGCCCGGTCAGCCTCCCCCAATCCGGCGCACTCAGATCACAGGGGGCCAATGCAGGGTTTTTTCACGCTAATCGCTAGAGGCCCGTGTCACCGATTTCGGGACATATTCGCTTTTTCCCTTCACCAGAGAGCCGAAACTTTAGCGCCTTCGAAATGGGAAAATAAAGCTGGCTTTTTCATTCTCCGGTCGTTATTGGTTCCTCATGGACGCCAAAATCAACCTCAAGCTGGTGACTGTTCGATTAGTGAAGAGCAGTGAGCGAAGACGCTGGGATTCGCTGATGGATCAGAACCATCGCTTGGGTTTCAAAGGCTTTGCCGGACGCGGGCTGCGTTATGTTGCCGAGTACCGAGGCCGGTGGTTGGCGTTAGCCGGCTGGCAAAGCGGAGTGTTCAAGTGTCGCCCGCGAGACAAGTGGCTCGGATGGAAAAAACGAGAGCAGTTTCGTCGGCTTCATTTGATTGCCAACAATACCCGATTCCTCCTGCTTACCGAGCGGGGCGAAGTGCGCAATCTGGGGAGCTGCGTCATGGCCAAAATGCTGCGCCGTCTGAGTGCCGATTGGCAACGGACCTGGGGTCATCCGCTGGAATTGGCCGAAACTTTCGTCGATCCCCGACACTTCGCGGGCACGATCTATCGCGCGGGGAATTGGCGGGCGGTAGGGCAATCGCAAGGCTACGCTCGCAGCAACGGACGCTATACCGCCCGGCACAATATCAAGAAGGAAATGTACGTTTATCCCTTGCGGCCCCAAGCCTGTTCCCGATTAAGGAAGCGTCAGGACGATCCGTCTTGGGGCCCCCAGGTGCAGCGGGTAGAAACATCCCCGAAACAGTTGAAATCATTGGTGCAACTGCTCGCGGAAATGGCTGATTTTCGCCGGGCACAAGGACGCAAACATCGGCTGGAAATGGTCCTCGCTATCTGCATCTTAGCTCGATTGGCCGGCAAGGTCGGCCCCTTGGCGACTTCGCGTTACGCCCAAAAAATGACGCCAAATCAATTGCAGACTCTCGGGGCGTGGCGCAACGCCAAGGGCCGTTGCGTGGCCCCGTCTCTCGCGACGATTCACCGGGTCATGACCGAGACGGATCCGGAAGCGTTGCAAACGGTAACTCACCGCTGGGTAACGGCCCAATTGACTCGACAACCCTTGGAAGCCTTGGCTGCTGACGGGAAGCGGATCAACGGAGCTAATCGCAACAGCAAAGACCATTTCGAGACCGTCATCCTCGTGCGCCATCAAGATGCGGTGCCCCTCGCCGTTCGCATTTGCCGAGACCAAGGCGGCGAACAGGCGGCGATGGCGGCTCTCTTGGAGGATGTCGATATCCGGGGAGCCATCATTACGATCGATGCGCTCCATACTAACCGAGTCATGGCCGATGCCATCGTGTTGGTTAACGGAGCCCATTTTCTCTTCACGGTCAAAGAGAACAACCCCGAACTCTCTCAATTTTTGACCAGCCTGGATTGGGATCGAGTGGCCCAGGACCGGTTCACCGAAAACCCGGAGAAAGGACATGGCCGCATCGATCAACGGAGCATTCAAACCTATGAACCCCTTCCCGGAGCCGTCAAATTACCGCATGTCCTCCAAGTCTTTCGGATCCTTCGACACCGCCATCATTTAAACGGTGGGCCCGAGACCGTGGAATATGCTTACGGCGTCACTTCGTTGCCTCCGGAAGCTGCCGACGCTCAACGATTGTTGTCACTCAATCGGGGACATTGGACGGTAGAAAACGGCAATCACCGCCGTCGCGACGGGATTTTCGGCGAAGATGATTGTCTTATGCGAACTCGCCATGGGCCGACGAACAATGCCCTCTTCAACAACCTGGCCTTGGCGATCATTCTCCAGTCGGGATACTCTAATATGGCCGAAGCTACCGACGATTTTCAGACGAATCGGAACCAAGGGTTGCGAGCCGTCACGAAAACCACCCCGTTTAAACGTCCGAAAAAAAACTGACCCGACCTTCCTGATTACCGACGCTTCCTCCCTGCTGATTCGGTCGGCGAATTGATCGTTCGACCGATACTCGCACCGGTTCAGTCTCCTGTCCGGCTGAAACTCGTCTCAATCGGCAATCGCCGCCTAACTCGAAGCATAATTCGGAAAAACAGTTTTTCCGACGAATCGAAATACTCCGCTCGACACTTAAAAAAAACGATCGTCGATCAAAAATTATTAGCATGAAAAAGTCCTGGGGGCCAATGACGGCGGTGAACCGTTCCAGACGAGAGGTTGATCCCGAGAAACAACCCCCTTCCTTTTACCCAAGCAGATGTGATTCACCACATGATTTCGCCTGAGAACTCAAGGAGCTAAAGACTGGAACGACCTCCTCAGAAGGCAGAAGTTCCAGTGCCGGATTGACACCCTATTCCAAGCTGACCAGTCGATTTTTCCTTTCCAAGCAGCTTTTATCGGAGCCATTGTCACCTCCTTATCCGAGTAGTCCGATCGCTGCGTCACGGCGCCTGTCCATTCTTGAACCGTCACACCCCTTCGCGGGATGCTCGTCGCTCCCCTTGACCTCCAGCAGATCGACTCTCTCTTTCCGCTTAACCGTCCCAACTCCATCCGGCAGAATGCCCCCTACGACCGATGCAACGAACCTTGCGCCTCGTGCCCCAAGTGTCGCATTGTTATTGACGTACTATTGGCGAGCCGTGAACGGAGCGAGTGCAGCAGCAGGCCGTCATGCATGCCCCCTCAAGGCGTATTTCGGTACACCAAAAAAAGCCTTCTCAAAGATCCGGATTTCGTCATGATGTCCCGAAAATTCGACGCGAGTCGGAATGATGAAAGGAAGCGATACGAAATTAGCCGAGGAGCCAGATTTTAACTGATCCGTCGAAAGGATGGTTACATCGCTATCTGGGACGCTAACGAAAAGGAACCACATGAGGACGAGATCGCGGCACATAACGGCTGTTTTAGGAACGGCCGCCATCATAGTCGTTACGCTTGCTCTGGAATTTGATATCAAGGCGTTGGATGCCGACAAAAACGAAGGCAACTCAGAAGCTACCCATGATGAGTTCACGGCCATCGCGGCGAGAGCCTTTCACACCGTGGCCTTGAAAACGGACGGTTCCGTGGTCGCTTGGGGGTGGAACACAAGGGGTCAAACGGATGTGCCGAATGAACTGAAGGACGTGACAGCCATCGCGGCGGGAGCCTTTCACACCGTGGCCTTGAAAACGGACGGTTCCGTGGTCGCTTGGGGAGATAACGGATCTGGGCAAACGGATGTGCCGAATGGCCTGAAGGACGTGACGGTCATTGCGGCGGGGGACTATCACACCGTGGCCTTGAAAGCGGACGGTTCCGTGGTCGCTTGGGGGGATAACAGAGCCGGTCAATCGGATGTCCCGAATGGACTGAAGGACATAAGGGTCATTGCGGCGGGAGCTGGGCGCACAGTGGCCTTGAGAACGGACGGTTCCGTGGTCGCTTGGGGGAATAACTTTTCCGGTCAAACGGATGTCCCGAAGCCGTCTCGCCCCCCGTCGCCCACTCGGGGTCGAAGACCCGTTCCTGCTGACGACTCACGGTTAGGTAGTGAGTACCGCGTTCCTAGAGCCAGCGGAGATTCGCCTCCATGGTGATGCCGCAATCCATAATCACGGTTGCTTCAGCCGGAACCGCCAGCGATTCCAGCATTTCGGCCAAGGTTTGATTTTCCCTCACCTTGCCCGCGAAAACTTTCGACCGGCGAACCCAACCGTTATTGTCCAGAACCAGAGCCAGCATCAATAAGGGACCATCACTACGCTTCTCTTTCGAGCGACCTCGCTGAGCTTCCGGAATCTTCCGCGCTGGACCCTCGAAGTAGGTGTTGGTCAAGTCATAAAGAGTAATGGTCGGTTTTAAATCGAAGATCGTCTGCAGGCTGTGATACCAGTCCGATTCGATTTTCTCCTGCCGTGATATCAAGGCGTCCGAAGCTCGATACAACTGACTGTGACCCATTGTTTCAAAGTCGCCTTTCAGGAATTCGCTTCAAGTACTGCTCTCTCAAATCGAATTATTCACCTTCTGCAATTCCTGTTTCAAAATTATCAATACCTTCTTGCCAGTATTTTTCACAGTCATTCAACCAACCGACATATGGAACAAGGAATTTTTCTTCCCCAGACAACAGTTGTTGTATTTCCTCATCCGAGAAGCTGCCGCTCCCTGACCCGTAATGCATGACATCCATGGGTAAATCTCTCATGTTTTTCACAGTTGATACCAATTGACAAGCTAATTCTATCGCTCTTTCCTGTCCATCTGCATCCAGTAAACTATCATCTAACCAGTCGCTGGTTGAGTTGTCAAGTGATACTACAATTTGTTCGAATAGTTCTTCTGCTATTGCACCCCATTTCTTAGGAAGTAACCTACCACGCCCGAATATAACTTCTTCGGGCATGTAGCTCTCCGCTTCAGCATACCGTCTCATATAATGAAAAGCACGCATTATAGGGATTGGGTCTTTGGCCATATCATATTTTTTAAACACACGATACGTTTGTTCGAATTGTGGCGAATACCGTGCTTCATCGGAATAAAATTGTTTCAGCCTATAATGAACCTGACGCAGATGAACAGCAGATGACTTCCTACTTGTCAAAAGTGTTTTTACAGAGTCCTGATCTATTGACGGATCGTGTGTTTGAGGCCACGGAAAATCCATTTTCCATGTCTCGTACCCTTTATCTTCTGCCTCTTCGATTACTGTTCGAATCCGTTCCGGGTCCCTCAGTCGTTCATCTGCGCTTTCAGGTGAAGCTGCAACTAATCCAGTTTTTTTCTCATTGCTAGACCGAGAATCGGTTGTAGATTGCGTATCGTGGGGGACAACGTTCATATAACGTAGAACGTAGATGCAAACGAAACCGATTACGCAGAACGTGATATAGATCCGGATCTTCATTTTACCAAGGTCTCCCGAGCAAGCCTGCGGGATCTACCGCCGAAAGGTCAAGGCTTTCCGTTCCAGATTTTTTCAATGCCCGTCCTATCGCTTTCGCCGCCGCGCCATCCGGCGACAGTTCCAGTTCCGACGCCGGCGTGATGGCCGTTTTTCATCTGAACGGTGACGCTTTGGAATCCGTGAGTCTGTACCAGTTCCACCACCGGCGGAGCGCAGTCGTAGATCATCAGGAAGTCTGCGCCGCTCTCGGCGAGCGTCTCAAAAATCAGGGCGTGCTCGATTTCGCTGTGCGCATAGAGCCGGGAACCAGCTCGCTTCCCGCCAGCGGTATAGGGCGGATCGATGATAACCCGACCGGCAGGATTCGCCGCAAGCAGTCCCAGAAGCCTCACACCGTCGCCTTCGTCGAACGAGATCTGCTCGGCGAATCCGGCAATGTTTTGAAGTCGCTTCCCCAGCGTGGCCGGGTACCACCGGGAGCCACCGCCGTTGCCGTTCTTCGTCAGCGCGGCTCCGGGAACGAGGACGCCGCCTCGCCGGGTCCGATTCAGCACCTGCGTTTGGAAGCCATGCTCGTGCGCGCCGCACCGGCGCCCTGGTCGCCAGTTTCTCAACAGCTCGGCGGGTAGCGCTGAACGCTCTGATTCATGCGATCATGCCGTCCGGCTCTGTCAACGCGGCGTGCCAGAACGCAGCGACATCCCGATCAAGGTCGATCATGATCGCGAGTTTGTCGAGGCGCTCCAAGAAAGCGGTGAGCGAATCGATCCCGCCGCCCGCGAACGGCTCCATGAGACTCGCTTCGAAATCGCCCTGGGCAATCGTTCCAAGATCTTCTGGTGAACGTTGATTCCGATACGCTCACCGGCTAAAGTCAGGACGTATTCCGAAATGTGATTTTTGTCGGCGCCGCCTCGGTCTTGGGCCCTGATTTCGATCAGAGTGTTGCCGGCGTCGCACTTGATCGTTTCTTCCCGCTGGCCCGTCAATTGACGAATCACCCTTCCCAATGCGTCCCTGGCGTAACTGACCAAGGTACCGTCTTGCCGGCGTTCTGATTCCAGCCCGCAACAGCTTCCCAGGAAAGAGGTTTCGTAACTCCCGTCATGGTGGTCAATCCGGCGTGAGCGTCTCATCCGGTCGTAACCGAAATAAATCGTTTCTTCGATAACGATACCGGTTTCGATGTCCCGCCGCACTACCGAATGCACGCCTCGTCTTCTCCGGTGATTCTGACCGATTCGGTCCCTCTAACGACCGAGTCGCCGGCGACATCGGCGACTCCTTCACGGACAGTCGTGGTCAATCGTCCTTCTGCCGTCTGATAGGCGTAAGTAGTCAGTCTACCGAGAGCGTCCACCGATTTGCGTTGCCGGCCGGCATAATCGCCTGGCGTAAACACCTCTCTCAGTTGAGAAGGATGGCGCGAATCGTTCCAAGCCGCGCCCGGTTCGATAGTTTGACAAGTCCAAGTGCTCCCCCCGTTAATCACCCGGTAGCCCCCCCCCCAACGCTTTACCCGACAAACGGTAAATCTCGGTTCGAGCGACTCGAGGCTGCGACCCATCGTCCATCGAACCCACCAGCGTACCGTAACGATAAGCGGTAACCCGGCACTTATTCAGATCGTCGGTGGGAGGTCGGTTAAGGAACCCGCTCTAATTGGTGACGACGCAATCCTGATCGTCGTAGTCGTAACGAATCCAACCTCTGTATTAATCGATCGCCTGTATCAACTGCCGGTAACCTGCCTTGGCCGCATCCGTCTGATAGGTAGTGTCTGCCCGAAAACCCCAAACTCGTTAAATACTGGGCAGAATCGTGCAAATTGGCTTGCGATGATGGTACCTTTTCGGCAGGATTCCTCCCGGAACAGGGCAATTGGCCCGATCTTCGCCAGTTTTTGTCAGGACTACTTGGGTATGAGCCTATGCGACAAGTGATCGAACAGCAGATGAAGTTGGGTCAGACACCGATCGAAAAGATCGATATCGACGTCAACTCGCGCGACGACATCCCCGCCACTCTTCTCGGGCTGCAGAAACTCTATCAAGACAAATCTGCCTTCGACGAAATCACAGGTTTGCTCCAGACTCACATGCTTCAGAATAGCAACCATGATGTCGGTCGTCCTGGACTGGAATTGTGGAGTGTTCTGGTCCTGGGAATTCTGAAGCAGAGCTTGAACTGTGATTTCGACCGGCTCAAGGAACTGGCAGACCGCCATGAATCCGTTCGGGCCATGCTGGGCCATAGCGAGCTCGATAAATCCCGCTACAGCCTTCAGCGTTTGATCGACAATGTGAATCTGCTGACGCCGGAGTTGCTGGACAAGATCAACCGGATAGTGGTTGAGTGTGGCCACAAACTGGTCGGAAAAAAAAGACGGCGGAAGTGCCGGAAGCAAGTCAAGGAAGGCAAGAACAGCAGGAACGACAAGAATGAGGAACCGTCCGAGATGACTCTGCGCGGTCGATGCGATTCATTTGTCGTTGAGACCGATGTGCACTTCCCGACAGACACCTCGCTGCTGTGGGACGCCATGAGGTGCCTGTTGAGTGAGATCGGTCCGGAGGCGGTATCTCGAAACGTGAAGGGATGGCGTCAGTGGAAGAAGCTGCTGAACAACGTGAAGAAACTGTTCAACCGGATCCGATCGAGTCGCCTTGCGGCGAAACATCCCAAGCGAGTGAAGAAGTATCTCGCCTGCTGCCATCGCTTGGTGGCGAGGGCGGAAGAGAGCCTGGAAGGCATGAAGGAAGCAGGGACTGACGCCAGGATCATTCAGGACTGCCTGGACTACATCGTCCATGCCAAGCGTCAGATGGACCAAGTGGAGCGGCGGTTACTCAAGGGAGAGACGATACCGCATGAGGAGAAGGTCTTCTCGATCTTCGAGACCCACACCCGCTGGGTCTCCAAAGGCAAGGCTGGATGCCCGGTGGAATTGGGTGTGCCGGTATGCTTGGTTCAGGATCAATATCAGTTCGTTCTCCATCACCTTGTGATGTGGAATGAACAAGATGTGGATGTGGCCGTCGATATCGTCAAGACGGCACAGGAAAAGTTCCCGAATCTGCGCACGTGCAGTTTCGATCGCGGATTTCACAACCCCAAGAACAGGGAACAGCTTGACGAGCTTCTGGATCATGCCGCTCTTCCCAAGAAAGGCCGCAAGAGCAAATCTGATACGGCTCGCGAGGAGGATCCCGAATTCAAGGCGATGAGGCAACAGCACCCGGCGGTTGAATCGGCAATCAACCATCTTGAGCATCACGGCCTTGACCGGGTTTATGCTCACGGTGCGGATGGGTTCGACAGAAGCGTTTCCTTGTCAATCCTGGGGGCCAATATACACCGCTTGGGCCAATTGCTGCGTGCGAACACAATCAAAGCTCAGAAACGAAAGCGTCTAGCGGCATAACACCACGAGGGACTTCTGGAAAACACCCCGCTCCAGAGTGGGTAAGGGGGGCTTGTGCCCATATGATATGACAGGGCCTGTCCAAACGCCTATTTGGGTCCATATCAAGTCCCCGACCTAGGTCGGAATCCCGGATTAGCACTATTCGAGGCGCAATTTGCTCAAAGTGTCATGGGGAACTATGGCAGTGGCCCTGAAAAATAAGGGGGTTTTCTGGCAGACACTAGGTATAGCGGCACACCTTTTCGTCGGTCCCGGGATTCACGATATCTCTGGTCTTGAACCAAGTGTCCTCGCCGGGAATCGATTGCTCGCACCCGGCCGCTTGACGGCGATTCACGCGTTCGAGCGACTGATCGTACCGCTCTCTGATCAAGCGTTTCTGAGTCCGATCGGCATTCCACTCCACCCACACCTTGTCCCCGGCCAAGCCATTGCCTTTACGCAAATCCCACCCCCCCGGCACTCTCGCCCCACCGATACCGATGCGCTACGCATTAGGGAGCATCGGCGGCGATTCCGCCTGCCAGTTCGCGCACCTCGAAATTCCCCGCATCATCCGGCACTGCCTCGCTGCCGATGCGAATCGTCCAGGAAGCGTAGGGCTGGCCCGTCGTCCGATAAAACCCGTCCTCCGCCTTGCCGCCGACTGCGTCCGGTGGATAATGCGGCAAGTTATATCCCCGAAGCACCTGCAAGGCCACCTGCAACAAACCGTCCGAACCCCTGATTTGCCGAATGGCGTCGTTCCAATTCGGCTCCCGCAACACCTCGACATCCGAATCCGGTTGCGTCGCGTAACGGAGCAAATCGGGATGCGCCAATCCGGGGTCGGGAGTCTCGCGGTACCGCCGAAGAATTCCCTTCGTTCCCGCTCGACCGCTTTACAGAAAATACAGCCCGAAAATTCAAGTCAAATTTACCCCGTCGAGATGTTGGGAAGTTACCCCAAAATTTCGACGCGAGACAGGGTAGCAATCGTGATGATCCAGGCTCTGCCGAGGAGCCCGAACTGAGCTGCTCTGCCGAAGAGTTGGTTACACCACGACCTGGGACTCAATCGGTCAAACCGATCCTGCCGATAAAAATTGATTGAAATTGAGCCGCACTCTCCCCGACAATCCGCGCCCGTAACTGCATGAATCTCGATTCTCAGACGATTTTTCTGTTGGGGAGCACCTTGTCGGATGAGTTGGCGGGTTCCTTTCTGAAATCGTTCCTGTTCCAGTTGACCGGTTTTCTGATCGTCGTCTCCGCCTTAACCATCTTATGGGGGGCCATATCTTTGGTCGGCTACGTTTTTTCTCTGTTTCCCTCGACGCGACCGACCGATACTTCCATTTCGGCCGCCGTCCCGACCGAACACGTCGCGGCGATCGCTGCCGCGTTGCACACGGTTATCCGAGGCCCCTATCGCATCACGAAGATCGAACGGGCGCCCCGGAAATCTCCGCAAGGCCAACCATAGCCGTTCGCGAATAGCGGCCGAAGATGAGAAAACTGAAAGTCACTGTCGAAGGCACTCCCTATCACGTCACGGTAGAATTGGCTAAGGAGGAAACGGCGTTGCCCTCCTCCCCTTCGGCACCGCCATCCCCGGCTGCGCCCCCGGCCGAAACCGCCTCGTCCCCAGGGTCGATTCCCATACCTAGCCCGCTGGCCGGAAAAATCGTCAGCATCGAAGTGAAACCGGGGCAAACCGTGAAGAAAAACGACCAGCTCATGATCTTGGAAGCCATGAAGATGAACACTTACGTTTTCGCTCCCCAAGACGGCACGATCGCCGGAATTCCGGTGACGGAAGGCGATTCGGTCGAAGAGGGACAATTGCTGATTCGTATGGGCGAATAGGCCGAATCCAGCCGAACGATCCGAAGTTTTTTCTCCTATGCTTGATAACCTAGTCCATTTTCTGGAACTTTCCGGCTTCATGGAACTAACCCTGTCCATGATCGCCATGTGGGTTATCGTCTTCGTCCTGTTTTATCTCGCGATCGTCAAAAAATTCGAACCGCTGCTGCTGGTGCCCATCGCTTTCGGCGCCCTCATCGCCAACCTCCCTACCCGGGGAATCATCACTCTGGAAGAATCGGCGGCCGGAGCCAATCCGGGCAATATCCGCATCGAAGCGGTCCAGGAATCTACCCCCGGAGATCCCGACGAATCCGTAGAGTCTTATCGTCTGGAAAAAATCGAAGGCGGCCTGTTCGATTTCATCCTGCAAGGTATCAAACTGGAAATCTTTCCCCCGCTCATTTTCCTCGGCGTCGGCGCCTTGACAGATTTCGGCCCCCTCATCGCCCATCCCCGCATGCTGCTCCTCGGCGCCGCCGCGCAACTCGGGGTCTTCTTCACCTTTTTCGGCGCCGGATTCCTCGGATTCAGCCCGAATCAGGCGGCATCGATCGGCATCATCGGCGGGGCGGACGGCCCGACCGCCATATTCACCAGCAACAAACTCGCTCCCGAACTGCTCGGGCCCATCGCCGTCGCCGCCTACAGTTACATGGCCTTAGTGCCTTTGATCCAGCCGCCCATCATGCGATTGCTGACCACCGAAAAGGAACGAAAGATCCGCATGAAATCCCTGCGCCCGGTATCCAAGCCGGAGAAACTCGCATTTGCGATCATCGTCACCATCGTGTGCGTGCTCCTGGTTCCCAACGCCTCGCCGCTGATCACCATGCTGATGTTCGGAAATTTCCTCCGGGAATGCGGCGTCACGGACAGACTCCTGCGCACCTCGCAAAACGAAATCATCAACATCGTCACCATCTTCTTGGGGACCAGCGTCGGGTTAACCATGCAGGGCAGCCGTTTTCTGCAACCGGAGACCATCAAAATCATTTTGTTGGGCGTCGTCGCGTTCGGCATTTCCACGGCCGGCGGGGTATTGATGGCCAAGCTGATGAATCTGATCAGTCGACGATCCCCCATCAATCCCTTGATCGGTTCGGCCGGCGTTTCAGCCGTTCCCATGGCCGCTCGCGTTTCCCACGTCGAAGGCCAAAAAGCCAACCCCGATAATTACCTCCTGATGCATGCCATGGGACCCAACGTCGCCGGGGTGATCGGCTCGGCGATCGTCGCCGGCTATTTCATCGCCACCCTTTCCTGATCGATCTTCGTTCGTGACCACCCGGCACACCGATGGCCGGGGTCGAATCAAAACATCCGATGATTCGAAAGGCGGTTCAGGATTTTCAGAACGCCGTGATCCCGGGAACGTGGCACCGCGGCACGTCGGAAATCGACCGAGGTCAAATTCGGACCGCAATGGCAATCAAGCTTTCGCCCGGATTTGTTCCTTTTTTGCTTTGAGTTCCGCTTGCAGGTTAGAACGGTCGGCAACCAACTGACGTTCCAAGGAGTCCAAGGCTTCCGCATCGCCCCGTTCCCGAGCTTTGGCCATTTCGCCCTGCAGGAATAGCTCCTTTTCGGCTTTTTTAGCCTGATAAACTCGGTCCAGCTCCATCAGCTGAGCCCGTTGCTCTTCGCTCAAGGTCACTCCCGGTTCTTTCGCTTCCAAACGTTCCATGGCTAATTCATAGGCTGATTTCATGCTTCCATTCGGTAAGGAAAAAACGAAGGCAAATCAACGAATCTTTAGCGTTCCCGCTCCATGACGGCACCGGACGGCGACTGAGCTGACGTCTCTAACCGAGCGAAAACTGCCGAGGTTGGCTGATCCTCGCCCAAGAGATGGAATAAGTAAAAACTGCGGCGGCTACTCTATCCCTGAGCCGCGGGACCCGAAAGATCTGTTGGAGCCGGATCTTAACCTCTCGGGCGGCCGATAATCGTCCACACCGTCCCGATCATTCCGAATGCGCCGGGCCACGGCGTCTTATCGGCGACCACGGCGCCACGCTATGGCTTCGATGATGACCGGCAAGCGTTTTCCGCGACTTCTCCCCAACTCAGGCACGGCATTTTTTTCGAACGAAGCCGGCAAGTCGAAGCGCGGACAGGAAAAATTATCGGAAAGGAAAATCGATCGGACCACAACGACGAGCCGGAACGGCAATTGCGGAATAAGGGAAGCGAGCTCCGGTCGCCCGGAATTCGGAAGTCGAGGTAAACGATATTTTCAGGTGACACCAGAACGGATAAGGGCGGCCAGCAAAAGATACTCAAGCCGGTAAGAATACCGGCAGAGGCACTTGAAATCGGAACAGCCCCAAGTGGTCAAACCGCCCTGAAGCAAATTCTCATCCGGGGCAAACAACACGGTCTGCCGAGGAATTGAACTCCGGGATATCTTCGGGCGAAGGAACGCGAACCTGATCTCCGCAGACTTTCTGGTTCGACCGACGAATGAGTTGCAACCTCCCCCGCAAATCGGTCCCGCCCCGTCCGGCCCCCTGGCCGTGCCCCTATTAACGAACCGGATCATCCCGCAAAAAATGATTGCCGGACCGGGTTCGACACCCTAGCCTCGGCATCTGAAATCGTGAACGTTCGATTCGCCCGCCTCCACCGCTGCCCAGCTACTCTTGATGACAGTTCACATCGCTAAACCGTTTTTCGCGATTGCCGTCTCGTTATTTCTCGCTCCTCTGTCCTTCGTCGTAACTACCGGCGAACCGATCGCCTTATACGACGGCCTGACGCGTTCCTCGCCCCGGGACCAAGGTTGGATCTATCTTCTCGACCCCGCCTTACGCAACCGGTCCCGCCAAGTCGTCGTCGACGGGGGCGTCAATCTCAATACCCGGCAGAATCCCACCGATCGAGCCGGCTATTTCGCCCGGCTCGATCCCCATGAAACCCACCCCAAGCTGCCGGAGAGCCTCGATCGAAACCAAGAATTCCAGGTCGGGTTTTCCCTGCATTTAATTGCGGAAAGTCACAGCGCCCCTCAACACTCCGGATTTTCCGTGATCGTGTTGACCCACGACTTATGGGGCGTCGAGTTGGGATTTCACGGCAATTCGGTTTTCTCCCGATCCGATGCGTTCCTCCGGGCCGAAATCAACGAATCGTTACCCCGATCGCACTCGGAGGCGTATCTCGACTACCGACTCGAAATCAAGGACGACACTTACCGGCTCACTGCCGGAAACGACTTGGTGCTCACCGGTTCGCTCAAGAACTATTCGACGGTCGGGACTCCCTACGACGAACCGAACCTGATCTATTTCGGCGACAATTCCATCTCAGCCTCCGCTTCGTTCAACGTGAAAGATTTCTGGGTCGATATCGATCCGCAAGAGGAGCCGGAAGATACCACCGGACCAAAACCTCCCGATTCCGGAGACGGCGCCGTTGCGTTTGCCGTAAACCAGGAACAAAGCAGCCTGACTCTTTCGGGCACCGTCTTCGAAACGAGCCAGGTCGAAGCTCAAGCGGATAACAGCCTGGTTACGAGTTTATCGGGCGAACTTTACGTCGTCCTTCGCGACGATCACATCTTCTTTCATCCTAACTCCCGACTGAAAGCCGGAATTAACGGCGATTGGAAACCGGATCACGATTCCAATCCGAACGCAAAACCGGCGAATTTCGGCGGCGTCATCGATCTGGGATTATTAGGCACGGCTCTCGCTGCGGTTCGCGACCTCGAGTTCGGCTTGAGCGATGCGTTGCCGGGCCGACCGCTGCAACCGTCGGGCGAAAACAGCTCCTTCTCGGCGCAACGATTGTCTCTGATCATCCCCGAGGACGGCGAATCGAAAATCCATCTGGCTACGACCTCACTCATTCCGCTGAAACTCACACTTTCTCTGGCCGGCTTGGCCAGTTCAACGAATCTGACCGAGCTGCCGGGCACTCTCGCCGTCGCCGGTTCGGCCCAAACGCTAACCCTTCCGATAGAAATCGAAGTGTACTCTCGAGCCATACGCGACGACGACGTCAAACTGACTCTGAAGGGAACGGTCGTCGCTGTCCGATCGCAAACCGGAGCGGAACCGCCCCGTCTGATTATCCGGCAACAAGCCGACCAAATCCACCTCACCTGGAAAGCCGAAATCGGCAAATCCTACACCCTGCAACATGCGACGGATCTCACCCAATGGAACCTCGCCGCCGAAACCCTGGTCGCCGACACCGATCCCGAAACCTGGTCGGAGCCGTTAACCTCCGGACCTCGGTTTTACCGGCTCGTCACTTCGGAATAACCGGCCGTTAGCATGCGATCGTTACCGGAATTATCGCCTCCGTTCCGAACTTTTAATGACCACCGGTGCCGGGAATAATACATTTCTTGGACTGGCGGCCGTTCCCGTGAACTCATGCATTTCCGGCTTTCACCACCAACCTGCGCTACCGGCGATCTCCTGTTGATGCGGCTTGTTTACGGCTATTTCCCGCGGCTGCTGGCCCTCGCCTGGTTCCTTTCGCTCTCGAACGGGCAGGCGCAACGGCTCGACGAAACCTGGCGCTTGAGAATCAACGGCCAAACCGTCGCGGTCCAACCCGACGGCTCCTTCCTCATTCCCGACGTCGGCACGCCGCCCCGGTTGAATCCCGACCTGCCTCAACCGACCGGTTCCGCCCCTATCGACCGGCAACGGTTGATCGGTTTTCGCATCGATCGTTTGAACGCAACCTACGTGTATACCGAACCGATCCCCGTCACGGCCGGAGCCGTCGTCACTTTGAATCCGTCACAATTGATTTTCAGCGAGCTCCTGCCGTCGATAGTCACCGAACTATCCCTCAAAACCGACGGCGAGTTGCCGCTGCGCATCGGACAATCGATTCAAGCCCGAACTCGCGCGATCAAGGCAGACGGCAGCCGAACGGACGTAACGGCTTCGACCGCAAATACCGTATATCGTTCCAGCGACCCGAGTATCGCTTCGGTATCGGCCGACGGCCGAATCGCGGCGCATGCGGCCGGGACGGTTCACGTCTCGTCGATCCACGATGGAATTACCGCCAGCATCCCGGTTCGAGTCGAAGCGCCCCTCTCCTTCCGAACCATCGTCGGCTTCGTGTTGAACGCCGAGCAACTGCCCCAGGCCGGGGTCACCGTGCATGTCCCGGGAACCAACCGAACCGCGATCACCGACTCGTTGGGACTTTATTCCGTTTCCGGAATTCCCACGTCTCTGGAGACGCCCCGGGTCAGGGTCGTCAATCAGGATTCGACTCTTTTGCTGGGCGACACCGCGGTGCTTGACGCCTCGGCTTCGCCCCTCGACGGCGGCATCCTGACCGTCCGCACCATCCAAGAATACTACCGGCTGCCTTGTACGGACGCCGACGGCGATTGCCTGCCGGACGAAATCGAATTGCTGCTCGAACTCGATCCCGCCAACCACGATTCGGACGGTGACGGAGTGTCGGACGGTTTCGAAGACACCGACGGCGACCGGCTGGCCAACTGGTTGGAACTGGCGATCGGGTCCCAGCCGCATCTGTTCGACAGCGACGGCGACGGACTGGGCGACGGCCAGGAAATTCTGGACTACCGCTCGGTCCCCTACTTGGCCGATACCGACGGCAACGGCGTTTCCGACCGGCTCCAGGACAGCGACGGCGATGGGTTGATCGACCTTCAGGAAGATCGCAACGGCAACTATCGCGTCGACGCCGGCGAAACCGATCCGTTGCGGATCGATACCGACGGCGACGGCGTTACCGACGCCCAAGAATTACGCGACGGCACTTCGCCGCTCAACTTATACGCCTACGAACCGGTCAAGTTAGGGCATTACTCCTTCGATACGGCGCAATTCACTAATTTCCTGGGGCAACCTCCCATAGTCAACGGCGGCGGATTTCCCCTCACCAGTCTCAACGAGCGAGCGGGACTCGCCTTTCACGCCAGCAACGCTTCCCGACTTACCTACCCCATCATCGACGCCGAAAACCGCATTCATTTCAACCTGTTGCGGGGCTCCGTCCGCTTTTGGTTCCGGCCCAGCAACTGGAGCAGCGGCGCCGATAGCGGCTATTTCGGCAGCCGCCTGATCGACATCGGAACTTTCGATCCGGAGCGCACCGACAACGACGGCTGGTGGGGCATCTATCTGAACGAATTGAGAACCCGGATCTATCTCGGCTCGCAAAAACCGGGATCGACCAAGGTGAATCTTTATCTCGAAAGCGAAGTCATCCGGTTCCAGGCCGGACAGTGGTACGACATATTGATCAGTTGGGGCCCTCGCCTCACCTATCCCTATGGAAGCCACGACGCCGACCGGGAACAGACCCACGCCAACACTTTCCTTTACATCAACGGCCGGCGACTCGGAATCGGTACAGGCATCGATCCCGATTGGTTGCCCAATCGCAAGGCCCTCGCCATGGGATTCACGTTGGGCAATCAGCGAAACGGCGGTCTCAGCGCCGAAGGCCTGTTCGACGAATTAAGCGTTTACAATTATCCGCTGCGGTCTTGGAACAGCCGCTTGCAAAACAGTTATTCCTGGTCGGCCCGAGCCGATCGAGCGGCCAACACGATCTTCCTGGAGCGCGCCTTTCCCATCGACGTCTCAACGCTCCCACCGGTCCAAATCTTCCGCCGTTCCCTCGGGCAAGCCGATTGGGGCTCTCCCTTGGTCAGCGATTACTTCGCCCCTTTTTTCCTGGATCGCAATGTGGAATTGGGAGTGCCCTACGAGTACCGGATACTGGACACCAGCACGATCGACCGGCACCCCAACCGCCCGACAGTGAGGCAACAATTCCTGACCGCGGCCATCGAGCTGCCTCCGGTTCACGAACGGGGCCGCGTCATCCTGATCGTCGAAACGTCGCTCGCCGAATCGCTCAATCTCGAAATCAGCACCTTGCAACAGGATCTGATCGGCGACGGCTGGGAAGTCGTCACCCATCTCGCCCCCCGCCACGACAGCGCCGATTCACGGCGAAACGCCGAGGAGATCGAAAGGCTGCATTCCCTGATTCAGAGTTCCAGCGCCCCCCACAAGACCAACGTGGTTTTTCTGCTGGGCCACGTTCCGGTGCCCTTGGCGGGCACCATCGCCGCCGACGGCCACGACAGCACTCCCGAAAACCGACCCGATCACAGCGGGGCTTGGAGCGCCGACGGGTTCTACGGCTCGACCAATCGAACTTACTGGACCGACGTCGGCCCCAACGCCGTAGTCAATCTCGATAATCCGGTTAATTCCAATTACCCCGGCGACGGCAAGTTCGATCAGAATTTTCTTCCCCAACCCTTCGGGCATGCGGTGGGACGAGTCGATTTCGCCGAATTGCCCGCGTTTACCGAAGCCCGATTCCTGCCCGGGTTTCCCGGCCTCGACGACCGGGCGGTCGAAATCGAGTTGCTCCGGCAATACCTGCACAAGAACCACCGCTATCGCCAAGGCGAGTTGCGATTTCAACCCCGATTCTCCGGCTTCCTGGGCTTTTTAGGCTTGGATCAGCAAAACGACAATTCGCTCGAGACGCGCCACCTGACGACCAGCCTCTATGGTTACGACGAATCCCGGTACATCCAGCTGCGGCCCTACTCGCAACGCATCAGTTACCAACTGGCCTATCACGAAATGAATTCCTTTTTCAGCGGCACGGTGCTCGGTTGGGATTACGACGACAATTCCCTGATCTACCGCCATGCCGTGGAAGATCTCACCGTCCCGGAACACGAACCGGCCGTCGGCTTTCATTTCGCTTTCGGCTCCTATTTCGGCGACTGGAACCTGGGACCGGACAACTGGATGAAAGCTTTGCTGGCGTTACCCAATTCCGGATTGGCGGCCCTTTACTACCCTCCCGGCCGATGGCGGCTGGAAAAACTAGGACTCGGAGCGCCTTTGGCGGTGGGCATGCAGGAATTCAACGATCGGACCAAGTATTTCAATTATACCGTTCAACCCGACGGCAGCGTCACCGCCAGTTATCAATTGTTCCAATCCCCGCCCCGGATGCTGAGCATCTTGGGAGATCCCACGCTCCGATTCCAGATACTGCCGCCGCCGGCCGAACCGCAAGCGATCGAGCAAGACGGCGTATTGCTGACCTGGGAACCGTCCCCGAACAGCGAAGCTCACTACTACGTGTACCGGTCCGTCAACGGGTTCACCGGCCCCTTCGTCCTGTTGAACGCCGCTGAACCGACCACGACCAACCGCTTCCACGACACCCAAGCCCCGTCCGGCGATAAACTCTACCGGATTCGGGCGGGCGCGACGCACCGCACCGGTTCGGGAAGCTTCGTCAATCTCAGTCAGGGAGTGTTCGTCGCCGTTCCCTGACCGATCGCCGACAGCCGGAACAACATGAGGGCCGGATACGGCCCGCCCCGTTCCGGAACCCAGGCGGCTGACGAGGCGAAACCGACCACCCGTCAATTTCGAATTACGGACGACCGAAATACAACCCCCGCAGGTGACTCGGCAAGGCGTCGATGATCATGCCGGCTACCTTCTCTGAACCGTATTCCGAAAGGTGATAGGCGTCGACCGTGGTGCCGACCCGGTTTTCCTCGATACGCTTGGTTTGGTACAAGTCGGACATCATTTGATAAAGATCGATCAGCCAAACCTTGGAATTCTGAGCCACTTTCCGGACGATTTCGCTGCGCGCTTCCAAGCGCGACACGTCGTGCGAGGTCACCGGAGAACCGGGATACCAATAACCGTCAGGGCGAAACGGCAACGGGGTCAGCAAGACGGGCACCAAGTCTTGCTCACGCAGCAATTCGACGATATTCGCGAGATTTTCCCGATACTCCAACAGCGTCGTTCCCTTGGATTCCGGTTGGCTGGTGAACTCGTCGATTTGTCCCAGTTGAATCAACACCAAGTGCGGGCGGGTACGGCTCAGGATATTGACGCGGTAGCTGTTCGCCGGTTGGAAAAACGTTTTCGAGCTGAGCCCGGGCAAGCCGGTGCTCAACATGATATTAGTCACGAATCTATCCTCGTCCACGTGATCGTCCAAACCGTTGCCCCAGCCATAGTATCGGGGCGGATCCTGCCCCATATCGCCTACCGCGGTGGAATCTCCGATGACGGCGATCAGATAAGGCGGATCAGGGCGTTCGATCGGCACGGCACGGTAGAACATCCTCTGCCTGCCCCATTGGTGATCGGTGACGGTCGCCGGACCGACGATCGAATCGTTGACGACAGTCCACTTGGCCAAATCGTAACTCGACTCGATTCGCAACCACCGGTCGGCCCGGTCCGACGCCGAAACCCGAAGCTCGGCGCCGGTTCCGGCTCGATAGGACAGGGATAGATCTTGGGCGGCCAATACGGAGGACCAAGCGACCAACGCCCCGACCATCCCCAATCGAACGACACCCAGTCTCCCCAAAAGAGGTACGTGAACAACCATAAAACTCTCCTCGGATTACAACGACAACTGTCTCTACGCCTAAACGACCAAATACGCCTGAACGACCATACCACCGACCCGAAACGTCGGTTCTCAGCGAAATCCGAAACGCTCTTCGCCGGCACACTGCACCGAGTTTCCGCTCGACGGTTCCGAAAGACCAAGGGTTACGGGGAAGGATTATGGACCATCATTGCGATTATTCCTACCAAAAAAACGACGCCCGATAATCCGGGACTCCCCAGGAGTCGTCGAACCCGGGAAGTTTCTAATTCAATGCCGTCGTTTTTCGTCGCCGTTCCGAACCGAGTGACGCGAAATGCACCGGCCCGTTCCCGATCGTCCGATACCGAAAAACGGCGATTCGCCGAATCTCAGCGTCTCAGTAACCGCCGCTCTCGGACAGGCGTTTTTACGCGGATGCGATCCACCGGCCGCGGCCCAACCGGCAACCGGTTCGCAACCGCAACGGGCAAGTTGAATCCCAGCGAAGCAAAGCCAAAGCCAAAGCCAAAGCCAAAGCCAACGGCGCTATTCGCCCGAACCGATTGCGGCCGCCGCGCTTCGTTCGAGCATAATTAGCTTGAAGCGAACGAATTCATAGCGGACCATGACCGTTTTCCATGGATACTCTTTTCGTTCGCTCGCACAGTTCCCTAGGCTCTTCGCTTCCGCCACCCGCCGACCGCTCGCTTTCCCGGGTCGATTTCACTCTGAAACCGCTTGATGGTTCCGAAACCGACTCCCGCGGCAATTAACGAATCACGAGGTTCTGACGACGGTTCCACCGGTTCCCGTCCAAATCGCCTAACGCTGAGAACCGCTTCGAGCACGGCAGTATCCGAGAATTGAATTCGACTTCCCCCAAACTCCAAAGCTTGCTGGAATCGCTACCCTCTCTCGCCGCCGGCGCCTGTTGGGCCCTGCCATTCCTTTGGACTCAGGCGGCGGCTTTTGCCTGGTTAGTCCCCATGCTGCTGTTAGCGGTAGTCGGCGCCGTCCGGATCGGTCCCTTCCGCAGCGGCTGGCTTTGCGGCCTGAGTTTTCATCTTTGCGCCCAATATTGGATGCTCTTAATGCCCACGATCACCGGCGCCCTCACCGCTTGGATCAGTTTGTCCGCTTATTGCGCCCTGTTCCCGGCCATCTGGGTTTATTTCTGCTGGCGAATCCTGCCGGAAGCGCCGGCGAACCCGACGGTTTCCGGATTCGAATTCTGGAACAGAATCCAAACTCTGAGTTGGCCGAGAAGACAACTTTGGGCCCTGTACGGCGCCGTCGGCTGGACGGCCTTGGAAATGTTACGCTCCTGGTTGTTGACCGGCTTCCCCTGGAATTTGCTAGGGGTTACTCAAGTGGAAATGCTACCGATCGTTCAGTTGGCCTCTTGGACGGGAGTCTACGGGGTCTCGTTTTTGGTCGCTTGGGTCTCGCTCGCCCTAGCCTTGGCAGTCGCCGCGATCGCCGCCCGGCCCGGCTTGCCTTGGGTTTGGAGCCGGGAAATCCTGCCGGCCGGACTGGTCATGACCTTGATCTGGATCGCCGGATATCAACGCGTTCAACACCCCCCGGAAACGCCGAACCGCCTAAGAATTGCGCTGATTCAACCCGACGTGGACCAAATGGCGATCTGGCTGGGCCTCGACAAGGAACGGCGCTTCGAAAGATTGCTCGAATTGTCGCTGACCGCATTGAACACCGAACCCCGCCCCGATCTGCTCGTCTGGCCCGAAAGCGGGATTCCGACGAATCTCGACCGGCCACAACGGATCAATTACTTCGTTCGCGATACGGCCACCCCCCTGATTTTCAACTATGTGGACCAAACCTCGACGACGAACGATAACCGGGGCCGGTTATACAACTCGGCATTCCTGATGAACCGGGAAGGCGAAATCGTCCATCGCGCCTACAAACGGCAACTGGTGATATTCGGCGAATACGTGCCGTTAGCCCGTTTTTTTCCTTTTCTGCAAAACTTGTTGAGTCCCTACAGCGTTAGTTTCGACGCCGGCGACGTCCCAGGGATTCTCCGGCTGGACCGGCCAAAATTCACCGCCGGTTCGCTCATCTGTTTCGAGGACGCCTTTCCCTCGCTGGCAAGAGACGCCGCCCGGCTCCATCCCGATTTTCTCGTCAATCTCACCAACGCCGCTTGGTTCGGTGATAGCCGCGCCCAATGGCAACAGTTGCGAGGCGCCGTCTTTCGCGCCGTAGAAACCCGCCTCCCGCTCGTCCGTTGCACCAACAACGGCATTACTTGCTGGATCGATCCCTACGGCCGCATCAAATTGGGCCAAAAACCGAACGATTATTACGGAGAATTATTCCGGATCGTAGAGGTTCCCCTCGGCGGGTCGAAGGCTCCGACGTTCTATCTCCGATACGGCGATTGGTTCGGCTGGTCCTGCGTTGCGCTGTTCGCCGGCTGGTGGGTGATGCGATGGCGAACGTCGTGGTCGCGGCCTGCCTCCCGGCGGTCAAACGACCGCCGAGCGCCGCATTCGCCGTTGAACCTTTGACAGATAATCTCCGAGCCGTTCATTATCGTTAACATGCCGTCAATCGCTTCACCGCGGCGCCCTCGAACCACCGGGCCAACCAAGTCGGATATCGCCGGGAGAGTCCGGTTCGACAACGATCATCTGCTCGTCGAGTTCGGAAAATCCGGAATCCACGGCTGGGGAGGATTCGCCCGGCAAAAACTCCGCAAAGGCAAACGAGTCATCGAATACGTCGGCGAAAAACTTACCAAGAAAGCATCCGATCGAGCGTTGCAATACGGCAATTGTTTCGTCTTTTGCGTCAACGACGAATTCGACATCGACGGCAGCGTGGCCTGGAACCCGGCGCGTTATCTCAATCATAGTTGCGCTCCGAATTGCCACCCCCAAATCCGTTCGAATCGAATCTGGATTTACGCGCTGAGAACGATCAAAGCAGGCGAGGAACTCACATACAACTACGGTCACGACCTGGAGCATTACCGCGACCGCCCCTGCCGTTGCGGCGCCGAACAATGCGCGGGATATATCGTCGCCGAAGAACATTTCGCCAGCGTACGCCCCAAATCATGAACGACCGGCCGGCCGATAATCCCTTGATCGTGGTCGCTACCGGCAATCGCCATAAAGTCCAGGAAATCTCTCGAATTCTCGGCTCCGAAATCCGGTGTCTCGGGATGCAGGAACTAGGCGAGATCCCCCCTTGGACCGAAGACGGAACCGACTTCGCCGCCGTCGCCCGCCAAAAATGCGAGAATCTGCTCGCCTGGCTCGACGCTAACGGCGGTATAGCGACGCTGTCCGCCCGGCCAGCGGCAACCTTTCTACTGGCCGACGATTCCGGCTTGGAAGTAGATTATCTCGACGGCGCTCCCGGCGTGCGGTCAGCCCGGTTTGCCGCCGAAGATCACAGCGAAACCAACGCCCCCGACGAACGAAACAACGCCAAACTCTTGTCCCTGCTCAAAGACGTACCCCGAGGTCGCCGGAACGCCAGATTCGTCTGTGCGCTGGCTCTGCTCCCGTACTCCCGGCCGCCGGAAAAACCGGCCCGAATTTTTACGGGTTGCTGCGAAGGCCGCATTGCACCGGAACCGGGAGGAAGCGGTGGTTTCGGGTACGATCCGCTGTTCATACCCCAAGGTTACGACCGCACTTTCGCGGAACTCGGCGAGGCGATCAAAAACCGGATATCGCACCGCGCCCGAGCCCTCGACCAACTCAAAACCTGGTTTTCTCGTCCAATTTCCGCAGCGCCGCCCCTCAACCATTGATTGTCGCCGGCCCTGTTCCAGCGTGTTTTCGAATCGACCCCGGAAAACCGCCCGAAGCGTTCCAGTTCACTTGGCCGAAGTTTTCCCCGCTGGGACATCCGGCCCGGTTTCGCGACCGGCGAGAGTTCGACAGACCGGAATATGCGCCGCGAAGACGATTCGGCCCGGCACCCTATCTTCAGAGAGCTTCGAGGCGGATATTCCGATACCAGACGGATTGACCGTGGTCTTGCAACCCAATATGGCCCGTGCGGGCAAAATCCTTTAGCGGCCGTCGAAATTTGTTTTTCGAACCGTCGGGATTGACTCGGGCTTGCGACCAATCGTTCAGGTTGGCCTTGATAACTTCCTCCCCGTTGAGCCTCACCGACAGCAGCGAACCGACCGCGCGGATTACGCAACGATTCCACTCCCCGGCGGGCCGCATAGCGTTGGTCCGGGGCGCCAAGGCGTCGTAGAGGGCTCCACTGGCATGTTTGTTCAATTCTTTCTCCCCGAACGAATCGAAGACCTGCACTTCCAACCCGCCCTGAACCGGATTGGCGGGGTCGGTGCGAATGAAGATCCCGCTGTTGCCCCCTTCGCTGATCCGAAAATCGAGACTCAATTCGAAATCGTCGTAAGCCGATTCGGTCCAAAGATAACCGCTATTCTGCCGCCGAGCCAAGTTGCCCTCTTGATCGACATGCCATCCTCCCGCTTTCCCCTGCCAGCCTTCCAGGGTTTTTCCGTCGAACAAGGCCGTTTTCCGATCCTCTTCGATTTCGCGAATCCAGAGATTCCGCCAGGCGACCTGCCAATGAGGATCTGCCCTGACCCCGTGCACTTGCAACCCGATGAATCCCTCCGAAGTCAGGGAATCTTCCACGACGGCTACCGGCACGCCGTTGACCCAAGTGCGCATCACGTCGCCGACGCATAAGATCCGGTAGTGATTCCATCCGTTCCTCTGATAAGCCGCTTTCGCCGCCGGGTCGGAACGATCCTGGCTCAGCCAACCGCGGCGCCCCTCGTCATAAATGAAACCGGCGGTCCCGTTAGCGGCGATTTCCACTTGATACCCGTGCACCCGGCCGTTGCGGTAATGCGGATAACTGTTGCTGCGAATCTGCATTCCGGAGTTCAGTTGCGGATTCATCAACCTCACTTCGAATTGCAGCTCGAAATCCCGGTATCGTTTTTCGGTGCACAAAAAGGAGTTCGGGCTTCCCTTGCTGGTCGTTCCCACAATAGTTCCGTCCACCACTTCGTAAACGGCAGCGCCGTTGATCCGCTGGAATCCGGTGAGAGTCTCGCCGTCAAAAAGAGAAACGAACCCGGCGGGAGGAGTCAGATTCGAACGATCGGTCCGAAAGGGAATCGCCGGCAATCCTTCGCGGTTACCGAGATTGCATTCCGGATTATTAGCCCAAGCGTAACGAACCGCATCCGGTTCCGTAACTTCGGGGGAAGAAACGATCACCTTGTCGCCGTCGATTTGCGCCCCGGCCCACACGAATTTACCGTCGGGACCGGCCAACGAAAAGCCGGTAAGCTCGCCGCCGCCCAACGCGGCCAGTCCGGAGCCGACCGAATCGAATTCCAAAACGGCCGATCGGCCGCTGACGATCATCCGGGCGAAACGAGGCCCCGAAGACACTATTTCCCGGCGATAACCGATACGCAACGCCTCCAAGGCCAATCGCCGTCCGACTTCCTGCTTGTTACGCGGGTGAATGTCGCCGGCTTCGCCAATATCGATGGCTACCGCCAGTCCGGTTTGTTCGTCGCGTTCGGCCGTTACCGCCTGCGCTTCCCGCAACGCCGCCCAAGGCGGATCGCTCGGTTGCTCAAGCCGGGGCATGAAGTTAGCCAGTTGCACGATCAAAAAAGGAAAATCACCCAATGCGAAACGATCTCGCCAGTCCCGAATCATCGTCGGCAACAGCGTGCGGTACTGCACCGGTCGGTTGGCGTTGGATTCTCCCTGATACCAAGTGGCCCCTTTGATGGCGCCGGGAATCAAGGGAGCGATCATCCCGTTATAGAGCACGCTCGCTACGTTCGGAGAAGAACCCGGCCGGGAAGGAAAAGCCTGCAACGCCGCCTTCTCGGCGCCGACTCGATATTTCCACCAACCGGCAAGCGGCTGAGCCCCCAGCAACTCTGGACTACTCAGGCCGATAGCCAGATCGGTCGGTGCCCCGTAAACGCCGCCGCCCCCGCCGGTATCCAACACCCGAATGGCCAACACATTCTCTCCGGCGACCAAATAATCGGCAGGGACGCGGTAGGCGCGGTCCTGATTCCATTGATAGGTACTGCCGACCGGCCGGCCGTTGACAAAAACGGTATCGACATCGTCGATCCGAGCCAATCGCAAGACCAGTTCTTGGTCCGCCCAGGTTTTCGGAATCGAAAACGTCTTGCGGAACCAGACGATGCCGTCGAAATCCGGCAACTCGCCGTCTTCCCACAATCCCGGCAACGTCATGCGTTTCCAGGACGAATCGTCTAACGAGGTCGCGGCCCAATGGGTTAAGGCGGCCGATCCGGGGTCGTTGTTTCGCCACCAGGCATTCAGCGCTTGGGCGTAGGTCGATTGGGACTCCGTCAAACTTTTGGCCCAAGCCTCGACTTGAGCTACCGCCGGTCGAAAATCCGCCAGCGTTTTCAAACTGTCTCCACTGGTCCACGCTTCGGCCACAGTTCCGCCCCAAGTGGAGTCGATCAGTCCGATGGGCACGTTGATTTCCTGATGCAGGTGGCGTCCGAAATAATAACCGACCGCCGAAAAATCGCCGACCGTTTCGGGAGAACATACTTGCCAAGCGGCATCGAAGCTTTTCACCGGAACCGGCGAAACTTTCTTGGGCACAGTCAGGAGCCGAATCAAGGGATAATCCGCGGCGGCAATTTCCTTTTCAGGGTTCTGGGACAGAGTTACCGGCCATTCCATATTGGATTGTCCGGAACAGAGCCACACGTCGCCGATCATGACATCGTCGACCACCACGGTTTGCGACCCAGCCACTTTCAGCCGATGCGGCCCACCGGGGTTGAACGGCCCCAATCGCACTTCCCAACGACCGGTCTCGTCGGCTTTGGCCAACATCGTCTGATGAGCCAAACTCACGACCACTTGTTCGCCCGGTTCGGTCCAGCCCCAAATCGGCACCGACGCTTTGCGTTGCAACACGGCATGGTCGGAAAACGACGGATGAAGAAAAGGAAGTTCCGCCTTGGTTAACAGTGGCGAAACTAAGATGCCGAGCAATCCCCACAACAGGAAGGTTTGGCCGAAACGGTTCATCGGCTCCTTATAGGCAATAATCACGTTTTGACCATCATTTTCGAAATCCGGCGATCAAAAATCCCGCCGTAACGAAACTCCGAACTTTCGCCGAACCAAGAGAAAAAGCCATGATCGCGATCGGTTTTTCGGGTTGCGGCCGGTCGGCCGTCCTTTCGCCGAATCCGATTCGAGAGGCCGACTTTCTTCCCGCATCAAGCATAGCAGAGCGGAGTTGAAGTTCGGCAAGGTCTCCGCCGTAAAGTGAGAGCATCAAGCGTAAAACGCCCCGACCAATTCGGTCCTCTCGCCAGGATTCGGGATTAAAGCATCTTGAACGCCGGTCTCAAAAGTATTCCCGGTGCTGCGTGCGCCTCCCCCCAGTTTTAGTCCTCAGCACTGGAAGGTGCGGTTCGACGATGATCTCCGATGTCCTGAATCGGTATCCAGACGTTATCAGCCTCTCGGTATTTTTCCCACGTGGGACTACGGTTATTCGCCCGGTCCCAAGCGACCGGCAACTAAATGTGGCGAGCCCACCGCGAGCCGTCCCCACATTTGAATATTCATTCCCCCGACGGCCTCTCCGAATTGCGGTACCCGATCAACGATCCCCAGGCTCGCTTCTACTCGAAATTTCCTCCCCTGATCCTTTGCGTCCTGCCTCCCCATTTGACCGAGCGGCACGAAGACCTTTTCAAGGAACAAAACCGGTCGTGCGGAGTCGGCCGAACCAAACTCCCAGCGACCTAGTGCGCGATCTGTTTCACCGGTTGAGCGAGCGCTTCGATAGCAAGGTCTGGATAGATCGATCAGGAGGTTCGTTGATTACCGCCTCTCAATTGATGAGTCATTTTCCGGAAGCGCGTATCGTTCCTATCTATCGCGACGGGCGTGATACTACCCTGTCGCTCAGCAAGCATCCGGCGTTGCGCGTTAGCGTAGCCATGACGAAAGTGCTAAACCGGCGAGAGATCGATTATTTCAAAGTCATGAATCAAACTGGTAAACTGAAGCCGAGTGACGAATCATTTCGACGTTCTGGTTTTTTGACGGTCAATTTGAAAAAATTGCCGCTAACGGAATTCGAGTATTCGGTTTTCGTCGAATTCTGGTCGGTCCTGATCAAAACCGGTCACTGCCTATTCAGAATCTGCCCTTCGACCGCTTGCTCCAGTTGCGATACGAAATTTGCCGGGAACATCCCGAGCGGGAAATCCTCCGGCTGATTCGCTACAGCGATCTCTCGTTGAAAGACGAATCCTGGATCAAGAAAGTAGCCGACCTAACCCGCAAGCCCGCGTCCAAATTTGCCGAGCTCGCACCCGAAATCCAAGAGAAGATCGCCGAAGCTTGCCTTCCGGGCCTCAAATTACTCGACTATCCGGTTTGACTTTCGATCGGATTCGGCGCCGGAGCCCTCGACCGCTCCGGCCGGCTTGCGGCCATAACCGGTTATTGCCGCCGTCGGCGACCGGGAAAGATCGTTGCGGCATCCGGTGGCATAACCCCGGCCGGCGGAAAACCGGCCTTCGTTCGCATTTTTTTCTCGACCGGCGAACCGGAAATCGGTAAGTCACCGGTGAAAGTCTGTTCGGCGGAGCGTCCTCGGTCGCGGCGAAATCTGTCGTTACCCGGTCGCCCATCCGTTGAGCGCTGAAGCCATGGCAGATTCTATCGCGCCCATACCGACCGCCCCCGAGATTCTGACGACTACGGTCGGTTCCTACCCGGTTCCCGATTGGTTGGTTTCTCATCCGACCGAACAGTCGCTGACCGATGCGATTCGGGTGGTGTTCGACATCCAGCGACAAGCGGGCATCGACCTGCCGACCGACGGCGAACTCTATCGCTTCGATCGTAATCACCCGGATACGAACGGCATGATCGATTACTTCACCGGGAGGTTCGGAGGCTGTTCGTCGGACGTCAACCGCAGCAGAACCGAAACGTGGGAGGCTTGCGAAGCGATGCGATTTCGCGCGAAGCCAGCCGGAGTGGTACTGGAATCGCTCACCGAAGGCAGCCTCAATTTGTTGCGCGATTGCCGGCGCAGCGCCGAGTTGGCGAACGGTCCTTTCAAATTCACCATCACCAGCCCCTTCATGCTGGCCCGATCGTTGATGGACGAACACTATCACAATCTGGAATCGCTGACTTACGTCATCGCCGATCTGCTAACCAGCCAAATCAAAGACCTGCCGGTATCCTGCCTGCAGGTGGACGAGGCCAACCTTCCCGGCAGCCCGGAACACGCCTCGTTGGCGGCCGCGGCCATCAATCTGATTATCGACAACTACTCGGGACCTACCGCCGTTCATCTGTGCTTCGGCAACTACGGCGGTCAGACTATCCAATCCGGGAATTGGCGGGCCTTGACGGAATTCATGAACGCCCTGCACGCCGACCACCTGGTGCTGGAATTAGCCCATCGGCCGGAAAGCGACTTGGACGCTCTGCGCGACATCAAACCGGAAATCAAGCTGGGCATCGGCGTGGTGGACACTCGCATCAATCACGTCGAAACACCGGACGAAATCGCCCGGACCATCGAAACTGCGGCCGCCAAATTGGGCTCCGAAAGAATCCGCTACATCCATCCGGATTGCGGATTCTGGATGCTTAAACGCTCGGTCGCCGACCGCAAGATCGCGGCCCTCAGTCAAGGCCGCGATCTGTTTCTCGCCCGCCGGGCCGAACCCGCAGACCGGAAACCGACCGGCGAATCAAGCCAGTAGGTCTTCGATGACCCGGCCGTGCACGTCGGTCAGGCGATAGTCCCGCCCCTGAAACCGGTGGGTCAACCGGGTATGATCGAATCCGAGCAAATGCAGGATGGTGGCCTGCAAGTCGTGAATGTGGATCGGATTTTCGGCGATGGCGAAACCCAGATCGTCGGTCCGGCCGTAGTGAAACCCGCCCTTGACGCCGCCGCCGGCCATCCACATCGAATTGCAGTCCGGATAGTGGTCCCGCCCCAGGACCTTGCTTCTGGCCGTTCGCCCTTCCCGGAAAGGCGTCCTCCCGAACTCGCCGCCCCAGACGATCAGGGTGTCGTCCAGCATCCCTCGATCCTTCAAATCGCGAATCAACGCCGCCACCGGCTTATCCATCGTGGCGCATTTTTGCGTCAGTCCTTTCGTCAATCCGGTTCCTTCGCTGGTGCCGTGAAAATCCCAGCCCCAATCGAACAGTTGCACGAAGCGGACTCCCGATTCGGCCAGGCGGCGCGCCAACAAACAGTTGTTGGCGAAACTCTCGACTCCGGGTTCGGCACCGTAGGCTTCCAGGGTTTTCTGGGATTCCCGGCTGATGTCCATCAATTCCGGAACTTCCACCTGCATGCGAAAAGCCAATTCGTATTGCGCGATTCGGGTCAGCGTTTCCGGATTGCCGAACGCCTCGGCCTGCAACCGGTTCAATTCCCCCAGGGCGTCCAAGCTCTGCCGGCGCAAGGAACGAATCATGCCCTTGGGGTCGGAAACGTATAATACCGGATCCCCTTTGGAACGGCACTGGACTCCTTGATAGACCGAAGGCAGAAATCCACTGCCGTAGGAATTATGACCGCCGTTGGGTTGGACGCCGCTGGAAATCAACACCACGAATCCCGGCATGTTCTCGTTTTCCGAACCCAAGCCGTAAGTCACCCAGGAACCCATCGACGGCCGGCCGGAACGGGAAGATCCCGTGTACACCAGCAACTCGGCCGGGGCGTGATTGAACTGATCGGTATGAACCGAATTCATGACGCACATCTCCTCGGCGAGATCGTGGAAATTCGGGATGGCGTCGGACATCCAGGTTCCGCCGGAACCGTAACGCGCAAACTGCCGGGGAGTTCCCATCAACTTAGGCACGCCACGGGTAAAGGCGAACGTCCGTCCCTTGAGAACCGAATCCGGGCAATCTTCTCCGTCGCGGCGAATCAATTCCGGTTTGTAATCGAACAGGTCCAGATTGGGCGGCGAACCGGTCATGTGAAGATAGATCACCCGTTTGGACCGAGCCCGGAAATGGGGTGCTTTCGGAGCCATGGGATTCGCGGGCGAAGGCCGCGCCTGGAGGTCGCCCATCAGGCTGCCCATGGCTACGGCTCCCAAACCCAGATCCTGTAAAAAATGGCGCCGAGTCCGATGCCGCAACCAATCCAATTCCGTATTCATAACCGATTATCGTTTCAGGAAGATTTCGTCCAGATTGAGCAGGACGTTGCCGACCACCGTCCAAGCCGCCAACTCCGGCAAATCGGCTCCTGGTTCCGGTTCGCCCAACGGCACGGTCGCCATGGCCCGCGCTGGTTCGGGATTCCGTTCGTATTCCTGCCGCACCGCGGCGAACAACTGCGTCAACCGCTCGCGTTCGAGCTCCGTGGGCGGACGGACCAACGCCAAGCGAAAAGCCCAGGCGATTTTTTCCGCCGGCGTTCCCTCCTGCCCCGCGATGCGGCGGGCCAATCCTTGAGCCGCCTCCACGTATACCGGATCGTTCAAAGTCACCAGGGCTTGCAACGGCGTATTCGAACGCGGCCGCCTAACCGTGCAAACCTCCCGGTTAGGAGCGTCGAACGCCACCATTGAAGGATAGGGATTCGAACGGCGCCATTGCGTGTAGATCGCGCGACGATACCGATTCGAACCTTGACTGGTGTTCCAATCGATCCGGCTACCGAAAGCCGCCGAGATCCCCAGTTCGGGTTGCGGCGGCCGAGCGGGTTGGCCATACAGCCGTCCGCTGAGCAACCCTCCCAAGACCAACGCTTGATCCCGCACCATTTCGGCGGAAAGCCGAACGCGGGGGCCCCGGGTAAAATACCGATTGTACGGATCAGCTTCCAGCAACACCGGGGTCAACCGTGACGTCTGCCGATAGGTCGCCGACGTCACGATCTGCCGCAAAAGCTTTTTCAAATCCCAGCCGCTCTCCATGAATTCCACCGCCATCCAGTCGAGCAACGACGGATGGGACGGCATGGAGCCTTGCGAGCCGAATTCCTCGCTAGTCGTCACGATTCCGGTCCCGAACAATTGCTCCCAATGACGATTGACGATGACCCGGGACGTCAAAGGATTTTCCTCGCTGACCAGCCATTTCGCCAACGTCAACCGATCCTTGGGCGCCCCGGCAGGCAGCGAAGGAAACACGGACGGCGTCCCTTCCGTGACCGAATCCGTTTGGTTCAGGAAATTGCCCCGGATCTGGATCCGGGTGTCGCGTCTGCGGTCGGCCGCCAGTTCGCGAAGTACCGGCACCGTCGTATAAGGTTTTTGCTGGTCGACCCGTTCGCGCAATTGTTTCAACCGGTCCCTCAAGGGATTCAGAGCCGTTGAAATCGAGCGGTGATAGGCGGCCAAACTCTGGCGTTGCTCGCGGCTGAGCGATGCGGGATCCGACGCTAACAACTCCCTGATTTCCGGTGGCAACCGAAGATATTCCACGAGCGACTCGTCGGCGGTGCCGGCCAAAGAGAACGAATCCACCGGTAATCCGGCCGAACCGTCCGCCGGTTGCAACGCCAACTCCGCTTCGCCCGCCGCACCCGTCAACGGTTCGGTCAATACCAAAATCAGAAAATGCGATTGTCCGGTGCCTCCCTTTACCTTCCAGCCCCTGTCTTTCTCGTTCCCCGGCTCCAAGAACGATTCGAGTTTCCGAACGCTTGAGGCATCGCCCGCGAACGCTTCCGAAAATTTCAGAGCGCGGGCGGATTCCACGGCCAAGGCGAATTGCGGTTCCGGGACTTCGCCCGGCGAACTACTCCAGACCACCGTCCGGTCTTCCGCCAGCAGTTCGATTCGAAATCCGGCCAACCTGCGACCGATCGCCGGTCCGCCGTCGGTGCGATTCCAGATTTCGATGCGATCGACAGAACCGCTCTTTTCGAGTTTCAATTCCCACCAAGGATCGTCCGATTGAGCCGTGTGGGTCGTAGAATTCAAATTGTAATCGCCGTCACGATTGCCGTCGACGGCTCGGCTCGCCGCACCGTCATAAGCCACGGAACTCTGAGTCGCGGCCCCGTTCCTCGCCACGTTCGTTTCGTCGCGCCAGACCTCGACTTCCGCCAGAGAAAGAATCTTGTCCTTGCCGGGAAGTTCGATCCGCACGAACCGCGCCTCGATCGCTCGGCCCTCTTCCGGTTCGAACGATCCCGCTACGCCAGCCAGGGCCACGTCAGATTCTTGAGCCTTGAGCTCTACCCTGACGGCTCTCACCGGTTGCCGGTCGACTCCGAATCGCACGCGATGAACTTCCTGATCAGGCTGGTCGTTCCCGGCCCCGCTCGAAGCGCCGGCCTGCTCGGATAAAGAACGAACCTGAACGGTCTTCCACTGCGGCGGTTGTCTCATACGTCTTTGCCAAGCGGTTCGGTCCGCGGTCAATTTCGGATCCGGCGACGCCAGCTGCCGTTCGATGCTCTCGATCTCCCGAAGCCACTCCTGCTTCTGTCGTTTCTGAGTTTCGGTGAACAGGGAGATAACGGGCCGTTCGTCGCGAAGGTCGGCGTCCTCGGTGTTATTGAAAAACGCGAGAAATTCGAAGTATTCCTTCTGGGTGATGGGATCGTACTTATGATCGTGACACTGGGCGCAAGCCATGGTCGTTCCCATCCAAACTTGCATGGTGGTATTAACCCGGTCGACGACCGCCTCGTTGCGAAACTGCTCGTCGTTCGTTCCGCCTTCGTTATTGGTCATGGTATTCCGATGAAAGGCGGTCGCGATCAACTGCGATTCGGTGGGCTCGGACAACAGGTCGCCAGCCAACTGTTCCACGGTGAATTGATCGAACGGCAGATTATCGTTCAACGCCCGGATGACGTAATCCCGATAGGCCCAGATGGTCCGAGGAGGGTCGTCGGCATAACCGGCCGAATCGGCGTAGCGAGCCAAATCCAGCCAAACCCTCGCCCAATGCTCCCCGAACTCAGACCGATTAAGCAAGGAGTCGACGTACCGCTCGTAGGCCCACGGCTCCGAGTCGGAAACGAATGCCTCCGCCTCCGTCAACGACGGCGGGAGTCCGGTCAAGTCCAACGCCACTCGCCGGGCCAAAGCCGAGCGATCGGCCGGCGGCGACGGTTCCCAACCCTGTCGTTCCAGGGCCGCCAATACGAAGGCGTCGATCGGGTTCCGGACCCATTCCGGCCGGGAAACCTCCGGTATCGCCGGACGACTCGGTTTCGCATAAGCCCAGTGGCGGGCATAACGCCCTCCCTGCTCGATCCAGCGGCGAAGCAGCGTCAATTGCCGGTCGTCCAGCCTCGATCCAGACTTGGCCGGGGGCATGCGCTCTTCCTCGTCTGGAGCGGTCACTCGCCGCCATAACCGGCTCGCTTCGAGGTTTCCGGGCGACACGGCCGCGTAGCCGCCCAAATCTTTCCGTGCTCCCGCTTCGGTGTCCAACTGCAGCCCGGCTTTTCTCGCCGCCGCGTCCGGACCGTGGCACACCAGGCAATTCTCGGAGAGAATCGGCCGAATATCCCGATTGAAATCCACTTCATCGCCCGCGCTTGGCATGACGCTCAGCGACAGGTAAACCAAGAGAACGATGGTTCTTAGGCCCCAAGGCATTTCCAGACGATAGATTACCGTTCGATTACCGTCACGAAAAAATCCACGAAATTCCCGACATTTTTCTTGAATTCCCGCTCCTTTCCCGTTAGTAGTGCCTTCAGGGTGCGGGGCTTCTCGATCGCCTTGCCGAACCCCGAATCGTTTATCTGACATGAAACTGTCTGTACGCTGGATTCTGTTGGCTCTGGCCGCTGTCGCGATCGCCGTTACCGGTTGTGGGGTAAGGCAGCCGATCGCGCCAGTCAACGCCGATCAGCCCCCAACCACGCCAGCGAGTCCGAAATCCGAGCAATCGTCCCAGCCGCCCCAACCCGAGCCCTTGAAAAAAGTCGTCAAGACCGAAGCCGAGTGGAAAAAAGCGCTCACTCCCGAACAATACCGCATTCTTCGGCGAAAAGGTACGGAGCGCGCCTTCTCCGGCTCGTTGTGGAACAACAAGGAAAAAGGCGTTTATCAATGCGCCGGTTGTTCGCTTCCGCTCTTCAATTCGAACGCCAAATTCGATTCGGGAACCGGATGGCCCAGTTATTGGCAACCGATCGAGACGAACCACGTCGGCACCAAATCGGATCGGTCCTTTTTCACGGTCCGCACCGAAGTGATTTGCAATCGCTGCGACGGTCATCTGGGACATGTATTCAAAGACGGCCCGCCGCCGACGGGCTTGCGCTACTGCATCAACTCGGTCGCGCTGACCTTCCGCAAAGACTCCGAAGAATCCTCGGCTCCCAAGACCCCGAGCGACTCGTCGGCGGAACCGGAAACGGCCGATCCGGAGACTACGGAATAATCGGCTTTCAGCCCCCGGCAAACACCGGACGAAATCCGGCCTCCTTCAAGACTTCGGCGACCCTTTTGCGCTGATCGCCCTGGATTTCGATGTTGCCGTTTTTGACGGTGCCGCCTACGCCGCAGGCCTTTTGGATCTGTTTGGCCAACGCCTGTTTCTCGTCCAACGCTATTCCCTTGAAACTCGTGATCACCGTGACGGTCTTGCCGCCGCGATGCGCCCGTTGCCGGATGATATCGACCCGTCCGCGAGTTCGAACATCGGCGGCGGCCGGTTTCGATTCAGGCGGGGGCGCGGCGTTCGGCGACTTGGGCGCGGCAGTGCCTTCCCGAGGCAAGCTGTCGAAGGGGGAAAAGGTCAACGGCTCGTCGCCGACATCCAAAATAAGGTTTTTCTTCTTCACCACAACCAAAGGTTTCGCCCTGATCATTGGCTGGCTAATCGACCTGGGTTCGGCTTTCGAGGCTCGAATCCCGGTCTCCTACGCTGTAGAAAATACAATGGAGGAGGGTACAAGTCAAATCAATACCTTCGACCGCAGCCGATTCGGCTACTTCCGACCCGCCTCCCCCGCGCTTCGCCGCCCCGGTTCGCCGTGAATTTTTCGTTGTCAGCGGCGCGAGTCATCAAGCAACAATAGCCGACCGTGCCGACCGCTTATCTCGTCAACGCTCGGGTGGTCAGCCCCGAACTGGAAATCGGCGACGCTGCCATCGCCCTGAACGAAGGCCTCATCGAAACCGTCATTACCGACGGCAAGCGACCCGAAGGCCCCGTGGTCTTCGACGCCGAAGGCGCTACGGTCGTCCCCGGCTTCTTCGATATTCACACCCATGGAGCCGCCGGCCATGACGTATGCGACGGGTGCAGCCATGCGGTGCACGGACTCGCGAAAGCCAAACTGAACGAAGGGGTCACCAGTTTTCTGCCGACGACCTTGACGCTTCCCGAGAAGCAATTGCTCGCGGCGTTACAAAACGCCGCGGATTATTACCGCAATCAGACTCACGCCAAGACTCCCGGCATTCATCTCGAAGGCCCGTTCATCAATCCGCAATACGCCGGGGCGCAAAATCCCCGATACATGCGCCGGCCGGACCTCGAAGAGATCGAGCGATACCACGATATCTTTCCGCTCGCCATCGTTTCTCTGGCGCCGGAAATGCCCGGCGGATCCGATCTGATCTCCGCCCTCGACCGAATGGGCATCGTTCCTTCCCTAGCTCACTCTGCCGCCACCTATGAGCAATACCGGCAAGCCCGCCGGGCCGGAGCGAAACATCTGACCCATTTCTGCAACCAGATGAGCCCCCTGCACCATCGCGAAATCGGACTGGTCGGAGCGGGCATGCTCGACCGCGAAGTCATGGTGGAAATCATTTGCGATCGGATCCATTTGAACCCGGAAATGATTCAACTCGCCTATCAGACGATCGGCCCGGAACGATTAATGATCATTACCGATTCGATGGCCGCTTCCGGTCTCGAAAAAGATCAGACCACCTACTTGGGCGGACTCGAGGTCATCGTCCGGGACGGGGCCGCTCGCCTACCCTCCGGCGCCTTGGCGGGCAGCACGCTGAAAATGAACGAAGCGCTGGCGAACGTGGCGCAGATCACCGCCCGGCCCCTGAAAGAACTCGTTCGAATGACTTCCCTCAATCAAGCGACCACCCTCCGGCTGCCCCGGCTCGGCCGAATCGCTCCCGGATACTACGCGGATCTCGCCGTGCTGAACGACGATTTTTCGGTTCGTACCGTATTTGTAGACGGGGTCGAACACCCACCGGCGTCGCGTCCCTGATTCTAACGTGCCGTCCGATCCGGATTTTTTTCAGTCTCGGGAATTCGGCTCGCGGTAACAACATCCCCGGCACAGCGCTCTCAAAGGCGAGAAGCATTCCAAGCGATTGCCGAGGCATCAACCGCGGGAATGGCGCGATGGTCTCGCCAGTAGAAATCCGTCCTTCGACTACGAATGCACTTTACCCCCGACTCAACCGTGCGGTATTTCAAATTCTTTTGAGCCAGATGCCGGTTTATTTTTGGCTACAACAGGAAAAGGACTTGGTTAGTAAGGTGGTGGTGACGATAGGTCAGTGTTTTAAGGTCGGGGACGCCGGGTTATTCGAAAAGTGATGTTTAAATAATTCGTTCCAATCGTTTCCCCTTGAAGTTTCAATCGGATGATCCGGGGGTGGTTCGCCATAAGTTTGGCGGCGCAGTGATCTCCGGGTTCAACAGCATCAAACGCCCAGCTGACGTGTTGGAGTTTCCAGGCTCGCAGCCATTCCGGGTGTCGCGTGGTGATTCCGACATTCGAGAGGAAACCGGGGTTGGGGCGTCGCAACCAAGGTAAGGACCATGCCGAGAGGGCATCGTTGGCGCTTTCGGTCAAAATCACGGTACGAGGTGGAAAAGTGGAAACGGGCAGCCAGAAAGTACCGGGCGTTTTCCGGGAAAGGGCTGCCATCATTCGGAATCGGCTACTGCCGGGGCGCACCATGGCGCCAGTAAAGTCGGCACCGACAACCTAGCCCTGAGCGTCAGCGCAACGAAAGACGGCGTCGACACGCCGACTTGAAAGCATCAGTTACCGCTACGGCTCTCGACAGCCAAAATCAGGCCGATTGACTATTTGTATATTAATGGATCGCCTTCCTTCAATTTCCGATTCCTATGTTCAAGATTAACTGAAAGACGAAAATCCTTGTCGGAAATATTTTCTCTTGGTATTGCACTCTTTATCCTGAAACTCATTTCCTCCGCTTCCGCTTTACTAGGTCTCCGTTCTCCATGCAGAAAAGAGTTTTCCCTTCTGTAAAGAGCGGCCAATATAAACTTTTCCGTGTTCTTTGTCCATTCCCCCCATGTCATTCCGTGAAAATATATCTCATCAGGATTATGTGACAGGGCATGGTAATGATGCATTAAACCATCGAATACTGCAACCACCATCATGGTATTGTCAGCGTAGCCATACTCATTGATTATTTGGTACACCAGCTGGAATTCATCGGTATACCTCAGTTCGCTATGATAAAAAAACTTCAATAAAAAATGATTTTCTACCATGCTATGCGCCTTCATGGCAGGAAACCTAGCCGCCTCGTATTCTCTTTTGGTTTTTAGCAGGGCAGCTTTGAATTCTTCAGCTGCATCGCCAGATTCAGCCAATAATTCAGCACTGTTATTTCTAGCGTCTGCAAATAAATCAGCCAACTGGGGCTCAAACATTTCTAGGTCAGGCCACTCAAGCGCTTTTTCTGAATAAAATATCGTCGGATGAAATTCCATTTTGTAAGGAAAATTGTCAATCCATTCTTTTCTAGGGAGCAATTTTAGTTCTCTTTCTGTTTTACGATCGTGCAATCTAGTGCTTGGCTTGTGTGGTTTAGCGCTTGATTCCCCGTTTTCGAGAATATTAGCTCGAAAGGCTTGAAACCACTCCTCTTCCCTTTCGATGATTCTTTGTCTCTCTTCGTCATTTAATGCTGCCGGCAATGAATTTGTTTCATTGGAGTTGTTTTCCAGGTTCTGAGCGGGCAAGTTTGCGTTTGATTTGGTGCCATCGTATGACACCCTGATCAAATTTGATTCGCCACCACCATCGATTGGCCTAATCAGGATACATGCAATCCAGACTGCAACCAACCCTGAACAAGGATACGCTAAATATTTCATGACAAGCAAAGCGGTATGTTATTCCGGCGGGAAACCGGAGTGGAACTTTCGAAGCAAACCACGAAGCAACAACGTGCGACGAGCCGTTGGCTCCATTTCGACCGAGAGCGCAGTCTTGAAGTGATGCCTTCCAAAAGCATCCATGGAGGCGAAAAACCCTCGGACAGACCACCAGGTCCGGAGAAGCGATCGATGGCGGGAACCGGTTCAATCATTCCTAATTCTCGTCAGAACGACTTGTTGCGTGATGCTCACCCAATGGCACCACAATCATGAGTTGACGACGTCCGCCTAACTTGCAAAACCATAGCGAGTCGGGTTGATTCATGCGTTCCCTTTCTCTGAATCAACGAAAGAATCCCGTTGCTCGACGGCTTCTTCTGCGTTTTCCTTGATCATAACCACGAAATAAAGTCGAGTTCGCCCAAGGGCCATTTTTCCGCACGACGCTTTCCCGTCCATGACTGACATAGTTGATCAAGAAGTCCGATCGAGAATGATGGCAGCGATCACCGGAAAGGACACTAAACCCGAACTGACGCTGCGACGTGCCCTCCACGCTCTCGGCCTCAGATACCGGCTTCACGACCGGAAACTCCCGGGAACACCTGATTTGGTATTTCCTCGATTTAGAGCCGTCTGTTTCGTCCATGGTTGCTTTTGGCATCGTCACGCGGGATGTCCCTCCACGACCAATCCAGCCACCCGAACAAGCTTCTGGCAGGCAAAATTCAGTGCCAACGTGGCACGGGACCATCGAACCAGGGAAACTCTCTTGCATGCCAATTGGCGAGTGGCCGTCGTCTGGGAATGTGCGTTGACCGGGACCAAGACTGTCGAAACCGTGGCCGCCCTGAGCCGGTGGTTGTCCGGCCTCGAGCGCGAGTTTCAGACGCCTCTCGGGTGACGCCTTTATCGCGACTGCACCCATCAGCACCGCCCCACTTGCACTGGGAAGAAGATTCTCAGGCATTTCAATCTCAAGGAAATTCCGATGTTTGCTTCCGCAGACCATCTGCCATCCGAAAGCCAAACGAGGGGGGTTATATGCCTAAATTTCACCCCGTCAAACATTATTCCTATTTTACCCAGGATTTTTTCACGCTAATCGCTAGAGGCCAGTGTCACCGATTTTGGGTCATGTTTCGTTTTTTCCCTTCGCCATGGGGACGAAACTTTATCGCCTTCGAGATGGGAAAATAAAGCTGGCTTTTTCACTCTCTGGTCGTTATGGGTTCCTCAGGGACGCCAAATTCAACCTCAAGCGGGTGACCGTTCGATTGGTGAAGAGCAGTGAGCGAAGACGCTGGGATTCGCTGATGGATCAGAACCATTATTTGGGTTTCAAAGGTTTTGCCGGACGCGGTCTGCGTTATGTTGCCGAGTACCGAGGCCGGTGGTTGGCTTTAGCCGGCTGGCAAAGCGGAGTGTTCCGGTGTCGCCCGCGAGATCGGTGGCTCGGGTGGAAAAAGCGAGAGCAGTTTCGTCGGCTGCATTTGATTGCCAACAATACCCGATTCCTCCTGCTTACCGAGCTGGGCGAAGTGCGCAATCTGGGGAGTTGCGTCATGGCCAAAATGCTGCGCCGGCTGAGTGCCGATTGGCAACGGACTTGGGGTCATCCGCTGGAATTGGCCGAAACTTTCGTCGATCCTCGATACTTCTCGGGCACGATCTATCGCGCGGGGAATTGGCGGGCGGCAGGGCGATCGCAAGGCTACGCTCGCAGCAACGGACGCTATACCGCCCGGCACAATAAACGGAAGGAAAGGTACGTTTATCCCTTGCGGCCCCAAGCCTGTTCTCGATTAAGGAACCGCCAGGACGATCCGTCTTGGGGCCCCCAGGTGCATCGGGTAGAAACGTCCCCGAAACAGTTGAAATCATTGGTGCAACTGCTAGCGGAAATGGCTGATTTTCGCCGGGCCCAAGGACGCAAACATCGACTGGAAATGGTTCTCGCTATTTGCATCTTAGCTCGATTAGCCGGCAAGGTCGGCCCTTTGGCGACTTCGCGTTACGCCCAAAAAATGACGCCAAACCAATTGCAGACTCTCGGGGCGTGGCGCCACGCCAAGGGCCGTTGCGTGGCCCCGTCTCTCGCGACGATTCACCGGGTCATGACCGAGACGGACCCCGAAGCTTTGCCAGCGGTAACTCACCGCTGGGTAACGGCTCAATTGACTTGACAACCCCTGGAAGCCTTGGCTGCTGACGGTAAGCGGATCAACGGAGCCAATCGCAACAGCAAAGAGCATTTCGAGACCGTCATCCTCGTGCGCCATCAAGATGCGGTGCCCATCGCCGTTCGCATTTGCCGGGATCAAGGCGGCGAACAGGCGGCGATGGCGGCTCTCCTGGAGGATGTCGATATCCGGGGAGCCGTCATTACGATCGATGCGCTCCATACCAACCGAGCCATGGCCGATGCCATCGTGTTGGTTAACGGAGCCCATTTTCTCTTCACGGTCAAAGAGAACAACCCCGAACTCTCTCAATTTTTGACCAGCCTGGATTGGGATCGAGTGGCCCAGGACCGGTTCACCGAAAATCCGGAGAAAGGACACGGCCGCATCGATCAACGGAGCATTCAGACCTATGAACCCCTTCCGGGGGCCGTCACATTACCGCATGTCCTCCAAGTCTTTCGGATCATCCGACACCGCCATCATTGGAACGGTGAGCCCGACACCGTGGAATATGCTTGCGGTGTCACTTCGTTGCCTCGAGAGGCTGCCGACGCTCAACGATTGTTGTCACTCAATCGGGGACATGGGACGGTAGAAAACGGCAATCACCGCCGTCGCGACGGGATCTTCGGCGAAGATGATTGTCTCATGCGAACTCGCCATGGGCCGACGAACAATGCCCTCTTCAACAACCTGGCCTTGGCGATCATTCTCCAGTCGGGATACCCTAATTTGGCCGAAGCTACTGACGATTTTCAGACGAATCGGCACCAAGGGATGCGAGCCGTCACGAAAACCACCCCTTTTAAACGTCCGAAAAAACGTCCGGAAAAAAGCTGAATCGATCTTCCTGATTACCGGCACTTCCTCCCTGCTGATTCGGTCTGCGAATTGATCGTTTGACCGATGCACGCACCGGTCTAGTCTCCTATCTGGCTGAAACTCGTCTCCAGCGGCAATCGCCGCCAATCTCGAAGAATAATTCGGAAAAAAAGTTTTTCCGACGAATCGAAATACTCCGCTCGGTACTTAAAAAACCGATCGTCGACCAAGAATTATTAGCATGAAAAAGTCCTGCTATTTTACCCCTTGCCATTTGAGTCCTTGGTCGAAATGGTGCTACAATCCCCGATTTCTCTCCGGCCCTTCTTTTTTCAATTGGTTCTTCTCCCCTGAGCGGTTCGATTCCGGCAACCGTTCCATTGATTTCGGTGGCTGTTTCCGATTGCTTGCACGATTCGAATTGATGTCATGGCGACGGAATGAGCCGGCAAGTTCAAGAATTCGCCAACGCCAAGTAAATTCCCCTTCGCATGGCTCCACCTGGGAATCGGCGAGAATTTCGCCGTGGCAGCCGAAGCAAACGCTTACGTTTGTCGGCGGCGTTGAATGCTCGTTGAGTGTCGCCACCTTTTTCGTCGAAAAACCGAAGACTGGTTGACCTTCGTGACCATTCCCTTGCATTCTGCTCCCGCGGCATCGGAAACTCATCCCGATACCGGTGAACCAATCTCGCTCAAGACCTTCCATGCCAGAACAGCGACTCACTCTCGGCCACTCGCCCGACCCGGACGACGCTTTCATGTTCTTCGCCTTGGCCCAAGACCGCATTCCGACCGACGGTTACCGCTTCGAGCACGTGCACGAAGATATCCAGACGCTCAACGAACGGGCTTCCCGCGGAGAATTGGATATTACCGCCATCAGCGTCCACGCTTTCGCCTATGTCCGCGACCATTACGCCCTGCTGCCCTCCGGCGCGAGCATGGGGGACGGTTACGGCCCCAGATTGGTCGCCGAAAAACACTACGACCGCGAAGAAATCTCCGCTCGCACGGTGGCCGTCCCCGGACAGCTGACCAGTGCCTTTTTGGCGCTGCAACTTTGGCTCGGAAAACCCGCTGCGGAATTGAAACTGAAATTCGTGCCGTTCGATCGCATCTTCCAAACCCTGAAAAACGGCGAAGCCGAAGTCGGCCTCCTGATCCACGAAGGCCAATTGACTTACTCCGACGAAGGGCTGGTGCTGTGTCAAGATCTCGGCGAATGGTGGCAACAGACGCACGCCGGTCTTCCACTGCCTTTGGGAGCCAACGCCGTCCACAAACGGCACCCGGCCGTCGAACGGAAGAAAATCGCCGGCATCTTGGACCACAGCATCCGCTACGGCATGGAGCATCGCGCCGAGGCTATCGGGTACGCGATGCAATTCGCCCGAGGACTATCCGTCGACTTGGCGGGACGCTTCGTCGACATGTATGTCAACCGATGGACGCTCGATTACGGCAACCGGGGACGCCAAGCCGTCGAAACCTTTCTGCGAGAGGCCGCCCGCTCCCACCTGATCCCCGGGCCGGAAGATTTCGAACTCTTCGACTGAAATCTAACGGGCGGGCGACTCCGCCGCCGAACCCCCAGGCCGTTCCCCCTGTACCATTTTGGGGCTTGAGAGAAGTAGACCTACCGCCCAGTTCCTCCCCGACCCACTTTAGCCCAAGTTTGTCAATTTGACCGGTCTAGAAATTATTTTAGCTCAAATTGCCCCAGACTTGCTGCCGAATCACGAAACGTTTTATTAACGAAAGTCAGTCGCTGACTGACTTTGCGAGCTTTCCATCCTCAGGTTACCTGTCCAGCAATCCAAATGTAGTACCATAATCGTCAAAAAATCTGTTGCCCCCCCTCTTGCTCTCGGATATTTTCTCGCCGTATGTTCGTTTGCAAAACGAAAACGAGAACCGGTAAAGAGGGCCAAAACTATGACACCTATCGCTTGGTTCGCTCCTACCGGGATAACCATCGGGTTCGTCAGAAGACGCTGCTCAATTTGGGATCCGACTTCGAGATTGAGTCGAAGCAATGGCCTCTGTTGTGTTCTAAAGTCGTGGAATTGCTTCAAGGTTCTCAACCTTTGATACCGCTCAAATGCTCTCCGGAGGTGGAGCACAAGGCGAAATATCTTTACGCCCAACTCGTGGAACGCCAAGCCACTCGAATCGAGGAAATCGCCGGCGAAGATCCTTTAGACCAAGGAGAATTCCAAGCCGTCGATCTGGATAACGCGTCCTTGATCCTCAGCCGCTCGGTGGGAGTCGAGCAGGTCGCTCTCTGGGCGATCGAAACCCTGGGATTACGAGCGATCCTGCGCCGGCACGGCCTCCGGGAAATTCAATGCCATGCGATCCTCGGCTCGGTCATCGGTCGGATGGCTGCTCCCGGATCGGAGCGACATACTAATCGGTGGCTCAGAGAGAGCAGTGCTTTGGGCGAACTCTTGAAAAGAGACTTTGAAACCATGGGGCACAGTCAGTGGTATCGAGCTTCGGACGCCTTGATATCACGGCAGGAGAAAATCGAATCGGACTGGTATCACGGCCTGCAGACGATCTTCGATTTAAAACCGACCATTACCCTTTATGACTTGACCAACACCTACTTCGAGGGTCAAGCGCGGAAGATTCCAGAAGCTCAGCGGGGTCGCTCGAAAGAGAAGCGAAGCGATGGTCCCTTATTGACGCTGGCTCTGGTTCGGGACAGCCGTGGCTGGGTTCGCCGATCGAAAGTTTTCGCGGGCAACGTGAGCGAAAATCAAACCTTGGCCGCAATGCTGGAATCGCTGGCGGTTCCGGCGGAAGCGACTGTGATTATGGATTGCGGCATCGCCACGGAGGCCAATCTCCGCTGGCTCCGGGAACGCGGCACTCGCTACCTGACCGTGAGTCGTCAGCAGGAACGGATCTTCGACCCGGAGGGGGCGACGGAGGTCGAGACGGCTTCGGGACCTTCCGTTTATTTGCGGAAAGAAGTCCAGGAAAATGGCGAAGTCTTCTTGTATTGTCATTCAGAGCAGCGCGAGGAAAAGGAGCGGGCGATGCAGGAATCGTCCGACCAGAAGTTTACCGCCCAACTCGAACGGTTACAGGCTGGACTCAGTCGGCCACGCCGAATCAAGCGGCGGGACAAAGTGCACCAGAAAATCGGCCGCCTGAAGCAACAATACTCGGCCGCAGGACAACACTACGACATCCAGGTGATCCCCGATGACCAAAATCCCCAAAACGCCAAGAGCATCACTTGGAAACATCATCCCAAGCCTGGCTCCAAAGCCACCCATCCCGGAGTGTATTGCTTGCGAACCAATCAAGATCAATGGGATGAGTCAACCCTCTGGAAAACCTATATCACGCTGACGGATCTGGAAGCGGTATTCCGATCCCTTAAATCCGAACTCGGCTTGCGCCCCAGCTACCATCAAACCTCCCGACGCGCGAAGGGACATCTGTTCCTTTCCGTATTGGCCTACCAATTGGTCCAAACGATAAGAACGCGCTTACGTGCCAAGGGTATCACCGACAGCTGGAATACCATCCGGGACACGTTGAACGACCACAAGCGGGTTACCGGCGTTTATCGCCGAATCGATGGCACTACCGTTCACGTGCGCCGAGCCGTTTCCGCGGAACCGAAGCAGCGGGAAATCTATGAAGCTCTGGGCATTAATTCCGCCCCAGGGGGAGTGCGTAAATCCAAGGCTTAACCTTAGGCTTAAATCACAAAATGATGGAAATGTAATGCCCTACGATTTTTAAAATGATCGAATTCCTTGGAAAAAACGCATTTTCTAGACCAGACTGACAAACTTGGGTTAGGGGGTCGGGGAGGAAAATCTGTCGAATCCAATTGATTCGTGATACTCATGACTTTTCGTTCGAAACGAACGAAATCGGGCCGCAAATCGAGAGTTACCTTACGCCCCCTGTGCCTTGGAGCACCTGGGGGGGACTTGTGCCTCGATTTGTTGGCCACGATCAATGCCCAGTAGAAAGTTTGCGTCTTGGAACGCCAGTACCGGGATTGGCAATCGTCGTGGCGGCTCAGCACTGACAGCACCCAAATTATGGATCACTATCACTACACCGTAGGAATCGACTGGGGGTCGACGAACCATCAGATTTCTCTCATTGATGCCCAAGGCAAATTATGTGGCGAACGATCCTTTCCGCATGGCGGCCAGGGCCTGCGTGATTCAACCCAATGGATCAAAACCGTCACGAACGCCGAGCCGCACCAGATCGGGATCGCCATCGAGGTGCCTCACGGCCCGGTCGTGGAAACCATGATGGAATCCGAATTCAAGGTCCACGCCATCAACCCCAGGAATATTCAAAAGTCCAAATAAACCGAAAAATGCCCTTGAAAACTCCAGATAAACACCTTAGCAACGAGAATCTCGACATTGAATTGCTCCGTCCCGAAACCACGACTGCGTCATTGGGGATCAATTCCAAGTTGATCAATCCTCGCAGAGGTGACTTATCGAATTATGGGATGTCGTTTCGGCGGCGAGAGGGTCGATACCTCAATGCCTTCGTGAAGAGCCGACGCACCCCTTTTCTCAGGAGCTGTTGCGGTCCCGATTCCGATCGAGAACGGTACCGGTCGTTCAGTTAGTCAAAGGTTTGAGGATAGCATTGAGAGCTTCCTCGGGGTGAGCCGCATAATGGCGAGTGGACGGCGGCAAATGCTCAAAGCGATTTTCGGTCCTGACGATCGAGATGGCGGCGTTGGACAGGCAGGCCAAGTTGCGAGGTAAATGGCCAACCCGCACGCGACATCGATCTTCGTCATAGGTGAAATCACGCACGTAATGGAGACGATTTTCGAGGTGCCAATGGTTACGGACGAGAGCGAGCAGTTGTTCCGGGCTGGCTTTTTCAGCACTTAGGGAGGTGAGGCAGTAAACGACTTCATGGCTGGTTTTATCCGTCTTCAGAACGTAACGTTCGCGTTCGATGCGAATGGCCTGTTGGCGACCGTAAAGCTGGCAATAATTATCCCACTTGGAGCCGGAAATATCGAGGGCCAGACAACGGCGGTTTTCGATGCGACCGTGTCCCTTTTCGGCGGGTTGATCGAAGCACGCCGCGGTACTCCAATCAATGGCTTTCAAATCATCATGGATGGTCGGTTGATTATTTTTGACGGAACTGGTCACGTAGTCGGCGGCACAGTCCTCCAGCAGGCTACGGGCGGTTTCCTGTTGGACATGCATGGCATCGAGAGTCACGACGCGCCCTGCCAGATCAAGTTTCCGAGACAATTCGCGCACCGCTGGAATTTCGTTGGTTTTATCGGGCACTTGAGTCTGACCGAGAACCAATCCGGTGCTATGCTCGACTGCCGCCACCATCATCCGGTTTTCGTTTTCTAATTGAGCTGAAGCCCCACGAATATCCTTGCCGTCAATGGCCACTGGAGTTTCCTTGTCGCTTTGTTGTCGGACCCATTTACCAATCGTTCGATCCAGCGTGTCGGGCTCCAATTTAGCAAGGATATAATGAAAAGTAGAGGCCGCCGGAGCCGTGTAGCATTGCCGACGGGGACTCCAAAAGGCTCCGACCGCCTTCAATTGCTCTTGAGTCATTCTGGCGGCGAATTCACCGAAAGCGGTGACGCCGCGATACCCGGCTAAGCGAGCCGCAATCGCGATCGCCAGGAAGCAGGCTAGACGGTAACGCTTCCCGCGAGCTTGGCGGAAGTCGTCGATGCTTTCCAGAAACGTATAGAAACTGTGCAGTTCCGGGGTCGAAGGGATCTGGGCCATAATCCCGGCTTGCCAGTCTTCCGCCGCCGATTCGCGGCTGAGGATGGTGGCGGCATCGGGTCGTAACGGATAGGCGAGAACTTGCTTCGGTTGTCCGTTCTGGAGCCAACTCACCGACTTCCCCGGCACTCGGGAAAAGCCTCGAGTCAAACCCAAGAACTGCCAATTCGCGGCCTGATAACAGGTGCCGGCAAACTTCGAAGGATCGACGAATGTTTCGGCCAAATAAACCGGATAACCGTGCACTTGGCGCATATCGGCTTCCAGACGGCGCAGGCTCAAACCGAGCGCCCGCGAGGCCAAGTTGGGGAGCCGACCCTCCTTCAGCACCAAAAAGCGGGCGTTGTTCGCAATCAAATGCAGCCGGGAAAATTGCTGCTCGGCCGACCAGCCGATCCACTCGTCGCGAACTCCCACCTTGAAGGCCCCGGCCTGCCAACCCAACAAGGCGAGCCAGGTTTCGTCGTAAATTGCGACATGGCGCAAGGCCTTCCCGAACAGGCTGTGGAACGGAAGATAATGATATTGCGACATTAACGAATCCCAGCGCAGTCTTTCCTCTTCGCCACGGACAAGTCGAACCGTTACGTCCCGTAACGAAAAGGCCGCGGCATCCGGAATAATTGATTCCATGGCGAAATCAATAACGGAGAAACTTTTGAATGTCCAGAAAAAAATCGACCCTATTTCGGCTTCTTTGTTGAGCCAACGACTTTTGAATGGCCCTGCCATCAACCCCAAGCAACTGGATCGCTTCCGGGATCGGTTTTCTCCCGTCGGCGCCAAGGACGACCGCCGGGACGCTCGAGTGCTGGGAGATGCCCTCAGGACGGACCCTCAGGCCTTGCACCAACTCAATCCCACCAGCCCTCAGATCATCGTGCTCCGTGACTTATCGCGAACGGCCGAAGATCTCACCTCCTCGAAAACGCAGTTCACCAATAAGATCAAACAACATCTCTGGCGCTATTTCCCCCAGTTTCTGGAATTGGAGCCGGATTTGTCCAAGTCCTGGATCCGCGAACTCTGGAACCGCATTCCCACTCCCGAAAAAGCCCAACGAATCCGCGTCGGCACCGTAGCCAAACTGCTCGCCCGGCATAAAGTCAGGAAAATCTCCGCCGAGCAAATCCTCAAGATACTGCGTCAACCGGCGGTGACCGTCGCCGAGGGTACCGTTGAGGGGGCCATGGGGGCGCTCAATACCGCCTTCAAACAACTGGCCGTGACCATGGAAGAACTCAATGCCACGCTGTTGCAGTTAGACGAGACGACCGAGAAACTGGCGGCTTCCCTGCAAGCCAGCTCTCCCGAAGAGGGATCGTCGGCAACAGACCAAACTCCGGCTCTCCATCAGGATATCGCCATTCTCAGATCAATTCCCGGGGTGGGTCGAATCGTGCTTGGCATCCTGTTGGCCGAAGCTTTTCATCGGTTCGAAAAACGTGATCGAGCGGCCCTGCGCTGCCTCACCGGAATCGCTCCCGTAACCCGGCGCTCCGGAAAACAACATTTCGTGGTTCGACGAATGGCGGCTCACCCCCGACTGCGGGATGCCAGGTATCATTGGGCCAGAGTGGCCGCCCAAAGAGATCCTATCAGCAAACGCAAGTATACCGCGCTTCGCCAACGGGGACATCAACATGCTCGAGCCTTGAGAAGCGTCGCGGATCGGCTCATCTCCGTCGCTTGTGCCATGCTGCAAAACGGTTCCCTCTACGATCCTTCGCTGGAACAGGCAACCGCCTCTAACCGATCAAATGGCTGATGCCAACCGATTCCGGATCATCATCCCATCAATCTCGGCTCACGATGGACACCGGCAACCCAAGCCAACGGCATTCGATGAAACGGGCTGTCAGCACCTGTAGCATACCAGCCAATCCGCGATAGCAATCGCCTGATGTTAGCTCTATCCGAAAATCTGAAAAACGGGCTGAAAAACCCCTTGAACTCAGTGGGTCGGCTGATGACTGCCGACGTAACCGATGACCACCTTGCGGTTTTCCTGGTCCCAAGCGAAAGCGATGCGCATGGTGTATTTCTTGTCGGAAGTCTTTCCGACGCCGATGTGCTCTTCCAAGATGAACTTCTGATCATCGATTTGTGTCTGATACCAGCCGGGATGCTTTTGGATCGTCACCTCGCGCTGTCCCGGGATGTAAAACCAGCCGAGTTCCTGCCGGATGGATTCGCCGAGATCTTTGGGCGAACAACCGGAGCCGTTCATACGGGCGGTTCGGTAACTGCCGGCCAACCAACGCAAGGCGTCGTAAACCTGCTTGGGTTTCTCGAAGCGGCTGTTTTTCCACTCGCTGTTGCGATTCAACTTGACCGTCAATTCCAGACCGAAAGCGTTGGTCGCGGTCTCGATGGCGTGCCGGACCGATTCGATCTGAACCTGTTCGGCTCCGCCGTTGGTCGCAGAGTCCGCGTTCAGGTGGACCGCTCCGGTCGACTTCAGCAAAGCGTCGTACTGCTCTTTCTGGTGCAATTCGGTCTTGAGCACCCGCACTTCGCTTCGGGCCGCGTCAGCTTCTTCTTTCGCTTTCTCGTTTTTCCGGATCAACTCCTGATTGAGAGTTTTCGTCTGTTCGAGTTCGTTGGTCAACTCGGCCAGCTGCCGCTTATAGGACTCCGCTTTCTCCCTTAACTCTTGTTCCGACTCCCCGCTGTCCGAAAGATCGTGCCAGTCGAAATGGCTCCAATCGAACACGAACGGATTAATCGCACCATTCAATTTCTCGTAGGCGTCGCAAACGGTCTGCCGGGCGTTTTTCAATTTCTCCACGTGTTCCTCCAACTCGATTTGAGTCCGGTTGGAATCCCGTCTGCGATAGACCTTGGAATAGCGTTCCAGCGTCTTTTCCATGCGCGCCAACGCCTGTTTCACGACGCTCAGGTTCAGTTTCGGATTCTCCCCGGTCAGATTCGGGATGTGCAATTCCAGATATTCTAGCTCTTTCCTATATTCCTTGATCAAATTCTCGATCACCTGATTCTGGGTGTTGATCTCCTTCCCCTGCTCTTCCTTTTGCTGGTTGAGCTCCTGGATATCGGCGCAAAACTTCTGCAAGCGTTCCCCCCACAACTGATCGTCGAAAGCCAACCGCTCCAATGATTCGTACCATTCGCCCAACGGCAAGGAGTCCTGAATACCGATCCGAATGCTGAGCATCGTGTCGATCAGTTCCAAATCGTCGGGAAACGCCTCCAATTCAGCGAATTTCTGGCACGTCAGTTTCCAATGGAAATCGTCCGGACTTCCCTTGCCGTAACGCTTCCGGATACGAACCAGTTCCGAATGCAGCGTCGGCTTCCCGACGAGGGTTTTGTGCATGCGTTCCGACAACTCCTCGTACATGGCCGACCAAAAACTCGCGAAAAGCATCGCCACCTTTTCGGAATCGTGAATCCGGTCCATAATCTGCTTTTCCAGCATCTGAGACTGGATTTGCAGTACCTTTTTCATGTTTTTGAAGCCTTTGGGGGGATCCAGAAACTCCTCACAATACTCCAGAATCACTTCTTTCAGGCCCTCGTCGTCCAGATCTTTCCAACTTTTCAAGACCCGTCGAACGATCTTACGCAACTGCTCGTCGTCCAACGTCGAAACAGCGAGATTATTCGGCATGAAATACTCCGCCATTTGCCATTCCTTCAATATTTCACTCATAATCGCTCGTTCCTCCATGTCGAATCCGCCCCGGCGAAGGACCGAATCCGGATTCGTTTGCGGTGCCGGGCGCAAACCTTTCGCCCAACCCATAGAACCCATGCTAAAGCCTTCCCGCCGGAATGACTAGCTTTTTCCCGTCGACGAACCGGGATCGGCACCCTTAATCTACCGACAAGCGTCGGCCCGGTCACCGTTCAATCTTTGCAACCCCATGACATTCTCGCCCTCGACCGAAATCAGAACCTTGGGATACGTCATCCGCCTGTTGCGCTGGTCAGACACCAGTCTCATCGTCGAATGGCTCACCGAGCAGGAAGGCCGCGTCACGACGATCGCCCGGGGCGCGATGCGCCCCAAATCGCCGCTGGCCGGGAAATTGGACCTCCTGTTTTTCGCCGCCGTTTTCTACCAACGCCGCCGGAACTCCGATTTGCATTTCCTGCACGAAGTAGACCTCCGGAGCACCCCGAAACGCTCCCGGCGGTCCCCGAACCGCTTGAAACGCTTGGCCTATTTCGTCGAGTTGATCCGGCGCGCCACCGAAACGGAGACCCCCATCCCCGAAATATTCCGGTTGTTCGGCCAAACCATGGACCTCACCGAAACGGGACCGGACGGCCGGGTTCCGATCCTGTGGTTCGAATGGCGGTTGCTGGGGCTGCTGGGCTCCCAACCGGCGGAACACGAAGGCTCTCTGAAAGCAGGCCGGGAGCTGCTAGCGCAATGGAACGCAGAACCGGACCCGCCGCTCCAACCCGTTCCCGACCGGGCCGCCCAAGCGATCGCCCCGCGGCTGGCCGCCATCTGGCACGAAATCTCGGGCGGTTGCCCGCGTTCCCGCTCTCAACTGCTTCCCTGACGGCCAGCGCCGCTCGGGCCGGACGATCACACCGTCGGCGAAACCTCCCGGCTCTTGGAACCGGCACGGGAATTGCGGACCATGGTTTTGCGGTTGCCCACCATTTTGGCCTTTTTCTGCTTCAGGTACTTCTCCACCGCCCGGCGCTGCTCGATGCGTAGCGGCACACCCTTCTGATTCAGGTTCCGGAGATGCCGGTAGTGGCAAAGGGTCTTGCCCAATTGAACGATCTCGATATGAAACTCGCCGATTTCCCACAATTGCCCTGGGACTAGTTCGGTTTTTGAGGCAGGGTCGTTTTCCAAACTCATAATCAAATTAAACGCTTCTCGACACCAACTGAATTGCTCCCCACCGGCAATCGTACGCCGGTTCTACGACATATAGGGATTGACTGCTCCCCGAAACTCCTGATCAATCCGACAATGCGAGTCTCTCAATCCGAACCGAGAAGTCTTGGGCATCGTGCCTCACGATTCCGGCCTTGTCGAGAAAAAACTTCGATTGGCCGTCGAATTTCCCCGGCGAACGGGCGAAAACCGCCGGGCGACGGAAAACAGCTAAGAAAAAGAGCGGAAGATTGTCATAATATACGCCTTGGTCCTTAATCGCAGCCAACTCGCAATAAACGGGCGTCATCCGGCGTTCCCGAATTCGGGGTCGCCCCGGCAGCCGTACTCTTGTTTGTGGCCGAATCGCTGACAACCAAACCGACGAAGGTCGACTCGCTGTCCGAACTGTTCGAACAGTTGGAGGCCCCCCTGCTCCATTACGCCTGTCACATGGTCAAACGTCCCGAAATCGCCCAGGACCTGGTCCAAGAAGCTTTCCTCAAGCTGCACGCCGCTCCCGGCCTCGTCCGGCAACCAAAAGCCTGGTTGTACCGCACGATTCATAACCTGGCCGTCAACTACCACCGCAAGGAAAACCGCGTCGTCCCGTTGGTCCCGGACGGAGCGGAATCGCCGGCCCCCGAACCGGTCGCTCCCGAAACCGCTCCCGACGACCAGATCACCCGCCTGGAAACGATCGAACTGGTCCGGCAACTCCTCAGGGGCTTGCCCCCGAAACAACAAGAATTATTGAGACTCAAATTCGAGGAAGACCTGTCGTACGAGGCTATTAGCGAACGAACGGGATTGAGCGTCGGCAACGTCGGGTACCGCCTGCACAAACTCATCAAATCTCTCGCCGCCCAGATCGAAAACCACGAAGATTTCAGATGAACGCTTCCCCTGATCCCTCCAAAGAGTCCGAAGCCCGAATCACGGCTTGGCTCTTGAACGAATTACCGCCCGAAGAGCGCGACGCGGTCGAAACGGAGATCGCCCAAGACGCTTCCCTGTCGCAATTGGCCGAACAGCTGAAACGAACCATCGCACTGCTCCGCGACGCCGCCTCGCCCGCCTTTGAGGCCGCCCGGCTTTCGCCCGAGCGGCGAACCGAACTATTGACCCGGCTCTCCGGCCCGGCAATTGCCGGGGGCAGATCGGCTCGATCCGGCCTGTTTCCCTGGTATGTGCCGCTGAGTGCCGCCGCCTGCCTGATCCTGACCTTCCATCTTCTGATTTTCGTTCTCCCCGGCATCCAGCAACCCCGGTCGGGCCTAGCCAAAAACATACCGTGGGGACTGGAAAAGAACGACGGCCTCAGAGAAGAACCGAGCCGGAGAACCTCCGGCCGTCAAGCGGCGCCGTCTTCCGAAGCTTCGACGGCCCCGGCATCGCCCGGGAAGGACGAAAGCCTTACCGTGACAGCCGGAATCGCATTCGACAGCGAGTTTTCGCAAGCAGCTAACGAGGCGGACCAGGATCACGGCCTAGCCCTCGGCTTCAGCTCCGACGCCCGCTCGGCCCGAGCGAGATCCGACACCGCACAAATCGTCGAAAGCGCTCCGGTTCACGAAGAACCGGCTCCGACCGTGCTGACCCGGGGAAAATCCCTGAACGAATTAGGGCAACTCGATGCTCTGGCCACCGTCGAATCGGAAACGATCGCGGAAGGTTTCGCCGGCCGCTCCGCACTCGCCGACCAGCCGGTCGAAACCTTGTCGGCATTCCGGCCGCAACGGGGCCAAGAGTTAAGCGGCGCTCGTCAAGGCGAGGAAAATATCCGGAGTTACTTTTTCCGCTCGGATAATCAGGGGCTCGAACCGGAAGGCGAACCTCCGGCCGTCAGTTTCGGACGCGACCTGAAAGAAACGGAGGAACTCGCCTCGCAAGAGAGCCGGCAGCAAAATCGGGCGAACCCGACGGATTCGTTCCGGCCCGAAGCGCTGGTCGCCGACGAGAGCCGAACCTGGGACTATCAGGAATCCGTGAAGCTGGCCGACCAGTTTGCCCCGCTGGAAGCCGCCGCCGGAGCCGACTTGTACGACATCGCGAAAGCCCCGCAAACCGCCGGACGAGGAATCCTACCCCGCTTCCAGCAAAACGCCGCGAACCAAGCCGCCGAAGCCGGCGAAACCCGTTCCCTGGCCCGGCACGAATCCCGGTTCGCCGCGGACAACGTGGCATTGGACTTTCGCATCCCGTCGGAGGACGAAATACCGGACCCGCCAAAGACGATGTTTCTGATGACGGGCCCGACGGCGGACGGAAAGCCGGTGCCGGACCCGGCCTTGCCGGCGAGCCGCAGAAAAGGCATCGCCGACCAAAGCTTGGCCGTCGGAGGCCGATTAGCCGAGGAAGCTCGCGACGGAACCGCTCTGGGCGGTGGAGCCTTCGGCGGTGCCCCTTCGGCGGCGCCCGCTCCCTTCGGCGAAGTAAGATTCGACCCCGCTGGTGCCTTCGGCGGCGCCCCTTCGGCGGCACCCGCTCCCGCCGCCCAGCCCGAACGATTCCGCCGGCGTTTGGAAATTGACGGAGCCGACCTGCTATTGGAGAGTAAGCTGGCCGCGGTCGACGACTCCCCGGCCGACCCGAATCTCCCCTTGATCCCGCCGACCGCCGACTTTGAGGAATCCGACAGCCTGGCGATCGACTCGATATCGACCGGGGCGCGAGTGCCGGACGCTTCGCAACTGTCGCTCGGACTCGAACTCCCGACCGGAGAAATCGCCCTTGGGGAATCGCTCGAAGAAAACCTCGTCGAACTCGAAGCGGCGCTCACCCCGCCAGGTTCGATCGAAGCCCGGTCGCGAGGCCGGATCTCGAAGCTAAGTTCGTTGGAGGAGGAAAGCGACGCTCGCGGCGGCGAGGCGGCGGCGGAGCGACTCTGGTTCCAAACGCCGACCGCTCCCGAACCGGCGATCACGGAAAGCCTCGCGAAAGCGGCGGCCCCGGCGAGGCGGCCGGCCAAGCCCCAGCGGCCGAAGAACTCCGCCCATTACCACCTGCTCCAACTCGCCCGCGTTCAACCGGTCTCCACCTTCAGCCTCAACGCCAATCGCGCCTCGTTCGACGTCGCCGCCGCCAGTCTGGATCACGGCCGCTGGCCGGAACCTGCGACCGTTCGCCCGGAAGAATTCTACAACGCCTTCAACTACCGGGAACCCCTGCCGGTCTCCGACGCTCCCCTCGCCATCCACACCGAACAAGCGAGCTCGCCTTGGAAGGCGGGACAAGACATACTCCGCATCGCCGTGCGGACTCGAGCCAGCGGCCGGCCCCGCCATTTGCCGCTCAACGTCGTCGTGCTGCTGGATCAATCCGGCTCGATGGAACGCCACGACCGCCGGGTCATCGTCCAACTGGCCCTCCAATCGCTGGCGAAAAACCTGCAAGCGCAAGACCGGATCAGCATCGTCGGGTTCGCCCGCGAGACGCGAATCTGGATCGACGGTTCCCCGGGCGACCGTGCCGCCCAGGAACTAAGCCGGCTCAGCGAACTGGTGCCGGAAGGCGGCACGAATCTGGAACTGGCCCTGAAAACCGCCTACGAACTCGCCCGCAAACACTACCGGCCCCAAGGACTGAATCGGGTGATCTTGCTGACCGACGGCGCCGCCAATCTGGGCAACACCGAGACGGCTTCCCTGCAAGCCGAAGTCCAACGTCAACGCCGCTCGGGCATCGCGCTGGATTGTTTCGGCATCGGCTGGGACGGCTACGACGACGAACGGCTGGAGGCGCTGACCCGCAACAGCGACGGGCGCTACGCCTTCCTGAACCGTCCGCCCCAGGTGGAAACCGATTTTCACCACCATCTGACCGACGCGTTGAGCGTGGCCGCGCGCAACGTCAAGGTGCAACTGTCGTTCTTTCCCGAACGGGTCGTGAGTTACCGGCTGATCGGGTTCGCCAAACACCGGTTGAACGAGGAAGATTTCCGTGACGACACCGTCGACGCGGCCGAGCTTTCCGAAGCCGAATCCGGCACGGCGCTCTACGCGATCACGATCGACCGCGACGGCACTGGCCCCGTCGGCGAATTGACCGTGAGATATCAGGATCCGGAATCCGGCGCCTACCGCGAACGGCATCAGCTGGTCCCCTACCGCCCGGACATTCCCGCTCTCGAATCCGCTTCGCCCGCCATGCAACTGGCGGCCGCTTCCGGTTTATTCGCGGAACGGCTGGCGCTGATCCCTTACAGCCAAGGAGTAGAACTTTCGGCGATTGCCGGCCTGGTCGACCGGGCCGCAGCCGCCTTCCCGCTCGACCCGACGGTCCGGCAACTGCAAACGATGGCGCTCCAGGCGCTCAGTCTGGAATCCACCCGCCCGAATACGCCTTGATATCGATTCGACTACCCGGTAATCCCATGCAAGCTCATCTGATTCGCCACGGCTTTCTCCTGCTCCTGACGGCCTCGGCCCTCTGGGCCGCCGGCTCCCTTTGGGGGCAAGAGGCAGCGGCGCTGCCCGCCGACAACATCGAAGTGTCCGGAAAACTGAACCGACAGCGAGCGGAACTGACCATTTTCGCCGACCTGCTCGAAGGGGCGACGGCGACCAACCGGCTCCTGTACACCAGCCGGGTCACCCGGACGCTGAAGTTGGAGTCTCAATCGATCCTGGATCGCCGAACCGTCGAATTCCGCCGGGTACAAGGTGCGTTCGAACGCATCCGCCTGGGGCTGGCCGATGGCGACCGGCCCGACCGGGTAACCGGCGACGGACTGCTCAGCTGGAGCTTGCAGCAAACAGAAACCACCAACCGGGCGCTGCTGCTGGAGTTCACGGAATCCGAAACTCCGCGCGAAACCGTCACGGTCACGATCGATACCGTTACCGAACCGGACGACTTGCCCTACCGTCACGAACTGCGCAACCTGCAATTCGAGTATCCGACCTTGGCCAGCGGCGAAATCCTGATCGCCGCCGCGCCGGAACTGACGTTCGAACTCACCGGCGAATCCGGCCTGATCGGCAGCTCGGACGGCGCGGACGAACTCGGCGACCTTCCGGCTCCTGCCGATCGCCGGTTCCGGTTTTTCGCGACCGACTACCGGGCCGAACTCGCCGTCGCGCCGTCAGACCCCGACGCCTTGCGGGTCAACCTGAGCGAATTAACCGTCAAGGGCCAGCTTCAGGACGATTTGCTGCATTTCGAAGTAACCGCCACCGCCGCCACCCAAAACCCGCGCGGGGCTCAGATGCCGCTCTTGAGCGGCGGAGCGGCGATCGTCGGGCTCCGGCTTCCCGAGCAGGTCTCGCTGCGCAAAACTCCGGGCGGTTACGCGCTCCATCTGGCCCGCCCCGGCACCTACCCCGTCACGTTCGACTTCGCCGCCCGGATCGTAGAACAAGACGGCTGGTTCCAGACTCGTTTTCGACTGCCCGCCGCGGCCTTGTTGCCCCTGCAACTCGAGGCGTTCGACGAGGCCACGGAATTCCGGCTCGTCAACGGCGGTTCGTTCGCCGCGAACCAAACCGGCTTTCTCACCTATGTCCCCGCCGACGGCCGGGTGTTGCTGACCTGGCGCTCGCTCCAGGAAGCGGAATCGTCGAAGCTGTTCTACAACACCGAATCGCATACGGTGATCCGGATCGGGACCGGCGTCATGCGGCAGAACTCGGCCACCGTCGTCACCGTCATGCAAGGCAACTTGCGCGAACTGCGGTTCGACGTCGCGGGCGCCGGCGAAATCACGCGGGTGACGGCCACCGACATCCTGTCGTGGGAAGTGGTCCCGACCGATAATCCCGCCGTTCGCGAATTGGTCGTGCGCTTCAATCAGGCCCAGACCGAAACCTGCCAAGTCGATATCACCACGCTGTCGACCCTGGGCAGTTTCCCCCTCGAAACCCAACCCGTCAAAATCACGCCCCAGGGAGCGACCCGGCATCACGGACTCATCGAAGCTTACAACGAAGGAGCCGTCCGGCTCAACGTGGTCAATACCGCCGGGCTCTCGCGCATTTCGCCCGGCAGCCGGACCGACCCGAACCAGAATCCCCAGCGGCAGGCCTATCCGTCCCAACATTTCGCGTTCCGGCATTCCTCGACCGATTACGCCTTGACCGCCCAGGTCGACGATATCGAACCGGAGATCTCCGCCTCCGCCCTCATCGCTTACCACCTGGGGCACGATCAGACCCGCATCGAAGCCGACCTCGACCTGGAGATTCGCGAAGCTCCCATCCGGGAACACGTCCTGACGATCCCTTCGGACTACGTCATCGCCGAAGTCAACGCCCACCGCCTGGCCGACTTCTTCGTCGGCGACGCCGAGGAGGAGGGCACGGCGACGCTACGGCTGGAATTCGAGCAACCCGTGTTCGGCCGGCAGCAAATCCGGTTGCGGCTGGAGAAAAACGAGGCGCTGGAAGGAACCCTGTGGAACCTGGGCCGGATCGTGTCCCAGGCGACCCGGCAATTCCGCGGGCACATCGGCGTGTCTTCGATTCAGGGGTTCCGGCTGATTCCCGAGACCTTCAGCGGCGTCTCCGAAATCGCCACGGTCTATTTCCCCAACCAGTTGGAAGGCTTGCAGGCGGCGTTCCGGATCACCGAATCCGAATGGAACGTCAGTTTGAACGCCAATCCGATTCCGCAAGCCATCCAGGCGGAATGCACGCACCTCTACACCATCGGCAACGGCCTGATTTACGGCAGCAGCCTCGTCCAACTGGCCATTTCGGGCGCTCCGGTCGACCTGCTGCAATTCTCGATTCCGGAGGAGTATCAGAACGTGGAGTTCACCGGCAAGGAAGTGCGGAACTGGATTTCGACGGACTCGGGCTACGACGTCGTGTTGCAAACGCCGATCATCGGCTTCTATACGATTCTGGTCTCCTACGAGCGTCCGTTCCAGGACGAAGCGGACGTGCTCGACGCGACCGGTTCCTTCCCGCTCAACACCGTATCCGAGCGGGGGACCATCATCCTCTCCAGCAACCGCCAGATTCAATTGGACGACGGCGGCGAAGCGACGACGCTGATCCGCCTGGCTCCGGAGGAACTGTCGTCCGAACACCGCTTGTTGCTGACGCAACCGATCCTGACCGCCTACCAGTACCATCAACGGCCGTTCGCCCTGAATATCGGACTGTCCACCCTCAACGAAGGCAGTTCGGTGCGGCAGATCGTCGACCGCGCCGACATCCGCACGCGGATCGCTCAAGACGGCCAGACCGTGACCAGCGCCAGTTACTTCGTCAAATCCACGGGCTCGCCTCACTTCCGCTTGCTCCGTCCGAACCAGAGTCAACTCTGGTCGGCCAGCGTCAACGGCGAAAAAGTCATTCCCATCACCGCCGACGGCGCCAGCCTCATCCCCTTACGCGCCGAAGCGGACGCCAACCAATACCACCAGGTCGATATCCAACTGGCTTCCAGCGCCTCGGAAGCCAATCCGATCACCATCGCCTTGCCGCAACTGGGCGTACCCGTCCTCTATTCGAACTGGCGGTTGGAAGCGGCCTACGGCCAGCGCTTGCGCCACCTCGACGGCAACGTCGTTCCCAAGCAGGAAACCCGGCGCTCGAACGGCTACCGCCAATTGCAGCAATTAATGTACGGGAGCGGCCCCTGGCCGGCCGGCGCCCTCCTGAAACTGACGGTCGCGGCCGCCATGCTGGGCCTGGCGGCCGTCGTCTTCCTCTTTAGCGGCCAAGCGCAAATCCATCGGTTCAAATGGCGGCACGTCATCGGGCTCAGCGTCGGGGCGCTGGCCGGCGTCTCGGGCGTCCTGATCCTGGGATCGGTCAGCTCGGGAGCCCTGAACCGACCCTTGCCGGCGGCGCAAAATAATCTCGAATTAGAACTGTCCCTGACGCTGCCCGAACAGCCGCCGGAGGTGACGATCGAAAACCGTTCCGTCGATTACGTCTTCAACGATTATCTGGGGTACGGCTGGCCGCTGGCGCTGGCCGCCGGATTGCTGCTGGCCCTGGCGATCTACCGGTGGACGCCCGGGCAGCGCACCCTCGCCGAATTCGGCGTTTGGCTGTTGATCTTCCTGAGCGTCCTTTCCTGGCCCCGCGGCGGCGCCGTCGCTCTGCTGCTGCTCCTGGGCTTTTTCCTGCGCTACCTGCTCTGGCCGGCCTTCGCCTCGGCTTGGCGGCACCGCCGGAAGTTCGTCCGCGAAACCGCCGTTCCGGCGCTGTTGCTCTGGGGGATCGGCACGTTCGCCGCTCCGGCGGCCGCCGCGGCCGGGTTCGCCGTTCCCAACTCAGTCCAACAGGAAGTGACGATCGGCGAACTGCACGCGACCGGCGAAGTCTCGTTGTACTGGGACGCCCGGGAACGGGAACAGCTCGTGTTATTGCGCGCTCCGGGCATCCTGACCGGACTCTCACTTGACGAGAGCCGGTTTCGGCTCTCCAAAACGGGTTCGAACGTACTGACCAACACCCTCACGGCGCTGCAGGACGGCCCGGCGCTCATCCGGTTCACCTATCAAATTCCGATCGACCGGAACCAGAAACCGGACGGCTTCGTCCTGCCGACTCATTTCGGCTTGATCAACAAGTTGCACTTCGAGTTGTCCGACCGGAACGCCGAATTGCTGATCCCCCAGGCCATTTCCGTCAGTCGCGACGAGCCGGAGAACCCGCAATCCCGCTCCTGGACGGTCATTCCTGAGCCGGTCAACGACTTGCTCGTTCATTGGCGGCCCCGCCAACGCGACCGGAGCGAAGAGGCCGCCGTTTATTTCGCGGAGATCACCACCCTGTTGACGCCCAGTTTTGGCTTGATCGAAGGCTTCCAGGACATCGCGATCCGGCCCGCTCAAGGCGAAATCGGCAACGTCCAATTGCAGGTGCCGGCCGGCATCACCATCAACGATGTCCTGGTCGACGATTTATCCCAATGGCGCTTCGAACCCGAACTGGGGCGGTTGAAAATCGATCTGAACCAACCCAAAAGCCAACCCTTCCTGATTCGGATCCGCTCCCAATGGATCGCCGAGGCGCTGCCTTACACCGCGACGCTCGCTCTGCCCACCGTCGAAAACGTCTCGGGCCAGGTCGGCACGATCGGCATCGGCACCGGCAACGAAACCCAGATCCGGGCGCTGACGCCGACGAACCTGGTGCCGATCGATCCCCAGGACTTTCCCCGCAGTCTGCTGTTGCTCTGCCACCAATACTTCCCCGACGTCAGGGTGCGGCACGCCTTCCGTTACGGCGATACCGACGCCTCCCTGGAATTGTCGGTCGAAGCCGTGGCGCCGCAAGTCACGGTGAACACCCAAGAACGGCTGTCGATCGGCGAAGACCGGACGCTGCTGGCCACTTCCATTCTGGCGAACGTATCGCGGGCCGGCGTGTTTCAGTTGAGTTTCGCCCTGCCCGAAGCGATGAACATCGACAGCGTCAGCGGCGACCGCCTCAGCCACTGGACCGAGGCGGCGGCCGACGACGCCAAAGTCATCACCCTGCATCTCCGGGAAAAGCATCAGGGCGAGCTCCGGTTCGACGTGACGCTTTCCGGACCGGGAATTCCCCTCGAGGAAACCTGGACGGCGCCCAAGATCTCGATCCGGGAAGCTCACCGGCAGCGGGGCCAGTTGCTGGTCATTCCGGAACAAGGTATCCGCTTGCAACTGACCACGCGGGAAAACGTGTCACCCATCGACCCGCGGAAACGGGGCGTCAACACGAACGGCGCGCAGGCGTTCGATCTGCTCAACGGCGACTGGAACTTGATTTTCGGCGTGGAACAGGTGGCGCCCTGGATCGAAGTGGCTTCGCTGCAGGATTGCCTGTTTTCCGAAGGGAAAACCGACGTGACCATCTTCCTGGACTTTTTGGTCAAGAACACGGCCGTCAAATCCCTGAGCCTGACCGTCCCGGTCACGGCCAACAACGTCCGCTTCGAAGGCCAATACATCGCCGATTCGATCCGCACGCCGATGCCCGACGACAATCGCGATCACTGGACGATCCGGTTGCAACGCCGCGTCATCGACCACTACCGCCTGGTGCTCCGCTATCAGACGGCGCTCCCGGAAGACGACGCCCTGCTCGAATTGCGGGGAGCCATCGTCGGCGACGCCAATTTGCAGCGCAGTTTCCTGGCGCTCCGCACCCGGGGCCGGCTGCAGGTCGCCATCGACCAGTTGCCCGAGTCGCTCTACGTCACCGACTGGCACAATATCCCGCGCAACCTGCAACGCAATTTGCCGGACAATCTGACGGTCGAACACAGTTTCCGGGCCGTCTCGTCGGATTTCCGCCTGCCGTTAACCGTCTCACGCCGGCAGATCACGCCGACCTTGACCGCCCAGGTCAACCGGTTCGATCTGACCACGATCCTGTCGCAAAACGGCAGTGCGCTGACCCGGGCCGACATCGAACTTTCCCCCGGCAGCAAACGCAATCTGGAAATCAGCTTGCCCGCCGAACACCGGTTCTGGTTCGCCCGGGTCAACGGCCAGACGGTGTCGGCCCTCAACCTCGAAGGCAAACTGTTGATCCCCCTCTCGCCCAATCTCGACACGCCCGATCAAACCCAGGTGGAAATCAGTTTCCAGGGGCCCGCCGCCGCCGCGACTCCCCACCGCCTCCAGACCGCCCTCAGGAGCCTGAACCTCGACCTGCCGGCCGACTCGGTGACCTGGACCGTTTACCTCGACCGGGTTTGGGAATTGCACGATTGGGACGGCGATCTGCAACTGCGCCGGCAGAGTCAAATCACGGCCCATCAAACGGCGAAACTGAAAGATTACCTGTCCCAGGAACAGGCCCGCAACCGCAGCCGCGAACGCGAAGCCGAACAGTCCCTGGAACGCGGCAACCGTTACCTCATCGAAGGCCAGGAAGACAAGGCGCTCTACAACTTCGAACAGGCGTTCATGAACACGCTGCAGAACACGGCCATCAACGAGGATTCGCGCGTCCAGCTGGAGAACGTGAAAACGAGCCAAGCCCTGCAGGCGATCAACGTGCAACAGGAAAGGCAACGCGGCAATCTGGGAGTCGCCGCACCCCAACAACAAGCGGCCACGGCCGGGGACGCGTTGCAAGACGCCGAGTTGCTGGACTTGGCCAAGCGGCTGGTGCAACAACAAGACGAATCGACGGCCGCGCCGCGAGGGTTCGACGTGACTTTTCCCGAACAGGGATTGCGGCTGGAATTTCTCAAGAGCGTTCAGGTCGATTCGCTGGACCAGCTCGCGCTGCGCCTCCACGCCCGCTCGGCCGCTCAACCCAAAGCCTGGGCGCCGCTGGCGGGGGTCGCGCTGTTTTTGGCGGCGGTGATTTTCGGTCGATGGTTCTGGCGAACCGGCCGCCCCGGCGCCCCCCGGCCGGCGGCGAAGTAGTCGCCGCATCGCTCGTTGCCGCCCGCCGGTTCGGCCCTCGAACCGGCGGGCGGACGCATCCCGGACGAGGCGTTCGCCCCCACCGTGAGTTATCATTGACCGGGCGGCGCAATCGAAATCCGATTGCCGCTCTTGGGAGGGAACTACCGGCAATTGCAGCCAAAACCGCTTGGCATCGCCCGCCGTAGCTGAATAAAACGGATCAAAAGGAGAGTCGGAACGTGAATTCATGAAGCGCGAGGACACTCCAAGCGGCTGTTGTTTCCCGGGTTGACATTCGACCTAGGAACGTGGTCTAATGGCGGTTCCCGGCCAAAGCCGAAATCGGGCAAGGTACTCAAGCGGTCAACGAGGGCAGACTGTAAATCTGCTGGCTAAGCCTTCACAGGTTCGAATCCTGTCCTTGCCACCATCCCCTCTCCCCCTGCGCTCCGCTCAACCCGGAAAGCGTGGAGCCAATGATCGGATTTGAACCGATGACCGACGGTTTACGAAACCGTTGCTCTACCACTGAGCTACATTGGCCGCGGCAAAAGGGCAGCGTAACCGAGGCAGCCGGGCCGTTCAAGGAAAAACCGTCCGCCGCCGTTTCCGGTGCCGGAACTCCGGCCGGAAGGATCCGGCGCTTCGCCTCCCCCTCTCGTTGCCATTTAACCGGCCGGCCGGTCGAACGGGCGGCGAACCCTTAAGGAGTGCCGTCCGTCGAGATTCGGTTCGCTATCGCCGCCCGTTCGGCTTCCGGGTCGTAATGGACGTTCGGCGCGCGAGGCACGGCCGCCTTCGTTTCCTGGCGCCAGGCTTCCAGATCGTCCCTCAGCCGCCGTACAACCGCCGGCCGGGAAGCGGCCAAATCGTACTGTTCCCCGATATCGACTCCCAAATGGTATAACTCCACCTCGTCGTCCTCGAAGTAATGGTGAAGTTTCCAAAAGCCGCGGCGCACGACGCTGCAGGGACGAGTCCGAAACAACGGATCCCGCTGTTCGTGAAACACTTCCTGGTACGATTGGAGATACGCGGGAAAATGCCAATACAGTGACCGGGGTTCCCAGGCCTCCTGCCGCCCGCGCAACAGCGGCGACAAATCCCTGCCGTCCAGTAGCTGCTCCGGCAACGGCGCGTTCATCATGGCGCACAAAGTCGGATAAAGGTCCACCCCGATGACCGGAACGGCGGAATGAGAACCGGGGTCGGTGACCCCGGGCCACCGGACGAACAACGGAACCCTGATGCCTCCTTCGTAATAAGTTCCCTTGTAGCCCTTCAGGGGGGCCATGTCGGTCGCCGGGCCGTACCCGCCGTTATCGGAAAAAAAGATCACGACGGTCCGATCCAATAATTCATACGACTCCAGGGCCCGGCGGATTCGCCCGACTCCTCGATCGACGGCTTCGATCATCGTGGCCATGATCGTGTGCCGATGAAGTCTCCCGGCGGGTTTGGCTTCGTACTTCTCCAGTAATTCGCGTTTGGCGTGAAGCGGCGTATGGACGGCGAAGTGCGTCAAATACAGCAGCCAAGGCCGGCGGCGGTTTTGCCGGATAAAATCGAGCGCCTCCTGGGTCAACCGATCGGTCAAATACTCCCCTTCCGGAGCCGATTCCAATCCCGGAACTTTCGGATGCGGCGGATAATACCCCCGCGGCGGACTGCCCGACATCCCTCCCCCGATATTGACGTCGAAACCGTAAGGCCGGGGATCGCCGCTCAAATGCCACTTGCCGATGGTAGCCGTGCGGTAGCCCGCGTCTTGCGCCACCTGGGCCCAAGTCCGAATCGCCGGGTCTAACACGTTCACTCCGGAAACGTGTTCCAGTTTACGGAACTGGCGATTGCCCCGGGGGCCGACGCCCACGTTGTAGATCCGGTGCCGCGGCGTATATTGACCGGAAAGCAGGCAGGCGCGGGCGGGGGCGCAATTGGCGGCCGCGGAGTAAGCGTCGGTAAAGATCATGCCCTCCTCCGCCAACCGGTCCAGCTGCGGCGTTTCGTAGTAGTCGGAGCCCATGTAGGAAGTGTCCTTCCACCCGAAATCGTCCAAGTAAATCAACAACACGTTAGGCCGATGCCCCGCCGCCTCGAGTAACCCTGCCCCCAACAGACAGGCCAAAGCCCAACTCCATCGATACCGCACCCGCCTCCGAGTCTGACGCATCACGCTAACCTTCCCCCTCGTTTGATGTTCCGTTCCCGCATGACGGCGCCTCGCCGTCCCCCGCCCGATCGATTCGCTCGCGCAATTCTGGTTTGCGCACTTTGCCGGTCGCCGTCAGCGGCAACGAGTCGACGATCCGAACCTGCCGCGGATATTTAAAACCGGCCATTCGTTTTTTGGTCCATTCGACGATCGTCTCAGGGGCCGCTTCCTGAGCTTCTTGCAACACGACATAAGCCACGATTTCCTGGCCGTATTTCTCGTGCGCCACGCCGACTACCGCCGCCAGAGCGACGGCCGGATGAGTTTGAACGACCGCTTCGACTTCGGCCGGATAGACGTTATAGCCTCCCCGGATAATCAAATCGTCGACCCGGTCCACGAGATACAAATACCCCTCTTCGTCCCACCGGCCGATATCGCCGGTCCGCAACCAGCCGTCCTGCAGTTTCCGTGCCGTCAACTCCGGACGATTCAGATAGCCTTGCATCACGGAATGACCCTGCACTTCAATTTCGCCGCGTTCGCCGGCCGGCAACCGGTCGCGGTCTTTTCCGACCACCCGCACGTTCACGCCCCAGACCGGTTTGCCGACCGATCCGATCTTGGGTTCGAAATGCAGCTGATTAAAGGTCGTCATCGCCGAGGTTTCCGACAGCCCGTAACCTTCGAGAATCGGAATGCGACACCGCTCCCGGAATTCCCGGATGATGGCCTCGGGCATCGACGCTCCGCCGCAGCAGCCCAGCCGAAGATGAGCCGAGAGCCGATTCAAGATCGCCGCCCCCTCCGAGGGAGCTTGCAACAAGGACCAGTACATGGTCGGCACTCCGCAAAACAACGTGACTCGATGAGCCGCCATGAGCCGCAACGCCCGTTCGGGATCGAAGCGCTCCAACAACGACAGCGAACTGCCACAGAGCAAAGCGGCGTTCATTTGAGCGGTCTGGGCGTAACAGTGAAACAACGGCAAGCCCACCAAGGATACGTCGTCGCTTCGCATCGCCACCAAGTCCCGCGCCGTGAGCGCCGCGGTCAAGATATTCTGGTGCGTCAACACGACGCCTTTGGCCTTGCCGGTAGTGCCGGAAGTGTACAGCACGACCGCGGGGTCTCCAGGCCGGGTCGGTTCGGGATCGAAATCGTCGGTGCCTCGCGCCATCAAGGCCTCGATCGTCGGCATTCCGGCCCACGACACCCGTTCGCCGTTTCGGGTCACGCTCCAGAAACGAACGTCCCGTTCCGTCTCTTCGCGAGCGGACAACGCTTCCTGGCCGAGAGCCAGCCGGTCGGTCCCTTCGAACGCGATGATACCCCGGGCCCGGGTATCTTCCAAAACGTATTTCAATTCGGCCCGGCGGTACAAGACGTTGACAGGCACGACCACGGCGCCGGCCTTGAGAATGCCGAAATAAGCGACGACAAACTCGACTCGATTGGGACAGGCCACCACCACGAAATCGCCGGGACGAACGCCTTCGGCTCTCAAGCCGCCGGCCAAGCGGTTGGCGGCCCGATTCAATCGACGATAGTTCCAGTTTCCAGACTCGGTAACAACGGCGACGCGGTCCCCGCCAAGTTGTGCCGTTCCTTCCAGAATAATCGAGCAATTTAACATAAACCCGGCCCTAACCCTCCAACGTTTTCGACGCCCCAATCCAGTAACGGGGCCAAGCGAAAAACCAAAGCGTAAACGCCGGACGGTCGGCGGACAACCGCCTTCGGAATCGGTCCGCATCTTCCCGGCAGCTTTCCTAACCGCCGCCTCGGCCGCGGACCCGATTCGAGCGAGTTTCCGTTTTCCGATTAATCGCCGTTTACGGCGAAAAAAAGTTGACCGTCCCCCCGAACGGGAAGTAGAATACTTCCGAAGTACCGCGACTGATTCGGTTTACTCCGAGGTCGGAAGGCGTCTTGGGAGTTTTCGTGAATGGTACGAAAGCAAGTCGGGAACACGCCGGACCGGACCGGGGGCGATGTCAATCCGGATGGCGCACTGGGACAACAAACAACAATATGAAAGTCGAATACGCTAGCCGAATCTTGTTTCCTTTCTTTATCACAGTCGCGCTAGGTATCTTCCTTTGCCAGTCTGCAATCGCCCAGGAAGGGACTATTCCAGACGGGGATCCGATCACGGAGCCGAAAGAACCTGGCGAACCGAATCTCCCGCCCATGGACCCGGATGAACCGGCCTCGCCAAACGACGACGACGATTCCAACGCGAACAACGGCGGTATGAACGGAGAGGATCCCGATAATCCGGGAGGCGGCATGGACGGATCGGAGTCTGGCGGCGATGGAATGGAAGAGCCGGGCGAACCCTTGGTCTTCTGTCCCGGAGTCTATCCGGACGGGCGCACCCAAGAAGTCGTCGACGCGTTGGTCGCGGCCGTTCCCGAAGCGAACAGTTGCGAAGACTTAACGGCGGCCGATCTAGCCTCCCTGAATTCCCTGTCGCTGTCCGGAAAAGGCATCACGGCATTGCAAGCGGGCGATTTCACAGGCTTGACCAACCTGCGAGAGTTGAACCTCGGTCTCAACTCGCTTACCGAACTGCCCGAAGGACTCTTCGCCGGATTGACGAATCTGAGTCGACTCGACCTCAACGGGAACCGGTTGACGACCTTGGATGCTTCCTCGTTTGCCGGGATCGAAAACCTGTTAGTGCTCAACCTGTCGGACAATCGCATCCAAACTATCGAAGGCGATACTTTCCACGCCTTTAGGCAATTGGCTGCCATCGAAATGAACATGAACGAGTTGACCGCCTTCTATCCCGAGACGTTCGAAGGCCTATCCACTCTGCAAATCCTGACGCTCTGGGACAACGACCTGTTGGGGTTGCACGCCGATACGTTCAAGGATCTCACCGATTTGCGGGTCCTTAACTTATGGGGCAACGACCTGACGGTTCTACCACCCAGCCTCTTTCACCCCACGGTCAACCTGCGCTATATAGGGCTGGGCGCCAATCCACTGAAGGTGCTGGACGCCACCCAATTCCAAGGACTCATCCACTTGCAGTTTCTGAACCTCGAAGGCGCCGACCTCATCCGGCTCGACGCCAAATTATTCAAGGATCTCAAGAGTCTGACAAATTTGAATCTCTGGGGCAACAAACTGACCTACCTGCCGCCCAGTCTGTTCAGCGGACTCGACAAGCTGGAGTTTCTCGGGTTATGGGGCAACCAACTTATCAGCGTCCCCTTGGATTTGATCGAGGACTTGCCCTCCCTGCAGGATTTACGGCTCAACGGCAATCAATTGGTGAACCTGGAAGAGTTTCTTTCCCGGTTGACCACCCCGATTTTTATCGACGTGACCGGCAGTTCCAGTTCGCTGTTGACCTTGATCACCAATCCGCTGGATTCGATCACGATCAGCGAAGGGCAAGACTCCTCCTATTCCATCCAGTTGCTTTCGCAGCCGGTTAATAACGCCGCCATCACTCCCGTCAGCACCAGTCCCATCTTGACCTTCTCCCCGGAAAAGCTGTTGTTCACGCCGGATAATTGGCGCACGCCGCAAACCGTGACGGTCATCGCCGGAAACGACGACGATGTCGAAGACGAAACACTGTTCATCCGCCACGCTATCAAGGTTCAAGCGGTGGCTTCCACCACCACGGAAAGCCTGATCGCCAGCGTGCTGGACGACGACGAACTCATGCTCGACTGCCCTGACAGTTTGTTGCACGGACGCACTCTGATCGTCGCCAACGCCATCATCGACCAAGTGGACGGCGTCGCCGATTGCGCGGACATCACGGCCGAGCACCTCGCCTCGATCGAGGAGTTGGATTTGTCCGAACAAAAACTCAACGTACTGCTATCCGGAGACTTCGCCGGCCTATCCGGCTTGAAGTCCCTCAGCTTGTACCGCAACCGGCTCGCCGAGTTGCCGTCGGACATTTTTTCCGGCCTGACCAATCTGGAACGGTTGGAAATCGACCGCAACGACTTGGTTTCCCTGCCCGGCGAGCTCTTCGCGGATTTAACCAAACTCCGGCTGTTGTACGTCGGCGGCAATCCCTTGAAGAGCGTGCCCTTGGAACTGTTCTCCGGCCTGAACCAACTGACTTTGCTTTCGCTGTCCTATACGCCGCTGAGTGCTCTGCCGCCAGATTTGTTCGTCGACTTGACCGAGTTGCGCTCGCTCATCTTGCGAAACAACCAATTGGTTTCCCTTCCCGAAGGCACGTTCGCCGGCCTGTCCGGGCTGAAAAATCTTTGGCTCGACGGCAACCAGCTCACCGGCCTGCTACCCATCGAACTAGGCGAGCTCGCCAATCTGGAGTTTTTAAGCATGAACCACAATCCGTTCTACTTTTTGCCGTCCGACGTTTTCGCCGGCTTGGCACAGCTCAATTGGTTGGATTTGCAAAGCTGCGGGTTAACGGAAATCGACGCGGCGCTGTTTACGGTTTTAACCAAGTTGCGCACCCTGTCGCTAAGCCGCAACGATCTCAAGGATCTTCCTGCGGACCTCTTCGCCGATCAGAAGAATTTGAAGACGCTCGACCTTAACGGCAACAATTTGACCAGTCAGGCGGTGACTGAAACCGTGCCCCTTATCCAGGGTCGCGGCATCGCCGTCACTTTCGATCCCACGCCCCACGGCGCCCTCCTCAATATCTCCGGCAATCATCAGACGGTGGTAGCTCGAAACACCTTGGAAAATCCCTTTGTCGTTCAAGTGATCGAAGGCTTGGGCACCCCCCTCCCCGGCCTCAACATCGCCTTCCAGGTGCTCGAGGGGGGCGGCACACTCGACACGAATCTGGTGCCGACCGACGCGGAAGGCAAGGCGTCGGCGGTACTGACCTCAGGGTTGGCCGCTGGCTTCAACGTCGTCGAAGCCAGCGTCGTCGGCTTGCCCCTCAGAACCTTGTTTATCGCGGAAGCGACGCCCTACACCAACCAGGCTCCGTCCCTGACCGGCGAACTCGAAAATCTCGAACTGATCGCGGGCGATCCCTACAAAAACGTTCCGGTCGACGGTTTGTTCAGCGACCCGGAAAACGAAGGAATCCAGCTGAGCGCCTCCTCTGATTCGCCGGGGGTAGCCGGCGCGGTGATCGTCGGCGACCGCTTGCGGCTGGATCCGCACGAAGCCGGCACCGCCGTCGTCACGGTCGTCGCCGTCGATCCCCACGAAGCGAGCGCCTCCGTCAGTTTCGACCTGACGGTCGTCGCCCGCCAACCCACCGATTACGACTTGGACGACGACGGCCTGATCGAAGTTTCCAACCTCTTCCAACTGAACGCTATCCGCTGGGATCTCGACGGCAACGGCCGGGCGGATCATCCCGACTCCGACAATTTTTACGCCTTGGCCTATCCTAGCGCCGTCAGGAACATGGGTTGTCCGGACGGCGATTGCCTGGGTTACGAGCTGATGGCGGATCTGGATTTCGACACCGACCAAAACGGCGTGATCGATTCGGGCGATCACTGGTGGAACGCTCGCAAGGGGTGGCAGCCGATCGGCACTCCGAGCGCTCCCTACACCGGGATTTTGGCCGGCAACGGCCATACGATCGTCAATCTGCACATCAACCGGACAACCCTCAGCGGCATCGGTTTATTCGGGGCCGTGGGAACGGCGGGAAGCGTCACAGACTTGCACCTCACCCGGTCGCTGATCCGGGGCCAACACTGGACCGGTTCGTTAGCCGGGGTCAACCACGGGACCGTCGCCGACTGTTCCTCGGAGGATTCCAACATCGCGGGCAACAGCACGGTCGGCGGTTTGATCGGCCATAATTTCGGTTCGATCCATACCAGTTACTCGGCAGGGGTCATCGTCGGCAATAGCCTGCCCGGCGGCTTGACGGGCTGGAACTCGGGAACCCTGGCCGCTTCCTACGCCCAAGGGATCGTCAGGGGCCACAGCGCGGGCGGACTGGCCAGCCGGAATTTCGGCTCGATCGCCATCTGTTACTCGGCCGTTTCCATCAGCGGCAAGAACGCCGGCGGTTTGACCGGCGAAGATTTCGGCCGGATCGAAGCCAGTTATTTCGACTCCGATCTCAGCGAAATCACCGGCCTGCTCGGCAAGACGACCGCGCAATTGCAAGAGCCGGTCGAGGCGATCGGCGTCTACGAATTGTGGACTTCCTACGACCTGGATGAGGACGGCAATCCCGACTCTCCTTGGAATTTCGGCGACGCTACCCAGTACCCCTCGTTGGATTAGCGGAGCGACGGCTTGACGCCGGTTCGGGCGGGTGCCGAGCCGGCCGCTCGCCCGGGCGGGATGTTGTCACGCTGACAATCCTTGCCCGGCGATCGTTTTTCCGATTGGTACCGATTCACGCCGAAGAGAGGTCGAAACCCCTGCGGTTTCCGGTCAGGATTCCTTCGCAGCCCCAACTATAGCAGGGAAGAAGTAACGGTAATCAGGAAGGCCGGTTCAGTTTTTCGGGCATTTAAGTGCCGTTGTTTTCGTGACGGCCGGCAACCCCTGGCTCCGATTCGCCCGAGATTCGTCAGTGCCTTCGACCAGGTTGGGGGTTGGGGCGACGAGGAACCGATAACGGCAAGAATCTTTATGCTTCGGACGAGTGCCGGAGGGTGATGCCTCACGCCGGACTACAGTTCCGGGACACCGGCCGAATCGTGCTGATGCTGGAACGGCAGTGGAAAAGGAAGCCAATAATCAAGGAGAGCAGCAGAAAAATCACGATCTGAGGACCGGAGAAAGGGCCACTCGTCAGCAACTCCCACTAGCCCTGCCGAGCAGACATAAAATCACAAGGCAATGGCTTTTTTGCCTGCCTCAAAACCTGCCTTATACGCTGCTTCGTACACCTCGGCACACTTGGCGCCGTAGCCGTATCGATGTCCCAAACTCGCTCCCGAAAGCTTCGTATAGCCATACCACATGATTTGATTTCCGGGTTCGGCATCATGCTTGCGACCGCGATAACCTCCCAGCTCGGCTACCAACCGAACCGCGTTGCCCAATTCATTCGGAAATTTCATTTTGAGTGCCAAAGCGTAGTGCTTTAAAAAATTCAGTTCCTCATCGCTGAACATTAATTTAGAATCGCAATCAGGCTCTTGGCGACCCAAGAGCGTCATCACCATGATACGCCAAGCGATCACGGCATTAATCGCGATGGCTCGTTGTAATCTGTTAGCGGTACGGAACATTAAGTATTCGGCTTTGCACCCCGATTTGAGGACTCGAAAAAAATCCTCGATCCGCCAACGTTGATGATAAAATCTCACCATTTCGGCGGCTTTTTCGGCATCTTTGACTTCCACGTTGGTCACTAAGCACCACTGGAGGGGTTTTTCCTCTTCGGGCGGGTCGGTTTCCTCGACGTGAACGGCGGAGAGCCGGACCGGTTCGGCTTGGGGACAAGTTTTAGTCGCGGGCAGCGTCACGTGACAAAACCGCAAAGCGCAACGCGCCACTCGCTTCTTCCGCGTTGGTCGAGCTGCCTTGCGGCTGGATTTTGGGCGTTCCGTCAGACCGTCGACTTCCAGGCTCAAATGATCCGCGGGCAGTTGCCGTTTGATGGTGGCAAATAGTTTCGCTTCTTCAGGCTTTAGTTTTCGGGCGGGTCGGGCTCGCACCAGTAGTTCCATTCGAGGGCGTTGACGCTGAGCGTGAAATAATTCGAACAGGTCCGCTTCGCGATCGCACACCAAGATGACCTGCGTTCGGCGAGTCAGTTGACTCGCCGCGTCGGCGCAATCTTTCCAGCCAGCCAACCAACGTTGTGAGGCCAAGCGTTCTGATTGGGCGGCGACATCAGGTGCCGGATCAAATCCCAAGCGCAAAAGTCCCAAAGGCAGACCTTGAGCTGTGACCGCCAAATTAGCGTGAAGATGCAGGCCGAAGGCCTTGGCCTGGGTTTGATTCTGCCCGATAATGCTTAAGTCTTCGCACCCGGGGCGAGTGGTAAAATTGAAATCGGCGCCGTCTTGAATCACCACCACCGTCTTTTGACCGCTCATGCGTCGGAGGCTGCGTTCCCGATGTGGAGCCAAGATGCTGGTCACCGTGATCTCCGAGGTCTCCGGTTGCTCAATCAAACGATAATAGCCGCAGATCGCCGCTTCATCGCTCTGGTCGTTGGCATTGATGGCTCGCCCCGGATACTCTGCCAGCAGCGAAGCGCTTTTGATTAGTCGGGCTGTCAAGCGCTGATCCCCCAACCTGGCTTCTCCAAACTCATTCGCGGCCCATTCTTCTGAATTCAGTCCCGCTCCGATCGGCAGAGTGGCCGCCAGCTCAACCCGGGGAACTCCCAGACGCCGGGGCCAATCGCGCCGCAAGGGTCTTACGAATATCAACTTGACCGTTTTTTGGCGAAGGTTTTCTCGATCCTGCTATCCTCGCCCGGCCATCTTCCCGACCAAAATGAAATTAGCGGCCTTGTGACGGATTCCTTCGTAACGCTCGTCCAGATAGGTTTCCATCAGCCAAGGTTCTCGGTCGTAGCGGAATTGGAATTCCTCGGGTAGCCGACGCAGCAGAGTTCCTGGCAGGTGACTCGCCAGATTCCGGCAGCAGACCATGGGGCGGATCAAGAATCGATTCAGGCGAACCATTCGATCAAGATGAGCCCTTCGCACCGACTCCGACCAAGCTACCCAGTGATCCCGCGCCCGAACTTTCAAGGCCGCGGCGGCAAAGCCGGCGGCCCCCAAATAGCCCTGCTCCGAATGAAACAGATAGCGCAGCTGCTGACTGGCGAAATTCGCTATCCCTTGGGGATGCTCTCGAGCGATCATGGTGTTCCAAATGGCTCGATCCCCCGAAGTTTCAACCAAGCTAATAGTGAGATTCCGAACTGCCTTCAACTCGTCCGGAACCCCTCCGGGTTCCGGTGTTATTTACCACTTTATTTCGGGCGAAATTTGAATTGAGGTGGTCGAGATACCGATTGGATGCTGGAGATGACCATGGCTCCGAGAAAAAACTGCTTGGAAACGAAAAATCGACTAGTCGTCTTAGTTGGGAGTGACGATCCAAGGGGAAGAGAGTTCTGCTCGGTGAAGACACCGCTCCAGTCTTTGGCTCCTTGAGATTTCTGGAATTGGGCGTCGGGGGGTCGCTCAAGAAACGATCGGTGCCGTGGTCGCCGCCTTCGTCGGCATCCAAGACACGTAGGATTCCTTTCAGGTTCCAACGTTTGAGCCAATCTGGCAAGCATGGGATCGTGTCAGCGGTAGAGACGAAGACGGCACCGCTGGTCCGCAATTGAGGGAGCAAGGGTTAGTCGGAATGGGTGTCGCCGGGACTTTTCCGTGAGGCAGACGATGGGAAAAGGGGCACGATTTGAGGCTAACCAGAAACGGCCGCGACGCTTACGGGAACCACGGGGCAGGGCTCGGAATCGAGAGCCGTCGGGACGCTGGCAGGTATCGTCGGCCTCAGTTCCGGAGGGTAGGCTCTGGGTGTCGGGAGACCAGCCGCTCAGGATGGCTATCGCGGTCCATTCTTAACCGAAACACCCTGAAAATAAAAACGCACGGTTTCACGAAATAATGTAGTAAATAACACATGGGCGGCAACGCCGCTTCGGCAGCCAGAAGGACCAGGGCGAATCAATCGTCCAACAACTGAGCCGCCAAGCGTTCGCGATGAAAATCGGCGTCGCCGAACTGCAGTTCCCCGGCCTTGGCCCGCCGAAGGTAAAGGTGCAGATCGCAGTCCCAGGTCACCCCGACCCCGCCGTGGAGTTGAATGCTCTTTTCGCCCACTTCCCGCCCGGCGTCCGAACACCAGATTTTGGCGACCGAAAAGAGCTCCTCGCCGGCCGGGACCGTCGCGTCCCAGGCTTGGGCCGCCCGAAAGACGACACTGCGGGCCGTTTCGGTCCGCGACAACATGTCGGCACACAATTGCTGAACCAGCTGAAAGTCTCCGATGGGGCGGCCGAACTGCCGCCGACGGCGAGCGTAACTTAACGACTCCTCCACGAGGCGCCGCATGACGCCTACCAGATCGGCGCACGTCACGAGCGTCCCCAAGCGCTCCAGACGCTGCCACGCCGTTTCCACGAGAGGGCCTCTTCCCAGGATTTCATGGGGTTTCACCGCGACGTTCTCGAAGCGAACCTGACCCATCGGCCGCGTCAAATCGATCGACGGCGTCTTTTCGATCCGCACTCCCTGCCGCGACACCGGCAACGACACGACAGCCAATTCTCCCCGCTCGCGCACGAAGCAAAGCAACCGATCCGCTCCCGGAACGCCGCTAACCAGGGTCTTCACTCCACTCAATCGCGAAGCGTGATCATCCAAGGACAAGCGAACGGCTTCCGGCTCCCACCCCGGCACGGCTTCATGCCAAGCGATCGCCAAGCGCGATTCGCCGGCAGCCACCCGATTGAGCTCGGAACGATCACCGCCGAGTTCTTGCCACAAAGAGGCGGAGCAGACCGTCGCGCCGAACGAACCAGGCACGGCCGCTCGGCCCAACTCTTCCATCAAGACCGTCAAATCCGTGACGCCCCCGCCCTGTCCGTCGCAGGCTTCGGGCAAGAGCAAGCCGAGCCAACCTTCTTGAGCGAACCGCCGCCAGAGTTCGGGATCGTGCGCTTCGTCGCTTGCGATCAATTCCCGGACGCGCGAACCGGGACAATGCCGTTCGAACAGTTCGCGGGCCGAATTTCGCAACAACGTTTGAAACGGGGTCAATTCCACCGGCTCAACACGATCGCGCATCGTTCCCCATGTCTGCCCCCAGCTTCAAAGCTCGGCGGGCGATCAAGCCTCTCATGATTTCGCTGGTGCCGGCTTCGATGGTATCGCCCCGGGCACGCAGATAACGATGAATCCAGATCCCGTTATCATAGGTCTCCAATTGGGCTCGATCCCCCAGCACGGCCAGCGCCGTTTGGACCAAGCGTTGATTCATTTCGCTCCAGAATAATTTCAGCAGCGCACTTTGGAAATCTGAAGCGGGAGCCTCCGCCCGCGACGACAAGACCCGCCAAACGTGCGCACGGAAAACCTGCAATTCGGCATAGGCTTGGGCGATTTTCGAGCGATAGCCGCGGGACAGCGCCCGGGTTTCGCCCGAGTCACGCGCGGCTTTCACCTTAGCGATCAGTTCGGTCAACGTGGCGTGGAATCGTTCGTACAAAGCCAATCCCAATTTGATCCGTTCGTGTTCGAGCGCCCGCATCGCGATCCGCCAGCCCTCCCCCGGTTTCCCCAACACGCGATGCGCCGGAACGGCCACGCCAGAAAACGTCAGTTCCCCGAACCGACGATCGCCGGTAATTCGCCGAATCGGACGAACGGCGATCCCCGGGCTTTTCATATCGACCAGGAAACAACTGACGCTCCGGCGATCGGCCTCGCCGCCCGGCGTTTTCGCCAACAGCAAACACCAGTCGGCCACGGCGGCGTAACTGGTCCAAATCTTCCGGCCTTCGACGACGTAACCATCGCCTCGCCGTTCGGCCCGAGTGGTCAACGATTGCAGATCGCTCCCCGCTTCCGGTTCGGTGAATCCCTGGCACCAAAGATGGGAACCGTCCAGAATCCTCGGCAGAAAAAAGCGGCGTTGCTCTTCGCTTCCTTCGGCGATCAACGTCGGACCTACCAAACTTTCACCGATCACACCGATCCGTTCGGGAACGTTCTGAGCCGCCAACTCGCCGAAAATCATCGCCTCCGCTCTTTCGGACGCTCCTTGACCGCCGTATCTCACCGGCCAAGACAATCCGGCCCATCCGCCCTCGAACAAACGCCGTTGCCATTGCCTCAGGGCTTGCCAATAGCCGATCCCGTCCCGTCCCTCCTCGGGCAACGGCCGAGAAGGCAAGTTAGCGGCCAGCCAGCGGAGAAACCGATTCCGCAGCTGCGTTTCTTCTTCTGTTAGCCCCCAGTCCATCGCTCTCGGTCCCGCCGGCCGCTCCCGGAAAGCGCCTTGTCGAAAAACCCGGCTCGAAGCCGGCCATCGCCGATCGCCCGCCCCACCCGGCTGGTTTGCCAAATTAAAAAAAACCTACTAGAATTCCAAGACCTTATGAGAGAAGCCGTCTTGGTGGGCACCGCACGCACCCCGCTAGCCAAATCGTTTCGAGGTTCGCTCAATCGCACCCGTCCCGACGACATGATGGCTCACTGCATGCGTACCGTGATCGAACGGGCACCGGGCGTCACCGGCGACCAAATCGAAGACATCGTTATCGGCTGCAGCTTTCCGGAAAAAGCCCAAGGCATGAATATCGCTCGCATCGCGGCTCTCCGGGCCGGGCTGCCGGTGTCAGGAGCGGCCATGACCATCAATCGGTTTTGCGCCTCCGGGCTGGAAGCCGTAGTCATCGCCGCTAATCGCATCGTCAACGAATACGTGGATATCGCCTTGGCCGGCGGCGTGGAAAGCCTCACTTCGCTCGGCGACCTCCGGCCCAACGTCAATCCCTGGATCGCTGAACGTTATCCAGGCATCTACCTCAGCATGGGGCAAACGGCGGAAATTCTGGCTCGGCGCTACCGGATAACCCGTCAGGAGCAAGACGAATATGCCTGGTCAAGCCAGCAACGAACCGCCCAAGCCCAACAAGCCGGTTTTTTCGAAAAGGAATTGGCCCCCTTGACCGTCGTACGCGCTCAGGTCGACAAACGAACGGGAATCCCTAAAGGCGAGGAGAAAATCCGATTCGAACGCGACGAGTGCCAGCGTCCGGACACGACGCTGCAAGGTTTGACCGCTCTCAAGCCTCACTTCGAAAGCAAAAACGGTACCGTCACGGCCGGCAACGCTTCGCAATTGGCCGACGGCGCTTCGATCAACCTGCTCATGTCAAAAGAAAAGGCCCAAGGTCTAGGACTTCAACCGGCAATCGTTTTTCGAGGTCACGCGGTCGCCGGATGTTCGCCGGAAGAAATGGGCATCGGCCCCGTTCACGCCGTCCCCCGGCTGCTGAAACGAACCGGCCTGACCGTTCCGGACGTCGACCTGTGGGAAATCAACGAAGCGTTCGCGGTACAAGTCATTTACTGCCGAAACCGGTTAGGTATCGACCGGGATAAACTCAACATGCACGGCGGTTCGATCTCTCTGGGCCATCCTTACGGAATGACCGGAGCGCGGCTGGTCGGCACCTTGGCTAACGGCATGCAACGCCGAGGCGATCGCTTCGGCGTCGTCGCCATGTGCGTCGGCGGCGGTCAGGGCGTGGCCTCTCTCTTCGAATTATGCTCCTGAAACCCGATCGATAATGGCGACCGTATCCGAAGAAAGGATGCGGGAGATCATCATCATCCGATTCGATAATCCCCCGCTCAACGTACTGACGGCCGATTTACTCGAAAACATCAGCCGCTCCCTGAAAAGCTATCGCGACGATTCCCGAACTTCGGCTTTGGTACTGACGGGAAGGAAGAACGCCTTCGCCGCCGGCGCCGACATCAAACGGCTGGCCCAAGGAACCGATCGGGATATCGATTTCGGATTGCGTCCGTTGACTTCGCTCATCGAACAGTTTCCGAAACCGATCGTTTGCGCCCTGGCCGGACTGGCCTTGGGCGGAGGCTTGGAAATCGCCATGAGCTGTCATTACCGGATAGCGCAGAGCGACGCGACCTTCGGACAACCGGAAGTCAAAATAGGGTTGATACCCGGCGGCGGCGGCACTCAACGCCTGCCCAGGCTGGTCGGCACCCTCCCGGCCGCCGAACTTTGCGCTACCGGAAAAACGCTCACCGCGGCCGAAGCTTGGCGCTGGGGATTGCTCGACCGGACGGTCGAGGAACATTTAGTCATGGAAGCCGTCCAACTGGCTCGAGCCTTGGGACTGAGTAAGCGGCCTTCTCGCCTGACGGGCCTGCAACCTGTTCTTCCCGATCGAAGCACCGCTCGGCGACTCGAAGATCTACGAAAAAACGTTCGTAAGAAATATCCCCGGCAACCGGCAAGGCTGCTAACCATCGACGCTGTCGAACTGGCCGCTAATGTTCCCCTGGAAGAGGGACTAAAACGAGAATCCGATCTCTTCGATATGTGCCTGCAATCGCGCGAAGCTCAAAACCTGATCCATCTGTTTCTCAGCGAACGAACCGCGGCGACCGGGACGAAAACGCTTCCCCCCTCCAAACCGATCGCACGGGCCGCGATCCTCGGCGCCGGAACCATGGGGACGGGAATCGCCATCGCCTGCCTCAACGCCGGAATCGCCGTACGCCTTAACGACGACGACTCAGAAGCATTGAAACGGAGCCGAGCCAAAATCGAAGAATATTTCCTGGCTCGAAAAACCAGCGGCAAACTCTCCTCGCTCGAAACCGAAACACGCCTCGGCTCGATCTCCTCCGCTCCCGACGAGTCGGTTTTCGAAGACGCCGATATCGTGATCGAAACCATCACCGAAAATCTTGCCTGCAAACGCCGAGTCCTGAAAGCGGCCGAATCGCACCTCCCCCCGAATCTGGTTCTGGCCACAAACACTTCCACGCTGGATATCGACCGACTGGCGGCCAACCTCCGTCACCCGGAACGACTCGTAGGATTGCATTTTTTCAACCCGGCTCCGGTCATGAAACTTGTCGAACTGTCCCAAAGCGAACGCAACTCTCCCGAGGCTCTCGCCGTGTGCGCGACTCTCGCCAAGCAACTCGGCAAATTGAGCGTGATCGTAGCCCAGAGTCCCGGTTATATCGGCAACCGCATGTTCGCTCCCTATTTGCGCGAAGCTCAATTCCTGGTGGAAGAAGGCGCCAGTGTCAGCCAGGTGGACCAAATCATGGTGGAATTCGGTTGGAGACTAGGCCCTCTGGCTACGCTCGATTTAATCGGGAACGATACGGCTGGAAACATTCGGCAGATCGACCGGCCCGCCGCTGCCGCTCGAAAACCGTTCGTACCCCAACTATTGTCCGAAGAAAAACGCTGGGGTCAAAAATCCGGATTGGGATGGTATCGCTACCCGACCGGGACCTCCCGCCCGGAACCGGATACCGACTTCGAGAATCGCATCCGGGAAACGGCCCTTGAATTGAAGATCCCGCAACAAACGTTTGCGACCGGCGAGATTATTAATCGTCTTCTCTTGCCTATGATCAACGAAGCCGCACGAATCCTGAAGGCCGGAATCGCGCGCCAGCCCTCCGATATCAATATCGTCATGGTTCACGGCTTCGGATTTCCTGCCTATTGGGGCGGCCCACTGCGATATGCGGACCAGCGCGGAGCGAAAAATCTGCTCGAAAGTTTACTAAATCTGGAGAAGCGATTCGGCGCTCGATTCCGCCCGGCCCCGTTGCTCCGAAAACTCACTCGAGGCAATCGATCCTTCGCTTCACTTTGAACGGGTAACCGAAGGCTTTCTGACGTCAGGGAATTTCGTGGAAGTGGATCACGATTCCGGCACAGTGATACCCTAATGGCGTGCATAACTCCATGCTTGGAGAACGGCAAAATCGCGCGTTATTGCACAGCTGGCTCCTCGGAATCAGCACCCGGTTCGACAGAATTCATCGTAATCCGAGGACGTCCCGAAGTCACTGACACCAATTTCACTTTCGATCTGACCAAATCCGGCATGGTTCGACAATACGCTATCGGACAAATGACGGGAACTTCCGGTCATCAAATTTTTCCTGCAAATGCACTCGAATACTTAACAGTGGCCATACCATCGCTCCCGGAACCATGCACCATAGCTCGCTTTCTCGGCGAGTTGGACAACAAGCTCAAATCAAATCTTAGCAGGATTGATACCCTGGAAGCTATGGCACAGTCGATCTTCAAGGACTGGTTCGTGGATTTCGGCCCCACCCGGGCCAAAACCCCTGGTCGCACACCATACTTGACTCCCAAACTCTGGGATCTTTTCCCCGATACACCGGATACTACTGAAATAGGAGAAATACCGGAAGGATGGAACTATCAATCAGTTTCTGAATTGGCAAAGATCAAAAGGGGTAAACATCTGCCCCAAAAAGAATATATCGAACGGGGAGCCCTGCCGGTATTGGGGGATGCTGGAATAATGGGGCATCCCAACCATCATAATTCCGAAAGTTTTATAATCACAGTCGGACACCTAGGAGCTTACAATGGACCATTCTTTTCTTACCGTGGCAAGGCAGGGATAAACAATAATGCATCTTTGATTATGCCTGGTGAGTTAGTATCTGGCGAATGGTTTTTGCTCGCACTTCAAACACTTGATGTCAATTTAGTCAAAAAAGGTGCCGCACACCCATTGGTTTCAAACTCCGAGATAGCTTCAATGAAGGTAGTCTACCCTGAAACCATCATCCTTAATCAATTTCACCGATACATTACTCCGATTAAATTAAAAAGGGTCAGGTCAACTCGAAAACGATGTCCTTCGCCAAACTCGCGATCTCCTACTCCCGAAACTCAGATCCGGTGAAATTCGTCTTCGGGATGCCGAACAGCTAGTGGAAACTGTGACATGAACCGCCTTTCCGTCAAACTCAACCTGCTTCCTTGGGATCGCGCAGCAAGATCTGGCGTTAACATACCAGAAACCACCTTAAAGGGAGTGCAAGGAGGCACGACCTATCCTAATGCAGTTGGAGCATTTTTCTCGCACCATCCGAGTGCCCTTCGGATTCCTGTTCCTCACGAATCTCCAGAAAAAGTTCTTCCGATCCCAGCCTTCGAACCTTTGCCGGCACCCGGTAAGACCTCCCCCGCTCGAATCCACGGCACCCGACCTATGCTTACCAAAAACGATAGAACTGATATCGAGTCACGCCCGCATCGCCAACGAACCGAATCTCGACTTTGCAAGCAGCATTTCAGTCTCCAGGTTAAATTTCCGATTGTTACTTGCTGACGCCTTCGGCCCAGATTAAACTTCGCCTATGCCCGATCGCACTTTTGCCGGCCACAAAAAAGTTGGCGAATCCCTGCTGGGACGATGGGAAAGACGATTCGTCGCCTCCTGCGTACCCCGGATCCCATCCTTTCTCGAAACTTGGCACCTGACCCTGTTTACCCTCCTGTGGAGCGTGCTGGCTCTGGTTTGCTTTTATCTAGCCAAGGACAATCTACACTGGCTTTGGGGAGTATCGGGGCTAATCCTCATGCAATACCTGACCGACCTCTTCGACGGAGCCGTAGGCCGCCATCGCGACACCGGACTGATCAAATGGGGATTCTATATGGACCATTTTCTGGATTACGTTTTCCAGAGCGCGATCGTCATCGGGTATTATTTGATTTCGCCGGCCGGTCTGACCCCTTATTTCTTCGGCCTGCTTCTGCTCACCGGCGGATTCATGGTCAATTCCTTTCTCTGGTTCGCCGCCACCAACCATTTCGAGATCAGTTATTTCGGCGTCGGCCCGACAGAAATTCGATTTTTGGTGATCGGGCTCAACGCTTCGATCGTCGTGTTCGGAACTTCCTGGTGGCCGCTTACGGTACCCCTTTTCTTCTGGACGTTCCTCGTCGGCTTGACGCTCGTCGTTTACCGAACGCAATGTCGGCTGTGGCGTATCGACCTGGAGCTCAAACGCAAACAATAAGGCGATCCCGCCTGAAAAAAAAACCGAGCCGATTACAATTTCCCCTTGGTGCTCGGGATAATCTCCGCAATCCGGGGGTCACGAGAACAGGCACCGTCCACGGCCTTGGCGAAAGCCTTGAACAACGCCTCGACAATATGATGAGGTTCTTCGCCGTATAGCAACTCCAAGTGAAGATTGCAACGCGCCTCGTTGGCGAACGCCTGGAAGAATTCCCGAGCCAGGCCGAAACGAAAGCGGCAAGACATGTCCTGCTGCTTTTCGGCGTCGACGATCTTGAAGCCCAAGGCTTGCATTCCTTTCCAAATCAAATGAGGCCGGCCGCTGAAATCGATCACGCAACGCGCCAAACACTCGTCCATGGGCACGTAGGCTTCGCCGGTAAACGGATTGCGAGGATCGAATCCCGTCCCGTAGCGACGTATTCCCTTCTTGTCTTCCAAAACCTCGCTGAACGCCTGCCCCAAGGCGAGTCCGCAGTCCTCCACGGTGTGATGGCCGTCGATTTCAAGATCGCCGCGACATTGCAATTCCAAATTCAACACGGCATGCCGAGCCAGCAAGGTCAGCATGTGATCGAAAAAGGGAATCCCTGTCGCGATGCGATACTGCCCCGAGCCGTTAAGGTCCAAGACAAGCCGAATATCGGTTTCTCCAGTGGTCCTGCTCACTGTCGCTCGCCTCGGATTCATCGGCGTCCAATGAAAGACATCTCCGAAAAGATTCCAAGCGAATTCGTCGATGGGGTCATTAAGGAATCGAACCGATTCGGAACCCGAGACGGCTTGAAAAAACGGAACGGATCATCAGGGGAACCCGATTCAATTCCGTGAGTTCGACACATAACGGCAGAGTTGCCCGGACGCGGAACGGCGAGTCCAGGACCGCAAGCCTGATGCACCTGAACCAAACGCGCCGGACAATCACCGGCGTTGCAGAAATGCTCGAATCTTGTCGACAATTCCGACGTTCGTTTTAATGTCGCATTCCCAAAGCACCAGCACGCCCCAACCGGATGCCAGGAGATTGGTTTGATGCTCCAGATCGCGTTCGGCATTGCGTTTCAATTTCGGGAGCCAGTAGTCCCGATTGGACCGAGGGCACCGGGCGATCTTGCACTTGGGATCGGCATGCTGGTGCCAAAAACAGCCGTGGACGAATATGACTTTGCGCCGGCTCGGAAACACCAAGTCGGGTTTGCCGGGAAGGTCTTTGCGATGTAGCCGATAGCGGTATCCCATCGCATGGACAATCCGGCGCACCGCCATCTCCGGCTTCATCCCTTTGGCCCGGATGTTGGACATGATTTCGCTGCGTCGCTCGCGGGAAACAGTGTCGGCCATTGGTTCTCACCAAGAAAAAGTTTCGCTGACCAATCCATTAAAACTTCGGCGGTGGTCCTTGCAATCGTTTTCCTCAAGACGGGCAATCATGAACAACGGTGGATAATCCACGGTAAAGGTCAACTTCTCTCGATACTGTGCCAGGAAGCGATCGCTCAATTCATAATGATGCAGCCGGAATTTGGTTCGCCGGTCACGACGACGATCTGAGGAAACCGCCCCGTGCGGTTCGAGACCAGATTGCACGCTTCCGTTCGGTAGCCATGCACGCGGTCGCTTCGCACAGCCCACTCGCACAATACCAAGGCAAAAGAATGATACTATTGCTTTTGAGGTGTCTCAGGGGTGAGTGACGCGCCTGTTTTTCGATCAACAACCTGTCGCCGGTATTGAGGATCTCATTTTCTCGAAGTAACAAATCACGAATTCAGAATTGATGTAACGATCGTTTCCAAAGGCATAGGCCAGCTCTGGGTCATCCTTGGGGGATTATGTATTAGGGTTGATAGCCCGGGTTCATCCTGGTAGATCGCAGCTTGTCTTTTTTCGCGGGCCTGTAGCGCAGCACGGCGGCGGCTACCCGACGGAGCGTTACGCCCTTGTAGTCTGCCGGAAGCGGAGGGGGCTCTGCCTAGCTTTCTTCTTGGTCAGGCTCCTTCCTGTGCCGAATGACGTCAACCGGTATATCGGCGGTGCTGTCTGCGCCGTCCTGACAGAGATTGGCCCACGGCCTGCCGGGATGCAGCGGGTCCCAACGTGAACGGCGCTGATTGCGCCGCGTGCGCCCCTGATTGTGCTGCCCGAATCCGTCAACAACCACGTTCCAGATAGGGCGGTGTTCGGAGATTAAGACCTGTTCGGTAAGTCCTATCCAGATCGGATCGAGCACTAACCACTGGCAGCGGAAGTCGGCAAGGTCTAGGTTCTTGGCATATCTCACCGATCCGGCATGTTCAGCAAGCCGCCGATACAGCGCCTGATCAGCGCGCTTCGGGGCTGCCCGGCCTTGCCGCTTGCCCGGTAGGTCCGCCTTGCCCACATAGATCGGATCATCGGGGGCCATGCCCTCGTAAGTTTCGAACCCACCCCGGTAGTAGATCGTGTAACCGCCGCCGCCGGTAAACTGTTCATCAGGCGGTAGAGCAATGGCCGGATACTCCATGAGCTTGCGGGCCGCGTTCCGTCCCAGCTCATTCACCTCCAGCGGGTTGTAGGCCCTATCGCTCACAACGGGTGCCGTTGCGGCAGATGATCCAGAAGCAATGCCGCTTGCGAGCGTGGTAGGCGTTGCGCCACTTGTCGGAAAGCATCGGCCCCTTCCGCACCTTCACAATCAAGTCGCAGACCGTAAATCCCGCTTCCTTGGCCATCCGCATGAAATCGCAATGCGCCCACTGCGAGCGGTGATTGTTCACCATGTCCGTGATCTTCGCCAGCAAAAGGCCGTCCGGCTTGAGAACGCGCTTGGCCTATTCCAGGAATGGCGGATAGAGGTAACTCAACGTCCAGTCATACTCAGCGCCGCAGGGCATGGTCGCTCCGAAGTCAATATCAAACCGCTTGCTGCTCTTGTCCCGTCCCTGCGGGCCGACGTGCGGCGGGTCATAGACCACCACGCCGTAGTGGGCATCCGGCACGCCGTCCATTACCCGGTTATCGCCCACGATCATCGGCTTGTAGCGCGGATCAATGTCCATCGACACCACTTCCCGCTGCGATCCGCGCCAGAAGCGCCCGACATTGTAAGTCGGATCTAATATCGGCTCGACTTCGATTGAGGCGTAGAATGCAAACATGCGTTCCAGCAGGTCGGCATCGTTGCCTTCCCACACGCTGCTCAGGGGATCGTATTGTGGCGAACTGGCCGCTATTTCGTCGAGTTCATTCCAGAGTTGTGCTGCCTGTGGCATACGGTCGGAATACAACATCGAGTAAGCCAGTCAATAGAATTATCGCTGTAAGTCGTTGAATCACAAAGGATAAACACGGTGTCTACAGAGCGGACCGGAGTTATCCACAAACAACTTACCGCGGCATCCACAGGTTCAGGCGAACAGGGTTGCGTAAGGGGCAGCCGTCGGCCGGTCAATCGCTTGGCAATGAACGCCATCTGTTCCAGCGTTCCCAGTTCGCGGATGTTGTGGCGGCTGGCGAACTCGTTGACGTAGCGTTGTAGGTACTTGGTGCTCATCTGGTGGAAAGTACCCTTGTGGGCGCGCTTGAGCATCGACCAAAAGGATCCCACGCCGTTGCTATAATCTGCCCGTCCACGTATTGCCCGCTAGAGTGCTTTACGCTGGCTTGATTCGACAGGGCGCGGTAAGCGCAGGCATCGTCTGTGTAAATCTGCGCGTTCCATTCAGCATTGTCCACCACGAACCGCAGCAAGGTCGCGCCGTCCGCGGAATCCATGGCCTGGGCGACTACCCGGTTGCTCGCGCGGTCTTTCGCGCCGACTACGGCGGTCTTGCCGACTGATCCGTGCCCGATAAGTTCGTTGCGCTTGCGATTCAGCATATTCCGGCGCTTCCCGCACATGTAGGTTTCATCGACTTCAACCGGGCCTAGCATGAGCACTGGCGGCCCCTGATCGGCAACGGCTCCGCGAATGCGTTGCTGCATGAACCAAGCCGTCTATTGCGTGATGCCCAATTCCCGGGACAACTTCATGCTCGCCACGCCTTTCAAGCTGGTCGTGTCCAGGTAGATGGCATACACCCACTTGAGCAACGGCAGCGGCGATCCAGCCATTACCGTTTCTTTCTTGATGCTGAAATACTTGCGACAATCACGGCAGCGATACGGCATCTTAGCGTAAGAACATTCGTGCGTGTTTTTGCTTCTGCACTGTAGGAAGGGCCACTTGCCGTCCGGCCTAATGATTGATTCAAACCACTTGCGGGCTGCCGCTTCGTTGGGGAATTCCCGCTGCAATTGGAAGAGTGTGAGACCTTTGCGATGCGCTTTGCCGGATGCTTTCTGTGCCGTATCTGATACCTCAATTCCAACCTGCGATTCTACAGATATGAGCCCGCTTCGTCATCCCTGGTATATAATCCCCCCATCCTTTTGGGCGGCAGTCAGGGCAGCCAACTACACCTGCTGGTTGAATTGGGAACCGACGGAAATCTTGCCGATCCCCCGCTACCGGGCCGAAGACGCTTTTGACGGGGAATCGTGAACTCCAAAATGTTCTTGCAGCTTTCCTTGAACTGGCTTCCGGCCTTTTGGCCAATCAAGCTCTCGCCAATAACCCCCAAACCAAGATGATTCGAATTACCGATCGATTTGTTGACGCCCGCCTTGCAGTTCTTGTCCCCATTGCTCGGATCGCCGTTATTGTCTTTGCAAAGCCAAGAAGCCAGCGATTATAAACGGTTAGTGCGGCAGGTTTCGGAAAAGATTGCCTTGATATTCATTCCGCAAATTCCTCGCCCCGAAAGGAACGGCGCACGGAGAGGCAATGATGGATCTGCTCCGCGACGGCTCGTGCGACCTGAGGTGGGAAGGCATTGCCGACTTGCCGGTAGGCAACGGTCTTACGGCCTGAGAATTTCCAATCGTCGGGAAAGCCTTGCAAACGGGCAACCATGGGAACGGTAAGGCGAGGCATGCCAACGAAGTCACGGGCGGGGGGATTATCCGCGATGCTCTTTCCATTTACCCCGAGGCTTGCCCAAGCTAGTTTAGCTCGGGTGGGCCCGAGATCCGGCCCACCGTGTTTCAGGGAGCCGCCGACGATAGTTGGCGCGATTTTATTGGCACCCGCCCTCCAAGCGCGTGCTCTCCTCCAGCCGCGTTGCTTGATAAAGTCATAGAGGGATTCACCGACGGTCGGCGGATTGCGCCCGGTGCCGACCGGCCAAGTGAAATGATACGATATGTCCTGGCGCAAGGCAGCGATGATGACCCGAGGCCGAAGCTGAGGCACACCGAAGTCGGAAGCGTTCAATAGATGCCACTTGACACGGTATCCCAATTTCTCGAACCGATTCTTGAGTTGTTGACGGTAATCCTCGAACACGGCGCCGAGAATGCCCCGGACATTTTCTATCATGACCGCTTGCGGGCGCGTGATATCGACCAGGTCGAGGGCGGCCGGAAACAGATTGCGCTCGTCGCGGTGGCCAAATTGCTTGCCCGCTATCGAGAAAGGCGGACATGGGAGTCCTCCCGTCAGCAGTTCGATCCCCTTAAAAGCCGCCGCATCGTGTTCGATGAACTCACGCAGATCCTTCGCGAAGACTTTCCATCCGGGCCGGTTAAGGCTGAGAGTATCACAGTATTTTTGCTCGATCTCGGCCAATCCCTCGTGACCGAATCCGGCCTGCTCCAGGCCGAGAGCCTGCCCGCCGCCACCGGCACAAAGTTCCAATGAACTGATAGTATTCGCGGTCATATTTTATCTTCTTCGAATCAAGCACTGGTGAATTTATCGATTCCGGCGATAGCCGGATGCTCCTGCCGGTAAACATGGAGCGTCTTCTTTTTTTTAGGGGATACGGCACCTTGGCCAGTTCTCATTGTGCCGGGGCGGTCGAGGCGACAATAAAGTCCGCAAGCATAGACCACCCCCGTTCCCCGCAGGGAATGAGGAAACCGTCAGCAAAAAGCCGGGACGAGGAACGAAGGAAGGTGTAGGCCGGCTGGAACTATGAGTTCCCGGCATGCGTTCCGGGCAGTCGAAGCTATTTTGGTCCCATTATCGTTCATCTCCTCTTTTCGCCATCGAGATTATTCAGCGGCGTTCTTTTCGCGCCGGCATTCTCCTCTTTAACTTCGACCGACGGGCATGATCAATTAAACGGCCCGACACGGCGTCAGCGGTCGTCAGCTCCGCAATGATCCCCTGCCATCAGTGATCGGGAACTACCAAATGATCAAGGATTACCCCCAGCTGAAGCGTTATCCGCCGAAATCGAGAATATCCCCTCTATATGCCCTATCTTCAGGCGCTCCCGATCATCGGAGATCAGGAGAGTGATTTGCAACGCTAATTCGAACCCAAAACGTCATATTCGTCCGGGCCTGAATTGAATTGGGACCTCAGAAGTAACGACCGAGACCAAGCTACTTGATAGCTTCGTCAGTGACCGCTGAAATCAGAAAAACGTCTTGACGCTGGAGACGAAGGCCATTCTTCCGATCCGTCCTGTCCCGGCAGGCAATGATCAACGGGAAGCTCGTGCGGTCAATCGATGCAGTCGCCGTTCTACTCGGACCCGGGAACTTGATGGACTCCTTCAAATTCCAAACAAAACTTCTCCGCGCCGTTCGACCGCCGGGCGAATAGGAGTTTTTTCCGTGACAAGGCGAAATAAAATCGGACATTTTTTCCCAATAAGATAGCGAGCAACGTTCGCGATACCACAAACGCAACAACCGGGGCCAGTAATTGTCGCCCCTCACCGGACCCGGCGTTCGCTTCCCTCCCTGGCGAAGACAGGAGGCGGGCCTCACAGAAAATCAAGCAGAAATAACTTGCGAGCCGCCAAAAAACGGTTCCATCATTTTTCGAGTGCTTGCTTTACGTCGTTCTTCCGTCGCTGTGATATGAGAAAGCTGTTATTCGGGATTTTCCTGTCGGTAGCCTGCTGGCAGCCCCTGGCCGAATCCGACCCGGTTCGACCCAATTTCCTGATCGTCATGGCCGACGATTGCACTTGGAACGATCTGCCGGTCTACGGCGGACTCAACGCCAAAACACCCCGTCTGGACCGGCTGGCTCGACAGGGCATGGTGTTCGATCAAGCCTTCTTGGCCGAAGCCATGTGCCAACCCTGCCGGGCCGAATTATTCACCGGCCAGTATCCGTTGCGAAACGGCTGCGCCTGGAATCATTCCGCCAGCCGGCCCCAAACCCGAAGCGTGCCCCACTACCTCGCTCCCCTCGGCTATCGAGTCGGCCTGGCCGGAAAAGTGCACGTCAAACCCCGGCAAGCGTTTCCCTTCGAAACCGTGGCCGGATTCGATCCGAATTGCGTACGCAACCCTACACGGGAACACGACCTTTCGGCGATCCAAGCGTTTATGGAACGGGACGAACGGCAACCGTTTTTTCTGACCGTCGCCCTGGTCGAACCCCACGTGCCTTGGGTCATGGGCGACGCTTCGCAATATCCCTCCGCAGAATTAAAGCTCCCTCCGAATATTGCCGACACGCCCACCAGCCGCGACGCCTTTTCCCGTTACCTCGCCGAAATCACCTATATGGACGCTCAGGTCGGTGACATTCTCGACACTCTGGAGCGCGCCGGAAAAGCCGAGAACACCTTGGTGATCTTCACTTCCGAACAAGGATCGCAATTCCCCGGCTGCAAATGGACCAACTGGAACACCGGAGTCCACACGGCGCTGATCGCCCGTTGGCCCGGCCGGATTCCGCCCGCAACCCGAACTCAGGCACTGGTTCAGTACGCCGACGTGCTGCCGACGCTGCTCCACACCGCCGGCGCGGTCCCGGACGAACCGTCGTTCGACGGTTCCAGTTTCTTGCCCGTGCTCCTCGGCGAACGGACCGAGCACCGAACCTTCGCCTTCGCGATTCACAACAACCTCCCCGAAGGTCCGGCCTATCCGGTCCGAGCGGTAACCGACGGCCGATTCCGTTATATCCGCAACCTGCTTCCCGACGAAATCTACCTCGAAAAGCACCTGATGGGCTGGTCCGGCCGGGGACAACTCAACAATCCCTATTGGCAAACCTGGGTTCGAGACGCCTGGCAAAATCCGCAAACATACCGCTTGGTCAAACGCTATCTGAAACGACCGCAGGAAGAGCTGTACCACAGCCTTGAAGATCCTTACGAACTTCGCAATTTGGCCGACTCCCCCGATCATGCGGCCACGAAACTCAAACTGGCGAAAGCTTTGGATCAATGGATGTCGGCCCAAGGGGATCCCGGCATCCCTCAGGATACTCCCGACGCTCTGAATGCCGCCCGCAACGGCAACCACTTGTTTTTCCCTCCTGACTGACGCCTCGATCCGGCATCGCTCGCCCCGCTTGTTCGGCAAAAACCGCTTCCCAACCGCCTGATGAAAACCCTGCAAGATCGAACCATGGCCGCAGTAGGGATACTATTAGGCATTATCCTGATCAGCATCGTGGCCGGCGACCGCATCCCCCTGTCGATCCGGGTATTCACGTTTGGCATCGCCCTCCAATGCGTCTTTTTTTCCGTCATCCAATGGTCGTTGTGCCGTTCGGATAATTCCCGACCTTGGCTGATCGGCTGGGCGGCCATTTCGACCCTGATGACGATCATCGTAATCGGCATCATCGTTCTCCATTTCCGGTACGACAACCAAGAACAGCTGATCGCCGGGATGGAACCGGCCACCGCCTTGCTGGTCTTCGGCGTCACCTTGACGCCCTTCGGCTACGTATTCCTTTGGACCGCCGGTTTTTTCCGAACGATCTTTCCCCCCGGTTCTTCCCGCCGGCTGGCGCAGCTTAGCGAACCGGATCGGGACAAAGATTGAAACCGATGGACGACTACTCTCTTATCCTCTGGACCATCGCCGCTTACCTGGTCAGTTGCCTGCTCATCGGCGCCTGGGCGGCCAGCAAAACCAAGTCTTCCAGAGATTTTTTCATCGCGGGAAAAAGCGTCGGTCCCGTATTGCTGGCCTTTGCCGCGTTCTCGACCATGATGAGCGGATTCGGCTTCATTGGCGGCCCGGGTTTGGTCTACAAGTTCGGCGTATCTTCTTTTTGGATCTGTTGTCCTGCGATCCTCGGGTTCGTGGTCACTTCGCTGCTAGTCGCCAAGCGTTTCAAAGCCTTCTCCGACCTGTTCGATATCCTTACCCTGCCCGATGCGGTCGCCGTCCGCTATCAAAGTCGACTCTGCCGATTTCTGGCGGCATTGGTGATCCTGCTGGGAGTTACGGCCTACTTGGGGACCAATATTCTCGCCTTCGGCAAAGTGGCCTCGACCTTTTTCGACATCGATTTCACTTGGGCCGCGATCGGCGGCATGACGGTCGTGATCCTCTATGCCGTGTTCGGTGGTATCATCGCCGGCATCTACACCGATTTCGTGCAGGGGCTCATCATGGCCGTGGCCTCGGTCGCGCTTTTCTGGATCGCGCTGACTACCGTCGGCAACGATTCCTTTACGGCCGGACCGGAAAATCTGACGCGCGCCTTTCGCGAACACGGCTTGGGCGAGGCGGTCGGCCCTTGGGGGTTGTTGGGGCCCATGGCCTGTCTGGGATTTATCTTTCTGTTCGCGCTGGGGGGCAGCGGGCAACCTCAGATCGCGACCAAATACCTCATGCAAAAGGATTTTCGGACGGTTCGTTGGAACCTGTTGATTATCGCGCCGGCTTACACGCTCTGCATCCTCCTCTGGATGAGCGTCGGATTCGCCATGAAATATCTGGTGATCACCGGCAGTCACGAAGAGTTAAGCGACGCGGACCACGCCGCCCCGGTATTTTTACTCGAATACGCTCCGGCCTGGTTGGCCGGGATCGTTTTTTCCGGACTGTTCGCGGCCATCATGTCCACGGCCGATTCTTTTCTCAACATCGGCGCCGGCGTGTTCACCCGGGATTTTCCTAAAGTCTTCATGCGCCGCAAGGTGGCCAACGAACTTTCGCTGGCCAGAACGTCTACCGTCTTGTTGGCCGTAGCCGCTACCGCCTTCGCGCTCTGGGCCAAGAATCACGGCGATCTGATCGCCATTCTGGGAACCTTCGGTTGGGGGCTTTTCGCTGCGGCCTTCGTTCCGATCGTGGCCATCGGATTCAACTGGAAACGGGCTACCTGGCAAGGCGCGGCGGCGGCCGTCGTGATCGGCATCGTCACCAATGTCGGGCTGGATTTGCTGAGCAAGTATCCCCAAGGGGAACCCGTCTATACCATACCGGGTTCGGTCAGCATCGGTGCCGTAGCCTTGTTAGCGTCCCTTATTACCCTGATCGCGGTTTCCTTCCTCACCGGCCCCCAAAAGCTGGATAAGCGGATCGAGGCGGCCATCGATGCCTGACCGGGGACTACCGGTCCGCCGGACGGGGCGATCGGGCGACGACCGCCCCGCCGAACCGCCGAGTATCGCGATTCCCGAGCCGGACTGGTTACCTTTCGGGGCGAGCCGTTCGGGATTTCGTTAGCGAGCGGTAGAGCAATGATTGACAAAACAGCTGGTTCCTTCAGTATCGGAACCACTGAAAATCAGTTTACGATCATGAAACGACTATGCGCCGTAGTCATCTTCGCCCTCGCCGCCCAAACCGCCGCCGGTTGTCTCAACGCCAAGGAGGAGCCGGTGAGTGAAGCTCCCGCCGCTCCGCCCGAGGCCAAGGATCTTCAGTTAGCCACCTTCGGCGGCGGTTGTTTCTGGTGCGTCGAAGCGCTGTTGGAAACCTTGGACGGCATCGAGTCGGTCGTTTCCGGTTATGCCGGAGGGCACAAGGAAAATCCGACCTATCAGGAAGTCTGCGAAGAAACCACCGGCCATGCGGAAGTCGTTCAGGTCGCTTTCGATCCCAAGATTATCAGATTCGAGCAACTGCTGACTCAGTTCTGGCAGGCGCACGACCCGACCACGCTCAACCGCCAGGGGAACGATGTCGGCACCCAATACCGCTCGATCATTCTGTACCACGACGAGGAACAGAAAGCGGCCGCCGAAAAATCCAAGACCGCCGTCGCGGCGACGCTGACGGACCCGGTCGTCACCGAGATCGTCCCGTTCAAGAAATTTTACCGGGCCGAAGCTTACCACCAGGATTACTATCGCAAGAACCCCAACCAAGGGTATTGCTACTTCATCATCCGCCCGAAGCTTCAGGAATTCCTCAAAGATAAATGAACGGCTTCGGGCCTCAGAAATGGACCCGTTGCCTCATCCGGTAGTACAGTCGCCCGCAGTGCTCGTAGAGGTACAAGTGGAGGATTTTCAACTGGTCGATATCCGGGATCAGATACCACCGTTTGCCCGGGAGCGAAACGAAATCGCAGGCGGCCGGAACGATCTCGATCCCCCGGTCCCGAAAGATTAATTCGGCGCGTTTCATGTGCATGGCGGAAGTGACGAGGACGACGCTGTTCCAACCGCGCTTTTTCATCAACAACCGGACCGCTATCGCTTCCCGGAAGGTATCCGGTTGCCGGCCGAGATGTTCCACCGGAAACGGAAAATTCCACCGCTCGAACCAGGAACTCAAGGCGTCGTATTCCAATTCTCCGGTTGGGCTGCCCAACAAACCGCCTCCCCCGATGACTAGCACTTTCCCTTTGCCGGCCTTCATGAATTCCATCCCGGCGAACACCCGGTCGGCGGCACCCCGGAGATCGAATCCGTGCGCTTCGCCGGAGCCGTCGCCCAAGTAGCCTCCCAACACGACGACCGCGTCGGCCGCGGGCACTTCCAAGGGATCGGTCAAGTAATAGGGCCGTTCCAAGGTCGACGCCAAATAAGCCGGCAGTCCCGTGCCGCCGAATACGGTCAGCAGCGCGCAAACCGACAGTGCCGCGACGCCAGAGCGCCGTTTTTTTTTGAAGAGCAGACCAAGCCCCAAAACCAGAGCAATCGACCACACAATCGCCGGCGGATGGATTAATGCCTTAACCAAACTGACCGCGATTCCCTGATTCATTCAAAACGCCTAGCGATCCGAGCCGGCCCGGCCGCGAATTGATCGTCGTCGCTCGTTTCAGTCCACCGGGACAAGCCGTTCGAGGTGCCGGAATTCGACGTCCATCTCCTGGCCGCCATGCAATTGCAGCGCGAAATGCCCCTCGGTCCGGCCCGGATCGTCCTTCAACTCGGCCGTTTTGCGGCCGTTCATGTGGACTACGGTTCGATTATCCCAAGCCGAAACCGTCAACTCGTTCCACTGGCCGACCCGATACCACTCAGTCTTCTTATCGGCGGGATGTTTGACGACCCAGCCCCGGCCCCCGGTTTCGTAGAGCCCTCCGGTTTCGTAACTCGTGTCCAATTCCACCTGAAACCCATGGATGCCGACGGCCGAATCGACCGGGTCCGAACGAAAATAGAAACCGCTGTCGCCTTGATTGATCCGAAAATGCAATCGGACGGTAAACTGATCGTAACTATCGTCGCTGACCAACAGTCCGTGTTGCCGCACCGAACGCTGGCTCGTTCCCCTGATAACGCCGTTCTCCACCTGCCATTCCCCGCCCGGTTTGGGCGACCATCCGTCCAAAGTATTCCCGTCGAACATCGGGCGCCATTCGTGCCGCCCGAGTTCCTTAATCCGGATATTGCGCCAAACGATTTCCATCGGGTCCCGCCTCCCGGTGCCGTGCACTTGCAACCCGATAAATCCAGACAAAGTCATCGTGTCTCGAAGGTCCGCCGCCGGCACTCCGTTGATCCAAGTGCGAATCCGGTCGCCGATGGCTTCGATGCGATAGTGATTCCACTGGTTCTGCCGAAACGCCTTCCGGGCCGGTTCGTTGTCGCGCAAATTGTTGATCCATCCCCGGCGCGATTCGTCGTAGATACCGCCCGACCAAGCCCGGGGGGACGGATCGATCTCGACCTGGTAACCATGGACGACCCCGTTGCGGAATTCCGGAAGGCTACGGCTCCGGATCTGAATACCTCCGTTCAGATTAGGGTGCACCTTGTATTCCAATTCCAGGACGAAATCGCCGTAATGCTTCTTGGTGCAAAGGAAGGTATTGGGAGAACCCGGCACGGTGGTCCCCACAATCGCGCCGTCCCGCATCCCGTATTTCGCCCGGCCACCCAATTTCACCCAACCCTCGAGTTCGGTGCCATCAATCAACGAAACCCATTCGCCGGCAACCGAAGACGTTCCCGAAACTTGACCTAACACAGTAAATCCCCAGGCCATAACCATGGCGACGTTGGCGAAAACCCGGCGCTTCAAGGTGGTTTGCATTGGCCAAACGAAACACAAAACCGTCGATAAAGCAACTTATCCTCATTGCCCCGGCCGGCGAGCGGAATTCGGGAGTTGCGAAGCTCCCCTGCCGGAGGCGAAAGCGATATCGCATCGCACCCTCGATTCCGAGAGGCCAACGGAGCGGAGGATTCCGTTCCGGAAATCTCCCTTTCCGGTTTTCCGGCCCCCATTCTTCGAAGAACTAAGAGCATTTCCGCACGATTCGAACCGGCTGAACTCGCCCCCGTTCGAATCCTCGCCGGCATGATTTTTATTGACCCTACGGATTGATTTGATTCGAATGTTTCCCTGCGGCGCTCCGAGAGAGTTCCAATCGGTAAAATGACGGCAGTTTCCGACATCTAGCGTGACAGTCGAAGCCTCCATTAGCCCGACAATTTGCCTTGCCGCTATACCCGACTTCGCCAAACTCGACGCCACCAGCGTAGCTCGCCCTTTCCGAATCCGGAGATTCCTCGGCCGCCGGCACCGTGACGGCTTAGGGCCGAGTGACGGTTTTCAACTCAACCGCCGACTCCCGTCGCCGAACATCGCTCGACCATGACTCCCCCAGGACGATCCGCCGGCACCGGGACCAGGCTTCGCGAACGATCCTCGCCGTTACGGACCAGGGAGGGATTCACCTTGATCGAATTGTTGGTAGTCATCGCCATCATCGCCATTCTCGCCGGCATGTTGCTCCCGGCGCTGGCCAAGGCGAAAGACCGAGTCAAGGAAACCAAATGCGGGAGCAATCTCCGGCAGATGTCCCTGGCGACCCGGCTCTACGCGGACGACAATGGCGACCACGTGCCGCCGGTCACCCATCAGGTCGGTTCTTACTGGTTTCACCGAATTGCGCCTTACCTGGGCGATGCGGGATACCGCGATAATCCACACGAGCGCGGCGACGGTTCGATGAAAATCCTGCTCTGCCCCAGCACCCGCCCTCCGGAACTCAATCCTGCGGCCAATCAAGGCTGGTGGGGCAGCGTCGATACCTCTTGGCGCTCGCTCCAATCAGAAGGGAGTTACGGCATGAATCTATGGTTGGACAATCTCGGTTTTTATAAAGATCAATTCCCCGCCGACGGATACTACGCCCAATTCTCGACCGCGCCTTCCGGAGTCCCGGCTTACGGCGACTCGGTCTGGGTCGGTTCCTGGCCGGACGGCGGCGATCAAGCGCCGGTCGATTTCAAAGGCGACGGGTACGGCAACCGGTCGTTTCCTCACAGCAATGGAAAGTTCATGGGGCGGTTCGCCCTGGAACGCCACGGCAACGGCATCCAAGTCACCTTTACCGACGGCCACACCGAACACGTTTCGGTGCGCGAATTATGGACTCTCAACTGGCATCGAAACAACGTTCCCAATCCTAACGTCCGGATCCGTTAATGCCCCATCAATCCCCCGGTCGCCCAATGCACCGCAATAACAACCAGCCGACATCGTTCGGACCGTTCCGCCGGCTGATCGCGGGGCGGCGGCTCTCGAACCTGAAGGCTCTCGGGGCACTGCTCCTTGGCCCGGCGTTACTCGCCTCCCCGGCAGCGGCGCAAAAAGTCAACGCCAAACGAACCGTTGCCCCGGCTCCCGAAAACCTCGTGGTATCCGAAGGGAAAGGAAAATACCGGATCGGCGAAGTGACCATCGACACCGATCGCAAAGAGCTATCCTTTCCCTCGAAAGTCAACATGCTCGAGGAAGTCATCGAGTACGCCATCGTCGGCAAAACCGGCAAATTGCACGAGTCGCTGCTCGCGACCGAGGTCGTTCCGACCCGAATTCATCTGGCCATGCTATTGCTCGGCAAAAAGGATCTATGGCCCGGTTCCGACGTGACTGGCTTGCCGGGCGGGCAACCGATCGAGGTGACGATCGCATGGACGGAACAAGACCAGGAACGAACGGCCCGAATCGAGGATTGGATCGTCGTGGGCGAGGAGCAGCTGCCGGCCAGCCGCGGCCTCTGGGTCTACAACGGTTCCCGGATCGCCCAGGGCCGGTTCACCGCCGACGTCAATCAATCGATCCTCTCGTTAATCGTCGACCGCGATGCCTTGGCCAACAATCCCCGAACCGGCCATGAAAACGACGATATCTGGTTTCCCGCGGAAGCGAAGATCCCGCCTGTCGGCACTCCGGTACAGGTCACGTTCCGGCTGCTCGCTCAGAACGAGATTCCCGATCCTCAAGCCGATCAATTCCGCATCACGCCTCCCAAATTTCCTGACGCCTCCCGGCCGGCGAACGACGCCGGACCGCCGAGTAACTCCCCCGCCCCGGGCGACCGGGAAGTTCCGCCGGCAAACCGGAAAAACTAGCCCGGGATTCTCCTTGGCTTCCGATTTGATCCCGATCGAAGCCGTCGGAATTTCAGTGCTTTCCGGTTCCAACTTTTCGGACGATGCCAGCGGGATTCCTGACGGCGATTGCTCCGTGATTTCCCGGATTAAGGGCTGTTCGATTCGTTTCGCCTCGTCGATTCGACTGGCTGGGCGACCTCCCCCGTGATTCGAACCGGGCAGCTGGCAACAGGCGGGTGCTGGATTTCGAGAGGAATCCGAACCGGAGGCACGCCCGACCGAGGCGATGACGGGATATCGAGGACGGCCCTGGAAGAAACAGGGCCGCTCGGCTGTTCGATCAAGTCCGGCGCGCTTGCGTTGCACGCTTGCGATCGACGGCGTGTTTGCTATCGTGGGGCGGTGAGTTTCGTTGCCGAATTTGATCGCCTCGACATCAAGGGTTTGGTCGAAAAGACCGATCGGTTGACCGGTGCCGACGTCGAAAATTCCCTGGCCTCCGGCACCGAAGGACTAGCCGCCTTCGCCGCCCTGACCGCCCCGGCGGCTTCCTCCCAACTGGAACAACTATGCCGCCGGTCGCAAGACCTCACGCAACGACGATTCGGCAAGATCATCCGCCTGTTCGCCCCGCTGTATCTATCCAACGAATGCGTCAACATCTGCCGCTACTGCGGCTTTTCCCGCAACAACGACATCCGGCGGGTTACCCTGTCCGTCGCCGAAGTCGAAAGCGAAGCCCGGGCGTTGACCGAGCAAGGCTTCCGCAACGTTCTGCTGGTGGCCGGCGAACACCCGAAGTTCGTTTCCAACGGCTACCTCGAGAATTGCCTCCTCGCCTTGCGCCCTTCGATTCCCGGGCTGTCCCTGGAAGTAGGGCCGATGGCGACCGACGCCTACCGGACCATGGTCGCCGCCGGCGCCGAAGGACTGGTGGTTTACCAGGAAACCTACGATCGAGAGCGCTATCGCCTCCTGCACCCCGCCGGCCCCAAAAAACATTACGACTGGCGACTCGAAACGGCTGAACGGGCCTATGCGGCAGGATTTCGCCGCTTGGGAATCGGAGCGCTCTTCGGCTTGACCGACTGGCGGGAGGAAGCTCTGGCGCTCGCCGCCCACGCCGAATACCTGCTCCGCCACTGCTGGCGTTCGCAACTGACGGTGGCCTTTCCGAGAATCAGGCCTTGCGCCGGAAACTATCAACCGTCTCATCCGCTCGACGACCGAGCCCTGGTTCAGTTACTGGCGGCCTTCCGCATCGCCTTCCCGGACATCGGACTGGTGTTGTCGACTCGCGAACCGGCCCGGTTGCGCGACGGACTGATTCCGCTCGGTGTCACTCTGATGAGTGCGGGCAGCCACACCGAACCGGGCGGCTACACCGGAGCGGGCGGCGAACAGTTCTCCCGGCCGCCCGAATCGAAGCCTCGTTCCCCGTCCGCCCGCGAGGCGCGCGAAACCGCCGCTACCGGTCAGTTCGAAATCGCCGACGAACGCCGGCCTCAGGCCATCGCCGAACTCATCCGCCGTCTCGGCTACGAACCGGTCTGGAAAGATTGGGACGCGGAGCTTTGCGCTTGAACGGCCACCGTCGTTCCTGACTTGCCAGACTTCGCCCAGACTGCGAATTTCAATCACCGCTCGCTGCCGACCTTGGAATATGGAAAAAGTAGTCATCGTAGGATCAGGTTGCGCCGGACTGACGGCGGCTATTTACACGGCCCGGGCCAATCTAACCCCATTGGTGCTTTCCGGCACGATGCCCGGAGGACTGCTGACGACGACGACCGTCGTCGAAAACTACCCGGGATTTCCCGAAGGCGTGGACGGCTTCGAACTGATGCAACGCATCCAGAAGCAGGCCGCACGCTTCGGAGCGCGGGTGAAATTCGCGAAACTGGAGGCGGCGGACATGCAATCGTCCCCCCTCCGGCTGACGATCGACGGCGAACTCGTGGAAACTCAAACGCTCATCATCGCCAGCGGAGCCAGCCATCGACGATTGGGCCTGCCGAACGAAACGGCTCTGGAAAACAAAGGCGTCACCTACTGCGCTACCTGCGACGGCGCCTTGCCCATGTTCCGCGACCGGCCGTTGGTGGTGGTCGGCGGTGGCGACTCCGCGTGCGAAGAAGCCAACTACCTGACCCGATTCGGTTCCCGGGTCTATCTCGTGCATCGCCGGGACCAATTGCGCGCCTCCAAAATCATGGCCGAACGGACGCTGACCAACGCCAAGATCGAACCGGTTTGGAATTCGGTCGTCAGCGATATTTTCGACGCCGAGGCCGGCAAGGTAACCGGCGTTCGGCTGGAGAATCGAGTCACCGGCGAGCACAGCACCCTAGATTGCGCCGGAGTCTTCGTCGCCATCGGCCACGTTCCCAATACGGAGTTGTTTCGCGGGCAACTCGACTTGGACGACGCCGGCTATATCATTCCCCAACAAGGAAGCCGCACCAACGCCGAGGGCGTCTTCGTGGCGGGCGATTGTTCGGACCACGTCTACCGGCAAGCGGTCACCGCCGCCGGACTCGGTTGCGCCGCGGCCATCGACGCCGAACGGTATCTCGCCTCGCTCTCGCAATAACGCCGGTTCGCCCGATTCGCTCCGTGCCCCAACTCTCCGTTACGGAACTAAAAGCCTGGATGGATTCTCAGCGCCCGTTTCGGTTGCTGGACGTTCGCGAACCGGCCGAACACACCATGGCGGCCCTCCCCCTCGCACGCCTGATCCCGTTGCGGGAATTACCCGAGAGACTGCCGGAAATCAGGGATTGGCACCGCGACGATACCGTCGTGTATTGCCACCACGGCATCCGCAGCGCCCAGGCCGTCGCATGGCTGGCGTCGATCGGCTTCGTCCGTCCTCTCAATCTGATCGGGGGCATCGACGAATGGTCCCGGGTAATCGACCTCGACCTGCCTCGCTACTGATCGCCCAGCTCGTTCCCCTACCCGATACCGCCCGCGACAAATGACCTGACAACCGACGCAGAGTTGGTATCATGCCCCCGACGCTCATCCTTGCAGGAAACGGCCTCACCCCATGAATCGTCCATTCCAGTCGTCGACTTCACCGGCTTTCGTCACCCGATCGGTTGCAGGGAACGGTCCCGCCGCTTCGCCGCGGTTCGCTTTTCGCGCCGCGTTTACCTTGATCGAACTATTGGTAGTCATCGCGATTATCGCGATTCTGGCGGGCATGCTGCTGCCGGCGCTTTCCAAGGCCAAGGAAAAAGGCAAACGCGCCGTTTGCATGAGCAATCTCCGGCAGATCGGGATCGCCATGACGATTTACGCCGACGACAATCGGAACGTATTGCTGCAGGCCCGCGCGAAATCCGTGCAGATCGCTCTGGACCCGCCGGAACGCGAAGCGGCCGCCCAAGTCGGCTTGATCATCAACACCAACCAGGGAGTCGCGAAGATCTGGACCTGCCCCAGCCGTCCCAGTTTTCCGACGTTCGAAGCGGCTTGGCAACAATGGATCATCGGATATCAATACTTCGGCGGTATCGAGATCTGGAACAATCCCGCCGGCCAATTTCCTTCGCGCAGCCCCGTTAAATCTTCGACCTCCCGACCCGGTTGGGCTCTCGCCGCCGACGCTACGCTCAAAATCGATCGGGAATGGGGCGGCGGACGCGACAGCGCCTTCAAGAACATGCCGCCCCACCGCCGCAGCAACCGGGAGCCCGAAGGGGGCAATCACCTCTACATGGACGGTTCGGTATCCTGGGTTCCCTTCCAGAAAATGTTGTTCCTTCACAGTTGGAACGCCGGCGGCGATCGCGACGCCTACTTCTATCAGGAAGACGTTGGCATCCAAATGCAGGACAAAATCGAACAACTCCGCCCACGTTAGCGGCCGGTCGGCGCTCCCGAGTCAACGTTCGCCCGGGAAATTCTGCTGGCGAAGCGCTTCGTAAAGCACGATCGCCACGCTGTTGGCCAAGTTAAGCGACCGGGCCGGACCGGTCGCCATCGGAATACGCAGGCACCGTTTCCGGTGTTCCTCGAGCAACGCTTCGGGCAACCCGGCCGACTCCCGGCCGAACACCAAGTAATCCGACGATCGAAACCGGATTTGAGCGTAATGCCTGACCCCGACCGATTCGATAAACCAGAACGTTCCCCGGTCCCTGTGAGCCGCGTAAAACGTGGGCCAATCGCGCCACGTTCGCCACGTTACCTGCTGCCAATAATCCATGCCCGCACGGCGCAACCGGCGATCGTCGAACCGAAATCCGAAGGGTTCGATCAAATGAAGCCCGGAATTCGTGGCGGCGCACAGCCGGGCGACGTTGCCGGTGTTGGGAGGAATCTCGGGTTCTAACAAGACCACCTGCATACCGCTTCGATCATCCCGATTTCGATGGTTTTCGGGCGAGCTAAAATTGCCGCGGCGCCGCACGTATTTCCCGCCGGCCGGTTTTTCTCCGGTTGTCTTTTAAGTTCAATTCGCCTTATAGTAAGCCCCAGCGATTGAAGTGCCGATCCGTCCATGCAAGTACTGAATTTCCTGTTTATCCTCCTCGAAGTGCTGGTGCTCTTCAACCTGTTGATCATCGTACACGAGTTGGGGCACTTCCTGGCCGCTCGCTGGCGCGGCTTGAAAGTGGAACGTTTCGGCATCTGGTTCGGCAAGCCTCTCTGGGAACGGACCTACGGGGGAGTAACCTATTCCCTGGGCTGCATCCCGGCCGGAGGTTTCGTCGCCCTGCCGCAAATGGCGCCCATGGAAATGCTGGAAGGGAAGAATCAGGAAGACCAAGAAACATTGCCCCCGATCAAGCCGGGAGACAAAATCATCGTGGCCTTCGCCGGGCCGCTGTTCAGTTTTCTGCTGGCCATTTTCTTCGCTTATACCGTCTGGTTCGTCGGACGGCCGACCAGCAGCAGGGCCACGACCACCGTGGTCGGCTACGTCGTTCCCGAGTCCTCCGCCGAAGCCGCGGACATACTCGCGGGCGACCGCATCGTCGCCATCAACGATTCGCCGATCGAGCGCTGGGTAGGCATCGGCAACGACGCGATCATGTGGCAGATCGTCAGCAGCGTCGCCGATACCATCCCGATAGAAGTCGAAAGGGACGGCATCGTTCACGAACTGACCGCCTCACCCACCGTCCCCGACCAGAAGGAATGGTGGAAACGAAAAAATCTCCGGGAGATCGGCATCAGGCCCTGGCAACTCCCCGTCGTCGGGGCCGTGCAAACCAATAGCCCGGCTCAACGGGCCGGCATCCGGAGCGGCGACGTCATCCAAGCAGTCAACGGCATCAAGCTGCATCATCCCGAATTCCTCTCGCAATACATCCGGGATAATCCGGAGCGGGAATTGACGCTAACCGTCGCTCGCGACGCTACGGACCGGGAATTCACCCTGCAGGCCGAGTTCCCGGTCTATCCGGAAGACTTCGCCGCCGAGGACAAGCACGCCATGATCGGCATCGCCTGGAATTTGGCGACCATGGACGCCATCGCCTATCCCGGCCCCTGGGAATCGATTTGGGAAAGCGTGACGGCAATGCAAAAAACGCTCTCCGCCCTGTTCGCCGAAAAATCGGACATCAAGGCCCATCACCTCCAAGGGCCGGTCGGGATCATGCAAATCTATTACCGCCTGTTCGACAGCGAATACGGCTGGCGGCTGGCCATCTGGTTCAGCGTCCTGCTCAACGTCAATCTCGCTTTGCTCAATCTTTTACCCATTCCGGTGCTGGACGGCGGGCATATCGTCATGGCCGCCACCGAAGGCCTGCTGCGCCGTCGCATTCCGCTCTGGTTCCTGGAAAAACTGCAAGCCGGTTGCGCTCTTCTGGTGATCGGGTTTCTCCTTTACGTCACCTTTTACGACCTTCAGGAGCTTCCCTGGAAAAGGCAAAAGGTTCCGGAAATCTATTTCGAAGCTCCCCAACCCTGAACCGCCACGTTCGTTCGCGCCCGGCCATGAACTATTGCTTCTCCCCTTACCGTTACCAGCGGCGAAGCACGAGGGAGGTCGTTATCGGCAGCCCGGACGGGCAACCGGTGGCTCTGGGGAACCGACTGCCAATCGTTCCCCAGTCCATGATCACTTGCGATACGCTCGACACCGACGCCTGCGTCCGGCAAACATTGGCCTTGGTCGCGGCGGGTTGTCGTTTGGTGCGGATCACCGCGCAAACCGTCCGGCACGCCGCCAATCTCCAACCCATCGTCGCCGCCCTGCGCGCCACAGGTTGTCAGACGCCCCTCGTCGCCGATATCCACTTCAAACCCCAGGCGGCCCTGGAAGCGGCCAACTGGGTAGAGGCGGTCAGGATCAATCCCGGCAACTACGCCGACAGCAAGAAATTCTCGGTTCGGGAATACACCGACACCCAGTACGCCGAAGAGATCGCCCGGATCGAGGAAAAATTCGTCCCCCTGATCGAGCGGTGCAAGGAACGGGGCCGGGCCTTGCGCATCGGCACCAATCACGGCTCACTGAGCGACCGCATCATGAATCGGCACGGCGACACCCCGTTGGGGATGGTGGAAAGCGCCCTGGAATTCGCCCGCATCGCTCGATCCCGAGATTTTCATAATTTCAAGTTCTCGATGAAATCAAGCAATCCGAAGGTAATGATTCAATGCTATCGGCTCTTGGTCGCCCGCCTGGAAGCGTTGGGTCCGGACTGGAACTACCCGCTCCATCTGGGAGTGACCGAAGCCGGCGACGGGGAAGACGGCCGCATCAAGAGCGCCATCGGCATCGGTTCGTTGCTCTGCGACGGATTAGGCGACACGATCAGGGTTTCCCTGACGGAAGATTCGCCGAACGAAATCGTCGTATGCCACGATTTGCTGGCCCTCATTCCCCAACTGGTTTCCCCGACGACGGAAGCCTACGGGTTACGTCCGAGCTACGATCCCTTCGCATACGCCCGCAGGGACACGCCCGCGATCGAAGTGACTCCCGGCACGCTCGCCGGCGGCACCCAACCGATCCGGGTCGTCGTGACCCGCTCCGTTTGGGACGCCGTCGCGCCCCGCGTTCGTCCCGGAGACGACATTCGCCCCGAAGCGGTCTACGAAGACCTGAACGTTCAGGAAATCGACCCTCGGGACGATTTCCCGGTCCATTGCGACACCCAGTTGCTCACGGTCGCCGACGACTTGCCCTTGCCCACCATTACGGCTTTTCGCTTGTTGGCCGCCCGGCTCCGCCGGCTGGGGAACAGCAACCCGATCCTGCTGAAAGACACCTTGGCAGCGCCTGAGGCCCCCTTCCCCCCTCAAGAATCCCTGCTGCGCAGCGCGGTGGTCATCGGTTCGTTGCTCTCCGACGGCATCGGCGACGCGATCATGATCCGCAACGAACCCGGGCCCGGTCAATCCCTTCGGTTGGCGTACAACATCCTGCAAGCGGCGGGCAACCGTTCCTTCAAAACCGATTACGTCGCCTGTCCCTCTTGCGGCCGAACGTTATTCGACTTGCAAACGGTCACCGTCCGAATCCGGCGCCGGACCGAGCACTTGAAAGGGGTCAAAATCGCCGTCATGGGCTGCATCGTCAACGGCCCCGGGGAAATGGCCGACGCCGACTTCGGTTACGTCGGGGGCGCTCCCGGCAAAATCAATCTCTACGTGGGCAAGTCGGCGGTCAAATTCAATATCCCGGAAGCCGAAGCCGTAGAACGGTTGGTCGATCTGATCAAGGAACACGACAAATGGCGGGAACCCGCCGCACCGCCGGAGGGTCAGACGGTCCTCGCCTGACCCTCCAGCGGCGGGAAAACGCCGGTACGATTTCCTTTGAATTTTTCCGGAACCGGCCTAGATTCGGGGAGACTTTTCCCGATTATGAAAGACTCGTCTCATTCGGAGGGCAGTTCCCGGCGTTCGTTCCTCAGTCGCTCGGCGGGAGCGTCGGCAGCCTTGTTAGGGTTTCCCCACATCATCCCGTCCACGGCCTTGGGGCTGAACGGGGCGGTCGCGCCCAGCGACCGGATTACCATGGGAATCATCGGCACGGGCAATCAAGGCACCAACGACATGAGGAATTTCCTCCGCGACGACCGGGTGCAGGTGGTCGCCGTTTGCGACGTGAACCGGAAGGGCGCGGGCTATTGGAACGGCCGCGTGGCCGGACGCGACCCGGCGAAGGAGATCGTCGAAGCGCACTACGCCGGCAAAACCGGCAAGGACGCCTTCGAGGGTTGCACCTCACATCGCGACTTCCGAGAACTCTTGGACCGTTCGGATATCGATGCGGTAGAGATCGCGACGCCCGATCATTGGCACGCCATTCCGACGGTATTGGCGGCTAAGGCCGGCAAGGACATCTACTGCCAAAAACCGCTTTCGCTGACGGTAACGGAAGGCCGGGCGATGAGCGACGCCGTCGCTCGTTACCAACGAATGTTTCAAACGGGAAGCCAACAACGATCGAGCCGGAATTTCCGTCACGGGTGCGAACTGGTCCGCAACGGTCGGATCGGCAAACTGTTGGAAGTCGAATGCGGCCTTCCGGGAGGACGTCCCGATATCGGGCGGAACGGCGACCGCAAAGCTCCCGAACCGGTACCTGCCGGATTCGACTACGACTTTTGGCTCGGCCCGGCGCCTTACGCCCCCTATTCCCCGGCTCGGGTCGGCGTGAATTTCCGGTGGACCTACGACTATTCGGGCGGTCAATTGACCGACTGGGGCGGGCATCACCCGGATATCGCCCAATGGGGCATGGGAACGACTCACACCGGCCCGGTTCGCATCAAGAACGCCAGCGGCGTCTGGCCGGAGGATCCGGTCTGGAACACTGCTACGGAATACTATTTCGAAGCGGACTATCGCAACGGCGTAACGATGAAGATCTCCAATAAATTGCGCGGCGGAGTGACCTTCAAAGGCTCCGACGGCTGGGTCTTCGTCAATCGCGGCGCTATCGACGCCCATCCCAAGTCGCTCTTGGACGAACAGTTCGGCGACCAAGACGTCCGGTTGCCGGTCAGCGAGAATCACTTCCGCAATTTCATCGACTGCGTACTATCCCGAGACGCTCCGGTAGCGCCGGTGGAACAGGCCCATCGCACGATCACAATCTGCCACTTGGGCAACATTGCGATGCTGTTGGGCAGAGACCTGACTTGGGATCCCGAACGCGAACAGGTCGTCAACGACCACGTCGCCAATTCGCTGCTCAATCGGCCCTACCGGGCCCCTTGGGTGTTGCCCAGTTGAGCGAAGTCCCCGGGCCGAAGGCATTCGCCCCCGACCGAACTCGCCGCCAGTTAAAGCGATAGCCGCGCCATGAATCATCGAGTGTCGATTAGTTGGGGGCTCGTTCTTTCGCTGGCAATCAACGTGGTATTGCTGATCGCCTATTTCACCAAACCTGTCGCTCCCCCCCGGGAAACCCGCCCGAAATGGGTGCCGAGTTCGGGGGCCGATTCCGCCACCGGGCCGAACTACTCGGCCGGCGCCTCCGAGGCCGCCGGCGAGACGGCCGCCACGAACGCACTAACCGGTTGGGCTCGGCTCGAAGCGGAAGATTATGTCGGCTTTATCGCCAATTTGCGCGAATTCGGATGCCCGGAATACACGATTCGCGACATCATCGAAGCAGAAATCAACAATCACTTCGAACCCAAATACTTGCAGGTTCTAGCCCAAATCAAGGAAGTCGAATACTGGCGAAAGGGCACGGACGAATTAAATTATCGAGTGCCGATCCGTGCGGCCTTAAATGCCGTCGACGCCGAACGGGGCGCCTATCTGAAAGAATTGCTGGGCGAAGATTACGTGCCGCGAAAGTGGCTCGCCCAGCGCTCACCGGAGGAATTGGTCGAACAATCGAATTACGGCTTTCTCAGCCCTGAATTGCAGGAAGGCGTGCTCGCCATCAACCGGGAGTTTCAGGCCAACGCCCAACGCATTCAATGGGAAAAACGCGAGATCCATGAATACATGACCGCTTTGGCAGCCAACGAAAACCTGCGGCGGTCCGCCTTGGCCGAGCTGCTGACCACCGAAGAATTATGGGAACTGGACCTCCGCAATTCCCCGCACGCCCAAACCGTTCGCCAGAAACTCGGCGATCAACCGATAAGCGAAACCGAATTTCAGAAGCTCTTCGCACTCGAAAACGAACCGCTGTCGATCGGGGACCCGCGCGTCCTCAACCCGACCGCTTGGCAAGGGCGGCAGCAACGGCTGGAAGCCGGATACCGGGAGGTTCTGGGAGAAGAACGATTCGTCGATATGAAGCGTCAGCGCGATCGCGACTGGAATTCGCTCAAGGAGCTAGCTTCCGAACACGAGTTGAAACGAGAAGCCATCGAAGAGGCTTGGCTGATGCGGCGAGAAGCTGCCGACGTGATCCGGCAAACCCGAGCCGACGCGGAACTCAGCGATGACGAGCGATCGGCCATGCTAGTCGGGATCGAGACCGAATACCAACGGCAGATCGACGAACTCATCGGGCCGAAGGCCGCAGTGCAACTAGGGGAACTACCGAAATCGTCCTTCAATCTCAGCACCGGCGGATTCGTCAGCATTTCGGTCGACGGCGAACAAACGATCGGAACTTTGTTGCCTAAAATCACTACCGACTTCCCACTCTTATTGCCAACCGCCGAAGAAGCCGTCGCATCCGAAATCATTATGATTTTCGATTCGGCCGACCTCGCCTCGGAATAACGGCACCGATCGAATTCGACGTCTGAAACGACTCCGAAAGAGATTGGGGTGCGCAACGACCCGAAGCTGAATCATGCTGTTATCATTGAACTTCCAGCTAAGCGATGTCCCCGTGTTTTGTTCCCATGACATCGTAACACGAAGTCATCTGAAAATTGAGGAAACTGAGTTAGTTACCGCGAAGACACCGTTTATGGTCTCCCCCATATTTACGATGGATGTCATCGGAAAACCGTATTGCTGGGAGTAATTGATTTGCGGGTTGTGTCGATGATTCAATTAGTGGCGATACAACGGATGGAGCAACATGCCCAGGTAATCGTTACGGCCGAGAGCGTCCCCATAATCCGACGACCGTTCTCCGGTATCCTGTCCCTTCCGGTCCAACAGGACGGTTGTGGCACAAGATTTCCCAGAGGCATCCGCCTGTTGCACGCCGTAATCGTAACGTTGGCCATGGACCGCCGTGCTCGTGACATTCAGCAGGGTGCCGTCGGCGGCAAAACTGCGAATCGAGCGACAGGGCGATTTTCAATAGCACCCGCATGATGATCGCGACTCGCCGCTCGGGCAGAAACTGAGCAACGCGCAGACAAATCACCTTCCCGATTACCATCGGGCCGAGCTGGGGCGGCCTCCTCGCCTCCCAACGGAAAGATGGCCTTGCGCCCCCACCGCATTTCGATCGGGAAAAACTGGAGGCTTGATACTCCGTAAACTCCGATTGGCGTTTCGCTTCGTTTTCGTCCCGAACTTGCCGCATATCGCAAACCGAGTCCCGATTGAAGTCTGGTTCAATGGTTCGCCGCAGTAGGGATAAAAGGTGAAACACCCATCCTGATGACGATCCGGATGGGAGCGTTGTTCCATCGTCCGGCCTTGGGGTACTTGGCTGGCCTCCTAACGGTTTTCTCGTTATCTCGCTTGAGTTTGCCATCGACCGTGGCGTCGTTCTGCTTCAATCCAGCCGAAGAAGGTGGTTTGCCGCTCCAACTTCTCGACGGTTTCCCTCAATTCATCAATTAAGCCGTGCTGAGTTGCCAATTGTTCCGGGAGCGACTTTGCCGGTAATTCTGAAGTCTTTTCCCAATAAAAATCAAACCCCGTTCTGTTGCAACTCTTCGGCGATCTGAATTGCGTTGAGCGCCGCTCCCTTAAGCAACTGATCGCCCGAAACCCAAAAGCAAAGTCCGTTGTCTAACGCGCAATCTTTCCGTAACCGACCGACGCGGCACGGTTCTTCGCCCGAAACTTGCAAAGGCAGGGGATACTGTTGGTTTTCCGGATCATCTTGCAATTCCAACCCTGAAGCCGACTCTAAAACCGAACGAGCCTCCGCCACATCGACCGGGCGTTCGAATTCCGCCGAAACCGCGATGGAATGGGCTCGATATACCGGCACACGTACGCAAGTTACGCTAGCACGAAAAGTCTCGTGATGCAGGATTCGCCGACCTTCCCTTTCCAGTTTCATCTCCTCTTTGGTGTAGCCTGATTCCAAGAACTCGTCGACATGCGGCAAGACGTTGAAGGCGATCTGATGAGGATAGACCTTGGTGGCGATCGGTTCGCCTTGTTGCAAACTCGCGATCTGGTTCTCGAGTTCGGCGATACCTTGAGCGCCCGAGCCGGAAACGGCCTGATAGCTGGCGGCGAACACCCGGATCACGCCGAAGGCCCGATGCAACGGATTCAGCGCCATCAGGGTAATCGCGGTCGTGCAATTCGGATTGGCCACGATGCCTCGATGTTTCCCGATATCGGGGCCGTTGATTTCCGGTACGACCAACGGCACGTCCGAATCCAAACGGAACGCACTGGAATTATCGACCACGACCGCTCCCGAGCGAACCGCGAACGGGGCGAACTGGCGGCTGATGCCGCCGCCGGCACTGAATAACGCAATATCGATGCCGTCGAACGAACGCTCCCGAAGTTCCTCGACCGGAAGATCGCGATCTCGAAATTTCAGGCTTTTGCCCGCGGAGCGTACCGAAGCCAACAGTCGCATGGAGCCCACGGGAAAGCGGCGCCGTTCCAGTAACCGCAACATCTCCTTACCGACGGCTCCGGTAGCGCCCACTACGGCAACGTTCAATTCCGAATCACCCATGACTGCCGATGATATTCCAGTACCGAAACGATGTCAAACGTCCTTCCCTGGAAGCCTCCCGGTCGCCGGGTTTGCATCTTTCTACCGTTGATGATTGAATCGGAAACGAACTCGGCGGAATTCGTCAAGTTCGGCTCAACCTGTTCATGCCCCCTCGTAATCAACTGTCCGTAGTCGTTCCAGCGTACAACGAGGAAAAACTGTTGCCTTCCTGTCTGCAAGCTCTCGAAAACTCCGGTTATGTCTTCGAGGAACCAGGCTGGTCGCGGGAAACGATCATCTGCGACAACAACTCCACGGATCGAACCGCCGAAATCGCCACCGAAGCCGGAGCAAAAGTCGTTTTTGAATCGCACAATCAGATCGCCCGAGCCCGCAACCGGGGAGCGTCTGTCGCCCGCGGGGACTGGTTGCTCTTTCTCGACGCCGATTCGCTGGTTTCCCCGGAATTGTTTCTCGATCTGCGCCGAACCATGGCCGACCCTCAGGTCATCGGCGGCGGCAGCTGTCTGAAATTAAGACAAGATTCCGACTCCCAAATGAACTGGCAAATCTACCTCTGGAATCAAATCAGCTTGGCGTTACGCTGGGCCCCGGGATCCTTTATCTTTTGCCGCCGAACGGTCTTTGAAGAGATGAACGGGTTCAACTTGGAACAATACGCCGCCGAAGACGTCAATTTCAGCAGGCGACTAAAACGGAAGGCGCGGCAAACCGGAAAGACCGTTGCGATCCTTTCCCATCATCCGCTGGCGACTTCGTCTCGCAAGCTGGATCTCTACTCCAAATTCGAACTGCTCAAGACTCTGGCATGGCTATTGATCCGCTATCGACGAGGAGTTCGGGACCGAAACTCTTGCTTTCTATGGTACGACGGTCGTCGATGAAGCGGCGCTCGCGCACGGAGCCATGATCGCCTCGCTCATGCCGTGAACGATTTGTTTGTCGGCCGGACAGACGGTCGCCAAGCAGCCTCCCAAAATCGCCCGTGCCCGATCCCCGGTTCCGTGAACGAAATAATATGGGCATAACCTCGCCCTTCCCTTCATCGGGCGCAAGACGGCTTGCGAAAAATCGTACCAGTTTACCTCCGAAACGTCCGGTTTGACGAATCGTTGCAGGATATACGGGTGAGTTTCGAAACCTTGCAGAGCCCGCTCCACGGCATTTCCCCATTCATCCGCCGACAGGTCGCTCCCCAAATATACACCGCGAGCTCCCCAGGCTTCCGGCGAAAAGCCGGAGATTTTCAAAATCAAGCGGCGTTCTTTTTGCGACAGGGATTTTAATTGCCGCCAGTCGGTTAACCCTAATTCAGGATAAGCCGCTTGAGGCGGCAACGGAGCCGGGTCCAAGATCCAGGAATAGGGAATGCAAACCTGCAATCGCCGAAAAAAACCGCCGCCGAGTTCCTGACGCCAGAAATCCCGTAGATTGCGATTCCAAAACAACGCAAACAGCATTTTCTCCTCGAACAGAAATTTGGGGGGTGGCGTCAGGCCGACGGTACGATCGGCCGCCAGTTCAAAAATCCGATCGGCATTGGCCACCTGGGGCAAATCGAAGAGTTCGAAGAATCGGTAAACGCCGTCGCCCGAGGCGAAATCCGTGAACTCGGTATTGCGCACTCCATACGAACCGGCTGGTGGGAGTTGAGCAGACAACCACTCCATTTCCGGGCGATAACCGGCGGCCTCCTGAGAAACGACCAAATGCACCCGATCGTGGCCCTCGAAGATCCCGCGGAATCCGTCGATCGGTCCAGCGGCTCCCCCGATCAGTTCCCCTCGGGTACCGGAATCCGCCGCCGCCCGAAAGCCCTCGTTTTTCCGAGCGAGCAGATCATAGGTCTGGTTGAGCCAGCCGATCAATCCGATCCCCCCGGGAACACTGTCCAGTTCGGTAATCGCGAAGCCTTCCCGATTCAGCAACAGATCGGGACGAATGACCCGAGGCACCTCCGACTTGAAAGCGGCTTGACGCTGTAACCGGACGATTCGTTCCGGCTTGCCCCGTTCCAATAATTCCGCGATCCACGAAGGCGACTTGCCCTCGACGCTGCGGCGATACAAGCGTTCGCTGGCGCGATAAAACTGCAACAGAATCCGGCCCAGCCGTTGCAACTCGCCTTCCAACCGACGATCGAGCCAAAACGGCTCGGGAGAAATGCGCCAATCCTGTCCGGCGAACAGTCCCCCGGCCGGCAACCGGTCGCGAACGAAGGTCGCCCGTTCACCCGAAGTCATCGAGAGCATCAGCGAGAGAGGGAGGCGCTCAATTTCGGATTTGCCCCTGACCGAAACCCAGCCACTTGTAACTGGTCAATTCTTCCAGTCCCATCGGCCCTCTAGCCCCGATTTTATCCGTGCTGATCCCGATCTCCGCCCCCATGCCGAATTCCCCGCCGTCGGTGAAGCGGGTGGACGCATTCCAGTAAACGACCGAAGCGTCAATTTCGTTCATGAACCGTTGGGCCGTTTGCCGATTTTCGGTGACGATGGCATCCGAGTGGCCCGAACCGTAACGATTGATATGGCTGATGGCTTCCTCCACCCCATCGACCAGCTTGATGGAAAGAATTAGATCCAAATGTTCGGTTTTCCAATCGGCGTCGCTGACCTCCGACAATTTGGCTCCCTCGGGCAACGGTTGACCGATTACGATTCGCCGCAAGCGATCGTCACCCCGGATCTCCACGCCGTGTTCCCAAAGTTTCCGCGCCATCCGTGCGGCGAAATCAGAAGGCAACGCTTCATCGATCAGCAAGGTTTCGATCGCGTTACAGACTCCGGGGCGCTGGGTCTTGGCGTTGACGGCAATGGCAATGGCCTGATCCAGTTTAGCGTCGCGATCCACGTAGACATGACAGATGCCTTGATAATGTTTGATCACCGGCACACGGGAACATTCGGCTACCGCTCGAATCAAGCTCTCCCCTCCCCGAGGCATGCACAAATCGACGTATTCCGTCTGCGACAGCAACAGGGGGATCGCTTGACGATCGGTTGTCGGGATCACCTGAATCGCGTCGGCCGGAAAACTTTCGCACTGCCGTTTCGCGGCCTCGACCATCGTTCGAGCGATGATCCGGTTAGAATGGATCGCTTCCTTGCCGCCCCGTAATACCGTGGCGTTACCGGCCTTGAAACACAATCCGGCCGCGTCGGCCGTCACGTTGGGCCGGGATTCGTAAATGATGACCACGACGCCGATGGGCGTCGAGATTTTTTGCAAATTCAAGCCGTTGGGCCGAGTGCGATCGTCCTGAATCCGGCCGATCGGATCGGCCAAAGCGGCCATCTCGCGCAATCCCTGGCTCATTTTCGCCACCCGAGCGTCCGTCAACTCCAACCGATCCAGCATCGGCTGGGAAAGTCCCGCTTCTCGTCCGAATTCCAAATCCTTTCGATTGGCTTCCCGGATCGCCGGAGCGTTAGTATCGATGGCTTGCGCCATCGCCTCCAAACAGCGATTGCGTTCGATTTCGGTAAGCCGTGTCAACGACCGGGAAGCTAACTTGGCTTTTTTGGCAATATTCTCGATATCTTCCTGCAAGGACATGGCCGCAGATGTTAGACTTCTTCGGAGAAAATGAAAACGGCATAGTTGCCTCGATCACCGATTCGGCGATTCCCTTCATCGACCGTCTGAAACTCAGTCCGGATATTGCCGGGGAACCCACCCTCTCAAAGCCGCCCGAATCCCGTGGAATCGGAATGGACGATACCAACGAACACAACCGAAGAGCTTGGAACGCGTTGGCGCGCCGCCGCTCCGAGTTCGCCCGCCCGGCCAGCCGGGAAGATTTCGACAATCCCCGAAGGGTTATCAATCCCTTCGGGTGGTTGACCGAACCGTTTGCCGGGCAACGCGTACTTTGCCTTGCCGCGGGCGGCGGGCGCCATGGTCCGTTGTTCGCTCTTCAAGGAGCGGACACCATCGTGGTCGACCTGAGCGAAGAGATGCTCCGGGCGGACGAGGAAATGGTCCGGAATCAAGACGTGCGACTGCAAACGATCAAGGCCTCGATGTGCGACCTAGGCATGCTGACCGAAGCGAGCTTCGACATCGTCCTGCAACCGGTCAGTTCTTGTTACGTGGAAAACGTCCGAACCGTCTACCGGGAGGTGGCTCGGGTCACGAAATCCGGAGGCGTCTATATCTCCCAACACAAACAACCGATCAGCCTGCAGGCCGGGGCCGCACCTCTGAACCATGGCGGTTACGCAATCGAAGAACCCTACTATCGCTCCGGGCCTCTCCCTCCGGTTACGCATCCTACTCAGCACCGCGAACTCGGCACCCGGGAATATCTGCACCGGCTCGAAGAGTTGCTCGGCGGCCTCTGCGCCCAAGGATTTGCTATCGAGGACGTCCGGGAACCCAAGCATGCCGACCCCACGGCACCTTGGGGGCATTTCCGCCAGCGCAGCCGATTCGTCCCGCCTTACTTGGTGATCAAGGCCGTCCGCAAGCGGAACGACGCAAATCCTCCCCGGTTATGGACTCCGAATCAATCCGGCGGATAAGCTGCCTGAGTCCGTGATTTCGTTGGCGAATCATTTCACTATTCATGACTCATCTTTCAACTATGGATCCCATGAGTGATTAATTGATCGCCAGGCTTTCAGAAACGCGAATTCAGCCGACATCAGTGCCGATATTACGAAACACGGCAACTGCCCAGCTGTGCCAAATGAGCCGCGAATTCATATTTCGCATCTCATTCGTTCTCCACCGGCCGAATCCTCCCGAGCAACTGCCCAGAGAATCAACCAGAGTCACTCCACAGGGATGACCCGATAACCTTCAAGTCCGCAACACCAGATACCGCTTCCCGATCGTCATTTCGATTCGGTTAATTCCATTAATTTTCCGCCGGTCGAATTCCACCCGGGCAACCGTCTGGAGAATCGACCGGCGTCGCCCCGTGGAGTTAAAAATAATGTTGGAATGGAACTATCCGCGCTGCCGAGACGCCATTGATCAAGAGCCACGCCATGAAAACCGCCCAATTTCTGTTAACCGGATTGTTGGTTCTGAATCTGGGTTGCCTATTACCTCGATTACATTCGGATACAGTAATTGAATTGAACACGAGGGACCTCCCCGAAGGTCCGTTGGTGGTCTGGAAAAACACGGGTTCCATCAAAGGGGACTTCATCCCCGCAGTCGACGTTCCGTACGTTAAGGTGAATGACGGAGTCAAGGGAGTGACGTTGGACGGGGACAACGATTGGTATGTCGGGCCTTCGGCTTTCGACCTGAGTGGCGACGTATCGCGCAGCATCGAAGCTTGAGTTTACAATCCAAGCGCCGCCGACGAAGAAACTGTTTTCGCTTGGAGAAGACGAGGGGGACCGAATGACAGCAACATGTCTTTCAACCACGGAGCTTTCAACCACGGGGTCCACCCTTCATTTGGAGCTGTCGTGCAACACTTTGTTCTTAGTTTCAGTTTCGCTTGGAGGCATCTCTGGCGCAGTTGAAATCCACTCGAGCTCAGCTAACGCAACGCCAGTCGAAATATCGGACGCCTCAAGCGCAAGTTGCCGTGATGCGAAGGTAATGCCAAACTTCTCAGCGACTGATCCCGCACTGTCAGAAACAGCCCGCGAATGAGCCGTCGGACCTCCGGCAACCTCCCTGAGATTTGTCGCCGATGTCGCCTCGGCACCGAAAATGGTGGGCGATGAGGGATTCGAACCCCCGACCTACTGTGTGTAAGACAGTTGCGCTAACCGCTGCGCCAATCGCCCCAGACCAAAGCCTCCGATTGAATCCGAACCCAACGAGGTTGACAACAAAAACCGCATCCTTTCGCCGGACGATTCACCGATCGTCCTCCAACAACCGAGCCACCAAAGCCGTCCATCCGGTCTGATGACTGGCGCCGAGTCCGCGAGCGCTGTCGCCGTCGAAATACTCGTAAAACAAAATCAAATCTTCCCAAGAAGCCCCGCGGCGGTATTCGGGAATCTCGCCATGACAAGGCCGATGTCCTTCCGAATCGAACTGAAAAATGGCGATCAGCCGGTTTCGGATTTCTTGGGCTATGCCTTCGCAATTCACCGGTTCGCCTTCGTCCAAAGCGAACGGAACCGTCAGGGAATCGCCGTAGAAATACTGATAGCGTTCCAGACACTCGATGAGCAGATAATTCACGGGAAACCAGATGGGACCCCGCCAGTTGGAGTTGCCGCCGAACATGCCCGTGTCGGACTCGGCCGGAGTGTAATGGACATGCAGTTCTTCCGAATATGCCGAGGCTTCGGAGAACCGAAACACGAACGGATTCCGCCGGTGAAACTTGGATAACGACCTGATCCCGAACGGCGAGAGGAATTCGTCTTCGTCGACCAAGTAACGAAGCACCCGGCGCAACCGCTCCGGAGTCGACAGCATCAGCAATACCTTTTCGGAGCCCGGATCGGAATTGTACACCAGATGACGGGACAGCTCGGGGCGAAAACATTCGAACCACTCGAATCGCCGGTAGAATCCCGGAAGGGACCTGATCAGTTCGAGATCCAGCACTTCCACCGCGATCAAGGGCAACAACCCCACCAGCGACCGGGTGCGAATGACGTCGTGCCGCTCGCCCTTCGTCAAGCGATCGTAATAAAAGCCGTCCTGTTCGTCCCATAACCCCATGCCGTCCAAATGATTGAATGCGTCTGAAATCTGAACGAAATGCTCGAAAAATTTCGAAGCCATGTCGGAGTAGGCTCCGTGAATACGGTCTTCGCCCCTCGCCAATTCCAAGGCCATGCTCAACATGGTCAAACAATAGAAGGCCATCCAGGCCGTTCCGTCGGCCTGCGTCAGTACGGCGCCGCCCGGCAGTTGATGAGAACGGTCGAACGGGCCGATATTATCCAGCCCCAGAAAACCGCCGCCGAACAGATTATTGCCATCCTCGTCCTTGCGATTGACCCACCAGGTGAAATTCAGCAGTAATTTTTGAAAGGCGCTCTCCAGAAAATCGCGGTCCCGTTGCTTCTTCTGGGCCGTGATCTTGTAAATACGCCAAACCGCCCAGGCGTGAACCGGAGGATTGACGTCGCCGAACGCGAATTCGTAAGCCGGCAACTGACCGTTGGGGTGCAGGTACCATTCCCGTAACATGAGCAACATTTGCGCCTTGGCAAACTCCGGATCGACCCGAGCCAACGGGATGCAGTGAAAAGCGAGATCCCAAGCGGCGAACCAGGGATACTCCCATTTATCGGGCATCGATAAAATATCGCGGCCGTGAAAATGACCCCATTGACGATTACGCCCCCGCTTACGTTCGGCCGGAGGCTTCATCTGATCGCCTTCCAACCAGTCTTTCACGATGTAATGGTAAAACTGCTTGGTCCAGAGCAAGCCGGCGTAGGCTTGACGAACGATATTGGCCGAATCGCCGTTCAAGGGTTTGGCCGTGGCCTTGCGACCGGCGATCGAGCGGTAATACTCGTCCGTTTCGCACCGGCGCAGCTCGAACAATTCGTCGAAAGTGTTCTTCGTCCCGGAACCGAACGGTTCGGCATCGTCTTCTTCGGCGATCGTCAGTCGAAATCGAAACTCTTCGACGGCGCCTCCGGCCAGGGTCAACGAATAACGAGGAGCGGTCTTGGTGCCGGTTTTCAATTCCGTCAATTCCTGGACCGGCCCCTGAATCAGGTGCGTATGAAAGGCGTCCTTGACGCAAGCCGTAGCGTTGGGCAGGCCATAAAGGCGCTGCACGTTGGTTTCGTTGTGCGTCAACAACACTTCCTCCGCCTCCCGCTCCCAATGAAAAACGAACGGTGCCAAGGTCGAATGGGCGGTGCGCAAGGAGCAGTCGGCCCCGCGCGTCATCCCGGGACGCAACGTGCACCCTTCGTGATCGCACCCCCAACTCCAGGTATTACGAAACCAGAGCGTCGGCAAAAAATGCAGGGCCTGAGCTTCTCGAGCGCGATTGACGATCCGGACTCTAATGAGGATGTCGTCGGGCGAGGCCTTGGCGTATTCGCAGAACACGTCGAAATAACGTCCCTGATCGAAGACCCCCGTATCCCACAATTCGAATTCGCGCTCCTTGCGGCCTCGGCGTCCGTTTTCCCGCAACAGCTGGGTGTAGGGGAAAGCTTGATGCGGATACTTGTAGAGGGCCTTCAGATAACTGTGCGTCGGCGACGAGTCCAGATAATAGTACAACTCTTTGACGTCTTCACCGTGGTTGCCTTCGTAACCGTTGAGTCCGAACAACCGCTCCTTGAGAATCGGGTCGTTCCCGTTCCAAAGCGCCAAGGCGAAGCAAAGCCTCGCCTGCCGGTCGGTCAGCCCCAGCAAGCCGTCCTCGCCCCAACGATAGGCGCGGGAACGAGCGTGATCGTGAGGGAAATAATTCCAGCAATTCCCTGAAGCGGAATAATCCTCGCGAACCGTGCCCCATTGCCGTTCGGACAGGTACGGACCCCAACGCTTCCAATTATGCGAGCGTTCCTGTTCCTGTCGAAGTCGAACAGCCTCAGGATTATTCATCGCTTTCCGGGCGGCCCTGAAGTCGGGAAGTTGAACCAGGTATCGGGAAAGGGTTCGTCCTTGAGCCGGAAATGCCACCACTCTTCCGCATAGTGCACGAAGCCGTGCCGCTCCATCAGGGTTCTCAGCAAGAGTCGATTGGCCCGTTGCCGGGGAGTCAACCCGGGATGCTCCGAATGGGACGCCGGATCGAAATAATCGAATTCCGTTCCCATGTCCAATTCCTCGCCTGCCCGGCCGTCCGGCTCGCGAACGACGATGGTCAAATCGATCGAACTGCCGCGTGAATGACCGGAACGAGCGGCGATATACCCATCGGCGAGCAACTGCGGTTTGGTTACCGAAGGAAAAAACCGCCGCTTGAGTCGCGGGTCGGCCGGCTCCTTGATCCACCGCAGAAAATCGTCGACCGCCTGCTGCGGCCGATAGGCGTCGAACACCTTGAGCGAAAAGCCGAACCGGCGCAGTTCCGCTTGAACCTTGGCCAGTTGTTTAGCGGCGGGAAGCGTGATCCAACAACGGTCGACCGCATAACCCTGTACCGGGCGCCCCAAAAAATTGTTGGAACCGTGATACCGCAAATCGACCGCGATATCGGGAGTGAACTGGCGGATTTCGACGAACCGGTCGGCCGCCGCGTCCCCGCGAACGGCAGCGATCAGACAAACCGACCAACACCAGGCTACCCAAAGAAATCGTCGTCCGGCCCGCCTCGAGATCTTCCCCCAACAACGAATTCCACCGTTCATTCCGCTTGCTTGAACGCTTCGTATTGCGTGGCGATGTCGGCGGCGTCATGACCGCCTTCGTGAAAATAGAAACGATATTTCCAGGTCACGCTTTTGCCTTCCTCGACGACGTAATCGCCCGTTCCCCTCTCCTTGCCTTCGAAATTGTGCACGCCGAACGGATTGGCCGCGAACAGTCCATATTTTCGCACGTGCCACCAAGTGGGATGGCGGGGATTGGACGGATGATCGAAAATCGCTACCCCGACCATGCGACCGTCGACCGGCCCGAAGTAATCGACCCATTCGGCTCGCTTGCCCCAAGTGGCGCCGCCGGTGATTCCCCGGCTGTTAATGATCTGGCCCTCGGCCACCGGACCTTCTACCCGCATGGTGGGAGCCAAGCGAATCGCCATGGACCCTTCCTTGGTGTCGCCGAGGGTCAATCGTCCGTGAGACGCGATAATCGTGATTTCGAAGTCGAGCGTCCGAGCTCCCCCGGGGACGTTACGGAAGGTCATGCTCCGGATATCGGTCGCTACGACCGATCCGTCGTTAGCCACCAACTCGTTGAACGCGACGATCCGGCCGTATTCCGAAGTGGCGGCCAACTCGCGGAACTCCACGTGCCGGGTCTTGCCGGCGCGGTCCGACTCGGACCAGAAATCGTGACCGTTGATCGAGCCGTGGGCGTACCAGAGCGACCGGTGATGGGGATGATCTTTGGCTTCGCCCTCCTTGAAGCCCATCGGCCAATTGCGGGTCACCGGAATGCCGGCGGCCCCGACCACCGGATACAGAAACGGACGGCTGACCTGTTCGTAGCGATAGTTCGCGAAGAGTTCGCCGTCGATTTCGATCCGCAACTGTCCAGGTTCGGTCGCGATCTTGACTCCCCGTTCCACCGGGTAAGCGGCCAAGCCGGCTCCGACGACTAAACCAAGCACGAAACCCATTCGCAAGCGCATGGCACCTTTGTTAACCGATCGCCGAAACAAAGACAATTCCTTAATCCGTTTGGAGCCGATGACGCGCTCGCTCCTCACCTCCGGGAACCGTCCCACTGAGTATCGTAATACTGAGGATCTCTCGCCTGCCGGGGCGAATAGGGTTCGACGTGCCAATCGGCTAACAAAACGTTGCCCCGGCCGCGGTCCAGAAAATCATCGGTGCTGGTCGGTTTGCGTCCGCGAGGAATTCGGTGGCGGCCGGCCAGCCAATTGCCTGGAGGGACAAACCGCCCGTCGTCAATAATCGGAATTCCGTTATCCGGGTCGCCGTTCTCGTCGACAAGCACCATTTTTTGCGAAGGCAATTTGATCGTCGTATGCTTGAAGGGAAAATTACTGCCCGAAACGAATATCGATCCCGGACCGTGGTTCTTGCCGCCCGAAATAAAATTGACCATGGAATAGGAATAAATATAAGGATTTCCCGCCAACTTCCGGCGTTTTTCCCAGTCTTTGTCCGATTTGCAACGAAGGAGATTGGTGCTGAAATTACCGATGTACGGTCCGATGGCGCTGTTACGGGGATTGTTGATTTCTTCACTGGTCAAACCGCCGGCCCCCGATCGGTTGATGTTCCAGTAAATCCAGTCTTCGCGCTGGGCCACATAAGCGCCTCGCGAAGCCACGCTGGGAAAGATATCGCCGTTATCGCCCAAATACATATTGAACGCCAAGCCCAGCTGCTTGAGATTATTCATGCAATCGACCTCGTGCGCCTTGGCCTTCGCCTTGGAAAGAGCCGGAAGCAGCATACCGGCGAGAATCGCGATAATGGCGATGACCACCAATAATTCGATCAAGGTGAATCCCGAACGGGACGGAAGACGACGGGCCCCTCCGTTGTCCGGCCAACAGTTATCAGTCGTTATGTTCATGTTATCGCAAACTCCCTCGAAAAAGCGTTAGGTTGCATTCGTCTGGCGGCATCGAATTCGATGCCGCTCCGTCGCCCGGCCGCCCGGCGAACCGGATACAGAGCGCGTCGCCCATCATGTCAAAAAACGGGACCAACGGCAAACCAAACCGAAAACCGCCGCCTCGGACGTACTTTATCCGCTTGCTTTCCGGCCGGAAATTCCTTACGGAAGCCGCGGCCGCCGCGGCTCGCTATGGACCGACAATTGACTATTTGGCTGCAGGAACACGGTTCGTCGTTTCATTGGCCGCTTCGTTTCGTCAGCGACCTCGGCCCGTCGCCTCTCCTCAGCCTAGGACTAGTCGTACTGTACTGGTGCTGGGATTACCGCGTGATGAGCCGAGTCTGGATGATTTATCTGGTCAGTTCCTGGTTGACCGTCTGCCTGAAACTCGTCCTGCAATATCCGCGCCCGTATTGGATTTTTCCGGAAGTGCGTGGCCTGTCTCACGCGAGCGGATTCGGGATGCCTTCGGGCCATTCGTTGGTAACCACCGCGGTATGGGGCGAATTCTTTCGGCTCCGAAAAATCTCCTACGTGCGAGCCGCCTGCGTGGCCGTGATCTTGGGAGTCGGCGTCTCCCGGATCTATCTCGGAGTCCACTCCCTCGCTCAAGTGGTCGCCGGCATCGTCTGCGCCCTTGGACTCCTGGGAATCTATCCCCTGCTCGAACGTCGGCTGAGCTCCCGGTTTCAAGCGTTTACCATCGGAAAACAGTTGACGGTGATATTCCTCGGCTCGCTCGCCGCCGCGAGCGCCGCGCTGGCGGCAAGAGCGTTCGCCATGAATTTCGACTTGCCGGACGAATGGACGGATCGAGCGCTGGAAAAACGGCCTCGAGACGGACCGTTGAACCCTTTCGATCTTCGGTTGTCGATCATCTCCGCCGGGACGGTTCTCGGTTTTTTGGGAGGCTATCGGCTACTGGTACATTGGAACCGGGACCAACGGGCTCGGGACTGGAATTCGCGCCTCAAACGGACGCTGCTGGGTAGCCTGATCATGGGGCCGATCGTCTTCGGGGAACGCTATGGGATGACGGCAGAAACCTTAGCCGGATGGCCAATGACCGCCCGGTTGGCACTGCACTACACTTTCGGGGTCACGGCCGGTTCGCTGGTATCCTTGGGTCTGCCGATGCTCTTCCACCGGTTGCGATGGTAACGGCCACCGGGAAGCCGACGCAGCCGCTCCGACCGCATTCAAGCCTGCCAAACTCGGCACGCCCCGGGAGTTCACTTTCCCTCGAACCGATAGAACCGGTGCCGACTTGGCCCGTTAGCGGCGATAACACCCGTAACTCACGAAGCCGATCCGGCGGCGAAAAACAAGGCGTTGCCGTCAATTCTTCCGAACTCTTCGAGGCGTCAAGCCCGCCTGCCGATCAGCGACGAAACGTCATGCCCAGACTTCCTGACCTATGTAATTTTGTTTTGTGCATAAACATCAACCAGCAAGCTCGTAAATCATTTGAAGATTCATGCCGGGATAAGTCGTAGCAGAGGCATTCAACTCGGAGAATAATCCGGTAGGTGCTTAGTCGACACCATGACAGCCGAGCCCAAAAACTTGAACCCGCAATGCCTTATGTTGCGCGACAATTACAATGCAACAAATCGGGGGGAAGGATCCCTCGGTGTCTAGGGGACCCGCAGGGGTGGCCGGAGCCCTGCCCAGGAAAGGCTGCAAGTTCTTCTGATCGGTGGATAGTTGGCCCGTCGGCACGACCACGTGTGCGGACGGAGCACCAACATGACCAAAGGAGGAGTTACACCTCAGCAGAAGAAACTGTTCATGCAACGGCGCACGAAAAAAGGAATCGGTCCGCCGCCGCCGCCGTCGGGGTCCACCAATCAACGGGCTATCGGACCCTCGAAACGGCCAAGAAACAGGCCGGAAATCAACCTTCGGAGGATTCCCCGCCCCGCCAGCGCACTCGCCCGGATCCCCTGGCCACGTTCTTCGAATCCAAGGTCGTCCCCATTCTGGAGCGATGCCCCGACATCAAGCCCATCACGGTGTTCCACGATTTGCGGAACACCGAACCGGAATTCAAGCCGAACTACCGCCGGACCCTAGAACGTCGGATTCGGGCGTGGCGAGCCCAAAACGGTGCGGCAAAGGAAGTCATGTTCCCGCAGACGAAGAGGCCGGCCGGCACTTTCGCCTTTGCCGACTTCACCCACCTGAAGTCCGGGGAAGTCACCATCCAGAGAGAATCGCTCCGGCACCTGTTCTGCCACTTTAGCTTCCAATGGTCGTGCTACCGATTCGTCTCCGTGGTCGTTAACGGCGAGTCCTTCACCGCCTTGACCGAGGGAATTCAGGGTGCTTTCGCCGAACTAGGCGGAGTCCCCCACGAGCTCCGAACCGACAGTCTCTCCACTGCCTTCCGCAATCTGGCCCAGGACGTAACGGAAGACTTGACCGGGCGCTTCAAGGTCCGGTGCGAACACTACGGGATGAAACCGTCCCGCAACAACCGGGGCGTTACCCACGAGAACGGCACCATCGAAAGCGCGCCCCTTCATCTCAAGGACCGGGTTCGAGGCGAATTGGAACTCCGAGGAGCCCGAGATTTCGAGCGCCTGGACGCCTGCCGAACCTTCGTCGCGGATATCGTCGCTCGTGAAAACGCTAGGGTGGCAAAGGACATCGAGACCGAACGGGGCCATCCGAACCCGCTGCCGCAGTCGCATCCTTGCGACTGCGAAGAGGTCATGGTCATGGTGACCAGCACCGCCGGCTTCCGCATTCGAAAGGTTTACTACTCAGTGCCTTCGCGACTCATCGGCTACCGGCTCAAGGCTCGCGTCTTCGATGACCGGATCGAACTCTTCCAGGGAGAAACGCAGGATTTTTTAACGCTAATCGCTAGAGGCCCGTGTCACCGATTTCGGGCCATATTCGCTTTTTCCCTTCACCAGAGAGCCGAAACTTTAGCGCCTTCGAAATGGGAAAATAAAGCTGGCTTTTTCACTCTCTGGTCGTTATTGGTTCCTCAGGGACGCCAAAATCAACCTCAAGCTGGTGACCGTTCGATTGGTGAAGTGCAGTGAGCGAAGACGCTGGGATTCGCTGATGGATCAGAACCATCGCTTGGGTTTCAAAGGCTTTGCCGGACGCGGTCTGCATTATGTTGCCGAGTACCGAGGCCGGTGGTTGGCGTTAGCCGGCTGGCAAAGCGGAGTGTTCAAGTGTCGCCCGCGAGACAAGTGGCTCGGGTGGAAAAAACGAGAGCAGTTTCGTCGGCTGCATTTGATTGCCAACAATACCCGATTCCTCCTGCTTACCGAGCGGGGCGAAGTGCACAATCTGGGGAGCTGCGTCATGGCCAAAATGCTGCGCCGTTTGAGTGCCGATTGGCAACGGACCTGGGGTCATCCGCTGGAATTGGCCGAAACTTTCGTCGATCCCCGACACTTCGCGGGCACGATCTATCGCGCGGGGAATTGGCGGGCGGCAGGGCAATCGCAAGGCTACGCTCGCAGCAACGGACGCTATACCGCCCGGCACAATATAAAGAAGGAAAGGTACGTTTATCCCTTGCGACCCCAAGCCGGTTCCCGATTAAGGAAGCGTCAGGACGATCCGTCTTGAGGCCCCCAGGTGCAGCGGGTAGAAACGTTTCCGAAACAGTTGAAATCATTGGTGCAACTGCTCGCGGAAATGGCTGATTTTCGCCGGGCACAAGGACGCAAACATCGGCTGGAAATGGTCCTCGCTATCTGCATCTTAGCTCGATTGGCCGGCAAGGTCGGCCCCTTGGCGACTTCGCGTTACGCCCAAAAAATGACGCCAAACCAATTGCAGACTCTCGGGGCGTGGCGCAACGCCAAGGGCCGTTGCGTGGCCCCGTCTCTCGCGACGATTCACCGGGTCATGACCGAGACGGATCCGGAAGCGTTGCCAACGGTAACTCACCGCTGGGTAACGGCCCAATTGACTCGACAACCCTTGGAAGCCTTGGCTGCTGACGGGAAGCGGATCAACGGAGCTAATCGCAACAGCAAAGACCATTTCGAGACCGTCATCCTCGTGCGCCATCAAGATGCGGTGCCCATCGCCGTTCGCATTTGCCGAGACCAAGGCGGCGAACAGGCGGCGATGGCGGCTCTCTTGGAGGATGTCGATATCCGAGGAGCCATCATTACGATCGATGCGCTCCATACTAACCGAGTCATGGCCGATGCCATCGTGTTGGTTAACGGAGCCCATTTTCTCTTCACGGTCAAAGAGAACAACCCCGAACTCTCTCAATTTTTGACCAGCCTGGATTGGGATCGAGTGGCCCAGGACCGGTTCACCGAAAACCCGGAGAAAGGACATGGCCGCATCGATCAACGGAGCATTCAAACCTATGAACCCCTTCCCGGAGCCGTCAAATTACCGCATGTCCTCCAAGTCTTTCGGATCCTTCGACACCGTCATCATTGGAACGGTGGGCCCGAGACCGTGGAATATGCTTACGGCGTCACTTCGTTGCCTCCGGAGGCTGCCGACGCTCAACGATTGTTGTCACTCAATCGGGGACATGGGACGGTAGAAAACGGCAATCACCGCCGTCGCGACGGGATTTTCGGTGAAGATGATTGTCTCATGCGAACTCACCATGGGCCGACGAACAATGCCCTCTTCAACAACCTGGCCTTGGCGATCATTCTCCAGTCGGGATACTCTAATATGGCCGAAGCTACTGACGATTTTCAGACGAATCGGAACCAAGGGTTGCGAGCCGTCACGAAAACCACCCCGTTTAAACGTCCGAAAAAACGTCCGAAAAAAAACTGACCCGACCTTCCTGATTACCGACGCTTCCTCCCTGCTGATTCGGTCGGCGAATTGATCGTTCGACCGATACTCGCACCGGTTTAGTCTCCTGTCCGGCTGAAACTCGTCTCAATCGGCAATCGCCGCCTAACTCGAAGCATAATTCGGAAAAACAGTTTTTCCGACGAATCGAAATACTCCGCTCGACACTTAAAAAAACGATCGTCGATCAAAAATTATTAGCATGAAAAAGTCCTGGGGAGAAACGAGGATCGAAACCCTACCTCGCGAACATCGGACCCACCGTCCTAACGTCATCGATTATCGGCACGTCATCCAGTTCCTGAAGCGCAAACCCATGGCTCTGGCACGTCTGACCTATCGCCATGAGCTCTTTACCCAAGATACCTATCGCCACTTCTTCGATCCAGCGATGGAATCCATGAGCAAAAGACAAGAGTGCCGTCTCACCGTTGATTTCCTTGCCTTGGCCCACGAAAACGGCTGCGAAGCGGAAATTGCCGACGCCTTCGAAGAATCGCTCCGGACCGGTTCCCTCCCCAACGTCGAGTCCCTGAGAACTCGCTTTGCGTTCCAGGAGCATTCCATGCCTCGTCAAGACGTCGCCGTGGGCCACCTCGGTCAATACGCCAATCGGCTCGGCAACCGCCTTTCGCCATGACCATCCGCCCTACACCGCCACAGGCCATCGATCCCGACCGACTTTCCCTCATGCTCTCCGAACTGCGACTGCCCTCCATCGAGACCGAGTGGCGGAACCTGGCTCAACGCGCCGACAAGGAGGGTTGGCCGGCGTCAAGATTCCTCTTCTCCCTCGCCGAACTCGAATTGACCGAAAGGGACAACTGGCACCTCAACCGACATACCCGACAGGCCAAACTCCTCCCTGGAAAGAACCTCGAAGGATTCGATTTCAGCGTTATTCCGTCCCCGCCCAAAGCACGCGTTCAGGCCTTCGCCTCCGAAGACAGCTGGATCCGCAAGGGAGCCAACCTCCTCATCTTCGGACCACTGGCGTCGGCAAGAGCCACCTCGCCTCCGCCATCGGCCTCTCCCTCGTGCGCCAGGGCCTCAAGGCGCTCTTCACCGGAACCTCCAGCCTCGTCCAGAAAATGCCGGTCGCTCAACGCCATCTCGATCACGATGGACTGCCCGCTCGTCGCCACAAGTTCCACCTCCTCATCCTCGACGATTTTCACACTACAACCGATTCTTCACCAGCCACTCCCACGGCTCGGGGATCCCGATCCTCGACTTGACCGCGGTCTCGATCTCGTCGCCATCGCTCCGTGAGCCAACAGCCCACGAGAAAGAGAATCCAGATGCCGACCGCCGAAGTTGCCGAACAAGCGGAGCAAGGTTCGACGGTTGACGCCCGACCTCGAAGACCGCTCGCTCGGTCCTCCTCCCCCAATCCGGCACACTCAGATCACCAGGCGCCAATGACGACTGTGAGACGTTCCAAACGCGAGGTTGATCCCGAGAAACAACCCTCCTTCCTGTTCCCTAAGCAGTAGTGATTCACCACATGATTTCGCCTGAAACCTCAAGGTGCTAAAGACGGGAACGACATCCTCAGAAGGCAGAAGCTCCAGAACCGGATTGACACCCTATTCCCAGCTGACTAGTCGATTCTTCAGTTCCATGCAGTTTTTATCGGTGCCATGGTCACCTCCCGGATCCGAGTAATCAACTCGCTGCGACACGGCGCCGGTCCATCCTTAGACCGTCGTACCCCTTCGCGGGATAATCGTCGCTTCCTTTGATCTCTAGCAGATCGATTCTCTCTCTTTCCGCTTGACCGTCCCAACTCCGTCCGGCAGAATACCCTCTATGATCGATGCAATGAACCTTGTGCCTCGCACCCTAAGTGTCGCATTGTAATTGTCGCGCTATAAGATCCGCTTTGAACAGCCTCTACTGCTGTTGTTCGTTGTTTATAGGTGTAGTGTTTACGTGAAGGTTCAGGTGTAGTTTAGGTCACATTACTAAAGACACTTGTAATATCAAAATGTTGCAATAAAATGATGTTTTGCTATTAAAATTTATTTATTTGCTATGACAATACTTTTGCAAAGTTTGATATTTCCGTCGGCTAAGTCTAGTCGGTAAGTATAGATAAAGCATCTTCGCCGGAAGTCATTGCTGGTATATCTGTATTACCTATGTTGTAAAACAAGAAAAATGGCATAATCCCGATAGCGGCATGTAATTTTCATGCGTATCCTTATTCCATATATTGGCCCGTGTCGGTAATTAAGCATTCGAAATACTTTGTAAATATTCAGTATATTAATCACGTGGATTATCATTCCAACGGATAGATCGTAATTTCCATGGTGTAGTTTGGTGCAGCAAATATCGTTTTGGTGTAGAAGCGATAAATACAGATTGCATACCTGTGCTCCAACGGATATATTCTGGTTTCTTGAATAATATTTTCCATCCTATATCCGTTTTGGTTATATTTTCTACACGCAATGTTTCCAATCCACACTTGACCCGTATATCTCTGGGATTAGCGACTATTTCTGGATGTTTCAACGTTTCCAATACTAACTCCATATATTGAATATCCTTGGCAAATATAATTGCTAGTGGCCAGAGCTCTCCAGGTTCATTAATATAAGAATCTCTTTCAGTTGGCCATCCTACCCTGTCGAAAGGTATTCCACTAGGAACATCATCTAGATATATTACCGTTCTATTCTTTACAGTTGTATCCTTTGTTCTGTTCATGCTCTTATATGATGTATTCAGTTCTGTTTTGTCAATACTGCTCGAAAATGCACGATTACTATCTTGAAGACCATATTGTATAGTCAGCCATGCACATGCAAATGCGCAAACAGAAATCCTACGCAAGTTATTTTGACCTGAACCCATCACCATCCATACCGTAGCAGTTGCAGAAATTGCAAATGCAGCAGAGAAATCTACCATATATCGTGAAGATATAACAGGAACGTATAGATAAAACATAAATAGTGAGCCCATAGATGTTATACACCATATACTGGAGATCCAAATGTATTTGTTACCTTTTACAATTTTGCACGTTGCAGATCGGTGTTTTTTTCTAACGCTACGAATTAGCATTTTCCCATATAAATACAATATAAAGCACAATGACGTCAACATAAATACAAAATGACTTATATCATGGGTTCTAAAATACATATTCCTCCAACGTACCGTATCCGACTGCAAAGGAAAAATTGATTCGCTATAAGAGTCCGAATGAAACCTGTTGCCGGCAAAAAATAAGGCTCCTAACAATTCTTTGCAGGCATCGATTAATTTTACATCCTGGTATGGGTAGTCGAACTTAGTAGCATACATTGTAGGAATGTTGTTTTGCATATTTAGCTTATGTCCAAATTCCTTGCCGTCGCCAAATCTCTGTTCATTGGTTTCATAAAGCATGCCAATCATTCCGATAAATATAAAGATGCCAATAATAAAATTGAACAAATACCTAATCTTAAGTTTCGAAATCTCACGTGAACACGTATCACCGTTTTTGTAGATAATAGTATTTAAATGATTTCTCCAGACAAAAAAGGCTGTAATTATAGTTGCTGTTCCATACAGTATTAGCGTTGGGCGAATAAAACCACCGATCCCGGAAAGAAAACATATTGTCCATAGCTGCATTCTTGAAGGATTACACGCAAATATCAATAACACTGCAAATTCCAGTATAGCAAACATATACTCATATGCTATCACCTCCTCATATACAAATCCTTGCGTTTGCATCAATGCAATGAACGTCGGAAATAACATAATAATAGGATATATTACAAAAACATGCATCATGTCGGGTGATATACTATGCATGGAAATCTTCTCGTTTCTAGTATTTGTTACCTTAAGTAACGCTATCAACAATATAAAAGACACCAATATAGAAAAAATCCCAAAAGCCAAACGATCAGGAAACGTATCATAACCTAGAAAACGTGCCATTATTTCGAAAGGGAATCTCCATATAGGAACTCCCAAACCCCATACTTGATTAATACTCTGGTTAGTCCATGTATAATTTTGTAATAAATCATTTACATCGTTGCCCAATGACAATCTATAATCTAGCAATGCATCAGTCTGTTGTCGCAGCGGTACTGAAGGAGAATACCATTTTCCCCATTGTTCCACCCATCCGGTAACAAACAATAACAGTACGGCATATGCAATGGATAGCAAACATATGCGTACATAGGGTATTCTTTTATGTTTCATAAATCACAATCTGCGAAGGGTATAAAATGTGGTATTAGTTTTAATTTGATATATCTGGGCATCATCAAGGGTTGCGTTCATCACATTTGCCATGCCTTCGGTTGTAAATATGCCACTATCATTCTAATTGAAATGAGTGTATCCGATGTCTAGCTTTAAAGCGGCATTTAACAGTATTATTTAATAATATTCCAGTGCCAATGCCAAACGTTAAGGCTATCAGTACGCGCATAAATGAAGCATGGAAGAAATAACATTCAGTATTGATATAACCGTTATAATTTCTAACGTATTTGGATACATTGTCTAACATGTCCTTACCACATCCACTCATATGTACATTCTCGTTTTCTGCAATATATATTATAGTTCCTGAAGATTTTTTAGGTGTGAATACACTTTCCTGAAAAACAACTCCCGTTTCACATTTGAAAATTCTCACCTGACGTTCTTCGTGCAACTCATTGGAACGCTCATCATACCTCTTGATTGCAAACACACTCGACACCCATATTTCTTTTGCAATGTTTTTTAACTGCTGGGTTTCCATTACAAATAATGTAATGTTTGTATTGCTGCATCTCTTTATGCGTTTCATCAAACCATATCCTTTATTTGTTGCCAACCATATATATTCTTTATCTTCAGCATTTATCAGCATGCATTTTTCTCCCAATATGATACTCCCTTTCATCTCCGCGTAATAATTACCATTTAATATTATATCAGACATGGGCCTATGCACATCTGTACTTGCATTCTGTTTCAAAGGCCTCCCCGGCATAATATGTACAATAGAGGTGTTATGATATATTCCAATAAAAACTTCAATTGTTCTTGTAGTGGACTTTGATAGTGACCGGTTAAAAGTCCGTATTTTGAGACGTTGTACCGTTACATATAAAATATTCCTGACTAAATGGATCTTCACGCCAATCGTCACCTTCTTCTACTCTAGCCTCCATGACATACTAAAACCCAGTAGAATCTACAGCATGGGTGTGTCTGCATCTTTTATGCAAATCTTCATGTAATAGACTTATTGATTCGCACTCTACATACCAACGTTTAACTATATATCATGAAAAGTGCAATTCCATGTCCACTTCGGTAGCATTAGCTATAAACATGCAAAAGATACACACATATGATTGTATCTCATTTGCCGTATTTATTATTTCGTCTTTTCCAAATATATACAATAGAACCCAGTAAAATAACAATTGATGCTAACAGTAATAATCGATTTTTTTTGGAACGTTTTATTTCAGCAATGATGGCTTCTTGATATTTTTTGGTCAATTCACCATCCGCGCCCACATAAAAACGCGCTTCGCCTCCAGGTGTGTCTTTCGCATCCGGATGCGTAAAATCTAGCACCCATGTCGCGGGCTTGTCATACTCCTCGAGTAAATTGTAATTCACATTGTCTTCACATCTGAATTCCAGATTCTTCAAGCTATATATATAGCTGGACATATCTGACTCATACACTGAGTCTATGACCAAATTACTTGGAATCCATATATCGTATTCCTTATAGTGCTTCCAATCTTTAGCACGCACTTCTGTCGTTCTTCTTCCGTCCCTATGATTTTCTATCATATATACGGGTGCAAACCTATAGTCTGGATCCATATGCATTTCTATTTTACGTTTAGGCGCTGCTTTCCTATCGTTTATTGGGCTTGCAGAAGACCATCCACGCTTTTCGTAATATTCACGGTCTTCGTTTATGTATTGCATAAAATAATCCGGCACCACGCATTTCACTATTATATTACCGTCCGATTCATATACACTAACAGATTCTCCTTTTTTTAGCAGGTGTTCTAGGCGAGAACCAAAATATGGGAAGTGTCGCATATATGCACCATTTTCAGGGACGTGCACACCTGCATAGCTCAAAAAATCATGAGAATTAATTAGATAAAACTTTCCAGACCTCACGTTTGTGTTACTGAAAGGGTCATGGATTCTTATTACTGCTGGTTGCAGAACTTCCTTTTCATCTTGAGAACCAGCATAAAATTTCTTCCCATCGAAGGAATCATCATATTGTTTTATCTCTCCATCAACATGTTGCAAGTGCTCGACTTTGAATTTTCCGTGTTCCACCCAAACAACAACTTTGTCGGGTGCGTCATAATAGGTATCAGCTACGCGCGTTATTTCAAATTCCAACTTGACATCTGAAAATGCCTTGGACATGTCGCTATGCAAGACTTTTATCTCTTGATGAAACTGTGCGATTAGAGAAGTACTCGCATCAGAATCCTCCTGAATCTGACTAATAGCGCCATTACAGAATAATAACGATGCCAATAACATCCACACTCTACTGGGATTAGTCATCCTGATCATTACCTAACGTGGCTGCTCTCCTGTGCAACTGATGTCTTGATGTATATTTGCCAACAAGAAACGGAATACATATTCCCATAATCAAGAAGTATCCTAATGATATATTGAACAAATAGCGATATGAAAATTAAAAGTGGCACATTTAATATGTAACCCATTGGGAAATCGAAATATGGATTGTATAAATCACAATTGCGTTCATTTTATCGTCAGGGCACCGTTATACATAATAGTGATCTTTTTTCCAGATTCGAGCTCGGGAACTTCCTGCAAGTATCCCTCGGCAACCAAATCTTCGACATTACTCGGAAATTGATTATGTTCGATAAAACGCTGTAATACAGCATCCTTCACTTCCTCAATTAAAGCCTCGTCCGACTTTTCCACCGGATTCGTTGCCTGCTTCCCACAAGCAACTCCGTACATCACAAGAATCAATGTTACAACCAACACTTTGATAAATGCATTCATTGGTTTCATTTAATTAGCGAATCGTAGGCCTTTGTAGTTGTCGCACACCGACAATCTGACGCCGTCACAGCGTAGAGAAGCAGGAAATGTTCTGTTAAACCAGTCGGGAAGGTAAAAGCCTCGTTGACCATAATCGAACTGGGTATGCATACCGCGCGAGCTGTCCGCATTACGACACTGGCAGAACGATATCCTGACGGAAAGTGCGGGGTTTATCGGTGTAAATCCTGCGGAAAGGTAACAGCCTGCGTATGTGAGCTGTCTTTTGATGCCGACAGTTTTCATTCCTGAATTTTCCGTTGCCCGTCTCATCGCTCCTGCCATCGCGTCATCCGGCGACGGTTCCAGATCCGACGCCGGCGAGCCTACGGGATCGTTCGCCGAAAAATCAAGGCTTTTCGTTCCTGAATTTTCCGTTGCCCGTCTCATCGCTCCTGCCGCCGCGCCATCCGGCGACGGTTCCAGTTCTGACGCCGACCAGCCTGCGGGATCGTCCGCCGCAAAGTCAAGGCTTTCCGTTCCTGAATTTCCCGTTGCCCGTCTCATCGCTCCTGCCATCGCGTCATCCGGCGACGGTTCCAGTTCTGACGCCGACCAGCCTGCGGGATCGTCCGCCACAAAGTCAAGGCTGTCCGTTCCTAAATTTCCCGTTGCCCGTCTCATCGCTCCTGCCATCGCGTCATCCGGCGACGGTTCGGTTCCAGTTCCGACGCCGGCGAGCCCACGGGATCGTTCGCCGAAAAATCAAGGCTTTTCGTTCCTAAATTTTCCGTTGCCCGTCTCATCGCTCCTGCCGCCGCGCCATCCGGCGACGGTTCCAGTTCCGACGCCGACCAGCCTGCGGGATCGTCCGCCGCAAAGTCAAGGCTGTCCGTTCCTGAATTTCCCGTTGCCCATCTCATCGCTCCTGCCATCGCGTCATCCGGCGACGGTTCCAGTTCTGATGCCGACCAGCCTGCGGGATCGTCCGCCACAAAGTCAAGGCTTTCCGTTCCTGAATTTCCCGTTGCCCGTCTCATCGCTCCTGCCATCGCGTCATCCGGCGACGGTTCCAGTTCCGACGCCAGCGAGCCCACGGGATCGTTCGCCGAAAAATCAAGGCTTTTCGTTCCTGAATTTTCCGTTGCCCGTCTCATCGCTCCTGCCGCCGCGCCATCCGGCGACGGTTCTACTTCCGACGCCGGCCAGTGTTATTCGCCACGTTATTTCGGGTGAAATTTTTCACATTAATCCGTGAGTTATTTGGGGATGGGCAGCGACAAGTGACGACCGATTCTCAGCGGGCAAAGATGTTACAAATTGACTGCTTGGAAAAGAAAATCAGGTTGGGGTTCGAGGAACGGATTAATGGTTTCGCAGCAGGTCGTTCCAGTCTTTAGCCCCAGGAGGCCTCAAGCGTTGGGCATTGGGATGACGCTGCAATAATCGAGCGGCGGAATGATCGCCACTGGCATCGGCGTCGAAAGCGCAAAGGATCCGCTGCAAGTTCCAACGCCAGAGCCATTGGGGGAGTTGGGGAGTCGTCCCGGCGGAGGAAACGAAGACCGTTCCGCTGCTTCGCAGTTCGGGGAGCGAGCACCAGGCGGAAAGGGTATCGATGGCACTTTCGGTGAGGATAACGGTGTCCGGTTGGGCTTGGTCCACGGGCAACCATAAACTGCCTTGAGTCTTGCGCGAGCCCCGGGTCAGAGCTCGGAATCGACTGCCGCCGGGACGTAGAAAGGTTCCGACCAATTCAGCTCCGGTGGGTCGGCGGTAGGCATCCGTGCCTAAGAAGAGAGCATTGCGGCGATAGTCGGCTTGGATTAAGCCTAGTTGACGGCATCGGTCGACGAGGCCACCGGGGAGGCCACGAACCGAGGTCAAGTAATCTCTCACTACGGGCCAATTAGCTGGGTGGTGAGGGTGCTCGGCGAGTGCCTGAATCGGGGAAGGCGGCACCGATCGATCGTCGGGAGGATTTGCGAGCAACCGAATGGCTTCGCGATCGGAACAAGAGCGGGCGTGGGCGACCAGATCAATGACTCCATAACCGCCGGTGTGGGTCAAGTGATCGAAAAATTTTCCGTGGTTGATACTGAGGATCGAGTCGTCACGTTTCCACCGCCGTGGATCTTCGGGATCCTGGCGGTAACCAAGCCAGATCGCCAAGGGAACGGGCGGGAGTTGCCGCAGCAAAGCCAGGTCAGGGAACTGTGGTGACTGAGGCATGGTTAGGGTCAGATTCCGAGTTCTTCGGCCGCGAGTTCGACATGTTGGCTGGTAACGGGTTGAGCTTGTTGACGAGCGGCGGCTACCAACGCGAAATGGGCGAGGTGGTTCACCAGTCGTGGGATTCCTTCGGAAATCAGCCGAAGAGTATCCAGGGCTTTCGCATCGAAGAAGAGGTCTGATCGAGGAACTCCGGCCAAAGCGAGTCGATGGGAGAGATAAGGTTCGATCTCTTAGACTTGGAGGCGAGCCACCTGATACCGGAGGACGAGTCGATGCCGAAGGGATTGGTGCGCCGCCAGGGCGAGTCGGCGATCCAGTTCGGAAAGGCCGACCAAGATCAAGGTCAGCCGGGGTTGGTCGTCCATCCCGAAATTGAGCAGCAAGCGCAAATCGTCGAGCACGCGGTCGCTCAAAAAGTAAGCTTCGTCGACGATGAGGACGGGGTGCTGCTGTTTTTCGATCACCATTTTGGTAATCTGCCGTTGCACCGCAGTCCAGGCGTCGGCCCGACGATAGTATTTCGGCAAGGCGAATTGTCGGGCAATGGCGTTGAGAGTGTCCAAGCTCGAGCCGGTGGAAAAGGCGACGTAGAACACCGGATGCCAATCGGGAGAAAGACGATCGACGACAACCCGGCAGGCGATGGTTTTGCCGCTGCCGGTTTCCCCCGTGATCAATCCGACGCCTCGTCGTTTTACCAAGTGCTCGAGCCGCGTGGTCGTTTCGAGCAAGGCACGGCTCGGAAACGCCTGGAGGGCCTGAATCGAAGATTCGAAAGGCAAAAAATCAAGTCCGAAGAAAGATTCGTACCTCAGGAAGGGTTCGTGGATGCCGAATCACTCAATTGAATTTTGCCTCGTGATTTTCGTCCCCGGGCCCGGGGCATAGCCGGAGGGGCAGCCGAGGGATCAGGTTCCGGTTGCCGACGGTTCATGGGCGGTGGATCGCTGAAGGGGATTCCGCGACGCGACGGTGGTCGTTGGTCCCGGACTTCAGCCGAGGGAGTGGCCTGAGGGGGCAGAGATTTTTCCCGGTCGCCGGATTTCGATGGAGAGTCCGACGAGGCTGAGGATGGAGGGCGTTGCCGCTTGGCTCGAGCGTTAGCTACGAGATCGACCGGCTGTCCCGGGCCGTACTCCTGCCCCTGATAGAAAACGGCGAGCGAACGATCGCCATCGGTGGGATCATAGCGAAGCTCGACGGTTTTGCCGATCAGTGCGCCGTCGACTTCGTAAAGGCGGGTATCGAGGGAAACTGTGCGATCTCTTTTGACCTTGCGAAAGGCTTGGTACAAGAACTTTCGATCGAGCCAATCCTAGCTTTCGGCAAGGCGCAGCCGATCCATCGATCGACTCCATTGGGACAGCGGCGTTTCGTTGTCGATCCCACGGTGAGGGGTTTGATGATATTCATCCTCGATCCAGCGATGCAGGCGATCATTAAGTTCTTGCAGGGAAGCCGGTTTCTGTTCTTCGAAAACGAGTAGAAACTGTTCCCGGACCGTCCGAAAAAATCGTTCGATTTTGCCCTTCCCCTCGGGTGCCCTCGCGGTAGCGTGAATCACGTGGAATTTGACGTTGGCCGCCACCTTCATCAATTCCAGGTCTCGATAGCAGGCTCCGTTATCGACATACAGTCGCTCGGGAATGCCGCGCTGCGCGATCGCGGTTTTGAGCACGGGCAGGAAGTTCAGGGTCTTCTCGCAAAACGCAAACTCGGCATAGGGAATGACCCGAGTCGCGTCGTCGAGCAGCGCCAGTAGATAGTGTCTGCCCGAAAACCCCAAACTCATTGAATACTGGGCATAATCGTGCGAATTGGCTTGCGAAGATGGTCCCTTTTCGGCAGGATTCCTCCCGGAACAGGGCAATTGGCCTGATCTTCGCCAGTTTTTGTCAGGACTACTTGGGTATGAACCTATGCGACAAGTGATCAAACAGCAGCTGAAGTTGGGGCAGACACCGATCGAAAAGATCGATCTCGACGTCAACTCGCGCGACGACATCCCCGCCATTCTTCTCGGGCTACAGAATCTCTATCAGGACAAATCTGCCTTCAACCAAATCACAGGTCTGCTCCAGACTCACATTCTTCAGGATAGCAGTCATGATGTCGGTCGTCCTGGGATGGAATTGTGGAATATTCTGGTCCTGGGAATTCTGAAGCAGGGCTTGAACTGTGATTTCGACCGGCTCAAGGAACTGACCGACCGCCATGAATCCGTTCGGGCCATGCTGGGTTATAGCGAGCTCGATAAATCCCGCTACGGCCTTCAGCGTCTGATCGACAATGTGAATCTGCTGACGCCCTAGTTGTTGGACAAGATCAACCGGATCGTGGTTGAGTGTGGCCACAAACTGGTCGGAAAGAAAAAACGACGGAAGTCCCGGAAGAATGGCAAGAACATCAGGAATGACAAGAATAAGGAACCGTCCGAGTTGACTCGGCGCGGTCGATACGATTCATTTGTCGTTGAGACCGATGTGCACTTCCCGACCGACACCTCGCTGCTGTGGGACGCTATGAGGTGCCTGTTGAGTGTGATCGGTCCGGAGGCGGCATCTCGAAAAGTGAAGGGATGGCGTCAGTGGAAGAAGCTGCTGAGCCAGGTGAAGAATCTGTTCAACCGGATCCGATCGAGTCGCCTTGCGGCGAAGCATCCCAAGCGGGTGAAGAAGTATCTCGCCTACTGTCATCGCTTGGTGGAGAGGGCGGAAGAGAGCTTCGAAAGCATGAGGGAAGCAGGGACTGACGCCAGGATCATCCAGGATTGCCGGGACTACATGGTCCATGCCAAGCGTCAGATGGACCAAGTGGAGCGGCGGTTAGGGTTCTCGCATAATTAAACTGTCGTTTTTTTGTGTGCGTATCAAACGTATTATTTACATTCATGGGGCTTTAATTTATAATTCCATTCACCATGAAACTTTTTTTTAGTTAAGCGCAAATTTTGCATTTGTTCATCAGTAATTTTTATGCCAGTCTGATATTTGGATTTATCTAACATGCAATTTATTTTCAACCCATTTTTAGTTGTTGTGTTGCTAATCAAATTAACTATGGTTTCATAATTGGTTAATGGGCGTCCCCGCCAATTCATCGAAATGCATGAAAACATTCGATGTTCAATTTTATTCCACTTGCTCGTACCCGGAGGAAAATGACAAACTGATATTTCCATATTAAGTTCATCTGCCAGTTTTTGTAACTCGGTTTTCCATAATTTATTACGACTACCATTTGAACCACCTCCATCAGCCATAATTAATAGCTTCTTGGCATTGGGATGATTTTTTCGTCCCATTGATAGCCACCATCGACGAATAGTTTCTACCGCAAATTCCGCAGTATCGTGGTCAGTGCCTACACTTACCCAACCCGTATTGGTGCTCAGATCATACACGCCATATGGACTTGCTTTCGGTAGATTTGGATCGGGGAAATCATGCACTTTGACTAGTTCGGGATTTCCTTTCGGATGCCATTCGTTCCCCATATTTTTGTGCTGTCCCACCAGTTCCTTTTTTTTCGTGTCAACCGAAATCACTGGTTGGTTTTTCTTCAAGAATTTCCGGGATTTCCGTTCCATATGTCGAAATTGCTGGTTTCGATCGGGATGCTGTTTGCCTTCTAGGGTTTTCTGATTGCCTTGAAGGCTGTATCCCATTTCATGGAGCAAATTATTTACGGTGCGTTCACTTATTTGATGTCCCATTTCATTTAATGTGGTTTTGATTTGTTCAGCACTTTTGCAGGTCCAACGCAACGGATTTTCAGGATCACCTCGAGTCTCGGGTTCGATAAGTTTATCCAGATCTGACAAAAGAGTCTTATCGTGTTCGGTTATTGATTTCCGTCCCCCTCCAGCTTTCCTTTGGCGATTTTTATTAGGGATTGCTTCCGTTTTCAATTCATTAATTCCCGATCGAATCGTAGTGCAGCTAGCACCCGTAGCTTCGTGAACTATTTTTATTCCACCCCTACCAATGGCTATTGCCTCGGATGCTAGCCAATGACGATTAGTCAATTCTTGGAAGATGGGTTCCAAGCTCAGATATTTTTTTCTGATAACGGCAACCTGATCGCTCACGCTTAATCATACCATACATATTTCATTTTTTCAACTTTTAAAAGTAATTAATTCCAATGCATTGATTGCCAGAGGATTGAAAACTAAAGATTTCCGTCATCAAGCCTCCCCAAAACCATAGAATCGACCTAAATGGGTTGATAACTTCCAGCTCTAAATAAACCATCAAAATCAGTTATTAAATCACCAGAGAGATTATCCGTCAATCGACATGTCAAAATGAAATTCTGACAATAGATTTAATCATTTGAACAAGTATGTTATTAATGCGAGTGCCCTTACTCAAGGGAGAGACGATACCGCATGAGGAGAAGGTCTTCTCCATCTTCGAGACCCACACCCGTTGGATCGCCAAAGGCAAGGCGGGATGCCCGGTGGAATTGGGGGTGCCGGTATGCCTGATTCAGGATCAGCATCAGTTCGTTCTCCATCACCTTGTGATGTGGAATGAACAAGATGTGGATGTGGCCGTCGATATCGTCAAGACGGCGCAGGAAAAGTTCCCGAATCGGCGCCCGTGCAGTTTTGATCGCGGATTCCATAACCCCAAGAACAGGGAACAGCTTGACGAGCTTCTGGATCATGCTGCTCTTCCCAAGAAAGGCCGCAAGAGCAAATCTGATACGGCTCGCGAGGAGGATCCCGAATTCAAGGCGATGAGGAAACAGCACCCGGCTGTTGAATCGGCAATCAACCATCTTGAGCATCATGGCCTTGACCGGGTTTATGCTCACGGTGCGGATGGGTTCGACAGAAGCGTTTCCTTGTCAATTCTGGGGGCCAATATACACCGATTGGGCCAAGTGCTGCGTGCGAACACAATCAAGGCTCAGAAACGAAAGCGTCTAGCGGCCTGACCCCCACGAGGGATTTATAAAAAACACTCCGCTCCAGAGTGGGTAAGGGAAGCTTGTGCTCATATGATATGACAGGGCCTGTTCCAACGCCGATTTGGGGCCATATCAAGCCCCAGACCTAGGTCGGAATCCCGGATTAGCACTATTCGAGGCACAATTTGCTCAAAGTGTCATGGGGAACTATGGAGTGACACCGAAAAATAAGGGGGTTTTCTGGCAGACACTATATATAAAATAGTGTAACTGCCTACGTATCCGATATTCAATTTTCCTTGCGGAAACGCTCGAACCGTGCTATCAATCTTTGCAAAAGTAATGTCATAATTGATCAGGAATTTATTAATCCGAAAAATGAAAAATATTTATTTTTTTTGCAACGTTTTTTGTATTGAGAATGTCTATAAAGACGTGAACGATAAACCAACTCAATCTTCTCGTAATCACTATACCTATGAACTACGAACAACTGCGGTAGAAGCTGTTAAAAATGGCTCAACCGTAGCTGAAGTTGTCAGTGTAATGGGTATGTCTGCACGCACAGTATTTCGCTGGCTCGTTTGGTTTTCGACTGGGAGTTACGAAGGACTTAAAGACAATCCTAAATCAGGACGTCCCCGTAAGATTACAGAAGAAATGGCTCAATGGTTATACAACGCGGTGACTATGGGAAATCCCAAGCAATTTCAATTCGACTTTTGCCTGTGGAGTCTCAAAACCATGCAAGTGTTATTGAAACAACAATTCGGGGTGTCGGTTCACGTTTCCACCATCAGTCGATTGCTTCATTCTATGGGATTAACTCCCCAGCGCCCCATCCACAAGTCTTACAAACAAAACCAGAAGAAAATCAAACGGTATCTGGAGATGTTTCCAGGCTTGAAACAACGAGCTGAGCAAGAGAATGCCCTAATTCTCTTTTTGGATGAAGCGTCAGTCCGAGCTGATTATCATCGAGGAACCACTTGGTCTCGAATCGGTGTCACGCCGGTAGTTCGAGATGCCGGGGATCGCTATTCGATTAAACTAGTTTCAGCCATATCCGCTGACGGGCGGATGATATTTAACATTTTCAAAGGAAAAATGAATGCCCAGCGTTTTTGTGAGTTCTTATCGAAACTCTCTAAGGATGTGGGACGGAAAATAATTGTTGTTTGTGATAACGCCAGCTATCATACAGCAGATTATACCCAAGAGTTCGTAGCCGAAAACGATAGTATTGAAATGAAATATCTTCCTCCATACAGCCCTGAATTAAATCCCGATGAGCAGGTTTGGAACCATTTAAAGCAAAGATTAGCTAAAATAATGATACCCAACAAAAAGACGATGCAACAGAAAATTCAAAACATTATGCAATCCATCCAAAAGAAAATGGGAATGGTCCAATCATACTTTAAATTGGATGATACTCGATATATAATTACATGACATTACTTTTGCAATGATTGATAAGCGCGGCAGGAAGAAACGACGCCCCGGTCATAATCTAGCGTTACGGCTCCAGGATAAAAAAGAGGATTTCCTTCGGTTTGTGAGGGATTGGAGCATCCCTTTTACCAACAATTTGGCCGAACGCGACTTGAGAATGATGAAACTCTGCATGAAAATCTTCGGATGCTTTCGCACCGAAGCAGGCGCTCGAGATTTCGTCGCTCTGTACAGCGTCATCAGCACTGCCAAAAAAAGAGGGTGGGAAATCATCCAAACTCTGGCACTTTCCGCACAAGAACTGGCCGTTAAGTTGCAGGCCGCCTAACATTGCCAGGGTTGAACCGGCACTCACGAACTAATGGGTCATTCTTGTCAAAAAAAGGCATCCCATACGTAGGCAGTTACAAAATAGTTCTGGTTAAATGGATCTTCACGCCAATTGTCGCCTTCTTCTGCTCTAGCCTCCATAATATACCAAAACCCTGTAGAATCCACAGCATGAATGTGTCTGTATCTTTTATGCAAATCTTCATGTAATAGACTTATTGACCCGTATTTTACATGCCAACGATTAACTAGTGTCTGGTCCAAAAGGGACGATTTTTCAATAAATCCTGCATTTCAAGCGGTTTTTTTTGTAACATTTTGTTCGATTTATTTGTCTAAGATTCGAGTCGGAACCTTGATTTTTACCTGAAAACGGACTTTCAGCGTCCTTGAGACCAATTGTCAGCATCTTTGAGACTAATCTTCGATTCCTAACATGAGAATCTTCAGAACCACTCAACCCGCATTTCAACCCGTACCCTTCGAGGAAATTAAGTTCGACCCCACGCAACGTGATGGCGTCGTTCGAATCTTGATTGGGCTACAGAGTGTTTATGGTAACGAATCATTATGGCTCCAGATACAGCAGCTGCTGGAAAATCATTTTCAACAGTTCGGCGACCAAGGATTCGGTCGTCCAGGCATGAGTGCTTGGACGATTCCAGTTCTGGCTCTCATCAAGCACAGTTTAAGATGCAATTACGATCTTTTGCTAACCCTCGCTAATTAGTGTCTAGTCCAAAAGTCAAAATCCATAGTTGATTTCTTTAAAAACTAAAAAAATAATTTCAAATTAGATCGAAATAAGTGGTTAAATCGACATATTTATCTTAAAACGATTTTTTTTTGATCTTTTACAGAATTCAAGACGCACCTCTCCCATTCTTGACATTGATTTGGCGATTTAGTTAAGCCGCTTTCGGACGAACCAATGGCTTGGAGAGACGCTGCAGCTCCTTGTTTCGAACGAGGCTGCCAAGGCGACAACAATTGGCACAGAGAACGGCTAGAGCTACGGTGCGTTTGAATCCGTCTGAGCCGTAGGAGTAGACTCGATTGAGGCCTCGGTGTTCCAAATGGTTGATGGCTGATTCGACAGCGGGATGTTGCTTCCGGGCGATTTTGAAAGCCTCGGTAGTCTCGCGTTCTTGCTCCTTTTTGGTAAGTTTCCCTTTTTTGGGCAAGGTTACTTCTGGAACCATCTCCCGGAGTTTCTCCTGATTAGGTGGATTATGAAACCCTTTGTCGAAACTGCAACTGAACAAGTCTGGAAATAGTTTTTTGGTCTCCTCGAGGATCGGGATGGCCACGTGCACATCCTCTTCTTGCCACATGACCCGATAAGTCAAAACAAATTGGTGTTGATCTTCCACGATGCAAACGGGCACCCCGAGTTCTACCGGTTTGCCTGCCTTTCCTTTCTGGATCCACCGCGTATGAGGTTCGAATACGGAATAGATCTTTTCGTCCGCCGGAATGGTTTCTCCTTGTAGAATTCGCCGATCCGCTTGACGCGACAAGAGACGACCGAATTTCAAAAAACCTTGGATTTGCTGGTGTTTTTTCGCCTTGATCTTCTTTTTCTCCCTCAGCCGATCCCACGACGCACTGGCTCGCTCCAGGATTTGGTCGCAGGCCTTCAGATAAGCCTGGACCTGGTCGAGACGGCGGTTCGCCAGCTGAGCGGTGCGAACGGAAAAAAACAATTTCCGAATCTTCTTCAGCCAATGGTGACTTTGCCTCCACCCCTTCAGGTTCCGTTTTTTGCATTCACGAATCAGAGTTCGAATGCAATCATAGAGCAAATTGAGATCGGTGGGATAATGGACATCCGTTTCCACCACGAACGAATCGCAACGCGTTTTGAGTTGGTCTCCTTCTTGATGCCCCGCAACCTGCTGACCATGCTTGACGATCAGCAAGTTGATTTCCTCAATCAATTCGGGAGTCAAGAGATTGACGTTTTGAATCACGGTGGTTCGTTTATATTCTCCCCCCGGTTCGAAATCACCATGGCCTAAGACAAATCGCAACTGCTTATGATAATTAGCGAGGGTTAGCAAAAGATCGTAATTGCATCTTAAACTGTGTTTGATGAGAGCCAGAACTAGAATCGTCCAAGCACTCATGCCTGGACGACCGAATCCTTGGTCGCCGAACTGTTGAAAATGATTTTCCAGCAGCTGCTGTATCTGGAGCCATAATGATTCGTTACCATAAACACTCTGTAGCCCAATCAAGATTCGAACGACGCCATCACGTTGCGTGGGGTCGAACTTAATTTCCTCGAAGGGTACTGGTTGAAATGCGGGTTGAGTGGTTCTGAAGATTCTCATGTTAGAAATCGAAGATTAGTCTCAAAGACGCTGACGATTGGTCTCAAGGACGCTGAAAGTCCATTTTTCAGGTAAAAATCAAAGTTCCGACTCGAATGTTAGACAAATAAATCGAACAAAATGTTACAAAAAAACCGCTTGAAATGCAGGATTTATTGAAAATTGTCCCTTTTGGACCAGACACTAATTATCATAAGCAGTTGCGATTTGTCTTAGGCCATGGTGATTTCGAACCGGGGGGAGAATATAAACGAACCACCGTGATTCAAAACGTCAATCTCTTGACTCCCGAATTGATTGAGGAAATCAACTTGCTGATCGTCAAGCATGGGCAGCAGGTTGCGGGGCATCAAGAAGGGGACCAACTCAAAACGCGTTGCGATTCGTTCGTGGTGGAAACGGATGTCCATTATCCCACCGATCTCAATTTGCTCTATGATTGCATTCGAACTCTGATTCGTGAATGCAAAAAACGGAACCTGAAGGGGTGGAGGCAAAGTCACCATTGGCTGAAGAAGATTCGGAAATTGTTTTTTTCCGTTCGCACCGCTCAGCTGGCGAACCGCCGTCTCGACCAGGTCCAGGCTTATCTGAAGGCCTGCGACCACATCCTGGAGCGAGCCAGTGCGTCGTGGGATCGGCTGAGGGAGAAAAAGAAGATCAAGGCGAAAAAACACCGGCAAATCCAAGGTTTTTTGAAATGCGGTCGTCTCTTGTCGCGACAAGCGGATCGGCGAATTCTACAAGGAGAAACTATTCCGGCGGACGAAAAGATCTATTCCGTATTCGAACCTCATACGCGGTGGATCCAGAAAGGAAAGGCAGGCAAACCGGTAGAACTCGGGGTGCCCGTTTGCATCGTGGAAGATCAACACCAATTTGTTTTGACTTATCGGGTCATGTGGCAAGAAGAGGATGTGCACGTGGCCATCCCGATCCTCGAGGAGACCAAAAAACTATTTCCAGACTTGTTCAGTTGCAGTTTCGACAAAGGGTTTCATAATCCACTTAATCAGGAGAAACTCCGTGAGATCAGCAATTCCCACTGAAGAAGAAAATCCAGTAAAAACAAGGGTTTTCTCAATCGGGTTTTCGCGCTGATTTCTTTAAATATTTTCATCATTTCTTCCAAAACTATGCTACATTAATGGTGGTTTCGTTGTAATCGCTGTTTTTTCGTATCTTTTCCTGACCAAAACGTGATTTGACGCTTTTGGGCCCTGGATCGGGTGCCGAAATTCGTCTTAACCCGTTCTCCCGACGTATTTTCCGGCCAGAAAAGCCATCCGAGAGGATCTCGAGTTGTTCTCGAACTCAGGAGGCTGCGATCTGCCGGGGTCTCAGTGTCCGTCCCATGTTTTGATTCCGTTCGGCGTGCCGACCGGCCTGATCCGTCGTGGAACAAGCCGATCCTCACAATCATTCAACGAAAGGTTTTCCCTGGTGAAATTTCGCAAAAAGTTACTCAAACCCAATATCATTGGGAGGATTTGGGGGTGTTTTCGCCTCGTTCCCCGCCCCTGCCGCAAAAGCAGGTTCGAGGTCACCGACCATTTGATGAGCGCGTTTGCGGCGTTGCAGCAGAAATTTTCCTCGTTACTGGGCTTTGACGAAGCCACTCGAGGTCGGAAACGAAAGGTGACGAGCCGAAGAACCCGGGCTAACTTGCGCCGACTGTATCGCATCAAACGAGTGCCTTCTGATTCGGGATTACGCAAATTCCTGGATCGGATCAATCCCATTCATCTTCGATCCGCGTTCCTGGAACTGTTTCGGATGTTACAACGAAACGGAGTGTTGAAGCGATATTGGTGGGAAGACAAGCACTATCTCGTGTCGATAGACGGCACCGGGGTTTTCTCTTCCAACCATCTTCACTGTGAACACTGCTGTCAAAAACAACACGAAAACGGTGCGATCACCTATTACCATCAAGCCGTGGGAGCCGCCGTGGTTCATCCGGACCAGCCGGAGGTTATTCCGCTGGCACCGGAGCCGGTCAGCAAGCAATTAATCGGCTCGGAAGCCGACCCGGAGGTGGGCTCGGAGGACGAGGAACTCACCGACTTTCAATGCCGGTATATTGACCGTTACCGATGGGAAAACACCAATCAATGGCTCATCAACGATTGCGAGAGCCGAGCCATCCGGCGGCTGGTCACCAGGCTTCATCGGGAACATCCCCGCCTGAAGATCGTCGTATTGGCCGATGGGCTTCATTCCAACGCCCCGTTTATCAAGCTCCTGAAACGGTATCGAATGTCCTTTATCATCGTCGCCAGACCAAGCAATCACGAACATTTATTCGAGCTATTTGTGAAAGCGGATGAGACCGGTGAATCCCACCGGTTCGTATGTTGGGACCAAGCTGGCGTCAAGTATACGTACATCTGGGTGAATCAACAACCGCTGAACCAAGAAAATCCTGATTTTAAAATTAATTATTTATGGTGCGAAATCGAAGCTCCGGGTGAAAAGCCGGCGATTTTTTCTTGGGTCACGGATTGGGAAATCAATGACTCCAACGTTCAAAAAATAGCGCGGGCCGGTCGCAGCCGGTGGCAAATCGAGGATACGTTTAATAGTTTGAAAAATCGCGGGTACCAGTTGGAGCACAATTATGGCCACGGAAAAGAACATCTCGCCACGGTTTTTCTGTTTTTGATGATGCTGGCGGTGCTGGTAGATCAAATGGAACTGATCGCCTGCTCTCTCTTTAAACGGGCGCCTCAGATGATCGGATCGCTCCAGGAAGTCTGGGTAGAAATCAGATGCCATCTTCGCATGCATCGTCTCAAGGATTGGAACCACCTCTACCAGTTACTCGGGTATGGGATGCTCGACTTCGTGCCTAAACCTGCTGCCCCCACCTAGTCGGCGATATTCTGACCGAGATCGCTAGTCGGCGACCTCAAAAAAAACTCGATTTAGATCGAGCTCGGAGTGGTGCGTTCTGACCTCGTTCATCTATCGGGCGAAACGCAAAATAAATCACCTGATCAAGGGAAAAAACGAAATTTTATCTGAAATCAGTCTTGAAAATCCGTTTTTCGAGCGTATTTAACATATTTATAAATAAATTTCACACAATTACTATCTGGCCTGACTTCAGTGGGAATTGCTGCCGTGAGATGGTTCCAGAAGTAACCTTGCCTAAAAAAGGGAAACTTACCAAAAAGGAGCAAGAACGCGAGACTACCGAGGCTTTCAAAACCACCCGGAAGCAACATCCCGCTGTCGAATCAGCCATCAACCATTTGGAACACCGAGGCCTCAATCGAGTCTACTCCTACGGCTCAGACGGATTCAAACGCACCGTAGCTCTAGCCGTTCTCTGTGCCAATTGTTGTCGCCTTGGCAGCCTCGTTCGAAACAAGGAGCTGCAGCGTCTCTCCAAGCCATTGGTTCGTCCGAAAGCGGCTTAACTAAATCGCCAAATCAATGTCAAGAATGGGAGGGGTGCGTCTTGAATTCTGTAAAAGATCAAAAAAATACAATTTAAGATAAATATGTCGATTTAACCACTTATTTCGATCTAATTTGAAATTATTTTTTTTAGTTTTTAAAGAAATCAACTATGGATTTTGACTTTTGGACTTGACACTAGATAGCAATTATTGCTGGTTGCATAACTTCCTTTTCATCTTGCTCACCGTCATAATATTTCTTCCCATCGAAGGAATTATCATATTCTATTAGCTCCCCATCATGATGCACGTAGCTCTTGGTTCTGAATTTTCCGTGTTCCACCCAAACAACCTCTTTGTCGGGTGCGTCACGATAGGTACTTCCTACATGCGTAGATTCTCAGCAACTCCCACTAGCCCCTTAAAGGCATTGTTTTAGGGGGATTCTGTCATCGCCTTTCGTAAACTTTTTTTCAAAAAATTCAGCGAAACGCCCCAAGATGTGGTATGGTAACGTCCGGTGTGCCCTAGTTCGAGCCGTAGCCTACGGAATCTGACCGCGAGTCAGGTGGAGTGCCTCAATCTGCAATCTCAGACCGGAAATTCGATTTCGGTCGGTCACCTGAAGAACGAAAATGTCTTGGATCCCTGGTTTCCGGAAACATTTGAATGTCGAAAGCATGCTGAAACTGGCGAAAGCACAATTCGATAAAATCAAATCGCCAGTTCAACCCCACGAATTCACGCTGACCGATTATTTGATGTCGGCTTTGGCCTTGTTTAAACTCAAATATAAGTCTCTTTTGAAATTCGATCGGGACACTCGCCAAAACGACACGATTCGCGCCAATATGGAGCGGCTTTCGGGGTCCTTAAGGTGCCTTGCGACACGGCCATGCGGAAGGTTCTCGACTTGCTGGAACCCGCTCAGCTACGCCCCGTTTTCAAAGCCCTGCTGGCCTTGATGCAACGAGGAAAGATGTTAGAAGCCTATCGGTATCTGGATGGGTCGTATTTGATTAGTATTGACGGCACGGGAGTGTTTCATTCGGAATCCGTCCACTGCGATAACTGTTGCCAAATCGAACACCGGAGTGGCAAAATCAGTTTTATTCATCAGTTATTAGCCGCGGTCATCGTCCATCCGGCGCAAAAACAAGTGATTCCTCTGGCACCCGAACCGATCCAGCAACAAGACGGCACGAACAAAAACGACTGTGAACTCAATGCGATCAAAAGACTCCTCGCTGATTTACGTCGCGAACACCCCCATATGAAGATCATCGTGCTGCTGGATGGGCTTTATACCGCCGGCCCAGTGATTGAACTGTTGCGGGATTACGATATGGAATATCTCATTGTGGCCAAGCGCAAAAAGCTCACGAAATTATTCGAAAAACTGGACGCCAGTTCCCAAGTCAAACTACATGTGATCATCGACAAGCAGAATATTCGGCATGAGTTCCGCTACTTGGAAGATGTGAGCCTGAACGACTCCTGGGACTATCTCAAGGTCAATCTCATTGAATACCGAGAAGTCGATGAGACGGGGAAGGTGAGATATTATAATTGTTGGATCACGGCCTTATCCGTAACCCCAGACACCTTAGAGCGTTTGATGCGTGCGGGTCGGGCTCGCTGGAAAGTGGAAAATGAAACGTTTAACACGTTGAAAAATCAAGGTTATCATTTGGAACACAATTATGGCCATGGTCACAAGCATTTGACAACCGTTTTAGCGATGATAATGTTTTTGGCCTTTTTAATTGATCAAATTGAACTCAGATGCTGCAAAGTATTTCAAGCCGCACTCGCCAAAGCGAAAAAACTCAGCTATCTTCGAATACGAATCCGCAGTCTGTTTACGGAATTCATCATTCCAAACTGGCAATCCCTCTACGATCGCATAGCCTTAGGAAACAATGCGACCCCGATAGGTCTACCCGACACCAGCTGAGACCTGGCGTCGAACTTAACCGAAATTAATACGTCGATAAACCGACTGTTTTTTTTTAGGAAAATAGTCAAAACGTCACCGCTATATCCTCCTCACTTGGAACTTCCTGATTATAACCACTAGAAAAGTAAAATTCGGCATTTTTTCATCGATTGATACCAAAAACAACTTGATTCTCCTCCATTCACGTCGATGATAATCTCGTGTGACCTACTGTAACGCCCTGGAAATTCTGCTAGTGGGAGGTTCTGGTAGATTCTAATTCCAACTTGACCTTTGCAAATGCCTTGGACATATTGCTATACAAGTCCTCTTTCTTTTGATGAAATTGTGCGATTAGAGAAGCATTCACATTAGCATCCTCCTGAATCTGACTGACAGCACCATTGCATAATAATAAGCAACTGCCTACGTATGTGAGTTCCCTTTTGATGCTCTTAGCTTTTATTCCTGAATTTCCCGTTGTCCGTTTCATCGCTCCTGCCGTCGCCCCCACTTTCACCGTGACGCCCCGTAGATAGCAGATCTATCCAAAAGTCGAGGACGAGGGCGAGGGCGTTACCGAGCCGCCGCCCAACGATCTCCGAAATGTATTCAGGCCGGGGCGATTTTCTGGCGAGAGCAGCCGATGCGGGTATCAGCGACCAGATCGCACCGACCGCCGGCTTCGACGATCCGGTACATGACCTGCCGATCAGCCCGGTCATGAGTGCATCCGGTAATCCCGGCACCGACCATTGTCGTGTCGAGGGTCTCCACATTGCTCACGACGAGGCGTATTTGCGTTCATTCAAATCCTAGGGCACCGTCATCATAAAGGATAATCTTTTTCCCAGATTCGAGTTCGGGAACTTCCTGCAAGTATCCCTTGGCAACCAAATCTTCGACACTACTCGAGAATTGATTATGGGCGATATAATGCTGTAATACAGCCTCTTGCACTTCCGAAATTAAAGCCTGGTCCGACTTTTCCACCGGATTCGTTGCCTGCTTCCCACAAGCAACTCCGAACATCACAAGAATCAATGTTATAACCAACCCTTTGATACATGCATTCATTGGTTTCAATTTCCCGTTGCCCGCCTCATCGCTCTTGCCGCCGCGCCATTCAGCGACGGTTTCAGTTCTGACGCCGGCCGGCCTGCGGGATCCACCGGCGCAAAGTCAAGGCCTTTCGTTCCCGAATTTTCGGTTGCCCGCCTCATCGCTCCTGTCGCCGCGCCATCCGGCGACGGTTCCAGTTCCGACGCCGGCCAGCCTGCGGGATCGTCCGCCGCAAGGTCAAGACCTTTCGTTCCCGAATTTTCCGTTGCCCGCCTCATCGCTCCTACCGCCGCTCCATCCGGCGACGGTTCCAGTTCCGACATCGGCCAGCCTGCAGGATCGTCCGCCGCAAAGTCAAGGCTTTCCGTTCCTGAATTGTAACCGGAGTTACCGTTAGTTCAAACGCTGCCGAAAGCTTGGCGGAGCATGGCGATACTTTGGGGAACGGCCGTTTCGGCCGGCTCTTCGCCCTCCATCTCCAAGGAAACGTAACCCCGATAACCGACCCGTTGGAGAATGCGGGCAATGCGGACATAGTCCAAATCCAAGGTATACCACTTGCCGCCGCCGTTATAAGTCTTGGCTTGCACGAAGATGGTATGGGAAGCGACGGCTTCCAGCTTGGCGTAAGGATCCTCCAGGAAATTGCCCGTGTCCATCAACACGCCGAGCCAAGGGGAATCGAAGGCATCGACGATCCGCAGCAACCCCTCGGGCGTCCGCGTCAAACCCCAATGATTCTCCAACGCCATGGCCACTCCCAACGATTCGGCCCGCGGCAAGCAACGCTCGATCGCGTCGATGCACCACTCGAAACCTTCGTTTTCGGTTACTCCGGGAAGGACCGGCTCTACGCCTCGAGCCGCCATCAGATCATCGAACGACTTGATCGTATTCCAGCGTCCCGAATTAAGGCGGATCGACGGGATACCCATTTCGTGCGCCAATTCCAGGCAATGAACGGTATGTTCGATCTGCTGCCGCCGCACTTCGGGATCGGGATCGACGAAATCCTGGTGAATGGAAAGCGAAATGAGATCGACGCCGTTGACGAAGGCGTGGCGTTTGAGCGACTGGAGATAATCGGGAGTTTCCCGTTCCATCTGGTGGTGGAGAATATCCACCCCTTCGACGTTCAGTTCGGCGGCATGGTCGATGACCCGTTCGATGGGATATTTCTTCGGCGTAAAATGCCAATAAGAATAAGTCGAAATTCCTAATTTAACCGCTGCGGCATTCGTTGCGGTCGACGAAGGGGAACGGCCGCCGGTGCCGGTCGTAACGCACCCGGCAGTCGATGCGGCCGCCAGCGCTGCCGCGCCCAAAAACTCGCGTCGCGAAAGATTCCGTTCTGTTCGAGGAGTGCCGACCGATTCCGAGGCGCCGACCGAGCGGAACTGCTGACTGATTTGATGTTTCATCGGTAAGGTTTGCGCTGACGGCCACCCGGCGGCAGCGATCGTTCGTCCGTTCCTTCGCGATTCGGAACCGAAAATTAGCGGGATTCCTCAGTTCCGGTTTCGGCGGCCTTGCCTTCCTCCTCCGCCGGAGCGGTAGCGGCTTTTTTCGAACCGGAATACTCGAAACTGATCGCCAGGCAACCGGTCAAAGCAACGACCGCCGAGGTCGCTACCACCAGTGCGACTCCCCGGAACCACGGCCTCCGATCGTCACGCCCGAAAGCGTTTGCCGATCGTTCGCCATTCGCCACCCATTGATTCTTCCGCTGAAAAGTCATCTGCCTAGCCGTTAAAGTTCCGAACGGCCATTAGCCGTTATCAGCCCGCGAAAAGCAAGCGGATTTTACCCTCGGGGGCGCCCGCCGGCATTCCGCGACGAAATCCCTGATCATCGATTCGAATCCGGCTCGCATTTTCCCCGCCTCTTGATCGCCGGTTCAGCGACCGATCAAGCGACCGCCGCGCACCGCTTCCTTTCCTGACATCGAAGCCTCACCGTTCGGTTCCCGCCACCGCCGCCCCACCGTTCGTCCCGGCACTGGACCGAAGCGACCGATAACCGGAACCTGCCGGCATGCGGCGCATCTTTCCCGCCAGGCGGAGTTGCCCACCGGTTCCGAATCGTCGCCGCTCACCCGATTTTGTCACCGCATCGCTACCCCAAGCTTGCAATTTGGTGTATATTACCCTATCGTTGCGAACGACTCGTAAATCGCTCCTAACCGAACCAGGGGATGGAATGAGTGAATCTCAGAAAAACTCGAATCTGGAATTAACGTTCCTTCCCGACTGGGCAAGGGAAGAACCCGACCAATATTCCTATTCCAGCCCCGACCGCAAAGGACGGAAACGGGACGACACCAAGACTCGAAATCCCCGCGCTTCCTCGAAGCAAAAAACAATATCCCAAGGGCGGGACACCGGCCAGCGAAACGAAACCAAACCACGCTCCGGGGCCAGACCGGAACCCCGCAAAGGGCGGCGGAACCGATCCAGCGCTCCCCGATTAACGAAGGATGAATTCATCGCTTCGCATCCCGGACTGAGCCTGTCTTTCGCACCCGATTCAGAAGGAGTGGCCTCGCTGGCCAAGCAGATTCGCCTCCGCGGCCGCGCCTACTCTCTGTTCGAAATCGCCGGCATGGTGCTCAAACGCCCCGACCGATTCGACATCGTCACGTCGCTCCGCTCCGACGGCAAAGGACAACGGGTCAAACGACAGTGGCTCTGCTTGCTCGATCAATCCCTCTGGGTCTCTAGCCACGAGGCCGTCGACCATGTCCTCAAACATTTTTTCGACCGCTTTTACGAACGGAAAAAAGTGCAAGTTCCGCCCCCCAAAGGCAACTTTTCGTTCGTCGCCCAATGCGGCATGTCGAACGCCCTGCTGGGACCGCCTAACCATCACGACTATCCCGAGACGTTGCGCAAGCATCACGCCACGCGCTTTCCCAACGTCAATTTCGAAACCTTCAAAAAACGAATCAAGATCGTCCGGGACGAAGAAACCCTCAAGGAATGGATCGAATCGCAAAGTTGGAAAAGCCAATTCGCGGTTCGCGCCGAACCGGGAACGGAAGGGACCGTCCTGGAAACCTGGGACGCCTTAGTCGCTCACTTCGAAAAACAACACCTCAAGAGCACCCTGATTTCCAAAGACCGGCTCAGTTTCAAAGCGGAATCGGGCATCAATAATCCCTGCCGGAAAGTGCAAAATCTGATCCGGTTCCACCTCGAAGAGCAACTGCGGTACCCGTTAGAGATGGCCGTCGCCCTTCGCCCCCTGTTCGCCCGGCACGGCTTGCATTGCTTCAAGGCCGCCGACGGCAAGACCTTCGTCTCCGTCGCCCGCCCCCAAACCTACGACGTCAACTTGTCGGAAATTTCGGACCGCTGCAAACGCATCCTCGATTTCATCGAGCAAACGCCAAACTGCTCCCGGAAAGTCATCATCGAAAACCTGGAACCCGGCGAGCAAGAAGCGGCCGGGGATAGCGCCCCCGACCAATCCCCTCCTCCATCCGCCCCGGAAGCGAAAACGGCTTCCACCGAAGCTGCGCAGGCAACCAAGGATACCCTGCCGATTCAACTGACGACCGCACAGGTCGCGGTGATCAACGATCTGAATTGGCTCATATTCGGCGGGTATATCATCGAATTCTCGAACGGCGATATCGTGACCTCGGGACAACTTCGCGCCCAACGGCAGGCACCCGGCGAAAAACCCCAAAAACCGCCGGCCTCTCCGCCCCAAACCGAGGAACCTCAGGGCAAGGAACGCATCCCGGAAACTCCCGAGGATCGTGCTACCCCAGCCAGTTGAACGGCGGATACCTCCAGTAACCTCGCTTCACGGCCCGCAACGGCAAGCCGCTCGCCGCGGTATCGTTCCCCAGCAATTTGAAATCTCAAGAGCCGCCAGAAGAACCGTCGAAAACCTACGCCCGTTCCGGAGTCGACATCGACCTGGGAAATAGGTTGAAAGCCGGCTTGCCTCAATTGCAGGAAAGCACGCGCCGCCCTGAAGTCATCGACCACGTCGGCAGTTTCAACGGCTTATTCCGCTTGCCGCCCGGCCGCTTTCGCCGCCCCGTGCTGGTCTCCAGTATGGATGGGGTAGGAACCAAACTCAAAGTGGCTTTCGCCGTCGGCCGACACGGCACGATCGGGGAAGACCTCGTCAATCATTGCGTCAACGACATCGCCGTCTCCGGGGCGGAACCGCTGTTCTTCCTGGACTATCTGGGAACCGGCATTCTGAAACCGGACGTCTACGAAGCGATCGTCAGCGGCATCGCCCAAGGTTGCCGGCACAACGGTTGTTCGCTCATCGGCGGCGAAACGGCCCAAATGCCCGGTTTTTATCGGACGGGCGAATACGACCTGAACGGCACGATCGTCGGGGCCGTGGAAGAAGAGGCCATCCTGGACGGAAGCGACATTCGCCCCGGCGACCGGTTGATCGGACTCGCCTCGAACGGCCTGCACACCAACGGATATACGCTCGCCCGCAAAATCCTGCTCGAAGATTCCTCTTGGGAACTGGATCACCGGCCGGAATCTTGGGACCACTCCCTCGCGGACGAACTGCTGAGGGTCCACCGCTCCTACCTCCGTCCCATCCGCGAGTTGCTGCCGCGCTTCAACGCGCCCGGCGCACCCCGGAAGATCAAGGGATTCGCGCATATCACGGGGGGCGGTTTCCGGGACAACGTGCCCCGCATCCTGCCTCCCGGCACCGCCGCCCGAATTACCAAAGCCGGTTGGCCGATTCCGCCCGTCTTCCAACTCATACAACGGCTCGGCGGCGTGTCCGAAACGGAAATGTACGAAGTGTTCAACATGGGCGTCGGCCTGGTCGCCGTCGTGGCCGCGGAACTCGTCGACGAAGTACTCGCCACTTTGGACTCGCTGGAAGAACCGGGATACCGAATCGGCGAAATCGTCGCCGGCCAAGGCGATTGCCGACTGCGGTAACGCGAACGGTCTTCCCGATCCGGCGGTTGCGTTCGCAAGAGAACGGCTCCAAGATCCGGGGGCTTGCCGGAGACCGGCGGCTTGCGCCGCTGACTTTTGGTCGGCACTCGCCCCTTCCGCCGTACGTCGGAAACTACTCCCCGCAACGGTCAATCTTTCGCCGGCGTCACCAGAGGAAAAGACTCGTACCGGAGATTCGAGCCGACGCCGAAGGGAGCCTGATTAACCGAATCCAGCGACAACGACCCGTTTTCGATGGTCAAGGTCGGCCAACCATGACGGGAGCGGTGATACAAATCGGGATGAGCTCGCAGCGTTTCGTGCTGCACCGCCTCGTCGAATCCCGATAAACCGGCGCAATAATGATGACCGTTCCGCTCCACCGATTCGATCCCGAGGCAAGCCATGACCGCCAGATCTTGCAGCAACGCTACCGGCCCTTGATTGCACAAATCTTCGCCGCTCATGATTCGCCGCTCGGCAGACCGCCGGGCGCGGTGCTCGATCAGGCAGCGATTGACCAACCCCTTGATGATCCCTTTGCAATTTTTGTGGCTGGTGCCGCGGTAGCCCAACCGCAGAGCCTTCGGCAAGGTCGTCAAATCACCGTCGGACTCGTCGATGATCACGGGAGGACAACGCTCCCACCCGTGCAACACCGTGCCCGTCCCCTCGTCCAAGGCCACCTTGCGATGCAGGGGCTGTTCGACGAAAAGCAGCCGCTCCTGCAACCAGGAAAACCACGATTCCCGCTCCAAGGCCGTCCAGTACTCGCGAAACGCGGCGATCGAGGTGAACTGTTCGTTTCCGTCCACGCTGAACCTCGCCTCTTCGATGCCGCACTCCCGGGCCAATTCGCCGATTTGAGCCAATCGCGGCGCGTCCTTCGCCAAGTCGCCGACCACCTTGATCTTGAAGTGCCTCAACCGGTAGCGCCGAATGCAGGATTCCAGCGACTGCGGCAGATCGTCCGTCAGTTTCTCGTCGTCCGGAACGTCTTCGTCCCGAAGCGGATCCCCCAACCCCACCGTATGCCGCGCGGTCAACCGGGACAGGGGTTCGGCGGGCAGCAGATCCTTCGGTTCCAGGCCTTGCAGTTCCTGATGGATTTCTCCCAACCGGATCCCTAGGGAATTAGTCGCGACCGCGCGGGCGAAAGGCTGCCCGGCAGCTCGGCAATAGGCTTCGATAACCGCCCGTTCCACCAAAGACGTGCCGAAGTGAGCCAAAAGCGGCGGAAAACCTCTGGCCTGTCCGAATTGTTCCTGACCGCGGTAAAGTTGACGCCACAACTCGAACACCGTCTCGGCTTCCAGGCCTGCCGACTGATTCAGCGCTTGGAAAATCACTTCTAGCATTTCCGAAATCTCCTCCAAAACGGGTTTGTCCGGCAATTTGGTAAACCATTTGGGAGGCAGCAAATCGGAAGCCGTTCCGGTTACCTCCCGGCCCTCCGCCGTCATTCGGATCCGAACGAACACCAAGGGGAATTCGGTCATCGTCGCAATGCCGTAACGAAAAGGCATCCGCGTCTTCAGTTGCACCGAACGCAGTTCGATTGCAGTAATTTTCAACGACATGGTACAGGGCTCGACGTTGCGATTTGTCCCGATTACCGATAACCTGAAGCCAATGGAACAGGTCGATCAAGCCGTCAGTTCAGCAAACCTCCCGGATCGCGTCAATGCCATCGTAGCTCAAACCGCCGTCTTCGATATCCACACCCATCTCTACGATCCGGCGTTCGGCGCCCTGCTCCTTCACGGAATCGACGAACTGCTGACCTACCACTATCTCACGGCCGAAATGTTCCGGCACACCGACTTATCCTACGGCGCCTTTTGGAAACTCCCGCGAAGCGAACAGGCCGACCATATTTGGCGCCGGCTGTTCGTCGATCACTCTCCCGTCTCGGAAGCCTGCCGCGGCGTCTTGACGACGCTCAATCTGCTGGGCTTGGACACGGGGAAACGCGAATTGCCCGCCATCCGGAAATGGTACGCCGAACAACCGACCGAAGCCTTGGTCGACCGGTGCCTGAACTTGGCGCGGGTCGAGCATCTCTGCATGACCAACTCGCCCTTCGACCTCGAGGAACGAAGGGTATGGACCCGAGGATTTCATCGGGACGAACGGTTCGTGGGTAGCCTCCGGATCGATCCCTTGATTCTGGAATGGCCCCAGGCCGGCAGTCACCTGAGCGAGGACGGTTATCAGGTCGGCGACGTGCTCGACGAGACAACCATCCGCAACATTCGCCGGTTCCTGGAAGATTGGAGCGACCGCATCAACGCCCGGTATCTCATGGTCTCCCTGCCGCCGGATTTCGCCTACCCCGACCAAGCGGCCAGCACCAAGCTCCTCGACCGGGCCGTCATCCCCCACTGCCAGGAAAACGATTTGCCGCTGGCCCTGATGATCGGCGTCAAACGGGCGGTGAATCCCGCGCTGCGCTTGGCGGGCGACGGGATGGGACGGGCCGACCTGAACGCCCTGGAAAATCTCTGCGCCAGTCATCCCCAAGCCAAGTTCCTCTGCACGGCCCTCTCCAAAGAAAACCAACACGAGTTATGCGTGCTGGCGCGGAAGTTTCCCAATCTGCATCCCTTCGGCTGCTGGTGGTTCACCAACACGCCCTCGACGGCCAAGGAGATCACGAAGATGCGCCTGGAATTGATCGGACTCAGCGTTACTCCGCAGCATTCGGACGCGCGCATCCTGGAACAACTGATCTATAAGTGGACTCATTTCCGCGAGGTTCTAACCGGGATACTCAGCGAAAAATACGCCGATTTGGCGCGAACCGGTTGGGTCGTGACCGACGCCGAAATCCAGCGCGATACGACCGAACTGTTCGGTACCGCTTTCGAACACTTCTGCGATACCCCCGGACCTTGCGTCCTGCCGGCGGCTTAAACGCGAAGCCCCGTTGCCGGGGCCGTTCGACCGGTATTCGGCGGACGCCGCCGGCCGCGCCGGAGCGAAAAAAAACGCTCGAAACGATTCCTCTCCCCTTGCGGAACCGGGCGACTCCGGTTACCTTAGAGGAACAATTCCTAACTCGTTGATAGTCAACGACTTGAAAACCCGGGATTTCGCACGAATGCCAGAGGAAAAAAATCGCCTCCCACCGTCCGGTCCAGCTCTCCGCCGCACCGGCCCCCGAAGCCACGCTCGCATTCGAGTTCGGTGGCCGGCGGGCATCGGGGTCCGCCCCGGGCTTCGTCGCTTCCAGGCCGCTTTCCGTAACGCCGTCACGTCCGACTTGACTATTCGGAAATTATCGGATACAATTACGGTGCCCAAGCAGCGACAGACAGACATCGAAGCATGTGTTGCCTTAATTCAAAGTGAATTCCTACTAAGGTCGCAACCTTCCCCAGCCCTAATCTAGTTATGCCCAAAAGCGTTTCTCGAACCAAGTCGACTTCCCGCAAGGCGCGCTCGAAAGGGACCGCAACCAACAGGGTCAAAGCTCTCAAGAAGAAATCGTCCCCGGCATCCGCCCTCAGCCGTGCCAACGGCAAAACTTTCGCGTCGAACCGCAAGCTGGCGGCGAAACCCTCCGGGACGGCGGATGGCGGAATCGAAGTCAACGAGATCACCCGCGACGGGAATTTGTTGACCGTCGTTCCCGAGGAACGTCCGGTCGAGACCGAAGGCAGTTCCAATTTCAAACTTTATCTGAAAGAAATCGGGAAAATCCCCCTGCTTACCCCCGAAGAAGAAAACGATCTGGCCCAGCGGATCCAAAACGGCGACGAATCAGCCCGGAAGCAAATGATCGAAGGCAACCTGCGGTTGGTCGTCAGAATCGCCCACGATTACGAGTGCTTGGGCTTGCCGCTGCTCGACTTGATCAGCGAAGGCAACATCGGCTTGATGAAGGCGGTCGAACGATTCGACCCGGAAAAGGGCAAACTGTCGTGCTACGCTTCCTGGTGGATCAAACAAGCCATCAAACGAGCCTTGGCCAATCAGTCCAAAACCATCCGCAAACCCGTCCATATCCTGGAGAAGATTTCCAAAATGTGGCGAACCCGGGAAAAACTGCAGGAGCTCTTCGACCGGGAACCTACCGACACCGAATTAGCCGAAGAAATGGGGATGCCCGTCAGCAAGATCACCCAGTTGCGCGAACAGTCCAGTTCGCCCGACTCCCTGGACGCCCCGCTCAAGGAGGATCTTAACACGACACGCGGCGAACTGATCCAGGACAAAAACGCCGTCAATCCCTTGACCCAGCTGCAATGGAAAACGTCGTTGTGCACTCTGCAGAAAATGGTCGACGACCTCCCGGATCGAGAATCGGACATCCTGAGTTACCGGTTCGGATTGGGCGGAGAATCCGAGCACACTCTTGAAAAGACCGGCCGTCAATTCGGCATCACGCGAGAACGAGTCCGGCAGATCCAGAACGCTACCCTCGCCAAGCTTCACCGGATGATGGAAAAACTGGAATCGGTCGGACGGTAGTCCCGCCGATCATTTTCATGGCGTCTCCTTCCGCTCTCGCCGAGGCCGTCCGTACCGTCGAGGATTTTCCCCAGCCGGGAATATCGTTCAAGGACATCACCCCGATCCTGGCCGACCCGGAATTATTCGACCGGGCAGTCCGGGAGCTGGTCGGCCCCTGGAAACCCGGAGAAATCGACTGCGTCGCCGGCATCGATGCCCGGGGATTCATCTTCGGCGGCGCCGTGGCCCGGGAACTGGAGGCCGGTTTCGTTCCGATCCGGAAAAAGGATAAATTGCCCTACCGCACTTTGGAAGAAAGCTACGATCTGGAGTACGGTTCCAACACCCTAGCGATTCATGCGGACGCAGTATCTCCGGGGGCCAGAGTATTGATGGTCGACGACCTGCTGGCTACCGGAGGCACGGCGACCGCCGCGCTGAAACTCATGAATCGACTGGAAGCTCAGGTCAAGGAAGTGGCGTTTCTGATCGAATTGTCGTTCCTGAACGGCCGCCGGCCGTTAGCCGGAACTCCCGTGCGTTCCCTCATCACCTACTGATCCCGGCCGGGCCTGCGATACGTTGCAGCGGAAATCGAGCCCCTCGTTCGTCTTGACCGAATCCGTTTTACGCCGGCGGCGATTCGCCGCCGCGCACTATAATCTCGAAGATACCCTGACCAGCGGACAAACTTTCCGTTGGCGGAACATTCATGGTCACTGGACGGGCGTAGTCCGGGATCATTGGCTTCAGATAACCGGCGACTCCGGCGGGTTGGCGGTCGCCACTACCCATCCCGCCCCCAATTGGCCGCTCCTGAAACGTTACTTTCAAACCGAGGTCGACATCGATCGTATCACCGGCAGCTTTCCCCCGGACCCGCCGTTGCAACGCGCCGTCGCCGCCTGCCGAGGCCTGCGGCTGCTGCGGCAGGATCCTTGGGAATGCCTGGCTTCTTTTCTCCTCTCGTCGACCAAACGAATCACGCAAATCTCGCAAATCGTCGAAAGATTGTGCCGACACTACGGCACTCCCCTGCCGGTCCACGCCGGCTACCCGCCCAGCTGGAGTTTCCCGAGTGCCGCCACGATCGCCGAGCGTTCGGAAACGCAGTTGCGCGAACTGAAAATGGGATACCGGGCGCCTTGGTTGCTCGCTGCCGGCCGAACCGTAACGAACGGCCTGCTCGACCTCGAGAGCCTCGGTCGGATGACTGTCGCCGACGCCGAGCGCCGCTTGATCCAACTCCCTGGAGTCGGCCCTAAGATCGCCCATTGCGTCTTGCTGTTCGCTTACGGCGAACCGAACGCTTTTCCCGTCGACGTCTGGATCAATCGCGCCCTGAAAACCTTTTATTTTCCCGGAAGCAACCCGTCGCCGGCTGAACTCAAGTCTTTTGCCGCCCGGCACTTCGCCCCCTATCCCGGTTACGCCCAACAGTACTTGTTTCATTACTTGCGGGTTAAAACTTCGGCCGAAACCGAAACTGCCGCTCGCTCGAATCCTCCACCGACTCCCCGTCCCCGCTAACGCTCGGCCGCGCCGTTTCGACCAACGCCTCGGCGATTGCATTGGACAAAATGTTTCGGATATGGTTTAAATCAAGCAATGACAAGTAGTACGGCTCGTCCCCGCCGCATCAACCTCAGGAGACCGGACATCATGAAGGAGGTCCAAGCTCAGGTAGTCTCCCACTACCGGAGCCGGATCATCGATTACCTCCGGGCCAACGACAATCTGCTCGAAGCCGACGATCAGTTGACCATTCTGTTAGCCAAAGAATTCGGCTTCTGTTACGGCGTCGAACGCGCCATCGACCTGGCTTACGCCGCCCGAAAGTATTTCGGCGCCGACCAGCGAATCCTACTGCTCGGCGAGATTATTCATAATCCGGAAGTCAACGATCAGATCAAGGCGATGGGCATCGAGCCCTTGACCAGCCGTCCGACTCCCGAAGAAATCGCCGGTCTTTCCGACCAGGACGTAGTCATCATCCCGGCCTTCGGCACCGAAGTAGCCACGCGCAAGCAAATCGAAGACATCGGTTGCACCGTCGTCGATACCACCTGCGGCGACGTCATGAGCGTCTGGAAAAGAGTCCGGCAATATTCCCGGAATCAGTACACCAGCATCATTCACGGCAAGTCTTGGCACGAAGAGACCATGGCCACCAGTTCCCAGACCCTCGCCGCCCGAGGCCATTATCTCATCGTGCTCACCCTGCAAGACGTCGACTACCTGTGCAATTACCTGCTCAACGGCGGCGACCGGACGGAGTTTCTCTCCCGGTTCAAGGGAGCCTATTCCGATGGGTTCGACCCCGAACGGCATTTGGAATCGGTCGGCATCGCCAATCAAACGACGATGCTGCGCGGCGAAACCGAGGAAGTGCAACGCCGCATCCGCAAGGCCATCGTGACCAAATACGGAGAAGAAAATCTCGATCGCCACTTTCAATTTTTCGACACCATTTGCGGCGCCACCCAAGAGCGCCAAGACGCGCTCAACAACCTGCTCAAACGCCCCCTGGACCTGCTGATCGTGGTCGGCGGTTACAATTCCTCCAACACGTCGCATCTGGCGGAAATGGGCGAAGCCGAACTCCCCACCTACTTCATCAAAAACGCCAGTAAAATGGAATCGTGCATGAAAATCCGGCACTACAATCAACACCAAGACCAGGAAATGGAGACCGCCGATTGGTTTCCGTCCAGCGCCCGGGTCGTCGGAATCACGGCCGGCGCCAGCTGCCCCAACAACTTGATCGAAGACACCATCAAAAGATTGTTCGAACTAAAAGGATTGGATATCGACCGATTCATCAAAGATAATTAATTTCAACCGTTAATCCGCTCCTCCCGATTCACCCCGTTACCGAGCGATGCCCCTGTCACAGTACGAACTAGAGAAAAGAGAAGCCGAAATCTTGGCGCCTTACGCGCAGAAAAGCGTTGATTCCCGCGGCCGGCGGTTTTCGGAACGAACGGAATCCTGGCGAACGGGTTACCAACGGGACCGCGATCGAATCATTCACACCCGCTCCTTCCGCCGGCTGGAATACAAGACGCAAGTATTCATCAACGGCATCGGCGATCACCTGCGAACGCGGCTGACCCACACCATGGAAGTCGCGGCCATCGCTCGCAACCTCGCCCGCTCCCTGGGACTCAACGAAGATCTAACCGAAGCCATTTCCCTCGCCCACGACCTGGGACATTCGCCGTTCGGTCATAACGGCGACGAGACGCTGGACAAAATCATGAAGGGCTCGGGAGGATTCGAGCATAACCGTCAAAGCTTGCGCATCGTCGAATTTCTCGAACAAAAATTTCCCGATTTCGACGGCCTGAATCTCAATTGGGAAGTGCGGGAAGGATTGGCCCGGCATGACCGCCCCGAATCCGAGAATTCCGAGATTCCGACTTATCCGTCCGTCAGTCTGGAAGCTCAAATCACCGAGTTAGCCGACGAGATCGCCTATTACAGCCACGATCTGGACGACGGCATCAGATTCGGGGTTTTAAAACCGGAGGAACTCTCGGCCCAAATCGCCGTCTGGTCGCACGCGGAAGAAGCCATCCGATCGACCCATGGACAAGCCAATCCCACCATACATCGCCACGCCGTGATCCGGACGATTATCGACCTGGAAATTCAAGACGTCGCTGTCACGACCGAGAATAATCTCGAGCGAGCCAGAATCACTTCCTCCGAAGCGGTCCGCCGACATCCCGAGGCCTTGGCCGCTTACTCCGAAAAGTTAACCCAGGATAATAAAGCTCTCCGAAAGTTCCTGTACCAGGAACTCTATCTCAACCCTGAAATCCACGACCTCAACGATAAAGCCGTCGAGGTTCTCAAACAACTGTTCGACTACTACCGGAAGCATCCCGACCAACTAGGCGAGCAAGCCCGTTCGAGAATCACTACCGAGGGATTGGATCGTACCATCTGTGATTACATTTCCGGCATGACCGACCGATATGCCCTCAGCCAAGCCGCATCGTTCGGCATCGAGGTCAATGACGAATTGCTCGGCATGCCATCGAAAAACTCTGGCGAGTCTCGAGGTTGATCGGTTCGTCCGGCAATCCGAATCGTTGCATTTGCCGCCGCCGAAAGTATCTTTGCTGACGTAATGGCCTACAAATCGTTCAGACATTTCCTTGACGCGTTAGAATCCCAAGGCGAACTCATCCGAATCAAAGAACCGGTGGCGACCGAACTGGAAATCGCCGCATTGGCCGATTTGGAGATGAAATCGCCTAACGGAGGGAAGGCTCTGCTCATCGAACGTCCTACGGTAAACGGCCAAGCATCCCCGTTTCCGGTGGCGATCAACACGATGGGAAGTTGGACTCGCATGGCCGCCTGCTTTCAAGCCGATTCAGTGGATACGATCGCTGAAGAATTAGGGACGCTGGTCAAAGCCAAACCGCCCACGGGAATTAAAGACGCGATGCGTCTCTTGTCCACGGCGATGGAACTTCGTCATGCCAGGCCACGGCGGGTTAAGAAAGGAGCCTGCCAGGAAATCGTTCACCACCTGGACCCCAATACCGAACAGCCGAACGACGAATCGTCCTGTCCTACCCTATTGAACCTGCCCATCCTCAAATGTTGGCCCCAGGACGGAGGCCGTTTCCTCACTCTGCCCTGCGTCGTCACCCGGGATTTAACCACCGGCGAACGCAACGTAGGGATGTATCGGATGCAAATCTACCACGGGAGCGCGACCGGCATGCATTGGCAACTGCAGAAGGTCGGCGCTCGGCACGGCCGGGAATATCGCCGGTCCGGCAAGAAAATGCCGGTAAGCGTGTTCGTCGGAGGCGATCCGGCCTACCCGTTCTGTGCCACCGCGCCCTTGCCCGACGGACTGGACGAGTTTCTGCTCGCCGGTTATCTGAGAAAAGGTTCCATCAGCTTGGTCCGTTGCCTAACCAACGACCTCGAAGTGCCCGCGAACGCCGATTTCGTGATCGAAGGCTATGTCGATCCTAACGAACCGTTGCAGCCCGAAGGTCCCTTCGGAGACCACACCGGATACTACACTCTGCAGGAGCCCTACCCGGTATTTCACGTCACCACGATCACTCACCGGAAAGACGCCGTCTACCCGACCACCATCGTGGGGCAACCGCCCATGGAGGATTTCTATTTGGGCGGAGCGAGTCTTAAATTGTTCTTACCGATCTTCCAGATGAACTTCCCGGAGATCGCCGATATCGCCCTGCCCGCCGAGGGCGTCTTCCATAATCTGGTCTTCGTCAGCATCCGCAAGACCTACCCGATGCAAGCTTTCAAGATCATGCACGGACTTTGGGGCATGGGACAGATGATGTTTTCGAAATACATCGTCGTGGTGGACGCCGACGTGGACGTGCACAATACCAGCCAGGTTATCTTCCGTTTATGCGCCAATACCGATCCCAAACGCGACTCCATCGTAACCCGAGGGCCGGCCGATGTGTTGGACCACGCTACCGACCGAATCGGGGTCGGTTCCAAGATGGGCATCGACGCCACTCACAAGTTGCCTGGCGAAGGGTTCCCCAGGCCTTGGCCTGATCTCATCGAAACCGATGCGGAAGTAGCGCGAAAAATGGAGGTTCTAAGGAAAACCGTGATTCCCCAGGGGAATTAACTCCGCCGCACGGCGGCTGCAGTTTGGAGCCGGCCGTTACGAAGCGCCGGGCGGTCTGAAATCTCCTCCCCTGCTCCCGGCTTGCGCCGCCAGGTTCCCCCGATTCCCGGAGGCCGGTCAATAATACCTCACGAAGCTCTTTTTGCGCAGCGTCGAAATCCATTGCTGCTGCAAGCGATTCCGTTCTTCGGCCATCAAGATCTTTTCGATGTCCGAGCGGACCTCGTCCAGCGGTTGCGGCTCGGCGGGACGATGCTCGTCCACCCGCATCAGATAACAACCTTCTTCCTTGCTGACGATTTCGCTCATTTCTCCGGCTTTCAAGGCGAAGGCGACCGCCGCCAAATCCTCGCGCAAGACCGATTCTTCGACCCATCCCCAATCGCCTCCTTTAGCCTGGCTAGTGCCGCTGTCGTAAATCGAGGCCATTTCGGAAAACGAAACGCCGGCGAGGATTTTTTCCCGGATTTCCCCCAACAACTTGCCCGCGGCCTGATCGTCGTCCGGTCGGTTCTGAATGAAAATCATCCAAAGCCGAACCCTACTGGCCCGTTGATATTGCTCGATGTTTTCGGCGTAATAGCGTTCGATTTCGAAAGGAGAAATCAGAACGACCGAATTGATCTCGCGGGCCATCAAGGCGTCGACGATCACTTCTTCTCGAATCCGTTTGCGGAAGGATTCGTGAGTCAATCCTTGGGACTGCAAGGTTTTGGTCAAGGTAAGGCGATCGCCGTATTCCCGGCGGATTCGTTCTTTGACTAAATCGTCGACGATGCTCTCCGGCATCGTATAGCCTTCCGTTTCGAATTCACTGATGATCAATTGCCGATCGATCATCAATTCGAGATACTTTTGACGCATCTCGTTGATTTTTTGCCGCAGCACGGTCGGGTTCTGCCCGAATTGCCGATAGATCTGCTGCTCGAAAGGAGCCGTCTGCAACTTGACGTCGTCCACCGTTATCGGGGTCTCGTTGACCATGGCGATAACCGCGTTGAGCAGTTCCTGGGCCCTAACGGCTTGGCCCGAAAAGCCCGGTTCCATAACCAGACCGGCGATCGCCAACCATAGGTATGCTCTAATTTTGATCATGAAGCTCGTCGAGACCTCGTTCGCTCAAACCTAGCCAAATAACGAAAGAGATTTATCCGCACAAAACCGGTAAGTAGGGTACGCCACATCAGGTTCCCCGTCAAGCCAACTTTTCGTCGAGCTGAAGCCTTTCACCATGGGCGGAGAACTTCCAACATCTTGTCGAGACAACGGGCCAGAACGCCAAACACGTCGAAAACGCGATCCGAATCAATCCAGTACCGGAGTTGTATAACAAAACGATGCTCGGTGCCTCAGAATAATCAGTCCGGCGGGAGAAAGCATCCTTCGACCAACGGTCGAGCGGTTCTGCTGGCGAGGAAAAGCTCCTCATTGACAAATTCCGGATTTGGTTAGCAACTCTGCCCTGACGATCGAAAGATAAGGGCGAACAGCGTTCAGCCACCAACAGGCAATTGATTTCCGCTCTCGGATAAAGATCAATGATGCTCGGCACCAAATAATGAGGGAAACGAGCGTAGGAAGCTGCGTGGATCTCAGCAAGGCTACATGAGGGTGGGCAATCGAAAATCATTAGAAGGTTGGTCAATGCAGCCAAACTCAACTCATAAGCAGGTCAAACGTTATCGGCAAGCTCCCACCGCGAAACTCTGAATCCGGACACCTCCTTCTCAGATATGGGAAAATTCCGAAATTATCATGTCTCAACACAAACCCCATTCGATTCGAGCTTGTGTCCCATTTGGTGGTGTAGGAGTGGATTCCCGGTGGCCCCAAAGGACCGCAGTCGAGTTCTGAACGGAGCGAATGCAGCAGCAGGCCGTCATGCATGAATCCCCTCCAAGGCGTATTTCGGCCCACCAAAAAAACCTTGTCAAAAATCCAGATTTTGTCATGATGTCCCGAAATCCTGACGCGAGTCGGGGTAATGAAAAGAGGCTATACGAAATTCGCCGAGAAGCCAGGTTTTAACTGATACGTCGAAAGGATGGTTACACCGTTATCTGAGACGCTAACGAGAAAGAACCACATGAGGACAAAATCACTGCACATCACGGCTGTTTTATTAACGGCCGCTATAATAGTCACTACGCTTGTTCTGGTTTTTTATATCAAGGCGTTGGATGCCGACAAAAACGAAGGCACCTCAGAAGCTACCCAAGCTGAGTTCACGGCCGTTGCAGCGGGAGCCTTTCACACTGTGGCCTTGAAATCAGACGGTTCCGTGGTCGCTTTGGGGTGGAACGCATACGGTCAAACGGATGTGCCGAATGGACTGAAGGACCTGACGGCCGTTGCGGCGGGGTATGTTCACACAGTGGCCTTGAGAACGGGCGGTTCCGTAGTCGCTTGGGGGAATAACTCTTCCGGTCAAACGGATGTGCCGAATGGACTGAAGGACGTGACGGCTATTGCGGCGGGAGGGCGTCACACAGTGGCCTTGAGAACGGACGGTTCCGTGGTCGCTTGGGGGAATAACTCTTCCGGTCAAACGGATGTGCCGAATGGACTGAAGGACCTGACGGCCGTTGCGGCGGGAGCCGATCACACAGTGGCCTTGAGAACGGACAGTTCCGTGGTCGCTTGGGGGAATAACTCTTCCGGTCAAACGGATGTGCCGAATGGACTGAAGGACCTGACGGCCGTTGCGGCGGGATTTCGATACACAGTGGCCTTGAGAACGGACAGTTCCGTGGTCGCTTGGGGGAATAACTCTTCCGGTCAAACGGATGTGCCGAATGGACTGAAGGACGTGACGGCCGTTGCGGCGGGATTTCGATACACAGTGGCCTTGAGAACGGACGGTTCCGTGGTCGCTTGGGGGAATAACTCTTCCGGTCAAACGGATGTGCCGAATGGACTGAAGGACGTAACGGCCATTGCGACGGGATACGATCACACAGTGGCCCTGAGAACGGACGGTTCCGTAGTCGCTTGGGGGTGGAACTTTTCCGGTCAAACGTATGTGCTGAATGGCCTGAAGGACGTGACGGCCATTGCGGCGGGAGGCAATCACACCATGGCATTGAGAACGAATGGTTCCGTCTTCGCTTGGAGGTATAACAGAGCCGGTGAAACGGATGTGCCGAATGGACTGAAGAACGTGACGGCCATTGCGGCGGGAGGGCCTCACGCAGTGGCCTTGAGAACGGGCGGTTCCGTAGTCGCTTGAGGGTGGAACGGATCTGGTCAAACGGATGTGCCGAATGGACTGAAGAACGTGACGGCCATTGCGGCGGGAGGGCGTCACACAGTGGCCTTGAGAACGGACGGTTCCGTGGTCGCTTGGGGGTGGAACGGATCTGGTCAAACGGATGTGCCGAATGGACTGAAGGACGTGACGGCCGTTGTGGCGGGAGCCGATCACACAGTGGCCTTGAAATCTGACGGTTCCGTGGTCGCTTGGGGGAATAACTCTTCCGGTCAATCGGATGTGCCGAATGGACTGAAGGACGTGACGGCCGTTGCGGCGGGATTTCGATACACAGTGGCCTTGAGAACGGACGGCTCCGTGGTCGCTTGGGGGAATAACTCTTCCGGTCAAACGGATGTGCCGAATGGACTGATGGACGTAACGGCCATTGCGGCGGGATACAATCACACAGTGGCCCTGAGAACGAACGGTTCCATGGTCGCTTGGGGGAATAACAGATCCGGTCAAACGGATGTGCTGAATGGCCTGAAGGACGTGACGGCCATTGCGGCGGGATTTCGATACACAGTGGCCTTGAGAACGGACGGTTCCGTGGTCGCTTGGGGGAATAACTCTCCCGGACAAACGGATGTGCTGAATGACTTGAAGGACGTGACGGCCATTGCGGCGGGATTGTTTCACATAGTGGCCTTGAGAACGGACGGTTCCGTGGTCGCTTGGGGGGGTAATTGGAGTGATATCATACCATCCGATGTCCCTGGTTGATCGTCAGGCGGCTTCAGATCAAAAATCCTCGATCATCAATGTTTGCCTTCGAGTAGTATTCGATTGCCGTTTCAGCATAATTAGTGTCTGGTCCAAAAGGGACGATTTTTCAATAAATCTTGCATTTTAAACGGTTTTTTTGTAACATTTTGTTCGATTTATTTGTCTAAGATTCGAGTCGGAACTTTGATTTTTACCTGAAAAATGGACTTTCAGCGTCTTTGAGACCAATCTTCAGCGTCTTTGAGACTAATCTTCGATTCCTAACATGAGAATCTTCAGAAGCACTCAACCCGCATTTCAATCAGTACCCTTCGAGGAAATTAAGTTCGACCACAGGCAACGTGATGGCGTCATTCGAATCTTGATTGGGCTACAGAATGTTTATGGTAACGAATCATTATGGCTCCAGATACAGCAGCTGCTGGAAAATCATTTTCAACAGTTCGGCGACCAAGGATTCGGTCGTCCAGGCATGAGTTCCTGGACGATTCTAGTTCTGGCTCTCATCAAACACAGTTTAAGATGCGATTACGACCATTTGCTAACCCTCGCTAATTATCATAAGCTGTTGCGATTTGTCTTAGGCCATGGTGATTTCGAACCGGGGGGAGAATATAAACGAACGACCGTGATTCAAAACGTCAATCTCTTGACTCCCGAACTGATTGAGGAAATCAACTTGCTGATCGTCAAGCATGGGCAACAGGTTGTGGGACATCAAGAAGGAGACCAACTCAATACGCGTTGCGATTCGTTCGTGGTGGAAACGGATGTCCATTATCCCACCGATCTCAATTTGCTCTATGATTGCATTCGAACTCTGATTCGTGAATGCAAAAAACGGAACCTGAAAGAGTGGAGGCAAAGTCACCATTGGCTGAAGAAGATTCGGAAATTGTTTTTTTCCGTTCGCACCGCTCAGCTGGCGAACCGCCGTCACGACAAAGTCCGGGCTTATCTGAAGGCCTGCGACCAAATTCTGGAGCGAGCCGGTGCGTCGTGGGATCGGCTGAAGGAGAACAAGAAGGTCAAGGCGAAAAAACACCGGCAAATCCAAGGTTTTTTGAAATGCGGTCGTCTCTTGTCGCGACAAGCGGATCGGCGAATTCTGCAAGGAGAAACCATTCCGGCGGACGAAAAGATCTTTTCCGTGTTCGAACCTCATACCCGGTGGATCCAGAAAGGAAAGGCAGGCAAACCGGTAGAACTCGGGGTGCCCGTTTGCATCGTGGAAGATCAACACCAATTTGTTTTGACTTATCGTGTCATGTGGCAAGAAGAGGATGTGCACGTGGCCATCCCGATCCTCGAGGAAACCAAAAAACTATTTCCGGACTTGTTCAGTTGCAGTTTCGACAAAGGGTTTCATAATCCACCTAATCAGGAGAAACTCCGTGAAATGGTTCCAGAAGTAACCTTACCCAAAAAAGGGAAACTTACCAAAAAAAGGCAAGAACGCGAGACTAGCGAAGCTTTCAAAACCGCCCGAAAGCAACATCCCGCTGTCGAATCAGCTATCAACCATTTAGAACACCGAGGCCTCAATCGAGTCTACTCCTACGGCTCAGACGGGTTCAAACGCACCGTAGCTCTAGCCGTTCTCTGTGCCAATTGTTATCGCCTTGGCAGCCTCGTTCGAAACAAGGAGCTGCAGCGTCTCTCCAAGCCATTGGTTCGTCCGAAAGCGGCTTAACAAAAATCGCCAAATCAATGTCAAGAATGGGAGAGGTGCGTCTCGAATTCTGTAAAAGATCAAAAAAAATACGATTTAAGATTAATAAGTCGATTTAACCACTTATTTCGATCTAATTGGAAATTTTTTCTTTGGTTTTTAAAGAAATCAACTATGGATTTTGACTTTTGGACTTGACACTAATTACGGGGATAATCCCAAGCCCCGTGATTTCGGAAAACCAGTGCTGATAGCACGAGAAGACCTTAGCCGGTGTCAACTGAGGGTGATTAAACCGAGAAGTAGAGCGCGGCCGCCAATGTCTCCAAAACCAGCTCCTTTTTCAGTCGAGAGGTAGCCGTGACGCTAGTGATGGCCGCCCGACTCTGATTTTTCGAACGCTGGGAAACCTTCCGAGACTTGACGCCCGGTCGCAGAGCCCGTTCGGCTCGATTGTTGGTCAGTTCCATCTTCGGATTGTCCCGAAATCGAAGCAACTGGCTCTTTTGATACCGTTTCCACAAGCTATTCAGCATCTTTTGATTATCCGGATCTCTCAAGGATCGTGGTCTCATGTTATTCGCCACGTTATTTCGGGCAAATTTTTTCACATTAATCCGGGAGCTAATTGAGGTGGATCAGCTAGAAGTGACGACCGATTCTGATCGGGCAACGGTTTTAAAATTGACTGCTTGGAAAAGAACATTCGATTGGGATTCGAGGAACGGATACTTGGCTTCGCAGCAGGTCGTTCCAGCCTTTAGCTCCAGGAGGCCTCAGTCTTAGGTGTCGGGATGACGCTGAAATAACCGAGTGGCGGAATGATCGTCACTTTCGTCGGCGTCGGAAGGGCAAAGGATCCTCTGGAAGTTCCAGCGGCAGAGCCATGGGGGGGGAGATGGGGAATCGTCGCCGGCCAAAGAACACCACTATGGGCCAACCGACCGCCGGACCATAGCGTTCATGCCCGAAATAACGCGAAATAAAAACGCACGATTTCCCGAATTAAAGTGGCGAGTAACAATAACGTTATGCTGCCGTTCATTTTAACAGTTTAGTTTATCAACACAATTTAATGACGATGCGCCCCTTCGAACATTGTACCGTTCGTCGAAAACAATAATTTATAAATACTTCCGTCACTTAGCTTTTGAATATTTCGGATTATCCTCATAAGCGAGGAGTCGCCTTATCGGTTATTGATAATCAGGTATTAGGCAAAAGATTAGTAGTCTGTGAAATAAGTGCCAAAACTGCGCTTTCTGGTATCGGTTCGTGCCGAGATTTGGATGTCCGGCAAAGCTGCCACTCGCTTCCCATTGGGCGACAGGACAGGGTGAAGCGTGCTAAAGATGCAGCATTCCGCGTTCTCGCGCCCGATGATGTGCAGGATGTTCCAGAACTGGTCAAAGCCGAATATACCGTCCTTAACTTCAACAAGCACCATGCAGGAAGTCGCCAATCAGTGACGCGAAGCACCAACCTATAGCGTTCGATTTTGCTCGGTTTTCTTCAACCCTGTTCGGTGAGCGGCCCACTGATGGCGTTCGCAGCGGTCGGGAAATCAGGCTCGTCGAAGATTAGCCGGAATGAGCCCGTAACCGGGCCGTCGGCGACATGGACCTTACCATACGAAGTGGTAGGCTGGTCAACGATAGCCTGTGGACGCCGATTGAAAGCGAATTGCAGTGTTTCAAATACTTTCCGCTTGTACGCCGTGTCCTCGCTATTGCGCAAATGATCGCCCTTGGTCTCGAACACCAGCAGTCGTTTGCTATTGCCATCGGGAGTGGCGATGGCGATGAAATCAGGCCAGATGCGGTGCGATTTCCAGCCACGCATGGCATACTCGTTGCGTTGATGGACAGCGATCCGATGCCACCACTGGATTGCGCGTTTCTCATCGAGATAACGTGCGAAGCGACGTTCGAGTTCGGAGTCGTACTGGTTGCGCAACTGCGGGGTGAACAGGCTCAATTGCAAAGGCTGACCGGGCCGTCTTTCGAGGGGTGAGTCGGTGTCCTCATTATAAGGGACTTCGTATGATTCTTCGCGTAGCCGGTGATTGAGCGATGTAGTGAGGTCGAAGCGCACTTCTTCGTTGCGTAGTTTGCGCTTGAAAATCTGCTCGGTCTGTTCGTATATCTTTTCCGTGACGTGTTGACGCAGGGCGGCGGCGATATGCGAGCGCTGCCCGTAGATCTTCTCCTCGGATTGGCCGTTCTTCTGTAGGCGCTTGATCATTGCCTCGACCATTCGGCTTGCCTGCCAGGGATTGGGGACGACATCGGCTAGGCGGCGGGTGTACCAGGAGAGTTTGACACCGGTGTCGACTTCGATCTTGCGCGGACGATCATATTGCAGCGTGGGGCCGTGTTTGCTAAGCGTGACCTCCACTCTAGAAATGGACGCGCCGCCGCTGTTTACCGCCTGGATGTCGGGCAAGCCTATGAGGTTCCAATCAACGTCTCGCAAAAGGTCACGGGTATAGCTGAGTTCTCGCCATTCCTTGCCGTCGCGGTGGGTAACCAACGGGAGGAAGATTCGCTCGTTGCGGAACTCCGAGCGGCGCGAGACGGTCACAGTTGGAAATTCGACGGCGGTGGTTAGAACGAGCTCCGACAGACCGGTCAGCCCCTGTTTTTCGAGTCCCTGTTTGACGCTGGCCACGGCGATACCGACATCGGTATTCAGGCAGTAGACGTAGCACTGGTCGAGTTCGGGGCGCTGAGTGAGCTTTGCATGCGGCTGCCGCATCACGCGACCGATCAACTGCGTGATTGCGGTCTTGGCGCGGGTGTTGTCGAGCAGAACCAGGAGTGACGCGAATGAACAATCCCAGCCTTCCATCAACGCCGCTTTGGTGATGATCCAGCGGATCGGGACCCGGGGCGAAAGCAAATCGACGTCCTTGAGGTCGTGCCGGCCGCTTGCCTGAATGGCGATCTGGTCGTCGGGCACCCCGAGCTGGTGCAACGCCTCGCGGACGTCCTCAGCATGGATGCTCTCGCCGTCGCGCTGGTTTTTGCCGGTGCGTTCGACGCGCACGATGGCGATCGGGCGGATGTAGCGGCCCTCGTTTTCTTCGAGTTCTCGGGCCGCCTGTTCCAACCGCTCCAATTCATCATGAGCCCGTTGCAGCGTGGTGGGCCAATCGTCGTTTTTCGTTGCCGTGACCCGTACAGGCAGCTTGATCATTTCTTCCTGATGCAGGGCCGGGCCGTCGACATCAACGAGCAAGTTGCTGACTCCACGGTTCGGCGTCGCCGACAATTCGATCACAAGCTGCGGATCAAGCCGATTGACCGAGCGTACGAATTCTTCGTTGGCATCCTGCTTTCTGCCATAGGCTTTATGCGCTTCGTCGAGTACCACGATCGGGCGCAACATCTTGAATACGTTGAAAAGGCTCTCTTTGACCGGCCCCTCGGATGTGGTTCGCTCCAGGTCGGGAAACTCATCGAGCAGTCGTTGGTCCGCGAGAGCCATGTCGCGTTCGGGATAGAACGACGGATAGCGCCCACTGTCACGGAACATTCGGAGGAAGTCGCGGCCACTCTGTCGGTTGGCAGCGGGCAGCATCAGCAGCATGATGCAGAGGAAATGCTCGACGTCATGCGCGTTGAATTGGTCGTCCTTCTCCAAGAGCTTGACGCGCCTGCCGCTGGCGCGATCGAGCATCTGCCGGTAGGGGTGCTCGCGATCCCAGAGGGCGAGCTTGGTCTGGTCGTAGATCGCTCGGGTGGGCACGATCCAGAGCGAGAAACCGTTGGAGCGCCCGAGTCGCTCCAACGCGCCGGCCGCAAGCAAAGTCTTGCCTCCGCCTGTTGGCACCTTGAAGCAAATGTGCGGAATCGGGCGCCCTGCGTCGTCGGTGCGTGAGACGTAGTCGCAGTCCCCGGTGGGCAGTTCGTTTTTCACGCGAAGCATTTCCCACGCCTTCTTCGGGTAATTGGTGATGTCGTCAGGCACGTCGCGACCGATTGTTTGATACAAGCCGGCGTCGACAGCGGATTCATTCTGCGCCAATTCCAAATCGCGCAACCACAGGGAGAACTTGTCGAGCGCGCCAGCCTGGTATTCCTTTAACTGCATGGCCTAACCGTCCTTGAACAGTTCGTAGGGGAGCTGGCAGAATTTGATGCCCATGTCGGTCAGGTTGTGCTGGCTCAGATACTTGCCCGCCCCGAAGACGATCGCAGGTCTGCCAATTTTCTTGATTTTCTTCGCTCGTTCGGGCGTCAGCATCGCCTTGTCGCTCCTCAGCCACTCAATGTTGGGTTCGTAATAGAGGTAGAAGTCGATCGTCTTGGTCTGATAGAAGCGCTGGCCGTTGCGAGACGTTCGCAACGCTTTGGGTTCGAGAGAAAGGCCAGCGGCGGTGTACAGCAAGAACACAGCCAAGGTTTCGAATTTCGGAAGGGAGTCGCCGCTGAGCAGGCTTTCGGCGTCGAACGGGGACCCAAGAGTGCAGTAGGTGAACGAGCCGCCCATTCCATCGCGTGAGGCGTCGTCTTTGGTGCCGAGCACGCCCCCGATCACGCGGCGTACGCGCTCGGCGGTGATTGTGTCGGCGTATTCCTCACATTCGACGAGGATGAAGCGGCGGTTGCCGCCGTCAACTTTGTTCAGGGCGAGCGTCGCATGGGCGGTCGTGCCGCTGCCAGCGAACGAATCAAGAATGATGTCCCTATTAGACGTGACCGTTTCGATTAGCCTGCCAATGACCCTCTCATCTTTCGGGTACTCAAATTTGATATCGCCAATAATTCTTCTTAAGTTCTGATGTGCCGCCCTCCTATCCTGATAGAAAACACTGGTCAACACTTGTTCCGTCGTTTCGTGGAGGTATCGTTTCAAGTTGGGTACGCCCACCTCGGTGTCTGCGAAGTGAACCCGGTTCGCTTGGATGGCCGCTCGCATTTTTTCTTCGTCTGGGAATCGCCACCCTCCAGCGGGGACAGTGACGGGCTTTCTTGTTACTGGGTGTAACACATCGTATCTGGGTCCACCACCGCCTGGCCATGATATGTCACCAGGGAAATAAACACCTTCCGAATCGACGCAACGGTAATGCCTGTGTTGCCAAGATTTGTGATTTCGAGGCAGCGACTTATACCAGTCTTTAAGACCCATCGAGATGGATTGATAGTCATCCCCATGCCGTTCTTTCAGGACTTCAACGCACTTCTGAATATCCTCAATGCCTTCTTTGAGTACCCGCCATCGCCCCGAATTTGTCTTCACTCTGTCGACACTCTTAGCATAGGTGTGTATGTAGTCATGTCCTACAGATACAAATCTAGCATCATTTTTTGCCGTTCCTTCCCATACGAAGGACGCTACGAAATTGGACTCTCCAAAGATTTCATCCAGCAACATCCGAAGATGGTGTTGTTCGTTGTCGTCGATTGAGACGAAGATGATGCCATCCTCGGCCAGCAACTCTCTCAACAGTTGCAAGCGCGGCCAAATCATGCAGAGCCACTTGTCGTGTCGTTCGAGGTCTTCGTTATCGACCGGCCCGTTGTCCTTCAGCCACGCTTGCATCAGGGGGCTGTTGACATTGTCGTCGTACGCCCAACCCCCATTGCCAGTGTTGTAGGGCGGATCGATGTAGATGCACTTTATCTTGCCGGCGTAGCGGGGCAGCAGGGCTTTGAGCGCACGGAGGTTATCGCCGTGGATGATAAGATTGTCTTCGGACACGGGGCCGGAGTCTGCAACATGCGCCGGCGGCGGATGACTCCTCTGCGGGTCAGGGACGAGCGGGCTGTAGGGCACGGTCAGATGATGCGCGTAAATGTGCTGCTTGCCCTTAAATTCCAAAGTCGGCATTTTGATCCATCCCCTCCACTTAGTCGGGAGAAAGTATGGCAGGTTCCAGAGACGCGTCAAGGCTCGGTACGGGCGCACAACCATTCGGAATTTCCGGAAGGCTCAGGCAGCCATGGCGAAAATCCCTGTGCGGAGCCCAGAAATGACATTGACGGCGGCGTTAGTTGCCGATCCTCTCGACAGAGTGCCGCCATGGCTCACGCGGAAGCGATATGCCTTCACCCGCCCGGGATTGCGCACCGCGCAGAGCAGATCGAGATGCCATCCATCGACTGACCAGGCAGTACCGCCTTGGAGATCTCCAGTTGGTCCATCAACTCGCCGAGCTCGTGGGAAAAGGGCTGCGTCACCCGCTGAACGATGCTTTCGTGATCAAGGGTGTCAGGTTCTCCCATGGCATCAAGGCGCACCAGTCAGCAGAAGGAATCCGACAACACGCGCTATCCGAACTGACTCAGGCGATGGTGGACGGTCGCTGAAAATCATTGGCCACGACTGCGCCGAACCCTTGACCGTGCGCTGCCTCCCGAAACGGCCCGCCATGCGTCAGCAATTTCGCAGACGCCTGATTCTCCCCAATAAGAACGGCACCCGGCCACCGAAATTAGGATGCTCCAACCAATACTCCATCACCCGCTCGAAGTGCCGCTCCAGGTTCGCCCCCCGGCGGCGCATCTGGGACCGGCGAGCCGACGCGGTGCATGGCCACGTCGCGGTTGATCTTGATATCAGCGACCAGTGACTCGGTATGGGCAAAGTCGATGCAGGCCCAGTGGCCGAGCGCGCCCACCTCGGTCGGCATCAGGGCGGGACACATCCACACCCAAAGGTTGGTTGACGCAACAAGGGTTTGAGCGGCGCGCGTGAACAAGAATATGATCATCGAACCGTCCTGCCCGTTTCCATTAATTGCCCAGAAGTTACTAGGCCAATTCGGTTGGCAAGCCGCCACACGTCTTCGAAGGCGATGTCGGAAGCCCGTCAGTAGCCGTCAAGGTCAATGTGTCCAAGTCGAAGCCGGTTGCCTCCAACATGGTGGCCACCGCTTTACCGGGATGCCGCCGCCCAGTCCGCCCATGTCGACTAAAAGCGCGAGCAGAAGGTGGAAGGAAAAACATCTCAGAAATGCGACTCATTAACTCAATTGATCGATCCTTCAGACACTACGATCGGCAGATCTGAGATTGCGCTGTCCGGCGGCCAGATGGCTATTTGACAGGAGACTGTTCACCCCTTTTTCGATTCGACGAAAGCTCAGCAGTTGCTCAAAACGTCGCATCGGTAATATCGACTGACGCAAAATGACGGTTGTAACGGCCGAGATTTCGCCCGCTTCGCTTTCAATCAACCATCGATATCCTCATGCCGGCGATTCCTTGCATCTTCCGATGGCTCCCTTTACGGGATCTTCCCGAAGTTTTCCGTCTGATCTCGTGATAAACAATGACTCAATTTATAAAAATAAAATGATGAGTAATTATGACCCTAAAAAAGGGACTTATTGTCCCAAAATAATAAGTCAGAATTATAGTCTTTTTTCTCTAACTCTTTGATAGCCAATGAGTTATGTTAAAAATTAAATTTGGCACGAATAATGATGCTATTAACAGCGAAATCGACGGGATTTCAGCCGAAGGTCTGGTTGAAATCAGAAATCGACTAACCATCAACCAACAGAAAGGAAAACATCGCATGAACTCATTGACCTACTACAACCACCCCAAATGGAATCCGTTCCAGGGGCTGGGAACGCTAACCCCCATTTTCGACCGATTGCTGAGCGATTGGAATGCCGTCGGCAACGAAAACCTGAACGAAGACCGCTGGGTTCGTCACTGGACTCCGGCAGTGGACATCACCGAATCCGATACCGAATACCGGGTGAAGGTGGAACTGCCCGAAGTCGCCAAGGACGACCTGTCGGTCAACGTCAAGGACGGACACCTCCGAATCCTCGGCGAACGGAAGATCGAAGACCGGAAGGAGAGCGACAAGACTCTGCTGGTGGAACGTTCCTACGGCAAGTTCACCCGGTCCTTTCAGATGCCGGAAAACGCCGACCCGGACAACATCGACGCCCGTTTCCAAAACGGGGTCTTGTTGATCACCCTGCCGAAACGGCCGGCCGTGAAACCCGAATCGGTCGAAATCAAGGTGGACTGACGTCCCCCGCGAGCCGACGAGCGCCGCTGTCCGAAATTCGGACGGCGGCTTTTTTTATCCCGGAGGCCAAGTCAAAGCCCGGCCTCCCAAAATATGGCAATGAAGGTGAGGCACTGATTCGCCTCCGTCGGAGCCGTTGTTGATCACCAGCCGATAGCCCGATTCGGCGAGGCCCATTTTTCGGGCCAAGTCCTTGGCCCGGAGCAAGAGATGCCCCAACAGTTCGCCCTCCGAATCTTTCGCCTCGGCGATGCGGGCAATGGCCTGTTTGGGTACGATCAACGCGTGGACCGGCGCCTGAGGATCGATGTCTTTGAAGGCGATCACCCGCTCGTCCTCGTAAAGGATTTCGGCAGGTATCTCACGCGCGGCGATTTTCTCGAACAAAGTCATCCCGCACCGGCTACTTGACCGACATGGAACAATCCGCGACGGAATGAACGCTCAGGCATCGGCGCAGAAAAAAGATGACCTGATCGTTAAGCGACTGGCACCTTTTACCCCAGCGTCGGGCTCTCAGAACCCGCTTCACGCAATCGCGAAGCCCGACGAACCGGAGTTCGTCCGGGGCCGACTTCAGCATTTTTTTCATCTCCTTCTGCAAGCGGGTAAACAACGCCAGTTCCGTCCCTTCGTCCGATTCCCCGATCAACTCGTTGAGGTCGGCGTCCTCGACGTACCGTTGCTCCTGGCACACTTGCCCGCCGCTCAGCGAATACCCGAAATCCTTCAGAACCTTTTCCAACACCTCGGTAAACTCGGCCACGGAAACGGACTCCTTGCCCTGTTGCTCCTTGAAATAATGAAGAACGGCCGCGGCGACATGCTGAATCAATTCCTCGCCCGCCCATTCCAGATCCGTCCCCTGCAATTGCAACGTTACGCTTTCCGCCTGACAGGGGATCTGTTCTCCGCTGGCCACCTTGACGACCAGACAGCCGGGATGAAGCCTTATCATAATACCTTTCCTGATTCCGGATTTGCTCTCCAGGTACTCGCCCTCGAAACCGATGGGGGAAAGTTTCAATAACAGCTAGGTACATGCTCCGAAAAAACCGGAGAAAGTCAAGGGTTAATCCGATATTCAGTTCGTCCTTTTTTTAACGGCCGACGAAGTTTTTTTTCGCAAGCCAATATCTCTCTCGGCGCGTCCTCAACCGTCCCTTGCGACAGTTGCCGTTCAAAGCGCCAAGTATTCCTTACCCGTAAATCCGCCGCAACCGGTGCCGATCGTAAGTCCGCCTCTGTTCGGCGTTCATTCGAGAAAACACCGGACGGCCTTCGGCGTCCACCGGCCAGGTCGGAGAATCCCGTTTCGCCGCGGCGCCGGTCGATGTCCGAGCGGTCGCGGCACCGGTCGCCGACCGGTCACGAAGCAGCACCGGATCGGTCAGTTCCAGATCCTGTTCGAGAGCGAGCCGAGGACGAATCTTCAATTTCCGCAATACGTCGTGATAGGCCGTTACGGCTTCCGGCGGTCTTAAAGTCCCGTCCGCGATCAAGCGCAACATTTCGATGAACGCCAACTGATGCTCCGCTCGATTGATTTTTCTGCCGAACAACGCCACGCGGGCGCCATGCTGGCGGGCGTCGTGCAGCAGGCAAAAAGCGTCATGGCTCGTTCCGGCGCTGCCTCCCAGCACGCCCACGATCATTCGAGGATCGTATCCCGCCAACTCCTCCATCGCCCGCGGGCCGTTCCAGGCGATTTTTAAAAATAACGGCCGCCCAGATTCGGTCACGCCGGCCAGACTGCGAACGATCTGATCGTTGACGAACTCTCCCAATTTCTCGTCCGGCACTCCGGCCGGTACGTTCGGATTGAACACTTCCAAAAAATAACGAAATCCCTTCCTTTCGGCTTCCTCCCGAAACTCCCGGAATGCTTCCAACGTTTTCCGGTCGGCGACCGGCTCGTTGACGAAAGTAATCGAATAGAGCCCGAGATTCGCCCCCGGGAACGGCCCGGGCGGACAATCCACTTGGCCGCACTGAATCGCGTCGATCGAAGCGCTTCGAAACGGCCGGGAAGGTTCTTGAACGTAACGTCCGTGCCTGATCGCCCAAATATCGGTGGTGTCGTTGGCGCGTGCCGCCGGAGTGACCGCCGACCGTTCGAAGAGCCGTTCCTCGATCGTCAACCGCTCGCTGACCGAGGCCGACATGAGCATGATGTCCACGATCCCTTGACGAACGATCTTTCTGATCGTTTCTCCGAAGACCGGCAACTGATGGCTTGCCGTGTTCGCCGCCTCCCGCTGCGGATTCAGCGCCCGGGCGCCGTAAGCCATATCGGGATCTTTCGCGTCAGCGATGATGAACGCTCGGGAATCGCGGTTATTCCGAATGTCGGCGAGTTTCCGATCCAACGATTTCATCTCAGGTAACGATGCTGGCCCTGCCGGCGAGAGACTTCGACAAACTCAAAATGCACGCCTGATCGCATTAATTAAACCGAGGACAACTTATCGGCCAACTGCCGGGCATCGCATTGCCACAAACGGCAATCGTCGAGCTTGAACCGAACGAACCGGTTAATTGTTGGCGGCCTTCTGCTGGCGAGCCTTTACCAAGGTGGCTTTGAGCGCTCGGCTGGAATTCTGCAAGGCCGTCGTTTCCTTCGACCAAAGCTTGAGTTCCACCTGCTGCAGCAAACCCGACCGCCCCACTACGGAAGGCACGCTCAGACAAATATCCCGAATACCGTAAGTTCCTTGGATCAACGAAGAGACCGGCAGCAGCCGCTTTTGATCCAGCGCCACGGCATGAATCACTTCCCGAATCGCCAAAGCCACCGCCCAGCCGGCGCCGCCCTTGCGCCGAATCACTTCGGCTCCGCTTCCCCGGGCGCGCTGAAAGATCTCGTTCTGAAACCCGGCGTTGCAGCCCTCGATTTCGGTCAAGGGTAATCCGTCCACCGTCGCCGACGACCAGACCGGTAGCATCGAATCGCCGTGTTCGCCCAAAATCCACGCTTTCACCTGGGTCGGCGCCAACTGCAAGGCCTCGGCGATCAGCGAGCAAAATCGCGTCGTATCGAGCATGGTGCCCAGCCCGATCACCTGATTCCAGGGAAGGTCCAAAGTTTCCGTCGCCAGCTGCGTCAAGATATCGACGGGATTGGATACGACGAACACGATCGCGTCCTTCGAATGCCCCGCCTGGCGAAGGTCCTGCAAAATACTCAGAAACAGCGTGACGTTCCGATTGATCAATTCCAGTCGCGACTCGTCGGGTTTGCGCCGCAATCCGGCGGTAATCAAAATCACGTCTGAATCGGCCGCCCGGCGATAATCTCCGGAATAGATCCGCTGATCGGCCATCAAAGCCGTGCCGTGGAGCAAATCCAAGGTTTCGCCCTCGACCAAATCCCGGTTGACGTCAATCAGTTGGATCTCCGAAACGACTCCTCCCAACTGCAAGGCGAAAGCCGCGCACGAACCGACTCTCCCGCCTCCTCCTATGATCGATACTTTCATTTCTGACGGCTCGTTGACGCACCTACGATCGAGCGCCGCGGCCGGAACTCAGCCGCTCCATGATGCGATCAGTCACCGTTTGAATTAACGCTTCGATTTCCCCGTTCCGTTTTTCGGCCGGCGGTTTCCCGGCCTCCTGTTCGCCGCAGGCCGCGCCGGGCTGCCATTGATCGTTGTCGCAAAGCTCGCACTCCCTCAGCCCGATCCGCGGGTCCGGAATCCCCAAGCCCTGCTTGATCTTGAGCAAGTCGCCCAATTGCTCCTGGCTCATGGTGTTAAGCGACGGACTCAACTGCGAGGCTACCCAGACGGTTCGGCAATAGGCTTCCAGAATCTCCATCTTGAAATAGGCGTCCTCCACGCTGAGATGACTCCAGGAAACGGCTCCGTGATTGCCCATTAAGATGGTGTTGTGCTTGTCGGCCAATTCAGCCACCAACTTGCCCATTTCCGGAGTGCCCGGAGTGCGATAGGGCGCGATCGGCACCTTCCCCACGAACACCTCGATTTCGGGAATCATGCACGTCGGAGGTTCGACGCCGGCCACCGCGTAGGCGGTCGCGTGCGGCGGATGGCAATGCACGGTAGCCTTGGCCCTGGGTTGGGCCTTCATGATTTGCAAATGCATCAGGATTTCGCTGGTCCGCTTTTTGGCCCCGGCCGACTGGTTGCCGTCCAGATCCACCAGGCACAAATCCTCCGGCTTCATGAATCCCTTGGAGACCAGAGTCGGCGTGCAGAGGGCCGCGTTCTCGCCGACGCGGATAGCGATGTTTCCGCCGTTGCCATCGACGTAAGCCCGTTGCCAAAGCCGCCGGCCCACTTCGCAAATCTGCCGTTTCAACTCGAGCATTTCCTCGCTGTCGAATCCGGTCGCGGCCCCCGCGGACGAAGGGGAGCGAGTCTTCGGTCCGGCCGCCGGACTCTGGGGTTGGTCGCCCGCGCTCAGCTGCCGCAACCGATCCTGGGCCAACGGAGTCATAATGGCGTCGCCGGGCAAATCGTTCGGCGAGCCGCCCCGTTGGATCAGAGCTTCGATGTCTCGGACACTGACGATAGATCTCATGATTTCGGCGAATGGAATATCCGATCGATCAGAGCCGCATTAATGGCGTCCACCGGGGTCGGCTCCGCGAAAGGAGCGGAAGCTTCCCGCCCCTCGACGTAACCGATTCGATCCCCCGGCCCGGCACCCAAGTTATCGTACACTACCAAAGTCGGTTCTTGGCTCATCGCAGTTTCTTCCAAGCGAGCCGGGCTAAGCTCGGCCGTGCCGCAGGGACTGACCAGCAACCAGCGAGCCCCCTTGAGCGGAGCGACCGCCTGGCTCGTCACTACCCGGCCGATGACCAATCCGATCCTCATGATTCCGTTTCGTCGACGATGCCGGTGATCATCAGGCGCACCGGGCTCCGGTCGTCGCCGACGACCTTGCGGGCGGCCAAACCGTCGGAGGACACGATCACCCGTTGGTGCATCCCCGCGCCCCAAGGGTCGATCGCCACTACCGGAGTGCCGAGGTCGTTGCCCTGCGCATCCAAGGGCTGGCAAATGATCAACCGCCAACCCAGCAGGCTTTCGTGCTTTCGGCTGGCGACGACGTTTCCTTCTACTCTCGCCAACAACATCAATAGATCCTCAGGTTATCCACCATGACGCATCGCCGCACGCGAGTGAAAGTCTGGGGATTGGTGACGCCCTCGCCCGTCGGCGTGGCGATCGAATAACTCAAATAGCCCTCGCCTCCCAAGCCCAAGCCCGCCATCGAAGGCCCGTTTTTCACGAACAAGGTCGTGTCCAAGGCCCGCGCCATGGCCGTCATGTGGTTGACGTCGTGGGAATGAATCAAAGAAGTATGCTTGTAGTTCCTTTCGGCCTTGACGGCGGCCGCGATGCCGGCTTCCACGCTGGGCACCCTGACGATCGGCAAAAACGGCATCATCTGTTCTTCCGGGACGAACGGATGTTCGGCGTCGGTTTCGGCGAACAGCAACTCGGTCGGTCTGGTGAGTTCGATACCGGCCGCCTCGGCCAAGACCTCCGGATTCCGGCCGATCAGTTCCCGATTGATCTTCGGCTCCGCGCATCCCGCGCCCCGCCCCTCCGAAAATTCGAACACCGCTCGAGTCAATTGTTCCAATTGGGAACCGGTCAGCCGGTAGGCGCCGGCGGTTTCCAAGGCGGCCAGTAAATCGTCGGCTGCCTGGTCGAGAACGAACACCTCCTTTTCCCCGATGCAGAGCAAATTATTATCGTAGGCGGCACCTTGGATAATCGCTTCCGCCGCCCGCTTCAGACAGGAAGTTCCGTCTACCAGCACCGGAGGATTGCCCGGGCCGGCGCAGATGGCGCGTTTCCCGGTCTTCATGGCCGCCTGCACCACTCCGGGGCCTCCCGTCACGCACAGCAACCGCACCGCTTCGTGCTGGCACAATTCCTGGAACGATTCCAAGGTCGGCTCCTCCACGATGCCGATCAGATTCCGAATCCCGGTTTCCCGAAAGATCGCGCGATTGAACACCCGCACCGCTTCGGCGGCGCAACGGCATGCGGCCGGATGAGCGTTGAACACTACGGCGTTGCCGGCGCCGACGATATTCACGACATTGCCGGCCAGGGTAGGAATCGAATGGGTCGAAGGCGTCACGGCGCCGATGACCCCGAACGGCGTGTATTCCTCCAGGGTAATGCCGTGATCTCCGCTTCGTCCCGAAGGCCTCAACCAGTCGACGCCGGGGACCAGTTCGATGATCTGAAGTTTTTCGATCTTGTGGTCCAACCGGCCGATCCGGGTTTCTTCCAGTTCCAGCTTGCCCCAGGCGGCGGCATGGTCGCGGCACAGGGTCTTGACGATCTGTTCCACTTTCCGGCGAGCGGCGATGCCTCCCTTCTGCAACGCCAGAAACGCCGCTTGAGCCGCTTCGCAAGCCTGGGCCGCCGTAGGAAAAACGCCGTCTCCGCCGGAGGCCGCCGGGCGGGAAACGGGAGCTTCCGCCGCGCCGGTCTGCTCCTGCAGCCGATCCAGCACTTCGGTGACTACCTCTTTAATCAACGATTCGTTCAAGGTTTCCGGCATACCCCCTCCTGTTCTGTTACCGTCCCAATTCTTCGTGATGCCGGGCGTTGAAAATCTGCTGGCCCCGGACGTCAACCGTATCGACGATGCCGACGATGACGGCGTCGACCGGCACCGCTTTCATGTTCGGAGCCAACCGGGCGCTGCTGCCTTGGCAGAACAAGACCAGCTCGCCCTCGCCCGCTCCCACGCTGTCTACCGCCACGATGGTGTTCTGCCCCGAGCGAAACCGTCCCGGATTCTGTTCGTCGACCAACTGAGGCCGCAGCAACAGCAATTTCCTTCCCTCCATGGAAGGGTCTTTCTTGGTCGCGACGATCGCGCCCTCCACCCGTGCCAGGAACATGGCCTGTTATTCCCGGTTGGACAGCGACGTATCGATATGCGGCCGGGCGATGACGTGAACGCTCACCAATTCGCCCCCGATCGCCTTGATCGCCTCGGCGCCGGCGTCGGTCGCCGCTTTCACCGCGGCGACGTCGCCGACCACCATCGAGGTGACCAAAGCGTTGCCGACCTGTTTGACGGGCCCGGCCAATCGCACGTTAGCCGACTTGAGCATGGCGTCGGTGCCCTCGACCAGCGCCACCAGTCCGCGCGTTTCAATCATTCCAATCGCTTGCTGTGCCATGATACCTAATCGTTGATGATACCTAATCGTTGTGTTCCAAATACCGTTTGACTTCCCTCGCCACCACCAATTCTTCGTTGGCCGGAATCACGAAAATCCTGACCGGGGCCGCCGGATCGCCGATCTCGCTTTCTTCGCCCCGCGCCGCACGATTTTTCGCCGGATCCAACCGGATGCCTAATCCGTCCAGATTCTCGCAAATCCGTTCCCGCAGTTCGCCGCGGTTTTCGCCGATCCCCGCGGTGAACACCAACGCGTCCGCTCCGTTGAGCAGTAAATGCCAACTCCCCATCCAACGCCGGATTTCGTAAACGAAACAATCCAGCGCCAACTGTGCCGCCCCGTTACCGGCCGCGTTCTCCCGCTGAATATCCCGGACGTCGTTCCAACCGCCGGACAATCCCATGAGCCCGGCTTCGTAACATAGTTCCCGTTCGATTTCCTCGACCGATAAATTCAAACGCCGCATGGCGTGGAGTACGGCGAAGGGGTCCAAATCCCCCACCCGGTTATTCTGCGGCACGCCGGACTGAGGACTGAACCCCATGCTGTTGCCGATCGCCACGCCGTCGCGAATTCCGGTAATCGAAGAACTGCCGCCCAAGTGGCAAGAGATCACCCGCAACTCCGGTTTCGCGACTTTCGTGTCGCCGCCGTCGACATAAAGCCGGCGCGCCCGCCGAGCCACGTCCTCCCGGTCCAACAACGCCGCCGAACGCTCGGCGACGTATTTATGGCTGGCCCCGTGAAAGCCCTGGCGGCGCACCCCGGATTCGTGCCATTTTCGGGGCACGGCGTAACGGGTGGCCGGTTCCGGCGCCCATTGATAAAAAGCGGTTTCGAACAAGGCGACCAACGGCACGGCAGGCAAGCGTTCGGCAAATAACCGGATCCCGGTCAAGTAGGGAGGATTGTGGGCCGGAGCCACCGGGTTGCCCGCTTCCAGCGCCTGCAGGACGCGATCGTCGATTCGCCGGCAACCGGTCATCCCCTCCGCCAACACCGTCTTGAAACCGACCGCCGCCAGGGATTCCGGAGCGGCCAGCCGGCCGGCGGTGCGCAATTCTTCCAAACAATCGTCGATCGCCCGGCCGTAATCTTCGACCCGCTCCCGGCCGCCCTGAGCGAGCGCCAGTTCGGCGCCGTCCCGAAACTCGAAGAGGCGGTATTTCAGGGAAGTCGAACCCAGATTGGCGATCAGGATCTTCATCGTTCGAATCCGGCGGTCGTCCGCCTAGATCCACGGGCCCAACTCGCCCAATTCTTCGTGCGGCCGCGGGATCACCTGCACGCTGACCACTTCGCCCACCTGCTTCGCCGCGCCGGCGCCGGCGTCGACCGCCGCCTTGACGGCCGCCACGTCGCCCCGGAAAAAGGCCGTCACGTAGCCGCTGCCCACTTTTTCCCAGCCGGTCATGGTGACGTCGGCCGCCTTCAACGCGGCGTCCCCGGCTTCCAGCAGGGCGCACAAGCCACGCGTTTCGATCATCCCCAATGCTTCTTGCTTCATAGCGTTCACCTTTTTGCCCATGGCCTCGTTAAGATCCGCCGCCGTTATTTGGCCGAAGGTTTTTCGGCCGCGCCCAAAAAATTCGCCAACAACTCCGGATGGGGCCGGGCGAGGATATGCGAACTGACCAACTCGCTCACCCGGCCGGCCGCGGCCGCGCCGGCGTCGACCGCCGCCTTGACGCTGCCGACGTCGCCTTGCGTCAGCACGGTGATCAGACCGCCTCCGATCGGTACCGAACGCACGAGGCGCACGTTGGCCGCCTTGACCATCGCGTCGCTGGCTTCCACCGCTCCGACGTATCCCTTCGTTTCGATCATTCCGAGTGCTTCGCTCATAAGCTTGCCGTCAATTCGTCGTTCCGTAGTTTCCCAGCCTCCCGCTCCGGCGGTCACTTCAGGATTTCGCAAACGCTGTCGGGCTGCATCCGGCAGGCGTTGCCTTCGTCCGTATCGATATGCACTTCCAACTTGGTCGCCGCGTCCACGCGCACCAGCATCCGTTCCAAAACCAGGCCGCAATCGCCGCCGACCCGCAACCGCACGTTCGCTTCGTGGGTCACTCCGTAGTAGGCCGCGTCCTCCGGCGACATGTGCACATGCCGCAACGCCCGGATCACTCCCTGCTCCATTTCGAAAAAACCGCTCGGCCCCATCAACATCGCTCCCGGCGTCCCCGCGATGTCGCCCGAACACCGCAACGGAATCTCGAACCCCAAGGCGATCGCGTCGGTGTAGGCCAACTCCACCTGGTTGGCCGGCCGGCAAGGGCCGAGCACTCGCAGATTGGAAATGACCCGGCTTCGCGGACCGATCAGCGTCACGGTTTCCCGAGCGGCGAAATGGCCTTCCTGATACAGCCACTTGTGGGGCTGGAGCCGATGCCCCTTGCCGAACAGGATTTCAACCGCTTCGGCGGTCAGATGGCAATGGCGGGCACTCACGTTGACGATGAGGGGATTGGGGGCCTGGCTGGCCGCTTCCCGCTCCAATCCCATCCGGGACAACACCGCCCGCCGAACCAGATGTTCGACCAGGGATCTATGCGCTAATTCGATCATGCGGATTCCTCTGTACGAACCGGATAATGCCTCAAGGGAAAAACAATGTCAATCAATATCTTTCAAAAATTATCAAAATCTTTCATTTTCTGCTAAAAGATAGCAAAAACGCGGTTTTTTCGTGTCAAAGCCGGCGAATTGAGGTAGAGTTGACGCCGAAAATGAAGGCGGAAGAACGCCAGAGCCAAATCGAAAGTCATTTGCAACAAGTCGAATTCGCTTCGCTGGACGAACTGTCGGAACGAGTCGACGCCTCCGTGTCCACCGTCCGCCGCGACCTGACGGCCTTGGAAGCCCGCGGCACGATCCGGCGAACGCACGGCGGCGCCCGGCTGACCACGCCCCGCAACGACGAGTTCGCCTTCGCCGCCCGCGACACGCATCAGTACAAAGAGAAGGAAGCCATCGGCAAGGCTTGCGCGGCGCTGATCGGCCCGAACCAGAGCGTCATCGTCGACGCCGGAACCACCGCCTTCCACGTCGCCCGCCATCTGGAATCCAAGAACCCGCAAATCATCACCAATTCCCTGCCCGTGGCCAATTTGTATCACGCCGCTTCGCAGGTGGAAATCGTGCTGTCCGGCGGCGTCGTCTACCCCCGGCTCGGGGTGCTGGTCGGCCCGCTGGCCGTCGAAACCTTTTCCCGCATGCACGCCGACATCGCCGTCATGAGCGCCGGCGGCATCACGCGGGACCGCGTCACGAATTCCCACGGACTGCTCATCGATATCCAACGGGCCATGATCCAGGCCGTGCACCAAGTGTTCTTTTGCCTGGACTACTCCAAGTTCGGCCGGCAGAGCATTTCCTTTCTTTGCGATCTTTCGCCCATTCACACGATCGTCACCGACGACGCGGCTCCGGCGGAACTTTGCGACGAATTGACCCGGGGCGGCATCCGGCTCGTCATCGCCGAATGACCGGCCGCGACGAACGGAGCGGCAACCGGTCATTGGCACGAATCCTCCGGCATGATTCAATCCCGGCCATGAACCTTTCCCGCACCGCCATTATCGAACGACTGATCGATCCCGGGATCATTGTCGTGATCCGGGTTCGTTCGGAGGAACAAGCGATCCCGATCGGCGAAGCTCTCGCCGCCGGGGGCGTGGTGGCGGTCGAAGTGACGATGAGCACTCCGGGTGCCCTGTCGGCCATCCGCCGCCTCGCCGAACTGTTGCCGCCCCCGGCGATCGTCGGCGTCGGCACGGTGCTCGACGCCCCCACCGCCCAAGAGGCGATCGAAGCCGGAGCGCAATACGTCGTGACCCCCATCTTGCGGCCGGAAATCATTCCTGTCGTTCACGCCGCCGACAAACCGATCGTCATGGGAGTGTTCTCCCCCACCGAAGCGCAAACGGCTCACGAAGCCGGAAGCGATTTCGTTAAATTCTTCCCTTCCGATCAATTGGGAGCCGAACACATTCGAGCCGTGCGCCGGCCGTTGCCGCACCTGAAAATCGTCCCCACCGGCGGCGTTAATCTGGACAGCATGGAAAGTTTTTTCGCCGCCGGATGCTCCGCGTTGGGCGTGGGTTCCTCGATCCTGACCCCGGAGATCCTCGAACGGGAAGATTGGCCCGCTCTCGAACGGAACGCCGCCGCCTACGTGGCGAAGGCCCGGGAACTGCGGCAAAAACTCCGAACCTGATGCCATTCCGGGCCGGTTCGCCGGAACCCTATTTTTGGCGGGGGTAAAACGTCTGCCGGTGGGTTTCCGCCCAGCTCTGCAACCGGGTGAAGACTTCCGGATGCCGGGCCTTCACGTTTTGGGATTCGTAGGGGTCGGCCGCTAAATCGAAGAGGCTCCAACCGATCTCGGCTTGGCGATACTTGCCGGGCAGACCGTTTTCGCCGGCGACCAGCAACGTGCGGTAGCGGTGGGGCCGGTGCAATTTCCAACGGCCGTCGCCGGTCAAGAGTCCCTGGAATTCGGAACCGTTGGACAACGGATAGTAGCGATTCGGATTGCGAGCGTCCGGCCGGCCGGCGATCCAGTCCCAGACGTTTTCGCCGTCGACCGGATTCTCCGGCAGTTCCGCCTGGGCCAATGCCGCGAAAGTCGGCAAGACATCCAAACTGCAAAAAGCCCGGGTCGAAACTTGCCCCGCGGCGAGCGCCGGCGGGTAACTGACGATGCAAGCGTTGCGCACTCCGCCGTCGAACATCGTCCCCTTCGCCTCCCGGAAAGGCGTCACCCCCGCCCGGCGGCCATAGGAAACCCAGGGACCGTTATCGGAAGTGAACAGTATCACCGTTCGTTGCAACAGGTTTTCGGCCTTCAAGGCCGCGACGATTTGCCCGACGGACCAGTCGATTTCCATCATCACGTCGCCATACAACCCGACCCCCGATTTACCGAGGAACTTATCGCTGCAGAACAACGGCACGTGCGGCATGGAATGCGGCACGTAGAGGAAAAAGGGCCGGTCGCCTTGGCGGCGGATAAAATCCACCGCCTTTTCGGTATACCAGGTAGTCAATTGCGTCTGATGCCGCTTGGTCACTCGCTCGATGGTGATTTCCCCGTTCTCCCAATACCGGAGCGGAAACCGGCCCCAATACTCCGGATTGCCGGGGTGGAACTTCCACATGTCGTTGGAATACATGAGGCCGGCGGTTTCGTCGAAGCCCCGTGCCTGAGGACGGGTTTCGGGCCGGTCGCCCAGGTGCCACTTGCCGAAAAAGGCCGTGCGATAGCCTTGCGGCTTGAGCACTTCGGCGAGCGTCGCGAACTCGGGATCCAACCCCTTGGCGTTAGGCGGATGGGCTCCGAACACCCGGGTTCTTCCCGGATAACAACCCGTCAACAAAGCGGCTCGAGAGGCCGAGCAGACCGCCTGCGGTACATAGAAATGATGAAAACTGGTGCCGGTCTCGGCCAACCGGTCGACATGCGGCGTCGGATAATTTTTCTGGCCAAAGGGACCGAAATCCCCCCAACCCGAATCGTCCAGAAAAATGACGACGAAATTGGGCGGCTGATCCGCTTCTCCGGCATGAGACCAGCTCCAAACCAACCACGAGCAAAGCAAAAGCCGCAACCATCCTTTTCCCTCCCGAATCGGCATGGCTGCGAGCCTAATCCCGGGACGAAACATTGCAACCGAATACCGGACCGCCGGATTTCTACCGGTTGCCGATTGTTTCCGGGACGATTATGTTCGCCGCCGTGATTCGGAATATCATCTTCGATTGGTGCGGCACTTTGGTCGACGACCTGGAAGCCGTCTGGAAGGCCACCAACAAGACTTTCGAACGCTCCAAAGTTCCCCCGATCACGCTGGAAGATTTCCGCCGCGAGTTCGAACTGCCCTTTTCCCGGTTTTACGATCGCTACACCCCCCACGTCTCGACCGATCAGTTGAACGATTGGTATCAGCAGGCCTTTCAGCACGAACTCGACCACATCAAACCCCTGGCTCACGCCCGCGACTTTCTCGAGAACTGCCGGGCGAACGGCCTGACCCTGTTCGTGCTCAGTTCGATCGATCGCAAACACTTCCAACGGCATTTGGAAATTACCCAATTCCAAACCTATTTCCGGAAATTCTATCTGGGAGTGCGGGACAAGCGCGAACGTATCGGAGAGGTGCTCGAAAAACACGAACTGAAGCCCGAAGAAACCCTGTTTATCGGCGACATGCAACACGATATCGATGCGGCCAAGCGCGGCGGGGTCCACTCCTGCGGCGTGCTGACCGGATTCAATACCCACGAACAATTGGCGGCCAGAAACCCCGACGTGATCGTCGAACACCTAGGAGAACTGTGGCCACTCCTCCAATCGGACAACGGCAAGTGGCCAGACGCTCCGGCCGTGACCGGAGCGCGTTATCCCATCGCCACCGTCGGGGCCCTGATTTACGACGTCAGCGGCAGGGTGTTGATGATCCAGACCCATAAATGGTCGAACAAATGGGGCATTCCCGGCGGCAAGATCCGGGCGGGAGAACGAGTCGAAGACGGCTTGAAACGGGAAATCAAAGAGGAAACCAATTTGACCGTGGACGACATTCGGTTCGTCATGGTGCAGGACGCCATCGATCCTCCCGAATTTTACAAGCCGGCTCATTTCCTGCTCCTCAACTACACTTGCCTCGCCGTCCCGCCGCTCAACACCCGGCTCAATCACGAAGCCCATTCCTATCGCTGGGTCAGCCCGGAGGAAGCAGCGGGCCTGGACCTCAACCGCCCCACCCGGAAACTGCTCGAAGCCGTGAACCGGCCGAAGCGGAACCCGGCCGACGCCCTCCCCCGGCCGACGCGCGACACCGAGCGGTTCGCCCGCCACCAAGCCGACCGAATCATCCTGGAAGATATCGAGGTCCAATTCCGAATCGGCGTCCCCGACGAAGAACGGAAACGGCCGCAACGGCTCAGTATCACCGTCGTCATCGAAGGATCGCTGCAGGCTGCGGCCCGATCCGACGCCCTCGATCAGACCATCGACTATGAGGTAGTCGCCCGGGAAATCACGGCGTTCGGCGACAACCGTCAATGGCGCCTGCTCGAACGGCTGACCAACGATTTGGCGCTGTGGATCCTCCACCGCTTCGGAGGCGTCACCGTCACCGTGGAAATCAAAAAATTCGTGCTCGCCAATACCCGATACGTAGCCGCCCGCATGACCCGGTCCCGCTCCGACCTGGTATCCGGCGAATCCAATTGACGCCGCACTCCGACGGCACCGGAAACTCGCTCTCCGTCCCCCGGTATCAACGGTTGGGAGGATGCGGCAACGCGCGGCGCATCTGCTCTTCCGCCTGCCGCAAGGCCACTCCCGATTCGGCGGCGAACCCGGCGGTCATGCCGGCGACGACGGCGGACGAAACCGAAGTTCCCTGAATCAGATAGGTCTTGCCGCCGTAGGGCACGAACGAATGGCCCGGGACGATCACGTCCACGAACTGACCGTTGTTCGCATAGGAGGCCAACTCTCCGGAAGGCGTCGAAGAAGTGACGGCGAGAAACTCCGGATAGGCCGCGGGAAAGACGTTAGGCACGCCGGGTTCGTTCCCGGCGGCGCCGATGAATACGGCTCCCAATTCGTGCGCTTCCCGGATGACTCGTTCCAGGAGCGGCGAGGTTTCGTGGCCCCCGAGACTCAAGTTGAAAAGCCGGGCGCCGGACTCCATGCCCGCGACGATGCCCGCCGCCAACTGAAAGGTCGACGTCACCTCCTGGGCGCCGTAGACGTCCACCGGCAGGATGCGCACGCTGGATTCCTGATCCGGTTCGGAAATCAGGGCCAGCCCGTGAAGAAAAGACATGGCCATCGTCGTGCCGTGAGTCGGTTCGTCGGAGGCGAGTTCCCCCGGTTCTCCGGCCACGGAAACCGACGGCAACAGAAACTCCGAAAGCAAGGGAGTATCCGACTGCATCGGAGTATCCAACAGGGCCACCACCAGTTGATCGGTGTTCGGATTCTTGCCCGCCCGGACCTTGGGCAAGGCGTAGAGTTCGCTGCGAGGCGAAGACTCGTAGGGAGGAATATCGAACTGGTAATTGTCTTCGACCCGCACTGCGTCGTTCCGAGCCAGATTCGTGCGAGCCTCCTCGGCTTCCCGCTCGCTTTCGAACCGGAACCGCCACGCTCCGAGATTATCGCTGCCGCCGACGATCTCGGCGTTCAGGCTCTGAGCCAATTCCTGAATATCCCCGGTAAATTCCTTGCCGGGAATCACGATCAATTCGTTCTCGATCCGGGCGGTTTTTCCGCTCCCCGATCGCTGGGCGAGCGACAATTCTTCCGTGGCCGAGAACATCGAACTGCGATAGACGTAGAGCCGTTTGCCTCCGGTCTTTCCGGGCAACAAGGCATAGTGCCAATCACCCAGAATGCGGCGCAGGGCCCGATGAGCCGGCAGTCCGGCGAACCGGGCCGAAACGCTCGATTCCAACCCGGGCTCGAACCAGATTTGCCACTTCGTCAATCTCCCGAGTTCCAGAAGAACTTCCGAAACCGGCTCGTCGTTCAAGGCGGCATCCAGGGTTTCGGTTTGAGGATTCCAGCGCAACTCGGCGGCGAAGCCCGGCGCAGCAATCCCGCCCAGCAACAGCCAAAAAGAAAGGACTGCGAGCTGGCGAAAACCGGTCATACTTGATCCCCAAAGGTATAAGGCATCAACGAAAGCCATCCCTTATAATAATCCAAATCATCCGAAAAGTTGCGATTTTTCCGGCCTGCCGCTCGATTCGTTCCTGAATTCCGGACGACGGCCGGCGGCGGCGCAGCCGCCACTCGGATTCCCGGCGTTCTCTCGGATTCGGACGATTCCGGCGTTCGCCGCCGTGCTCCGGCCAGCGATCAAAACCTCAGAAAAAAAACCAGAAAGCAACCGCCGAGGCGACGAGCAACAATCCCACTATCACCGTGCAGCCGCAGCAACCGCACCCAAATCGATTGTCGTTTTCGCTCATCGCTTGCTGGCGGCCGCTCGCCTCCGATGCCGCATCCAAACTCATTCACCGCGAATGATACAGCATAATCGTAACCGCCGATCGTCTCTCGGCGGTTGGCTCCCCCCGGAACCGGCGAACGAAAGGCCTTCCCCAATCTTCTGGTTTCGATTCGCGAACGGAACCGGCCGCCTCGAGATGATCGGTGAGGAGCCACTTTTAACTTGATTGTCGTTGCGTTAGAGATTAAGTTGTCGGCGAGTTTCCAAGTCAAACCCACCAAAAGGAATGAATAATCACGCTCCCAGCCAGTCTCAGACTTCCTGACATGCGCTAAATTTGTTTTGTGCATAAATATCAACCGGCAAGCTCGTAAATCATTTGAAGATTCGTGCCGGGATAAGTCGTGGCAGAGGCATTCAACTCGGAGAATAATCCGGTAAGTGCTTGGTCGAGACCATGACAGCCGAGCCCAAGAACTTGAACCCGCAATGCCTTGTTTCGCTGCTCAGGGATAATGTTGGCTTGGGCTTGGTATAAAGCCTGAAGCAGTTTTCTGGCATTACGCTTTTTCCCTTGAGCCATGATAATTGGGCTCATCATTCTCACCTCAGTTCGATAGGCGATCATCCGTACCGTTTCATAGATCAATCGGTCGTCGGATGGCAAGGTTTGAAGTGGTTCTGATAATTGTCCCGCTTTGATGTGCGTTGGCAGGTCTTTAAGCTGGGCTTTGAGTTATTGCAATTCGGTTTCGGTTTGAGCTAATTGCGTTTGATATTGATGCTGCGCCTTACTTGATAGGGCAGGTTCAGCAAGTCGATTTCTGAGTTGACCTAACTGATGTTGTGTTTGCTTAGGAGGTGTCGCAAAATAACTTGAAATATTATTCGACTTGTATTATAGTATATTTGTATGAAAAACATCAATGCAAATTGGCTCAAATTTGAGAAAACTCTCAGTGAATCTCAAAAAAGATGGCTGGCTAGATTGTTGGCAATGGAAATTGGGTATGGAGGAGTTAACGAAGTGGCTGAGGCAATGAAAATATCTCCAACCACAGTGATCAAAGGTAAAAAAGAAGTTACCGGTCAAATGGATCTTTCCACGGATAGAATTAGAAACGTTGGGGGCGGACGAAAAAACTCGCTAGATAACAATAAATTAATTAGTGTCTGGTCCAAAAGGGACGATTTTTCAATAAATCCTGCATTTCAAGCGGTTTTTTTTGTAACATTTTGTTCGATTTATTTGTCTAACATTCGAGTCGGAACTTTGATTTTTACCTGAAAAATGGACTTTCAGCGTCCTTGAGACCAATTGTCAGCATCTTTGAGACTAATCTTCGATTCCTAACATGAGAATCTTCAGAAGCACTCAACCCGCATTTCAACCCGTACCCTTCGAGGAAATTAAGTTCGACCCCACGCAACGTGATGGCGTCGTTCGAATCTTGATTGGGCTACAGAGTGTTTATGGTAACGAATCATTATGGCTCCAGATACAGCAGCTGCTGGAAAATCATTTTCAACAGTTCGGCGACCAAGGATTCGGTCGTCCAGGCATGAGTGCTTGGACGATTCCAGTTCTGGCTCTCATCAAACACAGTTTAAGATGCAATTACGATCTTTTGCTAACCCTCGCTAATTATCATAAGCAGTTGCGATTTGTCTTAGGCCATGGTGATTTCGAACCGGGGGGAGAATATAAACGAACCACCGTGATTCAAAACGTCAATCTCTTGACTCCCGAATTGATTGAGGAAATCAACTTGCTGATCGTCAAGCATGGTCAGCAGGTTGCGGGGCATCAAGAAGGGGACCAACTCAAAACGCGTTGCGATTCGTTCGTGGTGGAAACGGATGTCCATTATCCCACCGATCTCAATTTGCTCTATGATTGCATTCGAACTCTGATTCGGGAATGCAAAAAACGGAACCTGAAGGGGTGGAGGCAAAGTCACCATTGGCTGAAGAAGATTCGGAAATTGTTTTTTTCCGTTCGCACCGCTCAGCTGGCGAACCGCCGTCTCGACCAGGTCCAGGCTTATCTGAAGGCCTGCGACCACATCCTGGAGCGAGCCAGTGCGTCGTGGGATCGGCTGAGGGAGAAAAAGAAGATCAAGGCGAAAAAACACCGGCAAATCCAAGGTTTTTTGAAATGCGGTCGTCTCTTGTCGCGACAAGCGGATCGGCGAATTCTACAAGGAGAAACTATTCCGGCGGACGAAAAGATCTATTCCGTATTCGAACCTCATACGCGGTGGATCCAGAAAGGAAAGGCAGGCAAACCGGTAGAACTCGGGGTGCCCGTTTGCATCGTGGAAGATCAACACCAATTTGTTTTGACTTATCGGGTCATGTGGCAAGAAGAGGATGTGCACGTGGCCATCCCGATCCTCGAGGAGACCAAAAAACTATTTCCGGACTTGTTCAGTTGCAGTTTCGACAAAGGGTTTCATAATCCACTTAATCAGGAGAAACTCCGTGAGATGGTTCCAGAAGTAACCTTGCCTAAAAAAGGGAAACTTACCAAAAAGGAGCAAGAACGCGAGACTGCCGAGGCTTTCAAAACCGCCCGGAAGCAACATCCCGCTGTCGAATCAGCCATCAACCATTTGGAACACCGAGGCCTCAATCGAGTCTACTCCTACGGCTCAGACGGATTCAAACGCACCGTAGCTCTAGCCGTTCTCTGTGCCAATTGTTGTCGCCTTGGCAGCCTCGTTCGAAACAAGGAGCTGCAGCGTCTCTCCAAGCCATTGGTTCGTCCGAAAGCGGCTTGACTAAATCGCCAAATCAATGTCAAGAATGGGAGGGGTGCGTCTTGAATTCTGTAAAAGATCAAAAAAAATACAATTTAAGATAAATATGTCGATTCAACCACTTATTTCGATCTAATTTGAAATTATTTTTATTAGTTTTTAAAGAAATCAACTATGGATTTTGACTTTTGGACTTGACACTAATTACTTTTAAAAGTTGAAAAAATGAAATATGTATGGTATGATTAAGCGTGAGCGATCAGGTTGCCGTTATCAGAAAAAAATATCTGAGCTTGGAACCCATCTTCCAAGAATTGACTAATCGTCATTGGCTAGCATCCGAGGCAATAGCCATTGGTAGGGGTGGAATAAAAATAGTTCACGAAGCTACGGGTGCTAGCTGCACTACGATTCGATCGGGAATTAATGAATTGAAAACGGAAGCAATCCCTAATAAAAATCGCCAAAGGAAAGCTGGAGGGGGACGGAAATCAATAACCGAACACGATAAGACTCTTTTGTCAGATTTGGATAAACTTATCGAACCCGAGACTCGAGGTGATCCTGAAAATCCGTTGCGTTGGACCTGCAAAAGTGCTGAACAAATCAAAACCACATTAAATGAAATGGGACATCAAATAAGTCAACGCACCGTAAATAATTTGCTCCATGAAATGGGATACAGACTTCAAGGCAATCAGAAAACCCTAGAAGGCAAACAGCATCCCGATCGAAACCAGCAATTTCGACATATTGAACGGAAATCCCGGAAATTTTTGAAGAAAACCAACCAGTGATTTCGGTTGACACGAAAAAAAAAAACTGGTGGGACAGCACAAAAATATGGGGAACGAATGGCATCCGAAAGGAAATCCCGAACTAGTAAAAGTGCATGATTTCCCCGATCCAAATCTACCGAAAGCAAGTCCATATGGCGTGTATGATCTGAGCACCAATACGGGTTGGGTAAGTGTAGGCACTGACCACGATACTGCGGAATTTGCGGTAGAAACTATTCGTCGATGGTGGCTATCAATGGGACGAAAAAATCATCCCAATGCCAAGAAGCTATTAATTATGGCTGATGGAGGTGGTTCAAATGGTAGTCGTAATAAATTATGGAAAACCGAGTTGCAAAAACTGGCAGATGAACTTAATATGGAAATATCAGTTTGTCATTTTCCTCCGGGTACGAGCAAGTGGAATAAAATTGAACATCGAATGTTTTCATGCATTTCGATGAATTGGCGTGGACGCCCATTAACCAATTATGAAACCATAGTTAATTTGATTAGCAATACAATAACTAAAAATGGGTTGAAAATAAATTGCATGTTAGATAAATCCAAATATCAGACTGGCATAAAAATTACTGATGAACAAATGCAAAATTTGCGCTTAACTAAAGAGAAGTTTCATGGTGAATGGAATTATAAATTAAAGCCCCATGAATGTAAATAATACGTTTGATACGCACACAAAAAAACGACAGTTTAATTATGCGAGAACCCTAATTCCCGATCGAATCGTAGTGCAGCTAGCACCCGTAGCTTCGTGAACTATTTTTATTCCACCCCTACCAATGGCTATTGCCTCGGATGCTAGCCAATGACGTTTAGTCAATTCTTGGAAGATGGGTTCCAAGCTCAGATATTTTTTTCTGATAACGGCAACCTGATCGCTCACGCTTAATCATACCATACATATTTCATTTTTTCAACTTTTAAAAGTAATTAATTCCAATGCATTGATTGCCAGAGGATTGAAAACTAAAGATTTCCGTCATCAAGCCTCCCCAAAACCATAGAATCAACCTAAATGGGTTGATAACTTCCAGCTCTAAATAAACCATCAAAATCAGTTATTAAATCACCAGAGAGATTATCCGTCAATCGACATGTCAAAATGAAATTCTGACAATAGATTTAATCATTTGAACAAGTATGTTATTAATGCGAGTGCCCCCAAGAGTCCTGAGCGTGGTGCCATCCTTCTCCTCATAGCTGCCGTTGCCACATTTGCGCTCTGGCTTCTGGGATTTGCTGGAACTACTCGTGGAATAGCAAAACATTTTCAGGCCAATACCATTCGAAATCGAGCAGTTCTTTCCATTGTGTATCTGGGAAAAGAGGTGTGGAAAAACCAGAAGTTTATATTCACACTGGAAGAACTGAACCAAGCAATGGAACATCTGAAAAAACTGTTGTTTGAGGAGTCTCAATATGTTTAAAACCGTCTAAAAAATCGAGGGGATCCTTTAGGTCGGGGTGGCAACCGTGGTAATCCAGACTCTGCCGAGGAGCCCGAACCGAGCTGCTCTGCCGAAGGGTTGGTTACGCCACTGCTTGGGACTCAATCTAGATTTCAACTGCTCTTGAGGCACCTCGAACCGAAATTGAATTTGAGAACATAGCTCGGGCCAAGAAGTCCGTAGCGGTCTCCCGAAGTCTGACGCGCCTCGGAATTTCAGGAAATCGATTTCCTGCGACTTGCAGAACTCCCAGTCTAAATGAACCAGAGCACGTAACTATTCAGATACCGAAAAAAGTCAGCAATTCCCACTGAAGACAGATCAGCTTGTGTCCCATTTGGAGCCTCCAGGAATCAACTCCTACACCACCAAATGGGACACAAGCGATTTTTATCAAATGTTGTTTGGGCTGCCCAGAGTGGGAATTGCTGGCGTAATGGATGGCCGGTTTCGCTGTCCGCGGCGAGTTTTCCTCCTTGGGGAAGGTTGCCGGGTGGACTCTCGTTCGCCGTGGCCGGGAGCTGGTGGTTCGCGCTCCAGGATTTTGCCGCCGAGACGGCGAAGAAAGGGCTTGCCGAATGAAACGGCTTCTGCTAGTGTGCGGGGCCTAATGAATACGATGGCGACCAGGATGGAATCCCGACCCGTCATCGACGTTGTCCGCGGCGAGTTTTCCTTCGTTGGGGAAGGTCGCCGGGTGGACTCTCGTTCGCCGTGGCCGGGAGCTGGTGGTTCGCGCTCCAGGATTTCGCTGCCGAGGCGGCGAAGAAAGGGCTTGCCGAATCAAACGGCTTCCGCTATTATGCGGGGCCTGATGAATTCGACGGCGATCAGGATGGAATCCCGACCCGTCATCGACGTTGTCCGCGGCGAGTTTTTTTTCGTTGGGGAAGGTCGCCGGATGGACTCTCGTTCGCCGTGGCCGGGAGCTGGTGGTTCGCGCTCCAGGATTTCGCTGCCGAGGCGGCGAAGAAAGGGCTTGCCGAATCAAACGGCTTCCGCTAGTGTGCGGGGCCTGATGAATTCGACGGCGATCAGGATGGAATCCCGACCCGTCATCGACGTTGTCCGCGGCGAGTTTTCCTTCGTTGGGGAAGGTCGCCGGGTGGACTCTCGTTCGCCGTGGCCGGGAGCTGGTGGTTCGCGCTTTAGGATTTCAGCGACGAGACGGCGAGGAAAGAGCTTTCCGATTCAAACGGCTTCCGCTAGTCCGGGCGACTCGGCTTGGGTTCCATTTGTTCATGGTGTGAGCACCGAGGTATTGGCTGCACGATTACCTGGGAAAGTCCATGGAAGAGACCGATCACTCGAAATCTTTCGATTCCCGGAGGCCCCAAATGGGACACAAGCTGAACTGTCTTCAGTGGGAATCGCTGACTTTTTTCGGTACCTGAATAGTTACCAGAGCACAGGAATAACTCGAAGTCAAAAAAGGGGATTTGGGAATGCCCAGGCAGTTACAAAAACAAGGATTGTTGAATGAGAGACGGGAGCACCTTCACAACGATATTGAAATTCAACCGGAAAACAATCGCTTTTTTCCGGCACTTTTGGCGGGTATTCGTTGAGAAATCCAAGATTTTTTTCCGTATTGCTTTTATTGTTGGTGGCTTGTTTTTTCTTATAGAAAAATTAATAATAGAAGGGGGTTTGATAAAAGGGATCGCGGGCTGGCTTTGGTTTTTGGGATTAATAGAAGAATATCCCTATTGATCATTTCACCGGAGGATCCTGCAACACGGCGCCCGCTTCAATCCTTCGCTCGAAAATACGACCGCTCCGGACTAATCGAACGGCTTATTCCAGCCAATTCTGGATTACCTTGGAATCAACCTCAGCTCACGTTTGGCATCGGAACTAACCCTGGCAAACAATGTTCGATCGAGAGGCAAGCACCGGTAAGATGCCGGCAAACCCGCCAAAGCGCCCCTTTGATGACGGCCCGATCCGATAATCTGAAAATCGGGAAATAACCCCTTGGAGAATGGTCGAATGTCCCCCGGGATCCACCTCGGTAACTTCCAGCGTATCCCCTTCGCTTCCGACGTCGACGAATTCCTCTCCCGTCCCGCGCTTGGCTGTCGCATCGTCATTCCAACGACTATCGGCTGAGACCTCAGGCAATCAATCTATTCCACCGTTGGCCGCAGTGAACCGGTCGTCACTTCCAGCTGACGAACTCTGATCGGCTCCCAGACGAACGGAAAAATCATTCGTACTATCAGGACGAGTTGCGACCGGTTCTGTCATCGTTGATTCCCTGCCCGAATCAGTGCCCAATCCTCGGCGACCACCGATCTCGACCACGGTCCGCCCACGCCTCGCCGGATTGGGAAATCAGATTTCGGCTTGCCATCTCGACGCAAAACCACAAAATCTCCGGCCAGATTAATCGATCCAGCCAGGAATGTCGTTTCCCGGTGAGCGCAGGAATCACGACCATTTCGCCACCCCGCTGCAAAAGAGAGTCAGGAGGTTGCCGTGCTTAGCGGTACCATTCTGATCAGTTTCGCCGGGGCTTTGGCGTGCGGGTGCCTTCCTCGACTGTCGGCAAACGCCTACCGGGGCATCGCCTTGACCGCGGCCGCGCTCGGCTTGACTCTCGCGCTGTTCGCTTACCTCGAATTACTGCTTCAAGCCAACCTGCCGACGGCCATTCAACTCCCTTGGATCACGGCCTTGGGCATCGAATTTCACCTGCGAGCCGACGGCATCAGCCTGATCCTGGGGTTGCTTACGGGTATCGCTTCCGTCACCGGAATCCTCTTTTCCTGGAATATTCGACACCGAGTCCGCGAATTCTTCGCCTTTTACTTGACGCTCATCGGAGCCATGTACGGCGTGTTCCTAAGTTACGATCTCTTTTTATTCCTGGTATTCTTCGAATTGGCAATCTTCCCCAAGTACTTCCTGATCGCGATCTGGGGATCGACCCGCAAGGAGTACGGAGCGATGAAACTGGCACTCTATTCCTTCGTCGGCAGCGCCCTGGTGCTGATCGGCCTGTTGGCGACCTGGCTCGCCGCCGGCGCTTCGACCTTCAATCTGCTGCAACTGAGCGAATATTCCTTCTCTCCCGAATTCCAGTACTGGGCCTTTCCGATCACCTTCATCGGTTTCGCCGTGCTCGGCGGCTTGTGGCCGTTGCACAGTTGGGCTCCCACCGGACACGTGGCGGCCCCTACGGGCGCTTCCATGCTCCTGGCCGGCGTCGTGATGAAACTGGGAGCCTACGGTTGCTTACGGTTTCCGATGACCTTGTTCCCGCAAGGATTAGAATTATGGCGATTCGAAATCGCGGCGCTGGCGATCGTCGGCATCATTTACGGCGGCGGAGCCGCCTTGGTGCAACGCGATTTCAAATACGTCATCGGTTATTCCAGCGTCAGTCACATGGGATTCGTTTTTCTGGGACTGATGACTCTGACCGAAATCGGTCTGGCCGGCGCCGTGTTGCAGATGTTCTCCCACGGCATTCTCGCCAGCCTGCTGTTCGGGATCGTCGGCAGGATCGTCTACGACCGGGTCGGCACTCGCGACCTGAAAGAACTGGAAAACTGGCAATTGGCCCAACGCTTTTCTTTCGCCGCCGCGGTATTCGTCATCGCCGGATTCGCCAACATGGGCATGCCGGGATTCAGCGCGTTTATCGCCGAGTTGCACGTGCTGATCGGTGCCTGGCAATCGTTTCCCTCGTTCGCCGTGCTAGGAGGATTCGGTATCCTCGTCGGCGCCGCGTATACCGTCCGGGCCATGGTCCGGGCCTTTTTTACCGAACGAAAACCTTACGTTCCCGTGCCGGCAAAACCAATCGCTCCCTTGACGCTGCCCGAACGAATCGGAACCTACCTGTTGATCGCGGTCACCGCCGTCGTCGGACTCTTTCCCGACCTCCTGCTGAACTTGATCGTTCCCGGCATCGAACCGTTCGTTGCCGCTCCGCCTCAAACTCCCGGCGACTGATTCTGACATGAACCCTGGCACCCGATCCCGTTCTTCCTGATACGAGACTTCCCGCCATGGACCCCCATTATCTCGAGCTGCTGCGATTGCTGATCCCGGAAACGATTCTGGTCGTTGCCGCGCTCGTGGCACTGGGGTGCGATCTCGTTCAAAAGGCCGAAGCGACTCCCGAACGCCGGAAATCAATCGCCCTCGGCCTGAGCGTCCTGGGTTGCCTGTCGGCTGCCGCCGCCGTCTTGCTGGAACGGCCAGACGGTGCCGGGATGCCTCAATGGCTCAGTTCGAATGCCGCCGATCAATGGGTCAGAATCACGCTCATCGGGTTCGCCTTGATCGTGCTGGCCTTGTCCTGGAAATCAGCCTTAACCCGCCACGTCGGCGAAACCTATTTTTTGGTTCTGGTCGCCCTGGTCGGAATGCTGCTGATGACCAGAGCCGAACATCTGCTGTTGGTTTTTCTATCGCTGGAATTGGTCGCCCTGTCCTTTTATCTGTTGATCGCCCTGTCGAAAGAGCATCCCCAAAGCGCCGAGGGAGCCTTGAAATATTTCCTGCTGGGCAGCGTATCGGCGGCATTCACCCTGTTCGGCATCAGTTTCATCTACGGAGCGACCGGAGCGTTGGATTTTTCGACCATCGCCGCCCAATCCGAACGAACGGCAACGATCACCCCATTCCTGATCGTCGGGATCGTTTTCGTCACCGTCGGATTCGGTTTCAAGATCGCTGCCGTGCCCATGCACGCTTGGGCTCCGGACATTTACCAGACGGCCGCCGTCCCGATCGCCGTTTTCATCGCCTCGGCATCCAAGCTCGCCGGGTTTTACCTCTTCGCCAAGCTATGGACTATCGGATTGGCTCCCTGGATCGACACCGTCGATCCGGCGTCGGACGCTATCGGGTGGCGTTGGCTATTGATCTTACTCGCCTTCGCTTCGCTCCTGATCGGCAATCTGGCCGCCATTGCGCAAAGCAGCTGCCGGCGACTGCTGGCATGGTCCGCCGTCGCCCACGCCAGTCATGCGTTGCTGGGGATATTAGCCAACGACACCCAAGGCATGGCCGCCCTGCTCTATTACCTGTTGGTCTACGGTTTCGCCGTCACCGGCGCGTTCGCTCTGATCTGGTTAGTCGAAAGCCACGGGGGGGATGATCGCATTGACTCGTTCGCGGGCTTATACCGGCAATTTCCCTTGGAAGCCCTCTGCCTGATGCTCTTCATGCTATCCTTGGCCGGGGTTCCCCCGCTGGCCGGTTTTTTCGGCAAGTTCTACCTCTTTCTGGCCGCCGTGCAATCGCCCGATCCGACCGGTGCGCTGTTCTGGTTGGTCACGGCCAGCATCGCGATGAGCGCCGTATCCCTGTATTATTACCTACAAGTCCTCAAACAAGCCTTCGCCAGAGAAGGCCAATTTACCGCAACCAGGATACCGAAAGATCCCGTGATCAGAACCGTTGCCGTCTCCCTGGCAGCCGCCGTTTTCGTCTTGGGTTGCTTCCCGCAACTCGTGCTCGATATGTTACCCGTCCCGAACTGAGTGCCCGGCCTACCGTAAATCCGTCACTCGTTCCCTCCCCCTTCCCCCGCGTACGTTCGGATCGAAAGGAACTACCTCAGCGGCCAAGCGAGATCCTTTCCCGTAACCGACGGCTGGAACTCGCTGAAAACGGCGACCGGCCGACACCGGCCGCAACCCTTCGACGCCGAACGACCCGCAATGGCGGAATGCAATGATTTCCCGCCCTTGCCTCGAGGGAGTCACCGAACAGGGCACATCGTGAGTTTCGCAGATCTCGAATTCAGCCGGGAATGCTATTGGGTGGGTATGGGCTGAGGATCGATCTCGCCGGAATCGGAAACGCCTCGTAGCGAAATATTCCGAAGCGTCGTTCATCGAAGGCGTAAACCGGTGCCGGTTTCACCCGGAACAGGAGCCCTGCCGTCGGCTCGCCTCTCGCGAACCGATTCCGAAACCACCAGGCACGACATCATCTCTCAGGCAGGCTGTTCGTAGAGCCAACCCGAAATCGACCAGATGAACGCAATCGAAAATTTCAATCGCCTTAACGGACCGGATTCCGGAACGTACCGATATCCCGGAATCCGAATTCGAATCGGCCAATTCTGGGGATCAATCCACCCCGCTTTCGATAATTGCTTGCACGGTCGTTTTTTTCCGGTTAGACTCGGCCCTCCAACATGGCAACCATCGGAAGATTCCAGAAAGGAGATAGCATATTTCACGCAAAGGTCGTTGACGGGAAACTATTCAAGCTCAAAGGAGACGTTTTCGGCTCGCCTTCGTACGAAAAAAACCCTCTCAATCCCAAAGGCATCAAAACTCTGATTCCGGTGGAACCGTCCAAGGTCATCGCGGTCGGACTCAACTACGCCGATCACGCCCGAGAGTCCAACGCCCAAGTTCCCCAGGAACCGCTGTTTTGGCTCAAGGCGCCGACCTCGCTGATTCCAGACGGAGCGAAAATCGAGATCCCCTTCCCCGAACATCGAACCGACTACGAAGCCGAGTTGGCCATCGTGATCGGCCGGAGGGTGCGCAATGTGGCGACAGCGGCGGCGGCCCGTTACATCTTCGGCTACACGGCCGCTCAGGACATCAGCGATCGCACGATTCAACATTCCGAGAGTCAATGGGCCCGGGCCAAGTCGTTCGACACCTTCACCCCATTGGGCCCTCACGTGGAAACCAAAATCGATCCTCATCAACTCACGATCCAACTGTTCCAAAACGGGCAGTTGCGCCAAAACTCCCTGACCAGCCAGTTGATGTTCAATTGCTTCGAGTTGGTGAGTTTCATTTCCACGAATCTGACGCTGTTGCCCGGCGACGTCATCCTCACGGGCACCCCGAGCAGCGTCGGCCCGATCACATCGGGCGACCGCCTGGAGGTTCGAATCCAGGGTATGACCCCGTTGGTCAACACCGTGAAATAATCGTCGGAGTTACTGCCGACCGTTCCCCTATTGTCACGCTCGTGCGCTGGTCCCAAACTTTTATTCCCACCCTGAAAGAGACTCCGGCCGAGGCGGAAATCCTTTCGCACCGCTTGTTGCTCCGGGCCGGCTTGATCCGTAAACTCGCCGGCGGCCTCTACACCTTTCTGCCGATGGGGTTGCGGGCGCTGCATAAGGTCGAAACCATCGTGCGGGAAGAAATGGACCGCGCCGGCGCTCTGGAAATCTTGATGCCGGCGCTGCAACCGCCGGAGATTTGGAAAGCCAGCGGACGCTACGAGACCGCCAAAGACGTCCTGTTCAAGGCTCGCGACAAAACACGGCGGGAATGGGTGCTCGGCCCCACTCATGAAGAGGTCGTGACGCAACTCGTTTCGGGCGAAATCAATTCTTACCGTCAACTCCCGATCAATCTCTACCACATTCAAACCAAATTTCGGGACGAGATCCGTCCCCGCTTCGGTTTGATGCGGGCCAGGGAGTTTATCATGAAGGACGCCTACAGTTTCGACGTCACCGAAGAATCGGCAGTGGAAAGCTACCAGAAAATGTACGAGGCGTACGTCAGGATTTTTCGCCGTTGCGGCCTCGACGCTCTGCCGGTGGAAGCGGATTCGGGAGTGATGGGAGGAAACCATTCCCACGAATTCATGGTGCCGGCCGAAGTCGGGGAAAACGACATCGTGTACAATGCGGACAAGAGTTACGCCGCCAACGTGGACAAAGCCGTCAGCGCCCTGAAATCGCCGCACTCCCCCGGCGACGCCGCCACGTTACCGGCCGTCGAACGATTTCCGACTCCAGGCGTCAGGACCATCGAGGAGTTGACGAAACCCCCATGGAACGTCCCTGCCCGGCAGCAAATCAAATCGTTGCTCTACCGGGTAGCCTCCCGCTTGGTGCTGTTGCTGTTGACGGGTGCCGACCGGCTCAACGAGGCTAAGTTGGCCGGAGTGCTCGGCACCGCCGAATTCCGCCCCGCCGAACCGGAAGAAATCCGGGAAACGCTCGAAGCCGATCCGGGCAGCCTGGGGGGCGTCGGAGTCGATCAGCTGGAGATTATCGCAGACCACTTGCTCAAGAACGGTCAGGGACTGACGACGGGAGCCAACGAAAACGACTGGCATGTCCGAAACGTCTGCATCGAACGCGATATCAAAGTTACTCGCTGGGAGGATTTGCGTACTGTCGGGGCCGGCGAACCCTGCCCCGTTACCGGCACTCCTCTCGAAATGCGGCCGGCCATCGAAGTCGGCCATATTTTCAAACTAGGAACCAAATACAGCGAAAGCCTCAACGCGTTCATCCTGAACGATCAGGGACAACAACAACCCGCCATCATGGGCTGTTACGGAATCGGCGTCACTCGAACCCTCCAGGCGATCATCGAACAAAACCATGACGAACAGGGTATCCGGTGGCCGGTATCGGTCGCGCCGTTTACCGTCTGCATCACCGCCCTGGACGCTACGCCTCGATGCCCTAGCCTCGAACTGGCCGAAACTCTTTACCGGCAGTTGACGGAACGGCAGATCGAAACGATTCTCGACGATCGCGACGAACGCCCCGGCGTGAAATTCAACGATTCGGAACTGGTCGGCTTTCCCTTGCGTCTGGCGATCGGCCCTCGGTCGTTGAAACGGGGAATCGTCGAATTCAAACCGCGCGACGGCGAACTTCGCGAAGTGAAACCGGAAGCCGTCCTGGAAACCGTCGTCTCTTGGATCGCTGAACGCCAGGCGGCAGCGATTTAATGCGAACAACTCTGACTCTAAGGAACCGAACGATCGCCGGCGACGGAGACGGCGGCCATCAGATCAGTGATTCTTGCGGCCGGGTCCCGACGACGGTTATGCCCTTAGCGCTCCGCACGAAAGGGCCGAATCAAACTCCCCGCCCCCAGTCGACAAAACCGTCAAAAAAAAGCCGGCGACAGCTTACCGATCATACGTAAAGCAAGAAATCGTCGACCGTCAACAGCCCAGGGTTTTTTCACGCTAATCGCTAGAGGCCAGTATCACCGATTTTGGGTCATGTTTCGTTTTTTCCCTTCGCCATGGGGACGAAACTTTATCGCCTTCGAGATGGGAAAATAAAGCTGGCTTTTTCACTCTCTGGTCGTTATGGGTTCCTCAGGGACGCCAAATTCAACCTCAAGCGGGTGACCGTTCGATTGGTGAAGAGCAGTGAGCGAAGACGCTGGGATTCGCTGATGGATCAGAACCATTATTTGGGTTTCAAAGGTTTTGCCGGACGCGGTCTGCGTTATGTTGCCGAGTACCGAGGCCGGTGGTTGGCTTTAGCCGGCTGGCAAAGCGGAGTGTTCCGGTGTCGCCCGCGAGATCGGTGGCTCGGGTGGAAAAAACGAGAGCAGTTTCGTCGGCTGCATTTGATTGCCAACAATACCCGATTCCTCCTGCTTACCGAGCTGGGCGAAGTGCGCAATCTGGGGAGTTGCGTCATGGCCAAAATGCTGCGCCGGCTGAGTGCCGATTGGCAACGGACTTGGGGTCATCCGCTGGAATTGGCCGAAACTTTCGTCGATCCTCGATACTTCTCGGGCACGATCTATCGCGCGGGGAATTGGCGGGCGGCAGGGCAATCGAAAGGCTACGCTCGCAGCAACGGACGCTATACCGCCCGGCACAATAAACGGAAGGAAATGTACGTTTATCCCTTGCGGCCCCAAGCCTGTTCTCGATTAAGGAACCGCCAGGACGATCCGTCTTGGGGCCCCCAGGTGCATCGGGTAGAAACGTCCCCGAAACAGTTGAAATCATTGGTGCAACTGCTAGCGGAAATGGCTGATTTTCGCCGGGCCCAAGGACGCAAACATCGACTGGAAATGGTTCTCGCTATTTGCATCTTAGCTCGATTAGCCGGCAAGGTCGGCCCTTTGGCGACTTCGCGTTACGCCCAAAAAATGACGCCAAACCAATTGCAGACTCTCGGGGCGTGGTGCTACGCCAAGGGCCGTTGCGTGGCCCCGTTTCTCGCGACGATTCACCGGGTCATGACCGAGACGGACCCGGAAGCTTTGCCAGCGGTAACTCACCGCTGGGTAACGGCTCAATTGACTCGACAACCCCTGGAAGCCTTGGCTGCTGACGGTAAGCGGATCAACGGAGCCAATCGCAACAGCAAAGAGCATTTCGAGACCGTCATCCTCGGGCGCCATCAAGATGCGGTGCCCATCGCCGTTCGCATTTGCCGGGATCAAGGCGGCGAACAGGCGGCGATGGCGGCTCTCCTGGAGGATGTCGATATCCGGGGAGCCGTCATTACGATCGATGCGCTCCATACCAACCGAGCCATGGCCGATGCCATCGTGTTGGTTAACGGAGCCCATTTTCTCTTCACGGTCAAAGAGAATAACCCCGAACTCTCTCAATTTTTGACCAGCCTGGATTGGGATCGAGTGGCCCAGGACCGGTTCACCGAAAACCCGGAGAAAGGACACGGCCGCATCGATCAACGGAGCATTCAGACCTATGAACCCCTTCCGGGGGCCGTCACATTGCCGCATGTCCTCCAAGTCTTTCGGATCATCCGACACCGCCATCATTGGAACGGTGAGCCCGACACCGTGGAATATGCTTACGGTGTCACTTCGTTGCCTCGAGAGGCTGCCGACGCTCAACGATTGGTGTCACTCAATCGGGGACATGGGACGGTAGAAAACGGCAATCACCGCCGTCGCGACGGGATCTTCGGCGAAGATGATTGTCTCATGCGAACTCGCCATGGGCCGACGAACAATGCCCTCTTCAACAACCTGGCCTTGGCGATCATTCTCCAGTCGGGATACCCTAATTTGGCCGAAGCTACTGACGATTTTCAGACGAATCGGTACCAAGGGATGCGAGCCGTCACGAAAACCACCCCTTTTAAACGTCCGAAAAAAAGCTGAATCGACCTTCCTGATTACCGGCACTTCCTCCCTGCTGATTCGGTCTGCGAATTGATCGTTTGACCGATGCACGCACCGGTCTAGTCTCCTATCTGGCTGAAACTCGTCTCCAGCGGCAATCGCCGCCAATCTCGAAGAATAATTCGGAAAAAAAGTTTTTCCGACGAATCGAAATACTCCGCTCGGTACTTAAAAAACCGATCGTCGACCAAGAATTATTAGCATGAAAAAGTCCTGGGAGAGGCCACCAAACATTTGGACGAGACGGGTTGACGAATCGAAGGCAAAACGCAGTGGTTACACGTCATGAGCACCGAAAAGACGACGAGCTTACGCGTCGCCGAGGGTCGCGGTGAAATGTTCGACGATCTGACCGGGCGGGTGGTGCACGACAGTTTTGCGTCTTATCCCAAAATGGAAGCATTGATCCACCGATACTGCCATGCTCATCATCTGCGGGAGTTACAAGCCGCCAAGGAACAACAGGAGGAGTGGGCGGGAAAGATGTTGTGGTATTTATTAATTCTGGAGCGATTTGTTCGGCGAGCGAAACGGCGTGATTCGACTCATCAAAATCGCGGGTCACCCGAGCTGGCGAAAGACTTGCGGGAAACGATCTACCAACGTTATGACGACATCTTGAACGAGGCGATTCAGTATCACCAAGAGTTACCGCCGTTGCCGTCTGGCAAGCGGGGCCGCCGAAGAAAACGTACCGGTCATAATCTGGCGGAACGGTTGCAACGGAATCGAGAAGACTCGCTCAGGTTCGTGTTCGACTGGGCCATTCCCTTCACGAATAACCTGGCGGAGCGCGATTCAAGGATGATGAAATTAGTCATGAAGATCTCCGGTTGCTTTCGTTCACAGCAAGGCGCCGCCGACTTCGCCGTCCTTCGCGGGGTGATCAGCACTGCCGAAAAGCAGGGATGGGATGTCATCTCGACCTTGCGTCTTGCCCCAGAAGAGTTGGCCGATAAACTGTTAATCGGTTGATTTCGAGGCCTTCGATCGGTCCCCACAGTTTAAAACTGTCGCTTTTACTGGAAAAATGGGAGGATCAGGTACCTAGGCAGTTACGATCGATCATCATCTGAGACCACGATCCTTGAGTGATCCGGATAATCAAAAGATGCTGAATAGCTTGTGGAAACATAATCAAAAGGGCCAGTTGCTTCGATTTCGGGACAATCCGAAGCTTAAACCGACCAACAATCGAGCCGAACGGGCTCTGCGACCGGGCGTCAAGGCTCGGAAGGTTTCCCAGGGTTCGAAAAATCAGAGAGGGGCTCAGAGTCGGGCGGCCATCACGAGCGTCACGGCTACCTCACGACTGAAAAAGGAGTCGGTTTTGGAGACGTTGGCGTCAGTGCTCTAGTTCTCGGTTCTATCACCCTCGGTTGATTCCGGCCAAGGTCTTCTCGTGCTTTCAGCACTGGTTTTCCGAAATCACGGGGCTTGGGATCATTCCCGTAATTTTGCTGGAACGGCAATCGAATGCCACTCGAAAGCCAACGTTGTTGGTCGAGGATATTTGAGCTGAAGCCGTCAGACGATCAACCAGGAACGTCGGATGGAATGAGATCACTCATCTTTTGACAGAAGCGAAACCTGAAATCCTTGATCATGGGAATGCATCCTTTTCGTCAGATCGTTTAGTTCAAAATGGCGTTCAAACCCGCTGATCAATTACATGAATTCGACGGCGACCAGGATGGAATCCCGATCCGTCATCGACGATGTCCGCGGCGAGTTCTCCTGTGCTGAGGATGGTCGCCGGGCGGACGCTCGCTCGCCGTGGCCGGAAGCTGGTGATTCGCGCTCCAGAATTTCGCCGCCGAGACGGCGAGGAAAGAGCTTTCCGATTCAAACGGCTTCCGCTAGTCGGGGCGACTTAGCTTGGATTCCATTTGTCCATGGTGTGGGCACCGAGGTATTGGCTGCACGATTACCTAGGCGTGTTCCTCCGTCCATTGTTTGGCCACTGTTTGAGGCAATGACAAAACCCGCTAATCAATTACGATCATCGACATGACAATGATGGGCACGCGGGTATGGGGCGGTCGTAAGACCGGCGTCGAGATTACCAGATACACCGATGACCGGGTCGAGCGGCCGGTCGCGGACCGGACCGTCGAGACCTGCGGTCGGTGCAACCTGATCGCTGACGGTCGCATCGGCTGCTCTCGCCTGATTGACGCCCCGGCCGGAATGCCTTTCAGAGATCGCAGGGCGGCGGCTCGGTACGCCCCCCGCGTCAACTTCCGGACAGATCGGTTATCTTCGGGGCGTCACGGTGAAAGTGAGTTTGACAACGGCAAAGGCTGTGGCGGGCGAAAGATAGGGTTGAAACTCCGGCACGTAGGCAGTTACCTTCAAACGCCAGTTCTGGAACTATGATTCTAAGATCCGCTTAGGCCGATGCCCTCCGAACAATAGATGCGACTGCTTGGGAAATTGCCGTCCGCAGTGAATCCGACAAGACCGTCCAACGAAAGCCGTCGGGAAAACACAGGCCGCGCCCGAAAACGGGAACGTCGACGCTTGAGAACGAGATGATCGTTTGCGACGGCGGAGCAGAACAACGATTTTTTTTCCGAAGCGACCGGCGGGAAGAGTTGATTTATCCCTGACCGAACCTTATCATCGCAACGAAATGACTATCCGTATCGAGGCTAACGACGATCGTATGCCGATCATTTTGCCGACCAGGCGCAAGGGTCTGAGCGATTCCGATTTTTCCTGTCGTGGCTTTGATCATCCGGCTTGCCACGCAATTCGCTTACTCCGTACAAATTGATCCCGACTCCAGAACGAAGCAATGAATATCGGCATAATCGCCATCCGAGAGTTACGAGTGCTTTCCCGCCGGAAACTTCTTTATGGGATGCGGATGGTATTTCTCGGATTGATATTTTTAACCTGGTTCCTACCGTTTATCATCGTTCCTAACTACGGGGAAGGCATCCTGATAACTGTTACGTTCGTATCGATGGTTATATTCGGAATCGGAGCCAGCGTTACGACGTCTGATTCGATCAGCTCAGAGCGCCGGGAAAAAACTCTCGGACTACTCATGCTAACGCCGTTACGACCGATCGCCGTGGTGACGGGAAAACTGATCACGGGTATTTCGCAATACTTGCTGTGCCTTTTCGCCATCACTCCGTTTATCGCTCTTCCGCTATTGAGCGGAGGAGTTACCTGGGAAGACGTAATGAAGTGTTGTCTCGCGATATGGACCATGACTTTTCTGGGATTGACGGTAGGTTTTTTCTGGACGACGATCTTCCAGGACTTAAAAACCTCTTCTACCGCCAGTTTTCTAACCATGATAGGGCTTTATTTCTACCCGTTTATTTTCCTGCTGGTCATTTGGTTACCTCGCATCCGCATCAACGATACGTTCATTACCCTCGGACCGCTTTTGTCGTTAGCGACCTATTCAGTCGATAACATGCAATCCGCAAAATATTTCGAGGCAGTCGCAATTATATTCGGAGCTGCGACAACGATGCTTTTGGCTGCTTATATCGCATTCCGAATCGTTTGGAAAAAAGAGACGAATCCACAGTCTGTCGAACTCATAAAAAATCCCGGCGACAAACTCAACCGGTTAAGAATTAAACGATCCGGCAAACTGCGATGGGACCAGTTTAGCTGGCAAGACAATCCCTATCGGGGTTGGGTCATGGCTAACGCTAAAAAACAGCCAATTATCGAAGGTATCGCGAAACTAACATTGGGTTGGATTATACTAAGTGGAATCTTGATGCTGATATCAACGCCATTTGGCCCGAATGCTTTGGGCTTTGTTATGGGCTGCCTCGGGCTAGGTTTTTGGGAACTGTTGACTCGTTGGGCTGCTGCCATAGAAGCTCCTCGGCAAATACTGCATGATCGAAAATCAGGGATGTTGGAACTGTTAATGGTATCACCTGTAAATGACAAATCCTTAATATCCTGCTTATTATCAGAATTGAAAAAGCTCCAAACTAAACGGTCGCTTTTGCTAGCAATAGGTTATACGTGTTTACTTTCAGCGCTCACGTTCATGATTCTCACAGATCCGTTTGCTGAACCTGTGGTTGTCATATTCTTTTTGGCTTTTTCAACAGGAAACGTTCTATTGTCATTTAGAGAACTGCAAACGACCCAAACTTATGGGGTTTGGTTAGCCACGCGGCTATCCAAACATATGACAATTACTTGGCTATTATTTGCTATTAATTGTTTGATTCCACTATTTTTGCTCCCATTAATTTATATGATTAACGCTTTTGTTTTTTTTATCCTTACTAGCGTAAGTGTAATTGACGAAATACTTTTTACGATCATAACGCTTCTGGTTTGGTTCTTTATCCGTTTTATCCTTGCTTGGTCGCTCGGTTATTACGCCACCAGGCAATTTAGAAATTTGCGGAAGAAAATCTGCTAAAACTAACTGCCCAAGTGAATTATCCGGCATCGAACTCACCGATCGAAAATATCAATGATTCAAGATTCAAGTGCGGCAAGCAGCCCTAACTCATGCCAAAATATTCGACAATAAGTTTACCGCGTGAAAACGGAGATATCTGAAATTCAATCAACACTTGGCCGGCAAATGATTCCGATATGACTAAAGAATCTTGGATTATGCTAATCACTATAAATAGAATGCCGAACAACGGTAATATCACCATGGATGATTACTCTCCGACATTAAGAACCGGGAACAAATGCGCCGAGAATCCAGTGAAATATCGTTCATATCAACTCGAATTCTACCGAACAATTTTGGATCATTTCAAAAAGTCCAGTATGTTGAAAATCTTGTTAATGACTGAAAACTCAGGATATATTGTTTTGTACCGATCCACTTCAACCTCAAATTGAATAGATGAGAATTGGCACCATATTTATAAGGGAACTTCAGGTGTTATCTCGGAGAGTTTCCGGGTACTGGTTGCGAGCGATATTTTTGGGGTTAGTATTTCTAGCTTGGATTATTCCCTTTCTTATTTTTCCCAACGAGGGGGACCTCATTCTCATGTCCGTGACCATCGTTTCGATGGGTTTATTTGGACTTGGTTCAGGTTTATCAGTTTCCGATACCATCAGTTCCGAGCGAAGACTCAAAACCCTTGGCTTATTAATGTTAACTCCGCTGCGTCCCATCGAAATCTTATTCGGGAAACTAGTTACAGGAGTAACGCAGTTTTTGTTATGCCTGTTTGCCATTACACCGTTTCTAACGATTCCGTTGTTAAGCGGAGGGGTAACATGGGCGGATGTGCTAAGGTGTTGTCTGGCAATATGGGCCATGACATTTTTAGGATTATCGGTGGGACTTTTTTGGTCAGTCGTTTTTCGTGAGCTAAAAAACTCATCGACTGCTACTTCTATTACTCTTTTGGGAATTCACTTGATTCCATTACTAACGTTATTTATCTTTTACGAGTTTTTTGATGTACGCCTCTATTCTAATCCGACCTATCTATTATTTCCATTAGTAGGAATAATCGAAGCTACGATTGGTGTTGCATTCGATTCTTCCCGTTATTTTAATTCGATCGTAGTTTTAATCGGAACTGGCATTGGGTTTATCATAGTGACGTATTTTTCGTTTCTACTAGTCTGGCGGTGGGAAACCAACCCTAAGTCAGCAGCTCCAAATACACAGTCAACTATACCCGGCGATAAACCAACGAAAATAAGGTCGAATAAAAACAAACATTTATGCATTAACGACAATGAAAATTCTTACCAAAAATTAATAGCTGTTTTTTACCCGAAACATCTCTGGTATCGAGCTATTATTTATCTAATTTTTATTTTTATGATGATATGTGTTTTATCTCCGTTTTTCGAGGATTTTTTTCGTAGATCTGAAGAGCTTATGTTTTTAGCCATTCCTTTTTTGATTTTGTTAGAATTAGCAGTTCGTTGGTCAGTTGCCGTGGAAACACCCCATCAAATTGTGCACGATCGTAAAACAGGAATAATGGAACTTTTAATGGTTTCGCCACTAAGCGATAAATCGATTGTTTCTGGATTAATTACAAATTTAAGAGAGTTTCAATTTAACCGTTTATTTTTGTTGGGTATCAGTTATTTATCGTTATTTTTGTCGATTATTTTTTATGAAGATTATAACCGATCCTGGTCAACGGATAATTCGGTGGTCCGCTTTGTCTTTTTCGTCTGCGCACTTTTTTGGATTTATTGGGGTTTACGATTAGAGTTGAAAAAATCAAGCACTAAATGTTTTCTTTTAATGATTATCATTCAATTATCGTTAATGGGGGCATTTATCTTGGTTTTTGTTAATTTGAATTCATCCTATAGTTCGAATTATTTTACATATTTTAATAATGGGACAATGATCTTTCTTTTTTTGGCAGGAGTTACATTTTTGTCGTTTTTTAGTCTGCGTCATGAACTAAAACCGTTAAACACAATCAAATTTATATTTTTAATGATCGGTCATCTGTTTATCATTGGACCTTTAGCAAGTGATTTTTATTTTTATTATTATTATAAATATCCGTTAGGAGTTATTATTATTTTACTTGGTTTCATTGGCGGATCGCTTTATATAAGTTATTGTATGTTGCAAACAAATAGAAACCTATTGCAACCTAGGAGAATCGTACTGATAATTATAGCGCAATTGTCTATTGCTGGTGGTTTTTATTATTTAATGGCAACTGCGTTATCTTTTAATTATCGCCAACCAACCGGTATTTACTTTTGGTTAACATGCGGAACGATTATATTGTTGTTTTGGGGATTTAGATCTCGATCAAAACGTTGGAGAACAAATCGATTCATATTGTTTTCAATCGGTGGTTTGAGTGTTTTTCTCATATTTTCATTTCTTTTATATGATTGGCAGTTTGTTTCAGAACGGAATGCATTTATATTATATTTGTGTTTTTTAGCAGGATCTTTATTCTTGCTATTTTATGAATTATATACAGTTCAATCTTTCGGTCTATATTTAGCCGCTTGTAATTTAACGCATTTCAAAATCACTTCGATTTTGTTTACCATTAATTTTATTTTCCCATTCTTATTATTAGTTTTAATAATGAGCGTTCTTTATATTATACGTTCTCAATCTACATTTTTCAATGATTATAGTTATTTATTCTCGGGAATAATGATTTGGTTTTTATTACGTACTACTATTGCTTTGATATTAAACAAAATTTCCTCTTGTCAATTACTTAATATTCGACAGATCAATGCTTAACATTCTTGTTATGATTAAGCTTATAGCCATTTTTCATACAATTATTCAAAACGATTATGTCACTTTATTATTTCTACCCGTTAGTCTGAAGGCGTGAATCAATCAAGACAGTAATCAACTTCATGCAAGTAAACCCCGTATTAATCAAAGAGTTTTATCGCAATCAAGAAACATCACCGGATACTGGTTGCGAACTGCTTCGTTAGCGTTAATATTTTTCGTGTGGTATATTATCCATGCGAATAATCCTAGCAACGGAGAAAGGGCCCTGGAAACAATCACTTTCATTGCAGAGATTTATTTTGGAATCTTTGCCGGTATATCCTCATTTCATACTATTGCTTTAGAATACCGCAGCAAAACACTCGGCTTATTATTTTTGACTCGATTGCGTTCTTCTGAAATACTATTTGGAAAAATATTTCCCTATGGTGTTCAGTGTTTTATAATTCTTATTGCAATTTTTCCAATTCTTTCCTTGTCGTTGATCAACGGAGGAGTAACTATAACATATGTGCTGAAATGTTGGATAGCTATTGGCAGTTCTATGTATTTAGGATTATCAATCGGGATTGTTTGGATATTCTGGAAAGTTAAACCCGAATAAAATACGAATTATTATTTCTACCGTTTATGATTATATCTACTTGGTCAGTAATTTTCTTCCCCAAGGTGATTGAAATAACAATATCTCTTATCTTGTATTTTGCCATGCAATTTATGATACTGGCAATTTATTTAAACCTGTTTACCTTGAGTCGCATAAACTCTCTTACGAATTACAATTGGGAATTTAACTGGTTAATTTTTCATTTGTCTCACATTAAAAAAATACATGCCAAACTACCTGAGTTTAGAATTATTAAAACCATAAAAACAAATGCAATTAAACCGTGCAACCGCCGATTTCCTAACATTAAGGATAATGAAAATCCGTACCAAATTTTAGTTAGTGTCAAGTCCAAAAGTCAAAATCCATAGTTGATTTCTTTAAAAACTAAAAAAAATAATTTCAAATTAGATCGAAATAAATGGTTAAATCGACATATTTATCTTAAATTGTATTTTTTTTGATCTTTTACAGAATTCAAGACGCATCCCTCCCATTCTTGACATTGATTTTGCGATTTAGTTAAGCCGCTTTCGGACGAACCAATGGCTTGGAGAGACGCTGCAGCTCCTTGTTTCGAACGAGGCTGCCAAGGCGACAACAATTGGCACAGAGAACGGCTAGAGCTACGGTGCGTTTGAATCCGTCTGAGCCGTAGGAGTAGACTCGATTGAGGCCTCGGTGTTCCAAATGGTTGATGGCTGATTCGACAGCGGGATGTTGCTTCCGGGCGGTTTTGAAAGCCTCGGCAGTCTCGCGTTCTTGCTCCTTTTTGGTAAGTTTCCCTTTTTTAGGCAAGGTTACTTCCGGAACCATCTCACGGAGTTTCTCCTGATTAAGTGGATTATGAAACCCTTTGTCGAAACTGCAACTGAACAAGTCTGGAAATAGTTTTTTGGTCTCCTCGAGGATCGGGATGGCCACGTGCACATCCTCTTCTTGCCACATGACCCGATAAGTCAAAACAAATTGGTGTTGATCTTCCACGATGCAAACGGGCACCCCGAGTTCTACCGGTTTGCCTGCCTTTCCTTTCTGGATCCACCGCGTATGAGGTTCGAATACGGAATAGATCTTTTCGTCCGCCGGAATAGTTTCTCCTTGCAGAATTCGCCGATCCGCTTGTCGCGACAAGAGACGACCGCATTTCAAAAAACCTTGGATTTGCCGGTGTTTTTTCGCCTTGATCTTCTTTTTCTCCCTCAGCCGATCCCACGACGCACTGGCTCGCTCCAGGATGTGGTCGCAGGCCTTCAGATAAGCCTGGACCTAATCGAGACGGCGGTTCGCCAGCTGAGCGGTGCGAACGGAAAAAAACAATTTCCGAATCCTTTTCAGCCAATGGTGACTTTGCCTCCACCCCTTCAGGTTCCGTTTTTTGCATTCACGAATCAGAGTTCAAATGCAATCATAGAGCAAATTGAGATCGGTGGGATAATGGACATCCGTTTCCACCACGAACGAATCGCAACGCGTTTTGAGTTGGTCCCCTTCTTGATGCCCCGCAACCTGCTGACCATGCTTGACGATCAGCAAGTTGATTTCCTCAATCAATTCGGGAGTCAAGAGATTGACGTTTTGAATCACGGTGGTTCGTTTATATTCTCCCCCCGGTTCGAAATCACCATGGCCTAAGACAAATCGCAACTGCTTATGATAATTAGCGAGGGTTAGCAAAAGATCGTAATTGCATCTTAAACTGTGTTTGATGAGAGCCAGAACTAGAATCGTCCAAGCACTCATGCCCGGACGACCGAATCCTTGGTCGCCGAACTGTTGAAAAAATAATTTTCCAGCAGCTGCTGTATCTGGAGCCATAATGATTCGTTACCATAAACACTCTGTAGCCCAATCAAGATTCGAACGACGCCATCACGTTGCGTGGGGTCGAACTTAATTTCCTCGAAGGGTACGGGTTGAAATGCGGGTTGAGTGGTTCTGAAGATTCTCATGTTAGGAATCGAAGATCAGTCTCAAAGATGCTGACAATTGGTCTCAAGGACGCTGAAAGTCCATTTTTCAGGTAAAAATCAAAGTTCCGACTCGAATGTTAGACAAATAAATCGAACAAATGTTACAAAAAAAACCGCTTGAAATGCAGGATTTATTGAAAAATCGTCCCTTTTGGACCAGACACTAGTTAGTTTTTTACACCCCAAACATCTTATCAATCAAAGTTTGATTTATTTGAATTTATTTTTGATTATTTTATGTTCCTGTTTATCACTGTTTTTCGATGCTTATCCAAATGGTCATTCCAATTTAAATTTTGCATGTTTGCTTTTTTTTATAATGGAATTGGCTGTTCGCTTTAAGGGCACTCGCATTAATAACATACTTGTTCAAATGATTAAATCTATTGTCAGAATTTCATTTTGACATGTCGATTGACGGATAATCTCTCTGGTGATTTAATAACTGATTTTGATGGTTTATTTAGAGCTGGAAGTTATCAACCCATTTAGGTCGATTCTATGGTTTTGGGGAGGCTTGATGACGGAAATCTTTAGTTTTCAATCCTCTGGCAATCAATGCATTGGAATTAATTACTTTTAAAAGTTGAAAAAATGAAATATGTATGGTATGATTAAGCGTGAGCGATCAGGTTGCCGTTATCAGAAAAAAATATCTGAGCTTGGAACCCATCTTCCAAGAATTGACTAATCGTCATTGGCTAGCATCCGAGGCAATAGCCATTGGTAGGGGTGGAATAAAAATAGTTCACGAAGCTACGGGTGCTAGCTGCACTACGATTCGATCGGGAATTAATGAATTGAAAACGGAAGCAATCCCTAATAAAAATCGCCAAAGGAAAGCTGGAGGGGGACGGAAATCAATAACCGAACACGATAAGACTCTTTTGTCAGATCTGGATAAACTTATCGAACCCGAGACTTGAGGTGATCCTGAAAATCCGTTGCGTTGGACCTGCAAAAGTGCTGAACAAATCAAAACCACATTAAATGAAATGGGACATCAAATAAGTGAACGCACCGTAAATAATTTGCTCCATGAAATGGGATACAGCCTTCAAGGCAATCAGAAAACCCTAGAAGGCAAACAGCATCCCGATCGAAACCAGCAATTTCGACATATTGAACGGAAATCCCGGAAATTCTTGAAGAAAAACCAACCAGTGATTTCGGTTGACACGAAAAAAAAGGAACTGGTGGGACAGCACAAAAATATGGGGAACGAATGGCATCCGAAAGGAAATCCCGAACTAGTCAAAGTGCATGATTTCCCCGATCCAAATCTACCGAAAGCAAGTCCATATGGCGTGTATGATCTGAGCACCAATACGGGTTGGGTAAGTGTAGGCACTGACCACGATACTGCGGAATTTGCGGTAGAAACTATTCGTCGATGGTGGCTATCAATGGGACGAAAAAATCATCCCAATGCCAAGAAGCTATTAATTATGGCTGATGGAGGTGGTTCAAATGGTAGTCGTAATAAATTATGGAAAACCGAGTTGCAAAAACTGGCAGATGAACTTAATATGGAAATATCAGTTTGTCATTTTCCTCCGGGTACGAGCAAGTGGAATAAAATTGAACATCGAATGTTTTCATGCATTTCGATGAATTGGCGGGGACGCCCATTAACCAATTATGAAACCATAGTTAATTTGATTAGCAATACAACAACTAAAAATGGGTTGGAAATAAATTGCATGTTAGATAAATCCAAATATCAGACTGGCATAAAAATTACTGATGAACAAATGCAAAATTTGCGCTTAACTAAAGAGAAGTTTCATGGTGAATGGAATTATAAATTAAAGCCCCATGAATGTAAATAATACGTTTGATACGCACACAAAAAAACGACAGTTTAATTATGCGAGAACCCTAACGTCGCAAAAGAATCTCCCCATCAAATGCTCTACGATCGTAAATCGAGAATGATGGAATTGCTACTGATATCGCCTTTCTCTGGCTTATCAATAGTCGCCGGTCTCCGTTCATTCCTAAAGCAACGACTTTACCATCGTTTTGTATTGCTTGGTATTGGATATGTTTGGGTAGCAGGGGTGTTTATTGCTATATACATTAAGCAAGGATATTCTTATTCCGATAGGCTGATCCTTTGTCTGTGTTTATTTATAATGACTTTTTTCGTTTTCTATATCAAATTACCTTTTTTGAGGGTTTGTTCAACAGTAAAACATTACTTATTTTTTCTCATGGGATATTTATCAATTCCAGTTTCATTATTGTTTATTGTGATCAATTTTATTTATATTTTCTTTATCTCAGATACCAAGTATAACACTTTTCATTTATTGATTAATTCCAGTTTTTTGATGTGTTCGCTTTTATTCTTTTTTCGAGGATTGCAAATTGATTATCAACGATTGCAATCGAATCGTTTTTTATTATTTATATTTTCTTTTATCTTAGTGTTCGTAATTATTTATTATAGTATGCTAGATTTATTTTTTTCTGATAAGTTTGGCGATATAACCTCTTGTTTTATTTTTTTCACTGGCTCGATTCTATTGTTTTTTGGGGGATTTCGACATAAATTACAACAATGGCAGATAAAACGCTTTTTATTTCCTTCGGTCTTTTGTTTTTTCATTTCATTGGTATTTTTTATTATTATGTATGATTTTGTTTTTAATTATAACCTGAGTATTATTTTGCTTTGCTTGTGTTTTTTTATCGGAACATACTATTTATCGTATTTTGAATTATACGCCATGCAATATTACGGTATTTGGTTAGCAACCGGAAAGCAATCTTATTGGGTTATTGCCGGTAAGTTATTTTCGTTGTGCTTTTTAATTCCAATTGTTACGTTTGTTGCGGCCTTTTTTAGCATTCAAATGTGTGCTGTTGTTTTTTATGATTCTTTTTTCAATGAAAACAGGGAGATTCAGCTAGCCGCTACCTTTTTGCTTTGGCATTACTTCCGCTCGGTATGTTTTCGATTTGCTATCAACTTCGCCCATCGACGTTTACGTCAATTACGGTCTCTATTAGATTAAGCGGTTAATAATGTTTGTTTATTTTGATATACTTGACAATTTCTACGGTAACGAACCATTGGATTGGTTGAGATTACCGTTACCAGTTACCGTCAATAAAACGTGTTTGTCACGTAGTTGACGGAATTAATCCACCCTTCAAGATTTCAACCTACTTTTTCGAACGCCTAGCTAACCTCTCGGGATAAAATCTGCTTTGGTTTACTCCCTAATTTGTTCGGCTTTTGATTTCGGTTTCAGTTTTCGATTTATTATCGCTTCGGGCCATTGATTCGTTACCTTTCGAATCCTCGAAACGAATTCGCCAGTATAACTTCCGAATTGAATGATCGATTCAAATCGCTGAATTCTTGATCGTCCGGATTTTTTTTGTTTGTTACGGGGACCGTTTAATCAAATCTTCCCACTCCCCAGAAGCGAACATCCTGCTGCGAAGTAATCTTGAGAACGGCGAGATCTACCCTGCAGTAACCGGCTTGAGTCCATGATGCCGGCGAGTCGTTGCCACTCACTCGGCTACGGAATAACGAATCCGTTTGGCATACCAAATTTGCGTTTTAATTTCCGAATGTCCTTCCGCCCATCCGAAACCTAGTCTCATCATAAATCTGAACCATGAGTCAGCGCAACAGGTGGCAAAATATGCCGTCCCGCAGTTTCGGTTCGAACCAAGTGCTTTTGGGCGGCATCACGCCGCCACTGTCTGCCACCTCAAGCAATTCGTCAATCCGGGTAGGGTAAAGGGAAAAGGCCACTCCTTGATGCGTTCTATCGACGAGTTTTTCCAACTTTCCGACACTTCGAATTCCGCCGACGAACGAAATTCGCCGGCTTTGGCGAGGATCCTCGATATCCAATATCGGCCTTAACACCTGACTTTGCAATCGCGTCACCGTCAGCTGTTCATTTGGCTTCCGAGGAGAATTCTCAGAAGACAAATTCAAACGTCACCACTGCCGGTTGAGGTACATTCCCACCTCCTCCCGGTATCGTGGTTCGACTGTTTCTGCCTCGATTTCCACCGCCGCAACCTCGGACAAGCGGGCCAAAAAGATCGAATTATTCTGACCGGCCAAATCGTGAACGAAACGATTGTAATGCAAGATTTGCACCTGGTCGTGAGGAATCAAAACGGTCAAAAACCCGCCGCTCCCGTTTTTTCTCGCCCGATCTTTCGCCACCCGAGAAGCCGCGGCGCTACGGTGATGACCGTCGGCGATATAGAGCCGAGGGATTCCGACGAACCGTTCCTCGAGGAACCTAAACTCCTCTTCTTCGGCGATCACCCAAGCGCTATGCCTGACGCCGTCTTCTGACTAGAAATCGACCTGCGTCAGTCGGAAATCAACCGCCGAGGATTTCCGATCCAGTTCGGGGTCGGCCGGGTAGGTCAAAACACCGCACCGGTTTGAGCCTCCAAGGACTCCATGTGACTCACCCGGTCGTCCTCTTTTTCAGGCCGCGTGAATTCGTACTTTCGAATTGCCCCGCTTTCGTATCCCCGGCAGCTCGACAGGACGACCAGCCCAATCTGCTCTTAAGCGCCCATGATCTGGCGATAGAGATAGATGCACGCTTTCCGATCGGAGAACAAAGCCTCCTCCCGTATAGACGATCAAACTGCCGCCGGCCTCCGGCGTAGATCTCCTCCCGGCTCGGCGCCGTTTCGCCTTCCGTCCGGCCGATCTCCGGCTTGCTGTTCCCCAAAATACTGCGTGGCCTGCGCTCGGCCACTTCGCGGGCTTCCCGAACGGAAAACACGTCGTAAGGCAGTTCGCAGATTTCCGACACCAGTTCTAGACTCGGGCGCAACGCGCTGAAGAGAGTTATCTTCGCCATTGATTAAATATCGCCTGCCCAACGAAACAGAGAAAACGACGATCGCGCAACAGATTGTCGCCGGACGATAATACTCAAAAAAAAATACCTGAACTGCCGCCCCGATTCAGGTTTCAGTCCTTCCGGAAGTTTTGACTAGCCGTTAATTCAATCGTCACGAACCCTAGCAACGCCTGACGTGTTGCCAAGGCTAATTGTGTTTCCGGGGGTTTCTTGAGTCGTCCTCACTTTTCCCGCAACCGTCGCTTTCGGGGTCCACGTATCCGCATCGTTGACAGGATCCGTGCCCGGGAAGTCAGAGTCGTCAATACCGCCGACAAGCAAATGAACGTCTTCAAGCATCACGAAGCCCTCAAGATGGCCCGAGAACGCCATGTAGACCTCGTCGAAGTCGCCGAAACCGACATCGTGTACAATGCGGACAAGAGTTACGCCGCCAACGTGGACAAAGCCGTCAGCGCCCTGAAATCGCCGCACTCCCCCGGCGACGCCGCCACGTTACCGGCCATCGAACGATTTCCGACTCCAGGCGTCAGGACCATCGAGGAGTTGACGAAACCCCCATGGAACGTCCCTGCCCGGCAGCAAATCAAATTGTTGCTCTACCGGGTAGCCTCCCGCTTGGTGCTGTTGCTGTTGACCGGTGCCGACCGGCTCAACGAGGCTAAGTTGACCGGAGTGCTCGGCACCGCCGAATTCCGCCCCGCCGAACCGGAAGAAATCCGGGGAACGCTCGAAGCCGATCCGGGCAGCCTGGGGGGCGTCGGAGTCGATCAGCTGGAGATTATCGCAGACCACTTGCCCAAGAACGGTAAGGAACTGACTACGGGAGCCAACGAAAACGACTGGCATGTCCAAAACGGTTGCGTCGAACACGATATCAAAGTTACTCGCTGGGAGGATTTGCGTACCTGTCGGGGCCGGCGAACCCTGCCCCGTTACCGGCGTTCCTCTCGAAATGCGGCCGGCCATCGAGGTCGGCCATATTTTCAAACTAGGAACCAAATACAGCGAAAGCCTCAACGCGTACATCCTAAACGATCAGGAACAACAACAACCCGCCATCATGGGCTGTTATGGAATCGGCGTCACTCGAACCCTCCAGGCGATCATCGAACAAAACCATGACGAACAGGGTATCCGGTGGCCGGTATCGGTCGTGCCGTATACCGTCTGCATCACCGCCTTGGACGCTACGCCTCGATGCTCTAGTCTCGAAATGGCCGAAACTCTTTACCGGCAGTTGACGGAACGGCAGATCGAAACGATCCTCGACGATCGCGACGAACGCCCCGGCGTTAAATTCAACGATTCGGAATTGGTCGACTTTCCCTTGCACATCGCGGTCGGGCCGCGGGCATTGAAGCGGGGTTTCGTAGAATTCAAACCTCGGGACGGGGAATTTCGCGAAGTGAAACCGGAAGCCGTCCTGGAGACCGTCGAGTCTTGGATCGCCGATTGCCGAGGAGCCACGGCTTGAATCGGGTAATTTCGATACGATTCTCGCTCGAAAGGAACCCGCCGCTCACAGCTGTCGAGTTCAAAGGTGCTTTGAACGCCGATTCTGGAACTATGATTCTAAGGTCCGCTTAGGCCGATACCCTCCGATCAATAGATGCGACTGCTTGGGAAATTGCCGTCCGCAGAGATTCCGACAAGACCGTCCAACGGAAGCCGTCGGAAAATTCAGACCGCTCCCGAAAACGGAAAGTCGACGCTTGAGAACAAGATGATCGTTTGCAACGGCGAAACAGAACAACGATTTTTTTCGAAGCGAGCGGCGGGGAGAGTTGATTTCTCGCTGACCGAACCTTATCATCGCAACGAGATGACTATCCAAATCGAGGCTAACGACGATCGTATGCCGATCATTTTGCCGACCGGCCGCAAGGGATTGAGCGATTCCGATTTTTCTTGCCGTGGCCTTGATCATCCGGCTTGCCACGAGATTCGCTGACCCCGCACGGATTGATCCCGACTCCGGAACGAAGCGATGAATATCGGCATAATCGTCATCCGAGAGTTACGCGTGCTTTCCCGCCGGGGACTTCTTTATGGGATGCGGATGGTGTTTCTCGGTTTGATTTTTTTAACCTGGTTCCTACCGTTTATCATCGTTCCTAACGACGGGGAAGGCATCCTGATAACTGTTACGTTCGTATCGATGGTTATATTCGGAATCGGAGCCAGCGTTACGACGTCTGATTCGATCAGCTCGGAGCGCCGGGAAAAAACTCTCGGACTACTCATGCTAACGCCGTTACGACCGATTGCCGTGATGACGGGAAAACTGATCACCGGTATTTCGCAATACTTGCTGTGCCTCTTCGCCGTCACTCCGTTTATCGCTCTTCCGCTATTGAGCGGAGGAGTTACCTGGGACGACGTGATAAAGTGTTGTCTCGCGATTTGGACCATGACTTTTCTGGGATTGACGGTCGGGTTTTTCTGGACGACGATCTTCCAGGACTTAAAAACCTCTTCTACCGCCAGTTTTCTGACCATGTTGGGGCTCTATTTCTACCCGTTTATTTTCCTGCTGGCCAGTTGGTTACCTAGCGTCCGCATCAACGATACGTTCATTACCCTCGGACCGCTTTTGACGTTAGCGACCTATTCCGTCGATAACATGCAATCCGCAAAATATTTCGAGGCAGTCGCAACCATATTCGGTGCTGGGACAACGTTGCTTTTGGCTGCTTATCTCGCATTCCGAATCGTTTGGAAAAAAGAGACAAATCCACCGTCTGACGAACTCATAAATAATTCTGGCGACAAGCTAAACCGGTTAAGAGTTAAACGGTCAGAAAAACTGCGATGGGACCGGTTTAGCTGGCAAGACAATCCCTACCGGGGTTGGGTTATGGCTAACGATAAAAAACAGCCGATCATCGAGGGCATCGCGATACTAACTTTGGGTTCGATTATACTAAGTGGAATTTTAATAATTATGCCAAGGTCTTTCGCTCATTATGAGTTGGGGATTACGATGGGCTGTCTCGGGTTAGGTTGTTGGGAACTGTTGACTCGTTGGGCAGCAGCCATAGAAGCTCCGCGGCAAATACTGCATGATCGAAAATCAGGGATGTTGGAACTGTTAATGGTATCATCTGTAAATGACAAATCCTTAATCTCCGGCTTATTAGCAGAATTGAAAAAGCTTCAAACTAGACGGTCGCTTTTGCTAGCCATTGGTTATACATGGTTACTTTCGGCGCTCACGATCATGATTTTCAGAAGACCGTTTGTAGAATACATAACTATAGTGCTGTTTTTGGTTTTTTCAATAGGATCCGGTTTATTGTCATTTAAAGAACTGCGAACGACCCAAACTTATGGGATTTGGCTAGCCACGCGGCTATCCAAACATTTGGCAATTACTTGGCGATTATTCGCCATTAATTTTTTGATTCAATTTTTTTTGCTTTTATTAATTGTATTGATTAATTATTATGTTTCTTTTCAATTTTCTTTTGGAAGAGTATTTGACGAAACAATATTTCCGATCATAACGCTACTAATTTGGTTCCTTATCCGTTTTATCCTTACTTGTTCGCTCGGCTATCACGCCTCCAAAAAATTAAGAAATTTGCGGAAGTCGATCTGCTAAAACTAACTACCTACTTGAATTTCACGGCATGGAACTAAACGATCGAAAGCATCAATGATTCAAAATTCAAGTACGGCAAGTTGCCCTAACCAATGACAAAATATTCGACAATAAGTTTACCGCTTGAAAACTGAGATATAAAATAAAAATTAACGCTAGGCAGGCAAATGATTCCGGTTTAACTAATGTGAATTAATCAACACAGTAATCAACACCATGCATGTCAACCCAGTATTAGTTAAAGAGTTTTGTTCGCAATCAAAAAACATCACCGGTTACTGGTGGCGAATTTCTTCGATCACGGTAATATTTTTCGTTTGGTATATTAACCATGCGGATAATCCTAACAACGGCCAAGGAGCCTTAAAAGCAATTACTTTTATAGCAGCAATTTATTTTGGACTTTTTGCTGCCATATTCTCGTCTCATACTATTGCTTTAGAACTACGCAACAATACTTTCGGCTTATTATTTTTGACTCGATTGCGTTCTTCAGAAATATTATTTGGCAAAATCTTACCCAATGGCATTCAATGTTTCATATGTCTAATTGCTATTTTTCCAATTCTTTCCTTGCCGTTGATCAACGGAGGAGTCACTCTAACAGATGTGCTGAGATGTTGGACATTTATTTGCTTTTCTATTTATTATGGATTATCAATCGGGATTTATTGGGCAGTCACGCGACCGATGTACGACAAATTATATGATTTTTTAATTAAATCACCAGAAGGTATAATAATTTTTATATTTCAACCGTTACTGGTGCCTCTGTGGTGGTTTGCAGATCCCTCAGACGTGATAGTACACCAGATTGGCAACCAATCAGAACTCTTTATGCATATAGCCACATTTTTTATGTATATATTTTATATTATGATGATTTATGTATGTTCCTTATTCATGTTTAGTTTGAGTTACAAAAACTTTCTTTCAATTTGGAACCGTGAATTCAAATTGAAATCATTTCAGGATCCAATTTCGAAATGGTTGTTATCTAAACCACTTGAATCCAATATTTTAAAAACTGCAAATACAGAAATAATCCGATCAACCAAGCGTCGATTACTCAGCATCAAAGATAATAAAAATCCGTACCAAATTTTAATTGGATTATTTCATCCTAATAATGTTTACAGTCAAAGTTTCATCTATTTCGGTTTATTTTCGGTTATTATATCTTCCTGCTTATCACTATTGTTCGATACTCATCCAAATCGCCATGCCAATCTAATTTTTCCTTGCCTGTGCCTTTTTATAATGGAATTTGCCGTTCGCTTAAACGTTGCAATGGAAACTCCTCGTCAAATGCTATACGATCGCAAATCGCAAATGATGGAATTGCTTCTGATATCGCCTTTCTCTGTCTTATCAATCGTCGCCGGTTACCGTTCATTCCTAAAGCATCGACTTCACCATCGTTTCGTGTTGCTGGGGATTGGATATGTTTGGGTAGCAGGAGTTTTTTTTGCGGCATACATTAGAAATGGATTTTTTTATTTCGATAGGCTGATTCTTTGTCTGTTTTTATTTCTAATGACTTTTTTTGTGATTTATATTAAATTTCATCCTATACCGGTTCGTTCAACAGTCAAACATTACACATTTCTGATCCTGAGATATTTATCAATTCCAGTTTCATTATCGTTTATCATGATCAATTTCATTTATATTTTCTTTAATGCCTATGTCGTGAGCAACACTTTTCATTTTTTTATTTGCTTGGGTTTTTTGACGTGTTCGTCCTTATGCTTTTTCCGAGGACTTAGGGCACTCGCATTAATAACATACTTGTTCAAATGATTAAATCTATTGTCAGAATTTCATTTTGACATGTCGATTGACGGATAATCTCTCTGGTGATTTAATAACTGATTTTGATGGTTTATTTAGAGCTGGAAGTTATCAACCCATTTAGGTCGATTCTATGGTTTTGGGGAGGCTTGATGACGGAAATCTTTAGTTTTCAATCCTCTGGCAATCAATGCATTGGAATTAATTACTTTTAAAAGTTGAAAAAATGAAATATGTATGGTATGATTAAGCGTGAGCGATCAGGTTGCCGTTATCAGAAAAAAATATCTGAGCTTGGAACCCATCTTCCAAGAATTGACTAAACGTCATTGGCTAGCATCCGAGGCAATAGCCATTGGTAGGGGTGGAATAAAAATAGTTTACGAAGCTACGGGTGCTAGCTGCACTACGATTCGATCGGGAATTAATGAATTGAAAACGGAAGCAATCCCTAATAAAAATCGCCAAAGGAAAGCTGGAGGGGGACGGAAATCAATAACCGAACACGATAAGACTCTGTTGTCAGATCTGGATAAACTTATCGAACCCGAGACTCGAGGTGATCCTGAAAATCCGTTGCGTTGGACCTGCAAAAGTGCTGAACAAATCAAAACTACATTAAATGAAATGGGACATCAAATAAGTGAACGCACCGTAAATAAGGGCACTCGCATTAATAACATACTTGTTCAAATGATTAAATCTATTGTCAGAATTTCATTTTGACATGTCGATTGACGGATAATCTCTCTGGTGATTTAATAACTGATTTTGATGGTTTATTTAAAGCTGGAAGTTATCAACCCATTTAGGTCGATTCTATGGTTTTGGGGAGGCTTGATGACGGAAATCTTTAGTTTTTAATCCTCTGGCAATCAATGCATTGGAATTAATTACTTTTAAAAGTTGAAAAAATGAAATATGTATGGTACGATTAAGCGTGAGCGATCAGGTTGCCGTTATCAGAAAAAAATATCTGAGCTTGGAACCCATCTTCCAAGAATTGACTAAACGTCATTGGCTAGCATCCGAGGCAATAGCCATTGGTAGGGGTGGAATAAAAATAGTTCACGAAGCTACGGGTGCTAGCTGCACTACGATTCGATCGGGAATTAATGAATTGAAAACGGAAGCAATCCCTAATAAAAATCGCCAAAGGAAAGCTGGAGGGGGACGGAAATCAATAACCGAACACGATAAGACTCTTTTGTCAGATCTGGATAAACTTATCGAACCCGAGACTCGAGGTGATCCTGAAAATCCGTTGCGTTGGACCTGCAAAAGTGCTGAACAAATCAAAACCACATTAAATGAAATGGGACATCAAATAAGTGAACGCACCGTAAATAATTTGCTCCATGAAATGGGATACAGCCTTCAAGGCAATCAGAAAACCCTAGAAGGCAAACAGCATCCCGATCGAAACCAGCAATTTCGACATATTGAACGGAAATCCCGGAAATTCTTGAAGAAAAACCAACCAGTGATTTCGGTTGACACGAAAAAAAAAACTGGTGGGACAGCACAAAAATATGGGGAACGAATGGCATCCGAAAGGAAATCCCGAACTAGTCAAAGTGCATGATTTCCCCGATCCAAATCTACCGAAAGCAAGTCCATATGGCGTGTATGATCTGAGCACCAATACGGGTTGGGTAAGTGTAGGCACTGACCACGATACTGCGGAATTTGCGGTAAAAACTATTCGTCGATGGTGGCTATCAATGGGACGAAAAAATCATCCCAATGCCAAGAAGCTATTAATTATGGCTGATGGAGGTGGTTCAAATGGTAGTCGTAATAAATTATGGAAAACCGAGTTGCAAAAACTGGCAGATGAACTTAATATGGAAATATCAGTTTGTCATTTTCCTCCGGGTACGAGCAAGTGGAATAAAATTGAACATCGAATGTTTTCATGCATTTCGATGAATTGGCGGGGACGCCCATTAACCAATTATGAAACCATAGTTAATTTGATTAGCAATACAACAACTAAAAATGGGTTGAAAATAAATTGCATGTTAGATAAATCCAAATATCAGACTGGCATAAAAATTACTGATGAACAAATGCAAAATTTGCGCTTAACTAAAGAGAAGTTTCATGGTGAATGGAATTATAAATTAAAGCCCCATGAATGTAAATAATACGTTTGATACGCACACAAAAAAACGACAGTTTAATTATGCGAGAACCCTTAAAACCGAATATCAACGATTGCAAACGAAATGTTTTTTATCATTAATATTTATTTTTATCTTAGTGTTCGGTATTATTTGTTATAATATGCTATATTTTCTTAATTCCGATAAGTTTGGCGACATTACTTCTTTTTTCTTTTTTTTCACAGGCTCGATTTTATTGTTTATTTGGGGATTTCGATATGAATTACAACAATCGCAAATTAAACATTTATTATTTCCTTCGGCCGTTTATTTTTTATTTTCCTCGGGTTTTTTTATGATTATGTATAATCCTGTGTTCAATTATAACCTGAATGCTATTTTGCTTTGCCTATGTTTTTTTGTCGGAACGTACTTTTTATCGTATTACGAATTATACGCCTTGCAATATTACGGTATTTGGACGGCAACCGGAAAACACTCTTTTTGGTTTATTGCCGGAAAGTTATTTTCGGTGTGCATTTCAATTCCAATTGTTACGTTCATTGCGGCTTTTTTTGTTATCCAATTATGTGCAGTTGTATTTTATGATTCTTTTTTCTCTGAAAACAGGGTAATTCAGCTAGCCGGGACCTTTTTGCTTTGGCATTACTTCCGTTCGGCATGTTCTCGATTTGCTATCAACTTCGCCCATCGACGTTTATGTCAATTACGGTCTCTGTTAGATTAAACGGTTTTAATAATGTTTGTTAAATTTGATTTACCCGACAATTCCTATGATAGCGAACCGCTGGTGTGATTGGAATTACCGTTGTTTGTTACCGTCAATAATACGTGTTAGTCACATAGTTGACGGAGTAAATCCGATCATTTAGATTTTAAAGCTGCTTAATCGAATGCCAAGCGAGCATCCCGGGGTAAAACCTGCTTTGATCCACTCCCTAAATGGACCGACTCTTGATTTCGGTTTGAATGTTCGATTTATTATCACTTCGGACCAATGATCCGTTACCTTACGAATTTTCGGAATGGTTTCGCCAGTATAACTTCCGATTTGAACGATCGATTTAAATTGCCGAATTCCCGATCCTTCGGATTTTTCCGTTTATTACGGGGACCGTTCAATCAAATCCCCCACTCCCCGGAAGAAAACATCCAGCTACGGCGTAATCCCGACAACGGCGGAATCCAACCTGCTGTAACCGGCTTGATCCCATGGCACCAGCGATTCGTTGCCACTCACTCGGCTTCGGAAGAACGGATTCGATTGGCATGCCAAACTGCGTTTTCAAACCCCGAATGTCCTTCCGCCCATCCGAAACCGGGCAGCATCATAAATCTGAGCCACGAGTCAGCGCAACAGGTGGCAAAACATGCCATCCCGCAGTTTCGGCTCGAACCAAGTGCTTTTGGGAGGCATAACGCCGCCACTGTCGGCCACCTCCAACAATTCGTCAATCTGGGTAGGATAAAGGGAAAAGGCCACTCCTTGATTCGCTCGATCGACGAGTTTTTCCAATTCTCCGGCGCCTCGAATTCCGCCGACAAACGAGATTCGCCGGCTTTGGCGAGGATCCCCGATATCCAATATCGGCCCTAACACCTGACGTTGCAATCGCGTCACCGTCAGCTGTTCTTCCAGCTTCCGAGGAGAGTTTGGAGAAGTCAAATTCAAGCGGTACCACTGCCGGTTGAGGTACATTCCCACCTCCTCCCGGGTTCGTGGTTCGACTGTTTCTGCCTCGATTTCCACCGCCGCAACCTCGGACAACCGGGCCAAAAAGGTCAAATTATCCTGACCGGCCAAATCGTGAACGAAACGGTTGTAAGGCAAGATTTGCACCTGGTCGTGAGGAATCAAAACGGTCAAAAACCCGCCGCTCCCGTTTTTTCCCGCCCGATCTTTCACCACCCGGGAAGCCGCGGCGCTACGGTGATGACCGTCGGCGATATAGAGCCGAGGGATTCCTGCGAACCGTTCCTCGATGAACCGCAACTCCTCTTCTTCGGCGATCACCCAGGCGCTATGCCTGACGCCGTCTTCCGACATGAAATCGACCTGCGCCGGTCGGGAAACGGCCGCCGAGAATTTCCGGTCCAGTTCATGATCGGCCGGGTAGATCAAAAACACCGCACCGGTTTGAGCCTCCAAGGACTCCATGTGGCTCACCCGGTCGTCCTCTTTATCAGGCCGCGTGAATTCATGCTTTCGAATAACCCCGCTTTCGTATTCCCGGCAACTCGACAGGGCGACCAGCCCAATCTGTTCGTGAGCGCCCATGATCTGGCGATAGAGATAGAAGCACGCTTTCCGATCGGAGAACAAAACCTCCTCCCGTATCAGACGATCGAACTGCTGCCGGCCTCTGGCGTAGATCTCCTCCCGGCTCGGCGCCGTTTCGCCTTCCGCCCATCCTATCTCCGGTTTGCTAATCCAAAAAAAACTGCGTGGCCGGCGCTCGGCCACTTCGCGGGCTTCCCGAACGGAAAGCACGTCGTAAGGCAGTTCGCAGATTTCCGACGCCAGTTCTGGGTTCGGGCGCAACGCGCGGAAGGGAGTTATCTTCGCCATAGATTAAATATCGCCTGCCCAACGAAACAGGGAAAACGACGGTCGCGCAACAGTTTGTCGCCGGACGATATTTTTCGAAGAAAAAAACTTGAACTACCGCCCCGATTCAGGTTTTAGTCCTTTCGGAAGTTTTGACTAGCCGTTTATTCAATCGTCACGAACCTGGGCAACGCCGGACGCGTTGCCAGGGCTAATTGTGTTTCTGGGGGTTTCTTGAGTCGTCCTCACTTTTCCCGCAACCGTCGCTTTCGGGGTCCGCGTATCCGCATCAATGAGAGGATCCGTGCCCGGGAAGTCAGAGTCGTCGATGCCGCCGGCAAGCAAATGGGAGTCTTTAAGCGGCACGAGGCCCTCAAGATGGCCCGAGAACGCCAGGTAGACCTCGTCGAAGTCGCCGAAAACGCCACCCCGCCGGTTTGCCGCCTCGTCAATTACGGCAAATACCAGTACGAGCAATCGAAGAAGAAAAAGGAAAACAAGAAAAACCAGTTCTCAAACCGGACCAAGGAAGTTCAACTCAGCGTCAAGATCGATCCGCACGACCTCCAAACCAAGCAAAACCATGCCATCGACTTTCTCTGCGATGACATGAAAGTCAAGGTCACGCTGCGATTCAAGGGCCGGGAGAACGCCCACAAGGAAGTCGGATTCCAGGTTATCGATCAGTTCGTCGAACACCTGGTCGCTTGGGGGCATCCCGACGCCTCTACCCGGAAAATCGGGAGAGGACTCTTGGTCATGATCATTCCTAATCCCCGGAGTCAACGGGCTCCTCATCCCGGACACGTCTCTCCGCCCATCGAAGACGAGCCGGTCGATCTGACCGAATCGGATATCGACCACGACGAGGATTGACGGCCTTCGGGAAGGCTGTCAATCCCAGCTGAACAAGACCCTGCAAACGGAGCCGAGCAGGTTCAGGCCAATCCGTCGCGGCGCAACTGATCTTCCAGGATTTGCTGCACCTGGACTTCGGCCAATTCCCGGGTTCGTTCGTCCAAGGCTTGAATTTTCTGCTGCAAGGCTTCGCCGTTTCCCACGTAATCGGACCGGTTTTCTCCGGGACGAAGCAATTCCATCAGAGCTTCTACGGCCGTTTCGATTTCACTCCGATAATCGTCCGTTATTAGATCGCAGCAATAATCCAAGGCTTGGCGAGTAGCGCGGATGATTTCCTTGGCCCTGATTTCGCTCTCAATCCATCGGCGGGCCGCCAGGTCGTCGAAGGCGAATTCAATTGATTGCTCCACCATCTCTTGAACTTCGGCGTCGTTCACGTCGACCACCGAACGCACCGTCTGCGTCTTTTCCTTGCCGGTGTTAATATCCCTCACCAGCACTCGCAGAATGCCGTTCACGTCGATTTCGAATTGCACCCCCACCCGCGGCACTCCGGCGGGCGCCGACTCGAAATCCAGAACCAATCGCCCCAAACTCCAATTGTCCGCCGCCCGTTCTCTTTCTCCCTGGAGCAAATGGATGAGCATCTCCCGCTGCCGGTCAACCGCGGTCGTAAAAGTTTCTCCGGCCTTGACCGGCACGGTGGAGTTGCGCGGAATAATGACGTTCATCAGACCGCCGAAAGTTTCGATGCCCAAGGAAAGCGGCGTGACGTCCAACAGCAGAATATCTCGATAATCGCCGGCCAGCATGGCTCCCTGAACCGCGGCTCCCAAAGCGACGGCCTCGTCCGGATGTTGGGACATGTCCAGCCCGGGACCGGCAGACCGGGGACGCTGTTCCCCGCCTACCTGAAGTTGCCCCCGGACGGTTTCAAAATCCCGGCAACCGAACCAGTCGCCTACCAGGCGACGAAGCAACGGCATGCGCGTTTGCCCTCCCACGAGAATGACCCGATCCAATTCTTCGGCCTTCAGCGCGGCATCGGCGAGAGCCCTTCGGCAATGAACCCTGGTCTTATCGATAATCGGCCGGGCCAAACGCTCCAACTCTTCTCGACGAACCACCCGCCGAAAACTGAAATCGGGAGTCATGAGCGGCAGCAATACTTCGTATTCCTCCGCTTGGCTCAGTTGAATTTTGGCCGCTTCGGCTATTTCCCGCAACCGGGCTTCCTGGCTCGGATCCCAAGTCGACGGCTCCGGACCGCCTTCCTCCACGATCCGATCGGTCAACCAAGCGACGAAGCTTCGATCGATATCCCCGCCCCCCAATCGCGTATTCCCGTTGGTAGCCAAAACCTGAAAGGCGCCTTCGGTCAGTTCCAGAATCGAAAGATCGAACGTGCCTCCTCCCAAATCGTAGACCGCCACTTTCGAACGCTCCTCGAGTCGATTCAAACCGTAAGCCAAAGCGGCAGCGGTCGGTTCATTGATGATACGCTCGACGGAAAGTCCCGCCTGGCGTCCGGCCTCGACGGTCGCCTGCCGTTGCGCGTCGTTGAAATAGGCGGGAACCGTGATGACCGCTCGAGTCACTTTTTCTTCCAAGGCCGCCTCGGCCACCCCGATCAAATGCTTCAGAAGGTCGGCCGACACCTGCTCCGGAGTCAGCAAGCGATCCCCTAAATCGACGGCGCAAGCTCCGCGCCGGTCGGCCACCACTCGATAGCTTGCGGACTCGGCTTCCGCGACGCTTTCCTGAAATCGCCGGCCCATGAACCGCTTCACGGAATGAACGGTTTGGTCCGGCGCGGCGACCCAGCTGCGCCGGGCCGCTTCGCCGACAATCGGCGACTCGCCGGAATTGCTGTAACGGACGAACGATGGCGTCAAGCGACTGCCGCCTTTGTCGGCCAACACCATGGGAAATCCCGTATCCAATACCGCCACCAGGGAGTTGGTCGTTCCCAGATCGATGCCCGCGATTCGATTCACTAGGGAGATAGTGCCACGCCCTCAGATTTGACGGTATGAAAAAGTAACGGCTCCGGTCCGACTGAAAAACTTGACGCTCGCAAGGACATATTCGACGCTCTTTCCCATGCAAACCCACCTGTCCGTCATCCGGTCCAAACCGTTGCTATGGTTGACGACCCTGATTTTTTGCTTGAGCGCGCTGACTGCCGAGCAGCGGCCCAATATCGTATTCATCTTTTCTGACGATCACGCCGTTCAGGCCATCGGCGCCTACGGTTCGAAGATCAATCAGACACCCAACATCGATCGACTCGCCGAAGAGGGCACGGTGTTTCTGAATTCCTTTTGCGCCAATTCCATCTGCGGCCCTTCCCGCGCCAACATCCTGACCGGCAAACACAGCCACATCAACGGGTTCCGCCGCAACGGGGAACGCTTCGACGGAACGCAGACCACCTTCCCTAAATTGCTGCAGCAAGCCGGCTATCAAACGGCTCTGGTAGGGAAATGGCATCTGTCTTCCAATCCCACCGGATTCGACTTTTGGGAAGTCTTGCCCGGGCAGGGCAGTTACTACAACCCGGCGTTCATACAGATGGACGGTTCTCGCCAACAATTCACCGGCTATTGCACCGATCTCATCACCGAGAAGGCGCTCAAATGGCTGAAAGAAGACCGCGACCCTTCCAAACCGTTCGTCCTCATGGCCCAGCATAAGGCCCCGCACCGCAACTGGTCGCCCGCCTTGCGGCATCTTTCCATGTTCGACGGCAAGGACGTGCCCGTGCCGGATACTCTGTTCGACGATTATTCGGGCCGCACCCCGTTGCTCAAAGAAAACGAAATGACTCTGGACCGACACTTTCACTGGGGCCACGACGCGAAATTCCGCGGGCCGAGCCAACATCCGGAACACTTCGCTTCCCGGCACCGTAACGGCGAATACTTGAGAATGAACGAGGAGCAAAAAGCCGCTTGGGACGCCCAGTACGAACCGGAAAACCAGGCTCTTCTGGCGCAGTTGGAAGCCGGAGAACTATCCAAGGAAGACGTCGTCCGCTGGAAATACCAACGCTACATCAAAGATTATCTTCGCACGGTAGCCGCCGTGGACGACGGCGTGGGCAGCATCCTGGACTATCTGGACGAAGCCGGCTTGGCGGACAATACCGTCGTCATCTATTCCTCCGACCAAGGCTTCTACCTGGGCGAGCACGGTTGGTACGACAAACGTTGGATGTTCGAGGAATCGCTGAAGATGCCCTTTCTCGTCCGCTGGCCTGGCGTCGTGAAAGCCGGCGTCAAATCCGAAGCCCTCATCCAAAACATCGATTACGCCCCGACTTTTCTGGAAATAGCCGGAACGCCCGTTCCCGCCGACATTCAGGGACGCAGCATCCTGCCGGTATTACGCAACGATTCCCAAGCCACCTCGGACTGGCGGGACGCGATTTACTACGCCTATTACGAAAACGCTTCGGCTCACGCCGTTCCCATCCACGACGGCGTCCGCTCGCAGAATCACAAGTTGATGTATTTTCCGCGGGGACGCCAATGGCAACTGTTCGACCTCGTCGCGGATCCTCAGGAACTGCGAAGCGTTCATGACGACCCGCAATACGCCCGAGTGTTCAATGTCCTCAAAAAACGCTATGAAGATCTCAGGACTTTCTACGACGTCAACACTGCCGTCATCCCCATGACGCGCGGCGACGAAGATTGGTGGCGCCAACGCAACCAGCAGGTCAATCAACGAGTTCGGGGCGGCGACTTCGACTTGGCTTTCATCGGCGACTCGATCACCCAAGGCTGGGAAAATAACGGCAAATCGACCTGGGAAAAACACTATGGCGACCGCAAGGCGGTCAACTTGGGATTTAGCGGCGACCGGACCGAGCACGTCATTTGGCGGTTGACCCGCGGCAATTTGAAATCGCTCCGTCCCAAGGTCGCGGTCATGATGATCGGCACCAACAATACCGGACACCATATGCAAGCCCCGGACGAAGTCGCCGCCGGAGTCGAAAAGATCTTGGAAATACTGCAGGAACGCACTCCGGATACCAAAGTCCTGTTGCTCGGGATCTTTCCTCGAGGGAGGGAGCAATTCGATCCGTATCGTGCCAACAACACCGGTATCAACCAATACTTGCGGCGGTTACACGACGGCGAACGGGTACACTACATGGATATCAGCGACGCCTTCCTGGAATCGGACCAAACTCTGTCGCGGGATATCATGCCCGATTACCTGCACCTCAGCCGGGAGGGATACGTCCGCTGGGCCGAAGCCATCGAACCCAAGCTGAAGGAACTGGGTATCTGAGTTCGCCGGCTTTACCGGCGAACTGACGGCGGAACGATAACCGGAAACCGGCGAGCGCCCCCCGGCGCTCGCCGGAGCGCTTTAGATCAATTCCATAAACTGCTCGTCGTATTCCCGCTCCCGGGTGATTCCCGGCAGGGGCACGGGGTATCTGCCGTTGGCATCCGCCCGCAAAGGGGCGTCGGAATCGAAGGTGAGCTGGTCGAGATTCGGAGCGAATTCGTGGTCGCTGTTCAATATTTCGTCATAGGTCACCACCTGCCCGGTGTGGGCCGCCATGCGGCCCATGGAACTGACTAAACTGGCGACGGCTCCCCGTTCGATCTCGTTGTAAGGTTTGTCCTCCTTGATCGCTTCAATCAGATCTTCCCATTCCAGGCGATAGGGATTTCTCTCCGGCTGGGGATAGGCCCAAAGCAAGTTCTGCCGGGTCATCTTGTGTCCTTGGAACAACCGGCATCGGCCCGGGGAATGGGAACTGGCGGACACGACTCCCAATCCCTTGGCTCCGTGAACATAGCTGGCGAAACGATCGTGGCAGCCGACCATGGTGCGGCCGTTCATATAAAAATTGGTACCGTCTTCGAACGTGTATTCGACGGCGTAGGAATCGAAATTCTGGTCCACCGAATTACCGCGGTAGTGACGCCCTCCCAAGGCATGAGCTTGAACCGGCCAGGCGTTTTTCATCCAGCAACATTCGTCGACCTGGTGAATGTAAAAATCGTTGAACAGTCCCCCGCTAGCCCACAGGAAGCTGTGGAACCGTTCGATCTGGTACATCAACTCGCTGCGGTTGTCCGGTTTGGGTCCGGAAAAAGCCGAGCCGACCGGACCGTGCATGCGATAGGCCCGCAAGGTAATCAAGTCTCCGATTTCGCCGGCCTGGATCCGGTCGAACAACTCCCTCCGGGCTCGGCAATGCCGCACCATCAAACCGACGCCGACCTTGAGATTCTTCTCCTCCGCTTTTTTGGCTAACTCGATCATGCGCCGGGTCGTCGGACCGTCGACCGTGATCGGTTTTTCCATGAAGACGTTGATTCCCTTTTCGATGGCGTAGGTAAGATGCACCCAACGGAACGCCGGCGGGGTGGCGAAGACGGCGACGTCGCCAGGACTCAACCGATCGATCGCCTCTTTATAGCCGTCGAAACTGACGTATTGATTGTCTTGGGGAACGTCTACTTGATCGGCGAAACGACGCTTCAAAGCGTTATAGCTGCCGGAAAGCCGATGATCGAAGACATCGGCCATGGCCACCAAGCGTGTCGGGCCGTTCGTGGCGCTCAAAGCGTCGGCGACCGCGCCCGTGCCTCGTCCGCCGCACCCGATCAAAGCCACCTTGATAACGTCGTCGCCCGCCGCGTGCACCGCCGGCAACGCCTGGCCGGCGAAAGCGGAAACCGCCGCCGCTTTCCCGACGTTATTCATAAATTGGCGGCGTGAAGTAGAAACAGATTCTCGTTCGTTCATAAGCGGCAAATCTTTTCGTCGTTCTCTGCTCACTAGTAGGGACGAACCTGATCCCATTCAAGTTTTATTTCTCCTGCGGAGCCGAGTTCCGATACCGGCTCGCCTGACGTTTCCGAGGAAAACCGAAGGACTGAGAACGCTCTGGCAATCACGCCAAGGGCGGCGAATGCCTTGCGGCAATTCTGAGCGTAAGTTCGCCGAGTCTCCGTTCCCGAACCGTTTCGAAGCGAACGGCAACCTCGGAACCCCGCCGCAGCTTCTTCTTAACATCAAAAGGCGCTTAAACCAGCTTTCGTGCCGAGACGGAAAACCCGCCGACTACGCGAATTCTGCACTCGATCAGGGTGTCAACCGAGTCGGAATCAACCGGCAGGCCGCAAACCGACAACATTTGCCGCGGCCCCGCTTACCGATTCGCTCTCGAATCCGACGCAATACGAACCGACGAAAGTTACCGGTGCGTTACGCAACGCCGACCGGCGCCCCGCCGGGATCGCCTCCTTTGCGGTTCGCGATTCGAATGCGGGGCGGCTCGATAACCTTGCAATTCAATTCGGTATTGATCCGGCTTGATCGCGACAACGTCCTCCGGAGCGTTTCCGCCGGAAAGAACCCGCGATCCAGGATTCGAACAAAGCGCCGCTTTCGAGTTCGCGCCGATGCTCGAAGATTCGCTTACCCAGAACTCTTAGATAACGGAAGATCGCCGCAAAAAGACCGGACTAAAAAAAATCTCCATAGTACCCTGCGAAGTACTATGAAGATATGTAGAAGATCAATCTCCCGATCGTCGTCGAACGGGAGACCAGCGTATCGAACCGTCACGGCACACCCGGAAAGGGCAGCGCTACGGTTTAGGCTCCCGCCGGAGCTGCCGGGGCTGCCGGGGCTTGCGGCGCCGGTGCCGCCGCCTCCGCGAGGGAGAAGTTGCCGCCGCCGTGGTTCTTGAACTTCTTTTTGTTGCTGTATAAGACCTGCCCTACGGAAGCGACTTTCTTGTCCGAGTTGAATTTGTACCCCCGCTTTTCGACCTCCGCGGTTAAAGCCGCTTTGTGCATGGCACCGCCTTGCAAAACTTCCTCGACGAACGCCGCCAAGGACTTCACGTTCTTCGCTCGCGTCTTGCGCGCTCGCTTCCCCGAGGCGGGAGCGGGACTCTTCTTGACCGGCTTCGCCGCCGCGGCCATCGCCGCTCCGGCGTCGTTCTCGTCCAACATGAGCGCCTTGTTGATTTGCTTCAAGCGTGTTTCGAGTCGAACTCGCTCCTCGAACACCGCCTTCCGGCTGTCGATATATTGTCTCAGTAAGTCTGCCATGGGGCGGATTATTAACAAACGAAGATTGCTGGCAAGTTAAAAAACACTTAAATCGAAAAATATTTTATGACGGCCGAAAACCGGCATTCGCTGCGACGGCGCCATAAGAGCTTCCAGTTCTTTTTCGAGCCGCGAAAAGCGCGGCGCTCGTAGGACGGTATTAAGGGTTTTTCTGAGTTTTCTTTCACTACCATTGTTGCCCTGGCAACGGCCTCCGTCGAACCGGGACCAGGGTATTGTCGAATTCCCCAGCGAAGCGTTCCGGGGTTTACCGGAAAGTCAGGTTTGATCGCCACGACGAAAAGCAACGCCTTGCCGAGCTTTCGACCGGCTGGTTTCCTCGTGGCCGTTCGGTAACAAAACAAAAAGCTGCGATCCTGCTCGACCGACCGCCTGAAGCTTCCCGACGACATTGACGGCGCTTTGCCGCCCCAAACGATCCGAACGGCGACGGAACGCTTAACCGAACTGCAACTATTCTTCTGGCCCGGTCCCGGCAAGTGCGTTTCCGAGCGAACGGCGACGCCGTAATCCGGCACTCTATTCGGTCGAACGAAACCGATCGATTGATACGTTTGCAACGAAAGAGGCGCTAACCGTAAAAGTCGGGAGATCGCTAATTAGTCGCAACTTTGAAATCGCCGTAATGCCGGAAGATCTCAAACGATTTATGTTAAGACGGCTCGGAAGCGAAGCGCCGACTAAGTGATTGCATCTCGAACCGGCAGGTATCCGGGAGTGCAAAAACGACTCCGGCAATAACTCGTCATTCAGAGCGACGACCAGCACGAATACGACCGGAAGAAAAGAAGCGAAACCAGCTTATAGTTCCTGCACCGAAGAAGCGAAGCCGGGACCATGGAACATGGCCCGGTAGACGCTGAATAAGCTCTCCTTCATTCGTCCGGTTTGCGGCATGTCCGAACCCATCCCCCGGCGAAAACTTTGATTCCTCCGCCGGCCCGGGGCGACAACTTAACCGGAACTCCAGCGCCAAAAGCGATCGGTAACCGGCGTCGCCTACCGAACCTCGATTACCGTTCGCCGCGGGACGTTTCCGCATCTTGCGGCCCCGCTCGAAGCCTCGCTAGCGAACCTTTCGAAAAGCGGTTTCAAGACCCAGGATTAAGGTGATCGAGGAAAAGAAAGGGACGAACCGCCTGGAGCGGCAACAACCGCTTAGGACCTTCGCACACTCAGGAAAAAACGATGGAACCGGGCGGCTAACACCGCTAGGCGGCACTCGGTCCGGTTACCGAAATTCGAATGCTAAACCCGACGATCGGAACGCGACAAAATCCCGGCCGCTTACTTCGAGGCCGCTGCTGCCGGAGTCTGAAGATCCCAGGCCTTTATCCATTGGTGTCGCGTCTTCTTGAACCCCCGCTTCAAGAGTTCCGCTTCCAAATGCGCCATGTGACCGGCACCGTAAAAGATGGCCAATTTCCGCTTCTTCTTGGCGATCTCTTGCTCGAGAACTTTCAAGGCCACCCGGTTGCGTTCGACGATAATCACCGTCCCCTCGCCGTCGGCTCCACTTTCGATCCCCGACATGATCAGGTCGAACTTGGAAAATTGTTTGGCGAACAGCCACTTGAGAGTATGGGTCCGATCCTTGCCGGAAAAAAACAAGCCCATGAGATCCGACAGGGAAGGCGAGGTGGATTTTCCCTGCAGCTGCATCCGCCAGTCGTTCATCATCATCTGAAACATCAGAGTCATAAAGCTTTCGCCTTTATTTCGCTGCATGCGGGCGAAAGTGATCGCGTCCATATCGGCGTGCACCATATTGGGTTTGTCGTAATCCACTTGTTCCAACTGAAATTCCAGATCCAACATTTGCTTCAAGGATTGCTGCATCTGCCCCACGAACATGTAACTCGCCACCCTGCCCTGATCGTCGCCTCGCCCCCGATTCCGGAGGCTATTCGGCGACCTGGGCCGAGGGCGGCGGGTCGCCGAATCAGGCGGCGGCGGCATCCGCACCATCTCGTACAACACGGCGTCGTAGGCTTCGAACCGGCGGTTCAGATTCTCGTAGTAAGCCTGGTCGCCGATATGGATAGCCGCTACCAAATCGACGTCCACCCCGTCCCGCGAGCGGTAAGTCGTCACGGAGGTATCGACGTGCCCTTCCTGAAACCCGGTCTCGACGAAACGAAGAAACTCCGTCTTCGCTTCGGACGGTTCCTGAGCCCCTGGTCCGGCCGTTCCCGACCACAGCAGACACAACCCTAGGATCGCTCCGGCTCGCTGATACCCGACCCATGACGGTTTCATTTTTTCTTCTGGTTGAACTCCTCGATGATCTGCTCGGAAATATTAGCCGGACACGGCGAATAATGAGAAAATTCCATGGTGAACTGGCCGCGGCCGGAAGTCATGGATCTCAGATCGCTGATGTAGCCGAACATCTCGCCCAAGGGAGCCTCGGCCTTAACCATGACGCCGGTTAACGTATTGTCCTGACTCTTGATGATGCCCCGCCGCCGGCTCAAATCGCCAATCACGTCGCCGATGTTATCCCTCGGACAGAAAGTGTCAATTTTCATGATCGGTTCCAACAGTTGCGGACCGGCCTTGGGCACGGTCTGCCGGTAGGCCGCCCGCGCCGCAATCTCGAAAGCCACCGCCGACGAATCGACCGAGTGATGATCGCCGTCAGTCAACGTGACCTTGAAATCGAGACAGGGATATTCGGCCAACACGCCCTTCGCCGTCGAATTGCGAAAGCCCTTTTCCACCGCAGGCCAGAATTCCCGCGGCACGTTGCCTCCGGTAACCTGGGATTCGAATTCGAACCCGGTGCCCGGTTCGCAAGGTTCCAGGGTATATTCGATTTTCGCGAATTGCCCGGCGCCTCCCGACTGTTTTTTGTGCAAGTAAACGTCTTGAACGGTCTTGGTGATGGTCTCTCGATAGGCCACCTGGGGTTTGCCGACGCTGACCTCCACCTTGTGAGTCCGTTTGAGGATGTCGACCTTGATATCCAAATGCAGTTCCCCCATGCCCTTGAGAATGGTCTGACCGCTTTCCTGATCGGATTCGACATGGAAGGAAGGATCTTCCTTGATCATTTTACCCAGCGCGACGCTCAATTTCTCCACCGCCGCTTTATCCTTGGGTTCGACCGCCATCGAAATCACCGGGTCGGGAAAGATCATCGGTTCCAACGTGGCCGGATTCTGGGGGTCGCAAAGGGTATTGCCGGTCCGGACCGTTTTCATGCCCAGCAAGGCGACGATGTCGCCGGCCTGAGCCGATTCGACTTCCTCGCGAGAATCGGCATGCATTTCGATAATGCGACCGACCCGCTCTTCCTTCCCGGAAAACGTGTTCAACACGCTCATCCCCTTGGTCAACCGTCCCGAATAAACGCGGGTGAACGTCAGGGCGCCGTAGCGGTCGTCCATGATTTTGAACGCCAACGCCCGCAACGGTTTTTCGGGATCCACGATCGCCCTCCCTCCCGTTTCCTGGCCGCGCAAATCGACTTCCGGTTGGGGCTCCACCTCCGAGGGAGCGGGAAGATAATCGACGACGCCGTCCAACATCGGTTGCACTCCCTTGTTTTTGAATGCCGAGCCGCAGTAGGTCGGGAAGAACTGCATGGCGATGGTTCCTTTGCGGATGCAACTCTTGATCGTGTCCAAGTCCGGTTCCTCGCCCTCGAGATACCGCTCCATGACCGCTTCGTCTTGCTCCACGGCCAGTTCAATCATTTCATGCCGATAGCGTTCGATGTCCTCGGCCAGCTCCGCCGGCGGGTCTTCCAGCACGAAAGAAGTCGGATCGCCGGAATCGTCCCAGACATAAGCTTTGCGAATGAGTAAATCCACCACTCCCCTGAAGGTTTCCTGCTTGCCGATCGGCAAGACCATCACCAACGGTTTCGCTCCCAGTTTCTCGCCGATCTGATCGACGACGCGATAAAAGTCCGCCCCGACCCGATCCAACTTGTTGACGAAAATAATCCGGGCGACCTTCGAATCGTTGGCATAACGCCAATTGGTTTCGGACTGGGGTTCCACACCGCCGGAGCCGCAAAAGACCCCCACGCCGCCGTCGAGCACTTTGAGCGACCGGTAAACCTCGATCGTAAAATCGACGTGACCGGGGGTATCGATAATATTCAGCCGGTGATCCCGCCAGTAGGTGGTGGTGGCGGCCGATTGGATCGTAATACCCCGCTCCTGTTCCTGCTCCATGAAATCGGTCGTGGCCGCGCCGTCATGGACTTCGCCCATTTTGTGAATCTTGCCGGTCAACTTCAACACCCTCTCGGTGGTGGTCGTTTTACCCGCGTCCACATGAGCGAAAATACCGATATTCCGGTATCGGGATAAGTCTGTCATCGTCGTTTGTATTCTAATTGGTCCGGTCCGCCGGTCTGCGAAGGCGGTAATTGGCGGTTAAAACGCTCGGTTTGGCAATAAATGAATCGAAAAATCTTTTCGGGATTCATTTCCGGTCCGCCGATCGCCCCTTCCGAAGGCCGCCGTGCCGTAACCAACCCCCTGGGAGTCAGCTCTCCCCGTGACCGGCCGTCGGCAACCCCCGATCCCCGCCGGCCCCAGCAAGCCGCCGGTGGCGCCGGGAAAACTCGAATCCCGCTCGGGCAACGCTCGCGACTCTCCCGATAGGATCCGCTAGCGACGAACCGGAACGTTTCGCCAATTAGGTTATACCATTAACCCGCCGGTCAACGAAAATAAGTCTTAACGGCAAAATATATTTTTCGGAACCGGACCGGCCCTCGAGGCCGAAGCCGCGGAATTTCCGATGAAATCTTTCCTTCGCCGAAGTTGCCGAAACCGAATCTCCGCATGCCGGGCAAGCCTTCCCGCTCTCGACTTGCGCCCGTTCGCGTCGAACTGCCCTCCCCCTGCGCCGCCCCGGCTTCCGGTTCGTTCGCGACGACCGTCGGCAGATTAGGAATTTGCAGATTCGTTGCCGATCCGTTAGACTGGTGGTTTCGTATGACTCTCACCGAAAAACTCCTCGCGCGTTCCGCCGGCAAAGCCTCCGTCCGAGCCGGAGAAAACGTCTGGGTCAACGCCGACATTCTGATGACTCACGATGTTTGCGGCCCCGGCTCCATCGGAGTGTTCAAACGCGAATTCGGCGAACAAGCCAAGGTGTGGGACGCCCGGAAGATCGTGATCATTCCCGATCACTACATTTTCACGGCCGATTCGCGGTCCAATCGCAACGTCGATATCCTGAGAGACTTTTCCCAGGAACAAGGCCTGCCGTATTTCTACGACGTCATCGACGACCCGAACGGGGAATGGCGCTTCGACGCCTCGCGAGGCCATTTGAAAAAACAATACGGCAACCGGTACGCCGGAGTCTGCCACACGGCACTGCCCCAGAAGGGACACGTTCGCCCCGGCGAAGTCCTGTTCGGCACCGATTCGCATACTTGCATGGCCGGAGCGTTCAACCAGTTCGCGACCGGGATCGGCAACACCGACGCCGGCTTCGTCATGGGAACCGGCAAACTGCTCCTCAAAATCCCCGAAACGATGCGCTTCCGGCTCGAAGGCCAGTTGCAACCCGAAGTCATGGCCAAGGATATCATCCTTCACATTATCGGCGAGATCGGTTTCGACGGAGCCACTTATCGCGCCATGCAATTCGACGGACCGGGCGCTCGCGGACTCGCCATGGACGACCGGATGACCATCGCCAACATGGCGATCGAAGCGGGAGGCAAAAACGGAATCTTCGAATACGACGACAAAACCCGGGCGATGGTCGAGGAACGGACGCGGCGCCACGGCACCAAGACCGATTACGAGCCCGTGGAACCGGACGCCGAACAACGATTCCTCTACGATTCGGTCATCGACCTGTCGCAACTGGAACCGACCGTCGCCTGCCATCCGAATCCGGGGATGCGAAAAAGAGCTTCCGAGCTCGAAGCCGTGACTTTGGACCGGGCCTACGTCGGGTCCTGTACCGGAGGGAAAACCAGCGATTTCCGGGAAGTCGCCCGTAAACTCAAAGGAAAAAAAGTCACCATCGACACCTTCGGCGTGCCTGCGACTCCCGAGATCGTCAACGATTTGCAAACGGAATTCTGGGACGACAAGAGCGTCTGGCAGATTCTCGAAGAAGCGGGAGTTCAAATGACGGAAAACGCGGGATGCGCCGCTTGCCTGGGCGGGCCGGTCGACACCTTCGGGCGCATGAACACCCCCCTCAAATGCATCAGCGCCACCAACCGCAATTTCCCGGGGCGCATGGGACACAAGGAATCGCAAGTCTTTCTCGCCTCGCCCGCGACCGTGGCCGCCAGCGCCCTCGCCGGACGCATCACCGACCCTCGCCGGGTATTCGCTTGAGCGACCCCAGACGGTCAGCATCAGGTCCATGACGCGCGGACAGCTCGACGAGTATGCGGAACGAAGCGTTTTCGTTCTCATCCTGGGAATTGTCGTCTACGCTCCGTTGGCTTTGGGGTCGGTCCGCCCCCTCGATTTTCTCGTCATCCAAGCTCTCTGCGCCTTGGGACTCGTCGTTTGGAGCGTCAGATTTTTGATCAACGACAAACTCCGGCTGCTCTTCCCTCCCGTTTGCTGGACGGTATTGGCCTTTCTCGGGTTAGCCTGGTTTCGTTATCTGGAAGCGGATCTGGAATATGTCGCTCGGCACGAATGCCTCAAGATCGTCGTCTACGCGACCCTGTTCCTGTTGGCCCTCAACAATTTGCAGCGGGAGGAAAACATCCAGTGGTTGGTGTTGATTTTGACCGGCTTGGCCACCGTGATCGCCTTCTACGCGATCTATCAATTTTTCAATCACTCGGAATACGTCTGGCATTTCCTCAAGCCCGCGAAATACGTGCAGCGCGGTTCCGGCACCTATATCTGTCCCAACCACCTGGCGGGATTTTTGGAAATGGTATTGCCGCTGGCGGTCGCCGTCTTGTTCGCCGGCCGATACCACCACGTTTTCAAAATCTTTCTCGGCTACTGCTGCCTGGTCATCTTGGCCGGCATCGCCGTCACCCTGTCGCGCGGCGGCTGGATCGCGACGGCGATCACGCTGTTCGTCCTGTTTTTGTTCCTCTTTAACAAACGTCATTTCCGGGTGCCGGCGACCGTCGCTCTGGTCTTGTTGACTTTCGCGGCGGCCGTGACTTATCAACAAAGCGACAAACTCCAGAAGCGACTACAAGTCGTCGACCAAATCAAAAGCGATCCCCGACCCGAGATTTGGCGAGCCAGTTGGCGAATGTGGCAAGATCACCGCCTCTGGGGAGTGGGGCCGGGACATTTCGATTACCGCTTTGCCCAATACCGTCCGCGAACCATCCAAGAGCGGCCGGGGAGGGTACACAACGACTATCTGAACACCTTGGTCGATTGGGGCCTCGCGGGGAGCGTGATCGCCGGCCTCGGGGGGTTCCTGCTGCTTTCGGGGATGTGGCGCAGTCGAAAATATCTGGTCCGCGACGCCCGGGATCTGGGGCAGCGGCGCAACAGCAACCGCGCCGCCTTTCTGCTCGGTTCGCTCGGGACCGTCACCGCCTTGGGCGTTCATTCCCTCTTCGACTACAATCTCCATGTCCCCGCCAACGCCACGATCGCGGTCGTCGTGCTCGCCTTAGGGACGAGTCACATTCGGTTCGCTTCCAAGCAATACTGGATCAGCAATTGGCCGGGAGCCCGATGGGTTTATGCGACACTCGGATTCGCCGTCGCCGGTTTGCTGCTCGCCACGGGGATGCGTACGGCCCGCGAACTATGGATCCTGGCTCCGGCGCATTGGCTCGACGCGACGCAAACGACCGAAAGACTGGATCGGATGAAACGAGCCGCCCGGCTCGAACCCGGCAACTTTGAAAATCTTTACCGCATCGGCGAACTGCTCAGAACCGCGGGCTTCAACTCCCCTGCCCAATCCGATACCTACCTGACGGAAGCCGTTCGATGGTTCGAAGCAGCGGCGCGAATCCACCCGGAATTCGCGTTCAACTACGTCGGGATCGGCATGGCTCTGGATCGGCTCAACCGCGTCGAGGAAGCCACCCCGCAGTTCGAAGCGGCCATGTCGCTCGACCCTAACAATCACCAAGTGAACACCCTCATGGGCTGGCATCAGATCAATCGAGGAGACTTCCTCTCGGCGCGGAACCATTTCCAACGCAGTCTCGAAATCAAGTGGTGGGACAATCATGTGCCGCAACGCTATTTGAATCGCATCGCCGAACTGGAACAGGATGCGCTCGAAACGAACCTTTCGCCCTGATTCGAAGCCCGGCGGCCGGCGGCTGAAACGACCGCTCGCCCGGGCCTCGGCAACCAGGGAAACGAAAATCAAGCAAGTCGAACGAAATGAGTGACTACGGAGATTGGTTCCTCTTATACGGCGGTTGCGCCTGCCTCGCGACGGTTCTGATTTCCGCCTACACCCTGAGACATTTTTGCGCCGGCAAACCGTTCGAGAAAAACCTCCGCGTCTGGGCGGACATCCTCTTCAACGGATTGTTGATTTTCATCGGCTGCCTGCTGGCCGGTTGGGTACTGGTCAATGTCTTCTGAAGCATCCATCGACGCCGTTACCCGCACCCGCGTCGATCGTTTTTACGGCGACGGCCGGCAGCACAACACGACCGATCACGTCAGTACCGAACAGCCGCTGGAACTTCGAATCCGCGGGGAAAGCATTGCGATCACCATGCGCACGCCGGGACACGACTTCGAACTGGCGGCCGGATTCGCCGTCTCGGAAGGGCTAATCCGCAACCCCGGACAGTTTTTGGAAATCGCTCATTGCCGCCGGGAGGAATCGGAACATCCCGAAAACATCGTCAACCTGTACCTGGACGCCGAGTGCGATATCCGATCGCTTTCGCGTCACGTCTACGCTTCGTCCAGTTGCGGCATTTGCGGCAAAGCTTCCCTGGAAGCGATCCGAAGCCAGTGGCCGGCCGTCGACTCGGAACTTCGCGTATCGGCCGATCGGCTCTGGTCGCTTCCCCAGCGACTGCATGAGGCTCAAAAAGAATTTCAACGCACCGGCGGACTCCACGCCGCGGCGTTGTTCGATCGCCACGGAACCTTGCTCTGCCTCCGGGAAGACGTCGGGCGTCACAATGCGGTCGACAAGGTGATCGGCTGGAGTTTTTTGAACGACCGCTACCCCTTGGTGAATTCCCTGTTGCTCGTCAGCGGCCGGGCGTCTTTCGAGATCATGCAAAAAGCGTTAGCCGCACGCATCCCCCTGGTCGCCGCCATTTCGGCACCCTCGAGCTTGGCCGTCGCTTGCGCCCGGGAAAATCGGCAAACCCTGATCGGCTTTTTACGGGACGGCCGCTTCAACGCCTACTCGGAACCGGAACGCATCTTGACCTCAAAACCGTCCGATTCCGGCGGCGGCTGCGCCTGATCCAGGGGATTGTTCTTGATTGGCCCTCGGCGATGACGCCCCGTCCCGGCTGCCAAGGAATTCGCCGGATGCCACCCGCCGCCGTCCTGCGAAACGCGGTTCGAACGGCCCGGTAATCGATTGTTTCTACCCCACTCCCGCCGCAGGCTCAAAACCAAGGAGTGCTAATCCCTTCGCGACCGCAAGAGAAGCAACCGGATTATCAGGCACTGGAAGAACGGATGGCTCGTGCGGCGCACGGGACAAGGAGGACCGGCCTCCAGCCGGTCAAAACAGGATCGTGAATCATGGAGAATCGACGGGAATTCGCTAACCGTTTCGCCAAGCGGTTCCTGCGGGATTCTATTCGCCTAACGCCACCCCGATCAGGGCTTCAACCCGCTCTGCCGCGAGCTGTTGAACCTATTGGCGGATCCTTTGCCGGAACACATTCGGGAGACCATCTGACTCGGGATCGTCCGGCTGGGGCTTGTTCTGATCGTTCAGCTCCATAATTAAGCGATGATCCAAAACCGTTGAAAGTCCTGGGAGCTGACCGATCACTCGAAACCAGAGGTTCCCGGGAGTTTCGAACGGAACATCGACCGGCGGCAAAAACCGGCCCATACCCGGCTTTATGTTGAACTAACGACCATCGAATTGCCTTGGGGATTGCCGAGAATCCAGTTTGCCTCCATGATCCGCGTCATGCCTGATCTCACCAAACCCGACTTGGGATGCTCTCGACGCGAAGCGCTGGGTATCGTGGGGATCGCCGGAACCGCTTCGGTATTTTCCGCCGGAACCGCCGGACTGGCCGACCCGCCCCAACCCCCGACTTCGACGCCATGGCGTTACTGCCTGAACACGAGTACGATTCGGGGGCAGGAATTGACCGCTCTCGAAGAAATCAAAATCACGGGCCAAGCCGGCTACGACGGCATCGAACCTTGGCTGGGCAAACTCCAGCAACATCTGAACGGCGGCGGATCGATCAAAGAACTGAATAACGCGATCCAGGATCAAGGCCTGACCATCGAAAGCGCCATCGGATTCGCTCCTTGGATCGTCAACGATCCGGCGAAGCGAAAGCGGGGACTCGAGCAAGCCAAAAAGGACATGGAACTGCTCGCGCAAATCGGCGGCAAACGGATCGCCGCTCCGCCGGCGGGCGTTGCCCGAGGCGAAACCATCGATCCCATGGCGGCGGCCGAGCGCTATCGGCAACTGCTGGAATTAGGCGAACAAACCGGAGTTGTGCCTCAGATCGAAATGTGGGGAGGCCATCCGGTAATCGGACGGGTCAGCACCGCCATTTTCATCGCTCTGGAATGCGGCCATCCCGACGCTTGCTTTTTGGGCGACGTTTACCACACCTACAAAGGCGGCTCGGATTTCGATTGCTTTCGGCTCCTGAGCGCCCAAGCGAATCAGGTGTTTCATTTCAACGATTACCCGGCCGACCCGCCGCAGAACGCGATTCGCGACGAACATCGAGTCTGGCCGGGGGACGGGATCGCTCCCCTTTCGGAGATTTTGAAAATCTTCCGGTCCGTCGGCGCTTCGCCGGTGCTTTCGCTGGAACTTTTCAATCGCGAATACTGGAACCTGGACGCGCTGGAAGCGGCCCGGGTCGGTCGGGAAAAAATGCGGGAATGCGTCGCTCGGGCTAAAATTTAATCCGGCTCGATTTCTCGTCCTTTCAGCGCGGGGCAAGCGAAGCTTTCCCCTGCCCCGGGCGGCGGGATGCGATCCCGGAACGAAAAAGCTGAAAGTCGCCTCTCGGATGAGGAGCTGAGGTCGATCGCACAGATTTCACCGTCCGGGCGCCGAGGTTCGAGGTCGCCGGTTTCAACGTTGCGGTCGCCCCCGCCGGCCGGCAACAGCCGAGTCGGTTCATCCCGGGAAGGAGCGGATTCGCGCCCTTCTCACGATTCCCGCTTCCCCTCAATCTCGCTGCGCCGCTTCCAGGCCTCGAATCATCTCAATCCGGGATTACTTGAATTATCTCCGAGCTTCCGGTAGAAAGGCCGCTTGAACATCACGCCGAGAAATCCCCTTGAAAGATAGCTCGCCGATTTAAACTCGACCGCACGGCCAGTCCATGAACGTGAGAAACTCCACTGTCAGATACGCAGGCTTTTGGCTCAGAACGGGAGCGTGTATCGCGGATTCGATTTTCGCAATTATCCTCTTCTACCTCTATGATGCCGCTTTCGGCCTGGGTATCATGCGGAAAGAACTTGACAAAGAATCTGGCGACTTTTCGGAATTTCTCGATACTTATCATCGGGATCTCTTTGGATTGGCCTCGAGTGGGGAATTCATCTTCAGCTGTGTTTTATTGCCTTTCGCCATTATCGTTTGCTGGAGTTTGTGGCAGGCAACCCCCGGCAAGATGATGGGCGGCGTCAAAATCGTGGATGCGACCACGGGAGCGAAACCCACTCTGGGGCAGTTCGTCATTCGCTACTGTTTCTATCACCTTACTTGGGTTCTGTTTGGCCTTCCCTTCATCATCGTCGGCCTCCATGAGAGAAAACAGGGGATACATGACATGATCGCTCGAACGGTAGTCGTCAAGACCAGGGGCGAAGATATGATCACCGACGATCAAGAACTAAGGGGTGATTCGAGCGCTACTCTTCCCGCCTCCTTTCCACCACCGCCACCGCCGGTTTCCCACTAGTTTCAAAAGAGGGGAACAAGACAACGAACGATCCGAACGTTCAATTCCTCGGATCGCCTAGCCGACAATCCAACCCAACGAGAGCGCAGCGGATCGCAACGGCGCGGCTCGGTTAAGTTTCGAAGCGAGGATTCTGGAGATCACCGAGCCGTCTTCGATCAAGGTGGCGATCGCCGGGAAAACAGCGGTCCCGCCTTCATCGTAAGGGGAAGCGCCCCGGCGGATCAGGTTTTTCACGGCAACCTTTACCTCGTCGTTTCGCCGTGGAACGCGATTCGCATCGAATATCGATTCGGACCAAGGACAGCGCCCCTGTACCATTTTGGGGCTTGAGAGGAGTAGACCTACCGCCCAGTTCCTCCCCGACCCCCCGCGGGGGGTCGGGGCAGGACTTTTTCATGCTAATAATTTTTGATCGACGATCGTTTTTTTCAGTGTCGAGCGGAGTATTTCGATTCGTCGGAAAAACTGTTTTTCCGAATTATGCTTCGAGTTAGGCGGCGATTGCCGATTGAGACGAGTTTCAGCCGGACAGGAGACTAAACCGGTGCGAGTATCGGTCAAACGATCAATTCGCCGACCGAATCAGCAAGGAGGAAGCGTCGATAATCAGGAAGGTCGGGTCAGTTTTTTTTCGGACGTTTTTTCGGACGTTTAAACGGGGTGGTTTTCGTAACGGCTCGCAACCCTTGGTTCCGATTCGTCTGAAAATCGTCAGTAGCTTCGGCCATATTAGAGTATCCCGACTGGAGAATAATCGCCAAGGCCAGGTTGTTGAAGAGGGCATTGTTCGTCGGCCCATGGCGAGTTCGCATGAGACAATCATCTTCGCCGAAAATCCCGTCGCGACGGCGATGATTGCCGTTTTCTACCGTCCCATGTCCCCGATTGAGTGACAACAATCGTTGAGCGTCGGCAGCTTCCGGAGGCAACGAAGTGACGCCGTAAGCATATTCCACGGTCTCGAGCCCACCGTTCCAATGATGGCGGTGTCGAAGGATCCGAAAGACTTGGAGGACATGCGGTAATTTGACGGCTCCGGGAAGGGGTTCATAGGTTTGAATGCTCCGTTGATCGATGCGGCCATGTCCTTTCTCCGGGTTTTCGGTGAACCGGTCCTGGGCCACTCGATCCCAATCCAGGCTGGTCAAAAATTGAGAGAGTTCGGGGTTATTCTCTTTAACCGTGAAGAGAAAATGGGCTCCGTTAACCAACACGATGGCATCGGCCATGACTCGGTTAGTATGGAGCGCATCGATCGTAATGATGGCTCCCCGGATATCGACATCCTCCAAGAGAGCCGCCATCGCCGCCTGTTCGCCGCCTTGGTCTCGGCAACTGCGAACGGCGAGGGGCACCGCATCTTGATGGCGCACGAGGATGACGGTCTCGAAATGGTCTTTGCTGTTGCGATTAGCTCCGTTGATCCGCTTCCCGTCGGCAGCCAAGGCTTCCAAGGGTTGTCGAGTCAATTGGGCCGTTACCCAGCGGTGAGTTACCGTTTGCAACGCTTCCGGATCCGTCTCGGTCATGACCCGGTGAATCGTCGCGAGAGACGGGGCCACGCAACGGCCCTTGGCGTTGCGCCACGCCCCGAGAGTCTGCAATTGGTTTGGCGTCATTTTTTGGGCGTAACGCGAAGTCGCCAAGGGGCCGACCTTGCCGGCCAATCGAGCTAAGATGCAGATAGCGAGGACCATTTCCAGCCGATGTTTGCGTCCTTGTGCCCGGCGAAAATCAGCCATTTCCGCTAGCAGTTGCACCAATGATTTCAACTGTTTCGGAGACGTTTCTACCCGCTGCACCTGGGGGCCCCAAGACGGATCGTCCTGACGCTTCCTTAATCGGGAACCGGCTTGGGGCCGCAAGGGATAAACGTACATTTCCTTCTTTATATTGTGCCGGGCGGTATAGCGTCCGTTGCTGCGAGCGTAGCCTTGCGATTGCCCTACCGCCCGCCAATTCCCCGCGCGATAGATCGTGCCCGCGAAGTGTCGGGGATCGACGAAAGTTTCGGCCAATTCCAACGGATGACCCCAGGTCCGTTGCCAATCGGCACTCAGCCGGCGCAGCATTTTGGCCATGACGCAACTCCCCAGATTGCGCACTTCGCCCCGCTCGGTAAGCAGGAGGAATCGGGTATTGTTGGCAATCAAATGAAGCCGACGAAACTGCTCTCGTTTTTTCCATCCGAGCCACTTGTCTCGCGGGCGACACTTGAACACTCCGCTTTGCCAGCCGGCTAACGCCAACCACCGGCCTCGGTACTCGGCAACATAACGCAGCCCGCGTCCGGCAAAGCCTTTGAAACCCAAGCGATGGTTCTGATCCATCAGCGAATCCCAACGTCTTCGCTCACTGCTCTTCACCAATCGAACAGTCACCAGCTTGAGGTTGATTTTGGCGTCCATGAGGAACCAATAACGACCGGAGAATGAAAAAGCCAGCTTTATTTTCCCATTTTGAAGACGCTGAAGTTTCGGCTCTCTGGTGAAGGGAAAAAGCGAATATGTCCCGAAATCGGTGACACAGGCCTCTAGCGATTAGCGTGAAAAAACCCTGGGGGTCGGGGAGGAACATCTGTCGAATCGAATTGATTTGTGATACTCATGACTTTTCGTTCGAAACGAACGAAATCGGGCCGCAAATCGAGAGTTACCTTACGCCCCCTGTGCCTTGGAGCACCTACGGAGGACTTGTGCCTCGATTTGTTGGCCACGATCAATGCCCAGTAGAAAGTTTGCGTCTTGGAACGCCAGTACAGGGATTGGCAATCGTCGTGGCGGCTCAGCACTGACAGCACCCAAATTATGGATCACTATCACTCCACCATAGGAATCGACTGGGGATCGACGAACCATCAGATTTCCCTCATTGATGCCCAAGGCAAATTATGCGGCGAACGATCCTTTCCGCATGGCGGCCAGGGCCTGCGTGATTCAACCCAATGGATCAAAACCGCCACGAACTCCGAGCCGCACCAGATCGGAATCGCCATCGAGGTGCCTCACGGCCCGGTCGTGGAAACCATGATGGAATCCGGATTCAAGGTCCACGCCATCAACCCCAAGCAACTGGATCGCTTCCGGGATCGTCTTTCTCCAGCCGGTGCCAATGACGACCGCCGGGACGCTCGAGTGCTGGGAGATGCCCTCAGGACGGACCCTCAGGCCTTGCACCAACTCAATCCCACCAGCCCTCAGATCATCGTGCTCCGTGATTTATCGCGAACGGCCGAAGATCTCACCTCCTCGAAAACACAGTTCACCAATAAGATCAAACAGCATCTCTGGCGCTATTTCCCCCAGTTCCTGGAATTGGAGCCGGACTTGTCCAAGTCTTGGATCCGCGAACTCTGGGAACGCATTTCCACTCCCGAAAAAGCCCAACGAATCCGCGTCGGCACCGTAGCCAAACTGCTCGCCCGGCATAAAATCAGGAAAATCTCCGCCGAGCAAATCCTTAAGATACTGCGTCAACCGGCGGTGACCGTCGCCGAGGGTACCGTCGAGGGGGCCATGGGGGCGATCAAAACCGCCTTCAAACAACTGGCCGTGACCATGGAAGAACTCAATGCCACTCTGTTGCAGCTGGACGAGACGACCGAGAAACTGGCGGCCTCCCTGCAAGCCAACGATCAAACCAGCTCCCTCAAGGAGGGATCGCCGGCAACGGACCAGACTCCGGCTCTCAATCAGGATATTGCCATTCTCAGATCAATTCCGGGGGTGGGTCGAATCGTGCTTGGCATCCTGTTGGCCGAAGCTTTTCATCTATTCGAAAAACGCGATCGAGCGGCCCTGCGCTGCCTTACCGGAATCGCTCCCGTAACCCGGAGCTCCGGAAAACAACATTTCGTGGTTCGACGAATGGCGGCTCGCCCCCGACTGCGGGATGCCATGTATCACTGGGCCAGAGTGGCCGTCCAAAGAGATCCTGTCAGCAAACGCAAGTATGCCGCGCTTCGCCAACGGGGACATAAACATGCTCGAGCCTTGAGAAGCGTCGCTGATCGGCTCATCTCCGTCGCTTGTGCCATGCTGCAAAACGGTTCCCTCTACGATCCTTCGCTGGAACAGGCAACCTCCTCTAACCGATCGAACGGCTGATGCCAACCGATTCCGGATCATCATCCAATCAATCTCGGCTTACGATGGGCCTCGGCAATATCCCAAGCCAACGGCATTCGATGGAACGGGCTGTCAGTACCTGCAGCATATCAGCCAATTCGCGATAGCAATCGCCTGATGTTAACTCTATCCGAAAATCTGAAAATCGGACTGAAAACCCCCTTGAAAATGGTAGAAAGTCCCCCCTACCCCCTCGGAACCGGATCCGAAACGGAGGCACGACAGTCGCCTGACCGGTTGATTCGAATCACTTTCCACAACGGTTTACGGCGTGGAACCAAGGGCCGCAGCAAGCGGTTATTTCGGGCTTGGCCTGCTCCTCTTTCCTTCCCAGACCGTTCGATTCCGATCGTTTTCCGGTGACGATAATCCGGCAACCGATTCGCGACAGCCCGTTCGCATCCCATGCTCCTGTCCTCGGAAAACGCCGGATTCGAATCTTTCGGCTGCCCGAAATGGTTGATCCGTTGGTTCCCGGCCACCGGATTGAACTTGCCCGACCGAGGCGAGTCCGTGAAGATCGTCAGCATGAACTTTCCGAAAGCCGATTACTCGAGGGCCTTCACTCTGATCGAGCTTCTCGTAGTAATCGCTATCATCGCCATTCTCGCCGGCATGCTCCTCCCGGCCTTGTCCAAGGCGAAAGAAAAGGCGAAAGGGATCAAGTGCGTCAGCAACAAGAGACAAATCGGGTTGGCCATGCTGCTTTATTCCGACGACAACGACCGGGCGCTTATTCCTTTGGCGGTCGTGGACAACGATTTGACCGACAAGGTCGTCACCGACGACCGCGGCGGCGGCCATCGCTGGTGGCCCGATTTACTCAAACCTTACTCTCAGGACCGCAACGTGAATCAATGCCCCTCGATCAAAGTCAAGGACGGCTTGGGCATCGGCCTCAATCATCACGAATTAAGCGTCTGGTTACCGAAGCCGGGAGTGGAAATCAAAAGAAACCAAGTGCGAAACCCCACCGAGACCGTGCATTTGGCCGATGCTGCGGTCATCGACAACCCGGACGAACAAAACCCGGATCTTTGGATTCCTACCGTCGATCCCGCCCGCCAATGGGCGGTCTTCCGCATGGTGTTTTTCAGAACCCCGAACAACGGCGCCTACCGCAGTCTACCGTCGCGCATCGTCAACCGGCACACGGGCCGGGCGTCGCTACTTTACGTCGACGGCCATGCGGATGCGGCTCCTGCCTCTCGAGTAGGGTTCGAACATCCTCGGGGACATCGCCTGGCTCAATGGGATCGATAAAGAGACCGACGCCAAAACACCCGGGGAAATTTGGATTCTCCAACAAGCTCCGGCAGGTGAAGCTCGACGTGTCCGGCGGGATCAAGCCGCTTGGCACCCGATGCCCCGTCCAGACGGGGCGAATCTCACCGTAACGCCGCCGCGAACTCGAGGACAGCGTGCGGTATTGGCTCGAGCGGCGCCGAAGCCAATCACGAGAGCCATTCGGCCGAGGAAAGAAAGCTATCCAGTCTCGAACCGAATAACCGCGACCAAGGTCAACGTCTCAGACTAACGAAAGCTTCGGTCAATGCGTTAGCATCCGGTAGGCCGCCTGTCCTTCATCCAGCAACCGAATCTTGCGGTCGCTTCCCCAACAGGCTCTCGGCGACTTTACCTACGGACAAAACGTCAACCCGCACCTGAGTTCCCCGGTCGATCCCGGACCGCTACCGCCAACCCGCTTTTCGAGCGAATCCCTCACTTTTCCGATCAGCCCCCCACCGACAGCCGCCTCGAGCGCCGAGTCGCCAGTTTCAAACCTGCCACGGTCTATCGACGGCTTAATCAACGCTTCCGAGGTGAAACGTCCCCTGAGCCGTTCTCTTCCGAACGGCGACTACCTGACTCTGGATTTTATTCTCGTTTTTTCCTGCTCGCGGAAAATCCTGATTTCTTCCGGGCTGTATTTACCGGCGCCGTTCCGGTCCACCTGCCTCAAGATTTCGGCCTCATCCCTTTTCGGCAAGGCAAACGGATTGTTGGCAGCTGATTCGGGAGTGCGGGCCTCTCTCATGCGTTCGATAAACGACTTTCTCTCCTCGTCGCTGATCTGGGTATCGCCGTCGAGGTCCATTCCCTTTTGCCGCCCGAACGGGATGTTATCTTTTGCTGAATTAGACGCTCGTCCTTCGCTGGGTTCCCACCCCTCCGGTTTGACCGCCTTTCGGTTTTTGGTCTCCGGGATAAACAGTTGCAATCTGGGAGGGCCGCCTCGATGAGTGCCGAACACGGCATAATTAAGATGGCCGAAAAGTCGTTGCAGCGCCTTCGAAGGCGGCAGACCGTTAAAGGCTCCCGAAACGGTCAGCCCGGAACCGATGGGAATTTGAACGTCCCAATCGGTCGCCAAGTAGATGCGGGTCAACACTTCCTCGATCGGCCAGTCCTCGAACCGAACCGTGACCCGCCTGGCCTTTTGATCCCAATCGAAAACTCCAGGCAACTCGGCGCTTTGGGCGGAGACTATGGCCAGCAAGATTCCCGCCCCAATCAACCGGCTTCCGATTCGTTCTCTCATCACCTGATTCCTCGGGCCGCATGATCGCTCGAAACTCGAGAAATGTCAAGGGGCAACGATCGGGGAAGGTTTCGGCGCCGAGAATTTCTTGATGATCCGGCGCAATTCCTCCAACCGCGCTGCCGGCCGGTTCTTTCGAAGCCGGGGAAACCGCCCGTTCGGCATCAAGTAGTCTCCGTTGCGGGTCAGCATGACCTTGTCCTTGGCCGTCTCCACCGAGGTGATATTTCCGTCCCCGGCCGACTGTCTGATCTCAGCCACTTTCAGCAGCAATTGAACGGCTTGGGGCAAGGGACCGAAGCGGTCGAGCAATTCGATTTCGAGTTGTTCGAGCAATTGGGGTTCGTTTGCCTGAGCCACTTTGCGATACATCTCGAGCCGCAGTTTTTCCTCGCCGATGTAGTCGTAAGGAATATAGGCCGCATCCGCCGTTCGAGCCTGGTTTTGCGGATCGTGCGCCGGGTTCGAGGAGAGAAAATCCAGACTGACGGCCACCGTGTTCCGTTTTTTGACCGGACGCCCCTGCATCGAAGCGATACTCTGTTTGAGCAATTGGCAATAGAGTTCGAATCCGACGGCGGTGATATGGCCGCTCTGCTGGGAACCCAACATGTTCCCCGCCCCGCGAATCTCCAAATCGCGCATCGCGATCTTGAATCCACTGCCCAACCGGGCATACCGCTTCATCGCCTCGATGCGACGACAGGCGTCCGACATCATTCCGGCGTGCCGAGGGATCAACAAATAGGCGTAGGCCTGTCGTTTATAACGCCCCACCCGGCCCCGCAGTTGATATAAATCGCTGAGCCCGAACCGATCGGCCCGATCGACGATGATGGTATTGGCGTTGGGAATGTCCAATCCGCTCTCGATGATCGTCGTAGCCACCAGAATATCGGCCTTGCCCTCGACGAAGGCGATCATAGTAGCTTCCAATTCTCCCGCCTCCATTTGCCCGTGCCCCACCACCACGTGAGCTTCGGGCGCCATCTGCCGGATTTTATCGGCTACCTTCTCAATCGAATTGACGCGGTTGTGCAAAAAGTAGACTTGGCCTTCGCGATTGAGTTCTCGACGGATGGCTTGGCGAATAACGCCCTCGTCGTAAGGCGTCACAATGGTTTCGACGGGCAGCCGATCATGCGGAGCCGTTTCGATGGTGCTCATGTCACGGGCGCCGATCAGGGCCATGTGCAGCGTTCGGGGTATCGGGGTAGCACTCAGAGTCAGTACGTCGACCAGGCTCCGCAAGCGTTTAAACTTTTCCTTATGAGCTACCCCGAACCGTTGTTCCTCATCGATAATCACCAACCCGAGATCTTTGAACCGGATGTCTTTTTGGATCAGGCGATGCGTTCCCACGACAATATCCACCGACCCGTCCCCCATGGCCTGCACGACTTTCCTGAGCTGGCTCGCTTTGCGGAAACTGGAAAGAAGCTCGATGCGAATCGGATAGTCCCTCATTCGTTCCGAAAACGTCTGATAATGCTGTTGGGCCAAAATGGTCGTCGGCACCAGCACGGCCACCTGTTTGCTGCCCATGACCGCCTTGAACGCCGCCCGGATAGCCACTTCGGTTTTGCCGAAGCCCACGTCGCCGCAAATCAAGCGGTCCATCGGCCGGGAGGATTCCATATCCTGTTTGCAACTCTCGATCGAAACCAACTGATCGGGCGTTTCCTCGAACATGAAGGAACTTTCGAATTCGTGTTGCCAATGAGTATCCGTAGCGTAGGCGTGGCCCTTCTTGGCCTCGCGAGCGGCCTGGATGGAAAGCATCTCTCCGGCCAAATCGATGACCGCTTCGTTGGCCTGCGCTTTCGCTTTGGTCCATTTCTTGCCGCCCAGCACGCTCAGAGGCGGAGAAGCCTTACCGGCTCCGATATATTTACTCACCAGATGAGCTTCCGTCACGTTGACGTAAAGACGAGGCGGCGAATCGGTCGGTTTACGGGTGCCGAATTCGATGACCAGGCATTCGATTCCGCGAGCGGCCGACGCCGGATCCTCCCGGTCCTGATCGAGCCGCTTGAGTCCAACGAAACGACCGATGCCGTGTTGCAGGTGAACGATGTAATCTCCGGGCGATAAATCGGTGTAATCGATTTCCATGGCCGAGCCGACCGCCTTGGCGCGGCCGGTTTTCAATCGCCAGGTCCGCTGGGTTCGATAGCGGCCGAAGATTTCCGCGTCGGTCACCACCGCCCAGCGAGCGCTGGCGACCAGAAAGCCTCCTCCCAAAATCCCGATTTGGACCTTCAGTTCGCCCTCGCAGGAATCGGCCGAACATCCAGATTCGGCCCAAATCTCCGAAAACCGATCGCGCTCCCCCTGATTGTTGCAGAAAACGTCGACTCGATAACCCGATTGCAACCAACGTCGCAGACTTTCGAAAAACAGCTGCCGGATGCGCTCGATCGCCGGTTGGGAAGCGTTCCCCGAGACTAAAGAACCGGCATCATTCAAGCCTTCGAAAACCGGAATCCTGCCCGACGGTTCGCCGGTCTCTCCTATCCAGTTGAGCGTTCGAATCCCGGACGAGCCGGCGTAGTCGAGCAGTTCCGGCCAGAGTTCGTACCGATCCTCTTCCCCCACGGCCAGCCGACCATGTTGCGCCGCCTGCTCCTCGACTTCTTCCGGATTGCAGACGATCAGGATCGCGTTTCGAGGCAGATGGCGGACTAAGCTGACCAACTTTTGCCGGGACCGTTTTTTCGAATTCCAGTCCGAATTCCCGTGCAGCAGCCCGGATTCGTCGCCGGGAGAAATCGTGACGCTCGTCACTTTATTTCGGGACAACTGGGTAAGAGGGTCGAATTCCCGAATCGAGTCGATTTCGTTCCCGAAAAACTCCAACCGGAGCGGCCAGGAATCAGTCACCGGAAATACGTCCACGATGCCTCCGCGTTGAGCCATTTCCCCTTTTTGAGTCACTTGAGCTTCCGGTTCATAGGCCATGGTTTGCAGCCACTCGATCAATTCGCGGGGGTCAAGCGTTTGCCCTACCCTCAACGTCCGGACGCTCTCTTGCAGGCTTTCGGGGGAAAAGGTTTTCTGCAGCAAAGCCAACACGTCGGCGACGATGGGAGGGGTCCGATTCCCGGAATCGGACAAGTTCAGCATCACTTCCAAGCGTTCGCCCACCGATTCCAGAGAATCCATCGGATCCTGTCCGGAGCGTTCGTGCGTCGGGAAGGAAAACGGCAAGTAAGGGTCCGGTTCTTCGGCTCCGGTTGCTCCGGGCCGTTGCCGCAACCAATTAAGCCAAGTGCGAAGATCCTGGCACACGCTTTCCTGCAGCTTGGCGCCGGCCGTGACCAACAGAATCGGCGCATCCGGTTCCAGGCAATGAATCAACGCCGCTAACAATGGCCAGGAAGACGGCGCCAGATTCCGTACGGCGACGCCTTCGGAATCCTGGAGCAGAGAATCGAGGGCGGCCACGAGCGGAGTGGAGGCGAACCGGGTTTCGAATCGGTTGCCCTTCCCGGATAGATTGCTGCCAGTTCGCTCAGGTCGGTCGCTCATTGCTCCCGAATCTCGATAGTGCGTTCCAAGGGAAGATCCTCGATTATCTGCCTGCGGCCTCCCGGCCAAATGATTTCCAACCGTTCGACCTCGGCAATCTTTCCAAGTCCGAAGGTAACCGGCAACTCCGATTGCGAGAGATAGCCCCTAAACGGCATCACTTGGCGCCAATACTGCCGGCCGCCGGCCAGCAATCGCAGCCAGGCGCCGATTCCTTCTCGATTCTGCTGGACTCCCTGCAACCGGATGCGAACCCAACGATGCCCCAACCGCTGTTCGTTGCGGAACAATCGCGGCGGACCGCCGATTTGAGTCATGACCACGTCCAAGTCGCCGTCGCCGTCGATGTCGGCGAAAGCCGAGCCGCGACCCACGATCGGGGCGAACAAATCCGCGCCCGAATCTTCCGCCCCCGCCACCACGAAACGACACCCTTGGTCGGGCCCGCTATTCCAGAAAAGTTGGGCCGGTTGGCGATACCGTTGACTTTTTTGAATCCGGGAAATCTCTTCCTCCAGATGACCGTTGACGGTCAAGAGGTCCTGCCAGCCGTCCAAATCGTAATCGAAAAAGAAGAGGCCGAATTTCAACAAGAGCCGGCTAGCCGGGCCCACTCCGGCGGGTATCGCTTCGTCGGTGAAAATCATCTGGCGATTCTGTTCGACGTACAGGGCCGTCATTTCGTTGGCGAAATTGGCGATGCCTACGGCCAGGGCGCCGTCTTCCCGGTAACGAGCGGTATCGATGCCCATCGCTCCCCGAGCCTTGCCGTAGGCATCGTAAGCTATACCGGTCTTGACGCCGATTTCCCGGTAAGTTCGATCCCAGGCATTGCTGTATACGAAGTTGCGCACGGTATCGTTGGCGAGAATCAAATCCATCCAACCGTCACGATTCAAATCCACGGGTGCCGCCCCCAAAGCTTTCGCTTCCGGCACTCCGGTTGCGAGGTTGGCGACCTGCATCCCGGCTCGTTCGGAAACGTCTTCGAAGGTTCCGTCTCCCCGATTCCGGAATAAATAGGGATGGGCGCCTTGGAAATTCATCGGTTGCCCGTAAGCCCTGCCGATACCCGTCAAGGTGGCTCCCAACTGCAGATCGAGCTCTCGATTCCACCGCACGTAATTTCCGACGAAAAGGTCTAAATAACCGTCGTTATCGTAGTCGAACCAGGCGGCACAGGTACTCCAATCCGTCTCCGCCCCCCCTACTCCAGCCGGACGGGTCGTTTCCTGAAAGCGCCCGTTACCCAAATTGCGAAACAGGCGATTGACGCCGACCACGGTAAAATAAATATCCGGGAGACCGTCACGGTCGTAATCGGCGACGGCCGCTCCCATGCCGTAAAACGGAACGTCAAGACCTGATTCTTCGGTAGCGTCCGTGAAACTTCCCGAACCGTCATTGGCGTAAAGCACCGATGAAGTCGCCGGGGACTGTTCGGTCCAGCCGATCCCATTTACGAACAGCAAGTCTTGATCTCCGTCGCTATCGTAATCGAAAAACGCTACCCCGCCTCCCATGGTTTCGGGCAATAGCTTTTCTCCTTCCGCCCCGTTATGATGAACGAATTCGAGTCCGGCTTCCTTCCCGATCTCTCGAAACATCACTTTCGGTACGGAAATCGTCGGGAGAACGGGAGATTCCGGCGGAAGCAACGGGGTAATGCGTTGGGACTCGTTCTCCGGTCGAGAAAAAAACCACCAGCCGCCGCAGATTACGATCGAGATACCGAGCAGCAAGCCGAGCGACCAGCTCAAGGCCCGGCCGATTACGGCGTCATCCTCCTGAGAATTCAAATTTTCAGACGGTTCTGGCCGTTCGTCCGTTTTTGACATGCGAACAGAAAAAAAACGAAATTGTTACGGGTTGCATCTAACGGGCAGCGACGAATACTGCCTGACAACATTCTCTGTCAAGCTATTTTCAGGAAAAATCCGACGCTAACACGGCCGGGACGGCGTGAGATGGGGAGATGATAAAAAATAAAACCGCATCGGTAAATTGGAAGAGTAACTCAAGGAATTTCGCCAGTGAAGGCCTCGGAACAGTCTTAACGGAAGTAAGCCAGCAATTCCCACTGAAATCAGGCCAAATAGCAATTGTGTGAAATTTATTTATAAATATGTTAAATACGGTCGAAAAGCGAATTTTCAAGACTGATTTCAGATAAAATTTCACTTTTCCCCTTGATCAGATGATTTATTTTGCGTTTCGCCCGAGAGACGAACGAGCTCAGAACGCACCACTCCGAGCTCGATCTAAATCAAGTTTTTTTTTGAGGTCGCCGACTAGCGATCCCGGTCAGAATATCGCCGACTAGGTGGGGGCGGCAGGTTTAGGCACGAAGTCGAGCATCCCATACACGAGTAACTGGTAGAGGTGGTTCCAATCCGTGAGACAATGCATGCGAAGATGGCATCTGATTTCTACCCAGACTTCCTAAAGCGATCCGATCATCTGAGGCGCCCGTTTAAAGAGAGAACAGGCGATCAGTTCCATTTGATCTACCAGCGCCGCCAGCATCGTCAAAAACAGAAAAACCGTGGCGAGATGTTCTTTTCCGTGGCCATAGTTGTGCTCCAACTGGTACCCGCGATTTTTCAAACTATTAAACGTATCCTCGATTTGCCACCGGCTGCGACCGGACCGCGCTATGTTTTGAACATTGGAGTCATTGATTTCCCAATCCGTGACCCCAGAAAAAATCGCCGGCTGTTCACCCGGAGCTTGGATTTCGCACCATAAAAAATTAATTTTAAGATCGGGATTAGCTTGGTTCAGCGGCTGTTGATTCACCCAGATGTACGTATACTTAACGCCAGCTTCAGACTTCCTGACACGATCGGACCAGAAAAACGGGGTTAAACCACCAAAAGCCAGTAAATACGTTCTTTTTTGGAAATGAGAGATTGATTATTCTTGCATGATGCGTTATAATCTGTTTTGTGCACCAAAATGGGTATCTGGCTTCGCTTCCTGAGGGTTTTCGGCCTCAAAATCCGATCGTGATCAATGGTAATATCGCCATGTCATCGCAAGACGAAATGACTTGTTATCTCGACAATTTGGAACCGATATTCGCGCATCCCGATAAGGATCAGATCTCGAGGCGTGTGATCATGGGGATGCTTCATGTGGTGAATCATATTTCTCAGAAACGATTGGCCGAGGTGTTTGAGGTCCATCGCAACACGGTATCAAATTCCGTGACTCGGTACCGGGTTGGTGGATTAAGTTCTTTTTATCAAAAAAAGTCCGGTCGACGTCGTACGGTTTTGACCCCCAAGGTGATCAAACAAGGCAGTCAATTGTTAGCCGAAGGCATGAGTCAACGTGGTGCCGCCAAGGTATTGGGAATCAATTGGGTCACCTTTCATTTGGGTTGCAAAGCGGAAGTGATTACCATGCCGTCAAAGTCCTCGGATTCGATGGAAACCCCCGAATCCAAGGAACGGTCTCTCCAGGCTACGGAACGTTCCGAACGGAATACTAAAGATCGACATACCCCAATGGGGCGTGCGACTCATGACGTTATGGGGCGACAATTGGCCGCCAGAGGAAAGCTGGAAGAGGTTAAACCCATTTTCAATCAGGCCCATAAAGCCGTGGAAAACGGAGGAGTGTTAACCGCCTTGCCATTTTTACTCCAGGAAGGATTGTTACGCGGGGTGGAAACAAATCTGAAACTTTCGAACGGTTATTACGGAGTGACATCGATCTTGAATTTTCTCGCCTTCCTTAGTTTGGCCCGAGTGAGGAATCCAGAAGCCCTTCGCTATGAAGCACCGGGTGAATAGGGTATTATCTTAGGTTTGGATCGATGCCCTGAGGTCAAAACCTTACGCCAGAAGATTCAGGAACTATCCGAAAACCAACAGGACATTAAATCTTGGCAAAACAACTTGTTTCAGCACTGGGTAAATCAGACCCCAGAGGCCGCCGCGACCCTGTTGATTGACGGACATTCGAAAGTCTATACCGGTCGAAAAGGTAATCTCCCTAAGCACTATGTCTCGCGTGAAAAGCTTTGCCTTCCAGCGACAGTGGGTTACTGGCTCAACGCCTTGGGAGGCTGCCCTTTGATGTGTCTGCATCAGGCCCTCGACCCTCAAATGGTAACGATGATCGAACAAGAGATCGTCCCGGAATTGAGACAGCTCGGCAAAGTGGACGATCCCGGTCCTGACTTGAGCCAGAATCAGTCGGTAGCTCCCTCGATTACTTTGGTCTTCGATCGAGAAGGTTGGTCGCCACAATTATTTGAGAAACTGGCCAAGGTCGGCATCGCGGTGATTACTTGGATCAAAAACCGGCAAAGCGAAGATTGGCCATCAAGCGCCTTCCAAGAAACGGAAGTGCCGATTTATGGTCCCGCGGAAACACTCTCGAGAAAAGAGTGGTTAGCCGAACAAAGCCTCCAACTTACCCCGAGACTAAAGGTTCGGGAAATTAGAAAACTAACGGATAAAGGTCGCCAATTATCCATCATGACTACCCATCCGACTTTGCCCCTTTCCAAAGTTGCTGGCTCCATGTTGTCACGATGGTCTCAAGAAAACTTCTTCAAGTATATGAGACAAGAATTCAATTGGGATGCCCTGACCACTCAAGGACTCGAAGAAATCGATCCCGATAGCCAAGTTGTCAATCCTGAAGCTAGCCAACTCAATAAGAAAGTTAAGCGAACTCAACAACGGTTAGGTCAACTCAGAAATCGACTGTCTGAAACGACCATGTCAAGTAAAGTTGAGATTAAATATCGAACGCAATTAACCCAATTAGAAACTGAATTGCAACCAATGAAAGCAGAGCTTAAAGTCATTCCAACGCACGTCAAAGCGGGACAGTTATCAAAACCACTTCAAACCTTGCCTTCCGTCGATCATATGATCTATGAGACGGTACGGATGATCGCCTATCGAACTGAGGTGCGAATGATGAGCCCGATTATCTTGGCTCAAGGGAAAAAACGCAATGCAAGAAAACTGTTGCAGGCTTTGTACCAAGCCAAAGCCAACTTTATTCCAGAGAAGCGAAATAAGCTATTACGGGTTCAAGTTCTTGGGCTCGGCAGCCATGGTCTCGATCAATCACTTGCCGGATTATTCTCCGAGTTGAATGCTTCCGCCACGATTTATCCTGGCACGGATCTTCGAATGTTTTACGAGCTTGCAGACTAACGGTTATGCACAAAACAATTTTAACACGGGTCAGGAAGTCTGAGATTTGAGGCGTAATCACTGCCTAATTCTGGTTTTACGGCCTCCGGCGCAGAACGTTTATCCGCCCTTGTTCGATTGCCGATATCGTCGTACTCATATCCGAATCCGTATCCCGGAACGGCTTCTCCCGACTTGTCGTACTTTCCACCGAAAGCAAGTTGATTTTTGTCGTCATATTGATATTGCCAATAACTTCCGTCATCAAGAGTCATCCGGGTCCGTTGATTTATCGAATTATACTGGTAACCATAGGACGCAATGACTTGATCACCGGCATGATGAGCGATAGAGGTCAAGCGACCTATTTTATCGTACCGTCGTTGACTGTGCATCAACAGTTTCTGTTGCTTATCCGAAATCCGTAAATCCGTTATTCTGCCTGTCAGATCCTGATATTCATAGCGAGCGGTAAAATTCCCGTCGCTGACGCCCGCATGCCTTCCGGCCTGATCAAACGTATACGTTACCCGATCGACCGTGTTACCGTTTTGTATCAGTTCATACCCCGAATAACGGCCCAAGGTGTCATATTGACGAATCAGTCGATGGGGATTGTCCCCGCGATAACTTTCCTCGGTCATTTGGCCATATGAGTCGTAGGAATAATCGATTGTGTTCGTACCGCTAGTTACCGAGACCGTTTGTCCGAGACGGTTGTAGCGTAACGTAACATCCGGGGTGTCGTCGCTGTGATCAACCTTCGTCATATCTCCCGATACATCATAGGTATAACGAGTGACAACGCCTCGCGCCCAAGTGCGGCTTTTTCTTTTACCGGCCAGAGTGTATTCATAGGTCGGCCCTTTACCGTCTTGGTATATCTTTCGATTCAAATTGCCACGATTATCGTACGCCCATTGAGTCGTAACTATGCCGGTCTTGCCGTCATAATCCTGCCAAGTCGTCATCTCTGCCTTACGTCCCGCATGGTCATAGCCGTATTGCACCGGATAAGTCCCGGCGCCATGGACTAATCTCACTTCGCCAGTCGCCCAATAACTAGTGTGCACGCTGTTCCCGTCCGGGTTGATAACCTCGATTCTTCGACCGTTCTGATCGTAACGATAACGAATAACCTGCCTTGGCTCTCCGTCTGCGGCGGGAGGAGACGTCACCTTGGTCAAATTATTTTGAGCGTCATATTCGTATTCCGTAGCACCCGAGTAAGGGCTCTCGCCAAAATAAACTATCTGTTTTCGTGTATGTATCAAATGTATTATTTACATTCATGGGGCTTTAATTTATAATTCCATTCACCATGAAACTTCTCTTTAGTTAAACGCAAATCTTGCATTTGTTCGTCAGTAATTTTTGTGCCCGTCTGATATTTGGATTCATCTAGATCACAGTTTATTTTCAACCCATTTTTAGTTGTTGTATTGCTAATCAAATTAACTATGGTTTCATAATTGGTTAATGGGCGTCCCCGCCAATTCATTGAAATATATGAAAACATTTGATGTTCAATTTTATTCCACTTGCTCGTACCAGGTGGAAAATGACAAACTGATATTTCCATGCTATGTTCATCAGCCAGTTTTTGTAACTCGGTTTTCCATAATTTATTACGACTACCATTTGAACCTCCTCCATCAGCTGTAATTAATAGCTTCTTGGCCTTGGGATGTTTTTTTCGTCCCATTGCTAGCCACCATCGACGAATAGTTTCTACCGCAAATTCCGCAGTATCGTGATCAGTGCCTACACTTACCCAACCCGTATTGGTGTTAATATCAAACACGCCATAGGGATTTGCTTTAGGTAGTTTTGGATCAGGGAAATCATGCATTTTGACTAGTTCAGGATTTCCATTCGGATGCCATTCTTTCCCCATATTTTTGTGCTGTCCCACCAATTCCTTTTTTTTGGTGTCAACCGAAATCACGGGTTCATTTTCCTTCAGGAATTTCCGAGATTTGCGTTCAATATATCGAAATTGCTGGTCTCGATCGGGATGCTGGTTGCCTTCTAGCGTCTTCTGCTTGCCTTGAAGGCTGTATCCCATTTCATGGAGCAAACGATTTACGGTGCGTTCACTTATCTGATGTCCCATTTCATTTAATTTGGTTTTGATTGGTTCAGCACTTTTGCAGGTCCAACGCAACGGATTTTCAGGATCACCTCGAGTTTCGGGTTCGATAAGATTATTCAGATCTGACAAAAGAGTCTTGTCGTGTTTGGTTAATAATTTCCGTCCCCCTCCTGATTTCCTTTGGCGATTTTTCTCCGAAATTGCTCCCGTTTTTAATTGATTAATTCCCGCTCGAATCGTAGTGCGGCTAGCACCCGTAGCTTCGTGAACTATTTCTATTCCACCCCTACCAATGGCTATTGCCTCGGATGCTAGCCAATGACGCTTAATCAATTCTTGGAAGTTTGGCTCCAAGCTCAGATATTTTTTTCTGATAACGGCAACCTGATCGCTCACGCTTAATCATATCATACATATTTCATTTTTTCAACCTTTAAAAGTAATTAATTCTAATTCGTTAGTTGTCAAAGGATTGGAAACTAAGATTTACCGTCATCAAGCCTCTCAAAAACCATTGAATCGACCTAAATGGGTCAGCAATTCCCACTGAAGTCAGGCCAGATAGTAATTGTGTGAAATTTATTTATAAATATGTTAAATACGGTCGAAAAACGGATTTTCAAGATTGATTTCAGATAACATTTCGTTTTTTCCCTTGATCAGGTGATTTATTTTGCGTTTCGCCCGAGAGATGAACGAGATCAGAACGCACCACTCCGAGCTCGATCTAAATCGAGTTTTTTTTTGAGGTCGCCGACTAGCGATCTCGGTCAGAATATCGCCGACTAGGTGGGGGCAGCAGGTTTAGGCACGAAGTCGAGCATCCCATACACGAGTAACTGGTAGAGGTGGTTCCAATCCTTGAGACGATGCATGCGAAGATGGCATCTGATTTCTACCCAGACTTCCTGGAGCGATCCGATCATCTGAGGCGCCCGTTTAAAGAGAGAGCAGGCGATCAGTTCCATTTGATCTACCAGCACCGCCAGCATCATCAAAAACAGAAAAACCGTGGCGAGATGTTCTTTTCCGTGGCCATAATTGTGCTCCAACTGGTACCCGCGATTTTTCAAACTATTGAACGTATCCTCGATTTGCCACCGGCTGCGACCGGCCCGCGCTATTTTTTGAACGTTGGAGTCATTGATTTCCCAATCCGTGACCCAAGAAAAAATCGCCGGCTTTTCACCCGGAGCTTCGATTTCGCACCATAAAAAATTAATTTTAAGATCAGGATTTTCTTGGTTCAGCGGCTGTTGATTCACCCAGATGTACGTATACTTGACGCCAGCTTGGTCCCAACATACGAACCGGTGGGATTCACCGGTCTCATCCGCTTTCACAAATAGCTCGAATAAATGTTCGTGATTGCTTGGTCTGGCGACGATGATGAAGGACATTCGATACCGTTTCAGGAGCTTGATAAACGGGGCGTTGGAATGAAGCCCATCGGCCAAGACGACGATCTTCAGGCGGGGATGTTCCCGATGAAGTCTGGTGACCAACCGCCGGATGGCTCGGCTCTCGCAATCGTTGATGAGCCATTTATTGCTGCTTTCCCACCGGTAACGGTCCGTATACCGGTATGGAAAGTCGGTGAGTTCCTCGTCCTTCGGGCCCACCTCCGGGTCGGCTTCCGAACCGATTAATTGCTTGCTGACCGGCTCCGGTGCCAGCGGAATAACCTCCGGCTGGTCCGGATGAACCACGGCGGCTCCCACGGCTTGATGGTAATAGGTGATCGCACCGTTTTCGTGTTGTTTTTGACAGCAGTGTTCACAGTGAAGATGGTTGGAAGAGAAAACACCGGTGCCGTCTATCGACACGAGATAGTGCTTGTCTTCCCACCAATATCGCTTCAACACTCCGTTTCGTTGTAACATCCGAAACAGTTCCAGGAACGCGGATCGAAGATGAATGGGATTGATCCGATCCAGGAATTTGCGTAATCCCGAATCAGAAGGCACTCGTTTGATGCGATACAGTCGGCGCAAGTTAGCCCGGGTTCTTCGGCTCGTCACCTTTCGTTTCCGACCTCGAGTGGCTTCGTCAAAGCCCAGTAACGAGGAAAATTTCTGCTGCAACGCCGCAAACGCGCTCATCAAATGGTCGGTGACCTCGAACCTGCTTTTGCGGCAGGGGCGGGGAACGAGGCGAAAACACCCCCAAATCCTCCCAATGATATTGGGTTTGAGTAACTTTTTGCGAAATTTCACCAGGGAAAACCTTTCGTTGAATGATTGTGAGGATCGGCTTGTTCCACGACGGATCAGGCCGGTCGGCACGCCGAACGGAATCAAAACATGGGACGGACACTGAGACCCCGGCAGATCGCAGCCTCCTGAGTTCGAGAACAACTCGAGATCCTCTCGGATGGCTTTTCTGGCCGGAAAATACGTCGGGAGAACGGGTTAAGACGAATTTCGGCACCCGATCCAGGGCCAAAAAGCGTCAAATCACGTTTTGGTCAGGAAAAGATACGAAAAAACAGCGATTACAACGAAACCACCATTAATGCAGCATAGTTTTGGAAGAAATGCTGAAAATATTTAAAGAAATCAGCGCGAAAACCCGATTGAGAAAACCCTTGTTTTTACTGGATTTTCTTCTTCAGTGGGAATTGCTGTAAATGGGTTGATAACTTCCAGCTTTAAATAAACCATGGAAATCAGTTTTAGATTACCAGAGAGATTATCCGTCCTTTAACATGTCAGAATGAAATTCTGATAAAAGATTTAATCATTTGAACAAATATGTTATTTAGGCGAGAGCCCTAAGCATCCGTTTCTCGAATCTTGCGCCCGAGATTGTCATACTCGAAGTCCCGTCGGCCAAGGGACCAATTATCCGCGTCGTATTTGACTGTCCCTAATAATCTCCTTTCTCGTACTCCGATACTTGCCGTGTCCCGTCGGGCAGCGATGTCGTGTGAACTTGAGAACCGTCAGCCAAAATCTCGATCCGTTTATGGGTGACTAGTTCGTTGCCTTCCCCGGTCCAACGAACGTTCCATCTTTCCAGCCCGTCCACGCTGACGATTTGTTCGCTCATAACCGTCGACCGGCCGTTGTCGAATTCGGGCCAAACCAGGTGGCGAGCACGCACGGCGTTCTTACCGTCCCGGACGATATACTCCCGAACCGACCGAGATATTCGATCGTCGCCGTCATAATCGATCTTGCCGTTTCGATTCACGTCGACGGCGGTCGTTCGCACCGCGCCCAGCAGGTCCGAATGGAACAGGGTAAATCACCCCGTCCGGGTCTATCTGTTTGACCAACTCGCCGAAAGCGTCGTACTCGCGACTCCATTTACCTCCGTCCGGATAGACGGTCAAGTCGTTACGGCCGAGCGCGTCCAGATACTCCGTCGACCATTCCCCGGTATCCTGTCCCTTATGGTCCAACAGAACGGTTTTGGTATACGCTCTCCAAGAGGTATCCACCTGTTCCACGCCGTATTCGTAACGTTGGCCATGAACCGCCGTACCCGTGACGCTCAGCAAGGTGCCGTCGGCGGCAAAACTGCGAATCGTCGTCGCTCCGTCGGGAGCGTACTCCGTTTCCACCCGGCCGTTGCCCGCTGCGTTCGCGGCGTGTTCATACCGCATTCGGCTCAAATACTCGACCTCTGCCTCCTCTGCGGCAGACAATTCTCCCAAGGGATCGACCACCGAAAGCAGCGAATCGAATTCTTCTTCGTCCAGCAATGGCCTTATTTCCTCCAACGTTTACTCCAGAGCGTCCGTATTGCCCACCGGCAACGGCAAGCGTTCCATGATCTCATGGCGAACGTTGACGCCGATTCGCTCTCCGGCTAAATTCAGAACGTATTCCGAAACGTGATTTTTGTCGGCGTCGCTCCGGTCCTGAACTCTGATTTCAATCGGAGCGTCGTCGGCGTCATACTTGATCGTTTCTTCCCGCTGACCCGTCGATTGGCGAATCACCCTTCCCAAAGCGTCCTTGGTGTAACTGACCACGGTTCCGTCCCGCCGGCGCTCGGATTCCAGTCCGCAACAACTCCCCCAGGAAGCGGTTTCGTAACTCCCGTCATGATGATCTATCCGGCGGGAGCGTCCCAAGCGGTCGTGATCGGAATAGACCGTTTCTGCGAAGACGATCCCGGTTTCGATGTCCCGCCGCGCCACCGAATGCACGGCCCCGTCTTCTCCGGTGACCCGGACCGTCTCGGTCCCTCTGACGACCGAGTTGCCGGCGGCATCGGCGACTCCTTCGCGGACGGTCGTGGTCAATCGTCCTTCCGCCGCCCGATAGGCATAAGTGGTCAGCCTACCGAGAGCGTCCACCGATTTACGTTGCCGCCCGGCATAATCGCCTTGCGTAAAAACCTCTCTTAGTTGCGAGGGATTGCGCGAATCGTTCCAAGCCGCGCCCGGTTCGATAGCTCGATAGGTCCAAGTGCTCCCGCCGTTAATCACCCGGTAGAAACGCCCCAACTCTTTACCCAGCAAACGGTAGATCTCGGTTCGTGCGACTCGAGGCTGCGATCCGTCGTCCTCCGAACCCGCCAGCGTGTCGTAACGGTAGACGGTGACCCGGCACTTATCCAGATCGTCGGTGGGGGATTGGTTCAGGAAACCGCTCCATTTGGTGACGACGCGATCCTGATCGTCGTAAGCATAGCGGATCCAGCCTCCGTATTGATCGATCACCTGAATCAACTGACGGTAACCGACCTTGGCCGCGTCGGTTTGATAGGTATAGCGATAAACCTTTTCGTCGGTCCCGGGATTCACGACATCGCTGGTCTTGAACCAAGTGTCCTCGCCTGGAACCAGTTGCTCATACCCGGCCGACTGCCGACGGTCGATCTGTTCGAGCGTCGGATCGTACCGCTCCCTGATCGAGCGTTTTTGAGTCCGGTCGGCGTTCCACTCCACCCGCACCTTATCCCCGGCCAAACCGTTGCCTTTACGCAAATCCCAACCCCCGGCACTCTCGTCCCACCGATACCGATGCGCCACGCCTTCGGGAGCGTCGGCGGCGATTCCGCCTGCCAGTTCGCGCACCTCGAAAATCCCGGCATCATCCGGCGCTGCCTCGCTGCCGATGCGAAGCGTCCAGGAAGCGTGCGGCTGGCCCGTCGTCCGGTAGAACCCGTCATCCGCCTTGCCGCCGACGGCGTCCGGCGGATAATGCGACAGGTTATATCCCCGAGGCGCCTGCATCGTGACCTGCAGCAAACCGTCAGAACCCCTGATTTGCCGAATGGCGTCGTTCCAATTCGGCTCCCGCAACACCTCGACATCCGAATCCGGTTGCGTCGCGTAACGGAGCAAATCGGGATGCGCCAATCCGGGATCGGGAACCTCGCGGTACAGCCGAAGAATACCTTTCGATCCCGGCCGGCCGCTTTCCGGAGACGACAACCCGAAATTCCAAGTCAAATTGACCGCTCCGAACTCGGCCTGCACGCCGTAATCACCGCACGCGCCTTCCCGAGCCCGGAACCCCCCGCAGCCGGACCGGTACCCTTGGTATTCGTAATTCAACACCTGCCCCTTGGCCGTGTTGCCGAGTCCCGGAGAAACCTTCAATTCCAGGCCTCGTCGGTCCGCAAATGAATCCGGAAAACCTGCTTGCCCGTTTCCAGCGCCGTGCCATCGTTGCGATAGGTCGCGCCGCCCAGATAAACCGAGGAACCGGGAGTCAAGCTGTAGTAGACCTCGGACTGAAAAGCGTAGACGAAAGAACCGGGATTGCGTTCCGGAGAGCCCTCGAACGGAAACACCTCGGCGACGACTCGCCAATTTGCCGGGTCCAATTCGGGATCGTTGACCTGTACCGTTCCAGAAGATAACACTCCGAGGCCGCCGAGTTCCAGGAGCCGCCGGGAATTCTCCGGCCACGAACGGTTAAAAGCCAGCAATCCTTCTCGTGCGATCGCACGCAATACGCCGACGGAATTTCCTCCCCCCAAACTCGGCGTTGCCCCCATGGGTACCGAGGAATTGTAGCTAGCCGACGAACCGGAGTCGCTTCCCGTAACGCAACTTCCGCTCCCGGTGCTGGCCAGGGAGTTGCCGTAACCGTTCACGCTTCCCCAACAATGAAGAGCCAGTACCGTTGCAGTCCCGAGTCCGACCATCGCGATCAGGAATCCGTTGTGGGTATCGCACCGACCGTTCCCGATTTCACCTGACTTCATCATGATCTTGCCGAGATTATCAATTAGCCCCTGTATCATCCCCGTTCGTCTCGATCGCTAGAAAGTCTCCAGAACCCAAACCTCGAGATACGGACCGCCGTTCAAGGCCCGCCATTCCTCGATAAAATCCGATACCTGAGCGTCAGGATCCCCTGCGGAAACAATTTTCCGGACAGCTGGATTGCCGGAAGGCGGCGACCCCGAAGCTTCGGAAGACGCAGCACCGGCCGATCCGTCGCCTCCTTCTCCTGCCGGCTCGCTAACGTCGTCCGATCCCCGGTCGTTTGCCTCGCCCGCGCTCACGGCCACGACCTGCCATCCGGAGTCGCTCGGCGCTTCCTCCAACAACGTGGCCCCGGTCGCCGTTCCCGGCCAGAACGCAAAACTGCCGTCCCCGTTCTGAAGCGCCACGTCTTGGATCCCGTCCCCGTCAAAATCTGTGGAGCAGACAGCGCGCCAGCCTTCCGGCATTTGATCGTCCTCGATCCAAGACACGACCAAACTCTTTTCGCCTTCCACGAACAACCAGGCCTCCACCCCCAGCCCGGCACGTTCCAACAGCAAATCACGCTCGCCGTTTCCGTCGAAATCCCCAGTCCCGATTAATCGCCAGGCGTCAGGAATCAGGGCCAGAACCGCCGCGGCCTGCCACTCGCCCCGAGCGTTCCGAGAGCGAACGGCAACCGCCCCGAACCCGTCTTTCGTCAGCAGGTCGGCCAGCCCCGTCATCGTCCCAATCGACCACCAACGCTACTCGTTCGCCAACAGGCAACCGAACCAGTTCCCGGCTCTCGATCCGAAGTTCGCGGTCCATCTGCCAGACGACCAGATCGCCCGCTTCGGACTCGAACAACAGATCGGGCCTCCCGTCCCCGTCGAAATCCCCGGCTCCGACCAAAGCGAATCCCTCCGGGGGACGAGGCGGTTCGTATTCCAGAGACGCCCGGAGGTGGAGTCCATCCAGCTTCCAAACACCTACCCGTCCGGCATCGTGTTGCAGATGCAACGCTACCTGCCCCTGAAGCTTGGCCGAAGCCAAAAGCAAAACCACCGCAAGCCCCACGCCCCATATCCCTGCTGATTTCATTACGTGTGTCGACAATCCGATGCGCCTGTACCCCTCATCACAAAACCTTGCAACATTTTTTTTCAAAAAAAATTATGGCCGCTCGAATCCCCCGGACCAATAACGATAACACCGTGATCGTCCCCGCCCCAAAATGCCCTGAGCAAAACGATCCGTGAACCCCTTCCTCCCAATGCGATTTCCGACTTCATCCCGACGCAACGTCGGATTCCGGATCACGTCCCGGACAATGGCCTAACCATCCCTTCAACCGGGCGGATCCGTTTGGGTTTCTCGGCTGGGTCTGGGTCACCACGGATGTCACCCGACTCGCGTCGGGGTTTCGGGACGACATGCCGAAATCGATACCGGAAGCTAATCCGATTTCTCAGTGGGTCGAAACGCGCCCGGTGGTTTTCGTGCGTGACGACCTGCTGCTTGGCACTCGATCCTTACCGGACTCATCTGCGCTCCTGAAGTGCCGCGTTCCCTCGAACGAGCCAAGCAAGGGACTCGGCATAGATCAATAGAACTCGCCGATTTCACCGGTGGTCAGACTGGCTCCGAGTCGGGCTTTTCGGCGTCGCCGACGTTAACCGGATCCGCGAGGATCAGACCGCTTCGAGCCACGGCCCATTCGTCGTTCTGCTCCACCAACCAGGTTCCGACCATGCGGAAGACGGCGGACTCGAGGTGAACGATATCCAGAGGTCGACGGCGGTTAATTTCTGGATTCAAGCCTTCGATCGGATTGGCGCTGCAGATTTTGGCCGACAACCATTCGAGAAACAAGAGAGAGGGGAAACCTCCGATTCGACCGCGTCCGGCAGAAAGGAAATCTTGGAATATCCGCTCCGCAATTCCGCGGCGATCTTCCTTCACTGCCGTCGATCCGAGGCTCGCTGCCGATAGGCGAAAACGATGCGAGCCTGGCTTCCGCTTGCCGTTCGCTCGCCCTTGCCGACCTGAGCCGAGAGATGGCGCGAGAAGAGCACTTTGCAATGTTGCCACGAAATGGCCAGCGATACGGTAAGGCAGTCTCCAACTCTTGATGATAATCGAAGATCGCCGATGGCACTCCTCATAGCCCTCGACGCGGCAACTGCCTCAGGAAGCCAGGCCAGAACGTTTCCGCCTCGCCACAGCCGATTTCGAATTCCAACCTTTCGCCGACCATGATCATTGACGACTTTCGCCAGCGTGGGAGCCACCGAAACAATGCGACCGCTTACCCGAACCTTGACGTAGGTGGCATCCAACCAAAGAACCGACCACTGACCTTCGAGCGGTCGGTTCAGGAACGATCCCATTCGAGTATCGAGTTCTCGGCACAACCGGGGATCCTCGCTGAGCTTGATGCTGCTCAGTCCATGGATTGCACGAGACGATCGACGTTGCGCGTCGAGATCGCTGGCACGCAGGTTTCCTGGATGACTGAAGTCAACGCGGCTTCCGAGAGCCGACGCGGGGTCAGAAAGGAGGGGAAGTAACTGCCGTGGCGCAATTTGGGGATCGGCAACTCCACTTCACCGGCCGGCGTCGTCCAAGCTCAAGCTCGAGAACCGTTACGCCCAGTGGTTCGTTCGGGATTATTGTCGCCCTGCGCCGCCCCGATCAAGACTGCGAATTCCTCTTCCCTGATCGGCAGCGCCTGTGGCGAATCATCTCCCGGAGCAGATTCGGATACTCATCCAACTCGGGGAGATCCGGTCGCGGTCGGTTCTGACCTTTCAGCTCCAAAATTGCCTCCCTGGTTGGGCACTGATGCGAACTCGCCGGAAGCCTTGGAACTGACCGATCACTCGAAATCTCAAGATCCCGGCAGCCTCAATCCAAGGTCGCTCCGCTCCCTCCGTTTGAGGTCGCCGGAAACTCAACCTCCGCTACCAGCCGGGACCCGAACCCAATGATCGTCCCCGCGAGGATTATCACGTCCGGATTTGAACCGGAGGCTACGCCTCAAACCTTCAAACCGGTTATCGTCGCGATCAAACCGGCGGGAAATCACTTCCCGCATTATCTTGCACCGGACCATTCTCTCATGGCCTCCCCCCGCCGAAAAAGAGCGTGCCGTCCCCCAGTTGCCGGCTGTTTCCCAACGACTCTTCGGCATATTTCACCTGCTCCGTCTTGATCCGGTCCAGACGCCCGCCGAAACAGATCAACGATACCTCCGCCTCGCGCAACTCGTCGATCAGATCTCGCCCATCCATCGCCCCGGACCAGAATCGCTTCAAGGAAAGCACGACTAAATTCGGAGGCAGCCGCCACCCGCCATGAAACGCCAATATCGGATCGTTGGTGAACATCGTTTCTTGCGGCGCCGGAGGATGATCCCGCAAATAGACGATGACTTCGGAATCCCGAATTCGCGGACTTTGCCACAACTCCTGAATCGAATAGAACAGAATCAACGCCGATCCTAACGATAACCAAATCATCCCCAAAACCAGAGCCGCCAACTGCCAACGAACTCGGGTCCGTTCCCCATCCGCACCGTTCTCCGGTTTCGCAACCGAGCCACTTGCGCATACCCCCAACAGAACGCCTCGGCGGAAAGCCAGGACAGAGCCAACTACAAATCCAGCAAGTAATAGTCCCACCATGGTTGATGGTAAAACGCCATGCCGAAATGCACGGCCAGAACCGCCGCCGGAAACGCCACTCTCGCAACCGGGATAATCCGCCATGCGACCAAGAGCAGAGCTCCGGCGCCTCCCAGCCACAGCGGGAATCCGATCGCGATATGCCGCCAACCGAATACGTGCTCCTCGGGAAACAGAGGCTCCATGGATCGATTCTCCGAAAAATGGACGAATAACAACTGATCGCTATACTGCAACAGCAGCCAACAAAACCACGGTAGCCAAACGGCTCCTCCGGCCAGGAATCCTGACGCTATCCGCCAGCGTGTTCCCGAAGGCAAATCCCGCATCGCCAACCACCCTGCCCACATGACGCCCGGCAAATACAGCGCCGCGGTGTACTTGATTAGAACCGTTCCTCCGATCGTCAGCCCAGACAGAACCGCCAAGGACGTCGAACGGCGTCGAACGGCCCAGAGCGCCAATCCGAAACTGAGGACGCACAGGGGAATCTTCACGGGATCGGCCATTGCCGACATGGAATATCTCAGAAAACCCGGAGCGGAGAGCAGAAGCAGAGCAAAAACAAATCCCTTCAGCCGCCTGCCGCCCCAAATCAACGGAACCGTCGCCAACAGCGCCGCGGTCAATAACACGGTCAACATTCGCGCCGGAAAAGCAGCTGCCCCGAAAACCGAAAAGATTCCCGCCAGCAAATAAGTCAGACCCGGCGGTTGATCGTTCCAGAAATCCCGGTTCGAGACCGACCCCGAAGCCACCAATTCCGCCTTGAGCAATTCGAAATGCTCGTCACCGCCCAACTTGATCGCGTCGTGCGGTTGGCAGACGACGATAAGCGACAAGTAGAACAATAAGGTAAAGACCACCGTGGACCACTGAATTTGAGGATCGGCGGTAACCGTCGCCACGGTGGATTCTTTTCGGCCGGGTAACGAAGCGTCAAACCGACGAAAGCCAGAGCGGGTGCCCCGTTTCTTCCTTTTGTTCGATTTTTTCAAAAACGATAAACAGGGGATATTATGAAAAACGATACTCCGGCAACCAAAATCAGAAATCGACGTTAACCGGCGACATCGAAGGCCTTTGGAGGCTTGACACCGCACTTGAGGCAAGGGGTCAGAACAGGTGTTCGACCGTCTATTCAGCGCTTCCGCGATCTTTCATTGTCCGTAATTCCCAAGGACTGCTACGACTGGAGATTCAGTCGCGGTCACCGAAAAAAGGAACCTGGCAAGCGGCAGTAACGATCCGATCGGACCGGGCCGTTACCCCTCGGGATGCCTGCCAGGGAACGAACTGTCAGGTGAATGCTTCGCGTCTGCTTGTCGTCCCCGGGCGGCATTCGGCCCAAAGCCTTTATGGACTATCCGCTCAGCTCAGAGAAATTACGCCGAGTATTGAGGGCCCTGCATTCCTCGCCTGATCACCGAGAGCAGTTGGAAAACAACGATAACGGCTGCCCCCTGACCGAACTATGTTCTCCCGCCTGACCCATTCCTCGGCTAAGATTTCGCTCCGGCTAATTGCGCTGAATAATCTTGTTCTCGAACCTGAAAACATCAGTGTCGCTGATCGGTGCGACCAGTTCAAAACCGGACTCCGGAAGGAGGGAAACCGGGCTTTTCCTCGATTTCCCAGCCACAAAACAAATCTCGCCAATCCGGGACAATCAAGGAAATCGCGGTTGCCGCTACCGGCAATAATCTTCGATCCGGTTGAGCAAACAACAACGGCCTGGCACCAAGGCGATTGCCCTCGAATAAGATTACCAGTCCAACTTCGCTAATCGATGGCCGCCACGATCCGCATCCGAGCGATTAAATTGCTCCGATTGACGATGCCGTAGTATCGCGAATCGAAGCCGAGGGCATCTTGGTTGCTGCACACGAGATATTCTCCCGGTTGCAAGACGGCGGTCAGCGTCATGACCGGTAGTTTCCGACCGGACGAATCCCGTTCCTTTGGCGCCGTGAACGGCAACAACCGATCATCGACTTCGATGCCGTTTGCACCGATTCGGACCTGGTTGCCGGGAATGGCGCAGACATACTTGAGAGCGTCTCTCGTTCGATCGTGGAGCGCGTCGGACGAAGCGTAACCTCGCCGCAACACGTAATCGCTCCAACGGCCGGGCAAGCGAACGAGCGCGAGATCACCGGAACGATATTCTCCCGAACTACTGCGGTACACGCCCCGAGGCATGGAGTATTCTAGATTTATTCTCCAACCGGAGCACCACAGCATGACGGACACGATAATCAATAACGAACCGCCGATCACCACGGCGCGCTCGAGATAACGATACCAGTCCTTGATACCGGCGATGATCCTCGACTCCTCTTTCATCTTTCCCTTTCCTCACTGACTAGTTTCATCGGCAGTTTTCGCTTTCTCAGGGCCCGTTTCACCTTCGATCGAAACTGGTGGCTGCCACTGCACCGTATCCCGTCACCGAATTTTCCCTGCGCCAGAGTTAACGCCAATGCGACGGCCGCATCGCTGGAATCGGCGTCCAGAACCAACCACTTTCCCCGATCGACGACCGCAGTCTGAGTCTCCCGGTCGGTGTAAACCAAGACTCCTCCGGATCGGACTTCGCATTGAAGCCGTCCTACCTGGATGCCTAAACTCTTCCAGGCCTGCTTCGCCGCTATCGCGTTCTCTTTTGGCGACGGCGAATAATCCTCCCTGCTGCGCAAAGCCTCGATCGCATCGATTCGCCCTTCCTTGGCCTGTTGATTCAAATATGCCGACCAATTCAACAGCGGCCATTTGGCGTGGAGTCCCTTGATTTCCGCCCGCTTGCGTTCCAGGCTTTCGTTAATCCGCTTCGCGCGTCGATGCTCCCACTTCTCGATCGTCAGGCGAATGTCCTTTCGCGCTTCCAGCTCTGCCCCGGATTTCGCCTGAACTCTCAGCGACCGGATGGCGGCCTTGGTTTCCCGGTCGGCAACCGTTCGCCTTTGCTGATGCCGCAATCTGACTTCGGCCACGGCCAGGGACTTGACCCGTTTCCGTTCGGCCATTTCCCGTTGAAACCGCTCGAAGAGTTCGGGAGCTTGCAAGGAATGGGGTCGATAACTGAGCTCGGGCTTCGCCTCCCCGGCCGCCTGAAATTCTCCCAATCGCTCGGACAACCGCCCATAAGCAAATTGCCGCCACACCTGGGAAGCGCGGACGTGGTAACGGCCCGACCGATGCGCCATGACCAAACCGGATCTCCGGCGTTTGAATTCAACGCCCATCGTGCCTAATAAATCTTGCACCCGATCCCAGGAAACGTCGTTCTGCCTCAGCAACGATTTTAACGGCGGAGCCGCCAAACGCCGCAACCAACTCTCGAAACTCTCCAGATCTTCATACACCTCGATCGCATTGTCGTCGCTTCCCCGATTTCGCCTCGTCCGCAAGCTCCGAAAACCGTGGCGCCGGCAAATATCGTTTTTCTTGTCTACTAATTTCCGAAACGTCTTTCGGTCTCTGACCACCCGGCCATATTCGTCGAGCAGATCGACCGCGGTATGCAAATGACAATGATCCGTATCTCCATGAATGACGCTGATTCGATAATGAGTGTCGATGGCCACCTCGCCCAACAATTCGGTGCCGATCCGGGCGCATTCCGAAAAATCCAGCCGCGAGGCCTCGGCTTCCGTAAAGGAAACGACCATATGGGCGCTTACCGGACCGCCGCGTTTGATGGGCTGAGAACGGTGCCGCAAGTCAACCGCCGCCGCCGCGATGCGCCAAGCCTTGCCGGCGATCTCGAACGGCATGCCGTCCACACCGAACCCTTGCACGAAAACGGCCTGAATCCGTTCGGGGCGTTCGGGCTGCGGTTCGCAAATATACTCCGCCAGGTGGCGAAACCTCGTGCGGTCCCTGACTTCAGAAAATTTGACGATCATCCTGCTGCTGCCTTCCGAACGAGAGAACTGTCGGCACCCGGTAACGACGCCGCTCGTTCCCCTGGCGGCGCCGGCGGCGGAAGTTTGCCAAACCGGGCGGTCGAAAAATCGCGCCAGGCACGTTGCATGCGGCGCAATTCTCGATATCGTTCGACTGCCGCTTCCGGTGGTATCGCTTCACCGTCCGGGGACGCTTCAATTTGCGTTGCCATGGCCGCCCAACCCCTCACTTGCCGTCGAATCTCTTCCAGTGCCGACGGATCGAACACCGTCTGCGGGGGGCGGCTCAAGGCCGTCGCTTTCAGGTAATCGCGAAGTGGTTTGGCTTCCACCTGATACCCGGCCTGATACGCCTTGCTCATAACCCGAATTCGTTCGCGATCCCCCAAATAGATTTGCATGCGCCGTTTCCCGACGCTTGGCGGAAAGTCCCCCGGACCTGGCGAACCGGCCAACGGCAACTTCCCAAGATTCACCCTCTGAGCCAACCACTCCAATTCGTCGAAATTCGATTCCAGCTCCGATACCGGCCGGCAAAGTTCTTTCGTCTCCGACCGCCCCCGCCCCGAATATTTCTGAAAAGACACCAGTGCCGATTCCCAGTAAACGCGAAGTCGAAGCAATTCTTTAATGGCATCGATATCCCGCTTGCCTCGCAGCGTCTTGCCTAGCGCCGTTTCCCGGATGAAAACGGGGATATTGTGCCGAGCTGGGGTCGCAATCCCGGCCGCGGCCGAATAACTCCGCAGCCGGTCATATTCCTGAGGATTCATGGCCACTTCATATCGCCACCGCCTTCGCTCAGGCGCCGCCGGCAGCCGATCCGGTTTGTTTCGTTGGCCGTTCATGGAGTCACCGTCGTTCCCGGTTCGGGAGGCTTCGCCTCCAGATTTTCCGCCGCCGGATCCGCGCCGACCGGATTTTTTTCACCGGGGAAACGGGCGACGCGGACCAGTTGCCGAGTCAGTTCGCCGATCGGACGTTGTTCCGTCTCCCATTCCTGCGCCGCCGCCAACCACAACCTCAGAAACGATTCGTGTTGCAGGCAACGCCGCAGCACGTAACGGCCGAACAGGGCGCCGGCGTAGGTGTCGCTGGGATAATGCAGGCCGGCGTATTCCCGATTGATTCCCACTTCCCGAGCGAGCTCCCGGTAACGCTCGGAACGATCCGGGTCCAACGCGGCAAACAACGCGCCGAAAAAATAAGCCTGAGCGGCATGTCCTCCGGGATAGGCCGGATGGGCCGGCACGGCGACCACCGGCCGGATCTCGGGATCGACAAACGAAGGCCGGGCTCGGTCGAAACGGAGTTTTTGCACCATGACGGCCCGGATCAGCTCCCGATTCATCGTCTCGAGCAAAAGCAACGTCGCCGGTTTGTCCGCCGTAGCCGCGCCCCAATAACGCCAGGTCATGGCATGTTGTTCCTTGATCCGGCGCCGGAGCTCGTCGGTCACCCCTCGGATCCGGTCCCGGACCACCGCGAGTTCCTCCCGGTCGCCGGGCGGCTCAGGCAACCAATCGACCGCGCTCCAATCGATGCCCAGTTCTCCGGCTCCGAGCGCCTCGAGCCGCAAGTTCGGATCGAGCGTTTGAGTCTCGGAGAATTTCAGCCGTTCGGGGGCCGGTTCGCCCGGCGGCCGGCCCGGGTCCCTAACTTCCTGGCTTTCGGCCATGGCGCCCCATGCCGCGACTCCGACGATCACTAAACGAATTATCATCATTCACTCCTGGTGTACGATCTTGGCCGGTTCCATGCGGGAACGGGCCAAGAACACGGGATTCTGGAAAAAAAGCACGCGCGTCCCTCGAATCGGATAGTGGCCTTCACGCATGATCAGGCACTCGCCGCCCGGTTCTTCGCCGCCGTCCACCGCGATCGGTTTCAGGCGCCGGGCTTCGTCCGGGGTTAACAAAGGCCGCGACACTTCGTCCATCGAGGACGAACGGCTATCCTTGAGCGACCATTCCCGGCCGGAGGTCGAGATTTTCTCGCGCACCACCGTTTGATTCCCCAATTCCTTGCTCAGATAGTCGGCGGTCACGTTGGTGTTGGGCGCGAACGCGATCCGAATCGAGCAATTGCCCAAGATGCCGTTTTCCCGGCCGTAATGCTTGATGATCTGGTCCAAGTCCTGGACGATCAGGTGGGCCCGGACGCCATACCCGGCGATAAAGGCCAGGGACGATTCGAACGCAGGCAGGTTTTTCATGGCGGCGAACTCGTCCAACATCAGCACCAGGCTATGCCGCCGGCGGCGTTGGGCCCGCCCCCCTTCGAAGGTCATGCCGTGAACGAGCCGGTTCAACAACTGGGTGATGAAAATCCGGCACAGGGAACTCAACCGGTCCAGGTCGTTGGGCTGGACGACAAAGTACATGGTCATCGGGGCCGGACCGTCGACCAGCTCGTCCAGGGAAAAATCGCTCTCGGCCGTGTTCTGCCGAATCAAGGGATCGGCAAAGAGTTCGAACGTCTTGTGCAGCGTGGAAATGATGCTGCCCCGTTCCTTTTCGGGCGTATGGCGCAACGAAGCCAAATGTTTCCGGGCCTCGGCATGTTCGCAATCTTCGACAAGTTGTTCCAGCGTCTCTTCCTGATCCCGTTCCGGATCGGTCAACAGGGAACCGACGGCATGCAGCGTGCGTTCCCGATCCGGGTCCTCCAAGGTATAGATGATCAATCCGGTCAACGCCTCCCTCGCCTTGTCTTCCCAATGAGAATCCCGAGCTTTCTTGCCCGAATCGGTCAGGATCGTCGCCAGGTTCTGGATGTCCTTGATCGCCGTCGGCGAACCCCAAACGATCTCGTCCAGCGGGTTATAACGATGCGATTCGGCTCCGGCCGGTTCCAGCTTGACGATCCGGTTGCCCGCCTTCTCCCGCCACCTCGAAGACAAGGCGTAATTTTCTCCCTTGATATCGAACACGAAGAAACTCTTGTCCTCGTTGGTCAGCAAGGTCGGCAAAATGATCGACACCCCCTTGCCCGACCGCGTCGGAGCGAACGTCAACAGATGGGTTTCTCCGTCGTCCCGAAGATGATAAAGCCGGTTGCGGCGGCGATAGCCCCCGACGTAGAGTCCGGCTCCCAACAGGCCCGCCCGGCATATTTCCGGCCATCCGGCCCAGCGGGCGGAACCGTGCAGATCCGGCACGGCCCGCCCCGAACCCCGGTACACCAAGGCGCCCAGGCTGCAACACGAACCGGCGAACAGGCTGCCTAACCAAAACAGGCGCAACGGGAAATTGCCGGGCCGCTCGAATTGCGTCAGCGCCTGGAGATGAAGCGTCATCGAATAGGCGCCCTGCCATCGCAGCCGGGTCGCCGCATAGGAAACCAGAAAACCCAGCGTCAGGCAGACGACGGTCAAAATAGCCGCCGTTTTCAATCGCCGGGGCAACGGCAGGCGCGCGGTGACTCCCATTATCTGCCTTCCGTTTCCTTGCCTCGCGCCGGGGTCGCTTCCTCCCGGGTTCGGGCCAACGCCGGACGCAAGATCCGAACGACCTCGTCCTTCCCCCGGGCCTGAGCCAGATCGTTGAAATCGCTGCGTCCCCGGTCCTCCGGGCCGAACGGCGGCGAAGCCACGACCGCTCCCCACCGCTCGGCCGTCTCTTGCGCCTTGCGCAAGCCGACGTTGCCTTGGCTCGATTCGTGATCGTTATCGGCGGCGATGACCAAGGAAGCTTGCGGATACCGCTCGGCCAAGACCTGCGCCACCGGTTCCAGATTGCCGGCATGCAAGGCGGCGACCACCGGCACGTCGAGCGCCTCGCGAAGCGTCGCCGCCGTGGCGACGCCTTCGGCGATGACGATCGCCCGACTCGACGGAAGCGGTCCGAAAGGCACGAAGTGGCCGGTGATTTCGCTGTCGCGCAAAAACCGCTTTTTGCCCTCGGCGGAAATCGTCTGCAGACTGCGGCAACGGCCTCGGGCGTCGCAAATGCCGATCAGCAAATTGCCCTGCGCATCCACTTTCATGCCGTCATGGGGACGAATTCCCTTGGCTCGCAAATAGGGATGATCGGCTCCGGCGGGCCGGACGCCTTCGGCGGCCAATATCGTACGAGCCCGTTTCGCGGCTTGCCGCTGCCGGTCCCGGCGCTCGGCTGACCGGCGTTCCTCCCGGTTGCGGTTGACGGTGCGCATGCGGCGCCACTGGCGGGAACTCAATTCCCGGGCCGAGCCTTGCCATTTGACCCGTTCGCCGCGGCGATGGTTGAAGATCAACGCGCTGGGCACGCCTTCCTCGAACCCGACGTAGGTCACGGACCTCTCCCCCGGCGCGTCGTCTTGCTCGCGCAAGCGGTGAAACCTCCCGTCCAGAGTCAACGTCGCCGGGATTTCGGCGGCTCCGGCGTCCTGCAAGGCTTGGGCCAACGACCGTTGCGCCTCGGCGTTCCAAGCCCGTTCGGAGGGTTCCTGGGGCACATACTTGACGAACGCTTCCTGGAAATCGGCCGCATAGGTATGCCACGCCTTGAAATCCGGATCCCACAGCAACGGCATGCCGAGCTTGCCGGCGACGGCCTTGGCCTCGTCCTTCTCCTCGAAGGGAATTTGCAGATAGACGCGTTCGCCCCGTTCGGCCAACGATTCCATCAGGGAATCTTCCGGCAGCAAGCGGGTCAACCGGCCGGGATTGCGTTCCGGACTCAGTCCCAGCAGTTCCCAGGTGCCGGCCGTCCGGTTCCATTCCAGGTCGACCTTCGCTTCGTCGGCGTCGCGCAACGCCTGCCGCTTTTCGGAATAAGGTAACTCGACGGCCGTCCGGCCTTGGGTTTTGCCTTGGACCCGGCTCGGAGGATCGACCGTTCGCAGCCGCTCCAATTCCTTCCCCTCCATCACGTAATCCCTCGCTTCCCAGGCCTGCACGAACACTTTCAGAACTTCTTGAGGCTGTTCGACGAAATGGCTCCGGAGGTGTTTGTTCCACGAGCTCAGATAGGACAAGCTGTTTTCCCGGTCCTTTCCGGTGCCCATTTCCAGGCACATCGCCATCGACGCGATCTCGGCCACCAGTTCCTCGCGGGCGTAGGAAATCGACTCCGTATCGCCCACCTCCCGGGCCAGGCGCTTCGGATGCGACGTCCAATGCGCCATCTCGTGGGTCAGCGAACCCAGAAAATCCTCTTCCGAACGGAAACTGTTCCGGAGCGGCATCCCGATGACGTCCCGGCTCTTGTGATAGAACGGCGTGGTCCCGGAGCGGACGAGTTTCGCGTTGGTGAGTTGCAATAACTTTTCCGGCCGGTCCGTCCAGTTCAACGCCTGGAATTTCGCCAACCGGTCGCGATCGAGTCCGTCGACTTGAGCCACGTTGAACAACGAAAAATACTGGATCCGGGGCCGGTCCAGCTTGATCTTCCGCCATTCCGGTTTCCCCGTTTCGGGATGTTTGACCCGCACCCGTTTTTCGTCCGTCCAAAAGACGACGGATACGGCCTTTTCCCCCCGGCGCACTACGGCTCCCGCCTTGCGGGCCTGATTCCAGGTCAACCATCGCTGATCGGTATAACCCTGGGTCTTGGCGGCCAACCACAACCGGCAGGCGTTGACGCCGCGATAACTCCGGCCGGTGATCGCGTTGCCGGGGATGGACGGCAAGCCACCGGCTTGCCGATCGTAACCCGGCCGCCAAGGCGGTCGCCCCTCGTCCATCAGGGCGACGAATTGCCGCGCCGTGGATTCGACGTATTGCCGATAGTTCATGACGCATGCTCTTCGAGTTCCTCCACCGGCGAAAGCTCGGCGAGCATGGCATCGGCGAGTTCCGGATCGACCGCGACCGGTTCCCCGGTCACGAACGATTCCTCGAGCGGGTCGCGGGGAACGAAGTCCCCGTTGAGCAATGGTTTTCCGGGCGTTTTCATGGGCGGTAAATTCCTTGGGTCGGATCGAAGTACACGGGGCTCTCCGGCGCCGCCGGAGGCGGCAACCGCCGGGGATACGGGCGTTCGAAAGTCAGATCTTTCACGACCATGACGGCGAGTTTCTTGCCGGGGCGCACGACGATGGTCGGCTGAATATCCACCGATTGCTGCAATTGCCGGTTGAGCGCCCGTCCCGTATTCAGAGCCAGTTCTTGCCCCAGGGTCTGTTGAATCGACGGCTGGGCGTAGCCCGGCAAGGCGGCGGCGGCTTCCGGAACCCGCTCCCGCGGCTGAACGGCCAGAGAAACCCCGGCGCTCACGGCCGAAAGCAAGACGACCGAACTGTAGATCCGCCCGTAATGGCGCCGCACCCGGTCCTTGACGCCGGCGTAACCTTCGGTGTCGATGCCTTCCATCTCCTCCAGGCTCAAGCTGTCGCCGTTGGGAAACAGCAGCCGGGACCAAAAAACGCCGACTCGAGTATCGCCGTATTGCTGATTGTCCTCGTAGCGGCCCAACAACCGGGAACCCTGAGGGATCAGCAAATAGTCCCCGCTCAACGTATCGTAGACCGAGGTGTTGACCTGAGCGATAATCCGTCCGGGAAGATCGGAATTGATGCCGGTCAACAGGGTCGCGTTAATGACCGAACCAGCCTTGACTTCCAAAGGCGCCGGCGGCGACTGCACCGCGAAGGGGTGTATCGCCAGGCCGTCCTCGACCCGATCGCGATAGGCCGCCAGGGCCTCGCCGGGTTCTTCGGCCGCCAGAGGCGGACGTTCCGGCGAATCCTGCGGTTCGGGCCGGGCAGCCGCGAGGCGGTCCGATTCCACGGCCACCCTCAGCGGCGCCGCGGCGAATCCCGGACGGCCGGCCGGCGTATAATCCGAAAACCAGGACGGGCCGGCCGCATCGCGGCGCCGTTCGGCCGTCGCGGCCGGCGCCGCGCGGTAGCCAGGGAATTGCTCCATCAACAACTCCGGTTCGGAAACGGATTCCGGAACGGGCGGCCTCGGCGGCGGTTCGAAGCCGATGGCCGGCACCGGCGCCGGCTCGGGGACGGGTTCGGACTCCGGTTCGGGTTCCGGCTCGGGCGGGATTTTTCCCAACGGCAAGTCGGCGACCAAGGCGTCGACGACTCTCTCGTTGGATTCGGGCACCCGGTCTTCCAGGCGTTCCGGATTAGCGGCTTGAGCCGCTCGTTTCTGGCTGCGGGCGACGATCCCGATCACGGCCACCACGCACACGGCCGACACCAACAGCGCCGCAAACAACAACGGTTTCCGATTGAGCGGACGAACGCCTCGGGCCGGATCGATTTCCGGATCGAGATAGTCTTGCGACCCGAGCTTAGCGCAACGTTTCTGGAACCAATTCATGACGATCGAGAGGTTTGAGCAACAGGCTTGGCGCCGAAGCCGGATGGACCAGGCCGGCGCCGTCCACCCGGAACAATTGACTTAGCGTGAAATAGGGCGAATCCAGGCGGACCAGGATTTTTTCCGCCACCGGCACGGCGCTCACGACGAGTCCGGGAGAGCCGTCCGCCGCCGCCGGGCTCAGTTCCCAGCCCCGGGCGGTCAGGACGTCGAACACGGCGCGGTCCAACGGTTCTTCGACGCGCAGCGTCGCCGGTTCGGGATAGGCGCGGAGTTCGACGGCGAGGCGCTCCGCCAACTGAACCGCTACCTGCGGCGAAGGCCGGAACGAAGCCGTCTTGGGAGCCGCGCAGCCGCCCAGCGCCCCGGCCAGGCAAATCGCCAAGACCGGTTTCATCGGCGGCTGATCGTGATCCGCCATTGCCGCCGCCCCACTCCGGAAATCAATACGGCCTCGTCGAACAACCGGTCCACGACGAAGCGGTCTCCCAAGAGCCGGTAGTTGACCAATTCCAGCCGCTTGCGGTCGAGCAGCATGACCACCGGAGCCTGTTCCACCTGCATCCGTGCCGGCATGACGATGTAGGTCCGCGAACCGTCGTTGAAGACATGCAACGGACGCCACGGAATGCGGGAAGAACCCTGAATGCGATAACCGAAATCCAACCGGTCGGGGGGCAACGCCGTCGTCCCCCGGTCGCCTTCCCGGCGAACTTGCGCCTGCCATTGTCCTTCCAACCGTTGCAAGCGACTCGCGAGCGCTTCGAGGCGCGGCGACGATTCCGGCAACGGCTCGCCCGGTTCGGTTCGCCCGGCGGCCGCTTCGGCCTCGGGATAACGGAACCCGACCGCCGCCAGGTGATGAACGGAAGAAGAGACCAACTGCAAGCAATAGGTCCGCCGGTCGGTCGTGATCAGCAACCCGGACGTCAGATTGTTCTCGGCGACTTTCACCGCCAGCAACGGCGTGGCGTTCGGGCCCGAACCGGCCCGCGAATTTTCCACGCTCCACCGGTGCGAGTCGCCCAGAAAAATATCCCGGATCGTCTCCCCGGCCTGCAATCGGATCTGGGTCAGTTGCAGGGGTTTGACGACCACGATCGGCGTTCCGGCATCCAACTCGTACCGCGCCCGCCCCTCGGCGTCGACTTCCGGCGGCGGCCGTTGCGACTGCCACCGGCGCACCCGCCGGAGCGCCTCTTCCCCGGCTTCGCCCCGAGCCAGTTCCAGATACAGTTCGTCGGGCAACGGTTTCAGATAGCCGCCGACCGGCGTCAGATCCAATAATTCCCGAACCGGCTCCAGTCCGGCCGGAACCGCGGCCGACAACGCTTCCCAAGCGGCCGGATCCTCCGCATCGATTTCCGCCAGCACGGCCTCCAACGCCTCGAGGTCCCAAGGCCGACGGCTCTTGAGCGATCCCGAACGGCGCCGCCCCGAACAGGCTTACCAATCCCCAGAAAAAATAACGCATCATCTTGTTCCTTAATGGCGAACGACTTTCTGCCGGGTCCAGTCCACGGACCGGACGTAAATCCCCAAGGGATTGGCGAGCAACGTTTCCCGGGAAGAGTGACGGACGGTGTAGATTTCCAGGGTCGCCTTCCATTCTTCGCTGCGCAACTCTTCGCCGATCGCCGAGCGCACGATTTCGCGCCATTCGACCTGCCAGCTTTTGTCGGTGATCGGCAAGGGTTCCCCGATGATCTCGACCGAAACGTTCTCCCTGGAGGCGCGTTTCCAGTTGTCTTGGCAGAAATTCGAGACGAACAGAAAGGCCTGATCCCGGCGTTGGAGCGAGGCGAAGACTTTCTGGACGGCCATTTTCTGCGCCGCTCCGTCGGTCCAGACCGAGCGGACCAGTTGGATCCACTGAGCCAGGTGCGATTTGTAGTAAGCGGGTTTCATCTCCACCCCGGCTACCAGTATCGACGACTGCCGGACCGCGCCGGCGGGTTCGAGCTCGATCAAGTAGGGCACGTATTGATGGCGGTGCGCCAAGGTCACGGCTCCGATCACCGCGATGCCGGCGACCACGAGCGAGGCGATGCCGGTCAGCTGCCAGCGACGGACCTGGGCGATCAACGAACCGTAGCGTTCCATCCATTCCCGCCGTCCGGTCAAATAGGGATTTTCCGATTCTTTCATGACGGGTCGCTCAACTTTTCGTCCAATTTTCTCATCTCGGCTTCCATGCGGGCGCTCACCCGCTGTCCCAGGGCCGTATCCGTTCGGTCCGAACGGCCGGCGTGCCGGTTCAAATCGTCCCGTACCGCGCTGCCCAGATTGCGCGCCGCGCCCAGCACCACCGAACCTCCCTGCTGCCTTCCCTGAACCGAGGCGAGCCGCACGGCCGAAGGCACGGCGACGGCCGCTCCGGCCGCCGCGCGGTACACCGCTTCTCCCGCCATCCGAACCGAACCGGTCACCGGTTCGGTAGCGCTGCGAAAGGAAGCGCCGGACAACATGTCGGCGAAAGCGGCCGGCAAGGTTTTGATCAACAAGGCGAAGATCAACAACGAGATCAAACCCTTGGAAATCGATACGATGTCCTCGCCCTTCAAATCGTCGACCCAGCCGCCGATCAGCACGACGCCCAACTTGCCGACCAGGATGGTCAGGAAGAGCTTGATCCCCGTAACGATCGCGAAATGCAGGTATTTCCAGGCGTAATCCTTGGTCCACTCCGAACCGGCCAACCCCAGGATCACCGTGCCGGCCCCCAGGATCAGATAGGCCTCGGCATAGACCATGATCAGGACAAAAGAGATATAGGCGAACAGAACCAAGATCAGGACGATGGCCAGCCCGATGAATAACGACAGACCGATACCGTCGAAAAAGCCCATCCCCTCGTGCATCTCGACGATCGTCTCGAAACACAACTCCAGCAAAAACCGGTTGCTCAACGCCGGGTCGCCGTGAGCCGAGTCGGCCAACCGCACGAAACTCGAGATGATCGCCTCGGCCCAATCGCTGCCGTGGCGCAACAACGCCAGCCCGAAACCGTAGAAGAACACTTTACGCACGACGTTGGTCACCCAAGTCTCCAGCGTGCCCTGCTGCAAGGCCAGCCGAATCGCCATCCAGGCGAAATCCACCCCCACCAATCCCATGAAACAACGAATCAGAAACGGCCGCAGATTATTCTCCCACTGATCCGAAACCGCCGCCAGATCGTCGATGAAGTTGATGTCGCCGGGCGGCGCGATCTGAGCCGTGAGCGGTACGACCGACACCCCCGGCAGCAATCCCAACCACAATAAACCTGTCCCGGTAATCCTCATCGGCGAGTCAAAAGATCGGCCCTTCGGCCTGAAGGCGCCGCAACGTGGCCCGAGCCTGCGCGAGCGCTTGCCGCCGCCATGCTTGACGGGCGGCCTCCCAGGCGGCCTGCCGGGCTTTCTTTTCGTCCAGCACCTGATGATGAACGTGCTCCTCGTGCCGCTCCTCGAGCACGGAGGCCGCCAACTCGCCGTCGAGCAGATTGGCGACTTGCAAGGCTTGCGTCAGGCCCCCGGCTTGAGCGTTGTATCCCCGCAGACTCGCCAAGCGGCTCCGGGTCGCCGTCACCGACGCCTGCCGGGCGGCGGTGACGCGAGCATACGCCTGCGTCAACCAGATCTCGGCATCGCTGTCACGTTCTTGCCGCTGCGAATACTGCCGCTTCGCCGGTTTTTGCCGGTCGCTAGGCGGCGGATGCCACAACAGTTGCCGCCGTTGCCGGGAAGCCTCCAGATCGAAAGCCGGGCGATCGAGAAACCCCCACGGATCCCCCACCCCCGGAACCGGCAAGGTAAGGCCCATGCGCCGCTCGATATCCAATTGACTCAGCTGGACGCGCCATTGCTCCAGTTGGGACAAGTACTGCCGGCCCTGCAACTTCAAGCGGTCCTTGATCTGACGGCGGTTGGCGATCTGAGTGCTTTCCCGGGCGGCGAGCGGATTGCTGCCGAACAACGCCCAAGCGGAATTCGACGACCAGAAAAACCAAAATAACAACACTAACTTCGTCATGATTAAAAAATCGGACCGGTCGTCCGGATCCGCGCCAATCGCGCCCGGGCCTCGGCCACGGAGCGGCGGTATCGGGCCAGCCGTTCGGCTTCGGTTTGCTCGGCGAGGGAGAGCCGTTCGATTTCCAGTTGGCGCCGGTAAATCCGGGCTTGGCGCCGCCGCAGCAATTGCTCTAAAACCGCTGCCGTCGACTCGTTGCGCACCTGAGCCGCCTGCGTCGTGCCTTGCACCGCGACGTTCCCCGCCTGTAACCGGTCGAGTTGCTCCCGATCCCGTTGCAGGCCCCGCCAAGTCGCTTCGGCCAACTGGGCCCGCGCTTGCGCCAGTAACGCCTGCCGGTCGAGGGAGCGGCGTTTGCGGAGTTCGAATTCCGGTTTGCGGAGTCCGTCCGGAGCGACGGCGCTCGCGGGTTTAAGCCGTTCCAACCGGTACCGGGAACCGTCCAGATCGAAGGCGCCCGCCAACCGTTCCGCATAGCGGTCCGGCACCGCCGGGATCAAACGCGTCACGTCGAAGGTTTGAACGGCCTGGCGGGCCAGCGCCAGCTGCCGGAGTTGATCGGCGGTTTGCCGCAACTGGGTCGTCAACTGCTTGTTCCCTTGGCTTTTCTGGCTTTGCAGCTGCACCAGATTGGCGGCCTGGGTAATCTCGGTGGCAGCGTCCCCGCCGCCGAACAAGGCCAGAACGACCGGGGCGCTGGCCACCAACAGGAAAAATGCCGTAATCGTCTTCACCGGATCAATATGCCGAACGTTCGCGGCGAACGGCCTCCAGCCGCTCCCTGGCGGCTTCCAGGGCCCGGCTCAACTGCCGGGCTCGACCGAGTTCCCGAACGATCTCGGCCCGTTCCTCTTCGAGGGAAAGCCGCCAGCGTCCCGCCTCCCATTGGTGTTGCGCGATCAGTTGACCGACCGTCCCGTGACGAACGCGGGAACCCAGTTGGATGGCCTGGGATCGGCTGGCCGGCAAAACGGCGCCGCCGCCCAAGGCGGACCTCAAAAACTCCGGCGGCCGCAATGACCGGTTGCGTTCCCGGTAAAACCGCTGGCGGAACGAACCGGCGCTGATTTCCGCCGCCACCGTTCGGCTCCGTTGCAAGCCGGCCTGCTGCCCCCGCTGGCTCCGGGCCGTCAAGGCGGCCAACCAGGCGTCGTAACGCTCGGAAGACTCCGGCGCGACCGGCCAATCGCCCAGCAAGCGAAGCTGTTCCGGCAACCCGGATAACGCCTCGAGCAGCGAATCGACCGACGCCACGGGGTCCGGCCCGGGAAACACCGTTTCCGCCAATTCGGACCAGCGTTTCAGTTGTTCCTGTCCTTCAAGATTGCGGCGGCCCTGCTTGACCAATCCCCGTTCGGTCACTTCGAGCGCGATCCAATGCCCCTCGTTCCTGGCCTGGGTGTGTTCGGTCATCCGGCCTCCGAAAAAAGCGAACAGGGCCCCGACGTAATCGGCCGACAACACAGAAATCACGGCCTGAACGATCATGGTCTCCAAGGGAATCCCACCCCGCCCCTGCGACAGGCCCTCGGCCAAGCGGCGGATTTCGTCGGCTTCGGCCTTCACGGTCTGCCCCGCCTCGCTCGCCGCTTCGAACCAATTCAGGAAAGCTATCGGCTCGGCCGCTTCGCCGTTCGCGGCGAACCCCCGGGTTCGCACTTCCTCCGGCGTCGGCCCTCCGGAAACTGGCGGGGAGGTTTCCTGAGCGACCAACCAGGTCAAAAAATCCGAGGTCCGCAGCTGGCTGCCTCCTGGACCGGAAAAAGCCACCGCTTGCAAACTGCCGTTCGCGGCCGTCTCCCGAAGTTTTCGCCCAAGGCGCAGGACGACTTCCCAATAATCGACGGGTTCAACTTCGATAAAGGCTTCCTCCCAGCCTTCGGCCACCGCCGCCGCGTCCGGGTTGGGGATCAAGGGCAGATTGGCGAGCGCCCGGTCGAGTTGGGACTTTTGATCGTAACGCCACCGATGGGTCTGAGGGGAAGCCGCCTGCAATTCCAGAATCGCGAGCAATACGCTGACCGGCTCGTTGTTTTTGCTCCAAATATGGGCGCTCCGGACGTAGGTCATCAGTGTCCCCGAGCGATTGGTGCGGATCATCATGCCCGCTTGTTCGGCCTCCAACAACGCTTGCCGGTCGGTTTCGGCAAGCGACACATGGGAATAATCTTTCGGAGGCCCTTCGACGGCGCCCGGCGGGCGAAGCCGTCCCTGGATCGAGGGATAGGTCCGCATCCGGGGAACGAGGCGGCCGTTAAGTTCCTGAAGGTCCAACCCGGACAGTTTGCTCCGGTAACCGGGCAGATGCCGCAACAACGCCCACAACTTCCCGGTCAGCGTTTGATCGTGCAGGGTGATCGCCCGCCAGGGATCGTCATACTTTTTGCCGGCCGGAGTGCTTTCGATCGGCCGGGCGTCGATCAGAGCCAGCGGATCGAGTTCGCGCCCGACCGCCAAATGGTTCTGCCCCCACCCCTTGATGGAGAACGGAACGCCGGCGGCGGCGCAGAGGCGGCGCTCGTCCCAAAGCCAACGGCGGGGAATTACGCCGCCCTCCGGGATCTCCCAATAGGGATGGACGACCGGCTCGGTCCAGGGAGCCGCCGTTTTGCCTTGCAACGTCAAGCGGCTCTCGCCCTCGGTTGCGACAATCGCCCACCGGCCCCGGTTTTCGGCGGAGATGGCTTCGCTCTCCGGCTGGAACCAGCCGGCGGCCTCGCCGCCCGGCGCTCCCCACAACAGGCAGAACCACAACAGCAGGCAAAACGGAATCTGATCGGGCGAGAGCGCGTCGAATACCTTGCGGGTCTTATGCCGCAACCATTTGGTGACCCAGGATTTGCCGCTCTGCGCTTGCTCCTTGCGGATCGCGGCGACGTCTTCCTTCGAATTGGCGCCGCAGATCGTCAACGCGATCGCGCCTAATTCCAGTTCCACCAACCGGTCGCCGAGCGGACTCGTCACGTAGTAATCCCGTTTGGGACGGGCGCCGGCGATAATCCCGCGCTGAGCGCGATTGAGTCCCAGCCGGCGGTACCGGTCGGCGAATTCCTCCAGGTTGGCCGAGGGATTGGGCAAATAGATCCGGGTCGGACAGGCTTCCTGCAACACATCGAGGATCCCGGAGTTCGCGGCGTCCGACAGGCTCTGGGTCGCCAACACGACGGCCGCGTTGGCCTTGCGCAACACCCGCAGCCATTCGGTGAGTTTCCCGCGAAAGACCTCGTGCCCCAACACCTGCCAGGCCTCGTCGATGACGATAAAGGCCGGTTGCCCGGTCAGGCTCTGCTCGATCCGGCGGAAGAGATAGAGCAGGATCGGCAGGCTGCGATGGGGCGGCAGATTCATCAACTGTTCGATCTCGAAACAGGAGAACGGATTTTCGTTGCCCGCCAGGGCGTCGGAGGCGGCGTTGTAAATCGGGATCTCGTAGTACCCGGTCAACACGGACTTGATCTTGAAATCCTGAACTTGAACCGTGTAATCCCGCAGGGAATGGTGTTCGCCCTCGCGGTGCCGTACCAACGATTCGCGGATTTCTTGCCGTTGGCCGGCGTCGGGCTTGAGTCCGTCCAGCACCAACAGGGTTTCGATCCAATGGCAGCACCACAAAAGATCGTCCTCGGTCGCGATATGGGCCAGCGGAGCCAGGGCCAAACCTTGCTGGCCGCCGACTTGGTAGTGCCGGCCGTCGACCGCCTGATTGACGGCGAACAGCGAATGCCCCCGGTCGAAGGCGAATACCCGGACGTTCCGGTAACGCAGCATCTGAGCCGACAAAAAAGCGAGCAAGGTGGACTTGCCGGCGCCGGTCGGCCCGAAGATCAGGGTGTGGCCCAGATCCTCGACGTGCAAATTGAGCCGAAAGGGTGTGGAACCCGACGTGCGCAAAATCGCCAACGGCGGCGATTCGGCGGGAAACTTGTCCGAAGGACAGAAGGGTTCGCCGGCGTAAACGGAAGAGGTCGGGCACAAGTCCACGCAATTGAGGGAATGCAACAACGGACGGCGCACGTTGGCCCAGGTATTGGCCGGCAACGAACCCAACCAGGCCTCCACGGCGTTGACGTCTTCGACCCGGGCGCCCAAACCCAGGTTCATGACCGCTTTGCGGACCGAACGCGCGATGGCCGTCAAGCGTTCCCGGTCCTGGTGAAACAACACGATATTGCCGGTGTAATAGCCGAACAGGACTTCGGCCCCGTCGGCTTGCGACGCGGCGTGCTCGCCGTCGTGTTTCATGTCCAGGGCGCGTTGATTGATCGTACCCTTTTGCCGGCCGGTCAACGAAGCCAGGATGCCGAACACCTGCTGCGACCACTTGCGGGTATAGGCCCGGATCTCGTTGCGGGCTTGCCAGGGATCCAACGGGATGAACCGGGTGGACCAACGAAAGTCGATCCCCATTTCCAACAAAGGATTGAGCAACCCGGCGCGCGTGGCCGGCGGAAACCCGGCGATATGCACCACCGTCAGGTATTCGTCCCCCAAACGAGGCACGGTCCCGGTGAGCAAAGGATATTGCCCGAGCATCGAATCGACGAACATGCCGCAATCCGGCATCCTCACCCGGCGGTATTTTCCCGTCAGGCACTCCTCGATCAACTCGAGTTGCTCGTCGAATTCCACCTTGACCCCGTCGATTTCCCGCACCCGCGATTTGAGCCGGCGGGCGGGCAAGGCGATCGTTAAATTGTCCTCGAAATCCCGGATGGCCCGCTGAAAATCCCGGAGCCGAACGTCGCCCTCCAGCGTCCCGGACGGTTCGTTCTTCTCCGTCGAAAAAAACAGATTCTCCCAGCGCCGGGAAACCGGGGGCAAATAGGTCAGGCTCAGGGTGTTGACCGTTTCGTAAGAGTTACCGGAACGCTGGAAATAATCCCGTCGTTCCAGATCGATAAGCTCGGAAATCGGATCCGGGAAATGGCTGACCGCATCGGGATACACCGAACAACGCCGGCGGAGCGCGTTGACATGCAGGCACCAGCCCGAACCCAACTCCCGGAAGGCCCGATTGAGGCGATCGTTCACGACGTTGCGATCCTCGGCCGTCATGCTGGCGTCGTCGGGCCCCCAGAAACGCCAGGAAGCCGTAAAGGAACCGTCCTTGTTCAGTACGACTCCGTTATCCAACGTTGCCGCGTAGGACAGCAAATCGGACAAGGCCACTTCCCCCACCCGCTGAAAACTTCTCAAGTTGATCATCGGGTGGTTTTTCGTTGCCAACGGGAACCCGACGCTCGTTGCCAGGGCGTTACCGAGGGCGGGTAGTAACTCCGATACTTCAGCGAGCGGCGATAGATCTGGCTGAACTGGTGATCCTTCCGGGCCATCAATCGCAGCAGCGGCAAGGTGACCAGCCAAATAGCCAGTCCCAGGACGAACGCCAGCATCGTCTGGACCAAGACGACCAGCCCGACCGCGAGCAGAACCGTCAACAACGCCAATTCCCGTTCGCCGCCCAGGAACAAAATGGGCGAAAGCAAGGCTTCGTGGACTCGATTCTCGCGAATCATGTTAGGTGAACTCATCAGGTTATTTGGCAGAATCCGATCGTTCGTTCGATGGACGCGCGGCTCTCGGCGCTCCTCCGCCCGGGGGCGGCCGGAACGCGGTTCGAATCGAACCCTTCCCGGCCGCTCTCCCGAGGGAACGGCGCTACCGGGCGGCAGCGCGACCGGTCGAACCGGATCGCGGCATCGTCGTCAGATCCGCGTCGCGGTCGTGAACAACGTCGACACGATCGTGCCGCCCAACAACATGACCGAAGCGGCCAACACCGCGTACATCACGCGTTTGGTGAAATCGGCGATTTCTCCGCCGAAGATCAACAGGCCGCCGGCGACGAAGAAGCCGATCGCGCCGATGGAAACAGCCACCGGGCCGGTGAGCGAATCCCGGATCGTGTTCATGGGGGTTTCCCAGGGCAATCCGGTCGAGGTGGAACTGGCCCAGAGCAGATCCGGTTGCCAAAACAAACCCAGAAACAGACCGAATTGAAGGGTGCGGGTACGAGTGTTCATAGTTACTCCCAGTGGTTGGTTACTTCCTGTGATCAGTTACGGCAAAGTTCAGACAACAAATAGCTCTGACGGCGGGAATCGTAGCCGTCGACCGTGACGGCCTCGGCCAACCCGCGAAGCCGGTCGTCGGCCCGGGACAAAAAGACGATGACGTCGATGGCTTCGGCGATCAGTTCCTGGGAAGGGACGGCGCTGGCTTCGGCGCATAATTGCTCCAGCCGCAACAGGGCGGCCGCGGCGGAATTCGCGTGAATCGTGGAAAGGCCGCCGCGATGGCCGGTGTTCCAGGCTTTTAACAACTCCAGAGCTTCCCCGCCCCGGGTTTCTCCGACCACGATCCGATCGGGCAGCAACCGCATGGTGGAACGCAGCAAATCCCGGAGCGTAATCCGATGAGACGTGAACAGGGAAACGTAATTGGCGACGTTCACCTGCAATTCCTGAGTGTCTTCCAGGGTGACGATCCGCTCGGAAGGGAACAGGCGGCCGATTTCGGCCAACAGCGCATTGGCGAAGGTGGTCTTACCCGAACCGGTGGCCCCGACGATCAAGACGTTGCGCCGGGATTGCAACACCTCGATCAAGGCGAGATGATGTGCCTCGTCGAGCGCGCCTTCGGTCAAATAGCGCTCCAGGGGAATGACGGACGAGGCCGGTTTGCGCAGGGCGAATATCGGCGCTTTGGAAATCGGAGGAACACATCCTTCGAACCGGACTTCCCAGGCCGTCAACCTGCCTTCCAGGATGGGATGAGAGGCATCGACGATCTTGCCGAGGGAATGAGCGATCGTACCGAAGAGGCGGTAAGCGTTCGACCGGGAAAGCGAACCGATCCGGGCAGGGGATTCGCCCAGGCATTCTTGCCAAAGCGAGCCGTCGGCGTTGAGCAAGATTTCGATGGTGCGAGGATGCGAGAGAGCGTCCCGGAGGATCTCGCCCATCTCGATTTCCATCCGGCTCTTCAATTCGGCGCTCTCTTGGTCCGAGTACTGGTTCATCCTCGCAAATTCAACAGCCCCGGCCGGCGACCGGGATTAAGAAGACGGGGGGCAAGAAAACCGGAAACTTGCCGAGCGAGCCGACGGCGCCGCCGTCCCGCCGGGACCAAGCCGAACCGATCGGCCGGGGCGACGACGCCCCGGCGCGCTTCCGGTCGGGCCGGCGAGCTGCGACGAGCGAAATCGCCGACGGACGTACCGCCACTCCGCCGAAAGGCCGATCCCGAAATCCGGACGGCGAATTCGAAACCCGCCGGTGGCCGGCAAATCAGATCCCAACGATCGTTCCAGACGACGCCCGGCGCCTCGGGAAGCGAAAATCGAAACCCGGAAACGCCGAACCGGAAATGATCGGACAAGGAAATCGTTCGAGTCGAATCTACCGTTTTCTCCGAGCCGAGGTAACCGTCGCGGAGCCGGGAAACGAGACGAACGGGGAACGAACCGCAGCGCCGCAAGTTTCTTTCGGTCCGGGGCGCCCGGTTCCAGCCGGCGGTTCGAAGCCTCTCCATTGCGAGTGTCCGATCGGCGGCGAACGATTCGTCGAACCGAACCGGAGTTGCGAACCACTGCTGACGTTCGTGGCCCCGCCAAGATTTCGCCCCCCGTTCGAACGTTCCAGCCCCTCGTACGATCAGTGCCTTCTCTCGAAAGTTCCGGACGGCGTCCCAGTGCGGAACGCAATCGACGAAACCCTGAAATCCTGAGCGAGGGGAACGATCCGTCAGCCGATTTTCCGGCGGCGCGGCAAGCGAAAGAACGAAATTAAAAACGAGGTCCGAAACGAAAATTACTTCGATTACCGGCCACCGAAAATCATCCGATGCAAGGCCCTTTATTGCCTGTGACATATGCTCCGTATGTCACAGAAACAGGGGGATGTCCATTCTTTTTTTTAAATTTTAATGAGGTTTTTTTCCCGCTGAAAACAAGAGGAATTCGCGATTCGGCCGCCTTCCGGGTTAACGCGCTTTCGAACGAAGCGTTTCGCTCAAGCGCCGCCGCCAGCTCGGGTCCGCCAAGCAGAACCGCCGCTGCTTCGGGCCGGAAATCAGAAAGGCGACGTTTTTTTGCCGGGACCATCAATCCGGAAAACCGCGCACCCAAGGACTTCGGCGCAGAACTCTCGGCGCTGCCGGCGCGAAACGCAACGCCAAATTCCGGCCGCTTCGAATCACGGTTCCCCTCCCCCGCTCGGCCGACGGGCCGCATGAATTTGCTGCAACCGATTTCCCGTCTCGATCGGGTTTCGCCCACATAGAATATTGATCGGCGTGATCCGGCCCGGTCTCCGGGTGCCGCCGGAACCCGGGCCGCGGTCTGCGATCTGCCGCCACCGGCCATCGTCCGGATTTCGGACCCTCGCCCGGTCTTGAGTTTCCCGCCGCTTTCGAACTCGAGCTTCGGTTTCCTCCTTCGCCCCAACGCACGAGGTGGCCCGGAAAAATCGAACGGCCATCGGTTCCCCTCACCGTCCGCCGGAGGCCGGTATTATTTCTTCTCTTCCGCTCGCCGCTTGAGACCCTCTCGCTCCGGCGCTGCCGTCCGCCAGCGACGTACTTCCCGTCCCGGCTATCGCCACCGATGCCCAAGCTACCCGAGGCAACGCTACCCATGCCGCAGCGCCGGGATCGGCAGTTTTTTCCGAACGCCGCACGATCGTTTTTCTCGTCCGCCGGCACTTGGAAAGCGGATGGTAGCTTCAGTGGTTCGAAAGCAGCTCTCGACCCCATGATCAACTTAGGATGACGACGTTCCATCTCAGGAAAACCGGCGTTCTTTTCAAAGTTGGACCGGAAACCGTTTTGAGACCTGAGGGGTGATCGTCGGGCCCTCAGAATACTCCGGTTGCCCCGTCGCTTTAAAAAGTCAGATCGCTACCGCCCTTCCCCATCGACGGCTCTCGAACCGGGCGACTGACTCCGGGAAGGAAATTTCCTCTCTGGTTAGCGGCGGTTCTTCGCGCCCCGCGAGAAGGTCAATCGCAAACGGCACCCCCTGCCCTCCGTATCGGATATTGAAACCGGGTTAGTTCCCAGAGCGCTCCGCCCTTCGCGCTGACCGCTCTCCCAGCCCCTTAAAAGTACCGTAGGTCCGATCGGCGAATTCTCCCCCAATCTTTTTCGCCGCCATCGAATTCGAAGGCCCCGCTTTTCGCCCCACCAGTTTCGCCGGATATCGCCCGAGTACCGGCTGAAACTCCGGCTCGGATTCTCTTTTGATGAATTCAGTATGCAATTCTCGACTTTTCCCTAGGGGGCCGGTACTTCTCGCGCTCGACCTATCGGCGCCGGAAAACGTTATGGTGATTCGAACCGGCCTTGATTCCGTTTTTTTTGACTTCCCGTTTCGGCACGTCGCATCAGTGGCGAATGAAATGGTCGAATACCCAGCATCGCTTGACTCCCGAATCGAATTGGGCCGGTCCGCCATCATTCCAGAAAGACAAAGCCGCCGCAAAAAGCACCCGGAAAAACGTTCCACACAGAACTCTCGCTGTGCCAGCTCGCCGTCAGGCACCCAATCTTCAAGGCTTCCGAAAAGAAATCTGTCGAACTACGTTGGCCGAAATGCGCCACCTTCCGTTCTTGCCCATCCAAGCACGTGCCGGAACGACCGACGCGCCAGCCCCAGATCGGTCACGGCGTCAACTGCCGCAAGGTATTCTCGCAGGATTTTATCACGCTAATCACTGTAGGCCAAGGTAACCGGATTTAGGCCTTGTTTCGCTTTTTCTCTCACCCTGAAGACGAAATCTTATCGCCTTCGAAGTGGAAACCATCGGACTGGCTTTTTCATTCTTTTGCCATTATGAGTTCCTCGGGGACGCCACAATCAACCTCCGACAGGTAACCGTTCGATTGGTTCACCGCAGTGAGCGAAGACGCTGGGATTCCCTGATGGATCAAAACCATAGCTTGGGATTCAAAAATTTTGCCGGGCGAGGCCTGCGTTATGTCGCCGAATACCAAGACCGGTGGTTGGCTTTAGCCGGATAGCAAAGCGGAGTGTTCCAGTGCCGGCCCCGAGATCGGTGGCTCAGGTGGAAACAGCGAGAGCGATTTCGCCGGCTGCATTTGATTGCCAAACATACCCGATTCCTGTTGCTGACCGAGAAGGGCAAAACTCCGAACCTGGGGAGCTGCGTCATGGCTAAAATGCTGCGCCGCCTGAGCGCCGATTGGCAACGGACCTGGGGGCATCCGCTGGAATTGGACAAGACTTTCGTCGATCCCCGGCACTTCCAAGGCACAATCTATCGCGCGGTGAATTGGCGGTCGGCAGGGCGATCGAAAGGCTACGCTCGCAGCAACGGACACTGTACCGAACCACCCCAGAAACCGAAGCAAGGGTACGTTTATCCCTGGCATTCTCAAGCCGGTTCCCAAATAAGGAATCGCCAGGACGATCCGTCTTGGGGCCCTCAGGTGCAACGGGTAACAACGACCCCGAAGCCATTGAAATCGTTGGGGCAGCTGTTGGCGGCAATGGCTGATTTTCGCCGGGCCCAAGGATGCAAACATCGACCGGATGTCGTCCTCGCCATTTGCATCTTGGCTCGATTAGCCGGCCAAGTCGGCCCTTTGGCAATTTCGCGTAATGCCCAGAAAATGACGCAAAACCAATGGCGGATTCTCGGCGCGTGGCGCCAGGCCAAAGGCCGTTACGCGGCACCGTCACTCGCGACAATTCACCGGATCATGACCGAGACGGATCCGGAAGCTTTGCAAACGATAACTCACCGCTGGGTTACGGCCCAATTGACTCGACAACCGTTGGCAGCCTTGGCCGCTGACGGCAAGCGCATCAACGGAGCTAATCGCAACAGCGAAGAACATTTCGAGACCGTCATCCTCGTGCGCCATCAAGATGCGGTGCCCTCGCCATTCGCAGCTGCCGAGAACAAGGCGGCGATGGCGGTTCTATTGAAGGATGTCGCTATCAGGGGCTCGCAACCACCGATACCGACATTCTCTGATGATTTCGATCTAATTCGTTGTAACCTTCTGTTTTTATGAAGGGATTTGCAGTCTGCACATAGTTTGCTACGGGTGGTCAAGTGTTGCGTTTTGGCCAGATGAAACGACATTCCTCGCGCAGTCGGACGATGTTCACGCTTCCCCAGCACCGCGCTGTCAATTGCGCTCCACTGGGCGGAAACGCCTCGTGGATCACCTTGATACCCCGCGTCTCCAAAAACTCGGCCACCGGCACGAAGTCCCGGTCGGACGAGACCAGCACGGCAATGTCGTAGTTGTCCGCCCAGGCGAGGCTGATCATGTCGGTGGCCATGCGAACATCGACACCCTTCTCCTCAGTCCCCTTCATGTCGCCGCCACAGGCGGGGCATTGGGCGACCGCGCTGTGGCAGGAGGGCACATGGGCAGCGAACGCTTCCGCTGGCGTGGCACGATCGACACGCTCACGCCGGGAAACGTGTCCACCACCGTCGTCGCCCAGCGGTGAAGCCGTCGGTCTGCGTCCCGGGCAGGGTCATGGGAGCCGTAGAAGTTTAGCCCCTGATACTCACCTGCAGCTGCGGCATCGACGACCGCAGCCGCAACGCGCGCGAGCACCGGCCCGAGCTTCGCCCAGTCCATGCGGAACGCCGCGTCGGCGTCCCGCATGGAAAGTGTGAAATTCCAGAAGTCGACGAACACACGCACACGATGGCGGGAGGCTTGAACCGGGGCGTCAGCAGGCATATCGCGTCACACCACAAAAATACAGGGACGCGCGAGGCGTCCCTGGAGTCGTGATAATCGGACTCCGTATCTCCCTTTCTGGGCGGTAGTCCGATGGGTTCTCTTGAACGGCAACGTATGCCCACTAGACAGGGATTGCAAGCTGTTTCAGGGTCGCCTCCAGACCGGATATCGTCTCGCGGATCAGGAACCATGGGGGGATCGTCGGCATGGTGCCGAAAGTGGGGCGATCGCCTCAGACTGACGTCCGGTCAGTCTTTCATTGCCTTAGCCTGATCAATTCATCGTAGGCCGATTTTATCGGTTGATTTCGAGTGCCCAGGGTTTTCTGTTCAGCACCTTTGGGGTGCCGGGATCTGAGATCTTGGAAATCAGGGTTGGGGGTTGAACGGGCTCGGGTTCTTGGGGCACGGCGCCCCGGCGGTTAGGGTCCCGAAACGGCGAACCGTCCCGTCAACATGCGGAACAGGGCGGCGTCGGCTCCGTCGTGCGCGCCGATATCGCCCGCCATTTCCACGAATACGGACGCAGGAAGCCGGGCGGCGCGAACCGAAGTCACGACATACTACGCAACATGTTCGACTGCGCCATCGCGAGGGGTTATCGGTCCGAAGCTGCGGGGAACCCATGCAAGGGCATCGTCCGCGACCGGCGACCGCCGCGCGGTCGTTTGCTCGGCGCGGACGATCTTGCGAGGCTCAGCGCAGTCCTGCGCCAGCGCGAGGACGAAAGCCCGGTCTTCGTCGCGGCGGTGCGTCTGCTCCCGCTGACCGGGTGCCGGCCGGGCGAGATACGCTGCCTGCGCTGGTGCGAGATCAAGCCCGACCGCTTGACCCTGATGGACGCGAAGACGGGATCGAGGCACGTTCTGCTTGGCGAGGCGGCACGGGAACTGCTGATCGGCCTCGCCGAAACGGCGACCGGGGCATGGGTGTTTCCCGGCAGGAGCGAGGACGAACCGCTGAACAAGCATGACCTCTACGGATTCTGGCTCAAGGCGCGGGATGCGGCCGGGACCGTGGCGGACGCACGGCTTCACGACCTCCGACATGCGCCCGCCTCGCACGCGGTCATGAACGGCGAGAGCCTGCATGTCGCGGGACGCCTGCTCGGGCATCGCCGGGCATCCACCACGAACCGTTACGTTTACCTCGTTGATGCTACGCTTAGCCGGGCCACCGAGCGAGTGGCCCTATCGATCCACCGTATGCTACTCGAGAGCACGTGCAGGGAAGCGGATCGCGAACCAGGCAGCAGGCATACGAACGCTTAGTTCAACCTCGCCAAGGGCGCGATGCGGCACTTGCAATAGACGATACGAGTTTGACGACCAACGAAAGTTTTCTGAGTTGCGCGCCGGGTAAAATCGTGACAAATTGTCCAAAAGTGACACAGGACATGCCGCATGGACCCGGACGATACTAACGAGTTCTCGGAGTTGATGACTCGTGCCGGTTTGGGCATAGATGAGGCTGCCGGGTTGCTGGGCGTCAATTCCAGAACCGTGCGGCGCTACCTCAATGGCGAGAGGAAGCGTGTCGACCGGCTGAAAATTGACAGGCTGCGCGTGATCGCCAACGCGCGCTGCCGTGCGGACCGGTCGGGCGGATTTCGCTTCATCGACCTCTTTGCCGGGATCGGTGGGCTGCGCCTCCCGTTCGAGGAAATCGGCGGGCGTTGTGTGTTCACGTCGGAGTGGAACCGCTTCTGCAAGGAGACCTACACCGCGAACTTCCCGGAGTCGGCTGACAGTGATCACGAATTTGCCGGCGACATTTGCCCATACGCAGAGAAGCCCGAGACAGTGCCAGAGCACGACGTCCTGCTTGCAGGGTTCCCGTGCCAACCGTTTTCGATTGCAGGCGTATCGAAGAAGAATGCGCTCGGTCGTCCGCATGGCTTCCTGTGCGATATGCAGGGGACGCTTTTCTTCGATCTGGCGAAGATCATCGGCCATCATCGGCCGCAGGCCTTTCTGCTGGAGAACGTGAAGAACCTGGAACGGCACGATGGTGGCCGAACGTTTGCAACGATCATGCATGCGCTTGAGAATGAACTGGGCTACCATGTCCGCACGCGTGTCGTGGACTCCTCGCCTTGGGTTCCGCAGAAGCGCGAACGGATTTTCATGGTCGGCTTTCGAGAGCGGACGGCCTTCGATTTCGACGAACTGGCCATCCCGAGTGGACGAGGACCAACTCTCCGAACGATCCTCGATATGGAGGTCGAAGCGAAGTACACGCTCACGAGACATCTGTGGAACTACCTTCAGGACTACAAGAAGAAACACCGAAGCGCGGGCAACGGGTTCGGATACTCCGTGTTCGGCCCGGATGATGTGACGCGCACCCTGTCTGCCCGCTACTACAAGGATGGATCGGAGATACTGGTCAAACTAAAGGGTAAACGTCCGCGTCGCCTGACCCCTCGGGAATGTGCGCGATTGATGGGTTTCGAGAAACCGGGCGGGACGGAGTTCAGGATTCCGGTGTCGGACACCCAAGCCTATCGCCAGTTCGGCAACGCCGTGGTCGTGCCGGTTGTCCGAGCGGTGGCCCAACTCATGAAGCCGCATATCGCGGACTTGCTCGCACTCGATGGCCGCGAACTATTCTCCGCACGCCAGAACGAGTTTCTGTTTCCGGAACCGAGCGTAGCCATCTGATCCATGGCTGCCGACACCGTAACGCCGGATGTGCGCCGTCGGATGATGGCGGGGATCAGAGGCAAGGATACAAAACCGGAGAAGGCAATCCGGTCTGCATTGCATCGCCTTGGGTTCCGGTTTCGCGTTCACCGTAAGGACCTGCCCGGAAAACCTGATCTCGTGTTGCCGAAGCACAAAGCGGTGATCTTTGTCCACGGTTGTTTCTGGCACGGCCATGACTGCCACCTGTTCAAGTGGCCGAAGACGCGGAGTGAATTCTGGCGACAGAAAATCAGTTCGAACGTTGCTCGCGACCACAAACACATCTTGGCTTTGGCGGACGGTGAATGGCGTGTAGCTACGATCTGGGAATGCGCACTCAAGGGGCGGTCACGTCTCCCCATCGAGGCAGTGGCAGACAGCTGTGCAGTGTGGCTGGAGTCTGACGAGTCGGAAATGAGGTTAAGCGGTGATGAGACGCGGGCAGCTGCGTGATTACTTCGCCGGCGTCGGCGTAAAGCGTCTGAGCGCGGTGGATGCTGAGCCCGTAGTGTCCAATCAGCATGAAGTAGGCACCACCCGAGAAATGCGCCGTCAATTTCTTGGCGAAGATCAGCATCGGCGGTTTCCGGCCATCTACGTCTGGCTGGGAGAAGATCAAGACGGCTTCACGGCTGAAGGGTCGGCGACCCACTACAATGCGCGCGAGCAGAAGCCACGCGCGGCGGAATGGCGTCTCTACTATCCTTCCAATCCCGTGACGGAGGCCATGCGGGAGCGCGATACGCTGTTTCTGGCGATGACCAACGATGGGTTGCTTTACTTCATCGTCGCATCGGACGGTTCAACCAGCAAACGGCAGCTCTCTTGGCTCTTCGGCCTGAATCCAATGGGGCGTTCGTTCGTGTCACGCGAGGTCACCGACGATGAGCCGGAATTGGACTTTGCCGCACGTTTCATCCTCGATGAGATCGGCATCGAATTCGAGGAACCGGAGGCGGACAGGCTCGACGCGATCATCGACCAATTTGGCGTGGCGTTTCCGAAGACGGTGGAGTTTTCGGATCTCGCCCGCCTTACGCTGCCCGAAGTGCGGGCCGAGGATGACCCTGACTTGGCCCTTGTTACGTGGCTTAGCCACGAAGAAGCGTTGTTCCGGCGTCTTGAACGCAAAATTGTTGTGACACGCCTTGACGAAGGATTCCACGATGAGAGCGGAGCGACTGATGTGGACGGATTCATTCGGTTCTCGTTGAGTGTCCAGAATCGGAGGAAGTCGCGTATGGGGCAGTCTCTGGAGCACCACCTAGAAGCGGTGTTCCGTGCTCATGAGATTGCCTATGCTCGCGGGGCCGTGACCGAGAACAACCAACGACCGGATTTCCTGTTCCCGAGCGAAGAAGCATACCGAGCTGCTCCTGAAGCTGGCTATGCGTACCTGACCATGCTCGGCGCGAAGTCGAGCTGCAAGGATCGTTGGAGGCAAGTTTTGGCTGAAGCGTCGAAAATTCCAAGGAAGCATCTTCTCACGCTTGAGCCGGGGATTTCTGAACTGCAGACAAGTCAAATGGCGAATTCAGACCTGCAATTGGTGGTACCGCAGTCGATTCAAAAGACCTATACGAATGACCAGTGCGCATGGCTTTGGAATGTCGGTGAGTTCATTCGAGATGTACGAGCGCGTGCATGCATGTGATTTGGCTTACGGGATAGACTACCAATGTGGTGTTGGATTGTAGAAAATTCGAAGGCAATCCGCGTTGTAATTCTAATTCTTGGTCTTATTGGCGGAGGCATTGGGCTTTGCCTTGCTAGATGGCGTTGCTTGACCGCAGACCAGAACCTTTTGCGTAATCGATTCCAAATGGGAATGGAGTTATTGAGTCTCAATCCGGAACGCTATACTGCCAGGGTCGCGGGAGCGTCCATGCTTTCCGACATCTTGAATGGTAGTTCGATGAGTATGATGAAGAAATTCTGCGAGCGTTTGAAGCCTATCTGTTTTCGCCAGCTGTGTTTAGCGGAAATCTTGGAGGACATAAGAAGGGTGAAACTGACAACGAAAGCCGGGAGACTTTCATAGTCTTCATTGCTATACGGCAATATGCGAAGAAACAAGGTTCCTTACCTCTTCTCCCTCTTCCCTCAGGCCTTGTCTTTGCTATTACTCAATACACCTTCAAGCCAAGCAAGCCTCCTCCCTCCACCAAAGTTATCCGGTATCAGCGAAATGACAGATTTTTCAGTTGTCTAGAGGTCTAATCTTTTCACACATGAAGTTTGAAATGTCAGGTGTACGACATCGACTGATATTCACGAATTCCATCAATATTCGTTGGTACACGTTTGAGCGCTAGCGGACCTGCGGAAAAAGGTTGTTGCTAGCTTGCAAGGGTTTACTCACACACCTTGAGATAAGTCCACGACCTGCGTCCTGAGGCCGGAGAGACAACTTCAGAATCTAACTTTAAAAAGTATAATCGAACTTCACTCAAGTTCCGGCACTCGTAGTCACTCACTTACCCATAAAACTAATTTGACCCGGCAGCGCTTCGGCTTGAAGCGCTGCCGCCATAAGTAACTGCAATTGTTTCCAATCGGAGCAATCGTTGTAAAAGAAATACGAAACCACTAATTAAAATAAGATATTTCACGATGCGCAAAAATTATTTGTCATTAAAAACAAATAATATCTCGAACCCATCAGATTTCAAAATGAAATATTATTAAATCAAAATGGTTCAATCTTGGGGCTGATAATTATCTACGTCGGAAAACATAAAATCAACGTTTTGCAATTTGCGTAAATCTAATAAATCGTCGCCATTTGCATGCTTCCAATAACTTTCTTTATCAGAAAAGGATTTCGGGGCTGACCACTTCCATTTTTCAACATGGCCGTCTACAAATGATAACGTGCCGGTTTGTCCATGTCGACCGGCAGGTAAATTGACCCAACGATCGTCCGGAAACGGCCAAACCAAAAAATGACCGTCATCGATACTATCCTCATGCTCATCAATAAACACGAACAACTTCGAAGGATACGGGATATTATCGTCTTTAATAATGACCGGTTGAACTTCCTTTTTTCGACCTCCCAACGTTCCGTTCATCGCATAACTTCTCGTTCGAGAAAAATTAATAATATCCCGTCCCGGTCCTTGAACGGCTTTGCTTTTATCCGAAGAGCAGCGGTAAATTTCTACTGATTGCAAGTATCCTAAACGGTAGAATAAACCGAGTCGGATATTACGATCGTCGATATCGTATAACGCGCTGCTAGGACCAATCCAGCTATTCGTTTCGCTGCGCCATAACCAATGAGGTTGATTAAAAGCGGTATTATCGGGAAACCGACCGAGATAATCGTCGACGTACATGATCCAAGCTGCCTGAATTTGTTTTAGATTGTTCAAACAGCTTACCGTCTGGGCCTTTTGTTTCGCACGAGATAACGCCGGCAGCAACAACCCCGCCAATATTCCAATAATAGCGATAACGACCAAAAGCTCAAGCAAAGTTATGCCTTGTAAGCCAACTTTACCGTTAGCGATCGCATTGGAACGAGCAATACCGAAACTACGTGAATTAACTGGTTGGTTCATATGCGTAAAAAAATCATTTCATTGAAAAAGATTGTTCGTTGATCCAACGACGGATCCGAAAAAGTCCCCGTAAATTATGAATGGCAGTGGAAATGATTTTAACTCGGGAATCGGGATCTTCTTTCCACCGCACCGGTTCCTGATGAATCCGAAAACCATAATAACTAGCGTAAACCAATAACTCAGTGTCAAAAAACCAATCGTTATCCTGAGTTATCGGAAGTAGTTTTTCAACCGCGTTCCGGGAACAAGCTTTAAAACCGCATTGAAAATCGGTTTGAGCAAGACCGGTTATAAAATTGGTGGCCGAAACGTTAATCCGTGAAATCAATTCCCGCTTAAGACTTCGAACGACTGCCGAATTTGATGAATGGCGCGACCCAATAGAAATATCGGCTTCCTCGGTTATTAGCGGCGACAACAGATCGGCCAAACAACTTAATTCTGTAGACAGATCGATATCCATGTAACATCGAATTTCTGCGTCGGACGATAACCATGACGTTTTAATCGCCCTCCCCCGTCCGGGCTTTACGAGTGATTTAACCGAAAGTTGCGAATAAGCCGAAGTCAATCTCTTTGCCAATTCCAAAGTTTCATCCACGGAGCCGTTATCGACGATACATACCTCATAAGCCAAGTCTAAGGACCGGAGACACGTGAGGATATCGGCGACGCTTTTTTCCAGGATCCTCGCTTCGTTGAATACCGGCAAAGTAAGATTGATCGTTTTTAAACCAGCAGCCATGATAGTGCGACCTTACCCTGCCCAATCAAAATTCATATGACGCCACAGCAGCCAGGCTTGCATTAATATCAACCCGCCGGCGAATACCCAACGGAAAGATAACGGAACATGTTTCGCTAGATACCAGCCGACAACCGTGTATAACGGAAACGCCATGGTCATATATCTGGTAAACGACACGAAATGAGAAAGCACCGCTGGGATAACGCCGAGCATAATTACCCACCAAAACCATTCTCGATCCCTTAACCATACGAGCGGCAGCATCGACAACAAAAATACGAACCAGATGCGATCGATTAAGGATCCGTAATAACCGTGTATTAACGACGGACTAAATAACACCTCGATGAAACGTACCGGATCGAAAAGATTTCCTATCGAATTAACTGGCCAATGTTTTTGAGCGTCGAAACCTTCCCAGGGATTACCCGTCAGTATTTGCATCCAAAGAAAATAGGCGCCCCATCCCAATATCGGCAATTCCAACATCAAAATCCAACTGATGCTCCTGGATCTGTTCCAAATTCCCCAAGCAAGCGGAACGACGCAAAAAACCCCTACCGCCCGAGTCATCGGCAACAATAAACCTGCCAGCGCCACCAAATACATTTTCTGACGGTGCCAGCCCCAACAAAAAATCATTAATAAACAAAAAAACAACGATTCGGTATGATGGAAAAAAAAGAATAACGATCCCGGATAAGATAACAGAACGACCGTAGCCCAAAACGCCGTATGCCGATCTATTTTTTCTTTGATCATTTGATGGAACATCACGATTCCCAAAGTTGAAAACCCGTTGGATAACACGATTCCGGAAAGTAAATGGCTGTTTCCGAAAACCACCGAGCACCATTTCACGAGGTGCGGCCATAAAGGATAAAAGTCGCACGATGGACTGTCTTTCTGGTATCCCACTTCGCTGAGAAACAAATAATGAGGCGTATCCCAAGTGGCGAAATGACTTAAGAAAATTGGCCCGCCGTCCCTGGGCCAGCGTTGCAACCCTCTGTTGAACATATCCTCGTCAATTTCGCCGAACAGCAACAGGAATAACGTCAACAAGGTCAAAACTCCCGATTTATACAGAATCAATCCTATAATTAATTTTTTTTGATCTATTAGCAAGGCCGGATAATCTTTTGGTTTCGGGAAATTAGCGCTCATTGTTTGCCTATCTTGTTTTGTTGGTTAGATCTTGCATTTCGCTTCCTATCTGATTCGCCTAGCCTCGACGCCAGGACCTAATATCGGACCTCCGCTCAAGCCATGGTCTAGTAAAGCTTCTGTTAACTCTTCCCAGTTTTGCCCCAAGGCAATAGGTGAAAACACATATTTCGTCCATTTCACAATCTTCCGGTCGGCCGCTTGAGAACCTTCCGGCAAGAAATAATTGATTCCTGACCGCTGAAATCATGGTTTCACCGCTTCGAACTGCCATCCCGATCCGGCCTGCCGTATCAGTGTCCCGAACGTCCCGGGCAACCATTTCGACGCTGCCGCGACCGCCGACCACGTGAATCCGGCCCGGATGCCTTCCGACAAGCTGCCGACAGGCCTCGTCGCCCCGGCGAAGAAAAAGCCTCCCCCGATTGGTCGATTCGGTCCGGAGGACCGACCATCCCAGCCAACTTGCAAATGCGGCCCCGAGCCGAGATCGACTCCCGAGGCATGTCCCGGTAAATGACAGCGTCCGGAACCAACCCGCCCGTCGATAAATCAATGGCTGATCGCAGTTGTCCCGCAGGTAACTCCCGGCCGAAGCGGTAAGCGAACGTCGAATCCGAAAAACGGTCGCGCAATGCGATGTCGCCCCGTTCCGACGCCGGACGGATGACCGAAGCCACCAATTCGCTCCGGCAAGCGCCCAGCAAAAAAAATCGGTCGCCGACGAATGCATGTCAGTCAATTCCGGTTCCTTGAGTATTTTCCTGCACCCGCGTTCCCCACCGAAGTCCCGCCGGGTTCTCGCGCAACCACCACCGAATGGCCTTCTTCCCGGAACGCGGGACGGAAGGCTTGGCGACCGGCGGCAATCCAGCCAGTTCCGGAGAGCGCAAGGGATTCGGCACGCCAGTCGCAACCGGAGCGACATCTTCGCCCGGCAACGGCGGCAGAGACTGAACGACGTCCGGTCCGTCCAAGCCTGACAGCAAGACGAACCCTGGCAACGATCCCATATAATTCTTCACGCCGACTCCTAGGCGGAGAGTATCCGAAGACCGGAATCATTTCAAGTCCGTTTGATACGAACACTTTGCAGCATATCCTCGACGGTACCGCCCTTGGCCGCCGGCAAATCGCGAATCTCGTCCGCCCGCCCGTAATCCTTCGGCCGTCGGGCCCGGCGACGTTCTTCCAGTAAATTTCGAAGATCTTCGACAACCTCCGGTTCGACATGCTCGTGCCCGATCCTCAGTACAAATTCAATTCGTTACCAAACCGGCAGGTGCTCGGCCACGGCACTCAATCCGCTATCCAGTCGCCGGTTGATCTCCCGGTTCCAATCAAACACCGCCGCCCAAACAGACGATAGATTCAAACCTGATCCGTGACCCGTTCGAAACCCTCGAGCAGAGCCGGGGCGGGTTCGGTCGTGATTTCCTACCTCGCGGTGCACTCCAACCGGTCCCGGCAGGCGTCAATTCGTTTGAGGGCGGAATGACCGGCGCACAAGCCATCAATCGTGAAATTGTCGATCTCACGATAATGAGTGGAAGAAAAGACGAACCGGACGGGCCGGCCGCAAGAACCTTTCGCTTTCAAATCCCGCAACGTGAAACAACTGTTCAAGGAATTGGACCTCTTACGCCCCTCGACCACCAAGGGGGCTCCGTGAAGCCAATAGCGGACAAACGGCTCGCCCGGCGCTTGCGCTCCGCAGCCTGCGCTCTGCGCGGTCTCGTGCTCGTGATGAGGGAAAACCAAATCCTCGCCCCCCCCAAATGCAGGTTGAAACTGGGAACCAAAACGGCCATGCCCATGGCCCTGCGTTCGATATACCACCCGGTCTCCCCTCGCCCCAGGTGCTCTCTCCAAGGATCTCCCCGTTTTCCGGAGCCCGAGCTTTCCACCGGGAAAAATCGGCTGGATCGCCTTTTTCGTATTCGTCGACGATTACTCGGCGACCGGGACGAAGGGCGTCGAAATCGAGATTCGTCAATTTGCCGTAGCCGTTGCCCTGATCCCGTTAACGTTGAATACCGAAATACACGGAGCTGTTCATCTGTCAGGCGACGCTCTTGGCCATCAGTTGAGCGATCAGTTCGATGATCTCGGAAATATCATCCACCGCTCGCGGCGAATGATCCGGACGGCGGAAACCCAACGCGTCCAAATCCTCGAAAAAGGCCGCTAGGTTCTTCCCGGGGTATTCCCCGCAAGGGGATTCTCGATTCGCTGACCCGCGCAATGATTTTGCCCTCCCCGTCGGTCACGTTCATCACCTGCGTCACGTCGTAATTCCGGTAACGGAAATAACGGCTGAGCAAATCGGCGAAGACGAAAATGCGAAAATTCCCGTGGTTGGCGTAATTGCAATCCGTCGATCCGTAGCAATCGATCCCGACCGATTTCCCTGCCGGATCCCGGGGAACGAACGACTCCAAATACCGGGACATCGTATTGACAACCGCAATCCCACGATCTTCTACGGATGCCAGGCTACCAGGCACCACCGTTCTCAAATCAATATCCCCCGGATCACTCGAACCTCCATGCGCCGGGCGACCGCATGTCCCATCCCTGGAACTTCACGCTCAAACGCCGAGGATCAATCCCCGCCAAATGCAAAAACTCCGGCTCTCCCCTCAGAAAAAGCCCTGAACCGTTCGCTCTAACGGGAAAAAGCAGCAAAAATACGGTAACGGTTCGTTCCTCTCCCCAAGCTCCGAGCCCTTTGGTGCGCCATCGGAGCGATCCCCTGCGATCAAGCGGCGATACCCGGTCGGCATCCCTCAGCGGGAGAAAACCCAGCGAATTAGCAACTTGATCGTTGACTCCCCCCAAATCCCTAGATAGAAACCCCTCTCGCTTTTTCGTTGGTCGGCGTTTTCTTCGTCCTGACTGGCGCTGACAAGCGATCTCCGACTGACTATGGCCAAATTAAAGAGCAAATCTGACAAAACGGCTTCGAGTTCCAAGCCGAAAAAATACGTTTACGCCTTTGGCAAAAACAAGGCCGACGGCAACGCCGGCATGAGAGCTCTGCTGGGCGGCAAGGGAGCCAACCTCGCGGAAATGACCCGAATCAGGCTTCCCGTTCCGCCGGGATTCACCATCTCCACCGAAGTCTGCACCCATTATTACTCGAACAACCGCCGCTATCCTGCCGAGTTGCGCCAGCAGATGGAAGAAGGCGTCCGGAAAATGGAACGCATCCTCGGCAAGGAATTCGGCAACCGGGAAAAACCGTTGTTGGTGGCGGTCCGCTCCGGAGCTCGCGATTCGATGCCCGGCATGATGGACACCATTCTCAATCTCGGACTCAACGACCAGACGGCCACGGCCCTGGCCCAATCCAGCGGCAATCCCCGATTCGCCTGGGATTGCTATCGACGCTTCATCCAAATGTACGGCGACGTCGTGATGGGGGTCCAAAAACTGCCCGAAGAAGATCACGATCCCTTCGAGGCGGAAATCGAAAAACTCAAAGGCGAACTCTTTCCGGGACAGAAAGAAGTCGACGACACCTTGCTGGACGACAAAGCGATCAAACAGTTGGTCAACCGATTCAAGAAACTGGTCAAGGATCGCACCGGCAAGGCGTTTCCGACCAATCCCTGGAAGCAACTCGAAGGAGCCGTCGGGGCCGTATTCGGTTCCTGGATGAACGATCGGGCCATCGTTTACCGCCGCAAATACCACATTCCCGCCGAATGGGGCACGGCCGTCAACGTGCAGGCCATGGTCTTCGGCAATACCGGAAAAAAATCCGGCTCGGGAGTCGCTTTCACCCGAGATCCGGCAACCGGCGAAAAAGTCTTCTACGGCGAATACCTGATCAACGCTCAGGGCGAAGACGTCGTAGCGGGCGTGCGAACGCCCCAACCGGTATCCGACCTGAAAAAGGCCATGCCCGACGCCTACCGGGAACTCAAACGGATTTGCCAAGTGCTCGAATCCCATTTCACCGATATGCAGGATTTCGAGTTTACCGTCGAAGACGGAACGGTCTTCATGCTCCAAACCCGGAGCGGCAAGCGGACCGGCATGGCGGCGGTCCGCATCGCTTGCGAAATGGTCAAAGAGAAACTAATCGACTGGCAAACGGCGGTGAATCGAGTGCCAGCCGAACAGTTGGACCAAGTGTTGGCTCCCATCTTCGACCTGAAGGCGCTCAAGACGACCAAGATCATCGCCCGGGGACTTCCAGCCGGTCCCGGAGCGGCATCCGGAAAGATCTACCTTAATGCCGACCGGGCCGTGGAAGCCGCCGATGACGGGCAAAAGGTCTTGCTCGTTCGCGTCGAAACTTCGCCGGAAGATCTGCGCGGCATGATCGCCGCCGAAGGCATCCTGACCTCCCGCGGCGGCGTCAGTTCCCATGCCGCTCTCGTAGCCCGTCAAATGGGGAAAGTCTGCGTCTGCGGCGCCGCCGACATTCACGTCGACTACGCGGCCAAAACCGTCTCGGCAGGAAAGGATACGTTCAAGGAAGGCGACTACCTGTCCATCGACGGCACTTCCGGGGAAATCTACGGCGGCCAAGTCAAAACCGCGCCCTCGGAAATCATTCAGGTGCTGGTACACCGCAAGACCGCACTGAAAAGAAGGAAGGCCTACCAGAATTACGCGCAACTCATGGACTGGTGCGAACAAGCTACCCGGCTCCAAGTGCGCACCAACGCCGACTCGCCCGAACAGGTCAAAAACGCCGTCGCCTTCGGAGCCACCGGAATCGGCCTCTGCCGCACGGAGCATATGTTCTTCGAAGGAGACCGCATCAACGCCGTCCGGGAAATGATTTTGGCCGAAAAGGTGGACGACCGCCAGAAGGCGCTCAAAAAACTGCTGCCTTACCAACGCAACGATTTCCGGAAAATCTTCCAAGCCCTGGATGGTCGGCCGGCGACGGTGCGCCTGCTCGATCCGCCGCTTCATGAGTTTCTGCCTCACGACCACGCCGCTCAGAGCCAATTGGCCGAAGAACTCAATCTCAAAGTGGAATCCATCACCAAACGGGTTCACGACCTCCACGAGTTCAATCCCATGCTGGGGCATCGCGGTTGCCGGCTAGGCATCGTCTATCCCGAAATCAGCGAAATGCAGGCGAGGGCTTTGTTCGAAGCCGCGGCAGACGTGCAAAAGAAGGGCAAACCGACCCGGCCGGAAATCATGGTGCCGCTGGTCGGATTCGCCAAGGAACTGGAGTTGCAAATCGAAATCATCCATCGCGTGGCCAAGGAAGTCGCCCAAGAAAAGAAAACCAAGTTCCAGTACTTGGTGGGGACCATGATCGAAGTGCCCCGAGGCGCCCTGACGGCCGACGAAATCGCGCAACACGCCCAGTTCTTCAGTTTCGGAACCAACGACCTGACCCAAACGACCCTAGGTATGAGCCGGGACGATTCGGGAACGTTTTTGCCCGATTACCAAGAACTCGATATCCTGGGATCCAATCCATTCGCCAGCATCGATCAACAGGGCGTGGGACGATTGCTGGAAATAGCCATCGAACAGGGCCGATCGACTTCGCCTGATATCAAATTGGGCATCTGCGGCGAACACGGCGGCGATCCCAACAGCGTCAAGTTTTGCCACCGGGCGGGACTCGATTACGTCAGTTGTTCGCCTTTCCGAGTTCCGGTCGCCCGGTTGGCAGCCGCTCAGGCCGCCTTGGCGGACTCGCCGCCGAAGGCCAAACCCAAAAGAAAGAAAGTGGCTTCCAAACGAGGTTAAGTTGCGGACCAATCGACCGTTTCCGACAAAGGGTTTAATTCGAAATCGTCCCAATCACCAGATTGAACTGCCAGCGTCTATCCTCGGGAATTTGCCGTTCGGTTTTGGTGAACCTATCCGCCCGGTTTCGCTTCAAAGGCGTCTCGCTCCGGCAACCGCCTCTCGGCGAGACGCCGTACCGATCGGGTCGATTTCAACCCGATGCTCCCGGCGAATTTGCCCTGTGACCGGAGAGGCTCCTTTGCGCCCAGGACTTTTTCACGCTAAAATTCCCTAGCCGATGAACTTTTTTAAGGTTGCGTCTCAAGGGCGAGAGAAAAAGCGAAACCGGACCTAAATCCGGTTACCCCGGCCAACAGTGATTAGCGTGAGAAAATCCTGCTTTTCGCCGTAGCGCCTTTGACGTCGCCAGTCTATTTTCCTACAATGCGGCCCGGTTGACCGTTCACGGTCCGTTATTCCGGGACATGCCACTTTCTATATCGCTACCAGCCGCCCTGCCGTCGAAAACACGTCGTGACAGCCTCGGAAAGCGACTTCGCTGCCTGCTGTTAACGCTGGTCTTCTTCCACGTCTGGGTCGTACATTCGGAAACTACCATTACGGTCGGCAACCAGGTTTCTCATCCCGGGAAACAAGCCAATATCCCCATCCTGCTCGAGTCCGACGATTCCTTGATCGGCCTTCAATTCGATATCCGTTACGACGCCGAATCGTTCATCGTCGCTTCGGTCGAAGTCGGCTCGGGGTTGGACGAGGAATTACGGGTCAAAGCCAATCACCTGACGGCCGGCCACCAACGCCTGGTGCTCTATTCGATCGGCTCGCAATCCCTGCCCAACCGGGAAATCGCGCGCTTGAATCTCGTGATCGACGAGGATTCCGAGGAAATCCAAACCAGGATCGAGTTGCGCAATCTGATCTTGGCCGGCCCCTCGACTTTCCCCAACGAACTCGTAGGAAAAACCCAATTCGGCACCTTGTCCATCGTTGCCATTCCGAACGAGATCACAATTTCCGGACAGGCTCGTTACTACCGGGAGGACCGCATCATTCCAGACGGGACGATCAAGATTCGCGGCGGTATCATCCAAGATCACGTCAGCGACGACCAAGGCCGCTATCGAGTCCAGTTCCCGTCGCAAACTCCGGTGTTGCTCTATCTGGAAAAATCCTCGGACACCCCGGCCAACCGGGGAGTCACCGTGCGTGACATCTTGCTGCTGCGAAGGCACCTCCAACAGATACAACTTCTCGATTCGCCCTGGCAACTGCTCGCCGCCAACGTAGACCGTCAAAGCGGGATCGATCAGAACGACCTCGCTCTCGTCCGGCGCCTGGTGCTAGGCCTCGCCGAGCGGTACGTCCCGGATCAACCGCTGTTCGACCTCGTGCCAGCGAGCATCGAATTTCCCGACGAAACGAAACCCTGGGATTCGATCCGTTACCTTCAGTTGTCCAATCCGACCAAAGATCTCGCCGGTCAGGATTTTATCGGCGTAAAACTGGGCGACCTTGACGGCGACTGGACCGGCGAAGTTCTCGAAGATCCGCCGCCGAACCAAAACGAAGTCCGTTACTATCCGCCCCTCGGAACCGGAATCCGATCGACCGGACTCGTGCTGGATTTTCGGAAATCGAACCGGCGGCCCCGAATCGATATCCGAACCGGACCAGGGGTTCAGAATCTCACCTCGTTGCAGTTCACTTTGAAATGGAATCCTGAGGAATTGACCTTCGATCGGTTCCATCCCCAGGGATTGCCCGCCCTTTCCTCTCATCATTTCGGAGTCTTCCCGGCCGGGAAAGGAATTTTGAGTTTCGCCTGGACGGATCCGACTCTGAGTGGCGTGACCTTGGCTCCGGGCAGTCCGCTCTTCACGGTCTCTTTCCGGCCGGAAACTCCCGGAATCCCGGAAGCTCCGACCTTCTCCGACCACCCTACTCCGCTACTGGCCACCGAAGGTTCCAGAGCGACCGGGTTGGCGAGCCGCGGATTCGATTCGGCTCCTCCCCTCGACTTTACCTCGAAGAACCGTCGCCAGGAACCCGGCCGGCTCGCACGATTTGAAGCGCCCCCAACCGGCAGATGACTGCGACGATGGTCAACCCGCCCCGGAACGCCTTCAGACGTCTTTCGCGGCAAAGCTTTCAGCTGTTGCTTTTCGTCTTGCTGGTCACGCTTCCCGTCACTCGGACCGCCGCCGCCAAATTAGGCGACCTGGACAATGACGGAATTGCCACCATCCACGACGTAGTCGCTATTCTGGATCATATCAACGGCCGGAACCTGTTGGATCAATCGCGGCACGCGTTGGCCGACCTGAACCGCGACGGCATCATCACTCTCGACGACGTAAATCAACTGGCCTTGCTCATCGTGGTCGGCTCTCCCTTGGAAAACGTGATTTTCAACCCCCGGCTGCTGGCTCAAGAGCCGTACACCAATCAGGATTTCTATCCGTTCCGAGGCATCGCCGTTCCGAATTCCCGAATTCAAATCCATCACGCCTACGGCTTGGCGGAAACGCGGGCCGACCGGAAGGGAAACTTCACGGTAGAGATGCCCCTGCTCCCGAATCGTGCCCAGAGTTTTTTTCTCACCGGGTTCGACGAAACGGACACTCCGACCGGTCTGATTCCCCTCCACGTCCTGCAGGATAAGGAAGGTCCGATCGTCCGAATCACTTCCCTGCCGGAAGCGAAGAGTACCGTCGAAGAAACGATTTCCCTCGCGGGCGCCGTCGGCGACGCCCTGAGCGGGCAATTCGGCTTGAACGTCCGGGTCAACGGCATCGCCGCTTCGGTATATTTCGGGGAAGGGATCAACGGCTCGTTCTTGAGCGAACCGGTCGCCTTGGAACCGGGGCCAAACCAGATCAAAATCGAAGCCAGCGACGCGGTCGGCAACGATACCGTACTAGAACTGTCAATTACCCGTCAGTTACCGAAGGCGTTCCGCTTGATCAAGATATCCGGCGATCGTCAAACGGGCGATTGCGGCCAATGGTTGGACGAACCGGTCGCCGTTCAAATCCTCGGACCGAATCAAAGACCCATCGTCGGCAAACCGGTTCGGTTTCAAGTGCTGGGCAATCGGGGGGCCGTCGCGTCGGCGCCGACGGACCAGGCGCAGCGAAGCGCCGTCTCCCTGACCGATGCGGAAGGCTACGCCCGGATGCATTGGCGCTTGAGCGCCTTGGCCGGAGAAGGAAACTATCTATTGCGCGCGTCTAGCCGGGATATCGACGGCACGATGCTTTTCGCCGCTTCGGCCCGGCCCCTCGGCCCCGGACAGTTGCACCACGTCGGCGGCAACAACCAAAAAGGCGAAACCTGGACCTTCGCTCCCCACCCCCTGCGCCTTTGGGTCAGCGACGGAGTCAATCCCTTGAGCCGCCAACAGGTCCATTTCCGGGTTCTCACCGGCGGCGGCAATATCCAAGGGCAGAACTTTTTGGTGCTGCGCAGCGACGCGGCCGGCTTCGTAGAGACGTCGTTCTTTTTCGGAACCGACGCCGGACGGCAACAAGTGCAAGCCAGCATCCCGGATCAAGAAAACGCCGAATTCGTTTTTTCGCTCTACGGGGTGGATCCCGAACCGGATCGTCAGACGACCCTTGCCGGAGTCGCTTTCAGTCCGTTTTACGAGCCGATCGAAAAAGCCTATGTCGAAGCGATCGTCGAGGGCGTTCGCTACGGACCGGTCCGCACCGAAGCGACCGGCTATTTCCAGTTTTCGGACCTTCGTCCCGGACCGGGCGTTTTGCAATTTTGGCCGTTTCAGCAAGGAGGCCGGGCGGTCGATTCTCCTCCAATCGTCACCAGGGAACTGTTTCTGATCGAAGGCGAGGACAACCGGCTCGAAGACCCATTGATCCTGCCGCTAACCGCTCCGCCGACCACTGTCCCCTACAACAGCCTTTCGCCCGTCAGCTTGACGCTGCCTGGCGTCGCCGGTTTCCAGATAACGATCGGCGCCGGGGCCGTTCTTCGCGGGGACGGCACCTCGCCCACCGCCGAATCCCCGCTCGACCTCTCGCTGATTCAAATCCCGGTGCAAAACCTGCCCGTCCCGGCTCCGACCGGCCGGCGCCCCCTGATCGCCTGGCTGCTGCAACCGGCCGATCTGCAATTCCTCGCTCCCCCCCGGATTCAGATTCCCGATCTCCAGGGTTTATCGAATGATTTCGTCGCCGGAGTTTTCGGTTTCGATCCGAACGGTTACCGCTTCGACCACCTGGCTTCGACGGGAGCGGAGGACGAACCCGCCCGGTTTCGCAACTGGACCTACTTCGCTCCGCCCCGCGCCGGATTCGGATTCATCGACACCGGGCAACGGAACGGCCGCGCCGCCGTGACGCTGGAATAGAACCTCACGGCGACCGACCTTTTTTTCATGGCGACCGGCTTCTCCCAGTTATCCGACGGCGTCAACCTGACGGAAGACCATCGATTGCGGCGAACGATCGAAGCTTTCGAAGCAGCCAACTCCGAAGACCCCCGGCGGGATACGGTCGAAGGAAAGTCCCTTCCTCACGAATTGATCGACGCCCGCCGCTTAGCCGGCTGGACCCTGAAACTCAAACCCGACGCTTCCGTCGTCCTGCGGCTGGCGAGTTATTGCCAGCATATTCGCCGGTGGGAAATTCCGCGGGACCGCTACCCGAAAGATCGAGCCGGCTACCTGCGATGGCGGCGGGAGCTGCAACGATTCCATGCCGACACGGCGACCGCCATTCTGGAACGCTTCGGTTGGGATCGACCGGTCATCGAAACGGTGCGCCGCTTGAATCTGAAAGCCGACTTGAATCGATCGGACGAAGCCCAAGTGCTGGAAGACGCCCTCTGCCTGACCTTCTTGAGCTACGAATACGAAAAGTTTCTGCGGCGCGTGGACGAACCGAAAATGATCGGCATCCTCCGGAAAACCTGGAAAAAGATGTCGGCATCCGGGAGGCAGCACGCGCTCTCGTTAAGCTTCGAAGGCGAAGCCCGGCGGATCTTGACCGCCGCCGTTGCTTCCGCTGAAGCTTGAAGAAACTCCTTGGGCGATAGTCGAAGGGAATAAAATCCGAAGCTCCATTTTTCGATTAACGTCGGCGCCGGATACGTTACGGTAAAACCCCAGCGGCGAAGGCGGTCACCATGGCACACAAACCGAAAAAACTGAAAGCTGGACGAGGCGATCATCGCCGGGGTCAAGGGTCCCGAGACCAGGGAGGTTGCCGCCAAGGTCATACCGGACACCACGGCGAAAACGCCGCGGAGATTCGTGGAAGATCAGACCGGAGAAACGGCGCCGGTCTTCACCGACGACAGCCACCATGGCGCCGGTATCGATCGGACTCAGGAGAGCGTCAATCAGACCGCGGCGAGGAAATCAGGGAAGTGATTCAGGGCCGCGAGCTCGGGGACTTCTAGCTTCGCTGGAACCCGGCACAAGGGTGTATTCCCCGAATTCGACAGGAACCGCCGGCAAAAGCCTGGGGACAGATTCGCCGAACGACTGGATTCGGGACCGATTACGTCACGGTGCCGGAAAGCGTGCGAGGCAGAATTTCCGCATGCTCCGGCCGTGGCAAGGGCAGGCATGCTGGATTAAAAGCGGCGCGATAAGGATGTCAAGGCCGATATTCCCGTAGCTTGATCAAGCGAAGAACCTGAGAGCCAAGCCCGAAGAACGCCTTGCCGTCCGGGCGAGGCACCCAGCTAACGGCCAGCAAGACAGAATCCCGAAAAACGGTCGCGACTCGCAAACCGGACGGAACGCTGCCGCCGCCAGAGGAACCGCTCCGGGCCGCGTTCCAGACGATAAACGTTGCCGGGAGTCCCGACGCGTTAACGGACGGTTGGGATTATCTCTCATAATTACCTTGTTGAAATTCCGGTTTTCCGGTAGGTAGCAAAGCCAATGCGCGCCTTTTCGATTCTCGGAGTTATTGCGTTCTTCGCGTTAACCGGTTTCTCCCCTGCTCTTGCCCAGGAAGAACCGGGACTGGACGAAAAAATCGATGCCTTGCTAAGTCCGATAGCCGAAATATTAGGCAAGGTTATCATGGCCGGCATCGAGATCGGCGACACCCAAGTTCCGATCGTCGTCTTGCTGTTGTTCCTTACCGCCGTGTTTCTGACCTGCTATTTCAAATTCATCAATTTACGAATGGTCGGTTTGGCGCTGCGCACGGTGCGAGGGAAATATTCCAGCAAGGACGATCCGGGGCAAATCACGCATTTCCAAGCGCTGTCCACGGCCCTCAGTGCCACGGTGGGACTCGGCAACATCGCCGGCCCGGCCGTCGCCATCGGCATTGGCGGCCCTGGCGCCGCCTTATGGATGATCGTTTACGGCTTGTTCGGCATGACTTCCAAGTTTTGCGAATGCACGCTGGGAGTTCGTTATCGCCGCATCGACCGCAAAGGCCGGGTACACGGCGGAGCCATGTACTATCTGCGCGAAGGATTGAAAGAACGGGGATTCGGCGATTTGGGACTCGTCTTGGGCATCCTGTTCGCGATCGGCTGTATCGGGGGCGCCATTGGCGCGGGCAACATGTTTCAAATCAATCAGGCTCAAATGCTGTTCACCGAAACCTACGGCATCTTCCACGACACGGCTTGGTTGTTCGGCTTGATCGTAGCGATCATACTGGGCTTGGTCATCATTGGCGGCATCGTCTGGATCGCCCGCGTCACAGAGATTCTGGTGCCGTTCATGTGCGCCATCTATCTAACGGCGTCCCTGGTCGTACTGATCATTAACATCGGCGAAATACCCGCCGCCTTCGGCATCATCCTCGACAACGCGTTTACGCCGGGCGCGACCGGAGGCGGGTTTCTCGGAGCCTTGGTCTACGGGATTCAGCGCGGCGCCTTTTCCAACGAAGCGGGCGTCGGTTCCGCGCCGATCGCCCATTCGGCCGTCAAGACCAAAAAACCGGCCAGTGAGGGCTTGGTCGCCCTGCTGGAACCTTTCACCGACACCGTCATCGTGTGTACGGCGACTTCGTTGATCATCGTGACTACCGGGATGTGGAAAGTAGACACCAGCGTAGAAGACGTGCCGTTAGCCGCCCATCAAACCGTGACAGCCGACGCCCCTCCGGTCGAATTGGAACCGGGAACCAAACTGGATATTATCGAACACTGGAGCAAGATCAGGACGACCAACAACCTAGAGGGATGGTTGCTGAGCGCCGATTTGGTGAACGATAAAAACGAAAACAAATTCCTTCCCCATTACCTCAAAGGCGCCAACAATCATTTGTCGTTAGTCATGGATGGTCCGGTATCGGTCATCCGATCGTCCTCGACCAAACCCTTAACGATCACCGAGGAACAAGGCCATTGGACCCAAGTCCGAACCGAAGAAGGCGAAGAAGGCTGGGTGATCAACCCAATAAAGTTCGTGAGCAATATAAACGGGAACGAAGAAGAAGCCTACTTCTTCCTTCCCGGAACGAAAAAGCCGGTGGCCTTTCTCTTTCCGGATCCGAATCTCGCGTTCCTGACGATCAACACCAATCAGGTCACGGTCACCGAGGAATGGACTCGAGTCGGCTTGGCCTTGGCCGAGGAAGAAACTCGCTACTGGGTCCTGACACAAGATTTGGTAGAGTCCTTCGACTTAGGCATTTGGCGCACGTCCGAGGCCTTTAAAACGGTAATTTCCTGGTTTCCGATGGTCCTCTCCGTCGCCGCCCTGCTCTTCGCCTTCTCGACCATGATAACTTGGGCCTATTACGGGGAGCAGGCCGTGGGCTATATCTTCAACAACCACACGATGGCCAGCTTGATTTACAAACTGGGATTTTGCCTCTGCGTGGTCATCGGTTCCTCCTTGAAACTCGGTAATCTACTGAAGATTTCCGATACCCTCTTTTTCTCCATGGTGATACCGAACTTGATCGGCATCTACGTTCTCCTGCCGGTGGTCCGCCATGAATTGAAGAGTTTCCTGCAGCACGCCGAACAGATCGACAAGCGAGACGCCGGCCAAGACTGAAGCGGGGGCCGTCCCCCGAAAGGAGCGCCGGATCAGGCGAAGGACGCCTTGAGATATTCGAGGCTCTGCCGCGCGATCGTTTCCGGCCCTTCCGTGAAGTCGAATACTTCGACCGAGACGTAACCGTCGTAGCCGGTATCGCGCAGGGCTTGGGCGATCGGCCGGAAATCGACCTGTCCGAAGCCCGGCCCCTTGAGGTTTTCGTCGTTGGCGTGAAAGTAGGCGAACTTACCGGCCGCGCTTCGAATGATTTCCGGGACCGGTTTCCCCATGGAGCACATGGCTTTGACGTCCAGAATGATCTGGAAATGGGGAGACTCGAAGGCGTCGGTAAAACGGACGGCTTCCTCGGCCGTGTTGATGAAATCGGTTTCCGAAGGGGCCAAGGGTTCGAAACAAACGATGACGCCGCGTTCCTCGGCCCGGGCGATCGACGGGCGGAACACCTCCTTCGCGAATTCCCAGGCCCGATCGAAACTGACGCCCGGCAACAGGTTTCTTTGCTTGGGCGAACCGACGACGATCGCCGAACCGCCCAGGTCGGCGCAAAAATCGACCAGATCGCAAAAATAGCGGGCGGTCTTGTCGCGCACGGCGGCGTCCGAATGGGTCAGGTGCATGCCTTCGGCCTGTACGAGAACCCAATGGACCGCCGAAATTTCCAGGCCGTTCCGTTCGGCCGACCGTCGAATTCGGGAGCGGGTTTCCGCGGGAATCTCCGTGACGTAGTTGGCCAGGGTGAACGGTGCGATCTCCAGGGCGTCGTAGCCGGTTTCCTTGACGAACCGCATCGTTTTATCCAACTCCCAGTCCTTGAAAATCTCGTTGCAAATACTGAACTTCATAAGCGGTTTTTCACGACGGGCCGGCGGCCCGCCCACAGGTTGGAACCGGGCACCGACGGCGAATGGAGCCAACTGTCGGATTTGAACCGACGACCGACGGTTTACAAAACCGTTGCTCTACCACTGAGCTAAGCTGGCTAATTTCCGATCGTCAGGAAGACGACCTACCGCCGAATGTCGACCGGTTTCCGGTCAGAGTCAAGGGAAATGGCGCCCCGAGAGCATCGGTCCCGTTTGGCCGTGCCGGAATGAGCTTCCGGGGCTTCAACCGGAGGGGGAAGCAGCGAACGGCGATTGAAACTACCGGGTATCGAACGGTACCGAACTCAGAAAATTCAACCTGACCGGAAGCCTGCTTCGTCAGCCGAAAAGTTGGTCATTGAAAAACGGCTTAGGTCTCATTTGAAGCCTCCGGGAACCGAATTGAACCCCCTCAGATTCCTCCTAAGGCGCACCAGCATTACCGTCAAAATCCCCCTGCTGGATGTGATCCTCGACAACGACATACCATGCAAAAAGGTTCGCAACCGATGATCGAGACTTTGAACCGCGATTTGCTGACTTGATTTTATCATTCAACGATCCGAGAATGGAACCGCTGAAAAAAATTTCCGGTAACAAATCAGCGAAACGATCGTCCGGCACCTGACGTATGACTTGCGTCAAGTCGGGTTCGTTGATTTCAACTGGACCCGTTACAGAAGTCGCCCTTCCGCACGTTGATACGTCTTTTCGGGCACCGCGAATCTCTCACCTTCATAGTAATCGGCCAGGCTCGGTCGGTGCAGCCCGATCTCGATGAATTCAGCTTGGGATTCGATTCCAACTGTTGGTCGTCCCAATCTTGGCGCCACGGCGCCCGTCGGGAACGTGCCGCCAAACGGATCCAAGACAACATCTCCGGCATTTGATCCGGCTAGTATGATCCTTTCCCTCAAGGCTTCCGGCTTTAGAGCTGGAAGCTCCTTAGATTCCGGCATCCGGTATCTGACACGCGGGACATACCAAGTATTGCCAGGAACTTTTTGGGGCATGGTAGGGAACCGCTTAGCGATCGTCGATCGGGTTTCTAACGGCTCCCGTCCTGGCTTCAACCAGAATGTCGTCGGCATTGAAGGTGTCTTCCTTCTTGTTCTTTACGCAATGCAGGATCGGCTCATTCAGAGAACCGAAATAGTTTCGCGCCTGAACCTCTGAACTGTCATACGTCCACACAATCCGGGACAGAATGTGAAAGCGCTCACGAAGCCAGATATCGATGACAGGCATCGCCTGGGTTCTGCTCCTGAGATGCCTGCTGCCTGTAGGCAACAGAATGCGAATATACTCATTCAGCCACTCAGAGCACCATTCCGCGTATTCCGGTATGAACGACCGGCTATCAATGAAATTTCCGAACTTTTTTCCGCTGTTGCAAGGCGGATCGGCAAATATCAAATCGACAGCGCCGCTTGGTATCTTCGGGAGGACTACAAGACAGTCGCCGGGCACCATCGCAGCGTTTTCTGTCGAGAAGATGGTCAGACCGTTCTCGACCTGTGAATCAACAATGGTTATGCGGAGATACTAAACTAACTGTGCCACTCGTGACCACGCTCCACATGACAGTCCCTTGTCAGCCTTCAAGTCCGCATAGCGCCGTTGCCAGCCGACCATGCCGGAGACATCGTCATTCATCATATCCAGCGGGTCGCGGTTCCTAGCGTTGTAACGCCCGGCGAATTCGTCCACGTAGCGTTGCAGACGCTTCTTGCTGAACTTGAAACGTGCCCTTGTGCCCCCACTCCAAAGCAGCCCAGAAACTCTCGATGCCATGGGTAAGCGCCCTGTCCCGGACATATTCTCCAGTGCTGCGATTGACGCTCTCAGGCAAGCTGTCAATCCCGACATAGCCGCGAACATCATCCCTATAGACCTGCCTTGCCGGCTCGCTGTGGCCTTCCACGAAGCCATCCAATGTCTGTGCCTTGGTGTCCGGCACTTACCGTCATTACGCCACTCAGCTCAGGCTCCTGAAGGGAATTAGGTAGCAAAATCCGCGGAATCACTTGACGATTGATTTCTTTGAGTGTATCACAATCTGCACTGGAATCTTAGGACGCCAGAGATGACGAACAAGAAGCGGATTGCTGTCACCATCAGTATGACAGAGTTATTCCGGCTGTTCCCCGACGAGGATACCTGCTACGGCTGGCTGGAGCGGGTACGCTGGAACGGCAGGCCGGTCTGCCCGCACTGTGGCGGCGCCGAGAACCAAGGCCCGGCACCGAGTAAGACGCACCCGTACTGGCACCGCGACTGCCGCAAGCATTTCGCCGTAACTACCAAGACAGCCGGCACGCGACCAAGCGCCCGCTCCGAAACTGGATATACGCCATCTACTCTGTTATGACGGACGTTCCGGAAGAGCACCGGCGTTTGGCGGACCGTTTTCTCGATACGTTGCCGGACGATATCGTCGAATTGGATCCTTACGTGAAAGACGATATCGAAAAAATTGTGCGTGCCCTGGACGGGGTGCAGGCCGGCGGCTTGTCGCGGCAACTGCCCGGTTCCGGTCGTTGGGTGTGGTGGGAAAGCCCGGAACGGGAACGCGCCGGCGGCGACTTGAACCGGGCGGTTAGCGAAGCGGGTTCGGGAGGGGAAATGGAATCTGAGACGCCGTAGGGCAGCACGAGGAACGAACGATGACGGACGAAGCGGAACGGAAGTTGGCGGCTCTTTTGCGTGGAAACGCGAAGCGATATCCGGAAGGTCCCGATTTGGAATTGATTGGTCAGTTTGCCCGAGTGCGGGATCGGCGGTATCCGCCGGTTTTCGTGGGACGGGAAAAAGAGCTCGGAGTCGTGCAGGATAATTGCACGGATGCGCTCGGTTATTGCCGCGCCGGGAAACAAGCGGGTGGGCACATTATCGTGTTCCGGGGCGCCCCTGGCGCCGGTAAATCCTCGTTGCTGGAACATATCGCGGTGCGGGTGACCGGGAAATCCGATCCGTTGGTTATTCGGGTTCCGCTTCTCACGTTGGAAAACCCGGAGGAGTTGGTGCGGGAAATCGCGGGGCATGTTTTGGCGGCGAACTCGAAGGAACTGGAACAAAAGAAAACGACAACGGATACAGTTACGTATGGCGTCGGCAAGGTGGCGGGCGGGGAACATTCCGTGACTCGGGAAACCGGGCCGCTTCCGGCTAAGTTTCAGGTTTTGAGCAAATTGCGTCCCGGGAAAACCTGGAACCGGGCGGTTTGCCTTTTAGTGGACGAAGCACAGCAAGTTACGGAAAAACACGGGGCTTCCCTGCAGGAACTTCATTTGGGGGAACACGGTTTGCCGATCGTTACGGTATGCGGCGGCTTGGCCAATACTGTCGAGAATCTGAGAAAGGCGCTGTCGCCGCGCCTGACGCATGGCAACATTATTACTCTCGGCGGTTTGATGTCCGGCGAAGTGCGTTCCTGTGTCGCCCAAATGTTCGATCGGTGCCGGGTTGGGCATGACGACCGGCAAGTGGAAGAAATCGCGTCGGAAATCGCGGAGCGTTCGGAAGGTTGGCCGCAACATGTGCGTACCGAAACGGCGGCGTTGTTCGCCGGCCTGGAAAAAACCCGAGGCGATTTGAATGCGGTGAATATCCGCGCCGTTAACCGGCAAGCGAGGGAATGGCGGGAAGAAAGTTACGCCGCGAGGAAAAGCAAGGAGATCGACGATTCCATTTTTCTGGTCGGCGCTTTATTACGGAAAATCCCGCCGGACGGCTGCGAGGTGATGGACGCCCGAGAGATTCTTCGGAAAAATGCGGATGCGGACAAGGAAGGGTGGGAGCTGCCGGACGGAATGAAACCGAAGCATTTCTTGGATCATCTGTTCCGCCAGGGGATTTTGCAACCGCATGGCGAGAATTCTTTGATTTGCCCGATCCCGAGTTTGCAGACTTGGTTTATCGAGAGCGCTACTCGTTCCGGGGAACGTTCCGGTGCAGCAGTCGCAGACGCGAACCGGAACGCGCTGGAAGCTGCGGTAAAACCGGCGGCAGAAATCGGGGAGAATCCGGCGCCAGCGGAAGGCGCCGGGGAAGAACGGCAAGGGTGCGAGCGCTGATCGAACCGGGAAAGAAACCGTATTGGCAAGTCGCCGTCGTCGCGGCGGCGACTTCCGCAAAAGAACTGGCCGTTAAGTTGCAGGCCGCCTGACTTTGCCGGGGTGGAACCGGCACTCACGAACTAATGGGTCATTCTGGTCAAAAATTAGCAAATCTCATACGTAGGCAGTTACGTTACCAAAGACTTCAGATCGGGCGGAGCTGCGAACACAGGGTCCGCTTGAACTCGCTGAACTCTCCTTCCTCCGCCGCCTTGAGCTTTTCGTATGACTTCTCTAGCGGTAGGACTTCCCAATGCCAAGGTTCGAGTTTGCCGTCACGTAATTCAGGAACGAGCCAGATCACGTCTCCAGCGTTGAGGTCCTGTTTTGCCTTGGGGGACCGGCCGCCAATGTTCTCGTAAAACGGCTTGTCAACGGCCACGGCGATTTTGGACTGCCACTGACGCAAGATCGGTCCCTTCACCTGCAACTGCGGCATGAGGCGCTTCGCGCTCGACGAACGATAATCAGGACGCCGGTTTTTCCCCGGGAACGGCGCGGATTCGCCAGTGTCAGTACGAAGCGTTTCAAAGTCGTCTTTCATTCCCCCGCCAGAGAAATAGACTGCCTGAATTTCCAATCCGTACCATTTCGTAGCCTCCGCATCGGATGCTACCACCAGATCAATCTTCCCCGCCGGTTTGCCGGTCGCAGTACTTTACATGAATGGCACTTCCTTCGCGATCATTACGGCGCCGGGAGGGAACCCGACGATTTCGGACAGCCACTTTACGAGCATCCCTTCCTGTTCGAATCGTGCCGGGCAGACGATAACGGGCGAGCCATCACGTCTGGCGATCCGTCCGTTCTGTTTTACCTACGGTTGAATGGAGCACACGCCGCCGCTCTTGTTGCATTGCATGCTTTTGAACGGGCAGCCGAGGTAGTCCTCCTTGTTTTTGCTGAGGGCGATCTCTGCCAACTGCCGCCGGGCGGTTGGATTCAGCGACAGGAAATCTTTGCCAAACCACTCCGCGATGCCATAGCGGTTTTGCCTCTTTTGGCTCATGAGAACAAACGGTCCCGCGTGATAACGAGTTCGGGAATGCGAACGTGATGGCCGTTTTTCATCTGGACGGTGACGCACTGGAAGCCGTGAGACTGCACCAGTTCCACCACCAGCGGAGCGCAATCGTAGGTCATCAGGAAATCCGCGCCGCTCTCGGCGAGCGTCTCGAAAATCCGAGCGTGCGCGATTTCGCTGTGCGCATAGAGCCGGGATCCGGCTCGCTTCCCGCCTGCGGTGTAAGGCGGATCGATGAAAATCCGGGCGGCGGGGTTCGCCGCGAGCAGTCCCTGAAGCCTCACGCCGTCGCCTTCGTAGAACGAAATCTACTCGGCGAATCCGGCAATGTCCTGGAGCCGCTTCGCCAGTGTGGCCGGGTACCATCTGGAGCCAACGCCGTTGCCGTTCTCGCCGTTCTTCGTCAGCGCGGCTCCGGGGGCGAGGACGCCGCCTCGCCGGGTCCGATTCAGCACCAGCGTTCGGAAGCCATGATCGAGCGCGTCGAGCGGCGCCTTGGCCGCTAATTTCTCAATAGCTCGGGCGGGTCGGGCTGAACGCTCTGATTCGTGCGATCATGCCGTCCGGCTCCGTCAACGCGGCGCGCCAAAACGCGGCGACATCCCGATCAAGGTCGATCATGATCGCGAGTTTGGCGAGGCACTCCATGACGGCGGTAAGCGAAACGATGCCGCCGCCCGCGAACGGCTCCACGAGGCTCGCTTGGGGATCGCCCTGTTTAAGCCACGCCCGGATATGCGGGATGAGCCAAGTCTTGCCGCCAGGATACCGGAGGGGACTCCGCTGCGGGACGCAGGCCACGTTGACCGCGGGGATCGCCGACGGGGCGAAGCGTCGCTCCAATAGCAATTCTGTTTGCCGAGGCACGGCCATAGGATGCCGTTCCGGGTCTCGAATAGCAACGACGCATCTAGGGCAAGGGTTTCGGCACGCACTTCGAGAAGCGACACCTCACCGTAGATCACATCATCGCCCGGATGAAGGGCGGGACGGATCAGCTATCAAACTTGCGCTTGGTTCCGGCAAGGCGTGATCCCCGCTTCTGGTTCGGCGACCATATCTCGGCTGAATTTTTGTATCCTTTCATCTCAGCGATCTAGCTTCAGGAACAGCGCAGTTTGATTTCGCGATCGATTGCGCTGCTTCGTCTTCATGATCTTCCGTCCCGCCGCCGGGTACCGGCATCACCAGCACCTTCAACCGCTGCCCCGCGAGCGGTTCGTTTTTGCCGACTCACGCAGGCATCCCGCAGCTCGATCACGATCCGCAACTCCTCTTTCAATTCGTCGCACGCTCAATCCTGGTAGCTGCGAATGGAGCCAGGGGCGGGGGCGATATCTCGCGGATGCGTTCCGCCGCCGCCGACCGCCAAGCCGCCGACAATTTATCGCGAATCAACGCCAGATTATGACCGGGACACCGTTTCGCTCTGCCCCGCTTTCAAGCGAAGACCGACGAATTCGCCTCCCAATACAGCGAACTCCCGCCTGACGGGTCTGAGTCCGGGTCGAAGATTACGTCCGGGAAATGACGTTTCCCGGACACTCACTGCCCCATCCGGGATTTATTTCCCGAGTGACTCAGCTTTAGTTCCGGACGGAACGGTCGAGTTTCGGGGACGCAGGGCGTCACGATAGAGTCCTTCGAAATCTTCGGCCAGGACCGTCCGGGGGTTAAACTGAGCCGTCCACTGTTCCGCCGCTTGCTGAGACAACTCGGGAATCCGCGATTCCTCTACTCCCAACGTCGCCAAATCGACCGCTAACTCAGCCTGCTCCAACACTCGATCCACGTAGGCGACCAATTCCCTGATCGACAACTCAGGATCCGATTCGTCCGCGGACAGCTTGCCGATCGAAACCAACTCCAAATAGATTTCCCGGGCTTCCGGGCATTCGGCATTGAAGGCGATCACCCGCGGCAACATCAGGCCCACGGCCTGGCCGTGAACGATCCCGTAATCAGCCGTTAACGGATTGGCCGCCGAATGGGCGGCGCCTAGCATACTGTTTTCAATCGCCAGTCCTGAGTAAGCGGCACCCAGCATCATCTCTCCCCGAGCCGACATGTCGGCTCCGTCGGACAAGACTCGAGACAACGACCGCGCGATCAATCGAAAAGCCTCCCTCGACCAAATCCGGGACATCGGCGTTTGTCTCAGGGTTACGGCCGATTCCAGGGCATGCGCCAACGCGTCGACTCCAGTACAAGCCTTGACCTTCGCGGGTTGCGACAGGGTCAACTCCGGATCCAGCAAGGCGACTTTGGCCGCGGCTTTGGTATCGCCGCAGGCCATCTTCCGATGCGTCTTCTCGTCCGCTATCAAGGCATACGATTGACATTCGCTCCCGGTTCCGGCTGTCGTGGGTATCGCGATCATAGGCAGCATGGGCAGGGTGGCCTTGCCGGTTCCCCAATAGTCCTTCATCTCGCCGCCGTTGGTGAATAAAAAATTGCAACCTTTGGCCGTGTCCATGCTGCTGCCTCCTCCCAGGCCGATTAAAAAATCAATGCGTTCCCGGCGAGCCGCAGCGACGCATTCGTTGACGTCCTCGGTAGTGGGATTTTCCCGGACCCGATCGTAGATCGCATAATCGATGCCAGCTTTCTTGAGCGACTTTTCGACTCGTTCCGCATGTCCCGCCGCTACGACCCCTGGATCGGTCACGAGCAAGATCCGCCGGCCCTGACTCTCGAGAACCAACTCCCCCACCCGTTCGACTTCCCCGCAGCCGTAGACCAAACGGGGCAAAGCGGGCGACTGAAACCGAGGTAATATCTTCCCGTCTTGATCTGCCTGACTCTCTATCATGTCACTCGCTTGCAACCGACGAACCGGCCGTTCGCTCAGGCCACGGCCAACCTCGGCCCTAAACCATCGGCGAACTCGATCGAGCGGCGGCGATAGAGCAACTCGAACATATTTCCTTCATGCGGTTGATCCCAGGAAACCTTCATGGTCGGTATCGGCCCCAGATTGAGGCGAGCGATCTCAGGCGAATCCAGCAGGCGGGCGATAAAGTCCTGATCCTTGGTGATCGCGGTAACGACCAGGGAATAACCGATCCGTGCCAAGGTTTCCGCTGGGGGAACTTCGACGACGCTAACGTAAGGACACAGGAATTCCCGATTGTAGAGGGGATGATCGGTCGATTCGCAATAGATCACGGACGGTCGCAAATAGTTGCCGCCGTCGAACCGTTCCTGGCGGTCCCCGTTTCGAAAGGGGGCGGCGCAATCTCGGGCCCCCGGGGTTTTCAGTTCTTCCTCGATCGTGCGATCGATGTATTCGGCCATGGCGGGATTGGCGAACCCCGACAACTTGGCCTCCTCGTCGTTGACCGGCGCCGGTTTGATCGGGCCCAAGAGCCGCCCTAACGCCTCGGCGATCTGTTGCCCGTGCCGGGGGGTCACGATCGCCGAAGCGTTGATGCAACTGCGCCCGCCGTTCTCGACGGCGCTAGCCGCCATCAATTCCAGATAATCCTGCCAATTATCCGCCTCGTCTTCTCCCAGAATAATCTTGCTGTATCCCGGGCCGTGCACCTGGATGCCGGGATTGCCGGCATGACGATCCACCGTTTCTTGACCGCCAAACACCAGCGCTCGCCCGCAACGCTCCAAAACCGCGTCGGCCCCTTCGTGATCGGTCGGATAAAACCCGAACGCCTCGGCCGGACAACCGGCCGCCAAAAACGCTTGAATCAACCGGTAGGGCGTCCACGGCTCCTCCCGGCCCGGCTTGATCACCACGGGAATTTTCAAAGCGATCGCCGGCAACCACAGGGAATTGACCGCCGGAGAATTACTCGGCATCACCAAACCCAACGCGTCGGTCATCGGAAACAGGCCGATCCGGGTACCGTGCTGTTCGCCGTAGCCCCGATCGACGATCCCGAAATCCAGTTTCCGGGTCAGACCGGTCAAAATGACCTCCATCTGAGTCAGGGCGTAGTGGATTTTTTCCATGTTCCGCCGGACCATCACGTGAGGCAAACCGCTAGTGGCCGAAAGGGTCTTTACGTAATCCTCGGCCGTTTGCCGCCGATCCCCTTCTCCGAGCGGCAGGTCCTCGCGCAAAAAAAACTCCCCCGCCCGCGACGAGATTTCGATCAACTCCGCCACCGTCTTCTTTCCTAACGCGGCTCGCGCCCGTGCCGCTTGCCGCAAGTCACGCCGAACGACGCCCGCATTGACCTGGGAAACCCGGGCCAAGGGACGCCGATCGCGATAATCGATGATATCGTTCTGGTTGAGGCTGACGTAGGGAACCCCCCAACGCAAACAGGGAATGTGAGGCAAGTCCATCGCTAGCTAATACACTCCTTCCACGATCTTTTTCTCCATCGCTCCGAACGGCCGGACTTCCGCCACCCCGTCCCAAGGATAGCAATCCCTCGGTTCGCGGCGCCGGGCTTCGTCGCGTTCCAGGAACCGGGGCATAAAAAATTCTTTGGTGAGGGTCGTCAATTCCACCCTCCCCCATTCCCCGTAATCCTTGACCTGGCGGGGTTGCTCCGGATCGACGACCCGCAGCACGGCGCGGGGTTGAGGAGCGTAATAGGTAATGGAGTATTGGTCTTCAGGCTTCAATGGCGTGCTGGCCGCCAATCCCATCAGGGTGTTCCCGTAGGTAGGATAAAACCCGATCCGGTTTTCCAGGACCTCCTCGACCAGAAACCGGGTATACTGCGGATCCATCGTCGTGCCGCCGCAAAACACGCCCCGCAATCCCGCCTTCCAGAGATCCAGGCGTTCCGAAAGGGCTTCCAGGAGCTTGGGCGTCGTAAACAGGCCGCTGACCCGGCGATGCTTGAAAATGGTCACGGCTTGAGCGACCACGTGGTCCATGTAGGACCGGGCGATATCGAATTGACGATTTGCGATCACCTTTTTGACGAACCGGGGATCCAAGTCGATAAAGTAACAGGAACAACCCCGCACGTTCGCCAAATGCTCGATCGCCAAACGCAAGCGGCGTGGTCCGGTCGGCCCCATCATCAACCAGTAATCGTTCCGGGGAAAATGCTCGTCAGCCAGTTTGTCCGAAAATTCGCTGTAATCGACCCGGAAATCGTTCCAGCCGATGCGCTGCTTGGGCATGCCGGTCGTTCCTCCCGTCTCGAAGACGTTGAAGGGTTTGCCTCGAAAGGCGTTCGGCACCCACTCCTCCGGCTGCTGATCCCGCAACCACTCGTCGCGAAAATTGGGAAACCGTGCGATCAAATCGGCGAACCCGTCGATCTCCTGGGCCGGATCCCAGCCGGCTTCCTTCGCCCAACGCAGCCAAAACGGACAGCCGGTTTCCGCGGAAAAATGCCAGCGCACGATGTCGCGCACTGCGGCGTCCAGCTTTTCTTGTTCCTCCTGGATAGTTACAGGAGTGACTCCTCGCTTATTCATCTCGCTTTCTCTGATTGGCCCCGCAAACCACCGCCGGTTCGATCACTCTCCTCCTGCCGTTACGAAAAGAATCGGGCCAACACCCGTTGCTCCGGCGGCTTGGTCACCAGGGACACCGCCACGAGAACGACCGCCGACGCCACGACGCACGCAGCCGCCGGCACGATGCCGGGGCCGATCAAGAGTTCGCCGCCGTATCCCGAAGCGTAAAAATAATACCCGAGCATGATCACGGCCGTCGCGATGGAAGCGTAGGCGCCCGCCAGAGTCGTCCGGCGCCAATAGACGCTGGCGATCACCAACGGCGTCAGCGAAGCAAATCCGGTGAAACACCAAACCGCCAGATTGAAGACGTTCTGAGGCGCGATCAAGGAAAGCAGATAGGCGATGACGACGACGGCCACGACGAATCCCCGAGCCAACCTGATGATTTGCCGATCCGAAAACCGCTCGGAACCGAACCGTTGCAGGACGATATCGTTCGTGAACATCGTGCCCAGACTTAAAAACTGCGAATCCAGCGAGGACATGATGGCCGCCAGAATACCCGCCGTCAACAACCCGGAAAGCACCGGACTGTTCACCAACAGGCCCACCATGCCGCCCAATACCGAACTGACTCGATTCGATTCCATCGGCGGCAAGACGCCGGTGGCCCAAACCCCCACCAACACGCACGGCAACCACACCGCCAGAATACACAGCGGATGCGCCAACAAGGTCAATCGAAAGGCCCGGGCGTTGTGGGCCGTCAGCCAATGCTGAAACAGATGGGGGAACATCCCGGCGCTCAACGGGATAAACAGGTAAGTCAAAAAGTACCATCCACCCATCCCGAAGGTGCGGGAAAACTCCGGCCGGCCGCCGCCGGGATCGAGTCGCACCTCGACCGGGGTGCGGGAGAGCAAGGGGCGTTTACCGGCTACCTCCCCGGGGGCTCCTTCGAATTCGCCGATGACGAGCGGCGTATCGCGGAGGCGCAAAGTTCCCGTTTCGGCGTCGAACCGATGCGTCTGCACCAACTGCCCCGAATCGTCGAACTGCGCCGTCGCCTCGGTCGCTTGGCCGAAACCTCCCAGGCTGCGAGAGATCAGGAAAAAAGCCAGCACGCCCATCGCGATAAACACGAGAGTCTGAAACGCGTTAGCCCAGGCCGCGGCACGCAACCCGCCGAGAAAGACATAGGTCAACACGACCCCGCAAACCACCAGGCCGGTGATCCACACCGGTATGCCGCCGGCCCATTGCGGAGTTTCCGGATGGGGAAACAACGCCGGGAAAGCGCCGGCGGTCACCGGCAACAAGGTTTTCCCCGCTCCGATGATGCCGATCAACAGGTAGGGAATGACCAACAGCACGAGGACTGGAAACAGGACGTAGCCGATACTCACCGACCCGAAGCGAGCCCGGAAATATTGGATTTGCGTAATGAAGCCATGTTTTTTGCCGATCGCCCAAAGCCGCAACCCGATAAAGAAAAAAAGGGCCGAATGAATCAAGCCGCTGATCGACGCCATCAAGCCGTAGACGCCGATGCCCCGTTCGAAAGACTTCCCCGTGGATCCTACCAGGGCGAAGGCCGTCATCGTCGTGCCGAAGAGGCTCATCAACAACAAGAAGGGCCCGATCGAACGGCTGGCGATAAAGAAATCCCGGCTGGTGCCGCGAAACCGGGAGTGGCTCCAGATCCCCAAAGCGATCAACAAGCTCAGATAGGCGGCGACGACGAATAGAGGAGTCATGGCTCAATCGCGCTCAGCCGCGGACGAAACGTCGTCGGACTCTTCCAACTCTTCAGGCCAGGCGTAGTTCATCGCCCACCACCAGAACAGAGCCACGGCGATACTGTAGCCCGCATGGTAGGCCAACCCGACCGGCAAAAAACCCAACCACAACGTGCGGTCGTCGTCCCAAAAAGGCAGGTCTTGGTGCAAGACCAACAAGCCCAACATCAGGAACAAAACCAGGGCCGATCTCGACATGCGAAGCCACGCGGCGACCGCCTATTCGGCGATCGCGTACAGATGGGTTTGCGTCCCGACGAACAACACGCCGTTGGCCGCGACCGGCGAAGAATAGATCGGCGCGCCGAAATTGACCTCGCTCAACACCTCCAACTCCCGATCCGCTTTCAAAATCACGAAATCGCCGTCCTCGTCGCCCAGGAACACTTTGCCGTCAGCGACCATCGTGGAACTCCACATGTGCGCCTTCATGTCGTAAATCCAATATTCCTTCCCGGTTTCCGCATCCAGGCAGTACAAAAATCCGGAATAGTCGCAAACGAACAGCAATCCGGTCTCCGGATCGATGGACACGGTCGAAATCGTCCGGTTGATCTTGTCGTAAGTCCATACCGCGCCGCTCACCGAAATATCGCCCTTCCCCGAGGCGTCGATGCAAGAGAGCATGCCGACCCCTTCGCCGTGTTCCGGATCCTGACCGATCGCGACGTAAACCCGGTCCCGATAGAATACCGGCGTGCCGATGATTTCGCTGGGGCCGTCGGCCGCGGGATACTTGATCGGCTTGCCGTACTTCTCCTTGTATTTCAGCGGCACGGCGTCGTACTTCCAGATTTCCTTGAGTTCGTTGAGCCCGTCCGCTCCCGGCACGGGTTTCGGGTCGAAGGCGTACACGATGCCGTCGCCCCCGCCGAAAAACACCATGGATTGATCGTTGATTTGGCCGTAACCCGGGGAAGACCAATTGCAATGCATCAAGTTCAAACTGATCCCCGACACCTCTTCGCCGAGCAAAGCTCCCGTGTTCTTGTCCAGAGCCACCAAGCAAGGCGCGTTGGGCGAAGGGATATTGAGATGCCCCCAATCCTGTCCGTTGGAGGTGGTGGCGAACACGGTATCGCCCACGACCACTACCGAACTGCTGGCGATATTATGGGGAAAGACCCCCAGTTCCTCCCGCATGTCGAACACCCAGATAATATCCGCGTCGTCCTGCTCCACAGGCAACGCCGGATGCCCCGGGCCCGCCAGATATTGGGCTTCGTCGACGAACGGACCGTCGTTGCCGTTAGCCATGCCCTGAGTATCCAGGCACAACACTTCGCAACGGTTGGAGATGACGTAAACCCGATTCCCCTCGACCGTGGGCGACGAACAAATGCCCAAATACTCCCAGTCGCTGACCTTGCCGGCGCCCAACTTCGGCACCGTCAGCTGCCACAGGAATTCGCCGGTCTGTTCGTCCAGGCAATAGACGATACCCCGGTCGCCCAAATGGCGCTGGATCCGAGGCGACTCGTTGTTGGTGCCGACGTACACCCGCCCCTGCGAAACCGAAGCGTTGCCGTAGGCCTGCGAACCCAACTTGACCACCCATTTCACGTTCTTGGTCGTGGACAGATCGATATCCTCGGTGCCCTGGATAAAGTCGCCGGGATGGAATTCGCTGGGGAGGCCTTTCTCGGGAGAATAGAAATTCTTGCTCGCGTCTCGGCCCCATTGCGGCCAATCGCCGGATTGCACCGTCAGACCCAGCACCGCGCCGGCGACGGTCACCAGAAACAACAAATTACTTTTCATAGACGTTGGTAAAGTATCAGGGCTCGACGCTAGTTCGAGTTGGGATAAACGGAAATGTTGTCCACATAGACGCTGTAACGGCTCTGGGGCGAAAACCCGCGCAATCCGGGCGCTCCTCTATCGTGTGCGATCTTATGCGGCACTTCGATGGTCCAAGCCTCCGGCTCGGCTTCGTCCCTCGGCCAGGCCTTCGCCCGCACGACGCCCGAGCCGTCGTCGTTGACGTCGACGCGCGTCTTGAGGCGATACCAAGCGCCGACGTTCCAACGGAACGGAACCGAAACCTTGATGCGATCATGATTGGAACTGACTTCCAACCGCTGCCAATTCCCCACCAGTTCGATCACGTAACGCTGATGAATCAGCCCCACGTTGGATTTCATCCGGCGATTGCCGTCGGTCATGAAATCGGCTACCATGGTATAGTCGGACATGTCGGGGTCGCCGAAGAACGTGGTCGCTCGCTGGAACAACACGCGATCCAAGGTCTTGGCCAATACCTTGTTGCCGTCCAGTTCGCGGATGTCCCACTTGAACCGGGCTCCGATCCAAGGCAAGGGCGGATAGGCGAATTCGACATTCGCATGAACGTGCTCCGGCGGATATTGCTCCGTAATCTGAAAGCCCTCGAAATCTTCCCGGAACCGGCTGTCGAACAACACTCGGCCCCGAGTGATCCCGGATAACTCGCCCCGCGAAGCGCGAATGGCACCTGCCGAAGTCTTCGCATCGGCCGCAGCCCTGATCGTTCGCCGCCGGAAGGAAGCGTCGATTTCGGTTTTTACTTTTGCGGTCGGGGGGATGTACTTGGCCAGACTCGCCCGCACGCCGGTCCGGACCACCCGGCCGTTCTCGTCCAACGACCGAACTTGAAAATCGGCTCGGTCTCCCGGATTGAGCAACACGTCGGCCGGAACGACCTGCAGGCGCACCGCCTCGTCGCTTCGGGCCCGCCGCGAGTTCACCGTCATGTGCCGGCTCCATGGCTCGCCCTGGGGCGAATCGCCGATCCGGCCGAAACAATGGAGCGCCTTCTGGCTATGCAAGTAAATGCGGCCGTTCCAGACCGTCGGCGCTCCCAGCAATCCGGCGCCCATGGCTTCCTTATCCAGCTGGTCTACACCGTCGTCCCGGAGTTTCAGGATATAGAAATTGCCGTTGCCCATCGGCACGTAAAGCTTGCCGTCGGCGTAGAGGGGCGAAGCGTGGAGTTGACCGTTTTCCAGTTTATGGTGCCACAAAATCTGACCGCTTTCGGCGTCCAGACATTCCAGTTCGCCGGTATGAGAGACCTGATACACCCGATCGCCTACCAAGATGGGCGAACTCGTGAACATGACCAGCGGCTGCCGCCAAAGTTCAGCCGATTTATCCAATACCAACTGACCGTCCGCGTAGGTCGCCGGCTCCGCGCCGATGCGAATAGCGGCCATGCGTCCTACTTCGGAAGTGTCCAGATTTTCCTTGCCGTGAATGGCGATCAGTTTGTCGCTGCCGTGCAACAACACGGAGGCGTTGACTCCGCCGTAGGAAAAATGATAGCGCCACAGCGGATCCCCGGTCAGCGCGTTGATGGCCACCAAATTCCCGCAACCGGTACCGGAATAAAGCACTCGCTTGCCGCCGGTAGTCGCGATCACCGGCGAAGAGAAGGAACTGTCCTTGGGCGGCGTTCCCGGGGTAGAACTCCAGATCAGTTCGCCGGTCAGTTTGTCGAAGGCGAAGAATCGGTCCCGCGCCGGTCCTTGGGCTCCCCAGTAAGAGGTGATCGCATGATGAATCACTAATTCCCCCTCGATGACCGCGGCACCGCGCCGGCCGTTGGGAAAGGTCAGCAACCCGAACCGCTCCATCATCGAATGGCGCCAGAGGATCTTCCCGGCCGGGCTGACGCAGACCATTTCTCCGGGAGTGGTCATCAGATAAATGTTGCCGGACTCGCTGTCCACGGTGGGGGCCCCGATCGCGTAACGTTCGTACACGATATCGCTGAGGTAATCGTTGAATCCGAGTTGCCAAACGACCTTGCCGGTATCCGCTTCCAAGCAGGTCAGGTATTCCCGCAGGTCCGGGCCTTCCCCGGCGTAGCCGAAGGCGTAAACCCGATCCTCGGCGATAACCGCCTCACCCCGGCCGGCCATTTCGAAGCTCCACAGGTGATTCTTGCCGCCCAATTCGATCTCGTCGGGCAATCCCGTTTCCGCGGAAGCGCCGTTCTGATCGGGACCCCGCCAGTGAAGCCAGCCAGAGACCGGTTCCGCGCAAACCGACCCCGCGAAGATTCCCGAAACGAAGAAAAAGAGCGCGAACTTAAGTCTCATGGTCAAAACATTCAGGCAATGGGTCACGATCGATAAAAAAGCATGTCCTCGGGCTGGAACGAGTATTCCGAAACGACCGTTGCGTGACAATAAAAAAACGGAACGTCCGTCGATTTCCGCTTTCCGTTTGTCATTCTTCGGCTCTGGCTTCATTCTGGGCGGCGGCGATGGCTGAGCAAGCGCTAACCCGGATTGAACTAGAAGGCATTCCCCGGATCCAAAGCGGAAAGGTGCGGGAACTGTTCGATTTGGGGGACCGCCTGTTGCTGGTGGCCACCGACCGGATTTCCGCGTTCGACATCGTGCTGGGCGAAGGCATTCCGCATAAGGGAGAAATCCTTACCGGCCTCTCGGAATTCTGGTTTCGCGAAACCGAAACGATCTGTCCCAATCATTTTCAACAACACTCGACAACCCGTTGGCCCCGAACGCTCGAAAACTACGAAAAACAGTTGCGGAATCGGGCCATGATCGTCCGCAAGACGAAACCGTTGCCGATCGAATGCGTCGTTCGCGGCTATCTGGCCGGCTCCGGTTGGAAAGACTACCGCCGGACCGGTAAGGTTTGCGGCCTCAAGTTGCCGGCAGGACTCCAAATGTCCGCGGAACTGCCCCGCCCTCTTTTCACCCCTGCGACGAAAGCGGCGACGGGGCACGACGAGAACATCTCTTTCGAACAAGCCAGCCGGTTGATCGGCGAAGACCTGGCTAACCGGGTAAAACAACTCAGCCTGCGGCTCTACGACCATGCCCGGGACTTGGCCCGTAAACGCCAGATCATCATTGCCGACACCAAATTCGAATTCGGGTTGATCGACGGCGAACTGCTGCTGATCGATGAAGCCCTCACTCCCGATTCGTCCCGATTTTGGCCGGCCGCCGACTGGAGTCCCGGTCGCCCTCAGGAAAGTTTCGACAAGCAATTCATCCGTGATTACCTGGAATCCTCGGACTGGAATAAAGTCCCTCCGGCTCCCCGGCTTCCCCGCGAGATCATCGAACAGACTTGCTCCCGCTACCAGGAAGCCTACCGCATCTTCACCGGAAAACCGTTCTCCCCCGGTTAATTCCTGGACTATTTCCGGAGCGGGTATCAGCCACGTCGAATCCAACCGGCGAATACGAAGTTCGCGGGGCGAAACGAGGCGATGGCTTTCGAGGCGGTCCAGAAACGCTGCCGGAACCGAGGATAATTTGAGGGGCGGCTGTTCGAGTTTTTACGACGACAGCATGATTGGCACTTAATGCTCGGAGACCAATCCCAACGTCCGAATCCCCAGCCAAATCGCCAATGGTTCCGCACCCGGACACTCTCCGGCCGATATCGCCAGGTCACAGCGCCGAGTTCAAACGTTCCGAAACAAGCCTGCCTTTCCTTCCCTCGGAAAGATGCCTTGTCGAGAATCGGAATTTCGTGATTTCGGCCCCTGATCCGATTAGGGGCCGAAATGGCCTTTCGCTCCCGCTGGCTGCGCCGGCGACAATCCTTTCCGGTCTAAAGCCAGGCACCTCGGCTGCGAACTGGCGGGGAGCGGCGCACTTATCATCCGCTGAAAATGGCTGGTTCTCTGCCTTTCTTGTCCTGCTTCTTGGTCATGCTTTGCTCTCCATTCTGTGCTGTAGGACAGCATCTCCTATCTCATCAGGGCTATACTCGCCAGCTTGATAACGAGCGGCCCACGACCTGCCGGGATACAGGGTGTCCCAACAGGAACGCCGCTGAGAACGTCGCGTGCTCCCTTGATCGTGATGGCCGAATCCACCAACCACCGCGTTCCAAATCGGCAGGTATTCGGAATTCAACCCTTATTCGATAAGACCAATCCAGGTCGGGGCGAAAACTAACCAACGGCATTGAAAATCAGATAGATTCAGGTTTTCTGCGCTATCCACCGACTTCGAATGATCGACCAAGCGCCGATACCGTGCCCAATAGTTTGTTACACCACGACCTGGGACTCAAACCACTTCGATGGAAATATTCGATCGCTACAACCTGCCGAATCCTATCCTCGAGGATGAAAGCGCTGGTGTACGTTGCGAAGCCGGGAAGATCCGACATGAGTGTAGATTTCGGTGGTGGCAATACTGGCGTGGCCTAGCATTTCTTGAATGACCCGCAAATCCGCTCCGTTTTCCAGCAAATGGGTCGCGAAACTGTGACGCAACATATGCGGAGTGACGTTGCGTTCGATACCCGCCCGTTTCACTTTCTGCTTGATTCGCAACCAGAGAGTCACGGCAGCGAACGGTTTCCCCCGCTGATTGAGAAAAACGGCTCCCGGAGACTTGCTGTTAACCAACGACGGACGACCGGCGGCCAGATATCTCTCCAGTGCCTCTAACGCCTTGCGACCGACCGGAACGACTCGTTCCTTGTCTCCCTTACCGATGACCGTCACGAATCCGGCCTCCAAATGGAGTTGCTCCAATCGCAAATTGCGAAGTTCCGATAACCGGAGGCCGGACGCATAGGCCAACTCCAGAATGGCCAGGTCGCAAAGCGTTCTGGGAGATTCCGGTTTTTCGGGAGCCAAGATCCGTTTGATTTCTTCCCCGTTCAGGCTTTTGGGCAGACGCTCCCATCTTCGGGGCAAAGAAAGAATTTCGGCTGGATTATTCTCCAGATGCCGTTCGTTTTCGCAAAATTTGTAAAACGATTTGAGCGCCGCAATTTCCAGATAAACGCTTTCGGGACTCAAGCGCCGTTTGGAATCCGAAGGTTCTGTCGCCAGGGGACGTTGTCGTTCCCACTGCAAAAAATCCTGCAAATGAGTCATTTTGACGCTTTCCCAACAGTCTACTCCTTGCTGGCGCACCCAAGCGACGAATTTATTCAACATCGCAGCATAAGTGCTTTGAGTCTTCTCGGAATGTCCTCGCTCCAGTCGAAGATACGCCACGAAATCTTCAATCAACGCCTCCATGATACTCTGGGAACTATAGCATAAATCCAGTTAATTTGCGAACTGAGTCCACGAAGTAACGGTTGTTCTCACCAAATTAGAGATAACAATCGAATCATTCTCTTCCACGACATCGAAATCAACAAAGGCGAACTACTCACCCCTCACCCAGATCCTCCCACTAGCAGAATTTCTAGGGCGGTACAGTAGGTCACACGAGAATATCATCGACGTGAAGTGAGGAAAATCAAGTTGTTTTTGGTATCAATCGAGGAAAAAAGGCCGAATTTTGCTTTCCTAGTGGTTACAATTAGGAAGTTTCAAGTGAGGAGGATATAGCGGTGACGTTTCGACTATTTTTCCAAAAAAAACAGTCGGTTTATCGACGTATTAATTTCGGTTAAGTTCGACGCCAGGTCTCAGCTGGTGTCGGGTATACATACCGGGGTCGCATTGTTTCCTAAGGCTATGCGATCGTAGAGGGATTGCCAGTTTGGAATGATGTTTTCCGTAAACAGACTGCGGATTCGTATTCGAAGATAGCTGGGTTTTTTCGCTTGGGCGAGTGCGGCTTGAAATACCTTGCAGCATCTGAGTTCAATTTGATCAATTAAAAAGGCCAAAAACATTACCATCGCTAAAACGGTTGTCAAATGCTTGTGACCATGGCCATAATTGTGTTCTAAATGATAACCTTGATTTTTCAACGTGTTAAACGTTTCATTTTCCACTTTCCAGCGAGCCCGACCCGCACGCATCAAACGCTCTAAGGTGTCTGGGGTAACGGATAAGGCCGTAATCCAACAATTATAATATCTCACCTTCCCCGTCTCATCGACTTCTCGGTATTCAATGAGATTGACCTTGAGATAGTTCCAGGAGTCGTTAAGGCTCACATCTTCCAAGTAGCGGAACTCATGCCGAATATTCTGCTTGTCGATGATCACATGTAGTTTGACTTGGGAACTGGCGTCCAGTTTTTCGAATAATTTCGTGAGCTTTTTGCGCTTGGCTACAATGATATATTCCATATTGTAATCCCGCAATAGTTCAATCACTGGGCCGGCGGCATAAAGCCCATCCAGCAGCACGATGATCTTCATATGGGGGTGTTCGCGACGTAAATCAGCGATGAGTCTTTTGATCGCATTGAGTTCACAGTCGTTTTTGTTCGTGCCGTCTTGTTGCTGGATCGGTTCGGGAGCCAGAGGAATCACTTGTTTTTGCGCCGGATGGACGATGACCGCGGCTAATAACTTGTGAGCGAAACTGACCTTGCCATTCCCGTGCTTGCTTTGGCAACAGTTATCGCATTGGACGGATTCCGAATGAAACATTTCCGTGCCGTCAATGCTAATCAAATACGCCCCATTGATATACCGATAGGCTTCTAAAATCTTTGCTCGTTGCACGAAGGCCAGCAGGGCTTTGAAAACGGGGCGTAACTGAGCGGGATCCAGCAAGTCGAGAACCTTCCGCATGGCCGTGTCGCAAGGCACCTTAAGGACCCCGAACAGCTGTTCCATGTTGGCGCGTATCGTGTCGTTTTGGCGAGTGTCCTGATCGAATTTCAACAGAGACTCATATTTGAGTTTAAACAACGCCAAAGCCGACATCAAATAATTGGTCAGCGTGAATTTGCGGGGTTGAACTGGCGATTTGATTTTATCGAATCGTGATTTCGCCAGTTTCAGCATGCTTTTGACGTTTAAATGTTTCCGGAAACCAGAGATCCAGGCCATTTTCGTTCTTCAGGTGACCGGCCGAAATCGAAATTCCGGTCTGAGATTGTAGATTGAGGCACTCCACCTGACTCGCCGTCAGATTCCGTAGGCTACGGCTCGAACTAGGGCACTCCGGACGTTACCATACCACATCTTGGGGCATTATGTTGGATTTTTCAGGGAAAAGTTTACGAAAGGCGATGGCAGAATACCCCTAAAACAAAGCCTTTAAGGGGCTAGTGGGAATTGCTGCCCCTCACCAGATTCTAATGGCATATCCCAGGATTTAACCTGATCGCTTATGGGATTGAAAGTGTCGAAGTGTATGTAGGATCCCTTGATCCTACCATGGAGGGAATCATTGATTCCAATATTCAATTCGCTATAACTGACAAAGAAATAATTGGGATACCGTTGGACAGACTGCCCACCAGCAAATCAAGATGGGTTGAATTAAAAAAACGATTCGGTCACCTTGGCAGTTCTTTTTTCGATAAGTCGAAATTCCTAAAAAACGAAAGTAGTTGCTTCGGTAAAATGGTAATTGCTACGTAGAAAGAATATTAAGCCATGGGATTAAGACGAACGCTATCAACCATAGGCCTCTACCCTTGTAATAACTCATAATTTTGAACTTGAATAGTTGGGCATTATCGAGTAAAGAATCAGGCGATGATTGAATTGAAGTCGTAATGGGGTCGAAAACGATGGAGAATATATCTAGATGGGGTTGGGAACCAAAGGCCCTTCGGTAACGCGCGTGACGAAGGTCTCAGAGAACAAAACCGAAAATGAGTCTTTCTACTCTAGTTTTCCAGCGTTTGATGAATTAACAAAAGAAATAAATGCTTGACGGATAAGAACAGGTAGAGGTATTCTGCGAACAATTGTAACTGCCTACGTATGGGATTTGCCTTTTTTTGACAAGAATGACCCATTAGTTCGTGAGTGCCGGTTCAACCCTGGCAAAGTTAAGCGGCCTGCAACTTAACGGCCAGTTCTTTTGCGGAAAGCACCAGAGTTTCGACGATTTCCCACCCTCGTTTTTTGGCAGTGCTGATGACGCTGTACCGAGCGACGAAATCTCGAGCGCCTGCTTCGGTGCGAAAGCATCCGAAGATTTTCATGCAGAGTTTCATCATTCTCAAGTCGCGTTCGGCCAAATTGTTGGTAAAAGGGATGTTCCAATCTCTCACAAACCGAAGGAAATCCTCTTTTTTATCTTGGAGCCGTAACGCTAGATTATGACCGGGGCGTCGTTTCTTCCTGCCGCGCTTACGAGAAGATACCAGTGGATTCTCCTCATGATAGGTTATCGCCAGCGCCAACAATTCACCATATCGGCGATCGATTTTTTCCCAGATCTCATCCGAAACGAGGGGCGAACCTCGATTGCCGGCTTGAGCGGCGCGATATTTTGCTCGCCGAACGTATCGTTCCAGCAGTAGCAGGAACCGATGCATTTTTTGAGCCCAAATCTCGCCTTGTTCCATGACCGCTTGCAATTCCCGCAACAGATGAGCATTGCAGTACCCATGAATGAGATCCGTCATTTTCGCATAGGAAGGCATGCAGTCATGAACCACTCGTCCCTGGAGGGACTCAAACATGGCGCCGCGGGTGGGCGAAATGCGATAGCACGTCAGGGTCAGAGTGCTCATGACGTGCAGCCACCAAAGGCGACCGCCGATGCGAAAACCAGTCTCGTCCAGATGCTTGGTCTCGGTTCCTTGCGCCACCTGTCGCTCCAGTTCCTGGAGCACTTGAGCGATCAGTTTCGCCGCCCGTTGACACATCTTCTTGACCGTGGCTGAGGAGAGGTCGACCTTCAAAAGCACGCGCATAATGTCCACGACTCGCCGCTCGGGCAGGAATTGAGCGACCCGCAGATAGATCACTTTCGCGGTCAAAATCGGGCCGAACTGGATCGGCCCGTCAACTCCCTTGGGAAAGGCGGCCTTGACCCGCTTGCCGCATTTCGGACAAGAGCAACTGTGAGCTCGATACTCCGTGTATTCCAGTTGGCGATTCGCCTCATTCTCGTCCAGAACTTGTCACTTCTCGCAAGTCGAATCCCATTCGGTATCTGACTCGAGAGTTTCCCCGCAATGCGGGCAGACCTCCGGGTACCGATCCTGGTGATGATCCGGATGCGAACCTTGTTCCATGGTCCGGCCTTGATGTCCGGGTTGGCCACCTAACGGTTTCTTTTCGCACTGGCGTTTAGGTTGGCCGTTGACGGTGGCGTTTTTCTTTTTCAACCCATCCGAAGAAGGCGGCTTGCTGCTGTTGCTACTGCCCTTGGCGGCTTGTTGCTTTAACTCCGTGATGGTTTCCGTTAATTCGCCAACCAAGGCGAGCTGCTCCTCTAATTGTTCTTGGAGCTTTTTCTCCCCGGAAGCGGCACCGTCGGACCGTTCGGCGGTTGCCGATTCGGAAGGGAACGTCGAAGCGCCGTCTGGAATAGTTGCCGCGGCGTTACCATTCTCCCAGCGGACTTTTTCCTCCTTCAATTCGGTGATCTGATCCTTTTGCCGCTGGACCAAAAGTTCCAATTCTCGATTCCGGCGAAGAAGTTCCTGAATTCGCTGCCGCAACTCCTTGATTTTTGATTTCAGCAGCGGAAACTGCTGGAATAAGAATAGAAAGAGATTGATCCCCCGAGCTGGTTTCGTTTGAGGATTGCTGGAAGTCGATTCTGTTTGATTTGCAGAAACGCTTGCCATGACCCATAATAGCACGGTTCGAGCGTTTCTGCAAGGAAAATTGAATATCAGATACGTAGGCAGTTACTCGTAATCACTATACCTATGAACTACGAACAACTGCGGTAGAAGCTGTTAAAAATGGCTCAACCGTAGCTGAAGTTGTCAGTGTAATGGGTATGTCTGCACGCACAGTATTTCGCTGGCTCGTTTGGTTTTCGACTGGGAGTTACGAAGGACTCAAAGACAATCCTAAATCAGGACGTCCCCGTAAGATTACAGAAGAAATGGCTCAATGGTTATACAACGCGGTGACTATGGGAAATCCCAAGCAATTTCAATTCGACTTTTGCCTGTGGAGTCTCAAAACCATGCAAGTGTTATTGAAACAACAATTCGGGGTGTCGGTTCACGTTTCCACCATCAGTCGATTGCTTCATTCTATGGGATTAACTCCCCAGCGCCCCATCCACAAGTCTTACAAACAAAACCAGAAGAAAATCAAACGGTATCTGGAGATGTTTCCAGGCTTGAAACAACGAGCTGAGCAAGAGAATGCCCTAATTCTCTTTTTGGATGAAGCGTCAGTCCGAGCTGATTATCATCGAGGAACCACTTGGTCTCGAATCGGTGTCACGCCGGTAGTTCGAGATGCCGGGGATCGCTATTCGATTAAACTAGTTTCAGCCATATCCGCTGACGGGCGGATGATATTTAACATTTTCAAAGGAAAAATGAATGCCCAGCGTTTTTGTGAGTTCTTATCGAAACTCTCTAAGGATGTGGGACGGAAAATAATTGTTGTTTGTGATAACGCCAGCTATCATACAGCAGATTATACCCAAGAGTTCGTAGCCGAAAACGATAGTATTGAAATGAAATATCTTCCTCCATACAGCCCTGAATTAAATCCCGATGAGCAGGTTTGGAACCATTTAAAGCAAAGATTAGCTAAAATAATGATACCCAACAAAAAGACGATGCAACAGAAAATTCAAAACATTATGCAATCCATCCAAAAGAAAATGGGAATGGTCCAATCATACTTTAAATTGGATGATACTCGATATATAATTACATGACATGACTTTTGCAATGATTGATATCAAATACATATTATGATCACTACTCATAGTGAATGGATTTTGGAAGCTGTTTCAAACATAGTAACACGATCTTACTTGCCAAATGACAAATCACATAATCCTGTTCTTAATACTGAAGAAGTTGGCATATGGCGGTTTGATGTTGCCGGTAAAGGTGAAGGAACAACTGTATCCGAAGTTGAATTTGACGCTGACAAGGGTGACTATAATCCAGGATATGATGAAGTCATAAACGATCTTCATAATGAATGGGTGCTAATGATGAATCAAAAAAAATAAATCTAAATGAATTATTTACCTGTAATTAAACAGAGCATATTAAATAGCTTAATTAGTGTCTGGTCCAAAAGGGACAATTTTCAATAAATCCTGCATTTCAAGCGGTTTTTTTGTAACATTTTGTTCGATTTATTTGTCTAACATTCGAGTCGGAACTTTGATTTTTACCTGAAAAATGGACTTTCAGCGTCCTTGAGACCAATCGTCAGCGTCTTTGAGACTAATCTTCGATTTCTAACATGAGAATCTTCAGAACCACTCAACCCGCATTTCAACCAGTACCCTTCGAGGAAATTAAGTTCGACCCCACGCAACGTGATGGCGTCGTTCGAATCTTGATTGGGCTACAGAGTGTTTATGGTAACGAATCATTATGGCTCCAGATACAGCAGCTGCTGGAAAATCATTTTCAACAGTTCGGCGACCAAGGATTCGGTCGTCCGGGCATGAGTGCTTGGACGATTCTAGTTCTGGCTCTCATCAAACACAGTTTAAGATGCAATTACGATCTTTTGCTAACCCTCGCTAATTATCATAAGCAGTTGCGATTTGTCTTAGGCCATGGTGATTTCGAACCGGGGGGAGAATATAAACGAACCACCGTGATTCAAAACGTCAATCTCTTGACTCCCGAATTGATTGAGGAAATCAACTTGCTGATCGTCAAGCATGGTCAGCAGGTTGCGGGGCATCAAGAAGGAGACCAACTCAAAACGCGTTGCGATTGGTTCGTGGTGGAAACGGATGTCCATTATCCCACCGATCTCAATTTGCTCTATGATTGCATTCGAACTCTGATTCGTGAATGCAAAAAACGGAACCTGAAGGGGTGGAGGCAAAGTCACCATTGGCTGAAGAAGATTCGGAAATTGTTTTTTTCCGTTCGCACCGCTCAGCTGGCGAACCGCCGTCACGACCAGGTCCAGGCTTATCTGAAGGCCTGCGACCAAATCCTGGAGCGAGCCAGTGCGTCGTGGGATCGGCTGAGGGAGAAAAAGAAGATCAAGGCGAAAAAACACCGGCAAATCCAAGGTTTTTTGAAATTCGGTCGTCTCTTGTCGCGTCAAGCGGATCGGCGAATTCTACAAGGAGAAACCATTCCGGCGGACGAAAAGATCTATTCCGTATTCGAACCTCATACGCGGTGGATCCAGAAAGGAAAGGCAGGCAAACCGGTAGAACTCGGGGTGCCCGTTTGCATCGTGGAAGATCAACACCAATTTGTTTTGACTTATCGGGTCATGTGGCAAGAAGAGGATGTGCACGTGGCCATCCCGATCCTCGAGGAGACCAAAAAACTATTTCCAGACTTGTTCAGTTGCAGTTTCGACAAAGGGTTTCATAATCCACCTAATCAGGAGAAACTCCGGGAGATGGTTCCAGAAGTAACCTTGCCCAAAAAAGGGAAACTTACCAAAAAGGAGCAAGAACGCGAGACTACCGAGGCTTTCAAAATCGCCCGGAAGCAACATCCCGCTGTCGAATCAGCCATCAACCATTTGGAACACCGAGGCCTCAATCGAGTCTACTCCTACGGCTCAGACGGATTCAAACGCACCGTAGCTCTAGCCGTTCTCTGTGCCAATTGTTGTCGCCTTGGCAGCCTCGTTCGAAACAAGGAGCTGCAGCGTCTCTCCAAGCCATTGGTTCGTCCGAAAGCGGCTTAACTAAATCGCCAAATCAATGTCAAGAATGGGAGAGGTGCGTCTTGAATTCTGTAAAAGATCAAAAAAAAATCGTTTTAAGATAAATATGTCGATTTAACCACTTATTTCGATCTAATTTGAAATTATTTTTTTAGTTTTTAAAGAAATCAACTATGGATTTTGACTTTTGGACTAGACACTAATTATCAAGGGCGAAAAAGGCACTCATAATGATATCGTTAACTAATGTTTTGTATCAAAGATCAGCAAAGACGAATGCACGGTAAAAGAAAGCTCAACTATTGGCTAACGATTTATATTTGATCCTGATACGTTTAAAATCTACATAAACCATAAAAAAACTGATTGTATCATCTTTGGTCATTATTCTTTTAAACAATGGATTTTTTTATTGGAAATGAAACGTAACAAGATTGACCCTAAGGAGGTATCAGAACAATTCAAGGTGAGTGTTCGCATCGCCTCCGATTTCATTGATAATTCATAACTGCTTATTTACCCTAAATCCTCTTTTTGACTTCGAGTTATTATGGTGCTACGGTTCGTTTAGGCTGGAAGTTCCGCAAGTCGCATGAATTCGACTTCCTGCAATTCTGGTGCCGCCAGCCTGAAACCCGCGGAAAACGGGATTCGGCTTAGATTCGCCACCCGATCGTCGGATCTCGCCGAGTGTGCCGTCAGCAAAAACGGAATCTTCGGTTGCTGGGGGAACTGGCCCCAATTCAGCGACGGTCAGCCGGCATTGCCTGCGCCAACAGTCTGAGCGCTCGTTGGTTCCGACCATGAACCGACGGTTCCCGGCACCACAAAAACCGCAAGGTTTCGACTACTTTACGCATCCTTTTCGGCATGTCGAGGAGATCAGCCATCACGGAGTCGATTTCACGTCTCGTTTCGTCCGCGTGAGACTGACAGACAGGCAATAGTGGGCGAGAGGCCAACTCATCGAATCTTGCGGCGACCCAATCCAAGGCCGGGCCGCCCAGCGCGTCCAGCCGGGGGCACGGAATCTTACCCAGCGCTTTGACTTGCGCCGTCGAACGGCCGGATTGCGTCCGTTGCCCCCGTGTCCAGTGAACGATCATTCCCAGCGTCGAATTGGCCCATAGCATAAATGCCTTGCAGACGCGGTGGTCTTTATATTGCAACACCGTCCAGGCCCGCCCGCCCATCGCGTCATTCTTCGTCATCGCTGCCAATAGCGCCTGCGACGTCCAGCGCATGTTCCGGGCATAGAACAATCTACCCCGGTACGCCCGCATTTCCTCGCACTTTCCACCAGTGACCGGGACGCCCTTGTGGGTCGGCGGTACGACCAGGCAGCGCTGCGCTTTGCTGTCGGCGGCCCAAAGCGATCTGTCGGCCCCGATGGCATCCGCTTCTCCCTGAACCGGAAAGAACTTAAACGCACCCCTGCCGTCGCCTTTTACCAGATGCCCAATCGAATCATGCGAGGGGCCAACGTCGAATATCTCACCCAACGTCGTCATCCCGAACGAAAATGCTTCAGACCAACCGGCGAATATCAACCGTCCCTTCGTCAGCTGTTCCGCCGCAACCGCCAAATCCGCATGTTTCACCCCCAACGGACCCCAAGGCGCGCCTTCGCCGCCGGGGTCGAATACACAGATCTGACCGAACTCCGTTTCTCCTACCCGAACCGGGCAACTCGCTCCGACTTCGTCAACTTGACCGAGCGCTTGGGAAATCGCCCGTGCCGTTTCCCCAGCCTCCCCGGGGCGGGTAACCGGCGCGTAAAGCGTCACGCACTTTATCGGCGCCCACTCCTTTCGTTCGGCAGACTCCGATCGTCGGGTAGCAACCAACAACATTTCCTCCATTTTGGTATCGGCGGAAAGCGCGTCATTCCCCAAGGCCTGGCCGGCGGCAATGACGATCGCGGCAACATCGATAAAATCCCGTTCGATCATCTGGCGCGTGACCGTCCAAGTGTCGGCGAACGCCGCGGTCAGAGGCAGCACGAAACCAATGCGTCCACCCGGTTTGATTTTTCGACGCGCCAACGCCAGAAACGACGCCGCCATGCCCGCTTTGGCGTTGGCCGGTTCATCCTTGATGAGCTTGCCCCATCGTTTCTGACACGCCTTCCGGTTCGATTCCGTAAGCCCGGCAATGTCGAAGACGCTTTGACCGCGCCTGGTTCGGGAATAAGGCGGGTTCATCAGAATCCAGGTTATTGAATTATCCGGGATATCGACCGACTGCAGATTTCGGATTTCTCGGCCCCCAGTCGAAAGTCCGGCTACCTCTTGCATAAAATCGTAGATCTTCTGCGTCTCGAAATAATCAAGCGAACCCGTGGCGTTGGTTTTTCCGCCGACCATCAACCACCCTATTTGGGATTTGCCGTAAGGTTTACCCATGCCGATTGCCGCCAAGGACGAAGAAGTAAGATGCGCGGCAATCGGGCTGACGTCAGTCCCGATCAGTCCGGTCTCCATGGCCTTTCGATGTAATTTTTCCACGCTTCGAACCGTTCCGCCCGCCAATTCATGGACGGTTTGGATTCGCCGGTATCCGGCTCTCAGTAAAGTTCCGGTACCGCAAGCCAGATCAGCCAACGACCTGTCGGAAAACAGGTTCCCATCGGCCCATTGCTTGGGCGTCAGGTCGCCCTGCCGGATCGTCAAGGCGGCTAGCAGTTCCGCCGTGGCCGCTTGCGTGTAGAAAGCCGCCGCCTGTTTGCGGTCTTCGCTCAGCTTCGGGAACAGTTCAGCCCCGACATTAATGTGCAATCCCAGTCCCGCATTTTCGATTTTCTCCACCGCTTCGGTCAACTTTTCCAACGCTCGACCTGTCGAGCGCGGATCAGAATTACCCGCCATTACCAGGATCTGCAGCGCCGGATCGAAGATCGCGTTCCAGTTCTTTTCTTTGATTCGCCGCCAAATTTTGATTTGCGCCGAATGCAACGGCAGCGGCTGAGCTGCGAAATCAAGCGACGGCACATTAACTCCTTGCCCATGCAATCGCTGCTGGGTAAGCAACGCATTCAGCCAAAGTACCATCGTCGTCTTCAGGCTCATCAGGAGGGAACCCCGGTTGATGCGGCGGTCGATCTTTTTAGTCGTTGCGCTGGGCAGCGATTCGAGTACCGCCGCCGCTTCGTCGACCAAGGACGCAACGTCGTCGGCCACCCGCTCGATATCTTCTTTCGGCAACGACGCGGCGGCAAGCAGAGCGCTCAAGTCCGCCACCTTGCCCTGCAGAAATCCCTCGCCTGGCCAGCGCCGGGTGTCGGCGTCCGTCTTTTGATAGAGCGCAAATCCGATTTCAGCCCCGGCGCTCAAGTCATGCTTCGGAGAGGTGCTCGACCGGAAAGATTTCGGGATATAGACCGATACGGCTGTCTTTACTTCGCTATTCCCGCTTTTAACGATATCGCCAAGCCTGGCCGAAGCGTCCTGGTTCGCATCCGCCGCGTCAAACGAGCATTCGATCACCAAAGGCGGCAACCGGGGATCGATGATCAAAATGTCAGGACGTTTTCCGGCGTTGCCACGCCCTGAAATCGTGCCCGTCCGTTCTACTGCGATCAGCAAGGGATTGGCCCGCCATCGAGCTCTGGTGTTCCTTAGCGTTTCACCCAGCGCGAAGTTGAATTCTTCTTCGCGGGATTGGCCCCTTGCGCTGCTGGACCGCGCCGCACCGTCTCTCACGCCGCCCAGCCTGCCGAAATTCACCGGAAAAGCCAACCCCTGGCGCCGCCCGCCGAACGATGAATTGACTCGCGCGGCATTCCCCATCCCGGCGGGACCTTTCAGCGTGCGGCAACGGGCGGTTTTTTCCTGTTATTTACCACTTCATTTTGGGCGAAATTTTTCACATTAATCCGGGAGTTGTTTGGGGAGGGGCAGCCAGAAGTGACGACCGATTCTCAACAGGCAACGGTTTTATAACTTGACTGCTTGGAAAAGAAAATTCGGTTGGGATTCGGGGAGCGGGTCATTGGCTTCGCCGCAGGTCGTTCCAGTCTTTAGCCCCAGGAGGCCTCAGTCATTGGGCGTTGGGATGACGCTACAATGACCGAGCGGCGGAACGATCGCCACTTTCGCCGGCGTCGAAAGCGCCAAGGATCCGCTGGAATTTCCAACGGCAAAATCATGAGGGGAAGTTGGGGAGTCGTTGCCGGCCAATGAACTCCACTATGGATCAGCCGACCGTCGGTTCATACCGTTTATGTCCGAAATAATGCGAAATAAAAACGCACGATTTTCCGAAATAAAGCGGCGAGTAACTGCAACATCGTCGGCGGTTAACTCTATTTACGACCCAGCGTAAAGTCCCGAGATAAGGAGCAGGAAGAAGCGAAAACAAACTGGCGCGCTTGAACTACGCCATGACGCCCCAAGGCCGTCCTGCGTCACGAAGGGGATGAAAACGCTCAACCTCCATCGCTGGGCCCGTAAATGGACCAACTGAAGCGACAACGCCGAAGACCAGGGTTTGCGGCTGGAAAAACTGGCTGCGACAACCCCCGGAACCAACAGCGTATCTTTTGTTCCGCCGGTGGGAACCCGAAAATAACCGGCCACGAAAGTAACTCGCTACCAATGATTTAGTATTGGTTACTTCAGTGACGAGCGAACCGAATTATTGTTTCACCACGGCGAGCCAATCTTCAGAACCGGCAGGCGCCTCGAGAATCACCTCGGCCCCGGCTTTCACGGCGCCGCCGTCTTTCATGGCTCCTCCGTTCCGAGGATCGAACCAACTCACTGAGAAAGTCCCCTTCGCCCGACTCAGGTCGAGTGCCCGTTTTCCGCCGTTGGGAAAATAAACCAGATACCACTCTCCCGGTTTGGCGAAGCAGTACGCCGAATTGTCGTGATTGGGATTGCCGATCAGTTCATCCTGATTGCTCATCTCGTGAAACGGAATTCCGTTTTCGCGAAAGAAAGTCAAAGCTATGTCGCAATAGCCCCAACTCAGATCCCGGGAACGCCAGTCCTCGCAAACGAGATCGTTTTGCGGCAGTTGGTAGCCGAAATAATATTCGACGCCTCCCCCGCCTCCCAGGAGATTACCCCAGAGAACCTGTTGGCGAACGGTATGAATACTGGGGTTGTCGAAGTTATCCGGCATGCCGGGATAACCCGGGTCGGCGGGCATGCCGATGCCGGCGTTACCCGGTTCGTCGAAAGCGATCACCCAGGGCACTCCGGCTTTGACGGATGCGCGTATCCATTTCACCGTTTGATAATGGCTGTCCTTGACGTTGCTGTTCTGCAGCGACGTTCCCCGCAAAACCGAAGCCGCCCCGAGCAACGGTCGATAAACCTTGTCCTGCTGATTCGGAAAAGTGTGAACGACGATGAGATGATCGTAAGGATCGAGCTCGGCAAGGTATCGGGCCATATCCCGTTGCTGTTCGGTAGTCTGGGAATTCTCTTCGCCGAGATTCCAATTGAGAGCGAGATTGTGGCCGAAGCGCGCGACCATCTCACGGCAGTAGAGTTTGCGCTCGGGCCCCAAATCGCCGCGGTCCAGGGAAGTGGGGACTTTGTCGTCCATTTCGGTCTCCTGAAGCTTGAAATGCAAATACATCCCCTTCGCGGTCCCGTGGTCGAACACGATCCCCCACTGGTCAAGCTTCGAGCAATCGTAGTTCAGTTTGTCGTTGCGTTCGACGAACGGCCATACGTTATCGCCGTCGCCGCCGGCGTTATACGTGAGGAACGAGAAGACGTTGCAGCCCTTGCCGGAAAGATAATTGATCGCCCCGATCATGCCCTTCCCCTTGCCGTTCTTCCAAGTCGGGTCGCCGGGTTTCCAGTCCCGGATATGCGGCCCCCAAGTCTTCAACTTGACCTTCCCGGCGGTCGTGCCGTCGAAATCGGCGTAGCCGAGAAACGTTTCCGGAGCGTCAGCTCCCGCCTTCAGGAAGTACTCTTTAGTCCCCTCGAATTGAAGGTGGTGTTTCCCGACATAGGAAAGACGTCCTTTCGCCCGTAAATCACGCCCGAGCTTGTCGCTCGATCCGATGACGAATTTTCCGGTTCGCCCGTCCCCTGCGAGTTTCTTTCCCTTGGCCACCGCATCCAGCGCCACGCCGTTTCCAGTGATAAATCCGGTTTTGAAAGTCCACTCGCCGGTCGCGTCTGGCGCGAAATGCGCCCGCCATTTCGTCCCCTTCCGCGCCGAAGTTTCTCCGGCCTCGCCGTCCGCCGCAAAGAACCCGGGCACGGTAACGGATCGTTTCGTGCCAGCGTGCGTGAATTCCACTTCGAAGCGATAATCGACGAACGGATTCGGAGCGTTATCCATTTCGTGCGCAAAGGCCGCATCCAGCGTCAGGGTCACTTTATGCCATTGCTTGAGTTCTCCGCCGATCGCTACCTCGCCGGTACCGTTCTCGCCGCGTGGCCCGAATAAGTCGCCGCCGAAACTGGGCCGGAGCGGTTGACCGTCCGGTCCTCCCGCGTTGTCCGATCGTCGATTAGTTCGCTTGCGGATCATTTTTTTCCCGTCCGCCGGTCTCGCCGAAATCTTCGACCACCGGGCCCGGCTGAATTCCTGACCGTCCTGCGAATCGATCGCTGACCTGACTTCGATTGTAGCCCCTTCGCCGATCCGCACCCCCTTGAGGACTTTGTTGTACTTGGCCCCCTCCTCAAACATTTCCTCGGAAAGCGGGCACTGAAAATCCCCGATCTTTTCGCCTTCCACGAAAATCTCGTAGCGCGACCGGCCGTCGTTTTCGCCCACCGCATGGAAGACAAGATCGAACGTTCCGCCGTTGAAGGGCCAAGTGCCGGAAGCCTTCCCGTCCTGATGGGTAAAGGGGTTTACCGCCAACCACTTGTTTCCATCGAGATACAGCCGTTGCCGATTCGAAAAGTCCCGAAACGTCATGGCAGTCTGATCGTTCAAGGACCTTCCTCCTGCGCCCGTGACTGCCGACTTGGTATCGCCTGCCACGCCTGCCACCAACTCGAACGGTTGCGGTGGCGTCCCGACTTTCGTCTTGCTGATCGGCACCGGACCTGGAGGCACAGCGAAGTTCCGATCCTGGGTCATTAGCCACTGATCGAACTCGAAACCGTCCTCCCGCATCGAAAACTGGATGACGTGAACGCCTGGGTCTTCGACCTCGATAAAGAGTAAGCCTCTCACCCCGCCGTGTTGGTTTTGAGTGCGCTGTTTGCTGTTCCAGATCCAGCGATTCTTGCCGGTCCATTGCATGCGTCGCCCCGACGCCGGCCAAGTGCCGTCGATCCCGACATGCATGCCGTTATCCTCCGTGCCGGTGGAGTAAATCCGAGCCCAGACATAATACTTTCCGGGAGTATTGAAATGCACCCGGTAACTGATCACCGCCATCCTCCCGGGGTTATTCTGGAAATTCTCTCCACCGATCAGTTTCTCTCCATGGTTCTTTCGGGTATCCGGCAGGATTTCGAGATAGGCGCCTCCGCTGGCTCCGGCTACGTGATTGGGGTCCGCGTCGGGCTCGAGGTCAGGCGTCCGGTCTTTGGTGGTGAGATGCCAAGCACGCACTTCGTCCTTTTCCTGCCGGAAAAAATGTTCGGCCTCGACGACCACCAATCCGTCCACTTCCTCGAATACGAGTTTTTGCGAAGCCAAGGGTAGCTCTCGCACCTGTTGGGCTCCCGCAATGGCAAGGCTGCCGAACACCAGAATCCCGGCGATCAGACGGTTCAGAAATCGTTTCCCCATGCTTACTCCTATTGATTCTTTTAATGTCCCTTCGGAATTGCGACTACCTGGAGATCAGTCCGGCAGGCGTACCTGAGTCGGTTCCAGACGTAAACCCGAAAGCCCTGGCGAGTATTCCCCCGAAACGGAACCGGTAACGAAAGCGCCGCCTTTCCTCCAGAGGATCTCCCCACGAACCGTTACGCCCGCCACCGAGACGCCCGATCGAGCCCTGCCGGGAAAAGGCCTCCGGCGCCGTTCTGGCAAACTCTTGAACCATAGTCTCAAGGTTCCGCTCGGGAGCCGGTATCTCACGAATGTCACGGTCGAGCAATGCTACCGAATTCGCGCTGAGACGCAAGGAATTGACCGGTTCTTTGCCGGATTCCCGGTCTTTTCACCGTCGCCAAACCAACCGGGAACTTCACCCGAACCGGCGACAGAAACCGGAAAAACCGATCACCATCCGAAATAGGTTTCGAGGATTTCAACACGTATCGGTATCAGTTCCAGGTCCAAAATTGACCACGGAGCAAGGCGGCGCGCCGACTTGCCCCCGGAGAACCAAACTCAATCGACCAGGACCGTCAGGCGAAAAACACCGAACGAGAATAGCTCCATAATAAACTTGAGTCCGAGATTATGTCGAGCCGACCGAAATCGACTTCGGCCAACCGCTCTCGCCGGAAAAACTCCGGAAACGAACCAGCCATGCCGACAGCAAACGGCACGTCAACGTAGAGTCATCGAACCAGGTGATTTGCCCGAACTGACGCCCTTGCTAATCGAATGAAGCTTTCGCCGTCCATCCCGGGATGCTCGCCGAGATTCCGAACCGGGCCGTTTCACGGATTACCAGTAGATCTTGCGATTCGACCGTAGGCGGCTACCGCCGCCGGACCATTGGCTTACCCGAAGCCGCAACTGCATCGACGAACGTTTTCAATCCTGGAGATACCTTTTCGCCCCCAAGGGATCAGGTAAAGTCGCTTCGCCGCCGACCGGCAAATCGCCCCGGCCTCCGACTCGCCGGATCGAGGCGCCGACGGCCTTGCCTCCGGCTTACGCCGTCACAACGGCGACGCAGCGAGAACAAAGATCGGGGTGAGCCTCCTGCTCGCCGACATCCGCTTCCCAACGCCAACAGCGAGCGCATTTGCTTAACCCGCAATCGCCGGACGGTAACACCGTGATTAACGCGTCAGCATCGACTGCGACCGTCCGGCCGTTGAGCTCGATTTCGTTTCCGGCGTCGTCGCCCGCCACGAATTCCACCAACGAAACGTTTAACATCTCGCGCAAATCTTCGCCCCATTCAGCCAGAGCTTCGGTCAACGAAGATTCGGTCCGGAGCACGACCGCTGCTTCCGTGGATTTGCCGATCGTCCCGGCCTTCCGTTTCTCTTCCAAGCGCTGCAGCACTTGGTGGCGCAGCCGGAATAATTCCTGCCATTGCCGCTCTTCGTCCGGCTCCAACCGAAACGCGCCCGGCTCCAGCCGGGAAACATGAACCGAGGGCGTCGCCCGGGTTCCGGGAAGGCACTCCCAGGTTTCGTCGGCGGTAAAGACCAAGATCGGAGAGAGCAATTGACTCAAGCGCGATACCAATCGATGCAAGGCCGTTTGGGTCGAACGGCGTTTCGGGTCGCCAGCCGCCAGCGTGTAGAGCCGATCCTTGACGGCATCGTGAAAGGTCGCCGACAAATCGACGGTCACGAATTGCGACAATTTCTGATACACGACATGGAACTCGTACCGTTCGTACGCTTCCAGCACGGCTCTCTCGACCTCTCCCAACCGCCCGAGAATCCAACGGTCCAATCGACTCAGCTCTCCCTCCGCCACCCGATCCCGCTCGGGATCGTAATCGAACAGGTTGGACAGTTGAAACCGCAAGGCGTTGCGGATGGCGCGATAGGTTTCGCCGACCTTTCGGATGCGATCCGAACTGACCACGATATCGTTCCGGAAATCCTGAGACGCCACCCAGAGGCGAAGCACGTCGGCTCCGTATTGCTTGATGTAGGATTCGGCGGTCTGCGGTTTGCCCTTCGCCCCGCTTTTGGAAATCTTCTCGCGTTCGCCGTCCACCATGAACCCATGGGTCAGAACGGCCCGGAACGGCGCCGCGCCGTTGCCGGCCAGGGACAACAACAACGAAGATTGAAACCAGCCGCGATGCTGGTCGCTGCCTTCCAGATAAAGGTCGGCCACGAAATCCTCCCGCTCCCCGTCCCGCCCCGCCTGCAAGGCGGGATTCCTCATGGTCACCGCTCGCGACGAAGATCCGGAATCGATCCACACGTCCAAAGTGTCCGAGGATTTCCTCGCCGGTTCGGCTCCGGACCAAGCGGCCGGACGCACCCGGCGCCAGAGCCGTTCCACGTCCCATTCGAACCACACGTTGGTACCCTGCTCCCGAACCAACGCGGCCGTGTTGCGAATCACTTCGACCTCCAGGATCGGTTGCCCCTCCGAATCGTAAAACACCGGGATCGGCACGCCCCAGGTCCGTTGCCGGGAAATGCACCAGTCCGGACGCGAGCGAACGGCAGCCTCGATTCGATTCTTGCCCCAGTCCGGGATCCAGTCCACCCGGTCGATCTCCGCCAACGCCCGGTCGCGAAACCCCTGGCGATCGATCCCGATAAACCATTGATCCATGGCCCGGAACACCACCGGAGTCTTGCTCCGCCAACAATGAGGATAACTATGGGTATAGGAGGCTTCATGCAACAGCATGTCCCGGGACCGCAAGAGTTCCAGAACGGCTCGATTCGCTTCGCTGGTTCCGGCTTTTTCGAGGATGGATTTACCGGCGAGTTCGGAGCCGAATTGCTCCTCCAGGGGCAACTCGCCGGTCGTCGCCAAGCGTCCATCGTCACTGATCGGCGAATAGATCGGCAAGCCCTGTTCCATCCCCAATCCGTAATCTTCCAGCCCGTGCCCCGGAGCGATATGAACGAATCCCGTACCGGCCGAATCTTCGACGAACTTCGCCGGATACAAGCGACCGGTTCGCTCGCAGAAGGGATGACGATAGGTCAGCCCCTCCATTTGAGAGCCTTCCAAGGTCTTCATAATCTCGAAATTATTCCAACCGAAGGTCTCGCTCAGGTCGTCCAGCAGACTCGTCAGCACCAGATAGGTTTCCTCTCCGGCCAACACCTGCGAATAGTTCTTCTCCGGATGGTAAGCGACGGCCAGGTTCGCAGGGAGGGTCCAGGGAGTAGTCGTCCATATCACTACGAACATGCCCGGCGAATCCACCAACGGCATCTTGACGTAGATGCTCTGGCAGCGATGTTCCCGATATTCCACTTCCGCTTCGGCCAAGGCCGTGCGGCAGGGAATACTCCAATAAACCGGTTTTTTGCCCCGATATACTAATCCTTTTGCCACGATGTCGGCGAACAGTTCCAATTCCTCGGCCTCGTAGGCTTTGTTCAGGGTCAAATAGGGCTCGTCCCAATCCCCGAAGATGCCTAGGCGGCGAAATTGATTTCGTTGCAAATCGATGTATTTGCGGGCGTAAGCTTCGCAACGACGCCGTATTTCGGCCGCGTCGACAGTCTCCTCTTCTTTCTGCCGCATGTTCTGAGTGACCTTGAACTCGATGGGCAGGCCATGACAGTCCCAGCCGGGGACATAAGGGGCGTCTTGGCCGGCCAGCGTCTGATACTTGACGATGACGTCTTTAAGGATCTTGTTAAGCGCGGTGCCGATATGCACGTCGCCGTTGGCGAAAGGCGGCCCGTCATGAAGCACGAATCTCGGTCGGTTCGCCCGGGAGGCCCGGATCTGGCGATACATCTCCTGCCGCTCCCATTGCGCCAACCTTTCCGGTTCCCGGCGCACCAAATCGGCCCGCATCGGAAAATCCGTCCGGGGCAGATTCAACGTCTCGCTATATCCCTTTGACCGAGGTTTCAAGGCGGGGGAAGCTAGCATTTTCGCTTCGTAAAAGTCAACGAACCCGACAGTTCGGTTCCCGCCGCAGCCGGTCGCTCCCGTCAACGGCCAGGTTGTTACCGGAGCGCCTCCCGGCGAAATCCCGGCGGTTCCGAACCGCTCGAGGGCCGAATGGCGAGCGAAAGGTTTTCCCGTTGCCCCGCAAGGCGTTTTTTCCGTAAATGTGGCACATGATCTCCACGCTCCGGCCCGTCGTATCGTTCCTGTTGCTCTGGTGCCTTTCCGTGGTTGCCGCTTGGGGGCAACCACGGCCTAACGTGGTGCTGATTTATACCGACGATCAGGGAACGATCGACCTGAATTGCTACGGGGCTAACGACCTTCATACCCCTCACCTGGACGCCTTGGCGGAACGCGGCGTGCGTTTCACGCAATTCTACTCGGCCGCTGCGGTCTGCTCCCCTTCCCGCGCCGCCGTCTTGACCGGACGCTATCCGCAACGGGCAGGCGTGCCCGGAAACGTCAGTTCCCGCCAGGGACGGCCCGGCATGCCGGCCGAACAGTTCACGATCGCGGAAATGATGCAGCAAGCCGGGTACGCTACGGCGCAGATCGGCAAATGGCATCTGGGTTATACGCCGGAAACCATGCCCAACAACCAGGGGTTCGATCACTCTTTCGGCCACATGGGAGGATGCATCGACAACTGGTCTCATTTCTTCTACTGGGAAGGTCCCAATCGCCACGACCTCTGGAGGAACGGTTCGGAAATCTGGCATGACGGCCGCTATTTCCCCGAACTCATGGTCGCCGAAACCCGCAATTTCATCCAAGCCAATCCCAACCGGCCCTGGTTCGTTTATTGGGCCATCAATTTACCGCACTACCCGCTGCAAGGACTCGACAAATGGCGGCAGCGCTATCGCCACCTGCCGGCTCCCCGCCGGATGTATGCCGAATTCATATCCACGATGGACGAGAGCATCGGCGAGTTATTCGCCGTGCTCGAAGCAACGGGCGCCGCGGATAACACGATCGTCATTTTCCAATCCGACCACGGCCATTCGGTCGAAACCCGAACGTTCGGAGGCGGCGGGAGCGCCGGGATCTATCGCGGGGCCAAATCCAGTTTGTTCGAAGGAGGGATTCGGGTACCGGCCATCGTCAGTTGGCCCGGAAAATTGCCGCAAGGGAAAACCCGAACGCAATTCGCTACCGCCGTCGACTGGTTGCCGACGATCGCCGAGCTGTGCGGCCTTCCCCTGCCCGAGCGGCCCCTCGACGGAAAAAGCCTGGTGCCGATCGTCAACTCCTCGAACGCGCCGGATCGTCATGCCGTCTTCCATTGGCAATCCGGCAGAGGGCAAAATCCCCAGTGGGCAGTGCGTTCCGGCCCCTGGAAATTACTCGGCAATCCCCGAGACCCGGTCGGCGAACTCCCGCTCACCGAGGACGACCGGCGGTTTTTGGTCAATCTGAACGACGATCCCTCGGAACGGCAGAACCTCGCCAAAAAGCGCCCGGAACTGGTCCAGGAATTAGAGAAGTTGCACCTCGCCTGGCAGGCCACGGTCACCGAGCAATGAACGAACCGCGCTAGCGGGATTTGAGAAAGGCGATCACCGATTCGATTTGCGCCTCGGTCAACACGCCCTGATACGAAGGCATGCCAATATCCGAAGCGGCAAACGCTTTCAGCACTTTTCCTTCCGGATTTAAAATAGACTCGCGAAGGTAACGTTCGTCCGCCTCTCCGGAAGACCCGTCGGCGAATTCGCGTCGTTTGCCGAACACTCCTTGCAGGCTCGGACCGGAACGGCCCGTCATCGTCCCGTCCAGAGAATGACAGGCCTGACAACCGGCCAACTCGAACACTTGCCGGCCTCGCGCGACCGAAACCTCCGGATTATCCGCCGCCAATAACCGCTCCGGGTTTTCGGACAGACTCGCTGCCACCTCCGAAGGGGAAAACCCGGCGGCCGCCAAATCGATGGACCGCAAACCGTGAACGGTGGCATAGGCCGCGCCCGTCACTTCTTCTCCGGCGGCACCTGTCAGGCGATAGGCAATTTCCAGCTGCATCACCGGCCGCATTTCAGGCAGCGTAATCAACACCGAACGGCGATCTCGCGATAAGATTGCCCCGCCGATCCCCACAATTTCCGTTCCCGGCTGGCCGTCGGTGCGGAAATGACCAGAGCCGTATTTTCCGGTTCGGCGATAGTTCCAGCGCGAAACATGGTAATTGGCTCGATCCCCAGCCGACGCCTCGGACAACGCCAAGGCGAACTCCAGTATCAATCCTTCCTTAACCGAGCGAACGCCGACCGGATAATTAACCTCGCCGCCGGCATACCGGATCCTCCGAATGCCGTTCCAGGTTTTAGCGACGGATCCCCAAATGCGAAAACCGGTCAGATATAACGCCCCGTCCGCCGGGTTGACCTCCCCCTTGAGCAACGGTTGATCCAGCGCCACCGGCCACAAGCTCACGGCTCCCTGGGCGAAATCTTCCCCGAAATCCGGGTGCACCACCAAGAGCCGAGACCGATGATAATCCAGGCAGACCAAGCGATTAGCCAACGGCCCGAAACGCTCGTCGTCCAGCCAAACCTGTCCGGCGGCGCTCGGCAACACCCGATGCGGGATCCAACAAAGCGGCTCCGTTATCGAACGCGAAGCGGCAAGCTTCGCTCCCGGCGGGCGAAATCCGTAAAACCGATCCTCTCGCACCCAATGTATCGGCGTCGTGGGCACCCAATGCCCTTGTTGATCGCTGGCGGTGATTCGGCCGGTGGCGGCACGATACCCCAAGTAGGGTTGCCGAAAACCGTCGGCGAGCCGGACGACGCGGCGGCCGTCGGCCGAAACCTTGAGGATCGAACCGTTATCCCGGCCGCGATGCGCCGGCTGCTGTCCCGGTTTGGCCAACAAAAAACCGCCGTCCGCGGTCACGACCGAATCGTTCGCGAATTCCCGCGTCTCGACGGTTTGCGTAAAGCGATTCGAAAAGGTTTCGTAGCCGTCGATTTCCCCGTCGCCGTCGCGATCCTCGAGCCGGATCAAGCCGTTGCGGGTATAAACGAAAAGCTGTCCTTCCCGGCAATTGATGCTTTGCGGCTCATGCAAACCCGAAGCGACCCGCCGCCACTGCAATTCGGCTAACGAACGATCGATCCCGGAAACGATCCAAACGTCTCCGTCGAACGTCACCACCGCGGCACGGCCGTCCGGCAGGAAGGTCAAATCCGCAGTTCTCACCTGCCGTTTCCAGGGGTTGTCGCTCGGGAGGGTCAACTCGTCCACCACATAGCCTGTTCCGGTTCCCAACCGCCCTCTGGTCGTTACGGTTTCGGGCCAACGGCGAGTCGTCGGCCCGGCCGAAGGCGCCTCTGAACTCGCCATGGTCGCCCGATCCAGGTTCTCCGGGTCGAACTTTCCCCGGGCGACCAGTACGCGAATCCGGCGAACGGAATTATCCGGAGGCAACCGGAGGCAGATTGCCGGAGAGTGACTGGCCGTCAGCACGGCGTCGGAATCGCCCGATAAAATCTCGAAACTCTGGGGCCGTTCGGAATCGAGCGACCGCACCCGGCGGCCGTCCGGCGTCCACCGAACCCGATCGAAGGATTCTCCCAACACGAGCTGTAAGGTTTCCCGATGAGGAGCCACCTGAAAATCCCTGACGTAAGCCGTTCCCGATTCACCGGCGACCGGTTCCAGCGATTCCCGAACGACGACGCCCTGCAACGAATATTCCACGAGAGCCCGGCGATCGTTCACCCGGACTTGACGCCACTGCCCCAGCGAGGCGGGTATGGGGCCTCGGCCCAATTCGCCCGGATCGGGCGCGGGAAGCCGAGGGTCGCTCAGCTCGATTCGACTCCCGTAACCTCCAGGATACAGCCCGCATGCCGAGACGACTTCTCCCAACGGCCGATTGAGCGATTGCTGACCTCCGGGCACCTTGTTTCCCGGACGGTAATAGGTGTGGGAAGCCATGCTGCGATAGTCCAGAAAATCCCCTTTCCAGACTAAAGCCAACCGGACCAGATCCGTGTCGTAACAGGCGTAGGTATCTTCGCCGAGAAACAGAATGACGCCGCGAACGATGACATTATCCGAAACGGCTCCCCCGGCCGATTCCCGGGCGTCCACCGTAGCGGCCAACCAGGGAAACCCCGGTTCCGCGAATTCCCCCCCAGGCTCGAGGGTCTTCGGCCGGCAACGCCGCCGCCCCGCCGAGAATCAGGGAGCCGATAATCTTGAAATAACGTGCTGTCAATGCCACCAACGCTTGCCGAATCGTCCCGACGATTCGAAACCCGAATTCGATCCGCCCGGACGAGGCTAGTCGATAAACTCGTGACTTGCCATCGAATCGAATCGCGTTTAGGTTACTTCGGCAACGGTAAATCGTTCGACAGGTAAATTGTTGACCGGAAAAACGCCAAAGCGACCGGAAGGGTGGCTGAGTTGGTTTAAAGCACCTGATTCGAAATCAGGCGTACGCTACAAACGTGCCGCGGGTTCGAATCCCGCCCCTTCCGCCAGCGGTTTTCCGAGTCGTCCTCGAACGATTTGGTCGTCTCAGGCGGAGCGCCGCCATTGGCCGTCCCATAAGTCAATCAACCCTGATCCACCCGCCGATGTCGAAAATATCTGTCGAAAAAACCAAGCGGATCGCCAAGCCGGCCAAAGACGTCTTCGCACTGGTCAACGATTTGAGAAAATGGAAATTCTGGTCGCCTTGGCTCGTCATGGAACCCGACTGTCCAGTGACTTACGAAGCGGACGGAAAGGCCCATACCTGGCAGGGTGAGTTTATCGGCCAGGGCGAAATCAAGATCGTCGCCGAACAATTTCCCACCGCTATCGACATTCAGGTCGAGTTTTTGAAACCGCACAAAAACAGTTCGGATGTCCGGTTCGAATTCCGGGATGACGGAGCGCATACGGAAGTCAGTTGGACGATGAACAGTTCCTTGCCGATGTTTCTGTTCTGGATGAAAAAAACCCTGACCAATCTCATCGGCATGGATTACGAACGAGGACTGTCCATGCTCAAAGAATACGCCGAGACCGGTTCGGTTCCCTCCAAACTGGATTTTCTCGGCGTGGTGCCTCAGGAACAATTCCGTTACGTCGGCATCAAAACCCAATGCCCCTTGGCCGACGTCGGCGAACGCATGGGAGCGGATTTCAAACGGTTGGAAGAACTGATGAGCGAACGAAAACTGACTCCCGCGTCCCCACCCATTTCCATTTACCACGACTGGAATCTGGACAAAAAGCAAGTCGATTACACGGCGGGCATGCCCCTGAACGAACTCCCGGACGATCTTCCCGACGGCGTGATCGCCGGCGAAGTTCCCGAGTGTTCGGTCTATGCCATCCGGCACACCGGAGCCTATCACCTGTTGGGCAACGCCTGGAGCGCCGGCATCTCTCGTCAGCGAGCGAAACTCTTTGGCGAGAACAAGGCCATCGCTCCCTTCGAAGTCTACGAAAGCGATCCCAGGGAGACAAAGGAGAAAGACTGCGTCACGATCGTCAAAATGCCGGTCGCTTGACCGTAGGGGCCAAGTCGAATCAAACGGCTTGGTACGCGCGGCGGGGGTCGAACCCACAACCTTCGGCTCCGGAGGCCGACGCTCTATCCAGTTGAGCTACGCGCGCTTCCCGCAAAGCCGAAGTGTAGCGAAACGAGGCCCTCGCATCCAAACTTTTCTGTCGCGAATTTCTACTCGATCGAGCGGCACCGAGTACCGGATTTTCGGCGGATGCGTCGAAGCGTCAGGCATCAGGCATCAGGCATCAGGCAGGCAAATCTTTGACCGGAAAACTCGAAACTGCCGGATCCTGTGACCCGATTTCCGGCTAAGCCGGTCGTTTCCTGGCTTCCGTAAATTTCCGAGGATCTCCTTCCAGCAGTTGAAACGCCTGGCGCTGGATCGAATGCGATTCGCCGTATCCAGGCGTATCGGCCGGAGGCAATTTCTCTTTCGTTTTGAGGAAAGGCTTGGGACCCTTTCCGAAGTGTCGTCGAACGGTTCTCCGGCCTCAGTGCCAGGCAGTTTCGGATGGGGCCAGCGTCTCGATTGATCATCCTCGAGGGGATTGGGATGAAACTGATCAAGTCAGATATCCGGGGGTCATTTATGAAGGCAGCAGAAGCAATATAGACAAAGGAGTAATTGATTAGCGGGTTTGAACGCCATTTTGAACTAAACGATCTGACGAAAAGGATGCATTCCCATGATCAAGGATTTCATATTTCGCTTTTGTCAGGAGATGAGTGATCTCATTCCATCCGACGTCCTTGGTTGATCGTCTTGCGGCTTCAGATCAAATATCCTCGACCAACAACGTTGGCTTTCGAGTGGCATTCGATTGCCGTTCCAGCAAAATTACGGGAATAATCCCAAGCTCCATGATTTCGGAAAACCAGTGCTGAAAGCACGATAAGACCCGAGCCGGTATCAACCGAGGGTGATCGAACCGAGAACTAAAGCGCTGACGCCAACGTCTCCAAAACCGACTCCTTTTTCAGGCGAGAGGTAGCCGTGACGCTAGTGATGGCCGCCCGACTCTGAGCCCCTCTCTGATTTTTCGAGCACTGGGAAACCTTCCGAGCCTTGACGCCCGGTCGCAGAGCCCGTTCGGCTCGATTGTTGGTCGGTTCAAGCTTGGGATGGTCCAGAAATCGAAGCAACTGGCCCTTTTGATTCTGGAGCCACAAGCTATTCAGCATCTTTTGATTATCCGGATCACTCAAGGATCGTGGTCTCAGATGATGATCGAGCTTTTGTTTCAAGTCGATCACTGCCGTCTGAAATTCCTTCGCGGTCCCATGGCCTGCGAGATTCAACTCCCTCAATTCCATGGCTTGTCGAAAGACATCTTTCGTATAATTGGCGAACCACCTCCCTTTGCCAGCTTTCCGGTCGGCCAAATCGGTCAAATTTCGTTGCCGGTGAGCCAGGCATCTTTGCTGGGGCACGGAATCAAAGCTCTGATGTTGGTAACTCGTAAAACCGTCAACGACCACGATTCCCCGAAACGAAGGATCGATCACTTGGGCCACCTCGGCCGCACGATGATGCCGTTCAATTTGATAATAAATCGCCTTCTCGTTGCAAAACGTCATCAAAAAATGGGGGGTTCCCCCGACTTTCCAACCGGTATCGTCCGTGTGAATGATATCCGCTTGAGCCAGTTCCGCCTTGATTTCCTGAGCCAGTTCGCCAAGTTTCCCTTGCTCCGCCGCCTTCAGAGCCTTCTGGGTGATCGCACTTTGGGTCACGGGGATCTGGAGATAATCGTTGAGCACCTTCTCCGTCTGGCGCAATGACATTCCCGAATCGTAATGCAAGGCCAACGCCAAAGCATCGACTCGGGAGCCAATCCGATGAGCCGTCGCTCCAAACTGATCCTTCGCTAATTCAGGATGCGTGCCCCGGACCTTGTGTCCGCATCCCGTGCACTCCGCGACCTCAATCGAAAAGTATTTGATCACTCGGCCAATGAGTCGGGGCAGATCAATCGTCGTCGCGGTTTCCGAGGCTTGTCGCTCAAGTTTCGCCCCGCACTTCGGACAGGCATCGGTATCCAGTGAAGCCTGAAACTCTTGGATTTCATCCGGTTCTTGGGGCTCCGGCGCTGGTTTATGGCGAAACTTTCCTTGCCCCGGTTTGCGACCGGGCTTTTGGGGGTTTTCTTTGCGTTTGCCCTTGGAAAAAGGGGTAGCCGAACGATGGTTTTCTCTCTCTGACGTTTCCAGTTGTTGCCGCAAATCCTGGTTTTCTTGTTTCAATTGGTCGGCAATCTCGAAATCTGCCGAGAGCGATGCGGGATCAGTTTGGCAACCACAGGAGCCGATCTGTTGTTGCCAATCTCGGATCAATTGCCGCAATTTCCGATTAACGTTCCGTAATTTCTGATTCTGTTGCTGCAATTTCTGAGTTTCCGCTTCCAGCGTCTCCACGCGCTGCATCGCAAGCTCAAGAGCCTTAACCAATTCCGCTGGATCCGCTTCGTGCAGTCGATGAGGATCAATCCCCGGCATGTTGCCTATTATAGCCTCATTTAAAAAAAAGTCAAGTCGAACCTCGAAATTCCTTGAAAAAACCCCATTTTAACCCGCTAATCAATTACGGAAAAGCTTAGGGTTCTCGCATAATTAAACTGTCGTTTTTTTGTGTGCGTATCAAACGTATTATTTACATTCATGGGGCTTTAATTTATAATTCTATTCACCATGAAACTTCTCTTTAGTTAAGCGCAAATTTTGCATTTGTTCATCAGTAATTTTTATGCCAGTCTGATATTTGGATTTATCTAACATGCAATTTATTTTCAACCCATTTTTAGTTGTTGTATTGCTAATCAAATTAACTATGGTTTCATAATTGGTTAATGGGCGTCCCCGCCAATTCATCGAAATGCATGAAAACATTCGATGTTCAATTTTATTCCACTTGCTCGTACCCGGAGGAAAATGACAAACTGATATTTCCATATTAAGTTCATCTGCCAGTTTTTGTAACTCGGTTTTCCATAATTTATTACGACTACCATTTGAACCACCTCCATCAGCCATAATTAATAGCTTCTTGGCATTGGGATGATTTTTTCGTCCCATTGATAGCCACCATCGACGAATAGTTTCTACCGCAAATTCCGCAGTATCGTGGTCAGTGCCTACACTTACCCAACCCGTATTGGTGCTCAGATCATACACGCCATGTGGACTTGCTTTCGGTAGATTTGGATCGGGGAAATCATGTACTTTGACTAGTTCGGGATTTCCTTTCGGATGCCATTCGTTCCCCATATTTTTGTGCTGTCCCACCAGTTCCTTTTTTTTCGTGTCAACCGAAATCACTGGTTGGTTTTTCTTCAAGAATTTCCGGGATTTCCGTTCAATATGTCGAAATTGCTGGTTTCGATCGGGATGCTGTTTGCCTTCTAGGGTTTTCTGATTGCCTTGAAGGCTGTATCCCATTTCATGGAGCAAATTATTTACGGTGCGTTGACTTATTTGATGTCCCATTTCATTTAATGTGGTTTTGATTTGTTCAGCACTTTTGCAGGTCCAACGCAACGGATTTTCAGGATCACCTCGAGTCTCGGGTTCGATAAGTTTATCCAGATCTGACAAAAGAGTCTTATCGTGTTCGGTTATTGATTTCCGTCCCCCTCCAGCTTTCCTTTGGCGATTTTTATTAGGGATTGCTTCCGTTTTCAATTCATTAATTCCCGATCGAATCGTAGTGCAGCTAGCACCCGTAGCTTCGTGAACTATTTTTATTCCACCCCTACCAATGGCCAGCAATTCCCACCGAAGTCAGGCCAGATAGTAATTGTGTGAAATTTATTTATAAATATGTTAAATACCGTCGAAAAACGGATTTTCAAGACTGATTTCAGATAAAATTTCGTTTTTTCCCTTGATCAGGTGGTAATTGATTAGCGGGTTAAAATGGGGTTTTTTCAAGGAATTTCGAGGTTCGACTTGACTTTTTTTTAAATGAGGCTATAATAGGCAACATGCCGGGGATTGATCCTCATCGACTGCACGAAGCGGATCCAGCGGAATTGGTTAAGGCTCTTGAGCTTGCGATGCAGCGCGTGGAGACGCTGGAAGCGGAAAATCAGAAACTGCAGCAACAGAATCAGAAATTACGGAACGTTATTCGGAAATTGCGGCAATTGATCCGAGATTTGCAACAACAGATCGGCTCCTGTGGTTGCCAAACTGATCCCGCATCGCTCTCGGCAGATTTCGAGATTGCCGACCAATTGAAACAAGAAAACCAGGATTTGCGGCAACAACTGGAAACGTCGGAGAGAGAAAACCATCGTTCGGCTACCCCTTTTTCCAAGGGCAAACGCAAAGAAAACCCCCAAAAGCCCGATCGCAAACCTGGGCAAGGAAAGTTTCGCCATAAACCAGCGCCGGAGCCCCAAGAACCTGATGAAATCCAAGAGTTTCAGGCTTCCCTGGATACCGAGGCCTGTCCGAAGTGCGGGGCGAAACTTGAGCGACAAGCCTCGGAAACCGCGACGACGATTGATCTGCCCCGACTCATTGGCCGAGTGATCAAATACTTTTCGATTGAGGTCGCGGAGTGCACGGGATGCGGTATAGCACGACAATTACAATGCGACACAGCGACAATTACAATGCGACACTTGGGGCACGAGGTGCAAAGTTCATTGCATCGGTCGTAGGGGGCATTCTTCCGGACGGGGTTGGGACGGTCAAGCGGAAAGAGAGAGAGTCGAACTGCTGGAGGTCAAGGGAAGCGACGAGCATCCCACGAAGGGGTTTGACGGTACAAGAAGGGACCGGCGCCGAGACGCAGCGAGCGGACTACTCGGATCCGTGAGGTGGCCATGGCTCCGATAAAAACTGCTTGGAATCCGGCTCACCGCCGTCATTGGCGTCCTGTGATCCGGATTGAGGGAGGGTGACCGGGCGAGCGGTCTTCGGGGGCGGGCGTCAATCGTCGAACCTTGCTTTGCTGGTTCGGCAACTTCGGCGGCAGGCATCCGGATTCTCTTTCTGGTGGGCGGTTGACTCACTGAGTGGTGGCGCCGGGAACGAGACCGCGGTCAAGTCGAGGATCGGGATTCCCGAGCCGTGGGAGTGGCTGGTGAGTCGGTAGTGGTGGGAAGATTGACGGGGTGAGACGGCTCGGCAGCGCCGTCGGCCCGATGATGTTCCAAAGCGGTGCGGCACCGATAGCTTTGGGTGTTGATCTCGAAGATGGTGGCGTGGTGTACGAGTCGATCGACCGCGGCGGCGGCGGTGGCTTGGTCGGGAAAGATTCGATCCCATTGGGCGAAGGGCAGATTGGCGGTGAGGAGGATGGAGCGTTGTTCGTAGCGATCGGAGATCAGTTCGAAGAGGACGGCGCTTTCTTCCCGATCGCGGTTGACGTAGGCGAAATCGTCAAGGATGAGGAGGTGGAATTTATGGAGCCGTGCGAGCAGTCCATCGAGATCGAGATTGCGTTGGGCGACCTGCAGTTTCTGGACGAGGCTGGAGGTTCCGGTGAAGAGCACCTTGAGGCCCTGGCGCACGAGGGAGAGGCCAATGGCGGAGGCGAGGTGGCTCTTGCCGACGCCGGGGGGCCCGAAGATGAGGAGGTTGGCTCCCTTGCGGATCCAGCTGTCTTCGGAGGCGAAGGCCTGAACGCGTGCTTGGGGCGGGGATGGGATGAGGCTGAAATCGAAGCCTTCGAGGTTCTTGCCGGGGAGGAGTTTGGCCTGCCGGGTATGTCGGTCGATGCGTCGGTTGTCCCTTTCGCTCAATTCGAGTTCGGCGAGGGAGAAGAGAAATTTTGACGCCGGCCAACCCTCCTTGTCGGCGCGTTGAGCCAGGATCCGCCACTCGGCCTCGATGGAGGGCAGTCGCAGCTCGGAGAGCATGAGGGAAAGTCGGTCGGGATCGACGGTTTGTGGCGGAGTGGAGCGGATGGTCATGGCGAAAGGCGGTTACCGAGCAGATGGGAGTACTGACCGAGGTTGCCCACGGCGACGTCTTGCCGAGGAAGGGAAGGCTCCTGGAACGCAAAGCGTGTTCTCAGGGACTCGACATCGGGGAGGGAGCCGGTCCGGAGCGCTTCTTCGATGGCGTCGGCGATTTCCGCTTCGCAGCCGTTTTCGTGGGCCAAGGCAAGGAACTCGACGGTGAGACGGCACGCTTGTTTTTCGCTCACGGATTCCTTCACTTGATCGAAGAAGTGGCGATAGGCCTCTCGAGGAAAGAGATCATTGCGGTAGGTCAGACGTGCCAGAGCCATAGGTTTGCGCTTCAGGGACTGGATGACATGCCGATAATCGATGACGTTGGGACGGTGAGTCCGATGTCCGCGAGGCAGGGTTTCGATCCTCGTCGCTCCCTGGAAGAGTTCGATCCGGTCATCGAAGATGCGAGCTTTGAGCCGGTAGCCGATGAGTCGCGAAGGCACTGAGTAGTAAACCTTTCGAATGCGGCAGCCGGCGGTGCTGGTCACCGTGACCATGACCTCTTCGCAGTCGCAAGGATGCGACGGCGGCAGCGGGTTCAGCTGGCCCCGTTCGGTCTCGATGTCCTTCGCCACCCTAGCGTTTTCACGAGCGACGATTTCCGCGACGAAGGTTCGGTAGGCGTCCAGGCACTCGAAATCCCGGGATCCTCGGAGTTCCAGCTCGCCTCGAACCCGGTCCTTGAGATGACGGTGGGCGCTTTCGATGGCGCCGTTTTCGTGGGCCACGCCCCGGTTGTTGCGAGACGGTTTCATCCCGTAGTGTTCGCACAGGGCCTTGAAGCGTTCGGTCAAGTCCTCCGCTACGTCCCGGGCCAGATTGCGGAAGGCAGCGGAGAGACTGTCGGTTCGGAGCTCGTGGGGGACTCCGCCCAGTTCGGCGAAGGCACCCTGAATTCCCTCGGCCAAGGCGGTGAAGGACTCGCCGTTAATGACCACGGAGACGTATCGGTAGCACGACCATGGGAGGCGAAAGTGGAAGTACATGTGCCGGAGCGATTCTCCCCGGATGGTGACTTCCCCGGACTTCAGGTGGGTGAAGTCGGCAATGGCGAAAGTGCCGGCAGGCCTCTTCGTCTGCGGGAACATGACTTCTTTTTCCGCACCGTTTTGGGCTCGCCACGACCGAATCCGCCGTTCCAGGGTTCGACGGTAGTTCGGCTTAAATTTCGGTTCGGTGTTCAGCAAATCGTGGAACACCGTGATGGGCTTGATGTCGGGGCATCGCTTCAGAATGGGGACGACCTTGGCTTCGAAGAACGTGGCCAAGGGATCCGGACGAGTGCGCTGGGGGGGCGGAGAATCCTCCGACGGTTGGTTTTCGGTCTGTTTCCTGACTTTTTCGAGGGTCCGATAGCCCGTTGAGCGATGGATCCCGATGGCGGCGGCGGCGGACGCGACTCCTTGTTTCGGGCGCAATTGCATGAACAGTTTCTTCTGTTGAGGTGTGACTCGTCGTTTGGTCATGTTGGTTCTCCGTCCGCACACGTGGTCGTGCCGACGGGCCAACTATCCACCGATCAGAAGAACTTGCAGCCTTTCTTGGGGCAGGGTTCGGGCCACTTCGGTCGGGCTACGCCCTCCCTTCGTGGCCCGAACCCTGCCCCCCTGGGGTCCCCCAGACACCGGGGAATCCTTCCCTCCGATTTGTCGCATTGTAATTGTCGCTGTGTCGCAAAGTAATTGACGCGGAACAATGCGGACACAAGGTCCGGGGCACGCATCCTGAATTAGCGAAGGATCAGTTTGGAGCGACGGCTCATCGGATTGGCTCCCGAGTCTATGCTTTGGCGTTGGCCTTGCATTACGATTCGGGAATGTCATTGCGCCAGACGGAGAAGGTGCTCAACGATTATCTCCAGATCCCCGTGACCCAAAGTGCGATCACCCAGAAGGCTCTGAAGGCGGCGGAGCAAGGGAAACTTGGCGAACTGGCTCAGGAAATCAAGGCGGAACTGGCTCAAGCGGATATCATTCACACGGACGATACCGGTTGGAAAGTCGGGGGAACCCCCCATTTTTTGATGACGTTTTGCAACGAGAAGGCGATTTATTATCAAATTGAACGGCATCATCGTGCGGCCGAGGTGGCCCAAGTGATCGATCCTTCGTTTCGGGGAATCGTGGTCGTTGACGGTTTTACGAGTTACCAACATCAGAGCTTTGACTCCGTGCCCCAGCAAAGATGCCTGGCTCACCGGCAACGAAATTTGACCGATTTGGCCGACCGGAAAGCTGGCAAAGGGAAGTGGTTCGCCAATTATACGAAAGATGTCTTTCGACAAGCCATGGAATTGAGGGAGTTGAATCTCGCAGGCCATGGGACCGCGAGGGAATTTCAGACGGCAGTGATCGACTTGAAACAAAAGCTCGATCATCATCTGAGACCACGATCCTTGAGTGATCCGGATAATCAAAAGATGCTGAATAGCTTGTGGCTCCAGAATCAAAAGGGCCAGTTGCTTCGATTTCTGGACCATCCGAAGCTTGAACCGACCAACAATCGAGCCGAACGGGCTCTGCGACCGGGCGTCAAGGCTCGGAAGGTTTCCCAGTGCTCGAAAAATCAGAGAGGGGCTCAGAGTCGGGCGGCCATCACTAGCGTCACGGCTACCTCTCGCCTGAAAAAGGAGTCGGTTTTGGAGACGTTGGCGTCAGCGCTTTAGTTCTCGGTTCGATCACCCTCGGTTGATACCGGCTCGGGTCTTATCGTGCTTTCAGCACTGGTTTTCCGAAATCATGGAGCTTGGGATTATTCCCGTAATTTTGCTGGAACGGCAATCGAATGCCACTCGAAAGCCAACGTTGTTGGTCGAGGATATTTGATCTGAAGCCGCAAGACGATCAACCAAGGACGTCGGATGGAATGAGATCACTCATCTCCTGACAAAAGCGAAATATGAAATCCTTGATCATGGGAATGCATCCTTTTCGTCAGATCATTTAGTTCAAAATGGCGTTCAAACCCGCTAATCAATTACATCAGGTGATTTATTTTGCGTTTCGCCCGAGAGATGAACGAGATCAGAACGCATCACTCCGAGCTCGATCTAAATCGAGTTTTTTTGAGGTCGCCGGCTAGCGATCCCGGTCAGAATATCGCCGACTAGGTGGGGGCGGCAGGTTTAGGCACGAAGTCGAGCATCCCATACACGAGTAACTGGTACAGGTGGTTCCAATCCTTGAGACGATGCATGCGAAGATGGCATCTGATTTCCACCCAGACTTCCTGGAGCGATCCGATCATCTGAGGCGCCCGTTTAAAGAGAGAACAGGCGATCAGTTCCATTTGATCTACCAGCACCGCCAGCATCATCAAAAACAGAAAAACCGTGGCGAGATGTTCTTTTCCGTGGCCATAATTGTGCTCCAACTGGTACCCGCGATTTTTCAAACTATTAAACGTATCCTCGATTTGCCACCGGCGGCGACCGGCCCGCGCTATTTTTTGAACGTTGGAGTCATTGATTTCCCAATCCGTGACCCAAGAAAGAATCGCCGGCTTTTCACCCGGAGCTTGGATTTCGCACCATAAAAAATTAATTTTAAGATCGGGATTAGCTTGGTTCAGCGGCTGTTGATTCACCCAGATGTACGTATACTTGACGCCAGCCTTGTCCCAACATACGAGCCGATGGGATTCACCGGTCTCATCCGCTTTCACAAATAGCTCGAACAAATGTTCGTGATTGCTTGGTCTGGCGACGATGATAAAGGACATTCGATACCGTTTCAGGAGCTTGATAAACGGGGCGTTGGAATGAAGCCCATCGGCCAATACGACGATCTTCAGGCGGGGATGTTCCCGATGAAGCCTGGTGACCAGCCGCCGGATGGCTCGGCTCTCGCAATCGTTGATGAGCCATTTATTGGTGTTTTCCCATCGGTAACGGTCAATATACCGGCATGGAAAGTCGGTGAGTTCCTCGTCTTCCGGGCCCACCTCCGGGTCGGCTTCCGAGCCGATTAATTGCTTGCTGACCGGCTCCGGTGCCAGCGGAATAACCTCCGGCTGGTCCGGATGAACCACGGCGGCTCCCACGGCTTGATGGTAATAGGTGATCGCACCGTTCTCGGGTTGTTTTTGACAGCAGTGTTCACAGTGAAGATGGTTGGAAGAGAAAACACCGGTGCCGTCGATCGACACGAGATAGTGCTTATCTTCCCACCAATATCGCTTCAACACTCCGTTTCGTTGTAACATCCGAAACAGTTCCAGGAACGCGGATCGAAGATGAATGGGATTGATCCGATCCAGGAATTTGCGTAATCCCGAATCAGAAGGCACTCGTTTGATGCGATACAGTTGGCGTAAGTTAGCCCGGGTTCTTCGGCTCGTCACCTTTCGTTTCCGACCTCGAGTGGCTTCGTCAAAGCCCAGTAACGAGGAAAATTTCTGCTGCAACGCCGCAAACGCGCTCATCAAATGATCGGTGACCTCGAACCTGCTTTTGCGGCAGGGGCGGGGAACGAGGCGAAAACACCCCCAAATCCTCCCAATGATATTGGGTTTGAGTAACTTTTTGCGGAATTTCACCAGGGAAAACCTTTCGTTGAATGGTTGTGAGAATCGGCTGGTTCCACGACGGATCAGGCCGGTCGGCACGCCGAACGGAATCAAAACATGGGACGGACACTGAGACCCCGGCAGATCGCAGCCTCCTGAGTTCGAGAACAACTCGAGATCCTCTCGGTTGGCTTTTCTGGCCGGAAAATACGTCGGGAGAACGGGTTACGACGAAATTCGGCACCCGATCCAGGGCCAAAAAGCGTCAAATCACGTTTTGGTCAGGAAAAGATACGAAAAAACAGCGATTACAACGAAACCACCATTAATGTAGCATAGTTTTGGAAGAAATGTTGAAAATATTTAAAGAAATCAGCGCGAAAACCCGATTGAGAAAACCCTTGTTTTTACTGGATTTTCTTCTTCAGTGGGAATTGCTGACCAATGGCTATTGCCTCGGATGCTAGCCAATGACGATTAGTCAATTCTTGGAAGATGGGTTCCAAGCTCAGATATTTTTTTCTGATAACGGCAACCTGATCGCTCACGCTTAATCATACCATACATATTTCATTTTTTCAACTTTTAAAAGTAATTAATTCCAATGCATTGATTGCCAGAGGATTGAAAACTAAAGATTTCCGTCATCAAGCCTCCCCAAAACCATAGAATCGACCTAAATGGGTTGATAACTTCCAGCTCTAAATAAACCATCAAAATCAGTTATTAAATCACCAGAGAGATTATCCGTCAATCGACATGTCAAAATGAAATTCTGACAATAGATTTAATCGTAATTGATTAGCGGGTTAAAATGGGGTTTTTTCAAGGAATTTCGAGGTTCGACTTGACTTTTTTTTAAATGAGGCTATAATAGGCAACATGCCGGGGATTGATCCTCATCGACTGCACGAAGCGGATCCAGCGGAATTGGTTAAGGCTCTTGAGCTTGCGATGCAGCGCGTGGAGACGCTGGAAGAGAAAAATCAGAAATTGCAGCAACAGAATCAGAAATTACGGAACGATTCGGAAATTGCGGCAATTGATCCGAGATTGGCAACAACAGATCGGCTCCTGTGGTTGCCAAACTGATCCCGCATCGCTCTCGGCAGATTTCGAGATTGCCGACCAATTGAAACAAGAAAACCAGGATTTGCGGCAACAACTGGAAACGTCAGAGAGAGAAAACCATCGTTCGGCTACCCCTTTTTCCAAGGGCAAACGCAAAGAAAACCCCCAAAAGCCCGGTCACAAACCGGGGCAAGGAAAGTTTCGCCATAAACCAGCGCCGGAGCCCCGAGAACCGGATGAAATCCAAGAGTTTCAGGCTTCCCTGGATACCGAGGCCTGTCCGAAGTGCGGGGCGAAACTTGAGCGACAAGCCTCGGAAACCGCGACGACGATTGATCTGCCCCGACTCATTGGCCGAGTGATCAAATACTTTTCGATTGAGGTCGCGGAGTGCACGGGATGCGGACACAAGGTCCGGGGCACGCATCCTGAATTAGCGAAGGATCAGTTTGGAGCGACGGCTCATCGGATTGGCTCCCGAGTCGATGCTTTGGCGTTGGCCTTGCATTACGATTCGGGAATGTCATTGCGCCAGACGGAGAAGGTGCTCAACGATTATCTCCAGATCCCCGTGACCCAAAGTGCGATCACCCAGAAGGCTCTGAAGGCGGCGGAGCAAGGGAAACTTGGCGAACTGGCTCAGGAAATCAAGGCGGAACTGGCTCAAGCGGATATCATTCACACGGACGATACCGGTTGGAAAGTCGGGGGAACCCCCCATTTTTTGATGACGTTTTGCAACGAGAAGGCGATTTATTATCAAATTGAACGGCATCATCGTGCGGCCGAGGTGGCCCAAGTGATCGATCCTTCGTTTCGGGGAATCGTGGTCGTTGACGGTTTTACGAGTTACCAACATCAGAGCTTTGATTCCGTGCCCCAGCAAAGATGCCTGGCTCACCGGCAACGAAATTTGACCGATTTGGCCGACCGGAAAGCTGGCAAAGGGAGGTGGTTCGCCAATTATACGAAAGATGTCTTTCGACAAGCCATGGAATTGAGGGAGTTGAATCTCGCAGGCCATGGGACCGCGAAGGAATTTCAGACGGCAGTGATCGACTTGAAACAAAAGTTCGATCATCATCTGAGACCACGATCCTTGAGTGATCCGGATAATCAAAAGATGCTGAATAGCTTGTGGCTCCAGAATCAAAAGGGCCAGTTGCTTCGATTTCTGGACCATCCCAAGCTTGAACCGACCAACAATCGAGCCGAACGGGCTCTGCGACCGGGCGTCAAGGCTCGGAAGGTTTCCCAGTGCTCGAAAAATCAGAGAGGGGCTCAGAGTCGGGCGGCCATCACTAGCGTCACGGCTACCTCTCGCCTGAAAAAGGAGTCGGTTTTGGAGACGTTGGCGTCAGCGCTTTAGTTCTCGGTTCGATCACCCTCGGTTGATACCGGCTCGGGTCTTATCGTGCTTTCAGCACTGGTTTTCCGAAATCATGGAGCTTGGGATTATTCCCGTAATTTTGCTGGAACGGCAATCGAATGCCACTCGAAAGCCAACGTTGTTGGTCGAGGATATTTGATCTGAAGCCGCAAGACGATCAACCAAGGACGTCGGATGGAATGAGATCACTCATCTCCTGACAAAAGCGAAATATGAAATCCTTGATCATGGGAATGCATCCTTTTCGTCAGATCGTTTAGTTCAAAATGGCGTTCAAACCCGCTAATCAATTACATTTAATCATTTGAACAAGTATGTTATTAATGCGAGTGCCCTTACGCAATCTATAACAAACATAAACTCAAGATTACAACCAAGCTAAAACAACAAATTAATTTTATTAAAAAATATGGGATGATATACTAGGGTTGACAGCCTTGATTCTTTCTAGTAGATCGGGGCTTGTCTTTTTTCGCGGGCCTGTAGCGCAGCACGGCGGCGGCTACCTGACGGGGCATTGCGCCCTTGTAGTCTGCCGGAAACGGCGGGATTCTCTGCCTAGTTTTCTTCTTGGTCATACTCCCTCCTATGCCGAATGACGACAGCCTGTATGTCGGCGGTACTGTCTGTGCCGTCCTGACAGTGAACGGCCCACGGCCTGCCAAGATGCAGCGCGTCCCAACGTGAACGGCGCTAGTTGCGCCGCGTCCCCCCTGATTGTGCTGCTCGAATCCGTTAACAACCACGTTCCAGATAGGGCGGTGTTCGGAGATTAAGACCGGTTCGGTAAGTCCTGTCCAAATCGGATCAAGCACTAACCACCGGCAGCGGAAGTCGACAAGGTCTAGGTTCTTGGCATTGCTCACCGATCCGTCATGTTCAGCAAGCCGCCGATACAGTGCCGATTTCAGGGCTGCACGGCCTTGCCGCTTTCCCGGCAGGCCAGCCTTGCCCATATATTAGCCCAAGTTTGTCAGTCTGGTCTAGAAAATGCGTTTTTCCCAAGGAATTCGATCATTTTAAAAATCGTAGGGCATTACATTTCCATCATTTTGTGATTTAAGCCTAAGGTTAAGCCTTGGATTTACGCACTCCCCCTGGGGCGGAATTAATGCCCAGAGCTTCATAGATTTCCCGCTGCTTCGGTTCCGCGGAAACGGCTCGGCGCACGTGAACGGTAGTGCCATCGATTCGGCGATAAACGCCGGTAACCCGCTTGTGGTCGTTCAACGTGTCCCGGATGGTATTCCAGCTGTCGGTGATACCCTTGGCACGTAAGCGCGTTCTTATCGTTTGGACCAATTGGTAGGCCAATACGGAAAGGAACAGATGTCCCTTCGCGCGTCGGGAGGTTTGATGGTAGATGGGGCGCAAGCCGAGTTCGGATTTAAGGGATCGGAATACCGCTTCCAGATCCGTCAGCGTGATATAGGTTTTCCAGAGGGTTGACTCATCCCATTGATCTTGATTGGTTCGCAAGCAATACACTCCGGGATGGGTGGCTTTGGAGCCAGGCTTGGGATGATGTTTCCAAGTGATGCTCTTGGCGTTTTGGGGATTTTGGTCATCGGGGATCACCTGGATGTCGTCGTGTTGTCCTGCGGCCGAGTATTGTTGCTTCAGGCGGCCGATTTTCTGGTGCACTTTGTCCCGCCGCTTGATTCTGCGTGGCCGACTGAGTCCAGCCTGTAACCGTTCGAGTTGGGCGGTAAACTTCTGGTCGGACGATTCCTGCATCGCCCGCTCCTTTTCCTCGCGCTGCTCGGAATGACAATACAAGAAGACTTCGCCATTTTCCTGGACTTCTTTCCGCAAATAAACGGAAGGTCCCGAAGCCGTCTCGACCTCCGTCGCCCCCTCCGGGTCGAAGATCCGTTCCTGCTGACGGCTCACGGTCAGGTAGCGAGTGCCGCGTTCCCGGAGCTAGCGGAGATTGGCCTCCGTGGCGATGCCGCAATCCATCATCACAGTCGCTTCCGCCGGAACCGCCAGCGATTCCAGCATTGCGGCCAAGGTTTGATTTTCGCTCACGTTGCCCGCGAAAACTTTCGATCGGCGAACCCAGCCACGGCTGTCCAGAACCAGAGCCAGCGTCAATAAGGGACCATCGCTTCGCTTCTCTTTCGAGCGACCCCGCTGAGCTTCTGGAATCTTCCGCGCTTGACCCTCGAAGTAGGTGTTGGTCAAGTCATAAAGGGTAATGGTCGGTTTTAAATCGAAGATCGTCTGCAGGCCGTGATACCAGTCCGATTCGATTTTCTCCTGCCGTGATATCAAGGCGTCCGAAGCTCGATACAACTGACTGTGCCCCATGGTTTCAAAGTCTCTTTTCAAGAGTTCGCCCAAAGCACTGCTCTCTCTGAGCCACCGATTAGTATGTCGCTCCGATCCGGGAGCAGCCATCCGACCGATGACCGAGCCGAGGATCGCATGGCATTGAATTTCCCGGAGGCCGTGCCGGCGCAGGATCGCTCGTAATCCCAGGGTTTCGATCGCCCAGAGAGCGACATGCTCGACTCCCACCGAGCGGCTGAGGATCAAGGACGCGTTATCCAGATCGACGGCTTGGAATTCTCCTTGGTCTAAAGGATCTTCGCCGGCGATTTCCTCGATTCGAGTGGCTTGGCGTTCCACGAGTTGGGCGTAAAGATATTTCGCCTTGTGCTCCACCTCCGGAGAGCATTTGAGCGGTATCAAGGGTTGAGAACCTTGAAGCAATTCCACGACTTTAGAACACAACAGAGGCCATTGCTTCGACTCAATCTCGAAGTCGGATCCCAAATTGAGCAGCGTCTTCTGACGAACCCGATGGTTATCCCGGTAGGAGCGAACCAAGCGATAGGTGTCATAGTTTTGGCCCTCTTTACCGGTTCTCGTTTTCGTTTTGCAAACGAACATACGGCGAGAAAATATCCGAGAGCAAGAGGGGGGGCAACAGATTTTTTGACGATTATGGTACTACATTTGGATTGCTGGGCAGGTAACCTGAGGATGGAAAGCTCGCAAAGTCAGTCAGCGACTGACTTTCGTTAGGGCACTCGCATTAATAACATACTTGTTCAAATGATTAAATCTATTGTCAGAATTTCATTTTGACATGTCGATTGACGGATAATCTCTCTGGTGATTTAATAACTGATTTTGATGGTTTGTTTAGAGCTGGAAGTTATCAACCCATTTAGGTCGATTCTATGGTTTTGGGGAGGCTTGATGACGGAAATCTTTAGTTTTCAATCCTCTGGCAATCAATGCATTGGAATTAATTACTTTTAAAAGTTTAAAAAATGAAATATGTATGGTATGATTAAGCGTGAGCGATCAGGTTGCCGTTATCAGAAAAAAAATATCTGAGCTTGGAACCCATCTTCCAAGAATTGACTAAACGTCATTGGCTAGCATCCGAGGCAATAGCCATTGGTAGGGGTGGAATAAAAATAGTTCACGAAGCTACGGGTGCTAGCTGCACTACGATTCGATCGGGAATTAATAAATTGAAAACGGAAGCAATCCCTAATAAAAATCGCCAAAGGAAAGCTGGAGGGGGACGGAAATCAATAACCGAACACGATAAGACTCTTTTGTCAGATCTGGATAAACTTATCGAACCCGAGACTCGAGGTGATCCTGAAAATCCGTTGCGTTGGACCTGCAAAAGTGCTGAACAAATCAAAACCACATTAAATGAAATGGGACATCAAATAAGTGAACGCACCGTAAATAATTTGCTCCATGAAATGGGATACAGCCTTCAAGGCAATCAGAAAACCCTAGAAGGCAAACAGCATCCCGATCGAAACCAGCAATTTCGACATATTGAACGGAAATCCCGGAAATTCTTGAAGAAAAACCAACCAGTGATTTCGGTTGACACGAAAAAAAAGGAACTGGTGGGACAGCACAAAAATATGGGGAACGAATGGCATCCGAAAGGAAATCCCGAACTAGTCAAAGTGCATGATTTCCCCGATCCAAATCTACCGAAAGCAAGTCCATATGGCGTGTATGATCTGAGCACCAATACGGGTTGGGTAAGTGTAGGCACTGACCACGATACTGCGGAATTTGCGGTAAAAACTATTCGTCGATGGTGGCTATCAATGGGACGAAAAAATCATCCCAATGCCAAGAAGCTATTAATTATGGCTGATGGAGGTGGTTCAAATGGTAGTCGTAATAAATTATGGAAAACCGAGTTGCAAAAACTGGCAGATGAACTTAATATGGAAATATCAGTTTGTCATTTTCCTCCGGGTACGAGCAAGTGGAATAAAATTGAACATCGAATGTTTTCATGCATTTCGATGAATTGGCGGGGACGCCCATTAACCAATTATGAAACCATAGTTAATTTGATTAGCAATACAACAACTAAAAATGGGTTGAAAATATATTGCATGTTAGATAAATCCAAATATCAGACTGGCATAAAAATTACTGATGAACAAATGCAAAATTTGCGCTTAACTAAAGAGAAGTTTCATGGTGAATGGAATTATAAATTAAAGCCCCATGAATGTAAATAATACGTTTGATACGCACACAAAAAAACGACAGTTTAATTATGCGAGAACCCTTAATAAAACGTTTCGTGATTCGGCAGCAAGTCTGGGGCAATTTGAGCTAAAATAATTTCTAGACCGGTCAAATTGACAAACTTGGGTTAGGATCATAGGAGGCCATGCCCGCGTAAATATCGAACCCGCCTCAATAGTAGATCGTATAAACGCCGCCACCGGAAAACTGTTCATCAGGCGGTAGAGCAATGGCCGGATACTCCTTCAACTTGCGGGGCGCGTTCCGTCCCAGCTTGTTACTCGTCACTGTATTTCGGGAAATCGTGCGTTTTTATTTCGCATTATTTCGGGCATGAACGCTCTGGTCCGGCGGTCGGTTGGCCCATAGTGGCGTTCTTTGGCCGGTGTCGATTCCCCATCTCCCCCCATGGCTATGCCGCTGGAACTTCCAGTGGATCCTTTGCGCTTCTGACGCCGACGAAATCTTACGCTCCATTGATCCGAATGTTCTCTTTCACGGCTCTGAAACTAACCGACCGTTTAACCAAGGCATCGAGCAAGGCGATAATTTGTCCGATCAAGCGGACGAGTCGTGAAAGATCGCTGATCAGAACCAGATCGCCGGGGGCCACGGCTCCCAGCAAGCGTTCGAGCTTCCGCTCGCAGACTGGGACGCGACTGGAAGCCGAAAGCTCGATGAAGTCATCGAGCCGGATGATTTCCCCGCGAGCAAACTCCAACAAAGCAAATCGTTGGTTGCCAGTGTCCTGCCGGCCGGTGGAGACGCGAAGATAGGCTATCGTTCGAGAGGAATCGGCCATGAAAACGTTGGGCGCACCGCATAATACACATATGGCGGCGGGAAAGTCGAACGTTTTCGGCGGCGGTATCCAGGCGGTTAGACGCTGGTTAAGTTGAAGCTCCGATTCATCGGCCATGAAAGAGAATATCTGGATCGAGGGCAAGCGGGACATTCAAACGATGGTGATGACCGCCTTCTTGGCTCTTTTACTGAAGTGGAACGGGATTATATTTCCGAGCGGACGAAGGAGGGGTTGGCCAAGGCCAAGGCATCCGGCAATCGCGTGGTTCGGCAGGGCGGTTGATTAGGCAAATCCAAATTGGACGATGGCACAGCTGAGATACGTGACTAAGTGGACCAAAAGAGTCTCAAAGTCATCCATCGCCCAGATTATCGAGCGCTCTCAGACACCTTGGCCCGATTCATTCGCTCGTGAGATTTTGTAACAACCAGACGATAAACAGCAGTATATTCGCTCTACGTTGTCCCGTTTTCCGCACGCTTCGATTGCCACGGCTCATATCTGCAGCTTAGCTAGTCCAGAAGCGACACAGCGTGGGAAATTTTCCGGGTGGTTAAATCCTCTACTGCAAAGCCTTCATATGAGCATTTTGCGCCGATTTCAAATATTGTGTGCGCCAATGCATAAAATTTCTGATTTCCTCAGTATCGTCAAGTTTCGCCTGCGTAATCCACGGCTGATTCATTTGTTCCAAATACTTTCCATATCCAAAACTGCCAGGTTGGTGTGCTCCACCGAATATTCCATCTTCGACATTTCCAGTGAATTCAAATTCCATTTTGGCAAATGCGGAAACATGCCCATCCATGTGGTCATAACGTACATCGTATTCACGATAGATAGCCAAAAGCTGTTTACGGGTGAAATGGGAATGCGATGCATTGTTGGCATATTCTGCAATTTTCTGTCCCAAATAGGAATGTTCATATTGATATTGATTCAGTTCTTCAGGTGTCGTTAGATCGGACAATTCTTCCCACATGAGTCGTTCTCGGTCCCTTATCGCTAATTCCGTTCGGTTGATTCCCGATATTCTATTTTTCGCCTGTTCCTCCGATTCCGCACTTGCCAGGTTTCTTTGTCTTACGATCTCTCTTCGAGCTTCAATGATTAACGCTCTGATCTCCGGTGCGTGGCGAGATCTAATCTCCTGAGCCGGATCGGTTCGAGATGAGTCCGATGAAATCCTAAATGAGAAAGGCTTGGTAATTTGATTGGATCGTGAAGCTTCGTAATTGTTCGATGATTGATCGGAACCGCGGACCGCGGGTGATTGTGTGCCTCCGGACTGATGTCGTTCTCGATTGAAGTTTAGATCTTGCTCCACGTTGTCGGTACGTAACGACACGTACAATACAGTCAAACATCCGAAAAGGGTAATTAATCCAATCTTGATCTTCATTTGATTTATTTCTGCCGTGTTCTGCCATGCTTACGTTCGTATTGAATTCGTGCTGTTCTCCAATCTACAGCATCTCTATTCCCGTTTACTTGGTCCGGCTGAACCCACGGAAGCTTTATCAAATCCAGCCAAAGATCGTATTCCGGATCCCCAGGTCGATAGATACCATCAAGCACGTCATCGACAAAATCACTTTCCGTGCGCGGATTGCCATCGAAATGTTCGTCCATAAAGTTAAATCGCGCATCTGTTTGACGGAAAACGGCGATCAGTTGTTCTTTGGAAAAATGTTGATCAGGTTCCAGATTTCCGTTAATATAAAATGCGATGATCTTGCCATAATATGAATGCTCGTACTTGTATCTGAGCAATTCGTCAGGAGACAACAAGCCGGACAACTCATTCCACAGTTCACGCTCTCTGGCTCTCAACTTTCTTGCCGCCTGAATTTCTCCAGCAACATGTTTTTCATGTTCGTCGGCATTGGTATAGCGATAATTTGACATTTTCGTTTTTCTCTTTCGTTTTTCTCTTTCGTGTTCTAAGTCTCGTTCCAATAGCTGAATCTCCGGTTCATGTTTTTTCCTGATGGCGTCGGCTTCATCTAATCGAGCTTTTTTTGACGACACTGAATCTAAAGCAATGTCGTCTATTTCTGGTTTTGCCTCAGTTTCCGCAATCGGCGGTACCCCTCTGGCATCCTGTTTTTCTCGATGCCCTTCAGTCTCCGTTAACCCGGAACGCTGTGCTTGATAATCTGGACCGCTGCGGTTATACTTGGTTATCACAAGGACAACCAAAAGCACCAAAACTAAGCCGAATAGATAGTATCTCATTTGATCTGAAAACGAGAGTTCCTAATCGTGGATTTATATACGAAACAGATGGTTTACTATTCCCGCGGCTGGATTTCAAGAGGTCCTACATTAACGCCTATTTTATAGGGGAAAAGTTTATTTACCTTGTTAGAATCAACAGAAATCCGGTCGGTTCCGAGATAAATGGTATTCAATATTTCGACTTCGCTTAATGTGTCGTACGCGTTATCGTCTGAATTGTAAATATTGAAATATGCAACCTCATTTGGTGATAGGTTCACGTATGCATCTCTCCAGAATGTTCCTGAATAATCTGGATTGTGTACATCAATATAGATCGTAAAGGGATTTATCGCGTTCTGTTTGCTTGAAACTCGATATGCCGTGTAATCATTTACAGCAAGCTTCAAATCATATTTCGTATATTGCTTGAACGGCTTATTGAATAGATTGTACCAAAAGCCGGAATATTCAGTTCCAGCGCCGGCATAGCTGTTCCCTAAGCTATGTGCAATGTAAGGTCTGGGCATAACGGCGGTTTCGTCTCCATAGTCGAGTACTACATTAAATTTTTGAGTAAGCTCGTCCTTATAATACTGATATATCTTTTTTCTGGAATTTTCAAATGATTTTTCGTTTCCTGGAAAAAGATAATCGATAGATAAACTTATCGAGCGCTTGTTCTCGGCTATCATATCATTTTTGTTGTAGAGGTAGTCAGTACTGCTGCATGAGACCTCAATCTTACCACCGCTCAAAGGCTCCTTGAAATTATATCGGTAACTATTGATCATGTGATAATCAAAAAATCTATGCCCCCGCCCCCAGCAAACGCGCACTTCCGGACTTTGGATAGCGTGCGATGGATGCTCTCCCTGACACATGTACCACGTCTTCCCATCCCACCCCTTTTCCTTTGTCCATCCGTAAACTTCACCATAGAACTGCACGTGTGGCGGTGCAGGAATACCGCCCGTTGTCGCAGGGGGAGGAGGCACCGAAGTTGATTGTCCTAATCCCTGCATTATGAAGAGCACCGGTAGCAAAGCCCAGAATCGAGCACTAAAAAGACGGAATCGCGAGACTTTCACTCCCCAAATGACGCGGAAGCAGTTCCCCGCAGCACGGAATGGCCAATTGATAATTCGAGCCATGAAAGCCAAGCAACAACTTAAGATTCGCCCTGCGGCGAAAGCTTGGCTCCACAAATAAACATCTCTGACGGCAGACCCTACGGCCAGACAACCCCGCAAGAGCAAGTGGAACGGTGTCAAGAAAACATCAAGCAAGTTCATAAGCACAGAAGTGATGTAACCGATTAGGACCTGTCGACAAATAAGTTGAACTAGTTTTTATTTTATCGGACAAATTGTATAATTTCATTTTAGGTAACTATTCAGGTGCCGAAAAAAGTCAGCGATTCCCACTGAAGTCAGTTCAGCTTGTGTCCCATTTGGGGTCTCTGGGAATCGAAAAAATTCGAGTGATCGGTCTTTTCCATGGACTTTCCTAGGTAATCGTGCAGTCAATACCTCGGTGCTCTCACCATGGACAAATGGAACCCAAGCCGAGTCGCCCAGACTAGCGGAAGCCGTTTGAATCGGAAAGCTCTTTCCTCGCCGTCTCGGCGCTGAAATCCTAAAGCGCGAACCACCAGCTGGCCACGGCGAGCGTGAGTCCACCCGGCGACCTTCCCCAACGCAAGAAAACTCGCCGCGGACAGCGTCGATGACGGGTCGGGATTCTATCTTGGCCGCCGTCGAATCCATCAGGCCCCACACACTAGCGGAAGCCGTTTGACTCGGCAAGCCTTTTCTTCTCCGTCTCGGCGGCGAAATCCTGGAGCGCGAACCACCAGCTGGCCACGGCGAACGAGAGTCCACCCGGCGACCGTTCCCAACGCAAGAAAACTCGCCGCGGACAGTGACGATGACGGGTCGGGACTCTATCTTGGCCGCCGTCGAACTCATCAGGCCCCGCACGTTAGCGGAAGCCGTTTGGTTCGGCAAGTCCTTTCTTCGCCGACTCGGCGGCGAAATCCTGGAGCGCGAACCACCAGCTGGCCACGGCGAACGAGAGTCCACCCGGCGACCGTTCCCAACGCAAGAAAACTCGCCGCGGACAGCGTCGATGACGGGTCGGGATTCTATCTTGGCCGCCGTCGAATTCATCAGGCCCCGCACGTTAGCGGAAGCCGTTTGGTTCGGCAAGTCCTTTCTTCGCCGACTCGGCGGCGAAATCCCGGAGCGCGAACCACCAGCTCCCGGCCACGGCGAACGAGAGTCCACCCGGCGACCGTTCCCAACGCAAGAAAACTCGCCGCGGACAGTGACGATGACGGGTCGGGACTCTATCTTGGCCGCCGTCGAACTCATTAGGCCCCGCACGTTAGCGGAAGCCGTTTGGTTCGGCAAGTCCTTTCTTCGCCGACTCGGCGGCGAAATCCCGGAGCGCGAACCACCAGCTCCCGGCCACGGCGATCGGGAGTCCACCCGGCGACCTTCCACAACACAAGAAAACTCGCCGCGGACAGCGTCGATGACGGGTCGGAATTCTATCTTGGCCGCCGTCGAATTCATCAGGCCCCGCACGTTAGCGGAAGCCGTTTGGTTCGGCAAGTCCTTTCTTCGCCGACTCGGCGGCGAAATCCCGGAGCGCGAACCACCAGCTCCCGGCCACGGCAATCGGGAGTCCACCCGGCGACCTTCCACAACACAAGAAAACTCGCCGCGGACAGCGTCGATGACGGGTCGGAATTCTATCTTGGCCGCCGTCGAATTCATCAGGCCCCGCACGTTAGCGGAAGCCGTTAGGTTCGGCAAGTCCTTTCTTCACCGACTCGGCGGCGAAATCCCGGAGCGCGAACTACCAGCTCCCGGCCACGGCGATCGAGAGTCCACCCGGCGACCTTCCCCAACGAAGAAAAACTCGCCGCGGACAGCGAAACCGGTCATTCTATTACGACAGCAATTCCCACTCTGGGCAGCCCAAACAACATTTGATAAAAATCGTTTGTGTCCCATTTGGTGGTGTAGGAGTGGATTCCCGGAGGCCCCAAACTACGGTCGCTGCGCTCCCTTCGTTTGGGGCCTCCGGGAGTCGAAAATTTTGAGTAATCAGTCTCTTCCATGGACTTTCGGCAGATTGGAATCATCGCCCAACCATGGAAGAAAGTAACTGGTCAGGTACCGAAAAAGGTTGAATTATCTGAACGCAACGACCTGATTCTATTTCAATTCAAACTTCGCCAGCATCTGATCAGGAGATGACATGACCGTTTCGACGAGATCCAAACTCTGCTTTTTCGCCGTGTTCACGATGCTGTGCAACACGGCATAATCCTTGGCCCCTTGATACGTGCGAAAACATCCAGAGATTTTCTGACGAACTTTCATCATGCGCCAATCGTTTTCCGCTTGATTGTTCGTGAAAGGTACATCCGGATCCGTCAGGAATCGCGAGGTGTCTTCCTGGTACTCTTGCAGCCTCACCGCTAGATTGTGCCCTTTCCGTTTCTTCTGCTTGCCTCGGCTTTTCTGGTTCAGCGGTGGCAGGGATTCATAGTGCTGAATCGCTTGATCCAGAATTCGATCGTATTCCTCCGACATCCCACGCAGTTCCGGGAAATTGTCGGGATCTCCCCCTTTTTTCTTCTTTTTCCACCGATTCATCCGGCGCAGAAGTTGTTGCATCCGTCCCGCCCATTTTTCTTCCGGATTGAGGTCCGACACCAGCTGAAGTTCTCTCAGGTGATGAGCGTTGCACCGGGCATGCTTCACTCCCTCGACCTTGTAATACGGTTTCCAGTGGTCGTGCACCAGGCAACCCCCATGTTTCGGGAACATTGCTCCGCGTTTTTCGGATACCCGATAAACCGTCAGGCGCCGGGTGGCGACCACGTGAAGCCAATGGAGCCTGCTGTTCACCCGAAAACCAGTCTCGTCCAGATTCTTGACCTTGCTGTCCCGGCAGACCTTTTGCTCGAGTTTCTCGACTACGGGTTCCAGGCGTTGAGCCATCTTGCGGCACATCGCCGTTACCGTAGCCCTCGGATATCCTGATCTTGAGGAAGAGCTCCAGGATTCTCACGATCTTGTTGACGGGCAGCTGAATCTCCGCGTGCAAGATGCAGACCATTGCCATGAGCTCTGGCCCATACGGTACCGGAGCTTTCACCGATTCCGGATATGGGGCCCGAGTTATTCCCTGGCAACAAGGACAATGCCCTTCAAACGCCCGGTGCTCGATCACATGCACTTTGCCGTCCTTCAGATCAATGATCTGACGGCTGCTGTGATTCCCCGTCACGTCATCGTCAACCAGCTTCGAGCCACAGTGGCGGCAGGTATCCGGGAAGTGGTCGTCGATTTGATCCGGATCCGTTCTTGGTTGGCAGGTATGTCCCTGATGGCCGGCCTGTCCGCCAGGTTTCTTCCCCGACTTTTCTCTGAGGCTCCGGTTGCGATCGGCGGCAGGCTTTTTAGCCAATCCGTCCGATGAGGGAGGCTTGCTGCTGTTGCTGCTGTTCTGTTTCAGTCGGCGGTTGGCTTCATCCAGTGCTTGCTGAAGCATGGCGATCTCTTCATCCGCCTGATTGGTGGCGTCATCTTTTTGCGGCTCGGAACACCCCTGTGATTCGTTCGATTTCTTCGAAGACGGCCCCTGACTGACCTCCTGATCTCCGCGTTCGTTCTGACTCAACTTGTGGCGCAACTCAGCCAATTGCTCATCCCGTTCAGCCAACTGCTTATCTCGTTCGGCTAACTGCCCACGTAGCTTGATCAACTGCTCATCTCGTTCGACCAATTGCCCACGTAGCTTGGTCAATTCATCGCACAGGTCGTTGAACCGAGAGACGTACCACTGTTCGTCGGACTCGAACAAATGAGAACGGCACGGTTGAGTGTTCCCGACAGAGCCATCAGATTTGCCTTTGAGGCTTCCCCTCACGCCTTTATCATACCCCCGATATACGAGATAGTCAAACCTTGTCCCGAAATCGGATTCTCGATCCGCTGACGGAGCCATCTCTGGATCCTGGGAACGCCTGACTGGGGATTCTCCGCCTTCGGATGTTCCCGGCCTTTCACATCGGAAAGGCCTCCCGAAGGACTGGATGGGTGCCATTTGGGAGTAGTCCGACCAGGAACCTTCGGTTGGGCGTCCATCTACGAGATCGGAAATGGATGTGCACTATTCGGGGTTTGTCTGATCCCTAACGGTCGAATCTGATATGCTAGATCAGGCGATTTGGGTGCCTGTGTAGTTACCTTTTTTCGATACCTGAATAGTTACCATTTTAGTAATGATTTGGGAGAGTGCCAAGGCGAGCCAAGCGCGCCGGAACGATGGGAATTCTGGATCGCCTGATCGAGCCAGCGCTCGGCTTGGGCGTACTGATTTACCTGGTAATTGCGCGTTGTTCGAATCATCGTCCGCAGTGTCCCGAAAGCTCCCGACCGCGGACCCAGTCCTAATGCCATGCCATCCGGCGACGATTCCAGTTCCGACGCCGGATGGCATGCGGAATCGTTCGCCGCAAGCCAAGCCTTTTCGCAACTGCCTGCGTCTTTCACCGTGGCGCCCCGAAGATAGCCGATCTATCCGGAAGTCGAGGACGGGGGCGTGCCGAGCCGCCACCCAGCGATTTCCGAAGTAACTGCCTACGTGTTGGAGTTTCAACTCCAATTTTCGCTCTCCACCATCTTTGCCTTCGCCAAACCCACTCAAATTCCATTTAACCAACTCCCATTCGGGCAATCCGTAGAATCGGTTGGAGACGCTTCGAGAAAAATCCCACAGTTCAGCAGAATCCGCAAAATTCAAATTATGCTTGCCCTTCATCCTCGCTTCTGTCGGCCACTTTCGATTACCGACGGCCGGCCCCCGTTCGTGCAATTGTCCGGAGACGCCCCGGGGAATATCCCCCAGGTTTCCCCAAGGTGCAAGACCCGATGTTCGCTTACCGTTCATCCTCGCCGTTTCCATTGGGAACGTCGAAACGGTTCGCTTGCTGCTTGACCGGGGAGCCGATATTGAAGCCAGGGACAACGACGGTCAAACGCCGCTGCTTCGCGCCGTGGTCGTTGGGAACGTCGAAACGGTTCGATTGCTGCTGGACCGGGGAGCCGATATTGAAGTCAAGAGCGTGGGCGGCCTCATGACGCCGATGCATGCCGCCGTTGCCATTAAGGACGTCGAATTGGTTCGATTGCTGCTGGACCGGGGAGCCGATATCAATGCCAAGAATGACGACGGTCGAACGCCGCTGCATGAAGCCGCTTACTTCGGGAACGCTGAAACGGTTCGATTGCTGCTGGACCGGGGAGCCGATATTGACGCCGCCTGCAACCGGAGCCGGACGCCGCTGCATCATGCCGCTTACTTCGGGAACGCTGAAACGGTTCGCTTGCTGCTGGACCGGGGAGCCGATATTAATGCCAAGGATGACGACGGTCAAACGCCGCTGCATTTTGCCGCGAAACGGGGGAACGTCGAAACGGTTCGATCGCTGCTGGACCGGGGAGCCGATATTGAAGCCAAGGCCGCCGACGGTCAAACGCCGCTGCAAATGGGCGGTAACGATGAAACCATTACGTTATTACGCCGCGCCGGAGGGAGGGAAACTCCATAGAGTCTGCAAGAGGTTATCGTTCTCGGAACCTAGTGTTGATTCGCCGAGGAGGCGAAGGCGCGCGAATCCGCTATTGCGGCGGCTCCCAATGGCGAAATGCGGGCTTTCCTTGAAGGGATGGCCGCCCGCCCCCGGCTTGGATTTGAATTTGGAAAAATCTTCGATATCCGGAAGGCATCCGGGGCCGAATATCCGGGTGGAATCGGCTCTCATGCCGTCGAAATTCAGATGCTCGGGGAGGACGGCCAATGGACGACCGTCGTTCCTGAAGCGATTCGCTGGGACCTGCCTTTTGCTATCTTCCGAGCCGTTGCCGCCGAGTAGAGGCGAGTAGAGGCAGGAAGGGTGTGGAATTTCCCCGAAGGTTGATGCCGGAAAAGATCGGGACTGGAATGGCGAAAAACTGGCGCCCGGCCGCCCCACGCCTGCAGCAAATCGTCCTTGGCGGCACGCACGCATGACGGCCCATCTGCCGGCAACGGATAAAACCGCGCCGCCTCCGGATCCCCGGCAGAAAGTTCCAAGCGGTCGTTCGAGATAACTTTCCAGCCTACGGCTTCGGACGAACCGGAAAAACGCTCGTTTTTACGAACCGGTGACGGGCTTCGATCCAGACGGAAATTCCCTTCTCGTTGAGCGCCTCCGGCGCGAATAAGAACTGCCTCGTCGAGCGCGAAGCGCGAGTAAGAATTCTGGCCCCCAAAATCGAAATTTTTGTTTTGGCTTTTTTCTGTTTTGCGCGAAATTTTGAGATTTCATGCGGAAATGTCCGTAGATTTACAGAGTTAGGATGAGGTTGCGCGGGCGCAAGGTGACCGTTTATAGCCGGTAGCGGGAATCTACGGTGGTAATCAGAACGGAAATTCGTCCGGTTCGGATCGGGTCGCGAAACCCCGGCATCCGACGATCTGACCGTTTTTCCGGAAGCCAGCAGTTTCCCGATCGCCGATCTCCGCGACCCGGAATTGCGGCGTGATTTTCGAGGGAAAAGATCGATCTTGGAAACGGCGAAACGGCGGCGCGGTCCTGCAGCAGATCATCCATTGCGCCCGGCCGGCATCCCGACTCTGGGACGGCCCGGAACTTTCGATCCCCAATTATCCCAACAGGCGCGGCCAGGAAAACGCGGCCGGCGGAAATCTTACCTCTGCCGAGGATCCGGAACGGAACCACTCGGCCGAAGAGATGGTTGTGCTATGACCAGGGCCTCGATCCGATCCGGCTGCCGTTCCGGAGCAAGCGCAACTCAAACCGATCGGCGGGAAAGGTTGGACGGCGATTCTACCGCTCGGCTCCGCGATCTCGATCCGGGCCGGCGTGGCGCTTTCGATCCGGGCGGGATTGTTTCACCGCCTTGTTCACCGCTGTTTCCAGGGCATCCTGCCCCGTCTTGATCTGGCTTTGACTCGAAACTTGCCGGCGATGATTTGGCCGCTCGATGAGCCAAGTCCGAAAACTCGGGATCGGACAGGACAGCATGCCGGTTTGATCCGGCTGAAATACCCCTTGGTGAATCAGATGATTCAGGAAATCTTCGGCATCCATTCCCTTCGGAAGCCGCCCCGATTTCTGACCCTTTTGATCCGCTTTTGCCTCGATAATGTCCACCGCCTGATCCCGCCACATGCCGGAAACCGGCATCGCTTTCAGCAGGCCGGCTACCAAATTGAAGGAATCGCCGATCTCTGTGCTCTGCCGAGCCTGATAACTGTTTTTCCGGTAGGCGTCGGCCCGCTCCTCGACGGCGCGAGAATCTACCCTTCCCAGGTCGCCTCGGGTTTCGGCCAGTTCGCCGAACAAAGCTGCCGTCTCCGTGCGCACATGCTGCGGCCAGCCCTCCGAATACTTTGCGATCCTGTCGCCGATCCGCTTCAGCTGATCGGCAGTATAATTGATCTGGCAGCGTTCGAACATTTGCCTGACGCAGGAATGCACCTCCTCCGGCGGCAAGGTGCCGAGGGTGCGCAGGTTGCCGCTGGTCAACCGCGGCGACATGGCTAGTTGCAGTTTTTCGGCAGCATTGGCTAGTCCGGCGCAGACCGTAACGATCGGCAGCCCGTGCTTGCCCTGATGAAGGGCCAGAAGACTTTTGCGGCACTTTTCCGTAACAGCCTGGATCTCGTCCACCAGGATGCAGAGCGGCTGCCGCCAGTCTTGGGGAGGCAGTAATTCCTTCAAGACAGAGAAGAAAATTTTCTCCGGCGAGGTTTCATTGGAAGTGGTGACTTCACCCGTTACCAGACCAGGAACGCCACCGGAAACGGAAGTGTTCGTGACGAACCGGCGCCGGAACATCTCCTCTTTTTCGGGCGCGATTTTCTTCACGATCTCCAACGCCGTTGCCGAGGTGTCTTCCAAGGTCTCTAACTCCAAATTCAGTGTCTGCGGACATAGTGTTTGCGAACAATTTGGTTTTTTGCGCCAATCTTCTTCGATATGCTCCAGCAGCGAAGATTTTCCGGCGCCGGGAGCGCCCCGGAAGACGATGATGTGGCCGCCGGTCTTTCTGCCTTGCCCGCAAAGATCAAGGGCGCGCCGGCAATTTTTCTCCACAAGTCCGATTTCATCATAGCGGCCAACGAAAACCGGGGGACTCTGCCGATCCCAAGGATCGGCGAATTCCTTTATCAGCGCCAGATCGGGGCCGGTCAGCTGTTTTGTATTCTCGCCCATAGAAAAGCCTTGCCTTCGATTCCGATACTACTGCCGTTCCCGCATGATCGCAACTCAATTTATCCGGCAGGAAACTTGGTTCGATCGAGGTTGGACGGTGATTCTGCCGCCCCGCACTGCGGTGCTCGACTGCAGCAAATCATCCACTGCTCACGCCCGACATCGGACGAACCGGAAAAACGCTCGTTTGACGGCGTTATTTCCCGGCGCTGACTGACTAGGACGTCATTTATCAATTTTGAATCGGTTTAAGGACTGAAATTCCTTCTTGTCTCATTTTCGTCTTACAAATTAAGCGCAGATTCGCTTTCCCGGCGTGGACAACATCGGATCGCCCCCCCTGATCTCACATAAATCGCTTGGTCTCGATATCGATACCTGAAGGATAGAAGCGTCCTGATCTAACCACAATATAACATTGGGAACAACCGTTTAGCGATTCTACCTATAGCACGACAATTACAATGCGACACTTGGGGGCACAAGGCGCAAGGGTCATTGCATCGGTCGCGGGACATTCTGTCGGACAGAGTTGGGACGGTCAGGCGGAAAGAGAGAGTCGATCTGCTGCAGGTACTGGAAATCAAGGGAAGCGACGGGTCTCCCGCGAGGGGATGTGACGGTTCAAGATTGGACCGGCGCCGTGACTCAGCAAGCGGACTATTCGGATACGGGAGGTGGACAATGGCTTCGATAAAAACTGCTTGGAAAAGAAAAATCGACTAGTCAGCTTGGGATAGGGTGCCAATCCAGCGCGGGAGCTTCTGCCTTCTGAGGGAGTCGTTCCAGTCTTTAGCTCCTTGAGGTCTCAGGCGAAATCATGTGGTGAATAACCACTCCTTGGGGAAAAGGAAGGGGGATTGTTTCTCGGGATCAACCTCGCGTCTGGAACGGCTCACCGCCGTCATTGGCGCCCTGTGATCTGAGTGCGCCGGTAAAGGGGAGGATGACCGGGCGAGCGGCCTTCGAGGTCGGGCGTCAACCGTCAAATCTTACTCCGCTGGTTCGGCAACTTCGGCGGCAGGCATCCGGATTCTCTTTCTCGTGGGCTTTTGGCTCACTGAACGGTGGCGACGGGAACGAGACCGCGGTCAAGTCGAAGATCGAGATTCCCGAGCCGTGGGAGTGGCTGGTGAAGAGTCGGTTGTGGCGGGAAGGTTGACGCGGTGAGACGGCTCGGCAGCGCCGTCGGCCCGGTGGTGTTCCCAAGCGGTGCTGCACCGATAGCTTTGGGTGTTGATCTCGAAGATGGTGGCATGATGGACGAGTCGATCGACCGCTGCGGCGGTGGCTTGGTCGGGAAAGTTTCGATCCCATTGGGCAAAGGCAGATTGGCGGTGTGGAGGAGGAAGCGTTGTTCGTAGCGATAGGAGATCCGTTCGAAGAGGACGACATTTCTTCCCGGTCGCGGTTGACGCAGGCGAAATCGTCGAGGATGAGGAGGTGTAACTTGTGGCGACGCGCGAGCAGTCCCTCGAGCTCGAGATGGCGTTGAGCAACCCGCATTTTCTGGACGAGGCTGGAAGTTCCGGTGAAGAGCGCCTTGAGGCCTTGGCGCACGAGAGAGAGGCCGATGGCGGAGGCGAGGTGGCTCTTGCCGACGCCGGAGGGACCGAAGATGAGGAGGTTGGCTCCATTGCGGATCCAGCTGTCTTCGAAGGCAAAGGCCTGAACGCGTGCCTTAGGCGGGGACGGGATGAGGCTGAAATCGAATCCTTCGAGGTTCTCGCCGGAAAGGAGTTTGGCCTGCCGGGTATGTCGGTCGATGCGCCGGTTGTCCCTTTCGGTCAATTCGAATTCGGCGAGGGAGAAGAGGAATGTTGACGCCGGCCAACCCTCCTTGTCGGCGCGTTGAGCCAGGATCCGCCACTCGGTCTCGATGAAGAGCAGTCACAGACCAGAGAGCATGAGAGAAAGTCGGTCGGGATCGACGGCCTGTGGCGGTGTGGAACGGATGGTCGTGGCGAGAGGCGGTTGCCGAGCAGATTGGAGTACTGACCGAGGTTGCCCACGCCATGTCTTGACGAGGAATGGAATGCTCCTGGAACGCAAAGCGAGTTCTCAGGGACCTTTGATTTTTGGATACGTAGGCAGTTACAACATATCATAGATTCTCTTTAACCGTAACTGCCTGCCGGAAGGTCAGCTAGTCGAACGGTAAACTCGATTCTTTTCGAAGGTTTCAAACGGTAATGGTTCGCATAGTCATTTTGAAACTTCATTTCCTCGCCGGGAATCGTCGCCTCGAGATTTCAAACGAATGATTGACGTCCCCGGTCAAGTCGCAACCATGATTCCCCAAACGGGAATGACCTTGATCACGATGATCCGATGAACACGTTGGGATGAACCCGGGTATCTTACGCCGAAGACAGGCCCAGTGACTCTTCAAGTCAATCCGAATCGGGAAATCTCGCGACCGGAAAAAAGGGAGTGGGTTGATACCGACAAGACCTTTTGAGGCCGAGGAACATACTAGCTTGGGCTATCGGTAACTTCGACACGACGATTTATCGCCTCGATTAATTGCTCGCAGGAAGCTTTTCCGGTCGTCCCCAATTGATGAACGACCACGTGTGCCGCAGCCATGGCCAGTTCCATGGCCTCGACCGTCTCGGCACCCGCCGCCAAGGCCGCCGCCAAATTAGCCATAACGGCATCTCCGGCCCCGACGATATCGATTTCACCTCTCGTCGGCAAACCGGGAACTTGAAACGTTTCGCCTCCCGGTTCCGCTCCGATAATTCCCTTTTCCGCCTGAGTCACGAAAACCTTCCTCTGATTCCTCTCGGCCAGACTTCCGATCAGTGATGATACTTGGCCCTCGCTACTGTCGTCGGATCGGGAAACCAACAGGCCCAATTCTGTTTGATTCATCTTAAAATCCAGCGCCGGATAATCCCCCAGTCCCCGCCGACTGTCGGCCAATACCGGGATTGCCGGACGCTCCGCCGCCAATCGGCCGAGGGCCTCCAGAACTTCGGAATTTATCACGCCGGTTCCTTGCCGATCTACCTGTTCCAGAACGACAACGGCGTCGGCCTCCTGACCGGCCAAGCGAACCGATTCGACGATCCGGTCCGATATCGCGGGCGGCGTGGACGTCCAATTTTTCTGATCCAAGCGATTCAATTCCCGGGGACTCTTTCCCGGGACCATGATCAGCGGTTTCGAATAGGTGAAGGTCACCCTGAGATCTGTGGTCAGGAAATACTTCGGATTAACCTTCGGTTGTGCTTCCAAAGCTCGATTCAACGTATAACCCTCCCCGTCCTCTCCGCAAAAACCCACCGGTAAGATCTCCCCAATCCCCAGCGCGACGAGATTGTTCAGCACGGTTCCGGCCGCTCCGGGTTGCCCTCGGACCCGAGCGACGTTATAGACTTCCAGTCCGGTTTCGATCGATTTCTCGGACCAGGCGGGATCGATCTCGAAATACCGGTCCAGGCAAAAATCCCCCACTACCGCGACCTTCAATCCGGCGTAGCGACCGGTAATCTGCTGGAATCGTTCCGAAGTCATGAAGCGAGCAATCGATGATAAAGCGAATGCATGAATACGATATTGTCGCAACTGACGTAGGACATCTTTCCGCCTAATCGGGAAAAGCTCTTGCAGAACCTCAGGTAATAATCCGGGGAAGTGACCGGCGGTTCGCTTCGAGTCCAATCCCAATCGCCGCCCGGCTGCAAATCGACCACGAAAATTTCGTGATCCCGCAATACCGATCGCCCTTCCTGTAATCTCAAATTGTTGACGCAACTGACGCCCTTCTCGACTACCTGCGGGGCCATGACCGCCGAACCTACGGACAGCAAGACCCCGCTCTCCAAACCGTTCAAGGCCCGAGCGAACAACCGGAAATCCGTATCCGCAGCCCGGCCGATCACCGCACCCGAAAAAATGGGATGATTGGAGATGATGTCGTATCCGATCCCGGGATGAACGGAGACCGGCACCTGCAACCGCTTGGCTTGAGCCAACAATGACGCCTGCTTCCAGGCATGGTTCACCTTCAATTTGCCCGAAATTAAACCCTGCCGGAGCATCGTTCGCAGCAGATCGGCCCGAGCCGCGGTTAGGCCATCGTCCGGATCGGTTCGGATCGCTTGCCGCAATTCGTCGGGGTCCGGAAGAATCGTCCCGTCCTCCAAAATGAATCGCCCTACCGACTGGCCGTAACCTTCTCCCGAAAGCGCACCAGCCATCAGTGCCAAATGAAGATATTTCCCGGTTTCGTCCCAGGCGCCGAAAGTGCCGGCAGCCAAGTTTTTGCGAACCGGCTCGGTCGAACGTCCCAACCAGGCGAATTCCCAATCATGGATGGTGCTGGCTCCGTTAGTCGCCAGGTGAGTCAACCAGCCGCGTTGCATCATTCGCTCGAGAATTCCCACGCCTCCGTTACGAATCAAATGGGCTCCGAAGGCCAGCACGACACTCGCCCCCCGCTCCTTCGCCCGAAGTATCCGCCGAGCGCACCGTTCGACGGCACGCCGAACCCAATCGTCGGAGGGTCCCGGAGCGGAATCGGGATCCACCAAAATCTCCGCCACGGATTTTAAACTGTCCCTTTCCCGAAGCGGCAAAACCCGGACTCGAGTCAGGTCCAGAGGATCGGGATATCCGTCGCTCATCAGGATTCCAAAACAGCTCGGTCCCGCCCCAACAGAACGGCGATCAACCGCTCCCCGTCCCGGTAATCCGGGATCACCACTTCAGCTCCGACGTCAAGCAATCGCCGGTGTTTCCATGGATCGGGTTTTCCGGTTCCCTGACGTTCCTCGTCGCTGGTCACCGCCACGGCCAATCCCCCTGCCCGACTGACTACCTGAGTCTCCACATAACCGTCGCCGAACGACAGCAACGTCTCCCCGGTCAAGTCCTGTTCCCTCAAAATGCGTTCGAGCACCTTCTGTTTGGAGAAGCTTCGATAATCGTCCCTGGCCCCGTAAATGCGTTCGTCGAAATACTCCGCGATGCCCAGTAATTCCGCTTCCCGTTTGACGTAGATTTCGTCGGTGCCGCTGGCCAAATATAAGGGCAGTTCCAGAGCTTTCAACGACTCCAGCAACCGGCGGGCTCCGAACAGCAAATACTCGTCTTCCCGGCAACTGCCTTCCCGAAGAGCTTCGATGCGGGGGCGAATCGTCAGTTCCAACCGGCGCAGGTATTCGTGCTTGTACCGCAGGGGATCTTCGGGCCGCCCGCCCCGCTCCGCAATGCGTTCGGTCAACCGAATCATCTGGTAGACGGTTTGCTTGCCGTTGAGTTCCATGATGTCGTCTCTCAGCATCTGCCGGTCTGCTGCCCGGGCGACGCCCAGGTTGACCGGCAGCAATTCCAGAAACATCGGCAACATCACCTCGATCCACCCGGAACGGATCAGGGAAAGCGTGCCGTCGAAATCGAACAGTACGCAGGCGATATCCGGCCGCGGGCGAAAGTGAGGAACGAACTCCACCGGCCCGGAAAAAACCGTCTTCTGAAACACGAAGGGCAATTAGGGTTTCCTTTTCCCGGTTGTCAATTCCAGACCGTCATCGGGGTTCGTCCTAGTGCTTTCGATCATCGAAAATCGGAGTTACCAGCCGGGCGTTCTTCCCGGTGCAAGTCGTAGATCACCACAGGTTGAGCCGCCTGGCGTCCAGCAGGGTCACGTTCCCGGGCGAGAACTATCGCCCGGTCCTGAGCGTTGTCGTCAGAGCGGTATCGCTTATGTCGCTCCCGATGATGCTCGGCCTGTTTTTCGTTGCCCAGGATCGCTTGAATCACGCCTAAGTTGTAATGGGCGGTTTCGTTCTCCGGATCGAGTTTCAACGTCTTTTCGAAAGTCTCCACGGCTAATTCCAAGGTTTCCCGATAAGCTTGCGGTTGAGTTCTCAAGGTGGTCGATTTGCCGTAATAAGTCAGGCCGAGTTCGTTCAGCACCTGATAATCCCGGGAAAAATCGAAGCCGCGGCGAATCACTTCTTCATAACGGTCTTCCAAGATGCTCCGGAAATCCTGAATGGATTGATCGAAGAGACCGTTCTGACGGTTTACCAACGCATTCAACCAGGCCGTAGTCCACCGCGGTGCTGGAGGGTCGAACGCCGCTACTCTCCGTAACGTTTCCCCGGCTTCGGCGATTCGCCCTTCCTGCAGATAAATCCGAGCCAAGTTTAGCGGCCCGTCAGGACGGCCCAATTCTTCGACTACGGAAAAAGCGTATTCGGCTTGGCGCAACTGTCCTTTATCGCCGCCCCCCAGAAACAAACCGATGCCGTAATCGTTCCACCGCTCCCAGAGCGGCACCGGCTTTTCCCCCACCGAACCCGCTCGCGCCGTATTCCCGACCGGAAGAACGATCCGGTCCTCGGCTATCTGGATGATCGGAAGCCGATTGGCATAGTCGGGACCGAAGACATGCTGCAGATAGGTCGTATCGAATTTTCGGTAATGCAGCCGTACGGTTAATTCCACGTCCTGATCCAGATTGGGAGGCAGTTGCAGGCGATAATGCAGCACGTCAGCGGCACCGGGAGGTATCTGATTATCGTACAGCGGAACGTGAATGTCCTGCACGTTCCGCCGATCGATCCGATTGCCCTCCCGATCGAGCAGATAAAGATTCACGAAATGGGCCCAGGCATCTACCCGCCCCGACGCATCCATCCCCCCGCTCAAACCGAACGTCGTCGCCCCGGATTTCGCTTCGACCGAAACCCACACCTGATTGGAATCGGCCGTGCCTTGGGTAAACGCGTGACCGGTTTTCAGATTTCTGAGAACGACTTCCACCAAATAAGACTGGCCGGCTTCCAGCCGGGGCCGGTGAAGATCCAACGGCGCCGTCAGTTTCCCGTCGATGGTTCCGCCTTCCCGGATGCCGAACAAGTCGATCCGCAACGAATCTTTCAAGAATTCCCGTTGTTTCGACACCGATTCCTCGTCTCCCCGCAAGGCCGGCACTCCTGAATTGCCGCCGGGGAAGAAATGATCGTGGATGACCCTTTCCTTCGAACCGGCGAAGAAATCCGCCCCGAAGTCTTGCGACGGCTTCAACGGCATGTGGCAACTGTTGCAATTGGCTTCGGCGACCGGGGGATGATAAAAGGATTTAGCGTTGCTTCCGGAAAATCCGCTCAACAAAAAGCTGTCGTAGTGATTCTGTCCCCGGTGCCAGTCCTTATAATGGGTCAGTTCGAAGGGCAAACTGACCTTGTGGCAGGTCGAGCAGAATTCCGCCGACCGGTGCAGCGGTTTGAGGAAGGTCTTTTTGTGGAATTCGGGTTTAGCCTTGACCAATTGGCGATTGATAAACCGTAGTATCCGGTTTTGGCTCCGGGCGAAAGGATAGTGCAACGGTTCTTCGATCGTGTAATCCGCATTGCCCCGGGGACTGTTGACGTGCGTAATCGCATGGCATGCCGTACAGGTGATGCCGGCGTGAGCGGTAGGATCGTTGACCATATCGTATTCCGGATCGTCGAAAGCTCCGCTGAAAAACGGCACGACGTCATGACAGCCGGCGCACCAACGGGAAGCGGTGACGTTGCCGTCCCGTTCCAACAGCACCCGGCGGGTTTCACGAATGGAAAAGAGGTAAAGTTCGTTATTGAAGGAACTAAAACGATGGGCGCTGTGAAACCATCCGTCGTAGACATCCGGGTGGCATTCCTGACAGTAACTGTCCATCATCAGAGTTTCCTCGGGAATAAAATTCCCGCTCGCCGTGCGCGCCAACGATGGTTCGAAGTATTGCTGACCTTCCTCGGGTCCGGCCACGTTCCACCGCCGGGGGTCTTGGGAATGCAACCACACCATAACCAACACGATAACTCCGCAGGCGGCCGCCCAATACAAACCGACACGCCAACGGATCTTGGGACCGGCCAACCGGTGCAGCACATACAACCAAATCGCAGCCGGCATCGCCAATACGTGCAGCCAGTAAACGGCGCCCCGTACGTCTGAACGACGGATTTCGAATCCTTCTACCCTCATCAAAACGATCCCAGAGAGCAACAACGCCAGGCTAGTCGCTAACAGGGCGTATCCCACCCTGATGGCTCTTTTTTGAGGACGATGCCGAGCGTTGCGGCGATGAAAGAATCCGAACACGATTACCGGGCAAACCAACAGCAATCCGAGGATCAAATGCCCCAGAAACATGTACTGGTAGAAGTAATTCTGATAGGTTTCGCCCCGCCACCACTCGAGAAAAGTGACTCCCGCCAAATAGGCCGAATTGACTCCCAGGATCGCCACCAACGCCAAAATGACGTAGAGCAGAATCCTCAATTTAGGACCGACTGCCGGAAGCAGCTTGCGCCTCGAAGACCGGTTTTCGCCAGAATTTTCAGATTGAACTTGCTTCCGCTTCGCATTCATCGCTTGTCAGAACACCAGAAAAACCATAATCCCTTACCGACAAACATTCCAGTTTTAGCTCTTGCACCCGCGCCGTCCCTTGCCGAAACCATTGGTTGGCCGGCACCGGCAGCATCCTGAAACACTTCGACCCTCAAGACAATGAATTGATTTCAAATCCGGACCAGACGTTCATTCTCTTCCCTCGCTCCGGCAGATGGCATCGTCAGAAATCACCGATCCTTCGTGGCATTGATCGGCCTCAGCCAATAGCCGTCCTTGGTTCCTTCTTAGGTCCTGACAACTCAAAGCTCCCTCCCACGGCGTTACCCGAGTTCCAAGTGTTGCGGGCCTATCCGCCGCCCTGCCGACCCAGACTGCCCCTCGGGGAGGTTCCAGTTGTCGGCTGTTCGGCATCGACCAAGCCGCCCCCGCTCCATCATCCATGCCCTGCTACACGTACCAGCGCTAATAACCCGGCGAAAACGAGTGGTTGATCCCTCGGAATGGTAGCTTCACTCCCCTTGAGTCCCGTCCACAGCCTTCTTCCAGTTTTCGGGGAGTCGGATGCTGCATCTGACTTCTCGGAGACTGCTCAGTATCCACTTACGTTCCGGCCCGGATTGTCACTGACCTGCCCCTGGCAGCCCATTGATACCGCAGGGATTCCGCTTACATCGAAGCCTCCCAAAACCGCCGTGACTGCTACCAACCGGAGAGGTCTGGGTTGGCGGGATTCGAACCAGTTGAATGAATATAAAATTTCAAGGCGTACGAAGACTACCGTTTTACTGGAGAAACGGATGGAGACGGATGCTTCGTCAATTAAAAAATCCACAAATGCAGCAACAAATCATTGAAAATCCCCGGCTAACTGGTATCGTTCGATCACCGATCAAGCCATCGGTTATAATTGATGAGCATCCACGAAAATTTACCCTTGATCCGCCGGCGCATCACCGACGCCTGTAGCCGGGCCGAACGCAAGACAGACGAAATCACTCTATTGGGGGTCAGCAAAGGTCATACGCCCGCACTCATCAATGACGCTTCGGAAGCGGGATTAACTCTCTTCGGCGAAAGCAAAATTCAGGAATTGGTGCGAAAAATCAACTTATGCCCAAGTCACCTTCAATGGGATTTTATCGGCCATTTGCAAACCAACAAATGCCGCGATGCGGCACTTTACAGCCGGCTGATTCACAGCGTCGACAGCGAACGATTGGCGCTGAGCCTAAACGACGCATGCGGGAAACTGTCGATAATCCAGCCCGTTCTGCTGCAAGTCAACGTTTCCGGAGAATCCTCGAAATACGGATTCGCCCCCGATGAAGTTCTGGAAAAAATATCTCAACTCAACGACTTGGAACGACTGGAGATTCATGGTTTCATGACCATGCCTCCCTGGGGTCAGGAACCGGAACAAGCTCGTCATCATTTTCGCCACTTGCGGGAAATTCGAAACCGCGCTGAAAAACGATTGGGAGCGCCATTGCCTCACTTGAGCATGGGGATGAGTTACGATTTCGAAATCGCCATCGAAGAAGGCGCTACGCTCATCCGGCTGGGTACGGTGCTTTTCGGTAAAAGATCACTGAACCCGAAATTTCGTTAACAAACAATTATATAAATCATAAATTATCTTTAATCTATGGGTTTTTTAAACATTGATTCGTTCGACAGTCGCTCTGAAACGAGAATTCAACTGCAATCAGAAACTGAAACACACAAACATTATTTTAAGCACTGGCTATCGGTCTAGAACGTCAGTGTGAGATAATGATATTTCCATTTTATTTTTCATTAAGAAAAAATTATTAAAGCGATTAATTCAGGTAATAAATCAAATAACAATCAATTATTTTTTTTGGCGGGTTCCAAGGTTTCAATTTGGGTTAACCAACTATTAAATCTATGACATTCCATTCTTATCGTATCTAAACCAATGATGGTAGCCCACATAATGCCATGCTTGCGTTTGTTATATTTAGAAATTAATTTCAAAATTCTCTTGCTTGGTGCTGTTTTCTTATTGTCGTTGATATCTTCAGGAGTTAAAAATTGATTTTTAATTTTTTCCAAGTTAGAAATATTGACCTTTGATAATTCAGGAATCTGCTTGACAGCTGCTACCTCAGAAAAAAGCAATCCTTCAAATTCATGCATCTGAATGTAAGGAAAAATTCTTCTTATTTCGTCTTTGTTGAGACTTGTATTTTTTAATCCATTGATTATCTCTTTTGTAAGTTGCTCATGGTTAGCATTTTTTTTGTTTTTGAAACCATAATAATCAACTAAAGACGTTACATAATCAAACGATCTTCTAACCTTGACGATCCGAGAAACGATTCTATCAACTTTTATATCGCCTCCTAAGTTAACGGCAGTCGAGTGAATTCCACGTGACAACAAATATCTATTCAAAACATCTTGAATAAATAACCGTTCGGTGCGTCCTTCTACTAGAATTCCGATTCTAATCATGGTATAACGTCCAAAATATTACACATCCATAATTGACTGGGTAATTCTCCGTCATCAAGGAATTCCTTATATGTTTCAGAATTTAATACTTTGACCCGGGTTTCATTATTTTTATTACTGAACAACAAAATATCATCGATGCTAAAAGAGTCAATTAGTAAAGGCGATTGGGTAGCGAGAAAAATTTGTTTATCAACTGACAGTGACGTAATCATAGATCCGATAAGATCTATACCGTCGTAGTAAAAACCAAGTTCCGGTTCGTCAATAAACAAAATAGGTGGTAACTCGTTTAAAGGAAGATTCAATAATGTAATAAGAGCAAACGTTCTAAGGGTACCGTCCGAAGTCGACGAAGCTCCAAACGATTTATCCAAATTTGCAGATTTCCACTCCAATAGCAAATATTCCTTTTGTTTAAGGAAAACGAATTGATCGAATGAAGGAATGATTTGATGAATATGATAACAAATATTGTCGTATCTATCCGAATCGTCATTTTTTAATCGTAACAAAACTGCCGCTAAATTGCTGCCGTCGCTCTTTAAATATATGTTATCGTTAAAATCGCATGAAGTGTGAAATGGGGAACATCTCGAGGTATCATTAAAATGATAAACTCGAATGTCACCTAAAATATTTTCAATGTTTTCGGCTGTTCGAGATTTAATTGATTTGTCTCGAGAGCGATGCGCTTCACCTACTAATCCAGTTTCGTATAGGCTGTCCTGATTTTCTATCTTTATCCAGTCTATCATATTTTGATCATTTCTTGGCACACCAATTTCCTCGTTAGTAAATACCAACTTATCGTGATCAGTGTACTTTAATTCACATTTATATCCATAATAATCTACGTTGCTTAAACTTAATAATAAGTCGATGTTTATTTTCTTGGTCGTTTTGACACCACCATATAAATGATTGTCGGCACCGCCGTTTTCAGCTATATGCACCGCGAGGCGATGGTCCTTTAACATGGAACTCATCATATTAAATAGTTTAAAGATATTTGTTTTACCGCTTCCGTTTTGACCGATAAATACCACTAAGGAACCTAAATCGTTTAATTGCACGTCTTGGCAAGACCGGTAACCCTTAATACTAACCGAGTGAATCATTTTACGGTCGCTGAAATCGTCTGATCCTTCCGGATTGATATAATACCGAATTTTCAATCTCTCTCCTAATTCTGGCTTTTCCTTATTGATCGGAACTAAACATAGAATTTGAACTGCTGCGTAAAATCCGTAAATATTTCGCATTACTACAATATCGTTTGGTTTCAGTGATACCAATCTTTCTTTAAAATCAAGGTTTCGAGCGTTGACTATTTGTTTAATAGAGGTGAAACCTCGGGCTAAAGCTATCTGATCAATAGAAGGCGTGTCATTTTCAGCATAAATTTGATTCTTTTTAAACTTTCCCCAATGCAGTTCAAAATTTAATTTATTTCGTCCAATGGTTAGTTGTCCCTTTTGATCAAATTTTTCCCACCACGCTTGGCCAACTAATGAAGTCAGCTGATAATTTATCATTTTGTCGATTTTTAAGCTTTCTTCTAATGAATCGATAAAACGTGCCGAGATTTCATCCGCCATCATTCTGATAGCTGAACCGGTCCTTTTATCAGGCTGATTGCTAAGATCGTAAACGGTCGACAGCTTAATTGGAGCCGATGCCCTGTCGCAGCGCAACAGTATTATTTCAATATTTCGATGTTCTTTGTAAAAATCAATTAGTGAATCCCTCTCGTTTTCATAATAAACCTTTTTCTCAAAATCTTTAGAGTAAAATACAATTATTGCTTTCGCTCGATCCGTACCATTAAACAATTCTTGTTCCTTAGCGTGGAACGATAATTCCGAATAATCAAAATCATGACGGAATACCGCGATACCCAAGCGATTGAGTTCGAACGTCAGTAAATCCGCTTCTCTATATTGTTCCGAAGTAAACCAAAGGGCCACTTCAGGCGATCGCGATTGTTTCATAATTCGTGTTTTGATTTTTAATTAATGCCAACTACGGCACGAAATTCTCTTATCCGACGACACCGGGTGAAGACTACCACATCTCTTTTTGATCCCGCAAGGCCATATCGATACCAATCGTTCACTATCACGGTTCGACAGCCGCGCTTGTTCTCGTCCGGTTGAAAACCATCTGATTGGCTGCTCGGAGTATTACCCGTCAACATTTTGGGAAGCCTGTCAGTCTCCATTTAATCCGTCAAGTCCAATCGTAATTAAATTTTGATCGGCATAGCGAACCACTTTCTGTTTCACCCAACCGGTACCGGTCAGTGATTCGCACCCCAAGGTCTGTCCCGTTGCGGTTACCTGGCCACCAAAATTGACGAAATGCACCCGGATTCTCGAATTCGCTGGGCAGAAACCAAGTGGGCGTGGGTTGCGAGATTGAGACCACTGAGTATCAGGCTCATCGCTGCACCTGCTCCCGATGCGGCCGGCTGGGTAGAGCCACGCTTCCTTCCTGAGGCGAAGTTCCAGTCCAATTCGGGGCAACCTGGCGGCAATGGTAGTTTATCTTCGAAGGGAGCGCCTGATATTAAACGACTGATAGTGAAAACGTCATGAACAGTCGCATTTTTTCGGCCCCGGCAGCGACCGTCTGTTATCTCCGGGTCCAGTAATTTCCTTGAACGGGCCAACCGTTCCAAAGCCAAGTGGTTCAAGTGAAGGATCTCAATCATCTGATTTGAATCAGAGGCCATACCTAACGTCTGCACTTCAAGAGCACCGAATAACCGACCGGCTATCGCGCCGACGAAATCCGAAATGCCACGTTCGTCGATCTGGCGAAAGAGTGGTTCACGACGGCGTTGCGTCTCGCCCCCAAAAATATGAATCGCCCCAGGGACAGAGCCATGCCCATCAAAAACACGAATTGCCAGCTGCCCGGAACCGACAGTAGGAGCGGGCAGCATTGACTTGGCGGTAATTACTGGAACCGATACGATTCGTCCGTCAAGCGAAGCATCGGGGTTCGTCCCATCAAAATCTGAGATCACCCGAGAATGCGGAGGCTTGGCAGCACAAGATCTCCCGACGTTACGACGGCATCGTAGGCCCGGCGATCACCCGGTCACGAAGCGCAACGGACGTCACCGACCGGCCCACGGGGCCGTTGAAAAAAGCCCCGGCCATCATCTGACAGCACGGCGGCTACGGAACCGAAAGGACGCGCCATGATTCCGGTTCAACGGAACGATTCTATTCCGGAATCTTCTGACGGAACGCGAACTGGGGATGGCGAAACTTTCCTGCAACTCTCCGACGGATCTCGTCCCCAACCAGGAACCGATGATTTCGCCGGACATCGCGGATCGGTCAGCCCCGCCGGAAACCCGGGATGGAATATCGTATCGATCTCGCTCCCTCCACCGTAGTGTTGGCTGGCAACCCAATAACCGATTGATTTCGAAACCATCGTTCTGGCAACTCGAACGAAAGGTATCGAGCTGCCGGAAGAAATGAGGGATCGGGCACCCAGCAGTTTCCTTTCTGCCAGTGACGTTCGATCATGAGCGGCATTGCCGTACCGAGCGAGCCGAGTTCTGTCGTTTCCCGTAACGAACCGATCAACCGGCCCTCGCTCTCTTCCCCGGATTCTTCACTTCCAAAGCTAAGTTTCACCATCGTAACCCGACCGGGGCATGAATCGAATTTCGTCGCTTTTAAAAGGATCTCGGGGTAGGCTGTTTCCCACGAGAGGCTTGCTCCTCAGCATTCCGCAATCAGGATTACTTCACCGCCAAATGAGTCTTAAAACGAGCAGTCAGCACGGGCTCGCGCACCTGGCCATTAATGGAATGTTCCTCATGACTATGGTACAAGCGCAACAGTTCGAATACCCTCCAACTGAAAAAGATTCGCAAATCGACGATTATCACGGCAAAACCGTGGCAGACCCCTACCGGTGGTTGGAAAACGACGTTCGGGAATCTCCAAACGTCCATGCTTGGGTCGAAGCCCAAAACCGAGTCACGTTCGATTACCTCGAACGGCTGCCCTATCGCCAAGAAATCTCCGAACTCCTGACGGCCCTCTGGGATTACGAAAAGATCGGCAATCCGTTCCGGCGAGGCAACTGGTACTACTTCTGGAAAAACGACGGATTACAGAATCAAAACGTGCTCTACCGTCAAATCGGCCTGCAGGGCGTTCCGGAACTGGTGATCGATCCCAACACCTGGTCGGAAGACGGCACGCTCGCCTTAGGCACGGTTTCCGTTTCCGATGACGGCCGCTTCCTAGCCTACAGCATTCAGGACGGCGGTTCGGACTGGCGCACTTGGCGGGTAATGGAACTAGCCTCCCGAAAGATCCTGGAGGACGAACTCAAGTGGGTTAAATTCAGCTCGGTAAGTTGGACGCGGGACAGTCGGGGATTCTTCTACAGCCGCTATCCGGAACCGGAGGAAGGCGACGCCTTCCAGTCGCTCAACAAAAACCAGCAAGTCTTCTACCACCGTGTGGGGACCGATCAGCAACGGGACGTGCTGGTCTATCGCCGACCCGATCAGCCGGACTGGGGATTCGACGCCAAAGTCAGCGAAGACGGCCGCTACTTGATCCTGACCGTTTGGAAAGGCACCGACGATCGCTACCGCGTCCTCTACCGCGACTTAACCGAACCCTACGCTCTGCCGCTGGAGTTGATCGACCATTTCGAGAACGAGTACACTTTTCTGGGCAACGATGGCCAGGTGTTCTATTTCAAAACCGACCTGGACGCACCCAACGGCCGAGTCGTCGCCATCGACCTCAGAGACCCGAAAAAACGCCGCGACCTCGTCCCGGAAACCAAGGAAACCTTGAGCAGCGTCCATCTCGTCGGTAACGCATTCGTCGCCGAATACCTGAAAGACGCCAAATCCCGAGTCCTGCTCTACGACCTGAACGGTGACCTGGTTCGAGAAATCGTTCTGCCCGGGATCGGCACGGCTTCCGGATTCGACGGCTACCGGACGGATACCGAAACGTTCTACTCGTTCACCAGCATCAACATGCCCTCGGCCATCTACCGTTACGATATCCTGACCGGGAAGAGTTCTCTCTTCCGCCGCCCCGAAACCCTGTTCGATCCGGAAGATTATCTGGTCAAGCAAGTCTTTTGCCCCAGCAAGGACGGCACGAAAATTCCGCTTTTCATCGCCCACCGCAAAGACCTCGAGCCGAACGGCAAACTGCCGACGCTCTTGTACGGTTACGGCGGTTTCAATATTTCGCTGCTGCCCCAATTTTCGATCGCCAACTTGGCCTGGATGAAACTGGGCGGGGTTTATGTCCAAGCCAACCTCAGGGGGGGAGGAGAATACGGCAAGGAATGGCACCAGGCCGGAACGAAACACCGGAAACAAAACGTGTTCGACGATTTCATCGCCGCCGCCCAATGGCTGATCGAACACGATTACACCAACCCCGATAAACTGGCGATCCGAGGAGGCAGCAACGGCGGCTTGCTGGTCGGCGCCTGCATGAATCAACGCCCCGAACTCTACGCCGCCTGTTTGCCGGCCGTCGGGGTGATGGACATGTTGCGATTCCAGCGATTCACGGCCGGGCGGTTTTGGGTCGACGATTACGGTTCGTCCGACAACCCCGAGGATTTTCCGGTGCTGTACGCCTATTCCCCCTACCACAACCTGAAGGCTGGAACCGACTATCCCGCTACCCTGATCACCACGGCCGACACCGACGATCGAGTCGTCCCCGGCCACAGCTTCAAATACGCCGCCCGGTTGCAGGAATATCACGCCGGCTCAGATCCGGTATTGATCCGCATCGAAACGCGAGCCGGCCACGGCGCCGGCAAACCGACCGAGAAAATCATCGAAGAGTACACCGACCAATGGGCCTTTCTGGTCAAACACTTGGACTTCAAGCCTCAACTGAATCTCACCGAAGATCGTGACTGACCGCCACGCCGATGTCACTCGAACTAAGTGAGACGCCCCGGGAATCGACCCCGTTCTCTCCGGGTCGCTTTACCTTACGATCGCCATGAAAAAAACTCTCGCTCTGGCTTCGATTCTCGTAGCGGCAACGGCCGCGCTACCGTTATCAGGAGCCGATTGGCCGGGCTGGATGGGACCCAACCGCAACGGCTGGGTAGCCGATTTCCAACCGCCAGAATCCTGGCCTCAAAACCTGCGCCAGGTTTGGCAAGTAACGGTAGGCACGGGCTACAGTTCGCCGATCGTCTCCGCTCAGGGGAAAGTGTTTCAGCAAGCTCGTCAGAACGACGAAGAAGTTCTCTGGTGCCTTGATTTCAAGACCGGCGCCGTCATCTGGCGGAACAGCCATCCGGTGCCGTTCACTCCAGGTTTGAGCGGCGAGTCCCACGGCAAAGGTCCCAAATCGTCACCGATGCTCGCCGACGGGCGAGTGTTTACCCTGAGCATCATTAACACGTTGTCCGCCCACGACGCCGCCTCGGGAGATGTTCTCTGGCGCCGCCACTACAACCACTTGTCCCAACCGCCTCATCCCTACTGGGGAGCCTCCACTTCCCCACTGGTCGTGGGTGATCGCGTCATGGTACATTTCGGCGGCGACGACCGGGGAGCTTTGGTCGCTCTGGACGTCAAAACCGGTCAGGAAATCTGGAACCAGGGCCCCTCGGCGGCCTCCTACTCTTCGCCGCTGTTCGTCGAAATCGACGGTGTCCGTCAAATCGTCGAATGGAATTTCGACGCGCTGGTGGGCCTGAATCCCGAGACCGGCTCCCCGCTCTGGAGTTATCCTTTTCCTTACGACGGCACCGACCAAAACATCCCGACCCCGGTGTTCCACCAAGACGTAATTCTGGTCGGCAGAGAAAACCGCGGAGTCCGCAGGGTCGAACCCAAACGAACCGACACCGGCTGGTCGGCAACCGAAATCTGGCGCCAAAGAAGAGTCGCCCTGGACATGAGCACTGCGGTCATGAACGACGGTCTGCTCTACGGTTTTTCCCACTACGGCAGAGGAAGGATCTTTTGCCTGGATCCCCAAGACGGAAAGATTATTTGGCAGGGCCCGTACCGAACCGCGGAAAACGTGGCGTTTCTGTCCGTTAAAGGTTTTATTCTGGCCCTGCTCGATTCCGGCGAACTCCAGGTCATCCCCGCTACGGCAGCCGGGCATAAGGTAGTCGCTTCCTACACCGTCGCGGACAGTCCCACTTGGGCCCCGCCGGTCTTGCTGAACGATCACTTCCTGATCAAGGATCGAAACACTCTCACCCTATGGTCGTTATCCCCCGCAAAGAACGTCGATCCTTGAGGTCGTGACTGATCAGGCTGGTTGACGGGAAAATAAACCCGCAACGACGGAACCCAAATCATCCCAGCGGCGCCGCCCCCGGGCAAGCCGCCGCTCTGCCGTCTTCAAACAAAAGTTCCGAGACAGGATTCCGGCCCGATAGTTTCACGAGACCGTGAACCGTTCGCAAGCCGGGTGGCAGTCGCCAAATAATGCCTGTCCGGTTACCGAAACTACATGACTCCGACCAGATTTCTGGATTGCAGGATCATGGATTCCAGCCGAGCGATATTGGGATCGAGAGGATAGGCCTGCCGGGAACGACCGACGAGTTCGGCGATCACGTTCAAATTGATTCCTTCGCTATAAGGCACTCCCGCCAACCACTCGGCAAACACGCCGGAGGCCGTCGCCAACTGCAACTCGGCCGACGCCTGAGCGAGCTCGGGAGCGTCTTCGCGAAACGGGACGATGTATTGCAGTTCGCGATAAATACCGCTAGCCGGATCCTGATAGCGAATCGTGACCTCCCCGATCGGGCCGATCCCGTCCCGGTCAATGCTGAGCGCGTAAAGGGCCGTGCCGGTTTCGGCCGCCGCCAACTCCGCGGCGTCTACCGTATTATCCCGGAACTGCTCCTTCTTGAGTTGATGGCGGCTGTAACCAATCTGTCGGTAACTGGATACGCGCCGAGGATTGAAGGCGATCTGAACCTTGAGGTTCTTCGCGGCCACTTCCAGAGCTCCGGCCAATTGCCGATGAAAATCCGATTCCACCTGAGCGACATCGTTCAAAAAGGCGTAACGCCCGTCGCTGTTCCGGGTCAACTCTTCCAAGCGTTGATCGTCGTATCCGTCCCAACCGATCCCGAAACAATCCAGGGCGATGCCTTCCTGCCGGTTAGCTTTGACCCGGGAACTCAGCGTAGCCGTATCCGTATTGCCCAGATTCGCGGCGCCGTCGGTCAACAGTACCACCCGGTTGAGACCGTCAGGAAGGTAATGTTTGCGAGCCAAAGCGTAAGCCTCGTTGAGAGCCGATTCCAAATTGGTGCCGCCCTCGGGAACCAAGGATCGCAACCGTTCCAGTTCCTGAATCGCTTGGGCGCCGGAGCGTCCGTTCGCCCAGATCCGAGTCTTGCGGGCGAACGTGATGATACTGATCTTATCCTGATCCAACAGACTTCCGGCCAAAGCCGTCAAAGCCTCCCGGACGATCGCGAGGCGATCGGGACGTTCCATCGATCCCGATCCGTCCAGCAAAATGACGATATTCAACGGCGTCTCGCGACTGCGGCCCGTCGACCGGGCTCTCACTCCGATCCGCAAGATGTCTTGTCCGAATCCGAACGGAAAACCCGCATGTTCGGCACTAAACGCCACGGGAGCGTCAGAGTCATAAAAAGACCCGTGATAAGAAAACGCGTTGAAGAATTCCTCCGGCCGGACGCTGATCTTATCGGGCCATTGATTCCGTTCCAAACTAGCGGCGGCCAATGCGAAAGAGACGTCGCTGACGTTAAGACTGAAGGTGGAAATCGGTTCAACTTTGGTCAGTTTTTCGGGATTGAACGCCGGCGGTTCGGACGACGGTTGCTCGGCCCGCACCTTCGGTTGCATCCTCACGGTACCGGTAATCACCGGAGCGGTAGCCGCGGCAGGCCGCTCGGCTCCTCGGGGCGGACTCACAAAGAACTTGCCTAAAGCAGGCAGTTCACCGAGCACCGGCACGTCGCCGTCAAACTCGTCGGGCACGGTTTTCAACTCTTCCCACAATGCCCGGCCAGACTCGGCGATTAATCCCTTTTCCGCTTCGACCAATTGTAATTCTCGCCTCGCCTCCCCCTGCATCGGCACGGGTTTGCTTTCGATCTTGTCGAAGTAAAAGTCTGCTTCGATCCCGTTATTGACTTGCTGTCCTTGCCAACCGAAACCACGAAGCTCCGTTACGGAACTCTCGTCTTCTTCTCGTTCGGGAGCACTTAGGTTCGCCGGAACCACAGACTGAGCCTCGGATAATTCCGAGAGCCGTTCGAGAGTATTCTCCCGGCCTTGGCCGGTCCGGGTTAACGTCTGTTTCAGTTCGCGCTGTTTCGCGTTTTCGATTCCCCATCTGACCGCTTGTTCTTTGGTCTCCGCAGGACCGGAAATCACTCCCGAACCAACCTCGACATTGGCGTTGCCGAAGCCGGCATCGTTACCGTTACTGAAGGCGCTGCCACTGTTTTCGAACCCTCCGAAGCCGCCGCCGCCGAAGCCGCCGCCACCAAAACCGCCGGCACCACCGCTTCCGAAACCACCGCCTACATCGCCGCCGTTTCCGCCGAATCCGCCACCACCGGGTCCAAACCCTCCCGCTCTGCCGCCGGCATATACCCCGCCGCCGAAGCCGCCGCCACCAAAACCGCCGGCACCACCGCTTCCGAAACCACCGCCTACATCGCCGCCGTTTCCGCCGAATCCGCCACCACCGGGTCCAAACCCTCCCGCTCTGCCGCCGGCATATACCCCGCCGCCGAAGCCGCCGCCACCAAAACCGCCGGCACCACCGCTTCCGAAACCACCGCCTACATCGCCGCCGTTTCCGCCGAATCCGCCACCACCGGGTCCAAACCCTCCCGCTCTGCCGCCGGCATATACCCCGCCGCCGAAGCCGCCGCCACCAAAACCGCCGGCACCACCGCTTCCGAAACCACCGCCTACATCGCCGCCGTTTCCGCCGAATCCGCCACCACCGGGTCCAAACCCTCCCGCTCTGCCGCCGGCATATACCCCGCCGCCGAAGCCGCCGCCGCCGCCAATCCCTCCGATTTTGTTATCGGTATTTTCACCCGCAAAACTACCGCCACCCATAGCTCCCCCTGCCCAATTGGATTCTCCGAACATTTGCCCCAATTCCCTTTCCGGCTTCGCAACCGATTCGTCGGTGAATTGGTTAACCGGAGCCTGGGGTTCGAAAGGCGATTCTCCCTCTTCCAAAGCCAAGAATTTCTGACGTCCGCTTAATCGCTGAAAATCGTCGGATACCTCGCCTCCCAATCCTGATAAAAGCTGATCGTCATTCGCATAAAAATCGACCTCCGTCCCCAAGAGCGCTCGATCGCCGAAATCGGCGTTCCGACCATTGCTGATCAAATCTTCCACGTCCGGTTTCCGGGAAGAGTCCGAAGATTCCGGGACGAGGCGCAACTTCTCGTATTCCACCTCCGGGGCATTCCGAAGCCGCACCGATTCTTTTCTGCTGGATTCTCGTTGCCAATTTTCCGTAATGAGATTCTCCGCCAATTCGTCTTCCAACAACTGAACCCCGAATTGATCGGACTCGACCGTCGTATGACTCTTCTGTTTCGCTTCGGATTCGGCAAACCGGTTCTGCTTCAATTGAATTCCCTCGGCTATTTCCGAATCCCATACCTCCGGCACGCCGCCTTCCCGACCCAAATCATCCGTCGCATCCGCCAAGTTGTTGACGGCCCGCAACACCGATTGCGGCTGCGAACCGGCCGCTCTCGGCGAGCCGCCGCTTGCCGCCCCCAGGTCTAATCCGCCAGCCGGCCGAGCCGAAACGACCGGGCCAGTAACGGCTTCGGCCGCCGACGGCGAATCTTCCGGACGCGCCATCGTGATTCCGGCCTCCGATTCCTCCGCCTGAGGTGGCAAATAATTCCTCGCGACTTCTACTTCCGGGATTTCCCCGCTCCCCCCCGTAACCTCGACTCCGGCAGCCTCCGGCATCAACGAATAAGCTATGACCTCTTCGCCGGCCGCCAAAAATTCGTCCTGATCCGACAATTCCCGGTTAAGTTCCCGGCTTTGCCTAACCGCTCTTTCGAGCTCTTCTCGAGCCTCGTTCGTCGGTTCGTCGCTTTTGCTTTTTTTCAGGGCCGCCGATTTCTCGGCCGTCCCCGATCGAAAAGCGGTCGAGGACGGTTTTTTCTGATAACTGAAGCCACTTTTACCCCCGACCTTTCCGTCTTCGGCTAAGGCCTGATCCGTCGTAAAACGCGACTGAACGGTCAAGGAAACCAACAACATCAGGAAAAACAATATCAGCAGCGCCGCCGCCCCCAACGGCACGAACCAAGGAATAAGATCCATGACTCCCTTCCGCCGCGGCGCATCGGCACCAAGCGGGCAGTTTTGGGTCGAATCGCTTCCGCCCGGTTCCGAAGACGCCTGATTCAAGGATTGGTCCGGAGGAAACTCCGAATCGCGGTCGTGCGGATCATTCATTCCGTATGCCCCGTAAAAAAACTGTTGGGGTAAGCGTCGCTCGTCGCTGGCGCGAGTTCACGTTAGCTTACCGATTAAACCCATTATGCGTCATTTCCCGGTTTTGTCCATAACCGACTTTGCTCAGCTGGCACCTCGGCCCGTTCGGAACCGCGGCAACCCTTCCGCAACCGTTCGCGATTCGACCGCCGAAACGAAAACCGGACCGACCGGTCCATTCTGCAGTCCCCGCCCTTCCGCGGTTAGAGATCAAGCCATTGCCTCTCGTTCCCAGGACAGTTCAAAGGTCTTTGATTCAACAAGGGATCAGGAATTGGGCCGTTTTGGGTCGGAACAGGCAACAGTTTCGCCGCTACCGATTTCGTCATGGAATCGCTTTTCCGGATACCGCGCCCTTTCCGTTACGGGACGCAACGGCTCGACTCGTCCTTGGAAAAGAAGAAAGAACACGCGGGAATTCATGAATCTCGCTATATCATTGCTTGGGTTCCATGGCTTGATCGGGAAGGCACGCGCCAGGTCCAATCCACGACGAAACTTGGCTCGCCCTGTTGGGTTGGCAGGCCGGACCCTTCAAGGTGGGAGTTCGTGACGTGTGGGCCGGCTGTTCGGCCGGGCAGCATTTTTCCCGGCTGCATTCGATTGCGAACAACGTTCGCTTTCTGGTGCTGAAGGAAAGTCGGTTACCCAACTTGGCCTCGCGTACGCTCAGTCTGAGCCTGCGCCGTCTGGAAACCGATAGGCTCCAAGCGCACGATTATCCGGTTTATCTGGCCGAATCGTTCGTGGATCCTTCGAAGTTCACCGGCACTTGTTACCAGGCGGCGAATTGTGGCAGTTCTCGGGGTTGACGCCAGGTTTTTCCCGGACCTCGGGGAAGTCGGTGAGTTGGTGCTCGAACGGGCAACCGAAACAAGTTTTGGGGATTAAATCCCGTGCTTGACCGGGCGCGGCAATCAATCGGGAGATGCCGGTGCCGGATGCCGATTCTATCGGGTATAAGCGTGTTTGAAATACTGGGCGCGTTCTTGCAGTGATTTCCGATGGATGTAATTATACTTGCTCACTTGTTGGACCCGCAGACGAAGATCTTTTTTCCGGCGTTCTTCCCGCAGGTTCCGAAACCGCTCGCGTTGCGCAATCAACCTCTGGATATTGCCAAATTGAATCGGCAGCTTCCGCATCGCCCTCTTCGCGACTTCATACTCCTCGATTATCCGGGCGTGCCGAGCCTCCGCAACGATCCCTTCCTTCTCCATCGTCATCAACCACTCCATCGTGCCCGGTTTGAAATGTCGAGAAGCCCACTCCGTATCCATTAGCCAGTCCAAGCGGTGCAAGATGCGAGCGTTTTGGGGCGAAAAGTCAAATGCCTCGGCGAAATATTTATCGAATACTAGCCGCTGAAACAGCTTGTAGGTTTCGGCTTCCGCTTTGCCGAGATGCCGTTCGACGAGCAGGGCCCGTTTGTAGATTCCCTCGACAATATCAATCGCCGGCGGCGGCGGCGCGCCGTCCGGCGCGGCCACCCAGCCGTTGTTTTTAAGCAACGCATGGATTGCGTCCGCCAAGTCTGACGACATCCCCAACAACCGCGCTTGCCGCTCTGTGAAGGCCAAATCAGGAGGAATCAACCAAGTAATCGGACCGGCGGGTTTCGCGGACGGCGGCACCGCGGCAACTGCCGGGGAAACTCCGGCGAACCATAACGCCAAGAGCGAGACTTTTCCGAGGCCATTCATATTATTTTCCAGATTGTTCCGGCGGAAAACGATCGTTTTGTCCCGCGCTCTCCTGTCTCAGGTTCGACCGTTGATCTGAGGCGCCTCCGGTCATTGAGAGCATGGATCCAAGGGTTTTAAGCATTTTGTTTTCAAACGCGTTGACACCCTTGGGCTGGCGTTGTCAAGCCGACGATGCTGACATAGAGAAGCAAAATCATTAAGCATGATGCCATAGCAAAGGCTGTTCGGATGCCGGCGCGCTGCCAGAGCGGTCATCGGCTATTCCCCGCTTGTGTCCCATTTGGTGGTGTAGGAGTGGATTCCCGAAAGCCCTAAATGGGACACAAGCCGTCGCTAGTTTACGTTGGCTTACCGATTAAACCCATTACGCGTCACTCTCCGGTTTTGTCCATAACCGACTTGACGCTCGTCCGGCGCCTCGGCCCGTTCGGAACAGCAGCAACCCTTCCGCAGCCGTTCCCGCTTCGCCCCGAATCGAAAACGGCCCCGCCGCTCCGGTCGGCGGTTTGAGCTCAAGCCGTCGCTTCTCGTTCCCGAATCACTTGCAATAGATAATCGGCCAAATGCATCACCGAGATCTGCCCCGCGTCGGCCGCGAGCAATTCCGTGCGCATTTGAAAGATGCATCCCGGATTGGAAGTGACCACGACTTCGGCTCCGGAATCGATAATGTGTTGCGCCTTGCGGCGCCCTAGGCGCCCAGCCATTTCCGGTTCGGTCAGATTATAGACCCCAGCGCTGCCGCAACACACGTCGCTTTCCGGCAAGACCGTCAAGCTCTCGCCGGCCACCGCTTCCAATAACCGGCGGGGCGCCGCCCGAATTCCTTGGGCATGCGCCAGATGGCAAGCGTCGTGATACGTGGTCTTGCGCTTCGCCAATCGACTCGATCCGTTCCGGGAGGTATCGCTTGACCAACGCTCGGCCAAGCCGGCTGCCGCCAAAAATTCCGAAAGATCCTTGACGCTTCGTCCGAACCGCTCGCCCCGCTGTCGCCAGTTTTCTTCCTCTTCCAGAAGCTTGCCGTATTCCTTCAAGGTCGAACCGCAACCGGCGGCGTTGATTACGATAGTTTCGCAACCGCTTTCGGCGAAGGCCCGCAGATTGGTTTTGGCCAGCCGGCGAGCCTCGTTCAGACGGCCTCCGTGAGCGTGAAGCGCTCCGCAACAAGATTGGCCGGCCGGAGTGACGACGTCGTATCCGGCCCGATTCAATAATTCCACGCTGGCCCGGTTCGTCGGTCCCATCAAAGCGCTCATCGCGCATCCGGAAACGAAGCCTATCCGCCCCCGGCTGGTCCGAGTCGCGGCGGGACTGAATTCGGGCAATCTGGCCGCTTCGAAACGCTCGGGTACCAACCGCAATAATTGACGAATCGATTTCGGCATCAAGCGTTCCCACCCCAGGCTTCGAATCCAACTGGCCGGCAACAAGGCCAATTCCAAACGATGAGCGAAAGGAAACACCTGTTCGATAAAAACTCGACGAAAGAGCCGAGCCAACAACGACCGGGGATAATCACGCTCGACGGCGTCGCGAACATTTTCCAGCAAGTCGCCATAGGGCACGCCGCTGGGACAAGCGGCTTCGCAGGCCCGGCATCCCAAACACCGGTCGATCGGTTCCACCACTTGATCATCCAAGGACAAGCGATCTTCCTGCAAAGCCCGCATCAAGTGAATGCGTCCCCGCGGAGAATCGTTTTCGTCGCCGGTTTCCAAATAGGTCGGACAGGAAGCCAGGCAAAGTCCGCAATGCACGCAACTCAGCAATCCTCTGTCGTCCGTTAACAACTTCATGATCAACGCTCCGGTCGCCGATTCGAAACCCCCGGCTCTTTTAACATTAAACGCCGTTAACGCCGGGAATCGAAGGCAGAATATTATCAGGATCGAAAGTCGATTTAAGCCGCCGCTCCAGAGCGGCAGGTTGCCGTGGAATCCGCTTCGCCACATCCGCGATATAAACCACTCCGTTGCCCAACCGAGCCAACCAAGGCCGACCGGCCGCTTCCTCCAACAACTCCCCGATCACCGCCGGAGCAACCGACCGGCAAGCCACCTCGCCGGTAGCCCGAGACTTCCAGAACGATTCGTGATAACGCGCCGTCGACGGCCGAAAAGCCATCACAGTCGATAATCGCCGCTCCTGAGCCGACACGTCGGCCGAGGAACCTAACAGGCCGAGCTCCAAATAACAAAATTTGCCCACCTGTCCCCGGGAGTTAAGGTTATGCCCATCTATCGCCGCAGGATCGATTCCCGCCCGACGCAACCTGGCTGCCGCCGCGGCGACCTCTGCGCCCGAAGCGAAAGGACAGGTCAATCTCCGAATCGTTTCCGGGACCGGAGCCAACTTGAAAGTCGCTTCGACGATAACACCCAGACTTCCTCTGCTACCCACGAACAATCGCAACAAATCGAAACCGGCGACGTTCTTGACGACACGCCCACCGGAACTGACCAGGGAACCGTCGGCCAAGACCGCCTTCAGTCCGATCAACGAATCCCGAACGGTCCCGTAGCCGTAACGGAACGGACCGCTCCAGTTACCGGCAATCAACGCTCCGATCGACAAGGAACGAAACTGCGGCGGATCGACGGGCAACCATTGACCATGGCGGCCCAAGGCCCGTTGAAAAGTCTTCAGAGATGTTCCGGCGGCTACCGTCGCCGTCAGGTCTTCGGGGGTATGCTCGAGCGACTCGGGCATGGCCGACAGATCGAACGCCTTCACCGGCCGCTTGCGGCCTCGGAGCAAACGGACCAGATCCTCCACGGAAGCGGGTCTCAGAATTGCGGACATGGATCGAAACGACCGACGGCTACCGGCCGGAATATCAGAGATCGGGCGGAAATGATTCCGCTTTCCAGCTTTCCAGCAAATCCTGAATCCGGGAAGCCTTGCCCAGATTCGTTTCCCGTTCGAACACGCTCCCTCGTTCCGTAACGAAGAGCGAATCGTAACCGATCCACCAGTCGGCCGGGCCGACGTCCATGATCCGGACCTTGATCCGCACGTAGGTTTCCGGGTCGATGAACGACGTTCCGTAAATCAGCGACTTCCATTTGGAGGCCGGTTGATCGAAAGAAAGCGAACGGCGATCGGATTTCTCCAGGGTATACCCCGCTTGGGAAAAGAACTGGACCAGCGTCTCGCGCACTAACGTTTCCGGCACTCCCGAAACGCCTACCCCGCAAGGCGAATGCGACCCGCCCCGCCCGGACTCCGTGGTGGCGCATCCCGCCAGGAACACGACTCCGGCCAGAGCCAAAAAACATCCGATCCGATTCATATCAAAACGGAGAATTACCCCGACTGAGATCCACGGAATCGTAGGTTTCCGAAGAGATTTCACTGACAAAGCGCGATATCTCCGCCGGAGAGTACTGCTGCAAACTACGGTCGAAGTATACTTCGGGGTAACACAAGTACAACCGATCTTTGGCTCGGGTCACCGCCACGTAAAAGATCCGGCACTCCTCTTCGAGCCGGTTCTCGTATTCCTCGCCGCTCAGATCAAAGTCGTGACTCGTCAACAAGGGGAACGCCCCATCGTAGAGCATGATCACGAACACCACCCTGAATTCAAGTCCCTTGGCTTGATGGACGGTGGTCAGCCGCAGGTAATCTCGCTGTTTTTCCTGGGCCGATTCCGATGGTCGATGCGCCTCTTCCGATTCCAAATTGGATTGCAGGGCCATTTCTTCCAGGAACGAATCGATATCGTCATATTGCGCAATATAGTCGGTGAGCCGGCCCACGTCTTCCAACCGCTCTGCGGCGTTCTCGTAGGCCAGAGACACGTATTTTTCGAAACCGGTTTTCAGAATCAATTCGATCAAGGATTCGGGATCGTCTCTGACCTCCGGCGACTCCAACTGAGCGCCGGTAGCGCAAAACGCCGCCCAGGCCGCTTTCGCTTTCTTGGTGACCAGCTTGGAACAGTTCGCCAGATATTCGGCGACTTTAGCCTTCGCTTCCCCCTCGGCCGCCGGTGCGGTCCGTGCGTCGGCCGCCTGTTGCGAAAAGGCTTCCCAAAGTTTGTCGGCCGTTTTACCGCCGATATGCGGCAACATGGTCGTCAGGCGCTTGAACGACAGTTCGTCGATATCCGAATTACGCAATTTCAGATAGGCGATCACGTCCTTGATATGCGCCTGCTCGAAAAAACGGACCCCGCTGAGCGTCACATAGTTGATGCCCTGCTGCCTGAGTTCCATTTCCAGCTCCATGGAATGAGAATGAGCTCGATACAGCACGGCCATGTCGTTCAGGCTCACGCCTTCCTTCTGCATTTCCATGACCTGTTGAGCCAGATACATCGCCTGCTCGTTCGTGTCGCGGCATTTGACGACCAAAGGTTTCGGTCCGGGATCGCGCACCGGCCGAAGGTTCTTGGCAAACTGTTCCCGGTTTTGGGCGATAACCTCGTTCGCCAAATTCAGGATCTCCGGAACGCTGCGGTAATTGTACTCGATCCGATAGATCTGGGTCTTCGGGAACCGCTTGGGAAAGTCGATGATGTTCCGGAATTCGGCACCCCGCCATTCGTAGATGCATTGGGCGTCGTCACCCACGACCATAAGATTACCGTGTTCCTGAGCCAGCATATCGATCAAGCGAGATTGCAACTGGTTGGTATCCTGATACTCGTCGACGAGGACGAATTGGAACTTCCGCTGCCACCGGCTGCGAATCCGTTCGTGCTGCTCGAAGATTTCCAGCCAATGGATCAACAGATCGTCGAAGTCCATCAAGGATCCCTCCAGTTTGCGTTTTTCGTAGCGCCGCCAGACGGCCAGAATCTTCCGATACAAATCCGTGTCGGGATCGTAAATCCGCTCCAAAAACGTCGCCCGCGACTCGAGCGAACCGTTTTGGTCCAATCGGTTGCTCCGCTCGGAAAACAGGTTCGCCAACACCTGGGATTTGGGAAATCTCAAGGCCTTGGTATCGATCTTTTCGTCTTTGATGCATTCGGTCAGCAGCTTCTTGGTATCCGAGCGGTCCATGATCGTATAGTTCTGGGGATAACCGACCAAGGAAGCTTCCCGGCGCAAGATGCGATTGCCGATCGAATGGAAAGTCCCGCCCCACAACGATTGCGCTTGTTCCCCGACCAAATCGCAGGCGCGCCCCATCATTTCGCGGGCGGCTTTATTCGTAAAGGTCAACAACAGGATTTGGAAGGGCCTGACGTTCTGTTCGACGAGATAGGCCACCCGGTAGGTCAGCGTCCGGGTTTTACCCGACCCTGCCCCGGCGATCACCAGCGACTGGCCTCCCGAACTGGTCACCGCTTGCAGTTGCTGCTCGTTCAGTTCTTGCTGGTAATCGATACTGCATTCGACTCGGTCAGGGATTGAAGGATAATTGCTGGCCATGCGAGTTGATCACTGGAACTCGAGATAATCTCGGGAAACCGCCACCCCAGAAGCCGCCGATTCCCGAACCGGACGAGATCGACACCCCAAACTAATCGATCGATCGAATGGTACCCCGGGAGGGATTCGAACCCCCAACCAATTGATTAAGAGTCAACTGCTCTACCGTTGAGCTACCGAGGCATCAAGGAGGGGGAGGATATGGCGTGACGCTTTTGCCTGTCAACACAATTCATCCGAATCGGTGACGAAATCCGTCACCGATTCGGCTTAATTCCAGCGTCCCGCTCTTTCCTGATGCCTCTGGTGAACGGGGCCTTCCCTTTCTCGGCGTTATCCAGGGATAACGATCCTCCGGGCCTGAGGTCCAAGCCGATCATGGCCAAGGTTTATTCTCCTCGGTGCGGAATCCGAAAGATTTCTGAAGGCTTCCGTCACTCATCCCAACCCAGTGATCCCGCCCCACAAAGAAAACGCCGTCCCAATGCCCTAAGCATGATAGCCCCGAGTCGCCATGAATCACCGAGCGACAGTCGTCCGCCGACCAAAGCAACGACATTGGGATGATCTTCTTGAATACCGTTGGAAGTCATCCGTGCACCGATCAGGACTACCGGCATAGAAAACCAAACAGCCGGGTACTACCGTAGCGTTTCAAGCCCTCGGGCTGTCTTCCGCTCCGCCACGAGCCGATTCCACACGAATCGAATGGCAACGAAAAACTCCTGGTTAGTTCAATTTGCCGATTTAACAGACCGCAAATCGTCTGATCATCTATTTGATAGTTACCATCTGGTTTAACGCCCCGATAGCGCCCGGCTTTAATGTTGGCGCAAGGCATAAACCGTTCCGGATCTTGGCAACCTAACAAAATGCGGCAACGGAGGCTTGGGGGCGTCAGCTATCCTGGCTCGTCGTTAATCCTCGTATAAGCAACAAGTCAATTTCATTGTCATCAAATCGGCTCAGGCAATCGGCGTAAAGCGCCGGCGATAAATCATGACAACTCGAATCAGGAACCGCGTTATCTTCGAATCTCATAAACCAGGCAGGTCTTCGTCATTCAAAAACACGTTCTAAATATCCAGAAGGCGTTTCCCGAACCGAACTCCCTTGGCTATAAAAATATCCTCCGGGGCTTTTATGGACCACTAAGCTGCGAGGAATCTGAACCGGCATTACGATTCGCAAAACGCCCGTGCTCTCAGTCCGTTCTGGTCGTGATAAGCGAAAAGGCAACTCAGGCTCGATTTCATCGGTGCCTATTTCGAAAACGAACCGATCGATTACGTCAAGCCGCTCAATGGGGATACCGATAATTGCGTCGGGCACCGCACTCGCCCCGGATCGACCAAGCGCAACCGGATGGAGTCAAAACACCACGCCTTGCTCCCAACTTCGATTGCCCCCGAGATGATACGAACCTTTCCCGATCAGTGATCCTCCTTGGAGTCGCAAATCCGTCAATGCCCCGGATTACCAGAATATCTGTAACTGCCTACGTATGGAATTTGCCTTTTTTTGGCAAGAATGACCCATTAGTTCGTGAGTGCCAGTTCAATCCTGGCAAAGTTAGGCGGCCTGCAACTTAACGGCCAGTTCTTTTGCGGTAAGTGCCAGAGTTTGGATGATTTCCCACCCTCGTTTTTTGGCAGTGCTGATGACGCTGTACCGAGCGACGAAATCTCGAGCGCCTGCTTCGGTGCGAAAGCATCCGAAGATTTTCATGCAGAGTTTCATCATTCTCAAGTCGCGTTCGGCCAAATTGTTGGTAAAAGGGATGTTCCAATCCCTCACAAACCGAAGGAAATCCTCTTTTTTACCCTGGAGCCGTAACGCTAGATTATGACCGGGGCGTCGTTTCTTCCTGCCGCGCTTACGAGCGGATACTAGCGGATTCTCCTCATGATAGGTTATCGCCAGCGCCAACAATTCACCATATCGGCGATCGATTTTTTGCCGGATCTCATCCGAAACGAAGGGCGAACCTCGATTGCCGGCTTGAGCGGCGCGATATTTTGCTCGCCGAACGTATCGTTCCAGCAGTAGCAGGAACCGATGCATTTTTTGAGTCCAAATCTCGCCTTGTTCCATGACCGCTTGCAATTCCCGCAAAAGGTGAGCATTGCAGTACCCATGAATGAGATCCGTCATTTTCGCATAGGAAGGCATGCAGTCATGAACCACCCGTCTTTGGAGGGATTCAAACATGGCGCCGCGGGTGGCCGAAATGCGATAGCAAGTCATGGTTAGAGTGCTCATGACGTGCCGCCACCAAAAGCGACCGCCGATACGAAAACCAGTCTCGTCCCGATGCTTGGTCTCGGTTCCTTGCGCCACCTGTCGCTCCAGTTCCTGGAGCACTTGAGCGATCAGTTTCGCCGCCCGTCGACCCAGCTTCTTGACCGTGGCCGAGAAGAGGTCGACCTTCAAAAGCACGCGCCTAAGGTCCACGACTCGCCGCTCGGGCAGGAATTGAACGACCCGCAGATAGATCACTTTCGCGGTCAAAATCGGGCCGAACTGGATCGGCCCGTCAACTCCCTTGGGAAAGGCGGCCTTGGCCCGCTTGCCGCATTTCGGACAGGAGCAACTGTGAGCTCGATACTCCGGGTACTCCAGTTGGCGATTGGCTTCATTCTCGTCCAGAACTTGTCGCTTCTCGCAAGTCGAGTCCCAGGCGACATCTGAACCGAGAGTTTCCCCGCAATGCGGGCAGACCTTCGGGTACCGATCCTGGTGATGATCCGGATGCGAACCTTGTTCCATGGTCCGGCCTTGATGTCCGGGTTGGCCCCCTAACGGTTTCTTTTCGCACTGGCGTTTAGGTTTGCCGTTGACGGTGGCGTTTTTCTTTTTCAATCCATCCGAAGAAAGCGGCTTGCTGCTATTGCTACTGCCTTTGGCGGCTTGTTGCTGTAACTCCGTGACGGTTTCCGTTAATTCGCCAACCATGGCAAGCTGCTCCTCTAATTGTTCCTGGAACTTTTGCTCCCTGGAAGCGGTACCGTCGGACCGTTCGGAGGTTGCTGATTCGGATTCGAACGTCGAAGTGCCGTCGGGAATAGTTGGCGCGGCGTTACCATTCTCCAAGCGAATTTTTTCCTCCTTCAATTCGGTGATCTGATCCTTCAGCCGCTGGACCAAAAGTTCCAATTCTCGAATCCGGTGAAGAAGTTCCTGAATTCGCTGCCGCAACTCCTTGATTTTTGATTTCAGCAGAGGAAACTGCTGGAATAAGAATAGAAAGAGCTTGATCCCCCGAGATGGTTTCGTTTGAGGATTGCTGGAAGTCGGTTCTGTTTGATTTGCAGAAACGCTCGCCGTGATGCATCATCGCACGGTTCGAGCGTTTTTGCAAGGAAAAATGAATATCGGATACGTAGGCAGTTACGAATATCTGCATGCGGCCCTCCCCGAAATTCCCCTCGAAACCGCGCGGCAACTGCGCCCGGCTACCAAAAATAGGGAACCGGATCACCGAACGACCGCTCGATAGAATCGATGGGTCGCTCGAGGCATCTGGTTGTCGACGACGACCTGCGGAGTTTCTCCCAAGGTCAACTCCCGGAAATCGGTCCATTTGACGCCATCGACGGAATACTGGACCGTAACGGCCTGTTCCGCAGGGCCCTCGACCTCGAAGCGGAAACTCCCCTCGACGAGCGCCGGCCGAAGCAATTTGAGTTTCCGTTCACCCGGCTCGGGAGCCTCGATCGAATCGATCGCACGCCGCATTGAAAGCACCGCATTTTGAAACGGGTTGGTGTAATGGGTGCGGAGATAGGCGATTTCCCATAATTCATGGGACGGCGAATCGGGCACGCCGTTGAGCAGTACGAAATCCGACCCTCCCGCGGTGAACCGGCTGGCGGGGAAAAACTGGGCGATGGCCTCGTGTTCCGAATCGTCCACGACCAGCTCCAGCCCCGTGCGATCGGCGAAACCTATCGTACCACCCGTAGAAGCTCCTCGCGGCGATTTTTCCAATCCCAGAATGACGACGGGAATGCCGTCCGGATTGCCGCTCAATTCGTGATAATACTCGTTAATCTCCGACTCAACGACCGTTGAGTTTCCTCGGCAGACCGGTCACCAATACGAGAAGAAATCCAATACGACGATCGATCCTTTGAAATCGTCCAACCGAACGGTTTCACCGGTCCGGACGTTCTTCAGTTCAAATGGCTCGGCGAGATCCCCGAGTCGCTTTTGAGCACTCAGTTCGGCCATGCCGCCCAACGCCAGCGCCGCCATGACGGCCAACCCGCGAACCAGAACCCCTCGCGAAGCGTTTGTATCTTTCGTCATTTCCGGTGTTCTCGGTTTCTCCAAACGGAGGCGGCGTTTCAGCCGCCCCCGGCGAACCGGGCCGAGCTACCAACCGCCATGTTTTCGACGCTGCCACAAAACCGAAATCATGTCAACACTAAAATCAGGGTTTTTTCACGCTAATCGCTAGTGGCCCGTGTCACCGATTTCGAGCCATATTCGCTTTTTCCCTTCACCAGAGAGCCGAAACTTCAGCGTCTTCAAAATGGGAAAATAAAGCTGGCTTTTTCATTCTCCGGTCGTTATTGGTTCCTCATGGACGCCAAAATCAACCTCAAGCTGGTGACTGTTCGATTGGTGAAGAGCAGTGAGCGAAGACGCTGGGATTCGCTGATGGATCAGAATCATCGCTTGGGTTTCAAAGGCTTTGCCGGACGCGGGCTGCGTTAGGTTGCCGAGTACCGAGGCCGGTGGTTGGCGTTAGCCGGCTGGCAAAGCGGAGTGTTCACAGTGTCGCCCGCGAGACAAGTGGCTCGGGTGGAAAAAACGAGAGCAGTTTCGTCGGCTTCATTTGATTGCCAACAATACCCGATTCCTCCTGCTTACCGAGCGGGGCGAAGTGCGCAATCTGGGGAGTTGCGTCATGGCCAAAATGCTGCGCCGGCTGAGTGCCGATTGGCAACGGACCTGGGGTCATCCGTTGGAATTGGCCGAAACTTTCGTCGATCCCCGACACTTCGCGGGCACGATCTATCGCGCGGGGAATTGGCGGGCGGTAGGGCAATCGCAAGGCTACGCTCGCAGCAACGGACGCTATACCGCCCGGCACAATATAAAGAAGGAAAGGTACGTTTATCCCTTGCGTCCCCAAGCCGGTTCCCGATTAAGGGACCGTAAGGACGATCCGTCTTGGGGCCCCCAGGTGCAACGGGTAGAAACGTCCCCGAAACAGTTGAAATCATTGGTGCAACTGCTCGCGGAAATGGCTGATTTTCGCCGAGCCCAAGGACGCAAACATCGGCTGGAAATGGTGCTCGCTATCTGCATCTTAGCTCGATTGGCCGGCAAGGTCGGCCCCTTGGCGACTTCGCGTTACGCCCAAAAAATGACGCCAAACCAATTGCAGGCTCTCGGGGCGTGGCGCAACGCCAAGGACCGTTACGTAGCCCCGTCTCTCGCGACGATTCACCGGGTCATGACCGAGACGGATCCGGAAGCGTTGCAAACGGTAACTCACCGCTGGGTAACGGCCCAATTGACTCGACAACCCCTGGAAGCCTTGGCTGCTGACGGGAAGCGGATCAACGGAGCTAATCGCAACAGCAAAGACCATTTCGAGACCGTCATCCTCGTGCGCCATCAAGATGCGGTGCCCATCGCCGTTCGCATTTACCGAGACCAAGACGGCGAACAGACGGCGATGGCGGCTCTCTTGGAGGATGTCGATATCCGGGGAGCCATCATTACGATCGATGCGCTCCATACTAACCGAGTCATGGCCGATGCCATCGTGTTGGTTAACAGAGCCCATTTTCTCTTCACGGTTAAAGAGAATAACCCCGAACTCTCTCAATTTTTGACCAGCTTGGATTGGGATCAAGTGGCCCAGGACCGGTTCACCGAAAACCCGGAGAAAGGACATGGCCGCATCGATCAACGGAGCATTCAAACCTATGAACCCCTTCCCGGAGCCGTCAAATTACCGCATGTCCTCCAAGTCTTTCGGATCCTTCGACACCGCCATCATTTGAACGGTGGGCCCGAGACCGTGGAATATGCTTACGGCGTCACTTCGTTGCCTCCGGAGGCTGCCGACGCTCAACGATTGCTGTCACTCAATCGGGGACATGGGACGGTAGAAAACGGCAATCACCGCCGTCGCGACGGGATTTTCGGCGAAGATGATTGTCTCAGGCGAACTCGCCATGGGCCGACGAATAATGCCCTCTTCAACAACCTGGCCTTGGCGATCATCCTCCAGTCGGGATACTCTAATATAGCCGAAGCTACTGACGATTTTCAGGCGAATCGGAACCAAGGGTTGCGAGCCGTCACGAAAACCACCCCGTTTAAACGTCCGAAAAAACGTCCGAAAAAAAACTGACCCGACCTTCCTGATTATCGACGCTTCCTCCTTGCTGATTCGGTCGGCGAATTGATCGTTTGACCGATACTCGCACCGGTTTAGTCTCCTGTCCGGCTGAAACTCGTCTCAATCGGCAATCGCCGCCTAACTCGAAGCATAATTCGGAAAAACAGTTTTTCCGACGAATCGAAATACTCCGCTCGACACTGAAAAAAACGATCGTCGATCAAAAATTATTAGCATGAAAAAGTCCTGCACTAAAATACAGGATTTTTTCATGCTGATCGCTAGAGGCCAGTGTCATCGATTTTGGGCCATGTTTCGCTTTTTCCCTTCGCCATAAAGACGAAACTTTATCGCCTTCGAGATGGGAAAATAAAGCTGGCTTTTTCACTCTCTGGTCGTTATGGGTTCCTCAGGGACGCCAAATTCAACCTCAAGCCGGTGACCGTTCGATTGGTGAAGAGCAGTGAGGAGGTGTCGCAAAATAAGTTGAAATAGTTTTTATTTTGTCGGACAAATTGTATAGTTCCATTTTGGTAATGTTTTGCCCCTTTCAATATTAATCTGTGCATATTGTTCATCGGTAACAATTTTTCCCTTTTTATATTGTCTTTTATCTAGTTTTGCTTTTATTTTTAAACCGGTTATTGTTGTTGTTGAACCAATAAGATTTACTACCGATTCGAAGCTTTCTAGCGGTCTGCCTTTTCAATGAGAACTAATATACGAAAACATTCGATGTTCGATTTTATTCCATTTTGAGGTTCCTGGAAGATAATGTGCTACTGAAATTTTCAATCCTGTTTGATCAGAGATTTTCTGAAGACTATATTTTCACAACCTGTTGTTACTAGAATTGCTTCCTCCACCATCAGCACAAATCAGGATTTCTTAAGCGTTTGGATAGTTATCAATTCCGAACTCATTCCACCATTTTTTAATACTATTAACTGCAAATTCGGCAGTATCTGTAGATATTCCAACATTAACAAATCCTTTATTTTTTTGAATATCATAAGTGCCATACGGAACGGCTTTTCCTATTCCTCTCGATAAAAAATCATGATCTTCCACCAGCAAGGGATCTCCTTTTTTTCGCCATATTTCCCCGTGATTCTTGAAGTTTCCCACGATTTCTTTCTTTTTAGTATCAACTGAAATTACGGGGAACCCTTTTTTAATAAATGATTCTATCTTGCTGTTAATCATTTCAAACTGTCTGTTTCTATCTGGATTATTCTCTCGGGATAATTCCTTTCTATTCGACTGAAGAGAGTATCCTTTAGCTTGTAATAATCGATGAACTGTCGAGTGATCTATAACATGTCCTGATTTTAAAAGATCTTCTGCAATTATTCGACACGATTTGCTCGTCCATATGAGTGCACTCATTGGATCTCCACCAGTGGATTTAAATAAGATATCATCAAGACTTTTAATTAATTTATTGTTATCTAGCGAGTTTTTTCGTCCGCCCCCAACGTTTCTGATTCTATCCGTGGAAAGATCCATTTGACCGGTAACTTCTTTTTTACCTTTGATCACTGTGGTTGGAGATATTTTTATTGCCTCAGCCACTTCGTTAACTCCTCCATACCCAATTTCCATTGCCAACAATCCAGCCAGCCATCTTTTTTGAGATTCACTGAGAGTTTTCTCAAATTTGAGCCAATTTGCATTGATGTTTTTCATGCAAATATACTATAACACAAGTCGAATAATATTTCAAGTTATTTTGCGACACCTCCTGAGTGAAGACGCTGGGATTCGCTGATGGATCAGAACCATAGCTTGGGTTTCAAAGGCTTTGTCGGACGCGGTCTGCGTTAGGTTGCCGAGTACCAAGGCCGGTGGTTGGCTTTTGCCGGCTGGCAAAGCGGAGTGTTCCAGTGTCGCCCCTAAAGGATCCCCTCGATTTTTTAGACGGTTTTAAACATATTGAGACTCCTCAAACAACAGTTTTTTCAGATGTTCCATTGCTTGGTTCAGTTCTTCCAGTGTGAATATAAACTTCTGGTTTTTACACACCTCTTTTCCCAGATACACTATGGAAAGAACTGCTCGATTTCGAATGGTATTGGCCTGAAAATGTTTTGCTATTCCACGAGTAGTTCCAGCAAATCCCAGAAGCCAGAGCGCAAATGTGGCAACGGCAGCTATGAGGAGAAGGATGGCACCACGCTCAGGACTCTTGGTAGATGCATCGCGGAGCCCAAAACCGAATCGGTGACTTTTCAAATCCCGGAAATTTTCTTCTATCTGCATTCGCTGTGAGTAGATTCGCTTGATGAGTTTTGCGGTTCTTCGTTCGTGAGGCAATGAGGTGGCCAGAAGCCATGGGGTTTTGTAACTGAGCTGGTATTTTGCATTCCTGGATTTGTTCCTGGCATTTCTTTTCTTCCCGGTCTTTCGTTGTTGGCCCCTTACCAGATACAGCTTGCAACTGAAGCATTTGGTGATTGTCAAACATGTCGATCCGATATGTCGAATGCGGGCTGTGGCCTTGGCGTAGAGCGTTGAAATCAGGCTCCAGTCCTTTGTCTCCGGGTCCTGATACCTGACTTTGCCTCGTACACGTCCGAGGAAATGTCCACCATGATCCAATACATCTTGATACCATGGCACACGGTATCCTGCATCCGTAACCACGATAGGTTTGCAGCCTTCCGGCAACAAGGACATGAGCCTCCGAATGAACGTTCTGTGAATTTTGTCGTTGTTGTATTTGCTTTCAGGATGCACTTCTTCGTAGATGACCATCGACCGTCCTTTGACAGGTACCGCTGCTCTGAGTATCATCAACTTGTCGTTGGTCGTGACCCCTGTATCTGCCCAGTCGACGAGAATCACTGGTTTTCTGACATTCATCAGCAATGTCGCAGCCATGGCGGTATAGAATCCCATCAGTTCTTTGTACCGGTGATAATTGCCGAGTAGTCGGTCAATCGCCTTGATTTTGTGCTTGGATAGCGCCGCCCCGTCTCGGTTGCGCCCCAGCATTGTCAGCGTCAGGGTATTGCCTTTGAGTAGCGCGATCACTGCCGCTAACAGAGCTTCGAACCGAGCCTTGTGGCCAATTATGGCGTAATCGGCAATCCAGCAACGCAACATAGTCAACACAGTCAATACATGCATAATCTTCTCTGATCAACGGACAATGTCCGGTTCGGCACATTGAACGTGAACCGTTGATCAGAGTCAAGCTTTTTAGAATTTTGCGTAAGTCGTTGGAAATCAACGACTTACGCTTTGGGGCACCACAGGCTTGCGTCACTGAAACAGTCACGGAACAATGTCAATGCATGCATGATGACTGCCCGAATACGGGTTGATACCCGCATTGGCACATGCAACAAGGGCACTTGGTCAGTGGCAAGCACTGGGTCACTTTTTTCCTGAAACCCTTGAAAATCAATGGTTTTGCGCAGAAATTCGTGGGGATTCGTCAGGTTCCCAACAGAGGCATCAGATTTGCCTTTGAGGCTTCCCTCCACGTCTCTATCATACCTTCGACATACGAGAAAGTCAAACTTTCTCCCGAAATCGGATTCTCGATCCACTGACGGAGCCATCTCTGGATCCTGGGAACGCCCGACGGGGGATTCTCCACCTTCGGATGTTCCTGGCCTTTCGCATCGGAAAAACCTCCCGAAGGACTGGATGGGTGCCATTAGGGAGTAGTCCGACCAGGAACCTTCGGTTGGGCGTCCATGTCCACGAGATCGGAAATGGATGTGCGCCATTCGGGGTTTGTCTGATCCTCAACGGTCGGATCTGATATGCTAGATCAGGTGATTTGGGTGCCTGATCAGTTACCTTTTTTCGGCACCTGAATAGTTACAATCGGAAATTGCGGCAACAGAATCAGAAATTACGGAACGATAATCGAAAATTGCGGCAATTGATCCGAGATTTGCGACAACAGAACGGCTCCTGTGGATGCCAAACTGATCCCGCATCGCCCTCGACAGATTTCGAGATCGCCGACCAATTAGAACGAGAAAACCAGGATTGGCGGCAACAACTGGAAGCATCCGAGAGAGAAAACCATCGTTCGGCCACCCCTTTTTCCAAGGGCAACCGCAAAGAAAACCCCCAAAAGCCCGGTCGCAAACCGGGGCAAGGAAAGTTTCGCCATAAACCAGTGCCGGAGCCCCGAGAGCAGGATGAAATCCAAGAGTTTCAGGCTTCACTGGATTTCGAGGCCTGTCCGAAGTGCGGGGCGAAACTTGAACGACAGGCCTCGGAAACCGCGACGACGATTGATCTGCCCAAACTCATTGGCCGAGTGATCAAATACTTTTCGATTGAGGTTGCGGAGTGCACTGAATGCGGACACCAGGTCCGGGGCACGCATCCTGAATTAGCGAAGGATCAGTTTGGAGCGACGGCTCATCGAATTGGCCCCCGAATCGATGCTTGGGCGTTGGCCTTGCATTACGATTCGGGGATGTCATGGCGCCAGATGGAGAAGGTGATAAACGATTATTTCCAGATCCCTGTGACCCAAAGCGCGATCACCCTGAAGGCTCTGAAGGCGGCGGAGCAAGGGGAAATTGGCGAACTGGCTCAGAAAATCAAGGCAGAACTGGCTCAAGTAGATATCGTTCACACGAACGATACCGGTTGGAAAGTCGGGGGAATCAACCATTTTTTGATGACGTTTTGCAACGAGAATGCGGTTTATTATCAAATTGAATGGCATCACCGTGCGGTCGAGGTGGCCCAAGTGATCGATCCTTCGTTTCAGGGAATCGTGGTCGTTGACGGCTTTAGGAGTTACCAACCTCAGAGCTTTGATTCCGTGCCCCAGCAGAGATGCCTGGCTCACCGGCAACGAAATTTGACCGATTTGGCCGACCGTAAATCTGGAAAAGGGATGTGGTTCGCCAATCATACGAAAGATCTCTTTCGGCAAGCCATGGAAGGGAGGGATTGGTATCTCGCAGGCCATTGGACCGCGAAGGAATTTCAGACGGAAGGGATCGCCTTGAAACGAAAGATCGATCATCATCTGAGACCACGATCCTTGAGTGATCCGGATAATCAAAAGATGCTGAATAGCTTGCGGAAACAGAATCAAAAGGGCCAGTTGCTTCGATTTCTGGACAATCCGAAGATGGAACCGACCAACAATCGAGCCGAACGGGCTCTGCGACCGGGCGTCAAGGCTCGGAAGGTATCCCAGTGTTCGAAAAATCAGAGAGGAGCTCAGAGTCGGGCGGCCATCACTAGCGTCACGGCTACCTCTCGACTGAAAAAGGAGTTGGTTTTGGAGACGTTGGCGTCAGCGTTCTAGTTCTCGGTTCGATCACCCTCGGTTGATACCAGATAAGATCTTCTCGTGCTGGCAGCACTGGGTTTCCGAAATCCCGGGGCTTGGGATTATTCCCGTAATTTTGCTGGAACGGCAATCGAATGCCGCTCGAAAGCAACCGTTGATGGTCGAGGATATTTGATCTGAAGCCGCCTGACGACCAATCAGGGACGTCGGATGGAATGAGATCACTCATCTTCTGACAGAAGCGAAACATGAAATCCTTGATAATGGGAATGCACCCTTTTCGTCAGATCGTTCAGTTCAAAATGGCGTTCAAACCCGCTAATCAATTACGAACCGAAGTACGAATGATGAGCCCGATTATTCTGGCTCAAGGAAAAAAGCGCAACGCTCGCAAACTGCTTCAAGCTTTATATCGGGCCAAAGCCAATATTATTCCTGAAGATCAAGCGAAGTCATTACGGGTTCAAGTTCTTGGGCTTGGCAGCACTGGATTAGATCAAGCGCTCAACGGATTATTTTCCGAGTTGAATGGATTAGGCGCGACTTATCCTGGGACAGATCTTCGAATGATTTACGAACTTGCGAATTGAAAATTATGCACAAAACAAATTTAGCAAGTTCAGGAAGTTTGAACTTGGGCTAGGAACGACAATTCCAAACGGAGGGTAAAAGGGTTCAAAAATTATCGACACCGGTTCGAATTCTCAGCTGGCCGACGAACGCCCGACAGCTTTCGGCAGCATTTGCCCTTCTCACTCCGGTTACGCCCGAATGACTCGAGCCATATCGTGAAGGTCGTTCCGGCTCCGCGCGGCCAGCCGATCGAGACCCGACCAATGGAGAACTGGAAATAGGAAGCAGAGGGACAATCGGATCGGCTCATTAGCTATCAAAAAAAAGCAGCTCAGGAAAATGCCGTAGGGCACGACGATCACGGTCAGAAATCGGAGCGCCAGAAAAGCGGCGATCGAACGATCGTACCGCAGACCGTCTCGGCAGGATATAATCCAGAGGAATCGAAATCGGTGAAATCGGCACAGTGCGAGGGATATCGGCACATAAAGGAAAAGACCCCAATCATACGATCCCCTTCCTTGAAACAAACCGATATGAGCGATGATCAGGAGCAATAATTCGCAAATGATCAGCAGTCGCGATTGAGTTTTTCTGATCCCGGCAAAAGCGTGAAGAACGCCTTCGGTAATGACCCGTGACGAATAAGGCGAAGCCAGCAACAACTCGAGAATACCGCTTCTTCGTTCTCTGGAGAGAACACCTGAAGCTCGCACCATGATTCCTAAAAAGACGCAGAGTTCTACCCCGGCGACAAATAAGACGTAACTCAAATTCAAATGGTAAGACGGAAAGAGGAACATAATATATACCGGGCTTCCGGCAAGATATAATCCCCCCCCTATTACATAGGTCGACGCAATCTTGGATTGAATGGTGGGAGGCGAAACATATTCCGCTCCGTCCTTGCTCAGAACAAGATCGGCCCAGATTCCGGGTCTGGAAGGAGTCGGATCCGTCGTCGAAATCGGTTTTACGGGAGACAATGGGAGATTTAAGCGAACCTTCTTCCTCAATTCCGCTTGCCGCCGGACACTGGCTTGCCGGATCATTTCGAGCGGCGGAACCAGAAACCGCCATCGGGAACTCTTCAAAAGATAATCCGCATCCTTTGCCATTAGACTGGCGAGATGGACGTAAACAAACGCTATGGCGGCCATGCACGACGCTATAACGGCTGGAAAGACATAGAACCGGGGTGCGCTCCCGGGAAATAACGGAAGAAGGTAAACGAAAAGAGGAATCGTCAATACGACCACAAGCTTGAGTCGATCCTCTTTTCCGAGCCGACTATCGAACACCGAACGGAAGATTGATAACGCTGCCTTCCCGAGCAATATGATAACGACGAATATACTGACGAACGAAACCACTACTATAAAACTGAAGCCGTTCGAGATATTCGTGACGAGAAAATCAATCAGGTAAAACAAAACCCAACAAATTGCCCAAATCGTGAGAGTGTTGTTTCCGGCGGTGCCCCCCAAAGAGGTAGCCGGATTGGAGTGGCAAGAGGTTACCATACCGACACTGATCCCGAACAGAACGGCGCAGCAGGAAAAATAAAAACATCGAATTCCAAGCGACGCGCTCACGTCGTGTATCTCCAGCAACAGAAAAAACAAAACCAGGAAGGGCAGAAATCCCAGAAGGATGGGGACGAATCGGGTCACCAACTTGAGCAGGAACAACTCACCGATACTCATACGAGTCAAATGAACCAACTCCAGAGTTTCCCGCCAAGCGTCCCCCCGGAAGGCATCCAAAGTCGCCAGACTGGCCGTACCGCCCAAGATCAAGGCAAGCGCCACGATCAAGCCATTGACATGTTGACCGCCAAACCCGGATCCTTCGATCAAAGCCACCCCCATCAGGACAAACCCCAAGGCAGCCATGATCGTGCGGAAAGTCCAGGTGTCGCTAGAACGGGAATCCCGTTTCAGAAAATGGAAGAAGGGCGTCACGGAATAATAGCTGCACTCGACATTTTATTGATCAGGATGATTTACTTATCCCTCAGCTCGCAACTGTCGCTTTATCGCCGGCGCCCGCCAGAAATACGCCCCTCGAATCCGACGATCTCGTCTACCCTCATAGCTCAAAGTGCCAAGATGATAATCCCGGCAGGGAACTACCCCCGTAACCGGAGTAACGGAAACGTGACCAGTGGCGCCCCAAGGCGGGTTACTGGGCAAAATGAAAGACGCGAAACTACTCCGTCTCGAAGGCAGGATGATCGTTCCGTCGTCCATTATGGCCGGGGAGTTAATTGATTGAGTCCCAAGTAGTGGTGTAACTAACCCTTCGGCAGAGCAGCTCGGTTCGGGCTCCTCGGCAGAATCTGGATCATCACGATTGCCATCCCGACTCGTGTCGGGATTTCGGGGCATTATGTCGAAATCTGGACTAGGGACAAGACTTTTTTCAGTGGGCCGAAATTCCCCTTGCGGGTTTCATGCGTAACGACTTGCGGCCGCGGCACTCGTTCTGTTCAGAGCTCGCCTACGGCCCTTGGCACCGCGTTTCCTTTGTGAGTTCAAGATAGCGACTCGGCAGAGGTCAGGAGAGCTACTCTGGGGGCTTTTCGCCCGCGATCTGACGGGTCCATCCAACTCCGGTTCGCATGACACCCGATAGGGTGACACTTCGGTGCGTGGCGGTGGCCAACTCCGCAAGGCGCCCAGGATTTTTTCACGCTAATCGCTAGAGGTCAGTGTCACCGATTTTGGGCCATGTTTCGCTTTTTCCCTTCACCATAGAGACGAAACTTTATCGCCTTCGAGATGGGAAAATAAAGTTGACTTTTTCACTCTCTGGTCGTTATGGGTTCCTCAGAGACGCCAAATTCAACCTCAAGCTGGTGACCGTTCGATTGGTGAAGAGCAGTGAGCGAAGACGCTGGGATTCGCTGATGGATCAGAACCATAGCTTGGGTTTCAAAGGCTTTGTCGGACGCGGTCTGCGTTAGGTTGCCGAGTACCAAGGCCGGTGGTTGGCTTTTGCCGGCTGGCAAAGCGGAGTGTTTCGGTGTCGTCCGCGAGATCGGTGGCTCGGGTGGAAAAAGCGAGAGCAGTTTCGTCGGCTGCATTTGATTGCCAACCATACCCGATTCCTCCTGCTTACCGAGCCGGGCGAAGAGCGCAATCCGGGGAGCTGCGTCATGGCCAAAATGCTGCGCCGTCTGAGTGCCGATTGGCAACGGATCTGGGGTCATCCGCTGGAATTGGCCGAAACTTTCGTCGATCCCCGACACTTCTCGGGCACGATCTATCGCGCGGGGAATTGGCGGGCGGCAGGGCGATCGCAAGGCTACGCTCGCAGCAACGGACGCTATACCGCCCGGCACCATAAACCGAAGGAAATGTACGTTTATCCCTTGCGACCCCAAGCCTGTTCCCGATTAAGAAACCGTCAGGACGATCCGTCTTGGAGCCCCCAGGTGCAGCGGATAGAAACGTCCCCGAAACGGTTGAAATCATGGGTGCAACTGCTAGCGGAAATGCCCGATTTTCGCCGGGCCCAAGGACGCAAACATCGACTGGAAACAGTCCTCGCTATCTGTATTTTAGCTCGATTAGCCGGCAAGGTCGGCCCCTTGGCAACTTCGCGTTACGCCCAAAAAATGACGCAAAACCAATTGCAGACTCTCGGGGCGTGGCGCCACGCCAAGGGCCGTTACGTGGCCCCGTCTCTCGCGACGATTCACCGGGTCATGACCGAGACGGACCCAGAAGCTTTGTCAGCGGTAACTCATCGCTGGGTAACGGCTCAATTGACTCGACAACCCCTGGAAGCCTTGGCTGCTGACGGTAAGCGGATCAACGGAGCCAATCGCAACAGCAAAGAGCATTTCGAGACCGTCATCCTCGTGCGCCATCAAGATGCGGTGCCCATCGCCGTTCGCATTTGCCGGGATCAAGGCGGCGATGGCGGCTCTCTTGGAGGATGTCGATATCCGGGGAGCCATCATTACGATCGATGCGCTCCATACTAACCGAGTCATGGCCGAAGCCATCGTGTTGGTTAACGGAGCCCATTTTCTCTTCACGGTCAAAGAGAATAATCCCGAACTCTCTCAATTTTTGACCAGCCTGGATTGGGATCGAGTGGCCCAGGACCGGTTCACCGAAAACTCGGAGAAAGGACACGGCCGCATCGATCAACGGAGCATTTAAACCTATGAACCCCCTTCCCGGAGCCATCAAATTGCCGCATGTCCTCCAAGTCTTTCGGATCATCCGGCACCGCCATCATTTGAACGGTGAGCCCGACACCGCGGAATATGCTTACGGCGTCACTTCGTTGCCTCGAGAGGCTGCCGACGCTCAACGATTATTGTCACTCAATCGGGGACATAGGACGGTAGAAAACTGCAATCACCGCCGTCGCGACGGGATCTTGGGCGAAGATGATTGTCTCATGCGAACTCGCCATGGGCCGACGAACAATGCCCTCTTCAACAATTTGGCCTTGGCGATCATTCTCCAGCTACTGACGATTATCAGATGAATCGGCACCAAGGGTTGCGAGCCGTCACGAAAACCACCCCGTTTAAACGTCCGAAAAAAAAAGCTGAACCGACCTTCCTGATTACCGGCACTTCCTCCTTGCTAATTCGGTCTGCGAATTGATCGTTTGACCGATGCTCGCACCGGTTTAGTCTCCTATCCGGCTGAAACTCGTCTCAATCGGCAATCGCCGCCAAGCTCGAAGAATAATTCGGAAAAAAGTTTTTCCGACGAATCGTAATACTCCGCTCGGCACTTAAAAAACGATCGTCGATCAAGAATTATTAGCATGAAAAAGTCCTGCACTAAAATAACCGGCATCCTGATTGATTTCTCGCGCTCTCGCTTCGGCAACGATCCTGAGGCGCTGAGCCCGTCGCGGCAGCGACTTCGTTATCTCCGGCCTCGACGTTTTTTCGATAATCGCCCCGCTCTGAAAACCGGTCGAACTGTCGCATGACCGTCGGCCTGGCTCGGGACCCCGCTCCCGAAAACATGGGGTCGCCGGGAGAACGAAGAACCGCGACCGATCCCTCCCGTCACTATCAACCAAGGGTCGAACCCGGCCATTTCCCCCATTGATCCCGGGATTTCTGGAAGGATGCGGTTGCCCGGATGACGCCCCCTTCAAGGACGCCAAAGCTCCGCCCCCTTTCCGAACGATTACCCGGTCGCAGTTCCATTCGGACCTCACCCGACCCGGCATATCCCCTCGGAACGAAACCGAAACCGCCAATCGGCCCGGTGCTCCTGCAATCCCGAAATCTATCGCAGATCGAACCCGGTCGACCGATACCGCTCGCTACCGGTCCGAATCCGAAAAGCGCTGGGTAAACTCCCTCGAAGTCCCCCGAATCCGGCAAGCCTTCCCGGGCGCTGATCCGAAAAACGCAACCGCCCGACGAAGCTCCCTACTTCCAGGTTTCGGGATGCGGTTGATTATCGTTGTTCCACCGGCGCCGGGCTTCGTCCGTCAAGGCGCCGAATTTCGTCAAGGGAGCGAATTCGACATGAGTGTCGACGAAGGCGGCGTTCATGCCCGTGACATGCCGCAACGGTTGCTGGCGAATGAAAGCGTCGCCCGGAGTCAGTTGCAAACTGATGCCGGTGCCTTCGATCAACGAATCTCCCGTGGTCAGCATGTCGCTCGGAGCGCGAATCTGGGAAACCCGAATCGGCCGAGCCGAGTCGGCTTCCTGCCCAAAGATGGCTCCCCCCATCCCCAGAACGTTGTCTCCAAACCGATGCGAAGTCTGCCAGAAATTCGTACGAGCCGCCGTGCCGAAAGCGTTGTAACCGTAACTTCCTCCCTGAAAAATAAACAGTTCGCCCAACCAACGGAAACCCGATTTGCCGCGGTAAGAGGGACAACGCAATAACGGTTCCCCGGACAGATAATCGCTGATTTGCGTAAACCAAACCTGCCGGTTCGGGGTATTGAAAATGTACGGATAGTAATCGGTGTCGTCCCCGTAAAGAGTCAGGGCAATCCCGACTTGCCGCAGATTGCTTTTGCACCGGGCCGATTTACCCGCTTCCTTCGCTCGTCCGAGGGCCGGCAGCAGCAACGCCGCCAGTATCGCGATAATCGTGATCACGACCAATAGTTCGATCAGCGTGAAAGCCAAGCTTCGCCGCTGGTCGCCCCGGCACTTACGATCCGTCTTCCAATCCATCCTGCCAATGACTCCGCCGGTACCGTAACACTGTTACCGGATTATCGCAGGCCGATCGCCGGGGCCGAATGCCTCCGCCCTTAGGATGGCTCCCTTCCCCGCCTGCCCTCCGCGACCTGCCGGCCCCCCAGGGCCGGCGAATTCCCGGCACTCGGCCTGGTTCGCAATCGTGATGCTGCATCCTCTCTTTCTCGCTGCCGGCCCAGGCGAACCGCCTCGGATCTTCCCCTACTCGTCCGCCCCGTATTCCGCTTTGAAAAACCGTGCGAACCCGGAAGTCGGCAATACCGTCCAGCCGCCGCCGCCGGCATCCAGCTTCACCGCCGTGACTGCCGTAAATGCGCCCTTGAACAAATCGTCCCTCCCCAAAATCACCACCGTGCGGTTAGGGATGCCGGCCACATTGATCGTCATTCCGGCCTGATTCAACGTCGCTACGCTCAACCGCAACTGCGGGATCGGCACGCCCTCGCCCTGCACCTCGACGGAAAAGGTCGTCGCCGCCGTTTGCCAATTCTCGTCTCCCTCATGGTGGGCCGTCACCCGGTAAATGCCCGGTTGGCTCACCACCAGCGTGGATTCCTGGATCTCGGCTCCGGCCGCGTCGACCGAAAAAGTCAGTGGCAAGCCGGAACCGGTCGTGACGTTCAAATCAACGTCCAACGGCTGCCTGCGGAGCATCACCGGGACCGGGTTAAGTTCCTCCAAATTCAGCACCTCGAGAACCGGATTCGCCTTGCCGATAACCAATACTCCGGCGACTTCCCCTTCGTAGTTGTCATCCTCCACGCTGACCACCACCTGATACTGGCCTGCGTTCGCCGGCAAAGACGCCGAACCGTCATAAGTCAACTTAACCCGCAAGCCTTCCGGAATCGTGGTCGCCGTTACGGGGCCGACGGCGTTGTACGTCTGAGCCAAGGTAGCGCGGTTCAAACTCAACCCGGCTTGCGCCTTCTTGATCTCCAGGATCCCGGACATCGCTCCCGCATACCCCTCCTCCGTCACCGTCACGATCACCGGGTAGATCCCGGCGTCGGTCGGCGCTTGGGGCGAGCCGTCGTAAGTCACCTGAATGGCGAGTCCCGGGGGATCGGTCGTAACCGTGACCGAACGGGGATTGCCGCTGTACACTTGACTGGTGCCGCTCAAACTGAGGTCCGCCAAATCGGGCAACACTTCGAAAATAACCAATTCCCCCGTCACTTCCTTTTCCCAATTGTCATAGTCGATCGTGGCCACCACCCGGTACTTGCCCACCTCGGTCGGCATCGTCGGCGAACCGTCATAGGTGATCTTCACCTTCAACCCCCGAGGGAAGGTGGTCGCCGTGACCGGCCGAAGCTCGTCGACCATCTGTTTCAGGGTCGACGAGTTCAACACCAGTCCCGCCGTCGCCGGTTCGACGACCAGCGTGCCGGTCGCGGACCCGGAATAAGTGTCGTCCTGAACCGTCGCGGCCACCGCGTAGCGGCCGGCGTTCCGTGGCGCTCTGCTTTGACCGTCATAAGTAACCGTGGCGGTCAATCCGGGCGGATCGGTGATTACGGACACCAAGCGGGGGGCGCCGGTATAAACCTGGCTGAGGTCGCCCAACGTAACCGCCGCCGTCAGCGACACGCCCTCCCCGTTGACGGTTACCGGAAACCTGATTTCGTCCGTTTGCCATTCGGCGGTCGCCGCGGTGCGGGCGACGATCACGACGGTTCCCGGTTGCGTCACCGTCAAGACCGCCGGCCGTTGGGTGTTATCGACCGTCGCCTCGCCGGTCGCCACGGAATAAACCACCTGCAAAGCCGAGTCTTCGGTACGAGTCAACAACGGGATAGTCAAGGGTTCCCCTGCCATCGCCACGTCCCAGGGAGCATAGGACGAAGGGTCGATCACTTGCAGCCGGGGCGTCTTCTTTTCCACCGTCAAGATCCCTTCCGCCCGGCCGGTCCAATTCCGATCGGCGACCACGGCGACCACCGAAGCGGCACCTACCTTGCCCGGCAATTCCGTCATGCCGTCGTAGGTCACCGTGACGGCCAGTCCCGCCGGATCGGTCGTCACGACCACCGGCGTCAATTCGTTGAGGGGCTGACTGAGCGTCGCCGCCGCAAAACCGATGGCGTTAACGGTAGCTTTGGCAATGACCAACTGTCCCTGCACTTCCCCGGAGTAGTTCGGCTCGTTCTCGATCGTCGCCCTGACGGCGTAAGTGCCGGCTGCGACCGGCAACGATTCACTGCCGTTATAGGTCACTTTCGTTTGCAACCCCGCCGGTACCGTTCGAACACCCGCCCGCCTAGGCGAGCCGTCGTAGGTTTGATTCAAATCGGACAGGGTGATCCGGGCCGCCCCGATCAACCGCAAGGTGGCGGTAGCCTGACCCTGGTAATTGGAGTGAATGATCGTCGCCGCCACTTCGTATTCTCCGACTCCGGTCGGCAAGGCCGCCTTGCCGTCATAAGTCACCGTCACGCTAGCGGCCAAGGTCGCCGGAACGGTCGTATACCCTACGGCCTTCGCTACGGTGCCGCTCTGGGTCAACGTCGCTTCGTCGAACCGGATTGACGCCGGTGCCTTGGCAATGGTCAACCGGTTGGTTACCGACGCCTCAAACCCCTCCGTATCGACCGCGCCCACCACTTCGTAACTGCCGGCGTCGACCGGAGCTTCCGAGACTCCGTCGTAAGTGATCGTCGTCGCCAAACCAGCCGGTTCGACCGTAAGGCTCGCCGCTTTCGGCGTGCCGTCGTAAACGTGCGTCAAATTGCCGAGAACCAACCGGACGGGAGCGAACGGCACGTCCTGATCGCCCGTAACGGTGACGATGAAAACCTTCTCGGCCGCCTGCCAATAATCGGTCGCCGCCGTGCTGGCCCGGATCATGAAATCCCCCCGAACATACACCTTCAAGATATTGCCGGCTTCGATCGACGCATAATGATCCGCCATGGTGACCCAAGCATTCGCGTCCCCCGGTTCGGCGTCCGGCGCCAGGAACGCGAAGGCGGCTGCGTCGGGGCCGGCCGCAACCAACAACGGGATAAATAACGGGGCGCCTTTCAGTGGGTCCGGCCAAGGAGCGTAACCCGAGGGATTATTAACGGTGATCACCCGTTCGGCCTTGACGACCGTCAAAGTGCCTCGCGCGCTGCCCTCGTAGTTGTCGTCGACCACGCTGGCGATCACTTCGTGATTGCCGATCGAGGCCGCTTCGTCGGCCGGCAACTCGGCCGCCCCGCCGTAAGTCACGACGACGCGACCGGCCAAGCCGGCCGGATCGGTCGTGAACCGCACGGCCCTCAGGTCGTTGATCGATTGATTCAGGCTAGCCGCAATCAGATTTACCGTGACCCTCGCCTTGGCGATCGTCAGAGAACCGGTCGCCGTTCCGGTATAACGCGAGTCGACGAAAGTCGCCGTCACTTGGTACAAACCGGCGTCCACCGGAGGATTTTCGTTACCGTCATAGGTCAATTTCACTTGCAAATTCGGGGGCTCAGTAATCGCCGTTACCGACTTGGCGGTGCCGTCGTAAGTCTGGGTCAGACTCACGGTGTCGAACCGGATGGTGGGCATCGCGTCTTCCCTCACGACCCGGACCGTGAATTCGTATTCCGCCGGCTCCCAGTGAGCGTTGCCGGGTTGAACCGCCTTGACCCGATAGCTTCCGGGCTGCGTGACCCTCAGGACGACGACGTTCAATAACGAGGCCGAGCCCGTAACGCCGATCAATTCGTAGCTGATGGTCGGCAATCCAGAAGAAGCGCTGGCCATTAACGAAACGTAAACCGCAGTCACGCCCGCGCTTAACTTCGTAGCCCAGGGATTATACGCGTCCTCGTTGGGCACGCTGACCGTCTGGGTCCCCTTGCCGACCACGATCGACCGCGTAACGCTCCCCGTATAATTGGCGGCGGTGATTTCGGCCGTTACCGCGATCCGCTTGCCGACCAGAGTCGTGCCTTGGGTCGCGATATTTTCCAGAGTGTCAGTCTGGCCGTCCACGGCGTAAGTCAGCTGGACCGGCAAATTCGAACCGCCTTCGGCCTGGGGCACCGTGACATGCCGGGGAGCCGTCAACCGATTGAACGGCTGAGCCAAATCGTCCGAGTTCAAACTGACGGTAGCCGGGGCCCGTTTAATCGTCAGCACGGCGCCCGCCGTGCCTGGCCAGGCCGGATTCGTGCCGGTCGCCGTAACCCGGTATTCGCCCGCCTCGGTCGGGGCCGTCGTCCGGGGAGTTTCTCCCTCGCGGGCATAAGTAACGGACACCGTGTTGCGCTGGTCGGCCGGGTCTGTCGTCCAAGTCACCGGTTGAGGATTGCCGTCGTAAACCCGTTCCAACCCTTGCAGCGTGATCGCCAGTCCTACTCCTTTGCCGAGCACTTTCACCTTGAAAGCCGTTTGCGCCGCACCCCAATAGGAGTCTCCCGCCTGTTTGGCGACGATCTCGATGATCCCGGGCTCGGTGACCGTCAATACGTTACCCTCGAGCGTGGCTCGACCAACGTCCGAAGCCGGAACCACTGGGTCTCGAGGTCCCAATTCGAAGGTAATCGGCGCCGTCGGCGATTCCTTGGAGGCGGCAGTCAACACCACTTGAATAGGTTGGCCTTCCAGAGTATGCCGTTCCCAATAGGAGTTCGTGTTCACCACTACGGACTGGAAGGCTTTCAGAACGGTGAGATTACCGGTTGCGCTCCCGGTATAGTTGGGATCGACGACCGTCGCCGCCACTCGCACCGGCGGCGATTTACTGATCAAGGCAAGCCCGGCCGCCGGCAACGCCGCGGCTCCGTCATAAGTAACGGCGACCTCCACTCCGGGAGGAACGGTCGTGACCGTCACCGGAACCAATTGATTGACGCGCTGAGTCAGCTTGCCGAGAGTCACGATGGCCGGTGCCGGGGTAATCCGAAACAACCCCTTGGCCTCGCCCTCGAAGCCGACGATATCCACCGCCGCCTGGACCTCGTACTCGCCGACGTCGGTCGGCTCCGTCGCGGCTCCGTCGTAGGTAACGACGGTCGCCAATCCCGGCGGTTCCGTAGCCACGGTCACCGACCGGGAAGTACCGTCGTATACCTGTACCAAATCGGTGATCGTCACCGTCAGTTCATCGGTCAAGATGCCCAGGATCAGACAACGAGTTCCTTCGTAATCGTCGTCGTCGACCGTAGCCCGCACCAGATAATAACCGAGCTCCGAGGGAGCGGTCGTCGTTTCCGACTCGGTGCTGAAATCCGATTTGTTCACGTCCGGCCAGCTGTCGGTATTCGAACCGTCCCCGTCATCGGGAAGGTAATTCGCGATCGGCCCCGCAATAATCTTGCTGTAGTATACCGAGATGTCCAAACCGGACGGGGCCGTGGTCGCCGTGACCGATTTCGCCGTTCCGTCCCAAGACGGCATCAAACCGGACAAGGAAACGATAGCTGAGGGTTTCGCGATCCTTAGTTCCCCGGCCACGAAAGTCAGTTGGTAACCCTCGGGTTCGTAATCGTCCCGGTACTCCGCGGTGATGCGATAGGTGCCTACGGGAGCATTATCCAAATCTTCCCGAGCCCATTCCCGGCCGTTCTGATCCACCACCCGAAAGAGCAGTTCTCCGCCCAAGTCTGTCGGCGAATCGCCCGGTGCCAGACCGGAATAGCTGACTTTGAAACTACCCGCCGCTAACTCCGTGCCGACGCGATGGTCGAGGTCCTGGACGGTAATCGTCAGGGGTTTTTTAGTCACCGTCGTCGTGGGAGCCTTAACCGCATCGATCACCCGACGCATGTCGGAGATCGAATTCTGAAACGGTTGGGAATAATGGGTGCGCGAATAGAGAATCTCCCATTGATCATGGGACGGCGAATTAGCCACTCCACTGATCGCCACGAAATCCGAACCCGGGGCCGTATAGCGGGACGACGAGAAAAACTGCGCGATGGCGACATGGGCCGAATCGTCCACGACCAGTTCCAATCCGGTCCGGTCGGCGAATACGAGCGTCCCGCCGCTACTGACTCCGTTCGGTGATTTCTCCAGCCCCAAAACTACGACCGGCAATCCGTCCGGATTACCCCCCAACCCGTCGTAGTACCGCTTAATGTCCGACTCAACGACCGTTGAGTTTCCGCGGCAAACCGGTCACCAATAGGAAAAGAAATCCAGAACGACGATCGACCCCGCGAAATCGTTCAACTGGACCGTTTCGCCGTTCCTGACGTTGATCAACGAAAAATTGCTGGCCGAATCGCCGACGACCTTCTGAGCGACCGACTCCACCGGGGCGCTCAAAGCAAATGCGCCGGTCAGGGCCATTATGGCGGACCGAATCCCCGCCGGAATAAGCCTATCCCTCATAGTACGAATAGAAAACCTGCGCCACCAAATATCAAGTTTTTCGACAGGAAGCATCCGAAATCACCACGATGCGGAAAAACGCTCCTGAAGGCATAGGGCCAGCGCCTCCGCAACGATGATTCCGGCTTCGATTTCCGGCGTCCCATAATTACGGATACGTCATTCGGGACCGATGCGAAATCAACCGATCCCCACGGAACCGACTAATCGAATCACCGGACGTCACTTTGGCAGAGAAAGCCGATTGCCTCAATCAATTTGTAAAACGCGAAGGCCTTCCTTCCCTCAGGGACTTTGATGGAGCCGGGCCTCGGAAACGAAAACTGTCGTTCATCCAGTCGAAACCCTGAAGCTGGCGTCGAAGGATTTCCCGGGAGCGCCCGCGAGATGACGAGTGGACAGCCGCAATGCTCCATCCGACATTCTACGGTATGATCGCTGGCTTTCAGATCTTCGTCAACGGCAGATCGCTTTGGGTAGATCGGACCGGTTTTTCGTTGGAGCAACTTCACGATCAGGAAAGACCCGGATCCGATCGTCGAACCGGGCTTCCGCCGGTTACCGTCCGGAAATTGGGAGCCGGTTAGCACGGCGAGCATCTCCCACGTTGCCGACTCGACCTCTTTTCCCTGCCAGGGGAGACCGCGTCAGCTACCGGTTCTCTTCCCTGACTCGAAGCCAATCGACCTTGCCGCCGTGCTCCGGGATTCTAGATTCGGCCTGAAAAATGTTGAATCAGAATCCGCAAACGTCATCATCCCTCGACGGGCAGACGATCGCAAGCGACCCAAGAAAGATCGAAACGATCGAGTCGGCCCATTACCGGCTACTTCAGAAACCGAGTCCTCCCGAAATACGCCCTGTGAGCTGCGAAAAACGATTGGGACCGTAGCATGACCCGTTTCTCCCTCAATCCCGAACTGCTGCGATGGGCGCGTGAGCGTTCCGGGATCGCTCACGAGAAACTCGTGAAAAAGTTCCGGAAGTTGCCCGAATGGGAGAGCGGCGAGAAACAGCCGTCCCTGAAACAGTTGGAACGGTTCGCCCAGACGGTGCAGGTACCGATTGGGTATCTGTTTCTTTTCGAACCCCCTGAGGAACGCCTTCCGATTGCCGACTTCCGCACCCTCAAAGAGCCGGCCAAGACAAAGGCGAGCCCGAATCTGATCGAGACGCTTTACGCCATGCAGCGGCGCCAGGAATGGTTGCAAGAGCGTCTTCTCATGATCGGAGCTGACCCATTGGCTTTTACGGCCAGCGCCAGTCTTGCCGACGACCCCAGTGAGGTGGGACGCAAGATGCGGACTACTCTGGAACTGGACGCCGGATGGGCGAAAGTCCGCACTTGGAAGGAAGCCGTGAGTGCGTTGCGCCACCGGATCGAACAACTCGGAGTGATTGCGGTGATCAACGGCGTCGTCGAGAACAACACGCGCCGGCGGTTAGACGTTAAGGAGTTTCGAGGTTTCGCACTGACGGACTCCTACGCGCCCCTGATTTTCGTCAATGGAGCCGATGCGAAATCCGCCCAGATGTTCACCCTAGCTCACGAACTGGCGCACATCTGGCTGGGCAAAGAAGGACTATCCGGTTTCGAGAAATTGCTTCCCGGCGGCACGAAAGTGGAAGATTGGTGCAATCAAGCGGCGGCTGAATTTCTCGTCCCCTCGCAGGAACTGCGGTACCGCTGGAACCAAATTAAACGGGAGCAGAATCCTTTCGAGGCCTTAGGACGATCGTTCAAGGTGAGCCCAGTGGTAGCCGCCCGGCGAGCCTGGGATCTCAAACTCATCAAACGCAGCGACTTTTTCGACTTCTACGAGCGTTACCTGCCCCAAGAAGCCCGGAGCGGGACGGCTCAATCCGGGGGCGATTTCTACCGCAATCAGAATGCCCGGGTCGGCAAGCTGTTCATGGCCCAAGTGATAAACGCGGCGATGGAAAATCAAATCGGATTCAGAGAAGCCTATGAGTTAACCGGCCTCTGGGGGAAACCCTTTTACCATTACGCCGAAAAATTGGGCGTCAAACTTTCGTAATGGCGGATCAAAACTATCTGGTGGATTCGGATGTCCTTATCACGGCAAAAAACCTTTACTATGCATTCGATATTTGTCCCGGTTTCTGGGAATTTCTGCTTTACCATCACCGGGAGGACAGGGTTTTCAGCATCGAACCGGTTCGCAAAGAACTGCTTAGAAGTAAAGATGAACTGGGTCAATGGGTGAAAAGCAAAGTCCCGAAAGATTTTTTTCGGCCAGTCGATACTGACGAGGTGAAAAACGAGTATGCGCAAATCGAAGCTTGGGTTAATAACCATAAAAACTATCGTGACCACGCGAAGTCTCGTTATTCGAAGAGCGCGGACGGCTGGCTAGTAGCCTACTCAAAAGCACATGCTACTACCGTTGTGACGAACGAACGATCTGAGCCGAATTCCAGGAAAAACGTAAAATTGCCGGATGTCTGCCTAGAATTCCAAGTAGATTACAGGAACACGTTCGGCATGCTGCGAGAACTGGGAGCGCAGTATGATTGGGCAGGAGAAAATGAATAAGTCGCTATGGAATCAGCATCCCCCCCAGTCCAACATTCTGACATTTCGAGGGGATTGGCCCAGGGAAATATCGGTGACCGGGAATTCGACCAGCTAGTTCGGCAATCGGTTCGCTCGCCTCGAATCAGCCGATTCAAGGGACGATCATCCGCAATCCCCGAGGCAACACTTCGCACACGCAAGGCAGGCGGCCAACCAACTCGCCCTCCAATTGGAATGGAGCGGATTGTTCACTGCGTAATTCGAGCCGGCGTCCCCGAAGCTGGCGAACCCCTTTTCGTCTGGTAAGCGAACCGCTGATTACGCCCCAGCCCAAGCGCGGCAATCTCGCCCAATCGACGCGCTCGCACACGACCGCGTGCAGCAAACCGTCGGTTAACCCGGCATCGCCGAAGACGGCTAACTTACCGCCGTAATACCGGCCATTGCCGATCAGCACCAATTCTCCACTCAGCGTTTCCGAACCGTTAGAGACCGTGATCGTAAGTTGCCGTTCCGCCAACGCCTGAAACCCCGCTTTGACATAGGCCCACGCGCCGACGCGTTGCTTCGTTCGCCAATCGACTAGCTCGATCGCTCTCGCGTCCAAACCGGCTCCACCCAGCTGTCCGAAATAACGCCGGATCCGACGACCGCTTTCCTCGTATTCCGCCGCTGCCAGATCGATCCGGCGCTCCTTGCCTCGCCGGACCACGTCCAACGCCGGTTCCACCTTCAGCGGCAACGCCAATTCCTTGGCGAAGACGTTAGCGGTGCCGAGCGGCAACAACCCCAACCGAACGGATTCGAAAGCTTGCGGAACGGCGCCGACACCGTTGAGCACCTCGTTAAACGTGCCGTCGCCGCCGACAGCGACGATCGTGGTATATCCCTGCTCCACCGCCGCCTGCGCCTTGCGGCGGGCGTCCTCCGGCGAAACCGTTTCGCAAAACTCCAACTCTTGGCACAGATTCTGGAGCCGATGACGAAATACGGCCGCCCGCTTCCCTCGCGCCAACGGGTTAAATAAAACGCAAGGCTTCATCGCCCGGCGGCCGATCGCGACCGCCGCCAGGCCAAGCCAAAGCTTCCCGACGACGATGCCGCCTTCGAGACTGCCCCCACGTCAACAGCTTTTCCGATCGTCATCCCAGTCGACGACAAACCAGGATTAATCCGCGATCAGTTTCGTATCCCGAAGCCAGGCGAGGAAGTTCGCTCGCCACAGGCCGACCGATTTCGCCCGGTTCCCTTCGGCCAACCCGAAACCGTGCCGTCCTACGGTGTAGATATGCAATTCGACCGGCGCCTCCCGCTCCATCAACGCCCGCGTCAAATCCAGGCACTTGTGGGCCGGCGTCAACCGGTCGGGCAAGCCGTTGATGACGAAGGTCGGCAACACCGCCGGAGCGTCGGCCACCACTTGCTCGAAACCGTCCCATAGCCAAGGATAAATCAAGCCCACGAAATCGGGTTGCCCCTGCTCTCGATACTCGCCGACCCAATACTTCGAATCGAACCCGGCGCTGAACGACAAATGTCCTCCGGCCGAAAAACCCCCGATGCCGATTTTCTCAGGATCCAGTTTCAGTTCTTCGGCCCGGCGGCGCAACAAGGCTACCGATCGCCTGGCGTCGGAAATCGCCGCCGGCAAATAGGTGTCCCAATCGTATTCGCGGACTCTCCAGGAAGATTCTCCCCGTTCGTCGGTTTTCGGATGGTTGGTCCGGTATTTCAATACCAGGGCAGTAATCCCGTTCTCGGCCAACCACAGGCCCACGTCATGGCCTTCCCGGTCCAGCCACACGTCCACATACCCTCCGCCGGGACAAATCACCATGCCCACGCCGTTCGCCTTGTCCTCGGCCGCCCGGTGAATCACGTAGGTCGGTTCGGAAACCCGGCTGAAAACCCGATTGTGTCCCGAACGCGAGTTGCCGGAGGCTCCCCTGCTGCGTTGGATTTCTTCCTGTTCATAGGCGATCGGATTTTTCGCGCCCTCTTCCCAGAGGGGCTTTCCCTCGAAAGCCGTCGCCCCGGAAACCGACTGAATCAACAGCGCGACACCGCAAATCGAAAGAACGCCAAGGTATTTACTGAGCACCGGATTCATGCCTCCGATGTTGCCGCCCGCCTTTCCCTCGGTCAATCCTTTCCCCCTTGCAGCCTCGCGGCGGAAGCGGCTGCGGGACGCTCCTGGTTCGAACGATCTCGAGTTCAACCCGCAACGTCCCGATCCGTTTTACGAGCCACGATCGCGACGTTATCGGCCAAATAAAGTCGCCCCAGGCATTTCTCCGCCAAAGCGTAAGGCCACCGCAACAGCTTCAGGGACCGGGATTGTTTCCAGGCCGTAGTCCGTTGCAGCAACCGGGCCCGGTCGGCGTCGGCTACCCGTGCCTCCCGACGCCACAGATCCTGCCAAATGACCATCGGATTGAAATGCGTGCTTACGCTGGCGACCACTTGCAATTCCGGGACTCTTTCGACGAACCGGATCAACGTTTTCCGGGAGAAGTAATTGACGTGTTCCGGCATCACGTAACGGTACTTCGCTCCCAATATCCGCGTCGCCAGACTCTTCCGGTTCGGAACGAGAACGAAACAATACCCGCCCGGTTCCAACAATCCGGCCGCCTTGCGCAAAAACGACAAGGGATCCGCCAAGTGTTCGAAGACCGCCCAAAACGTGACCGCCCGGTATTTCCGAGCGCCGAAATCATGATCCAAAAAGGAGCCGTCGATGACGGCGACGCCTTGGGAGCGCGCCTGGGCCAAGGCCGGTCCGGAAACGTCCATGCCTTCGCCCCGGTAACCGCCGAACTGATTCAGGCGATAAAGAAACCCGCCGGTCGAACAACCGACATCGAGCACCGCCCCCTGGGAGCACCAACGGCGAAAGAAGCGCAGTTCCCGAGCGAAGCGCACCGCCGCGTAATCGCTCCGCAATTTATCGGGAGTCAGATAATAATCCTTCCCGAGCCGATCGTAAAAGCGGCCCGACACCAGATCGCTCGCTACCGGATTGGCGTAGTACACTCCGCATTGCCGGCAGCCGTCGACCCGCAATTCGCCCTTCTCCCAAATCCTTCGAGCTTGGCGGCTGCCGCACCCCGGACAGGCCCGAGCCGTCAAAGCGCCGTCGCAGCCGGAGGCTTGTTCCCCTGTTCCACTCAAAAGCGACCGTCTATTGCTGCTAATGGCTCCCGCCGCGCGCCGCCGTCTCGCCTCGAATCCGCCGCACGAACCGCCGCGATCATTCGCGGTCGCGGGAATCCATCAGGATGGTGACCGGACCGTCATTGATCAATTGCACTTTCATCATGGCTCCGAACTGTCCTTCCGCGACCGGACGCCCCAGCAGGCGCCGTAATTCCTCGAGGAACCTCCGATACAGCGGCCGCGAGATTTCCGGAGGAGCAGCTCGGGTAAATCCGGGACGGTTTCCTTTTTTGGTGCTGGCGTACAAGGTGAACTGACTGATCGCCAAGGCTTCGCCGGCGTTATCCTGCAGCGAGCGATTCATTTTCCCCTCCTCATCGTTGAAGATCCGCATCCGCACCAGTTTGCCGCAGAGCCAGCCGATATCCGCTTCGTCGTCGCCGGTTTCGATCCCGACCAAAATCAGCAATCCCGGTCCGATCCGGGCGCAAACGGTCCCGGCGACGCTGACGCTCGCTTCGCTCACTCTCTGGACAACGACCCTCATAGCTGCTCTATGTTGCGCCGATACCCGGCGGCGACCAACGATCCAACGTACCGGACACCTCGCTCGGCCTTACGATAGCCCGTCAACGATTTACGGCAAGTGCCGGAAACGAACCGTTGCGACGTGAATTAACCGAGCGGAACCCGTATGATCGATGGCAGCTGAGCCGTAATCGCGACGGCTCCCAAATACCGACTCGCAAGACATGCCGATTCCAGTCCTGACCCTAGAACAGATGCGATCCTGGGAAGATCAAACCTGGGCTTCGGGCATTGCGGAGTCCGAGGTCATCGACCGGGTAGGCCAGGCGATCGCCGACTGGTTGCTTCGCCGGACCCGGCCGGGAGACCGCCTGCTGATTTTGGCCGGACGCGGCCACAACGGCGACGACGGACGCGCCGCCGCGCGCCGCCTCCCCAACCGTAAGGTCGCAGTGCTCGACGTCTCGGACCCCGAACCAACCGAAGCCGAGCTGGAGCGAGCGTTGGAACGGCGTCCCGCCGTCATCGTCGACGGCCTCTTCGGCATCGGACTTAATCGGGAATTATCGGAATCCTGGCAAGCGTTCCTCAATCGGATCAACCGGGCTCCTGGCCTGATCGTCGCGATCGACCTGCCCTCGGGTTTACAGGCGGCCGAAGGACGGATCGCCGGAACCGCCATCCGAGCCGATTACACTCTCACGGTAGGAACGCCCAAAACCGGGATGTTATCCGCCGAAGCCCGGCCCTATGTCGGTTATCTCAGGATCCTCTCCGACATCGGCCTGATCGAACGAACTTTCACCTCCGACCTGGCTTTCAGCCAGGAATCCGATTTTCGGGAACTGCCGCCGCGCCGGCGACCGACCGACCACAAGGGACGCCGGGGGCATCTGTCGATCGTGGCGGGCAGCGTCGGTTATCACGGGGCCGCCGTGTTGGCCGCCCGGAGCGCCTTGCGGGCACAGCCGGGACTCGTCACGCTGACGACGCTCCCGGAATGCTACGGGCCGGTTGCGGCTCAATTGCAACAGGCGATGGTCAACCGCTGGAACGAGAATTGGACCCCGACGGCAGGAACGACCGGGATGGTCTTCGGCCCCGGGTTGGCCGATCCCCAGTTGCCCGAACCCTTGATACGCACGCTGCAAACCATTTGGCGCCACGCGGAATATCCGGTCTTGGCCGACGCCTCAGCCTTGGACTGGTTGCCGGAAGCAACCCGCCCGAACGGTTGCCGCGTCGTGACGCCTCATCCCGGTGAAGCGGCCCGGATCCTGAACGCCGAACCAGCGGAGATCGTCAATGAACCCGTAACCAGCCTCCGCCGCATCTCCGAAAAATTGACCGGGAGTTGGGTCGTGCTCAAAGGACACCACAGTTCGATCGGCCACGACCGGGGGCCGGTCTGGTTCAACGCCACGGGAACCCCGGGATTGGCCCAGGGCGGCAGCGGCGACGTGCTGGCTGGTTTTCTGGGAGGCTTGTTGGCTCAACCGGCTTACCAAAAGGATCCGGGACTAACCCTGCGTTACGGGGTCTGGCAGCACGGCAAAGCGGCTGAACGGCTCGCCGAAGCACGCCGCAATTGGATCGTCGAAGAATTGCCCGACGCCCTCGCCACCTGAAACGGAAACCGCGATCCGGCAGCGATCGCGCCTTGGCTTTCCTCCCCGGCTTCGAAATTAATCTTTATCGAAACGAGTTTTCCTGGCAGTATCTGCGGCATGCGTAGGGTCAAATCCCACATCGCCGGGCTGATGTTCCTGGGTTTCGCCGTATTCGGAACGGCAGAGGTCTTCGAATTCTACAACGGCAATTCACTCGAGGGCGAAGTCTCGGTGCTGGACGAGACCGGACTCGTCGTTCGTTTGGAATCGGGCGGATTTTCCGATCGCCAGGAACTCGTCTACTTGACTCAAGAAACCCTCAACCGCCTGGCTCGGAACCGCGAATACGTTCCCTACATTCGTCCCTTTCTCGATTTGCCGGAAGAAAACCCTCATCCTCCGGTGATCCATGTCCGGGAAGTCGAGCGCCTGGCGTTATCGGACCGCGGCGGTTCCTTGTTCGCCGCCCTCAAGAGTCCCTTGGGCCTGCTGTTTCTCGTGGTCTTTTACGCCGCCAATCTGATCGCCGCTTTCGAAATCTCAGTCTACCGGGGCTATCCCAAGGCGATGGTCTGCGGCATTGCTTTAATCATCCCGGGGATCACTCCCCTGGTCTTCTTGCTGTTGCCGCCGGCCAAGGGTTCCTACGCCGAGGATTATCAGGAAGCGGAAGAACCGATGGCCGAATACCCGGAAGAGTTGGAACCGGCGACGCCCCCGCCGCCAGAGCTCGCCGCTCCATCCACCCCGGGAGTGCCTCAAGCCGGCCGGCCCAAACTGGGACTACAACAAGCCGCCGCCACCAAAACCAGCGACGTCGCGGCCTCGGCCGTCTACACGCGCAACGACACTACCTTCAACCGGAATTTTTTCGAGACGACCTTCGGGGAATTCTTCCGGGTCGTGCCTTCTCCGGCCGTCAAAGACATGGTGCTGGTATTCAAGGGCGTCAAAAAAGAGGCCGTCGCGAAACGGATCACCCGCATCTCCGCCAACGAGATCCGCGTCCAGTTGGTGGCCAACAACAAGGAATTGCCTATGACCTTCGGCGAATTGGTCCAAGTCACCTTGCGGCACAAGGACGCCACCTAGTTCCAGGTGCCGTCTCTCCTCGGTTCCGAAGCTAGTCCTCCCGGGCCGGTTCCGGGTCGCCGTCCGTTCCCGTCTTGACTGCCGTCAGTTTAGTTTTCCTGGGCACCAGCGAATTGGCTCGCCGCTCGCTCCAAGCCTTGGTCCGTGCCCCGCTCGTCGAAGTGCTGGGAGTCGTCAGCCAACCCGACCGGGCCCAGGGACGAGGACTCCAGGTCCGGCCTACGGCGGTCAAACAAGAGGCGCTGCGGCACGGTCTCCCGGTCTGGCAACCCGACAAACTGGGAAAAGATCAGGAGTTGTTGCGCCGGCTCCGTGAGTTGTCTCCCGCCGTCTTCGTCGTGGCCGCTTACGGCCAACTGCTCCCCCCTGCCGTGTTGTCGCTCCCGGAATACGGCTGCCTGAACGTCCACCCCTCGCTGCTGCCCAAATACCGCGGCGCCGCCCCGATCATCTGGCCCTTGCTCAACGGCGAAACGCAAACCGGAGTCACGATCATGAAAATGGACGAAGGCTGGGATACCGGCGATATCCTCGCCCAGGAAACCACCGGAATCGCCGCCACCGAAACCGGAGGTCAATTGCACGACCGCTTGGCCGAACTCGGAGCTGAGTTGCTGGTACAGTCAATACCGGATTACCTTCAGGGGAACCTCCAACCCACGCCTCAACGCCACGAATCAGCGAGTTACGCTCCTAAAATATCCCGGAGCGATACCGTCATCGATTGGAACCGGCCGGCGCCGGCGATCGCCAACGCCGTTCGCGGGTTCAATCCCTGGCCGGGCGCCGCCACCCAACTCGTCCAAGGCGATAAACGGCGCCGCCTTAAAATCTGGGAAGCCGAGGCGTCGCTTCACAACGACGAACAGGAACCGGGCACCGTCATCGATACTTCGCCTCAGGGCATCGTCGTCGCTTGCCGTACCGGATGCTTGCAATTGACCCTCCTCCAACGGGAAGGCGGCAAACGAATGGACGTTCCCTCCTTCCTGAGGGGGACGCCCGTCAAGCCGGGAGAACGATTTATCTGAACTGTCCGAAGCGGTTCGCCCCGCCGCCTCCCGGCCGATCTCCCGCTCCCCTCCGGGTTCGGGAGCGCCTGGTACTGCTTGCCAAGGCGACCGCGCTGAAGTCAAACTTCCCTCCGGTCATCGCATGGCTATGAAATACTGGCTGGTCAAACAGGAACCGTCCGCTTGGGGTTGGCCCGAATTCGTCGCCGAAGGCCAATCCGAATGGGACGGCATCCGCAACTATCAGGCTCGCAATTATCTCCGGGCCATGAAGCGAGGCGACTTGGCGCTGTTCTATCATTCGGTCACCGGCAAGGAGGTCGTGGGCGTCGCCGAAGTCGTTCGCGAAGCCTATCCCGATCCTACGGCGAAACAGGGCGACTGGTCGGCGGTGGATCTGAAGCCCGTCACACCGTTAGCCCGAACCGTTACCCTCGAGACGATCAAGCAAGACCGGCAGCTGGAAGATCTTCCCCTGATCCGCCATACCCGCCTGTCGGTCATGCCCGTCACGGCCAAGCACTTCCGCCGCATCCTGAAATTGGGTGCCACGACCCTCTGAATCGGATCGGGCCGCTCGGATCACGAAACCGGAATCCCGGCCGGCCGTCGGCGAAGAAGCTCGAACGACCCGGCTCCCTGCGCTCTGCCCTCAGTTTGGCACCGAAATACCAACCGGCTCGTCCCTGACGGCATCGTTGACGAGGCGAACTTTTTCCCGGGGCGATTCGCTCTCTTCCGATGATCGTTTCGCCGGACGGTCGAACGCTTTCGCCAGCCGATCGATCGCCCTCGAGACGTGAGCTCCGAAGTTCCGACGGCACCGAACGCCGAGAACTCAGCGAGCCGGAAAATCCCGGTCGAGGACTCCGGTCGGCTTAGCGGCAGAGCCGCACGAAAACCGCCGGGCCGGCGCGACCCGCAACCGAACCCGGCCAAGTTACCAGACTTTCAGCTCTCGCAGTTGGTTCTCCGCTTGTTCGGCCCAACCCCGATTGGCCGCCGGACTGGCCGGACTGGGATGAAGGATCTGCCCGACTCTCACGCGGGTATCGGCCAAGGCCGCTTCGGCCCGTTGCCGGGCGAAAGTGCCGACGCCGACCAACCATTCGGGTCGCAGGATGGTCACGATTTCCCGCAGATGTTCGTCGCAACGCCGTTCCAATCCGCGAGCCGCCCACTCGGGCAACCGGGCCGGAGTATAGTTTTTCCCCGAGGCTTCCAGAAACGCCAGCGGACAGTAATTGGCGACGAAGTGATCCCGGAAGAACGCGTCGGCCGCGCCGAACTTTTCCCGGAACAATCCCCAGAGCCGGCGGCCGCTCACTTCGGAACGGGTGCAAGCGAATCCCTGGATCGGGCGGCGGGGATGTTCTCGAGCCGGCCGGTTCACTCCTGACGAGATTCCCAACCAATCCCGAACGCTGGCGATTTCGCCGAACGGGACGGCCGTTTGCACCATGCCGAAGGGGCCCGGATTCATTCCCAGGAAGATCACCTTTTTCGGGCGCTTCGCGTAACGCCGCAGATACTGGACATGCGCCTCCCAGGCGTATGCCAGCGGGTTGTAGACCTGGGCGACCGGCGCGGCAAACTGCAACCCGTCCACCGCGTCCCGCAATTTGCGGGCCGCTTCGACCATCGCTTCGTCCTCCGAGAATTCGTTCATCGGCACGGTTTCAGGACTCTCCGGCAAGGAAACGGCAGTTCCCGAAACCATCGCCGGCGAAGCCCCGGATCCCGGCCATCGAACTCCCGATCATGACGGATTCGTCAGGGGGGCGCCGGCATTGGCCCGGGAATGGCGGATATCTTCGGCGTCGCTGAGATAGACCGCGAACTCGGCGATATTCTTGGCGTGATCGGCGATCCGCTCGACGCATTTGGAAATCACCATCAAATTCAGGCAACGGCCGATATTCTTGGGATTTTCCACCATGTAACTGGATAGTTCGCGATGCAATTGCTTGTTGAGCCGGTCCACCGTCCGATCCTGGGGGATCACGGCCCGAGCCGATTCGGTGTCCGAATGGACGAACGCCTTCAACGCCTGATCCATCATTTCCATCGCCTTCGTTGCCATGCGGGGTAAATCGATGTAATCCTTGAGCGGAGGTTCCTGATTGAGTTCGCGGGTTCGCCGGGCGATGGTTGTGGCCTCGTCCCCGATCCGTTCCAGATCGCTGCCGATGCGAATGGCTACGGTGATAAAGCGAAGATCCCGAGCCTGGGGAGCCTGAGCTAACAACCGGATCGCCAATTCGTCAATCTCCATCTCGAATCGATCGATCACCTGATCGTCCCTCTCGACTTGATTCGCCAACTCGTCGTCGCGTTCCAGCAGCGCCCGGCTGGCCGTGTTAACGGCCGTCTCGGTGCGACTCGCCATCGTCAACAACAATTCGTTGAGCTCATTCAGTTCGCTATCAGCTTGACGATTCATCCCTTCTCGATTCCCTGCGGGTTCCCGCCGGGCGTTCCACCTCCGATCGCCGGCGATCAACTTCCCCGCCGGCAGGCGGCGGAAAATAACGTCCCCGGACCGGCTCCCGCCCGGCCACCGCGAGCGAAAGGTCCGAAACCGCCGCTCCCCCGTCGCTCGGAATGCGAGGCGGGCACCCGAAATTCCGGCATCATGGAACGCTCGGGGCGATTACGATTTCCAATTATCGGCCCCCAACAGAACGGTCCGGGAAACGACCGGAATCGAACGACGAAAACCCTCCCGCTCCGGCGAACCGTTCGGCGGTTCGCCCAGTCGACCGAATTCCAGGGGAAGCCTTCGGGACCGCTCCGATTATAGGGTCGTTACCCCTCTCGAATCAAATCGAATCGCCGGACGGACCGGGCGGGTTGCTGTTTTTCGCTTAAAATCTTGACGAGCCGGCACTTCCCGGATTTTAATGTCCAGCCTACTGCTGGTGGCCGTAGCTCAGTTGGTAGAGCCCCAGATTGTGGTTCTGGTTGTCGCGGGTTCAAGTCCCGTCGGTCACCCCATTTTTTTCGTCGTCCCCTCCCGGCGACCGCCCGCCGGGAACCGGCGCCCCGCTCCGGTTTTGATGGTTGCCAATAATCGGCCGCAACTTTAGGCTTCGCGCTTCCGTTCCATACCGCCGAGCGAAAACGTTCCGCTATCGGGGCATTCCAGACTATCGTTAGCCTACTCCTCGAACCATCATGATGTCAGGACATCCAGCCGGTCTCAAAACGCTGTTTTTCACGGAGCTTTGGGAACGTCTCAGCTACTACGGAATGCGCGCCATTCTGGTGTTGTTTCTGGTCAACGAAATGTCCGGATACGGGATGACCTCCGAAACGGCCGGAGCCATCTACGGATTGTACACGGCCATGGTCTATCTGGTCGCGTTGCCGGGAGGCTGGATCGCCGACCGGATCCTAGGCATGCAGAAATCGGTGCTGCTCGGCGGCATTATCATCGCTTTCGGGCACTTTTCCATGGCGATCCCGTCAGATCTCACCTTCTACTTGGGATTGGCGTTGATCGTCGTCGGCACCGGATTGCTCAAACCCAATATCAGCGGTTTGGTTGGCGAGCTCTATCCGGAAGGAGGAGCGAAACGAGACGCAGGGTATTCGTACTATTACATGGGCATCAATATCGGCGCCCTGATCGGGCCGCTGATCTGCGGTTACCTCGGAGAGAAAGTCAACTGGCATCTCGGATTCAGCGCGGCCGGCATCGGCATGGTCTTCGGGGTCATTCAGTATTGGTTGGGGAAACACAAATTGGGCGAAGCAGGATTACATCCGATCGTCGACGCCGCCGAACAAACCCGAGCCAAAACTCTGTTGATGTGGGGGATCTCGGGCACCCTGGTCACGCTGACCGTCCTCACCGGCATCGTCTACTGGTTGCATATCGGTTCCATGCCTTGGGAACGATCTCTCGACACCCTCGTTCATTATTTCGGATATTTCATCGCGGCCCTGATCATCGGGTATTTCGTCGTGCTGCTGAATAAACCCCGCTGGATTTGGGGGCTCTCGGTCACCCTAGTCACGCTGACCGTCCTCGTCGGCATCGTTTACTGGTTACATGTCCGAGAAGCCGGTCCCGTACCTTGGGAACGATCTCTTAACACCCTCGTTCATTACTTCGGATATTTCATCGCGGCCCTGACCATCGGGTATTTCGTCGTGCTGCTGAGTCAACCCCGCTGGACCAAAGTCGAAAAAAAGCGCATCGGAGTCATCATGATCCTGTTGCTGACCGCGGCCATTTTCTGGGCCGGATTCGAACAAGCGGGCAGTTCCTTGAACCTGTTCGGAAAAGAAAACACCAATCTCTCGCTGGGCAACTGGCTAACCCAGACTACCGGCTTCGCCTACCTCCCCGATAGTTTGACGCAATGGGCCAATAATACGGTAGCATGGCTGGACGCCATTTTTGTCCCGGCGTCGTGGTTTCAATCGATCAATCCGTTTTTTATCATCGTCCTGGCACCGTTTTACGCTTGGCTCTGGGTCTGGTTGCAACACCGCAACCCTTCCATACCGTTGAAATTCGGCATCGGACTGGTGTTGATGGCCTTGGGCTTTTTTATCATCGGTTGGGCCGCCACCTATACTTCCGGAGACTCTGACAACCCCACCCTGGTATCGCCCAACTGGCTCATCGCTACTTATTTGCTCCATACGATGGGAGAACTCTGCCTCAGCCCTGTCGGATTAAGCAGCGTCTCCAAACTGTCGCCCAAACCGCTCGTCGGACAAATGATGGGGCTATGGTTCGTCGGCGCCGCGCTGGGGAACCTGATTTCCGGTTTGGCCGGAGGCATGTTCGACCAATTGAGAGATAACGAGCAACTGCACTTGCTTTTCTGGTATATCGGAGCCATCGGCGGCGGGGTCGGAGTGGTCATGATCGCCTTGGTCAACCCCATCAAGTCCCTCTACGGAAACATCAAATAGCAATCGCGAACGGATGCCGGTTCCGTCCGGGAGGCGGACGGAACCGGACAACCGGGAGAAGCTGCCGCTCCGGCGGCACTCGGAAAGAGTGCCGTTGGGTCCCGCCGTGCCGAATCCTCGAAACCCGGAGCCAAAAAGAACCGGCCGCACGGGGCGGCTCGAGAATAAAGTTTATTCCTGACGCCTCCTACCCTAGAGTCGCCCCATGTTCGCCGCCGCGGAATTCTTCGATCTCGACCGTTCCGAGCACACTTTCCTGTTCGACGGAGTCCGCTACGTCTGGGAAGCCTTGAACGCTATCAAATCCTACCTGGACGGACGCTCGGAATTCACGCAACGGCATCAGACCAAGGGCGACGCCTTCGTCGAAGCCAACGTCGCGACCGGCGAAGGAACGGTCATCGAGTACGGGGCCATGGTAATGGGTCCGGCACTCATCGGCAAAAACTGCCAAATCCGGCACAACGCCTACATCCGCCCCTATTCGATCGTCGGCAACTCTTGCGTCGTGGGCAACGCCAGCGAAATCAAACATTCCATCCTCTTCGACCAGGCGCAGGCGCCGCATTTCAATTACGTCGGCGATTCCATTCTCGGGTACCGCGCCCACTTGGGCGCCGGCGTGAAGATCTCGAACCTGAAATTGACGCCGGGCAACGTGACGGTGGATCAAATTGACGAAACCGGCCAACCGATCGACAGCGGTCTGCACAAATTCGGAGCCATCCTGGGCGATCACACCGAAATCGGCTGCAACGCCGTATTGAACCCCGGAACCATTTTGGAACCGTCGACCATTATCTATCCCAACACCAACTGGAGAGGCATCCTGCCCAAGCACATGATCGCCAAAAACCGGGCTCCCGTCGACATCGTGCAGGGACGCCCCCGCCCCGGTTGGCCCGCCGACTAACCCGCTCGGCTCTTCTGCGGAAAAGACGCCGCCCTTTCCTCTCGATCGAATGGCCCATGAACCCAGCGAGTTTGCCGACGAAGTCTCGAACTTTTTCTCGGAGCAAGGACCGCTGGCGCAATCCGAAGATTTCGAGTACCGCCCCCAACAACGGGAGATGGCCGTCCGGGTCGCCCAAGCGTTGGAGCACAACTCTCACCTGATCGTCGAAGCCGGCACGGGAGTCGGCAAGAGCCGCGCCTATCTGGTTCCCGCCATCCTTCACGCCCTCAAGCAAGAATCCCAGGCCATCGTCTCGACTCAAACGATCAACTTGCAGGAACAACTCCGGTTCAAAGATCTGCCGCTGTTGCAGCAGCACATTCCGGAACCCTTCAGTTACACGATGCTCAAGGGACGATCGAATTACCTGTGCACGTTTCGGCTGGAGCAAGCCGTCAGATTGGGAACCGGGTTATTCACCACTCCTGAAACCGAAGCGCTGCAAGCGATCCGGAAATGGGCCGAAACTACCAAGACCGGTTCGCTCTCCGAATTCGATAGACGGCCCAACCCCCAGGTCTGGGCGAAGGTCTGTTCCGAAGCCGGCGTCTGTTCCCCGAAGCAATGCGGCAGTCAATCCGCCTTGGCCAGGAACGGGCAAAAATGCTTTTATCAAACAGCCCGGGAGCAAGCGAATTACGCTCAAGTTCTGATCGTCAATCACACCCTTTTCTTTTCCCTGCTGGCGGTCGGGGCACTTCCGAAGAAAAACAGTTTCGTCATCTTCGACGAAGCCCACGAGATCGAACGGACCGCCATTCAAAACACCGGTATTCGGCTAACCAAAAATCAACTGGTCTTTCTGTATCATCAACTTTGGAACGCCAACACCGGCAAGGGCATGCTGCAGGATTCAATGTCGAAAACGATCCATCGACGAATCGCCGAACTGAATGACCGTACCGATGACTTCTTCGACCAATTGGAAGTCGCCGCCGGAGAGCTCGACTCCGGGAAGACGAAAACCTTTCCGAGCAAACAAATCCGCCTGCGCGAACCGCTGAAGGTGCCCGATACCCTCTCCGAACCCATGGAGGAGTTGCGGTCGGAGTTGCGGGATAAAATGGATCAGGTCCAGAGCACCGAGGAAGCTCTGGAACTGGAAGCCGCTATCGTACGGTTGGGAACTTTTCGCAAAATCCTGTCGAGTTTCCTCGAACAAACGGAACCGGATTACGTGTATTGGATTTCGCAAGAAGGCAAAACCAAAACCAACCTTTGCCTGAACGCCTCTCCCGTCAAAATCGCCGAACACTTTCGCCAAAATCTGTTCGATAAAGGCGATTCGGTCATCATGACCAGCGCCACCCTGTCGATCACCGACGCTTCGCCCAACGCCGAGGATTCCGAATCGAACCCCGAGTCCGGCCTGACCTATTTCGCCCGCAAAATCGGCGCCGAAGACCTAGCCGAGACATTGCAAACCGGTTCGCCCTTCAATTACGACGCTCAGATGCGGATCTACCTGGCCAAAGACATGCCCGATCCCAAAGGCGAAAATTACCTGGATGCGCTCGTCCCTTGGATCTTCCACTTCCTGAAACAATCGCAAGGCAAGGCATTCGTGTTGTTCACCAGTTACCGTACGATGATCCAGACTCACCAAGAGTTGGAACCGTTACTGAAGGAATTGGGCATCAACTGCCTGTTGCAAAGCTATCGAACGGACCGCAAGAGATTACTGGATTCCTTCCAAAAAGATATCGATTCGGTGCTCTTCGGAACGGACAGTTTTTGGCAAGGCGTCGACGTTCCCGGAGAGGCGCTTTCCAGCGTCATCATCACCCGGTTGCCGTTCGCCGTTCCCGACCATCCACTGATCGAAGCGCAAATCGAGCATATCGAAGCTCAGGGAGGCAAACCGTTCTTCGAGCATACCCTGCCCGAAGCGGTTCTGAAATTCCGGCAAGGCGTCGGCCGGTTGATCCGCCGAAGCACGGATTACGGGACTATCGTCATTTTGGATAATCGCGTCTTGACGAAGAGGTACGGGCGTTATTTTCAAACGGCGCTCCCCGCTTGCCCGGTTGAACACATGTCCTCGGCCGAGATAATCGATCCCCGGGCGGCGTCTTATCGCGATTGAGAACCCAACAGCTTTCGCCCCGGTTTTTGACTGTCTGGCCAAACCTTGGCCCCAAAGTTGGTACCGGTGGTCGGAGTCGAACCGACACGAGGTCGCCCTCCCGGGATTTTAAGTCCCGTGCGTCTGCCATTTCGCCACACCGGCACCTGAGCCAGTACGTATCGACTCGGTATCCAGACTGAATCAGACGCCGAGCACTCGATCGTTCGCCCGGCATCCTAACATATTATTCCGTAGATTCAAGCCGCCCCCAAAGGAAAAAAAAGGGATGCGAAGCGGAATCGTCGGAGATGATGAAATGGGGCCGAGACGTCCGAGGGATTTCAACACCGGGATTGAATTCGGTGCCAACGATCACTCACGGAACCGGCCCCAATAAGGAAAAAGCGACGGGCGTCAAACGTAACCGAGAGATTGCCGGAGCGTAATCTCGACGCCGTCCGGGGCGACGATTCCTCACTGACGCCAGGTAGAAAGTTGCAAAAAAAGCGAATTCGGGCTATAATATAGCAGCCCGAGCGGGCAAACCGATTGAGTTATGGCCAGGAAATACCGACACTTGTCCCAGGATGATCGACGTGACATCGGGACGCTCAAAAGGAGCAAATGTTCGATTCGCGGGATCGCTCGCCAACTGGAACGGGCGCCTTCGACCATCTCCCGTGAATTACGGCGCAATTGCGGCGGCAACGGCTACCGTTACAAGCAGGCTAACGAGATGGCCCTGAAACGACGAAGCTTAGCTTCTTCTCGAACGCGCAGAATGGAACTGGTTCTCGGCTGAGGTTTTCTCTTCGTTCCCCGAGACGCTCGTTCCTCAAACTCGCCCCGTTAGATCTTCCCTCGAATCGATATGCCGCGGTTCTTAATCAGTCCTCGGGTTGGAACAGTCCCAAGCCAAAGTGGCTGCCGTAACCGATCGCGAGCGGCCCGGTAATCGGTTGAGGAAACGTGATGCGCAGAAAGGTGCCGGTGGGATCTGGTTGTTTCTCACCGGCACCGGCACGGAATCGGTGAAAATGGGGGGTGCGGCGTTATCAGTCTGACATCAGACAATGCGCAAGCAGGCAGATCAGTAATTCAAGGGGCAATAGTGGTCCTGATCCCACTATCTAACTTATAGAACTGGACAGCGATTTCCCATGCAATCCTGGCATCCTCGACGGCACCATGGATTGTACCGACGCGTCCTTCGATCCCCATCCAGCCAGCCACGCTTTCCAGGCTTTTTTTCTGTCCGGGAGCGAATTGCTGGAATCTTCGCATAGTGCAGAAACACCTGTTTTCTGCTAAAGACCTCGCATTTACCCGCAAAAACTCAGCTTCCAAAAATCTCCGATCGAAGGTTAGGTTGTGTGCAATTATCGGACGATTACCAATAAAACTACGAAGATTCGAAGCGATTTCGTCAAATATCGGCATATCTGCTACATCACGATCTGTTATGCCGTTCACCCTCGAAGCACTATCAGGGATACTTCGCTGAGGGTTGACCATAACATCCAGAGTTTCGACTTCCGGTTTGCCAATACCGCCTTTCAGGTCAGAAAAGTCTGAACGTATCATGGCGATGGATATCATCCGATCACGTTTCGGATCAAATCCCGTAGTTTCGAGATCGATTACCACCGCCTCCCTTAGCTCTGAAAACTTCATCCCAGGATTACTTCGCTAAATTCCCGCCCCCCAATATTTGGCGGGTTACCCATCAAGACGACCTGAATCGCTTGCTCATCAACGACATAATCGTTACAATGAGACCCGACTTTAAATGGGTGAGAACATCGTAGTGAACGGACGAGATAATTCAATCTTCGATTGGCCAGGAAAGTCAAACGATCAAGGTATAGAGAGGCCGGCGATCTTGCACATGCTCGATGTAATGGCTTGCGCTGAGCGACTGATTCCGGAGCATACAGCTTTCCAAAAACTCTCCGATCACCAGATTCATGCGCTGTTGATTTTAATCGCGCTCCACGACGTGGGCAAAATTTCCGAAAGTTTTCGAGCCCTCATCCGAAATAAGGAAACAGGAGCGCCGCTTCACTGGGAACTCTCCGATTTTCTGCTCCGCAACGATCTGGACGATATTCTAAGCAAACTAGGCACCGACAAATACATTCGCGACGAACTGTATGCCGCCGTAGCCGGACATCACGGTAAACCTCCTACCCCAGTCGGCGGCAACCGAAGAGAAAAACGCAAACGGCAACAATCTATAGGCAACGGCCTGTCGGCAGCTAAGGAATGGATTACCCGGCTACTGAAAATATTCCCGAACGCTTCGCTAGGGAATCTGATGCTTGACGAAGCCAAAGCCCTTAGTTGGGCCTTGAGCGGTCTGACAGTAGCCGCCGACTGGTTAGGGTCGAATGAAAAATGGTTTCCGGTCGAAGAGGGTTTGCCGGATATCCAAGAGGCCCTCGAAGAATCACGCAGTCGCGCAATTCTCGCAGTGCACGAGGCAGGCCTTGACTCACCGCCTTCGGCGACCTTCAACGATTACGGGGTAATCTGTCTGAACAATTTGCGACCGATGCAACTGGCGACTTCGACCATCGAACTTGCAGAAGGACCTCACATGGCGATCATCGAAGACGCAACCGGCTCCGGTAAAACCGAAGCGGCTCTGATCCTCGCCCATCGCATGATGACGATGAACAAAGCGCGAGGATTATTTTTCGCCCTACCGACCATGGCAACCTCAAACGCCATGTTTGAGCGCATGGTCGCCATTGCCCCGAAACTGTTCTTATCCTCGCCGTCGGTAGTTCTGACCCATAGCCGAGCCAAATTGAGCGCGGCATTACGGGAATTGGACGGAACGACTCACGATAAAACGCCAGAAGCCGAAAACGCAACCTGGCTAACAGACAGTCGGCGGCGTTCCTTGCTAGCGACCGTCGGAGTCGGCACGATCGATCAAGCTCTGCTCGGCATTCTACCCACTCGCTTTTCGACGCTCAGGTTATTCGGTTTGGCGGATAAAATACTCATAGTCGATGAAGCCCACAGTTACGACCCCTATATGCAAAAGCAGTTGGAGGCCCTGCTGCAAATGCAAGCTCGACTCAACGGTTCGGTTATTCTGATGACGGCCAGTCTACCACTGGAGATGCGTCAGGCGTACGTAGATGCTTTTCGAGAAGGAATGGCCGCTAAACCCACCGAGGTTCGGCTTTCGACAAATTATCCGGGATTACATCTCATGGGCCGAGAATCGAGCTGCCAAATCGTCAAACCTCAATCCGAGAGCATTAGAGAAGTCAAGGTTTATCGGCTGGAGAAAGCGGATGAGGCAATGAACCTGCTCGAGGAAGCCACGAAAAGCCATGCGGCTTGCGTATGGATTCGAAATACCGTCGATGACGCTATCGAATCGGCACAGTTGTTGAAGCAGCGAGGATTGAAGGTAGACTTGCTCCATGCTCGTTTCGCTATGGACGATCGACTGCGCCACGAACAGTCGGCGCTGAATCGATTCGGGAAAAAAGGGACCGAACGCGAAGGACGAATTCTAGTCGCCACCCAAGTGGTCGAGGCATCACTCGATCTCGATTTCGACGTTATGATTTCAGATCTCGCTCCCATCGGTTCGTTAATCCAGAGAGCAGGCAGACTTTGGCGACATATGCACCTGCGAAGCCAAGCCGTTCGTCCGGTCGCGAGCCCTACGCTGCATGTTCTTTCGCCCGATCCGGAAAAGGTGGGAGGAGAAGACTGGCTTCACAAAGTACTCGACCGGGGAGCATGGGTGTACCGCCTGGATGACCAATGGCGCACCGCGAAAACCCTCTTCGACTCCGGCAAAATCGTGGAACCGGGCAACTTACGCAACCTGATTGAAGCAGTTCATGGAGCAACGCAAATCCCAATTCCTGAGATCCTCGACGCAGCCCAGCAACAAGCGGTCGGCGAAGCCTTTGCCGAAGCGGGACTAGCGATTAATAACATCGTGGAAGGAGAAACCGGTTTTCGACAAGGAACCAGGGGTGCCATCGGAAAAGATTCGGAATTTCCGACGCGCCTCGGAGAACCGCAAGTTTTAATCGTGCTGGCACGACGAACCGGCAACGGGTTGATCCCGTGGGCCAACAACGAAAATCAGACCGTGGCATGGTCTCTGTCGGAAGTTTCCGCCTCCCGCCACCGGTTCGAGTCTCTATTACCGAATCAGGAATCGCCGGAAATACGCACCGTCAAGAGTGACTGGCCAGAATGGCGTCGCCATTGTTTTAATATCTGCCCTGTCGGAGAGTCCGGGATGATCGCTGAAGGGATATGGTATGATTCGGACCGAGGTCTTCTTTCGACGAACAATCCGTGATCCGTCCTTAAATGGTAACTGTTTCCCCTCCTCAGCCGCACCGTCGATCGCTTAGCGATCCTGAGGTTTTCGGCTCCGACATCACCCCAAACTTGATGTTTCTTGCCAGAAAGGTCACCAGTCCGGGATCCTGTCCGTATGCTTTTGAAAGGGACCGAGAATAACCTCTTGGGAAAAATGCAGCGTTGGAGTAACGATGAAAAACAGAGGATGACTGCAGAAAACTCAAGGTTCAATTGAGAATGATCCGAACCCGGAGAACGATTACTGCAGCTTCAAATACGGGAACGGAAACGCAGCCTTTGCCCGGCATCGGAGATTAGCGAGATTCTCGCTTTCGACTTCCCTCCAACGCACGGAAATATGAAAACGGGATCGTGAGGGAACATCTTTCGCGGCTGACAAACCAGGTTCAGAAAGGTCGGATCCTCATGACCTCACGATCAAAAACGCGCCTCGCCGTTTCAAAACGCCCCACTGAAGATCAAGTCTGGTCCGGCGCACATCGGCCCTCATTCCATCGGTTGTTTTTGAAACGTATTGCCCGCTTGATCTCGTCTAGAAGCCATATCGGCAAGTGGGTCTTTTGGGCATTCGAGCAAGTAACACCTATCGTCACACGCCCCACAGCCTCTCTCCTTATCTGGTATTTTCCTCCTGAAACCACTTGGGACGAGATTTCGAATGAACGGTTTCAAGTGACCAACCGAATGATCAGCACCCCAATGGCCTATTGACAGACAATATGGAGGCCCATAGAAATTGACGCGCATCAGGAAAGGAAGGCAGATAGAAGATCCAGACTCAGTCGAGACCTCCGAATCTAAACCTCGGAGCCGTGAACACCACGGAGGGGTACAGAGCGGAGCGAGCAAATCTGGCGATTTCGTTATTTAATGGCTTGCACCACAAGCAACCAAACTCTACGGTGCTCGCCTTGACCGCCCAAGGAAACGGAAAAGTGCTGAACCTCATTACAGAGTCATGGATTCCCTCCATTCGAAATGGGGAGCGGCAGATCATTCGTCCCGACCAAATTGCCGAGCCCGATATCACCGCTCTCGATTGGCCTAGGGCGGATTTCAATCTCGCCTGCCTCGAGTTTCTGATCGGGCTAGTTTCGTTAACTGACGCTCCGAAAGACGAAGCCGACTGGATCTCTCGCTACCAGCACCCCGACCCCGAACGCCTCCGAAGGGTGCTGATGCCGTTCGCCCCTCACTTCGAACTCGCTGGAGATGGCCCACGTTTCCTTCAGGACAGAGAGGCTTTCGAACAGATGGCCCAAAAAACTGACCTCAAGTCAGTAGACATGTTGTTCATTGATTCGGCCGGAAAGCAGACGATGTCCAGAAACGCCGATCTAATCGTCAAGCGAGATAGGTTTAGTTCCCTTTCGCCTTCCGAAGCCGCCATGGCACTCTACACTCTACAAGCGTTCGCGCCTTCTGGCGGTGCGGGCAACCGTGTTTCCATGCGAGGTGGAGGCCCGATGACGACGTTAGTTCGTCCCATTGAAGAAAACGGTGCCCCATTTTGTTTATGGCGATGGATTTTTTCGAATGTCCTGATCGGGACAGTCCTAGAAGCGCACGAGGCGAGCAAAGCGCTGCCTTGGCTTAATGAGACGCGAAAAGACCCCGTGACTCCTGAACAGGCGCACCCCCTAGAAGCTTTCTTCGGGATGCCCAGACGATTACGACTGATTTTCGATCAGAGCCGGGTAGTGAACGTGGTGCAAAAACCCTATGGCACAAAATACTCGGCTTGGCAACATCCATTAACCCCGTACTTCCGAAAAGATACGAAAGATCCCGAATGGTTACCCGTACACCCCAAGGCGGGACGCCTCAGTTACATCAATTGGTTAGGAATTACCATTGAAACCGATCAAAACGGTGAGGGCACCCGTCGCACCGCTCAGGTAATTCGAAAACACCGGAACCACCTCAACCCCCCTGATTCCGAAATCGTGGTCGGAGGTTGGGCAATGGACAACATGAAGCCCCTTGATTTTTCTTTGGATGAATATCCTTATTTTTCGAATCTCAAAACTGAGATCGAGGATCAAGTTTATAAATTAGTAGAAGCCGCAAATGCCGGAGCTTCTACCCTTCGGAAGGCACTCAAAACCGCTTGTGATCTCCAAGGCAAGTTCGCCGACGCTATCATTGAATCTTACTTCAATGAAACCGAAGAGCAATTTAAGAATACGATGCGAAACATTATTGATAGCGAAGATGCTGAAACAATCGAAATGGAATCATGGTATTTGACCCTCAAGAATCAGGCGTGGCGCTTATTCAATCATTATGCCTTAAGCGGACTGTCCGAACAAAAAATCAACAAGATCGAGACCCGTGTCGCCGCTTGTCGTAAATTAATTTCGGATCTAACAAGACAAATCCGAAAAAAATTGGAATTGCCGCAACTTAACAAGAAGAGGAAATCATGATTCACATCGGGCCTATCACGACCTCATGGTGGCAACATTCGCTGAACCGAAACGACGGAGAGGCACGAACAGCCAGAGCACGGCTCAGGCGATGCGTTTCTCCAGCCGAAACACTAGCAGTTTCCGAAACGCATTTCCTCAATTCGAAACTGATAGAAAAAGGTTACAACCCTTCGCCCGATCAACTTGCATTGCTATCAACTATTTTTTCCAGACTCGATGGCGTCAATGGTGAAAAGTTAGCCTTTCAATTCGGTAAAAAAACTTCCAAGGACGGACCCCGAGTATTAAGCGAGTTGCGATTCCAATCTTTGATTCGCATTCGTTCCCGCCGTGAATTGATCGTGCCATTACGTCGGGCCCTAGCCATTTTAGGGACTAATCCCACCTGCAATGGGGTAGATTTGGCGAATGATCTTTTTTTCTGGAACGACGATGTCCGTAACAAATGGTGTTTCGAATACTTCGGCACCACCCTAACCAATCCCGACCAAAAGGATAATATTCAATGAAGCATTTCGTACAACTTCACTTTTTAACCGTTTATCCACCATCCAATCCCAATCGGGACGATATGGGGCGCCCTAAGACAGCGGTCTACGGCGGAGTCCATCGGCTTCGTCTATCGTCGCAATCTCTGAAACGCGCAGCTCGACTCTCACCTGTCATGTCCGACGCACTGAAAGGCAACATGGGCGAGCGCACCCAACGCTTGGGAGACGCACTAGTAGAACACTTGGTCCATCAAGGGGCGGCCGACGAGAAAGCCCGCGAAATAGCCAAACAGGTAGTTCAAGTTTTCGGCAAGGTCGACGAAAAGAGTTCCGACACCCAAGTCCGAATCAAACAGTTGGCATTCATTTCGCCCGAAGAACGAAAAAGAGCGACAGGATTAGCCGAGAAAGCCATGGCTGGCGAATCTCTCGAAACGGAAGCGAAAAAACTCGGCAAAGAAATTCTGCAACGCGCCGACGGAGCGGTCGATTTGGCCATGTTCGGACGCATGTTAGCCGATGCACCGGAATATAATCGAGAAGCGGCAGTGCAGGTATCGCATGCGATTACCACGCATCGAGCCGAAGTAGAGGACGACTATTACACGGCCGCCGATGATCTGAAGAAACCATCCGAAGATTCGGGCGCGAGCTTCGTCGGCGAAGCCGGATTCGGGTCCGGCGTGTACTATTTCTATGTATGCGTCGACACCGTTCAATTGATAGAAAATCTCAATAACGATTACGCCTTAGCGAAGAAAGCATTAGCGGCGGTGACTGAAGCGTTTGCTATATCAAGTCCCAGTGGCAAACGAAACAGTTTCAGCCACCATACCCGGGCTTCTTATATCCTCGCGGAAGCAGGAGATCAACAACCGAGGAGTCTCGCGGCAGCTTTTTTGAAACCCGTCAACTCCGACAATTTATTGGGTGATTCCATCGTTCTCCTCAGAAAAACGGTCAGTGCCATTGACGAAGCCTACGGACCGTCGGTAGACGAATCAACAGAATTGGACCTCGTTGGTGGCAACGGAACTCTGGAAAAAATCAAACAATTGGTTTCAAGGCAGGTAGACGATGCGTAAACATTTGATATTTCTGCTGTCCGGCCCCATGGCTTCGTATGGGGACTATGCGGGACATGAACGTCGAGGGAGCGGCAGCGTTCCATTGCGTTCGGCGATACTAGGATTGATAGGCGCAGCATTAGGCATTAAACGCACTCATGCCGACAACCTATCCTGTCTAAACGCATATTCGATCGCCGTTCAATCGTTTCAAAATTCGATGCCTCTCCGGGATTATCACACGGTGCAAACAATACCTAGGGCCAAAGCCAATCGACCTCCAACCCGAAAGAATGCGTTAGAAAATGCTGGACGAGAGGCTAACACGATCATTACTATTCGTGATTACCGATGCGATGTACTGGTAGGCGCCACGCTTTGGGGCGAAGGGAAATGGTCGCTTGAAGATATTGCCAAGAGTTTGAAACGCCCGGTTTTTCCTCTCTATCTCGGTCGAAAATCTTGCCCGATAGCTAACCCTCTCAATCCCGGGATAGTAATGGCGAGTGGACCGGTAGAAGCTCTGAAAAACATCAAAGTCGAGCATTGGCTATGTACTGAACGATGGTCCGAAGAAGAACGGGACCGTCAACTAGTCTATTCCGACCCGATTGAAGATCATGAAATTCCTGCCATGACTATGCAATTATCCAATGATCCGCTCAATAGACTAATCTGGACTTTCGGCAAACGAACCGTTTGGCTATTGGGGACAAACCGGTGTGAATCAAGAGGCGAAGAATGACGCGTTATTTAACCCGAGCCGTAATCAATAGAAATGCACCGGAACATGCACTAGTTCCGTTGCTTAATCCTCACAATCGAAATGAAGCTATGGACGCTCATCACCGGTTAATGTGGACATTATTTCCTGATCCTGCAGCTAAACGTGATTTTTTATGGCGAGCCGACACTAAGGGCGTTTTTATTATTCTTTCTACTCGCAAACCTCAGAATTTAAGTTTATTTGATCCCTTGGAAAGCAAACCGTTTACACCGGATTTAAGTGTAGGCGATCGACTGAAATTCATTTTAAGAGCCAACGCTACAAAAGACCGCCGATCCAATCCAGAAGAAGAACTCGTTTTAGGAACTAAACGAAAACCTCGCAAGGATCGTCGTGTCGACATTGTAATGAACGCACTGCATACTCAAGGGATCACTAGCCATAGAACGGGTAGCGAATCGCGTTCAGCCAAACGCATGGACGTAGCGAACGAAGCGGCAAATAAATGGCTCAATAAACAGGGACAACTGCGAGGTTTTGCTATCGACACGATGACTGTTGACGATTACCATGTTTGCAAATTAAAACGTAAAAACGGCAACAAAGCAACTTTCGGTGTTATTGACGTTAGGGGTATTTTAACCGTCCGAGATTCCGAGGTGTTCGCCAAAGCGTTATACATGGGGTTCGGACGCGCCAAAGCGTTCGGCTGCGGATTGATGCTAATTCGCCGTGCCTAATCGGCCAATTTTATGTCACTCTCAGGAGTCGCTCCTCCCAAACCGATTCCCCTCAAAGAACGGGCGTCTTTGGTATTTGTAGAACGTGCGAAAATCGATGTCAAAGACGGATCTTTCGTAGCCATGAACGCTGACGGAACCAGAGTGCACATACCTATCGGAGGGGTGGCGTGTTTGATGCTTGAACCTGGAGCGCGTATTTCTCATCGAGCAGTTTCGCTAGCCGCCCAAGCTGGAACGCTGGTCACTTGGATCGGGGAAGCCGGAGTGCGCCTATATGCTGCCGGCCAGCCGGGCGGCGCTCGTTCCGACAAATTGATGTGGCAGGCAGCACTCGTCCTAGACCCGGCGGCGAGATTACGGGTCGTCCATGAAATGTTCCGAATCCGCTTCGGTGAACCGGCACCACAAAAGCGATCCATCGAACAATTGCGAGGTATTGAAGGTGCGAGAGTTCGAGCGAGCTATAAATTATTTGCGCGACAACATGGAGTTCAATGGACTCGACGAAACTATGATCCGACAAATTGGGATTGTTCCGATATTCCCAACCGCTGTTTAAGTGCTGCCACCGCATGTTTACACGGTCTGGCCGAAGCCGCGATACTAGCCGCCGGTTACGCACCGGCTATCGGGTTTCTACATACTGGAAAACCGCGGTCATTCGTCTACGACATTGCGGACTTATGGAAACTTCGCACAGTAGTTCCTGAGGCCTTTCGGGTCGCTGGACAGGCTCAAAATGGAGAACTCAACATCCCAACCGAACGCGCCGTTCGCCTCGCTTGTCGAGACAGCTTTCGGAAAACCGGTCTACTTTCGAAAATTATTCCAAACATAGAGGAAGTTTTGAAGGCGGGAAACCTTCCAGTCCCCGAACCGCCGCCTGAAGCTCAGGGACCGGCCTTCGAAGACAACCCAGCAAGCGGTGATGTTGGTCATCGTAGTTGAATCCGCACCACCCCGACTGCGTGGTAGACTCGCTGTCTGGCTTCTGGAGATTCGAGCAGGAGTATATGTCGGCCGTTATTCCAAACGAGTACGAGAACGTATCTGGAGCGAAGTTGAAGAATTGATCGGTGACGGCGACGCCGTGATGGCTTGGACGGTTCCTACGGACCAAGGATATGATTTTGCTACGGCAGGTCAAAATCGTCGTATGCCAGTAGATTTCGACGGTCTTAAACTCGTTTCATTCTCTGCCCTCGAAACCACCAAGGGAACAGTTCAACCTTCACAAAACACCCCGTTTTAATATTCAACTAAATACTATAACCAAACCTTGAAAATATTCGGTAACAACGAGCAATTCCGAATTCTTCCTTATCACCAATGAGTTACAATTAGAGCGTTCCCCGCCTGTGCGGGGATGGCCCGGAGGTGTGGGATGACTGATTTGCCGTCGCTGCGCGTTCCCCGCCTGTGCGGGGATGGCCCAACCGTGGGTGTGTCGCTCTTGCTCAAGTCGGCGCGTTCCCCGCCTGTGCGGGGATGGCCCGACGACGTAGCCACGCAAGCTGAAGCGTGCCTGGCGTTCCCCGCCTGTGCGGGGATGGCCCGCCTTCGCCAACCGCTGGGCGGCAAAAATGAAAGCGTTCCCCGCCTGTGCGGGGATGGCCCGATCCGGAACACTGGCCACGGCAAGACTGAACGGCGTTCCCCGCCTGTGCGGGGATGGCCCGTTGTCGGCCCCGACACCTTCGTCCTCCAGGCGGCGTTCCCCGCCTGTGCGGGGATGGCCCGTTCTCGAACTCGCCCGCTGACGGAATGACATCGCGTTCCCCGCCTGTGCGGGGATGGCCCGTCTGTGGACGTGCTCGCTATAAGCTCTACCGGGCGTTCCCCGCCTGTGCGGGGATGGCCCGCTCTACCGGGCCGGAGTGCAGGGCGCGCAACAGCGTTCCCCGCCTGTGCGGGGATGGCCCGATTTACCCGGCGAATCCGACACCTTGTACGGTGCGTTCCCCGCCTGTGCGGGGATGGCCCGGTGGCCAAGTTCATTCCACACGCCGAGAACACGCGTTCCCCGCCTGTGCGGGGATGGCCCGCTGCCAATAGAAGCCAGTCTTGCGTTTATCACGCGTTCCCCGCCTGTGCGGGGATGGCCCGGGGGTAAAAGAGGCGATCGAGGCGACCCGTGAGCGTTCCCCGCCTGTGCGGGGATGGCCCGCGAATGGCGACCGACACGACCGCGCATTGGTAGCGTTCCCCGCCTGTGCGGGGATGGCCCGTTTGTTTGAATGGACGGTCGGCGTATCGGATTGCGTTCCCCGCCTGTGCGGGGATGGCCCGACGCCGGTCGCTTGCGTAATTCCAGCTTGCTCGCGTTCCCCGCCTGTGCGGGGATGGCCCGATCGTCGAGAGGATGGGCAAGTGAGCACCCTGGCGTTCCCCGCCTGTGCGGGGATGGCCCGGTGCCAGCGAAGACGCTGGGGCTTATGACGGTGCGTTCCCCGCCTGTGCGGGGATGGCCCGATTTTCAGTCATCCGGAACGGCGGGACCGTGGGCGTTCCCCGCCTGTGCGGGGATGGCCCGACATACGAGGTTAAGGCCTACGAACTCTATCGGCGTTCCCCGCCTGTGCGGGGATGGCCCGATATGGGCTATAATCTATCCGAGATCGACGCTGCGTTCCCCGCCTGTGCGGGGATGGCCCGTCATTTGACAACCTGACCAACACCGTGTCGGAGCGTTCCCCGCCTGTGCGGGGATGGCCCGTCATTTGACAACCTGACCAACACCGTGTCGGAGCGTTCCCCGCCTGTGCGGGGATGGCCCGTTCATCGAGCACCGAGCCTCCCAATACGACCTGCGTTCCCCGCCTGTGCGGGGATGGCCCGGAAAGGCTCGCCCGTCTGATTTCCGAACTCCAGCGTTCCCCGCCTGTGCGGGGATGGCCCGTATTTACTCCGTTTGACTGCGCGAGTTTCGAAGCGTTCCCCGCCTGTGCGGGGATGGCCCGGTTGAAGTCATCTTGGATGGGCGCCTGGAAGAGCGTTCCCCGCCTGTGCGGGGATGGCCCGGCCCCGTTGGAGACTTACCGGGATACTGCGGTGCGTTCCCCGCCTGTGCGGGGATGGCCCGAAAATCTATCCACTCCCGGAGTTGCAAATGCAGCGTTCCCCGCCTGTGCGGGGATGGCCCGACCCGGAACGAGTGGTCAAGCAACTGCAATGGGCGTTCCCCGCCTGTGCGGGGATGGCCCGCAGTTGGAGGCTTACGCTTGCGGCATCTTGGAGCGTTACCCGCCTGTGCGGGGATGGCCCGAACAAAACGGTGTCGGAATCGACGAAGTGCTGGCGTTCCCCGCCTGTGCGGGGATGGCCCGGTCAAGAAAGGCCTCAAGGATATGGGCAAGGTGCGTTCCCCGCCTGTGCGGGGATGGCCCGTCGTTGAGGCCATGCGTGCTTGGGAGTCCCAGGCGTTCCCCGCCTGTGCGGGGATGGCCCGAATTGATCATCGTTGTCAGGTCGCGGCGCCTCGCGTTCCCCGCCTGTGCGGGGATGGCCCGGGCTTGGAGGTCGACGAATGAAGACGCCGTTCGCGTTCCCCGCCTGTGCGGGGATGGCCCGTATTAGATTCCCTTATCGGCGACTTGCCGCCAGCGTTCCCCGCCTGTGCGGGGATGGCCCGGTCGTGGTGTTGATTTTGCTTGGACGATGAACGCGTTCCCCGCCTGTGCGGGGATGGCCCGGTCGTGGTGTTGATTTTGCTTGGACGATGAACGCGTTCCCCGCCTGTGCGGGGATGGCCCGGCAGCTTGGTTACGATTAACCCCATCACCGAGGCGTTCCCCGCCTGTGCGGGGATGGCCCGTGTATTGGGCATGGCGTGACGACGTCTGGCGCGCGTTCCCCGCCTGTGCGGGGATGGCCCGAAGAAGCTATCAGGGAAACTGCTGCGGGAGCGGCGTTCCCCGCCTGTGCGGGGATGGCCCGAAGAAGCTATCAGGGAAACTGCTGCGGGAGCGGCGTTCCCCGCCTGTGCGGGGATGGCCCGGTTTGCATAATCCTCGGCGTATGTCGGATCGTGCGTTCCCCGCCTGTGCGGGGATGGCCCGTGGTTGACTTCCTTCGACCGATGACGTATCGTGCGTTCCCCGCCTGTGCGGGGATGGCCCACCGAAGGAGAGTATTTCAACCCGACGTATTATGCGTTCCCCGCCTGTGCGGGGATGGCCCGGCAACTGGACGCTTATAAGCGTGTCAAAGGGAGCGTTCCCCGCCTGTGCGGGGATGGCCCGTTCACCGTTCTTTCCGGAATGCAGAAGACCCTGCGTTCCCCGCCTGTGCGGGGATGGCCCGCAATGACGCAACCCAACGCCCAGCGCAGGATCGCGTTCCCCGCCTGTGCGGGGATGGCCCGTCGCCGTCAATCAGGACACACTGGAGGGCGACGCGTTCCCCGCCTGTGCGGGGATGGCCCGGATATATCGTTCGCCCGCCTTCAGCGCGTCGCGCGTTCCCCGCCTGTGCGGGGATGGCCCGACGCTCCGGTTGCGTAAAAGGAGCAGTTCAAAGCGTTCCCCGCCTGTGCGGGGATGGCCCGGCCGGGGCCTCGGAAAGATCGCGCACGGCGAAGCGTTCCCCGCCTGTGCGGGGATGGCCCGGCACTCCGGAAACGCCTGGGCGTAGCTCTTAGGCGTTCCCCGCCTGTGCGGGGATGGCCCGCTGAACTTGCAGAGTTGATGTATTCGTTATTCGCGTTCCCCGCCTGTGCGGGGATGGCCCGATCCACCCGTGCAAGCGGAACTGAACATAACAGCGTTCCCCGCCTGTGCGGGGATGGCCCGGTGTCAATATAGCGACCGGCTACGAAGCGCCTGCGTTCCCCGCCTGTGCGGGGATGGCCCGAAGGCCAACGATGCCGCGTCCAAGGAAGAACTGCGTTCCCCGCCTGTGCGGGGATGGCCCGGCAGTTATACGGACAGGCGAATTAGATCCATCGCGTTCCCCGCCTGTGCGGGGATGGCCCGTATATTGGGCATGGCGCGATGATGTCTGGCGCGCGTTCCCCGCCTGTGCGGGGATGGCCCGAGCTCGCGTCGGGCCTCACAAGAACCGTATTGGCGTTCCCCGCCTGTGCGGGGATGGCCCGCTTATTACTTCCATTCCGTCCTGCGGCAGATGGCGTTCCCCGCCTGTGCGGGGATGGCCCGGAGTATCGGGTGAAGCAATACTGTTCTGTTTTGCGTTCCCCGCCTGTGCGGGGATGGCCCGTCGTCCAGGGTGACGGAATAATTTATGACGGAGCGTTCCCCGCCTGTGCGGGGATGGCCCGACATCCCATTTACTACTGTTGGCGGACGGCTCGCGTTCCCCGCCTGTGCGGGGATGGCCCGGTCTCCATTAGCTTGGAGTTGGTTTCGGCGTAGCGTTCCCCGCCTGTGCGGGGATGGCCCGTCGTCCAGGGTGACGGAATAATTTATGACGGAGCGTTCCCCGCCTGTGCGGGGATGGCCCGACATCCCATTTACTACTGTTGGCGGACGGCTCGCGTTCCCCGCCTGTGCGGGGATGGCCCGGTCTCCATTAGCTTGGAGTTGGTTTCGGCGTAGCGTTCCCCGCCTGTGCGGGGATGGCCCGGTATTCTCCGCTTCATACTGGTGCGAAAGGTTGCGTTCCCCGCCTGTGCGGGGATGGCCCGACGTCCGACTCCCCACTTCGTCGGCAATGGGTGCGTTCCCCGCCTGTGCGGGGATGGCCCGACGTCCGACTCCCCACTTCGTCGGCAATGGGTGCGTTCCCCGCCTGTGCGGGGATGGCCCGACGTCCGACTCCCCACTTCGTCGGCAATGGGTGCGTTCCCCGCCTGTGCGGGGATGGCCCGGATCGATGGAGCGGATCGGAGAACACAACACAGCGTTCCCCGCCTGTGCGGGGATGGCCCGACCTCATGGCGGCCGCAGGCGAGGATGGCAGCGCGTTCCCCGCCTGTGCGGGGATGGCCCGCGGGGTAACGCCTAGCGACGGCATTGACGGCCGCGTTCCCCGCCTGTGCGGGGATGGCCCGATTTTACCTGGGAGGGCGCCTGGGCAACCTCAGCGTTCCCCGCCTGTGCGGGGATGGCCCGTTTCAACTGGCGCGGCGACTGGCGTTCCCCGCCTGTGCGGGGATGGCCCGTTTTTGTTCATGCTCGTTCTCCAGTTTGCCGAGCGTTCCCCGCCTGTGCGGGGATGGCCCGGCGCGTCATCAACACCGACCTTGACTTTGACTGCGTTCCCCGCCTGTGCGGGGATGGCCCGTCGCCGGTGGTATGAGGGCGCGCGCGCGAGGAGCGTTCCCCGCCTGTGCGGGGATGGCCCGAAAATCTATCCACTCCCGGAGTTGCAAATGCAGCGTTCCCCGCCTGTGCGGGGATGGCCCGACCCGGAACGAGTGGTCAAGCAACTGCAATGGGCGTTCCCCGCCTGTGCGGGGATGGCCCGCGACAACGAACCGGTCCTGTCCCGCTGCGGACGCGTTCCCCGCCTGTGCGGGGATGGCCCGACCCGGAACGAGTGGTCAAGCAACTGCAATGGGCGTTCCCCGCCTGTGCGGGGATGGCCCGCGACAACGAACCGGTCCTGTCCCGCTGCGGACGCGTTCCCCGCCTGTGCGGGGATGGCCCGAAAATCGGGGCATCGCGAACCGAGGCCGCCGTGCGTTCCCCGCCTGTGCGGGGATGGCCCGCATCGCCAGCTGACGGTCCCGGCCCAGGTCGAGCGTTCCCCGCCTGTGCGGGGATGGCCCGGCAGCATGGGAATTCGTCTCCGGTGCTGGTGCGCGTTCCCCGCCTGTGCGGGGATGGCCCGCCTGTTTTTCCGGGCGATCGGGTTGATTATCAGCGTTCCCCGCCTGTGCGGGGATGGCCCGAAAAACCGGAACCGTAATAAGTCAGAGTATCGGCGTTCCCCGCCTGTGCGGGGATGGCCCGACTGGCCGTTTCCATCTTCACGTCATCGCCGTGCGTTCCCCGCCTGTGCGGGGATGGCCCGGCAGGGAGACTGGTTTCCCTATTTTGAAAGATGCGTTCCCCGCCTGTGCGGGGATGGCCCGGTAGAAGCGAATAATGCAAGAAATGCTCCCTCGCGTTCCCCGCCTGTGCGGGGATGGCCCGCCATTCGGGAGCACCCTGTTCTCCACGCGCCCGCGTTCCCCGCCTGTGCGGGGATGGCCCGGCTCAAGATCCAAGCCGGTTTTCCATCCCCCTGCGTTCCCCGCCTGTGCGGGGATGGCCCGGAATGGGAGACAACCTACGGCAAGAATAACCAGCGTTCCCCGCCTGTGCGGGGATGGCCCGTTGTCTGTGTAGATGCGTTCCTTGGCAACCTGGCGTTCCCCGCCTGTGTGGGGATGACCCGTCGTATTCCGATTTCCCCGCTCCGGATAAGCGGCGTTCCCCGCCTGTGCGGGGATGGCCCGAAAATCCAGATAGGATCAATCACCAGTCAATTGCGTTCCCCGCCTGTGCGGGGATGGCCCGTCTTATAAATACCAGATTCGTTATGGCGAGCGGCGTTCCCCGCCTGTGCGGGGATGGCCCGCCCAAGTATGAACCCAAGCCTAGTCCGGAACCGCGTTCCCCGCCTGTGCGGGGATGGCCCGTTGGAGGAGGCTGGAAGGCCGACGGAACAGGAGCGTTCCCCGCCTGTGCGGGGATGGCCCGACGGCAGCGACGGCCTCGACGGCAGTGATTTTGCGTTCCCCGCCTGTGCGGGGATGGCCCGGAGGAACAGGTAACCGTGGCCCTCAAGGAATCGCGTTCCCCGCCTGTGCGGGGATGGCCCGGCGGCGAGATCCGAGGCGACCAATTCCGTCCCGCGTTCCCCGCCTGTGCGGGGATGGCCCGGAATACAACTGACGACGCCGGACGGATTCGAGGCGTTCCCCGCCTGTGCGGGGATGGCCCGGATGATCCCAGAATGTCAGCACGTCGTCGGCGGCGTTCCCCGCCTGTGCGGGGATGGCCCGTGCAGGCGATCGAATTGACCGTCGCAATGCAGGCGTTCCCCGCCTGTGCGGGGATGGCCCGACATCATACCGTGAGTTTTGCGAGTATGTCAGGCGTTCCCCGCCTGTGCGGGAATGGCCCGTAATGCAGGCGAGGAAGGAATGAATTGGAAACGCGTTCCCCGCCTGTGCGGGGATGGCCCGGCCGATTACGATCGTGAGTTTACCGACGAGTAGCGTTCCCCGCCTGTGCGGGGATGGCCCGCCTTCCCATCATCCGAGTCTGAAATTGGGTATGCGTTCCCCGCCTGTGCGGGGATGGCCCGCTCGTTGTGCTCCTCACTCGAACCCTGCCACGGCGTTCCCCGCCTGTGCGGGGATGGCCCGTGATGTCGCCCTGATCGGCGCGATCCAGGTGAGCGTTCCCCGCCTGTGCGGGGATGGCCCGCGATATAAAAAACTTGCAGGGGTTATGCAATTGCGTTCCCCGCCTGTGCGGGGATGGCCCGACCAACAAAACACCGCGGCATTGACCGCACTAGCGTTCCCCGCCTGTGCGGGGATGGCCCGAAATCTGAAACCTTGTGCGTCGTCCTGGACGCGCGTTCCCCGCCTGTGCGGGGATGGCCCGGTTTGCTATAATCTGTTGAATGCGTCGGCTCCGCGTTCCCCGCCTGTGCGGGGATGGCCCGCTTCAGGGTTTGCAACGCCAGTTCCAGACGTTGCGTTCCCCGCCTGTGCGGGGATGGCCCGAAATTGATAATCAAGTCGAGATAGGTCAGAGGGCGTTCCCCGCCTGTGCGGGGATGGCCCGTCATAATACAGCGTCAACCTGATCGGCAACCTGCGTTCCCCGCCTGTGCGGGGATGGCCCGGCATATCCACTAATTAGTGTCTAGTCCAAAAGTCAAAATCCATAGTTGATTTCTTTAAAAACTAAAAAAATAATTTCAAATTAGATCGAAATAAGTGGTTAAATCGACATATTTATCTTAAATTGTATTTTTTTTGATCTTTTACAGAATTCAAGACGCACCCCTCCCATTCTTGACATTGATTTAGCGATTTAGTTAAGCCGCTTTCGGACGAACCAATGGCTTGGAGAGACGCTGCAGCTCCTTGTTTCGAACGAGGCTGCCAAGGCGACAACAATTGGCACAGAGAACGGCTAGAGCTACGGTGCGGTTGAATCCGTCTGAGCCGTAGGAGTAGACTCGATTGAGGCCTCGGTGTTCCAAATGGTTGATGGCTGATTCGACAGCGGGATGTTGCTTCCGGGCGATTTTGAAAGCCTCGGCAGTCTCGCGTTCTTGCTCCTTTTTGGTAAGTTTCCCTTTTTTAGGCAAGGTTACTTCTGGAACCATCTCACGGAGTTTCTCCTGATCAGGTGGATTATGAAACCCTTTGTCGAAACTGCAACTGAACAAGTCTGGAAATAGTTTTTTGGTCTCCTCGAGGATCGGGATGGCCACGTGCACATCCTCTTCTTGCCACATGACCCGATAAGTCAAAACAAATTGGTGTTGATCTTCCACGATGCAAACGGGCACCCCGAGTTCTACCGGTTTGCCTGCCTTTCCTTTCTGGATCCACCGCGTATGAGGTTCGAATACGGAATAGATCTTTTCGTCCGCCGGAATAGTTTCTCCTTGTAGAATTCGCCGATCCGCTTGTCGCGACAAGAGGCGACCGAATTTCAAAAAACCTTGGATTTGCCGGTGTTTTTTCGCCTTGATCTTCTTTTTCTCCCTCAGCCGATCCCACGACGCACTGGCTCGCTCCAGGATTTGGTCGCAGGCCTTCAGATAAGCCTGGACCTGGTCGAGACGGCGGTTCGCCAGCTGAGCGGTGCGAACGGAAAAAAACAATTTCCGAATCTTCTTCAGCCAATGGTGACTTTGCCTCCACCCCTTCAGGTTCCGTTTTTTGCATTCCCGAATCAGAGTTCGAATGCAATCATAGAGCAAATTGAGATCGGTGGGATAATGGACATCCGTTTCCACCACGAACGAATCGCAACGCGTTTTGAGTTGGTCCCCTTCTTGATGCCCCGCAACCTGCTGACCATGCTTGACGATCAGCAAGTTGATTTCCTCAATCAATTCGGGAGTCAAGAGATTGACGTTTTGAATCACGGTGGTTCGTTTATATTCTCCCCCCGGTTCGAAATCACCATGGCCTAAGACAAATCGCAACTGCTTATGATAATTAGCGAGGGTTAGCAAAAGATCGTAATTGCATCTTAAACTGTGTTTGATGAGAGCCAGAACTAGAATCGTCCAGGCACTCATGCCTGGACGACCGAATCCTTGGTCGCCGAACTGTCGAAAATGATTTTCCAGCAGCTGCTGTATCTGGAGCCATAATGATTCGTTACCATAAACACTCTGTAGCCCAATCAAGATTCGAACGACGCCATCACGTTGCGTGGGGTCGAACTTAATTTCCTCGAAGGGTACGGGTTGAAATGCGGGTTGAGTGCTTCTGAAGATTCTCATGTTAGGAATCGAAGATTAGTCTCAAAGATGCTGACAATTGGTCTCAAGGACGCTGAAAGTCCATTTTTCAGGTAAAAATCAAAGTTCCGACTCGAATGTTAGACAAATAAATCGAACAAAATGTTACAAAAAAAACCGCTTGAAATGCAGGATTTATTGAAAATTGTCCCTTTTGGACCAGACACTAATTAGTGTCTGCCCGAAAATCCCAAACTCGTTGAATACTGGGCAGAATCGTGCAAATTGGCTTGCGATGATGGTACCTTTTCGGCAGGATTCCTCCCGGAACAGGGCAATTGGCCCGATCTTCGCCAGTTTTTGTCAGGACTACTTGGGTATGAGCCTATGCGACAAGTGATCGAACAGCAGATGAAGTTGGGTCAGACACCGATCGAAAAGATCGATATCGACGTCAACTCGCGCGACGACATCCCCGCCACTCTTCTCGGGCTGCAGAAACTCTATCAAGACAAATCTGCCTTCGACGAAATCACAGGTTTGCTCCAGACTCACATGCTTCAGAATAGCAACCATGATGTCGGTCGTCCTGGACTGGAATTGTGGAGTGTTCTGGTCCTGAGAATTCTGAAGCAGAGCTTGAACTGTGATTTCGACCGGCTCAAGGAACTGGCAGACCGCCATGAATCCGTTCGGGCCATGCTGGGCCATAGCGAGCTCGATAAATCCCGCTACAGCCTTCAGCGTTTGATCGACAATGTGAATCTGCTGACGCCGGAGTTGCTGGACAAGATCAACCGGATAGTGGTTGAGTGTGGCCACAAACTGGTCGGAAAAAAAAGACGGCGGAAGTGCCGGAAGCAAGTCAAGGAAGGCAAGAACAGCAGGAACGACAAGAATGAGGAACCGTCCGAGATGACTCTGCGCGGTCGATGCGATTCATTTGTCGTTGAGACCGATGTGCACTTCCCGACAGACACCTCGCTGCTGTGGGACGCCATGAGGTGCCTGTTGAGTGAGATCGGTCCGGAGGCGGTATCTCGAAACGTGAAGGGATGGCGTCAGTGGAAGAAGCTGCTGAACAACGTGAAGAAACTGTTCAACCGGATCCGATCGAGTCGCCTTGCGGCGAAACATCCCAAGCGAGTGAAGAAGTATCTCGCCTGCTGCCATCGCTTGGTGGCGAGGGCGGAAGAGAGCCTGGAAGGCATGAAGGAAGCAGGGACTGACGCCAGGATCATTCAGGACTGCCTGGACTACATCGTCCATGCCAAGCGTCAGATGGACCAAGTGGAGCGGCGGTTACTCAAGGGAGAGACGATACCGCATGAGGAGAAGGTCTTCTCGATCTTCGAGACCCACACCCGCTGGGTCTCCAAAGGCAAGGCTGGATGCCCGGTGGAATTGGGTGTGCCGGTATGCTTGGTTCAGGATCAATATCAGTTCGTTCTCCATCACCTTGTGATGTGGAATGAACAAGATGTGGATGTGGCCGTCGATATCGTCAAGACGGCACAGGAAAAGTTCCCGAATCTGCGCACGTGCAGTTTCGATCGCGGATTTCACAACCCCAAGAACAGGGAACAGCTTGACGAGCTTCTGGATCATGCCGCTCTTCCCAAGAAAGGCCGCAAGAGCAAATCTGATACGGCTCGCGAGGAGGATCCCGAATTCAAGGCGATGAGGCAACAGCACCCGGCGGTTGAATCGGCAATCAACCATCTTGAGCATCACGGCCTTGACCGGGTTTATGCTCACGGTGCGGATGGGTTCGACAGAAGCGTTTCCTTGTCAATCCTGGGGGCCAATATCAATCATTGCAAAAGTAATGTCATGTAATTATATATCGAGTATCATCCAATTTAAAGTATGATTGGACCATTCCCATTTTCTTTTGGATGGATTGCATAATGTTTTGAATTTTCTGTTGCATCGTCTTTTTGTTGGGTATCATTATTTTAGCTAATCTTTGCTTTAAATGGTTCCAAACCTGCTCATCGGGATTTAATTCAGGGCTGTATGGAGGAAGATATTTCATTTCAATATTATCGTTTTCGGCTACGAACTCTTGGGTATAATCTGCTGTATGATAGCTGGCGTTATCACAAACAACAATTATTTTCCGTCCCACATCCTTAGAGAGTTTCGATAAAAACTCACAAAAACGCTGGGCATTCATTTTTCCTTTGAAAATGTTAAATATCATCCGCCCGTCAGCGGATATGGCTGAAACTAGTTTAATCGAATAGCGATCCCCGGCATCTCGAACTACCGGCGTGACACCGATTCGAGACCAAGTGGTTCCTCGATGATAATCAGCTCGGACTGACGTTTCATCCAAAAAGAGAATTAGGGCATTCTCTTGCTCAGCTCGTTGTTTCAAGCCTGGAAACATCTCCAGATACCGTTTGATTTTCTTCTGGTTTTGTTTGTATGACTTGTGGATGGGGCGCTGGGGAGTTAATTCCATAGAATGAAGCAATCGACTGATGGTGGAAACGTGAACCGACACCCCGAATTGTTGTTTCAATAACACTTGCATGGTTTTGAGACTCCACAGGCAAAAGTCGAATTGAAATTGCTTGGGATTTCCCATAGTCACCGCGTTGTATAACCATTGAGCCATTTCTTCTGTAATCTTACGGGGACGTCCTGATTTAGGATTGTCTTTGAGTCCTTCGTAACTCCCAGTCGAAAACCAAACGAGCCAGCGAAATACTGTGCGTGCAGACATACCCATTACACTGACAACTTCAGCTACGGTTGAGCCATTTTTAACAGCTTCTACCGCAGTTGTTCGTAGTTCATAGGTATAGTGATTACGAGAAGATTGAGTTGGTTTATCGTTCACGTCTTTATAGACATTCTCAATACAAAAAACGTTGCAAAAAAAATAAATATTTTTCATTTTTTGGATAAATAAATTCCTGATCAATTATGACATTACTTTTGCAAAGATTGATATACACCGCTTGGGCCAATTGCTGCGTGCGAACACAATCAAAGCTCAGAAACGAAAGCGTCTAGCGGCATAACACCACGAGGGACTTCTGGAAAACACCCCGCTCCAGAGTGGGTAAGGGGGGCTTGTGCCCATATGATATGACAGGGCCTGTCCAAACGCCTATTTGGGTCCATATCAAGTCCCCGACCTAGGTCGGAATCCCGGATTAGCACTATTCGAGGCGCAATTTGCTCAAAGTGTCATGGGGAACTATGGCAGTGGCCCTGAAAAATAAAATGGTTTTCTGGCAGACACTAATTAAGAACTCCGTCGTGAGGCGTTCCCCGCCTGTGCGGGGATGGCCCGAGGAACGCCTGTGGACGCCGCCTCTCCAATACGCGTTCCCCGCCTGTGCGGGGATGGCCCGCCAAAAACGAATCTCGTTGATCGAGAAACCGGGCGTTCCCCGCCTGTGCGGGGATGGCCCGCAAAACCGGAAAACTGAAAGAAAACCCCGGAAGCGTTCCCCGCCTGTGCGGGGATGGCCCGGTGTCATAAACCTAAAGGATCCCCTCGATTTTTTAGACGGTTTTAAGCATATTGAAATTCCTTAAACAACAGTTTTTTCAGATGTTCCATTGCTTGGTTCAGTTCTTCCAGTGTGAATATAAACTTCTGGTTCTTCCACACCTCTTTTCCCAGATACACTATGGAAAGAACTGCTCGATTTCGAATGGTGTTGGCTTAAAAATATCTTGCTATTCCACGAGTAGTTCCAGCAAATCCCAGAAGCCAGAGTGCCAATGTGGCAAAGCTATGAGGAGAAGGATGGCACCACGCTCAGAACTCTTGGTATATGCATCGCGGAGCCCAAAACCGAATCGGTGACTCTTCCAATCCCGGAAATTTTCTTTTATCTGCATTCGCTGTGAGTAGATCCGCTTGATGAGTTTTGCGGTTCCTCGTTCATGAGGCAATGAGGTGGCTAGAAGCCATGGGAATTTGTAACTGAGCTGGTATTTTGCATTCCTGGATTTGTTCCTGGCATTTCTTTTTTTCCCGGTCTTTCGTTGTTGGCCCCTCACCAGATACAGATTGCAGCTGAAGCATTTGGTGACTGTCAAGCATGTCGATCCGATATGTCGAATGCAGGCTGTGGCCTTGGCGGAGAGCGTTGAAATCAGGCTCCAGTCCTTTGTCTCCGGGTCCTGATACCTGACTTTGCCTCGTACACGTCCGAGGAAATGTCCACCATGATCCAACACATCTTGATACCATAGCACACGGTATCCTGCATCCGTAACCACGATGGATTTGCAGCCTTCCGGCAACAAGGACATAAGCCTCCGAATGAACGTTCGGTGAACTTTGTCGTTGTTGTATTTGCTTTCGGGATGTACTTCTTCGTAGATGACCATCGACCGTCCTTTGACAGGTACCGCTGCTCTGAGTATCATCAACTTGTCGTTGGTCGTGACCCCTGTATCTGCCCAGTCGACGAGAATCACTGGTTTTCTGACATGCATCAGCAATGTCGCAGCCATGGCGGTATAGAATCCCGTCAGTTCTTTGTACCGGTGATAATTGCTGAGTAGTCGGTCAATCGCCTTGATTTTGTGCTTGGATAGCGCCGCCCCGTCTCGGTTGCGCCCCAGCATTGTCAGCGTCAGGGTATCGCCTTTGAGTAGCGCGATCACTGCCGCTAGCAGAGCTTCGACCCGAGCCTTGTGGCCAATTATGGCGTAATCGGCAATCCAGCAACGCAACTTAGTCAACACAGTCAATACATGCATAATCTTCTCTGATCAAAGGACAATGCAAACCCTGCCTTCCGGCGATCGCATGATCTATGAGACGGTACGGATGATCGCCTATCGAACTGAAGTGCGAATGATGAGCCCGATTATCTTGGCTCAAGGAAAAAAACGCAATGTAAGAAAACTGCTGCAGGCTTTGTACCAAGCCAAAGCCAACATTATTCCAGAGAAGCGAAATAAGTTATTACGGGTTCAAGTTCTTGGGCTCGGCAGTGATGGTCTCGATCAATTACTTGCCGGATTATTCTCCGAATTGAATGCTTCCGCCACGATTTATCCTGGCACGAATCTTCAAATGGTTTACGAGCTTGCAGACTGACGGTTATGCACAAAACAATTTTAGCACAGGTCAGGAAGTCTGATAGTGGGAATTGCTGGTCTCTCTCCAAGGTGCCAGTTCCCGGCCGGACGCTCTACTTCGGGCGGTAGACCTTGTCTGGATCGGCACTCTGGATATAGGAAATAACATAATGAAACCTAACCATCGATGCCTCAACTACGAATTTCATACAATACCAAAGATTCAGTTTCGTATATTATTTTGTATCGTTTCAAATATATATTTATATCATTGTCCATTAATTCCATACGCGTTAATAACAACAATTCAGGAGAATAATGATTGATATATCTTAATTTTTCTTTATTGTTGTATCCGGACCAATACCGTTTTGCAGGTACTATCGCTAATTCTGGTATTACCTTTATACCTGCATGAAACGCTAACTCTGTTTTTAATGTATAAATCCATTCTGCATTATCAATATTCTTTAGTATTTTTATAATTGTGCGTTCTTCGGTTTCATCTTTACTTAATGCTTGATTTACTGTATATATTACTTGATTTGCGCCTTCAACAACTAACCATGAAACTAATATAGTAATAGTAATTACGCGTATCTTCTTCCATGCTGATGATTTCCATGTGCGACATGCACATTCCATACACATACCATTAAACCATGCAGTAATTCCAAATGCTGACAACCAACACAATGGAGCAACAAAATGCAAATAATAGTATGACCAGTATGGCACGTGTGCCGAATGAACAAATAAAGCTGTTAATAGCAGCGTTACAGGAATATAAAAAGATTTTCGATATACTATAAGTATTATTACACCAGATACACTTGCTACAATGGTGCTTCCATGATTGTTCCACAGCATTGCAAGATCAAATACATATTCTGATGTGACTTGTATACTGTCGCGAACATTGTTAGAAAAATGTGTGCCTATCAACATGTTGAAATTCATATTAGGATAACATAACCAAATAGAAGCATAACTGGTGAACATGCCAACAATATATGAGAACAGGCTCATACTACATACAATATATTTATTGTTGTGTTTTTCTCTGATATGTTGATTTAGAATCATTAACAAAATCGCAGGCAATACCATTAATGCGGTCAGTTTAATATGACACGATATGCCAAAGATCATTCCTGAAATATATCTGCTTATACAATTTCGTTCACAAACTACCAATATTAGTGCTGAAGTCATTCCGCATGCGAGAGCAGGTATTTCTAACATAGAAGACACACATAACATGGCCGTCTGCGGAGATAATATTGCTAATACTACACCAATGCTTCCAGTTACTAAATTGGAATACATTGTTATTAAGCTACCTAGTGTCCATAAATATATAAAACCGAAAAATACTGCTACCGAACGTGCAGTTGTTGCATTAGCCCCAATTAGTTTAAATATTATAGCCGTGAATTCCGTATACAGAGGAGGTTGATCATTCCAAATAGGATCATACAAATCTATACCTAGACTTACTAAATATGCTTTGGTAAATTCAAAACCCTCGTCACCTCCTAGAATAATGGATTGGCGCAAGGGAAATATATACATCAATATTAGCATCATCAATGCACAAAAAGCTGCCATGTACAGCATCTTATCATGATTATTCAACTTGAACATATTGCCATCATAAATTGTTGGTCGGTTCAATCTTCGGATTGTTCAGAAATCGAAGCAACTGGCCTTTTAGATTCTGTTTCCACAAGCTATTCAGCATCTTTTGATTATCCGGATCACTCAGGGATCGTGGTCTCAGATGATGATCGATCTTTCGTTTCAAGGCGATCCCTTCCGTCTGAAATTCCTTCGCGGTCCAATGGCCTGCGAGATGCAAATCCCTCGTTTCCATGGCTTGCCGAAAGAGATCTTTCGTATGATTGGCGAACCACATCCCTTTTCCAGATTTACGGTCGGCCAAATCGGTCAAATTTCGTTGCCGGTGAGCCAGGCATCTCTGCTGGGGCACGGAATCAAAGTTCTGAAGTTGGTAACTCGTAAAGCCGTCAACGACCACGATTCCCTGAAACGAAGGATCGATCACTTGGGCCACCTCGACCGCACGGTGATGCCGTTCAATTTGATAATAAACTGCATTCTCGTTGCAAAACGTCATCAAAAAATGGTTGATTCCTCCGACTTTCCAACCGGTATCGTCCGTGTGAACGATATCCGCTTGATCCAGATCCGCCTTGATTTTCCGAGCCAGTTCGCTAATTTCCCCTTGCTCCGCCGCCTTCAGAGCCTTCTGGGTGATCGCGCTTTGGGTCACGGGGATCTGGAAATAATCGTTTATCACCTTCTCCACCTGGCGCAATGACATCCCCGAATCGTAATGCAAGGCCAACGCCCAAGCATAGATTCGGGGGCCAATTCGATGAGCCGTCGCTCCAAACTGATCCTTCGCTAATTCAGGATGCGTGCCCCGGACCTTGTGTCCGCATCCCGTGCACTTCGCAACCTCAATCGAAAAGTATTTGATCACTCGGCCAATGAGTTGGGGCAGATCAATCGTCGTCGCGGTTTCCGAGGCCTGTCGTTCCAGTTTCGCCCCGCACTTCGGACAGGCCTCGGAATCCAGTGAAGCCTGAAACTCTTGGATTTCATCCGGTTCTCGGGGCTCCGGCGCTGGTCTATGGCGAAACTTTCCTTGCCCCGGTTTGCGACCGAACTTCCGGGGGTTTTCTTTGTGGTTACCCTTGGAAAAAGGGGTGGCCGAACGATGGTTTTCTCTCTCGGATGCTTCCAGTTGTTGCCGCAAATCCTGATTTTCTCGTTCCAATTGGTCGGCGATCTCGAAATCTGCCGAAGGCGATATTGGATCAGTTTGGCAACCACAGGATCCGATCTGTTGTCGCAAATCTCGGATCAATTGCCGCAATTTCTGATTTTCGTTTTGCAATGGAACGACGGGATCGATTGAGTCCCAAGTAGTGGCGTAACTAACCCTTCGGCAGAGCAGCTCGGTTCGGGCTCCTCGGCAGAATCTGGATCACCACGATTGCCACCCAGACTCGCGTTGGGATTTCGAGACATGATGTCGAAATCTGGACGAGGGACAAGACTTTTTTTCGGGAGCCCGAAATACGTTTTGCGGGTGTCGCGCGTGACGACCTGCGGTCGCAACACTCGTCCCGTTCAGGGCTCGCCTACGGCCCTTGGTCCCGCGTTTCCTGGGATGAGTCAAGCAAGGGACTCGGAAGAGATCAGGAGAGCTATTCTGGGGTCCTTCGCCTGCAATCTGGCAGGATAAGCCAACTCCGGATCGCATCATGCCCGAGAGGAGACATTTCGGTGCATAGCGGTGGTCAATTCCACCACGCGTCCCTTAAACGCTACTTGAAAAAAAAAGTACCTGGAAACACGCCTTCCCAGGAAAGGAATCTGAGAGTGCGGACCATCTCAGCGCCTCTCCGATTGACGGGGCCACCCCCGCTAGCGGCGAACGGTCAAGCGCCGGCGACGATTTCTCGGATCGCTCCGGGATCCAAGTAGTGTTTCTCGTGCTGCCACTGGCGGTTTTACTGCAGGAGCAAGGTGCCCACGAGGCGAAGGATCGAGCCGACGTCAGGAAAGACACCTACGGAATCCGTGCGCCGTTTGATTTCCCGGTTGAGTCGTTCGATCGGATTGGTGCTGTGAAGTTGGTTCTGCCAAGCGAGGGGAAACTGCTGATAAGCTAAGACATCGTTTTGGGCCTGGATCATCGTTTCCGAGACCTGGGAATATTGAGCGGCTACCTGTTGCCAACGGCACGGGGATTCGCTCGGTCGATTCGCCTCGGAGGGGGCGGGATTCGCCGGGGTTTCGGGCTCGTCCGTTCGGAACGCGGATCGGATCAGTTCGGCGACTCGGGCTTGATCGCTCCGGGGGACATGCGCCAGCACATTCCGCATGAAATGCACTCGGCAACGTTGTCGCCGCGAAGGCATCACGGCGGCGATCGCGGCCTTGAGGCCTTCGTGTTCGTCGGAGATGATCAGCCGGACCGGTTTCAAACCGCGGTGCTGCAACGAGCGGAGGAACTCGGACCAGCTTTGCCGGGATTCACCGGAAACGACCTCCAACCCCAACACCTCGCGGCGTCCTTCCAAATCGACTCCCAAGGCGATCAAAACGGCGACTGACTGGACGTGTCCGTCGCGACGGATTTTCAAATAGGTGGCGTCGAGCCAGAGAAACATCCAGTCGCCCTCGATCGGGCGTTGGCGAAACTCTTGAACCCGTTGATCGAGTTCCCGGCAGATTCGGGACACTTGGCTGCGAGAGAGGTTCGGCGTGCCCAGCGCTTCGGCGAGTCGCTTCATGCTTCGAGTGGAAACGCCCGGCACCCAAGCCTCCCGAACGACGCCGAGCAAGGTCTCTTCGACGAGACGGCGCCGGGTCAGGAACTGGGGAAAGTAGCTGCCTTTCCGGAGCTTGGGAATCAGCAATTCGAGGTAGCCGACGCAGGTTTTCCAGCCCCGTTTCCGATAGCCGTTGCGTTGATTGGATCGTTGGGAACGGCGCTCATGAGGCCGGGCGCCGATGAGAGTGGCCACTTCCTCTTCCATGATCCAATTCAACGTGCAACTCATCAGTTCTTGAAGGAAATTGCACGTCGGCAGCTTGACTTGCGTTAGCCAAGCCGATAGAGTGTCGGTCGTCATCTCGGGGTGGTTTCGGAGATTTTGGTTCTCTGACTAAGTGCCGAGACTCTGAACGCGCTCCGGGATGACGGCAAGTCGAACCTGAGAGCGATTACCGGTTTCGCCGGCGGTCGGGTCACTGGCGATCCGGCTCCGGATCGGTCTTGTCGGCGTCGCAAACCCGAGCCAGATCCGCGAGGTTCAGATAACTTCGCGCCACGGCCCATTCGTCGTTCTGCTCGATCAACAGGGCCCCGACCAAGCGGAGGATGGCGGACTCGCAGGGAAAGATTTCGACGGTTCGGGAGCGGCGTTTGATTTCCTTGTTCAAGCGTTCGATCGGATTGGTGCTGCAGATTTTGGCGTGCAGGCTTTCGGGGTAGGAAAGATAGGCAAGAACTTCCGATTCGGCCTCGTCCCTCAGTCGGGCGACCTTGGGAAACCGGCTCCTCAATTCCTCGGCGATCTTGCCCCATTGTCGTTGAGCCGAGGCTCGTTGCCGAAAGGCGAAAACGGTGCGAACCTGGCTTCCGATCGCCGCTCGCTCGCCTTTGCGAACATAAGCCAGGAGATTACGCAAGAAGTGCACTTGGCAACGTTGCCACGAAGTGGCCAGCGTGCGCTGAATGGCAGCCTCCAATCCTTGATGGTGATCGGAGATTACCAATGGCACGCCGCGAAGTCCACGGCGTAGCAGTTTCCGGAGGAAATCGGTCCAGAACGTTTCCGCTTCGCTGCAGCCGATTTCGAGTCCCAGCACCTCGCGACGGCCCTGGTCGTTGACGCCCAGCGCCAGAGTAGCGGCCACCGAAACGATGCGACCGTTTTCCCGAATCTTGACGTAAGTGGCGTCCAACCAAAGAAACGGCCACTGGCCTTCGAGCGGTCGGTCCAAGAACGATCCCACACGAGTATCGAGTTCCTGGCACTGGCGGGAAACTTCGCTGCGCTTGACACCGCTCAAGCCCATGGCTTGCACCAGGCGATCGACGTTGCGCGTCGAGATCCCTGGCACGCAGGCTTCCTGAATAACCGAAGTCAACGCGGCTTCCGAGAGCCGGAGCGGGGTCAGAAAGGAGGGAAAGTAACTGCCGTGGCGCAATTTGGGGATCGGCAACTCCACTTCACCGGCCCGCGTCTTCCAAGCTCGAGCTCGATAGCCGTTGCGCCAGGTGGTGCGTTCGGGATTATTTTCGCCTGACGCCGCCCCGATCAAAGCCGCGACTTCCTCTTCCCTGATCTGTTGCGCCTGTTGGCGTATCATTTCCCGAAGCAGATTCGGATCGTCATCTAACTCGGGGGGATCTGGTCTCGGTCGGTTCGGATCGTTCATCTCCAATAGTTCTTCCCTGGTTGGGCGATGATCCCAATCTGCCGAAAGTCCCTGGAGGAGACCGATCACTCGAAATCTTTCGCTTCCCGGAGGCCCCCAACTACCAGCAATTCCCACTGAAGAAGAAAATCCAGTAAAAACAAGGGTTTTCTCGATCGGGTTTTCGCGCTGCTTTCTTTAAATATTTTCAGCATTTCTTCCAAAACTATGCTACCTTAACGGTGGTTTCGTTGTAATCGCTGTTTTTTCGTATCTTTTCCTGACCAAAACGTGATTTGACGCTTTTTGGCCCTGGATCGGGTGCCGAAATTCGCCTTAACCCGTTCTCCCGACGTATTTTCCGGCCAGAAAAGCCATCCGAGAGGGTCTCGAGTTGTTCTCGAACTCAGGCGGCTGCGATCTGCCGGGGTCTCAGTGTCAGTGTCCGTCCCATGTTTTGATTCCGTTCGGCGTGCCGACCGGCCTGATCCGTCGTGGAACCAGCCGATCCTCACAACCAATCAACGAAAGGTTTTCCTTGGTGAAATTCCGCAAAAAGTTACTCAAACCCAATATCATTGGGAGGATTTGGGGGTGTTTTCGCCTCGTTCCCCGCCCCTGTCGCAAAAGCAGGTACGAGGTCACCGACCATTTGATGAGCGCGTTTGTGGCGTTGCAGCAGAAATTTTCCTCGTTACTGGGCTTTGACGAAGCCACTCGAGGTCGGAAACGAAAGGTTCAGACTTCCTGACCTTGCTAAATTTGTTTTGTGCATTATTTTCAATTCGCGAGTTCATAAATCATTCGAAGATCTGTCCCAGGATAAGTCGCGCCTAATCCATTCAATTCGGAAAATAATCCGTTGAGCGCTTGATCTAATCCAGTACTGCCAAGCCCAAGAACTTGAACCCGTAATGACTTCGCTTGATCTTCAGGAATAATATTGGCTTTGGCCCGATATAAAGCTTGAAGCAGTTTGCGAGCGTTGCGCTTTTTTCCTTGAGCCAGGATAATCGGGCTCATCATTCGTACTTCGGTTCGATAAGCCATCATCCGGATCGTATCATAGATTAATCGATCGACGGACGGCAAGGTTTGCAGTGGTTCTGATAACTGTCCATTTTTGACGTGCGTCGGGGTTGCTTCGAGCTTTGTTTTTAAGGTTTGCGCTTCGGATTCGGCTTGGGCTGATTCAGATTCATATTTCATTCGAACGTTTCTTGACAAAGCCGGTTCAGCCAATCGATTTCTGAGTCGGCCTGGCCGAAGCTTGGTTAGTTTCATTTCTTTGTTCAGTTGTCGAGCTTCGGGATTGACGACTCGGGCTTCAGGATCGATTTCTTCGAGACCCTGAGTGGTTAAGGAATCCAAATTAAATTCTTGTCGCATATATTTAAAGAAGTTTTCTTGAGACCACCTTGAAAACATTGCTCCAGCGACTTGGGGCCTCGACAGAGTCGGATGGGCAGTCACCATTGACAACTGCCTGCCATCTTCAAGCCGTCTTCTGATTTCCTTGACGTTCAGGCGTTTGGTTAGTGGCATGGTTTGTTCGGCCAACCACATTTTTCTCGTGAGAGTTTCCGCCGGGCCGTACCGGGGGACTTCGGTTTCCCGGAAGGCGGTTGCCGACCAATCTTCGCTTTGCCGATTCTTGGTCCAAGTAATCACCGCGATGCCGGCTTTGGCTAGATTCTCAAATAATTTCGGAGACCATCCTTCGCGATCGAATACTAAAGTAACCGAGGGATCAATCGAAGTGGTTCGGGTCAGGTCAGGACCCGGTTCTCCCACTTTCCCGTTCTGTCTCAATTCCGGGACGATCACTTGTTCGATCATTGCCACCATTTTGGGGTCGAGAGCTTGATGCAGGCACATCAAAGGACTGCCTCCCAAGGCATCAAGCCAATAACCCGCCGTAGCGGGAAGACATAGCTTCTCTCGCGAGACATAGTGCTTGGGAAGATTTCCCCGGCGACCGGTATCAACCTTAGAATGCCCATCGACTAACAAAGTCGCCGCGGCATTCTGCGGTTGGTTCATCCAATCACGGAACACGTTCTTTTGCCAAGTCCGAACCGACCATTCGTTTTCGGACAGATGGCGTATCAATCATTGCAAAAGTAATGTCATGTAATTATATATCGAGTATCATCCAATTTAAAGTATGATTGGACCATTCCCATTTTCTTTTGGATGGATTGCATAATGTTTTGAATTTTCTGTTGCATCGTCTTTTTGTTGGGTATCATTATTTTAGCTAATCTTTGCTTTAAATGGTTCCAAACCTGCTCATCGGGATTTAATTCAGGGCTGTATGGAGGAAGATATTTCATTTCAATACTATCGTTTTCGGCTACGAACTCTTGGGTATAATCTGCTGTATGATAGCTGGCGTTATCACAAACAACAATTATTTTCCGTCCCACATCCTTAGGGCTCTCGCATAAATAACATACTCGTTCAAACGATTAAATCTTTTGTCAGAATTTCAATTTGACATGTTGATTGACGGATAATTTCTCTAGTAATTTAAAAACTGATTTCGATGGTTTATTAAGAGCTGGAAGTTATCAGCCCATATAGGTCGATTCTATGGATTTTGAAAGGCTTGATTTCGGAAATCCTTAGTTGCCAATCCTTTGGCAACCAACGAATTGAAATTAATTACTTTTAAAAGTTGAAAAAATGAAATATGTATGATATGATTAAGCGTGAGCGATCAAGTTGCCGTTATCAGAAAAAAATATCTGAGCTTGGAACCCATCTTCCAAGAATTGACTAAACGTCATTGGCTAGCATCCGAGGCAATAGCCATAGGTAGGGGTGGAATAAAAATAGTTCACGAAGCTACGGGTGCTAGCCGCACTACGATTCGATCGGGAATTAATGAATTACAAACGGGAGCAATCCCTAAGAAAAATCGCCAAAGGAAAGCAGGAGGGGGACGGAAATTATTAACCGAACACGATAAGACTCTGTTGTCAGATCTGGATAAACTTATCGAACCCGAGACTCGAGGTGATCCTGAAAATCCGTTGCGTTGGACCTGCAAAAGCGCTGAACAAATCAAAACCAAATTAAATGAAATGGGACATAAGATAAGTGAACGCACCGTAAATCATTTGCTCCATGAAATGGGATACAGTCTTCAAGGAAACCAAAAAACCCTAGAAGGCAAGCAGAATCCCGACCGAGACCAGCAATTTCGTCATATTGAAGGCAAATCCCGGAAATTCCTGAAGAAAAATGAACCCGTGATTTCGGTGGACACGAAAAAAAAGGAACTGGTGGGACAGCACAAAAATAGAGGGGAACGAATGGCATCCGAAAGGAAATCCCGAACTAGTCAAAGTGCATGATTTCCCCGATCCAAATCTACCGAAAGCAAGTCCCTATGGCGTGTATGATATTAGCACCAATACGGGTTGGGTAAGTGTAGGCACTGAACACGATACGGCGGAATTTGCTGTAGAAACAATTCGTCGATGGTGGCTATCAATGGGACGAATAAACCATCCCAATGCCAAAAAGCTATTAATTATGGCTGATGGAGGTGGTTCAAATGGTAGTCGTAATAAATTATGGAAAACCGAGTTGCAAAAACTGGCAGATGAACTTAGTATGGAAATATCAGTTTGTCATTTTCCACCGGGTACGAGCAAGTGGAATAAAATCGAACATCGAATGTTTTCATGCATTTCGATGAATTGGCGGGAACGCCCATTAACCAATTATGAAACCATAGTTAATTTGATTAGCAATACAACAACTAAAAATGGGTTGAAAATAAATTGCAAGCTAGATGAATCCAAATATCAGACTGGCATAAAAATTACAGATGAACAAATGCAAGATTTGCGCTTAACTAAAGATAAGTTTCATGGTGAATGGAATTATAAATTGAAACCCCATGAATGATAATAATACGTTAGATACACACGAGAATACGGATAATTTATATTTGCGAGAATCCTTAGAGAGTTTCGATAAGAACTCACAAAAACGCTGGGCATTCATTTTTCCTTTGAAAATGTTAAATATCATCCGCCCGTCAGCGGATATGGCTGAAATTAGTTTAATCGAATAGCGATCCCCGGCATCTCGAACTACCGGCGTGACACCGATTCGAGACCAAGTGGTTCCTCGATGATAATCAGCTCGGACTGACGCTTCATCCAAAAACATCCAAAAAGAGAATTAGGGCATTCTCTTGCTCAGCTCTTTGTTTCAAGCCTGGAAACATCTCCAGATACCGTTTGATTTTCTTCTGGTTTTGTTTGTAAGACTTGTGGATGGGGCGCTGGGGAGTTAATCCCATAGAATGAAGCAATCGACTGATGGTGGAAACGTGAACCGACACCCCGAATTGTTGTTTCAATAACACTTACATGGTTTTGAGACTCCACAGGCAAAAGTCGAATTGAAATTGCTTGGGATTTCCCATAGTCACCGCGTTGTATAACCATTGAGCCATTTCTTCTGTAATCTTACGGGGACGTCCTGATTTAGGATTGTCTTTGAGTCCTTCGTAACTCCCAGTCGAAAACCAAACGAGCCAGCGAAATACTGTGCGTGCAGACATACCCATTACACTGACAACTTCAGCTACAGTTGAGCCATTTTTAACAGCTTCTACCGCAGTTGTTCGTAGTTCATAGGTATAGTGATTACGAGAAGATTGAGTTGGTTTATCGTTCACGTCTTTATAGACATTCTCAATACAAAAAACGGTAATTGATTAGCGGGTTAAAATGGGGTTTTTTCAAGGAATTTCGAGGTTCGACTTGACATTTTTTTAAATGAGGCTATAATAGGCAACATGCCGGGGATTGATCCTCATCGACTGCACGAAGCGGATCCAGCGGAATTGGTTAAGGCTCTTGAGCTTGCGATGCAGCGCGTGGAGACGCTGGAAGCGGAAAATCAGAAATTGCAGCAACAGAATCAGAAATTACGGAACGTTATTCGGAAATTGCGGCAATTGATCCGAGATTTGCAACAACAGATCGGCTCCTGTGGTTGCCAAACTGATCCCGCATCGCTCTCGGCAGATTTCGAGATTGCCGACCAATTGAAACAAGAAAACCAGGATTTGCGGCAACAACTGGAAACGTCAGAGAGAGAAAACCATCGTTCGGCTACCCCTTTTTCCAAGGGCAAACGCAAAGAAAACCCCCAAAAGCCCGGTCGCAAACCGGGGCAAGGAAAGTTTCGCCATAAACCAGCGCCGGAGCCCCGAGAACCGGATGAAATCCAAGAGTTTCAGGCTTCACTGGATACCGATGCCTGTCCGAAGTGCGGGGCGAAACTTGAGCGACAAGCCTCGGAAACCGCGACGACGATTGATCTGCCCCGACTCATTGGCCGAGTGATCAAATACTTTTCGATTGAGGTCGCGGAGTGCACGGGATGCGGACACAAGGTCCGGGGCACGCATCCTGAATTAGCGAAGGATCAGTTTGGAGCGACGGCTCATCGGATTGGCTCCCGAGTCGATGCTTTGGCGTTGGCCTTGCATTACGATTCGGGAATGTCATTGCGCCAGACGGAGAAGGTGCTCAACGATTATCTCCAGATCCCCGTGACCCAAAGTGCGATCACCCAGAAGGCTCTGAAGGCGGCGGAGCAAGGGAAACTTGGCGAACTGGCTCAGGAAATCAAGGCGGAACTGGCTCAAGCGGATATCATTCACACGGACGATACCGGTTGGAAAGTCGGGGGAACCCCCCATTTTTTGATGACGTTTTGCAACGAGAAGGCGATTTATTATCAAATTGAACGGCATCATCGTGCGGCCGAGGTGGCCCAAGTGATCGATCCTTCGTTTCGGGGAATCGTGGTCGTTGACGGTTTTACGAGTTACCAACCTCAGAGCTTTGATTCCGTGCCCCAGCAAAGATGCCTGGCTCACCGGCAACGAAATTTGACCGATTTGGCCGACCGGAAAGCTGGCAAAGGGAGGTGGTTCGCCAATTATACGAAAGATGTCTTTCGACAAGCCATGGAATTGAGGGAGTTGAATCTCGCAGGCCATGGGACCGCGAGGGAATTTCAGACGGCAGTGATCGACTTGAAACAAAAGCTCGATCATCATCTGAGACCACGATCCTTGAGTGATCCGGATAATCAAAAGATGCTGAATAGCTTGTGGCTCCAGAATCAAAAGGGCCAGTTGCTTCGATTTCTGGACCATCCAAAACTTGAACCGACCAACAATCGAGCCGAACGGGCTCTGCGACCGGGCGTCAAGGCTCGGAAGGTTTCCCAGGGCTCGAAAAATCAGAGAGGGGCTCAGAGTCGGGCGGCCATCACTAGCGTCACGGCTACCTCTCGCCTGAAAAAGGAGTCGGTTTTGGAGACGTTGGCGTCAGCGCTTTAGTTCTCAGTTCGATCACCCTCGGTTGATACCGGCTCGGGTCTTATCGTGCTTTCAGCACTGGTTTTCCGAAATCATGGAGCTTGGGATTATTCCCGTAATTTTGCTGGAACGGCAATCGAATGCCACTCGAAAGCCAACGTTGTTGGTCGAGGATATTTGATCTGAAGCCGCAAGACGATCAACCAAGGACGTCGGATGGAATGAGATCACTCATCTCCTGACAAAAGCGAAATATGAAATCCTTGATCATGGGAATGCATCCTTTTCGTCAGATCGTTTAGTTCAAAATGGCGTTCAAACCCGCTAATCAATTACAAAAAACGTTGCAAAAAAAAATAAATATTTTTCATTTTTCGGATTAATAAATTCCTGATCAATTATGACATTACTTTTGCAAAGATTGATAATTTCCCTCGCAAGGTCTTAACTTCAGGGCATCGGTCCAAGCCCAGGATAAGGGCACTCGCATTAATAACATACTTGTTCAAATGATTAAATCTATTGTCAGAATTTCATTTTGACATGTCGATTGACGGATAATCTCTCTGGTGATTTAATAACTGATTTTGATGGTTTATTTAGAACTGGAAGTTATCAACCCATTTAGGTCGATTCTATGGTTTTGGGGAGGCTTGATGACGGAAATCTTTAGTTTTCAATCCTCTGGCAATCAATGCATTGGAATTAATTACTTTTAAAAGTTGAAAAAATGAAATATGTATGGTATGATTAAGCGTGAGCGATCAGGTTGCCGTTATCAGAAAAAAATATCTGAGCTTGGAACCCATCTTCCAAGAATTGACTAAACGTCATTGGCTAGCATCCGAGGCAATAGCCATTGGTAAGGGTGGAATAAAAATAGTTCACGAAGCTACGGGTGCTAGCTGCACTACGATTCGATCGGGAATTAATGAATTGAAAACGGAAGCAATCCCTAATAAAAATCGCCAAAGGAAAGCTGGAGGGGGACGGAAATCAATAACCGAACACGATAAGACTCTTTTGTCAGATCTGGATAAACTTATCGAACCCGAGACTCGAGGTGATCCTGAAAATCCGTTGCGTTGGACCTGCAAAAGTGCTGAACAAATCAAAACCACATTAAATGAAATGGGACATCAAATAAGTGAACGCACCGTAAATAATTTGCTCCATGAAATGGGATACAGCCTTCAAGGCAATCAGAAAACCCTAGAAGGCAAACAGCATCCCGATCGAAACCAGCAATTTCGACATATTGAACGGAAATCCCGGAAATTCTTGAAGAAAAACCAACCAGTGATTTCGGTTGACACGAAAAAAAAGGAACTGGTGGTACAGCACAAAAATATGGGGAACGAATGGCATCCGAAAGGAAATCCCGAACTAGTCAAAGTGCATGATTTCCCCGATCCAAATCTACCGAAAGCAAGTCCATATGGCGTGTATGATCTGAGCACCAATACGGGTTGGGTAAGTGTAGGCACTGACCACGATACTGCGGAATTTGCGGTAGAAACTATTCGTCGATGGTGGCTATCAATGGGACGAAAAAATCATCCCAATGCCAAGAAGCTATTAATTATGGCTGATGGAGGTGGTTCAAATGGTAGTCGTAATAAATTATGGAAAACCGAGTTGCAAAAACTGGCAGATGAACTTAATATGGAAATATCAGTTTGTCATTTTCCTCCGGGTACGAGCAAGTGGAATAAAATTGAACATCGAATGTTTTCATGCATTTCGATGAATTGGCGGGGACGCCCATTAACCAATTATGAAACCATAGTTAATTTGATTAGCAATACAACAACTAAAAATGGGTTGAAAATAAATTGCATGTTAGATAAATCCAAATATCAGACTGGCATAAAAATTACTGATGAACAAATGCAAAATTTGCGCTTAACTAAAGAGAAGTTTCATGGTGAATGGAATTATAAATTAAAGCCCCATGATTGTAAATAATACGTTTGATACGCACACAAAAAACGACAGTTTAATTATGCGAGAACCCTAATTCCCCATTCGCCCGGGGCTTCATAGCGGATAGCTTCAGGATTCCGAACCCTGGCCAAACTGAGAAAGGCGAGAAAATTCAAAATCGTCGTCACGCCGTAATAAGGAGGTGTCGCAAAATAAGTTGAAATAGTTTTTATTTTGTCGGACAAATTGTATAGTTCCATTTTGGTAATGTTTTGCCCCTTTCAATATTAATCTGTGCATATTGTTCATCGGTAACAATTTTTCCCTTTTTATATTGTCTTTTATCTAGTTTTGCTTTTATTTTTAAACCGGTTATTGTTGTTGTTGAACCAATAAGATTTACTACCGATTCGAAGCTTTCTAGCGGTCTGCCTTTCCAATGAGAACTAATATACGAAAACATTCGATGTTCGATTTTATTCCATTTTGAGGTTCCTGGAGGATAATGTGCTACTGAAATTTTCAATCCTGTTTGATCAGAGATTTTCTGAAGACTATATTTCCACAACCTGTTGTTACTAGAATTGCTTCCTCCACCATCAGCACAAATCATGATTTCTTGAGCGTTTGGATAGTTATCAATTCCGAACTCACTCCACCATTTTTTAATACTATTAACTGCAAATTCGGCAGTATCTGTAGATATTCCAACATTAACAAATCCATTATTTTTTTGAATATCATAAGTACCATACGGAACGGCTTTTCCTATTCCTCTCAATAAAAAATCATGATCTTCCACCAGCAAGGGATCTCATTTTTTTCGCCATATTTCCCCGTGATTCTTGAAGTTTCCCACGATTTCTTTCTTTTTAGTATCAACTGAAATTACGGGGAACCCTTTTTTAATAAATGATTCTATCTTGCTGTTAATGATTTCAAACTGTCTGTTTCTATCTGGATTATTCTCTCGGGATAATTCCTTTCTATTCGACTGAAGAGAGTATCCTTTAGCTTGTAATAATCGATGAACAGTCGAGTGATCTATAACATGTCCTGATTTTGAAATATCTTCTGCAATTATTCGACACGATTTGCTCGTCCATATGAGTGCATTCATTGGATCTCCACCAGTGGATTTAAATAAGATATCATCAAGACTTTTAATTAATTTATTGTTATCTAGCGAGTTTTTTCGTCCACCCCCAACGTTTTTAATTCTATCCGTGGAAAGATCCATTTGACCGGTAACTTCTTTTTTACCTTTGATCACTGTGGTTGGAGATATTTTCATTGCCTCAGCCACTTCGTTAACTCCTCCATACCCAATTTCCATTGCCAACAATCCAGCCAGCCATCTTTTTTGAAATTCACTGAGAGTTTTTTCAAATTTGATCCAATTTGCATTGATGTTTTTCATACAAATATACTATAACACATGTCGAATAATATTTCAAGTTATTTTGCGACACCTCCTAACCTTTCGAAAGCTTCAGATATTCGTTGACCCCATGATGCAATCCTTCTTGAATCAAGATCGGCAAGGCGGTTAGGACGCCACCGTTTTCCACGGCTTTATGGGCCTTGTCGAAAGTAGGCTTTGCCGCCGCCAATTTCCCCTTGGCAGCCAACTGACGCCCCATCACGTCATGAGTCGCACGACCTCTCGACGTCTGCTGGTCCTTGGTATTTCGTTCGGAACGTTCCGTGGCCTTAGCCAGCTTTTTCTCGGTTTCGAGAGCCTCCGTCTTCAAAGGCTTTGACGGCACTTGAATCAGTCCCGCTTTACAACCCAAATGAAAGGTGACCGGATTGATTCCCAGAACGTAATTGATTAGCGGGTTAAAATGGGGTTTTTTCAAGGAATTTCGAGGTTCGACTTGACTTTTTTTTTAAATGAGGCTATAATAGGCAACATGCCGGGGATTGATCCTCATCGACTGCACGAAGCGGATCCAGCGGAATTGGTTAAGGCTCTTGAGCTTGCGATGCAGCGCGTGGAGACGCTGGAAGCGGAATCTCAGAAATTGCAGCAACAGAATCAGAAATTACGGAACGTTAATCGGAAATTGCGGCAATTGATCCGAGATTTGCAACAACAGATCGGCTCCTGTGGTTGCCAAACTGATCCCGCATCGCTCTCGGCAGATTTCGAGATTGCCGACCAATTGAAACAAGAAAACCAGGATTTGCGGCAACAACTGGAAACGTCAGAGAGAGAAAACCATCGTTCGGCTACCCCTTTTTCCAAGGGCAAACGCAAAGAAAACCCCCAAAAGCCCGGTCGCAAACCTGGGCAAGGAAAGTTTCGCCATAAACCAGCGCCGGAGCCCCAAGAACCGGATGAAATCCAAGGGTTTCAGGCTTCCCTGGATACCGAGGCCTGTCCGAAGTGCGGGGCGAAACTTGAGCGACAAGCCTCGGAAACTGCGACGACGATTGATCTGCCCCGACTCATTGGCCGAGTGATCAAATACTTTTCGATTGAGGTTGCGGAGTGCACGGGATGCGGACACAAGGTCCGGGGCACACATCCTGAATTAGCGAAGGATCAGTTTGGAGCGACGGCTCATCGGATTGGCTCCCGAGTCTATGCTTTGGCGTTGGCCTTGCATTACGATTCGGGAATGTCATTACGCCAGACGGAGAAGGTGCTCAACGATTATCTCCAGATCCCCGTGACCCAAAGTGCGATCACCCAGAAGGCTCTGAAGGCGGCGGAGCAAGGGAAACTTGGCGAACTGGCTCAGGAAATCAAGGCGGAACTGGCTCAAGCGGATATCATTCACACGGACGATACCGGTTGGAAAGTCGGGGGAACCCCCCATTTTTTGATGACGTTTTGCAACGAGAAGGCGATTTATTATCAAATTGAACGGCATCATCGTGCGGCCGAGGTGGCCCAAGTGATCGATCCTTCGTTTCGGGGAATCGTGGTCGTTGACGGTTTTACGAGTTACCAACCTCAGAGCTTTGATTCCGTGCCCCAGCAAAGATGCCTGGCTCACCGGCAACGAAATTTGACCGATTTGGCCGACCGGAAAGCTGGCAAAGGGAGGTGGTTCGCCAATTATACGAAAGATGTCTTTCGACAAGCCATGGAATTGAGGGAGTTGAATCTCGCAGGCCATGGGACCGCGAAGGAATTTCAGACGGCAGTGATCGACTTGAAACAAAAGCTCGATCATCATCTGAGACCACGATCCTTGAGTGATCCGGATAATCAAAAGATGCTGAATAGCTTGTGGCTCCAGAATCAAAAGGGCCAGTTGCTTCGATTTCTGGACCATCCAAAACTTGAACCGACCAACAATCGAGCCGAACGGGCTCTGCGACCGGGCGTCAAGGCTCGGAAGGTTTCCCAGTGCTCGAAAAATCAGAGAGGGGCTCAGAGTCGGGCGGCCATCACTAGCGTCACGGCTACCTCTCGCCTGAAAAAGGAGTCGGTTTTGGAGACGTTGGCGTCAGCGCTTTAGTTCTCAGTTCGATCACCCTCGGTTGATACCGGCTCGGGTCTTATCGTGCTTTCAGCACTGGTTTTCCGAAATCATGGAGCTTGGGATTATTCCCGTAATTTTGCTGGAACGGCAATCGAATGCCACTCGAAAGCCAACGTTGTTGGTCGAGGATATTTGATCTGAAGCCGCAAGACGATCAACCAAGGACGTCGGATGGAATGAGATCACTCATCTCCTGACAAAAGCGAAATATGAAATCCTTGATCATGGGAATGCATCCTTTTCGTCAGATCGTTTAGTTCAAAATGGCGTTCAAACCCGCTAATCAATTACCCCAGAACCTTGGCGGCACCGCGTTGACTCTTCCCCTCGGCTAGCAGTTGAATTCCTGATTCAATGATCTTTGGAGTCAGAACTGTGCGGCCTCGACCCGTTTTTTTTTCAAAGAAAGAAGCCATTCCCTTGGCACGGAATTGAGCCGAGGTAGACGACACCGTGTTTCGATGGACCTTAAACACTTCGGTCAAACGTTTCTGAGAAATCTTATTCGTCACATGAAGCATGCCAATGATCAGGCGCCGCGAAGCCTGGTCTTTATCGGCATGCTGAAATATCGGTTCCAAATCGGAAAAATAACAGGTCATGCCGTCTTGCGATGACATCGCAATTTGGCCATCGATAACGATCGTATTTTGAGGCTGAGAATCGAAATTAAACGAGTTCCGTGATTCGCATTTGTGCACAATTGTATTATTAGCACAAAATTTCGAAATGTCAACCGCAATTTTCGAAAAAAGCTGATTTTATTGGCTTTTGATGAATTTTAATCGTTTCTATGGTTAGGTCATGTCAGGAAGTCTGAGGTTACGAGCCGAAGAACCCGGGCTAACTTGCGCCAACTGTATCGCATCAAACGAGTGCCTTCTGATTCGGGATTACGCAAATTCCTGGATCGGATCAATCCCATTCATCTTCGATCCGCGTTCCTGGAACTGTTTCGGATGTTGCAACGAAACGGAGTGTTGAAGCGATATTGGTGGGAGGATAAGCATGATCTCGTGTCGATCGACGGCACCGAGGTTTTCTCTTCCAACCGTCTTCACTGTGAACACTGCTGTCAAAAACAACACGAAAACGGTGCGATCACCTATTACCATCAAGCCGTGGGAGCCGCCGTGGTTCATCCGGACCGGTCGACGGTTATTCCGCTGGCACCGGAGCCGATCAGCAAGCAATTGATCGGCTCGGAAGCCGACCCGGAGGTGGGCCCGGAGGACGAGGAACTCACCGACTTTCCATGCCGGTATACGGACCGTTACCGTTGGGAAAACCGCAATAAATGGCTCATCAACGATTGCGAGAGCCGAGCCATCCGGCGGCTGGTCACCAGGCTTCATCGGGAACATCCCCGCCTGAAGATCGTCGTATTGGCCGATGGGCTTCATTCCAACGCCCCGTTTATCAAGCTCCTGAAACGGTATCGAATGTCCTTTATCATCGTCGCCAGACCAAGCAATCACGAACATTTATTCGAGCTGTTTGTGAAAGCGGATGAGACCGGTGAATCCCAGCAATTCCCACTGAAATCAGGCCAAATAGCAATTGTGTGAAATTTATTTATAAATATGTTAAATACGGTCGAAAAGCGAATTTTCAAGACTGATTTCAGATAAAATTTCACTTTTTCCCTTGATCAGATGATTTATTTTGCGTTTCGCCCGAGAGACGAACGAGCTCAGAACGCACCACTCCGAGCTCGATCTAAATCGAGTTTTTTTTTGAGGTCGCCGACTAGCGATCCCGGTCAGAATATCGCCGACTAGGCGGAACTTTAACGGGGTTTAAACTAGAAAAAGCTCAGTTTAAAAGGGATTTTTTTGTTTTTTTGCAATTTCAACCTGCCACATACATGACAACATTTTTTGGCGGTTCAATTTCGAGAAGCTCAAACTTTTTTTTTAAATGGCGGTAGGTTTGGTCGTCATGGTGAATGGGTGGTCTGGATTGGAAGGCAGTGTTACCCAATGGAGATTTAGGGTGCCCAAATCATTTAACAGAGTTCTCATGCTGTGAATTAGCCTTCCGTCCGGAGCACGCTTTAGTTGGGTTTTTTCCCGACAACTATCGGAGACTTTGGCGTTGAGCACCGGTGAGGTACGTTTGGCTCGAGCGCTTTCGGGATCATCGTCTTAAAAGAGGAGCGGAGCTAGACATTGGCAGCAATTCCCACTGAAGAAGAAAATCCAGTAAAAACAAGGGTTTTCTCAATCGGGTTTTCGCGCTGATTTCTTTAAATATTTTCAGCATTTCTTCCAAAACTATGCTACATTAATGGTGGTTTCGTTGTAATCGCTGTTTTTTCGTATCTTTTCCTGACCAAAACGTGATTTGACGCTTTTGGGCCCTTGATCGGGTGCCGAAATTCGTCTTAACCCGTTCTCCCGACGTATTTTCCGGCCAGAAAAGCCCTCCGAGAGGATCTCGAGTTGTTCTCGAACTCAGGAGGCTGCGATCTGCCGGGGTCTCAGTGTCCGTCCCATGTTTTGATTCCGTTCAGCGTGCCGACCGGCCTGATTCGTCGTGGAACCAGCCGATCCTCACAATCATTCAACGAAAGGTTTTCCCTGGTGAAATTTCGCAAAAAGTTACTCAAACCCAATATCATTGGGAGGATTTGGGGGTGTTTTCGCCTCGTTCCCCGCCCCTGCCGCAAAAGCAGGTTCGAGGTCACCGACCATTTGATGAGCGCGTTTGCGGCGTTGCAGCAGAAATTTTCCTCGTTACTGGGCTTTGACGAAGCCACTCGAGGTCGGAAACGAAAGGTGACGAGCCGAAGAACCCGGGCTAACTTGCGCCGGCTGTATCGCATCAAACGAGTGCCTTCTGATTCGGGATTACGCAAATTCCTGGATCGGATCAATCCCATTCATCTTCGATCCGCGTTCCTGGAACTGTTTCGGATGTTACAACGAAACGGAGTGTTGAAGCGATATTGGTGGGAAGACAAGCACTATCTCGTGTCGATAGACGGCACCGGGGTTTTCTCTTCCAACCATCTTCACTGTGAACACTGCTGTCAAAAACAACCCGAAAACGGTGCGATCACCTATTACCATCAAGCCGTGGGAGCCGCCGTGGTTCATCCGGACCAGCCGGAGGTTATTCCGCTGGCACCGGAGCCGGTCAGCAAGCAATTAATCGGCTCGGAAGCCGACCCGGAGGTGGGCCCGGAGGACGAGGAACTCACCGACTTTCCATGCCGGTATATTGACCGTTACCGATGGGAAAACACCAATCAATGGCTCATCAACGATTGCGAGAGCCGAGCCATCCGGCGGCTGGTCACCAGGCTTCATCGGGAACATCCCCGCCTGAAGATCGTCGTCTTGGCCGATGGGCTTCATTCCAACGCCCCGTTTATCAAGCTCCTGAAACGGTATCGAATGTCCTTTATCATCGTCGCCAGACCCAGCAATCACGAACATTTATTCGAGCTATTTGTGAAAGCGGATGAGACCGGTGAATCCCACCGGTTCGTATGTTGGGACCAAGCTGGCGTCAAGTATACGTACATCTGGGTGAATCAACAGCCGCTGAACCAAGAAAATCCTGATCTTAAAATTAATTTTTTATGGTGCGAAATCGAAGCTCCGGGTGAAAAGCCGGCGATTTTTTCTTGGGTCACGGATTGGGAAATCAATGACTCCAACGTTCAAAAAATAGCGCGGGCCGGTCGCCGCCGGTGGCAAATCGAGGATACGTTTAATAGTTTGAAAAATCGCGGGTACCAGTTGGAGCACAATTATGGCCACGGAAAAGAACATCTCGCCACGGTTTTTCTGTTTTTGATGATGCTGGCGGTGCTGGTAGATCAAATGGAACTGATCGCCTGCTCTCTCTTTAAACGGGCGCCTCAGATGATCGGATCGCTCCAGGAAGTCTGGGTAGAAATCAGATGCCATCTTCGCATGCATCGTCTCAAGGATTGGAACCACCTCTACCAGTTACTCGGGTATGGGATGCTCGACTTCGTGCCTAAACCTGCTGCCCCCACCTAGTCGGTGATATTTTGACCGAGATCGCTAGTCGGCGACCTCAAAAAAAAACTCGATTTAGATCGAGCTCGGAGTGGTGCGTTCTGACCTCGTTCATCTCTCGGGCGAAACGCAAAATAAATCACCTGATCAAGGGAAAAAACGAAATTTTATCTGAAATCAGTCTTGAAAATCCGTTTTTCGAGCGTATTTAACATATTTATAAATAAATTTCACACAATTACTATCTGGCCTGACTTCAGTGGGAATTGCTGAGACATTGGCGCATGTGCCATTCGACATACCAGGCCAGCATGCAAAGGAAAACATGTCCCCGAACATGTGGCTCGGTGCCGACGTAAATCGGACGGATTTGAAGACTGTTAGTCTTGAGAGCCCGAAACGCTGGCTCCACCTGGGAGAGACTTTTGTAAGCTTCAACCGCCTTATGGCTGCTCAAGTCTTCTGGTTTGAGACTCGTACGAACCACATAGAGGCCATCCAATCGAGCCTCTTCGGCAATACTTTGCTCGTTACGAGTCCAGCTCAGGTTTCGATCGGTAACGGTGACCAGGAAGTGTTTTTCGACCCGACGCCGATTCACCTCCCGGCCGAGGCGATGAAAGATCCGGTCGCGGCCTTGGAGACGTGAGTCCGGCTGCCGTATGAGACGAGCGATTTTTTCCAGGATCTTTTCGGTATCCTTTAGGAGGTCTTCACGCTTGCGAGCTCGTTCGGCTTGGAGGCGAGGATTGAGACAGACGATCAAACGCTCTGACGGATAATCGGGACTGGTGATTTCAACCACTTCGTCGGCCTTGATCTGAGCCGAAGAAAGAGCGGCCGGCTGATTCGGAGTTTCGCGGAGCAATTGACGAATATCGGAGGATTTAAAGGCCGAAATCCAGTCCAAGGCCACAGGTTGGAGTTCGTCACGAATCCGGGCGGTGGTGATCATGCCCCGATCGCCGACCATGGCTACCTGCCGCAGGTTGAATCGGCGGCGAATTTTATCGATCTGCCGTTTGAGCGTCATGGGATCACCGGTGTTCCCAGCGAAGACTTCGACGGCCACGGGACAGCCATCGGTGGCACATAACAAACCATAAGTGATTTGCTTTTTCCCTTTCTTGCCGTCGCGCTTATGACCGAAAGCCGCTATCAATCTTTGCAAAAGTAATGTCATAATTGATCAGGAATTTATTAATCCGAAAAATGAAAAATATTTATTTTTTTTGCAACGTTTTTTGTATTGAGAATGTCTATAAAGACGTGAACGATAAACCAACTCAATCTTTTCGTAATCACTATACCTATGAACTACGAACAACTGCGGGTGAAGCTGTTAAAAATGGCTCAACCGTAGCTGAAGTTGTCAGTGTAATGGGTATGTCTGCACGCACAGTATTTCGCTGGCTCGTTTGGTTTTCGACTGGGAGTTACGAAGGACTCAAAGACAATCCTAAATCAGGACGTCCCCGTAAGATTACAGAAGAAATGGCTCAATGGTTATACAACGCGGTGACTATGGGAAATCCCAAGCAATTTCAATTCGACTTTTGCCTGTGGAGTCTCAAAACCATGCAAGTGTTATTGAAACAACAATTCGGGGTGTCGGTTCACGTTTCCACCATCAGTCGATTGCTTCATTCTATGGGATTAACTCCCCAGCGCCCCATCCACAAGTCTTACAAACAAAACCAGAAGAAAATCAAACGGTATCTGGAGATGTTTCCAGGCTTGAAACAACGAGCTGAGCAAGAGAATGCCCTAATTCTCTTTTTGGATGAAGCGTCAGTCCGAGCTGATTATCATCGAGGAACCACTTGGTCTCGAATCGGTGTCACGCCGGTAGTTCGAGATGCCGGGGATCGCTATTCGATTAAACTAGTTTCAGCCATATCCGCTGACGGGCGGATGATATTTAACATTTTCAAAGGAAAAATGAATGCCCAGCGTTTTTGTGAGTTCTTATCGAAACTCTCTAAGGATGTGGGACGGAAAATAATTGTTGTTTGTGATAACGCCAGCTATCATACAGCAGATTATACCCAAGAGTTCGTAGCCGAAAACGATAGTATTGAAATGAAATATCTTCCTCCATACAGCCCTGAATTAAATCCCGATGAGCAGGTTTGGAACCATTTAAAGCAAAGATTAGCTAAAATAATGATACCCAACAAAAAGACGATGCAACAGAAAATTCAAAACATTATGCAATCCATCCAAAAGAAAATGGGAATGGTCCAATCATACTTTAAATTGGATGATACTCGATATATAATTACATGACATTACTTTTGCAATGATTGATAAAGGACAGGAACTGCCCTCGACATAGCTGGAAAAGACGTCATAGAGAATCATGGTGTGGTCGCCGAGATGACGTTTGGCAAGGCTTCGCTCGATCCAGGACTGACGCTTCACCAGCCAGTCCAGCATGGCTAACATTTCCTTTTCGGTTACCTGCCCCAAAGACATCACGGTGTTCAGGCTGGAGGCGGCGGTCTCGGGAGACAGAGACCGAGCGGTCGCCAACTTGGAGCAGGGTTGCACCATCCGGGCGACGATCGCCGCCAACGCCAGATCCCGTCGGCGATCGGCCTTGTGAGCGAGAATCCGTTCCAGCCCGAGCTTTCGAGCGAACCCCAGCACAGCATTGACATTTCCATGGGGCAAAGATCGTTGGATGATGACCGCCTTGTCGAGGTCGTTGACGACAATTCCTCCCTTGATCAAAGCCTTGAGGCCGTCAATCAAGACGGGCGGAAGTTTGGAGAGGTTGGCGATCGTGCGCCGCACGATCCTCGCTCCATCGCGTCGCGCTTCTCGAAGGAGAATGGCCGGAGGAGAACTTCGATTGGGGATGGTCTCAAGATGGAAAGACATAACGTTTGATGTTACATGGAAACATCAATTCTGCATAAACTCAAACATAATACTAGTGAATAGTCAAAATATCTCCGGATTTACATGGAAACAAATTGGAAGTTGTCTGTTAATAATATCGCATGTAATTCATTGATAATCAAGGAGTTTTTGATTTAATTCTAATAATTAGGCGTTAAAGTTCCGACTAGGTGGGGGCAGCAGGTTTAGGCACGAAGTCGAGCATCCCATACACGAGTAACTGGCAGAGGTGGTTCCAATCCGTGAGACAATGCATGCGAAGATGGCATCTGATTTCTACCCAGACTTCCTGGAGCGATCCGATCATCTGACGCGCCCGTTTAAAGAGAGAACAGGCGATCAGTTCCATTTGATCTACCAGCGCCGCCAGCATCGTCAAAAACAGAAAAACCGTGGCGAGATGTTCTTTTCCGTGGCCATAATTGTGCTCCAACTGGTACCCGCAATTTTTCAAACTATTAAACGTATCCTCGATTTGCCACCGGCTGCGACCGGCCCGCGCTATGTTTTGAACATTGGAGTCATTGATTTCCCAATCCGTGACCCAAGAAAAAATCGCCGGCTGTTCACCCGGAGCTTGGATTTCGCACCATAAAAAATTAATTTTAAGATCGGGATCAGCTTGGTTCAGCGGCTGTTGATTCACCCAGATGTACGTATACTTAACGCCAGCTTGGTCCCAACATACGAACCGGTGGGATTCACCGGTCTCATCCGCTTTCACAAATAGCTCGAATAAATGTTCGTGATTGCTGGGTCTGGCGACGATGATGAAGGACATTCGATACCGTTTCAGGAGCTTGATAAACGGGGCGTTGGAATGAAGCCCATCGGCCAATACGACGACCTTCAGGCGGGGATGTTCCCGATGAAGCCTGGTGACCAGCCGCCGGATGGCTCGGCTCTCGCAATCGTTGATGAGCCATTGATTGCGGTTTTCCCAATGGTAACGGTCCGTATACCGGCATGGAAAGTCGGTGAGTTCCTCGTCCTCCGGGCCCACCTCCGGGTCGGCTTCCGAGCCGATTAATTGCTTGCTGATCGGCTCCGGTGCCAGCGGAATAACCTCCGACCGGTCCGGATGAACCACGGCGGCTCCCACGGCTTGATGGTAATAGGTGATCGCACCGTTTTCGTGTTGTTTTTGACAGCAGTGTTCACAGTGAAGACGGTTGGAAGAGAAAACCCCGGTGCCGTCGATCGACACGAGATCATGCTTATCCTTTCACCAATATCGCTTCAACACTCCGTTTCGTTGCAACATCCGAAACAGTTCCAGGAACGCGGATCGAAGATGAATGGGATTGATCCGATCCAGGAATTTGCGTAATCCCGAATCAGAAGGCACTCGTTTGATGCGATACCGTTGGCGCAAGTTAGCCCGGGTTCTTCGGCTCGTCACCTTTCGTTTCCGACCTCGAGTGGCTTCGTCAAAGTCCAGTAACGAGGAAAATTTCTGCTGCAACGCCACAAACGCGCTCATCAAATGGTCGGTGACCTCGTACCTGCTTTTGCGACAGGGGCGGGGTGTTGCGCGACAATTACTTTGCGACAAATCGGGGGGAAGGATCCCCCGGTGTCTGAGGGACCTGCAGGGGGGGCAGGGCTCCGGCCACGAAGGGAGGGCGTAGCCCGACCGAAGTGGCCGGAGCCCTGCCCAGGAAAGGATGCAAGTTCTTCTGATCGGTGGATAGTTGGCCCGTCGGCACGACCACGTGTGCGGACGGAGAACCAACATGACCAAACGACGAGTCACACCTCAGCAGAAGAAACTGTTCATGCAACTGCACACGAAAAAAGGAGTCGCGTCCGCCGCCGCCATCGGGGTCCACCGATCAACGGGCTATCGGACCCTCGAACAGGCCAAGGAACAGGCCGGAAATCAACCGTCGGAGGATTCCCCGCCCCGCCAACGCACTCGCCCGGATCCCCTGGCCACGTTCTTCGAATCCAAGGTCATCCCCATTCTGGAGCGATGCCCCGACATCAAGCCCATCACGGTGTTCCACGATTTGCGGAACACCGAACCGGAATTCAAGCCGAACTACCGCCAGACCCTGGAACGGCGGATTCGGGCGTGGCGAGCCCAAAACGGTGCGGAAAAGGAAGTCATGTTCCCGCAGACGAAGCGGCCTGCCGGCACGTTCGCCATTGCCGACTTCACCCACCTGAAGTCCGGGGAAGTCACCATCCAGGGAGAATCGTTCCGGCACATGTTCTTCCACTTTCGCCTCCCATGGTCGTGCTACCGATTCGTCTCCGTGGTCGTTAACGGCGAGTCCTTCACCGCCTTGGCCGAGGGAATTCAGGGTGCCTTCGCCGAACTGGGCGGAGTCCCACACGAGCTCCGAACCGACAGTCTCTCCGCGGCCTTCCGCAATCTGGCCCAGGACGTAGCGGAGGACTTGACCGGGCGCTTCAAGGCCCTGTGTGAACACTACGGGATGAAACCGTCCCGCAACAACCGGGGCGTCGCCCACGAGAACGGCGCCATCGAAAGCGCGCACCGTCATCTCAAGGACCGGGTTCGAGGCGAACTGGAACTCCGAGGCTCCCGGGAGTTCGAATGCCTGGACGCCTACCGAACCTTCGTCGCGGATATCGTCGCTCGTGAAAACGCCAGGGTGGCGAAGGACATCGAGACCGAACGGGGCCAGCTGAACCCGCTGCCGCCGTCGAATCCTTGCGACTGCGAAGAGGTCATGGTCACGGTGACCAGCACCGCCGGCTGCCGCATTCGAAAGGTTTACTACTCAGTGCCTTCGCGACTCATCGGCTACCGGCTCAAGGCTCGCATCTTCGATGACCGGATCGAACTCTTCCAGGGAGAAACGAGGATCGAAACCCTGCCTCGCGGACATCGGACCCACCGTCCCAACGTCATCGATTATCGGCACGTCATCCAGTCCCTGAAGCGCAAACCCATGGCTCTGGCACGTCTGACCTACCGCAATGAGCTCTTTCTTCGAGATGCTTATCGCCACTTCTTCGATCAAGCGATGGAATCCGTGAGCGAAAGACAAGCGTGCCGTCTCACCGTCGATTTCCTTGCCTTGGCCCACGAAAACTACTGCGAAGCGGAAATCGCCGACGCCATCGAAGCATCGCTCCGGACCGGCTCCCTCCCCGACGTCGAGTCCCTGAGAACTCGCTTTGCATTCCAGGAGCCTTCCATGCCTCCTCAAAACGTCGCCGTGGGCAACCTCGGTCAGTACTCCAATCTGCTCGGCAACCGCCTCTCGCCATGACCATCCGCTCTACACCGCCACAGGCCGTCGATCCCGATCGACTTTCCCTCATGCTCTCCGAGCTGCGACTGCCCTCCATCGAGGCCGAGTGGCGGATCCTGGCTTAACGCGCCGACAAGGAGGGTTGGCCGGCGTCCAAATTCCTCTTCTCCCTCGCCGAACTCGAATTGACCGAAAGGGACAACCGGCGCATCGACCGACATACCCGGCAGGCCAAACTCTTCCCCGGCAAGAACCTCGAAGAATTCGATTTCAGCCTCATCCCGTCCCCGCCCAAAGCACGCGTTCAGGCCTTCGCCTCCGAAGAGAGCTGGATCCGCAATGGAGCCAACCTCCTCATCTTCGGCCCCCCTGGCGTCGGCAAGAGCCACCTCGCCTCCGCCATCGGCCTCTCCCTCGTGCGCCAAGGCCTCAAGGTGCTCTTCACCGGAACCTCCAGCCTCGTCCAGAAACTGCAGGTCGCTCAACGCAATCTCGAGCTCGAGGGACTGCTCGCGCGTCTCCACAAGTTCCACCTCCTCATCCTTGACGATTTCGCCTACGTCAACCGCGACCGGGAAGAAAGCGCCGTCCTCTTCGAACTGATCTCCTATCGCTACGAACAACGCTCCATCCTCCTCACCGCCAATCTGCCCTTCGCCCAATGGGATCGAATCTTTCCCGACCAGGCCACCGCCGCCGCCGCGGTCGATCGACTCGTCCATCACGCCACCATCTTCGAGATCAACACCCAAAGCTATCGGTGCCGCACCGCTTTGGAACATCACCGGGCCGACGGCGCTGCCGAGCCGTCTCACAGCGTCAACCTTCCCGCCACAACCGACTCTTCACCAGCCACTCCCACGGCTCGGGAATCCCGAGCCTCGACTTGACCACGGCCTCGTTCCCGTCGCCACCGCTCAGGGAGCCAATAGCCCACGAGAATGAGAATCCGGAGGCCGGCCCCGATGTTGCCGAACCAGCGGAGCAAGGTTCGACGGTTGACGCCCGACCTCGAAGGCCGCTCGCCCGGTCATCCTCCCCCAATCCGGCGCACTCAGATCACCGGGCGCCAATGACGGCGGTGAGCCGTTCCAGACGCGAGGTTGATCCCGAGAAACAACCCCCCCTTCCTTTTCCCCAAGTAGTTTTCTTTTCCAAGCAGTTTTTATCGAAACCATTGTCATCTCCCGGATCCGAGTAGTCCGCTCGCTGCGTCACGGCGCCAGTCCATCCTTGAACCGTCGCCCCCCTTCGCGGGATCCTCGTCGCTTCCCTTGACCTCCAGTTTTCCGCTTGACCGTTCCAAATCCGTCAGGCAGAAAGCCTCCTACGACCGATGCAATGACACTTGCGCCTCGTGCCCCAAGTGTCGCATTGTAATTGTCACGGTGTCGCATTGTAATTGACGCACTATAGGCGGGGAACGAGGCGAAAACACCCCCAAATCCTCCCAATGATATTGGGTTTGAGTAACTTTTTGCGGAATTTCACCAGGGAAAACCTTTCGTTGATTGGTTGAGAGGATCGGCTTGTTCCACGACGGATCAGGCCGGTCGGCACGCCGAACGGAATCAAAACATGGGACGGATACTGAGACCCCGGCAGATCGCAGCCGCCTGAGTTCGAGAACAACTCGAGACCCTCTCGGATGGCTTTACGGGCCGGAAAATACGTCGGGAGAACGGGTTAAGGCGAATTTCGGCACCCGATCCAGGGCCAAAAAGCGTCAAATCACGTTTTGGTCAGGAAAAAAAACGAAAAAACAGCGATTACAACGAAACCACCGTTAAGGTAGCATAGTTTTGGAAGAAATGCTGAAAATATTTAAAGAAAGCAGCGCGAAAACCCAGAACCTCCCACTAGCAGAATTTCCAGGGCTTTACAGTAGGTCACACGAGATTATCATCGACGTGAATGGAGGAGAATCAAGTTGTTTTTGGTATCAATCGATGAAAAAAAGCCGAATTTTACTTTTCTAGTGGTTATAATCAGGAAGTTTCAAGTGAGGAGAATATAGCGGTGACGTTTCGACTATTTTCCTAAAAAAAACAGTCGGTTTATCGACGTATTAATTTCGGTTAAGTTCGACGCCAGGTCTCAGCTGGTGTCGGGTATACCTATCGGGGTCGCATTGTTTCCTAAGGCTATGCGATCGTAGAGGGATTGCCAGTTTGGAATGATGAATTCCGTAAACAGACTGCGGATTCGTATTCGAAGATAGCTGAGTTTTTTCGCTTTGGCGAGTGCGGCTTGAAATACTTTGCAGCATCTGAGTTCAATTTGATCAATTAAAAAGGCCAAAAACATTATCATCGCTAAAACGGTTGTCAAATGCTTGTGACCATGGCCATAATTGTGTTCCAAATGATAACCTTGATTTTTCAACGTGTTAAACGTTTCATTTTCCACTTTCCAGCGAGCTCGACCCGCACGCATCAAACGCTCTAAGGTGTCTGGGGTTACGGATAAGGCCGTGATCCAACAATTATAATATCTCACCTTCCCCGTCTCATCGACTTCTCGGTATTCAATGAGATTGACCTTGAGATAGTCCCAGGAGTCGTTCAGGCTCACATCTTCCAAGTAGCGGAACTCATGCCGAATATTCTGCTTGTCGATGATCACATGTAGTTTGACTTGGGAACTGGCGTCCAGTTTTTCGAATAATTTCGTGAGCTTTTTGCGCTTGGCCACAATGAGATATTCCATATCGTAATCCCGCAACAGTTCAATCACTGGGCCGGCGGCATAAAGCCCATCAAGCAGCACGATGATCTTCATATCAATCTTTGCAAAAGTAATGTCATAATTGATCAGGAATTTATTTATCCGAAAAATGAAAAATATTTATTTTTTTTGCAACGTTTTTTGTATTGAGAATGTCTATAAAGACGTGAACGATAAACCAACTCAATCTTCTCGTAATCACTATACCTATGAACTACGAACAACTGCGGTAGAAGCTGTTAAAAATGGCTCAACCGTAGCTGAAGTTGTCAGTGTAATGGGTATGTCTGCACGCACAGTATTTCGCTGGCTCGTTTGGTTTTCGACTGGGAGTTACGAAGGACTTAAAGACAATCCTAAATCAGGACGTCCCCGTAAGATTACAGAAGAAATGGCTCAATGGTTATACAACGCGGTGACTATGGGAAATCCCAAGCAATTTCAATTCGACTTTTGCCTGTGGAGTCTCAAAACCATGCAAGTGTTATTGAAACAACAATTCGGGGTGTCGGTTCACGTTTCCACCATCAGTCGATTGCTTCATTCTATGGGATTAGGGCACTCGCATTAATAACATACTTGTTCAAATGATTAAATCTATTGTCAGAATTTCATTTTGACATGTCGATTGACGGATAATCTCTCTGGTGATTTAATAACTGATTTTGATGGTTTATTTAGAGCTGGAAGTTATCAACCCATTTAGGTCGATTCTATGGTTTTGGGGAGGCTTGATGACGGAAATCTTTAGTTTTCAATTCTCTGGCAATCAATGCATTGGAATTAATTACTTTTAAAAGTTGAAAAAATGAAATATGTATGGTATGATTAAGCGTGAGCGATCAGGTTGCCGTTATCAGAAAAAAATATCTGAGCTTGGAACCCATTTTTTAAGAATTGACTAAACGTCATTGGCTAGCATCCGGGGCAATAGCCATTGGTAGGGGTGGAATAAAAATAGTTCACGAAGCTACGGGTGCTAGCTGCACTACGATTCGATCGGGAATTAATGAATTGAAAACGGAAGCAATCCCTAATAAAAATCGCCAAAGGAAAGCTGGAGGGGGACGGAAATCAATAACCGAACACGATAAGACTCTTTTGTCAGATCTGGATAAACTTATCGAACCCGAGACTCGAGGTGATCCTGAAAATCCGTTGCGTTGGACCTGCAAAAGTGCTGAACAAATCAAAACCACATTAAATGAAATGGGACATCAAATAAGTCAACGCACCGTAAATAATTTGCTCCATGAAATGGGATACAGCCTTCAAGGCAATCAGAAAACCCTAGAAGGCAAACAGCATCCCGATCGAAACCAGCAATTTCGACATATTGAACGGAAATCCCGGAAATTCTTGAAGAAAAACCAACCAGTGATTTCGGTTGACACGAAAAAAAAGGAACTGGTGGGACAGCACAAAAATATGGGGAACGAATGGCATCCGAAAGGAAATCCCGAACTAGTCAAAGTGCATGATTTCCCCGATCCAAATCTACCGAAAGCAAGTCCATATGGCGTGTATGATCTGAGCACCAATACGGGTTGGGTAAGTGTAGGCACTGACCACGATACTGCGGAATTTGCGGTAGAAACTATTCGTCGATGGTGGCTATCAATGGGACGAAAAAATCATCCCAATGCCAAGAAGCTATTAATTATGGCTGATGGAGGTGGTTCAAATGGTAGTCGTAATAAATTATGGAAAACCGAGTTACAAAAACTGGCAGATGAACTTAATATGGAAATATCAGTTTGTCATTTTCCTCCGGGTACGAGCAAGTGGAATAAAATTGAACATCGAATGTTTTCATGCATTTCGATGAATTGGCGGGGACGCCCATTAACCAATTATGAAACCATAGTTAATTTGATTAGCAATACAACAACTAAAAATGGGTTGAAAATAAATTGCATGTTAGATAAATCCAAATATCAGACTGGCATAAAAATTACTGATGAACAAATGCAAAATTTGCGCTTAACTAAAGAGAAGTTTCATGGTGAATAGAATTATAAATTAAAGCCCCATGAATGTAAATAATACGTTTGATACGCACACAAAAAAACGACAGTTTAATTATGCGAGAACCCTTAACTCCCCAGCGCCCCATCCACAAGTCTTACAAACAAAACCAGAAGAAAATCAAACGGTATCTGGAGATGTTTCCAGGCTTGAAACAACGAGCTGAGCAAGAGAATGCTCTAATTCTCTTTTTGGATGAAGCGTCAGTCCGAGCTGATTATCATCGAGGAACCACTTGGTCTCGAATCGGTGTCACGCCGGTAGTTCGAGATGCCGGGGATCGCTATTCGATTAAACTAGTTTCAGCCATATCCGCTGACGGGCGGATGATATTTAACATTTTCAAAGGAAAAATGAATGCCCAGCGTTTTTGTGAGTTTTTATCGAAACTCTCTAAGGATGTGGGACGGAAAATAATTGTTGTTTGTGATAACGCCAGCTATCATACAGCAGATTATACCCAAGAGTTCGTAGCCGAAAACGATAATATTGAAATGAAATATCTTCCTCCATACAGCCCTGAATTAAATCCCGATGAGCAGGTTTGGAACCATTTAAAGCAAAGATTAGCTAAAATAATGATACCCAACAAAAAGACGATGCAACAGAAAATTCAAAACATTATGCAATCCATCCAAAAGAAAATGGGAATGGTCCAATCATACTTTAAATTGGATGATACTCGATATATAATTACATGACATTACTTTTGCAATGATTGATATGGGGGTGTTCGCGACGTAAATCAGCGAGGAGTCTTTTGATCGCATTGAGTTCACAGTCGTTTTTGTTCGTGCCGTCTTGTTGCTGGATCGGTTCGGGTGCCAGAGGAATCACTTGTTTTTGCGCCGGATGGACGATGACCGCGGCTAATAACTGATGAATAAGGGCTCTCGCCAAAATAAACTATCTGTTTTCGTGTATGTATCAAATGTATTATTTACATTCATGGGGCTTTAATTTATAATTCCATTCACCATGAAACTTCTCTTTAGTTAAACGCAAATCTTGCATTTGTTCGTCAGTAATTTTTGTGCCCGTCTGATATTTGGATTCATCTAGATCACAGTTTATTTTCAACCCATTTTTAGTTGTTGTATTGCTAATCAAATTAACTATGGTTTCATAATTGGTTAATGGGCGTCCCCGCCAATTCATTGAAATATATGAAAACATTTGATGTTCATTTTTATTCCACTTGGGCACTCGCATTAATAACATACTTGTTCAAATGATTAAATCTATTGTCAGAATTTCATTTTGACATGTCGATTGACGGATAATCTCTCTGGTGATTTAATAACTGATTTTGATGGTTTATTTAGAGCTGGAAGTTATCAGCCCATATAGGTCGATTCTATGGATTTTGAAAGGCTTGATTTCGGAAATCCTTAGTTGCCAATCCTTTGGCAACCAACGAATTGAAATTAATTACTTTTAAAAGTTGAAAAAATGAAATATGTATGATATGATTAAGCGTGAGCGATCAAGTTGCCGTTATCAGAAAAAAATATCTGAGCTTGGAACCCATCTTCCAAGAATTGACTAAACGTCATTGGCTAGCATCCGAGGCAATAGCCATAGGTAGGGGTGGAATAAAAATAGTTCACGAAGCTACGGGTGCTAGCCGCACTACGATTCGATCGGGAATTAATGAATTGAAAACGGGAGCAATCCCTAAGAAAAATCGCCAAAGGAAAGCTGGAGGGGGACGGAAATCAATAACCGAACACGATAAGACTCTTTTGTCAGATCTGGATAAACTTATCGAACCCGAGACTCGAGGTGATCCTGAAAATCCGTTGCGTTGGACCTGCAAAAGTGCTGAACAAATCAAAACCACATTAAATGAAATGGGACATCAAATAAGTGAACGCACCGTAAATAATTTGCTCCATGAAATGGGATACAGCCTTCAAGGCAATCAGAAAACCCTAGAAGGCAAACAGCATCCCGATCGAAACCAGCAATTTCGACATATTGAACGGAAATCCCGGAAATTCCTGAAGAAAAATGAACCCGTGATTTCGGTGGACACGAAAAAAAAGGAACTGGTGGGACAGCACAAAAATAGAGGGGAACGAATGGCATCCGAAAGGAAATCCCGAACTAGTCAAAGTGCATGATTTCCCCGATCCAAATCTACCGAAAGCAAGTCCCTATGGCGTGTATGATATTAGCACCAATACGGGTTGGGTAAGTGTAGGCACTGAACACGATACGGCGGAATTTGCTGTAGAAACAATTCGTCGATGGTGGCTATCAATGGGACGAATAAACCATCCCAATGCCAAAAAGCTATTAATTATGGCTGATGGAGGTGGTTCAAATGGTAGTCGTAATAAATTATGGAAAACCGAGTTGCAAAAACTGGCAGATGAACTTAGTATGGAAATATCAGTTTGTCATTTTCCACCGGGTACGAGCAAGTGGAATAAAATCGAACATCGAATGTTTTCATGCATTTCGATGAATTGGCGGGGACGCCCATTAACCAATTATGAAACCATAGTTAATTTGATTAGCAATACAACAACTAAAAATGGGTTGAAAATAAATTGCAAGCTAGATGAATCCAAATATCAGACTGGCATAAAAATTACAGATGAACAAATGCAAGATTTGCGCTTAACTAAAGAGAAGTTTCATGGTGAATGGAATTATAAATTAAAGCTTCATGAATGTAAATAATACGTTTGATACGCACACAAAAAAACGACAGTTTAATTATGCGAGAACCCTTGCTCGTACCAGGTGGAAAATGACAAACTGATATTTCCATACTATGTTCATCAGCCAGCTTTTGTAACTCGGTTTTCCATAATTTATTACGACTACCATTTGAACCTCCTCCATCAGCTGTAATTAATAGCTTCTTGGCCTTGGGATGTTTTTTTCGTCCCATTGCTAGCCACCATCGACGAATAGTTTCTACCGCAAATTCCGCAGTATCGTGATCAGTGCCTACACTTACCCAACCCGTATTGGTGTTAATATCAAACACGCCATAGGGATTTGCTTTAGGTAGTTTTGGATCAGGGAAATCATGCATTTTGACTAGTTCAGGATTTCCATTCGGATGCCATTCTTTCCCCATATTTTTGTGCTGTCCCACCAATTCCTTTTTTTTGGTGTCAACCGAAATCACGGGTTCATTTTCCTTCAGGAATTTCCGAGATTTGCGTTCAATATATCGAAATTGCTGGTCTCGATCGGGATGCTGGTTGCCTTCTAGCGTCTTCTGCTTGCCTTGAAGGCTGTATCCCATTTCATGGAGCAAACGATTTACGGTGCGTTCACTTATCTGATGTCCCATTTCATTTAATTTGGTTTTGATTGGTTCAGCACTTTTGCAGGTCCAACGCAACGGATTTTCAGGATCACCTCGAGTTTCAGGTTCGATAAGATTATTCAGATCTGACAAAAGAGTCTTGTCGTGTTTGGTTAATAATTTCCGTCCCCCTCCTGATTTCCTTTGGCGATTTTTCTCCGAAATTGCTCCCGTTTTTAATTGATTAATTCCCGCTCGAATCGTAGTGCGGCTAGCACCCGTAGCTTCGTGAACTATTTCTATTCCACCCCTACCAATGGCTATTGCCTCGGATGCTAGCCAATGACGCTTAATCAATTCTTGGAAGTTTGGCTCCAAGCTCAGATATTTTTTTCTGATAACGGCAACCTGATCGCTCACGCTTAATCATATCATACATATTTCATTTTTTCAACCTTTAAAAGTAATTAATTCTAATTCGTTAGTTGTCAAAGGATTGGAAACTAAGATTTACCGTTATCAAGCCTCTCAAAAACCATTGAATCGACCTAAATGGGTTGATAACTTCCAGCTTTAAATAAACCATGGAAATCAGTTTTAGATTACCAGAGAGATTATCCGTCCTTTAACATGTCAGAATGAAATTCTGATAAAAGATTTAATCATTTGAACAAATATGTTATTTAGGCGAGAGCCCTAAAACTGATTTTGCCACTCCGGTGTTTGATTTGGCAACAGTTATCGCAGTGGACGGATTCCGAATGAAACACTCCCGTGCCGTCAATACTAATCAAATACGCCCCATCCAGATACCGATAGGCTTCTAACATCTTTCCTCGTTGCACCAAGGCCAGCAGGGCTTTGAAAACGGGGCGTACCTGAGCGGGTTCCAGCAAGTCGAGAACCTTCCGCATGGCCGTGTCGCAAGGCACCTTAAGGAACCCCGAACAGCCGCTCCATATTGGCGCGAATCGTGTCGTTTTGGCGAGTGTCCCGATCGAATTTCAAAAGAGACTTATATTTGAGTTTAAACAAGGCCAAAGCCGACATCAAATAATCGGTCAGCGTGAATTCGCGGGGTTGAACTGGCGATTTGATTTTATCGAATTGTGCTTTCGCCAGTTTCAGCATGCTTTCGACATTCAAATGTTTTCGGAAACCAGGGATCCAAGACATTTTCGTTCTTCAGGTGACCGACCGAAATCGAATTTCCGGTCTGAGATTGCAGATTGAGGCACTCCACCTGACTCGCGGTCAGACTCCGTAGGCTACGGCTCGAACTAGGGCACACCGGACATTACCATACCACATCTTGGGGCATTTCGCTGAATTTTTTGGAAAAAAGTTTACGAAAGGCGATGACAAAATCCCCCTAAAACAATGCCTTTAAGGGGCTAGTGGGAGTTTCTGGCGAAAACCCGATCGAGAAAATCCTTGTTTTTACTGGATTATCTTCTTCAGTGGGAATTGCTGGGTGAATCCCACCGGTTCGTATTGTTCCGCGTCAATTACTTTGCGACACAGCGACAATTACAATGCGACAAATCGGAGGGAAGGATTCCCCGGTGTCTGGGGGACCCCAGGGGGGCAGGGTTCGGGCCACAAAGGGAGGGCGTAGCCCGACCGAAGTGGCCCGAACCCTGCCCCAAGAAAGGCTGCAAGTTCTTCTGATCGGTGGATAGTTGGCCCGTCGGCACGACCACGTGTGCGGACGGAGAACCAACATGACCAAACGACGAGTCACACCTCAACAGAAGAAACTGTTCATGCAATTGCGCCCGAAACAAGGAGTCGCGTCCGCCGCCGCCGCCATCGGGATCCATCGCTCAACGGGCTATCGGACCCTCGAAAAAGTCAGGAAACAGACCGAAAACCAACCGTCGGAGGATTCTCCGCCCCCCCAGCGCACTCGTCCGGATCCCTTGGCCACGTTCTTCGAAGCCAAGGTCGTCCCCATTCTGAAGCGATGCCCCGACATCAAGCCCATCACGGTGTTCCACGATTTGCTGAACACCGAACCGAAATTTAAGCCGAACTACCGTCGAACCCTGGAACGGCGGATTCGGTCGTGGCGAGCCCAAAACGGTGCGGAAAAAGAAGTCATGTTCCCGCAGACGAAGAGGCCTGCCGGCACTTTCGCCATTGCCGACTTCACCCACCTGAAGTCCGGGGAAGTCACCATCCGGGGAGAATCGCTCCGGCACATGTACTTCCACTTTCGCCTCCCATGGTCGTGCTACCGATACGTCTCCGTGGTCATTAACGGCGAGTCCTTCACCGCCTTGGCCGAGGGAATTCAGGGTGCCTTCGCCGAACTGGGCGGAGTCCCCCACGAGCTCCGAACCGACAGTCTCTCCGCTGCCTTCCGCAATCTGGCCCGGGACGTAGCGGAGGACTTGACCGAACGCTTCAAGGCCCTGTGCGAACACTACGGGATGAAACCGTCTCGCAACAACCGGGGCGTGGCCCACGAAAACGGCGCCATCGAAAGCGCCCACCGTCATCTCAAGGACCGGGTTCGAGGCGAGCTGGAACTCCGAGGATCCCGGGATTTCGAGTGCCTGGACGCCTACCGAACCTTCGTCGCGGAAATCGTCGCTCGTGAAAACGCTAGGGTGGCGAAGGACATCGAGACCGAACGGGGCCAGCTGAACCCGCTGCCGCCGTCGCATCCTTGCGACTGCGAAGAGGTCATGGTCACGGTGACCAGCACCGCCGGCTGCCGCATTCGAAAGGTTTACTACTCAGTGCCTTCGCGACTCATCGGCTACCGGCTCAAAGCTCGCATCTTCGATGACCGGATCGAACTCTTCCAGGGAGCGACGAGGATCGAAACCCTGCCTCGCGGACATCGGACTCACCGTCCCAACGTCATCGATTATCGGCATGTCATCCAGTCCCTGAAGCGCAAACCTATGGCTCTGGCACGTCTGACCTACCGCAATGATCTCTTTCCTCGAGAGGCCTATCGCCACTTCTTCGATCAAGTGAAGGAATCCGTGAGCGAAAAACAAGCGTGCCGTCTCACCGTCGAGTTCCTTGCCTTGGCCCACGAAAACGGCTGCGAAGCGGAAATCGCCGACGCCATCGAAGAATCGTTCCGGACCGGCTCCCTCCCCGATGTCGAGTCCCTGAGAACACGCTTTGCGTTCCAGGAGCCTTCCCTTCCTCGGCAAGACGTCGCCGTGGGCAACCTCGGTCAGTACTCCCATCTGCTCGGTAACCGCCTTTCGCCATGACCATCCGCTCCACTCCGCCACAAACCGTCGATCCCGACCGACTTTCCCTCATGCTCTCCGAGCTGCGACTGCCCTCCATCGAGGCCGAGTGGCGGATCCTGGCTCAACGCGCCGACAAGGAGGGTTGGCCGGCGTCAAAATTTCTCTTCTCCCTCGCCGAACTCGAATTGACCGAAAGGGACAACCGACGCATCGACCGACATACCCGGCAGGCCAAACTCCTCCCCGGCAAGAACCTCGAAGGCTTCGATTTCAGCCTCATCCCATCCCCGCCCCAAGCACGCGTTCAGGCCTTCGCCTCCGAAGACAGCTGGATCCGCAAGGGAGCCAACCTCCTCATCTTCGGGCCCCCCGGCGTCGGCAAGAGAGCCACCTCGCCTCCGCCATTGGCCTCTCCCTCGGGCGCCAGGGCCTCAAGGTGCTCTTCACCGGAACCTCCAGCCTCGTCCAGAAACTGCAGGTCGCCCAACGCAATCTCGATCTCGATGGACTGCTCGCACGGCTCCATAAATTCCACCTCCTCATCCTTGACGATTTCGCCTACGTCAACCGCGATCGGGAAGAAAGCGCCGTCCTCTTCGAACTGATCTCCGATCGCTACGAACAACGCTCCATCCTCCTCACCGCCAATCTGCCCTTCGCCCAATGGGATCGAATCTTTCCCGACCAAGCCACCGCCGCCGCCGCGGTCGATCGACTCGTACACCACGCCACCATCTTCGAGATCAACACCCAAAGCTATCGGTGCCGCACCGCTTTGGAACATCATCGGGCCGACGGCGCTGCCGAGCCGTCTCACCCCGTCAATCTTCCCACCACTACCGACTCACCAGCCACTCCCACGGCTCGGGAATCCCGATCCTCGACTTGACCGCGGTCTCGTTCCCGGCGCCACCACTCAGTGAGTCAACCGCCCACCAGAAAGAGAATCCGGATGCCTGCCGCCGAAGTTGCCGAACCAGCAAAGCAAGGTTCGACGATTGACGCCCGCCCCCGAAGACCGCTCGCCCGGTCACCCTCCCTCAATCCGGATCACAGGACGCCAATGACGGCGGTGAGCCGGATTCCAAGCAGTTTTTATCGGAGCCATGGCCACCTCACGGATCCGAGTAGTCCGCTCGCTGCGTCTCGGCGCCGGTCCCTTCTTGTACCGTCAAACCCCTTCGTGGGATGCTCGTCGCTTCCCTTGACCTCCAGCAGTTCGACTCTCTCTCTTTCCGCTTGACCGTCCCAACCCCGTCCGGAAGAATGCCCCCTACGACCGATGCAATGAACTTTGCACCTCGTGCCCCAAGTGTCGCATTGTAATTGTCGCTGTGTCGCATTGTAATTGTCGTGCTATAGTTCGTATGTTGGGACCAAGCTGGCGTTAAGTATACGTACATCTGGGTGAATCAATAGCCGCTGAACCAAGCTAATCCCGATCTTAAAATTAATTTTTTATGGTGCGAAATCCAAGCTCCGGGTGAACAGCCGGCGATTTTTTCTTGGGTCACGGATTGGGAAATCAATGACTCCAATGTTCAAAACATAGCGCGGGCCGGTCGCAGCCGGTGGCAAATCGAGGATACGTTTAATAGTTTGAAAAATCGTGGGTACCAGTTGGAGCACAATTATGGCCACGGAAAAGAACATCTCACCACGGTTTTTCTGTTTTTGACGATGCTGGCGGCGCTGGTAGATTAAACGGAACTGATCGCCTGTTCTCTCTTTAAACGGGCGCCTCAGATGATCTAATCGCTCCAGGAAGTCTGGGTAGAAATCAGATGCCATCTTCGCATGCATTGTCTCACGGATTGGAACCACCTCTACCAGTTACTCGTGTATGAGATGCTCGACTTCGTGCCTAAACCTGCTGCCCCCACCTAGTAGGCAATATTCTGACCGGGATCGCTAGTCGGCGACCTCAAAAAAAAACTCGATTTAGATCGAGCTCGGAGTGGTGCTTTCTGAGCTCGTTCGTCTCTCGGGCGAAACGCAAAATAAATCATCTGATCAAGGGAAAAAGTGAAATTTTATCTGAAATCAGTCTTAAAAATTCGCTTTTCGACCGTATTTAACATATTTATAAATAAATTTCACACAATTGCTATTTGGCCTGATTTCAGTGGGAATTGCTGTTGCAAGTGTGCCTTATCTCCACTATCATGATAGTATAACTGACTAGTATAATATAGCACAATATAATCATAGATACGATGCTCGATTTATCTGCACTCCACCCGAACAACTTATCCAATCCAGATAAGCAACCGCAATAAGAACTAGAATCTGCCCATTCTATTGCAATACGATACGACAAAAATAAAGAAGATAATATAGCGCATCCAGTTGCCGTAATATATGGTTTGCATAATCCAGAAAATATAAGTATTGCCAAGCTTGTTTCCAATATACCTACCACTAAATGCAAAGTACTGCTTGGCATAAATGTAATAATTGGATCATTATCATTGACAGACCAATCTCCATAAAAAACATTTATGATCTTTGCGCACCCAATTAGTATAAATACACAAGCCAAGGTATACAAGAACAAAACCTTTATATTGATATTCCTATTCACTTATTTACCAATTATGCTTATGAGTTTTTGTGCGCTTCTTCTTTCCATATGCAATCCCGAACCACGCGATTGGCAACAACAAAGCTGATACAATCAACACAAAATACACTGTTGTATTATTAGATTTGCTTGATTTCTCAACTTTGGGGATAAAATCCACTGATATATCCGCGCCATTCCAATACCCTATCATTCTCTGTGCTGTATAATCTTCAATTTCTGTACCAACAGGAATATCCATACTGGATAATTCCCAATGATTGCTCGGAAATCCATTGCTTCTTACAACTGCATCCAATATAACAACTGTTTCCACAATGGCTAATTCCGGAATCTCTAGGATCACTTCGCTAGGTAGCCACGGATATTTGTCGTTATTGTAGATGGATCTAACACGGCTGCCATTGCCCTCACATTGATATATGCGAAACCAATTATCAGAATCAATCCAATAATCCACATAATCACCACTTGGATATTCAACACGCACATGCCACGCATCATAATTATTGATTCTATTTACACCCATATTATAAAGATCAAAATCATTGGTATTTATATTAAACATTGCTGCATTTTCTGTCCATAAATTTATATTCAACCCTCCCAAAATACGTGGATCAAACAACAACTCTGTGTTAACCATATCCGTGACGTTGTACAGTATAACTCTAGGCGTTGATGGCGTTGATTTATCATACAATTTGACTCTATTGCCGTCATATATGCCCCATGTTCCATTATCACTAGTGCTTTCAAAACGCCTTATTTCATGATCAAAATCGACATCGTAGTAATTTGTTGCACTATGAACACTATCAGACCACGTGTGCCTTATTTTTAATGATGATGGTGGTACCGAATTACGCACTGACGCTACCCCATTCAACAAGACATGAGGATCAGGATGCGTATCTGAAGAAACAGAATAAACATTTGTAACTAAACACAAACAGAACAGAGAAATTGCAACTAAACATGAATCTTTCATGAATCAAAAATATACATATATGATCAACTCCCGCTGCTACTGTCTGGGGCGCATGGAACCGTTTCTCTTCTTTGTTCCCAATTCCATGCGCTCGTCGTCATAATAGGCCAACAAATTCCGTTAGTTTGATGCTTCGGAAACACAACTCTGCAATTGACCGTGCGCCAGCAAGCACGCGTCCTTGTGTCGCAGTTGGTTTTGTTCGTTGTCACAATGCTTGACGATGGAAATCTTGCCACCAGAAATGCAGAATCCGGACAATTTGCCGCAAAGAATGTCCCGCACTGAGGCTTCGTCACGCAGTCTTCCATGCTCGAAGATGCCCTCAGATAGTCGCATGCTTCATTCACGGTTATCCCGAAAGCAAGCATGAACAACATGCAAGCTAACATTCCCATCAACCGATTGCTCGTGATCATAACAACATACTTTCCAACCTAGAGGCGATGAATACCCACAGATACGGTAGCGGCCTCATTCTCAACGCTTCCGCCTGTAAATCCCAAATGAACAGTAAGTGAACTAGCATCGTCTATCTCATCAGATCGCAGTGATATGCGATGCTCGCTCGCCCATGCGTTTGCAGATTCAACACTACGAACTGTATGATCTACATTCCGATTTCCCCTATGTGAATTCGCGGTTATGCGTTGTACGCTTGTCGATTTCGTACTCCTCACACGCAGTTTATGGTATGGCATGCCATTATCAACCAAAACTAAACCTGTTGGAACTACTTCAATCTCTGGAGCTATAATAGCTGAGCAACTAATTCTTAAAACAGGAACTCGTTCGTTGCTAGTAGAAATGCTCAATACACCAAATACTGGAATAGCATACTGCACATCTTTACCATATAGCTGTAGATCTCCAACCCATGAACCAGATGCACGCTTGACAAGATTTGCGCTCAAAAAATCGAAGTCAGAATTCCAAGATATTAATTCTAATGAATCATCATCATAGGAAGCGATTTCCACCGTTTTATTACTGATTTCTCCAGGACGCAATGTTCCAAAATGCACATGGTTAGGCTCACATGCAATAGACTTGACGATATCAGCAATGATCGTAGCTCGAACTACTGAATATTTGCCTTGGTAATTCCGACTTTCCAATCTAAAGTCAGAATCGCTAATCACATTACCAGAACGAGCGCCAGAATCAAAACGGATTGGCACGTTGATAACATCACCAGGCATCAATACTTTGCCTTGTAAACCATCAGGTGGCACAGAACACGAGCATGAAGTACGAACAGATACCAATTCCACGGCATCGTTGCTGTCGTTAACGAGTTTAAAATTTGCAATTCTATGGACATTTTGAAACAGCACTCCAAGATCATGATGAGGTGGATCAAAAGCGACTAATCCATCATAATCATCTACCGATGTACGGCTTCCAGCAAAATATCCTAGCGCAACAACAAAAACAACTACAACTACGACTGCAGATATTCCTTCAATTATTCTTGGGGTATTTGGACGCATATCAATCACTAGTTATCTGCTCCTCGGATTGTCAATCCCGACACCGCCCCACTCCGAGTAGGCATCCCCGCCAGAGAAAGGCAAATCCATCTGTCCTCCTGCCATTCGGCCGCTTCCCAAGACATGAGACTGCCCCTCTGCGGCGGGGAGACACGACGAGCGCACCACCTCTGTCAAAGGATGGCTCGCACACCTGCCGTCCAGCACTCCGGCAACCACACCCAACAAGGGACGTCCCCCATCATCATTGGCAGGGCGCAGCGAGAATGCCTCCCCGCTATCAGAGACCGCATGCTCAATCACATCCTCCACCGCTGGAAACCCTACTATTCGCCCCGGGAGTATCCCACAGTCCCCAACAAACCGTTCTGTCAAGGTGGCACCGTTCGTCCTCTTCCCAGCACTCCGGCGGCTCTCCCAGCCTAGGGACGGCTCGCCAGCGATGGACGGACGCTGCGAGTGCTCGATTCCGCCGTCGGTACATGAATCTTTCATGAATCAAAAATATACATATATGATCAACTCCCGCTGCTACTGTCTGGGGCGCATGGAACCGTTTCTCTTCTTTGTTCCCAATTCCATGCGCTCGTCGTCATAATAGGCCAACAAATTCCGTTAGTTTGATGCTTCGGAAACACAACTCTGCAATTGACCGTGCGCCAGCAAGCACGCGTCCTTGTGTCGCAGTTGGTTTTGTTCGTTGTCACAATGCTTGACGATGGAAATCTTGCCACCAGAAATGCAGAATCCGGACAATTTGCCGCAAAGAATGTCCCGCACTGAGGCTTCGTCACGCAGTCTTCCATGCTCGAAGATGCCCTCAGATAGTCGCATGCTTCATTCACGGTTATCCCGAAAGCAAGCATGAACAACATGCAAGCTAACATTCCCATCAACCGATTGCTCGTGATCATAACAACATACTTTCCAACCTAGAGGCGATGAATACCCACAGATACGGTAGCGGCCTCATTCTCAACGCTTCCGCCTGTAAATCCCAAATGAACAGTAAGTGAACTAGCATCGTCTATCTCATCAGATCGCAGTGATATGCGATGCTCGCTCGCCCATGCGTTTGCAGATTCAACACTACGAACTGTATGATCTACATTCCGATTTCCCCTATGTGAATTCGCGGTTATGCGTTGTACGCTTGTCGATTTCGTACTCCTCACACGCAGTTTATGGTATGGCATGCCATTATCAACCAAAACTAAACCTGTTGGAACTACTTCAATCTCTGGAGCTATAATAGCTGAGCAACTAATTCTTAAAACAGGAACTCGTTCGTTGCTAGTAGAAATGCTCAATACACCAAATACTGGAATAGCATACTGCACATCTTTACCATATAGCTGTAGATCTCCAACCCATGAACCAGATGCACGCTTGACAAGATTTGCGCTCAAAAAATCGAAGTCAGAATTCCAAGATATTAATTCTAATGAATCATCATCATAGGAAGCGATTTCCACCGTTTTATTACTGATTTCTCCAGGACGCAATGTTCCAAAATGCACATGGTTAGGCTCACATGCAATAGACTTGACGATATCAGCAATGATCGTAGCTCGAACTACTGAATATTTGCCTTGGTAATTCCGACTTTCCAATCTAAAGTCAGAATCGCTAATCACATTACCAGAACGAGCGCCAGAATCAAAACGGATTGGCACGTTGATAACATCACCAGGCATCAATACTTTGCCTTGTAAACCATCAGGTGGCACAGAACACGAGCATGAAGTACGAACAGATACCAATTCCACGGCATCGTTGCTGTCGTTAACGAGTTTAAAATTTGCAATTCTATGGACATTTTGAAACAGCACTCCAAGATCATGATGAGGTGGATCAAAAGCGACTAATCCATCATAATCATCTACCGATGTACGGCTTCCAGCAAAATATCCTAGCGCAACAACAAAAACAACTACAACTACGACTGCAGATATTCCTTCAATTATTCTTGGGGTATTTGGACGCATATCAATCACTAGTTATCTGCTCCTCGGATTGTCAATCCCGACACCGCCCCACTCCGAGTAGGCATCCCCGCCAGAGAAAGGCAAATCCATCTGTCCTCCTGCCATTCGGCCGCTTCCCAAGACATGAGACTGCCCCTCTGCGGCGGGGAGACACGACGAGCGCACCACCTCTGTCAAAAGATGGCTCGCACACCTGCCGTCCAGCACTCCGGCAACCACACCCAACAAGGGACGTCCCCCATCATCATTGGCAGGGCGCAGCGAGAATGCCTCCCCGCTATCAGAGACCGCATGCTCAATCACATCCTCCACCGCTGGAAACCCTACTATTCGCCCCGGGAGTATCCCACAGTCCCCAACAAACCGTTCTGTCAAGGTGGCACCGTTCGTCCTCTTCCCAGCATTCCGGCGGCTCTCCCAGCCTAGGGACGGCTCGCCAGCGATGGACGGACGCTGCGAGTGCTCGATTCCGCCGTCGGTGCAAGCATCTGTATGGTCCAGTAGCATCATCGGTTTGCTCAAACCGAGGTGAGTCTGGCGCCACTTTTTTCCCCTAGCAAGCGAAAAAAGCAACAATCGCGAATTTTCTTCGCAGGCCCCATGGTCACCTCCATCCTCCATGGTTCTCCCCCTCTCACCGACCCACATTCTCCCTGCCGCGCTCCCTCTCCAGCAGGCGCTCCGGTACTCGTCCGAACCGGTCAGGCGGATGGGCCGTCGCCCGAACTTCACCGCAGCCAGTTTCAGGGCCACCTTGATGGACGCCTCGCTCCATATCTCGCCCAGTTCCAGACGCTTGCCCTGGTCGATGACCCAGCCCTTCACCCCGGCCCGGGAGTAGGCGGCCTTGCGCCCGCCGTCGACCACCGCGCAATCCCAGTCAGCGATCCGGTTCGTCGCCACCGGCCGCTTGCCGGATGACTCCATGCCGCTGACCCGCTCGGGGAGCTTCTCGCCCCGGGCATCAAGCACCGCGACGGCTTCCGCATCGCCATGTGCCGCCTGCTTCCTCAACCATTCCCCCACCCCTGCCAAGGCCAGTGCCGCCCGAGATCGAGTCCCAAATAGTGGTGTAACTAACTCTTCGGCAGAGCAGCTCAGTTCGGGCTCCTCGGCAGAGTCTGGATCACCACGATTGCCATCCCGATCCACGTCGGGATTTCGGGGTAGCATACTGAAATCGTAACTATTCAGGTACCGAAAAAAGTCAGCGATTCCCACTGAAGTCAGTTCAGCTTGTGTCCCATTTGGGGCCTCTGGGAATCGAAAAAATTCGAGCGATCGGTCTTTTCCATGGACTTTCCTAGGTAATCGTGCAGCCAATACCTCGGTGCTCACACCATGGACAAATGGAACCCAAGCCGAGTCGCCCAGACTAGCGGAAGCCGTTTGAATCGGAAAGCTCTTTCCTCGCCGTCTCGGCGCTGAAATCCTAAAGCGCGAACCACCAGCTGGCCATGGCGAGCGTGAGCCCACCCGGCGACCTTCCCCAACGCAAGAGAACTCGCCGCGGACAGCGTCGATGACGGGTCGGGATTCTATCCTGGTCGCCGTCGAATTCATCAGGCCCCGCACACTAGCGGAAGCCGTTTGATTCGGCAAGCCCTTTCTTCGCCGTCTCGGCGCTGAAATCCTGGAGCGCGAACCACCAGCTCCCGGCCACGACGAGCGAGAGTCCGCCCGGCGACCTTCCCCAACGCAAGAAAACTCGCCGCGGACAGCGCCGATGACGGATCGGGATTCCGTCCTGGTCGCCGTCGAATTCATCAGGCCCCGCACACTAGCGGAAGCCGTTTGATTCGGCAAGCCCTTTCTTCGCCGTCTCGGCGGCGAAATCCTGGAGCGCGAACCACCAGCTCCCGGCCACGGCGAACGAGAGTCCACCCGGCGACCATCCCCAACGCAGGAAAACTCGCCGCGGACAGCGTCGATGACGGGTCGGGATTCTATCTTGGCCGCCGTCGAATTCATCAGGCCCCGCACACTAGCGGAAGCCGTTTGATTCGGCAAGCCCTTTCTTCGCCGTCTCGGCGCTGAAATCCTGGAGCGCGAACCACCAGCTCCCGGCCACGGCGAACGAGAGTCCACCCGGCGACCTTCCCCAACGCAAGAAAACTCGCCGCGGACAACGTCGATGACGGGTCGGGATTCCATCTTGGTCGCCGTCGAATTCATCAGGCCCCGCACACTAGCGGAAGCCGTTTGATTCGGCAAGCCCTTTCCTCGCCGTCTCGGCGCTGAAATCCTAAAGTGCGAACCACCAGCTCCCGGCCACGGCGAACGAGAGTCCACCCGGCGACCTTCCTCAACGCAGAAGAACTCGCCGCGGACAGCGTCGATGGCGGGTCGGGATTCTATCCTGGTCGCCGTCGAATTCATCAGGTCCCGCACACTAGCGGAAGCCGTTTGATTCGGCAAGCCCTTTCTTCGCCGTCTCCAGGACTTTTTCATGCTAATAATTTTTGACCGACGATCGTTTTTTTCAGTGTCGAGCGGAGTATTTCGATTCGTCGGAAAAACTGTTTTTCCGAATTATGCTTCGAGTTAGGCGGCGATTGCCGATTGAGACGAGTTTCAGCCGGACAGGAGACTAAACCGGTGCGAGTATCGGTCGAACGATCAATTCGCCGACCGAATCAGCAGGGAGGAAGCGTCGGTAATCAGGAAGGTCGGGTCAGTTTTTTTTCGGACGTTTAAACGGGGTGGTTTTCGTGACGGCTCGCAACCCTTGGTTCCGATTCGTCTGAAAATCGTCAGTAGCTTCGGCCATATTAGAGTATCCCGACTGGAGAATGATCGCCAAGGCCAGGTTGTTGAAGAGGGCATTGTTCGTCGGCCCATGGCGAGTTCGCCTGAGACAATCATCTTCGCCGAAAATCCCGTCGCGACGGCGGTGATTGCCGTTTTCTACCGTCCCATGTCCCCGATTGAGTGACAACAATCGTTGAGCGTCGGCAGCCTCCGGAGGCAACGAAGTGACGCCGTAAGCATATTCCACGGTCTCGGGCTCACCGTTCAAATGATGGCGGTGTCGAAGGATCCGAAAGACTTGGAGGACATGCGGTAATGTGACGGCTCCGGGAAGGGGTTCATAGGTTTGAATGCTCCGTTGATCGATGCGGCCATGTCCTTTCTCCGGGTTTTCGGTGAACCGGTCCTGGGCCACTCGATCCCAATCCAGGCTGGTCAAAAATTGAGAGAGTTCGGGGTTGTTCTCTTTAACCGTGAAGAGAAAATGGGCTCCGTTAACCAACACGATGGCATCGGCCATGACTCGGTTAGTATGGAACGCATCGATCGTAATGATGGCTCCCCGGATATCGACATCCTCCAAGAGAGCCGCCATCGCCGCCTGTTCGCCGCCTTGGTCTCGGCAAATGCGAACGGCGAGGGGCACCGCATCTTGATGGCGCACGAGGATGACGGTCTCGAAATGGTCTTTGCTGTTGCGATTAGCTCCGTTGATCCGCTTCCCGTCAGCAGCCAAGGCTTCCAAGGGTTGTCGAGTCAATTGGGCCGTTACCCAGCGGTGAGTTACCGTTGGCAACGCTTCCGGATCCGTCTCGGTCATGACCCGGTGAATCGTCGCGAGAGACGGGGCCACGCAACGGCCCTTGGCGTTGCGCCACGCCCCGAGAGTCTGCAATTGGTTTGGCGTCATTTTTTGGGCGTAACGCGAAGTCGCCAAGGGGCCGACCTTGCCGGCCAATCGAGCTAAGATGCAGATAGCGAGGACCATTTCCAGCCGATGTTTGCGTCCTTGTGCCCGGCGAAAATCAGCCGTTTCCGCGAGCAGTTGCACCAATGATTTCAACTGTTTCGGGGACGTTTCTACCCGCTGCACCTGGGGGCCCCAAGACGGATCGTCCTGACGCTTCCTTAATCGGGAACAGGCTTGGGGCCGCAAGGGATAAACGTACCTTTCCTTCTTTATATTGTGCCGGGCGGTATAGCGTCCGTTGCTGCGAGCGTAGCCTTGCGATTGCCCTGCCGCCCGCCAATTCCCCGCGCGATAGATCGTGCCCGCGAAGTGTCGGGGATCGACGAAAGTTTCGGCCAATTCCAGCGGATGACCCCAGGTCCGTTGCCAATCGGCACTCAGACGGCGCAGCATTTTGGCCATGACGCAGCTCCCCGGATTGTGCACTTCGCCCCGCTCGGTAAGCAGGAGGAATCGGGTATTGTTGGCAATCAAATGCAGCCGACGAAACTGCTCTCGTTTTTTCCACCCGAGCCACTTATCTCGCGGGCGACACTGGAACACTCCGCTTTGCCAGCCGGCTAAAGCCAACCACCGGCCTTGGTACTCGGCAACATAACGCAGACCGCGTCCGGCAAAGCCTTTGAAACCCAAGCGATGGTTCTGATCCATCAGCGAATCCCAGCGTCTTCGCTCACTGCTCTTCACCAATCGAACGGTCACCAGCTTGAGGTTGATTTTGGCGTCCCTGAGGAACTAATAACGACCAGAGAGTGAAAAAGCCAGCTTTATTTTCCCATTTCGAAGGCGCTAAAGTTTCGGCTCTCTGATGAAGGGAAAAAGCGAAAATGGCCCGAAATCGGTGACACGGGCCTCTAGCAATTAGCGTGAAAAAATCCTGGCCTCATTGAAGCGTCGACTTGACGATCCCGAAATCTCCGTCTATCAGGGGATTCCGGGGCTTGCTGCCCTGGCCTCATTGAAGCTTACGTGCTTCATATCCGGCTAACACGACTGTGGGGGGATTCCGGGGCTTGCTGCCCTAGCCTCATTGAAGCGGAATCGACTCGGTGATCCATAGCCACCCGTTGACTGAGGGATTCCGGGGCTTGCTGCCCTAGCCTCATTGAAGCACTTGCCTTTTTCGCGGAGAGCGCACTTTTACCGGCGAGGGATTCCGGGGCTTGCTGCCCTGGCCTCATTGAAGCCTCGTCTGGTTTGCGAATTGGAATACGCCAAAGAGACGGGATTCCGGGGCTTGCTGCCTTAGCCTCATTGAAGCATGCGATTGACCATCCCCGCCTGGGCGTGGGCCTTACACCTTTACTTTCCGGGGCGAACTAGCCCCGGTCTCATCAAAACTGAGATTCTCAAAAGGCCCCGTTTAGATTTAGGATCTAATCAAAAACAAATCGTCTGCGCCTGCCCCCCTGTAATCTGAATCAACCCACCCAAATTGATCCGTTGAAATTCAATCTGCCGCTCACCCTCCAGAAAAGGGTCGCCTGTCTCCACCCAAACGGCCTTAGCGTGACGCCCCAGAATTGGCAAATTACGGGCAATCGTCCCGCCATCCACGAAATCATCGGCTCGTCGGCTGAGCACTAGGGCTCCTGCTCCGCTGAAGCAAACCTCGATGGTCAATTCCCCAATTGCCGCCAATCCGGCCGCGACCCGAACCGCTTCTGCGGTTCGGTGACTCGTGCGGGGGTCGGCTGTTATCAGAATGAGCACAGCGATTACCGGCAGAACCCCACGAATCGATTCGAATGAGCAATGATATCGTTGAGCAGTTTCAATCCCCCCCAAACGATATGTTCGGGCATGAAAAGCGAGCGGCGTTGCGCTGCGTATGCGCAACCGCTGATTTTAACTCCAGACTGCGACAATTCACGCATTTCACGAGAATCAGCTGCCAGGACGGCCTCGTCCAGCAAATACAGGTAGACCTGAACCCGTTCCCGCTGTGCTGTCCCGGCCAATCCAATCGCGTAACGAAAAGTGGACGTCTCAGGGCCAACTGCTAACAGCATCCCTAAAGTACGTGTAGTATTATCCTGTTCGCCAGAGATCATCGACAAAAAGGACCATAGCAGATAATCCGACCGAGCTTAATCATCCATTTCACGGATTATACCCGCCATCTCTGAAAACGAAAGATAGGCTCTGCCAATTTCAACGTAGAAAACCACGACAGACCACCCTGTACCGCCCCCGTCGGTGCCGCCATCCTACCGAACGCCTCTTCAATTCAAGATCAGAACACCCGGCTGAAAACTTGCCCCACTCCCTTCAACTCGGTATTGATTCACCCGCCTCGTTCAAAACTAATCACCCAATAATCCCCTTCCTCCATGGAAGAATCCTACATTCAAAACCTCTTCGCCCAACGTATCGGGGGCAACCAATACGGCAAATCAAACGCCGTCTACAAGTTCGAAAAGATCAAACGCGCCAAACAGGCCGCCTTGGAAGCCAATCCGGGGAAAGAGATCATCGACATGGGAGTCGGCGAACCGGACGAGATGGCGTTTCCCGGCACCCTCGAAGTGTTGTCCGAAGAGGCCCGCAAACCCGGCAATCGCGGTTATGCGGACAACGGCGGCCCCGACTTGAAAGCGGCCGCAGCCGATTATCTCCGGACCGTTTTTCAGGTAAACAGAATCGATCCTCAAACTCAGATCCTGCATTCCATCGGCAGCAAGGCTGCGCTTTCGATTCTACCGGCCGCCCTCGTCGACCCCGATGATTACGTGCTCATGACCACCCCCGGTTACCCGATTTTCGGAACCCATGCTCAATACTACGGCGGACGCATCCACCAACTGCCCATCCACCGAAACAACCGATTCCTGCCCGATCTGAAATCTATCCCCGGAGAAATCCTCGAGAAAGCCAAAGTGTTGGTCCTCAACTACCCTAATAATCCCACGGGAGCGAGCGCCACGCCGGAATTCTTCGCCGAGGTCGTGGATTTCGCCAAACGGCACCAGTTGGTTGTCGTCCACGACGCCGCCTACTCCGCCCTGATCTTCGAGGGCAAGCCCCTCAGTTTCTTATCCGTACCGGGAGCCATGGACGTGGGGTTGGAATTACATTCGGTCAGCAAATCCTTCAACATGACCGGGTGGCGTTGCGGTTTCGTCGCTGGCAATCCGTTATTGATCAAAGCCTACGGCGACGTGAAGGACAACACGGATTCCGGTCAATTCCTAGCCATCCAGCATGCCGCCGCCTGGTGTTTCCAGCATCCTGAAATCACTCAGGAAATCGCGGCCAAATACTCTCGTCGCATGGACGGCTTGGTCGCCGCCCTGCGCCAGTCGGGGTTCGACGCCCAGAAACCCTTGGGATCTTTCTTCCTCTACGTGCCCGCTCCGCAAGCCGCCGTCGGATCCGACGACGGGCGTATCGAGTTTCCGACGGCCGAAGCCGCTTCCCAATGGCTCATCCGGGAAAAACTGATCTCCACCGTTCCATGGGACGAGGCGGGCCCCTTCCTCAGATTCAGCGTAACCTTCGCCGGCCAAGGCGAAGCCGCCGAAACCCGGGTACTGGACGAAATTGGCTCTCGCTTGAGCGGCGTTCGATTCGAATTCCCCGCGGGCTGATCGGCAGCCTCCGGGTGAAAGACAGATGCCCGATAACGTTTCCGAAGGCAGCCCTAACCTGCCGGCCTCTACCACCAAAAAGAGGGACCGCCCGTAGTCCTCACGACCATTTTCGGAAAAGAATTCCAGGAGCAGTGCGAGTCCATGTAGAGCGCATGGCCGCCGGCCGGCAACGTTTTATCGAGATGAGGCGAACTGTGGCCGGCCCACCCGCCATCGATCCGCGTAAAATTGTTCCGGGACCGATCCTCCATATTGTCTCCGACAGACAAGGTGGCGTCGGCCGCGACGATCGCTTCCGAAACCCCGATCGTATAGGAACCCTGATTCCGCACGGAAACGGTTTTAGGTTGGATTTTCTGGAAGGTGTTCGTTCTCACGACCCTGGGGGAACCTTCCGTGGCGAACGCGTAACCGAGCACTTTGAAATTCGGCGTGAAGTTCCACAAATCGTCGTTGTTCTGCTTGGCGAACGAAGGACAGTAGAGAATATCCCGGGCGAATCCGTAACCTAAGAGATGCTCCACGGAAGACTGGGGCATGTCCCACGGCCAGTTGCCCACGAAACCGGTGTTTGATCGCATCGGCGGAAGGAAGTTGTCGTTATCGTTGGAATACATGAAAAAGGCGATGCCCACCTGTTTGAGATTGCTGATGCAACGAGTCCGTTTGGCCTTCTCCTTGGCTTTGGACAAGGCCGGCAACAACATCCCGGCCAAGATCGCAATGATGGCGATGACGACCAACAATTCGATGAGGGTGAAAGCGCGCGTTAACGGCCTCCCGACAAATCGCCCGGAAGACGAATCAGTGACAAGGGGAAACTTCATCGTTTCCAGAGTTACTCTAAAAACCGCTCGTTGTCACTAACTTATTCCGATTTTCTCGGGCGTTCGGATTCGTTCCGATCGGACCGGATCAGTCGCCAGTTCACTTCCAGTTCGAGCCCCAGCGGCAAGGGCAAGACGGGTCCGTCCGGCGTTTCCGTCGGTTCCAACTTTTCGACGCCCCGTTCCAACCGGAAGGTTCTTCCCCCCGGTTCCCAACCATAGAAATCCGGACCGTTCCGGCAGAGGAATCGTTCGAATCGCTCGCGCCCCGGTTCGGTATCCAAATCGACTCCGCTTCGTTCGAACGCCATCGCGTAAAGCTGGGGAGCGCATCCCCCGGTATAGCAGCCGGCGGCGCAACCGCACTCGGTGGCTTTGGCGGCATGCGGAGCGCTGTCGGTTCCCGCAAAAAACCGCCGTTGCCCGAGAGCGATCACCGCGTCTCTCAAAGCCTCTCGGTCCGCTCGGTATTTCACCACCGGCAGGCAATAAAGCGGCGGCCTGAATCCCCGAAGCAAGTGCCCCACCGTAAACAGCAAATGTTGCGGCGTGACCGTAGCGCCCACCCGATCGCCCGCCTCCCGGACCAAGGCCACGGCTTCGGCGGTCGAGACGTGTTCGCAGACGATCCTCAGCCGGGGATGCCGTTCCAACAGGCGTGGCATCCATTCCCGGTAGAAAAGCGATTCGGCGTTCTCCGCCGCATCGAAATACTTTTCCGAGACCAATCCGTGCGCCTCGCCGTGAACGCAGAGAATCGTTCCGGTTTCCTCCAGTTGCGCCAACACGTCTCCCCCCAGCAACCGGTCCAACGGGACCGCTTCCCCGGCATTGGTCGTTCCGTGAGGCGGATAGTATTTACAGGCCTGAAGCAAACCGCTCGCAGCGCCCTGCTCGATCATTTCCGCGGTGGTATGGCGAGTCAGATAGAGCGGAACGATCAAGGTTTCGAAGGCGTCTCCGCCGTTCGCCTTAAGGGCTTCGAGATATCCCTGGATGGTCCAATATTCCCCGGTCCCCTCTCCCGTCACCCGAGAAACCGGAGGAACGGTATTGGGCATGGCCACGATTCCCTCGCAACCCATCTCACAGTGCGCCCGCAGATAAGCCGCCATCGACGCCCCTTGACGAAAATGGGCGTGCAAATCGTACCACCCCGGCAGTTCCAAACTTTTCCTTTCCACCCTACCCCACGCCTGCAGCCGCCGATCGGATCGCCGCCCGGGGCATTTCGATTTCAGACGAACAGGGACAGTAACAGCGCCAGTCCAAATCCAACGACCGATATCATGGTAGACGCCACGGTCCAGGTTCGCAACGTTTGCGCTTCGCTCATACGCAGATAACGAGAGATCATCCAGAAACCCGAATCGTTCACGTGCGAAAAACCGGTGGCTCCGGCCGCGATGCAAATGGTGATCAAAGCCAAGTGAGGTTGACTGAGGTCGCTGGCGAATCCGGCCATCAATCCCGCCGCGGCCACCATGGCCACCGTAGCCGACCCCTGAGCCACCCGGATCAAGACGGCCAGAACATACGCCAATATCAACAACGGGATACTCGCATCCTGAAAGGCCATTTTCAGCGCGTCGGCAATGCCCGTGGCGTCCAGCACTCCCTTGAATACGCCGCCGGCCCCGGTGATCAGAATGATGATCCCTGCCGGTCCCAGAGCGTTCGTCGAAATGCTCAACAAGGTGGCGCGATCGACGCCTCGGCGACTGCCCAGGAAATACAGGGCCAGAAGAGTCGACAGCATCAACGCCACCACCGGATGCCCCAGAAAAAACAGAAACTGATACCAGAGATTCGCGTCGGCGAGCGCTTGAGTCAGAGCCGCCTTGCGTTCCCCGTGAGCCAAGCCGGTTTCCAGACCGGCCGCCACCACCTGTTCCACTACCGTGCCCAGCAAGATCAAACCGATCGGCAACCCGACCAGGAACAGCACCCAGCCGACTCCCGGGAGATTGAGTTCTTTCTTCGGTTCGTCCCGGGAGATTTCGGGCAAGGTGACCTTGACGTTCCGGACAATCCGCCCCGTCACCCAGGGACCGCAAATCAGAGCCGTCGGGATGCCGATCAGCAATCCGAAACCGATCACCCACCCCAGATTGACGTTCAGCATATAGGCGACCGCCACCGGTCCGGGCGTCGGCGGAACGAAAGCGTGAGTCACCGCCATCCCCACTACCAGCGGCATCCCGAACACCAACAGGGATTTTTTGGTGTCCCTCGCCAAGGCGTACAGCAACGGAGCCAACATCACCAAAGCCACGTCGAGAAAGACCGGGATGGAAATGACGAATCCGGTGACGAGCATGGCCCAGGAAGCCTTTTCCTTGCCCGAAACCTTCACCAACGAAGTAGCCAACGATTGCATCCCCCCGGAATGTTCGAGGATCGCCCCAAAGATGGCTCCCATGCCGATGATCAACGCCAACAACCCCAGCGCCGAGCCCATGCTATCGACGATCGTTTGCGCGACCAAAGCCAGCGAGACGCCGTCGGGATTCACCAATTTCGACGACATGGCGACCACCAGGGAGACCAAGATCAGGGCGAGAAACGCCTGAAGCTTAAACCGCAGGATCAGGACCAAGAGCAACGCCACTCCGAATGCCAGCAGGGCGATAAGCGATCCGACCGGAAGAGCGGCTAGCATGGGGTCCATGGGCAGCAAAAAAACCACAACCTTCGAACTTGGTCAACTTCGGAGCCCGAATCCGGACGGTGGCCGATCGGTCCCTTCCGCCGATCGAATTCGGGAGGACCGGATGCCGTCGAGCGGTTCGAGTCCGCTAAAAATCGATCACCACTTTCAAGGCGCTGAGTTCGCCCTTAGCCAGGCGGTTCATCACGTCCGGAGTTTCCGCCAAGGTGCACCGCCCTTCGATGAAGGACGTTAATTCCTCCTGCCACTGAGGCAACCGCTGCAAGGCCGCTTCGAACGCGGCGCGATCGAAGCCGTACGTTCCGACCAGGGTCACTTCCCTGCTGACGATATCCTGTAACAGCAAACCGACCTCCTTGGCCAGATTCCCGATCAACAGCAGGGTCCCTCCGGCCTGGATCATTTCCAGGCTTTGCCGAAAGGACGAACGGCTGCCCATGGCGTCGACCACCAGCTCGGGACGGCCGCCCAAAGCGGCTTCGACCCGCCGGGCGGTACCGGCCGCATCCTCGACCGACTCCACCCAAACCGGCGCCGCTCCGAACGCCTTGGCCCGGTCCAGTTTTTCGGGAATCGTGTCCAGCACGGCCAAGCGCTCTCCTCCCGTATCCCGAGCGACCAAGGCTGCCGACAAACCGATCGTTCCGGCGCCCACGATCGCCGTCCGGGCGCCGCCGAGGTTTCTCTCGGCCAGACGGTCGAAGCCATGGGTCACGACCGCGATCGGCTCGGCCAAGACGCCCACCGCCGGATCGGTTCCGGGCGGCAAAGCCAGGGCGTTCCCGGCCGGCAACGCCAGATAATCGGCCATGGCGCCGCGTTGCGCCAAATTGACGCCGATCACCTGCTTATCCAAAAAACTCGGATCGCCCTCTTCCGGAGTCGGCGCCGTTTCGGCCAGGATATTATAAACCGCCACCAAATCCCCGATCCTGGATTGGGTCACTTGATCGCCGATCTCTTCGACAACCCCGACGGCTTCGTGCCCCATCACCATGCCCGGCGCCCGGCGCCCGCTCTCTCCGGTATATCCGTGAACGTCGCTGCCGCAGATCCCGACCGCCTTCATCCGAAGCAACACTTCCGTCGCCCGGCATCGCGGACGAGGCAACTCTTCCAGACTCAGATTCCAAGGACCGTGATAGACTAAGGCATTCATGAAAATCGTCTCTGGGACGGCGTATCGGCGTTACGAGTCCCGATTTTAACCGAATCGACCGGATCATTAAGGGAAATCGAATCCGGGAAACGCAACGGACGCATCGTGATCGCCTGATCTGTCTGAATCGATGCTTGATCCGTCCCACGGTAAATCGCTCGAATCTGGCGAATCATCTTCTGGGCCGCCTCTGGCGCCAGTCGCCCGGAGCGTTCCAAACTCGCTACGACTGCCGGCTTGGATGATCGCAACTTATTCGGACGAGGATTATGAGGGAACCTGCTTCAAGGCGGTCAGTTTCGGATTCGCCGGGAAACCGATAAGGCAAGGACGACAGGATCGAGAAAACCTTCATCAAACCACAATCAAACGGATAATAATGAACTCCCCTGCCACAATTGACGCCGACGCCGGGAAGATCCATGGGCCGCTTTCGCGGCTGCGCTGCCACTCGGCGAAGGACTAAATCCCAAGGAATGGGCCGCGATGAGTTGGAGCTGCGATGCAGGTAGACCGGCGCTTGACCGCTGCGGCCTCCAGCCCGGCGTCGCGATCCGGCACCAGCTCAAAACGAACGACAGCAATTCCCAGGTGCCCTGGCAGGAAAGGGTCATTCAGGAAGAGGGCCTAATCCTGTCTCGAAAGCCGGCGTCATGAGAGGGACGGAAGGGCAGATTCATCGCTACCGGCGCGCCTGACTCGAAGACCGGGACTGGCAACCGGTCGCTGGCGAAAACCCGGGGCTCGAATCATCACCTCCATCGTTGATGGCCGAGGATATTTGATCTGAAGCCGCCTGACGAGCAACCGGGGACGTCGGTTGGTTTGAGATCACTCGTCTTCTGACAGAAGCGATACATGAAATCCTTAATAATGGGAATGCGCCTTTTTCGTCAGATCGTTCAGTTCAAAATGGCGTTCCACCTGCTAATCAATGTCCCCAAGCGATCACGGTTCCGTCCGTTCTCAAGGCCACGGTGTGACCTCTTCCCGCCGCAATGGCCGTCACGTCTTTCAGGTTATTCGGCACCTCCGTTTGACCGGATTCGTTACTCCCCCAAGCGACCACGGTTCCGTCCGTTCTCAAGGCCACGGTGTGACCTCTTCCCGCCGCAATGGCCGTCACGTCTTTCAGGTTATTCGGCACCTCCGTTTGACCGGATTCGTTACTCCCCCAAGCGACCACGGTTCCGTCCGTTCTCAAAGCCACGGTGTGATCCAATCCCGCCGCAATGGCCGTCACGTCCTTCAGGCCTTTCGGCACCTCCGTTTGACCGTCATCGTTATCCCCCCAAGCGACCACAGATCCATCAGACTTCAAGGCCACGGTGTGTACGGCTCCCGCCGCAATGGCCGTCACGCCCTTCAGCCCATTAGGCACCTCCGTTTGACCGTATACATTATCCCCCCAGGCCCCCCAGGCGACCACGGTTCCATCTGTTCTCAAGGCCACGGTGTGATCAAATCCCGCCGCAATGGCCGTCACGTCCTTCAGGCCATTCAGCACCTCCGGTTCATCCATTAGGCTCCTCCCCCAAGCGACCACGGTTCCGTCCGTTCTCAAGGCCACGGTGTGACCTCCTCCCGCCGCAACGGCCGTCACGTCTTTCAGGCCTTTCGGCACCTCCGTTTGACCCGCTGTGTCCCTCCCCCAAGCGACCACGGAACCGTCCGTTCTCAAGGCCACGGTGTGACCTCTTCCCGCCGCAACGGCCGTCACGTCCTTCAGACCTTTCGGCACCTCCCTTTGACCGTTATAGTTCCGCCCCCAAGCGACCACGGTTCCGTCAGATTTCAAGGCCACGGTGTGAACGTCTCCCGCCGCAATAGCCGTCACGTCCTTCAGGCCTTTCGGCACCCTCATTTTACCCTGTGTGTTCCTCCCCCAAGCGACCACGGTTCCGTCAGATTTCAAGGCCACGGTGTGATAGCTTCCCGCCGCAATGGCCGTCACGTCCTTCAGGCCTTTCGGCACCTCCGTTTGACCGGAAAAGTTATCCCCCCAAGCGACCACGGTTCCGTCAGATTTCAAGGCCACGGTGTGACTTCTTCCCGCCGCAATGGCCGTCACGTCCTTCAGGCCTTTCGGCACCTCCGCTTTACCGGAAGAGTTATCCCCCCAAGCGACCACGGTTCCGTCCGTTCTCAAAACCACGTTGTGATAGCTTCCCGCCGCAATGGCCGTCACGTCCTTCAGGCCATTCGGCACCTCCGTTTGACCGAAAGAGTTTTCCCCCCAAGCGACCACGGTTCCGTCCGTTCTCAAGGCCACGGTGTGACTTCTTCCCGCCGCAATGGCCGTCACGTCTTTCAGGTTATTCGGCACCTCCGTTTGACCGAATCCGTTACTCCCCCAAGCGACCACGGTTCCGTCCGTTCTCAAGGCCACGGTGTGAGCGGCTCCCGCCGCAATGGCCGTCACATCCTTCATGCCATTCGGCACCTCTGTTTGACCGGAAAAGTTCCTCCCCCAAGCGACCGCGTTTCCGTCAGATTTCAAGGCCACGGTGTGAAAGTATCCTGCCGCAATGGCCGTCACGTCCTTCAGGCCATTCGGCACCTCCGTTTGACCGTCCGCGTTATCCCCCCAAGCGACCACGGTTCCGTCCGTTTTCAGGGCCACGGTGTAAGCAAATCCCGCCGCAACGGCCGTTACGTCTTGCAGGCCTTTCGGCACCTCCGTTTGACCGTTTGCGTTATCTCCCCAAGCGACCACAGATCCGTCAGACTTCAAGGCCACGGTGTGTACGGCTCCCGCCGCAATGGCCGTCGCGTCCTGCAAACCTTTCGGCACCTCCGTTTGACCGTCCGCGTTATCCCCCCAAGCGACCACGGTTCCGTCCGTTCTCAAGGCCACGGTGTGAGTCTCTCCCGCTGCAATGGCCGTCACGTCCTTCAGCCCAATCGGCACCTCCGTTTGACCGTCTGCGTTATCCCCCCATGCGACCACGGTTCCATCCATTCTCAAGGCCACTGAGTGACCCAATCCCGCCGCAACGGCCGTCACGTCCTCCAAGCCTTTCGGCACCTCCGTTTGACCGAATCCGTTCCTCCCCCAAGCAACCACGGTCTCGTTCGTTCTCAAGGCCACGGTGTGATAGGCTCCCGCCGCAACGGCCGTGAACACAGCATAGGTAACATCTGTGTCGCCTTCGTATTTGCCGACATTCAACCACTTGTAATAATAATAATTCAGAACAAGCGTAGCGACTACCATAGCGACGACCGTTCTTAAAACAGCCGTGATGTGAAACGATTTCATCCTCATATGGTTCCTTCTCGTCAGCGTTACAGAGAGCGGGATAACCATCCTTTCGACGCATCAGTTAAAATCTGGCTCCTCGGCGAATTTCGTATCGCTTCCATTCATCACCCCGACTCGCGTCGGGATTTTGGGACATCATGACGAAATCTGGATCTTTGACAAGGCTTTTGGGGATGAGCCGAAACACGCCTTGGGGGTTCATGCATGACGGCCTGCTGCTGCACACGCTCCGTTCCGGGCTCGCCTTCGGTCCTTGGGGGCAGCGTTTCCTGAGCGGAACTTTACCCCCAATTTTTTCAGAATTAAATTATAAAAACCCTTGATCATCAAGGAATTATGAGCGATATTGTCGGCCCAAGTTTGACCTTTGGCGACCTCTGCCCCCTGTATTCCCTCAGAGACTCGCCACAATCGGTCAAGATTCCAAGCCGACCAACTGAATCAAATGACAAAAACCCAGTAAAGATTAGCTTTTCCGATTATTCAGTAGTGCCATAACTTAATGACATTTGTGGAATAAAGAGAATGTAGTGCCAGAAAAAAATAAAAGACTTGCCGCAAGGTTATTCCTCCCCTACAGTGGGTTCGTGTTTATTCGCAAGACTCAAACGAAGGCCGGCAAAAAGGATCCCTATTTTACTTATCGCTTGGTCCAAAATGTCAGGGACGGCCAACGCATTCGACAGCAAACGCTACTCAATCTGGGAACTCACTTTGAGATCGAGAAATCCGATTGGACTCTGCTTTGCTCACGAATCCTCCAACTGCTGAAGAAAGACTCGCCTCTGTTCGCTCTGCAATGCTCGGAGACCGTGGAAGCCAAGGCGAAATATCTCGTCGAGAAGTTGACGGACCGGGAAGCTCAATTGATCGCCAAGGGCTCCAGAATCATGCTCCCGAAAGGCGATTTCGAACCGGTCGACGTGAATCAGTCGGAGACCATCCGTGGCCGTTCGGTAGGCGTCGAAACGGTCGCGTTGTGGGCGATGCAAACTTTAGGACTAGGCGACAGCCTCGAACGGCACGGTCTCAATCGAGTCCAACGCCAGGCCATCATCGGATCGATCGTGGGACGGATGGCCGACCCCGGTTCCGAACGTCGCACCCGGACTTGGCTTCAAAAACGAAGCGCTCTGGGCGAACTCATCGATTTCGATTACCAGCAGATGGGCGGCAATCAACTCGATCGCGCCTCGGATGCCTTGGTAGCTCAGCAGGAAAAAATCGAAGCGGATCTCTCCCAGAAAGCCCTCACCCTCTTTCAGCTCCAACCCACCGTGACGCTCTATGACCTGACCAACACTTACTTCGAAGGCGAAGCCAAAGGGATTCCAGAGGCTCGCCGAGGCCATTCGAAAGAACAGCGCAACGATCGTCCCTTGTTGACCTTGGCTCTGGTCTTGGACGGGAGCGGTTGGGTTTGGCGTTCCCAAGTGTTTGCCGGCAACGTAATCGAAAGCAAGACCCTGTCCCCAATGCTCGAGGATCTCCGGGTTCCGGTGGAGGCTCCGGTGGTCCTGGACCAGGGAGTGGCTACCGAAGAGAACCTGCAATGGCTCCGACAGCAAGGAAGAACCTATTTGGTCGTTTCCCGTCAACGGCAACGCTCGTTTCCGGCCGACGGTTCCGTGACTAAAGTCGCTACCGCAAGCGGCCATGAAGTTCAACTTCTCAAAGAGGAAAGACGGGATGGCGAAGTCGTCCTTTATTGTCGTTCCGAGCAACGGGAAGAGAAAGAACGAGCGAGGCACCAATTATCGGCCGAGCGTTTGATCCAGGAACTTCAGAAATTGCACGACGGCCTCGGTTCCCCCGGAAAGACCAAGACTCTGGAGGGAGTGCATCAACGAATCGGCCGTCTCAAGCAACGGTACTCCCGTGCCGCTCAACATTACCGAATCCAGGTTCTTCCCGACGATCAGAAACCGCAGAACGCCAAAGCGGTCACTTGGGAATCTCAGCCCCAACCGGGTTTCAAGGCCACCCATCCAGGAGTCTGTTGCCTCCGTTCCAACCTCGCTCACTGGGACGAACCGCAAATGTGGCAAACCTACGTGACTCTGACCGAACTGGAAGCCGTCTTCCGGTCACTCAAATCCGAATTGGGGCTACGCCCCATCTACCACCAAATCACGAAACGAGCCCAAGGACATCTGTTCCTCTCCGTGTTAGCTTATCAGTTGGTGCATCTCATTCGTACCCGGCTTCGCGAAGCGAAAATCAATGCCAGTTGGGATACGCTTCGTGCGGAACTGAACGCGCACAGCCGAGTCACCAATGTCTACCGGCGCATCGATGGTGCGACCCTGCATGTGAGACACAATCTCAGTCCGACCCCGGATCAAAAGCAAATCTACCAAACCCTGGGGATCGAAGCTGCCGGGAGCATCAAGAAAACTGTCGTGCCTGTCGCCAAGTAGAAATCTCAGCCACCTCGTTAATGGAATTGTAGTGCCAGAAGGATTTTTTGAACCAATAAAAATGGGGGTTTAAGGAACGTACTGTCAAACTTAGTCTAACCTTGGTCGATCGAAACTTATTCGGACAAGGGTTATGAAAGAACTTGCTTCAAGGCGGTTAATTACGGATTCGCCGGGAAAACGATGAGGCAAGAACGGCAGGATCGAGAAATCTTCATCAAACCACGATCAAACGGATATTCATGCCCCCCGCGCCACGATTGGTGCCGGCGCCGGGAAGTTCCCCGGGCCGCTTTCGCGGCTGCGCTGCCACTCGGCGAGAAACAAAATCCCAAGGAATGGGCCGCGAATGAGTTGGAGCAGCGATGCAGGTGGACGGCGCTTGACCGCTGCCGCTTCCAGCCCGGCGACGCGATCCGGCACCAGCTCAAAACGAACGACAGCAATTCCCAGGTGCCCTGGCAGGAAAGGATCATTCAGGAAGAGAGCCTGATCCTGTTTCGAAAGCCGGCGTCATGAGAGGGACGGAAGGGCAGATTCATCCCTACCGGCGCGCCTGACTCGAAGACCGGGACTGGCAACCGGTCGCTGGCGAAAACCCGGGGCTCGAATCATTACCTCCATCGTTGATGGCCGAGGATATTTGATCTGAAGCCGCCTGACGACCAACCAGGGACGTCAGTTGGTTTGAGATCACTCTTCTTCTGACAGGAGCGATACCTGAAATCCTTGATAATGGGAATGCGCCTTTTTCGTCAGATCGTTCAGTTCAAAATGGCGTTCCACCTGCTAATCAATGTCCCCAAGCGATCACGGTTCCGTCCGTTCTCAAGGCCACGGTGTGACCTCTTCCCGCCGCAATGGCCGTCACGTCTTTCAGGTTATTCGGCACCTCCGTTTGACCGGATTCGTTACTCCCCCAAGCGACCACGGTTCCGTCCGTTCTCAAGGCCACGGTGTGACTTCTTCCCGCCGCAATGGCCGTCACATCTTTCAGGTTATTCGGCACCTCCGTTTGACCGGATTCGTTACTCCCCCAAGCGACCACGGTTCCGTCCGTTCTCAAGGCCACGGTGTGAGCGGCTCCCGCCGCAATGGCCGTCACGTCCTTCAGGCCTTTCGGCACCTCCGTTTGACCATCTTCATTCCTCCCCCAAGCGACCACGGTTCCGTCCGTTCTCAAAGCCACGGTAAGATTCAATCCCGCCGCAATGGCCGTCACGTCCTTCAGGCCTTTCGGCACCACCGTTGGCCAATCTTCAAGACTCCCCCAAGCGACCACGGTTCCGTCCGTTCTCAAAGCCACGGTGTGTACGGCTCCCGCCGCAATGGCCGTCACGCCCTGCAAACCTTTCGGCACCTCCGTTTGACCGTCCGCGTTATCCCCCCAAGCGACCACGGTTCCGTCCGTTCTCAAGGCCACGGTGTGATAGGATCCCGCCGCAACGTCCGTCACGTCCTTCAAGCCTTTCGGCACCTCCGTTGGCCCATCTGTATCCCACCCCCAAGCGACCATGGAACCGTCCGTTCTCAAGGCCACCACATGATGGGATCCCGCCGCAATGGCCGTCACGTCCTTCAGGCCTTTCGGCACCTCCGTTGGCCCCTCTGCGTTCCACCCCCAAGCGATCACGGAACCGTCCATTCTCAAGGCCACGGTGTGATGGGGTCCCGCCGCAATGGCCGTCACGTCCTGCAGGCCTTTCGGCACCTCCGTTTGACCGTGATAGTTACTCCCCCAAGCGACCACGGTTCCGTCTGTTCTCAAGGCCACGATGTGATGGAATCCCGCCGCAATGGCCGTCACGTTCTTCAGGCCTTTCGGCACCTCCGTTTGACCGGAAGAGTTAGCCCCCCAAGCGACCACGGTTCCGTCCGTTCTCAAGGCCACTACATGATGGGATCCCGCCGCAATGGCCGTCACGTCCTTCAGGCCTTTCGGCACCTCTGTATCCCACCCCCAAGCGACCACGGTTCCGTCCGTTCTCAAGGCCACGGTGTGAACGGCTCCCGCCGCAATGGCCGTCACGTCCTTCAGGCCTTTCGGCACCTCCGTTTGACCGTAAAGGTCACTCCCCCAAGCGACCACAGTTCCGTCAGATTTCAAGGCCACGGTGTGATAGTGTCCAGCCGCAATGGCCGTCACATCCTTCAGGCCTTTCAGCACCTCCGTTTGAACGACATCGTTCCGCCCCCAAGCGACCACGGTTCCGTCCGTTCTCAAGGCCACGGTGTGAACGGCTCCCGCCGCAATGGCCGTCACGTCCTTCAGGCCTTTCGGCACCTCCGCTTGACCGGATTCGTTCGGCCCCCAAGCGACCACGGTTCCGTCCGTTCTCAAGGCCACGGTGTGATAGTCTCCCGCCGCAACGGCCGTCACGTCCTTCAGGCCTTTCGGCACCTCTGTATCCCACCCCCAAGCGACCACGGTTCCGTCCGTTCTCAAGGCCACGGTGTGAAAGTATCCCGCCGCAACGGCCGTCACATCCTTCATGCCATTCGGCACCTCCGTTTGACCGGAAGAGTTCCTCCCCCAAGCGACCGCGTTTCCGTCCGATTCCAAGGCCACGGTGTGAAAGTATCCCGCCGCAATGGCCGTCACGTTCTTCAGGCCTTTCGGCACCTCCGTTTGACCGGCTGCGTTATCCCCCCAAGCGACCACGGTTCCGTCCGTTCTCAAGGCCACGGTGTGAAAGTATCCCGCCGCAACGGCCGTCACGTCCTGCAGGCCTTTCGGCACCTCCGTTTGACCGGCTGCGTTATCCCCCCAAGCGACCACGATTCCGTCCGTTCGCAAGGCCACGGTGTGTACGGCTCCCGCCGCAATGGCCGTCACGCCCTGCAAACCTTTCGGCACCTCCGTTTGACCGGCTGCGTTATCCCCCCAAGCGACCACGGTTCCGTCCGTTCGCAAGGCCACGGTGTGTACGGCTCCCGCCGCAATGGCCGTCACGCCCTGCAAACCTTTCGGCACCTCCGTTTGACCGTCCGCGTTATCCCCCCAAGCGACCACGGTTCCGTCCGTTCGCAAGGCCACGGTGTGTACGGCTCCCGCCGCAATGGCCGTCACGCCCTTCAGCCCATTAGGCACCTCCGTTTGACCGTCCGCGTTATCCCCCCAAGCGACCACGGTTCCGTCCATTCTCAAGGCCACTGAGTGACCCAATCCCGCCGCAACGGCCGTCACGTCCTCCAGGCCTTTCGGCACCTCCGTTTGACCGAATCCGTTCCTCCCCCAAGCGACCACGGTCTCGTTCGTTCTCAAGGCCACGGTGTGATAGGATCCCGCCGCAACGGCCGTGAACACAGCATAGGTAACATCTGTGTTGCCTTCGTATTTGTCGGCAACCAACCACTTGTAATAATGATTCAGAGCAAGCGTAACGACTATCACGGCGACGACCGTAAGCGTAACGACTACCATGGCGACGACCGTTCTTAAAACAGCCGTGATGTGTAACGATTTCATCCTCATGTGGTTCCGTCTCGTCAACGTTCCAGAGAGCGGGATAACCATCCTTTCGACGCATCAGTTAAAATCTGGCTCTTCGGCGAATTTCGTATCGCTTTCATTCATCACCCCGACTCACGTCGGGATTTCGGGAAATCATGACGAAATCCGGATCCTTGACAAGGCTTTTTGGGATGAGCCGAAATACGCCTTGGCGGGTTCATGCTTGACGGCCTGCTGCGGCACTCGTTCCGTTGCGGGCTCGCCCGCGTTCCTTGGGGGCCGCATTTCCCAGGCGGAACTTCAACTCTCAGTTTCAGAATTAAATTTAAAAAATCGTTGATCATCAAGAAATTATGAGCGCTATTGTTAGCGGAAAACCAACAATTTGTTTCCGTGTCAACTCAGGTATAATTCGATTAATCGTTAGTGTTGCATTCGTACCGTAACTCCCACGAGTCCCCAAAAGGCTTTGTTTTTGGGGACTGTTTCACCTGTTCGTAATTCCCTTTCGTAATCTTTTCGCCCAAAAATCTGCGAAACATCCCAAACTGCGGTATGATGACGTTTGGCGTGCCCTCGTTCGAGCCGTGTCCTCAGGTATCTGACGGCGAGTCAGGTGGCGAACTTCCATCCTCAACTTCAGACCGGCAATCCGGTTTTTGGCTGTCGCTTGAAGATCAAAAATGGCCATCATCAATGATTCACAAAAGCATTTGTGCAACACGGGAATGCTGAAGACAGTGCCAATTCGCTTCGAGAAAATACCCTCTTCGGTTCAAGCTCGGGAATTTACGCTGTGTCAATATTTAAGGTCGGCTCTGGCGAGGTTTTTGCTGAAATAACCTTCCTTGCTGAAATATGATCGGGATAGTCGCCACAACCAAACGATTTGCGACCACCTGAAGCATTTATTTGGATTGGCAATGGTGCCTTGTGATTCGGCCCTGCGTAAGGCTCTTGATTTGCTGGGACCAATCATTTGCTTTCTGTTTTCAAAGCCCTGCTTGCCTTGGTGCAACGAGGCAAGATTTGAGATGACTACGGGATATCAAAGGGGCGTATTTGATTAGTATTGATGGCACGGAAGTGTTTCGATCCGACTCAGTCCATTGCGATAACCGTGGCGAAATAAAGCGCCGGAATGGCCCAGCCAGTATTATCCCTCGGTTATTGGCCCTGGTCATCGTCCATCCGACGCAAAAGCAAGTGATTCCTCTGGCTCCCGAACCGATCGAGCAACAAGACGGCACGAACCAAAACGACGGTGAACTCAGGGCGATCGAAAGATTCCTCGCTGAGTTACGCCGGGAGCATCCCAAGCTGAAGCTCATCGTTCTGCTGGATGGTTTTTATGTTCCCAGACAAGTGATCGAACTGTCGCGGGATTTCAATCTGGATTATCTCATGGTGGCCAACCGCATAAAACTCACTCAATGATTCGAAAAACTGAAAACAAGTTCCGAAGTCAAACAGCATGAGATCATTGAGGAGCAATATATTCGCCCTCAGTAACGATACTTAAGTGAGGTGAGTCTTAACGAATCCTGGGACGATCTCACGGTCAATTTTATTAAGTGCCAAGAAGTCGATGAGAACGGAGAGGTGGGATATTATATAACAACTAGTGATTCAGCTAGTGGGAGCCCGGTAACAGCAAGCCTTTCGACCGAAAAAGATCTTTTCGGGTCTGAATGCCCGGCCCCGAACCGATCCACCCATCGGTACCAATCCGCAATGCCTTGACTTTAATGGATTCACCGGAACGCCATTTTTCCGATCCTCTTACTCGCGCGGTTGCTCGAATAGCAGATCGACTCCTCCGGAAATAGTTCCATGTTCAAACGATCACTGCGGGCTATCAGGGCAAGTATCAGGCCAATTGGCTACCGCCCGACCCCTGGCAGTTCTAACCCGATGACGCTCAATTCCAGCCCTCTGTATGGCTGATCTGTGCACCTAAACTGGTTTGTTTGGAACGTCAGTTGCAGCTACCTGCCACGTCAATATCAGTATTATTGCGGAGGGCCACTGCCGATTTTCCAATTTCATCGTTCGATCTGATTCCCGGTTCGCGATCGTTTTCGCAAAATAAATCGACAAAATTATTTCCAATTTGAGTCGAAAAGGCTAGAGTTGACTCATCTCATGAAACGAACGTTACTCATTTTTTGTTTCGCCGTTTTTCTCGCCGGCACCCTGATTCCTCAATCCGCCCGGTCGGCCGAAGGCGAAATCGAACCCTTCCTGAAACCCTCGGAATTAACCCTCCAGACGCTCTTCAATAACGAGCGCTACGCCAACGTCGTGGTGACCACCAAAGGCACCGTGCTCGCGGTCTGGGGCCGAGACCTCCGGGTGAAACGCAGCGAAGACGGCGGCTCGACCTGGGGCCCGACCATCAAGATCGGTCAATCCACCTTCCCGGGCGGCGGCGTCACCGTCGACGAGAATTCCGGCGACATCCTGGCGTTCACGGAGCAAGGCCACCCGCCGTCCCAAATGACCATGTTCCGCAGTAAAGACGACGGCCGGACCTGGCAAGCCGAGAAGATCACCATGCATCCCGACAGCAAGGGCAACGTGACCGCCATGCACATGAACGAACACGGCATCACCCTGCGACACGGCCAACATAAGGGCCGCCTCTTGCGGGCGTCGCGCTACTACGGCAAAAGCAACGACCGATCGAATTGGCCCACCCATTACACCAGCGCCGTCTACAGCGACGACGGCGGCAAGACCTGGCGAACCAGCGATCCGTTTCCGGAATTCGGCACGGGAGAAGCGGCGGTAGCCGAATTGTCGGACGGTTCCATCTATTACAATTCCCGCGTGCACTGGCAGGAACGCCCCCGCAATCTGAAACGCCGGGAAGCCCGGAGCACCGACGGAGGCCAGACCTGGAAAAACTGGCGCATCGTCGACATCCTCCCCGACGGCCCGCAAGACACCAATTACGGCTGCATGGGCGGGCTGACCCGGCTGCCGGTCAAGGGCAAGGACATTCTGGTCTACAGCAACTGCGACAGTCCGTCGGGACGGCGGTTGGGCACCATGTGGGCCAGTTTCGACGGCGGCAAAACCTGGCCCGTCAAGAGCCTCTTGTTCCGGAACGCCTTCGCCTACTCCTCCCTGACCTCAGGCCGGCCGGGCACGGCCACCGAAGGCTGGATCTATTGCTTCTTCGAAGGCGGACCCAATGGCGGCGGGACGATGGCCCGGTTCAATCTATCCTGGCTGTTGAAAAACGCCGTTGCCACCGGCGACGGCAAGGTGCCGCAGGAATACCAAGACTGAGCCGCGGCCGTCAGTTGACGACCAGATTCACGAGCTTGCCGGGCAAGACGATCGCTTGGCGCAGGGTCTTCTCCCGGCACAGCTCCTCGATTCGAGGCAACGCGCGGGCCAGCTTTTCGATTTCCTCCTTGCCGGCCGTTCTGGCGACCGTCAGCCGCGCTCGAACCTTGCCGTTGATCTGAACCGGGATTTCGATCACGTCCTCGAGCAACAGGGCCTCGTCGGAGACCGGCCACGGTTCGTAAGCGATCGTTCCGGGCCCTTCCGCTCCGGCCAGGCGTTCGGCTAATTCCTCGGCCAGATGGGGAGCGAACGGCTCCAGCAACCGCAAGAAAGTCCGCATGATCGACCGGGGAAGCTTTTCCCATTGGCTGGCTTCGTTCACGAAAACCATCAAGCCGGAGATGGCCGTATTGAACCGCATGGCGTCCAGATCCTCGGTGACCTTCCGAATACAGGTATGAAGGCATTTCAATTGCGGCGCCGACGGTTCAATATCCTCGATTGCCAAAGAAAGCCGGATCGCCGCCAACAACCCCTCGGGCTCCTGATCGCCCGCCGCCAGGTTCTGCTGGAACTCGCGATCGCTGTCGGGATCGACGAATAGTCGCCACACTCGTCCCAGAAAACGATAAACGCCCTCCACCCCCTTGGTGTGCCAGGGTTTGACCATCTCCAAGGGTCCCATGAACATTTCGTAGAGCCGGAAAGCGTCGGCGCCATATTCCTCCAGGATATTGTCCGGATTGATGACGTTGCCGCGTGACTTGGACATCTTCTGACCGTCCTCCCCCAATATCAGCCCTTGATTGACCAAGCGGTAGAACGGCTCCGGGGAGGACACCAAACCCAGATCGTAGAGCACCTTGTGCCAGAAGCGGGCGTAGAGCAAATGCAGCACGGCGTGCTCGGCGCCTCCCACATACAGATCGATTCCCGACCGCTCCGTGCCCTCTACTTTTCCCATCCAGTAGCGTTCGATCTCCGGGTCGCAGAACTGCCGCTCGTTGCGCGGATCCAGATACCGGAGGTAATACCAACAACTGCCCGCCCACTGGGGCATCGTATTGGTTTCGCGTTTGAGATCGTCGCCGGCCTGGCACCATTCGCGGGCCCGAGCCAACGGCGGATCGCCTTCCGGGGTCGGTTTGTAATCGGTCAATTCCGGCAAGACCACCGGCAAGGAATCCGTATCGACCGCTTCGTGTTGATTCCCCCGCCACAAGATGGGAAACGGTTCGCCCCAGTATCGCTGGCGGCTGAAGAGCCAATCACGAAGTTTGTACTGGACCAGGGAACTTCCCTTCTTCTTCGACTCGAGCCATTCGATCATGCTTTCGCGCGCCAGTTCGCTGGACAACCCGTTGAGGAACCCGGAATTGACCACCGTTCCCTCTCCCGTGAATCCGATCGAGTTTTCCCGATCCGGCGCCTGGATCACTTTCTTGACGGGAAGATGGAATTTCCGGGCGAATTCCAAATCGCGGTCGTCGTGCGCCGGAACGGCCATGATGGCTCCGGTGCCATAGCCGGCCAACACGTAGTCGGCGATCCAGATCGGGATCACTTCGTCGTTGACCGGATTCACCGCGAATCCCCCGGAGAAGATCCCGGTCTTTTCCTTGGCCAGGTCGGTGCGCTCCAAATCGCTCTTGTTCGCCGCCTGCTCGCGGTAAGCCTCGACGGCTTCCCGGCATTCCGGCGTCACGATCTTCGGCAACAATTCGTGTTCCGGCGACAGGACCATATAGGTCGCTCCGAACAAGGTGTCGGGACGGGTCGTGAACACGGAAATCGATCCCCCGCCTTCGGCCAGTTCGAACCGTACTTGCGCTCCCTCCGAGCGGCCGATCCAGTTCCGCTGCATTTCCTTGAGCGACTCGCTCCAGTCCACCTCTTCCAGCCCCTCCAGCAGGCGTTCGGCATAGGCGGTGATCCGCAACATCCATTGCCGCATCGGTTTCCGCACGACCGGAAAATTGCCGATTTCGCTTCGGCCGTTGATCACTTCCTCGTTCGCGAGAACGGTGCCTAATTCCGGGCACCAGTTGACCGGCATCTTGGCCACGTAGGCCAAGCGGATTTTCTCCGCGGCCTCGCCGGACGGCGTTTCCTCCCCCGGCGCCTCGGGATCGCAGAGTTCCGCGCGTTGGGACGACGGATCGAACCGGCTCCGGTAAATCTGCAGAAACAACCACTGCGTCCACTTGAAGTAGCGGGGATCGGTGGTATCGATTTCCCGGATCCAGTCGTAACTGAATCCCAAACTCTGGATTTGGCGCCGGAAAGTGGCGATATTGGCGTCGGTGCTGTTCCGCGGATGCTGGCCCGTTTTCAGGGCGTACTGTTCGGCAGGCAACCCGAAGGCGTCCCATCCCATCGGATGCAAGACGTTGTAGCCCCGAGCCCGCCGGTAGCGAGCCAGGATATCGGTAGCCGTGTAACCTTCGGGGTGGCCGACGTGCAGTCCCGATCCGGAAGGATAGGGGTACATGTCGAGGATATAATACTTCGGGGGAAGTTCCGCGGCGGAGACTTTCCCGCTAATCCCATGGCGAACGGAAAAAGGATGGTCTTCGGGGATGGTATCGCCCGGATTCCAGGCCTTGAAAGTATGCTCTTTCAGCCAACGCCGTTGCCACCGAGGTTCGATCAGGTGAAACGGATAGGCTTTCCGCAGGGTCGACATAGGCGGGCGATATTGAAAAAAACGCCCTTAATCCGCAATCACGATTATCGAACGGGGCTGGCGCGAGGCGAAAGCAGGCCGATTCGGCCACCGGACGCCGCGAGCGCCGGCCGGAGCCGACGTTCGTTCTCCCCTGCCCTTGCGGCCGTCCCAGGCGCGAGCCACGGATCAGTCGATCCCTACCTGACCCCGCAACGAGGTCATGATCTTGGCGCTCCACTTCTCCACCTCCGTCATCCGGGGGCCTTCGATCAACAACCGGGCCTTGGACTCGGTTCCGGAATACCGCAAGAGCACTCGCCCGCCGTGGGTTTTGAGATTCTTTTCCGCCTTGGCCAACAATTCCATGACGCCGTCCAATTCCTCGAAGGGCACTTTCTCCCGGACCCGCACGTTGCTGATCAACTGCGGGAACCGCGACCAGCACCGGGTCAATTCGCCCAGGGTCTTGTTGCGTTCCTTCATGATGGAGAGGATTTGCAGCACGGCGACCAAGCCGTCGCCGGTAGTGCTGTAGTCGCCGAAGATCAGATGTCCGCTGGACTCTCCGCCGAGATTCAGGCCCTCCCGGAGCATCAGGTCGATCACGTTTTTATCGCCTACGGAAGTCCGCTTCACCACGCCGCCCGCTTTCTGGATCGCCTCGTCGAGTCCGGCGTTGCTCATGACGGTCGCCACGACGGTGTTTTTCTTGAGCGTCCCCTTGCTCAGCATGTCCAGTCCGGCCACGGCGAGGACGTCGTCGCCGTCGACCAAATTCCCGTTCTCGTCCACGAACAGCACCCGGTCGGCGTCGCCGTCGTGAGAAATTCCCAAGTGCGCCCGGTGTTCCCAAACCTTCCGGCAGATGTATCCGGGATGCATGGAACCGCACTCCTTGTTGATGTTCAGACCGTCCGGATGGTTGCCGTACACGAACACTTCCGCTCCCAGTTCCCGCAACGTACAGGGGGTGGATTTGTAAGCGGCGCCGTGGGCGCAATCCACCACGATGCGCATCCCGTCCAGGGTCACTCCGCGAGGAGCGGACGATTTGGCGTATTCGATATAGCGCCCCAGGGCGTCTTCGATCCTAACGGCTTTGCCGATTTCGCTCGCGCTGGGATGAATCGATTCGATGAATCCCCCGAAAATCAGTTTTTCGATCCGGTGCTCGATGTCGTTATCCAGCTTGTGGCCGTCCGACTGGAAGAATTTGATGCCGTTGTCGTCGTAGGGATTATGGGAGGCCGTGATCACGATGCCGGCGTCGGCCCGGAGGCTCCGGGTCACGTAGGCCACTCCCGGGGTCGGCAAGGGGCCGATCAGCAACACGTCCACCCCCATCGAGAGCAATCCCGAAGCGATGGCGTTTTCCAGCATGTAGCCGGAAAGCCGCGTGTCCTTGCCGATGACGACCTTGTGTTTGTCCTGGGAGCGGGAATCCAGCTGCTTGAAGACATGGGCCACGGCTTTCCCCAACTTCAGCGCCGTCTCCGCCGTCACCGGTTCGACGTTGGCGCGTCCCCGCACGCCATCGGTTCCGAAAATCCGCTTCGATTCCTCAGTCATAACGCACTTCTTAGCGGCCCGCCTTTTGGGGCGTGGAACGGCTTTCCTATTTACCACCGAAGTTTCCATCATGGTCGCTCGTTAACGTCGGCGGAGTCGAATCCGAGTCTACCGCCGTAATCACCCGGATCACGATGAGACAACAATCCCAGCTAATTCGATAAACCAACGCCCCGTCCGATACCAACAATCGCCCCAATCCGGGGGGTTGTCAACTTTGCCGCGCCGGAATCACTCCTGGGGAACCGCCGGCGCGATCCCACGGCTGCGTTTCGGAGCCGGCCGCCGGCCGGGGGGATCATTAAAACCCAGTCTCCGATTCGGCGGTGACCACGACTTCCAACGGTTCGACGAACATCAGATCGATACGGTCCGGAAGCTTGCACTGCAACGGGGCTCGAAACCGGCTGCTCGACGGCGGTTCGGTCAAGTCGAGGGTCACCCGAATCCGGGATGCCGGAGTCGCTTCCAACAACGCCGAACGAGCCCGGACCTTGACGCTAACGTATTCCGGCTGAATCGTGTACTCCCGGAATCGGGTCGCCTGCTGCGAAATCAGGATCGGCACGTTCTGATAAACCCGAGTAGCCATCAGCCCGGAATCCTCCCGTCCGTCGCTGCTTTCCTTCAACGTCATCCACCGGACGAGGCCCCAAACGGCTACGGCAAGCAGGAAGGACGCCACCTTCCAACCGAAATGCTGGGTCACGGCTCGATAGATTCCCATGGCCGGTCGCGGTTACGCAGACGAGGGCGACTGTTGCACCTTTTTGCCCGAGCCCCCGAAGCGGATCAGCCGGATCAGCCAATTGCGCCCTTCCGATTTGGCCAGGAGCACGGATTCCAGAAACGTCCGGAGTTCATCGATCCCGACCCCCCGGATCAATTGGGACAGATGGGCGTAGGAGATCATGCCGGTCTCGCCCGAGACCACCAACACGACGGCGTCGCATTTCTCGCTCATGCCGATGGCGGCCCGATGCCGGGTGCCCATGGAAAATTCCAGGTCCTTGCGTTCGGTCAAGGGGAAGATGCAGGTGCAACGGGCGATCCGTTTGCCTTGAATAATGACGCCGCCGTCATGCGCGGAATTCCGGGGGAAAAAGATCGTTTCCAGCATCAACGACGAGAGTTCGCAATCTACCACCGCTCCGGGATTTTCGACGATCCGATCGATTTCGTATGATCTCTCGATGGCGATGAGAGCGCCGGTTTTCGCTTTCGAAAGCTTTTGAACGGCTTCCAGGATCTTCTCCAGATTTTCCCGTTCGCCGCGAGTGTTCCGAATGATGGCGAAATTACCGATCGTCGCCAGCAGCCGGCGGATTTCTTGCGTAAAGAGCACCAATATGGCGATGGGAGCCAACGGCGTCAAATAGGACAAAATCCACTGCAGCACCGTCAATTCCAAAATCAACGCCGCCATCCACAAGCCCACGAGCAGGATCAAGGAACCGAACACCACGGACCATCCCCTGGTCCGCCAAATCGAACGCAGCACCCAATAGATGAGACCGGACAGGATGCCGATCTCCAGCACGGGTCGCCACAATGATTCAATTAGATTCCCGGGGAACATGACTCGGTTCGATCGCCCGCCACAGGGCCAGGGCTTGAACAGTCTCCGCTACGTCGTGCACCCGGAAAATCCGGACTCCCGCCTGCAGCGCCCAACAAACGCAAGCCAAACTACCCGCCAATCTGCCCTCCGTAGCTTCGACACCCGCAACCCGGCCGATGAACGATTTTTTCGAAACTCCCAGTACCAAAGGTCTTCCGTGCCGGGTAAAACGTTTCAAATTCCGCATTAATTCCACATTATGCCTTGCGGTTTTTCCGAAGCCGAAACCGGCGTCCAGGGCTACTTGTTCCGGCGCAATCCCCCGTTCCTCGTAACACGCCAACGAAGCGGCGAAAAAATCGTCGATTTCGGCGACCGGGTTCGCGTACTCCGGTTGCAACTGCATCGTCTCGGGCTCGCCCTGCATGTGCATGCAAACGTACCCCGCTCCGAATTCCCGCACTAATTCCAACATCGCCGGTATCCGGCGATGAGCGCCGACGTCGTTGACGGCGACGGCCCCCCGGTCCAACGCTTCCCGGGCCAACTCGGGTTTTCGCGTATCGACGGAAAGCGGAACGTTGAATTCCCCGCTCAATCGCTCCAACACCGGCAAGACCCGACGGCGTTCTTCCGTCAACGATACGGGGGCCGCAAACGGCCGCGTCGACTCTCCGCCGATATCGATGATACCCGCCCCCTGCTCGGCCAGCTCGAAAGCGCGGTCGGCGGCATGAGAAGCATCCTGATAGAGTCCTCCGTCGGAAAACGAATCCGGCGTGACATTGAGTATTCCCATCACCACCGGAGCTTCGTTCAGGGGTAAATCGAATTTTGCCATCCGCCATTTCATCGCCTAACAATGCGTTGCCGAAAACTCCATGACCGCGGAGGTTCGTTCAAAATCGCTTGAAATCTCGAAAACTCGAGACGAAGCGTTGCCAAACCGCGACAAGACGACAAACCTTGCAATCATCCGGCCAAGGGCCCCTTAGCCTCCCTCACCATAAACTGTTCTCGACAAACGGCAACCCAAATCAACCCGATCTGAGCATTTATTTTAACTGCCGGGATACTCAGCGGCATCTCCGACAAGATTGGCCTGTGATTTCCGGGTTTCCGGGAAATCATCAGAAAAACGAAATTCCGGTTCCTTGGAAGCAACAGTTCGCTTCCGGTTCGTCACACCGCGATTAAAACGGATCGCCCAAGAACCCCGATCACGAAGTGTTCGGTTCCGCCTCGGAGCACGGACATCGAATTCCAGGTTCTGAGGATTCAAGTTTCGGACTCCTGCATCAGTTTGTCCAATTGTTTCATCCGGTGGAATAATTGATGAAAATCCCGGGGATCTGCATTCAACGACGCTTGATACAAGCGATCACCTAATCGTTCGACGTCCGGTATCGAACTTTCTATGATCCAAACGAAACTGTCGTCATCTCCGATAGAACATTGCAAAACAAACCCAGTTTCGCTCGAAACCCGGAAATCGAACTGAGCGGCAAGGTTCTGTCGCAACCGGTTGCCGGTAAATTTCAACCGTGACAACGAGTAGGGGTAATGCCCCTGGGCCAAGTAATACCGTTCCAGTTCCAATGCCGTTGAAGCCAAAACGTTTTTTACGGCGTTTTTAATCACGGGGGCCCACATGTTTTCTAATTCAAACATGGAATTGTCATAAAAGCCGGTCTGACGCCGGATTAAAAAATCAAAACACCTGCCGATAATAGTTTTATCGCTCGCCGACCGGTTCGACTCAATACGAACGAGTTCGTTTAATTTAATCTCAGTCGAATGACACAAGTCGATACGTTCCGTGTATTTTCGGATTAAATCTTGAGTTTCGGATATTTTATGGTGTACTTTATAAATAAAGCAAGCGTCTAAAAGATTACCGGAAACGATATAACCGAATCGCAGCGCTTCGGGCTCACCGTGAGCGTCAAAATCAAAGCTTTTTCGCATCATTTTGGCTACGTTGCCGGCATCCGATCGACGAAATGAATGGTAAATCCAGCAGCACTCCGCCCGTAATCCGTCCGTGAATTCATGCAAATTCACCAACTGTTCCAACGCGACGACAAGTTCTTCCCATTCGTGGTCATCGCCTAAATGAAATTGTTGCCACGTGTTAACAGTGAGCAGAAGCTCCCCGATTTTCGCATAATAAGCCAGACGGCTGATACAAAGATCCGATCGACTCTTTTTTACCCACGACAATGCTAGTCTCAAGGCACGAAACGATTCCTTCGAATCGCCCAATATACCGTGCGATATTACCTGATCGGCAATGATTTGCAATCCTTGTTTTTCGGTTGCTAGTTGCCCGAGTAGCAATTCGAGTTCCCGATCATCGTTATCCGGAATGCAAACGTGCTTTCGGTTCAAGGCGTCGGCGAATCGATCAATATCCAAATTCGATTGACGATAATGGCGAAGAACCGAGCGAGCGAACGTTTTCCAATCACGATGCTCAATTTTTTCGTTGTGACCGTTATTATTTTCGGGGGCCAGCGCTGCTCCGAAATGATACAATCTCGCGAACGAACCGAGCGGCCCGGTCAATTGATGAGGAGGGAAGTCATAGGCCAAGTTTTCGGTATATTTAACGATCGTTTCGAAGATCGGATGTTTCCCGAACACTTCGTTCGCAGGAATATCACGGGCTGACTGATTCGGATTATGATGCCGTCGGTTATCGTTATTCAATTCGGCAACGTAGTTGTCGAGATTTCTAAACGCCTGTTTTTTTAATGCGGCACCTCCGGTATAACAACCGATTGCTGCCAAACCATAGCTGGACACCCCGGTGATCGCCAAGCCTGGCGCAACGTCGAGATAAAACAACAACGCGAACGGACTCGTTAGCGGAAAGATCAGCAACGAAGCACTTACCAGATGAGAGGTATTAATTCCTAAAATCACCGAGGCAACCCATCCCGTGAGCCACAGCGCTAACGTCGCTCCAGTCAACAGGCAGACCCAAAAAGGGAAGTTTTTCATCAGGGTAAGGGATAACGTAACCGGTCGAGATTAACTCCGGTTGGCAGTGGGGAATCTCCGAATCACGACCGATCGTCGCTAATTCGGGACGCCGAGCATCATGTTTTCGATTTTGAACCGTTTTTCGCCTAGGGTCGAATCGCAACGCTTGCCAATCATACCGGTCTCCTGCTAGGATCGCCCCTGAATGACTAAGCAATCCCAGCTATTGTTCGAAACAGCCCTAAATCATATCCCCGGAGGTGTCAACTCTCCCGTTCGAGCTTTTCGTGCCGTTGGCGGGTCCCCATTTTTCGTTTCGGAAGCGAAGGGTAGCCGAATCCGAGACGTAGACGGCAACGAACGGATCGATTACGTCGGCACCTGGGGGCCGGCGATTTTAGGACACGCGCCTGAAACCGTCGTTTCGGCCATTCGATCGGCCGCCGAGCGCGGTACGAGTTTCGGAATCCCCCATCCTCAGGAAGTCGAAATGGCTCGACTACTCTGCGACCGGCTACCCAGTGTTCAAAAAGTCAGAATGTGCAATTCCGGCACCGAGGCCACCATGTCTGCCGTACGCTTGGCCAGAGGCTTTACCCAGAGGGACAAAATCGTGAAATTCGCCGGCTGCTATCATGGCCATGTCGATTCCTTGTTGGTCAAGGCCGGCTCCGGGGCGCTGACCTTCGGGCAACCTGACAGCGCGGGAGTACCCAAAGCCTTTACCCAGCACACCATCGTGTTGCCTTTCAACGACCCGGAAGCGGTCGATTCGGCCTTCGAAGCAAATCCCGGTCAAATCGCCGGTGTCATTCTGGAACCGGTTCCGGCCAACGCCGGGCTATATTTGCCTCAACCAGGATTTCTGGAACATCTGCGCGATATCACTACCCAGCACGAATCCCTACTGATATTCGACGAGGTTATGACGGGATTCCGTCTCGGTTTCGGTGGTTACCAAGAGCAGTTCGGGATTCGCCCGGATCTTTCGTGCTTCGGAAAAATCATTGGGGGCGGCCTGCCGGTGGGAGCCTTCGGGGGACGCTCCGAAATCATGGACTGTTTGGCACCCGAAGGCGAAGTCTATCAGGCCGGTACCCTGAGCGGCAATCCGCTAGCGATAGCCGCCGGCTTAGCAGCCCTGAACGCCCTAGCCGACGGCTCCTGCTACCAAAAGCTGGAATCCAAAGGGCAGCAAATGGAACAGGGCCTCAAGAAGGCGATACGCGACGCCGGACAAGCGGTCCAAGTTCACCGCATCGGATCCATGTTTTGCCTGTTTTTCACCGACCGTCCGATCTCCAATCTCGCCGACGCGATGACCACCGATCGGGACAAGTACGCCCGTTTCTTTCACGGCATGCTGAGCAACGGCGTCTTTCTGGCGCCCTCTCCTTTCGAAACTCACTTTTTGTCGACCGCGCACTCAGACCAAGACGTCCAGTTAACGATCGCAGCGGCGCAGCAAGCCATGAAGGAACTCTGACCGGTCATGAGAATCTTAGGAATCGACCACGGAACCAAACGTATCGGCCTGGCACTGAGCGACGATCTGGGAATGATCGCCCAACCGGTCGGGTATCTCACGGCCCAACCGCTATCCGGCATCTGGAAGCGACTGCAGACCATCCACGAAACGACTCCCCTCGATCGAATTGTCGTCGGCATGCCGCGTAACATGGACGGTTCTTACGGCCGGGCCGCCGATACGGTAAATCTATTCATCGATCAACTACGCCAGAAAATAGACTTGCCAGTGGAAACTTGGGACGAACGACTCACCTCGGTCATTGCCAATCGCACCTTGGTGCAGGCTAAGGTCACCCGCAAAAAGCGCAAGGGGAAGGTCGACACCATGGCCGCCGCGATTATACTGCAGGGCTGGCTGGACCGCCATCAAACCGGACGCCTGAACTAGGCTGAAGAATTCATCGACTCCTGCCGACCCGAACCGAGCCGTCCCCTGCCCTGTCGAAAGTAAACGTGGAGCCGAAGGTCAAACTCAAACTCGACGTGGCGTTCGAGGGTACCCGATACCACGGCTGGCAAGCCCAAGCCAACGCCTTCACCGTGCAGCAATGCCTTGAGAAAGCTTTGCGGAATTTCTTTCCTTCGGTTCGTCGAATCCACGGAGCCGGCCGCACCGATACCGGCGTTCACGCCCTGGGCATGGTGGCGCACGTGGAAATACCGCCCGCCGAAATGCGCCTGACCTTAAGAGAGTTGCCCTTGGCACTCAATTCCGCCTTACCCAAGGATATCCGAATCATGAAAGTCTGCGAGGTAGACCCTGGATTTCACGCCCAGTACGACTGCCTGAGCAAGGAGTACCGTTATCAAATCTGGAATCATCGATCGGCCAATCCCTTGTTACACTCGACCGCTTGGCATGTCCCCGGTCGTCTCGATTTGCAGAGCATGCGCGAGACCGCACGATTGCTCGTGGGCAAGCGAGATTTTCGCGCCCTGTCCGCTAGCCATAGCTACGAGATAGAGGACACCGTTCGCGAACTGTATCAGTGCCGGGTTAAATCCGTGGAGTCTTTGATCGTCGTCGTCATGATCGGGGACGGATTTCTCTACAAGATGTGCCGAGTGATCGTCGGACTGCTCCTCCGGGTCGGAAAAGGGAAAATGCTCCCGAAAGACGTAATAGGGGTCCTAAACGAACGCAAACGCAACGATCAGGTAATGACCGCTCCCGCCCATGGTCTCGTTCTGTACAAGGTCAAATATCCTGATCCCGACTGATATTCCCGATCCTCGCTGGCTCCGTGGCTGGAGAACCGAGAGACTGACGTTGTTCCACTTCCCCCACGGAATCACATGGCGACAGATTCGGATTGCTCAAGGTTTGAACCTTTACAGACAGGGCGGGCTTTTCCAATGGGTCAGGGGAAACTCGTTCGCAGGCTCAGCAACCAGACACCAACGAAGGCAAACTCGGTAATTGAAGCCGATATTCCAGACCAATCAGGCCAAAACATGCCGTTTTTCAAGGCTTTCTGTTACATTGGAAGGCCTGTTACTGGACAGGATTAAGGGATCAGCCGATCATCGAGCGTCTCAGTGCCTCCGTTGAATTTCAGTCGACCAAGCATACGGCTGGAATGGTCTATTGGTTTTTGGTTGGGTCCCAAACTTGGGCAAATGCAACGAAGAATTGAAGCAGAGATGGAAAGTTCTGCACTGTTGCACCCGTCTTTCCGTCGATACCTTTTACCGGGCTTTCGATGAAGAACGAGCTTGGCCGCCGCAGATTCTCGGGCCGCGCCATCCTTATCAAGTAATAGCCGGGGAGCCAATCGCTCGCGGATTTTCCGTCGATATACCCGGTCAGCATGCAAATGAAGACGTTAGAGCACGCCCGACTGGCCTACCGGTGAGGCCCCGGACAGACCTTGCGGTCAATCGAATTAAGGGCACGGAACGTTCGTTCCATTTGGGAATGTTTTTGGGTCAATACTGTCGGGTTCCTCGGCTCTTACGTTGCAACTGGCTAGATTGGTTCAGACACCGCGGAAGCCCTCAATGGCCTCCTCGGCGGCTGGTGTTTTCTGATTTCATCGCCAGAAAAATACGGTTTTGTTGATTTGAATCTTGGAACGGATCTTCATTTAGAATTGGGAGAATATCTGGTACAGAAGCCGATAGACCAATGAAATACCCCCGATCAACACTTCTCACGTTACCCCTTGATGAACCGTTGCACCTGGAGGGAATTAATATTCCGGAGCAGATTGGGCCCTACCTGACTCGGGAGAATCCGACTGAGTCATTTCCTGATTGGGAGTCTTGAGGGATACTCCCTGATGAGATGATAATCGAAAACGACAGGAAATTCCCGGAAATTGATCAGTCGGAGAAAATGTACGGAGAATTCCAATTTCTACAGCGGTAAAGGTTCTCAAAAGAAAAGATACCGCTTCATTGACAGGTATCGTTATTTATTCTAGTTTTGATTTCATGAGTGCAAACCTCAATCTGGCATCAGAATCAGATGAAAAGGTATTTTTTTACGAGAATCCGGAGGGCGCGATTTGCCTAGAGGTCCGCATTGATGAGGAAACTGTTTGGTTGACACGACAGCAGATGGCCAAGCTGTTCGGACGGGATCCATCAGTGATAACCCGACATATCCGCAATGTTTTTCACGAAGGTGAACTCGATAAAGAGGCAACTAGTGCAAAATATGCATGGGTTCAAATCGAAGGCGGGCGCAAAGTCGAAAGAGAAGTCGATCATTACAATTTAGACGTAATCATTTCGGTAGGCTATCGGGTAAAGTCACTCCAAGGAACGCATTTTCGTATTTGGGCTACACGTACCCTACGAAATCTTCTCGTACGTGGATACACGTTACATGAGCAAATACTTATCAGACAAGGATTTGATGAAGCTCGTGCTGCTTTGGAAGTGATCTCAGGCACGATACGTGAGCAAGAATTAGGGGACAAGCCCAGTCAATATGCCGTTGAGCTGATCAAGAAATATTCGAAAACATGGCAAGCGTTGTGGGAATACGACGAAGATAAGCCAATAACATCACCCAACACTAAGCCCGTTATAGAAGCTCTTGATTATTCTGCAATCAAAGAAGTAATCGACATATTTCGACAAGACCTAGCGACTAAAAGCGAAGCGTCATCATTATTCGGCATTGAACGAGAAAATGCGCTGAAAGCTATTATAGGGAATATTGAACAAACCATATTCGGAAAATCACTCTACCGTAGTCGGGAGGAGAAGGCGGCAAATCTGCTTTACTTGACCGTGAAAGATCATCCATTTATTGATGGCAACAAACGAATTGGCGCACTTTTGTTTATGCTATATTTAAAACAGGAACAAATTTCGCATCAACTTTGTCCCGATGCTTTAATAACAACTACTTTGCTGGTCGCGGAAAGTCCAGCAACGAGAAAAGAGTCGATGATCCGTATCATTATGAAATTACTAATATAAACTTAAAAAACAAGCATGCGTACATTTTTAAATGAAAATTGAAACCGGTCACAATTTATGTGATTTTATAAGTTTAATAGAATCACTTACTGTTTCATACTCATTAGATAAAAAATAAGTTAGCCAGCGTTTCAAAACTTCCAATATATCTCGAGGTGATCTTTCCTTAATCGCAACATCCATTTTTAATAATATTTGCGTTGTGTCTGACTCTGTTATCGGTCCGTTTTGTTCTATTTGCTGCAATACCATACTAACAAAACGACTATGTCTCAGTTTGAATGAGATCCAAACATTAAATTCATCTTCGTTCAATCCTTCGATGAAGTCAAATGTATTTAATTCATTTTTCATAATTGTCAACATGGTACGACCAAAATCAGTATTTCCCTGGTAAACCGAATACAATTCTTCAGGGTTTCGTGATTGAGGAATCCAATCTGAAGAAATAGAATCTAAGGTATCAATATTCATTACGGCATGGTCAGTTTGAAGAGCATGAATTTTTGCTAGCAATCTATTCAAGACATCTCGATAAATCGAAGTCGCTTTAATCACCCCATCCATTAATCTCTTTTCAAACTCAATAATCTGATTGGATGTTCGAGAATAAGGAACGAGTAATTCCAAGTTGGGATTCTTGCAGTTGCCGAGAGCGGTATTGGTCACGTTGGCGGATCCTACCAAACAGTTATCGTCAGCCGCAAATAGTTTGGCGTGGAGGTCTTGCTTCAAAAATAACGGAATATTCCTAGAACTAACTATTTCGAAAACACCAAGATCAGAACTTCCTGAAAGCAAGTCCGCTAATTTCCATCTAGTAACAACTTTGGTATCCACCCGATTCGAAACACTACATAATAAACGTTTCAACGACTCCGATCGAATATAAGGTGCAACCACTAAAACTTCACGTTGCGCCTTTTTTAATAATGAAAGAACGTCTTCCTCCAATGCCTTCACAATTCAATAGCATCCAAAAATTTACGCGTCTCCCTGCCCCAATCCATTCTAATATCTTCAATCGTCATTTCAGATTCGGAAGAAGTTTTGTCTTCGAAGCGGGCCCAAGCAACTAATAACATTTTGAGTGCAAATGCAGCTTTTTGAAGTCGTAACTGATATTTATCAGAATCATCTTCATCCTTGTTACTTTCCAACACATCAATTAAATGTGCATGAAAAGGATGTCTGTTGTTAAGCCATAATTCAATTACGTTATTAACAGATTCGACATCGAAAAATGCGTCATTATGCCCCAATGTTACGGATTTGATTATAATTCGCCGATTACTACTAATGGTTTCATCAGCTAATTGTTTAGCTAATTCTTCACTTAATCTTACCAACAATGCTGATCCGGTAATCGCCTCCCTTTTTTCCTCGACTGGAATAATAGGAGCTCGATCGGTCTTTCCCTTTTCACCTTTCGATGATTGTTCTTCAATAATCTGAGTTGCAACATCTTCGATATCGACATCAGTCCCGGGATGACGTGTCTTTCGAGTACCCGCACGAATATTTTCTCGCTCCTTCCTCATCCGTTTTATCTGATCATTAATCCAATCCCACACTTCAATTAGATACGCTTTGGAATCCTCATCTTTTTTTAGCCGATCAATGAACATTCCAAACGTTTCGTCATTTTCTTTATCATCTTTCCAATTGAAACCGGCACCTTCTACAAAGGCGTGGGCATGTTGCTTGTTGTTTACGACTCCAAATATGTCATCTAAAACCGGATCAAATTCAACTTCAACCGACCACCAACGTTCTTCCGGTTCATAGTTGTTTACCCATGCCAAGCTCAGTTCAAGTTCACGGTTGGCCCTGACAATAGAAATTCCTTTGTTTCGGTCCGCGTGTTTTCCCCATGGCGATGCGCCCGGATTGGGATAGGATTTGGGCCATTCAACGCTCGACTTGTCTTGGTTAATTGCGTCGGGACGGGCCATTGTGCAACGAACATGTATTTCACCTTTCTTGTTTCCTACAGGGACAGTCCATATTCGTTCATTAAAAAGTTGAAACATCGGTTGATTGTTAAACGGCTCAGGGGTAGATGAAGGCGCGGTCAAATATAGCGGATCATTCGAGTGACAGTCCCATGCTTTAATTTCTGATAACAATTGATTTTCTGATCGACAGAGTTTTAATCTGATCGATATTGCCTTTTTTCCTGTCAAAAATTTACGATAAACACGACCGCATAATTCCTCAGCTTTTTTTAAATTCTTTTCACCTCCCGTCCACTTAACTCGATCAAGTTGACTCCAAACAACCAAAGTTCCCTTTGGTTGGATTACATTTTCTGAAGCCTTTAACCATTTTTCCGGAACCGCTTCGTGAACAGTCTTCGGTACGTCCACCTGATTATCACGGTTGATCTCATCGAGATCCAAATAACAATGAAAAGCGTTAGACGCTCCGTTTTGCCAGGTCCAAACGTCAACTCGCTTGCATTGTGAAATAGAAGATTGCGGGAGCCCCACGCCAAAACGACCAATACCTCGTTTAGATCTGTCTAATTTTGTACCGTCACCAAATCTCAATGACCGTCTCAGAATGATTTCATCCATTCCTTCACCATTGTCTACTACCGCGATTTCTGTCACACGTGGGCGTGCGTGAGGGCGATCTGACGTAACTTCTACGGCTATTACCTCGATTAGATCAGCTTTAGCTTCCACGGAATTGTCGATCAATTCTGCCAGTGCATGATTAGTATCCTTGTACCCACTATCACGCATTGCCTCGAGAGTTAACTTAGGCGTTAAAATCGGAAAATCGAATTTGGTTTGTTGGATTGTATTCTTCATCACCTGATGTTCCATATGTCTTCCCAATTGGCAAATGCTTCGGCAACATCACCGAAACCGGGCAAAGTCGTATCTACAACGGTTACGACCTCACAACGATCTGTTCCTCCTGCTTTAGGCCCTCGTATGACTCGTCCGACCATTTGACTGTAAAGAACAAGAGATTTAGTAGGGCGAGCAATTAAGGCTGCGCTAGCACCTGGAGCATCAAAACCTGTCGTCAAGACTCCATAATTAATCAAAACCCGTCTTGTACTGTCAGAACGTTTGAATCGATGAATAATCTGTTTACGCTCAGACGATTCCGTTTTTCCGGTGACTACATCTGCTTTCAGGCCTACACCTCGGCAGATACCCGCCAAAAGTAGGGCATTAGCGACCGAAGCGGCAAAAACCAATAATCTGTTATGTTTTTCTGTTAATTCAAGTATCCGTTTCGTTATTCCAAGATTCCGTTGATCATCTTTGCCAAGTCGTTCGGCAATAACATCTGGCAAATCTAATGATCGAGAAATTATGTACAAATCTTCGGGGGATAGGTTTAATCCCGGTTTTACGTTTAACGAAGTAAAATCAACGGAAGCAAGATAGCCCTCATTCGTCAGATGCCTGACCGGATTATCATCGTCGAATTCAAGGGTAACCTTGTTAGAATGGAAAAGTTCAGCTACTGCCTTATCCACTTCAGGATTTGACCAAGTGCGACCAGGAGTAGCACTTAATCCCAAAAGTGGAGTTCTCGGCTTACGAGTGACCACGGTACTAACGATATCATGATAAGTATTAGCAACAGCTTGGTGAGCTTCATCAAATACCACCATCGATGTTCTGTCTCCGAGATTCCATAGCTTCAACCGATCCTTTCCGTAGGAATGTAACTTTGCCAATCCACATACTGCAATCCCATCTGTTATGTCGTCAATTGACGGTTTGTATTGGGACCAATAACGCAAGCAACTAACCTCACGATCTCCAACTACCGACCATGTCGCTATGAATTCTTCAACAGCTTGTTCCAAAAGTTCACGAGTAGACGCCAACCATAATACTAAACCTTTCGAGCATCGTCTAAGATGAGACGCAACTATACTCATGGCGGTTCGAGTTTTACCGACACCTGTCGGAAGATGTAACATCACTCGACCTTCATCTTGATACAAATAACGTTCAATCTCACGAGCGGCCTTTTTTTGATGAGGAAACAATCCTCTGTTTGGAATCACAGAACTCTCCGCATTGGCTGCCGGAGGGGATTGACCGTTTCTAGTCACCATACCGAAGAAACCCAATATTCCCTTACGAACAGACTGCTCCAATACATCTACGCTTTTCAGACTATCCAATCTAATTCCCACTCGCTCCTCCAACTCGCCAACCTTGATCTTCGGCACAGCGTTCAATAAAATTTCGCGTCTGTCCGGGTCATCAACTGCAAGATCCAATGAAACAATCTGACTTAAACATTTCGATCGCTTCACCCCTTTGATGCGATCTGCATCAATCATGCTAATCAACTTGAATGCCCCGTCAGGCAACAAACAATCGACTTCATGATCATCCAGAAATTCAAAAATGTCCTCAAGACGCATTCCTGGTATTTTTGCATTATACATGTTATATACTTCTGACATAGTCCTGAATATATTGCCACATCTTATCCTTAGTAATTTGATCAAGGGCTGGAAGCAAAAGATTACTCCAATCTTTCTTTAGTTTTTTAATTTCATCATTATCGAGATTTTCAAGTTCTAACTTCCATTTAGATATTCTCATTACTACTGATAATGCCCCTTTCCTTTCCTCACTTCGAATGCGCCATATAGTTTTTATCTCTTCATCTGGAATGAGCACCAAATTTCTCCATGGCACTTGGTGTGCATCCCAAATCAACGTGTCTAGACATTGCTTTGACTTCCTTATACTGTCAGGAGTTGGTGATTCAGGATTTATCTGTAATTCATCCATTAATTCTCTAGCGAGTTGTGCCATTAGTTCCTGACCAATCGGCCAAAATAAAAAGCTATCTTGAGTTCCTCCATCACCCTCAATAGAAGAATGATCACGCATTTTTAATGGATTTTCTCGAAGTATAGGTAACACTTCGAGTAAGGCATTCCAATACATGATTAATTCCTGAAACATTAAATCCAATTCCTCATCGTCGGGTCTTAACCTACAAAATGTTTTAATTCCAGCTTTATTCCATTTAGGACCCTTTTGAGAGCTTGAATTTAATAAAGTAATGTTCATTGCATATAAAGTCTCCAAACTGGTAAAATAAGGTTCACGGCTTTTTAGATTTTTAGGTTTGATTGATTTAACCTTAACTGAATCTTTTTGATGTCCTTTACACTGAAAGAACGAATGTTCACAAATCAATCTACGTGTCAATATGGCAAAAGCATCATCTTCGTCCATGATTATATTTGCTATCGCGTCAGTTGGTTTAGCGTACCTATTTAAATTTCCAAATAAACGACGATATCGTGTTCTGAATTCATCAAAATGTTCAGCATTACCGGGAACTACAATAATAACGCTTATCTCTTCATTCTTAAACCCACCTGGCGCCTTACCTGATTCATCACTATTTGGATCCACAAGTAATTTAATTGCTGATAGACGATGTTGACCATCAAGAGCGAAATAATCTTCAGTTCCATTAAATTTTAAAACCCCGAAAGATTCATTTAATCGAGAATCGTCTCGTATTAAATCAAATCGCTTGTCATCTGCTAAAGTCACAGGATACCAATTTGGCTTTCCGTGTAAAGCTGCAACAACTATTGAAGAAAAAAACCTGTCGGGTTGCCTTATCAGATAAGTCACGATATCGTTTTTTACACGGTTGACCTCACATACCCTTTGTATTGCTTCATCAAGCGTTTTGTCATTATAGATACTATTAGCAAGTTGAACTTTTTCAGCGAGTTTACGCATGCTCATCTTGACAGTATAGTACTGCCAACTACCCATGGTTCCTTTGATGGCTGGATAAGCGTTCGTAGTGAGCCTCTACTCGTGTTCCTCCTACGTTAATTCCACAACCCAATACTATGTGCAGATTCGCACTCTAAAAAACTTCGGCGCATCCGTTCTTCTAAATCGCCTGCCTCAATCTTTAGTGCAATGTTTAAAAACATTATATGTCTACTCGAACTATCTATGGTATGATCCAACAATCGAATCTGGTTAAAGCATTTCGATCGGATTGATTTATCAAAATTCACTTCGTCGATTATTCGAATCCACTTAAACCCTTCATCGGGTTTCAATCCTTCAATGTCGTTATCGTCGAAACATTTTAAAATGTCTTCTAGACGCTCCTCGAATATTCCTGAATTATACATGATTTTTACTTGTGACATGCAAAACACATTTTGGACTGGCCATAGAGATCGTCGATATCAATCGGCTCGGCATCCGGTCTTAATGGGTTGATTTGACGTTTATCTCGCAAGCGCCTCATTCTCTTCGAATGTTCTCTTTTAATTGTCGCTCTACGTTCTGGTTGTTGAAGTTCGGTCAGCGACTCACCTTGACTCCATGTAAATTGCGTTCCATGATCAATCGCACTTTTTTCATAAGCTTTGGCTTCCTCAAAAAACTCCGGATGTCGTTCCAGCAATCGAACCCACTCAATTTTTTGCTGATAAAAACAAAAGGTACATCCACTCCGAGTTCGCCACTCGTAATATGCCGGCAAACCTAATCCTGAGCCTTCGAGAAGCTCCAACACTCCTGTTTTATCATACCCTGATTCCTTGAATGGCAACCGTACTTTTAAATTCGGATGATGCGACATATACCCTTCTCGATATTGCTCATCGGCACGTATCGCCACGTAACTGAACACTTTGACTCCACTCTCTAAGGCCGATTTAATCCAGTTTTCAAATGGTCGAATTTTCAGTTGTCGAGTACACCAGCGAGACTGTGGAGAAGGGAGAAAATGATTGTACCTTTGCAGCCAAAAATCAAAATCACGATCAGGGTTCAGCCTACGGACTGGCTTCCCCAGAAAACCTTCGAGCTTGCCGAGAAATTCGTAAACCTCGGGCAATTCCTTGCCGGTATCCGTAAAAAAGTATTCTAAATCAAGTTCTGGATGGTTTTGCCTCATATACACAGCCAGCGCAGCACTATCTTTACCCCCGGACAATCCCAGTACATGCCACTCGCGATCGGCGTTTTCATTTATATCCTGAGTATTCATGCCGCTGATTTACTCATTGATCACCAATCCATCAGTATCCATATACCTCGCACTTACTTCAGCTAAAGCGGCGAGCATTAATTACCGGCGTTCTTTTCCATTTTTATTTAATACTGAGTCAATGGCATCTGCCATTGACTCAACCGATCGGCGATCACCGTTTGCAACAACGAATTCCCGTTGCATTGTAACTGGACGCCCAGCTAATCCAACGACCACGGCCATGGCATGTCGATTGTTTTTCCGTCCCTTTACATGAGCAAATGTTTCCGCTCGCACGAATCGTTGAGCCATTGCGGCCAATTCTACCGTAGCCTTATCGATATCGATATCCGTCCAAGTGTGCACTGGCTTGTTAACTGCTAACCCGCCAAGGTTTTCAATGTCTGCATCGCTACCTTCAAAGCATGCGATGCGAACAATAAAGGCTTCCATGCGATGGTCCCCGCCGAGTTCGCGAACGTTTGCGGCTCGGGCTCGAAGTTCCTTCATCATCGCTGGCGCCACAAAAGGAACCTGCAATTCCGTCAATAACTGTTCCCGCAAACGATTGAGCATCCCGGGATAAGCCTGATGAAGTTCCAGCAATCCTTCACGGAATGTACTGGCCATGCTCGTTCCATGTTGCTTCTCCGGCAAATTCGAATTATTCAGACTGAATTTCTGCAGATCGTCGAAAATCAATTTATTGGGATCATTCGCTTGCTTTAAAAGTTGCCTGACACGGATTGCATTTCGGGAAAGCCGTTGCGTACGGCGAACCCAAGAAGGCAACCTATCAAAGATAGCCACCAATCCTCGTGCGACGTCTATCGGCTCGAGGCATCGTAGTTCATTATCCGGGGCCAATTCACGAACCACAGCCGCCAACTTCACCAGCAAATTTTGGTTTATGCCTGTCAACTCCAGCCAACAAACCTGAATTTCGGTTGGATCGGATTTCAAAAAGTCGACATCGAGATCCGTGAAGCCCACTTGGAATATCCCCTGACGGTAGATGGCTAGATTTCCACTCTCAGACAACAAAAACGCTAAGGAAAGCAATGGAAGCAATCCCTCCTTAACGCCAAATGGGGCGTTTCTCCAAATCTCATGAAGTTCGGCAACCGGAACGGCCGACTTTGATTTCTCCTTCAAAAGTTCCCGTCCGGCTCTCCAGAGCGAGGCCAACTTGCAAGGATCCTCGCCCCCGCTGTCCGGTGAAATGAACTGCCAACCCTCTTCCGTTTCCTGATGAAGCTTCGTCGCCTCCAGAATCGAATAATAAAGCCCCCCCTCAGCCGGAAAACCTTCAATGCCCAATCTTTCCTCGGATTCGTTGAACACCATTCGGTACATCAGTGCATTCCTCGCTGCGATTGCGCCGCAAGACGGCCTTGTTCGACCCACCAATTCATTGTGAAGAATCGGCGCATTCCAAAAACGTTCGTCCGCAATCCGAGAAGCGAGTCGATTCAGTTTCGTTCGGGAGTGATCAGATTTTTTACCCTTCTTTCGAAACCAAATGGCCTTATCGAACGCTTCTTCCAAATAACGCTCCAATTGAACCCGGTTTTCTTCAATTCTTGCCTCCACTTCCAATCGAGCCACTCGATCGCCCTGCAATTCCGGATGATTTTGGCTGACATATTCCAAGGCCTCCAATTCGATCGCCAGATCCGGAATACCTTGGGAATCAGTCGAGAGACCGATAACAATCTCCCATTTGCCATCGTGTTTTACGACCTCACGGCAATAAGCCTCCGCTGCCGTGGGAGATTCCGCCTCCGTCGAAACAGCCAAAATGAAACATCCTATGGCACCGTGATGGGGCTCGTAAGAGCGAACCGTTTCCTCGAGAGAGGCGAGCGAAACCAATTTCACGTCAAACCAGCGAAGAGCGCCGGTTTTGTGATAATGCTCTTTTGCGACCATGGCCCGAAACGACGCCAGACGTTCCATTATCGGCCCTACTTCTTTCGTCATTTCCTGGTCGGCTAGTTCTACCGCCTTATCGATATCGAAATCGCTTCCTTCGAAAATAGTCCATGCGCCTACGTGTTTGCGGAACGTTACCAAAGACCATCGTTTCAGATCGTTCAGGATCTCGCCGTTCGAAATTGATTCGTCGGCGGGCAAAGCCAAATCCAGTAATTTCCCATTGGCCGAAAGTCGTGAACGCTCCTTGAGAAGGTCCGTCAATGCGATTACCTTGAGCAACCGCACGTGTTCCTCAGTTCCTCCAGACGTTTCGCACCGTTTTATCGCTTCGGATGCTTGAGCCCAACGATGGCCGTCGGGAGAAACCAGGATCGAAGGTTCCAGGTTAACCTGCAGATAATCCCACAACCTATCTGCGGTATAGAGATCGAAATCAGAGGCTAAATTTAAAAAGTCACGAAACCCGTTCGGTTCGGCCGAGTTGAGAAAGCCGAACAGGCTTCTTTGGTTCTGACCGAAGCGGCGCCGTGACAGTGGGCCCAGCAGGTAGGCCGTCACCGGATGCAATGGCCAGCATTTGGCGAGCGTTGTCGCCAAATCGAAATCGTGCTTTCTACCCCTTGTGCCATTTTGAACGAGAGAAGCTACCCCTTTGGCCAAAACTCGAACCTTCTTATTCCCCTCATGGTCACTGTCAATTGCCCGCGCCAGAAGGCTGATTTGTTCGTTCCGGTCCACGTTAATCGGCAGATCAACGTAACGACCTTGGATTTTAGCCCATTCATCCCGAGCGTTTCGCGAAAGACGATGGGCATATTCCTCGAAGGCTTGATGCAGAATCCCGATAATCAGCAGTCTGCCCCCGCTACGGGACGCGATCTCGGCGAGTTGCTGAAAGAGATGAATATCCGTTCCGTCTCGAGCTGCGCTTTCCAAGCACTTGCCAAACTCGTCGATAAATACCACAAGACCTCCACCGGAGCGTGGATGCTGATCAGCGATAACCTTAAGAACTCGCAGCACCTCTTTTTCGTTCCACTCAAACGGCAAATCTGCCTTATTCAGCAAGCCATGTTCGTCAATAGCTTCGCCGATGACTTGAGAAAGTCGGTCGCGCCGACCAACCACCGGCAACACCCGCCAACCGCGCTTCTTCACCGGAAAAACTTCCAGAAAACGGTTGGAGACCTGTTCGCCCACAATGGCCCGAGCCTTGCTCCGCAGATTATTATTGCCGTTCAATATGGAACCTACAACGACAGCAAGGCTTGATTTACCGCACCCGTAGGGGCCGACCCAAGTGAAAGCTCCTTGGCCGGAATTATCCGTATGCTGCGCCATGTTCTCGAAGACCCTGGCGAACGACTGTGGGCAAACGAATCCATCTAGCGCGGCGGGATCGCCCAAATCAGTATCGATACGAATCGCCCGCTGAAAACGAGGCGCAACATTGACCTGATCGGCGAGTCTCATCAGGCGGCGGTCCTCCGCTGAGTTCGCTCTGCGCCGCGGGCAAAAAACCCGAACGCCTCTTCCGATTCAATCTGACGCACGCAAATCAATTGCCTCAATCCGGTCGTTTCAGACCACCGATAGGCTCCATAACTCGTCTCTTCGATTTCCGACAAATGATCCATTAACGCGTTTTCGTCGAGCGCGAACACCCGCCCCGGCGATCCCGGTTCACGCGCCAACGCCTCGAACGAAAGGGTCTTTGCTCCCGAGTTTTTCCGAGAAGAAGATCGGGCCGACCAAAACTCGTGCACGGCGAACGCCACCACGCCTGCCCGCAAAGTGGATTTCGGGCCGCGCACGAATCGAAACTCGTCGCGGTTGCCGACAGAGCGTACCAGGCCGAGTTCGGCCAGGGGAGAATCCAAGGTATCCTCGGGCCCCGTTTTGAGCGAAAACGGTTGCTCGGCATATGTCCGCACGAAACAGACCACGTCATTTTTGATGGTCGACTGCGACGCTCTGGCGCCCGGATGTTCCTTGACCAAATGCTGAATCCCGCGGATGAGCGCGGGGCGATCGAAATTCAATCTGGAATAATGGTTGAACGCCCAAAACCACGTGGTGTTCGCCGGATCGCTGCACAGGTTCCAATGGACGAGCCATGAGGTGGCCGGATCCTCCATGTAGGGATCGAAGCCTTTTTTTCCAAACAGGGTCCGCCCGAAAGGCGTGGTCTCGCAGCCGTCTTCGGTGATGATTCCGGTAGCCGTCGCCCAATAGCGCATCGATCCGACCATGTTGCGTCCCACCCCGAAACGGGCGATCGCGTCATCCGCCAAGAATACCGAACGCTTCGTATCCCGCCGCTCCTGTTCCGCGACCGCATCGAACGCCTTCTTCAACCACCCGTGCCTTAACGGAAAGGTCGCGTGGCCCGAAAGCTTGAACCGATAATCCTTGTCGTATAGTCGGCCGAGTCAGGACTTTTTCATGCTAATAATTTTTGATCGACGATCGTTTTTTTTAAGTGTCGAGCGGAGTATTTCGATTCGTCGGAAAAACTGTTTTTCCGAATTATGCTTCGAGTTAGGCGGCGATTGCCGATTGAGACGAGTTTCAGCCGGACAGGAGACTGAACCGGTGCGAGTATCGGTCGAACGATCAATTCGCCGACCGAATCAGCAGGGAGGAAGCGTCGGTAATCAGGAAGGTCGGGTCAGTTTTTTTTCGGACGTTTAAACGGGGTGGTTTTCGTGACGGCTCGCAACCCTTGGTTCCGATTCGTCTGAAAATCGTCGGTAGCTTCGGCCATATTAGAGTATCCCGACTGGAGAATGATCGCCAAGGCCAGGTTGTTGAAGAGGGCATTGTTCGTCGGCCCATGGCGAGTTCGCATAAGACAATCATCTTCGCCGAAAATCCCGTCGCGACGGCGGTGATTGCCGTTTTCTACCGTCCAATGTCCCCGATTGAGTGACAACAATCGTTGAGCGTCGGCAGCTTCCGGAGGCAACGAAGTGACGCCGTAAGCATATTCCACGGTCTCGGGCCCACCGTTTAAATGATGGCGGTGTCGAAGGATCCGAAAGACTTGGAGGACATGCGGTAATTTGACGGCTCCGGGAAGGGGTTCATAGGTTTGAATGCTCCGTTGATCGATGCGGCCATGTCCTTTCTCCGGGTTTTCGGTGAACCGGTCCTGGGCCACTCGATCCCAATCCAGGCTGGTCAAAAATTGAGAGAGTTCGGGGTTGTTCTCTTTGACCGTGAAGAGAAAATGGGCTCCGTTAACCAACACGATGGCATCGGCCATGACTCGGTTAGTATGGAGCGCATCGATCGTAATGATGGCTCCCCGGATATCGACATCCTCCAAGAGAGCCGCCATCGCCGCCTGTTCGCCGCCTTGGTCTCGGCAAATGCGAACGGCGAGGGGCACCGCATCTTGATGGCGCACGAGGATGACGGTCTCGAAATGGTCTTTGCTGTTGCGATTAGCTCCGTTGATCCGCTTCCCGTCAGCAGCCAAGGCTTCCAAGGGTTGTCGAGTCAATTGGGCCGTTACCCAGCGGTGAGTTACCGTTTGCAACGCTTCCGGATCCGTCTCGGTCATGACCCGGTGAATCGTCGCGAGAGACGGGGCCACGCAACGGCCCTTGGCGTTGCGCCACGCCCCGAGAGTCTGCAATTGATTTGGCGTCATTTTTTGGGCGTAACGCGAAGTCGCCAAGGGGCCGACCTTGCCGGCCAATCGAGCTAAGATGCAGATAGCGAGGACCATTTCCAGCCGATGTTTGCGTCCTTGTGCCCGGCGAAAATCAGCCATTTCCGCGAGCAGTTGCACCAATGATTTCAACTGTTTCGGGGATGTTTCTACCCGCTGCACCTGGGGGCCCCAAGACGGATCGTCCTGACGCTTCCTTAATCGGGAACAGGCTTGGGGCCGCAAGGGATAAACGTACATTTCCTTCTTGATATTGTGCCGGGCGGTATAGCGTCCGTTGCTGCGAGCGTAGCCTTGCGATTGCCCTACCGCCCGCCAATTCCCCGCGCGATAGATCGTGCCCGCGAAGTGTCGGGGATCGACGAAAGTTTCGGCCAATTCCAGCGGATGACCCCAGGTCCGTTGCCAATCGGCACTCAGACGGCGCAGCATTTTGGCCATGACGCAGCTCCCCAGATTGCGCACTTCGCCCCGCTCGGTAAGCAGGAGGAATCGGGTATTGTTGGCAATCAAATGCAGCCGACGAAACTGCTCTCGTTTTTTCCATCCGAGCCACTTGTCTCGCGGGCGACACTTGAACACTCCGCTTTGCCAGCCGGCTAACGCCAACCACCGGCCTCGGTACTCGGCAACATAACGCAGCCCGCGTCCGGCAAAGCCTTTGAAACCCAAGCGATGGTTCTGATCCATCAGCGAATCCCAGCGTCTTCGCTCACTGCTCTTCACTAATCGAACAGTCACCAGCTTGAGGTTGATTTTGGCGTCCATGAGGAACCAATAACGACCGGAGAATGAAAAAGCCAGCTTTATTTTCCCATTTCGAAGGCGCTAAAGTTTCGGCTCTCTGGTGAAGGGAAAAAGCGAATATGTCCCGAAATCGGTGACACGGGCCTCTAGCGATTAGCGTGAAAAAACCCTGTCGGCCGAGTGGCATCTCATTGAATTGCTGGGACCGATCCAGTAGAGTCTCGGCGGCTTGCCGTCAAGGGTTAAAACGCAACAGACGAACGCTTGCCAATCCGTATCGCATGAGCGGTCCCCCGACTATCTACGCTGACTACCAGGCGACAACCCCGGTCGATCCGTATGTGCGAGACCGCATGACTCCGTTCTGGAACGAATCGGTCGGCAATCCGCATTCCGGCGATCACGCGGTTGGATGGAAGGCTCGGCGAGCGGTCGACGACGCCACCGAATCAGTCGCCAATCTCATTGGCGCTGAACCAAACGAAATCATCTTCACTTCCGGCGCTACCGAAGCCAACAACCTCGCCTTATTCGGCCTTGCCGGTCATGCCTCGCCGGAAAAAAAGCGAATACTCGTCAGCGCGATCGAACACAAAAGCGTTCTGCAATCCGCTCGGGAACTTCACTCGAAGCAGCGATTCGAGATAGAGCTCATTCCCGTCGATCGATCCGGTGCGATCGATCTAACCGCCTTGGAAGCGACCCTGGACGACGACGTTCTGACGGTATCCGTCATGGCCGTGAACAACGAAATCGGCACCATTCAAGACCTGCCGCGAATCTCGAAACTTTTGACCGCTCGAAACATCCCTTGGCATTGCGATGCGGCACAGGCTCCCTGCGCCATAGACCTCAGCACCATTGCTGACCTAGCCCCCTTGATCAGTATCTCATCGCACAAAATGTACGGTCCGCCGGGCATCGGAGCACTCTATATCCGTAACGAGATTCAGGAACTAATCGCTCCGCAGATCCATGGCGGCGGCCAACAACGGGGACTTCGATCAGGAACCTTGCCCGTACCTCTTTGCGTCGGGATGGGTGCCGCCGCCGAACGATTCGCCGGATCGGCAGCCGCATCGGAACGAACCGAGTTAACGAATCTGAGAGATCAATTCGTCCGCCGCCTCGAGGAACTGGACGTAACTCTGCAAACTAACGGCCCCCCGACGTCTCAGCGTCATCCGGGCAACACCAACCTTTGTTTTATCGGCCACGACGCCCACGATATTCTCGCCTCTCTGCAACCTCGTCTTGCCGCGTCCACGGGATCAGCCTGCACTTCCGAATTTCCCGAACCTTCCCACGTGCTCGAAGCCATTGGGCTCTCGCAGGAACAAATCGCGGCCTCCATTCGCTTCAGTTTCGGTCGTTTCACAACGGCAGATGAAATCGATCTTGCGGCTGAATTAATCAGGAATTCTCTTCGCGCGTTATCCCCGGTTCCGGAAACACGGGAATCGCTCGCCTCCTGATTCGATCGAAATCGGTCAACCTCGGCATCCGGTTCGAGTTGGTTCAACAGGCAACCGATTCCTGACGGAACGCCTCTTGGGCCAGATTGCCGACCGCCGCCACCGGAGCCAAGATCGTCCGAAACCAGGATGGGAAATCGTCCGATCCTGGCTGCCTTTTTCGGAAGTGTTCTCGCTCAGCCGGCCCGGCGCTCGGAGTTGAGGAGTCGAGCCTGTATGCCTGAACGAACGGAAATGTCCAAAGCTTGGAAAGAGTCATTCTGGCCACCCCCAATTGCGGGCAGGCTACCATTCGGGTACTCTCAAACCGGCTCTCGGGACTATCGATTCCATCAACCATCCCCTATCCGAGGCATCCGGAAACGTTTCCCTTCTTCCTCAGCGATCGCGGAATCGAGGAAAGCGTTGCAGTCTTCGAGTTCCCGGCGGGTTTTCCCCACTGATCGCCAATTGATGGCTGCGGTCCATTTCTGTGCAAAATCCAGCATTTGGATCAGCGGCTCGGGATTGCCGTTTTGCGAGAGCCTCCGCAACGCTGAAAGATAATGGGTGCGATATCCGGTCGGAATGACAATACGTTCCTCGCCTGACGAAACCAGTTCGGCGTTCATCATAATCCGGGCGGTGCGTCCGTTACCGTCGGCGAACGGATGAACCTCGGCAACGAGAAACATCATGAAAACCGCCCGCTGAAAATTGTTCTCCAAGCTGCGGTACAGATTAAATCCCTGTTCCAAGGTGCCTGCCACCAATTCCGGTTCGACGAATTCGGTGTTCCCCGCAAAATTAGACGCTTGTTTGAATCTTCCGGGGCGTTTTTCGGGGCGGCTTTGCATTATCGTCCGGTGGCGAGTCGTGAGCAGTTCGACAAACGTGTCGTGATTCGTCGGATTGCGGCTCAGCTGCCGAAGATCAGAAACGATCTGCCACGTGCCGAGCACGTCATGAGCATCTTCCGGCCGCTCCTTGGGGATCAAGTTATCAAAGACGATTTTGCTGGCTTCGTTGACGGTGAATTCGGTGCCCTCGATAAAATTGGAGAAAAAGGCCTCAAAGAAGGCGAGCGTAGCGGTAGCCTCCGACGTTCGTTCGGGCTCGAATCGGGGAAACGGAGGATAATTGCGAAGCGCGACGTGCAGCGACTGAAACAGCGCCAACCGAGCCGGATCGAAGGGACGCCTCAATCCACGAGCGATAGCGACCGGCGACAGTAGCTCAGACTTTCTGGTGCCGAGCAGCGCTCCCATGATTTTATTGAGAGTTGCCGCTTCTGCTTTGAGGTCGAGTCTCGAGGCAACAGCGAGTATCTCATCCCGCAGGCTATTGACCTCAGTCAGACCCGAACGACGGATCAGAGTATCGAGCCGTTCTTCGAGGTCGCGCTGCCCGAGCGTTCGGCTGACCTGACTGCCTCGTGCCCGCGAAGGGCGCAAATTTTCCAGATAGGCTCGGGCGGTTGAACTGATGAACAGCCCGGCAACAAACGGTTGGTCGGAGGCAATGGGACCGAGGCCTCGGCGCGGCCGAAGCGTATAGTTGGGAAGTTTAATGTCTTTGCCCTTGCCGGTAACCAAACAAACCGAGCCGTCGCTTGCCGGAGCATTCTCCAACGCCGTTCGGTCGGCGATCAACGCGCCCGGAAAATAACCGGCGACGATCTGCCACAGGTTACGCGAAATTAAAGTTTCGACCGGATCGGTCAGGTTATGGGTGTAGAGACGTGAAGCCAGCTTGCGTAGTTTACCGGCTTTAACGGCCCGCGACACTTCCTTGGTGACCGATTGGTCAGACACAAAAACTTCGGGCAGCTGGTCTAGCGAATTGGCTACGGATTTTTCAGGCATTTTCGACTCTTTAAACCGCAGATTAGCGATTTTTCGTCAATTAAGAAAGAGAAATTGAGATTTTTGTTGAATTAAGCTCTCCGAACCTAACCAATCGCCGTTAGCACGACGGACACTCCGGTCACGGATTCAAAAGGAACCGCTCCAACGGTGCGGTCAGGGCCGGCTAACCTGGATTCGAGGCCGAGAGCGGGCGCAAGACCGGAGGCGCGTCGGCATTCAGGAAAGTCACCGAGAACTGCCTCGGCAATATTACGAAGGCGATTTTCGAGATAATCCCCGTCTTTAGCCAACTGGACACGCGGTCGGCTCCCCTCAACAAACCCGGCAATCAAAGGCTCCGAGATCGCCAGGGGTATCGGGCTCGGGACACTTGATCGCCTCCAGCTGAGGCAACGCCATCATCGCAATCTCGATATATTTAGACGATAATTCTACCCCGATGCTGTGGTACCCCAAGTGGTTGGCCGCAGCCAAGGGTGATCCCAACCCGGCGAAGGGATCGAGAATCACGCCGGTCCCGAGCGGCAATGCGGCGCGAACCAACTGACGAAGAAACGCCTGAGGTTTCAGCGAAGGGTGCGGCGCCAATCGCCGTTCCGCCAGCCGTGTCGGATGCGACTTGATCACGTCCCCAAAGGGCCTGCTTTCCGACTGTCGGCGCAGACCGCCCGTTCCCCACTTGCGAAGATTATCCTGAACCCTTCCTTCGAGCGGTTTACGGAACAACAGCCAGGGTTCAGCCATTGAGCGCGGCATAACGGTAACATCAGAAAATTCCTCGTGAGCATTTTTCGGGCGGTCGCCGCCGCGCATAGTCATAACGAGCCGGAAGATCATCCCTCGGCTCTCCAAGCCGGCCTCAGCAAGTCCCGAGGCAACGATATGCGACCCCAGCGGGTTCGAAGCAACGAAGACATGGGCACCCGGAACGAGTACGCGAGAAACGCCTTTCCCAAATCGTTCGAAAAAATCGCGCATGTGTTCGAAGTCGGCTTCTCCAAGAATCGTGAAGCGTGGGACCGGAGACCGCTGGTGACCGTCGAACGATGGCGGTAGCCGCCAGACGCCTCCCCTGCCAGCCCGCAACTTGCGTTGCTCGATTTCCGTGTATTCGACCAGACCGTACGGCGGATCGGTGACAACCGCGTGGATACTGTTTTCCTCCCGGCGCTCCATCCAATCGAAACAATCCTCCCGGTAAAGTGCCGCCTGGTTCCATACCAACACCGGCTCCATTCGATCGTTCGACTTGTTCGCCGTCTCGTCGATGGCCTCCACCGGCTCCGATCTGAGTTGATATCGTCCGTGTTGCGTCCGTTCAAATATGTTCGGATGTTGCCTGAGATACGAACGCACTGACGACGTCGGCACAACGCCGATTCGAGTTTCCACAAACCGCCTGATGTCCGCAACGCTGGCGCCGCCTTGCGTCGAGTCCAAGCAGGCAACGATCGCATCGCGCACCGTACCCCGAGAATGTTTCAAACGAGTCATGTTGGCCCATCAACCGAAACCGCCACTTGGATAGACGTCCCGGCGTCATGGTGCAATCCGGTTTCTCGGCAGGGCGCCTAATCTCGCGACTTCAACGATTTCGCTCGCTTCCCGAGCGAAGGCGAATATGAACGGAGCGATTGAAGAAACGCATGCCGCGCAGTTACGGACACGCGGTAGTCCCCAGGAACTTCCCGATCGTCGACGTCTCTCGCCACCCCGCAGACCGCCCTTGAACCGGGACACTTCAAATCGTCATCTGCACTCCGTCGAATTCTGTCCGAGCCCAGATGCGGCGCCTTCAGTAGTGGAGTTCGCCCAAGGACTCGTGCCTGTTGCTGCCCGAGGTAATCCCAAGGCCGTCGTCGAACCGGGAATTACCGCACAGCACCACTTATGGAATCAGATTGCCGGTTCGACCCGAGACTGCCCTGACAAAAGCGATTCAACTCAGAATCCGATGGACCACCCGGCCGTGAACGTCGGTCAACCGGAAATCCCGTCCCTGGTAACGATAGGTAAGCCGTTTGTGGTCCACGCCGAACAAATGAAGCATGGTGGCGTGCAGATCATGCACGTGGAACGGATCGACGACCGCCTTGTATCCTAGTTCGTCGGTTTCGCCGTAGTGCGTTCCCCCGCGGATGCCGCCGCCGGCCATCCAGAGAGAAAAACCGCGAATGTGGTGATCCCGTCCCGATCCCTGTGCCATCGGCGTGCGCCCGAATTCCCCGCCCCAAATCACCAGCGTATCGTCCAGCATGCCGCGTTGTTTCAGATCGGCGACCAGAGCCGCCGAAGCCTGATCGACTTCCTTGGCGGTGACGCCCATGTTCTTTTTGATGCCTCCATGATGATCCCAGGAACGATGGTACAGATGAATGAAGCGAACGCCCCGTTCCGCCAATCGCCGCGCCAAGAGACAATTGGAAGCGAAGGAACCGTCGCCGCCTTCCGTGCCGTAAAGTTCCCGAATGTGTTGCGGTTCGTCGCTGATATCCATCAACTCGGGGACGCTGGTCTGCATGCGGAACGCCAACTCGTTCTGTTGGATGCGAGTGGCGATTTCCTGGTCGTCCACCACCTCGTCCAGTTTCCGGTTCAGGGCGTTAACCGCCGACACCAACCGGCGCTGGTCCGCCAACGTGACGCCCGAAGGCGACTTGACGTAATGCACCGGATCGCCGGAGGCGTTGAACTGCACCCCTTGATAGTTGCCCGGCAAAAATCCGCTATGCCACTGGCGAGAAGAAATCGGTTGCCCCTGGCCTCCCCGGCCCAAGGAAGTCAACACCACGAAACCCGGCAGATTTTCGCTGTCGTTGCCCAAGCCGTACCACAACCAGGATCCCATGCTCGGACGACCGGAAATCGAAGTGCCGGTGTTCAGAAACGTATGAGCGGGATCGTGATTGATCTGCTCGGTATGGAAGGAACGCACGATGCAAATGTCGTCGGCGATCCCGCCGATATTCGGGAACAGCGAACAGAGATGCTGCCCGGATTGCCCGAAATGGCGGAATTCGTGCTGCGGCCCCAAGCACTTGAGTTCCTGCCCCTGCAATTGAGCGATCGGTTGCCCCTTGGTGAAAGATTCGGGCATCGGTTGCCCGTCCATTTCCGCCAACCTCGGCTTGTAGTCCAAGGTCTCCAAATGAGAAGGCCCGCCAGCCATGCACAAGTAGATCACCCTCTTGGCCCTGGCCGTAGCCGAACCCATCCGGTAGTAGCCCAGGTTATCGGGCAAGCTCGCGCCGGCGACGCGCCAAGGCTCCAATACCGATGACAAGGCCAAGGAACCGATGCCCACCGTGCTCCGGTTGAGAAAGGACCGGCGGTTTTGCCGTTGCCGCAGCAGCTGATCGATCTTCATCGCACTCTCCTCTCAATATCGCGTGATCGTCTCGTGAAGATTAAGCATCGCTCGGGCCACCATGGTCCAAGCGGCTAATTCCGCGGCCTCGGCCACCTCGGGACCAGGCGAAGGACCGGCCGAAGTTAATTCGACCGCCCTTTCCTCGTCCCCGGCGAAACGGTCACGGCTCTCCTGATATAGTCCGACCAGGATTTCGGTTTCCGAAGCGCGGGGCTTGCGTCCGGTCGCTTCGCGAAAGGCCCAATTGATTTTCGCTTTGATATCCGGGCTTTCGGCGGCGGCGATTCGCTGAGCGAACATTCGCGCCGCTTCCACGAAACTGGGATCGTTCAACAACGTCAACGATTGCAACGGGGTGTTGGAACGCGGCCGTTCGGCGGTGCACTCCTCCCGGCTCGGAGCGTCGAACGCCTTCATCCCCGGATGGAGAAACGTCCGTTGCCAATGCGTATAGAGGCCCCGGCGGTATTGGGAAGCTCCGGAATCCGCGCGATACTTTCTCTGGGGGAAATTCAATTGCCGGTAATAGCCTTCAGGCTGATAGGGCTTTACGCTGGGGCCGCCTAACCGGTCGACTCGCAAGCCGCTGATCCCCAAGGCTACGTCGCGTACGAATTCGGCGTCCAGGCGATAGGCGGTCTGCCGGGCGTACCACCGATTAAGCGGATCCCTTTCCCGCAACCAATCGTTCGCCGCCGAACTCTGCCGCCAAGTCTGCGACGTGACCATGATCCGTAGCAGATGCTTCACGTCCCAACCGCTATCCATGAATTCGACCGCCAACCAATCGAGCAATTCCGGGTGAGTCGGCCACTCTCCTTGCGACCCCAAATCGTCCAGCACTTTGGACAGGCCGTTGCCGTACATCAGTTTCCACATCCGGTTGACGAACGTTCGCGCCGTCAACGGATTGCTGCGGGAGGTCATCCAGTCGGCCAAATCCAATCGCGACAGGTTCTGTTCCGACGCCGCATCGCCCGTCAAGAAGACCGGAAAAGCGGGATCGACCACCTCGCCGGATTCGTCCATCCAATTGCCGCGCGGCAATACCCGCATCGTGCGAGGCGCGACGCTCTGGGAAACCAGCATGGTCGGGATTTCCCCTTTGAGCCGGTCCCGAGACGATCGGGCGTCGGCCAGTTGCGAGCGAGGTTCGTCCAGCAACGGCGAATGGCCCCGCCAATAATCGGTCACCAGTTTTTGCTCCGCTTCGCTCCGCTGCTCCCAAGCCGTAGTCGCCGAGCGGTAAATGCCGTCCGGCAGCCCGGTTTCGTCGATCCCGGGATAATCGATGGAAATGACCGACAACCGGAACCGACCGATATTATGCCGGTTTTTATCGGAGCGATGCGCCAGGGTGACTCGCAAGGCCTGGCCTTCGTTCTCCAGCGTCACCGGTTCGGCGAACGTGAATACCGCCCGGCGGTTCTCTTTCTTCTGGTCGCCTTCCACCGCCCATCCGGTCTGCTCGTTATCGTCGATGGCCCGGGCGACCTCGAATCCCTTCTGCGAAAAATCCGCTATGGCCCGAGCCAGCGCCACCGATTTCAGCCATTGGCTTTCGGCATCGACCACGTCTACTTTCACGTCGGTCAGCACGAAGTTGCCGCCGCCCCGGGAGAGGCCGCCGCCGTCGAGCGAAGGATGCGTCAAGGCTTCCAACCGCAATCCCGTGACCCGGGTTTGAATCCCGGAAAGCGTCGCCCGGTAAACGTCCGTTTCGGGATTTTCGCCGGTCACGAGTACGGAACGGTCCGCCAAAGATTTCAGGGTGGCTCCCTCCGCAGATTCGAGCCGGCTCGGGGCGATCGGTTCCCAGATCAATCGTCCTTCCCGCTCGGCTTGGGCGATCTGCCCTTCCCAGTCCAATTGCCCGTTGATCAAGGCTTCGGTCGAAGTGGTCAGCACGGATTCCAAGCGAGCGATCCGGGATTCCAGATTCGTCAGTTCCTGCTCTTGCTTCGCCGTGGGCAACGGCAACTCGGGTTCCCAGCGGCTTCCGGCGTAGTAGCCCTTTTCCTTCAGGTCGGAGAAAAACGCGGCGAAACTATAAAAATCCTTGCTGGTGAACGGATCGAACTTGTGATCATGGCATTCGGCGCAACCCACCGTGGAACCCAACCAAACGCTGGAAGTCGTGCGCACCCGGTCGGCCGCATACTTGGCCAAGTATTCTTTGTCTTGGGCCCCGCCTTCGGAAGTGATCATATGCAGCCGATTGTACCCGGAGGCGATCTGCTGTTCGCGAGTGGCTTCCTCCAACAAATCGCCGGCCAGTTGCTCCCGAGTGAATTGATCGAACGGGAGATTCCGGTTGAAGGCGTCGATGACGTAATCCCGGTAAGGCCAAACGCTGTAGGGCTGATCGCCATGGTAACCGACGGTGTCGGCGTATCGCACTAAATCCAGCCAGTAAACGGCCATCCGTTCGCCGAACGACGGCGAGGCCAACAGCCTGTCGACCAAGCGTTCGAAAGCGAACGGCCACCGGTCGCGAACGAACCGCGCTACCGTATCGGCCGAAGGAGAATACCCGACCAAGTCCAGATAGGCCCGGCGAATCAATGTCTCGCGATCGGCCGGCGGCGAGGGCCTCAACCCTTCCTGTTCCAACCTGGCACCGATAAAGGCGTCGATCGGATGACTCTTCCAAGCCGCGGCTTTGACTTGAGGAACCGGGGGCCGCTTCAGCGGCAGGTAGGCCCAATGCCTTTCCCAAGGCGCTCCGGCTTCAATCCACTGTTTCAACGTTCCGATTTCGGCCTCGCTCAAGGTTTTTCCCGAGGCCGCCGGCGGCATGCGTTCCTCCGGGTCTTCCGCGGTAATCCGGGCCAACAGCAGGCTCCGCCCCGGCGCTGTGACATCGATAGCCCGAGAGCCCCCGCGATCGGCCTTGGCCTCGGATTCGAGATCCAGCCGGAGTCCGGCTTGGCGGGCGTTTTCGTCCGGCCCGTGGCAGCGATAGCACTTGTCGGAAAGAATCGGGCGGATATCGCGATTGAACCTCACTTCGGGTTCGGCCCAGGCAACACTCCCCGGCGACAATACTCCCAAACCCAACGCGAGACTACCGAGCCATCGGCTAACTTGCTTGGTCATGAATCGATCGATTATGTTCAACGGCTGCTTTGTCCCGAATTCCAAGATCGCCCGTCGGTCGCTCGCCTTTCCTTCAATCGGTTTTTTTCTTCCGGAGCTCCGGGTCTTTAAGCGCGTCGGCCTGGCGGTAGAGCGCCGTCGGAATCAGAATTTCCGGTTCGACGTCTTCCCCGTTCAGATAAGCCATGATGGTTTGCATGGTCTGGCGACCGATGCGGTCGGGAAATTGAATCGGATCGGCATAGATTTTACCGTCGCGAATAGCTTCCTTGCCTTCCGGCTGGCCGTCGAACCCGACGATTATCACTTGATCCTCGATCCCGGCTTTCTCCAAAGCCGCCCGGGCGCCGAGAGCCGAAGGGTCGTTGATCGCGAAGATGCCGGCCAGGTCGGGGTGAGCTTGAATCGCGTCTTCGGTAGCCTTGAAGCCGAGCGCGTTGGCTCCCTCGCCGGGAAGTTCGGCAACGATATCGATCGTCTGATCCGGATGGTCCCGGTTGTAGGCGCCAATCACTTCCTTGAATCCCTTGACTCGCAACTGGCACGACTCGGCGGATTTAAAATCCAGAATGACCACTTTTCCACCCGCCTCGCCCAACGCCTCGATCATGGCGCGCCCGGCCTCCCGGCCTCCGCTCAGATTATCCGTGGCAATATGGGAAACTACTTCGGCGTCAGGCGCTTGAGAAGCAATATCCGCGGTAAAGACCGGGATGCCGGCTGCATTGGCCTCCTTGATCGCCGGTCCGATGGATCGGGAATCGCACGGGCATAACACGATGGCCGTCACCATTCTGACGATGAAATCCTTGACTTGGTTCTGTTGCCGGGCCACGTCGAATTCGCCGCTGGTCGGCAAGACCTCGTAGCCGTGTTTCTCGGCTTCCTGGGTCAAATGATCGATGATGACGTTGAAATAAGGATTGGTGGTGGTCAGCACCGAAATCGCGATGACGCCGTTGGAACCTTCCTCCTGGCCGCCGCCGAATCCTCGAACGACGCCCGAGAACAGGCATACGGCCAACCCCAAACTTGCCACAGTTCCGCTGAGAGCCCTCATAATCTGGTTTCGATTCCGACGCATGACGATAGCGGCATTAAAGCCGGACGGCTGCCTCGGTGTCAAGACATTCGACACTCCGGCGGCGGAAAGGCCCGAGTTAAAAACGGCGTTGCCGTAAGCCGGACGGCATGGAATCATGGGTTCATGGGTTGGTTGATCCGATTGTTGTTAATGGCGCGCTCCTGGCTGACCCTCAAATCCACCTTGCTCAAGACCAAGTGCGGGATCGACCGCGCGGCTTCCTTTACGGCCGGGATCCAACAGAAGCATACGGAACGAACGAGGGAACAGGCTTTGGAGGGCGACCCCGAAGCCAACTACGAACTCGGGGAACGAGCCTACGAAGGACGGGGCTTGCCCTGCGATTACCAAGTCGCCGCCCAATGGTTCGCCAAGGCGGCCGACCTCGGGCATGCCAAGGCGCAAAGCGTACTCGGCATGATGTTTCTGATCGGCAGAGGCATGCCTCAGGACTTGGTTAAAGCCCGGTTTTACCTGTCTCAAGCGGCCGAACAAGGCGACGAGCTCGCCGTCAAAAACCTGGAGAAACTCGACCGAAAAGAAACTCCGCAATAAATCGGCGCCGCCTGCCGGCGGGGCAACGGAAAGAAGATCTGATTCGTTAAGGCCAGGGCGCCTCCCAGCTAACCCGGTCAATCCGATCGACCCCGTTACCGCCTCGAAGGAAAACGATGCTCGCCGACGCCCGACGAACCCCAACAGGATCAACGCTCCGTTCCGGACGGCGGCCAGGAACGATTGCCGGATCGAGCCGTGGGAGACCGTGATCCAGCGGCAAGAGGTTCGGCGAAAGACCGAAGCGAAAGTCATGCGGAACGCCGCAACCAGCGCCACCGTCCGAAACGCCGCCATCACTTTTTTCGCCGGGACAGTCATCCTTAGAGACGCTCGCCGTTAGATGCGGCCGCCGAAAGCCCTTGGAAGCGATGCTCCGATCGATTAATCATCCTCCCTGAGTTATAACAAAATAGGTTTGTCGTTCCTCCCCCGGCTTACGGGAAAGTTTCGTTTCGAAGCCAACGAACTTCATCGGGCCGACGCGATATGGCCAATAGACGGCCATCGGGCTCGAATCCCCCCAAGCGAGCCGGAGACAATAAGGGAAACGAGCCAGGGGCAACTGCAAATAGAACAGAAACACGAAACCGAAAGGAAAGACGCATTCGCCTTGAATCGTCAGATATCCTGCCTTTTGTTCGCTCACGATCAGACGTCAATCGCCGGCCACCTCATCCGAAAAACCGCCTGTCAGGTACGGCTTGACCGACTACCGTATCCAACCCGTTCCGCCCTATGAACAATCAAACCGAGATATTGACCGATCAACCGTCCGAAGAGCTATGGCAACCTGACGATCGGCACGTTTCACAAGAAGGGATCAGAGACAAAAGCCCCGATTATCCGGATGAAGACTATCTCATGACGGTCAGCTTAAACAACCCTCGAACATCTCGGGATCAATCTCCACAGCAACGTGGCTGCCGTGCTGACCGAAGCTGTCGCCAACGCTTGGGACGCGGACGCCCAATCCGGGGATATTCGCATCAATACCGAAGCCGGAACCATCGTGTTCGCCGACGCCGGCATCGGCATGACCATCGAGGACATGAATAAAAAATATCTTCGGGTCGGCTACCGTCGCCGCAAGGAACATACGCCGTATGGCAAATCGGCGAAAAAAGGCAGGCTGGTCATGGGCCGCAAGGGTTTGGGAAAAATGTCGCCGTTAGCGCTCGCCGATCTCATCGAAGCGCCGTCGGCCAAAGACGGGCCAGTTCAGGTCCAATCGGATCTTTCCAGACCCTTTCGATTGAAAATCCGAATGGCGATCCCGAGCTCAAAAATACCTTGATTCCGACCGACGAACCCAATCATTTCGCCACTTCGGCCGGCGTCCCGGAGGTGCTCACCTCTTCGAGTACTTTCTTGAGCACGTGATCGGTCGTAATCCCTTCGGCTTGCGCTTCGAAATTCAGGATCAGGCGATGCCGCAACGCCGCCAAGGCCACCGCCTTGATATCCGCGAAACTCGCATTGAATCTTCCCTCGGTAAGCGCCCGCACCTTGGCGGCGAGAATCACGCTCTGACCGCCTCTCGGACTGCTCCCGAACCGTAAATACTGATTGGCGACGTCGACGGCCGTATCGGTGCCGGGATGCGTAGCCAAGACCAGGCGGACGGCGTAATCCCGAACATGACTCGGCACCGGCACTTCCCGAACCAGTCCCTGCATGCGCAACAACTGTTGCCGGTCTACCGCCCGCTCCACTCGTTCCTGCCGCGGTTGGGTCGTCCGATCGATCACCTCGGTCAATTCCGGCCCCGACGGATAGGTCACCAGCAACTTGTAGAAGAATCGGTCCAGTTGCGCTTCGGGCAACGGATACGTCCCTTCCTGATCGATGGGATTCTGCGTGGCCAGCACGAAAAACGGTTCGTCCAGGCGCCGGATTTTCCCGCCGGCGGTCACGCTCTTTTCCTGCATGGCTTCCAGCATGGCCGATTGGGTCTTGGGCGTCGCCCGGTTGATTTCGTCCGCCAACACGATATGCGAGAAAATGGGGCCTTGCTGAAATTGAAACTCCCGCCGGCCGTCGGGATTCTCCATCACCAGATTGGTTCCCAAAATATCGGCCGGCATCAAGTCGGGGGTGAATTGCACCCGGTTGAACGAAAGATCGATCGCTTCGCTCAGGGTGCGCACCAACAGGGTCTTGCCCAAACCGGGGACGCCCTCCAAGAGCACGTGGCCAGCCGCGCAAATGGCCTGCAAGGTGCCGTCGACGATTTCAGTTTGGCCGACGATCGTCTTGCCGATCTCTTTCTTGACCCGGGCGAAAGCGTCCCGAAACTCGGCGATCCTGTCTTCCATGAGTTGACGAATTCCCCGGCGGCCTATCCGGTCCTAGTTGAAATCATCGAAATAATCCCGAACTCCACGCTGAAAAGCGCGCGGGATCTTTTCCTGATTCAGGGCGCTCTGGGCCTCCTGCTGGGCCGCGGAAATAGCCTCCTCGACCTGAACGCGGCTCTCGCCCTTGAGGTTGACGCCCCGCAAGGTAATGCTCGGCATCGGCCCTCCCGGCGTAAACTTGCCGCGCACCTTGGTCGGGATCATGCCTTCGGTGCCCGGACCCTGTCCGCGGTCGGTGTGGCCTCGGCTTTCCATGTCGGGACGCTGAATCCCGGAATTATCCCACCGTTGGGCCAGGTCGGGATCGAAATCCTTCCACATCTGATTACCGTCGGCCCAGGTCCCGACTCCGCGGGAACTCAAGCCATTGCCTGTGCCGCCGCCCTGGCAAGCGCCCCACCCTTGGCAATTGCCGACCGACTGTTGCGCAATCTCGCAAGCCTTCAGAGTATCCAGCAAAGATTGCATATCCCCGTACTCTTCCATTAGCCGTTTCAGTTCCTCGGCCGCCTGCTGCAGCGACTCAGCCGACGCCTGACGGTTGCCGGTTTCGCCTTGCTGCAAGGCTTGCCGCAACAAAGCCTGGCACTGGCCGTAACCACCCGCCGGATCCAAGGCTTCGCTCACCTCTTGCAAAATCTTGCGAATCTCTTCGCCATCGGTCCCTTCGCGCATCTTGCGGATCATCTCCTGAAGGTTCTGATAGGCCGTCGACACTTGGCCTTTTTCCAATTGCTCGCCGAGGTCGCGTCCCGCTTGCTCTTGCTGCGTCTGCATCCGGTGCAGCGCCTTGGCCATCTCCAACATCTTCTCCAGATCGACCTGGGCCGAATCCAACATCTCGGCGACCCGATCGTATTCGCCTTGTTGAAACGCCGCCATCGCCAGGTCGAGATCCGGCAGGGAGAGTCCCTGATCCTGGGACAACTGCATGAGATTTGCCAAATCCGCTCCCATCTGTTGACTCAAATCCGGAGTCGTGCCCGCTTCGCCCGTCGGCATATCGGCAGCCGAGCCACGCAATTGATCCAAGCGTTTTTTCAGGGCTTTCAGGGCGTCGAGGTCAGCCGAATTGCCCCCCATCCGCTCTTGCAAGCGGTCGATTTTCCGTTGCAACTCGGCGTCCCCGCCCGTCGCCCCCGTGGCGCTCCGGGACGCTTGACGGATGCGCCGGAACGCTTCGGGATTTTCCAGGCTCTGGGCCTGTTCCTTCAAGCGGTCGGTTACGTTCGAAATACGTTCCAGGGCGTCCGCTCGAGTCAGTTTGATCTTCTGCAAATCCGCCCCCAATTCCTCGACGGACCGCATGGCCTGTTCGGTGGGCTTCAGTGCCGGTTCCCGGTACTGAAGCACGGTTTTCGCGTGGTGCTCCAGGCGCGTGCCGGCGTCCTTAATGATTTCGGCTTGCTTCCGTTCGTCCAACATTCGCTGGCTCCGGTATTCCGGAACGAACCCGAGAGTCACGCCGACGAACAACAGGAGCACGGTCCAGCGAGCGACCCGAGGCAACCGGTATTGCAGGACGGAACCTAACGACGCCCGAGATACCGACCGGGCTCCCTCCCGCAACAGCACGCCGCCCCACGACTCCGACGATTGAAATTCGATCGCGGCGCTCAATCGTTCCTTGAGCGCCAGCTCGTTATCCACCCACTTGGCGGTATCCAACGGCGAGTCCTTTTTCCACCAGCCCCAGACGAACCCCACCGGCATCAACCCGCAAGCTCCCAAACCGATGGCGCAAAGCGCGGCGAAGGGCACGGGCAGCAATTTGAACGCGACCAAGGCCAGCAACCAGATCGCCGACGCCGCAAACACGCCCCACAAGAGTCCGTTCCAAGCTCTCGACCAACGTCGATGTCGAGCGGCCCGGGCCAAGACCGTTCGAATTTTTTGTAAATCGCTCATCAGTTGCCTCCTAGTTAATCGCCGCCTTCCGTCAGGCCGACCGTTGCCGAGGGTAACATAGTATCAGGGTAAATCCAAATGATGCACCAATAAATTCCTCCAAGCCACCGGCCCGTGATCGCCTTGCAGCAACAACGGGCCCCAAGGACGCTCGTCCTCGTAGGCCGCCGACCGGGTCGGCCCGCTCACTTCGACGTTTTCGTGAATCAACACTCCGTTATGAGTCACGCTGACGAACCGCGCGTTCTCGAACTTCTGTCCGGTTTCGTCGAAACGGGGCGCCCGAAACACGATATCGAACCGCTGCCACTCGCCGGCCGGCAAGGAGGCGTTGATGCGAGGCTTCTTGCCCTCGAATCCCTTGCCGTCCGCCCACCGCTCGTAGATGCCGCCGCAATCGCCGAAAGTCAGTTCGTAATTACCCCAACTATCGAGAATCTGCACTTCGTAACGTCCCTGCAAATAGACTCCGGAATTAGAACCCTTCGGCACCTGAAACTCCAGATGAATCTCCGCGTCCCGGTGTTCGGACAAAGACATCAAGTGAGTCGTTCGTCCGGTTTCGCCGTTCACCAGCACTCCTAGCCCCTCGGTCATTTGAAACCGGGAAGGGTCCGCCTCGTGGAGTCCTACCGACGCCACCGTTTTCCAATCGCCGGACGGACTGCGCCAGCCCGACAAATCGCTGCCGTCGAAGATCGCCTCATACTGCGGCAAGGAAACCACCGCCACCCCCGGATTGGGTTCCGGCTGGCTGCATCCCGAGCCCAAGAGCAAACCCGTCAGCGCCGCAAGGCACCAACGCTCTGGCCGAAATGATTGCCTCCCACGACTCATTCCGGTCCACGATAGCCCATTCCGTAAATATTGGCAACGACAAACGCAGCGACCTATCCGTGGCGAAAACCGCCGAACTTGCGCCTCGAATCGGTGATCGGAAGCTTTTGGCCTGGTCCCGCAACCCGCCGGATTCCTTCTCCCGGTTAAACCATCGGTGAAGTCGCCGGTTCCTCAAGTTAATAGACCCACCGGCCGTCGAAGCCGGCCCGGACGATATCCGAACCCGATCCGCCCGAGGATCGCCGGCCACGCGGCATTCGGCTCGCCGAATGCCGTGCCTGACCGGAGCGGATTCGAGTCGACGTCATCCGGGTTCGATCGGGTTCCGGTTCCCGACAACCCGGCAGATGAGGAAGAACCATTCACGTTCCCCCGCGGCGCCTCGCTCCGGCTAACGCGCGTACGGAGGTACGGTCGATAAGTGCGTTGGAAGCGACTCGCCTTTCCAGGCCCCTTCCGATCGACGGCCGGCCGCGGGCCGGTAACCACGAAGGCAAATCATCCCGGCAAAAAGCCGGGCCAGATCCAGGGCGGCCGCCGACGGAAAAACGAACGGTTCTTCGAAACTCGGCAAGCGAAGCCGAAAACTCCCCTTCGACGAAAACTAATGCTCCAGCCATTCGGGAGAATCGTCCGCAACGGCAGAATCGGTGCCAGGGGTTGAAAATTACGGCTTCTGAGGCATAGACTTCCTCGTCCGGACCGTAGTCGAGGCGCCCCGTGCTGATTCTCCGTTCCAAGGTGCGACGATATTGAGTCCGGTACTCGGGCACCCGTTCGAGCAGGTAATCATGCACCCTCGCCGCCTGAATCTCGGGATTCCGTTGCAACAACGGCACGGTGACGGAGTCGAAGAAAGGTTCGAGGGGATCGGGTCGGGTACTTTTTTTGGGAGCGGGTATTTTGAAAATAAAGTCCGGGTCGGCGATAATCCGATAGCCGGCCCATTCACTGAACCCGGCTCGGGCGGCGGCGGCTTTCAAGGAATGAGATTCCGACAAATCCAGAAAAAGCGGCTTTGTCGCGAGCGGAATACGTTTACCGGGCATACGAATCTTTCCCCAGTCCGATCGGGCGGCAAGTTTACCGCCGTGCGGCGAAAAAAAACAGTCGAAAATCGATTGCCGATCAACCGGACGCGGCTCAAGCCGTTATATTACCGTTGTCTTGACGGCCCCAGTCGGGATTAATACCCGGGAACTATTGATGACTGCCTCGATAAAAACCTGTTTGGCCGGTTTCGCCACGGTGGGACTGTGCTGGTCGCTCGCCGTCCGAGCCGCCGGCGGCTCGCCGGCGTTGCCCAATATCCTATTGATTCTGGCCGACGATCTCGGGTACGGCGATGTCGGTTGCTACAACGATCAGAGCAAAGTTCCGACTCCGCATCTGGATCGGCTGGCCAGCGAAGGCCTCCGATTTACCGACGCCCACAGCCCCTCCACCGTATGCACGCCGACCCGCTACAGTTTGTTGACCGGAAGGATGGCTTTCCGCAACGGCATGAGAGGCGTGTTCACCGGCGCCGGCGGACCGTGCCTGATCGAAGAAAACCGAATTACGCTGCCCTCGTTGCTGCAGGACCAGGGATACGTCACGGCGCTCATCGGCAAGTGGCACGTCGGCATGACCTTTTTCGATCGCCAAGGCGAAGCCATCCATGAAAACGGCCTCGAGGCCGTCAAACGAATCGACTGGAACCGAACCATACCCGACGGCCCGGTCCACCGCGGATTCGACCATTTTTTCGGCACCGCCTGTTGTCCGACCACGGACTGGCTCTACGCCTACATCGAAAACGATCGCATACCCGTTCCTCCTACCCGGATCGTCGATCGGACCCCTTTGCCCAAGCATCCCTACTCCCGGGACAACCGTCCGGGCCTGATCGCTCCGGATTTCGATCTCGAGGAAGTGGATGTGCTGTTTCTCGAAAAGAGCGTTCGCTTCCTGGAAGATCACGTTCGCCAGCGTCCGGAACGTCCATTCTTTCTCTTTCATTCCGCCCAAGCGGTTCATTTGCCGTCCTTCCCCGGAGAGGCTTTCAAAGGGAAAACGGACGCCGGGCCCCATGGCGACTTCATTTTCGAATTCGATTACATCGTCGGCGAGTTACTGAAAACCCTGCGCCGTCTGGACCTGGCCGATAATACCCTCGTTATCGTCACCAGCGACAACGGGCCCGAAGTCACGTCCATCTACCACATGCGCCAGACGTTCGATCACGACGGGGCCCGGCCTTGGCGCGGCGTGAAACGAGACAACTGGGAAGGCGGTCACCGGGTTCCCCTGATCATGCGCTGGCCCGGCCGCATCCCCAACGGAACGCAAACGGATCAAACCGTTTGCCTCACCGACCTGATGGCCACTTGCGCCGAATTAACGGACTTTCAGCTGCCACGAAACGCCGGTGAAGACAGTATCAGTTTGGTCCCCCTCTTCACGAACCCGGATACGCCGGTTCGAACCTGGACTTTGCACCAAACGATTTCGCTCGCTCTCGCCATTAGAAAAGGCCAATGGAAATACCTTGATCACCGAGGATCCGGGGGTAACAACTATACGCGGCGGCAACTGTCGCCGTTCGCCTTGGAAGAAACCGAACCCGATGCTCCGGGACAACTCTACGATTTGGAGAAAGATCCCGGCGAAACCACCAACCTTTACTTCCGGCATCCCGAGATCGTCGCCGCCATGAAAAACCAACTCGAGGAATTTCGGCGCACCGGCCGCAGCGCCCCCTGAAAATGAGATTCTCGCTCGGTCGGAAGATCCGCTCGTCACGGCCGGAGCGAGCGCCAGATCGAATCGCCCTCGTCCAACTAACGCACCACACTTTTGCCGTCATCGAATCTGTCTCTATTCGGCTGCCAAGTGTGCCGTGCCCCCGTCGTCGATGCTCGTCCCGCCCGAATCCCAATCTCGCCGCTGCGGCCTATCACTTTCAAAACGACCGGTAAACCAAAAATTAATACCGAAACGAACCGGGGGCTCCTTCCGCCTAGGGGCAACCCTGATCTCCTCGAATCGCCGCCCTGCTTCCGTCCTCGCTTCAGCTCGACGGGTAAAGGACAAACATTCGGCGAAGCCGCCGTCCGATCCGCTCAATCGCGTTCCGTTCGAAATCCGTCACCCCGCCACCCGTTAGCGAAACCGGATTTGAGGAGGAAAAATGAATGAGCACGACCCTGAGGATAACGCCGAAACCAGCAATCGTCTCGATCGCCACAATTCGAATAGTTTTCGGCAACCATTTCCGGCTTGACAATCATTCCCCAATCCACTAACTGGAGAGCGAAACCAAGCCTCTTGGTGAATCTACCGTCGAGGCGAATAGTCAGATAGATATTAAATAATGTCAAGTCCCAAAGTTAAAAACCTTAATTGATCTCGATAAAGGTCAAAAAAAAATCAAATTAAATCGAACCAAATGCAGCAAATCCCACCGAAGGGGAAAACCCAGTAAAAACAAGAATTTTTCTCCTTCGTTGGAATTTGCTGATCAACCAAGGATGTCGGATGGAATAAGATCACACACCTTCTGAAAGAAGCGAGACATGAAATCTTAGATAATGGGAATGAACCTTTTTCGTCAGATCGATCAGTTCAAAATGGCGTTCAAACCAGCTAACCAATTATGCCCATTTATCAGGTTAAAATCAAAAGTTAAATTTGAATCATAAACCAATAAATCAACCAATACGTTACAAAACAACAATTGAAATGCAAAGTAAATAAAAAAATTATTCCCTTGGGGCCAAACGCTAAAACAGCAAACTGTTAACTATAACCAAAATAAAAAAATGCAAACATAATAATTAAAAAAATCAGCAGTGCGAACACATTTTGAAATTATTTTGTGAAAGATTTAAAATCCGATTTAATTAATTAGGTTGTCGACACTTTGTCATTCTAAAGTCTGGTCAATAAATCATTCGCATGGATTCTAATTTGATGATTAGGGTCGTTTCTGATAATTAAGTCTAGCATGTTTATAATTATATCACGTTGATCATTCTTGCAAAAATCAAACATAAAATCAATCGACTTTAATCTCAACTCCCAGTCATTGATGATCGTATAGTCAAAAATAAAAGGGGTCAAAATATCAACTATCCTATGGTCAAAAAATAATTTTTGATCTATTAATGCAGAAATGGTCGGGCCGGAATCAATGAAATTTAATTTGTAAAAATATTGAATCAATAAATCCCTAGCTTCAGGAATATTCATCTTGCCGACATGAAAAATTGCCTGATCAGCCAAGCTGCGATCATTCATCGTATTAACCAAATTCATTATTCTAGTTGCCGATTCAGGCAATTTAGAATTTGAAAGTCCAGATATGTATGCTAAGTATTTGATATCGGCATCTAAATAGTTTTCATATTGGATCATTGAAGATAATAATTTCTTTTTTAAATCAGAATTGCTCGTATTATTAATCATAACTCCGAAAATTGAAAGTGCTGATAGTTGTAAATTTAAATTTTTGTTATCAATGTCATATGGTGTCGCAATAAAACTGAAAATTGAATCTACCAACTTTTCGTTTGGGTTAGTGATATGTGACGAAGAAATAACTCCCCATAGTTGCATTTCGGAATCAGAGTTAGAAATAATATCAGACAGCACATTTTGAGATTCTAAATTATTATTTTTAGCTATAGCATTGACCATTAATTGGGCTAATCTAATGTCATCTCTATTGGCATGGATCATTTCAATATAATAATCATAGTCAGGCGATTCAGCTCTTAAAGCCTTAGATAATTGAGCGGATACAGAAAGATAATTTCTGTTATTTGTAATAATCAATCCATTTAAATATAATTCCAAATCATTCATGCTTAGAACGTCATCAAGATTATTTTTTGATCGCACTTCGTTTTGTATAAATATAGTTGATCTGTCATCAACCGACATGCTTGCATAGTTCTGCTTCATTGTTTGAAAATCGTCAAAACCGTTCTCTTTCAAAAGACTTGCAATGGTAAATGATTGATCTACCATTTTATCCTCGGAATACCTGACTATAATATTTTTTTTCGATATGATTGCCTTGGAATCCATCAATGGTATTTGATAACATCTGAAAAATTTGCCATTTTTAATAATCCCTCTTTTTTCTGTAAATACAACTCGGTCCCTTCCTGTTATATCAACGATGCCAGCTAAATTTATTGGTGCCCTTATTAGATTATTAGGCGACACACGCAATATTCGTTGAATTATTCGGTCAAGGGTAAAACGTGATGGTACTGAATAAATAGTTTCGTATTCAGCAAAACTGTCGGAATAAACAGCTGTCCAACTGTTCCCTTGTCTAGTGCCAGCATCGGGAATTTCAAAAATTACACTGTGTAAAATATCATTCCATAACAACAATGAAACGGTAGAATTAAAAGGTCTTGCTTTTTGCTCTAATAATTTACCTTTAATAGACACGCATACTAAAATTGATTGAGTTAACTCCTTAGCCAATTCATCATTTCCTTCAATATAAGGTTTAGAAATAAATTTGACACCTAACCATGATTTATCAGGCAAGACTTCTAATACTGTAAAATTAATTATTCCTGAAAAATCAACATCGACTAATTCATTGGTGAAGATAGTGCTTCGCTCTAATGAAAGATGATTGATTGTTTGAGAAACTTCAAGTTTTCTATCGAATTGCTGTCCCTGATAAAAAACGTATGAATTAGGAATAAAATCAACGGGATTTAACTTGCTCCCTTTGATTGAATTTTGGACATTGGGAACATGTTCTTGAAAACTACTGTTGCGAGATATAATTTCGTTATGTATCTTCAGGAAAACAAGAGCGGTTAATAACGAAATAATAAAACCAAGGTAAATAATCTTTTTCATAATATCAAAAGAAATATCTTAATCGTCCGTAGTTTCCGGTTTATCTGTATCGAACAGCTCTATGCTTTCTTGAATAATTGGTTCAGGATCCCACAAATCATATTTAAATTTAGCCCACCCTAAAATTGCGATTAAAGACAATTCGGCATCAAAAGCATTAAATGTTACGACCCCGGTTGGCCCAAAGCCTTGAGGTCCATTAGGGATACTTACTCCAACTCCCATATCAAGCAATGTACAATCACCTCTCACTCCGACAGACAAATTAATAGGCCAATTGTCGAAAGAAGTAATTCCAGCAAGAGCTTCAACATTAACTGCGAAGCTTCCATTTAATCCACAGGTGAAATAAGGCACGGATACCATATTATCTTGTTCGTTTGTTGTGATGTTAACCGCCCCTGATCCAGAGACCGAGAAGACACCTGATCCCTGTCCTCTTATCGTGATTGGCACAAATCCTACGACAAATCTCATAATTGGAATGCGTTTAGTTTCCATTTCAAAAGTGATTTCCCCCCCTATTGAAAGATGTATATTGTTCTTACTATAAACAATTGTGTATTGAAAATTGCTATCCGATGGAGTCTCCATTTTGAAATTCTCACCAACTTCTAAACCAATCACATTAAATAAATCAGGGATAGCGATAGCGCCTGATATTGTAACAGTCATGATATCGTTATCCTCTTTGCTTTCGTGCTGAACACCAATAGCAGCTATCTCTTCATCATTCACTGTAAATTTGTTGATGAATTTCGCACTTGTTCGGGTAGTGTCGCCCATTGCTTCGCTTTTAAACATTTCATTTCCAATAATTTTTTCATAAGAAGAAATACATTCATTACTTAACGTATTGTAATCAATGTCAAGGGTATAATCATCAGACTCGGGTAAGGGCAACCAATGCCATTCTCCTTGTTCAACTTTTGCAGGAGAAACCGGGATCGTTATATTTGTATATATGTTATCGTAAATCGGTTCTTCTACTTCTACGTCCGGTGGTATCACGACTCCCGGAATAACTTCAGGTGACAGATCGACTTCCTCAGCAATCTCGGAAACACCCATTATCGGGTACCAAATCTCAGGATCCACACTATACATTGATGCTTTAAATAATTCAATCGCATAAGCCTGATAAAACGAATTATTGTTTACAGCGCTGACCCGAACATAACAAGTTCGGGAATTTCTTTTTTTCATTCCCCAAACATATCCGTTATCTCTGGGACCAACATTCGAGGAGTCCAGTAAGGTTCCAGTTGAATCATATAAATTCAAATTTAAATAATCACCAGACTGATTGTTGATTTTAACACACACCAGATGTTGTCTGGAAAGCAATCTTAATTTATACATATCGTATTCATCCGTATTCGTACCAACCAATCCAGTGCCAACAGAAGTTCGAATTAGAGTAGCACTGCTACTAGGTATTTGAATTGAAGCTGCATCTCCACCAGTATCAAAATCATTCTGAAGCAATGCACCCGATGATCCATCGTCGTTATTATCATTTTCATAACTACATACAATCGTGTAATTTCCTATGCCACCACTTGATACAGATCCGTAATAATGTCGAACTTTGGCGTAATACGTTCCTTCACTTACGTCGTAACTAAATTTAAAATTACTGCCTTCGCCGCCATTATCGTTTGAGCTGATCTCTTCTCCCTGGTTATTTAACAAACATCCATATGTATCGGTGGATCCCGTGCTGTAAATTGTTAATGTACCGGATTCCAGTATATCAATTCGATAGATGTCACTATCTCCTGAGGGATATATTTGCTCTGTTCTGGAATCATTGGGAGTAAGAGTATAATCATAGTCGACTGTAGTCTCAGAAGTGTCAGTTTGCGTAACATTATTGTCTGCATTTGCCACAAAAGTGCTTGAAACAACGTAATCTCCTGTTTCAGTTTCAGAATAATGTCGAATTTTTACATAATACGTCCCCTGATTGACGGTATAACTTATACTGAAATTATAACTATTTCCTCCATCGTCATCCGATAAAAGTTCCTCTCCATTACTATCAAGGAGACTACCATACGTATCTGTGGTCCCCGAACTGGTAATGGACAATGTACCCGAACGCAATACAGTAATTTGATAAATATCCTCATCACCAGCCGGACTAATGGATTCCGATTTGTTTCCAGTTGGGCCAAGCGTATATTCATAGGATACATTTCCCGAAGCATTTATACTACCAGATGTGTTAGCATTTGCACTTGCAGTAAAACTGCTGTCGATGTCGTAATTACCAGTTTCAGTTTCAGAATAATGTCTAATTTTTACGTAATACGTTCCTTGATTAACGCTGTAACTGATACTGAAATTGTATCCATTCCCTCCATCATCATCACTTATAATCTGTTCTCCTTGATCGTTGAGAAGATAACCATAAGTGTCAGTAGTTCCCGAACTGTATACCGTCAATGTTCCCGAATTGATAACTTCAATTCGGTAAACGTCATTGTCACCAGCCGGACTGATAGATTCGGAAATTAAGCCGTTGGGACTCAATGTGTATTCATAAGCAACATTCCCTAAAGCCAAGGGAATCAACACCAATGCTGTCAGGCATTGAAATGCAGAGTAAAACACAATAGAATTATTCATAGTCCGTCCATGTTATGTTTCTGTTCAACCAGAAAGCAAAAATCATACTGTTTTGGATGCGGCATCGCAGCACCATCTCCTAACCTTAAATCACTTGAAATTGTAACAGTCTACTCACAATTATAATTTCATGCCAAATATCGCTACCTGCTCAAATTCACCATCCGATTGGCTTTTGTTATTCTACGTAAGTCGTAACTATTCAGGTGCCGAAAAAAGTCAGCGATTCCCACTGAAGTTAGTTCAGCTTGTGTCCCATTTAAGGTCTCTGGGAATCGAAAAAATTCGAGTGATCGGTCTTTTCCATGGACTTTCCTAGGTAATCGTGCAGTCAATACCTCGGTGCTCTCACCATGGACAAATGGAACCCAAGCCGAGTCGCCCAGACTAGCGGAAGCCGTTTGAATCGGAAAGCTCTTTCCTCGCCGTCTCGGCGCTGAAATCCTAAAGCGCGAACCACCAGCTGGCCACGGCGAGCGTGAGTCCACCCGGCGACCTTCCCCAACGCAAGAAAACTCGCCGCGGACAGCGTCGATGACGGGTCGGGATTCTATCTTGGCCGCCGTCGAATCCATCAGGCCCCACACACTAGCGGAAGCCGTTTGACTCGGCAAGCCTTTTCTTCTCCGTCTCGGCGGCGAAATCCTGGAGCGCGAACCACCAGCTGGCCACGGCGAACGAGAGTCCACCCGGCGACCGTTCCCAACGCAAGAAAACTCGCCGCGGACAGTGACGATGACGGGTCGGGACTCTATCTTGGCCGCCGTCGAACTCATCAGGCCCCGCACGTTAGCGGAAGCCGTTTGGTTCGGCAAGTCCTTTCTTCGCCGACTCGGCGGCGAAATCCCGGAGCGCGAACCACCAGCTCCCGGCCACGGCGATCGGGAGTCCACCCGGCGACCTTCCACAACACAAGAAAACTCGCCGCGGACAGCGTCGATGACGGGTCGGAATTCTATCTTGGCCGCCGTCGAATTCATCAGGCCCCGCACGTTAGCGGAAGCCGTTTGATTCGGCAAGTCCTTTCTTCGCCGACTCGGCGGCGAAATCCCGGAGCGCGAACCACCAGCTCCCGGCCACGGCGATCGGGAGTCCACCCGGCGACCTTCCACAACACAAGAAAACTCGCCGCGGACAGCGTCGATGACGGGTCGGAATTCTATCTTGGCCGCCGTCGAATTCATCAGGCCCCGCACGTTAGCGGAAGCCGTTAGGTTCGGCAAGTCCTTTCTTCGCCGACTCGGCGGCGAAATCCCGGAGCGCGAACCACCAGCTCCCGGCCACGGCGATCGGGAGTCCACCCGGCGACCTTCCACAACACAAGAAAACTCGCCGCGGACAGCGTCGATGACGGGTCGGAATTCTATCTTGGCCGCCGTCGAATTCATCAGGCCCCGCACGTTAGCGGAAGCCGTTAGGTTCGGCAAGTCCTTTCTTCGCCGACTCGGCGGCGAAATCCCGGAGCGCGAACCACCAGCTCCCGGCCACGGCGATCGAGAGTCCACCCGGCGACCTTCCCCAACGAAGGAAAACTCGCCGCGGACAGCGAAACCGGTCATTCTATTACGACAGCAATTCCCACTCTGGGCAGCCCAAACAACATTTGATAAAAATCGTTTGTGTCCCATTTGGTGGTGTAGGAGTGGATTCCCGGAGGCCCCAAACTACGGTCGCTGCGCTCCCTTCGTTTGGGGCCTCCGGGAATCGAAAATTTTGAGTGATCAGTCTCTTCCATGGACTTTCGGCAGATTGGGATCATCGCCCAACCATGGAAGAAAGTAACTGGTCAGGTACCGAAAAAGGTTGAATTATCTGAACGCAACGACCTGATTCTATTTCAATTCAAACTTCGCCAGCATCTGATCAGGAGATGACATGACCGTTTCGACGAGATCCAAACTCTGCTTTTTCGCCGTGTTCACGATGCTGCGCAACACGGCATAATCCTTGGCCCCTTGATACGTGCGAAAACACCCAGAGATTTTCTGACGAACTTTCATCATGCGCCAATCGTTTTCCGCTTGATTGTTCGTGAAAGGTACCTCCGGATCCGTCAGGAATCGCGAGGTGTCTTCCTTGTACTCTTGCAGCCTCACCGCTAGATTGTGCCCTTTCCGTTTCTTCTGCTTGCCTCGGCTTTTCTGGTTCAGCGGTGGCAGGGATTCATAGTGCTGAATCGCTTGATCCAGAATTCGATCGTATTCCTCCGACATCCCACGCAGTTCCGGGAAATTGTCGGGATCTCCCCCTTTTTGCTTCTTTTTCCACCGATTCATCCGGCGCAGAAGTTGTTGCATCCGTCCCGCCCATTTTTCTTCCGGATTGAGGTCCGACACCAGCTGAAGTTCTCTCAGGTGATGAGCGTTGCACAGGGCATGCTTCACTCCCTCGACCTTGTAATACGGTTTCCAGTGGTCGTGCACCAGGCAACCCCCATGTTTCGGGAACATTGCTCCGCGTTTTTCGGATACCCGATAAACCGTCAGGCGCCGGGTGGCGACCACGTGAAGCCAATGGAGCCTGCTGTTCACCCGAAAACCAGTCTCGTCCAGATTCTTGACCTTGCTGTCCCGGCAGACCTTTTGCTCGAGTTTCTCGACTACGGGTTCCAGGCGTTGAGCCATCTTGCGGCACATCGCCGTTACCGTGCCCTCGGATATCCTGAGCTTGAGGAAGAGCTCCAGGATTCTCACGATCTTGTTGACGGGCAGCTGAATCTCCGCGTGCAAGATGCAGACCATTGCCATGAGCTCTGGCCCATACGGTACCGGAGCTTTCACCGATTCCGGATATGGGGCCCGAGTTATTCCCTGGCAACAAGGACAATGCCCTTCAAACGCCCGGTGCTCGATCACATGCACTTTGCCGTCCTTCAGATCAATGATCTGACGGCTGCTGTGATTCCCCGTCACGTCATCGTCAACCAGCTTCGAGCCACAGTGGCGGCAGGTATCCGGGAAGTGGTCGTCGATTTGATCCGGATCCGTTCTTGGTTGGCAGGTATGTCCCTGATGGCCGGCCTGTCCGCCAGGTTTCTTCCCCGACTTTTCTCTGAGGCTCCGGTTGCGATCGGCGGCAGGCTTTTTAGCCAATCCGTCCGATGAGGGAGGCTTGCTGCTGTTGCTGCTGTTCTGTTTCAGTCGGCGGTTGGCTTCATCCAGTGCTTGCTGAAGCATGGCGATCTCTTCATCCGCCTGATTGGTGGCGTCATCTTTCTGCGGCTCGGAACACCCCTGTGATTCGTTCGATTTCTTCGAAGACGGCCCCTGACTGACCTCCTGATCTCCGCGTTCGTTCTGACTCAACTTGTGGCGCAACTCAGCCAATTGCTCATCCCGTTCAGCCAACTGCTTATCTCGTTCGGCTAACTGCCCACGTAGCTTGATCAACTGCTCATCTCGTTCGACCAATTGCCCACGTAGCTTGGTCAATTCATCGCACAGGTCGTTGAACCGAGAGACGTACCACTGTTCGTCGGACTCGAACAAATGAGAACGGCACGGTTGAGTGTTCCCGACAGAGCCATCAGATTTGCCTTTGAGGCTTCCCCTCACGCCTTTATCATACCCCCGATATACGAGATAGTCAAACCTTGTCCCGAAATCGGATTCTCGATCCGCTGACGGAGCCATCTCTGGATCCTGGGAACGCCTGACTGGGGATTCTCCGCCTTCGGATGTTCCCGGCCTTTCACATCGGAAAGGCCTCCCGAAGGACTGGATGGGTGCCATTGGGGAGTAGTCCGACCAGGAACCTTCGGTTGGGCGTCCATCTACGAGATCGGAAATGGATGTGCACTATTCGGGGTTTGTCTGATCCCTAACGGTCGAATCTGATATGCTAGATCAGGCGATTTGGGTGCCTGTGTAGTTACCTTTTTTCGATACCTGAATAGTTACCGTAAGTCTATTTTGCCCAGAACCGTCCAAGAAGCCGGCCCACATAACCCTGGGAAAAAATCATACCTTTTACAAATCCACAACACCTGAATTCGCTCTTCATTCATATTCACGACCTGATTGTCCTCTCCATTCTTCGCTGACCGTATCGCACCCGAGCCGCCTTCCAAAGAATTGACCGACGGCACTTCAAAAAGTCCTTCATGTCTCTTCCGAATCCGAAACGCCTGATTGCGTTCAACAATCGTATTCGCAACACAGCCAACCTTGCTTTTATCAGCTTATCGAATTCTGCCGACTAACGCTCAGTGAATCAGGTGACGACACCCCGAGAAGATCCCAGCGTTTTCCCGATAATTGCATAACTTGATCGTGCTCTTCACTCATGTTCGTAGTCCGATTATCCTAGCCATGTTCCGCTTGTCGAATCCCGTCCAAACTGCCATCAGAAGGATTGACCGACAATGCTCCAAAAACCCCTCGTGTTTCCTCCAAATCCGCTGCTCCCGATTGTATTCAGCGCTTGTTTTCGCATTACAGTCAACTCAGCCATTATCCGTTCGCCAAACTCTATTGGGCAAACCGATCAGTGAATCGGGCTGCGATGCCCAGGAAGACTCTAGCATTTCCCCAAAAATTGCAAGACCTCATTGTGCTCTGAACTCACGTCTTCAGTTCAATTGTCCTCGCCATGATCCTCTGGCCGATTCCCGCCCAAACCGCCTTCCGGAGAATCGAACGACGGCACTTCGAAGATCTCCCCGTGTTTCCACCGATCCGCAACGTCCGATTGCACTCACCGCTTGATTTCGCAACACAGTCAGTTCTCCCATTATCCGTTCGCCAAACTCTACCGGGCAGCCGCTCAGAGAATCGGGCGGCGATGCCCTAGGAAGACTCCAGCATTTCCCCGAATTATGCAAGCCCTGATTGTGCTCTGCACTCACGTCATCAGTTCGGTTGTCCTCGCCATGATCCTCTGGCCGATTCCCGCCCGAGCCGCCTTCCGGAGAATCGAACGACGGCACTCCGAAGATCGTCCCGCGTTTCCTCTGATCCGCAACTTACCATTGCACTCACCGCTAGTTTTCGCAACACAGTCAGATCAGCCATTATCCGTTCGCCTAACTCTATTGGGCAGCCGATCAGAGAACGGGCTGCGATGCCCAAGAAGACTCCAGCATTTCCCCAATAATTGCAAGACCTCATTGTGCTCTCAACTCACGTCTTCAGTTCGATTGTCCTCGCCATGATCCTCTGGCCGATTCCCGCCCAAACCGCCTTTCGGAGAATCGAACGACGGCACTTCGAAGATCTCCCCGTGTTTCCACCGATCCGCAACGTCCGATTGCACTCACCGCTTGATTTCGCAACACAGTCAGTTCTCCCATTATCCGTTCTCCAAACTCTACCGGGCAGCCGCTCAGAGAATCGGGCGCCGGTGCCTTGGGAAGACTCCAGCATTTCCCCGAATTATGCAAGCCCTGATTGTGCTCTGAACTCACGTCCTCAGTTCAGTTGTCCTCACCATGATCCTCCGGTCGATTCCCGCCCGAGCCGCCTTCCGGAGAATCGAACGACGGCACTCCGAAGATCGTCCCGCGTTTCCTCTGATCCGCAACGTACCATTGCACTCACCGCTAGTTTTCGCAACACAGTCAGATCAGCCATTATCCGTTCGCCCAACTCTATTGGGCAGCCGATCAGAGAATCGGGCTGCGATGCCCAAGAAGACTCCAGCATTTCCCCAATAATTGCAAGACCTCATTGTGCTCTGAACTCACGTCTTCAGTTCGATTGTCCTCGCCATGATCCTCTGGCCGATTCCCGCCCAAACCGCCTTCCGGAGAATCGAACGACGGCACTTCGAAGATCTCCCCGTGTTTCCACCGATCCGCAACGTCCGATTGCACTCACCGCTTGATTTCGCAACACAGTCAGTTCTCCCATTATCCGTTCGCCAAACTCTACCGGGCAGCCGCTCAGAGAACCGGGCGGCGATGCCCTAGGAAGACTCCAGCATTTCCCCAAAATTTGCAAGACTTCATTGTGCTCTGAACTCACGCCCTCAGTTCGATTGTCCTCGCCATGATCCTCTGGCCGATTCCCACCCAAGTCGCCTTCCGGAGAATCGAACGACGGCACCCCGAAGATCGCCAGGTGTTTCCACCGAATCAACAACGCCTGAATGCGCTCACTGCTTATCTTAATATCTCAGTCAGCTTCACTCATCAACCGCTCCCTGAAATCCACCCGGGTAATCGCTCGGAGAATCGGTCGACAACACGCCAAGAAAACTCCAATATTTCCCCGGTAGTTGCAAGCTCCGATTTCTTCCAATACTCATATTCGTGGTCCGACGGTTGAATCGGGAAGTCGAGCGCAGCTACCTGTTGAGAAGTGCCCAAAGCCTACAACCCTTTCGGTCGTGCGGCGCGTTGCCACCATCTCCACCTTGAATTCACATTTCGGCTTTCGCTCTCGTCAAATCGGATGTGCGGTTTTCACCCACTCGGCATTCATTGATGATCACGCTTTCACCCACAACAAGCTCTGCGCTGTCGAGACTAGTCTGATCAGGCCGAATTATGTCTCAGACTATCGTCCGAAAACCGCGTATTGCTCTCGATCTTCACGTGTGCTATCCGCTGGAACGTTTGCAGAAGCCAATTGAAATTGATTTGTGCGCTACAAATCCGGGGCACCTCGGATCGACCTTTCCCAGATCAAAGAAGTCCGCCTAGCCGGTCAGAGTCCAATTGAATTTCGCCGCTGTACATTCCGGCAGACATGACCTAGACCGTTTGTCCGCTTGTTCACTGATTTTCCGACAGATGCATTGAATGCCCGCTTTGCTCGATCGAATACCGATTGATCTATGGCAGTTTGGATGGGGATGGTTCATCCAATGGGCACCCGAGGAACAACAGCGGTTCAGAGAAGCATTAGATTGGAGGCATCGGGTTTCAGTTCCTTGACGAGCGGTTTCGGCTTGCTCACGATTCGGCAGACCGCCGCCAAGCTCACTTTGGACGAAGCCATACCTAGCCCAAGTTTGTCAATTTGATCGGTTTAGGAACTATTTTTAGCTCAAACTGCCCCAGACTTGCTGCCGAATCACGAAACGTTTTATTAACGAAAGTCAGTCGCTGACTGACTTTGCGAGCTTTCCACCCCCAGAGTTACCTGCCCAGCAATCCAAATGTAGTGCCATACCAGTCAAAAAAATCGTTGACCACCCTCTTGCTCTCGGATATTTTCCGGTCGTAGGTTCGTTCGCAAAACGAAAACGAGAGCCGGTAAAGAGGGCCAGAACTATTACACCTATCGCTTCCCTTGGGGGGCGTAAGGAGTCGCGTAAATTAAATGGCTCTCGAGATTGCCGACGATCAATTGCAACTGCCGACTCCGATAGCAGGCTCCATTGTCGCCATAAAGTCGCTGAGGAACCCCCCGGCGCAAGATCCCTTCCTTGAGCGTCAGAAGGAAAGTCTTTTCGGTCTCCTCATAGTAGAACTCGGCATGAGGAAGGAGCCGAGTCGCATCGTCGAGGAGAGCGATCAGATAGGTCTTGCGGCGGCGTCCCTGGTCGTCAGAAACTCGTGGGCCGTGGAGCACATCGCTCAGCCACATTTCCCCAGCGTAGGTGAATTGGAATTTACGCCGATCCTGGTGGGCGGCAGCCGGTTGGCGGGTCATCAACCCTTCGTCGCGGAGCAGACGATTGACGGTGGTTTCCGGCAGCCGCTCGTCCTCGGGCATTCCTGCCGTCTGCCGGGCCTGCTTGATCACCAGTCTGACGCTTAACTTCGGTTGCTGGCGTTTGATCGCCAACAAAATCTCGGTCGCTTCAACCGACAGCCGACGGCGCTCGCCGTGATCGCTGCGGGGTTTCGGATACAGGGAAGCGATCCCGACGGCGGAATCGTACCTCCTGAGCCAATCCCGAATGGTCTGCCGAGCCACGCGAGTCCGATTCGTTCCGGGAAGATTCCATTCTTTCGCGAGGAGTCGGCTCATCTCCTCGCGATACTCCGGGGTTCCCGGAGTCAAGTGACAGAGTTCGGCGATCACCAGGTAACGAGAAAGCGCTACCTGCTCGGCATACGAGTCGGGTTTCTGATTCTGATTTTGGTCTGGCATAGTTTTCCGGCTTCAGCCCCCGTTGGAGCCGCCGAATCAAGCTATGCCTCACTCCCCAAAAAATGTCGTTACGCTTGTTCTGTGGGGTTACTCGGATGAAATCGGCCTTGGCCGGCCGCAGCAAAGCCGATCCGGCGAGCCGAGTTCTTTCAGGCTGCCGTGAAGTTGTCGGCGCAAATAAAGCAAGAGATCGTTCTTGCCCAGCGCTCGCCGCATCGCCGTCACCGTCACTTCGCAACCTTGGAACATTTCGATCAAACGTTCCTTGGCCACTGCCAGAGTGCGATGCAACCGTTTCATCCGTCGTCGCAACCACCAATCGGATTGCCGCTGGCCGTTAGGCGGACTCGAACGGAACTGCTCCGCCGCCTTCCCCGCACCCAGTTTTTCGGCCGCCGCAACTTGGTCTTCAAATTCCTGTAACGTACCGGGATGCTGGGCGGCAAAGAATTGGGGAAGCAGCGAAATGGTGACCGTACCTTCATCCCGGCGACAGATAAACCGCGCTATTCGCGTCTTGTTCTGGCCGTCGGGAGCGTAACGCTCATAGGTGCCGTGACGCTCTAACCGACACTGCCCGTCAGAATGTACGGGACACTTTTTCAAGCTTGCCTGTCGCCAAAGCTTATTGCTATGGTACTCCTCGTAGGAGCAATCATTCTGAAAACTGGTTTGCATGCCTGCCGTGGCCCGGCGGTCTTATTAACCGCGCGGGCTTTTCTTACGCCTGTGATGACTGTCGCTACTCCTCCCCTACCCAGAAAAGGCATTCTTCCGAGCAACTCTCCCGTGCCGAACTCAGGAAGCCTCTGCCGGTGACCAAAGGGTTCTTCCTAAAGGTGAAAGAAGACTCCTCGGTAACTTCTCTCCCAGCCGCTCAGGAGGGCCGTCGAGTTCGGATATTATCCGAAATAAACTGAAAAAAAACGCACGATTTCCCGAAATAACGTGGCGAGTAACACATAGGGGATTTCGCCGAAGTAGTTGGAGAAATCACCGTCTAATTCTTGACGACGTGGTGCGGTCACCGGTATTATCTGATCAACGGCCTCCTTGGCTCCGTATTCCGCTCAATAAACATCCTGCTCGAATTCCAATTCTGGTTCAAATCAGGGGCCATACATGCATCGCGCTGTCTGATCCGCCCAACTCCGCTGGCAGGGAATGACTCATGCATCCCGAACACCCGCGCTTTCTCCTCCATTCTACACAGTCGATGTATTTGCAGTTCTTCTCCGATCGAACCTCAAAGGATAAACAACCGCCGGATCTCACGGTGGCTTCATCTTCGAATCTAATCATATCGTCGACAAATTACTGAATAACCTACGTCATCCGGAACTGACCGAGAATACCCTCGTCATCATCACCAGCGATAACGGGCCTGAAGTCACGTCCATCTACCACATGCGCCAGACGTTCGATCACGACGGGGCCCGGCCTTGGCGCGGCGTGAAACGAGACAACTGGGAAGGCGGTCACCGGGTTCCCCTGATCATGCGCTGGCCCGGCCGCATCCCCAACGGAACGCAAACGGATCAAACCGTTTGCCTCACCGACCTGATGGCCACTTGCGCCGAATTAACGGACTTTCAGCTGCCACGAAACGCCGGCGAAGACAGTATCAGTTGGGTTCCCCTCTTCACGAATCCGGACACGCCGGTTCAAACCTGGACTTTGCACCAAACGATTTCGCTCGCTCTCGCCATCAGAAAAGGCCAATGGAAATACCTTGATCTCCGAGGATCCGGGGGTAACGACTATACGCGGCGGCAACTGTCGCCGTTCGCCTTGGAAGAAACCGAACCCGCTGCTCCGGGACAACTCTACGATTTGGTGAAAGATCCCGGCGAAACCACCAACCTTTACTTCCGGCATCCCGAGATCGTCGCCACCATGAAAAACCAACTCGAGGTATTTCGGCGATCCGGCCGCAGCGCCCCCTGAAAATGGGATTCTCGCTCGGTCGGAAGATCCGCTCGTCACGGCCGGAGCGAGCGCCAGATCGAACCGCCCTCGACCAACTAACGCGCCACACTTTTGCCGTTGTCGAATCCGTCTCGATTCGGCTGCCAAGTGTGCCGTGCCCCCCGTCGTCGATGCTCGGCCTGCCCGAAATCCAATCTCGCCGCTGCGGCCTATCACTTTCAAAACGACCGGTAACCCGGAATTTGATACCGAAACGAACCGGGATCCCCCTCCGCCTAGGGGCAACCCTGATCTCCTCGAATCACCGCCCTGCTTCCGCCCTCGCTTCTGCTCGCCGGGCAAAGGACAACCATTCGGCGAGGCCACCGCCCGATCCGTTCCATAACGTTCCGATCAAAATCCGTCACCCCGCCACCCATAAGCGAAACCGGATTTGAGGAGGAAAAATGAATGAGAACGACCCCGGGGATAACGCCGAAACCAGTAATAGTCTCGATCGCCACAATCCGAATAGTTTTCGGCAACCATTTCCGGCTTGACAATCATTCCCCCAATCCACTAACTGAAGGGCGAGACTAAGCCTCTTGGTGAATCTGCCATCGAGGCGAATAGTCAGATGGATTTTGAATGGGTTGTTGTGGCGTCCCGTTTAGCTATGAACTCAGCTGCCGAAAAAAATCCTCGCGTAACCGACCGAATCCCCTCGAAGGAAAGTGGGTTCACGCTCATCGAACTGTTGGTGGTCATCGCCATCATCGCGATTCTCGCGGGCATGCTGCTCCCGGCCCTCAACAAGGCGAAACTCAAGGCTCTCAGCGCCAATTGTCTCAACAACCAGAAACAGTTAATCCTCGCTTTCATCATGTATGCCGACGACAACGAAGATGAAATGCTGTACTGGCTCCACCAAGACTCATTGAAGGTTAACAGAGGTGGAGGTTTTTGGAAAGGCCCCTTCAATGACAGCGGCGCCCGACAAAATCCTACCCCGAACATGAGTCTGACCGTAGCGCAGCGCAATGTCGAAAACGGACTCCGCATCAGCGAAATCTACCATTACGCCAGTACCCTTAACGTTTATCATTGCCCCGGAGACCTTCGCACCAAACACCTGAAACCCGGTAGCGGCTGGGCCTATGTCAGTTACTCCAAGGCAAACGGCATGAACGGCGGAAATTGGCAAGACGGCGCACAGCCGCCCTACAAGAAAACCGCAGAAATCTACGGCCCTTCCGAAGCGATGGTCTTTGTCGAGGAAGCCGATCCTCGACACTACAACTTAGGCCCTTGGGTGATCAATGTCGGCTCCAACGAAGGAGCTTTCGGATGGGTAGATCCTTTCGCCATTTTCCACGGCGATCTAAGCAGTATTTCGTTCGCGGACGGCCACGCCCAAGATCGCAAATGGACGGACGCCCGAACGATCGACGCCGCTCGCAAATCGGCTAACGGCACCCCCAGCTTTAATTGGCTAGGGGGCAACTTCCGAAATCCCGATTTCGTCTGGGTAGCCAAGAATTACAAACACCGGAATTACCTGCAGACGGCTATCAGCCGCTATTAATTCCATCGGAGAATAGACGACGGCCCGTGAGCCATTGATCGGTTCACCGACCGTTGTCGGCTTCCCGGATTCCGCGGGGAAGCGCTGTGCAGCACTCCCTCCGTTCATCGTTAATGGTCGCCTGCTAATCAGCGGAATCGCGATCGCAACTCGAAACCGTTCTTCCTCACACCGAACGGAACCATTGTTCTGCGACTGCCGCGCGGCGGTAAACCATCGCTTGGAAAACGATCCCGTTCTCGTCGACTCTCGACGAAAGGCACGCCCGCAAACGACCCTAATCCAAGGCAAATTCCGCCGCTCGCCGACTCGTATCATCGCCTCGGCACACCATCGAATGATCGATGCATTTGATGCCGTCCTCAGTAATCGGATAGAACCATCACTGAAACGCCCATTCCGATCCGTCAACGTGACCGATGAACCCAGCTGATCCGGTCTTTTAACCCATCGGCCAGCGGCAAACAGGAAACGCGTCCGATAACTGACGCTATACTGAACGCGGGAACCGAAGAAACGTAGTTCTCTCTAGATACAGCTGCGAAGCACGGCGGACTCCTCGGTCGGATTCCAGACCTCGTTCGCCACGTGATATTCGGCTCGGCGGACTACCGAAAATCACCCGCTTCGTCGACCAGATCATCACACTCGGCCCTTCGCCAAGCCGACGACGATGGCCTGAAACTTGGCCGGAGATTATCACGGATCGGTAGTTTCAGGCTACCGATGACGTTCACGCTCATCGCAATCGGCACCGGGAGAGTTCAACAGGTGTTCGATCCCATCAGTCGTCTGAGTTAATTCCGACCCCAATGTCCCCTGAGCCGCCGGATCGCTCAACCATGAGTTCGGTAAATCAAGGTCGACGCCAGTCCTGGGATCAGCCGAGCACCGTATGGAACCCTGACCCTTGGGTTCGCGGAACGAAAACTCCCCAACCATCGACGGTCGCCTCCGTGGCTTCGACGCAGGAACCCAACCGGACGTTCAGGAGCCGAACCGATCGCAACCGGGGCCGAAGAATCGTTCGTTGCAACCGTCTGGAAATCAGACTTTCCGTTGCAGGAAATGCCCCCATCCCGAAGTTTTTGAACCGAAGACCGGTGTCGTCTTTCCGTTTCTTTGATTAGGCTAATCGCCCTGTTGCTCGTTCGAACGGCATTCTGAACCATCGCTGATCAGTTCATGATCGAATATTCCGTTCGCACTCTCAACTCCCAGCAAACGACCGGGGGCGGCTGGTCCGCCGCCCGGTCGAAGAAACTGCCTCAGGCAGCCATCCCTTCTCGCAAGTGAAAACGTCGGGAACGCAGTTACGATAAAAAGCCAATGATGAGAGGATCGAAGACAATTCGATAGGCCTTGATCCATTTTAGAATTGACAAGTTGACCCTATTCCTCTACCAGTGCACCGGCTCCCGAGTCCCAGCTAAATTGCGTAATCGGAAGGGTGCCGAAGCGACAGGCGGTAGACCTTGTTATTCATGAGAACGTATTCCAGCGAAACATTTGACGCGACCGATCGAACCCTCTCAACGAGGAAGGGATTCACGCTCATCGAACTCTTGGTGGTCATTGCCATCATCGCTATTCTCGCGGGCATGCTGCTTCCGGCCCTCAGCAAGGCGAAACTCAAGGCTCTCAGCGCCAACTGCCTCAATAACCAGAAACAAATGATCCTCGCCTTCATCATGTATGCCGACGACAACGAAGACGAAATACTGTACTGGTACCACCAAGACTCATCGAAGGTCAATAGAGGAGGAGGTTTTTGGAGAGGCCCCCTCAATGACAGCGGCGCCCGACAAAATCCTACCGCGAACATGAGTCTGACCGTGGCGCAGCGCAATGTCGAAAACGGACTTCGTGCCAGCGAAATCTACCAATACGCCAACACCCTGAACGTTTATCATTGCCCCGGAGATCTTCGCTCCAAGCACTTGAAACCCGGTAGCGGCTGGGCCTATGTCAGTTACTCCAAGGCTAACGGCATGAACGGCACAGGCGATAACAACTCACCGCAGCCGCCATACAAGAAAACCGCAGAAATCTACGGCCCGTCCGAAGCGATGGTTTTCCTCGAGGAAACCGATCCTCGGAGTTACAACCTCAACACTTGGATGTTGCGTGTCGGCCCTAACGAAGGAGATTTCGGGTGGACTGATCCGTTCGCCGTTTTCCATGGCGACCTCAGCAGTATATCGTTCGCGGACGGCCATGCGAAAGATCGTAAATGGACGGATGCCCGAACGATCGACGCCGCTCGCAAATCGGCTAACGGCACTTCCAGCTTTTATTGGCAAGGGGGCAACTTCCGAAATCCCGATTTTGTCTGGGCGGCCAAAAATTACAAACACCGGAAGTACCTGCAGACGGCGATCAGCCGCTATTGATTCGAACGCCGATTAGCCCCAGCCTGCAGACCGCTGATCGTCACCGGCGTTTTGGCAGCTTCCGGCTGCCGATCCTCGAGAGCCCAAGGGGCGGCACACTTCAGTTCGGGAAGCGAGCCGCCAAAAACGTGCGGCCCTATCGGAGGCCTTACTCCGAATCCGCTCCGAGTCGGCGACGCTTTTCCGGCCAAGACAGGTTGCGATCAAATATGGTGCCGAAGCGCCGATAGCCGTGGTAGGGCACGGCCTTTTCGTTCCAGTTTTCCAGTTCCCGATCGTAGGCTCGCCGCATCGCTAACAATTGGGGCCGAGATTCCGGGTCCGAAGACAAGTCGCTTAGTTCCCAGCGATCGGCCGCCAAATGATAGAGTTCTTCGGTAGGCGTGAAGCGGCCCGCGCCGAACGGCCAGAACACGTATTTCCATTCCCGTGAAACCACCGAAAGGCTGTGAACGGGTGCCGGGCCCCAAACGTTGATTAACGCCAACCGCTCCCGAACCGATTGCGCCGGATCGCGATAAAGCGGCACCAGGCTTCGACCGTCGATATCTTCCGGGATCGGTACCCCCGCCCATTCCAGAACGGTCGGAGCGAGATCGATGTTGCCGGTCAGCGACCGGCAACGACGCCCTTGACCATTTAATTCCGAATGGCGCGGATCGTATACGATCAACGGCACCCGCGAGGCTTCCTCGTAGGGCAAGACTTTCGAACCGTATCCGTGCGAGCCGCAGAGAAAACCGTTATCGGACGTGTAAACGATCACGGTGCGGTCGGCGACGCCCGCGTCTTCCAACGCTTCCCTGATCATCCCCAAGGCCACGTCGATGGCGTAAATCTGCTGATGATACCGGGCCATGACCCGATCGTAGTCGGTTTCGTAACCCCATTCGGCAAAGCGGACGTATTGCCGGCCTTGGCGGCTCTGCAGGGAAAAATGTTCTCCGTATCGCCGGCCGTAATTTGGCGGTTTGGTGAAGGTGCGATTCGCATAGAGCAGATCGTATTCCGGATCGGGCGTCACGGGACGATGCGGCGCCTTGAAACTGAGGGACAAACAAAAGGGACGGTCTTGCGCCGCGCTGTCCCGAATGAAATCGCTTCCGAAAGCGCCGTAGGCCCGGGTCGAGTGAGGGTATTCGGCCGCGTAGCGTTTCATCGAAGGGTTGCGCCCGGTTTGATAATAGGTCTGTCCCGGTCCTCCGCCCCAACGATCGAAATCGGCCGACGGCAACCTGCCGGGCGCACCCGGAGCTTCGGACACCAGAAATCCGAATTTCCCGGCGAAAGCCGTGCGATACCCCGCCGCCCGCAACAACACCGGATAGGAACGCGACCAGTGCTCGCTGAGGAGCGGGCCGTGCTCGAAATTGCAACCGGTGCGATACTCGTAATTGCCGGTCATGATGCTGGCCCGGCTGGCCATGCAAATTGCGGTCGAAACGTAATGACGATCGAAAATCAATCCGTCTTGGGCCAATCGATCCATTTGCGGCGTCTCGACGTCCGGAACCCCGTAACAACCCATGGACCAAGTCGTCTGATCGTCCGAAAGCAACAGGATAATGTTGGGACGTTCGTCGCCGGCGACCGGGTTCGCCAGTAACGCAAGCGAGATTATCCAGCGCTTCATTGTTCGGAAATACAATAGAGCCGGCTCTCGGTTCGAACGATCAGGGCGTCGCCCGTTACGGCCGGAGTCGCGAAGATCCGTTCGCCGAATTCGTTGATCGCGAGAGTTTCGAAAACCTTGCCGGTGCGCAGCACCGCCATCCGGCCTTCTTCGGTGGCCACGTAGATGCACTCCGCCGCGATGATCGGCGACGAAGAAACGTTGCCTCGCACCCGCTCCTGCCAATGCCTCCGGCCGGTCTTGGCGTCCACGCAACTGACCAGGCCCCCGTCGGAGACGTAGTACAATTCCTCTCCGAAGACGAGCATCGTAGGCGTCAACGGCACGCCGCGCGTACTCTTCCAGGTGACGTGCGTCTCGGTGATGTTCCCCTGCCCTCCACTCCGAATCGCCAACAAACTGGGACGCTGAAATCCGGTGGCGACGAAGAAGTGACCGTGAGCGTAAAGCGGCCGGGGAACTACCGAATAGCCTTGGCCGTAATCGACGCGCCAGATTTCCCGGCCGTCTTCCGGGGCGTAGGCGAACACCGCGCCGCTGGCCGGACTGACGATTTGCGTCTGACCGTCCACCGAAAACACCGAAGGGGTGGAAAACGAAAATTTCCGGGTGGCGTCCGTGCGGCGAATCTGTTGCCACACCAATTCGCCCGTGTCGCGATTCAAGGCATACAGGGACGGATCTTCCTGGCCGTCGGCGCTGTATATCAGTTTGTCGTCGACCAAAATCGGCGAACTCCCGTTGCCGTGCACCGGTTCGTAACCCAAAGAGTTCTGTTCCCAAAGAATCTTGCCCTGATAATCCAAGCATACCGTGCCGAAATGCCCGAAATGAGCATAAACCCGATTCTCCGCGACGATCGGGGTCGGACTGGCGTAACTGTTCTTGGCATGCTTATAGGAATTTCCCTCGAGCGAGATGACGTCCTTGGCCCAAAGTTGCTTCCCCGAATCCACTTGATAGCAGAGCACTCGCAGGCTGATGGGACGCTCCCGATCGTCCAATATTGCCGACGTCAAAAAAATACGCTGATCGCGAACCACCGGCGAAGACCAACCGTGCCCCGGCACGGCTTGCTGCCACCGAATGTTTTCGGTGGCGGACCAACGAATCGGCGGCGAACCGGTTCGAGATATCCCGGTACCGTCGGCACCCCGAAATTGAGACCAAGCAGGCAATATCTCGGCTCCCAGCGAAACCGAACCAAGAAGCGCCAATCCGATAGCCGATAAGATACGTGTGGTCATTTTCCTGCCGGACAAACTACCGGGAGGGCCGCCGAGATTCAACCCCCGCCCGCCGCTTCCCGGTCATCGTCCGATTTCGTGATTCACTATCGGCGGCTCGACCGGTAGGGTCCGGGGGCGATATGAAAACAACGCTCCGCGGTCATAGTCTCGTCTCCGGAGTCTCGGTCCGGGAAACCGGCGAGGTACTCAACGCCGTCAACCCAGCCACCGGCCAAAAACTGGCTCCCGACTATCATCTCCTGGAGCTCTCCAGCGTACCGGCCGTCACGCAAAAAGCCCAGGAAGCCTTCGAAGATTACGCCGACCGTTCCGGCGCGGATAAAGCGAAGTTCCTGAGAACCATCGCCGACCGCTTGGAAGAGGTGGCCGAAGATCTGGTCGAACGCATGCCGAAGGAAACGGCGCTCCCCGAACCGCGCGTTCGCGGAGAAACGGCGCGCACGATCGGCCAACTCCGCATGTTCGCCGATTTAATTCAAAAAGGTTCCTGGCTCGACGCCCGGATCGAAACGGCTCAGCCGGACCGCCAGCCGCTTTCCAAACCGGACCTGCGTTCGGTGCTTCGCCCCTTGGGACCGGTCGCAGTGTTCTGCGCCGGTAATTTTCCGCTCGCCTTTTCGGTGGCGGGTGGCGATACCGCGGCGGCCTTGGCCGCCGGTTGTCCGGTGATCGTCAAAGCTCACCGCTCGCATCCGGGCGTCTCTGAAATCGTCGGGCAAGCCGTCATAAAAGCGGCGGCCGAGTGCGCCCTACCGGAAGGCGTTTTTTCGTTGGTCTACGGCTCCGGCAAGACCGTCGGGGACGCGCTGGTCCGCCTCCCTGAAATCAAAGCGGTCGGTTTCACCGGTTCGCGGGCCGGAGGCCAAGCCCTGATGCGAACCGCTTCCAAACGCGAGGAACCGATCCCGGTCTTTGCCGAAATGAGCAGTATCAATCCGATCGTGATCCTGCCGGAAACTCTGCGGCAAAACGGAAGCGACCTCGCCAAAGGAATCCACACTTCCGTGACCTTGGGACTGGGGCAATTCTGTACCAATCCCGGATTGATTCTGGTGCCGGACAACGAAGCAGCCGACCGGCTCGCGGCCGATTTGACGACCGCGTTCGCCGACACTCCGGACGGTTACTGCCTCGGTCCTGAAATCGCCGCCTCCTATCGCCGAACCGTCGCCCGGTTTTCCGAACTGAAACCGCAGGGCGTCTCCAGCCGCCGGCTCCCGAACGAAGCGGACGACAAAGAACCTTGCCGGATCAGCGCGGCGCTGTTCGAAACGAACGCCGAGACCTTCCTGAAAGAACCGAAACTCAACAACGAAGCCTTCGGGCCCGCCACCGTCTTGATCCGCTGGCGCGACCGAAACGAATTGCTCAGCGTCATTCGATCCCTGGAAGGGCAATTAACCGGCTCCGTTCATGGCACCGAAGAAGAATTGTCCGCCGCCAAAGACATCGTCAAAGCCTTGCAAGGAAAAATCGGGCGGCTAATCGTCAACGGTTATCCCACCGGGGTCGAAGTCTGCCCGGCCATGGTTCATGGCGGCCCTTGGCCCGCCACCAGCGACTGCGGACGAAGCACTTCGGTGGGGACCATGGCCATCCGGCGTTTCGTTCGGCCGTTCTGTTATCAAAGCATGCCGGAGACCCTGCTCCCGGACGCCTTGAAGAACGGCAATCCGCTTAATCTCGAACGCTTGGTGAACGGAGAATACACGAAGGCCGCGCTTTGAAAATCGAGGGGGAATGCCGATCGGACCAGAAGGCGGCAATGGCTCTGGAGGCAGGACTTGAACCTGCAACCCGCTGGTTAACAGCCAGCTGCTCTACCATTGAGCTACTCCAGAAACACCGGAACTGACCCTCTTCGTACGCCAAGGCTTGCCGAACGTCAAGCCGTAATATTCCCGGTTCGGCGTTTTTTCAGGTCTGGCAACGCGGACAGAAATAAGTACTTCTCGCAAAAAGAACGATACGGCGTATCGGCTCGCGGCAAACCGTACAAGTTTCGCCCTGCCGGTCGTAGACCAAAAACCGCTCGTCCGAGACGGTCGTCTCGCCGGGTTGCCGCCCGAAATAAAACAATCGGTCCGCATTGCCGCTGCCGCCGAGATTGAGGGCCAGGTTATCGCCCAGTTCGATCGCCCGGTTCAGCGTTCTCCGGATCGATTCCCATAATTTCGCGACCCGTTTCCGGGACAAATCCTGAGCCGGGGTCCGGGGATCGATGCCCGCCGAAAACAACGCCTCGCACAGATGGATATTACCCAATCCGGCGACCAGATCCTGCTGCAACAATCGAGGTTTAATGGCCCGGCGGGAACGCTGCAGTCCCTGAAAGAACGATTCCGGGTCGAAGTCCTCGGTCAAGGGTTCGGGCCCCAGATTATCCAGGCAAGCGGGATTCAGGGTGAGGCGTCCGAACTGGCGAATATCCTCGAACACGAACCGACCGCGATCGAGTTTCAGGACTACGGCCGCGTGCGGCGGCAAGCGGGCTTTGCCGGAAAGCACATACATGCGGCCGGTCATGCCCAGGTGACCGATCAGCCGGCGGGAGGATTGCCGGAGCGACAATTGAAAAACCAAAAATTTGGCGCGACGGCTCACGTCCTCGATCCGGCATTTGATCAGCCTCTCGGCGAAACTCTGACCGCGCTCGAATCGGACGACTCGTTGCCGCAGGATCTGGACTTTCCGGATTCGGCGGCCCTGGAGCCGCTCGCGCAAATGTCGCACGAGAATCTCGACTTCGGGTAATTCCGGCATTTCAGAGACTCGGCGTTTTCCCGATCGCCTCCGGTTCTCGAAGGGGTAAAGTCAGTTGACGAACGGGAGCGAAACTTCGACGATGAATGCGGCAAGGGCCATACCGTTCCAGAGCCGCCAAATGCTCTCGAGTCGGATAACCCTTATGGCTCGCGAAACCGTAATCGGGAAACTGCCGGTGATAGCGCCGCATCCGGCGATCACGGAGGGTCTTGGCGATCACGCTCGCCGCGGCAATGGAATAACTTTTCGAATCGCCTTTGACCAAGGCGGTTTGCTCTTGCTCGATCGCGGCGACCGGCAGGCCGTCCACCAACACATGATCCACCCGGCCGCCTAATTTAGCCACTACCCGCTTCATGCCGTAATGGGTCGCTCGCAAGATATTGAGTCGATCGATTCGCCCCGGGCCCACGGCGCACACCGCCCAGGCGATACTCTCTTGTTCGAACAGCATGCGACAAAATCGGCTGCGCCGTTCGGCGGTCAACAACTTCGAATCGTTCAGGTCGCGAAACGGAGCCGGCATCCCCCCGCGAATCCAGGCGAACGGCAACATCACCGCGGCCACGACTACCGGTCCGGCCAAGGGCCCCCTTCCCGCTTCGTCCACTCCCACGATTCCCCGCTTGCCGGCCGACGCCAATTCGCGTTCGTAACTGAAGCGGTCGATCCCGGAAGTTGTCCTGCGGTTCGTCACTGAGGTATTCGTCGCTCGACGCCTAAGGCGCAAGGTTTACCGACTCCTGCCGGCTAAGGCAATTCCGGCCCTCTCCGAATCGCCGGACGAACGAGTCAACCCCCTTCTACCGCCATCCCCAAGCTGCGAGCCGCCCGGTCTACCGCTCGTCTGATGCGAGGCGAAGGATCGGCCAACAAATTAGGCAACGCGAGCCGCAGGGGAACGACGGCCAGCCGCTTGTCTCGTTCGGTCGAAGCACGCCAAAGACCGATTACCCGATCTCTTTCCGGCGGAGTAACCCACTGACCCAGGGCGTCCAGCGCTTCCAACCGCATAGCTTCAGGCGCTTGGCCGTTTTCCACGAAGGCCACCAAGAAAGCCGCGCTATCGGCCTTGCCCAACCGATAAAGCGCATTGAGGGAGCGTCGAAGTACCGGTTCGGCCGGTAATCGTTCGCGACGGGACAACTCCGCCAACTGCGGAAAAGCGGCTTCGATCGGAACGTCATGAATCGCCCGGGCCGCTTCCAAAACGATCTGGGGATCCTCGTCGTTTAAAAACACCTGGATTTCGGGACGTTTGAGCCGGCGCAACGCCAACACCGCCGCCCGCCTCACGGCAGGAGAAGAATCGGAAGCCGCCGCCGCCAAGTCGATATTATCGTCGATCCAAGTCAATGCCATCACCCCGGCATGACGAATCCAGGGATCCCGATCGTCGTTCTGCCGCAACAATTCGTAAATCGGCGCCGAATCCCTGATATTGACCAACTCGGAAGAGTTTTCCTCGGCCTGGATTTCGTGGTAGCCCAGCTGCACGGTTTTGCCCAACCACATGGCGCCGTAAAACTGGACCCGAGGATCGTCGTCCCGCATCAGGGAAAGGTAATCGGCACGAAAACCGACTACGCCCCGATCCGCCAAAGTCTTGGCGGTCTGGGCCCGAATTTCCGGATCGGGATCTTTCAAATAAGGCGTCAGTTCCGCACTCAAGATCCGGTCACTGGAAAGGATTTCGCCCAGTCCCCAAAGGCCATGCAACCGAGCCGACAACTCGCCACCCTTTTCCACGGCCTCTCGCAGCGCCACCAAGGGAGTCTGCCCCAAGGCATTGGCGATCACCTTTTCGACCGGCGATTGGGATTGACGATGACGGTCTACCAATTCGAACTGCGCCCGCAAGCGGATGCGTCGGTCCTTGTGCCGCAACAGATCTCCCAGAGCGCCGATCGAAAGATCCTTAACGCCTTCGGACAACAGCCGGTCGACCTCGGCGATTTGAGGCGAATCAACCGATTCCTCGTCGAACAGGTGCCGGATTCTCGCTTCGCCGCCGGCCTGCCCGAAATTCGCTCGCTCCGCCACGTAAAAACCTCCTTGCGGACCGAAAGCGACGTCGAGATACGCCGGTTCCCCTTCGAGCGGATACTCCTCCGGTTCGAATCCGTCTTCGAGCGGATTCGCAATCGGCGCCGCTCCCGTAAAACCAACGCCGTCCGGCAGCACGGACAGGAATTGAATTCCCCCCTTTTCGGCTGACAGCAAAAAATGATCCTGGAATCGTTCGGGCAAGCCGACGCCCGGATTGAAAGCCAGTCCGGTTGGGCTGCCGGCAACCAACTGGACGGGCGGCAAGATCCAAGCGCTGTCGTTCTCTTCGGATACCCCCTCCGACAGTTCCTGACTCCAGACGGATTGGCCGGGCGCACGTTCCCAACCGATATGCCAACCGAAGTCGCTTCCCTCGACGACGTATAACAGCCGAGATCCTCCGGAAGCCTTGGGCATCGTATCCACCACCCACAAATTGCCTCGGGTATCGAACACGAGTTCCCGGGGATTCCTCAGCCCCGTAGCCAGCACCGTCAACTGACTGCCGTCCGGTTCGCAACGGAAAACGGCTCCGGTATCCGGCAAATCCACCAGCCATCGACCGTCCTGTTCGATTCGGGCGCCTTGATCGCCGACCGAAAAATACAAGCGGCGATCCGGTCCCATAGCCAGGCCTTTGAGACCATGGCCGCTCGACGAAAAATGGATGCCGAATCCGGTATGCAACGCCTCCTGCCGATCCACCGCACCGTCCTGGTTTTCGTCTCTCAAAAGCCACAGATCGGGAACGCAAGAAAACCAAACCGAATCGCCGAACGGCAACACACCGCCGGCCACCCCCGAAACGGCCGAATTGAAACCGACGACGAACACTTCGTCGTCGTCGGCCATACCGTCCCGATTCCGGTCGGTGAACCTTCTGACGATTTCGGATTCGAATCCGAGATCCCGGAGGTCGAAAACGCCGTTGCCGTCCCGATCGATCCGGTACGGCGAATCCGTCAGTCCACCGTCGGCCACTAGCCGGGTTGCCAGAAAATCCCGTCGGTCGGCCACCGACCGCAACGCGTAATCGGCATCGGTCCAATCGGGAAAGTCACGAATATCGAAAGCTGAAGTCCGATTGCGAAAGGTTTCCGTCACCAAACATCGCCCTTGATCGTCAAATGCCAGGCTCACCAAGTTGGTCAGGCTCGATTCGGAGGCGTAAATCCTCATCTGAAACCCGGATAGCAACGATGTCCCTTGCCAGGGGGCGCCCGTCGAGGAGGAAGAAAGATTAGTGTCGCCGAACAATGTCATTCCTCCCAGAACCCCGAACACCAGACCTGAACGCACCCCTCCCTTCAGCCGGTCGAGAAATTGACGTTTTAGGGAAGAATTAGACATCTGCCGTTACTAAAGTAGCATTAAAAAGGATGTCTGAGCAAGCGTCCCCTTGGGATTATTCGGAAGAAGCCGGTTTAATCGCTCCACCCACTCCTTTTTAACATTTTAACGGCGGAATTCTTAAGTGATTAGGGCCCGATATAACGTTTAGCTCCGTTGTCGACCGTCCGTAGCCCGTTTGCGTTGTCTGATACCCGCAATGCCCGATTTCGACCATGCCTCCGGCTTTACCGGCCCCGTTTGCCGGTAAAACCCGTCAAATCGGTTTCGGGAACGGTTTCAAAGCCGATTCGACGGGTTTATTGCCCTTGACTGCCCGTAAATCCATGAAATCCCCAAGTTGAGAACCAAGTCGGGAGCAATAATTCACCGCTGTTTCGAGAAGCATCGAACAGAAGCCTCTTTTTCACACCCGATTAGATGCTTCGGAGGATGCCGCCAAGAACCGCTTGCCTCAGGAAGATAACGAACAGGTTGTCAGCCGTTACCCGTCCGGCAACGAGAATCCCGGTTTAAACCTGGTTAATTATCCGGACAACGCACCGGTCCGATACCCCCGACTCGCCGCCCCGCTTCCCCCTTGTTTGCGAAACTGCCCCGGAACCCAATTCACCGAAATAATTCTGCCGGCTGAAACCGGAGCTATCGACCGACACCGATCGAGCAACCATCAATTTCCCCTTCGACTGAGAGGCGCATAATCGTTCTTCAGGTGATCTGTCGGGGTCGCCATCTGAAATTTCTCTCCCTTTTTCAGACCAATTGACTTCAGGGATTCGTCAGATACGACTACCGCCCAACGCAACCCGGGTTCGATCTTAGAATCGTAATGCAACTACGTTTCTAACGGAATTTGCGCCGTAAACTCTTCTCGATACCATCGCCATATCTGTTTGATAAGTTCGCCAAACGGAGATTCCGCTCGCTGAGGAAGGATCATGTGGGGAAGCGTTTGATGCGTTCTTGTGGGAAGATATGGTTTCGCTTCTGTCAGCGTCGCGGGACTCAATACCGTACCATTCAATAAAACCAACAGATCAGGACACAACACGTCATCGTTCCGAGCCCTAACGTTTTCACGGTAGTGTCCCAACAGCACCGCCTTGGGTTTTGATTGATGAGCTTTCGACGGATCGGGCAGCGTCACCGATAGGGTCGATTTTTCCGCTAAAACAAACCCGAAAATATCGCCTAGGTTGGTTTGGTCCCGATGAAAACCATAAGCCGTTACAGCACCGCTTTCGCCGTATTTGCGGCCGACGTGCAAATTTTGATCACTCTTCTGGAACGCTCGGAATAACGACTTGGCCGATGCAATTTTTTTAAACGAATCTTTAAGCTCGCGCTTACCGATGGCGCTTTTGATTTCACCGACAGCCAACACTCCCTCTGAGGGGTAATAGGTAGTCGCCGGATTTTGATTGACGCAAAATACCGGACACCATTCTTTTTCGTAAAGGACGATATCCATCTGCCGACTGGTGCCTCCTTTCGTATCGATCACGCAACCGGAGCCGACCCCGATACCTCTAGGGAGAATCAGTTCCAACCGATCTCGAACTGCCTTCTCGATCGCGTCTCTCACCAGAACGGGGGTAGTGGCCTTGCGAGCGAACTCAAAGGCCCCAATCAAGTCCTGACCAACCGATCTTACGAATTCCGAAGGAACGAACGTCTTTTGAACCATAACCACCAACTGTTCCTTTTTTTCTCGCCGACGTTACCCGACCGGTGCTCCGGCCGATCGAATTCGAACGGTTCGCTTCGAAATATCGCTTCGGTATCCGTTGTCGGCAACAATTTACCATTCCGTCCCGCCTCCCGGCGTTACGCCTAGCCCAAAGCTGCCAATCGACTCCGGAGAATGACCCATTCCCAGAAGGCCGCCGGGGTTCGTAGCAACGGCCGGCTCAAACCTTCACCGTCAGCGAATTTTCCGGCCTTCATTGCGATCCGCAACTATCGAGATATTTGACAAAACCGCTCGATTTCGACATTAATCACCGAAATCGATAATGACAAGAAACCTTCCTTTCGGCTGTCTGACCGCCCTGCTGCTCCTGATTTCAAATGCGCTGGCGGTGGATTTCGCCAAAGACGTCAAACCAATTTTGGAAAGCGCTTGCCTCAGTTGCCACGGCCCGGAAAAGCCGAAAGGAGGATTGAGCATCCACAATCGGGGAGCGGCCATCGTCGGGGGCGACAGCGGCACTTCGATCGTGCCGGGCAAACCGGAAGATAGCCTGCTCTACACCCTGACCATTCTTCCCCCGGACGACGACGACATCATGCCCCCCAAGGGCGATCCGCTGACTCACGAGCAAACCGAGACGTTACGGCAATGGATCCTGGACGGAGCCGAATGGCCGATCGAAATCGTACTGGAACCGACCCGGCGAGTGGAATTCGTCCGCGACGTGCAACCGATCCTCGAACTGCATTGCGTCAGTTGCCACCGGGCGGATTACGACAAGGGAGGATTGAATCTCCAACGTCGCGAAACCGCCGTAACCGGCGGCGAATCCGGCCGCGGGATCTTGCCGGGGAAATCGAGCGCCTCCTTGCTCTACACCGCCACTATTCTGCCGGACGATCACGACGATCTCATGCCGCCGGTCGCCAAAGGAGGCCCCCTGGATAAATCCGTCACCGATTTGCTGCGGCACTGGATCGATCAAGGCGCCCAATGGCCCGAGGATCTTGTCCTGCAACCCCGGAAAGAGGGCGAAGCGGATACCGGAGTCGACCTGGAGCTGTTAGCCCGTATCCATGCGAAAATCGTCGCCAACTCCCGGGAGAAAACCGAAGCGGACATGAAACGGTACACTGAAGCGATTCCCGGAACCAAGGTGCAGTTCGAAATGCTCCCGATTCCCTCGGGCACTTTCTTGATCGGCAGTCCGGCCGGCGAAGCCAACCGGAAAGCCGACGAAGGTCCCCAGACCGAAATTCAGCTCTCTCCCTTTTGGATGGGGAAATGCGAAGTCACCTGGAACGAATACGAGCTGTTCATGTACCCGGAGGAAATGCAACGCATCCACGCCGTTTCCCAAACGGAAGTCACCGATCTGTTGGCCGATGCCGTCACCAAGCCGACCAAACCTTACGTCGAGATGAGTTTCGGCATGGGCAAAAACGGCTATCCCGCCATCAGCATGACCCAACACGCGGCCAACAAATACTGCGAATGGTTGAGTGCGGCCACCGGCCATTTTTACCGTCTACCCACCGAGGCCGAATGGGAATACGCCTGCCGGGCGGGGACCGACACCGCCTGGTCGTTCGGCGATCAGGCCGAGCTGCTCGACAAATACGCCTGGCACGGAGACAACAGCGATTTCAAATACCAGAAAGTCGGGCGCAAAAAACCCAACCCTTGGGGACTTCACGACATGCACGGCAACGTCGCCGAGTGGACCCTCGATCAGTATCAATCCGAAACCTATCGCCAATTATCACAACTGAAGACGATGCTTGATCCCTGGATTCCTTCGACCACTCCCTACCCTCACAGCGTTCGCGGAGGTTCATGGGAAGATTTTCCGGAGTCGTTGCGCAGCGCGGCTCGCCGCGGATCTACCGAAGACTGGAAGCGGCAGGATCCTCAGTTGCCCAAAAGCATCTGGTACCACACCGACGCCCAGTTTCTCGGGTTCCGGGTCGTTCGCCCTCTCGAAATCGTTTCGCCGGAAAATCTCGCCAAGTTCTGGACAAACGGAGTCGAATCCGATTAATCTCTTCCCGAACCACGGACCGAGTCCCCTGGGACAGTTATCGACCGGGATACCGAATCCATCAACCCGAACTATTTCGCAAAAGCATCCGATCCATGAATCGACCTAACGACTCCTCGAAGCCCCGGTGCGAAGCGTCGGTTTCCCGCCGGAATTTTTTGAAAACCACCTCGACCGCGGCAGTCGGCGGAAGCGTGCTCGGCGCCCTTCCTGCCGGAGGCGTTTTCGCCGCGGCCGCGGACGACGAATTGAAAGTCGCCTTGGTCGGTTGCGGCGGACGCGGCAGCAGCGCCGCCGGCCAAGCGCTCTCCACTTACTCCCAAGGCCCGGTCAAGCTGGTGGCCATGGCGGACGCCTTCGAAGACCGATTAAGCGGCAGCTTCCGAAACCTGAAGCAGCGTCATCCCGATCGGGTCTCGGTTGACGAAGACACCATGTTCGTCGGGTTCGACGCCTACAAGAAAGCCATCGCCTTGTCCGATGTCGTCATCCTGGCCACTCCACCCGGATTTCGCCCCATGCATTTCGAAGAAGCGGTCATGCAGGGCAAACACGTGTTCATGGAAAAACCGGTGGCGACCGACGCCCCGGGAGTCCGGCAAGTGCTCGCCGCCGCGAAAATAGCCAAAGACAAAAACCTCAAAGTCGGAGTCGGGCTGCAACGGCATCACAACGCCGGCTATCAGGAAACGATCAAGCGCCTTCAGGACGGGGCCATCGGCGATATCATCACCACCCGGGCCTATTGGAACGGCAACACCCCTTGGGTGCGGCGGCGGGCGGATCTCGAAAAACGCTACGGACGCAAGCTTACGGAAATGGAATATCAGATGCGCAACTGGTACTATTTCAACTGGATCTGCGGCGACCACATCACCGAACAGCACATCCACAACCTGGACGTGATCAACTGGCTCATGGGCGACTATCCGGTCAAAGCCAACGGCATGGGCGGCGCCGAAGTCAGGGTAGGTATCGATTACGGTGAAATCTTCGATCACCATTGCGTCGAATTCACCTACGCCAACGGTGCCAAAATGTTCAGCCAGTGCCGCCATCAACTCGGATGCTGGAACAGCGTTTCCGAGCACGCTCACGGCAGCAACGGAGCCGCGCAGATCAATCGCCAGGCCATCACCGGCCCCAACGCTTGGCGCTTCGACGGCAAAGCCAAAAATGCCTATCAGCAGGAACACGACGTGCTCTTCCACGCCATTCGCCACAACGAACCGCACAACGAAGCCGAATACGGAGCCAAGAGTTCGATGACCGCGATTCTCGGCCGGACGGCTACCTATTCCGGCAAGGAAATCGAGTGGGACAAGCTCTTGGCCTCCGAAGTTTCCTTGTTGCCCGAGATCCTCGCTTGGGACGCTCCCATGAAGTCCATGCCCGGGGAAGACGGGTTGTACCCGCATCCGGTGCCCGGACAACCGCTGATGGTCTGAGTCGACCGTCGAGGAGTTCACCCATCGCCGCCCTTCCGGGTTCGCTCCGGAAGGGCTTTTTTTAATGCCGCCGCTCGAAACTATCGAGATCGCAAGCCGGTCTTGATCACGGCGCTCGAAAGGAAAAAACGATGTCTCTTACCGTCTTCCGAAACCGTTCCTTCCGACTCGATCGGCTCCCCCGTTCCGAAGCGTAAACCGCCGCCGCTCGACTAGCCCAAAGTGCCGTCTCCTTGGCCGATTCGAACCGGCTGCCCCACCGTGCTTACGGGCGCCAAGGCCGCTGTCCCTCGGATTTGGCCTCCAGGAATTTAGCGTCGACCTCACGATACCAGGCGTGGAGTTTTTTTTGCATCGAACGAACGATTTCCGGACGCTCGGCGGCTAAATCGTGCCGTTCTCCGATATCCATTTGAAGATGGTATAAATGCAGGCCTCCGTCTTCGAACCGCTCGACCAACTTATAATCACCCGAGCGTACGGCTCCGCCGGGAAAACCTCCCTGATTGCTGTAATGAGGATAATGCCAAAACAGGTCCTCCCTTTCGATCGGCCCCTCCCCGGTCAGCAGCGGAACCAGACTAACGCCGTCCCGATGTTGTTCCGGCTTCGGCGACAGATCGGCTATTTCCAGCATGGTCGGATAGAAATCGGTGCTGATGACCGGTACGTCGCACACGCCGTTCGCCAGAGCCTTGCCGGGCCACTTGACGATAAACGGTTCGCGGATCCCTCCTTCGTAAAGCCATCCCTTGCCGCCTCGCAACGGCAGATTCGAAGTCGGCGAACCCTCCGAAGTGGAAAGTCCCCCGTTATCCGAAGTGAACATCACCACCGTATTGCCGTCCAATTCCAAGTCGCGCAGAGCCTGCAACACCCGCCCCACCCCACGATCCAGCATTTCCATCATGGCCGCATAGGTCGGATGACGCTGGCGAATCCGGACTCGCCGGGGCCGATCGGTAGGCCAGACCTGTTCTTCGAAGCCGAATTCCGCCGCTTCGCTTCCCTGACTCAGCGAAGCCTTGTTCCGATATTTTGCCACCAACTCCCGAGGCGCATGCAGCGGGGTATGTACCGTGTAAAAGGAGATGAAGAGGAAAAAAGGCTGGTCGCGATATTCGCGAAGCGTCGCCACCGCGTCCTCGACCAATCTGGAGGTCAGATACTCCCCTTCAGGACCGTCTTCCAACCGGGGATTTCGATAGGGAGAAAAATAACCGCCCGGAGGCGATCCTCGGTTATGCCCTCCGAAATTGAGGTGAAATCCCTGATTTTCAGGCCAATACTCGGCGGAGGGACCGAGATGCCACTTGCCGAAAAATGCCGTGCGGTAACCGGCTTGAGCGAGGGCTTCGGCGACGGTGGTTTCGGCCAAGGGCATCGAACTGCGCAGCGGCGCCGGAGAAAACCGGCCGGAACGGCGGCCGGAAAACCAATTGGTGGCATCCACCCGCGAAGGATATTTTCCGGTCATGATACTGTACCTGGTGGGAGAACAGACCGGATTAGCCGCATATCCGTTGGTAAACCTCACGCCCTCTCGCGCCAAGCGATCGATATGGGGAGTTTCGTAAAAGGTATCGGGATTGTTGGCGCCGATGTCCATATACCCGAGATCGTCGACCAGAAAGAAAACGAAATTGGGCCGGGTTTCCGCCCGGGTAAAGCTCGTCCCGACTCCCGCCAACAGCAAGAATACCGCAAGAAATCTCATTGGTTTGTTACCGGCTAAATTGAATGAGCGCACCGTCGCTGTTCCCGACTCTCAAGTAAACCTCGCTCGGCTTCGGGCAACCGCCGATAATTCGCCCGTTCCGAGTTCGCTCGGGCTCCTCTGCCGAACCCGGCTTGTTCCGATCGGAAATCGATTCGGAAGGATACCAAAGCCGGCGGATTCAAGCACCGGAAAATCCGGACGCTTTCGCTCCACGGCTTTTCCCGGCCTGCCGGGCGCCAGCCAAATCGTGATCCGAACCCCGGAATTTTTGACCGATACCAACCCCAACCTACGTCCGGCCGACAGCTGACGGCAACCGGGCCGCCCGATCGTCTTCGAGCGGGACTCTTGCCCCTCCCGGTTAATTCAGGCAACTTCGCCTTTCGACCCACGGCATGAATTCCCCCAAAAATCGGACTGCCCCCGCCGGTTCGGCAACGTCGACGAACCCGGTCCCGATCAGCCTGCGCCTCGAAGGCTTGGAGATTCGCCGCGGTCGTGACTCGATCCTCAAGGGCATCGATTGGACGGTTCGTTCCGGTGAGCATTGGGTCATGTTGGGCGCCAACGGTTCCGGGAAAACGTCTCTGCTGCGAGCCTTGACCGGTTATTTCATGCCCTCGGCCGGCGAGATCTACGTGTTCGATCAACGCTACGGTTACACCGACTGGCGGGAGGTTCGGTTGCATGTCGGGATCGTCAGTTCGGCGGTGCAACAGCTGATGAACGACGCCGAGCCGGCGCTCTATACGGTACTCAGCGGCAAGTACGCCGCGATCGATTATCGTCAACGCCCCAAGCCCGCAGAAAAAACCCAGGCGCAAGCCTTGCTCGAACAAATGGAATGTGGTCAGCTGGCCGCTCGCCCCTGGGGAGTTCTGTCTCAAGGCGAACGGCAACGCGTCCTGATCGCACGCGCCCTGATGTCTTCGCCGGTCGTCCTGATTCTGGACGAACCCTGTGCCGGACTCGATCCCGGAGCGCGCGAACTTTTTTTGCGGTTTCTCGAGCGGCTGGGAACCCGCAAGGCGGCGCCGACCCTCGTGTTGGTGACGCACCATGTCGAGGAAATCATGCCGGTGTTTTCGCACGTGCTCCTGCTGCACGAAGGCCGGGTGCTGGCCGCCGGCCCCCATCGCCAGGTCATGTCCTCCCGGAATCTGTCGGCCCTCTTTTCGAGCCGGGCGCAATTACGCTATCGCCACCGGCGCTACTCCCTGACCATCAAGGCGCCTCCGGCCGCTTGACCTCGTCCGGTTCGCTCACGTCGAGGCAGATCAGACGGTTTTCGCTGCGGAGATATAACTTGCCGTCCGAGAGCGCCGGAGCCGCCCAGCACGGGTAGTTCAGCTCGGGAAGTTGGAACCGGGCCAACTCGTTCGGCCGGCGGGCATCGATCCGAAACAGGCCCAGCAAGCCCCCTTCGCCCAAGACGAACAGTTTGCCGTCGGCCGCGATCGCCGACCCCCGGCCGAAGACTTTCGGCGGATCGAAAGTCCGCCGCCACGATTCGTCGCGGTCCCAAAGCAGTTCTCCGGAAATCAAATCGACACAACGAAACCGGGCGTCCGACTGATCCCGGCCGCTGAAGGCGTAGAGTTTTCCGTCATGGAGAATCGGCGTCGACCAATGGATTTGCAACACGCGGTTTCGCCAAAGTTCCGTAACCGAACGCCCGTCCTCGCCCACCTGCAACAGCACCGAACCGATCCCGTAATAAGCCGAGGAAAGCAGAATCTTATCGTCCTGAACGATCGGATTCATGGCGTTGACCGATTCGTCCGCCGTCGAACGAAACCAAAAGCTGAAATTGATCCGGCCGGTTTTCGGCTCGAGCGATACCAAGCCCTGGCGCATGAAACAGAGCAAGTGAAGCCGATCGTGAATCTGGGCCAGAACCGGGGAAGCATAACTGGCTTGCTGGGCGTACTCCCGCCAACGCACCGGCGGTTCACCCCGCCAGCCGAGCTTGGGCAATCCCTCCCAATTATCCCGGCCGACCGCCTCCCACAAGGTCTTTCCCGTTTCCGGATCGAAAGCCACCACGCCGGCGTTCGGTTGACCTCCGACCATGACGATCAATCGCCCCGCCGCCAAAACCGGAGTGCTCCCCACGCCGAAAAAGGCCGGCGGGATCCTGAAATCGGCGGCGGTGTCGCGCATCCAGAGTTTCCGGCCGGTCCGGCGCTCCAGGCAGAGCAATTTGCCTTCGGCTCCGAAAGTGTAGCACCGGTCTTCGGTCAGCAATGGGGAGGAACGAGGGCCGTTGTTATAACCGAAAGGATCGATAAACCGGCTCGGATACCCCTGGCGCCACAGCGATTTTCCGTCGCGGGCGTCGAAGGCTTCGACGATCTCCTGATTGCCCAACCGATGATGGAGCACCAACTGAGCGTCACGGATCGAGGGCGCGCTATAGCCCGTGCCGACCGCTCGCTCCCAAATCCGGGACGGGCCGGCTTCGGGCCACCGCTCGATCAGTCCGGTCTCGGAACTCTTGCCGTCGCCCGTCGGGCCGAGAAACCGGGGCCAGTCTGCCCCGGGCGACTCGAAGCAAGCGACCCCGCAAACGCCGAGAAAAATCAGCAATCGTCTCATGGCAATCAAGCGATCGAACCGGGCGACCCCGACGGCTCCCTCCTGACCTCGAACCGCTCCCGGAACGAGGCGAAAAGCTTTACTCTGATTTCCTGCACTATAGAGTACCTTGGGCCGGAAAGCCGTTAAGAAAACTTGTCAATCACTCCCGTTTGGTTTCTGATTGCCCCCCAAGCCTGCACATGAATCAAGAGAAATCAATGTATACGAGATTCATCCGGCTCAGATTGCCCTACGTCATCGCGGCGGTTTTCTTCGTAATCTACCTGATTACCCTGAATCGATGGATTACGGGGGACAGCCTGAACGTCATCTCCCGGGTTACCGGCTGGGACTGGTCCCCGCAAGTCAGCGATCCTCTGATCTATCTGATCACGCTGCCCGTCAGTTGGCTGCCGGTTTCGATCCAACCGATCACTCTCAACCTGCTCAGCGCCTTACTGGGAGCCTTGACGCTCGGGCAGTTAGCCCGTTCGGTCACGCTCCTCCCCCATGATCGTACGCGGGAACAACGGCAACGGGAACGAGGCGATCATTCCCTGTTGAATCTGAACACCGCTTGGCTGCCGCCCCTCTTCGCTTGCCTGATCTGCGGCTTCCAACTCTCGTTCTGGGAAAAGGCGACCGCGTTGAACAGCGTCATGCTCCCGCTCTTTCTGTTTTCCTGCATCATCCGGTGCCTGTTGGAATTCCGCATCAAGCACGAACACCGGTGGCTCTATCTCATGGCGCTGCTTTACGGCGTGGCGATCCCTAACGACTGGGCGTTCCTCAGTTATTTTCCGCTGACGGTCTGCGCCCTGATCTGGATGAAAGGCTTTTCGTTCTTCAGGATCGGTTTCTTGCTGCGCCTGGCCGGTCTGGGGGCCGTCGGACTGACGCTGTATTTGCTGCTTCCCTTGATCGTCCTCTTTAAGGACTACGATACCGGCGGAGGTTTCTGGGCGTTGCTCAAACTCCAATGGGGGATCCAAAAAAACGCCCTGTTAGCCATTCCGAAAACCACAGTGTTGTTGCTGTCGCTGGTCACCATTCTGCCGGTTTTCATCATGGGCATCCGGTTTCCCTCCGGCATCGGCGATGTCAGCACGATCGGCCAACTGTTTACGGATTTCATGTTCCGGGCCATGCATCTCATCTTTCTGACCGTCTGCGTGCTGGTCGCCTTCGACATGCCGTTCAGTCCCCGCAGCGTCGCGCAAATGCTGTCGTTGCCGACCGATTTCGTGACCTTCTACTACTTGAGTTGCCTCGCCATCGGTTATTACTCGGGCTACGCCCTGTTGGTGTTCCGTGATTTGCCGCACCGCTTCCGCAAAGCCAAAACCAACACCCGCGTCCTGAACATCGCGGTGGTATCGCTGCTTTGGCTGGGAGCGACCATCGCGCCGGTTTATCTGCTGGTTCGCAATCTGCCGTTGATCCAGACCAGCAACTCGAATCGATTTTCCCAGTTCGGAGAATTACTGACCGAAAATCTGCCCCGGGAAAATGCGATTTTACTGGCCGACGACGTCTTCACCATCCAGTTGGTCCATTCGCAGTTGGCTCGGGAAAACGATCCGCCGGACCATGTTCTCGTCAATACCCGGGCGCTCGACAACCCGCTGTACGAAAAGAACGTCCGACAAGCGATCCAGCAATCTTTCGCGGAAGTTTTCCCCGAAGGCCTCGATCCCAAACCGCTGGATTTGCTGACCCTGTTCCCCATCTTGATCGCCGTCGCCGAGCGCGATCACCCCGTCTACTATCTCCGGGACAGTTACGGCCTGTATTTCGAATCGTTTTACCCGGAGCAACAAGGACTCGTCGCCGAATTGAAACTCTACGGTCCGGAAGCGGTCGCGCCCCCGCCACCCTCGGACGAGGCCAGAGCGCAAAACCGGACTTTCTGGGACGGCGTGCAGCAGCGGCTGCCGGAAATGAGCCTGATACCGGACCCGCGCGACCGGGGCGGGAGAAGTTTGCGAACCTGGTGCTCCCGGGAACTGAACGCCTGGGGGGTCACGCTCCAAATCGCCGGCCACCTGGACGAAGCCCAAAGCGCCTTCGAACGCTGCCTGACCTGGAATCCGGACAATCTCTCCGCCCAGGTCAACCTGAGGCAAAACCAGGCGTTGCGCCAAACCGAAAACCGGGGAACCGTCGAGTTTTCGACCCAAGAACAGTTGACCGTTCAAAAGCTCTACCGAAACAACTTCGATCAACTGCGGATGTTCGACGGCCCGGTCGACGCCCTGGCCTTTCACTTGACGATCGGCGAAGGACATTCCAAAGGGCTCGTGCCCAACCACCGTCAGTCGGCCCTGCACTACCGCCGGGCCCGGGAACTGGACCCCGCCAGCGTCCCGACTCAACTGAAGCTGATCTACTCGCTGTTCCGGAAACCGTTTCCCCAAGCTTGCCTGCGGGAGATCGAGGCGATCCATGCCGCCGACACCCAGTTGCCCCCGGAACAAGCCGTATCGTTAGTGGCCGTGGAGGCTTGGTCCCATTTGTATCTCGGCGAGAAGGCGCAGGCGGCCGGGCATCCGGAATTGCGCGACGCCTCGCGGCAACGAGCCGTCCACATCCTCGAAGCGGCTCTGAACGACGACCCCGAAAACGAAAGCCTGTTGGAGAACCTCGGCAAGTTGTTTCTGAGCATCGACCAAAACGAGCAAGCAATGGCCATCTTCGACCGCCATCTCAAGCTCGCCCCGGACAATTCCAACCTGCTGCAGAATCTGGCGGTCGCCAATATCGAAATCCAGAACTACCCCGGCGCCATCGCCTATTCGGACCGGTTGCTGGCCATCGAACCGAACCATGCCGGAGCCCGCATCAATCGAGCGATTGCGCATTACAAGAACGGCGACCGGGAACAGGCGAAACGGGATTACGAAGCCGCCGAAAAAATCGCTCCCGATTACCATCTCATCCACTACGGCTTGGGTAAAATCGCCCATGCCGACGGCGACTTGACCACCGCCAAATCCCGCTACGAAGCCTATCTGGAACGGGCGCCCCAGGGCACCGGGGAGTACGAGGAAATCAGCGACGCTCTCAAGTCGCTCGACGCGCCGTAGTCGTTGGCCGCATGCAGGTCAGCCACGTCATTACCCGCCTCATCGTCGGCGGAGCTCAGGAGAACACGGTCGCTACCGTTCTAGGGCTTCATCGGCACCCCGATTTCCGGGTGGATTTAATCAGCGGCGCTACCGCCGAAGCGGAAGCGCAGGGCACGTTGAAAACGGCCTTGGCCCGGGAGCCCGGCTTGCTGACCGTCGTTCCGGAATTGGTGCGCCCCCTGTCGCCGCTCCGGGATCTGAGCGCTTTTTTCAAATTGCGGAAACGCTTCCGGGAGCGGCGGCCGGACATCGTTCACACCCACAGCGGCAAAGCCGGCATCCTCGGCCGGTTGGCCGCCCGGGCGGCCGGAGTGCCATACATCATTCATACGATCCACGGACCTTCCTTCGGCCCCTTCCAGGGAAAGGCGGCCAACCTGCTCTTCCGCACGGCCGAAAAAATCGCCGGGGCCGTCACTACGCATTTTATCGGAGTCGCCCACGCCATGTGCGAACAATACCTTCAAGCCGGCATCGGCCGCGCCGGGCAGCACTCGGTCATCCGCAGCGGCTTCGAACTCGCTCCTTTTCTGCAAGCCGCCGACGACCCGGCGCTCCGCCGGCGATTAGGCCTCGAGCCCGGAGATTTCGTGATCGGCACAGTGGCGCGGTTGGTACCGCTCAAAGGGCACGAAGAATTGCTCGAGGCCGCTCCGGAGATCTTGACGCAACAACCCCGCGCGAAATTCCTGTTGGTCGGCGACGGACCGTTGCGGCCGCGATTCGAGCGACTGGCCCGGGAGCGTGGCATCGCCGAGCGCATCGTCTATACCGGCCTGGTGCCTCCGGAACGGGTGCCCGAACTGATCGGAGTCATGGACGTCCTGGTCCATCTGTCGCGGCGCGAAGGTCTCCCTCGGGCCCTCCCCCAAGCGCTGGCGGCCGGCAAACCGGTCGTCGCGGCCGACGCCGACGGCGCGAAAGAAGTGTGCCTCGACGGCCGAACCGGCTTCCTGATCCCACCCGGCGACCGCCGGCAAGTCGTCGAAAAAATTTGCCGCTTGGCCCGGAATCCCGAGTTGCGGACGGAACTCGGCCGGCAGGGCCGGGATTTGGTCCGGAAAGCTTTTACCACCGAAGCCATGGTCGCCGAAATCATCGATCTCTATCGCCGGTTGCCGACCGGTCCGGAGCCGGCCGCTCCCGCCGCCTGAAAGTTCCCGTTGCGTTTTACCGCCGCCGAGCCTACCTCCTATTCTAATGCGCTTTATCGGAAGCATTATCGAAAAATTGCAACGCCATCCCAAGCGCATCGTCTTTCCGGAAGGAGAAGAATCCCGCATCCTGCAAGCGGCCCGCCAATATCAACTGCTGCAACTCGGGGCGCCGATCCTGCTGGGCGACCGTTCGCGCATCAAGACCATCGCCGCCGAACTGGGGATCTCGCTGCAAGGCATCCGGGTCATCAATCCCGAAAACAGCCCGGATCTGGAGGAGTTCTGCGTACGCTTCGCGCATCTCCGCCGGCTGGAAGGGACGCCCATGGAAAAAGTCCGCGAAGTCATCACCCACCCCAACTACTTCGGAGCCATGATGGTCGCCATGCACCAAGCCGAAGGCATCGTCTCCGGGACGAGCGTAATCTCGGGATCGGTGCTGCGCCCGTTTTTCCGCGTCATCCAACTGGCGCCCCGGAAAAAAACCGCGTCCAGCTGCCTGATCCTGGAACTGGAGGACACCCGGTTCGGAGAAAATGGGGTCCTGTTCATGGGCGACTGCGGCGTCATCCCTACCCCGACGATCGAACAATTAGCCGATATCGCGGTTTCCACGGCGCATCTCGCCCATCACCTCAACGGCAGCCGTCCCAAGGTAGCGCTCCTCTCCTACTCCACCAAAGGCAGCGCGGAAGACAAGAACGTAGCCCCCATCCGGGCGGCGAAGATCCTGGCCCAAATCCAAGCGAAGGAACTCGGGTTGGCCGCGGATTTCGACGGCGAGATGCAAGTGGACACCGCGATCATTCCGGAAGTGGCCGCCATCAAATTGCCGGACAGTCCGGTGGCCGGCCAAGCCAATGTCCTGATTTTCCCCGACCTGAATTCGGGCAACATCGCCAGCAAGATGGTCCGCTACGCCGCCCGCGCCAACGCCTACGGACAGATCCTCCTCGGCCTGGACCGGCCGGCCGCCGACGTCTCCCGCGGCTCCAACGCCCACGACGTGCTGGGCGTCGCGACCGTCGTGGGCATGCAGTCGATCGAATACGAGAAACTCTTTCCCGGCGCCGGCACCCGGTTGCCGGGAGAAAAGGTCCCGGGCTGAAACCGATGACGGCTCCGCGATGAAGAATTTGAAAAATTCGACGACGCCCAGGATATTCATCGCCGCCACCCGGCAGAACGACGGGAAGACTACCGCTTCGTTGGGACTGTTGGCCGCGTTCCGGAAGGCCAATCTGCGAGTCGGCTACATCAAGCCGATCGGGCAGCGGTTCGTCGAAGTCCACCAGATGAAAGTCGACGAGGATACGGTCCTGATGGACCGGATTTACGGCCTTAATTGCCCGCTCAACGAAATGAGTCCGATCGCCGTCGGCCGGGATTTCACCCGCAGCTATCTTCAACACGCTCGGCGCAATTCGCTGGCCGAACGGGTGCAGCGAGCGTTCGATCGGGTCGCCTGGGAAAAGGATCTGGTCGTCTGCGAAGGGTCCGGCCACGCGGGCGTGGGTTCGGTGGTGGATCTTTCCAACGCCCAGGTCGCCAAACTGGTCGGGGCCAAAGTGGTCATCATCACCCGCGGAGGCATCGGCAAGCCGATCGACGAAATCGCCCTGAATCAAGCCCTCTTCGAAAAGGAACAGGTGGAAATCATCGGCGTCATCCTCAACAAGGTCATTCCGGAAAAAGTCGACGAGATCCGGGAACCGGCGAGCAAGGGACTCAGCCGCAGGGGTTTGAAATTGCTGGGAGTCGTTCCGCACGCCAACCTGCTCTCCTACCCGACCATGGATCTGATCCGGGAAGAACTCGACGCCGAAGCGATCAACGGCACGCAGCATATTCACCGGACGGTAGAGAAGGTGGTGGTCGGCGCCATGAGCGCGCACCACGCCGGACGATACCTGAGCCGCGGAGCCATGCTGATCGTGCCGGGCGACCGGGACGATCTGATCGAAGCGCTGTTGGACGACTCACGCCGCGACCTGTGCTCCACGCTAGCGGGCATCGTACTTACCGACGGCATCCGCCCGGCCGAACAGCTGTTCTGCAGGATGGACCAGTTGTCCTGTCCCGTGGTCCTAGCCGAAGACGACTGTTACCGGGTCACGACCAAGGTGCGCGACGTCATCGTGAAAACCCGCCCGGACGACTCGGCCAAAATTTCCCTCATCCGGGATCTGATCAACACCCACGTCGACGTGTCGCAAATCCTGCAGGCTATCACTTGAATTGACAACCGCTTCCGGGACTCATGCTGAAATACAATCCCGCGCTCGAAACCCTGCCCGTTTATCAACCCGGCCGGCCGATCGAAGCCATCGCCCGAGAATACGGCTTCGCGCCCGAGGAAATCGTCAAACTGGCGTCCAACGAAAATCCGCTGGGACCTTCTCCCCTCGCCCTGGAAGCCCTGCGCGACACGGCCGCCCGAGCCCATCGCTATCCCGACGGCAACGGCAGAAAACTGAAGGAACGATTAGCCCAGGAATTGAACCTGTCGCCAGCCAACCTCATTTTAGGCAACGGCTCCAACGATCTGATCGAACTCGTGGGGCACGCCGTGCTCCGGCCCGGCGCCAGCGCGGTCGTTTCCCAATACGGGTTCGCAATTTTCACGATTGTCGTCAAATTGTTCGAAGCCGAAGTCATTGCCGCGCCAGCCACCAATTTCGGCAGCGATCCCGAGGCGATCGTCCCCGCCGTGAAGCCCTCGACCACCGCGTTATTCGTCGCCGAACCCAACAATCCCACCGGAACGCGAGCGGGCGCGCCAGCCGTCGAAGACTTGATCGACCGGGTGCCCGCCCGCGTCTTGACGGTCATCGACGAAGCTTACCTGGAATATCTGGACGAACCGCAAGACCTGGTGCCGCACCTCCGCCGAAACAACCGCCCCAACCTGTTGCTCTTGCGCACCTTCTCCAAGATCCACGGACTGGCAGGCTTGCGGCTGGGTTACGGCATCGGGCCCGAATCCCTGATCGGCCAGCTGGAAAAGATACGTCAACCCTTCAACGCCAACCTGATGGCCCAAGCCGCAGCCCTGGCGGCTCTCGAGGACCCCGATCACGTAGCGAAATCGCGCCGGCACAACCGGATCGAAAGGCAACGGTTCGAACAGGAATGCCGCGAGCGGAATTGGACCTATGTACCTTCGCACGCCAACTTCGTGCTGCTGCGCACCGGCGACGGACAGGCCGCTTTCCAGACCTTGCTCCGGCACGGCATTATCGTCCGGCCGATGAGCGGTTACGGCTTGCCGGAATGGGTGCGGATCAGCATCGGCCTGGCCGACGAAAACCGCCGTTGCCTGCAAGCCTTGGAGCGATGGTTCGAGGCGCGGCCCTAGCCTCGCCCAGCCGCATCCGTCAGCCGGCCGGTTGGGATTCGTCCCGGGGCACCGCCGAGGTCCGGCGAGTCAGATGCAATTTTTGCACCTTCAAACCGTCGAGTTCGAGCACCGTCATCCGATAGTCGTCGAAATCGACTTGATCGCCCACCTTGGGGAACCCGCCCAGTTTCAGGGTCAACCAACCGCTGACCGTGCTGGTGCCTTCCTGCGCCATCGGACTGCCGACGATTTCGCTCAAATCGCGAAGCGAAGTGTTGCCTCGCAGTTCCCAGCGATTCGTATCGAGTTTCTTGACCTGCGGATCTTCCTGGTCGAATTCGTCCTGAATCTGCCCGACGATCACTTCCAGGACATTTTCGAGGGTTACCATCCCCACGATCTCGCCGTACTCGTCCACGACCAACCCGAAATGGGTTTTCCGCTTGAGGAACTGTTCCAGCACCCGTTCCAGACGGCTGGTTTCGGAAACGAAGATCAACTCCTTCATGACCTCCTTGAGCCGGGATTTCGGAACGGTCTCCGGGTCCAACCGGCACAAGTCCCGAAAATGGACCAACCCGACCGCCTGATCCAAATCCCCGTCCTCGCAGAGCGGATACCGCGAGTATTCCTCTTCGAAGGCCTTCTCGAGGTTCTCCCGCAACGAACGGGAAAAATCCAAAAAGACGATCGCGGTGCGGGGTTGCATGACTTCGCGCACCAACCGTTGCCGCAACACCATGGCGTTGAGCAGGCTCTGGCGGTCGTACTCGACTTGGTTGCGATCCAGATGAGCCAGGGAAAGGATCAGGCGCAAGGCCTCTTCCGAATCCCGCCCGGCCTTCTCGTCGGGAGAATCGATCCCGAATTGTTTCAACAACAACGTGGAGATGGCGTAGAGCCAACGATACACCGGCACGAGCAAGCGCCGCATCACCCCGAGCGGGCGAAACACCCATTGCGACGTCCGCAAGGGAAACCGGATGGCGATCATCCGGGGCAGCAGTTCGCCCGGGATCAAATAAACGATAACGACGATGACGAAGCCGAAAACGAAGGCGACGCTTTTCTGCAGATACTCTCCCTCGACGCCCGCCGCCTTCAGGACCGGAACCAGATACTCCAATGCGAGCGGAGCGCCGATCCAGCCCAGGGCCAAACTCGTCAGCACGATGCCGAGTTGACAGGCGCCCAAAGAAGCGTCGAATTTGGCGAGCACCCGTTTGACTCGTTGGACTCGCTCGGGGTCGTCGGCGTCGCGGAAGCTGAGTTGCGTGCCCCGCAAGCGGGACAGTCCATAGGACGCGGCTACGAAGAGCGCATTCAGCAACACCAAGGTCCACCCAAAAGCGATCCAAGCTATCAGCACGAACACGTCGTAGCCGTTCATGGCCACGAGACGGCGGTCCCGGGTGCCGCCGGGAACGAACCGAACGTTCCTCGAATCCGGCAGGACTCCGAACCGGAAAACGCTCCGCGCCGGCCCGGAGAATTCAGCGGTGAGGAAGCGGTTCTATTCAAAGCAGGGTCGTATCGTCGTCACGGCCGATTTTGCCGACCACTTTCTTGATGGTTTCCAATTGGGCGGTCAACTCATACAGGGTTTCGAACACTTTCTTTTCCGCCTCCTGATCGCCCAGGGAAGGAACTACCGGCGTAATCTGCATCAAATTCCGAGCGATCTCGGCGCAGACTCGCTTGACGGTCTCTATGGCCTCCTCTCGCTCCATGCGAATCGAACGCGCGTCATCCCCTACTCCATACTCAAGGCTTTGCGTCCCTGCTCGGTGATCATCGACTGATGCCACGGCGGATCCCAGACCAATTCCACCACAGCGTCGTCCACCTGATCGATCGTCAGCAACTTCTGACGGGCGTCGTTGGCGATCACCTCGCCCATGCCGCAGCCCGGGGCGGTCAACGTCATTTTGACGAAGACCTTGTATTTGCCCGTAGGCAACCGACGCTTTCCCATGTCATAGACGAGCCCCAAATCGACGATGTTGACCGGGATTTCCGGATCGAAGCATTGTTTGAGAGCCCCCCAAACGGCCTCGTCTTCCAGCGCGGCGGCGCCGCCGCTTCCGGCGGCATGATCCAGGACCGGTTCCCGGCCCAACGCATCGGCGTCCTTGCCCTCGATACGATAGAGCGCTCCGCCGGCGTGAACGGTAAAAGTTCCGCCCAGTTCCTGGGAAATAAAGACCTCCGCACCCTCGGAAAGGGTATGCGGCACCCCGGCGGGAATGGCGATGGCTTCGACTTCCCGAGTCAGCTTGACGACGGCCGTTACGCTCATTTCGGCATTGATACTATCGCCCTTCGTTTTTTTCGCCAACCTTTTGACGCAAGTTTCCCGCTCCCGGCCGGAAACGACCTCCGGTTGCCGCTCGAAAGAAATTGCGAAGTCGGCTTGCAGCACAGCTCGGTTTTAGGGCACGATGGCGTCCTAAAGAACCGCTTGGCGAAACGAGCCGGTCGAACCGACTCAGCTGAATCCTGATGAACCTCACGGTAACCTCCAACCGGCGCAGTTGTCCGTGAACGAGATCCTGGTCATCGGCCACCGCAATCCGGATACCGATTCGATCTGTTCGGCCATCGGTTATGCGGAATTCAAGAAGTTGACGGGAGTTAAACGGGTGTTCGCCGCCCGCTGCGGCGATATCAACGACCGCATCGATTTCGTGCTCCGCCGGTTCGGCGCCTCTCCGCCCCGTTTCATTGCCGACGTTTCTCCCAAGGTACGGGACGTGATGCAGCGCCAAATCTCGAGCATCAGCCCCGACGCCAGTTCCGGCGAGGCATTGTCGATGATGGAAGCCGGCAATATCCGGGTCTTGCCGATCGTGGACGAAGATCGTTTCTGCCATGGGTTGATCTCCGTGTTCAAAATGGCGAAATACCTCATGTCCGCAGGGCATCGCGATTTCCGTTCCCGAAGAGTACTGGCCAGCATCCGGTCGCTGAAGCGCACCTTAAACGCCAAAATGCATTTCGGAGTCGCGATCGACGACGAAGAGGATCTGATTCTCATGGTCGGCGCCATGAGTCGGGACTCGTTAGCGCAGCGGCTTCCCAATTATCCGGCCGACAAACTGGTGGTCGTGGTCGGCGACCGGGGCGATATCCAACATCTGGCGATCACTAATCGCGTCCGGGCCATCATCATCACCGGAGATTTGGAAGTCGACCCGTCGATCGTCGACCTGGCCGAACGCCACGAGGTTTCCCTGCTGGTCTCGCCCCACGACTCGGCCACCACGTTATTGCTTTGCCGCACCGCGATCTGCGTCGAACACATCAAGCACGAACACTTTCTCAGCTTTCGGGAAGACGAACCGGTGTCATCGATCCGGGACGTCGCCGTCGCCTCGCAATTTCAGGCGTTCACCGTGCTGGACGCTCACAAGCGGGTAGTCGGCGTACTCTCCAAAACCGACTTGCTCAAACAAGTAGACCGAAAGCTGATCTTGGTGGATCATAACGAACTCACCCAAGCCGTCAAAGGAGCCGAGCAAGCCGAAATCATCGAAATCATCGATCACCATCGGATCGGAACTTTTTCTTCGCCGCAACCGATTCTGTTTATCAATCGCCCGGTCGGATCCACCTGTACGATCGTCGCCGACCAATACTTTACCTATCAGGTGCCCCTGTCCAAGTCGATCGCCGGCCTGCTGATGGCCGGACTGGTATCGGACACGCTCAACCTGACGTCGCCCACGACCACCGAACTGGACGTTCAAATCCTTTCCCGGCTCGCCGATATCTCGGGCGTCAATCCGACGACCTTCACCGAACAGCTGTTCAGCACCGGTTCGGTGTTGACCGGCAGTCCGGCAACCAAGGCCGTCACCACCGACTGCAAGGAATATACGGAAACCGGCAAAAGATTCAGCCTCGCCCAAATCGAAGAAATCGGCTTCAAACATTTCTGGGAACGCGAGAAAAAACTGCGCCAGGCCTTGAAAGATTACCGCCGCCGAAACAACCTCTTCTTTTCCGGCCTGCTGGTCACCGACGTCGTTCGGCAAACCTCGCTTCTGCAACTTTCCGGCACCCGGGAATTCCTGTCCCGGATTCACTACCCCATGGTAGCGGAAAGGATTTACGAGTTGTCCGGGGTCGTTTCCCGGAAGAAACAACTCTTGCCCTATCTGACTCATTGCCTGAAGCAACTGACGAACGGGACCGATTCGTTATTGGCCGGCCGGAGCCCCGAAGAAATCGTCGCCGCCAATCAGGAAATCCTTCGTCCGGAAAACGGCGAATACACGATGCTGCTTTCGTTCGTCGAAGACCGCGACGTACACGCGATCCTGCAACGAAGCCGATCGCTCGTTACGGCCCTGGAAAACGATTGCGGGCGGAAAAACGCCCAACTCGCCGGGTTGGTCATCAACGAAACCGACGGAGATCAATGCATCCTGATCGGCGCCGGCGACCGGACCCTGCTGGAACGAATCCAACTGCCAAAATTGGAGGATCACGTCTTCAATCTGCAACCCGACTCCCATTCCCAAGCCGCCGTCCGGTCATTGTTCCTGAATCTCTCGCGGCCGAGTTCGGAAACACCAGCCGCGAATGCCTAGTCGTCGAACCAACGAACCGATTTTCTTTCCCTGCGGGAGACGAACTTCGAACCGGTCCGAAAAACCGACGAACCCATGAAAACCCTCTTGCTGCTGCGCCACGCCAAATCGAGTTGGTCCCAACCGCAACTCGAAGATCGCGACCGGCCCCTTAATACCCGGGGAGAACGAAGCGCTCGCGTCATGGCGCAACGCCTGGCCGAGAACGGCCCCAGACCGGACGCCGCCGTTACCAGCCCAGCCAAACGGGCGCGGCAAACTCTCGCCTACTTCCTCGAACAACTGGCTTTACCCAAATCCCAAACCTTCGTCGAAGAATCCCTCTACGGAGCCACGGCGGAAGCTTGGCTGGGACTCATCCGCCGGCTGAACGACGACTGGCATACCGTGCTCATGGTCGGCCACAATCCGACCATCACGAATCTGGCCCATCGAATCGGGCGGAAAGATATCGCCAACGTACCCACCTGCGGCATCCTGGAGTGTCAAAGCGACTCTTGGGACGATTGGCGCCCGGAACCGGAATGCCGGATCGTCAACTTCGATTACCCGAAACGCGTCGTCGAATAACCGGCCGATTGCCTTGGAAACTGCCGTCAGTTGCGCTAGCCTGCCGAAGGGAAACCGCCCCGCGAAACCGTCACATGATCGCCGCCTTGCGTTTCAATCTTTTCAAACTGTGTTGCCTGGCCGCCTCGGCGGTTATGGCCGGTCCGGCCATCGCCGCTCCCGAAAAACCGAACGTCGTGTTTATCTTGGCCGACGACCTCGGCTACGCGGAACTCGGCGCCTACGGCCAAGCGAAAATCCGCACGCCGAGAATCGACCGCTTGGCCGCCGAAGGCATGCGCTTCACCCGCAACTACTCGGGCAACGCCGTCTGCGCCCCGTCCCGGTGCGTCCTGATGACCGGCAAGCATCCCGGAAAAGCCTTTATCCGCAACAACCAATCCGTTCCGCCCGAAGGTCAGCACCCGATCCCGGATCAAGAAATCACGATCGCCGAATTGCTGCACGAACAGGGTTACGCGACCGGGGCGTTCGGCAAATGGGGTCTAGGATTTCCGGACTCCGAAGGCGATCCGCTCCACCAAGGATTCGACCGGTTTTACGGTTACAACTGCCAGCGTCACGCCCATAGCTACTATCCGCCCTATCTGTGGAGCGACCGCGAACGCCAAGAGTTGAACAACCGTCCCGCGGTTCCCGGCCACGCCAACCTTCCCGAAGGAGCCGATCCCGAGGATCCGTCCAGTTACGCCACGTTCAAGGGACAGGATTACGCCCCTGACCGCATCAACGCCCAAGCCCTGCAATTCATCCGCCAAAATCAAAAGCGTCCGTTCTTCCTCTATTACCCGACGGTCATTCCCCACTTGGCCCTTCACGTGCCGGACGAAGACCTGAAGCCCTACACGGACCAAAAGTGGAACGATCCTCCGTTCACTCGAGCCGGGGGCGGCTACACGCCTCACTACACCCCGCGAGCGGCTTACGCCGCCATGATCACCCGGCTGGACACCTACGTCGGCCGGATCCTGGATTTGCTCGAAGAGTTGGACATCGCCGATAATACCATCGTCGTTTTCACTTCCGACAACGGCGCTTCCCATCTGAAAGCCGAAGTGGATTACGATTTTTTCGCTAGCGTCGCCTCCTTGCGCGGACTCAAAGGCTCGCTTTACGAAGGCGGAATCCGGGTTCCTTTGATCGCCCGCTGGCCAGGAAAGATTCCCGCCGGAAGCCTGTCCGATTACCTCACGGGATTCGAAGACTGGATGCCTACCCTGTTGGACTTGATCGGCGCTCCGCCCGCCCGGGACGCAGAAATCGACGGGATCAGCATCGCTCCGACGCTCTTGGGAAAAACCCAGGAACCCCGGCCGTTCCTGTATCGGGAGTTCAAGGGATACGGCGGCCAACAAGCGGTCTGGTCCGGCCCGTGGAAAGGGATTCGCAAGAATATTATGCGCCGGAATAATCCCGACCCGTTAGCTATCGAACTCTACCACTTGGAACGGGATATTTCTGAAGCGACCGACGTGGCCGCCCGCCATCCCGGCGTGGTCCGACGGATGGCCGCGTTGATGAAGCAAGAACACGTTCCGTCTTCCCTCTTCCCCCTGCCGCCCCTGGACCGGAATTAGACCTGCCCGCCCGGAGAAGCGCGCGATGCGTTGATTCCAGGTTCAGAAATCGCGGCTCGCCAATTCCAAGGACGACTGAGCCAATAACCGGCGAGCTTCCTTCAACAGGAAATCGATGTCTTCGAACGGTTCGTAACTGATTTCTTGCCAGCGAACGCGGCCTTCGCCGTCGATCAAAAAGGTGCCGTGAAGCGGTACGTTTTCGAAATCGTCGAAGGCGCGGTATTCCTTGAACACGTCCAGCGAACCGTTGGACAGGACGGGAAAGTCCAAAGCCCCCAGTAATTCGCTTTCGGTCAACGCCCGGTTCAATTCCTCCAGGGTTTCGGTGCTGACGGCCACCAGGGAAACGCCTTGCTCAGCGAATTCGGCAACCCGAGGATGGACCAAGTTGATTTGCTCGACGCAATGAGCGCAACCGTAACCCAAATAGAAAATCAGCACTAACGGTTTGCCCCGGTAGTCGGACAACCGCCGATACTTGCCTTGGGCGTCGGACAGGCGAAAATCGGGAGCCTTGCCCGGACTCCAGCGAAACGTGCCGAGTCCCTCCAAATCGGGCCGAACGCCTACGTCCTCCGGCGTCCGGTAAGGCCGTTTCCAATCCGTCTCGAATCCTAATTCCGGGGCCAAGGCGGTGAGCCGCTCGAATACCGGCATGTCCAGATCCAGATGCCCGGAACGCTCCTGCAGTTCCTTCATGGCCTGAATCGCCTCGTCCCGCCGGCCGGCGGCCTGAAGAATTTCCACCGCTGCCGCCAACACGTAAACTCGATTGGTTTCCCGGCTTTGGGTTCGTTGAATCAATTCGACCGCCTGGTCCACTTCTCCCATGGCCAGTTGCAGTCGGGCCTTGCGAACCGCGGAAATCCCGCGAGTTTGATCCAGCAGTTTTTTGGCCGCCTTGAACCGTCGTTCCTCGAGGGCGACATAAAGATCCAATTCCGCGATAGCGGCCCTGACACGGTCAATGGCGCCGCTATGCTTAAGCATCGCCTGAGCCATGATCCCGGCGATTTCGTCGTTCGATTTCCGGTCCTTTCTGCCCTGCTCTTCCGCCTCGTTCGCCGCCTGGATCCGTTCCCGGCGCTTGGTTCGCAGCAGTTCCTTCAGCGGCCGTTTGGCCGCCGCGACGCCCTTCAGATCTCCTCGTTGCCAAGCCGTCAAACCCAAGACCGTCTGCCGGCGGATTCGATCGGCCTCGCTGTCGAGCGCTTCGAGATAAACCGAGTTCAGCGACGCTTCGAGATCCTCCCATAATTCGTAGCGAATCAACGTTTCCAGCAGCCGCTGGCGGCCGTGATAAGCGCTGGAACCCCGCTTGCCAGTATCGTTGTATCGGGGATGACGGGGCAACTCGATCATGTTCTTCGCTTGATCGACGGCGTCGTGAACCCGCCCGATATAATTGAGATTGCGAATCAACCATTCGTTGTTGTGGGCGTAATTGAAAATCTGATCCGGCAACAGGCGCGTGCACATCATATGGGTATGATCGACCCGAGCCGACGCTTCTTGTTGCCACGCGGCATCGGCATAACGGTGCAACCGGGAAAAAATATGTCCCGGCATATGCCACATATGGGCGATGCCCGGAGCGGATTGCCCGCACAGGGCGGCGGAAGCGAGCGCACGCTCGGCCTTTTCGTAATCCCAAAGATGGATGCGATAATGATGCACCGGATGCTGAGGGTTGACTTCCAGGATTTGCTGTATGAGCGAACTGACCGCCTGGTGGGATCCGATCGGATGAGAGCCACGATTTTCGTAAATCGTCACGACCAAAAAGGCCTTGGCCTCCAAGTCATCGGGATACTCGTAAACCAAGGCCTCCAAATCCCGGATCAATCGGCGGCTCCGGCTTTTCCGATCCCCCTCCTTCTTCGAGATAAAATCTTTCCAGGCTTTCGATCCACTGACGCTCCCGGGGCGTGGCGGCTTCCTTGCGGTCGACGGCTTCCTGAACGAAACCCTTGGCACGATCCCGGTTCTTGACGTTGGCCATCGCCATGCCCCAATAGGTCATAGCGCAGGACGGGTCGAGCGCGGCGGCATGCCGAAAGGAACGCTCCGCTTCCAAGTACCAAAAGCCGTGCAACTGACCGATGCCCTGGTCGAAGAATTCCTGCACTTCGCGCGATTCGGTGCTCACGGGAAAATGAACGTTCCCGGTATTGCCCATGAACTGAGCCGCCTGACGAGGGCCTTCGTTGAACGCTTCGCCGTGAGCCGAATGACCGGCTAGCACTTCAACTTTGGTTTCCTCGGCGTCTTCTTGGGCCAAGACGACGACTCCGGCAAGGGTGACTGAAACAAAAAAGGATAAAATCGACTTCATCAAGTTGGCGTTGTCCATTCCCATGGTAAGCAGAAAGACGTTAGACTGGCAAGCGAGGGCAAGGCTTATCGCAGGACTTTTTCATGCTAATAATTTTTGATCGACGATCGTTTTTTTCAGTGTCGAGCGGAGTATTTCGATTCGTCGGAAAAACTGTTTTTCCGAATTATGCTTCGAGTTAGGCGGCGATTGCCGATTGAGACGAGTTTCAGCCGGACAGGAGACTAAACCGGTGCGAGTATCGGTCAAACGATCAATTCGCCGACCGAATCAGCAAGGAGGAAGCGTCGATAATCAGGAAGGTCGGGTCAGTTTTTTTTCGGACGTTTTTTCGGACGTTTAAACGGGGTGGTTTTCGTGACGGCTCGCAACCCTTGGTTCCGATTCGTCTGAAAATCGTCAGTAGCTTCGGCCATATTAGAGTATCCCGACTGGAGAATGATCGCCAAGGCCAGGTTGTTGAAGAGGGCATTGTTCGTCGGCCCATGGCGAGTTCGCCTGAGACAATCATCTTCGCCGAAAATCCCGTCGCGACGGCGGTGATTGCCGTTTTCTACCGTCCAATGTCCCCGATTGAGTGACAGCAATCGTTGAGCGTCGGCAGCCTCCGGAGGCAACGAAGTGACGCCGTAAGCATATTCCACGGTCTCGGGCCCACCGTTCCAATGATGGCGGTGTCGAAGGATCCGAAAGACTTGGAGGACATGCGGTAATTTGACGGCTCCGGGAAGGGGTTCATAGGTTTGAATGCTCCGTTGGTCGATGCGGCCATGTCCTTTCTCCGGGTTTTCGGTGAACCGGTCCTGGGCCACTCGATCCCAATCCAGGCTCAGACTTCCTGACACGATCGAATCCGAAAAACGGGTTTTAGCCCTCAAAAGCCAGTAAATACGCCCTTGGGGAGAAATGAGCGATTGATTATTCTGCCATTATGCGTTATAATAAGATCTGTGCGCAAAAACGGGTATCTGGGTTCGCTTCCTCAAGATTTTCATCCACAAAATCCGACCGTGATCAATGGCAATATTGCCATGTCATCGCAAGACGGCGTGACTTGTTATTTTGCCGATTTGGAACCGATATTCGTGCATCCCGACGATGATCAGATCTCACGGCGTGCGATCATGGGGATGCTTCATGTGGTGAATCAAATTCCTCAGAAACGACTGGCCGAGGTGTTTGGAGTTCATCGCAACACGATATCATCTTCTGCGATTCAGTACCGGGACGGCGGATTTAGTTCTTTCTATAAAAAAAGTTTGGTCGAAGCCGTACGGTTCTGACCCCGAAGGTCATCAAACGAGGAAGTCAATTGTTAGCCGAGGGAATGAGTCAACGTGGTGCCGCCAAGGTTTTGGGAATCAATTGGGTCACCTTTCATTTGGGTTGCAAAGCGGGGGTGATTGACGTGCCGTTAAAATCCGCTGCTTCGACCGAAACACTCGAAACCGAGGAAAAGCCACTCAAGGCTACGGAACGTTCCGAACGGAATAGCAAAGATTTACAGACCTCAATGGGGCGTGCGGCTCATGACGTCATCGGACGACAATTGGCCGCTGGGGGAATGCTGGAAGAGGTCAAACCCCATTTCGATCAGGCCCATAAAGCCGTGGAAAACGGCGGAGTGCTAACCACCTTGCCATGTTTACTTCAAGAAGGATTGCTCAGTGGAGTCAATGAAAATTTGAAACTCTCGAACGGTTATTACGGGGTGACATCGATCTTGAATTTTCTCGCCTTTCTGAGTTTGGCCCGGGTGCGGAATCCCGAAGCCCTCCGCTATGAAGCGCCGGGGGAATGGGGTATTATTTTAGGTTTGGATCGATGCCCTGAGGTCAAAACCTTGCGAAGGAAGCTTCGTTATCTGTCCGAAAACCAACCGGCCGTTAAAACCTGGCAAACCAACCTGTTCCAGCGCTGGATAAAACAAACCCCAGACGCCGCCGCGACCCTGTTGGTTGACGGACATTCGAAAGTCTACACCGGTCGTAAAGGCCATCTCCCCAAGCACGATGTCTCGCGAGCCAAGCTTTGTCTTCCCGCTACGGTGGGTTACTGGCTCAACGCCTTGGGGGGCAGCCCTTTGATGTGCCTGCGTCAAGCTCTCGACCCTCAAATGGCAGCGATGATCGAACAAGAGATCGTCCCGGAATTGAAGCGGAACGGGAAGTTGGGCAATCCAGCTCCTGACTGGCTTCAGAATCAGCCGCTGGCTCCCTCGATTACTTTGATCTTCGATCGCGAAGGCTGGTCTCCCCAATTATTTGAGCAACTGGCCAAGGTCGGCATCGCCGTGATTACTTGGACCAAAAATCGGCGCAGCGAAGATTGGCCATCAAACACTTTCCAAGAAATGGAAGCGCCGATTTATGGCCCAGCGGAAACCCTCTCGAGAAAAGTGTGGTTGGCCGAACAAAGCCTCCAACTTTCCCCGAGACTGAAGGTCCGGGAAATTAGAAAGCTTACGGCAGATGGCCGGCAATTATCTTTGGTGACTACTCATCCGACTTTGTCGCTGTCCAAGGTCGCTGGCGCGATGTTGTCACGATGGTCTCAAGAGAACTTCTTCAAGTCTATGCGACAAGAATTCAATTTGGATTCCCTGACCACTCAGAGGCTCGAAGAAATCGATCCCGAGACTCAAGTCGTCAATCCTCCAGTTCGCCAACTCAAAAAGGAAGTTAAGCAAACACAACATCAGTTAGGTCAACTCAGAAATCGACTTGCTGAACCTGCCCTATCAAGTAAGGCGCAGCATTAATCTCAAACGCAATTAGCTCAAACCGAAACCGAATTGCAACAACTCAAAGCCCAGCTTAAAGACCTGCCAACGCACATCAAAGCGGGACAGTTATCAGAACCACTTCAAACCTTGCCATCCGACGACCGATTGATCTATGAAACGGTACGGATGATCGCCTATCGAACTGAGGTGAGAATGATGAACCCAATTATCATGGCTCAAGGGAAAAAGCGTAATGCCAGAAAACTGCTTCAGGCTTTATACCAAGCCCAAGCCAACATTATCCCTGAGCAGCGAAACAAGGCATTGCGGGTTCAAGTTCTTGGGCTCGGCTGTCATGGTCTCGACCAAGCACTTACCGGATTATTCTCCGAGTTGAATGCCTCTGCCACGACTTATCCCGGCACGAATCTTCAAATGATTTACGAGCTTGCCGGTTGATATTTATGCACAAAACAAATTTAGCGCATGTCAGGAAGTCTGAGGCTGGTCAAAAATTGAGAGAGTTCGGGGTTGTTCTCCTTAACCGTGAAGAGAAAATGGGCTCCGTTAACCAACACGATGGCATCGGCCATGACTCGGTTAGTATGGAGCAGCAATTCCCACTGAAGTCAGGCCAAATAGTAATTGTGAAAAAATTATTTGTAAATATGTTAAATACGGTCGAAAAGCGGATTTTCAAGCCTGATTTCAGATGAAATTTCGTTTTTTCCCTTGACCAGGTGATTTATTTTGCGTTTCGCCCGACCGACGAACGAGCTCAGAACGCACCACTCCTAGCTCGATCTAAATCGAGTTTTTTTTTTGAGGTCGCCGACTAGCGATCTCGGTCAGAATATCGCCGACTAGCCCGCAAATCTCACCAGCCCCTAAAGCATAAAAATTTAATGGCTTGGTGTCGTCGGATCTACTCTTTTTACTGCTTAGAACTTGTTAGCTGATAATTGTTGAGATCAAACGGGGGTTTTTATACCTAATTTTGTCGAAATCCAGTCTTGTTTACCGGTTTCGACCTAGCGATCCAAAAAGTGGAACACACCTCTCCCGTTTTCGATGCCGGGCGACTAGAATCGAAGAGGTTTCGTTTCGTTTATTTAGGACAAAGCGCGCTGTCGTTCTCTGAACGCAACCTTGAGATTTTTGACTATCGTGCAGAAAAGTTTTTGGCGCGGATATATTGATGAAATCGTCATCCAATATTTGCGAACACTTACTTTGACGACCCCGGCGATTTTGAATAATTGAGTTCGAATGGTGCCACTAGTAGCGGTTTCCAAGGGGGTGCCTGTCAATCCATATTTCTTGATGATCCGCATCAAGATACTAGCGAACACCGAAAAATACAGGCGCAACTGGTTTGACCGCAGGTATGCCGTCGACGTGCGATCGGCAAATAAATCCAGTTGCATTTCTTTGATGCGATTTTCCATGTCGCCTCGGGCGCAATATACCTCCTCGTACAATTCTTGCGGCGAATATTCCTGGGGATTCAGATTGGTCACCACGAAGCGAGGATTGGGCCCTTCGGGCAACCATTCCGCCTTCCCGATTACCTGTCGGCTACCGCTCCATGATCGGAGAGTGCGATAGGTGAAGCGCCGGAAGACTCGAGCCCTTTCACCGGTGGCTTGGGAGTCTTTTTTCGCTTGAGCCAGCTGAGATTCAATCTGAGCCAACAAGCGTTTGTTTTTCGCCAAGCCGAAGACATATTTGAGTTGATTCGCTTCACACCAAGACATGATTTCATCCGTGGAAAACGCCCCGTCGCCCCGCACGATGATCGTGGTCTTCGGCCAACGCTTCCGGATCTGATCCACGATCCGTTCCAATTCTTCCACCACCCCGTCGGCCGCCGAAAGATGCGACGGGCGCAACCGGCAACACAGCACGTCTTGACCGCAGGTGATGTAAAGCGGCAAATAACAATGAGCCTGATAATGGCCGTGATAATGCTTGCCCTCTTGATTGCCGTGCAGCAGATCGTCGGTCGTGTCCAAATCCAGGATGATGGTTTCGGGAGCCTGCTCGAATTGTTCCAAAAACAGAGCGACGATCAAGGCATCGATTCGTGCGGTATCCGCCACGATTTTCTTGTAGCGGTCCTTGCCTTCAGACTCGGAATCACCCAATTCCATGCGATTGAGAGTGCTGGATCCCGCTAAGGGATTGCCTCGGTCTCGTTCGCGAGACCGGTCGGCACCGGTGATGTCTAACAGATTGAGTGCCAGAGCCAGGGCGCTGTCTTTACGCAAATCGTTGTGATCGTTCACGTCCTCGTAACCCAAGGCGATCCCGAAAACCCGTTGCGCGATCAGGGTTTCTGTGGAATGTTCCGTTCGAATCGAATCCCGATGATCGACAAAACACTGGGCCAGGCGGTGGGTGATCCGGAACATATCATTGGCCTCCCGAAGTAACAGGGTTCCACTGTCGGAGGTCATGATGCCGCCCTTGAAATTTGCCACCACCTCACGATTCCCGAGGTGCCCCAGTTTCATCTGATAGCCCCGTTGAGCTGTTTTCATCTGCGCTCCCATGCCACGCTTTTCTCTGATTGCCTTCCAAGTTGAACTCGGTGGCCGATCACGAACCAATTTGGCTCTTGGCACCGTGCCGAGTTCTGTCGAATCCCGTCTTTCCCAAGCGGGGAAAAGCCGCCACGCACCCCCAAATCAACCGAGGCCAAAGTAATGATATGAAACAAATATCCCAGGATGGATATAGTATTGGTCTTGTTGGTGAGTTTTGTCACTGGGTCGCTGGCAACTCAACTCCATTGAGAAAAGCTGGGGGCCGTTTGTAGCAATATAAACCGAATCCCTGAATTGTCATTCCAGTTGATGGTACGCTCACGACACTAGAGACACCGGAAATACAAATATGTTACAAAAAAAATCATTTTTTTCGTAAGCGGTAAATTGGGACAGGAACCAGTGAGCACGGAGCCAGGAATAAGCCGAGGCCCGGGAGTGATGAGGGCCGAGATAAACCGAAATGTTAACAGCCTTAAAAAGCAACCAGTTCAAAGTCGGAAAACATGGGTTTGAAAGCCAAAAAACCTTGATTGGCAAGAATCAGGTCACTATCGAATCCAATCGTTGCAGATCGCCGTCGAAAATGAGATACCTGAATCGCGATTATTCTGACTTTTATTTCAAAAATCTCAGAAATGCGACTCAACCAAACAAAAAAGAACAAAATTCACTAATGACAGTGTGTTTTTTGCCGTCATTTTAATTTTGGGGTCGTTAGCCAGTAATAATCAGCATTTTGGGTGATCAATGACGCCATACGCAATATCTGGTGAGATATGCGGGCTAGGTGGGGGCGGCAGGTTTAGGCACGAAGTCGAGCATCCCATACACGAGTAACTGGTAGAGATGGTTCCAATCCGTGAGACAATGCATGCGAAGATGGCATCTGATTTCAATCCAGACTTCCTGGAGCGATCCGATCATCTGAGGCGCCCGTTTAAAGAGAGTACAAGCGATCAGTTCCATTTGATCTACCAGCACCGCCAGCATCATCAAAAACAGAAAAACCGTGGCGAGATGTTCTTTTCCGTGGCCATAATTGTGCTCCAACTGGTACCCGCGATTTTTCAAACTATTAAACGTATCCTCGATTTGCCACCGGCTGCGACCGGCCCGCGCTATTTTTTGAACGTTGGAGTCATTGATTTCCCAATCCGTGACCCAAGAAAAAATCGCCGGCTTTTCACCCGGAGCTTCGATTTCGCACCATAAAAAATTAATTTTAAGATCAGGATTTTCTTGGTTCAGCGGCTGTTGATTCACCCAGATGTACGTATACTTGACGCCAGCTTGGTCCCAACATACGAACCGGTGGGATTCACCGGTCTCATCCGCTTTCACAAATAGCTCGAATAAATGTTCGTGATTGCTTGGTCTGGCGACGATGATAAAGGACATTCGATACCGTTTCAGGAGCTTGATAAACGGGGCGTTGGAATGAAGCCCATCGGCCAAGACGACGATCTTCAGGCGGGGATGTTCCCGATGAAGCCTGGTGACCAGCCGCCGGATGGCTCGGCTCTCGCAATCGTTGATGAGCCATTGATTGGTGTTTTCCCATCGGTAACGGTCAATATACCGGCATGGAAAGTCGGTGAGTTCCTCGTCCTTCGGGCCCACCTCCGGGTCGGCTTCCGAACCGATTAATTGCTTGCTGATCGGCTCTGGCGCTAGCGGAATAACCTCCGACTGGTCCGGATGAACCACGGCGACTCCCACGGCTTGATGGTAATAGGTGATCGCACCGTTTTCGTGTTGTTTTTGACCGCAGTGTTCACAGTGAAGATGGTTGGAAGAGAAAACCCCGGTGCCGTCTATCGACACGAGATAATGCTTGTCTTCCCACCAATATCGCTTCAACACTCCGTTTCGTTGTAACATCCGAAACAGTTCCAGGAACGCGGATCGAAGATGAATGGGATTGATCCGATCCAGGAATTTGCGTAATCCCGAATCAGAAGGCACTCGTTTGATACGATACAGTCGGCGCAAGTTAGCCCGGGTTCTTCGGCTCATACCCTTTCGTTTCCGACTTCGAGTGGCTTCGTCAAAGCCCAGTAACGAGGAAAATTTCTGCTGCAACGCCACAAACGCGCTCATCAAATGGTCGGTGACCTCGTACCTGCTTTTGCGGCAGGGGCGTGGAACGAGGCGAAAACACCCCCAAATCCTCCCGAGGATATTGGGTTTGAGTAATTTTTTGCGGAATTTCACCAAGGAAAACCTTTCGTTGATTGGTTGTGAGGATCGGCTTGTTCCACGACGGATCAGGCCGGTCGGCACGTCGAACGGAATCAAAACATGGGACTGACGCTGAGATCCCGGCAGATCGCAGACTCCTGAGTTCGAGAACAACTCGAGATCCTCTCGGAGGGCTTTTCTGGCCGGAAAATACGTCGGGAGAACAGGTTAAGACGAATTATGGCACCAGATCCAGGGCCAAAAAGCGTCAAATCACGTTTTGGTCAGGAAAAGATACGAAAAAACAGCGATTACAACGAAACCACCATTAATGTAGCATAGTTTTGGAAGAAATGCTGAAAATATTTGAAAAAAGCAGCGCGAAAACCAGATCGAGAAAACCCTTGTTTTTACTGGATTTTCTTCTTCAGTGGGAATTGCTGAGTATGGAGCGCATCGATCGTAATGATGGCTCCTCGGATATCGACATCCTCCAAGAGAGCCGCCATCGCCGCCTGTTCGCCGCCTTGGTCTCGGCAACTGCGAACGGCGATGGGCACCGCATCTTGATGGCGCACGAGGATGACGGTCTCGAAATGGTCTTTGCTGTTGCGATTAGCTCCGTTGATCCGCTTGCCGTCAGCAGCCAAGGCTTCCAGGGGTTGTCGAGTCAATTGGGCCGTTACCCAGCGGTGAGTTACCGTTTGCAACGCTTCCGGATCCGTCTCGGTCATGACCCGGTGAATCGTCGCGAGAGACGGGGCTACGTAACGGTCCTTGGCGTTGCGCCACGCCCCGAGAGTCTGTAATTGGTTTTGCGTAATTTTTTGGGCGTAACGCGAAGTCGCCAAGGGGCCGACCTTGCCGGCCAATCGAGCTAAGATGCAGATAGCGAGCACCATTTCCAGCCGATGTTTGCGTCCTTGGGCTCGGCGAAAATCAGCCATTTCCGCGAGCAGTTGCACCAATGATTTCAACTGTTTCGGGGACGTTTCTACCCGTTGCACCTGGGGGCCCCAAGACGGATCGTCCTTACGGTCCCTTAATCGGGAACCGGCTTGGGGACGCAAGGGATAAAGGTACATTTCCTTCTTTATATTGTGCCGGGCGGTATAGCGTCCGTTGCTGCGAGCGTAGCCTTGCGATTGCCCTGCCGCCCGCCAATTCCCCGCGCGATAGATCGTGCCCGCGAAGTGTCGGGGATCGACGAAAGTTTCGGCCAATTCCAACGGATGACCCCAGGTCCGTTGCCAATCGGCACTCAGCCGGCGCAGCATTTTGGCCATGACGCAACTCCCCAGATTGCGCACTTCGCCCCGCTCGGTAAGCAGGAGGAATCGGGTATTGTTGGCAATCAAATGAAGCCGACGAAACTGCTCTCGTTTTTTCCATCCGAGCCACTTGTCTCGCGGGCGACACTGGAACACTCCGCTTTGCCAGCCGGCTAACGCCAACCACCGGCCTCGGTACTCGGCAACATAACGCAGCCCGCGTCCGGCAAAGCCTTTGAAACCCAAGCGATGGTTCTGATCCATCAGCGAATCCCAACGTCTTCGCTCACTGCTCTTCACCAATCGAACAGTCACCAGCTTGAGGTTGATTTTGGCGTCCATGAGGAACCAATAACGACCGGAGAATGAAAAAGCCAGCTTTATTTTCCCATTTTGAAGACGCTGAAGTTTCGGCTCTCTGGTGAAGGGAAAAAGCGAATATGGCTCGAAATCGGTGACACGGGCCACTAGCGATTAGCGTGAAAAAAACCTGAGGCTTATCGAAAAACGTTGGGCACGATCACTAAACAGAAATCAGGCCGTATCTACGCTAAAGGTTCAACGGTTTCTTCGCTCTCGACGAACAGGCGCCGAACTTTCCAAGTCGCAAAAGCCGGGACGGGAACGGTGATCGAATCGCGAAAAGGATGAGTGTTTTCAAGAATTAACAAATGCCGGCTTGAATTCCTCCAAAATATGAATTGGAATGCACGGCATGCAAGGTGGCATCCCATGAACCGCGTGGAGCAGAACCGGGAGGCCTGTCAAAGTTCAGACCTTACCCAGGCTCGCAACGGGGCATCGGAACAGGATAATCGACGCCTTCTTCTGCAAACGTTGACTAATGACGGCCAAGTCGGTTCCACCGTGAAATCTGCCTCTGACAGCCTCGTCGTCAAGTTGCCAACCGGGGACCGGAACCTGCGGGAGCCAAACCAATCCGGTCATGATTTCGGGCGTTCCCGGCACCCCGCACATCAGTTGGAACGAGAGATTCAGGGTTTGCGGCACCAACTCCGAGACACGCCTCCTGAATTAGCGATGAACCAGTGGGGAACGGTGACTCGTCGGATCGGTCCTCGGACCAGGGCCGGACGTTTTCCCGGCTCCACTACGGAAAACTACGCCAAGTGGAGAAGATTGGAATGGTTTTATCGGAATCACCTTCGAATCCGAGCACGAAAACCCAGAAGAATCACAATGAGGCCGAATAGGAGCCAATCGGCGGAAATACCCCGGGCAATAGGAACTGGCCTGGCTCAGCCGGAAATCGTTCAATCAGACGGTGCCGGTTGGAAAGCAGGAGAAAAAATCAAGTGTCTGATGGCGTGGGACGATGACCGAGCGGTTTTACCCCCAACCCTACCGTATCACCGAGCTGTTAAGGTCCCCGCAATGATCACTCCCTCTATTAAAGGAATGATGATCAGCGATCACGCTCCGGAATACCAGCATCACAAATGTAGCTCAGTCTTACGACACCTATGGATGAACCGTCGAAATCGATTGGTCACCAATTACGTTATGAGCGCCAACATACGAATTCGTAATCGCACTTTTCGGAAATTGGCTGGCGAAAATGACGAATAATGGGAACATTCCGGGAGAACATATGAAAGGAATCATAACTGCATTCACCATGTCGTTGATCATGGGATGGAACGGATTTTTCGTTTCAAGCGGGGCTCAAGATTTAGACGATTTTAAGAAATTCGTGACCCAAGACATTAAACCCGTGAAGATACGTTTTCTAAAATATTACCCTCGATATCGAGAATACCTGGTGTCTTTTTACGATGTTCATTATCAATCGAACGCTTACATCGTGAAACACACTAATTTCACCCAAACCAATGACTTCGACTGGCCCGACTTCGACTGGCCCATACTAACTAATTATACAGTAAGTGTAAACTGGAACAACATTTACTATACGTATAACAAGGCTGCTTGGTTTCAGGATAGCAGCTTGAAAGACGAGGATGTGTATTACCATGAAATAAGAGAAAAACTAATGAACAGCGAGACCATGAATGAGCACGATAAGATTATATATGATTTGCACGAGGTTTTGAATCTTGGGGTAACGTATGCCCCGCTCTGGGAGTTTACGATCGATGGTGAAACTATTAGTTCAACCAACTCTTTTCCCTCGGACAAAAGGCCAACAGCATCTGAAAGACGATTTTCTGTAATCGGAGATATCCTCGTTAATGTGAACGATACGGTAGTCGGTCTGGATTTGTGGGGAGTGCGCCTTTGGTTAGACGAAGAGGTAGATTCTGGTGATTATCATTGGCTAAAGGAATATCATTATGACGATACTTTTTCATCAGAGCCGAGTATGCCAAGTATCATCGATTACAAGGGAGTAAGGAATAATACAACCATTCAATTGCATCGGTTCATAATCGATCACTTCGAATATAGTCGTTATCTGCCTGAAACGAATTTTTTACCTGTTAATGTGTTGGGCGAAACGAACATTAACACCTATTACCGGATGACCGACGATGGCTGGATTTATACTAATGAAGTTGGTCATTTAATGGTTAAAGTGAACAATGGGGAAGATCGTCGTCTGATGACAGGACTTGATAGATTTATGATGAAATTTATAAAGATCATACCGATACTGATATTAATTTTGCTTAGCTCGTTTGTTTTTTGGTTCATTCGAACGAAAGCCGGTCCAAGATCTACAAAAACGAATTAAAGTCCGTTTTCGGTCGTTACCTAAAGCATTCAATAATAGTAATTGATTAGCGGGTTTGAACACCATTTCGAACTGAACGATCTGACGAAAAGAGCGCATTCCCATTATCAAGGATTTCATGTCTCGCTTCTTTCAAAAGATGAGTGATCTCATTCCATCCGACGTCCCTGGTTGATCGTCTGGCGGCTTGAGATCAAATATCCTCGACCATCAACGTTTGCTTTCGAGCGGCATTCGATTGCCGTTCCAGCAAAATTACGGAGATAATCTCAAGCCCCGTGATTTCGGAAAACCAGTGCTGCAAGCACGAGAAGACTTTAGCCGGTATCAACCGAGGGTGATCGAACCGAGAACTAGAGCGCTGACGCCAACGTCTCCAAAACCAACTCCTTTTTCAGTCGAGAGGTAGCCGTGACGCTAGTGCTACCGAGTAGACATATAATTAGTGTCTGGTCCAAAAGGGACGATTTTTCAATAAATCCTGCATTTCAAGCGGTTTTTTTTGTAACATTTTGTTCGATTTATTTGTCTAACATTCGAGTCGGAACTTTGATTTTTACCTGAAAAATGGACTTTCAGCGTCCTTGAGACCAATTGTCAGCATCTTTGAGACTAATCTTCGATTCCTAACATGAGAATCTTCAGAACCACTCAACCCGCATTTCAACCCGTACCCTTCGAGGAAATTAAGTTCGACCCCACGCAACGTGATGGCGTCGTTCGAATCTTGATTGGGCTACAGAGTGTTTATGGTAACGAATCATTATGGCTCCAGATACTGCAGCTGCTGGAAAATCATTTTCAACAGTTCGGCGACCAAGGATTCGGTCGTCCGGGCATGAGTGCCTGGACGATTCTAGTTCTAGCTCTCATCAAACACAGTTTAAGATGCAATTACGATCTTTTGCTAACCCTCGCTAATTATCATAAGCAGTTGCGATTTGTCTTAGGCCATGGTGATTTCGAACCGGGGGGAGAATATAAACGAACCACCGTGATTCAAAACGTCAATCTCTTGACTCCCGAATTGATTGAGGAAATCAACTTGCTGATCGTCAAGCATGGTCAGCAGGTTGCGGGGCATCAAGAAGGAGACCAACTCAAAACGCGTTGCGATTCGTTCGTGGTGGAAACGGATGTCCATTATCCCACCGATCTCAATTTGCTCTATGATTGCATTCGAACTCTGATTCGTGAATGCAAAAAACGGAACCTGAAGGGGTGGAGGCAAAGTCACCATTGGCTGAAGAAGATTCGGAAATTGTTTTTTTCCGTTCGCACCGCTCAGCTGGCGAACCGCCGTCTCGACCAGGTCCAGGCTTATCTGAAGGCCTGCGACCACATCCTGGAGCGAGCCAGTGCGTCGTGGGATCGGCAGAGGGAGAAAAAGAAGATCAAGGCGAAAAAACACCAGCAAATCCAAGGTTTTTTGAAATGCGGTCGTCTCTTGTCGCGTCAAGCGGATCGGCGAATTCTACAAGGAGAAACCATTCCGGCGGACGAAAAGATCTATTCCGTATTCGAACCTCATACGCGGTGGATCCAGAAAGGAAAGGCAGGCAAACCGGTAGAACTCGGGGTGCCCGTTTGCATCGTGGAAGATCAACACCAATTTGTTTTGACTTATCGGGTCATGTGGCAAGAAGAGGATGTGCACGTGGCCATCCCGATCCTCGAGGAGACCAAAAAACTATTTCCAGACTTGTTCAGTTGCAGTTTCGACAAAGGGTTTCATAATCCACCTAATCAGGAGAAACTCCGGGAGATGGTTCCAGAAGTAACCTTGCCTAAAAAAGGGAAACTTACCAAAAAGGAGCAAGAACGCGAGACTACCGAGGCGTAACTGCCTACGTATTGGATGCCTTTTTTGACAAGAATGACCCATTAGTTCGTGAGTGCCGGTTCAACCCTGGCAAAGTTAGGCGGCCTGCAACTTAACGGCCAGTTCTTTTGCGGAAAGTGCCAGAGTTTCGACGATTTCCCACCCTCGTTTTTTGGCAGTGCTGATGACGCTGTACAGAGCGACGAAATCTCGAGCGCCTGCTTCGGTGCGAAAGCATCCGAAGATTTTCATGCAGAGTTTCATCATTCTCAAGTCGCGTTCGGCCAAATTGTTGGTAAAAGGGATGTTCCAATCCCTCACAAACCGAAGGAAATCCTCTTTTTTACCCTGGAGCCGTAACGCCAGATTATGGCCGGGACGTCGTTTCTTCCTGCCGCGCTTACGAGAAGATACGAGTGGATTCTCCTCATGATAGGTTATCGCCAGCGCCAACAATTCACTAAATCGGCGATCGATTTTTTCCCAGATCTCATCCGAAACGAAGGGCGAACCTCGATTGCCGGCTTGAGCGGCGCGATATTTTGCTCGCCGAACGTATCGTTCCAGCAGCAGCAGGAACCGATGCATTTTTTGAGCCCAAATCTCGCCTTGTTCCATGACCGCCTGCAATTCCCGCAATAGATGAGCATTGCAGTACCCATGAATGAGATCCGTTAATTTCGCATAGGAAGGCATGCAGTCATGAACCACTCGTCCCTGGAGAGACTCAAACATGGCGCCGCGGGTGGGCGAAATGCGATAGCACGTCAGGGTCAGAGTGCTCATGACGTGCAGCCACCAAAGGCGACCGCCGATGCGAAAACCAGTCTCGTCCAGATGCTTGGTCTCGGTTCCTTGCGCCACCTGTCGTTCCAATTTCTGGAGCACTTGAGCGATTAGTTTCGCCGCCCGTTGACACATCTTCTTGACCGTGGCTGAGGAGAGATCGACCTTCAAAAGCACGCGCATAATGTCCACGACTCGCCGCTCGGGCAGGAATTGAGCGACCCGCAGATAGATCACTTTCGCGGTCAAAATCGGGCCGAACTGGATCGGCCCGTCAACTCCCTTGGGAAAGGCGGCTTTGACCCGCTTGCCGCATTTCGGACAGGAGCAACTGTGAGCTCGATATTCCGTGTACTCCAGTTGGCGATTCGCCTCATTCTCGTCCAGAACTTGTCGCTTCTCGCAAGTCGAATCCCATTCGGTATCTGAATCGAGAGTTTCCCCGCAATGCGGGCAGACCTCCGGGTACCGATCCTCGTGATGATCCGGATGCGAACATTGTTCCATGGTCCGGCCTTGATGTCCGGGTTGGCCACCTAACGGTTTCTTTTCGCACTGGCGTTTAGGTTGGCCGTTGACGGTGGCGTTTTTCTTTTTCAACCCATCCGAAGAAGGCGGCTTGCTGCTGTTGCTACTGTCCTTGGCGGCTTGTTGCTTTAACTCCGTGATGGTTTCCGTTAATTCGCCAACCAAGGCGAGCTGCTCCTCTAATTGTTCCTGGAGCTGTTTCTCCCCGGAAGCGGCACCGTCGGACCGTTCGGCGGTTGCTGATTCGGAAGGGAACGTCGAAACGCCGTCTGGAATAGTTGCCGCGGCGTTACCATTCTCCCAGCGGACTTTTTCCTCCTTCAATTCGGTGATCTGATCCTTCTGCCGCTGGACCAAAAGTTCCAATTCTCGAATTCGGTGAAGAAGTTCCTGAATTCGCTGCCGCAACTCCTTGATTTTTGATTTCAGCAGCGGAAACTGCTGGAATAAGAATAGAAAGAGATTGATCCCCCGAGCTGGTTTCGTTTGAGGATCGCTGGAAGTCGATTCTGTTTGATTTGCAGAAACGCTCGCCATGACCCATAATAGCACGCTTCGAGCGTTTCCGCAAGGAAAATTGAATATCGGATACGTAGGCAGTTACACCGAGGCTTTCAAAATCGCCCGGAAGCAACATCCCGCTGTCGAATCAGCCATCAACCATTTGGAACACCGAGGCCTCAATCGAGTCTACTCCTACGGCTCAGACGGATTCAAACGCACCGTAGCTCTAGCCGTTCTCTGTGCCAATTGTTGTCGCCTTGGCAGCCTCGTTCGAAACAAGGAGCTGCAGCGTCTCTCCAAGCCATTGGTTCGTCCGAAAGCGGCTTAACTAAATCGCCAAATCAATGTCAAGAATGGGAGGGGTGCGTCTTGAATTCTGTAAAAGATCAAAAAAAATACAATTTAAGATAAATATGTCGATTTAACCACTTATTTCGATCTAATTTGAAATTATTTTTTTTAGTTTTTAAAGAAATCAACTATGAATTTTGACTTTTGGACTTGACACTAATTACATGGCAATGGCTTTTTTGCCTGCCTCAAAACCTGCCTTATACGCTGCTTCGTATACCTCGGCACACTTGGAGCCGTAGCCGTAGCGATGTCCCAAACTCGCTCCCGAAAGCTTCGTATAGCCATACCACATGATTTGATTTCCGGGTTCGGTGTCATGCTTGCGACCGCGGTAGCCTCCCAGCTCGGCTACCAACCGAACCGCGTTGCCCAACTCATTCGGCAATTTCATCTTGAGTGCCAAGGCGTAGTGCTTTAAAAAACTCAGTTCCTCATCGCTGAACATTAATTTCGGATCGCAATCAGGCACTTGGCGACCCAAGAGCGTCATCACCATGATACGCCAAGCGATCACGGCATTGATCGCGATGGCACGTTGTAATCTGCTGGCGGTACGGAACATCAAGTATTCGGCTTTGCATCCCGATTTGAGGACTCGAAAAAAATCCTCGATCCGCCAACGTTGATGATAAAACCTCACCATTTCGGCGGCTTTTTCGGCATCTTTGACGTCCACGCTAGTCAATAAATACCACTGGATGGGTTTTTCCTCTTCGGGCGGGTCGGTTTCCTCGACATGAACGGCGGAGAGCCGGACCGGTTCGGCCTGGGGACAAGTTTTCGTCGCGGGCAGCGTCACATGACAGAACCGCAAAGCGCAGCGCGCCACTCGCTTCTTCCGCGTTGGTCGAGCTGCCTTGCGGCTGGATTTCGGGCGTTCCGTCAGACCGTCGACTTCCAGGCTCAAATGATCCACGGGCCGTTGACGTTTGATGGTGGCGAATAGTTTCGCTTCTTCAGGCTTTAGTTTTCGGTCGTGTCGGGCTCGCACCAGTAGTTCCGTTCGAGGGCGTTGACGCTGAGCGTGAAATAATTCGAACAGGTCCGCTTCGCGATCGCACACCGAGATGACCTGCGTTCGGCGAGTCAGTTGACTCGCCGCGTCGGTGCAATCTTTCCAGCCAGCCAACCAACGTTGTGAGGCCAAGCGTTCTGTTTTGGCGGCGACTTCAGGTGCCGGATCAAATCCCAAGCGCAACAGCCCCAAAGGCAGACCTTGATCGGTGACCGCCAAAGTAGCGTGAAGATGCAGGCCGAAGGCCTTGGCCTGGGTTTGATTCTGCCCGATAACGCTCAAGTCTTCGCACCCGGGGCGAGTGGTGAAATTGAAATCGGTGCCGTCTTGAATCGCCAGCACCGTCTTTTGACCGCGCATGCGTCGGAGGCTGCGTTCCCGATGTGGCGCCAAGATGTTGGTCACCGTGACCTCCGAGGTCTCCGGTTGCTCAATCAAACGATAATAGCCGCAGATCGCCGCTTCATCGCTCTGGTCGTTGGCATTGATGGCTCGCCCCGGATACTCCGCCAGCAGCGAAGCACTTTTGATCAGTCGGGCTGTCAAGCGCTGATCCCCCAACCTGGCTTCTCCAAACTCAGTCGCGGCCCATTCTTCTGAATTCAGTCCCGCTCCGATCGGCAGCGTGACCGCCAGCTCAACCCAGGGAACTCCCAGACGCCGGCGCCAATCGCGCCGCAAGGGTTTCACGAATATCCGCTTGATCGTTTTTTGGCGAAGGTTTTTTCGATCCTGCCGTCCTCGCCCGGCCGTTTTCCCGACCCAGATGAAATTGGCGGCCTTGAGACAGGTTCCTTGGTAACCCTCGTCCAGATAGGTTTCCACCAGCCAAGGTTCTTGATTGTAGCAGGCTTGAAATTCCTCGGGCAGCCGGCGCAACAGAGTTCCTAGCAGGTGACTCGCCAGATTCCGGCAGCGGACCCTGGAGCGGATCAAGAATCGATTCAGGCAAACCATTCGATCAAGCTGAGCCTTTCGCACCGACTCCGACCAGGCTATCCAGTGATCCCGCGCCCGAACTTTCAAGGCCGCGGCGGCAAAGCCGGCGGCCCCCAAATAGCCATGCTCCGAATGGAACAGATAGCGCAGTTGCTGACCGGCGAAAGTCGCGATCCCCTGGGGATGCTCTCGAGCGATCAGGGTGTTCCAAATGGCTCGATCCTCCGAAGTTTCAACCCAGATAATATTGAGATTCCGAACGGCCTTCAACTTGTCCGGAACCGCTTCGGGTTCCGGAATCGGCTAAGCTAACACGCGCGGCCCCGAGGACTTCACCGACGGCTGAGCGTCCGGCAATCGGATCTCCGGGTGGTTCGACGCCAACGTTCTCAGCACCTTCAAACAACCGGCGACCTGAAGCCGGCCACCTCGATTTCTAAAATCGAAAGTTTCGCAAACCCGGCGTCCGAAAGCATTCCGGCTCGTGAAAGTTTCAGCCGCTAAGAGGCCAATGATCCTTGATTGCGCCTCGGCGGTTTTCAAAACCAGATTGATGTTCCCTCGTTTCACACCCCGAAATTACTCGAAGTGAATCCCATTGTCCAGATCTTTTTTTATCTACACGGTAGCGCTAGTGATGGCCGCCCGACTCTGAGCCCCTCGCTGATTTTTCGAGCACTGGGAAACCTTCCGAGCCTTGACGCCCGGTCGCAGAGCCCGTTCGGCTCGATTGTTGGTCGGTTCAAGCTTCGGATTGTCCCGAAATCGAAGCAACTGGCCCTTTTGATTCTGTTTCCACAAGCTATTCAGCATCTTTTGATTATCCGGATCACTCAAGGATCGTGGTCTCAGATGATGATCAAGCTTTTGTTTCAAGGCGATCCCTTCCGTCCGAAATTCCTCCGCGGTCCAATGGCCTGCGAAATTCAAATCCCTCGCTTCCATGGCTTGCCGAAAGAGATCTTTCGTATAATTGGCGAACCACTTCCCTTTTCCAGATTTACGGTCGGCCAAACCGGTCAAATTTCGTTGCCGGTGAGCCAGGCATCTCTGCTGGGGCACGGAATCAAAGCTCTGAGGTTGGTAACTCGAAAAGCCGTCAACGACCACGATTCCCTGAAACGAAGGATCGATCACTTGGGCCACCTCGACCGCACGGTGATGCCGTTCAATTTGATAATAAACCACATTCTCGTTGCAAAACGTCATCAAAAAATGGTCGCTTCCCCCGACTTTCCATCCGGTATCGTCCGTGTGAATGATCTCCGCTTGAGCCAGCTCCGCCTTGATTTTCTGAGCCAGTTCGCCAATTTTCCCTTGCTCCGCCGCCTTCAGAGCCTTCTGGGTGATCGCGCTTTGGGTCACGGGGATCTGGAAAAAATCGTTGATCACCTTCTCCACCTGGCGCCATGACATTCCCGAATCGTAATGCAAGGCCAACGCCTATGCATCGATTCGGGGGCCAATTCGATGAGCCGTCGCTCCAAACTGATCCTTCGCTAATTCAGGATGCGTGCCCCGGACCTGGTGTCCGCATCCCGTGCACTTCCCAACCTCAATCGAAAAGTATTTGATCACTCGGCCAATGAGTCGAGGCAGATCAATCGTCGTCGCGGTTTCCGAGGCCTGTCGTTCCAGTTTCGCCCCGCACTTTGGACAGGCCTCGGAATCCAGTGAAGCCTGAAACTCTTGGATTTCATCCGGTTCTCGGGGCTCCGGCGGCGGTTTATGGCGAAACTTTCCTTGCCCCGGTTTGCGACCGGGTTTGGGGGGGGGGTTCTTTGCGGTTGCCCTTGGAAAAAGGGGTGGCCGAACGATGGTTTTCTCTCTCGGATGCTTCCAGTTGTTGCCGCAAATCCTGATTTTCCCGTTCCAACTGGGCGGCGATCTCGGAATCTGCCGAGGGCGATGTGGGATCAGTTTGGCAACCACAGGAGCCGTTTTGTTGTCGCAAATCTCGGATCAATTGCCGCAATTTCCGATTTTCGATTCGTAATTTCTGATTCTGTTGCTGCAATTTCCGATTTTCGTTTTGCAATGGAACGACGGGATCGGAAGAGGAAGTCTTTTCGGAAGAACCGGCTTGACCCTCACTTACCACCGGCCGCTGACGAAGGCAATGATTTTCCGCTCCCAGCGTCTCCACGCGCTGCATCGCAAGGTCAAGAGCCTTAATCAATTCCGTTGGATGCGCTTCATGCAGTCGATGAGGATCAATCCCCGGCATGCCGCTCATTATAGCCTCATTTGAAAAAAAGTCAAGTCGAACCCCGAAATTTCTTGAAAAAACCCCATTTTAACCCGCTAATCAATTACCGATAATAGTTTGATCGGTGTTGTTCTTTTTTCAGAATGCCTTGTTGTAGCGTAAAGTTGCCGCAACTCACGCCGAAGCTTAACATCCCGTAACACATCCCGTAACAGCAACAATTTGTAACTGTTCAGGTACCGGTGTCGTATTTCAAATTTTATTGGGCCAAATGTCCCGGATTATTTTTGACTGCAACAGGATGAGGATTCGGTTGGTAAGGCGATGGTCGATAACCGGTCTGAAGCGCCGACGATAGGTCAAGGTTTCAATCGGATGACACGGGATGGTTCGTCATGAGTTTAGCGACGCAATGATCTCCGGAGTCATCGGCATCGAACGCATAGAAGATGTGTTGGAGTTTCCAGACTCGCAGCCATTCCGGGAGTCGAGTGGTGACTCCTGCAGTCGAGAGGAAGACGGTATTGGGGCGGCGGCCCGGCGGTGGTGGAACCGCGCGGGTCGCAATACGCTTGGTGATTTCAATTCTCTACGTCGACGTTGCCGACATGGCAACGCCAGCCCAAGGACATTAACGCTACTTGAAAACAAACTACTTGGAAAAAAAGTTCCTTGATTGATACCCTCAAAGACCGGAGGCGCACCAGATATTGGCCAAATACGGTATTAGAAAGCGTGGGACAAAACGACCAATTTTCTCCAAATAATCTGGGAAATAACAATCCCGAACGAACGGAATCTCCTTTGTCTTGATTCCTTAGATCTTGATCGGAGAAGCTTTCACGGTGAAAGGCACTCGACGGGTGGGCGAGCGGGCTAATGCTCTGGGTCCGGCTTGGATAATCCTCCGGCGACTCCTGTTACCCTGGCAGGACATGCCGTTACCTGGCTAAAACGGTTACCGAGCCGGGTGCCGGACGGTCTCACGCTGAAAAACGTTCGGCAACCACGGAGTTCGAATCACTCGGCATGACGAATACCAAGGCGCATCGCAATTAACTCGGGATTCACGACCTGATGACCAATGATTTTTTTTCTGCCGCCTCTACCATTTTGATCAACGATTAAATGTTGCGTCTCCGAGCTCGGTTTGAATCCCAACCATCGGAAAGGCCGTAGTTTCGGCCAAGGGCTTCTTCAGTCCCTGAACGGCACAACCCCTAATCGTTCTGGAAGAGCGAATCCGACCTTCGCCAGCTCCGCGCCGAGCGGTACCGTCTGGTCTGCTTCGTCACGAACGCGGTCGCGGCCCGCTTGTCCGGGTAGGATCGCGGGATAACCGGAAACTTCAGTGGTTGAACAGGAATTCCTTGGTATTGATCAAGGCCCAAATGATGTCCTCGTAAGCCATGCGAACCGGATCGGGCAGTTCTTCGTCCGGTTTGTCGCCCGCATCGACCGGAGCGGATTCGAGTTTCCGATCCAAATAGGCCAACGCCAACTCCAATTCCTCGACGCTAGGGTAACGGCTCAAAGCCAACAGATAGATTTCGCTGATCTTTTCTTCGGGCGACCGGGAGGCGTCCTGAGCCAACGCCGCCGCCCTGCCGGTATCGGCCGCCAGCTTCTTCTGCAAATCCCCGGAATTAATCAGATGCAGGCTTTGAGCCAAGCTGGCCTCTTGGGAACGCTCGCATTCGCAGGAACTGGACGAATCCGGCCGGCCGAAAACCGTCAAAAAGTAATTGCCGCTGTTGAAACTGTTGTCCGGCAACTCCACGGCTCGGGTATCCGGCGGCAAACCGGCGAATGTCATTTCGGCTCCTATCAACTCATAAATCGAGTCATAGAGAATTTCGGCCATGAGCCGCTTGGGATAGTACCGGGAAAAATGCTGTTTATCGACGCCGTTATACTGATTGGGAATCGAACTCAACTGATAGGTGCGCGACTGGCAGATGAGCCGAACCAACCCCTTGAGATCGTAACCCGAATCGACGAAATGCCGGGACAAGGCGGCTAGCAAATCGGGATGGGTCGGCGGATTGGTCGCTCTCATGTCGTCCTCCGGATCGACGATGCCCCGGCCGAAAAAATGCTTCCAGTAACGGTTCACCAGCGATCGGGCGAAAAAGGGATTGTTGGAGTCCGTCATCCACCGCGCCAATTCCATCCGCGGGTCGGTGAGCCGATCGATCGCCTTCGGTTCGACGCCCAACCCCGCCGGACGTACGAACTGTCCGGTCTTGAGATTCTTGGTTTGAGCCAAGCCCGGCTGATGATAGACGATCTCCTCGCTCGGCCCCGATCCCTTGGTCCGCCCCAGCCGGGAAAAAAAAGCGGCGAACCGGTAATAATCCTGCTGACTCCAGACTTCGAACGGATGATGATGGCATTGGGCGCATTGCAGGCGGACTCCCAAAAACAACTGGGCCGTATCCTCGACTTGCTCGTTGAGGTTTCTGACCCTCCGGTACCAGGCCACCGGCGGATTGTCCCGCATGTCCCCGGAAGCCGTCAGCAAGGAAGCGACGAACCGGTCGTAGGGCAGATTGTTCCGCAAGCTTTCCCGAATCCAATCGTGAAACAGGTAGGTGCCGCGTTTTTCGTTGTTATTGTTACGGCGGTTCCTCAGCAAGGCGCTCCACTTGTTGGCGAACAAGGCGCTATAGCCGGGATCTTCCAACAACGTATCGATCCAACGATCGCGTTTATCGGGGGACCGGTCGCGGAGGAACTCAATCGTCTCTTGCGGCGTCGGTAAGCGGCCGGCAACATCCAAAGCCGTTCTTCTCAAAAAAGTCGCGTCGTCGGCAGAGCCCGAAGGAGGCACGCCCACCGCTTGCAATTTGGCGAAAATAAAATCATCGATGAAATTGCCGGGCGGCGGCAATTGCTCGACGGGAGTGCCGAGGGGAACAGTCGCTCGAAACACCGCTACCTGAGATTGATACCGAACCATCACGCCGACCTCGCCGACCTGCTCGCGAAGCTTGACTAATCCCAGTTCGGTCACTTCAGCCATGCTCTCGACATTGGGTTCGTAGAGGGCCCCGCGCGTAACGTCTCGAAGACTGCCGTCGGTATAACGAGCCACGACCGACAGTTGCTGACTGTCGCCTGGCCGCATGACGCGGCGGTCGGGATAAACGCTAATGGCTTCCACCGTCGGATCGCCGGGTTCGCCGTAAGGCATTCCTTGCCGAATCCAACGGTAAATCGTGTCGTAATCGACGGAACCCTTCTCCAACCGCTTGCCGCCTCCGTGCGGCAACTCGCCGGTGGCCTTGCGCAACAGCAGACTATGTTCCGGAGCGGCAGGAAAAATCCGCCGGCCCCGCGATTCGTAAACCAGATATTCGTAGTCCTCCGTCGGTTCGAATCCCAACAGCGACAGGCGGAATCCGTTCTGCCCCCCGGACTTGCCGTGACAGCCGCCGCCGTTGCATCCGGTCTTGGTAAAGATCGGCACTACCTGGTTAGCGAAATTGATCGCCTGTTCCCGGCCGGTATCTTCGACCGTAATGTTGATCCGAGCCTCTAATCCGTCGGACGATTCCACGCTCAACTCGGTCGAACCGTCGGCCAGCGGTTCCATCCAACCGGTCGCATCCACCGCCACGACCCCGGCCGGTTCGCTTCGAAAGACTACCTGACGGGTATAGTCGCCGATCTTGCCGTCGGCGAACGCGGCGGTGACCAGCAACTGGCGCCGGTCACTGGAACCGATCAAACGAAAGTCCGACCGCTCTTCCCCGAATTCCAGTCCGCTGACCTTCACGTCCAACGATTCGGGAACCGAAGCGATCAGAACGCCGGTGGCCATGCCGAACAGGATCGACAAAAACCGGCGGCACGGAAACAAGCGAAACAGGCAACGATTCATTGCGGTTGCGGAATTCGAAACTCAGATCAATTCGGGAATGGTCTGCCACCCGTCGGTCAGGTAATGGGGACGACCGCTCAGATCGTCGATCGTGTCTCGGTTCACGTCCAACCCCACGTTATGGTACAGGGTAGCGAGGATTTCTTGAAAATGAACCGGCCGTTCGTCCGCCTCGCCGCCCAAGCGGTCGGTCGAACCGATCGCCTGCCCCGTCCTCATCCCTCCGCCGGAAAGCAAAGCGCAGGAAACCCGCGGCCAATGATCCCGCCCCGCCTTGGCGTTAATCGAAGGCGTGCGGCCGAATTCACCCCAGACGACCACCGATACGTCCCGGTCCAACCCCCGCCGGTACAAGTCGGTCACCAACGCGTGAACTCCCTGATCGAGCATCGGCATATCTTCCCGGCAGAGCCGGAAATTGCTCCCGTGATAATCCCAAAAACCGAACGCTACCGTCACGCAACGAACGCCGGCCTCGACCAAGCGGCGAGCCACCAGGAACTGCTCCAGAATCCGGGGCGCGGCGTCGCCGCGAATCGCCGGGTCCCCCTTGCCGTACAACTCCTGAGTGCGTTCGTCTTCCCGTTGATAATCCAGCGCTTCCACCAGCCGGCCGGAAGCCAGTATGCCCATGGCCTGCTCGTTGAACACATCGAGCCCTTCCATCAGCCCCCGGTGATCCACGTCGCGTCGAAACCGGTCGAATTGAGCCAACAAGCCTTTCCGGTCCCGTAACCGATCCAAGGTAATCCCGTTCAAGGTCATGTCGGCTTGACCATCGCCTTCCGGACGAAACGAACGATGCCCGACGCCCAGAAAACCGGGAGAAGCCGCGTTGTAGGGCCGATGCTTCATTTTGGGTTCCAATCCGACAAACGGAGGCACCCCGGGTTGCGAGGTGCCTTGCAAACGGGAAACCACGGCGCCGAAAGTGGGCCAGCCGCCCGGAGGCGCCGGCTGATTGAGCAGCCGGCCGGTGAAGCATTGATGATTGCTATGATGGTCGACGGCGCCTACGACCGAACGAATCGGCACCAGCTTGTCCATGATGGAAGCCGTCTTGGGCAACAACTCGCAGATCTCGATCCCCGGCACGTTCGTCTTGATGGGCCGGAATTCGCCGCGAATCTCCGAAGGGGCGTCGGTTTTGATCTCGAACATATCCTGATGGGGCGGCCCACCAGGCAAATAGATCATGATAATCGATTTCTGCGAGCTGCCGGTCCCCTTGGCCTGTTCAGCCCGAAGCAGCTCGGGCAACGCCAGACCCCCGAATCCCAAGGCGCCGATGCGCAGGAAATTACGCCGGGAAACGCCGTCGCAAAAGGTATTAACCGTTCCGGGAATAGTGATCACGAAAATTGCCTTTCCGATTCAATTGCCTTCAACCAATCGTTCCTCCGCATCGACCGGGCGCGCCCGCGTTCTCGAAACGCTTCCGACCGGCCAAAAAAACCTTCTTCCATCAGGTACGACAACGCCGCAGGCGATTCGTCACAAAAGAATCCGATAATCTTCCTCTTTCTTCCGCTCGAGCGCCGCCCGCCGCAGGCACCCCTTCCGATCGGATCGACCACGCTCCGGAGCCCGAGACCCCGGTTCCCGTCAGACCAATTCCGGCAAGGGACGGCATCCCGCCTCGACCAAAAACTGCGGTCTGCCGGACAAATCCGGCACGGTAGCCTTGTCGATATCGATGCCCAAATTGTGATACAAAGTGGCGAACACCTCGCCGAACTTCACGGGGCGGTCATACGCTTCGCCACCCAAGCGGTCGGTGGATCCGATCGCCTGCCCGGTGTTCATCCCGCCGCAAGCCAACAAGGCGCAGGAAACCCGCGGCCAATGGTCGCGGCCGGCGTCCTTGTTGATGGTCGGCGTTCGTCCAAATTCTCCCCAGACCACGACGGACACGTCCTGGTCCATGCCGCGCCGATGCAAATCGTTGACCAAAGCCGTCACCCCCTGATCAAGCAACGGCATGTCTTCCCGTCCCCGCTTGAAGTTCTGCCCGTGCCAATCCCAACGGCTGAAGGCCAGCGTCACGCAACGGGATCCCGCCTCCACCAACCGGCGGGCGATCAGAAAATGCTCGAGGTTCTTGGGGCCGCCGTCGGCTCGGTTGCGAGGGTCGCCCTTGCCGTATTCCTCCCGGATGCGGGGATCTTCCCGGCTCACGTCCAAGGCTTCGGCCAACCGGGAGGAAGTCAAGATGCCGAAGGCCTGTTGATTGAACACGTCCAAGCCCTCCATGGCTCCGCTGGTGTCAACGGCCCGCCTCAAGGCGTCGAAACTCTGCAGCAAACCCTGCCGGTCGTCCAGCCGGTCCAGCGTAATCCCGTTGAGAACCATATCATCCTTGCCGAAGCCGTTGGGCTGAAAAGGCGCATGCGCCGGACCGAGAAAACCGGGTTTCCCGGGATTGGCCCAACGCATCTCGCCCATTTTCGGAGCCAAGCCGACGAAAGGCGGCATCTCCCTGGTCACGGGCGGATAGAGTTTGGACAACACGGCTCCCAAGGAAGGCCAACCGCCAGTCGGTGGTTTCGGACGGCGCAGCGACCGTCCGGTCATGCATTGATAGGCGTCGTGGTCCGGGTCGGCGCCGACGATCGATCGAATCACCGCCAGCTTGTCCATCATCTGGGCCATTTTGGGAAACAACTCGCAGATCTGAACGCCCGGCACCTTGGTGGAGATGGGCTTGAATTCGCCCCGGACTTCCGCCGGCGCTTCCGTCTTCAGATCAAACATGTCCTGGTGGGGCGGACCGCCAGGAAGAAAGATCATGATGACGGCCTTGTGGGAACGGCCCGTTCCCGACTGGTCGTCGGCGCGAAGCAGTTCCGGCAAGGTCAAGCCCCCCAGTCCGAGCCCGCCGATTTTCAGAAAATTTCTGCGAGAAACGCCATCGCAAAACTGTGCCGAAGATCCGTTTATAGTTAGCATGGTCGCCTTGCTTCGAAATCGCGGGACTCGAGCCGCATGGTGCCTCGGCTCAATCGAAGCGATTCATTCCTTCTAGTGTCCTACCGATATTCCGCCTAAAGAAAACTTTTGTCAACCGACTTTCGCAAGAGATTTTCGAGCCATTCCCCACCCCGTGGCCGCCAAGACGATCGCCATGACCGGAGTCAGCAAATTAAAGAAGCACCAAGGCAGATAATGCAGCGTGGCCACGCCCAGGCTCGCGCTCATAGTGGCGCCGCAACTGTTCCAGGCCACCAAGGGCGACGTCAGGGTTCCGGCGTCCTCCACCGTGCGTGAGAGATTTTTCAACTGCAATCCCTTCCGCTCGTATTCTTCGCGATACATGCGGCCGACGGTCACGACGGTCACGTACTGGTCGGCCGTCACGACGTTCATGCCGAGGCAAGTCCCCACGGTAGCGGCGACCAGCGCGGTGACGGAGCGGGCGTAATGGAGAATCGCGCCGACGATGACCTTGAGAAATCCGCATCGCTCCATGACTCCCCCGTAACCGAGGGCGCAAATGATCAGCAACACGGTGGACATCATGGATTCCAGACCGCCCCGCTTCAGCAGCCTGTCGAGATTGGCATTTCCCGATTCCATCTGGTATCCGGAATGGGCCACGTTCAAGATCTGATCCAACGAACTCTCCTGAATCCAGAGGGCCGCCCCCGCTCCCAGCAACGCCGCGACAAAGAGCGCCGGCAAGGCGGCGAGTTTCATAAACACCAGCAGCACGATCAACAAGGGAAACGACAGCAGCCAGGGACTCAACCGGAAATTATCCGACAACGACGAAAGCAATGTGGGAATATCGGCTCCTCCCTCAGCGGGTTGCGTGCCGACCGATTGCCAGCCGAGCAGGGCGAAAAGAACGAGCGATATCGTGATGGCGGGAACCGTGGTGTAGAGCATATGCCGGATATGCTCGAAGAGTTCCGAACCGGTCGCGGCCGCCGCCAAATTGGTCGTGTCCGAAAGCGGCGACATCTTGTCTCCGAAATACGATCCTGAAATCACGGCTCCCGCGGTCACCGAAAGACTGATTTCCAGACCTTGCGCTACTCCGATCAGAGCCACGCCTATGGTCGCCGCCGTCACCCAAGAGCTTCCCGTCGACAACGACACCACGCAACAGATCAAACAAGCCGCGAGATAAAAGTAACTCGGATGCAATACCTGCAATCCGTAATAAATCAGGGTCGGCACGATACCGCCCGCGATCCAGGTGCCGATCATCACGCCGACCACGCACAAAATCAGCATCGATTTCATGCCGATGGCGATTCCGTGCAACAGCCCCTCCTCGAGTTCCTGCCAGGAATAACCCGCGCACAACCCGGTCAGAACCGCGACGCCTGTCGCCAAGATCAACGGTATCGGCGCGGTCCAATCTTCCCAAAACTGCATCGCGCCCACCAACAAGGCGATCAGCGCGATCACGGGGATCAGCGATTGAAACAAATTCGGCGACGGCGATGATGGTTGATCGGTCATGATATTTTCCGCCCGGTTCGCAGGGTCCATCACGCAGCCGCCGGGCGGCTCGCACGGTCAAATCCGTCCTCCGGATCGCCCGCCACGGTTTTCGAACGGCCGTCGAAGCCTATTTCAAACTCTGCAAGCGAATCGCTTCGAACTCGTTTCCGGGATGCCATCGCGGCCAGGTTTCGTCGTGAACGACCCGATACATGACATCGGCCAACAAACGCAAATCTTCGACCGCGCCGGCCAGGTTCCAGTCCTCTTTGATTTCGTCAGAAACCTTATGGTAGTCGTTGTTGGTGTACTCCTGCCGCTTTTGGGCGCCGAATCCTTCCGGCAGTCCGACATATTCCACGCCCGAATCGAGAAACAGCGCCGGGACTCCCTTTTTGGCGAACTGAAAATGATCCGAGCGGTAATAGAATCCCTTTTCGGGTTCCGGGTCCCCTTTGACCACCCGTTCGTGCACCTCGGCCATTTCCTCCACCAAGGCGTCCATGGTGGAAGCGCCGTAACCGATCACGACGAGGTCGCGAGTCGGGCCCCACTGATTCAACCCGTCCAAATTGATATTGGCCAAGGTACGGTTCATCGGGAGGGAAGGATTTTCGCAATAATACTTGGCGCCCAGGAGTCCCTGTTCCTCAGCGGCGGCGGCTAGGAAAACGAGCGATCTCGAAGGCGGGGGACGCAGGCCGGCGAAACTTTTCGCTAAAGCCAACATACCCGAGACGCCGGTAGCATTGTCCAATGCGCCGTTGTAAATCTGATCGCCGTCCAATTCGGGATTGATGCCCAAATGATCCCAATGAGCCGTGACGACGACGCATTCACCGGGTTGCTGAGAGCCTTCGATTTTGGCGATCACGTTGCGGGAAGTGATTTCGCGGAATTGACTCTTCATCCGAAAGGTAACGCTGGCCTGCAAGGGGATAGGAACGAACTCGGGTTGCAACGCCCGCTGTTTGAGTTCGTCGAAGTCGAAACCTAATTCGCGGAACAACGAGCGCGCCCGCCCGTTGCTGAACCAGGCGGCCACCGGCAACTCGGGTTCGCTCCCGCGGGATTTGAGAGTGAAATTTTCTCCACCCCAACTGTTGACCACAACGAAATACGGATATCCGGCCGGTCCGGTTTCGTGAACGATGATGGCGGAGGCGGCCCCTTTCCGAGCCGCTATTTCCAGCTTATAGGTCCAGCGGCCGTAATAAGTCATTTCCTTTCCCTTGAAGAATTCGGGATCGAGCCGGGAAGGATCCTCCGGATCGGGAATCTGGGGATCGTTCACCAACATCACCAGCGTCCGGCCCGACAAATCCGAGTCCTTAAAATCGTCCCAGCCGTATTCGGAAGCTTCGACTCCGTAACCGACGAAAATCAATGGACTATCGACTACGGCCGATTCGGGTTGGGCTATTCCGGTCCACGCCACGTAATCCTGAGGCCAAGTCAAAGGTCTTTTCTGTCCGTTCAGGGTCAACTCGGCCTGGCTAACGGATTTAATGCCGACCAGAGGAACTTCTTGAGTCCATCCGCCGTCGGGAGCTCCGGGTTTCAAGCCGTAGTCCCGAAACTCCTGCACCAAGTAATCGACGGTTAATTGTTCTCCGGCGCCTCCGGGGCCGCGGCCTTCGAACCGATCCGAGGAAAGAACCCGGACATGTTCCAACAGTCCCTCGGCCGAGATGCTGTCGGTCGCCGACCGCAGCTCGGTGATCGACGATTGCCGAGTCGGAGAATTACCGGAACCACACCCCGCCAATAACATTAGCAATCCGGCATTGATGACGATCGCACGAAAACTCATGCCCCGGACTCTAGCGAAATCATCAGCCAACCGCAGCATTTTTCAACCAAAACGCCCCCGAAGCCCCGGCCTCTCTCTCAAACAGCCATCCGATAGGTGGCAGACGATTCCGATCGTCGACCGGCCCCGTAGCTAACGCACTCCTACGGTCGCTCGACCTGTTGAAGTTCGTCCAGTCGACAACGAAACCGCAACCACGTCTGAAGACGACCGACGAATCGAACCCGATTCCGGGGAAAACTAACGAAAACCGGACCGAATTCGACGAGAAAAAACGGTTGTTATTCTTTAGCTGGAATTTCGTTCACCAGTTCGGCCTGAGCCAAATCCCACAACTCGCGTAATTCGTCGTGGCCACTGGGATCCTCTTCGACAAGGATTTTGTTCAATGCCGCGATCAGATTAACCACAATTGCAGACAGGGCGGCAGTAGCTTTTCTCTGTTCTCTCCAATCGACGTTCAAATCTGATTCGACCACGAAACGCAACGAGGCCAAACTGGGGTTCAACCCCTTCACCAGAGGCATCAGTACCTCATATCGTCCAATTCGAAGGGAAAGATCAATAACGCTGGAGCTCAACGAGCTCATTCGCGTTTCCGACCTATTGTCCAGCGAGTCCATTCGTTTGTCCAACGAATCCATTCGCGTTTCCAGTTTGTTTTCCGTCGCGACGATTTGCCCGTTCAACTTGGTATCCAAGGCATCGATCTTCCCGGTCAATTTATCTTCCGAAGCCTTGATTTGCACAACCACCTTTTCTTCCAAGGCATCGAACTTTCCGGTCAAATCGGCATCCTGCTCGGAAATCTTTTCTTCCAAGGCGACGATTTGCCCGGTCAACTTGGTATCCAAGGCATCGATCTTCCCGGTCAACTTGGTATCCTGCAAAACCATCTCCGCTTCCAGCGAATCCACCCGGGAGTCTAAACGTTCGATGTCTTCCTTCAGGTCCTCCTGCCCTCCCTTCAGGTCTTCCAGTCCAACCGCCAATTGATCCAATTTGTGCAAATTCGACCACATGAGGATAACGAATCCGCCAAACAGGCTGGCGACCGTGAGCAGCGAAGCTAGATTCCCTACCTTCAACTCGAAACTCTGCCACCACGGTTTTTTTGGGGTCTTCCCGTCGACCTCCTGTCTCTCTTTTATTTCTTAATCCTTTCTTTAAGAATTACCGTTATCTGTCTCTACTCCGCTAAGTCTAGCCTAAAGCCTCGCTCATTGGAAACTCTCTCGCCCATTCCGCAGGGTTTTTTCACGCTAATCGCTAGAGGCCAGTGTCACCGATTTTGGGTCATGTTTCGTTTTTTCCCTTCGCCATGGGGACGAAACTTTATCGCCTTCGAGATGGGAAAATAAAGCTGGCTTTTTCACTCTCTGGTCGTTATGGGTTCCTCAGGGACGCCAAATTCAACCTCAAGCGGGTGACCGTTCGATTGGTGAAGAGCAGTGAGCGAAGACGCTGGGATTCGCTGATGGATCAGAACCATTATTTGGGTTTCAAAGGTTTTGCCGGACGCGGTCTGCGTTATGTTGCCGAGTACCGAGGCCGGTGGTTGGCTTTAGCCGGCTGGCAAAGCGGAGTGTTCCGGTGTCGCCCGCGAGATCGGCGGCTCGGGTGGAAAAAGCGAGAGCAGTTTCGTCGGCTGCATTTGATTGCCAACAATACCCGATTCCTCCTGCTTACCGAGCTGGGCGAAGTGCGCAATCCGGGGAGTTGCGTCATGGCCAAAATGCTGCGCCGGCTGAGTGCCGATTGGCAACGGACTTGGGGTCATCCGCTGGAATTGGCCGAAACTTTCGTCGATCCTCGATACTTCTCGGGCACGATCTATCGCGCGGGGAATTGGCGGGCGGCAGGGCGATCGCAAGGCTACGCTCGCAGCAACGGACGCTATACCGCCCGGCACAATAAACGGAAGGAAAGGTACGTTTATCCCTTGCGGCCCCAAGCCTGTTCTCGATTAAGGAACCGCCAGGACGATCCGTCTTGGGGCCCCCAGGTGCAGCGGGTAGAAACGTCCCCGAAACAGTTGAAATCATTGGTGCAACTGCTAGCGGAAATGGCTGATTTTCGCCGGGCCCAAGGACGCAAACATCGACTGGAAATGGTTCTCGCTATTTGCATCTTAGCTCGATTAGCCGGCAAGGTCGGCCCTTTGGCGACTTCGCGTTACGCCCAAAAAATGACGCCAAACCAATTGCAGACTCTCGGGGCGTGGCGCAACGCCAAGGGCCGTTGCGTGGCCCCGTCTCTCGCGACGATTCACCGGGTCATAACCGAGACGGACCCGGAAGCTTTGCCAGCGGTAACTCACCGCTGGGTAACGGCTCAATTGACTCGACAACCCCTGGAAGCCTTGGCTGCTGACGGTAAGCGGATCAACGGAGCCAATCGCAACAGCAAAGAGCATTTCGAGACCGTCATCCTCGGGCGCCATCAAGATGCGGTGCCCATCGCCGTTCGCATTTGCCAGGATCAAGGCGGCGAACAGGCGGCGATGGCGGCTCTCCTGGAGGATGTCGATATCCGGGGAGCCGTCATTACGATCGATGCGCTCCATACCAACCGAGCCATGGCCGATGCCATCGTGTTGGTTAACGGAGCCCATTTTCTCTTCACGGTCAAAGAGAATAACCCCGAACTCTCTCAATTTTTGACCAGCCTGGATTGGGATCGAGTGGCCCAGGACCGGTTCACCGAAAACCCGGAGAAAGGACACGGCCGCATCGATCAACGGAGCATTCAGACCTATGAACCCCTTCCGGGGGCCGTCACATTACCGCATGTCCTCCAAGTCTTTCGGATCATCCGACACCGCCATCATTGGAACGGTGAGCCCGACACCGTGGAATATGCTTGCGGTGTCACTTCGTTGCCTCGAGAGGCTGCCGACGCTCAACGATTGTTGTCACTCAATCGGGGACATGGGACGGTAGAAAACGGCAATCACCGCCGTCGCGACGGGATCTTCGGCGAAGATGATTGTCTCATGCGAACTCGCCATGGGCCGACGAACAATGCCCTCTTCAACAACCTGGCCTTGGCGATCATTCTCCAGTCGGGATACCCTAATTTGGCCGAAGCTACTGACGATTTTCAGACGAATCGGTACCAAGGGATGCGAGCCGTCACGAAAACCACCCCTTTTAAACGTCCGAAAAAACGTCCGGAAAAAAGCTGAATCGACCTTCCTGATTACCGGCACTTCCTCCCTGCTGATTCGGTCTGCGAATTGATCGTTTGACCGATGCACGCACCGGTCTAGTCTCCTATCTGGCTGAAACTCGTCTCCAGCGGCAATCGCCGCCAATCTCGAAGAATAATTCGGAAAAAAAGTTTTTCCGACGAATCGAAATACTCCGCTCGGTACTTAAAAAACCGATCGTCGACCAAGAATTATTAGCATGAAAAAGTCCTGCCCCGGCGATCTTGATGGCTTGACAGCGAAAAAAACGACTCATAGCTTCCCTGTCTTTCAGTCCCATAATTCCGGATTTACGGCTTGGCGATTCGCGGCGTTTCTCGGGACGGCGACGGAACGAAACGGATCTCCCAGAATCGAACGACCAGCCAGCATGAACAAGGGAAAGATCGTACAGGTTATCGGCCCGGTGGTGGATGTCGAATTCTCCGAATCCCTGCCGGCAATCTACAACGCCTTGCGCGTGGAATATACCCTGGAGGAGAACCCGGTCAACCTGGTCCTGGAAGTGCAACAGCACCTCGGCGACAATTGGGTGCGGGCGGTAGCCATGTCTTCGACCGAAGGTCTCAAACGGGGCTACGAAGTGCAAGACACCGGCGAGCCGATTTCGATGCCGGTAGGCGATGGCGTCATGGGCCGGGTCTTCGACGTCACCGGCCAAACCGTCGACGAGCGGGGCCCGGTGAAAGCCGAGTCGCGCAATCCCATCCACCGGCCGGCTCCCACCCTCATGGAGCAGGCAACCTCGCCGCAAATCCTGGTTACCGGAATCAAGGTCATCGACTTGATCTGCCCCTTCCTGAAAGGAGGCAAGGTCGGAGCGTTCGGCGGCGCCGGCGTCGGCAAAACGGTAGTCATCATGGAGTTGATCAACAATATCGCCAAATTGCACGGCGGCGTCTCGGTATTCGCCGGAGTCGGCGAGAGAACCCGGGAAGGCAACGACCTCTACGAGGAAATGTCGGACGCGGGCGTGATCGACCAAGAGAATCTCGGCAATTCCAAGATCGCCTTGGTCTACGGCCAGATGAACGAACCGCCAGGCGCCCGGTTGCGGGTAGCCCTGTCGGGACTGGCTATCACCGAGTATTTCCGTGACGAAAAAAACCAGGACGTCTTGCTGTTCGTCGACAATATCTTTCGCTTCTCCCAAGCCGGCTCCGAAGTCTCCGCCTTGTTGGGACGCACGCCGAGCGCGGTGGGCTATCAACCGACCCTGGCGGCGGAAATGGGCGATCTGCAGGAACGCATCACTTCGACCCAGAAAGGATCGATCACTTCCTTTCAAGCCGTCTACGTGCCGGCCGACGATTTGACCGACCCCGCCCCGGCCACGACCTTCGCCCACCTCGACGCCACCATCGTCCTGGAACGTTCGATCGCCGAACAGGGAATCTACCCCGCCGTCGACCCCTTGGCCTCGAATTCCCGAGCCTTGACCGCCGACATCGTCGGCGAGGAACATTACGAGGTCGCCCGAGGCGTTCAGCGCGTCTTGCAACGATACAAGGATTTGCAGGACATCATCGCCATCTTGGGCATGGACGAATTATCGCCGGAAGACAAACTGACGGTATTCCGAGCCCGCAAAATCCAACGATTCCTCAGCCAGCCCTTCACCGTCGCCGAGGTCTTCACCGGTTATCCGGGCAAACAGGTCGACGTCGCCGATACGGTCCGAGGATTCAAAGAAATCCTGGACGGCAAGCACGACGACGTCTCGGAGACCAATTTCTACATGAAGGGCAAAATCGAGGATATTCTCGAAGACCAATAATGATCGTCGGCAACCCTACCCCCTGAGCCATGGCCCAGACGCTGCGATTCGAGATCGTGACGCCGGAAAAGGTGATCTTTTCGGAAAACGTCGAAATCGTGTCCCTCCCCGGCACCGAGGGAGAGTTGGGGATCTATCCGGGACACGCCCCGCTCATGATTCAGATCGACGCCGGAGAAGTGACGGTCATGCATCGAGGCGAAAACCGTTACCTGGCCGTCGGGGCCGGATTCGTGGAAATCACCAACCGGAAAGTTTCCGTGCTCACCGACATGGCTCAGGACGCGGACCAGATCGACGAACAGAAAGTCGAAGAAGCGCGCCAAAACGCCGAACGCCGCTTAGCGGAAAAACTTTCCCCCGAGGAACAGACCGCCGCACAGCTCGCCCTGACCCACTCTCTGGCTCAACTCAAAGTCAAACGCCGGCGCCGACGATAGGATCGTCCCCGGCATAATTGGCCCCGGCAACTCCCCGACCTTGCTCACGACCCGACTGGCGAAATTGAAATTCGGGCCGCAGCGTCGCAAGTTGCCGCGCCGGCCGTCTCGGAACAACCTCCCTCTCGTCGGCGTTTACCGGTCAGCCCCGCTCGCCGCGCCGGTCTCTCGTCTGACGGAAGAACAATGCCCCGGCCGCTTCGGCCGGCAATGCCGAATCGTACTCTGAAGCAACCGCAACCCGACGCCTTTGAACGAACCGCGGCCGGACCGACGAACATGGAAACCTCTGATTCAAATCTGTCGAACAAACAGATAATGGATATCTCGATTGTGGGGAGCGACCACATCGGAACGGTGGCGAAAGCGACCAAATTCCTCTTCGACTCCGGCGCCAATATCGAGGCTCTGGAAGAACAGGTTCTCAAGGGACGCTTCCGCATGAACATCCAAGCGTCCTGGGAATCGAACGACTGGGATTATGGGGCCGTCAAGGCGGGATTGGCGCGTCTGGCGGAAGAATTGAAGATGACCATCCGCTACAAGTATCGCCCCGTCGGCGAACCGCAACGATTCGTCATCTTCGGCTCCCGGGAAAAACACCTGTTGCCGGGCATCATGCAGGCGGTCGAAGAGCACACGATTCAAGCCATCCCTTCATTGGTGATTTCCAACCACCAGCACCTGCAACCCCTCGCCGAACAATACCGGCTCCCCTTCCGCTACCTCGACTGGTCCAATCGCCAGAAAGCCGAAAATCAAGCCCTGGAAATCATGGAAGATTATAACGTGGATTTTCTGGTATTGGCACGCTTCATGAAAATCCTTTCCCCGCAATTGGTCTGGCACTACAAGAACAAGATCATTAATATCCATCCCTCGCTGCTGCCCAGTTTTCCCGGTCAGAACGCCTACCGCCAGGCTTGGGAACACGGCGTCAAAGTCATCGGCGTAACCGCCCATTTCGTCAACATGCACTTGGACGAAGGCCCGATCATCACTCAAAGCAGTTTCGAGGTGAGCCCGAATATGACGCTCAAGGACATTATCGGCAAAGGCCAATTCTTGGAAACCAGCGTTCTGATCAAGGCGATTCAACTCTACTTGAACTGCCAGCTCGACGTTTACTGGGGCCGGGTGCATTCGATCTGATCCGCACTCGCCCGGGTTCGCAGTTGCGATTCGGGCCCGGCCGAACCGCCAAGGTTCGAATCGTTACCCGGTCGCCCGGCCGTTCGGAATATTGCCGGCGAGCTCGTGAACTCGAGCGTCCCGGCCCTTGGGACGACACGTGGCGCCGCCGCGGTTCCGGTTCGACGGTGAAACGGTCAAGGGCCCAGACAACAGCGGGCACCCCCGGACGGACGGCTTCGAAATCGATAGCATGCCAAGCTGCCGATTCCTTCCCGGTATCGATGCTCTTAATCCGGTTTCCGGCGGCCCCGGGAACCGGGGACAAATTCGCGCAAACACAACTAAGCCGGCGCCAGGACTTTTTCATGCTAATAATTTTTGATCGACGATCGTTTTTTTAAGTGTCGAGCGGAGTATTTCGATTCGTCGGAAAAACTGTTTTTCCGAATTATGCTTCGAGTTAGGCGGCGATTGCCGATTGAGACGAGTTTCAGCCGGACAGGAGACTGAACCGGTGCGAGTATCGGTCAAACGATCAATTCGCCGACCGAATCAGCAAGGAGGAAGCGTCGATAATCAGGAAGGTCGGGTCAGTTTTTTTTCGGACGTTTTTTCGGACGTTTAAACGGGGTGGTTTTCGTAACGGCTCGCAACCCTTGGTTCCGATTCGTCTGAAAATCGTCAGTAGCTTCGGCCATATTAGAGTATCCCGACTGGAGAATGATCGCCAAGGCCAGGTTGTTGAAGAGGGCATTGTTCGTCGGCCCATGGCGAGTTCGCATGAGACAATCATCTTCGCCGAAAATCCCGTCGCGACGGCGATGATTGCCGTTTTCTACCGTCCAATGTCCCCGATTGAGTGACAACAATCGTTGAGCGTCGGCAGCTTCCGGAGGCAACGAAGTGACGCCGTAAGCATATTCCACGGTCTCGAGCCCACCGTTCCAATGATGGCGGTGTCGAAGGATCCGAAAGACTTGGAGGACATGCGGTAATTTGACGGCTCCGGGAAGGGGTTCATAGGTTTGAATGCTCCGTTGATCGATGCGGCCATGTCCTTTCTCCGGGTTTTCGGTGAACCGGTCCTGGGCCACTCGATCCCAATCCAGGCTGGTCAAAAATTGAGAGAGTTCGGGGTTGTTCTCCTTAACCGTGAAGAGAAAATGGGCTCCGTTAACCAACACGATGGCATCGGCCATGACTCGGTTAGTATGGAGCGCATCGATCGTAATGATGGCTCCCCGGATATCGACATCCTCCAAGAGAGCCGCCATCGCCGCCTGTTCGCCGCCTTGGTCTCGGCAACTGCGAACGGCGAGGGGCACCGCATCTTGATGGCGCACGAGGATGACGGTCTCGAAATGGTCTTTGCTGTTGCGATTAGCTCCGTTGATCCGCTTCCCGTCGGCAGCCAAGGCTTCCAAGGGTTGTCGAGTCAATTGGGCCGTTACCCAGCGGTGAGTTACCGTTTGCAACGCTTCCGGATCCGTCTCGGTCATGACCCGGTGAATCGTCGCGAGAGACGGGGCCACGCAACGGCCCTTGGCGTTGCGCCACGCCCCGAGAGTCTGCAATTGGTTTGGCGTCATTTTTTGGGCGTAACGCGAAGTCGCCAAGGGGCCGACCTTGCCGGCCAATCGAGCTAAGATGCAGATAGCGAGGACCATTTCCAGCCGATGTTTGCGTCCTTGTGCCCGGCGAAAATCAGCCGTTTCCGCTAGCAGTTGCACCAATGATTTCAACTGTTTCGGAGACGTTTCTACCCGCTGCACCTGGGGGCCCCAAGACGGATCGTCCTGACGCTTCCTTAATCGGGAACCGGCTTGGGGCCGCAAGGGATAAACGTACCTTTCCTTCTTGATATTGTGCCGGGCGGTATAGCGTCCGTTGCTGCGAGCGTAGCCTTGCGATTGCCCTACCGCCCGCCAATTCCCCGCGCGATAGATCGTGCCCGCGAAGTGTCGGGGATCGACGAAAGTTTCGGCCAATTCCAGCGGATGACCCCAGGTCCGTTGCCAATCGGCACTCAGCCGGCGCAGCATTTTGGCCATGACGCAGCTCCCCAGATTGCGCACTTCGCCCCGCTCGGTAAGCAGGAGGAATCGGGTATTGTTGGCAATCAAATGAAGCCGACGAAACTGCTCTCGTTTTTTCCATCCGAGCCACTTGTCTCGCGGGCGACACTTGAACACTCCACTTTGCCAGCCGGCTAACGCCAACCACCGGCCTCGGTACTCGGCAACATAACGCAGCCCGCGTCCGGCAAAGCCTTTGAAACCCAAATAATGGTTCTGATCCATCAGCGAATCCCAGCGTCTTCGCTCACTGCTCTTCACCAATCGAACGGTCACCCGCTTGAGGTTGAATTTGGCGTCCCTGAGGAACCAATAACGACCGGAGAATGAAAAAGCCAGCTTTATTTTCCCATTTCGAAGGCGCTAAAGTTTCGGCTCTCTGGTGAAGGGAAAAAGCGAATATGTCCCGAAATCGGTGACACAGGCCTCTAGCGATTAGCGTGAAAAAACCCTGAAGCCGGCGCCGGTATTACTTGACGCCCTGGGCAAAATAAGATAGACTCGGCAGCAATGCCCCCCGAGCGAGCCCATCACGGCGTGCGCTCCGGTGCGAGTGCCGCGCCACCTGAAGCGCACGCCGGAAAGGAGAGCTGTCCCGAATTCCATTTCCGGGGACTGACCCCCAATTCAACCGTCTTTCGCCAAAAGGACCCCAATCTGATGGAACCATCGTTATAAACAAAATCACTCAAATCCTCCTGACAGCCACCGCCTTCGCGCCGATTCTCCTGGTTTGTGCCACGATGTTGGCTCTCACCCCAGGGGCATTCTGGGCCGCCACCAGTTTTGCCGTTGTTTGCGTTTTGCTGGTTCTGGCGTGTCTCTTGTTGCTCCGGGTCGTCAAAACCGACTCCCCGTCGAGGGAATTTCGCCCCGAATCCGTCAAACCGGTCGACAAGGAGGTATTGACGCCTCTGGTGATCTATCTCCTGCCGTACCTCACCCAACAGTCTATGCTTTCAATTTTCGGTCCTAGTTTGTTTACGTGGGGTTTGCTCCTGTTCGTCATCTGCGTATTCCCCGCCGTCAGTTACAACTTCACGTTCAATCCGTTACTCACCATCCTCGGCTATCGCTTTTACCAAGCGACCGAAACGAACGGAATGCCTCATATCCTCATCACCAACCGACCGTTGGACCAATCGGGCAAGACGCTTGACGTCACTCTGCTCTCGGAGTGCTTGCTGGTCGAAAAAAAGCGCTCTCTACCGGCTAATCCGGCTACCGAATAACGTCCCGAGCTGTCGGCGATGGGCGGAGAACGTGAAGTTCGTTAGCCGGCAACAGCTACCACGAAAGTAAGGAGCCGTCAGCCTGACCGAGCCCCATCGAACGCCCCGACCGCGTCGTGATGCGATTCCGGTCCGCCGGTCGGCCCGCCCGCAATCGGCGCCGCAACCCGGAGCGAACGCTCCAACCGTTGCCGCCCGGATCGAAACCCGAACCTGAGCGCCGACGGCGAGTCCACCGAAACTCGGGAGATTCCCGGCGCCTCCGTGCCGTAGCGACGATTCCGACTCGGAGCCGAGCTTGTCCCGCAAGGGGTGCCGGGCGAGAATTCGAACTCGCAACCGGAGGTTCCCGAACGGCGCAATCACCCGAAGGCGCCCGGGAAAGCGCACCCGGCAACGGGCCGAATCCCCAAGTGGCGCCGCGGCCCATCCCGCCTCGCGATATCGCACCGGAACCGCCTCAGACGCCCGCTCGCGACCGCCTTCCGGGACGGCCGGCTCCGTTTCTTCCAACTTTGGGTCAATTTGATCTTGACTATCCCTTTCGGAAAGCCGAGTATGTCCGACCGATTGCTTTATAACTGTGTTGCGGAGATAAGTGGAGTCGGCACAATGGCCGGCTTTTTTGTTCCCAACGCAGGAAGGAATCTGTGATTGTGAACGCCAATTTACTAAAAATGGCCGATCGGATGGCGCTGGAAAAGGGCATCCCCAAGGAGACGATCCTGGAGTATATCCAAGACGCCTACCTGTCGGCCGCCAAGAAGATTTGCGTACCCTCGCGGGGATTGCAAGTCCGGATCGACTCGCGAAGCGGCGAATTGCAGGCTATCTCCCGGCCTTTGGTGGTCGAAAAGGTCGATTCGGAACACGACGAAATCAGCCTCGATCAGGCCCGGAAAATCCGGACGGACGCACAGGTCGGCGAAGAAGTCGAGATGGTGTTCTCCGCCAAGGAATTCGGGCGGATCGGCTCCCAAACCGTGCGGCAGGCGCTCAATCAAATCCTGCAACGGGACCGCAAGCAGCAGATTCAAAAACTGTTCCAGGACCGCAAGGGAGATATCGTCAGCGGCTACGTCCACGAATTCCGAAGTTCCAACGTCATCCTGGAACTGGACCCCGAAAAAATCCTGGCTGTGCTGCCCAGCAGCGAACGCGTGCCCAGCGAAGATTATCAACGGGGCGACCGGATCCGCTGTTACATCAAAGCCATCGAAGACTACGCCAACGGCCCGGATATCGTGCTTTCCCGTTCCGACCCCGAATTCATCACCAAGCTGTTCAAGATGGAAGTCGCCGAGATCAACGACGGCACGATCGAAATCAAATCGGTCGCCCGCGAAGCCGGCTTCCGCACCAAACTGGCCGTCTGGTCCAATAATCCCAAAGTCGATCCGGTCGGCGCCTGCGTCGGCTTGCGGGGCCAGCGGGTGAAAAACATCGTTCGGGAATTGAACAACGAACGAATCGATATCATCCCGTGGGACACCGACTTGCGCACCTTGGTCACCAACGCCCTGTCGCCGGTTTCCATCTTGGCGTTCGAATTCGATGAAGTGGCGCGCCGGGCCAAGATTCAGGTCAAACCCGAACAACTTTCCCTGGCGATCGGCAAAAAGGGCTTGAACGCCCGGCTGACGTCCCGGCTCTGCAAATGCCACATCGACATTCAACCCCGCAAGACCGCCGAATTGGGCTTCGCGGAAAAAGTCGCCCGCACCGTCGACGCGTTCGCGGCCATCGACGGCATCTCCCGGGAGCAAGCGACCATCCTGGTCAACAGCGGCTTCCATACCCTGAACGATTTGCTCCACGCGGAATTGGAGGATCTCCGGAACATCGCTGAACTGGGTGCGGACGCCGAACGGATTCTCGAGTCGGTCAAAAAAGAGTCCACCCGGCGACTATCAAAACTGGAGGAAATACACTAGAGTCTTTCGCCAACCGTTCGACCATACGGCGGAAATGCTTTTCCCGCTCTCTCTTCGGCAGTAACTCAAATCTTATGCCCATCCGGATCTACGAAATCGCGAAAAAACTCGGCATGCCCAGCAAGGAAGTTCTCGAGCGAGCCAAAGAATTAAAGATCAACGCCACCGTCCCTTCCAACACGCTCGACAAAATCACCGCGGAATACTTGATCGATTACCTCCAGAAACCCGCCCCCGAATCCGCCGAGACGCCGGCCGCCGGGCAGCCGGCCGAACAGGGCATCGAAATTATCACCGGCAAGCGGGAACCCGAATCCGCTCCGCCGCCGGAACCGTTGGATCAAGGCATCGAAATCATCACCGACAAACAGGAAGGCGACCGCGAAGCGCCGCCGGAACCTCCGGAACAGGGCATCGAAATCATCAAGCACAAACAAGAGGCCGAAACCGTGGCGCCACCGGAACCGGCTGCGCCGGCCGAGCCGGTGCCGGGCGAGGTCGCCGACGTGCCCGAAGGGTCGCCGGCCGGCGACGATTCGCCGCAGGCGGACGAAACCGCCGCGCCGCCCGAGGAGCCGGATCCGGCCGTGGCCGCCGAGGAATCCTCGGCTGAAACCGAGGCCCCGGCCGAAGCCGCCGATCCTCCCGCGGCTGCCGACGACGAACTCGAGTCCGACGAAGAAGAAAGCCCCGGCCTGGGAGCCAAGATCGGGTTCATCAAACTGTCGCGGAACATGCAGGGCCGCTCACGTTCGGATCACCCGGCCGGCCGGCGTTACGAGAACCGCCGCAAAAGCAACCGCAAATCCGAACGGGCGGAAGCCAATCGGGACGCCGAACGGAAAGCGTCTCATCCCAAACCGAAATACGTCGCCCCGGTGGACGCCAAACCGCTGACGCTCAAGCAGCCGGTTATCGTTCGGGACCTGGCGGAAGTGCTGCATCGCAAACCCTTTCAGATCATCGCCGATCTGATGGAATTAAACGTCTTCGCCACCGTCGATCAGACGGTCGAAGAGTTCTACGCCAAACAGATTTGCGCCAAATACGGCTACCGCTTCGAAAGCAAACGGCGGGAAAAAGGCGCCGGGGTCACCCGCCAACAGGACATCGTCAACCTGGACGTCGACGACGAAGAAAGCGATCTGGTCTCCCGCCCGCCGGTAGTGACCATCATGGGCCACGTCGACCACGGCAAGACGACCCTGCTGGACGTGATCCGCAAATCGAACGTCGTCTCGGGAGAGGCCGGCGGCATTACCCAGCACATCGGCGCCTACACCATTCATTTCCCCCACCCGGAACGGCCGCAACAGTTGCAACAGATCACCTTCCTGGACACTCCCGGCCATGCCGCCTTCAGCGCGATGCGAGCGAGAGGGGCCAACGTGACCGACTTGGTCATCTTGGTCGTGGCCGCCAACGACGGCATCAAACCGCAAACCCTCGAGGCTCTCAATCACGCCAAGGCGGCCCACGTCCCCATCATCGTCGCGGTCAACAAGATCGACTTGCCCGGGGCCAATCCGATCAACGTCCGGCAACAACTTCAGGATCGCGGTCTGGTGTGCGAAGAATGGGGCGGCGAAACCATTTTCGTCGACATTTCGGCGCTGAACGCCACCGGCATCGATATCCTCCTCGAGATGGTGCTGCTCCAAGCGGAAATTCTGGAACTGCGGGCCAATCCCAACCGGGCCGCCGTCGGCAACGTGATCGAATCGGGCATGAAACAAGGCGGCCCCATCGCGACCGTGCTCGTCCGCAAAGGGACGCTGAAAATCGGCGACGCCATGCTTTGCGGGCCGAACTGGGGCCGGGTCAAGGCCCTGATCAACGAAGACGGGAAACGGCTCAAGAAAGCGACGCCCTCGGTGGCCGTCAGAGTGCTGGGACTCAACGGCGCACCCGAAGCCGGCCTGCAGTTCAACGTGCTGGGCACCGAAAAACAGGCCCGGCGGCTGGCCGAATCGACGGTCGAAGCCAGCCGGCGCAAGAGCGCCGAAAAACGCAGCTCCGTGACCCTCGAAAACTTGTTCGACACCCTCTCGGCCGACACCGCCAAGTTGCTCAAGGTCGTCATCAAGGCGGACACTCAGGGTTCGGCGGAAGCGATCGTCGATTCGCTCAAGAATATCGATTCTCAAAAGGTCAAGCTGGACGTCGTCCACAGCGGGGTCGGCTCAATCAACGAAAGCGACATTATGCTGGCCTCGGCTTCCAAGGCCGTGGTCATCGGCTTTCAGACCCGGATCGATACCGGCATCGCCGACATCGCCAAGCACGAAAGCGTGCAGATCAAACTCTATTCCATCATCTACGAACTGATCGACCAAGTCCGGGAAGCCATGGCCGGATTGCTGGACCCGATCACCAAGGCCCGCGTCAACGGGGTCGCCGAAATCCGGAAAATCTTCGAAATCTCCAAGGGCAGCCGGGTCGCCGGCTGCATCGTCAATCAGGGGAAATTCGAGCGCGGCCCGGCCCGGGTGCTTCGCAAAGGCGACTTGATCTTCGAAGGCCGCACCCATTCGCTCCGGCGGTTTCAGGACGAAGTCACCGAAGTGAGGGCCGGGATGGAATGCGGCATTCGGATCGACCGCTACAACGACTTCCAGGAAGGCGACACGATCGAAAGCTTCACCCTGGAGGAAGTAGCCCAAAAACTGTAGGTCCGCCTCCGGCCCTCGGCTAACCATGGCCTCGTTGCGACGCCAGAGAGTGCGCGAATTGCTCAAACGGGAAATCGGCGAAATCCTTCGTCAAAAATACCCGTTGCCGCAATTCGGTTTGTTGACGGTCGTCGACATCCAGTTGTCGAACGATCTCAAAAACGCGACGATCTACGTCGGCGGCAGCGGCGACGGCAAGGAACGGCGCCGCGCCTCCCGGCAACTGAGCAAGGATCGCGCGGCGCTCCAGCAAGCGGTCGCCGCCAAGGTCGTCCTCAAGTATATCCCCCACCTGCGCTTCGTCATGAACACCGCGATCGAGCAAGGCGACCGCGTGCTCGATATCATCGACGAACTCGAACGAGCGAATCCCGGTAATTTTCCGGAATGAATTCCGAACCGAAAATCATCCAGCGCATCCTCGAGGCCATCAAACAACACCGCCGGTTCTGCGTGGTGGGGCATCAGATGCCGGACGGCGATTGCGTCGGTTCCCAGCTGGCCTTGGTCATGGCTCTGGTCAACAAGGGGTACGAAGCGGTCAGTTGGAACCAGGATCCCCTGCCCGGCAAATTGAAATTCCTGAATTTCGACGATCTCTATTCCCAGCCCCGCCCCCATCAATCCTTCGATTGCGTCATCGCCGTGGATTCGGCCAATCCCGAGCGCCTGGGGGTAGTCAATTCGTACATCCAGGATCGCCAGCTGCTGATCAACATCGATCACCACGCGAGCAACACCCGCTACGGCGACCTCAACTGGGTGGAATCCGGCGTGCCGTCGTCGGGCGAATTGGTGTACCGCCTGTTCAAGAGCGCCCGCTGGAAGATCCGGCCGGAAATCGCCAATTGCCTGTTCACCGCCATCTCGACCGATTCGGGGTCGTTCCAATACCCGACGACGCGTCCCTCAACGTTCCGGTTCGCCGGCGAGCTCGTGGCCAAGGGAGCCGACCTGGCGACGATTTGCGACGAGGTCTACCAATCCTATTCCCTTTCGCGGGTCAAATTGCTCAAGCACGTCTACAACCATTTCAAGCTGACGAACGAAAACCGGATCGCCTATTTCTGGCTGCGGCCCGAGGACTTTCAACGGACCGGCGCTTCCCGCAACGATATCGAAGGACTGATCGATCATATCCGCGACATCGAACCGGTCGTCGTCGCCTGCTTGTTCGAGGAAATCGAACCGGAATGCATCCGGGTCAGTTTGCGCAGCAAGAGCTCGGAGATCGACGTCAACGCCATCGCCAAACGCTTCGGCGGCGGTGGCCACAAGGCGGCGGCCGGCGCCAAGGTACAAGGCCGCTCCATGACGATCCAGCGGCGCGTGGTCAAGGCCATCCGCGAAGCCCTTCTGCCTGCCAAAACCGGTGACTGAGATCAACGGCATCCTCCTGATCGACAAGGCTACCGGGTGGACTTCGCACGACGTCGTCGCGCGCATCCGGGGGCATTACCGCTTTCGCAAGGTCGGCCACTGCGGCACGCTGGATCCCAACGCCACGGGGCTGCTCGTCCTGGTCATCGGTAAGGCCACCAAGTTTTCCGACCGCTTCATGGCCCAGGACAAGGTATACCACGGCACGATCCGCTTCGGCGAAACGACCAACAGTTACGACGCCGACGGCGAAATCACCGACATCCGGCAGGTGCCGCCCCTGTCGGTGGAAACGCTCAATCGGGAAACCCGGCCGCTGGTCGGCGATCTCATGCAGGCTCCGCCCATGGTGTCGGCGGTCAAGATCGACGGCGTCCCCCTGTACAAACTGGCCCGGCAAGGCAAGACGATCGAACGGGCTCCCCGGCTGGTGCACGTCTACCGGTTCGATTTCACCGACTACCTCCGCCCCGACGGCCAGTTCCGGATCGCCTGCACCAAGGGCGTCTACGTTCGCAGCCTCGCCCACGAACTCGGGCAAACCATCGGTTGCGGCGCCCATTTGCGGAGCCTGCGGCGCATCCAATCCGGCAAATTCCAGGTCGAGAACGCGCTGACCGTCGACCGAGTCACGGCCATGCCGCTCTCCGAGTTGGCGACTCAAGTTATTCCCCTGGATCGGCTCGCCGCCTACCGTTGAGCCCGAGGCGCATGAAGATAATCGCCCGACCCGAAGAGTTCGAAAACGCGGCCGGCCGCCCCACCTACGGCGCGATCGGCACTTTCGACGGCCTGCATCTCGGGCACCGCTACATCATCGACTACACGGTGCGCCAGGCCGCCGAGAACGGCGGCCTGGCCTTCGCCGTCACTTTCGACCGCCATCCCGCCGAAGTCATTGCTCCGGAACGGGCTCCCACCCTGATCTATCCCTACGGGAAACGGCTGGAACTTCTGAAAGAGACGGCCTTGGACCTGTTCTGGGTAATCAATTTCGATCGCCGTTTCAGCCGCCTAGACCGCTCCGACTTCCTGGCGAACGTTTGCCGGCATTTTCGCCCGTTAAAGATGATCTGCGTCGGCGCCGATTTCCGGTTCGGCTACCGCCGCACGGGGGACATCGATTTTTTACGGGAACGGTCCCGGAACTGGGGTTACGCCATTCCCGAGTTGGCCCCGGTCCGCCTCGCCGATCAAATCGTCAGCAGCACGGCGATCCGGGATCGGATCGTCCGGGGCGACCTGGCCGCCGCCGCCCGCCTGCTGGGACGTCCCTATGCCATCTGCGGCACCATCGTCGCGGGCAAACGGCTCGGCCGGGAACTCGGGTTTCCCACCGCCAATCTGGATCCGGGCCGATTGACTTTGCCGCCCTCCGGGGTCTATGCGGCCTGGGTCACGACTCCGGAAGGCCGCTTCCGGGGCGTAGCGAATATCGGCGAGCGCCCCACTGTCGAGGCGGACGCCGCCCCAAATGTCGAAGCGCATCTGCTGGATTTTCACGGCGACCTGTATGATCGGCCGATCGAAATCCGGCCGCTCCGGCGCCTTCGCCCCGAAATGACTTTCCCGTCCCGAGCGGCGCTGCAACGGCAGATCCAGGAGGATACCGTCCGAGCCGCGGCCGAGTTCCCGGAAACGCCCGTGACCGTCTCCGCGAACCCGCTCCGGAAAAAACCGGAAAAATTGAATTATTAACCGGCTACGTTGTCGATTGACAGAAGGAGCAACTGAGGGGAGTCGACGACGGTCCGGCGCGTGAGCCGGCCAGCGATCGACCGAAGCATTCCCATGAATACCGGAATTTCCGCCATCAACGAGGAAGTCAAGAAAAGCAGCGCGTTCGTCAACCCGCTTCTGGGGGAGCTCGGCCGGGCCGTCGTCGGCCAGAAATACCTGCTCGAACGTCTCTTGATCGGCATGTTGGCCAACGGCCATATCCTGCTCGAGGGCGTCCCCGGTTTGGCCAAGACCACCTCGATCAAGTCGCTGGCTTCCTGCATCAAGGCCGGGTTTTCGCGCCTGCAATTCACTCCCGACATGTTGCCGGCCGACGTGATCGGCACTCAGATCTACAATCCCCAGTCCGGCGAGTTCTCGACCCGCAAGGGCCCCATTTTTTCCCATCTGATTTTGGCGGACGAAATCAACCGGGCGCCGGCCAAGGTGCAGAGCGCGCTGCTGGAAGCGATGCAGGAACGGCAGGTCACCATCGGCAACCACAGTTACCGGCTGGAAGAACCGTTCCTCGTGCTGGCCACCCAAAACCCGATCGAACAGGAAGGAACCTATCCCTTGCCCGAGGCGCAAGTCGACCGGTTCATGCTCAAGCTGCGCATCGTTTATCCCTCGCGGGAAGAAGAGCGGCAAATCCTCGACTTGATGGCCCGGACCTCCGCGCTGCCGGAATTGCAGCCGGTAGTCGCCACCGAACAGATCCTTCAGGCCCGGGAAATCATCAACGAAATCTATATCGACGATAAAGTGAAGGACTACATCGTGGATTTGGTATGCTGCACGCGCTCCCCCGAAACCTACCGGATCGATCTGGCCGGATACGTGCAACTGGGCGCTTCGCCCCGGGCCACCATTGCGCTGGCCATCGCCGCCCGGGCCTACGCCTTCCTGCAAGGGCGCGGGTACGTCACCCCTCAGGACGTGAAAAGCATCGGCATGGACGTGCTGCGGCACCGGGTGGCGGTCACCTACGAAGCCGAGGCCGAGGAAATCGATTCCGAAACCGTCATCCAGAAGATCTTCGACGAGTTGCCGGTTCCCTGAGGCGAAGGGATTTCGCGACGTTACGGCATCATGATACCCCGGGAAATCATTCGCAAAATCCGCCAGATCGAGATTCGCACCAATCGGTTGGTGTCGGAATCGCTGGCCGGGCAGTACCATAGCGTATTCAAGGGCCAGGGCATCAATTTCGACGAAGTGCGGGAATATCAACCCGGCGACGACATCCGCAGCATCGACTGGAACGTCACCGCCCGGATGAACCATCCGTTCGTCAAACAATTCGTCGAGGAGCGGGAATTGACGGTCATGCTGCTGGTCGATCTGAGCGGTTCGGGATTGTTCGGTTCCGGCCATCAGTCGAAACGCGAGCTGGCCGCCGAAATCGCTTCGGTCCTGGCCTTTTCCGCGATCAAAAACAACGACAAGGTCGGCCTGATCCTGTTCACCGACATCGTCGAACAATACATCCCGCCGCGCAAGGGGCGCCGGCATGTCCTGCGGGTGATCCGCGATATTCTCTATTTCGAACCGAGCCGGCGGCACACCCACTACCAAACCGCCCTGGAGTTTCTCTTACGCATCCTGAGCCAACGCGCCATCGTCGTGCTCATCTCGGATTTTCTGAGCCAGACCGGAACCTCCGCACCGGCGAAGAACGAAGGGCGCCGGTCCGAAGGGGCGAACCGCCTCGGCACCATTAATCCCGAATCGCTGACCTCCCTGCGGCAAACGAACCGCCGGCACGATCTGGTGACCGTGCAGATCACCGATCCCTTCGAACTGGAGTTGCCCAATATCGGCACGATCGTCCTCAAGGACGCCGAGACCGGACGCGTCGTCGAGGTCAACACCGGGAAAGCCGCCAAACGCTCGGCATTCGCGGCGCGGCGCCGCGCCGCCTCGGACGAACTGAACAAACGCCTGCGTTCGCTGGGTATCGACGGCATCCGGCTCCGCGCCGATCAACCCTACGTCAAAGAGTTAAGCCGCTTTTTCGAACGGCGGGAAAAACGCCGCACTCGCTGATGGACGACACCGATGCCGCATTGATCATAGAGGAGGCCGGGGAGGAGACCTCGCTCACCGACATTCACGACATCCAATCGCTGGTCGACGCCCCGAACACCTGGGGCTGGTTGTGGTGGACCCTGCTGATTCTCGCGGTCTTATTGGCGCTGTGGTTAGGCTACCGGCGCTACCGGAAAAACCGGGAAGCGAAGCTCCAAGAAACCGCCCGCGTCCGCCGGGAGCCGCCTCACGAACGGGCGCGGAAACTGTTGGCCGAGGCGTTGACGCAGATCCACGATCCCGACCGCTTCTGCGTCCTGGTCTCCGACGCCGTCCGCCGCTATCTGGAAGAACGATTCGAATTGCGGGCTCCGGAACAGACCACCGAGGAATTTCTGGAGGAACTGAAGCACAGCGAGCGCCTTTCCTTGCCCCACAAAGAGTTGCTGGCCGGCTTTCTCAACGAATGCGACCTGGTGAAATTCGCCCGGTCCTCGCCGGAAGCCTACGAACTGCAACAACTTCACGACGCGGCGCTGGGACTGGTCCGGGACACCGAACCGAGCCTCATGGAATCCGAGGAAACCGAAGCGCCGACTCGGCCATGATCTCTTTTCTCCATCCCTGGCTGCTGTTGCTGTTGTTGCTCCTGCCCCTGTTGGCTTGGTGGCGGAAGAAAAGGCAACGCCACGCGGCGTTTCTCTATTCGTCAACGGATTTGGTGCGCGAGATCGTCGATCTCCGGCGCTCCCGTACGACCGGTGCCAGCGCCCTGCTCCGCTGGCTGGCGCTGGCCCTGTGCATCGTCGCCCTCGCCCGCCCCCGGTTGGAAGAAGGCGAAACTTCCGTCACAGCCAGCGGCGTGGACATTATCGTCGCGTTGGATCTGTCCAGCAGCATGTCCGCCATGGATTTCGTCCTCGACGGCGAAACCTGCAATCGGCTGACGGCCGCCAAGGACGTGCTGGAACAATTCATCGAGCGGCGCCGCAACGATCGCATCGGCTTGGTCGCCTTTTCCGGCCAGGCCTACATCGCGGGGCCCCTGACCCTGGATCACTCCTTTTTAAGGCATAATCTCGAACGGCTGACCTTGCATCTCATCGAAGACGGCACGGCGATCGGCTCCGCCATCACCGCCGGATTGAATCGGCTGCGAGACCTCGAATCCAAGAGCCGCATCCTCATCCTGATGACCGACGGCGAAAACAACGCCGGCGAAGTGCCGCCGTTGACCGCCGCCGAAGCGGCCGAGGCGCTGGGGGTGAAGATCTACACGATCGGCGTCGGCACGCACGGCGTCGCTCCCATACCTACCCAGGATCCGTTCACCGGCCGGCAAGTCATGGCCAGGATGCCGGTCAGCATCGACGAGAAAACCCTCACCGAGATCGCGCAAAAAACCGGCGGAAAATACTGGCGAGCCGACAGCAGCGATACCCTGCGCGCGATTTACGGCGAAATCGACCAACTCGAAAAAACCGAAATCGAGATCAAGGAATTCCGCTTCTACCACGAACTGATCCTCTGGTTGCTGTTGCCGGCCTTCGGCTTGCTCTTGCTGGAAGTCGTCCTTCACCATACCCTATGGCGGCGCCTGCCTTGACATGGACGCTTATCTGAGATTCGAACACCCCGAGTTGCTCTGGCTGATACCCGTGACGGTCGGCTCGTTGCTCCTGTTCTTTCGCTGGGCTTGGAAGCTGCGGAACAAACTGACTCGAGTCTTCGTCAAATCCCGCCTGCTGGCATCCTTGACGGTCGGCGTTTCCCGGCGGCGGCAATTCACGAAGATGGGCTTGTACCTGGCCGCCATGTGCTTCCTCGTATTGGCGATGGCCCGGCCTCAGTATGGCTTCCGGTGGCAAGAAGTCCGGCAGAAGGGACTGGACATCGTGGTGGCCATCGACACGTCCAAAAGCATGCTGGCGAACGATATCGCCCCCAATCGCCTGGAACGCGCCCGCCTGGCCGCTTTGGACCTGATGAACTTGGCGCAATCCGACCGGCTCGGACTGGTGTCCTTCGCCGGCTCCGCCTTCCTGCAATGTCCGTTGACCATGGACGACGAAGCCTTCAAGCAAAACCTGGAAACCTTGGACACCCAAATCATTCCCCAAGCCGGGACGGCCTTGAAGGAAGCGCTGGAAATCGCTCGCCAGGCCTTCGGCGACAACCAAGAAAATTTCCGGATCATCGTACTCGTCACCGACGGCGAGGACCATGTGCCCGGCATCGTCGAAGCCGCCCGGGACGCCGCCGCCGAGGGCTTTCGCATCTTCACCGTGGGCGTCGGCACGCCCGAAGGCGAACTGTTGATGGTCACCGACGAACGAGGGCGGGCGAGTTTTCTGAAAGACCGGGACGGCAATGCGATCAAATCCCGGCTCAACGAAGCGTTGCTGCAGCAAGTAGCGGCCGAGGGCGGAGGGTTCTACGTTCGCCTGCAAGACGCCGAATCCCTGAAAGCCCTCTATGAGCAGGGACTGGCTCCCTTGCCCAAAAGCGAATTATCCTCTCGTCAGACGCGGGAGTATTACGAGCGGTTTTATTGGCCGCTGGCCTTATGCCTCTTCTGTCTCGTGGCCGAATCCTTTATCATGGACCAGAAAAGAGTGCGGCGCCCGGCCGGGCCGATCCGATCGTCGACGGTTCTCGCGGCGCCGTAACCCGAATTCCCGGAATGTCATGACCGACGATTCTCGAAAGTTCCCCTTCCGGCGCGGACGGCCTTGGTGGCTGCTGCTGTTTTTGTTCGCGACGGTGTCGTTCGCCGAATCCGAACGAACGGCGGAACGGCACTTTCGCCACCAGGAATATCAAGAGGCCTGGGAAATATATCGCCGGCTAACCGCCGAAAACCCCGGCGATCACCGGTTGGCCTACAACGCCGGCGTCGCGGCCTATCGCAACCAAACGGCCGAAGAAGCCGTCGAACACTTCCGCACGGCGGCCCGAGCGACCGACCTGCAGCTCCAGCAACGAGCGCACTACAATCTCGGCAACGCGTTGTACCGCAAAGGCGAGGCTGCCGCCGAACCTAACTCGAAGGCAGAAGATTGGAAGCAAGCCATCCAACACTATCGCTACACGCTCAACTTGGACGATACGGACTCTCAGGCTCGAGACAATCTCGCGTTCGTCGAACGACGATTAGAAGAATTGCAAGAGCAGCAGCAACAACAGGACCAAGATCAGAATCAAGATCAGGACCAGGAATCGTCCGAATCCGAAGACGACCCAAACCAGGAATCGGGCGAATCTCAGGATCCTCAAGAGCAGGAACAGAATCAGGAACCGGGCGAGTCCGAAGACCAGCAAAACCAGGAAGCTTCCGAAGCGCCGAACCCGCAGGAACCGGAGACGCCGCCCGCCGATCAGGAACAAGACCAGGAACCGGGCGAGTCCGAAGCCGAATCGGAACCGGAAGAATCCGGAATCGAAGGGGAACGGTCAACGCCCCAACAGAGCGGCGACCCGGACGAACCCCCTCCCCAAGCCCTGGGTAAAATGACTCCCCAACAAGCCCTGCAGTTGCTCGACAGCGAAAAGAGTCAAGCGAAACCCCTGATTTTCAAACCTCGCCAAACAAGCGATCGAACCTATCGCTCGGTAAAGAACTGGTAGCCTCGATGAGGAATCCGAATTCATGCTTACCGACAATCGCGGCGCCGGTCTGGTCGCTGCTCGCCCTGACGATCCTGGCCTCGCCGGCCCGGAGTCAGAACTTGGACTTCCGAGCGGAATTGTCGAAACCGTCCGTCCCGGTGGGAGAAGCGACCGTCCTCAGTTTGCGCTACGTCGATTGCTCCCCGGACGAAACTCCGCAAATTCCCCCGATCGACGGACTGAAGATTTCTTACCAAGGAGTGAGTCAAGGCGGCTCTTCCAGCTTTACCGTCATCATCAACGGGCGGACCTTGCAACAGAAACAAAGCGCCGCTCAACACCTGGTCAATTACCAAATCGTGCCGCAAAAAACGGGAACTTTCGTCATCCCCCCCATCACCTCCCGAATCAACGGCAAAGACTATCGAACCCAAGCCGTGCGTTTAGTCGCCACGACAGGCATCGATTACAGTCAATACGCCATCCTGAAGATCCTGCCCCCCGACTTGAACGCCGACCAGAAACTCTACCAGGGGCAACTGTTCACCCTCATAGCGCAACTCGACACCGTAAGGAACACCAGGGTCGCCGCCGGCATTACGGTTCCCGTCGACGGCTTGATCATCAATCCCAGCGCCGATCTTCAACGCCGGGTGGTTCAAGGTAATAACGGGGCGTTCGACCGGTTCTTTCAACAGTTCCACGCCCATGCCATCAAGACCGGCAAGCTAGCCCTCGGCCCGGCCCAGTGCACCGTGGGTTTGACGTTTCGCCGGAACGCTTCGAACCGGCACGATCCGTTCCGTTCCTTCCTGTCCAATCCCTTCGATTACGAACGCAAAGAAATCCAGATCGCTTCGAAGCCGCTCGAACTAGAGGTGTTGCCCTTGCCTCGGGAGGGACGCCCCGAGAGTTTCAACGGCGCCGTCGGCTCGTTCGAATTCGCCGCGGAAATCTCCACTAACAACGTCGCCGTCGGCGACCCCATCACCCTGACGGTCACGATCGACGGAAAAGGCAAACTGGAAGCCCTCAAAATGCCGGAGTTGACCGCTCCGGGTTGGGACTCCTTCCGGCAATACCCGGAAAATTCCCAGGTCAACTATCGCCGGAATATGACCGGATCGGCCACTTTCGAAAAAGTCGTCATCCCCGAGAACGACGGGATCACGGAACTTCCCACCCTCGAATTCAGTTACTTCGATCCCGAACTCGAGGCATACCGAACTCACGGCCAGCCGCCCATCCCGATTACCGTCACCCCGAATCTCAACCGGACTCAGACTCCCAATTTCGGAACCGCCGAACCGGAAGAGCCGCTCGACACGATCGAGTTCCACCGTAACAAAGCCCGCTTGGGCCGACCTGATTCGCCCGCCTCGCCTTGGCTCTTCCAGCCGGTGTTCCTCGGCGCGCAACTCCTGCCGATTCTGGTTTGGATCGCCGGACGGCTGGTCATCGCCCACCGGCAGGCTCAACAACGCAACCCGCTGGCGTTGCGCCGGCGAAAGGTCAAGGCTCTCGTCCAACAAGGCGTCAAAGAACTCAACCGACTCGCCGGCGACCATCGCTCCGACGAATTCTTCGCCACGCTTTTCCGGTTGCTCCAGGAACAGATCGGGGAACGACTCGAACTTCCCGCCGTGGGCATTACCGAGGCCATCGTCGAAACCGACCTGCGGCCCGCCGGCCTGGAAGAGGACGAGCTAACCTCCCTGAACCAACTGTTCCAATTATGCAACCAGTCCCGCTACGCTCCCATTAATTCGAGCGAAGAACTGGCCCGGATCACCACGCAAGCGGAGGCGATCCTCAGCCGCTTGCAACAGTTGCCCCAGCGCCCCGCCGCATGACGCCCGCTCGCTCCATTCCCCCAGGCCTCCTGCTGTTGCTCGCCGGCGCTTGGTTCGCCAACGTTTGGAGCGAGGAAATTGCGGAAAAACGTTTCGATCGAGCCAATGTCCTGTTCGAACAAGGGGACTATCCCCAAGCCATCGAATCCTATCAGGCACTGATCGAGAACGACAGCGATTCGGCCGCCGTCCGGTTCAATCTCGGCAACGCTCTGCTGCGCAGTTCGCGAATCGGAGAAGCCGTTTTTCACTATCGCCAGGCGCTGACTTATGCCCCTCGAGACCCCGCCATCCTGACTAATCTGAAATACGCCCGAGAATCGCGGAACCCCGAAGCACTTTCCGGCGGATGGCCTTGGTTACTCAAGTTAACTCTCAACGAATGGACCCTGTTAACTCTCGTGCCGTTCTGGGTCTGGATGATCGCCCGGTTAATGATCCTCTTTCAAACCGACGCCAAACCGTACCTGACAATCGTTTCCCGCACGGCTTTTATCGCTTTGCTGCTGGCCGGCGGCGTACTGGCGTTGGCTGCGCTGGAACGATACGGCTCGACGACCGCAGTCGTCGTCACCGAAGAAGCCATCGTCCGCTACGGTCCCTTTCCCGAATCGGAACACAGTCACAAACTGGAAGACAGCGCGGAAGTACGGATTCTGGGGCACAAGGAAAACTGGTGGCACATCAAGGACGCTTCGGGCCGGGAAGGGTGGCTGGAACGAACCCAAGTCCGGCAGTTGCCTCCCCGCCCCTGAAGCCCTCGCCGATATGAACTGCCGCAACTTTTCGATTGCCTCCCCAGCGACCCCGGCCTAAGCTCGGGGCTGTCGATCAGGGCGAGCGATTCTCAATTGCCGAATCTCCCCCGGTTATCCTATCAGCCGAACGAACCCGTGAACCCGGAAGCCAAACTCGCCCAAATGGGCCTCGAATTACCTCCCGCCCCCAAACCCATGGGAGTTTACAAACCCTTGATGATTTTGGGGAATATAGCCTGTCTTTCGGGTCATGGGCCTCTCCTCCCGGACGGCACGCTGATGACCGGAAAGGTGGGAGTCGACATCGATGCCGAACAAGCCAAATTGGCCGCCCGGCAAACCGGCCTTGCCATCCTGGCGACGCTCAAGGATCAACTGGGCAGCTTGGACCGCATCGCTCAGGTCTACTATCTGATGGGCTTGGTTAACGCTTCGCCGGACTTCGACGAACATCCTCAGGTCATCAACGGTTGCAGCGAACTCTTTGCCGAATTGTTCGGCCCCGAAAAAGGCATCGGCACTCGAACCGCCTTCGGCGCAAGTTCCTTGCCCGGCAAGATCTCCGTAGAAATCGAATCCACTTGGGTGATCGTACCGGAACCCTCGACCGCTTAAGGGTTCGTGCACCCCACCCCGCTTAGCGACATTCCTTCGCCGGCGTTGCTGTTCGACCCAGCTTTGATCGAACGGAATATCGAAGCCATGATCCGGCTGGCCGGTTCTCCCGGCCGGTTAAGACCGCACGTCAAGACCCACAAGTGCCCGAACCTGATCGAACGGCAACTGGCGCGAGGCATTAGAAAATTCAAATGCGCGACCATCGCCGAAGCGGAAATGGCCGCGCGGTGCGGCGGCGAAAGCGTGCTGTTAGCCAAACAACCGGTCGGTCCCGATATCGAGCGGCTGGCCAGGTTGCGCGCGGCTTACCCCGAAACCGAATTCTTGGGCTTGGTCGATCATCCGGACGCTCTCAAGAACCTCGGTGCCGCTTTTTCCCGCAGATCGTTATCCATCGGACTCCTCGTCGACATCGACTGCGGCATGGGCCGCACCGGCATCGCCCCGGGAAAAGAAGCGGTGGAACTCTATCGCGCGATCGCCGCCGAACCCTTTTTGGCCGCGGCCGGACTCCATGCTTATGACGGTCACATCAGGGATTCCCGACCGGAAGCGCGGCGGGCCGCCTGCGAAACAGCCTTCGCTCCCGTTCTGGAACTGAAAACTCAATTGGAAGCCGAGGGGCTGACGGTTCCCAGTCTAGTGGCCGGCGGTTCTCCGACGTTCACCTTTCATGCCGCCAACGCTGCCGTCACCGATTGCAGTCCGGGCACCACGGTTCTCTGGGACGGCGGTTACCGCCAAAGTTTTCCGGATCTTCCTTTCGAGCCTGCGGCGTTTCTGCTCGCACGCGTCATCAGCCGGCCGGGTAACTCCGACTTGTGCCTGGATTTAGGCTACAAGGCGATTTCGGCAGACGCCGCGCAACCGCGAGTCGCGTTTAATGCATTGCCCGACGTCGACTTCGTCTCGCACCACGAAGAGCATCTGGTCATCCGTTGCCCCCGAAAACGGAACTTCCTTCCGGGAGACTCCTTGATCGGCATCCCGAAACACGTCTGCCCTACGGTCGCCCTCTTCGATCAGGCCTGGATTCTGGGCGACGAATCTACCGCCGTCGACCGCTGGCCGATCGCGGCCCGCACTCGCAATTTGGGAATCTGAGTTATCCCGTTTTGCGGAATCACCGCTCTGGAAGCTATGTTTATCTTCGATGCGCATCTCGACCTGGCCATGAACGCCATGGACCACAATCGCGACCTGCGTTGCGAACTAGAGGAAGTCCGCGAGAGAGAGAAGAATCGACAACCCGACTCTTCAAGCGGCATCCCTACGGTTTCGTTTCCGGCCATGCGCCGAGGCGGCGTCGGCTTATGCGTAGCGACTCAAATCGCCCGCTACGTCAGGCGGGACAATCCCCTGCCCGGCTGGTTTTCGCCCGAACAAGCCTTCGCCCACACGCAGGCGCAACTCGCTTGGTACCGCGCCATGGAACAAGACGGACAATTACGGCAAATCGTCGACCGGGAGGGACTCCATCAACAACTCCGAATTTGGCAAGAGAGCGACTCACCGGACGCGACGAAACCCATCGGCTATATCCTCAGTCTCGAGGGTGCCGATTCGATCGTCCACCTGAACTGGCTCGAGAAAGCCTGGGATTACGGGTTACGCGCTTTAGGGCCAGCCCACTACGGACCTGGCACTTACTCGGCCGGAACCGACGCCGAAGGAGGGCTCACCGGCCGAGGCCGTGATTTATTGAAGGAAATGGATCGGTTAGGCTTGATCCTGGACACTACTCATCTGACCGATCAGGCGTTCAAAGAAAGTCTGGATCTGTTCCAGGGGCCCATCTGGGCCAGTCATTGCAACTGCCGCGCTCTGGTGCCGAATCAGCGGCAAGCGAGTGACGAACAGATTCGATTGCTTGTCGAACGGGAAGCCGTCATCGGAGTCGTATTCGACGCATGGATGATGATCCCCGATTGGGAAAAAGGCGTATCGACGCCCCAAACAACCGGGTTGCGCCTTAGCCGAATTCTCGACCATATCGATCATATTTGCCAACTAGCCGGAAACGCTCGCCATGTAGGGATCGGCAGCGATCTGGATGGAGGATTCGGAGCCGAACAGTGCCCGGCCGATCTGGACGACATCGAAAAACTCCCCCGGCTGGCATCCTTGCTAACGGGAAAAGGCTACACTCAGGAAGAAACCGAGGGCATTCTGGCGAATAACTAAATCCGATTTCTGGATCGCACTTGGAGTTGAATCGAAGCGATCGGCACCAGAGTCGACATTCCGGTCATCGGATATCGAATTAATCAATCGTAAAACTAAGTTCCTCCAGTAACATCGACTGATTCCCCGCCTACTGCGGAATGACTTGTGTCCGGGAGATCGTCGCGGTGTCCCGAAGTCTGGCACGCCTCGTAATAACAGGGGGTCGATTTTATGCGATTTGCAGAATTCCCAAACTATTAATTTTTGCAAAAGTAATGTCGGAAATTAATATATTGAGTTTCTTCCAATTTGAAGAATGATTTTACTATCCCTTTTTTCTTTTGTATGGATGGCATAATGATTTGAGTTTTCTTTTCATTGCATCTTTACTGGCAATCATGATTTGGGCCAATCTTAGTTTTAAATGATTCCAAACTTGCTCATCTGGATTCAATTCGGGACTGTAAGGATGAAAATATTTCAATTCAATATCTTCATGTATGGCAATGAATAATTTGGGATACTTAGCTTTATGTTATCTAGCGTTGTCGCAAATGACAATTATCTTTCTTCCTATATCTTTAGATAAATTATACAAAAACTCACAAAAACGTCGAGCATTCATTTTTCCCTTGATAATGTTAAACATCATTCGTCCATCAGCAGATATTGCTGAACCCAAATTAATGGAGAATCGATCCCCGGTATCTGAAACTACCGGGGTAACGACTCGTTTCGACCAAGTGGTTCCTCGGTGATAATCAGCGCGTACCGACGCTTCGTCCAAAAATAAAATCACGGCATCATCATCGTCTGCGCGTTTTTTTAGCCTGAAAACATCTCGAGATATGGTTGGATTTTTTTCTTGTTTTGTTTGTATGATTTGTGAATGGGATGCTGAGGACTCAATCCCATTGAATGCAGCAATCGGCTGATTGTGGAAGTGTGAATCGAAACTCCAAATTGTTGCTTTCCAAGACATTGTATCAATCTTTGCAAAAGTAATGTCATAATTGATCAGGAATTTATTAATCCGAAAAATGAAAAATATATATATTTTTTCAACGTTTTTTGTATTGCGAATGTCTATAAAGACGTGAACGATAAACCAACTCAATCTTCTCGTAATCACTATACCTATGAACTACGAACAACTGCGGTAGAAGCAGTTAAAAATGGTTCAACCGTAGCTGAAGTTGTCAGTGTAATGGGTATGTCAGCACGCACAGTATTTCGCTGGCTCGTTTGGTTTTCGACTGGGAGTTACGAAGGACTCAAAGACAATCCTAAATCAGGACGTCCCCGTAAGATTACAGAAGAAATGGCTCAATGGTTATACAACGCGGTGACTATGGGAAATCCCAAGCAATTTCAATTCGACTTTTGCCTGTGGAGTCTCAAAACCATGCAAGTGTTATTGAAACAACAATTCGGGGTGTCGGTTCACGTTTCCACCATCAGTCGATTGCTTCATTCTATGGGATTAACTCCCCAGCGCCCCATCCACAAGTCTTACAAACAAAACCAGAAGAAAATCAAACGGTATCTGGAGATGTTTCCAGGCTTGAAACAACGAGCTGAGCAAGAGAATGCCCTAATTCTCTTTTTGGATGAAGCGTCAGTCCGAGCTGATTATCATCGAGGAACCACTTGGTCTCGAATCGGTGTCACGCCGGTAGTTCGAGATGCCGGGGATCGCTATTCGATTAAACTAGTTTCAGCCATATCCGCTGACGGGCGGATGATATTTAACATTTTTAAAGGAAAAATGAATGCCCAGCGTTTTTGTGAGTTCTTATCGAAACTCTCTAAGGATGTGGGACGGAAAATAATTGTTGTTTGTGATAACGCCAGCTAGGGCTCTCGCCAAAATAAACTATCTGTTTTCCGTGTATGTATCAAATGTATTATTTACATTCATGGGGCTTTAATTTATAATTCCATTCACCATGAAACTTCTCTTTAGTCAAACGCAAATCTTGCATTTGTTCGTCAGTAATTTTTATGCCCGTCTGATATTTGGATTCATCTAGATCACAGTTTATTTTCAACCCATTTTTAGTTGTTGTATTGCTAATCAAATTAACTATGGTTTCATAATTGGTTAATGGGCGTCCCCGCCAATTCATTGAAATATATGAAAACATTTGATGTTCAATTTTATTCCACTTGCTCGTACCAGGTGGAAAATGACAAACTGATATTTCCATACTAAGTTCATCAGCCAGTTTTTGTAACTCGGTTTTCCATAATTTATTACGACTACCATTTGAACCTCCTCCATCAGCTGTAATTAATAGCTTCTTGGCCTTGGGATGTTTTTTTCGTCCCATTGCTAGCCACCATCGACGAATAGTTTCTACCGCAAATTCCGCAGTATCGTGATCAGTGCCTATACTTACCCAACCCGTATTGGTGTTAATATCAAACACGCCATAGGGATTTGCTTTAGGTAGTGTTGGATCAGGGAAATCATGCATTTTGACTAGTTCAGGATTTCCATTCGGATGCCATTCATTCCCCATATTTTTGTGCTGTCCCACCAATTCCTTTTTTTTGGTGTCAACCGAAATCACGGGTTCATTTTCCTTCAGGAATTTCCGAGATTTGCGTTCAATATATCGAAATTGCTGGTCTCGATCGGGATGCTGGTTGCCTTCTAGCGTCTTCTGGTTGCCTTGAAGGCTGTATCCCATTTCATGGAGCAAACGATTTACGGTGCGTTCACTTATCTGATGTCCCATTTCATTTAATTTGGTTTTGATTTGTTCAGCACTTTTGCAAGTCCAACGCAACGGATTTTCAGGATCACCTCGAGTTTCGGGTTCGATAAGATTATTCAGATCTGACAAAAGAGTCTTGTCGTGTTTGGCTAATAATTTCCGTCCCCCTCCTGCTTTCCTTTGGCGATTTTTCTCCGAAATTGCTCCCGTTTTTAATTCATTAATTCCCGCTCGAATCGTAGTGCGGCTAGCACCCGTAGCTTCGTGAACTATTTCTATTCCACCCCTACCAATGGCTATTGCCTCGGATGCTAGCCAATGACGCTTAATCAATTCTTGGAAGTTTGGCTCCAAGCTCAGATATTTTTTTCTGATAACGGCAACCTGATCGCTCACGCTTAATCATATCATACATATTTCATTTTTTCAACCTTTAAAAGTAATTAATTCTAATTCGTTGGTTGTCAAAGGATTGGAAACTAAGATTTACCGTCATCAAGCCTTTCAAAAACCATTGAATCGACCTAAATGGGTTGATAACTTCCAGCTTTAAATAAACCATCGAAATCAGTTTTTAGATTACCAGAGAGATTATCCGTTCATTAACATGTCAGAATGAAATTCTGATAAAAATTTAATCATTTGAACAAATATGTTATTTAGGCGAGAGCCCCTATCATACAGCAGATTATACCCAAGAGTTCGTAGCCGAAAACGATAGTATTGAAATGAAATATCTTCCTCCATACAGCCCTGAATTAAATCCCGATGAGCAGGTTTGGAACCATTTAAAGCAAAGATTAGCTAAAATAATGATACCCAACAAAAAGACGATGCAACAGAAAATTCAAAACATTATGCAATCCATCCAAAAGAAAATGGGAATGGTCCAATCATACTTTAAATTGGATGATACTCGATATATAATTACATAACATTACTTTTGCAATGATTGATATGGTTCTGAGATTCCACAAATAAAAAAATCGAATTGTTATTGTTTCGGGTTACCCATAGTTACCGCTTGGTATAACCACTGAGCCATTTCTTCCGTTATCTTTCGAAAACGTCCTGATTTCGGTTTTCCATTGAGTGCTGCATAGCCTCCAGTCGAGAACCACGAAAGCCATCGAAAAACGGTGTATGTCGATATCCACATTACGCTGACAACTTCAATTACAGTAGATCCGCTTTGAACCGCCTCCACTGCTGTTGTTTTTTGTGCATCGGTGTAGTGTTTACGTAAAATTCGAGGTCTAGTTTCAATCACATTACTATAGACACTTGTAATATCAAAATGTTACAATTAAATGATGTTTTTCAGTGGAACATTATTTATCATGACAATCCTTTTGCCAAGATTCATAACCAAGCCATAGCCCAAAAAAAACTCGCAGCCCAACCGATGATGCAAATATCGACCATAAATTTGAATCATATGCTCGAAAGTTCAAAATCCGTTCGAGAAAATCCTCAAGAAAAAAAACAACAAAACAACAGGCAGGAAGTAAAAAAAATCTCAACATCTTCCGGCTGTAAATACTAATCCTGTTAATCGATCGAATACCTAAATAAACTCCATGAGTTCCAAGGCTTTTGAATTCATAATAAGTCAAACTGCAGTGCAATGAATGCATAATAAAAAGAAGCCCTAGCGTGTTAAAGTTGATCATTAATAGCCATTGAAAACTATGGGCGCCAAACAAGGCGTAGAACATACTAGTCCTCGATCGTTGCAGCGAAGTTTCGATTCCCTCCGTAAACTCCTTGTCGAAGTTCGGCACGGTCGCAATCAATTCAAACCAACCTGAAACTCGAAGATAGCGGCCTTGAGCCAAGACATCAAGATAGACATAAATGCGGAATATCGCCTCCAACAAAAAAAGACCGAAATAACATAAAAACAAACTATCGGATAATTCGACATTAGAAAACGAAGCCACCAACGGGACCGCAGCCACGGAACCCAGATAGATCGTCGTCCCTATCAAAACTATCGTCAACCGCTGTAAGCGATTGGTCCAACGGTTCCAGAATAAATAATAATAGGGATTGAACCGATCCTGAAATTTCAGCGAACAATGTTTCGATGCGAAAAAACGTCGGTAAATGCTGTTCTGTGAACCTGACTGCGATCGATTCGAATCCGTTTCCGATCTCCAATTAATCCTGAATATCTTCCACGCCTGCAGGAATAAAACCGTCCCAATGCCGAAATTGCTGCCGACAATCCAAAGATAAGGCCATTTGAGTAATTCGACGACCGTCAGCAACTTAGCGGCAAGCAATTGATTTTCGAACGATTCGAGGAAGGCCGTCAAATAGGGGAAACTATGCGAATAAAGCCAAAAACCTAAACGCGGCACCATTATGCATCCTCCCAAAGTAAGTAAACTCAGCAGCACCGAAAATACCTTCTGGTGGCTGATGGTCGAATAAAACAGTCCAATGGTCAAGGCTAGTACAACCATCGAAACGACGTTAACCAATTCCAACACAACATCGGTCCACTCCAATCCGCCGAGCAATAGAGTAAGCGCGAAAATGGGCGCTACGGCAATCAAACAAAACAGAAAATGTGACGAGTTGGAGAACAATTTCCCCAATAACAATTCAGCCGGCTTCAGGGGAGTCAACAGGAGAAGACCGAGCGTTCGGTTTCGTCGTTCCGAACTGACGGTATCGGCGGACAGAAGAACCGCGGTCAAACCGAAAAAAGTTAAAGCCGTGTAGGTTAGCAATCGTAACGACATCGGTCCGGACAGCGAACTAATCTCCGATGACAAAAACCAAACTACGGCGATGCTTCCGACCAGGGCTAATCTCAAGGCATATATCTTCGGGTTCCGGCTGAAGACGAGGATTTCCCGGGATACGATCGCTGCAATATTCATACCGGTCAACCGAGAACCAAGAGGCGAAGGCCCTGACATTTATGAGTGCTTATCGCGACACCATTAACCCGAGACATTGCAATCCCGAAAAACCTGCTCCTCCAATCTCGCTTCAGTCCACGAACCGCTTCGCCGCAACGCCATGGCGAGTGCCCAGTCCCGAGGAAGCCCAGACGGATCTCGATTATCAAGCTCACATTCACCGAAATGATTTGATCACAAACGCCTCTAGCCAATCAAATTACGCCAGAATGCTCAAGCCTTTTTTGAAACACGTCAACGAGTCGCTCCGATGGGAAACCATCACCAGCTGCCGAATTCGAGACCAAGGAACAATCAACCACGTCCCCGTTCAATAGCAGACGCCGGTGATAACGGCCCCAACTGAGTCTGCCCCGTTCCGATTCCGCCGATCTGAATTACGTGGCGAACAGGATTCAAGCTCATCGAACAAGAAGCTGTCATCAGAGTCGCGTTCGACGCTTGGATGATAATCACCGATTGGGAAAAAGGCGTATCGACGCCCCAAACAACCGGGTTGCGCTTTATCCGAATTCTCGACCATATCGATCATATTTACCAGCTAGCCGGCAACGCTCGCCACGTAGGGATCGGCAGCGATCTGGATGGCGGATTCAGAGCCGACCAGTGCCCGACCGATCTAAACTACATCGAAAAACTCTCCCGGCTGACATCCTTGCTAACGGGAAAAGGCTTCACTCAGGAAGAAACCAAGGGCATTCTAGCGAATAACTGGATCCGATTTCTGGATCGCACTTGGAGTTGAATCAAATCGATCGGCACCAGAGTCGACATTCCGGTCATCTGATATCGAATTAATCAATCGTAAAACTAAGTTCCTCCAGTAACATCGACCGACTCCCCGACTATTGCGGAACGACTTGTGTCCGAGAGATCGTCGTGGTCTCCCGAAATCTGGCACGCCTCGTAATGGCAGGGAGTCGATATTATGCGATTTGCAGAATTCCCAAACTAAACGAACCAAAGCGCAAAAAAACTCGAAATCAAAAAAGGTTTTAGGACATCCGGGCAGCACTCAAGAATACTGATTAATTAAAATTTCGGATACAGAACAGCGGCTAAATAACATTCTGGTTAATTGACTCAATGGGTGACAAAACACAACCGGATCGGCCAAATCCTTACCGGCCTAAAACTGCGACCGTAAATACCGATGTCGGGGCAGCAAGATCCGACGGTAGTTTAACCGTGTCAATTTCATAATATAAAGTAACAGATTTAATCAAATAATGATTGCCATGTCATCAACTGGCAGCGAAACGATAACCAACAAGCAGATTAGCTTGTTGGTTTGTTTTCGAAAAACACCTTTAATTTATTTTTGCCACTCCACCATTGAGAGAAAAATAAAGTATTAAACATTCGCACATAAATCGATAATCGAAACCATAAATTATTTGTTTGAAAGTTAGAAATCCGTTCGAGAAAACCCTCAACAACAAAAAAAACATAAAAACAGGCAGGAAGTAAAAAAAATGACAACATCATCCGACTGTGAACACTAACCCTGTTAATCGATCGAACACCTAAATAAACTCCATTAGTTCCAAGGCGCCTGAATTCAAAATAAGTCAAAGTACAGTGCACTAAATGCCCGAAGACCCCTAGCACGCCGAGTAACTTAAAATCCAAACTAAACCTATGATGATCACTAAATAAAAAAAAAGGTGATTATTAATAGCCATTGAAAAATATGGGCGCCAACCAAGGTGTAGAACATACTAGTCCTCGACCGCTGCAGCGAAGTTTCGATTCCCTCCGTAAACTCCTTGTCGAAGTTCGGCACAGTCGCAATCAATTCAAACCAACCTGAATCTCGAAGATAGTGGCCTTGAGCCAATTCATCAAGATAGACATATATGCGGAATATCGCCTCCATCAAAAAAAGACCAAGATAACATAATAACATCCTATCGAATAATTCGATATTAGAAAACGAAGCCACCAACGGGACCGCCGCCACGGAACTCAGATAGATCGCCGTCCCTATTAAAACTATCGTCGACCGGAGCAAGCTATTGGCCCAACGGTTCCAGAATAAATAATAATAGGGATTGAACCGATCTTGAAATTTCAGGGAACGATGATTCGATGCGAAAAATCGTCGGTAAATGCTGTTCTGTGAACCTGACTGCGATCGATTCGAATCCGTTTCCGATCTCCAATTAATCCTGAATATCATCCACGCCAGCAGGAATAAAACCGTCCCGATGCCGAAATTGCTGCCGACAATCCAGAGATAAGGCCATTTGAGTAATTCAACGACCGTCAGCAACTTGGCGGCAAGCAATTGATTTTCGAACGATTCGAGGAAGGCCGTCAAATAGGGGAAACTATGCGAACAAAGCCAAAAACCTAGACGCGGCCCCAAGATGCATCCTCCCAAAGTAAGTAAACTCAGCAGCACCGAAAAGACCTTCTGGTGGCCGATGGTCGAATAAAACAGTCCAACGGTTAAGGCTAGTACAACCATCGAGACGACGTTAACCAATTCCAGCACAACATCGGTCCACTCCAATCCGCCGCGCAACAGAGTCAGCGCGAAAATGGGCGCTACGGCAATCAAACAAAACAGAAAATGTGACGAGTTGGAGAATAATTTCCCCAATAACAATTCAGCCGGCTTCAAGGGAGTCAGCAGGAGAAGACCGAGCGTTCGGTTTCGTCGTTCCGAACTGACGGTATCGGCGGACAGAAGAACCGCGGTCAAACCGAAAAAAGTTACCGCCGTGTAAGTTAGCAATCTTAACGACATCGGTCCGGACAGCGAACTAATCTCCGATGACCAAAACCAAACTACGGCGATGCTTCCGACCAAGGCTAATCTCAAGGCATATATCTTCGGGTTCCGGCTGAAGACGAGGATTTCCCGGGATACGATCGCTGCAATATTCATACCGGTCAACCGAGAACCAAGGGGCGAAGGCCCTGACATTTAAGAGTGCTCATCGTGACTCCATTAACCCGAGATATGGCTGTCCCGAAAAACCTGCTCCTCCAATCTCACTTCAGTTCACGAACCGCTCCGCCACAACGCCATGGCGAGTGCCAAGTCCCGAGGGAACCCGGACGGAGCTCGATAATCAAGCTCACGTTCCCCGGAATGATTTGATCACCAACGCCTCCAGCCAATCAAATTACGCCAGTAGGCTCAAGCCTTTTCCGAGGCACGTCAACGAGTCGCTCCGAAGGGGAACCAACACCAACTGCCGAATTCGAGACCAAGGAACAATCAACCACGTCCCCGTTCAATAGCAGACGCCGGTGATAACGGCCCCAACTGAGTCTTGTCCGATCCGATGCCGCCGACCTGAACTACGTGGCGAACAGGATTCAACATGCATTCGCAGCCCGATCATCGGATCTCGCAGAGTTCCCTGCCAGCGAAAACGGAATTTTCTATTTCTCGGGGAAACGATACCATCCAGGAACGACCTGCCGACATCGGATCAAACGCACTCGCCCAGCTGCGAGAACGACTCCGACCGATTCCCTAACCGCGCGGTCCAGACTCTGTCGTCACCGATCGCCCGCCACAAAAATGCCGGCACGAGCGGCTTTCAGGCCTTCGGAATCGTGATCGACCAACTCTTCGGAAACATTTTCAAGATGCCACGGGATCTTTTCCGAGCCGATCCTAACGAATGCCATCGACTTGTGGTTTAACCGCCAAGCTCAAGCGAGAAAGCGTCTCGATTTCCGGCAGCGGTCGGGCGCCTCATCAACGAAACCATAAGTTCAGGTCAGCATCGGTTCTGGCCGCTTCGAATCGAAGCGCAACACATCGAGCGATTCTGGAAGCGGTATCGTTGTTCCTACCGAACTTTATCGAACATCGGTTGCCCATCACTGTTCGCGACCTCAATGGACGGGACTGCGCCCGAACGGCGTTCCTGTTAGAACGACGATACCGGACGCATCGCCCTAAATGATTTCCCTCATACCCACCCCGGACACGCCGCTACCCACGAACCGTTGATGGCTTGGCAGGGACAGCCGAAACCGAGAATTAGGCGAGGCCGGTCGAAGGCAACCGCAGAAAACGCAACCTCAGTTTCCCAAAGGATGGAAAGGCGGTATCCGATGTCGCCGGCAACGGACGCCCATTGTGGAGGAGGATCAACTCTTCCTACCGGGTCGATTAAATACTGTTGATCGACCCGCACCAAATTTACGACGCCGTCGTCGCCCCGCCCCGTTCCAGAAAGTTCTTTTCGCCAGTGAATTCTGTCGCGAAATGATCACTCGTCTAGACGACCGGCCGGGCATCGGCGTCGAACCGCTTATCGCATTCCAAGACTCCGTGCGGGATGTCTCTGACGGCTATTCCCTTGCCGATTCGCCTGATTGAAACCGATCTTATGTGACCCGTTTTCTCACCACTCAAAGGGACGGCGAGTCTGAGGCAGCATGACCTCCCCGGTTTCGACCGAGAGAACTTACCTAACGGCCTGCTATTCCGTAACGCCGATAATTAAAGGACCGTGTTGACGGCTTTGCCGGGAAATGACTGCGTTACGAGTTCGGTCTTTCGATCGCCGGTTCCATGAGCCGGAGCCTCGACCGCCGCTCGACTCGGACGCTCCGCTATCAACGGAAATAATCGGAACGAAAGGAACGTTTCGCCCGGTTCTTTCCTTCCCGTCGAAAGATGCCCGAACGTTTTTTTTCGCAAAAAACAGTTGTTTTTTCCGCCGAATCGTTGTCCAATCCGAGCGAAGCATGCAACAAAATCGGTTGTCCGACCGTCATACTCTCGGGAACGGTTGCCGCTTGCCGAATTCCGAATGAAACCATGAATCCTTCTGATACCCCGATGAGCCGAGCAAACCGAGGCTTTCTCGAACTGCTGATTCTGTCGCTGTTGTTGAGTTGGGGGTTTCATGACGCCCCTGCCGGCCTGCTGCGAGCCGAAACGGCGGATTCGACCGCCCAGGTCAGCTACTATTCGCAAATCCGCCCCATCTTCCAGGCTCATTGCCACGGTTGCCATCAACCCGCGAAGGCGCGAGGCAACTACGTCATGACCGAGTTCACCACGCTGCTGAAAGGAGGCGACAGCGAATACAAAGCCGTCATCCCCAATAATCCGGATCAGAGTTACTTGGTGGAATTGATCACCCCCGTCAACGGCGAAGCGGAAATGCCGATGAAAGCGGATCCCCTGCCCGACGCGGAAATCGAACTGATTCGCGCCTGGATTGCGCAAGGAGCTGTCGACGACACCCCCGAAAACGTCCGCAAGACTTACGACCGGGACAATCCGCCGGAATATCGGCTCGCTCCGGTGATCACCTCGATGGACTTTTCGCCCGACGGAAAGCTCTTGGCGGTATCCGGCTTTCATGAAGTGCTGCTTCAACATGCCGACGGCAGCGGTCTGGCCGGACGCCTGATCGGTTTGTCCGCCCGCATCGAATCGGTACGGTTTTCCCCGGACGGAAAACGTTTGGCGGTGACCGGCGGCCTGCCCGCCCGCATGGGCGAAGTGCAAATCTGGGATGTCGCCGAGCAGAAACTGATCCTGTCGCTACCGGTTTCCTACGATACCGTTTACGGCGCCAGCTGGTCTCCCGACGGCAAGTACCTCGCTTTCGGTTGTTCCGACACGACCATTCGAGCCATCGAAAGCGACACCGGAAAAGAAATGGTTTATCAGGGAGCCCATGACGATTGGGTGCTCGACACCATCTTTTCGGCGGACGGCAAACACATTGTCTCCGTCGGCCGCGACCAAACCGCGAAGCTGACCGAGTTCGCCACCGAACGCTTTATCGATAACATCACTTCCATCACTCCCGGCGCTCTCAAGGGCGGCATCCTTTCGGTCGCCCGGCATCCCGAGCGGAACGAGATTCTGATCGGCGGCGCCGACGGCACCCCGCAAATCTACCGCATGGAACGCAAAACGAAGCGGGTCATCGGCGATAACGCCAACCTGATGCGGCGCTTCGACCCCATGCCCGGACGCATTTTCGGCGTCGACTATCATCCCAACGGCAAATCCATCGCGGCCGGCAGCAGCCTCGACAATCAAGGAACCGTCCATATTTACCGCAGCGATTTCGACGGCACGCTCTCCAAGGAATTAATCGGCATCCTCCAAAAGACCACGACCAGCCGCAACGCCCAGGAAAGAGCCAAGGTCGAGGCCTACAGGACCCGCGATATTTCCTTGGCTGCCAGCGCCAGTTTCCCGACGGGAATTTACGCCGTGGACTTTCATCCCGACGGCGAACGCCTCGCCGTGGCGGGAGGCGACGGGCTTATCCGCATCCTCAATGCCGAAGACGGTTCGCTAGCGGGCATCTTCTTGTCCGCCCCGGTCACGGGCGAAGATCCGAACCGCATTCTCGCTCTCAGCGTTGATCCTCCAGTAATCGAACTGTCCCATCGTTTCGATTACGCTCAGCTGGTCATCAGCAGTTGGCGCCAAGGCGTTCCGGCCGAAGACATCACCCGCACCACGGCTTTATCCGGCGCCGAAGACCTCGTTGCCGTCTCCGAGGACGGCTTAGTCACCCCCAAGAAACAGGGGAACGGAACGCTCTCGATCGATTTTCAGGGGGAAACCCTCTCCGTCCCCGTCCGAATCGCCGATTTGGACCAACCGTTCGTCCCCGATTACATTGCCGACGTCTCGCCGGTCATTTCCACGCTGGGATGCAACAACGGCACCTGCCACGGCTCCAAGGAAGGACGCAACGGATTCAAACTCTCCTTGCGGGGCTACGATCCCATTTTCGACGTGCGGGCGTTCGTGGACGACCATGCCGGACGACGCGTCAATTTCGCCTCGCCCGACGACAGCCTCATGCTGCTCAAGGCCACCGGCGGCGTACCTCACGAAGGCGGTCAACTCACTAAACCGGGAGAAAACTACTACGAGATCCTCAAGGCCTGGATCGGCCAGGGAGCCAAACTCGATGTCGCCGCCAGCCGCGTGACCGGGATTCGGCTCTATCCTAAAAATCCGGTAGTGAACGACATCGGCGACCGTCAGCAAATGCGCGTGATCGCTTCCTACGCCGACGGCAAACAGCGCGACGTCACCGCCGAAGCCTTCATCGAAACCGGCAACGGAGAAATCGCCGTCACGGGCGACGACGGCATCGTCACGACCGTGCGCCGCGGCGAAGCGCCGCTTCTCGCCCGGTACGAAGGCGCCTACGACGCTACAACCATGACCGTCATGGGCGACCGCAGCGGATTCGTTTGGCAGCAGCCCGAAACCTATAACGCCATCGATCAATTCACGGCGTCCAAATGGAAGCGCATGAAAATCCTGCCCTCCGACCTCAGCACGGATCTCGAGTTCGTCCGCCGCGTCCATTTGGATCTCACCGGATTGCCGCCCCAGCCGGAAGCCATCCGGCAATTCCTGAGCGACGAACGCGACTCCCGGAGCAAACGCGAGGAACTCGTCGACCGCCTGATCGGCAATCCGGATTTCGTCGCCCACTGGTCCAACAAATGGGCCGACCTGCTTCAGGTCAACCGGAAGTTTTTGGGCCAGGAAGGGGCCAAGCTGTTCCGGGATTGGATCCACCAGGAAATCGAACAGAACACGCCTTACGACGAATTCGCCCACAAGATTTTGACCGCCTCGGGTTCCAACCGGGAAAATCCGGCCGCTTCCTATTACAAAATCCTCCGCAATCCGGAAGAGATCATGGAGAACACCACCCATCTCTTTTTGGCGACCCGGTTCAACTGCAACAAATGCCACGATCATCCCTTCGAGCGCTGGACCCAGGACCAATACTACGAGATGTCCGCCTTTTTCGCCCAGGTCGGATTGAAGCGGGACGAGTCCGCCGGCGACAAACGCATCGGCGGCACGGCGGTCGAAGGCAGCAAACCCCTTTACGAAGAGGTGTACGACAAGGGTCAAGGTGAAGTGACCCATCAGCGCACGGGGAAAATCTCCGCGCCTTCCTTCCCCTTCCCGGTGACGGTATCGCTGGAAAAACCGGAAGAAGCCACCCGCCGCGAACGGCTGGCCGACTGGATTACCTCAGACGACAACCGTTACTTCGCCACCAGCTACGTCAATCGCGTCTGGGGCTATCTGTTCGGCGTCGGAATCATCGAACCCATCGACGACATCCGGGCGGGCAATCCTCCTACCAACCCGGAATTGCTCCAGTGGCTGACCGATGATTTCATCGCCAGCGGTTTCAATGCACGGCACTTGCTCCGCACCATCTGCACGTCCCGGACTTACCAGTTGAGCATCAAGGCCAACCAATGGAACGAAGACGACACCGTCAACTTCTCGCGCATGATGCCCAAGCGGTTGCCAGCCGAAGTGCTCTACGACGCCATTTACCACGCCACCGGGGCCCGTTCCAATTTCCCCGGCGTGCCGCGGGGCACCCGGGCGTCCGCGCTGCCGGACGTCGGCGTCAAACTCAAAGACGGGTTCCTCGCCAATTTGGGCCGACCGCCCCGGGAAAGCGCTTGCGAATGCGAACGCTCCAACGATCTCCAGTTAGGTTCCATCATGTCGCTGGTCAGCGGGCCGACGGTCGACGAGGCGATCAGCGACGCCGACAACGCCATCACCAAACTGGTCGACGACGAACCGAACGACTCCAGGATGATCGAGGAAATCTATCTGCGCATCCTCAACCGCCCTCCCGAATCGGAAGAAATCGAACAGGCGAAATCCATCCTCGGAACCATGCAAGCCGAGCACGACCGGCTGCTCGAAAACCTGGCGGCTTACGAAAAGCAGATCGCCCCGACCGTCGCCCAGCGCGAAGCGGAGCGGGAACGCAATATCGCACTGGCCGCCGAGGAACTCGCGGCTTACGAAAAGCGGATCGCTCCCCGGGAGGAGGAAGCGGAAGCCCAACGCCAAACGAACATCGAGCAGGCGGAACAACGAATCGCCGACTACCACGAGAACATCGCCTCGGCATTGGCGAAATGGGAATCGTCCGAAGACCGCGCCACGGCTTGGGCCCCGGTCGATCCGCACCAACTCAAAGCGAGCAACAAGGCTCTGTTGGTCTTGCAGCGCGACCTGTCCGTGATCGCCTCGGGCGAAAACGGCAAGGGCGTCTACGAACTCGTCGCCCGCACGAGCCGGAAAGCCATCTCGGGCGTCAAGCTGGAAGCCATTCCCGACGAATCGTTACCGAAGAAAGGCCCCGGACGCGCCGACGACGGCAACTTCGTGGTATCGGAGTTCGAACTCTATTGGGCTCCCGCTTCGGACCCCGGCAAACTGACTCGAGTGCCGTTGGAAAACGCCCAAGCCGATTTCAGCCAGGGCAGCTACGGCGTCGCCGAAGCCATTAACAACCAGTCGCGCGACAACGACGACGGTTGGGCCGTTTCGCCCCAAGTGGGCAAAGCGCACGAAGCCATTTTCGAAGCCAAACAACCCTTCGGCGACGGCAAGCCGATCCTGTTGACCTTCAAAATCAAACAAGACTACCGCAGCGGCCAACACAGCTTGGGACGTTTCCGCTTGTCGCTCGCCACCGCCGCCAAGCCACTGGATTTCGGCGTGCCGCAATCCATCGCCGACATCCTGGAAGTCGGCGCAACCGAGCGAACCGAAGAGCAGACGGAAACGCTGACCGCTTTCTTCAAGAAGTTCGATCCGGAACTGAAACAACTGCAAGCGGCGCTCCAGGAAGTTCAAAAGGAGCGTCCGATCGATCCCCGGATACCGGAGCTCAAGCAAAACCTGGAACAGGCCAAGCAACCGTTGCCCGTGGACCCGGGATTGCGGGAATTGCGGCGGGCGGTGGAACTGAGCACCGCGCAAATCAAGAACCAACGGCTGACCGGCGCCCAGGATTTGGCTTGGGCCCTGATCAACAATCCGGCTTTCCTGTTCAATTATTGAACCTGAGATTTACTTGTCACGGCCCGACAATCTGAGTATGTTGACCGGTTAACCAAGGAGCGAACATGATACGGATACCAGGCGAATTCAACACGGACCTCTGCGACCCGGAACAAAAACTCACCCGCCGCGACCTGTTGCGGATCGGCGGCTCCGGCGTCCTGGGACTCACCTTAGGATCGGTATTCCAGATGCAGTCGCTGGCGAGCTCGGGCCATGGCGGCCCCGGGTTCGGCCAAGCGCGAAACATCATCATGCTATATTTGCAGGGCGGGCCGAGCCACTTGGACCTGTGGGATCCCAAGGAAAACGTTCCCGATAACGTCCGGAGCGCTTTCTCCCCCATCTCCACCCGGATCCCCGGCACCAAGTTCACCGAGATTTTGCCCCATCTGGCCAAGGTCAACGACAAGTTCACCATGCTCCGGGCCATGAGCTACACGCCCAACGGCCTATTCAACCACACCGCGGCCATCTACCAGATGATGACCGGTTACACTACCGACAAGGTCAGTCCTTCCGGTCAGTTGGAACCGCCCAGCCCGAAGGACTTTCCGAATTTCGGGTCGAACATCATCCGCCTCAAGCCCCCGAAAGAACCCATGCTGCCCTTCGTCATGCTCCCCCGCCCCTTGCAGGAAAGCAATGTCGTAGGCAAAGGCGGCACGGCCGGATTCCTCGGCAAGGCTTACGATCCCTACACGCTGTATCCGGAAGGCGACGACATGAACATGACCAAGTTGGACCGCCTGAAAACCGACGATCTGCAGATGCGGCCGGAAGTTTTCGCGGCCCGGTTGCGCCGGCGGGCCCGCCTGCGCGACGCGGTCAACGAAGCCATGCCGGAAATCGACAAGGCGGTGGAGAAATACAATCTCAACGAGTACTACCAACGCGCCCTGAACCTGATTATTTCCGGGGGGGCGCGCAACGCGTTCGACATCGAGCAGGAGCCGGAAGCGATTCGCAATCTCTACGGCCGCAACACTTTCGGACAGAGTTGCTTGCTGGCCCGACGGCTGGTCGAAGCCGGCACTCGCGTCGTCGAAGTGATCTGGCCCAAGGTGGCGAACTCGGACAACCACTCCTGGGACGTCCACGTCGGGCTGACCAACCGCATGAAGAATCAATCCGGCCCCATGCTGGATAAGGGATTATCCGGGTTGCTCACCGACCTGGATCAGCGCGGCATGCTGGAGGAAACCATGGTGGTGGCGGTCGGCGAGTTCGGCCGCAGCCCGCAGCGGGGAGTCAGCACGTCGGGCAACGGCAACAGCGACGACGGCCGCGATCACTGGCCTTACTGCTACACCGCTTGCATCGCCGGCGGCGGGATCAAGCGGGGCTATGTCCACGGCAAGTCCGACAAGACCGGCTCGGCGCCGCTGGAAGATCCGGTCCATCCCGCCGAATTGCTGGCCACCATTTACCACTCGATGGGCATCGATCCGGAAACGCTGGTGTACAACCATCTGAATCAACCGCGCGAACTGGTCAAGGCCAAGCCCGTCACGAGCCTGTTCGCCTAACGGAGTGGAACGGCATTCGAAGCGCAGATTCCGGCGGGGCGTCGTCCCCGCCGGAATCATTTAAACCCGGCGGTCGCCGCCGCCCCGAACGGCACGGCCTCACTCGGGCGGCAACGGCTCCGCTACCCGTTCAACCGAGCGGCACTTTCCGGTTTTCTCGTCGATCTCGAGGCGGATTCCGTGAAGCACGACTCGCTTTTTGGCCACCTTGAAGCGTTGCGGCTGATAAGTCAGGCAGCGTTTGAGGATCGGTCCGGTCTCGCGCCCCAGCACGCCTTCCTGCCCCCCGGTGAATCCGGCGTCGCAGAGAAAACCCGTGCCTTCCGGAAGGATCTGTTCGTCGGCGGTCTGGACATGGGTATGGGTGCCGACCAAAGCGCTGATGCGGCCGTCCAGATAACGAGCCATGGTGATCTTTTCCGAAGTGGCTTCGGCATGCATGTCGACGAAAACTACCGGAGTCGTCTGGCGTAAGGAATCGATCACCGCTTCGATCGCCAGGAAAGGATTATCGAGCGGCGGCATGAAAGTGCGGCCCTGAAGATTGACGATCGCCGCTCGCGGCGGGCCGGACGCCGGCCAAAACACCGTGCCCTGTCCGGGCGTGCCGGGCGGATAATTAAGCGGGCGAAGGAATCGGGGTTCATGCCGCAGCAGCTCCATTACCTCCCGCTGGTCCCAAAGATGGTCGCCCGAGGTGATGACGTCCACCTGGGATTCGAAAATGTGCGCCGCGGTTTCGGGCGTGATGCCGGAGCCTCCGGCGGAATTTTCTCCGTTGGCGATCACGAGATCGATTTCGTGTTGGATGCGAAGCAACGGCACCAACTCCCGGACCGCGCGGCGGCCCGGTGACCCGACGATATCACCGACGAACAGAATTCTCATCGGACCGAAGTTACGGCCTGAGTTTCCCCGAACAAGAAAAACCGTTCGACGCGGTTGCCGTTTGACAACCGGAATAAATCTGTTTAAATGGCATAATGCGATGGCTCATGCTCCTCGGCATCGTGGCGCTCTTGACCGGATCCTGCCGCAAGGATTCCCGAGACGGCGCCGGCGGAAAAGCTCCGAAGACGGCCGCCGTGGCGGGGGAAGCGGCGCCGCGCATTTTCCCTGTCACCAACGGCAACGGAACGGTGGTCAAGGTCGCCGACGAACTGCGGTTCGTCATCTTGGAATTCTTTTTGCAGTCGCCGCCCGAACCGGGTCAATTACTCTTTCTCTACCGCCAGGGGCAAAAGATGGCTCGCGTCCGGGTCACGGGCCCGACCTACGGACAGACCACGGCCGCCGACATTCTCGAAGGCAACGCGCAAGCCGGGGACGAAGTCTGGATCGAATAATCCGGGAGATTTCCGGCTCTCCCCGGTCGCGCGTCAGGGCGTGGTTCGGAGCCGCTCCAACAGCAGGCCGGCCAACGGTTCCTCCGGCTTGACGTCTCTCAAGTTCGACAGCAGCGTTTCCGAAAATTGCGGATCCACCTGCGCCTGTTGCGAAGCCAAGGCGATGCCTTGCGCATAACTCGGAGCGTGGTCCGCGCATTGCCGCAAACTTTGCAACAATTGAGCCGCCGCCGCATCCCGGTCGCCTCGCAACAACGAAATCTGCGCCGACCGGTACCGGGGCTGCGCCCGCAACCAGGAGCGCGTTCGCTCCGGCAAGCTTTCGAATCCCGAACCCTCGAGCGGCACTCTGCCCGATTCGTTTTGCAACGCCAGCAATTCCTCAAGGATCCGGGTCGGACGCAAAGCGTCGCCGGCCACAATCAAAGGCGCCCGGTAACCGAGATATTGATTGTCGTCGGTGTTTAACCGGCCTTGGCCGGCAAAGCGTTCCAAAGCGCGGCGATCGACGAAGCAACTTCCCCAAACCCGTTCGAATGTATCCAGCCGGCACTGCTTCCACTCCTCTCGCAATGCGGCGCCGTTCGGACGATCGAACGATCGGCTCCGGAACGTTTCCAACGGTTCGGCCGAACCGATCAAACCCAGTACCGGGCTAGCGAGATTATCGTTCAACAACCAACCGCTCGACTCGGGGAAGACGGCGTTGAAGGTTCGAATCACGCAACGCAACGTTTCGCGGTCCAACTGGGCGACCGGCAACCAATGGCAAAAGAGACCCTCGGGCGCCAACCGGCCGGAAACGAACCGGTAATGCTCCAAAGAATACAGCAAGCCTGCTCCGTCTCGGGCAGGATGGTAAACGTCGGCCAGAATCACGTGATAGTCACCCTCGCCACGACGGACGAACCGCCGAGCGTCCCGCTCCTGCACGGCCACCTTTTCCGCAGGCCAGGGAAAACGATTATGCGGAGCGAATTCCGGCAGCAACTCGAAAAGTTCCGGCAACAACTCGACGGCGTCGGTCTTCAACTCGGGGTAATGGCGCACGGCGCCCAGAGTGATGCCGGTGCCGATTCCCAGCACTAACGCTTGGGACGGCCGGGGGTGAAGGAGCAATGGGAGATGAAGTTGCCGGCGCTCGGCGACGGCCGCGCCCGTGCCGCCCATGAGAAAGCGGCGATTGACGAGAAGTTCCTTTTCCCCCGCTTCGTCGGTCTTGACCGCCAGCACGGCCGAACGGCCTTCCGTCAGTTTCCATTGTGACCGGTCCCCTTCCAATCCGAAGAGCGTCGTCGAGTTCGGCGTCCCCCAAAGCGAGAGCGCGACCGGCAAACAACCCCACAGGCGATAACGGAATTCGACCAACGCAGTCAGCCCCAAATAAACCAAGATCGCCAAGATCAAAAAAGAGCGGACTCCGGCCGACGGCAACAACGAGTGGAACAAAAGCGGCGCCAGCAAGGCCCCGAAAAAACTCCAGAACAACAGAGTTCCGATTCCCGAAAATCGTTCCGTTCCCGATTGCAACACTCGGGACAGCAATCCCCCCATTACCGTCGCCGGCAGCAGCAAAACCAAACTGGACACCGTTAATTCGACGAACATGAGTCCGGCCTGACTGCCGCCCATTCGTTGCCACAGGGCATCGTAGATCACGGGCACTCGAACCATGAGCTGCATGCTCAACGCCACCGCCAATGCCGCCAGAATCAAACCGAATCCGAATAGAACCCGCTGCCCGGACCGCTTCGCCAATGCCTGATAAATCAAAGCGCCCAACGAATGGCCGATCAGATAAACCGCTAGAATGACCGCATAGGTATAAACCGAATTTTCCAGGCTTTGGGATAGGATGCGCACGCAGGAAAGTTGCCAAAGCACGCCGGCAAATCCCAAGGCCAAGGCCATGACACAAGACGGCAGGGATCGCTTTTTTCCCTCGCCGGCCGGCTCGCCGCGGGTGACGGCGTACCGCCTTCTCAGGACCAAAGCGCCGACCGCCAAACCCAGGCTCAAGCAGCACGTAACCAGCAACGTTCGCAATAATCCGAATTGGGGAATCAACCAAAAGGCGGTCGCCAACACCCCCAACACCGCCCCGGCGGTGTTAATGCCGTAGACCCAGCCGACGCAACGGCTTTCCCGGGACCGCCACATGCGTTCCAATAAAGGCAACGCGGCGCCCAAAGACGCCGTCACGGGCAAGAACGCCACGAAAATCGTCCCGAACGACGCCAGAGACGAAATGCCTGCCCACTCGGGTTCTCCCGGTCCGGAAAGCCATTGATGCCCGTAGGCGGCCAAGAGTGACGGCACGGCTATGCCCCAAGCGCTCACGAGCAAATTCAGGAACGCAAACCAAACGACCGGGGACCTCTTGCCGGCCAACATCCCAGAGCTCGCCAGCGAACCCAGCATCAGTCCCCCCATCCAAGCGGCGACGACGGCGACGATAGCCGGAGTTTCCAGTCCCATGGCAACGCCTAGTTGCCGGGTCCAAACGATCTGAATGCTCAGGCTGGCGAAACCCGTTCCCAAGACACCGAAGATCAACGGATAATCTTTGCCGCGCCCAATCATCCTGCAGTCACCGGGCAGATTGCCGAAGCCGGAGTGAATCGAAAAGCCGAAACCCAACCCACGCCACGAATCAAAGGCCGCCGAAGACCGGCCGGCCGATAACCACTCCCGTTCGCCCGTTGCGAATTGCGATTGATCGAACGGCGCCCCAAAGCCAAACTCGGGCGAACCGCGGCCGGGCCGCCCGAGAAACTCAAGCCAAGGAAAAAACCATTGCCACCGACTAAATCAAGCGAATGGAACAAATTGGTCGAAGCCGTGAAATGCAGTTTCGCCATCGTGATAATCCTGTTCACGATCACCCTCGTCGATCAATTGCTGAATCTGGGGCTTCACCGTTATTTCGGAATCTATCCCCGAGATCTATTCGGCCTGATTGGGATCGCTACCAGCCCCCTCATCCACGGAAATTTCTCCCACGTGTTCGCGAATTCGATCCCGCTTTTCGTATTGTCGGTCATTTTATTCTGGAATCGCCAATACTATCCGGCCCGCAGCCTGGCACTCATTTGGTTTCTGAGCGGAGTCGGAACTTGGACGATCGGCCGGGTCAGTTCGCATATCGGAGCCAGTTCACTGGTCTTCGGTTTGGTCACCTATCTGATTATCTCTGCAATCTGGATGAGGTGCTGGAAAGCGCTGCTCTTCTCCGTTTTCGTGCTAGTCGGGTACGGCGGGATTCTGTTGAGTTTGTTCACCGTCCAGGAAGGCGTTTCCTGGGAAGGTCACCTGAGCGGCGCCGTGGCCGGTTTCTTTACCGCGTGGATCAACCACAAAAAACCAGCTTCGCCCTAACCGACGGATCCAGCCGCAAAAACTGCCGACCAGACTTCGAGGCGCGGAGCCGAGCCGACTCGGCTCGCCGGTCGCCGACGCTCGTTTCGTCCCCCTCGGAAATGTCGGGCGTGCCGACAATCTGACTGACGATCGATGATCGGAGGCTCGTCGAAATCATCGCCTAAGAATCGAATTCCCATTGCCGGATCCCCGCACCACCGCTTTCGAACCGCTCGCCCCGGACCGGAAGATTTTGAATCCTCGAAATAAATTCCGAAAAAAAATGTCCCCTTTCGCTGCGTTCTTCCGTGTACCTCTATAGAACGGCCCAATTCGGGGTTTTCCGCAGACGAACGGAAAAGCGGCAACCCGTCAGATTAGCGCCAAGTTTACTTTGCTATTACTCGACCAAGGCCCTAGGCTGGAATCAAATCACTCCAAACCCATGAGAAAGTCCATCGCTCACTGTTTCGCACTGATCGGCGTGGCAGTGCTGTTCGGTTGCGCGCATCCCCAACTGGATCCGGCGAACGTGCAAGTCGTCCCTCCGCCTCCACCTGCTCCCGTAAACCCGCTTGCTCCCGTAAACTCGGCAGGCCCCGTGGTACAAACCGAGACGGTCACTCCTCCGGTCGCCGACGGCCAAGAAGTTCCGATTGCCGAACCGGCGCCGGAAGAATTCCAAACCCCGATCGAGACAATCTCCTATTCGACCTCCCAAGTACTGAAAATGTACGAGTCGCAGGTCAGCAACGACGTTATTCTTGCCCAAATCAACAGTTCGAAAACGCCGTTCGAGTTATCGGCCGATAACATCATTTACTTAACCGATCTGGGGGTCCCCGCCGAAATCATCACCGCGATGATCAGCCAGGACGAACACCTCGGGGTCGCCGTAGCGCCGGCCGCCCCGCCGACCAACCAACAACATAATACCGTTCAAACGGCGAACGGACAACCCGGGCAACCGGCGGCCCAGAACGCTACTACGGCCAAACCGGTAGTCATTCAACGAGCTCCGGCGGTCACTACCGAATTATTCTACGATTCCCTATCCCCTTACGGCTCGTGGATCCACACCGAAAGCTACGGCTGGACCTGGCAACCGACCGTCGCGAGCGTCAACGTTCACTGGCGCCCCTATTACGACCATGGCCATTGGCTTTACACCGACGCCGGTTGGTACTGGCAATCCGACTATTCCTGGGGCTGGGCCCCGTTTCATTACGGGCGCTGGGACCTGCACCGTTCGTATGGCTGGATTTGGGTTCCGGGAGAAGTTTGGGGGCCTTCTTGGGTTTCCTTCCGTTATACCGACTCGTATTGCGGCTGGGCTCCCCTGCCCCCCCGCTCCCGATTCGTTTCGGGGATAGGATTCACTTGGCAGGGATCGCGGATCAGCGCCGGGTTCGGATTCGGCTTGAGCCATCGTCACTACGCTTTCGTCGATCGCAAACAATTCCATCGGCCGCACAACCAACGCCAACAAGTCGCTTCGAACCAAGTCCAGCAAGTGTTCAACAACTCGACAGTCGTCAACAATTACATCGTCGGCGACAACAACACGATCGTCAATCAGGGGATCTCTCGCGACGTTATTTCAAACGGCAATCCGACCAGCATTCGGAAAGTAGTCTTGCGGGACATTGGCGACTCCAAACAGATCGCCCGGCCTTCTTCCCGAAATCGCACGGAAGATGCCGTGCCGGTCTACCGTCCCCAAATCACCAAAACCAAGGCCGCTCCGGCCTCGACGATTTTGACTCGTCAAGCTTCGAGACCCAGCTACAACAGGTTCATTGCCCGCAACAGCGAGCTACAACGAACCGGCATTCCCCAAACGTCGCGAGGAAACGATAGCTCCAGTAGCAGAACCTTGACTCCCTCGCCTTCCAGAAGCCGACCCAGCCTAACCTCGACCTCGCCGCGACGTACTTCCCCTACGCCGGCCGTCCGACGCCCCGGCACGCCTTCGAGTTCCCGTTCGACTCCCACGAGAGCGAACTCCTCGAGTTCCCGGCGACCTAGCTCGCCTTCGGTTTCACGTCCGTCACCGTCTCGAAGCAGTGCGCTCAATCGGCCGTCGACTTCGACCCAGCGATCGTTGAATTCTTCGAATTCCCAGCGAACCAGTTCGCCTTCGGTCTCACGCACGTCGCCGTCCCGAAGCAGTGCGCTCAACCGGCCATCGACTTCGACCCAGCGGTCTTATAACCCATCGAATTCCCGGCGCCCCAGTTCGCTTTCGGTTTCACGTCCTTCACCGTCCCGAAGCAGTGCGCTCAACCGGCCATCGACCTCGAATCAGAGGTCTTATAACCCATCGAATTCCCGGCGCCCCAGTTCGCCTTCGGTTTCACGTCCTTCACCGTCCCGAAGCAGTGCGCTCAATCGGCCGTCGAGCTCGTCCCAGCGGTCGTTGAACTCCTCGAATTCCCGGCGGTCCAGTTCGCCTACGATCTCACGCCCGACTCCGTCCCGAAGCAGCACCCTCAACCGACCGTCGGCTTCGAATCAGCGGTCCTATAACCCGTCGAATTCCCGGCGCCCCAGCTCGCCTTCGGTTTCGCGCCCCACTCCGCCCCGAAGCAGCACTCTCAACCGACCGTCGACCTCGAATCAACGATCCTATAACCCGTCGAATTCCCGGCGGCTCAGTTCGCCTTCGGTTTCGCGCCCCACTCCGCCCCGAAGCAGCACTCTCAACCGACCGTCGACCTCGAATCAACGATCCTATAACCCGTCGAATTCCCGGCGGCCCGGCTCGCCTTCGGTTTCGCGCCCCACTCCGTCCCGAAGCAGCACCCTCAACCGACCGTCGACCTCAAATCAACGATCCTATAACCCGTCAAATTCCCGGCGGTCCAGCTCGCCTTCGGTTTCGCGCCCGACTCCGTCCCGAAGCAGCGCCCTCAACCGGCCGTCGACCTCAACTCAGCGGTCGTTGAACTCCTCGAACTCCCGGCGGTCCAGTTCGCCTACGATCTCACGCCCGACTCCGTCCCGAAGCAGCACGCCTTCGGTTTCGCGCTCCACTCCGCCAAGCAGGAATTCATCCAATTCCGGGCCCTCGTCGAATTCGAGCACCTCCAATAAATAATTCGATTCAACCTGGGGAAATGAAAATCGGGTTCCGCTCTCTGCTTTCGATTTTTGCATTCACGCTAGCGGGCGATTCGGCGTTCGAAGGCTCTGCTGCCACGCCCGACACCGAAATATTCGAAATCATCTACGCTACGGAATTCAAAGGAGACGAAGACTATGACCCGGAATATAACCTCGCGGGACAGAATGGCTGGCAAATCTACGGGACCGGAGGCAACGGCTTAGTCGACTCTTCCGAAGAGGAGAATTTTTTCGCCTATCTTGGATTTGACGCCCCAAAGGACGATTCCTATCTGACTACCCTCTATCTACCGGTCGAGGTAACTTCAGTTCTCGCTCACGCCCCGACCGTCAGTTTCTGGGTTTCTTTCGAACTCGTGGAATCGTCAAACGGCAACCACGACATTTTCGGGTGGTCCTTCTACAACGCTTCGGTAAATCCAAACCACCTCTTCTCCATCATGTTCGACCTGAGAGACAAGTCGATCAATTATCAGTTAGGCGATTCGGACGTGAATGTTTCGACCGGTTATCAATTAGCCACGGAAACGCTCTACGATCTGTCGGTCGACATGAATTTCCAGCTCAACACTTGGCGAGCGGTGATCGGCGAAACCGTAATCGTCAACAATCAACCGATCACCGAAGATGAGATTGCGTTAAGCCTGGGTTCGGTCGACGCCTTGTGGCTCGTTAACGACAGCGAAAAGCCCGGAGACAATTACATGCTCTTCGACAACTATTCGATCATCAGAACTGGGCCTGCTCGAAGCGATCCGGTAATACGGCTTCAGGGGATATTGCCCGATAACCGTACGGCATTGCGAATTTACGGAGAACCCGGGTCCACTTACCTGGTGTATGCTTCTATCAATCTGACCGATTGGATCTTGATCAAAACCACGACCACCTCTCAGGGGGAATACTCGTTCGACATCATCGACGATAACGCCCCCCAAATACCCGCCCGATTCTACCAAGTGGTTAGAGCCGACTGACCACCACGGGTTCGATACCGGCCGAAGAAATCTTCGCCAACGGGCAGATTCCCAGAAAGTTCCCTTGCGTCACGGACTCGCAGTCGATTTCCAGACGCTTCGGCGAAAAGGCGGTTTTAATCCCCCGATAGATTAAAGCATAATAGTCCTTGACCTTGTCGCCGGCTTTTCGTATTTTCCTCGGTGCGGGGTGGAGCAGCCCGGTAGCTCGTCAGGCTCATAACCTGAAGGTCACAGGTTCAAATCCTGTCCCCGCATCCAAAAAAACCCCGTTATTTCATATGGATAACGGGATTTCTCTTTTCCAGATCCATGGCCCATTCATCAAACGTAAGCATACCGTAAGCGGCGGCGATGCACAGTGTGGCCTCGCTGTGACCCCGCATGGCCCTGTTGTGCTGTGAGTGTTCGGGGGCAGAATCGAGACGGTGCGCGGTCGCCGCATAAGCTTTCCTTCCGGCCGTGGAGCCCACCGCCCCGCCACCTCGTTCGACCCGCGAGAACGGCAAGTTTCTACGCTTTCCGGCCGTTTAGCACTGCCCGTGAGGCGAACCGGCACGGTTTGCTAGAACGGTTACGTCGTCGCAGGGAGCGCGATCCGGCGAATCAATGGCGGGTGGAAACCCCATAGTGGTCGCGCCGCGCGGCGGGCCGCCCTGCAAATACGAGGCCAATCTGTTCGAGGGCCGCCGCCGGATCGATATCCGGCTGAGCTTCCATCGCTACGGCAAGGCGCTGCGCGTGAAAGGGCACAAGCTGCCCCGCAAGGCGACCGTGTGCCTGCTCCACGCCAAGCGCGTCACCGGCTTCCGCAACCGCCATTTCATGGAGGTGCCGAAGCTGCATCCGCTCAAGCTCTGGATCGTCCGGTTGAGAAGGCCGGCATCTGGCTGCCCGTCGAGATGGCGCTCAAGACGCGCTACGGCATCGCCCGCGCCCGGCTGTCGAAGCTGAAAATCCACTAGCCCGGATATTTCACGAATTAGGTACCGCCGCGTCCGTCAACCCAGACCTCGACGTGGGCTCCAGACACCGCCTCGCGGGCGCGAACGAGATCGCGCATCGCCTCGTGGGCTTCGTCCGGCGTCCAGATCTCGGTCAGCTCGCCAGCCCGGAACAGATGGGCCAGCTTCACGGCATCGCGGCGGTTCGTCTTCACCCGCTCACCGGGTCGGCGCGGAATCAGGGACGGCACGATGACGGCGCATTCGTGACCGAGCCCTTCGATCGACCGCTGCAGCCCGTAGCCCGTCGGCCCGGCTTGGTAGCAGAAGTGGAGCCGGCTGCCCGGCCGCTCCAGCTTGTGCACGAGACGACGCACGGAAGCGCTGTCCGAGCCGATTTCTCCATAATACCTCACCTCGCCATCGCGGCCGCCCTCCGCCACCGCCACGACATGGCGATCCTTCGACACGTCCATTCCGACAAAAATTTCGCTACAATCCACCACGGTTCGCCCTCCTGGCTTGAGGCCCTGCTCGACGAGCAACCCTCGTTGAAAGCCGCCAGTGTAGGGCGAACTGCCCCGCCACAAGCCAGCCGCAGAACGACATACGGTCTTATCTTTGACCTGCTTGTTCGCGACACTGCTGGTCCACGGTCCAAGACGGTAGACCGCTCACCACCGGTCCGGCTTCGCCGCGGCCGCCTCCGCGTCCACCTGGGCGCGCGAGAGCCGGAACTTCCGCGTGATCACCGCCGACCTTGGCCGGGGCTGCCCGAAAGCGTCCCCTTCCCGGTCCGGCTGCAGGCCCAGCCGACCTGGCGGCGCTGGAGTAGGGCCTGCTGGCCTGAAAGGTCCCCCGGGACGCCGGCCGGGGCGTGCTCTTCTGGGCGGCTGCTGGACAGTATGGTTTTGGTGTCCTCGCCGACGGTGAGCCGCACGTACTCGTAGTCAACCCGTGTAATCGAATTCCAACTATTGCAACTGTACAGTACGCGAAAGTCAGGACTTTTTCATGCTAATAATTTTTGATCGACGATCGTTTTTTTCAGTGTCGAGCGGAGTATTTCGATTCGTCGGAAAAACTGTTTTTCCGAATTATGCTTCGAGTTAGGCGGCGATTGCCGATTGAGACGAGTTTCAGCCGGACAGGAGACTAAACCGGTGCGAGTATCGGTCAAACGATCAATTCGCCGACCGAATCAGCAAGGAGGAAGCGTCGATAATCAGGAAGGTCGGGTCAGTTTTTTTTCGGACGTTTTTTCGGACGTTTAAACGGGGTGGTTTTCATGACGGCTCGCAACCCTTGGTTCCGATTCGTCTGAAAATCGTCAGTAGCTTCGGCCATATTAGAGTATCCCGACTGGAGAATGATCGCCAAGGCCAGGTTGTTGCAGAGGGCATTGTTCGTCGGCCCATGGCGAGTTCGCATGAGACAATCATCTTCGCCGAAAATCCCGTCGCGACGGCGGTGATTGCCGTTTTCTACCGTCCCATGTCCCCGATTGAGTGACAACAATCGTTGAGCGTCGGCAGCTTCCGGAGGCAACGAAGTGACGCCGTAAACATATTCCACGGTCTCGGGCCCACCGTTCCAATGATGACGGTGTCGAATGATCCGAAAGACTTGGAGGACATGCGGTAATTTGACGGCTCCGGGAAGGGGTTCATAGGTTTGAATGCTCCGTTGATCGATGCGGCCATGTCCTTTCTCCGGTTTTTCGGTGAACCGGTCCTGGGCCACTCGATCCCAATCCAGGCTGGTCAAAAATTGAGAGAGTTCGGGGTTATTCTCTTTAACCGTGAAGAGAAAATGGGCTCTGTTAACCAACACGATGGCATCGGCCATGACTCGGTTAGTATGGAGCGCATCGATCGTAATGATGGCTCCTCGGATATCGACATCCTCCAAGAGAGCCGCCATCGCCGCCTGTTCGCCGCCTTGGTCTCGGCAACTGCGAACGGCGATGGGCACCGCATCTTGATGGCGCACGAGGATGACGGTCTCGAAATGGTCTTTGCTGTTGCGATTAGCTCCGTTGATCCGCTTCCCGTCAGCAGCCAAGGCTTCCAGGGGTTGTCGAGTCAATTGGGCCGTTACCCAGCGGTGAGTTACCGTTTGCAACGCTTCCGGATCCGTCTCGGTCATGACCCGGTGAATCGTCGCGAGAGACGGGGCTACGTAACGGTCCTTGGCGTTGCGCCACGCCCCGAGAGTCTGCAATTGGTTTGGCGTCATTTTTTGGGCGTAACGCGAAGTCGCCAAGGGGCCGACCTTGCCGGCCAATCGAGCTAAGATGCAGCTAGCGAGGACCATTTCCAGCCGATGTTTGCGTCCTTGGGCTCGGCGAAAATCAGCCATTTCCGCGAGCAGTTGCACCAATGATTTCAACTGTTTCGGGGACGTTTCTACCCGTTGCACCTGGGGGCCCCAAGACGGATCGTCCTTACGGTCCCTTAATCGGGAACCGGCTTGGGGACGCAAGGGATAAAGGTACATTTCCTTCTTTATATGGTGCCGGGCGGTATAGCGTCCGTTGCTGCGAGCGTAGCCTTGCGATTGCCCTGCCGCCCGCCAATTCCCCGAGCGATAGATCGTGCCCGCGAAGTGTCGGGGATCGACGAAAGTTCCGGCCAATTCCAACGGATGACCCCAGGTCCGTTGCCAATCGGCACTCAGCCGGCGCAGCATTTTGGCCATGACGCAACTCCCCAGATTGCGCACTTCGCCCCGCTCGGTAAGCAGGAGGAATCGGGTATTGTTGGCAATCAAATGCAGCCGACGAAACTGCTCTCGTTTTTTCCACCCGAGCCACTTGTCTCGCGGGCGACACTGGAACACTCCGCTTTGCCAGCCGGCTAACGCCAACCACCGGCCTCGGTACTCGGCAACATAACGCAGCCCGCGTCCGGCAAAGCCTTTGAAACCCAAGCAATGGTTCTGATCCATCAGCGAATCCCAGCGTCTTCGCTCACTGCTCTTCACCAATCGAACAGTCACCAGCTTGAGGTTGATTTTGGCGTCCCTGAGGAACCAATAACGACCGGAGAATGAAAAAGCCAGCTTTATTTTCTCATTTTGAAGACGCTGAAGTTTCGGCTCTCTGGTGAAGGGAAAAAGCGAATATGGCTCGAAATCGGTGACACGGGCCACTAGCGATTAGCGTGAAAAAACCCTGCGCGAAAGTCTGATTGCCTTGACAATGTGTAGTGAGTTTCCTACTTTCTCGATTTGAAAAAGCGAAAAAGTAGGAAATGCTGCACCTCGTCGGCGAGACCATCGACAAGCACCGCGCCCAATATCAATCATTGCAAAAGTAATGTCATGTAATTATATATCGAGTATCATCCAATTTAAAGTATGATTGGACCATTCCCATTTTCTTTTGGATGGATTGCATAATGTTTTGAATTTTCTGTTGCATCGTCTTTTTGTTGGGTATCATTATTTTAGCTAATCTTTGCTTTAAATGGTTCCAAACCTGCTCATCGGGATTTAATTCAGGGCTGTAGGGAGGAAGATATTTCATTTCAATACTATCGTTTTCGGCTACGAACTCTTGGGTATAATCTGCTGTATGATAGCTGGCGTTATCACAAACAACAATTATTTTCCGTCCCACATCCTTAGAGAGTTTCGATAAAAACTCACAAAAACGCTGGGCATTCATTTTTCCTTTGAAAATGTTAAATATCAATTGCCCGTCAGCGGATATGGCTGAAACTAGTTTAATCGAATAGCGATCCCCGGCATCTCGAACTACCGGCGTGACACCGATTCGAGACCAAGTGGTTCCTCGATGATAATCAGCTCGGACTGACGCTTCATCCAAAAAGAGAATTAGGGCATTCTCTTGCTCAGCTCGTTGTTTCAAGCCTGGAAACATCTCCAGATACCGTTTGATTTTCTTCTGGTTTTGTTTGTAAGACTTGTGGATGGGGCGCTGGGGAGTTAATCCCATAGAATGAAGCAATCGACTGATGGTGGAAACGTGAACCGACACCCCGAATTGTTGTTTCAATAACACTTGCATGGTTTTGAGACTCCACAGGCAAAAGTCGAATTGAAATTGCTTGGGATTTCCCATAGTCACCGCGTTGTATAACCATTGAGCCATTTCTTCTGTAATCTTACGGGGACGTCCTGATTTAGGATTGTCTTTGAGTCCTTCGTAACTCCCAGTCGAAAACCAAACGAGCCAGCGAAATACTGTGCGTGCAGACATACCCATTACACTGACAACTTCAGCTACGGTTGAGCCATTTTTTTAACAGCTTCTACCGCAGTTGTTCGTAGTTCATAGGTATAGTGATTACGAGAAGATTGAGTTGGTTTATCGTTCACGTCTTTATAGACATTCTCAATACAAAAAACGTTGCAAAAAAAATAAATATTTTTCATTTTTCGGATTAATAAATTACTGATCAATTATGACATTACTTTTGCAAAGATTGATATGGCATGGAGACCGGCAGGCTTGTCCAGATCATGCGGGGCATCTATATCGCATCGGAGGATGACGCCGACGCTGTCCTGTTCGATCACGCGCTCCGGATCGCCGCCTATCTATACCCGAGGACGTATCTTTGCGGCCCCAGCGCCGAGCGGCTCACGCCTACGCCTGACAGGCACCTGTTCCTGAGCGGCCGGCGCAATGCACGCACACGGCTGCGCACCCTGGAAATCGTGCAGACGCGCGCGCCCGACGCGCCCGAAACGGAGACCGCTCAAACTACCGACCCAATGAGTGACCTGAGGGTCCGGCGCTCGACGCTTCGCTTTCGGTATCTGGAATCCTTCCGGCGGCGCAGCGAAGCCGGCGCGGAGATGCCGATCGACATGCAGGCCGATATCGCCGCGCGGCTCGTCTGGAACGCCGGCGGCAAGAAGACGGCGATCATGGAGTGCTGGCGACTGGCCGAGGCCAACGGATGGCGGGCGGAGGCGGGGCGCGCGGAAGCGTTCATCGCCACGCCGCTTCGAGAGGCGCCGCCGCGGGGGAAAGCGCTTCATGTCGGATGGCACGGCGAGAAGATCGGGGTGTTGTCTCATGACGGATCGGGCTGGCGCTGGGAGCAAACCGCGACAGAAGACGCGACGCCGGTTCGGACCGGGGCGCCGGGCCGCCTGCCGCCCTTCATCGAGAGCTTGCTGCCGGAAGGCTGGCTTGAACGCGTCCTGAAGCCGAAGTCGGAGCTGGAGCTGATATCCAGCGGGAAGCGCTACATGTCCAACATTGTCATCTCCGAGGACGCGGACGATCTTCGCACTCTTCCCGCGGATATGCTGGAGGGACGCCTCGAAGCGTACACGAAGGAGGGCGCATTCGCCGGCGGCTACGCCGGGCCCGCGCCTGTATTCGACGAGACGTTGGAAGACCGCATGTCCGCGCTGTTTGCATCGGACGAGACGCCGCGACTGTCGAGGGTTCAGATCAAAGCGCCGATGAACCTTTCCCATGCCGGCGTGTTGCGGCCGGCCGGAGAGCTGGCCTTCACGCATATCCTCAAGCCTTCGCCGGGAGCCGGCTTCGAAGACCTTCCTCTCGTCGAAGCGGCATGTCTGGCGGCGGCCCGGGCCTGCGGGTTCGAGACGGTTGCGCACGCAATGATCTCGATGCCTGGCAACCTCCCCGACGCGCTGCTCGTCGAACGCTTCGATATCCGGCGAGACCGCAATGACCGTCGAAAAGTCGCAATGGAAGACATGGCGTCCGTTCGCGATGCCGCGCCTTCCGAAAAATACGAGGGTTCCATTGAGCAGGCCGCCCGGGCGCTACGGAGCGTCTCCAGCGACACCGAAGCGGATGTCGCGGTGCTGCTTGGCCGTGCCGTGCTCGCCTGGCTCATAGCGGATGGCGTTTGCCACTTGAAGAATTTGGCCGTTCTGCGTGTTGCCTCCGACGGAGCGGAGAATTTCACATCCGTCCGGCTCGCTCCGATCTACGATGCCGTGACGACACGGGTCCTTCCGGGCCTCGAGAGCGATCACCTCGCCCTCTCGCTGGCGGGCAAGCGGAATCGTTTGTCGTCCCGCGACTTTGTCCGGGCGGGCGTGACAATGGGCATGAATGCGGGGGAGGCTCGCGATATCGTCGCGTCTCTGTGTGGCTGTCTGAGCGCGCACCTTGAAGACGTTGAACCTGCCTCCGACCGCGTTAATCAAGCAGTCGAGATCTGGAAGGAGAGAATCGAGACCACTGCCGATTGACGAGCGCGGCGAAGCGAGGTTTCTGCTTTGCACTTGGCGGCCGAAGGTTCTGGAGATCGTCAGGAACGATGCGGCGTGCGGGTCGACCGACGACTGACGACGCCGGGTATCGGCCCGGTCAGCGCTCTCAGCCAGAACCCGGCTTGGTCGATTCCCTGGCAGTGTGTTAGAGGTTTTCTGGGAGGCGTACTGACGCGGAAGTCGGTTGCCGTTGACAACTACCATGGCTCAGTGATGCGGATTCCCAAGGTAGATCAGTAAGTTAAGACGGCTCAGACCGGAATTTCGATCAAATGTCGGTCTCGGTGATTGCGAGCCCCCGCATCCAAAAAAACCCCGTTATTTCATATGGATAACGGGGTTTCTCTTTTCCAGATCCATGGCCCATTCATCAAACGTAAGCATACCGTAAGCGACGGCGATGCACAGTGTGGCCTCGCTGTGACCCCGCATGGCCCTGTTGTGCCTTGAGTGTTCGGGGGCAGAATCGAGACGGTGCACGGTCGCCGCATAAGCTTTCCTTCCGGCCGTGGAGCCCACCGCCCCGCCACCTCGTTCGGCCCGCGAGAACGGCAAGTTTCTACGCTTTCCGGCCGTTCAGCACTGCTCGTGAGGCGGACCGGCACGGTTTGCTGGAACGGTTACGTCGTCGCAGGGAGCGCGATCCGGCGAATCAATGGCGGGTGGAAACCCCATAGTGGTCGCCGTGCGGCGGCTCCGCTTGTGAGAAGTGGATCAGGCGTGCGATGACCAGTGCTGGCCGTTACGTGAAGATTCGTGACACGGAGGACGGGAAGTGATGTAATCAACGGGAGTAAGGCCCCTGTTTCGATTGCACCGGTTCAGTTCCAGGGCTTGGGAGCTTGGCACAGGAAAGTCAGAGGTATCCACATGCAGTTTGTGGGGAAAGGTCCAGATGTTCCCGAGCGCCTGTTGCGAGCGCACGAAGAAGGCCGTGTCGTCTTTTTCTGTGGCGCTGGAATCTCCTGTCCTGCTCGCTTGCCAGAATTTACCGAGCTGGTGGATAAACTCTATTCCGGCCTAGAGGTCATTCCGGATCCGGTGCAAGCCGCAGCCATCAAATCCAAGCGCTATGACACGGCCGTGGGTTTGCTCGAGGCGAATTTCGTCGGTGGACGTCAATCCGTGCGCCGGAAGATCGCAGAGATAATCGATCCGGATATTTCTGCCCCCAATGCGACTGCCACGCACGACGCGTTACTGACTCTAGCGAAATGTCGCAAGCGTCGCACTCGACTGATCACGACGAACTACGACCGGCTGTTCGAGCATGTAATCGCGAACGGTTGACTTTCTGTGGAACGATTCGAAGCCCCGTTGCTACCCGTCCCCAAGCAACGCTGGGATGGATTGGTGTACCTCCACGGCCTGATACCCGAGAACCCGTCCGAAAAGAGCCTCGACAATCTGGTCGTCTCGAGCGGCGACTTCGGTCTTGCCTACCTCACGGAGCGTTGGGCAGCGCGCTTCGTCAGCGAACTGCTTCGGAACTTCGTCGTTTGCTTTGTCGGCTACAGCATCGATGATCCCGTTTTACGCTACATGATGGACGCCTTGGCGGCGGATCGTCTGCTCGGCGAATCGCCGCCCGAAATGTTTGCGTTCGGAAGCTTTTCCAAGCGCAAAAAGGAGACCCGGGGCAATGAATGGCGCGCCAAGAATGTCACGCCCATTCTTTATCGGGAATTTCGTCATCACGCCTACCTGCATAACACCCTCCGTGCTTGGGCCGACACCTACCGGGACGGCGTACGTGGAAAGGAACGGATCGTCGTCGAGTACGCCATGGCGCGGCCGGGCACGGCCACGAGTCAGGATGACTTTGTCAGCCGCATGTTGTGGGCCCTGAGCGATCCAACGGGTCTTCCCGCCATGCGGTTCGCGGACCTAAATCCGGTGCCTGCCCTCGATTGGCTCGAACCCTTGGGTAAGGATCGATTCGGACACGCCGACCTAATCCGCTTCGGCGTTCCGCCCAAGACGGGTGGGGACGAGAAACTCGCGTTCAGCCTGATTCGTAAACCCGCACCGTACAACTTGGCTCCGCAGATGACACTCGCGAATTGGAGTGTGCAGGATGGCCGCCTCGACGAGGTGATGCGACACTTGACTAGGTGGCTGATGCGTCATCTCAACGACCCCGAGCTGCTACTCTGGCTGGTAAAGCAAGAAGTGGAGCTGCAAGCACATCTTGCGGACCAGATAGCCTATCGTCTGGACGAACTGGCCCGGCTCGAGCAGCGTGAAGAGCACGAGGCATTGGACCTCATCCGCAAGCATTCGCCTGACGCGATTCCTCACGAGCGGATGCGCACGCTTTGGGGCCTCTTGTTAGCCAATCGGGTGAAGAAGCTCGGATCGGACCTCGAGCTTCTTCGATGGCGGGGCCGCTTCGCGAAAAGCGGCCTGACAACCACCATGCGGTTGGAGTTGCGCGACTTGCTCAGCCCTCGCGTGTCATTGCGGGCGCCCTTCCGAAGGCCGTTCGAAAAGAATGAGGTTGAGGTTGAGGAAGAAACAGGAGGCATTCGGCAGCTCGTGGACTGGGAAATCGTTCTCTCGGCAAACCACGTACATGGAGAGCTACAAAACTTGGCGGGTGACCAGAACTGGGTTTCCACGCTGCCGACGCTACTCACTGAATTCACCGGATTGCTTCGCGATGCGCTGGATCTCATGCGCGAGCTTGGCGGGGCAAAGGACAAGAGCGATTTGTCATACGTGAGCCAACCATCGATCAGTGAGCACGCTCAGAATTCGTCTTTCCGAGATTGGACCGCCTTGATTGACCTGAACCGCGACGCTTGGAGGGCCGCAGCTGCCGTGTCGCCAAACCAGGCACGACTCATGGCGGAAGCCTGGTCACAATTGCCCTACCCTCTGTTCCGTCGCCTGGCGTTTTTTGCCGCCTCGCCGCACGGCATCGTTCCTCGAAGTCAGGGACTCGGGTGGCTGCTGGCCGAGAACAATTGGTGGCTTTGGTCGGCGGAAACGAAGCGAGAGACCATGCGACTGCTGGTCGCCTTTGGGCCGCAACTCGATCAAGACGGATTGTCCAGGCTTGGGCGGGCCATACTCGCCGGACCGCCACGCGACATGTTCAGGCCCGACATCGATGAGGAGCGCTGGACACGGATACAGGAGAGCGAGGTCTGGTTGCGACTGGCCAAGATCAGCTACGCTGGGGCACAACTGAATACCGCCGCCCAGGGCCGGCTGTACGAGATTTCGGCCAAGCATCCGGGGTGGCGGCTGGCCGCGGATGAACGTGATGAGTTTTCGATCTGGATGTGTGATCCCGGTGAGTTGCTTGTCCACGTCACGGTGCCGCGTGGTCGAGACGAACTTGTAGAATGGCTCCGCGAGAATCCCGAACCCGATCATTGGCGTCCCGATGACTGGCAAGAGCGCTGCCGAGTTGACTTTGGTGATGCCGCATCGGCTCTGGCTGCATTGGCGACAGAAGGCACATGGCCGACGGCGCGGTGGCACGAAGCGCTTTATCAGTGGTCAGACGATGAACAGCGAGAGCATTGCTGGCGCGAATTAGCCCCGATTCTGGTCAAAGTGCCGACGGAGACCTTGCGTGAGCTTTCCCACGGAGTGAGCTGGTGGTTGGGGAAACTCGCGAAGACCTTTGAGGGCCAAGAGGCGATTTTTCTCGCGCTGTGCGATCGCGTGCTGGCGCTCGACTACGAGGATGAAGAGGAGAACGACGATCCCGTTGGGCGTGCGATCAACCATCCTGTGGGACATGTGACGAAAGCGCTGCTTCACCGGTGGCACCGAAGCGACCTTAAGTACCAACAAGGTCTGGCTGACGAAGCGAGGCACGTGTTTACCCAGCTCTGCGACACGGGGATTCCGAAGTTCCGGCATGGCCGCGTGTTGCTGGCAACCCACGTGATCTCGTTGTTCAGAGTGGATCGCGAGTGGACGAGCCGGTCCGTGCTTCCACTGTTTGATTGGAAAACCTCTGAGGTGGAAGCACGCTCGGCATGGGAAGGGTTCCTTTGGTCGACGAGACTCTATCCGCCTTTAATGGAGTTGCTCAAGCCGGCGTTCCTGGATACGGCAAACCACTACAATCAGATTGGCCGACACCGCGAACGGTACGCGTCGTTAGTAACGTTCGCAGGGTTAGACCTAGGAGATATCTTTGAAAAGCGCGAATTAGCGCTCGCCATGCAAGCGTTGCCCCAGGACGCACTCGACACTGCGGCTTATACATTCGCCCGCGCAGTCGACAGTGTCGGCGATCAAAGAGCCGACTACTGGAAGAACAAGGCGGCGCCCTACCTGAAGGCGATTTGGCCAAACACGCCCGATGCCATTTCGGAATCGGGCTCGGAGAGCTTTGCCAAAGCGTGCATTGCGGCGGGGGACGCATTTCCCGAGGCATTGGCACAAGTCTCGTGTTGGCTGCGGCCGCTCAGGCACCCGGATCGAATCGCGCATTCGGTTCATAAAGCGCAATTGGATGCGCGGATACCGGAGTCAGCACTGGAGCTTCTGAACCGAATCGTGGGTGACGCGGCTCAGGGATACTTCCGCGATCTGGCAAGGTGCCTAAGTGCCGTACGGGCCGTGCAGCCAGACCTCGAACACGACCATCGCTTTCAGAGACTGCTGGAGATCGTGCGGGCGAATGGCGGGGATATCGACTGAAGGGATTCCGCGTTGCGGTGTTGTTTCCCGGATTATTTTGGTGATAATCGGTCGTTTCGTCCCACGCTTTCTTATCGTGTTCGTTCGTTATTTGGTGCGCCTCAACTCTTTGATAGCGTGAATCAAGGAACTTTTTTCCAAGCAGTTTGATTGCAAGTAGCGTTATTGTCCTTGGACCGGCGTTATCATATCGGCGATGTCGGCGTAGAGAAATGGAATAATCAAGTGTCCCCGTCCTTGAAACCCTGACCTATCGTCGCCACCTCAGACCGGTTATCGACCACCGCCTTACCAACTAAGTCCTCCTCCTGTTGCATCCAAAAATAATCCGGGATAAAAATAATCCGGGATATTTGGTTTAAACGGATTTGAAATACAACACTTGGCGCCAGAAACGGCCGTGCGGTTTTTCCGGATCGGGGAGAAAGAGCTTCTGTAGCGCAGGCTTTTCCCTGCCTTCAACACCCCAATTGGGCAAATACTTCTGCCATGCTGCCCGTAACGAACACCTGTTCCGCTACCGGTCGAATTCCCGGAATTCGTCGTCCGATCGCTGAGAATCTAATTGACTCCCGCCCGTTTCGACGAACATCCTGCCTTCATTCAAACGATTCTTAGCTCGCACCGGTTCGTCTCCCTAATTTCCCCGGCGAAGGGCAACAGACGAAGCCGCAGTCCCCGAGACTTTCGATCGCACACGTCAAAAACCCCAGGTGGCGATATGTCTCTCGGAATCGCATCCCCCCATCCCCGCTAATACCGGCCCGGAACCGCTCGATGCCCTCCACCTCAAATCCAGCGCCACTCGTTGCGTCCACCGGATTCTGGAAGGGACTCAATCCCGCCATGGGTATCACTGCCAAGGGGATGATCACCCTCTTCGTCGCCTTCACGGTATTCGATGTCGAGTTCGCCGAATTATGGTACACGGAAATTCGCAGTTGGATCGAACTCAACCTCGACTGGTACTACATCGGCATCCTTGCCGTGCTGATGTTCGTTTGCTTCTACTTGAGCTTCAGCCGCCATGGCTCAATCAAACTCGGCGACGACGACAGCCGCCCCGAATTCAGCACTTTCGCGTGGTTCGCGATGCTCTTCTCGGCCGGAATCGGAATCGGCCTGTTGTTCTTCGGCATTGCCGAACCGATTTTCTACTTCGATAACTCCAGTCCTTGGGGCTATCCCAACAATCCTTTTGCCGATCGGGCGCAACTCACCGAACTGAATGAAGCGAGAGCTGCCAGCGCCGTTCGCGTCGCCTATTTCCATTGGGGCCTGCACGGTTGGGCGATCTACGTGATCGTCGGCCTTTGCCTCGCCTATTTCGGATTCCGCAAAAAACTGCCTTTGACGCTGCGTTCGTCCCTCTACCCTATCATCGGGGACCGCATCTACGGGCCGATCGGCCACCTGGTCGACTTGCTCGCGTTATTCGGCACGATATTCGGCATCGCCACCTCGCTCGGCTTCGGGGTCAGCCAAATGGCTCAGGGCCTTCATTTCCTATTTGAAATTGATCCCGGATTACGGACCCAAATCTGGTTGATCGTGACGATTTCGTTCGTCGCTACCTTCTCCGTCATGACCGGAGTCGGCAAAGGCATTCGTATCATTTCCGAATGGAACATTTGGCTCAGTTTACTGCTGCTCGCCTACTTTCTGTACGGGGGAGATTTTCAATGGCTGCTGAAATTGTTCGGCACGACGGTTGCCGGATACTTGAAGGACTTCATCCCCATGGGATTTCAAATCTTCTCGGAACCCGGCGAAGCTTCCTGGCAGGGAGCCTGGACCATTTTCTATTGGGGTTGGTGGATCTCTTGGGCTCCGTTCGTCGGGATCTTTATCGCCCGCATCAGCCGGGGCCGGACGATCCGCGAATTCATCCTCGGAGTGATGTTCGTCCCGACTGTCGTCACCTTCTTCTGGTTCTGCGTTTTCGGCGGCAACGCGATCCATCAGGAACTGACCGCCGAAAACGGCGTCGGCACGGCAGGCATCATCCAATCGGTCAAGGACTATAACCTGCCGGCGGCGCTGTACGGCACGATCGATCAGATGACCAGTATTCCCGGATTGAATTGGGCCATGGCGGCGCTGGCCACTTTCTTGCTCGCCACCTGGTTTATCACGTCGTCGGATTCCGGAACCTTGGTCATTACCACGATGCTCAGCATGGGCCACGATAATCCGCCCCAACGATTTCGCGTTTTTTGGGGGCTCGGCATCGGCTGCGTCGCCGCGGCGCTGCTGCTCGCCGGTGGACTTCCCGCCCTGCAATCCGCCACCATCGCGACGGCTTTTCCGGTCAGTGTCGTCATTTTATTGATGACGTTCGGCATCATGAAATCCCTGCACCAGGACCCCGGAACCGTGTCCCGACCGGCTAAAACCTTTTCCGATCCGTGATACCCGGCCCGCTCCGGTTTTCTTTGCCGAATTCCGGTTTCTTTCCCGTCCATCGTTCGTGCTCATTGATAACGTCAAACCGAACGCCCGACGCTCTCGAGCGGTCCCGGATTCGCCTCGGCGCTTCGCCGAGAAATCGCCGGCGCTGCTTGCCGGACGCTCGTTCTTAACCGCCCCGAAACCAGCAGAATGAAAATCGTCGGCATTATACCGGCACGCTATGCCTCCTCCCGCTTTCCGGGCAAACCGCTAGCCAGGATCGCTGGCAAAAGCCTGATTCGGCGAGTCGTCGAACAATGCCGGAAAGCGACCGCTCTATCCGAAGTGATCGTCGCTACCGACGACCAAAGGATAGTCGACGAAGCGCAAGATTTGTGCCGAGTGGAACTGACCGGCTCCGGCCATCCCAGCGGAACCGACCGCGTGGCAGAAGTCGCCGCTCGGCTGCCCTGCGACGGAGTGATCAATATTCAAGGCGACGAACCGTTGATCGAACCCTTCGTCATCGACACCCTCGCCCGTGGACTCGCGGCAGTGGAAATGGTCACCGCCGCCACGCCGCTCGTTTCCCAGGAGGATTTCCGCAATCCCGCTACTCCCAAAGTCGTCGTGAGCCGAAGCGGTCGAGCCTTGCTCTTCTCCCGCCACGCCATTCCCTGCGTCTATGGCTCCGAATCGGATTCGCCGTGGCGAGAATATCCCTACCTCAAACACCTCGGCATCTACGGCTATCGCCTTGAAGCTTTGCAAAAATTGGTAAAACTCCCTATTTCTCCCTTGGAAAAAGCCGAACGGCTCGAACAGTTGCGGGCCTTGGACAACGATTTCGACATCACAGTCTTCCAGGTAGAAAGTCGCAGCGTCGGCGTCGATTTGCCGGAAGACATCGCCCAAGTGGAAACCTTAATCGCGAAGCATTCCTGAACGTGCCCGAATCTACCAAATACGTTTTTGTCACCGGAGGAGTGGTTAGTTCCCTGGGCAAAGGACTGACGACCGCCGCGCTCGGCACCCTGCTGGAAAATCGCGGCATCAGCGTCGCCCTCCAAAAATTCGATCCCTACCTCAATGTCGATCCCGGGACCTTGAGTCCCTTCCAACACGGCGAAGTCTACGTCCTGGACGACGGGGCCGAAACCGATCTGGATCTCGGGCATTACGAACGATTCACCAGCGCCAGGCTGACCCGGCTCAACAATCTGACGACCGGTCAGATCTATCAGGCAGTGCTCGATAAGGAACGCCGGGGAGAATACCTCGGAAAAACCGTCCAGGTGATTCCCCACGTGACCGAAGAGATCAAAAACCGGATTCGCACCCTGGCCGGCGAATCGCAAGCCCGGATCGTCATCACCGAGATCGGGGGAACCACCGGCGATATCGAGGGGCTACCTTTTCTGGAAGCCATTCGAGAATTCGCCTTGGAAGTGGGCCCCGACAACGTGGTATTCGTCCATGTCACCTACATCCCGTACATCAAGGCCGCCGGCGAACTGAAAACCAAACCCACTCAGCAATCGGTAGCCAAACTCCGGGAAATCGGGATCGCTCCCGACATCGTGGTTTGCCGTTCCGAACGTTCGATCAAACAGGACTTGCGGCAAAAAATATCGCTGTTCTGCAACGTCCCGTTCCAGGCGGTCATCGAAGAAAAGGACGTCGACCATTCGATCTACGAAGTGCCGCTCATCCTACAGAGAGAGGGCATGGACGAACTGATCTGCCGGCATTTCGAGCTTCAATCGCCGGCGGCGGACATGACTCATTGGCAAGAGGTCATCCGCAAATTGACGGCGCCTCGCCACCGAATCCGACTCGGCGTAGTGGGTAAATACGTCGAACTCAACGACGCCTACAAATCGGTTTACGAATCCATCATCCATGGAGGCATCGCCAACGATTGCCAAGTGGAGATCGACAAGATCGACGCCGAAGAAATCGAAACCGACGAGCCGGTCAACAGCTTGCAGGGACTCTCGGGCATTCTCGTGCCGGGCGGTTTCGGGCACCGAGGCATCGAAGGGAAAATCTCCGCCGTGCGCTACGCTCGAGAGAATCAACTACCCTTTTTCGGCCTCTGCCTGGGCATGCAAGTCGCCACCATAGAATTCGCCCGCAACGTGCTGAAACTCGAACAGGCTCACTCGGTCGAATTCGAAACGCAACCGACCGATCCCGTCATCGCTCTGATGAACGAACAACTCGAAGTCACTCTCCTGGGCGGAACGATGCGACTGGGAGCGCAAGACTGCGATTTGACCCCCGGCACCCAAACCGCCCGCTGCTACGGCGACAAATCGACGGTATCCGAACGGCACCGCCACCGGTTCGAATTCAATCCCACCTATCGGGAACAGTTCGAGGCCGCAGGGCTCATCGTCTCAGGCTCGGCCAACGACGGTAAATTGGTGGAGATCATCGAACTCAGCGACCACCCCTTCTTCATCGCTTGCCAATTCCATCCGGAATTTCAGAGCAAGCCCAATTCCTGCCATCCGCTCTTTCAGGGATTCATCTCCGCCTGCCGCCGGCAGGAATCGAAATGACGCGGTCCAAGGCGCTGAAGTACCTATACGACCTTCGGCTCTTCGGTTCCAAGCTCGGCCTGGAAAATCCTCGCCGCCTGGCCGAAGTTGTCGGGCGCCCGCAAGACCGGTTGCGGTTCGTCCATGTCGCCGGCACGAACGGCAAGGGATCGGTTTGCGCCCTATTGGAAAGCGTCTACCGCGCCGCCGGCTATCGCACCGGGATGTTCACCTCGCCGCATCTGATCGATTTCAGCGAGCGAATCCAGGTGAACCGCACGCCCATTCCGCCGCGAGAACTGACCGGACTGGTCGAAGAAATCAAACTCGTATTGGCTGCCTTCGAACCGGACCGGCATCCCACGTTTTTCGAAGTCACCACGATTCTGGCCTTGTTGCATTTTGCCCGCAACCGATGCGATCTAGTCTTCTGGGAAACCGGGCTGGGCGGCCGGCTCGACGCCACAAACATCGTTTCTCCCCTGATCAGCATCATCACGAGCGTCTCTCGGGATCACACGCGATGGCTGGGCGATTCCCTCTCGGCTATCGCCCGGGAAAAAGCCGGCATCATCAAACCGGAGATCCCCTGCCTTTGCGCTGGCGCCGCTCCCGAAGCGGCTACCGTCATCCGCCGTCGCGCCCTCGAGCTCCGTAGCCCGATCGAATTCGTCACGCCCGATGAAGCCGAACGACTGACGACCGGTTACCGCATCGGACTCGCCGGACAGCACCAACGCCGCAACGCCGCCCTGGCCATTCGAACCGTCGAACGACTTCAAAACCCGTTTCCGGTCGCTCCCGCAGCGATCGAACGGGGACTGAAAACGGTTAGCTGGCCGGGAAGGCTGCAAGTGTTGCGGCAAGACACTCTGACCGTCATCCTCGACGGAGCGCATAACGAGGCAGGCATCCGCGAACTGTGCGTCTGGTTGAAACAGGAATGGCCCCGGGCCTCACCGTCGATTCTGTTCGGAGCGCTGCAAGACAAGGAACTCGAAACGTGGCTCCCCTGCCTGCTGGAAGTCAGCAGCCGCTTTTTCCTCGTGCCGGTGAACAGTTCACGATCATGCTCCCCCGCTGCTTTAGCCGATTTCATCGCCGAACGGTCCGAGCGGGCGCAATTCCAGACGTTCGATTCACTGCCCGAAGGCATCCGAGCGGCCCAGGAATCGGCGACGGTACTGGTAGTGTGCGGTTCGATGTACCTGATCGGCGAAGTTCTGGCCAATTTCGGAGAACAGGATCCAGAGTGCGTCTTGAACGACTGGCGTGGATTCAACGAGCCCCCATCAACCAACTGCCGCCCCCGCTAATCCGCCGCCGACCGGACACGCCGCTAACCGGAACGCCAGTTCCGGAAGGGCCAGGTTCCATTCGGGCCAGCGGAGCTCGAAAAACCCGAACCTTCCGAATCCGCCCCAAGGCATTATCCAGTTGAACCTCTCCTACGCCGCCCTATACTGGCGGCATGACTGTCATATGGCAACGAACGGCCCAAGGCTGCCTGTTGGTAACGATCGCCTGGCTGTTGACCGGTTGCGGAGGCATCAGCGCCAGTCAATCCATTTCTCCTGCCTCAGTGCTTATCCCCCTGCTAGGAAGCGCTCCGGTCGCCGAACCCCACTCCGAGCCGGAACAGAACGAATCGATTGACGAAGGGGCGGCCTACCAGTCATGAGATTTCCTCTGGCGCTGACCGCGAAAATCGCCAGTCACATCATCAAACATAAGCTGATTCGGCGAACGCCGAAATTCGCTCTGGTTCTCCAGTTGGAACCGCTTCATACCTGCAACCTCACCTGCACCGGTTGCGGACGGATCCGGGAATACTCCACCAGCCTGAAAAACCAAATGCCGCTGGAGGATTGCCTGAGCTCGGCCGAAGAGTGCGACGCTCCCATGGTATCGATCTGCGGAGGAGAACCCTTGATCTACCCCCAGATCGAGGATTTGGTGCTGGGACTCAGAAGGCAATCGCGCATCGTGTACATCTGCACGAACGGGATGTTCATGCGCAAAAAAATGAAGGATTATCTGGCATCCAGCTACCGTCCTTCCCAGGAACCGTTGATCGAACGATTGCTGAACGAAGAATTAATCACGACAAAAGATTCGGAAATCATCCGCCGGGGCAAAGCGAACGGCAAAGCGGTCATCGCTCCCTCCCGCTGGCTTTACTGGAACGTTCACGTCGACGGCCTGGAATACACTCACGACCTGATCGTCGAACGCGAAGGCGTCTTCCGGGAGTGCGTCGCCGCGATCAAGATGGCCAAGCTCATCGGCTACCAAGTCGCCACCAACACGACCGTCTACAAAGAAACCGACGTCAAGGAAATCGAAGACATGTTCGCCTATCTTTCTTCCCTGAACGTGGACGGGCATACGATATCCCCAGGCTACGATTACGACGCCGCCAAACAGGACATGGTCTCCCGGTTAGGCAAAAACCCGGAAGATTTCTTTCTGACTCGCCAAATGACGCGCGAGAAATTCGCCCGCATCGAGGAATGGGGCAAGAAATTCGTCATCCTCGGAACTCCGGTCTATCAGGAATTTCTGGCCGGCAAACGCGAGTTGACCTGCACGGCCTGGGCGATCCCGACCCGCAACATCGCCGGTTGGAAAGCTCCCTGTTATCTCATGACCGACGGCCATTATCCGACTTACCGGGAAATGCTGGAGAAGGTCGACTGGGAAAAATACGGCGTCGTGGACGGCGTGGCTCGGGATTCCCGCTGCGAAAACTGCATGGTCCATTGCGGCTACGATCCCAGCGGCGCCTTAGGCGTCGACGCTCTGCCCGGAGACACCTGGAAGCAGATCAAGTACAACTTCGGCCCCTGTCCCAAGCCCTCTGACGAAGGCCGTGAAATCGATGCGTTCAACGGCGCTTCGATGGGCAAAGGCCATTTGGCGCCAACTTCCGATCAGTAACCAGGGACGGGTTCGCTGCCTGGACTCGACTGCCGCCAATCGCTTGCAGGCCTCGGATGCCATTCGCCGGGCGAGCCCTCGCGACCCCGTTTCGCATCGAAAACATCCCGCCGGCTCCACCCTGCGGCGGCATGATCGATTCGACTCGACAAAGCAATGTTACGGAAGCGCTCCACCCCATGGAATCGCTCGAACCGGATTGACCTTGCCCTCTCAAAAACGGATGCCCTTCGCCTGGCGATCGCCTGCGGACCACCCTGACCGTCGTCAAGTTCGAAACCCTCGCTCCGGGAAACGAAAGGCGTTTCAAATTAACCGAATGGCTTCGGACGAAGGCGCTTGCCGGGATTTTCCCGACAAGCGCCCGGCGCCACCAATTCGAACGCCGTCCCCAGCCTGACCCAGCGACCTTCTGTCCGGCGAACGCCGAAACGTACTCCGAACGCCACGCCTTACATCGAGCGAACCGGCCGGCCGCAGGCCGAAACGATCGCTGGCCGCCTGCGACTCTTACTGCCGTTCGACGACTCGGAAGTAGGCTTCCCTGCCCGCCGCTTCTTCCAAGGACCGGCTCATGATCTCTCCCGTCCCGACCAACGGATCGAAACGGTCACGCCAATCCTGCAAGATGCCGTCGGGTTTCCACTGAATCTGATAGTTCTTCCCGGCGGTCGACGGCCAACGCAGCAAGGGAACGCCTTGGCCGTCGACTCCGATCTCCAAAGCGAAACCATCGCTCTCGAACCGGAACCACAAGTGCGCTACCTCGCTGGCGACGGTTTCTCCCGAAGCGGCAAGTTTGCCCCTGGCTTGCAACGAAAGCCGATACTCGCCCGGCCGGGTAAAGCCCCAGTTCCGATGCAAGTGCGCTCCGACGCCGATCGTTAGGCTATCGGTCTCGGAAATCCCGTCAGAGGAATCGAAATACACCGTCGGACTGCCGAGGGAATCGATTCCGTACAAGGAAACCGCTCCGGGGCCGCTGACGCCGACCAATCGCAACTGGACGTTTTCGTCCGCGAAGATCCCGATTTCGATTTCGTCCCCGGCGAGACCGAGAAACACGACGCCTTCGATTTCGTTTTGCGGCAGCACGTATACCTTGGCGCCCGGCGAACCCAAAAAGCCGAACGCGGCCGAATCCGGCACGGGGATCATCGTTCGGGAATCGCCTTGGATCAGCAGGTCGCTAAACGGAATTTCCCGCTCGGTCGCCTCGTCCAAGCCGACTAGTTCCCATTCGCCGTTTTCGTAAACCACTTCCAGATCCAACTCGCCTTCCCCGAATTCCTCCGGTCCCTTAATTTCGAACCAGAAAAAGGTTTCTTCGCTCTCGGACCGCTGTCCGCCGCCGGCGAGTTCGCCGGCGGCCTGGAGTCCGATCCGGTAAAAACCCGGTTCGGTAAAAGCCCACGCTTGATGAGCGTGGCCTCCGGCAGCGACCGGGAACCGGTCGGCCCCGGACAAACCGTCGGAACTATCGAAATATTTCTTCACCCCTCCCAACGAGTCGGAGGCGTAGAGAAACACGTCGCCCGGCCCGGCAACCGACGTCAAATCCAACGCTACGGCATCCCCGGCGAACAACCCGAGCTCGATTTCGTCTCCCGCGATTCCTAAAAACAATACTCCTTCGCGTTCATCCTGCGGCAGCACATACACGGCATTCCCGGCCTGCCCCAGAAAAGCGAAAGCGGAACTGTCCGGCACCGGAATTCGCGTTCCGGGACCGACGTAAAGCAGGGCCTCGTCGGCCTCGTATTCCGTTTCGGTCGCTTCGTGCAAGAGAGCCAATTCCCATTCGCCGTCTTCGTAGACCACTTCCAGATCCAACTCGCCTTCGGCGAATTCTTTCGGTTTCATGACCTCGAATTGGAACACCGTTTCCTCGCTCGAGATCCGGGTTCCGCCGTCGGCGAGCACGCCCGAGGCTTGGAGTCCGACACGGTAAAAGCCCGGTTCGGTAAAGGCCCACGCCTGATGGGCGTGACCTCCGGCGACGACCGGAAACCGGTCGGCCTCGGACAAGCCGTCGGAAGAATCGAAATACTTCAGCAACCCGCCCAACGAATCGGTGGCGTAGAGAAACACATCGCCCGGCCCCATGATCGAAACCAATTCCAAAGACACTTCGTCATGGGCGAACAGCCCTTCCTCGATTTCGTCTCCGGCAATCCCCAGGAACAGAACTCCTTCGCGCTCGTCCTGCGGCAAGACGTAGACGGCTCCTCCCGGTTCGCCCAAAAACCGGAAGGCGGGATCGGCGGGAATCAAATCGAGCGTTTGGGGCCTGGCTTGGAGCACGACTTCGTCGGCCTCGTATTCCGTTTCGGTTTCCTCGTGCAACAAGGCCAGTTCCCATTCGCCGGCTTCGTAGACCACTTCCAAATCCAGTTCGCCTTCGCCGAAACCGCCCGGCCCCATGACCTCGAACAAGAAGAGCGATTCCTCGCTCATGACCCGCCGATTGCCGTCGGCGAGCATCCCTGAGGCCCGGAGTCCTACCCAGTAAAAACCCGGTTCGGTAAAAGCCCACGCCTGATGAGCGTGGCCTCCGGCGGCGACCGGAAACCGGTCGTCGTCCGAAAACCCGTCGGAGGAATCGAAGTATTTCTCCACCCCGCCCAGCGAGTCGGAAGCATAGAGAAACACGTCTCCCGGTCCCGTGACCGACGTCATTTCCAGCGCTACGGCGTCATTCGCGAACAGTCCTCGCTCGATTTCGTCCCCCGCGATCCCCAAAAATAAAATCCCCTCGCGTTCGTCCTGCGGCAACACGTACACGACGGCTCCGGATTCGCCCAGGAAGCCGAAGGCGGGATCGTCCGGGATCACGCTTCGGGTCCGAGAACCGGCTTGAAGCACGACTTCGCCGGCCCCGTATTCCGTTTCGGTTTCCTCGTGCAACAAGGCCAGTTCCCATTCGTCGTCCTCGTAGACTACTTCCAGATCCAGTTCGCCCTCGTTGAAAGGTTTCGGCCCCAGAACCTCGAAGAGAAAATCCGTCGTTTCGCTCGCGGACGGTTGCCCGCCGTCGGCCAACACGCCGGAGGCCCGGAGGCCCACCCGGTATAAACCCGGTTCGGTAAAGGCCCACGCCTGATGAGCATGGCCTCCGGCGGCGACCGGAAACCGGTCGGCATCCGAAAACCCGTCGGAAGAATCGAAGTATTTCTTCACCCCACCCAGCGAGTCGGAAGCGTAAAGAAACACGTCGCCCGGTCCCGTAACCGACATCAAATCCAAGGATACGGTATCGCCGCCGAACGTCCCTTGCTGGATTTCGTCGCCCGCGATCCCCAAAAACAGGATCCCTTCACGTTCGTCCTGCGGCAGCACGTACACGGCTCCCCCGCTCTTCCCGAGAAACTCGAAAGCAGGATCGTCCGGAATCGGACTCAGCGTTCGGGGGCCGGCATGCAGCACCGCCTCGCCGGGCTCGAATTCCTGTTCGGTTTCCTCCTGCCAGAGAGCCAGTTCCCATTCGCCGTCCTCCCAAACGACCTCGAGATCGATTTCGCCCCGATCGAAAACGTTCACGGCGAAACGGTACGTCTGAGGATCGCCGATCACCGATCCGTCGCCACCGGGTAAAATGCCTTCGGCGCGCAACGAAAGGAAGTAGGTGCCGGGAGCCGTAAAACCTAACGCCTGATGGATATGCCCCGAAGCAGGCAGATTCAGGCGGTCGTCACCGTCAATGCCGTCGCTGGTATTCATCGCGACCGAAACCTGTCCGCCGCCGTCGGTCATCCACATGTAATAATCTCCGTGCCCGGAGGCTGCGTCCAGCGTCAGGACGATTCTTTCGAACACTCCCGGGGGATCCGCAGCGTAAATCAAACCCAGGTACGGCACGGCGTCTTGATAAACTTGCGAAATGATCCAGACCGGAGTTCCGACCTCGCCCAGAAACAGGTACCGCTCGTCGTCCGGGATGGACAACTCGGATCCCTTGCCTAACTCAACAACGACGTCTTTCGGCGAATGCTCGCCCGCCGGATCGTCCAGCCGGAAATTCCATTCCCATTCGCTTTGACGATATTGAAAGACGATATCGCCGTGCCCGGCCGGGAAATAAATCCGCTCTTCGGCGAGAGCCGAAAACACTAAACCGTAGAGCACGGCGATTACCGCGGCGGCGCGCACGGCGAGCGAGCTCCCCCAGGGAGCTCGGCCAGCGGAAACTTTCGAAGCGCCGAGTTTTTCGCCGACGGCGGCGGCGTTCAGGTGATTATGGTTCATTGCAGTCGATATTCCGGGGGTTGGGCGAAATTAACGCCCTGTTCGATTTTTTGTTTCAAAAGGCCGGCGTCCATCGTTTCCACATGGCCATCCACGTAAAGATAATTGGCCGGTCCGGAGCTTTGGTCCTCGCGGGATCTGCTGCCTAGGTGCCGATCAGGCCGAATATCGGCGATCACGTGCTTCCACCCGCGCAACCAACCCCGCGAATGAGTATGATCCTCATAGATGCTCCAGCCATAGGTGTCGGAAACCTCGAACAGAGAAATCGTCTCTGACGGGTACTGCCACCGGTCGAACTTCGGCAACGGGTGCTGCGCCCGGCCTAAGGAGTCCAACACCGGGATGGAGACATATTCGTTGAGAATGTAACTCGTGCCTCCTTTGTCGCGCCGTTCGTCCTTGCGCCGGTCCGACGGACAAAAGCGAATCTCTTCCGAGCTGCTAAGGTAAGGCATTAGCTTGCTGATCCAGATTTCGGCGGCATTCAGGTTCGAGTGACCGGTGGAGGGCAACCGTCCCCGGTTATCGTCGGAGTACATCCGGAATCCCAAGCCGACCTGACGCATACCGGACAGGCACTGGATCTGTTTGGCCTTCGCTTTCGCTCCGCGAAGCGAAGGCAACAACAATCCCGCGAGAATCGCGATGATCGCGATCACGACGAGAAGTTCGATCAAAGTAAAAGCGGTTCTCCCACGAAGGGATCCCGGCACGGCCGGGCTCCCGTGGGAGCAAAAATTCATGTTCATTCCATAGTTCAGGCTTAAACCAACTCGATTCCCGCTGCTGCGCTCAGCGAAGGCGGGAGGCAATCCCGGCGCAATCTGCGGCCGGGCCACTCAGAGGGTCTAAACCGAAGCTGGGGGGGAGCGGGGAGAAACCCCGAAATAAGTCTCGCCCTGCTTGAAGAAATTTCGGTGGCGCAGGGAAAGGTCCTCGGGAGGATTTCGTTCCGGTTCCCAAGACGAGATACCGATCACGAAATAAAAACCGTTTTGGCAAAACGGCGTTAGCGGGTCCGGACGCTTCGGACGGGGATCTTCGGATTCCGGCTCTTCTGCGGCACCGGGCCGCTCGTGGACCAGAAGACAGTCGACTTCCGGTCCGCACAACCAGAGATGAAAGTCGAGGTGGTAGGACCCCAGAGTCAGCAGCAAAAAGAGGACTCCCAAGCTCCCGCCTGTCAGTCTCCTTAGCACTTCGCTGTTACGAATCGACCCCATACTTCCGGTCCCCGATTAGGCGGCTTTCAACAAAAATACAAGTTTTTTTAAGTTTTTTTTAATATCCGAGATGCGAAATCGCGAGCGCCACCCGAATCGCCATTTTTCCGGCCGCAACGGTTTCTCCTGCCGGAAAGATTCGTCCGAAATCAGAAAAACGAACGGCGGCGGAAACGGCCAGCCAAGGCGCAGCGTCAAGGCCGGAATCGGACTCCAACCTCACGCCGGATCGGAACCGATTCGTTCCGTCGTCGTCCACGCCCCGGCATGACTTGATCGCCCTCGATCGAACGCCGCTTCGGTTTCCCGGGCGAAGTTTTTTTTTCGCTAGCGCCAACCGCCGGTTCGTTGCTCTCGATCACGGTCGGGCCGTTCGCGTTCCCGGGTGAAAGACGCCGGTCGAAATTAAACCGGCGGCAGCCACGAAGCCGACCGGAAATTTCACGGTGCCGCCGGTGCCGGCGTCCTCGAACGAAAGCTTTCGGCACGACGTTCTCAAGGCGCGGCCGGCCGGCCCGAACGATCCCCGGTTCACCATCGGACTCGGGTATAGTCAGCGCTCCCGGACCGTCGCCGCCGACCCGCCGAAACGACGTCGATCGCCCACCCGATCCCAACAGGATTTTCCGGCAAACCGGCGAAAAGTTTTTCGGCTTCCGCCCTCGAAGAAAAAGCTCTCGCCGACTCGGCGATTCGATCCGTCACGGAACCGGCTTCGGAAACCGCATCGATCGCGAATCGGATTATGACCCGAGCCCGGCGCCTCCGGGCGCCCTCAAAAAGAGCCGCCGCCGGAGCGCAGCAGAATTACCGGCGAACGACTCGAGGCGGAACGAATTTCCGCCCACTCTTAAAATCCGGTTCATTGCGAAGTGCTGACGGTTCGGAAAAAGTGCGACTTTTCGATTGATCGTCACTGAGTGTTTCGGCACTATCCTGCCATTGCTTGTTACCTAAGACGGGCGCCGTCGTGCACTCTGACGGTTTCGGCCCCGTTGCGTACTACCAATCCGTTACCGATCAATTATGCCCAAAGGCCACAAGTCGCAATCCAACAATCGTTCGTCGCTTCAAGCGAAATACGACGCCCATCACGTCGTGATCGACAAGACCTACGGTGATTGGGCGGATCTTCGGCGAGAGCTCTCGGATTCACGTTCGGACAAGGAACAACGCAAGGAATTACTCGATCGCTTCGCCCACTGCACCGACGCCCAGCAAACCTTGTTTTTGCTCGACGATTATTTCGAGCGCATCTCGCTGAGCCGCAAGAATTTCGCCGGAAACGACTGGTGGCCTCGGATCTTAGCCGCCCGCGGCAAGTCGCGCTTGGAAGAAACCGCGATGCTCTTCTTGCGCGCCAACCGGCAACTTCCCTCCGAGTTGATGGACCACACCAACTGGGAGCGGTTGGCCAAACTGGAACAAACCGAACAGGAACAAGAACTGGTAACCGGCCTGGAGCAATGGTTGCTGCCGCCGAAAACTTTCCATCTGGACGCGCCCCGGGCTTCGGTTCGGGTGATTTGCCGGGTCCATCCGATAACCCCAGGCGCTCCCCTCCATTACCTGACGACCCAGCTCAATCTGACCCGATCCCGCAACGGCCGATCGTACCGCAATCTGGGCGAAGTCACCGACCTGATCGCCCGAGCCGCCCACGAACGCGAATTGTACCCCTCCGAAGATTGGAACTTCATCCTCTGGCTGGTGCACAACTACCGGCAGGCCGATCCCTCGATGGACCGCATCGATTTGCAGGGAGCCGAACTATTGATTTGGCTAACCCAGTGGGGCAACCGGAACCGGCTGTTGCACGAGGATGCCGAAAAGCCGTTTCACTTTCGGGGCCGAATGGCCGAACTGCGGCCCCGGTTGGTCAGGTTGGATAAACAGCTCTGCCTAGATCTCGTACTGCAGGCCGCCGAACAGGAAGCGCTCCCCTTGACCGAAGTGAATTTTTTCGCCGGCCACCCCTCGCTCGTGCTGGCCGGTCAAGAATTCCTGTTGCTCCGGAATCGCCCCGAATCCGAGTTGCTCGCCAAGCTCGAACGGCAACCGGCGATTCCCGTGCAGGAACTTTCCTCCCGGCTCCGGGAGTATCTGCCGAATCTCGTCGAAGTAACCGAATCCGACCGGGAGGAACTCTTCAAACCCTCGCCGGCACGCGCCCGGAAAAAACGGAACGCCGAACTGGAAACATGGCTACTCCCCTCGGGGGAACCGCCGGCTCAAAAACCGCCGGCCGGCCTCGAGTTTCATTGCCAAGCGGCACCCGTCGAGGACCACTCGCCGCTATTGAACCTGATCGTGCAATGCGTGCTGCCCCGAAGCCGCGGCCAGAACAAACGAATTCGCCTCGGCGAACTCGTCGGGTTGCCGCAACGGCGCCGGGAGTTGGAGAAATGGTCGGATCAGGATCAAGAATTCATTCACTGGCTGGCCGACCGCCATCCGAAATTGGATCCCAGACGGGACAGCCTGGCGCTGCAAGGCGAGGATTTGTTGCACTGGCTGATCCGGTGGGGCGACACCGGAAAGTTCAAACTGACGTCCGAAAAGGGAACGTTGAATTTTCTCGGCCGCGTGATCGAACTGCATCCGCAAATCAAAAAACTGGACGACGAACTTTGTTTCGCCCACATCCTGAACCTTCCGGACGGAAGCGAACGGCCCATGACCGACGCCCGGTACTTCGCCGGCCAACCGTCGATCGTGCTGTTAAAACACGAATTCTTCCTGTTGCGCAACGCTCCCGATCCGGAGTTGCTCGTCCGGCTCAATCGTCAGCCGATCATCCCGGCCGCCAAACTTTCGAGCCGGATTCTGACTCACCTTCGCAAGGAAGCCGTCGGGTGCGAAAACCACTGGCAAGAACTCTGCGCCTGCCATACGGCCCGGCCGCAATTCATCTTCGAATTGATCAACGACACCATCCGCATCCGCTTGGAAGCCGTCAGCGACTTGGACGGCAGCCGGTGGCAATGGAACGGCCACGAATGGCAGAAACGCCCTAAGACCAAGAAATCCCCGACTCGCCCGGCCGCTCAAACCAAGCCCGAACTGTTGGACGACGCCCGGCTGGACTGTGCCACCCAATGGCTCCGGACCCTGGATTGTTTCACGCCCGAACCCGGAGTCTGGAGCGGCGACAACAACGAGAACTTTCTCACGGTCTTGGCTCAGGCTTGGCCCCGACGGCCGGAACAAGTCGAATACCTTGGCAACACGGCCTTCCAACGGCTGTTCATCGCTCCCAAGAAACTCAAGCCCAAGCTCGTCATGAACGGCAGCGGCATCGACTGGCTTTCGGTTTCCGCCAAATGGGAACAGGAAGGACTTCAGTTGACCGAAGCCGACATCAAACTGTTGCAAACGGCCACCGGCCGCTTCGTCAAGCTCCCCGATTCCGGCTGGGTGGAACTGAACTCCGCCGCCGTGCAGAAGGCCCAGGAAACCATGGCGGAACTGGGGATCGAAGGCCTCTCCGGCGAAACCCAAAAAGTTTCCCTGATCCATGCGGTCCAACTGCCCGAAGAAGCGTTATCCCTGTTCGGAAAGAACGCCAAAACTCAGGCTCTGAGGGAAAAGATCAAGCATTTCACCGGCATCACTCCGACTCCCCTGCCTCCCTCGATCCAGGCCGAATTGCGCCCCTACCAACAGGAAGGCTTCAACTTCTTGTGCCATCTAACTTCGCTCAAATTAGGAGGCATCCTGGCCGACGACATGGGTTTGGGGAAAACCTTGCAGACCCTATGCTGGATCACGCATCAATTGGAGTCGTTCCGCCAAAAGAGTTCCCGCAAACGCCCCGCCCCCGTGTTGGTGATCTGTCCGGCTTCCGTGCTGCAGAACTGGCGCCGCGAAGCGAACAAGTTCGCTCCCGATCTTAAAGTCCTGCTGCTCGAAAGCGGCATCGCCCGGCATCAGTTGCGCAATCAGATTCCGCAGCACGATCTGACCATCACCAATTACGCAATCCTCCGCCGGGATTTCGAAGAGCTCCAGAAGTTTCAATTCAGCGCCGTCATCCTCGACGAAGCTCAATACATCAAGAATCCTGCGGCACAGGTCACGCAATCCGCCAAGCAACTCAACGCCAACCAACGTTTGGCCTTGACCGGCACGCCGCTGGAAAACCGCTTGCTTGATCTCTGGAGCATCGTCGATTTCGTACAGCCCGGCTATTTGGGCACTCAGAACAACTTTACGGAAACTTACGAGCCCAAAGGGGAAAACGCCGAATCCCGCCGCACCATCACCCGCAAACAGCTTTCGGCCAAACTCCGGCCGCTCCTGTTGCGCCGGCTGAAGACGCAGGTCGCCCAAGATCTGCCGGAACGAATCGACGAGCGGCGCGATTGCGAACTCACTGACCCGCAACGCAAACTGTATCTCGCCGAATTGCGCCGGAGCCGCGAACAACTGTTCGAGACGATCAAGCAAAAGGGAGCGTCCAAAAGCAAAATCCACGTCTTGGCCGCGCTCACCCGCCTCCGTCAAATCTGTTGTCATCCCCAACTGGTGGGAAACGACGCCGGTTCCGGAAAAACCGATACCTTGGTCGAATTGCTCGAGCCTCTCTTGGCCGAAGGCCAAAAAGTGCTGCTGTTCAGCCAGTTCGTCCAGATGCTGCAGATCCTGGAAAAGGTCTGCCGGGAACGAAACTTCCCCACGCATATTCTGACTGGTCAAACCAAGAACCGCATGAACGTCGTCAACGCCTTTCAGCAGGACCCCGACGCCTCGATTTTCCTGCTCAGCCTGCGGGCGGCCGGAACCGGCCTCAATCTGACCACGGCCAGTTACGTCGTACTCTACGACCCTTGGTGGAATCCCGCCGTCGAAGCCCAGGCGATCGACCGCTCCCATCGCATCGGCCAAACCCGTACGGTCAACGCCTATCGGCTGATTTCCCCGGGAACGGTCGAGGAAAAGATCTGGGAGTTGCAGCAGCGCAAGGCGCGTACCATCAGCGACGTTTTGGGCGAAGAGGGCTTCGCCAGCAATCTCTCCGCCAGCGATCTGGAATATCTCTTTTCCGAAGATTGAGCCGGCGGTCGCGCTAATTCATTGACAAACCAGTTCCGTTCCGGCTCGAATGTACGGTTTTCGTAGGATTGATATGCAGGCAGTAATCGAAACAGGCGGCAAACAATACCAAGTGGCCGTCGACGACCAATTGGAAGTCGAGCGGCTGGCGATCGACGAAGGGGAATCGGTTAATCTGGATCGCGTCTTGATGCTTCAAACGGAGGATCGAATCACAGTCGGCACGCCGACCGTGCCGGACGCGATGGTCGTGGCCGAAGTGGTGAAGCACAAACGAGGCAAGAAGTTGACCGCTTTCAAAATGAAACGCCGGAAAGGCTATCAACGGACCATCGGACACCGCCAGGAGCTCAGCGTCATCAAAATCCGGGAAATAAACGCCTAAGGCATATGGCTCACAAAAAAGGACAAGGTAGTTCCCGTAACGGTCGGGACAGCAACAGCAAGCGGCTGGGCGTCAAAAAATTCGGCGGCGAGCGGGTCATCGCCGGGAATATCATCTTGCGGCAACGCGGCACGCGATTCCGGGCGGGCGAGAACGTCGGCACCGGTCGCGACTGGACCTTGTTCGCGTTGACCGACGGCAGAGTCGCTTTCGAAAAATCCAAGCGCCGCGTAAGCGTCCTCGCCGACACCGAGTCCACCGAATAACGGCCGCTCTACGGCTTCCCGAACGGAAACGGAGTTGTCGCTTCCCCAAGGTGACGCGATAGTGCACTAAACTTAGACGTACGCAGGGGATAGCGTTTCCCGACCTCGCCCGTATACGCGGATGCCACCCTGCCGCCGGAGCGAACAGGCGAATCAAACGGCGCCGTACCATCGACGGCCTTTCGGAACGTATCGGCGCGTAGCCCCACTGCAGAACGACTTGTTCACCGTGCCGAAGTCGTGACGCTCTCACACCGGCCATTTTGCCGGACCTCGAAAAGCATGGGCCACGGACGACTCTCGACCGAAACGTTCCGATGACCGTCGGCCTTCCAGTTGCTGGGAGTTCACTCTCTCGTAACCGCTCTCCCCTTCGCCCGTTCCATTGATCGCCGTAACTATTCAGGTACCGAAAAAAGGTAGCTGCTTAGGTACCCAAATCGCCTGATCTAGCATATCAGATCCGACCGTTGGGGATCAGGCAAACCCCGAATGGCGCACATCCATTTGCGGAAGGCAGCGGAGAGACTGTCGGTTCGGAGCTCGTGGGGGACTCCGCCCAGTTCGGCGAAGGCACCCTGAATTCCCTCGGCCAAGGCGGTGAAGGACTCGCCGTTAACGACCACGGAGACGAATCGGTAGCACGACCATGGGAGGCGAAAGTGGAAGAACAGGTGCCGGAGCGATTCTCCCTGGATGGTGACTTCCTCGGACTTCAGGTGGGTGAAGTCGGTAATGGCGAAAGTACCGGCAGGCCTCTTTATCTGCGGGAACATGACTTCCTTTTCCGCGCCGTTTTGAGCTCGCCACGCCCGAATCCGCCGTTCCAGGGTTCGGCAGTAGTTCGGCTTGAATTCCGGTTCGGTGTTCAGCAAATCGTGGAACACCGTGATGGGCTTGATGTCGGGGCATCGCTCCAGAATGGGGACGACCTTGGATTCAAAGAACGGGGCCCGGGGATCCGGACGAGTGCGCTGGTGGGGCGGGGTATCCTCCGAAGGTTGATTTCCGGCCTGTTTCCTGGCCTTTTCGAGGGTCCGATAGCCCATTGATCGGTGGACCCCGATGGCGGCGGCGGACGCGACTCCTTTTTTCGTGCGCCGTTGCATGAACCGTTTCCTCTGCTGAGGTGTGACTCGTCGTTTGGTCATGTTGGTTCTCCGTCCGCACACGTGGTCGTGCCGACGGGCCAACTATCCACCGATCAGAAGAACTTGCAGCCCTGCCCACCCCTGCAGATCCCCCAGACACCGAGGGATCCTTCCCCCCGATTTGTCGCATTGTAATTGTCGCTGTGTCGCAAAGTAATCGTCGCGCAACACCAAACGCCGATTTAGGTCCATATCAAACCCCTGACCTAGGTTGGAATCCCGGATCAGCACTATTCGAAGCGCAACTTGCTCAAAGTGTCATGGGGAACCATGGCAGTGGCCCTGAAAAACAAGGGGGTTTCCGGGCAGACACTAAATAAAATATACAATAATAAATGTTTATTCAGGCCGCCGACGGCTAAACTTCCGGCGGATTTCGATCTGGAGCGCGATGATCTGCCTTGGCATGATCTCGATCCGCCGCCAGATTTCACAGAGTTCTCAGTCCGATTTTCCGGCGACGTCCGGTGCCGGTCAGTCATCGGTGCAGTGCCAAACCGGGTGGCCGAATGCGGAGGGATCGGCAGTCTCGAGAAAGTATCGGACCAAACGGCCGCCAAGTCCGGCAAGCCGAATTAATGCCAACAAAACGAGCGTTTTTCCGGTTCGCCCAAAGCCGGGGTCTGGAAAGTTATCTCGAGCGATCACCTGGAACTTTCTGCCGGGGATCCGGAGGCGGCGCGGTTTTATCCGTTGCCGGCAGATGGGCAGGAATGCCGGGCGTGCGCCATGGACGATTTGCTGCAGGCGTTGGGCGGCCGCACGTCGGCTTTTCGCCATTCCAGTCCCGATCTTTTCCGGCATCAACCTTCGGAGGATTCCATACCCCGCCAGTGCACTCGCCCGGATCCACTGGCCACGTTCTTCGAATTCAAGGTTGCCCCCATTCTGGGGCGGCGCCCCGACATCGAGCCCATCACGGTGTTCCACGATTTGCCGAACACCGAACCGAAATTCAAGCCGAACTACCGCCGGCCCCTGGTCGACCTTGATCGGGATGTCGCTGCGTTCTGGAACGCCGCGTTGACGGAGCCGGACGGCATGATCGCGCGAATCAGAGCGTTCAGCCCGACCCGACGAGCTGTTGGGAAATTGGCGGCCAAGGCCGCCGCACAACGCACTCGAGCGTGGTAGAGAGCGAAAATTGGGGGTGAAACTCCGATACGCAGGCGGTTACGAAGTGCCGGAATTGAAGCCGCGGGATTTCGGTGATTGGTTGCCCAAAATTAAATTCGCTTTTTTTTCGATTTCGGGTTTGACCCAAGCCAGCACTTCTGGGATTTTCTCGTCGGTGTCGGAATTGAATCCACGACCAGCGTTGGGAACGGAAGCGTTATTCGCTGGCCGGGTACTCGCTTTGAATGCTAGTGCAGACAGCCGACTGATGCCGCTCGACAAGCAAGCCAATGCCACCGCGCTGCTCCCGGTTCCCCCGTCGACCAAACCCCTAGGCGCGGCCCTGCTCGAAGGCATGAAGCGTCAAACGAGCGCACTTAGGCGCGGCCCCTTCGCGGATACGCGATGCACCACAGCCGCAAGTAACCAAGCAAGAGAAAAGCCAGTGTTCATGCGGGTTATGGCTCGCGAAAAAAACGAGAAAAAAGTGAATTAAACTCTTGACCTTCTGTAGATAAAAGCCAAGGATGCGCCCCGTCGTGAGCATTGAGGAGACCATCGACATGACGATGATCGGCACGCTGGTATGGGGCGGTCGCAAGACCGGCACCGGGATTGCCGGATGCACCCGTGACCGGACCGGACGGCAGGTCATGGACCGGATCATCGAGACCGGCGGTCGGTGCTGCTTGGTCGCTGACAGCCGCATCGGCTGCTCTCGTCAGAAAGCCGCCCCGGGCGGAGTGCCTTTCGGAGATCGCTGGACGGCAGCTCGGCACGCCCCCGTCCTCGACTTCCGGGTAGATCGGCCGTCTTCGGGGCGTCACGGTGAAAGTGGGTTTGGCAACGGCAAAGGTGATGGAGGGCGAAGCCCGACTGGGGATTCTCTGCCTCTGGATGTTCCTAACCTTTCGCATCAGAAAAATCTCTCGATGGACTTGTACGCCATTCGGGGTTTGTCTGATCCCCAACGGTCGGATCTAATGCGGTAGATCAGGAAATCCCGATACCTGCAATGTCAGAAACGAAAAGCCTTGATTTTACGGCGAACGATCCCGCAGACCCGGCGGCGTTGGATCTGGAACCGTCGTCGAATGACGTAACGGCAGGAGTGTTGAAACGGGTAACGGGAAATGCAGCATCAAAAGGTGTTGGCGTGAAAAGGCAACTCACATACGAAGGCAGTTACTGCGATAATTTGAATCTTGTGGTTTCTGCTGAACTTTGGGATTCTTCCCGAAGCGTCTCCAACCGATTCTGCGGATTACCCGAATGGGAATCGGTTGGATGGAATTTGAGTGGGATTGGCGAAGGCAAAGATGGTGGAAAGCGAAAATTGGAGTTGAAACTCCGACACGTAGGCATTTACGTGCATTGGACAGTTACGCTGTCTGAAATACAGCTCGTGAACACCATCAGAAAATCTGGAAGGTTATGACAATATCAGCACTGTTTATTTGATTAATTGTGGGCATAGTATGGGGCTGGTGCTTGTTTGCCCCGGTCCGTCCTTTCTCGAAAACATGCCAAAAGGTAAATAGATTAAACCTTGGCGATTGTGAGCGGAGCTGGACTCACGCCTCTTGGCGGGAGGCGAAGCGGGTTGTTGTATTTGCAAAGGGGGCTGTAAGTTGGCCGGCAAGCCTTACTGGACGTCTTTTCAGAGTCATTTGGAGAGTGAGAATTGCAAAATTTATGTTTTCCAGACGGTTGAGCGCTGTTTTGTGTTCAGTCTTGATAATGATTGCGTTGGGATTCGTAACCGTTCATGCCGTTGGTCCCGCTGCTGGGTATTTCATTAGAACTGCTCTAAAAAAAATTGCGTCCGATAAAAATGTTAAGACATTTTTCATAGGCGTTGTCTCATCAGTGACTGCCAACCAATTGACAGATGACGAAATATCACGTTTGGATCAAGATCTTTTGTGGGTTTTAACAGCTAGCCCAAATGGTGCAGAGTCGATTAAAAGAACACATACCTTTACACGAGAAACGTATGATGATGGTGCAGTTCGAGACATAAATGGTACATTAATAAGTAATGAAAAGAAAACTGCTAAATATGAAAAAAAAGCATTTGACACTGAATCTGAAGTGATTAATAATCTGAATGACCCGTCTTATACCCCCGAATGCGAGCATGTTAATTTGATAGATCATGGAGGATGGTTTTACGTGAGAGAGGAGCTAAATGGGGGCTTTCATGACTCGGCAAAGGGTATGTTTTGGGGCGGAACTACTGCTATGGATTGGGATAAGTACACAAACCTAGTTTACAGGGAACTGGGCTATAACATTGAAAATCCGATAGAACATTTATTTGCAGCATTGACTGTTACTATCGGCAATTATTGGCAATATGAACGTAACGAATGGGAAATGAATAATCTTTTTTCACTAAGAACAGAACGTGCCATCCATTCTGGAGGCAGCTTGAATAAGCAGCCCGATGAATTAACGGACCCTGGCACTTACACTGTTGAATTGTCATTTGATGTCCGAAAGGTGGGTTGGGGGCTATGGAACGATGATGGATCGATATGCAATCCAGAAATGGTCTACGGTGAAGTTGTTTATTCGTATACAGAGCCGCACATTATGTCTTCACACATAACTGACACCAGTCTTATTAACATTAGTGATAAGTATGTGCTCTCACCCGGAGAAGCAATTGTAGACCCGGTAATACTTAATGGTGGTGCTACTCGGCGTGCTGTAATAGAGACCGAGTATTTATGCGAGTTTATGAATATGGGAAGAGAAGGGCTAAACACAGATGGACTTCTTAGATGCTACGTGAAGGACCCTTTAGGGCTTTGGGACCCTGGAAATCATATGGCAGGAGTTAGTGGGGGCTTTTCCGGTATAGCACGACAATTACAATGCGACACAGCGACAATTACAATGCGACACTTGGGGCACGAGGTGCAAAGTTCATTGCATCGGTCGTAGGGGGCATTCTTCCGGACGGGGTTGGGACGGTCAAGCGGAAAGAGAGAGAGTCGAACTGCTGGAGGTCAAGGGAAGCGACGAGCATCCCACGAAGGGGTTTGACGGTACAAGAAGGGACCGGCGCCGAGACGCAGCGAGCGGACTACTCGGATCCGTGAGGTGGCCATGGCTCCGATAAAAACTGCTTGGAATCCGGCTCACCGCCGTCATTGGCGTCCTGTGATCCGGATTGAGGGAGGGTGACCGGGCGAGCGGTCTTCGGGGGCGGGCGTCAATCGTCGAACCTTGCTTTGCTGGTTCGGCAACTTCGGCGGCAGGCATCCGGATTCTCTTTCTGGTGGGCGGTTGACTCACTGAGTGGTGGCGCCGGGAACGAGACCGCGGTCAAGTCGAGGATCGGGATTCCCGAGCCGTGGGAGTGGCTGGTGAGTCGGTAGTGGTGGGAAGATTGACGGGGTGAGACGGCTCGGCAGCGCCGTCGGCCCGATGATGTTCCAAAGCGGTGCGGCACCGATAGCTTTGGGTGTTGATCTCGAAGATGGTGGCGTGGTGTACGAGTCGATCGACCGCGGCGGCGGCGGTGGCTTGGTCGGGAAAGATTCGATCCCATTGGGCGAAGGGCAGATTGGCGGTGAGGAGGATGGAGCGTTGTTCGTAGCGATCGGAGATCAGTTCGAAGAGGACGGCGCTTTCTTCCCGATCGCGGTTGACGTAGGCGAAATCGTCAAGGATGAGGAGGTGGAATTTATGGAGCCGTGCGAGCAGTCCCTCGAGATCGAGATTGCGTTGGGCGACCTGCAGTTTCTGGACGAGGCTGGAGGTTCCGGTGAAGAGCACCTTGAGGCCCTGGCGCACGAGGGAGAGGCCAATGGCGGAGGCGAGGTGGCTCTTGCCGACGCCGGGGGGCCCGAAGATGAGGAGGTTGGCTCCCTTGCGGATCCAGCTGTCTTCGGAGGCGAAGGCCTGAACGCGTGCTTGGGGCGGGGATGGGATGAGGCTGAAATCGAAGCCTTCGAGGTTCTTGCCGGGGAGGAGTTTGGCCTGCCGGGTATGTCGGTCGATGCGTCGGTTGTCCCTTTCGCTCAATTCGAGTTCGGCGAGGGAGAAGAGAAATTTTGACGCCGGCCAACCCTCCTTGTCGGCGCGTTGAGCCAGGATCCGCCACTCGGCCTCGATGGAGGGCAGTCGCAGCTCGGAGAGCATGAGGGAAAGTCGGTCGGGATCGACGGTTTGTGGCGGAGTGGAGCGGATGGTCATGGCGAAAGGCGGTTACCGAGCAGATGGGAGTACTGACCGAGGTTGCCCACGGCGACGTCTTGCCGAGGAAGGGAAGGCTCCTGGAACGCAAAGCGTGTTCTCAGGGACTCGACATCGGGGAGGGAGCCGGTCCGGAGCGCTTCTTCGATGGCGTCGGCGATTTCCGCTTCGCAGCCGTTTTCGTGGGCCAAGGCAAGGAACTCGACGGTGAGACGGCACGCTTGTTTTTCGCTCACGGATTCCTTCACTTGATCGAAGAAGTGGCGATAGGCCTCTCGAGGAAAGAGATCATTGCGGTAGGTCAGACGTGCCAGAGCCATAGGTTTGCGCTTCAGGGACTGGATGACATGCCGATAATCGATGACGTTGGGACGGTGAGTCCGATGTCCGCGAGGCAGGGTTTCGATCCTCGTCGCTCCCTGGAAGAGTTCGATCCGGTCATCGAAGATGCGAGCTTTGAGCCGGTAGCCGATGAGTCGCGAAGGCACTGAGTAGTAAACCTTTCGAATGCGGCAGCCGGCGGTGCTGGTCACCGTGACCATGACCTCTTCGCAGTCGCAAGGATGCGACGGCGGCAGCGGGTTCAGCTGGCCCCGTTCGGTCTCGATGTCCTTCGCCACCCTAGCGTTTTCACGAGCGACGATTTCCGCGACGAAGGTTCGGTAGGCGTCCAGGCACTCGAAATCCCGGGATCCTCGGAGTTCCAGCTCGCCTCGAACCCGGTCCTTGAGATGACGGTGGGCGCTTTCGATGGCGCCGTTTTCGTGGGCCACGCCCCGGTTGTTGCGAGACGGTTTCATCCCGTAGTGTTCGCACAGGGCCTTGAAGCGTTCGGTCAAGTCCTCCGCTACGTCCCGGGCCAGATTGCGGAAGGCAGCGGAGAGACTGTCGGTTCGGAGCTCGTGGGGGACTCCGCCCAGTTCGGCGAAGGCACCCTGAATTCCCTCGGCCAAGGCGGTGAAGGACTCGCCGTTAATGACCACGGAGACGTATCGGTAGCACGACCATGGGAGGCGAAAGTGGAAGTACATGTGCCGGAGCGATTCTCCCCGGATGGTGACTTCCCCGGACTTCAGGTGGGTGAAGTCGGCAATGGCGAAAGTGCCGGCAGGCCTCTTCGTCTGCGGGAACATGACTTCTTTTTCCGCACCGTTTTGGGCTCGCCACGACCGAATCCGCCGTTCCAGGGTTCGACGGTAGTTCGGCTTAAATTTCGGTTCGGTGTTCAGCAAATCGTGGAACACCGTGATGGGCTTGATGTCGGGGCATCGCTTCAGAATGGGGACGACCTTGGCTTCGAAGAACGTGGCCAAGGGATCCGGACGAGTGCGCTGGGGGGGCGGAGAATCCTCCGACGGTTGGTTTTCGGTCTGTTTCCTGACTTTTTCGAGGGTCCGATAGCCCGTTGAGCGATGGATCCCGATGGCGGCGGCGGCGGACGCGACTCCTTGTTTCGGGCGCAATTGCATGAACAGTTTCTTCTGTTGAGGTGTGACTCGTCGTTTGGTCATGTTGGTTCTCCGTCCGCACACGTGGTCGTGCCGACGGGCCAACTATCCACCGATCAGAAGAACTTGCAGCCTTTCTTGGGGCAGGGTTCGGGCCACTTCGGTCGGGCTACGCCCTCCCTTCGTGGCCCGAACCCTGCCCCCCTGGGGTCCCCCAGACACCGGGGAATCCTTCCCTCCGATTTGTCGCATTGTAATTGTCGCTGTGTCGCAAAGTAATTGACGCGGAACATTTCCGGCTTGATACATGGTGCGGAACCTTGTAACGGAGTGCCAGCATATTGGGGAGGGAAAAATGAGGAAAAGAACATAAAACGAGTTGTTTTTTTTATGTATCAGGAGGAGGAACAGTTTAATTAAAACTGATACGGATTAGCAACACAAATCACGTTATTTGTTATGAAATGTTTTGCGTATTCATGTTTAGGACTGGTTGTAATCTGGGTTGCATTAATCCTAACTAGATCAAATGATGGTGGTGTATCAAATTTGATTAGGGTGCCGCACGATGGCAGCAGTTCAAACTCAAACTTGCCCGTTCAGAAAATGGAAAGCAACTCCAATAAAACTATTTCTTTGCACACATCATTAAATGAGGAAGAACGACAAAGAATTATCGAAAGGGAAGAAGACGAGGAATGGTTTCAAGCTTTTCAAGATTATCTTTTCGAAAGCAGAGATTCAAGTTCAAAACTCCCCAAACAGAAAATAGAAACAGAACAAAAATTGCTGACTAGAAAGAAATGGATTGATGATTTTCCTTATGAGATGGAATTTCACCCGTCTATTTCATATTCAGAAAGTGCATTCGAGTTGCCTGACATTCAAATTCCAAGACCCCATTTTGCCGATTTTCTAGCGAATGCTAAAAACAATGGTGCAGAATTATTGTATGAATTTGGTGGTGCAGCTGAAGCATACAATGCTGCCCTGCTAAAATACAAAAGAGAATACGAGGTGGCATTGTTTCCTGCCGTAAAGGCAAGAGGCATGGTAGCAAATCATGTTATGTTAAAGTCTTTTTATAGCAGCGAACTTAGGTATACTGAAGAATTTGAAAAGTTGTATAATATAATCAATGAATACGGCTACGCTGACAATACCCTTATGGTTGTTTCAGCGTAATTGATTAGCGGGTAAAAATGGGGTTTTTTCAAGGAATTTCGAGGTTCGACTTGACTTTTTTTTTTAATGAGGCTATAATAGGCAACATGCCGGGGATTGATCCTCATCGACTGCACGAAGCGGATCCAGCGGAATTGGTTAAGGCTCTTGAGCTTGCGATGCAGCGCGTGGAGACGCTGGAAGCGGAAAATCAGAAACTGCAGCAACAGAATCAGAAATTACGGAACGTTATTCGGAAATTGCGGCAATTGATCCGAGATTTGCAACAACAGATCGGCTCCTGTGGTTGCCAAACTGATCCCGCATCGCTCTCGGCAGATTTCGAGATTGCCGACCAATTGAAACAAGAAAACCAGGATTTGCGGCAACAACTGGAATCGTCGGAGAGAGAAAACCATCGTTCGGCTACCCCTTTTTCCAAGGGCAAACGCAAAGAAAACCCCCAAAAGCCCGGTCGCAAACCGGGGCAAGGAAAGTTTCGCCATAAACCAGCGCCGGAGCCCCGAGAACCTGATGAAATCCAAGAGTTTCAGGCTTCCCTGGATACCGAGGCCTGTCCGAAGTGCGGGGCGAAACTTGAGCGACAAGCCTCGGAAACCGCGACGACGATTGATCTGCCCCGACTCATTGGCCGAGTGATCAAATACTTTTCGATTGAGGTCGCGGAGTGCACGGGATGCGGACACAAGGTCCGGGGCACGCATCCTGAATTAGCGAAGGATCAGTTTGGAGCGACGGCTCATCGGATTGGCTCCCGAGTCTATGCTTTGGCCTTGGCCTTGCATTACGATTCGGGAATGTCATTGCGCCAGGCGGAGAAGGTGCTCAACGATTATCTCCAGATCCCCGTGACCCAAAGTGCGATCACCCAGAAGGCTCTGAAGGCGGCGGAGCAAGGGAAACTTGGCGAACTGGCTCAGGAAATCAAGGCGGAACTGGCTCAAGCGGATATCATTCACACGGACGATACCGGTTGGAAAGTCGGGGGAACCCCCCATTTTTTGATGACGTTTTGCAACGAGAAGGCGATTTATTATCAAATTGAACGGCATCATCGTGCGGCCGAGGTGGCCCAAGTGATCGATCCTTCGTTTCGGGGAATCGTGGTCGTTGACGGTTTTACGAGTTACCAACCTCAGAGCTTTGATTCCGTGCCCCAGCAAAGATGCCTGGCTCACCGGCAACGAAATTTGACCGATTTGGCCGACCGGAAAGCTGGCAAAGGGAAGTGGTTCGCCAATTATACGAAAGATGTCTTTCGACAAGCCATGGAATTGAGGGAGTTGAATCTCGCAGGCCATGGGACCGCGAGGGAATTTCAGACGGCAGTGATCGACTTGAAACAAAAGCTCGATCATCATCTGAGACCACGATCCTTGAGTGATCCGGATAATCAAAAGATGCTGAATAGCTTGTGGCTCCAGAATCAAAAGGGCCAGTTGCTTCGATTTCTGGACCATCCGAAGCTTGAACCGACCAACAATCGAGCCGAACGGGCTCTGCGACCGGGCGTCAAGGCTCGGAAGGTTTCCCAGTGCTCGAAAAATCAGAGAGGGGCTCAGAGTCGGGCGGCCATCACTAGCGTCACGGCTACCTCTCGCCTGAAAAAGGAGTCGGTTTTGGAGACGTTGGCGTCAGCGCTTTAGTTCTCGGTTCGATCACCCTCGGTTGATACCGGCTCGGGTCTTATCGTGCTTTCAGCACTGGTTTTCCGAAATCATGGAGCTTGGGATTATTCCCGTAATTTTGCTGGAACGGCAATCGAATGCCACTCGAAAGCCAACGTTGTTGGTCGAGGATATTTGATCTGAAGCCGCAAGACGATCAACCAAGGACGTCGGATGGAATGAGATCACTCATCTCCTGACAAAAGCGAAATATGAAATCCTTGATCATGGGAATGCATCCTTTTCGTCAGATCGTTTAGTTCAAAATGGCGTTCAAACCCGCTAATCAATTACGTTTCAGCTTTCGATGGTTTATTGCAACATCATTATGCCCTGTCACATAATCCTGATGATATGTGGAACAACAGCATGAGTTGGGGGGACAGAACAAAGATCACAGATCAGTATATTATGGCCGCTCTTTATAGATCTAAATACTCTTTTCTGCACGGTGAACAAAGACCTAGTAAAAATGAAGCAGAAGAAATGAGTTTCAGGATAAAGAATGAAATACTAAAAGGAAATATTTCCAATAAGGATTTTCGTCTTCCAATTAATCCTGAATTTAGGCATCAATTGAAGGAGGGAGATCCATTAATATACAAATAGTTGATCGATCCGGTTTTTTTGCTGTCGAGGATCGCAGATCTCTCGCAAAAACAAACTGTCTGTTTTCTGTTCATGTATCAAACCATCATCCGGAAGCGGCTGCCGTCGGGGCGCACCAGGGTGCCGGTAATTTCGGCTCCGGTAACCCGGCGTTGAGCATCGGTGCATGGGAAGACCGCATTGACGCGCCGATCGGCCCGGATCAGGCGGCGCTCCCGACAACTTTGCAGCAACCGGGGCGAGAGGCAACGATCGGCGGCCAAGCGTTGCCGAACGAGAGGCCAGTTGGCGGGGCAATCTTCGGGGAGCGAGAGCGTTGGGGGAGTCGGGGAGGAGAGCGAAGGGCGGCGGACGAAAGTTTCCAGGAACCGGCAAGCTTCCCGGAAAGAACCATGGCGAGCATGCTTGACCAGATCGATAGCGCCGTCGCCTCCCTGCCCGGCGAGATGATCGTAGAAGCGCCTGGAACCGTCGCCGGATGAAGGGGCGGCAGGAACGACAAAACGAATGACGGGAAGTTCGGAAACGAAAAGCCTTTACTTTGTGGCGAACGATCCCGCAGACTCGGCGGCGTCAAGACTGGAACCGTCGTCGAATGACGTGACGGCAGGAGTGTTGAAACGGGTAACGGGAAATGCAGCATCGAAAGGTGTTGGCGTGAAAAGGTTACTCACATACGAAGGCAGATACTGCGATAATTTGAATCTTGTGGTTTCTGCTGAACTTTGGGATTCTTCCCGAAGCGTCTCCAACCGATTCTGCGGATTACCCGAATGGGAATCGGTTGGATGGAATTTGAGTGGGATTGGCGAAGGCAAAGATGGTGGAAAGCGAAAATTAGAGTTGAAACTCCGACACGTAGGCATTTACGTGCATTGGACAGTTACGCTGTCTGAAATACAGCTCGTGAACACCATCAGAAAATCTGGAAGGCTATGACGAAATCAGCTCTGGTGAAATATTTTGCGTATTCATGTCTAGGGTTGATTGTAATCTGGATTGTATTAATCCTAACTAAACCAACCGATGATGGTGTATCAAATTTGATCAGAGTGCCGCACGATGGTACCAATTTAAACACAAACTTACTCGAAAGCAGAGAATCTAGTGCTAAACCGCACCATCAGAAAATAGAAAAAGAACAAAAATTGCTAACTAGGAAGGAATGGATCGATAATTTTCCATACGAAATGGTATTTCATCCGACGATACTTTATTCAGAGAAAATGTTTGATTTGCCTGACATACAAATGCTAGAGCCCCATGCTGTTGATTTTCTAGCAAATGCTATAAACAAAGGTGCCGAAATATTGGATAAATCTGGCGATGCAGCTGAAGAATTCAAAGTTGACCTGCTAAAATACAAAAGAGAATACGAGGCGGCTTTGTTTCCTATCGTGAAGGCAAGAGGCATGGTAGCAAATCATACTATATTGAAGGCATTTTATAATAGCGAACTGAGATATACTAAAGAATTTGAAACGGTTTATAATATAATAAATGAGTATGGCTACGCCGATAACACCCTAATGGTGGTTGCGGCATTCGATGGTTTAATGCAACATTACCATGCCCTGTCACATAATCCTGATGATATATGGCAAGACAGCATGACATGGGGAGATAGAACAAAGCAAACGGAACACTTTGTTATGCTCGCTCTTTATAGAAACAAACTTTCTTTTCTGCATGGAGAACGGAGACCGAGTAAAAAGGAAGCGGAGGAAATGAGTTCTAGGATAAGGAATGAAATGCCCAAAGGAAATATTTCCAATAAGGATTTTCGTCTTCCAATTAATCTTGAATTTAGGCATCGATTGAAGGAGGGCGATCCCTTAATATACAAATAATCGATCGGTCCGGTTTTGGCTGTCGAGCGCCGTAACGGCAATTGACGATTTCAAGCCTTTATTACCCTCACTTAGCTAAATTGGACTTATGCGTATATCTACCGCAACTTCCACCAGCCCGCATGTCTTGTGGCGGAGTGGAGCGGATGGTCATGGCGAAAGGCGGTTACCGAGCAGATGGGAGTACTGACCGAGGTTACCCACGGCGACGTTTTGCCGAGGAAGGGAAGGCTCCTGGAACGCAAAGCGTGTTCTCAGGGACTCGACATCGGGGAGGGAGCCGGTCCGGAGCGCTTCTTCGATGGCGTTGGCGATTTCCGCTTCGCAGCCGTTTTCGTGGGCCATGGCAAGGAACTCGACGGTGAGACGGCACGCTTGTTTTTCGCTCACGGATTCCTTCACTTGATCGAAGAAGTGGCGATAGGCCTCTCGAGGAAAGAGATCATTGCGGTAGGTCAGACGTGCCAGAGCCATAGGTTGGCGCTTCAGAGACTGGATGACATGCCGATAATCGATGACGTTGGGACGGTGAGTCCGATGTCCGCGAGGCAGGGTTTCGATCCTCGTCGCTCCCTGGAAGAGTTCGATCCGGTCATCTAAGATGCGAGCCTTGAGCCGGTAGCCGATGAGTCGCGAAGGCACTGAGTCGTAAACCTTTCGAATGCGGCAGCCGGCGGTGCTGGTCACCGTGACCATGACCTCTTCGCAGTCGCAAGGATTCGACGGCGGCAGCGGGTTCAGCTGGCCCCGTTCGGTCTCGATGTCCTTCGCCACCCTGACGTTTTCACGAGCGACGATTTCCGCGACGAAGGTTCGGTAGGCGTCCAGGCACTCGAAATCCCGGGATCCTCGGAGTTTCAGCTCGCCTCGAACCCGGTCCTTGAGATGACGGTGGGCGCTTTCGATGGTGCCGTTTTCGTGGGGCACGCCCCGGTTGTTGCGAGACGGTTTCATCCCGTAGTGTTCGCACAAGGCCTTGAAGCGTTCGTTCGGTCAAGTCCTCCGCTATGTCCTGTGCCAGATTGCGGAAGGCAGCGGAGAGACTGTCGGTTCGGAGCTCGTGGGGGACTCCGCCCAGTTCGGCGAAGGCACCCTGAATTCCCTCGGCCAAGGCGATGAAGGACTCGCCGTTAATGACCACGGAGACGTATCGGTAGCACGACCATGGGAGGCGAAAGTGGATGTACATGTGCCGGAGCGATTCTCCCCGGATGGTGACTTCCCCGGACTTCAGGTGGGTGAAGTCGGCAATGGCGAAAGTGCCGGCAGGCCTCTTCGTCTGCGGGAACATGACTTCTTTTTCCGCACCGTTTTGGGCTCGCCACGCCCGAATCCGCCGTTCCAGGGTTCGGCGGTAGTTCGGCTTGAATTCCGGTTCGGGGTTCCGCAAATCGTGGAACACCGTGATGGGCTTGATGTCGGGGCATCGATCCAGAATGGGGACGACCTTGGATTCGAAGAACGTGGCCAAGGGATCCGGACGAGTGCGCTGGGGGGGGGCTTTCTACCATTTTCAAGGGGTTTTTCAGCCCGATTTTCAGATTTTCGGATAGAGCTAACATCAGGCGATTGCTATCGCGGATTGGCTGGTATGCTGCAGGTGCCGGCAGTCCGTTTCATCGAATGCCGTTGGCTTGGGTTATTGCCGAGGCCCATGGTGAGCCGAGATTGATGGGATGATGATCCGGAATCGGTTGGCATCAGTCATTCGATCGGTTAGAGGCGGTTGCCTGTTCCAGCGAAGGATCGTAGAGGGAACCGTTTTGCAGCATGGCACAAGCGACGGAGATGAGCCGATCAGCGACGCTTCTCAAGGCTCGAGCATGTTGATGTCCCCGTTGGCGAAGCGCGGCATATTTGCGTTTGCTGATCGGGTCTCTTTGGACGGCCACCCTGACCCAGTGATACATGGCATCCCGTAGCCGGGGGTGAGCCGCCATTCGTCGAACCACGAAATGTTGTTTACCGGAGCGTCGGGTCACGGGAGCGATTCCGGTGAGGCAGCGCAGGGCCGCTCGATCACGTTTTTCGAACAGATGAAAAGCTTCGGCCAACAGGATGCCAAGCACGATTCGACCCACCCCTGGAATTGATCTGAGAATGGCGATATCCTGATTGAGAACCGGAGTCTGGTCCGTTGCCGGCGATCCCTCCTCGAGGGAACTGGCTTGATCGTTGGCTTGCAGGGAAACCGCCAGTTTCTCGGTCGTCTCGTCCATCTGCAGCAGCGTGGCATTGAGTTCTTCCATGGTCACGGCCAGTTGTTTGAAGGTGGTTTTGATCGCCCCCATGGCTCCCTCGGCGGTACCCTCGGCGACGGTCACCGCCGGTTGCCGCAGTATCTTGAGGATTTGCTCGGCGGAGAGTATCCTATCACGCAATATGCAACCATCATGGCAAACAATCCGAATGCTAATCTATCAGGAAATGTATCATGTCCCAAGACTCTTGCAAAAATTTCTAACGGCAATCGCCATAACGGTATTCCAATTCCCCACACCTGATGAACCCCTTGCATAGACCATGTAAGATCATGATTTATACACAATACATTATCGCATAATTCCAAATTGCCGTTCAATAATGCATCTGTTTGCAAACGGTACGGTATGAATGGAGAATACCAATGCTCATATATCTGGACCCATCCAGAAAAGAATAATATAACCGATGCGTATATTAATGAATATGAACAAATTAACGCGCGATATCGCAAATACATAAGAAGTTACAGGGGTAAATCAGAGAGTTCAGATTTTGGTCCGGTAACATCATCGGTTCAAGTGAACCGATGACAGCTTAGTGCCTCTCTCTTCCCCGATCAAGCGAAAAAATAAAAAACGCGAATTTTCTCCCAAGCCCGTGATCCTCTCCATTCTCCGTAGATAGCTTCAGTGCTACCTCGATGGATTCCTCGCTCCAGTCTCGCCCAACTCCAGGCGCTTGCCCTAGTCGGCTTGCGCAGTTCCACGCCGGACCTTCCCAGGTGCTCCTGCACCTCGCCCCAAGGCAAGGCCCCTCCCCGTTCACGAGAATCTTCAGGTCCGGGGCCACCTCGATTCGCAGCAGCTAGTGAAACTCTCCAGACTGTTGTACACCTCGGCCTTGGCCGTGCCGTCAAAGTCCCGGCCTTGTTCGTAAAAACGAGCGTTTTTCCGGTTCGCCCGAAGCCGGGGGCTGGAAAGTTATCTCGAACGACCGCTTGGAACTTTCTGCCGTGGATCTGGAGGCGGCGCCGTCTCATCCTCTGCCGGCCGAAGCGCTGGAATGCCGGGCGGGCGCTACGGATGATTTGCTGCAGGACCTCGTCGCCTTCTCGCCAGTCCGTCCCCGATCTTTTCTCCCCGACGTTCCCGCCGGATTCCGGGGGCGCGGAGTTCGACGATCGGTAACTTGCTGGCCTCCGGAAAAACCCGGCATCGAGTCCGGCGCGGCGGCCCGGCCTTTTCGTCCGGATCCTTGATTCCGGCGAGCCCGCCCGCATAATTCCGCAATCTGCCGGAATTCGCCATCAAAACACCGGAATCCTCCGGCAAGCGACAAGCTCCGGTTCGAAGTGCCGGAGCTTGTCGTCATCAAAATGTCAACTGATCAATGTCAGCGGCCGGCGGCGAACCGCCGCCTCCACCGCGCCGGGCCCGGCTTCTCCCCGTCGACCAAACCCCCAGTCGCGGCCCCTTCGCGGATACGCAATGCACCACAGCCGCAAGTAGCCAGGCAAGAGAAAAGCTAGTGTTCATGGGGGTTTTAGCTCGCGAAAAAAAACGAGAAAAAAGTGAATTAACCTATTGACCTTCGGCAGATATATGTCGAGAATAAGCCCCATCCCGAGCATTGAGGAGACCCTCGACATGGCAATGATCAGCACGCTAATATGGGGCGGTCGCAAGACCGGCGCCACGATTACCGGATGCACTCATGACCGGGCCGAGCGGCAGGTCATGGACCGAATCGTCGAGACCGGCGGCCGGCACTGTCTGGTCGCTGACAGCCGCATCGGCTGCTCCCGCCAGAAAGCCACCCCGACCGGAATGCCTTCCGGAAATCGCTGGGCGGCAGCTTGGCACGCCCCCGTCCTCGACTTCCGGATCGATCTGCTATCTCCGGGGCGTCACGGTGAAATTGGGTTTGGCAACGGCAAAGGTGGCGGAGGGCGAAAATTGGGGTTGAAACTCCGTCACGCAGGCAGTTGCGAAAAGGCTTGGCTAGCCGGCGTCGGAACTGGAACCGTTGCCGGATGGCGCGGCGGCTGGAGCGATGAGACGGGCAACGGGAAATTCAGGAACGAAAGCCGTTGGCATCAAAAAGTAGCTCACATACGCAGACAGTTACGTTTTTACTGGAAAATTAGAGAAGACGGGCACTTGGGAAGTTACGTTTGTTTACCAACAATGAACCGTCGCATAATAACGTTCAACCCAGAAAAGACCAGCACAGGATTTTCTCGATACAAGACGCCAAGGCGATCAATAATGACTTTCACTTGTCTCAGTAATCGCCTTTAGCGGCGGTCGCGATATCAGAAATTACTTGTAAGTTGATCCGAAATCCCGAAAATTAACAGCCATGCCATCGACATATTGCCATTTCACTCGAATTGCGATTTTCGCAATAAGCATTGTTTCTCTTTCCATCAAGGGTTGGGGACAACCTAAATCAGTGCCGCTCAAGCCCAACATACCTGCGATTCATCAAAAAACACCTCCTACACCCATTTATTATGGCGTAGAGGAAACAAGAGATTATTTGCTTGAATGGGAAGTCGAAGAAACATACATCAGTAATCCGCACTCACATGGCGTGGGGATATATAAAGCAAAAACAACCTCAAAAAAGCTGTATAATAAAGAGCGCTACGTATGGTATCAGCCCAAAAATGATAACGGGCCAGAATCGGTAGGATATCGAAAAACTTGGGCAAAAAATGAAACGGAGGCTCAACAACTAGGTTATCTGGAGAAGGAGTCTAAAACTATACATAACCCAGCGTTGTATTCACCGTGGCCTAAAGGCAAAAATTGGACCCGGACAAAAAAATTAAATGGAGAATGGTCTGAAAGACAAGATCGTAAGTGGAACGCTCAGGTTGGCTCCAAAAACAAATCTATGAGGGTGGGAAGTGACCGAACTTACGGCGACAACAGAAAACTGCCAGGGTATTGGTGGCCCGGCCATTTTTTATCTAGGCCACATCATCTAACTGAAGAGGATTATTCTTTCAAGGTGGCTTTAAGATCTGAGCACTCTGTAGACAGTGTTCAAGGCGGATCTACTTTTGCGTGTTATCTTGACGTTGTAGATGACACTACCTCTGATATTTGGTGGCGAGATATAATCTGCACCCTGGAAGCCAAAGAGGAGAGAGGGGCAAACTATAAATATGTAATAATTGATCATCCAAGAGGAGCATGGTATGGTATATACAGGGTAGAAGGACTTGGCGTCGTATACGAAGGCAGCCACCGCGATCCCGCTAATTGGACGGTTGGCGGAGGGACGGGGTCTGGTGCTCTAACACTGGTTGTCGGCGCGGGCACGACTGGGCCATATGTCCAAGTTGAACATTCATTTCCTATTTCTTACTAATTTCATTGATGAAAAGAATACTAATCGGCATTGCTTTGGCTCTGGTGGGAATTTTATTGCTGATGTGGTATAACAGACCCGAATCGAACGGAGGAAGTTTCGCAGCGGAAAAATCACTTGTTCCCTTTGGCGACCAGGAAAAAGAAACGGTTGATTCAATCCCGGACAGACGTGAAAAACCGGACCCTGATTCTACTTTACTCGATCACCAAAGTCAGCTCAGGGACCGACATATCCGTTATGGCAAGGCCCACTCCATTATCGATAGATACAAACCCAAGGTCAAAACCAAGCTGAAACAGCAACTAAGTTTTTTTGAGAAATATCCTGATGGATTATGGCTGGAACGAGAGGTTCGGGGACAGTCCTCGGGTATTAGCAGAGAAGAAGCTGAACGATTTGAGCAAGCCAGCCGGGCCGTGAGAGATACTGAAAAGGAAATGTTTGCTGAACTGTCGCACATTTTATTACCGGAAGAACTCTTGGACTTTAAACTTGATCATTCGGTTGACGGGCAAGTTATTCAAAAACATGTCGCAGGTTATTCCCGTTTGTATTCAGTTGAATTTTCTCGAAAAGATTTGCAGTCTCTATATCAAAGGCATGAAAAGTTATATAACATTGTAGATTCCGAATTTGAGGGTTCAAAATTGCAAATGGAAGATTTTTTGGATGCCTATCATGACAATGCAATCAATAGGTATGAACCTCTAGGTCCTGAATATGAATTAATGCAAAAAATCGATGCGGCCTATGAATTCGAAATAACCGCGTTCTCCCCAGATCTTTCGGAAGAACAGCTTAGTGAGAAAAAGTATTATCTTACAATATATGAGACTCCTAACCCATTGCTCATGAATCGGTTAAAAGCTATTTTTGATTCGCTTTAACTATTACCTCCTCAAAGATACTGCCTACCCCTAATCCCCAACGTTGCAATTCGAGCGGGATTTCCGGTTCCGGCAGCTGCCCCGGATCGACGGTTCGGCGTGTTGCGCACGTCCAAATCGGCGGCACCCGGTGGCCGGGCGGCGACGGCCGGAAACAGTCCTCCGGCAGGACACCGGCGGCCAAGTTTGGCTTCCGTCCCGGTTCGGAAAAACGAGCGTTTAACCGCCCGGATACCGCCGCTGAAAACGTTCGACTTTTCCGCCGCAATGCGGGCATTATGCGGCGCGTCCAACGTTTTCATGGCAGATTCTTCTCGAACGATAGCCTATCTTCGCGTTTCCACCGGGCGGCAGGACACCGGCAACCAACGGTTGGCTCTGTTGGAGTTTGCCCGCAAGGAGAACATCCGGATTGACGGCTTCATCGAGCTTTCGGCTTCCAGCCGCGGCCCGGCCCGCGAGCGGAAGCTCGACCGCTTGCTGGGAGCCGTGGCTCCCGGCGATCTGGTTCTGGTCAGCGAGCTTTCCCGCCTCGGCCGCTCGATCGGACAAATCATCGCCTTGCTCGATGCCCTGGCTAAACGGTCGGTCCGGTTCCGGGCCGTGAAAGAGAACATCCGGATCGACGGGGCTCAGGATATTCCAACAAAAGTGATGATCGCTCTGTTCGCGTTGTTCGCCGAGATCGAAAGGGATCTTATTTCCGAGCGGACGAAGGAAGGCTTGGCCAAGGCGCGGGCTTCCGGGAAATTGCTGGGCCGTCCGAAAGGATCGCTCGGCCGATCCAAACTCGACGGCCGCGAAGCCGAAATCAAAAACTATCTGACGAAGGGCGCTTCGAAGACGTCGGTCGCCCGGATCGTCGAATGCTCGCCGCATACGCTGGACCGATTTGTTCGCTCGCGGAAGCTAATGGAGAAAAACTAGCGGCGCCGGAAGCATGAATCCTCATTGGTTTGGCCGCCCGCCCGGTTAGCGAGGCCGGGAATTCATAGCGACAGTTCCGCCGCAACGCGCCCCGGCCGCCGGGGAACAGCAACCGGCAAGCGGGCGGTGCGGCCGCTTCGGCGCTTCGCCGGGCCCGGGAAATTTCCTTCGTTGAGCGCCGGAGGCGCGAATAAGAACCCCCCTCGTCGAACGCGGAGTGCGAGTAAGATTCCCGGACGATGGAGCGCCGCAGGCGCGGAATCGGTGCGCTGCTGGGCCCAGCAGCACATCTTTCCACCTAACTTTCGCAGTGGTGTCCGGCTTTTTTCGGTTTTATGCGGTTTTTTCGGAAACATGCGGGGATTTGCGGAGATTTTTGGCTTCGTGACGGCGGATCCCGGGTTTATGACGGCCGTTTCCGACCGATTCCGGTTTTAGCCACCCGGTGGAATTTCTGGGCGGCGGGGCTGGGGCAAGCCCGGCGGCCGTGCTTGGAGCGGGAATCAGGGGTTCGCGGCACTCGGGTTCCGGCAACCGGTTTTTTTCGGTTCGAACCAGGGTGTTCGGCGGTGGAACCGGTCCGGAACCGGCGCCGCGTTTCGATAACCCGGCCGGATCGTCCGCCGCTTGCCGGAAGGCGTCCGGGCGCCCCGGGCCAAAGGTTCGTTTCCTGGCTTCCGGCTGCCGCTGCCAGTTCGATCATCCCGCCCGCCGCGACCCGGAATTACAGCGGGATTTGCGGCCGGAAAAGATCGGGACTGGACGCGGCGAACCTCATGGAGCCGATGACCCGGGTTTCGCCCGTGATCTTTTTGCAATACAGGCGCTCGTCGCCGCCGTTGAGAAACACATCGCTCGTTTCCGGATCCGCAAGTGCTCCCAGGAGCGCCGGCCCCATCTCATGGTTCAGGCACGCCTTGAGCGCCTCCAGCTCCCAGGGCGCCAGCAATTTCCGTTCCGAAGCATCCCGCAACTCAGGGACCCTGCGCCGCGGGAGCCGGGGCGAAGACCCAAGCCGCCCGGAAAAAAAGGGCCGGACGATCCGCCGCTTCCGCCCCGCCTTCCGGCACGACGGCCACCGCGCCGCCGGCCAGCTGCCGGATGATCAAGCGCGGCGGCGCCGCCGCCGGGTTGCCGCCCCGGCCAGCAACGCCGCGACACTCCCGGCGTTCGTCGCCGTCACGGAAACGCCATACTCCGTTCCGGTTTCGATCAACTCCCAGATTTCCGCGGCGTTCAGCAAAAACCCCGGATGTTCTCACTGCCACCATTCGAAGTACGGATGCGCCGCCACATGCAGCGGCGTCCAGCCGCAGTGCCCTCTAATGCCCCAGGGATTGACCGGCTTAAACTGCTCGTCGAAGAAATAAAAAAACTCGCCGCGTTGGTTATAATCCCTGTAAAGGTGGAGGTCCAACCAAGATACCGAGAGAAGGTGTTGCACCGGCACATTCCGTTCGTCGCGAATTGTGACGTCGTGCGCCGCTTTGTCGTAGAAATCTGTCACAGCGGTGCACGGCGGCGGAGCCGTGAACAGCGCCGCCGTAATTCCGGAAATTAAACGATAGGATTTCATAAAATCGGCAATGCGTTTTCGGAGCCGATTTTGCGCCCGCCGATCCCGATCTGATCTGTTCTGCCCAAGAGATAGTTGCGGCTCGCGGGACTCAGATCCGATCCTGCTCCCGTTCTGGCGCCGGCGCAATTCAAATTGACCGGCGGGAAACCCGGTTCGATCAAGATTGAGTGGCGATTCTACCGGACGGCGCCGGGGTTTCGATCCGGTTCGGATTGGTCCGGCATCTTGTTCACCGCCGTTTCGAGAGCGCCGCGTCCCGCCTGGATCTGGCTCTGGCTCGAACCTTGCCGCCGGCGGCTCGGTTGCTCGATGAGCCAGGTCCAAAGACTCGGAATGGGACAAGATAGCAGGCCGGTTTCATCAGGTTGAAATATCCCTTGGTGGATCAGGTGATCCAGGATGTCTTCGGCATCCATTCCCTTCGGAAGCCGCCACGATTTCTGCCCCGTTTGATCCGCTTTGGCCTCGATGATGTCCACCACATGGTCCACCGGAGCGCCACCTTCCGGTATCATTTTCAGCACACTCGCCACCAAGTGCCCGGCGCGCCCCATCACTTCGCTCTGCCGCGCCCGGTAACTGTCTTCCCGGTAGGTGTCGGCCCGCTGCTTGACGGCGCGGGAATCCACCCGTTCCAGGTCGCCTCGGGTTTCGGCCAGTTCGCCGAACAAAGCCGAGGTCCCGGTCCGGACATGCTGCGGCCAACCCTCGGAACGCTCCGCGATCTCGCCGGCGAACTGCTTCAGTTGCCCGGCAGTGTAATTGACTCGGCACCAGTCGAACATTTGCCGGACACAGGATTGCACCTCCTCCGGCGCCAAAGCGCCGAGGGTGCACAAATTGCCAGACGTCAGGCGCGGCGACATGGCTTGTTGCAGCTTCTCGGCAGAATCAGCCAGCCCGGCGCCAACCAGGACGATCGGCAAGCCGTGTTCCCCTGATTGAAGTTGCCTGAGACATTCTCCGTGATCTTGGGTCACCGTCTGGATCTCGTCCACCAGAAGGCATACCGGCCGTTCCCATTGTTCCCTCGGTTTCAGATTCGCAAGGACGCGGAAATCAACTGGCTTCGGTCCCGTTTCTTTCGTCCTGGAACCTTCGAGATCGAAAATCCAGGCGCCGAGACGGCCGCGAGTGGACGACACGGTTTTTTCATCGAGTTTCTTTGTTCCGTCCGGAAAGACGTGTTCGCCGATTGTTCGAACGACCGACGCCGAAGTTTTCAGATTGCTTTCCGGAACGGAGATGACCAAGGGATCGGTTTTCCCGTTCCAGTGTTTTTCAAGATGCTCCAGCAACGAAGACTTTCCGGAACCAAGGGCGCCCTGAAAAATCACAATGTGGCCGGCGGGCGCCAACCTTTGTTGGAACCGGGCAAAGGCCCGGCGGCAATTATTCTCCACAAGTTCGATTTCCTCTTTCCGCCCCACGAAAACCGGCGGGCTTTGCCGATCCCAGGGCGAAGCGTATTCCTTGATCAGCGCCAGATCGGGGCCCGTTGAGTTTTTCGTGATACCGGACATAGGGAAGCCTTGACTTCAGTTCCGATTTTATTGCCGTTCCGGCACGGGCGCAATTCAAATTGACCGGCAGGAAACCCGGTTCGATCAAAGTTGAACGGCGATGCTACCGCCCGGCGCCGCGGTCTCGATCTGGTCCGGAGCGGTGTTTTCGATCCGGTTTGAATTGTTCCGCCCACTTTTCCATCCGCGTGTCGAAAACGCTCCACGAAGCCCGCTCAGACTCTTGATCGAATCTTGCCTGCATCGCCTCGGGACGCTTGATAAGCCAGTTCCGAAGACTCGGAATGGGATAGGATAGCATGCCGGTTTTATCCGGCTGAAAGATCCCTTGATGGATCAGATGATCGAGAAAATCTTCGGGGTTCATTCCCGGCGGAAGCCCTCTGGGTTCCGGTCCCTTTTCATTCGCTTTTGCCGCAATGAGACGCAACACATGTTCCGGCGGCGCGCCAGCTTCGGGGATCATTTTCAGGATATTCGCCACCAAATTTCCGCGCCAGCGCATCGCTTCACTCTGCCGCTCCAAGTAGCTGTTTTCCCGGTAGGTGTCGGCCCGCTGCTTGACAGCGGCGGCATCCACCGACCCCAGATCCCCTTGGGTTTTGTCCAATTCGCCGAACAAAGCCGCGGTCCCGGTCCGGACATGCTGCGGCCAACCCTCGGAACGCTCCGCGATCTCGCCGGCGAACTGCTTCAGTTGCCCGGCAGTGTAATTGACTCGGCACCGGTCGAACATTTGTCGGACACAGGAGTGCACCTCGTCCGGCGCCAAGGCGCCGAGGGTGCGCAGATTATCACCGGTCAGGCGCGACGACATAGCTTGTTGCAGCTTCTCGGCAGAGTCAGCTAGCCCCGGCGCCAACCAGGACGATCGGCAGGCCGTGCGCGCCGCGATGAAGCGTCAGAAGGCTGGTTCCGTGCCGTTTCGTGACCGTCTGGATCTCGTCCGCCAGAAGGCAAAGCGGCTGTTTCCAGTGTTCGGAAGACAGCAATTCCTTTAAAACGGAAAAAGAAATTTTAGCCGGCGCAGTATCCGTAGTAGTGGAAATTCTGCCCGACGCAATGCCCGGAACGCCGGCGGATCCGGAAGTATTCGTGACGATCCGCTGTCGGAACACCTCTTCGTTTTCGGGCGCGACTTTCTTCACGATCTCCCACGCGACGGCCGCGGGGTCTTCCAGGGTATCTAGCTCTATATCCAAGGTTTGCGGACAATCCGGTTTTCCGCTCCAGCATTCTGCGACATGCTCCAGCAGCGAAGATTTGCCGGCGCCGGGGGCACCCCGGAAAAGGACGATGTGGCCGCCGGTCTTCTTGCCTTGTCGGTAAAAATCGAGAACGTCCTGGCAATTCTCCTCCACGATCTCGATTTCCTTTTTCCGCCCTACGAAAACCGGTGGATACCGCCGGTCCCGAGGCCGGGAAAACTTTTTTATCAGCGCCAGATCGGGGCCGGACGGCTGTTTCGTAATCTCGCCCATATGAAAGCCTTGCCTTCGTTTCCGATTTTATTGCCGTTCCGGCGCGAGCGCAATTCAAAACGATCGGCAGGTAACCCGGTTCGAGCCAGGTTGAACGGCGATGCTACCGCTCGCCGCCGCGGTCTCGCTTGCAGCAAATCATCCAGTGCGCCCGCCCGGCATTCCGGCTCCGAGACGACCCAAGACTTTCGATCCCGAAAGGATCCGCTCTGCCGGAGAGACGGTTGCTCCACTGCCTGAGACTCGATCCGATCCTGCTGCCGTTTCGGAATGATCGCAACGCAAAACGATCGGCTCGAATACCGGTTCGAGCAAGACTGAATGGTGGTTCTACCTTCCGGCGCCGGTATCCCGATCCGGTCCGGCGCGGCGCTTCCGTTCCGGTTCGGTTTGTTCCGGCGGATTGTTCACCGCCGATACAAGAGCTTCCCGTCCCGCCTCGATCTGGCTCTGGAGCGAACCTGGCCTGCGCCGACTCGGGATCTCGATAAGCCAAGTCCAAAGACTCGGAATCGGGCAGGACAACAGGCCGGTTCTATCGGGCTGAAATATCCCTTGGTGGATCAGATGATCCAGAAAGTCTCCGGCATCCATCCCTTTCGGCAAACGCCGGCTTTCCGGTCCATCGGAGACTTCCTTTTCCCTTATGATGTCCACCGCCTGATCCCGCCACATGCCGGTTTCCGGCATCGCCCTCAGCAACCCTGCTACCAAGTCGAAGGAGTCGCCAATCTCTTTGCTCTGCCGCATCAGGTAGCTGTCTTCCTGCCAGTCGCGAGCCCTCTGCTCGACCGCCTTGGAATCCATCGTTCCCAGATCCCCTTGGGTTTTGTCCAATTCGCCGAACAAAGCCGCGGTCCCGGTCCGGACATGCTGCGGCCAACCCTCGGAACGCTCCGCGATCTCGCCTGCGAACTGCTTCAGTTGCCCGGCAGTGTAATTGACTCGGCACCGGTCGAACATTTGTCGGACACAGGAGTGCACCTCGTCCGGCGCCAAGGCACCGAGGGTGCACAGATTATCACCGGTCAAGCGCGGCGACATAGCTTGTTGCAACTTCTCGGCAGAGTCAGCCGACCGGCGGCGACCGTAACGATCGGCAGGCCGTGTTCCCCCAGATGAAGCGTCAGAAGGCTGGTTCCGTGCCGTTCCGTGACATTCTGGATCTCGTCCGCCAAAATACAGAGCGGCTGCCACCAGCGTTTGGGAGGCAGCAATTTCTCCAGGACGGAGAAGCCAAGCGTCGGCCAGAGCTGCTGCCGGAACAGCTCTTCTTTTCCCGGGGCGATTTTCTTCACGATCTCCCACGCGGCGGCCGAAGTGTCTTCCAATGTCTCCAAACCTATCTGAAGCACCAAGGGACATTCTAGTTTTCCGTGCCAGGCTTCCTTGAAATGCGACAGCAGCGCCATTTTGCCGGCGCCGGGCGCGCCCTGGAAGACGACGAGGTGGCCGCAGGTCTTCATGCCTTGCCGGTAAAGATCGCGGGCACGGCGGCAATTCTTCTCCACGAGTTCGATTTCCTCTTGCCGACCGGCGAAAACTGGCGGTTGCCGCCGTTTCCAAGGACTCGCGAACTGTTTTGTCAACGCCAGATCGGGGCCGGTTGGTTTTTTCTTGAATCAGAACATATAAAAGCCTTGCCTGCTGTTCCGATTTTATTGCCGTTCCGGAACAGGCGCAACTCAAAACGCTCGGCAGGAAACCCGCATCGAGCCAGATGGGACGGCGATGCTGCCGCCCGGCGCCGCGGTGCTGGCCTGCAACTGAAACGCGCCGGGATTTCGATCCGGACGGCGCCGTCCGCCGCCTAAACGCATCCAGGGCGATAATCGGGGGGAACGGAATCGAGGAGAAACGGCGCAAAAAACGCTCCATGAGAGCGTCAGAACGCAACTGAGCGGCGCGGGCGGATTGCATAACCGGGAGTTGGGAAAGAGATTCCCGCCCGGTTTCTTTCCTTACTGGCGGCGCCGCTTCCCTTTCGGGGACGTTCCCCTTCCCCATCCGTCGGCTCCGGGCAGGTCAAAGGCGATTCAAAGTCCGGTTGCCTCATTACCGGGGTTCCGAGGCGTCGGAGACGCCGCATCCCCTCCGGAGAGGCTTCCCTGCTACCGATCAGCTTTCCGTCCGGTACCGGGTGTCCGATTCCCCTCTGCCTCTTTTCCTTATCAGGGTTCCGAGGCGTCGCAGACGCCGCATCCCCTCCGGAGTGCGGCCTGCAACCCGCCGCCTGCTCCGCCGCTCGGCGGCCTAGGGGAAAAGGGCAAGCGCCAGCTCAAGGCGTCGCCCCGGCACCACGTGACCTGTCGATGAACCGGACGCGTTCGGCGCCGGAATTCCGACCATTTTCCGTCCGGCGGCACCGGCAGAGAGTAATAGTCTTAGCATTAAAGGTTAACCATTAAAAGGAAGCGCCGGGCGCGATGCGAGAAATGTCAGTCGTGGAGCGGGTTTCTGGTCGAATTCGCCAAAAAAATGGGGACTACATTCCCGAAGGAAAATCCGTTGCGAAGGCGAATATCGCCCGAACTAAGTTCGTTCGCCCCCGGAATCCCCCAAACAGGCTTTGGGGTTGAGGAAGGGCGATCGCAACTCCTCGTGCGACTTCCGATCGCTATCGAGCGACGACAAGTTTCCGCTCTCGGTCCGGAACCGATAATAAGCTTCGGCGAAGAGTTGATCGCGAAATTCCAACAAGTACCCGATGCACCGTTCGTGCCGTACGGCTATCGGAATCGCCCGGGTCCAGGCGGGATGAAGGCATTGAAGACGGTTGTCGGTCCCGGCCATGATAAAGGTTCTCGGAACCTGATCGTTCGATTCGACATAAATCGCGCGCATATCTCTTTCCCGACTAGTCAGTTTCACGTTCGCGCCCCGCCAAGTCAAAAAGCTGTTCGATAACCGGGCGGACCCTTCCGATAAAAAATTCGACGGTCGCGGTATTTTCACGAGCAAACTGCCCAACACTCTTCTTTCTTGCCCGGCGATATCGGTGCGCTTGGTCCAGCGCTCGGACAGTTCGCAACTGAACCGGTCCCGTAGCGAACGGGGCAGGATTTCTTCCAGAAACGGCCGTCCGACCCGCCCGACGAAGACGGGAACGTACTGCGCCAAAACGCTGCCCGGCTTCAACCCCCGCTGGATGATCCCAAACAACAAATAACGTCCGGCCCAATCCAGATAACGGGACCTGGAAGCCTGGGGAAAGACCTTCGACAGCCAATGATTCAACCGGTACACCCCGTCCCATTTCTGACCGCTAAGGTATCGCTGCAAGGCGTGGAATCGGGGACTCTCCCGAATCAAGACCTGTCGCAAGTGCTGCAGTTTCCAATCGAAGGGTTGACCGTTAGGTAACGACAATATTTCCCGAAGCGCATTCCGGATCGCTCGTTCGTCTTCAAGCGTCAACGTTTCGAACGGATTACCGATCTTTCCGAACCGGGCATTCCGATAGCGGTACTCGAGCTCGCGAGACAGCAAATTCAACCGAACGGCATAGCCCGCTGTCTTCACCGCCAGCATCACGCTATCGAAGTCGATTGCGTGTTTCATGACGATGTGCCTCATGCCTTCGCTGTTTTCAACTTCCTCGTATCGTCCGAATCGCCCGCCAGCGAACGCTCTGCCGGCGATACTCCCCTCCCCGCGTCCCCGGCGACCGGCACCCCGCCCATCCTAAACGCACTCGCCGCATCTTCCGAATCAAAACCGAGGTAATCCATGACTCAACGTGCCAAGGCAGACTTGCCGGGCGCCGTTCGAACTTCAAGACCGATCATTCTTTCCGCCGGCGGCGCCCGGCTGGGATTATTCGGGAAGCGACCGAAGCACGAACCGTTATGGCTTGCCTGCCTGATTGTTCGGCCGATCATGAGGTCCGATACGAGCGCCCGATTCCGGTGACGTCGAATGCGGCCTTAGGCGATCAACGGAAAAAGCCGAGTTTCGCCTTGTCAGGAATCGCTTAAGCCCTGATTTTTAGCGCAGGCCCATAGCTCGCTCCTGGTCCGTCGAACCCGAACCAATACCGCCGATTTGATGCCCTGATGTTTGTCGATGCCGTCAAAATCTACGTTCAAGCTGGCAACGGCGGACGAGGGTGCGTCGCTTTTCTGCGGGAAGCTTTTCGGCCCCGGGGCGGTCCCTGCGGCGGCAACGGCGGCAAGGGCGGCGATATCAAGCTGCAGGCCGACCCCAACGTTAACAATCTGACCGATCTTTTCCATCACCCTCATCTTCGGGCGGCCAACGGAGCTCCGGGCGAAGGCAAAGGAAAGGACGGACGCAACGCCACCGATCTGATCGTCAAAGTTCCCTGCGGCACGCTGATCTGGCAATTGCCCGACAGGATCGAAACAACGAACCGCCCCGAAGAATCGCCTCAGAAAACCGCGCCCGTCGAACCGGATATCGCTTCCGGCCAAATCCAGGAATTACCCCCGCCCGAACCCGAGTTGCAAGGAACCCGGCTCTACGGCGATCTCGTACGGGAGGAGCAACGACTGCTCATCGGCCGAGGCGGGCGGGGCGGCCTCGGCAATCGCAACTTCGCTACCGCCAGACGGCAAAATCCGCGATTCGCCCAACCGGGAGAAACCGGCACGCAAAATACTTTCTTTCTCGAGCTCAGGGTCATCGCGGACATCGGCTTGCTCGGGTTCCCCAACGCCGGAAAATCCACCCTGCTGGCCACCCTGTCTCGTGCTCGACCCAAGATCGCAGATTATCCCTTTACCACTTTACGGCCTCAGGTAGGCATCGTCGAATACCCTGATTACCAACGAACTACGGTATGCGACATCCCCGGGTTGATCGCGGGAGCCCACCAAAACGCCGGACTGGGCAGCGCCTTTCTCCGTCATCTCAAACGCTGCAAAGCCTTAGCTTGGCTGATCGACATGGCCGGAAGCGACGGACGCCGGCCATGGGAAGACTATCGCCAGTTGAAACACGAGTTAGGAGCCTACGACAAGACCCTGCTCAAGCGTCCCTCCGTGGTCTTGGCCAACAAAATGGACTTGAGCGCCGCTTCGGAAAATCTGGAACGATTCCGAGAAAAAGTCCGGCACATCCGCCTGCTGCCCATCGCTTCCGGAAAAAATCAAGGTTTGGACGACGTGAAAAAAGCCTTCCTCCGTTTGGCGCGCCGGGTTAGTTGAACCGGCAGGCGATCAGAACCTGAGAATATCGGAACGCTCTTCGCTTCCCTTGGACGGACCCAAAACTACGGCAGCGACGACCGCATCTTTCAAAGCCTCTGGGCCGCGAAACTTTCCGAACAGGTCGCTCCGGCGCGGACGCTTTTTAGTCTTCGCAGCAGTCGGCAAGGGCGGAACTCTCCGGTCGACTCCTAGCGGCACCGAGGGAATCAAGGGTTGGGTCGGCGTTTGATCAAACTCCCTTGCGAAGGCGATGTCAGTTCCTAAATCCGGTTCTCGATCCTCCGCCAAACCGGACGCCAATTCTCGCCGAGGTTCGGAGGAAGTGCGAACTTCCACCGGTGCCTCTTCTACATTCAGCCATTTCTGCAGCCGCTGGTCCCAAGAGGTCTTTACCTCTTCGGCCGGTGGAGCGGCGGCAGTCGATAGAACGTCCCCCTCCTCTGCTCGCTCGGCATCCTTGGATCGACGCCGACGCTTCCCTATCCATTCCGCCACCACCGTCAGCAGCGAAATCAGAACCAGATAAACGATGGGATTATCGAACACAGCCGGTAACTGGTATGACCTTCAAACGCTAAGCGACCGGGGTCAAATCTCAGAGCTTATCTTCCTCTTCGTCCGGCTGAGCGATGTTGTCCCGCATGGCAGTGTCGGCCTGGATATTCTTCATGCGCAAATAATCCATGACTCCCAGATTGCCGCTTCGGAAGGCATCGGCCATCGCCAACGGCACCTGCGCCTCGGCTTCGACCACTCGCGCTCGCATCTCCGCCACCCGGGCCACCATTTCCTGCTCGGTGGCTACGGCGGCGGCCCGCCGCACTTCCGCCTGGGCCTGGGCGACCAATTTGTTCGCTTCGGCTTGCTTGGTCTGCAATTTGGCACCGACGTTTTCGCCGACATCCACGTCGGCGATATCAATCGAAAGAATCTCGAAGGCGGTATTGCTGTCCAAGGATTTGCTCAGCACGGTATGCGAAATCATGTCCGGATTCTCCAGCACTTCTTTGTAGGTGTCCGAAGAACCGATGGTGGAGACGATGCCCTCGCCGACACGGGCGACGATCGTTTCTTCGGTAGCTCCGCCGACGAACCGATCCAAATTGGTTCGGACCGTCACCCGGGCTCGCGCCCGTATCACGATGCCGTCCTTGGCTACCGCATCGACCGTTCCCTTGCCGATATCGGGAGCCGGGCAATCGATCACGCGGGGATTCACTGAAGTCTTGACGGCTTCGATGACGTTTTTTCCGGTGCCCTTGGTAGCCAAATCGATCGCGCAAGCCCGATCGAAATCAAGCCGTATCCCCGCCTTGCGAGCGGCGATCAGAGCCAACACTACCATATCAATGCTTCCTCCGGCCAAGTAATGCGTCGACAAATCGTCAATGGATGTAGGCAGCCCCGACTTGACCGCGGTGATCCGCACGTTGACTACCTGCCCCACCGGCACCGAGCGCAGCCGCAAAGCGATCAACTCAGTGAAGCTTACCTTTGCGCCGGAAAAATAGGCCCGAATCCAAATGCTGAAGAAATTGATACCCAACAGCAAGCCGATCAGTACCAATACCGCCAGCAATACCAGAATGCCCAAAACAAATGCGTTATCTCCCATTACACTACTCCGTTGATTCTACCGGATGACACCCACTGCGCGGCCTACCCTAACGCTTCGTTCGAGTTAAAGTCCAGTCGAAAAAAAGCCGTCGCTAAACTCGCCGCACGACCACGCGGATGCCCTCGACCGCGACCACCTTGACCCGTTCGTCCCGGGAGATCATTTCTCCCTCCGTGACGACGTCTACCTGTTGGCGATCGATCATGACGATGCCCGAAGGGCGCAACGGCGTCATGGCGATCCCCTCGCAACCGACCAATTCCGGTTTTTCCGTGCCCATATCCCCGATCTGTCCTTCCGACACGAACGGTTTCGAAATGCCCAAACGAGGAAACCAGTACACCCAAGTGATTAGCCCGACCCCAAGGCCCAGCAGCACGACCGCCAGCAGTCCCGACCCTCCGACCGGGCCGAATTCCTGAAACCCCAAAACGACCCCGACGGCCAAGCAAATCGCGCCGACCGTTCCAGCGACCATGCCGGGAAGAAAAACTTCGGAAACCAGCAAGACGAAACCGGCAACCAGCAAGATGGCGATTACGAGCATGGCGCGAGCGTAAACTCAATCGATTCCATCAAGCAAGCCCGGAATAACGGCGTCAACACTTCCGGATTTCGGGTGATTAACCTCCGCTGGCGGAACCGGAAACGAACGGGGTACCGGAGCGAAAACTCAGGAATTCAGTTCCATGACGAGTCCGGCAGCGAGCGTGATCGAGGGAATTCTTCGAGCTCCCTCGGGCTCCGACGAACTGAGCGATCAGGTTATCTCCCAAGAGCCTCGGCATTCAATCCCGCCAATTACCGCCGGGATCAACCCAACGAAAACCTCGCAGCCGGCCACCTCAAATCGGAAGCCGGAATAAGACGAATTCGAGCATGATTTTCCCAATAACAATTCCGCCGGTTTCAGCGGGATCAACAGGAAACGTCCCAATGTCCGGTTTCGTCATTCCGAACTGACGGTATCGGCAGACAACAGAACCGCGGACATTCCAAACCACGGTATCGCCGTGCAGGTCAACAATCGTAACGACATCGGTCCGTCCGGAGAACTAATCAGAAAGGACAAAACCCAAACTGCGGCAATGCTCCCGACCAAAGCTATTCTCAAGGCGTAAATCGTCAGGTTTCGGCTGAAGACGAGAATTTCCCGGGATCCGATCGTCGCGATATTCATACCGGTCAAACGAGAACCAAGGGCACTCCATAAAGCAACGTTCGTGGCATCAGCGACCATCTGTCACCGTTCCGACAAACATGGCTTGGAGGCAAACCAGCAGCCGGCACCTGAAAAACGTCCGGCGACGCCGGGTCTTTCAAGGTGTCGAACGATAAACAAGGCGGCGGTCAGCGACTAGCAATCAACCCTTCCGTTAATCTCGAATGAAACGTCTCTGCCACGATTAGAACCGTCATTCATTACCGAACCTCAGTTACCCAGCGCCGACGAACCGTAGCATTCGCCAGGCAAACTGAGCTGGCCGGGATTAATCGGGCTAAAAACCGGTTTGATTTCATTGCCCAAAACTTTTTCATGCTAATAATTTTTGATCGACGATCGTTTTTTTAAGTGTCGAGCGGAGTATTTCGATTCGTCGGAAAAACTGTTTTTCCGAATTATGCTTCGAGTTAGGCGGCGATTGCCGATTGAGACGAGTTTCAGCCGGACAGGAGACTGAACCGGTGCGAGTATCGGTCGAACGATCAATTCGCCGACCGAATCAGCAGGGAGGAAGCGTCGGTAATCAGGAAGGTCGGGTCAGTTTTTTTTCGGACGTTTAAACGGGGTGGTTTTCGTGACGGCTCGCAACCCTTGGTTCCGATTCGTCTGAAAATCGTCAGCAGCTTCGGCCATATTAGAGTATCCCGACTGGAGAATGATCGCCAAGGCCAGGTTGTTGAAGAGGGCATTGTTCATCGGCCCATGGCGAGTTCGCCTGAGACAATCATCTTCGCCGAAAATCCCGTCGCGACGGCGGTGATTGCCGTTTTCTACCGTCCCATGTCCCCGATTGAGTGACAACAATCGTTGAGCGTCGGCAGCCTCCGGAGGCAACGAAGTGACGCCGTAAGCATATTCCACGGTCTCGGGCCCACCGTTCCAATGATGGCGGTGTCGAATGATCCGAAAGACTTGGAGGACATGCGGTAATTTGACGGCTCCGGGAAGGGGTTCATAGGTTTGAATGCTCCGTTGATCGATGCGGCCATGTCCTTTCTCCGGGTTTTCGGTGAACCGGTCCTGGGCCACTCGATCCCAATCCAGGCTGGTCAAAAATTGAGAGAGTTCGGGGTTGTTCTCCTTAACCGTGAAGAGAAAATGGGCTCCGTTAACCAACACGATGGCATCGGCCATGACTCGGTTAGTATGGAGCGCATCGATCGTAATGATGGCTCCCCGGATATCGACATCCTCCAAGAGAGCCGCCATCGCCGCCTGTTCGCCGCCTTGGTCTCGGCAAATGCGAACGGCGAGGGGCACCGCATCTTGATGGCGCACGAGGATGACGGTCTCGAAATGGTCTTTGCTGTTGCGATTAGCTCCGTTGATCCGCTTCCCGTCGGCAGCCAAGGCTTCCAAGGGTTGTTGAGTCAATTGGGCCGTTACCCAGCGGTGAGTTACCGTTTGCAACGCTTCCGGATCCGTCTCGGTCATGACCCGGTGAATCGTCGCGAGAGACGGGGCCACGCAACGGTCCTTGGCGTTGCGCCACGCCCCGAGAGTCTGCAATTGGTTTGGCGTCATTTTTTGGGCGTAACGCGAAGTCGCCAAGGGGCCGACCTTGCCGGCCAATCGAGCTAAGATGCAGATAGCGAGGACCATTTCCAGCCGATGTTTGCGTCCTTGTGCCCGGCGAAAATCAGCCGTTTCCGCGAGCAGTTGCACCAATGATTTCAACTGTTTCGGGGACGTTTCTACCCGCTGCACCTGGGGGCCCCAAGACGGATCGTCCTGACGCTTCCTTAATCGGGAACAGGCTTGGGGTCGCAAGGGATAAACGTACCTTTCCTTCTTGATATTGTGCCGGGCGGTATAGCGTCCGTTGCTGCGAGCGTAGCCTTGCGATTGCCCTGCCGCCCGCCAATTCCCCGCGCGATAGATCGTGCCCGCGAAGTGTCGGGGATCGACGAAAGTTTCGGCCAATTCCAGCGGATGACCCCAGGTCCGTTGCCAATCGGCACTCAAACGGCGCAGCATTTTGGCCATGACGCAGCTCCCCAGATTGTGCACTTCGCCCCGCTCGGTAAGCGGGAGGAATCGGGTATTGTTGGCAATCAAATGCAGCCGACGAAACTGCTCTCGTTTTTTCCACCCGAGCCACTTGTCTCGCGGGCGACACTTGAACACTCCGCTTTGCCAGCCGGCTAACGCCAACCACCGGCCTCGGTACTCGGCAACATAATGCAGACCGCGTCCGGCAAAGCCTTTGAAACCCAAGCGATGGTTCTGATCCATCAGCGAATCCCAGCGTCTTCGCTCACTGCACTTCACCAATCGAACGGTCACCAGCTTGAGGTTGATTTTGGCGTCCCTGAGGAACCCATAACGACCAGAGAGTGAAAAAGCCAGCTTTATTTTCCCATTTCGAAGGCGCTAAAGTTTCGGCTCTCTGGTGAAGGGAAAAAGCGAATATGGCCCGAAATCGGTGACACGGGCCTCTAGCGATTAGCGTGAAAAAAACCTGTTTCATTGCCGTTCAGGTATTGACAAATACAGTAAAGCATTTCGAGATTATCGCTAATACGTCATGTCCGTAAGATGCCATTCCCTTCAAGCATTTCATTTCGCCCCCATCATATTTGACGATATCGACTTGGTTGGTTCTAGCTTCCTCGGCTCCCTCAGAGCCAGGTGCCCCTGATAACATTGAGCGGCAATTTCGATTCGCCTGATCCATTTCGAGGGAGCCTTTTTCAACTATCGTTCCGTCGAGGGGCGATCGACACGGTAAAAGGCACCCTCGGTTGAGATCAATCACGGAAAGCGGAAGTCTGCCGGGACGGAAGACTCCTTTCCCGGGTCGGATTCCGTTTCCGTCGATATTGGAGAGATTTCTCCATCGGCCCGCCCTTCCCTGATGTTTTCATGCGGTTAGGCCCTCATGAGATCGGGGACGACTACCCTGTTAGCGAGATTATGACAATCCTCGCCCTCAAAACGAACCTGGCGTGGCGGTCCGTCATCGCCTCCCGCGCGAACAAGCTCTCCGGCAACGTCTCAGACGTCCGGGATCGCTTTCAGTTCCTGACGCCTGAACCGTTGCAAATCCAGGCGCCGCTTCATTAAACGAGTAAACTGCTCCGACCGTGGCTCCGTCCCGGCAGACTCTCGACTGACCTCGCTCAATTGAAAATCCAAAAAGCGATTCCTCAAGCGCAACACGATATCGGTCAATTGCTTTTGGGGATTATCGACTTCCCGATAATTCATCGCCGCTTCGGTCAGCCGGGAGCGATGCTCCGCCACCTCGACCAACTCCAACAATCGCGGCAACTCGAACGGATGGCCTTCGTAGTAATTGTCCCGACGGAAATCGAGCGCCCGCAACACCAATTCGTCACCCACCCAATCACGATTCAGGTTTTGATCGAGCCACTCCAGCGGAAAATTCTCGCCGCAACCCACCAAGGCTTCCAGCAGCCAATCGACCGGTTGCCTTCCCTTCCAGGATGCCTCCACCGGGGCTTCGTCCCGATGCTTCGGCTTGACCTGCTGAGTGAACGATCGAAACACGGATTGAACCTCGACGCCCAGCCGTTGCGCCGTTTTCTGAGCGTAGAAATCGGTGACCACCTCGTTGTTATTCTGGTGAATCGCTTCGCGCATGCCGTCGACGATGGCACGGATACCGCTTTCGCTTTTCTGCTGATGGTCCTCGAACAACCGGTCCAACAAATAATCCAAGTAATCGGGAGCCCCGTCGATCAGGGAGCGATAAGCGGCAATCCCGTTTTCCCGGATATAACTGTCCGGATCGCTGTTCTCCGGCAGAGCGGCCACGCGAACGCTCAATCCGCTCCTTGCCAACTCTTCGAAAGCTCGCTTGACGGCTTTCCGGCCGGCACCGTCCGAATCGTAACTCAGGACGACCTCCAGTTCGTAACGCTTAAGCAACGAGGCGTGATCGGGGGTCAACGCCGTACCCAAAGGGGCCACCACGTTGGTGAGGCCGCCGAGATGGCAAGCGATCAGGTCCAATTGCCCTTCGCAAATCACGATCTTCCCATCGGCCAATGCTTGCTCCCGCGCTTTATCCATCCCGAACAACACCTTGCCCTTCCGGAAAATCGCGGTTTCCGGGGAATTAATATATTTCCCCCCTTGGTCCTGATCGTCGACCAGCCGGCCGCTGAACCCGATGACCCGTCCCTGCAAATCCTGGATCGGGAACACCAGCCGGCGGCGAAATCGATCGTAGAGCCTGTCGGAACCCTCCTTGCGCACCACCAACCCCGCCGATTCCAATAACTTCGCCTGATACCCCTGTTTCCCGGCCCATCGAATGAGCGTGTCCCAACCCTGCGGAGCGAAACCCAACCGGAAATTTCGCATGGCCGCCTCGTCGAGACCGCGGCGCTCGAGGTAATCGCGCCCTTCTTTCCCCGCTGCGTCCCGACTCAACAAACCATGCCAGTATTCGGCCAATCGTTCGTGAAGTTCGTACAGGCTTTCCCGCAGGAGCCGGTTTTTCTGGGATTCGCTTTTCCCGACGGTTTCGATCGGGATGCGCGCCCGGTCGGCGAGGCGTTTAAAGGCCTCCGGAAACGAGATTTTTTCGTACTCCTGAACGAAGTTGAAGACGTCGCCGCCCTTGTGGCAACCGAAGCAATGAAAAAACTGACGAACCGGATTGACGTTGAAGCTGGGCGTCTTCTCTTGGTGGAAGGGACAGCACGCCTGAAAGTTAGCTCCCGCTCGTTTGAGCGGAACGTAACTGTTGATCACCTCCACGATATCGTTGGCCGAGCGAACCCGCTCCTTCAAATCGTCTTGATAAACAGCCGCCATGCGACAGAAAGCGAATCAGGAAACGCGTGTGTCCCGGGCCAACGATAATCTCCAGCGTCACTGCAGATCGTCCACGCTTAACCAATAGCGAATCTCCATCGCTTGCGGATGATTGGGATTCAACTCCAACACTCGCCGGTAGTGCGTGCGGGCCGTGTCGGCGTCGCCCAGTTTTTTCGCCGCCAAGTTGGCCAGCACGAAGTGAGCTTCCAGATCGTCGGGATGCGCTTGGAGCACCGTCCGCAACTCGGCCGCCGCTTCGGTGAAATGCCGCCCCCGTTCCAAGGACAGGGCGAAATTGTATCGCGCATGACGATGATCGGGGCGGATGGCCAAAGCCCATTCGTAAGCCTCGGCGGCAACATCCCCATAACCCGATTTCAAGGCCGAAAGCCCCAAATTGAAATGCCCTTCGAAAAAGGTCGCGTCCAACGTCACCGCCTTGCGGAAAAACAAAATCGCTTCCATCGTCCGGCCGGCCCGGAAAGATTGATTGCCTTGGCGATGAACCTCGATCGCGCCGATCCGATCTCCCGAAGCCGGCAAGACCGGAGAAAGATAGGCATAGGGCACTCCCGGTTCTCGAGGCAGCACGCGCCGGGGCAAGGGCTGATCCGTCGTTCCGGGTTCCTCGATCGTGGGCTGCTCGACGTCGTTACCCTCCTCCCCGTTATTCTCCGCTATTACCGGATTTTGATCCGGAGGCTTGACCGGCTCGATTACGGAAGGTTCCGCAGGAGGGGCGGTCACCGTTTCTTCCGGTAAATTGGTGCCGGATTCCGCAGGTTCCTCCGGAGTTTCTCCCGGCGCACCGGATTCCTCCGCGACGACTACCGGAGGATCGCTAACTTCGACGGTCTCGACCGGTTCCCCGGGCGGAGTCGAGATCGGTTCCGGGTCTACCGATTCCTCCGGGTGCGGTTCCGAAGGCGTCTCTTCGGGAGATTCTCCGGTTACCGCGACAGTCGTTTCCGGTTCGGTCGATTCTTCACCGCCGGGTTCCTCCAGTTCGGGAGCCTCTTCCTTCCTCCGCAATTCCTCGTCGATGGCGCCGATCAAACGGTCGATCCGATTGGTCAGGGAAGACGCCGGATCCAAAAACAGGAATCTCCGGTATTTCGCCTTGGCCAACTCCAGATTCTTAGCCTCGTGAGCGATCACGGCCTGATTGAGCACGGCCGGAGAATAATCGTCGTTTTCCCCGCTAGCCTGCTTAAACCAATCGAGCGCCTCCTCCGGCCGCTCCCGTTGCATTTCGACGAGGCCCAGGCCGTTAAGCGCTTCGGACATTTTCGGGGCCAGCAGAAGCGCGTTTCTAAAGGAAGCCTCGGCCGCCCGCAGCTGCCCGCTACCCAATTGCGCTTTGCCGATCTTCAGGCCGACCCTCGCGTCTTCGGGAGCCAAATTCGCGCAGATCTCGAAGCGCTTCTCCGCCTCGGGATACTCCTCGTTCTCCAAATGCAGATTGCCGAGATTGAAATGGGCAACGAAGTAATCTTCGTCCAGTTCCAACGAGCGGTAATAGTACTGCCGAGCGGTTTCGGCGCTGCCGGAACGGTGGTAGGCCAACGCCAGGAAATTCCAGGCGCGCTTCTCCCCGTCCAGCAATTCGGTCGCTCGGTTGAACTGCTCCAGAGCCGCGGGAATATCCCCCTTCTCCAGCAGCTTCTCTCCTCTAAGGAGCGCCGCTTCTCCCGGCGGAGTGCAACCGGTCAGACCGAGCCATCCCAACCCCGCAATGATTACCGCTACCTTTTTTATCGCCTTCACTCTTGATAACCCCTACCCTTCCCACTACCGAGAATCGAGTCAATCAGTTTTTACGGACCGTGATTATTCAGTTCCCGATTCTTGCCTCGCGAATCGTCCCGACGCTCTTGGGCTTGGCTGTCGCCGCCCAAGCCTCCGTTTCGGACTCGGCCCCTCGGGAATTACCCGAAGCTCGAGTCGTCATCGTCCAGGATCCGGCCGCCACTCGAACCTACACCCCGCAGCCGCGCGAGATCCGGACCATGATCGAAAACGGCCTCCTCGCGCTGTGGGGATCGCCCGAAACCGGCGGCGGTTGGAGTTCGTGCCTAACCGAAGAGGATATCGTCGGTATCCTGATCCATTCCTCGCCGGGCCAAACCGGAGGTACGCGTCCAGCAGTGGCGTCGGCTATCATCGAAAGCCTCATCGCTCACGGTCATCCGCCGGAACGGATCATCTTATGGGACCGACAACTGGCTACCCTGCAGGCCGCCGGTTATCTGACTTGGGAGCAACACTTCGGCATCCAGGTCGCCGGAGCCCGGCAAGCCGGCTACGACAGCGACCGCTGGTACGAATCTTCCCTGATCGGCACCCTTTCTTGGGGAGATCTGGAGTTCGGAAAAAAAGGCGACCAGATCGGCCGGCGCTCCTATCTCTCGACTTTGCTGACGCAAAAGATCACCAAAATCGTCAACGTCACCCCATTGCTCAACCACAACCGGGCGGGAGTCTGCGGCAATCTCGTCAATCTCGCCTTGGCCAGCGTCGACAACGTGCTGCGCTTCCAATCCAACCCGCAAAACCTGGCGATCGCCATCCCCGAAATCATCGCTTTGCCGGAAGTCGGCGACCGGATCATACTCAACGTGGTAGACGCATTAATCGTCCAATACCAAGGCGAAACGCAAACCCGGCTTCAGGATTCGACGGTGTTGAACCAACTGCGATTCAGCGTCGATCCGGTCGCGCTGGATGTTCTCTCGATCGAAGAACTCAAACGGCAACGTGCGCTAAAGGAGATCGCCGCTACGGAGCCCAATCGCCGGTTGTACCAAAACGCCAGTCTGTTGGAGATCGGAATCAGCGACCCCGAACGCATCCGGATTTACCGCTTGCCCGATGACCCTCCCGGGAATTTTTCGCGGCCGGCGCTGAACGATATTCGATGAACCGTTTGTTCGTCGGCGTCGAAATCGGAGGCACCAAATTGCAAATCATCGCTAGCGGCGGCCCGCCGAGCGTCACTCGCCGGTTTCGGACGACCGTCGATCCTGAGCGCCAAGCTCAGGGCATCCTCGACGATATCCAATTAGGCATGGCCCAAACGCTGGACGGCGCCGCGCCGGCGGGAATCGGCGTCGCGTTCGGCGGGCCGATCGACCGGCGCACCCAAACCGTGATCCGGTCCCATCAAATCTCGGGATGGCAAGACTTTCCCTTGGGACAATGGTTCCGGGACCGGTGGCCCGGAACGATCGCGATCGATAACGACGCCAATCTCGCCGGACTGGCCGAATCGCTTCACGGAGCCGGCCTAGATCAAGACCCGGTCTTTTACGTCACTCTGGGCAGCGGGGTCGGCGGCGGCCTCGTTCGCCAAGGGCGCATCTATCACGGAGCCGCTCCCACCGAAACCGAAATCGGGCATGTCAGATTGGAGCGAACCGGATTGATCCTGGAACAGGCCTGTTCGGGTTGGGCCGTAAACGAAAAAGTTCGCCGCGCCGTTGCCGTTCACCCCGAAGACCCCTTGGCGAATTGGGCCAAGAACCATGAACGCCATGAAGCGCGCGCCCTCGGCCCGGCGCTGGCGGCGAACAGCCCGCTGGCCCACAAAATATTACGGAGCACCGTCGACGACCTGGCCTATGGACTTTCCCATGCGATCCATCTGCTGCATCCCCAAACTATCGTCCTCGGCGGCGGTTTGTCCCTGATCGGCGAACCTTTGCGGTCGTCGGTCGCCGCCGCCCTGCCCGACTATGTAATGGCCGGCATGCTTCCGCCGCCGACCGTTCGGCTCGCCCAATTAGGCGAGGATGCGACGACCGTCGGAGCGCTGCTCCTCGCCGAACAGACCGCCCGGGGAACCCGTTACGCCGCAGAAACGCAAGACTCCCGGATCCAGGATAAATAAGACTCGCTCCCCGTCGCCAATTCCAGCACGACGAATTCCGGAACGTCATACGGATGCGCTTCGAGCACCAGTTCCCGCAACGGCGTGACGCAACGTTCGACGGTCTTGAAAAGGATTAATAATTCCTGGGCCGACTCCAATTCGCCCTGCCACCAATAATGGGATTGAACGCCCGGCACGATGTTGGCGCAAGCGGCCAGGCGGGCACGCAAGATCCGCTTCGCCAATCGTTCCGCGACTTCTTGATCCGGGGCCGTCACCAAGGCTAAAAAACATGGTTCGCCGTTCGACATAACGAACGGAATCTAGCCAATCGCGGCGCCGCCGACAAAACCGAATCACTGCCGGGCGCAGCCGGGCCGTTGCCGTTTTTTCTTTGAAATTACACTGGATTATCCGGAACATCGGCTTCCCTTTGCGGACATCCCCCGCCCTGAGGCGCTTCCATGAAACGCACCCATCATTGCAACCAAATCCGTCAATCGCATATCGGCAAAACCGTCACTCTGAACGGTTGGGTCCATTCCCGGCGCGACCTGGGCGGGGTCTTGTTCCTCGACGTCAGGGACCGGAACGGCCGCACGCAAACGGTCTTCGATCCGTCGGATCTCTCCCCGGAATTATTCGACCGGGCCACCTCCCTGCATCAGGAAAGCGTGGTAGCGGTAACCGGAAAAGTGCGGAAACGGCCGGAAGGCACCGACAACGAAAAGATCCCCACGGGTGAAGTCGAGGTGTTGGTCTCGCAACTGGAAGTGCTCAATCCGGCCGACGTGCTGCCGTTCCCGATCGACGATCCCCAAGAGGTCGCCAAGGTAAACGAAGAGTTGCGCCTCAAGCATCGCTACCTCGATCTGCGCCGCCCGCAAATCGCCCGGAACCTTCGCCTCCGCTGCCGGGCGGCCACCGCCACGCGGCAGTTCATGGACGAAGAGGATTTTTGGGAAATCGAAACGCCGATCCTGTTCAAGTCCACTCCCGAAGGCGCCCGGGAATTCTTGGTGCCCAGCCGCATCCAACCGGGACAATTCTACGCCCTGCCCCAGTCGCCCCAACAGTTCAAACAAATCCTCATGGTGGGCGGCGTCGAGAAATACTATCAGCTGTCGCGCTGCTTCCGAGACGAAGACTTGCGCGCCGACCGGCAACCGGAATTCACCCAGATCGACATCGAAATGTCCTTCATCGATCGAGAAGACGTCTACGACCTGATCGAACGGCTCATGCGCCGCCTCTGGCAAGCCACCCGGGATATCGACCTCGAACTTCCCTTCCGCCGGCTCACTTTCCAAGAAGCCATGAATCGGTTCGGCACCGACAAACCCGATACCCGGTTCGCCATGGAACTGGTCGACTTGACCGCAACGTTCCGGGACAGCGCCTTTAAGGTGTTCCGAAACGTCGTCCAGAACGGCGGCTCGATCAAGGCCCTCAACGCCAAGGGTTGCAGCGGCGTCACCCAGGGACAGATGGAAACCTTGACCAAACTGGCGGCCGAGTTCGGAGCCAAAGGCCTCGCCTATATCAAAGTGGAACAAGGAGAGTGGAAATCTCCCATCGTCAAATTCTTCAGCGAGGAGGAAAAAACCGCTCTCCGGGAGCGGCTGGAGGTGGAGGAAACCGACCTGATCCTCTTCGCGGCCGACGAGTGGCTCAAGGGTTGCGAAATCCTCGGACGGCTGCGGCTCTATTGCGCCGAACTGCTCCAGAAACGGGGAGCTTGGCAACCGGAAGCCGACCGCTTCGATTTCCTGTGGATCACCGATTTTCCCTTGCTGCAATACGACCGGGAGATGCACCGCTGGTATTCGAGCCATCACCCCTTCACGGCTCCGGTGCCCGAGGATATTCCGCTACTCACCGACAATCCCCGGCAGGTCCGGGGACAACACTACGATCTGGTCGTCAACGGGGTCGAGTTGGGCGGCGGCTCCATCCGGATCCATCGATCCGATATCCAGAAAACCGTATTCGAGAAGGTCTTGGGCCTGTCGGACGAAATCGTGCAACAACGATTCGGTTATTTGCTGGAAGCCTTTCGTTACGGTGCCCCGCCGCACGGCGGTATCGCGCTGGGATTCGACCGGATCGTGGCCATGCTCTGCGACGCGGCCAGTATTCGCGAAGTGATCGCTTTCCCCAAAACTACCCGCGGCACGGACCTGCTCGCGAACGCCCCGGCGCCGGTAGAACCCAAGCAACTTCGGGAGTTGCATTTGCAATCGAAAACCAAGCCTAAGGAAAGCGGCTGAGTGCCCTTAGCGCAATCCGATCGAGGCAGCGGATTCGCTGCCGATCAACGCTTCGTCGATCGTTTCCAAAAACTGCTTGCCCTCGTCGCTTCCCCTGACGGCGGCGGCCTTGAAAAAAGCCCGGGCCCGTTCCAAATCGTGTTCCACGAACCGCCCTTGAACGTAATAGGTCCCCATGGCTACCAAGGCTTCTAATTCGCCGGCGTTTGCCGCCTTGACGTACCACTCGAAAGCGCCTTTGGGGTCCGGCAGGGAGCCCTGTCCCGTTTCCAACAAGCGCGCCAAGCCAACCTGGGCCGGAGCGAAATCCCGTTCCGCCGCCAACCGGTACCATTTCGCCGCGGCTTGGTGGTCGACTTGCGTTCCCTTGCCTTCTTCGTAGAAAACTCCGAGATTATGACAAGCTAAGGGGTAGTTGCGATCGGAGGGTTCGATTTTCTCGAACCAGTCCCGGGCTTCGGGGTAATTTTGGATGTCGGCATCGCCGGAAACCAGGGTGCAAGCCAGAAGCATTACGGAGGGAGCATGTCCGCGAGACGCCGCTTGGCGAAGCCAATAGACCGACTGTTGCAAATCGGCCGGGATGCCAAACTGACCCTGCAACAACAATCCCGCGTTAAACTGGGCCAAGACGCTGCCCTGTTCGGCGGCCTCGAGAAACCATTGCAAGGAAATGGCATAGTCCTGAGGAACGATCCGGCCTTGGGAATAAATATGCGCGAGCCTCAGGAGCGCGGGAACGAAATCCATATCCGCCGCCTTGCGATACCATTCCAACGCTTGGGTAATATCCTTAGGCGAAGTGCTTTCCTCGTAGATCCAACCCAGATTGTACAGGGAGACTCGATCGCCCGCCTCGGCCGCTTTCTTGAACCACTCGACCGCCAGCCGGGAATCCTGGGGAACGGTTTGGCCACGGGCGTAACGAATGGCCAGTTCGTATTGGGCCCGCGTCTCGCCGGCCTCGGCCGCCCGGCGAAACCACTGGAACGCCGATTGCTCATCGCCCGCCCCGTCCTGGCCTTCAGCCGCCAACCGTCCCAGACGATACTGCGCCCCGGGCAGGCCGACTTCGGCCGCCTTACGATACCAGGCCAACGCTCCCGGCAAATCCGGTTCTCCCCCGGCTCCGCTCTCCAGGAGCAAGCCCAGGTTAAATTGCGCCAAGGCAATATTTTGACGAGCGGCAGCTTCGAACCAACGATGCGCGGCGGAAAGATCCTGTTCGACTCCCAAACCTTCAGCACAGGCGAAAGCGATCTTGAATTGAGCGGGCGCATAGCCTAGTTCGGCGGCTCGCAGAAACCACTTGGCGGCTTGGGCGACATCCTTGTCCAAGCCTTTGCCCGCCTCGTACATGCTGGCCAAATAGAATTGCGCCCGATAATTGCCCAGTTCCGCGGCCTGACGATAATAGCGAGCCGCCTCAACGTAATCCTGGGCTACTCCCTGGCCGGAAGCGTGAACTTGACCCAGAAGCAACAGCGCTTCGTGATGCCCTTCCGCAGCCGCCTGCTGCAACCAACTAATGCCTTCCACCGAATTGGCGACCGTCCCCCTGCCGTCCAGAAACGCGACTCCAACCTGAAATTGATCCTCCTCATTTCCTCTTTCGGCGTTGAGCAACCGGGCGGCAAACAGTTCCTGGGAGGACATTCGCGCCACCAGTTCCAGCCGCCGTTGCTTCGCCGGTTCGAGTCCCTGATCGGCCGCCATACTGAACCAGACATACGCCTCGGAATATTCCTGCGGCAAACCCTCTCCGTTCATGATGGCTTCACCCAAGCGTAATTGGGCCTGGGCCTCGCCCTGACTTGCCGCCAAGACGTAATAACGGAAGGCCCGTTCCAGATTGCGGTCCACCCCGATGCCGTTTTCGTAGAGATTTCCCATGACGCGTTGCGCCGAAGCGTCCCCTCCCTCAGCCGCCTTTTCGAACCAGATCGCCGCCTTCCGGTAATCCTCCTTCCCCAACAATCCCTGATAATAGATGACCCCCAGATTGTACTGCGCCGGCAAGTGCCCTTGGCGGGCGGATTTCAAATACCAGTCGGTCGCTTGCCGATAATCCTGACGAATCACCTTGCCGTTGAAGTAGACTTGGCCGAGGTAATACTGAGAGAGGGGGTCGCCGTCCTGAGCGGAGTCGATCAGGGTCGGCAAAGGGATTTCCGCGATTTCCGTCTCATCCGCCGGCTGGGAATACGCGGCCGAAGCAAGCCAGACTCCCGACCAAACCGAAGCAAGCACCCGGAATAGTCGAGCGGAAGATTTACCTGTCGGACAATTCATCTATGAACCGGCTTAGTTAAGCCTGACAGCCTCCCGGCGTCAATCCGATTGATGACCGATCCGTGGTCCGCTCGCGATTGACGGAGAAAAAGGGGTTCGTTTCGTCGCAGCGACATCCCGGCGTTCGCAGAACGAAGCCGACGTGTACTGACGGATTTCCGGTTCCGAGCTACCGGATCGAGTTCTGGCCAACGGTAAAAAAGGGTTGCTAAACCGGACCGTTCGGCTAGAATTTTCTGCCCCAAACAACCATAACCAACAGAGAACCATGGCCTTAAGACTCGGCGACGAAGCACCGAATTTTCAAGCGGAAACCACCGAAGGATCCATTGATTTCCACCAATGGCTGGGAGACCAATGGGGAGTCCTGTTCTCGCATCCGGCGGACTACACCCCCGTCTGCACGACCGAACTGGGAGCCGTATCGAAGATCAAGGAGGAGTTCTCCAAGCGCAACGCCAAGATCATCGCCATCAGCGTCGATCCCCTGACCGATCACCAAGGCTGGGTCAAAGACATCAACGAAACCCAGCAGACCACCATGAATTTCCCGATCATCGCCGATCCGGGGCGCCTGGTCGCCACGTTGTACGACATGATCCATCCTAACGCTGACGACAAAATGACGGTCCGGAGCGTTTTCGTCATCGGGCCCGACAAAAAAATAAAACTGACCCTCACCTACCCGGCCTCGACCGGACGAAACTTCCAGGAAATCCTCAGGGTCATGGATTCGTTGCAACTGACGGCCAAATACCAGGTCGCCACGCCGGCCAACTGGCAACACGGCGAGGATTGCATCATCGTGCCCGCGGTGCTGAACGAAGAGATCCCGAGGCTGTTCCCCAAGGGACATCGCGAGATCAAACCCTATCTTCGCTACACGCCGCAACCCAACAAGTAGTGGGTTCCGTCGGCGTGACCGATACCGCACTCAACGTCCGCCCGGCGATTGAACAGGATCTCGAAGCGGTCTTCGAAATGGTCCGGTTATTGGCCGATTACGAAAAACTCGAAGTCGTCACAACCCCTGACCGGTTCAGAGAATCCTTATTCGGAGTTCGGCCATACGCTCATGCCCTCTTGGCCGAACTCGGTAAGGAGCCGGTGGGGATGGCCATTTACTTTTTTAATTTTTCCACTTTCGAAGGCCGGCCGGGCCTGTATTTGGAGGACCTTTTCGTACGTGAATCCTTTCGCCGGAAAGGCTATGGCGAAATCATGCTGAGCCGACTCGCCAAGATTGCCGTTCATTCTCATTGCGCCCGTTTCGAGTGGACCGTGCTGGACTGGAATCAACCGGCCATTCGATTTTACGAAAAAATGGGCGCCACGGTGTTGAACGAATGGCGGATCTGCCGCGTTTCCGGCAAACCGTTAATCGAGCTCAGCGAGAACCGTGGGAATATTCCCTCATCGTCTGTTGATGATAATAATTGAAACGTTTTTTTTTCAAACGAAAAAATAGACTTCAATGAGAAAACAGTAAACCAACTGAAAAATGGAATTAGAAGAAATAAAAAACAAGATTAAAAGTAAAACAAAAGACATGGAATGTCCGGTATTCCGTGGACAAGCCAATGCCAAGTGTATGCTCAATTCGGGGGCTATCCGCCGTTTGGTAAAAGCGTGTGGCTATGATTTCATTTTATGGAAAAACAAAACCAAAAACATACTGGCTAAATATCACAAAAAATATTAATTTCACCCATGGAAGAAATTGATGGAGAAAAAAAATCCGACTTCGAAAGATTATCCAAACTGCAACACTTAGGTGCGGCAACAGGATTTATTGATTTCACTACAGATCGCAATGTTGCGCTATGGTTTGCATGTAAGGATTCACATTATATAGATGGCGAAATAATAATAATCGACATTGGAAATAATAAAATATGTAAAAATGCCAAGAATATAGAACATATAGAAAAATGCGCTGAAGAAAACCATATATTTTTATATTACGAACCTAATCCAAAGTTAGGAGAACGGATTCGAGCTCAAAAAAGCGTATTTATATACAGCAATGTATATTTACCATTAGACTTCAATAAATTAAAAGAAGATTATTTCGCCAAAGAGATTATTCGGTATAAATCCAAAAAATATATTCTTGATTAACTAAAAGAAATTAATATAACGGAAACAGAATTGTTTAAGGACGTTCCTGGATTAGCGATGATTAACTCGGTGAATAAACCGTTGCGAAACAAACATTTAAATGCTCCCGTGAAATATTTAAATGATGGAGACATTCTTTTTATTAATAATCAATATGAAGAAGCTTTTAACGCATACACCTACTATCAATCTTTGCAAAAGTAATGTCATAATTGATCAGGAATTTATTAATCCGAAAAATGAAAAACATTTATTTTTTTTTGCAACGTTTTTTGTATTGAGAATGTCTATAAAGACGTGAACGATAAACCAACTCAATCTTCTCGTAATCACTATACCTATGAACTACGAACAACTGCGGTAGAAGCTGTTAAAAATGGCTCAACCGTAGCTGAAGTTGTCAGTGTAATGGGTATGTCTGCACGCACAGTATTTCGCTGGCTCGTTTGGTTTTCGACTGGGAGTTACGAAGGACTCAAAGACAATCCTAAATCAGGACGTCCCCGTAAGATTACAGAAGAAATGGCTCAATGGTTATACAACGCGGTGACTATGGGAAATTCCAAGCAATTTCAATTCGACTTTTGCCTGTGGAGTCTCAAAACCATGCAAGTGTTATTGAAACAACAATTCGGGGTGTCGGTTCACGTTTCCACCATCAGTCGATTGCTTCATTCTATGGGATTAACTCCCCAGCGCCCCATCCACAAGTCTTACAAACAAAACCAGAAGAAAATCAAACGGTATCTGGAGATGTTTCCAGGCTTGAAACAACGAGCTGAGCAAGAGAATGCCCTAATTCTCTTTTTGGATGAAGCGTCAGTCCGAGCTGATTATCATCGAGGAACCACTTGGTCTCGAATCGGTGTCACGCCGGTAGTTCGAGATGCCGGGGATCGCTATTCGATTAAACTAGTTTCAGCCATCTCCGCTGACGGGCGGATGATATTTAACATTTTCAAAGGAAAAATGAATGCCCAGCGTTTTTGTGAGTTTTTATCGAAACTCTCTAAGGATGTGGGACGGAAAATAATTGTTGTTTGTGATAACGCCAGCTATCATACAGCAGATTATACCCAAGAGTTCGTAGCCGAAAACGATAATATTGAAATGAAATATCTTCCTCCATATCAATCTTTGCAAAAGTAATGTCATAATTGATCAGGAATTTATTAATCCGAAAAATGAAAAATATTTATTTTTTTTTGCAACGTTTTTTGTATTGAGAATGTCTATAAAGACGTGAACGATAAACCAACTCAATCTTCTCGTAATCACTATACCTATGAACTACGAACAACTGCGGTAGAAGCTGTTAAAAATGGCTCAACCGTAGCTGAAGTTGTCAGTGTAATGGGTATGTCTGCACGCACAGTATTTCGCTGGCTCGTTTGGTTTTCGACTGGGAGTTACGAAGGACTCAAAGACAATCCTAAATCAGGACGTCCCCGTAAGATTACAGAAGAAATGGCTCAATGGTTATACAACGCGGTGACTATGGGAAATCCCAAGCAATTTCAATTCGACTTTTGCCTGTGGAGTCTCAAAACCATGCAAGTGTTATTGAAACAACAATTCGGGGTGTCGGTTCACGTTTCCACCATCAGTCGATTGCTTCATTCTATGGGATTAACTCCCCAGCGCCCCATCCACAAGTCTTACAAACAAAACCAGAAGAAAATCAAACGGTATCTGGAGATGTTTCCGGGCTTGAAACAACGAGCTGAGCAAGAGAATGCCCTAATTCTCTTTTTGGATGAAGCGTCAGTCCGAGCTGATTATCATCGAGGAACTACTTGGTCTCGAATCGGTGTCACGCCGGTAGTTCGAGATGCCGGGGATCGCTATTCGATTAAACTAGTTTCAGCCATATCCGCTGACGGGCGGATGATATTTAACATTTTCAAAGGAAAAATGAATGCCCAGCGTTTTTGTGAGTTTTTATCGAAACTCTCTAAGGATGTGGGACGGAAAATAATTGTTGTTTGTGATAACGCCAGCTATCATACAGCAGATTATACCCAAGAGTTCGTAGCCGAAAACGATAGTATTGAAATGAAATATCTTCCTCCATACAGCCCTGAATTAAATCCCGATGAGCAGGTTTGGAACCATTTAAAGCAAAGATTAGCTAAAATAATGATACCCAACAAAAAGACGATGCAACAGAAAATTCAAAACATTATGCAATCCATCCAAAAGAAAATGGGAATGGTCCAATCATACTTTAAATTGGATGATACTCGATATATAATTACATGACATTACTTTTGCAATGATTGATACAGCCCTGAATTAAATCCCGATGAGCAGGTTTGGAACCATTTAAAGCAAAGATTAGCTAAAATAATGATACCCAACAAAAAGACGATGCAACAGAAAATTCAAAACATTATGCAATCCATCCAAAAGAAAATGGGAATGGTCCAATCATACTTTAAATTGGATGATACTCGATATATAATTACATGACATTACTTTTGCAATGATTGATATGAGCAATCCTCTCCCGATAAACTTCTACCACATATAAAAATCGGAATGGCTTCTGCAGCGTTAGGAAAATTGGATAAAGGACACGAGGCATTCACAAAAGCAATCGACCGGTTTAAACTCAATATATGTAATATAATTGATGATTTGAAAGATATGGATAACTTAAAACATAACTGCAAAATGTCGTTTTTTGCGTTACACTATTTACGAGGCAATTTAAACGCCGCAATGAATAAACACCGAGAGGCTATGGAGGATTTCAAACTAGCATTACAGCATGACATTACAATTGACTTAACATATATTTTTTATAATCTTGGAAATTCTTATTACGCGATAGACGAATTTGCGATAGCCCGTCATTATTTTAATAAGGCATGGTTAATCAAAGAAAACAGTTGCTTAGGGCTCTCGCCTAAATAACATATTTGTTCAAATGATTAAATTTTTATCAGAATTTCCTTCTGACATGTTAATGAACGGATAATCTCTCTGGTAATCTAAAAACTGATTTCGATGGTTTATTTAAAGCTGGAAGTTATCAACCCATTTAGGTCCATTCAATGGTTTTTGAGAGGCTTGATGACGGTAAATCTTAGTTTCCAATCCTTTGACAACCAACGAATTAGAATTAATTACTTTTAAAGGTTGAAAAAATGAAATATGTATGATATGATTAAGCGTGAGCGATCAGGTTGCCGTTATCAGAAAAAAATATCTGAGCTTGGAGCCAAACTTCCAAGAATTGATTAAGCGTCATTGGCTAGCATCCGAGGCAATAGCCATTGGTAGGGGTGGAATAGAAATAGTTCACGAAGCTACGGGTGCTAGCCGCACTACGATTCGAGCGGGAATTAATGAATTAAAAACGGGAGCAATTTCGGAGAAAAATCGCCAAAGGAAAGCAGGAGGGGGACGGAAATTATTAGCCAAACACGACAAGACTCTTTTGTCAGATCTGAATAATCTTATCGAACCCGAAACTCGAGGTGATCCTGAAAATCCGTTGCGTTGGACTTGCAAAAGTGCTGAACAAATCAAAACCAAATTGAATGAAATGGGACATCAGATAAGTGAACGCACCGTAAATTGTTTGCTCCATGAAATGGGATACAGCCTTCAAGGCAACCAGAAGACGCTAGAAGGCAACCAGCATCCCGATCGAGACCAGCAATTTCGATATATTGAACGCAAATCTCGGAAATTCCTGAAGGAAAATGAACCCGTGATTTCGGTTGACACCAAAAAAAGGAATTGGTGGGACAGCACAAAAATATGGGGAAAAAATGGCATCCGAATGGAAATCCTGAACTAGTCAAAATGCATGATTTCCCTGATCCAAAACTACCTAAAGCAAATCCCTGTGGCGTGTTTGATATTAACACCAATACGGGTTGGGTAAGTATAGGCACTGATCACGATACTGCGGAATTTGCGGTAGAAACTATTCGTCGATGGTGGCTAGCAATGGGACGAAAAAAACATCCCAAGGCCAAGAAGCTATTAATTACAGCTGATGGAGGAGGTTCAAATGGTAGTCGTAATAAATTATGGAAAACCGAGTTACAAAAACTGGCTGATGAACTTAGTATGGAAATATCAGTTTGTCATTTTCCACCTGGTACGAGCACGTGGAATAAAATTGAACATCAAATGTTTTCATATATTTCAATGAATTGGCGGGGACGCCCATTAACCAATTATGAAACCATAGTTAATTTGATTAGCAATACAACAACTAAAAATGGGTTGAAAATAAACTGTGATCTAGATGAATCCAAATATCAGACGGGCATAAAAATTACTGACGAACAAATGCATGATTTGCGTTTGACTAAAGAGAAGTTTCATGGTGAATGGAATTATAAATTAAAGCCCCATGAATGTAAATAATACATTTGATACATACACGGAAAACAGATAGTTTATTATGGCGAGAGCCCTTAGTTTATGTTTTTTATCTGAACCAAATGCTTCGAGCCAATTTACCGACAATCCGGTCTCATTTGGTCTGTTCAAATCCAGACGAAAACTTTCAAAACTTACCTTGCCATTATTATCGATATGGCTTGGCTTAACATACCTAACAATATGATCTTTTTCCGCTAAAAAATTATCGTTCATTCGTAAAATAGCGATTTTAAATCAAATGCATCAATTAATTGTTTTATTCCGTTAAATGAATCTCGACCTATCGACCTTGAAACCAGCTTTTCATGAGGACGATGCTTTAAGATCAGATACTGAATCATTTGCATTCCTATGAATTGCAACCCGATCCGATTTCTCTTATTGTCAGTCCATGTGGCCCTCAGGTTTCCGTTATCCATTAAAATCAAGTTGCCTTTTCGAATGTTTGGTTCTGATAAAATAAATTGTTTGAAGTTTATTTTTGAGGCACTATTTAATACATATCCATCCTCTTCAGCGGCGGCCTGCAGTTGCTTTATTCGTTCCAGATACAACATATGTTTTTCATTTTTCCCACTTGTTTCTCCTTCATGGCCAAGTTTCATATATTCATCGGGTCTTTGAATTGGTTGATCAATTTCTTTTTGTTCGCATTCACGTTTTTTTTTTAATATTTACACTCTGTTTATTTTCATTTGCCCAGTTTGATTTCCACTCAATCTCAAGCTGTTCATCATTGTTATCAAGCGACAAACGTCCATTTCCTAGAATGTATTTCATCCCTTCGAATTGCCCCAGCAAACTGTCTATGTTGCTTGGACTTCCGCTTTCTGCCGTTTCAGTTTGCACCATCATTACTTGTCGTTTGAAATCAGAGGAACGAATAGAACATAACCACGCTTTCCATCTGCACCGGATTCACCATTTTCAAAACCTAGACCACCGTCTCCGCCCCCACCCCCTTTTCCAATCTCGATAGTAAACTCTTCACCGCTAACTAAATTTTCCAGCTCGATTATTAGAATTTCCTTTTGAAAACCCCTTCCGCCATCACCTCCGTCCGATACCAGACGACCTTCCTTGGGAAGTGATTTACCCCCACTCCCACCTTTACTGCCATCGCCGTAATGACATCCACTGCCAGACTTACCCTGCACGGGTTTACCTTCGCGAATTCCACCCCCATCACCACCGCCACCGCCAGAACCTCCAGCCGCTATATAGCAGCAATTCCCACTGAAGAAGAAAATCCAGTAAAAACAAGGGTTTTCTCAATCGGGTTTTCGCGCTGATTTCTTTAAATATTTTCAGCATTTCTTCCAAAACTATGCTACATTAATGGTGGTTTCGTTGTAATCGCTGTTTTTTCGTATCTTTTCCTGACCAAAACGTGATTTGACGCTTTTGGGCCCTTGATCGGGTGCCGAAATTCGTCTTAACCCGTTCTCCCGACGTATTTTCCGGCCAGAAAAGCCATCCGAGAGGATCTCGAGTTGTTCTCGAACTCAGGAGGCTGCGATCTGCCGGGGTCTCAGTGTCCGTCCCATGTTTTGATTCCGTTCAGCGTGCCGACCGGCCTGATCCGTCGTGGAACCAGCCGATCCTCACAATCATTCAACGAAAGGTTTTCCCTGGTGAAATTTCGCAAAAAGTTACTCAAACCCAATATCATTGGGAGGATTTGGGGGTGTTTTCACCTCGTTCCCCGCCCCTGCCGCAAAAGCAGGTTCGAGGTCACCGACCATTTGATGAGCGCGTTTGCAGCGTTGCAGCAGAAATTTTCCTCGTTACTGGGCTTTGACGAAGCCACTCGAGGTCGGAAACGAAAGGTGACGAGCCGAAGAACCCGGGCTAACTTGCGCCGACTGTATCGCATCAAACGAGTGCCTTCTGATTCGGGATTACGCAAATTCCTGGATCGGATCAATCCCATTCATCTTCGATCCGCGTTCCTGGAACTGTTTCGGATGTTACAACGAAACGGAGTGTTGAAGCGATATTGGTGGGAAGACAAGCACTATCTCGTGTCGATCGACGGCACCGGGGTTTTCTCTTCCAACCATCTTCACTGTGAACACTGCTGTCAAAAACAACACGAAAACGGTGCGATCACCTATTACCATCAAGCCGTGGGAGCCGCCGTGGTTCATCCGGACCAGCCGGAGGTTATTCCGCTGGCACCGGAGCCGGTCAGCAAGCAATTAATCGGCTCGGAAGCCGACCCGGAGGTGGGCCCGGAGGACGAGGAACTCACCGACTTTCCATGCCGGTATATTGACCGTTACCGATGGGAAAACACCAATCAATGGCTCATCAACGATTGCGAGAGCCGAGCCATCCGGCGGCTGGTCACCAGGCTTCATCGGGAACATCCCCGCCTGAAGATCGTCGTCTTGGCCGATGGGCTTCATTCCAACGCCCCGTTTATCAAGCTCCTGAAACGGTATCGAATGTCCTTTATCATCGTCGCCAGACCAAGCAATCACGAACATTTATTCGAGCTATTTGTGAAAGCGGATGAGACCGGTGAATCCCACCGGTTCGTATGTTGGGACCAAGCTGGCGTCAAGTATACGTACATCTGGGTGAATCAACAGCCGCTGAACCAAGAAAATCCTGATCTTAAAATTAATTTTTTATGGTGCGAAATCGAAGCTCCGGGTGAAAAGCCGGCGATTTTTTCTTGGGTCACGGATTGGGAAATCAATGACTCCAACGTTCAAAAAATAGCGCGGGCCGGTCGCAGCCGGTGGCAAATCGAGGATACGTTTAATAGTTTGAAAAATCGCGGGTACCAGTTGGAGCACAATTATGGCCACGGAAAAGAACATCTCGCCACGGTTTTTCTGTTTTTGATGATGCTGGCGGTGCTGGTAGATCAAATGGAACTGATCGCCTGCTCTCTCTTTAAACGGGCGCCTCAGATGATCGGATCGCTCCAGGAAGTCTGGGTAGAAATCAGATGCCATCTTCGCATGCATCGTCTCAAGGATTGGAACCACCTCTACCAGTTACTCGGGTATGGGATGCTCGACTTCGTGCCTAAACCTGCTGCCCCCACCTAGTCGGCGATATTCTGACCGAGATCGCTAGTCGGCGACCTCAAAAAAAAACTCGATTTAGATCGAGCTCGGAGTGGTGCGTTCTGACCTCGTTCATCTCTCGGGCGAAACGCAAAATAAATCACCTGATCAAGGGAAAAAACGAAATTTTATCTGAAATCAGTCTTGAAAATCCGTTTTTCGAGCGTATTTAACATATTTATAAATAAATTTCACACAATTACTATCTGGCCTGACTTCAGTGGGAATTGCTGGCTATATAGTGTCTGGTCCAAAAGGGACGATTTTTCAATAAATCCTGCATTTCAAGCGGTTTTTTTTGTAACATTTTGTTCGATTTATTTGTCTAACATTCGAGTCGGAACTTTGATTTTTACCTGAAAAATGGACTTTCAGCGTCCTTGAGACCAATTGTCAGCATCTTTGAGACTAATCTTCGATTCCTAACATGAGAATCTTCAGAACCACTCAACCCGCATTTCAACCCGTACCCTTCGAGGAAATTAAGTTCGACCCCACGCAACGTGATGGCGTCGTTCGAATCTTGATTGGGCTACAGAGTGTTTATGGTAACGAATCATTATGGCTCCAGATACAGCAGCTGCTGGAAAATCATTTTCAACAGTTCGGCGACCAAGGATTCGGTCGTCCGGGCATGAGTGCTTGGACGATTCTAGTTCTGGCTCTCATCAAACACAGTTTAAGATGCAATTACGATCTTTTGCTAACCCTCGCTAATTATCATAAGCAGTTGCGATTTGTCTTAGGCCATGGTGATTTCGAACCGGGGGGAGAATATAAACGAACCACCGTGATTCAAAACGTCAATCTCTTGACTCCCGAATTGATTGAGGAAATCAACTTGCTGATCGTCAAGCATGGTCAGCAGGTTGCGGGGCATCAAGAAGGGGACCAACTCAAAACGCGTTGCGATTCGTTCGTGGTGGAAACGGATGTCCATTATCCCACCGATCTCAATTTGCTCTATGATTGCATTCGAACTCTGATTCGTGAATGCAAAAAACGGAACCTGATGGGGTGGAGGCAAAGTCACCATTGGCTGAAGAAGATTCGGAAATTGTTTTTTTCCGTTCGCGCCGCTCAGCTGGCGAACCGCCGTCACGACCAGGTCCAGGCTTATCTGAAGGCCTGCGACCACATCCTGGAGCGAGCCAGTGCGTCGTGGGATCGGCTGAGGGAGAAAAAGAAGATCAAGGTGAAAAAACACCGGCAAATCCAAGGTTTTTTGAAATGCGGTCGTCTCTTGTCGCGACAAGCGGATCGGCGAATTCTGCAAGGAGAAACTATTCCGGCGGACGAAAAGATCTATTCCGTATTCGAACCTCATACGCGGTGGATCCAGAAAGGAAAGGCAGGCAAACCGGTAGAACTCGGGGTGCCCGTTTGCATCGTGGAAGATCAACACCAATTTGTTTTGACTTATCGGGTCATGTGGCAAGAAGAAGATGTGCACGTGGCCATCCCGATCCTCGAGGAGACCAAAAAACTATTTCCAGACTTGTTCAGTTGCAGTTTCGACAAAGGGTTTCATAATCCACTTAATCAGGAGAAACTCCGGGAGATGGTTCCAGAAGTAACCTTGCCTAAAAAAGGGAAACTTACCAAAAAGGAGCAAGAACGCGAGACTGCCGAGGCTTTCAAAACCGCCCGGAAGCAACATCCCGCTGTCGAATCAGCCATCAACCATTTGGAACACCGAGGCCTCAATCGAGTCTACTCCTACGGCTCAGACGGATTCAAACGCACCGTAGCTCTAGCCGTTCTCTGTGCCAATTGTTGTCGCCTTGGCAGCCTCGTTCGAAACAAGGAGCTGCAGCGTCTCTCCAAGCCATTGGTTCGTCCGAAAGCGGCTTGACTAAATCGCCAAATCAATGTCAAGAATGGGAGGGATGCGTCTTGAATTCTGTAAAAGATCAAAAAAAATACAATTTAAGATAAATATGTCGATTTAACCACTTATTTCGATCTAATTTGAAATTATTTTTTTTAGTTTTTAAAGAAATCAACTATGGATTTTGACTTTTGGACTTGACACTATATAGCTTTTCTCTCCACGCTGTACGGTCGTCGGAAAGCCACCGCCACCACCTCCTCCGCCTGCGGCTCCGTATAGATTCAATTTTTCCAAGCAAAAAGCGCCGCCGCCACCACCACCACCACCCGCAGCTCCGCTGACGACCATGAGACCACGCGTTTGGGGCCACTCCCATCGAATAACCCCCGATTTCTCAATTCGTATTGGCGGTGTTTGACTCATTTTATTATTCCCCAACCGCCAACCCTCAATCAGATCAAAAGAATTGTCAAGAACAAAAAACAATTAAAAATTGAATGTCGTTTTTCTTCCGACTGAAACTTGACTCCGTAAACGACTGACTTTCCCATCGATACTTCATCCCATTACGGATCTTTCCTTCGCTCGAGGTGAATCCTGAATGGCGACTCAGGAAACCCTGTTGACCTTATGCCTTGTTTTGAAATCCCAAGGAACACTACAACACCCTTTCGAATAATAGTTTTTCAGGATTTACCAAAAGTCACGACGTCCCCCGGGAAACACCCCCTTAGTTTAACCTCGGTCCAAAATCACCGTTTCCTAACCGAAGACTTTCTGATCGTGGTTAATTCACTCTTTAACGAACATTTGCTTTTCCAAAGAGCCAACTTGCTTTTTGACCTTATCTTCGGTGTCGATTCGATTCCTGACGACTCTTTCGGCATGCAAAACCGTGCCATGCTTGCGCCCTCCAAAAGCTTCTCCAATGGCTACGTAGGTATTATTAGTCAGTTTTCGGCATAGATACATCGCGATCTGGCGAGGAAAGGCGATGCTTTCCTTGCGCCCGGGATGAATCATTTCGGCAATCCGGATGTCGAAATGATTCGCCACAGCCTTCAGTATGGCCTGAATAGAAATAACCGGTTCTTCTTCTTCCAGAAAAACGTCCTGAAGCAAATGAGTGACGCTAGCCTCGGTTATCTCTTGCTCCTTGTTCAACATCGAGTAGGCCGCTACTCGAGTGAGCGCACCTTCCAAACGACGGATGTTGTTGCAAATTCTATCGGCCAACAGCGTGTAGATTTCGTCTGGCAGTTTGACTTTCAACGACATGGCCTTTTTCCGGAGAATGGCCAGCCTGGTTTCGGTATCCGGTGGCTGAAGGTCGCTGGTCATGCCCCACTCAAATCTCGAAACCAGCCGCTTTTCCAGCCCTTTGATTTCGCTGGCGGGCGTATCGCAAGTCATTACGATCTGTTTGCGATTATCGTAGAGTGCGTTGAAAGTATGGAAGAATTCCTCCTGGGTTCGTTCCTTGCCCGAAAGAAACTGCACGTCGTCTAAAAGCAAAACGTCCGAACTTCGATAGCGCGTTCGAAACCGAGTCAGGCGATTGTTCTTCAAGGCTTCGATGAAATCGTTGATGAATTTCTCGCAGGAAAGGTAGGTCACCTTGGGTTGATAGTCTTTGTGTTCGATGACGTGGTTGCCGATGGCGTGGAGAAGATGGGTTTTCCCCAAACCAACCCCGCCGTAAATGTAAAGCGGATTATAAGCCTTCCCTGGATCCCTTGAAGCGGCTGTGGCCGAAGCATGAACCATGCGATTGCTGTCGCCGACGATGAAGGAACTGAACGTATAATCGGGATTGAAGTTATGCCGTTTCTGAGTCGTGGCGGCGGCTTTGGAACGAGAGGGCGATTTTTTACCTTGGGGTTTCGACACCGACGGTGAGTCCCCTTCCTTGCCCTCGCCGACAAATTGAACCTTCAGAGGCCGGCCGGCGAATTCGGAAGCGTACTGGCCGAGGATTTCGGTGTAATTGCTGCTCACCCACCAACCCTCGAAACTGTCGTGAGGCTCCAGCAGCAACTCGCTGTCCTTGATTTCCAGAGCGCGGATAGGTTTGAAATGGGCCTTGAATATCTTTTTTTCAATATTCGGTTGCAGCTTGGTAAGGATACGCTGCCATATTTTTTCCGCTTGATCAGATTTTGCCATTTCCTCCTGGTTGAAGTTGATGTTCTTATGGTTTCTGTTGATCGCCACCGACTCGAATTCGGACGCTCCCCTCTCCTGATCGACGGCCGGGCCGGGCGAACGGCTGGGCCAAATCAACGTCCGGAATCATTCTTCGCATAAAGCTAGGGATGTTACTCGGGGCCATCGTCTTTTCAATTTCAATCGTTATCCGTTTCGGCAGGAACGAACGCCCGGCTGGACGATTCTCGCACGGATCGGTTCGCCTGTCGGCTGTCGGGCGCATGATTCCGTTCTCTCCTTTTCCGCCCGCCTCCGCAACGTTTATTTTCGCCGATTTCGTTCTGATCGATCCCGCATTCGTGGGAGCGCCGCCTTTCCGGTAAACGGTCCCTCGCCGCTTGGCCGGGTCGCCCGGCTCGATCGTCGTCCACTCCATTCTTCGAAAAAAATCAAAGCTCCCGCGCCCTCTCCGAAATCGGTCGGGAATCCTAGCCGAACCGATTCGAAATGTCGTTATAATCCGTCCGGAAATAATCGGCGCTCCACCTCGATTCGACCGGGCAGCGCCCCAGCCGTCGGTCGGTTCGGGAAACGGTCGAAACGGCGGACCGTCGTCCCAAAACGACGCGATTCGCGAGAGATTTAGCTCGCCGCCGGTCTCTGGGTGCCGATTCTCCATCATTCGCCCGTTTTCCGCAAAAAAACCGTGTTTATTTACCTTGCCGTTTCGCCGATCAATAACCGGTTCGTCACCTGCCCTCCATCCACGGATTATCTCCCGATCGCCGTTCCGTTTTTCGCCGGACGGAAAATCCAGCCTTGGAATCATGACCTGTAAATAACTGGCTATCAATGACTTTTCTGAAGATTTTCCAGTTCTCCGTCCGGTCATTTGATCACGGAAATACCCGAAATCAAAACATCGCCGGTTGAAACGATAGGTCTTTTAACGAGAAAATCTGCGGTGAGCAAGGAGAAGTCGTTCATAGTTATTGAGAAGTTATTCACAAGCCGTAAAAAACAAGCAAAAAACGGGTTTTCGGGTGGTTTTTTCGCCGATTATCCCTGAATTTCACCTCGATCGACGACCGAAATACCGAGGAACCGCCCGGAGCGGTCACAGGGAAAATCCGCAGCCGCAGAGGTTCGATTTCGGCTTCGAAAAATCAGAAAGGATTCTGAATTTTCCACCCCGAATCGAGGAGCCGGAATCTAACGCGCCGCAGGGCGAAAATCACGCGCTAATCTCGGCTCGAGTTCCGGAAAATCCGACGAACGCTTCCCCGAATTCACCGCCGTCCGACCGAACCGTTTCCGGTCCCGTGCCGACCGAAACTTGCATCATCAAGCCGAAGAATTCCGAACCGAACTCCGCAGCAACTCGAGGGGCGAAAATCACGACGGCGCCCTTCCCTTCGATGCCGCGAACCGGGAAGAATTTGTCTCGGTACGTTTCCGGCGGTCGCGTTGAAAATCGAATCTCGCCGTGGCGCTCGAACGACCATCATTCAGTCGCCAGCTCCCGAACCGTTTTCCCTTGAACCGTCGAAACTGCCCGAGCGTCGTTACCCCGATCGTCAGAAAAGAACCGGCCTGGCCAACGAAACGAAAACGGCTTTCGCCCGAGACGGCGATCTGGTTGGTCCCAAGCCTTTCGCAATCCGATTTGCAACCGGCGCAGGCTCCGGGACCGACCGTTCCGCTACCGCGCAGAAATCGCCGCTTGCTGTCATCGGGTTCCCGGAACTTTCGTATTTCTCGGTCCCGAAAAACCGAACATTCGCTCTGGAGAAAAACTCCTCCAACTTTGCAAGCCTCCCGAGCCTCCCGGCCGGTCGAGGATCGCAACTGGTCGTTCTCGGAACGATCGCCCTAGGGCGAGCATTCGATTGGGGCGGCGAACGACGAAACAGGTGGCAGAAGATTACCGTCCTGGGCAAGTCGAACGGCCGGTAAATGCTCCACCCGGAAAGTGATCGGAACCATCAAACGCTCAAGGGAATTTCCGTTTATATTCCGAGCGATTCCATTAGCCTCTCCGCAACCGGCAAAAATTTCTTCGCCAGCAACCGAATCCCGATGAACCGCTTCATTTCCCTCTGGTGCCTCCTCTTCGTTATCCCGTTGACGTTCTCCCAGGAAGACTCCGACGAAAGCGAAATTTCGATCACGGGGGACTCGGTTCAATTGGACGAGTTCGTTGCCGAAGATTCCCTATTGCGACAGGTGGAAACGGCCGCTAATTCCCGCTCCGTTCCGATCCAGATAATCGGCGAAGATCAGATCGCCACAGCCGGATTCACGACCGTCGAGGAATTCTTCCAAAACTTACCCATCAACGGCGGGGGCAGCGTTCCAATGCAAAACAACCAAGTAGGATACACGCCGGGAGCTTCCTCGATTTCCCTGCGGGGACTCGGTGCCGGTTCTACGCTGATCCTGATCAACGGCAAGCGCCTCGCCCCATACCCTTACGGCGATCACGGCGTCGGCGCGTTCATCGATCTCAATTCCATCCCCGCCTCTTCCATCGAACGAGTCGAGATCCTGGAGGATTCCGGCACGGCCCTCTACGGAGCCGACGCCGTGGGCGGAGTGATCAACATCATCACCCGAAAAGATTACGAGGGCGCGGAGTTGGTGTTGCGTTACGGGAACGACACGAGCAGCACGGATTCGGGAGAATTCTACAGTGCCCTCACCTTCGGCATCAACGACCCTCAGGGGAACGTCTCGGGGAATCTCTACTACCTGAAAAAAAACTCCATCCACAACGCTGACCGATCTTACTCCGCCAAGCCCCCCTTCCTCAGTTCCAACGCCATCCCCATGAATATCCAAATCTCCGCCGAAGCCGCTCGCGATGCCTTAGGACTGGGCCCGCTGGATCTCATTCCGGGGCTTGACGAAGAGGGATATCCTTCTCCTCAGGACCGCCTCGTTCTGGCGACGATCGGCCCCTCTTTTCGCGACGGCTCGCGGATACCAAGCGCGAACGTCGGAGGTATCGACGACGGGCTGTACCCCACCAATTACACCTACCTGGGCGGTTGGGGATCTCATTCCCGCTACAATTTCAACAGACTGGCCCAAACGACTCCACGAATCGAAAGAATGGGAGCCTATCTCAATTTCAACCGCCGGATCTCTGGCTCAGAACACTACACCCTCCAAGGAGACGCGAGTTTCACCCGGGCCGAGGCCTACAACACCTTGGCGCCGACCGCGACCGGGAACTTCCGTGATCTCGGCTCCGGCCACGGAACGGCATACGGCGGCCACTCCCATGAAGAGAGCGGCGTGAGCATCGTCATTCCCGGAACGACGGCATTTCCTATCAACCGTCCTGACGTTTATCACCACCATGAAGACGATGAACACGACGAAGTTCTGGCCGGCTACGTGATCCATGCGGGGCAGGACGGATTACGGGACACCGAAGACGATATCTACCGGCTCGAAGAGGTGGCTCCGGGAGCCTTCAACAGGTTCAATCCCTTCAACCAGGATATCGAGGGCAGCTCGCGGATCCGATTGGAGGAATTCGGGTTGCGCACCATGGAATCGATTACCGACGCCTTCTACACGACCTGGACCTTGGAAGGGCGGGATCTGGAAATCGCCGGCGATACTTGGAATTACGATTTCGGATTCCGCTACAGCCTGGTGGATTCCGCCACCGAGTCGCACTTCGTTTCGAAAACCTTGCTCAATCGTATACTGAACGAAAACGATCCTTGGTTCGATCCCGCCAGTCCCGAGTATCTGGGAACCGAAATGCCGTACAATCCGTTCGGCGCCTCGCAGATAGACGGATACTCCAACGAGAACAATCAAAAGATAGCCGAAAACGCCAAAGTGCAACTCAAAGACAATGCCAGGTCAGATCTGCTCGTCGGATTTTTCGAAGCTGTGAGCGACGATATTTACAACCTGCCCGGAGGAGATATCGCCGTTCGATTCGGCTATGATTGGCGAAGGGAAGAGGTCGATCAGAACAACGATCCCCGCCGCATCAACGGGGACGTGGCCGGCACCGGTTCAACCACCAGCACCTCGGCTCATCGCTACATCCACGGAGGCTATCTGGACACTTGGATTCCCATCCTCAGTCCCGAAATGAAAACGTTCCTCTACTCTTGGGACGTCTCGCTCACCGCGCGAATGGATCACTTCATTACCAGCGAACGCACCTCGTTGGTTCCCAAGATCAGTTCCCGCGTCATGCCGTTTCGGCAAGTGGCGCTGCGCGGCAGTTGGGGATTGAACTATCGAGAACCTTCCCTCTTCGAACTCTATTCGGGAATCAACCGAGGCCTGCATTCCCTGACCAATCCCTGGAATCCCGACGACCAGAATCCCGAGATCACCGTGAGCCATGGCGGAAATCCTTTCCTCAAACCGGTAGATTCCGAGACCTATAATCTGGGGATCGTCTATACTCCCGACTTTTTGAAGGGAGCCACTCTGAGTCTGGATTACTGGGTCATTACCCGAGATAACGAGGTGATCGAAGATCCCCAAGACACGGTCAACCGAATCTTCAGGGACCCGAACCTCGCCATCCCAGGCGAAGCCGTACACCGGGACGCTCAAGATAATCTGCTCTTGGTCGAAACCCTTTTCCTCAACGGGGCCTACAATCAAACCCGAGGACTCGACCTCGCAGCCAGTTACGTACACCCCACCCAAACCTCCGGCACCTTCAGTTGGCTTCTGGATTTCACTTGGTTAATCGAAGACCGCGTTCAGTTCAGCCCCTCCCGTCCGGTATTCGATTACGTCGGCTACGGAACCAGCACCCAATTCGACGTAAGAGAACCACAGCCGAGGGATCTGCCCCTGGGAGACGAAGAAGGGGAAACCCTAGTCATCACCAACATCGGCTACAACACCGACGCCTATTTGGAATATCGATTCACGACCACTTTCGCTTGGAGCTATCGCTATTTCGATATCGCGATGCTGGGCCGCTACACTTCGGGGTTCGCGGACATCGGGCCGGCGTTCAATTTGACTCGGGTGGACGATCGGCTGCTGTGGGATCTTCAGACCTCCTACACTTTTCTGCCCGACGAAAAACGCTGGTTCGGCAATACGACCCTGACGTTCGGCGTCGAGAATCTCTTCGACACCGATCCTCCTTCCGCCTTCGCGTTCTACAACAATTACATCGGCTACCCGGGGCATCTCTACGAACCGGACGGCCAACGCTACTACGTGAGTCTGAAGAAGACTTTCTGAAGCGGCGGTTGCCGTTCGGTCCCAGGAAAGAGAAACGCCCACGGAACACCGGACGATGGCGAAGTCGGCGTAGCGCGTCGTCCAACGCCGAAGCGCCACGGCCCAAAACGATTCGCCCCGGCAACCCCGGACTGTCCTCGACCGGGCAATTCCTTTCGCCAAGGGAAACTTTTGGAGCGGCGCCGGCTTCGATTCGGCATGCGGCCATCGGCCAAAAAGAACCGACCGTCATGATCGATGCGCGGATCGCGAATCACGAACCTGAATCGAAGGCGGCTCGCCGGATAACCCGTCCGTCCGGAGCCGCTCGCCGCACCGCCGTTTCGCCTCCCGGCCGACTGAGGTAAATCCGAACCAAAACGGTGCGAAAAACCTGATTCCGGGAAACCGGTATCTAATCGCTCGATTGCTCGCTCCCAAGATTTCGCCGGAGTTTTACCGGGCACGGCTCGACAAAGAGAGTTGCGCTTGCGTATTTGCGTGAATGCGGGTAGACTTGCAGCGATGAAAAAACTGTGGTTCATCCCATCAATCGGACTGCTGCTCGCGGTCGGCTCCATAGTGGCCAGCGAACTCGAGCCGGCCGTTAGCGAAGGGAAGGATGCAGAACTTTCCGAATCGAAAAAAGTCTACATCGTCCCCATTCGAGAAGACATCAATACCCCCCTGCTCTACGTCGTACGCCGCGGCGTCAAGGAAGCGATCTCCGCCGGGGCCGATGCCCTCGTCATCGACATGGAGACTCGGGGAGGAAGAGTCGATACTACCGAAGAATTGATCAAGGTGATCGGTCGATTTCCCGGACAGAAAGTGACTTGGGTGAACACCAAAGCCCTGTCCGCCGGGGCCTTCATTTCGGTGGCCACCGAGAAGATATTCATGGCTCCGGAGAGCGTGATCGGCGCCGCCGCGCCCATGATGGTGTCGCCCGGGGGCATGGGGGTCGAACAGATGCCCAACACCATGGAAATCAAAATCACCAGCGCAATCAGCGCCATCGTCCGAGCCAACGCGTCGAAATACGGCCACAACCCCGACGTCATCGAGGCCATGATCGACAAAAACAAGGAATTGATTGTCGAGGGAGAGGTGCTCTGCGAAAAGGGAGAACTGTTGACCTTGACCAACTTGGACGCCGAAAAACGTTACGGCGAAGATCAAAAACCGCTGCTTTCTTCGGGCACGATTTCCTCGCTGGACGAATTGATGGCCACTCTCGGTTTGGAAAACGCGTCTATCGTTCAAGTCGAGCAATCCGGGGCGGAATCGCTGGCGCTGTGGCTCACCCGCATCAGTCCTATTCTGCTGATCATCGGGGTCATCGGCCTGTATCTGGAATTCAAAACGCCAGGCTTCGGATTACCCGGCATCGTCGGACTCTCGGCGTTTGCCCTGTACTTTCTCAGCGGGTACATTGCCGGGCTGTCCGGGATCGGCTGGGGAGCGGTTTTTATTTTGGGACTCCTGCTGCTGATCATAGAGATCCTCCTGATCCCGGGCACGGTAATCGCCGGATTGATCGGCGGATTGATGATGATCGGAGCCATCGTCATGGCTTTAGTAGACTGGAATCCGTGGATGCCGGAACTCGCCCTGCCCACCGCCGATCAATTCTACACGCCGGTCCAGACGTTGATCTTAGCCACTGCCGGGGTGATGGTCCTGATCCTCGTTCTGAACCGCTATTTTCCCAAAACCCGATTCCACACCTATCTGGTATCGCAGACGGCCAGCGGGGCCAAAACGGACGCGGTCGACCAAGACGACAAAGACACCCGGCTCGGACTGCAGGGCGAAGTAATTTCCCCGCTCCATCCCGGAGGCAAGGCGCGGTTCGGCGACCGGATATTTGACGTAATTACGCAAGGCGAAATGATCGAACCCGGCCAAGAAGTCAAAATCATCGGATACAGCGGTCGAGACGCCATCGTAACCATTCTCTGATTCGGATCGGTTTCCCGAACGACGGTTCCCGCCTGTTCGGATCAGGGCCGACGCTCGAGCGCGGGGCGGCAGAATTCGTAATCGTCATTACATTCGGCGGTTCTGACCTTGGGCATCGAGCGAGAAGGACGCCATTCCGAATCTTATTTCTTTTCAATTCGTCGATTTCCGGCCGACACTCCGGCCCGGCGAACGATCGCCGGAACCGTTCGATAATTCAGCAACCCTTGATTTCCGTTCTCGATTCGCCCCGTCCTTCGCTTCGAATAGCGTGAACCGTCGTCGCCCATGCCGCTGATAGAAGTCGAAGAGCTGACCAAGACCTACCGCACTTTCAAGAAAGAGCTGGGATTCTGGGGTTCGGTCCGCAGCCTCTATCGGCGGCGTTACGAACAAGTCAACGCTGTCGAATCGGTCAGTTTCACCATCGAAGAAGGCGAGTCGGTAGGTTTTTTGGGGCCCAACGGGGCGGGGAAAACGACCACGCTCAAAATGCTTTCGGGCCTGTTGCATCCGACGAGCGGGAAAGCGCGAGTGATGGGCTATATCCCCTGGGAACGGCAAGACGGCTACCGGCGACAGTTTTCTCTGTTGCTGGGGCAAAAGAATCAGCTTTGGTGGGATCTTCCGGCCATCGAATCGCTCCATCTCAACGCCAAGATTTACGGATTGGAGAAGCACGATTTCGAATCCACGATCGACCAACTCACCGATCTACTGGAAGTCCGCGACAAGCTGCAGGTGATGGTTCGGGAGTTATCGCTGGGCGAACGCATGAAGTTCGAATTGATCGCCTCCTTGCTCCATCATCCCCGGCTCCTGCTCTTGGACGAACCTACGATCGGGCTGGATTTCATGTCCCAGAAGACGGTTCGGCAATTCCTCGGCGAATACAATCTCCGTCATGGAACGACCATGATGCTCACGAGTCATTACATGGCCGACGTGCAGGCCCTCTGCGAACGGGTCATCATCGTCAATCACGGCCGCATCACCTTCGACGGCGATTTGCCCGACGTCGTCGACCGGTTCGCCAAATACAAGCTAATCACGATCCAATGGGATGGCGCTTCAGATCTGAGCAAAGAATGGTTCGCCCAATTCGGCGAAGTCGTCGAATTGGAAAATGCCAGGGTTAAATTGAAGGTTCCCAAAGAACGGGCCATTTCCTCCTGCAAGCAATTGCTGGACCAATTACCGGTCACCGATATCGACATCGGAGAAACGCCGATCGAAGACATTCTGAGCGAGGCCTTCCGGCAGTGATCGAATCCGGCCCGGCGACGAGGCAACGAAGACGGGAACGGAACCTCCCCGGCACCGGAGGCGATTCGCTGGGGCGGGGTCGCCGGTCGGGCTTTGATTTCGGCCACCGGAAATCCACCCGATTGAAAACGGTTGTTCGCATCAAATCAAAAACACCGAAGCATTAGAGGTCGACGGACCGGTCGACCGCCCGCCAAGCGCATCGGCAACCGTCAGTTACAGAGCGTCCCGACATACCGTTTCATTCGCTCTACCGCCTCTTCCAACTGCTCGAATCCGGTAGCGTAACAGCAACGCAAGTAGCCTTCCCCGGAAACTCCGAAGGCTTCCTCGGGCACGCAGGCCACCTGCTCGCTCTGGAGCAAACCATGCGCGAATTCCCGGGAATTCAACCCGGTCTCCCGAACCGACGGAAAAGCGTAGAAAACTCCTCGGGGCAGCAGGCAAGACAGTCCCATCTCGTTGATCGCTCAGTGAACGAAATCTCTCCGCATCCGGTATTCCTTACGCATCTTATCGACCGCTTCGCAGCCGTGATTCAAAGCTTCGACTGCCGCGTAATTGCGATACATGCTGACGCCAAACAGAAAATGCTGGTGGATACAAAGCATGTCTTCGATCGTCGGCTCAGGGCCGCAATCGCAACCGATTTAGAATCCGGCCAGAGAATGGGTTTTCGAAAGGCTCCGAAGAAAAACCGTTCTCTTCTTTCGGCCCGTTATGAAGAGGGTCAAGACGTGGTCTCCCCCGTAAAACGATTCCCCGGAGATTTTGTCCGCGATCAGCATCAAGACCTTGCACTGGGGAGAGAGTGCGGCCTCGATCGCCTCGGGAACTGTATTTACCACATTATTTCGGGAAAACGCGCAGTTATTTTTCAAATTATTTCGGATCATATCTGACTGCCCCGAAATCCCGGCACGAGTCGGGGTGGCAATCGTGGTGATCCAGATTCTGCCGAGGAGCCCGAACCAAGCTGCTCTTCCGAAGGGTTAGTGACACCACTGTTTGGGACTCAATCAAAAAAACCGATTGAAATGCAGGGTTTAATGAAAAATCTTCTATTTTAGACCGGACACTAGTTGCCGCTTGGTGTAACCACTGAGCCATTTTTTACGTTATCTTTCGAGAACGTCCTGATTTCGGTTTGTCGTTGAGTGCTTCGTGATCTCCAGTCGAGAACCATAAAAGCTATCGAAAAACGGTGCATGCCAACATCCCCATTACACTGACAACTTCAATTACAGTAGATCCGCTTTAAACAGCTTCCACTGCTGTTGATCTTTGTGCATAAGTGTAGTGTTTCGGTAAAGTTTAAGATGTAGATTCAATCACAATACTATAGACACTTGTATTATTAAAATGTTGCTATTGAATGATATTTTCTGTGAAAAACAATTTATTTATTATAACAATACATTTGGAAAGATTGATATGAGAGCAAGTATTCAGTCTCAGACAGATTTCAGCCTTATTTGGAAAGTCAAGCCAAACTTCGAAATTTATTGAAAAACCTATTTAGCACGCTAATCAATTACTGTTTTATTTATACAACAAAGGGTCCCCTTCTTCTAATTCATCGATATATTTGTCCTTAATCAAAAACATTCCTTTAATATCCAAAATTCCTTCTCCGTCAATCTCATTGATTAATCTGTCCCGTATTCGATACGCCTCTTCCTTTGCAGGCCTTGGTTCTCCGTTCACAAACGACATCTTACCCTGCATTGCTCCCACTATAAGTTTATAATAATCAAATCCATCTGGAGCATTTAACGTCCGATGATAACTCCTCAACAAATTGTAAACCTCAGCTACCATTTTCGTATTATCTTCGTAGCCGAAATCTTTGATTATGTAATATACTTGTTCGAATTCCTGGGTAAATCGCATGTCACTTTTATAAAAATGTTTTAAATAGGCATGATTGGAAACTCGTCGTCGGGAATTGTGGATTATTTCGTTAGATTGTTTCCATTCCTTGTCAATTTTAGAAACTCGCTGCATTGCTTCGTCAAAATCTTGAAGTTTTATAGCTTCGGATAATATCTTTTTGATCTATTCTGTTGGATGCGGATTTTCTTCTTTCAACATACTTGGGGCACTCGCATTAATAACATACTTGTTCAAATGATTAAATCTATTGTCAGAATTTCATTTTGACATGTCGATTGACGGATAATCTCTCTGGTGATTTAATAACTGATTTTGATGGTTTATTTAGAGCTGGAAGTTATCAACCCATTTAGGTCGATTCTATGGTTTTGGGGAGGCTTGATGACGGAAATCTTTAGTTTTCAATCCTCTGGCAATCAATGCATTGGAATTAATTACTTTTAAAAGTTGAAAAAATGAAATATGTATGGTATGATTAAGCGTGAGCGATCAGGTTGCCGTTATCAGAAAAAAATATCTGAGCTTGGAACCCATCTTCCAAGAATTGACTAAACGTCATTGGCTAGCATCCGAGGCAATAGCCATTGGTAGGGGTGGAATAAAAATAGTTCACGAAGCTACGGGTGCTAGCTGCACTACGATTCGATCGGGAATTAATGAATTGAAAACGGAAGCAATCCCTAATAAAAACCGCCAAAGGAAAGCTGGAGGGGGACGGAAATCAATAACCGAACACGATAAGACTCTTTTGTCAGATCTGGATAAACTTATCGAACCCGAGACTCGAGGTGATCCTGAAAATCCGTTGCGTTGGACCTGCAAAAGTGCTGAACAAATCAAAACCACATTAAATGAAATGGGACATCAAATAAGTCAACGCACCGTAAATAATTTGCTCCATGAAATGGGATACAGCCTTCAAGGCAATCAGAAAACCCTAGAAGGCAAACAGCATCCCGATCGAAACCAGCAATTTCGACATATTGAACGGAAATCCCGGAAATTCTTGAAGAAAAACCAACCAGTGATTTCGGTTGACACGAAAAAAAAGGAACTGGTGGGACAGCACAAAAATATGGGGAACGAATGGCATCCGAAAGGAAATCCCGAACTAGTCAAAGTGCATGATTTCCCCGATCCAAATCTACCGAAAGCAAGTCCATATGGCGTGTATGATCTGAGCACCAATACGGGTTGGGTAAGTGTAGGCACTGACCACGATACTGCGGAATTTGCGGTAGAAACTATTCGTCGATGGTGGCTATCAATGGGACGAAAAAATCATCCCAATGCCAAGAAGCTATTAATTATGGCTGATGGAGGTGGTTCAAATGGTAGTCGTAATAAATTATGGAAAACCGAGTTGCAAAAACTGGCAGATGAACTTAATATGGAAATATCAGTTTGTCATTTTCCTCCGGGTACGAGCAAGTGGAATAAAATTGAACATCGAATGTTTTCATGCATTTCGATGAATTGGCGGGGACGCCCATTAACCAATTGTGAAACCATAGTTAATTTGATTAGCAATACAACAACTAAAAATGGGTTGAAAATAAATTGCATGTTAGATAAATCCAAATATCAGACTGGCATAAAAATTACTGATGAACAAATGCAAAATTTGCGCTTAACTAAAGAGAAGTTTCATGGTGAATGGAATTATAAATTAAAGCCCCATGAATGTAAATAATACGTTTGATACGCACACAAAAAACGACAGTTTAATTATGCGAGAACCCTTGACGAAAAACGAATATCAGGATTATATGTAGGCGTGTAGGGGAAATTGTCTATCCAATGCCTTCTTGATTCGACCCATGATTCATGTTTTCGTGTTATTTCTCTTTGTTGGTCCATTCGTTTACGAACTGAATCATATACTGGACCTACAGACGGCGGTTTCCCATCTTTCCACTGATAAGGTTCCATTGCTTTACTAAGCCATTCACGGGTATACGGATGGGGTTGAGCATTCGTGGAAACTTGGGGTTTTTTGCCCTTGACAATACTGGGCGTGAGTGTATCATTGATGTTTGTTTGAGGCAAAACTTCATTTTTATCCGGAACAGAAACTTTTGTTGTTGGCGGTCGATTGAACACCAGCAACAATAATAATACGGCCCCCACAAATAGTATTGATGTGATTAAATACTTCATGGATGTTCAATGACCTTCCCTTCTGGAACTTCAACATTGTTTACTTGAAATAATACTGCAACAACTTGCTTGATCCCATCTTCCCCGTTGTTATATATCGGATTTCCATCGTCGTCAACCGAGGGCAGTGGCCAGCCACGATTGTAAGTCATGTTGACATTATTAGCCGAATAAAATTCTGAATCGAATAACGGTATATAATAACCGGAACCTTGATGCTCTTTTTCCTCTTCATGATCGAAACACAATAATTCACCATTTTCATCGCGTCCATCTTCCGGTGTCATATTCATATACTTACAATGCATCTCTGGAATTAATTTCATATTTCTAGTTGCTCCGCCCGACAATGAACCTGACAATTGACCACACCTGTTCCCATTACAAATTCATCCAAAGTAAAAACTTCATCATCATCTTTGTACGATAACATATCTACATATCTTGTTATACCTTTATTCGTGGCTTCATATGATTGCGTCTCTGGCGGTGGCGCATCTAATCACCCCTTCGGCAGAGCGTTCCATCGCAGTCTGAGACCGATCCAAACCGGTTCGCGCGTTTTTCCGTAAATGCCGTACCGATACAAAGCGACCGAAAGCAATCGATCTTTCAGTCGCTCTCCTCGTCATCGGTGAAGGTCGTTAGTTTCGGAGCGTGCCGACGTACCGTTTCATTCGCTCTACCGCCTCTTCCAACTGCTCGAATCCGGTAGCGTAACAGCAACGCAAGTAGCCTTCCCCGGAATCTCCGAAGGCGTCCCCGGGCACGCAGGCCACCTGCTCGCTCTGGAGCAAACCATGCGCGAATTCCCTGGAATTCAACCCGGTCTCCCGAACCGACGGAAAGGCGTAGAAAGCTCCTCGGGGCAGCAGGCAAAACAGTCCCATCTCGTTGAACGCCCGGTGAACGAAATCCCTCCGCATCCGGTATTCCTCACGCATCTTATCCACCGCTTCCCCGCCGTGATTCAAGGCTTCGACCGCCGCGTCTTGACTGAACATGCTGGCGCAAAGCATGGAATACTGATGGATCCGCAGCATGGCTTCGATCATCGACTCGGGGCCGCAAGCGTAACCGATCCGGAATCCGGTCATGGAATAGGTTTTCGACAGGCCGTGAAGAAAAACCGTTCTCTCCTTCATGCCCGGCAAGGAGGCGATCGAGACGTGATTGTCCTCATAGGTCAATTCGGCGTAGATCTCGTCCGCGATCAAAATCAGATTTCGCCGCCTCGCGAGCTCCGCGATCGCCTGCAACGGCTCGCCGGTCAGGGTGCTGCCGGTCGGGTTGGTCGGGAAATTCAGAATCAGGACCTTGCTCCGGGGAGAGAGCGCGGCCTCGACCGCTTCAGGACTCAAGGAAAATTGGTTTTCTTCCCGGCAAGGTATCGGTTTCGGCACCCCGTGGGCGATAGCGATTCCCGGATGGTAGCTGACGTAGCAGGGTTCGTGATACAGTACTTCGTCTCCCGGATCGATCAAGGCCCGCAAGGCCAGATCCATGGCTTCGCTGACCCCGACGGTAACCAACATTTGCGTTTCGGGATGGTAGGAAACTCTGAAATACTTGGCGATATAATCCGAAATCGACCGGCGCAACCGCAAGATTCCCGCGTTGGAAGTATAAGAAGTCCTCCCCTTCTCCAAGGCGTAGATTGCCGCCTCTCGAATATGCCAGGGCGTGTCGAAATCGGGTTCGCCCACCCCGAGGGAAATGACGTCGTCCATACTTTGGACGATGTCGAAATAATCGCGAATCCCGGAACGGGGAATTTCGGCTACGTGCCGGGCGATCCGATCGGCTGTATCGGTCGATTCGGACATCGGTGAGTCAGGCTGGTTTCGCCACGGACGCGTTCGTTCCGAATCGGTCAAGCTGCCGCTTGGTCGGAACGCAACGAGATGTCGGGTTCTCCGATTCCTTCAACGAAGGAACCCGTGATGCGAATGCGCTTGATGTCCTTGCGTCCCGGTGCCTCATACATGAGATCCAGCATCAATTTCTCCAACATGTTGCGCAACGCCCGAGCTCCCGTCCCCTTGGTGACGGCCTGCTTCGCCAGACTGTTGAGCGCATCGTCGGTGAACTCCAGCTTGATTCCTTCGAACAGGAATAGCTTGGTATATTGCTTCACCAAAGAGTTCCGGGTGTCTTTCAACACCGAAACCAATTCCGCTTCGTTCAATTCGTCCAAGAACGTAATGACCGGCAACCGCCCCACGAACTCGGGAATAAAGCCGTAATTGACCAGATCTTCCGGTTCGACCTGGTGGAACACGCCGCTTGGCTCGACCTCCTGATTCGCCTGAATCGGCAGAAACCCTAACGAATTCCGTCCCAGGCGCCGTTGAATGACCTTGTCCAACCCGATGAACGAACCGCCGCAGATGAACAGGATATTCTTCGTATTGACCTGAATATACTCCTGCTGCGGATGCTTCCTGCCTCCTTGGGGCGGCACGTTGCAAACCGAACCTTCAATGATTTTCAGCAACGCCTGCTGCACTCCCTCGCCGGAAACGTCCCGGGTTATCGAAACGTTGTCCATGGATTTCTTGGCGATCTTATCGATCTCGTCGATGTAGATGATGCCCATCTCCGCCCGTTTGACGTCGTAATCGGCGTTCTGCAGCAACCGCAATACGATATTCTCCACGTCTTCGCCCACGTAACCGGATTCGGTGATGGAAGTGGCGTCGACCAAGGCGAAGGGCACCTCCAGATAATCGGCGAGGACCGAAGCCAGCAGCGTTTTACCGCTCCCGGTGGGACCCAGCAACAGAACGTTGCTCTTTTCGATATGCACGTCCTCCAACCCCTTGAATTGCTTGAAGTTATGATCGCTCTGGAACATCCGCTTGTAATGATTATGGACGGCTACCGACAGGGTCTTTTTGGCGCTTTCCTGACCGATGCAATAGTCGTCCAAGGTGCTCCGGATTTTAACGGGTTTGAGCAAGTCGGCGTAATCGGCCAAGGCGGCCCCCGATTTCCTCACCTCCCGCTCGATAACTCCCACGAACAGCGTCACGCAACCGTCGCAGATAAATACCTGCGGCCCAGCGATCAGCTGATTCACCTCGGTATGGGATTTGCCGCAAAAGCTGCAAAGCGTAAAATTCTTAGGCTTGGCCATCCTTGCTCTCTTGGCTCTTGATTTCCTTGCGGGATCGGACGACTTCGTCCACCAAGCCGTATTCCTTGGCTTCCTCCGCCGTCATGTACCGGTCCCGGTCCCAGTCGACTTCGATTTCCGCGCCGGTCTTGCCGGTGTGACGAGTCAGAATATCGATGACCTGCTGGTTAACCCGGATCATGTAATTGACCTGGATCTCGATATCGGTCGCCTGGCCTCGCCCCCCGCCTTGGGATTGATGGATCATGATGCTGGCGTTGGGCAGGGCGAAACGCTTGCCCTTGGCTCCGGCGCACAGAATCACGGCTCCCATGCTCATCGCATGCCCGATGCAATAGGTGTTCACGTCGCAGGTCAGAAACTGCATGGTGTCGTAGATGGCCAACCCCGCGTTGATCGAACCGCCCGGCGAATTGATGTAGACGTGAATGTCCTTTTCCTTGTCCGACATCTGCAGGAAGAGCAGCTGGGCGATGACGGCGTTGGACACCTGATCGTCGATCACCGTGCCCAGGAAAATGATCCGGTCCTTCAGCAAACGGGAATAAATATCGTAGCCTCGTTCGCCGCGTCCGGTCTCCTCGACTACGTAAGGGGTCAGGTAATTGTTTTTCAAACCAATCGACATTGCTGGGGCGCAATCTAAATCAATTCCCGGCTTCGTCAAGCAAGCTTGAATTTCCGCCGGGCCGGCCACGATGCGGTTTCACGGGAAAACGGCAAGCCCAGACCGCCGGCTCGAACGAATCTTCCAGTCGCAATCGGCACGTGATTATCCGTTTGCCGCCGAGCCCGCTTCGCTCGCCCAGGAGGCTGCGAATTCGATCCTCACCCGGAATCCGGTCGCCGATGACCGTTTCGACGGCTGGGGCCGCAGCACCCATGGAATACCCGATTCGCTCCGGCCTCAAAACTGAAGCCGAAAAACCGCCTTCCGGATCCGGTTCGACCCGTTGCCCGATAACCCACGACTCGTGAATGTAACCCGGTATCTCTCCCGGGCCGAAGCGGCCACAAGGAAAACGCCGGAGCTAATCCCTGACGGCCGGAATCGACCGGAAAAAATCCCGAGCGATTCTCGCTTGCCCGTTACCGGCGTTTCGGAAAACCATCGCCTTACGCTCGGTCGAATCCAGGTGTTTTAACCGAAGCGAGACCTGTCGGCCTCGGCCACCCAAGAACAAAGTCATGACCGAAACCAACCAGCCGCAACGGCGACAGCGAAAACCGAACGGCTCCCCGGTTTTCCTCACCGCGACCTGGCATACCCTGATCATGGTCAACTTCGAGGTCTCGCCGGCGATCCTCGCTCCGTATCTCCCGGCGAAAGTCGAACTGGATTCCTGGCAAGGCCGGACCTTCGTCAGTGTCGTCGGATTCCGCTTCGTCGACACCCGGGTGCTGCGCCTTCCGATTCCCGGGCATACCCGGTTCAGCGAAGTAAACTTGAGATTTTACGTCCGGCGAAAAGCGGACGGCCGCTGGCGGCGCGGCGTGGTGTTCATCAAGGAAATCGCTCCGCTCCGGGCGCTGGCCTGGATAGCCCGGACACTCTACAACGAACCCTACGTCACGTTACCCATGAGCCACGCGATTCGCCTGCCGGACGACGAACGCCCCGTCGGCGCTCTGGAATACCGTTGGAGGCGCGGAGGAACTTGGGAGAGCGTCAGCGCCGAGTTCAGCGGCGAGCCGGTATTGCCCGATCCGGATTCGGAGGCGAGGTTCGTCACCGAACACTACTGGGGTTACACGAAACAACGAAACGGCAGCACCTTGGAATACCGCGTGGACCATCCCCCTTGGTCGGTTTGGAAAACCGAAAGCGCCGCCCTGAACCTGGACGCCGCCTCGCTCTACGGCCCCGCCTTCGAAGACTGCCTCTCCGGGCAACCCTCCTCTTATTTCGTCGCCGACGGTTCGCCGGTCGTCGTCCACCGGGGAACGGCGCTGGTTTGAACGGCAGCGCTCCCCGCAATCCTCGCCGGGTTATCGGCTTGTTTTTCTCGGCAAACTAGTGTTGGCTGTTCGACCGATGATTTAACGGTTCGGCTGCCGAAATCGAACGTGCCACCCGGCAAAGCCGTAACGAAATGAAAGCGAGTAATCCATATTGGCGGGAAAAAGCGCTCGAACAGATGTCGCCCCGGTTAACCGAGGAACTGGACAAGTTCGAAACCGAAATCGAACTCAAGAAACACGGCAAACTCGACGACCGGGTGTTCGCCGAAACCCGCTTGCGCCGCGGCGCCTACGGGCAACGCTACGATAACGGACGCCGCCATGACGGCCTGAAGACACGGCAGTTGAATTATCCCTGCGGCCCCCTGACCAAAGGCCCGGAAACCGTATGGGACGCGCCCGGAATGCTGCGCATCAAAATCCCCTACGGCGGACTCGACGCCCGGCAACTCGAAGTGCTCGGCGAAATGGCCGAAGAATATTCCGACGGCATCGCCCACGTGACGACTCGCCAATGCATCCAACTGCATTTCATCAGCCTGGACGACACTCCGTCGATCATGCGACGGCTGGCGGCCGTCGGCATCACCACCCAGGAGGCTTGCGGCAATTCCGTGCGCAACGTCACCGCTTGCCCCTACTCCGGGATTTGCTCCGAAGAAACGTTCGACATCACGCCCTATGCGCACGCCTTGGCCTATCACCTCCTAGGGCATCCGGACTGCCAAAACTTCGGGCGCAAGTTCAAACCCGCCTTTTCGGGTTGCCGCGACCAACCGTGCGGCCTGGTGAAGATGCACGACATCGGTTTCATCGCCGCTGTCCGGACCGTGGACGGCCGCCCCCAGCGCGGCTTCGAAATGTACGTCGGCGGCGGACTCGGCGCCGTACCGCGTCAAGCCAAACTGTTAAGCGAATTCGTACCCGCCGGAGAAATCCTGCCCCTGACCCAAGCCGTGGCGCGCGTCTTCGGACGCTTGGGCGAGAAAAAAAATCGCGGCAAGGCCCGCATCAAGTTCCTGGTCGACCGGTTGGGCATCGAAGAGTTCCGCCGCCTGGTCAAAGAAGAACGCGCCGTCATGGAACCCGAGGCGTCCTGGACGGATTTCCTGAGCCAGGTGGAGGCCCAGTCCGAACAACCGTTGCGCCCGGGGCATGCCGAAATCGCCATCGCCGACGATCCCGCCTTCGCCGCTTGGCAGAAGTCGAACCTCTACCAGCAAAAACAGGACGGCTACGTCGCGGTGATCATCTCGCTCCCCTTAGGCGACATCACCGCCGACCAGTTGCGTTCGCTGGCGGATATCGCCCGCAAATACACCCGGGAAACCGTTCGCTCCACCGTGGAACAGAACATCATCTTACGCTGGGTCAGCAAGGCCGACGTCGCAGCCGTCTACCAGGAACTGAAAGCCGCGGAATTGGTCATTCCCGGAGCCGGCACGATCGTCGACGTCACCTCCTGCCCGGGAACCGATACCTGCAAATTGGGCATTTCCTCTTCCCGGGGATTGGCCGCCCAATTGCGCCAACGGCTGGCCGAACGCAGCGCGCAACTCGACCGGTCGATCGAAAACCTGGTCATCAAGGTCAGCGGCTGTTTCAACTCATGCGGCGGCCACCATGTCGCCGACCTCGGGTTCTACGGGGTCAGCCGCACCATCAACAAACATTCGGTGCCGCATTTCCAGGTGATCCTGGGCGGCCAGTGGACCCAAAACGCCGGCGCCTACGGCCTGCCGATGGGAGCCATCCCTTCCAAGCGGATCCCGGAAGTGGTCGACCGGCTGACTTCGGCCTACCTCGCCGAACAGCAACCGGGCGAATCGTTTCAGGATTACGTCCAGCGAGTGGGCAAGGCGGCCATCAAATCCAAGATCCAGGACTTGTCGTCCCTCCCCACCTACGAGGAAAACCGGTTTTATTACAGCGACTGGGGCGATCCCCGGGAGTTCACCAAGGAAGACATCGGCATCGGCGAATGCGCGGGAGAAGTGGTCTCGGCCTTCACCTTCGACCTGACCTCGGCCGAGCGCATGCTCTTCGAGGCGCAACTCAAACTGGAACGGAACGAGTTCCAACCGGCGGCCGATCAAGCGTTCGAAGCCATGGTCACCGCGACCAAGGGATTGCTGCGGTTGAAAGTTCCCAACGTCGGCCGCGACCTGCCGGCCCTGGTCCGGCAATTCCGTGAAATCTATTTCGACACCGAACTCTTTTTCGATCCGTTCGCCAAGGGGAAATTCGGGCAGTATTTCCTGGACGCCGCCGCCGACCGCGATCGCCGGGATACAAACGAGACCGCCCACCGGCAGATCGAGGAAGCCAGCCTCTTCGTGGAGGCTTGCCACAGTTGCGAAAGCCGCATGTCGGAACAACAAGCCGAACAGAAAACCGCCGGAACGTCCGCATCCTGAGCCGTACCCCGGTTTCGAACCGTCAGGATTACGAATCGCCGACCGACAACCAGACTTCCTCGCCCCGGAACCGGGGAATCAACCATCACGTTTCCGATTTTCACCATGCCCGGCCCGCAACACCTTAACGTCAAACTCTTCGTGGCGCCCGCCGCCACGATCGATCTGGAGCAAACGATCAACGTCTTTCACTCCTGGATCCAAGAACGGCGGCTCGACGATCTCCTGATCGACGTCGCCGACTACCGGCACGTGCCTTCGGGGCCCGGGGTAATCCTGATCGGGCACAACGCCCAATACTCGCTGGATTTGGCCGACGGCGAACCGGGCGTCCTCTACAACCGGAAAACCGTCGTCGAAGCGCCTCTGGCCGAACAGACCGAACAAGCCATCCGGACCAACCTCACCGTCTGCCGCCTGCTGGCCGGTAAAGACGCCTTGGGGGATAACTTCCAATTGGCGACGGACCGGTTGCAATTCATCGTCAACGACCGCCTGCTGGCCCCCAACGACCCCGCCACGTTCGAACGGCTCAAACCGGCATTCACCGAGGGATTGGTCCGCGCGTTCGGCGAGCAGGCCTATGAATTCACCCGAAGTTCCGACCCCCGGAAGCGACTGACGGTGACGGTCGTCCTGCCCTCGGGGTTCACGCCCTGAACAGACGGCGTCACCGATCCTTGCGCAAATGCGACGGTAGGATCTGGAGTTCTCTCCGGTATTTGTTCACCGTACGGCGAGCCACGGAGATTCCCTCCTCATCCTTGAGGCGGCGGACGATTTCCTGATCGGGCAAGGGCATCGCGGGATTTTCGTGATGGACCATTTCCTCGATCTTGTGCTTCACCGTATCGTTCGAAATTTCTTCGCCGGACGCGGTCATGACTCCGGAAGTGAAGAAATGCTTCAGGCGGAAGAGGCCCCGGGAGCATTGCAGGTATTTGCCCGACACCGTCCGGCTGACCGTCGTTTCGTGAACGCCGACCGCCTGAGCCACTTGGAGCATGGTCAACGGGATTAGCGGGGCGTCCTCCCACATGAAAAAATCCCGTTGCCGCCGGACGATTTCGCCGGCGATTTCGGCGATGGTTTCCTGCCGGTGGCGCACGCTGCGGATCAAATCTTTCCCCGACTTGATCTTTTCGCGGATGTACTCGCGCAATTCGGGAGAACTCTCGGCCTTGGACAAGAGATCCTTGTAGGTGTTGCAAATCCGAATCCGGGGGATGTGATCGTTGTTCGTCGACACGACCGGTTCCCCGGAATCGTCGAGTTCGACGAACACCTCGGGGTAAATGTATTGCTGGCCTTGCGGCAGGTAATCGTTGCCGGGCCGGGGATCCAGGTGGCTGATCCGCTCCACCGCTTCCTGCACCTGCGCCAAGCCGGCGCCCAATTCCTGAGCCACTTCGGAAAAATGCCGCTTCCCGAGCAATTCGAAACAGCTTCCCAGAATCCGATATTCCAGGCTTTCGCTCCGGCCGTTCCGTTCCAGTTGTTTCATCAGGCATTCCCGCAAGTCCCGGGTCGCGATTCCGGAAGGATCGAAAGTCTGCAACAGGTCCAGCACTTCCCGTACGACCGCAGGGTCTTCGTTGCAAGCGAAGGCCAGTTCCGCGACCGACGCCTTGATGTAGCCGTACTCGTCGATATTGCCGATCAGCAGATCGGCGACCGGCCGGCGGGATGCGGGAAGATCCGACAGGCGGACCTGTTCCCGCAATTCCTCTTGCAGCGAAGTCGAAGCCGCAATGGAGTCGAGCATGAATTGGCGCTTGTCTTCGTCCTCGTAATTGCGGGTATTCGAATTCAGGCTCGTCTGGGTGAAATAATCGCGCCACTCCTGATCCAGCTGGGTCAAGCGTTCGATTTCGAATTGCCAGTCGTCGACCGGTTCGTTGTTCCCCTTCTCTTGCGCGGGATCGTAAATGAGATCCGAGGGAGGTTCGGTCGGGTCGGCGCCGTCCCCGCTTTTTTCCTCGGCGGAACTCTCCGGCTGTTCCTCCAGCAGGGGGTTCTGTTCCAACTCGTGTTCGATGAGCGCCTGCAACTCCAGGGTCGGAGCCTGAAGAAGGGCCAAGGACTGCTGCATCTGAGGCGCCAACGTCTGCGTCAGCGCCAATTTCTGCGACAGGTAAAACCCTTGGCCCATAGCTTCTAGATAGGCTTCGAACCGTTAAAATTCAAGTTCAAAGGACCCGGCCGGTCAAATCGCCGATGGAGGTTTGCAAACCCGGCCAGAACCAATAAAGTCGGCCCGTGCCCATTCAATTCGCGATACTGGGGAGCGGGTCCAGCGGCAATTGCGCTTATCTGGAAACCGAGGAGACCCGCCTGTTGATCGACGCCGGCCTTTCCGGCAAACAGATTCGCCTGCGCCTCGCCAGCCTCGGCAAAACCCCGGAAACGCTCACCGGCATTTTGATCACCCACGAACATTCCGATCATGTCCAGGGACTGAAACGGATCGCCGCCGACGGGCGGATCCCCGTCTATTGCAACCGGCACACCCGGCGGGCCGTCGAAGAGAAACACGGCTGCGAATACGACTGCCGCATCTTTCAAACCGGCTCCTCGTTCAAAGTCGGCGACCTGAGAGTCGATTCCTTTACGGTGCCGCACGACGCGCTGGATCCCGTAGGTTACGTGGTGCACGCCGGCGACGAACAAATCGGCATCCTGACCGACCTGGGGCATATCACCCGCCTGATCCTGGATCGCATCCGCCAGGTCACCGTGCTGGTGCTGGACGCAAACTACGATCCGGAGCTCTTGCGCCAAGACCCCAAACGCCCCTGGAGCATCAAGCAACGCATCTACAGCCGGCACGGTCATTTGAGCAACGAATCGGCCGCCAAGTCCCTGGCCGAGTTGGGGGAAAACCGGCTCAAATACCTCTTTCTGGCCCACCTGAGCCAGGATTGCAACACGCCGGAGCTGGCGCACCGGACCTTTGTCGCTCACTTGAATCCCCAGGGACTTTCGCCGTTAAACGTCATCGTCGCCGAACGGCACCGCCTGACCGAACCGATTCGGCTTGCGTCCGCACAGGCCAGCGTTCCCCAATTGTGTTAGTTCTTCGTCATGAAGCTGGACATCGCCCCCCAATTACCGGACCGGCTCGATTACCGGATAGGAATTATCGGTAGCGGTTTCATCGTCGACGATTGCCATCTGGTCGCCTACCGCAAGGCGGGATTCAACCCGGTGGCGATCGCTTCCCGCACCCGGCAACGCGCCGGGAAAGTCGCCGCCCGCCACGGCATCGGCCGGGTCCACGACACGGTCGCGCAATTGCTGGACGATCCGGAAATCGAGGTGCTCGATATCGCCGTGCCGCCCAACGCGCAACTCGGCCTGATCCGCGCCGCTTGTGAGCGAGGCAAAGTCAAAGGCATCCTGGCGCAAAAACCCTTGGGCATGAATTACGCCGAGGCCCGCGAAGCGGTGGCCCGGTGCGACGACGCGGGCATCGTGCTCTCGGTCAATCAGAACATGCGGTACGATCAATCGGTGCGGGCGGGAAAAATCCTGTTGGACCAGGACGTGATCGGGACTCCGGTATTGGCGACCATCGACATGCGGGGCATCCCGCACTGGATGCCGTGGCAACGCGACTTAGGCTGGGTCACCTTGCGGATCATGTCGATTCACCACTTGGATTGCTTCCGCTACTGGTTCGGCGATCCTGAGGGCGTCTATTGCAGCGTGCGGCCCGATCCCCGGACCAAATTCCCCCACACCGACGGGATTTGCGCCTACCTGTTGACCTACCCGGACGGCTTGCATTGCAGCGGTTTGGACGACACGTGGACCGGCCCGGCTCGGGAAGGCTGTCCGGGCGACATTCGGATCGAATGGCGCATCGAAGGCCTCAACGGGTTGGCCATCGGCAATATCGGCTGGTGCCAGGATCCTTACACGACCCCTTCCTCGATCCGCTACGCCCGAATCGGCGACGACGATTTCCATCGCCCGGAATGGCAAGAAAGCTGGTTCCCTGACGCTTTCGTCGGCACGATGGCGCAATTGCTGCGCGCCCTGGAAACGGGAGCCGAACCGGAGATCGGCGGCGCCGACAATCTCAAAACCATGGCCTTGGTGGACGCCACCTACCGCAGCGCCCAGGAACGCCGCCAGGTACGGCTGGAAGAAATCCTCAATCCCTAAGCCCCGAACTCACGAACCCATGAAACTAGGTATCATCAACAGCGCATTTTCCCAAGCCGGCGTCGATACCCGGACCGGCCTCAAGCATATTTCTGAGATCGGCTTCGATTGCGTCGATATCTTCACCGAAGCCGTCGACTTGCCCTCAGCCGAGCGCCAACTGGTGAAAGACACCTGCACGGAACTGAACTTGCCGATCGTATCGCTGCCGGTCGTAGCGCTCGGATTAATCGACTTCAACGAACCGGTTCGCCGGTTTCATCGGGAACGCTGCCGGCAGTTCATCCAGTTAGCCCACCATTGGGGCGCCGATAACGTCCTGATCGTGCTCGGCGAATACCTGTGGCAACAGGAAGTCATCGCTCCCCATGATCAATGGAATTGGGCGGTGGAAGCCTGCCGGGAACTAGGACAATTCGCCGCTGAGTTGGACCTCGATATCGCCCTGGAACTGGAACCGTTCCGGGCCAGTTTGCTGAACGACGTGTGTTCCATGGCCAACTTTCTCGAGGAGTGCGACCACCCTCGCGTCCAGGCCAATATCGACATCAGCCACCTGGTGCTCTCCGACTGCCATCCCCTCGAGTTGACGCTCCTCAAGGATCGGGCCGCTCACGTTCACATCAGCGATTGCGACGGCAAGATTCACGGCGACTTGCCTCCGGGACGAGGCATCGTGAAATTCACGCCTTACCTGCAAGCCATCAAGGAGTTGGAAATCGACGGAGTCGTTTCCATCGAACTGGAGTACTCGCCCCAACCGGACCGCATCGTGGAATGGGTCACCGAAGCCTACCAAAAAACCGCGGCCTTGATGGAGGCGATCGATTTGCGAAGTTCCTGAGCGGTCAATCGCCGCCGAGCAACAGACCGCCGAGTTTATCGGCCAGTTGGTAGACGCCCACCGCGGTCATCAACAGGCAAGAGAGCCACAGGAACGACATCCAGAGCCCGCCGGAATCCGCCGGCCGTTCTTTCACCGAGTAACGCAACCAAAGCACGGCGAAACAGATCAGGGGCAGGATCAAGGCTTGGGCGAGAGCTCCGATCAGGACCAGGGAAACCGGTTTGCCGACCGACAGATACAGCAGCAGATACAAGGCCGGCAACAGCACGCAAGCGATCCGGATATACTTCTGGGAATCTTGATAACCGGCTCCCGTCAACAACCGGCCGATCCGTAACAGGTCCACCGACAACCGCGCGTTGGAAGCGGTCGAAATAAACACGGTAGAATACAGCACGGCCGTGGCGCCGATCAGAAACACGACCAGACCCGCCTGGCCGAAAGAAGTTCGATACAGTTCGGAAAGGGTCGCGATCATTTCGGAGTCTTCGACTTTCAAATCCTGGGCGTGCAGCACCGCGGCACCCAATAAATAGAACGCTACGGTGGCTACCGTATAGACGATCAGGGAAAGCGCCGCGTCCCACTTCAAGACCCGCAACCATCCCTGGGCCCGAACCTGCCATTCGGAAGTGCCGTCGTTGGGGCCGACCTGTTTCGCATAGCCCTTTTCCAGGCACCAGTAGGGATAGTAGATCAGTTCCGAGGCTCCGACCCCGATGATGCCGAAAGCGGCGAACGCGATGGTGAAATCGGCCGGCAACCGGAATTGCAGCCCCTCGGCGATATTGCCGGAAGTGATGCCGTAATCGGTCCAGTAGAGCGAGACGACGGTCACGATCGTGAACAGCGTGAAACCGGCCACCATCGTCGTGGCGAACCGTTCGATGAAACGGTAACGGCCGATGAAGAGCAACGCCGCGCAAGAGCCCACGATGAGTATGGTCCACAGCAGCTCGGGCCAAGGCGCCACTCCCAGGGTAAAGATTTCGACCAAGCCGCCGACCATCCCGCCCAGCTGAAAAAAGGTGCCGATAAACATGACGATCCAGCACCAAACCAGCCAGGACACCCGGAATTTGGGGCCGGGCACCGAATTGAGCACTTCCAGCGTCGTCACGCCCCGGAGCACGGACTGCCGCCCCAACTCGATCTGGAGAAACACTTTGATGACGCAACCCAAGACGATGAACCACAGGAGCGTAAACCCGACGTTCGCGCCCAGCTTGGTGGTGACGATCAATTCGCCCGAGCCGACGATATTGGCCGAGATAATCAGCCCGGGACCCAATTGACGGAAAATACCCTTCCAATCCGAAGGGGGCGCAGCGTTCGGGGGCATCGCCGCCACCGTAACCGCCGTCCGGACCATTGAAAAGATTATTCCGGAAGCGGACCTCAAGGCCCGCATTGGGCCTGCTGCCGCAGCGCATGGTCGATCAAGACCAGGGCGGTCATGGCTTCGACCATCGGCACGGCTCGAGGCAAGACGCAAGGATCGTGGCGCCCCCTGCCCTTCAGGATCGTATCGCGGAATTCCGTATCGACCGTCTGCTGCGGATGCATGATCGTGGCGGTGGGTTTGAACCCGACGCGAAACTCGAGAGGCGCTCCGTTGGAAATGCCGCCCTGCGTCCCGCCGGAGCGATTGGCCAGAAAGCGGACCCCTGGTTCGCCTTCGGCCGCCGCCATGGGATCGTTGTGTTCCCGGCCGGTCAACCGGATGCCGGCGAAACCCGAACCGATTTCGAATCCCTTGCTGGCCGGCAAACTCAACATGGCCTTCGCCAAATCCGCCTCTAACCGATCGAATACCGGCGACCCCCAACCGGCCGGCACGCCGCGCGCCGCTCCGGCCACGATCCCGCCGACGCTGTCTCCCGCGTTCCTCGTCTGCTCGATCAACCGGATCATTGCTTCGGCGGCTTGAGCGTCCGGACAGCGGACGATATTGCTTTCCACCGCCTCCCGAGTTACCTGCTCCGGAACGGCGTTCGCCGCGATTTCCTTGACCTGTTGCACCCAGGCGACGATCTCGACCCCATGCCGTTCGCGCAAAATCTTCCGGGCGATCGCTCCGGCGGCCACCCGCCCTACGGTTTCCCGGGCGCTGCTGCGGCCCCCGCCCTGCCAATTCCGGATGCCGTACTTGGCGGCGTAGGTATAGTCGGCGTGCGAAGGACGAAATTTATGCGCCATCTCCGAATAGGCTTCAGGGCGGGCGTCCTGATTCCGCACCATCAGGGAGATCGGCGTCCCCAGGGTTTTCCCTTCGAACAGTCCCGACAGGATTTCGACCCGGTCCGCTTCGTTCCGAGGAGTCACGATTCGGGATTGTCCGGGCCGGCGCCGGTCGAGTTCGGTCTGAATCTCCGCTTCCGTCAAAGCGATCCGCGGCGGACAGCCGTCCACCACCACGCCCACGCCTCCCCCATGAGATTCGCCCCAGGTGGTGATGCGAAAAAGCTGTCCGAAGGAGTTGCCCATGTCCCAAAGATGCTTCAATAAGACTGTTCGGTCAAACGGCGCCCTCGCCGCAACGCCGCCCCGGCCGGCCGTTTCGGGATCGGGCTATCGCCGGCCCCCGGCGAGGTTGCGTTCGGCAATCGAACGATCCTGGTACCTGGCACAAGGCCGTCGTTCCGGCGTCCGAATGAGCGTTCCGCCCGGATGCCCGGGACATCGAACGATCGGCGCCCGGAACACCGAACGAGTATCAGCGGGTTACCGCTTTCAACCTTCGAACTATCCTCCGGCCGGAAAGCCGATACATGCTTGGGAGACCGCCCTCCCGTTACGGTTCGAAGCCGCCGATGCCCGGGCCCGAAACGTGACGGCGGGAACCAGATTTCCTCGAGCCGCTTTAACGCTCCGATCAAAGTTTTTCCCGACCTTCCGCGGGTCGTTTTGCCGTACCCGGTAACTCGAGCCAAAGTTCGGAAACCGAGAAAGACAACGGGGTTTTGACTTGTCGAAAAGCCAACCGAAGGATGAAGGGCGCCGCGAGCGCGGACGCCAGGGATCCTGAAGTACCGGTTCCGCATCGCCGGCTAACCACCCGAAGCTCCGCCGAAGGCCAAATCCGGCCCGAACGACGCCAACCCCGATTGACCCAGAAGAGCGCCGGCGGCGGCCATCGCTGCGACAACTCCGCTTCGGCGGGGGATGCGCCGGCGGTCACCGTTAGCGGATACGACCGGAATAAAATGTCGTTTACTCGATTTGAATTTGCGAATACCGTCACCAGGCGAAGCCAATCAAGCGCCGAGGCCATGAGTCGGAGGATTCCCTTAAACACGGAATATGTGGATCGCGAGTTACTGTGGGCCGAATGGCGCTTTTCAATTATCGGCCATTTACTCGACAATCCGCCGCCGAAAGCCGAACTCGTACGCTGTTGTTCGAGATTAGCCGACCTGAAATGGCAACATCCTTACAACGATGGCTCAAAATCCGTCGGCGTCCAGACGCTCCTGAAATGGCACTCCATGGCCAAGCACGCCCCTGACCCGATCCAAGCCTTGCGGACTCGCGCCGGCAGCGACAAGGACAATCGTCCGGCAGTGGCGAAAGCCGTGGCCGAGTGGTTGCGCCGCCAACGTGCCGAGCACCCGGATTGGTCGATGAAGGAAATCTATCGTAATCTGGAAATTCACTCCCAAAAACATCCGGAATTCAACCCGACACCCACCTATCAGAACGTTCGGCTCTACCTGCTGCAAGCCGGACTTCATCGTCCGCGGCAAACTCCGGTCAAACCGATCGAAAACCCCGCGCCGTCCCAACCGATCCAAATCGAATTCTCCGACGATTTGCCTGACATCGAAACCCGGTCGGTCAACGAGTTATGGCTCGCCGATTTCTATCAGGGCAACTTTTACCTGCGCGACGACGCGGAAAAACGAGGAGAGCCCTATTTGCTGGCGTTCCTCGACGACCGTTCGCGCTATGTCTGTTACGCGGGTTGGTACCCCGAACTAACGCCCGCCGCCGTCTTCCATGGCCTGTCGCAGGCGATCCATCACGCCGGGTTGCCGCGTTCGCTCATGGCCGGTGACCTGGATGTGTTTCGTGCCGCGGAAATTACCAGCGGCCTCCGACGGCTTGACATTCAGGATCAGGGCATCCTCCCCTTCTGGCCCGTAAAAGAACACAACATCAGGCGCTTCTGGCTCCGAGTAAAAACCCGCTTGGAAAAGTTGATTCTCGCGCTTGAGCCCCGCGACCGTTCGTTGGAGCGAATCAATCAAATCACCCAGCGATGGGTTCACCGAACCTATCATCGCCGCCGCCATGACGAGATTTCGGCGACTCCCTGCGATCGCTTCAAGAACGATCCCCAAGCCGGACGCGTGCCGCCGCAAGATCCCGATCTGAAAGAAGCGTTTCGACAGACGGCCGTCCGCCGCGTCAACCGCAAGGACGGCACCGTCACCATTCAAAAAATCCGCTTTAAAATACCCGAGCGCTATCGGCGCCTGTCGTCGGTGAAGGTGAATTTCGCCTATTGGGATTTGTCCCGAGTCGACCTCGTCAGGCCCGACAAGGCGCTAACCCTGTGCCGGGAGGATCCGCTCGACGAGGCGGCCGACGTAGTAACGTCACGGAACGTTTCGACCGGTCTGCCCCTCGGCGACGATTTGGAACCGGAGGGCCTTCCGCTTTTCGCCGCCCGGCCGCGACCGGCGCCACCCGACGATCGCATTCAACCCTGAACCTCGGCCGCCCGAATCGACGTTCCCTTCCATCCCAAGCGACCTGCCGAAAACCCGGACCGGAAGACGATCCCCGCTTCGCTGCCGATAGCGATTTCAGCCGCCCCGGAAAACCGGCTCAACCGGAAAGGCGCCGGCCGATCCTGGGGCGAAGAAGCGAGCCTCCCCGATCGCTTGCCGTACGCCCGTCCGGTCACCGAGCCCTTCGGTTCCGGGACCCGATCGCTCCTGAGATACGTTCCGCCATCGAACTGCAGTTTGCCTTGATCAAGAAGGAATTCGATCGGCGGTCATCAATTCTTGAACGGGAAGGCCCGCCCCTGATAGGCTGAAGGCGCATGCGTATTCTTTCGGGAATTCAGCCTTCGGGAGCGCTTCACCTGGGTAATTACTTCGGAATGATGCGTCCTGCCGTCGAGTTACAGGAACAAGGCGAGGCCTATTACTTTATCGCCGATTATCACTCGATGACTTCGGTGTTCGACGCCGAGCAACGGCGGACCAGCATCCGGAACGCCGCCTTGGATTTTCTGGCTTGCGGCTTGGACCCCGAAAAATGCGTGTTCTTCCGGCAATCGGACGTGCCGGAGCATATCGAATTGAGTTGGTTGCTCAGCACAGTTACGCCCCTGGGGCTGCTCGAACGATGCCACAGTTACAAGGACAAGCTCGCTCGGGGCCTTTCGCCCAACCACGGACTGTTCGCCTATCCGGTCCTGATGGCCGCCGATATCCTGATCTACGATTCCACCTCGGTTCCGGTGGGCAAGGACCAAAAACAGCATGTCGAGGTAACCCGCGATATCGCGATCAAATTCAATGCCGTCTACGGCGAGTGTTTCGTGATTCCGCAGCCCATGATCCGCGAAGAGAGTTCGAATATCCCCGGGATCGACGGTCAGAAAATGAGCAAGAGTTACGGGAACACCATCGATATCTTCGGCGCAGAAAAAAAGCTGCGCCAACGGGTCATGGAATTGGTCATGGACAGTCGCTCGATCGACGAACCCAAACCCGACGCCGACCGGAATTCCGCCGTCCAATTGCTGCGCTTGGTAGCGGCGCCGAAGTTGGCCCGAGAATGCGAGAAACGGCTCCGAGCCGGCGGCTACGGCTACGGCACGCTGAAAAAGACGCTGTTCGAACAATACTGGGAATACTTCCGGAAAATGCGCGAAAAACGCGAGGAATTATCCGCCCAACCCGACTACCTCGACGAGGTGCTCAGCCAAGGGGCGGAAAAAGCACGAATCGTCGCTCGGGAAGTTTTGGGCCGAGCCCGACAGGCCTGCGGCCTCGAATAAGTTCAGAACCGATTCGCTCGCTCCGAAACCAATGGGTACCGAGACCTCGAAGGCTAATATCCCCCTATCCTCCTATCACCAAGTTGGCGTTAATGATGGGTTAGTTCCGAGCGACCGGTTTCGTCGCCTTTCCCATTCCGCCTAAACTACCGAAAAGCCGTTCGACGTTCGTTCGCTTGCCGAATCCAGATCGGTTACGGAGATCAAGTTCCGATCCGGCATCGTCGTGATTTAGTCCGCTTTTTGGCGGCGAGAACTCCAACTCGGACCGTAAAACCAAATTGAGTTACGCGACCGGTGATCGGGGAAATTTAACGGTAAAACGCGCCTTTCCTTGATTTCTACGGCAGCTTTCGTTACTTTCCTCCACGTTCGTTCCGACGGTGCCGTCTGTGATCTCCGTGAAATCTATCCGCCATGGGTGACGCAAGTTTTTTTCTAAATGCCCTGATCATGCTGGTTGGCGGAATAGTCTGCGCCTTCATCGCGCACCATAAAGGCCGCAATCCTTTAGGTCACTTTCTAATCGGTTTTCTAATACCCTGCGTCGGTATCGTGCTCATCCTCTGCCTTTCTAACCTGAAAGAAGAGAAAGACCGGATTCAGAAACAAGAAAGCCAGAACCGCATGCTGCGCGAACAGTTGCGTCAGGAACAAATCAAGCTGGAAGCGTTGAGGCACCACACCACCGCCAGATTGGACACTCATGACCAAAAACTGGGGATCGAATCGCGGCAGGCCGGTTTAACTCCGGCAATCGAGAGCGGCAACGCGCCCGACCTACTGCCCGAGGGCGGAAGCGAAGAACCATTGGATTGGTTCTACCTGATCGGGAGCAACACTCAGGGTCCGGTTTCCCGGTCCACCCTCAAGAACCTCCACCTCGCGGGTAGAATCAGCGACAAAACCTTCGTCTACCGGAACGAATGGGCTGATTGGAAGGAATACGGCAAGGCGGAAGAACTCTCGTAACGGGAAGGCGGCCCGACGAACATGAACGAAAAGCCCAAGATTGTCGGCACTTTCACCTTGGACGGCATGATCCAAGGCGAAATCCCTCCGGAACCGGCTTTCGAGAAAAAAATTCGGGAATGGGTAGCCCGGCAAAAAGGAAAAGGACTAGGCTTCGAGTTCGCCACCGACGGCAACAATTTCAATTTGCTGCCCGACAACCAATTGGGAAAAGCGGTCGATTTCGCTCCGGAAGGCGTCTCCCGTTACCTGGGAAAAGCTTACCAGGAGCTAGTCGACCTGTTCCCGGCAAGGAACCGGACCGGGCTGTTCTCCACGCTGCGCAGTATCGAATACATTCAGGGGAACGAGATTCAGACCGTCTACCTGGTGAAGCCGCCGGGAAAAATCCAGACCCAGCAACGGACGGTCGAATCGGAAACCCTCGCTTCCCCGTCCGAGCCCAGTCAACGCCGCAAGGCGCAGTTGACCTGGATCGGGATGGCCCTGGGAGCCTTCATCCTGATACTTTCGTCATTCTTCATCGACTGGAGGCTAACCCTGTTCCAGCCCATCGGGGAACGGCTGAAAAACCCCGAATCCATCCCCCTCGAAAACGAGGCGTTCCGGGAATACTTCCTCGTCATGGAGAAGAAATACGACAGCCGAAACCGGCAATTCCTGGTCAGCATAGCGGCCGGTCCCCGCTTGAAGTCTATCGAAGGGGAAGCCGAGCTCGAGATCGATACTTGGACGGAGGACTGGAAAACGGCTTCGCTGCAACGAAAAACCATCGCCTGCCTCTATTACGACAAGGAAGGAGAACTCCGCTGGCGCCAAGTAATCCCTTTCGAACCGAACTTCGCCGGCGACCCGCCGCTGCAAATCATCAGGATCCCCATGCCTTCCAATTTCCGGCCCCATCGCTTGGTTCTCTGGCCTTCATAACGACTCTGAAACGCGGGACACTCGCGGGTCTCGAATCGCAAGATTCAACGAGGCACGCCCGGCGGATTCCCCGGGCAACCCTGGATTATCGCGCCACGCCGCTCACGGGGCGGGCACCGGAAAAAAGCGCAGGTTACGCAGCAGGAAGAAAACTAAAACGATCAGGGTAAGGCACCAGTAGAATTCACGACGGTACAACAGGGAAAATCCCCGCCAGCCACGAGTTTGCTGGCCGACGAACATCAGGAGGAAACAAACGATCAACGACGCCAAAGGCAGTGCCAGGGCGTTGAGCGAAAGCGAACGGACGATATCTCCCTGAAAGGCGGCCAGCAAAGCCCGAGTGCCGCCACAACCGGGGCAATGCAATCCGGTAACGGCCCAAAAAGGGCAACTCGTATTCCATGCGATCCGCAGGGCGACGAGCGCGATCACCGACGCACCCAGCAACCATCCGACGGTATTATCCGGGAACGATCTTCCGGTCGCCAAGAACGTCAATCGCCTTCGCATATCTCGATCAGACCCTCCCGCAACTCGTAGTCGTTATCGCTGTCCCCGCCAGCCAAATCGAAGCTGTCTCCGGGCAACTGCGCCCAGCTTACCACGCTTCTTGGGGGGATCAAGCGCATCCGCCAGCGGCGACCATGAATCACGTCGGCAAGCGAAAAAAACTGAGATCGAATCCACGGCGACTTTCCGGCGCTCGATCAACCCGCGAAACGACTTCCAAACTCAGGCGCCAATCATTCTGTCGCCGGATGATCGCGTTGCTTCAAACCGACCCAACGAACTTTACGCCGCCCCAGTACCGGTTTCCGGGCGCTTCGGAAGATAATCTCCGACTCGCTCCCCACCCTCGCCCTGGTATTCCGTCCGTCTCCGAGGCAACGACGCGAGCAAAACGAACCCTCATCGTCGACAAGGGTTGGCCTATTCCGGGATCGAATCACTTCGTGATTGAACGGCGAAACCTGATGAAGTAGGTTCCTTTCCCGTGAACGAGGTGGTGCCGACCGAGGATAAGGGTGGCGGCCGTTGCACTTATTGCTCGGCTCCGCTGGATCCGTCCTACACTTTTTGCTTGCGTTGCGCCCAGCCTTACAAACCCTCCATTCGGATCCTCCCTAGCGAACCCTACCTAGACGACGAAGTGCGAGTGCGCACCTTCGCGCCACAATCCATCCAGGTCTTCCTTTGGATCCTCGTTATCCTCTTGGTTCCCGGGACAATCGTTGGTGCATTGATGGGACCTGACAATCTCTCGGAGAGGATTTTGTTCGTCCAATTTGCTTTGCTCGTCGCTACCGTCATCCTCGCCACCATTCATTCTCATGCGCTGAGTTCCCAATTAAACCCGGCAGGCATCCTTTCCCCCTACTTGCTCATCGGCCTACTCGGCACTTTGGGATTGATAGCCGTCAGTTTGGCATACCACGGGATTCTATTCGAATTGTTGGGAGACGAGTTTCGGCCCGAGATAAATTTCGACGAAATATTTCATACGCTAGGGGGCAAAATACTGTTTATTTGCATTCTGCCGGGCATAACCGAGGAAATCGCCTTTAGAGGTCTGATCCAACACTGGCTGCACATCGCTCTCCCGCCCTTGAAGGCAATTTTCGTGACTTCCGTATTATTTTCCTTGGTCCACTTCTCGCTTCTCAGTGCGCCTTATTTCGTTTTGGTCGGGATGTTCTTGGGCTGGCTTCGCTGGAAATCCGGAAGCCTCTATCCCTGCATCATTGCCCACACCGCGCATAATCTCATAGTCGTCCTGATCGAAGATTCTTTTTCTTAACACCCCCTTTCCGGTTCGACGCGCTCGCTGCCAAAAAGATTATCACCAATCGTCCGCTCGAACCGATCAATGGTCATCGGAGGAGCTCCGCCTCGAAAACCGTCCCGGACACTTTTTGCCGCAAACCTCGGCGCCAGGCTTGCCCCGAATTACCCGGACTTCCTCGATTCAACCCAGGGGGAAGGAATGTCGCGAAACCCGGAAAACCGGATCAATCCCGGGACCAAGGCATTTCCACATCCGGAACTCCGGGTTCTTCCGGCTTTCCGGTCATGACAGGTATCTGGAATCCCGCCTCGGATTTCCGGTTCGTCAGCCGAAGTCAATTCCGAATCGTGACCGATATTCCCGATTCCGTCCGAGGCCCTCGTTCCCTGACAGGCAGATGGCAGATTACCGATCGGTTCAAGCGGAACTTTTCCGTTCCAGCCGAACCCAGCCGCGAATTCGGGATCACTCCAGTATACTTCCCGTCAGCGCTTCGGCCTGTTGAACCACCGTTTTAATCGCTTTTTCTTCCTTATCAGGCGGATAGCCGAATCGACGCAGGACCCGCTTGACCGCCAAGCGCAATTTGGCTCGAACATTCTCCCGCAAGGTCCAATCGATGCTCACGTTGTGGCGCACGGTCTCCACGAGTTCACGGGCGATTTCGCAGAGCGTTTGATCACCCAGAACTTTGACGGCGCTGTCGTTGGTTTCCAAGGCGTCGTAGAAAGCGAGTTCGTCTTCGGACAAATCCAGCCGCTCGCCTCGGGCGTTCGCTTCGCGCATTTCGCGGGCCAAACCGATTAATTCTTCGATCACCTGAGCGGCTTCGATGGCGCGATTCCGGTAGCGTCTCAAGGTTTGTTCCAGCATTTCGGCGAACGACCGGGCCAGAACGACGTTTTGTTTCCGGCGGGCCGCAATCTCCTTTTTGAGCAACTTCTGCAGCAACTCGACCGCCAGGTGACGTTTGCTCAAACCTCTGACTTCGGCGAGGAATTCTTCCGAGAGGATCGCAATATTGGGCTTCGCCAATCCTGCGGCAGCGAAAATATCGATGACTCCGTCCGAAGCCACCGCCCGGGAAATCAATTGACGAATGGCATGTTCGATCTCTTCTTCCGAACGCTTCTCGCCTTCAGCCCGTTTGATCAGACTCGCCCGTACGGTCTGGAAGAAAGCCACCTCGTCGCGAATGGCTATCGCCCTTTCGTGAGGGACGGCCAAGGCAAAAGCCTGGGAAAGTTCCCGCACCGCCCGAAGACAACGATCCTTCCCGTTGTCCTGAGCCAAAACATGTTCCAACGCTGCCGGCAGCAGACTCAGGCGCTCCGCCGATGTCCCCTTGACCCAGCGGGCGTATTCGAATCCGTAAAACAGGTCGCAACAAATCTCATATTTTTCCTGCATCACCTTTACCGCCTCGGACTGGTCGAGCGAAGTCTGTCCTTTCCCGCCGCTTTCAGTATAGGTGGCGAGCGCTCGTTTGAGTTCATGGGCGAGGCCGATATAATCGACCACCAAGCCGCCGGGTTTATCCTGGAAGACCCGATTTACCCGGGCGATCGCCTGCATCAATCCATGCCCCCGCATGGGCTTGTCCAAGTACATCGTGTGCAGACTCGGGGCATCGAAACCGGTCAACCACATGTCGCAAACCAGCACTATTTGCAACGGATCGTCGGCGTCACGAAAGCGTTTCGCCAGTAATTCACGCCGCGACTTGCTGCGGATATGCTCTTGCCACCCGGACAGATCCGAAGCGCCTCCGGTCATTACGATCTTGATTTCGCCCTGGTCGTCGTCCTCGTGATTCCAACGGGGTCGTCGGCTAATCAACTCGTGGTAGAGAGCGATACAAATGCGGCGGCTCATGCAAACTACCATGGCCTTTCCCTTCATCGCCTCCAGTCTTTGCTCAAAATGCTGAACGATATCCTCGGCGACCAACGCGAGACGTTTCTTCGAGCCGACGATGGCCTCAAGTTGCGCCCACCTTTTTTTGAGTTCCTCCTTGCTATCGTCTTCCTCACCTTCGGTCACCCTCTCGAAATTGGAGTCGATAAGGGGCCGCTCCCCTTCGTCGAGTTGCAAGGACGCCAGTCTGCTTTCGTAATAGATGGGCACCGTCGCTCCGTCTTCGACCGCGCACTGAATATCGTAAACGCTGATGTAGTCGCCGAACACCGCACGCGTGTTAGCATCCTTGAGTTCAATGGGCGTTCCGGTAAATCCGACGAAAGAAGCGTTGGGTAAAGCGTCGCGCATGTGGCGAGCGTAGCCGTCGATAAAATCGTACTGGCTGCGATGCGCTTCGTCGGCGATGACCACGATATTGGCACGCTCCGACAGCAACGGATGCCGATCTCCCCGCTCCTCAGGAAAGAACTTTTGAATGGTCGTGAAAATCACCCCACCGGATCTGACCGCAAGTCGTTTGCGAAGATCTTGCCGGTTTCCGGCCTGAACCGGTGTCTGGCGCAGCAGCTCATAACAGCGGGAGAACGTACCGAAAAGTTGATCGTCGAGATCGTTGCGGTCGGTCAGGATGACGATCGTCGGATTCTTCATCTCGGGTTCGCGGACGATCCTTCCGGCGTAAAACGCCATCGTCAGGCTCTTGCCCGATCCTTGAGTATGCCAGACTACGCCGATCCGCCGATCACCGGATCGGTTTTTCGTTTCGGTTCCCGACGACCGATCCTCGATATCCCGGGGAGGATTGACGGCCCGTTGCATTTCGGTGGCGCGCAAGGTTTCGGCAACCGCCCGATCGACCGCGTGGAATTGATGATAGCCCGCCATCTTCTTGGCCACCTCACCCCGGCCGTGATCTTCGAACACGATAAAATCGCGGATCAACGATAGGAAGCGGCTCGGTTCCAGAGCGCCCGAAAGGAGCACTCGCAATTGAAGTTCAGTCGATTCCGCTTGAACCTCTCCCGAAACCGTCCGCCAGCGTCGGAACCATTCCCAGCCAGCGGTCAACGTGCCCAACCTCGCCTCCACGCCATCCGAAACAATCAGAACTTCGTTGTAGGCGAACAGGGATTCCAATTCCGACTTATAGGTCTGAAGTTGATTCCAGGCGGTCCGCACGGTCGATTCCTCGTCTGCCGGATTTTTGAGTTCAATCAACCCAAGCGGAAGTCCGTTGACGAAAAGGACCACATCGAGACGACGTTGATGCCGGTTCTCGACCACGCTGAACTGGTTAACCGCTAACCAGTCGTTGCCGTCTGGTTTGTCGAAATCGACGATTTGGACCTGAGTTCCTCGGATCTCACCGTCGTCATTGCGATACTCAATCGTCACCCCGTCGACCATCATCCGGTGCAATTGACGGTTGCGTTCCACTAGCGACGGGCCTTCAAGGCGAATCAACTTGCGGAATGAGTCTTCGATCGCGGATTCAGGAAGTCGGTCGTTCAAACGCGCCATTGAATCTCGCAGACGTCTTTCTAGAATTACCTTTTGAAAATCGAAACGCTCGGCACTCGGAGATTCGGGAGTGAGATCGGAGCCAGACGCGATATTCCAACCAATCTTTTCAATCCATTGGAGAGCGACGCTTTCGACCTCTGATTCATTGAAACGCGTCATAAACACCAATCAATGATAAATTCGAAATCCAATGTTATAATCAATTTCATTTCGGTATTGCTCTATACTCAATCAAGGCAGACTGACCTACGATGTCCACAATTGTGACCAATGACTCCATGCCAGTCGAATCCGTAAGTCGCATAGGTTTGCCAATACGAAACGGTACAGGTTGTTGCCGTCCACCTTCAATAGCAATATTGTCAGCGTATAAATAAGTCCGATCAATTGAATCTCGTATCGGATTAAGCCTTCCACGCAATTTAGGAATGTAGCCTGTTCTTTTAGAAAAAATAACTGCACCTCCGTTCTTAAGAGAATCAAGTTCCAACAGCAAATTAGATTGATCCGGTATCCAATCCCGTATAATTTTCGCGCCGTACCCCGGTGCGGCTACATATACGGTCATCGGAAGATTTGTCGTGTACAGATTTAAAGTTGCTTGACCATCTTCGTCAGTAGTGGTGAGCACATTAGTTTTGTTAGGAAATACGGCAAGCACCTTAACCCCGGTCAATAAATCGTCACCTGAGTGTACCGTAATCATGGAATCAGCTGGAGTTAATACTAATTTAGCGGCCGGAATAGTTAAAACTAAGTTAGAATCAGCAATAAGTTCATATTTTGGCAATTCCCCAGAAACTTCCTGAGTCTCTCGTAATATAATCGTTACTCCATCTCCTCGTCGCTCCATTAAAAATGTACGATTAGTAGCTCCTGGATAATTAACAGCTGGAATATGCCCGAATACATTAGCAATGACTTCATTTCGCGTTGACTGATACAAAGAAATGTTGCCTATAGTCACACCATTAGGTAATTTTCCAGGAGATTCAATCTCAAGTCTATCCTTAAACATAGATAACCTGATTCGTCGCGAGACTATAGAGTAATCCCGATGAACCACAGCATTAACAACAGCTTCAAAAACTGCTTCCTTGCTATATTGAGGCATCTCCTCACGCTCAGGGACCTTCCGTGCAGCGACACGCATATTTCTAAATACAAAACTGCATGCATTCGCAACTTGTTCCTGAAGTGGTCCTTCAATGACCTGCGCGTCCAGCTGACCAGAAGCACGGTCTTTTCCACGATAATGCGTAGCCATCAGAACAGCCTGCGGCAACAAGTTCTGAGGATATTTGGTACAGAGCAACAATCCAGCATTGGTAGCCCTAATCACGCCATATTCGTCTCTGGATAACAGGCGAAGTTTTGCTAGCGATTGACAAGGGTCATTGGCCCCTACAGTACTTAGCAGAGGTTCCCATAAACGCTCTTCTAGCGTATTAAAACCAGTCTCTCCAACTATCTGACTGTCAAACCACTTGTAACGATTTTGAGCTCGGTGTTGAGATAATCTCAACATTTCATCACGACTTAATTTACGATTGGTTTCTCCGACTCTAATATATGCTACCCCTGATCTTTCATGAACATCATATCCTCTAGGTATATTGACTATGACAATATTTTTGTTGTTAAGTTTTTGATGATGTATGCCTACTTTTAAAGCAGGTTCGACTAAATCGAAGGACACTTCGCTTAATAATCTGCCTAGATTTTTAACCTGCTGCAAGGTCATATCTTGAATCTGGCCATCATCTGTAACTCCGCATAATATGACACCACCATCGGAATTAGCAAAAGCAGTCATTTCATCAGCTAAAACATTTCGTTGTGCAGATTTGGGCTTATCAGCGCTAAATTCTATTCGTTTAAACTCCCAACTACTGTCTTCGCCTAATTCTAGTCGTTCAATTAAAACTTCGTTGCTGATTTTTGTCGTATTCATTAATTAAATTGCTATCAAGATAATACAACATTTTGACCAGATCCATCAACTCGTAGGTTATGTTTCTTTTCGATTATTTTTTCAGTTGCTTTAATTTGTAATTCTCTCGACATGAGTTTTGGCAGTAAAATATCACGGGTTTGTATCAACCACCGAGTTTCTCTACGATTAGAAAGCAATCTATTAATTATCGGGTCCATCATTTCGTCAAACAAGGCAAGCAATGTAGGAGAAGCAGTAAGCACTTTACAAGAAAAAAGAGATTTGACATGCACTCGCTGATGACTTTTAGAAGTTCCTGTCGAAAACGCAGTCATCTTCGCTTGAAAGTCTTGATTCTTGAAAAGGAAATAAAGTACACTACGAGTTGCTGGTGCAAGAGGCCTAAGAGCTAAGAATTCGGTAGACGCAATCTGGGGCACTCCCTTACTAGTTTGGGGTAGCCAAATTCTTTCTATCTCGGGATTAATTTTGGACAACAGAACTGCTCCTGATGGCACTATTATTTTATTACTTTTAATCGAACCACCAAGATCGGCAACTGGTTCATATCCCGCATCGTAAGCCGGTATGCTATAATGCTCGTAGATTCGATTTGGGTGTGCATTGGGTGATAGAGTAGCTCGGTGTTGAAGTGCTAAATCACTCAGTGCGTAGACCAGCCAGGCGGTTGGTTTATCTTCGATGTCCAGTGTATTAGGAAATTGATTCCAGATATTTGAAGCTAAATATGAAGAACGGCCTTCTACCTTAGCACAAGTAGGACCGAAATTAATGAACCAGTCCTTGAAGACCGCCAACGCAATGCTTTCCAATGTTTTATTCATGCGTCGATTCAATTCTATTTTATCATCCAGTGTGCTAAGAATACAAGCAATTTTACGTTGTGAGTGAGTTGGTGGTAAATTTAATTTAAATCTAGAAACGTAATCCCATTTGGCTCTTGGAAGACTTGTTCCCTCTGATCCTTTGGATACCCATTGAATAAACTCCATAGATGCCATCAGATAAAAAAGAAATTTGCTATCCACCCCCTTTTGGGGACGAACAACCCAAATGTCGGTGGAACAAATACCATCAAACCTTACACGAACAACTTTACGAAAATAAGGGTTTAGTTTTCCAAACAAAATGTCGCCTTTTAAAAAACGATACTTTTGACTTGAAACGTCTTTGGCAAATCCATGACCAGACAACACGAGCGTATGTTTTTCTATATGTTCCAAACCAACAAATAAATCATTAGTGTTGATATTTGGTTGCACAACATTCTTCACTAGCATCGCGCAATCACCAAATGTTGTTATGTTATTAAAATGATCAGGACGATACAACACATAATGATTATCATTTATTTCCTTGTGAAAACGTTTAGGCACTCTCGCCCAATCACGAGCTTCAACTAATATGGGAATAGTTGACTCCTTTATAGCTTCAGTAAAATCCTGTAATTGAAAAGCATCGATTTTTTCAAGATTTGGCCCGCGTAATATCAAATCTAGATCACTGCCATCATGGTTTTTCCCTGTAACACGACTGCCATAAGCCCATACTTCAACATCAGGAATAAACCTTAATACCATCTTTTCAATCACTTGACGGTATTTTAATGGTAGATGCAACGAGTTACTCATTATCTTTTATCTCCAGCATGCTAGCAAGTGATTTTGCATCTTTTATAAAATCTTGCATAATATTAAATGTATTGCTATCAATTTCTTCCCCATAATTAAACTTTGATTCGTTTCGAATGCCACGGTACGCAATCCAACGCTCTCCTACATTTACCTCTATCAATCTATGTTTTGCGGCATGGCGAAATAAATCATTAAACGCTAACTCATCTGCTTGTTGATTACTAGCAAAAAACAATGCGAGTCTTTTTCGAAGCAACTTACCAGACTGTTCTAGCACCAATTCAAATTTTTTGACGCAGGCTTCACAAAAAACACCCTTCATTAAATCATCTTTATTTTGATGCATGCTCAGACCATTGAGCGCCTCTTCTAACGAATTTATACAACGTTTTAAAAATATAGTGTCGATTTTCATAATAATTATTTTTAAAATCCCAATTTTGATAAATTATTTATTATTGCAGCATCAAGTTTTGCACTTTCTACTTGCTGTCTTTTCAATTGTGCCACTAACCTTTCCATCTTTTCCACAAACGGTTCGCTATCATCCTCTTTTGATGGCACTCCGACATATCGTCCAGGATTCAAGATATGTTTGTGTTCGCTAACCTCTTCCAATGATACGCTTCGACAAAAACCAGGAACATCCTGATACTTGTCTTTGTTTTTGCGCCAATTGTGATAGGTGCTTGCAATCCGGGTAACTTCTTCATCCGTTAACTCACGGTGAGTCCGATCCACCATACGCCCCAAGTTTCGTACGTCCAGAAAGAGTATTTCTTCTTTTTGATTTCGACACTTGCCGCCTGTTCGATTTCTAGCCAAAAACCACAAACAGGCGGGTATCTGGGTAGAATAAAACAGCTGACTAGGTAATGCCACCATGCAATCCACCAATCCGGCTTCAATCAGATTCTTTCTGATTTCACCCTCTCCCTTCTGTGCTGTTGACATGGATCCGTTAGCAAGCACGAAACCGGCAATGCCATCTGGCGCCAAATGGTGAACCATATGTTGGATCCAAGCGTAATTGGCGTTGCCGTTGGGAGGCATACCGAATTTCCATCGTTTGTCGTCTTTAAGCCGCTCACCTCCCCAATCGGAAATATTGAACGGAGGATTAGCCAAAATAAAGTCCGCCTTTAACACAGGATAACGATCTTCGTGAAAACTATCTCCCTGAGCAATTTGTCCATCAATTCCACGAATGGCGAGATTCATTTTAGCCAGTCTCCATGTCGTGTAATTTGATTCCTGACCATAAATGCTAATATCGGCCTTAGCCCTACCCCCGTTCCCGTTACCAGACGCATGAGCCCGGATAAACTCGACCGACTGGACGAACATACCCGAAGAACCACAGCAAGGGTCATAGACTCGCCCCCGATATGGCTCAATCATCTCCACCAACAAGCGAACGACACATCGTGGCGTGTAAAACTCTCCACCTTTTTTCCCTTCTGCGCTGGCGAACTGCGACAGGAAGTATTCATAAACACGACCAAGCACATCTCGAGAACGGGACTCCTCATCGCCCACCCGAATATTTCCGATCATGTCGATAAGTTGGCCGAGACGTTGATTGTCCAACGCGGGGCGAGCATAGTCTTTCGGCAGAACGTCCTTCAGAATTCTATTTTCGCGTTCGATCGCCGTCATCGCCTCGTCAACCACCTGACCAATGGTGGACAGCCGGGCTTGCTCCTTCAGCCGTTCCCAACGAGCCTCCGGTGGAACCCAAAAAATGTTCTCGGCAAGGTATGCGTCCCGATCTTCCGCCACATCCGGGCCTATTTCGCGACTCACTGACTCACGCTGCTCCTCGAAGGCGTCGGAAATGTACTTAAGGAAAATCAGTCCGAGAGCCACGTGCTTGTACTCCGCGGCGTCCATCGAACCGCGCAAGGCATCGGCCATCTTCCACAGCTCAGCTTCGTAACCGGTGGTCGCACCACCGGTCGCCCCAGCCTTCTTCTCGCCCTGCTGTTTTTTGGATTTTCCTCGAGGCATTGTCTGCTTTTTTGATCTCTCGGTGGCTTTTCGGAACAGCCCTGTTCTCCGCCCCAACCTCAGAGATCCTTGTGTCTGACAGATTCAAATTGTGCAAACTTGGTGGTTTCATCAATCAGCTAATTTATAAACTAGCTTCAGGTTAGTTTCAGGAAACCTTATTTCTTTTTGGTTTAGGGCTTCAAGCAATTCCTTGAGTGCTTGATTCTGTGCCTTGTTACTTTGGTTCAGCAGCCTAATAACCAGTTCTCCGTTGGCTTCATCAGGCAGGATATCGGCTTCGGATTTAAACACGGATTTCAAGAGTGATCTGGAATGGGGACGCCCTTTACGGTCGCCATTGACTAACGGCGTCAGAGCGGTTTCAGCACGATAAACAATCATGCGAATCAGATCATAAAACTGTCTTACTGGTCTCGGCAGCGCTTCCAATTGTTCCGACGGTGACAGATCGCCCGCCTTCACATGTTCGGGAAGTGATTTTTGGGTTTGACAGAGCTCTTGAAGTTCCTTGGCCAGATCAATCTTTTTGGTCTGTAGTTTTCCGACTGGTTGGGTTGTCTTGCTTTGAGCGTCGATTCGCCGCGTCAAATGCCCTAATCGGTTTTTGAGCTTGGCGATCGCTGTTTTCAATCGTCGCCAGGGGGGATTAACGACCTTCTCGGCGGGATCTACCGGCTCCAGTTCATGGACCGGCAAATGGTCCAATCCGAATTCCCGGCGAGCATAAAGGAAAAAATTCTCCTGCGACCAACGGGAAAGAATCGACCCCGCCACTTGGTTGATATCCATCTGGTTATTGGTGGTGATAATGGAGGATTGGCGTCCGTCAGACCTCAAGCAACGAATTTCTCGGGCCTTGATATCCCAGCCTCTCAACTCCAAGGGTTTTTCCGCCAGCGACAGCCGGCGAATCACGGAACCGCAGGGGCCAGGAACCCTTACTTCCCTCGCCACAAACTCTTGCTCGGACCAGGGCTGGACTTTTCCCTTGCGCCAAGTGATACAGGCCACTCCTTGGCGAGCCAGCTCGCCAAAGAGCTTCGGACTCCAACCTTCCCGGTCGAAAATCAAGTTCAGAACCGGCGGAGTAACGGTTGAGCTTGCTGGCTCCTGCGAGTTAGCGGGCAACAATCCCAGCTCCCGCAATTGAGGCAGAATATCTTGTTTCAGAGTTTGGATCATTTTCGAGTCGATCTGCTGATGCAGGCAGAGCAAGGGCGTGCCGCCGAGGGCATGCAGCCAAGAGCTGACGGCCGCCGGCAGGCAAAGCTTTTGCCGCGAAACGAAATGGCGGGGCAAGTTTCCTTTCCGCCCGTGATACACTTTGACATGGCCATCGAGATATAAGGTCGCCGTTTCTTCGGGATCCTCGCTGAGCCAGTCTTTGGCCAGGTTTGACTGCCAGGAGTCCATCGCCTTCGAGGTCGCCAGCTGACGAATCCGGCGCCGCAGGGTGGTCACTTCCGGACTGCGATCGCTCCCCAGAATTTTGCCCCATTCTCCCGGGGATTGATAACGCATTTGCTCCACCGAACACACTCGGGTCAAAAACATCAATGCCAAAAACAAGAGGAGGTTGGCGGGGCGATAATAGCCTTTTGATTCCGGCAATTGATCGAGATGCCGGAGCAATCCGGTTTCCAACAACGCCGGCAACGCCACTAAAACTCCTGCCTGCTTCACGGCACGAGCCGCGGAAAAATGGGGCTTGGGTCCGGCATGCTCTCCGATACTGGCCGCGACCCGTCCTGGAATGTCCTGCGCTCCCATCCCCATGGCGGCCTGGCGGTCGTTCTGATCTCGTTCCGTCCGATCCGAAGCTTCTGCCAAACGGGAATCCTCGCGAGCTTCGGCCGGGGTAGCGGCTGGTCGCTCGAGCTGTGGCGACTCCAGTTGGAATCCGGGGATTCGGCCGGCATGAACATAACGACGCACCGTTTCGTGATTGACTCGGCAAGCTATGGCGGCACTTCTAATCGATCTTCCCTGGGCCAACAATTCCCCGAGCCGGCGACCCGTTTCCTCGTCGATCGCGGTCCAACTTTTCGCTTTGGTCTGAGGGGTCTTTTTAACCCCGTCACCGCGGCGATAAGTCTGGAGAGCGGCAGAAACGGTATTGCGATGGACTTGGAATTGCTCCGCTATTTGTTTCTGGGCAGCTAACTTGAAAAACGCGATATGACCCATGAGCCAGTTTCGGGAATGATGATCGTTCTCTTCGTATCGAAGAAAGGGTAGATCATCCCAAAAACAGGTGACGATGCCTTTTGCGATGACGATAAAAACCCGATCCCCAATGGGGGTTGCTTCGTTACGAAGAGCCAATATTTCTAAGCGCTCAGCAGCCTTGCTATTTTGCACATTATTATATATGGCATACCTTGCGGGAAAAAGCAAGCTTTCGCAGGCGAATAATTGCCAAAAAACCAGATAATATGGACTTTTTTTATGCAAAACGGTCTAAATCTCCCCCACTAGACATAAGGATCCCTGAACCTATTTGTTTTCGTAATTCGGAATCACCATGCTAACTTCCAAACCGCGACGAGGGTGCCAATCTCCTCAGATTACGTCAACCCTCTTTTCTCCTCCAATGAACCTGTTCATTCCCAGCAATAATCCTATGACCCTAAACCGCCGAATTCCCGTTCCCGTAACGCCGACGCCAAAAAATATCCAAATCCCCAAGGCCGCAAAGCCATCAATAGCGTCAATCCCGGCCATTATCTCATGGGATCAAAGGAAACTCAATCCCAGATTTTTTCGACGCTCCCTTTCAGAAGAGACTCCACCCTTGAAATGCAACGGTGGTCGGGAAATGGGAATCGTGACAGGGTATCGAGAATCATGGGCAGCAGCCCCGGCTTCTCAAAACTGAATTGGCCCGTATCGACGATCAGACGACGATCCCCCGACGCTTCGCCAGCCGGTCCATTCGAACTAGCTCGCCACCGGCGAGAACCCAATTCATTTTCGGAAGCGTCCTGAATAGGTGGATGGCTCGAACCCTGAATTGAAGGCGAGATTTGCCAAAGTTCAATCTCTTGGTAAATAATCCGGGCTAACGGCTTCTTCTCGCTATCACGCTTGCGTTTGCGTTTGCCGTCGACCGTGACGTTTTTCCTCTTCAACCCATCCGAAGAAGGCAGTTTGCGGCACCAGCTTCTCGGTGGTCACCCTCAATTCGTCGATCTGGTCGCCTTGAATCGCCAATCGTTCTTGGAACTTACTCTCCCTCGAGACCGCGCCGACGGACCGTTCGGAGGTGGCCGCTTCGAATGAGAACACCGAGGTACCGTTGGCAACCCTCATCGCGGCGAGGAAATTCTCCAACCGGAATAATTCCGCCTCCAATTCGGTGGTCCGGCCCTTTAGTCGTTGAACGGTATGTTTCGGTTCCCGATACCAACGACCACGTTCCCGATGCCGCAGCCGCAACACCTCGAAATATGATTTCAATTGGGGAAGCTGCTGAAAAACGAAGAAAAGAAGCTTGATCACCAAAGACGGTTTCGGTTAGGGACTGCCTGAGAAGGATTCTGTCCGCTTTCCAGCAACGCCCGCCACGGTGCCCTGTCGACCGGTTCGAGCACTGTTGTGGTAATACTTGAATTTTGGCTGCGTAGTCAGTTACGATCCGACAGGGTTTTCAACGATGAAACGCTATGCATTGGTGAGTTGTACCGTCGCTTGGATTGGCGTGGCGAACGTCTTGCCGCAAGGGCAATTCGAGATTCAAGTGCCGGTACGGGAACCGGGCGAGATCATTCGGCAACAAATCATTCGTCGTCCTGCGACACCCATTCCCCGGGGCGAAGTCGAGTCCAATTCATTGGAACGGGACCGAGCGGTGCGCTTCCATATCGCCCGACTGGTAGCGGAGCAATTCGACTTGGACGAATCTCAGGAGGCTAAATTGAAAACGGCTTGGGATTCGGAGCCGGTTCCATTGGTTAAAGAGGATTTTCAGTCTCGACGTTCGATGAACCGAACGCCCGTCAGGGTTTTGGACGATTTGCTGATTTCCCGCGAAGGAGTGTTGGCTCTGGACGAAGTGTTGAATCGTCAGCAATTGACGACGTTTTTTGAATCGGTCCAAGCACGAAAAGATCGGGGGGCACAGGCTATCGCTCATCGGATGGCCGGGTTGGTAAACGAGATCTTATGCCTCAAGCCGGAACAACGCGAAGCGGTGGGGGAAGCGCTGTTGAGCCTGAATCGAATTACCCCCGGCACCGAATTCGGACGGTTGTTGACGGAACCAATCAGATTGTTCGGTTATTGGCCCACAAGCCAAGTTCCGAACTTGGAGCCTCTGCTGTCGGAGCGGCAAAACGAAATTTGGAATTTGGTGAATGCCAATCACTCTCGAAGGCAAACTGTTCTGGCCGTGATTCTCTCTGCGCAGCGGGCGCAAGAGCGCGAGGAACATCTGGCTAATTTCGCTGCCCAACGTGGACGAGCCGAAGCGGAAGGAAATCAGAGGGAAGCTGAGGTAAGAATTCGTCAGGGCGCGGATCAGGAAGAGATGCTGGATAGATTGGCCAGGGCACGCCAAGCGAGTATCGAAGCCTCGAATCGACAACTGGAAGAAATTCAAGACAAGTTGGAGGAAATCGCCTTGGCGGTGCTGGAAACTCAGATCGCCGACCTCAGCGACTTGGACGAAGCTGTTTCCCGCCGGTTGAATTTGGCGGCTCGGGGTACCGTTCGCCAGATCAGGGAAGAGTTGAAGGCCGAAGCCGTAGCGAAGTCGGAACGCCAGCCTCCGGCACAGAACGAACTGGCGCCGGCTAGGGGCCGAGCGCGTTTGCCGGACCTGAATTCAGCGGTTATTCAAGGTTATGCGTTGACTTTTTGGCACCGTATCTTGGTCGGCATGCAGGATTATCCGCTTTTTCGAACGACGATCGAAAAAGCATTATCTCCGGAAGAATTCGCCGACTATCAAACAAGCCAATCCGAGAGGAAAACGTTTCGGCTAACATCGGACCGCCGGGCCGCTCTGGAAGCCATGGATTTGCGATTGTTATTGAATCAGGAGCAGAGGCGGCACGTCGAATCGTGGTTGGAACGAAGCGATCCCGAACTTTCGGTCCACGATCTCGTGATCGAACTAGCCCGATCGCTTGATCAGGAGTTGCTCACCGAATGGCAACAGACTGAATTATCGCTTTTGACTACCGGGCGATGGGCGAGATAACGAATCAACGAACGGGTAATATTCGAAATCAATTGGCACCGCAGAGGGCGTGGCCGATTCGTTGGCGTGCCGGTGCAAGGAAATCGTACAGCCCGGCGTTTTCTCGGCAAAACCGGTTATCGCGTCAGAAACAAAAGGGATTGCGTCGAATCGTGGTTGGTCAGGAGGATGTCAAGCTTTCGATTCCTGAATGGCATCGACGGATGACCGAGTCGCTTGATCGCAAACTGTTTTCCGATCGGCAACGGACTCGGCTCTAACCGTATCCTATCAGACGGGGACGGGCAAAAGTCGGCCAAGCATAGCAATTGAAAAACCCGATTCCCGAAGGAAAGCCGTCGTTATCGAACCGATAAAAGCGAAATGGTACTGTTTGCCCGAATGATCGTCGGTTAGTAGATTCGAAGAGAGGATTGAATGATGAAACGTGCGGCATTGATGGGTTGGGCAGTCGGTTGGCTTGGCGTGACGAGCGTTTTGGCACAGGTGCAAGTCGAGATCCAAGTGCCGGCACGGGAACCGGGCGTAATCTTCCAGCGTCCTATCGTTCGTCCTTCCGTGACTCCCAATCCCAGAAGGGCAATCGAGGCTAAAAATCCGGAACGGGAACGAACGATCCGCTTTCAAATCGCTCAGCTGGTAGGGCAACAATTCGACTTGGACGAATCGCAGGTAGCCAAATTGAAAACGGCTTGGGATTCGGAGCCGGTTCCCTTGGTTAAAGAGGATTTTCAGTCCCGACGTTCTCTGAACCGGACGCCCGTCAGGGTTTTGGACGACCTCTTGCTTTCCCGCGACGGCGTTTTGGCGCTGACTGAGGTATTGGACCGTCGTCAATTGATCGCATTTTTCGAAGCGGTCCAGTCGCGCAAAGATCAGGCGGTTCTGGCCGCCTCCAATCGCATGGCCTTGGCGGTGGATTCGATATTATGCCTGTTACCGGAGCAACGTGAAAAAGTGGGCATGCAGCTGTGGACTACAATTCGCTCAGTACCCTCCAATTCCGAACGATTATTGATGGAACCGGCAAGTCTGTTTAATGCGGCGTATTTTGGAAGAAGTCCGATTTTGGAACAATTGCTGTCGAAACGGCAAAAGGAAATCTGGAACCTCGTGAAAAGTAATCACTCTCAGATCTGGAGTCTGCTGACCAGGATACGGGCTGTGGCACGGATGAAAGAGCATCAAGAACGCGTGATTATCCAAGGCGTCGGGCGTCCGGTCGAGAACGAACTCCGGCTGGAACCGCCGCAGCCAGCACTGGATAGACCGGCCAAGATGAATCAAACGAGAATCGAAGCCATGGATCGGCATCTGGAAGCGAGAATCGAAGCCGCGAATCTACAGTTGGAAACGACCCAGAACGGGCTGGTAGAAGTTGCATTGGCGGGTCTGGAAGCTCATATCGAATCCTTGGGCGAATTGGACGAAGCCACTACCCGGCGGCTGAAATTAGCGGCTCAGGGTACGGTCCGACAGGTCCGAGAAGAGTTAAAAGCCGAAACATCGGAAAAGTCGGAACTGCAGACTCCTTCACGTGAAGAAAGGGCTCTGGCTGCGGTCCAGGCAAAAATGCTGTTTTCGACTTCAGGGAAAAGTCAAGGATACTTCTTGTCTTTTTGGCGCCGCATTTTAACCGGCTTGCATGACTATCCGCTTTATCGAACGACGATCGAAGAAGTTTTGTCTCCGGAAGGTTACGCCGATTATCAGGCGGTGCAGGCCGAGAAGGAGGAGTTTCGGCTGACGGCGGCTCGTAGAGCCGCTCTGGCGGCCTTGGATTTGCGGTTGTTGTTAACTCAGGATCAGAAGCGGCACATCGAAACACGGTTGGAGCGAATCGACGCTGAGCTGTCGGTTCTCGGTATGGTATTCGAAGTGGGCAAGTCGCCCGATAAAGAATTGTTTAACGAATGGCAACGGAACGAATTGACGACACTTTTTGCCGAGCCGAAAGAATTGAATCCCTGGTAGTGGTGTACTACTCCTTCGACTGAGCTGCTCGGTTCGGGATCCTCGGCAGAGTCCGGATAATCATGATTGCTACCATGTCTCGCGGCGAGACTTCGGGGTGGTATCCCGAAATCCAGCTCAAGAACAGGATTTTATTTAGTTGCCCGAAATACGCCTTGAGGCGGCAGGGGGTAACGAATGGAGGGCGTAGCCCAACTCAAGTCGGATTTTCCAGCATGGGCAAGGACTGGTAATTCGCTCAAATCCGCAGTATATGGCCTATTTAAAGTTTTTAGGGAGGAATTATCGTTCCAGCTGCTGTCTACGCTATTCCGAATTAGGCCCTGATTTTCAAGGACATTCCCAAAAGCTCCAAGGCTTTGTTTTGCAACGGGGTGGGAGTTGTGAACATGCTGAACGAGTTGGAGCCGGTAATCTTGGTTCGTACTTGTTGTTTGGCTAGACTGGAGAGGGACTGAAGCAAGCCACGAAAATCCTGAACCGGCAAGCCTTCAGTCGTTTGCTTGCTCGCCACTTTATTTCGGGCGAAATTTTCCACATTAATCCGGGAGTTATTTGGGGAAGGGCAGCAAGAAGTGACGACCGATTTTCAACGGGCAAAGATGTTATAAATTGACTGCTTGGAAAAGAAAATCCGGTTGGGATTCGAGGAACGGATCAATGGCCTCGCAGCAGGGCGTTCCAGTCTTTAGCCCCCGGAGGCCTCAAACGTTGGGCGTTGGGATGACGCTGCAATAACCGAGCGGCGGAATGATCGCCACTTGCGTCAGCGTCGAAAGCGCAAAGGATCCGCTGGAAGTTCCATCGGCAGAGTCATTGGGGGAGTTGGGAAGTCGTCCCGGCGGAGGAAACGAAGACCGTTCCGCTGCTTCGCAGTTCAGGGAGCGAGCCCTTGGCGGAAAGGGTGTCGATGGCACTTTCGGGGAGGATAACGGTGTGCGGTTTGGCTTGGTACACGGGCAACCAGAAGTTGCCTTGAGTCTGGCGCGAGCCCCGAGTCAGAGCTCGGAATCGAAAAAGTCTTCCCGTCTCAGCGACAGCGAGCGCTGGGCACCTTCCTCCGACCGTCAGGAGAACTCCGCGTATAGGTGCCCTGCTATTTGAAACCATCGCCTCACTCTGGATGATTCGGGCAATCAAAAAGTAGTTTCTTCTCCCAGATTTTTTAGGTAAGGTGCTCCTCGCAGGAGTAATCGCGCTGCAATAGTAATTGCATTCCTGCCAAAGCCCGGCGGTGCTAGTGTTACTTGCCACTTTATTTCGGGAAATCGTGCGTTTTTATTTTCAGGGTATTTCGGTTAAGAATTGACCGCGATAGCCATTCTGAGCGGCTGGTCTCGATTGAGTCCTAGCGACACCCATTCCGACTAACCCTGCTCCCCCAATTGCGGACCAGCGGTGCCGACTTCGTCTCTATCGCTGACACGATCCCATGCTTGCCAGATCGGCTCAAACGTTGGAACCTGAAATGAATCCTACGTGTCTTTAATGCCGACGAAGATGGCAACCAAGGCACTGATCGTTTCTTGAGCGACCCCCAGACGCCCAATTCTAGAGATCCCAAGGAGCCAACGACTGGATCGGTATCTTCACCGAGCAGAACTCTCTTCCCTTGGATCGTCACTCCCAACTAAGACGACTAGTTGATTTTTCTTTTCCAAGCAGTTTTTTCTTGGAACCATGGTCACCTCCAGCATCCGATCGGTATCTCGACCATCTCAATTCAAATATCACCCGGATTAATGTGAAAAATTTTGCACGAAATAACGTGGTAAATAACAAGCGAAGTCCGGCGATTTTGTTTTTATAAATTATCGTTTACCTGGCAGGCGAATGTTTCCAATTGATAATTACCTACGAAAACATTCGAAAACCCTCTTGATTTATACCTCATCCCAAAAACTGATTAAATGAAGCTACGGATTCAGGATAATCTCAGTTGCAGTTCCGTTCGCTGTTCCAGCAACCGAGCTGGTTCCAGGATGCCAACCGGAGTAATAATCCCAGTGATCAGTTCCGGAGGCGTGACGTCGAAACCGGGATTGAACGCCCGGCTGCCGGGACTTGCCACCCGCACGTAAGTCAACTGTCCCTCGGAGGTACTTCCCCACGCCCCGCACACTTCCTCGTCGCCGCGATCCTCGATCGGGATCTCGTCACCCTTCTCCAGTTCCCAATCCAGGGTGGACAACGGAATTGCCACGTAAAACGGGATGCCGTGCCGTTTGGCCAGTACCGCCTTCATATAGGTGCCGATCTTGTTCGCCACTTCCCCCGTTCGAGCCAGAGTGCGGTCGCTACCCACGATCACCAAGTCCACCATCCCGCGCTGCATCATATGACCGGCGGCGTTATCCGTAACCACCTGATGGGAAATGCCTTGCTGGCCCATTTCCCAAGCGGTCAGCGAAGCCCCCTGAGAACGGGGACGCGTTTCCGAACAGTACACGTGAAACCGACGGCCTGCTTCCTGAGCCGCATACATCGGGGCGGTAGCCGTTCCGAAATCGACACAGGCCAACCAGCCGGCGTTGCAATGAGTCATCACCCGAGCGCCCTCGGCGATCAGGCCGGCGCCAAGCCGACCGAGGGCGCGGCATCCCTCGACGCTTCTTCGAGAGTATTCGACGGCGGCGGCCAACGCGATCGCCTGCCACTCTGTCACGGTCGAACCGGCCGCGCACAATCGCCGCATTTCCTTCAAGGCATTGATCGGATCGACCGCCGTCGGCCGCGCCTTGGTCAAGACTTCGTAGACTTCGGCTTCGTGGCGCCGAAACGATTCCAAATCCGTTCCGGAAAATTCCTTCGTCCCCTGCGCGTAGCCGTAGGCCGCGGTCGCCCCGTTGGCGATCGCCCCGCGAACGACCATATCGGTAATTGCCTGAGCCGTGTCCCGATAAGTCTGGGCATTGAGGGTCTCGAACCGATGGGGCAGCAACCGCTGCTCGATCAGTTCGACCCGATTGGTCTCCGGATCGTAGGCGACCGTCTCGCAATGTTTCGACTTTCCCCCTTCGACTAAAACCTTCACGTCAATTCGATCGGATAATTGTTAATTGCCGCTCGCCGGCGATTCGCCGAACGGGAAGCCGACGCCGGCGAAACCTCCTCACCCGGGTGAGCTTTGCCGGTTCCGTTTCTTTCCGTCCGGGCCGCAGCCGGACTTTCCGGTTCCCGAAGTTACTTGCCGCTGCCCCGGAACGAACCACCGAAGCCGACGGGCAACGATCAGAATCCTCGATCGGCTTGGGACCGATCGGCGGCCAGGTCAAGACCATGGTGTCGCGGGCCACGCCGTTCCGTAAAAGTTGAACGATACCGGACTCGCGCCCCCGGCTGCTCCGCCGAACGACGGCATCAAGCGATGACCTCGGTAATCGACTGGCCGTGAACGTCGGTCAACCGCCTTTCGATGCCGTTATGGTAAAAGGTCAACCGCTCGTGATCGATACCCAGCAGATCCAATACCGTGGCGTAAAAATCATAAACGGTCGTCGGATGTTCCGCCGCCCGGCGTCCGAATTCATCGGTCGCGCCGTAACTCGTGCCCCCTTTGACGCCCGCGCCCAACATCCAAAGGGTGAAGGCGTCGGGATTGTGATCCCGCCCCGTAGTGCCTTCCTGATGAGTCGGCATCCGGCCGAATTCCGAGGTCCAGATGACCAAGGTGTCGTCCAATAATCCTCGGCTCTTGAGATCGGTGATCAACGCCGCCGAAGGCTGATCCAAAATGGGAATATGACGCTCGTAATCGGCTTTGAGCTTTTTGTGAGCGTCCCAATTGAGCAAACCGTCCACGCCCGAAGCCCGCGAACCGCTATACAGCGTGATAAACCGCACCCCCCGTTCCAGCAAGCGCCGGGCGAGGATGCAGTTCTTGGCGTAAGCGGCTTTGAGCGGATTCGGATCGTCTACTCCGTACAACTTTTTCGTCCCCACCGATTCGGCGGCGAAGTCCGTCGCCTCCGGAGCCGAAATCTGCATGCGTCCCGCCAGTTCATAGGCGGCGATTCGAGCCTTCAACTCGGTGATTTCAGGGGAGTCGGCGGCGTGCCGCTGATTAAGCTGCGCTAAAAACCGACGGTAATCCGACTCCGCCTGCGGCGAATATTCTTCGGGGCTTTGAAGATTGCGAATCGTTTTCTGCGCGTTGAGCGCTACTCCCTGATGTTCGGCCGGCAGGAAACCGGAAGTCCAATTGGCCTTGCCCGACGGCGGTTCGCCTCGAATGTCGGGAATCACCACGTAAGCCGGAAGGTTCTCGTTGGCGGAACCCAGCGCATAGCTGACCCAGGCGCCGTTCGCCGGAAAACCGTCGGCGCTGAACCCGGTATTCATGAACACGCAACCGGGACCGTGGGTGTTGGTTTTCGAAGTCAGGGAATGGACGAACGCCATATCGTCGACATGAGCGCCAAGATGGGGAAGCATCGATGAAAGGCGTTTGCCAGTCTGGCCGTAAGCCCGGAACTCCCAGGGACTCTTCATCAAATTGCCGTTCTTTCCCTGAAAGGACAGAAAGGCTCCTTCCTCCGGCAACGGCTGGCCGTGGTGCCGCTCCAACGCCGGTTTGTAATCCCAAGTGTCCACCTGGGATACCGCTCCCGGACAGAAGATCTGCAGCACTCTTTTCGCCTTGGCCGGATGATGCCGGACAATGGTTTTCGCTGAGCCGATCGATGGCGCGACCAGACTGGCTAAAGCGACCCCGGCCAGGCCTTGGCTAACGCTCCCCAAAAAATCCCGTCGAGCGATGAGCTCGTTACCGAAGATAGATGAATTCATTGGCGTTTATCAAAGCGCGGCAAAACAGCGGCAGGCCATGCGAACGGACCAAAGCGACGGCGGCTCTCAATTCGTCCGCTTCGGGCTCCCGCGCAAAACACAACCGGTAGGCTGTCGTGACCTGGTCGGCAACGGAACCGCCGGGATGACGTTCGGCAAGGCGATCCGCCAAGGCCTTCGCCTGTTGGATAACGAAAGGATGATTTTGCAACGACATGGCCTGTTGCGGCGAAATCGTCGCCGTTCGGGACGGCGCCGGCAAGGCCGGGTCCGGACAATCGAAATCGGTAAGAAGATCCACTTGCGCCGCCCGAACGTGCTGATGGTAGACGCTGCGTCGAAAGGTGGAGAGATCGTATTCGTCCAAGGGATAATAGGTAGCCACGTTATCCAAGGAATAACGGTAAAGCCGGAATCCCGGACCTCCCATCGCGGTGTTCAAGGAACCCGTGATCCGCAAGATGGCGTCCCGGATCGCTTCGGCCTCGAGCCGTCGCGGCGGATACCGCCAAAGATACCCCGCGTCCCGATCCCGGTTCACCCCTTCGGGCTGGGCATCGCTGGCTTGACGCCAAGTGTGCGAATTAAGAATCAACCGGTGAATCGGTTTGAGCCGCCACTCGTGACGGATCAACTCGCCCGCCAGCCAATCCAATAATGCCGGATGGGTCGGTTCGGAACCTCCCGCGCCGAAATCGCTGGGAGTCGCCACGATGCCGCGTCCGAAATGATAATGCCAAAGCCGATTGACCATGACGCGGCTGAAGAGCGGATTGCGCCGGTCGGTAAGCCAACGAGCCAGTTCGAGCCGGCGTTCGCCCTCGGGAGCGTTGGGGTCCAAACGGTAACCCGGATACAATTGCTCCAGCACTTTCAGGCTCGACGGCGGGATTTCCGGGCCCACTCGGGTCGGATCCCCTCCCTGCATCAGGTAGGTCGCCTTCGCCGGCTGGCGAAAGTTGCCGACCCAAGCTTGCGGCAATCCCTTGACCGCATTGAGTTGGCGCTCGAGTTCCCGTCTCCGCTTATCGAGTTCCCCTAATCGTTTATTCTCTTCCTGATTCACCACTTGGACGAACAGTTTGTCGTTGAGCAACGATTCGTTGAACGGTTCCCGTCCCTGAGAGGAAGCGACCGGCGTCCACTCTTCGCCGTCGACCGAAACCGAAATCGTATAGTCGGTCGAGAACGGCCGGGAACGATTCCGGCTGAACGCCCGGACCCGGTCGTTGGACCAAATCACTCGCGATACGGTTTCCGGCCGCGGAAACTCGACGGTAAGCACGCCCCCGGCAAGATTCGATATCCAATACTCTCCGTAACCCCCGTCGTTGATTTTAAGCGCCGAATACAACAAGGGATCGTCGTTGGAATACCGCATCGAGTTGGCCGTCGCTTTGCTCCCGTAACTGGCTAACGCGACGTTGCGCGAATCGGGTTCCGGCGTCCAAACTTCGAATTCGTCGATCACCGGACGGTGGTACCTTCCTTGGGTCGTGCCGTTGATTTCGAGGCGCACCACCTTGGCGACTACCGGCTCGAAGCGCTCTTCGGTGCCGTAAGGATCGACCTTGGGGCGGTTGAATTGTTTCATGAGCTCCGGTTTGCGCCGCTCCACCCGCTTTCTGACTCCCTCCCGGACCTGTTCGATCGTTTGACGGACCTGTTCCAGAGATTCGGCCAAGGGCGCTCTTTCCCGCTCGTAACGGTTGCGTTCCTCGGCCGAGGCCAAAATCCGCGCCCCCTGTTGCACGCCGGCGAACGCGGACTGGAAGCGATAGTAATCCGCCTGCGGGATCGGATCGAATTTGTGATCGTGGCACCGGGCGCAACTCACCGTCAGTCCCAAGAACGCCGAAGCCGAAGCGTTGATCATATCGTCGATGGTATTGGCCCGAATCTGCAGGGCCGCCGCCGGATCCTGATTCCCGACATCGTCGTAAGCGCCGCCCACCAAAAAAGCGGTGCCGACCTCGACCTCCGGCTCGTTCGCCCCCAGCCGGTCGCCCGCCAAATGTTCCCGAACGAAACGATCGTAGGGTTTGTCGCGGTTCAGGGAATCGATCACGTAGTCCCGAAAGTACCACGCGTTGTTTCGAATCACGTTCCGTTCATAACCGTTGCTCTCGCCGAACCGGATGACGTCCAGCCAATGCCTGCCCCATCGTTCACCGTAGCGAGGCGAAGCCAAATAACGGTCGACCAAGCGCTCCCAAGCGCCGGGTCGCGAATCCGCGAGAAATTCCGCGATTTCTTCCGGTTCGGGAGGAAGGCCGTGAAGCACGAAGGAGAGCCGGCGGATCAAGGTGCGCTTGTCGGCCATCGGGGAAGAAGGCAATTGCCGCTCGGCCAGTTGTTGCACGACGAACGCATCGACGCCGTTGCGAACGCGGGAACGAAGGCTGGGTTCGACGGCCGGAGGGGCCGAGCCGGAAAGGGGTTGCAACGACCACCAAGTCAAATCGGCTCGGGCGGCGGGCTGAAGTTCCAGCTCCTCTGGCCACTCGGCGCCTTGCTTGACCCAAGCCCGAAGCAGAGCGACTTGTTCCGCCGTCAACGGCGAGCCTTCCTTGGGCATTTCCGGTCGCTCTCCCAACGCCGACGAGCTCACCATCTGTATCAACAGGCTGCTATCCGGGTCCGAGGCTACCACCACGTTCTTCGGCGTCTTGGGACGGGCCAAATCGGCAGGCGATACCAGCGAAAGCCGGCCTTCGGCTCGTTCCCGGTTATGGCAGGTCAGGCAGTGACGGGAAATAATGGGAGCGATCTCCGAGGCGAAATCCACCCGATCGCCCGCCGCGGCGGGCCAGAGCACGGCACCCGAGCTCGCCAGCAAACCCAAGAGAAAGAACCGCGACGTTCCGAACCGACGAACCAAATGCGAAATCCGCGTGACTAGCATCGATGCCATGTTGGAAACCCGATTGAGATTGTCCCTGATCCTGCCAGACGCTTGACGGTTTGTATAGAAAAAGTTGGAATCGGGCCGCGAACGTTAATTAAAATCGAATTCTTTATTACGTTACTGTTATTTTCGTTCGCGTGGAGTTTCGTTTCGTCAACCGAGCAGTAAATCTGGAGCGATGAAATTATCTCGACGAGACTTTTTCCGCGGTTCCGGCGCCGTGGCGGCCGGATTCTGGGGCTTGCACCGGTACCTGAACGCCGCCGAAGCTTACCAAAGCGAAATCGTAGCCTACGGCGAACTGCAATGCGATCCCCACCGGATCCTGGATTTGCCGAAGGGTTTCACCTATACCATCATGGCCAAAACCGGCGATCCGATGGCCGACGGATTAACGAATCCGGGAGCGCCGGACGGGATGGCCGCCTTCACCCTGGATCGAGACCGGGTCGCCTTGCTCTGCAATCACGAGTTGACCAACGACAATACCTTTCTGGGACCCTACGGCCTGAAAAACGAACGGGCCGCCGACATCCCCTGCAAAAAGATCTACGATTCGGGCAAGGAAGGCCGAATGTCGTTGGGCGGGGTCTCGACGTTCGTCTGGAACCGGAAACGGCGCCAGGTCGAATCTCACTTTCTCAGCTTGGCCGGAACCGAACGGAATTGCGCCGGGGGACCGACTCCCTGGAACACCTGGATCAGCTGCGAGGAATCGGTACTGAAGGCCGACAGCACTCACGCCTGCCATCACGGTTACAACTTCGAGGTCCCGGTCAGGTCCCGACCGGGCCTGTGCGATCCGGTCCCGTTGAAGGCGATGGGACGCTTCTATCACGAAGCGGTGGCGGTCGACCCTGCCACCGGTATCGTCTACCAGACGGAAGACGAAGACGACGGCTTGATCACGCGCTTTATTCCCAATGAACCGAAAAAACTTCACTGCGGCGGTCGCTTGGAAGCTCTGGTAGTGAAAGATCAAACATCCTGCGACACTCGCAACTGGCCCGACAAAGGAGCCGCCAAATTTGCGATCAATCAAGCGGTCCCGGTCTGTTGGATGCCGATCGAGGACACCGAAAATCTGGAAACGCCCACCATGCGAGCGGCCGCTTTCGAAGCCGGCTCCGCCATCTTCGCCCGGGGCGAAGGTATGTGGTACGGGGCCGGCAAAATCTGGTTCGCCTGCACCAGTGGAGGCATCGCCAAATCAGGACAGGTCTTCTACTACTCCCCCAGCCCCTACGAAGGCACCTGCGACGAAGCGAACCAACCGGGCACTCTGACCCTCTATCTGGAACCGAACAATACCCAGCTGCTGCAATACGGCGACAATCTCACGATCGCTCCTTGGGGTGACTTGATCCTTTGCGAAGACGGCCTCAACGATCAGTTCCTGCGCGGTGTCACGCCCGAGGGTAAAATCTATACCTTGGCCCGAAACGGCTATTTCGGCTGCTCCGAACTTTGCGGCGTTTGCTTCGATCCGAACGACAGCACCCTCTTCGTGAATATTCAGGTACCGGGCATCACCTTGGCCATTAACGGCCCTTGGGAAAAAATGAAGTGTTCCTGAGCCGGATCACCGGGCCGACTTCAGCCCTGCGACCAACTCTTCCGCCGTCCATAGGTTCCCGATCAGAATCTGGGCCACCTTGCCGGAAGGACCTACGATCACCGTTCGCAGATTATGATCCCAATCGGTCAGCGAACCCGCGACCCGATTGAATCGCAAGCCGAACTGCTCGGTGATGGCGTCGATGGTCGAGATTTCGCCGGTCAAGTAATCCCAGTTCCCCTCGCAGGCGAACACCGAAGCGTAATTCTTCAACACCTCGGGTGTGTCGAAACCCGGATCGAACGTGAGAGTGAGCAACCGCCACCGCTCCGGGGCCTCGGCATCCTCGGCCAATAGCTCGCAAGCTTCCCGGAAGCGCAACGACATTCGGGGACAAAAATCGGGAACGGGGCAACGGGTGTAGATGAAGGTTAAAGCCAACGCTTCGCCCCGGTAATCCTTCAAGTTGACCGCTTCGTTCTCGTGATTCTCGAAGGCGTAATCCGGCAACTCGTCGCCGACGTTCAAGGGTTCCTTTTCCGGCGCCAGCCGCACGGACGGTATCGGCTCCGAAGTTTCCTCCTGGGCCGCCGGCAGAATCCGAATATTGTCGATCCAGCTTTCGGTCTCGGCCACGTGGTAGGTGAACTCGATCTGATCGTCCACCTCGAGTTCGATCGGCAGCCCGTCGCCGCCCGCGGTAAAGGGCATCGTCATCGCCGCCATATAGCCCGGAATGACTTCGTGCTCGATCGCCAACCGTTGCCGATCCGGCGCGATTTCCCGGACGACTCCCCGCACCTCGAAGCGCCGGATTTTCCGATCGGCCGATTCGGTTCCTTCGCCTCCGAGCCTTGGTGCCTCCTGCCGCAGGGAGCAACCGGCGATCGTCGGGATCAAAATGATCCATAAAGCGCAAACAATTAATCGTTTCATGCCGTCGTCTTACCTTACTTCGCAAGCCTACCGGTTCAAGGACAATCCCCAGCGACCACGCTTGGCGATCGCCCACGGATCGTAACCGCCAAGGCACTCGGCCCGCCCCATTTTTCCGTGAAAACGGTGATTTTCGTCTCGAAGCACCGGGGCGAAGTCCTCGAAATCGACCGGCCATTAGTTTGTTGACCAACGCTTCCGAGGAAAGTCGCATGTTCGATAAGACATCCCATCCCTGTTTTTCGACAGTGCTGACCAACCCTCGGAGCACGGCGAAATTATCGGCGCCTTGTTGGGAACGAAAGCCGCCGGAAATCTTCAGGCACAGCTGGATCGTCCTCAAATCGCGCTCCGCCAGTTTATTCATGAAGGGAATCGCCTCGTCGAATTCGAACCTGAGCGTATCCTCACGGTTCTCTCGCAACCACTCCACCAAATTATGACCGGGGAGTTTTTTTCGACGGCTCCGCTTGCCGGACGGCAATGGTGGCAATGCTTGATCATACTGGCGCACCGAATCCAGGATGTCGTCATAACGCTGAGAGATCTTGGCGTTCAAGTCTGATCTTCGCCGACTAATATCAGACTTCCTGACACGATCGGACCAGAAAAATGGGGTTAAACCACCAAAAGCCAGTAAATACGCCCTTTTTTGGAAATGAGAGATTGATTATTCTTGCATGATGCGTTATAATCTGTTTTGTGCACCAAAACGGGTATCTGGCTTCGCTTCCTGAGGGTTTTCGGCCTCAAAATCCGATCGTGATCAATGGTAATATCGCCATGTCATCGCAAGACGGAATGACTTGTTATCTCGACAATTTGGAACCGATATTCGCGCATCCCGATAAGGATCAGATCTCGAGGCGTGTGATCATGGGGATGCTTCATGTGGTGAATCATATTTCTCAGAAACGATTGGCCGAGGTGTTTGAGGTCCATCGCAACACGGTATCAAATTCCGTGACTCGGTACCGGGTTGGTGGATCAGGTTCTTTTTATCAAAAAAAGTCCGGTCGACGTCGTACGGTTTTGACCCCCAAGGTGATCAAACAAGGCAGTCAATTGTTAGCCGAAGGCATGAGTCAACGTGGTGCCGCCAAGGTATTGGGAATCAATTGGGTCACCTTTCATTTGGGTTGCAAAGCGGGAGTGATTACCATGCCGTCAAAGTCCTCGGATTCGATGGAAACCCCCGAATCCAAGGAACGGTCTCTCCAGGCTACGGAACGTTCCGAACGGAATACTAAAGATCGACATACCCCAATGGGGCGTGCGACTCATGACGTTATGGGGCGACAATTGGCCGCCAGAGGAAAGCTGGAAGAGGTTAAACCCATTTTCAATCAGGCCCATAAAGCCGTGGAAAACGGAGGAGTGTTAACCGCCTTGCCATTTTTACTCCAGGAAGGATTGTTACGCGGGGTGGAAACAAATTTGAAACTTTCGAACGGTTATTACGGAGTGACATCGATCTTGAATTTTCTCGCCTTCCTTAGTTTGGCCCGAGTGAGGAATCCAGAAGCCCTTCGCTATGAAGCACCGGGTGAATGGGGTATTATCTTAGGTTTGGATCGATGCCCTGAGGTCAAAACCTTACGCCAGAAGATTCAGGAACTATCCGAAAACCAACAGGACATTAAAGCTTGGCAAAACAACTTGTTTCAGCACTGGGTAAATCAGACCCCAGAGGCCGCCGCGACCCTGTTGATTGACGGACATTCGAAAGTCTATACCGGTCGAAAAGGTAATCTCCCTAAGCACTATGTCTCGCGTGAAAAGCTTTGCCTTCCAGCGACAGTGGGTTACTGGCTCAACGCCTTGGGAGGCTGCCCTTTGATGTGTCTGCATCAGGCCCTCGACCCTCAAATGGTAACGATGATCGAACAAGAGATCGTCCCGGAATTGAGGCAGCTCGGCAAAGTGGACGATCCCGGTCCTGACTTGAGCCAGAATCAGTCGGTAGCTCCCTCGATTACTTTGATCTTCGATCGAGAAGGTTGGTCGCCACAATTATTTGAGAAACTGGCCAAGGTCGGCATCGCGGTGATTACTTGGATCAAAAACCGGCAAAGCGAAGATTGGCCATCAAGCGCCTTCCAAGAAACGGAAGTGCCGATTTATGGTCCCGCGGAAACACTCTCGAGAAAAGAGTGGTTAGCCGAACAAAGCCTCCAACTTACCCCGAGACTAAAGGTTCGGGAAATTAGAAAACTAACGGATAAAGGTCGCCAATTATCCATCATGACTACCCATCCGACTTTGCCCCTTTCCAAAGTTGCTGGCTCCATGTTGTCACGATGGTCTCAAGAAAACTTCTTCAAGTATATGAGACAAGAATTCAATTGGGATGCCCTGACCACTCAAGGACTCGAAGAAATCGATCCCGATAGCCAAGTTGTCAATCCTGAAGCTAGCCAACTCAATAAGAAAGTTAAGCGAACTCAACAACGGTTAGGTCAACTCAGAAATCGACTGTCTGAAACGACCATGTCAAGTAAAGTTGAGATTAAATATCGAACGCAATTAACCCAATTAGAAACTGAATTGCAACCAATGAAAGCAGAGCTTAAAGTCATTCCAACGCACGTCAAAGCGGGACAGTTATCAAAACCACTTCAAACCTTGCCTTCCGTCGATCGTATGATCTATGAGACGGTACGGATGATCGCCTATCGAACTGAGGTGCGAATGATGAGCCCGATTATCTTGGCTCAAGGGAAAAAACGCAATGCAAGAAAACTGTTGCAGGCTTGGTACCAAGCCAAAGCCAACATTATTCCAGAGAAGCGAAATAAGCTATTACGGGTTCAAGTTCTTGGGCTCGGCAGCCATGGTCTCGATCAATCACTTGCCGGATTATTCTCCGAGTTGAATGCTTCCGCCACGATTTATCCTGGCACGGATCTTCGAATGTTTTACAAGCTTGCAGACTAACGGTTATGCACAAAACAATTTTAACACGGGTCAGGAAGTCTGAATATCGCAACACTCTCTTCCTGCGCCCCGACGCTCAGCGTCAACCCACCGGAGCCGAACTCATCGGAACCTGTCAGCGTCCCGACGGCTCTCGGTTGCGAGCCATGGCCCGGGGCTATCGCAAGCATCGCAGCAGCTTCTGGTTGACCGCCGACCAGTCCCAACCGCACACCGCTTGCCTCACGGAAAGTACCATCGACAGCAATTCCCACTGAAGAAGAAAATCCAATAAAAACAAGGATTTTCTCGATCGGGTTTTCGCGCTGCTTTCTTTAAATATTTTCAGCATTTCTTCCAAAACTATGCTACCTTAACGGTGGTTTCGTTGTAATCGCTGTTTTTTCGTATCTTTTCCTGACCAAAACGTGATTTGACGCTTTTTGGCCCTGGATCGGGTGCCGAAATTCGCCTTAACCCGTTCTCCCGACGTATTTTCCGGCCAGAAAAGCCATTCGAGAGGGTCTCGAGTTGTTCTCGAACTCAGGAGGCTGCGATCTGCCGGGGTCTCAGTGTCCGTCCCATGTTTTGATTCCGTTCGGCGTGCCGACCGGCCTGATCCGTCGTGGAACCAGCCGATCCTCACAACCAATCAACGAAAGGTTTTCCCTGGTGAAATTCCGCAAAAAGTTACTCAAACCCAATATCATTGGGAGGATTTGGGAGTGTTTTCGCCTCGTTCCCCGCCCCTGTCGCAAAAGCAGGTACGAGGTCACCGACCATTTGATGAGCGCGTTTGTGGCGTTGCAGCAGAAATTTTCCTCGTTACTGGGCTTTGACGAAGCCACTCGAGGTCGGAAACGAAAGGTTACGAGCCGAAGAACCCGGGCTAACTTGCGCCAACGGTATCGCATTAAACGAGTGCCTTCTGATTCGGGATTACGCAAATTCCTGGATCGGATCAATCCCATTCATCTTCGATCCGCGTTCCTGGAACTGTTTCGGATGTTGCAACGAAACGGAGTGTTGAAGCGATATTGGTGGGAGGATAAGCATGATCTCGTGTCGATCGACGGCACCGGGGTTTTCTAATCCAACCGTCTTCATTGTGAACACTGCTGTCAAAAACAACACGAAAACGGTGCGATCACCTATTACCATCAAGCCGTGGGAGCCGCCGTGGTTCATCCGGACCAGTCGGCGGTTATTCCGCTGGCACCGGAGCCGATCAGCAAGCAATTAATCGGCTCGGAAGCCGACCCGGAGGTGGGCTCGGAGGACGAGGAACTCACCGACTTTCCATGCCGGTATACGGACCGTTACCATTGGGAAAACAGCAATCAATGGCTCATCAACGATTGCGAGAGCCGAGCCATCTGGCGGCTGGTCACCAAGCTTCATCGGGAACATCCCCGCCTGAAGATCGTCGTATTGGCCGATGGACTTCATTCCAACGCCCCGTTTATCAAGCTCCTGAAACGGTATCGAATGTCCTTTATCATCGTCGCCAGACCCAGCAATCACGAACATTTATTCGAGCTATTTGTAACAGCGGATGAGACCGGTGAATCCCACCGGCTCGTATGTTGGGACCAAGCTGGCGTTAAGTATACGTACATCTGGGTGAATCAACAGCCGCTGAACCAAGCTGATCCCGATCTTAAAATTAATTTTTTATGGTGCGAAATCCAAGCTTCGGGTGAAAAGCCGGCGATTTTTTCTTGGGTCACGGATTGGGAAATCAATGACTCCAATGTTCAAAACAAAGCGCGGGCCGGTCACAGCCGGTGGCAAATCGAGGATACGTTTAATAGTTTGAAAAATCGCGGGTGCCAGTTGGAGCACAATTATGGACACGGAAAAAAACATCTCGCCACGGTTTTTCTGTTTTTGACGAATGCTGGCGGCGCTGGTAGATCAAATGGAACTGATCGCCTGTTCTCTCTTTAAACGGGCGCGTCAGATGATCGGATCGCTCCAGGAAGTCTGGGTAGAAATCAGATGCCATCTTCGCATGCATTGTCTCACGGATTGGAACCACCTCTACCAGTTACTCGTGTATGGGATGCTCGACTTCGTGCCTAAACCTGCTGCCCCCACCTAGTCGGCGACATTCTGACCGGGATCGCTAGTCGGCGACCTCAAAAAAAACTCGATTTAGATCGAGCTCGGAGTGGTGCGTTCTGAGCTCGTTCGTCTCTCGGGCGAAACGCAAAATAAATCATCTGATCAAGGGAAAATTACTTTTGCAATGATTGATATTAGACGATTAGGCAAATTGCCGAGCGATAAATTGCACCACATTAGCAAATTTACGGTTGGCAAGAGAGGATTACAATCTGTTGTTCCTTTTGCCGAAGCGTAAAAATACATACACAGACCATAACAACAGTACCAGCATTAAAACCGGAAAGAATATAGTTGCCCAATGTTGACGGTTAATATCAACTTCATTAAAACTGAAATCCGTGTACTCGATTTTTCCAAACTGATTAGTATAACGCCATTTGCCGTCGCCATATTCATAATAAAAGGTAATCGGGTCGAAAATTACATTTGAAGGCATGAAAAAATCTCTGTCTTTAGCTTCACGATATTCAAAATATTCAATAACAGTTCTCAAGTGACGAATTGTACCGTTAGTATCATCGTGAATTCTCTGATCAATGACACTTGGCATATTCGGTTCGTCATGAAACCGAATATCATACGAGTAATTAAATGACCAGCTATATTTTTCAGCATGCGTTTCACCTGCCGTCCAGACGTATATTGCCGGAATATCCAATCCCAATACGGTTTCAGTTGAATCAACCAACACAGTTCCTGATAATGACGAACTTATATCCCCAGAAAAAGGGTTGTCAACGGACGGATAATTATTGTTTACAGTAAAATCGGATCCGGAAAATTCAATGTTCCACAAGGGCGCATACTTGACTCCGAGGTTTAACACACCGTGAATTAAATAAATGGCAACAAAGTAAGAATTGTATATCCTTCTTGGCACTTCTGAGGCAGCAGTCTCATCACAAAAGAAAACAGAACCCTCCCTTGAAACGTAGTACATATTTTCAAATTTAACTAAGCATTCATAATCTTTCGCTAAATTCCTGTTGATCTTGTTTTCTTGAACGATATTCGCCCGTTTTATGACAAACCCGTTAGACTGCAAATGCACTTCATAAAATTTTACAGGACTTGTTCTATGAATTGGGTGAAATACATGAAACTTGATGCCTAGTGGCCTTGGTTTCTGAGACAAAAAATTCACCAAACCGTCAAAACTTTGTGAAATCCCGCTAATTACATAAAACGGCCAAACAACCAGAATAAACATGTATCGATTTAACTTAGTTATCATAAAACCCGTTGGCCTCCTACTTTGACATTAGCCACTTCCGGTGTCTTCGTGACAACGCTCGTAATACAATATAATACTTGCCAACGGAATAGTCATAAATCCTATTGCACCTAGCATTGCACGATCAACTGTTACATCCGACATCCCCACTAATTCTCTCGCCATGCTACCCAAACAAGGACAAGTCCTCGCCTTCGAAGCGTCGCCGGAGGCTCTCCGAACGATTTCAAACCAGCCCTACCAATTTGCGGCCGACCCAATAACCCGCCAACAAACTCAATAGAAAACCTCCCCACCAAGGATCCGACCAGAGCCGATAACGGATTTCCCGAGGTTCGGGTTCAGGCATCGACCGCAACACTTCGACCATGGCGGACAGATCGGCGATGTCCACCACCTGGCCTTGACTGACCGAAGCGATTTCCTGCAACGCCGGCAGATTGATGGGGTGGCCGATTTTTTCCACGACGGGCCGAACGACGGTAAAAGAGGTTTCCAGTTTCCGGCCGTGCTTGTTGGCTTGCAAAGTGATATGATGTTTTCCGCTTTCCCGGGGTTGGAAACTGGCCTTGAACACCCCCCAGCCGCCCTCGACCAAATCGAAATCGATCCGCTCCGAATTCCCCAAGGGACTGACGATATCCGCCTGAACCTTGCCGTCCTGGGCCGGATAACCGGAAATATCAGTTACCGTAGCCTGCAAATAAGCGGTTTCTCCTACTTCGATCGTCTCGGGCGACCAAGCGAATCGCATGCCGTCGGATTGGGAAAGATGCCGTTGGTGAGCCATCCAACGGACCACCTGGCTCCAAAAACGATAGTGATACTTGTCCTCGACGCCCCGGCGCCACCGCCAGGCGCTGTCGGTTCCCATAAACAACACCTTGCCGCTCCCGAAAGGCCGGGTCACCAACAAGGGAATGCGCCCCCGGGAGTTGCGCAGCGAGGAATGAACGGCCAACACTTCCGAGCCGGGACGGCTTCGCTGAACGGCCGCCGACCAGTAAAATCCCGGCAGTTGACGCCACAATTCGTCGTTCCGCTGAGCGTCGGCGTCGAAGCGAGTCAGCCAGTGTTCCTTTCCGGTGGAGGAAAGCACTAATTGGGATTCGTTCTGCAACGGGATGCCCTGAGGTTTTTCCGTATCGAAAACCACCGGGATCAAGTCGCCCAAAGGCCCGTCCGTCAGGCTTCGTTGCCGGCCTTGCGATCCGGGGATGAATACCAACCCGCCCGCCTGCTGTTCGACCAACCCTCGAATCAGGTCCAAATCGCTTTCCTTGAGTTGGTTCGGCACTTGCCCCACGTCGCCCAGGAAGACGACATCGTAATCCATCATCCACTCCCGGGAAGGCGGAAAAGCGGAAAGATACCCTCGTCCCGACCCCATGGCCATGCCCGGATGAAACAACAGGCAATGCATCTGCACTCCCGGGTCGCGCTCCAGGGCGTTTCTCAGATAACGGTATTCCCAGCGGGGTTCGGCGTCGACGACCAACACCTTGAGCAACTCCATCCGGATCCCGATCCGAAAGGCGCGATCGTTATTGTCGAGCATCAGTTCGTCCGGTTGGTTCCCCAGTTCCAATCGCAACTCCCGTTCTCCGATTTCCCGAGGTTCCCAAACCAGGGCGTCTTGTATTTCCGTCCCGGGAGCCAGAATCACTTCCTTTTGCGTCAACACTTGATCGCCGTCGAGCAAGCGAAGCGGCGCCTTGATTTCTCGGGGGTAATCGTTACGCAACCGTACCGGCAAGGAAATTTGCTCGCCTAACAAACCGTAAGAAGGGATGTTCGCGTCCTCCAGCGATAAATCCGGCAGGGGCTGCTGTCGGCCGACCGCTACGGTGAACACCGGAACTTTCCGGTCCCGATAACGAACCGCCGAACCGAGCGGAGCCGCTCCCAGATTCCAGTCGCCGTCGGAGAGCAGGATCACGCCTTTCAAATATTCGAATTGCTGCAACGCCTCGTCCAACGCCAAGCTCAAATCGGTTCCCTCGACTCCCGGAGCCTCGTTCGCTTCGGTCGAATCGGGCGGCGCGGCGAAGTCGATCAACTCGATGCGGGAGTAGGCTTCCAAAGGACGGTAAAATTCGCTTTCCAGAGCCTGCGTGACCCAGGCCGAGCGGGAAATCACGGCGTTGGAAACGATCACGTCGCTGGTCTGCATGCTGCCCGAAACGTCGGACAACACCGCCAGCACCGGCTTCTCCACCCGCTCGACGCGGCTGAGCCGTTCCGGCTTGAGAAAGGTCAGAATCAACAGGGTGATGATCACGACCCGGCACCCTTCCAACCAGGCGATCGATTTCCGGAACGCCCGCCCCCGCCAATGAATCCAGGAGAAACGAAGCGCGAGCCCCCAGAGGAAGATCCCGATCAGGATCACCGGCCAGGAAGCGGCTATCGTCCATTCGCTCATGACGGCGCCATGCGGAAGGTCATGAATTTAGGAAAGGAAAACTGAGGCATGGTCAGATAGCTTTCCACCAACAAAAAGATCAGCATGCCCAACAGGAACAGCCGCCAAGCCTCGCCCTGAAGCGGCTCGGTGCGATCGGTTTGCTCCTGCCGGATCGCCAAAGGCAATTCGCCGAACAGCCGCCGCACGACTTCCGAGGTGACGGTTGCGGTCGAATCCTCCCGCGGCGAACGATTGACGGCCAGCCAATGGTCTTCCGAACGATACACCCCGGCATGCCAACGGTAATCTTTTTCCCCGCCACCGGCCGGTTCCCAATTCATGACCGTGATCGCCGGCGACAGCTCTCCGGCGGTAGCGTACGCCACCTGCTCCTGCCGCAGGGTTCCCAGCTGCAACAATCGTTGAACCAACGGAACCAGAACGTCGCCGTCCGTCAAGGACGACCAATCCGGATGCGGCAAAGTCGTCAAAAACCACGCCGCTCCCCGCCCCCGGGTCAAGCGCAGCAACAGCGGACTGCCGTCCCGAAAGGAAGCGGCGAGCGAACTCGCCGCACCCGTTCCCGTTTCGTATCCCGTCAAGTTCCGACGCTGGTGAATCAGCAAATCTTCCAACGGCAACCCAAGGCCTTCGTCGGTGTCCGACAACGGCCCCGCCAACCGGTCCCATCGTCCGACCCGAAACAGCGAATCGGCGCCGGCTTCCTCGATCCGGCTCCACCGGATACCGGCTAAATCGTTCGTCCCGAGTTCGTGCGGAGGAAGAAACAACGCGGCGCCGCCCGCCTCGATAAACGATTCGAGTTCCGGAGCCGAGTCGCCGGGCAAGGGTTCCTGCCAGACGACGAGCGATTGCTCCTCCCAATTCAGGTCGCTCAGTTGCCAGTTCGGCAACAGGTCGGCCAAGGCCGCCGCCTCGCCCCGGTAATCCCCGGCCGCGATTTGCAGCACGGAATTAACCGCTCCCAGTTCGCCGACGACGGAAGCCCTGGGCTCCCCGCCCTCGCCATACACGAAATAGACCGCGTTGTTCCGCGAATTAGCGTCGGCCGGGAGCGCGAACGAACCCCAGCCGGAAGAATCACTGGAGCCGAGATCGGTCCGATGAGTCCAGCCTTGCTGCGGCGAATCCATTTTCACTTGCAGTTCGGTGCTCACGCCGTTGAGGGTGAACTCGACAGGGATTACGTCGGTTTCCAGCGAACTGGTATTGATTTCCAACGAAAAAACCGCTTCCCGCCGGCCGGCCCGTTCCCGTCGCACCTGGTTTTGCAGCGTCAATTGCGCATCGGCCGAACCGGCCGGCCGGTCGACCGAAACGATCCGGATCTTGATTGTCTGGGGCAAGGCCTGCAATTTGCCGCTCAGCGTTTCCCACCGGGAGTCGCCGGGCCGCCAACTTTCGGATTGAAGATCCGAACCGAGCCAGATTTCCGCGTTGCCCACTTCGTTTTTGATCAACCAGGACAATGCGGCCTGCAACATCGAAGGGATATCGGCCGCCGCGTCAGTGGCCGCAGCGAGCGGATGCTCCAGCAAATCGGCCGCCGCATCCAGCGTTTGCGGGTGACGGGTCGCCGAATCGACCAAGACCAGATGGCTGGTTCCTTCGAACTCTTCGGCCGCCTCGCTCATGGTTCGCAGCACCTCCTCCCGCCGGAACGCCCCGCCTTCCCCGGATTTCGTTTCCATGCTCGCCGACCGGTCGACCAGCAGAAAGATCACGTCCGGAGCGACCGACACGGCCCATCCCAACCAACCGCCGGCGAACGGCCGCGACAAAAACAGGATCAGCGCCAGCACGGCCAACACCCGAAACAGCAGGATCAGAAATTGCTTGAGCCGAGCCCGGTCGACCGAACTGCGGGTCGCCGCCAGAATGAACTGCATCGCGCCCCAGACTTGCGGCCGGTGGCGTAACCGGTTGAGCAAATGAATCAGAACCGGCAACAGGATCAGCGGCAAGCCGAACAGGATGAGGGGCTGAAGAAATGTCACGCCGCCGCTCGAGTTGCCCTGCGTTCCGCCGGCGTCCGGTCGCGCCGGGTTGCCGAACCGTTTTTCATCTGATGTTGGCCACCATCCGCGACCGCTCGATGAGAAAGTCGGCCAACACCGTCTCATACTTGTCCGTGAGTTGCACGCGGCGGTAGTCGATCCCGAACTCCCGGCAACCCTTTTGCAAAGTCTCCAGGAACTGATTGATGCGCCGCAGGTATTCGTCGCGGATGACCGACGGTTCGGCGACCTGGCTGGCCTGGCCCTCCAAATCGATGAACCGCAGGGGCCGGTTGAAATTGAATTGCAACTCTTGCGGATCCAATAAGTGGAACATCACGACGTCGTGCCGTTGATAGGAAAGATGCCGCAGGCTGGCCATCAGGGATTCGACGTCGCAAAAACAATCGGAAAACACGATCACCAACGCCCGGCGGCGGATCCGGTCGGCCAGTTCGTGAAGCCCGCTCGGCAATCCGGTCTGCCCGCCGGATTTGAGGTTTTCGAGCGATTCCAGCAGCAGTTGCAAATGGGCGGGATTGCGCCGGGGCGGCAGATCCAGCACGGTATCCGAACCGATCGCCAACAAGCCGGCCGCGTCGCCTTGGCGAATCACCAACCAGGCCAAAGTCGCCAACATCTTCTGGGCGTAAGCCAATTTATTCGCCTCGCCGCTGCCGAACCGCATCGAACCGCTCAAGTCCAAAGCGAAATAAGCCCGAAGATTGGTTTCGGCTTCAAACTCCTTGAGATAGTAGCGGTCCGTACGGGCCAACACCCGCCAATCGAGACGCCGCAGATCGTCTCCGTGCACGTATTGGCGATATTCGGCGAACTCGACGCTGGATCCCCGATGCGGACTCTTGTGCAAGCCCGAGACCGTCCCTTCCATGTCCCGGCGAGCGTACAAAGGCTGCGCCATCAGGCGCGACACCACTCGGGAATCGATCAGGGATTGCTGTCGGTCAGGTGCCACGCCCCGCCTACTGTACGGCGTTCTCCACCAATTTCTCGATGATCGTACGACTCGTGACCCCCTCGGCCTGGGCATGGAAATTGGTCAGGATGCGATGACTCAGGACGGGCTCGGCCACGGCGACGAGATCTTCCAACCGGACCAGATAACTTCCGTAGAGGACGGCCCGAGCCTTGGCGCCTCGAATCAAGTATTGATAGGCCCGCGGCCCGGCGCCCCAAGTCACCCATTCCTTCACGTAATCGGGAGGATCGTCCGACTGAGGCCGCGTAGCCCGGACCCACTGCAGAGCCGTTTCGTAAATATGGTCGGGCACCGGAACCCGCTCGATCACTTCCTGGAATTTCAGCACCTGTTCGCCGGTGACGATGTGCTTCAGCCGAGCCGCTTCGCCGCCGGTGGTCTCCTTGGCGATCCGCAATTCCTCAGCGGCGCTCGGATAATCCACGTGAATAAAAAACATGAATCGGTCCAGCTGAGCCTCGGGCAAGGAATAAGTCCCCTCTTGCTCGATCGGATTTTGGGTCGCCAGCACGAAGAACGGGGAAGGCAGGTCGAAAACCTTTCCTGAAGCCGTCACGCGATGCTCCTGCATGGCCTCCAGCAAGGCCGATTGCGTCTTGGGCGGGGTGCGGTTGATTTCGTCCGCCAAGATGATATTCCCGAAGATCGGCCCCTTGATAAACACGAATTCCCGGCGGCCCGGCCGGTCGGTTTCCTGAAGGATGTCCGTGCCGGTAATGTCCGAAGGCATCAGATCGGGGGTGAACTGGATCCGGCTGAATTTCAGCGACATGATCTGCGACAACGTATTGATGATGGTGGTTTTGGCCAGCCCCGGCACGCCCATCAGCAACGAATGGCCGCGAGAAAGAATGCAAATCAAGAGTCTTTCGATCACCTCGGACTGGCCGATGATGACCTTGCCCATTTCCTGGCGCATCCCTTGATAGAGTTCCCGCAACTCCTCGATCGCCTGCAGATCGCCCTCGCTCTTGTCCTCGACGCCGGCAACCGGAGTCGAGGCGAGCGGCTCCTCGGCCTGAGCCGAGGGCAGGCTCAACGCCTTCTCGGCGACGCTATTACCGGCCTCCTCCGGAGCCGACTTCTTGCGAACGGCAACGCGCTTCCTCCGGGCGCGAGCGGGCTTGCCGGTCGAATCGCCGACCGAGCTTTCGCTCTTTTTCACCGTTTTCGGATTCCCTCTTTTTTTGGTTGTCGGCGGACTCATCAAAGACCCTAGGTTCAGCGCCGAATAAAAGGGAAGAATGCCGTTCGGTCAACTATCGAATTCCGGCGGCCGAGTTCCGAGCCAAGTCTTCGGGTTCGATTCTCCGCCCTCCGATCGGCCAGCGCCCCTCAGCTCCCGGCTGGACGAATCTCGCGATTCGCCGCAAACTCGGCCAGTGCTGCACTACGAAACCGTCGCTCCTTCCTCCGCCGACTGCCCCTATCTCATGATCGTCCTGCACGGGCTGGGCGACAGCCTGGAAGGCTACCGCTGGCTACCCGGCGCCCTGAACTGTCCGCGGCTCAAATTCGCCTTGGTCAACGCTCCCGAACACTATTACGGAGGTTATTCCTGGTACGATATTCACCACGAATCCCTGACGGGCGTCGAACGAAGCCGGGACTTGCTGCTCGAATTACTGGAACATTTCCGGGAACAAGGCGTCCCTTCCCGGTCCACGTTCCTGTTCGGGTTCTCCCAAGGCTGCCTCATGACCTGGGAAATCGGCGTGAACTACCCTCACCTGCTGGCGGGTTGCATCGGGATCAGCGGCTATGCTCGCCCGTTCGATAAACTGTGGGCCGCCCCTTCCCCCCGGGCCAAAGAACAACGTTTTTTCGTCACCCACGGTCAATCCGATCCGTTGATCCCCATCGAACCGGTTCGGAGGCAAGTCGAAGAACTCAAGAATCGCGGGCTGCAAATCGAGTGGCAGGAATATCCCAAGCAACACACTATCGCCGAATTCGGCGAAATCGACTCGATCCGAGAATTCGTGCTCCAGCGTCAGGCGGATCTGGACCAGGAACGTCCGGCAAAGACGGCAATCCCGAGCCCGGACCCGACGCCCCGTTCCGACTGAAACCCCGCGCCCGGCAATGACCGGATAGCCTCAATCGCCCTCCGGTCCGCTTCCGCTTCCGTTCGCCGGCCCGGTATCCCGAAGGATCGAATCGGGCTTACCATTCGCGGACCGTGACCCGGTAAAATCTGACGCCGGATCGGGGCCGGGGATCCAGAACCGTTTTCCGAAAGGCCTCCGCCGCGACGAACGGCCGATTCTCCGGCACGTCCAACAGGCGCCAACCCGCCGGGTCGAGCGATTCGGTCCATTGCACTTCGTAATGACGATCGGGCTGCTGCCAAAATTGAAGTTCCACGCCTTCGGGCAAAAACCCGACCTCGATACGCCAGGCGTCGCCGCCGGCCAAGGGATCGGTACTCGTCAGAAATTCGAGATAATTAGTCGCCAGGTCGGCATCGGGATCGGCGTCCGGCAACCCAAGCGAAGCGGCGTCGCCGCCGAATTGAACGGCTTGCCACTGAGCGTAATTCGGTCTTTCGGGCAAGGCTTCGGCGATCCATTCCCCGATCAGCGCAATCGCCGGTTCGTCCAATTCCCGAGTGGCCAACGGCGGCATGCGGCCCGGGGCGTTTTGGCTGATGCGGCGATACAAGAGAGAGTGTTCCAGGGAACCGGGAAACACGACCCGGCCTTCGAGATCGCCCAAGTGGTTTAACGGATTGCCGTAAATCATTCCGGTGTTCGCCAACGGAGTCGCCAGGCGGCCGTCCCAAGGCACTACGGCCAATCCCTTCGGTAAATGGCAATACGAACAATTCGCTTCCAGATAGGACCGAACCCGATACTCGACGCTCTGCGAAGCGTCGTCCAGCGGCGCCAACGCCGGCAGCGCGTGGACCCGTTCCAACGGCGGCGAAAAATAACCGGCCTCATTAATGGCTTCCAGTTGATGGACCGGCCCGCAACCGTAATCCGTCGTCCGGTTGAGTTGCGCCAGCGTAAAACCCAACACGCCGCTGGATCGGGAATTATGGCAAGAGAAGCATTCCCGCCGGCTCGGATAACGCCACACCTGTTGCCGCGGCCCGCCGGGTTCATCGATGGCGAATACTTCGTCCCTTCCCCTGGCCGGCACCAGTTTCGCTTCCGTCAACGAATCGCCCCACCGATACGTGATTCCGTATGGAACATTGAACGGAGTCTGAACCAGCACCCTGGTTTCCAGCCGGCGAACGGACTCGGGCTCCCCCGGTTTCAGCTCCAATTCGAAATGCTTGATCCACACCGCGCCCGGCGGATAGCGAATCCCGGAAGGCGGCTGAAACCCGAAATTGCGATTCAGATCCGGCAACGAAAACCAACGGCGTTTAAGAGCGTGATCCGACCAAAAGGGAACGTTCAACTCGTAAGGAACGACTCCGTCGGCCGGCTGCAGAGCCTCCAAATCCGTGAAGGCCCCGGTTTCGGAAAGCGCCTCGGGCAACGGCGACGATTGGGGATCCGGCCCGGCTACCAGCCGCTTGATACTCCCCTCGGACCAGTCGGCGAGCAGGATATCGCCGGTGCCCGGATGCAGGTTGATATCGGAAACGCTCGCTTCCCACACCAACCACTCCACCTCGTTCGCCCGCTCCCCGTCCGGACGGAACCGTCCCAAGAATCCGGCCCAAAAATCGGAGAACAAATAAGAGCCGTTCAATTCCGGCAACGCCGCCTCCCGGTAGAACAGGCCGCCGGCGATACCGTCACCCGATTGCCGGCCATACTCCACCAACGGGGAAAGATACCGCTCGGCGTCCCTCCCCGGTTCCCACTTCGGCCCAACCAGGCTGCCTTCCCGAAAAGACCAACCGTAATTGCCGCCCGGCACGACCAGATTAACCTCTTCGCGAGTCACTTGACCGGTGTCGTTGCAATACAAATCGCCGGTTTGCGGATCGAACGAGAATCGCCAGGGATTGCGGAAGCCGACGGCGTAAAATTCCGTTCTGACCCGGGACGGATCGACCGGATTGCCGTCGAAAGAGGTTGCGTTCACGAAAGGGTTGTCGGCCGGCACCAGATAATGGCCCCGGAACGCCGGATGGTCGTTGGGCAGCAAGTTGCCCGGCTTCAGATCCACGTCGAGGCGCAGAATCGCTCCGAAGAAATTATGATCGATCAATTGACTATTGCCGTAGGCGTCGTTGCCCCACCCTTCGTCGCCCAACGAGACGTACAGGTAACCGTCGGGACCGAACAGCAAGCCGCCGCCGTTATGCCAAACGTGACGGTCGAATTGGTCGATCAGTACTTTTTCGCTGGCTAGGTCGGCCTGTTCCGGATCGGTGCCGCTCACCTGAAATCGGGATAACCGATCGTGCAGGCCGTTCCCCTGGCGCGAGTCCTGCTTCAGGGTGTAGAACACGAAAAACTGGCCGTTTTCGGCGTAATCGGGATGAAAGGCGAGATTCAGCAACCCGGCCTCGTCTTCGAAATGCACCCGGTCGGTCAGGTCCAGGAATACCGATTTGCGCGGATTGTCGAAATGGGAGATCGTGACGATGCGGCCGCTTTGCTCGACGACGAAAATACGATCTTGCTCCCCCTTCGGAGCGGTAATCCGCACCGGCCGGTCCACCCGGATACCAGGGAAAGCGTTTACGGTATGGTAATCGTACAGTTGCGGCGTCAGAGGAAAGTTCAACGGCGTTTTCGGCGGCCGCACGAGACCGGATTCGCTCTCTTCCGCCGCTTCGCCCCAGACCGCCAATCCCGCTAGCAAGAACCCCCCGAGCCAAATACCCACTCGTCTCATGAACTCATTTTCTTCCCGGATCTCGAACCGCCGCGCCGGAACGCCGCCGCCGAATCGGCGACGCCTCGACCGCTCGCCGTGATGGAAACCGTCCGGGGCATTATCGACTAGTTAGCCTGCGGCATCAAGACTCTACCGTGCCGTCTCCCGATCGCCGTCCGGGCTGACGACCGGCCACCCGAGGACTCTCGGTATCCGAGCGCCTCCGATTAATTAATTGCTATTCGGCAACGAAAGTTTTAAAGAAAGCCGGACGAATCGGCAAAACGCTCGCCGACCCTAGGGAAAGGAACGCTATCGATCAGAACTTCGGAGGAGGCCCCGCCGGCGTCAGCATGGAGCGAAGCCTGCGCTTCGACCAAGTCTTCTGGCTCGGAGTCATCGCCCTGTTCGCCCTGTTCGTCGGCTTCAACCTGGCTTCCAATCCCTTTTTACTCGTCTTCTCGATCGTATTCGCCGTGTGGTTGGTGCTCATCCCCTACCATGCGAAACTGGCCATCTATCTTTCCGTCGCCACGTTCAGTTCGGCGCTGATTCTGCCGTACTTTCCGGGACGTCCCTACCTGTGGGAATTCGCCGCCCTGCTCGCTTGGTCCGGGCTGATCATTACCATTTCCCTGCGCCGGTACGCCCCCGACACCAAGCATTATATCCGGAAATACCGTTGGCTCTTCGTCGCCATCGCCTGTTACTGCGTGGTCTTGATCATCACGATGTCCGAACGCGGATTCGGCCTGCGCATCATGGGAACGGACCAACAAGGAGGCCGCTTTTATTTTCAGCAGCTGATGTGCTCCATTTTCCCGCTGCTGTTCGTCCTCGTACGCATGCCCGAACGGACGCTGATCAAGCTCTATGTGCTCCAGTGCCTGCTCACCTTCAGTTTCCTGGTTTCGGATTTCGCCTTATCGTGGGCCGGCGGTCTCTGGAGCAACGTCCTGCAATTTTTCGAGCTGTCCGGCGACGCCACCAATTTCGAAATGCAGGCGCAGCGCTTCGGCATCCGCCGGTTCCAGTCCCTGAGCTACATCGGACTGGGCCTGATGCTGTTGATTCTTCTGTATTACAAGCTCGAGGATTTCTTTTCCGGCAAGGCCCTCTACCTGGTGCCGCTCGCCGGGGCCGTTTTCGGAGTCGGCCTGCTTTCCGGCCACCGTTTCCTGTCGTTAATCTTGATGATCACCTGCCTCTTTCTCGGCTGGACGCAACGCTTCTACAACTTGCAAAACATCCTCAAGACTTCGATGGCCACGATCATCGTGCTCATCCCCCTGATTTTATACGCCGAATACTTGCCGCTCTCGGCCCAACGCGCCCTGTCCTACATCCCCGGCATCCGGATCGAAAACGTAGCCCGAGCCAACGGCGAAGCGACCTTGAACACCCGGCGGCTGCTCCGGATCGAAGGGTGGAAAATGATCCCCGAATACTTTTGGATCGGACGCGGATTCACCATGCCGACCCGGGACTACTCGCACATCTACGATCCAACCTATATCACGATGCACGTGAACCAGGGCCGGTTCTACAACGGCTTCATCGGGTTAATGGTCAACACCAGCGTGTTCGGCACGCTGTTCATGCTGATTTTCCTGGCGGCCGGAAGTTATCTCGCCTTCGCCATCATGAAAATCCTGAGGCGGCACGGTTGCGACGATCTGTTTACGCGGCTTTGTTGCATCGTGTCCAGTCTCTGGATGGCCAACGTCATCGCCTTCCTCTTTTTTCACGGGGACAGCGAATTCGCCATGAAAACTTTTTCCCTGCAAGCCGGCCTGATGATCGCCTGCAAACGCTCCCTGGACTATCGCTATTCCGACCTGCCGCAAACCCTCGAAGAACCGGACTGGAAAGCGCCCGATTACTCGCGACCGCCCCTCAATCCATGACCGACGACCAGCTCTCACGAGTCGTCCGGGAAGCCGTCGCCCATTATCCGTTCAGCGATACCGTTCTGTTCTTCGACGCCTATCGCGCATTAATTCAGGAGTCCCTGGAAGGAAAAACCGTCGTCGAAGTTTGCTGCGGCCAAGGGCAATTGGCCGGCTGGCTGGCTCGAGTCTGCCCGGGAGCGAAAGTTTACGGCATCGACTACTGGGACGGACATACCGACGCGGCGCGGGAACGATTCGGGGACTTGCAGAATCTCACGTTCCGCAGCGGCGACGCGCTCCGGTTGGACGAATTTCCCGACGGCTCGGTCGATCTGGTCGTGGGCCAGGCGACGATGCATCATCTGGCCAACAATCTTCCCGGCGCCGCTCGCGAATTTTCCCGAGTGCTCAAGGCCGGGGGCCGATGCGTGTTCATCTTCGAACCCTTGGGCCACAACCCGGTGATCGCCGCCTTCCGCGGCGCGCTCAATTCCCGGCGCCAGTGGATCGACGAATCCCTCTTGTTCCTCGGCGCTCTCGAACAATTCGCCCAACCCTTCTCGTCCTATCGCGTCCGCTACTACAATCTGCTCGGCTACGGCGCCAAAATCCTCCCCCGCCATCCGGTCTGGAACCGCATTCCCGAATTCTTGCGATTCCTGGATCTCAAGCTGTTCGAAAAATGGCCGTCGTTGCAAAAACACGCCGCCAACTTCAACGTCTTCTACCGCAAATAACGCTCCCGCCCCTTCCTGCCGGCGCCGAATCCGAACCGGCCCACCGCCTCGACTCAACGCCAGCGGACCGTCTCCGAACCGGCGGTTACGGCTTTCGCCGAAAGCCGGGATAATCCGCAACCGTCGTCCGGGTTCGATCGAACGGACGCCCGGCGGCCGGAGCTCGAGACTAATCCAACCGGCGCATCAAGCGCGCGGGAATATGGCCCCAGATTTCGTTCGCGGGAATGTCCTTCGTCACGACGCTGCCCGCCGCCACGATCGAATTGCGCCCGACGCGGCACCCCGGCAAGATCACCGCCCCCGCGCCGATCCAGACGTTATCCTCGAGCGTCACGCCGTGCCGGCTTTCATCCCAGGGCAAATCCCGGTAAATCGCTCCGGAACGAAACTGATGGTTCGCCGCCACGAGCGATACCTGCTGGGCCACGATACAGTCGGCGCCGATTTCGACGCTCCCGCCACAGGCCCGGATGTTGCCGCCGCTCCCGATCAAGGTACGCGGACCGATACGCAATTTCCCGGGAACGGTACTGGAATCCGGCCGCGCTCTGACCGCCAACTCCGTAAAGGCTCCGATACAGACCCCCGGAGCGATCTCGATGGCCGAAACCTCGTCATAGTCCCACAGCACCGGATGGCTGACGAGAATCCCCGGATTGCGCCGGGCAACCCGCCAAGCGCGCCAACAACGGGACGCCGAAGCGCGCCAAATATCGATCATGGCCAAGCTCCGAAAATCGCCGCGCCGGCACCGAGCCGGAGCAGCGGTGAAAGATCCACCTTCACCCCTTGTAAACCACTAACACCCCGTAATCGGCGAGCAACGCCTTCGAGGCCATATCCTGATGGGTGTAATTGACCGTATGAACGCCGACGATATTCTTTTCCCCGATCTGTTGTAAAAAGGCCGTCACCTTCTGATCGAATAAATCCTTGCCGACTTCGACGCACTCCGAACGGCGGATCGTCTTGATCCGAATTGTCTTTTCGCCGTCCTTGGCCATCTCGAGCGGCGGCAGGGCCTTCTGGATCAGCGATTCGACCGGTTTCTGGGTCAAGGGCACGCTATAATGCGGTTCCTCGGTCGTTCCTTCCGAAGCGGGGGGCGGCGGCGGAACGCTCGGATTTTCCTGCTGGGGAATCACGAGTTGCGCCTTGCAGTGCGGACACTCGAAGGGTTCGCCCGCGTTACTGCTGTCGACGACCAGTTCGTTCTGGCAATTGCTGCAGATTACGGCCACTTCCATCTCAGTTCCTCCGGTAGAAGCTTAGCTTGGGCATGGCATCCATCATGGACCTAACCGCACTCGATTCAAGGTAAATCCCCGCGGCGGCGCAGCCGAGTTTGGCCCGCTCGCCTCAAGCTTGCTTCGTCACCGGATCAAGGTAAGGTCTCCGCCATGACCGAAGCCGTTTGGCTCCATCCCATGAAAACTCTAAGGATCCTGTTCAGCGCCTTATTGCTCCTTTGCCTGGCCTCCCCCCGGTCCACGGCCCAGATCGATCTGCAAACTCCCCTTCCCTCGGATCCGGCCGTCACCGTCAAAACGTTGCCTAACGGTCTGCGCTACTATATCCGCGAAAACCGGAAACCGGAAAATCGCGCTTCGTTCCGGCTGATCGTCAACGCCGGTTCCTTGATGGAAACGGAAGCGCAACTCGGGTTGGCCCATTTCCTGGAGCATATGGCGTTCAACGGGACCAAAAACTTCAAGAAACTCGAATTGGTCAACTTTTTGGAACGCGTCGGCATGCGCTTCGGATCCCATCTCAACGCCTACACGTCCTTCGACGAGACGGTCTATATGCTGGACATTCCATTGGACGACGAAACGGTGATCGCGACCGCCTTTCAGGTGCTGTCTGACTGGATGCAACACATCGAATTCGAAACCGAGGAAATCGACAAGGAACGCGGGGTCGTCATCGAAGAATGGCGGTCGCGCCGCGGCGCCCAAGGGCGGATCAACGACAAGCAGATCCCCGTCATCTTTCACGGCTCGCGTTACGCCGAACGGCTGCCGATCGGAGAAGTCGAAATCATCCAAACCGCCCCAAGGGAACAATTCGTCGATTTCTACCGCCGTTGGTACCGCCCCAATTTGATGGCCATCGTCGCCATCGGCGACTTCGAAACGGAACAAATCGAACGGCGAATCGTCGCCAGCTTCTCGGAAATCGCCAATCCGGACGAGGCGCCGCCCCGCGTCTCCTATCCCGTCCCCGATCACGAGGAAACCCTCTTCTCGATCGAGACCGACCCGGAATTGCAGGCCAGTGTCATTCAGATCGCGTACAAGCGGCCGCCGACGCCGCAGGGAACTGCCGGGGCCTATCGACAATCAATCGTCGAACGGTTGTACACCGGAATGCTGAACCGACGGTTGAGCGAACGCGTGCAGGAAGCCGATCCCCCATTCCTGTACGCCGCCATGGCCAAGGCTCCGTTGGTCCGCAGCAAGGACGTGGTCATTCAAATGGCCCAAGTGAAAGAAGGCGCTTTCGAAGAAGGACTCCGAGCCCTGTTGCTGGAAGCTCGCCGCGTCAAAGAATACGGATTCACTCCCTCCGAACTGAATCGCATCAAGGCAGACGTACTGCGCTCCATGGAAACGGCCTTTGCCGAGCGGGAGAAAACCGATTCCCGGACTTACGCCGCCGAATACACCCGGAATTTTCTGCAACAGGAACCGATCCCCGGCATCGCGAAAGAACTGGAACTCTACCGAAGCTTCCTGCCGGAGATCGATTTAGCGGAAGTCAATCAGGTCGCCAGCGACTGGATCACCGCAGGCAACCGAATCATTCTCTACAGTTCGCCCGAGAAACCGGGCCTCGAAGCGCCGGACCGAGACACCATCCTCGAGATCATCGAAGCCGTCGCTCACCTGGAGATCACGCCCTATGACGACGGCGACCTCGAAGCGCCCCTGGTCACGAACCCGCCGGCCCCCGGCACGATCGTCGAACGAAAAACTCTCGCCGACCTGGGCGTCACCGAATGGAAATTGTCCAACGGCGTCCGCGTCGTCCTCAAACCCACCGATTTTCAAAACGACGAGATCCTCATGTCTTCCTTCAGTCCCGGAGGCCACAGCCTGGCGGCCGATCAGGAATACAATACCGCCTCGATGGCGGCCAATTACGTTTTCAACAGCGGAGTAGGCGCGTTCGATTTGATCCAACTGCAAAAGAAGCTTTCGGGGATACTCGCCAGCGTCAGTCCAGCGATCGGCGAACGCACGGAAGGAGTGAGCGGTTCCGCTTCGCCCCAGGATATCGAGACGCTGTTTCAACTGACTTATCTGTATTTTACGGCGCCCCGCGCCGACGAAAAAATCTTTCAATCCATGATGGCGCAACTCCGGGTCGCCGTGGCCAATCGCGCCAACAATCCCCAGGTCGTATTTTCGGACGCCGTCCAGAAAGCCCTCTATCAAAACCATCCCCGCCATCAACCGCTGAACCAAGAGTTTCTGGAAAGTCTGAATCCGCAACGTGCCTACGAGATTTACCGCGACCGATTCGGCGACGCCTCGGACTTTACCTTTCTATTCGTCGGCAACTTCACTCCGGAAATTCTGGAACCGCTGGCGACCACCTGGCTCGCGAGCCTGCCGAATCTCGAACGACAGGAGCAAGCGAAAGACGTCGGCGACGACAAAGCGACCGGAAAAGTCAGGGTGAATATCAACAAGGGACTCGAACCCAAAAGCTCGGTTCGGCTGACCCTTCACGGAGAGGCCCCTTGGTCTCCGGAAGAACGACTGGCGTTGTCGGTGGCCATCGACGCGCTCCAAATCCGCCTGCGGGAGTTGTTGCGAGAAGACGAAGGCGGGGTCTACGGCGTCAACATTTCCGGCGGACTCAACCGCTGGCCACAGGGCAACTATTCCAGCACCGTCTCTTTCGGTTGCGACCCCAATCAAGTGGATAATCTCATCAAAGTCGCCATGTCCGCTTTCGAAGAGCTCAAGGGCAACGGCCCCTCTGAAGACGTATTCGGCAAGGTCATCGAAACCAACTTGAGAGATTACGAACGAGGGTTGAAAGAAAACTCATTCTGGCTCAGCAACCTGAGCTACGCTACCCGGAACGAACTGCCGCTGGAGCGGATTCTGACCTTTCCGGACCGGGTACAGGCCTTGACCCCCGATCGCATCAAAGAAGCGGCGAACCGGTATTTCAGCGGGGAAAACCTCTTGATCGCCACTTTATTCCCCGAAGCGAACCCCGAGAAAGAGGAAATCGGCAAAGAGTAAGCGCTAGCGACGGCAAACACGTCAGATTTACTGTCGGCTCGGTCTCCTTTCCCCGACGACCTGACGGACATCGCTGGAACAGCTGGAAATTCGGAAAAACTGATCAATTCCCCGTGGTGCGCGGCAAACCCGTTTGGCCTCACTCGAATGACAACTCCTTGCCCTCGGCGATTTCCAACAGTTTCTGAAAGGCAAAAATGTCCATCCGGCGTCCCTTTTCCGGGGGTATCGTCCGCAATATTCCTTCACGGACCATCAGTCGGGTAATACCTCGAGCCGAAGATTCGGATAATCCCAAATTATGACGGAAGTCCGCCCTGCGAAAAACGGGTTTGTGGAATATCCACTCCACGGCTTGGACCGTATGCCTTGAACGAGTCTTTTCCGGCAGTTTTTCGGTCATATCGGTGTACAGATCGAAAACCCTTCGAACTTTTCTTAAATCGTCCTCCGCCTGCTTCCGAATCGCATCGAGAAAGAAGCCACACCAACCGGTCCAGTCGTCGTCCCGGGAGACGGCGAGCAATCCCTCGTAGTAGGCTTCACATTGATTATCCAGAAAAGCGCTGACGTAGAACGTCGGCGCCTGAATCATGTTTTTCTGATAGAAAAACATGGGCACCAGCATCCGCCCCATGCGGCCGTTTCCGTCCATAAAAGGGTGGATCGCTTCGAATTCCGCGTGCATCACTGCGACTTGCACCAATCGGTCATAGGTATCGGCGTGAATATAGCGTTCCCAAGCGGCCATCGATTCTTGCAGCCGGTTTACCGCCACAGGAATGTATATGGCTTCCGCGATATCGGGCGAGCATCCGATCCAATTCGGCACATTGCGATACTGTCCCGGCGACAGGGACCGGCCACGATCGCCTCGAAGCAGTACCCCGTGCGCTTCCCGCATGATTCGTCCGCTGAGCGGAAGAGTTTTCAGCATCGGAACGGCATGATCGAGCGCCGCTCGGTAATTCAGAATTTCGAGGATGTCTTCCCGATGCCAGGAAGAACGGGGCTCTTGGCCGGCCTCATAGGAGAAAACTTCCAGCATGGTGGCATGAATTCCCTCGATTCGAGAAGAAATCACGGCTTCGTTCATGGTCAAGGAGGCAAGCAACCGGTTGGGATCGGGAATGGTTCCCAATGTCTCGTCGAAACGGGCGAGCGCAGCTGCCGTCGGGCCGAGTTTCGGTGCAAGTTTCGACCAATCGATTCTCTGATCGGGAGGGAAGTCGCCATAGCGATAGTGAACAGGCATTATTTTGTTTTCTCTGGTTCCGGCTGGCGGAACGGGAATCTGAGTTTCTATTTCGTAACTCTACTCTTATCCGAGGGAAGATAGCAGGTTACCCCATTATCTCGGTCAATACTTTTCTTCCGTCAAGCCTGCGTCTAAGCGATCGAGAAAGATATTGTCCGCCCCTCGGAAGCCTCGATTTAATCCGGCGATGTCCGAATCCTCAGGTGACAAGCCGACCGAAACCGAGACCGTACCATTCCTGAAACGCGACTAGGGGTCAGGTCCGAGATAGCCGGCGGCGGGGACGATTCTTGCCGGAATTCACCCCGAATACCTTTCCCTGCCTTGACGGCAAAGAACTTCTCGCGACCGGTACCGTTCGAATCCGCTAAGCGAAATTTTCGACCACAAGACCATGCCGGTCATTCCTTTCAACCCCGACCGAAAAACTCCTCCCACCGATCCCCATCGCTACGGCACCCGGAACTTCACGCGTACCGGTTATTCCATTCGGTGGAATCCCCATCGTCCGAGCCGTTCCCGGCAGTTTGATTCGAACGGTTGCGAAGCGACGCCGGAGTCGACGCCGAAAACCGGCTCGCCCCTTGCGACGACACCGATTTCTTACCCTGCGAACGTCCGCCTTACCGCAGGCTCCCAGAAACTAAATCGACTCTGCTCCTGCGAAAAACTCAAGCCAGCACGTCATGCAGCACGTTGCCGTGGACATCGGTCAATCGAACGTCGCGGCCGGCATAACGGTAGGTCAAGAGATTATGATCGAGTCCCAGCTGATGAAGCACGGTCGCCCAAAGATCGTAGACGGTCGTGACTTTATCGATCGCATGATAACCATATTCGTCGGTAGCTCCCCTGATCGCCCCGCCTCTGACGCCGCCTCCGGCCAGCCAGAGGCTGAACCCGAAAGGATTGTGGTCCCGACCGTTCGAGCCTTGCGAAAAGGGCGTTCGTCCGAATTCGCCGGTAAACACGATCAGGGTCTGATCCAGCAAACCCCGCGACTTGAGATCCTTGATCAAACCGGCAATCGGTTGGTCCACTTGATGGGCCATACTGCGGTGACCTCGCTCCAGGTCGCCGTGTTGATCCCAGGGATTAGGCGAACCGCCGGCGCCGATGCTCTCGGTCAAACAGGAAAGTTCGATGAACCGGACACCCCGCTCCACCAGTCTGCGAGCCAGTAACGCCTGCCGTCCGTAAGCGACTTTTTGCTGATCGGCATCGTCCAGACCGTACAACTGGCGCGTCGCTTCGGTCTCTCCGCTGATATCGCAGATCTCGGGTATCGCCGACTGCATGCGGAAAGCCACCTCGTAGTTCTGGATCGCCGCCTCGATATTGTTATGCCCCTTGATATCGGCCACGAAACCCCGGTCGATCCGATTGACGAAATCGAGTCGTGACCGTTGCAAGTCGCGGGCTTGACGCGGCCGGATATTGGGTACGGCTTCCGGAGCGTCGGCCTGAAGGATCGAAGCTTGGTGTTGCGCCGGCAAAAACCCGTTGCTGTAAAGTTCCACTCCGCCGTGAGGAGGCACGGCGTTGCCGCTCTCCAAGACGACGTAACTCGGCAGATTTTCGTTGGCGCTGCCCAGCCCGTAGCTGACCCAAGCGCCGGCGCTCGGATGCCCCAAAAACGAAAAGCCCGTGTGCAAAAAGAAATTGCCTTGGGCGTGCTCGTTGGCCGGACTGATCATCGAACGAACCACGGCCAACTCGTCGGCGCAGTCGCTCAAGTGGGGAAACATGCCGCTCACGTCCAATCCACTCTGACCGTAGCGGCGGAATTCGAACGGACTGGGGAAGATCTTGCCGTTGTTGTTGAATTGCGTGCGCTCGATCTTGACCGGCATGGGTTGCCCCGCTTCCCGCTGCAAGCGAGGTTTGGGATCGAAGGAATCCAGGTGGGAAATTCCGCCGGACATGTAACAGAGGATCACGCTCTGAGCCTTGGGCGCGTGCCGCCGAGCTGAATGGGCCGCCTGCAGTCCCAACGATTTACCGCCCAGCATCCCAGCCAAGGCCAGCATGCCGAAACCGCTCGAACATTGTCCGAGCATTTTTCTTCGCGAGATTAAAACAGAATTATCGAACATAGATGAACTCCTTCATATTGAAGATCGACAGAGCCAAGTCTGTCCATACTTCCGATTCACCGTTTTTTGGCGCCAAAGACTCCACTTCAGCGAGCTCCGCCTCGATCACCGCCAGCCGCCGTTCCCATCGCCCTTCGTTTTCCCGTTCTTCTTCGGTCATGACCGAGAGCAGATTCCGTTTGGAAATGAAATCGGTCTTCACCGCGGCCACCGCCGCGACCTCGTCCGCGCTCAACGCCCGGTCATACAACCGGGCCTCTAAAATCCGCCCCTTGAGCAACCGGTCCCCGCTCGGCTTCCCGTGCCGCAAACCGAAGAGGACTTCGGCCTGGCCAGAGCGAAACGAAGCCGGGCCTTCGGCTTGATAACTTTTGCCGTAAGGTTCACCGTTCCGGTAACCGGCTACCGTACCGTCCTCGCGATAAACGATTACAAAGTGAATCGGCGTTTTTTCGGCCTCCTTTTCCCGGGAACCGCCGGGAAAATCCTTGGTGCGCCGATGATTGTCGCTGCCCGCCAACCAAAACCGCTTGTTCCGCTCGCCGTAAACCAATGCGTCGAACACTCCGCCGTCCCGATTCTGAACGGTCAGCGCCGCCCCGCCTTGTTGGTTCAATCCGTCCAGTTGTACTCTCGCTTCCAAAGACTTTGCCGTCAAATCCTTCGTCAACGGTACGCTGCGGGCAAAAGCCCCGTTGCCCGACAGCACCAAAGCCCCGTCCTCGATCCGGGCGTCTCCTTCCAGTTTCGCGTGCAACGAACCCACCGAGTCCCTGGCGTCCTCCTCGAACAGCCATTGCGCCACTGGCTGAAGAAACGCCGGATCGTCGTCGTTCTCGGCAACCGGCTTGGCTTCCCGCCATCGAATTCTCGCCGCGGTCAACAACGCGTCGTGTTGGGTCTTTAATTCGTCCCTCTCCCGGCGCATCCGGCTCAACGCGGCCACGTCTTCCTGGTAGGCGGCTTCCTGATCGGCGAGAAACTTCGCAGTAATTTCCCGCTCCGGAAGCGAAGGCACCGAGGCGAAAGCCCGCAGCCAGAACGAATCGATCAAGGCTGTCCGATCCGTCTCGGCCGCCTCCGCCCGCAATTGCCTGCCCCATTGAGCGGCCAAATCCTGCACGAATCCGTCGTTCATCAAGGTCAGGGACTGCCCCGGCACCGTCGTCGTGTTGCGGCGTCCGTGAGTGGAAAACGGCACCGGCAAATCGAAGGTGCGCAAAAAGGAATCCATCCGGTTGCGGATGACGTTCATATAAACCGAACGCTTCGGCGAGCGGCCGTTGACCGGCCGGTCGGAAGGCGTCAGATCCAGCGCCCCGGAAACGTGCAGCATCGAGTCGCGGATCGCTTCGGCCTCCAATCTTCTGACGGTGAAATGAGACAGCCAATCGTTGGCCGGATCCCGGGCTTTCGCGGCCTCGCTCGGGCGACTGTCCAATTGCCAGGTGCGAGTGGTGACCAGATAACGAATCAAACCCTTGAGCGACCAGCGATCCCGTTCGACGAACCGGGTCGCCAGATGATCCAGCAATTCGGGATGGGTCGGTTTGGCGCCGAGACGGCCGAAATTATCGGGCGTGCTGACCAACCCCTTGCCGAACAGATGATGCCAGACGCGATTGACGATGACCCTCCGGGGCAACGGATTGTCGTCGCGCAACAAATCCTCGGCCAATTGCCGCCGGCCGCTGAGCCGGGTTTCGTAAGGCGAATCGTCGATCGCTTCCAGAAAACGGCGGGGAACCGGTTCTTTCGGTTGCCGATGATTGCCGCGTTCGAACAGCGGTTGATTCCGGCCTTTCCACTCGGAAAGGCTCGGCACCCGGACCGGCACCGGAATCGCGTTTTCCAGTTTCCGCCACTCCGCGATGAGCGGTTGAGCCGCAGGCAAACTTTCCAAGGCATTGGGCAACAGTCCCAGGCGCAAACAGACGTCGAGCAGGTCTGCCTGAGCATCGGTAATCTGGCCTTCCTTCCAGTCGGTTAACGCTTGGCTCACGGCAGCCGCATAAGCGTCAGCCACCGCTTTCCGGCCGCCGGGAGTTTCGGTTCCCAACTGGTCAAAAATCGGCGCCAATTCGTTCCAGGAACGATCGGGAGGCCGGGGGCCGCCTTTCTGACTCACGACCGCTTCGCGAATGCCGAACCAGGAGCGCGGTTCGTTACGAACCAATAACGGGGCGTCGCTGCCGGTGGTGACTTCAAAGTGCACGTCGTCTCCCGTCCAATAATCCAGCGAAAACCGCTCCCACCGCCAGAATCGACCGTTATCGCCCCGCAACTCCCGCACCGGATAAACCGTTCCGCTCCGAGGATAATTCTGAACGACATAACGCGTCATGGCGCGATTGTCGCCGCGCACGCGCAGCCAGACGTCGTATTCCTGGTCCAACCGATAATCCGGCGAAGTGAATCGGCCGCCGTGCTTGGACGACAGCAGATGAGTAAAGACCCCTCCGGAATAAATCCCTAATAACGCCGATTCGCCCTCCGGCGCCACGCTGAATTCTCCCGGCGAAGCCAATCCCGGTTTGAGTCCCACCCCCTCGGAGAACCATCGCTTCGCGTCCTCTTCGCGGTACAGGCGCCACCGTTGCGGATAATCCCGTTCGACATGTTCCGCCCATTGCCGACGGGCTTCCAACCAGGCGTCGCTCAAGGCCTTCCAGGTTTCCTCGAAGGGTTTTTCCCCGGCGGCGTCCCGATCGATCGCATGCAGCAAATGCAACAGATCTTGATCCCCTTTAGCCTCGGCCACCAGTTGCGCTCCCGGAGCCAAGCGAGCCTCCAGGTCGGTCAGGGAGCCGAGCCAATCTTCCGCCAGCGCTGCCATGATTCCGGGTTTCTTTTCGGCTAACCGATCGCGATTGAGATAAAGCCGTTCCGGAGTATCGATCGGTTTGCGCCCCGGCCGCGCCGAACCGAGAACCCCGAAAAACGCGTAATAATCCCGTTGGCTGATCGGATCGAACTTATGGTCGTGGCAACGAGCGCAGGAAACGGTCAATCCCAGGAAGGTTTTGGAAAAGGTGTTGATCTGGTCGTCGGTGAACCGGACTCTCTCGTCCAGCGCGTCCGTCGGAGCGAAACCGTGAAAGACCATCCGCCAATGCGCCGTTCCGATCACCGACTCATTAATCCCCAAAGCCCGATTGAATCGGGGAGCCTCCAACAGATCGCCGGCGACGTGTTCGCGTACCAGTTGATCATAGGGAGTATCGCTATTAAGAGCCCGGATAATGTAATTGCGATACAGATGCGCGTTGCCGATCTGCGGGTCCCCTTCCGAACCGTGAGATTCCGCATAACGAATCCAGTCCATCCAATGCCGAGCCCATCGCTCTCCGAACTGCGGACTGGCCAATAGTTCTTCCGTCAAGGCCTCGACCGCCCGTTCGGGGTCTTCGGCGTGATCCGCTACGAATGCGCTAATTTGCTCAGGCAACGGCGGCAGTCCGATCAGCGCGAAATACAGCCTTCTAACCAAAGTATGGGCATCGGCCGGCTCGACCGGGTCCAAACCGGCGATTTCCCGTTTCGCTTGCAAAAACCGATCGACGGGATGATCCGACCAGTCGGCGGCGGGCGGCGACGGATTAGCAACGGGTTGAAAACTCCACCAATTCTTGCGCCGCTGCATGACCGCTTTCCAATCCGTATCTTCGGCGAATTGCTCCGGCGAAGGCGGAGCGTCTCGCGGATCGGGAGCCCCCAAAGAGATCCAACGGACGAAATCCCGGATAATCGCCTCGTCCAGCTGGGCGCCGGCCTGCGGCATTTTCAAGTCTTCGTCCTCGTGGCGGATGGCGCGCAACAACAAGCTCTCCGCCGGTTTGCCGGGCACGATAACCGGGCCGCTATTTCCCCCGGCTTGCCAACCCGCCCGATGATCCAACAGCAATCCCCCTTTCCGTTCGCCGGCCTGGCTATGGCATTGATAGCATTCCTGAGCCAGCACCGGACGGATCCGCGATTCGAAGAATTCCACGGATTCAGGATTCAAGGACTCGGAATCGGCACTGGCGAGAGTAACAAAAACCGCCAAAACGCCGGAACCTACGAACTTCCCGAACCAGCTCCGTCCCATTCTGCCGAGCCGCCGAACATCAAAAGAGATCCAATTAACCATGGTTATCGGGTGATGCGGCCGATGCTAACCCGAAACGATCCGTTCTGACAATCCCTATTTGGTTTCCGGTTTTTCCGGTGCCAACGAAACGAGCCAAGCCAAGAGATCGGCCGCCTCTTGAGCCGTCAAGGTCGCCAGCATGCCTTGGGGCATGCTCGACAAAGAAGATTCGTCGAGCTGAATGATCTTCGAACGCGAAATCCGATGTTCCGTGAGCGTCGCATCGACTAGAATCAATTCGTCGTCGTTCGATTCGCGGATCATTCCGCTCAACTCTTCGAAATCGTCCAGCATGACGGACACCGTGCGGAATTCCGGTGCGATGAGTTGCGACGGCCGGATAATGTGTTCGAGCAGTTGTTCCCTGCCATACCGGGCCGCGCTCGCCACCAAATCGGGGCCTAAAGCTTTGCCCTGTCCTTCCTGTCGATGACAATCCGAACAACGAGCCTTGCCGAAAAAGATCTCCCTCCCGCGACCGAGGTCGCCTTCCAGGGCCAAGATCGTTTCAGGACGAAAATCGAATCCCAAAATCGGCTGCCGTTCGCTCAGCGGCAACCAAGGTCGAAACAACTCGCGGATTGGGTGCCGGTCGTTCGTGCTGGCGAGGCGAGCGACTGTCGTCCGAAAATCGGGATTCGCGTCTTCGGTCTCCAAAGCGGCTTGCAGCAACGCCAAGGCGCCTGGGGCGTCGCTCAACAACGATTGGATCCCGTCCGGCTCGGGTCGCCAGGCCAGGTCGCCGGCCAGAGTATTCCGCTGTGTCTTCGTCAACTCGCCCCCCTGATCCCGCGGCGACCGTTCGGTCGGGGCCCTCGTTCGGCAATTCGCCTGGTTCCCGCTCGAGTCCATTGACCCAAGCCATGATCGCCGCCAAGCCGCTTTCGTCTACCAACCGGGAACCGACCGAAGGCATCTGGCCGGGGCCCTCGGTGCCGATCCGCCAAACCAACAACGACCGATGAGGATCGCCGGAAGCAATGATCCTCGCTTCCGGCAAACCGAAATCGCCATACAACGGCAACCGGTCGATGGTCCGGGATTCCTGGAGCGGTTGCTGAATATCGAAGAGCGCCGCCGTACTACCGACGATCCCGGATCGGTGGCAGGGACTGCAATTGACGTGCAACCAACTGCGAGCCCGTTCGGCAACCGGTTCCCGCTTGTCGTAAGGATCGACCAGCCGGGCGACCCGGGGAGGATCCGCCGCATCTTCCAACAAACCGAGCTTGATAAACCGCTGCCATTCGCTTCGGTCGCCGCCCCCGAGCTGCATGCGATTCATCGTCAACGTTTCGCCCGCCCGATCGTTATGGCAACGACGGCATTCGTCTCGGGCGTGAAATCGCCAAGGGATTCCCCGTCTTCCTTCCGGAGCCCGTTCGTCGGCGACGATGAACGTTTCGCTCGCGCCTTCGCTTCCAAACAACGAGGCGTCGGTTTGTTCCTCGTTCCAGCGATAGGTATAAGGATTCCACCCTTGGCCGTTCCAATGCAGGATTTGCGTCTCGACGCGCCGGGCCGTCGCCGCTTCCCCGAGCTGGTTTTCGAGCGACAGCGTACGAACCAACACGGTATCCAGCGGAACGTCCGGAATACCGCCCGCGAGGTTCGAAGTTCCATCCCGAATGGTCATCGACTGCGCTCCGGGCACGGCCGCCAACCATTGCGCTATCGCGAAATCGTTCCACTTCGGCGACCTGATCCGGTAAGCCGCTACTCCGGGCGCCGGCCGATGCTCCGCTACCGATTCGAACAACCCGGTTTCGCTCAACCGAGTAGGAAAGTCCGAATCGCTCCCGGCGGCCGAATTGGGAACCAAGCGATAGAGCCCGCCGTTTTCTTTTCGTTATAATCCAGGATCAATAACTCTCCCTGAGGATCCAAGGCGAAAGAGATCGGCTTAATTGAGGTGTTGCATAGTTCCTGATGCCAGACGACTCGATCTTCCTCGTTCTTTAACGCCCAAAACCGGCCGGTTACCCAATCACCATAGATGTAGGCTCCGAAGAGTTCCGGATATCGCTCGCCGTAGTATACCTGCCCGCCGGTGATACTGGCCGCTTCGCTACGAGGATGAACCGCTAAAGGCGGTACGATCGGACCAGGACCAGGAACGATTTCGATCGCCGTCGAAATCTCCGTATTGGGGCCTTCCTTCAACGCCCAGCCGTAATTGCCGCCACGCCGAATTCGATGGACCATTTCCCACTTCTCCCACCCCACGTCGCCGGCCCACAAATCCCCCGTGCGGGCGTCGAAAGCGATGCGGAAAGGATTACGTAATCCGAAAGCCCAAATCTCAGGCCGGATCCCTTGTTTCCCGAGAAACGGATTGTCAGGAGGAATGGCATAAGGCTTGCCCGGGTCCGAACGGTCCACATCGATGCGAAGAATACAGGAGAGAATATCGGAATTATTCTGGCCGGTAAAATACCGGCCGTCGGGAGGATAAGGCGGGGAGCCGTCGCCGGTGGAAAAATAAAGATAACCGTCGGGTCCGAAGACGAGAGCGCAACCGTTGTGTCCCCCGCTGGCCCATCGAATCAACACTTTTTTGCTCTCGGGGACGGCTTGGGGCGTCGAGGTCAAATCCACCGTGAATCGAGCGAGATAGGATCCCTGCGCTTTCGGCCCCGGTTCGTTGTAATTAACATACAGATACGGCTGATCCGGATAATCGGGATGAAAGGTAAATCCCAGCACCGTGTTAACCGGCTGATGTACCTGGCGAAGATCTAACAACAAACTTTTCGCCGGGGGACTGGTCCGGGTATCGAGCCGCCAAATCCGGCAGTGGCTGTCGACGACGAACAATTCCCGGCTTCCCGGAGAGAAAGTAAGATCGATCGGTTTATATAATTCCAGTGCCGGGTAAACCTGTTCGACCCGCCAGGCGGCAGGAGGCTCGGGAGAGCTGGTCACCCTCCCCGTAGTCCAGGGAATTCGCTCGGCGGCGAGAGCCGGCCATCCCCCGACAATGCCCAAGCCCCTAACGTCAGCAGCAAAACCGATTTCGTACCGACGAGTGGAATCATGGCTAATCGCGATCCGATCAGATTCATCGTTTTGCCGCCGGATTAGCTAACCGACACCGACGAGCTTGTCCGGCGGACACCGCCTGCCGTGCTCGGTACTGACGCCAAAGATTACCCGAACCGACATAAAAATCAACGTCTCCCGACGGGTCGAATCCTGGCGGAGAACGGAGAACGGAGAACGGTGTTCCGACGCATCGGGTTTATTTCCGGCCGCCATTGTAGTTCCCCAAGTTAGCGCGGTCGTTAATCGCTCCGCTTAGGAACGGTCTATCCCTTCTCGAGACGATCCGGCTATTCCGGTTTTTCCGGAGCTAACGAATCAAGCCAAGCCAACAAATCAGCCGCTTCTCGAGCCGTCAATGCCGCCAGCAAACCTTCCGGCATGCTCGACAAAGAAGATTCGTCGAGCTGAATGATCTTAGAGCGCGAAACCCGATGGTCCGTGAGAGTCGCATCGATCAAAACCAATTCTTCGTCGTTCGATTCGCGAATCATTCCGCTCAACTCTTCGAAATCGTCCAGCATGACGGACACCGTGCGGAATTCCGGCGCAATGAGTTGCGACGGCCGGATAATGTGTTCGAGCAGTTGTTCCCTTCCATACCGGGCCGCGCTCTCCCCCAGATCGGGGCCTAAAGCTTTGCCCTATCCTTCCTGACGATGACACTCCGAACAACGAGCCTTGCCGAAAAAGATCTCCCGGCCGCGGGCAGCGTCGCCCTCCAACGCCAAAATCGTTTCAGGGCGAATATCGAATCCCAAAACCGGCTGCCGTTCGCCCGGCGGCAACCAAGGCCGAAACAACTCTCTGACGGCATGGCGATCGTCCTCGTTGGCCACCCGACCTACCGTCGTCCGAAACTCGGGATGCGCGTCTTCAATTTCGTAAGCGGCTTGCTTCAAGGCCAGAGCGCCTAACGGGTCGCTCAACAACTGCCGAATCCCGTCCCGGTCGGGTTCCCAAGCCAACACGGCGGCCCACGCTTTCCGTTCCGCGTTCTTCACCGCCGCCCCCGGCTCCCGCTTCGGGTTCCCTGACGATCCCTCGTTCGGCGAAGCGGCGGGTTCCGGTTCCGCGTTCTGTTGCCGTTCCGGTTCCGGTTCCCGCTCGATCTGATCGATCCAGGCCATCAGCGCCGCCGCGCCTCGTTCGTCGACCAACCGGGAACCGATCGAGGGCATGCGCCCCGGGCCTTGAGTGCAAATCCGCCAAACCAACGTCGACCGCTGAGCTTCGCCGCTGGCGATAATCTTCGCTTCCGGCAAACCGAAATCACCGTGCGCCGGCGCCACGTCTTGCGCCCGGGATTGCCGCAGCGACTTCTGAATGTTGAATTGCGCCGCCGTGCTGCTGCCCGCTCCGAATTTATGGCAAGTGCCGCAATTGACGTGCAACCAACTCCGGGCCCGATCGGCCAGAGTCTGCCCTTCGTCGTAAGGATCGACCAGTCGGGGAGACGAACGGGCAGCGCCGCCCGGAGCCGCTAACAACCCGAGCTCGATAAACCGCCGCCATTCGCTGCGATCGCCGGACCCGAGTTGCAACCGGTTCATCGTCAACGGTTCGCCCGCCCAAGCGTTATGGCAGCGACGGCACTCAGCTCGGGAATGGAAGCGCCAGGGTATTTCCCGCTGTCCTTCCGGAACCCGTTCGTCGGCGACGACAAACGTATCGTTCGCGCCTTCCATGGCCACGAGCGAGGCATCGGTTTGCGCCTCATTCCAACGATAGGTATAGGGATTCCACGCCTGGCCGTTCCAATGCAGGATTTGCGTCTCGATGCGCCGGGCCGTCGCCGGGTCTCCCAAACGCCGCTCCAGGGACAAGGTGCGAACCAACACGGTATCCAACGGAAACCGCCAATTGCCGCCCGCGATATCCGGCACGCCGCCCCGGGTCGCCATCGACTCCAAACCGGGCACGGCGATCAGCCGTTGGGCCGTGGCGAAATCGTTCCACATCGGCGCCTCGATCCGGTAACTCACGACTCCGGGAGCCGGGCGGTGCCGCTCCGCCGAAACGAAGAGTCCGGTTTCGCTTAACCTTGTCGGAAAGTCAGCCGCGCTCCCGCGTTCCGGATTCGGCGCCAATTGGTAAAGCCCGCCGTTATGATCCAGAATCACCAATTCGCCCCGGGGATCCAACGCGAAGGCGATCGGCTTGAGCGGGGTGTCGCACAATTCACGATGCCAGACGATGCGATCTTCCTGGTTCTTCAACGCCCAGAACCGGCCGGTTTCCCAATCGCCGTAGATATAGGCTCCGAAGAGTTCCGGATAACGCTCGCCGTAATAGACCTGACCGCCGGTGATGCTGGCCGCCTCGCTGTGAGGATGCGCCGCTACTGGCGGAAGGATCGGCCCGGGGCCGGGAACGACTTCGACCGCCAGCGGGATATGAGGGTTGGGACCCTCGGTCAACGCCCAGCCGTAATTGCCGCCCCGCCGAATCCGGTAGATCATCTCCCACATCTCCCACCCGACGTCGCCGACCCACAAGTCGCCCTTGCGGGCGTCGAAAGCGATGCGGAAGGGATTGCGAAACCCGAACGCCCAGATCTCGGGACGAACGCCCGGCTCTCCGAGAAACGGATTGTCGGGAGGCACGGCATACGGCTCGCCTGCCCCGGGAACGTCGACGTCGATGCGGAGGATGCAGGAGAGAATGTCGGCATTGTTCTGCCCGGTATAATACCGGCTGTCGGGAGGATAGGCCGGGGCGGCGTCGCCCGTGGAAAAATACAGATAGCCGTCGGGGCCGAAAGCTAGAGCGCAACCGTTATGACCGCCGCTGGCCCAACGAAGCAACACTTTCTTGCTCTCGGGCAAGACTTGAACCGGCCGGGCGCCGCTCAACGTAAACCGGGCGAGATACGCTCCCTCTTCTCGCGAACCGGGTTCGTTGTAATTAACGTACACGTAGGGCCGAGCCGGATAATCGGGGTGAAAGGTAAATCCCAGGACGCTGCCGACCGGCTGATGAACTTGACGCAAGTCCAACAGCAAGTTTTTCGCCGGCGGGTCGACCGAAATATCGATTCGCCAGATCTTGCAATGACTGTCGACGATGCAAAGTTCCCGGCTTCCCGGCAAGAAGGTCAGATCGATTGGTTTGTGAAGTTCCAATTCCGGATAAATCCGTTCGACCCGCCATGCGGGGGGCGGTTCGGGAGAACCGGTCACTCGCCCCGACGTCCAGGGGGTTCGTTCGGCGGCGACAGCCGACCATCCGAGCAAGCACGCCCAGGCCCAACATCGCACCGGCGGCCCCGATCGCCCTCGAGCGAACGGAAATCCCTTCGACTGCGATGCTGCCCGATTCATATCCGTCCCCGGCCGATCGGTTACCAAATGCTGGCGCGTTCTTCCGGAGCGCGCCACATGCCGTCGCCGGCCTTGACGCCGAAAACCTCGTAAAACTGCGGGAAATTCGACAAGGGGCCGATAACTCGAAACCGGGGCGGAGCGTGGGGATCGGTTTTCAAGCGCCGGACGATCATTTCAGGCCGCGTTTTCAGCCGCCAAATCTGAGCGTAAGCATAGAAAAACCGCTCGGCACCGGGATGGCCCTCGACCTTCGGAGGTTCTTGGCCCTGAAGCGATAGTTGCCAGGCGCGCCACGCCAGAGTAAGCCCGCCGAGATCTCCGATATTTTCCCCCAAAGTAAGCAGCCCGTTCACGAATTGACCCTCGAGCGGTTCGTAGTTGCCGTACTGCTCCACTAACTTTCCCGTCCTCGCTTCGTAGGCTTCGGCGTCCCCTTCGGTCCACCAGTCGCGCAAGTTGCCGTCCCCGTCGGACTTGCGTCCCTGATCGTCGAAGCCGTGACCGATTTCATGGCCGATGACCATCCCGATCGCGCCATAGTTGACCGCGTCGTCGGCCGCCGGATGAAAAAAGGGAGGCTGCAAAATAGCGGCGGGAAACACGATCTCGTTCATGCTCGGATTGTAGTAGGCGTTCACCGTCTGGGGATTCATGAACCATTCTTCCCGATCGATCGGTTTGCCCAGCTTGCCCACCTGGCGAGCGTGAACGAATTCGCTGGCCCGCCGCAGATTACCCAGCAAGTCCCCGGGCCGGATCGCCAACGCCGAATAATCCCGCCAGCGGTCGGGATACCCGATTTTGACCCGGAACTTGGCCAGCTTGCGCCGCGCTTCCCGCTTGGTTTCTTCGTCCATCCACTCCAGTGCGTCGATGCTCTGAGCCATCGCCCGGCGCAGATTCTCGCACAACTCCAGCATTCGCGTCTTGGCCGCCGGGGAAAAATGACGTTTGACGTATTCCCGGCCGACCATCTCGCCCAAGACTTGGTTGACCAAGTGAACGCCTCGGGCGGCCCGGGGTTCCGGTTCCTGTTGCCCGCCCAGCACACCGAAATAAAAGGCGAAGTAAGCCTGAAAAAACTCGTGGCTGAGATAGGGCGCCGCATCGACCAACAGCCGGGCCCGGTAATAGTCTTTCCAGACCTCGAGCGAAGTTCGCTCCAACACCCCTTTCATCTCGTTCCAGAACGAAGGTTGCCGAACGATAAATCGGGTTTCTTCGGCGATGCCGCTCCCCGCCAGATAACCGTCCCAGTCAAAAGCCGGCAACAGGGCGCGCAATTCCTCCGGGCTATGGCGATTGTAGGTCTTGAGCCGATCGCGATTTTGCACTCTCGTCCAATGCCCTTCGGCGATCGAACGCTCCAAATCGTACACCGAACGGGCCCGCCGCTCGCCGTCCGGCAACTCCGCCAACGCAAACAACTTCGCCAGCATTTCCCGGTAGAGCCGCCGGATCCGATCGAACCGTTCCCCGGACTGGAAATAATAATCCCGATCCGGCAATCCCAGTCCGCTCTGAGAAAAGTAGACGACGTAACGCGTCGATTCCTTGGAGTCCTGATTGACGCCGAACGAAAAGGGGCGGCCGATGCCCTGGCGGACGGCCTGGGCCCATTCCGTTCCGAAATGATTCTCTCTCAGGCGGTCGATAGCCGCTAGGTCCTCGGCCAACGGCGCGGCTCCCAAACGATCGATCCGTTCCTCGTCCAAATAGCTCCGATAGAGGTCCCGGATTTTCTGTTCGACGGAACCCAGTTCCACCTGATCGCTCCGCCCGAGTTCTTCGATGATCGCCTGCACGGCGTCGCGGCTTTCTTCGGCGAGGATCACGAACGAGCCCCAACGGGTCTTGTCGGCCGGGATGGGCGTGTTTTCGAGCCAGGTTCCGTTGACGTGCCCGAAAAAATCGTCCTGGGGGCGGATATCCCGGTCGAAACCGGTGAAATCGATAATCGGCCGCTCTGCGGCCGGCGCCGGATTAGGAATGAACATAACGATCAGGCTCCAACCAAGTAACGTGCCGAGATTGACATATTTCATAACCACCCGATGAGTTCCCGGAATTAACGATGATCGCGACTAAGTTCGAGCGGCGGCCTTCGAAGTCCCGGGCGACGAAAACTGCGCCGCCCGGGAACAAAACAACAACGTCAAGGTAAGCAGCAATAACGAAACCGTGAACACTACCGAAGACGACGAGTGCGGCCCCCAATCCGCCGGAGGCCGCCAGGGCAACGTAAAACCGAAACGGATGAAATCCTGGCAAAAGAGGATCCAGATCAGGCACAACGACGCCCAGCGAGCCATCTCGCGCCCGCTCTGGTCGTAACGCCCGACGACCCGCAGCACCATCGAGGCGGCCAAAGCGAGCAGAACCGGAATGGCCCCGCCCCAGATATAGGCCGACCAGGCGTCCAGCTGACGCTCTTGATAGGCGACCTCCTGAATCGTCAGCCCCGCGATAGCGAGCACCGTCAAGGGCAGCGCGATCAAGTAAGGCCACATCCGCCCGGACAGAATCGCGAAGAGCGGCAACAACGCCATCAGGACGGGTTCGTTAATGAAGGATTCGACAGGAGGGTAATCGAAGAAATCGCGATACAGCCATACCGTCAGAAAAGTCGAAAGCAACATCCATTCCTGAACCGGCGTCAATTCCGATTTCGGACGTTCCCCGCCTCTCGCCAGCAACCCTTGGTTGAAACGGACCCCCAAGCCCAGAATCACACCGGAAACCATTCCGAAAAGAATCCACGTCAACTCCCCCTGGTCGAGTTTGGAAACTACCGTCCCGATCCCTTCCCCGGAAAGCCAGCCGGTGTCGAGCCATTCGGGATTCCAGGCCAACAAAGCCGAAGCGCCCTGCGCCAAAACCAAGCCGAATCCCCCGCCCAAAAAACCGAACAATCCTAACAGGACAGTCAATTGATCTTGCCGGATCACGGCATAAACGAAGCTGCCGGCCAATAGCAGCAGCAAGCCCCCCCATCGTTCCGGCTGGGGAGCCAATTCGGTGTCCGGAAACCAATGCCAGGAATCGGAAAAATAAACGATCGGCAATATTTCCTCGCCCGGTTCGAAAGGGCCGTTAATCCAGGAGACGCCCCAGTAGTAGAATGGGATCAATACGGCCAGCAACACCAGTATCGCCGGCAAGGAGTGCCGAACGCGACTCACCCCGAAGCCGAAAAAAATTCCGGCCAAGGCGATCCAAATGCCTCCCTTGACGAAAAGGCCCACCAAGCCCCAGATCAGAGCTTCCGAATTGCCGACGAGTTCGGCGCGCTGAGTCAACCCGAGTGATTGTTCGAACGCCATGACGGAACCGAAACTCATCACGACGGTCGTCAACGCCACCGCTCTCGCCGCCGGAAGGGAAGTCAGTTCACGGCCGTACAGAAAAATTATCGCCAGTCCGGTCGCCGCGCCGGCGGTCATCGCACCGGCTACGCCGCCGTAGGACGCGCCGATACCCCACCCCATCCCGCCCATCAGGGCGGAAAAAACGATCGCCAGAAAAGCGGAGGGAGTGCCGGCCGGCGGCTCCTGATCCTGACGGTCCAGGGGAGCGGGCGAAGCCGGCTCCGATTCGGATGGTTCCGGTGCTTGATCCGAACTCATTCAGTTGCGCTTGCAGAAACTAATCCCTCCGGACGAAACGACCGATCGGAAGACCCGCGCGTTGCGCCGGGCGGCCGCTTTCAGTTTCAACTCAACCCGGTCGATTCCCCTCACCGCCGCCGGTCGAAACCCTCGGCTTCAGCAGGTGTCCGATCAACGCCGCCAACAACAGTCCGCCGACCCCGACCCAACCCCAAAAACCAGCCTTCTGATTAATGGCGTACAAGCTGGCGCCGGTCGCTACGAGGGCCGCAACAAACAGTAATCCGTTCCAGATCCAACGCGACCGGCCCACGGGCATATGCTCCTTGAGCAACGATTTCTGATTGAACAACAGAAAGAAGGAAATGTAGGCGATCGGCAACAGCGACATGCCGAATACCGAAGTGGGCACCGCCAGCCAAGCGGTGGCGTCGTCCTTCCAGACGAAAGGGCCGATCACTCCCGTGCAAGCGGCCAGGCAGCCCAATCGGAACGGCCAACCGGATCGCGGCAAGCCGAACATCTCGCAGATCACGAACCCGGAAATCAGCATCAGAATGGTAATCGTGGACAACGCCATACCCACCACACCGAGGCCGAAGATCCAGTGCGCGAATCCCGATCCGGTGAACGGTTCCAGGGAAAGCGCCAGTTCGTTGACGTCACGCTTTACGAGAGTGGCGATCAGTTTTTTCTCGGCCTCGGTCACTTCCACCTCGCCGCTCCCGTCGGCCGCCAATTTCTCGTTCCGTTTTTTGATCTGAGACTGGAAAGCCTGGGAAATCTTGGCGGAGGGAACGATCAACTCGCCGGCGGCGTCCTGCTCGCCTAAAAAACCGGCCGCCGGTTTGAGGTGGAACTGACTGGCGGCCGCGATGACCACGCAACTGGTGGCTACCACAAAGGGCACAAACATTCCGGTCGAAAGATCGAAAACCGCCAACCCCCGGAAATTCCGGTCCCACCCCCGGGCCAGGAGCGAGTAACCGAGCAGAAAGGTCATATTGATCCCGACCGCCGTGGCGGCCGCGCTGATCATCACGTCTCGTTGCTGGTTCACGATCAATCCCTCCCAGTACGTCCGGGCCGCTTCGGGAATGGCCTCCAACATCGGAACGAAACCGGGAGCGGGCGAATTGATGCGGCTCAAATCTGGAATGAAGCCGGCGAAAAGCTCCCCCCAGGCGACGCCGGAATCCGAAACAGCCAGTTTGAGCACGACGCCGAGGAAACTGATGATGATCATGGCGACCATCAATTTCAGGATGGTTTCGTAAATCCGAACGCCGCGGCTTCCGCTCCCGTAACTCCACGTGATGCCTACCGTCAGAATCAGAATCACGACGCAAATCAGTACCTGATACTGCCCTTCCCCGAACCATCCGGGCGCCAGATTCTGTTGCACGACTCCGGTCGCCAGCGAAAATTGCGGCAAGCTCCAAACCATATTGGCGGCCAGCGCCGAGATCGCCCAAGCCCACCCTAACACGGGGTTGATATGCCGATTAATCGCCTGAAAAGGCCGCTCCCCCGTCGACAGCGTCACGTAAGAAATGCAACCGAGCATCAGGATGCCGAGCACCATGGCGAAGGGTTGCAACCACATCATGCCGAAGCCGGCCAGAATCCCGAGATACAAACTGGAGGAAAGCGATCCGCCGCCTAAGGTAATGGCGCTTTGCAACCATCCCGGACCGGAAAGGCGGGTGTATGTCTTGATAGCCGCAAAACGGCCCTGGCTTTGGGCCGCCTGGATCATGCGGCGTTCCTGATCCACACTCGACTGGTTATCACTCATGCGCTCGATACGACGGACTCGCCCGGTTTCACCTGCAGGCAGCAAAGACCTGGGATCAAGCCCCCATGATGAAGGATCGCCGAGTTATGAAAAGCCTTTTCTCCGGAAGGTGCCGCACGGCGCCGAGCTCGATTCGGGAAGATTGCCGAAACGAGGGAAAGCCGAGCCGCCGATCGTTCATCGCCCGGCCGTTCCCGGGTTCGGATCGCCGGCACCGCGATTGAGGAAAGTGCGGCGCCCCCGCTCCGCAAGACAATCGTGAACCGAAGACGATTCCGGGCGAGAACCGGATTATTTCCCGAGACAGAATTCGCGGAATATCAAGTCCAGCAAATCGTCGGTGGAGGTTTTACCCACGATTTCTCCGACGGCGTCGGTGGCGATCCGCAAATCCAAAGCCACCAGTTCGAGAGTCCGGCCGGCCGTTAATGAATCCAACGCCGTTTTCGAGGCTTTCCGGGCCCGCTCCAAGGCGTGCTGATGACGGCGATTAATCGCCACTTCCGCACGCCCCCCAGCCAAGCCGCCTTGCCACACCTTCTCGCTAATGGCGTCCTTGAGCGTTTCGATTCCTTCGCCGGTCAGGCAACTGACCGGCAGAACATCCGGTCGTGACCGAACCCGAGCGCTTCCTTCAGACCCGGAATCGAGCAGATCGATTTTATTCAGAATCGTAAACCGGACGGCGGAATTCAGTTGCCGAGTCAGTTCCGCTTCTTCCGGGTCGGCGACTCGAGTCGCATCGACGACCATAATAATCAGATCGGCTTTCGCAGCGCTTTCCAAACTGCGGCGCATGCCCTCTCGTTCGACCGCGTCGCCGGAAGTTCGCAGCCCGGCGGTGTCGACGAACACGACGGGAATGCCTCGGATATTGGCCGTCTCCTCGATCGTATCCCGAGTCGTGCCGGCGACCCGGGATACGATCGCCCGATCCTGATCCAGCAGGCAATTTAGCAACGAAGATTTTCCGGCGTTGGGCCGCCCGACGATGACGGCGCGAATCCCGTGACGAAGTATCTTCCCCTCGGTAGCCGAAACCAGCAGCCGATCCATGGACTGAATGGCGCGGCGTATTTTTCCGGTCATTTCAGTTTGATCGTCGGGAGCAATGTCTTCCTCCGGAAAATCGATATGAGCTTCCAAGTGAGCCAACACCGCAAGCAGCTCGTTCCGAAGCGATTCGATGCGCCGGGAAAGTTTGCCGGCCAATTGTTCGTTGGCGGCGACGAGAGCCAGATCGGTTTTAGCCCGGATGACATCGGCCACGGCCTCGGCCTGGGTCAGATCGATCCGGCCGTTCAGAAAGGCCCGCCGCGTGAATTCTCCCGGCTCGGCGAGTCGAGCCCCCTGCTCCAACAGGGTTTCGAGAACGGCTTTGGTCGGCACCGTCCCGCCATGGCACGAGATCTCGACCACGTCTTCCCGGGTGTAGGTCCGAGGAGCGCGCAACACCGATACCAAGACTTCGTCCACGGCTCGGTTTCGCCGGAATATTTTACCGTAATGAACGGTATGAGACGGCACGTCCGGCAGCGAAATTTTCTGGGGTCCCAACGGTCGGAAACATCGGCCGGCGATCGCGAACGATTCCGGGCCGGAAACTCGAATCACCGCAAGTCCCGCCTCGCCGACGGCCGTAGCGACAGCGGCAATGGTATCGTCGATCATCGAGCGGAACGCGGATTCGAACGAAGGCAGTCGCCCGTTTCGTTCTCGCTGTCCCGGCCTTGCAACAACATACGAGCCTTCTGATAACTCTTGCGGGTGAGATAATGCCGCAACGCCGGATCGGCGGCTTCCGACAGTTCGCCCGACAAGTCGTCTATTTCCCGGAACAAGCTCATTAAATCCGGTTTGCCCGACGAACCGGAGCGACCGGCCGCCGCCGTTTCCAACTCGATCAATTTATCGAGCAACCGTTGACGAATATCGTTCATAACCGAAGTTTCGCGGGGTCTTCGCTTAATTCAAGATAGCAGCTGCCGGAATTTGCGCCAGCGCCATCGGATTTCACGAATCCGATCCGGTTAGGTCGCGATCCTCCGCGTCCCGATTCGCGCACCGAACGGCTTAGGCGATTATCGCACAGATTCTCCCCGCATTCGAGCCGAACCGCCGCCGCGAACCGGCCCCCGAAACGAACCTGCGGACCGGTCCATCCGATTCCGACTCCCGGCTTCCCGATCCCCCGGATCGCCCTGTTCCAAACACCGGCGACCATCTCTCGTCCTACCCGCCGCTCGACCGCTACCGCGAATATCGCCACGAAAATGCTTTGAATATCTCGAAAATAGGGCAAAAACAGCGAACGGACATGCAACCCGAACCACCCCCGGAACCCTACGCAATCGGTATCGAATGCGGCGGCACCCGCACTACGGTCATCACCCTGAAAGAAAACGGCAGACCAAGCCCCCAAGCAGAGTTGCCGGCCGCAAATCTGAGACTGATCGACGACGCCTACCTGCGTGGCATGTTCGAAACCATAGCCAGACGACATCCCCATCCCGCCGCCGTGGGAATCGGCATGGCCGGAATCAGGACCGACGAAGATCGCCACCGAGTCCGCCGACAGCTTTGGTCGGTTTGGCCCGCCGCCAAAATCTATCCGACCGACGATCTGGAAAGCGCTCTGGAAGGCCTGCCCGAAGAATCCGACGAATCCGAAGCGCACATCCTTATCATCGCCGGTACCGGTGCGTCTTGCCTCGGCCGGGATATTAGGGGACGAGAAGCTCGCGTTAGCGGCTGGGGTCACATTTTAGGCGACGAATGCGGCGGCTACGGCATCGGGCTGGCCGGTTTGAAAATACTGGTTCGGGAAGCCGACCAGATCGGCAAACCCTCCCGGTTGCTGCAGAAGATCTTGAACAACCGGGATTTGAAATCGCCTGATCAACTGATCCAGTGGATCCAAACGGCTTCGAAAACCGATATCGGCGACGTAGCCATCGATATCTTTTCTGCATGGCGACGCGGTCACGCCGCTTGCACAGCCCTCATCGAGCACACCATCCGGCATCAAATAGAAGACGCCCAGGCTTGCGTTCGCCGCCTCGAATCGCCGTCGAGAGTGCGTTTTATCCTCAACGGCGGATGCTTCAGTCGGCAAAAAGCCTATCGCGCCGCCATCGCCGAACGACTGGAAAAATTATCGAAACATTACACGGTGGCCTCCGGCCTGCCTAACGGCGCTTTGGGCGCCGCTCGCCTCGCCTGGCGCAAGGGAGCCTCTAAAAGAACCCGCTCGAAACCCGAAAGCGAACAAGACGCGAGCCGCCGGATACCGATCCGGACGTCGCTGTCGCCCACCGAGGAACGCCATCCGAAATCGATGTCGCTCGATCGTCTTTCCATCCAGGAAGGAATCGAACTGATGGCCGCCGAAGACGCCCGGTTGCCTCCGGCGATTCTGACCCAAACCGCGCCGATCGAAAAAACGATCCGATGGGTGACTCGGAGCCTCAAGTCCGGCGGGCGATTGTTTTACTTCGGGGCCGGCACTAGCGGACGGTTGGGCGTACTCGACGCCAGCGAATGTCCCCCGACTTTTCGCACCGAACCGGAGCTCGTCCAGGGAATCATCGCAGGCGGCGACACGGCGCTAAGACGTTCCGTCGAAGGTGCCGAGGACAGCTTGGCGGCTGGAATTTCGGAAATCGAAGACCGGAACGTCACGGACCGCGATACCGTCGTCGGAATCGCCGCCAGCGGGCGCACGCCCTTCGTGTGGGGCGCATTAACCGCGGCTCGAGACGCGAGCGCCAAAACCGTCTTGCTGACGTTCAATCCCCACCTTCGATTCGGGCGCGGTTATAAACCTCATGCCGTCATCTGTCCCGACACCGGACCGGAAATCCTGACGGGATCCACTCGGCTCAAATCTGGAACCGCCACCAAAATGATCCTCAACATGATCACCACTCTCGCCATGGTGCGCCTGGGCAAGGTCATCGAAAACTTGATGGTCGATCTGAACCCCAATAACGAGAAACTACGAGAAAGAGCCGTTCGGATTCTCTCGACTCTGACGCGGGAACCTCCGGAAACAACCTTGAAGGCGTTGGAGGCCAACGACTGGCAAGTCAAACGCGCCTATCGGCAATTGCAAGTTCGTCGTACCCGCTAACCCAAATTTTCCCGCCACGGCACTCAACCCAGACAGCAATTACCTTCTAATCCCCGGAAACCAACGGCTGTTGTCACGGTCGAGGCGATCAGTCAATTCAATGCTCTGTCTTCGAATCTGGCCTCAGTTTCACCCGTCACTGACTCGCCTGACGATTTTCATCAGGATCAAATCAGTTCCCAAGTGCCGATGGCTCCTGGCGCGAACCCGATTAAGCCGCCCCCAATTCCCGATCGCTTGGGGCGTCGTTCCATAATCGCTCGAATCGATGCCGGAGTCATCTCTGCCGTTATTCGTCACGTTATTTCGGGTGAAATTTTTCACATTAATCCGGAAGTTATTTGGGGAGGATCAGCCAGAAATGACGACCGATTCTCAACGGGCAACGGTTTTATTAATTGACTGCTTGGAAAAGAAAATTCGGTTGGGATTCGGGGTGTTATTTACCACATTATTTCGTGCGATATTTTCCATATTAATCCGGGCGCTTTGGAAAGGGAGTTGTCGCTGAACCGATCGAAAGCTGAAAGTGACCATGGCAGCGATAAAGGACTGCTTGAAAAAGAAAATTCGACTATTTGACTAAGTTGAAAAAGGCGAACTAAAATCGAGAGTTTTGCCTCATTGAGGAACTCGTTCCAATCTTTGGCTCCCAAGAGGTCTCAGGCGTTGGGCGTGCGGGTGGTTGGGCCAGAAACGAGCGGCGCAGCGAGCGCCACCATCCTCGGCCTTGAAGGCACCAAGGAGTCGTTTCAGATTCCCCCGTTTGAGTCCATTGGGGAGGCATTGGGAAGGACCGGCGGTGGAGAAGAAGCCGGTTCCGCCGGCGGGGTGAAGCGGAGATCGATTGACGGCTCACCAGAACCTGCAGCGATGCTGACAAGAACCTCGGGCCATGGCTCGGAAGAGCGTGCCGATAAAAGTCGGCAAAGATCAATCCCCATTGCTGACAACTGGAGACTGGCCGCCCAAGAGGGCGGGCGTGGTCAGATATGATCCGAAATAATCTGAAAGAATAACTGCACGATTTCCCGAAATAATGTGGAAATAACACACAAGGAAGCGTTGGGGTTATTGCAACGGTATTCATAAATCAAAAGGGGATTGCGGATCTTGCCACCCAATTTCCCTTTGGACCGGCGAAAATCTAGCGATAATGCAGGGAATGGTGAGTGCGAGAGAAGCCGAACCGGGCGCGAACGCGAATACCGGAACCGAGCAATGAGCGAAGATAAGATTCGATGAATGTCAATTCCGCCACCGAGTGTACCGACGCCACCTGGAATCCGGTGACCGGGTGCACCAAAATCAGCCAGGGTTGCGATCGGTGTTACGCCGAACGCTTCGCGGAACGCTGGCGCGGCGGGCCGGGCTATGCCTATGAGCAGGGTTTCGATTTGCAGCTGTGGCCGAACCGGTTGGATCAACCGTCCCGGTGGCGGAAACCGCGGAAGATCTTCGTCAATTCGATGAGCGATTTGTTCCACAAGGATATCGAGCGGGGTTTCCTCGATCGGATCTTCGACACGATGGAACAGGCGGACTGGCACCGGTATCAGATTTTGACCAAACGCAATTCCGCGATGCGGGATTATCTGCGGGCAAGGTATGCGGATCGCCGAGCGCCCGACCACATTTGGTGCAGCGTGACGGTCGAAGATCAGCGGGCGGCCCAGCGGATCGAACATTTGCGCGATGCTCCGGCGGGCGGGCGATTCCGGTCGCCGGAACCGCTTTTGGGGCCGCTGGACGCGCTCGATTTGAGCGGCATATCGTGGGTGATCGCCAGAGGCGAAAGCGGGCCGGGCGCCCGGCCCCTGAAAAAAGCCTGGATCTTGCCGATTCGCGATCGGGGCGTCCGCTTCGGCGTTCCCTTTTTCTTCAAACAGTGGGGCGTACGAACGCCAAAGGCCGGCGGCCGAGAACTCGACGGCCGCGTGCATGACGGCATGCCGGGGTTCTGATTTCGGCGGGACGTGCACGGTAAGGAATGAAAGATTGGGGATTGAAAAAATGGTTTGATCGCCGCTTTCGGAAAGCGCGAAAGAGTTTGCCGCCGGGACCGGACCTGGAATTGATAAAAATATTCGCTTGCGCCCGGGATCGGGATTGGCCCGATATTTTCGTCGGGCGGAGGGAGGAAATCGGAATTGTGGAAGAGAGTTGCCGCTTTGCGCTCCGTAATTGCCGGAAGGGTAATGCAACGGCCGGCAACATCGTGATTTTTTCCGGCGCGCCGGGTTCCGGAAAAATTTCGTTGTTGGAGCATTTCTCCAAAGCCTGGCAGGGAAAATCCGACCCCTTGGTAGTGTCGGCGCCGTGTCATTTTCCGGAAAACGAAGCTCGGCTCGCGGGAAAAATCGGGAGTCGCGTAGTACCGGAGAAAGCGGATAACGACGAGCGCGGCACGGTGAAGCCCCGGCAAGGCGGATTGAGTATATCGAGCATCGGAGAACTCGATTTTTTGTCCTCGACAGGCAAGTCGGGGATCAAGCCGGATTTCGAGAAACTGGCTAAATGGATGCCGAGGGAACGGTGGGATCGCCCGGTCTGCCTGGTGATCGACGAGATCCAGAACGTTACGCCGGAGAGCCGGAACTGCCTCAATCTGCTTCATTTGGGCGAACACGGTTTGCCGATCGTTCTAGTCGGCGCGGGACTCGCCGATTCGGTCAAGAAAATCGAGAGCGCCTTGGCGCCGCGATTGTCGGCGATCAACAAACGGACGCTCGGCGCCTTGGCGCCCGACGAAGTACAATCCTGCTTGCAACAAATGTTCGATTTGTGCCGGATCGCATATGATTCTCGGGAATTGAAATCGCTCGCTGCCGGATTGACGAAGCGGTCGGAAGGCTGGCCGCAACATATGCGTACCGAAGCAGCGGCTTTGTTCACTGAATTGGATAAAACCCGGGGCCGCCTGAAGGCGATCGATCGCGCCGCCGTCGTTCGAGCGGCGCGGGGGTTCAGGCGAAACAGTTATCTGGCTCGGCAAAGCGACGAGATGCGGGACCGGGCCGATCGATCTGGTGGCGCGGGTGTTGAAAACGATGCCGGAAGGCGGCGAAACCAGGCAAGGGATGGTGCGCCGAATCGCCGAGCAAGCGAAGGTAACGGGACCGGAACCGCACGGTTTGCCGCCGGGTATGAGTCCCGAAGGTTTTTTGGATCATTTGATTCACCGGGGAATTTTCCAGCTCGAAATGACCAACATACTCAGTTGCCCGATTCCGAGTTTGCGCTCCTGGCTCATTGCCCAGGAAGAAGGGGCGAAACAAAAAACTTCAACGACTCGTTCGAAAATTCGTTCCGGGAAGCGAACGGTACGCCAGACGTCGCGGCGAACGGCGGCCGCGAAATCGGCGGCGGCACGAAAGTCGGTCCGGCGTCCGAAAAAGGATCGCGGGAACGAACGGTAAACGGATGGCTTCGGGGCAGCGGCCGCTTTCGACGGCAGAATTGGTGTGGGACGGCACGGGACGGTCGGCGACGCAGGAACAGACGAGCTTGACGGGTTGGAAACGCTGGGAAGCGGACGCCCGGCGCGGGAAACCGGTTCCGAAACCGGAAGAACCGGGGAACTGACTGACAAAGAATACGCTAGCCGCCTCGACGACGTGGAATTTGGATAGTTGAGTATGTAATCCCCCTTTAGATTCTCTCCGCTCGAACCGAATACTTCTTCTTCCTCTGCCGACCTGTCCTTGTGGAAAGTCGATCATCTAACGCAACTCCGGTTTCTCGTGTCGCCGACTCACCAGGAACTTCCTTTTCCCGTCCCGCCCGAACGCGAACCACATAAAACCGCCCTTCGCCGAAAAATGCGGCAGTGGCGGAGCACTCTGTTTTATTCGCAGGAAATGAGATGGAACGCACATGCCGTGATCGCGGCGCGCACCAAGGATGACGCAATGGGAGGCCGAAGCTGGGCCGCGTTTCAGTTTGATTCCGAACGGGTTTGCCGGGCTTTCATGTTGTGGGCGAATTCGACGCTCGGCATGATGGTTCATTGGACGCGGGGATCGCGAACCGACGCTGGGCATTCGACCGGTCGAGTCGGAGCGATTACTAAAATGCCATGTCCCCGGCTAAGCGATTTGCCATCCGACCAACTGGACTTCGCAGTGCGGCGGTACCAGGAACTGGAACGAAAGGAATTGTTAGATGCTTGCCAAGCGCACGCCGATCCCGGGCGGCACGAAATCGACGATGCGGTCTGCCGAATGTTCGGTTGGCCGGATTCGATAGCGGGAGTGATCAAACGTTTGCGTTATAGGTGGTGCCGCGAACCTTCGGTGCACGGCGGACACAAGGAAGCGTTGGATTTGTTGCAACGGTAATCATGAATCAAAAGAGGATTGCGGATCTTGCCACCCAATTTCCCTTTGGACCGGCGAAAATCTAACGATAATGCAGGGAATGGTGAGTGCGAGAGAAGCCGAACCGGGCGCAAACGCGAATGCCGGAACCGAGCAATGAGCGAAGATAAGATTCGATGAATGTCAATTCCGCCACCGAGTGTACCGACGCCACCTGGAATCCGGTGACCGGGTGCACCAAAATCAGCCGGGGTTGCGATCGGTGTTACGCCGAACGCTTCGCGGAACGCTGGCGGGCCGGGCCGGGCCGTAACTATGAGCAGGGTTTCGATTTGCGGCTGTGGCCGAACCGGTTGGATCAACCGTCCCGGTGGCGGAAGCCGCGGAAGATCTTCGTCAATTCGATGAGCGATTTGTTTCACCGGGAGATCGAGCGGGGGTTCCTCGACCGGATCTTCGACGCGATGGAACAGGCGGACTGGCACCGGTATCAAATTCTGACCAAGCGCAGTTCCTTGATGCGGAATTATCTGCGAGGGCGGTATGCGAACGGTCGGGCGCCGTCCCACATTTGGTACGGCGTCACGGTCGAAGACCAGCGGGCGGCGGACCGAATCGAACATTTGCGGGATGCACCGGCGGGCGAGGGGTTTTTGTCGCTCGAACCGTTGTTGGGGCCGTTGGACGCGCTCGAGTTGCGCGGCATTTCGTGGGTGATCGCCGACGGCGAAAGCGGGCCGGGAGCACGGCATTTGAAAAAAAGCCTGGGTAGCGCCGACCCGTGATCGGTGCGCCCGCTTCGGCGTTCCTTTTTGCTTCAAGCGATGGGGCAGACGAACGCCGAAGGCCGGCGGACGCGAACTGGACGGGCGCGAGCATGACGGCATGCCGCAGTTCTGATTCGGGTGAAACTGACATGAGCGAATGGAAAAGGATAGCTTATTATCTAGACTGATCATGGCGAAAAAAAAGAACAAGGCGACGCGGCCGGATTTGGAATTGATCCGGGAATTTTCCGAGACCTGGGATCGGCAGAGTTCGCCGGGATTTGTCGGCTGGGAACTGGAAGCGAGGGTTGTGGAGAAGAATTGTCGGCGAGCGATGTCTCGGTTCCGGAACGGCAAGAAAACCGGAGGGCATATCGTGGTCTTGAGGGGCGCCCCGGGTGCCGACAAGACTTCCTTGTCGGACGAAATCGCCGCCGGAGGAGTGGGAGGGATCGATCCCATAACGACAGACCTTCCGAGGAAAACCTTGCAAAATATCAACGAAGTGGTCTGGCAAATCGGGAACCGGCTATTTCCGAAAGAAATCAAGAAACCGGCGCAAAAAAAGGTAGCGGCGGCCCGGCGGCTAGGGTTTGCCGATTTGGGGGACGGAAAGTTGCGGAAGCGTTGGGATCGCCTGGTATGCTTGGCGATCGACGAAATTCAGGGGGTTACGAAAGAAGCGGGCGATTGCCGCCGCGAACTGTACCTGGGGGAACACGGGTTGCCGATCGTCACGATTTGCGCCGGCTTGGCCAATTCGGCCGAACGAATGCAACGCGCGATGTCGCCCCGGCTTGCGGCGGGCAACTTGCTCACGCTCGGCGCATTGGCGCCGGACGAAGTGCAAGCCAGTGTTGAGAAAATGTTGGATTTGGGCGGCCTCGAGCATGATTTCGAGGAATTGCGGAGGGGTCCGGGGAAATTTTCCGCTGTTCGGAAGGCTGTCCGCAACATGTCGGGAACGAAACGGCCGCGTTATTCGGAGAACTGGCCAAAACGCGGGGCGTCTTGGAAGCGGTGGATTTCGAAGCTAGGGAGAAAAAAGCGGACGATTACCGGCAAATCAGTTATGCTTCGCGGCAGAGCGCCGAGATGCAGGATCGGAAACGCGAAGGCAATTTAGAACGAACTGACGGTATCGAGCGGTGAGCGGGGCGATTGTAGCGAAACGAACGGAAAGTAGATGAAGAATTGGGGGCTGATAAAAAGGATTGGGAACTGGATTCGGAAAGGACAGAAGAGTTTGCCGGCGGGACCGGATTTGGAATTGATAAGTAAATTTTCTTGCGTTCGGGATCGGGACTGGCCGGAAATTTTTGTCGGCCGCCAGTCCGAAATCCGCATGGTGGAAGAGAACTGCCGGTTCGCGCTCGATAATTGCCGGAACGATAGGGTTACGGGCGGGAACATCGTGCTTTTTTCCGGCGCTCCCGGGGCAGGGAAGACTTCGTTACTGGGGTATTTTGCGAGAACCTGGCAGGGAGAAACCAATCCTTGGATAGTAGAGGCGGATTGGGATTGCCTGGAAAACGAAGCCGATCTCGTGTGGCAAATCGGGAGCCGCGTTTTACCAAAGAAAGTGAAAAGCAACGATCGGAGTTCGGCGAAGTCCGGGCAAGCCGGAATCAACATTCCGGGGATCGGAGAAATCGCGGTTTCGGGGTCGGCGGAAAAATCACCGACAAAACTAAATTTCGACAAGCTGGCGGAATGGATACCGAAGGAACAACGGAATCGTCCGATATGTTTGTTGATAGACGAGATTCAAAACGTTACGAAAGACTGTGGAAAATGCCTCAACAAACTTCATTTGGGGAGACATCGTTTGCCGATCGTCATAATCGGAGCGGGACTCGCGGATTCGGGCCGGAAAATGGAGCGCGCTATGTCGCCGCGGTTGACGGCGAAAAATAAGCGGTCTCTCGGCGCCCTGGCGCCGGAAGAGGTGCACTCCTACCTGAAGCAAATGTTTGATATGTGCCGGATCGGTTATAGTTTCCGGAACCTGAAATCGGTAGCCGACGAAATAGCGAAGCGTTCGGAAGGTTGGCCGCAACATGTTCGCACCGAAACGGCGGCGCTGTTCGCCGAACTGGTAAGAACCCGGGGCCGCCTGGAATCGGTGAACCGCAAGGCGGTGGATCGCTTGGCAGAAGATTACCGGCAAGACAGTTATTTGGAACGACAAAGCCATGAGATGCGGCAGCGGGCCAATTTGGTGGCGCGAATATTGAAAACGATGCCGGATGACGGCGAGAGCATGCAACGCATGGTGCCACGGATTACGGAAGAGGCGAAAAAAAAGGATTTGTCGTTGTGCGGCTTGCCGCCGGGCATGAATTCCGAGGACTTTTTGGACCATTTGATTCATCGAGGAATCTTGCAACTCGAAAAAACGAATAAACTTATTTGTCCGATACCGAGCTTGCGAACCTGGCTTATCGGTCAGGAAGAAAGAGGAAAATCGAAAGCTTCCCCGGCGGCTTCGAAAACTCGATCCGGCAAGCGAATCAGGAAACAATCGCGCCCGGCGGCGGCCAAGAAATCGGCAGTGTCTCGAAAGTCAAATCGCCGCCCGAAAAAGGATCGCGGCGCCGAACGGTAACCAGATGAATTCGCGTTCCGCGTCAGTGGCCTTGATTTGGTCCGGCAAGGAACAGGGCGAAGCGGCTTCCCCGGCGGTTTTGACGGGTTGGAAACGTTGGGAGGCGGGCGCGGAGCGCGGGGAACCGGTTCCGGCGCCGGACGAACCGGGGAATTGACTGACGAAGAATACGAGAGCCGCCGCGACGACGTGGAACTGGGGTAGCTAAGTATATAATCCCCTACTGATGTGGCGGCAGTTATGGGAGGCCAGATTACTATAGGCTTGCCAATCTGCGCCCCGCAACAGGATAACGGTTTTCCTTTTTTCCTTCTTGATGACCAGACCGTACCCGCAGAGGTAACGTACTTCGGCGAAGTCCCGAACTAGCTTGCTACAGCGCATTGACCTTCGCCGGATTGCCCTTGCCGTCGGATTGAAAGGACATCGGCAAGATCATGCCTACCTAGTCGGCGAAAGCGGCCGCGTGATTGATGAACGCAGAGCTAGCCAAGCTCGATATCCGCATAGCGACGTTGCGCAAGCCATTCGTCGGCGGAGTCCACGACAGGAAATCGTAAAGTTCGTAATCGTCTCGAGGAATCGTCGTTGCCGCAAGTTCAACTCGTTGAATTGAGGGCGGGAACTACCGAAGTTCAATTCGCTGGCGAAAAACCCGGACGATCCGGCTTTTCGGACCGAGGTTCCTCCCCGGCCGGAATCGGCCTGCCGACGCCGATCCCCCGCTCCAGGCACCAAGCGGCGTTGTCGACGTATTTTTTCGCCCAGGTGCGCAAGTCTTGACGTTCTGCCGCCGTCAGGCTCCGCTTCACCTTGGCCGGGTTGCCGACCACCAACGAACCGGGTTCGATCTGGGTTCCTCCCAACACCAAAGCTCCGGCGCCAATGATCGATTGCTCACCGACTACGGCTCCGTCCAACACCGTAGCTCCCATCCCAATCAGACACTCGTCGCCGATAACGCAGGCGTGGACAATGGCGGTATGCCCCACCGTCACCCAGTCACCGATTTCGCAAGGCAACTCCTCGGCAACATGCAACACGGCGTTATCCTGTATATTGGTATATTCGCCGACGGCGACGCGATTAATATCGCCTCTTGCGATCGCGTTGTACCAAATGCTCGACTGCCGCCCCATCCGGACGTCGCCGAGCACGACGGCGCCTTGAGCGATATAGACGCCTTCACCCAACACCGGCCGGCGATGCAAATGATTCTTGAGCAACGACGGAATATCGACCATGGCTTCAAAATGAAGATCCGGCGGCGAACTAGCAATGCCAAATCTGCCGCGCCGGGCGGCCCCGACGTCACTCCGGCAACCCGTTGGCCCGGACCCATTCCAGAGCGCTTTCCCGGTCCGTGATTTCACCGTCCAATTGAGCTTCGTAGGCCGCGGCCAAAATCTTACCCATGGCCGGCCCCGGCCGCACTCCCAAGTCGATCAGATCCTGGCCTCGAAGAATCCACTTCGGAGCCGAACGGCTGTACTGCAGCGATTCCGACCGGCTCAACAGATGGCGAATGTCAGCGACCTTGGGACCGGGCAAAGGCGGTCTTCCCCGACTGTCCGCTTCCATCACCAAACAAAGCCCTTCGATCGTTTCCGGTTGCAGCCGATAGGCCAAGCGGCGAATCGCCCGATCGGTTTCAATCGTGAACGACGACATGTGATTAGCCACCAACGGCTTGATCCGCCTCAGATAATCCTGGGGCGCCCCCAGATCGTTCAAGAATTGTTGCGCCAACCCGACGCTAGCACGATCGTGTCCGGGCGAGACAATCCGTTTTCTTCCCTTGCGAAGAACTTCTACCGTAGTGACGGCTTTCCCCAAATCGTGGAGCAAGACGGCCAGCATGTAGACAGCGCGATCCCGGGCCGGTTTCCGGCGCCAATCGTCCAGCTGCGCCAAAGCGTCACAGCTAAAACACACATGACGAAAGACGTCGCCTTCGGGATGCCATTCGGGATCCTGCGACACCCCGACCATCGCCGCCAATTCCGGAAAATGCTCCAGCCAGCCGCAACGCCGCAACAATTGCAATCCGGCAGAGGGACGGCGACTTTTCGCGGCCCATTTATGCCATTCCTCCCAAACTCTCTCCCGGGCCAACTTTTCGTACTCGGGGAGCATTTCGCGCCCCAGATCGTCGAGAACGGCATCCGCCTGAAGTTCGAACCGAGAAACGAATTGCATCGCCCGCAACAGACGCAAGGGATCGTCGGAAAAGGTCTTCCGATTAACCGGGCGCAACCGCTTCCGTTCCAGATCCTCCAATCCTCCCACGCAATCGACGACATGCCGACGGCGAGGATCGTAGTATAATGCGTTGATCGTGAAATCGCGGCGGTCCGCAGCTTGCGCCCGGGACAGGTCCGAACGAATCCCGACCGTGAAACCGCGATGCCCCGGACCCGTTTTCACTTCCTCGCGAGGCAATGAAAAATCGATCGTCCCGCCTCCCGACAAAGTCAGTTTGACGGTGCCAAAGGATTCTCCCACCCGATCGACTCTTCCCCAACCCGCCAACGCCTCGGCGAGCGCCGCCCAATCGACGCCGAAAACTTCGATATCGATGTCCTTGGACACCTCGCCCCAAATCGCGTCGCGGACAAAACCGCCCACCACGTACGATTCGGCGAGCACGGACTCTCGAGCCAAGATAGTCAACAGAACCGGAGGCAGTTTCCCGTTCAAATCATATGCCCTGACCGTTTCCATGCGATGCGATCGATACGTCGTAGCGATCCTTCCGCCAAGACTGATCAAAGGGTCAAACCCGGACAGTTAGCGAATTACCGGCACGAATCTTGTCGCTTCTGGCACCGAGACTCAAGCAAGGAGAAGTTTTTCGGCCAGATCGACGAACCTTCCGGGGAAGCGAAGATTCGTCGACCGTGGATGCGCCTCGGCATGACGGGGTTTGAACGTCATTCGTCAGCCGTTTCGACTACGGGCGGGAATGCGGCGGCTCTGAGGAAACGAATCGATCGGCAGCACCAGATCGGCCTCTTCGAGAACGCTTTCGGCGCGAACGCCAACGAGGAGTTGTGCCGCGGGAACTAGTGCCAAATCAAGAACCGGCGCTCGAAGTTAGGTTCGTCCCATCGATCCCGATCCAAAATGCGCTTGATTTCCCTTTACCATTGAGTCTTCGTCAAACTGCCCTTACTCTCAGAGCCATGCGTCCCTTAGTGCCGGTCATCATGGTCTGGATCGCCTCGTGCCTGATTGCGCAGGCCGAAAAACCTCAGGCCGAAATCCTCAAAACCCTTCGCCACATGCTCGATAGCCAAGGCCGGCACTCCTTGTCGCCCAGTCTACTGGACCGGGACGCCTACCAGGCGCACTTGCGCCGCCATCCCGAAGAAGTATCCGGGGTCGGATTCGACATCCAATGGAAACTTAGGAATCGGGTGCCGGTCATCGGCACGCTGAAAGTCGAAATTCGCCACGGCGACGGTTACACGATCGGAGAATTCACGAAATCCTTGAACCTCGGGCCGGTGAAAAAACGCCGTAGTCAATGGCGGCGCATTGCGATCAAGGGCGAGGAGTACGCCCGCCTGGGAAAAATCATCGCCTGGCGCGTCAGCCTATGGGACGGCGAAACCGAATTGGCGCATCAAGAAAGCTTCCTCTGGTAATGCGCTTCGTCAAGCGGCGGAAAAATACCTAGAAAAACGAGCCCGGCGGCGATAGGTTAAAACAGGGGCGAATATGTTAATCGAATTCACCAAGATGAACGGGGCCGGAAACGACTTCATCCTCATCGACAACCGGGATCGTTCCCTGAGCCTGAACGACGATCAGGTTCGCTTCCTGTGCGATCGTAAACGGGGCATCGGAGCCGACGGTCTCCTGTTGCTGGAACCGGGGACCGACGGCAAAACCGACTGGCGCTGGCAATTCTTCAATTGCGACGGCGATACGGCCGAGATGTGCGGCAACGGAGCGAGATGCTTCGCAGCCTTCGCCCGAAGCCTTACCGGAGAATCGCAGCCGATTTCCATCGAAACCGAAGCGGGGATCGTCAGAGCGAATTACCAGAACGATTTGATCACCGTCAAACTGACCTCTCCCACTCAATTGCAACTTCATCAATCGCTGACCCTCGACGGCGAAACCAGAACCGTCCACGCCCTCAATACCGGAGTTCCCCATCTGGTGCTGTTCGTCGAAGACACCGAAGCCGTTCAAGTCGACGATCTAGGAAGGTCGCTGCGCCGTCATCCGCGGTTCGCTCCGGCCGGTACCAACGTAAACTTCGTTCAGATCACCCGACCGGACGAAATCCGGGTGCGCACCTACGAACGCGGAGTGGAAGACGAAACTTTGGCCTGCGGCACCGGAGTTTGCGCTGCGGCCATGATCGCCTCGTCGGTTCACGATTTGCGGCCCCCGGTCTCCGTAGCCGTCCGGGGCGGAGATTTCCTGACGGTCGATTTTCGAAAATCGACCGTCGGATTCGAAAACGTCGAATTGACGGGACCGGCCGAAATCTCCTTCTCCGGAACCATCGAAATCTAGCCTTCATGGCCCCCAACAGCACGATAACCGACGGACTCCAATTTTCGGGAACTCACACCGCCCTCATCACTCCGTTCCGGAACGGGCAGTTGTTTCTCGAGCAATTCAAAAAACTGATTCGAGACCAGATCCGGAGCGGAGTCGAAGGCATCGTTCCGGCCGGCACGACCGGCGAATCCCCCACCCTCAACGCCGAGGAACACTTGAGCGTCATCGAGACGGCCGTCGAAGGCGCCGCAGGAAAAATCAAAGTCATCGCCGGCACTGGGGCCAATTGCACCCATGAGGCCATTCAATACACCTGCAGCGCCGAAAAAATCGGCGCCGACGCCTCGCTCCAAGTAACGCCTTACTACAACAAACCTTCCCAGGAAGGCTTGTTTCGCCACTTTCGAGCCATTGCCGAAGCGACCCGGTTGCCGATCATCCTCTACAACATTCCGGGACGGTGCTGCGTTCCGATCGATATCGCTACCGTAGTCCGGCTGCGCGACGCCTGCCCCAATATCGTCGGCATCAAGGAATCCGGGGGCGACGTGGACCGGGTGACCCAATTACGCTTGGCATTGGACAAAAAATTCGTCGTTCTCAGCGGCGACGATCTCCTGACGATACCGTTTTTAGCGATGGGAGCTCACGGCTCCATCAGCGTCGCTTCCAATCTGCTTCCCAAACAAATCAGCCGCTTGGCCCGGCTCTTCGCCGACGGTAAATCCCAAGAGGCTCTCGCCCTTCACCGCCGTCTCTATCCCTTGTTCCAAGCCTTGTCTCTGGAAACCAATCCCGCCCCGATCAAAGCCGCCATGAAACTCTGCGGCAAAGCTCCCGGAGAGTTGAGATCGCCGCTGGCGCCCTTGGCCGAACCTAACCTGCGGCAACTCGAGGAAGTTCTGATCCGGTTAAAAATCAAGACCGCCGCTCGGCGTCCGAAGAAAACCTGACCCGTTACGTTAACGACGTTTCGCCTTAGCCGATGAACTGGACCGCGACAGATCGAAGACGACGCCGGCTGGGGATTTTTTTCCTGCTTTCCGCCGGGGGACTGTTCGTTTGGGGGCAAACCCTACTCGAGTCCTATCTGAAAGGATTCGTCTTCCTGGGATACTGGTCGCTCTGCTTCCTGTTCAACTTGCTGGCGGCACTCACGGCGATTCGAGATATCCGGGCCGTCTTGCGCTATCGCGATCGATTAACCGGTGTCCGATCATCGAAAGAAAACCTGCCCGGCCTCAATCGCTCGAACCGCTAACCCAATTTTTCGCCACGACACTCAGTCAAGGCAGCATTTTCCCCTAAAGCTTCGTAGTCCGATGGTTTTTACCACGATCACGGCATTCGGTCCATTCAAAACGCTATTTTCGTATCTGGCTTTGGTCTTGCCCGTCAATGACCGGCCGACGGTTCTCATTGGTACCGTGTCGAGAGCTTTTTTCCTCCTTTCCCATTAGAGGCGGGTTAATTTTGTCTCCATGGCAAACAGGCCCAACTCGATGACGACTCATCGGCTGGCCGTTGGTTGCCAGTGTCCTGCCGACCGGTGGAAACACGAAGATAGGCTATCGTTCGAGAGGAATCTGCCATGAAACCGTTGGGCACGCCGCATAATGCACGCATCTCGGCGGGAAAGTCGAACGTTTCCGGCGGCGGCATCCGGGCGGTTAGACGCTCGTTTCCATGGCTTGCCGAAAGAGATCTTTCGTATGATTGGCGAACCACATCCCTTTTCCAGATTTACTGTCGGCCAAATCGGTCAAATTTCGTTGCCGGTGAGCCAGGCATCTTTGCTGAGGCACGGAATCAAAGATCTGATGTTGGTAACTCGTAAAGCCGTCAACTACCACGATTCCCTGAAACGAAGGATCGATCACTTGAGCCACCTCGACCACACGATGTCGCCGTTCAATTTGATAATAAACCGCATTCTCGTTGCAAAACGTCATCAAAAAATGGTTGATTCCCCCGACTTTCCAACCGGTATCGTCCGTGTGAACGATGTCCGCTTGAGCAGCAACTCCCACTGGCCCCTTAAAGGCCTTGTTTCAGGGGGATTCTGCCATCGCCTTTCGTAAACTTTTCTCTAAAAAATCCAACATAATGCCCCAAGATGTGGTATGGTTACGTCCGGTGTGCCCTAGTTCGAGTCGTAGCCTACGGAATCTGACGGCAAGTTAGGTGGAGTGCCTCAATCTGCAATCTCAGACCGAAAATTTGATTTCGGTCGGTCATCAGACGAACGAAAATGGCCTGGATCTCTGGTTTCCGGCTTGCTCAAATAGATCTATTCCACCTTCTGCAATTACTGTTGCAAAATTTCCACTAGCTTCATGCTAATATTTTTCACAGTCATTCAACCAACCGACATATGGAACAAAAAATTTTATTCCCAGACAATATTTGTTGTCTTTTCGCAGCCGAGTCGATACCGTTCCCTGACGATCCATCATGGATAAAAATTAAATGTTATTTTTGAACGCAACCTTAAACAAACAATCTAGCGGTATAGTAACGGATCACCTTCATTTAAATCTTTTCTAAGTCTTTCATCAATCGCAAAAAAACCTTTGATTTTTAAAAAGCCGGCTTTAGGAATTTCGGAAATTAATCTTTCGCGAATTTCATAAGCTGCTTCTTCGGACGGTTTGTTTTCGCCATTAACAAATGATGTTTGACCTAATAAAGTTCCAACTATACCTCTAAAATAATTAGGTCTTTGATTTCGCCTTTCATCCGTCCAATGTTCAGAATGATGATAATCTTTTAACAAATCAAACGTTTTCGCTACTAATTTTGTATTGTCATGCAACCCATAATCCGCCATTATTCTGTGAACCATTTCGAATTCTTCGGTATATTTAATATCGCTAGCATAAAAGGTTTTTAAAAACAAATGGTTTTTTATTCGCATGTTGTTAACGTATATTTCTTCATTATACGCTTCGGTAGTCTCCAACATTTCTTCAATAGTTTTAGTTGCCTTGGTTAGTTCTTCCGGAGTTTTTGCACTGCTGATCAGCAAATGCATTTTTTCATGGTCTGGCTCGATTGATTCAGTCAACTTGGGATCTGTAGAATAAACCGCTTGAGGATGAAATGTCGGAATATAGGGAAAATTATCAATCCATTCGCTTCTAGACTGAAGCCACTCCTTGTGCTTATCCTTAGCTTCACCCGCCTTCCTTATTTGTTCAAGTCTTTTTTCATATGCTTGCAGGGCCTCTGCCCTGAGTGCTGCCTTTTGGGCGACAGGATCAATTTTGTTTTGAACCGTATTCTCATCTGACGAGCTATCGGAAACAACAATGTTTGAGTCAGCTACAATGTGTTTATCTGACAAATTAGCAACGCTCGGTTCTTCGAGCTTATCAACTACATTAACCGAATTAGTATTTTTTTTGTATCCAAAATAATAGTCGATGGTTAAAATCAAAATTAAAACTAATATGAATCCTGCCGCGATATATGGAATACGTTTCATGGTCAAATCAGTTGTTGTTTTGCTCCTCGATTTCCTTGATCATTTCTTTAGTTACAGCATTGCTTTGCGCTAAAACACTGTAAATATTTTTTATTTGATATTCTTCACTTGTATTTTCCAGCCAGCCGCAAGCCCTTCTAAATTTACTTTGTGATACTGAATGGTTTACATGGTCGCCTTTGTAATCTTCACCATAACAAATCAATTTTTTTGTTATTTCATCAAGTCCTTCATCTCCCATGTTCAAGTACTTACACGTCCATTCTTTGATATTTTCTACTGTTCTAGTCGCACTTCCTGACAGCGAAATACCGTTTTCCCCATTTACAATGCCAGTTCCATTTTTTAATTCTTCTATTCTATAAAACGTATCATCATTTTGAAATGAAGACATATTCACAATATTTTTTATCGGTTCTTCAGGAATAACTCCCCACACGATCTCAGGTTCACATTTGTCACCATCTTCATTCCATCTGTCCCAACCAACAGGGGCAACAGAATATTGTAAAATTAATGGATATGTTCCACATTCTCCTGGTTGTTGAATCTCAATCGGGGCAAGACGACCTGGTAGCAAGGGATTTGTTAGGCTGAATTTTGAATATAAGTGAAACCTGTCTGAGCAATTCCAAGTGATTATGTCTGTTCTGGTTACATATTCGCAAAAAGCCATTTCGTTATTATTTACACTTTGGACTATATCAGCAAGAGTGCTCCGTCGAGATTCCGTTATCCCGCCACGATGTTCGGTAAATTCACCAAAAAATCCACTAGCGGTTCCCCCATTTTCTGGAATGAAAAGGGAAACCACCCATTCTTGACTTATACCAGTAAGTTTTAACATGTCTGCATCGATTACATCTATAGCTTTGTGTGTTTCGTCAGTTCTGGGATCAATGCCGGGATTTTGTTCTTTCAGTTGTTCCACCAATTCCTCCGGTAGTCCTCCATTGTAGTATGAATAAATCGCTGAAGTAACTCCACTTGCTACATTGGTTTTCGTTACTTTTGCGACATCTGTGTACTCATATTCTTTAAATGTAATCTCATCTTCCTCATCAAGTGGGAGAATAATTTCTCTATTTATCGTTATTCTCGTTCTGGTTTGGTTATCGTAGTTTGGATAAACCCCGTTCGCTTGAACGTGTGCATACGCATGTTGACTATAAATTTCAAATAAATAGCATTTAAAAATATCATCGGCAGTGTTACCTTCTTGTATTAATTGCACGTACAGTGCCGACTCGGGATTGTCCAAATCAGGTATTTGATTTGCCGTGTAGCTAGCAGCCACACTCAACACAAACGTCCCGATTGCTGCTACGAATACTTTGTTTCCCAATGCTGCTAATATCACCGGTAACACAGCAAAAACGGTCAAAGGAACACAAAGTAATATCGCCGCACATGCAAGAAAGAACCACGAGGGCATTTTAAACAACGAAACAACAGTTTGTTTCCGGCCATTTCGATTTGTAAGTTGCTGCATTATGATACTGGGTGTTTAGGAGTGTTGTTGTTCATATCACTGAACCGTCGCAAACATTTGATCGGCTAAAAATGCCTGCAGCTAGTTACCGGTGTGAACTTGAAACTGGCTACATGAGCGGGACAATCTAGAAGCCATTCAAAACATAAATTATGCTCCTGAAATTGTGATCTCTCACGAATGGCGGACCAGTTACGCTTCTGGGAACAGCACTCTTGAAGCTCAAGGTAAGTGATTCCATTCTGGTGATTGGATAGCCGATCTGTCCGGAAGTCGAGGACGGGGGCGTACCGAGCCGCCGCCCAGCGATCTCCGAAAGGCATTCCGGCCGGGACGGCTATCAGCGACCAGACAGCATCGACCGCTGGTCTCGACGATCCGGTCCATGACCTGCCGCTCGGCACGGTCACGAGTGCATCCGGTAATCCCGGCACCGGTCTTGAGACCACCCCATACCAGCACGCAGATCGCGCTCCTTGACGCTTCAGGCCTTCGAGCAGGGCCGTGCCTGGGAGTTCGGTCGACGGGGAGGGGGAGGGGGCCGGGACCGGCGCGGTGGCGGCGGCGGTCCGCCTCCGGCCGCTGGCATTGGCCTGTTTGTCAAACGGTATCAGTCGGCTATCTGAACTAACATTCAAAGCGAGCACTCGGCCGGCGAATAACGCTTCCGTCCTTAACGTTGGTCGTGGATTCGCTTCCGTCATCGGCGAGTACATCCCAGAAGTGCTGGCCTGAGTCAAGTCCGAAATCAAAAATAAAAGCGAAATTAATTTTGGGCAACCAATCACCGAAATTCCGTGGCTTCAATTCCGGTTTTTCGTAACTGTCTGCGCTTCGCCTTGGCCGCCAATTTCTCAACAGCTCGTCGGGTCGGGCTGAACGCTCTGATTCGCGCGATCATGCCGTCCGGCTCCGTCAACGTGGTGCGCCAGAACGCAGCGGCATCCCGATCAAGGTCGGCCAGGGTACGGCGGTAGTTCGGCTTGAATTCCGGTTCGGCGTTCCGCAAACCGTGGAACACCGGGATGGGTTTGATGCCGGGGCGGCGCCCCGGAATGGGGACGACCCTGGATTCGAAGAACGTTGCCAGTGGATTCGGGCGGGGGCGCTGGCGGGGTGTGGTGTTGTATTTCAAATTCATTTGAGCCAAATGTCCCGGATTATTTTTGGCTGCAACAGGAGGAAGACTTGGTTAGTAATGCGGTAGTCGATAACCGGGTTGAAGCGGCGAGGATTGGTAAGGGTTTCAAGGATGGAAACGGGCAACCGGATGCCAACGACCGTTTTCCGGGAACGGGCGGCCATCATTCGGAAAAGGCTACCGTTGGATCGCACCATGGTGCCGGTAATTTCGACTCTGGTGACTTCTACGGCGCATTGCCGACATGACAACGTCAGACCAAGGACATCAACGCTACTTGAAATCAAACTGCTTGGAAAAAAAGCTTCTTGATTCGCGCCTTCAAAGACCGGAAGCGCACCAGAACGATATAAGAAAGCGTGGGACATAACGACCGTTTTTCACCAAAATAATCCGGGAAACAACACGGGAATCGAAAGATTTCGAGTGATCGGTCTCCTCCACGGACTTTCGACAGATTGGGATCATCGTCCAACCATTGAACCGGTCGCACCAACGGTGCGCTGCCAAGGGCAAACCGTCACGACGGTTTCGGAATTATCGTTGCCGCACCCTCAACTCGGCGAATTAAGGGCAAGATTTTCCGCGGTTCAATTCGCTGGGGAAAAATCCGGGATCAACCCCATCGTTCCGACCGTTTCTCGGCTGATGCGTCCGGAAGACAAGCCGATTGGCGAAGACAAGGAAAGAACCGCTCCGAAACCTCCTGGCGCCGGAGGCGGAACCTCGGCGGCCGGCGTTTCCGCTTCGGCTCCAGCCGTTCAAATTGACGGATCGTTCGACGATTGTCCCGACTCAGGACTCCGGCGAAAACAGCGGCTTGATATGACGAACCCAAAGGTTTTCCGTCACGTTTCGGGAGATGGATTCTTCGCAGGCGATCAATAAATCGTAATAACGCCGATCCAGTTTCGCCGCAATTTTGTAGCCGATATGCAGTAATTGCCGCAAGTGCGGGTTGAAATGAGCCGATCTGGGCCTGCGGTCATCGGCGGGCAGATGACGGACCGTATCGACGAACCGTTCCGTGCTCCACCCGGCGACCTCCGCGACCGCCGGCAAGCGGTCGCGTTCAATAGCTATGACCGCCGCATAAGGAGCGCTCAGCGCGTCGACTTGAGCGAACGCCTCCGCGTAGATTTCTTTCGCCAAGGCCAAGCCCGCCCCGCCCGCTTCGGCCAAGCCGATGATTTCCTCCAGCCAAGTCGTTCCTGCCGTTTTGAGATGCACTCCGGCGCCGCTTCGCTTCAGCGCCCGATTAATCGCCCGGTAAATCGAAAATTTATCGCTGCCCGAATGCACGCTCAACTTCAGATTGTCCGGGAACCCGTACCTGTCGACTGCGCAGGCGATCACCGCCAAATCGTCGTTGAATTCTTTTTCGAATTGTTCGAGATCGCCGACGTAATCGACGCCTTTGTTGAATCGGCCGGAAAATTTCGGGGCAATGGTCTGCAACGGAATTTTTTCGTCCGCCAAAGCCGCCAGGATCACCAGCAATTCGGGCGGGGTCTGGGGGCGGTCGGTTTCGTCCATCGACACTTCCGCAACGAACGGACTTCCGTCCCGAGCGGATTGGATATAGCGATAGACCTTCCCCGCCTCTCCGGCCGCTCGCAGATAATTGGCGGCGATTTCGCGAACGCGATCCGCCGAAATATCGAACGGTTCCTCGATGCCCGGAATCACCACCCGCCCCACTAACTCCGGATGGTGGGCGAGAAAATTATCGACGGCCGGCCGGCCGATTTCCTTGCCGATGGCCTCGGCGACGTCAATGGTGAAATAATCGCTGCAAGTCAGAAAGCCGTCGACGTTCCCCAAATGGATATGATCGGCATCGACGTAATACGATCCCTGCCATTCCAGAGTTTTCACCGCCTCGTCGGCCGCGCGGCGAACGCTCGCCGGCTCCGAACCGATCGTCATATGCTCCCGGTGCGACTTGTTCCAAACCGGAACGACTTCGATTCCCGCTTCCGACGCTCTCCGGCAAGCCGACAACTGCGCCTTAGCCTGGTGACCGAACCGGTCCCCGACTCCCAGCGAGTATTTTTCCAATTTCATTTTTTGATATCCTTGATGCCGTCCCTGGTCGCTGACAAGCGCCGATCTTTTCGCTCGTCGGCCCCGTAACGCCGCCGGTTTCTGAAGGGTTCGTCCCGATCGCCAATTTCCAACCAACCATTTCCGCTCCGCCGTTCTCAGACACTCGATGGCGATAAGTTCTATTCCAGGTCTGCGTCTTCCCGGTCGTTCCGCTCTCGGGACCGCTAAATCAGTCCGAGCAGCTGCCGCCGACCGACGCCACCATCTTCACCGCACGAAAATTCAAACTTTCTGGCGAATGCGCTGCCGAAAAACGAGCTCCATGCCGACTTGCCGCCCGGGCAGATTCATCGAACAAGCGCCGATTTTACAACCCTGTCGGGGCGTCGTGTCGACCGGTCGATCCCTCAAGGTTTTTGAGCCAGATCCACGCAAACCAATTCTCGATCGTTTCGCGCGAAGCAACTTTTCAGGGCGAAGGCGGGATGACTCCAGACGCAAGGACGCCCGAACACTTCGTTCGTCGGCTCGAGCACGTGAAACCGGCTAATCTCCCGGTATCTGTCGGGACTGAGATCGGCCAAAATCAGATCGCCGGTCTCGTTGAAGATAAAGAAACCGTTCTCGTGCTTGACCAAAAACGCCGTGCCGTGCCGACCCGAATTCTCCAAACCGATCGTCGGTTGCTTGGTCGCCCAGAGCCGCTGGCCGTCTTCCATGCGGACAGCCATCAGTTCGCTCGACTCGACGTTACAACCGTAAATGACGCCCTCTTGGAGAAAAGGCGTGCTGTTGACGCAGTACACGGCGTTTCGGGAGTTACCCCGCCAATGCAGCGAAGCGGCGGGTTTTTGATCGTCGAGTTTGATCATGGCGGCGACGTTTCCGATCGCGCTGGCGAAGAGTAAATTACCTTCTTTGCGCGGCGTCATGATGGCCATGCCGTAACCGGGTTTCAGAGGGATCGACCAAAAGGATTTCCCAGTAGCCGGATCCAAACCGTTAATCGAAAGCGGATGCCAAACCACCAGTTGGTTTCTTCCGGCGTGCTCGATGAGAGCCGGGGTGCCGTACCCCGGTTCGGGAGAAGACAAGGCCCGCCACTTCTCTTCCCCACTGTCCTTGTCGTAGGCTATCACAGCGCTGCCTTCGCCTCCGACAATGCAATAGACCGTATCGCCTTCGACCACAGGGTGAGAAGAAAATCCCCAGACCGGAGTCGCGAGTCCGTATTCCTGACGGTAATTCTTGCTCCAAAGCACTTGCCCGGTTTCGGCGTCCAAGCACAGGAAATCACCTTCCGCTCCCAAGGTGTAAACCTTCCCGTCGACGACGGTGGGAGCGCATCGGGGCCCGCCCGGGTAGGAAAGATAATAAAGACGCTCATACTCGTGTTTCCAGATCAGTTCGCCGGTTTCGGCGTCCAGACAGAGCACGCGTTCCTTGCCTTCCAAGCGGTAACGACCGCTGGGACGATTGACGATGTTTCCTGAGCTGGGCTGATAATCCATGAGATAAACCTTGCCGCCGGCCACCGAAGGACCGCCGTAACCCAGGCCTACCGGCTTTCGCCACTTGACGGGAAGCCCGGAGTCTGGGAAGCGCTCGACAATCCCGGTTTCCGACCAGACGGCGTCTCGATTAGGGCCCAGCCACTGCGGCCAATCGTCCGCGGCCGCGAACGCCGTGAGAAAAAGAAAAATCGGTAAGGCGTACTTCATAATTCGAAATCAATAATTCAGGTTTCCGGCTTCGACTTGCCAGTCATTTTCTCCGGGCACACCCACTGGGTGAATTCTTCGTCGGTCAGATACTCCAAGTCGAGAGCGGCCTGCCGCAAGGTCAATTTTTCCCGGTAAGCCTTTTTGGCGATTTCCGCGGCCTTTTCGTAACCGAGATGCGGATTAAGGGCGGTCACCAGCATCAAGGAATTCTCCAAATGAGCTTGAATGGCCTGTCGGTCCGGTTCGATCCCCTTGACGCAACGGCCGGCGAACGAGACGCAGGCGTCGCCCAAATTACGAGCGGCCATGAGAAAGTTGTAAATCATCATCGGCTTGAAGACGTTCAACTCGAAATGCCCGGACATGCCCCCGAGGTTGACGGCAGCGTCGTTGCCGATCGTCTGGGCGCACACCATGGTCAACGCCTCGCATTGAGTGGGATTGACTTTGCCGGGCATGATGGAAGAGCCCGGTTCGTTGGCGGGCAGAATCAACTCCCCGATACCGCAACGGGGGCCGGAGGCGAGCATCCTGATATCGTTGCCGATTTTCATCAAGCTGGCGGCCAGCGTTTTTAGTGCGCCGGAAGCTTCAATCAGCGCGTCGTGGGCGGCCAAACTTTCGAACTTGTTGGGCGCGGTGACGAACGGCAAACCCGTCAGTTCGGCGATTTTTCCGGCGACCCGCTCCGCGAATCCTTCCGGAGCGTTGAGTCCGGTGCCGACGGCCGTTCCGCCAAGGGCGAGTTCGGACAGATGATCCAGACTGGAATAAAGCGCACGAAGACCATGATCCAACTGTGCCGTGTAACCGGAAAATTCCTGTCCCAGGGTCAACGGAACGGCGTCCATGAAATGAGTGCGGCCGATTTTGACGATATCGCTGAATTCCCGGGATTTCTCGGCGAACGCCTGGCGCAAATTCCGAATCCCGGGAACGGTCACTTCGACGACCGTTCGATAGGCCGCGATATGCATAGCCGTGGGAAAGGTATCGTTGGAAGATTGCGATTTGTTGACGTCATCGTTGGGGTGAAGGATCTTGGCCGCATCGCTCAACTGTCCGCCGTTCAGGACCTGAGCGCGATAGGCGATCACCTCGTTGACGTTCATGTTGGACTGGGTGCCGGACCCCGTTTGCCAAACGACCAGAGGAAATTCCTCGTCCAACGAACCGGCTTGAATCTCGTCACAGACTCGAACGATCAGTTCGGCTTTGGCGGCATCCAGCACGCCGCAATCGCGATTGACCAACGCGGCCGCTTTTTTCAGCACGGCAAAAGCCTGGATAATTTCGCGGGGCATACGTTGTTCCCCGATGCGAAAGTTCTGCAACGACCGTTGGGTTTGTGCTCCCCAGTAGCGCTCGGCAGGCACGGCGACTTCCCCCATGGTGTCTTTCTCGACCCTCGATTCCGGACTGCCGCTCACGCCGCCATTCTAACTTAATCACTTTACCCGTCCAAACCTTTCCGGGCCGGCCGAATCCGCTCGACGCGGTAGCGGACTCAAGCCCGCCGCGACCGACGACCGGAGGCGCGACCGGCCATTCAGCCCGGATCGTTCGACCTCGCTCCGCCTCGCGACGAATCGATAATATCGGCGACCCGCTAATTAAGATTCCCATTTTGGGATAGTACCCAAAATGGTCGTGCAGTTCCCGACCGGGATCCGGTTCGCAGCCACCGGCGCTTCATGGAGAAGTCCATGACGTCGATCCGCTCGGGGTTCTGGCAACCCCGAGCGTCAAGTGAGCGGATGGCCGCCGCCTGCTCCCTCAACCACTTTAACCACCCCTGCCAGGGCCAGTGCTACCGGGTTCTGTTCACCTCCCGTTTTTCCGGCAAGGGAATCGATGTTCCCGATCGTAAGCGTTCCGTCATGCCGTGATGGGTTGTTGTCCGGGGGTGGTCGGGACGCTTGGTGGACACTTGCAAGGTGATGATAAAAAGAGGCTGGTAACGAATCATTATGGCTTCAGATATCGCAGCTGCTGGAAAAACATTTTCAACAGTTCGGCGACCAAGGATTCGATCGACCTGGCATGAGTGCCTGGTCGATTCTAGTTCTGGCTCTCAGCAAACACAGTTTGAGCTGCCATTGCGACCATTTGCTAACCCTCACTGATTATCATAAGCCGTTGCGATTTGTCTTAGGCCATGGTGATTTCGAACCGGAGGGAGAATAGAAACGAACCGCCGGGATTCAAAACGTCAATCTCTTGACTCCCGAACTGATTGAGGAAATCAACTTGCTGATCGTCAAGCATCGTCAACAGGTTGCGGGGCATCAAGCAGGAGACCAACTCAAAACGCGTTGCGATTCGTTCGTGGTGGAAGCGGATGTCCCTGATCCCACCGATCTCAATTTGCTCTCTGATGGCATTCGAACTCTGATTCATGAAGGCAAAAAACGGAACCTGAAGGGGCGGAGGCAAAGTCACCATTAGCGGAAGAAGATTCGGAAATTGTTTTTTTCCGTTCGCACGGCTCAGCTGGCGAACCGCCGGCTCGACAAGGTACAGGCTGATCTGAAGGCCTGCGACCAATTCCTGGAACGAACCAGTGCGTCGAGGGATCGACTGAGTGAGAAAAAGAAGACCCAGGCGAAAAACTCCAGCAAATCCGAGGTTTCTAAAATGCGGTCGTCTCTTGTCGCGACAAGCGGATCGGCGATTTCGGCCAAGAAAAACCATTCCGGCGGACGAAAAGATCGATTCCGGATTCGAACCTCAGCCACGGTGGATCCAGAAAGGAAAGGCAGGCGAACCGGTAGAACTCGGGGTGCCCTTTGGCATCTTGGAAGATCAATCCCAATTTGTTTTGACTTCTCGGGTCAGGTAACAAGAAGAGGAGGTGCCCGTGGCCTTTCCGATCCTCGAGGAGACCAAAAAACTATTCCAGACTTGTTCCGTTGCCGTTTCGACAAAGGGTTTCATAATCCACCTGATCAGGAGAAACTCCGTGAGATGGTTCCAGAAGCAATCTTGCCCCCAAAAGGGAAACTTACCCAAAAGGAGCAAGAACGCGAGACTGCCGAGGCTTTCAAAACCGCCCGGAAGCAACATCCCGCTGTCGGATCAGCCATCAACCATTGGGAACACCGAGACCTCAATCGAGTCTACTCCTACGGCTCAGTCGGGTTCAAACGTACCGTAGTTCCAGCCGTTCTCTGTGCCAATTGTTATCGCCTCGGAAGGCTCGTTCGAAACAAGGAGCTGCCGCGTCTCTCCAAGCCATTGGTTCGTCCGGAAGCGGCTTAACCAAATCGCCAAATCAATGTCAAGAATGGGAGAGATGCGTCTTGAATTCTGTAAAAAATCAAAAAAATACGATTTAAGATAACTAAGTCGATTTAACCACTCATTACGATCTAATTTAAAATTATTTTTTGGGTTTAAAAAAATCAACTATGGATTTTGACTCTTGGACTTGACACTGGCTAGAGAAACGGGGTTGCCGATTAAAGTTCGCTATATCCTCCCCACTTGATAAGTCTCACCAATGCCGGCGAATAGAGAAAAAGCCGAACTTTTGTTCCGATGCTCCTCAATTCACGTCGACGATAGTCCCGCATGACACCCTGTAACACCCGGAGATGCCGCTAGTGGGAGCCACCGTGGTCAACCGATAACCGGGTAATCGGCAAAACCTTTCAACCGCTACCGTCTTTCCCGACTGCTGTCGAAGCCCGGTCACTCCAATCTGAACGAAATGCTCCTCGCAAAACGGCCGTATTTGCTTGGGACTTGTCCGCTACGGCATCATCTGATAAACAGCCGATCACTCATGACGCAATTCGATAATCCGATCCGAACCCTCGCGGGGCTGATTTTCTGTGCGAGTCTGCTGTGGCATCCGATCGCTCCGGCCAACGCCCAGTCCGGCGAGAAAGCGTTTCGGCAACTGGAAGACTTATGGCCGACTCCGAATGCTGCCCGGGCCGCGTCCGGGGCACCGGGCCACGGCTATTGGCAACAGCAAGCCAATTACGATATCTCCGTCGAACTGGACGACGCTAAGCAACGAATCATCGGCTCGGAACGCATCGTCTACCTCAACCGTTCGCCGGATACCTTGACTTATCTTTGGGTTCAATTGGAACCGAATCAACTCGCCCGCACCTCCGACGCCAACGCCGTCAAAGCCCCGCCCAACCTCAAGGGTTTTTCCTTCAACGACATGAAAAAGCTGAAGTATCAGCACGAGTTCGACAGTGCCTTGACCGTCAAACGGGTCGCCGACGCCAACGGCAACGACTTGAAACGAACCATCGTCAAAACCATGATGCGGGTGGATTTGCCGACTCCTCTCGGGCCCGGCGATTCGACGGTACTGGATATCGATTGGGAGTATTTTCTGCCCGACGCCACCCTGATATCGACCCGTTCCGGGTTCGAATACTTTCCCGAAGACGACAATTATATCTACGAAGTAGCCCATTGGTTCCCGCGCATGGCCGCCTACACCGACAATCACGGGTGGCATAATAAGCAATTCCTCGGTTCCGGCGAATTCACCTTGGAATTCGGCGATTACCGGGTCCGCATCACCGCTCCGGCGGACCATCTCGTCGCCGCTACCGGAAGCTTGCAAAACGCCGCCGAAGTGCTGAACGAGACTCAGCGGAACCGGCTGAAAAAAGCGAGCGATTCGCCCCATCCGGTCTACGTCGTCACCGCCGAAGAAGCGCTAAGCAACCAGTCGGAAAAAAGCACGGAGAAAAAAACCTGGATCTTCCACGCCAACCGCGTCCGGGATTTCGCCTTCGCCTCGTCCCGAAAATTCATTTGGGACGCTCAGGGCTACGACATCAACGGCAACCGCGGCATGGCCATGTCCTTTTACCCGAACGAAGCGGAACCGCTTTGGGGGCAGTATTCCACTCGAACCATCGTCCACACCTTGGAAGTCTACTCGAAATTCACCGTCGATTATCCCTATCCGGCAGCCATCTCGGTCAACGGACCGGTCCGAGGCATGGAATATCCCATGATCTGCTTCAACGGGCCTCGCCCCGTGAAAGACGGAACCTACTGGGGCGATTCTTCGAGCGGACCGTGGCGTCATTCGAAGTACGGTTTGATTTCGGTAATCATTCACGAAGTCGGCCATAATTTCTTCCCCATGCTCATTAATTCGGACGAACGGCAGTGGACCTGGATGGACGAAGGACTCAACACTTTCGTGCAATTCCTGGCCGAACAGGAATGGGAGGAAAACTATCCTTCCGGTTCCGGGGAACCTCGTCAAATCGTCAATTACATGAAGAGCCAAGCGCAAACGCCGATCATGAGCAATTCGGAGTCCATCCTGCAATTCGGACCCAATGCTTACCACAAACCGGCCACGGCGCTCAACGTCTTGCGGGAAACCGTTCTGGGCCGGGAACTCTTCGATTTCGCCTTCCAGGAATATTGCCGCCGCTGGCTGTTCAAACGGCCGCAACCCGCCGATTTTTTCCGCACGATGGAAGACGCCTCAGGCATCGATCTGGACTGGTTCTGGCGCGGCTGGTTTTACGGCACCGGGCATGTAGATATCGCCGTCGACGACGTTCGCCGCTTTCGCATGGACAGTCTGGATCCGGAAGCCGAGAAGTCGAGATTGCGGCAAGAACGGGAAGACCGGCCGAAAACCATTTCGGAGCTGAGAAACCGCGACTTGGTTCGACGCCTGGACAGTCACCCGGAACTGAAAGATTTTTACAATCAATACGACCGGTTCGAAGTTACGGACAAGGAACGGAAGGACTATCAGAAACTGATCGAGAATCTCGAAAAGGAAACCCGAGAACTCTTGGACGACGAAACTTTCTATTACCGGCTCAGGCTTCGCAATTTGGGCGGCGTCGTCATGCCCGTCATCCTCAATATCCACTATACCGACGGTTCCGAAGAAATCCGGCATTACCCGGCCGAGTTATGGCGCCGCAACAGCGAAACCGTAAGCCTGATGCTCGCGCTCGATCGGGAAATCGCACAACTGGAATTAGACCCCCACCTGCAAACGGCCGACGCCGACCGCAGCAATAACTATTACCCTCGAAACATCGAAGCGGAAGGCTTCAAATTGAAAAAGAATTCCGGTATTTCCCGAAATCCGATGCAGCGAGCCGTCGAAAAGCGGCCCTCCGAAAACGACGAATCTCCCTAAATAATTCTTAAAGCACGTATCGCGATTTCCCACGCCATATGCCACACATATTGGGCGCGAGTCAGGCGCTGCCTTAACGTAACGCCCCACGGATTAGGGATAAGTCTCATTTTTTCCGCACGCTTCCAAGCCTCGTGCTGCTCCCGAACGGCCGAAATGGAGATACAGCGATAATCGTGTTTTAAATACTGGGCGCCCGCATCCGCGCGCTGCTCTCGAACCGCCGACAGTTCCCCCACGTCCAACCAAATCCCCCCGCATCCGGGACAGGAATCCACCTCGACTTGCCGGCGGTTGCTGTAGAAATGTCGGTGCAACTTGACTTCCAGGCACCGGGGACACGCCCGTTTCCGATCCGGAACTACCGGAAGGTTCGGCTCCACGGCGGCACCGGGGACCTCGGCTCGGGTCCGTTCGCTAACCGAAGACAATTCGAAGGCGTCGAACCAGATGCCGCCGCAACCTTCCTGACAGACGTCGAGTTCGACCTCATCCAAAAAATGGACGGCTAAAACCTTATGGCAAGCGGGACATTTCATTTTTCTGAAGCGTAAGGAACGTCGAGCAGAGTTCTAGCTTCTGGGGGCCGTTCGGTCAAAAACATTGCCGGACGATTTCGAATCGAACGATGCCGACCGCCCGACTCGCCGTGAGTCCGCGAATTCGAAGCCCCCGGCACTCTGATGCACCCTATCGGCCCGAACGGATAACGCCTTCGCCGCCCCCGGGATGACCGTGACTGCGTTGCGATGCCTCGCCACCCCAATGCGGAAAAATTCAAGCCGAAAAAACGAGGAACGAGTATCCGAGGCCTAAGAACCCGATTAATTAAACAACGCTCTAAGCAGCACGTAGTCGGCGCGACTCGTGCGCGCCTCGTATGACCTGTTGGTCGAAACCGGCACACGTTGCAAAGCGGCGTACCGGGATCGAAGAGCCACTTGGGAAAGGCAGCGATAATCGTTGTATCGAGGCATATCACTCGGCTTATTGCCTTGAGTCCGAACGGCTTCCAGTTCGCCCGCATCCAGCCAGACCCCGCCGCAACCGGGACAGGAATCCACCGCGATTTCCTGGCGAGTGCTATAGAAATGCCGCTGCATCTTGACTTCCGGGCACCGGGGACATGCCCGTTTCCGATTCTGATCCACCACCGGATTCGGCGCGGCGACGTCACTCTGGATCTCTTCTTGACCTGGTTTGCTAACCGAAGCCAATTCGAAGGCGTCGAACCAGATACCGCCGCATCCTTCCCGGCAGACATCAAGTTCGATTTCCCCCAGAATCTCAGCGGACAAGTCGCAGTGACAAGCAGGGCATTTCATTCTAGAAAAATTGGAGAACTCGACCGGGATTTCTACCTCGAACCGGACTCAACGGTCAAAAACTTTCTCGGCCGTTTGCGGGGCGAACGAACCGGACCGCTCGAATCGCCCTACCTTCCACGACCGGAACGAAGGTAACGATACGATTCGAACCAACCGAAACCAACACGATCTCCCTTGCGAAATCGCCCGATGCTCCGTATTGATGGCCCCTGATCGACCGACGGCATTCTGGGGCCCAGCGTTTCTCCAGGCGTTCGCATGCGGCGGGACGGCTCAATCGCTCCGAACCGGTATGACGGTCCTATAGATTATGAAAACATTCGTTTCGCACGGCAAACGGAACCTGACCAGATCCGTTCTCGCGGCCTTGATGTTACCGTTATTGGTTTTCTGTCCCGACCGGGAGGCCCGGGGCGAAGAACCGGAACGAAACCCGGCGATCAAGGTGATGAGTTTCAATATCAGGTACGGCTCCGCTAACGACGGAGACAACCACTGGAATCAGCGAAACTACCTGGTCCTGGAAACCATTGAACATTTCGGTCCGGATTTGCTGGGAGCTCAAGAAGTGCAAAAGTTCCAGGCGGATTATCTTCGCGAACATCTCGAAGGTTACGGTTTCCACGGCGTAGGACGTAACGACGGAATGTCCCAGGGAGAGTACGTCCCGATTTTTTGGCGACTCGACCGGTTCGAGCTCCTCGACTCGGGACATTTCTGGTTAAGCGAATCCCCGGAAATTCCGGGAAGCGTCAGTTGGGATTCTTCCATGACCCGGATGCTGTCCTGGGTCGCGCTCCGAGACAAGCGAGGCAGCCGCATGCCATTCATCTTCGCCAACACGCATTTCGATCATCGCGGAGCTCAGGCTCGGCTGGAATCGGCCCGGCTGGTCCGGAAACGGGCCGACGCCATCGAAGCCGAATTACCGGTCATCATAACCGGAGATTTCAATGCCGCCGTGGGCAGCGCGCCTTACGAAGTGTTGGTGAACGCCAAAGATCTGGACAGCGCTCCCTACATTGATTCCTGGAAGGCGATTCACCCCGTTTCCGGTCCCAAGGAAGGCACTTTCTCCGCCTGGAACGGCCGCCGCACCGGCGCCCGCATCGACTGGATCGTTCATTCCCCGAAATTCGTCACGCTGCACGCGGCGATCAACTACACCAACGAAGAGGGGCGCTACCCCTCGGATCACTACCCGGTCCAATGCGTGTTGCGACGGCGTTGAAACGGCAGGTTCGCCTGACCTACTCCGGAGGCGTTCCGGTATCCCGGCGAGCCGTCTCCGCTTGACGCCACCGCGCCGAGGAACAAGGAGCCCCGTCCCGATACCTTACTCTGACGACGGTTCGATTCACTTCGATCGCCGTGCAACTGACGGTGGCGGCATCCTCCCGGTGCATGCAGATAGATTGGGCTCCCTGATCCGGAAGATGCGAAGCATGCAAGGCTTCAATCCATTTTCGCTCCCCAACGCCCGGTTCGGCCAAGAAATCCTGGAATATCCGCTCCCGGTTCACGCGAACCACCGGCTCGTTAACGCTGGACGAAATCCAAATCCCGGGCCGCCAGGCGACGGCATGGCTCCTCAGCCGTTCCCCGTCCCAACGCCACTGCCGCAACGTCCGGCCGGCCGAAAAGATGGCGAGCAGGCAAAAAGGCCGCAACCGGCCCAGGGGAAGTTTTAAAATCCCGGCTTCCACCGCCTCGGACCGGTCTCCGTTCGAAACAGCCGGAATCACGGTCCCTCGAGTGATCGGCCGCTCGAGGTACTGCCGGCGGTTTTCCATCGAATACCAGTTGAGCAAGGCGAAGGCGTCGCCCGCCGAGTTGACCTGAATCCAGGATCCACCCGTTGGTTCTTCCGGTCCCAATCGGCTCAGCGGTCCCGCTTGACAGGGTCCGGGAAAAACGCCCCGGGGACGAGTCCGTTGCTCGTCGCGATTCATCGTCAACCGGTAACCGGAGCCTCGCGGTATGAAGGTCGCGGTACACATGTCAATCGGCCGGCAAATGCCGAGCGGCCATCGCCCGGTATTGCCGCCAAAGTTTCCAAACCCGCCTCAAAGGCATCGGACGAACGCCGCGTTTCCGATTCTGGGCTCCGATCTCGAACACGATCTTCCACTGGCGGTGCAACGTGCGATAAGCGTCAAACAACGAGTATTTCGGATCATAGATCTGGGTGGCCTCCGAGGCCGCACCGTTGAGTTCGATAATCTGGAATCCTTCGCCGGCCTTCAAGAGAGAATCGCTCCGGTAACGCACGTCGTAACGGCCGACATAGAAGCCCGCTACCTTCCGGGAAATCTCGTCGATACGATTCTCCAACGCCTCCGTGCGCAGAAATTGCCCGTCCTGGAAAATGCAGCCCTGGGCATGATTGCCGGCTTCGACCAATCGCACGGCCTCTCCGCTCGCTGGAATCCAATCCAACCGCGGCCGGAACCGCCGGCAATAAACCTCGGCCAGGATCGAAGCCCGCGGATCGTTCCGAATCAGTTCCCGCAGCGTGCTCGCGCCGTCACCGATCAATTCCGGAAACACCTTGTAGGTGATCCCCAGAATCCGCCCCTTGGCTTCTCCCGGATACCGGTAATAAAAGATGCCCGCTTCGCTCGGCCCCGGCACGTAACGCTGCAGAATTCTGGCGAACCCGTCCGGCTTGAGGCATTCCTCGGCCGCCGACAAGCTAGCGACTTTTCGAATGCCGCTCCCCCGCTGCCCGATATCGGGTTTGACGATTACCGGATAAGCCAGCGATCGCTCCTTCATCAGGCCCTGAAACGACGCCAGCCGCTCGAGGTAGTTCTCCCCGTCGATGGCCCAAGCTTGAGCCGTGCGGTCGGAGGCGACCCGGGTTAATTCTTCCAACATGGCGAGTTTCGACTCGCCGACGATCCCGCCGGAAACGATCCCCGGATTGGCCGCCGTCGGCAACGATAGTCCCCAATGGCGCAAGCCGAGCCACAGGTAATCGCAGACGACCGGGACATAGAAGAGCCAAGCCGGCCAAAATTCCCACCGCGTCCACCGGCTCTTCTCCAGCCGATCGGCCACCCAGGCCCGCTTCGTCAGCCGCTGCAATCCCCAGCGCAGGCCAAGGAACAGCAGCAACCCGATGCCGCCCAGCCACAACAATTCGTATTCCAACCGGTCGATCCGATCGCCGAAAGTGGCGCTTACCGCCCAAACCATCCCGAACATGGCCGCCGTCCAGACCGCCGCCGCCGCTCCGGTAACGATCAGGAAAGTCCTCGCGGGAACGCGTACGAAGCCCGCAGCCAAATAAGTCGGCAATCTCGTGCCCGGCAACACCCGGCAGATCCAAAGCAAGGCCACGCCCCGCCGGCGAAACCACGCTTCCGATTCCCGCACTCGCGGAGAGTCCAGCCACCGCCGGGCCCAGCGCCACCGGCGAAGGCGGTCTCCGGATCCCCGGGCCAACAGGTAAAGCAACAAGTCACCCAACCAAATGCCGCCGAAGGCGCTGGGGGCTCCCAACCACCAAGGCAACAAACCGGTATGCACCAATAACGCGGCGCCGAAACAAGCGAGATCCTCGGTGATGAAAGTAAGAAAAAAAATCCCGGCCGACTGACCGATCCAAAACGGCCAAGGAGATTCTTCCGAAAACCACCAGCTTGCGAGTTCCTCGAACATCGCCTCGGCAACCGGCGCTAGCCCGACGCCACGGCGGCAGGCCGCAATCTGTGCTGCAAAGTCGAAGGAGCCAGGCCGAATTCGACCGGTAACCGACAGCCCATCACTTTGGCCATCACGGCGATCAACGCGTAATGATGCACCGCATGGGCCACGTTATACATCAATTCCCGCACCACGGTGGACGACAAGCGTTGAGTGCGGTCCCCCTCGTAATGAATCTTGCACTGGATCTCGATGGTTCGATCCAACGCCGAAGGATCCAACCGCGCGACGGCCCGCTCGAGTTCGCCGGTAACGCTCAAGGCGTAGGCCCGGTTCGTTTCGATTCGACTATCACGCTGGCGGCGGTCGTAATCGAGAACGCCGCTTTCCAATCCGTCCAGCCAACAACGAAAATGATCCAGGCAATGCCGGTAATGTTCCCCGATCGTCGAATTCGAGGCTACCGACACCCGGCGGCTCCAGCCCTCCTGAGAAATACTGCCGAGCAGTTCCTTTCCCTGTTCCAGCACACTGAGTGCCGCCATGACGCAATCACCGATACTGTCCCCGCTTGCGCTCTCTGAATTAGGCGAGTTCACCAACTGATAGATAAGTAACACCGATAAGTTTGCTGCCAAAACGCCGATGCTGCTTGAATCTTCCCGAAATGTCAGCATATTTCGACGCAAAAGCTTCGATGAGATCCCCTTGCCAACAACTCCGGGAGACGCCGCTCCCCGCTTCGGGCAAGGCAGCCGGCGACTCGTCGTTCGACCACCTCGCCAAAAACGGAGAAGACATCCCGAAACCGGTCATCTACCGGCTTTCGATCTATCTCCGCTGCTTGACTCAACTAAGAGACGAAGGACGGCAAACCCTTTCCAGCGAAGCGTTGGCCGAATACGCCGGCGTCAAATCCACCCAATTGCGCAAAGATCTCGCCTACTTCGGACAATTCGGCACTCGGGGACTCGGTTATAACGTCACCCAACTGACAACCATCGTCGGCAGGGTCTTGGGTACCAAAAAATCCCGTTCCGTCGTCCTGATCGGCGTCGGCAACCTCGGCTTGGCGCTGCTCTCCTACCAAGGCTTCCGAAGGGAAGGATTCCACATCAGCGCCGCTTTCGACCTCGTTCCCCAAAAACCGCGCAACAAATTCATCACGCAACCGGTTTTTCCCATGAGTTTCGTCAGCCATTATATCCAATCCAACCGGATCCGGATCGCCATTCTGTGCACGCCGCCCGGCGCCGCCCAAGACACCGCGGCGTTGCTGATCCGGCACGGCATTACCGGCATCCTCAACTTCGCTCCGACCGTGCTACAGGTGCCGGACCACGTGACGGTCAACAACGTCGATCTGGCCATCGAACTGGAAAATCTCAGCTATTTTATCCAGAAAAAAACCTTCACCGAATCAGTTCGCTGAACCGGGCCATCAACCGCCGGGTCACCGGTCCGGGAGCCGGCCACTCGAGTGCTTCGCCGATGACGGCCCTTACCGGCCAGATTTCGTGAGTCGTCCCCGTCAAGAACGCTTCCGACGCCCGGCGAAGTTCCGCCAGGCTGAAGGCTTCTTCCCGACAGGGAATGTCGTCCTCCCGGCAGATTTCCAAGGCCACTTTCCGCGAAATACCGCTCAAAATATATTCGGACTCGGGATGAGTTCGCACCGTCCCGTCGATTACCGCCGCCACGTTCACGCTGGCTCCCTCGGTCACCGTTCCTCCTCTCTGGAACAGCGCTTCGACCGCGCCTTGCGACCGGGCTTCGTTGAACGACAAGACGTTCCCCAACAACGCCACGCTCTTGATATCGCACCGCGACCATCTCCGGTCTTCCAACGCCGCCACCACCGCCGGTTCTTCCGGCCGGCGATGCGGCAAGCGATTGACCATCCCGAAAACGGTCGCCGCGACCGAAGCGTCCGGATAAGCGTGGGCCCTGAAATCCGCGGCGCCGCGGGTGATCTGCCAATACAACAGGGCGTCCGCCCGGTCCAACCCGTTAAGTTTCAGCAACTCGTTGCCTGCCCCTTCCAACCCCGCGACGTCGAATCCCGCCAACTCGAGGGCGGCCAGGCTCCGCTCGAGGCGCGCGGCGTGATCTGAAAGCCGAAACCATTTCCCGCCGTAGGCGCGAACGACTTCGTACACTCCGTCGGCGAACAGAAAGCCTCGATCCAATGGAGAAATCCTGACTTGGTCCAGCGGGCAGAACCGACCGTTGAAATACACCGTCTGTTCGTTCATGACCTGACTGCCCCGATCCCTTCGCTACTTGGAAAACAGGCGGCGGCGAACGATGCGCTTGACGGTCTCGTCGGTCATGACCCCGCACAGAATCACCGCGCCGATCACGGCGTATTCGATATGCGACGGGATAAAATCCACCAAGGTGATCATATTGCGCAACACCTGAATCAGCCCCGCTCCGAAGATAACCCCCATGATGGTCCCCGAGCCCCCCCGCAAACTGCAACCGCCCAATACCGCCGCCGCGATCGCATGCAATTCGTAAAAATTGCCGAAACTGCCCGGCTGGGCCGAATTGACGTCCAACGCGAATAGAATCCCGCCCAGGCCGGCGGTCAAGGAACAGATGACATAAGCGAGAATCACCATCCGATCGGTGCGAATTCCGCTGTAACGGGCCGCCTCCTCGTTCTGCCCCATGGCCAACAGATAACGGCCGTAAATCGTCTGATTCAAAAAAATGGAGGCTAGCACGGCGACGACGATCAAAAAAAGGCAAGGCGCCGGGATGCCGAATCCCTCGACAAACGGCAACGGAACCTCTGCGGTGGCCAACTGCCGCAAGCCCTTGTACTCCGTGCCGAATCCCTGGGTTTGATCTCCGGTGAACCCGCGGGTGATGCCCCGGTACATCAACAGCCCGCAGAGCGTGACCACGAAGGGTTGCAACTTGAGTTTGGCGATCAACAAACCGTGCAACAATCCGACCGCCAGGGACACGATGACGGCCAGCGCCAGCGCCCAGGGCAGCGGACAGGACTGCTTGACCAATAACCAAGGCACGCCGCAACCCACCAGGCAGACGACCGAACCGATCGAGAGATCGATCCCTCCGGTAATGATCACGAAAGCGACGCCGACCGCCAAAATACCCAGCAAAGCCGTGCGGCGAATCAGATTTTCCAGATTGTACGACTCCAGAAACCGGTCGCTCAACAGGGCGGTCAGAACGAAAACGAACAGGAAAATTCCAAATATGCCCAGCAACTTTTTCATGCCTCGGTTTCTGGCGTTAGGCCGCCTCCGGCAGTTGCCCCGTCGCCAATCGCATCACCCGTTGCTCGGACAGTTCGGCCCGGGGCAATTCCCCGAAAATCCGCCCCTCGTGCATCACGAGGACCCGGTCCGACATCCCCAGGATTTCTTCCATTTCGCTGGATACGAACAACACGGTTATCCCCTTTTCGGCCAAGGATTCCATCAGCGAATAGATTTCCGTTTTGGCTCCCACGTCGATGCCTCGGGTCGGTTCGTCCAACAACAAAATCCGGGGATGCAGGGAAAGCCACTTCCCCAAGGCGATCTTTTGCTGGTTGCCCCCGGACAACAACCGAGTCACCTGCCCTTCGCCGGTTGCCTTCACCTTCAGCAGCCGGACCATGTCCCTGGCGAGCTCGCGCTCGCGAGCCCGGTTCAAAAAACCCATTTTCTGATCCCGGCGCAACGACGTCAGGCTCAAGTTGTTCCGCACCGTCAGATCCAGGATCAAACCTTGCTGCTTGCGATCTTCCGGCACCAGGGCCAGTCCGGCGAGCACGGCGTCGATCGGACTCCGCACGGCCGTCTTCCGGCCGTCAATCCAAACGCTCCCCCCTAATGCGGGCGTGACGCCGAACAGGGTCTGAAGCAACTCGGTCCGGCCGGCGCCCACCAACCCGAACATCCCGACGATTTCTCCCCGGCGAAGGGCAAAGGAACAGGATCGATGCGGATAAGCCAAGGTGCGCAAGTTGTCGGCGGTCAGCACAACCTCGCCGGGTTCGTGCGGCCGATGAAGATAAAATTGAGAGACCTGACGGCCGACCATCAGTTGGACCATGTTTTCGTGATTGATCTCGTCCCGCCGCAATTCACCGACCTTTTTTCCGTCCCGCAGCACGACGACCCGATGGGCCAATTCTTTCACTTCGCCCAACCGATGGGAAATATAAACGATACTGACGCCCTTGGCCGAAAGATCCCTGATGACCTCGAACAACTGGTCCGCTTCGCGTTGACTCAGACTGGAGGTCGGCTCGTCCATGATCAGAATCCGCGCGTCGACGGAAAGCGCCTTGGCGATTTCCACCATTTGCTTGCGCCCGATGGGCAACGAGCCGACGAGGCGAGTCGGAGGCAACTTCAGTCCCACTCGAGCCAAATACCGGGCCGAATCCCGGAGGATTCGCGGCTTGTCGATCAGCAACCCGAAACGTCGCGGTTCGCGGCCCAGAAAGATATTGGCTCCCACCTCCAAGTTGTCGGCCAAATTCAATTCCTGATGAATCAGCGCAATTCCCAGGCGCAGCGCTTGTTCCACCGAAGCCAGCTGGCAACGGCGCCCCTCCAGGAAAATCTGACCGGAATCGGCCGGCTGCACGCCGGCCAGGATTTTCATCAAGGAACTCTTGCCGGCTCCGTTCTCCCCGATGACGGCTACGACTTCCCCCCGGTTCACGTGCATGCCGACTCCGTCCAGAGCCGTGACGCCCGGAAACCGTTTGCAAATCCCGCGAACTTCCAACCAGGGCCGCCGCGGGTCGTCGTCGGACATTGCCGGTCGAACCATCGGTGATTACGGCTCCGCGGTCTTCCCTAGCTTCGATTTCAGATCGTCCCAGAACGGCTGGACGTTGTCCTGACGGATATGACGGGCTGGAACCTCAACGTACTTGTTTTCAGGAACGACCGAACTATCCCCGGCGAAAATGGCCTTCAACAATTCCACCGAAAGATAACCGTACTGGTACGGATCTTGGACTACCGTGCCGTGCACGGTGCCCTGCTTGATGCCCTCCAGGGTCTTAAAGTCTTCGTCGAAGGCGATCACTTTCACGGCCCCCAATTTGCCGGCTTGTTCCAGCGCTTCCAGAATCATGGGAGGATTGTAGGCGAACAATCCGATCAAGCCATCGATGTCCGGGTGACGGGAAAGAGTGTCCTCGACGTTCGCTTTCGCCTTGGGAAAATCGAACTGGTCGGTCAGCGTTCCCAAGATGGTATAACCGTTGCCTTCCAGCACTTGTCCCGGAGAATCGAAATTCTTCGGATTGTATTCCCGACCCAACAATTCGTCGATGAGTCCTTGGCGCCGGCCCCGAGCGTTGTCTTGTTCCATGCGGCCGACAAAGATCATGACCTTGCCGCCGTCGGGCAACGCTTCTACCACCAGTTCGCCGCACATCCGCCCGGCCTTGTAATTATCGATCCCGACAAACAGGATCCGGTTCGAATCCGGCGCATCCGAATCGTTGGTGATCAACCGGGTATGCGAGGCGATTTCGTTCAGTAATTCGGCCTGATTCACCGGATCGATCGGGCTGACCGAAATCCCGTCCACTCCTCGGGTCACCAAGTCCTTGAGAATCTGCTGTTGGTGGACCACTGTGTCTTGAGGCGTATGAAAAGATACGTCCACCTCCAAATCCTCTCCCGCCTGCTCCACGCCTCGCTTCGCGATCAACCAAAAATCGGCGATCCCGTTGCTGACGAAAGCAATTTCCGGCCGATCCGAATCCACATCCCCCGTATCGGCATCCCCCGTATCCGAAGGGCCGCACCCGGTCAAAACGAACGACAACGACACCGTGAGAAGGGCCAACCACTGCAAGCGACGGGAATTCATAAACTCTCTGAATCTCAAAAAAAACCGCTGTCGTCAAGCCAACGCCGTACTCGCGCAGGACTTTTTCACGCTGATAATCCTTGTCCGACGACCGTTTTTAAGCACCCAGCGGAGTGTTCCGATTCGTCAGAAAATCTAGTTGCCGAATTTTTCTTCCCGATGGGCTGCGATAGCCGATCTATGGTTTTGATCCCCCAGGGAATCCCAGCGTCTTCGTTAACTGCGGTGAACCAATCGAACGGTCCCCTGCCGGAGGTTGATTGTGGCGTCCCTGAGAAACTCATCACGGCAAAAGAATAAAAAAGCCAGTCCTATGGTTCCCACTTCGAAGGCGATAAGATTTCGTCTCCAGGACGAAAGAAAAAGCGAAATAAGGCCTAAATCCGGTTACCCTGGCCTACCGTGATCAGCGTGAAAAAATCCGGGCAACTCGCGCCGCGGTTTCCCGGAAGCGCCGGCCGAGGGACCGCGGTAGAGTCGGGAGGTCGCGCACATCTACCCTTAGGTCCTGTTTCGCGATTCTCGTCGCCATCCTTTCGGACCTAACGGCGCGGCTTCCGCGTTAGCATTTTCGAGGCCAGCACGGCATTCACTCACGTTCCGGCCCGCGTAGTCGCTGAACTCCCCTTGGCAGTCCCTTGACACCGCAGTGCTTCAACTTACCTCGTTACCTCCCTGAGCCGCCTCGATTGCTTCCAATCGGAGCGATAGTTGCGGGACGGGATTCGCACCCGATGGATAGACGTAGCTTTTCACGGCGCACGGAATCCTGAAGCTTGAGCGCTCGTCGGGCCGCGACGACTGAAGGCGGGATCGGGCGCTCTCCGAAATCCGGGAAACGCCGGCCGCCTCGAACTCGCCCTCCCGTGAACCGATCGAAACCGGGAGATTAACTTGATCCTCGCCGTTACCGCTTCACAATGCCAGCAACACCCTCGTTACCGCCCCATGACGAAACCAAAGTTCAAACGCCGGAGTTTCCTCGAATCGGTCCTGGCCACGGCCACGGCCCCCCTGATCGTCCCGGCGAGCCTGTTCGGCCAAACCGCGCCCAGCAATCGGATCGCGGTCGGGTTCATCGGCGTCGGCTCTCACGGCACCCATCACAATCTCAAACATTACCTGCGGCAACCGGACGCCCGAACGGTCATGGTCTGCGACGTGGACGACCGGCATCTCGAACGAGCCAAACAAACGGTCGACCGCCATTACGGCGATACCGGTTGCGCCACGACCAAGGATTTTCGCGAAGTTCTCGCCCGGCCCGATATCGATGCCGTCATAGTCTCCACCCCGGACCACTGGCACACCTTGATCAGCGTCTTGGCAGTTCGCGCCGGCAAAGACGTGCAATGCGAAAAACCGACCTTGACCATCGAGGAAGGACAAATCCTGACCCGAGAAGTAAACAAACACCGCCGAGTGTTTCAGACCAGCACCGAAGACCGCGCTATTCCCGTCTATCACCGCATGGCGGAGCTCGTCCGTAACGGCCGGATCGGCAAGTTGACCAAAATCGAGGTCATCCTACCGAAGCAACCTACCGTGGCAGGCGATCCCACTCCCCAACCGGTCCCGCCGGAACTGGATTACGACATGTGGCTGGGACCGGCACCGGAAGCTCCTTACTGCAAGGATCGGGTCCATTTCCATTTCCGTTGGATCTGGGACTATTCGGGCGGCATCATTTGCGACTGGGGTACGCATCTCTTCGACACCGCTCAATGGGGCAACGACACCGAACGCTCCGGTCCCGTCGAAGTCGACGGCAAAGGGACGCACTGGGAAGGCGGCCTCTACGATACCGTCAAGGATTACGACGTCACTTACCGGTATGCCAACGGCGTGATCATGATCTGCAAACCGGGAAATCCCAGCCTGAAATTCGTCGGCTCCGACGGTTGGGTCGGCAACACCGGCTGGCGCGGCCAGCTACAGGCCAGTTCCGACGCCATCTTGAACTCGGTGATCGCAGACAACGAGGTCAAGCTCTTTACCGAACCCGAAGGCGAACACCGGAATTTCCTGGATTGCGTGAAAAACCGCCAAGCCCCCTATTTCCCGGTCGACATCGGACATCGCGTCTCGACCGTCTGTCACTTGGCCAATTTATCCATCCGCCTGGGACGGCCGCTCCTATGGGATCCGGCCAAGGAACGATTCCGGAACGACGACGAGGCGAATCGCCTGAGGTCCCGGAACATGCGCCGGCCTTGGACGCTCGCTTGACGAACCCGTTACCCGATCGCCCGAAACGCTCCGCCATCCCGGCGACCGTCCGCTCACGGACTCACGACGCCGCGGCCTTGGTCTTCGATCCCGGTTCCGCCAACTTCACGCGCAAGGTCAAAATGTCGATATCGTAATACTGTTGATGATGGATCGATGAGGCCAAATGCTGCAGAATCCGCAACGACATTTCCCGCTCCAATCCGGTTCCCGTATCTCGCTGGTCCAACAGCTCGATCCGGTCCTGGAAATTTTCTTCGCTAGAGGCTCCGACAGCGAATTCGAGCACAGCCTCGCCCTCTTTCTGAGAAGCGACCAGCAGTAATCGCCGACGGACGCCCTTTTCCTCTTCCCGTTCCAACAAGGACACCAAAGCTTCCTCGCTGACCGCCTCCAATCGTTCGATCGTCGCCGGATTCCACCGGCGGCGAACCGCGAATTGATGCAGGAATTCTCGAATCCCCGGCAGCGAAGAAAGCTCGAAATCGATCTCGAGGCGATGGCGGTTCCGCTGCGCGCCTTCAAGCACGAGGGTCAACAGGATGGCCGTCAATCCCCCGGCCGTCATGCCGTTCTGAAAAATACCGCCCGCGAATTGGGAAAAGAACTCCGGAAAGATCTTTTCGTTCTGAAATCCGAAACCGATCCAGAACGCGACGCCCGCAATCAATCCCCGGCGATAATCGGGGGAACCCTGAACGGCCACCTTCATGCCGAGTACGAAGAGCATCGATAAGATGACGGTTAGGTAGGCTGCGACCACCGGTCCGGGTATGGCCAGGACCAAAGCCAAAACTTTAGGGATCAACGCCAGGGCCAAAAAAGTCACTCCGACGACCACCCCGACATAACGCGAGGCGACGCCGGTCAATTCGACGACGGACACGCTGGACGAATAGGTCGTGTTCGGCACGGTGCCCGCCAATCCGGAGAGTAGATTGCCCAACCCGTCGGCGCCGACCGCGCCTTGCACCGACCGATAATCCATGGCTCGAGGGTGTCGCCAGGACACTCGCTGGATGGCCACCGCATCGCCGATGGTTTCAATGGCGCCCACCATGGTCACCAAAATAAAAGCCGGAAGCAACAACCAGAACTCTTTCTCGAAACTCAAATCGAAACCCGGCCATTCGATCTTCGGAATCCCGAACCAAGCGGCGGCGGCGACCGATTCGGTATCGTAAATACCATACCAAACCGCAAGTAAAGTTCCGGCCAAAACTCCCATCACCGGAGCCCAGAACCGCCAGATTCCCGTCGATTTAAGCGCGATGCCTAAAATGACGACGATAGTTACCGACGCGCAGGTCACGGAGACGGACGAGGAGGTTCCTTCCGGAACGTTGCTCAATTCGTTATAGATAATGGGCATGATCGTGACCGGGATCAGCATGATGACCGTTCCCGAAACGGTCGGCGTAAAAATCCGGCGGAATAAAGCCAGGCGAGCGGCCAAAGCGAACTGAAACAACGAAGAAATGACGACCAAGGTCGCCAACATGGCCGGGCCGCCCTGGTTGATCGCCGTGATGCTGACTGCGATAAACGCTCCGGAGGTACCCATGCAAAGGACATAACCGGCTCCGATCCGGCCCCAACGATAGGCTTGGATCACGGTAGTGATTCCGCTGATCACCACGGCGGCGAAGACCGCCCAGGCGATGTAAGCGCCGGAACCGTTCGCGGCCCGAATCACGATGGAGGGAGTCAAAACGATCCCGCCCAAGCACAACACGGCCAACTGAACGCCTAACCCGAAGGTGAGGGACGGCGGAGGCCTTTCGTCAGCTTGGTAGCGTAAATCGATAAACGAAGAAGGTTTATTCGACACCATGACAAACCCGACTATCATTAACTATAACCGAAAGGGGCAATCATTATTAAGTGCGTGCCGGCGTGGTTCCGCGGGGACGCAAACCGTTAGACCCCGGATCGCCCTCTCCGCTCGGGTCCGGTTTCCGGATCTTTGGAGCGGCTGTTCCCGGAAACACGCCGTCAGCCGTTCCGAAGAGCGACAACTAATTCCGGTTTCGTTGCGGAATTTCCCGTTTCGGGCCCGCCCGGCGCTCGACGCCCCGGCGAGGAACCCACAACTCGGATGGGCGGCAATCGGCTGGCGCCGTTCGCGAACTTCCGAATCCAAGGCGTTTAACGCTCGACAACGGCGACCGTTGAGCGAATCCTCGAACCAAGCCTTGGTTCACCCGGCATTTGCAGCTTAGCCGTCAATGAAGAACTGCCACTCTGGGACGACTTTTCCCATCGCCTTCCTTGTCCTGTCGCTAGTAACCGGATCGTCACCGGCTGTCTTCGGCGCTTCTGCTACCGTTTCCATTCGAGGCGATTCCCTGCCCGACCTACCCGTCCCGGAGGGACTGACCGGAGCGTTCGCCGGAGCCTCCGGCGATAGTCTACTGATCGCCGGAGGCGTCAGTTATATCGGTGGCAACCCCGTCTGGCGGGATAAAATCTACCGGCTCGACGATCCGCAATCCGGCTGGCTGGAGATTGGAAGTTTGACTCGGGCGACGGGATTCGGATTTTCCTGCCGTTGGAATGAATTCCTGATTTGCGTCGGCGGACGGGATCAGGACCGCCATTACCAAACGGTCACGTTCTTGAAATGGCAGGCCGACCAGCTGGAAACGACCGAAGGCCCCCCGTTGCCTTTTCCGCTAATCGACCCCATCGGCGTTCGGCTCAACGACACCCTCTACGTGGCGGGCAAGAGCGTCGCTAACGGAACTTTCGAGGCGAACCGCTTTCTCAGTCTCGCTCTTTCCTCCGACCTCGCCTCCACCGGATGGGAAGAACTTGACGCTTGGCCCGGTCCGGAACAATTCCTGGTGACGATAGCGGCGATCAATGAGAAAGTATTGCTGATCGTCAGTTCCCACCGGGTATTCGAACCGGGAAGCGCCGAAACCCGCAACGTTCAAATGGACGCCTTCCTGTTCGACACTGACCCTAAGAACATGAATTGGCAGCCGGTATCCGAACCTCCCCCGCCCCTGTCCGCCGTGGCGCGTCCCGGCGTTCAAATCGGTTCCGACGACGTGATCTTTCCGCCCGGAATCGATATCGACGACACCCCGAACGATTCGGAACTTCGAGTTACGCCGGCTAACGCTTTTTGGCGCTACAACGTCGTCATCGATCAATGGATCGAAGAAACGAACTATTATCACGGCTCGGTCGAACGCCCGGCGGCAACGGCCGCTTCCCCGCCGCCGTTCGCCAGTCAAGTGGTGCCTTGGAAAAACGACCTCCTCATGCTTGGCGGATTTTCCGATCCGCTGAACACGGCGGCGACAGTCACCGGATTATCCTTTGCGGAAACGAAAACCACCTTCGGCCCCCTGAACTGGCTGGTGTTGGCGCTCTACCTGTCGGGAGTCGCGGCCATCGGCCTGATCTGCTCCCGGCGCGGTCAAGGCACCGAAGGCTTTTTTCTAGCCAATCGACGCATTCCCTGGTGGGCCGCCGGTTTAAGCATTTTCAGCACCATGCTCAGCGCGATCACGTTTTTGGCCATTCCATCGAAAGCCTACGCCACCAATTGGACCCTGTTAGTGAACAATCTCATGATCCTGGCCGTAGCGCCCTTGATCGCCTGGGTTTATCTACCCATTTTCCGCAAAACCAGGATCACGACCATTTACCAGTTTTTAGGCGCCCGGTTCGACCGCTCGATTCAACGATTCAGCAGCGCTTCGTTCATTCTGTTCCAACTGGGCAGAATGGGAGTCGTGTTGTTGTTGCCGGGTTTGGCGTTGGCGGCAGTAACCGGGATCGATTTGTACCTCTGCATCCTGCTGATGGGCGTGCTGGCTACCCTCTACACGGTGGCGGGAGGCATCGAAGCCGTAATCTGGACCGACGTGCTCCAGACGGTCGTGTTGCTGGGGGGCGCCCTGATCGCTCTGGCGGTCATGGCCAGCAAGACGGATCAAGGATTCATCGGACTCCTCAACGCCGGAGTCGAAGCCGACAAGTTTCACTGGATCAATTGGAACGCCGATCTGTTTACCGATTCCCTGCTGGTGATGCTGATCGGCGGATTTTTCACCAACGCCCTGATCCCCTACTCTTCGGATCAAACCGTCGTGCAGCGTTATCTCACGACCCGCAACGAAACGGAGGCCCGGCGTTCGTTATGGCTGGGCGCGGCCATGACCTTGCCGGCTACCCTGCTCTTCCTGATGTTGGGGACCGGCCTGTTCGCTTTCTACCAATCCCATCCCGAGTTGTTGGCGCCGCTGAAAAACCCCGATCAAATATTCGCCTGGTTTATCGCCGACCAAATGCCGGCGGGACTGGGCGGACTGGTGATCGCCGGAATCTTCGCCGCATCCATGTCGAGCCTGGACTCGAGTATGCATTCCATCGCCACCACCATCACTCAAGACTGGCGGAACGCAAACAAACTGAAAGAAGCTCGATGGATAACCGCCATCGCCGGGATCTTCGGCACGGCGTCGGCGCTCGTGCTAGCTAGCATGGAAATCAAGTTCCTCTGGGATTTTTTCCTGGGACTTATCGGGCTGCTGGGCGGCACGCTGGCCGGAATCATGGCGGTCGGCGTCTTTCTGAAATCAGCGAAGTCCTACCACCTTTGGGCCGGCATCATGTTTTCGATCGCACTGGTATGGTGCATCCGGTTCCAGACAGATTTCCACAGTCTGCTGGCAGGTTTTTTCGCGCTATTCGGCGTCGTGGGAGTCGTTGCGCTATTGATCGTTTTCGATCAGTCGAACACCTCGAAACGAAATCCCGGGGCGGTGGATTGATCTCCGAGCGCCAGCTAACCCAGCTCGACGGAACCGTGCCTGGTCCGCCCCCATGACGCCCGAAGACCGGTTCGGCCGCTTCTCGATATCGCCATCGAAAAAGCGTTTCCTAATCGACGCCTAGGCGTCGAGACGATCACGATGCGGGCCCGGTTTCGTTTTCCGATCGAGCAGCGCAACCCAATCACCGCATCGCTTCGCCGAGTAGCGAAAAACGGAAGTCTCCGTGAGAACCCGTAAATAGGGTCGGCGGCTTCCGCTCAATCCGCCTTGGGCCATTGAACCACCCGACGCCGACGGTTACCCGGCAACGAGTCCGGCCCCATTTCGCTCCCAACATAGCCTCAGAAAGAAAACTCGAATGCCATCCGGCGAGAGTCCCCGGCGTGGCCCCCGAAATCCGGCGAGCGACGAACCGTTCCCTTGGAATTCGAACGATCTTTTTCTAATTAATTATGGAATTCGACGACGCTCTGTCATTAAGATCGGGAACGGATTCTTCTATCCGGGACTTAACCCTGATTCGAGTTGATCGATTACATCGGAAATATTTGCCGCCGCTTGTTTGTCAGGCAAAACCGCTGGGCCAAATTATTCCGCCGGTTGCCGGCGGGGGAAGAGAATCGCCCGGTGGACGAGTATCTGTCCGACGCGGGGGCGATACAACGATTTCGGCAAAGCCTGCGAGGCGCCGAAAGATTACGGCTTGAATTGCTCGCTTTCCAAGAGAACCCACAATTCGCCGAACTCGCCGAGCGTTTTAATCGGTTAATCGACCGGGCCCAGCAAGAGCAACGGAATTTCGCCGACGAGTTACGTTTTTTGGTCAGTTCCGCGAGAAACGTCGAACTTCATCACTTCGCCGAAACCAATCAAGTCCGGAAGGTCATGAAGGAACTGTTGAAAGCGGAAAAGCAAGGCGACGCCGTTGCCGCCGGGATAAACGTCAACAGCGAAGGCAAGGTGGAATGGCACTTTTACACCGACATCTTGCAACAGGACGCGTCGGTCCCCCAACCGCCGGAAGATCCCGATCTGGCCAGGAACACGGTGGCGGCCATGGCGGTGGAATCCTGGCGCATGCGCGGAGCCTACAACCGTTTGGCCGATCAACTCGACGAACGAGCGAAAAACCGTTTCCTGAGACAAATCAGCGCGTATTTCGAAAAACTGAAGGATTCGATGGAATCTACGGGATTGCGCCTCGTTAACATCGAGGGTCAGCGATTCGACCCCGGGATGGCGGTTAAATCGCTCAATATGGGCGATTTTGACGAAGGCGACGAATTGATCGTCGAGCAAATGATCGAACCCATCGTAATGCACGACGACAACATTCACCGAATGGGGACGGTAATACTCAGAAAAGAACAGCATGAAGCGGTGTTATATCGGAATTGATCTCGGCACGACCAACAGCGTCGTATGCTCTTACGACGGCGAGAATAAACCTGAAATCTGGAAAAGTCCCGAAGGACACGAAACCACGCCTTCGGCGATTTATCACGGCCCCAAGGGACAAAAATTGATCGGCTATCGGGCCTTGGAAATGGTCAGGAGCCAGCCGGAGCGGGTAGCGAGGGTATTCAAACGGTTCTTGGGCACGGCCACGCCGATCGAACTGCCCGAAGCCAAACTGACCTTGACGCCCGAACTGTGCTCCACCGATATCCTGAAAACCTTAATGGGGTATTTACCGGAAGAGATCCGGAACCGGGAAGATCTCAGCACGGTGGTGACCGTGCCGGCAGCGTTCAACCAGATGCAGAAAGACGCGACTCAATCGGCCGCCGGCGCGGCGCAAATCGACCGGATTTCGCTGATTTCGGAACCGGTAGCCGCGGTCATGGGGGTCACGAGCTATCACGTCGGCGACGGCAAATATCTCATCTACGATTTAGGCGGCGGCACCTTGGACGTATCAATAGCCCAGAGCAAAAACAAGCGAATCGACGTGCTCATGGCGGGCGGCATTTCGATGTGCGGCGGACGAGATTTCGACCGGATGCTGGTCGAAAAGATCGTAAATCCCTGGCTGACGGAGAATTTCAATTTGCCGGAACAATTTGGAGATATCGACCGTTATCGCAAGTTGAGATTCCTCAGCCCTTGGGCAGCCGAACAGGCGAAAATCTCCCTCTCGTCGAAAGATTCCGCCGTCATTGAAATGTCGGAGGACGAAATCCGAATCAGGGACGAAAACGGAGCCGAGCTCTATTTCGATATTCCGTTAACCCGCCAACAATTAAACCGGCTCATCGAAGAACAGATCGCCGAGACCGTGGCTTCGGCGAAAGACGTCGTCAAACGAGCGAAACTGTCGATCGATGATTTGACCAGCATCGTCTTCGTCGGCGGCCCCACGCTGTACGAACCCTTGCGCGACATGGTTTCGGAAGGGTTGGGCATCGGTGATAACGTCTGTGTCGATCCGATGACGATCGTAGCCCAAGGAGCGGGCCTGATCGCGGAATCGATCAATTGGGAAGATCAGGAGCACAATTTCAAGAAAGGCAGCCGGCGAATCACTACCGGCAAAGAACTCGGAATCTCGTTCCACTACCTTACCCGAACGACTAATCGTTCGATCAAGATCGCCGCGCTGTGCCCGAACCCTCAGGCGAACCAGGGCGAATGGCAATTGGATAGCGTCGACACCGGATGGACTTCCGGGCGCATCGTTCTGGCCGACAAATCGGAAATCGAGGTTCCCCTGACGAATATGGGAGAAAACAAGTTCAAAATCTCGGCCTTCGACGCGATGGGCCAAGCGATCGTTCTAGAAGAAGACGAACTCGTCGTGACCCTCGCCGCCGCCATTGTCGATTCGATCGCTTCCTCTCATTCCATCGGGATCGAAACGATGAAAAAGAATTTGGATCCTTCCCTGGTCATGCTAATCCGGTCCGGCGAACCCTTGCCCAAAAAGGGGGTCAAAACTTTTCGTTCGGCCGAAACGCTCGAAGCCGATTCCGACAACGCGATCAACTTCAAACTCTGGGAAGGCGATCATAAGTTTATCGATGGCAACCGGTTCATCGGGTTACTGACCGTTAGCGGGAAGGATTTCGACGAGGGCGCCATCAAAAAGGGCGACGAATTAATTTGCCGCTACGAAGTATCGGCTTCGGGCAATATTCAAATGGACGTCGAGATTCCCAAAATCGGGAAAACCTTTCAATCCGGGAAAAATTTCTATTCCCGACAGGCAGGGCAATTAAACTATGCCACCGACGCCGGCATTGTCGCGCGAGAAAGAGCGGGGCTCGAGTATTCCCTCGAACGTTTGCCCCAGACGGCTTCGGATTCGAGTCTGAGTCAAGCCCGTCATCATCTCAAGATCGCCAACGAACTGCAATTGAACTCTTCGGATCCGGAAAACACCCAGGGAGCGTGGGAAAGTCTGCAGAAAGCGCGGTCTTATTTTGCGGAATTCAAACAAAAACACCCCCGGGTCGTTCCCCAGTTCGAATTGGACCACGAAAAGGAAGTGTTTCTCCGGGAAAACATAACTCGCGTCAATGAAATCGGGCTGAAGTTTTACGAAAATCTGTCTACGTCGATCCAGAAAATGATCGACCAAAACGACAAAAGATATCGAGCGCAACTCCAGAAGTTAAAACATTTAAACATCTCGTTGCTCTGGAGTCAAGACTGGTTCAAAATCCGACAATTCGAATTGTTAACGACGAATCCCCTCATTCGCCTGGACGAGAGCAAAGTCGAGACCCTTAAAGGAATCGGAGAATCCTGTATCGAAAACAAACAATTTGATAAATTGTTCGAGGTGATCAAGGAATTGCAAGAAGTAACCCTTTGCGGGAACGACAATATCAGCATGAACGAGCAGAGCAATCTATTTCGATAACCCGTCAAATTCGTTTTTCCTGGTTGACGACGGGTTACATACCGAAACGACCAGAAAGTCGACCGTTTGCGCCAAGCTAACGGATACGAATCCAGAACATAACGAGTCCAGTCACCCAAATTATAGCGCGACAATTACAATGCGACACTTGGGGAACGAGGCGCAAGGTTCATTGCATCGGTCTTGGGGGGCATTCTTCCGGACGGGGTTGGAACGGTCAAGCGGAAAGAGAAAGAAAGTCCATCTGCTGGAGGTCAAGGGAAGCGACGAGCATCCCGCGAAGGGGTTCGACGGTTCAAGAAGGGATCGGCGTCGTGACGCAGCGAGCGGACTACTCGGATCCGGGAGGTGACCATGGCTCCAATAAAAACTGCTTGGAAAGAAAAATCGACTAGTCAGCTTGGAATACGGCTCACCGCCGTCAATGGCGCCCTGTGATCCGAGTGCGCCGGATTGAGGGAGGGTGACCGGGCGAGCGGCCTTCGAGGGCGGGCGTCACCCGTCGAACCTTGCTTTGCTGGTTCGGCGGCCGGCATCCGGATTCTCTTTCTGGTGGGCGGTTGGCTCCCTGAGCGGTGGCGACGGGAACGAGACCGTGGTCAAGTCGAGGATGGGGATTCCCGAGCCGTGGGAGTGGCTGGTGAAGAGTCGGTTGTGGTGGGAAGATTGACGGGGTGAGACGGCTCGGCAGCGCCGTCGGCTCGATGGCGTTCCAAAGCGGTACGGCACCGATAGCTTTGGGTGTTGATCTCGAAGATGGTGGCGTGGTGGACAAGTCGATCGACCGCGGCGGCGGTGGCTTGGTCGGGAAAGATTCGATCCCATTGGGCGAAGGGCAGATTGGCGGTGAGGAGGATGGAGCGTTGTTCGTAGCGATCGGAGATCAGTTCGAAGAGGACGGCGCTTTCTTCCCGATCGCGGTTGACGCAGGCGAAATCGTCAAGGATAAGGAGGTGGAATTTATGGAGACGCGCGAGCAGTCCCTCGAGATCGAGATTGCGTTGGGCGACCTGCAGTTTCTGGACGAGGCTGGAGGTTCCGGTGAAGAGCACCTTGAGGCCCTGGCGCCCGAGGGAGAGGCCAATGGCGGAGGCGAGGTGGCTCTTACCGACGCCGGGAGGCCCGAAGATGAGGAGGTTGGTTCCCTTGCGGATCCAGCTGTCTTCGGAGGCGAAGGCCTGAACGCGTGCTTGGGGCGGGGATGGGATGAGGCTGAAATCGAAGCCTTCGAGATTCTTGCCGGGGAGAAGTTTGGCCTGCCGGGTATGTCGGTCGATGCGGCGGTTGTCCCTTTCGGTCAATTCGAGTTCGGCGAGGGAGAAGAGGAATTTTGACGCCGGCCAACCCTCCTTGTCGGCGCGTTGAGCCAGGATCCGCCACTCGGTCTCGATGGAGGGCAGTCGCAACTCGGAGAGCATGAGGGAAAGTCGGTCGGGATCGACGGCCTGTGGCGGTGTGGAGCGGATGGTCATGGCGAGAGGCGGTTACCGAGCAGATGGGAGTACTGACCGAGGTTGCCCACGGCGACGTCTTGCCGAGGAATGGAAGGCTCTTGGAACACAAAGCGAGTTCTCAGGGACTCGACATCGGGGAGGGAGCCGGTCCGGAGCGCTGCTTCGATGGCGTCGGCGATTTCCGCTTCGCAGCCGTTTTCGTGGGCCAAGGCAAGGAACTCGACGGTGAGACGGCACGCTTGTTTTTCGCTCACGGATTCCTTCACTTGATCGAAGAAGTGGCGATAGGCCTCTCGAGGAAAGAGATCATTGCGGTAGGTCAGACGTGCCAGAGCCATAGGTTTGCGCTTCAGGGACTGGATGACGTGCCGATAATCGATGACGTTGGGACGGTGAGTCCGATGTCCGCGAGGCAGGGTTTCGATCCTCGTTGCTCCCTGGAAGAGTTCGATCCGGTCATCGAAGATGCGAGCCTTGAGTCGGTAGCCGATGAGTCGCAAAGGCACTGAGTAGTAAACCTTTCGAATGCGGAAGCCTGCGGTGCTGGTCACCGTGACCATGACCTCTTCGCAGTCGCAAGGATTCGACGGCGGCAGCGGTTTCAGCTGGCCCCGTTCGGTCTCGATGTCCTTCGCCACCCTAGCGTTTTCACGAGCGACGATATCCGCGACGAAGGTTCGGTAGGCGTCCAGGCACTCGAAATCCCGGGATCCTCGGAGTTCCAGCTCGCCTCGAACCCGGTCCTTGAGATGACGGTGGGCGCTTTCGATGGCGCCGTTCTCGTGGGCCACGCCCCGGTTGTTGCGGGATGGTTTCATCCCGTAGTGTTCGCACAAGGCCTTGAAGCGTTCGGTCAAGTCCTCCGCTACGTCCTGGGCCAGATTGCGGAAGGCAGCGGAGAGACTGTCGGTTCGGAGCTCGTGGGGGACTCCGCCCAGTTCGGCGAAGGCACCCTGAATTCCCTCGGCCAAGGCGGTGAAGGACTCGCCGTTAATGACCACGGAGACGTATCGGCAGCACGACCATGGGAGGCGAAAGTGGAAGTACAGGTGCCGGAGCGATTCTCCCCGGATGGTGACTTCCCCGGACTTCAGGTGGGTGAAGTCGGCAATGGCGAAAGTGCCGGCAGGCCTCTTCGTCTGCGGGAACATGACTTCTTTTTCCGCACCGTTTTGGGCTCGCCACGCCCGAATCCGCCGTTCCAGGGTTCGGCGGTAGTTCGGCTTGAATTCCGGTTCGGGGTTCCGCAAATCGTGGAACACCGTGATGGGCTTGATGTCGGGGCATCGCTCCAGAATGGGGACGACCTTGGATTCGAAGAACGTGGCCAAGGGATCCGGACGAGTGCGCTGGGGGGCGGAGAATCCTCCGACGGTTGGTTTTCGGTCTGTTTCCTGGCTTTTTCGAGGGTCCGATAGCCCGTTGAGCGATGGATCCCGATGGCGGCGGCGGACGCGACTCCTTTTACGGGCGCAATTGCATGAACAGTTTCTTCTGTTGAGGTGTGACTCGTCGTTTGGTCATGTTGGTTCTCCGTCCGCACACGTGGTCGTGCCGACGGGCCAACTATCCACCGATCAGAAGAACTTGCAGCCTTTCTTGGGCAGGGTTCCGGCCACTTCGGTCGGGCTACGCCCTCCCTTCGTGGCCGGAACCCTGCCCCCCTGGGGGTCCCCCAGACACCGGGAAATCCTTCCCTCCGATTTGTCGCATTGTAATTGTCGCTGTGTCGCAAAGTAATTGACGCGCAACACCCAAATAGCTAGCCTGCCCGATCTTGTTGTTCGTTTCCAGATTTGACGCGAAAACTAGCCTCAATTCCCAACGGCAACAATTAATGTGAATCAGCCTACGGGACAAGGCTCATTGATTTATTCCAATACCATTCAGTGAGTGGCGTTTAGGGGGGGGGGGGGGTTCTATTAACCGTCTCTTCAGGTGGTTTTCGGCACTTTGAAAATCCCGATGCAGCCAGTATGAAATCATTGAATTATGGGTTTTTGAATGCAATCGTCAAGGTGTTATGATAAATTATTAAGCAAACATCCAGTCGCGAACCTGAATCCTATTTAGAACTCGCACCCTAAATAAAGGCTTTATTTCAAGCATTTAAAGCCGAAAGTTCGTGGCAAGCGATACATTCAGCGAATTTCCATGCCTTTCCGACTTGCTCTAACGTTAATTGTGTAGTATTGTGGCAGTTATATTTAAACTGCACGAATTGATATGACAGACTTGACCGAACCTTTCCTCAAGCCGGAAACTCGGACACATCGTCAGTACGAAGCCTTGAGGGCTCACTTCGTCGAGGGCCTTGAGACTCGGAAGGCCGCGGAACGCTTCGGCTACCGCCTCGGATCCTTCCGCAATCTGTGCACGAAATATCGCAGAAAACCCGACCTGTCATTTTTTTTCGCCGAGCACAAACCGGGGCCGAAAGTGAACCCTGAGGAACCTCTTCGACTGCGGCGGGACCGGCGGATCCTGGAACTTCGCAAGAATTTTGACCTCTCGGTCGGGGACCTCAGCCGGAAGCTTACGGACGAAGGGATGCCTGCCGGAATGACTACCGTACAGCGCACCCTTCACCAAAACGGCATCAGCAAGCTGCCGCGCCGATCGCCCGGCAGACGCGAAGCCGCTCTGCGACCCGTCGCCGCCCCGGCTGCCGACGCTCGGGAACTCAATCTGGCGCCGCAACGACGGCACACTGAATTCGGCGGACTGTTTTTATTCGTCCCCGAACTCGTCCGGCTCAATCTCGATCAAATTGTTACTGACAGCGACATGCCGGGTAGCGCGATGATCCCCGCGAGTCACGCATTCCGGTCTCTGTTAGCATTGAAGCTCTGGGGGTTAGGCCGGCCGCCGCATGTCATGGCCGACATTCTCGATCCTGGAATCGCCTTGTTCGCCGGATTGAACGTCATGCCGAAACGCTCCACCCTGACCGAGTATTCCGGGCGCGTCGACCCGAAACGGTGCCTCGTTCTCATGGACCGCTGGCACCGGGCACTGAATAGCTTGGAAACCGACCTTGAAGGGGACGGTTCCTTCGATCTGGATTTCCACACCATCCCCTGGCATGGCAAGGATCCAGAGACGCCCATCGAAAAACACGATGTCTCCAAGCGAAGCCGCAGACAGAAAGGCATCCTGGCATTCTTGGCCCGTGATGCCGATGCTCGCCTGTTCTGTTACGCCAATGCCCAAGTCCGCAAGAAGGATCAGAACGACGAAATTCTCCGCTTCATTGAGTTTTGGGAGCAACGCCACGGCGGACCGCCCAGAGAGTTAGTTTTCGATTCCCGGCTGACGACTCATGCTAATCTCGGACGAATCAACGCCATGGGCATTGATTTTCTGACCCGGCGCAAACGTTCTAAATCGCTGCTCGATGCTATTGCCACCTTGCCGCAGAGTGACTGGAAACAGGTGCGTTTAAACAATGTCGGACGTATCTACCGCACGCCGCGGGTGCTGGACCAACGCGTTCGGATCTCCGGCTATCCCGAAGACATCTGGCAGCTCGCCGTGTGCGATTTGGGTCAGGAACAACCCACCTTGCTGCTCACGAACCAGATGAAAACGCCTGCCAGCCAACTCGTCGACCGCTATGCCCGGCGGATGGTGATCGAGAACGCCATCGCTGACGCGATCGACTTTTTCCACATGGATGCACTGTCCGCGGCCGTGCCGATGAAGATTGATCTCGACCTGCAACTCACTCTCATGGCCAGCGGCCTGTATCGGCTGCTGGCCGTTCGGATCGGCAATGGCAAGCAGACCGCGAAATCTCGCACGCTATTCCGGAACTTTATCAAAGCACCGGCGGACATCACGATCGGCAACGACAGCATCGAAGTCCGGATCGGTCGACGGGCAAACAATCCGTACCTTCTCAATGCCTCCTACGATGAAACCGACATCGCTGTGCCTTGGCTTCAAGAACGCCGACTACGGATTAGCTTTCTGTGATCGGGGGTGACAGGCTTCACATCAATTATGGCCGTTGGGAATCGAGGCTAGGAGACGCCAAGCTTCAGGGATCCTTAGGATTCTCGCAAATATAAATTATCCGTATTCCCGTGTGTATCTAACGTATTATTATCATTCATGGGGTTTCAATTTATAATTCCATTCACCATGAAACTTATCTTTAGTTAAGCGCAAATCTTGCATTTGTTCATCTGTAATTTTTATGCCAGTCTGATATTTGGATTCATCTAGCTTGCAATTTATTTTCAACCCATTTTTAGTTGTTGTATTGCTAATCAAATTAACTATGGTTTCATAATTGGTTAATGGGCGTCCCCGCCAATTCATCGAAATGCATGAAAACATTCGATGTTCGATTTTATTCCACTTGCTCGTACCCGGTGGAAAATGACAAACTGATATTTCCATACTAAGTTCATCTGCCAGTTTTTGCAACTCGGTTTTCCATAATTTATTACGACTACCATTTGAACCTCCTCCATCAGCCATAATTAATAGCTTCTTGGCATTGGGATGGTTTATTCGTCCCATTGATAGCCACCATCGACGAATTGTTTCTACAGCAAATTCCGCCGTATCGTGTTCAGTGCCTACACTTACCCAACCCGTATTGGTACTAATATCATACACGCCATAGGGACTTGCTTTCGGTAGATTTGGATCGGGGAAATCATGCACTTTGACTAGTTCGGGATTTCCTTTCGGATGCCATTCGTTCCCCCTATTTTTGTGCTGTCCCACCAGTTCCTTTTTTTCGTGTCCACCGAAATCACGGGTTCATTTTTCTTCAGGAATTTCCGGGATTTGCCTTCAATATGACGAAATTGCTGGTCTCGGTCGGGATTCTGCTTGCCTTCTAGGGTTTTTTGGTTTCCTTGAAGACTGTATCCCATTTCATGGAGCAAATGATTTACGGTGCGTTCACTTATCTTATGTCCCATTTCATTTAATTTGGTTTTGATTTGTTCAGCGCTTTTGCAGGTCCAACGCAACGGATTTTCAGGATCACCTCGAGTCTCGGGTTCGATAAGTTTATCCAGATCTGACAACAGAGTCTTATCGTGTTCGGTTAATAATTTCCGTCCCCCTTCTGCTTTCCTTTGGCGATTTTTCTTAGGGATTGCTCCCGTTTGTAATTCATTAATTCCCGATCGAATCGTAGTGCGGCTAGCACCCGTAGCTTCGTGAACTATTTTTATTCCACCCCTACCTATGGCTATTGCCTCGGATGCTAGCCAATGACGTTTAGTCAATTCTTGGAAGATGGGTTCCAAGCTCAGATATTTTTTTCTGATAACGGCAACTTGATCGCTCACGCTTAATCATATCATACATATTTCATTTTTTCAACTTTTAAAAGTAATTAATTTCAATTCGTTGGTTGCCAAAGGATTGGCAACTAAGGATTTCCGTAATCAAGCCTCCCAAAATCCATAGAATCGACCTATATGGGCTGATAACTTCCAGCTCTTAATAAACCATCGAAATCAGTTTTTAAATTACTAGAGAAATTATCCGTCAATCAACATGTCAAATTGAAATTCTGACAAAAGATTTAATCGTTTGAACGAGTATGTTATTTATGCGAGAGCCCTTATGTCTAGCGGGGGAGATTTAGACCGTTTTGCATAAAAAAATCCATATCATCTGGCTTTTTGGCAATTATTCGCCTGCGAAAGCTTGCTTTTTCCCGCAAGGTGTGCCATATATGATAATGTGTAAAATAGCAAGGCTGCTGAGCGCTTAGAAATATTGGCTCTTCGTAACGAAGCAACCCCCATTGGGGATCGGGTTTTTATCGTCATCGCAAAAGGCATCGTCACCTGTTTTTGGGATAATCTACCCTTTTTTCGATACGAAGAGAACGATCATCATTCCCGAAACTGGCTTATGGGTCATATCGCGTTTTTCAAGTTAGCTACCCAGAAACAAATAGCGGAGCAATTCCAAGTCCATCGCAATACCGTTTCTGCCGCTCTCCAGACTTATCGCCGCGGTGACGGGGTTAAAAAGACCCCTCAGATCAAAGCGAAAAGTTGGACCGCGATTGACGAGGAAACGTGTCGCCGGCTCGGGGAATTGTTGGCCCGAGGAATATCGATTAGAAGTGCCGCCAAAGCTTGCCGAGTCAATCACGAAACGGTGCGTCGTTATGTTCATGCCGGCCGAATCCCCGGATTTCAACCGGAGTCGCCAAAGCTCGAGCGACCAGCCGCTACCCCGACCGAAGCTCGCGAGGATTCCCGTTTGGCAGAGGCTTTGGATCGGACGGAACGAGATCAGAACGACCGCCAAGCCGCCATGGGGATGGGAGCGCAAGACATTCCAGGACGGGTCGCGGCCAGTATCGGAGAGCAAGCCGGCCCCCCAAGCCCCATTTTTCCGCGGCTCGTGCCATGAAGCAGGCGGGAGTTTTAGTGGCGATGCCAGCGTTGTTGGAACCCGGGTTGCTCCGGCATCTCGATCAATTGCCGGAATCAAAAGGCTATTATCGCCCCGCCAACCTCCTCTTGTTTTTGGCATTGATGTTTTTGACCCGAGTGTGTTCGGTGGAGCAAATGCGTTATCAATCCCCGGGAGAATGGGGCAAGATTATGGGGAGCGATCGCAGTCCGGAAGTAACCACCCTGCGGCGCCGGATTCGTCAGCTAGCGACCTCGAAGGCGATGGACTCTTGGCAGTCAAACCTGGCCAAAGACTGGCTCAGCGAGGATCCCGAAGAAACGGCGACCTTTGATCTCGATGGCCATGTCAAAGTGTATCACAGGCGGAAAGGAAACTTGCCCCGCCATTTCGTTTCGCGGCAAAAGCTTTGCCTGCCGGCGGCCGTCAGCTATTGGCTGCATGCCCTCGGCGGCACGCCCTTGCTATGCCTGCATCAGCAGATCGACTCGAAAATGATCCAAACTCTGAAACAAGATATTCTGCCTCAATTGCGGGAGCTGGGATTGTTGCCCGCTAACTCGCAGGAGCCAGCAAGCTCAACCGTTACTCCGCCGGTTCTGAACTTGATTTTCGACCGGGAAGGTTGGAGTCCGAAGCTCTTTGACGAGCTGGCTCGCCAAGGAGTGGCCGGTATCACTTGGCGCAAGGGAAAAGTCCAGCCCTGGTCCGAGCAAGAGTTTGTGGCGAGGGAAGTAAGGGTTCCTGGCCCCTGCGGTTCCGTGATTCGCCGGCTGTCGCTGGCGGAAAAAACCTTGGAGTTGAGAGGCGGGGATATCAAGGCCCGAGCAATTCGTTGCTTGAGGTCTGACGGACGCCAATCCTCTATTATCACCACCAATAACCAGATGGATATCAACCAAGTGGCGGGGTCGATTCTTTCCCGCTGGTCGCAGGAGAATTTTTTCCTTTATGCTCGCCGAGAATTCGGATTGGACCATTTGCCGGTCCAGGAACTGGAGCCGGTAGATCCCGCCGAGAAGGTCGTTAATCCCCCCTGGCGACGATTGAAAACAGCGATCGCCAAGCTCAAAAACCGATTAGGGCATTTGACGCGGCGAATCGACGCTCAAAGCAAGACAACCCAACCAGTCGGAAAACTACAGACCAAAAAGATTGATCTGGCCAAGGAACTTCAAGAGCTCTGTCAAACCCAAAAATCACTTCCCGAACATGTGAAGGCGGGCGATCTGTCACCGTCGGAACAATTGGAAGCGCTGCCGAGACCAGTAAGACAGTTTTATGATCTGATTCGCATGATTGTTTATCGTGCTGAAACCGCTCTGACGCCTTTAGTCAATGGCAACCGTAAAGGGCGTCCCCATTCCAGATCACTCTTGAAATCCGTGTTTAAATCCGAAGCCGATATCCTGCCTGATGAAGCCAACGGAGAACTGGTTATTAGGCTGCTGAACCAAAGCAACAAGGCACAGAATCAAGCACTCAAGGAATTGCTTAAAGCCCTAAACCAAAAAGAAATAAGGTTTCCTGAAACAAACCTGAAGCTAGTTTATAAATTAGCTGATTAATGAAACTACCAAGTTTGCACAATTTGAATCTGTCAGACACAAGGATCTCTGAGCTTATTGTTATTCGCCACGTTATTTCGGAAGAAATTATTCACATTGATCCGGGAGTTATTTGGGGAGGGGCAGCCAGAAGTGACGACCGATTCGGAACGGGCTACGGTTTTAAAAATTGGCTGCTCGGAAAAAAACATTCGGTTGGGATTCGGGGAGCGGATCCTTGGCTTCGCAGCAGGTCGTTTCAGCCTTTAGCCCTAGCCCGCAAATCTCACCAGCCCCTAAAGCATAAAAATTTAATGGCTTGGTGTCGTCGGATCTACTTTTTTTACTGCTTAGAACTTGTTAGCTGATGATTGTTGAGATCAAACGGGGGTTTTTATACCTAATTTTGTCGAAATCCAGTCTTGTTTACCGGTTTCGACCTAGCGATCCAAAAAGTGGAACACACCTCTCCCGTTTTCGATGCCGGGCGACTAGAATCGAAGAGGTTTCGTTTCGTTTATTTAGGACAAAGCGCGCTGTCGTTCTCTGAGCGCGGCCTTGAGATTTTTGACTATCGTGCAGAAAAGTTTTTGGCGCGGATATATTGATGAAATCGTCATCCAATATCTGCGAACACTTACTTTGACGACCCCGGCGATTTTGAATAATTGAGTTCGAATGGTGCCACTAGTAGCGGTTTCCAAGGGGGTGCCTGTCAATCCATATTTCTTGATGATCCGCATCAAGATACTAGCGAACACCGAAAAATACAGGCGCAACTGGTTTGACCGCAGGTATGCCGTCGACGTGCGATCGGCAAATAAATCCAGTTGCATTTCTTTGATGCGATTTTCCATGTCGCCTCGGGCGCAATATACCTCCTCGTACAATTCTTGCGGCGAATATTCCTGGGGATTCAGATTGGTCACCACGAAGCGAGGATTGGGCCCTTCGGGCAACCATTCCGCCTTCCCGATTACCTGTCGGCTACCGCTCCATGATCGGAGAGTGCGATAGGTGAAGCGCCGGAAGACTCGAGCCCTTTCACCGGTGGCTTGGGAGTTTTTTTTCGCTTGAGCCAGCTGAGATTCAATCTGAGCCAACAAGCGTTTGTTTTTCGCCAAGCCGAAGACATATTTGAGTTGATTCGCTTCACACCAAGACATGATTTCATCCGTGGAAAACGCCCCGTCGCCCCGCACGATGATCGTGGTCTTCGGCCAACGCTTCCGGATCTGATCCACGATCCGTTCCAATTCTTCCACCACCCCGTCGGCCGCCGAAAGATGCGACGGGCGCAACCGGCAACACAGTACGTCTTGACCGCAGGTGATGTAAAGCGGCAAATAACAATGAGCCTGATAATGGCCGTGATAATGCTTGCCCTCTTGATTGCCGTGCAGCAGATCGTCGGTCGTGTCCAAATCCAGGATGATGGTTTCAGGAGCCTGCTCGAATTGTTCCAAAAACAGAGCGACGATCAGGGCATCGATTCGTGCGGTATCCGCCACGATTTTCTTGTAGCGGTCCTTGCCTTCAGACTCGGAATCACCCAATTCCATGCGATTGAGAGTGCTGGATCCCGCTAAGGGATTGCCTCGGTCTCGTTCGCGAGACCGGTCGGCACCGGTGATGTCTAACAGATTGAGTGCCAGAGCCAGGGCGCTGTCTTTACGCAAATCGTTGTGATCGTTCACGTCCTCGTAACCCAAGGCGATCCCGAAAACCCGTTGCGCGATCAGGGTTTCTGTGGAATGTTCCGTTCGAATCGAATCCCGATGATCGACAAAACACTGGGCCAAGCGGTGGGTGATCCGGAACATATCATTGGCCTCCCGAAGCAACAGGGTTCCACTGTCGGAGGTCATGATGCCGCCCTTGAAATTTGCCACCACCTCACGATTCCCGAGGTGCCCCAGTTTCATCTGATAGTCCCGTCGAGCTGTTTTCATCTGCGCTCCCATGCCACGCTTTTCTCTGATTGCCTTCCAAGTTGAACTCGGTCGCCGATCACGAACCAATTTGGCTCTTGGCACCGTGCCGAGTTCTGTCGAATCCCGTCTTTCCCAAGCGGGGAAAAGCCGCCACGCACCCCCAAATCAACCGAGGCCAAAGTAATGATATGAAACAAATATCCCAGGATGGATATAGTATTGGTCTTGTTGGTGAGTTTTGTCACTGGGTCGCTGGCAACTCAACTCCATTGAGAAAAGCTGGGGGCCGTTTGTAGCAATATAAACCGAATCCCTGAATTGTCATTCCAGTTGATGGTACGCTCACGACACTAAAGACACCGGAAATACAAATATGTTACAAAAAAATCATTTTTTTCGTAAGCGGTAAATTGGGACAGGAACCAGTGAGCACGAAGCCAGGAATAAGCCGAGGCCCGGGAGTGATGAGAGCCGAGATAAACCGAAATGTTAACAGCCTTAAAAAGCAACCAGTTCAAAGTCGGAAAACATGGGTTTGAAAGCCAAAAAACCTTGATTGGCAAGAATCAGGTCACTATCGAATCCAATCGTTGCAGATCGCCGTCGAAAATGAGATACCTGAATCGCGATTATTCTGACTTTTATTTCAAAAATCTCAGAAATGCGACTCAACCAAACAAAAAAGAACAAAATTCACCAATGACAGTGTGTTTTTTGCCGTCATTTTAATTTTGGGGTCGTTAGCCAGTAATAATCAGCATTTTGGGTGATCAATGACGCCATACGCAATATCTGGCGAGATATGCGGGCTAGGAGGCCTCAGTCCTAGGTGTCGGGATGACGCTGAAATAACCGAGTGGCGGAATGATCACCGCTTTCGTCGGCGTCGGAAGCGCAAGGGATCCTCTGGAAGTTCCAGTGGCATAGCCATGGGGGAGATGGAAATCGTTGCCGGCCAAAGAACACCACTGTGGGCCAACCGAGCGCCGGACCATAGCGTTCATGCCCGAAATAATGCGAAATAAAACCGCACGATTTCCCGAAATAAAGTGGCGAGTAACACTCTTTACCGGCTCTCGTTTTTGTTTTGCGAACGAACCAACGGCTGAAAAATATCCGAGAGAAAGAAGGTGCCAACAACTTTTTAACGCTATGGCGCCGCATTTGAATTTTCGACCTCTGAGGTTGAAATGCTAACCAGGTAATCTGAGGGTGGTAAGCTCGCAAAGTCAGTCAGCGACTGACTTTGTTAGTAAAACGTTTCGTGACTCGGCAGCAAGTCTGGGGCAGTTTAAGCTAAAAATAATTTCGAGACCGGTCAAATTGACGAATTTGGGTTAAAGAAGGGTATAGCTCAATTCTCTTCAACTGACAGATCCAGGATTATACCCGTCACGTCATCGTCCTCTTCGAAATTGAGACCGGTTTCTTCTTCGATTCTCTCTATTACGTGATTCAGTGCCACATCAGCCATTTCTTCACTCGTCACTAAATCTTCAGTGTACATTTCAACCATTTCTTCTTCTATTCGAACTCTATCCTGTTCTTTTTCGGACTTTTTACCGTATCGGTAGTGAAACAGTCGTTTGTCAGACAATTTACTAACTCATTCATCGTACTTTTCCTTTTGGAAATAATAAGCGTCGATATCTCTTCCCTCCAATTGTTCGATCATTTTCCTCCCTTTGTCTATGGAGCGAACGTTCGCTTGAATATCAACTATTCGCCTTAAGCCCTTTGTAGCATCTCCTAAATACTGACTTCTGTCACCGTCGTAGATATCGTCAAAGTATCGTTCTTCGGATTCCATTTTTAGGTAAAATGCCAGCAACTCTCCTTCCGAAGGCTCAAACCATTCCAACATTTTTTTTGATTTCTTATCCGGTTGTCGAATGATGTACTTTGTATTTTCTGAGCTCGTACGGGGTCAAATACGCCGACATCTCTTCCCATTTTTTCTTTTCTACAGCTCGTATGGCTTTCGCAAGAATACCCATTTCTTGCTGATGCCGCAACCAATTCCGATGCTGCTCGCTCTGAGGGTCCTCGTTGTTCGGAATCTGCAAAGCCTTCACCTCATCAAGCTGACGAATTAATCCGATGATTTTCGATTCGTATTTGTCTGAGATGGTCTTGATAGCTTCCCAATCAACCTCGCTATTCGAATAATCGCTTGGCAATTCTGCCGAGTCCGAATGTGTTTCTCCGACCACCGAATGAGCGTCGGATTCTAACTCATTGTTTTGTCGATCGCCTCCGGTCGTGAATTTGAAAACAACGACTACGCAGACAATCAGAAATACTGCAAAATAAACACCGCATCGTTTTATGACACTCTTACCTCGAGCAACTGTAGGGTTTCGATAAGATATACTTACTCTCTTCATTTTATTCGTGTCATACAATTGTAATCCTTATTCATCTTCGTTATTATCGGGTTGCAGCAAATAAGTGGTTTCTATAGATAAAAAAAACGAAAATCCTGCTACCTTCGGAATTACCATACTTTTTTCTTCTCCGGGTCCCAATTCGACATCTAGTTCTTGAAGTATTTCTTCCCCATCGATTAATTCATGTAAAATAGCAATCCTAAAAAACTTTATTCCTGAGTCGTGATTTGCTTTTATATGCAGCCGAGTATTATAAGATTTCACAGTTTTTGTACTGCCATCTATTATAGTAATTTTACCGACCTTATAAGCCTTGCCTATATTTGAAACTAATGGTAAACCCTAGTCAATATCGGAAGAATCCGTAAGCACTGTATCTTCTTCACCAGTAACTCTACTTATATAAGTTTTGTTTACATGTTTGCCATCCGAATTAAAAAGGGTTGACAAACACTGATAATAAACGTAACCCTGCACGTTTTCATATCCTATATATCATGTTCGTTCCGAAATTGATCTATCTATTTCATCTCCTGGCGTTTTTTACTAAGTTCCTAACGAAGGAGAAGGTCCAGATCGATTGTTGTTTTTCGTATTTTTTTACTAGATCTCTGCCATAAATTGTCTCCGTCGGTTTCAGAGGTGGTGCTTCAGCCACGATAAAGTGTGCAAAATCAGGCAAAACCAAAACTAACGAACTTAGCAGTTTAAGCAACTGTGCTTTGTAACCTGTGTGCGTGAGAAAAGTTATCATGTTATTCCAATGTGAGTGCGTGAATTTCTTTAAAAAAACAAACCAAACCTACATCGTCAGAAATCTTACCCAACAAGCAAGCAAGAATTAACAAAATCAAAACGCCGCGCGAATAGTCGCTTCAGTGACTCCGGATTTTCGTTGCGCTCGCAACGCCCACCAAAGCGCATCCGCATCGCTCTTTAAATATTCATCAATTGATTGCTGCCTACCGCGAAACGTATACGGCGGAGTTTTGCTCACGGACGCCGTCCACTTGTGAATCTCGGAATGTCCGTCAGCGAAAGCGAAACCGGCGGCCCCGTTATGATAAGTCGCAGGAATATCTGTCCACCTCCTTTCACTGGGCTGGTAAGTGAAACACCCTGCATCATTGATACTATCCGGATGTTCGTCAACGTACACCCAAGTCATGGAGGGTCCCGGATCGTTCAGCTGAGTCATTTTCCGAGTAAATTGCGGAAAATCACCGCAGCCCCAAGCGTTGGTATCGTCACCCAACCGAATATTGCCCGAGATGCTGCGCACCCTTTGGGTCCAGCCGAGTCTCGCTTGGTTCGGATGCACCTTGTTATCGGAGGGGCATTTGAAAATATTCCTGGCGTTCGAAAAATAAGTGGCCAAGCTGGAATACTTGGGATCAATCAGATACTGGATGTTCGTATTGTCCTGCCGACTGTCCCACGTGAGCCAACCGGTCACCCAACTCCTGCTGGCCCCGGTAGCGATACCGCCCCCATGACGTGCCGTCGGGAAACTATCCTCGTTATCCCCCAGATAGAGATGGCATGCGAGCATCAGCTGCTTGGTGTTGGTCATGCAAGAGATGCCTTTGGCCTTTTCCTTCGCCTTGCTCAGGGCGGGCAGCAGCATCCCAGCCAAAATGGCAATGATGGCGATGACCACCAGCAACTCGATCAACGTAAATCCTTCCCTTCGGGCTCGGCTATTCATATGACTGACTCCTGATTCTCGCCTTCCTGCCCTTAAATCAAGGCAGAACGACTGCAACTTTCCATTGATTTTCCGGATCGTAGGACCGCTCGAAAAGACGGTCAAGCCATTTTTCGAAAAAAATCTACCGATAACCTGCCTTGATTTTCCGGCGTTCCCTCCTCCCGGTATTCGTTGCGCTTCGTCCGTCTAGGGCCCGCAAATCGAAGGCTCGTTCGTTTTCTCCCAACGACCGGGTTTCCTGATGAGTCTACCGTAGCGTTCGCACTCAGGCGTCAATCGCTCGACCGCGAAATCGGCCCCCGCCGGAATCATTAGACGACCGGAACTTTTCTTTCGGACGCTCCTTGCCCGATTCGAAAAACGGCCATGATTAACCGAAAACGGATCGACGAATTCCCATCGCTCTTTCCCGAAAAACGAACCGAGAAAACAGCGCATCATCGATTCAAGCTTCATCCGGCCAGCGTCTTGCCGGGAACTCATTCTCGCTCCTCATCCGCTCGTTCGGCCGCGCCTCCGGCTCTCAGGGTTCATCCCGCAATGCCCTGCCATATCCCTCGGTGATATCAAACCGACCCGCCCAAGCCCTCGTGGAATTCCTGCAAGGTCTGAACCGAATAACCGTGCTGCTGAATGGTGGACAGGGCGGAAACCATCGCTCGGGCGCTGCTCAACGTCGTGATGACCGGCACTCCCGAACGAACCACGGTGGTCCGGATTTTCACCTCGTCGTCACGAGGCGACTGTCCTGAAGGGGTGTTGATAACCAGTTGAATCTCTTTGTTCAGCAGCAGGTCGAGAGCATGCGGACGGCCTTCGGACAACTTGGAGATTTCCCGCACCGTCAATCCCGCCTCGCGCAGCACTCGCGACGTCCCGGGCGTCGAAATCAATTCGAATCCCAGATCGCTGAAATCACGAGCCAAATCGGCTACCTCCGTCTTGTCGTGATCGTTGACGCTCAAGAACAAACCGCGTTTTCCCTTCAACGGCAGAGAGGTGCCCGCCGCGATTTGGGACTTGCCGAAAGCTCTTCCCAAATCCTTATCGATCCCCATGACTTCGCCGGTCGATTTCATCTCGGGCGACAACAGAATGTCCTGCCCCGGAAACCGGCTGAACGGAAACACCGATTCCTTGACCGCCCAATAATCCGGACGGATTTCTTCCGTGAATCCCAAACCGGACAGGGGTTTGCCGGCCATGGCCCGAGCCGCCAATTTGGCCAAGGGAACGCCGATCGCCTTGCTGACGAAGGGAACGGTTCGAGACGCCCGGGGATTGACTTCCAGGACGTAGACCACCTCGTCTTTCACCGCATACTGTACGTTCATCAATCCGACGATCTTCAGTCGCCGGGCCATGGCATGAGTATATTCCCTCATGGTAGCCACCGCCGACGCCGACAGGTTGGGCGGCGGCATGACCATGGCGGCGTCTCCGGAATGAACTCCGGCAAACTCGATGTGCTCCAGCATCCCGCCGACCACGACTGTGCCTTCCTCGGCGCCGGAATACAATCCGACGTCGGCAATGCAATCGACATCGACCTCGATGGCATTCTCCAGAAACTTGTCGATCAACACGGGCCTTTCCGGCGAAGCCTCCACGGCGCTTTGCATGTAGCGCTCCAACTTGGATTCCGAAAAAACGATCTGCATCGCCCGGCCGCCCAGCACGAAAGACGGACGCACCAGGACCGGGAACCCCAATTCCCGCGCCGCCGCCAAGGCTTCGGGGATGTCGACCGCGATCCGATTGCGAGGCTGCGGGATCTTCAATTCCCGCAACATTCGGGAAAACTTCTCCCGGTCCTCGGCAGTGTCGATGCTCTGGGGAGAGGTGCCGATAATGTTGACTCCGTTCTCCTCCAATCCGGCAGCCAGGTTGAGCGGAGTTTGCCCTCCGAACTGAACGATGGCGCCCCAGCATCCCTCGCGCTCGTAGATATGGAGCACGTCCTCCAAGGTCAAGGGTTCGAAAAACAGCCGATCGCTCGTATCGTAATCTGTCGACACCGTTTCGGGATTCGAGTTGACCATGAGGGTTTCGCACCCGTCTTCCCGAAGCGCGAAGGACGCATGGACGCAACAGTAATCGAATTCGATGCCTTGCCCGATCCGGTTCGGACCCCCTCCCAAGATCATGACCTTCCGTTTCTCGGAGGGAATCAATTCGTCGTCGCCCCGGTCCCAGGAAGAATAATAGTAGGGCGTCCGCGCCTCGAACTCGGCAGCGCAAGTGTCTACCAACCGAAAACTCGGCACCAAACCGGCCTTCTTTCTCAACGCCCTGATTTCGGATTCCGTACGACCGAGCAACACGGCCAACTGCCGATCGGAAAAACCCAGGGTCTTCGCCCGTTCCAGCAGGTCCAAATCCAACTCTCGTCGTGGTCGCTCCATAGTTCCCCAAACCGAACTCCTCGATCCGGCGAGGCCCGTGGCTAACTCCAAGCCGAACCCGTTCAAGCGAGCAATAACTCGATCGCAGTATCCAGTTCCCGGTCAGTGTTGTAGAAGTGAGGCGAAAATCGCAAATACTTCTCCGCGCTCCGGAACGTCCGCAACGAGACTTGCACCTGATTCTCCCCGAGAACTCGAAACCGCTCCTCTAAATCCCGTTCCGAATGCGTCACCGTCAACATGCCTCCCCGGCTGGCAGCGTCCTCCGTCCCGTCAAAAATATCGAACCCGGCTCCCGATAACGCGGACGCCAATCGAACGCGTTTCCGGGCCAATTCCCGGGCAATCTCGGGAACGCCGATTTCCCGAATCAAGTCGACGGCCGCTCCCAATCCGGCAATCCCCACGAGATTGGCCGTCCCCGGTTCGTAACGACGAGCGCTCGAACGGTATTCCAGCCGGTCCAGGGCCGCAAATCCGGAACAGGCCAAATTATGCCAACCCCAACCGTTCGGCCGCAATCGATCCTGCCAATCCCGGCTGACGTATAACACTCCGGACCCCGACGGCCCCAGCAACCACTTGTGAGCGCCGGCGGCCATGAAATCGACCGATTCCAGATCCAGGGGAAAGGCCCCGACGGTTTGAATCCCGTCCACGCAAAAAGCCACGCCGCGCGAACGCAACGCCGCACCGATAGCGGTTACGTCCAACCGTAATCCCGTCAGAAAATGACAGGAATCCAAAGCGACCAATCGAGTGCGGTCGTCGATTTGCGCCAGAACGTCCGATACGGCGATCCGCCCCAGACGACTCGAGTGGACCGATCGAACTTCGACGCCCCGGGATTCCAATGCCAACCAAGGGTAAACGTCGGAGGGATAGCTGTCCCGGTACATCACCGCGTTGTCGCCCTCCCGGAACGGAAATCCCGAAGCGACCAAACTCAAAGCGTTGCTCGTAGCGCCGGTCAACGCCACTTCCTCGGGCGAAACCCCCAGCAAATCGGCGACCGTACGGCGCGTGGCCTCCACCGCGTCCCGAGCCGCCGTATCTTGATCGATAGATTGAGAAGCGACCAATACGGACCTCATCTTCTCGGCTACCCGATTCGGCAACGGGCTCACCCCCGCATGCGCCAGATAGATCTGTTCGTTCGCGACCGGAAATTCCCGCCGGCGCAACGATTCGTCTTGGAGCAATTCCGTCAAAGTCATCATGCCAAGGCTCCGAGCGAACTAAAAATCGAGGTCATTAATCAGTCCTCCATACAGCCCGCTCCAAAAACGAACGATCTGCCAGGCGATAACCAGCACGACGATCAAATATACGATCCGCGGCGACCAAACGGCAAACATCTGCAATCGCGCTATTCCCGTTTCCTGAAAGTATCGCACCAGGCGCATCAATTGGTCTTCCAACGTTCCGCTGACTTCTCCGTTGCGATAAAAGCTGACGAACAATTCCGGAAACTCGGGTAATTCGCCCAGGTATTCTCCCGGAGTCCAACCGGCCTCGACCGCCGCTTCCATCGTCGCCGCCGCTCGCTCGATCCGGGGAGAACCGCTGGCCACTCCCGCCTGTTTCCAGGATTGCACCATCGATACTCCGGCGTTCAGCAACGCCTCCAACGACAGGCAGAACCGCGATAGCGCCAAGGCGTACAAAGCGCTGCCCAATAACGGCACCAAGCCTACCGCTCGCTCCATCGCCTTTCTGATCGCCGGATAACGATAGCTCCGGACCAATTTGACGATCACGAAAACCCCGAGGTACAACGGTATCAGCACTTTGCCCACGGCGACCGCATACGAACCGATTCCGCCGCCGAGGACCAACGAAGGCAAGGGCATGAGCAACACCGCCGCGTGAACCAACAGCAACGGGTAAAGCAATTGGGACTGGATGGCTTTAATCGCGTTCGCCTGTTCGCGGTAGTATTCGGCCAAAGAACGGAAAGCGTCGTCGATTCGCCCGCTGGTTTCCGCCGCCTCGAGCAACGTCAGGTCGAAATGCGACAGCATACCGGGTCCGGCCTGCAACGCTTCGACTAGAGTCGAACCGGATTCGATGCGGTCGATCGACTGGACGAGCCAAGACCCGTATTCCCGGAACGATCCTCCCCGGCGAAGAGTCTGCAGGACCGCAACCGGACTCAACCCGGCTTGGGTCATCGTGCTGACTTGATGATAGAAGTCGGCTCGCCGTTCCGATCGTCGGGACGAAAACTTCACCGGCGCTCTCCGGTAACAGGACGGCAGCCGAAGTCGAACATGATCTCAGAGGACGAAGCGAGCGGCCCCTGAAGCGCGCCGCTAGGCGATAGCCGCATCCAGAGCCGACTTGAGCTCCGGCTTGCCCTTGAGTCCCACGTGCTGCTCCTGAACCTCTCCTCCCTTGAACAGCAACAACGTCGGGATCGACTGAATGGAATACTCCGAGGAAAGCTCCTGGTTATTGTCGATGTTGACTTTGCCGACCTTCACCTTGCCTTGGTATTCGTCGGCCAGTTCGTCCAACACCGGCGCCAGCATTTTGCAGGGGCCGCACCATTCGGCCCAGAAATCAACCAAAACCGGAACCTCCGACTGTAACACTTCCAGGCTGAAATTGCCGGAATTCAGGTAAACGATGTGTTCGGATCCCATAACGCGCCAAGTATACTAATTAAAACTGAATCGTTTCCCAAAATTTTGAGATATAAGCCACGTACAACGCCGCCCCCAACGAAGCGATCAAGGCGACCACGGCCAATCCCAAATCGATCGGCCCCAGTTCCGGTGCAGCCGCCCGCGAGACTCGAGGACGCATGGATGGTGCGGAACGAGACGCCGAGGCCGACGGGCCCGAACCCAGCGGCGGCGCCGAAGCCGGCGATTTCCCCACGTTCGATCCGCTCGGCAGACCGCCTACCGAAGACGGCAGTTTCTGAGTCGCTCCGGCCGAAGCCGAAGGGGATGCCGAAGGGGAAGCAGGTACGGCCATGGGCGCGGCGGGAGCCGGTTTGACGGCGCCCGGAGCCGGAATCTTGACCGTAGCCGCCACTACCGGTTTGGGCGGCAAGTTGATCCTTACCGTTTCCTTCTTCGGTTGAACTTTCGAAGCGTCCGAAGGGACGCTGGGACTTTTACCAAGGGGTTTGCCAGGCGTGTTGGCCATAGTTCGTCGATTCTGCCGAACGGTTGTTTCCGTGTCAATTCCTTTATTGCCGCGCCTCGCGCCAAGCGCCCAATTCCGGTGCCTGCGGATTGACGTTCGGACCGAAATAGCGCAAGGCCACTAACGGCTCGACCCGGCTGGTGTTCTCGAAAGTGACGCCGCTCCGGGCGGCGCTCTCGGTGCAGAACACTTCGTCTTCGGTCAATTCCCCGAACCGGATGAGTTTGGGACAATCCAACGCGAGTCCGTTCATCTTGCCCTTGCCCTGGGTCACGATCAATCCGTAGGCCCCGCGGTCTTTGATCGTGCATTTCGCTCCCGGCGCAATCGTCAATTCCTTGGCGGTGAAGTATTGCTTGCGATTGATCTTCCCGTAGACGATCCAGCGGTCCTCGCAATCCTCGCACGCCGATTCGGCCACCGGCACCGGTTCGAGGTAATGATTGTCTTTGAACTGGGGATCCACGTTCGCCTGCCAGTCGAGTTGGCCGACGATAAAATCCAGGTCCTGATGTTTTTCCTTCGGCATATCCTTCACCAACAGCGACCAAGGAACTTCCCTGCCTTCTACCAGGGATTGATACATGCCGAACACGTCCGATCCCCACTGCGGTTCGTAAGTGCAGAGCGAACCCGGGGCGTGAAGCAGCCCAGGACCGATCAACCATCCGGTGCCCGGCTTGAGCCGGTAGGCTCGGGACAAATCGAGGATCCCGTTGTCGCCGCGGTTCCAGTCCCGCAAACACTGCTTCACCTGCTCGCGAGTGGTCCCGGGTTCCAAGCCCATGAAGGTGTAGGGGAAATTGTTGCCGACGTTATTATGCTGCGGCGGAAAATAATAGGACTCCGGCTTGCCTTCCTGGCCGACCAGCTTGGCCCATTTTTCGGACTGGTGCATGTGATGGGGAATCGGCCCCATGTTGTCGAAGAACTTGGAATAGACCGGCCATTTGCCGTAGCGGTTCCACAGCTTTTTACCGATCAGGTCCGCTCCCGATTCCTCGACCGCCCGCTGCAAGGTGAACCGGCGGTCGCCGGCCACCACATAACTCAAGCCTTCGTCGGGAGTTCGGTTTTCGTTGGCTGCCGGAGTCGTCGAGGCGAACCAGCGTTCGTCGATCCCGCCGCGATGGAGCCCATAGGCGTAAAGATCGTCAGGGTGCAGCTTGAGCCGCTTGCCCGGTTGAAGAAACGAACGAGGGACCCAGCAGGGCGCCAAACGAAGGAGGCCGCCGTTGTCTTCGAGTTGCGCTTCGACGATTTTCTTTACCTTGGAGTTGACGACGGTCAGATCGGCGACTGTGCTCATAACGTTACGGAATCCGTGCTCCCCGGCTTGAGACGGGAATGAGCCGGGAGTAACGGAAACTACTCCTGGAGCGCTCGCTGCCGCAAGCGCTTTCTTTCGGGAGTCGAGCCGGACTCGAGAAGTCCGGGCCCATCCTGCCGCTCCCTGGGAGAACGGCGGCCGCTGGCCTGCCCCGATGCCGCTCCCGGTTTGACGTCCGGCTCGAATCGCATCCGAAAGGTTCCACCGAATTTTGTTTTTCCGCCAGGGAAGATCCGTCCCCCTTCGCCGAACCCGCCGCAGCACTCTTTGGTCAAATCCGTCCCGCGCTCCGGTCACCCAGTCCCGATCGCCGCCATCCGGACCAGTGCGATCCCGGCGGCGGTTTTTTTCGAGTTTCGTCCCGGCGTCCCCGATAGTCCGCCGCCCTCCGCCGATCGGCCTGCGGCCAGCTTCCGCCGGAAGGATCGATTCCGAAACAAAATATATTTGCCGTTCGAAGCCAGGTTGCCTACTCTCGGTGGCGAAAGCTTGCGGACCATGTACTTTGGCGTCGATTACCATCCGGAACATTGGGTCTATCCCTACGACGGAACTCCCGAAGAACCGGAAAGCCGTTGGCTCAAAGACGCCGACATGATGGCCCGGGCCGGGGTCAACGTCGTTCGGGTAGGCGAATACGTCTGGGGACTCTGCGAACCCGAAGAAGGAACCTACGACTTCGAATGGCTCAGGCGCCTGATGGACATCATGCAGCAGTTCGGCATCGATGTCGTGTTGACCACGCCGACGGCCGCGCCGCCCATCTGGCTCGCCCGGAAACACCCCGAAATCCTGCCGATCGACGAGCGGGGAATCCCGTTGCACGAAGGCACCCGGCACGCCGCCTGCTACAACAACGACCTGTTCTGGGAATACTGCAAGAAAATCGTGACGAATATGGCCCGGAGCCTGGGCGGCCACCCCCGACTGATCGCTTGGCAAATCGATTCCGGCATCGGCGGCCACACGACCGAGTTCTCCTTCAACGAAGAAACCGAAAGGGACTGGCACGCCTGGCTCAAAACCAAATACGGCTCCATCGAACAACTCAACGCGCAGATGGGCAACCGCTTCTGGGGCCAAATCGTCAGCGACTGGGAACAGGTGCCCCTGCCGCGCGTCGCGCCCACCGTGCATAATCCGGCGCTCGTGCTCGACTGGATGCGCTTCTCCAGCGACACCATCGTGGCCTTCATCCAGATGCAGGTCGGACTGCTGAAGGAACTGACCCCGAATGTTCCCGTCACGACGATGATGCGCGCCCTGTCGCGGCATTACGACCATTTCGACGTGGCCGAAAATCTGGATTTCGTGTCCCTGGACAGCTACGCCACGATCAAATCGAAAGCGGCGGTCAACGCCATGGACATCGATATTCTCCGGTCTCTCAAGAAAGAGAACATCCGCACGCCGAACGACAAGGACTCCGGCTTCTGGGTCATGGAACAAAAGGCCGGCAACGTCAACTGGCAGGACGTCAATTCCCTCGTTCGCCCCGGCGTCGTCCGCCTGTTCACCTATCAGTTGATCTCCCGAGGCAGCGACGGAGTATTGTATTTCTTCTGGCGCCAACCTCGGATCGGGTCGGAAAAATTCTACGGCGGCGTCCTCAACCACCGGGGCGACGGCGACAACCGGACTTACCGGGAAGTGAGTCAGATCGGCGAAGAAGTCAAACTGCTGGCCCCGATCATCAAGGACACGAAAGTCGTGGCCGAAACCTGCATCCTCTACACCCACGACAACGCTTGGACCCTGAAGCAGAAGATGCAACCCAACCGCCATTTTCAGTTGTGGGACCATTTACTGCGTTTTTACAGTGCCCTGCACGACCGGAACATTCCCGTCGATTTCGCCCGGCCGACCGAGGACCTGTCCCGCTACAAACTGGTGATTGCGCCTTCGCTCCACCAACTCGCTTGGGGGGAAGCGGACCGGCTCAAGTTATACGTCCTCAACGGCGGCACGCTGGTCGGCACTTTCAACACCGGCTTGGTGGACGAACATCATATCGCGCCGAACAACGGCATTCCGCTCAACTTGACCGATCTCTTTGGGCTCGAAGTGCTCGAATTCGATCCCATTCCTCCCGGCGAAGAAAACCAATTGAACCTGAAAGGCGCCTTCCCGACCACCCAACTGCATCCGGCGCAACTCTGGTGCGATATCATCGAACCCGGGGAATGCGAAGTGCTGGCGACTTTTTCCCAAGACTTTTACGCCGGGAAACCGGCCTTGACGGTGAACGCCTACGGCCAGGGCCGCGCCGTCTATCTGGGCACCATGAGCCACCATCCTTTCTACCTCGATCTGGTCAACTGGCTGCGGGAGTTCAGCGGCGTAAGCGGATTGATCAAGGTGCCCGAAGGAATCGAAGTCAGCCTGCGGCAAAAAGAAGGCCTCAAATTGTACTTCTTGCTCAATCACCAGAACTCGCCCGTCCGGGTCCAATTCTACAAACCCGTTCACGACTTCCTGACCGGCAACACGTTCCAGGGAGCCTACGATATCCCGGCCCACGGAGTCCTCGTCATCGATGAACAGGAAGCGGGATAAACACCGATCCCCGCCCCGGGAACGGCCGCAAGATCGCAATCTCCAGAATACGCTGGCCGCTTGGTGGGGCTTCTCGCCGGTCGAATCGCACCGCGGCGCTTGCCTCAATATCGCGGACTTGGTTTCGCGGGTCTCCAAGAAGCATCAATTCGAAAAACGACGGATCGAAAGCGAGATCGCTCTGGTCTGGGACAAGTCGATCGCTCCCGGAATCGACCACCACGCCCGCCCGGTCAAATTGGTTCACGGCACGTTGATAGTGAACGTGGACAACAACACTTGGCTACACGATCTCGTACGTTACCATAACAGCAAAATCCTCGAAAGCTTGCAAGCCAGTTTCGGCAGCAAGCTCATTCAAAGAATCAGTTTTCGAATCGGGTAACGCCGGCCGCGTTCTCGACCTCCGGCGTGGTTCGCCCCCGCTAACGTCCGAAAGCCGTGCGGCCGACGCCGGCGATCGGCCGCACGCTCCGATATTCCGAGCTCAGTCTACGGTGGAACCGGATTCACCGGCGGTTTCCGCATCGGCCGTCAGCCGCTTTCGAGCATCGAGCAATTCCGCTTCGGAAAGGTTCTGAGCCACGCTGTCCCGGTTCTTGCCGGCCTTCCGGTCGCCTTGCTCGGCGGCACGCGAAAACCAGAGCCAGGCTTCGACCAAATTCCGGGCGACGCCGTCGCCCGAGAGGTAACGGGCGCCCAAGTTGTTCTGCGCCAAGCTATGCCCCTGCCCCGCGGCCGAACGCAACCAGCGTACCGCCGCCGCATCGTCCAAAGCCAGTCCCATTCCGATCGCTTGCCGCCATCCCATTTCGTATTGGGCTTCCGCCTCGCCCGCTTCCGCCCGGGCCCGCAACGCATCGATCTGCTGTTCCGACAACTCCATAATTCCCGCTGTTCCGGATTCTCCGGTTATTCGCCGTCCGAAACCGGTTCGGCGTTCCCTACCTGAGGTCTGCCCGCTCCGGTCGCCGCAGCATGTAGGGCCCGACCCACCTCGTGTTGTACCGCTCCCGCCAACCGTCGTCGAGCGAAGCGGGGCGAGGTTCCTGGCCGTAGCGTTGCCCGTCCATCCCGTGCCAGGGCAGCGGTTCGATCGTCCAGCCCTGCACCACATGAGGATCGGCGTCCTTGTCCCACCCGCTGGTGAACAAAAAGAAGTCCCGCCGCTTCCCCTCTTCCAACTCGGGAATCGAGGTTTCCTCGAAGCGCAAGGTCAATTCGTCGCCGCCGTTAAGAATCACCAACCGATCGTCCTTGGCCGCCAACAATTCGTCCACCGGCCCGTAGCGGGTGCACCAACCGGAAAGCGTCAGCAACCAAGGCGCCTCCATGCGGACGGCTTCGTAATCCGGACTCAACGGTTGATCCCAAGGCAAATCCTGAAACTCGCTATAGCCCCGCCAATGCAGGTCGGTCGAACTCGGAGCGATCCGGCGCTGCGTAATCCCGGGGCCGTCGTATTTCTCTAGCAACGCGATCCGGTCCCAATGGATCTCGAAAGCGGTCGCCAACCGTAGCCGGCGCAGCCCGGCCGGCAAGTGTCCCTCCAAATCGACGGCCATCGTCTTGGTCTTCCCGGCCGGCGCTCCGACTTCCACCTCGAGCTTCTGCCAAGTACCGTCCTCTAATTCCGCGAACAACACCGGAAACGGAAACGGAAAATCCCGGCGATGCGCCGCGGAAATGTTAGCCATTCCTCCGCCGAACCGCAGCCAACCGTGCAGCATCAGCGCCAACGGCCGGTCCGGATCGATCGGCCCGAAATCCAAGTCGATATGCCAGGGTTGCGCCAACCCCCGGAACTGGGGAGCCCGCAGGGCCACGGGCGAAGCCATCACCCCGTCCGCTTCGCTCAATTGACTCCTCACCTCGAGTCCGTCGCTTCGGACGGCGCCTTCCAGCGGCAGCGGGTTATGAAGCGCGATCAATCCCGCCTCGGGAAACGGAGGTCGGGGCATCAACCGGTTGACCGGATGCACTTCCACTTGCAGCGGCCGATCCACGGCATATAACGCAGCCTCGTCCAAGTAGAGCGCTTCCCGGAGTTCTTCCGTCACTTGCAATTCGTAATGCCCCTCCTTCAATCCGAGTGCGTTCAACCGTACGAACTCGTCAGTGTCCGCCGGAATCAATACGCCGGGAGCCACCGGCAACCCGAGCGGCGAAGCCCCGAGAAAATCGGTAACGAAGCGATACTTTTCCCCGTCCCAGGCGTAGAGATAGGGACAGGAACCGGTCGGCAGTTCCAATTCCATGATGTCGATCGGGTCGCAACCGTCCAGCATGACGTCCACCGTCGTGACCAAATCGCTCCAGTGAGGATTGAGCGAGTCGACTTTATCCCGGTCGCCCAACCCGATTTCGATCGGCAATTCCTGCACCGTGCGGATCAACCGCAAACCGCCCGCGGCCAACTCCAACTTGATCCCCAGGCCGCTGGGATTGGAACGATTGCCGATCAATCTGATTTTCAACTGGCGGTTTTGATGGCCTCCGTCGTTCCGCAGCACCCGCAGCGACCGATCGGCCAGGGTCAACAACAAATCCGAATCGCAGTCCCCGTCCAAATCAGCCGAACGCAAGGAATCGATTTCCACAGCCTCCAAACGATCCAGTCCCAAGGCTTCGGTGGTTTCCGTAAAACCTTCCAGACCGCGGTTGCGCCACGCGCGCAAGCGGTTCCCGTCGACGGCCAAAATATCCAGCCAACCGTCGTTGTCGTAATCGAACAGGCGCAACCGGCGGATCCCGGCAGGGTCCAACGGCCAGGTCGCCGGCTCTTCCGCTCCCTGGAATTTAACCGTCAGGCCCGACGGACCGACCGCCACCAGATCCGAACGCAGATCGTTGTTGACGTCGCCTAGGACGAACATTTCGACCTCGGTCAAGTCCGCCCACGCTTCGCTGCGGACGAAACCGATTTCTCCCCGTTGCCGCAACCAAAGTTGCGGGGCGGTTCCGGATCGCAACAAGCAAAGATCGAGCAGGTCGTCGCCGTCCCAATCCTCAAGCGCCAACTGCGTCAGCCCCTCCGTATCGGGCGGCAGATTCACTTCGGCGGTGCGCTCGAGAAACGACAGGTTGCCCCGATTGCCGTAACAGGTCAGGGACCGATCGGCAGCATCCAGCCCGAGCAGATCCAACTTTCCGGTCAACTCGAAATCGGTGAGCCAGGCCTCGGCGAAGGCGATCTCGCCCAATCGCGACGCTCGCGTGACGTCCAGCAACAATCCCCCGGTCGCCACCCGGAACACCCGCGTGCCCCCCTCGCCCAGCAACACGATATTGTCCTGCCGCAGGCGGGCGTCTTGCTGCAGATTGCCTACCAGGCAACGGGAATGGTTTTGGTCCTCGGCCGCCGGCACCGGCAAGCCTTCGCCCACGTATTCGCCGTCGCGCCGGACCAGCAACCGGAATCCTTCTTCCCGATCTCGGACGAACAAGTCGAGAGCTCCATCCGATTCGAGGTCCAACACACCGACCGGGCCCTCGATCCGATCGGCCCAATCGCCCAGAAAATCAGTCGTCGCCTCCACGAACCGCACGGGAACGCCTGCCGAATCCGGCTGCTCCAGGGCGAACGGCAACTGGACCTCGGTATAGACGCACTGTTCGAAAACCGACGGATCCGACACCGGCGACTCCGCTTGCGCCGCCAGTTCCTGATGTTTCACCAACGCCGCTTCGGCACCGGCCTCGTCGCCCAACCGGATCAAGGCCTGGCTGAGATTATACCAAGCCGCGCGATGCTCCGGGTCGAACTGGGTCACTTCGCGGAATTGCGCCTCGGCCGCCTCGAATTGTTGCAGTCCTTGGTGAGCGCGCCCCAATTGAAAACTCACCGCGTTGATCGTCCGATCCCGATCCTTGGCGATCTGCAAATACTGAACCGCCTCCTCGAACCGCCCCAAGCGCAGCCGGGCGCAACCGGCCAGATAATAACCCGCCGACGAGTTCCGATCGATGGCGAGCGCCTTGCCGGCCGCTTCGATCGCTTCCTCGGGCAAACGCGCCGCCAACAACGAATTGGCTAAATTCAACAGCGCGTCCCGGTCTCCGGGATGCAACGAGGCCGCCCGCTGAAATTCGGTTACCGCCTTCGGCGCCTCTCCCGATTCCAGGTAATTCTTGCCGGTATTCATCGCCGCGACGAATTCGTCCCGGATCCGCAATTTCGTCGCCACGCCGTTCGACTCGCCGCCGAAATACCGGAATAACGCCAGCGTCACGCCCCAAACTACCGCCAGACCGATGAGGATCCCGATCGCATAGCCGTATTTCTTGTTCATGAAAGTTCGAAAGAACTCGGTTTCGCCGAGGCGGACGCCGCTCGCGATCCCGCGCCGGACCCCGGCGGATTTCGCTCCCGAACGCGCTTCCCGGCCAGGGCGAAATCGTCGGCTTCAGAGCGCCGGATCAAGGTTCGGTTCCGACCGGAATCTAACGAACGATCCCCGCAAGCGTCAACCGGCAGTCGTTTCGAACAGGATTTTTTCACGCTAATCGCTAGAGGCCAGTGTCACCGATTTTGGGCCATATTTCGTTTTTTCCCTTCACCATAGAGACGAAACTTTATCGCCTTTGAGATGGGAAAATAAAGCTGACTTTTTCACTCTCTGGTCGTTATTGGTTCCTCAGGGACGCCAAATTCAACCTCAAGCTGGCGACCGTTCGATTGGTGAAGAGCAGTGAGCGAAGACACTGGGATTCGCTGATGGATCAGAACCGTAGCTTGGGTTTCAAAGGCTTTGCCGGACGCGGTCTGCGATAGGTTGCCGAGTACCAAGGACGGTGGTTGGCGTTAGTCGGCTGGCAAAGCGGAATGTTCCAGTGACGCCCGCGAGATCGGTGGCTCGGGTGGAAAAATCGAGGTAACTATTCAGGTGCCGGGATTTCCTGATCTGACTCATTAGATCCGACCGTTGAGGATCAGACAAACTCCGAATGGCGCCCAAGTCCATCGAGAGGTTTTTCTGATGCGAAAGGTCAGGAACATCCGAAGGCGGAAAATCCTTAATCGGGCGTTCCTTGGGGCCGAAGATGGTTCCGTCAGTGGATCGAGAATCCGGTTCAGAATAAAAGGTAACCGCTCAGACACCGAAAAAGGTTGAATTATCGGAACGCAACGACCTGATTCTATTTCAACCCAAACTTCGCCAGCAACTGATCAGGAGATGACATGACCGTTTCGACGAGATCCAAACTCTGCTTTTTCGCCGGGTTCACGATACGGCGCAACACGGCATAATCCTTGGCTCCTTGATACGTGCGAAAACACCCAGAGATTTTTTGACGAACTTTCATCATGCGCCAATCGTTTTCCGCTTGATTGTTCGTGAAGGGTACATCCGGATCCGTCAGGAATCGCGAGGTGTCTTCCTGGTACTCTTGTAGCCTCACCGCTAGATCTTTTTGAAGTCGATCATATTATTCCACGGGCCAAGGGTGGTCCAGATATTGTTGATAACCTACAACTTCTTTGTCCAACATGTAACCGCCGCAAAGGATCGAATACTATGCGCCGATTTCTTGAACTTATGGAAGCTGAACAATCACAGTCTCTGAAAGGGACGAGGGCATAGTGTTGCGGGGCAGGGGACAGGAAACATCGGAAACAGCTGCACTACGCTCAATCCTTCGCACATTGGTCGCCCCGGCTCCTTTTTGCTCATATCACCAACCTATAACGGCCACGTCTTGGTAAGTTCACCGGCCAAATCCGAAATTATTCCGCCCGGGTTAGGTAGTTATCAATCATTGCAAAAGTAATGTCATGTAATTATATATCGAGTATCATCCAATTTAAAGTATGATTGGACCATTCCCATTTTCTTTTGTATGGATTGCATAATGTTTTGAATTTTCTGTTGCATCGTCTTTTTGTTGGGTATCATTATTTTAGCTAATCTTTGCTTTAAATGGTTCCAAACCTGCTCATCGGGATTTAATTCAGGGCTGTATGGAGGAAGATATTTGATTTCAATACTATCGTTTTCGGCTACGAACTCTTGGGTATAATCTGCTGTATGATAGCTGGCGTTATCACAAACTACAATTATTTTCCGTCCCACATCCTTAGAGAGTTTCGATAAGAACTCACAAAAACGCTGGGCATTCATTTTTCCTTTGAAAATGTTAAATATCATCCGCCCGTCAGCGGATATGGCTGAAACTAGTTTAATCGAATAGCGATCCCCGGCATCTCGAACTACCGGCGTGACACCGATTCGAGACCAAGTGGTTCCTCGATGATAATCAGCTCGGACTGACGCTTCATCCAAAAAGAGAATTAGGGCATTCTCTTGCTCAGCTCGTTGTTTCAAGCCCGGAAACATCTCAAGATACCGTTTGATTTTCTTCTGGTTTTGTTTGTAAGACTTGTGGATGGGGCGCTGGGGGAGTTAATCCCATAGAATGAAGCAATCGACTGATGGTGGAAACGTGAACCGACACCCCGAATTGTTGTTTCAATAACACTTGCATGGTTTTGAGACTCCACAGGCAAAAGTCGAATTGAAATTGCTTGGGATTTCCCATAGTCACCGCGTTGTATAACCATTGAGCCATTTCTTCTGTAATCTTACGGGGACATCCTGATTTAGGATTGTCTTTGAGTCCTTCGTAACTCCCAGTCGAAAACCAAACGAGCCAGCGAAATACTGTGCGTGCAGACATACCCATTACACTGACAACTTCAGCTACGGTTGAGCCATTTTTAACAGCTTCTACCGCAGTTGTTCGTAGTTCATAGGTATAGTGATTACGAGAAGATTGAGTTGGTTTATCGTTCACGTCTTTATAGACATTCTCAATACAAAAAACGTTGCAAAAAAAATAAATATTTTTCATTTTTCGGATTAATAAATTCCTGATCAATTATGACATTATTTTTGCAAAGATTGATAGGTATATAATCCCCTTTCTTTTTATCGGCCAGGTAACACCGCACGAACTTGATCCAGCACCGGAGATTGGCCCGCGGCATTCGCGCGATAACGTACCGAGCCAACTTCCGTTCACTGCCCGGATGGGATTTTTCCCAATCCTCGCTCGTCATTTGCGGGGCGATCTCGTCCCAGTCCCGAAGTCGCCGCGCGGTCGGCAACAGCTGTCCGTATTCGGCAGTAGCTTTTTTCGTCGGCATTTCCGTTCCTCAAAAACCGGCGGATTCCCGCCGCCGGCCGCGAAGGCATTATAACTGGACCGGGCATGCGCCGCAACACGAAGATCAGAACGGCAAGAAAAAATACTTTTCTTTATGTCCGGTTATCCGGTATGCTGCCGTGTTAATAGGCAGTACGCAAAACGGAATGCCGGCGCCCCGCGGACGGACGAACGGAAACAGAAGAAAAGAAAAATCATGAATTTACCGATTTGGTTGGCCGGGATTGCCGGGGTAATAACGATGTTGCTGTATTGGTGCTTGTTGGTTGCCGCAACGTTTGCGGTGACGATTTGGGGATGGGTCGGATATACCCTGTTTTTGCAATAACCGGAATGCGGCTCCCCGTCGTTTCGAAGCACTTGTCCCGGCACGTCAACGAAGACAACTGTGAAGTCGGCGCCAAGGTCCGGATGGCGGAGTTCGCGGACGGCGCGGGCGGCAAGTGTGGCACGATCTGCTTGCATCGGTCGTTCCGGCGGTACAGGAACGGATCGAAGCAGCTGTCGTGATCGAAGGCTTGACGGGACAATTAGTTTTCTTTTTTATTGATTTGGTTTGTCCCCTTGCCCATGCATGTTCCGTGTTAATAAAGGACGCGCGGAACGGAAGGCGAAGAACGAAAAAACGGAAGAAATCATGAACAAAACCGGCAGGAAAATGATCCCGGCGCGTTCGCTGATTCAGGTCGAACCGGAATAACAGGCCGGTCCGATCGGTGGTAGAACGGTTAACGCCGCCCGCAAAATCATCAATCTCGGCCCGATCGATCTCTTGATCGATTTTCTGGGCGCCCGGATGATCCTGGTGTATTTCGTTTGTTCTCAAAACCGCGGCGCGTTTGATCCGCACCGGGTTTGCGGTTTCGGATTCGCCCCGGCAACCGGTTGCCGGGGCGTGGAAATTTATCGGGCCAAGTTTTTTTGGGGGATTATATACCTAACTACCCAACCCTCCTGAATTTCTTTTTGCAAAGCGGGTAAACTGTTATCTACTACATTATTTCGTGAAACCGTGCGTTTTTTATTATTTGCAGGATATTTCGGTTAAGAATGGGCCGCGATAGCCATCCTGAGCGGCTGGTCTCCCGACGCCCAGAGTCTACCCTCCAGAATTGAGGCCGACGATACCTGCCAGCGTCCCGACGGCTCTCGATTCCAAGCCCTGCCCCGTGGTTCCCGTAAGCGTCGCGGCCGTTTCTGGTTAGCCTCAAATCGTGCCCCTTTTCCCATCGTCTACCTCACGGAAAAGTCCCAGCGACCCCCATTCCGACTACCCCTTGCTCCCCCAATTGCGGACCCGCGGTGCCGGCTTCGTCTCTACCGCTGATTCGATCCCATGCTTGCCAGATTGGCTCAAACGTTGGAACCTGAAAGGCATCCTACGTGTCTTGGATGCCGACGAAGGTGGCGACCACGGCACCGATCGTTTCTTGAGCGACCCCCCGACGCCCAATTCCAGAGATCTCAAGGAGCCAAGGACTGGAGCGGTGTCTTCACCGAGCAGAACTCTCTTCCCCTTGGATCGTCACTCCCAATTAAGACTACTAGTCGATTTTTCTTTTCCAAGCAGTTTTTTCTCGGAGCCATGGTCACCTCCTGCATCCGATCGGTATCTCGACCACCTCAATTCAAATATCGCCCGGATTAATGTGGAAAATTACGCGCGAAATAAAGTGGTAAACAACAGCATGTGCCGAGATCAAGGCGGCGATGGCGGCTCTCTTGAAGGATGTCGCTATCAGGGGAGCCATCATTACGATCGATGCGCTCCATACTAACCGAGTCATGGCCGATACCATCGTGTTGGTTAACGAAGCCCATTTTCTCTTCACGGTTAAAAAGAATCATCCCGAACTCTCTCAATAATTGACCAGCCTGGATAGGGATCGGGTGGCCCAGGACCGGTTCGCCGAAAACCCGGAGAAAGGACACGGCCGCATCGATCAACGGAGCATTCAAACCTATGAATCCCTTCCAGGAGCCGTCAAATTGCCGCATGTCCTCCAAGCCTTTCGGATCATCCGACACCGCCGTCATTTGAACGGTAAGCCCGACACCGTGGAACATGCTTGCGGCGTCACTTCGTTGCCTCGAGAGGCTGCCGACGCTCAACGATTGTTGGCACTCGATCGGGGACATGGGACGGTAGAAAACGACAATCACCGCCGTCGCGACGGAATCTTGGGCGAAGATGATTGTCTCATGCGAATTCGCCATGGGCCGGCGAACAATGCCCTCTTCAACAACTTGGCCTTGGCGATCATTCTCCAGTCGGGATACCCTGATTTGGCCGAAGCTACCGACGATTATCAGACGAATCGGCACCAAGGGTTGCGAGCCGTCACGAAAACCACCCCGTTTGAACGTCTGAAAAAAAAGCCGAACCGACCTTCCTGATTACCGGCACTTCCTCCCTGCTGATTCGGTCGGCGAATCGATTGTTTGACCGATGCTCGCACCGGTTTAGTCTCCAATCTGGCTGAAACTCGTCTCCATCGGCAATCGCCGCCATTCTCGAAGAATAATTCGGAAAACAGTTTTTCCGACGAATCGAAATACTCCGCTCGGCACTTGAAAAAACGATCGTCGATCAAGAATGATTAACATGAAAAAGTCCTGCGTCCCGAACCGCCGGACGCGACGGAATATCCGGATGCCGTTCGCCGGCGGAGGCGTCCGGAACTCGACCGCTCAAGGCTGCAACGACAACCGAACGAACAACTGCTGCTGGCGAGCGGACATGGTCACCGTCAAATGCCTCGTGCCGTCGGGCTGTTCTTCGAGCCGAGCCTCGTAGTCCGTTCCTTCCGTCATGGATAGCCACTCGCCCGGACGAAGTTCCGGCTTCGATTCTAACCGGTAGCCCGTTTCGTCGAACAACAGAAAAGTGTACTCCACCGATTCGCCAACCACTCCCAGTTCCACGACCCGGCCCGCCATGATTTGGTACGGCACGATGCGGGGGTCGGGGGGCGGATCCGGTAAATCCAGGGTGCGGTCGTATACCTCGACGATGTAGGTCTCCAATATCTGCCGTTCGGTCCATTCGGTCACGTGAACTTCCCGCTCCGGATCGTCCTTGACCGTCTTGAGCGCCAGGTATCCGTCCCCTCCGGCCATCATGAAAGAATTGACGATCACCCCGAAAGTCCGGTTCAGATCGCCTTGCGCCCGGAATTCCTCCACCAGAACGTCGCTCGTACCGTCGGCTCGAAAAATCACCAGATTTTTGATGCGGGAAGGTTCGTCCAAACTGAGAGGGGCCGCGACCGGCGGCCGACTGGCGTCGAATTCCAGGTAGAATCCGGCCGATTGCGGATAGCGCCCGTCGGCGACCGAAGGCCAGTAACTGGCCGCGTTCTCCAGAGTAGCCAGCAATTCGCGTCCAGTCACCAAGGCGATGCTTTGGGTGTTGTCGAAGAGCAGCACGCAGTTGATCTTCAGGCGAGTTACGACCGGGCCCTCGACGGTTTGGCGGATGCCGCCGCTGTTTTTCAGCGCCAAATCCAAAGACCAGTCGGAATTCAAATCCGCGAGATACAGCCGGCCGTGCCACAACGTCGAGTCGGCGACCAAGCGTCCCAGATTCGTCTCCCGCGTTCTTAACACTTCTCGATTTCCTACCAATTCCCCGATCGTTTCGCCGACCTGCCGCAACTGATCGACCACGATATCCGTCTGCAGCAACCGCTCCAGAAGTTCGTCGATTTCCGGGGCGGCCTGTAATTCCGGCGCGGCGACCCGCCCCGCCAACCGTTGTTCCAAAGCTTCGACGATCGCGAACTCGGTCGACACCAGACCGCTGCGATGATCGTGGGCCACGATATGTCCGGCGGCGGCGAAGGTCGCCAACAGCTGGCCGACGTAATCGTAGCGGCGCTCGCTGTTGATCAACAGCACGTCGTGGCCTTCGCTGTCTTGCCGCACGATCGGATACGGATAATTCGCGACATGGCCTTCTCGCAGCGTATTGAACGGACCGTCGGCCGGCGATCCGGCCATCAAATGCGCGTCTCCGGCCGAGACGATAATATCGATCCCGCGCAACTGCTCGGTCGGAAGGGCGTCCGCGATAAAATCCTAGGTGCTGTCTAACAAAACGATCTTATCGATGCCTTGAGCCTCGAGCAGTTCAACCTGCTCCAACACGGCGTTGATCGAAGGTTCCACTGGCAGATTGCTTTCGGGATCCCGGCCGCCGACGAAATCCAGTCCGGGGTACTTCGTTTCCGCTTCATTAACGAGATGAAAAAACAGGTCGGGAACCCGGCCGATCAAACCGATGCGCTCGCCCCCGGCTTCGACCCAAGAACTGCGAGCCGTCTTGCCCGCGTTTTCCCGAACGCCGGCGCCGTCCGTTCCGACCGGGACCGCCTAGGCTTCATCGGGAGCTTGCAAGACGCTGAAATCCAGATTGGCGGCCAAAAAAGGAAAATCGGCGTGCCGCACCATCCGGGAAAAATCCCCGAGGCCCCGGTCGAATTCATGATGGCCCATCCCGTTGGCGGCGACTTCCATGGCGTTCATGAACGCGATGTCCGCCAGTCCCCCCGAGCCCAATTCGGAAATTTCCCTGGAGGCTTCGTATAGGGGGCCCGGCAGGGTAATATCCCCCGCAATCAAATGAAGGGACGGCACGCCCTCGCGGGCGGCCAAATGCCGTAATCCGTTCAACGCGGCGCTGTAACCCAGAATCGTTTCTCCCAAAGTGTTGGTGTTGAAAAAAGCCGACTCGAAATTCGCGCCGTGCAAGATCTGCAACCGGTAAGGAGTCGGGGCGGGAATCCGCAACATATGAACCGTCGTCGTACCGCTGATCTCGTTGGCCACCGCCAACAAGAGCTCGCCCGAAGGACTGTCTTCGGCGGCAATGAATACCAGGCCCTGCGGTCCGAGATCGCCCGCTTCCTCGATATCCTCGGCCTCGAAATCGCGGCGATTCAAATACTGGACGAAAAACGACGAATGCAGCGAGGTAATGTCGTATCATGACGCCGCCCACCCGCTTGAATCCGATAAAGGCGTAAACCCGGTCGCGGATCCTGCCGATCGCCAAGGATTCCGGTCCTTTGTCGTCGCTGCGGCTGTCGAACGAATCGTTCTCGTCGTTATTGGCATTGAAATTCCCGCCCAACAAGGCCGCGGTCCGCCGTTCGAATTCGTCCCCGGAATCGTAGACCAAATTGCCCGATTCGTCCCAGATGCTGAACGAACGGGCGCCGTAGGCGTAGAGGCGATCGAAATCGCCGTCGCCGTCGTCGTCGCCTCGGACCGTCGTGATTTTCAACCGTCCCAGAGCCTCGTCCTCCTGCAAGTCGGCGGCGGCAGGAAACGCTTCGGGATCCAATTCGAGATCCTTGACCCGGTCCACTTCGCTGAACCCGTCGTAATCCCGGGCGTCGCCTTCGTTGGCGCTGACGATCCAGGTTTGGCCCAGGGTTCGATAGGTCAACAGCGCGTCGGGTTGATACATCCCGAAGACCGGCCACGGTTGGATATTAGTCCGGTCGTCCCGGTCGCTGGCGTCCAGTCCTTGTCCCTCCAAGCTATGGTCCTTGTAACCCAGCGGCAAAATCGCCAACGGCTTTCCGGCCGCCACGTCGATCACCGCCAGGGCGTTGTTTTCCTGTAACGCACGTAGGCCCGAGTGCCGTCGGGCGAAACGGCGACGCTTTCCGGTTCCAAATCCTCGGACAACGAAGCCCAGCGCATGAAATCTCCCGTAGCCGGATCCTGAATCCGGCCGAACAACCGCACTCCCCGTTGGCGCCAGGCCTCGGCCTGGCCGTTGAAGGCGGTGAAGTCGACGGTCACGACCTGATCCGGTCCCAGATTGCCGATCGCGGCCGGCGTGCCGGCACCCAGATCGATCAGGGAAACAGAACCCTTGGGATCAACGGTATAGTCGTCGTTCGGTTCGCCTTCGTTAGCGGTCAAGACCCGCCGGCCGTCCGGACTGAAAACGATCATCGCCGGTTGGACGCCTACCCGCAAACGGTTCAGTTCGATCCCCTCCGCGGCGCTCAACAACACAACATGTCCCGCTTCCAACGGTTCGTTGTCCGCCAAGGCGACCGCCACGATGCCGTTAGCCGCCGCGACGCCGGCGACTTCGCCGTCCAAATCCTCCTAGGAAACAATCCGCTTCGGATTCGAGGGGTCCGTCAAGTCCAGCACGTCGATCCCGGCGATATCGCCGTTGGAAACGAACAGCCGCCGGGAACCGGCGTCGTAGGCGATCAATTCCGCGGCGCTCTTGTCGAACTCCCCCGTCTCGTAACTGGCGTAATTCTCCAATTCGTTGAATGCTTTGATCCGAGGATCGGCCAGATCGTCGGGCAAGTCGATTTCCCCGTTCAAACCTTCCTGGATGTAAGCGATCAACGCCTCGCGTTCGCCCACGCCGATTTCGATCACCACGCGTCCGGGTTGCATTCGGGCGGCGTCGAAAGCCACGTAACTGTCCCCGCTGTACAGCAAGAATCCATTAACCACCGCCAGAAACGTTTGCGACAAATCGCCGACGACGCGCGAATTCCGCACCAGGCTCGTCACCTCGCCGTTATCCCCGAGTATGTCCAGATCGACTACCCGGGACGGCTCGTCCCGGCTCGCCGCCCGCGGCACGCCCGGCCGCCGAGGATCGTACTCCACTCTCAGTCCCGCCACCTGGGGAAACCCGCCCGACCGGGACGGAGCGTAAGCCACGCCGTTCTCCAATGCCGCCAGCAATTCCCGGCCGCTCAATTCCAGGATCGCCAATTCGTCGTCGTAGGGCAGCGTCGAACCGACCGAATACTTGGTGATCTCTTGGCTCAACACCGAATCCCGAATTCCGCCGCCGTTTTTGAGCGCCAGATCGATCCGCCGTTCCATCCCCCGTTCGGCGGCGATCCGGCGCGCTTGCCACAGATGCGAATCGCTCACGAGCCTGCCCAAATTGGTCTCCCGCGTGCGCAGGTCGTTCACGGAGCCGTTAAGCGCGTGGCGGGTCTTGCCGATCACGATCTGCAAATCCTGAATCAACGGCGTCTCGAGCAACGACTCGTAAATCGCTTTGACCGGTTCGGCGGCCTGCAACGCCGCGTCGCCGATCTCCTCGCCGAGCTCGGCGATGGCTTCGGGAGTCGTGGCCACCGGGCCGCTCCGATCATCCCAGGCCGCGATCTTCCCCTCCTCGTCGAAAGTCACCATCAGGTTGCCGACGTAGCGGTAGCGATAGCCGCCGTTGACCAATAACACCGGATTCCCTTCGCGGTCCTCGAGCGACACCGGATAATCGACTTGGGGACTGTCTTCGGGACGCAATAGATTGAACGGGCCGTCCGCGGCGGACCGAGCCATCAGATCCCAGGTTCCCGAAAAGACGATCACGTCGATATCGCGCAGCTGTCCGGCCAAGGGTTCGAAATCCTGATCCAGGAGCAAGATCTTGTCGATCCCCTGGGCTTTCAGCAGGTCCGCTTGCTCGAGAATCCAGTCGGCCGACGAAACCAGCGGTTCCCCGGTTTGCAGATCCCGGCCGCCGCGATAATCCAGGCCGGGCAGATACTTATCCGGATCGAGCGTAATTTGAAACAGATCGGTCGGCGCGTTGCCGATCAAACCGATTTTCTCTCCTGCGATCATGATCCAGGAGCTACGGACCACCTTGCCGGCGTTCTCCTGAACGCTCGCGCCGTCTTCGCCGATCCGAAGAGCGGGAACTCCTTCCGATAAGCGAACGTTCGAAAAATCCAGATTCGCGGCCAGATAGGGAAACTCGGCGTGGCGCAGCAACCGGGAAAAACCGTCCAGGCCTTGCTCGAACTCGCTGTTGCCGATCGCCGTGGCCGACAACCCGAAACTGTTATACAAGGCGATATCGCCCCCGCCCGGCGTACCCCAGGTCTCGACTTGCTCCGCAGCTTGAAAGAAAGGCGCCCGAATCGTCAAATCCCCGGCCCCCAAATAAAGCGAGGCCATCGCTTCCCGCTCGGCCAACGCCTGCAAGCCCTGCAACACGGCGCCGTAATGGAGCAATTTCGGCTCCATGGTGTTCGGATCGAGCATGGCCGATTCGCTGTTGGCGACATGCAGGATTTGCAACCGGAATCCTTCGGACTCCGGCTCGGCGGCCACCGGGCGAAGCGTCAAGATTCCGACGGCCACGGCCAGCATACTCCAATAGCGGAGACCTCGATCGTACGAAGGCAAAGACATACCGAACTCCATATCGTTGATTTTTGGAAAGAGATGGCCGCCGGTTCCCGGCCGGGAAAGTTACCGAAGCCCCATGAGTCCCGAAGCGAGCGAAAAGCCGGCCTCGCGACCGCTCGCTCGGCCGAGACCCGGTTCGGCATGCTCCGCGAATACGCGACCTTCCCTCCCGTCACGCCCTGTTCTTTTTGGAGAACGGACCTCGAACAAGCAAACCAAAAAGGAATGGCGATCCGGTCCGCCAAGGAACGCCGCAACCGACCCGGAAAGGCAAACCGAAAGAAAGCGCCGGGCGACTCCTCGAACGAAACCTCCCCCTGCCCCGGATCGGCCGATCGAAGGTCACCCCCTCGAACCGGTAAACCGGGGGCCGCTTCGACCGCTGCGGGGCAGGTGCGATGAGTTACGGGTTTCCGGCCGATCGCACCCCTGGAGGCAAAGGCGGAAGCCGTTTGACATAACGCATCCAGAACTCCCTTTCCTGCGGAGCCATGGTCCGCCAACGGGCGGCGTTGCGATGAAATCGCGCCTGCTCCTCCGGAGTCATCTGGGCGAACGTCTTCAGGGAACCTATCAACTGCCGCCGCTCCTCTTGGGGCAACCGGTCCAATTCGGTCAACCGGTCTTGCAATTCCCGCCGGACCGGGGGGAAAGGGACTTTTTGGAGCGTCGCCTCCTGCCGGGAAGCCGGCATTTGATAAAACTGCACGTAGGCGTTGAACATTTCCCGCCGCCGTTCGACCGGCAATTGCTGCCAGGACGCGCTCAATTCTTTACCTGTGGCCGCGAGATCCTGCGAGCCTTCGACCAGCGACTCCCGTTCCTTGGGCAATTGGCTGGCCAGCCGGGCGAAATACTGCAACACCTTGATGTTGGCCAATATGTCGTCCCGAAGTTGCTCGGATAACTCGTCCCATTGTTTCAGACGCCTCTCGACGATGTGCCGGTCCAATCGGGGAATATCCAGCAAACGCCGGGCCCGCTGCTCCGGAGGCACTCGGATCAACAACGCCAAATACCAGTGCAACTGGGAAATCTGCAAGCGCTCCTGGCGCTCCGCTTCCGAATAATTCTCGTACTGCCCGATCTTGCGCAGCCAAAAGGCCTGGCTTTCCGCGGTATGGGACCGGAGCATCCGCTCCCGATCGAGTTCGGAAGCGGCCAGCAACCGAGCCAGAAACCGAACCGGCGAATCGGCGATCGACGGTAGGGGCGGGCCTTCGGGAACTACTTCCGGCTGCCCCGGAGCCTTAGCCGATCTCAGGGTCCACTTGAACTCCTCGCCCTCGCCCTGGCCTTGGCCCTGGAACGGCGCCAGCCCCCAGCAGAGGGCCAAGAGCCAACTATAACCCTTGCGCTGCATGAAAACGACTATTGCAAGGCCGGTTCGGCCAAAGCGATCAAATCCCAATCCACGTTGATCGGAACCTGTCCCAAGGACTGAATCGTATCGAAATGCCTCAATTCCTCCAAGGTCGGGGCGGCTCCCGAGCGGGTCACGTCCGAGAGATTGCTGACCATCCGGCTGGACTCGCTATGCCAGAGCACGTACCCGCCGACAGCCACCAACAGGAACAAAGCGGCGGCCAATCCCCACCGGGGCATCCACCCCCAAGACCAATTCCGGTTCGAGGACTCGGCGCGGGCCGGACGAGTGTCCCGGGCCTCCACCTTGGCCATTACCCGCTCGGTAAAATTGGCCGACACGACCTCCTGGGGCAAGCACCGGATCCCGGCAACCACCTGCAGGTTTTCCCGCCAGGCCGGTTCCCAAGCCGGATTGTCCGCCAACAACCGGCGCAAGCGAGCCTGCTCCCGGTCGTTCAAGTCTCGAGTCCAGCAGATTTCCAGTAATTCTTCTAAATCTGAAGACAGATTCATGGGCTTTTTTCCATTAATCACCGCTGCCGGGCGAAAGTTGCGTCCGCTCGGGTCCGTTCGCCGCCCCGCGAGCGCATCCCGGCCTGCTATTCCCCGACGACCATCCCCTACTCCCGAACCGCTTTTTTAGGGGGCGCGGGACTCGCTTCCCAAGTTCCGTCGGCGATATAAGGCCGAACCCGTTGCCGAATCGTTTCCCGTCCCCGATGAATCAGGGATTTGACGGCCGAAATCGAACAACCCAGGATTTCGGCGATTTCCAGGTAAGAATGTCCCTGTTCCTGGATCAACGTAATCGCCGTGCGCTGATTGATCGGCAACTCCCGCAAGGCTTCGCCGATTTTCTCCTCGAGTTCCGACTGGAGCAATGCCTTGGTGGGATCGGTGGCGGTCTGGTCCGCGAGCCACTCGAGCGGTTCGTCTCCGCTCTCGCCGGCGGCGTCGTCCAACGATACCGCCGGGTGGCGTTTGCGGCGGCGCAATTCGTTCAAGCTCAAGTTCCGGGCGATGGTGAAGAGCCAAGTGGAAAACTTGGCCGGCTTGTCGTGGCGCACCACCGGCCGATAGGTCGCCCTGGCCTTGTAAACCTGCAGGAACACTTTCTGAGCCACGTCTTCGGATTCGTCGCTGTCGCCCAGCATCCCGACGATCAGGCGGAAAACCGGTTGCTTGTGACGGTCCACCAACGTCTCGAAAGCCGCCAGGTCCCCGTCACGCACCCTCGACATCAACTCGAGATCGCTGTCAGTTTCCTCCTCCATCCGCCGCTTAGGTCAGCGCCTTCCTTCCTTCTGTTCCATCGAGTATCCGGAAAAAGTTTGATTTCCTATCCGAACGCCCCTCGGTTAACCTCATTGCCACAGCGATGCCAAGTCTATTGGAAAAAGCGCAGGCCAACGCCAAAAAATTGCTCACTCCCAAATCCCGGGCAACCGCTGTCGAACTGGCCAAGTATCGTAATTATCTCAAGGTCGAATCCCACCGGTTGCGCATCGAGCATCGGGCCGGAGGCAAGGGAGCGGCCATCACCGGGGCCCGAGCCGCCGTACTCGATTTGGTAGTACAGTATCTCTACCGCGAAATCCTGCAAGTTAACCCTCGTCCGGAAAACGACAAATCGCAAATCGCGCTCGTCGCCTACGGCGGCTACGGCCGGGGAGTCCTCAATCCGTACAGCGATCTGGACTTGATGATCCTCCACAACCACGCCAACCTGTCGCAACGGCGCGACCAACCTTGGCTGGTGGATTTCTGCCAATCCTTCTTCCTGTCGCTGACCGATATCCGAATTCGCATTCTCCCGGTCACCCGCTCGGTCGCCGACTGCGTGAAGGTGGCCAACGAGGACATGCAATCCAAAACCGCCCTGATCGAAACCCGCTTGGTCATCGGCGAACAATCCCTGTTCGACCAAATGACCCGGACCCTGCTGCTCAAATGCGTTTCCCGCCACGAAAAGAGCTATATCGCCGCCCGGCTGGAAGACCAACACGCCCGCCGCGAAAAATTCGGCAATTCCCCCTACATGCAGGAACCGAACATCAAGAACGGCTGCGGCGGCCTGCGCGACTACCAGAACCTGCTGTGGATGGCGTTCTTCAAGAAACGCTGCCAATCCATGGAAGAATTGCTGGAACATCAGATCATCGATTCTGAGGAATACCGGAAACTCACCGCGGCCTACGACTATCTGTTGCGCGTTCGGACGGAGTTGCACTACCTGGCCGGCCGGCCGGAAGAAACCCTCCGCCGCTCGTTTCAGCCCCGAGTGGCCTTCCATCTCGGGTTTACCGACCGTTCGCCCTCCCGCCGCCTGGAAGCCTTCATGCAGGAAGTCTACACCCATTTGCGCAACGTCTACCTGTTGAGCCGCACCCTGGAACAACGCATGGCGCTCTTTCCGCAAAGCAACCGCCTCGGCAAACTTTCGCTCTTTTTAAAACTCCAGAAACCGATCCTGCTGGACGGCTTCGAATTCAAAAACGGGCAAATCGTCCAAGCCAATCCCCGAGCGTTCAAGGAACAGCCGCGCCGCCTGATGCGGGTCTTTCGCCACGCTCAGCAACGAGGCCTGAAATTCCACCCCGACCTGGCCTATGCCGTCCGTTCCCAACTCTCGCTGGCCGATCGCGCCTTTCTCCACGATACCAACGTCCGGGAAACCTTCGTCGAGATTCTCAATCAAAAGGGGAACGTCGGCGGCACGATGCGCGCCATGCACGAAATCGGGCTGCTCGGCAAATACCTGCCGGAATTCGGACGGTTGACCGGCAAGGTGCAACACGAGTTTTACCACGTTTACACCGCCGACGAACATACGATCGTCTGCCTGGAACAACTCGACGCGATTTGGGAAGCCAAAGAACCGTACCACGCCGGGTATCGCAAGATCCTCGAACGGCTCAATCGTCCCTACCTGCTGTATCTGGCGCTCATCCTCCACGACACGGGCAAGTCGCTCCCCAACTGCGACGATCACAGCGTCGGCGGAGCGAAGATTGCCAAGCGGGTCGGCGCCCGGCTCGGCCTGAGCACTGGCGACGTGCAAACGTTACGCCTGTTGATCGCGGAACACCTGACCATGGCTCAGATCTCGCAACGGCGAGACATCGACGATCCCCAAGTAATCCAATCCTTCGCCGAACTGGTACAGGAAAGCGAACATGCCGACCTGCTGACGCTCATGACCTTCAGCGATTCCGTAGCGACCAGCGAAGAAATGTGGAACGGCTTCAAGGATGCCTTGCTGCGCACGCTCCACCAGCGGACCTACGAACAACTGACGGGCGACACCACCCAACGGATCGTCGAAAGCAAACTGCGCCACCATCTGAAACGGCAAGTGGAGCCCAAACTTCCGCCCGCCATTCACGCCGACGAAGTCAAGGCCCACTTCGATAATCTCCCCGACCGTTACTTCCACACCAACGAGCCCGAAGACATCGCCAACGATCTGGAACGGGGCCACCGCTTCATGGCCCGGCAAGTCCGGTTAACCGAGAATCCGCTCAATCCGATCATCGCCTGGTCCCAGAAACGCAATCGAGGATACACGGCGCTGCACATCGTCACCTGGGATTTTCCCCGGGTTTTCGCCGATCTCTGTGGCGCCCTGGCGGCTTCGGGAATCAACATCCTGAGTGCTCAGATCTTTTCCCGCAAAGACGGAATCATCTTCGACACCTTCTCGGTGGCAGACGCCAAAACCGGTTCGCTGGTAGACCGGAAACGCCGGAAAGCGTTCGAGGAACTCATCCCCGAAGTGTTCATGAAAAAGATCGACCTGGACCAACTGGTCGACGAAGCGCCGAAGATCCCCCGCCTGTACCAATCGCTGGAAAACGAAAAGATCCAGACCCGCATCGAATTCGACAACGAAACCTCCGAACGGCACACGATCCTCGATATCGACACCGAAGATCACGTCGGCCTGCTCTATTTCATCGCCGCCGCCCTGATCGAACTGGAATTGAATTTATCCATCGCCAAGGTCAGCACAGAGCGAGGGGCCGCGATCGACAGCTTCTATATCGTCGACGAATTCAACGAAAAGGTTCGCGACGGCGCCGTCCAGAACAAGATCAGAAAACGGCTCATGAAGGCCATCAAACGAGTAGTCAAAGCGGCCGAACTTCCGTGATTATCGCCGCCTTGCGATCCGCGACCGGACGCTAGGCCCTACCCCCGCTCCATGTCAATCTATCCCCGTAATCCCGGCTTGAGAATCCTGCTGCTCTGTTTCGTGGTATTGGTTCTGGATCAGGCCAGCAAACTGACGGTAGCACACTTCCTTCCCTACCAGGTTCCCTACCAGGACCAACTGATCGTCATCGACGGCTTCTTTCGCCTGGTCCACTGGGGCAATACCGGGGCGGCGTTCAATATATTCGACGACAGCAATACCATGCTCGCCGTCATCGCGGTCCTGGCCCTCGCGATTCTGTATTTCAACCGGAACCTCTTCCGCATCCATCGACCTGCCGGACAAATTGCCTTAGGCCTAATGCTCGGGGGCATTATCGGCAATCTGATCGATCGCATCCGGGTGCAGCACGTCATCGACTTTCTCTATTTCTACACCTACCAACGCGACGGGGACGAGATCGGGTTTCCCGCGTTCAACGTCGCCGACTCGGCCATTTGCACCGGGGTCGCCTTGCTGCTGATCGTTTCGTGGAAGAAAGAATCCCCGGAACCGGACGAAACCGGCGAGCCGGCCGAACCGGAAGCGCCGTCCGCCGCTTCGGATTCCGGGCTCTCCGATACCCGGTGACGGAAACTCTCCCTCCCTTGTTCCTGGCCGGTCCCACGGCGGCCGGAAAGTCCGCTTTGGCGTTACGCTTGGCCGAAGAACTCGGCGGAGAAATCGTTTCGGTCGATTCGATGCAAATCTGGCGGGGATTAGACATCGGCACGGCCAAACCGTCCCTCCGACAACGCGACGTCGTGCCCCATCACTTGATCGACGTCGTCGATTTGCATCAGACCTTCGACGCTCAGAAATTCGTCGAGGAGGCCGAAGACGCCGTCCGGAAAATCCGGGGCCGCCGGCGCCGCCCCGTCTTTTGCGGCGGCACGGGGTTTTGGTTCAAGGTTTATCGGGAAGGGCTCGACGCGTTACCGCCGCGGCAACCGGCCCTGCGGCGGGAACTGGAACAATTGCCGACGGAACAATTATGGGAGGAATTACGCGACGCCGATCCCCCGTTGTTCGCCCGCATCGACCGTCATAATCTCCGCCGGGTGATCCGGGCCCTCGAAATTATCCGATTGACCGGGAAACCGGCCTCGCAACAACGGCGAAAATGGACCGCCCCGACCGTCGAATTACCGTTGATCGTCCTTTACCGGGCGGCCGCCAGCTTGCGAGAGCGCATCGATCGCAGGGTGGACGCCATGTTCCGCCAAGGCCTGATCGAAGAAACCCGTTCCTTGATGGCCAAGGGATTAGCGAATCATCCGGCCGCCTCCAGAGCCTTGGGCTACCGGCAGGTCATCGAACATCTCAACAACCCCGGGCCGCTTGCGGAAACCGTCACTTCGATCAAAACCAAAACCTGGCAATTCGCGCGCCGTCAACTCACTTGGTATCGGAAACAACCGGGCACCGTTTGGCTTGATCTCGACCGCCTCACCCTGGCCCAGCAATGCTCTGCGGTATCAGAAGCCTGCTCCGGTTACCGAAAAACCGGCGTCGCAAGTCGCCCGCCCTCGCCTGCCGTCTAACTGAAAACCCAGTCTCTTCCAGCCACCGGCGCCTCCTGCCCGGGCACCGGTTTCCGGCGAGCTTCCGCACTCGCTTTTCGCTCCCCCAACGATCTGGTCCGCCGGCCGGAAACCAAAAAACCGGTGCCCTTCCCTTCGTCGATCACGGATCGTTCTTCGCGGCTTCACGAGTCTCTCGCACCGAATCCGTTGACGAAACCGATCAGGATCGTTACTCTTCCCCCACCAAGAGGTTTTTTGTGCTCATGGCAACCGGTTTTCTCAAGTCTCTAGCCGTATTCACCCGCGAGATTATTCTTCACCCGACCAACACGGGAGCCGTCTGTCCCAGCGGTCCTCGGCTGGGGAAACGGATGGCCTCCTATATTCCGAAGGACTATCGCGGAACCGTCGTCGAATTGGGGCCGGGCACCGGTTCGATCACCCAGGAAATACTGGCTCGGGGCGTACCTCCCGCCAATCTCATTTCCGTCGAATGGTCACCCAAACTCGTCGCCTATTTAAAACAGCGATTCCCGGAACTGAACCCCGTCCAAGGCGACGCCTCCGAACTGGGCAACATCCTGAAAGAACGGATTGGCGACGAATTCGACAACATCGACTACATCGTCTCGAGTCTGCCTTTCCGGTCCATTCCCGACGAGGCTTGCCGCCAAATCACCGACCAAATTTTCCAAACGCTCAGCGAAACCGGCCGTTTCATTCAATTCACCTATTACCTGGCCTCGAAGCCGTATATCCACTTCCAACGATTCCGGCTGCTGCACCGGAGCATCGTCTGGGCCAACATGCCTCCGGCCAAAGTCGACGTCTACGAAACCAAAAAGGGATGACGACGCGGTCGAAATTATTTTGAACCGCCGCCGGATTTTCCCTTGACTGATTCGAAACGATCGACTATTAAGGAAGGCCACTATGGGGGCGTACTGGTTTCGACCGGGCAAATACGCCGAGGATTGCATGTCGAGGATGGTTCGTTGGCCTCGTAAATCATCGGACCAAAAAACAAAAGCTAACGAAGACTTAGCTCTCGCGGCCTGAGGCCCGAGCGTCATCTTGCCGATGCCTGCTAGGCGGGAATGACGTGGCAGCAGGATAGGTTGAAAAGCGGAGACCGCGCGTTATCGACCGAAATACCTTCATGCGGACTATGTCAGGCGTATCGTGCCGGGTCGGCAGCGCACGGCAGACAATTTTCCACCCGGACAAACATGTAGAGGTTCTCAGGCTGGTTTGTGCGGGACGCGGGTTCGATTCCCGCCGCCTCCACCATTTCTTTTTCGATGCGGTTCGCATCGCGCCGATCGGTATCGGCGTCGGTTATCCTGCGGTTCGCCGGACGCGGCCCCCGGTTCGGCGGAGAAACTCAATACGGCCCCCAAACCGGTATCTGAAGGCGCCGAATCCGGACTGGCCGAACCGGATCATCGAGGTGAACTCGAATGCGACGATTTGTGGGATGGTCGTGTTCAACGGTAAAGTAGTCTAGCCGTGATGCGGCTTGGAACTATCAAACGAATCTGCAGTTCCCGTCTTCACGTCAGAGGGAATCATCGCCCACGGCGAGTACGTCTTTTTGCGAAACGATTTCCCAAATACCGCTCCGAATGTTATCTTCAGCCCGAGATACTCGCGACTTTCATCGTGTCAGTTGATCAGCGAGTTCCGAAGACCCCAGATGCAGGTATCCAAGGATTTGAAAAATGTTTGACGAGTTGATCAAAGAGTTGCGCCGTCTTGATGGCCAGGAGGTCTCTGTATCGATACCTTCAGACGCCGACGGCTACTTCGACCGAGAATGCCCAAGAGCTGCGTGCCAGTTCAAGTTCAAGTTACACGAGGACGACTGGCACGAAAAGGTCCGTGACGAAGAGGTTCACTGCCCTTTCTGTGGCCACACGGCTCACGCAAATGCGTGGAGGACCCAAGAACAGTTCAAGCACGCCAAAAAGACCGCGCTCGCCCGTGTTGACCACCGTATCAATGGTGCCATGAGACGCGACGCCGACCAATGGAACCGCCACCAGGCGCGCAACAGCTTCATCGATATAACCATGAAGGTAGACAGCCGCCCGTTGCACCTCCCGCTGCCGCCAGCAGCCGTGGAACCGATGCAACTCAAGATCACTTGTCCCGAATGTGAGTGCCGCTATGCGGTCATCGGTGCGGCGTTCTTTTGTCCAGCATGCGGACACAACGCGGCCGACTTGGTGTTTTCACAGACGCTCGCTGGCATCCGCAAGGTACTCAGCTCTCTCGCCGATATCAAAGCAACCATTCGGGATCGAGACACTGCCGCAACGGCAACCCGACTGTGGACCGAGAATGGCCTGCAAAATGCTGTAACCGCGTTCCAACGATTCGCAGAGGCGCTCTACAGCAAATTGCCGTCCTCGCAGCCTCCACGCCGCAACGCCTTCCAGAATCTCAACGATGGCAGCGCTCTATGGCATTCCGCCACTGGCAAGCATTATAACGCTTGCCTTAGCAGCGCGGAACTAAAGGCGCTGTCACGGTACTTCCAGCAGCGCCACCTACTAGCACATACACAGGGAATCGTGGATGCCGATTACATCAATCGTACCGGAGATACCGACTACCGTATTGGGCAACGCATTGTCGTTCACGAAACTACCGTGCACGACTGCCTTGCGCTGATAGAAAAACTCGCGACCGGTATGGCCTCCGACATACCACCAACTAGGGAAAGTGAATCATGAGTAAGGGCAAAAGCGGCGGGAAAGGCAGAGACCGAACTGTCTATCGTAGCGGTGACGAGTGGATCAACAAACGCAACGATGCTGATCGCGCATCCAGCAAACACCGCACCCAGAAGGAGGCTATCGACACCGCCAACCGTATGCTAAAAAACCAGGGTGGCGGCGAGCTGACAACTAAAGGCCGAGACGGCAAAATCCGGAGCAAAGACACGATCCCGCCCGGAAATGATCCGAACCCGCCAAGAGACCGGGAGCACTGACCAGCTGCTTCCAATTCTATAAAACTCTTATATGGGTGGATTGAGAACCGGGCTAGGAGCGCACACCGTCAGGTTCTTCGAGCCTCGCGTCATTGCAACGTAGAGGTTGCGTGCATCCAGCGCGCTGGCATTGAGGATCACAGCCACTTCCGCCTCCAGTCCTTTCAGCAAGAGCGTGCTGCCGACAGCACGTCTGGGCAAGGGCCTGCCGACCAGCCGATTCTGTCCGCGCACCCGGATGGCGGCCTCGTGGAATGACAACCCTTCGGTCCCGTCACAAAGCTGGAGCGCCTTGATGCATGCCCGAAGGACCGCAGGCCGGTGTGCGCTGACGCCCTCTTTTTTGCAGATCTCACCAAACAAATCGACGGCCGCACGGTGTGACGGCACGTGAATAAAGGTTAGAGCGCTGGACTCGACCGCCGTCGGCGGCTTGCGTGTAGTTCCGCGCCTCAAGGATTGCACGCGCTTCATTAGGTCTGCTGCACCAACGTTTCTCATGACGCTTTGAGCAAAATTGGCAAGACGCTTCAGTGCTTCCGGCGCGGCGAGATCGAATGCTCGTGAAAACGTAACCAAGTCCCGCAAATCGACGGCTTCGACGGTGACGGCGCCAGGAATTTGACTTGCAAACTGCCGCTGGCCATCCGGCTTTGCGCTGTCCCCAATAATAAGGACGAAGCCCTGACCGTCCGGCGGACGCACGCGTGCAGCTAGCAGGCGCCGCTGGTGATCTTCGGATCCGTCCAGCTCGACCCAGGTCACGCCGTCTGGAGCCGTCCGGAGATCAACTGGTTGGCCGCGCAGGAGCTTGTCGCGCACGTTTAGCAGCCAGTAGCCGAGTGGCACGGCTCCCGCATTCATCCATCGCCAAGGGGTGGCGAGTTCACCAGCCAGAGGAAAATAGGCGCAGACATCATCCCATTTCGCCAAAACATCGCCGCCAAAGCCAAATATCGCCTGCATCGGATCTCCAAGCACGCAGGTTGGCAGAACTTGTACTGCATACCCCACTATGGCGTGCTGCCTGATAGAGCAGTCCTGATACTCATCAACGATGAGCCGAGCATAGTTGGCTGCGAGGATGTCGTTCACGTGCCCTGCCTTGAGCAACTCGGCCGCAGCGGCTCGGATGTTGGGATAGTCGGTGCGAGGATTGGCCAGGTGCAGCAACTCGGCCTTGTGTGCGCTCCGCATCGGAAATGTCGAGATGAGTCGCATGGCCCAACCGTCAATCGTCGAGAGACGATAAGCTTTGGCGGGTACACCTGCGCGGCCTAGCCGTCCGCGCAGCGCCCCGACACCGGCATTAGTGTGGGTCAGCACGAGGATCGGCTTGCCGCCACAGTGGCGGGTCAGAGCTTCGGCAATCAGGTGCGTCTTTCCGCAGCCGGCCGGTGCGGTCACAGCGCCACGATCAATCGCCAGTAGGTCGATATCATTCTCCTGCATCGCCCGCCCACGCGAAAATGCTATCGATAAGTACTCTGAAGTCCGAGTCGGCATGTACCAGATCGGGGCCGACAACTTCACGCGACGCGTCCTCCATCCACGTCACCGACTTGAACCACCCGGCCTTCTTCGACCGTGCAGCCTTTCCAAGGATGGCGCGGCTATCAGATGTTATTCCATCAAAAAGGTCATCGAGCTGAATCCCGATCAGATCCTTTGCGTTCTGCGAGGCTGACTTGATGTGATCATTGACAAGATCTTCGCCATGCAGCTCGACCGCCCGGGCGAGCAGCTTGCTGACACCGCCGTCGCTCAGGCTCAAGAACAACTCATCTTCCAGCGCCCGCCCGTCGCGCCAGGCGACAACCTTCCCGCCGTCAGCAATAAAGTCTGCCTCAACCGCTGCTGTTGGCTTCTTGTCATCGTCCCGGATCACCGCCACCCGGTATCCCAGCACATGGAATGCATTCGCACGTTTGAAGGGTCGGTCGGCACCGCCACCGCCGCAGTCGACGAGGGCGACTCCTTGGGCAGTGATGGCATCGTGACCGTTAGTCGTGCGGTACTGATCGAGCCCGCGGATCAGGCCAACTTCACTGGCCCCTTCGCATACAACGACGCTCGACGCGAGGAAAGCGTCAGGATAGAGGCGGATCGTGCTCTGCATGCAGTCTGAAGTACCAACAACCCGGGCCTCATGCCTCTCCATCGTCCCTCGTACCACAAACAACTGGTCCCCCGATAGCTCTCGTAGTGAGACGGGAGAATGCGTCGTCATGAAGACTTGCAGCGGGGGTGACGCTTCTTTTGCACCGAGGGAGCCGAGGAGACGAATTATACGGTGAGGCTCCAACCCGTATTCCAACTCGTCAATGAGTATGATTGAAGACTGGGCCTCCGCTTTTCGCTGTAGCCCAGCGATGAGCAGCCGCGTTGAGCCGGTGCCCAGACCGCGCAGTGGCACGCCATTTTCGGTGTGCAATGAGATAGTGCCGCCGCTAAACGATACTGAGTGCGCATCAAGCATGGCCTTGATGTTTTCACCGATAGGAATGCCAAGCTCCTTTGCTGCGGTTGCTACTATGCTCAGCGTCTCTTCGAACTGCTCTTGCGCATCATCGCCAAAGGCAGCGCGGGCATCTCGGGCGGCCCTGACCAAAGCCGCCGAGCCATCGGTGCACTCATCGGAAACACGGTTCAGCACGGAGCCGCGCCGCCAGCCCAAATGATAGTCCGCCAAGGCACCGATGCGGGTCGGAGCAAGACGAGCGCGGTCCGCCCAGACTAGATTCCGTGAAAGCCCCTGGCCCTCGGCCCGTGCCGACACCAGCGTCCACTGAGGCTCGAGGTCGCTGGCGACAGTCAACTTCACCGTAAGGACGGTCTCGAGATCTCTTTCGGGTTCGTCCTCAATGGTCCCAGTCTTGGCGTCGAAGCCGCGGAGGTGCATCCCGTACGCGTCGAAGTTCTTCAAGTCATCGTTGAGTTCTCCCAGCGTGATCTCGATAGTGATTGGTGTCTCGACATCCAGCAGGTGGAAGTCGGCGTCCGTGAATTGGATGTTCCGCCGAGCTCCGAGGCACAAATCAATCGAATCAATGACAGACGACTTCCCGCTATCTCCGGGGCCGATCAGGCAGTTGATGCCGAGCTCGGGATACCAAGTCAGCTCCTTGATACCTCGAAAGTTTCGAATCTCAACCGCCCGAACGCGCGCCATATCCTGTACTCCCTATTGCGCCTAGTCAGACCGACATGCGCCCTTTGAACGGTATGATGTTGCCGGGTGTCGAATCAGCTTCGGGCGCACTTTCTTCGACAAGCCTCGCCAGCGGAGCAATCACCCTTTGCTCCCATAGTCCGTTGATCATCTGTTCAAGGCGGTCTTTCAGTTTCGTCTCCTCGGAAAACCAGTTCTCCAGATGTTCCGCCACCCGCATTCTGTACCCGGGGCCGCAGCCCCATTCCGACTCACAGGCCGACCAAACGCGAGGTTGCGACAGGGGTTCGCGGTAGACTTCGACCCCGCCGAGTTGCGCTGCTTCGAGGAAGGCGCGTTTCGACGCAGCCGCGCTTGCGGCAATCTGATCAATCGAACGATTCGCGAGTGCCAGGCCCTCGTCTGCATTCAGCGACTTGAGGAACGCATCGAGGCCGTTGAACCAGCTCTCGCTACGTCGCTTGGCGTCCCGGGCAGCACCGACTCCAATCAGGTGCGCCACGTTTAGACCGGTGTACTCGCCTTTCCGCCTGATGGAGGCCCAGAGCGTCGGGGCGTAACACACACCATTGATGGTGTCGATCGCATCCACGTGAGCGAGTTGCTCACGCGCTCCTAGACTCCGATTCCCTCTAAGAAAGATGTTGAGCCTGTTGGCAACCTCCTCAATAGCGGCATTCAGAGCCTGGGTTTCATGGTTCCTGATAATGTCCTGTGCGGCTGCACACAGATCGAAAAGTCGCTCTTCAACCGACCTTCTCATCCTACTCAACTGCTCGAACAGGTCGTAACGGACCGTTGCGGCATCATCGACTTCGACGTTGTAGAAAAACATTAGAACACCGGCGAGGTCTTCTGCTGCAAGCTCAGATGAAACATGCATCCGCTTGAACTCATAACCTTCGCCATCCGTCAGCGCCTGCTCGCCCATGTCATCCTTCATGGCACGTGCTTCTTCGGACCGAGGCAGCGCCAGAATCGATACCTTTCCGGTGTCGAAGCGTTCCGAGAAAGTCTGGCGCATGTGCTGAAGCAGTACACGTGTACTGGTTCCTGGCGCATCGTTGAAGCGCGAACAGAAGACGATCACTGTCCGAGGGTCTTTCAGCCTGTGGTCGAGGTCCTCGCGCACCGCAACGTCATCGACACCCTTGGTATCAATGACGGTGATGTCTAGTTCACCGAATGCCCGCCCGAAGTTCGGAATAAGCAGGTCAATACTTTTGGGCAACGGAACGTCTTTCAGGCGGCCGTTGTTCACGGCTTTGAAAGTCTCCGTGACCCACTCCATGGGGTGTTTTCGCGTGGAGCTGTCGTACCAGAGTTCGCGCCGTGTCCGGTCGTCGAGATTCATTAATGCGAGAATTCGCGTTCTGAACTCGTCCTCACTGCTGCTGGACTTGGCCAGCTCGCCCACGGGGTCAAGGTAGACGATCTTCCCATCTACAGTTTGCCGTTTGCGTCCCAGCCCCGACATATTACGGATGGCGCGCTCTGTTTCACGGCTGATGCCGATGGTCTCGCCCACCCCACGGATTTCGCTCGTGTGAACGGCCCACTTAGCAACACAGAAGTCCGACACCAGCTCCCGCATCTCTGCATCGCTCATAGGCAGCAAAGAGATCCCGAACTCAGGGCCACCCTTTATGTGCACTTCGCAGATCGTGGCGCCGCCCGCGCCGATTTCCAACACAGGCCGGTTGATCGTCTTGTCGGCAAGGGACGGCGGCACGAGCAGGTCGAAGATGAAACTGATAGCCGTGGACTTTCCAACGCCCATGTCGCCGATAAAAGCAATGTTGTGATTGAGTCGACCTAGAAAGCCCGCCGCTCGCAACAGCGTTTCCCGCTGTCGTTCGATTTGACGGCGTAGAGGCCACGGGTGATCGTCCTGCCCGACGAATATCGCGATTTCATCGAGGGTCTCTTCCGTGATCTCAAGGCACGCGCGCTCGGGGTTCCAAAAGAGGATTATATACTTAACTACCCACCTCCCAATTTTTTACGGTAGGCAACCCTCATAAATGTCCGGGCAACCTGGAGTTTTCGGCAAAGTCCGTTACATTGTTTCCCGGCGCATTCACCGGAGGATTCACCCAATCTGGACCATTTCCGGATTGAAACGGCCGACTTGATTGAAGTATCCCAACGGAAATGGCCCTTGGTTCTTGGCAGACCATTTTTCGGCGATATCCTTCAATTCTTCGGCGGTTATCAGAGCAATCGTAACCTGATTGTCGACCTTGTACTGCATGGCCAAACTGGCCGACTCCTTGGTGAAAGACGGCCCGATAACCAAAAAACAAGCCACCGGCTTTTCGGAAGAAGCGATATAGCCATCGAATTGTCTAAGATGATCTTTGAGGTTCACTTCCGTTTCCTTGGATTTGTTGTCCCAAAGAATGAATTGGTCCTCGTAGGAAAGGGTGCCGTCCGCGCGACTGGTTCCGACCTGAGTCAGAGGCTTGTGTTGCAGTTTCTTTTCGAACAGGTAATTGGTTGCCTCCTCAAATCGTCTTTCCACCTCGATATCCTTGCTGATAAGTTGCTGGGATCTCAATGCCGTCAATTTCCGTCCGGCGAACTCGGCGTATTGTTCGTACCAAACCTTTCTTTCGTCATCCGCCTCTTCGGTTCGGAAACGGAGGTTGTCGTAAAAATTCACGATTCGGTCGATGATCTCATCTTTGGTGCCTGAGACATTGATTTTCAATTCTTGACACCATTTTTTGAGATTGCCCACAGAAACACCGTCACGAGAAGAGAACCCACCCAAGATTTCCCTAGGATTCACCCGTTCCACGCATTTTTCCATTAGATCGTCCAACGTGGAGCATCCGTCAATATCAACGTCGCGTTTTTTCAATATTTCGGTGAAATACTTCTTGCTGCGGACGAATTTCATGTCCAAAAGCTTTCGGTATCCGTAGGTCTTCATCTCTATCCCGAAATAGTTTCTGACGGTTTTGGCCACCTCTTCAGGAAGCAGATCGAAGGAGGTGTTGCCGTTATCACGGACCGGGAAAACAATTCCTTCGTGTTGCAGCCGCCTTCTCACTTCCTCGATTTCCTCCACCGAATGAAGCCGATTCGACTGCTTGGGGTATTTACCTAACCTGGCTTCCAATATCCGATACTCTTTTTCGGTGATCTTGAGATTCCGGCGAACTTTTTCGATCAGATTCTTTTCTTCCAAGCTGATTGAATCGTCATATTCCCAGGCGGCTTCCAGCAGGTAATTGAAAATCTCGAAATTCTTCTTCCGGGGACTAGTCTTCCCGAACAGATCCTCGTTGGCCTGATCGACGATGCTCTGTTGGTATTTGACGATCTCCGAATTGGTTTGCTTTTCCGGACACATGAAATCGTCCTTCTCGAGCAGGACTTGCTTGAGAAAAAGAGGAACCAAGATTCGGGTGTCCCGGTCCGCTTTGAAGAGCAATTGATTCAACGTCTTGTTGACGTTATCGGCGAAATAATACTGGGGACTCGTTTTGTTGAGCGCTTCCCGAAGTTCGTCGTCATCAAGATTCCGAAAGTCGACTACGTAAGCGTTACAAACGCGCTTGATCTCGGTTTTCGTCCCGATGTTTTCAATCGCCTTGGTTATATTCATGTTGATTTCGTCCCGATCGCCTTCAAAGGCTCCCCCCGCCGGATTCCGGGGCGCTATTCATTAACACGGAATCAAACCGCATCAGAGGACACCCTGAAAGCAAAAAAAACGAAGAAAGAAAAACTCCGGAAATCCAGAATAACTGGCCTTCGCGCTGTAAAACCAACGGAACCTTGACTAATAGCAAAAAACGGCAAGTGCGGCGGCGCTAATTGGCGCGCCACCGCGCCGCCTGATAAAAACCGGGCGGACAAACGGGTAAATAAGTATATAATCCCCTTCCAAAAGGATGGCGGTTCGATGTGCTGCCACTCTCGACCGATAAACTCCTTAAATGCTTTGGCCTTGGGCACCCCATGCGCGTCGAGCGCATCCAGCACACGGTCGACGTCCGCACCCGCCACAACTTCGCCCTTTTCGATGCGGAAAATCCTGCTTTGGTCGAGGTCGGACTTCTCCGCCAGTTTGGCCTGCGTGAGATTGGCCTCAGCGCGAAGACGGCCAATCGCCGCGCTTATCTGTTGGGCGTGGGTATATTCGTTCGTTGATGCATCTAGGATTGTTTGCATGCTGCATTTATGCATAATGTATGAGGAAAAGTCAAGCAAAGAAGCAAGTCAATCGGCGCAAAGCGGTCGACATCCTCTGTCGGCGGTCTCAATGTGCGGAGCCAGTTCGGATTCCTGCCGACTTGTCTCTTTATAGGCGACAATTTGACGCATTCGTAAACTAAGTGCTAGCCTTGTCCAGCAGTTTAATTTGATGCGCTTGTGTCGCGCGTTGGTGGTCGGATGGGATCTAAAATAAACCAGCTGTTGCAGCAGTGGCCAGCCGGAACGGCCGCCACACTACGTTGGCTCAATCGCCGAGGTGTCGACCGCCGGCTTGCGGACAAGTACGTCCTGTCAGGCTGGCTGGAACGTTTGGGTCACGGCGCCTACAAGCGCGCCAGCTCGACGGTCGACTGGGTCGGTGCAGTCTATGCACTGCAGACGCAGCTTACCCTTGATGTCCATCCCGGCGGGATCACTGCCATCGAGCTGCGCGGCTACACACAATACCTGTCGTTGGGAGCGCGCGAGGTCGTCCTGTTCGGAAATCCCGGCACGAAACTGTCCGCCTGGTTCGAGACTCACGCCTGGTCCAGACCGGTGACACTCGTGACGACCGGCGTCTTCGCGGGCACCGAAAAGACCACGTCCAAATTTCCGGTCGACGGAGTCGACCTCGAGGTCTCGACACTCGAGCGCACGGCATTCGAGATGATGTGCCTCGTGCCGAAACGGCAGTCTTACGAAGAGGCCTGCCAGGTGATGGAATCGCTGACGGCACTGCGCCCGCAGGTCGTACAACATCTACTCGAGAACTGCACTTCCGTGAAGACCAAGCGGCTGTTCATGCATGCCGCCGAGCGAGCGAATCATTCGTGGTTGAAGCGCCTCGATCTTTCGAAAGTCGATTTCGGGTCAGGCCGTCGCACCATCCACGCTGGAGGACGCCTCGACAAGAAATACGATCTGGTCGTCGCCGACCCCGAGCAGGAGTAGGACCACCCATGGCGGTGCGCGGCAGTTGCAGAGCCCAGGTCGAACAGCCGTTCGAGTGGGTCGCGAGCGCCCTCACCGACAACGAGCGCCGGTTTCTCCTGTCCATCAAGCAAGATGAACCGGATTGGTCGTTGTTACCGTTCGAAGGGCTGGACCGGTGGCCGGCCATTCAATGGAAGCTGCGCAACATTCAATTGATGAACGATCGCAGGCACGAAGCGGCGATCAGACGACTGCGAAAAATCCTCGGAGCGTGGGCCGTCGAGCGATGCTTTGTTGAGAAACGAACGACCGGTTAAAACGGAATCCTTGGGATAACGACTCGGAGATTTACCGATCACCGTTTTCCCGTATCCTTGCCGCTGTTGCCGCGGCGACGGTTGGCATCGAAATTGCTGAGCTGCTCTCAAGTGATCGCAGCTCAATCGCTATCGTTAGAATTCATTTCCCATTGTCGCCGCCACTGATATGCGCCTCATTACCGGAACCGTTTTGACCTTGCTCGGGTGTATTCTGGCCCACGGACAACCATTGATACGATCGGCCAACACGACGCTAGACTTTCCCCAATCCCTCCCGAGTTCGGGTTTCAAACTGGAACCGGCTTTCCCGAATCTTCGTACGACGCTGCAACCGGCCGCCATCGTCACCCCGCCGGCCGAAACCAACCGGCTTTTTGTCGTCGAACGCAGCGGCCGAATCCGAGTCGTTCCCGACCTCCGCCGGCCCCAATGGGAAACCTTCCTGGATATTAGGCGCCGCACCGTTTCCCGCTCTGGTGAACAGGGACTCCTTGGTTTGGCTTTCCATCCGGATTATCGCCGAAACCTAAAATTCTATGTCTTTTACACGGCAACGGGAGCCGGGGAACCCAACCGCCTTTCCCAATTTCAAACGAGCCCCGACCAACCCAACCGGGCTTTGCCCGAATCGGAAATTGTTCTCTTCAGTCAATGGGACGATGCCGGCAATCACAACGGTGGCGACCTGCATTTCGGACCGGACGGCTATCTTTACGTCGCGCTGGGCGACGAAGGCAACGCCAACGACACCTTGGGAAACAGCCAAAGAATCGACCGGGATTTCTACGCCGGCATCCTCCGGCTGGACGTCGATAAACGCCCCGGAAACCTCGAACCCAATCGCCATTCGGCCATTGAGTTGGATTCCTCCGGAAAGGCCTACTACTCGGTCCCGGCCGATAATCCTTGGGTGGGCACCACGAGCTTCAACGGACAACCGATCAGAACTTCCAGGGTGCGAACGGAATTTTGGGCCGTCGGATTACGCAATCCTTGGCGAATGGCTTTCGATCCGGTTTCCGGAGAACTGTTCGCCGGAGATGTCGGCCAAGGACGGCGGGAAGAAATCAATCGGATCGTTCGCGGCGGCAATTACGGTTGGAATTACCGGGAAGGTTCGATCACGGGGCCCCGCCCAAACGACCTGTCCGGGAACGTCGAGTTTGAAGAACCGATTCTCGAATACTCCCATGGAAACGGCGACAACCAAGGCCGCTCCGTAACCGGGGGAGTTTTCTATCGAGGCGACCGCTGGGCGCAACTGTACGGGGCCTACCTTTTTGCCGATTACGTCAGCGGCAATCTCTGGATGATGCGCTATGACGGAAACCAAACAACCGGCTGGAATCGCCTCGCTCGGAAAACCGGAATTTCCGCTTTCGGCGTCGATCCCCGCAACGGCGATATCTTGGTGGCCGATTACCAGTCCCACCGGCTGCTTCGGTTAATCAAGGACGACGCCGGCGCCGCCGAACCATTCCCTGAAACCCTTTCGCTTACGGGCGCCTTCGAGGACCTGACGAACCTCTCCCCTAATCCCGGAATCCTGCCCTACTCTCTCAACACCCCTTTTTGGTCCGACCACGCGATCAAGTCTCGTTGGTTTAGCGTTCCTGAGGTCTCTCGGCGCATCGGTTTTTCGACCGAGGATAATTGGTCTTTCCCTTCCGGTTCGGTTTGGATAAAGCACTTCGAACTGGAAACCAAAACCGGCGATCCCGATTCAAGACGCCCGCTGGAAACCCGGTTCATCGTCCATCCCGACGACTCGAAACCCGGAGAGATCTACGGCCTCACCTACCGCTGGAACGAACAACGAACCGAAGCCTTTCTCGTGCCGGAAGAGGGCGCCGAAGAGATTATCCCCATCGAAGAGAACGGCGTCATGCGAGAACAAATCTGGCGATATCCCAGCCGCAGCGAATGCCTCGCGTGCCATACTCAATCCAGCGGCGGAATATTGGGATTCAACACCGCGCAACTGAACCGCACGGAGACCTACGGCGATACCCAGATTAATCAACTGCTGGCGTTGCAGCAGGCCGGCTACTTCGACGAAGGACCGGACGCGACCGACGAACTGCCTCGAACCTACCGGTTCGAGGACGAAGAAGCCAGCCTGACCCAGCGAGTGCGATCCTATCTGGAGGCCAATTGCAGTCAATGCCATCGACCCGACGGAGTCCTCGGTTTATGGGACGCCCGGTTGCAAACTCCCCTGGAACAAACCGGGCTGATCGACGGCCCACTGGTCAATCCTTCCATCTATCCCGAACATCGAATCGTCGTCGCCGGCGATCCGCATGCTTCCGAACTGCTGCGACGAATCACGTCAACCGGCAAGGACCGCATGCCGCCGCTGGCTTCCAACCGGTTGGATCAAAACGCCATCGAGTTGATCTCCCGTTGGCTGCACGAAGAATTGCCCCAAGAATCGCTCGACTCCTGGGCCCTGCGGTATTTCGGGAAACCCGTCGATTCGGAATTAGCCGATGCCGATCCCGATCGGGACCGATTGCCCAATCGGCTGGAGTACCGGTTGGGCACGCATCCCCTGGATCCCCACGACGCCTGGGGCTTACGGATACGAACGGAGAACGACACCGCGATTCTGAGTTTCCCGCTGATACCGGATCCGGAACTTCGGCTGGAACTGCAACGGACCACCGACTTGTTTCCGGCCCAATGGAGCGCCGTCACCCTAAACGAACCCTCGCCGTTTTACGGGCGACCGGGAACGGAAGGCACTATTGAACTATCCCCCGGCCAAGCGACCGCCGCCTACTATCGCGTCCTCTTCCACGATTGACGAACGGCGCCGACGCTAGTCGGTCTTGAAAGCAAAGACCGTCGAACTGGAAAAGCTCGCTCCGGGACGCAGCACCGTCGAGGGAAACTGAGGATGGTTGACGGAATCGGGATAATGCTGAGTTTCCAGACACAGGGCCTGATGATTCAAGTGATTGCCCGTGTAGAGTTGCACTCCCGGTTCGGTGGAATGCACTTCCATCGCCCGCCCGCTCGAAGGATCGCTTAGCCTGCCGACGAACGCCAAGGAATCGCCGTCCCGATTGACGACGTAATTGTGGTCGTAACCTTTCAGGTGCGGTTGGAACGCGTCGATACGCTCGCCGACCCGAGTGGCGTGGGTAAAATCGAGGGCCGTTCCTCGAACCGGCGCAATTTCTCCGGTCGGGATCAATCCCCGATCGGCCGGCGTATAACGGTCGGCGTTGAGCTGCAACACATGGTCCAAGACGCTTTGCGAACCGGCCAAATTGAAATAGGCGTGGTTGGTCAAATTGACGATCGTCGGCCGGTCGGTCTGGGCCGCGTAATCCAACCGCAAGCGATTCTCGTCGTCCAGCGTGTAGGTTACCGACACCCGTAAATTGCCCGGATAATTTTCTTCGCCGTCCTTGCTGAGATATTCGAATCGAACGGCCGCCCGGCCGCCTTCCGAAACCACCTTTCCGGTCCAGTTGACTTTCGCGAATCCTCGGCGTCCGCCGTGAATATGATTCGGGCCGTTGTTGGCCGCCAAGCGAAACTCCTGACCATCCAACGTAAAGCGAGCTCCCGCAATCCGGTTGGCTACCCGGCCGATCACCGAAGCCGAACCCGGAAAACCGCGGGCGTAATCCTCGAACGAATCGGAACCCAGGATCACGTTGCCGAGCCGCCCCCGACGGTCCGGAGCGAGTATCTCGGTAAGGGTAGCGCCCCAGCTCATCACCCGCACTACCATGCCCTGGCGATTGCGCAAAGTATAACGCTTTACCGGTCCGTCCTTCGTCTCTCCGAAGATTTCCTCGCTCAATGTCGGTGCCGCCTTTCCTTCTGGGCCGCAAATCACTCCCAGCGCCAGTCCAGCGGCCCAAACCAGAAACAACCGTCGTCCTTTCATACCCGTCAAGCCGCGCCAAGATTATCGTTAGCCCGTTTCCCGTTTGCGAAAGCTAAAATCGTCGTTAGGCCGAAGTCAAGTTTACCGTTCCGCGCGCCTCTCGTTCCGCCGACACCGCCGGCCGGCGGCGCTTCAGGCGAACTCTTCCGGTAACGAAACCGCTCCCGCCATCGTCGTAATCCTTCCCGCCCACGTGAGCTTCTTTCCCGCAATCGGTTATTTTATTGATTCTCGGTTCTGTTATTTAAATCATCAGGCAAGCGCTTGAAACTGCTCATCACATCGGACCTTCACTATAATTTGAGGCAATTGGACTGGTTGCTCGAAACCGCCAAGTACTACGACTGCGTGATCATCGCCGGAGATCTGTTGAATATCGCCGGATATCTGGATCTGGAACTTCAAATCACGGTCATCTCCGAATATCTCCGAAAACTTAGCCGCGAAACCAAGTTGCTGGTTTGTTCGGGTAATCACGACGGGGAAGCGCGCGACCGTCACGGAGAGTTCGTCGCCGGCTGGTTGCATAACCTCAAATCCAATTCCCTGCTGGTCGACGGGCAAAAACTGAACACCGACCGCGCCCTCATCACCGTCTGCCCGTGGTGGGACGGCGAAAAAACCAAATTGAAAATGACTCGCCTGCTGGAAGATCACAGCCGGTCCCGTCAAGGACTTCAATGGATCTGGTTGCATCACGCCCCGCCGAACGGCTGCCGAATCTCCTGGACCGGGAAACGGTATGGCGGCGACAAATACCTTAACCACTTGATCGAACGGTTCGCCCCCGACTTCGTTATCTCCGGCCACATTCACACCGCCCCCTTCTATCAAGCGGGCGGCTGGATCGACCGCATCGGAAAGTGCTGGGTCTGCAATCCCGGCAATCAGCCCGGTCGCATACCTACGACCATCCAACTGGATCTGGAAAAGATGACCGCCGTATTCGACTGCTGCGAAGGCCGGGAATCCGTAAACCTCAATGATCCGGACGAATCTCCGTTCTTTCCGGCTTGACCGAGTTGGGATTCCGATGAATCAGGATGGTAAGCATCCGGTCTAACATCGCCAGATGCCCCGACTCTCCGGAAAACTGACGGCGAACGTCCACCAAATAACGGCTGGCCGACGCCAGACGCTCGGCAAGCAGCCGGCAAACATGGAGCATGACGCTGTGGTGGGTGCAAAAAAATTCCGCCGGTTTGTCGATGAAGATCACGGTGCTGTCCGAAGCCGTTCTCAATCCGGTGACATGCGGACAATCCAAGAGCACGGACAGATCGCCGTAAATGCTTCCCGGCCGACTCTCGATATCGATAACCCGGCCGTCCTTGATAACTTCCAGGCTTCCGGCGACCAGGAAACAAAGATGCGCGGGGGAACCGCCCTGTTCGAACACGATTTCCCCGGCGGCGACCTCGGTTCGAGGCAGGTCCGCCAAGGCATCCAACACTCGAGCGGAAATCGACGACGCCTCTGAATCTAATCGTTGCTCCTGCATATTCGATTTAGGAGCCATTTTGGTTCAGGCCGACTCAAAAATCAACCTTCCACGCTCGGATTTCGTGCCGGGAGGTTCGATAGAAATAACTGGGAAAATCGTCCCGAACTCCCATAATCGCCCCTATGTCCTCAACTCACCGTTACCGACCGACGATCGTTACGTTCTGCGTCTTGGCCGCCATGATCTTATCCCCCGACTCCCGCCAACAGGCGGACGAGGCGGACGCTCCACCGGTGTTCGCTTCTTCCGTCGTCGATTTGGGCATCGTCGTCAGCGATCTCGATAGATCCGTCGCTTTTTACAAAGAAGCTCTGGGATGCCAGGAAGCTCGAGGGTTCAGCGTCCCGGGGAATTTTGCCGGGCGCTTGGGACTATCCGACAATCACGGACTCACCGTACGCGTTCTGACCCCGGGAGACGGCGCGGCAAAAACCCGGCTCAAGCTCATGGCCTTTCCTGAAGCGGCAGGGGCGAAAACCGACCAGAGGTTCATCCACTCTTCGCTCGGCTTCAGTTACCTGACCTTTCAGGTGACCGACCTGAGCGCCTCCATCGCCAAACTCAAGAAGGCCAAAGTCAAGATGGTCGGCGAAAGCCCGATGCCGCTGGGCGGCGGACGATTTATTGTGCTGTGCCGGGATCCGGACGGCAATTTCGTCGAACTGATCGGGCCGATGAATTAGGCTCCGGCGACCCTACCGGCGGCAGCGGGGACAGGGACCCACCCGCCCCGCTGCCGGTGCCTCGCTTCGAAAATCCCCGAAGCTCTCAGCCGCCGGGGTATTCGTTCGGAAGCAAAATCCAGTCGGAAATGCGCCGCAAAACCCGGTCTCTCTCCCGCTGTGTAGAACAATAATCCAAGTAACTGATAGCGCAGGCGGTCTTTTCCACGTATTTGTAGACTCCGAATGCCCGTCGGCGAACCCGAAGATCCCCGTGCCGTCATGCCGTGCCGCCGGAGCGTTCTGCCACCGGGCGGGATCCTTGCCCACCGGAATGGCGAAGAAACCGTCATCGACAGGGTAGGGATTCTCGTCGACGAACACCATGTTGGCCGACGGCCCCGGAGAACGAATATGGGAAAGTTTTCGATAGTCCGGATATCGGATGTTCTGCGGGTCGCTGTTCGGCACGTCTTCCCGATTGCCGTTATGTCGGCCTTGAATCGAATGGCTTCGCGCCCGTCTCGCGAACGGCGTCTGATTCAAGGGCCAGCGTTTGTCGTCGGGACACTGAGAGATTTGCAACGAACGGTTATAGGGCTACAGCAAGCCGCGGGAAATCACGGTTTCATCGGTCATGTTGGCCGTCACCGCTGTTCCGTGGACCGGTTCCGTGCCGTCGATCCAAGAATCGGAAGAACAGATGTAATTCGTCACCAGCTTGCCTTCGTGATCGCCCGCGTACCGGTGCCGGCAAGAGTCAGCTGCTTGGGGTTGCTCAGGCAATTGACGGTGGTAGCCTTGCTCTTGGCCTTGTTCAGCGCCGGCAGCGGCATGCCGGCCAAAATCGCGATCATCGCGATCACCGCCAACAACTCGATATGAGTGAATCCTCGCCGGTCTCAACCGGATGGCAACCGACGACGAAACGCGTTATTCTTCGTTTCCCCAGACACCGAAGTATTCGACTTGTCCCTCAAAGTAACCCATTCTCCTGCCCGAGAACGTTGAAAAAGAAAAGCCTGTATTATCTCTTAGCCGCCTCGCTCGGGTTCGGATGCCAGCGACAAGCCGATCAGGAAGCTTCGCTCGACCGGGCCACGATTAATCCACCGCTCGCCTATCGCGTCACCCAATCGATCCGGCAGCGGGAATGCTGCGACGGTTCGGCGGGCGTCGCTTTGGACCGGGAGCACTTTCTGGTCGCCAACGACGAAGACAGCGTACTGAGGATTTACCGAAGGTCGGGGTCCCCGCAACCGCTGGCCGACTTTAATTTTCGGAAGTTTCTCGAGCTCAAAAAGAAAGAACAAGAATCCGACATCGAAGGCCTGACCCGGATCGGTTCGACCGTTTACGCCATCGCTTCCCACTCGCGATCCGAGGACGGCGACAAACGCAAGGAACGCCGTCAATTCTTCGCCCTGAGACTGACCGAGCAGGATGGAAATCCGCATCTCCTGCCCCAGGGCCAACCCTTCTCGGGACTGATCAAGGCGCTGGAATCCAGCGAACCGCTACGAGCCATAGATTTCGACGAAGCGGCCAAACGGCCGGGAGACCGCCGGGACGGATTAAACGTGGAAGGCCTGACTTCCACTGCCGAGGGAGGATTGCTGATCGCGTTTCGGGCTCCCGTGCTGAACGGCGATTCCCTCCTGGTCCCCCTCTTGAATCCCGAGGAAGTCATCAACGACGCGCCTCCGCGATTCGGCGACCCGTTTCGGCTCGCCTTGGGCGGAACCGGCGTCAGGGGGATTGAACGCCATGGCGATTCCTATATTCTGACCACCGAATCCGACCAGGGAGCGAAGGGGCCGCGGCTGTTCCTGTGGAACGGCGTCGCCCGGCGGCCGGCCGAGCTAGCGATTTCTCTTCCCTCAGATTTTAATCCGGAAGCCGTTCTGTTGTTTCCCGACTCCGGCTTACGGGAAATACATTTACTCAGCGACGACGGCAACGCCCGGATCGAAGGCGAGAACTGCAACGATCTATCCCCTCAGAAAACAAGATATTTTCGCCGATTAATCCTGAGAACCGCCGGAGCCTGAAGCCGCTTCGCCCGTTCGCCCGCCGCGCTCGAAAGGCTGGCGCCGCACGACCATGCGAATCGGTTCGCCGGCTTTTCCTTCCGCAGGACCGCTCCGGGAAGTCTGGGCCAAGCGCATGAATTCCTGCTGGCAACTTTGACGGGGCACCCTCTCGTCGACCGCCGGGCGGCGATAAATCCCGTCCGCTCCCAACAACCGGCTTTTAAGGTTGTCGGCCAGGCAACCGGATAAAATCTCGTTGATGATCCGGTCCCGCAAAATCCCGTCTTCGATCGGAAAAACCGTCTCGATCCGCCTAAAGAAATTCCGCGGCATCCAATCAGCGCTGCCCAAAAACACCTTCGGCCGACTATTGTTTTCGAAATAATAAATCCGGCTATGTTCGAGAAACCGCCCCACGACGCTCCGAACCCTGATCCGCTCGCTCAAGCCCGGCACTCCGGGACGAAGGCAACAGACGCCGCGAACGATCAATTCGACTTGCACCCCGGACTGGGAGGCGCGGTAAAGCGCCTGGATGATTTGCTGATCGACCAAGGCGTTCATCTTGGCGATGATCCGCGCCGGCAATCCCTGACGAGCGTAATCCGCCTCCTGCTGCACTAAATCCAACAGTGCCTGGTGCAGTTGGAACGGTGCGACGAGCAATTTCTTCGTCGGTTGAAACCGGCAAATCCCGGTCAACAGATTGAACAAACCGGCCACGTCTTCGCCCAGATCTTTTCTCGCGCTCAAATAGCCGATATCGGTGTAGAAGCGTGCGGTCGTGGCGTTGTAATTGCCCGTGCTCAGATGGAGATAACGCCGGATTCGATCCTCGTCTCTCCGAACGATCAGGCACATTTTGCCGTGGATCTTGTAACCCATCATGCCGTAGAGCACGTGCACTCCTTCCTGTTCCAGCTTGCGCGCCGAGCGAATGTTATTGTCCTCGTCGAACCGTGCCTTCAGTTCGATGACCACGGTGACTTGCTTCCCTTTTCGCGCCGCCCGCATTAACGCCCGGAAGATTCGTTCGTCGGAACCCGACCGGTAGAGAGTTTGTTTGATAGCCAGCACGCGAGGGTCGTCGGCGGCCTGCTCGATGAACTCGACAACGCAGGAAAAACGCTCGTAGGGATGATGCATGAGGACATCCCGCCGGCGCAGCACCTCGAAAAGATCGTCGTCCTTCTCGAACGCCGGAACGGCAGCGGCCACGAACTGTTCGTCCCGCAACCCCCGCCATCGTTCCCCCTCCCCAACCGCCGTCAGCGGAATGGGGTCGAGCGGCCCGTCGATCTCGTAAACGTCCGCTTCGGTCAATGTCAGATACTCCAACAAACCGGATTGCAGGGAGACCGGACAACCGGATTCGATTTCCAACCGGACCGCCGCCCCCTTGCGCCGATTGAAAAGTTCTGTTTCGACCGCTTTCAGCAAGTTGGCCGCCGACTCCTCGTCGATATACAGTTCGCTGTTCCGAGTCACTCGGAAACACCAGCAGCCCAGAATCCGGTTGCCGGAAAAAAGATCCGTCAAGTGCCGAAGGATCACCGCTTCCAACAACAGATAACGCACTTCCTCCCCTCTCCGGGGTAACTTGACGAGCCGGGAAAGAATCCGGGGCACTTGCACGATCGCCAGGCAGGTGTCGGAAGCGCCCGAACGTTCCACGCTCAATTCGACCATGATATTCAGGCTTTTATTGAGCAACTCCGGAAAGGGATGCGCCGAATCGATACCCAACGGAGTCAGGACCGAAGACACCTGGTCGAAATAAAATTTATCGACCCAAGCCAAGTCCTCGGCTGTTAAATCACTCGGGGAAAGGATGCGGATACCGGCCTCGGCCAGTGCCGGCCGGATGCTGTCGCTCCAGACCCGATACTGCTCGGCCACCATGATTTTGGTTCGGCTCCTGATCCCCTCAAACGTTGCCTCGGGCATTCGCCCGTCGGGACTCGGCGTGGTCACTCCGCTCTCGATTTGTTGCTTCAGGATCGCCACCCGCACCTCGAAAAACTCGTCCAGGTTCGAACTGACGATGCCCAGGAATTTCAGGCGCTCCAACAGGGGATTGTCCTCGTCCTTGGCTTCTTCCAGCACCCGGTCATTAAAGGCCAACCAACTCCACTCCCGATTGATAAAATGCTCTGGAACCGTCGCCGCCATAGCTGAATTCATACTATCCGGGTCGTTGAGATTCGGAGAGAGGCGCCGCCGGGAAAAGTTCGTTGATGCGCTGCCTGATCAACTGCTTTTCTTCTTCGGCCGCCGCCCGCCGCCGCGCCCTTCTTTCCACCGCGTCCAACAGCGTTCGCCAATCGTTCAGCGACGGACGTTCCAACGGCCGCCAAGGTTCGAAACGTTTCTCGCGTTCGAAAAAAAACCATTGCTTGCGGATCCGCCGGGCATACACCTGCCTCGATCGTCCGTCGTCGAACCGACCTTTCCACCCGACTTCACCCTTGCTCATAACCCTTTCGGCGTTCGCCGACGCCGCAGGAACGCACCCCTCCCAGTCTAGCAAACGAGTCGAGGGAACTGCAAATGCCGGCTCGAACCCGAGCCGCGAAATCATTGCCTCGCGCCGGCAGATTCCGGTAGGCTAAAGACCTCAAGCGCGAGTTCGCGCACCTCGGCGCGCTCTGCGACCCAGCCATGCAAACGCACTATCTGGCATGTGACCTCGGCGCCGAAAGCGGCCGCTTGGTCCGCGGCAGTATCTGGGAGAATCGCCTGGAAATCGAAGAACTGCATCGATTTCCGAACCGGCCGGTTCACTCGGGAGATTCGCTCCACTGGAACGTGGATTCGCTCCACCAGGAACTGCTGGAAGGATTGCGCCAGGCCGCAAAACTCGAGCTGCCGATTCGCAGCGTCAGTTGCAATTCCTGGGGCGTGGACTATCTCTTGCTCGACAAGCAGGGCCAGGTGCTCGCCCCCACTTTTCACTATCGGGACCCGCGAACGGCGGCGGGCTTGGCCCGAGTCCTGGAACGTTGCGATTGGCCCGCCATTTTCCAGGAAACCGGCATCCAACTGATGCCCATCAACGCTCTGTTCCAACTGGGCGCGGAACAACCCGGACGATTGCAACAAGCCGGAAAACTCTTGGGCATCGGCGACGGTTTCAACTACCTGCTCGGCGGACAACCCGTCGTCGAGAAATCCATGGCCAGCACTTTTCAACTCTACAATCCCCGCACCGGTCGTTGGTCGGATAAACTCTGCCGGGCCGCCGGAGTGCCCGAGGAACTGCTTCCCGATATCGTCGCCTCGGGCACTTCGATCGGCAAACTGACCGAGGAAGCGCAACGCATCACCGGGCTCGGCGAACTGAACATTATCGCCACTTGTTCCCATGACACCGGCGCCGCGGTCGCCGCGATTCCCTTCGAAGACCCGAATCATGCCTACCTCAGTTCCGGCACCTGGTCTCTGTTGGGGGTGGAACTTCCCCGCCCCGTCATCACCGATCACTGCCGCGACCTGAATTTCACCAACGAAATCGGCGCCAACGAAACCGTCCGGCTGCTGAAAAATCTCAGCGGCCTCTGGTTGCTCCAGGAATCCCGGAAAGCTTGGGCAGCCGACGGTCAAAACTTCGACTACTCCGAACTGACGGCAATGGCCGCCCAGGCACCGGGTTTCAGCGCGTTGATCGATCCCTCCGACGAGTTATTCACCGCTCCGGACGACATGAACCAGGCCATCGACGCCTATTGCTCAAAAACCGGTCAACCGACGCCCGGCACTCCCGGGAAAACGACTCGCTGCATCCTGGAAAGTCTGGCCTTGATCTACCGCCGAACGATCGAAGAGCTCGAATCCCTCATCCAGCGCCCCATCCCCGCCGTTCATATCGTGGGGGGCGGCTCCAAGAATCACTTGCTCAATCAATTCACGGCGAACGCCACCGGACGTCCCGTTCTCGCTGGGCCGGTAGAAGCCACGGCTATCGGCAATTTGGCGATTCAGGCACTGGTCGGCGGCGACCTGCCGAACTGGAAAGCCGTTCGCGAACTGGCACGTCGATCATTCCCTCTGGAACGCTATCAGCCGCAAGACCGACCGTCTTGGGAACAAGCCGCCTCGCGATTCAATCGCTTGCCGCGGTTCCAATCGTCTCCCGAAGCTCGCTAAAGTTGATTTTAATCCTCCGCCCCTCTTATTCGTCAGGCCATTTCGAGCGATTCCTCTCAGATTCCGGCGGGAACTAATTGGAGTGGGTCAACTGGAAGTGTCGATCGATTCACCACGAACGGCGATTTGATCAATTGACCGCTTCGAACCGAAAAATCGGTTGGGATTCAAAAACGGGTTGCTGATATCGCAGCAGGCCGTTCTGGTCTTTAGCTTCAGGAGGTTTCGATCGCGGGGCTTCGGGAAGACGACGCAACAACCGGGTAGCGGAACGGTTACCGCCTTCATCGGCGTCGAAAATGCGAAAAAAACCGTCGGAAGTTTCCCTGATGAAGCCATCGCAGGAGTTGAAGAGTCGTTCCGGCGGGGTTAACGCACGGCCTCAGTTCCTTCGGTTTTGTTGTCGCCAAGCGTCTCATCCCTGTGCGGGATCGTCGCATTTCGACGGTCAACGAAAACCTCTTTGGCAAATCGGCTACCGGACCCCAGCGTTTATGACCGAGATAATGCGAAATTAAAACGCACGAATTCCCGAAATAACGTGGCGAGTGACACGAACTTGACAAAATGCCCCCCTTTTCCGATGAGAATAACCATGCGAGGTTTTCCATCACCGGAACAATCCCATCGAAACCTTGAGGCGAGAGTGCTCCCAGCATGAAGCTGCCGACGATCCAGGGCATGATTCGACGCCGGATTCTGCTCAATTACGTTGCTGATCCGACGGTAGTCGAGTCCCTGTTGCCGGAAGGCTTCCGACCCAAGACTTACGAGGGCCACGCTGTCGCCGGCATTTGCATGATTCGCTTGGAGGAGGTGCGTCCGATGGGCCTGCCGCGTTGGATGGGCATCGCCAGCGAGAATGCCGCGCACCGCATCGCGGTCGAATGGGAAAGAGACGGAAAAAATCCAGGAAGGCGTCTATGTGCCGCAGCGGCATACCGATTCGCGGCTCAACACCTTGGCCGGCGGCCGCCTCTTCCCCGGCGTCCAGAAATTCGCTCAATTCAAAGCCGACATTTCTCGGGACGCCATCTCGATGGAAGTCTGGAAAACGAAACGATCGCTGATCGCTTTCGAGTTGAACGAATCGGATTCGCTCTCGGCCAATTCAATTTTCCCGACATTGGAGGAATCTTCCCGTTTTTTCCAGACCGGGAGCATCGGGTACTCGCCCCGCCTCAATTCGCCGATCCTCGACGGTATGCGCCTGGAAATTCCGACTTGGAAGGTATCTTCCCTTTCTGCCAAGCAGGTTCGCTCGCCTTTTTTCGATGACCGATCGATCTTTCCTGAAGGGACGATCCGATTCGATCATGCTCTGCTCATGCGCGAACTCCAGCACAGTTGGCATACTGAACCTGCTATGCGAATACCGTCTCCCTCATCCTTGTAAAGATCAGTCAACAAGGGACGGTCATCATTTTGCGATTATACGGTTCCCCGCTCCCAAAATCCGAGCGGCACGAAACCCGGATATGGGCTTGATGACGTTTGCCGACACCGAATCGCAACCATAACCCTTCCGAAATCGGGAAGTTCGGCGACAACCTCAACCGAACGAAAAAAAGCCGGCCTGCCATCACTTTCTGGTTCAGGACAGATCAGAAGAACGGTCTTCGGCTCCACCGCCGGGGAGCGCCCCATCAACTCCCCGGCTGGTTCAAAACTGGAACTTCAAATGAATGGGGATTATACGCCTGACTAGCCAAGGCTCCGTATCACGCTGGTTTCTTGGCTGATTCCCTGACGGTTTACGAAGCGACGGATCGGGCTTCTTGACTGCCGAAAACATGGCGCGCGCCGCCTGCTCTGGTGTTGCCTCCAGCTTGATGACGCGAGTGATGGGGCGACCTCGGGGTCGGGGGACAGAAACTGGTTTCTGCTTCGTCATGGTCATGCGGCCTCTCTAGCCGCCATTGATGAGGGTGCGGAGGTTGGCTGCCAGATGGTCTAAACTGAACCAGTTCGGATCGTCCACCATCAACACACGAGGGATTCTAGGTATGACGCCAGCCGCGTCAGCGATGGTTACGGGAAGACATACTCGCCAATCGTCATAGGTGCATCTCCGAAGTTCGTCATCAGTAGAGACGTCATAGTAGTTTTTCAGCCATTCTACGGCACCCGGCTTCTTAATAAGGGAAAGCCCGCGATCCAGTGTCTTCCCACGGAAGATAGAATTGGAAACATTGCAGAGCAACACATCAAAGTCACCGACGAGATAGCGATCATTGGTCGCGCGTCCCATGTGGCTACGCGATTTGTGGCATTTAACCGAAAAATGCGGTGTGGGCGTCATACGCGTCCCTGTGCTAAAACCGCCCCGAACCGCGTTCTTGGTCTCGGCTTTGAGCCGGTCACCTGTCCGTCGGTACGTAATACTCACATCTTCGTCATATGTACCACCCGGCTGCGGGTTAAGATTCAACTTGTCAACCGACCATTCGCGCAGGTCGAGTGCTTGGCGAAGCACGGCTGCCCCGATGTATTCCGTAGCTTTGCCCCGGATCATCGGCAAAACCTTCTGATCCTCCAAAATGTCGACAAGATTTTCCTCCGGGATGTTGTAAGTCTCGCAGTATTCCCGGATGTTCCGGTAAACGCGCCTAGCATTCTGATCGTCAGACATCATAATTACGGATAAACAATTCCCGCCCCTTATCCCTTGACCCTCTGAAGCCGTCTTTTAACTTCACGCCGTTTCGCTGGTCGTCCGTGCGATTGATGGTGTAGTTCCATGCTCGATTGTGAACTTCGGATACCCACTCGTATTTCTGCCGCACCTCGGGATGGTCGTCATAGGTCAATAGAAACGGGATACGACTGGAGTTGCGCCGAAGACAGTCCGCAAGCCGGTCATGGTCGGCTTCGTCGAAAGTGCAATTGTAAAACTTCTGTTGATCTGCGTCATAGTAGGGCGGGTCAACGAAAGCAAAGCAGCCGTCAGGAAGCGAATCAATAATGACCTCAAAATCCAACGCCGTCAGTTCCACGCCCTGCAGTCGGTCAGACACTGTGCGAAGGTGCGGAGGCCAGTTCTCTGGGCACATGGAGTATTTGCGCCCGTAACCCCAATAGCAGTTCTCCGGGCGCATGATGCCGCTATACGATGTGCGATTGAGGTAGAACCATCGGAAGGCCCGCGTTAGTCCGTCTTTTGGCTGATAGCAGTTCTTGTAGAAAGAATGCTTCTGCTTCGTTGCTGGGATTCCTTCCAACAACACAATCAAGTCCTCTACGCGATCCCGAATCTGCCGCAATGTGTTGATGACATCCTCGTCTCGGTCATTGAGCATCGACACTCGCGCCGGCGGCTTGGCAAAGAACACACTGGCACCGCCAGCAAACGGCTCGCAAAAGACTGAGTGGTCCGGTATCTCATCCAAGATGAGCCTACGTGCGTAGAACTTGCCGCCTGGATACCGGAACGGTGAGTTTGAGCGGTTAGAACGGGGGAGGGCAGGATTATCTCTGAAAAGAGTCGCGACTTCCATCACGCCACCAAATTCGCATAACGCAGACGTTTCCCGACCATGCCCCGAGTGAGTGCCACCATCTGTTGAATCGTGTCGAGGTCGCGGACGTTGTGGCGTCCTGCGAACTCCTGGACATATCGGTTCAAGTGCTTCTCGAACAGGTGGTGAAAGGTGCCGTGGTAACCGCGCTTCAAGAGGCTCCAGAAGGATTCCGCTCCATTGGTATGAGCCATGATGCCCCGGACATACTCGGAAACGCTGTGCTTGATCGCCTCGTGGTCAAAGGGGATGCCCTGATATGCCGTGGCTTCGTCGGTGTCGAGGGTCGCACCAAGCGCGGCAGTTTCGGATACGAAACCCTGCAGCTTGGCCTTGCCAGTCTCTGCAACAACCTTCGCGGTGACCTGCTTGGCAGTGCGGTCCTTGGCACCGACGACCGCAGTCTTTCCAACTGCCCCGCGTCCGGTGTCTTTCAACGCTTTACGCTTGGCATTGCTCATGTTCTTGCGCTTGCCACCGACATAGGTTTCGTCCACTTCGACCACTTCGACCACTTCGACCGGGCCGGGGAAAGACAGATTCGCGCCCTCGTTGGAAGTTTCCCGGATGCGTTGCATCAGGAACCATGCCGTCGCCTGCCGACTGCTGACTTCACGGTAGAGCTTCCGGCCGGCGACCGCTGCGGTATTTGTGCTGCCGCAGTCCAGGCAGAACCGGCCATTGGCCCAACGCATTTTCTCGAACCACTTTTCGGCGGTCGCGTCGTCAGGGAACACGCGAAGTAGCTCCATGACGGTGAGGCCCTTGCGGTGCGACCTGCCCGGCGCTATCTGTGTCATCGGTCCGTTCCTTCGATTGCTGGCTGGTGAAGTGTACTAAAATCGGGGCGGAAGTCGAACGGTTTGGCTAGTCAGGCGTATAATCCCCAATATGAAGGTAGACTCGGCGTGAACTTCATCGTTGCCGGGTCGAGATTCCATCCTGGTCGCGATCAAATTCATCAGATCATCCAGGCTGCCAGAATCCGTTTGAGTCTTCAAGTGCTTTCCTCGTCGGCTCGGCACCGAAATCTTGGAGAGAGAACCATCGGTTCCCGGCCACGGCAAGCGAGCGTCCTTCCGGCGGCCATCCCCAGCAGGAGAACTTGCCAAGAACATCGCCGATGCCTGGTCAGAATCCCATCATGGCCGCCATCGAATTCAGGTGCTTGGCTGGCTCAAAACCGGAACTTCGAACGAATCCCCTGATCGTTTGACGCTGCCGAGAACGGCGAACGTTTTTGCCGCCCAACTCCTGAAGCCGCTCAAAGCCAAAGACCGGGATCCATCGCCTCTCGGCCCCGGAACCGGTAGCCGTCGACGCACCCCGAATCGAAATCCGGGGATGATCCGATTCGTTCGTTTGGTCCGGACTCCGGCAGGCAACGGTCGACCGGGGTAACCGGTTCTGAGCCATTGCCGGATTCAAGGACCGGACGGCGCTGAACGACGGACCGGAAACGATCGACCCGCAACCTCAACGATTCAGATCGACGCTGGCTACCGCCATCGCCGCAATGCCTTCTTCGCGCCCCAGAAAACCGAGCCTTTCGTTCGTCGTGGCCTTGATGCCGATCCGGTCGGACGGGATCTGCAAGACCTCGGCCAAGATCCGTTTCATCTCCGGCACGTAGGGATTGATGATCGGCCGCTCCGCGATCACGGTAGCGTCCACGTTGACCAAGGTTCCGTTGAGGAGTTGCGTCTTGCGTTGCGCTTCCCGCAAAAACGACGTGCTGGGTTCTCCCTGCCAACGGGGATCGGAATTAGGAAACAATTGCCCGATATCGCTCTCGCCGATCGCTCCGAAAATCGCGTCGCAGACCGCGTGGATCAGCACGTCGGCGTCGGAATGTCCGGTGAGCGACTTGGTATGAGGTATCGTCACGCCTCCCAGAATAACGGATTCTCCCGCTACCAAGGCGTGCACGTCATAACCGATACCGACGTGTATCATGGCGTTACCGTTCGATTCGAATGCTCGCCGCCCGGTTCAGGGTTCCATCGCTTCGCGCAACGCCTCCTCGGTCCACGGCGTCATCCCCCGAGCCATGGTCTCGTTGCGAACGGCTTCGACCTCTTCGGCCGTAACCTCCGAAGCTTCGTTGCCCCATTCTTTCTGCCCTCGAACGAAAGTGACCAAAGCGGCTAATTCCTCGTTGTCGGAGATGGCCATGCCGAAGGCCGGCATCTGAGCGGATACGTTCCAAGCCTCGCCGTTAACCGTGATCGGGCCGGTCAAGCCGTTCATGATCACCCGAAGCATGCGCTCGGGATTTTCGTCGTTGACCCAATCCGATTCGGCCAACGGCGGATAGGAACCCGCCAAACCTCCGCCGTCGGCCTGATGGCAGGCGAAACAATAAGTCATGTAAGCCAGCCGCCCCTGTTCGAAGCGAGGATCGACGTTGAGCTGGGGCTGAACCTCCTGAACGACCTCGTAAGAATCGAACGGCTCGTACACCTTGCCGTTGAACCCGCCCGCTTGGCTGTCCAGGTAAATCAACGCCAAAAAACCGAGGGCGAAAAACGCCAACTGCAATCCTACCGGCACCGGACTGGAAGCCGCGGCCGGTTCGTATTCCGGTGATTCATCGGGTAAGGAATGATTGGTCATCTAAACAGTCAGTCGCTTTGCTCTTCCGTAGCTTCGGACTCCGGGTCCGAAGCCTCGATCCCCAGTCCCGGCGCCTCGAACACCGGCTCGTCCAGGCGAAGACTCAGCAAATAAGCCGCCAAATCATGAGCTTCCGGCTTCGGCGCGATCAATCGGCCCCGGCCGTCCTTGACGAATTCCCCCTGATGCCGCAAAGCTTCGGCTTCGTTCTCCTCCGTCGCTTCCAACGACTCGAACAAAAACGGATACGACGGCATGACCGAATCTTCGTTCCGCAGCCTCGGTTGATAAAGTTGCAGCAACAGGAGGCGGGGATCGGGTTGCCGGTTGCCGATATTCGACAGGTCCGGACCGAATCGCCGGTCGCCCAGCATCACCGGCCGGTCCAAGAGATAATCCAACCCCACCGTGCGCCGGGCTCCCCAGCGAGCGATGTCGGGGCCGACCGGATGATTCACCCGGCGCAGCTGGGTACCGGATTCGGTCCGGCGCCGTTGGTAATCCTTGGCTTCTCGCAGCGTGAGATCGTCGAACAACAGGTAGGGCACCGGCGGCAACGCTACCTCTTCGTTCGAAACGACGAGCGACACTTCCGGAAACTCGCGCAGCGTTTGCTGCACGTTCGTCCCCCATTCGTCGACCACGAGCGAAAAACGGTAGGATTGCTGCCGCACTTGTTGCGTATGGCATTCGAAACAACCGTTCTGGCGGTAGACGTCATGCCCCCGTTTCGCCGCGCCCCCCCGGTCGACGGGAAAAACCTTGCCGGTCGCCTCGTCCGTATAGGGTATCTCCTGACCGAATTGCCATTGCGGAGCGCCGACGAAAGCGAACCACGAACAAGCCATCGCGAACAACAATCCTAAAAACAGTGCGGCGCCGTTGTTCATGATCTCCTGGCGGTCCTCCTGACCTGTTTGCGACCGGCGGCCGGCGCCTTTTTTCGCGGCGGCGCCTTCTTGGCGGCCACCGCCTTCTTCGCCGCGGGAGTCGTTTTCGCCGCCGCTTTCTTGACCGCCGGAGCCGGCGTCAGTTTCCGGGCCGACGGCGGGGTCACGGTTTTCTTCCTGGCGGGAGCCGGCTTCGGCACAGCCTTTTTAGCCGCCGGTGCCTTTTTCCTGGCGGGAATCGGCTTCGGCGCAACCTTTTTGGCCGCCGGCGCTTTCCTCGCCGCAGAAACGGTTCTTCTGACTGCCGGTCTCGGTCGCTCGACCTCTTCCGGAGGCGGCGTGACCGGTGAGGCGGCGGCGCGGTCCTCGGATTCGGATTCGTCTTCCGCACCGGCTTCGACCGCCGGTTCTTCCGGCTTCCCGGCCGTCAGAACCAGAGGTTCCGCTTCCCAGGGCGGAGTTTCCGCCCTTAACCGGGAAGGCGATTCGGCCGACAACCAAGCCGCCCATCTCACTGCCGGAGCGTCCGTTCCGCAACAGTACGTCGAACATCCGAGGCGGGCGATATTCACCAAATACCACACCGCGGCCCCCGACACGAGCAGTAAACCTAGCGTCTCCAAACGCTGAAAAAACACCACGAACCCGGTAATCGAGTTGTGCGGGATCTGGGGATCGTGCATCATCGTACCCTGGATCAAGCCGCCCCCGAGCAATACCGCAACCGTGTAGCCCAAGCCGACGGCAGCCAGCCAAAAATGGCCCGCGATCGATTTGTCGCCCAGCCCCCGATCGTTCAAGACGCGCGGAAGCAGGTAATAAACCGAGGCGAACATCGTCATGACGAAAAAACCGCCCATCGTCAGCAAGTTCAGTCCATCCAACACCAGCGTGAATTGCGTCAAGGCACTGATCCCGCTCAAGGAGTTAATCGTGGTCAACAGGCCGGCCGCCAAAAACGACGCCAAGGCGACCGTGGCGAACCGGATACCCGGTTGCCGCAACTCCCGCCACCGCCGATCGGCCGTCAGCCAAAAATTAATGCCCACCAACAACACGGCGAACCCGGCGAAAAAACCCATGGCCGTGCTCAATGCCGGGATCCAGGCCGGCAGGGTCGTCCCCGGCAAGATTCCGGCGCCGTTGCCGAACAGATACAGCAACCAGAAAGCGAAAAACGCCATGGGCCGGCTGTGCAACGGCCGCTGCAACCACAACGGGATCAGATAGAACAGCGCCCCCAAACCGACGCCGCCCAATACCAGAGTTTTCAAGCCGGTCGCATACCATCCGGCAATGACAATCTCGACGACCCCGCGAACCGGATACCAATGCAGAAAAAAAGCGGCCGTAACGAAAATCCACGGGAACCAGAGCAACGCCGCCAACACGAACCATTGCGAGACGTAGGTTTCCCGCGCCTGCCGTTGCCGAAAGGTCGCCACCGCCAATCCTCCCAGGATCAGATAGGCGACCAAGACCACCGGCACGGTATAGGCGGGCAATTCGAACAGGCGATAGGTCGAGCCGTGCCCCGCCAAGATGCCGATCACGGCGATCAAGATCGCCAGATTCCAAAACACGGCTCCCAACAAGGCGTATTGCGGAGCGAGCAATCTCGTTTTCCCGGTCCGAACGAACAGCCAAATGCCTACGCCCAAAGCCAACTGCAACCCGAACCCATACGTCAAGGCGACGCTGACCGCCGCTTCGACCCGGCCGTAACTCAGCCAAGCCACGCCGCTTAACCAATCGGGCGAATGCCATCGCAAGGAATTAAGCAGCGCCAGCAAGAGGCCTACCAGCAGCCATCCCGCCGATTTCCAGATCAGATACAGTACCGGCAACCTGCCGGCCTGTTCCGGATCCCCTTGTTTCTTCTCGGCTTCGCTCATGTTCGTCCCGGCGGTCGGTTACTCGAAAGATTCCGGGTCCGGCGGCGTCGCGATCAAATCCACCCGTTGGTTCAACAACTCTTTCGCCTGCTCCGGATCCCGCCACTCCAGCGCCGTCAGTTCGATGGCGCGATCGATCGGCACCTGATAGATGCCCTTGGCGGCGTCGAGCACCGCGTAGCTTTGAACCGCCGCTTCGGTTTCCTGGAGCAAGCGCTCCAGATTCTCCGTTCGGACGGCGGCCTTGGCCTCCCCGACACCCGGAGCACGGAACGCTTCGCGATTGGTCCAAAGCAAGACGGCCACCGCCAGAAAGGCGGCGACGGCCAAGCTAAATCCGATAAACGCCCCGCCGCATCGCGCCCGGCGCCTCCCGGGGCCTAAACTTAGCTTCGAATTCATTCCTCGGAAGAACGGGCGGAACGAGCCGACAACGGTTCCACATATACGTTAAGGGTTTCCGCGTTCCGGGGATCGCGTTGGGGATAAGGCGGGTGAGCCGCCAGGTCCCGCAGCAAAAACCGAGCCAGCGCTCCCCCCATCAGCGCCATCGCGCCCACGGCCGTCAGCAATCCGAACAGCTTGACGCTCCATCCCGCCTGGCTCCAGTCGAAAGCCGGAATCACGTTGAAAGACATGTCCGTGTAGTGCATGAGCCACGCCCAGGCGCCCAAGGGGATCATGACCGTCAGACTCAGTTTGGCGTCAATGCGCAACATGAGCAGAAAAGGCACGAAAAAATGACCGAAAATCAGCAATAGCCCCACGCCGTGCCACAGTCCTTGGTCGCGTTTGACATACCAATAGGTTTCCTCCGGGATATTGGCGTTCCAAATCAGAAAATACTGCGAGAAGGCGATATAGGCGTAAAAGACCGTAAAAGCGAAAAAGAGCGTCCCGATATCCTTGAAAGTGCTGGGGCTCACGACCTTGGCCAAATGGCCCGTACGCCGCAAAACGAGCGTCAGGACGTAGACCGTCGCCAACGTCACCCAAACGCTGCCGGCGAAATAGTAGACGCCGTACATGGTCGAAAACCACTGATGCTCCAAGGATTTCATCCAGTAGAAAGCGCCCAGGGTCAGGGTGAAAGCGAACACGAAGATGCCGCCGGCCGCATAGCGCCGCATCGCGTGAGTGGCGGCGGCGGCCCCGGTGTTGTCCTGCGCCAGCGAATGCCGCCGCAACCCGTTGGCCAGCCAATGCCAGACGCCGAACAGCAACGCCGACATGATCGTGAACGCGACGGGATTATACATGATGGACTTGACGTGCCACGAATGATCCTGGCCTTCCGGCTGCGTCCAGGCGTAGGCCGATCCGAACAGGACGATCCCGAGAATCGGCACGAAAAACAGTCCCATGATCCCCGCCTGGCAGGAGAGGTGTTCCAGCAAGCGCCGCAAGGGCACTAGCCAATACGAATCGAAGAGATGGTGGATCAGCACCAGAAACAGCGAGCCCAAAACCAGGCTCAGATAAAACATGAAAGCGACGATGTAGGTCGCGGCGAAGGCATCCATCAGGCCCCCGCTGAACCATCCCGCCACGAGCCCCAACGCGGCCAACGCCGCTCCCCCCTGCCAAATCCGATCCGGCCAATGCGCCCAACCGGAAAGATCCAGCCGGCCTTTGTCGTTTGCTCCGATCGACTCTTTCATGGTCAGTTGACCGACAACGCGGCGCGCTCGCTTTCAGGAAGATCCTCTTCGACCGCCAATCGCGAACGCTGCAGCGCCCGGAGATAAGCCACGACGGCCCAGCGGTCCGGAATGTCGATGGCCGCCCCGTAGGCTCCCATGAGATTCTTGCCCTTGGTGATCGTATGGAAAATCTCGCCCGCCGGCATTTTCACCAGGCGCGGTTCGTGAAAACTGGCTACCGCGACCAGGCCGTACTGAGTGACGATCCCCCGGCCGTCGCCGACCGCCCCGTGGCAGGGAGTGCAGTAAATCTGATAGCGTTGGCGGCCGCGCCGCAACAAGGGCTCGTCGACCGGCACCGGAATCGTCTGCACGAAATTGGTCGTGCCGGCCAGCCGCCCGGTATTGACCGGCACATCCCGGTAGGGAGCGCCCCGGGGAATCGTTCCCGCGACATAGGCCTGGGAAGAACTGCCGCTGGCGAAAAATCCGTTGCCGGCCTGGGGCCGCAACTTGTACTGCCGATCCATATCCGGAAACACTTCCAACGGAGGCTTGGTCGACTTGCTGCCGCGCCAGCCGACCAGGCTGACGACGACGACCAACAGCAAAACTAAGGCGGTTAGAAAATATCGCATCGCTCTAATCCCTCACTAGTTCCACATGCCGGCTTCCCGCCTCGCGAAGCAGGGCATGCGTGTCGTCTTGGTCATACCGCGGATCGTCGCACTCGATCACCACGTAGAACTTGTCGTGGGTCACCTGCGCGAACCGCCGGTTCTTCAACAAGGGGTGATGCAACCGCGGCAACCGGTTGAGAATCAGCATCCCGAACAACGAACCGAAAGCCGCGAAGAGGATCGTCATTTCGTAACAAACGGGAAACGAGGAAAAGGCGCTGTAGAGCGGCTTGCCCCCGACCACGAGGCCGTAGTCGAAGGAGTTCATGTACCAGATCATCAAGTTCCCGCCGAAAAAGCCGATCGCTCCCCCTAAGAAGGCGAACCAGCCGACCTGGGAATTCTTGAGGCCCATGGCTTCGTCCATGCCGTGAACCGGAAAGGGCGAATGCACGTCCCACCGGGAGTAACCCTGGTCCCGCACCTTCTCGGCCGCGGCCATGGTCGCCGCCGGCGTGTCGAATTCGGCCAATATGCCGTAATGCAAATCCTCGCCGTTCATCTCAATGCCCCTCCCCCCTGGAGCCGCCGGCCGGGTGATGCGGGTCGGCCGCGGGCGTCACGCCCTTGACCTCCGAAATCGCCACCAGCGGCAAAAACCGTATGAACAACAAAAACAAGGTCATGAAAAAACCGATCGTCCCGACGTAAGTCAGGACGTCGACGTAAGTCGGCGTGTAATCTCCCCAGTTGGCCGGCATGAAATCCCGATGCAACGAAGTCACCACGATCACGAAACGCTCGAACCACATGCCGATGTTCACGAAGATCGACAGGACGAAGACGTAAACCATGTTGGTGCGAATCTTCTTGAACCAAAACAACTGCGGACAGATCACGTTGCAACTGATCATGATCCAGTAAGCCCACCAGAACGGTCCCAATGCCCGGTTCTGAAAGGCGTAGGCCTCGTAGGGATTGCCCCCGTACCAGGCGATGAAAACTTCCATGAAATAGGCGTAGCCGACGATGGAGCCGGTCGCCAGGGTGACCTTGCACATCAATTCGATATGCCGCACGGTAATCACGTCCTCCAACTTGAAGAGCGTCCGCAGCGGAATCAGCAGGGTCAGCACCATCCCGAACCCGGAAAAGATGGCTCCGGCCACGAAGTAAGGAGGAAAGATCGTCGTATGCCAGCCCGGCAATTGAGAGACGGCGAAGTCGAAGGACACGATACTGTGCACCGAAAGCACCAGCGGCGTCGATAACCCCGCCAGGATCAAATAGGCCTTTTCGTAATTGCTCCAATGCCGGTTGGAACCGGTCCAACCCAGGGCGAACAAGCCGTAACAGAACTTCCTTACCACGCCCTTGGCCCGATCCCGGATCGTCGCCAAATCGGGAATCAGCCCCATGTACCAAAAGAGCAGCGACACCGTGAAATAGGTCGACACCGCGAAGACGTCCCACAGCAACGGCGACCGGAATTGCGGCCACAACGGCCCCATCGAATTGGGCAACGGAAACAGCCACCAGGCGAACCAGATGCGTCCCACGTGGATGGCCGGGAAAATGCCGGCGCACATCACCGCGAAAATCGTCATCGCCTCCGCGGCCCGGTTAATGGAAGTCCGCCATTTCTGGCGCAACAAAAACAGGATCGCCGAGATCAACGTGCCGGCGTGGCCGATACCGATCCACCAGACGAAATTGACGATGGCCCAGCCCCAAGCCACCGGATGATTCAGGCCCCAGACTCCGACTCCGGTAACGATCAGGTAGCCGATCATCAAGGGGCACAACACCGCGACCGGCAGGCAAATGGCGAACGATACCCACCACCACAGGGGAGTCTTGCCTTCGACGATTCCCGAAATCCGGTCCGACAGCCACCCCAAAGAACGCCGGTTATGCACCAACGGTTCTCGTTCCAATTCCAACGGCGGCGGCGCGACGGCCACGCCCTCGTGTGACTTGCTAGCCATCTAGTGATGTCCTCCCTCGCCGGCGGGCTGATCTTGAAACGGGTTACCCATGTTTTCCGAATATTCCATGGTACTCAGCGGCAGTTCATGATAGTCGGGCATCTTGCGGTTGGGATTGCGCACCTTGGCCAGGTAAGTCGTTCGCGGCTTGGTATCGAGAAAACCCAGCACCGCGTAGTTCCGGGGATTAGCCTTCTGGCGCTTGACCCGGCTCTCGGTCGAACCGAGGAGGTTGCCGAAGACGATCGCGTCGGCCGGACAGGCCTGCTCGCAAGCCGTCTGGATCGCGCCGTCGGGCACCTCGATATCGCCGGAATCGCGAGCGGCGACCTTCTGCCGGATCTTCGCCGTTTCGATGCGCTGAACGCAAAAAGTGCATTTCTCCATGACGCCGCGCATCCGCACCGAAACGTCCGGGTTCTTGACCATGGACGTCAGTTCCAATTCGTCGGCCGGCCGTTCGGCCAAGGGCCCTTCGTAGAGCCGCTCCAACGGCCTTTTGTTGTAATCGAAAAAATTGAAACGCCGCACCTTCCAGGCGCAATTGTTGGAACAGTACCGGGTCCCGACGCAACGATTATAGACCATCACGTTGAGTCCCTCGTGATCGTGCACGGTCGCGTTGACCGGGCAAACGCTCTCGCAGGGCGCGCTCTCGCAATGTTGGCACAACATGGGTTGGCTGACGACCTGAGGATCGTCGATCCAGGCTTGCCGCTGATAATCCTCGTCCGACTCCAGTCCGCTCAACCCGGCCCGGGCATCGGTGCCGCCGGCGTAGTAACGATCGATGCGCAACCAATGCATCTCCCGGCTCATCGCCACCTGTTCCTTGCCCACGATCGGCACGTTGTTCTCGCTTTGGCAGGCAACCACGCAAGCCGAGCATCCGACGCAACGGTTCAAATCGATCGCCATCCCCCATTGATGCGTCTCGCTCTCGAGCGAGGGGCGCTCTTCGTAAGGATGAGGATACAGGGGCGCCGGATTGCCTTCCTCGTCGTGCATCAAATGCCCGCCGTGCGATTCCAATCCCATGTGAGCGGCGAAATCCGGTTTTGCTTCGAATTGCTCGAGATTGGCTTCCCGGACGATCGCCCTGCCCTCCATCGACCAATGAGCTTGGGTCGTGGCCAACACCTGCCGTTCGCCGTTCTTCGCGGCCGTCACGCCCGCCACCGTGAAACCGCCCTCGCCGGGCCGCAACGGATTGACGTCGAAGCCGACCGTTTGACCGTCGAAGGCGCCGATCCGCCCCGTGCGCGAGCGGCCGTAGCCGAAAGCCAAGCCTACCGTGTGATCGGCCAATCCCGGCTGCACCAATACGGGCCCCGTTATCGAACGGCCGTTCGCCTCGAGCGTCACGACGTCGCCGTTCTCGACTCCCAATTCCCGCGCCGTCAGCCGACTCAGCAAGGCCGCGTTATCCCAGGTGAGCTTGGTCACCGGATCCGGCAACTCCTGCATCCAGCCGTTATTGTTAAACCGCCCGTCGTCCATCTTGGCGTCGCGATAAAAAACCGCTTCCAACGCCCCGCTCCCCGGAGCGGCTTGCGAAGCGGCGCTCGAGATTTCGCCGAAAACCTGCCCCCAGCGAAAGCCCAAGGGATCCGCCACCGGCTCGCTCGCGCTGCCGGCCAAAAAACCGTCGTGCACAAATCGTTTCCAAGCCTCTTCCCCGCCGCCCACTTCGGCGTCGAACGTGGCGCGGACCAGCGAATGGGCGTCCGCCTTTCCGGCTTGGATCAAACGGGCGATCACTTCGAGTTCGCTCAGCCCCCCGAAGAGCGGCTGAATGAGCGGCTGGACGGAAACCCGCGTGCCGTCCGGGGTCCGGGCGTCCCCCCACGATTCCAGAAAATGCGTCTGGGGCACATGCCATGCGACGTCCCCGGAGGTTTCGTCTTCGTGATATCCAAGCCGGACGATCCGCTTGGCCCGGCGTTGTGTCGCCTGCCAGTCCAAGCCGGCCGGAGCGTCGTATCCGGGATTGCCGCCGAGGATCACCAACGTGTCGACCGCACCGGCGTCCAGTTCGTTCTTGAGTTCGGAGATCGTGCCCGCCGGCCGCTGCTCGTCAGGGACCAATTCCACGGTTTTCCCGACGTTTTCCAACACTTGATTGAGGGCCAGAGCCAACACGTGCACTTCCAACGGTTGCCGATACCCGGCCACGACCAGGGAACGTCCCCGGTGCGCCGCCAAATCGCCCAGCGCTTCGGCGACCCAAGCCGTATCGAACGCCGCCTGCTCCGCCAGGCGGCGCAACGAAGCGATCCGGTCCGGAGAAGCGGCTTGAACCGAAACGATGCGTTCCAAAGCTTCCACCAGCAAGGCCGCCGCCACCGCCCGCACGCTGCCGGTAGGCACGCGCAACCGATGATCCGCGTTGGAACCGGTCAACGTCATCAACCCCTCCACCGCATACAGCCGGTTCATGGAATCGCCCGGTTGTGCCACGCTCCGTCCGCCGGCGAACTGTTTGATGTTCAACGCCGCGTTTTCCTCGTCCCCCAGAAAATCGCAATCCAACGACAAGATGCGTTCGGCGCGCTCCCAGCGATAACGAGGAACGAGCGGGGTGCCGAAAACGGCGGCCGCCGCGGCCGCCGGACGATCGAATCCCACGGGTTCGTACTCGTGCCATTTGGCCTGAGGCCAACGGCGTTCCAACTCGGCCCGCAACCGTTGCCGCGTGGGCGAACCCGAATGCCGCGCCAAAATCCGCACCCCCTCGCCCTGCCGCTGGGTTAATTCCCCTCCCAACCGATCCAGCGCGCTCAGCGCTTCCGGTTCGGTTACGGGCGTACCGTTCCGCAAATATTTCCGGGACCGGTCCGGATCGTAGAGATCCAGCAGCGCCGCTTGAGCGAAAGCGTCGGTTCCCTTGGTCGCCAAGGGATGTTCGCCGTTGCCTTCCAACTTGACCGGCCGCCCGTCGGCCGACTTGGCCAACAGGGGCAAGGCTCCGCGCCGCACCGGCATGGCCGTGGCGAAATACTGTTCCCGGCCGTGGACGTACCCCTCCGGCAACCGCGAGAACGGCACAATGGTTTCCACCGGGCGGCGGCAGCCGGTCAAACCGAAACCCGCCAACAAAAAGGAAGCCGACATGAGGCGAACGAAATCCCGCCGCGAAACGCTGTCGCCGGTAGCCGCCCCCTCGGGAAATTCCCGTTCCAGGTAGCGCCGGAATTCCGGGGAATCGTCCAATTCTTCCAGCCCGCGCCAATACCGCCGGCCGGCCGCCGGGGTTCGCTCTGCGGAAGCCTCTGCGCTCATCGATGACATGCCGAACAATTGACCAAAGATTCCACCTTCCAGTTATGCGCCAATTTCGCGCCTTCGAGGCGCTGCTGGCGGCGCGACTCGGCCTTGTCCTCGCTCCAGGTCCAGTCCAGATCCGTGACCCGTTCCAGCGGCCGCAGTTTCTCGGCCGGATTGCGATGGCAACTCAAGCAGAACGCCATGCTGAGCGGCTTGGCGTGGTACACTTCGTCCATCTCGTGGATCGACCCATGGCATTCGACGCAACTGACGCCCCGATTGACGTGCACCGCGTGATTGAAATATACGTAATCCGGCAATTTGTGGACCTGAATCCAGGCCAGGGGTTTTCCGGATTCGAAACTCTCGCGCACCGGAGCCAGCCGCGGATCCTCCCGCAGCACCTGGTTATGGCAATTCATGCAAACCGAAGCCGAAGGCACGTTGGAGTACCACGACTTCTCGACCCCGTGATGGCAGTAGCGGCAATCCAGCCCCAACTGTCCGGCATGCACGGCATGCGAGAAAGGCACCGGTTGCGCCGGCTGATAGCCCACCCGGGTAAACTTGGGCGTGAAATAATAGGTCACGCCCGCCACCACCGCCAAACCCAGCAGCGAACCGGCCACGATCAGTTGCAGGGGCAACCGATTCGTCCATTTTGGAAATATGTCGGACATCCGCTCAATCTCGATCCATTCTGAATTCGTCCCGGAGCAGCGCTCGGCAAATCACGATCCTTCCCGGCGCGAACTGGAGGCGAGGGTCGGAATCGAACCGACGAATACAGCTTTTGCAGAGCCGCGCCTTACCACTTGGCTACCCCGCCCTGATGACGCCAGGAATCGTGCGCTCCAACCTCCCTGAAACGACCGAGACTCCGGCGAACTTAATGGAAAGCCGGCACCGCGTCAACCTCGCTTGTGAAAAAAATCACAAAATCGCTTGTCGGCGGCTTTTTCCCCAAGTACACTGTCTCCCTGGCAAGACAACAGCCGTTTCTCCCATGCCTGAATCTCCCTCGGAAATCGCCTACAACACCAAGATTGAGGGCGGCACGGTCGTCACCCGGGCGGATGCCGTGCTGGGCTGGTTCCGCAAAAATTCGCTCTGGCCGATGCCCATGGGCTTGGCCTGCTGCGCCATCGAATTGATGGCCGCCGGATCGAGCCGTTTCGACATCGCCCGCTTCGGTTCGGAGGTGATGCGTTTTTCCCCCCGGCAATCGGACCTGATGATCGTCGCCGGGACCGTCACCTACAAGATGGGACTGGCGGTTCGCCGGATCTACGACCAGATGACCGAACCCAAATGGGTGATCGCCATGGGAGCCTGCGCCTCCAGCGGCGGCATGTACCGCAGTTACGCCGTCCTGCAAGGCGTCGACCGCATCTTGCCGGTCGACGTGTATGTCGCGGGTTGCCCGCCCCGCCCGGAAGCCCTGTTGGACGCTCTCATTAACCTGCAAGACAAGGTCGGCAAGGAAAGCGTGATCCGAACCCAGAAATCTCCGGCGGCGGCTTGACCGCCGGCCTCCGGCGAAACCGATGAGCGCAACCGAGGAAAAACTGGCGAAGCGCCTGCAACACGCCTTTGCCGAAATCGCCGAACCGCCGGCCGAGTTCCGGGAGGAATGGACGGTCGCCGTCCGGAAAGCCGATCGGCTGGACCAGGTCTGCCGGTTCGCCAAGGAAACGCTGGGCTTCGACTACCTGGTGGACATCAGCAGCGTGGACCATTACGGCCGGGATCCTCGATTCGAACTCGTCTACGAACTCTATTCCTACCGCCAGAGAGCCTCGTTGCGCCTGACCGCCCGCATCGCCGAAGAGCGGGCCGAAGCGCCCTCGGTCATCGAAGTCTGGCGCGGCGCCGACTGGCACGAACGGGAAATCTACGACATGATGGGCATCCGGTTCCGCGGCCATCCGGACTTGCGGCGCATCCTGATGTGGGAAGGCTACCCCTATTATCCGTTGCGCAAGGATTTTCCCTTGGCCGGCAAGGACTCCGAAGCCCCGGAAGTCGCCGTTTCCCGAGCCGCGCCCCTGGAAGGCGGCCCCTTCGTGACTCCGGCCGATCAAACCGACAGCGAGCGGCGCGAACCGCGAGCCCGCCAGTAACATGCCCGCCCCCGAAACCAGGGAAATCGAAGCGCCGGACGCCTTGGCTCGGGCCGCCGATAATTTGGAGGAGCTGGAAGGCGAGCGGATGACGCTCAACATGGGGCCTTCGCATCCCTCGACCCACGGCGTCTTACGCCTGGTGCTCGAACTGGACGGCGAAGTGATTACCGACGCCCGGCCCGAAATCGGCTACCTCCACCGCGGCGACGAAAAAATCGCCGAAAACATGACCTACACCCAGTTCATCCCCTACACCGATCGACTGGATTATCTGGCCCCGTTGGCGAACAACGTCGCCTACGCCCTGGCCGTGGAAAAACTCATGGGCGTCGAGCGGGCCCTGCCCCCGCGATGCCAATACATCCGGGTGATCTGCTGCGAGTTGGCGCGCATCTCGGCGCACTTGCTGGGGCTGGGCGCCTACGCCATGGACGTCGGCGCCTTGACCGTCTTTCTTCACACCTTCACCGAACGCGAAAAGATCTACAATCTCATCGAAGCGCTGACCGGAGCCCGCTTCACCACCACCTACACCCGGATCGGAGGACTGGCCCGGGATTTGCCGGAAGGTTGGGTGGAGCAATGCCGCCGGTTCCTCGAAGAGGTAAAGGTCAATTTCGACGAGACTGAAAAGTTGCTGACCCGCAACCGGATCTTCGTCGACCGCACCCGCGACGTCGGCGTTCTGCCGCTGGAAGTCGCCGTCGATTACGGGATTTCGGGACCCAACCTGCGCGCCTCCGGGTCCGATCACGACTTGCGCAAGGCCCACCCCTATCTGGTCTACGACCAACTGGAATTCGACGTGCCGGTCGGCTCGGTCGGCGACTGCTACGACCGCTACCTGGTCCGCATCGAGGAGATGCGCCAGAGCGTCCGGATCCTCGAGCAGTGCCTGCGGCAATTGCCGGACGGACCGATCGCGATCGACGACGGCAAGACGGTGCTGCCTCCGAAGGAAAAAGTGCTGACGGCCATGGAAGAACTCGTTCACCAGTTCATGCTGGTCACGCAAGGCGTCAAGGTTCCGAAAGGCCAAGTGTATTTCGGCGCGGAAAATCCCAAGGGCGAGTTGGGCTTCTATATTAACAGCTTGGGAGGCGGCGCACCGCACCGGCTCAAGATCCGGGCGCCCTCGTTCGTCAACTTGAGCGTCTTGCCCCGGCTGCTCAAAGGGAACATGGTCAGCGACACCGTCGCCATTTTAGGGTCGATCGATTTTGTCATGGGAGAGTGCGACCGATGAGCCTGAACATCCCCAAGAAGCTGGAAACGGCCGTCAACCGGACGATCCGGAACTACCCGCAAAAGCGCAGCGCTTCCCTGATGGTGCTGCACGCCATTCAGGAACACGAAGGCTATATTTCGCCGGAAGCCGTCGAATGGGTCGCCCGCAAACTGGAACTGGAGCCGATCAACGTCCACGAACTGGTCACCTTTTACCCCATGTTCCGGCAACAGGCGGCGGGACGCCGGGTGATCAAGATCTGCCGCACGCTCAGTTGCGCCCTGGCCGGAGCCGACGGACTGCGCCGGCACCTTTGCGGCAAGCTGGGACTGGACGAACGGGACCACCGGCTCCAGATTACCGAAGACGGACGTTTTTCGCTTGAATCGGTAGAATGCCTGGCCGGTTGCGGGGTCGCGCCGGTCATGATGTGCGGCGACGATTTCCACGAAGGCGTGACGCCGGAGAAGGCCGACGAAATACTCAAGGAAAAGGAATGACCCGGCTCAACGTCCGCCCGACCGCCGGCAGGCTTGGCTGCCGGACATGGATTCGAACCATGACAAGCAGATCCAGAGTCTGCTGTGCTACCGTTACACCATCCGGCATCGACGTCAGCGTAACCGGCTGACTGGGAGAAAGTCAAGTCATCGAGCGTCGCCAGGAAGCCATGCCGCAAGAACATCGACTCATCCTGAAACATGTCGACGACCCGAATTACGGGCCGGACCTGGCCACCTACCGGAAACACGGCGGTTACCGCGCCTTGACCAAGGCGCTCAAGATGAAGCGCAAGCGGGGGGCGAAAGGCGCCCTGATCACGCCTCAGGAATGGTTGCGGGAAGAAGTGAGCCGCAGCCAGTTGCGGGGCCGGGGCGGGGCCGGTTTTTCCTGCGGCCTCAAGTGGTCGTTCGTCGATCGAAAAAGCGGCAAGCCCATCTACCTGATCTGCAACGCCGACGAGTCGGAACCCGGCACCTTCAAGGACCGGCAAATCATCTACAAGGATCCGCACCAATTACTGGAAGGCATCATCCTGTCGTCCTGGGCCAACGACGTCGAACTGGCCTATATCTATATCCGGGGGGAATTCGTCGAGGGCGCCCGGATCCTGGAACGAGCCATCGCCGAAGCCCGCCGCCAAGGTTATCTGGGCAAAAACGTGCTGGACAGCGGCTATAAGTTGGAGGTTCACGTGCATCGCGGCGCCGGAGCCTATATTTGCGGCGAGGAAACCGGACTGATCGAATCCCTGGAAGGCAAACGGGCCTATCCCCGGATCAAACCGCCTTATTTTCCGGCCGTCCTCGGCCTTTACCAATGCCCCACCATCGTCAACAACGTGGAAACGCTCTGCGCCGTCAAGCATATCGCCGACAACGGCGGCGACGCCTACGCGAAACTCGGCACTCCGAACAATACCGGCACCCGAATCGTCTGCCTGAGCGGCCACGTGCAACGGCCCGGTTATTTCGAAGTGGAGGTGGGCAAGGTCACCATCGGCGAACTGATTTTCGACGCTAATTTCGGCGGCGGCCTGCGCCCGGGGCGCCGGCTCAAGGCCGTCATCCCGGGCGGCTCCTCGGCCAAGGTTTTCCGCGCCGGCGAAACCTTCCAACTCAAAGGCCAGAAGAAGAAGGTGAAGTTGCTGGATTTGCCCTACGATTTCGATTCCCTGCTACAGGCCGGAAGCATGTCGGGATCAGGCGCGATCATCGTGTTGGACGACACCGCCGACATGATCGCCGCCCTGGCCAACATCGCCGATTTCTACGCGCACGAAAGTTGCGGGCAATGCACGCCGTGCCGGGAGGGTTCGCTGTGGATGAGCAAGGCGTTGCGCCGACTGGCCGGCGGCCAGGGACGCCGGCAGGACGCCGAACAACTCCTGCACATCGCCCGGAACATCCAGGGGCGGACCATTTGCGCCTTCGGCGAAGCTTGCGCTTGGCCGGTGATGAGCGTCGTGGAGAAATTCCGGGAAGAATTCGAAACGCGGGGAGAAGAGCACGAACGGGCGGCGACCGAGGCGAAGACGAATTGAAACGGCGGCAGGCAACCCCCAGGGCAAGCCCAACCATGGTCAGCAACAAAAGCAAAAAAAAGACGGCGCCGGCACCCGAGACGATCACCGTCAAGGTGGACGGCCAGGCGGTCGACATGCCCCGGACGATGCCGGATCCGCTGACCGGCGAACCGGTGCCGACCACCATGATCCAGGCCTGCAAAATCGCGGGAGTGGAGATTCCCCACTATTGCTATCACCCCAAGCTCCCGGTGGCCGGCAACTGCCGCATGTGTTTGGTCGAGTACGGGATGCCGGCGCTGGGACCGGACCGGCAACCACTGCTGAACGAAGACGGCGCTCCCGAGATCCGGCGAATGACTTTGCCCTACGAACCCGGCACGCCCCGAGGCGCCATCGCCTGCGCGACGCCCGTGGCCCCGGGCATGGAAATCTACGCCAACTCCCCCGCCACCCGGCAAATGCGGGAAGCCGTGCTCGAATCGCTGTTGATCAATCATCCGCTGGACTGTCCCATCTGCGATCAAGCGGGAGAATGCAAGTTGCAGGAATACTCCGTCGAACACGGACAAGCCGCCAGCCGGTTCGTCGAACAGAAAGTCCACAAACCCAAACAGGTAGACCTGGGGCCCCGGATCATGCTCGACGCCGAACGCTGCATCCTCTGTTCCCGCTGCATCCGGTTCACCAAGGATATCGCCGGCGACGACGCCCTCGGTTTCGTGGACCGCGGCTCCTACAGCACGTTGACGACGTTCCCCGGCAAACCGTTCGACAACAACTACACGCTCAACACCGCCGATATCTGCCCGGTCGGCGCCCTGACGTCCAAAGATTTCCGGTTCCAGATGCGCGTATGGTTCCTCAAGGAATCGCCGAGCCTCTGCACCAGTTGCGGCACCGGCTGCAACGTCGTGATGGGCTCGCGCGAAGAACAGATTTACCGCTACGAACCGCGCGAAAACGACGCCGTCAATTCCAGTTGGCTCTGCGACGAAGGGCGGCTCAACTACCGGTGGATCGGGCGTCCGGACCGCTTGGCCGACCCGTTGCGCGACGGGCAAAAAACCGGCGACTGGCCGGCCCTCTTGCAGGCCGTGGCCGAGCGGCTCGCCGACGCGAAACCCGGTTCGACCGCCGTCATCGCTTCAGCCCGGCAAACGACCGAAGAACTCTTCCTGTTGCGCCGGCTCGCCCAACGGCTCGACGCCCTCAGCGACACCCCGGCCCGCCTCGGCGAAGCCGACCAGCTGCTGGTCAGCGCCGACAAGAATCCCAACACCAACGGCGCCCGCCTGTCCGGATTTTGCTTCACCGAAATGGGCATCAACCTGCCCAAGATCGCTTCGGGCATCCGCCGCGGCAAGATTACCAACCTGATCGTCTTCGGCGAGGACGTCACGCGCTGCGGCATCGATCGCGCCCTGTTGCAAAAGGTCGAATGCCTGATCGTTTCCGACATTCTGCCCAACGAAACCACCGCCCGGGCGCATTTCTTGCTTCCGGGTTGCGCCCACGCCGAAAAACGCGGCACCTTCGTCAACGTCAAAGGGCGGCTGCAACGTTTTTTCAAGGCGGTGGAACCGCCTGGCCGGGCCCGCCCGGAAACGGAATTTTTAACCGATTTGGTCCACCGCCTCACCGGCGAATCCCTGCCCGACAACCCGGAAGGGCTTTTCAACCACATGGCCTCCGAAATCAAGGCGTTCTCGAAGATCCGTTGGAGCGATCTCGGGGACACCGGAGTCGACGTGCCCGTCTAGACCATGGAAGCGCTCTGGCAATCCCTGACCCTGCCGCCGGCCTTCTGGTACGGCCTCCTCAAGATCGGCTTGGCGATCGGCATTTTGATGCCCCTGATCGCGTTGGCGGTACTGGCCGAAAGGCGGATTTCCGCGGCGATCCAGGATCGGATCGGCCCGAACCGCGTCGGTCCTTGGGGACTGTTGCAACCTTTGGCCGACGGCTTGAAGTTCCTGCTCAAGGAAGATTTTACTCCGGGACACGTGCGCAAGGCCTATTTCTGGCTGGCGCCGGCCGCCGCCATGGTCCCGCCCTTCCTGACGGTAGCCGTCATCCCGTTCGGCTCCACCATGGGGTCCCAGAACATGGTCATCGCCGATTTGAACGTCGGAATTCTCTATACCTTCGGGATCGTGTCGCTCAGCGTCTACGGCATCGTGCTGGCCGGTTACGCCTCCAATTCCAAATACCCCTTTCTGGGCGGCATCCGGGCGAGCGCCCAAATGATCTCCTACGAAATCGCGATGGGCATGTCGGTCGTTCCCCTCTTCCTGCTGGTCGGCGATCTCAATCTGGGCAAAGTCATCGAGTACCAGGCCCAGGGCGGCTGGCTGCTCTTCAAGCAACCGCTGGCCTTCGTGATCTTTCTGGTCGCCGCCTTCGCCGAAACCAATCGCTTGCCGTTCGACATGCCCGAATCGGAATCGGAACTCGTCTCGGGTTATCACACCGAGTACAGTTCGATCAAATTCGCCCTGTTCTTTCTGGGAGAATACGCGGCGATGATCGCCGTCTCGGCACTGATGGTCACCTTGTTTTTGGGCGGCTGGACCCTGCCCTTTTTCGGGTTGGACCAACCGGCGGCCTCCGTCTGGGGAGGACTCTTGCATCTCGGGATCTTTTTCGGCAAGTTAGGCGCCTTCATGGTGCTCTTCATCTGGGTGCGCTGGATGATGCCGCGCTTCCGCTACGACCAACTCATGCATCTCGGATGGCAATATTTTCTCCCTTTGGCGCTGGCGAACATCATCGTCACCGCGCTCTGGCTCTGGCTCGCAGCAGGATGAGGCCGTCATGATCGTATCGCGCAAAAAACTCAACTGGCTGGAACGCCTCTACCTGCCGGCCATCCTCTCCGGCTTGCGAGTGACCCTGCGGCATTTTTTCCGGCGCAAGGTCACCATGCAGTATCCCGAAGAACGCTGGGTCGTACCGACCGGCTACCGCGGCGCTCCTTATCTGGTCAAGGATCAGGCCGGCCGCACCAAATGCGTTTCCTGTCAATTATGCGAATTCGTCTGTCCGCCCCGAGCGATCCGCATCGACCCGCCGGGTCCAGACATCAACGAATCCGCCGGCAACGTCGAAAAGGAGCCGCAGGATTTCCGGATCGACATGCTGCGATGCATCTTCTGCGGCTATTGCCAAGAAGTTTGCCCGGAAGAAGCGATTTTTCTCCAAGAAGACTATTCCCTGATCGGCCGGACCCGGGAGGAAATGGTCTACGGCAAGGACAAGCTGCTGGAATTGGGCGGCGTTCATCAAGACGGGATCCTCAAATGGGCACGCAAACAGCGGGAAGCCGAAGAACAGGGCGTCCACTGAGCGCCCCGACGATCGTTCGGACATGACGGATCTTCTCTTCTATCTGCTTTCCTCGTTCACCTTGCTCTTCGGGGCGTTGGTCGTCGTCAATCCCTTCAGCCGCAATCCGGTGACCAGCGCCATGTTCCTGGCTCTGGCCATCATCTCGACGGCCGGCCTGTACGTCTTGCTGCACGCCTTCTTTCTGGCGGCCGTTCAAATCCTGATTTACGCCGGCGCCATCATCGTCCTGTTCCTGTTCGTGATCATGCTGCTGGATCTGCGGGAGGAAGAACAAAAGCGGTTCCGCCTGCTCGGACTGACCGGCGGCGTCTTGGGCTCCCTCGCCATCGCCACGGCCATTATCGCCACGATTACCGTCGCCGAACCGGGCGCCGGCAAGACCCCGGAAATCGAAGGCACGACCCGGCAGTTAGGCAATCAACTGTTCGCCGATTATGTCCTGCCGTTCGAAATCATGGGACTGCTGTTGCTGGTGGCCATGATGGGAGTCATCCTGCTGAGCAAGAAACAACTGAGGTAAATGGAAACCGGCTTGGAACATTACCTGATCGTGAGCGCCCTGCTCTTCAGCCTGGGCTTGCTGGGAGTGGTCCTGCATCGCAATCTCATCCTGATGTTCATGTCGCTGGAGCTGATGCTCAACGCGGCCAATCTCACCCTAGTGGCCTTCTCCCGGTTCAACAACGATCTGGACGGCCAGTTGCTGGTCTTCTTTATCATCGCTGTCGCCGCCGCCGAAGTCGCGATCGGGCTGGCCCTGATCGTGGCCCTGTTCCGGCGCCGCCAGACGACCAGTACGGAAGATATCGCCACCCTGAAACTCTAGTACCGGTCCATGCCGTCTCTTCCCTGGCTCATCCTGTTTTTGCCTTTGGCCGCCGCGGCGGCCATCCTGTTGGCGACCCGGCGCTACCGGGGCCTCAGCGCCGGCCTTTCGCTAGGCGCCGTCGGCGCGGGATTCGGGTTGAGCCTCTGGCTCTTCGTCGCGTATCTCGCCGGCGACGGCGCCGCGAACGAAACGAATTTCACCTGGCTGACGGCGGGAACCTTGCAGGTGCCCTTCGGGGTGCGACTCGATTCGTTAAGCCTTCTGATGCTGCTGGTCGTCACCGGCGTCGGCAGCCTGATCCACTGGTTTTCCCGAGCCTACCTGGCGAACGATCCGGGTTGGTCCCGCTATTTCGCCGGGTTGAGCCTATTCACCTTTTCCATGCTGGGCATCGTGTTGGCCACCAATTTCGTCCAGATGTTTATTTTCTGGGAGTTGGTCGGCCTCTCCAGTTATCTCCTGATCGGTTTCTGGTACGAGCGGCCCGCCGCCGCGGCCGCCGCCCGCAAAGCGTTTCTGGTCAACCGGCTCGGCGATTTCGGATTTCTGATCGGCATCCTCATGATCCAGAACGTCACCGGCACTCTGGTCTTTTCCGAAATCAAGGACCTGCTGGCCGACGATCCCGCGGCCCTCGGACCAGGGGCAACCGCCATCGGTTTGTTGTTGTTCTGCGGCGCCGTCGGCAAATCGGCGCAATTTCCGTTGCACGTCTGGTTGCCGGACGCCATGGAAGGTCCCACTCCGGTCAGCGCCTTGATTCACGCGGCCACGATGGTCGCGGCCGGGGTCTATCTCCTGTGCCGCATCTTTCCCGTGTTCACGCCGGAAGCGCTCCTGGTGATCGCCTGGCTCGGCGCGCTGACCTCGCTGCTGGCGGCCCTGATCGCACTGCAACAAAACGACATCAAACGCATCCTCGCCTATTCCACACTGTCCCAATTGGGATACATGGTAATGGCCGTCGGCGTTCACGCTCCACTCTCGGCGATGTTCCACTTGACCACGCACGCTTGCTTCAAGGCGCTGCTATTCTTGGGAGCCGGTTCGGTCATTTGCGCCCTGCACCATCGGCAGGACATTTGGGAAATGGGAGGGTTGCGCCGCCGCATGCCCACGACTCGCGGGACATTCTTGATCGGGACCCTGGCCCTCTGCGGACTCCCTCCTCTATCCGGGTTTTTCAGCAAAGACGCCGTCTTGGCCGCCAGCGCGGACACCGCGCTCGGCGGCAATCTGGCTTTGTTCTTTATCGGCATCCTGGTGGCGGTGCTCACCACTTGGTACATGTTCCGGCTTTATTTCGCCGTCTTTGAAGGCGAGGGCCGCAGCGACGCCGCTCGAGAAGCGGTCGAATCGCCGGCCACCATGATTCGCCCGTTGATTATTCTGGCGTTAGCTTCCGTAGCGGCCGGCTGGTTGCCGATCGAGAGTTTCGTCGCCCAAACGGCCGGCTTCGCCTCTCCCGTCGACTCGGCCTACACCTTGCTGGCCGTGGCTTTCAGCATTCTGGCTTTCATGTTCGGCCTCAGCGTAGCCGTCACCCTATACTTCCGGGCTTCGAACGATCCGTTCGCGCAATTCTCCGGCTTCCTGTCGCGAACGTTGCGCCACCGTTTCTATCTGGACGAAATCTACGAACATCTCATCAACGTCACTCACGAAGCGCTCTCCCGGCTGGCTTTCTGGATCGACCGGCACCTGATCGCCGGTTTGGCAATCCGCGGCCTGACAGGCGTCACCGATCTAACCGGCCGAGCGCTCCGATTGTTGCAAACCGGCAATCTTCGAGCCTACACCTTTCTGTTCGCCCTCGGCACCGCGCTGATTCTCTATTTCGTTCTCCGCCCCTGGGTATTCTAGCCGTCATGTCCCTGTTGACCTTCATCATTGCCGTTCCCTTAGCCGGGGCCGTCCTGTTGGCGCTGATGCCGGACCGGCGCGAACGCCTCTGGCGGAACGTGACTCACGGCGCCCTCTGGATCACCTTTCTCCTGGCGGGATGGGCCTTCGTCAGTTTCTGGCTCGAGCCCGGCGAAACCTTCCGGTTCCAACAGCAAATCCCCTGGGTCGAACAGCTCGGCATCTCGTTCCACGTCGGTGCCGACGGCCTCAATATCGGGTTGCTATTAATGACGGCGGCCGTGGCCTTGGCGGCCGGCAGCGCCCTGAGCGAAATCCGCCAACGTCCGCGCCTTTTCAATTGCCTGTTCCTGATCATGACCGGCGGCGTTCTGGGCGCCTTCGCGTCGCTCGACGTGTTCTTTTTCTATTTTTTCCATGAATTGGCGCTCGTGCCGACCTTCGTCATGATCGGCATCTGGGGACGAGGCGAGCGCCGGCAATACGCCGCGTTCAAACTGACCATCTACCTGACCGGCGGCGCTCTGATCGCCTTGGTGGGGCTGGTCATGCTCTACCAACATACCGGAGCGTCCAGTTTCGGCATGGCCGAGATGATCCAGGAAGCGAAGGAACGGCCTATCCCGGTCAACCAACAAACCGCCATTTTCGGGTTGCTGCTGCTCGGGTTCGGAATTCTGGTCTCGCTCTGGCCCTTCCACACTTGGGCTCCGATCGGTTACGCCTCGGCTCCCACGGCCACCGCCATGCTTCATGCCGGCGCCCTCAAGAAATTCGGACTCTACGGTTTAGTCCGCTTGGCCGTTCCGCTGGCTCCCGAAGGTTTAGGACGCTGGCTGGAGATATTCTGCCTGCTGGCTCTCGGCAATATTCTCTATTGCGGGTGGGTAACCATGCGTCAGCGCAATCTCCATCTGCTCATCGGCAATTCCAGCGTAGCGCATATGGGGTTGGCCTTTCTGGGCATTGCCAGCTTGAGCTTGGCCGGCATCACCGGCGCCGTGGTCATCATGATCGCCCACGGATTGCTGGCGGCCCTGGCCTTTCGCCTGAGCGGCTGGCTGGAGCACAGCAAGGGATCGGCGGAAATTCAGGAACTGGGCGGCCTGCTTAGCCAGGTGCCGTTTTTCGGCACCTGTTTGTTCCTCGCCCTGCTGGCCGCCTGCGGCGTTCCCGGCTTCGCTAATTTCGCGGGAGAAATCCTGGTTTTGTTCGGAGCCTGGGATTCGTTGCCCTGGTTCGCGGTCGCCGGGGCCTGGGGCGCCTTGATCATCGGCGCGCTGTATTGCTTGCGGGCCGTCAGCCACATCCTCCACGGCCGGGTCGACGACCGGAACCGCGGACTCGGCGACATGCAAAGCGCGGCCTTGAAGTTTCCTTGCGCGCTGCTGATCGCTCTGTTGCTGATTTTCGGCTGCTACCCCCGAATCCTGACGGATGCCATCGAGCGGAGCGTGCGCCCGCTGATCAACCCGGCATCCGCCGTCGCGATTCTGCCGCCCGCACCGGAAACGGAAGCGACCAACCGATGAATCTTTCGCTCTGCATCCTGGAGATCTCCGTAGTGTTTCTCGGCTTGGCCGTGTTGCTGCTCGACCTATGGACGCCGCCCGCCGGGAAACGGTCGCTGGGATATTTCGCCGTCGCCGGGTTGGTTCTGATCCTGGGCGGTTCCTTTCTCATCGAAATTCCCCAAACGCCCGAAACGGCCTTCACCGGCCTGTTCGTTCACGACGGCCTGGCCTTGTTTTTCAAACGGCTGTTTCTGCTGACCGCGATCGGCGTGCTCTTGCTGGCCAGGGAATTCGCGCCGCGAATCCCCACGGGCATCTCCGAGTTTTACACCATCACGATTTTCGCCCTTTCGGGCATGATGTTCGCCGCCTCGGCCAATCATTTCGTCTTGGCGTTCGTGGCGCTGGAATTGATCGCCATCTGCTTTTACATTCTCACCGGCTTTCTCCGCCACCGGACCGCTTCGCTGGAAGCCGGCGTCAAGTATTTGATTCTGGGAGCGCTGTCCTCCAGTTTCCTGGTTTACGGAATGGCGCTGGTTTACGGGACCGCCGGCAGCATGTCCCTGCCCGAAATCGCCGAGGCGACCGAAGCGACCCGAACGTCGCCGCTGTTCCAACTGGGCATGCTCCTGATCTTGGTCGGACTGGGATTCAAGATTGCCGTGTTTCCTTGGCAGTTCTGGGCTCCGGACGTCTACCAAGGCGCCCCGGCGCCGATCACCGCCTTTTTGGCCATCGGATCCAAAGCCGCCGGATTCGCCCTGTTGCTGCGCCTGAATCTTTCCGGGTTGCCGATGCCGGCCGACTTGCTGATTCTGATCGCCGCCGCCACTATCCTCTACGGCAATCTTTGCGCCTTGCCGCAACGCAACCTCAAACGACTGTTGGGTTACTCGGGAATCGCCCACGCCGGCTACTTGGCGATGGGTTTAGCGACCGGGAGCCAAGCGGGTGCGGAAGCAATCCTGTTCTACTTCGGCGGCTACTTGTTCACGGCCATGGCAGCTTTCGCCGTCATCACGATCGTCAGCCGGGAAACGGACACCGACGACCTTTCCATCCTTTACGGCTTGGGCAAACGATCCCCGCTGCTGGCCCTGGCCATGGCGCTGGCCGTGGTTTCGCTTGCCGGAATCCCGCCCTTGGCCGGCTTCTTCGGCAAATTCCTCCTGTTCCTGGCGGTCCTCGAACAGGGGCCGAATTTCGCCCTGCACTATTTGCTCGCCGGCGTAGCGATCGTCGGCGTGGCGATCTCGATCTACTATTATTTCGGCATAATCCGCGCCATGTACTGGCCCCGGCGGACTCCCCTGACTTCCCCGATCCCGACCCATTTGACGCTGCAGATCGTCATCGTAATCAGTATTCTTGGGATGCTTTGGTTGGGCATGTTACCCGGTTATCTCGTCGAAATCATCGATCAGTCGCTCAATTCGCTTTAATTGACGAAAGCTTCGCCCGCCTGCCTGCCCCCATCCAAGCCCTGATCCTGGCAGCCGCATGAAAGCCAGTTCGCTCGAGATATTCTCTATTGACAAAAGATTATCCGGCATCGCACCGTGGGTGCGTAAGTAGATACGAAACGTTGTTACGCTAAAAAAAAGAACAATCCAATTTTCATTTCTTTCGATATTCCCGGATTCGATGCGCCGAAGGGAACGAACCGGTGGCAGCATTTAATTTCGGAATCCAAGCGATTCCAATTAATCCCCTGCCATGACTAGGCAACAAGAAATACCTCGAGTCTACGACGATCGTCAACAACTGAGGCAAGATATTATCGATGAAAACCTCCGTGAGTCGGAGGAGCCCTATCTCATGACGGTTAATCTGAGTGCCCTCGAACATCTCGGAATCAACCTCTATAGCAACCTGGCGGCCGTGCTAACCGAAGCCGTCGCCAACGCCTGGGACGCTGACGCCCGAACCGTAGATATCCGAATCGACGCAACAGCCGATAGCATCGTCATTACCGACGACGGTATCGGAATGACCGTCGAGGACATGAATAAAAAATATCTGCGAATCGGTTATCGCCGCCGGGAAGACGAATCGTTGCCCCGCAAATTAACGGACAAAGGCCGGCAAATCATGGGGCGCAAGGGCTTGGGGAAACTCTCGCTGTTTTCGATCGCCGACCGAATCGAAGTGCATTCGGCTAAGGACGGACAACGTCACGGTTTACGTATGAGCGTAGCCGGAATCCTCGAATCAGTGAAAAACCATGAGCCATGCTACCGGCCCGCATCCTTGCCGACAAACGATGTCGCCGTCGCCTCCGGGACGAAAATCGCACTGCAGAATATCAAACGTCAGCGGATCGATCACGCTGTCGCCAACATTCGAAAACGCCTGGCGCGCCGCTTTTCTATCATCGGCGAACAATTCGACTTTCAAATCAAAATCAATGGCCAACCGGTCACCACGGAAGATCGAGGCGATCTCCCGATCGTTCAATTTCTCTGGAAGTTCGGCGGCTACGAATTGGAAAAGTCGGCTGACAACCAGGTGCTGGAACAAGAAATATTGCCTCATCGCGACGAAAACTGGCCTGCCGATTGGAAGCTACGAGGCTGGATCGGAACTGCCCGGCAACCCAAGCAACTAGATAATAAAGGCACCGGTAATCTCAACGGAATCGTAATCTTAGCGAGGGGACGACTGATCCATGCGAATATCCTTGACCAGGTTAACGACGGAAAACTGTACACCAAGTATCTCACCGGGCAGATCGAAGCTAATTTTATGGATCAAGACGACCAGCCGGATATTGCCACCAGCGATCGACAACGAATCCAGGAAGACGACCAACGTTATATCAAATTAGCGGCTTTTCTCAGGATCAACCTCCAACAGATCGAACGACGCTGGATCGAATGGCGCCGCCAACACGAAGTCAAAGCGGCTAAAAAAACTTCTCCGGCCCTCGAAGAATGGCTCGACATCTTGCCGCCAAAATTTCGCCCTTACGCAGAAACTCTGATAGCGAAGTTGAGTGCGTTACCGATCGACGACGAAACCAATCGAAAACTTTTGTACCGTCACGGAATTTTAGCTTTCGAACGGATGCGGCTTCGGGAATCTACCAAGCAACTGATCGAAAGCGTCCAAGACGTCGATAAGCTGTTGCGAGTGCTGGCCGATCGAGATTCATTGGAAGGAGCGCTCTACTGCGATATCGTCAAATCCCGCCTCGAAGCGATCGAGAAATTTCAAAGCATCGTCGATAACGACGCCAAAGAAAAAGTGATTCAAGAATTCCTGTTCGATCATCTTTGGCTGTTGGACCCGGCTTGGGAACGAGTCACCGCTAGCGAAACGATGGAGTCGAACCTGATCAAAGAAGGCGTGATCGTAAGGGATTTGACCAAAAAGGAAAAACTCGGCCGGATCGATAATGCCTATCGCACCAGTGCCGGAAAGCATATTATCATCGAACTCAAAAGGGCAACTAGGAAAATAGATCTCATAGATTTAGTAGTACAAGGACATGGCTACGTCAAAAAGTTGAAAAAATTCTATTCAAAGAGGGAAATAAATCGCCGGATATCGAAATCGTTTTCGTTCCCGGCGAACCCGTTGAGGATATGAAGGAAAGTCCCAGTAGTTACAAGTCATTCATGATCGGAATATCTCCGGGCAGCCGGGTTGTTTTTTATGACTCGCTGATCCGACACGCGCAAAAGGCCTACGCGGAATATCTCGAAAAAAACGAGACGATGGACCAGCTCGAGGACATCGTTAACCGGTTATAATATCAATCAATTGCGATTACTCGGAACACTTGATCGAAACGAAACAGATCGACTCCAATTCAAATTCTGCTATGACTCCTCAACAAGAAGAACCCCTAGTCTACGACGATCATCAACAACTGAGGCAAGACATTATCGATGAAAACCTCCGTGAGTCGGAGGAGCCCTATCTCATGACGGTTAATCTGAGTGCCCTCGAACATCTCGGAATCAACCTCTATAGCAACCTGGCGGCTGTGCTAACCGAAGCCGTCGCCAACGCCTGGGACGCTGACGCCCGAACCGTGGATATCCGAATCGACGCAAAAGCCGATAGCATCGTCATTACCGACGACGGTATCGGAATGACCATCGACGACATGAATAAAAAATATCTGCGAATCGGTTATCGCCGCCGAGAAGACAAATCGTTGCCCCGCAAATTAACGGACAAAGGCCGGCAAATCATGGGGCGCAAGGGCTTGGGGAAACTCTCGCTGTTTTCGGTCGCCGACCGAATCGAAGTGCATTCGGCTAAAGACGGGCAACGTCACGGTTTACGTATGAGCGTAGCCGGAATCCTCGAATCGGTGAAAAACCATGAGCCATGCTACCGGCCCGCATCCTTGCCGACAAACGATGTCGCCGTCGCCTCCGGGACGAAAATCGCACTGCAGAATATCAAACGTCAGCGGATCGATCACGCTGTCGCCAACATTCGAAAACGCCTGGCGCGCCGCTTTTCTATCATCGGCGAACAATTCGACTTTCAAATCAAAATCAATGGCCAACCGGTCACCACGGAAGATCGAGGCGATCTCCCGATCGTTCAATTTCTCTGGAAGTTCGGCGGCTACGAATTGGAAAAGTCGACTGACAACCAGGTGCTGGAACAAGAAATATTGCCTCATCGCGACGAAAACTGGCCTGCCGATTGGAAGCTACGAGGCTGGATCGGAACTGCCCGGCAACCCAAGCAACTAGATAATAAAGGCACCGGTAATCTCAACGGAATCGTAATCTTAGCGAGGGGACGACTGATCCATGCGAATATCCTTGACCAGGTTAACGACGGAAAACTGTACACCAAGTATCTCACCGGGCAGATCGAAGCTAATTTTATGGATCAAGACGACCAGCCGGATATTGCCACCAGCGATCGACAACGAATCCAGGAAGACGACCAACGTTATATCAAATTAGCGGATTTTCTCAGGATCAACCTCCAACAGATCGAACGACGCTGGATCGAATGGCGCCGCCAACACGAAGTCAAAGCGGCTAAAAAAACTTCTCCGGTTCTCGAAGAATGGCTCGACACCTTGTCACCAAAATTTCGCCCTTACGCAGAAACTCTGATAGCGAAGTTGAGTGCGTTACCGATCGACGACGAAACCAATCGAAAACTTTTGTACCGTCACGGAATTTTAGCTTTCGAACGGATGCGGCTTCGGGAATCTACCAAGCAACTGGTCGAAAGCGTCCAAGACGTCGATAAGCTGTTGCGAGTGCTGGCCGATCGAGATTCGTTGGAAGGAGCGCTCTACTGCGATATCGTCAAATCCCGCCTCGAAGCGATCGAGAAATTTCAAAGCATCGTCGATAACGACGCCAAAGAAAAAGTGATTCAAGAATTCCTGTTTGATCATCTTTGGCTGTTGGACCCGTCTTGGGAACGAGTCGCCGCTAGCGAAACGATGGAGTCGAACCTGATCAAGGAAGGCGTGATCGTAAAGGATTTGACCCAAAAGGAAAAACTCGGCCGGATCGATATTGCCTATCGCACCAGCGCCGGAAAGCATATTATCGTCGAACTCAAAAGAGCGAACAGAAAAATGAAACTTATCGAATTGCTAAGACAAGGAATGACCTACGTCGACAAACTCGAAAAAATACTTCTCGGGCAAGACGAAAAGCATCCAGACATTGAAGTTGTCTTTGTTCTCGGCAGTACCGTGGACGAAGAAATCAACAAAATCGGCCGTTACAAGTCGTCAATGATTGCCATTGCTCCGGGCAGCCGAATCGTCCATTACGACTCACTCATCCGTAACGCGCAAAAGGCCTATGCAGAATATCTCGAAAAGGATAAAACCATGGACCGACTCGATCACATCCTCAATCGAATTTGAGCTCAATCAACGACCAACAATTCATATCCCGGATCGATATCGATCTTTGATTTTCGCGGAAACTCGATTATCGCTAACAGTTGCTACTTCCGTTGCCGCTTCGATAATGCCAGTACTCAAGTAACTGCCCAGGTATCCCGGGACTCCCTTTTTCCCTGTAAAAACGGTGGTTTTCGTCTCCGGATGCCGAGGCGAAGACCTCGAAATCATTCAGACATTAGTGTTATTTACTACAACATTATTTCGAGAAACCGTGCGTTTTTATTTTCAGGTTATTTCGGTTAAGAATGGACCGCGATAGCCATCCTGAGCGGCTGGTCTCCCGACGCCCAGAGCCTACCCTCCGGAACTGAGGCCGACGATACCTGCCAGCGTCCCGACGACTCGCGATTCCGAGCCCTGCCCCGTGGTTCCCGTAAGCGTCGCGGCCGTTTCTGGTCAGCCTCAAATCGTGCCCCTTTTCCCATCGTCTGCAGCAATTCCCACTGAAATCAGGCCAAATAGTAATTGTGTGAAATTTATTTATAAATATGTTAAATATGGTCGAAAAACGAATTTTCAAGACTGATTTCAGATAAAATTTCACTTTTTCCCTTGATCAGATGATTTATTTTGCGTTTCGCCCGATAGACGAACGAGCTCAGAACGCACCACTCCGAGCTCGATCTAAATCGAGTTTTTTTGTAACTGCCTACGCATCCGATATTCATTTTTCCTTGCAAAAACGCTCGAACCATGCGATTATGCATCATGGCGAGCGTTTCTGCAAATCAAACAGAACCGACTTCCAGCAATCCTCAAACGAAACCATCTCGGGGGATCAAGCTCTTTTTATTCTTATTCCAGCAGTTTCCTCTGCTGAAATCAAAAATCAAGGAGTTGCGGCAGCGAATTCAGGAACTTCTTCACCGGATTCGAGAATTTGAACTTTTGGTCCAGCGGCTGAAGGATCAGATCACCGAATTGAAGGAGGAAAAAGTTCGCTTGGAGAATGGTAACGCCGCGGCAACTATTCCCGACGGCACTTCGACGTTCGAATCCGAATCAGCAACCTCCGAACGGTCCCACGGCGCCGCTTCCAGGGAGAAAATGCTCCAAGAACAATTAGAGGAACAGCTCGCCTTGGTTGGCGAATTAACGGAAACCGTCACGAAGTTACAGCAACAAGCCGCCAAAGACAGTAGCAATAGCAGCAAGCCGCCTTCTTCGGATGGGTTGAAAAAGAAAAACGCCACCGTCAACGGCCAACCTAAACGCCAGTGCGAAAAGAAACCGTTAGGGGGCCAACCCGGACATCAAGGCCGGACCATGGAACAAGGTTCGCATCCGGATCATCACCAGGATCGGTACCCGAAGGTCTGCCCGCATTGCGGTGAAACTCTCGGTTCAGATGTCGCTTGGGACTCGACTTGCGAGAAGCGACAAGTTCTGGACGAGAATGAAGCCAATCGCCAACTGGAGTACCCGGAGTATCGAGCTCACAGTTGCTCCTGTCCGAAATGCGGCAAGCGGGCTAAGGCCGCCTTTCCCAAGGGAGTTGACGGGCCGATCCAGTTCGGCCCGATTTTGACCGCGAAAGTGATTTATCTGCGGGTCGCTCAATTCCTGCCCGAACGGCGAGTCGTGGACCTTAGGCGCGTGCTTTTGAAGGTCGACCTCTCCTCAGCCACGGTCAAGAAGATGTGTCGACGGGCGGCGAAACTGATCGCTCAAGTGCTCCAGGAACTGGAGCGGCAGGTGGCGCAAGGAACCGAGACCAAGCATCTGGACGAGACTGGTTTTCGCATCGGCGGTCGCCTTTGGTGGCGGCACGTCATGAGCACTCTGACCCTGACTTGCTATCGCATTTCGGCCACCCGCGGCGCCATGTTTGAATCCCTCCAGGGACGAGTGGTTCATGACTGCATGCCTTCCTATGCGAAAATGACGGATCTCATTCATGGGTACTGCAATGCTCATCTGTTGCGGGAATTGCAAGCGGTCATGGAACAAGGCGAGATTTGGGCTCAAAAAATGCATCGGTTCCTGTTAATACTGGAACGATACGTTCGTCGAGCAAAATATCAATCATTGCAAAAGTAATGTCATGTAATTATATATCGAGTATCATCCAATTTAAAGTATGATTGGACCATTCCCATTTTCTTTTGGATGGATTGCATAATGTTTTGAATTTTCTGTTGCATCGTCTTTTTGTTGGGTATCATTATTTTAGCTAATCTTTGCTTTAAATGGTTCCAAACCTGCTCATCGGGATTTAATTCAGGGCTGTATGGAGGAAGATATTTCATTTCAATACTATCGTTTTCGGCTACGAACTCTTGGGTATAATCTGCTGTATGATAGCTGGCGTTATCACAAACAACAATTATTTTCCGTCCCACATCCTTAGAGAGTTTCGATAAAAACTCACAAAAACGCTGGGCATTCATTTTTCCTTTGAAAATGTTAAATATCATCCGCCCGTCAGCGGATATGGCTGAAACTAGTTTAATCGAATAGCGATCCCCGGCATCTCGAACTACCGGCGTGACACCGATTCGAGACCAAGTAGTTCCTCGATGATAATCAGCTCGGACTGACGCTTCATCCAAAAAGAGAATTAGGGCATTCTCTTGCTCAGCTCGTTGTTTCAAGCCCGGAAACATCTCCAGATACCGTTTGATTTTCTTCTGGTTTTGTTTGTAAGACTTGTGGATGGGGCGCTGGGGAGTTAATCCCATAGAATGAAGCAATCGACTGATGGTGGAAACGTGAACCGACACCCCGAATTGTTGTTTCAATAACACTTGCATGGTTTTGAGACTCCACAGGCAAAAGTCGAATTGAAATTGCTTGGGATTTCCCATAGTCACCGCGTTGTATAACCATTGAGCCATTTCTTCTGTAATCTTACGGGGACGTCCTGATTTAGGATTGTCTTTGAGTCCTTCGTAACTCCCAGTCGAAAACCAAACGAGCCAGCGAAATACTGTGCGTGCAGACATACCCATTACACTGACAACTTCAGCTACGGTTGAGCCATTTTTAACAGCTTCTACCGCAGTTGTTCGTAGTTCATAGGTATAGTGATTACGAGAAGATTGAGTTGGTTTATCGTTCACGTCTTTATAGACATTCTCAGTAACTGCCTACGTATCCGATATTCAATTTTCCTTGCGGAAACGCTCGAACCGTGCTATTATGGGTCATGGCGAGCGTTTCTGCAAATCAAACAGAATCGACTTCCAGCAATCCTCAAACGAAACCGGCTCGGGGGATCAATCTCTTTCTATTCTTATTCCAGCAGTTTCCGCTGCTGAAATCAAAAATCAAGGAGTTGCGGCAGCGAATTCAGGAACTTCTTCGCCGGAATCGAGAATTGGAACTTTTGGTCCAGCGGCAAAAGGATCAGATCACCGAATTGAAGGAGGAAAAAGTCCGCTGGGAGAATGGTAACGCCGCGGCAACTATTCCAGACGGCGCTTCGACGTTCCCTTCCGAATCGGCAACCGCCGAACGGTCCGACGGTGCCGCTTCCGGGGAGAAAAAGCTCCAGGAACAATTAGAGGAGCAGCTCGCCTTGGTTGGCGAATTAACGGAAACCATCACGGAGTTAAAGCAACAAGCCGCCAAGGACAGTAGCAACAGCAGCAAGCCGCCTTCTTCGGATGGGTTGAAAAAGAAAAACGCCACCGTCAACGGCCAACCTAAACGCCAGTGCGAAAAGAAACCGTTAGGTGGCCAACCCGGACATCAAGGCCGGACCATGGAACAAGGTTCGCATCCGGATCATCACCAGGATCGGTACCCGGAGGTCTGCCCGCATTGCGGGGAAACTCTCGAGTCAGATACCGAATGGGATTCGACTTGCGAGAAGCGACAAGTTCTGGACGAGAATGAGACGAATCGCCAACTGGAATACACGGAGTATCGAGCTCACAGTTGCTCTTGTCCGAAATGCGGCAAGCGGGTCAAGGCCGCCTTTCCCAAGGGAGTTGACGGGCCGATCCAGTTCGGCCCGATTTTGACCGCGAAAGTGATCTATCTGCGGGTCGCTCAATTCCTGCCCGAGCGGCGAGTCGTGGACATTATGCGCGTGCTTTTGAAGGTCGACCTCTCCTCAGCCACGGTCAAGAAGATGTGTCAACGGGCGGCGAAACTGATCGCTCAAGTGCTCCAGGAACTGGAGCGACAGGTGGCGCAAGGAACCGAGACCAAGCATCTGGACGAGACTGGTTTTCGCATCGGCGGTCGCCTTTGGTGGCTGCACGTCATGAGCACTCTGACCCTGACGTGCTATCGCATTTCGCCCACCCGCGGCGCCATGTTTGAGTCCCTCCAGGGACGAGTGGTTCATGACTGCATGCCTTCCTATGCGAAAATGACGGATCTTATTCATGGGTACTGCAATGCTCATCTATTGCGGGAATTGCAAGCGGTCATGGAACAAGGCGAGAATTGGGCTCAAAAAATGCATCGGTTCCTGCTACTGCTGGAACGATACGTTCGGCGAGCAAAATATCGCGCCGCTCAAGCCGGCAATCGAGGTTCGCCCCTCGTTTCGGATGAGATCTGGGAAAAAATCGATCGCCGATATGGTGAATTGTTGGCGCTGGCGATAACCTATCATGAGGAGAATCCACTGGTATCTTCTCGTAAGCGCGGCAGGAAGAAACGACGCCCCGGTCATAATCTAGCGTTACGGCTCCAGGATAAAAAAGAGGATTTCCTTCGGTTTGTGAGGGATTGGAGCATCCCTTTTACCAACAATTTGGCCGAACGCGACTTGAGAATGATGAAACTCTGCATGAAAATCTTCGGATGCTTTCGCACCGAAGCAGGCGCTCGAGATTTCGTCGCTCTGTACAGCGTCATCAGCACTGCCAAAAAAAGAGGGTGGGAAATCATCCAAACTCTGGCACTTTCCGCACAAGAACTGACCGTTAAGTTGCAGGCCGCCTAACTTTGCCAGGGTTGAACCGGCACTCACGAACTAATGGGTCATTCTTGTCAAAAAAAGGCATCCCATACGTAGGCAGTTACCATTCTCAATACAAAAAACGTTGCAAAAAAAAATAAATATTTTTCATTTTTCGGATTAATAAATTCCTGATCAATTATGACATTACTTTTGCAAAGATTGATACCGCGCCGCTCGAGCCGGCAATCGAGGTTCGCCCTTCGTTTCGGAGGAGATCTGGCAAAAAATCGATCGCAGATATGGTGAATTGTTGGCGCTGGCGATAACCTATCATGAGGAAAATCCATTCGTATCTGCTCGTAAGCGCGGCAGGAAGAAACGACGCCCCGGCCATAATCTAGCGTTACGGCTCCAGGATAAAAAAAGGATTTCCTTCGGTTTGTGAGGGATTGGAACATCCCTTTTACCAACAATTTGGCCGAACGCGACTTGAGAATGATGAAACTCTGCATGAAAATCTTCGGTTGCTTTCGCACCGAAGAAGGCGCTCGAGATTTCGTCGCTTTGTACAGCGTCATTAGCACTGCCAAAAAACGAAGATGGGAAATCATCCAAACTCTGGCACTTTCCGCAAAAGAACTGGCCGTTAAGTTGCAGGCCGCCTAACTTTGCCAGGATTGAACCGGCACTCACGAGCAAATGGGGCATTCTTATCAAAAAAAGGCAAATCCCATACGTAGGCAGTTACAGAAAAAGAAACTTTCCCATAAATACCGCAGCCAGAATATACATCACCAGCGAGCATTCTCTCCAACGCCCTGCAAGTAACTTCACGGCGGCATAAGTGATGAATCCGAACCCGATGCCGTCGGAGATCGAATAAGTCAGTGGAATGGCGATCACGGTTACGATGGCCGCAGCGTATTCGGTAAGATTGTCCCAGGGCAGTTGCCCCAACGGTCGCGCCATCAAACAAGCGACGAACAGTATGGCCGGCGCCGTAGCGTAAGCGGGAATCGACTTAGCCAACGGTTCGAAAAACAGACAACCGAGAAATAAGAACGCCACCGTAACGGAGGTCAATCCCGTCCGACCGCCCGCGGCGACCCCGGAAGCGCTTTCGATATAACTGGTCACCGGAGAAGTTCCCGCCAAGGAACCCGCCATAGTCGCGGTCGAATCGACGATCATGGCTCGATTCATGCGGGGCAACCTCCCCTGTTGATCCAGCAAACCCGCCTGCTGACTGACTCCGATCAACGTGCCGGTGGTATCGAAAATATCGACAATCAAAAAAGACAGAATGACCACGATCAAACCGAGTTTCAGCGCTCCGCCAATATCCAACTGAAGGAACGTAGGCATCGGATCGGGAGGAAGCGCCAGCAAACTCCCGTCCCACTGGGAAATACCCAAGGCTATGCCAAGCCCCGTCACTCCCAAGATTCCGAGGAGAGTCGCTCCCGGGACGCCTCGGGCCGCCAAGACCACGATAACGCAAAATCCCGTCAACGATAACCAAGGAGTCCAGGTATTCAAATCGCCCATGGTTACCAACGTGATCTCGTTTCCCTGGATGATTCCCGCATTCTTCAACGAGATAATCCCCAGAAAAAATCCGATCCCGGCCGAGATGGCTAATTTCAAGCCCCGAGGAATGGCTTCAACGATCCAGCGTCTTACCGGCAGCACACTCAAAACGACGAAGATCACGCTGGAAAGGAACACCGCTCCCAACGCTACTTGCCAATCGTACCCCAAGTGCCCGACCACGGTAAAACTGAAGAAGGCGTTGATTCCCATGCCCGGCGCCAAGGCAATCGGATAGTTGACGAACAGTCCCATTCCCAACGTGGCCAAAGCCGAGATCAGGCAGGTAGCAACAAACACGGCACCGTAATCCATGCCCGCGTCACTCAAAATCTGGGGATTGGCGATGACGATGTAGATCATCGTCAAAAACGTCGTCAGTCCGGCCGTCAACTCCTTGCGGACCGTCGAACCGCGCTCCGTCAAATTAAACCGATTCTCTAACCAAACTTTCATGGACTCAACAGTATCCCGTGGAACCGGTTTAACCGTCCGTTATTGCTCGCGACCAAGCCGAAATCGAAAGAAAACCTCCGGTCGCCGTTGGTAACCTAACTCACGCAATTACCCCCGACGAACCGAAAACACTTTTCGTCAACCGTCATCGCCTCTCGATTATCGCCGACTCCAATCCCACCCGAATTACCTCTTCCTGTACTGGCGATCATACTGCGAATCGGAACCGTCCTCGCCTATCCCATGGCGAAAAATGTCGCTTTCCGACCGCCGTCCGCTGCTCTCGTCGATCTCCCAGATCAGGAACGTTCGGTTACGAAATCGGCTCAAACCGAAACTATTCGATCGATATTCGATGATCGAAAAAAAAACGGAGCGAATATAGTTCGAATGATTCCATCAAGGATTCGGCTCACGAAACGACGATTGCTCCGGCCGCACTCTGGATTCCGGCTCCCGTCGGCTCCCTTGATCACCACCTATCATGCCGCCAAAGCCGGCCCCTATCGCAATCTTCGATATCAACTTGACCGTCCGTCAACCGCGCCACCGTGGTCGGTGAGCGACTCGCCGTCTCAAACGAAAAACGCCTCGCCGACGCCAGCTGCGTCGATGTCGGCCTCAAACGGAAATCGTCTCAGCGTTTTTCTTGAACGATCACCGCCCAACCCGAATCCCTTCCCGGACCGAGCCGGTCGCCGACCACGACCTTGGCGAAGGCCGCCAGAGAACCCCGCTCGGCAGGAGAGATAGGATCCGCAAAATCTTTCAAATGGAAACTCGCCCCGTCCATCGGCAGCATGCGCAGTCGCGCCACCATGCCGTCGGCAACTCGATAGAGCTGCTGTTTCCGCTTCGAATCCCAGATCAGTTCCCTCAAATCCGGATGATGCAGGATCAAGCCCCTGGCCGCGGCTCCCGACAAAACGTCCTCACGCAAATCGACCAAAATCAGACGGTGCCCCTCGAGAGAAGCCTCCTGCAGAAAACTGAATTCGCCCAATTCGACCGACATCCCGATCACCCCCAAAAACTGCCGTTCGTCGCTACCCGGATTGAGGAAAACCGGGACCGAATAAGCCACTTTGAGCGTGCCGTCGGAAGTGCTGCGATAAACGATCGAATGGTAAGGTTCCCGAATATAAGGCGGGTTGCCCGGTAAGGGTTGCCCCGATTCGATTCGGTCCAGATCCTTCCCGTTCCCGTGAAAATAATCCCGATGAGCGTAATTCAATCCGGGAGCGCGGCTCGGCGGATACCGGGCTACCTGATCGCCCTCGTGATCGCATAAAAACCAGGAAGCCGAACGAAACTCTCCGAACGTGTTGACGTGATTTTCCAGCCGATTGCTCAGGACATTGCGTACGGCAACGGATTCGTGGACCGACGTCGCCAATGCTTCGACCAACCGGGAGTCTCGAGCCGCGAGATTTAACGCCTGCCAACGGTTGCTCATCTCCAAGGCGACGGTCTGAGCCGCGAACCGAACGGCCGTTTCCAACGAATCGCGAGTCTTCTGCTCGGTCGCTCCCGTAAAATGCCACAACGAAAACAATCCGACGATCAGCACCGAGAATAACATGATCAACAGGCCTCCGGCCATCCGAGTCGCGCCCTGATAACTGCGCTGCCACCGCAACACTTTTTCAGTCACCGTTTCGGCATGCCCCGTGACCATATCGCCCGCCAGATAACGTTGAACGTCATCGGCCAAATCTTTCGCCCTCCGATAGTTGAACGAAGCCTTACCCTCACTCAAAGCGTGCCGACAGATACTTTTCAACGCCGCCGGAATCGAAGGTTCCCGAGCTCTCGATTTCGATAGCCCCGATCGGCTCCTGCCGCCGGAAACAGAAGAGTTATCGGTCGCCGCCGGCAATCCGGGCATGCGGTCGGTTAACAACTTGTGCAGTATCGCTCCCAGACTGTAGATGTCCCAAGTCGGATTCGGTTCGACTCCGCCGGTCAGTTGTTGCGGATGGCTGTAGCCTTCGGTCCCCATCCCGGAAATTTTTCGGTGCTCGGTAAAATCCTCGAGCTTTCCGCGAGTCGGCCTGACCCCCACCGCCAATCCCCAGTCGATCACGTAAGTTTCGCCGTAGGCGCCCAATAAAATATTTTGCGGCTTGAGGTCGCAATGCAACGCGCCGCATTCATGAGCGTAGGCGACGGTTTGAGCCACGAACGCGTAGTGACCGAGCAGTCCCCGCAGTACCCGTTCCTGCTCTCTGCAATTTCGATTTCTTCGGCCGAAATGATAATCTTCAATAGCCTGTTCGAAGGTCGAACCGGTAACGTGCCGCATCGCATAAAAGGGCAGGCCGTCCGCGGAGCGACCGAAACCGTAAACCGGGAGGATACCCGGATGAGTCATCCGCGCCGCCACTCTGGCCTCACTCAAGAATCTCTCCCGATTGACCGGATTATCGCCGGAAGGCTTGAGGAACTTCACGGCGACTTCGCGTTTCAACTCCCGATCCCGGGCTAGGCACAAGACTCCCATGCCTCCCAGATCGAAGTAATTGAGCACGTCCAATTCCTGATTCAACGATACTTCCCGGTAGGAAAGAGTTTCTTCCGGGGCATCTTCGAAACCGCCCGCTTCCAGCAACCGGTTCACTTTCTCCAACCGGGAGATACGCCTGGCCAATTCCTCCTTCAACTCGGGACGTTCCGTGCAAAGCTCGTCGGCGGTCGGCGTCCGGCCCCCTCGTCTTTGAGTTTCCCAACGGTCCACCAATGCTTCCAGCGCGGCCTCGGCGTCCTTCGACTCTCCCGTTTCGTCAGACCGAAACGAAGACTCCCCTTTTTCCTGATGATGCGACATGCGACTTTACGATATCCCCTCCCCGCCCCGGCATCACGAGATTGCAACCGAAAGTCGCCGACCATCCGCATCCGTGATCCGGTGAACGGCTCTAACTGGCTTGCCGAACGTTCCCCGAAGAATCAACCGGCACGGCTCAGTTACCGGTCCAATGCCGCCTCCAACGCCAACTGAGCTTCGCGCCACCGCCGGCGGACGGTTCGCTCATCTACTCCCAATTCCTCGGCGCACTCCCATTCCCGCAAACCGTGATAGAAACGCAGATTGAACATCTCCTGATGTTTCTCTTCCAAATTCTCGATCGCGACATGACATTCCTGGAGCATCAAATCACGGTCGGGAGTTCGAGTCTGCTTCCACCCGGTCGCGCCCGATCCTTCCGGAAAGGTATCCACCGCAACTTCCCTCGGTTTCTTCCCCCCTCTTCCGCAATGCTTGCGAAGCAAATCGATCAGCACGTTCCTGATCAGTACAGCGGTGTACGAAAAAAAATGCCCGGAATCCCGAAAGTCCCTTTCCCGGAGCGATTTCAATAAACGCGGCCAAGTTTCGCCCAACACGTCGCCGGTCTGCTCGTAGGCTCTCAAACCCGGGAATCCACTCAAATTACTGCGGCTCAAATGCTCCAACCGGCGATACACCAATTCCACCAACTCGTCCCGTTCCCGATCGTCGCCTTTCCTGACCTGAGTCAACAGCCAATCGATCCGCCGGAACGCGGATTCGGAATCGGGATTCTGTTTCGACATAAGAACGATGCAACGAAAACTGCGATTTCCCCCCGGCAAATCCTCCCGAACGAACGAATCGCTCGCCGCTTCGACCGGCGACAAAACGTCGACCGGCGACCCGAACGATATCGCCAAACCTGATTTTACCGCTCGCTACTTAGAAAGAATAGCCGACCGATCCGCCATGGCAATTACCGATTCGGCAGAGGCCGTTCACGCTAACCGTTAATCTCGAATCAGGGAACGGCCTCCACCGGAATTCGGGGCCGGCGCCGTTTGATCAATTCTCGTTGCCTCCTTCAACGACTGCGGAGCATTCGTGCCTTCGAACCCAACCGGGCTTTTTCACTTTCCTGGAATTTTCCTGGCTTCGGGTCCGCAGAAATCGAGCTCCGAATGGTGAACGACAGACCGGCAAGCTACTGCGAGCGGAAGCGCGAGGATGCTACCATGGCACAGCAACCTTATTTGAGATTCGTAAGATTCCCCGGACGGGGGTCTTCGATAGGTGACCGCATCTCAAGACCGGTGGTTGGCTTTAGCCGGATGGCAAAACGGAGCGTTCAAGTGCCGCCCGCAAAATGTCTGGATCGGACGGGAAAAACAACACCGGTTTCACCAGCTTCATTTAATTGCCGACAACAGCCGGTTCCTGCTGCTTCACCAAGCTGGCGAAGTCTCCAATTCAGTTAGCTTCGTCATGGCCAAAATGCTGCGACTTCTGAGTGCCGGCTGGCTATGAACCGAGGAACATCCTTTGGAATTAGCCGAAGCCATCGCCCGAAAAATTGGCGGGCGGCAGGACATTCGCCGGGTTTCGCCCGCAGCAACCGCCGATCCACCGAACCAGACCGTAACCGATCGCCGGTGGATCCGGTATGCTCGACCGTCAGGTTACCCCCAAAAAAAAAGGGGAACGGCCTCAGCCGTTCCCCTCGATTCCGCCCTCGAATCAGGCGCGGGAATCCGATCCTAGTACATCCCCGGTCCGGGACCGTGGTGATCGCCGCCCGGCGCCGGTTTCTCCGGCTCGGGAATCTCGGTGATCAAGCACTCGGTGGTCAGCAACAAGCCAGCGATGGACGCCGAATTCTGCAAGGCCGCCCGGGTCACCTTTTTCGGATCGACGACCCCGGCCTTGACCAGATCCTCGAACTCGCCGGTGGCCACGTTGTAGCCGTTGTTGGCGCTCTTCTTCTTGACCTCCTGAACGATGAGCGAACCCTCTTCGCCGGCGTTGGCGGCCAACGCCCGTAAAGGTTCTTCCACCGCCCGCTTGACGATAGCGACTCCGATCTCTTCGTCATGGTTGTCGCCTTCGACCTTATCGATCGCCGGGATGCAGCGCAACAGAGCCACGCCCCCGCCCGGGACGATGCCTTCTTCCACCGCCGCCCTGGTGGCGTGCAACGCGTCTTCCACGCGAGCCTTCTTCTCTTTCATCTCCGTCTCGGTCGCGGCTCCGACATTGATGACCGCTACCCCGCCGGCCAGTTTGGCCAAGCGTTCCTGTAGTTTTTCCCGGTCGTAATCCGAAGTCGTCTCTTCGATCTGCCGGCGAATCTGTCCGACCCGTCCCTGGATATCGGAAGACTTCCCGCTACCTTCGACGATCGTGGTGTTTTCCTTGTCGACGACGATCGACTTGGCTTGACCGAGATCCTCGACTTGGATGTTCTCCAGCTTGATGCCGAGATCCTCGGTAATGCAACGGCCGCCGGTCAGGATGGCGATGTCTTCCAGCATGGCTTTGCGCCGGTCGCCGAAACCGGGCGCCTTGACCGCGCAGACGTTGAGCGTGCCTCGCAGCTTGTTGACCACCAAAGTCGCCAAGGCCTCGCCTTCGACGTCCTCGGCGATGACCATGAGCGGCTTGCCAAGTTTGGCGACCTTCTCCAACAACGGAAGCAAGTCCTTCAAGTTGGAAATCTTCTTTTCGAAGATCAGGATGTGGGCGTCGCTCAGGCGCGCTTCCATCGACTCGGAATCGGTCACGAAATAAGGAGAAAGATACCCCTTGTCGAATTGCATTCCCTCGACCACATCCAGGGTCGTCTCGATCGACTTGGCCTCTTCCACCGTGATGGTGCCGTCCTTGCCCACCTTGTCCATCGCGTCGGCGATGATTTCGCCGATCGTCGGATCCCAGTTGGCCGAAACGGTAGCGACCTGCTTGATGTTCTCCTTGTCCTTGACCGGCTTGGAGATCTTGGCGAGTTGAACCACTCCGGCGTCGACCGCCTTGAGGATGCCCCGCTGAATCCCGATCGGGTTGGCTCCCGACGTTACGTACTTCAATCCCTCGCCGAAAATGGATTCGGCCAACACGGTCGCCGTCGTGGTGCCGTCTCCAGCGGCGTCGCTGGTCTTGCTGGCCACCTCGCGGACCATTTGGGCCCCCATGTTTTCGTAGGGATTTTCCAACTCGATCTCCTTGGCGACGGTCACTCCGTCCTTGGTCACCGTGGGAGAGCCGAATTTCTTGTCCAAGACGACGTTGCGGCCCTTGGGCCCCAAGGTAGCCGATACCGCCTTGGTGAGCTTGTTGACGCCGCGACGTAGCGACTGTCGCGCCTTTTCGTCGAATTCCAGTTGTTTTGCTGCCATCAGTTGTTCCTTTTGTTCCTGAAATCAGTGTTAGCCCACGATCGCCAAGATGTCGTCCGAGTTGAGTATTTTGTACTCCTTGCCACCGAGCTTGATTTCGGTCCCGCCGTATTTGCTGATCAATACGCGGTCACCTTTTTTCACCTCGAAGGGCACCTTTTTTCCGTCGTCGCCGGTCTTGCCCGTTCCCAAGGCGACGACGACGCTCTCAACTGGTTTCTCCTTCGCGGTGTCCGGGATAATGATCCCGCCTGCTTTCTGCTCCTCTTCCTCGGCCGGTTCGACCAGTACGCGATCTCCCAAGGGCCTGATTTTCGCTGCCATCTCGTTATTACCTGTTCATTTGCCGTCGAACCAAGGTCCGTTCCGCACTCACGAAACGGCGAAAGCCCGACACACTTCTGTAAATTCAGTCCTTCTTCTCGTCCACCACTTCGGCGTCGATGACGTTCTCCTCGGATTCCTTCCCTGCCGACTGGTCGTCAGGGACGCCGGCGGCGCCGGCCGCGGACGACTTCGCGTCCTGCGAGGCCTTCTGTTCGGCGCCCGCTTGATAAAGTTTGGTCGTTATGGCCTGCAAAATCTCGGTCAACTTGTCCGTCGCCCCTTGAATCGCCGTCGTATCCTGACCGGCCAAAGCGTCTTTCAGAGCTTTGATCCCCTCCTCCAATTGCGATTTGTCCGGCTCGGCGATCTTGTCCTTGTTTTCGTTCAGAGCCTTCTCGGCTTGATAGGCCAAATTGTCCGCCTTGTTGCGGGTCTCGACTTCTTCGCGGCGTTTCTTGTCGTCTTCGGCGTGCAGTTCGGCGTCCTGGCGCATCCGCTCGATTTCGTCCTTGTTGAGACCGCTGCTGGCGGTGATGGTAATCTTTTGTTCCTTGCCCGTTCCCAGATCCTTGGCGCTCACGTTGAGAATCCCGTTGGCGTCGATATCGAAAGTGACCTCGATCTGGGGAGTGCCCCGGGGGGCCGGCGGAATATCCGAAAGCGAGAACCGCCCGGCGGTCTTGTTGTCGCGGGCGAATTCCCGTTCGCCTTGCAGGACATGGACCTCGACCCCCGGTTGATTATCGGCCGCCGTGGAAAATATTTCCGACTTGCGGGTCGGGATCGTCGTGTTGCGATCGATCAGTTTGGTAAAGACGCCTCCCAGGGTTTCGATCCCCAAGGAAAGCGGCGTCACGTCGAGCAACAGCACGTCCTTGACGTCGCCCTTGAGCACGCCGCCCTGGATGGCCGCTCCGATTGCGACGACTTCATCCGGATTGACGCCTTGATGGGGTTTTTTGCCGACCAGCCGATCGGCGGTTTCCACCACTTTCGGCATCCGGGTCATTCCCCCGACCAACACCAATTCGCTGATGTCCTGGGAAGTGAGTTCCGCATCCTTCATGCAGCTTTGCGTCGGGGAAACCGTTCGTTCGAAAAGATCTTCGCACAACTGCTCCAGCCGGGAACGGGTCAGCTTCATGCTGATATGCTTGGGACCCGAAGCGTCGGCCGTGATGAAGGGCAGGTTCAACTCGTATTCCTGGGCGCTCGATAACGCGACCTTGGCTTTCTCCGCTTCCTCCTTGATCCGCTGAATCGCGTCGGACTGACGGCGAAGGTCCACTCCGGAATCCTGTTGAAACTCGTCGATGACCCAATCGATGATTTTGTTATCCCAATCGTCGCCCCCGAGATGCGTATCGCCGTTGGTCGCCTTGACTTCGAAAACGCCGTCGCCGATTTCCAGCACCGAAATGTCGAAAGTTCCCCCGCCCAAGTCGTAGACGGCGATTTTCTCGTCGTTTTTCTTGTCGAGGCCGTAGGCCAAAGAGGCGGCCGTGGGCTCGTTGATGATGCGCAACACCTCCAAACCGGCGATCTTGCCGGCGTCCTTGGTCGCTTGCCGTTGCGAATCGTTGAAATAGGCCGGCACGGTAATCACCGCTTGGGTGATCGTCTCGCCCAGCCGGGTTTCGGCGTCAGCCTTCAACTTGCTCAAGATCATCGCCGAGATTTCCGGAGGGCTGAACTGCTTGGTCTCGCCGGCGTCGTCGACCTTGACCGCGATATCGCCGTTGGCGGCCCGACCGACCTCGTAAGGAACCCGCTTCAGTTCCTCCTTCACTTCGTCGTGCTTGCGCCCCATGAAGCGCTTGACGGAATAAACCGTGTTTTTCGGGTTCGTCACCGCTTGGCGCTTGGCGGCGTCCCCCACCAACCGGCCGCCCGACTTGGTGAACGCCACGACGGAGGGAGTCGTTCGTTTCCCCTCCGAGTTCTCCAGCACAACCGGTTCCCCCCCTTCCATCACCGCCATGCAGGAGTTGGTCGTGCCTAAATCAATGCCTAGCACTTTTGCCATTCAGATACCTTTCTCAGTCGCCAGCCCTTATAGCAACTATGATGCCAAGAGGGGAAAAATCTGATAACCCACTGATGATCAACGAGTTACGCTGGAACGTTTCGATTCCGACAGCAGAAGAACCCTCTCGATTCGGGACATATTGTCCTGGTGAGACACCCTCGAACGCAACCATCTGTCCCAAATCGAGAGTTTCCCGGTCACTTGCGGGCGAAATCATCCGCTTGTTACCTTGGGTCGCCTGATTCGCACGCGAATCAAGCCTCGGACCTCGGAGAATCACCGCGTCCTGCCAGCAGGCAAGGCATGCTCCTCAGGCCGCCGCGTGGTTCGAAAGAATAACTCAATCCCGTTTTCCTCCGAAGAGACCACGGCGCCGAGGCCGCGATGCCCCATGGAGTCCGGTTGGGAGCGAAAGCAACCGGGTTGACCTCCCAATGGCTTTTTCCCGCAACGGCTCCGAAGACGACCGTCGGCAGCCGTCCGTTCTTCCTCTAATCCGTCGCTGGAAGGCGGCTTGCTGCCGTTGCGGGCGTTCGAACCAACTACCGCCGGTATTCCTTGACCTGCTGTTCCCACTCGGCGATGCGACGCGATAGGTTCTCCTCAACCTCGCTCTCGCCTGCCGCTTCAGCCGATTCGAGGGCGTTTCGTTCGGTGGAGTTCGTCCCCGTCTCCAATGCGAAGAATGCCGCTGTATTATGGGGACTGGGCCGGCGGGATATTTGTCTTTTCGTGCCGGCTTCTTCCGGGCTCCAGTTTGCGCGTGAAAGTCCCTCTCTCGAGCTCGGCGAGACCGTTGCGGTCTCCCGAAGTCTGGCACGCCTCGAAATCGCAGGAAGTCGATTCCATGCGACTTGCAGAACCCCCAGTCTCAATGAACCATGGCGCAAGAATAACTCGAATTCAGAAAAGGGGATCTGGGGGGTGCCCAGGCAGTTGCGAAAGCGGCCGATAAACGGTCGGTGCGATTTTCTTGGGGAGCTCCGCCAAGCGTCCCGAGGGCGTTTTGAAATCCCTCGGTCAAAGCGGAGAAACTTTCCCCTCCCGGCACCACGATAGCAGGCGTAAAGCCCGACCAAGGCAGACGGCAGTGATAGAGCAGATGATCGGGTTTTTTCTTGTTCCCGGTAATGCCGAGTCGCTCCATGGCGGTATCAGCTGAAATCCCCAGCCGTCCCGGCACCTAGGTCCAGGGTTTTTTCACGCTAATCGCTAGAGGCCCGTGTCACCGATTTCGGGCCATATTCGCTTTTTCCCTTCACCAGAGAGCCGAAACTTTAGCGCCTTCGAAATGGGAAAATAAAGCTGGCTTTTTCACTCTCTGGTCGTTATGGGTTCCTCAGGGACGCCAAAATCAACCTCAAGCTGGTGACCGTTCGATTGGTGAAGAGCAGTGAGCGAAGACGCTGGGATTCGCTGATGGATCAGAACCATCGCTTGGGTTTCAAAGGCTTTGCCGGACGCGGTCTGCGTTATGTTGCCGAGTACCGAGGCCGGTGGTTGGCGTTAGCCGGCTGGCAAAGCGGAGTGTTCAAGTGTCGCCCGCGAGACAAGTGGCTCGGGTGGAAAAAACGAGAGCAGTTTCGTCGGCTGCATTTGATTGCCAACAATACCCGATTCCTCCTGCTTACCGAGCGGGGCGAAGTGCACAATCTGGGGAGCTGCGTCATGGCCAAAATGCTGCGCCGTTTGAGTGCCGATTGGCAACGGACCTGGGGTCATCCGCTGGAATTGGCCGAAACTTTCGTCGATCCCCGACACTTCGCGGGCACGATCTATCGCGCGGGGAATTGGCGGGCGGCAGGGCAATCGCAAGGCTACGCTCGCAGCAACGGACGCTATACCGCCCGGCACAATATCAAGAAGGAAAGGTACGTTTATCCCTTGCGACCCCAAGCCTGTTCCCGATTAAGGAAGCGTCAGGACGATCCGTCTTGGGGTCCCCAGGTGCAGCGGGTAGAAACGTCCCCGAAACAGTTGAAATCATTGGTGCAACTGCTCGCAGAAATGGCTGATTTTCGCCGGGCACAAGGACGCAAACATCGGCTGGAAATGGTCCTCGCTATCTGCATCTTAGCTCGATTGGCCGGCAAGGTCGGCCCCTTGGCGACTTCGCGTTACGCCCAAAAAATGACGCCAAACCAATTGCAGACTCTCGGGGCGTGGCGCAACGCCAAGGGCCGTTGCGTGGCCCCGTCTCTCGCGACGATTCACCGGGTCATGACCGAGACGGATCCGGAAGCGTTGCAAACGGTAACTCACCGCTGGGTAACGGCACAATTGACTCGACAACCCTTGGAAGCCTTGGCTGCCGACGGGAAGCGAATCAACGGAGCTAATCGCAACAGCAAAGACCATTTCGAGACCGTCATCCTCGTGCGCCATCAAGATGCGGTGCCCATCGCCGTTCGCATTTGCCGAGACCAAGGCGGCGAACAGGCGGCGATGGCGGCTCTCTTGGAGGATGTCGATATCCGGGGAGCCATCATTACGATCGATGCGCTCCATACTAACCGAGTCATGGCCGATGCCATCGTGTTGGTTAACGGAGCCCATTTTCTCTTCACGGTTAAAGAGAACAACCCCGAACTCTCTCAATTTTTGACCAGCCTGGATTGGGATCGAGTGGCCCAGGACCGGTTCACCGAAAACCCGGAGAAAGGACATGGCCGCATCGATCAACGGAGCATTCAAACCTATGAACCCCTTCCCGGAGCCGTCAAATTACCGCATGTCCTCCAAGTCTTTCGGATCCTTCGACACCGTCATCATTTGAACGGTGGGCTCGAGACCGTGGAATATGCTTACGGCGTCACTTCGTTGCCTCCGGAAGCTGCCGACGCTCAACGATTGTTGTCACTCAATCGGGGACATTGGACGGTAGAAAACGGCAATCACCGCCGTCGCGACGGGATTTTCGGCGAAGATGATTGTCTTATGCGAACTCGCCATGGGCCGACGAACAATGCCCTCTTCAACAACCTGGCCTTGGCGATCATTCTCCAGTCGGGATACTCTAATATGGCCGAAGCTACTGACGATTTTCAGACGAATCGGAACCAAGGGTTGCGAGCCGTCACGAAAACCACCCCGTTTAAACGTCCGAAAAAACGTCCGAAAAAAAACTGACCCGACCTTCCTGATTACCGACGCTTCCTCCCTGCTGATTCGGTCGGCGAATTGATCGTTCGACCGATACTCGCACCGGTTCAGTCTCCTGTCCGGCTGAAACTCGTCTCAATCGGCAATCGCCGCCTAACTCGAAGCATAATTCGGAAAAACAGTTTTTCCGACGAATCGAAATACTCCGCTCGACACTTAAAAAAACGATCGTCGATCAAAAATTATTAGCATGAAAAAGTCCTGCACCTAGGTCTGAGGAAAGATGACGGGGCGATCGGAGCCGTGTTCCGCTTTCCACTGGCTGATGCGCCGCTCGAGCGTGCGACAGACTCCGTCCTTGAGCTGAGAATGGTGCCGTTGCCGTTCGTGGAAAATAGCTACCGGACGCAATTCCGGGGTTTTACGGAGTATCGGGACCACCTCTTCGAGGAAAATCCCGGCTAGCGAGTCCGGACGACGCGAGCCTCTTGAGAGCTTCGACGCGAAAGGCGGTCGAGAGCCACGTTGCAGCCGATAGCCCGTCCTGGCGCTGAACCCGGCTTTGGCTGCGGCGGTATCCACCGGCAGGGTTTTGCGACGCTTCACGAACAACCTGATTTGTTCTTCGGTTATTTGTCGTCCTGGTACTTTGATCGCTTGAGTTGAGGTAAGCACCCAGAAATAGGATCAAGTGGTCGCTGACGGGAAAGGAATCCGAAAAAGCCTTGCGGCGGGGGGTAACTTCATCGACCCCGCTCTCGTTCTGACACCTTGTTTGTCGTTTTACTCGACAGCAAAAACCAGCCTCGAGAGGCGTATTCTCCTGGGTGGCTCTCTGACAATTCTCGAACGATCCAGACAAATGACGATCAAAAAAACGCCGCCAACGAATCGCCCGAACGACGAACTGAGCTATCCTTTCACTGTCCGGCGCGTTGCGATTCGAAAACACCCGCCGGACCGTCTCCCCGTTACCCCCGCCTCGATAGAACTGATAATTCCGGGTTTGGCTACGACGATCTCAGGCGATCCCATGGCCCTGATTCCCAACCGAAAAAACACATTATTTTCCCGCCCCAAACCGCCCCGCAGCGTCCGCGAAAATTCTGCCGCGTTACCAGGCATCGATTGCTTCCGTTACCCGACGGCATAGAAAAAACTTGGACCATCGGGAATTAATGGCGACAATCCCGTCCGCGACCCATTTTTTCGGAATCGGCGACGATTTCCTCGATTGTTGAGACCTTAATTGTACGGAGAGCTATGGCCAAGAAAATCGGTTTTGTCGGAGTGGGGCGAATGGGAGCCAACATGGCCCGTCGCCTCAAGGATAGTTCATACAAAGTCAGCGCCGTTTACGACCTGAATTCCATAGCCGCCGAGTCGTTGGCCAAGGAAATCGGCGCCGAACCCTGCAACCGGCTGGATGAAGTGACCAAGAAATCCGACGTCGTCATCACAGTCGTCACCGACGACAAGGCGATGGACAAAATCTTCTCCAAACCGAAGGCCAAACCGACGCCCCGGCACGACAGCCTACTCTACGACGCCAAAGGCAAGGTGTTCATCAACTGCGCTACGATTTCCCCAAAGACCCACGTAATAGTCGAAGAACGAGCCAAGGAAGCGTTAGCCGGCACGGTAGAAGCCTGCATGGCATCCAGCATTCCGCAAGCTCGAGAGGGCACCCTTTACCTCATGTGCGGAGGCGAAAAGAAAACCGTCCAGCGGGTAAGACCCATTTTAACCAAACTCAGCAGTTCCCTCCGCTATATCGGGCCAGCCGGTTCCGCCGCCGAAGTGAAAGCGCTGGTGAATATGGTCATGAACATCAACACGGCCGGACTGGCCGAAGGCTTGGGCTTGGGCGCCGCCCTCGGTCACGACCTCGACATGCTGCGCGAAGTATTCTCCCAAACCGGCGCCAATTCCCGAGTGCTGGAAACCGACGGCGAAGACATGCAGAAACGCGACCACGAATGCTATTTCTCCGCCGCCCACGCCGCCAAGGATTCCGGAATCGCCCTGGCTCTCGGAAAACAGCGAAAACTGAATCTTCCCCTGGCGATGGCGACCAAGGCGCAATACGACGCCATGGTGGCATTGGGTTTGGGAGAATACGACAAGTCCGGGGTCGCCGAACTGACCTTCAAGGGACGCAAGCCGAAAAAGCCGGCAGGCAAAAAGTAACCCCGGTCTCCGTACCCCGGTATCTCCGGCGATCAGAACCTCACCCACCGGACGGTCAATCGATTCGCTTTCCGTTGCCGGGTGTCGATTCGCAACAGCAGTTCACGCTCTCCGGGAGGTATGCGAACGATCGGGCCGGAAGGGACGATTTCCCCGTCGAGCCAGATTTTTAACGGCTGGCCTCCCTTGATCTCAAGGTTTCTGCCTTGATCGGCTCGAGGCGCCAATTGCGTGCGCAGCCAAACGAACCGATCGGATTCCACGGCCGCCATGGCTTCGGACAAGTCCAAATGACCGGCCACCCGGCCGTAAACCACGGACCAATCGTCACCGGCCGGATCAGCGCTCGCTTCCCAGTGGCGGACGAATCCTCGATCTCGGGCGGCGAAGGGCCCCGGAGAGCCGAGTGCCGCTAAAAACCGGATCAAATCCCGCAATTGGGCCCGAGTGAGTTGCTCGGCCGTAGTCGGCGGCATGATCGAACCGATTTCCGTTCGCGACCGGATACGGTCCTCGGGAATATCGACGCGTTCCCGAAAACCGAAAGTCTCCAATACCAGTTCGTTTCGCCGGTCCCGTTCGGTTCTTTCGTATCCCTGGATCAATTCGCCGGAAGTCGTGGCTATTTGAATCAAGGCGTAGCCTTCCTTGACCTGCCGAGTAGGCCAGACCACCTCCTCGATCAGGCGCTCGAGCGGAATACTGGTGCCGGCGGCGCTCAAGTCGGGACCTAATTCGCCTCCTACGCCGGCAATCTGATGACAAGTGTAACAGTTGGCCGCCGAAGAGCGGAACACCAGTTCGCCGGCCTCAGGGTCGCCCCAGCGATTGATCTCGTCGGCCAGTTGCCGCACGTACGCTTCGCTATAGGGAATCTCTTCGACGGTCGTGCCGGCCGCTCCACGCAACACTCGGGTCAATCCCGGATCCGATCGTCCCCGAGCCACTAATACGTTGAGCAAAACTCGGGCCCGCTCCCGAGATATTCCTGCCGATTCCAACACAGCCGCCAAAGCCTGGCTCCCCCCGTCCCGGGCGAGAAAGATGTCGAACCAGGCGGCGTCCTCCCGAACCGAATCCCCGGATCCGAACCGTTCGACCGCTACCCGCGCCGCTTCGGCAACGTCCAGTTTGGCCAGTCCCTCGAGCGCCGCCGCCGCAACTTCCCCGGCATCCGTTCCGGATTCTCGAATCAGAGTCAGCAATCTCTTCGATAACGACGTTCGATTTTTCGGAGTTGCCAACTCGGGAAGGCAGCGAAGCGCCGCCAGGCGCAACCCGGTCGCCGCCTCAGGATCGCCGGCCACTTCCAAGATCTCGGAATAATACGCCGCCAAGCGCCATTGGCCGGCCAGCCGCATCGCCGCCGACCGTTCCTGCTCCGTCCCCTGATGCAACAGCGTCGCGAAATACCGATCGACCTCGCCTTGCGGACGTTCGTGTTCCGCCCGGAACAAGGCCTCGAGCACCGGCAACCGGTCCTCGCGTGCCGAACTTTTCGGCGTAGCTACCGAACGCAACAACCAGGCGAGCTGTTCGTCGTCGCCAATGGTAGCCAAGGTCTGGCGAGCGATATTCCGGCTTTGCGGATCCATCCTCCCTTCCCGGTCGCGAGCCAGTTCGGCCACCGCGTCAGCGATATTCCGGGAACGGGCCGTTTTGACGACTCCCAATAATTCCCGGTGACGATCGCCGAAATCGAGCCGCCCGGCGATCAGGGCGGGCAACCAATGAGGTTCGAGATGCCGAACGGCTTGAGTGAAGGCGTAATCGATCCAGCGGTCGGTGGGCAACGCCAATGCCCGGGCCGCCACGACTACCGATTCGGCTCCCGGAATGTTGCCGCAAGCCAGCACGGCTTCCAGCCGCACCAAGGGATCGGAGTCCCGTACGGCATCCTCCAACAGTTTCAACGGTTCTTCCAAACGATCGCTCCAGCGTCCCGCCAATCGAGCGGCATAGGCGCGAATCCGGGGATCGTCCGCTCCTAGGCATTCCCGCAGCAACGACCGGTTCACCGTTTCCAGCGATTCGAACGTCATCAACGCCTGCAAGCGACTGAATTCCGAATCCGGCGACAGGGATCGCGTCCATGCCTCCAAACCGGCGACCGCCGAGTTCCGATCCCGGCGCACCAACTCCCGTTTGGAGCGTTCCCGCAGCCATCGATCCCTCGAACCCAATTGGGGCACCAACCGATCGATCCCAACCTGGCTTAACCGCGGACTGCGCCGGTGATTCGCCCCTGTAACCGCCACGCGCCAGATGCGGCCGTGCGCTTTGTCCCGATCCGGGTGGCGATAGGAATCGTCCTGATGGCAAATCACCGAATTAAACCAGTCGCACACGTAAACCGCCCCGTCCGCACCTACCTTCACGTCTACGGGACGAAACCGTTCGTCCGACGAAACCAATATCGGATCTTCCCACACTACCTCGTAACCCGCTCCGTCCCGGCGCAAGGAAAACCGCCCCACGGCGTTGGGTTTGTAATCGCCGATCAAAAAATCGCCTTGCAACGATTCGGGAAACTGAGGGCCGGAAACCACGTCGATGCCGCAATACCCCCCGGGGCGGCCGATCGTCGGCAACCGCAACCGGTGAGACGAAGGAATCATGGCCGGGGTCAGAAAACTGACGCCTCCGGCACCGTCGATGACCAAGGCTTGCCCCCAGTCGTCAAAGGCTACGCCCCAAGGGTTGCCGGGGCCCATAAAATCGTCCAGCAAACCGGCCAGTTCCAAACGTTCCGGCCGAAAGCGAAACACTCCCGCCTGAAACAACCGGGAAACGCCCCAAGGCGTCTCGACCCGCGATTCGATCCCGTCGCCCTGGCACCACCAAAGTTCGCCTCCGGGGCTCCAGACGAACGAGTTGCTGGTTTGATGCGTGTCGCCGTTGCCGAACCCGCTGAGAACCACCCGCCGTTCGTCGGCCCGGCCGTCACCGTCGGTATCGCGCAACAACAACAATTCCGTGCCTTGCCCCACGTAAAGGCCCTCGGGAGCGATCTCGAGACCGGTCGGAATATTGAGCCCCTCGGCGAAGATCTGGTGCCGGTCCGCCGTTCCGTCGCCGTCGTCGTCTCTCAATACGACCACGTAATCGTTCGGCGCTTCTCCCGGCTCCGGTTGCGGATAGGCCGTGGAACAGGCGACATAGAGATTGCCGTCGGCGTCCCATCGCATCGCCAAGGGATTCACCAGTTTTTCGCGTTCGGAAGCGAAGAGATTGACTTCCAGTCCATCCAACGTCCGGAACCGATCCAACGCGTCCTCCAAGCTCGAGGCGGCCCCGCGAATATTCGACCACCCGGTCAAGGCGGGTGCGACGGCGATCGCCGCTTCCGGAGCGGCACCGGCCGCCAGTTGAGCGATCCGTTTTTCGGCTCGTTCGATCAAGGCGGGATACCGGCTCCATTCCTCTCGAAATGACGGATATCCGCCCGAAGCCTGGCCGAAAACGCGCCGCCCGTCATCGCCGAACAGGCATTTCCAATTCGCCGGGCGCCAATAGCGATACCAGAGCCGATGTTTTTCGACGACGGCTTCACGCAAAAAAGAGAACGATTCCGGTTCGACAGCGTCGAAACCGGAAGCGTCCAACGAAGCGGCGCGGGCGAACAGCCGCGTCCATTCCCGCTGCTTTTCGGGAAGGACATGCAACCCGTTGGCGGTCAACCGATTTCCCGTCCGGGCATAAGCCGAAGTGATTTCGAAGAGATCGACGAACGGCAAATCCCGTTCCCGGGCCAACTCGGCCGTCGCTTTCACGTAACGGGCCAAATCCCGGTTGCGGTGGTCCGCATCCGGCAACAACGAGCTCCCGAACGCTTCGAACGCGATCGGCGAAACCAAAACGATGCGTTCGGTTTGCCGGCGCCATTGTTCAATCAGCCGGGCATAAGCCTCGACGAATTCCGGCAGCCCTTCCGGACCGGCCAGCGATTCCGGTTTCCCGTACTGGGCGATAACGACGGTAGCGCCGACCTCGCGCAACTGCTCCGGCCAGCGGCCGTATTTCTCTTCCCGCCATCGTTCCTGGATCGTGCTCTGAACCGATACCGTATCCCCTTCCCAGGCCAGATCGCGAAACCGGGGCGTTGCCCCGTCCTGGGCGAACGTCAGGGTCAACCAGCTTTCGAGATGCCCCGCCCGTTGCGCCCGGATCAGGTTCTCTCCGCCGAGCAGGGCGACGACATCGCCGCTTTGCAACGAGAACGCCGGCTCCTCGGATTCGGCCGCGAAACCGGTCGACACCAAGGCCATCCACCAACCGGCGATCGCCCGTATCACGTAATATCCCGAACCGGCGCTTATTCTTCTCATGGCTTGAAATCAACCGTCGTCGATCTCTTCGAGAGCGACCCAATTCCCCGACTTCGCCGACCGAACAATCGCATCGGTAAAGATTTGAGTTCGCCATCCGTCTTCCAAATCGGGATGCCCCGCCGCCCGGTCGCCCTCCCGATAACGGTTCAAGGCCGGAAACACGTATTTCGCGAATCGATTCCCGAAACCTCGATCCGGCAGGCGAGCGATAACCGACGGTTCCCGGTCCGGCCTCGCCATCGTCAACTGTCCGTTCACGCGATCGACCGCCAACGAAGCCTCATCGCCGTGCAGTTCCATTTCCGGCGCCAACCCCTTGCGCAAAAAGCTGGTGTGGGAAAGCGTCAGAGTGCCGACGGCGCCGGACTCGAATTCCCAATGGACGCCGGCGTAATCGGGAGTGCCTCCCCGGCTTGCCTCGACGTCTTCCAGCCGTCCCCGACGCCCCCAATCCAAGGCTTCGGTCAGATTGATCGCTCCGAGTTTCGCCTTGGCCGAAGTCAGGGTGTCCGCATGAGCCAACACTCGCGAAGCCCCCTCGCCGATCGTCCAACGCACCGTATCGTAAGCATGGGAACCGACGTCGGCGATACTGCCGGCCGCCGAAAGACGCGGATCGTCCCGCCAGGTCAAGGGCATGTCGGCGGGACGGGGATTATACCAGCGATAGATCACCAACCGGATCGTTCCCAACTCGCCCCGCCTTACGAGTTCCCGGGCGCGAGCGAACACTTCCACGTACCGAGTCCAGTAAGGCACGTAATGAGCCAGTTGTGGTCGAGCTGAATAGGCGTTTTTGATCTCCCGCGCCTCGGCGGCGTCCATCCCGACCGGTTTTTCGCAGAACAAATGCTTTCCGGCTCGGGCACAGGCCATCGCCGCCTCGAAATGCAACGCGTCGGGCGTCGCGACGATCACCAAATCTATCTCGGGATGATCGACGACCCGACGCCAATCTCCGGTGGCCAATTCGGCTCCGTCCAAACGGGCCGCCGCTTCCAACGGTTCCCGGCGACGAGCGCATAACGCCGTAATCTCGGCCAGGCCCGACTCGCGAATTTCCCGTCGGTACGGCACGCCCACGTATCCGGTAGCGCCGATAACGCCGATGCGGAAGCTGCGGGGGCCGAAGTCTTGCATAGTGAACGACTCGAAACCCTACTTCCGTCCCTCAGATTTGCAAACTCGCAATTTGAGTCCGGCTCGGTCATGATGGCCCCGCGCTTCCTGCAATCTGGCCATGACGAAGCAGTCTCAACTCTTCCCTCAGCGAGATTCCTTCCTTGTCCTGCTGACCGCCTGTGGCGCCTGGTTTTTCGGCGGCGTTCAATTGTCCGTGACCCTCTTGGGAACGCATTCGGCAGTCGTCGATTTACTGAATCAATCTTCATGGTTTTGGTTCGACTTCGAAAAGTATTGGGAGCTGGCGCGGCGAAACGCCGAGACAGGCCTGACCGAACTGGAAACCGCCAGCTGGGTTTCAGTGAGCCAACTCGTAGATTTAGGGACGACCATGTCCTATGGCGCCTTTTGGATCAGCATGGGATTCGGCTTCGGCTTGGAACGGTTAGGCGTCCTGATCGGACGAAGAAAAACGATGGTCTTGAGCGTCGTGGTCTTGTCCCTGTTCACGGCCTGGAGCGCGGTAGCGACCGCACTGTGGCAACTTCTATTCTTACGAGTTCTAACCGGTCTGGGTGTCGGCGTCATGGTGTTCACCGGCTTCAGACTGATCATTGAAACCCGGGACCCCGCCGCCAAACCCATCATGATTTGCCTGATCGCCGCCGCCGGCTACTTGGGAGTATTCTCCCTGGGTGCTCTGGGTGCCGTCACCGAAATCACTCCCGGCAACTGGCGCTGGATCTTGGGGGTCGGAGCCTGTCCGTTCGTCTTGATCCCGTTAATTTGGCGCTGCGTTCCGGAACCGGCCCCTCGACCGGCTCCTCCTCAATCCACTACCGATATCAAAACGCTGAACTTGCTATCGTGGAACGGCATCGTTTCGCCCTTGGGACGCAAGTTGATCTTCGGAATCGCCCTGACGGCCGTTCCCCTAATCGGTGCGGGCAACTGCGCCCTCTTGATGATCCCTTGGGCGGACCAAGCAGGCACGCCTTCCGGCGCCCCCTCGCTCAAAGCTCAGGTCGCCCTGGCCTGGGCGATCACGGGAGTTATCGGAATCTTCACGGCCGATCGGCTAGCGCACGGGGCGTGCCGCCGCACGATTTACTTCTTGAGCAGCCTCGGAGCCTTGGCGGCCGCGCAATACGCCTTCCGCTATTCCGAGCCCCTGCGCCACGACTTTTTATGGTGGGCGGCGCTATTGGGATTCTTCAACGGCGCCGCTTTCGGCTGGTTGTTCCGTTACCTGTCGAAACTCATTCCACCCGAGTGGCATTCCTTCGGAATGGATTTGTGTTTCGTTATGGGTCTGTGGCAGGTCCCGTGCGTTTTCGTTTGGATGATCACTGACGCGTCCGTTTCCTTACCCGCCGGGCAAACGACCGGTTGGGTCTTCGCTCTGGGCATGATCATTGTGCTTTTCGCCCCCGGCATCAACCGCGAGAAGGCAACCGAGTCATGAAGGTGTTCATCGATACGAAGCCTGAAACGAGAGCCGCCTGCTTTCAATCCGGCCGCCGGGTAAAAAACCTGGAATGGGTCAGCGACCCAGGTAAGGCCGAGGGCATGATTACCGATCTCCCCGAACTGATCGTTCCCGGCAAGCGCACGCTCTACTTGGGAGGGATCGTCAATTTGTTTCCGCTAACCGATCCCAATAGCATCGTAAACTCGACAACCGTAAAAATCGTCTCGCCGTATCGCGCCGATCCGAGATTCCTGGCCGTACAGCATAGTCTGTTCACTCAAGAACTCGGAGCTCCCGCTCTGCTTCGCATCCACTTTTGGTGCCGCACTCCACCTCATACGGTACCACGGCTCAATTCGCTAGTCACCCAACTGGATGTGGTCTTCCGGTTGTTCGCTGGCACGCCGGAATCACTCTACACCGTCGGAAATCTTTTCGAGCCGACCCTGCAAACCCAGCTGAATTTTCCTGACGGAGGCGTGGCCTTGCTGGATTTCGCCTGGGATCTTCCTGAAGGCGACGCCTATTATTCCTTGAGCCTGATCGGCGATACCGGGGCGGCCTACGCCGACGACCAAAGGAACGTCAATTTACTTTTCGCCGGCAACGAGCCCCGAGCTAAACTGATCGATCCCTCGCACGAATGGCTCGATCGTTCGCTCGAAAACTTCGTTAATCCGACTCCTCCAGGCGAGCGATCGTTTCTCACCGTCAATAACGCCTTGGTGCTGTACCAATTTGCCGAAAAGGTCTTGGAATCTCACAACCGGCGGGCGCCGGTTTCGATTTTCGGAACCGAGGATGACGACAGCAGCTCCGGCACTTCGACGAATCGATGATCCCTGCTCCCCATCGCACCGTAGCGCTCAGCGTCGTCAAGCACGACTACCTGCCACTCGCTGTCGCCGCCCATCCCCAATTCGAATTGATCGGCGTCGCCGATCAGGCGGAATGCCCCCCTTGGGTCCATCAGCGGAACCAAACTTTCGCCGACCAGTTGGGCATCCCCTACCGCAAAGAAGTAACCGAAGCCTTGCGGGATTGGAACGCCAGCGTAGCCGTCGTCAGTTCCGAAGCCGAACGCCATTGCGAATTAGGAAGATACGCCGCCCAGGCCGGATTGCACGTCATCCTGGACAAACCGCTGTCGAACCGACTTTCCGAATGCGATTCTCTGGTAGACGCCGTGCAACAGAGCGGCGTCCGTTCGCTCGTCTGGAACCGGAACTACCTGCCGGCGCTGCTCCAGGCGAAAAAAACGATCGACGACCTTGAACTCGGACGGCTGCTGGCCGTTCATTGCGATTTCTTCTTTTCGAAGGACGCCGGACCGCGCAAGGGATCGCGTCAACCCGGCGATCCGCCTATCAATTGGCTGGAACGGCAACGGGAAGCTCACGCCGACGGTTCGGACGGCGGGGTCGGCGTCGAGCCGTTGGGCGAATTGCACATCGAAGGACTCTACCCCTTGGCCTATCTCAGGATGCTCACCGGCGCGCGAGTCCGCCAGGTCTTCGCGCAAACGGCGATCCGCTTTCACCAAGCCAACGAAGACAACCAGGTCGAAGACCTGGCCTCGGTGACCCTGGAACTTTCGAACGGCGTCAAGGGCTCCGTTTGCGTGGGCCGCATCGGAGCCGACAGCCATCCCGATATCGGCGAAATCAAACTGCATTTGATCGGCACCAGAGGCGCCTTGGCCGTCGCGGAAGCGCGGCCGGAAATCAGCGTTTACTACCACGGTCAACCGGCTGGAGAATTCAAGAACCGGCGCATCGGCAACCAACACGATTTCCTGCTGATGGACGAGTTCGCGCGAGCGATCGCCGAAGGCACGCCTACTTCGCTCGACGCGCTGGAAGCGCGAAACATTATGGCGACCGTGCAGGCCGCTCTGGAATCGAGCCGCAACCGCCAACTCACGAAAGTATCGAATCGAGACTTATGACCCCCAAGCGAATGCGGGCCGCCCTGAAAACCGGCGGCACCCTGTTGGGAACCCTGATCACGTCCCCTTCCCCGTATTGGCCCAAAGTCATCGGCGGTTGCGGACTGGATTTCGTGTTCATCGACACCGAACACATCGCCCTCGACCGGGAACGGCTTTCCTGGATGTGCCGCACCTACGCCGCCCTGGGGCTGCCGCCGCTGGTCCGCATCCCCGACCGGAATCCCGATCGCGCGACGAAAGCCCTGGACGACGGCGCCGCGGGAGTGGTCGTCCCCTATACCGAAACTCCGGAAACCGCCGCCGCCATGCTCGGAGCGACCAAACGCCGGCCTCTCAAAGGCGGCCGATTAAGGGACCACTTGCAAGGCGCCCCGCTGGAATCGCCCCTGGAAACCTATCTGCGGCCCCAATCCGAAAACACCTTGCTCGTACTCAATATCGAAAGCGCGCCGGCGATCGCCAATCTACCGGCCATCCTCGATAACGGGGAGATCGACGCGGTGTTGATCGGCCCTCACGATCTGACCGCCAGCCTCGGCATCCCGGAAAACTACCGGCACCCGAAATTCCTGGCCGCGGCCGAATCCATCTTTACCCAAGCCCGCGACCGGGGAGTCGGCGCCGGCATACACGCCTGGTTCTCGATCGAAGAACACGCTAAGTTCGTGGCTCTGGGAGCCAATCTGCTCATTCACAAAGCCGACGTTATCTTCTTTCAGGAAGGCCTCAAATCGGAACTGTCCGCCCTGCGGCACCGTTTGGGAATCGGAGACGACCGGCCGGCGAAGGCCGCCGATATCGGCATCTGAGACTTCCGGAGCGATTCCGAAGTCAATCATCGAGCAAACACAACATTTCGTCGACCGCTCGGCGCATGCCCACGGTCACGGCCCGGCTGACGATGCTATGGCCGATATTCAGTTCCGTGAGATGGGGCACTTGCCGCAGCCGGAGGACATTCCGGTAATTGAGACCGTGACCGGCGTTCACTTTCATTCCCGCGCCATGCCCCTGCCGAGCGGCGTCGCTCAATCGCTCCAACGCCTCATCGGTAGCGTCCGATCGCCGGTCCCGTTTGAAGGCTTCAGCGAAGGCTCCGGTATGCAACTCAATCGCTTTGGCCCGGATTTCGGCCGAAGCGTCGATCTGATCCGGAACCGGATCGATAAAGAGGCTAACCTCGATGCCCAAGGCCTGAAGCCAGGAAACCGTCTCCGCCAACCTGGAACGCGCCTGCGCTACGTCCAGTCCGCCTTCGGTCGTCAATTCCTCGCGTTTCTCCGGTACGATGCAAACGGCCTCCGGCAATAACTCGCTAGCGACACTTACCATCTCGGAGACGTTGGCCATCTCCAGATTCAAGGGGATATCAAGGGCGCGCTTGAGGCGGCGCACGTCTTCGTCCTGGATATGCCGCCGGTCCTCCCGTAAATGGACGGTGATGCTATGGCACCCCGCCGCTTCGCTGTCCCGAGCCGCCGCTACCGGATCCGGCTCTCCATCGGTTACTTCCCGATAACGTGCCTGACGTATGGTAGCGACATGATCGATATTAACGCCCAACTTCAGCATCGGATTCGGATGACCCCGGCAGTTCGATGAAAGATTGGTTGATATTCCAGACCGACAAGGATACCCGATCGATCCAGGGAAAGGACCGGGCGTTCAACCAGCGGGCCAACAAGGTCAATTCGGTACCCGTCAAACCTATCGTGGAATTACGGACGATCTCTAATCTTCCGGGATCGGGAGCGGTGATCCGGGTCACGGCGCTGCTCCCCAGCCGGGGAGCAACCGCGATCAGCCAGCGATAACTCGGCGCATCGGCCTTCAGTTGCGGCTTGCCGAACAAAAAAGAGACCATTTGCAATAGAGTGCGGGAAAGATCGACCCGGTTCTGAGTGATTTCCCAGTGATACCCTACCAGCCGATCGTCTCCGAGCAATTGCTGGTAGAGAGCTTCCGGCACCGGGCTAATCTTTTCGCCCAGAGGAAACAAGCCGATCGCTCGGAAATGACGATCCGTATAGGTTAAGCCGCGGATGACGGGTTGCGTCAACGGCGGTTGCAGCAACAAATGGGCTTCGTTGCGTTTGGCTCGCATCGCGATTCGAACGTTGCCCTCGGACATGTTTTCCGAACCGATGATCTCGGGCAAATCCTTGATCACATTAGTGATGCCGACTTCGTTGGGGGGAATCGGCCAAGCGTAATACAACGGAAAAATCGGGAAACTGCTCCGACCGAGATTGAAGGTGCGCGCCCAGGAAAAGAATTGCGGCGGAAACTTCCGCCGGGCCAACACCGCCAAGCCGGGCATTTTTTCCAGCTGCGGGCTCAGCCCGCGAAAACCGCTGAAACTGACGATGGGATCGTTGACGAGTTCGCGGGGAATGTCCCATTCGGGCAAAGGGAATCGAATCGGTTCTCCCAATGCTAAGGTCGCTTCGGTACGCATGCCCTTGGCTCGGGGAACGAACCGAACGGTATAATTCCCCAAGGAGGGAAGCGGAACGCCGGCCAACCACCGAGCCAAACTATCGCAATGGCCCCAAAGTTTCAGCACGGCGCCCCCGGCCAATTCCGAAGGCGGTTTTCCTTGGACCAAACCGAGTTGCCAGCGAGGCACCCGAGTCAGACGGTCAGGCCCCGCGCCGAATAACAACCAATCGCCGGCTCGCGAAAACCGTACCAGGTAACCGGGCCATTCCCGATTCGCCGCGGTCCAGTCCGTGGCTTCGCCGACCGGGTTGCGGCGGGGCTGCTCCCAAGCGAGGGAAGCGAAGTAGTCGGTTAATCCCCGATCCCAGCGCTCGGCATCGGCCGACGATAATTTCACCGCCAAGCCGATAGCGTAGCGGCCGTCGCCGCTGGCGACTATTTCCCCGAAACTCTCGGCGTTCAACAACTCCCCCACCAGCGATCGAACAAGGGAAAAGCGGTGAGGATGCCGGGGCGCCTCGAACCCGAACAGCTGCCGTTCCGTCGCATCAGCGAGCCGCTCGGCGAACAACGCTCCGACATGGCGACTTTCCTCGAGTCGCCAGATCTCTTTTAAGGCGGCGTGTTCGCCGGACTCGACCGCACCGGAGCCCGCAAAATGCCACCCGAAAACGACCTCTCCGCCGGCGACGGACGGTTCGCTCCGAACCGAACATTCGAACGCCACCGACCAGACTAAAACCATCAAAAACCAAAAGCGCATGATTCGACGTACTCAGTTGATGCCAAAACCAATCCTGATTGGCAATGCGTTTCCTCCGTAAGGCGATCGTGATTCGCCGATAATCCCTTCGAGCCCGGTCGATTAATCCGAGCTCTGCTTCCCCTTTCGAATCCCGAAACGTTCCGGGAGCGTAAGAGGCAACCGGTCATCCGGGACGGCAGCAAACCGAAAGATACGAACGAAAGGGCTTTCTCCCAAGACAAACCGTCGGAAATACTCCGGTCGATCGGCTCATCGAACGGATAATCCCGTGAAACATGGTTTACGGGATCGGCCTTTCGCCGAAGCCCAACCGGCTTCGATTCCGAATGGTTCGGCCTTCGTTAATTTGCCTCCCTCGTCTGTCCGAGCAAACAAACCCGTCGCCGCCGGCTGGCGAACAGAACCGCTAAAAAAAGCCCCGTTCTTTTCGGTCCGCCTCCGCTCCAAAGCGAAATCATTCCGATTCGGATCCCCTCGCCGGCCCCGGAACCCACCCGATTTCGAACTCCCGGAATCGCTCGCACCCAGCTTCGTAATCTCACCCGCCGTTACCGTCGTTGATCCGGGATCGAACAGCGTTCGATCAACGAAATCCACGATAAAAAACGGTGCGGACAATTTGATTAACCCGAGTATAATTTTCGACGAATCGAATGCCGGAATCCGCGCTCGATTACCATTCGAAAACCGGCAATCGATCTAGCCGGTGTGTCCGGCCGGCTCCCTGGAGAGAGACTCGCTACTCGACGCCCCGGTCGCGACGTTGCAAGCGACCACGTTTATCCGGTTCGACGCACGCTCAATGCCAATTTTTTGCGACGCTCCCGGTTCATTAATCGAATCCAGCGATCTTAACCGTTAACGCGCCAAAGCGTGACGGTTCGCCGCGACCTCGGTTCACAACGGAAGCCCAACCGCATTATCACCAAATCATTCCGTTCGCGTTCTTAGCCGATAACGGAATCGAACGGTCCCGAGGATTGAGCCCCGGAATCGTTCGCACCTCGTTAAAAAAACTCGCAATCATCCCGGTGAAAAAAAATTAAATAATCCGTTGACAACAAGAAAATCATTTTATAGACTCCGTTCCCGTATGCCAGATCCTCTAAATATTTACGTCAAAAGCCGCAATGCGCTTTTGGAAGAGAAGGAACGGTTGGAGCAGCGCTTAGCCCAACTTTCCGACGCAATTCAAGCCCCCGGCAAAGGCAAGGGCAAAGGCAAAGGCAAGGCCAAGGCGAAACTTTCGGCAGGAACTCGCAAGGTAAATACTGCCGGTCGAAAAGGTGCCGGCAAAGCGGCTAAAAAAGCGAAAACGGCTAAAGGAGGCTACGTTCGCAAGAACATGAAACCGTTGTCGGATTATATCTACGAGGCCACCAAAGATCGAGCCTTAACTCGCCAGGAAATACTGAATGAGGTCGTTCGCTTGGGATACAAATTCTCCAGCAAAAACCCCCTGAATTCCTTGGGGCAAACCCTGTATTCCAGCGGCAAGTTCGAAAAAAGCAACCACAAGTTCTGGCCGAAAAAGGACGCAACGCCCGCTCCGGCACCGCCCGTTCCCGGGCCGCCCCCCTCAAGCCCTCAAGCCTGAGCAGTCGCTCGCCGGAATGAAGCCGGCGGCGAAAGCTGGACTTGACGGAACCCTGAGCTTTACCGTTCGGATGTTTCCGTTTTTGCGAAGAGCGAAAGCAGGTAACTTCCGAATCGTCCGGTCTTTAATCGGTTCTAACCGACGAGATGCCGTCTCGCTCGTCACGTCCAGTCGGGATGGAGCAAAGCGCCTAGTTTGGTTTTAAGTTCTTAGATCCCGCGGCGATAATCAACGAGACCGAACCGCGTGCCCGTTCCGGTCTCGCCGTCGGCGCTCCAGTTTCAACCGGCAGTTGCCGACGGAGAACAATTCCAACCAATCATAGTACCGTCGTACGTTCCGGCTTTTTCCGATCAGCCGCGAGGGGGACTGTGGAGAATATTCCCCGCAAAGTAAAACTGCTCGAAGAAGAGATTTTGATACTGAGGAGTTCGTAGTCGGTGGTGCGACGAGACGGCAACGGCTGCAGCTGTTCCTTTTCGGCTTAGATGACTTGGCGGCGGCGTGCGCTGATGCGGCCGACGATTTCGGCGAGCCAGCGGCGATAGTCACCGAGACCGTCAATGTCCTTCGAACCTCTCAGCAGCAAGGCGTCGGCGATCGACCGCTTGAGCTGGCCATGAGCAATTTCGTTGGCGCCGTTTTCGTGCGCGACTCCTCGGTTGTTACGGGTCGGTTTCATCGCGTAATACTTGCAAAACTTCCGTTAGCCTCGGGTCAGCCCCGATCCGGCGACAGATTACGGAAAGCGGTCGATAAACTGTCAGTGCTATTCTTTTGGGGACCTCCGTCGACCGTCCTGAGGACTCTTTGAAGTCCTGCGGTCAGAGCGAAGAAGCTTTCTCCTCCCAGCACCCGTTGGCGTGCATCAAGCCCGACCAGGGTAGGTGAAAGTAATAGAGCAAATAATCGATTTTTATCTGGTTCAAGGTAATGCCGAGTCTGCCCAGGGCGGTAAAATCTGAAATCCCCAGCCGTCCCGTCACATTGGTTTGGTTTGAGGAAAGATGACGGGGCGATCGGGGTCGGGTACCGCCTTCCACGGGCTGATACGCCGCTCGAGCGTGAGTCGCACCCCATCTTTGAACTGAGGGTGACGCCGTTGCAGTTCGTGGACGATAGCTACCGAACGCAATTTCGGAGTTATCTGAAGCGTTAGGACCACCTCTCTAAGGATAATTCCGGCTCGTAGATCCAACCAGCGCGAACCTCTTGGAGACTTCGACACGGAAGGAGGCTGAGGGTCGCGTTGCAGCCGATAGCCTGTCCTGGCGCTGAAACCGGCTTTGGCTGCGGCGGTTTCCACCGGCAGGATTTTGCCGCACTTCATGAACAACCAGATTAATTTGTCGTCTTGGCATTCTGATCGCTTGAGTTGCGGTAAGCTCACAGATATAGGGCCAAGGGTGCTCGCAAATATAAAGTAAATAAAAACTTGCAAAATCATTCAAACTATGCTACGAGGCATTTTGGTGTGAAAAAACATAAATTATTAGGGAGAAATACAACCAACTGAGTTGGCTCTTTAATGAATGAGTAAGACGTAATTGGTTAGCCAGTGAGGCCTTGTCTCTTGGTCGAGGTGGTATTGAACGCGTTCATGAAGCTACCGGTGTCAGTCGCAATACTCAGACTTCCTGACCTTGCTAAATTTGTTTTGTGCATTATTTTCAATTCGCGAGTTCGTAAATCATTCGAAGATCTGTCCCAGGATAAGTCGCGCCTAATCCATTCAATTCGGAAAATAATCCGTTGAGCGCTTGATCTAATCCAGTGCTGCCAAGCCCAAGAACTTGAACCCGTAATGACTTCGCTTGATCTTCAGGAATAATATTGGCTTTGGCCCGATATAAAGCTTGAAGCAGTTTGCGAGCGTTGCGCTTTTTTTCTTGAGCCAGGATAATCGGGCTCATCATTCGTATCAATCTTTGCAAAAGTAATGTCATAATTGATCAGGAATTTATTAATCCGAAAAATGAAAAATATTTATTTTTTTTGCAACGTTTTTTGTATTGAGAATGTCTATAAATACGTGAACGATAAACCAACTCAATTTTCTCGTAATCACTATACCTATGAACTACGAACAACTGCGGTAGAAGCTGTTAAAAATGGCTCAACCGTAGCTGAAGTTGTCAGTGTAATGGGTATGTCTGCACGCACAGTATTTCACTGGCTCGTTTGGTTTTCGACTGGGAGTTACGAAGGACTCAAAGACAATCCTAAATCAGGACGTCCCCGTAAGATTACAGAAGAAATGGCTCAATGGTTATACAACGCGGTGACTATGGGAAATCCCAAGCAATTTCAATTCGACTTTTGCCTGTGGAGTCTCAAAACCATGCAAGTGTTATTGAAACAACAATTCGGGGTGTCGGTTCACGTTTCCACCATCAGTCGATTGCTTCATTCTATGGGATTAACTCCCCAGCGCCCCATCCACAAGTCTTACAAACAAAACCAAAAGAAAATCAAACGGTATCTGGAGATGTTTCCAGGCTTGAAACAACGAGCTGAGCAAGAGAATGCCCTAATTCTCTTTTTGGATGAAGCGCCAGTCCGAGCTGATTATCATCGAGGAACCACTTGGTCTCGAATCGGTGTCACGCCGGTAGTTCGAGATGCCGGGGATCGCTATTCGATTAAACTAGTTTCAGCCATATCCGCTGACGGGCGGATGATATTTAACATTTTCAAAGGAAAAATGAATGCCCAGCGTTTTTGTGAGTTTTTATCGAAACTCTCTAAGGATGTGGGACGGAAAATAATTGTTGTTTGTGATAACGCCAGCTATCATACAGCAGATTATACCCAAGAGTTCGTAGCCGAAAACGATAATATTGAAATGAAATATCTTCCTCCATACAGCCCTGAATTAAATCCCGATGAGCAGGTTTGGAACCATTTAAAGCAAAGATTAGCTAAAATAATGATACCCAACAAAAAGACGATGCAACAGAAAATTCAAAACATTATGCAATCCATCCAAAAGAAAATGGGAATGTTCCAATCATACTTTAAATTGGATGATACTCGATATATAATTACATGACATTACTTTTGCAATGATTGATACTTCGGTTCGATAAGCCATCATCCGGATCGTATCATAGATTAATCGATCGACGGACGGCAAGGTTTGCAGTGGTTCTGATAACTGTCCATTTTTGACGTGCGTCGGGGTTGCTTCGAGCTTTGTTTTTAAGGTTTGCGCTTCGGATTCGGCTTGGGCTGATTCAGATTCATATTTCATTCGAACGTTTCTTGACAAAGCCGGTTCAGCCAATCGATTTCTGAGTCGGCCTAACCGAAGCTTGGTTAGTTTCATTTCTTTGTTCAGTTGTCGAGCTTCGGGATTGACGACTCGGGCTTCAGGATCGATTTCTTCGAGACCCTGAGTGGTTAAGGAATCCAAATTAAATTCTTGTCGCATATATTTAGTGTCAAGTCCAAAAGTCAAAATCCATAGTTGATTTCTTTAAAAACTAAAAAAGATAATTTCAAATTAGATCGAAATAAGTGGTTAAATCGACATATTTATCTTAAATTGTATTTTTTTTGATCTTTTACAGAATTCAAGACGCATCCCTCCCATTCTTGACATTGATTTGGCGATTTAGTTAAGCCGCTTTCGGACGAACCAATGGCTTGGAGAGACGCTGCAGCTCCTTGTTTCGAACGAGGCTGCCAAAGCGACAACAATTGGCACAGAGAACGGCTAGAGCTACGGTGCGTTTGAATCCGTCTGAGCCGTAGGAGTAGACTCGATTGAGGCCTCGGTGTTCCAAATGGTTGATGGCTGATTCGACAGCGGGATGTTGCTTCCGGGCGGTTTTGAAAGCCTCGGCAGTCTCGCGTTCTTGCTCCTTTTTGGTAAGTTTCCCTTTTTTAGGCAAGGTTACTTCTGGAACCATCTCACGGAGTTTCTCCTGATTAAGTGGATTATGAAACCCTTTGTCGAAACTGCAACTGAACAAGTCTGGAAATAGTTTTTTGGTCTCCTCGAGGATCGGGATGGCCACGTGCACATCCTCTTCTTGCCACATGACCCGATAAGTCAAAACAAATTGGTGTTGATCTTCCACGATGCAAACGGGCGCCCCGAGTTCTACCGGTTTGCCTGCCTTTCCTTTCTGGATCCACCGCGTATGAGGTTCGAATACGGAATAGATCTTTTCGTCCGCCGGAATAGTTTCTCCTTGCAGAATTCGCCGATCCGCTTGTCGCGACAAGAGACGACCGCATTTCAAAAAACCTTGGATTTGCCGGTGTTTTTTCGCCTTGATCTTCTTTTTCTCCCTCAGCCGATCCCACGACGCACTGGCTCGCTCCAGGATTTGATCGCAGGCCTTCAGATAAGCCTGTACCTGGTCGAGACGGCGGTTCGCCAGCTGAGCGGTGCGAACGGAAAAAAACAATTTCCGAATCTTCTTCAGCCAATGGTGACTTTGCCTCCACCCCTTCAGGTTCCGTTTTTTGCATTCACGAATCAGAGTTCGAATGCAATCATAGAGCAAATTGAGATCGGTGGGATAATGGACATCCGTTTCCACCACGAACGAATCGCAACGCGTTTTGAGTTGGTCCCCTTCTTGATGCCCCGCAACCTGCTGACCATGCTTGACGATCAGCAAGTTGATTTCCTCAATCAATTCGGGAGTCAAGAGATTGACGTTTTGAATCACGGTGGTTCGTTTATATTCTCCCCCCGGTTCGAAATCACCATGGCCTAAGACAAATCGCAACTGCTTATGATAATTAGCGAGGGTTAGCAAAAGATCGTAATTGCATCTTAAACTGTGTTTGATGAGAGCCAGAACTAGAATCGTCCAAGCACTCATGCCCGGACGACCGAATCCTTGGTCGCCGAACTGTTGAAAATGATTTTCCAGCAGCTGCTGTATCTGGAGCCATAATGATTCGTTACCATAAACACTCTGTAGCCCAATCAAGATTCGAACGACGCCATCACGTTGCGTGGGGTCGAACTTAATTTCCTCGAAGGGTACGGGTTGAAATGCGGGTTGAGTGGTTCTGAAGATTCTCATGTTAGGAATCGAAGATTAGTCTCAAAGATGCTGACAATTGGTCTCAAGGACGCTGAAAGTCCATTTTTCAGGTAAAAATCAAAGTTCCGACTCGAATGTTAGACAAATAAATCGAACAAAATGTTAAAAAAAAACCGCTTGAAATGCAGGATTTATTGAAAAATCGTCCCTTTTGGACCAGACACTATTTAGGATCATAGGGAAAGTTCTCCACCCATTCTTTCGTGCTTTCCCACCATGCCGCTTCCTTTTTTCGTCGGGCTCTGTTTTCAAGAATTACTTGCCGTGTTTCATCATCGAAAACGCTGTCAACAGCTTCAGATTTCAACTGTTGAAAGGCCAACTTTGCCTTGTAGACACGGTTAGACAGCATTTTTCTTGAACTGTCAAAAACAGGATCGCCACCGGCGTTGGAAGGTCCGCTGTAATTGTTGCTCGGTATTTCTCTGTACGATGCGGCACTTTGCTGTGATTGCCGTTTATCCGTTCCTTTACCACAGGAAATGGCGATGATTGCCACTACGACAATAGTGGCGATACCAGCTCCGTATATCAAGAAAGATCTCATATGGTTAGCGGGTGGATGATTAAATTCCCTAGATCGTTTACGGTATCAGCTGTTGATTATTTCGACCATATTTGAAATAATTTCACTATTGGAATTTGATCTGTCTTCAGTGGGAATTGGTAATTAAAAAACACGGAAGCAATGAAGAGTCATACCAAAAGTCTGCATGATAATCACTTCCGAAATTACCGATAAAGTAGGGGATCGCCTTTTTTCAATTCGTGTTGAATTTGACGGTTAGGAGTAAATTTAGCAGAGATTTCGGCAAATTTTTCAGGAGGTATTCCTGCCAACAATGCGTTTAGAATATCTCTTGCCTCTTCTTTACTGGGCCTGGGATCGCCATACTGATGGACTCCGTCATAAGTCATGTTGGCAACAATGCCTTTCTTTCTGTTTGCCATTTCTTCGCCCCAGGTGACGTTATACGGCGACATTTCATCAGGATCTTGCAATGCGGCTTTGTTATAATCTATCAAGGGGTTAAATGCAAAAAGTATCATCGGCGTGTTTTCAGCGTAACCGTATTCGTTCATGATATGATAATACCTTTCGAACGCTTCAGTATATCTAATCCCATTATTGTAAAATCCTATTAACCTGTAGTGATTGCTCACAACACTCTTTTTTCTTAATTTTAAATTGTATTCCTTTGAATAAGCCTGAGAATCCGTTTCAAAGTCAATTATGTTTTGTCTATGGCTCCCGGGACGGGATATATATTCTAATGGATCGGGTCTTGGACTCGACATGACAGGGGGCATCAAAAGTTCTTCTGTAAATTTCATTTCGGGATGATATTTAGGTTCATAGGGAAAGTTCTCCACCCATTCTTTCCTGCTTTCCCACCATGCCGCTTCCATTTTTCGTCGGGCTTCGTTTTCAAGAATCACTTGCTGTGTTTCTTCATCGAAACTGCTGTCAACAGCTTCGGCTTCCAACTGTTGCGATGCCATCTTTGCCTTGTAGACACGGTTAGACAGCATTTTTCTTGTACTGACAAAAACTGGATCGCTGCCACTGGGGGAAAGTTCGTTGCTTTTATTTCTCGGTGTTTCGGGGTACGACGCAGCGCTTTGCTGCGATTGCCGATTACCCGTTTCTTTGCCGTTGAAAAAGACAATGATCACTACTACGAGTAGAGCAGCGATTCCAGCTCCGTAGATCAAGAAAGATCTCATTTGATTAGCAGGAAGTTATCATTGGTTTATCCGTTTTATCTGCTTTCCAGCTGGGGGAATATAAGAATGTTCCTGTACCACGACGAGTTCGGTTTTAATTAAGTTAGCTTCTTCGTTGCTTTCAAGTAACCCAGGCTTGACTCCTCCGCATTCGCGGTAAGGGCTCTCGCATAAATAACATACTCGTTCAAACGATTAAATCTTTTGTCAGAATTTCAATTTGACATGTTGATTGACGGATAATTTCTCTAGTAATTTAAAAACTGATTTCGATGGTTTATTAAGAGCTGGAAGTTATCAGCCCATATAGGTCGATTCTATGGATTTTGGGAGGCTTGATTACGGAAATCCTTAGTTGCCAATCCTTTGGCAACCAACGAATTGAAATTAATTACTTTTAAAAGTTGAAAAAATGAAATATGTATGATATAATTAAGCGTGAGCGATCAAGTTGCCGTTATCAGAAAAAAATATCTGAGCTTGGAACCCATCTTCCAAGAATTGACTAAACGTCATTGGCTAGCATCCGAGGCAATAGCCATAGGTAGGGGTGGAATAAAAATAGTTCACGAAGCTACGGGTGCTAGCCGCACTACGATTCGATCGGAAATTAATGAATTACAAACGGGAGCAATCCCTAAGAAAAATCGCCAAAGGAAAGCAGGAGGGGGACGGAAATTATTAACCGAACACGATAAGACTCTGTTGTCAGATCTGGATAAACTTATCGAACCCGAGACTCGAGGTGATCCTGAAAATCCGTTGCGTTGGACCTGCAAAAGCGCTGAACAAATCAAAACCAAATTAAATGAAATGGGACATAAGATAAGTGAACGCACCGTAAATCATTTGCTCCATGAAATGGGATACAGTCTTCAAGGAAACCAAAAAACCCTAGAAGGCAAGCAGAATCCCGACCGAGACCAGCAATTTCGTCATATTGAAGGCAAATCCCGGAAATTCCTGAAGAAAAATGAACCCGTGATTTCGGTGGACACGAAAAAAAAGAAACTGGTGGGACAGCACAAAAATAGGGGGAACGAATGGCATCCGAAAGGAAATCTCGAACTAGTCAAAGTGCATGATTTCCCCGATCCAAATCTACCGAAAGCAAGTCCCTATGGCGTGTATGATATTAGCACCAATACGGGTTGGGTAAGTGTAGGCACTGAACACGATACGGCGGAATTTGCTGTAGAAACAATTCGTCGATGGTGGCTATCAATGGGACGAATAAACCATCCCAATGCCAAGAAGCTATTAATTATGGCTGATGGAGGTGGTTCAAATGGTAGTCGTAATAAATTATGGAAAACCGAGTTGCAAAAACTGGCAGATGAACTTAGTATGGAAATATCAGTTTGTCATTTTCCACCGGGTGCGAGCAAGTGGAATAAAATCGAACATCGAATGTTTTCATGCATTTCGATGAATTGGCGGGGACGCCCATTAACCAATTATGAAACCATAGTTAATTTGATTAGCAATACAACAACTAAAAATGGGTTGAAAATAAATTGCAAGCTAGATGAATCCAAATATCAGACTGGCATAAAAATTACAGATGAACAAATGCAAGATTTGCGCTTAACTAAAGATAAGTTTCATGGTGAATGGAATTATAAATTGAAACCCCATGAATGATAATAATACGTTAGATACACACGGGAATACGGATAATTTATATTTGCGAGAATCCTAAGTGTGAGCTACTGCCTTTCGCCAATGGCCTTGAGGGTTTTCAGGAATTCTACACTTGAGGTAGAAGGTATTATATCTCGTCAGGTCTCTTTCTCTATGCATAAATCTTAAAGTTTCGGAGTCAAGATCGTTTAATCGTATCATTCCATCTTTCTCCATATTCATGAATTTGCATTTGTATTTTTCAACCTTCTTCAAATGCCTGGATGCGTGATCATTAAACGTAACGGTGTTTACTTTAATGCCCTGATTATCCCCAACTTTTTCTTCGGGTGTTACCGATCTTCTATAATCTTTATATGAAAGCATCTCAATGGGTTCATCTACAGTAGCTACAACATCGCCATAATATATTTCTCCGTACCATTCCTCAACCCCGTCGTTGTTTCTATCGGCCCACACGCCATATCCAACTTTCACTATATCATATCTGAGTCTACAGGGAAATGTGGAGGTCGCCCCGGGAGCCGAAAGGTCGTCGATAGGGAAGGCAGTCACGCCGTTATCAAAACGGTCGTTCCGATAAAATTCGAATTCAGACTTTACTGAAATTTGTTGTGACATAGCCCATGTCGTGATTTTTTTAATCACTGTTTTTCCGGGATCGTGAACCCATCCATCTCCATTGATTTTTTGAATGAGTTTATCATATTTTTCCATATCTTTTTCGGTCTCTCCACCCCAGCCCATTGGGGGTCCATACCAGGAATGATTCGGGCTGGAAGAAGGCGACGATCCATCGGATTTGACCTGATATTCCAAGGTGTATCCAACTAGATTTATGGGCTTCGGATATGTATGGACAGGTAAGTTACTCAAGGATCTTTTAGGTTCTATGACTGGAAAATTGGGTTCTTCAAATGCCGATTTGGTGGTGTAGACTCTAACAATATCTAGCTCAGGTAAGAATTTAGTCCATGAATCACGTTGAGACATCCAAGTGGGCTCTGCGTCTTTTCCCGTAGCTATGGTCGTCCATACAAGGTGACCGTTCAGTTCTTTCATTTTCTCATCGTAATTTCGCGCTCCTCTTTCAACGGTGGCCGATGAAACTATCTTCACAAACAATTCAGTTCCTATTTGCCAAGCTTTATAAGTAGCTGGCGCCGTAACTAACTCCACTACCCCGATGATGGGAGCCGCCAACAGGGCAAATACTAAGGTTGGCGCCACAATCCAGCGCCTTATCCGCTGATACCGGCACCGCTCGCGCCCCCAGACTCCCCAAAACAGTCTTAAAGCCGTTTTTCGAATAAAAGCTACGGCCTCGGCAACGACCCGACCGACCAAGGAGGAACGGCTCCACCGCCAAGCCTTGGCGAATCCAGATACCGCTGGTTTAACAACCGCCGCTCTGATCGCTCGGACCGCGGAAAGTATCCCGTTGCCGACAAACGCGGCAATCAGAAGAAAAATCTGTACCGCCCACGCTAAAGCCCCCCCTTCCCCGAAAATTCCTCTGAGAAATGAGTTCTTCTTCATGACAAGATTCACTTTCCAAGTCGGCGGTTTCGCCGCAGACAATCCATATAATAGTGGGTAATTCGAACTTGATTCAACAGAATAAATCCAAAATCCTTAAATTATTTTTAATTTTTTCCTGTTTTCGAATTTGGCACGATTATTGCTGTTTGCTGCTTGCGCCAATGAATATCATAACCGCCGAGGCACTGTAGTTTCTCAATTCTACCAGCAATAGCAATCGTTATCATTCGATTGGACGAGATTGAAGATCGCCAACATGGCAGGGCGAGAGTTATGCCGCCGGCTCTTCCGAGGGAAGACGCAACGTGCATAAACGTTCCCTCCCTGTTTTATTGAGGCGTGAAACATTTTCCGGAACACCGTGAAACCCTCCGCCTTGGTGGCGAGCGAATGCCACCGGAGAATATCACTCACCAATTCAACATTCTAAAATCGCGTTTCCCTTGATTATTCGAGAATAGAATCCTTCAGACGAAGACGCCCCACAGCATGTACCGTTACCATTTGGCAACCTCAACGCCGTGTTGTTCGCCACGTCATTTCACGTCTCACCGTTGGCCAGTATTCAATGGAGTTTACGCGTCGTGAGCGTTAATCGCCCAGCTCAAGTTCTCGTCGTCCCGGCAATGGATCTGTTGTCGTCCGACCGTCGCTGCCTCGGGTCAACATAGCGATTGTTCGGTCGAGTCACGATGGTTCGCCCTCAGACGAAGCCCTTCAGAACGAGCAGAATCCACGGCATCTCGACCGTTCACTCCTCTTGATGTTTCTTACTCCACTTTCGCAAGTGACAGGCCTGGCAATACCCTTGGGCAATTCCGTCGTTGGAGGGGACAATACAACTCTGTCGCAAACGACTTGTCCCTGCAAGCCGTCGAATAATTCGTCACGTTTCTTGACGACGCGATACCCAGTCGTCAGATCGGCGCTCCTGTCATGGGACCACTGAATTTGGCCGCCGACTCGAAAACCGGTCTCGTCCCAAGGCTTGACGGTCTCTCCTTGAGTCACCGGATATGCCATGACTGGTGCCGCCTGCTGATTATTCTGTGCCCAACGACAGCACCTGGCTGACACCTTGTGAATCGATCTACGACAGCGAGCTGTCCCTAGTCACCATGGACTATCACTCGAAACGAAACCGCTCCCATTCCAAAGAACTCGATGTCGGAGCTAACGTATGGCTGCCATCGAATTCGAAAATCGTTTTCTGAAATCAATCTATCCAGTCAGAAAAATTCAGGGCGGATGTCGTAGCAGGATATTATCGAAGCGCGATATTCGGCGGCTCGTTCCACGGTAACGAACCCTCCCGCGGTTCGCCGCTCGCACGATCGCTGTTACTCCGTTTCCTCGTTATCACCGACGAACGACGCAGCTGCCGCTATGCCGTTTCCCTTGAGACCGACAGCAATAACGAAAGACAGGAAGTGCCCCGAAACACTCAAGATCCGGTGCCGCAGCAAAACGTCGCAGGCGTTCTGTCAGGCAGAAACCCCGAGGCTCGCAAAGAAGCCGGCGCGAAAAAACGAAATAAGCTTCCCTTGCCGATTTCCGAGCTCCCCCTGACCAAACCAGTGGATGACCGGCGGCGACATTCGTTCCGAATCGAACTCTCCCCGCAAGAGGCTGCGGGCCGTCGAATCCGGCTCCGTTAATTATCCCGTCCCAGAATATTGTCCAAGGCGCCCTTGGCGCTCCGCTTCACGATGTTGTAGGAATCGTTCCGGGCCAAGTTTTCGAGTTTTTCCACCCAGGGTTTCGCGTGTTCGTCCAAATCGCCGAGCCGGTTGCACGAAAAGGCTCTTACGGCCGGATTACTATGGTCCATTCCTGCGACGTAGATTTCCAACTGGCCGATATCCGCCGGCAATTTTCGAAGTGCTCCGAAGTAACTGGAAAAATTCTGACTGTCTTCCAGCAGTTCGATCAACGGTCCGGTCGCCGCCACCGCATGCTCCTCCTGTTCCCCCAGATTCGCGGCCGCCGCAAGGCGGATTTCGACCGCTTCGTCTTCCAGGGCGGCCAGACTCGCCGCCACGATTTCGGCCGCGTCGCCGACGATCGTCGAATATCCGGTCAAGGCCGCTTCCCGGACGCTCGGGTCAGAATCCCGGACTACCGTGCGGAACAACTCCACGATCTTCGGATCGTCAGTTCCGATCCTTCCCAAACTGCGAAGCGCGGCCAAGCGAACCGGGGTGGACGAACGTTCCGCCAGATAACTGATCTGAGCCAAGGCCAAGGGAGGAGCCTCTCCCAAGGCGCCTAAGGCATTCAACACCGCTATGCGGACCTTCGGATCCCCTTCGACCAACAAGGCCGCTATCCTCGCTGACCGGCCGGAGGCCTCCCCACCCAACTTTTCCAACGCTTGCAAACAAGCGAGACGAACTCCGGCATCCTCGTCTCCCAAAAGCCCTTCCAGCCGATCGACGACGATTTCGTCGAGATCCGTCAGCGATGAGACCGAACCGACGGCCACCCTTCTCACCCCGGAATCCTCGTCCTCGAGCAATTGCAATATCTCAGCGCGATACCGGTCCGGTTGCCGCGCCACCGCCACCAAGCTGCTCAAGGCCGCCGCCCGGACCAAAGCCTCGGTCGAACGAAGGGAATTCACCAAGTACGGAACGGCTCGCCGACCGTTCGAACCCAGCGCCCGCACACCGTAAATCGCCGCCAAACGGACGCCGGCGCGATCATGTCCCAATCCGGCGATCAGTTTGTCCAACACGGGTAAGCCGTAACTGCCGAGGCATTGGACAGTCCAGTGATCGGGATCGAGCTTTTCCGGTTCGATCCGGCTCCAATAATTAAAAAGAGCGTCGGCAGCCGCCGGCCCCAGATGGGCCAACGCGTCACGAAAGGCTCCGGCTTCGTCCTCCGGGGCTTGCGTGGCCAATTCAATCAACTTCGGAACCGCGGCGACGGCCGCTTCGCCGAGATGACCGAGCAAGTCAGCCGCCCATCGCCGGTCGCGCCCGTCAGGACGGCCTAATAATTCGATCAACCGGGGCACACATAACTCCGGGGGCAAATAAAGCACATTGTTGGTCAACTCCAAGCGAAGTTCCCCTTTGGCAGCCGCCGTCAACGGCCAAATCGCCCGAAGATGCACCTCGGGATCCAAGTCCAGCTGGATCAGCACTCGCAGCAAGGCGATCGATAGATCCGCGTTTCGTTCGGTCGCCGCGGCATCCCGATTCGATTCGCTCAGCAATTCCAGCACCGGGCCGGTCAAGGGCCGGGCGACGGTTCCCATCTTTTCCAACGCCCAATGCACCTCAAACTGCACCTCCGGTTCGACAATCAAATGACGCAAGGAACAGAGCGCAGGATCTCCGATCTTAGCGAGGGTCTCGGACGCGTGCTGCCGAACGCTTCCGTCCGAATCGTCCAATAACGAAACCAAACCCGATACGGCGGGTTGAGCGTCCTCTCCTAGCCATCCCAAGGCGCAGGCGACTCCCGAACGAACGTGGGGCACGTCGCTCTCCAAGGCAGGTATCAATTCCTCCAAAGCGCCGGGCCCCATGCTGCCCAGAGCGTAAGCCGAACGATACCAGCGAGGATTGGCGCCACGGCGACTCGATCCTTCCAAGCCCTCCAGCAAGGCGGGAACGGCCGGAAGGGACTCGGCACCGAACCGGGCCAAGGCCGTAACCGCATGGAACCAAACTTGAGTGTCCTTGTCGCCCAATGCGTCCGCCAGCGCCCTGACGATCTCGGGGGAGCCGGATTCCCGATCGCTTAATGCCAAGGCGGCATCCCGGCGCTCCTGGGTTTCGCCGGACCGCAGAACCTCGATCAACGACGAAACGGAAGCTTCGCCTTCCGGAACCTGGCCGTTCCCGGTCTCGATCGAACCGAACAGCAGGACGCCGCTGACGAACCAGGGAAACAGCCAACCCTCGATCGACGGTAGCCGATTCATGCGCCGGCGAAATTAAACGAACAAGCCCGGCAAGCGGCCGGTGCTGTCCCCGAAACGGGGCTGAGGCACACCCATCCGATCCAACATGGAAAGGTACAGATTGGACATGGGCGTTTCGAAGTGATAGCGAATGTGCTTTCCGGGCGCAATCGCTCCCCCCGCCTTGCCCGCCAGAATAACCGGCAAGTTCTCGTTGTTATGCCGGTTGCCGTCGCTGATCCCCGCTCCGTACAAAATCATGCAGTTATCCAGCAAGGTTCCGTCCCCTTCGGGGATCGATTTGAGCCGCTGCAGGATATAGGAGACCTGCTGGGCGTGGAACTGGTTGATCTCGCTGATCTTCCGCAATTTGACCGGATCGTTTTGATGATGCGACAAACTATGATGGCCTTCCCGAACGCCGATCTGAGGATAACTTCGGTTGCTTCCTTCGTTGGCCAACATGAACGTCGCAATGCGGGTTGCGTCGGTCTGGAACGCCAACACCATCATGTCTCCCAGCAAGCGTAAATGCTCCCCGTAGGCTTCGGGGATGCCTTCGGGTTTTTCGAAACCGTCGAAGCCGTTCGCGACCTGTTCCTTCTCGGACCGTTCCAGACGATGCTCGATTTCCCGCACGGCGGTCAGATACTCATCCAACTTCGCTCGGTCCTGATGCCCCACCCGGCGACTCAGGCGCTGAGCGTCTTCCAAGACGAAATCGAGTAAGCTGTTCCGGAAATTCCTCCGGCGCTGTTCGCTCTCGAGCCGCTCCTGCTGGCGGTCGTCGCCGAACAATCGTTCGAACAACAGGCGAGGATTGGTTTCCTTGGTCATGGGGGTGGCGGCGTCCCGCCAGGAAATGTTGTTGGAGTAGGAACAAGCGTAGCCGGAATCGCACTTGCCGGATTGACGCCCCCGCTCCGCTCCCAATTCGAGAGAAGCGAACCGGGTTTCCCGGCCGACGGCCGACGCGGCCACCTGATCGACGGAGATGCCGGCGCGAATTTCCGAGCCTTGGCTCTTGAGCGGTTGCACCCCGGTGAGAAATACGCCGGCCGAACGAGCATGATCGCCGGGGCCGTCGCTGTTCCCCCTGCCCTTGTCGTGGGTCAACCCGCTCAAGACGGTGATGTCGCGGCGAACCGGCTCCATCGTCTGGAGGATTTTGGGCAAATCGAAATGGCGGCCGTCCCGGGTGGGCGTCCAATCGGGCATGTGCATGCCGTTGGGAACGAACATGAATCCCATGCGAATCGGCGCGGCCTGGCCGGAAGCGGCCAACCCTCGCAGAGGTACCATCGCGTCCAGCAACGGCAACGACACACCCACGCCCAGGCCTCGCAGAAAGGTCCGGCGAGGCAACGGTTGGTTCGCGCTCATAGTTCTGATGCTTGCAGGTTAACTTTTCGAAAAGGATCGCTGGTTACGACCGCCGATATCAAGGCGGAAAAACGATTGTCGGCCAAGGCTAGCGCCGCCAAGATCTCGTCTATGGCGCATTTGTCATAATACTCTAAGCCCCGCCCCAGCGCAAACGTCAACATTTTTTCGGCCACGGTCCGAAGAAAAGTCTCTTCGGTCTTCAACAAATCGATCAATTCCCGGGGCCCGTCGAAGCGCCGTCCGTCCGGCAATTCGCCGGAAGCGTCGATCGGAAAATTGCCGTCCAGATCGCGCCAGACGCCCACCGCGTCGAAATTCTCGAAAGCGAAGCCGATGGGATCCATGCGAGCGTGGCAAGCGGAGCACTCCGGTTTCGCCCGGTGATGCTCCAGCCGTTCCCGCAGCGTAGCGGCGGCCACGGCGGCGGCGTCCTCCTCCAGTTCTCCGACATCCGGCGGCGGCGGGGGCGGCGGCGTACCCAGGATTTGCTCCAATATCCATTTGCCCCGCAACACCGGCGAAGTGCGCGTCGGATTGGACGTCAGCACCAGGGTGGAAGCCTGAGTGAGGATCCCGCCCCGGCCGCTCTCCGCCGTCAACGAAACCCGGCGAAACTCCGGACCGAATTCCCCCTCCAAGCCATAATGAGCCGCCAAACGGTCGTTAACGAAGGTGAAATCGGCGTCCAACAGTTCGAACAGGCTACGGTCTTCCCGCATCAGCGTGCTGAAAAACAAGACGCTTTCCCGTCGCATCGCCGCCCGCAAATCTTCGTCGAAGGCCGGAAACCGTTGCGGGTCCGGTTCGGTGGTCTCGAGATTGCGAAACTGCAACCATTGCCCGGCGAAATTGACGGCCAGCGCTTCGGCGCGGGGATCGAGCAACATCCGCTCGACCTGCTCCTCGATCACCGCCGGCTCGAGTAATTCCCCCGACTCGGCCAAGGCGAACAACGTTTCGTCCGGCATGCTGCTCCAGAGGAAATAGGACAACCGGGAAGCGAATTCCCAAGCGTCCAGATCGCGCTCCCCGGCCGATTCGCCGGCCTCGGTTTCGGGGTCCAGTTCCCAACGATACAAAAACCGGGGCGAAGCCAAAACGCCCTGCACGGCCAGCTGCACCGCCTGCTCGAAATTCACTCCCTGTTCCAAAGCGTAGTCCATCAGCGCCTGCAACCGGTCCAATTGCCGGGCCGGAACCGGCCGGCGCCAAGCCTTGGCCGCAAACGCCTCCATCAGGCGCCGGGCGACCGCCGATTCCTCGCCCGGTTCCGGAGTTTCGGTAAACACCCGCAGATGGGAAGCCGGCAACGCCGGAGGTTCCGCTTCCGAGGGACCTTCCAGCGACACGTAATCCACAAACAGGTCGCGGTCGCCGTTAAGTTCCGAAACGGGGTTGTCCTGTTGGTTGTAATCGTTGAAATAACCTAGTTCGATACGATGGGAACCGGCGGTTAAACTAACCGGCAGAGTATAGATTTGGGGACGGGTCTTCAAAGCGGTCACCTCGACCACCCTGGCCTCCTCCCGATCGAAGCGCACGGAAAGCTCCGCCGATCCTGGCCCTCCCCTTTGTTCCCAGGCTCTGATTTTCAACCGAAAACTGCCGCCGGCCGCTACCTCGATCAGCTTGGAAGCGCTGCCCTCCCGATGAAATTCCATCGTCCCGGGACCGGGATACACTTCGTCGGGGCTGTCGGACCGGAAAGTTTCGGCTTCGTACCGCGCCACCGGCGGCCAAGCCGGTATTTCGTCGAGCAACGCCTGATCCACGATCTGTTCGGCCGCCGCCAGGTACTTCTCCATGAGAATGGGCGAAAGCGAAAGCACGTCGCCGATGTTGTCGAATCCATAGCCGACCTCGTCCAGGGGGAAGTCATCGGCGACCTCGACTTCGACGCCCATCAAATCCCGCACGGTATTGGCGTATTCGACGCGATTGAGCCGCCGCAGGGTAGTCCTTCCCGGCCGGCGGATTTCGTCGCAATCGAATTTCGCCAATTCTTCGTTAATGAATTGCACGACGCGAATGCGTGCTTCCTCCTCGGGTTGCTTTTTGTTTTCGGGCGGCATCTCCCGTTCTTCCAGCATGTGCCGGACGCTTTCCCACACCTCCCGTTTCCGGAACATCTCATGCCGGTCCTCGAAGGATTCCAAATTCAAATCGGCCTTGGGCCGGTCGCCGCCGTGACACCCGACGCAATAATCGGCGAGAAACGGCTTCATAAAACCGGAAAAAGTCCGATCCGCCGAGGTTTCGGCGTCGGCGGACAAAACCGGGGCGCCGCCCGGACAGAGCCCGAGCAACAAAGCCGCAAGACAGAAGAGGCGGCAAAATATCCGATCGGTGATTTTCACTCGAAAAAATCCATGAACCCTCGCTCCGCAACGAATCGCGGGAAGCCGGGCAACAACTGCAACGAAACAATCGCGCCGTCGTCGATCCAATGACACTGTCCGGCCGAAACTCGTTACAGATTGCTCGGTTCGCTCCGATCCGCAGGTGATGCGGTACAGAGTAATTTAAACCTTCGCTCTGTCAGCAATTATTTTTTGCCGAAAACGGCATCGCCCGCTCACGGAAAACCAACGCGGCGCGTCGCTTCCGGCCCCGCCGTCCGTTCACTCTCCCGGCAATCGAACGCATCGGAAAAACCGGTTTCCCGGCGGACGAACGAAAGGGAATGTCGCTTTTGGGATTGCGAAACCGGCTGCGATTATTCAGGCTGGCGCCCCGGAACACACCGGATCATCAGCCCCCGGCGCAATACCCATGACGACCCAGGAATCGATTCTGTGCTTCAAACGGCCCTTGCTGGAGCAGCTCGAGGCAGGGCTCGGCTTGTTTCAGGGATTGAAAACCGAATTGCGCAGCGAAATCAAATTGCTCCGCGATCCGGACAACCTCCTGTATCTCCCCCGAATCGAAGCGGAAACCGATCCCACGCACAAACAGTTGATCCCCTACGTCCTGGCCATCAAGGAAACCCAAATCCTGTGTTACCGCCGGAACGGAACCGAATCCCGGTTGCACGGACTCTGGTCCGTCGGAATCGGCGGTCATATCGTCGAAGAAGACCGGTGTCAGTTCTCTGCCGACCGGACCGGCTACTACGAGGGCATGCTGCGGGAAATCCAGGAGGAAATCGGCTTTGTGCCCACCAAGGGCCTGTCGCCTGAACCGGTCGCCGCCATCAACGACGACTCCACCGAAGTCGGCCGAGTCCATTTCGGGCTCGTCCATATCCTCTCGGTGCCCGGCGATTGCCCGGCGGCTTCCTTCGCCGAAATCCAACAGCCTGAGTTCCGGGAAATCGAACACGTGATTGAAGATTACCGGCGGAAACCTGAAAGCTTCGAAAGCTGGACCCGCCTCTGCCTGGACCATATCGACGCCTTGCTCCCCCGCACTTAGTTTGACGGCTTTTCCGGGTTCCGGCCGCCCATCCCTGCCGAAATCTACGATGAAAGTTGGCTTGCCGGGTTTGATTCCCTAGTATCGCCGCAGTGGCGCAAATCTTCTCGATCTTCCGCTTCGTCTGGCCCTTTCTCCGAAACTATCAAGGACGCCTCTTCGGAGCCATCCTGGCAGGTATCGTATTCGGCATCTCCAACGCCGGCGTGCTCTGGCTCACCAAAACCGTCCTCTCCCGCCTAGACGAAGACCAGACCGTCGCCGCCGCCGAATCGCCCGCCCCGGCCGGAAATGAAACGTTCCAAAATCTGACCGGGGAAGTCGACACGTTGAAACGAACGTTCGACGATTGGCTCGACGATTTTCTGAATCATTGGTTTCCCCGCAAAAACACTCCCGTGACCATCACCCAGTTGCTGGGCATCATCCTGGGCCTGCCCTTGCTGGTCTCGCTCCGTAGCGGCAGCGAATACCTGAGCGCCTACTGGATGTCTTGGGTCGGTCACAAGATGGTTAACGACCTGAGAGTCATCGTGCTCGACAAGTTGAGTCAATTGCCGCTCGGGTATTTCAATCGGGCGAAAATCGGCGACATGACCACCCGCATTGACGGAGATACCAGAATGCTGCAGGTCTGCATGTCGCAGGGAGTCAAACACAGCATCACCGATCCGGTAACCGTCGTGGCGGTATTCACCTTTCTGATGTTCATGGACTGGCGACTGATGTTCGCCGTCACGATCCTGCTCCCGATTTGTTTGTGGCCGATCATCGTCTTCGGCCGCCGGGCCCGCCAGGCTTCCGGTCACCAAATCCAGACCAACGTCACGCAATCGAATCTGATCATCGAGATGCTTTCGTCCATTCGGGTAGTCAAAGCCTTCGGCTTGGAAAAAAGACAGGTAAACCGGTTTCGCGATCTTTCCCGGCAACTGTTCGGCTACACGATGAAGGGAGTCCGGTCCACGGAAATCGTCGGGCCGATCATCGAGACTTTTTCGATGGTCGCCGTCGGCACTTTGATCGTCTGGGTCGTGCAATCCGACCGCAACGTACCGGAATTGATCACCTTTTTCATCGGCCTGATCATGTTCTACGACCCGATCAAGAAACTCGCCCGGCTTCACGTGCTGTTTAAACAAACCGGAGTCGGCATCGAACGCCTGAAAACCGTATTGGCCGAAACGCCCGAAATCGAAGACCATCGACAAGGCTCGCCCGTCGGCAAATTTTCGGACTGCCTCCGCTTCGAGGGAGTATCTTTCGCCTATCGCGATCAACCCGTGCTGCGCCACGTCGATTTGACCATCCCGCGAGGTCTCAAACTCGGGATCGCCGGCGAAAGCGGCTCCGGCAAGAGTTCCCTCATCAACCTGCTCTTCCGCTTTTTCGACCCCTCCCATGGTTCGATCCGGCTCGACGGCACGGATCTAAGGGAATTCAATCTGGATCATTATCGCCGGCAGTTGGCCCTGGTCAGCCAAGACGTCGTGGTTTTCGACCAAACGGTCGCCGAAAATATCCGTTGCGGACGGCTGAACGCCTCCCGGGCCGATATCGTCGAAGCCGCTCGGCAAGCTCACGCCCTGGAATTCATCGAATCCCTGGAGCACGGCTTCGACACCAAGCTGGGAGAACGGGGCATCAGCCTTTCGGGGGGCCAGCGCCAGCGCATCGCTCTGGCGCGCGCCTTCGTCCGTAACGCCCCCATCATGGTGTTGGACGAAGCGACCGCCTCGCTCGACGCTCGCTCCGAAAGCGAAATCCAGAAAGCCGTCGAAGAATTGACGGACAACCGCACGATTATCTACATCGCTCACCGCCTGGCCACCTTGCGCAGCATGGACGAAATCATCGTTCTCAAAGAGGGAGAAATCGTCGAACGAGGCACCTATGCGTCCCTGATGGTTCGCGACGGGATCTTCGCGAACCTGGCCCGGCGTCAACATACCGAATAAAACCTCCCTCGCGATCCTTGCTATGGCCCCTCCAACCACGCGATTACGGTTATTTTGAACCAATAACCGGTTTTTTGGGGCCGGCTGTTCCAAATCGCCGATGCGGCTGCCGGGAAATCAGGAGAACCGGACGAGCACCAGATGCCTATTCCACAGGAATAGTTTCTGTTATTTATCCGTCCGCCTCAGGAAAATACCGCATAGCCAGATTGACTGTCCTCTCCCTTGGTTACGAGATCTGTTGCCGATCGGCTCGATAAATGACCGCAACTCGACATTTCAAGGGTTACTCGCCACGTTATTTCGGGAAATCGTGCGTTTTTATTTCGCATTATTTCAGGCATGAACGCTATGGTCCGGCGGTCGGTTAGCCCATAGTGGCGTTCTTCGACCGGCGACGATTCCCCATCTCCCCCCATGGCTATGCCGCTGGAACTTCCGGAGGATCCATTGCGCTTCCGACGCCGACGAAAGCGGCGATCATGCCGCCACTCGGTTATTTCAGCGTCATCCCGACACCCAAGACTGAGGCCTCCCGGGGCTAAAGGCTGGAACGACCTGCTGCGAAGCCAAGGATCCGCTCCCCAAATCCCGACCGAATGTTCTTTTCCCAGCAGTCAATTCATCAAACCGTTGCCCGTTCAGAATCGGTCGTCACTTCTAGCTGACCCACCTCAATTAGCTCCCGGATTAATGTGAAAAAATTCGCCCGAAATAACGTGGCGAATAACAGCGGACGCCGCGGCCACAACGCAAGACGTCATAGCAAAATCCCCGACCGCCGATCATCCCTGGAAGAGGCCCCCGGTATGGAACGATAAGAGCCCCGGCACCTTCGAGGCGATTACGGTTCGCCACCGCCAGCTGCTGATCGCTCTGACCTCACCGAATCGGGGGCCACTCACCCGGAAAATAGTCCCTGATCCCGCTGCCTTCGCGTTCATCGGACTTTCGAAACCGGCGAAGCCACCCGAACCATCGCCCAACGCCCCGGCGCCGACAATCCGATAACGATCGCTCGGGACCGCCCGTCCGATCCGATTTCGTATTCTCCGGGTTGCGGGCCGGCCGGCTGCCCTCTCGGCTTCCCGGCGCCGGGCCGGATTGAAAACCATTGACTATCCCTTAACCCGTGCCTTAGCTTCTGCCTCACCGATTTCGCAAGACGTTTCGACTAAAGACGAAGGATGACCAAAGCGGAGGAGAGCAATTCAAAAGGCGGGATGGAGGGGACCGTCGCCGCAACGACCCGGCTGAGCGACGTCCAAGGGCTAACCGGCAAACTGATTTATTGCGGGTACGACATCAACGACCTCGCCGGCAAAGTCAATTACGAAGAAGTCGTCTATTTGTTGCACCAGGGCCAATTGCCCAACTGCTCCCAGTTGGAATCGTTGCGCCAGGAGCTGACCCGGCAACGGGAACTGCCCTCAGGCGCGATCGACTTGTTGCGGTCCCTGCCCACCGACACTCAGCCGATGAACGCCATCCGCACCGTCGTCTCGGCCTTGGGTTGTTTCGATCCGGAAGCCAACGACGTCTCTTTCGAGGCGCAACGGCGCAAGGCTACCAGGCTCATCGCTCAAATTCCAATCGTCACCGCCTATTTTCATCTCTCCCGCCAGGGCAAACCGCTACCGTACCCGGATCCGGGACTGGGCGAAGCGGAGAATTTCCTGTACCTCATTAACGGTCGGAAACCCAACGAAGAGGAAATCGAAACGCTGGACTTGTGCTACGTGCTTCACGCCGACCACGGCATGAACGCTTCTACCTTCAGCAGCCGAGTGACCATCGCCACTCTCAGCGACATGCATTCGGCGATCTGTTCGGCGATCGGCACGCTCAAGGGCCCGCTTCACGGCGGAGCCAACGAGGGCGTCATCCGCATGCTTCAAGACATCGGCTCTCTGGAGGCGGTGGATGCGGCTATCGGCGAAAAATTGGAACGGAAAGAAAAGATCATGGGGTTCGGTCATCGGGTCTACAAGGTCTTGGACCCCCGGGCGCCTCTGCTGATGCGCGTTTCCCAGCGGCTGGGAGATAAGGTAGGCGATTCCCGTTGGATCCGCATGAGTCAGCGCATCGCCGAACTCATGAAGGAAAAAAAGAAGTTGAACGCCAACGTCGATTTCTATTCCGCCTCGGTCTACTACTCCTTGGGAATTCCGATTGATCTGTTCACTCCCCTATTCGCCATCGCCCGAACTTCCGGTTGGACCGCCCACGTGCTGGAACAACTGACGAACAACCGCTTGATCCGGCCAGAGAGCGAATACGAAGGGCCCACCGATTTGCAGGTCAAGCCGATCGATGAGCGCTAAGACAGCGTTTCCCGGCTATCCGGCCGAAGCCGCCCCGCTTCCAGCCGCCCCATGAATCTTCACGAATATCAGGCCAAGCGACTCTTGGCGGCTCACGGCGTGCCCGTGCCGAAAGAATTCCCGGGAAAGAACGTCGCCGAAATCAGGTCGATAGCCGATCGCCTGTTCCAGGAGGGAGCCGGCGCGCTGGTAGTCAAAGCTCAAATCCATGCGGGAGGACGAGGCAAAGGGACGTTTAACAACGGCCTCCAGGGAGGCGTGCACCTTTGCCGCTCCGCCGAGGAAGCCGAGGAAAAAGCCCAGGCCATGCTCGGAGAAACCCTCGTGACCCGGCAAACCGGAGCGGAAGGAAAACAAGTCAACGTTCTCCTGGTGGCCGTCGCCGAAACCATCGTCAAGGAATTCTATCTCGCGGTCCTGCTGGATCGAGCCCGGGAACTGCCGGTGGTCATGGCCAGCGCCGAAGGGGGCATGGATATCGAGGAAGTCGCGGAAAAATCTCCCGAGCGCATTTACCGGATCCACGTCGACCCGGCATGGGGTTTGTTGCCGTTTCAAGCCCGGAAAATGGCCGTCTGGCTCGGTTTGCCCCCCCAACTGCTCCGGCAGGCGGAAAAACTCTTGCACCACGTTTACCGAACCTGGTGGGAATCAGACGCCTCGCTGATCGAAATCAATCCGCTCTGCCTGACCAAGAGCAACGACGGAGAGCCGGCCGTCGTGGCCCTGGACGCCAAGATTTCCCTGGACGACAACGCGCTCTACCGCCATCCGGATCTCGCCGGGCTGCGAGACCCCAGCGAGGAAGAACCCTTGGAAATCGAAGCGGCCCGCCACCACCTCAACTACATCAAACTCGACGGCAATATCGCCTGCCTGGTCAACGGCGCCGGCCTGGCCATGGCCGCCATGGACATTATCAAGCACTACGGCGGCAATCCGGCCAACTTTCTGGACGTCGGCGGCGGAGCCAGCCAGGAACAAGTCGCCGCCGCCTTCCGGATTATCCTGAGCGATGCCAACGTGAAGGGCATCCTGATCAATATCTTCGGCGGCATCATGCAATGCGACGTCATTGCCCAAGGAATCATCTCGGCGGTACGCGACACGGAATTGAATTTGCCGCTGGTGGTCCGCCTCGAAGGCAACAACGTCCACTTGGGCAACGAAATCCTGAGCCGGTCGGGACTCGACATCATCCGCAGCGATTCCATGGCGGACGCGGCCCAAAAAATCATCGCGGCAGCCGGCCGAGCGGCCTGAAGGTCCGGTCGACGACAATCATGGCGATTCTGGTCTCCCAAGATACGAAAGTCCTCGTCCAAGGCATCACCGGCTCGTTCGGCGGGCGCCACGCCCGGGCCAGCCTGGAATACGGCACCCGGGTGGTCGGCGGCGTCACCCCGGGCAAGGGCGGCCAATTTTTCGAGGAAAAAACCCCGATCTTCCATACCGTGTCCGAGGCGGTCGCCGAGACCGGCGCCACGGCATCGGCGATTTTCGTGCCCCCTCCCGTAGCCACCGACGCCATTCTGGAAGCTGCCGACGCCGGCCTCGAACTGATCGTTTGCATCACCGAAGGCATCCCGGTGCGGGATATGATCCGGGTCAAGGCCGCGCTGGCCGGTTCGCCGGCCCGCTTGATCGGCCCCAATTGCCCGGGGATCGTCACCCCGGGGACGGAAGCCGATTCCCACGGCGGCTGCCGCATCGGTATCGCTCCGGGATACATTCATAAAGCCGGCGACATCGGCATCGTCTCGCGCAGCGGCACGCTCACCTACGAAGCCGTCTGGCAGTTAACCTGCCGGGGAATCGGCCAGTCCACCTGCGTCGGCATCGGCGGCGACCCCGTTCCCGGCAGTTCGCATCGGGACATTATCGAGCTTTTCGAGCAGGATCCGGAAACTCGCGCCATGATCATGATCGGCGAAATCGGCGGCTCCGCCGAAGAAGAAGCCGCGGCCTGGATCAAGGACCATGGCCGCAAACCGGTGGTCGGCTTCATCGCCGGCACGACCGCCCCGCCCGGCCGCCGCATGGGACACGCCGGCGCTATCGTCAGCGGCAACAAAGGCACGGCTCAAGCAAAAATCCAAACCTTGAAAGAGGCCGGGGTTCGGGTCGCTCCCACGCCCTCCACCATCGCGGAAACCTTGTTAGAACTACTCTGAATGCCGCTTTCCTTTGCCCCAACCGGCCTTCCTGATTTCCTGCGCCCCTCGCCAACGGTCGGCATGGGCGTCAGCTCGAACCACTTCTTCCTTCCGTCGAAGCAGCGGCTCGAAATCCCATGGAAACCGTCAACTCGCTACTGAATCTGCTCGGTCTAGGATTCTGGATCAGCGCTGTCGTTCTTCGCCGGTACGCCGTCAGTACCAGCCGCCCCCTGACCCTGCTCTCGACCCTGCGTTCGGAAAATCCCCATGCCCAAAACCAACTGCTGTGGGGCGCGGGACTGTTGGCTCTGCTGTTGTTGCGCAGCCTCGCCTACTGGTATTTCTCCCCGGCGGACGGACAGGGAATGACGGTCGATTTCGGCACGCTCACGATCAGTTTCCTTTCCAACTCGTTGGGGCAAATGCTGACCTATTCCCTGATCAGTTTCGTGTTGTTTTTCTTTTTATACCACTTGTGGTTGATGGGCTTGAGTCTGAGCAGCCAAGGAGAGGGACGAACCGATTCTTTCGAAAAACTGATCAATCAGCAATTAGGCTGGATCGCCGAATGGCACGCCGGTTGGAAAATCCTGCTGGCCTTCGTCGCCGGCATCGGTTTTTGGCTGGCGATCGGCAACACGTTGCTGGCGGCGGAAAGCGAGGCGATTCCCGATGATTGGTCGTTCACGGTGCTCCTGAAGCAAAGTCCCTTGGTATCCCTGTCGTTGACTTTGAGTTTTCTGATCGTCGTGCTGGCCGTTTTAATCCTGTATACGCTGAACAATTACGTTTATCTCGGGGACTGGGCGATTTGGAACTATATCGATCGGGCCGCCGCCTTCTACCTGTATCCCCTCCGGGTCGTTCCCCTTTTCGTCGGCCGGGTGGATCTCTCCCCTCTACTCGGAATCGTCTTCTACGGATTGATCTATCGCTTCGCCCGGTTCCAGTTGTAGTTCGGCCTTTCCGTCAGGTTCGGCACCTGAACCGGATCCCTCCTCCGGGAAGCATCGGCGGTCACCGGCTCGATGCCAGCTCCGGCAACCGCCAGCGAACTCGAACGGCGAGTCTCTTTCCCGGGCGCTTTCCGGCCGCAGGACCACGCGGCGCTTCTCCCCCGGTTTCGCCGCTGCGATGCTCGCCGGCAACGAACGAAATTGAGAACGTCCGAGCGAAAATCGCGGATCGGCACGACGTTTCGGAATTGAAAAAACCGAAATTTCATGCCCGAATGAAGCCGCCATGATCGACGACGAGAACATCATCCCGGTGCTGTTGATCCTGCTGCTGACCTTCACGTTAGCGTCGCTGATTTTCACGTTTATGGTCCTCGGCTATCTCCGGCGGCGCCTGTTTCCCTCCGATCCCGACCCCTCGCCGAGCCCCCGAACGCCCCGAATCGAAAGCTATCCCTTGATCGAAACGGATCGCGACTATTGGCCCAGCTGGGTCGTGTTGCGCAGCCAAAATCCGCGAGCCATCCAGAAAGCTTTGGGACTCGCCCGCCCCGCGACCAGCATCTGGCTCAACGAACAGGCCGAATCCCATTCGCCCGACCGCCTCTTTATTTCTTCGCCCGTGGGGCCGTGGATCCTGCTCTTCGGGCCTCGCCTGCCCACCCCCGACGAAGACATCGATCGTTGTTACCGCTTTCTCGCTAACCTGAGCCGCCGCTTGGGAGAAACGCAGTATTACTGCCAAAACCCCGTAACCTATCAACATGCCTGGGCTCGGCTGGACCAAGGCGTCGTGATTCGCGGCTACGCTTGGTACCAAGAGACCCTCTGGAATCAGGGAAGCGTCTCCGCGGCCGAACGCCAAACGGGAATCAAGACCTACGGCTACGGAGAATCCCCCGAGTTGTGGGCTTACGGCATGGAAGAAATCTACCGCCGGAATACCGAACAAGTGTTTCAGCTGGCCGAATTATGGAGCGTTGATCCGAGAGCGATCAGCCGCGCCTTGTTGCTCAAACCAGGGCTCAGCGGGGATTTGGCTCGCTCGGGCATGTACTGAATGCTCCCGAGGACCGCCGGCGCCGTTCGGCCCGCGGCGAAAGAATTCTTTTGTCGCGGCGGTTAATCTGCTATGCTGGCACCCATGACTGAGGAATTGTCCATGCTCGACGTGCTTTTGGAGGATTACCCCAGGGAAGTCCGGCTCCCGAAAGGTTTTCAATGCCATCTGCGCCCCCTCCAATCGACGGACGAAGAAGCATTCTGGCAATTTTTTCAGGCGATCCCCGAACGGGAACGCATGTTCATCAAGCATCGCGTCTACGAACGCGAGGTCATCGCCTCTTGGTGCTCCAAAATCGATCTGGGACTCAAACTCCCCTTGTTGGCACTGGGCGACGGGCAAATCACCGGCGTTTGCACCCTGCATCAGCAACTGGGCGGCTGGAAACGGCACATCGGCCGGATCAGCCTGTTGACTCATCCCGAATTTCGAGGCATGGGCTTGGGCCAGACCATGCTGACGGAAGCCATCGGGATCGCCCAGCAAATCGGACTGGAAAAACTGGAGGCGGAATTCATCGCCGACCAGCAACGGGCCATCAAAGTGTTCGCCCACGCCGGTTTCGTCGAATTGTTCCGGCTCGTACAATACGTGAGAGACATGCAAGCTATCAGCCACGATTACCTGTTGTTGGGCTTGGATCTGACCACTGACGAGGAATACGCCGGAGTCGGTTAAGCCCAGCGCCGGCCCGAAAAACCACCGCCCATGAATCGACCGAGGAATAACGACGAGACGGCGCCCTCGCGGCGCTGACCGCCGGATAACGCTTCGCCTGCGGAACCGGGGCCGCTTCCTTGGACCGTTTCGAGAAAAGGTTCAAGCCTCGCGGGATCGTTCCGGCCGGTTTCGAAAACCAATCGCTTCGATGGCTACCCTGTGCCCCCAATGCGGCGCTCTGATCGAGGAGACGGCTTCGGCCTGCCCGGATTGCGGTTCGTGCAAAGAGACCGGTTGGTCCGAACGCGCTCAGTACGATTCGCTGGGCACCGATTACGACGAAGAGGAATTCGACTACGAGAAGTTCGTCGAAGAAGAGTTCGGCGCCCCGAAACCGGCGGCCCGATTCGATCTGTCGAGGCGCGGCTGGATCGCGATCGGGCTGATTTTCCTTTTTTTATCCCTGCTGTTGGCGAATTGGTTTTTCTAACCACCGAAACCTGAATTCACCGGCCGGCCTCCGGCGCAACCATGAAATCCGACAGTAACAACAAGCTCATTTTGGTCGTCGACGACGAACCCGACGCGGTCGAGTTGATCGGTTACAACCTCAAGGAGGCCAATTTCCGGGTGATCACCGCCGAGAACGGGGAAACCGCGCTTCAAAAAACCCGGCAACAGACTCCGAACCTGATCGTACTCGACGTCTCGCTCCCGACCATCGACGGGATGGAAGTCTGCAAGATGCTGCGCAAATCCGAAACCACCGCCGATATCCCGATCATCATGGTCACGGCGAAAACCGGGGAAATCGATCGGGTGCTGGGTTTGGAACTGGGAGCGGACGACTATTTGACCAAACCCTTCAGCCCCAGGGAACTCGTATTGCGCATCAAAAACCTGCTCAAACGCCGCCTGCCCTCGAACCGCAAAACGGAGGTCTTGCGGTTCGACGGCCTCACCATCGACATTCCCCGCCATACCGTCCGGACAGGCAAACGGAAAGTGGACCTCACGCCGACCGAATTCAAACTCCTGGCGTTGTTAGCCGAACGAAAAGGCAGGGTTCAGACTCGGGAACGGTTGTTGCAGGATGTCTGGGAATACAACAGTCTGGTCGACACCCGGACCGTCGACACCCATATGCGCCGGTTGCGGGAAAAATTGGCCGGGGCCGCCCGGTACCTGAATACCGTCAGGGGTATCGGTTACCGCTTCCTCGAGGAATAGGCCGCTTCGGGAGAAACCTACCCTCTGCCTGCCTTCATGCCTTGGCCCGCCATCACGCTCATCCTCGCATTGGCCTTGGCGGCGACCATCCTGTACAGCCGGCGGCGATTTGCCCAACTAGCCGCGCAACGGACCGAAGCCGATAATCGCCGCCGGCTGGTGGAGCGGGAGGGCGCCGATAAACTGCAAGACCTGAGGTCGCGGCAGGAGGCGCTGTTCGATCGCATGCTCGCCGGCGTGCTGATTCTGGACGGCCAAGGCCGGGTGCAATTGGTCAATCCCGCCGTGCGCCGCCAATTCGACCTGACGACGGACATGCGCGGCCGCACCCTGTTGGAAACCATCCGCTCCCACAAACTTCAGGAAATCGTTCGCAACACGGCCAACGAAGGCCAGGCGGTCGATCGGGAGTTGGATTTCGTTTCCGGTCTGGACAACCGCCACTTCTCGGTCAGCGCAGCCCTCATCAACGAAACGGACGCCGAATCCGGCATCATCGTAATCTTTCACGATCTGACCGAATTGAAACGATTGGAGAAGCAACGCAAAGAATTCGTGGCCAACGTCAATCACGAACTACGAACTCCGCTCTCCCTGATCATGGGCTTTGTGGAAACGCTGTTGGACGGCAACGTCAAAGAACCGGCGCTGCGGGAAGAGTTTCTGCGCAAGATTCAAAAACACAGCAACCGGCTCACCTTTCTGATCGAAGACCTGCTCGTGCTTTCCCAACTCGAAACCGCCCAGATCACTCTCAACCGCGGCAAGGTGCCGTTGGCCGAACTGGTGCGGCGGGTCTTCGACGATCTGCAGGATCATGCCGATTCCCGAGCCGTGAAATTAGTGTCGCAAGTGGAAGAAAACCTGGAAATCTGGGCCGACGCCGACCGGTTGCAGCAAGTGATCCAGAATCTGATCGACAACGGCATCAAATACGGCAAGGAGAACGGCGAAGTGCGCGTGACCGCCTCCCGCGCGGAACCGTCCCGGCTCGTGGTCCAAGTCTCGGACGACGGCCCGGGGATACCGAACGAAGCCCGCGACCGGATTTTCGAACGTTTTTTCCGCGTCGACAAAGCTCGTTCCCGCGATCAAGGGGGCACCGGACTCGGACTGGCGATCGTGAAACATATCGTCCAGGCCCATGACGGCCGGGTCTGGCTGGACGATTCGCTCCCCGGCACCGTCTTTTCCTTCTCGATCCCGGCCGACCCGCCCCGGTCCGATGCCGGAACCAGGGAGAGGCGGCCGGAGAGGGATTACCTCCCCGGCCGCCCCGGATAACTTCGCGATACCGTCTTGACAAGAATCGGCGGTTGCCGCTACATTTTAACCGCCATGTCGACCGGAGAACGCGTATCGGTAAAACAACGTTTTTATCAGTTCGCCGAGTCCCAAGGCTTGCGGTTGACGACCCAGCGGATGGCGATCATCGATTCGGCGTTCGACACCAAACAGCATTTCACCGCCGAACAATTGCTGGAATGGTCGCGGGAAAAGGATAAGTCCGTGTCGCGGGCCACCGTCTACCGGACGCTCCCCCTCCTGACGGCCAGCGGTTTGGTAAAAGAACTCGATTTCGGCAAAGCCTACAAATTCTACGACCCGAACTACGCCGATCATCCCAACCACAATCATATCATCTGTCAGGATTGCGACCGCATCGTCGAATTCGAAAGCGAACAGATCGAAAAACTAGAGGACGAAATCACGCATAACCACGGTTTCAGCCTCCGGTCCCAGCAAGTTCAGATCACCGCCAACTGCGAAGAGTTCAAACGGTCGGGCAATTGCCGCAACCGCGATTGCAACTAACCGGGGCCCTGTCCCAGCCGCCGCGGGGACACTTCCAGACCGGCGGCCCGCGATTCGCCGGCCGCCGCCAAACTCAATGCCGTTCCGGGCTCCGCGCATTCGCGCCGCACCAACGCCAAGCCCACGGTTCGATCCGAAATATCGGACCAGGCCGAACTGGTCAGCCGCCCCACCGTTTTCCCTTCGCGAACCACCGGGCCGGCCGCACCCGAGCGATCGCCCAGTTCCCGAGCGAAGTCGACGGCCACCAACTTACGGTTGAGCCGGCCAACGCTGTGAATGCGATTCAAAATTTCCTGACCGAGGTAACAACCTTTGTCGTAACCGATCGTTCCTTCCTCGAGCCCCAGTTCCGGAGCCAGCACGGCCGGAGTCATGTCGACCGGAAACCGCGGCGCCGCCGCCTCGATCCGGAGCGACTCAAGACTTTGCCAACCACACAGGCCGCCACCGAGCTTTCGGATCGACGGCAACAGGCTCTTCCGCAGGTTTTCGGCGCTCCGAGGCAAAAACAGATCGTATCCCCCGGCCGGCGTGCGGCGATTGCAGGCCAAATAAAATTCTTCGCCGGCCGAATCGGTCCGGGACTCGATCACGTACCGGCCGTCTTCCGGCCGGGCGATGCCGACCGAATCGAGCCAGGCTTCGGCGGACGGTCCCTGAACGGACCACAAGTCGTAATGCAGCCCGGCATCCAGAATGTCGACTTCGTCCGCGACGATAAAATCCTGAAAGCGTTGCATTAAACCGGTGGCGACGCCCGGTTCGACGTCCAGCAACAGCTCCTCCGCCAAGCGATACACCACCGCATCGGCCCGCAGAATTCCTTTGCGATCGGTTATGAGCGTGTAACGACCGGAGCCCGGTTCCAAACGGCGAAGATCGGCGGTCACTTGACCGTTCAGAAAACGAAGCCGGTCGGAACCGAGCAAACACAGCCGTCCCCGAGCCGACAAGTCCAGTAACCCCACCCGCGTCCGTAGCAGGCGGATTTCTTCGCGCACCGAGCCGTAATCGAAAATCGTTTCGACTCCGTTGAGGTCGCCTCGACGTGCTTTGACGCCACTTTCTACCTCCCGGCCAACCATACCTCGGCCATCCTGCCCGGCTCCCCGAAGAGGGTCAAGCGAGGACTCCGAACCCCGGTTCCGACCGCCCCTGCCGCACGCGTTCGTGAGCCTCTGCCCTGCGGGAACTCCGAAATCCGCCTCCCCCGGCGTTCCTGGAATTTCGGGAGAGCGAAGACCCCGGCAATTCGACATTCGAACTGGCAAGGATTCGGAAGGGAAGCTTGTTTCGGCTCCATTAAGAACTTCGACCGGTCGAATCGCTTTCCGGAGCTTCCGGCCGGACCGGCTCTGACCATCCCATCCGGATTACCGGAAGGGATGGAAGGGGCCCGCTCCGGCCGTCAATTTCGACTACCATTGCCGAACGCTTCCGTTAGTATCTGCCCCATGCCGCCAGCAATCCGTCTCTATTGTTGGACCCTCGCCTTATGGTTAACGGGCGGAACCGGAATCGCCGTGTGGTCCGAAAACCCGCCGTTGCCTGAACCCTTCGAGGGAGAGGTCAACTTCGCCCGCGACATCGCCCCCTTGCTGCAATCCCGTTGCGTCAAGTGCCACGGCCAGGGCAAGCGCAAGGGAGGATTCAACCTGGACAACCGGGATAATCTGCTGCAAGCGGCCGATTCGGGCCCGGCCGTCCAACCGGGGAACAGCGCCGCCAGTTATCTGGTGGAACTTATCGCGGGCGTCGATTCCGACAACGTGATGCCGCAAAAGGGAACTCGGCTGACGGCCGAGCAGGTCGGTCTGATCCGGACCTGGATCGACCGGGGATTGCCTTGGGACGAATCGATCAGTTTCGCCAAAAAACCTTCCCTCAATCTTCAGCCCCGGCGCCCGGATTTTCCGGGAGGCAATTTTCGCTTTCCCCCGATGCACCCGGTGGACGCCTTCGTCTCTGCCTATTTCGAGGAACACGATTTCGCTCCCCCAGATCCGATCGACGATCGCACTTTCCTGCGCCGGGCCTGGCTCGACGTCCTGGGATTGCTCCCTCCGGTCGACGCGGTGAACGACTTCCCGGCGGACCCCCGCCACAACAAGAGAAACCGCCTGCTCCGGGAACTGCTCGCGGACCGAAAGAATTACGCTGAACACTGGATGAGTTTCTGGAATGATCTCTTGCGCAACGATTACCGGGGAACCGGCTTTATCGACGGCGGACGCGAACAGATCTCGCCTTGGTTGTATCGAGCTCTGGCGGAAAACCGACCCTATGACGAATTCGTACGCAGCTTGATCACCGGCGAACCCGGAGCCGAAGGGTTCGCCAAGGGGATCGTTTGGCGCGGGGTCGTCAACGCCAGCCAACAACCGGCCATGCAAGCGGCGCAAAACGTCAGCCAAGTATTCCTGGGGGTCAATTTGAAATGCGCCTCCTGTCACGACAGTTTCATCAACGACTGGACCTTGGACGACGCTTACGGCATGGCGGGCATCTTCGCCGACGGCCCGCTGGAAATCTTCGAATGCGACAAACCGTCCGGCCGGCAGACGCCGGTAAAATACCTGTACGCCGCAGCGGAATTATCCGGCGAGGCTGCCGACCGCCAAACCCGGGTCCATTGGTTAGCGGACCAGTTGACCGGCCGGGAGAACGGCCGGCTTAGCCGAACCATCGTCAACCGGCTGTGGTCCCGTTTTTTCGGCCGGGGCCTGGTGCCGACTCTCGACGACATGGAACAACCGTCCTGGCATCCCGACTTGCTGGACTGGTTAGCCACGGATTTAGTCGACCACGATTACGACCTCAAGCATACCATCGAACTGTTGCTCAGTTCCCGCGCTTATCAATTACCCTCGCGCCCGCGAGCCGAGGTTCTCGAAACATCGACGCCGTTCCGAGGCCCGCTGGTCCGCCGCATGACCGCCGAACAATTAGTCGACGCCCTGGGTTCCTTTTCGGGGAAACGCTTTACCTCTCCGACCAACAACGATATCGACCTGAGTGCCGGAATCCCGGAAGATCGCAAAGACCAGTTGCGGGAAACGATCCGGCGCGCTCGCTGGATTACCGCCGACCGGCCGGGCCCCAGCGACGATCAAAAGAAAACCGTCGTCTTCCGCAAACGATTCCGGATCGACCGGCTTCCCCGATCGACTGAGATTTACGTGGCGGCCGCCGACGCGTTCGAATTATCCCTCAACGGCAAGCGCGTCGGCAAGGGCCAGGGCCGCGACCGGGCCTTTCGCTTCAACGTGGGCAACCGGATCGTGTTCGGCAACAACTTGATCGCGCTTCAAGTTAGCGGCCCCGACAACGGCGATTGGCCCGCAACTCGAGTGTTGCTCCGTTTGGCCGACGATCACCGGAACGAATCCGAATCGCGCCACCTCGGTTCGGACGATTCCTGGATTTTCCAAACCGGTTCTCCGCCCCGTTGGAAACACGAATTAACCGAGAGTTACGATTGGAGGCCGGCCGTAGCGCTGCCCGAGGGTCCGTTCGATGACGAGCCCGCGCTGATATCCCAAATGAGCGCCGCGCGGCAACGCGGCAAGATCCGAGCTTCATTGGTCGTCGCCGATCCCCTGACCCGAGCGCTGGGCCGGCCTAATCGCGAACAGGTGATTACCGATCGCGCCTCGCAGGCCACTACCCTGCAAGCGTTGGAGCTGACCAACGGGCAAACTCTGGCCGACCGGCTTAAGCTGATCGCCGCGGACCTGATAGCCCAATCGTTTCCCTCCCCCGAGGCCTTGGTGGAGCGCCTGTTTCTGACCGGACTCGGCCGAAGCCCCTCAGCCGCCGAGTTAACGGCGCACCTGCAATTCTTCGAGGGAACGATTTCCTCCGAAGCCGTCGAAGATTCGCTCTGGGGCCTGGTGATGCTTCCGGAGTTTCAACTCATTCTCTGAACCGGACCGGTTCGGCGGCTCCGCTCGCCGCGCCTCCGGGTTCCCGCCGCTGGAGCAACACGGAGAAGGCCCGGCCGAAATGATCGGGGTGGGTCAGCGAATGCCATTGGCGGACCCGAGCGGGGGTCAGAATGTCTTGTCCCGATCCGTCCCGTTCCAATAATTCCTGTAGCAAGGCCGTCAGAAAGCGTTCTTGCGTCACGGTCGCGACGGTAGTCAACCCTTCGGCGGCTCCTCCGGACCGAAGGGCCGAAAAGTTGACGTGGCTCGTCAAGTCCTGCCGGCCGGGAGAGTTCAACACGTCCCGGGATTGGCGCTGCTCCCGGTAGGCGCGAAGAGTTCCGTCCCGGCGTCCGGGCTGGAGGAATTCCTCAGTCTCCAAACCGTAATCGAAAGTCACCAAATAACCGGCCGCCAATCTGGAAGCCGCCGCTCGCCACCAGGCCTCGGCCCGCCGGCTCACCTCCGTCACGAAACCGTGCGGCAGCAATTCCAATAATCGAACGGGAAGGTCACCGAAGGGCCCGAGTCGGAAGCCGTCCAACGGTTCCGGAAATCGACACCACCGAAATGCGGCGTCCCGATAAAGGATCCCCCGCCGATACCAGCGCCGGCGCGTGGCGTCCCACTGAATGCTGTCGACCGGAAAAGCGTCCAGCAGTTCGTTGGAAAACAAGACGCCCTCGACGCCGACGACAGGTAGTTCCTGCCAGGAGCCGTGCCACCGCACGCGATGCCGATGGGCCTCGAGCCGGCGTCGCTGGATTCGCTTCCGGCGGGCGGAAGGTTCGATAATCCGATAGGCCAACCGGTCGTAAATTCGCGGGTGCCGGCGGCGGCAATGATCCAGAACGTCTTGCGCCAACCGGCCGTCGTGAGCGCCGCACTCGACCCAGCTGATTTCCTTCGCGGCCACCTCGAGCGACCATCGCGAAAATCGTTCGGCCAGAAGGATTCCGAATAACTCGCCGACGCTCACTCCGGTAACGAAATCGCCGGTCCGCCCGATGCCGTTCGCCCGCTCGTAATATCCCCACTCGGGATGATACAACGCCAATTCCATGAAGCGTTCCAAACCCATCGGCCCCTCCCGAGCGATGCCGTCCGCAATGATCGCTTCCAACGGATTCGGTCCGCCCGGCTCTTCCGGTTCCATCGCCGTCAGGGAGTTTCGTCCAGCCATTTCCTCGTCTCGTTTTAATCCATGCCGCCGCAAAAAACCAACCCGGCAAAAAACCGGAACGGCGCCGCCGAACGGAACGGCACCGGGCTCGCCGACCGGCGAATCCGCCGCCCGATCGTATCCCGGCGGTTAAAAATAAACTGAAAAAAATGAAAATAACTCTTGTCAGGACGCCGAAACTATGGTTTTAATTGAACCCGTAGTTGGGACGAGCCGGAAAAAAGTGAGTTTATTCATTGATGTCCGGCTTGTCTTTCCGAAGACTCGTTGCTGGTAACTCAATCGGAGAAGGATACACATGAGAACAAAATCGCTACTCATCACGGCTGTTCTGGGAGCGGCCACCATCATTGCCACCTCGGCACAAGTGACCTCTGTCAATGCCGTTGGGTACGTGAACAAGAAATTGGGGTCCGGGTTCAGCCTGATCACCAATCCCCTCAATAACGGGGAGAACATGCTGTCCATGCTGATCCCGACCGCCGCGGACAATTCGCAGGTGTTCGTATTCCGAAACGGAGCCTACATGAACTCGTCGTACTTGGGGGTGCTCGGCGGCTGGACCCAGGATCTGGCGATCCCGGTCGGCGAAGGATTCTTCTTCAACAACTCCGGCGACGAGATCACCGTGACCTTCGTCGGCGAAGTTCTGCAAGGAGCCGACACTAACAAGACGGTGCCGATGGGCTTGAGCATTCATGGTTCGCTGGTTCCCCAAGCGGGAGCCTTGGGCGCTGACCTGATGTTCCCCGGGGCCGACGGTGACGTCGTTTACACTTGGAACGGCACCGGCTGGGCCACCGCCAATTTCCTCACGGCGCTCGGCGGTTGGACCACCGACCCCATGCTCATGATCGGCGACGCCGTCTTCGTCGACAAAAAAGCCGCGGGAGATTGGAACCGGAACTTCGTCATCGAATAACTTTAGTCAGAACTAACAACCGAAACCAAACGCATCACGATGAAGAAACTACTCGTAACAGTGTTGTGTGCCGCTGCGACGTTGACCGCAAGTGCTCAGGGTACCCTGACCTTCCTTAACGGTACTGCGCCCGTATTCAATACGGACGGAGAAACGGGATTGGGAGCAGGGTTCACGGCGCAATTGCAGTTGGCCGACGGCACCAATGTCGGCGATCCCGCTAATTTCGTTCAGAACGGGATCTTCAGTGGAGGGGACCTGATCGTCCCCGGCGTGGCCGGTCCGGGACCGGTGGACCTGAAGGTGTTCGTCACCAACGAAGATGGGATGTTGCAGGGCACCTCTGCCGTATTCGCCCAGGCCTTGGGGGGACACGGCTCGCCTCCGGCGACCCCGGCCGCCTTGGCAATGGGAAGCTTCTCGGTTCAAGTCATCCCCGAGCCTTCGCACATCGCTCTGGCACTTCTGGGCGGAGCAGCCCTGTTGCTCAAGCGACGCAAGAAATAAGGATTCGCCTTTCTTCTGAATTTCGGCCGCCCCGAACGGGGCGGCTTTTTTTTTCTCTAATCCGATTGACGGGTGGACCTCGAACCGCTAGCCTGCCCCTCCTTCCTGGCGCGTTCGTCTATCGGTCAGGACACGGCCCTCTCAAGGCCGAGAGACGGGTTCGATTCCCGTACGCGCTACCAGGTGAGGTCTTCGTTGCGATGACGCTCTTTCAGATTATCTTCAATCCCCTCAGCGCCCGGGAGTTGGCGCAAATGCCGAAGAAACTGCAGTTGAATATCCTGGGCGAGTTCCGAGGGTTCCCCCAAGACGTCCGGTCGATCGATCACGAACAATTCGGGCAACTGGAACGCGACGGCAAACGGCTCTACCGCTATCGGCTCGGAGATTACCGGGTCTACTTCGAACGCAACGAGTTGGGCGTCGTGATCCACCGCATCATCAACCGCAACACCTTGAAGGACTTTCTGTTCCGTTCCAGCTTGCCGACCGGAGAGGATCAGGCGTTGGAACAAAACCCGAAGTTCTGGAAACTGATCGACGCGGGCAAATCCCGCGACGAATCCTGACCGGGACGGTCCGGCCGGACGCCGCCAGGCGAGAGCGAGTTCAAGTCCGAACTGCCCCGAAGGGACCGAACGTCATTCGACCCCTTCGCCCAACTCCACGTTCCAATAGGCGACGTCCACGAAATGCTTCCAGCTGGAATGGCCGGCGGACTTGAGATTGACCTGCATGAACGGACGCCATTTAGGCCGGGCGGGTTTCCTGATCAGTTGCATGCCCGCTTCCTGCGGCGTGCGATTGGCCTTGCGAGCGTTGCAGGGGATGCACGAGCAGACGATATTCTCCCACCCGGTCGGCCCGCCCCGTTCACGGGGCAGCACATGGTCCAGATTCAAATCCTTGCGCTCGAACACGACGCCGCAATACTGGCAGGTGTTCCGGTCGCGCTCGAAGATGTTGTACCGGGTGAACTTGACTTCTTTCCGGGGATAGCGGTCGAACATCACCAGCAAGATCACCCGGGGGATGCGAATCCGGAACGAAACCGTATGGATCTGATCGTCCCGAGGCCCTTCTTGAGAAAAGTCCTGCCACCGGCCGAAATCGAACGTCCGGAAAGTGCCTTGAGGATCCTGAAAGACCACTTGCGCCCGGCCTTCGAACAACAACGTCAACGCCCGGCGGGCCGTGCAAACGTTAACCGCTTGCCACAAGCGATTGAGCACCAATACCGGACTCTGTAATAAGAAAGCAGGCATAAGCCGGATCCAGGAAGGGGCATTGCTAGCACGGTTAGGATTGACTTGTCAACGGGACGTTTGTGAAGGTTCGGCAACGGATATGCTAAATTTCGATTCCGGCGGTTTCTAAATTGACCCGGCGAAACGAATCCCGGACACTCATTTACCCGATACTATGAAGCATTGCCTTCGACTCGTCATGCTGGCTCTGATCTTGGCCGGCCATCCTCCCGTCAAGGCTTCGGAAGCCGGCGATCGATACGTTTCCATCTACGGAGTGATCCTCCAAGGCAAGCAGTTGCTCGAATCGGGGCGCCGTGACGAAGCGGCCGAAGTGCTGGATCAGGCGCACCGGCAACTCGTCGAGTTCCAGAAGGCCTATCCGAATTGGAACCAGTCGGTCATCAGATTCCGGCTCAGGTATTTGAAAGAACTCAGTTCGGACCTGCCTCCGGTTCCCGCCCGCCCCGCCGCCGCACCCGCTCCCGGAGGAGCCGACATTCCGTTATTCGAACCGTCGGAAGACACGGAAATACTGCGAACCCAGTTGAACGGCGCCAACGATCAGGTGCGCCGCCTGACCAAGGAAAACCGGCTTCTCGATTCGAAACTGCGCGAAGCGCTTTCCGCTCGCCCCGCCGATGTCGATCCCGGAGAAGTCCGCCGGGCTCAAGAACGGATCCTGGAACTCTCCAAGGAAAATCAATTGCTGCAACTCCAATTGAACCGCGCCACGGCGGCCGAGCCGGCCGCCACAGATTCCGAGGCCGTGCTGGCGAACTTGCGCCAGGAAAACCGGCAACTCAAAGAGGCGAACCGGCAACTAAGCCAAGCGACCAACCCGGCTCCGAACAATCCCGAAACCACCGCCGAAGCCGAAGTGAAACAATTGGCGAACGAGAATCGGCAACTCCGAGCCCAACTCGATCAATTGACCGCCTCGCCGGCCCCAACCGACAATTCGTTCGCGGCCATCAACCGGCAGGTCGAATCCCTGGCCGCCGAACGGGACAGTTTGCGGCAACTGCTGAAAGACTCCGAGTCCGCCGGCCAAGACCAGGAAGTCGAACGCTTGAACCAGCAAATCGTCTTGCTCAAAGAAGCGCTCGCCCGGGCGTCGGAGTTTCCCGAAACCGACACTTCGGCTTTGCAACTCCGAATCCAAGCGCTGGAACAGGAAAACGAAGACCTGCAATCGCGCTTGGCGAAAGCTCTCCGGGAACGGGACCGGAAAAAAAGCAAATGGTTGCCGACTCTCGGAGGCCGGCAGTCGAAGGACCTCCGGTTACTGGAGGCGAGAATCGCCGTATACGAAGCGGAAAAAGAGCCTTACCGCGCCGACGAATTGGCGCTCATCAGAACGGTCCGGCCCGACTTGGCGCCGGACGAACCGGCCGGCAACCCGGAGGAAACTTCCGCGCCGCTCCCGGCCGCGGCGTCGCAATTAGCGACCGAGGCCCGCGCCTTGGTTCAAAACGAACTTTGGGCCGAAGCCGAAGCGAAGTATCGCGACATTCTCGAGATCGTCCCGAACCACGCCCCGACCTTGGCCGAACTAGCGTTCGCCCTGATTAAACAAAACAAATTCCCGGCGGCCGAAACGACGTTAGAACGAGCGATGGCCCAAGACTCGGAGAACGCCTATATCCTCTACCTCTCCGGACTGTTGCGAGCGAACCAGGAACGGTTCGACGAAGCCGTCACCTATCTTAGCCGAGCGACCATGATCGACGCCAACAACGCCGAAGCCCACCAGTTGCTCGGAGCGGCTCTCACCGAACTCGGGCATCGTTCGGCGGCCGAGACGGCATTAAGAAAAGCGATCAGATTGCGTCCGGGCTACACGGACGCCCACGTCAATCTGGCCGTCGTCTACGCTTCGCAAAATCCGCCGTTCACGGAACTGGCTCAATATCACTATCAACAAGCACTCGCCGCCGGCCATCCCGCCGATTCCCAACTCGAACAATTGCTGCGGCGGCCTTAGCCGGCGATCCGGGATCGACCATGAAACAGGCGCTCCACGAAGTGAACCTGGCCACCAAAGGACGGGGCATTTACGACCTGACCCGAAACGCGGAATCGTTCGTGAGCGAGAGCGGGATTTCGTTGGGGTTTCTCACGGCGCACGTCAAGCATACCTCGGCCTCCCTCCTGATTCAGGAAAACGCCGACCCGGAGGTGCGGCGCGATCTGGAACGATTTTTTTCCCGGCTATGTCCGGACGGCGACCGGTTGTTCCGCCACACCTGCGAAGGACCGGACGACATGCCGGCGCATGTCCGCTCGGCCCTCACCTGCGTCAACACGACGATTCCGATCAGCGAGGGAAGACTCATGCTGGGCACCTGGCAGGGACTGTTTCTGTGGGAACACCGCACCGCGCCCCATCAACGGCGAATCTGCCTGTATTCTTGCGGCGAATAATTTCTGAACCATGCTTTCGTTTTTCCGTAACTTCCTGTACTTGACCGGCGCGTTACTAGCCGGTTGGGGGTCGCCCGGAGCCCAGGAATTCTGGTTTCAAGGTCCGGAAATCTTTCCCCTCGATCACCGCATGCACAGCCTGCAGGCCGTCGATCTGAACGGCGACGAACGGCTCGACGTCGTGCTGGTCAACAATCAACGTTCGCGCATCCAGTTGCTCTACAACCGGACCGGAGACGCTCCGCCGCAAGAACCGAAACCGCTTTCCCCGCGAGAGCTTAACGAATTACCGCCCGACGCCCGGTTCAAATTGGACTCGCTCCATTCCGAACACCGCATCACGAGCCTGCTTTGCGACGAACTCACCGGCGACGAACTCGTCGACATCGCCTACTGCGGCGACCAGACGAAAGTCGTCGTGCTGAAAAATCTAGGCAAAAATCAATGGCGGCAAGCGGCGGAATGGAACATCCCCGACATCGTGCCCGCACCCGAAGCGCTGCAGTTCGGCGATTTTCGAGGCAACGGCCGGCGGGAGTTGATCTTGTTGACTGAATCGCACCTTTATTTCCTTCCTTCCCTGCGCGAAGAATCGCCGGCGTTGCCGAGACGGATGCGTCACGGCGGAAAATTAAACGCGTTCCAAACCGGCGATCTCGACGGAGACGGCAGCGACGATGTACTGGGCACCGCCGCCGACGATCCCTCGCACTTGTACGTGGCCTTGGGCGGGACTAACGGTTTAACCGCTTCGGAAACCCTCGTCAAAACCACTAGGAACCGCTTTCTGAAACTGTTCCGGCAACCGAACCAAAAACGAGCCGGCCTGCTCACGGTTTCCCAAAAATCCGGACGAGCCTCGATCATGTCGATTTCCGAAACCGACTCCACTTCTCCGGAGGACGCCCGAGACGGTTTGCTCAACCGCCTCGGCTTGCCTTCCTCCCGACTCGCCCGGCGCGGTCTGACGCTTACGGACCTCGACGGCGATAAATTGACGGACGTCGTGGTCGCCGACGTCGAAGCCGGGAAGATACTGGTCCACCGGCAGACTGCCGACGGCCGGTACCGGACCGCGGCCGAATTCAGTTCGTTTAGCGGCATCGAACAAATCGAAGCGTCCGACTGGGACCGAAACGGCACGACGGAGCTGTTTTGCCTTAGTTCGGAAGAAAAACTGGTAGGCGTCACCTCATGGGATCCGCCCGCCAACCTCCCCTTTCCCCGCACGATCGATATCGGCGGCGTCCCGGTGGGCATCGCCTTAGGCCCGTTGACCAACCAAGATAGCGACCAACTGCTGACGCTCGTGCGAACGACGGATTCCGGAACCTATCGGATTCACGCGACCGAGCCCGATTTTTCGTCCCGCAGCTATGACGTCGACCTGGATTTTCTCGCCGACCGGGTGAAGCTAATCATTCACGACATCGACCAAGACGGCCGGAACGATCTGGTCTTGCTGCGGCCCTACGAAACCATGCACTTCCTGAGGCAACTGCCTGACGGCGCCGGGTTCGAAACCCTCGCCTTCTCCAGCGGCTTACGCGCTCCGGAACATCCCTGGACCGGTAGCCTGGACGTCGACGAAGACGGCAAACCGGAATTGATCTTGCCGCAAAAGAACGCCGTTCGCGCCGTAGTGGCTCGTCCGGGAGAATCGAACGGCGACCGGACCCAATGGGTAAAGGAAATCAAAATGCAGATCAACGGCGCCGAATCGGATTCGAAAATCTCAGGCATGGCGCTGCTCCACGACTACCCGGACGACACCCCCCTGCTCTGCCTGTTGGACACCGGAAAAAACCAACTGAGTTATCTCCGGAGCCAACCGGACGGGCAATGGCGGATCCTGCGCAACTTTGAGTTTCCGCAAGGCGATTACTCCGACTTGCAAGCTCTCGGTACGGGAGGATCGCCTCGTCCGGCGCTCCTGTTGAACGGGCTGGAACAACTCATCTTTCTCTCGCCCTTCGAAACCGCCTGGAAACTCACCGCCCAACAGACCTACGAATCCAGTTTGAAGGACGCCCGGCTTTCGCGTTGCTTGATCACCGATTTCAATCAGGACGGATTGACCGAATTGATCTTCTTGGAAACCTCTCAGCATAATCTCGAAATCGCGACGATCGGTCAGGACGGCGAAATTCAGCTGAATCAACGCTGGCCCGTTTTCGAATCGCGAACTTTCCGGGGGCAACGGGATCCGGTGCCCGAACCCCGAGAAGTACTCGCGCGGGATTTTACCGGTGACGGATTGAAAGATCTCATGCTCCTGGTGCACGACCGGATCTTGCTCTATCCCCAAACGCCCCGCCGAGCGAGCTCCCCATGAACCTGCTCGATCACCATTTCGAAACTCCGCTGGAGAATTTGATCTGCGACGAGATCCTGCTCGGCTGGAGCAACGCCGGCCAGCTCGGCCCCACGCTGCGTTTCTGGGAGGTTCGCGACCATTTCGTCATCTTAGGCTACGGCAATTCGCTCCGGCGCGAAGTGAATCACGACGCCTGTCTGCAAGACCGGATTCCGGTTTTCCGGCGCTGCTCCGGGGGCGGCGCCGTACTCGTCGGCCCGGGTTGCCTCAATTATTCCCTGATCCTCCCCTTCGCGGCCCAGGCTTCGTTCGGCACCGTCACCGGAGCCAACCGAACGATCATGGAACAACATCGCAGCGCGATCGAACGCTCGACGAACCGGCCGATCCGAACTCAGGGGTACACCGATCTGGTTTGGGAAAACCTGAAATTCTCGGGTAACGCTCAACGGCGGAAAAAAACCAGTCTGCTCTTCCATGGCACTTTCCTGCTCGATTTCGAACTGCCCCTGATGGACCGTTGGTTGCTGTTCCCCTCCCGGCAACCCGATTACCGTTCCGGCCGTTCCCATTCCCGTTTCACCGTCAATCTCCCGCTCGGCCGGGACCGGCTCCGGGCGGCATTAAGCCAGTGCTGGAACGCCGAGCCCGCGGTACCGGATCCCGCCCTGGCGGCGACCGTAGGCGCGACCGCAGGCGCCCGCTACGATAACCCCCGGTGGCACTGCTTGTGAGCCGGTCCGAGAGCAACCTTCCTTGGGGGGCGATAGGTTCGTTCCTGTCGAAACCGTGGTTAGCCGCCCTGCTTCCGGGACTCTGGTTTTTGACTCTCGTTCCCGTTTTTTCCGATCCGTACCTCAGCGAAATCCTCGCGAGAAACGATACCCAATCCCGAGACGATCTGGGCGAGCGCAGCGACTGGATCGAACTATTCAATCCCGACACGGAAGACGTAGATTTGACCGGCTGGGCGTTAAGCGACGATCCCGATAATCTCCGGAAATGGGTTTTTCCCGCCACGACACTGCCCGCCAAAAAGTACCGGGTGGTTTTCGCTTCGGGTCAGGACCGCCGCCTTCCGGGCGCCCCGCTGCACACCAATTTCCAGCTGACTTCCCGGGGAGAATATCTGGCTCTTTCCGACCCCGAAGGACGAATCGTCTCGTCGTTCGCTCCGGCTTTTCCTCCCCAGCATCCGGATATTTCCTACGGCTTAGGCCCCTATGCCGATCAACCGGTTTACCTGATTCCGGCCGGCGCTCCGGCCAAGGCCCTGATTCCGAGTGAAGCAGATCAAGCCGCCGGCTGGCAGGGCATTTCCCACGACGATTCCCACTGGCTGGCCGGCGAAAGCGGCATCGGGTACGGCTTCAGCGACCGCATCGGCCTGAACACGACCCAGATGCGCGGAGTCAACGCCGGCGTCTACGTGCGGATGACCTTCGAGCTGGACGACGCCGACCAATTCGAACGATTGATCCTGCTGCTCAACTTCAAGGACGGATTCTCGGCCTGGCTCAACGGACGGAAAATCGCTTCCGATAACGCGCCTTCCTCGCTGCGGTGGAATTCAACGGCTACCGAGAGCCGCACCACGGACGAAGCGAACCAACTCCAAAGATTCGAGATCACCCGCTATCTCACCTCTCTGCGACGGGGTAAGAACACGTTGGCCCTGCAAGGTTTCAACCACGACATCGACAGCCATGATTTCCTGTTGGAACCGAGACTCGTCGCCTACTCCGACGACTCCGCACCCGGGATCGGCTACATGTATCTGGTTTCCCGGGGAGAACGCAACCGCTCGGCGGTCCCCGAAGTACTCGAAGCGCCCAGCATCTCACCGGCCAGCCGGACTTTCCAAACCAGATTCAGGCTAACGGTATCCCTGCCGGATTCAGCGCCTGCCGGTTCGGCCATCCGGTTTACGCTCGACGGTTCGGCACCGCATCGGCTCTCGCTCCGGTACGACCGACCCTTGACGATCGACCAAACCGTTCGACTGCGCGCCCGAGTGTTCGGACCGAACGGCGGAGCCAGTCCTCTGGTCAGCGAAACCTATGTCCAACTGCATCAACAGACCACCGGTTTTTTCTCTAACCTCCCCCTGATAGTACTGGAGAATTTTCGCGGCGGCCGACCGGCTCAAACCGAGTTCCAACCGGGATTCATGGCCCTGTTCGAACCGGGAGCCGACGGCCGGGCCACCCTCCTCGAAGCGCCCGCTCTCACCGTGCCGGTGGGACTCAAGGTCAGAGGCTCGAGCACTGCCGGCCGGCCCAAACCCTCGCTTTCCCTGGAAGCGCGAAACGAATGGGAAGAGGGCCTGGGCATTACCCCTCTCGGCTTGCCCAGGGATCCGGACTGGGTGCTCTGGGGCCCCTACAATTTCGACTTAACCCTGATGCACAATCCTTTCGCCTACGAACTGAGCAACCGGATCGGACGCTACGCTCCGCGAACTCGATTCGTAGAGGTATTCTTCAACACCAACGGCGGTTCGATTCGGTCCAGCGATTATTACGGAGTTTACGCCCTGATCGAAAAGATCAAGCGCGACGACGATCGCGTCCAACTGGACCGGCTCTTTCCCGAACACGATCGCGAACCCGGGGTTTCGGGAGGATATCTTCTCAAAATCGATCGCGCCGATCCCGGCGATTCGGGGTTTCACGGGGGCGGCCAAACCCTGCGCTACGTCGAGCCCAAAGAATTCGAAATGGAACAAATCGAACGCCGCGAACAACGCAACTTTCTTCGTACTTTCTTCAGTCAGATGCAACGCTCGCTCGCGTCACGATACTTTCAAGATCCCGAACGCAATTACTCCCGATACATCGACGTCGACGCCGCAATCGATCATCACCTGCTTAACGTTTTGACCTTCAACGTCGACGCGTTCCGGCTCAGCGGTTACCTGAGTCTGCCCCGCAACGGCAAACTCACCTTCGGCCCGATCTGGGATTTCGATCGCGCCCTGGGTTCGACCGACGGCCGCGACTTCAGACCGGACGTTTGGCGCAGTTCGGGCGGCACCGACTTTTTCAATTACCCCTGGTGGAATCAGATGTTCCGGGATCTCGAATTCTTCCAACGGTACATCGACCGCTACCAGTCCCTCCGAAGCAGTCATTTCGACGAATCCGCGCTCGACGGCATGATCGACTCCATGGCCCGCCAACTCGCCGAAGCCCAGGAACGCAATCTGCAACGGTGGCGTCAACTCCCCCGTTCCCGTTACGGCGGGACTTGGCAAGGCGAAGTCAATCACATGAAAGAATGGCTGGCCGCCCGGCTGGCCTTTATGGACCGTCAGTTCGTCTCGCCCCCAACCCTGGAAACCGCCGCCGGAACAGTGCCGCTCGGCACCCAAGTAGTCTTGAGTTCGACCGGACGGGGCACCGTCTACTACACGACCGACGGCAGCGATCCCAGAACTCCGGGAGGCGAACCCGCACCGAACGCGCTCAGCTATACCGAACCCTTGATCCTCGAGGACAATCTGAGAATCACGGCTCGCACCCGCAATACCCGGCATCGCAGCCTGACCGGCTCAGGCAATCCGCCCCTTACCAGCTACTGGTCAAGTTCCGTTTCCGGACGATTCGTGATCGATCCTCCCCGGTATACCGGGGAACTTCTGATCTCCGAAATCCACTACCACCCCCAGCCTCCCACCGCGGGGGAACTCGCCGGGCGGCCGAACCTTCAGGCCGAAGATTTCGAATTCCTCGAATTGTTCAACTCGACCGAACGACCGGTCGCCTTGGCCGGCGTCCAACTGTCCGGGGGAATCTCCTGCGTCGTTCCGAACGATTCGCCGGCCGTATTGGAACCGGGAAAAACCGCCGTCTTGGCCGCCGACCCGGACGCCTTCCGTTTGCGATTCGGCGAGATTTCCGGACCGTTAGTTTCGTTCGATGGGGAATTGAGCGACGACGAAGCCGAAATCTTGCTCACCGACTCCCAGGGCCGTTTTTCGACGGTAGCGTCCTATCGCGCCTCTTGGCATCCCGCTACCGACGGTCACGGATTCAGCCTGAATCCGACGCCAGTTGCCGAACCCGTCGCCGACCGCCCCGAAGCCTGGACCGCCGCTTCGACTACGCCCGGCGTTCTCGCCCGCCCGGCCGCGTTCCCCCATCCGGTACGCATCAGTGAAATCCTGAACAACTCGGAACCGCCGCAACTGGACACCATCGAACTGTACAATCCCGGCCCACTGACGGTCGGCCTGGGAGGCTGGTATCTGACCGACGATCGGCAAGAGCCTCGAAAATACCGCATTCCCGACGACCTGCGGATCGAACCGCGGCAATACCTGTTGCTGGACGAAACTCACTTCGGCCGGTCGCCGGACGAAAACGGCAGTTTTCGTCTCAGTTCCCGAGGGGAAGAGGTCTATCTGTTCGCCGCCGAAGAAGCACGATTGAACGGTTACGCCCACGGGTTCCCGTTCGAAGCGGCGCTCCCGGGGCAAACTCAAGGATTATGGACGACCTCCGACGGTCGGCAGCACCTCGTGCAATTCCGAACGCCGACGCCGGAACGACCTAATTCGCCTCCTCTGGCCGGGCCCTTGGTGATCACGGAAATATTCGTTCCCTCAACTCCGGAAAGCGGCGGTTTCGTCGAATTGCGCAACCTATCGCCGGCCACCCTTTCGTTGGGCGGTGGCGAAGGTCAAGGAACCGGCTGGCGCATTCGAGGCGACGTCCGATTCGATTTTCCGGAAGGTTCCGTCCTGGAACCCGGGGCACGAATCCTCGTCGTTCCCTTCGACCCACGAACCGAATCCCAACGGCTCGACTCGTTTCGCCAACAATGGAACATAACCACCGAGATTGCCGTGTCGGGACCGGCCCAATTTCCGTCGGGCCTTGCCCTCAACTCTCTTAAACTGCAACAACCGCTGGCCGAATTTTCCGACGAAGAAACCTTGCTTCAAACCAGAGACGCCGTGGAAACCACTCCCGAATGGCCGATTCCGGTCCGGAACGAGCAATCCCGGCAACGGCTCGACGAAGAAGGTTTCGGCAGCGACCCCGCTCACTGGACGGTCACCGTCCCCACCCCCGGAAAAGCGGCGGCCGACCCGAGGCCCGAGATCGTTCAAATCACGACCGAACCGGACGGCATCCGGCTCGAAATCAAATTTTCGCTCGCCGGAGAATACACCGTGGAATACCGCGGCGATCTGCTGACCGGCGACGCCTGGACAGCGTTAGCAACGCTGGCCGTGAAGGATTCCCGGGAAACAATCTCAGTGCAGGATCAAACCGTCCTGAAGGATCAGCGATTCTACCGGGTAGTCGCCCTCCCCTGAACATCGCCCCTGTTCGATACCGGTTTCCAATCGCTCCCGAATCATCACCGCTAACGTCTTCGATTGATGGCGCCTCCTATTCAACCCAAGGCCTTGGAACCTCCTTCGGCTGCTCAAGTTTTGATCGATCGCGCTTTGCTGGCGGAAGTCTTGACCGGCTCGCGCAATAGTTCCCGCAAACGCCTGGCGCTTCCGTTGCACAAAACGACCGACGAACCGGTTCAGCGCCTGATCAACGCCATGCAACCGGGCACTTACATCAGGCCGCACCGGCATCGGGAACCGCCGTCGCCCGAGTCCATCTTGCTACTGCAAGGGCGCCTGTGGTTGATTACTTTCACCGGGAACGGAGAGGTAGACGCCAGTTGGGAATTGGAGCGGGAGTCCGGGCGATTCGGAGTGGACCTCATACCCGGCATCTACCACACTTTGATCGTCACCCAGCCGAATACCGTCATATTCGAATCCAAAGCGGGACCGTGGCGAGGCCACGGCGACAAGACCTTCGCTCCCTGGGCGCCGGAAGAAAACGCTCCCGAGGCGAACGATTATCTCGACCGGCTCTGCCGGAAACTGGGGATAACTTACGATCGCCGATAGGATTTCGTCAGCTCTGAGGTTGAGTTATGCGGATCATCCAATTGCTCCCCGAACTAAACGCCGGAGGAGTGGAAAAAGGCACTCTGGAACTAGCCCGGGAGCTAACGGCGAAAGGACACGACTCCTTAGTCGTATCCGCCGGCGGCAGCATGGTCGAACAGTTGATCCAGGAAGGCAGCCGGCATCTCGCCTTGCCGATTCACCGGAAACGACTCCGCAGCCTGGGCCAGATTCCGGCCTTGCGAAAACTCTTCCTGAGGGAAAAACCCGACGTCATTCACCTGCGTTCCCGATTGCCGGCTTGGTTAGCGTGGTTAGCCTGGAGACAATTGAAAGCTTCGGAGCGTCCCCGCCTCGTCACCACCGTGCACGGTTTTTATTCGGTCAATCCCTACTCCCGGATCATGACCAGAGGCGAAAAAGTCATCTGCGTTTCCGCAGCCATCAAGGATTACGTCCGCGCCAACTACCCGAAAACTCCGGAAGAAAATCTGAGAGTGGTTCATCGCGGCATCGAACCGGACCGTTATCCCTACGGCTTTCGCCCGTCTCCCGAATGGCTCGAACGCTGGCGAAGCGAATTCCCTCAGTTGGTCGGCAAATCCATCGTCACTCTTCCCGGCCGGATTACCCGGCTCAAGGGTCATCTGGATTTCCTCGAGCTGATCGCCGGGGTCAAAAAGGAAGGGCTCCCAGTTCACGGATTGCTCATCGGCCAGTCGAGTTCGGCGAAAGCTTCCTACCGTCAAGAAATCGACTCGACCATCGCCGCCGCCGGCTTGCGCGACGATATCACGTGGATACCTCACCGTAAGGACTTGCGGGAAATCATGGCCCTGTCCTCGGCGGTCGTTTCGTGCTCGATCCAGCCGGAAGCCTTTTCGCGAGTTACCCTGGAAGCTCTCGCTCTGGGGCGACCCGTCCTCGGATACGATCATGGCGGCGTCAGGGAACTGTTGAATCAATTGCTTCCTGAAGGAAAAATTCCGGTAGGCGACACCACGGCCATGATTCGAAAATTGAGCGATTGGTTGACCTCCCCTCCCTCCCCCCGAAAAGACAGTCCCTTTACCTTGAAAGCCATGCTCGCCGGCATCATGCGAGTCTACGAAGAAGCTCGCGACCCGGCCTGAATCCGAACGTTCGTTTACCGAATCAATCCCGATGAACGACCCTTCCCCTACCGCCAACGAAGAACCGTGTTGGCCGCACTATCGGATCGAAGGCTGGAAGCGAGCCTGGTTGCGGATGCTGCATCGCATTCCGCCCGCACCACCCTTCAGGCACCTGGCTCTATGGTTGCGCAAGCCGCTTAAGCGCCTGATCGACCATCCGGTAGATCTGACGGTTTGGGGACTGAAATTACGGCTCTGGCCTTTGGGCAATCTGTCGGAACAACGCTTGCTGTTCATGCCCCAATTCGTGGACCGGGCCGAACGGAAATATCTCGAAAAAAGGTTTCACGGACCAAGCGGTTGTTTTCTCGATATCGGAGCCAACGCCGGACTTTACACGCTTTGGGCGGCGTCTCTGAAACCAGCGATTCAAATCGAATCGTTCGAACCCGATAACGAATTATGCGACCGGCTGCGGGCCAATCTGGATCGCAACGGACTTTCCGGCGTGCACCTGCACCGGGTGGCGCTCGGCAATCCGGAATTACCGGCCACGCTCGTTCGCAATCAGAACAATCTGGGCGAAAACCGTATCGTCACCGAGCCGCTGAAATCCGATCGAACCGTCGCCGTGAAATCACTGCTGACGGTACTGGCGGAACGCAAAATCGACCGCGTGGATATCGTCAAGATCGATGTCGAAGGTCACGAATTGAAAATACTCGAACCGTTTTTCAGAGACGCCCCGGATACTCTTTGGCCCCGAGCGATCATCTGCGAACTGCCCCGCAATAACGAGCGTCATCCCCTGGCTCTGCTCCTTGAAAAACACTCTTATGTCTCCGTGCTACGCACCCGGATGAACGGGATTTTCGAATTGAACCGGTAACCGTTCCAGACCTCGACCGATCGTCGATCTCCACCGGCGCCCGAAGTCTTGTTCCCCATCGCGAAGCTCGCTCCTCTACCTTTACTGAGTGATGAGTCGGCAGGACCCGACCAAACGGTAACTGGCTGGCATGGGACAGGACGGAATAACGGTGGCCTTCGAAGAACGAGCCGCGGCCGCTAAAATCGATGCTCCCGGTTGCGGCAATCAGATGACTCCGCTTCTGGATCGCGAAATAATGCGCCGCGAGGAACGGAGCTTTCAGGCCCGCTTACGGCAGGCGCCAGTGAGATGTCGATCGACGATTGGGGCTGGTCCGATAACCGTCGAAGGGTGCCGCGATCGGTCAGATCTGATCAAGCGACGGGATCGATGCCGTTCAATTCTGATCGCCGGTCGAGTTCCCCCCCGAAGCTCTGGCATGAAGCCATCAGCAAGCCGGCGCTTGCGGATTCCATCGGCGGTCGCATCGGTTACCATGACAGTCGAGTCAATTTGACCGTTCCTTCCGGGCACAAGGCGTCAGCGAATCCCTGAGGGGAAGAAGGAGCCATGGATAAGTCAACCGCACTGGAATCCATGAATCAATAGCACCGAAAGAAGCCGAATTACCCGAACGCATCACCGTCCTGAGATTTTCGGGGGCGAACCGATCATCCGCGACCTGCGAATCGCGGTGGAACACGTGCTCGGAAAACTAACGGCAGGCGATACCCCTGAGTCGATACTCGGCGAATACCCAGTTCTCGAACCAGCGGACCTCCAAGCCTGCCTTCTGTTAGCCCATCGGTCGATGACCGGCGAACGGGTCTATGATCGCATCCCCGTCCGAGAGGTTTCGTGACATTTCTGCTTGAGGGAGGCGCCGCATCCAATCTTCGGCACCCGGCCTTGCCCGGCCTCGCCGGCCGCCGATTTGCGCCGCAGCTCGGAAACCAAGACGTAACGAACGATGGAAACCAGTCCCCGGCCCTCGGGCGAACGGCGCCGCTAACTGACCCACCGCTCGAAACGGCAGTCTCTTGGGGATGATGGGCGCCTACCGAAATTCATTGATCCTTCCAGACCTCCTAGGCATAATGCCTTTCGCAGTAGTAATTGTTCGTGAGAAGTGATTGCGTTGCTGCCATGGCCCGGCGAACAGCTGCTAAACGGGCCGCTTTTTCCATGAATTGAGGTTGACGTGAATCTCCTTGATCCTGAAAAACACCGGTCGCACTTCGCAGGATCCAGGGATCCTTTTCGAGTCAAACGGAGCCGGGAAGCCCAATTTTTATGGGATAATAAGAGGAAAAACACACGATTTCCCGAGATGACGTGTCGAATACAGTAGTGAATACGATGCCGTCCCAACAGCTCAAGTCATTCCAAGAACTCCCAGGAGCGCAGCCGAAGCAGCGTTCGGCGCCGCAGGTCACAACCAGGGTCGATCGGGTTTGGGTCCAATTCGATGTGGCGGCGAACGCAGAGCCGTCCGTCGCCCATTCATGCCGTTCCATCATCCTCGAGTGGGCGGGAGAGAACTTCAAGGAACCCTGGCCGCGCCAGGCGCCGCGCCACCGGCCATTCTCGCACCGGGAAAACGATGCTTCCTGCCGGGTGGTGAGGATTCGAAAACCGGAAGAGGACCTGTGGGCCTTGCAACTCGAACGAATGTCGGCTCCGGGAAGACAAATGGCCACCTCCCTCACCGTAGCGAGCTATCTTGGCCATCCGGCCAGGACTAGAATCGGAGTCGAGGTGCACGACCGATCCGTGATGTCGGGTGCGGCTATCGAGGAGTACCCGCTCAAATTGATCAACGAGATCGCGGATCGGATCCCGCTCCTGCAAAACGGAAAGCGATTCGTCCGTGATCCGATCCTGGTCGAAACCGAGGAAACCATGGAAGGATTTCTGGGCGAACTGGTCAATCCGAAACGCGAAATGCCTTTCGTGGTGATCTCGATATCGCCGGAAGAACCGGACAAAACCCAGTGGGTCACGCTGTCGCGAGCATTGGCCGGGTTGGCCGTGGTCTGGGTGCTCCCGCTGCAAATGACCTACCGCCTGAGCGATAAGGTCACAAAAAGGTTGTCGGCCTTCAATGGAGCGTGGCGGTTCTACCGCCCGGGATTCAACGAACGAGCCTTGCAGACGAGGCATCCACTAGTGATGTGGGAGAAACTATCCGACGAACGCGGACGGGGCGCGGCGGCGGCGCAATTTCAACGGCTGGCCGCCGGGGAACGGTTGCGTTTGAGCGACGACGACCGGGATAAAATCGGCTTCGACGCGATTGCGGGCGAAGCCGACGCCGCGCCAAGCTTGATGCGACGATTGGCGGCTTTCCTCCGAAACCTCATCTGGCGCGATCACGGGAAGTCAACCGCCCAACTCGACTCTGTGCCGAGGAGCAAGTCCCAGGGCGAAGAAGGCGCCACGGTGGAGGATGAACAGGGGACGGAAGAAAGCTCTGGAGCCGGGACGGCGCGTGGCCTGCCCCACGAACTCACGGAGACCCCTCCGAGCAGCGACAGCCAAGAGCAGGCCCAGCAATGGACCGAAGAGGTCGAACGCGAGAACGAAAAATTGCATAATCGAGTCAGGCAGCTGACCGGATTAGTGCGATCGCTCGGGGGCGACCCGGATGCCGCGATCCCCTTCCCGCTGGCATGGGACCAAGTGGCGGATTGGTGCGACCAGAGTCTCTCAGAACAGATTTTGCTAACGCCGTCTGCGCGGCGGGATTTAAATAAAGCCGAATTCTCGAACGTGGATTTGGCGGCGCGGTGCCTGAGTTGGCTCGGGCGCAAATATCGGGACGGACGGCTGAATGGAGCCGCTCCCGATCTCCGCGGCCGGATCGAGGACATCGCCGAAGGCGTCTTTAAAGAACCCTGTGGCAACGACTCCTTCCATTGCACCTGGAACGGCAACAAATGCACGGTGGACTGGCACATCAAGAACGGCGCGGGCACTCGGGACCCCAGAAGATGCCTCCGCATCTACTACTTCTGGGATGAAGATTCCCGCAAAGTGGTGGTCGCCTCGATGCCGGCCCACCGGAGAACCGCTCTGTCCTGAGTAGCCAGGCATAAGCGAAGGAACCCTTCTTCCGGTTTTTCCGCAGCTCGATCACCCGGCGAATTCCCCGCTGAAGGGAGCCGCGGCGGCATCCCCGGAATACCGGATCGTGCTTCTTCGACTAGCCGTCAAGTTTGGCCAGCAGCCAACGGGCGCTGCGCCTGGCTTCCTCCAGCCGAACGGCGGACTGCCGTAATTCGCCCAGTCGATCGTATTCGGCCCACGACGTCGCCATCTTAAGGCTCAATAAATCGTCGAGCCCGGCCTTCAATCGGGAATCCCTCCGCCACGTCAACTCGAAAACCCCCACTCGGCTGCCGGCGGTCAACGCTTCGTAAATCATGGAAACGCTGTCGGGACTTACCCAGACTTGGGCGCACCGGAGCAATTGTTCGGGAATCCAATCCGGACCGGTTTCGGCATGGGAATAAAAACGGTGATTGGCGCAGGTCGAAGCCATTCGCCGCAAGCTTTCGTTCATGGACTCCGGGGTTCGGCGGGAATCGGTAACGGTCCATTCGATCTCGGGATGCCGTTCGACGACCGACCGGATTTGTTCCTCGATCGCCCGATCGTTCCAGTCTACGTGCCGCGACGGACCGCCGACCAGAATCAAACCCTGCGATTGATCCTGATTATCGCCCGGGACCACGGTATTCAAGACGCCCCGGACAGTCAGTGCCTTGGTGGATTCCGGGATACGATCATGCACCGGCACAATGCAAAAATCGCCGAACTTGCGATACACCGCCCCCGGATTCATCAACATCACCGATTTCGCTCCGGTCAGGAATCGGGCCAATAGCACTGGCAGCCCCGTTTTCCGACCAGCACCGACCAGAAGATGCGGACGGGTGATCTTGGTTCTCCCGCTCGACAATACAATGACGCGCCAAAGCCGGCGGAATAGTCCGCAGGAAACGTCGAGGTCCGTAATCTCGACCGGACTCAACTCGGCCAACGCCCGAACCAATCCCTGCGATTGCCTCTCGTGACCCGCCTTGCCGTCGATCAACCGCCAAATGCGCCGTTCCCTGTTCATTTCCGATTCCCCTTGCCCGTTTGAGTATCCCCGACCATAGCCGACCGTAAAACCTTTTGTCGCTTCAGGAAAGCGCCGCGAGCGTTGCCGTTGATTCCTTGACCTCCGGCCCGACTTCCCTACCATGCAGGCGCACAGGGTACAATTGAACTACGGTCGTTTCCATTCAGGTCTGACGACAATTTGGCTCCTTCTGACAGCGAGTTTTCCGATTGTTGCATCCGCTAGCGAGAATCCCTCCGCCGCTGCCGACCAATCCGATTTTTTCGCCTCCGAATGGCGTTACGTTCTCGGCCCGTTCTACGCGACTTCCGAACAGGATACCGTCTCCCGTTCGTCCTATTTCATGTTGTTCTCCAAGGAAGAAAACCCTCTCATCGAACAGACCGAATGGGATTTTCTGTACCCCTTGGCGAGCTACGATCGTTACGGCGAGGAATGGCGCCTGCATTTGCTCCAACTCGTCAACTTTTCCGGAGGCAGCAGCCAAAGCAACCGATGGAACCGAACCACCGTCTTTCCCTTCTACTTCCGGGAGGAATCCGACGACCCGGCCAGGGAATACCGAGCCCTGTTGCCCTTTTACGGAACGTTGAAGAACCGGCTGCTCCACGACGAAATCAAAACCGTGGCCTTCCCCTGCTATGTTCAATTCCGGAAACGGGACGTGGTCACCGAGTACTGGCTGATGCCCTTGTTCCACCGGCGGAAAGGCGAGGGCCTCAACGGCTGGCACCTGTGGCCGTTGGGCGGTTGGGAAACGAAGGAAATCACGACCAGAACCAACGTGATCGGGGAGGAAGTTCTGGTCCCCGGTCACCGGAAATTGACCGTCGGCTGGCCGTTCTACCTGCGAGACAAAAAGGGATTGGGCACGGACAATCCCGAAAGCTATCGCGCCTTGCTCCCCCTGTTCAGTTCGTTACGCTCTCCGCAACGGAATTCGTTCACCGCCCCTTGGCCCATCGGCATTACCCTTACCACCGATCACAAAAGAGAATATCGTGAAATCGGAGTGCCGTGGCCCTTCGTCGTCTTCGCCTGGGGCGAAGGTAAACGAATCAGCCGGCTCTGGCCCCTGTTCGGGTCGGCCGCGAATCGTTCTCTAACCAGCCGGTTTTTCGCTTGGCCGCTATACCGCTCGCAACAGCTGGAAACCGATTACTACATCACCCGACGGAATCGACTGCTGCTGTTCCTGTACCGGGACAACCGAACCGTGAACAAACAAGACGGAACCGAATCGCGCCGCAGCTATTTCTGGCCGCTGTTCTCCATCAAGAAGACCGCAGCCGGCGACCGGGACTTCCGGATGCTATCCCTGATCGAACCATTGCTATCGGCCAATCAAACTGTCGATCGTCACTATTTTCCGGCGCTGACCGTCTGGAGAAACCGCTTCAATCCGGCCACCAAGGAAAGCTTCCGATCTTTGCTCTGGGGGCTCTATAGTCGCCGGGCCGACGAAGAAAAAACCCGAGGAAAAGCACTGTTCGGACTCGTTCACTGGGAACGGAGCGCCAGCCGCAAGTCCCTCAAAATCCTGGGAATCGAATTACGGCGGCAGCGGTAAGCGGAGCCGGGGCAGATCGTCTATCACCTTATTCCATCCATGATCCAGCAGATTGGTGATATCGTCAAACTCGGCGCTCAAACAATCGTCCGCTGGCGATCCATCTGGCGGCAACGGAAAAAGATCATCGAACAGATGTACGAGATCGGCAACGCCAGTCTGCTGATGGCTTGCATCCTCTCTTTTTTCATCGGCGGAGTGCTGGCCTTGCAATCAGGCCCGGCGCTGGTCGACCGGGGTTTGGGTTCGATTATCGGCCAACTGGTAGGGTTGGCCATCTGCAAGGAATTGGCGCCGGTCATGATGGCGATTTTAGTCGCCGGGCGCGCCGGGTCGGCCATGGCCGCCGAGATCGGTTCCATGAAGGTCTATCAAGAAATCGATGCCTTGCGCACGATGAATATCGATCCGATCACCTATCTGGTTTTGCCTCGGCTGTTAGCCATTACCGTCGTGTTGCCCTTGCTGGTCATCTATTCGATTCTGACCGGTTGGCTCGGGGGTTCGGTCATCGCCGCATTTAATCTGGAGATCGAAGTGCCCTTCAACGTCTATTTCCTCAGCCTCAAATCGAACGTCGATATTTTCGATATCCTCAACGGCCTGTTAAAAAGTTGCTCGTTCGCTTTCGCCATCGGCATGATTTGTTGTTCGCAAGGGTTGAACACGACGCGGGGGCCTCGGGGGATCGGACGCTCAGTCACTCGCGCGGTCGTTTTTTCGATCGTCGCCATTTTGGTGCTTGATTACTTGATCACCCGGCTTTTCCTTTACTTCAACTGATGTCCCTTACCCCCAGCGAGCTCCATGGCATTAAACTGGAAGTGAACCGCCTGAACCGTTCCTACAAAGGCGTCCCGGTTCTGAGAGACATCAACTTCAGTATCAAGCCCGGAGAAATTTTCGTCCTGATGGGGCCGAGCGGCAGCGGAAAGAGCGTACTGCTGCGCCACTTGGTAGGTCTGGAACGGCCAGACAGCGGCGACATCCGAATCGACGACCAAAGCATTCAGAATCCGAAAATCAGAGATCGCTACCGCTTGACCATGGTCTTCCAATCGAGCGCCCTGCTCAATTCCCTGACCGTCGCCCAAAACGTCGGCCTTTATCTGAAAGAACACCGCATCAAGCCACCCGAAGAAATCGACGCGATCGTTCGCCAAGGGCTCGAATTGGTCGGGCTCCGGAATATCGAAGACCGGTTTCCCTCGGAATTGTCGGGAGGCATGAAAAAAAGGGTGGCCATCGCCCGGGCCCTGGTCATGGAACCGCACATGATCCTCTATGACGAACCGACCAGCGAACTGGACCCGCTGATGGCTACCCTGGTCAGCGACGAGATCATCAAATTGAATCGCCGCACGGGAGTCACCACGATCGTCGTCACCCACGAACGGGAACTGGCGTTCCGCCTAGCCCATCGGATCGGCATTATCCGAGGCGGAGAATTACTCTGCACCGGCAATCTGGAAGAGATCTACAACGATTCCACTCCCTTCGTTAAACAGTTTTTGATCGCGGGCCGCAATCCGCAAAACTCGCCGACCGATATCACGTTGCAGGAACACGACTAAGGCTTCGAAGGAAACGAAACCACCGGCGAAAGCGCCGCTTCTGGAGCTTTTCAGATTCGGCTTGCCCGGTATCGAATTCGATTTACCCTACCCGTTCCAATGAAGAGCACTTTCGAATCCCGGCTCGGTCTGTTCGTCGCCGTTTCCTTAGCCAGCTTGCTGCTGCTCATCGAACTAGCCGGCGGACTGACCCTGTTTCGCCGGGATATCGAACTGGGGGCTCGCTTCGAAAACGTCCAGGAACTCAAGGTCGGAGCGCAGATCCGGATGGCGGGAGTCACCATCGGCAGGGTCAGCGACATCGATTTCGACGGCAATATGGTCAAGGTCGCCATGAGTATCGAATCCGAGAAGGCCAAGAACATCAAAACCGACAGCATCGCCACCATTCAGTTCATGGGATTGATGGGGCAGAATTATATTTCCATCGAATTCGGGCAAACCGGCGTAGTCGTCCAGCCGGGTGCCGTGCTGGCAACCCGGGAACAACCGAACATCAACTTTCTGATCGACCGGTTGAGCGGCGTCGCTTCCGGAGTCGAACAGATCACTCAAACGTTCAGCGACGACAAGTTTTCGGATATTTTGGCGCCCTTGGCCGATTTCCTGATGACCAACAAGGAAAAGGTTTCCGAGATCATCGATAACGTTCAATCCAGCGTAGCGCATGTCGCCCAAGGGAAAGGCACGGTCGGGCGGCTGATCCACGAGGACGTCTTGCATGACGACGCGCTCTCAATGATCAACGACATCAAGGGCAATTCGAAAACTCTCGATGCCATTCTTGGCGACGCGCAATCCCTGGTCGCCGATATCCGGGGAGGCAAAGGGACGATCGGAAAACTGGCCACCGACGAAGAACTCTTTACCGACACTCGAGAAGCCATCGCCTTCCTGAGAGATATTCTGGAGAAAATCGACAGCGGCGACGGCAGCGTCGGCGTATTGGTCAACGACCCTTCCCTGATCCAAAACGCCAAAGCCGCTTTGCAAAAAGTCGAGAAAGCCACCGAAGGATTAGAGGATCAGGGTCCCCTCAGCGTGCTAGGTTTGGCCATCGGCAGACTCTTCTAACCAATCACCCTACATGGCGGAATTTTTCACGGAGTTCTCCGATCAGTTTTCCAGGCCCGAGGCTTGGATCAGTCTCTTGACCCTGACGTTTCTGGAGATCGTCTTGGGTATCGACAATATCGTCTTCATCTCCGTATTAGCCGCCAAACTTCCTGTCGAACAACAAGCCAAGGCTCGGAAAATCGGCTTGGCCCTGGCGCTCCTCTCCCGGCTCATGCTCTTGGGCGGCCTAGCCTTCCTCGTCCAGCTGGAAAATCCCCTGTTCGCCGTCTTCGAGCATGACGTCTCGGGCCGGGATCTCATTCTCCTGTTGGGAGGACTCTTTCTGCTGATCAAAGGCACCATGGAGATTCACGAAAAACTGGAAGGCGTCGACGGCAGCAAGACTCGGAAACTGGCACCCACTTTCAGCAGCGTCATCATTCAGATCATGCTGCTGGACATCGTCTTTTCCCTGGACTCGGTCATCACCGCCGTAGGCATGGTCAAGTACATCCCCATCATGGTAATCGCCATCGTGATCGCCATGATCGTGATGCTGCTATTTGTCGACGTCGTCAGCAATTACATCGAAAAACATCCCACCCTCAAGATCTTGGCTCTCAGCTTTCTGATCCTGATCGGATTCGTCTTGGTGGCCGAGGGCTTGCATCACGAAATCCCGAAGGGATACATCTACTTCGCCATGTTCTTTTCTTTCGGGGTCGAGATGCTGAATCTCCGATTCCGCAAAAAGCAGGCAGCCAAGAAACTGGAGCTGAATCGGCCCTACCGGTAACCGGTTTCCGGGGCAAGAACGCTCTTTCCGCGGGTAACCATGACGACTGCAGCGGCCAAAGCCAGGCACCAGCAGTTAAGCGATCGCATCCAAGAATGCGATCATGCTTATTACGTTAAGGCCCAATCCTTGATCGACGACCGCGAATACGACCGACTTTTCAAAGAGTTACAGGAGTTGGAATCTCGGTTTCCCGCGCTGCTCACCCCAAATTCCCCGACCCAAAGAGTCGGCGGCGAAGTGCTGAAGGATTTTCCCGTAATCCAACATGAAATTCCGGTACTAAGCCTGAGAAACATTAATTCTCACTCGGGTACCGAGAATTTCATCAATTCCGTATATCGAGAATCGCCCGAATTTTTTTTTTCCAATGCCACAAAACAATGGAACTGGACCGTCGAACCGAAAATCGACGGAGCCGCCATCACCTTAATCTACGAAACCGGCCACCTGACGATTGGAGCCACTCGGGGCACCAAGGGAAAGATCGGAAACGATATTACCGCCAATCTCAAAACTGTACGCACCATCCCCCTGAAGCTCGCTCCCCAGCTCGAAACCGTTCCCGATTTATTAGAGGTCCGTGGAGAAGTCTACATGAGCAAAAACGATTTCGACCGGTTAAACGAACAACGGCTGCAAGCCGACGAAGACCCTTTAGCCAATCCTCGAAACGCTGCGGCCAGCACTGTGCTAATGTTCGATTCGCAGGCCGTCGCCGCCCGTCCCTTGAATTTTATCGCCTACAACATTGTTCGTTGCGAACCCAAATCCCAATTCCCCGGCAATCAACTCGACGTCTTGAAATATCTCAAGCGGGCCGGTTTCCGCATTCAGGAAAAGACCCATCTCTGCCGCACTTACGATGACATCCGCTTGACGATCGATCAATTGGAACGAACCGCCTACCAACTAGATTACGAAACCGATGGGGCCGTCATTAAAATCAACCGGATCGACTACCGGACTAAAATCGGCCACACGGCCAAAGATCCCAAATGGGCCATAGCCTTCAAATTTGCCGCTCCCCAGGCGGAAACTGTACTGAAAAGTATCACTATTCAGATCGGAGTCACCGGAACGCTAACCCCGGTAGCCGAGCTCGAGCCGGTGAGGCTGAGCGGTTCGACGATCAGCCGGGCCACGCTGCACAACGAAAAAGAAATCCGGGAAAAAGACATTCGCATCGGCGACACGGTGATGGTCGAAAAAGCCGGAGAAATCATTCCGGCCGTCGTCAAAGTCGTAATGATCAAACGCCTTCCGAACGCCATTCCTTACGATTTGCTAAAGGAGACCGGAGGTCGCTGTCCGGCCTGCCACGAACCGATTCACCAGGAAGATCCGGCAACCAAAATCTGGCGCTGCCGCAACGCGGCTTGTCCGGGCATCGTGACCGAACAGGTCAAACGTTTCGCCTCTCCGGGGGCGTTGGATATCGATGGGCTCGGTGAAAAAGTCGCCCGCAGCTTAGTCACGAACCGCTTGGTGCAATACGTTACGGACCTCTTCAAACTCGAGGTTCCGGAACTGGGTCAACTCGAGATATCGAACAAAGGACAACTCGGCGAAAAAAATGCTGCCAAGCTCGTACAATCCCTGAAACAGAGCCGAAACCTGAAACTGGACCGCTGGCTGTTTGCGCTCGCCATTCCCGGGCTCGGTTCAACTCAATCCAAAATGCTGGATCGATGTCACGAAGATCTCGCCGAAGTGGCCGATTCGCCCTATCTCCGCATGATCGGGAAATTCGAGCAAATACGACCCCGGGCGGCTTTGGAAATACTGAGTTGGTTCGAATCTCCAAGCGGGGTCGAAAGTTTGAAAACGCTGAAAAAACTGAAGATCGATCCGCCCCGATCCGATATGCCACCCGCAATCGTTTCGCAAGAAATCAACCGCTGCTTCTACGGAAAAAACCAGGAATTGCCTCAATCCGCTCTCGAAGAAAAACTGCAAGTCATCCGTGACCGGATGAGCGCCCGAATCAAAATTCCCGTTAACCAAGAGCCCTTATCCCAGCAAGAACTCAAAGACAGACTGAAGCGATTCTGCTCTTCGTCGGCCCTGGATATACCCAACGTCAACGACGCTTTCGTCGATCCACTCCTGGAACGCGGACTCATCGCCGAACCGATCGACTTGCTTAAGCTCACGGAAAACCAAATGGAGGGAACTCTGTTCGATCAGGAAGGCGAGATCGACGAACGGATGCGAGCTATCAAAGCCGCCCGCACCAAACCGGTTCACCACTGGCTCTACGCCTTGATTCCCTCCATCACCGCCAAGAACGCCCGGATGCTGGCTCATTATCATCCCCAATTGAGCGATTTCCGCCGTTCACCGTTTTTACTCGCAATCGCCGGAATCAAGGGTATCGGCCCCCAGGTGGCTCGAAACGTCATCAACTGGTTCGCCTCCCCGACCGGGCGCACCTGCTGGAAACGGCTCCAAGAGTTGGACATCAATCCGAGCGGCGAATTCAAGAGGCAAACCGGAAAATTGATCGGTAAAACTTTCGTCTTCACCGGCACTCTGGAAAGCATGAACCGAAAAGAAGCCTTCCAAAGGATCGAGGCCCAAGGTGGCGAGATCGCCTCTTCAGTAACCCAAAAAACCGATTATTTGGTTACCGGCACCAAAGCCGGAACGAATAAACTTCAGGCGGCCAAAAAATATGACGTCGAAACGATCTCCGAAAAGGAATGGAACGAAATGATAGCCGAACACTCCGAGGATACCACGAAACTTCCGGGAGAGCCCGACTCGCCGGCCGAACTCGATCTGACGGATAACGATGCCCCCGAGAATTGATTTTCTCCGACCGGCCAGGAGCGTCAGAATAGCTTCAGACTTCCTGACCTTGCTAAATTTGTTTTGTGCATTATTTTCAATTCGCGAGTTCGTAAATCATTCGAAGATCTGTCCCAGGATAAGTCGCGCCTAATCCATTCAATTCGGAAAATAATCCGTTGAGCGCTTGATCTAATCCAGTGCTGCCAAGCCCAAGAACTCGAACCCGTAATGACTTCGCTTGATCTTCAGGAATAATATTGGCTTTGGCCCGATATAAAGCTTGAAGCAGTTTGCGAGCGTTGCGCTTTTTTCCTTGAGCCAGGATAATCGGGCTCATCATTCGTACTTCGGTTCGATAAGCCATCATCCGGATCGTATCATAGATTAATCGATCGACGGACGGCAAGGTTTGCAGTGGTTCTGATAACTGTCCATTTTTGACGTGCGTCGGGGTTGCTTCGAGCTTTGTTTTTAAGGTTTGCGCTTCGGATTCGGCTTGGGCTGATTCAGATTCATATTTCATTCGAACGTTTCTTGACAAAGCCGGTTCAGCCAATCGATTTCTGAGTCGGCCTGGCCGAAGCTTGGTCAGTTTCATTTCTTTGTTCAGTTGTCGAGCTTCGGGATTGACGACTCGGGCTTCAGGATCGATTTCTTCGAGACCCTGAGTGGTTAAGGAATCCAAATTAAATTCTTGTCGCATATATTTAAAGAAGTTTTCTTGAGACCACCTTGAAAACATTGCTCCAGCGACTTGGGGCCTCGACAGAGTCGGATGGGTAGTCACCATTGACAACTGCCTGCCATCTTCAAGCCGTCTTCTGATTTCCCTGACGTTCAGGCGTTTGGTTAGTGGCATGGTTTGTTCGGCCAACCACATTTTTCTCGTGAGAGTTTCCGCCGGGCCGTACCGGGGGACTTCGGTTTCCCGGAAGGCGGTTGCCGACCAATCTTCGCTTTGCCGATTCTTGGTCCAAGTAATCACCGCGATGCCGGCTTTGGCTAGATTCTCAAATAATTTCGGAGACCATCCTTCGCGATCGAATACTAAAGTAACCGAGGGATCAATCGAAGTGGTTCGGGTCAGGTCAGGACCCGGTTCTCCCACTTTCCCGTTCTGTCTCAATTCCGGGACGATCACTTGTTCGATCATTGCCACCATTTTGGGGTCGAGAGCTTGATGCAGGCACATCAAAGGACTGCCTCCCAAGGCATCAAGCCAATAACCCGCCGTAGCGGGAAGACATAGCTTCTCTCGCGAGACATAGTGCTTGGGAAGATTTCCCCGGCGACCGGTATCAACCTTGGAATGCCCAGCGACTAACAAAGTCGCCGCGGCATTCTGCGGTTGGTTCATCCAATCACGGAACACGTTCTTTTGCCAAGTCCGAACCGACCATTCGTTTTCGGACAGATGGCGTAATTTCCCTCGCAAGGTCTTAACTTCAGGGCATCGGTCCAAGCCCAGGATAATTCCCCATTCGCCCGGGGCTTCATAGCGGATAGCTTCAGGATTCCGAACCCTGGCCAAACTGAGAAAGGCGAGAAAATTCAAAATCGTCGTCACGCCGTAATAACCTTTCGAAAGCTTCAGATATTCGTGGACCCCATGATGCAATCCTTCTTGAATCAAGATCGGCAAGGCGGTTAGGACGCCACCGTTTTCCACGGCTTTATGGGCCTTGTCGAAAGGAGGCTTTGCCGCCGCCAATTTCCCCTTGGCAGCCAACTGACGCCCCATCACGTCATGAGTCGCACGACCTCTCGACGTCTGCTGGTCCTTGGTATTTCGTTCGGAACGTTCCGTGGCCTTAGCCAGCTTTTTCTCGGTTTCGAGAGCCTCCGTCTTCAAAGGCTTTGACGGCACTTGAATCAGTCCCGCTTTACAACCCAAATGAAAGGTGACCGGATTGATTCCCAGAACCTTGGCGGCACCGCGTTGACTCTTCCCCTCGGCTAGCAGTTGAATTCCTGATTCAATGATCTTTGGAGTCAGAACCGTGCGGCCTCGACCCGTTTTTTTTCAAAGAAAGAAGCCATTCCCTTGGCACGGAATTGAGCCGAGGTAGACGACACCGTGTTTCGATGGACTCCAAACACTTCGGTCAAACGTTTCTGAGAAATCTTATTCGTCACATGAAGCATGCCAATGATCAGGCGCCGCGAAACCTGGTCTTTATCGGCATGCTGAAATATCGGTTCCAAATCGGAAAAATAACAGGTCATGCCGTCTTGCGATGACATCGCAATTTGGCCATCGATAACGATCGCATTTTGAGGCTGAGAATCGAAATTAAACGAGTTCCGTGATTCGCATTTGTGCACAATTTTATTATTAGCGCAAAATTTCGAAATGTCAACCGCATTTTTCGAAAAAAGCTGATTTTATTGGCTTTTGATGAATTTTAATCGTTTCTATGGTTAGGTCATGTCAGGAAGTCTGAACCTATCGTCGGCGCTTCAGACCGGTTATCGACCAACGCCCTACCAAGGGCTCTCGCCTAAATAACATATTTGTTCAAATGATTAAATCTATTGTCAGAATTTCATTTTGACATGTCGATTGACGGATAATCTCTCTGGTGATTTAATAACTGATTTTGATGGTTTATTTAGAGCTGGAAGTTATCAACCCATTTTGGTCGATTCTATGGTTTTGGGGAGGCTTGATGACGGAAATCTTTAGTTTTCAATCCTCTGGCAATCAATGCATTGGAATTAATTACTTTTAAAAGTTGAAAAAATGAAATATGTATGGTATGATTAAGCGTGAGCGATCAGGTTGCCGTTATCAGAAAAAAATATCTGAGCTTGGAACCCATCTTCCAAGAATTGACTAAACGTCATTGGCTAGCATCCGAGGCAATAGCCATTGGTAGGGGTGGAATAAAAATAGTTCACGAAGCTACGGGTGCTAGCTGCACTACGATTCGATCGGGAATTAATGAATTGAAAACGGAAGCAATCCCTAATAAAAATCGCCAAAGGAAAGCTGGAGGGGGACGGAAATCAATAACCGAACACGATAAGACTCTTTTGTCAGATCTGGATAAACTTATCGAACCCGAGACTCGAGGTGATCCTGAAAATCCGTTGCGTTGGACCTGCAAAAGTGCTGAACAAATCAAAATTACATTAAATGAAATGGGACATCAAATAAGTCAACGCACCGTAAATAATTTGCTCCATGAAATGGGATACAGCCTTCAAGGCAATCAGAAAACCCTAGAAGGCAAACAGCATCCCGATCGAAACCAGCAATTTCGACATATTGAACGGAAATCCCGGAAATTCTTGAAGAAAAACCAACCAGTGATTTCGGTTGACACGAAAAAAAAGGAACTGGTGGGACAGCACAAAAATATGGGGAACGAATGGCATCCGAAAGGAAATCCCGAACTAGTCAAAGTGCATGATTTCCCCGATCCAAATCTACCGAAAGCAAGTCCATATGGCGTGTATGATCTGAGCACCAATACGGGTTGGGTAAGTGTAGGCACTGACCACGATACTGCGGAATTTGCGGTAGAAACTATTCGTCGATGGTGGCTATCAATGGGACGAAAAAATCATCCCAATGCCAAGAAGCTATTAATTATGGCTGATGGAGGTGGTTCAAATGGTAGTCGTAATAAATTATGGAAAACCGAGTTGCAAAAACTGGCAGATGAACTTAATATGGAAATATCAGTTTGTCATTTTCCTCCGGGTACGAGCAAGTGGAATAAAATTGAACATCAAATGTTTTCATGCATTTCGATGAATTGGCGGGGACGCCCATTAACCAATTATGAAACCATAGTTAATTTGATTAGCAATACAACAACTAAAAATGGGTTGAAAATAAATTGCATGTTAGATAAATCCAAATATCAGACTGGCATAAAAAATTACTGATGAACAAATGCAAAATTTGCGCTTAACTAAAGAGAAGTTTCATGGTGAATGGAATTATAAATTAAAGCCCCATGAATGTAAATAATACGTTTGATATGCACACAAAAAAACGACAGTTTAATTATGCGAGAACTCTAACCAAACGCCTGAACGTCAGGGAAATCAGAAGACGGCTTGAAGATGGCAGGCAGTTGTCAATGGTGACTACCCATCCGACTCTGTCGAGGCCCCAAGTCGCTGGAGCAATGTTTTCAAGGTGGTCTCAAGAAAACCTTTTTAAATATATGCGACAAGAATTTAATTTGGATTCCTTAACCACTCAGGGTCTCGAAGAAATCGATCCTGAAGCCCGAGTCGTCAATCCCGAAGCTCGACAACTGAACAAAGAAATGAAACTAACCAAGCTTCGGCCAGGCCGACTCAGAAATCGATTGGCTGAACCGGCTTTGTCAAGAAACGTTCGAATGAAATATGAATCTGAATCAGCCCAAGCCGAATCCGAAGCGCAAACCTTAAAAACAAAGCTCGAAGCAACCCCGACGCACGTCAAAAATGGACAGTTATCAGAACCACTGCAAACCTTGCCGTCCGTCGATCGATTAATCTATGATACGATCCGGATGATGGCTTATCGAACCGAAGTACGAATGATGAGCCCGATTATCCTGGCTCAAGGAAAAAAGCGCAACGCTCGCAAACTGCTTCAAGCTTTATATCGGGCCAAAGCCAATATTATTCCTGAAGATCAAGCGAAGTCATTACGGGTTCAAGTTCTTGGGCTTGGCAGCACTGGATTAGATCAAGCGCTCAACGGATTATTTTCCGAATTGAATGGATTAGGCGCGACTTATCCTGGGACAGATCTTCGAATGATTTACGAACTCGCGAATTGAAAATAATGCACAAAGCAAATTTAGCAAGATCAGGAAGTCTGAGGTTAGGGTTTCAAGAACGGGGACGCTTGGTTTTTCGCAGCGTGATGTTTCAAGAGATCGTTCCAATCTTTACCCCCTTGAGGTCTCAAACGGATGACGCGAGGGTGATTGGCGATGAGCTTGGCGGCGCTGTGGTCTCCGGGTTCGTCGGCATCGAAGGCGCAGAAGATTTGCTGGAGTTTCCAGCCATGCAGCCAGTCTGGAAGTCGAGTGGCAACGCCGGCGGTCGAGAGGAAAACGGTGTGAGGACGGTGCAACCAAGGCAAGGACCAAGCCGAGAGGGCGTCGATGGCGCTTTCGGTCAAGGTCACGGTCTGAGGTGGGGCAAGGGAAACGGGCAACCAGAAGCTTCCGGCCGATTTTCGGGAACGGGCGGCCATCATCCGGAAGCGGCTGCCGTCGGGGCGCACCAGGGTGCCGGTAATTTCGGCTCCGGTAACCCGGCGTTGAGCATCGGTGCATGGGAAGACCGCATTGACGCGCCGATCGGCCCGGATCAGGCGGCGCTCCCGACAACTTTGCAGCAACCGGGGCGAGAGGCAACGATCGGCGGCCAAGCGTTGCCGAACGAGAGGCCAGTTGGCGGGGCAATCTTCGGGGAGCGAGAGCGTTGGGGGAGTCGGGGAGGAGAGCGAAGGGCGGCGGACGAAAGTTTCCAGGAACTGGCAAGCTTCCCGGAAAGAACAATGGCGAGCATGCTTGACCAGATCGATAGCGCCGCCGCCTCCCTGCCCGGCGAGATGATCGTAGAAGCGCTGGCCGTTAAGGCTCAAGATCGAACCCGGTCGTTTCCAGCGCCGCCGGTCATGAGGATCCTGGCCATAACCAAGTTGCCGGGCCAAGTTCGGCAGGGGCAGTTGTCGCAAGGAAGCGAGGTCGGCTGAGGCACGTTGATCGGCCATGACGCGAATTAGCCAGGGAGTTCGCCGGCGGCTGGTTCGACATGCCGGCTGGTGACTTGATCGGCTTTTGCCAAGGCGGCGGCCGCCAAGGCGTGGTGAGCCAGGTTGTTGATTAACCGAGGGATTCCTTTACCCGCCAGACGAAGGGCTTCCAGTGCCGCCGGCTCGAAAATCTGCAATCCTTCGGGGGCTCCGGCGACGACTGACCGGTGAGCGATATAGGGTTCGATTTCTTCGGGCTTCAGCGGTTCCAGGCGGTGACTCAGGATCAGGCGCTGAGTCAGGGGTTCGTGAATGGACAGAGCCAGTCGCTGATCCAAGGACGACAAGCCGAGCAACACGACCGACAGGCGCGGTTCGGAGTCCATGCTGAAATTGAAGAGCAGGCGCAAATTTTCGAGCACTTCGTGTCGCAACAAATGTGCTTCGTCCAGGAACAGGATCGGGGACTGACGTTTTTCGACGACCAGTTGGGAAATCTGCTGGCGGAGCGCATTCCATGCCCGGTCGCGACGGTAACTCGGCGGCAGTCCGAGTTCTGCGGCGATCGCATTGAAGGTATCGAGCACGGAACCCGTGGCCAGCGACACCTACAGCACTTTGAACGAGCGAACGATCAAGCGACTGGCGACTTGGCGGCAGATCGTGGTCTTGCCGCTGCCGGCTTCGCCGGTGATCAGGCCGACGCCCCGGCGTTCTATCAAGTGCTGCAGTCGCCCGGCAGCTTCCAGAACGGCGTCGCTTTCGAACCTCGGGCCAGGATCGATCGACGGCTCGAACGGCCACCATTTAAAGCCGAACAAATGAAGGTAATTCATGAGGTTTTCGCTGACTGGCGATGGGACATTTTGTCGGATTTTCGAACGCGCCGGGAACGGGCGTTGTGGACGGTATCGATCGGGTGACCTTCGGCGAAATCCCGGTCTTCGAAGCGCACTTTAACCGGTTTGATTCCCAACGCCGTCGGGTCATAGCGGAGCGTGACGCGTTTACCGATGAGCGCGGAACTCACTTCGTAGACGTGGGTGTAAAGGGAGACGGTGCTGTCGTTATTGACCGTGCGCTCTTTTTCGATCAAGAACAGGTCGTCGAGGACAGCGCCGGTGTCGGCAGCCCGAAGGTGAGTTCCCCGGTCACACCAAGCTTCCAGGGGAGTCCGGCCTTCGAGGCCGCGATGCGAGGCGCGATGATATTCCTGTTGGAGCCAGAGCTGCCACCGGCGATTGAGTTCGGCGAGGTTTTCGGGTTCTCGATCCTCGAAGGAGTCCAGAAATTGCTCCCGAACCGTGCGAAAAAATCGTTCGATTTTGCCCTTTCCCTGAGGTTGCCGAGGTCGGGCGAACACTTGAGCGATGCCCAGATTGGCCGTCACCATCGTCACGTGGTGATTTTTAAAACAGGCTCCGTTGTCGACGTAAAACCGGTCGGGAATGCCTTTACGCTGGGTGGCTTGCTTGAGCACCTGCAACAAGGTCTCTGCCTTTTCGTTCCAATGAAATTCAGCGAACACGACGAACCGGGTCGCATCATCCAGGATCGCGGTCAGATAGGTCTTTCGCCGGCGGCGGTGACGATCCCGTATCTTCGGGCCGTGCCTGACGTCGCTCAGCCATAACTCGTTGGCGCACTCGTAATTGAAACGGCGGCGATCCACCAAGAGAGTCGGTTCGCCGACCGTCATCAATCCTTCCTCGCGCCACAGCCGATGAACGGTCGTTCGAGGCAAGGACTCCGTCGGGGGCAAATCGGGATGCCGCTTCGCTTCCCGAATGACTTTTCGGACGCTGAACTTCGGATGCTGCCGTTTGATCGCCAAGAGGATCTCGATGGTCGCCAACGACAGGTTCCGTGGCTTTCCCTGATCGCGCCGCGGCTTCCGTTCGAGTCCCGTGATTTTCCCGTCAGTATACTTCTTGATCCAATTGCGAATCGTCTGGGCGGAATACCGTCGCCGACCGGTCGAACCGGGCACGAGCCATTCCTTCGCCACTACCCGTTGAAATTCCTCCCGATACTCCGGAGTTCCCGGCGTAAGGTGCAACAATTCCCCGATCACCCGGTATCGAAACAGGGCGATGTTCTCCCGTCGGAATTTGGCCTGGTTTGGCGTCATGATCGGCTCGGTACTTCCGCTCGCTCAGGCGAGGTGGCTTGAGATTGGTCGGTTCTGACGCCGCCGTCCAAATTTCTGGTGTGTGGAGGGCCTCTTTTGGACCCCACCGGCGCTTTTTCGCGGCGAAAACCGATCGGATAGGCGATCTGTTGTAATTGATCCTCCAGCTTCAAACGCCACGTAACCAACAACTCCGGTTCTCCCAGAGCCGCTCGCAGCGGACGAATCTCGACGGGCACGTCGGACAGTTCCCCCAAGATCGTGCGGGCCAGTTGCAGCACCCACCGAAGTTGCTCGATCCGAGTGCCGAGCCAGTCGGAAACTGACCACCAAGGAGACTTCCCGTCCGGATCTCTTCGTTGCGAGGCGGCCTCGACTCCCAGTTCGTCGCAGGCTTCGGCCTGTGCTTCCAATTCGCGAAGTTCGCCGGTAATCCAAGCCGCGAAAAACTGGGGGAGCAAAGAAAAGGTCTGTCGGGCTTTAGGGCAGTAATAACGGGCGATCAGCGCCCCACCGAAGGGAGTCTTTCGGACATAATAGCCCAAGCGCTTGAAACCGCATCGGCCTTCGGGGTGACAGGGACAGGCGGTAAGTCTTGCATTTTTCCACTGTTCCCCGCTAACCTACTCCTCGCAGGAGTGTTTCGTCTTTAGGAGGAGTTGCCTTCTTGCCGGCGGCCCGGCGGAGGTCTAACCGCGCGGGTCGCATTACGCTTGATTATTTCACTTCCCAACGCTGACCGCGTTGAACGGACAACGTCGATTCAAGGACAGCTACGCTACTTGGAAACAAGCTACTTGGGAAAAAAAGTTCATCGGTCTACGCTCTCAATGATCGGAAGAGCAATCAATAACGACGGAACGAAATATAAGAAAGCGTGGGACAAAACGACCGATTTTCACCAAAATAATCCGGGAAACAACACAGCAAACTGAACTCCTGATAGAGCCCGACTCGCCGGCCGAACTCGATCTGCTGGATTAAGATGCCCCCGAGAATTGATTTTCTCCGTCCGGTCAGGACCTTCAGAATAACTTCCAGCGTTGCACTTTCACCGCCCGTCGCTCATGCTCTCCAAGCTAGTACCAAAACTCATTCAACGTCCGAACTATCGCCAATGAACTCAATGCACGAAATCGATTTCGAAATCCACGGCTCGGAAATACAGTTCGTCGAAATCGAACTCGATCCGCAAGAAGCGGTGGTCGCCGAAGCCGGCGCCATGCTGTACATGGATAAGGACATCGAAATGGAAACCAAAATGGGAGCCGGCCTGAAACAATCCGGATTTCTGGGCAAGGTGCTTGGAGCGGGCAAGCGCATGCTAACCGGCGAATCGCTCTTCATGACGGTTTTCCAAAATCGAGGCATGGGGAAGCAGAAGGTTTCGTTCGGCGCCCCCTACCCCGGAAAAATCATTGCGGTTAACCTCCAGGATATGGGCAATCGGTTGATCGCTCAGAAAGGCTCCTTTCTTTGCGCCGCCGACGGCGTCACCCTCGGAATCGCCTTGAACAAGAAGATCAAGACCGGCTTCTTCGGAGGCGAGGGATTCATCATGCAGAAAATCGAAGGAGACGGCAAAGCCTTCGTCCATGCCGGAGGCACGGTCACCAATAAGCGGCTGGAGATAGGGGAAACGATTCGGGTCGATACCGGGTGCATCGTCGGCTACGAATCGACCGTCAAATTCGACACCCAATACGTCGGCAAGATCAAGTCGGCGCTCTTCGGCGGAGAAGGTCTCTTTTTTGCCACATTGACCGGACCGGGCCAGATTTGGCTCCAATCGTTACCGTTCAGCAAACTGACCCAACGGATCCACGAAGCGCTCCCCTCGGGTAAATAGAAATAATCCGACCGACTATCCGGCAGCCACTGTCCGGGATTATCGATCCCCGGATTCTGTCGGGTTTTCAGGAGAACCTCAGCAGCTTCAAAACTCGTCCACGCGCTCCGATCGAGGTTTTATGACGATGGCGATTCCTTTTCGACTTGAGTCAGGATCGTTTGGTTTCGAGTCTAGAGTGATCGAAAACTGAGCCTCGGTCGGGCTACGTCCTCCCTTCGTGGCCAAAGCCCTGTCTGCCCCTACAGGTTCCCCAGACGACGGGGGATCCTTCCTCCCGATTTGTCGCATTGTAATTGTTGCTATGTCGCAAAATAATTGTCGTGCAACACCCTTTCTGGACATTACTGACAAACTCGGGCAAAATCACTCCAATTCATGCTATGTCTACCTCTTCCAGGTTCAGAAGAGCTAGTTGGCTGATCATTTTCCAAAGCAAGTACAGATGTTTTATTATCTTTGATAGGGCATCAAGCTGGGTAGAGGGGCGCTAAATATTAATCGAGATGGGTTCCTTTTTGAAGGGGTAATATTCCGAATTTATCGATAGTCCATGGAGCTGGCCTAGGATTCGGTATCGGTCAATCCTCAAGTATCTCAAACTTCCCTCCCTGCTTTTGAAGATTCCCGGGTTCCAGGTTACGCTACCAGTTAGAAACTCAAGCTCAGATATTCATCGGAAATACAACGTTTTTAATTTTTGAAGATACGTACTATCAATCTTTGCAAAAGTAATGTCATAATTGATCAGGAATTTATTAATCCGAAAAATGAAATATATATATATTTTTTGCAACGTTTTTTGTATTGCGAATGTCTATAAAGACGTGAACGATAAACCAACTCAATCTTCTCGTAATCACTATACCTATGAACTACGAACAACTGCGGTAGAAGAAGTTAAAAATGGTTCAACCGTAGCTGAAGTTGTCAGTGTAATGGGTATGTCAGCACGCACAGTATTTCGCTGGCTCGTTTGGTTTTCGACTGGGAGTTACGAAGGACTTAAAGACAATCCTAAATCAGGACGTCCCCGTAAGATTACAGAAGAAATGGCTCAATGGTTATACAACGCGGTGACTATGGGAAATCCCAAGCAATTTCAATTCGACTTTTGCCTGTGGAGTCTCAAAACCATGCAAGTGTTATTGAAACAACAATTCGGGGTGTCGGTTCACGTTTCCACCATCAGTCGATTGCTTCATTCTATGGGATTAACTCCCCAGCGCCCCATCCACAAGTCTTACAAACAAAACCAGAAGAAAATCAAACGGTATCTGGAGATGTTTCCAGGCTTGAAACAACGAGCTGAGCAAGAGAATGCCCTAATTCTCTTTTTGGATGAAGCGTCAGTCCGAGCTGATTATCATCGAGGAACCACTTGGTCTCGAATCGGTGTCACGCCGGTAGTTCGAGATGCCGGGGATCGCTATTCAATTAAACTAGTTTCAGCCATATCCGCTGACGGACGGATGATATTTAACATTTTCAAAGGAAAAATGAATGCCCAGCGTTTTTGTGAGTTTTTATCGAAACTCTCTAAGGATGTGGGACGGAAAATAATTGTTGTTTGTGATAACGCCAGCTATCATAAAGCAGATTATACCCAAGAGTTCGTAGCCGAAAACGATAGTATTGAAATGAAATATCTTCCTCCATACAGCCCTGAATTAAATCCCGATAAGCAGGTTTGGAACCATTTAAAGCAAAGATTAGCTAAAATAATGATACCCAACAAAAAGACGATGCAACAGAAAATTCAAAACATTATGCAATCCATCCAAAAGAAAATGGGAATGGTCCAATCATACTTTAAATTGGATGATACTCGATATATAATTACATGACATTACTTTTGCAATGATTGATAGATGTTTTACAACCGTTTTACAATATGAGTTGCAAGCCATTTTATACGCTCGACACCAATATTAGGCGAACTATTCGGCTCCAACAATTTCGGTTCGTCAAGTTGTGCCTGATATTTTGCTTGATTGTCAACAAGCCATTTTAAATACGGATGTGCTTTCTCGTCAGGCATGGATTTACTCAACTCGGTAAGTTTATCAGAACAATCGACATTCTCTATGAGAAGATTCGGCGGTAAAGGAATCAGGTTGGGCATTTTATTAATTTGCAATTCACCAGGTTGGTTTTTAATAGCTGATGGTTTCACTGGAATCAATTGTTTAATTATGTAACCATCTTTATTTCTGTTGTAATTGTCGGGTGTGAACCCGGAGTCATCATTTAGTTCAGGTAACCGACATAAATTGAACACTCTCTTTGCATTTTGGTGTTGAATTTGTTGCAGTTTTGAAGTTACCCAAGCCATGTCTACTGGTTCATCAATTTTAATTTCTAAATATGTATGAGAAAGCGCTTGTGCAGCATTAATCAGATCGTTATCCGAATTTATAAATAATTCCATCAGGATTTTTTTCGTCTTTCCGATCGAGCCATCAATCAGCGTACGGTAGCATCCTCGCAAGAAAACAGCTAATTCGTTTGAATCCAAATGCTCCCCGTTTTCGAAGCCTGACCATACGCCCTTGCCTATCTTGTTTCTATAGTAGTAGGCGATAAGGGAACAAAATGGCAAAGCACCGCAAGCTCGTATTTCATTGAAGTAATGATTGTCGGTATAGTTTTTTATATCATTAACAAACCCAAGGAATTTCTTAACATCCTCAATTTCGAGAGTTGGTGAAGGGAACAAACTCCATGATTTGAAAACGAATTGACAGGGATTTTCTTTTGAGGTGTTTGAGGTGGTTAGAGCTGTTTTCACTATTTTTACGAACGGGGATAATTCCTTGTTTTCCTTACTTCCGTCTATGGTAAACGTTTTAGTGAATAAATTGTCGATGGATTCCAAGTCTTGATGTGGCCACCCGCAGGCTCCACCCTGATCAATGATGATCGCCCGAAGCCAGTCAGTATCGTTTAGTTGAACTCGGTTAACGTTTAGTCCGATAAAGGTATTAGTAAGTGCGTACGGAGATTTGAAACCGATGTAAACGTCCGTAGTGATTTGGCGATTTAGCAAAGATACTATTTGTTCGATAAATTCTTTTTCGTTTTCTTTTCGTTGTTTGTCTACCCATTTTTCCAATTTCTTCACGAATTTTACATAGCTTTCTTTGATCGAAATACGATTATGTATAATCAATTCCCTATTGTTATGAATATAGATAAACTTCATTCCGGGACGCTCTTTTATCTTTTGCACTAGTTCCCGGGAACTTACCGAAACAACAGAATTATCACTCAAATATACAGGATGAAGAACATTGAGCAAAGCTGTTCCTATCGAAAAACGCTGCAGTCCGTCGATCACGATACTGTATTTGTCAGTATTTGACGGTAAATGTTTGTATTTTCCTTGACGTTCACCAGCCATTTCGGAGTAGATTACGTTACCAAGAAATTCCGAATTTTGGTAAAGTAAATTTTCGATTTGATCTTCATTCCATACCAATCCTCTCTGATAGCTTGGTATATCGAACCATCTGAAATCGGAATAGTCCGCACCGATGGAACTTGCATCTGCTAGAACCGATGATCCGAATTGCGGCACAAGACACCATTGCGTTGCATATTCGAGAAAAGTGCAAGTTTCGGCTATTCGTTTCATGAGGTATAACGGTTGCTAGGAACTTTTGAGTCGATTATCGATTGGCGGATTCGGCGTTAATTTTATGGCCATGGCCATGTCGAGAATCTCATCGTAATCGAAAACCCCCAATTCTTTGGAACCGCCGGTAAAACAGAAGCGTTGACACAAATTTTGAACTTTGTCTGAGGTAATTTTATTTAGCCGGGATTCACCGGCATTTATGTCGTGGAGAGACAACCTGACAAGAATGGCGTCCTGTACATCTTCTAATCCAAACACGGGATTGCGTGAAACCATGGCTGCCACAACCTTTTCCCAGTGGCCTTTGCTTTCCCGAACGACACTGCCGACAATTTTGTCCGATAGAACCGGTTTGTGTCTCGCTGCCCGGGATACAAGACGTTGCCGCCACCATCCACGCGCCAAAGGACAATCCACGAAAACGCTTCGATTACCTCTGACTTCGGGAAGACCTCCCATCTGTCGAAAAATGGTCCGAACGCAATCGTCCACCTGCTTTTCCCTGTCGCCATCGGTAGATTCTAGGGCTCGCTCGATCCTCTCCTGTCCTTTTTCACTGCCCCCTCTGCCGACTAGATAACTTGGCCGTATTCTTTGGTGTTTCAAATGCTGGATCGTGGCCTGAGCCCAAAATGCAGAACTCGATGCCTCGGCAGGTGTCAGATCGTTCCAAAGTCGGTACATGCGTTCCTCAGTCTTAAACGGTGGATTGACGAATTCACCTTCGCTAAGTGGGATTGCCAAAAGCTGAAGATTTTTACCTTCATGTGTCGGTATTCTGCCGACCAATTCAACGAATCCGGCACCTTCTTCGTTTCTGACGGATTCTAAAAATGATCGCTGTATTTTGCCCCCCTTGTGGCGAAGCCGGTCGGTCCGAAATTGCGAATATTCCGCAGCGTCTAATTGTTTCCACTCCATGGTTAGTCGTTTGTTGTATCCGAGGACGAAATTCGGTGGGGATACAAGAGCGTGGACGCTATTTCGGGGTGAAATTCCGGATCGTTCCAATTTATGTAATCGTACCGTTTCTCGAGTTCTTCGGCCAATGCTTCCAAATATTTGATGCTCCATCCACCCTCGATATCTTCGGGGTAATCTTTCTTAAGCAAATGAAAACAAGCAGTCACCATATGAATCATGATGTCTCTCCGTTTGTCGTGCCGATCCCCGGGAGCTTGCATGAAAGAGTGCAGGTCCGGATGGCAGTGGACTTTAAACCTAAAGTCGGCATTGTTACTGACTTTAACTAAGAACTGACCCGGTTTGAGTTTTTCGTCCATTACCAAGGTTAGCAGACTGTGCATTTCCGCATCGAATAACTTCAAAACCGGTCCCTGCGCCAAACGAGCCCCCTTGGGAAAGGTTACCCTCTTGCCGTTCCAAAACGGATGAACTCCGTCCCTTTCAGTTTCCAGCGTATGTTCTATCTTTTTCACACCTACGATCATTGGTGTGAAATATGGAGTCTCCGCCAACTGGCACGGATTCCAGTGGATCTTTTGGCTGGCGACTTTGGAAGTCTGAAGTTGTCGAAAAGCCGAACGTGGCGAGGAGACGGCACAGGCGTAGGCGGCCATTTTTTTCTCGACGAAGTTTCGGATCAGACCTGCATTGTGCAACTCATGGTGAAGTTCCATACCATGATCCTCTCCTTTTATCGGGGAACTGCTGACTCGGTATTCGCTGTCGGGAAATGCATCGTTCCCTTCTTCGAGGGTCGGATATTGCTGAATCCGAATATCGTTATAGCCGGTTTTGATTATATTATTATTTGGTGCCACGATCTTGTTCCAGAAGAGGTTGTTGTTTGATGACAATCCGGAATGCCGGATCTGAAACCTGGTTGCCATCGATCTCGACCCGGTATTTCATTTCAATATTGATTGAAGTGTCCTTTTCCATGTCACCGAGTTCGAGGCAGGATACTTCCCCGTCATCAACGATAGAGCGTTGGGAAACTATCTTACCGTCGATGCTGGCTTCGGTTATATTGGCCCCTCGGTCCTGCCATATGTTGTCGGTAGAGATGTCTTCGTTTTCGTCAAGCATAAGATAGAGCCACAGGTTTTTTCCGGCCGTTGTAGCTTTAACTGACATTCGAATCTGTCCAGTTCCCTGCGGAACGGAAATAACTCTGAAGCCGTTCCTTATCGACGGAGCCGGTTTCTTATTGGGTTTAATCGTATTCGAGCCTGAGGATCCTTTGCTGTCGTTTTCTCTGAGCGGTTCCCGGGAACCACCCGTCGAAGCACCTCGTCGCCGCGATATACGTCGTGCCGGCAGAAGTTTTCCCTTGTACCCCAAAGGCGAGTTTTTTCCCCCAGCGAGATTCGAAGATCCATCGGCAAAATTAAGAAAATCGTCTGGAATGTACTCGTCATGGGAGATCTTCGGGATTTTCTCTTTGATCCAAGTCACTAGGGTTTTGAAAGCCCCCTTTAATTCTTTTTGTTCATCACCAGGAAGTTGGCTGATGTCTAGGAGGTTGTGCATCGGACCTTCGGCATTGCGTACGAGATCATGAAATCTTCCGGAAGCGGGTGCGCTTACGAGCAACAGTGCCTCGAAAGGTTCGTGATCTTCAAATTTTGCATAAAAACCGGGTATTCCTCCCCCCGCTGGTTGATTGTTGCTCGTAATCCACATCCCGTTGCGACAGAGATGGACTCGAGGCTTTCCCGGTCGTTGATGAATGACGATTTTAATCGTCCCCCCGAGAACCTCTTTGGAATAGGATTCGCCGTATTTCAGACACTCATAGGCTGAGTTGGCTTTGCTGCCGACGAGAAAATTTTTGTCTTTTCCACCTCTTTTCTCCTCGTTGAACTCCAAAAGTATTTGTTCCAAGTTCTGCTTGTTGATTGAAGAGGAAGCTTTATCAATCCGGTCGTCAGTAACGATCTCAAGTTTCTCTTGATGGATGGCGACGAAAAAGTTGCATGCAGCTGCCTTTCTGATGGCGGTGTACAAATCATCCTTTTGTTGTCCGAAGTGGTTGAAAGCCGGGATAACGACGGCCGTTCCGCTCTGGTAGTTTTGATTAATCTCATTCAGAAACTTGATGATCATAGGTGGGATCTCTTTTTTCTTGGGATAGATATGCTTCCGGCCATCGCTGTTAGCGAGATAGTAACCATTGGCACTTCTTCCAATTTTGTCGTTACTGTTATAGTTGTGGGAAGCCAGGATTGCGTGACCGCTGGCTAGCCATTCCCTACGACCGTTCCCTTTATCGCCGTGGATGGCTCCATAGAGTACATAGCGAAGATCGGAAGTGGGGAAGACCGTAAAATGGCCATTGCCGAACGCTCCGGTGGCGGATTTGCTGACTTTGGAACTAACTCCGTCTGATAGCAGTGCTCTCATTGTTTTCTTGTTTAATCCGTAGCCGTTGTCCACTACCGCCAGAACGTCTTGTTTGTGGCAGTCGAGCGTTTCTTTGATGGTACGGACGACCATGGACTCCTGATCGGATAGTTCTCCGTTATTGACTTTCTTTCGGTACTGAATTGCCTTTTTAAAGGCGTTGCGGTAGCTGACTATTCCAGGAATTTCTTCGGTATTGATCCGAAGCAAAATAAAACGGACGATGGTCTTTTCTCCCGTTCGGGCAGCATCGAGGGAATTCTGTATGAGTTCCCGAACGATGGCCGCTGGGCTGCGTTCTCTAAAGTTCATGATGTTGGTCGAGGTAAACCCGTACTCGTCCGTGGATTGAAGAAAGTGCAGATCCGTTTCATTTTCCTTGCCTACTTTCTTCATGAGCACATCTCCATGGTTTCAGTTTTTTCCCTTGGTGCCGGGTTATGTCCGGCAGGGACACCTAGCATTTCGTGGAAACACGTAATTGCAAATTCGATTTCCTCCTCGGTAGTAAAACGTCCCAGACTTATGCGAATGGCCTGAAGGGCTTGCTCCGGGAGCAGACCCAAAGCCGAAACGACATGAGATGGATCCGTGCCCCAGGAAGAACAGGCGGAACCTGTGGAGAGAGCAAGCTTGTCCTGCAGTAGAGTGACGATTTCGTTTCCGGAAAATCCAGGAAAGGCAATATTGAGATTGCCGACTACTCGGTGATTGGGATGTCCGTGAAGCCGGATTTCCGGACAGATCTTCTGCAACCCATCCCAAAACATGGACGAAAGTCGCCCGATCCTGTTTATGTCGGAACCGGTCTCCTGCATTGCGATTTCGCACGCAATACCAAATCCCACCACAGGTGCAACGGGAACAGTGCCAGGACGCAGTCCCGCTTCCTGTCCGCCGCCCATGGCAAGGGGGACAATTTCTTCCCGTATCTCATTGCGAACATAAAGGCACCCCACTCCTTGGGGCCCGTACATTTTATGGGAAGAGAAAGTTAGCAGATCGACATCCAGTTTTTCAACGTCTATTGAAAGACGGCCGGCTGCTTGTGACGCATCGGTGTGCATCAGAGCTCCGTGCCGGTGTGCCATGGTCGAAATATCTTCTACCGGTTGCAAAACGCCGATCTCGTTATTGACCAGCATTACTGACACCATGACCGTCCTATTCGTGATCGTCTGGGCCAAACGATCCAGATCGACGATACCGTCCCTGTTCACCGGAACGATATGGACGGTCCGCCCATCTTTCCCAAGAGCTCGAACGGTTTCGAGCACAGCGGGATGCTCAGTATTGAGCGTTACGATCTCATTCCGATCCGTTGCACCCCGTGCGGCTCCCCGAATAGCAAGGTTGCACGACTCGGTCGCCCCGGAAGTGAAGACGATCTCTTCATTATCTGCCCGAAGGAACTCAGAAATTCGAGACCGAGCTTCTCTCACCGCCTTAGAAGCGCGACATCCGTAGAAGTTGTCGGTCGAATGAGGATTCCCGAATCCTATGTCCCAACCCATTTCGGCTAACGCCTCATCTACTCGAAAGTCGCACGGGGTAGTCGACTGATAATCCAGATAGATCGGCAATCTTTGCATGGAAATTAATCGGTGCAGTCGCAGGGTAGCATCTGATTATCTCCCGTAAACGCGCAAGCTCCTTTCGTAGCAATTTCCTGATACCGCAGACGTTTACTACCGAAGAAGCCAATGAATTCCACGCCGGGCGGGGTGGATTTAGAAATACGATCTTCCCGTATCAGGTCGCGGCCATAACGCTGTTCCAATCGTTCCCACCAGCGAATATCCGAAGGGGTATCATATAGATCGACGGAGAGATTTTGCATTTTCTCATGAATCTGAGATAGGTTGGCGCTCCCTTTGAGAAAGCAAAATACACAGTTGGAGAGATACTTGTGGTCGATGAGGTTTGCTTGATCGCTCTGTAATCCGAGGATGGTTCTATGTTTTTTCCAAAAGGCATTAACGTCCTCGGTCGTGATCTTCATCTTATCCAGAGGCATATAAACATGTTCTCCTTCGTAGCCTTGGGACTCTTTGCCGTTCTCAGCCCTGCGAGCGACACGTTCGACACGAAACGGTTCATCGCCGCGCAAACCGATGAAAGCGATGTATTCGACCTTGCCTTTACCGAACTCTGCCTGGCCTCCATAGGAATTGCCGGTAACGATAGGATTGTCCAAGGGCAAACGTTTCCGAGAGAAATCACAGTAACGCTGCTTGGGACGGTAAGTGCTTCGCGACAGGACGAAGTTTTTCTTGTCGAAAAAGATTTTCCTCGGCGTTCCTCCGCCGTTGCGCTTGTGGCGCCGATAAAGCAGATCCTCGTCTATCTGGGATTCTTCGTACGAATGACCCTGCCGCGGAATTTCCTCTTTGCCGGCAAACCAGTTACGTAAAAACATGCGCGTGCACTCCAATTTCAGCGTTCGAGTACAAGTTCTGCGGAACTGGTTAGGAACGTACCCGGACCAGGAAAGCAATTCTTCGAACGGTTCTCCCTTATAGCGATAGCCGTCAGGATTGTCTTTGGACCAAGGCTTGGTGTTGATAAGTCGATAGGAGGGAAGGCGCGTCCATTCCCCTTTGCGCACATCCTCGTAGGTCTGGTGCTCGACCCAGAAGAAGGGAATATCGTACTGGCTCTCCGCCAGTTTCTTGCATTGGGAGGCGAATTGATAGGTGGACGGGTGTTCCGCTCCGGTATTGTTGAACACGATGACGTCGCCTCGTTCGGCCTTGAGAATGCCGCTCTCCAACAGAAGGAACAGCATTAAGCCACTGGAACAGCCCCCGGAAAATTTGACGACATGGGGGAATTTCTTGTGGTGTTTAGACCGGTAACGGAAGATATGACTCCTGTTGTTTCCGCTGCGCCGAGACTTCTGATCGGGCAAGACGAGTCTGGGCATGTCCTTCAGATCAAGTTCGAATCCGTCTGCAGGAGAAGGAGAGATCGCAGAATCCGGCAACGGCATATGGAACTGTGTTGGCTTTGCGGACATCAATATTCTCGCGTTGCTCGAACACAGCGATTGGGCGGGCTCGCAGAAAGCGTTGCAACGACCCCGATACGATTTCCAGTCAGCCGGAAAGGCTTCCTGTATTCTACAGGGGCGATGCCACGATCGATTTGCGTACGTTCGGATCGAAGCAACCCAAAGTGCCCCAAGAAGCGAAACTGAAGCGGAATCCAACCTAGAAACGGGATGTTCCCGTGCAGAACATCGCCGCCATCGAGAGTTAGGTCAAAGTTACCGAAACCCGAACATTCTGGGGGGGGGGGGTAGACCGATAGGGCGCTAAATGATCCGAGGCAAAAGCGCCCACACGCCTTCATCCTATCCCACCAACCGCTCTCCCGAACGCGCAACGGTTCACCAACGGAGCCAAACCTCCGCTGCTCTTGCGCAATCCCGCTGCTTCCAGCATGGGAATCTGTCTGTTCCGATAGAAACATGATCCCTTGAAACGTGGGGACTCTGGTGCCTCTCTTCCAACCGGTCAAGCTTATACAATAACGTCCCAGGCAGTTGAGTAATAATCCCTTCGGCAGATCAGCTCCGTCCGACCTCCTCGGCAGTGTCCAGATCACCAGGTTTCGCCATCCCAACTCCTATCAGATTTCAGAGAGCGTACCAAAGTCCGGATCATGGACAAGAACGTATTACGGCAAATCGAAATTCGCCTCGTGAGTTTCGTTCGTGACGACTAGCTGTCGCTCGGCACTCGCTCTTGTCGGGATTCGCCCGTAGCCCTTGAGCGCCCGTTTCATCGATGGATAGCACGAGCGGCCACATGTTTGGCAGGAAGAACAACGCTCGAAACAGCGAAGGATCCGCACCGGAAGATCATGAATCCGACCGGATCTATTCACCCTTGGGATCTGACCCAACGACGCGCCTTCATTTCGAAACGAGGCAATGAATTCGTCGGCACCGACCGAACCGGAATCCGAAGCCCGAGTCGTCGGCGTAATTCGCTTTCGACATTTCTGACGATAATCGAGGGATCGGGTTCGTTCGCCGCCGTCTCGATATTGACGGAGAGTTCGACCAGGCTTCGATTCGTTCCCATCTGAACCTGATATTCGATCACCCCACCGGCATGCCTGACGATCTCGTCGACAGCGCTGGGATAAACATTGACGCCGCGAACCACGACCATATCGTCGCACCGGCCGATAATCCCTCCGGCCAAAATGGTTTCTTCCCGGCCGCAGCCGCACGAACCCGGAAGAGCTCGTTCCACTAAATCACCGGTTCGATAACGAATCAGCGGAGAGCCAGCTCGCCGTAAGGTCGTCAGGATCAATTCGCCTTTTTCACCGTAATCGACGGCCTGATTCGTTTCCGGATCGACGATCTCCGCCAGATACGACGTGTCGATGATATGCAACATTCCCGGACTGGCGGGACACTGAAACGAAACCGGACCCGTTTCGGTCATGCCGTGATGATCGAACACCGTCGCCGTCGGCCATAGTTCGGCCAGGCATTGCCGTACCGACGCCAAACTGCCTCCGGGTTCCCCGGCGACGACCAATTTCCTCAACGATGATCCCTGCCGATCAAATCCCTGTTCATTTGCCGTCTCGCCCAAACGCAACGCATAAGTCGGCGTGCAGACAAGCGCCGTAATGTGATTATCCTTCATGGCTTGCAAGCGAACTTCGGTCGTCATACTGCCGCCCGACAGACAAAAGCTCCCTTGTCGCAACGCCGCCTCGAAAGCGGTCCAAAATCCGAGAAAAGGCCCAAACGAAAAAGCGAAGAAAAAACGATCTTCCCGTCCGAGCTCGGCGGCCCGGTATACCTGTCGCCAATCGTCCAGCAGGCCGTCCCAACTCTCCCGAGTATCCAACCACCGCATCGGCTTGCCCGAAGTGCCGCTGGTCTGATGACACCGGATATAGCGATCCAACGGATAGGTAAGATTGGTGCCGTAGGGCGGGTGGTTTTCTTGATCGCCGACCCATTCGGACTTTTCGGTGAAGGGAAACCGGCTTCGGAACGCTTCCAGGGATTCGAACGAAAAGAGGTTCCGGTCGTCGCCGAGTTTATTCCGGTAGAACGCGTTGGTTGCCGATACTTCCTTCAGCAACCCGTTGAGCAGGGCCAACTGACGGGCCTCCAACTCCCTTCGAGCGGCAAGGTTGTCCTCCGGCATGGATTAGGATCGCTGATCTCGATCCAGATAGGCCGGAAACGTTTTGACCATCACGACCTTGGGTTTGGGCGGCCCGGGCTTGGGTTTATACAGCGTCACCAACATGCCCCCGACCGCGGCCATCAAAATGCCGAGTACGAACGGAAACCGAACCGCTCCGATTCCCCCCGCCGGCGGCTGAAGCATGATGGAAATCACGGCGTTAACGATCGGAGCGCCCGCAAAAATGATCGACATGACCACGGCCGGCGTTCCTTTGTGGCCGAAGGCCAACAACACCCCGAAAGCTCCCACCGCTCCGGCGATACCGGCCACCAGGGACCACCCCATTCCCGCACCGGTATAACCGCTGAAGGCTTCTCCCTTGTAAAGCAATATGGCTAACGGCGCCAAAACCGCCGTCAGAAAATAGGCCACTCCCACCAACAGGAAGGACTTGTAACGTCCGTTCTCGGGATCGCCCATGGTCACTTGGCCCTTGTGAAGCAAAATGCCGTAGATTCCCCAACAGGCGACCGTCAACAAGGCAAAATAGAGCCAACCTCCGCCCGCTCCCGATGTGGTTTCCGTACCCATAATCGTGTCAGTTATTCGCTGTTCGCATTCCAATTCGCCAAGTTTCGTCGAACGATCGGCATCCCGTAAATCATCCCCGGAGTGGAGTTAGCGATTCCCTCAGTCCGCTTCGATCTTCTCGGCCAACGACCGAGGCAACTCAACCGCCGCCATCCCGCCTTCGGTGTCGCGGCGCACGCATACCACGGTTAAAGAACCGACCGCTCCTACCGTCCTTTCCGGATCGCCGAACCGACGCATCGTAAAGTCGTAAATCAATGCCTTTCGACCTTTTTCCCTGACTTTCAATTCAATCTCGATCTCGTCCTCGAACCGAAAAGGCCGGCGAAAATCGGCTTCGGCATGAACTCGTGGCAATCCCAAGTCAGGATCGATATCGTTCAAGGTCACCGAAAAACCTAATGACCTCAGAAAGGCATGCTCCGCCGATTCCATGAACCGGAACAAGGCTGAAAAATGCATGATACCAGCCATATCGGTATCGGCGAATTCCACGCGACGAACATGTATGAAACGACCGGCCATCAATTCGGGTTACGGTTGCGATTCAGCCCAACTCTCGATAAACGCCGAGCACTCGATCGGCCATCGCCTCCACGCTGTACTTTTTTTGGACCGCTTGTCGCCCCTGGGTTCCCAATTGCCTGGCCTGCTCGGGATCGGTCAGCAAGGATTCGATGCCGTCGGCCAACGCCGCCGGATCTCCCGGCTCACAAAGAATTCCGCCACCGGTATCCTCGACAATTTCCGTAAATGCGGCATGCCGCGGTTGAACCACAGGAACTCCGGCCGCCATAGCCTCCAACACATAGAGTCCAAAACTCTCCCCGTACAATGCCGGAACGGAATAGATCGTCAGTTGCCGCAAAAAACCGATCTTATCGCTTCTCGATAAATTTGGCGACCATTCGACTTCCCCGGCCAGACCTTCCCGGCGACAGCGGTCCTGAAGCCGGGTTACCAACGGTTCGTCGGCGGGGCCGCAACTTCCTCCGATTTTCAATCGCAGATTTCGGGTCGATTCCCGGCGCCTCAGCAACAGAAAACTCTCGAACAAAACGTCCAATCCTTTCTCGGAGCACATGCGGGCGAAAAAACCCAGAACCGGCGGACCGTACGGTGCCGGCGACAGCTCGAATCCCTCCAAATTGATCCCGTTAGGCACTACGCGGATCTTTTCGGATTCCACGGCCATTCGTTCCTGCATGCGGCGCCCGTAATACGCGCTGGGCGCGATAAACCGGTCCGCTTCCCGAGCCCGTTCGCCGAGAACGTTCCAGGCTTCCTCCCGGTTTTCCGGCGGCAATTGATCCAAAAAAGTATCCTCGCCCTGCAGCGTGACCACGACCGGAAGCTTCGTTTCGTTGCGCAGCCGCCGGACCAATCCGATCAACAGCACGTTGGACAGATTGATGACATCGTATCCCGGCTGCCCTTGCACCCAATCCAGCAACCGGTCCAGTTCGACCGCCTGTTTTCCCTCCTCCCCCCGCAACATGGAAATCGTCAATTCTCCGACTTCTTCGGGCCGGGTGCGGGCGGCAAAACGGCGAACCCACCCAAGCAACCGGGGCGAATCCAACCAACGGGTCAAACCGGGCGGCAACCGGCGAAACAGGGAAAACCGTTGTTCCAGATACACGTTGAAACCGCCAAAAAAAATGGGAGTCCCTCGGCTTTGGTCCGGCTCGTCCAGGGTCAAGGGCAAGTATAGCGGCAGCAAGGTCGCCGTATGACCCTGCTGGCGAAAAGCTTTGACCAGAGCGTTATCCCGCAAACAGGCGCCGCAGTACATATCGCCGGCCCCGGGCGTGATCTGGAGAATATTCATCGAGCCGCTCGATCACGGCAAAACGGCTTCGGCTTCGAGAGCCGGAAGACCGTAAGGTAAATCGTCAGGCAACGGCGCCATCTTCTCGACGGCTTCCCAGAGCGTCGAATAATCCTTGTTGACGTCGCCGGAAAGACAGTCGGTCACGGCGCCGACCAATTCCGGATGACGATCGGTCAGGTCGCGGAAACTGAAATCGGGATTGTAGAAGGCGTACACCAATTTCCTCATGTTCTCGATTCCCTGGCGCATGACTTGAGCGTAGTCGGTAAACCGCGAAGGATTCAAATCCGCATCTCGCAAGGCCTCGCTCACGTTCTCGCCGGCCATGACGCCGCTCTTGAGAGCCAAAAGCAACCCCGAGGAAAACACCGGGTCCAGAAAACCGAAGGCGTCCCCGACCAGCAACAAGCCCGGTTGAGCGCAAAATTCGGAACGAAAGGAATATTCCCCAGTGATGAAATATTTCCCCACTTGCCGCCCCGGCGCCAAATGATCCCTGATCCAAAGGTTGCGGGAGATTTCCCGTTGAAAAATAGCGGCGGGATCCTTCACCCCATCCCGAGACAGGTATTTGCCCTCGGCCACCACCCCTACGCTTACCATGTCGTCGTGCTGCGGAATGTACCAAAACCAACCCTTTTCGGGGACGAAAGCGACGGTCGTCGCGCCCGCATCGATACCTTCCTCCCGCAAAGCGCCGCGATAATAGGTCCAAACCGCTACCTTGTTCAAAAAGGGATCCCGCCGGCGCCATCCCCGGCGCACGGCGGCGAAAGCTTCCCGGCCCGAACAATCCAAAGTCAGGGGGGCGTACAACCGTTTTTCCCGACCGTCTTCGGTCTCCAAGCGCACTCCGATGGTCTCGTTTTTATCTCCCAAAAGCCCTTTCACCTTGACGCCTTCCCAGACTTCGGCTCCCTTCTCGCGAGCGTTGTCCATCAAGAGTTGGTCAAACTCCGAACGCAACACCTGCCAAGTCTGCGAAACGTCGGCGTCGTAACGGGAGGAAAAATAAAAGGGCTGGGAAGCCTTTCCCGAAGGAGCCACGAACTGCACGCTGTACTTCTTGACGAAATGCGAAGCGCGCAGGCGTTCGATCAGCCCCAACCGCTTGAGCGGATACCAAGTGAAAGGAATCAACGACTCGCCGATCCGATACCGGGGAAACCGGTCCCGGTCCATCACCAGCACGCGATGTCCGGCTTCAGCGAGAACGACAGCGGCACTGCAACCGGCGGGGCCACCCCCGATCACCAATACCTCATAGTCGGCCTCGTAACTCATGGCTCCGCTCGGCTACTCTTTCCCTTCCCCGGTTTCCGCTGCCAGTATTTCGATCACTTCGGCCAACGGCTCGCCGGAAGCCCGTTTCAGAACGTTGATTCGGCCGAAGCGTTTTTCCGGTTCGCCATCGGCGAGGCACCGGCGTAAATAAGGATGATCTTCGAGCGAACAGTAGTTCTCCGGTCGGCTGACGTAGTCGATACCGGCGTCGTCCAAAATCTGTCCCAGCGGAACGCCGCCATCCTGAATCCGCTGCCTGATCTCCGGCGCCAGCGAAGCGTAAACGATCCGGATCACCCCATACTCGACCGGCCGGTCGTCGCCCTGAAGCCGTAACAGAACCTCCCGGGTCAATTCGTCGGTCTGTTGCTCCCGGTGCAACACCTCCAACCGGACCACATCCCCGTAATAGTTTTGCAAGGTCGAGGTCATGTCCCGGTCGTGAACCAACAGAGAGCGATAAGGTCTCGGTACCTCCTCATCCGGAATGGAGACAATCCGCGGCGGGTCGGCTTGCTGCCGGGCAAAGGCTTCCCGAAACAAACCCTCGATGCGGTCGCTGGAAACAGGATCAAGACCCATTTCTCGTTCAGGCATATCGAGCCCCCCGGTGTTCCGGCAGAAAAAACTCATGAAGCAGACGATCGACTTGCAGCAAACCCTGCCGGTTCAGTTTGATGGCGTCGCCGTCGACCGTCAAAAACCCCCAATCGCGAATCCGCCGGAGCGGTTCGGCAAACCGGGTAAATACGTTGGTCGCGAACTTGTCGTTGAAGTAGGACCCTTTGATCTCGCCCAGTTTCAACTGCAAGACGAATTCGCGAATCAACCGTTGGTCGTTGTCCGGGGTCAAAGCGCGATAAATCGGCAATTCCCCCCGGCGCAGGTCGGAGAGATAGGGCTCGAAATCGTGGTTGTTCTGATAATGGGTGCCTCCGATATGACCGAAGGAAGCGACGCCCAACGCCAACAAATCGGCCCCGGCCCACAATTGATCCCGGTACAAAAACCTGGATTGCGACGATTCCTTGACGGCGGTGTAGGCGCTGGCCACTCGATAGCCGGAAGCTTCCAGGGCCTCGAACGCTTCGGTCACCCACCGGCGCTTGGTCTTCCAGTCGGCTACCGGCGCAATCCCCTTTCCCTGCTCCTTCATTTCCCGGTAGATCGTGGTGTTGTATGGAATTTCCATTTGATAGATCGTCACGCTGTCCGGCGACATCTCGAGGGTCTTGGCGACGCACCGCTCCCAATTAGCGTCGGTCTCGCCGACCATGCCGGCGATCAAGTCGATATTGATCTGAGGAAAATCCGCTTTCCGGGCCGCCTCGTAGGCTCGGCCGATTTCGCGGCTGCGATGGGCTCGGCCGTTAATCTCCAGGATTTGATCGTCGATATTCTCAATGCCCAAACTGAGCCTGGTGACCCCCATATCCCGAATGGCCTGTAGCTTCTGAGGCGTCAGGGTTCCCGGCTCGCACTCGAAAGTCACTTCCCGAACGGCATCCCACGGCAAAATCCGCTTCAAGCCGCCGGTCAATTTTTCCAGTTGATCCACCGACAGGTAAGAAGGCGTTCCGCCGCCGAAATAGACGAAATCCAATTGGCGCTCGGCGATGAACGCCTTTTCGGCATAGAGTTCGAGTTCCCGAATCGCGGCGTTCAGATAGGCCTGGATAGCGGTGGCGTTCTTGTCGGTGTAAACCCGGAAATAGCAGAAGTGGCACCGTTTGCGGCAAAAAGGGATGTGGAGATAAAGCCCCAGCGGCGTTCCTTCCCGAGGCCGGCGTTCCAAAGCTTGCCGGAATTCGGAAACGGCGTCAGGTTTCCAAAACGAGAACGGCGGATAATTGGAAACGAAATAATTGCCGACCGTCGTATCCTCGCTCGGGGACTCGGAAGTTGAAATCATCGCCTTAGTCAACCCGATCTCCCTGCCGGTCGTCGCTCTCGATACCCTCCCCGAAGGCATAAACCGACCCGTCCTCGGAGCCCACCACGATCCAGCCGTCGACGACCGCGGGGGAAGCCGTGATCGGCCCGCCGATTTCATAGGACCATAGTTCCTTGCCCTCGTCCAACGAAACGACATAGAGCCGCCCGTCGTCCGAGCCTACCAGAACTTTCCCGTCCGAAACAACCGCCGAACTATCGATTTTGCCCCGAACGGCGAACTCCCAACGCTCCTCGCCCGTCCGGCGATCCAGACAGTGGAGCCGACGGTCGCGTCCGCCGAAAACAACCCACTTGTCGGTCACTGCCGGCGAAGAATAATAAGGAAAATTACGCTTGCGGTACTTCCACTTCAAAGCTTCTTCCTCCACATCGATGCAGAGAAACTCACATTCGTAATGCCCCACATAAACCTGGTCGTCAACCATAGCCACCGAACCGGCAATATAGGCTCCGGTCGGAACTTCCTTTACCTTGCTGCCGTCGGCCAACGAAATCACGTGCAACAGGGCGTCGCACCCGCCGAACACGGTTCGGCCTCGCGACACGGCCGGCGCACCGTTGATGTAATTGCCGCTCTCGTATTTCCAGACGGCCTGGCCGGTCTGCGCCTCGACGCAATGCAGGAAGAAATCGTAACTGCCCACCAAAATCCAGGTCGACTTACCGTCCGGCGCCTTGACCCAATTAGAAGAACCCAAGATCTGATCGTCCGTCTGATATTTCCATTTCAACCGGCCGTCGGCCTGATTCAAAGCGTACAGGCAACCGTCGCCCGAACCGATATAAACCGTTTCTCCCAGCACCAGCGGCGACGCTTCGATCATCCCCTCGGTCTGGAATCGCCAGATCTCCTTTCCCGACTCCAGAGTCAACGCACGCAAATTGCCGTCGTCGCCGCCGATATAAACCCGCCCGCCTTCGATCGCCGCCGAGGATTTAATCGGCTCACCGATTTCATGGGTCCAACGCAGTTTGGGGTCGGCGGGAAACCGGGCCGTGGTCACGCCGGACAACGTCTGATTTCCCCGGAACATCGGCCAGGAAGTTCCGCCGGCCTGGCCGTCTCCGGCCCACGCAAGCGATCCCAATGCCAACGAGCCGGCAACGAAGATAACTGCCAAATACTTCATGAAATTCGCACTGCGCAATCGAGAGTCCCACTATCCCAAGGATCGGCTTTCGAGGCAACGAAATAAGCCGGAACGCCCCGGTTTTTCCGGTGCCGGTCCCGTTCACGGACGCGAAACGGGCGCCGGCGGCTCCGGCGCCCGCCCACAACCGAACCAGCTAAACGAATCGCTTCGTAATAGCGCGTCGCACATTCTTGGATCGAAATTTCCTTTCGATTGTTCAAAAATAACCGAAACGAACTATCGCCGTCACTCCGTGAATTCTCAGACTCGTTCGAGGGCCGCTCCATACCCCGACCCGATTCCGTTCATTCCCGCCGAAACGCGCCCCGTTCCCATCTGCCATGCACATTACCAATCTGAATCCAAGAGAAGACATCGGGGCCAGCTGCTGGCACGTCGAACTGGACGGCCGCAGCCTGTTAATGGATTCCGGCACGCATCCCAAGATCATCGGAAAAGAGAGCCTCCCGCTGTTCCACCTCCTGAACGGCAAACGGGTCGATCATATCGCCGTTACCCACTGCCACCTCGATCACGTCGGCTCGCTCCCGGTCGCCCTGCAGCACTTTCCCGAGGCCCAAGTAACGATGTCGGAGATGAGCTATTTCATCATCGAACGAGTGCTGCATAACTCGGTGAACGTCATGAAACGGCAACGGGACGAATTCGACGTCAAGGAGTATCCGTTGTTCTCCCACCGCGAAATCGACGATATCGCCTGCCAGTTCGAAGGTTGCCGGCACAACCAAAAAATCGCCTGGGATCAGGCTGGCGGCGACCAATCCGATCCCGCCTCGCCCACGCTGGAATTCTACGACGCCGGCCATGCCCTGGGTTCGGTCGGCATCATGGTGCGCGGCGAACGCGAATCGTTATTCTATACCGGCGACGTCTGTTTTCAGGATCAAACCATCCTGCGGGGAGCGCGATTCGAAGACGTAACCGCCGACACGCTGATTTTGGAAACGACCCGCGGTGATCGAGACGTGCCGCCGGGATTCACCCGGCAGCAAGAAGTCCAGCGATTCGCCGAAGCGGCCGTGGAAGCCCTCTCCCAAAAAAGCAGCATTTTGATCCCGGTATTCGCGCTGGGCCGCACTCAAGAGATCCTGGCCATGCTGGCGCTCATGATGCGCGATCGGCGGCTCAAACGCCAACCCGTGTACATCGGCGGCCTGGGCCGAGTGTTTACCGAAATCTACGACATCACCGCCAAGCGCATTTCGCGCAATCTCAGCGATCTCAATTTGCACGACAGCCTTCACTTGATTGTCATGGACCGGCAACAACAAGACGGCATGTCCCTGCGCAGCGGCCGCATCTTCGCCCTGACTTCGGGAATGATGGTCGAAAACACGCCCGCGCACGAACTGGCGGCCCGGATGATCGAAGACGAACGGCAGCGGGTTTTTTTCGTCGGCTATTCCGATCCGAATACGCCCGCCGGCCGGCTGCGCCAAGCCGCTCCCAACGAGAAATTCTTTTTCAGCAACACCGTCGGCAAGTTGACGCGTCGTTGCCAAGTCCAGGAATTCGATTTCAGCGCCCATGCCAATCGGGAAGAGTTGGTAGATTTCGTCGGCCGAGTCTCGCCCCGCACCGTGATTCTCGCCCACGGCGAAGCGAACTCCCGCAACTGGTTCGGAAAACAGATAGCAAAGCGGTACCCCCAAATCCGCATCGTGCAACCCGGTCCGGGCGAATCGGTGACGACTTGAACGAGACCGTCCGTACCCGGCCGGCCCGGCTTTGAGTATTGAAAGACAAGGAATCGTTAAAGTAACCTGATCAGCAGTGCAATTCACCCCCCCATCGGTCACCGTTCCGAAGGCCGTCTTGCTGTGGTGCGTCCTCGGCCTCTTGGTTACGGGATGCTCCGTCAAGAAGATTGCGCTCAACCAAGTGGGCAACGCCCTGGCCGGTTCCGGCACGGTCATTTCTTCGGAAAACGATCCCGAATTGGTGAAGGACGCCATCCCCTTCGTCCTGGTGCTGATCGAAACGATCCTGGCAGAGAATCCGAACCACGATCGGTTACGGACGGCGGCGGCGGCTTACTACACCCAATACGCCTACGCTTTCCTGCAGTCGGAAGCGGATTATCTGGACCTCAAGGATTGGAACCGGGCCGAACACTTGAGGAAACGAGCCAAAAACCTTTTCCTCCGGGCACGCGACCACGGGCTTTATCGCCTCGGCAGGGGGAAATCGGATTGGCCCGAACGACTGGCCCGGTCGCCTCGAACCGCCATGGAAGGCTTCGATAACTCGGCGATCGAAACGCTGTATTGGACCGCGGCCGCTTGGGCTTCGGCGATCAACCTCGGCAAGGACGATCCCTTTCTCGTAGCCGAACTGCCGCAAATGGAAGCTCTGATCGATCGCGCCTATCAATTGGATCCCGATTGGCAAAACGGAGCCATCCACACGTTCATGATCGCCTACGAAATGAACCGCTCGGCCACCGCCGGCGACCCCGAGCGCATCGCCCGGAACCGTTTCGATTCCGCTCTCCGAGCCGATGAAGGGCGGCACCTGGCTCCCTATGTTTCCCTCGCCGAAGCCGTCAGCGTCCCGACTCAAAATAAAACCGAATTCCAGTCTTTGCTCAATCGCGCGATCGCCGCGGACGTCGACCGGCACCCGGAAACGCGCCTGATCAATTTGCTGACTCAACAACGGGCCCAATGGCTGTTGTCCCGAACCGACGAACTGTTCTTGCCCGATCTTTCCTTCGAACCCGATGAATAGAATACCCGCCTGCTCGCTCTTATTTAAACCGGGACTGCTGGCCGCCGCCCTGGCGGTTTCGCTGCTGCATCCGCCGACACCGACAGCGGCTACCAATCAAAAAGTCCGCCTGGGCACGTTGGTTCCCAGAGGCTCCTCGTATTACAACGAAATGAGGGAAATGGGCCAGGAATGGAAGCGGGCCACCGCCGGCGCCGTCGACTTGCTCATTTACCCCTCCGGCAGCGTCGGCGGCGAAGCGCAAATGGTCCGGGCCATGAGATTCGGCCAGCTACAGGCCGGGCTGCTCACGGCGGTGGGACTCGCCGAAATCGAACCGGCCGTTTCGGGGCTGCAAAACGTTCCCCTGCTGTTCGAATCATTGGAAGAGGTGGATCATGTCGGCTCCAAACTCCAACCCTTGCTCGAGGAACGGCTGGAAAAACGAGGATTCAAAGTCCTGTTCTGGGCCAACGCCGGCTGGGTCCGATTCTTCACCAAGTCCCCGATCGAGACTCCGGAAGACTTGCGCGAACTGAAATTATTCAGTTGGGCCGGCAGCCCGGAAGTGGTCGACCTCTACCGGCAAGCCGGCTTCCGCACCGTGCCGTTGGAAACCAAGGAAATCATCACCGGCCTGCAGACTGGTTTAATCTCCGCGGTGCCGATGCCGCCGTTCGTAGCCAACGCCACTCAAGTGGACACTCGGGCTCCCCACATGCTTGACCTGAATTGGGCTCCCTTGGTCGGGGCCGCCGTCGTCACCCTGCGGTCTTGGAACCGGCTCGAAGAAGCCGATCGGACGGCCCTGTCGAAAATCGCTCGAGCTACCGGCGCCGAAATCCAACGGATCGGCCGGACGGAAGCCGTCAATTCGATTTCCGCCATGAAAAACCGTGGGTTACAGGTTCATGCCGTGTCGCCCGCCGCCATGACCGAATGGAAACTGGCCGTCGAAAAGGCCTACCCCCAAATTCGCGGCAAGATCGTGCCTGAGGAAATCTTCGATCAAGTCCGCAACTGGCTCGAGGAATACCGGATGCCATGACCGCCCCGCCGCCCGCGACCCGGAAGGAGCCGCCGCCGTATCCCGGGTGGTATCCACGATTGGTCAAGGGCTTCAACTCGGCGGAGAACGCGATCCTGATTCTGGCGATCGCGCTCATGATCGCCATCCCCGTAACCGAACGGCTGCTCCGGCAATTTACTTCGTTCGGCATCCTCGGCGCCTCGGAATTCGTTCAGCATCTGACTCTGGTTTTGGCCATGATCGGGGGCGCGGTCGCCGCCCGGGAAAACCGGCTGCTGGCCATCACGACCCTGGCTCAATTCGCGCCCGCCCGCTGGTCGGCCGGAATCAAAGTCTTCTCTCACTCGATCGCCGCCGCAGTCGCCGTCGGGTTGGCGATTTCCGGACTGGAATTGGTCGTCGTCGAACGGGAAGCCGGCAGCGCCGTCAACCTGATCGCCTATGGCGTCGAGAAATGGATGTTTCAGTTTTTCATCCCCTTGGGCTTCGCCTTGATCGCCTTACGGCTCGTCCGCCGGGCCGACGAGCGGCTCGCGTTGCGGCTGGCAACGCTCGGCGGCGCGTCGGCCTTGATCGCCTTGATCTGGTGGGCCCCCGTTTCTCCCCAACAACTCTGGTTTCCGCTGCTCGCACTGCTGCTCGCGGCCGTTTTGCTGGGTGCTCCTATCTTCACCGCCTTAGGCGGAGCGGCCCTGATTTTGTTTTGGTCGGGCGATTTTCCGTTAGCGAGCGTCGCCCTCAATCAATACACCTTGGCCACCGAACACATGATCCCGACCATTCCGCTGTTCACCTTGGCCGGATTCGTCCTGTCGGAAGGCAAAGCGGCCCAACGATTGGTGGCCGTGTTCCAAAACCTGGTCGGTTCGTTCCGAGCGGGACCTCCCCTGATCGCCGTCATGGTTTGCGCCTTTTTCACTTCGTTCACCGGCGGCTCGGGGGTAACGATTCTCGCGTTGGCTCCGCTGTTGCTGCCGCTGTTTCTGGCGTCCCGTTGCAGCGAAAAAAATTCCCTCGGCTTTATGGCCGGCGCCGGTTCCCTCGGCATTCTCTTTCCGCCCTCGTTGCCGGTGATCCTCTATTTTATCGTCGCCAGCACCAGCGGTCAGAGCGACCTCCGGCTCGGAAGCCTGTTTTTGGGAGGATTGATTCCCGGCCTGTTGATGCTCGGGCTACTGGCCTTCTGGGGCGCCTCGCGAATTCCCGCGGCACCGAAAAAGTCCCAAGATCCGGCGGAAGATAACGACCTGGACCATCGCAGCCGAGCGGCTAAATTGTTGTCGTCGGCACGGACCGCGATCTGGGAATTAATGCTGCCGGTCGTCGCGTTGACCGCGATGTTCAGCGGGATTTTCAGTACGTACGTGGCGGCGGCCGCTACGACCGCAATCTACGCCATCTTCGTGGAATTAATCGTGCATCGAGAACTGAACTTCTTCCGGGATTTTCCCCGAATCCTGGTCAAGTGCGGCTTATTGATTGGAGGCATTCTGCTGATTTTGGGCGTAGCCAACGCCTTGACCCAATATTTGATCTTCGATCAGTTTCCGGATCGGGCCGTCGAGTGGATCACCCAAAATATCGATTCGAAATGGGTTTTTCTGCTCATGCTCAACCTGTTCCTGATATTGGCCGGATGCCTGATGGATATCTACTCGGCCATCGTGGTTATCGTTCCCTTGCTCATCCCTCTGGGAATAGCTTTCGGAATCGACCCGGTCCACTTGGCCATCGTATTCCTGGTGAATCTGGAACTGGGCTATCTTACCCCGCCCATCGGCATGAACCTGTATTTGGCGGCCTATCGCTTCGACAAACCGGTGTTGGCCATCGCCCGAGCCGCTTTACCCGTGCTGGCCGTGTTTCTGCTGGGTTTATTGCTGGTCACTTATTTGCCGATATTGACGACGTTTTTACCGAAACTCCTGGAATAAGTCATAATTTCCTGCATCCGTAGTTGGAAGAGCAAATCAAGAAATACAGGCGCAGTTGGCTCAAAATAACCGCAACTGCAGCAAGCCGCCTTTCAGCGCGAATTATAGCAAGAACTGACGACCGCCAATGGTCGCCCCGGTGCAGGCGCAAGGATAACCGTATTTGATAAGCGGGTCAAAACGGGATTTTTCAAGAAATTTCGGGGTTCGACCAGAAATGTTCAAAAGTCCCGATAATGCGGTAGAAATGCTCTTGAAGGCTTCCGGCGAACGCATTCACGGCAATAATTTCGACTTCGAATTCCGATGTCCCGAAACAACGATTACGTTATTCGTGGGTAACTATTCAGGTACCGAAAAAAGTCAGCAATTCCCACTGAAGACAGATCAGCTTGTGTCCCATTTGGAGCCTCCAGGAATCAACTCCGACACCACCAAATGGGACACAAGCGATTTTTATCAAATGTTGTTTGGGCTGCCTAGAGTGGGAATTGCTGGCGTAATGGATGGCCGGTTTCGCTGTCCGCGGCGAGTTTTCTTCGTTAGGGAAGGTCGTCGGGTGAACTCTCGTTCGCCGTGGCCGGGAGCTGGTGGTTCGCGCTCCAGGATTTCGCTGCCGAAACGGCGAAGAAAGGGCTTGCCGAATCAAACGGATTCCGCCAGTGTGCGGTGCCTGATGAAATCGACGGCGACCAGGATGGAATCCCGACCGGTCATCGACACTGTCCGCGGCGAGTTTTCCTTCGTTGGGGATGATCGCCGGGGGGACTCTCGTTCGCCGTGGCCGGGAGCTGGTGGTTCGCGCTTTAGGATTTCAGCGACGAGACGGCGAGGAAAGAGCTTTCCGATTCAAACGGCTTCCACTATTCTGGGCGACTCGGCTTGGGTTCCATTTGTTCATGGCGTGAGCACCGAGGTATTGGCTGCACGATTACCTGGAAAAGTTCATGGAAGAGACCGATCACTCGAAATCATTCGATTCCCGGAGGCCCCAAATGGGACACAAGCTGAACTGTCTCCAGTGGGAATCGCTGACTTTTTTCGGTGCCTGAATAGTTACGGCAATTATTGGATTTGCCGATCGACGGAAGTTCACAGTAAACCATAATATCTGCATGACACCAGTTGGAAGAAGAGTTGGGATTCCAGGATAGGAATCGAATAAGTGAAGTCTCATTTTATGGTTATGTCGATTCTTGCCAAGCCTGATCACGTTGCAGGCACTAACCATGATGGTGGGTGATGTGCCTTACGACAACACATTGAGTCCAAACGGCTCCATTTCTGATTCTATTTATTGCCTTTGATTTTATGCGTAATTTGAACCACTCTTGAGTAGTTATGTTTCATGATCCAGTTTCTAACTTAGTTAAGTTAGGAAAACTTCAGAGCCAACATCTGATTTCATCTGTATTAGATTTAGCGGGGTGTAGACATTTGAATCGAGTATATCGAAGTCCGGTCGGAGATGATGCTCCAGGGCCATGTATTTTGGATTATCAATTACTATTACTAGACGGCTTAGTGGCTGGTATTGCACTTGACGTTCCCGATGAAGGCACGAAGTTCATGAAATACTTTTCAGGAGCAAAAAATTGCCGATCTATTAATAATTCAAATAGTCATTGCGAATCATTGAGCCTGCATTATATTAATTCTCCTGTTGATTTTTTATTTCAAGCAAGTATTAATGATAAATATATATATAACAGTCATTATGACATTGATTATGAGTTTCTAACAATGATAGCGGGCGATTTTGTTTGGAGAGGAATTGACAGCAATGGAATAGCCGTTGTAGATTTAATTATTCTCATTGACATGGGTTTTGATACATGGCCAAAATTAAATTTTGAATTGGAAACCAGGAATTTACCTGAACCAATCCTGAAACCGTGACTTCGTTGGTAAATAATTTTGCGCTGATAGTTACGCACCAAATCGAGCAATGATTCGGGGTCGGTCTCATCGCACCCAACAAGGCAGCAACTCCCACTAGCCCCACAAGGGCTTTGTTTTAGGGGGATTCTGCCATCGCCTTTCGTAAACTTTTCTCTAAAAAATCCGGCTTGTTTCCCATTTGGTGGTGTCGGAGTGGATTCTCAGAGGCCCCAAATGAAACACAAGCTGATCTGTCTTCAGTGGAAATTGCTGACTTTTTTCGGTGCCTGAACAGTTGCAATAATAGTAATGCCCTGATCTATTTGCCTAACTTTCGATTTAGATCTTCTGCTTCCTTGGCAGATTTAAACGATTCTGTCAATCGACCAGCTTCGCGGCATGTCTCAGCCAGTGTTTCAAGGGCATCGGCCAACGACGAAAGCCTATCGTCATCCTCTTGAACCAACTCACGATAAATCTCAACCATTTCTTTTGCAGGTCTTATGGCCTCCGCATGTCTCCCGACATTGCACAAGCGTTCGACCAGGGTTTTTAAAGCACCTGCCAATTGCTCCAGCCATACAGCGTCCTCTTGAACCATCTTACGGGAAACCACCACCGCTTCTTTGGCAGGTTTGATCGCTTCAACCGATCGGCCAGCTTTGCTCAATTGTGTTCCTAAAAATTGCAGTGCCATAATCTTGGAAACACCATTCGATATATCGTGTGAGGACAACTGACGGGAAATCTTAACCGCTTCGTTGGCCGCTTCGATCGCCTCTTCTGCTCGGCCAGCTTCTCCCAAACACGTGGCTAAAACTCCATGCGCACTAATCTGTAACATGGGCAACATTAACTGTAACATTGGTGACATTGATATCTCAGACAATTGACGTGAGTATTCGACCGCTTCCGTAGCGGTTTCAGTTGCCTCTGATATTCGACCTGCTTCAGCCAAACCATTAGCCAAGCTAACAAGAGAAGTTAAGTATAGTCCCTCCTGTCCTTCAGGTAATTGACGGGAAAGTTTTACAGCTTTTTGGGCCATTTCGACCGTTTCCTCAGCCGATAGTTTACTATCTCCCAAATTCTGTAAAAGGTTCAAAACCTTATCCAACTTTGATTGATTACCGCATCCAATCAAGCCAACAGTCAAAAGTATAAGACAGAGGGATTCGAATAACTTAGAAAAAAGCGGTTTCATTGTTTTCAAAGCTAGGCAATAGAATTGCCGAATTATAAGGACAAATGCTCAGTATGGCTGCCGAGACCTAATCATATCCAAAGCACTCAACCAACGCGCGAGTTCCAAAAAATAATGAGGAATGTAACGCATTTCATAATAGACCGCCAATTGAATTTGATTAGGTAACAGTCGAGTAATTCCATTCAATTTATCAACGAACCTTGACCTCCACTCCATGATTCTGCCATTCCTTCAATGCTTGAATCCACCCCCAAGCCAAAATAGTGCCGTCTTTTTTTAGAACTGCCGAAATAGCGACGCCCGCGGAAATAGCCATTACCTCATTTAATCCTTCAGGAACTTCAGAGGACCTCGGATTTAATCCGCCCCAACTAATTACCGTGCCATTTTCTTTTAGAATTAAAGAATGAGCTATTCCTGCCGCTACAGCCTTCACCTTATCCAATCCCTCAGGAACATCCAGTTGCTTGTAATCATTGCTATTTCCGAACGCCATTACCGTGCCGTCATTTTTCAAGAGCAAAGCATGTGTTGCTTCGCCAGCGATAGCCTTTATTTCTTTCATCCCGTTTATTGATGAAACTACTTCATAACGATCACTTCCCCAAGCGACTACAGTGCCATTCTTTTTCAGGGCAATAGAATAGCCCCAGCCAGCAGATATTGCCTTCACTTCTGTCAATCCTTTAGGAACGTCTGCTTCTCCGTTTTCATTTGCTCCCCAAGCTATTACGGTGCCGTCTTTTTGCAATGCCAACGAATGTCGATGGCCTGCGGAAATAGCGATAACATTACTCAATCCCTTAGGAATCTCTAATCGTCCTCGATCATTATTTCCCCAAGCTATCACAGTGCCATTTTTTTTCAAGGCTAACGAATAATAAGGGCCTGCCTCGATTGCCGCAACGTTGTTCAGACCATCCGGGACGCTAGACTGACCTCTAGTCTGACCTCGCACATCACTTCCCCAAGATTTTACAGTGCCGTCCTTCATCAAAGCTAACACATGTGTGCCGCCGGTAGAAATTGAAACGACATCGTTAACGCCTGAAAAATGGAGCTCGGCATCAGCGGCGACTGCAGGCTGATATTGAGCCAGCCAAATCATCAACATGACGATCGGAATAATCGATTTCATAGCGTACTGAAAAGCAAATTTAAACATCGGTTTGATCGTGTTCATAGGTTTTATACCGCGACAACCAAGATTTGCCAAAAGACATTGCAAACGGTCACTTGTGCGTGAGATTTCATAGCGATAGCAACTTTTTTTCGGAGAAAGGTAAATATTATTAATCAAGCATCAGGCAAATGAATACATAAATCCAGACCCCGCCGTTAATCACCCGGTAGAACCGCCCCAACTCTTTACCCGGCAACCGGTAGATCTCGGTTCGAGCGACTCGAGGCTGCGATCCGTCGTCCGCTAAAGCCGCCAGCGTGCCATAACGGTAGACGGTGACCCGGCACTTATCCAGATCGTCGGTGGAGGATTGATTCAGGAAACCGCTCCATTTGGTGACGACGCGATCCTGATCGTCGTAAGCATAGCGAATCCAGCCTCCATATTTATCAATCACCTGAATCAACTGACGGCACCCATCCTTGGCCGCATCGGTTTGATAGGTATAGCGGTAAACCTTTTCGTCGGTCCCGGGATTCACGATATCGCTGGTCTTGAACCACGTGTCCTCGCCGGGAATCAGTTGCTCGTACCCGGCCGATTGCCGACGGTCGTTACATTCGAACGACGGATCGTACCGCTCCCTGATCAAGCGTTTTTGAGTCCGGTCGGCGCTCCACTTCACCTGCACCTTGTCCCCGGCCAAGCCGTTGCCTTGACGCAAATCCCAACCCCCGGCACTCTCGTCCCACCGATACCGATCCACTACGCCTTCGGGAGCATCGGCGGCGATTCCGCCTGCCAGTTCGCGCACCTCGAAAATCCCGGCATCATCCGGCGCTGCCTCGCTGCCGATGCGAAACGTCCAGGAAGCGTGCGGCCGGCCCGTCGTCCGGTAGAACCCGTCCTCCGCCTTGCCACCGACGGCGTCCGGCGGATAACGCGACAGGTTATATCCCCGAGGCACCTGCATCGTGACCTGCAGCAAACCGTCCAAACCCCTGATTTGCCGAATGGCGTCGTTCCAAATCGGCTCCCGCAATACCTCAACATCCGAATCCGGTTGCGTCACGTAACGGAGCAAATTCATAAGGGGTGGCGACAATCCGGTGCACCTGTAACCCTCATCACAAATCCTTGCAATATTTTTTTCAAAAAAAATCATGGCCGCTCGAATCCCACGGACCAACAACGATAACACCGTGATCGTCCCCGCCCCAAAATGCACTGAGCAAAACGATCCGTGAAACCCTTCCTCCCCATGCGATTTCCATCTTCATCCAGACGCAACGTCGGATTCCGGATCACGTCCGGGACAGTGGCCTAACCATCCCTTCGACCGGGCGGCTCTGTTTGGGTTCCTCGGCGGGGTCTGGATCACCACGGGTTTCACCCCGACTCGCGTCGGGGTTTCCGGACAACACGCCGAAATCTATCCCGGAAGCTAATCCGTTTTCTCAGTGGGTGGAACGCGCCCGGTGGTTTTCGTGTGTGACGACCTACCGCTTGGCACTCGATCCTTACCGGACTCATCTGCGCTCCTGGAGGGCCGCGTTCCCTCGAACGAGCCAAGCAAGAGACTCGGCAAAGATCAAGAGAACTCGCCGATTTCACCGGTGGTCAGACTGGCCCCGAGTCGGGCTTTTCGGCGTCGCCAAAGTTAATCGGATCCGCGAGGATCAGACTGCTTCGAGCCACGGCCTATTCGTCGTTCCGCTCCAGCAACCAGGCTCCGACCATGCGGAAGACGGCGGACTCGCGATGAACGATATCCGGAGAACGGTGGCTTTGATTTCTGGGTTCAAGCCTTCAATCGAATTGGCGCTGCAGATTTTGGCCGGCAACCATTCGGGAAACGAGAGAGAGGCGAAACCTCCGATTCGACCGCGTCCGACAGTTGGGAAATTCTGGAATATCCGCTCCGCAATTTCTCGGCGATCTTCCCTTGCTGCCGTCGAGCCGAGGCTCGCTGCTGATAGGCGAAAACGGTACGAACCTAGCTTCCGCTTGCCGTTCGCTCGCCCTTGCCGACCTGAGCCGAGAGATGGCGCAAGAAGAGCACTTGGCAATGTTGCCACGAAATGGCCAGCGATACGGTGGAGGGCAGTCTCCAACTCTTGATGATAATCGAAGATCACCGATGGCACTCCGCATAACCCACGGCGCGGCAGCTGCCTCAGGAATCCGGGCCGGAACGTTTCCGCTTCGCTGCAGCCGATTTCGAGTCTCAGCACCTCGCGTCGCCCCTGGTCGTTGACGCCCCCTCGCCAGAGTAGCGGCCACCGAGACGATGCGACCGCTTTCCCGAACCTTGACGTAAGTGGCATCCAACCAAAGAAACAGCCACTGGCTTTCGAGCGGTCGGTTCAGGAACGATCCCACTCGGGTATCGAGTTCTTGGCCTAAAGGATCCCCTCGATTTTTTTGACGGTTTTAAGCATATTGAAACTCCTCAAACCACAGTTTTTCAGATGTTCCATTGCTTGGTTCAGTTCTTCCGGTGTGAATATAAACTTTGGTTTTTCCACACCTCTTTTCCCAAATACACTACGGAAAGAACTGCTCGATTTCGAATGGTATTGGCTTGAAAATGTCTTGCTATTCCACGAGTAGTTCCAGCAAATCCCAGAAACCAGAGCGCAAATGTGGCAACGGCAGCTATAAGGAGAAGGATTGCACCACGTTCAGGACTCTTGGTGGGTGCATCGCGGAGCCCAAAACCGAATCGGTGACTCTTCAAATCCCGGATATTTTCTTCGATCTGCATTCGCTGTGAGTAGATCCGCTTGCTGAGTTTTGCGGTTCCTCGTTCATGAGGCAATGAGGTGGCTAGAACTACCCTTACCCCATAAAAAAAGGCTGAACATTATTCTGAAGGGTCACCATGGTGCTGTTCATGAAGGTGCAGCACCAGATTCAACGACAACTCTCGCAACCTGCCGGGCTTAACCGGATCGGCGCGATTTTAGCTAAAGGTAAAGACTTAAATCGAACGGCGTTGGCGAAACGGGTATGTTCTGATTACGGCTTCCGTGACGCTCGGGAACACTTGCAAATAGCCAGTTGTCTGGCCGCCTTGCGGACCCTGGAGCATTCCGGACGAGTCCGACTGCCGGCCAGGCAAACTCCGGGAGGTTCTTGTGTTCGAAGTCGTGAGACTACCCCGGTGGCGGCCGCTCGAGAGGTGCCGTCGACGGTCGATCAAGTATTGGGTCTGTCACTGACTCTCGTCACCACGACCGAGCAAAAAGAACTCTGGTGCGGGCTCATGGCGAGAGAACATCCGCGAGGGGCGAGACTGATGGCGGGGCCCCAACTTCGCTATTTAATCGGGTCCGAGCATGGCTGGCTGGGCGGGATCGGGATCGGGATCGGTGCTTCGGCCTTGCAATTGGCGGCCCGAGATCGTTGGGGCAATTGGGATGCCGAAACCCGACGGGGGCTGTTGCACCGGATCGTAGGTCTTTCTCGATTCTTAATTCGACCAGACTTCCACTGCCGCAATCTGGCTTCGCAGGTTTTGAGGCGATTCTGGCGCCGTTTGGGTGCCGATTTTGAAACCCGTTACGGCTATCGACCCTGGTTGGTAGAGACTTTCGTCTCCCCACCTTATGACAGAACCAGCTTGCGGGCGGCTAACTGGCGGTATTGGGGAGAAACGGCCGGTCGCAGCCGTCAGGATCGGTGCCGTCAGGCAACGGCGGGCCGCAAAGCGATTTATATCTATGAACTAAAGAACGACTGGCGAAATCGTTTGGGAGTTGCCCCGGCTACTCCGCCGGCCATCGAGCCGCTCGGACCGGCGGACGATCTCGAGGGGCCGATTTGGGCCGCCGCGGAGTTTGCCGAAGCGCCCTTGGGAGATGCTCGGTTAGGTCAACGCTTGGTCAAGATTGCCGGGATCCAAGCCGAAAAACCAATGGCGTCGTTTCCGGCATCGGCCCAGGGCGATCGAGCACAAATCAAAGGGCATTATCGGTTCCTGGATCAGCCGGATAACTCCGCAGTTACTTCGAAGGCGATTCTGCAGCCCCATCGCACCCGGTCATTGCGGCGTGTTACTCGCCACGTTATTTCAGGATATCTTGCATTTATCCCTTGCTCACCGCCAACATACTCCCTGCAAGAATGTGTTGTCTTCAGGAGGAATTGCGTTCCTGCCGGCGGCCCGACGGTAATCGCCCCGCGCTTGTCGCATTGGGTGCGGCTTTCGGGATCGACCCGGTCTACCTGGCCATCGTATTCCTGGTAAATCCGGAACTGAGTTATCTCTACCCCACCTATCGGCATGAACCTTTATTTGACGGTCGATCACTTCGACAAACCCGTGTTGACCGAGTTTCTGCTGGGTTTATTGCTGGCCACCGATTTGCCGATATTAACGAGGTTTTCACCTGATCTCCCGGAATAAGTCACATTTCGCGGACTATCGTGACGCTCCAAATCGGAATTAAACCGTAGCGCATCACCTGAGTTACTTAACCCAATCTCATGATCGCAGCCTCTCGATACGAGTGCCAACTGGCGTTGAATTCCTCCGAAATCCAAGCGGCTCAGGAACTACGCTTCGAAGTGTTCAATATGGAAATGGACGAAGGCTTCGACCATTCCTATCTGACCCGGTTGGATCGGGACCGGTTCGATCCGGTTTGCGAACACCTGATCGTCAAGGATCTTGAAAGCGACAAGATCATCGGGACTTACCGCCTGCAAACCGGCGCGAACGCCAAAGACAACCTGGGATATTACAGCGAACAGGAGTTCGATTTCTTGGTCTACGAACCGTGGCGCGACCGCATTCTGGAACTGGGCCGGGCCTGCATCCATCACGACCACCGCAATCACTTGGTGCTCAATCTGTTATGGAAACAGATCGCTCAATTCGCCCAGGAGCATCGCCTTCGTTTTCTGATAGGGTGCAGTTCGTTGACCAGTCAGAACCCCGAGCTGGGATTGCGGACCTACGACTATCTGGCCTACCGTCACTTGGCTCCGCCCGAACTGCAGACCGTTCCCAAACCGGAATTCGAATGTCTGCCGCAATCGTCCCCCCGTTCCCGCCCGGAACTGAAAGTCAACATCCCCAAACTCTTGGGAGCCTATCTCAGGTTGGGAGCCACCATCTGCGGGCCGCCGGCGATCGACCGCAAATTCAAGACCATCGACTTTCTCACGCTGTTGGATTTGGACTCCCTTGCTCCCCGGATCCGAAAACGCTATCTGTCCTGATCGCCGGCCCGAATCCGTACCCCGCCCGGCGCTCCGCGGCCCCGAAGGAGCGAGGCCCCGTGTTTCCCAACGACGCCCCCGGCAAACACTCGAGGCGTTACTGCCGGAAAAAAGCAGGCTGACGCCGGGCGTTCGACGACCCGAAACTAACGACTCGAGGCGCCGATCGATTCGCGGTCGGCAAGTTGCGATGGTTTCCGGTTTTCCTCCCGGTGGATCCGGGCCATGGCCCGGCCCAACTCTTCCCAATCCGCCTCACCGGTATCCGGGCCGCTACTGCAGCGAATCGCCCTTCCCGCCGCCTCCGCCTCGATACCCATCGCCATCAGCACATGCGACGCCGATTCCTTGCCGCTCGAACAAGCCGATCCGGTCGACACCGCGAATCCGTTGCGATCCAATTTGACCACCCAACGAAATCGACAGTCGCTCGCCGGCATGATCAAGGACAACGTATTCCACAACCGCGGCACCGACACTCCCAGCACGGAGACTCCGGGCATCTGCTCCCGCAATCGTTCTTCAAACCGCCGGCGGCGGCGAAGCCGCTCTTCGATCCAGGCCGAGGTCAACCGGGATTCGCATTCCCGCAACGCCGCCGTCAGGGCCAAAACGCCGGCCACGTCTTCGGTTCCCGATCGCCGCAATCGTTCCTGAGGGCCGCCGACGAGTAGCGGAGTCGTCACTCCCCGAGCAGGGCATTTCAGGAATCCGACGCCGACCGGACCGCCGAATTTGTGAGCGCTTCCCATCACCCAATCGCATTGTCCTAATCCGGCCGACGGGAGTTTGCCGATCCATTGCGCCGCGTCGCAGATAAATGGAATGTTTCGTTCCCGGCACCAAGCCCCGATTTCCTCCCAAGGCTGCAAAATCCCGGTTTCGTTATTCGCCGCCATGACCGCCACCAAGCCGGGAAGCGCCGTTTGATCGGCCAGCCAAGCCGGATCGACGACTCCCTGTTCCGTGACCGGGATCCGGCGAGCCCGCTTCCCGAAATAACGCTCCGCGGCCGCCAGCACACTAGGATGTTCGACAGCCGACACCCAAATTTCTTCCGCATCGGGAAACCGCCGCCAATAATGATGGAAAACCGTGTTGCCCGCTTCGGTCGCTCCCCCGGTCCAAACCAGATCCAGCGGCGAGCATCCCAACCAGGAACTCAATTCCTCCCGGGCTTCGTCCAAAGCGACGTTCGCCCTTTCCCCCACCCGGTGCGGGCTGGAAGGATTGCCGGGAAACCGGTCGACCGCCTCTAACCAAGCTTGCCGGGCCGCCGCTCCCAAGGGAGTCGTCGCATCATGATCGAAGTACTTCATCCCCTGGCCAAAACCGAATCAACGCCCTCCCCGGCGTGCCGGCGAAGCGTCGCCGCAATCTCCGGCCGGGTGTTCCGAATCTCTTCCCGGTCGTAAGGCATCTGCAAGATCGCGAACAGAAATCCGGAAATCCCGTCCAGCTCCTGGGACCACTCGGGTTCCATCATTTGAATCAGGCTCAGACCTTCCTTGGTCTTCACCTTGGGATCGGCCCCTTTCTCCAACAAGAACGCAACGACATCGGATTGACAGAAAAAGCAGGCATTCGAGAGAGGAGTCGCCTGTTCGTTGTTTTTCGATTCCAAATCCGCTCCGCCTTCGAGCAATGATTTCACCGCTTCGAGGTTGCCCTTGATCGCCGCCAGATTCAAAGCGCTGTTCCCGCCGATCGGATCCTTTTCGTCCACACAGGCGTCGGCGGCAACGGCCTGTTCGATTACCTCCAAACGATTGTTTTGACCGGCGTTCCACAAGTCGATCCACTTCGTCCGCAACAGGTTCGCGATCTCCCGGCGCGTCCAAACGATATGATCAGGGTCAAAGGTCTGGTCGATTTCCTGAGACGCCTCGCGATAAACTCTTTCAAGCTCCGGCCCCCATTCGGGTTCCATCGTCTGAGTCATCATGAACCCGTCCGCGTTCATCACCTGGACGACCGCTCCGCAATCCAACAGCAGTCGAGTTAAATCCAGCCGGCAAAAAAAGGCCGCGTTGAACAGCGGCGTCATGCCTCTCTCATTAACCGATTCCAGGTCCGCTCCGGATTCGAGCAACAACTCCGCCGCCGCGTCCTTCCCGAAAATGACCGCCAGATTGAGGGCCGAATTATCATCATCCAGAATTTTCCGGTCCAGATCCGTTCCTGACGCGATATGCCGCCTGACAGCGTTCACGTCGTTATTCATTACCGCCGTCGGCAAATCGGGACTGCCGCAGCCGCTGGCCATGACCGCGAGCAGCAACGCCCACCCCCAACAACCGACCGCTCCTCCGTCAATTCGATCGGTCGTCATGCGTTCCTTTCTGAGAGTTCAAGCCGAACCTATCGCGGCGGCAGGCATCGGCCGCCAAGCCCCGGTCGAACGGTCCTGGAATCGTTAATCGTTCGCAGGTTCCCGCAGCATTTCGGAAACCGCCCACAAATTCCGAGGTTTCAAACCTTCTGAGTGTTTGAGGAATCGGACGCTTCCGTCTACGAAGACGTGGTTGGAACCGCCGTTTTCCTTTTTGGCGCCGAGGCGATGTTTCGCCTGATCGACCACTTTCAAATGATCGCTGCCGTATTTCGCCGGCCACATATCCATGTACGGATCCGATTTCATATCCCGGTTTTTTTCGCCGAACAAAATGGTCTCCGACGGATCCGGAATCTGGTTCAGCCTCAAACTCGGAAAGCCGCCGGTCTTGTAGGCGCCGAAAAACTTGTCCCAATCGCCCTGGAACTGCGTCATCGCAAAGTAATCGATAAAACCGTTCATCAAATAGCTCTGTTTGATTTTGGTTCGATCGACCGGACAAAGCAGCAGATTCGGGTCGACGTAAAAGCTGCGAAATAATTCGACCCAAGTTTCGCCCTTCTCGTAACTGCGGGGAGGCAATTGATCATGGAAATCATCGGCATACAGCTGCGTGGCCAATTGAAGTTGCCGGAGATTGCTTAGGCATTGGGTGCGCTTGGCCTTGTCCCGAGCTCGAGACAAGGCAGGCAACAACAGACCGGCCAAGATCCCGACGATCGCGATCACCACCAATAATTCGATCAGGGTAAAGCCTCCGTCCCGCCGACCGGGCCCGTTCCCTCCCCGGGAACGAAACCAAGACGTCTCGCAATCTGCTAGCATTTTCCCCCCTGAGTTGCTTTCACCGTCAATCCCCGCATTCCCTTAGTATATCCGTTGCCGGATCGCCGATTCTCTCGCACCCCCAATAAAAATCGATAACACGTTCCTTCGCGGTTTCGACAAATTATTCCACAAATCGCGCCCCAAGACAAAGTGGGAAAAATCCAATCGATCTGGCACCCTTCGTATCTGATCCCCTCCTAAACGGCAATTCTCGCGAGAAAAATCTGAGGCCAGATCAGGCTCCTTGCTAAACGAAGTCGAGAACCGACCGAAAATTCCACGCCAAACAAAGACCGCGTCGTTAACGACAAAGTTACGGAAAAGCGGCTTCCGATCGCCAATGGATGTACCTGTCAATCCCGTCAAGTTATCCAAGCAACCGCCGATCCGATTGTCTTCCGAGCGTCCGATCACGCTCTGAGTTCTTCGCTGGAATTAACTCTCTTCCGCCTCGATCTTCGAAATCTCCCGCGATTGCCGTTCACCAGTTTTTATTCGAATGGACTAAACACTTCGATCTGATAGCCGAGTGCTTGCTTTTCAGTTGCCGTCCCGATCGATCGGAAAAGGGGAAACGCCGAAATGAACCCAGTCGGAATCACTGGCAAGATCATTTTCACTAACAATGCTACCGAAAGCGAACGCCGCTTAACTTGAGAGAAGTTGATCACTCGTATCCGAAATCAGGCCTTTACTCAAACTCGAAGCCGAATCCCAACCGGCCTTCAATCTTGGGATACCGGGTTCGTAACGCTTTACGAGTGTTACTTTTCAAGCTAACTGATGAAATCACCGTCATTTAATCGATTAGAAACTTTCGATCCCCGGCGACCTCACTACGGTCACTTCGTTTGAGGCCGCCGAAAATCCACTCCTACCCCACCAAATGGGACACAAACGGAACGTTGGCATCTCTTGTGGAATTATTGAATTTGGACCTGATCAAAACTTCCATCAGGTTAGATGCAAATCGACTAAACGAAAAAGGGGAACAGTTACGGAAGGATATCGAGTCCAATTTGGAGAAGCCAAGAATGGGTTCGGTCAATAGAACGTTACCAAAGATTACGAATTATCCGGCAAACAGTTTGACCAAAGTGAGGATAATCCCAACCAAAATCCCAACCATACCAATCAGCATGCCAACGTACCATCTGGCTTGATCAGCCCTAACTTTTTTAATTGCGATCATAAGATCAAGCTGTGAGCTATCGATCTTCGCCTTGATCTGTTCAACATAGGCTCCGGTCCCGACCTTGTCCTGTTCGACCTTGGCTCCGGTCTCGATCCTGACCTGTTCGATCTTGGCCTCGACTTGCTCGACCTTGACTCCGATCTGTTCGACCCGAGCTCCGACTTGTTCGACCCGGGCTCCGATCTTCCCAATTTCGGTCTTGGCCTGTTCGACCTCGGCCCAGACTTTCTCTATCTTGGCTCCGTGTCTTCCAAACTCGATCTTCTGGTCTGTTCGCAATTCCGCAATTTTGGCATTGATCGAAACAAGGGCTTGATTTACGGCGAAGTTAATCTCGGCCAATACGTCGGCCTGTTCCTCGGTAAAACCGGCCTTGGTCAGGACCTGGTGTTGGGAATGAGTGGAGAAACCCGCTCCCCCCACCACGTTTTCTTCAGCCTCCATCGCGGTTCCATTTTAAAACTATGGCCGACGCAGTGCAAGTAATTATCGCATCGAAATCGTCGGATTCAAATTGACGGGAAAGACGCTGAGGCAAGTGCTTAACTTATCGATAATCAAACCTTCGCCGGATAGGTAGGGCCTTGAGCCTTTCGAGCCATACCACTAGAACCGCCTGCTACTGGTCGGAAGGGTAACGCCGACGCAACTGTCCATTATCAAGCAATAGAGCGGGTTGTCGAAATCGAGTAACAGATCCGTTCCGCAGTTGCAAATGGTGTTAGCCTCAAGGCGACGTAAAGTCCACGGGTAGCGCTTCAACAACGCTCTTTCGCCACGACACCTATCGTTCTAGCCCACCAACTGAGGAACGAGACTCGCAGTGCCCAACAAAATCCCATCCACTGTCATTGGCCCCAATCATGCTCTCCCAGGTACTATCCCTTTCAAAATCATTCAGGACGGAAAATCGAACGCAGACGCCCGGGTGCCGAAACCGTTTAGTCCGGCTCGAAAGCTCAACCGATAAATCGATGGCCATCCTGATTGACAGGGACAAAATCGCGACCATTGCCGGAGCAGAATTCACTTCGAGCCGCACTCCCGAAAGAGATGGCGTCCGAACGATGCAGCCCTCAAAATCAAGCCGAAAACGGCGGGCGATTTCGCACCGCCTTTCCGGCTCGAGATCAGTTGCAAGCTTGCCCTTCCCGGCATCCCTTCGCAGACTACCTCGTTTTTTATGCTGACCATCTCCCATATCAGCAAAGCTTACGGAGCCAAAACTCTCTTCTCCCAATCTTCATTGCAAATCAATGAAGGCGACCGAATCGGTCTGGTAGGACCCAACGGCGCCGGCAAGACCACCCTGCTCAAGATGATATTGGGTCAAATCGAACCGGATACCGGAACAATCCGTTCTCAGCGGAATGCCAAGTTCGGCTATTTACCCCAGGAAACGACCAACGCCGGAGAGGAATCGGTTCTCGAGTTGGTGACGGCCCTGACCGAAGAACACGCGGCGCTGCGCCAAATCGTCGTCGAAGAAAACGGCGTCGCGAATCGGCCCGGAATTTCCGTGGAAGAAGCGCATCACCGCTTCGGGGAACTGAACGGTTACCAGTTGGAAGCCGAAGCCGTGAGGGTGCTGCATGGCCTCGGTTTTAGCGACGACCAATTAATCCGGCCGGCTGACGCCCTAAGCGGCGGTTGGTTGATGCGGGCGCATTTGGCGAGGCTGTTGTTACTGGAACCTCACCTGCTCATGCTCGACGAACCGACCAATCATTTGGATCTGCCCTCGCTGCTATGGTTCCAGGATTATCTGAAAAAATACCGAGGCGCCCTGCTGCTGATTTCGCATGACCGCGAATTTTTGAACCGCTCCGTCGACCTGATCGTCGAGGCCGGTCGTGGGACGCTGACCCGCTATCGCGGCAATTACGACAGCTATCTGGAACAAAAGAGCGCCGCCGAAGAACAGACCATGGCCGCCTACAAAAACCAACAGAAAGAAATCAACCGCCTGATGACCTTCGTCAACCGGTTCCGAGCCAAAAACACCAAGGCCAGTCAAGCGCAGAGCAAACTCAAACAAATCGAACGGATGAATCTCGTCGAGGCTCCCCAAACGGCCACGCGAAAAATCCGGTTTGCGTTTCCCCAACCCCAGCGGAGCGGATTGCGCGTGCTGCGCCTGATCGACGTAGCCCACGCCTACGGCGAAGAAACCCTCTATCGCGAACTGAATTTCGAAATCGAACGGGGACAACGAATCGGCCTGGTCGGGCCCAACGGCGCCGGCAAGACGACGCTGCTCAAACTTTTGGCCGAAACCTTCCCGATCCAGTCCGGCCAGAGAATCCTCGGCGCGAACGTTCAAATCGGGTACTACTCGCAACACCGGGTGGAAATGCTCGACGAAAGCCGCTCCGTCCTGGAAGAAGCTCTGGGAGATTCTGCCACGATCGCCGAATCTTACGCTCGCGACGTTCTGGGAGGTTTTCTATTCAGCGGCGACGACGTATTCAAACCGGTCCGAGTGTTAAGCGGAGGCGAAAAAAGCCGCTTGGCGCTGGTCAGGCTGTTACTGAATCCCCCCAACCTCTTGTTGATGGACGAACCGACCACCCACTTGGATATCAATAGCATCGAAGCCTTGATCTACGCCCTCGAACAATACGAAGGCGCCCTGGTTTTCGTCAGCCACGACGCCCATATGCTCCGCTCCTTGGCCCGCAACGTCGTCCACGTCGAAAACGGCCGCCTGATTCCCTATGCCGGAGATTACGGCTACTATCTGGATAAACGCCTCAGTCAAGACGACGACCGAAAACCCGAAGCCGCCTCCCATAAAACCTCCCCGAACTTGTCCGCCAAGGAGCGGCGGCGAGCCAAGGCGCAGGACCGGCAGCAACGGGCGCAAAGGATCAGCGGTTACAAAAGCCAGGTGGAATATCACGAACGGGAAATCATCCGGATCGAAGCGCACCTGACCGAGCTGGGAAAAAAACTCATGGACCCGGCCGTCTATCGCGATGCGGCCTCGGCCAAGGCCCTGAAACTCGAAGAAAAAAAGCAGCAGAAAACCTTGCAATTAGTCACCGCCGAATGGGAACGCGCCGTCGACGAATATTCTGAGGCAATGAAAAAGGAAGAATCCGATTAACGCCCCAACCGACTTAAATACTCGACCAAATCCACCAGATCCTCGGCGCCGATGGCCTCTCCCAAACCGCTGGGCATCAGGGAAGTCGCCATGCGGCGCTTTTCGAAAATCTCCTTTTCGGCGACGGTCAAGGATTCTCCCAGTAAATTACGCAACGTAAGCTGCCCGTCCTCTTCGCTCAGCACGATGCCTGACAGTTCGTCGCCCGACTCCAGCATCAGTTCCCATCCTTCGTAACCCACCGAGATGCCGGCGTCGGGTTTCAAGATCGCTTCGTAAAGGGCTTCCTTGCCGAGTTTCTTGCCGATTTCCGAAAGATCGGGCCCCACGCCGATCCCGACCCCCTCGATGCGGTGACAGTTGACGCAGGTGTTTCGCGCCAGGCGAAACACGGCTTTTCCCCGTTCCGCATCCCCCGAGCGCCCGAGCAACACGCTCCGTTCCGGCAGCGGTTCCGGACGGAACGGCGCCGCCTCCGGCAGCAAGGCCGCCAAATCGGCCCGAATCCCGTTCCATGGCGTCTGCTGGAGTATTTCCCAAGCCTGGCCGATCACGTCTCCGGTCTCCGCGACCGGTCGGCGGCGCAACTCTTGCAGCAACTTTTTGGCTCCGGCTTTCTGCAAGCAAATTCCCGTGAGAACGGACTGCGCCAGCTTGGAATCGAGTTTGGGGTCGAAGCAAAAAGGAATGACGATATCCCTGGCTTCGCTCGAGGGCGTGCGAGCCAAAACCGGCAGCAACGAAACGTTTTTCTCCTCGGCTACCCAATGGGCGATCGCCTTGCCGTTTCCGCTCTTGAATAACCAAGCCAACGCCCGGCTACCGGAAGGATGATCGGGATGACGCCCCAAAACGGTAAGCACGGCTTCGGTTCGATTCGTCACGCCGAAACGAAAAGCCAGGTCGACGAGCGCCGGCCGCCCCGACAAGGCCGTCAACGTTTCGTCCACCAATACGCGAATCTTTTCCGAGCTGCGGTAAACCGAGGGATCGATCCGGCCCAACACCTCGAGGCGCGTTTTCAATTGCGGATCGAGTTCCGGTTCCGAATCTCCCGGCAATTCGGAGAATCCGATCAGCGACGAATGCCAGACCAAGGAAAACAAGACGATCCATCGCCCGAGCGGAAACCGATGCGTTTGGTCAATTTCGATCATGTCAATTCGTCGCCCGCCGCTCCGGCGGCTCCCCGACCCGGCAGCATCAAGGCCGCTGCCGAAGCCGCCCGACGGATCCTTCGCGAGCCTACTTCTTCACCAACGAACACAACCCGAAGATCATACTGCCCAACGACATAAGCGCCAAGACTCCGAACACCAACCGGTAATAGATATGCCCCTGTCCCGGCTCGAAACTTCCCAAGAAGCCCAAACAGCTGAAAAGCAGCAAGAGCAGCAGGACGAAAATCCGAATAATCGTAAGAACGATCATCCAGGGAGAAGTTTCCGTCCTCGAGCCGTAGGGAAGAAAGATCAAAGGCAACAGGACCGCGGCGATACCCACTATGAGGTAAATCGAGGGCGAAACCAGTCCTAACATGCCGCTAGACTTTGGATCCTTTTTCCGGAGCAACAAGTTTAATTCGCCGGGTTCCTCCTCCCGAGGACCGCAGAATGAGATTGTTCCTTTCGGAGCGGCTCCTAACATCCTCGGAACTATGACGGCCCCACGACTGCCTCTGATCGGGCTACTCGGTCTGCTAACTTTCACGCTTCCCGCTCCCGCTTCCGCTTCGGCCGGCGATCCGAAGCCCAACTTCGTCGTGATCTTCATCGACGATCTGGGTTACGGCGATATCGGCCCCTTCGGATCCAAGATCAATTTGACGCCCGAGCTGGACCGCATGGCGGCAGAGGGCATGAAACTGACTTCGTTCTACGTCGCCGCTCCCGTCTGCACTCCTTCGCGTGCCGCGTTGATGACCGGATGCTATTCCCAACGGATTGGACTGGCTCGCGGTTCTGATCACGCCGTACTCTTCCCCGGAGATCCCCACGGTCTCCACCCCGATGAATTGACGATAGCCGAAATCCTCAAAACCCAAGGTTACGCTACCGGGTGCTTCGGGAAATGGCATCTCGGCGATCAACCGGGATTCCTGCCCAACGACCAGGGATTCGACGCCTATTTCGGGATACCTTATTCCAACGACATGTGGCCGGGGCACTCCAATCGCAGATGGTCGTTTCCTCCCTTGCCGCTGCTCCGCAACCGCACCGTAATCGGACAGGTCGATTCCATGGCCGACCAAGGTTCGCTCTGCCGCCAGTTCACCGATGAAGCCGTTCGTTTTATCCGCCGCCATCGAGACCGGCCGTTCTTCGTCTATCTCCCCCACGCTTTCGTCCACCACCCACGCGCCGCCCGCCCCGAGTTCATGAACCGGGCCAAACGACCGATCAGAGACCGGCCGGCCCCCGAAACCCGGGATCGGACGGTCACCCGCGCTCAAATCGAAGAAATCGACTGGAGCGTCGGAGAAATCCTCAAAACCCTGAGAGAATTGCAGTTGGATCAGAACACGCTGGTGTTATTCACTTCCGACAACGGCGGCAGTCGAGGCTGCGTCAATACTCCCCTGCGCGGCGGAAAGGGCAGCGCCTTCGAAGGCGGAATGCGGGTCGGCACTCTGGCATGGTGGCCAGGGAGCGTCCCCGCCGGATCGGCGAACGGCTCCATCCTGACCGCCCTGGATCTTCTCCCGACTTTCGCGTCCCTGGCCGGCGCTCCGTTACCCCAGGACCGCATCCTCGACGGCAGCGATATCACGGCTTCGTTGCAAGGCGAATCGAGTTCGACCGATGCCGACAGGACGTTCTTCTACTATCAACAAAACCGTCTCCGGGCCGTTCGTTCCGGTCCCTGGAAACTCTTCGCCGACGGCAAGCTCTACCATTTGGAAACAGACTTGAGCGAATCGACCGACGTAGCCGCCGATCATCCCGAGGTGACGAACCGACTCGCATCCCTGCTCGAACGAGCTCGCAAGGATCTCGGAGACGGCGAACTCAAAGGAGCGAACGTCAGGCCGGTGGGTCGGATCCCCCATTCCCGGACTTTGGTGCCCCGGACCGGCGCCGAAGGCGAGGACGCCTTTTTGCCGACCTTGCAAATCAAACCGCCTGCTGCCACAAGGCCCTCAAACTGAAGCTGCCCGGATGCAATCGTCTCCGGATTTACGGTCGAACATGGCGCCCCTTCCCCAGCTCAATTCCTTGACGCTCGACTCGGCTGTGTATTGAAATGCCGAGCAAGGATAACGGAAAGAACCCCACTGGATCATCGCCCCAGTTCCTATCTCAGATCCGGTCACGGAAACCACTGTCGATGTGCAGGACGATCAACCTAATCTCGCTAACGCTCCCGTCAATATCCTGACGCTCAAGTGGGGAGACCGCTACGGTCCGGTTTACGTCAATCGGCTCTACCACGCCGTGGCACGTCATTTAAACCGCCCGTTTCGGTTTCTCTGCTTTACGGACGATCCCCAAGGACTAGGGTCAAAAATCGAAACGTATCCGCTTCCCGAGCTCGACCTCCCCGAGAGTCACGCTCGAACGACCTGGTTGAAACTCGGTCTCTTCAGGGACGGTCTGGCCGGCTTGCAAGGCCAATGCCTGTTTCTGGATCTCGATTTGTTGATCGTCGCCAATATCGACGGTTTCTTCGAATACCGACCGGGCCAACGCTGCATCATCCGCAATTGGAAAATGCGGCATTTGGTTTTCAAACGGCGCACCCAGGTCGGCAATTCCTCGGTTTTCCGTTGGCAAGCCAACACGACTCAATTCGTGATCGACGACTTGCTCCGGGAAAAAGGCCGAATTCTGACCCAGTACGGAACCCGGGCGCCCCAAAGATATTTAACCGTCGGCATCCGGGATCATTGCTGGTGGCCGGAAAAGTGGGTGCGCAGTTTCAAACGCCATTCGACCCCGCTCTTCCCCCTGAACCTTTTAGTCGCTCCCCGGCTTCCGGACGAAACCCGCATCCTCGTCTTTCACGGCCGGCCCGATCCCGACGAGGCTTCGAAAGGAGTAACGCAAGGCCGCCTTCACCGGAGGACTCGACCCGCGCCTTGGGTCGCCGATCACTGGCGGGACCGGCCCGGAACCGAAGAAGAGAGTGCTCCATGATTCGAAAACTGAAGCGCGCCTGCGGGATCCGTTTTTCCGTCAAAGCGCTCGTGCGGAATCCAGGCATTCAATGCCGCCAAGCGATCCGGCGTCACCGCAGCTTTTCCGAACTCCTCGAAACCTTGGCGGACGACCGGCAAATCACGGTGGTTCAAATCGGAGCCAACGACGGCCGGGACGCCCTCGGCGATCTGATGCGCCGCCGCAACGATCGGATCAAACGGGCCCTGCTAATCGAACCGCAACGCGCCGCGTTCGCCCGGCTCGTTCGGCAAAACGAAAGATTCGACAATCTTGCCTGCATCAACGCGGCGATCGATCGCCAAACGGGGAAACGCACCCTTTACTCGGTCAAGGCTTCCCCGGATCTCGGGGACGGCATCGCTTCGTTCGACCGCCGGCACGTCGAACAGGAAATCGCCAACAACACGAGCGATCAAACTGCCGAACCGCCGATCGAGTCGGAAACGGTCCCGGTGTCGACGTTGCAAGACGCAGCGGCGAACGCGGACCTCGAGTCGCCCGATGTGCTGATGGTCGATACCGAAGGTTTCGACGCCGAAATCGTCCGGATGGCGTTCGAGGCCGGATGGTTCCCCACCTTGCTGCAGTACGAACACAAACATCTGAATCGAAACGACCGCAACTCCCTGGCGGTGGATTTAAGACGGCGAGGCTATCTGCTCTGGTCCGATCACTCGGATGTCTGGGGAGTCCGTTCGACCGCCTGACCCGCCGTCCCCCCGGACGGTGCCGGCCACGCCTCCCGCAACGGCAAGCCCAGGGCTCGCGATCGAAACCAGCCGAACCAGATTCGACTAACAGCCCCTATCGAGAAACTCGGTCTCCGTATCGAATCATTCGCGGACCCGATTCAGCTCCAGCACCCCTTTATCCTTGGAGGACCGGTAATCGGCCCGAAATCGATCGTCTTCCACCGTGCCTTCGAAGGAGTAGATCCCGCCGAAGAGCCTACCCAGATTCTTCTCTCCCCGCAGTTCGGTTCGAGCTTCGTCGCTGACGGTTTTCAGATCCAGGCGCCACGTGGCGGCGAAGAGACTCCAAGTCGCCCAGAAATGAAATTCGTAGTCTGCGGAATCGGTATCGGTCACGATGCAACGCAGCTTGCCTCGATGACCGGTCGTTACGCTTTCCCACTTGCCTTCCCATTTACCGACCGGAGAGTAACTCTCCCCGGCTTGGGCGGTGGTCCTTTCCCATTTCCGGTTGTAAATCGAAGTACAACCGCAACACAACGTCAGCAATAGCACGACCGCCGTTCGAATCCAGTTGTTGTTCCTCGTCATGCCGTTTCCCGTCAATCTGTGCCGTAACCGGCGGTTCATGCGCTCAAGGTTTAATCAATTCCGGTTTGACGAACAGACCTCGGGGCGATTCAATCCGAACGACCGGTCCCGAGCAAACATGAATTTCCCGATCCATCGACTCTGCCATTCGGCTAATCGCTTGGTTTTTGGTGGCTTCTGCTGGTTCGCCTGCCTCTTTTGCTCGCCCCTGATTGCCGAGGAAGTATTGTTCGATCGCGATATCCGCCCGATTTTGGCCGATCACTGCTTCGCCTGTCACGGCCCCGACAGCGACCAACGTAAAGCCGACCTTCGCCTGGATACCCGGGAAGGATTGCTGGGAGACGCCAACGCCCCCGGTCCTTTCGTACCGAACGAACCGAAAAAGAGCCAGGCGCTGTCCCGGATTCTGGCCGAAGATCCGGCGGATCGCATGCCTCCGCCCAAAGCCAAACGCCCCCTCAGTCGGGACCAGATCCGGTTGCTGCGACAATGGGTGAACGAAGGAGCGAACTGGCAACGGCATTGGGCGTTCGAACCCATCGTCAAACCGGCAGCGCCGGTTTTCGGCGCATCCTCCTGGGGACGCAATCCGATCGACCTCTTCATCCATAAACGGCAAACGGAAGCGTCTCTGACGCCGGAACCCGAAGCTTCGCGAGAAGAACTGATTCGAAGGCTTACCCTCGATCTTCATGGCTTGCCGCCGGAACCGGAGGCTATCGATGCCTTCGTCGAGGATCCGGTGCCCGACGCTTACGAAAGATTACTGGACCGGTTGCTTTCCTCGCCCCGCTACGGCGAACGCATGGTGTGGAACTGGCTCGATGCGGCGCGATACGCCGATTCCAACGGCTATCAAGGCGACCGGGAACGGACCATGTGGCCTTGGCGAGATTGGGCCATTAGCGCTTTCAACCGCAACCTGCCTTTTGACCAATTTACCGTTCAACAGATCGCCGGCGATCTGCTGAACGAGGCGACGGACGAACAGATTTTGGCCACCGGGTTTAACCGCAACCACATGATCAACGGCGAAGGGGGGCGAATCGCGGAAGAGAACCGGATCGATTACGTCATGGACATGAGCGAAACGGTAGGAACCGTCTGGCTGGGATTGACCCTGAACTGCTGCCGTTGCCACGACCATAAATACGATCCCCTGAGCCAACGCGACTACTACGGATTTTTCGCCTTTTTCAATCAAACTCCGGTCAACGGCGGCGGCGGAGACCCCCAAACGCCTCCGGTGCTGACGGCACCGACCGATCGGCAAAAAATACAGGCCGAACTCGCCGCCCAAGCCAGAACCGAGCAGGAAACCGTCCTGCGGCTTTGGGAACGCGAACATTGGGCGAACGGCAACGAAGAAATCCTCGCTATCCTGCAGACGGACATCCGCGACCGCAACGACCGGCAGTTGGACCGGCTCATCGAATTCGCCGCCGCTTCTCGGCCCGACTACACCCAGCGACTCGAAGAATTGAAAACACAACGCAAGCGACTGGCCGACCTGGAAAAGAGATTCGCCAAAGTCATGGTGATGAAAGACCGGGATTCGCCCCGCGAGACTTTCCTGCTGAATCGAGGCCTCTACGATTCACCGGAGGAACCCGTCGCCGCCGCTACCCCGACGGCCTTGCCTCCCCTGCCCGGTTCGGCGCCGAGAAACCGGCTCGGTTTGGCCCACTGGTTAACTTCGCCGACCCATCCGCTAACCGCTCGCGTGTTCGTTAATCGACAGTGGTCCCTCTTCTTCGGACAGGGACTGGTCACCACACCGGAAGATTTCGGCACCCAGGGAAAGCGCCCCTCGCATCCGGAACTGTTGGACTGGCTGGCTTCCGATTTCATCGCTTCCGGCTGGAACGTCAAACGCCTCCATCGGCAAATGCTTTCGAGCGCCGCCTATCGTCAATCGTCCCGAACCTCCCCGGAAAAGCGGCGATCGGATCCGGATAATCGTTGGCTCGCTCGCGGCCCCCGTTACCGCCTGCCTTCCTGGATGATCCGCGACCAAGCCTTATCCGCTGCCGGACTGCTGGTCGACGAAATCGGCGGCCCTCCGGTCAATCCTTATCAGCCGCTCGGCGTCTGGGCCGACTTCACGTTCAACAAAAAACGATACCAGGCAGGCAAGGGAGCGGCCCTTTACCGAAGGAGCGTCTACACGTTTTGGCGCCGCATCATCGGCCCGACCATGTTCTTCGATTCAGCCAAACGACAAACCTGCACGGTAAAATCTTCCCGGACCAACACTCCCATGCACGCTTTGGCCACCCTGAACGACCCCACCTACGTGGAAGCCGCCCGGATCCTGGCCCAGCAGGCGATTCAGGCCGAAACCTCGCCGGAAAAACGACTGGAACATGCTTTTCGCCGAGCGGTCGGACGCTATCCCCGCCCGGTCGAAACCGGCATCATGCTCCGACGCCTCAAGATCGCCGAAGATTATTTCGCCCAGGATCCGAAAGCGGCCGAAGCCCTCCTTTCCGAGGGCGATTCGCCTTCCGATCCGGCGCTCGATCCGATCCGGCACGCCGCCTACGCCACCGTTTGCGGCCTCATCCTGAATCTGGACGAATTCCTTTCCAAACAATGAATCCACGACCGGGAACACCACTGGAATTGAACCGCCGAGAGTTTTTGGGGAACGTCGGTTTGAGCGGCATAGCGCTCTCCGCGTTGCTCAACGACGGATTGCTGGCGAACGCCCCGGCCGGTCAATCGCCTCACTTCCCTCCCAAAGCCAAGCGCGTCATCTACCTCTTCCAAAACGGCGGGCCGACCCATGTCGAACTGTTCGACGGAAAAAAGACCCTGGCCGACCTTCACGGCAAGCCGGTTCCTGATTCCTTCATTTCCGGAAAGCGGTTCAGCACCATGACCGGCCAAGCCCAAGGCAAGCTCCTGCTCGCCCCGGTCGAACCCTTCAAACAACACGGCCAAAGCGGAGCCACCGTCAGCGCTTTCCTGCCTCACACCGCCGCGATCGCCGACGAACTCTGTTTCGTCAAAAGCATGCACACCGACGCGATCAATCATGCGCCCGCCATCTCGCTCTTGCTCTCCGGCGGTCAAATTCCCGGGCGTCCCACCATGGGGGCATGGCTGCACTACGGGTTAGGCAGCAACAACGAAAACCTCCCCGCCTACGTGGTGTTGACTTCGGTTACCAAAAACACGACCTGCGGCCAAATCTTCTACGACTTCTACTGGAGTTCGGGATTTCTTCCGTCGCGTCACCAGGGAGTGAAGTTTCGAAGCAAGGGCGATCCGGTACTCTACCTGAGCAATCCCCAAGGCGTGAACCAGACGCTGCGCCGCGGCATTCTGGACGACCTGTCCCGACTTAACCATTTTCAATTTCAAGAATTCGGCGATCCGGAAATCGTTTCCCGCACCGCCCAATACGAAATGGCTCACCGCATGCAATCCACCGTACCGAAGCTGACCGATTTCTCCGACGAATCGGAAAAGACCCTCGAAATGTACGGCCCCGACGTCAAGGAACAGGGAACGTTCGCCCATAACTGCCTGATGGCGCGGCGACTGATCGAACGCGACGTTCGCTTCGTTCAATTAATGCACGCCGGCTGGGATCAACACAACAGCCTCACCACCGAGCTCTACCACCAATGCCGCGATACCGACCAACCGTCGGCAGCCTTGGTTCGCGACCTGAAACAAAGAGGATTGCTGGACGAGACTCTGGTTATCTGGGGCGGTGAATTCGGACGCACCCCCTTCATTCAGGGAAAGATGGAAGATCGCAAGCGATGGGGACGCGACCATCACCCCTACGCCTTCACGATCTGGATGGCCGGCGGCGGAATCAAATCCGGACTTACCTACGGCGCGACCGACGAACTCTGCATGAATCCGGCGGTCGATCCGGTACACGTTCACGATCTCCAAGCCACCATACTCCACCTGCTCGGGATCGACCACGAAAGCCTGGTCTACAAGCATCAAGGCCGCCGATTCCGGCTGACCGACGTCCACGGTCACGTGGTTCGCCCCCTGCTCGCCTAAAACGGTGACGAATTCTTGAGCCGGTTTCGATTCCCGGCACTATTACTGCCCATGGACTATCTCTGGATCGGCTTGGGCAGCGGGCTGGGAGGAATGGCTCGCCATGCCGTTTCGACGGCGGCGATTCATTGGTGGGGATCGGCATTTCCCTGGGGCACGCTGATCGTGAATGTCGCCGGTTCCTTTGTCATCGGTTTGGCCTTCGCCGTTCTTACCCCGGGTCATTTCCAACGGTTATTGCTGCCCGGCTTTCTGGGAGGGTTCACGACTTTTTCCGCGTTCAGCCTGCAATCGCTGCAATTGTTCGAGGCGGAGGAAACGGCGTTCGCGTGGATCAACATCCTGGTATCGGTATCGGCTTGCCTGGCGGCCGTTTGGCTGGGAATGAAGTTAGGGGGCTCTTTCGCTCAGTAAACCGGTCGTTTCGTTTGCGAAAACCGCCAAGACACCGAGGCAGGCGATCGGGAGATTGAGGAAAGGACTGAGACTTGGGGCAACTGCCTAGCTACCCGGGGGACTCTCATTTTCCCAGGTAAAACGAATCGTTTCGTAAACAAAATCCAACAAGTGCGACCAGGCTCGGACTTTTCACTTGTGCCTACGCAGATACGCGATGCAACACGACCGCAGGTAGCCAGGCGAGAGAAAAGCACGTGTTCATGCAGGTTTTAGCCCCTGAAAAAAAGTGAATCAAACTGTTGACAACCTGGTAGCTAACGGGCGATAATTCGATCTTTCGTGAGTAATAGGAAGTTCACCGATATGACAATGGCCGCACGCGAGTATGTGGCGATCGTAAGACCGGCACCGAGTATTACCGGATGCACTGATGGCCGGGCCGAGCGCTAGGTCATGAACCGGATCGTCGAATCCGGCGATCGGTGCTATCTGGCCACTGACAGCCGCATCGGCTGCTCTCGCCAGAAAGCCGCCCCGGCCGGAATACCTTTCGGTAATTGCTGGGTGGCGGTTCGGTACGCCCCGCTCTCAATTATAGACGGTATTTTTGGAGGGTGAAACACGATCATCAACATCTATTTGACGATGACCATCGTTTTTCAAGATTTTGCACAAAAAAAATGCATCTGACGATATTTGTTTTCTCCAATCTGAATCCTGAAATTTTGCCACCAGTAAAACTGAATCAATTCCCTCCGGATGCCTGAGGTGATATTCATTGATTACTGACATTTTCTGATTTATGAACAGGTATCGTTTTTACGTTGGCTCGATTGCAGTCGCTGTTTGCCTCTTATTTCTTTATGGGCGACTCAACGATTCATACAAGAAGCAGAAATGGGAGGCAGACAGGGACAACTGGATAGCAAATTTTCCTTACGTTCCGACATACCATCCATCCATCAAGTATTCCGGGAAACCAAAAACGGAGGAAGAATTGAACGAACTTTTTTCGGAACATCACAATTCGTTTAGTAACTTACTCGAAAAACGGCTTTTTGCTCACACCTTCGACGAGACTATAGCATATGACGAACCCATTTGTATTTTACGTGAAAAGTTAGAAAATCTTGAAAAACCTCATCACCATTACGCCCAATTAATCGAACATCATGGATTTATGAAACAATTTTTTTCTACCGCATTAGGACATACAAAGGAATTTTCTATGCTCTATGAAATTTTTAACTCAGAAAGCATTTCAAGTTCTATTGCGCTAGGCAAAACATTTACTAACATTATTGCGTGGAGCGTAGCAAACAGTCAGGATCCTAGTTCATTACATCCCACCATTGTTTCGTTTCCTGCCGGTATTAAAATTACAATAGACAGTGTCCCCCGTCGATTGACTTGGGGGCAAGTTACCGAGAATCAATGGATAAATATTGTAAACACCTTGATTTCTCCGGATAATCACCCTTATCAAACGCCACCGACTCTTCAGCAGGCGAAACACATTAGGAATCGTATTGTATCAGAAATTTCGATGCGCAACATGATCAAATACGATCATTTACCGAAGTTCGCTTATCATAAAGGTTTCGAAGATTCATTGACGGAAGGGGATTCGCTGTTAATTCCTGTTGGACCACCAAACACTTCAACTAATGTGACTCCTGCAGTCAATCCCGCCAATAACATTGAGAATCGATAATGCCTGAAACCTTAGATTTGTCAGCGAATAATTTTACAATTCATCACTTGATTTTTTCAATATTGGTTTAATTAATGCGAGAAATGATGGGACTCACTTAAATTAAGCTTCGACTGGGAAATTCCCATAATGAATAATCTGACGAAGAGCTATTAATGGATGATAAAGCTGTTCCTAAAGTTTTTGCAAGCTTTCACTTTTAACAAGACGCCGATAATTTCGCCGTGCTCCATGGATTAGTTTGGACTGCCGAAAACGGGTAGAGAATGTCTTATCTATTTTGTGATTTTTCGCGTAATAATTGGTCGGCAAACTAATGACTGGTCGATTTCGATGCCTTAGTACTCCCAGCCTATACGAACCCTAGCACAATAATGTCTCGAAATCAAGAAAGGGAATTTGGGGCACCTAGGAAGTTACAATTCAGGAACAAAAACCTTGAGTTTGCGGCGAACGGCACTCACGCTTGCCTATCCAATTATCACAAGTACTCCCTGAACAATCGACTCTGAATTTTTTTTTCGAAGGACTCATCATGGCTAAATCTTAGTTGAGGCTCTGCCCAACTATCACGAAGTGTTAGCAGCAGTATATGATTTAATGTCCTCGATCAGATTTTCCAATTATTAGTTTTTTTTCAATTAGGTTTAATTTGCATCCTTCAGATTAATGAGATCGACAATTCCCTGATACTTGACTGTTAAGAAGCAGGATAATTGAGGAAAACGAGGTTTGAGTCAAATCACGAAAGTCAGTCGCTGACTGATTTTGCGAATTTTCACACTTCGGGTCGCCTGACTCGCAATTCAAAAGTAATGCCCTAATCGTCACCCTAACTGTTGACTCACCTCGATCTCTCGGATATTTTTTCTCGTCTGTTCGTTTGCAAAATCGAAAACGGGAGCCAATAAACAGGGTCAGAATTATTACACCTATCGTTTGGACCGATCCTACCGAAATAACCAGAGGGTTCGCCAGAAGACACTGCTCAACTTGGAAATTGAGTCGAAGCAATAGTTTCTGTCATGTTCCAACATCGGGGAATGACTTCAAGGTTCTCAACCTTTGATTTCGCTCGACCGCTTCTTGGATGTGGCAATCAAGGCGAAATAAATCGACGCCCAACTCATGGATCGCCATGCCACTCGAATCGAGGAAAGCGCCGGCAAGAATCCTTTAGATCAAGGGAAATACCCAGCCGTCGATTGGGATAACGCGTCCTTGATTCTCAACCGCTCGGTGGGAGTCGAGCAGGTCACTTTCTTGGCGATCGAAACCCTGGGATTACGAACTATCCTGCGCCGACATGGCCTCCGGGAAATTCAATGCCACGCCATCCTTGGTTCGGTCATCTGTCGAATGGCTGCACCCGGATCGGAGTGACATACTAACCGGTGGCTCAGGGAGAGTAACGCTTGGAGCGAACTGATGAAATGCAACGTTGAAAACATGGGGCACAGTCAGTTGTTTCGGACTTCGGACGCCTAAATATCACGGCAGGAAAAATCGAAGCGGATTGGGATCACGGCCCGAAGACGATCTTTGATTTGAAACCGATCGTTACCCTTTACGACTTGACCAACACCTACTTCGAAGGCCAAGCGCGAGCTATTCCAGAAGCCCGGAGGGTCACTCGAAAGAGACTCGCAGCGATGGTCCCTTGCTGGCGTTAGCTCTCATACGGGACAGCAACGGCTGGACTCGCCGGTCGAAAGTTTTCGCGGGCAAGATGACCGAAAATCATACCTTGGCCGAAATACTGGAATCGCCGGCGGTTCCGGCAGAAGCGACCGTGATCATGGATTGCGGCATCGTTACGAAGGCGAATCATTGTTGGCTCCAGAAACGCGGCACTCACGATCTCACCGTAAGTCGCCAGTAAGAACGGGGCTTCGACCCGGAGGCGGTAACGGAGGTCAAGACGGCTTCGGGACATTCCGTCCATTTGCGGAAGGAAGTTCAGAAAAATGGAGAGGTCTTCTTAGATTGTCATTCGGAGCAACGCGAGAAAGAGGAGCGGGCGATGCAGGAATCGTCCGACCAGAAGTTCACGATCCAACTCGAACGGTCACCAGCTGGGCTCAGTCGGCCTCGCAGCATCAAGCGTCGGGACAAAGTGCACCAGAAAATCGGCCGTCTGAAGCAACAATACTCGGCGGCGTCACCACATTGCGACCTCCCAGTGATCGCCGCTGACCAAAACGCCAGGAACGCCAAAGCAATCACTTGGGAACATCGTCTCAAGCCCGGCTCCAAAGCCTCTCATCCCGGAGTGACTTGCTTGCAAACCGACCAGGATCAGTGGGAGGAGCAAACTCTCTGGAAAATCTATGTCACGCTGACGGATCTGGAAGCGGTGTTCCGATCTCTCAAATCCGAACTCGGTTTGCGCCCCATCTACCATCGAACCTCCCGACATGCGAAGGGACATCTGTTCCTTTCCGTGTTGGCCTGCCAATGGGTTCAAAAGATTAGAACGCGCTTACGAGCCAAGGGCATCACAGACAGCTGGAATACGATTCGGAATAACTTGAACGACCCCAAGCGGGTTACCGGGGTTTATCGCCGAATCGATGGCACGACCGTTCCCGTGCGCCGAGCCGTTTCCGCGGAACCGAAGCAACAGGAAGTCTATGAAGCCCGGGACATTAATTCGGCCCCAGGAGGAGTGCGTAAATCCCAGGTTTGGCCCTAGGCTTAAATCACAAAATAATGGAAATGTAGTGCCCTACGGTTTCTAAAATGATTAAATGCCCTAGGAAATACGCACTTTCTAGCCAAGATTGACAAACCTGGGTTAGGCAGCGACCGATATTCGGCAGCGTCATGCCCATCTACTGCAACAAATTCAAGCTGTTGGCCGGTAAGCACTTGTGATAAATGGGCAGGGCTTGCCGGCGTCGGAACTGGAACCGTCGCCGGAAGGCGCGACGGCAAGAGCGATGAGGCAGACAACGGGAAATTCAGGAACGAAAAGCCTTGAGTTTGCGCAAACGGTACCGCAGGCTTGCCGGCGTCGGAGCTGGAACCGTCGCCGGAAGGCGCGACGGCAAGAACGATGAGACGGGCAACGGGAAATTCAGGAACGAAAGACAACTCAAATACGCAGGCAGTTACGACCTGGAATTGATTCTCCAAGCCCTTGGATAAGCTTCCGAAAAGCTGAAAACCTCTTGAAAATGGGAGAAAGTTCCCTCGGACCAGAACCTCGAGCTCTCGAATTCACGAAGACTCCGATCTCGACCACCCCAAGAGATTTCTCGGTGCGCTTGGGACGGGTATCACGAAAAAACTTTTCATTTTCTTCTGTTTTTCTAAATTCCTTCCACTCGAATTACCGCCGCAACCCCAAGAGAAATGAGCAAAAGCAACGGCAAATCCCCGAAATTGCATAACGCGATGTGGCCCGGCTTAGTCGGCAAGGGCGACGACGAAGGCCAAGAACCCTCCATCAGCCTGGATCGCATGCTGGAATTGACCCAAGCGGCAGAAGTCGACGGTCAGAAATTCGAGGGCATCGACTATTTCCTCTTTCTTCCCCACACCGATCCCAAGTCCAGCGACGACGAAATCCGTGCCATTGCCGACCGGATCGCCTCCAAAGGCTTTACCGTAGGATCGTTGGTCGCGCCGGTCTGGCCGGGCACGGTCGGCGATTCGGCGATGGGCGACGAAACCGCTCGTCAGAAATTCCTGGAAGCCGTCAAAGTCGGGTGCCGGATCGCCGACATCTTCAACCGGCACGGCATTCGCCAATACGGCGTCATTCGCATCGATTCGGCCGAGTTCGGAGTCGAAAAGTGGCGGCAGAATCCGGTCGCCAACACCAAAAGAATCGCCGAAACGTTCCGGGAAGCCGCGAAGATCGCGACCGACCACGGCGAACGGTTGGCGGCCGAAGGAGAGATTTGCTGGGCCGGCATGCACAGCTGGAAAGACATGCTGGATCTTCTGGAGGAGGTCGGCCAGCCGGAAACGGTCGGATTCCAAGCCGACTTGGCCCATACCTATCTCTACCTCCTAGGTTACAACGCTCCGGAACACGCCCTGCTCCAACCGGATTATTCCGAAGAAGATTTCTATCGGGCCTACGAAACCATGACCGACAAGCTTCGACCATGGACCATCGATTTTCACGTGGCGCAAAATAACGGCGAAGTCCACGGAGCGGGCGATCATGAAAAGACGGGCAAACACTGTCCGGCCGACGATCCCAACGGTAAACTCGACATCGTCCGGTGCGCCGGATACTGGCTCAAGGACGCCGAACAGCGAGGCATCCGCCACATCTGCTGGGACGGATGCATGTTCTCCAACGCCATGCTGGAAATATCGTCGACCTGGAACACCATCCTGGAAAAAATGATCACCGTTCGGAATACCCACGGCTGGAACTAAGAGGCAGCGATCCCCCTTCATTTTCAGAAATCATGAGCAGCAAGAAAGATCTGAACGTAGGACTCGTCGGCTACGGCTTCATGGGACGGACCCATTCCAACGCTTGGCGCAAGGTCGGTAATTTCTTCGATCTGGAATACGCTCCCCGGCTCAAGGCGGTTTGCGGCCGGGATCGGAACAACACCGAAGCTTTCGCCGCCCAATGGGGATACGAATCCATCGAAACCGACTGGAAGGCGATTGTGAACCGCGACGATATCGACGCCGTCGATATCTGCACCCCTAACAATACCCATGCGGAAATCGCCTTGGCCGCCGCGGCCGCCGGGAAAATGATCCTGTGCGAAAAACCGCTGTCCATGAACGCCGAAGAAGGCAAAACCATGGTCGAAGCGGTCGAAAAGGCCGGAGTCGCCAACACGGTCTGGTACAACTACCGGCGCACGCCGGCGGTGACCTTGGCCAAGCAACTCATCGACGAGGGGCGGTTGGGAAAGATTTTCCACTACCGGGCCAACTTCCTTCAAGACTGGACCATCTCTTCTGATTTGCCGCAAGGCGGCGCCGGGCTCTGGCGGCTGGATGTCAAGGCCGCCGGCTCCGGAGTGACCGGCGATTTGCTGGCTCACTGCATCGATACCGCTATCTGGCTTAACGGGGGCATCGGCGAAGTGACGGCCATGACCGAAACCTTCATCAAACAGCGAATGCACAACCTGACCGGAAAGGTCGAGGAAGTCGGGATCGACGACGCTTGCTCCTTCCTGTGCCGATTCGGTAACGGCTCGCTCGGCCTCTTCGAATCCACCCGCTACGCCCGCGGCCACAAGGCGCTATACACTTTCGAAATCAACGGCGAAAAAGCCTCGATCAAGTGGGATTTGCACGATCTGCATCGGCTGGAATACTTCGATCACGGCGACGACTCCCGGGTGCGGGGCTGGCGGTCGGTCCACGTCACCGACGGCGACATGCCCTATATGGACAAATGGTGGGTTCCCGGGCTGCAAATCGGCTACGAACACACGTTCGTGCACCAAGTGGCCGATTTCCTGGAAGGAATCGCGAAAGGCGAACCGACCAAACCGGATTTCAAGGAAGCGTTGATTTCGCAAAAGGTATGCGACGCCGTGCTGCAATCGGCCCAATCCCGGCAATGGGTCGCCGTCGATTGAACGAGAATCTCTTTAATCCATCTAACCAACGACACACGACACACTTCGATTCGCAAAACGGCATCAGCCTCCGTATCGAACCGAACCCGGGCCATTGAGACTGCACCTTATGAAGAAACTTCTTTCGTTCGCCGTTATCGGTCTTTTCGCCATCGCCAACTCCTCGTCGGCCGAAGAACCGGACCTTAGCAAGTTGCCCGACCCCATCGAAAGGACCATAGATTTCGCCAGGGACGTCAAACCGATTTTGGAAAAATCCTGTTTCGGTTGTCACGGGGCCAAACCTCGCGCCAAAAGCAAATACTTCATGAACAAGCGCCAAACCACAATTGATGGCGGCAGCAGCAAGGAGGCGGCGATCGTCGTCGGCAATAGCGCGAAAAGTCCCTTCATTCATTTTTCGGCGGACCTGATCAAAGAGATGGAAATGCCGCCGATCGACAACCGGAAGAAATATCCCAAAATCAAGAAGACGCAAATCTCCCTCTTACGAGCCTGGATCGATCAAGGCGCCAAATGGCCGGACGACGTCGAATTGAGCCTACTGCCGGCCGAATAGGCGACTAGCGGTCGACTTCGCCCAGAACGATATCCACGCTGCCCAGAATCACCACCACGTCGGCCACGGTGTGTCCCAGGCACATGTCCTCGAGGACAGTCAAATTGACGAGGCTGGGAGGCCGGACCCGGTAGCGGTAGGGTTGAGGCGAACCGTCGCTTATCAAATAGAATCCTAATTCGCCCTTGGGCGCCTCGATTCTGCCGTAGGCCTCTCCGGGCTTGGGACGAAATCCCCGCAACCGGGCTTTGGAATTTACTATGGGGCCCTCGGGAAGGTCCCGGGCCGCTTGGCGCAGAATCCCGAGCGACTCGCGCATTTCCAAAATCCGGATCATGTAGCGATCATAGACGTCGCCTACCTCGCCGAGCGGCACCCGGAAATCGAACCGGTCGTAAATGCCGTACCGATCGACCTTGCGGATATCGTAACCGACCCCGCTGGCCCGGAGCATCGGCCCGCTGACCCCGGCGCTGATCGCCAATTCGGCCGGCAGCGAACCCACTTGCTGGGTTCGAGCCTGAAGGATTTCATTTCCGGTCAGCAACTTCTCGTAGTCGTCCAGAAACCGGTCGAATTCTCCGAGGAACCGATTCATCTCGGTCAACCAGTCGGCGGGCAAGTCGCACCGGCACCCACCGAAGCGCAGATAATTGCACATCATCCGGGAACCGCTCAGAGCCTCGAACAGGTCCAGGATTTTTTCCCGCTCCCGGAAAGCATACATCAACGGAGTGCCCAACGCTCCCATGTCCATGACAAGGAACCCGATCAAGCAGGTATGGTTTAGCAACCGGGTAAGTTCCGCGACGATGACCCGAATGTACTCGGCCCGTTCGGTCGGTTCGATGCCGGCGAGGGTTTCGACCGAAAGAGCATAGGCCCAATTGTTGGTCATCGAATTGAAATAATCGAGCCGGTCGGTATAAGGCATGGAAGAAAGCCAGGTCACTTCCTCGGCGATCTTTTCATGGTTGCGGTGCAGATAACCGAAGACCGGTTTAAGCCGGACCACGCGCTCGCCTTCCAAGGCGACGTCCATGCGGAAAACGCCGTGGGTGGAAGGATGATGGGGGCCCATGGAAATCTCCAGCAGCTCGCCTTCCTCCCCCTCTCGCTGTTTCAGCGAGTAACCGGTCGCCGCGGTCGGCGGATCGAATTCGGGGACAGGCATCGAATCAGGAGCGATCGAGTTTTTCCAAGACCCGGCCGTGAGGCGTGGGTTCGTATTCGTAATCGTCCGGTTCGATATAATCTTTACGCATGGGATGATCCTCGAATTCGTCCCACATCAGAAGCCGCCTCAAATCCGGATGCCCTTCGAAAACGACGCCGTAAAGGTCGTAGACCTCCCGTTCCTGAAATTCCGCGCTTCGCCAGACGGACACCAAAGAAGGCAAGGCGACTCGGTCCGTACGATTGACGGTGCGAGTGCGCAATATCAGAGGGCCTTGCTTTCGGGACAGGGAATACAGATGAAAAACCACCTCCAGGCAACCGGGGATCTGCTGTTCTTCGACGACGTCGACTTCCGTTTCTTCGCCCTCGCGAATTTCGATTTTCTTGACCTTGTTTTTGACGGTGCGATCGAGCCAATCGACGCCGGTCAGATTGGAAAGAAAGTCGTAACCCAACTGAGGATCGTCCCGTAAAAAACGGGCGACCGCCAACAGGTCTTTCGGCTCGACCAGCAGGGAATGCTGACCGGACGGACTCGGATTGATCACTCGGGATACGGCAGCCTCGGGCAACGCCTCCTCGATCCGCTTCAGGACTGTTACGCTTTCGTCCATGGTCAACCGAACTTCAACCGGATCGAGTCGAAACCGGCGGCGACCAAACGGCGGCGTTTTTTCCCGGCGTCAAATCCTTCTTGCCGAACTGCGGCACCGGATATTCGGAAGGCGCCTCGGCGCGCAAATGACGGGGACGCTCGTCCCCCGTCAACTTTTGACGATCGATCTGGCGTTGCAAAGTCATGAAAGCATGCAACAAGGCCTCCGGGCGGGGAGGACAGCCAGGGATGTGCACGTCGACGGGAAGAAACCGATCAATACCTTTGAGCACGTTGTACCCTTGCTTGAACGGACCGCCGGAGATAGCGCAGGCTCCCATCGCGATGACGTATTTGGGTTCGGGCATTTGATTGTAGAGCCTGACCACTTGGGGAGCCATTTTCTTGGTCACCGTACCGGCGACGATCATCAGATCGGCTTGCCGGGGCGAGGGACGAAAAACTTCGGCGCCGAACCGGGCCAAATCGTAGCGCGCCATGCTGGTCGCGATCATCTCGATAGCGCAGCAGGCCAAACCGAACTGAAGCGGCCAAACCGAATTGCGGCGCCCCCAATTATGGATGCCCTCCAAGGTGGTCGTGAAGACGCCGTGCTTCTGTAATTCTCCGTGCAATCCTTCAGTCATGTGACGATGCCCCGCTCAGCGGTTACCGAGAATACCCTTGGCCCAAGCCCAAGCCAATCCTTCCACGAACAGAAAGACGAAAACGGCCATGGCCATGACCGCTCCGAACGGCAATCCCGCATAAGCCACGGCAAAAGGTAACAAGAATATCGTCTCGACTTCGAAGACGAGAAAGAGAATGCCATACAAATAGTACTCCGCCTTGAACTGCACCCATGCGTCGCCTTTCGCCTCCAGGCCGCACTCGAACGAGGCGTTCTTTTCGGCTCCCGGTTTTCTCGGCGAATAATAGAACGCCCATAACCGGGCGATTCCCAAGGGCACGATCGCGAACCCGATCGCCACCAGCGTATAAACCACCAGAAACCAGTAAGTCGAATCACTCATTCGAGAGGTCTTGAATCATTCCCTTCCATTCCCGTTCGCCCAAGCTCGACGAGGCGCCGGCCCGAGCGGCAAAACGTACGCGCTCCACATGATCCCCTACCGATTCAGTTTCCGGCCGGTTTCGAATCCGGCGATTCCTGACGTTATTTCCGGTTGCCGCCGACGCGGACCTTCCGGCGATCCTTCTTGGGAAACGATTGCCGCCGGGAAACAGAAGTCAAGAGTTATCGTCCGGGGTCGCTGTCCGCCTTGCCGAATTGCGTCGTTCCACATCGAAGCCTGTCGGCGATGGGACGAAAAAAAACAAGACCTCAGGAGGCGAAAATCAGCGTCAGCCTGCAAGCTTCGCTTCCAGCTCGATAACCACCGGTGCCAAAGAAAAGCCAAGGCGGTGCCGAAGGCCGCCGAACTGCCAGGAACAAAACTGACGGATACCTGTCAATCTTCCTCGGGCTCGTGGCGTTGGAGGCCGACCGAATGGGCGATCTCGGAAAATTCTTCGTGGGTCACTTCCTCCAAGGCTTTGCCTCGGTCGGCCAACTTCTCGTTGATCTTGATCGATTTTTCGATCATAGCCTCATGAGTATCCTTGGTTCCCCCGATCAAGGTGAAGTTCTCTCCCCGGCTGACCCGTTTGTGGCCGTCAGAGTCGAGACCCACGCCCAACATCATCGCCTTGGCATCCCTTTTCTTCCTTCTCGACAGCTGAGCCATGGCTTAAACCTAACAGACAATTCCCAAAACGCAATCGGGAAGTTTCCGGATTCAAAAAACCCGATTGCGTCCCTTGGCATCGTCCGAAACAGTCCTTGAGCGAAACGAACGGAGCGACTGACCTTCCGCATTGCGGCCCCCGAAATTGTCCGAAGCGGAACAATTCGCCGGCTCACAACCGAACCGGCGACGTCGTCTTTTCCGCACGGCAACGGGCACCGGAAAAACCTCAAGTTACCCAGGCGGAAGCAAACTCCTCCCCGCCCAACCGTCCCGACCGAGAACGGCCCCAGAGAAACGGAGCGATGAATCGGCTCGAACCGGACCGGCACCGAATCCAACACGGCGATTCCCCAGCGGCACCCAAATAGAAACGACTCATTATTTCCCCTTGACGAAACGAACGATTAGCGATTAGGGTGACGGCCTCATGTGGAATAAAACTGAGACCCTGCTCCTAAAAGCAGTTGGATTGCTGACCGGCAATCCGGCGGCGGGACGGTAGTTTCTCAGATGCTATGCACACCTCACCGCCTTTCAAACGGCGGTGAGGTTTTTTTTTGCTTCAACGGCAGAAAACCGACGAAAGCAAGCAGTCGATCAAATCAATGAATCCCAAGCGAATAACCATATTCGACACCACGCTAAGAGACGGCGAGCAATGTCCCGGCGCCTCGATGAACCTTCGCGAAAAGTTGGCGATCGCCCGGCAACTCGAGAATCTGCGGGTGGACGTCATCGAAGCCGGATTTCCCGTCATCAGCGAAGGCGATTTCGTTTCGGTGGAAACGATCGCGCGCGAATTGAAAACGCCGGTGATCGCCGGCTTGGCTCGTTGCGTCGACAAGGATATCGATGCCGCAGGCGAAGCCGTGAAACCGGCGGGCGACCGCAGCCGAATCCACGTCTTTCTCGCCACCTCCAAAATCCATCGAGAGTATAAACTCGCCAAGGCCGAGGATGCCATCCTCCGGCTGGCCGTCGAGGGAGTCAAACGGGCCCGCACCTACGTCGAGGACGTTGAGTTTTCGCCGGAAGACGCCTCGCGCACCGAACCCGAATTTCTGGTCAAAGTTTGCCGGGCGGCCATCGACGCCGGAGCGACCACCATTAACATACCCGACACGGTCGGTTGGGCAGTGCCGGCTCAATTCGAAGCGCTGATCCGCCGGCTCTACGAATCGATCCCCGAATTCCAATCCGGCAATGCCATCATCAGCATCCACTGCCACAACGACCTCGGACTCGCGGTCGCCAATTCCTTGGCGGCCGTGCAAGCGGGAGCTCGACAGGTCGAATGCACGATGAACGGGATCGGCGAACGGGCCGGCAATGCGGCCCTCGAAGAAATCGTCATGGCCATCCGAACCCGACCCGACGCCTTCCCCGAGTTGGAATGCACGATCAATCCCGAAGAAATCGTCCGCACTTCCCGCTTGGTGGCGCGAATGTCGGGTCTCACCGTACAACGCAGCAAGGCCATCGTCGGAGAAAACGCCTTCGCCCACAGCAGCGGCATCCATCAGGACGGAATTCTCAAAAAGCGCGAGACTTACGAAATCATGGATCCGATCGAAATCGGCTGGGGGAAAACAGAATTACCCTTAACCAAACACAGCGGCCGTGCCGCGGTCGCTTCCCGGCTGGAGTTCTTGGGATTCAAAATGTCCCGAGAGGAAATCAACGCCATCCTGTCCCGATTCAAGGAAATCGGCGACAAGAAGAAATTCGTCTACGACAACGAATTGGCAGCCTTAGCCAGAGGACAAATCGCCGAGGCGCCCGAAACATGGAGCCTGGATTACGTCGGCGTCACCAGCGGCACGGTCACCGTTCCGACCGCCACGGTGCAACTCAAACGGGTCCGGGCCGAAGCTTCCGGAAAAGACAATGTCCTGAGGGACGCCAGTCTCGGCGACGGACCGGTCGATGCCGCCTTCAAGGCGATCGAAAGATTGACCCGAACCGGAGGACGCTTAAAAGACTACTCGTTGCAAAGCGCCTCCCAAGGCAAGGACGCCTTGGGAGAGGTCACGGTCAAAGTGGAATTCGAGGGACAAAAAACCGTCTACGGCACGGGAGCGAGCACAGACATCATCGAAGCCAGCGCCAAGGCGTACCTGGACGCCGTCAATCGCTTCTTGTGGCAGTCCGACCACCACGACAAAACCGAACCCTGAACGAATTATCGAGGTGCCCTTTTCGGACGATTCCGCCGATGCTATCGGCAATGGATCAGGGGACGGAGAACTCCGGCGCTACAAGCCCGCATGATTACCGGAATCGCAACCCGAATTGGCGAGACGAATCAGGATTCCTGACCGGAAAGTTCTCCGGCCGCTACTTCGCCATTGCCGATACCGTTAATGGAGACGGAGATTATGCCGAATCCGACTATCCGCTTCAGGTAGCCGGCACGTATTTCTGCATCAAGAGCGCCGCAAGCAGCATCCCCAACATCGCCACCGATAAAACGACGCCCTGCATGCCAAGGGCCATCAGATCGACCAAAACGATGCCTGCCAAGAGCAGGGAGACCGTCTTGCCGATATTGGGCCGGGTGGTCCAATAAAGATGGGATAAACTGAACGCTACCCAAAAAAGGTAAGCGATAATCGTGACCCAGCCGGCCCAACGATAAACGCCATCGTTGACTACCAGGGCCAGCAGGGCCGGTGCGAGGAGAAACAGGCTCGGCCAATGAAGGACCACTCCGCCCGAGCTCTCATGACGAGCGACGAAACTCAATCCGACCACATAGAAAAATAACGCCAGGGCACACCAAAGTACGAAGCCGTCAATTTGACTGTCCCCGGCCGAAGCCGCCGTCAGAAACAAAACCAATCGGCACAAGGCCATCAACAACGGCGACCAGGCAAGGAGTTTATGAACGGCGTCATAAACCAAAATCGAAGTCACCAAGAGTATCGCCAGGGACACCGACGCCTGAGCCCAGAACGTCAACGTCACAAACCCTAGGCCTAGGAAAGCGCTTCCCCCAAGCCACACCGCACGTTCTCCGATGTCGCCGGCGGGGATCGGCCGCTCCTGCCGATATCGCCGGTCGTATGCGGCGTCGAACGCATCGTTGAGATACATGCCGCCCAAATAAAGCAAGGTCGCTCCCAACATCAGCCACGCCCCCTGCTCAACGCCGGTACCGCCCCCGAGAACGAAAGCGGCCAGGCAATTCGACCAAACCGTCGGTAAATTCGAAACCCTCCCCAACAGCAACAGAGTCATGCCGAGAGATCTGGTTCCTGGTTCCGGGCCGGCCATTTGCCGACCTAGGGAACACGATTTACCGAAAGATTGCAATTACGCTCGATGTTGCCGCCGAATCCCGGTCGCCTCGACCGGCTCTCCGCGAGAATCGGCCTACGCACGGCGTTTTGTAACCGCTCGGGATCTACCATCCCGCCCGTCGCGTTCCGTTACCGCCACCGTCGAACCCTTCGGTTCGACGCCGATTCGAACCGGCGGAAAAAGGAAGATCCGGCAGGTTGCTGGAACCCGCAACCCGCCGGACGATATTTCTCATCTAATGCGGGACACCGAAAATACGTCTCGGTGCGTAGTGGGACTAAGACGGGCCATGTTTTCAGTGCGCTGAGGGCACCGAAGGCTGGCATGCGCGACGCACGATATTTGGTCGAAGCGTCAAGCGACACGTTGTCCACCTTCGTTTGAAGCATAAATCGTGCCATCTCTCTCAAAACTCGAAATATTTTTGAAATTTGAACCACATCGGTCAACTTAGGACTCTCGCATTTATAACTTGAACATTTGATTGTATTTAATTTTATTTTTTATTAGGTTCTATCGTATAATTCCATTCTCCATGAAAACTATTCCTTTTGATGCTCAATTCCTGGAATTGTTCATCGCTAATTTTCTTTCCTGTAGGATAGTGTTTTTTGTCCAATTCGCATTCGATTTTCAACCCTGATTTGGTTGTGGTATTACCGATCAAATCCACTACAGTTTAATGATCGGTTAAAGGACGACCACTCCAATTTTGTGAAATATATGAAAACATTCGATGTTCAATTTTATTCCACTTGCTGGTTCCCGGAGGGAAATGACAAATCGTAATTTCCAATCCTAATTCATCGGCTAATTTTTGTAATTCAGTTTTCCACAACCGATTACGACTGCCATTCGATCCTCCTCCGTCAGCCATGAGCAATAGTTCCTTGGCATCGGAATATACTTTTCGTCCCATTGATAACCACCACCGGCGAATCGTTTCTACTGCGAACTCCGCAGTATCATGATCAGTTCCCACGCTAACCCATCCGGTGTTTTCCTGGACATCATACCCGCCATAGGAAACGCCTTTCGATTGGTTTTTATCGGGAAAGTCATGCATGTTGACCAGTTCGGGGTCTCCTACGGGCCTCCATTCTCTCCCTGGATTACGGTACCGGCCTAGGTTTTCCTTTTTCTTGGCATCCACCGAAATCACCGGTTGATTGGTTTTCTGAAATTTCTGAGTTTTGCGTTCCATAAATTGAAATTGTTGATCTCGGTCAGGATGCTGATTGCCTTCTAAGGTCTTTTTGTTGCTTTGAAGACTATAGCCCATATCATGAAGCAATTGATTAACTGACCGTTCACTTACCTTAGGTCCCATTTGATTCAATTGTTCTTTTAATCGCAGGGCACTTTTGCAGGTCCATCGAAGTGGATTTTCAAAATCTCCTCGAGTCTCCGGTTCAATGAAGTCATCGAGATCTGACAATAAGGTCGGATCGAGTTCTTTTAATGATTTCCGTCCCGCTCCTGTTTTCCGTTGACGTTCTTCATTAAGAACCTGACCATTTTTAATCTCTTTGATTCCCGATCGAATAGTATTGCGACTGACACCGGTAGCTTCATGAACGCGTTCAATACCACCTCGACCAAGAGACAAGGCCTCACTGGCTAACCAATTACGTCTTACTCGTTCATTAGAGAGCCAACTCAGTTGGTTGTATTTCTCCCTATTAATTGATGTTTTTTCATCCGCAATGCATCGTAGCATAGTTTCAGACTTCCTGACCTTGCTAAATTTGTTTTGTGCATTATTTTCAATTCGCGAGTTCGTAAATCATTCGAAGATCTGTCCCAGGATAAGTCGCGCCTAATCCATTCAATTCGGAAAATAATCCGTTGAGCGCTTGATCTAATCCAGTGCTGCCAAGCCCAAGAACTCGAACCCGTAATGACTTCGCTTGATCTTCAGGAATAATATTGGCTTTGGCCCGATATAAAGCTTGAAGCAGTTTGCGAGCGTTGCGCTTTTTTCCTTGAGCCAGGATTATCGGGCTCATCATTCGTACTTCGGTTCGATAAGCCATCATCCGGATCGTATCATAGATTAATCGATCGACGGACGGCAAGGTTTGCAGTGGTTCTGATAACTGTCCATTTTTGACGTGCGTCGGGGTTGCTTCGAGCTTTGTTTTTAAGGTTTGCGCTTCGGATTCGGCTTGGGCTGATTCAGATTCATATTTCATTCGAACGTTTCTTGACAAAGCCGGTTCAGCCAATCGATTTCTGAGTCGGCCTGGCCGAAGCTTGGTTAGTTTCATTTCTTTGTTCAGTTGTCGAGCTTCGGGATTGACGACTCGGGCTTCAGGATCGATTTCTTCGAGACCCTGAGTGGTTAAGGAATCCAAATTAAATTCTTGTCGCATATATTTAAAGAAGTTTTCTTGAGACCACCTTGAAAACATTGCTCCAGCGACTTGGGGCCTCGACAGAGTCGGATGGGCAGTCACCATTGACAACTGCCTGCCATCTTCAAGCCGTCTTCTGATTTCCCTGACGTTCAGGCGTTTGGTTAGTGGCATGGTTTGTTCGGCCAACCACATTTTTCTCGTGAGAGTTTCCGCCGGGCCGTACCGGGGGACTTCGGTTTCCCGGAAGGCGGTTGCCGACCAATCTTCGCTTTGCCGATTCTTGGTCCAAGTAATCACCGCGATGCCGGCTTTGGCTAGATTCTCAAATAATTTCGGAGACCATCCTTCGCGATCGAATACTAAAGTAACCGAGGGATCAATCGAAGTGGTTCGGGTCAGGTCAGGACCCGGTTCTCCCACTTTCCCGTTCTGTCTCAATTCCGGGACGATCACTTGTTCGATCATTGCCACCATTTTGGGGTCGAGAGCTTGATGCAGGCACATCAAAGGACTGCCTCCCAAGGCATCAAGCCAATAACCCGCCGTAGCGGGAAGACATAGCTTCTCTCGCGAGACATAGTGCTTGGGAAGATTTCCCCGGCGACCGGTATCAACCTTGGAATGCCCATCGACTAACAAAGTCGCCGCGGCATTCTGCGGTTGGTTCATCCAATCACGGAACACGTTCTTTTGCCAAGTCCGAACCGACCATTCGTTTTCGGACAGATGGCGTAATTTCCCTCGCAAGGTCTTAACTTCAGGGCATCGGTCCAAGCCCAGGATAATTCCCCATTCGCCCGGGGCTTCATAGCGGATAGCTTCAGGATTCCGAACCCTGGCCAAACTGAGAAAGGCGAGAAAATTCAAAATCGTCGTCACGCCGTAATAACCTTTCGAAAGCTTCAGATATTCGTGGACCCCATGATGCAATCCTTCTTGAATCAAGATCGGCAAGGCGGTTAGGACGCCACCGTTTTCCACGGCTTTATGGGCCTTGTCGAAAGTAGGCTTTGCCGCCGCCAATTTCCCCTTGGCAGCCAACTGACGCCCCATCACGTCATGAGTCGCACGACCTCTCGACGTCTGCTGGTCCTTGGTATTTCGTTCGGAACGTTCCGTGGCCTTAGCCAGCTTTTTCTCGGTTTCGAGAGCCTCCGTCTTCAAAGGCTTTGACGGCACTTGAATCAGTCCCGCTTTACAACCCAAATGAAAGGTGACCGGATTGATTCCCAGAACCTTGGCGGCACCGCGTTGACTCTTCCCCTCGGCTAGCAGTTGAATTCCTGATTCAATGATCTTTGGAGCCAGAACCGTGCGGCCTCGACCCGTTTTTTTCAAAGAAAGAAGCCATTCCCTTGGCACGGAATTGAGCCGAGGTAGACGACACCGTGTTTCGATGGACTCCAAACACTTCAGTCAAACGTTTCTGAGAAATCTTATTCGTCACATGAAGCATGCCAATGATCAGGCGCCGCGAAGCCTGGTCTTTATCGGCATGCTGGAATATCGGTTCCAAATCGGAAAAATAACAGGTCATGCCGTCTTGCGATGACATCGCAATTTGGCCATCGATAACGATCGCATTTTGAGGCTGAGAATCGAAATTAAACGAGTTCCGTGATTCGCATTTGTGCACAATTTTATTATTAGCGCAAAATTTCGAAATGTCAACCGCATTTTTCGAAAAAAGCTGATTTTATTGGCTTTTGATGAATTTTAATCGTTTCTATGGTTAGGTCATGTCAGGAAGTCTGAGGCTTTGACGGCACTTGAATCAGTCCCGCTTTACAACCCAAATGAAAGGTGACCGGATTGATTCCCAGAACCTTGGCGGCACCGCGTTGACTCTTCCCCTCGGCTAGCAGTTGAATTCCTGATTCAATGATCTTTGGAGTCAGAACTGTGCGGCCTCGACCCGTTTTTTTTTCAAAGAAAGAAGCCATTCCCTTAGCACGGAATTGAGCCGAGGTAGACGACACCGTGTTTCGATGGACTCCAAACACTTCGGTCAAACGTTTCTGAGAAATCTTATTCATCACATGAAGCATGCCAATGATCAGGCGCCGCGAAGCCTGGTCTTTATCGGCATGCTGAAATATCGGTTCCAAATCGGAAAAATAACAGGTCATGCCGTCTTGCGATGACATCGCAATTTGGCCATCGATAACGATCGCATTTTGAGGCTGAGAATCGAAATTAAACGAGTTCCGTGATTCGCATTTGTGCACAATTTTATTATTAGCACAAAATTTCGAAATGTCAACCGCATTTTTCGAAAAAAGCTGATTTTATTGGCTTTTGATGAATTTTAATCGTTTCTATGGTTAGGTCATGTCAGGAAGTCTGAGTTTGAATGATTTAGCAAGTTATTATTTACTTTATATTTGCGAGCACCCTAAGACGAATCTCAAGGAATATCCTGTTTTTGAAATGATTGAGTAGAGGGAAACGGATTCACCTGTAAAGCACCGATAAAATCGTGTTCCTCCAGCTGGTCGGACTCTCTTGTCTTTGTTGTTACTTACGTTCATGGTCGCAGATGACGAATGCCTAATACGGTATCCGCTACTTTTTTTCAACTTCTCATTCGACTAAAATCAACAACTGACAGCACAACAACTCGAGAATAAGGGTTATATCAGGCACCCAGATCTCCTGTTTTTTCCGATATAAACGATAGTTTTCACTTGATGGTGCTGGTCAATGACCTCGAAATCAAGATGATTTTAGTTTGTCGGCCAATTTTCCCTCGGTAAGGCGAATGGTTGATATGACATCCCATCCCCGCTTTTCGGCATTGCTGATCACACCATGGAGCACGACAAAATCGTCATCGCCTTGCTAGGTGAGAAAATCGCAGGCAATCTTCATGTGCAGCTTCATCATCTTAAAATCGCGCTCAATCATACTATTCTTTTAAGGAATGTCCAGTCAAATAAACGGCTCAGCGTCCTTTAGTTTCTCCTTCACCTGCTCCGCCGGAATCAGGGTGTTTTTTTCGGCAATGCCGCCTGCCGGTAGATTCATCCCTGCATGCCCTCCGCTGTCTCGGTTGATCTTTGAATGCGACGCGATAGTTTTTCCGTTAACTCACCATCTCTTGTCGCTTCAACCAATTCGGTGTCGCTTCGCTCCGAGGAGTTTTCCCCAGTCTCCGTTACAGATGCCAGTGAATTATGGAGACTGAGCTGATCGGGCATAGGCCCCTCCGAGATCGTCATTGTTGCTCGCCCTTCCGGTCCAATGAACATTTTCCTCGATTCTCCTCAACGCGATAGCAAGTCGTGAATACGGTGTTTATCACGTGAAGCCACCGAGACTGGCATCCGGCTCGAAATCCCGACTTGTCCTATTTTTTGCCCCCTTGAGCCACTCGGTGTTGAAACGATTGAGATATCTGTCGGTCTTTTTGGCCATGCGACGTCAATGAATCACCGCCATAACCGGGAAATGTCAACGCCTAACAGTCCTTTCTAATTGTCCACCATCAGAGCTAATGCCAACGACTTCAAAAAAATCGGTTTCGGAAAGTATTTGAATATCGGCTCCTTGTTCGATCAGTTCCTCCACCATTCGAAGTTTACGACTCTTCACGTTACCGTCCGACCTTACCCGCCCCCGATTCCCGATGACCAGCATCGTTACCCGATCACAGACAAGATCGACCACACCGAAACCGGCATTCGCCGCCAATTCGACCGCTTCACGCCTAGAGATACCAAGCTTCCCGGTAAACAGAATGTTTCCTCTGTTTTTCGCGTAGTCCCTCCGCATTGCCGGCTTCGACGCTCCTGACGACGAGTAAACTGCCGGTGTTACAAATTGTTTTCGCCAATAATCGCTATCGGTTTTATCGGCGGCACAAGCACGCAAAACGATTTCCGCAGTTGCCCTAGCGTCTTCGAGCGCATCGTGATGCGCAAATGAGATGCCGAGTTCCTCCGCCAGATTCTTCAAGCCGTAACCGCCACGTCCTTTTCTCTCCGGCCAAGCCCGCTGAGCAATTTTTACGCTGTCGAGCCAATTAACCTGCAGCTGTTCAAGCTCATACCGCTGCAAAGCTCGCTCGATGGCACCTCGATCAAACGAAGAGTGGCTGACCAAGACCGAACCATGCAACCTGGCCCGCAGTTCCTTGATTATTGCCGGAAGCGTGGGACTATCCTGAACGTCTCCTTCGAGAATTCCGTGAACGCGAACGTTCATGGAATGGAAACTGCATTTCGGATTCACCAAGGTCTTCCACTCCTCCCATTCCTCGATTTTTCCTTCTCGAACCCGCACGATCCCGATTTGACAAATACTCGCCCGATCGGCGTTGGCGGTTTCCACATCAATCACATTAAACGTCAGCATGGTCGATTTGCACCTCGATTCGAATCTGACGCTGAGTCCCTGAAAGAATCCGAAAATATTCAAACAGATTCCGGACGTTCCGGAACGAATGCGACGAATCTGATTCCACGGCGGTGCCAAGGAGTCTGATCTAAGTGAACTCACCGGTCAATTCCCAGAATCGCCCGCTGCTATCGCTCGCAACATGAACCGTGAATTCGGGTCGTCAAACGATTCGGCGGATGCATTCCGATTCCCGGGAAACAGCGTCGACCGGTCATCCACCAATATCGGTACTGGGGATTCCACGAACGCACTCCGGGCACTCCGGCACCGGAGTTTCGTCCCCAATTTAACGGCCCAACACTCCTCAGGTCGGACCGTCCTAGTGAAACGGATATCGCATCAACCTGCAAGCCGCCCCATGGTGGCTTGCAATACCGAGAGCCTTTCGTTTCGACGGCAGACGATCCGTTCGCTTCCGCGATATCGCCAGCTGGAATAAAACCTCCCGACGGCAGCCGTGGGGAGGCGAACGTCCCGCCTGCCTGCGGAAACGTCCTCCAAAAGACACTATCGAATTCCGGTCGCGTCGGCAATGCGGCCTAACTTCAGCGCCGCAGAACCAAGCCGATCTTTCCTCGCCGAATTCGGAATTGGTCGAACGATGCTGGCACACCGGGAGAGATTCGAACTCCCAACCCTCTGATCCGAAGTCAGATGCTCTATCCAATTGAGCTACCGGTGCAACGACGCTAGCCCACTCTCGGCCCCAGCCAGCTCAGAGTCAAGGATCAATAACGACGCAGCAGTTTCCGGGACGGTGCTGGCGGGCCTGAATCTTCCTCGCCAGGAAATTTTCGTCAGCTTCCCCAATAGTAATCTTCCTAGAATTGTTTCCTTCCAAATCCCCTCTGGCGAACCGTGTTAGCCGGCGAATCACGAATCGAAGCACCAAACGACCGCGACCCGATTGAGGCGAAACAGAAAAATCGAAATCGATGGCCGACAACACCCGGTCATCATCCGAAACCCGAAATCTCAGAAAACGGGCCATCCGCCTCGTTCTATCGAAACCGTTCGTTGCCGAACCCCGAAAGTCAATCATCCCTCGACCGATCGATCGGTTACTCCGCCGAACCCGGCAAGACTGCTTGAATTTCCGTTCGCTCCCGGTAAATTCGGAATAGATGCGTTCCGAATCCCGAAATCCTAAAATCGAAAAATGGCCTTTCGTCACCGGCGGCCTGTCGTTGCTCGTTGCCGCCGGCGGCCTCTTGGTTTTTTTCAATCACCGCCCGGAAACCTGGATCTTGACCCTGACCCTGTTCGCATTCGTCTCGGGCGTCTTGATCAACCTCTTGCCCTTCGTTTTGGAATCCCTTCGGAAATCGCGGCAAATCAATGCCGAGGATTTCGATTCGGCTCTCGCCAAAGTGCAGGGCATCGAAAAAATCGCCGAACTCGTCTCCGACGCAACCGAACAATGGAGCCGCAATTGCCGCTCGACCGCGAAGACGACCGCGACCATTTCCGCACTCATCCAAACCGGAGAAGACCGATTGAAAACCGTATTGCAGGAAGCGAACGATCGGCAGCTGGACGAGTTGCAACAGGAACGGGACCGACTCCAGCGCAGCAACCGGCAATGGCTGGAAACTCTGGTAGGCATCCTCGACGAATTGTTCCTGCTCCAACAAACCGCCAAGCGAACCGGCCAACACGAATCGCTTCGGCAACTGGAAGCCTTGCAGCAGAAAAGTCTCGAGCTGAGTCACAAAGCCGGATTGGGACAATACCTGGCCAAAACCGGAGAACCGTTCGATCCCCGCTTTCATCGGGTCAACGGCAACGGCATCCCTCCCAATCCCCGAATCAAGGAAACCTTGGTACCGGGATTCTCGTTTCAAGGCCGTTGCATCCGCCTCCCCCTGGTCTCCCTCAACCCTTCCTCCGGCAGCGCGGAGAAAGCCGCTTGATCCCAAGTTCAAGAGCGACCGGCAACCGAATCTGCGACCGACAAAAAAAGGTTGGCCCGCCCCGAACAGCCGGTTAGAATCGCGGGAGTTCTGCGAGATGGAGATAGGGATCGGCTGGCGACGACGACAAGCTGCCAAGTCTGATGAAAGGGTTTACGACAAATTGGCAACAACTTACTAATACGGCTACGCCAACATGGGCTGACTCGCCCGCCAGCCGATCCACTCCCTCCATTGTCGCCGATAACTATTAACCTGGAAGAATTAATTACCGACAGGTTATTCACGACTTGTTGACATTCGTATCGCCGTCAGGAGTCATGTCTCATCTGCCGTTTCGCCGTTAGTCGCCAGTCCGTTGACAAAGGTATGAACAGTTCGGTCATCGTCTCCATCCGCCGGGCGGAGTTCCGAATTCCGCAATTTGGATTCTCTGTCGACTAATGGACCATAACTCGGCAATAACTATCCGGAATCGCAACGAGCGTCTCTGCCGGCCGGTGCTTCCCTGCCTGCCGCAAGCCGCCGCTCGACCGCCGGCTTGCGGCCAACCGTCAGGCAGGCCTCCGCACGCGGTCGAAGAATGAGATCCGTCAAGGAAACCAAACGAGCGACGGTACGCGTCGGTTATGACGGACGGGTCCACAAATACTTTCAGGGGCCCTTTGCGGATTTGCGCTTCCGGAACGAAGTGCGGGTGCTGAGTTATCTGGAAACCCGGCAGTGCCCATTCGTGCCCCGGTTGCTAAACGAATCCGAAACGGAGCTGTATCTCGTCACTTCCAACTGCGGACACATCGTGCAACAGATCGAAAACAAACGCGTCGAAGAGCTCTTCGACGAATTGGAATCTTATGGCGTGCGGCACGGCGACGCCTTCGCCCGCAACATCACCTACAACCCTCATCTCGGACGTTTCTGCATCATCGATTTCGAATTCTCCACCATCCTGGAAACCGGAGAAGGACTCACGATCGAAGATTTAGAAAAACTCAAACAAACGGATTGACGGCATCTTCCACCAAACCGCGGCGCTTGATCTGGTCTTCCCAAACCCATCAGGGACGGTTTCGCCGGAACAACGAAGACGCCTTTCTGTGCCTACGCTTCAACCATGAGGAACTTAACTTCCTCGGCAAGCGCGGCGATCTTTCCCTGGCGGACTACGAATACATCTTCGCCGTCAGCGACGGCATGGGCGGGGGCAACGCCGGAGAGTTCGCCAGCAAAATCATTTTGGAAACCGTCACCGAACTAGTTTCCCGGGAACTGCAACGCAACGTCCGGCAACAATCCCAACCTCCCGAAAAACTGCTCTTCGATTTTTGCCAAAGCATTCATCAGCGGGCGCGGCACGTCTCCCAATACTACAGCGAATGCCGGGGCATGGGGGCCACCCTGAGCCTCTGTTGGCTGAGTTCGTCTCAATTGCACTTCCTCCACGTAGGCGACAGCCGAATTTACCTTCTTTCCGGACAAGGAGAGTTTCGTCAGTTGTCCGACGACCACACCGTTCCCGGCCGCTTGCTGAAAGCCGGCGAAATCACCGAAAAAGAAGCCCGCAGCCACCCGTTGCGCAATCAATTGGAACAATCGGTCGGTTGCAATCCAGAACCGGTCGAACCGCAAATCGAATCGCTGACGGTAAATCCCGGGGACGATCTCGTACTGTGTTCCGACGGCATCACCGACGGCATTTGGGATCGCAATATCGAAAAATACGTCCGTAATCCCCCGCCGTATCTCGTCGATTCTCCGCCGGCCGAACGATTGGTGAAGGAAGCCCTGGCGACTTCCGGCCGCGACAATCTCACCGCGCTGGTATTGGAGATTCGTCACTGAACGACCGGCGGCTTCGCACCCGGCCTGCCGTTGACGGCTTGACAATCCGCCGCCCGCTTTCCAGATTCGGACAACCGAAAAGAGAATCCGTAACCTGTTATTGCCCGGTATGAGCCAATCTTTACTTTCGGCGGTACTGACGCTGCCGGTCTGCTGCCTGTCGTTTCTGATTTCGCCGGCGGCGGCCGCCGGCGCCGATTTAAAACCGACCGCACTGTTAGAGCAACTGCTGACCGAGTACCGGGGCTACGACTTCTTCGGCGTCAGCCTGACGGTTCTGAGCGATCCGACGGAAAGCGATAGAAAAAGATGCCGGGTCGAATTTCAACGTGAACGCTCCCCCCAATTGGTGCGAAAAACGAGCGATCTATTCGAAGAACTCGGCGACAGCCTGCCCGACCGGTTCTTTGGGCATTTGACGTTACCTCAAATCCAAGAAGCGGCGCGAAAACCGGACCGAACGGACTCCTTCCTGTCGCTCGCCTTCCCCTTTTCCCTGTTCTTCGACCGGCAGCCGGTCGACCTGGCTTCGCTGCTCGAGACCGCAGAATATCTCGGACAAAAAGACGTCGCCGGGCAAACGATTCACCGCCTTCGAATTCGGCTTCGCCAAGCTTCCTATTTCCAAATAATCCAAATGACTGCCGAACCGCGTCCGCGGTTGATTCGGGTCACGGCGAAACCCTTGCAAGCCTCTGCGGCCGAACTCTGGCCGAACTTGGCCGGCAAAACCATCACGATTCATTTTTCGGACTGGGCCTTCGGCACCACTGCTCTTACCGCAACTGGTCCCAAATCCTCCGCCGACACCATCGTTCCCCCGACTCGAACTCCCCCAACGATCCCCAGTATTCCGCTCACGCGCATCAAGCCCCTGACTCCGGCCGGCGACGACCGGTATGTCGATTCGAGACAGGCCAGAATCGATCCGCTAAGATCTTCCGCCACCTTGATCGGGAAGCCGGCGCCGAAGTTCGATCTGAAATTACTGAACGGCGATCGCTTCGATCCGGCCGAGCTCGACAACGGTAAAATCACGGTCCTGGATTTCTGGGCCAGTTGGTGCGGACCTTGCGTAGCCGGCATGCCGGAATTAGCGAAGATCGACCAAGATTACCGCGAGCGAGGTATCTCCGTCGTGGCCGTCAACCTGCGCGAAACCCCGGAAACCATTCGAAAATTTTTGGATCGGAAAAAACTCGAGCTGACGGTCGTGCTCGATCCTAAGGCCACCGCCGGCCAGCTCTACCGCGTCAGAGGCATTCCGCAAACCGTGGTCATCGGCAGAGACGGCACGATCGAAAAAATCTTCGTCGGATTCAACCCCAATTCGGCCAAACAACTTCGTAACGAATTGGACCGGTTATGCACCGCTCCATCCGCTCCGGACGCGCCCGCACCGTATTGACCTGTCGTCCCTCCCGGTATCAACTTTCACCCCGTTCCCTATTTCGCCTTAGCCCATGACCCAAGCGGCCAGCAGTAAATTGCTCGGATTGTTCTGGCTCGGATTCTTCGGCCTGGCCGGTGGCGGCTGGGTTGCCGGTTGGGCGCAAGACAACGGCTTACTCCACGAATTCTACCCGGGCATTACGGGAACCAGGGTCACTTCGCTCACGGAACACGCCAGCTTTCCCGACAGTCCCGAATCGCTTTCGATTCTCTCCGTGTTCGAAACGCCAGTAAACGTTGCCGAACGTTTCGGGCGGCGAGTGCAAGGACTGGTCGTGCCTCCGCAAACCGGCGACTACCATTTTTGGATTTCAAGCGATAATCACAGTGCCCTCTATTTGAGCAACGACGAAACCCCGGCCAACAAACGACTCGTCGCGGAGATCAAGGGAGCCACCAGTTATCGTCAGTGGGACAAATACGATTCGCAACGATCCGAACCGATCCGCTTGGTCGCAAACGAACACTACTACGTGGAAGCGCTCATGAAGGAACAGGTCAACAACGACCATCTCACGGTTCGGTGGCAGTTGCCCGACGGTACGATAGAAGAACCGATTCCCAACTCCCGGCTCCTGATTACCGGATTAAATCCTCCCGTCATCGTCGAACACCCGGAAACTCAGCGAGTCGTCGAAGGAGAGCGGGCGACGTTCACGGTGAAACTGGCTCGCACGTGGAATACCGAGTTTCAATGGCAACGCAACGAAGTGGACTTCGAAGGAGCTACCGAATCCACTCTGGCGATCGAACGGGTTACCTTGGCGGACCACAACGCTCGCTGGCGAGTGCTCGTCCGCAACAGTCAGGGAACGACCGTCAGCGAGCCTGCCCGATTGTCGGTCGCCAGGGACACGACCGCTCCGACCGTTACGGAAGTCCGCCAACTCAACGGGCCCCATTCGTTGATCCTCGTGTTCTCCGAACCGCTGAAACCGGCGACGGCGCTGACTCTCGCCAACTACCGGATCGAACCCGGCGTCTCGGTGCTGGGCGCCCAGTTATCCGGATCGGGCGAACGGGTCATTCTAAAGCTTTCCGAATTACGCCCCGATACCGACTACCGATTATTCGTCAGCAATCTGCAGGATTTAGCCGACATTCCTAACGCTATCGCGCCGGACACTCCTCGGGAGATCACCTGGGATCTTTCGGCGATAACGCCGGATTATCTCGTCGGCAAACCCGAGCCGCCGGGACCTTCGGCTCGAACCACCGGTTTGACCGTCACGGAAATCCATTACCATCCCCCCGATCTTCCCGACGATCGCAATCTCGAATTCGTCGAACTGCGCAACAACGAACTATGGGAAGTGGATTTGACCGGGTATCGCCTGTCCGGCGATATCGAATACGCCTTTCCGCCCGATACCGTCCTCGAGGCCGAATCCTATCTGGTCGTCGCCGCATCCCCGGAAGCGGTAATCGACCATTACTCCATTCAACCAGTTCTGGGCCCTTGGAACGGCGAGCTTTCCAATCGACGAGGAACGATCCGGCTGGTGCATCGCAACGGCGCCCACTTGCTGGATATCGAATACGAAGATCGGGGCTCTTGGCCGATCGACGCCGACGGCTTCGGACATACCCTGGTACTAAGCAAACCGTCCTTCGGCGAAGGCAATCCCGAAGCTTGGGCCGCCAGCGCTTTTCCGGGAGGCTCCCCCTTGACCGAGGAACCGGATCCGTCCCAGAAATTCCGCAGCGTGTCGATCAACGAATTCCTGGCTCATGCCCTCCCCCCGTCACGGGACTATCTCGAACTTTACAACTACAGCGAACGACCGGTGAACCTGTCGGGATGCTATTTGACCGACGGACCGGACAAAGAGGGCTACCAAATCCCGGAAGGCACGACGATCGCGCCGTTCGGCTTTTTAACTTGGGAGAACGAGGTTCTCGGTTTTTCGCTGGACTCGGCGGGCGAATGGATCGCCTTACAAGCCGGCGACGATCGCCGGGTAATCGACGTTATCCGTTATACCGGGCAGGCGGCTCAAGTTTCCGAGGGACGCTACCCTGACGGCGGCCGGTACTGGAGCCCGCTGAGCGCTCCCTCCGCCGGGGCCGCCAACCCGACGTCGGCCCGTCCCGAAATCGTCATCAACGAGATCATGTACCATCCCCCCGGCCCGGAGGAAATCGGCGAGTTCGTGGAATTGCACAACGTTACGTCCCGGCGGATCGAACTGAACGACTGGCGCCTCACGGGAGATATCGAATGGCGCTTTCCCGAAGGCAGTTTTATCGAAGCGGAAGGATTCGTGGTCGTGGCCCGTGACGCTGACTATCTGAAAGCGCAATACGATCGACTGACCGACGACAACACTTTCGGCGATTTCGAAGGATCGCTGTCCAACCGACGCGCGACGTTGACCCTGACCCGGCCCGAAACCGTGATTTCGATCGACGACGACGGCCAGACCAGCCAGTCCGTCGTCCGTTACACTGTCGACGAAGTAGCCTACTTCGACGGCGGCCGGTGGGGAGAATGGTCCGACGGAGGAGGCAGCAGCATGGAACTGATCGACCCCAGGAGCGACAACCGCTTCGCCTCGAATTGGGCCGACAGCGACGAAACCGCGAAATCGTCATGGACCACGATCGAGCACACCGGCCCGCTGGATCACGGGCGAGGAAGCTACGACGAATTACACGTGCTCCTGCTGGGCAAGGGGGAATGCCTGGTAGACGATATCTCCGTAGCCCGGGTCGATCACGACAATCTGATCGTCAACCACGACTTGGAGAACGGATTGAACAGCTGGATTATCCAGGGCAACCACATCCGTTCCGGATGGAGCGAACCGGGACACGGCTATCAAAGCGAACGCAGCCTCCACTTGCGGGCGACCAGCGGAGGCGACAACGGCGCCAACCGAATCGAAACGGACCTCGCTACCGCCAACTATCGTTTGAATAATCGAAACCAAGTCACGATCCGGGCCAAAGTTCGCTGGTTGCGGGGACATCCCGACATTTTGCTACGCCTCCGCGGCAATCCGCTGGAACTCTCCGGCCGAATGCCGATCCCGACCAATTTGGGCACGCCCGGCGCCATCAATAGCCGGCGAGCGACGAACGCAGGTCCGGTCATCGTGGCGGTTACCCACGATCCGGTACTGCCGCAATCCAACCAGAACGTGGAGGTCAGGGCCCAGGTGTTCGATCCGAACGGCCTGTCCGAGGTGACGCTCAAGTACCGCACGGACCGCGAATCTTCCTACCAGACCACGGCCATGGAATATCGAGGCGCCGGCACCTATACCGCTACCATTCGCGGTCGAAGCCGTGGCAATATCATCGCCTTCCATATCGAAGCGACCGACGGAGCCGAGCAATCGGCGGCAACGCAATTTCCGGCCCGGCCCTGGAACCAGGAATGTCTCGTCAGATTCGCGGACCCGGAGATCGACAGCGATTTCGGGACCTACCGTGTCTGGCTCGGCAACGAAAACCTGCGAACCTGGCAGCGCCAGAAAATCCTGAGCAACGAGCTGATCGACGTCACTTTCGTGTACGGCGACTATCGAGCCGCTTACAACGCCAAGGCCCGTTTCCGCGGCAGCCCTTTTATCCGGCCCGGCTACGGCAGCCCGGCTTCCAGTCAACCGACGGCCATGATCGTCGTGTTCCCCGAAGACAACCGCTTTTTGGGCGTCAATAAAATCAACTTGGACGGTTTGGAACAACCCGGCCGCGACAGCACTTTGCAACGGGAGCGCACCAGTTTCTGGATCGCGGACCAGATGAACCTGCCCTTCAGTTATCAACGCTATATCCAATTCGTGGTCAACGGCACCCGCAAGGGAAGCGTGTTCACCGACTCGCAACACCCGAGTTCCGAATTCGTGGAGACCTGGTTTCCCGATCAATCAGAAGGCGATTTGTTCAAGATCGACGACTGGTTCGAATTCAACGATGCGGTGAGCCGCGAGTTCAACGAAAACGCACAACTGCGCCCTTACCGATCCGAAGGGGAACTCAAGCTAGCCCGTTATCGCTGGAATTGGGAAAAGAAACCGAATAACGGACTCGACGACGATCACACCCGGTTCTTCGAATTGGTCGAAGCCCTCAACGAATCGTCCAGCGTTCAATACGAGCGAAGCGTCGAAAGCCTGGTCGATGTCGAGCAATGGGCGGGGATCTTCGCCGTCCGGCATATCGTCGGCGACTGGGACGGTTACGGTTACAACCGCGGCAAGAACGCCTCGATTTACAAACCGGTCGACGGCAAGTGGAAAATGATGCTCTGGGATCTGGATTTTTCTTTGGGCGGCGGCAGCCACGGTACTTCCGCCTCGATGTACGAAGTCAACGATCCGACCGTTGCCAAATTCTATGGCCACCCGTCCTTTCGGAGAGCCTATCTGCGGACTTGGCAAACGGCCGTCGACGGCCCGCTGACCAGCGAACGCCACACTTCCATGCTCAACGCCGTCTATAACGCCTTCCGGGCCAATCAAGTCAACGCCACCAGTCCCGGCGGCATTCGAAGCTGGATGCGTAGCCGGAGGAATTATCTGATTTCCCAACTGGAACGGGAAGACTGGGAATTCGAAATCACGACCAATTCGGGAACCGATTTCGCAAGCGAGACCGACACCGTAGAACTGCGGGGTTCGGCGCCGATCGCCGTCAAAACCATCCGGGTCAACGACGTCGCCTATCCGATCCGTTGGCGCAACACCCGGAATTGGACGATTCAAGTTCCATTGCGTTCCGGGGAAAACGTCTTGCACGTGGCCGGCTTCGATCCGGCAGGCAAGCAGACGCCCGAGAACGCCCTGACAATCCGGGTCACCTATTCGGGCGACGTGCCGGAACCGAAAGACTTTTTGACCATCACCGAGTTGATGTATCGGCCGCATCTGGAGGGCGCGGAATTCGTCGAAATCATGAACGCTTCGCCGACCTATACCTTCGACCTGCACGGCTACCGCCTTCAGGGCGTCGATTTCCGCTTCGATTCCAGCTATCTCCTCAGCCCGAACGACTATGCGGTCATCGTCAAGGATCCCGAAGCTTTCGCGGAAGTCCACGGCGCCACCGTCCCGATAGCCGGCCAGTTTAACGGCAATCTGTCCGACCGCGGCGAAACGATCGTTCTGGCCGCCGAAACCGGAATCCAAGATCAACTCGAAGAAATCGACCGAGTCCGTTACGGAACCGGCGCTCCGTGGCCGGATTTGACCGACGGCGCAGGTTCTTCGCTACAGTTAATCGAAACTTCCCGAGACAACCGCCGGGTCGCCAACTGGACGGCGAACGTCAAACTTCCTGCCGCTCCGGAACCGGAAGAATTGATCGCCATTACCGAGCGCTGGCGATACCGGCAAACCGGAGTCCGCCAAGAGTCCGATTGGCATCTCCCGGAGTTCGACGACAGCCATTGGGATTCGGGCCGGGCCTTGTTGTATGTGGAATCCTCGGAATTGCCCGAAGCCAAAAACACTCCCCTCAACTTGGGGCAACCGATCTATTACTTCCGGAAGACGTTTCAAGTCGAGCCACTCGACGGTCTGAAATTACTGGCCTATCTGATCGTGGACGACGGCGCCATTCTCCGGCTCAACGGCGAAGAAATATTCCGCCTCCGCATGGACGACAGCCCCGATCCGGTCTACTCTTCCGAAACCGTGACCGACGCCGTCCTGGCCGGTCCCTTCGAACTGCCTACGTCGCAGCTGAAAAGCGGCGAAAACGTGTTGGCCGTATCCGTTCATCAAACCAACGCCGGCAGTTCCGACATCGTATTCGGCATGTCCTTGCACCCCGAATACCCGACAGCGGAAACCGCGACTCCCGGTCGGCCCAACGTCGCGCTTCGGGAAATTAAGCCGTTGCCTCCGTTATGGCTCAATGAAATCTATCCTTTGCCTTTAGGCCTGATCGATCTCGACAGTCCCGATACGACCCCTTGGGCGGAAATCTACAATTCCGGTTCGGAAACCATCGAGCTGGCGGATTATTATCTTAGCGACGATTACACCCAACCCCGAAAATGGTCGTTTCCTCCCGGAGCTTCGATCCCGGCAGGCGCTTACCGCCTCATTTATTGCGACGGCACCGACTCCGCCGCCGCCGGCCGCTGGAGCACGAATTTCCGGCTGACCGGAACCACCGGCTCGGCGCTGCTGAGCCGGCACAGCGACTCCGGAACGGATATCGTCGACTATCTGAATTTCGAATCCTTGAGACCGTATCGCTCCTACGGCGCCTTCCCCGACGGATCGCCCGACCGCCGCCGAATCTTCCTGACCACCTCCCCCGCCCAACCTAACCAAGACCAGGTTCCGAACGTTCCGGTATTCATTAACGAGTGGATGGCCGACAATACCGCTTTCATGGCGGATCCCTCCGACCAGGCGTTCGACGATTGGTTCGAACTCTATAACGCCGGCGAAAATTCCGTCGACCTGTCCGGATTTCTCCTCTCGGACGATCCGGCGCTCACGGTGGTTTCGCCCTTGCCGCCCGGCACCGTCATCGCGCCCAAGTCATGGCTTGTGATCTGGGCCGACGGCACCGACCCGTCCGGCACGGACGTTCCAGGCATCCACGTCGATTTCCGCCTCAGCCAACAAGGCGAAACCTTGTCCCTGCTGACGCCCGACGGAACTCTCGTCGATCAGGTCCAATTTGCCGCTCAGCGCCCCGACGGCAGTGGCGGCCGCCTGCCGGACGGCTCCGGAAATTCGATAGGAAACCCGACGACGCCCTCTCCCGGAGCGGCGAACCTGGCCGGACCTCTCGACAACCACCCTCCCGTACCGCTTCCCGTTCCGGAATTAAGCGTCGCCGAAGACGAGTTGTTCGCCTTTACCGTGAACGCCGTCGATCCGGACGGCGCCGCCAGCGACTTGCGATTCCAGTTCAGCGAGCGGTCCCTGAGCAACGCCCAGATCGATCCTTTCACCGGACGAATAACCTGGCACCCGACCGAACAGAACGGACCGGGATTATATTTTCTGGAAGTAACCGTGGTCGATGCCGGCAATCCGCCGCAAAGTTCCACCGCCCGATTCGAACTATACGTTCGGGAAATCAATCGAGCTCCGGCGCTGGAAAACGTTCGAGATCGACAACTGTCGCCGAACTCGCAGCTAAACGTCCGCTTGCAAGCCAGCGACCCCGATTATCCGCCCCAAAATCTGCGCTACGCCCTGACCGGTCCGGCGCCGGCCGGTTGTCGTATCGACGCCAACAGCGGATTACTGACCTGGTCGCCTTCACCTGACTTCGAAACCGGTACCGTCACGCTAGCGGTATCGGTCACCGACGACGGCCAGCCGCCGTTATCGACCACCCAAACTTTCCAAGTCGAAATCCTGGCCCCCTCAAAAAGCATCCGCTTGACGCTACTGACGAATACCGGCGAAAACCTCGCCTTCGAATGGCTCACCCTGCCGGACGTTCGATATCTGATCGAAAGCAGCGAGGCGTTGCCGTTCGCGTCGGACCCGGCGGAGAATCCTTGGAAAGCGGTGGAAATTATCGAAGGTGACGGCACCCGAATCAAATACACTGAAACGATACCTCGCGAAGGAAACCGATTTTACCGAGTCCGCCAATTAACCGACTGAAAATCCGGTTTCCGTTTGTTATCCTTCGGAACCGACCGACGAAGCGTCGCCAACCTCGCTTCGCCGCTAACGCCGCGATCAAACGGCCAGGATCGCTCAACCGACCGACTAGAGAGTGCCCTCCATGCTAATTAACTATCTCGTTCAACGACCTGTCAGCTGCTGGGGAATCGCCTCCCTGCTGGCCCTTTGCCCGCTCGTCGGCGCAGAACCGGAACCGGTAAAACCCGAAAAAAAATCCCCGTGGAAACACACGGCCACCATGGGAATCACGTTGGCTCAGGGAAACAGCGAGACGGCTCTGGGCCACCTTAGCCTGCTCAGCCTGAGGACTTGGGAGTTGAACGAATTTTCGGCCAAGGTCAACGGCAGTTACGGCAAATCCGATGGCGTCAAAAACAACGAAACGCTCCATGGCGCCCTCCAATACAACCGGAACATCGACGAAAAAAAATCCTTCTTCTACGCCAAGGTGGACACGCTCCATGACGCGATTGCCGATATCGAATACCGCCTGTCCGCCAGTCCCGGCTACGGCTATCATTTTCTGGACAACGACCGATTCAAACTCAGTTTCGAATTGGGTCCCGGGTTCATCACGGAGAAACTCGGATCCGGCGACCGCAACAGTTATCTGACCATGCGCGTCGGACAAAATTTCGAATGGCGAATCAACGAACGATCACGGATTTGGCAATCCACGGAATGGCTGCCTCAAGTTTCCGATTTCACCAATTTCATCGTCGTTTCGGAACTGGGCGTCGAATCCAAGCTAACCGGCAATCTCAATCTCCGGGTCATGTTGCAAGACAACTTCGATAATCGGCCTTCGCCCGGCAGAAAATCCAACGACCTCCGACTAATCACCGGGTTGAGCTACAGTTTCTAGGATTAACCGCCGTTTTGAGATTCACTGCTTGTCGGAGTCGCCCCGGCGGGTTGACGTCCCGGGAAATATTTTCTTGACATTTCCGAATGATTGGGCAACCATCGGTGACAGAGCGTTTAAAGCGTATCCGGTAATTCCAAGTAATTCAGCATCTTGAAGCTATGACAGCAATCTTGAACATCGTTGCGAGGTTCCGCGAATTGACGGGCGTAATCCTGGCCGTGACCCTAACCACCGTTGCCGTAGTCGGCGAAACGGGCATTCATCCTTCTTTCAAGGAAATGGGAGCGGATTTGTTACTGGCTCTGAAATCGGAGGATTCCAGTAAATTTGCCAAAAAATATGCTTTCGAAAAAAGCGATTTTCGCAACGCTCCGTCATCGTTCGATGCTGTCCAGTGGAAACATCGTTTGCTTGAGGAAATCCCGCATAAAAACCAAAGAACTGTAATTGCGTCCTCGCTTAATCGATTTATCGAAAGAGCTGAATCGGTAGGATTGGATTGGAAGACTGCGGAATTGACCTTGAAATCGGTTGGCGTAAGCTCCCCTTTTAGATCGGACGCCTACGTTAGAAGCGATTTACCATTTGAATTTCCTTATCATGCTTCAGTAACCTTTGTCATTTCGGATCGTTCGGATCAATTTTCTTCCTCAGGAAGGCCCTTTGATGGTGAATACAGAATAACAGCCACAAACTGTGCCCTGAAAGCTGATGGAGTTTGGGGTATCGCAGGCGATTTGTTTTGTTATGGAGGGCGGGAATTACCGCTTGACGCTTTCGATCCCGAATTTAGCATGATTAAGGTCTCGATCTCCCCCAGACCCGATATTGTCGACGGAAAAGACCCCGCTCTAAAGGAATTGGGACGACAGATTCTGGAGTTTTTGGCTTCGGGTGATATTGAAACACTAATGACTCGAACAGCTGTCTCGGCAGATGATGTTCGGTTGGAATGCGATTATAGAATCAAGCAAGACGAATTCTGGCGAAAGTCTATTCAAAAGCAAACCAAGCATCCCGCCTTGCAATTCGAGCATACCGCCTTAACCGTTCCTTCCAGGGAGACAACCGAGCAGATTTTGGAAACCAATGTGTTTGCTTCGATTCGTTCTCAAGCCAAAGCGGTGATTCGAATGGCGCGCCAGCTTAATTTGCCTGAAAACATTGTGCTTTTTCAATTGACTGGCGTGAATACCAGCGGGCCATACCATATCGCCAGTCAAGAACCGCTGTTTCTCAAAGGAAGTAGAATTGAAATAGAATTTACCGTCAATCCCTCAGTTGTAAGTGCTTTGGATGAGTCTTACAACGGGGATTTCGTTGTGGTACTGGATGGAGTGCGGCGAAATCGGGAGCGCTGGTTTTTTGGCGAGGGGATACGTTGGTCGAAAGTGCCTGACGGGTTGCATAAGCTATTGACCGATTCTCAGTTGAAAGATCTGTATCCTATCGAACCTACTTTCAGGAAATTGGGCGAAGCTCTGGTCGAAGCGTTTAAATATTCGAAATACGACGAATTCGCATCCGATTATTTACGCCACCATACAATGGAGGACAATAGCAAGTTAACGACTAACCAGGATTCCCTCGCTCAGATCCCTCAATACCTCGTGCTGGAACGTAACGCTTTTGCCGATGATCTTCGTCGCATCGGGGAAACGTTTCGCACAGCCGGACTTAATTGGGAACATTCGGATCTTCATTTGTCAGGCGCTTCGTCCACTCGATCCGATTTTGGGGCATCTTTCCTTACCGGTGCGAATGTTTTTATTCGGATGTCGATTAACGCTCACCCCGGCTCCCGGGAAGGACGCGATTTTGCTGGCGAGTACGTATTCATGATTGACAGGGGCAAGCAGCCATTGCTGGACGGTAGCAACTGGAATTTCAACCAGGGCTATGTGCGACTGATCGATTTTCCTTCCGATGTACTAGAAGCCGAAGACGAATCGTGGATCAAACTCAGAGGTTCATTCGGCGATGATCCGTTCACCGGCGACCACATACCCATATCGTCAAAGATCGACCCTGAATTGGATCAGTTGGCCAGGCATGTGATCGACTTAATAACCTCGAGCGACATTTCAACTTTTCAAAAGCGAACGACAGCGTCGATGGAGGAAATTATGCTGCAATTTCATGAAATGAGGGAACGAACGCAAGCGCCGTTTTCCCTGCCTCCCATAGCCTTGCTCAAGCAACAATTTCAAGGGTTGGTCCATTCCTCGAGTTACGTCAAAGCAGAGCAATTCCTTACACTAGCTCGATCTATGAAATTACCTAAAGATTCGAATCAATATCGCATCGAATGGATCGAATGGAATCAAGGTTTGGGTGGCACGCTTGATGAGAAGGATCTGACAGATTCCATAGCTGTAGTTGGTGGAAGAGTTCAAATTGGCGTTTCGTTAAATAGCTTCAAAATCGAAACTTTGGAAGAAGAAATTCAAGAAAACTTCGTCATCACCTTGGATGCGCCCACACGTCGCCGGGACCGCTGGACATTTGATCAGGGAATACGTTGGGAACGGCTTCCCGATAATTTGGTAACGGCACACCAGCTGGAAAAACTAACTTCGGATCGATATTATGCGAACTATGGTAAACTTATGCCCGGCATGGTGGCGCCGACCGTCTCTTTGTATAGTCTGGACGGCTCTTCAAGTTTATCCACTGCCCGGTTCGAAGGGAAAATCATTGTTTTGGAATTTTGGTCTACCACTTGCGGACCCTGCCAACCGTATATGCAGCGGCTTCAGGATTTGGTGAGAAAAAATCCCGAGTGGCAAGAAACGATAGAATTTATCACCGTAAGTATCGACACAAGCGCTCAGGAGGCCAAACAGCACCTCGAAGACAGAGGATGGAACGCGACCCGGAACTATTGGAGCGGTCCAGGGCGATGGGCTTCCGAAACGGCTAAAGCATTTTCCTTGAGACGTCTCCCTACTTATTACGTGATAGATCGAGAAGGAACCATAGTAGCTAACACACATTCCCCACTTGAATCATTCATCAAGTCATTGTTAACAAAGAAATCGGAATGATTGTCGAAAATCGTGGGGATACTCAAGGATCCAGACTCTGCCGAGGAACACGAACTGAGCTGCTCTGCCGAAGAGTTAGTTTCATCACTACATAGGACTCAATCTATGAAAGCAATCTTGAACATCGTGGCGAAGTTCCGCAAATTGACGGGCGTAATCTTGGCCGTGACCCTAACCACCGTTGCCGTAGTCGGCGAGACGGGCATTCATCCTTCTTTCAAGGAAATGGGAGCGGATTTGTTACTGGCTCTGAAATCGGAGGATTCCAGTAAATTTGCCCAAAAATATGCTTTCGAAAAAAGCGATTTTCGCAACGCTCCGTCATCGTTCGACGCTGTCCAATGGAAACAGCGTTTGCTTGGAGAAATCCCGCATAAAAACCAAAGTGTCATAATTGCGTCCTCGCTTAATCGATTTATCGAAGGAGCTGAATCGGGAGGATTGGATTGGAAGACTGCGGAATTGACTTTGAACTCGGTTGGCGTAAGCACCCATAATCCTTGGTCGGACGCCTACGCTAGAAGCGGTTTACCGTTCGAGTTTCCTTATCATGATCGTGTAACCTTTGTCATTTCGGTTCGTTCGGATCAATTATCTTCCTCAGGAAGGCGCTTTGATGGCGATTTCCGGATAATCGCCGAACGCTGCGCCCTGAAAGCTAATGGAGTTTGGGGTATCGCGGGCGATTTGGAATGTTTTGGAGGACGGGTAGTCCCGCTTGCCCCTTTCGATCCCGAAATTGACCCTTCCGATCCCGAAATGGACGTGGTGAAGTTCTCGATACCCCCCAGACCCGATATTGTCGACGGAAAAGACCCCGCTCTAAAGGAATTGGGACGACAGATTCTGGAGTTTTTGGCTTCGGGTGATATTGAAACACTAATGACTCGAACAGCTGTCTCGGCGGATGATGTTCGGTTGGAATGCGATTATAGAATTAAGCAAGACGAATTCCGGCGAAAGTCCATTCAAAAGCAACTCGAGCGTATCTTAACCGTTCCTTCCAGGGAGACAACCGAGCAGATTTTGGAAACCAATGTGTTTGCTTCGATTCGTTCTCAAGCCAAAGCAGTGATTCGAATGGCGCGCCAGCTTAATTTGCCTGAAAACACTGAGCTTTTTCAATTGACTGGCGTGAATACCAGCGGGCCATACCATATCGCCAGTAGAGAACCGCTGTTTCTCAAAGGGAGTAGAATTGAAATAAAATTTACCGTCAACCCCTCAGTTATAAGTGCTTTGGGTGGGTCTTACAGCGGGGATTTCGTCGTGGTACTGGATGGAGTGCGGCGAAATCGGGAGCGCTGGTTTTTTGGCGAGGGAATACGTTGGGCGAAAGTGCCTGACGGGTTGCATAAGCTATTGATCGGTTCTCAGTTGCAAAATCTACATCCTATCGAACCTTCTTTCAGGAAATTGGGCGAAGCTCTGGTCGAAGCGTTTAAATATTCGAAATACGACGAATTCGCATCCGATTATTTACGCCACGCAACGATGGAGGACGATGGCAAGTTAGCGATCAACCAAGATTCCCTCGCTCAGATCCCTCAATACCTGGTGGAGAAACGTAACGCTTTCGCCGCTGATCTTCGCCGCATCGGGGAAACGTTTCGCACAGCCGGGCTTAATTGGGAACATTCGGATCTTCATTTGTCAGGCGCTTCGTCCACTCGATTCGATTATGGGGCGTCTTTCCTTACCGGTGCGAATGTTTTTATTCGACTGTCGATTAACGCTCACCCCGGCTCCCGGGAAGGACGCAATTTTGCTGGCGAGTTCGTATTCATGATCAACGGGGGCGAACGGTTATTGCTGGACGGTAGCAACTGGAATTTCAACCTCATACTGAGCGACGAATATGTTCGACTGATCGATTTTCCTTCCGATGTACTAGAAGCCGAAGACGAATCGTGGATCAAACTCAGAGCTTCATTCGGCATTGATCTGTCTTCGCTCCCCGGCGACATAACCATATCGTCAAAGATCGACCCTGAATTGGATCAGTTGGCCAAGCATGTAATCGACTTAATAACCTCTAGCGACATTTCAACTTTTCAAAAGCGAACGACATCGTCGATGGAGGATATTATGCTATTATATCATGAAATGAGGGAACGAACACAATTACCGTTTTCCTTACCTCCCATAGCCTTTATCAAGCAACAATTTCAAGGGGTAATCCAGTCCTCGAGTTACGTCAAAGCAGAGCAATTCCTTACACTGGCTCGATCCATGAAATTACCTAAAGATTCGAATCAATATCGCATCGAATGGATCGAATGGAATCCCATAGGTCCGGGCGGTACGTGGCAGGAAGATCTGACAGATTCCATTGCTGTATATGGCGGAAGAGTTCAAATTGGCGTTTCGTTAAATAACTTCAAAATTGAAACTTTTGGAGAAGAAATTCATGATAACTTCGTAATCACTTTGGATGGTGCCGAACGTCGCCGGGACCGCTGGACATTTAATAAGGGAATACGTTGGGAACGGGTTCCCGATAATTTAGTAACAGCACACCAGCGGGAAACACTAACTTCGGATCAATATCTTGCGAATTATGGTGCACTTATGCCCGGCACGGCGGCGCCAACCGTATCTTTGTTTAGTCTGGAGGACGGCTCTTCAAATTTATCCACTGCCCGATTCGAGAAGAAAATCATTGTTTTGGAATTTTGGTCTGCCACTTGCGGCCCCTGTCAATCGTCTATGCAGCGGCTTCAGGATTTGGTAATAAAAAATCCCGAGTGGCAAGAAACGATAGAATTTATCACCGTAAGTATCGACAGGAGCGCTCAGGAGGCCAAACAACACCTCGAAGACAGAGGCTGGAACGCAACCCGGAACTATTGGAGTGGCCCAGGGGAATGGGCTTCCGAAACGGCTAAAGCATTTTCCTTGAGATCTATCCCTGCTTTATACGTGATAGATCGAGAAGGAACCATTGTAGCTAACAAACGTTCCCCACTTGAATCATTCATCAAGTCATTGTTAACAAAGAAATCGGAATGATTGTTGAAAATGGGATTTGCGTAATTTTAAATTGAGTGGCATGACGGCGATGGAATTCGGCAGACAAAAGGCGATACAAAAGCTCGTGAGGGCGTCGAGGAGATTGGGGTTTGTGGGCCGTAATCATAGTTCGTTTAAGATCAGAATTCCCGACGGCAGCCGGATTTTACTCGAAAGTGGGAATGGCTGATCGGTGACGGAGCGTTTAAAGCGTATACAGTACTTCCAAGTAATTCAGCATCTTGAAGCTATGACAGCAATCTTGAACATCGTTGCGAGGTTCCGCGAATTGACGGGCGTAATCTTGGTCGTGACCCTAACCACCGTTGCAGTAGTCGGCGAGACGGGCATTCATCCTTCTTTCAAGGAAATGGGAGCGGATTTGTTACTGGCTCTAAAATCGGAGGATTCCAGTAAATTTGCCCAAAAATATGCTTTCGAAAAAAGCGATTTTCGCAACGCTCCGTCAACGTTCGACGCTGTCCAATGGAAACAGCGTTTGCTTGGAGAAATCCCGCATAAAAACCAAAGTGCCATCATTGCGTCCTCGCTTAATCGATTTATCGAAAGAGCTGAATCGGTAGGATTGGATTGGAAGACTGCGGAATTGACATTGAAATCGGTTGGCGTAAACACCCCTAGGGGATCGGACCCCTACGTTAGAAGCGGTTTACCGTTCGAGTTTCCTTATCATGATCGTGTAACCTTTGTCATTTCGGTTCGTTCGGATCAATTATCTTCCTCAGGAAGGCACTTTGATGACGATTTCCGAATATGGGCAAAAGAATGCGTCCTGAAAGCTAATGGAATTTGGGGTATCGCGAACGATTTGTTTTGTTATGGAGGGCGGGAAATCCCGTTTGACGCTGTCGATCCCGAAATTGCCATGAAAAAGTTCTCGATACCCCCCAGACCCGATATTGTCGACGGAAAAGACCCCGCTCTAAAGGAATTGGGACGACAGATTCTGGAGTTATTGGCTTCGGGTGATATTGAAGCACTAATGACTCGAACAGCTGTCTCGGCAGATGATGTTCGGTTGGAATGCGATTATAGAATCAAGCAAGACGAATTCTGGCGAAAGTTCAATCAAAAGCAAACCAAGCATCCCGCCTTGCAATTCGAGCATCCCGCCTTAACCGTTCCTTCCAGGGAGACAACCGAGCAGATTTTGGAAACCAATGTGTTTGCTTCGATTCGTTCTCAAGCCAAAGCGGTGATTCGAATGGCGCGCCAGCTTAATTTGCCTAAAAACATTGAGCTTTTTCAATTGACTGACGTGAATACCAGCGGGCCATACCATATCGCCGGTAAAGAACCGCTGTTTCTCAAAGGAAGTAGAATTGAAATAGAATTTACCGTCAATCCCTCAGTTATAAGTGCTTTGGGTGAGTCTTACAACGGGGATTTCGTCGTGGTGCTGGATGGAGTGCGGCGAAATCGGGAGCGCTGGTTTTTTGGCGAGGGGATACGTTGGTCGAAAGTGCCTGACGGGTTGCATAAGCTATTGACCGATTCTCAGTTGAAAGATCTGTATCCTATCGAACCTACTTTCAGGAAATTGGGCGAAGCTCTGGTCGAAGCGTTTAAATATTCGAAATACGACGAATTCGCATCCGATTATTTACGCCACCAAACAATGGAGGACCAGCAATTCCCACTGAAGTCAGGCCAAATTGTAATTGTGAAAAAATTATTTGTAAATATGTTAAATACGGTCGAAAAGCGGATTTTCAAGCCTGATTTCAGATGAAATTTCGTTTTTTCCCTTGACCAGGTGATTTATTTTGCGTTTCGCCCGACCGACGAACGAGCTCAGAACGCACCACTCCTAGCTCGATCTAAATCGAGTTTTTTTTTGAGGTCGCCGACTAGCGATCTCGGTCAGAATATCGCCGACTAGGTGGGGGCGGCAGGTTTAGGCACGAAGTCGAGCATCCCATACACGAGTAACTGGTAGAGATGGTTCCAATCCGTGAGACAATGCATGCGAAGATGGCATCTGATTTCAATCCAGACTTCCTGGAGCGATCCGATCATCTGAGGCGCCCGTTTAAAGAGAGTACAAGCGATCAGTTCCATTTGATCTACCAGCACCGCCAGCATCATCAAAAACAGAAAAACCGTGGAGAGATGTTCTTTTCCGTGGCCATAATTATGCTCCAACTGGTACCCGCGATTTTTCAAACTATTAAAAGTATCCTCGATTTGCCACCGGCTGCGACCGGCCTGCGCTATTTTTTGAACGTTGGAGTCATTAATTTCCCAATCAGTGACCCAAGAAAAAATCGCTGGCTTTTCACCCGGAGCTTCGATTTCGCACCATAAAAAATTAATTTTAAGCTCGGGATTAGCTTGGTTCAGCGGCTGTTGATTCACCCAGATGTACGTATACTTAACGCCAGCTTTGTCCCAGCATACGAGCCGGTGGGATTCACCGGTCTCATCCGCTTTCACAAATAGCTCGAATAAATGTTCGTGATTGCTTGGTCTGGCGACGATGATAAAGGACATTCGATACCGTTTCAGGAGCTTGATAAACGTGGCGTTGGAATGAAGCCCATCGGCCAATACGACGATCTTCAGGCGGGGATGTTCCCGATGAAGTCTGGTGACCAACCGCCGGATGGCTCGGCTCTCGCAATCGTTGATGAGCCATTTATTGCTGCTTTCCCACCGGTAACGGTCCGTATACCGGTATGGAAAGTCGGTGAGTTCCTCGTCCTTCGGGCCCACCTCCGGGTCGGCTTCCGAACCGATTAATTGCTTGCTGATCGGCTCTGGCGCTAGCGGAATAACCTCCGACTGGTCCGGATGAACCACGGCGGCTCCCACGGCTTGATGGTAATAGGTGATCGCACCGTTTTCGTGTTGTTTTTGACAGCAGTGTTCACAGTGAAGATGGTTGGAAGAGAAAACCCCGGTGCCGTCTATCGACACGAGATAATGCTTGTCTTCCCACCAATATCGCTTCAACACTCCGTTTCGTTGTAACATCCGAAACAGTTCCAGGAACGCGGATCGAAGATGAATGGGATTGATCCGATCCAGGAATTTGCGTAATCCCGAATCAGAAGGCACTCGTTTGATACGATACAGTTTGCGCAAGTTAGCCCGGGTTCTTCGGCTCATACCCTTTCGTTTCCGACTTCGAGTGGCTTCGTCAAAGCCCAGTAACGATGAAAATTTCTGCTGCAACGCCACAAACGCGCTCATCAAATGGTCGGTGACCTCGTACCTGCTTTTGCGGCAGGGGCGTGGAACGAGGCGAAAACACCCCCAAATCCTCCCGAGGATATTGGGTTTAAGTAATTTTTTGCGGAATTTCACCAAGGAAAACCTTTCGTTGATTGGTTGTGAGGATCGGCTTGTTCCACGACGGATCAGGCCGGTCGGCACGTCGAACGGAATCAAAACATGGGACTGACGCTGAGATCCCGGCAGATCGCAGACTCCTGAGTTCGAGAACAACTCGAGATCCTCTCGGAGGGCTTTTCTGGCCGAAAAATACGTCGGGAGAACAGGTTAAGACGAATTATGGCACCAGATCCAGGGCCAAAAAGCGTCAAATCACGTTTTGGTCAGGAAAAGATACGAAAAAACAGCGATTACAACGAAACCACCATTAATGTAGCATAGTTTTGGAAGAAATGCTGAAAATATTTGAAAAAAGCAGCGCGAAAACCAGATCGAGAAAACCCTTGTTTTTACTGGATTTTCTTCTTCAGTGGGAATTGCTGATGGAGGACAATAGCAAGTTAACGACTAACCAGGATTCCCTCGCTCAGATCCCTCAATACCTCGTGCTGGAACGTAACGCTTTTGCCGATGATCTTTGTCGCATCGGGGAAACGTTTCGCACAGCCGGACTTAATTGGGAACATTCGGATCTTCATTTGTCAGGCGCTTCGTCCACTCGATCCGATTTTGTGGCAACTTTCCTTACCGGTGCGAATGTTTTTATTCGGATGTCGATTAACGCTCACCCCGGCTCCCGGGAAGGACGCAATTTTGCTGGCGAATACGTATTCACGATCAACGGGGGCTTTCAGTCATTGCTGGACGGTAGCAACTGGAATTTCAGAGATGGCTATGTGCGACTGATCGATTTTCCTTCCGATGTACTAGAAGCCGAAGACGAATCGTGGATCAAACTCAGAGCTTCATTCTACGATGATCATTCCACCCGCTACTTACACATACCCATATCGTCAAAGATCGACCCTGAATTGGATCAGTTGGCCAAGCATGTAATCGACTTAATAACCTCGAGCGATATTTCAACTTTTCAAAAGCGAACGACAGCGTCGATAGAGGATATTATGCTGCAATTTCGTGAAGCGAAGGAACGAACACAAGCACCGATTTCCCTACCTCCCATAGCCTTTGTCAAGCAACAATTTCTAGGGACAATCTTGTCACCGAGTTACGTCAAAGCAGAGCAATTCCTTACACTGGCTCGATCTATGAAATTACCTGGAGATTCGAATCAATATCGCATCGAATGGATCGAATGGAATCAAGGTGTGGGAGGCGGTATGAGAAAGCAGAATGAAATGACAGATTCCATTGCTGTAGATGGCGGAAGAGTTCAAATTGGAGTTTCGTTAAATAACTTCAAAATTGAAACTTTGGGAGAAGAAATTCAAGAAAACTTCATAATTACTTTGGATGATGCCACACGTCGCAGGGACCGCTGGACATTTAATGAGGGAATACGTTGGGAACGGCTTCCGGATAATTTGGTAACAGCACACCAGCGGGAAAAACTAACTTCGGATCAATATCTTGCGAACTATGGTCAACTTATGCCCGGCACGGTGGCGCCGACCGTCTCTTTGTATAGTCTGGACGGCTCTTCAAGTTTATCCACTGCCCGGTTCGAAGGGAAAATCATTGTTTTGGAATTTTGGTCCACCACTTGCGGACCCTGCCAACCGTTTATGCAGCGGCTTCAGGATTTGGTAAGAAAAAATCCCGAGTGGCAAGAAACGATAGAATTTATCACCGTAAGTATCGACACAAGCGCTCAGGAGGCCAAACAGCACCTCGAAGACAGAGGCTGGAACGCAACCCGGAACTATTGGAGCGGCCCAGGGAAATGGGCTTCCGAAACGGCTAAAGCATTTTCCTTGAAATCTATCCCTACTTATTACGTGATAGAACGAGAAGGAACCATAGTAGCCAACAGACGTAACTCACTTGAATCATCCATTAAATCATTGTTAACAAAGAAATCGGAATGATTGTTGAAAATCGTGGGGATACTTAAGGATCCAGACTCTGCCGAAGAGTCCGAACTGAGCTGCTCTGCAGAAAAGTTGGTTACACCACTACTTGGGACTCAATCAACCGTTTCCCTTGGGTAATCACCATAATTGTTGACCAAGCCGATCAGGTAGTTACACTGTCCCCCAGATTTTAACCTTCGAATCCTGCGGAGCAATATGCCAAACCAATCATTGATTACGATGAACAATCCTGTTTTTCTTTCGCCGGGACTCCTTGTCGGCATCTGCTTGTTTGCCGTACTTACCTGGCTCCGATCTCAAAGCGATGTTCAGCTGGAGCTCGCCAAGGCAGTTCAAGACAGCGATGCAACCAGAGTAGCATTTATACTTAAAACGGGTGCCGACCCCTACGTGCATCATCTGTTCCAAGGTGCAATCGAAAGAGGAGACAAGGATATCGTTCAGTTATTTTTGGACCATCATACCAACCCGATATCAAGCTGGCCGGCATTAATGCGCGAGGCAATGCTTTTCGATCAATTGGATATTTTCCGTCTATTAATCGTGCATGTCGCCGAATCGGTTGACAATTGGAGAGGATCCCTATATTGGAAATATCCTTTCCGTACGGGCCTGCAGGTCTGGCATGCAGCTGATGTCGAGAGTTTTTTGATCAATGGCGGAGATCCCGATACCGTGGAGAATCAACGCTGGACGTTATTGCACTGGTCAATCTGGGAAGAGGAAACGGAAATCGTGCGTTTACTGTTAGCGTCCGGTGCCAACCCCGATGCAAGAGACGACGGCAGCTGGACTCCCCTGCATTGGGCGGTTTGGAGCGATCAAGCGGAAATTGTTAGGATGTTGTTAACGGCGGGTGCCGACCCCGACGCTAGTTACTCGGATCAATACAATTCCCTCAACGTGATTATTTCCCGATATGCCAGAAATCAAAATGACGGAACAAAGAAAATGATGAGATTATTGATAGAAGCCGGAGCCGACCCCAACACAACGCATGCTGAATATGGTTCCCTTCTCTATCAGGCAGTTGCACGAAACGATAAGGAATCTTTGGTTTATTTACTGGAAAAAAACGCTTCTCCGAACAGTGATTTATTCCCGCCCTTGGCGGTCGTCGACGATCTTGATACCGCAAGCTTTTTGCTGGAAGCGGGAGCCGACCCCACGAGTGGACTAATCCCGGCAATCAAAAAAAGGAAGGTATCCTTGGCACATCTACTGATGGATTCTGGAATTAATCCTAATGTAACAGACTCAGGTGGCCAGACTCCACTTCATGCCATCGTTCAATCTGAATGGCCTACCGGAGAAGCCAGCGAACTTATCCAAAGACTGTCGAGACTCGGTGCCGATTTTAACAGCCGAGATCATTGGGGACGCACTCCCCTGTATTTAGTGTCAAGACGTAATTCGGATTCCAGAATCGTTTCCCTTCTCCTGGATCACGGAGCGTTAGAAGCCGCTCCCCTGATAACTATTTCATTGAACAATCAAAATAACGTTGTAATCGAATATCACGGTATTCTTCATTCCAGCGACAGTCTCACCGGCCCTTACGAACGAGTCGATAAAGCCGAATCTCCCTATACCTATGCCCCCGGCGGAAATACCATCAAATTTTTTGCGGTGTTTTTCGATACGAGGGGGACTGAGTAAGACAAAATCCCAATTGCCTCCCCATGAAACCGTAATATCAATCTTTGCAAAAGTATTATCATAACTAAACAGTAATAAATATGTGGAAATTGTTGAAAATAATATCATCTTATTTGCAATTTTTTTTTGCACTAGAGGTGTCTATAATGACGTGATAGGCCAATCAACTACCCCCCCCCCTGTACCATTTTGGGGCTTGAGAGGAGTAGACCTACCGCCCAGTTCCTCCCCGACCCCCCGCGGGGGGTCGGGGAGGAAAATCTGTCGAATCCAATTGATTCGTGATACTCATGACTTTTCGTTCGAAACGAACGGAATCGGGCCGCAAATCGAGAGTTACCTTACGCCCCCTGTGCCTTGGAGCACCTGGGGGGACTTGTGCCTCGATTTGTTGGCCACGATCAATGCCCAGTAGAAAGTTTGCGTCTTGGAACGCCAGTACAGGGATTGGCAATCGTCGTGGCGGCTCGGCACTGACAGCAACCAAATTATGGATCACTATCACTACACCGTAGGAATCGATTGGGGATCGACGAACCATCAGATTTCCCTCATCGATGCTCAAGGCAAATTATGCGGCGAACGATCCTTCCCGCATGGCGGCCAGGGCCTGCGTGATTCAACCCAATGGATCAAAACTGCCACGAACGCCGCACCGCATCAGATCGGGATCGCCATCGAGGTGCCTCACGGCCCGGTCGTGGAAACCATGATGGAATCCGAATTCAAGGTCCACGCCATCAACCCCAAGCAACTGGATCGCTTCCGGGATCGGTTTTCTCCCGCCGGTGCCAAGGACGACCGTCGGGACGCTCGAGTGCTCGGAGACGCCCTCAGGACGGACCCGCAGGCTTTGCATCAACTCAATCCCACCAGCCCTCATATCGTCGTGCTCCGTGATTTATCGCGAACGGCCGAAGATCTCACCGCCTCGAAAACGCAGTTCACCAATAAGATCAAACAGCATCTCTGGCGCTATTTCCCCCAGTTTCTGGAATTGGAGCCGGATTTGTCCAAGTCTTGGATCCGCGAACTCTGGGAACGCATTTCCACTCCCGAAAAAGCCCAACGAATCCGCGTCGGCACCGTAGCCAAACTGCTCGCCCGGCATAAAGTCAGGAAAATCTCCGCCGAGCAAATCCTCAAGATACTGCGGCAACCGGCGGCAACCGGCGGTGACCGTCGCCGAGGGTACCGTCGAGGGAGCCATGGGGGCGATCAAAACCGCCTTCAAACAACTGGCCGTGACCATGGAAGAACTCAATGCCACGCTGCTGCAGATGGACGAGACGACCGAGAAACTGGCGGTTTCCCTGCAAGCCAACGATCAAGCCAGTTCCCTCGAGGAGGGATCGCCGACAACGGACCAGACTCCGGCTCTCAATCAGGATATCGCCATTCTCAGATCAATTCCAGGGGTAGGTCGAATCGTGCTTGGCATCCTGTTGGCCGAAGCTTTTCATCTGTTCGAAAAACGTGATCGAGCGGCCCTGCGCTGCCTCACCGGAATCGCTCCCGTGACCCGACGCTCCGGTAAACAACATTTCGTGGTTCGACGAATGGCGGCTCACCCCCGGCTGCGGGATGCCATGTATCACTGGGCCAGGGTGGCCGTCCAAAGAGACCCGATCAGCAAACGCAAATATGCCGCGCTTCGCCAACGGGGACATAAACATGCTCGAGCCTTAAGAAGCGTCGCTGATCGGCTCATCTCCGTCGCTTGTGCCATGCTGCAAAACGGTTCCCTCTACGATCCTTCGCTGGAACAGGCAACCGCCTCTAACCGATCGAATGACTGATGCCAACCGATTCCGGATCATCATCCCATCAATCTCGGCTCACCATGGGCCTCGGCAATAACCCAAGCCAACGGCATTCGATGAAACGGACTGCCGGCACCTGCAGCATACCAGCCAATCCGCGATAGCAATCGCCTGATGTTAGCTCTATCCGAAAATCTGAAAATCGGGCTGAAAAACCCCTTGAAAATGGTAGAAAGTCCCCCCTCAATCCGCTCGCCTCGTCAGAATATCTGGTTTGCCGCAATATGAATTAATCGAACGTTTGAAACGAGTAACCTAAATCCAAATCTGGCCTCCAACTGAATCGGCCACCGAATGAAATTCAGGAAGGTTTCTGGGTGCTCCGGTGCACCCGACTGATCGCGATTCGATTTCGACGGACGACCGATGAACCGGCAGGTTCAGTCCGGTGACAAAGGAGTGATGCGCACCGGGCAAACCTTGAGTTCCGCCGTTTCGGTAATCGGATCGTAACCGGAACCGGTAAGCACATTAATGGGAACGTCGTTGAAGCTAAAACTCGCGAACACCGTGCCCCGGGGAGAGCGATCGGTAAGGTTGACCTGAATTTTGATGCTGCCCCTGGCACTGCTCAATTCGCACCAATCGCCTTCACCCAGACTCCAATCGCGAGCGTCCTCAGGATGAACCTCGAGCGCTTCCTGAGCCAAGAGATAACTGATGCCTTGGGCTCGACCGGTCTGGGTGCGCGTATGGTAAGCCTGAAGGCGGCGGCCGGTAGTCAACCACACTGGAAACTCCTTGGAAATCGTTTCCGCCGGATCACGGTAACTGATGATGCGGAAGAGCCCGCGACCGTTCTTGAATTTTCCTTCATGCAGCACTGGAGTTCCCGGGTGACTCTTGTCCGGAACCGGCCAATGATATTCGCCCTGATCGATCCGTTCCCAGTCCAGCCCGGCATAAATCGGCGAGACGCTGCATAACTCGTTGAATACCTCTTTAGCCGATTCGAACTCGAACCCGGGAACGCCCAGTCGTTGCGCGATGCGACTGATTATCCACCAATCGGGACGAGCCTGGCCAACCGGAGGAACGGCGGCCCTAAGTCGTTGAACTCTTCTTTCGGTATTGGTGCAAACGCCGTCGGTTTCGCCCCAAGCCGTCGCCGGCAACACCACGTCGGCTAGTTCGGAAGTTTCGGTCGGAAAAATATCGATAACGACCAGATGGTCCAACGAACGAAGCGCCCGTTCGCAATGCGCCCGGTCTGGGTCGGAAACCAAAGTGTTCTCGCCGTCGATCAACATGGCCCGGATAGATTCGCCGCACCGATTAAGCGCCGTCACTTTGGTGATTCCTTTGGCCGGATCGATTTCCCGACCGTAAAGCTTGCGGAACTTTTCCTGAAACACCGGATCGGTCACGGGCTGAAATCCGGGATAATTGGACGGCACGGCTCCTGAGTCTCCGGCGCCCTGAATGTTGTTCTGTCCGCGCATCGGATTGATCCCGGTACCTTCCCGGCCGACGTGGCCAGTCATCAACGCCAAATTGCAAAGACTCTGCACGTTGTCCACGCCGCAGATATGTTCGGTAATGCCCAAGGTGTAGTAGATGGCCGCCCGCTCGGCTTTTCCGTACCAGATGGCCGCCCGCTCGATATCCGCCGCCGGCACTTCGGTAATTTCCTCGGCCCACTCCGGCGTGAATTCTCGGATATGCTCCAAAAACTCTTCTCCTCCCGCCGTGCGATCGGCGATGAATTCAGGATCGATCAGATTTTCCCGGGCGATGACCTGACTCATGGCCAACAACAGAGCGACGTCCGAGCCGACCCGAATCGGTAAATAGAGATCGGCCATCTCCGCCAACGGGATTCTTCGAGGGTCGGCGACGATCATCCGGGAGCCCCGGCGAAGCGCCTTCTTCACTCGGGTAGCGGCCACCGGATGGCACTCGGTCATGTTGGTGCCGATGCAAAAAAACACGTCGGGCTTTTCCATATCCGCCAGAGGATTGGACATAGCTCCCCTGCCGATCGTGGCTGCCAGACCGGCAACCGTAGGCGCGTGTCAAGCACGGCTGCAATTGTCGATCTGGTTGGTGCCGAAGCCGGCGCGAACGAATTTCTGCATCAGGTAATCGGCTTCGGAAGGCGTTCGCCCCGAAGCGATTCCATACACGGCACGTTCGCCGTAGCGGTCGACGACCCGGCGAAAACCTCCAGCCGCGAGATCCAAAGCTTCTTCCCAATCGGTTTCGTGAAGACGACCGTCGGCCCGACGTACCAGCGGCATCGACAATCGCTCCTTATGCTGGACGAAATCGAAGGCGAATTGCCCCTTGATGCAGAGCGCTCCTTGATTGGCCGGACCGTCCATCGCCGGTTGAACGCCCACCAAACGATCGCCCTTGGTTAACGCGTCTACCGAACACCCCACCCCGCAATAAGGACAAATCGTACGGGTTTTCTCGATCGCTCCGGGTAACGATTCGGCACGCATCGCCTTCCGGTCGCCCAACGCTCCGGTCGGACAGGTCTGAACGCATTGACCGCAAAAGGTGCAGGCCGATTCCTTCAGATTTCCGGCAAACTCGGTGATAATCTGAGTGCTGAATCCTCGTCCGGCGATATTGATGGCGTGATCGCCTTCTTGTTCGGCGCAGACACGCACGCAACGATAACAAGAGATGCAACGATCGTAATCGCGCAGGATAAACGGATTGTCGTCCTCGAACCGCGACCGCCCCGATTGCCGTCCCCGAAACCGTCCTTTGGTCACTCCGTAACGGTCAGCCAAATCGGAAAACTCCCGGGAAGCGTAACCGCGCAAGGGATCGACCGCTTCGTCCGGGTTCTCCGAAGCGACCATTTCGAGCAAGATCTTCCGATAATCCTCCAGTTCCTCGGTATCGGTCCGCACCGCCATGCCCGGGGTAGCCTTGACCGTGCAGGAAGCTACCGGATGGCGCGCTCCTTCGACTCGAACCAGACAAAGACGACAACCGCCGAAAGGCTCCAAGCGCGGGTCGTAACAAAGCGTAGGAATCGACTTGCCGCAACGACTGGCGACTTCGTAAACGGTCTCCCCCGGATCAAAGGCAACCTGCTCCCCATCCAAAGTCATCCGATGGGTCCGACCGGCAGTAGATCGATTCGTCTCGGAAATGACGGAGACCATGGCTGTTACCCTACCTTTTCAGCTATCCCGCTGCACGTGTTTTCTGACTTGCCGGGGAAAGTGCTTGATCAGACTTCGGGTGATGTTCGGCGCCGCCATTCCCAGACCGCAAGCGCTGGCTGCCATCATGACCGATTCCAGATCGGCCACCTCCTTGTTCCACGATTCCCAATCGTCCGGACCACCTCCGTTATCCAACCGTTCAGTCAGCCGCTCGGTTCCGATGCGGCAAGGAAAGCACTTGCCGCAAGATTCTTCCGCGAAAAAAGCCATGGCGTCGTGAGCGGCGGACACCATGTCGCGCGTCTCGTCGTAAACGATAATCCCGCCCGCTCCCAGAAATGAACCCTTGCTGCGAATCGAAGGTTCATCCAGCGTGACCTCCAGATCGTCTCCCGCCAAATAACCGCCGGAAAGTCCCGCCATGGTCACCGCTTGAACGGCCCGACCGGCCGGCACGCCTCCCGCCCAGTCGTAGAGCAACGTTTTCAACGGCAACCCGAAGGGCACTTCGTAATTGCCCGGCCGGCAAATGTCTCCGGAAAGACTGATAAGCTTGGTGCCCGCGAATTCCCCTAGTCCCAAACCCCGGTACCAATCGGCTCCGCGCCGAAGGATCGGTGCCACGGCGGCTAGCGTCTCCACGTTATTGACCACGGTTGGGAGATTGTCGTAACCATGAGTCACCGGAAAAGGTGGGCGGTTACGCGGAAACGGATGTTTGCCCTCCAGGGAATTTAACAACGATCCTTCTTCTCCGCAAATATAAGCTCCAGCGCCGCGACGCAGCCAGAGTCGAAAACTGAAATCCCGGCCGCCGATTCCATCGCCGAGCCAACCGGCGTTCTCGGCTTCTTCGATAGCCCGTTGCAACCGATCGAAAATCTGCGGATATTCGTAACGCAAATAGATGAAGCCCCGAACCGCGCCCGTAGCGTAAGCCGCGATCAACATTCCCTCGATCACGGCATGCGGATCGTAATCCAGAACAGCTCGGTCCTTGAAACATCCGGGCTCGCCTTCGTCGGCGTTGCAAACGATCGTTTTGGGTTCGCCCGGAGCGTCCGCGACCGCCTTCCATTTATTTCCGGTCGGAAATCCCGCTCCGCCCCGTCCCGCTAGTCGACTGGCGACGATCAGTTCGTTCACTTCGCCTGGGGTTAGAGAGGTCAACGCCTTTTCGATCGCTTGATAGCCGCCTCCCCGGCAATAACCTGCCAAGGTGTTTCGTCCGGGTTCTCGGATGGCGGCGAACACACACTCTTCCTGATTGCCGGGATTAGGATCCGGGAGCGGTGTCGGCCGATTTTCGAGCGAGCCGTCGGACCGTCCAACCAACGCCCGCTTCCCCTGCAATACCGGGATCGGATCGTCGCATCGGCCGGCACAAGCCATGGCGCTCCCGCCCTCGAGCGAACGGACCAATCGGTCACCGCCCCGCAAACGGCAAACAGCCCCCGTGCAAATCCGCGGCGCGGTTTGACCGGGCGGAGCCAACAAAAAATGATGATAGAACGTGACCGTGCCGTACAGCTCGGCCAACGGAATCTTCAGCGCCGCCGAAACGTCGCGAATGACCTCGGCGCTCAACCAGCCGTCACGATCGTGAAAAGCATGGAGAACCGGAAGCAACGGAGCAGGTTCCTCCCTCCACTGATCGATGATCGCCTGATTACCCGCCGCCGTATCCACCGGTTCAAAAAAGGTGAGGCCGCATCGTGACAGCCTGCCCGATCGATCGCAAGCCCATTCCGGGTTCGCCGCCTCGGATTACGGACCCATTTTGCCGCCAGTCTGAAATCGGGAATGCCCGACCGTTCCGACCGCTTGACTCGGCGGAAGATACTTTCGGTCCGCTGACAGTTCGAACACGATACCAAGCCGAGTTCGTACCGCCGCCGATCCAATGACAAAAACCAAGCTTGGCCCGGATCGAAAGTTCCAAGCCAAGCTCGCGTAATTTGCCTGCCCAGCAACCCGCCGATCAACGTTCGGAGCGATTCTTGACCGCCGCGGCTTTAGCGGAAGGATTCTTGATCAACAGCTTGATCACGTCCATTTCCTGTTCGAGGTCCCGATCGCCTAGGGCAGTCATTTCCGCATTGAAGTGCTTGCGAAACTTTTTGAATTCCTTGCGGAAAGGTTGAGACACGTACAAGGGGATCGAACGCCGTTCCCACTGCCCCAACGAGGGCCGAGGACCGTGTCCCGGCCAAATGGCGATTCTGCCCTCTTTCGGTTCGGGTTCGGGTCTCGGCCGCCAAAGAATGGGACGCACCACCGGCCGTTCGTTTTCATAACTATACCGTTCCTCCTGAATCCAACTTCTCAAGAGATTAGCGTATTGAACCAACAGCACTCCTTTACGGATCCCGGAATGATCGAAATGCGTCTCGGTTTCCCGGCGCATTTTCACTTCCGATCGATTGTCGAATTTCTTCCCCTTCCGATTTTCATAACCGACCGCCAGCTTTAGAGTCTGATTCTTTACGGCCTCGTTGCGCGACAGTTTCAACAGGATCAAGCCCCCGCGAGTCTTCCCCTCCTCCGTAGGCGAAGGAAAGAGGGTGTTGACCCGGAACACTTCCCCGGTAGCCGTATCGGCTTCGGGAGAACCGTACACCTTTTCGATGCTCCAGCCCTTGCCCGCAAGTTTTAGCCGAAGATCGAACACCAGCGGCGTCACCATGTAGTCGAAATACTCGTCCAAGCGTTTGACGAACTCCTTGGGCGAGTGAACCGAATAGTAATTGGCGCCGCGATTCTTGGTGATGCTCTGAATCAAATCGGAATTAAAATCGACGCCCACGCCGATTACCGTCGAATAAATGCCCCGAGCGGCGTTGTCTTCGATCATGCCGAACAGTCCTTCCCGGCGGGTTTCCCCTTGGTTGGGCATGGCATCGGTGACGAAGATAATCCGATTCTCGCTGACTTGCGGATCGATCTTTCCCAGTTCGGAAAATTGCCGGGTCGCCAGCTTCATTCCGGCCGACATTTGCGTACCGGAAGAGGCTCGGAGGGCCTTGATTCGTTTCCGCAGCGCCTTCATATCGAGACTGTCGACTTTGGCCAGGGGCTGGATCGTCCGAGCCTCGTTGTTGAACGTGACGATCGCGACGCGATCGTCCGGTTGCAGATGCTTCGTCAAGGCGGTCGCCGCCCGGATCGCCACCTGGATTTTCGCCGTTTCCGCTTCTTCCTCGCTCAGTTCGCGGCGCATCCGGCCGTCGTAATGGTACCGGTTGAAGGCGCTTTTCATGGAACCGGAAACGTCCATCACCAAGACGAGATTCAATTGCTTTCGCTCGAACTCGTCCTCCTGAACTCCCGAATTAAGTCCCACCGAAAGGTAACGCTCGATTTCCCCGGAAAGCGGGTTTTTGACGACGGCTTCGGAGTATGAAGCGCAAAACAACTGATCACAGGGCTCTTCCTCGCCGGTTTCGAAAAAATAGTCATAGAACAGGCCTTCGAAGGTCACGTCGTCGGTCATCGGCAAATAGTCGTTCTCGATATTCTGGCGAAAATTGCCGACATCCTTCGCGCCGCCTACCGCAAACCCCAGCGACGCGGACTTGGCGCTAGGCGCCGCCGCCGCATCGAGGGAAAAAGACCTGCGCTGCAACTGCAAACTTTCCGCCTTGAACCGGGGCGCGGGCTGGCGTCCCAAGCGTTCGTTCAACGAAGCCCTTCCCCGCGCAGCGTCCGTTTCCGGGACCAACGGCTGCGCCAGCTGCAAGGCATCCGACACCTCGCCCGAGCGATCGGCGAAATCGGTCAAGTTCAAACCGACCAGATTCGCGCCGGTTAGTTTCGCGCCTTCCAGATTCGCACCCTCGAGGCGAGCCGCCCGTAAATCGGCACCTCTCAAATCGGCACCCCGGAGATTAGCTTGGCGCAGGTCGGCGCCCGATAAATCCGCGTCCCTCAAATCGGCGCCCGACAGATCCGCACCCACCAAGTTGGTCGAAGAAAGATCCCTTCCCGAGAAATCGACGCCCGACAAATCCTGGGCGGTGGTTCCGCTTAAGCACCACATGGCACAGCCGACCACCCACGTTCCCCAAACCCTCCGGTTCCAACCCAACCAATCAATCCCTTCCATTGTCGTTCCTTTCCTCACCAGATACTGACATTTGATCCGTCTTTCGATCCTAAGACAATCTCGTTTCCAATTACTTAGACGCATCAATCGGAAAAATGTTAGCCGATCGATTCCTTCGCCGGGCGGCCTCCTCCCTGGATCTCCTTCCGGGACCGGAGCGATTCCGGATCGGCGATCCCGGGCGCTGGCCATTTTTTCTCGCCCCGAAAGCGTCCGTACTCCACCATGACGAGAGACGGGAACGTCCGCAACCCTTCGGTGCCGACTGTCATGAACGACGACTTTCAGAAACGCGTGGAGCAATCCATCAAAAACCCCCAAAACATGGGGGAGATGGCCGACGCCGACGCCGTGGGGTCCAGCGGCAGCCCCGGGTGCGGCGACATGATCCGGCTTTGGCTCAAATATCGAACCGACCAGGGAAAAAAAGTCATCGATCGAGCTACCTTTCAGTCTTTCGGTTGCGAAACGGCAATTGCCGCGGCCAGCCTGGCTACGGAGTTGATCCGGGGGAAATCTCCGGAAGAAGCGGCTCGAATGCCCGGCACCGAACTCGCCGCCGAATTGGGTCCCCTCCCGCCCACCAAAATCCATTGCACTCAACTAGTCGAGGACGCGCTGCGCGCCGCCTTGAAAGGACATTCCGAACCGACCGCCGAAACTCCCAAGGCCCAGCCCGCTAGTCTCTCGGATAGCCTCAACCCTCAATCCCTGCCGGAATCCGGACGCAAACTCGTCTTCCTGGATCAAGATCCGAAGCGATAGCTTATTCTTGAATATCCGCCGGTTCGGGGACAATCTGCCGCTTATGACCAGTTCGATGCCTGTTCGGTTCCGCGCCCTCCTTGCCGCAGCTTTTTCCGCGGCGCTCGGAATCTCCGCTTTCGCCGCCAATCCTCAGGTCACGATGAAGACGACGCTCGGGGATATCGTGCTGGAGTTGGATGAAGAAAAAGCGCCGATCTCCACGCTGAATTTTTTAGAATACGCCCAAAGCAAATTCTATGAGGGCACGGTTTTCCACCGCGTCATGCCGATTTTCATGATCCAAGGCGGCGGCTTTACGAAAGACATCGACAAAAAAGAAGAAGGCCTGCGGCTCCCGATCAAAAACGAATGGAAAAACGGCCTCAAAAACGTCAGAGGCACCATCGCCATGGCTCGGACCGGCGAACCCGATTCCGCGACTTCCCAATTCTACATCAACGTGGTCGACAACGCTTCTTTGGACGAGCCTCGGGGCGGCGCCGCTTACGCCGTATTCGGGAAAGTGATCAAGGGCATGGAAACGGTCGACGCCATTCGCGATACCGAAACCCGGATCCATCCCAAGTACCCGGGAGGCAAAGTCGTTCCGGTAGTGCCGGTCGTCATCGAATCGGTCACGTTGAAGGCCCCCTACGACCTCACGGCGCTCAAGAAAAAAGTCGAAGAGATCCGTCAAGCCGCCGCCGCTTCCGCAACCCAAAGAATCGCCGACAACGAAGTCTTTCTGAAGGAAAACGCCCAGAAGCCGAACGTCATCACCACCGCTACCGGGCTGCAATACGAGATTCTCGAAACCGGCAACGACCGCAAACCCGAACTCACCGACACGGTAAAGGTTCACTATCGGGGAATGCTGATCGACGGCACAGAGTTCGACAGTTCTTATCAACGGAACCGACCGTTAACTTTCGGGGTCAACCAAGTGATCCCCGGTTGGGCCGAGGCGTTGCAGTTAATTTCCGAAGGGAGCAAGGTCAAATTGGTTTTACCTCCTGATCTGGCCTACGGCGAAGCGGGCGTCGGCGATGTAATTCCCCCCAATTCCACTTTGATTTTCGAACTGGAGTTGCTGCAAATCACTTCGCGGCCGCCGGACGAAAACGCCCAACCGTGAATCCCTGCCGAAGCGCCATACTAGGAGCCGTTCTCGCCCTGCTTTGGTGCCCGGAACCGCGAGCGGCCGCGGATCAGGTTCCGCCGGTGCGCGCTTCCTTGATTTGCGAACAGAACGCCGTCGTTCCCGGCCAGACGTTCACCGTCGCCTTGCGGCTGCGGATGGCTCCCGGCTACCACACGTATTGGCGCAACGCCGGAACGATCGGCCTGCCGACATCGATTCGCTGGACGCTCCCCGCCGGTTTCAAAGCCGGCCCAATCCAATGGCCCCGGCCGCAAATTCATCACATGGCGGACTACCGGGTCTGGGGCTACCAAAACGAATCTCTGCTCTTGGTCGACATTACTCCGCCCCCTGATCTCCCGCTCGGGCATCCAACGAAACTGATAGCCGACGCCAGTTGGATGGCATGCAAAAACCTGTGTCATCCGGGCTTTCGGCAGTTGGTGTTGACCCTGCCCGTCGCCGAGCGGAGGTCGCTTCATCCGGCACGAAACACTCAATTCGATCGAGTTCGCCGCCAGCAACCCGTCGCCCTGCCCGAATGGCAACTGTCCTGCGTTCGCAACGGCGCGAATTACCGGCTATCGATCGTCTCCGCCCGCCCGATTCCGCAAGCCGATATCCGGTCGGGCGCCATCGAATTTTTCGGTTTTGACCGACAGATCAGTTCCGCCCTGCCGCAGACGATTCGCCGCCTGCCTAACGGCTGGGAATTGACCCTGCGCCAGGAAGAGTTCACTCCGGAACGAACAGACCGGCTTACCGGCATCCTGGTGTCCGAGCGAGGTTGGAAGACCGAAGAGCCGCAACGCCCGCTGCTGGTCGATATTCCGATCGAAACCTCATCGGCGACCGACCGTTGAAATCGCTGTTCCGCTTCCTGATCGTCGCCGTCCTTTGCTTTGCGGGCGTCATCGGAATCTGGTTCGTCTTTCACTGGTGGCCGCCCCGCGAGGCATCCGGCGATATTCGCCCCGGGAAAATTACCGCCCCGCCCCGTCCCGATTACGAAGCCGAGGCCGCCAAATGGAATCGAACCGTCTGGGCTTCCGAAATAAAGGGGCAAAAACTGGCCGAGCGAATCTGGCGACTCTGGGACGAACTGCGTCAAAGCGAAACTCCGTTGCAAGTCTTGGCCGATCTCCCCTTCGACCAGTTGACGATCGGATCGTTTTCCTCCCCCCAAACCATCGAGCACGGAATCGTCATTCGCGAAACTCAGGAACCCGCAACGACCTATTCGAGAAAACGATTCCAGGAATTTCTGACGCAACGGCGCCGGGAAAACATCCGGCTAGAACAGTCCCAATGGCGCCACGAACGTTTCTGGCCCGAAAGAGACGGCGTTCCCCAATCCCGTTTTCGCTTTGTATTGCACGCTCGCCGGCCAGAGCCGGAAACCCGCTATATTCTCCGGGGTCGGCTTCGCATTCGCTGGCGCGAAACCGACGCCCGGCCCGCTATCGAAACCGTCACCGTAACCGAAGCGGAATTACTGTCCCGCAAGGGACCTCCGCCGTTCCTGAGCGTTCCCCCGATCGATATCACCCCCGACTCGGTTTACGACACGATCGAACCCAATCTCTTGATCCAGGACCTGGACCGCGACGGGCTTGCCGAAATCGTTTTACCGTCGATCAACCGCGTCTACCGGAACCAGGGGCAGGGACGATTCCGTCCCGCACCTCTACTCGAGTTCCCGATCCGCCCCATCGATATCGGCACGCTGGCCGACTTCGACAACGACGGGTTCACCGATTTCCTCGGCGTCAACACCAAGGGACTCGCCCTATTCCGAGGTTCGGCAACCGGGACGTTCCTTTCACCGCTGTCCAGCACTCCCCTGGAATCGTTGCGGCACCCTTCGGCGCTCACTTCCGGCGATATCGATCATGACGGCGACCTCGATTTATGGCTGGCCCAGTATCGCAGTCCCTATCGCGCGGGCCAGATGCCGACTCCCTACTACCGGGCGAACGACGGTTACCCTTCCTATCTCTTGCGCAACGACGGCACCGGCCGGTTCGTCGACGTTACCGAAGAAGCGGGTTTGACCGAACTCCGGTTTCGCCGAACCTACAGCGCTTCCCTCGTCGATCTGGAAGACGACGGCGATCAGGATTTGGTGACGGTAAACGATTTTGCGGGACTGGATTTTTACGTGAACGACGGAACCGGCCGTTTCCGGAACGCCAGCGACGAATTGGCCGGCGACCGCTTGGGCTTTGGCATGGCCCACGCCTTCGGCGATTTCGATCGGAACGGGGAACTCGATTTATTCATGATCGGAATGAACGACGATACGGCTCGCCGACTGGACTATTTGAAGCTGACCGGCCCGCGCCCCGAGTACGCGCTCCATCGCGCTCCCATGACTTTCGGAAATCGACTTTTCTATCGTCAGGGAGCCCGTTACCACCAACTTCCTGCCGGAAAACGCTTAGCCGAAAGCGGCTGGTCCTGGGGAGTGTCGACCGGTGATTTCGACAACGACGGAGACGAAGACATTCATATCGTGAACGGCCACATCTCCAACGCTTCCGTCCGGGATTACGCTCCAAATTTTTGGCTTTACGATATCTACTTGGGCGATTCGAACGAGAACCCCGCCCTCGACTTCTTTTTTCAATCCCGGCAAAACGACGCCCGGCTTTCGGGAGTTTCCTTCGGCGGCCATGAACTCAACCATTTCTACTTGAATCGAGGACAAGACGGCTTTTTGGAAGTCGCCTATCTGATAGGGCTGTCGCTCCAAGTCGATTGCCGCAACTTGATCAGCGAAGATTTGGACGGGGACGGCCGACTGGAATGGCTGACCGCCACTCTCGAAACCTGGCCCCAGTATCGGCATACGTTGCGACTATTCGCCAATTTTACCGAACCGGCCGGGCACTGGATCGGGCTTCGGGTCGTCGGCGCTCCCGAACTGCCGATCGTCGGCACTGTGGTCCAATTAAAAACTCCCAACGGCGAGCAACGGCGCCAGCTCGTTACCGGCGAGTCCTACCGTAGCCAACATGCCAACGCCTTGCACTTCGGCATCGGGCCGCTCACGGAGGTCGACTCTCTGGAAATTCGCTGGCCCGACGGCGGCCGGCGCACTCTGGACCGTCCGGAAATCGATCGGTGGCACCAAGTCGTACACCGTCGGTCGACGACCGGGAATCAATAAAACAGTTGGACCGGACTTCCGGAACGGTCTGGCAAAAATCCCTTGTTTTTCGTAACTGACCAGGTGACCGGGGCCTACCTTTTTCCCGGTAAAAACGGTGATTGTCGTCCCGGGAAAGACCAGAGCGAAGGCCTCGCAATCAATCAGTCATCAGTTTGCCGGCCAACTCTTCCGAGGAAATTCGCAAGGTCGATAAGACATTCCATCCCGGTTTTCAGTCGTGCTGACCAATCCGCGCTCCGCCAGATTTTTCGTGAAGGGAATCGCCCAGTCGAATACGGAACTGAGCGTGCCCTCTCGCTTCTCTTGCAACCGCTCAACCAGATTATGACCGGGGCGTTTTTTCGGCGGCCCCGCTTGCCGAACAGCGATGAGTCCGTTACTCGATGGGCTAGATGGCACCGCCGGGGACACTGCGTCCGACAACCTACCGGACCTGAATTTCCGAGTGCCATTCGGCATCTACGGGGACCGGTTCCCCCACAATCGGGACAGACAGTGGAATGTCGCACCTCAACGTGGTCCGATCGGGAAACAACAAGTTCTGCCTATTGTTCAATAAGCACTTGTGATAAATGGGCAGAACTAGGTCGACGGACTATCGCCAGCAGCCCAAAAGAAATCGAAACGCTTGATTTGGCCCGCGACCTTCCATTACAGAAACTGATTCTCCCGATATTCGCTTCGTGAGACACGAACAGGTACGGTCGCCATCACAGACGCTACGCTTGCTTCGGAATTTGATATCAAGGCGTTGGATGCCGACAAAAACGAAGGCAACTCAGAAGCTCCCCACACTGAGGTGACGGCCATTGCGGCGGGATTCGCTTACGCAGCAGCATTGAAATCTGACGGTTCCGTTGTCGCTTGGGGAAAATGAAATTACAACCTACTCATCAGATTCTGTCCGACAAGATCGACGGGCACTCTAACGGGAAATAAAAAACATCGAGTCCCTGTCGGGCGACACCAGAAAAGGCGAATTTGCGGCGGCGACCGGAACGAATCGTTCGGTCACGCTCTTGCTGGCATATAACGATCCAGAGTACTCAATTATCATGAAGCCGTCGCTGTTAAGCGACACCGAGATTGGACGGGACGGCAGCAACGTATCGTCGTTTCGAATGATTCCTTGGGCCTTGGCCAAAATCTCCCCGCTTCGCTTCGTTTCTCCCTCGATGACCTGATGCAAGGCTACGAAAAATAATTCGTCAGGTTCGATTTGAAGATCGCCTTTCACGTTAACGATCAAGGATTTCGTTTTTTCCCCGGCTTCAAGGGAAACGATCTGTCCGTCCCCGGATTGAATTTCGACGAACAGGTTAAAGTCCAACTCCGCCGAGATAGCGGCGACATTGTTCGGGACTTCAAAACCCTGGTCCCACTGTTCGAAATCGGCGTCGCCCCAAATTATCACCGTGCGATCGCTTTTTAAGGCGAGACTATGGCGTTTACCCGCCAAGATAGCGATGACATCGCTCAGTCCCTCCGGCACCTGGAGTTGTCCGAAATCGTTCCTGCCCCACGCCACCACGGTGCCGTCCTGTTTCAGAGCGAGACTAAATCCTTCGCCGGCCGGGATCGCCTTCACGTCCGATAATCCCTCCGGCACCTGGAGTTGATGAAAAACTTTCAGTCCCCAAGCTATCACCGTGCCTTCCCGTGTTAGAGCGAGGTTGTGCCATCTGCCCGCCGAGATAGCGACGATGCCGGTCAATCCCTCGGGCACTTGAAGTTGTCCATAATCGTCATCTCCCCATGCCACCACCGTGCCGTCTTTTTGTAACGCGAGACTCACGATGTTTCCTGCCGAAACGTCGGTAACGTAGCGCAATCCCTCGGGTACCTCGAGGCGTCCGTGATCCCCGTCGCCCCACGCCACCACCGTGCCGTCTTTTTGTAACGCGAGGCTGTGCCAAAATCCCGCTGAGACCACGACGACATCACTAATCCCTCGAGGCACTTGAAGGGGTTCGTCGTCGGAAGAACCCCAAGTCACGACCTTTCCGTCGCTAGTCAAAGCCAAACCATGAAATTTACCGGCCGGGATAGCGGCGATTTCGCCCCGAACCTGGGGCGCCTGGTGTCGCTCTGATCCGGTTTTGCTCCAAACCCGAATGTGCGACAGCCGATCCGATTCCAGCGAAAAATCTTCGAAATCGGCCAGGTTTTTTTCCCGACCCAAATTATCGAGAACCAACCGCAGTCGGACCGCTTCGGTCAGGTCCTCGGTCCGATTGACCTGAAAACTAAAAGCCGTTAAACCCTCGTGTCCCTCATACTTATCGGCTTCGTAAGGGATCAGGCTCCAGTCGGCAACCGCGCCGGAATAAATTTCCAAAGCCAAAACGCCAATTTGTAACCGCACGATTGCCAGCAAATGAAGAACCAGGGTTCGACAATTGGTCATGATGGTAACGATTTAAACGCTTCCGTGATTTTAGACAATCTCAAGATCAAAGCGTCGCAGTCGGCGAAACCACGGTTCGAATGCCACGAAACGGCGAAGCAAGACATGTCTCTGATCGCTTGAAATCATAACGCCGGAGACGACACCCTCGCCATCTTATTCCCGCCTCCGCAAGCGGATCGACCACCACGCCGAAAACCGCTGTAAAGCTCCTAATCTCTCGTTCCGGCCAATCCGTCAATTATGGATCAACCGATGCGTAAAATCCCTTGTCGCCTAAGCCTCACCCGCACGATACGGACGAACCCCCGGCAAAATCCCAATCATCCCACCGATCAGTTTTCGTTGTTTTCCGTCATGGCCGACAACGCGGCACACCGGATTGCGGCCCAAGGAAACCACTGACGGCCTCTAGGTTAAAACGAAAAACGGAAACAAAATCCGAACCGACCTCGAACGAAGCCGATCGCGGTTAGGGCCAGACGCGGAAACGGTCATTAAACACGCCAAAGAAGAACAGGCTACGCCACTTCGCCCTTCCTCGATCAGATCATTGATGAAGCCGAAAAGCAACGACAATATCGCCCGGATTCGACAAAATCAGGTGGTGTCCCGCAGCGATCACCCGGCCAACGACCCTCCACGAAACCAAGGAACTAATCGGCCCGAAGACTCGGCGCCAACATGCCGTGCGGCTACCAGACGCCGGCCACGCATCCCAGACCGTCAATCGTCGGCGCCGAATCGATAGAGCCGAGAAAGACGAAGGGCATGCTCGTCATATGCCGATTCAAAAAGACGCTTCGCCGATTCCGCTCCCGCGACTACTTCCGCGGTCAGCACTTTGGGGGGTTGACCGTGTTCCACCAAAAGCTGAGCCACTTCCGCCTTGATCGCGTTGACGATTAAACAGCCGCCGACGGTCGAACCCGGAGCCACCGGCTGCGACAATCCGGGAACGTCCGTCATCGCGTCACCGACCGGGGCGCCGGTATCCAACACCAAATCGGCGCAATCGATTAATTTACGGCCCTGCGAAGAACGGCTCTTCGACGCCCGAGCGTGGTCCAGACTCACCAAAGCTACCACCTTGATGCCCCGCTTCCGGAATTCCTCGGCCACCTCGACCGGCACCAGACTGCAACCGCTGGAAGAAACTATCAGCGCCGAATCCTCTTCGCTCAACCGGTAATTCCGCAGGATTTTCTCCGCCAAGCCGGAAACGTTTTCCAAAAACATCGCCTGGCGTTGGCCGTTGGCTCCGACTACGCCGTTGTGAAAGGTCAGCGATAATTCCACGATCGGATTAAATCCCGGAAAAGAACCATAACGGGGCCACATCTCCTCGACCATGATCCGGCTATGTCCCGAACCGAACAAGTGGACCATCCGCCCCGACAAAACGGAGGCAGCGAACCACTCGGCCGCCTGACGGATCTCCGCTTCTTGAGCGGCGACCCGATCCAGCAAACACCGGGCCCGGTCGACGTACCTAACGGTCATACTCGTTGCCACGGGGCGGTTATTCGCCCAGACCTGCCGGAATGTCAAGCGAGCCCCAGCCGAACTCGATAGTTCGCCGGACTTCGAATCGGCCGGACCGGTCCCGATCGTTCAATGATCCGTTCGCTCCCGACGGCGACGATCGGAACCGACTTTTTCGTCGTCCTCTCCAACGGCCACGACCACGCCAGACGTTTCACGCTCCCGAAAAATATCGACCGTTCGACCGACAAATCGAGCCGGAATCGGGATTCCGATTGACGAACCCGCCGACGTGCCGCTACCCTGCCTTCCGCAGTCGCCATGCTCGCTTCTCGTATCAAGCAGAAACCCGAATCGATTCCCGGTTTTCGAATCGGGGACGAACGATTAATCAAGCTGACGACCAACGCCGGACGAAAAATCGATTCTTTGCTGAACAAGCAAGGCCGCCCTCAGGGGGTGTTGCGAGTCGCCGTTATCGGCGGAGGTTGTTCCGGGCTCCAATACAAAATGGATTTACAGGACGCTCCCGCCAACCGGGATATTATGGTCGAATCGGCCGGCATCCGCGTCGTCGTCGATCCCAAAAGCGCCCTCTACGTCACCGGCTCGGAACTTGACTTCATCGAAGCCTTCACGGACGGCGGATTCAAAGTCAACAATCCCAATGCCGCCTCCAGTTGCTCTTGCGGCGAAAGCTTCAGCGCCTGAGCCTGTCGTCCATGTCCTCGGACCGAGGGAACGCCACGACCCAAGACCGATTCGCGGTCTTGGCCATGCCACGAGTTCCTTGGCTTGATTCCCGGCAACTCAAAGACCGCTATTTGGAACTGGCCAAAAAACCGGTTTCTCCTGCCGAACTGGAAGCGGTCAACGACGCTTGGCGCGTCCTCAAGGACGACGTCGCCAGACTCGCCCATTTTCTCGAACTGGAAACCGGAAAGGACGTTCGCCAGGAACGGGAAGCTCCCCGCCATCTCATCGACCTGTTCATGAAGCTAGGGCCCCTTTTCAATCAGGCCGACCGGCTCGTTCGCTCGATTCAAGAAGCCACCACTCCGATTCTGAAGGCCGAAAGCTATCTCTCCGCGCAAAGCCTGAGCCGAGAACTATCCGAAGCCGCCGAAGAACTGACCCGGCTCATCGAGCGTCAAGCAGACCGGCTCCGGCTGGCGCACCAAAACTGGCTCGAACTTTCTGCCGAGGACGATGCGACGGCTCGAGAGTCCTTTCTAAAAGAACTTGGCGACATTTGCCGCTCTCTGGCCTTTTTACGACGATGGCAAAACCAACTCGCCGAAAAACAATTCGCCTTGACTCCCGGTTAAGCCGGCGACGCAGGGTTTTTTCACGCTAATCGCTAGAGGCCCGTGTCACCGATTTCGGGACATATTCGCTTTTTCCCTTCACCAGAGAGCCGAAACTTTAGCGCCTTCGAAATGGGAAAATAAAGCTGGCTTTTTCACTCTCTGGTCGTTATTTGGTTCCTCATGGACGCCAAAATCAACCTCAAGCTGGTGACCGTTCGATTGGTGAAGAGCAGTGAGCGAAGACGCTGGGATTCGCTGATGGATCAGAACCATCGCTTGGGTTTCAAAGGCTTTGCCGGACGCGGTCTGCGTTATGTTGCCGAGTACCGAGGCCGGTGGTTGGCGTTAGCCGGCTGGCAAAGCGGAGTGTTCAAGTGTCGCCCGCGAGACAAGTGGCTCGGGTGGAAAAAACGAGAGCAGTTTCGTCGGCTGCATTTGATTGCCAACAATACCCGATTCCTCCTGCTTACCGAGCGGGGCGAAGTGCACAATCTGGGGAGCTGCGTCATGGCCAAAATGCTGCGCCGTTTGAGTGCCGATTGGCAACGGACCTGGGGTCATCCGCTGGAATTGGCCGAAACTTTCGTCGATCCCCGACACTTCGCGGGCACGATCTATCGCGCGGGGAATTGGCGGGCGGTAGGGCAATCGCAAGGCTACGCTCGCAGCAACGGACGCTATACCGCCCGGCACAATATAAAGAAGGAAAGGTACGTTTATCCCTTGCGACCCCAAGCCTGTTCCCGATTAAGGAAGCGTCAGGACGATCCGTCTTGGGGTCCCCAGGTGCAGCGGGTAGAAACGTCCCCGAAACAGTTGAAATCATTGGTGCAACTGCTCGCGGAAATGGCTGATTTTCGCCGGGCACAAGGACGCAAACATCGGCTGGAAATGGTCCTCGCTATCTGCATCTTAGCTCGATTGGCCGGCAAGGTCGGCCCCTTGGCGACTTCGCGTTACGCCCAAAAAATGACGCAAAACCAATTGCAGACTCTCGGGGCGTGACGCAACGCCAAGGACCGTTACGTAGCCCCGTCTCTCGCGACGATTCACCGGGTCATGACCGAGACGGATCCGGAAGCGTTGCAAACGGTAACTCACCGCTGGGTAACGGCACAATTGACTCGACAACCCCTGGAAGCCTTGGCTGCTGACGGGAAGCGGATCAACGGAGCTAATCGCAACAGCAAAGACCATTTCGAGACCGTCATCCTCGTGCGCCATCAAGATGCGGTACCCATCGCCGTTCGCATTTGCCGAGACCAAGGCGGCGAACAGGCGGCGATGGCGGCTCTCTTGGAGGATGTCGATATCCGAGGAGCCATCATTACGATCGATGCGCTCCATACTAACCGAGTCATGGCCGATGCCATCGTGTTGGTTAACAGAGCCCATTTTCTCTTCACGGTTAAAGAGAATAACCCCGAACTCTCTCAATTTTTGACCAGCCTGGATTGGGATCGAGTGGCCCAGGACCGGTTCACCGAAAAACCGGAGAAAGGACATGGCCGCATCGATCAACGGAGCATTCAAACCTATGAACCCCTTCCCGGAGCCGTCAAATTACCGCATGTCCTCCAAGTCTTTCGGATCCTTCGACACCGTCATCATTTGAACGGTGGGCCCGAGACCGTGGAATATGCTTACGGCGTCACTTCGTTGCCTCCGGAAGCTGCCGACGCTCAACGATTGTTGTCACTCAATCGGGGACATTGGACGGTAGAAAACGGCAATCACCGCCGTCGCGACGGGATTTTCGGCGAAGATGATTGTCTCATGCGAACTCGCCATGGGCCGACGAACAATGCCCTCTTCAACAACCTGGCCTTGGCGATCATTCTCCAGTCGGGATACTCTAATATGGCCGAAGCTACTGACGATTTTCAGACGAATCGGAACCAAGGGTTGCGAGCCGTCACGAAAACCACCCCGTTTAAACGTCCGAAAAAACGTCCGAAAAAAAACTGACCCGACCTTCCTGATTATCGACGCTTCCTCCTTGCTGATTCGGTCGGCGAATTGATCGTTTGACCGATACTCGCACCGGTTTAGTCTCCTGTCCGGCTGAAACTCGTCTCAATCGGCAATCGCCGCCTAACTCGAAGCATAATTCGGAAAAACAGTTTTTCCGACGAATCGAAATACTCCGCTCGACACTTAAAAAAAACGATCGTCGATCAAAAATTATTAGCATGAAAAAGTCCTGGCCGGCGACGCATTCCCGGTTGCAACCTCGGCCAGAAAGTGTTACCTTCCCCCAAGCTGCGAAACTTGATTCCATTTGCGGTGTACCAATAAGACAGACCCTGCGGGATCAGGGCAATCAAGAATCAGCCACAACGCTACATCGACATGCGCATCAGCACCTATCGCACCCGGGGGGCCTTCACCCTGTTCGAAATCATGATCGTGGTGGCCATTATCGGCCTGCTCGCCGCCATAGCGGTCCCCAATTACATGAATTCGAGACAAAAGGCCAACCTCCTCATCATTCGCAACAATCTGCAAATGATCGATAACTTCACATTGCAGTGGGCCGTGGAAAACGGCAAACCGAATTCGGCTCAACCGACCAGGGAGGATTTAGCTCCTTTCTTCAACAAAAGCCGTTTTCCCAAACCGGTAGTCGGCGAAACCTACGTTATCGGGACGGGCAACCAACCGGCTCAGGCCAAGTTACCTGAAGGGGAGAGCCTGCTCGGCATCACGGGATCGATTACAGCCGACAAAGAAGACGGCCAATAAAGCCTTTTCCCTGTCTCCCCGCCCCCTTTTGCCCGCGCCGGGCTCTCGCTTCCGAGAGCCCGGCGAAAGTGCCTGAGACACGGCACCGGGCACCGCATTCGCGGCCGGCTCCCGCAGACGTCGGCAAACCACGCTGCAGCAATCCGCCCTGTCGGCACCGGACGGGCCATCGAATCGCCGCCGATACGATTGCGGAAAGACGGGCCGATGGAGTTACGCCTCTAAGGTCAGGAAGTCGAGCCGACGTCGTTACCGAAAAGACCGGAGCCGCGTTTGCGACGGATCGGCCGCGCCGACCTCGTTCGCCAAGAATTCCTTTCCCCGGCTGCAGACTGGCGGACTTCAGTTCCAAACCATGAAACCGTTCGAGTAAGAGTATGACGATTGCCCCTCCCGAAGCACCTCGGGTAACATTGGGATATGCCACGTAACGGGCTTTTTTAGTATCCCTGCGCCGGACCGACGATCCGACCGCCTTTATTAGAACCAAGCGGCAGTGGTATTACTCGCCACTTTATTTCGGGAAATCATGCGTTTTATTTCGCATTATTCCGGACCTAAACGCTCTGAGCCGGCGGTCGGCTGATCCATAGTGATGTTCTTTGGCCGGGACGACTCCCCAACTCCCCCCATGGTTCTGCCGTTGGAACTTCCAGCGGATCCCTTGCGCTTTCGACGCCGGCGAAAGTGGCGATCATTCCGCCGCTCGGTTATGGCAGCGTCATCCCAACGCCCAACGACTGAGGCCTCCTGGGGCTAAAGACCGGAACGACCTGCTGCGAAGCCAATGACCCGCTCCCCGAATCTCAATCGAAATTTCTTTTCCAGGCAGTCGATTTATCAAACCGTTGGCCGTTGAGAATCGGTCGTCACTCTTGGCTGACCCACCCCAATTAGCTCCCGGATTAAAGTGAAAAATCCGCCCGAAATAACGTGGCGAATAACACCCTCGCTGATTAGCTACAGGATTATTCTCTGGGTGAACTATGGGAAAAGAACCATTTCGGAGGGCGGCCTTGACGTCACGAATCATGGTTCCGGCAACAGGTCAAACCGAACGATCGTTGATCCGTCGAGTCGTCCCTACTCAGCCGTAAAACTCGAAGCCTGCAACAGGACCGGCCGGGGACGACTGGTCCAATGAGAAAAACCCTTCAGGCGAAAACGGTAATCGGGATTAAGTCGTTTCAACAGGGCGGCGATATCGCCGACATGCTCATCGACATGATAAGTGGTTACCGCCACTTGAGGCCGGTACCGCTCGATCGTTTCGACCGCACCCCGAATGGCCTCCAAGTCCGCTCCCTCGGCATCGATCTTGATTAAATCTTGCGGCGCCAACCGGATGCCATGATTGCTGAAGTAATCGTCTAATCTGACTGCATATGCTCCCGATCGACCTTCGCTGTCGCGGACCAAACGTCCGGCATCCGGAGTTTCGCCGGGCGTCATCGTGACGGGGCCCGAAAAATCCGCCGCCGCTACCGGTTCCACTGAAATCCGGTCGGCCACTCCGTTATCCACCGCTCCGCGCCAGATCAGAGTCGCCAAATCACGATCGGGTTCGAAGCATACGACTCGACCGCAACGACGTTCTTTCAAGAGCCGGAACGCGAACAATCCCTCGCAAGCTCCCACGTCGAAAACCCGGCTGTCGGACCGCAAGACGATCGGTTCGGTCGTGTAGCAATGAGGATTGCGGGAGTCGAATTCCTGCTCGATCAGAAAGTAGAGATTATTGTCTGCCCGGCCGCGCCAATAGAAACACAACTCACGACCGAGCAATTCGACGCGGGTCACTCCCTCCTCCAATGGCACGCACCAAGCCGACCGCCGTAATTTCCGGCCGGCCGCTCGCCAGGCGAACCGGGCCGGCAACACTACCCGGTCCCATTGCATGGCGGCATCGCGCCAGGCGAAAAAACCCTCCGGTCGAAGCTGCCGCCACCAACGCCAGCAATGCCTCAATTGTCCGACCGGATTCTTCATTTCCTTCGCCTGACGGTCGTTCTGACATACCAGAAAATCCCGGCGCAAACCAGAAAGAGCATCGCCTCGCCGATCGCATAAATCCACCCGGCCGCCAAAAAACCGTGTTCCGGAATCCACCGGCCGTAGAGGGCGCCGGAAACGGCCACCGTCGCCACGCAACCCCAAACCGCCAACCAATCCCGCCGCTCAGCCAAGATGCCCCAAACCAGAAATCCGCTGGCCATGCCCACGAACTTGCCCAGCACCATGATCGGAAAAATGCCGGCTCCCTCGGCGTCGCGATAGACGATCCGGAACAGCCACTCGCCCAATCCCAACAAAACGACGGCGGCCAAACCGCCTAAAGCCACTCCTGCCAAGGCCAGTCCGTAAACGCGACGCTCAAAGCCGACCGAGACTTCTTGCCGCCAGGCCACGATCCGGGGATAGAAAATATAACCGAGATAACTCAGGATAAATTGCAAGGCCAGACAAGGTTGAAAACTGCGCCGGAAAATACCGCTTTCCGTATCGCCCCGCTCCGGCCCCATCAGTAACGGCATCAGTAGCAGCCCCAGGACCGTCAAACCGTTATAGGCCAAACCAAACAGCCAGACCGCCCGGCCTTCGCGAGCCAGTTCGACCGCCCGATTCCAGCAGGCGCGAGTCCAAAGAACCCGGTCGGCCGATTCGAACCGGATGCGAACCCACACCCCTACGGTCACCACGCCGTGGACTAGCGCCAGTACGTAAATATCGCTGCCGGCGGCTTGTCCCGGACGAAATCCCAAAAAGAAAACCAAACTCACGACCAAGGTGGTCAAGGTTTGCAATCGCGAAAGGGCTACCATCCTGCCGGTCGCCTGATAGTACCATTGAAAATTCATGCCCAGGACGACGAAGTAAAGACCGCCGCTGAGCCAGGCCCAAACCGCAACCTGGGTTGGTGCCAAGACGATGACCGCCGCCGCCCAAATCAAGGCTATTCCCAAGTGCAACGCCAGGCGCGAGGTAAAAATCACCGGCAGCAATTCCGGCACTTGCCGCGTCCCGGCGGCGATGTGACGCACCGCTACCACGTCCATCCCCAACGAAAAGGTGACCTGCAGCATCATCGCCAAGGCCAGCACTTGGCCCGACACGCCCGCGTTGGCATTTCCCAGGCAATGGATCGCGTAACCGAAACCGAAAAACTGAACGATCCTCCCGACGACCGCCCAAAACCCGGTGGAGCCGACCACATAACCGACCCGGCGAACGACCTCCGGTAACCGTCGTCCCGCCTCCTGGCGATCCGCCTTCATGCCGGCCTGCCGAAAAAATAGGCCCGGCAGCGATCAAGCGAACGAGACGCTCCTAGTTCGGATCGTCGTTCCGCAGCTTTTCGTGCAGAGACGTATCCCAGTCCTTGGTAAGAAAACGATAAATCCACTTCTGTTGGGACCGGATGCGGTGATAGGCGGACCTGAGATCCAAGATCATGGTGATTCGTCGATTAGGGCAATTGAGTTCGCCGACGTCGTGAGTCGCCACGGGCTTGAATCCCATGACCCGGGTATGAAAATCGTAGGGACTGTGAACTTCGTCTTCGAAAATATCGGTCACGTAATGGGTATAGTCGTTGGCGACCGTTTCCCGGCTGGCTTCCCGCATCAGGGCGGCCGAAGCCAGCATGTACTTGCGGTATTCCGGCACCACCGCGAACCGTCCGATTTCGGCGATCCGGTTTTCCTGCACGAAAGCCTCGACATCCAGTCCGCTGTCCAACGCCTTCATGCCGTATTCCCGGTAGAGTTCCAACGGCGGATCGTACAAGACGCGCACGACCCCGATAGGTTGGTCCCGGACCGAAGCGACGAACCAGGAAATATTGGTCGCGGTTAAATCGGACTCCGGAAAGAAATTCCCCTCGTCCTGAATCCAGTTTTTTTCGTTAACGTAGGTCGAGAGCAAGACCTGGATAGCCATTTCGCGATCAGCCTTGCTGACCGCTCGAATAACGTGGATCTGCCGAGCCAAAGACATGTCTAGGCGCTTCGACCTCTCCGGGGTTGCCAAATCTTCCCCGACAAAACGGCGATAGCTTCCATGATCCGGCGGTGATGCCGGCGAATTTCCGTAAGCCTCGGTTTTCCCTCGGAATGCGGCGGCCGGATAGGTTCGCCGATTTTAATCACGCAGGGAATAAATTCGGTCAGGGGCCGGGACGGATCGTGACCCGGAAACCGTACGCCGAGCGGCAAGATTGGCACCTGATGTCGCAAGGAAAGCATGGCGGCTCCGTTCTGCCCCGGCAGCAGACGTTCTGGATCCCGGTTGATCGTCCCCTCGGGAAACAAACCGATCGACCGGCCTGCTTCCAACACCCGGGAAGCGCGGGCAAATCCGGAATCCCGCCCCACGAACAACGGTTTGAAGACGTTGAGAAAACGTGGCTTAGCCGGTTTACGAGCCACCGTGATCACTTGGCCGAAACGATAAAAAAACCAAACGCCGGGGACGAGACAATAATTCCAGTCTGCCAGGAAATGAATCAAATTGCCCGAACGCAGATGCATCAAGATACTCGGCAAGGCGATCGCCTCCAGCTTCTGGCTATGATTGAGGACAAGAATAAAGGGATCGTTTCCGACAAGGTAATCTTTCTCGCCCTGAATGTCCATGATCCAACGCGCCCCGAGTGAAGCGCCGAGCTTGATTACCAGGGTCGTGCCCCAGGAAGGCGAAGCCTGGCAGGAGGAACGCCAGATCTCGCTCAAGGACAGATACGGTTCCCCGCCGGAGGTCGTCGTCCGCGATGGTTCTGCTTCTGGACTGGAAAACTTCATGAATTCGTCCCGATCCTGTCGGGAGCGCCTGTCGGCAGCCAAAGGCAAAACCAACACATCTTACGAGGATATTCAATGGTCATCTTCCCCGGTCCGCCCGCTCAGTTCGATCAACAAAGGCCGATGATCGGAACCCGATCCGGGTCCGGTCCGTTCACTGCCGACCTGAATTTCCGGAGTCGTCAGACAATAATCCAGCGGCAAGTAAAGAGGCGGAAACGAGGCAGGCCAAGTCAATAGCAGGCCCCCGGACCGGTCACGCAACCGGGAACCGTCCAACAAGCGGGAGAAGGCGTAATTCCAGGGAGTCGTATTCAGATCGCCCGCCACCACGACCGGTTTGCCGTATTCGGCGATCTGTCCGGCCAACCAGGCTAATTGCTCGTCCCGTTCCCGGGTCCACGCGGCGCTGGAAGGCGGTACCGCGTGAACGGCAAACAGGCGAAACGAGAATTCGTCCCGAACAATATCCGCCCGGATCATCGGCACACCTTCCACGTCGTGATAAACGACAGCGGCCGCCCTCAAGGGCAGACGCGAATACAGCGCCATCCCGAAATTATCTTCCCGCGCCCGGATCAAAACGTGAGGATAATCCCGCTTCAACGGTTCCAGTTCCTGTTCCCATCGGGGAGTGATCTCCGCCAGCGCGATCACGTCGGGTGATTCCTGGCGGATCAATTCGTAGAACGCCGCGTAGTTCCGGTTTTGACTATGAACGTTCCACCAAAGCAAGCGGACGGAAGTGCGATCGGCCGTCGGCGGAGGAGCCGCTTCACCGCCCCAATGAGGCCACACCACCGCCAAATTGACGATCAAACCCGTTGTCGCCAAACCGCTCTTCAGCCACTCCCGGCGAATCAGATACCACCCTGTCAAAGCCGAAAACACGACGAGATACTGGAGGCGAAAATGGGAAAAAAGATCGAAGATCCACCACCACGAATCGACGAAACCGACCAAGGCCGCAACGGCCGTCACCACGGCTCCGGCGTCGAGCAGACCCCGGACGGTCACCCTCCGGCCGCGTGGTTCGTTCTTAGGTTCTTCGTCCACCGGTATTCAGCGATTGATCGTTGACCCTCTTGGCCTCATCCCGTCAGAATAGCCCGAGTATTCGCCCCCGAAGCTATGCCGGTTTTGGAGATTCGCCAGTTGAAAAAGGCTTTTCCCGCCGCCGACCGAACGGTCCGTCCGATTATCGACATTCCGGAATTCGCTCTGGAATCCGAAACGGAGGCGGCGCTTCGAGGAGCCAGCGGTTGCGGCAAGACGACGTTCCTGAATCTGATCGCCGGCCTCGTCCCAGCCGATCACGGCAGTATCCGCCTCGAAGGACAAAACCTGGCGGCCCTGAGCGAAGCCGGCCGGGACCGCCTTCGAGCCGCTCGAATCGGTTACATTTTCCAAACTTTCAATCTGTTACAGGGATTCACCTGCCTGGAAAATGTCGTATTAGGCATGTCCTTCGGCCGCAAACCCGATTGGAACCGAGCCCGGAGCCTACTCCAACGCATGGATTTGGGCAACCGAATCGATTACTTGCCCCGGCAACTTTCGACCGGCCAACAACAACGAGTCGCCACCGCCCGAGCCTTGGCCAGCCGGCCGCGCCTGGTGCTGGCCGACGAACCCACCGGCAATCTGGACGCCGCCAACGCCCGCGCCGTCCTCTCCCTGATCCGGGAGTGCTGCCGGGAAAACGGAGCCGCGTTGTTGCTAACGAGTCACGACCCCGCGGTTCTGGCCCAGTTCGACACGCCGCAGGAATTCTCCGAAATCAACCGCTCGCCGACCGAAGGAGGTGACCCTTGACCCTTTGGCTGCTAGTCCGGCGCAGTTTGTGGCAGCACCGGCTTTCTACCGTCGTCACTGCGGCTTCGGTCGCCCTGGCCGGAGGTTTGTGGTTGTCGGTCTGGACGATCAAGGACCAGGCCAGCGATACCTTCGCCGGGCTCGATTCCGGGTTCGACGCCGTCTTGGGAGCCCGCGGCTCCTCGTTGCAACTGGTGCTCAATTCCGTCTTTCATCTGGAAGCTTCGCCGGGCAACTTGCCTCAGGAAGACTATCGGGACATTCGCGACGACGCCCGGGTCGCCGCGGCGATCCCCATCGCCGTAGGCGACAATTACCGGGGTTACCGCCTGGTCGGGGTCACGACCAACCTCTTCACCGATATCGAATACCGCCCCGGGCAGAAATACCGGACCCGCTACGGGCGATGGTTCGATCCCCGGCGCAAGGAAGCGGTAGTCGGCAGTTTCGCCGCGAGGCGCCTGAAGTTCAAACCCAGCGACACGTTTCATCCCTATCACGGGCTCGTCTTCGACGAAAAAACCCGGCATCAGGACACTTACGTCGTCGTCGGCGTTCTCGAACCGACCAATACCCCGGCGGACCGCGTCATCTGGATCCCGTTGGCCGGCCTGCAACGCATGGACGGCCACGACCCCGCGGCCGTAAACGATCTGAGTGCCGTTTTGCTCAAACTCCGTTCAGCGCAAGCGGGTTTTCATCTGGATTTACGTTATAACAAACAGGGCAACCGCCTGACCCTGGCTTGGCCCATCGATCGAATCGTAGCGCAGCTGTTCGAGAAATTCAGCTGGTTCAGCCGAGTCCTCGAACTGATCGCCTACCTGGTCGCCCTCGTGGCCGTCGGTTCGGTCTTGACCGGCATCTACAACTCGATGAACGGACGCCGCCGGGATATCGCCATCCTGAGAGCTCTGGGAGCCCGGCGGCGAACGATCTTCGCCGCCGTCGTGCTGGAAAGCGTCGCGATCGCCGCCTTGGGCATGGCGGCCGCTTTCCTGATTTACTGGCTCGTCTTTTCGGCGGTCGCCGCCGTGCTCCGAAGCGAAGTCGGCGTCGCGCTTTCGGCGGCGCACTGGCATCCGGTCATGCTTTGGGCTCCGATTTCGGTTATTCTAATGAGCACCTTGGCCGGTTCGATTCCGGCAATCAAGGCGTATCGAACCAACGTTGCGGAAAATCTGGCACCGATCTCATGAATCCGTTTCTGACGACGCTAACCCTCGCCACCGGCTTGGCGGTAATCCTGCTGAACGGCTGCGGCAAAGCGCCCGAACCCGGCTCCCCCACCGGCGCGGCGCACGACCATCAGCCTCCCCACGGCGGCACGGCCGTGGAGCTGGGCGACCATCAGTATCAGCTGGAATTCCTCCTCGACGAATCCGCTTCGCAACTCGAGTGCTACGTGTTGGACGGGCACATGGAAAATTTCATGCGCATCGATGCCGAACGATTGACATTGCAGTTATCGTCCGGAACGACCATTGACCTGCTGCCGGTGGCCAGCCGAGCCACCGGCGAAAGCGTCGGCGACACCTCCCACTTTCGCGCTTCGGTCGCTCGGCCCGAAGCATGGCGTTCCTTTTCGGCCGTCTTGCCGGAAATCACCGTCAAAGGCACCCGGTTCGAGCAAATAACCGTGAACTATCCCCAAGGCGATGAATAATCGGCCCCCCAGAACCGGCTCTCCGCTTCGGCGGCTCACGTTCTCGACCGGTATCGTGTTGCTGGCCGCCTGCTCGCCTTCCCCGGAAATTTTCACCGGGTACGATCCGGATTTGACGATCCAGGGAGAATTGATCGAACCCCTTCCCTCCGAGATCGAGACAGGGGCCGCAGCCGTCACGACCGGCGACGTTTCGCAAGACTCTCCCCTGCCCCCCGAAAATGCCGGGGGCGACGAACCTGCCGCCCCGCCGCCCCCGATCGTCACCGCCGACGGCTGGAAGGAACTCACTTTCGATTACTTGGCCTCTTGGGAATATCAATTACCGGAAGACATGACCCAGCCGGTACCGGGAGAAGCCGAAGGCGCTTCCGAGCGCATCCCGGAAGACATCCGGGAATTGGACCGTCAAGACGTCGCCATCAAGGGATTCATGCTGCCGCTGAAAGTCGAGGAAGGCAAAGTCACCGAATTTCTGATCATGCGCGATCAATCCATGTGCTGCTACGGCACCGTGCCTCGAATCAACGAATGGATCAGCGTTCGCATGGAGAAACAAGGCGTCAGGGCGATCATGGACGAAGCGGTCACCATGTTCGGCAAATTGCGGGTCGGAGAATTCCGGGAAGACGGTTATCTCGTAGGCATCTACGAAATGGACGGAGATCGAATGACCGGTCCGGAAGAATAACCGGCGCCGGCGTCCGAACGATTCGAACGCCGGCATTTTCCGCTACGAAAAGAGGATGAGAGCGCCGCAAACGCGCACGCTCCCCTTGGTTGGAAACCGCGGCGGCTCGGCCGCGAAAACCCGAACGATTAGGTTGAGTTCCTATTCCTCTTTTTTCCCGATATTCAAGTCGACCGTTCGATAGCCACCCCGAGCCCTAAAAAACAAGGCCAGCAAGCCATAAGCGACCAGCATTGCCACCGGAAAGACCACCACTTTGCGCAAGGAAAACTGGCGAGCTTCCTTAATGGTGTCTAGCAACTCCGTAGCCTTCGGCTCACCCAAAGCCTTCCGTTTATCGTCATCGACCGCCGTATATTCACCCAGAACATACGAGTTGGTTTTCGAAACCTGAGCATAATCCTCCGGGGCTATCCGGTTCCTTGACTCATCCTCTTGCAACTGGCCGATAAACGGGAGGCCGACAACTCCGACTGTCAACATGCCGATGCCGGCAATCGCATTGAGAGTCAACGCTCCGCCCTTGGGACACTGCTCGGACACCACTCCCAGCATGGTAGGCCAAAAAAAGGTTTTTCCGAATCCGTAAAGCGTGGCAAAAATGAACAAAGCCCAAATGCTTTGGACGGTCGCCAGATAAAACAGCCCGAGAATAGCCAAGGCCGATGAAGCCATCAACAGTCCGATCGGCGTCAGCCTTGCCACAATCGGACCCGAAAACCAAAATCTTAATACGGCCATTATGGCCGAAGTATAAACCAGCGCCCAAAGTGGATTAAATTTATTGGCTTCCAACGGAGCCTTCAAGATACCGGTAATCGCTCCATCCGCGCCAATTTCAGTAGTCGCCAAAGGCATCATGATCAGGCAGAGGAAAAACAGAATCGGCCGCCCGACCGATCGGCAATACATCCAGTAAACTACCGAAGAAACTATGATCAATCCCCAAATTAAATAAGCAGGCCAACTGAACACTTCTCCCAGTTGATGGAAAATCAAAACGGATGCCAGCAACGCTCCCAACACGCCGAATTCCGCCAACATCTCCTTGTGGCTCGTACCGGAAGCGACTCGTTCGTTCTCGGGAAAGTCTACTTGCAGCAACATGATCAAGAACACGACCGCCGGCAACGCGATCAAATAAATCATGATCGTCCAATTCCCCGCGATGAACCCACTCAAGCCAATCGTCAACAAACCGCCCAGCACCAAGCCTCCGGGCCAGCCAGCATGCAAAATATTAAGCCATTTCGTCTTTTCCTTGCGGTACATGGTAGCTACAATCGGGTTGATATACGCCTCCACGGTGCCGTTACCCAAACCTAGAATAACCGATCCCCAATAGAGCAAAGGATAGGCGAGATCCTGCCGCTCCGCTAATTCCGTCCCCTCAACCCCTTGAATCAGATAATAAGCGAATAACGCCATGGCGGTATAAACTACGTAACAACAGAAACTGAACAGCATGGCGATCTTATAGCCGATCCGATCGATAATCAGGCTGAAGACGATAATGCTGATAGCAAAGGGCCAGATCCCCGCACCGAAAAGTTTTAGAGCTACGACTTTATCCAAGTCAAAATCAACCGACCATTGACCGTTAACCAGAAAAGTCCGGGTGATGAAGGCGAAAGCGGTCGTAACCAAGGCGATAAAACACCCCCAGAACAAAAGTTGATTACTGCGGGAATTAGGATTTTCTTCACTCATGCTGCAACAAAGGATTCTCGATTGAGGGATGTGTCGACCTATAACGTGAACTCGGGCAATCTCGTGACTTTACCTTGCTCCAAAGCGCTCTGGTGAGCGCAAATACCGACGCAGGTCCAGTTGGCGGCGGTCCGGGCATTGGGCCAAGGATCCCGGTCCTCGGCCAAAGCGCTCAAAAATTCGTGAACCATGTGAGGATGGCTGCCGCCGTGTCCGCCGCCTTGGACGAAGGAAAGATGATCGGCGTCCTCGATGGTTTGGGTGAATTTACGAATCGGTTCGGGGAGCAAGTGGGCGAAATCGGGGATCTCGACTCGCTCGGGAATTTCCGCTTCCGGCCGTTTGGCGACGTGCAGGATATGCGGCTCGTTCTCCACCAACGTCCATTCGAAGCTCTTCTTGCTGCCGTACACGTCAATGCTTTCCCGATACTGCCGGGCCACGTCGTAGAGAAACCGCCAAATATGGGCCGCCAAATCGCTGTTCTGAAATTTGATATGGCAACTTTCGACGGCGAACCGGTTGCCGCTTCGCCCGGCGATCTCCTCGCGAACCGTCCCGCTGCCGAAACAACTGACGGATTCGGCTTTGCCGTCGACCAGTCCCAAACACGGCGCGACCACGTGAGTCGCGTAATGCATCGGGATCATGTCTTTCCAGTAGTCGGGCCAACCGTCCATGTCCTGGGGATGGCTGGCGGCGATATACTGCAACTTGCCCAGCTCCCCCCGGCGGTACAAATCCCGCACGTAGAGAAACTCCCGGCTGTACACGACCGTCTCGGCCATCATGTATTTCAGCCCGGTTTCGTCGACGGCCCGGCAGATTTCCCGGCACTCGTCGACAGTGGTCGCCATCGGCACCGTACACATGACGTGTTTCCCCGCCCGGAGGGCCTTGAGGGACTGAGCCGCGTGGTCGGGAATCGGAGAATTGATGTGGACCGCGTCGATTTCCGGATCGCGGAGCAATTGCTCGTAATCGGTGTACCGCTTGGCGATGCCGCACTGATCGGCCACCCGATGCAATTCCTCCGAATTCCGCCGGCAAAGGGCGACCAACTCCGCGGCGGGATGGGCCTGATGGATCGGAATGAATTCGGCCCCGAATCCCAGTCCGATTACGGCAATCCTGAACTTCTTGTCACTCATGTCAAACTCATCGGCCACCCCGCAATCAAATTACGGGAGCCGGCAATTACGACGCAACGGGAACGAAACGGGGATTCGACACTCGGAACCGGTTCTTGTCAAACCCTTATCCGAAAATTCGAACGCCGCCTTCCGGCGTTCCGAACGCTCATCCCAACCCGGCGTGAGAACCGTCGCAATAGGGTGGTTTGGCGGTGCGCTTGCAGGCGCACCAAGCGAGCCGCTTCGTTTCCTCGACGACCTCCTTGCGGGGAGAAAATTCCGTGCCCTTGTGGGAACCGTCGCAAAACGGCTGACTGGCCGAACGGCCGCAACTGCACCACCAGTAGGTGCCGGGTTCGGTTTCGCTGACGACAGGGAAATTCTGGGGACACTCCGGGCTAGCCATATGCGGAGAGCGTACCCCCGAAACGGAGAATCCGGCAATTCCGATCTCGTAATTATTCGACTTTCAGGCTAGGTTGGGTTCGCTGGCAAGGATCGCTCGCCCTAACCGGTTCGACTCCCTTTCGCCTGGCGCACCCATGCAAACCGCAGTTGACACCTGGACGAATTCGACGACGGCCCCGACTTCGGCTCGCCTGCTCGAAATCTTCCGCTCGATGATGACGGCGCGGCTGTTGGACGAGAAACTGGCGGCCCTGTATCGAGCCGGCAAAATTCACGGCGGAGTGTTCTTGGGCAAGGGCCAGGAAGCGCTTAGCGCCGCATTGGGACAAGCCTTGCGCCGCACCGATGTTTTCGCGCCCTTGATCCGTGACGGAGCCGGCCGGCTCGCCTTCGGCGAGACCGTCGTGGAAGCGCTGCGCAGTTGTTTGGGCTCGCCTCAGGGCCCCATGCGTTCCCGAGACGGCAACGTGCATCGAGGCCGTCCCCGGGACGGCTATCTCCCGATGATCAGCCATTTGGGCGCCATGATTTCAGTGGTGGGAGGCATGCTGTTGTCGCGGCGCCTGCGGGGCCGGCGAGGCGATATCGGGGCTACGTGCATCGGTGACGGCGGCGTCTCGACCGGAGCATTCCATGAAGCCGTCAATCTAGCCGCCGTCGAAAAACTCCCCTTGGTGATCGTCGTCGCCAATAACCATTACGCTTACTCGACGCCCATCGAAAAACAAACCGCTTGCCGATCGCTGGTCGATAAAGCCGTCGGTTACGGCGTCCAAGGCCACACGGCCGACGGCACCGATATCGTCGATTGCTGCAAGGTAATCGGTGAAGCCGTAAATCGCGCCCGGGCAGGCGAAGGCCCCCAATTGGTAGTGGCCGAATTGCTGCGGCTCTGCGGCCACGGAGAACACGACGACGCCAACTACATCGACCGCCGGCTCAAAGAAACCACGATCGGCCGCGATTGCCTGGATGTGGCCCGGGAAACTCTGCAAGAACGCAACATTATGGACGCGGAAGCCATCGCTCAACTCAGGGCCGAAATCACTCGGGAAATCGAATCCGCCGTTCAACAGGTTATCAAGGAAGGAGGACCGGATCCCTTCGCTCACGACTGGTGCGCCCTGGCCACCCGCCGCCTCGCCGATCCTCCTTTGTAATCACCATGTCGATCACCTACCTGAACGCCATACGCGAGGCGCAACGGCATTTGCTGGAGACCGATCAACGGGTACTGATTTACGGACAGGACGTCGGTCTGTTCGGCGGCGCCTTCAAAGCGACCAAAGGGTTGGCCGAAGTTTTTCCCGACCGGGTAATGGACGCTCCGATCAGCGAAGACGCCATCGTCGGCACGGCCATCGGCGCTGCGATCGAAGGACTGCGGCCGATCGTGGAAATGCAATTTGCGGATTTTTCGACGGTCGGATTCAATCAGATCGCCAATAACGCCGGAGCGTTTTTCTGGCGCACCGGCGTGCCGGTGCCTCTCACCGTCCGGCTGCCCAGCGGCGGCACCTCCGGTGGCGGGCCGTTTCATTCGCAAAGCCTCGAAGCCGTTTACGCCCACTATCCGGGACTGGTCGTCATGACGCCCGCCACCGTCTCCGACGCCTACTCCATGCTGATCGAAGCGGTAACGATCGACGATCCGGTCATCTTTTGCGAACACAAGTATCTGTACTATCATCTCAAGGCCGATACGCTGGAACCGGAAACGTTGCCGGCCGGGAAAGCGCGAATCGCCCGAACGGGACGCGACGCGACCGTCGTCACTTACAGCGCGATGCTGCATGAAGTTCTCGAAGTCGCCAAAGAACTGGCCAACGAAGACGTCGAATTGGAGATTATCGATTTACGCACCGTCAAACCGTTAGATACCGATACCGTCATCGCCTCGGTCGCCCGCACCGGGCGCTTGCTCTGCGCCGCCGAAGCTTGGCCTTGGGGAGGCGTTTCGGCCGAGATCATCGCTCGAATCGCCAACGAAGGATTTCATCTGCTGGACGCGCCGCCGAGGCGCGTCAACGCCAAGGACACGCCGATCCCCTACCACCCCGACCTTTGGTCCATTCATCGCCCGGCCGCCCGCAGCATCCTGCTCGCCGTCCGGGAATTATTGAGAATCTGACTTCCAGCCGCCCCGCTCTATGCAGCAAATTGCCATCATCATGCCGCAATTAGGCGAATCCATCGCCGAGGCGACCATCGTCGATTTCCTGGTACAGGAAGGCGATCCGGTCGAAACCGATCAGGACATTATCGAAGTCGAAACCAATAAGGCCACGATGAACGTGACGGCGCCCGCCGCCGGCGTCATCCGAAAATACACGGCCCAGGTTGACGAAAGCTACGCCGTCGGCGCCACCCTGGGCTACATCGAAACCGACCGGAGCGAGGACGCCGAACCGCCCCAGGCTCCCCCGGCCGAACGAGCACCGCTTCCCGAACCGGCGCCCCCGAGCAGCGAGGAAACGAAACCCCGGGAAGTCAAACCGACCATCAATAAACTCCCGGTGCCGGCCGACAATTTCGGCGCTTCCTATCTCTCCCCCCGGCTAAAGGCCCGCATGCAGGAATTGGCGTTGCGCAGCGCCGATTTGGCCGGCGTGGCCGGTTCGGGCGCCGGCGGCAGAGTCACCGTGCAAGATTTCGAGAAGTTCATTTCCGAACTGGAAAAAACCCGGCTGAGCCGAGCTTCCTCCATGCGGGTCGCCGTGGCGGACGCCATGTGCCGCAGTTGGACCCGCCCCCTGGCGACCGTCGGCTTATCGGTCCCGCTGGAAGCCATGCTCCAGCATCGCAAACAATTATCTCCCCGGCCGGGGCCTACGCTCTACGCCATTCGCGCCTTGGCTTTGGCCCTGGGCGAAAACAGCACGCCGGCCGGCCGGTTGATCGGCCGCAATATCGCCCATCCGTCCTCGATCGATATCGGATTTGCGGTGGAAGCCGAAGACGGAGTGCTCGTCCCGATCTTGCGCCAAGCCGATCGCGAACCGCTTTCGAGCATGACGCCCCGATATCAGGAACTGATGACCTTGGCCAAGGAACGGCGGCTGACCCCGGACGCCATGGGAAACTCCGTGGCTACCGTCACCAATTTCGGCACTTTCGGCCTTACTTGGGCCACCCCGATTCCGCTGCCGGAACAGACTTTGGTGCTGGGCATGGGCGCCGGGCGCAAACAACCTTTCTGGGACGAAACCCAAGGCGCGTTCGTTCCTCGAACCGAGGCCTATTTGACTCTGAGCTTCGACCATCGCGTGCTCGACGGCGGAGCGGCCGGCCGCTTGCTGGCGAAAGTTTCCGCGTTGTTCCAACGGCCGGAAGAACTGTAGGCCGCGCCTATTTGGCGAGAACCTTCTGCAACAGGGTGTTGAGCCGGCCGACCAGTTCCCGGGGATCCTCCACCAGGCCGGCCGCCATGCGGGCGTTGTCGAAAAGTTGTTCGGCCGCCACCTTGGCCAAAGGTTCGTCGGCACCCCTGACCGCGTGCAGGCGCTTGATCACGTCATGCCGGGGATTGATTTCCAAGTGATATTTCGCCGCTCCCGTTTCTTGGTTTAACGACTTCATCAAGCGCCGCATATTGGCCGTCATCGCCGGTTCGGAATCCACGACGATCGCCGGACTGTTCACCAATCTGCCGGAAGTCTTGATTTCCTCCACCCGCTCTCCCAGAGTTTCCTTGAGCCACTTGCTGAGCTCCGCCACCTTCTCCTCGCTCAACGGTTCGCCCGCGACGTTCTCGACCTCGAGCTCGCTTCGTTCGACCGCGCAGAGTTTCTTTTCCTCGAACTCGCCCAGATGTTCCATCGCCACTTCGTCCCAGGGATCGAACAGGAACAGCGTTTCGAGTTTCCGATTCTGAAGCGCTTCCCGGTAGGGACTCTGTTCGGCCGTCTCGCGCGAGGGAGCGTAAAGATAGTAGATCTCCTTCTGATCCTCGGCCATGCGTTTGACGTAATCGGCCAACGAAGTCATCTGGCCCTTTTCCAAAGCCGAAGACTCGTAACGCAACAATTTGCCCAACTCTTTCCGGTGCGTGAAATCGGAGATGACGCCTTCCTTGAGAAACCGCTGATACTCTCGATAGATCAGGTCGAATTGGGCGGCGTCCTTGCGGCTTAAATCTTCCAGATACTTCAAAAAGCGGGAGGTGATGACCTTGTTCAGCTTTTGCAACAGGGAAGAATCCTGCATCGACTCCCGGGAAATGTTCAACGGCAAGTCCTCGCTGTCGACCACGCCCTGGAGAAACCGAAGCCATTCGGGAAACAGGTCTTTCGCCTTGGCCTCGATCAGAATCTTCCGGCAATACAGATTGACTCCCGATTCGCTCCGGCCGATCCCCAGGTTTTCGATGTTCCGGGCCGGGACGAACAACAACGTGTTGATGGCCAACGGAGCGTCCGCCGAGAAGTGAAGCCGCCCCAGCGGTTCCTGTTGGTCGTGCCCGATGAATCGATAAAACTCCTTGTACTCCTCATCCTTGATCTCGTTCTTGTTCCGCACCCAGATCGCCGAGACGGTGTTCGCCACCTCTCCGTTCAGTTCGATCGGAAAGGACACGAAATTCGAATAACGCTTCAGGATATTTTCCACCCGGGATCCTTGAGCGAACTCTTTCTCCGCTTCCCTCAACTTGACCAACACCCGAGTCCCGCGACTCCAGTCCGCCGCCTTTTCGATGCGGTAGGAACCGCGGCCGTCCGAAGTCCAGCATTGCCCTTCGGCATTGGGGTGCCACGAGCGCGTCCAGACCTTCACTTCTTCGGCCACCATGAAAGCGCTGTAAAACCCGACGCCGAATTGTCCGATCAAACTGGCATCCGCCTGCTTGTCTTTCTGTTCCGAAATTTGTTTGAGAAACGCCTTGGAACCGGAATGGGCGATAGTGCCGAGATTTTCCACCAGTTCTTCCCGAGTCATGCCGATGCCGGTATCGGTGATGGAAATGGTGCCGGCCACGTCGTCGGTCGCCACCTTGATTTTGGGTTCCACCTCCGGTTCGAAAACCTGTTGCCCCGAGGTCATCTGGAAACGATGCTTCTCGCAGGCGTCGGCGGCGTTGGAAACCAGTTCCCTAATGAAGATCTCTTTATCCGTGTACAGGGAATGAATGACGATATCCAGCAGTTGCTGAATCTCGGCTTGAAAAACGTGTTCTTCCGCTTCGCTCATAGGGGGGCAATAAATAGTAATTATCCCTTTTATTCGTCAAGGGAGGGATAGCGAATCGAATCCGGAACAGCCCGGCCTCGCCGGCAACGGAACGCCCGGACCGGACGAACCCTCAGACCGAATGCGGCAACGAGAAGAATCCGGCTTCGCCGTTCGGCCAAGCCGCTTGGTCACTGTCTTTCGTACTCTCCTTTTCCCGTTCTTTTCAGTACGGAGAACCCGGCCTTTTTAGCGTCGGAAATCGACAACGGTTTGAGTTTGACGGGGGAAAAGAAGGGAGAAATCAGTTTCTTCACCTTACGCTTGCACAAGGGGCAATGCTTCAAGGGACGCGCGGAAAGAGGACGATTCAACGTAAACTTGCCGCCGCATACCTGGCAGTCGCCTTCCTCCAATTCGTATTCGTACAATGGCATATCCTTACGACCCGCCGTTCCCGGAATCCGGCTTCGACCGGCGTCCGTCGCGAACGGCTCGGCGAAAACGCAGAATCAACCAAAGTTGAACCTGCAGAATGCCGAAAGCAACCCAGTCTTCGAACCGGAACGGCAGAATCGTCACGACCTCCCGGATCCGGTCCAGCCCGATAATCGCAACGCTGCCTACCGAAGGAACGATCCAGATCACCGACATCGTCCGATAAAAGTGAATCCTTTTTGCCGCCGAATCGACTTCCTGGCCGGCGTCGGTTGGCTTCACTTGATCCCGTATTGTCTCACTCTGCCCATTCTCGAACGCTCGGGATTGCCCTGTCAAGTCTGCGGAACGGATAACGGCCGACCAAAAACATCCCTTCGCCATCGATTCGACGATTACGAAAGCGGTCGGAACCGACCGGCGGCCTAACCATTACAAGTGATCGCCGGCAGTTGCCGCTGGGGCCGACCGATCACGGAAAAAGGGCTCCGAACGACCGGTTCCATTCCATCCGGACGGAACGCGACCGACCTTTCGCCCGAGAGTCGCCATGCCTAACCCGGTCGAAAAAAAATCCCGCATCTCGGAACGCTCCGGGGCAACCGGAAACGATTCCCCCCTTCCCTAATTGCTGCCTGCCCGACGAAGCACTCCTGCCGGCGAACGGTTGATCCTCTCCGGCAACAGGCGCCTTATCGAGAGTCTGAGGAAGCAGCTGCCTCTCTGCTAGCCAGGCCGCTGAACCAGGCCGCTGAACCAGGCCCGCAGTCCCGGCACCGGACAGCAATAGATATGGTGTTCCCGCTCATGAAGAACTCCGCAGTGATTCAGATGTTCCCAGAGATCGAAGGACGACATTCCCGCCGGGATTTGCCAACTTGCCGGCCCTTCGGGGCAAGCCATTTTCTCGATCACATCGCATACGTACGGCAGAGGCAACCCGGTATCCGGGATGCATTCCAAAACCGCCGCCACCAAAGACCCGGTGGTTTTCAGTTCGCGACTCTGATATCGGTCGAAACTGTCTTCTTGATAACTTGCCGCCCGCTTCCTCACCTCCTCGCGATCGACCGCGGCCAGGTTGCCGTCGGTCCGCATCAATTCCCCGAACAGGGCGGCGGTTTCGCAATGAAGATGCTGAGGCCATCCCCCCGACCGTTCCACGATCTCGGCGGCCAAGCCGTCCCGGTCGTCAGGAGTATGGAGAATCCCGCATTTCTCGAGCGTTTGTTTTACGTAAAGCCGAATTTCGTCCGGCGCCAAGACGCCCAAGACCGGATTGTGATAGAGGGTCAGCCGGTCGATTCCGGCTCCTCGCAGAGCTTCCCGGGATCTTTCCGAGCCGAGGTAAATCGAAACGATGGGCAAGGAATGATAACCGAGATGCAACGCAAGGAGAGTATCGCCATGTTCTTCCTCGGTTACGTCATGAATATCTTCGACCACCAAGCATAAAAGCCGTTACCACGTTCCCGGAGCTCGAAAATCCTCCAAATCCCTTAATTGCATCAACGATTCGTCAACTCTCCGATGACGCGATTTTCGAAAAAACTCCTGAAGATAATCTAATCCTTAATCTAATCCTGCGGTGAAAAAATTGCGCCGTTCCCGCCGAATCCTGGTAATCTGATGCTGTTCGATGCCGGCCGCAATCGAACAGGCCATTTTCTGCCGATCCGCGAAAGTTTTCAAATCCAGCGGCAGAAATACGGGACTGTCGGGCTCGTCGGCCCAACGCTCTTCGAGATGAGCCAACAAAGAAGTCTTGCCGGAGCCCGGCCCACCCCCGATCACGATGGTGTAACCGGGAGTATCCCTCGGAGACGCTTTATTTCTCCGGTTATCTGTGATCACCCGGCGCCAGGAACTCTCGACGAGTTCGATCACATGCTGCCGCCCCACGAAAACCGGCGGATTAATCCAGTTTCGCGGGACGGCGTATTTTTTCACCAAGTCCATATCGGGTCCAGCGGGCATATCGTGTTCCTTTCGTTTTTCCTTTTTTAAATCCGATCGACACCAATACCGGTTCCCGAGCGCTTCAGGTAGATTATAGTCGCCGCGGCCGTTTTTTCGGAACGATTCCTCCAGATTTGGCGCCGGCCGGAACCTGGCGCGATGAATTCCTTAATTGGGCGGCGCCCCTTCCCTCGACTCCGACGCCGGCCCGTCGATCATAACCGGTGAACCCGTCCCCTTCCGGCGGTGATTCAAACGAAACTTGCCCAACCACTCGGCCTAACTAGACTCTCCCGCCGTGTCTTGGAAAACTCTGATCACCGCGCGCACGTTCGAAAAAGTGGGAAAATCCGCGTTGGATCTGCTCCGGGAAAACGATTGCGAAGCGGTTATCCCCCCTCGATTCGGCCCCTGGACGGAAACCGAAATAATCCGGGAACTCGACGGGATCGATGCCGTCCTGTGCAGTCCCGACGTTTATTCGCGAACCGTCATCCGCAGTTCGAACGCCGCCGGATTGAAAATCATTTCCCGCTGGGGAGTCGGATACGATTCGATCGATGTGCCGGCCGCGTCGGAAGCGGGGATTGTCGTCGCCTACACCCCGGGCATGCTGGACGAAGCGGTCGCCGACTACACTTTCGCCCTGTTGCTTTCCCTCGCCCGGCCGATCGGAATCGCGGACCAAACTCTGAAGGCGGGCCGTTGGCAACCTCGTTGGGGGATCGATGTCTTCGGCAAAACTCTGGGCATTATCGGCTACGGCAGAATCGGGCGGGCCGTCGCCCGCCGCGCCCGGGGATTCGACATGCGCCTGCTGATTAACGACCTTGCCGATACTCCCTCGCCTCAGGAACCGAAGGTGGAATTCACCTCACTGCCGCGCTTGCTCGAAGAGAGCGATATCGTCACCCTGCACGCTTCCCTTACCTCCGACAACCGCGGCATGATGGACGAAACGGCCTTCCGGCGGATGAAGTCCGGCGCTTTCTTCATCAACACCGCCCGAGGCGGCCATGTCGACGAAACGGCCTTGATACGAGCCTTGAGCGAAGGCTGGATCCGGGGAGCCGCTGTCGATGTCTTTTCCGAAGAACCGTTGCCTCCCCGTCATCCCCTGCTTTCGGCTCCCAATCTGATCCTTACCCCCCATCAAGCGCCCAACGCGATCGAAACCGGAGAACTGATTTCCCTGACCGCCGCCCAAGCCATCGTCGATCTCAAACACGGCAAGGCGCCCCAGACGGTACTCAACCCCGAAGTCCTTCGCTCCGCCGCGTTGCGAACGCCAATCGACTCCCAGGCGACATGAAACAGAATCCCGTCAAGGCCAAACTCCGGAAAGGCCAACCCAGCATCGGAACCTGGCTCTCGCTCCCCGATCCCACTTCAGCTCAATTAATGGCGCAGCTTCCTTTCGACTGGCTCACTCTCAATATCGAACACATGCCCATCGGCGTCGAAACCGCGGCCCTGAGCTACTCGGCCATCGCCGCCGCCGGAACGGTACCGTTGGCTCGTCCCGCCTGGAATACCGGGGAAAACGTCAAACGAGCTTTAGACAATGGAGCCTGGGGAGTCGTCATTCCCATGGTCTGCTCGCGAGAGGAGGCCGAACGAGCGGTCGCCAGCGCCTTTTACGCCCCGCTCGGAGATCGCTCGGTCGGAGGCATGCTTCACGCCTTGTCCTTTCAGGCCGAACCCGACGAATATTACGAAAAGGCCAACCGCGAGATTTTGCTCGTCGTCCAAATCGAACATGTCAAGGCCGTCGAAAACATTCGAGAAATCCTTTCGGTCCCCGGCATCGACGCCTGTTTCATCGGGCCCAACGACCTGCTCAAGTCCATGGGAAAAAAACCGGCTTGGAACAGCGAAGAACCGGAATTCCTGGCTGCCCTGAAACACATCAAAAGCGCCGCTCAGGAACAAGGCGTGGCCGCCGGTATTCATGTGGATTCCGCCGCCTCGGCGCGTTCCTCCCTGGCCGACGGATTTCAATTTCTGGCGATCGCCAGCGAAGCGGGCATGATGTTGGCCAAAGGCAAGGAGATCCTGGAATCTCTGAATCTGGGAACGACCGCGGCGGTCGCCAAGTACTGACGGTCATTCGCCGGTTCGACCCGAAGAACGTATCATTCCTTCGCCTCCTCGATTCGCTCCGGAGAATCGTTTTCGACTTGAGGCTCTTCCGGTTCGGCCGGTTCCGGAGGTCCGGACCAATCCCGCCTCCTCCAGACATAACGGAACATCAGTGTCCGCAACGCGGCCGTTAACGGAATGGCCAGAACGCCCCCGGTAATTCCGCCCATTAACGTGGTTCCCGCCATAATGGCGATGATCACGGTCAGCGGATGAAGCCCGACCCGGTCGCCGATAATCTTGGGCGATATCACGAGTCCCTCCAGGGTTTGAACGAACACGAAAACCCCCAACGTCAGGACGGGTTGCAAGACGATCCCGAATTTGGGATCGATCACCGCAATGGTCAGAGCCGGAATAATGCTCAACATGACTCCGAGATAAGGCACGATGCTCAACAGGCCGGCCATGAATCCCAACAAGACGGCGTAAGGCAACCCGATGAGGGAAAATCCGATCATTAACAGAATCCCCACGCACATGGCCACCAGCACTTGAGAACGGAAGAAGACGATCAACGAATCGTTGATCGAGCGAAGGACGAACACGAGTTCCACCTTCATTCGCGATTCCCTGATCGGCAGATAATCCGTCCAATTGTCCTGAATGCCCTTCTTTTCCGTCAGGAAATAAAAGACGTAAACCGGAATCAAAGCGAAACCAGCCAGCAAGCCGAACCAGGACAGGGTGCGGCTCAACTGATTCTGAAACCAAATCCCGATTTTCCCCAGATTATCCCCCAGCCAAGCGGACACGTTGAGAATGGTGTCGCCGTCCAGAATCATTCCCTCCTGTTCTCCCGGCACCGCCACAGGTTCAGCTATTCTCAAATAATCGGGCAGCGCCGCCGGATCCGACCGGTTCGTCAAAGGATCCGGCGGCCCGGCCAATTCCGGCACCGCCTCCCCGTCCGGAAAGAATCCGGTCACGAATTCCAGCAATTGATGAATCTTGTTTCTTACCTCGTTGAGGCCCTGCGATTGAAACGAAGGCCGTTCGAGAAAACGGTTTACCTTGTCGCTCAACACTTTCTGGTATTTCGGCAGTCTTTCGACCAACGTGTTGGCGTCGGCCGCCAACCGGGGGATGGCCGCTGCCAGCAACCCCGCCTGAAACAGCACGGCCAAGAAGAAAACCAGAATGATCGACCAACTGCGGGGAATGTTGCGGCGCTGAAAAAAATCGACGATCGGATCGAGTAAATAGGCGATGATCCCGGCTACCGCCAAGGGCAACAACACGGAAGTCAATTGCTTGGCTACCAACCCGAGCCCGACAAAGATCAACGCCGTAAGTGCCAAAATAATCGCCACGGCCAAGGCGGTGGCGGCCGTCCACATGATCTTCCCCTGAGCCTCGGAAGGAGCGGGAAACTTCACTCGCCCTCCTTTCCCCCGGCGGCCGACCGGTTCGCCGGCGGCTCAAGGCGACAACGGGTTTTTACGGAATTCGTCATTGGGACAACGCGGAATAGATCGACCGTTTCCGTCTAGAGCCGCCTGACCTTTTGCCGAGTTTCCGGGACTTTTCCGACGCGGCCCGCACGGCGCTCATGATCGTGCCGCGGAACGCTCCCTTTTCCAATTCGTGAATTCCATCGATGGTCGTGCCTCCGGGACTGGCCACGACATCCTTCAAGCAAGCCGTATGCTGGCCGCCTTCCAACACCATTTTGGCGCTGCCTAACACGGTTTGAGCCGCCAAGCGATTGGCGACCTCCCGGGGAAGGCCGCTAGCCACACCGCCGTCGGCCATCGCCTCGATCATTTGAAATACGAAAGCCGGACCGCTGCCGCTGAGGCCGGTAACCGCATCCAGGAGAGACTCGGGAACCTTCGTTGCGATGCCGACTGCGTTCAGCAACTTTTCGGCCAAAAGCGCATCCGACTCCTTAGCATAACTACCCAAGGCATATCCGGCCGCACCGGCCCCCACCATCGCCGGAGCGTTGGGCATGACCCGGATCACCCTGATGCCGACATTCAAATCCCGTTCGAGAACTTCCAGCGATACTCCGGCCGCGATCGAAAGCAACAAATGAGAATCCGTCAGTTTTGCCGCCAAGGCCAACAAAGCCTCCCTCACCTTGTCCGATTTAACGGCCAAGACGATGACATCCGCCTTATCGGCGACCTCCGGAGCGTCGTTCAGCGTGCGTCCTTCGCCGACCACTGCCGCAAACGCCCGGCATGCTTCGGGAACCGGATCGTAACCGACAATCCGGTCAGCCGCTACCCAGCCGCTGGCGAGCAGGCCCCGAGCTAAAGCCTGAGCCATTTTCCCCGTGCCGATAAATCCCACTCTCGCCTCGTCCCGCATCGATTCGTCAGGCATCTAAATCATCATTCTCCTATCTGGCCAATCTGAAAGAGACGACCTGAAGCCTGGCGCCCGCCAACGATAGGCCGGTCATTTCGAAACGTCTGCGCCGAACGGTAACTCACCCTCAGCCCGGTATTCGAGTTTAAACTCGGACTAACGCCCCCGGCATCCGCGGGAAGCGGATTGCCGTTCCCCGGAAATCGAGCCCGGCGTTCCCCAGGCAAGCCGGCGATAATCACCGGCGAAACCGGCACCAATTTCAATTCGTGCTTCGAACGAGATCATGCCTCGAACCAACGATCATTCACCGGTAACCCCTTCAAGGGCGCCGAACCGAATCCGCCTCGAATGATCCGGAACAATCGAACCACGAATTAAAGGGATTCGAAACGTCGTGGCTCCCAACGAGAACCGCCGAGCAGGGATCGACCGGATTTCGAGCAATCCGGTCAGATTCCGCCCGAACGAACCGCCCGCCCCGGGCATGAGCTATCCTCGAACCGATCAAGGACGCTTGTCCTTTAGCCTCCGATCGCCGGAAAGGTTCCCCGGCCGGCCAACTGTTGGCTTGACAAATCCATTAATAGTGATATACGTGCTGATCGACGGTTCGTATCGGCCGACTCGTCGGATTACCCATCAAAATCCGGTTTGCCTGGAGGATAACCGGAGAAAACATCAAGATTCATGAAATCTTCGACTCAAACGCTCGTTACGCTGCTCTTTTCGATCCTCCTCTGGGTTCCGTCGTCCCACGCCGAAGACCCCGTCGTCATTCGCAATTCGGATATGTTTAACCAAGTAGGCCAGTATTATCGAGCCTACCTCAACGCCAGAGGAGACAGCCTGCTTTCCGGAACCAGGGAAACCGTACCGGTCCGCCAACTGATCGGCGAACCCGGCGGGCCCCATCTCTGGGATTTCTCCGAAGGTCCTACCGACGATACGATCCGGGTGGATTACGTTAATCCTCAAGGCACGGTGCCGGGCCACTTTTTTCCGAATATCGAATTTGCCGAACGCATGCAATTCGAATCCAACGGCGAAACCAAATGGCTGATGATCGAGCAGAAACCCTTGATCGGGCGGAAAGTCTACGGTTTTTTCGACCCCACCTGGGACGATTTGGGAGTCGTGTTCAACACTGCGATCGTCGATTTTCCCGATCCCATGCGTTACGGCGACAAATGGTCTACCACGGTAGCGTTTCAATCGGCGCTTTCGGTGCTGGGGTTCGAAACTCCGGTGAGATATACTAGCGTGTCCGAATTCGAAGTGGACGGCTGGGGCTATATCAATCTCCCCGAGCTAGGTTTCGGCGACGTTCTCCGGGTCAACGAAAAAGTCACTGCCACCCAAGCGATCCGGTCGGATTTCTTTCCCTCCACCGGAGACGGCGATGGTGAGGACAACGTCAGTTTTACCGACCTAGGCAAAACCATTCACCGCAATCTCTATTTCTTCCGCCCCGGCTTCGGTCTGGTCGCCGAGATCCATTCGACCACTTCCGAGGCCGATCCCGGCTCGAGTTTTTCCGACGCGCTGTTCTTCAGCCGCATGTTCGAAACCAACCGGGAACCGTCCGTCGGTTGCCAGGAACCTCAGGCCGCGGGCAATTTAGTTCTGTCCTATAATGCCGGACGAGTCCTGCTGAAATGGGACACGGCCGATTGCACCGACTCCTACCGCGTCGAGTACTCTTCTCGAGGAGGCGTTCCCGGATCTTGGAACCTTCTGGAATCGACCCAAAGTACTTTCATCGTGGACAATCAAGCCTTACAGGACGCATCCCGGATTTACCGAGTAATCTCCGTTCTATCTCAACCCTGATCAATCTCCTAAGCGACCGGCCGTGAAGGTGAGTTTCCCGTCCAGAAAACTTCAAGAACGCAGTCAGCGTTTCGCGCCGGGATTCACGCTGATCGAATTGCTGGTGGTCATCGCCATCATCGCTATCTTGGCCGGGTTGCTGCTGCCCGCTCTGTCTTCGGCGAAATCCGCGGGAAAGGAAACCCTGTGCAAGAGTAATCTGAAACAGATCGGTTTGGGGCTGGTCATGCACGTTCACGACCACGAAACCTATCCCATTTACCATTTCGACCCCTCGGTTTCGTTGACCACCATGTACTGGGAAGAAAGTTTAGCGCCCTATACGAACGCCCGTTGGACCAATCGCTTGTACCGCTGCCCCGATTACGACGGGTTGACCATCATGGGCTACGACGAAGGGGTCACTCTGGGCAGTTACGGCTACAACGCCAACGGCGTTAAGTGGCCGACATGGACTCCCAGCCACCTGGGCTTGGGAGGTCCGCTGGCCAAGGCTGATCTAATTGATAGCACCCCCCATGATATTCCCTCGAATCGCTTCCGCCTGAAAGCTTCCGAAGTGAAAAGTCCCAGCGAGATGATCGCCTTGGGAGACGCCAATCTCGTACCACATAAGGCCGAAGACATCGAGGATACCTATGGCCAAAAGGTCAACCGCGACACTCACGACGGTTGGGGATTGCTGGATATCAGCCTCAGAAACCGCTGGCAGCTCAGCAACTATCCGTCGAGCGCGGGGTTGATCCAAGCCACGAAGAAACGACACCGGGGACGATACAATGTGGGTTTCTGCGACGGTCATATCGAAGGCCTGGACCGTTCCAGACTGTTCGCTACAGACCAGAGTACCCTCCGACGATGGAACAACGACAACCTGCCGCACCCCGAGCTGCTGCAGTGGAAATAGGCTCAATCCGGAGTCGATGATTCCCCGGAAACGGTCGCGCCGCATTTTTAAAATGATCGGCCTGTTGCTGGCGCCCATCGTGCTATACGGACTCTTTCGCCTATTCGAGTACGTCCAAGTCTTTCAACCCTATCCTGAACACAACGCTTTCCCCCAGTTGATCCACGATTCGCCGCAGGATATTTATTTCCCGAATTCCGACGGCCAGCAACTCAACGGCTGGTTTTTCACCGCGACCGCTTCCTCGCCTTGGAACGATTGGGCCGTGTTGATCTCGCACGGAAACGGCGGCAACATCTCGCACCGCCTCGACCTGTATGAACTTTGGATGAAGGAAGGATTCAACGTCTTGGCTTACGATTACCGCGGTTACGGAAAAAGCGAAGGCCGCCCTTCCGAGCAAGGAACTTATCGGGATGCCGTCAGCGCGCATCTCTGGCTCACCCAACAGGGTTTTTCGCCTGATCGAATCATCGCCCTGGGCGAATCGTTAGGCGGCGGCGTGGCGACGGAACTGGCTTTGAGAAAACCGGTGGGCGGTCTCGTCTTGCAAAGCACGTTCACCAGCATCGCCGACCTCGGCAAGGAAATCTTCCCTTGGTTGCCGGTAAGGACGTTGAATACCATCAAGTACACGACTCGTGAGAAACTGCCCTCCGTGAATCTCCCCACGTTGATTCTTCATAGCCGGGAGGACACCATGATCCCGTTCAGCCACGCCCAAAGAAATCTCGAAGCCATTAACGGCCCCAAGCTTCTCGGCGAAATCACCGGCAATCACAACGACCCGCTCTCCTTCACTTCGCAGCCGTATCTCCGGCACATTCGAGCGTACAAGGAGTTGCTTTCCGCTCGTCTCGTTGGCGAGCGGTCCGCTCCGGCGACGGAGCAATAACGGATGCGTTCGGAAGGAGAAACGCCCTGACGGTTCGGATCCCCCGACGCGATTCCTAAACGTCGAAGCTAATCCCGGGACGACCAGGATCGGATTCGTTGTCGCTGTCCGGATCAATCGGCAAGGGAAACGGCAGCTTTCGAGCCGAGAATAACGGAACGGGAAAAGCCGATCACCAGGAAACCCGAGTCGGCCCGCCTGCGATCGCTTCGGTTAGTTCCCTGTGTTGCGAAGCGTTTCCCGATACCGCGGCAACGAGGCCAGCCGAATAAATGGTGCGCGAGAGAGGACTCGAACCTCCACGCCCGTAGACATCAGATCCTAAATCTGACGCGTCTGCCAATTCCGCCACCCGCGCATTCTGGAGGTACCGATTACCACCGACCGGTTTCAAAGACAAGTCAAACCCTGGCCCAAGTTTGTCAATCTTGTCTGGAAAGCGCGTATTTCCCAAGGAATTCGATCATTTTAAAAACCGTAGGACACTACTGTTGTTTCCCGGATTATTTTGGTGAAAATCGTAACTGTTCAGGTGCCGAAAAAGGTTGAATTATCTGAACGCAACGGCCTGATTCTATTTCAATCCAAACTTCGCCAGCAACTGATCAGGAGATGACATGACCGTTTCGACGAGATCCAAACTCTGCTTTTTCGCTGTGTTCACGATGCTGCACAAGCCGGCATAATCCTTGGCCCCTTGATACGTGCGAAAACACCCAGAGATTTTCTGGCGAACTTTTATCATGCGCAAATCGTTTTCCGCTTGATTATTCGTGAAGGGGACATCCGGATCCGTCAGGAATCGCGAGGTGTCTTCCTTGTACTCCTGTAGCCTCACCGCTAGATTGTGCCCTTTCCGTTTCTTCTGCTTGCCTCGGTTTTCTGTTTCAGCGGTGGAAGGGATTCATAGTGCTGAATCGCTTGATCCAGGATTTGATCGTATTCCTCCAACATCCCACGCAGTTCTGGAAAATCGTCGGGATCTCCCCCTTTTTCCTTCTTTTTCCACCGATTCATCCGGAGCAGAAGTTGTGGCATCTGTTCCGCCCATTTTTCTTTCGGATTGAGGTCCGACACCAGCTGAAGTTCTCTCAGGTGATGAGCGTTGCACAGGGCATGCTTCACTCCCTCAACCTTGTAATACGGTTTCCAGTGGTCGTGCACCAGGCAACCCCAAGGTTTCGGGAACATTTCTCCGCGTTTTTCGGATATCCGAAAAACCGTCAGGCACCAGGTGGCGGCTACGTGAAGCCAATGGAGCCTGCCGTTCACCCGAAAACCAGTCTCGTCCAGATTCTTGACCTTGCTGTCCTGACAGATCTTTTCCTCGAGTTTCTCGACTACGGGTTCCAAGCGTTGAGCCATTTTGCGGCACATCGTCGTTACCGTGCCCTCGGATATCCTGATCTTGAGGAAGAGTTCCAGAATTCTCACGATCTTGTTGACGGGCAACTGAATCTCCGGGTGCAAGATGCAGACCATCGCCATGAACTCTGGCCCATACGGTACCGGAGCTCTCACCGATTCCGGATATGGGGCCCGAGTTATTCCCTGGCAACAAGGACAATGCTCTTCAAGCGCCCGGTGCTCGATCACATGCACTTTGCCGTCCTTCAGATCAATGATCTGACGGCTGCTGTTATTCCCCGTCAAGTCATCGCCAACCAGCTTCGAGCCACAGTGGCGGCAGGTCTTCGGGGAGTGGTTGACGATTAGATCCGGATCAGTTCTTGAGTGACAGGTATGTCGCTGATGGCCGACTTGGCCGCCAGGTTTCTTCCCAGACTTTTCTCTGAGGCTCCGGTTGCGATCGACGGCAGGCTTTTTCGCCAATCCGTCCGATGAGGGAGGCTTGCTGCTGTTGCTGCTGTTCTGTTTCAGGCGGCGGTTGGCTTCATCCAGTGCCTGTTGAAGCGAGGCGATCTCTTCAGCCGCCTGATCGGTGGTGTCGTCTTTCTGCGCCTCGGAACACCCCTGTGATTCGTTCTGTTTCTTCGAAGATGGCTCCTGACTGACCTCCTGATCTCCGCGTTCGTTCTGACTCAACTTGTGGCGCAACTCAGCCAATTGCTTATGCAACTCAGCCAACTGCTCATCTCGTTCGGCCAATTGCTTATCTTTTTCGGCCAACTGCCCACGTAGCTTGGTCAATTCATCGCGCAGGTCGTTGAACCGAGAGACGTACCACTGTTTGTCGGATCCGAACAAATGAGAACGGCACGGATGAGTGTCCCCAACAGAAGCATCAGATTTGCCTTTGAGGTTTTCCCCCACGGCCTTATGGTACCTCCGATATCCGAAAAAGTCAAACTTTTTTCCAAAATCGGATTCTCGATCCACTGACGGCCCCATCTCTGGATCCTAGGAACGCCCAACTGGAGATTCTCAGCCTTCGTATGTTTCTGACCTTTCGCACCAGAAAAACCTCTCGATGGACAGGTGCACCATTCGGGGTTTGCCGACCCCCAACGGTTGGCTCTAATGCGTCAGATCAGGAAATTCCGGCACCTGAATAGTTACGAGGATTGCTGGAAGTCGACTCTGTTTGATTTGCAGAAACGCTCGCCATGATACATAATCGCACGGTTCGAGCGTTTTTGCAAGGAAAATTGAATTTCGGATACGTAGGCAGTTACCATTTTCCCGTTTTTCAAGTAACTCCACCTAGCTAATCCAGGCTAGGTGGAATCGCAGATTCAGATCATTTAGCCCATATGGAATATACTCACCAGCCCATCCACCAACGGAACATACTGGGAGCGTAGATATCGACAAGAATATCGACAAGGTTTTTCACTCCCAGGATCAGAATACCAATAATCATTATCCACATAGGAACACAAATAATAAAAGAAACAATCTTAAAAAGAACATCAAACCACTTCTCCCATCGGGAGGCAGTCCGGTGGCAGTGGTGGTTTCTTGCGTTCATTATCGGAGCCATCCGTCTGTCAGCCATTCAAAAAATCCCGGTTCATTTTTCTCGTAAGGAGGAAACGGGATTCTGCCATCTTGAATCATTTGATATTCAAGCGTTGAACGAGAATCAGGCGCAACAATACCGCAAGGCGGAGGTCCTAAATGATTTATCTTGTTCGAACGTTCAGTAACACAATCCAAAATTTCCGATATTGCGCCATCCATTGTCAAGCCGTCTTCGTGCATGCAAATAGCGAAATCGCTGCCAATTTCAATGAGGCCTATACCTAAACCAAGAAACATACCTTTTTTTACAGATTGGTTTTGAATCCGTTTTCTAGTAAGAAAATTCGAGAACGAATTCGCTTTATTTGGAGATTTCTTATATCAATCTTTGCAAAAGTAATGTCATAATTGATCAGGAATTTATTAATCCGAAAAATGAAAAATATTTATTTTTTTTTGCAACGTTTTTTGTATTGAGAATGTCTATAAAGACGTGAACGATAAACCAACTCAATCTTCTCGTAATCACTATACCTATGAACTACGAACAACTGCGGTAGAAGCTGTTAAAAATGGCTCAACCGTAGCTGAAGTTGTCAGTGTAATGGGTATGTCTGCACGCACAGTATTTCGCTGGCTTGTTTGGTTTTCGACTGGGAGTTACGAAGGACTCAAAGACAATCCTAAATCAGGACGTCCCCGTAAGATTACAGAAGAAATGGCTCAATGGTTATACAACGCGGTGACTATGGGAAATCCCAAGCAATTTCAATTCGACTTTTGCCTGTGGAGTCTCAAAACCATGCAAGTGTTATTGAAACAACAATTCGGGGTGTCGGTTCACGTTTCCACCATCAGTCGATTGCTTCATTCTATGGGATTAACTCCCCAGCGCCCCATCCACAAGTCTTACAAACAAAACCAGAAGAAAATCAAACGGTATCTGGAGATGTTTCCAGGCTTGAAACAACGAGCTGAGCAAGAGAATGCCCTAATTCTCTTTTTGGATGAAGCGTCAGTCCGAGCTGATTATCATCGAGGAACCACTTGGTCTCGAATCGGTGTCACGCCGGTAGTTCGAGATGCCGGGGATCGCTATTCGATTAAACTAGTTTCAGCCATATCCGCTGACGGGCGGATGATATTTAACATTTTCAAAGGAAAAATGAATGCCCAGCGTTTTTGTGAGTTTTTATCGAAACTCTCTAAGGATGTGGGACGGAAAATAATTGTTGTTTGTGATAACGCCAGCTATCATACAGCAGATTATACCCAAGAGTTCGTAGCCGAAAACGATAGTATTGAAATGAAATATCTTCCTCCATACAGCCCTGAATTAAATCCCGATGAGCAGGTTTGGAACCATTTAAAGCAAAGATTAGCTAAAATAATGATACCCAACAAAAAGACGATGCAACAGAAAATTCAAAACATTATGCAATCCATCCAAAAGAAAATGGGAATGGTCCAATCATACTTTAAATTGGATGATACTCGATATATAATTACATGACATTACTTTTGCAATGATTGATATTCAGCAAAATCTTCTCCCAAATTAAGTTCCCCTTGGATGAGTTCTCCTGGAACGCTTTGAATTCGTCCATAGGCCTCCGGCACAGGCAATCCGCTGGGAGCGTAATACCATATATTCACGTCTTCCAGAGTATAGACGGTCCCTGCCAATACAGATTCCGTATATGTCACGGCATAGTATTCGTCAAACCCACCGAGTGTCCAAATCAGCGTTTCCCCAGTGGGCAACTCCCAGTGAACTTTCCCATCATCCCAAAACTGATCGTATAAATCATCTTTTGTTATATCGAGCGATATTCCAAACTGATCACATAACGCGTTGGTGTCAGCTATTAATTCGTCCAATGTGATTCCCTGAGGGCCCATGAAGGAAGCATCAGAAATCCAGTCAGGCGCTGGGCCGATAGAATCCAATTGTGGCGGAGTATATGTGAGAGTTGCAACTTCTCCGCCGAAATCGGCGACCAACAAGTCTCGCAAAGCGCTTTGTAACTATTCAGGTACCGAAAAAAGTTAGCGATTCCCACTGAAAACAGTTCAGCTTGAGTCCCATTTGGGGCCTCCGGGAATCGAAAAATTTCAGGTGATCGGTCTCTTCCATGGACTCTCCTAGGTAATCGTGCAGCCAATACCTCGGTGCTCACCCCATGGACAAATGGAACCCAAGCCAAGCCGCCCAGACTAGCGGAAGCCGTTTGATTCGGCAAGCTCTTTCCTCGCCGTCTCGGCGCTGAAATCCTAAAGTGCGATCCACCAGCTCCCGGCCACGGCGAACGAGAGTCCACCCGGCGACCTTCCCCAACGCAGAAGAACTCGCCGCGGACAGCGTCGATGGCGGGTCGGGATTCTATCCTAGTCGCCGTCGAATTCATCAGGCCCCGCACACTAGCGGAAACCGTTTGATTCGGCAAGCTCTTTCTTCGCCGTCTCGGCGGCGAAATCCCGGAGCGCGAACCACCAGCTCCCGGCCACGGCGAACGAGAGTCCACCCGGCGACCTTCCCCAACACAGGAAAACTCGCTGCGGACAACGTCGATGACGGGTCGGGATTCCATCTTGGTCGCCGTCGAATTCATCAGGCCCCGCACACTAGCGGAAGCCGTTTGATTCGGCAGGCCCTTTCCTCGCCGTCTCGGCGCTGAAATCCCAAAGTGCGAACCACCAGCTCCCGGCCACGGCGAACGAGAGTCCGCCCGGCGACCTTCTCCAACGCAGAAGAACTCGCCGCGAACAGCGTCGATGGCGGGTCGGGATTCTATCCTGGTCGCCGTCGAATTCATCAGGCCCCGCACACTAGCGGAAGCCGTTTGATTCGGCAAGCCCTTTCTTCGCCGTCTCGACGCCGAAATCCTGGAGCGCGAACCACCAGCTCCCGGCCACGGCGAACGAGAGTCCACCCGACGACCTTCCCCAACGCAGAAGAACTCGCCGCGGACGGCGTCGATGGCGAGTCGGGATTCTATCCTGGTCGCCGTCGAATTCATCAGGCCCCGCACACTAGCCCTACCGAGTAGACATAAAATTACATGGCAATGGCTTTTTTGCCTGCCTCAAAACCTGCCTTATACGCTGCTTCGTATACCTCGGCACACTTGGCGCCGTAGCCGTAGCGATGTCCCAAACTCGCTCCCGAAAGCTTCGTATAGCCATACCACATGATTTGATTTCCGGGTTCGGTATCATGCTTGCGACCGCGGTAGCCTCCCAGCTCGGCTACCAACCGAACCGCGTTGCCCAACTCATTCGGCAATTTCATCTTGAGTGCCAAGGCGTAGTGCTTTAGAAAACTCAGTTCCTCATCGCTGAACATTAATTTCGGATCGCAATCAGGCACTTGGCGACCCAAGAGCGTCATCACCATGATACGCCAAGCGATCACGGCATTGATCGCGATGGCTCGTTGTAATCTGCTGGCGGTACGGAACATCAAGTATTCGGCTTTGCATCCCGATTTGAGGACTCGAAAAAAATCCTCGATCCGCCAACGTTGATTATAAAACCTCACCATTTCGGCGGCTTTTTCGGCATCTTTGACTTCCACGCTAGTCAATAAGTACCACTGGAGGGGTTTTTCCTCTTCGGGCGGGTCGGTTTCCTCAACATGAACGGCGGAGAGCCGGACCGGATCGGCCTGGAGATATGTTTTCGTCGCGGGCAGCGTCACGTGACAGAACCGCAACACGCAGCGCGCCACTCGCTTCTTCCGCGTCGGTCGAGCTGCCTTGCGGCTGGATTTCGGGCGTTCCGTCAGACCGTCGACTTCAAGGCTCAAATGATCCGCGGGCCGTTGCCGTTTGATAGTGGCGAATAGTTTCGCTTCTTCAGGCTTTAATTTTCGGTCGTGTCGGGCTCGCACCAGTAGTTCCGTTCGAGGGCGTTGACGCTGAGCGTGAAATAATTCGAACATGTCCGCCTCGCGATCGCACACCGAGATAACCTGCGTTCGGCGAGTCAGTTGACTCGCCGCGTCGGCGCAATCTTTCCAGCCAGCCAACCAACGTTGTGAGGCCAAGCGTTCTGATTGGGCGGCGACTTCGGGTGTCGGATCAAATCCCAAGCGCAACAGCCCCAAAGGCAGACCTTGATCGGTGACCGCCAAAGTAGCGTGAAGATGCAGGCCGAAGGCCTTGGCCTGGGTTTGATTCTGCCCGATAAGGCTTAAGTCTTCGCACCCGGGGCGAGTGGTGAAATTGAAATCGGTGCCGTCTTGAATCGCCAGCACCGTCTTTTGACCGCGCATGCGTCGCAGGCTGCGTTCCCGATGTGGCGCCAAGATGTTGGGCACCGTGACCTCCGAGGTCTCCGGTTGCTCAATCAAACGATAATAGCCGCAGATCGCCGCTTCGTCGCTCTGGTCGTTGGCATTGATGGCTCGCCCCGGATACTCCGCCAGCAGCGAAGCGCTTTTGATCAGTCGGGCTGTCAAGCGCTGATCCCCCAACCTGGCTTCTCCAAACTCATTCGCGGCCCATTCTTCTGAATTCAGTCCCGCTCCGATCGGCAGCGTGGCCGCCAGCTCAACCCGGGGAACTCCCAGGCGCCGGCGCCAATCGCGCCGCAAGGGTCTCACGAATATCCGCTTGACCGTTTTTTGGCGAAGGTTTTTTCGATCCTGCCGTCCTCGCCCGGCCGTCTTCCCGACCAAGATGAAATTAGCGGCCTTGAGACAGGTTCCTTGGTAACCCTCGTCCAGATAGGTTTCCACCAGCCAAGGTTCTTGATTGTAGCGGGTTTGGAATTCCTCGGGTAGCCGGCGCAGCAGAGTTCCTAGCAGGTGACTCGCCAGATTCCGGCAGCGGACCCTGGAGCGGATCAAGAATCGATTCAGGCAAACCATTCGATCAAGCTGAGCCTTTCGCACCGACTCCGACCAGGCTATCCAGTGATCCCGCGCCCGAACTTTCAAGGCCGCGGCGGCAAAGCCGGCGGCCCCCAAATAGCCATGCTCCGAATGGAACAGATAGCGCAGTTGCTGACCGGCGAAAGTCGCGATCCCCTGGGGATGCTCTCGAGCGATCAGGGTGTTCCAAATGGCTCGATCCTCCGAAGTTTCAACCCAGATAATATTGAGATTCCGAACGGCCTTCAACTTGTCCGGAACCGCTTCGGGTTCCGGAATCGCCTGAGCTAACAAGCGCGGCCCCGAGGACTTCACCGACGGCTGAGCGTCCGGCAATCGGATCTCCGGGTGGTTCGACGCCAACGTTCTCAGCACCTTCAAACAACCGGCGACCTGAAGCCGGCCACCTCGATTTCTAAAATCGAAAGTTTCGCAAACCCGGCGTCCGAAAGCATTCCGGCTCGTGAAAGTTTCAGCCGCTAAGAGGCCAATGATCCTTGATTGCGCCTCGGCGGTTTTCAAAACCAGATTGATGTTCCCTCGTTTCACACCCCGAAATTACTCGAAGTGAATCCCATTGTCCAGATCTTTTTTTATCTACACGGTAGCACTAGCCCGCAAATCTCACCAGCCCCTAAAGCATAAAAATTGGTAACCCCGAATGGCGAACATCCATTTCCGATCTCGTGGACATGGACTCCCAATCGAAGGTTCTTGGTCGAACTACTCCCAAATGGCATCCATCCAGTCCTTCGAGAGATTTTTCCGATGCGAAAGGCCAGGATCATCCGAAGGCGGAGAATCCCCAGTCGAGCGTTCTTAGGATCCAGAGATGGCTCCGTCAGTGGATCGAGAATCCGATTTCGGGAAAAAGTTTGACTGTCTCGTATATCGGGGGTATGAAATGGACGTGAGGGGAAGCCTCAAAGGCAAATCAGATGGCTCTGTCGGGAACACTCAACCGTGCCGTTCTCATTTGTTCGAGTCCGACAAACAGTGGCACGTCTCTCGGTTCAGCGACCTGCGCGATGAATTGACCGAGCTACGTGAGCAGTTGGCCGAACGAGATATGCAGTTGGCTGATTTGCGCCACAAGTTGAGTCAGGACGAACGCGGAGGTCAGGAGGTCAGTCAGGAGCCCTCTTCGAAGAAACCGAACGAATCACAGGGGTGTTCCGAGTCGCAGAAAGACGCCGACTCCGATCAGGCGGATGAAGAGATCGCCCTGATTCGGCAAGCGCTGGATGAAGCCAACCGCCGCCTGAAACAGAACAGCAGCAACAGCGGCAAGCCTCCCTCATCGGACGGATTGGCTAAAAAGCCTGTCGCCGATCGCAACCGGAGCCTCAGAGAAAAGTCTGGAAAGAAACCTGGCGGACAGGCCGGCCATCAGGGACATACCTGCCAACCGAGAACTGATCCGGATCAAATCGTCAACCACTTCCCGGATACCTGCCGCCACTGTGGCTCGAAGCTGGTTGGGGCTCTCGCCTAAATAACATATTTGTTCAAATGATTAAATCTGTAACTGCCTACGTATCCGATATTCAATTTTCCTTGCGGAAACGCTCGAACCGTGCTATTATGGGTCATGGCGAGCGTTTCTGCAAATCAAACAGAATCGACTTCCAGCAATCCTCAAACGAAACCGGCTCGGGGGATCAATCTCTTTCTATTCTTATTCCAGCAGTTTCCGCTGCTGAAATCAAAAATCAAGGAGTTGCGGCAGCGAATTCAGGAACTTCTTCGCCGGAATCGAGAATTGGAACTTTTGGTCCAGCGGCAAAAGGATCAGATCACCGAATTGAAGGAGGAAAAAGTCCGCTGGGAGAATGGTAACGCCGCGGCAACTATTCCAGACGGCGCTTCGACGTTCCCTTCCGAATCGGCAACCGCCGAACGGTCCGACGGTGCCGCTTCCGGGGAGAAAAAGCTCCAGGAACAATTAGAGGAGCAGCTCGCCTTGGTTGGCGAATTAACGGAAACCATCACGGAGTTAAAGCAACAAGCCGCCAAGGACAGTAGCAACAGCAGCAAGCCGCCTTCTTCGGATGGGTTGAAAAAGAAAAACGCCACCGTCAACGGCCAACCTAAACGCCAGTGCGAAAAGAAACCGTTAGGTGGCCAACCCGGACATCAAGGCCGGACCATGGAACAAGGTTCGCATCCGGATCATCACCAGGATCGGTACCCGGAGGTCTGCCCGCATTGCGGGGAAACTCTCGAGTCAGATACCGAATGGGATTCGACTTGCGAGAAGCGACAAGTTCTGGACGAGAATGAGACGAATCGCCAACTGGAATACACGGAGTATCGAGCTCACAGTTGCTCTTGTCCGAAATGCGGCAAGCGGGTCAAGGCCGCCTTTCCCAAGGGAGTTGACGGGCCGATCCAGTTCGGCCCGATTTTGACCGCGAAAGTGATCTATCTGCGGGTCGCTCAATTCCTGCCCGAGCGGCGAGTCGTGGACATTATGCGCGTGCTTTTGAAGGTCGACCTCTCCTCAGCCACGGTCAAGAAGATGTGTCAACGGGCGGCGAAACTGATCGCTCAAGTGCTCCAGGAACTGGAGCGACAGGTGGCGCAAGGAACCGAGACCAAGCATCTGGACGAGACTGGTTTTCGCATCGGCGGTCGCCTTTGGTGGCTGCACGTCATGAGCACTCTGACCCTGACGTGCTATCGCATTTCGCCCACCCGCGGCGCCATGTTTGAGTCCCTCCAGGGACGAGTGGTTCATGACTGCATGCCTTCCTATGCGAAAATGACGGATCTTATTCATGGGTACTGCAATGCTCATCTATTGCGGGAATTGCAAGCGGTCATGGAACAAGGCGAGAATTGGGCTCAAAAAATGCATCGGTTCCTGCTACTGCTGGAACGATACGTTCGGCGAGCAAAATATCGCGCCGCTCAAGCCGGCAATCGAGGTTCGCCCCTCGTTTCGGATGAGATCTGGGAAAAAATCGATCGCCGATATGGTGAATTGTTGGCGCTGGCGATAACCTATCATGAGGAGAATCCACTGGTATCTTCTCGTAAGCGCGGCAGGAAGAAACGACGCCCCGGTCATAATCTAGCGTTACGGCTCCAGGATAAAAAAGAGGATTTCCTTCGGTTTGTGAGGGATTGGAGCATCCCTTTTACCAACAATTTGGCCGAACGCGACTTGAGAATGATGAAACTCTGCATGAAAATCTTCGGATGCTTTCGCACCGAAGCAGGCGCTCGAGATTTCGTCGCTCTGTACAGCGTCATCAGCACTGCCAAAAAAAGAGGGTGGGAAATCATCCAAACTCTGGCACTTTCCGCACAAGAACTGACCGTTAAGTTGCAGGCCGCCTAACTTTGCCAGGGTTGAACCGGCACTCACGAACTAATGGGTCATTCTTGTCAAAAAAAGGCATCCCATACGTAGGCAGTTACTTAAATCTTTTATCAGAATTTCATTCTGACATGTTAATGGACGGATAATCTCTCTGGTAATCTAAAAACTGATTTCGATGGTTTATTTAAAGCTGGAAGTTATCAACCCATTTAGATCGATTCAATGGTTTTTGAGAGGCTTGATGACGGGAAATCTTAGTTTCCAATCCTTTGACAACCAACGAATTAGAATTAATTAGTGTCTGGTCCAAAAGGGACGATTTTTCGTAACTGCCTACGTATGGGATGCCTTTTTTTGACAAGAATGACCCATTAGTTCGTGAGTGCCGGTTCAACCCTGGCAAAGTTAGGCGGCCTGCAACTTAACGGTCAGTTCTTGTGCGGAAAGTGCCAGAGTTTGGATGATTTCCCACCCTCTTTTTTTGGCAGTGCTGATGACGCTGTACAGAGCGACGAAATCTCGAGCGCCTGCTTCGGTGCGAAAGCATCCGAAGATTTTCATGCAGAGTTTCATCATTCTCAAGTCGCGTTCGGCCAAATTGTTGGTAAAAGGGATGCTCCAATCCCTCACAAACCGAAGGAAATCCTCTTTTTTATCCTGGAGCCGTAACGCCAGATTATGACCGGGGCGTCGTTTCTTCCTGCCGCGCTTACGAGAAGATACCAGTGGATTCTCCTCATGATAGGTTATCGCCAGCGCCAACAATTCACCATATCGGCGATCGATTTTTTCCCAGATCTCATCCGAAACGAGGGGCGAACCTCGATTGCCGGCTTGAGCGGCGCGATATTTTGCTCGCCGAACGTATCATTCCAGCAGTAGCAGGAACCGATGCATTTTTTGAGCCCAATTCTCGCCTTGTTCCATGACCGCTTGCAATTCCCGCAATAGATGAGCATTGCAGTACCCATGAATAAGATCCGTCATTTTCGCATAGGAAGGCATGCAGTCATGAACCACTCGTCCCTGGAGGGACTCAAACATGGCGCCGCGGGTGGGCGAAATGCGATAGCACGTCAGGGTCAGAGTGCTCATGACGTGCAGCCACCAAAGGCGACCGCCGATGCGAAAACCAGTCTCGTCCAGATGCTTGGTCTCGGTTCCTTGCGCCACCTGTCGCTCCAGTTCCTGGAGCACTTGAGCGATCAGTTTCGCCGCCCGTTGACACATCTTCTTGACCGTGGCTGAGGAGAGGTCGACCTTCAAAAGCACGCGCATAATGTCCACGACTCGCCGCTCGGGTAGGAATTGAGCGACCCGCAGATAGATCACTTTCGCGGTCAAAATCGGGCCGAACTGGATCGGCCCGTCAACTCCCTTGGGAAAGGCGGCCTTGACCCGCTTGCCGCATTTCGGACAAGAGCAACTGTGAGCTCGATACTCCGTGTATTCCAGTTGGCGATTCGTCTCATTCTCGTCCAGAACTTGTCGCTTCTCGCAAGTCGAATCCCATTCGGTATCTGACTCGAGAGTTTCCCCGCAATGCGGGCAGACCTCCGGGTACCGATCCTGGTGATGATCCGGATGCGAACCTTGTTCCATGGTCCGGCCTTGATGTCCGGGTTGGCCACCTAACGGTTTCTTTTCGCACTGGCGTTTAGGTTGGCCGTTGACGGTGGCGTTTTTCTTTTTCAACCCATCCGAAGAAGGCGGCTTGCTGCTGTTGCTACTGTCCTTGGCGGCTTGTTGCTTTAACTCCGTGATGGTTTCCGTTAATTCGCCAACCAAGGCGAGCTGCTCCTCTAATTGTTCCTGGAGCTTTTTCTCCCCGGAAGCGGCACCGTCGGACCGTTCGGCGGTTGCCGATTCGGAAGGGAACGTCGAAGCGCCGTCTGGAATAGTTGCCGCGGCGTTACCATTCTCCCAGCGGACTTTTTCCTCCTTCAATTCGGTGATCTGATCCTTTTGCCGCTGGACCAAAAGTTCCAATTCTCGATTCCGGCGAAGAAGTTCCTGAATTCGCTGCCGCAACTCCTTGATTTTTGATTTCAGCAGCGGAAACTACTGGAATAAGAATAGAAAGAGATTGATCCCCCGAGCTGGTTTCGTTTGAGGATTGCTGGAAGTCGATTCTGTTTGATTTGCAGAAACGCTCGCCATGACCCATAATAGCACGGTTCGAGCGTTTCCGCAAGGAAAATTGAATATCGGATACGTAGGCAGTTACGATTTTTCAATAAATCCTGCATTTTAAGTAACTGCCTAGGTACCTGATCCTCCCATTTTTCCAGTAAAAGCGACAGTTTTAAACTGTGGGGCCCGATCGAAGGCCTCGAAATCAACCGATTAACAGTTTATCGGCCAACTCTTCTGGGGCAAGACGCAAGGTCGAGATGACATCCCATCCCTGCTTTTCGGCAGTGCTGATCACCCCGCGAAGGACGGCGAAGTCGGCGGCGCCTTGCTGTGAACGAAAGCAACCGGAGATCTTCATGACTAATTTCATCATCCTTGAATCGCGCTCCGCCAGGTTATTCGTGAAGGGAATGGCCCAGTCGAACACGAACCTGAGCGAGTCTTCTCGATTCCGTTGCAACCGTTCCGCCAGATTATGACCGGTACGTTTTCTTCGGCGGCCCCGCTTGCCAGACGGCAACGGCGGTAACTCTTGGTGATACTGAATCGCCTCGTTCAAGATGTCGTCATAACGTTGGTAGATCGTTTCCCGCAAGTCTTTCGCCAGCTCGGGTGACCCGCGATTTTGATGAGTCGAATCACGCCGTTTCGCTCGCCGAACAAATCGCTCCAGAACTAATAAATACCACACCATCTTTCCCGCCCACTCCTCCTGTTGTTCCTTGGCGGCTTGTAACTCCCGCAGATGATGAGCATGGCAGTATCCGTGGATCAATGCTTCCATTTTGGGATAAGACGCAAAACTGTCGTGCACCACCCGCCCGGTCAGATCGTCGAACATTTCACCGCGACCCTCGGCGACGCGTAAGCTCGTCGTCTTTTCGGTGCTCATGACGTGTAACCACTGCGTTTTGCCTTCGATTCGTAAACCCGTCCCGTCCAAATGTTTGGTGGCCTCTCCTTGAGCTGCTTGACGTTGTAACGCTGGAGCAAGCGGTCGCACTTCCTCGGCTTGGCGCCGACAGACGGTCGCGACGGTGGCCGAAGACATGTTGACTCCTGAGAGCACCTTCAGAATCTCCACGATCCGCCGCTCCGGGATCAAGTGCTTGATCCGCAGATAAACGACGTGCGCCGACAAGTTCGGCCCGAATTGGACGGGACCGTCGACTCCGGCAGGAAACGTGGCCCGGACCAGCCGGCCGCAATGGGAGCAAGAACAACGATGCGCCCGATACTCAGTCGTCTTGATTGTGCGACTGGGGACTTCTTGATCCACGAGCTGTCGAACTTGAATTTCCGGGTGCCACTCGGCAGTTTCATCGATCGCTTCCCCGCAATGGGGACAGACCGTGGGATACAATTCCTGAACGGAGTCCGGCTGGGAAGTTTGCCTCATCGTTCGCCCCTGATGACCGGGTTGTCCTCCCGAGGACTTTTTCTCGCAGTCACGCCGAGGACGACCGTTGGCGGTCGAGTTCTCTTTCTTGAAACCGTCGCTGGAAGGCGGTCTGCTGCTATTGCGACTATTCTGTGCTAACTGCCGGCGACATTCCTTGACTTGCTCGGTTAACTCGTTGATGCGACCCCGTAGTTCGGCCACTAACTCGCTCTCGCCGACCGCGGCCGCCGTTTCGGCGGCACTTCCCTCCGTAGCGTTTTCCCCCGTCTCCGATTCGATGGCCGGCGAATTTTGGGGGCCGGATTGACGGGGTAGTTGTTCCTCCAGGATCGGCTCGGCTGGATTGCCTTCGGCCTCGTGAGAGCCCCGCTTTTCGAGTTCGGCCAGCCGGGCTTCAAGTTGCTGAATCTGTCGCTGATCGGCTTGACGTTCGATTCGTAACTCGGCAATGAGAGCTCGAGAACTCTCCAACTGCGATTGAGATAGCTGATACTTGGCCTGGGATTGCTGGAGCTGAGCTCGAGTGGCTTGTAACTGACCTTGAGACTCCTCCCACCGAGCTTGTAACCCAGAACACAGTTCGTGATCGGTGAAACCGTTGCGGTTTCCCGAAGCTTGGCACGTCTCCAAATTGCAGGAAGTCAACTTCAAGCGACTTGCAGAATCCTCAGTCTAAACAGACTGTAGCACGAAAATAACTCGAAGTCAAAAAAAAAGGGGATTCGAGTACCTAGGCAGTTACCGACGACCTTCCCCAACGCAAGAGAACTCGCCGCGGACAGAGTTGATGACGGATCGGGATTCTATCCTGGTCGCCGTCGAATTCACCAAGCCCTGCACACTAGCGGAAGTCGTTCGATTCGGCAAGCCCTTTCTTCGCCGACTCGGCGGCGAGATTCCGGAGCGCGAACCACCAGCTCCCGGCCACGGCGAACGAGAGTCCGCCCGGCGACCTTCCCCAACGCAAGAGAACTCGCCGCGGACAGAGTCGATGACGGGTCGGGATCCTATCCTGGCCGCCGTCGAATTCATCAGGCCCCGCACACTAGCGGAAGCCGTTCGATTCGGCAAGCCCTTTCTTCGCCGACTCAACGGCGAAATCCCGGAGCGCGAACCACCAGCTCCCGGCCACGGCGAACGAGAGTCCACCCGGCGACCTTCCCCAACGCAAGAGAACTCGCCGCGGACAGCGTCGATGACGGGTCGGGATTCTATCCTCAGACTTCCTGACATACGCTAAATTTGTTTTGTGCATGTCAGGAAGTCTGAGGATAGACGGCTGGGAGATGGCGGAAGAAGAGTTCCTGCGCCGGAGGGATGACGCAGAGCTCGGATAGCCAAGAATATAATCCCCTGGGTTTTCCTCGCAGGTCATTTCCCTCCCGCTGTCGAAACTGATCGACTTCTCTCCTGCGGTCAACGGTTTTCGGCCCGGCCACCTTCCATCCGCCCGCATCGGCATCCGAACTGAAAGCCCTGAAAATCGGAAGGCGCTTCCTGACCAAAATCAAGTCGGCGAAGACTTCGAATCGGAATCTCTGAGATCGAACGAGCCAGGCGCCCCGCTTCGACTCCCCAGGGAACGCATGAGCCGGCCGAGCCCGCCGGTCAAGCGGTCCGGGAAGAATCCCGCAACCGTCTCACGTCAACGCCTTCCATGCCGGCCGCCGCAATGGCCTGAAGTCCCAAGTCCGTATCCTCGTAGGCCCGGCAATGCTCCGGTTTCACGTTCATCCGCCGAGCGGCTTCCAGAAAAATATCCGGTGCCGGTTTCTGCCGGTCCACGTCCTCGCTGGTCACCAAATGATCGAACAGATGATCGATTTTCAAATGAGCCAACACGCGACCGATCACCGCCCGAGTTCCTCCGGTGGCCACCGACAACGGAACGCTGCCGTACTGTGAACGCGCGATCGCTACGACCGGTACGACCGGTCGTACGGACGGCAGATGCGGCAAGTAAGCCTGCTCTTTTTCCAGGGCGACCTGCCGAGCATCCAAATTCAGATCCTGTTCCCGGTTGATCTCCTCCAATATCTTACGGGAAGGCACCCCTCCCAAGGCATAAAACCGTTCTTCGGGAAACTCGAAACCGTATTTTTCGGCCACCGTCCGCCAAGCGATCCAATGCAACGGCATGGTATCGGCCAAGGTGCCGTCGCAATCGAACACGATCCCCCGGAAATTCATGAAATCGCTTCGACCAGACGTTCCTCCAAATCGTGCGCCATCAAGGGATCAATCACGGTATCCAAATCGCCCGCCATCAACTCGGATAAATTGTAGAGAGTAAAATCAATGCGATGATCGGTGACCCGGTTTTGGGGGAAATTGTAAGTGCGAATCCGTTCGTTGCGCTCTCCGGCTCCCACCTGCGCCTTGCGCTGAGCGGCATACCGGGCTTCCTCTTCCGCTTGCTTCCGTTCCAACAGCCGGGAACGCAAAATGGTCAATGCCTTGACCTTGTTCTGCTGCTGAGAGCGGCCGTCGGCGCAACGGACAATCAAGCCCGATTCCCGATGCTGAATCTGCACGGCGCTGTCCGTAGTATTAACTCCTTGGCCTCCAGGACCGGAAGCGCGGCAAACGGACACCTCGATGTCCTCGGGACGGATCTCGACGTCCACCTCCTGGGCCTCGGGAAGCACGGCCACCGTCGCCGTGCTCGTATGCACCCGCCCTTGAGCTTCGGTCACCGGAACGCGCTGCACGCGGTGCACGCCGCTTTCGTATTTCAACCGCCGGAAAACGTCATCGCCCCGGATCATAAAAACGATTTCCCGAAACCCCTTCAGGTCCGACGAACTGCTGTCCAACACCTCAATGTCCCATTTCCGCCGTTCCGCATAACGCTCGAACATGCGATAGAGATCCGCCGCGAACAACGCCGATTCGGAACCGCCGGCTCCGGCGCGTATTTCCAGAATCGTATTGCGCGAATCCGCGGGGTCGGGAGGGAGAATGCCGATCCGCAACGCCTTCGTGACCTCGTCGCGGGAATTGGTTAACCCCGCGATCTCTTCCCGAACCAACGGCGTCAGTTCGGAATCCTCCGCCTCCAATTCCAACAGCGATTGATTCTTTTCGATTTCGATCCCGAGTTTCCGGTATTCTCGGCCGAGAACGACCAATTGCTTGACGCGGTTGTATTCCCGGGTCAGCTCCCGGTATTTCTTCTGATCCCCGTAGATCTTCGGATCTTCCAACTCCGTTTCCAACTCGGCGAGCCGGGATTCGATTTTCTCAACGTGATCGTTCAATTCCATAGCCGATCCCGAAATGCGAAACTACTCGGAAAAGCCGACGCCCCGGCGAGCCGTAACTCGGCGAACCACGGCGGCGGCTCCGGAGGATAGAACCCGAGAAAACGATTGAGTTCTTATCGCTTTTTTTTGAAACCGGCGGCTTGCTTTTGCGCCGCCTTGGTCTTGGCCAGCCGTTGCTTGAATTTGTCGACGCGACCGGCCGTATCCACAAAGACTTGCTGCCCCGTGTAGAAGGGATGCGAAGCACTGCTGATGCCCAGCACCACCAAGGGATATTCCTGACCGTCTTCCCAAGTCACCGTCTGTCGCGACCGGGCGCAAGATTGGCTCAGAAACGAAAATCCCGAAGCCGAATCCTTGAAGACTACCGGCCGGTACGATTGCGGATGAATGTCCTTTTTCATGACACGAAAAGCGGTTAGGATAACGATTTACCGATTTCCGACAAGCAGAAACTCCGCTCGTCCGGCGCTTGCAGCCGGATCACCCGCTTCCTAGAATTCTCTCGTGCAGACGGCTTTCAAAGAATGGGCGGTGGTCATAGACGCCCTCAACCGAGGCGAACAGACCCTCATCCTTCGCAAAGGCGGCATCCGGGAAAAACGAAACGGCTTCCGGCTGCTGACCGACAGGTTCTGGCTCTTTCCAACTCAATTTCACCAACAGGCTGAAGCGGTAACCGAATCCGCCCGCCGCCGATTCGAATCCCGGCAAGAGGAACTTGGGGATTCGGTCGTCGTCGAATCGATGGCCGAGGTGACCGACGCTCTGGAACTGGACGAATGGGACCGGATCGCCCGGCTGAAGGGGCAACACATCCTGCGAGAACGCGTCTTGCGTGAACGATTCGAATGGGGCCAAAAAAAGGGGCTGTTCGCGTTGCAAGTCCGGGTGTTTTGCCTGGCCCAACCCGTCGCCGTGCCCCCGGACCCGTCTTACCAAGGCTGCCTTTCCTGGATCGAACTTTTGCCGTCCATGCCTCAGACCGGATTAACCCCCGTACTGTCCGACCAGGAATACGCCCGGCATTCCGCCCGGTTCCTCCAGGCGACGGGATGAACTCCCGGCCGCTCATTCTGGCCTCGAATTCGCCCCGAAGAAAGGAACTTCTGGCCGTGCTGGGCGTGCCGTTCGAAGTCGTACCCAGCGCCGCTCGGGAACTTGCCGAGCATGCCTCCGGCCCGCGCGAACTGGTGCGCAGCAACGCTAAGGCCAAAGCCGAAGAAGTGGCCGCCCGCTATCCGAAACGTTGGGTTCTGGGCGCCGACACCGTAGTCTGTTTGAACCGGCGCGTCTTCGGCAAACCCGCCGACCGGCAAAAAGCCCGGCAGATGCTCGAATCGTTGCAAGGTAAAACCCATCGGGTATTCACCGGCCTTTGCCTGCTGAGAGGACCGGCCGGCGACGGCGATTTATGGCACGAGGAAACCCTGGTGACGTTCCGTTCCCTGTCCGCCCCGGCCATCCGGGATTATCTCGAGCGGATCGATCCGCTCGACAAGGCAGGCGCCTACGCCATTCAAGAAGGAGGCGAACGAATCGTCGGCCGGATCGAAGGATCGCTCAGCAACGTGGTCGGCCTGCCTTTGGAATCGCTAGAAGCCCGAATGGTTCGTCATGGAATCCTCTAGGATCCGGCCGAAGATTCCGCCGCCCCAAAACCGCTCGCTCCCCGCAACCTCCCGAACTACCGATCGAAGGCGGTGCCATCCGTCGAAAGAAAGATCCGTTCCCCGAGGCGATCGAATACCGCTCCGGCACCAAAACCGGCAACCGCTCTTCCTCCGGCCGAACCGCCCGCGCTCCGACGAAACCAGGACCATCGGAATCAAGAGTTGCCTCGATTCGATTCGCGGGATTCGAACATATCGTTCACTGTCCGATAGCCGAGGGCGATCAATTCCTTGTGGAATTTTATGCGCCGGATTTTCAGCCTATCGATTTCTTCCCACAGCGCTTCCCTGATAATCCCGAGCGCTCGTTCGCGAAGTTCGACCGGCAATTCGATTTCGTTTTGAAATTCGTACTTTTCGATCGTTAAATCAGCGATATCGAGAATAGAGTCGGCCACCACGCTGAAGTTGACCACGTTCCTGATCGACAAGACTTTCGATCGCTTAGCGTCCTCGCTCATGGTGCTGGTGGTCTCCAAACCTGGATGGTAACTCATTGTCACCGCTCAGAATCTCATGCCGGCCAACGCCGCGGTGCGCGATTCGAAAACGTCGATCATCCGGTCGAATCCGCTGATAATGACGATTTCGCCTACGGAATCCGAAAGAGCGCAGATGGCGAATCGCTTATCCGGGGCACTGAATCGCTTGGCTAGTTTCAAACTCGCTCGCAACCCGGAACTGCTGATAAAGGGCACCCGCTCCAAGTCGAGCAACAATATGTTGTCGTGCTCCTTAATGCCTTTGCCGATCAGCCGCTCGAATTCCTCGGCGTGCGCTGCGTCCACCCGGCCGCTGACCTCCCCGATCAATACGCCTCCTCTCCGCTCCCACTGGACGGCAATATCCGATTCCTTGCGCCGGTGAGGATTTTCGTGCTCGTCGATCACTTCTACCAGCTTGGCATCCGCTATCCCATAGAGCTTTTTCAATAAATCGATTTGCTTCTTCTTGACCTCCTCGATCCGATCCCAAAGTGCTCCCTGGATCGATTGGATAGCGTCTTCGCGTTCTTCAGTGGAAATCGATCTGCCTTTCTCGTGTTTGTATTTATCGACCGAGAAATCGGCAATGCTGAGTATATTGTCCGCCAAAACGGCGTACTCGATGGCCCCATCGAATTGACCGTCATTATTGTCCCCCCCTTTATCTTCGATCATATCCCGTTTCCCCTCAACGATCGCACGTTTAACCGATAGAAGTTTTGACAGTCGCACTCAATGCCGATTCCTCCGGAAAATCATCGAGTTCGCTCGCCAAACTGAAAGATCCCCGCTGGACTTTAATATAACCCAATTCGCCCCGGAATTCGAATCGAAATTCCATCCTCGCCGATTTCCTGGCGAATCGCGCGATCGTGGTCCGACTCGATCAATCGACGATTTAACGAAGGCGAATCACGCCGGCGGTTTGACCAAACCAGGCGGCGGCACTCAGGACGGCCCCCCGGTTCCCCTCCCGGCTTCGCTGGTCGTCCGTTCTGTCCAAGCAAGAAAGACGATCCCGTTTAGAAACGGGTAGGGTTAGTTTCGCCGCGTCCCGCAACCCGCCGGATAACTTACGTTCGGACAAGGATATTCAAATTGCCGCGACCGGACGCTGCCGTCGTTCGACCTCGGTCCGGGCGATTTTCGCTAACCGCTCCGCCCGCTCGGTTCCCGTTACCAAAATGCGATCTTCCGCTTGCTTCGAATCGAATTTCTCATTACTTTCGCTGGCCGGTTTTCTACGGTTTTTTGCCTGATCGGATTACGAATTTCGCACGTTTCATGGCTAACGTTCTCATTATCGGCGCCGGAGGCGTGGGACACGTGGTCGCCCACAAATGTGCGCAACACCGTGACCTGTTCCACACCATCTGCCTGGCCAGTCGGACCATCGAAAAATGCCGCGCCATCGCCAAGGGAATCGGGGGGCCGCTTCAGATCGAAGCGGTCGACGCCGACCGAAGCGACGCCGTTTCCGCCCTGATCCGCCGCTGCGACGCCGATGTGCTCATCAACGTAGCCACGCCCTACCAAAACTTGGCCGTCATGGAAGCCTGCGTTCAAACCGGCATCCATTACGTCGACACCTCGCTGGACGACGAACGCGATTGGGTGAAATACGACTACAGCGACCAATGGGCCTTCCACCCGCGGTTCCAGAAAGCGGGAACTACCGGAGTGCTCAGCATCGGCTTCGATCCCGGAGTCGTGAACGTCTATTGCGCCTGGGCCCAAAAGCATCTCTTCGATCAGATCGACACCATCGATATGATCGACTGCAACGCCGGCAACACCAACCGCAAGTTCGCGACCAATTTCGATCCCGAAACGAACCTTCGCGAAATATTGGCCGACGTCATCGCCTATGAAGACGGAGCCTTCCGAACCAGCCCGGCGCTGGAAACCCGCCGGACTTTCCACTTCCCCGGGATCGGCGCCCGCGAAACCTACCTGATGACCCACGAAGAAGTGCTCACCGTCGCCCGCTTCATCCCCGGCGTCCGCAATGTCCGCTTCTGGATGGCGTTCAACGACGAATATCTCCGTCATCTCCGGGTGCTGAGAGACATCGGCTTGACTTCGATCGAACCCGTCCTTCACGAAGGACATCCGGTAGTGCCGATCAAGTTCCTCAAGTGCCTGCTGCCGAACCCGGCTGATCTGGCGTCCGAATCCCAAGGCATCACCTGCATCGGTTGCTTGATCGAAGGGCGTAAAGACGACCGGCCCCGTAAAGTGTTCGTGTACAACAACTGCCGACATGAGGACTGCTTCCGCGAAGTAGGTTCTCAAGCCATCTCCTATACGACCGGCGCTCCCGCAGTCCTGGCCGCCCGGTTAGTGCTGTCGGGAGCCTGGTCGGAACCCGGCGTCTATAATCCCGAACAACTGGACCCGGATCCGTTCATGGAAGAAATCGGGAATATGGGCCTGCCCTGGAAGGTCAACGAACTTTAGTCATGAACGACTATCGGGAGCTTCCTTCGCCCTGCTACCTGATCGACGAATCGATTCTGCAACGGAATCTCGCGATCCTGCAATCCGTCCAGCACCGCACCGGCGCCCGGATTCTTTTGGCGCTGAAAGGATTCGCCATGCACCGCGTCTTTCCCTTGATCGCCGAAACGCTGGCCGGCACGACCGCCAGTTCACTCAACGAAGCCAAACTCGGCCGGGAACATTTCAGGGGCGAGTTGCATGCCTGCGCTCCGGCTTACAGCGACGCCGACATCGACCAATTGCTTCCCCTGATCGATCACCTGGTGTTCAACTCGATTTCCCAATGGCACCGGTTCCGGGACCGGGTCGCGGCTTTCGACGGCCCAGCGATCTCCGTCGGCCTTCGCATCAATCCCGAATATTCGGAAGTCGAAACTTCGATCTACGATCCCTGCTGTCCCGGATCCCGGTTGGGAATCCGGGCGGATCAGCTGCCGCCGCAATTGGACGTCGACGGTTTCCACTTCCATACGATGTGCGAACAGAACGCCGATACGCTGGAACGAACCTTGGACATCGTGGAACGGAAATTCGCCGACCGGATCGATGCGCTCCGCTGGTTCAATTTCGGCGGCGGCCATCATATCTCCCGAGCCGATTACGACGTCGACCGGCTCTGCCGCATTATCGAATCGTTCCGCCGGCGCCACGACCTTCAGATCTACCTGGAGCCCGGGGAAGCGATCGCGCTCGACGCCGGGGTTCTGGTCGGCAGCGTGCTGGATATCGTCGCCGGCGATCCCGCGCAGGTCATCCTCGACCTTTCCGCCACAGCGCACATGCCGGACGTGCTGGAAATGCCCTATCGCCCCGAGATCCGGCACGCCGGAACCGCCGGCAGCAAACCGTACGCCTACCGGCTGGGCGGCAACACCTGTTTGGCCGGCGACCGGATCGGCGACTATTCCTTTGATCGCCCCTTGCAGATCGGCGACCGCCTGGCCTTCGAAGACATGGCGCATTACACCATGGTCAAGAACACGACCTTCAATGGCGTCCGCCTCCCGGCCATAGCGTTGCGGCGGATCGAAGGCGACATCGAAATCGTCCGGGAATTCGGCTACGAGACCTATCGCGATCGACTATCCTAGCCGTGCCACTCAATCGATTATTGCGCTTTCCATGAGCAACCGAGTCCTCATCATCGGCGCCGGCGGCGTGGGCCGCGTGGTCACGCACAAGTGCACTCAGGCTCCCGGCACTTTCGGCGCCGTCTGTTTGGCCAGCCGCTCCCGGGAAAAATGCGAAACCATCGCCCAAAGCCTGAACGTCCCGATCCGCACCGCGCAAGTCAACGCCGAAAGCGCTCCGGAAGTCGTTCGCTTGATCCGGGATTTCGAACCGGTGTTGGTCGTTCACGTAGCCCTGCCCTATCAGAATCTGGCCATCATGGAGGCCTGCCTGGAAACCGGGGTCCACTACTTGGATACGGCCAACTACGAATCGCGCGAACTCGCCCATTTCGAGTATCGTCAACAATGGGATTATCACGAACGGTACCGTCGGCGCGGCATCACGGCGCTGCTCGGTTCCGGGTTCGATCCCGGCGTGACCAACGTCTTCTGCGCTTGGGCGAGAAAAGAACTCTTCGACCGCATTGACCAAATCGACATCCTGGATTGCAACGACGGCGACCACGGCCTCCCGTTCGCCACCAACTTCAACGTGGAAATCAATCTCCGGGAAATCACCGCCCCCGGCCGATGGTGGGAACAGGGCCAATGGCATACGTGCGACCCCCTGAGCCGGGAACTGACGTTCGAGTTTCCCGGTATCGGCCCCCGGAAGGCCTATCTGACGTACCACGAAGAACTCGAATCCCTGAGCCGTCATTTTCCCGAAGTCCAACGCCTCCGGTTCTGGATGACTTTCAGCGATTCCTACCGGAATGCTCTGGACGTTCTGCAAAACGTCGGGCTAACCCGAATCGACCCCGTGGACTACGAAGGCCGACCCGTCGTTCCGGTCCAGTTTCTCAAATCCCTGCTTCCCGACCCGGTGGCCGTCAGCGAGCGCTACCAGGGCAAGACCAGCATCGGATGTTTGATCGCCGGCGAAGCGAAAGGCCGGCAGAAGCGGGTTTTCATCCATGCGCCCTGCGACCATCAAGCCAGTTTCCGGGAGGTCGGCATGAATGCGGTCGCCTATACCGCCGGCGTTCCCGCCGCGACCGGGGCTAAAATGATACTGGACGGGAAGTGGTCGTCTCCGGGCGTTTTCAATCTCGAGGAACTGGACCCGGAACCGTTCCTGGCGGCGCTCCCGGAATTCGGGCTGCCCTGGAAAGTTCAGGAAACGGTCTCCGACGCCTCAGCCGAACGGACGAGCCAGCCGGCGGCCGGAAAAGAATAATCTTGACCCCGGCAACCTGGAGCCTATTCCTAGGGACGTTAGATACGGTGCCCCATACTTAGGCTCCTAACCATGAATAGAGACCAAAAACTAATCCTCGCCGGCGTCATCGTTTTCGTCGTCGTCCTGATCGGCGCCCAAACGACCTACATCGTCCCGCCCGGGCACCGCGGCGTCTTGGTGACCTTGGGCAAAGTCTCACCGGACTTCAAACCCGAGGGTCTCGGGTTCAAGGCGCCCTTTATCAGTTCGATTCGCCTGATCAACATCCGGCTGCAGACGGTGAAAAAGGAAACGACGTGCATTTCCAAGGATCTTCAGGAAATCAAACTGACCTTCAACGTGCTCTACCGGATCCCGGAAGAATCCGTGGTCGAAATCTTCCAGAAATACAAAGGCAATCCCTTCGAGTCCCTGGTGTTTCCCCGAGTCGACGAATCCCTGAAGGAAGTCACCAAGGAACGCCGGGCGCAAATGACCGTGCAAAATCGGCGCGAGGTCAAGACTTCGGCCTTGGGCAACGCTCAAGATAAAGTCGGAGACCTGCTCCACATCGTCGACTTGGCGTTGGAGAACATTTTCCTCTCGAACAAGATGGAGGACGCCATCGAACAAAAAATGGTTCAAGAGCAAAACGCGAATAAAGCGGTCTTCGAACAAAACAAAGCGAAAATCGATGCCGAGACGGCCATTATCGAGGCGCGCGGCGAAGCCGAATCCATTCGCATCCGCGGCGAGGCCCTAGCGGAAAATCCCGCGTTTATCGACCTCCAGATCGTCAGCACCTGGAGCGGCACCATTCCGCAGGTCGTCAGCGGCAACCGCACCGGCCCCGAGCTGTTCCTGCCCATCAGCAAGCAACTCCCGAAAGAAGAAGAATCCGAATAGTTAGCGAACGACAATGAATCCCCAAACGTTACAAAAACTCATCGGCACCGGGATCATCCTGTTCGCCTTGGTGCTGATCGGTTCCCAAATGACCTACATCGTGGAACCCGGCAACCGGGGAGTGCGGGTCACCTTGGGCAAGGTGTCGCCGGATTTCGTGCCGGAAGGATTGGCTTGGAAAATGCCCATCATCACCCAGATCCACCAGGTCAGCCTGAAACAGCAAACCCAATCTCTCGAAGCCAAGTGCTATACTTCCGACTTGCAGCAGGTCATTACCGAACTGCGAGTGCTCTACCGGATCCCGGAAACTTCGGTGGTCGCTCTCTGGACCAATTACGAAGGCGACGCCCGCGAGCAAACTTCCTATTTCTTCAATCTGATCCGGCCGCGAGTCGTGGAAGCCCTGAAGGAAGCCGAAGCGACCGTCAGCGCGGAAGAAATCGTCCAGAAACGGGAAATTATCAAAGAGAAAACTCTCGCGGAGGCGCGCCTGAAAATCGGTCAAAACGCGCAGGGCACGGACGCTTTGATCGCCATCGTCGACATCACGCTCCAGGATCTCAGGCTTTCCGAAGAGTTGACCTTGGCCATCGAACAGAAGATGACCCAGGAGCAAGAGGCGGAAAAAGCCAAATTCATTCAGGAGAAGGTCGAAATCGAAGCCCAGACCGCCATCATCAAAGCCGAGGGCGAAGCCAACTCCATCCGGATTCGCGGCGAAGCCTTGCGGCAAAACCCCCTCTTTATCGATTTGAAAATCGTCGAGAAATGGGACGGCATTTCGCCCATCGTCGTCGGAAGCGATTCGGAAGACGGCGCCGCCATCATGATTCCGGTCGATCCCTTCAACAAGTAAGTCCTCGAACGTTCTCGAGTCGCCTAGCCGGCCGGTCACCCAGTGTCGCTCCCCGAACCCAGAGATATGCGAAACCGGCGGTCGCCGGGCCGCGCCGCGGCGGCCTCGCCTGAGGCCGGCCACTCGTACGGTTTCCGTTGCGTCGGCTAATCCGGTCCATGAGTGTACGACAGCGCGCTTTGTTCAGCCTGCTTTTGCTGATAGCCGTCGCCGTGGGTTTGTTTTTGCTGTTTCCCGTCGCTCTGACTTTTCTGGAAACGGCAGCCCGAAGCATTAAATATCTCTGGTGGCTCATCCTGTTGATCGGGCTGGGCGTCTGGTTAATCTGGAGCGGCTCCCGCAAATCCTGAATGCGTGGTGGACGATTCCGGACCGACACCTCCGACCGAACCGGCACCCCTGACTGAGCCGGCGCCTCCAACCGAGCCGGCTGCGCCGCCGACGGTCGAACCGAAGAGCAATTTCCTGTCGATCTTGCTCTTCGTCATGAGTTGCGCGGTTCTGATTTTCGTTTGGGGAGCGTGGTCCTCGAGCAAACCCATTCGGGAAGACGAGTTGCTCCATCTGCACGATATCTGGCTCGTGAGCCAAGGCGAAGTGCCCTACCGGGATTTCTTCGAGCATCACGCTCCTTGGTATCATTATCTGCTCAGTCCGCTAGCGATGATTTTCGCGCCGGAAAGCTCGAAAGAGGCGGCCTTGACGTTCGTCCAAGCCGTACGTTCCCTATCGTATCTGACGGTGCTTTTCGGTCTGATCGGCCTGACGTGCGCCGGTCGCCTCTGGCAGAACTGGAGCACCGGCCTGTTGGCTGCGGGATTGATCACCGGTGTGCCGTTCTTTCTGGAAACCGCGATCGAGACGCGCCCGGACATCGCGGCCTTCGCGCTCTGGATGGGCTCGCTCGCGTTGCTCTGGAAAGGATTCAATCCGCCGTCGAATCGCGACGCCCCGGAACTCTCGGCCCCCGAGTCGGACGCCGCCCGGATCAGGATGCCGGTTCCGCCCCCGACGATCACCGGCCACCCGTTTCTATGGTCCGGAATCTTGCTGGGCAGCGCCGTCATGTTTACCCAGAAAATGCTGTTCGCCGTTCCCGGTCTGGGCCTGGGGCTGCTCGCTTGGACCCTGGCGGGCCAACCGAATACCGTTCGCCTCGCCTCCCTGATCTTTTGGAGTTTGGGCTTCGTCTTTCCGACCGTGATCACCTGGGCTTTTTTCGCGGTCCAAGGCGCCGGCTACCAATTCGTCGACAAGGTGTTTCTGATCAACGCCCGCTGGACGGAGGATGCCGACGTCGTCGACTGGATCCTGAAAGCGTTTCGCCAGGAGAACTGGCCCTTGCTGGCTCTCGGCGCTCTCGGCGCCTGTTGGAGCGTCGCCAACATGGTTCGCAACAAACGGACCGACTGGTTCGCCCTGGTGCTGATATTGGTCGTCGCCGGCTGGTTTTACGGACTGCTCCAGGTCATTCCGGCTACCGACCGGCAATTTTACATGATCATGTTGCCGCCGTTGGCATTGCTGGCCGCTCACGGAATCATGGACATCAGCAAGCATTTGCAACGGCCGATCAGGGCCCCGATCCTGGCGATCGCCGTCTTACTGCTGATCGTGCATCCCATCGGCGACGCATGGAAAAATTGGCGTGAAAATTATTCCCTGACACTGGCCCTGTGGATCGTCGAAACGACAGACCCCGAAGATACGTTCCTGGACGGTTGGACCGGCGCGGGCACTTTTCGGCCACAGGCTTGGTATTACGGCTTCGTACACCCTGAAGTCCCCCCCATGATCGAACCGGCGGCAATCGAAGATTTGATGGACGGGCTCCAGTCCGGAAGAATCAACCCCCGAGTCATCACCAACAGCCGGAACTTGCTTTCGCTCCATCCGGATCTTTCGGGTTGGGTCAGAGAGCGTTACCGACTGCGCTACGAACTGTTCTACGTGCGCGACGATTGATCGCGCCCGCCGAAGCGGCGGCTAGCGTTCTCGAACGGTAAAGATTTCGCCGTCCGCGATCATCGGGCGAAGATACTCGTTCCGAGGAAAGAGTCCGGGCAGAGTCTCGAGCACTTCGTGAGCGCCGGTGAGCGGCGAATGACGCCGGATTTCGTAAGTCGCTCCAGATTGCGCCGGCCAACTCAGCCGCAGCGTTCGAGCGTTCCAAAAATCGACCTGAAGCCTCAAGGGCGGCGAAGCCCGGTTGGCCGGAGTCTGCAGCGCTTGTTCACGGGCGTTGCTGAAACCGTCTCGATCCGGATCGTCCCGAGGACCGTATCGCAAGGTGCCGAACGTATTTCGTTCCCACCGATCGTCCAGTCCGTCTCGATCGGCATCGGATATTCTCGTTCCCCGGACGATCAACGACGCCGACCGCACTTGCCCGGTCAAATGACGCGCCTGATCGAGAACGGTCAGCCGCCAACGACCGGCGCTCGGTTCGAAAAAATGTTGAACGCTCCAGTAGGTCCAATTGACCGGCCCCGATTCGGAATCGTTTCCTATGGACTGCAGCACGCTTCGGGTTCCCGACGGGGATATCAAGGTAACGCGCAAATCTCCCCGATACAGATGGCTGGTGTCCAGCCGCACCCCTACCTGTTCGCAGATCAAGGTATCGGACAGTTCGAAATCCAGAAGTAACGGATCCTGGGTCAAGCGAGCTTGAACGCCCGATTGCCGCGACACCAAATCGAGCAGCGCCTCGCCGTCTTTTTGACTGACGGCTACGGCGGGTATGACGGCGAAGTCGGTCTGCATCGTCACGATATCGTCGTAGTCGCGATTATTGTAAATCACCGCGAATTCGGCGCCGGCTTCCGCGACGTGCCGAACCTTTTCTTCGAACAGAGACGTTCCGCGTTTGATCAAGGCAACCGCTCCGTCCAGCCGGATGTTGATGGGATCGTTCGCTTCCCCGACATCGATCAGCCGGCCGTTCGCCTCGGCCTCGTCGGCGAAGCCTCCGGTGCCGGGTCTGATTTCCGGAAACCTCAGGGCCGAAGCGACGCCGATTCCCTGAATCTCCAGGCGCAATCCCTCATCGGGAATGACTCGCAGTCCGTTCTGCCGGCGGACGACTTGAACGGCCTCGGGCCGAGGCCGCCATTCCCGGGCCAGCCGTACGGCGAATCCGGCGTCGGGCACGCCGAAACCGGTATGATGACTGAAGAAAAAACCGGCGCCGTTGGCCTCGAGATCGGGATCTTCCGTCTCCGGATGAAAGGCCGAATGCACCAACAATTGCTGCACGTCGCGATAGCTCAATTCGGGGTTGGCATGCAACAGCAACGAGACGATCCCCGAAACGACCGCGGTCGAAGCCGAAGTGCCCGAAAAACCGTCCTGACCCAGCAGGTAATTTTCGCGATCGCCCCGGCCCCGAGCGACGAATCCGGCCGCCCCCAAATGATCGGTGGTAGCCAACCCGTTCCGATCGAAATCGCCGCTGGGAGCCGCCACCAAAACGCAAGCGCCGGGAGTGGAATAACTGGCCGGCCGGCCGTCCGAACGCATCGCCGCCACCGTGATCGCCCGGGGATCGTTGGTTAACTCTTTATCGTTGGCGTTATGCAACGATTCGCGACCGTTGCCGCTCGACCTGACGAAGATCGTTCCTCGGCCGTTGCGGCCTTGGCGAATCGCATTCTCGATGCCGACCTCGGCCAAAGCGTTCAACCCTTCCAAGCGATTATGGACGATCCCCCAACTATGATTCTGGATCCCGACGACATCCCATTCATACCGGTACAAATCCAGCGACGCCTCGTCTTCGATCGACCATTCTTCGTCGTCGTCCTGCAGCTCGAAGATTACCAGATTAGCCAGTTTCGCTTCCGGAGCCACCCCGCTGACCCCGATACGATTGTTACCCTCCGCGGCGATCAACCCGGCCACCGCCGTGCCGTGCGCGTCCGACTCGTTCTTGATCCCGATTCCAGGCCGTTTCGCGACGAAATTGTAATGCAACTCGTTCACCAACCGGCCGCTCAATTCCGGATGGTTCCGATCGATGGCGTTATCCACGACCCCGACCGTAACCCCCAAGCCCCGGGAAAGAGGCCAAGCGCCTCTTAGATTCAGATCGATGCCCAACCGGGTTCCCGACTGGTCCCGATTTTCCAAATGCCAGCATTCCGCGAAATACGGATCGTCGGGAGCCGGCGCGTAAGCGTTCGTCCGGCGATAAGAGCGCCGCATTACCGGCCAACAAGCTATGGTGCCCGGCTCCCGGCAAAACGCCTCCGCCAAACTGGCCGCCTCAAAAGGAGTCGGCGCCTCCAGAATGACCAAGCGCTCGTGGACGCGGCGCCGGATTTGCCAATCGTCCGAAGCGATCCGAAGCGGCTCTCGAGTCAGCAGAGCGACCGAGCGACTCAGCGACACGCGGGGACCGTCCGGGCTGCCGGCCCGGGCAGGGAGCCATTCCCGAACCTCATCCGGCCCGCACTCCGCATCCTCGGGAAGATAGTAGACCCGTTCGCGAGGTTCCTTGAATTCGAACCGGAGCCACCCGGAAACTTCCTGCCCCAACCGTTCGGTTCCCAGAAGATCGCCGGCGAAGAACAGCGATACCGCCGCCCAAACCCACCACGGACCGCGACCGTTTCCTGCCCTGCCCCGCCGGCGGCCCTCGAAGTCCCGTCGATCAGCCATCGCCCCTTGTTCCATTAACCGACATCCCGAATCTCATCTGTCCGGGAATTCAGACGCTTCTCGGGGAGCGGCCGGTTACACCTTAACCCATTCCCGGTTGACGGCCGACTCTTCGACCGCGGCGAGCACTCTCTGGTTTTTCAAACCGTCTTCGAAGGTCGGCTGAACGGGAGTGCCCTTGGCGACGGCACTAACGAAATCGGCCAGAGTGTGAACGAAAGTGTGTTCGTAACCGATGATATGACCGGGCGGCCACCATTGTCCGACATAAGGATGGGCGCCTCCGGGTTGAGTGACCAAGATGTCGCTGAAACCTTGCCGATCTTCCGGCAGGGTATTGTCGAAAAACTTCAGCCGGTTCATGTCCTCGAAATCGAAGTAAAGCGAACCCAAGCTGCCGTTGACCTCCAGCGTGATGTGATTCTTGCGGCCCAGGGCGAATCGAGTGGATTCAAGATTGGCCAAGGTTCCGTTATCGAATCGCCCGATCAACATGGCGGTGTCGTCCACCGTGACCTCGCCCATTTCCTTGCTCCCGGCCGCGCCCAAACCGTCGCTCTTGCCGGTCGAATCCTCCAACGGCCGATATTTGATGAAAGTGTGCATCAAGCCGCAGATCTCGGAAAACTCCCCGACCAGATAACGGCCCAGATCGATGATGTGCGCGTTGATGTCGCCGTGAGCTCCGCTGCCGCTCACGTTTTTTTGCAACCTCCAGACCAGCGGAAAATCCGGGTCTACGATCCAGTCCTGAGCGTAACGGGCGCGATAATGGAAGAGATCGCCGATCATTCCGTCGTCGATCATTTTCTTGGCGTGAGCCACGGCGGGAATTCGCCGGTAGTTGTGGCAAACCATGTGGACTATCCCGCTCTGATTCGCCGCGTTGAGCATCTCCCGACATTGCTCGACGGTCAGAGCCAAGGGCTTTTCGCAAAGCACGTGCTTCCCGTTTTTAGCGGCGGCGATCGCGATTTCCGCGTGAGTGTCGTTAGGCGTAGTGATATCGATCACGTCGATTTCGGGATTTTCGACCACCGTCGTCCAATCCGTGGCAGAATTTCTCCACCCCAATTCCTGAGCAGCGGCTGCTACGCCGTCCGGGTCGCGACCGCAAATGGTATGCATGTCCAAGTCGGCGGCGAGGGGGAAGAAACGGGATGCCTGACGCCAACCATTGGAATGCGCCTTGCCCATGAACCGGTAGCCGATCATTCCTATTCGGAGAGTCTTTTTCGCCATAACGACAACAGAGGGGATATTAGGTTGATTCTGACGGAAGCCGTCTTATATTGGCTTCGACTGAGAACGTCAACGAGAGTCTTAAATCCAGCCTGCACCCCCATCGTGTCCTATGGCCAGCGACTGCCTGATCGAGGTCTTGAAATCAAAATTGCATCGCGCCCGCGTCACCGACGCGAATCTGAATTACGAAGGCAGCCTGTCGATTTCCGAAGACCTCATGAACGAAGTAGGCATCTTGCCTTACGAGAAGGTATTATGCGGCAATCAATCTAACGGCGCCCGGTTCGAAACCTACGCCATCGCCGCGCCGGCCGGCACCGGCCAAATCGTTCTCAACGGTGCCTCGGCCCGGTTGGGAACGGTGGGCGATCTGCTCACCATTCTGACTTTCGCCCAGGTAACGCTCGAAGCGGCACGATCTTGGAAACCGGCCGTCGCTACTCTTTCCGAGGGCAATCGGATTCGCCCGGCAGCCTCGACTCGATCTTGAACCGGCCCATGCAGCTGACCACCGGCGAGATCGCCTCGCGACTCCAAGGGACTCTGTCCGGCGATTCGAACACGCCGATCAGCGGCATCGCGCCGACGGCGAATGCCCGCCAGGGACAAATCGCCTTCGCCGAAAACCGCCGGCATTTTCGACAAGCCATCGACAGCGAGGCCTCGGCCGTGATCGTCGGCCGTGATCTCGAACCGCCGCCCGATACGGCCAAAGCCGTCATCCAAGTGGCTCAAGCCCGAGTCGGATTCGCCGAACTGATTGATCTCTTTCACCCGGAATCCCTGCCCCCTCCCGGGATTCATGCCTCCAGCGTCGTTCATCCCGAAGCGCAAATCGATCCGTCCGCCTCGATCGGCCCGGGATGCCTTATCGGCAGCGGCACCGCCGTCGAAGCGAATGTCGTGTTGCACGGCGGCAATCAAATCGGAAACGACTGTCGGTTGGGCGAATCGTGCCAACTCTTCCCCCGAGTCGTGCTCTACCCCCGCTCGGCGCTGGGAAAGCGCGTTCGCATCCACGCCGGCGCCGTCATCGGCTCCGACGGCTACGGCTATATCCACGACGGCAAACGGCATCGCAAAATTCAGCAAGTCGGAGGAGTCAACATCGGCGACGACGTCGAAATCGGCGCCAACACCACGGTCGATCGCGGGGCCCTCGACGATACCGTGATCGGCGAAGGGACTAAAATCGATAACTTGGTGCAAATCGCCCACAACGTCGTCATCGGCAAGCATTGCCTGATCATAGCGCAAACCGGCATCGCCGGGAGTACGAAGATCGGCAACGGCGTTACGATCGCCGGTCAGGTCGGCATCGCCGGCCACCTCCACATCGGCGACGGAGCCACCATTGCCGCGCAATCGGGAGTCATGCGTGACATTCCCGGCAATCAGACCGTATTCGGCACTCCGGCCCAGGAAGATCGAAAAGTTAAACGCCAAATTTTGGCGCTGCAGAAATTACCCGAGCTGCTCAGGCAACTGCGAACGGGCGACAAGACGCCTCGGCCAAGCCAAAACGAGTAACGCGGCGCGACGTGACGAACGAACGCTTTCGCTCGGCCGCCTCTCGCCGGGCCGTTCCGGCAGCAGCGATCGTAATCGCCGATTCCGACTTGCTTATTCTTGCCCGGTTGCGGTTCAATGAGCTTGTCCGAATTCGTTGTCGATCCTAACCGGAAACTCGATCATGAGCGAACCCGTCAATCCCATTCCCGAAGAATACGATACCGTCACGCCCTACTTCATCGTCGACGGCGCCGTCCAAGCGATCGAGTTTTATTGCAAGGTATTCAACGCCAAGGAAAAAGGCCGGATGACCGGGCCGAACGGTACCGTCGGCCATGCCGAACTGATTATCGGCGAATCCATCGTTATGTTGGCCGACCCCTGCCCGGATCTGGAATTCAAAAGTCCCCAAGCCTACGGCGGCACCCCCGTTTCCTGCTGCGTCTATGTCCGGGATTCCGACGAGGTATTCGAACGGGCGATCAAAGCCGGAGCGGAAGTGATCAGACCGATCGACGATATGTTCTACGGCGACCGCTCCGGTACAATCAGGGATCCCTTCGGCCATGTATGGACCATTAGTTCCCGCAAAGAAAAACTGACTCAAGAAGAGATGGAACGCCGCGCCGAAGAGTTCTTGAAACAGCCGGGATCCCAGTCGGCCTGATCCTGTCGTACCGACAGTCATGGCTTTAACACCGTAATTTCTCGACCAAGGCCGTTCGACGGCAAGCTCCGATCAGAAGGGAAAGCACCGGCGATACCGGACGAAACCGATCGAACCCTCTCACCCCGCCTTCGCAGCCGAATCACGGGAAATCGCACGATCTTCGGAGGCCGTCAAAAACGGTATCGAAAAATCGACCGGCTAGAATTCATTTACGTTTCTCCAGTTGTTGTTGCAGCAAGCGGTGAGCGACCTTACCCGTGCCTAATTTGGGGATCTCTTTAACGAACCTGAGTTCGCGAGGCATGCTCAAATTGGAGTGCCCGGCCGTCTTCAGCACTTTGCGGACGGCACCCAAAGTGATGGCGCGATGATTGACCACCGCTATCAATCGCTCTCCCTTTTGTTCATCGGGTTTCGTAAGGATCGCCACCTCGGTCCGCAAACCGTGTTGCTTGAACTGACCGGCAAGGGATTCTTCAATCGCGGTCAAGCTGATCATCTCGCCGCTGATCTTCGCGAACCGCTTCAACCGGCCCAAGATGTGCACGAATCCCTCGGAATCGACATCGGCGATATCGCCGGTGTCATGCCATCCGCCCAATGCCTGAAACTCCCGGTTCGCTTCGGGATTGAGATAACCCTTCATGACGTTGGGACCGCGGATCTGCAGCCGGCCTCCTCGATCGACCCCTTCCACGGGTTCGAGCCGATAGTCGATGGCGGGAAGCAACCGACCGGCCGAACCGAATTTGGCCGAAATCCTGGTGTTGACGCAAACACAGGGACTGCATTCGGTTACGCCGTAACCTTCCAAGATACGAACGCCGTACTTTCGAGCCCAATTGTCGAAGGTAGCCCGTTGCACTTTTTCGGCCCCGGCGAACAAATAGCGAACCGATTCGAAATCGTAGGCGTCCGCCTTGCGGGTGTAACCGTTCAAAAAGGTATTGGTCGCCAGCATGATCGTGCATTGCCGATCGTAAACGACGGTAGGGACTACCCGGTAATGAAGCGGCGAAGGATAGAGGAAGACGTAAATCCCCCGCACCAACGGAAAGAAGGTTCCGATGGTCAATCCGAAACTGTGGAACATGGGCAGGGCATTGAACAGCCGATCGGTATCGACAATATCCACCGCCGCCAACATTTGTTGAATGTTGGCCATCAAATTCGCGTGGGTAAGCTCGACTCCCTTGGGCACTCCCTCGGAACCGCTGGTGAAGAGAATGATGGCCGTATCGTTCCGGTCCGGCCGGAAATCGCGAAACGGCCGAACGATCATCTGCTTCAACAAGACAGCGAGCCGTTGCCCCGAACTTACCCGATCCCGGACCTCTTCCAGGTAAATCGGCTTGATACCGTCTTTTTCCAACGGCTCGATGTCCAGTTCCGCCCGCTCGAGAAACACGCGAGAAGTGATTATCGTCCGGATCCCTGCGACTCGGCAGCAGGTGAGCATCACGGTCGGCCCCGTGGAAAAATTGAGCATGGCCGGTCGAAAACCGGCCGCCCAGAGGCCGGCGACCGCCACCGGCGTAGCGTTGGTGTTGGGTAATAAGACGCCCACGGCCTGTCCCCGGCCGGCGGCGATCAATGCCGGCCATTGCCGGGCCAGGATTTCGATGCCGGCCAGCAACTTTCGATAAGACAGCACGGTTCGAGTGACGTCCTCCATCACCGGATACCCGGGACGCAAGCGACGATTGTTCACGAGCGACGCCAATACGTTGGCCGGACCGTGCTCGAATTCGACCCGGAACCGATGTTCCAACATCCGGTCGCGCACCCAATCCGTCAGCGATTCCCGTCCTTGAGTCGTGCTGACGCAATCGCGAGGCGGCTCGATCAATTCGCTGAAATGAACGCTCACCTCCGGAAACCACCGTTTCCAACCCCGATGCCGGGTCCACCGCAACCGGTCGGCGCCCTTCAGATAGCAAGTGATGACTTTGGCCTCGGTTTTCAACAGCAAGAATCCCGTGCCTTCGAAGAGTTTCATCAGCGAACCGGTGCGGGAAATACGCCCCTCGGCGAACAGGATCAACCGACCGCCCCCCTTCAGATAACCGGCGATCTCCTTGACGGCGTAGGGCGAACCGGTGTCGACCGGAAAAGTCCGGTGATTACGCATCACCCAACGATGCAGCCAACTCGTTTCGGCCGTTGCGCTGGAAGTGACGAAACGCCAGTCGTTTTCCAGGCAAACTCCGATGAGCAACCAGTCGAGCCACGACACGTGATTGGGGATCATCAACACCGGACCCGGGACGTTCAACCGGTCCCCGCCATAGACCCGAAACCGGAAGAACACCCGGAACACGAACCGCATCGCGGTGATGAACAGGTAAACCCTCCATCCCATTTTTTCCGGCTGCCGCCGGCCGGACAGGGAATCGGAAACTGGCGTCTTCATGGCGCTGACTCCACGGTGATTTCTCGACGTTGCAAGGTGGCTCCTTCGACCAAGGACAGCTCGGCGCGAGCGCGATTATACTCTACCAAAGACTGAATCTCGCTGGAACGCGCCTGAGTCAAATCGCGCTGCAATTGCAACACGATGAAACTGGTGCTCTTGCCGTTCTCCAGCTTGATCTCTTCCGCCTGCAACGCGGCTTCCGCAAATTCCCGTTCTTCGCGAATCGCTGCCACCCGTTGCAAATTGATCGAGGCCAGCGCCACCGCATTCTCCACCGCCACCATAATATCCTGTTCGAACTGCTTGAGCCGGATCAGCGCTTGGTCCTCTCGGGCCCGAGCGATCGCCAAATCGTTCCGAGCCGCCCGATTACCCAACGGTATGCTTAATTGCCCTCCCACCGTCCAGAACACGTTTTCCTGCCTTTCGATTTGGCCGAACACTCCGGAATATCCGATATTTTGGCCGCCGGCGGAATAACCGTAACTGCCCACCAAATCCAATTGCGGCAGGGTTCGATTCTTATGATACCGGATATAAATCCCTTCCCGGTCCAAATCCATCCGGCGCTGCTGCAGATCGGGCCGCAAGTCCATGGCGCGATGCCAACTGTCCTGACGGTTGAACACGGTCGGCAAGGCTTGAAGCACTTCCGTGACTTCGATCCGAATATCCTGCCATTGCAAATAATCGTCGCTGAGCAGGCTCTTGAGCGCGTTCTGCTGAAGCGCCGCGGTGCGGCGGGTGGCCAGCAAATCGGCCCGGGCTCGAGCCAGCTGGGACGCGGCCTGCTTCTCGTCTAACGGCGCCATGGCGCCGATCTCCACCCGGCGGTGATTATCCTCGAACAATTGCTCGGCCAATTGCACCGCCTTTTCTTGCACCTTCACGCTCTCACCCGCCGCGATCAGATCGTAATAGGCCAGTTCGACCTGCGATACCACGTTCATGATCTGCCACAGAAGGGCTAACTCCGTTTGGTCAATGTCGATTTTAGCGAGTTTGACGTTGAGTCGAACTTGATCGATCGCCAGACCTTCCAATACCGGTTGCCTCAAATCGACGGACACGAATCCCCCCGCGTTATCCAAGCTCGCTTGACCGAACTCCGGCCCCTGAATCCCGAAAAAATCGATCGAAGCATTAGAAACGTTGCCGCGCAGATTATAAGTCAGTCCGGTAGGCAACCGGCCGCCGAAACCGGCGCTGAAGACGTCCGTATCGCTGGCGGAACCGGAGATGGGCCGGCCGAATTCGTCGAAGTTACTCGATCGCTGCCGGTATTCGTGATTGTAGGAGGCCTGAAATTCCGGCTCCCAACCGGCGTAGGCGAGCCGCAGGTTCGCCCGGCTGATCAACGGCGTGATCCGCTCGACCTGAAGCGATAAATTGTGTTCCAACGCTTGTTCCAGACAATCGTCGAGGGACATCGCCCGGCCCTTCATGGCCTCTCCTTCCGAATCGGCCGCGACGACCGACAACCGGAGCAACATCGTGAACAGGAACAACAGGCGCATCATCGGAAAACAATCTTCGCGAAGGATAATCTCAGGTCAAAATAAAACGCAACGGCTGGAGCCTCACATCCGTGCTCTCACTAAATCCTTGCGCAGAATTTCCCTGATTTGCGAATCGTAATATTCCACCGGATTGTAATCGTCGCTGAACACTATCCCCTTTCCGGGCGACAGATCCACGACGTTGTCGAACGCATAGCGCACGGCCGACGCAACCTGGGGATGAACGTGATCGTAATCGCGGTCCCGGGACAGCTCGAGATCCGGCCGGTCCGAAGCGACATAGAACAAATTGCCCGCGCCGCCGTCGTGAACGCGAACGGAATCGAAAACCGTCAGGAGGGTGCGAGCCAGGGATTGGGAAAAAAAGTCGCGGCCGGGATCGAAGGAACCGAAACAGTTGATCGTCAGGATTCCGCCGGGTTTCAGGCAGGCCTTCACGGATTGAAAACATTCCCGGGTCATCAAATGGGAAGGCGTGGATTCGCCGAGGAAAGCGTCCAGCAACACGGCGTCGTACCGCCGTTCGGCGATCCAGAAAAAATGACGAGCGTCATCGAGATAGAGATTGACCGCTGCCGGATCGAAATCGAAGTAATCGCGGGCCATATCGCCGACTAGAGGATTGATCTCGACGACGTCCACTGCGACGCCTTCTTCGGCGAACCGCCGGGGAACGATCCCGATGCCGAGGCCGACAATCAGCACATTTCCGGGCCGCTCGGCATAGGCCTTGGTCAGGTCGTGCAGCATGTAAGTAAACGCCGAACGGCTTTTCCCTAACAGCGGATCGTAGACGTTCTGAGTCAACAGATCGTTCAAGTAATACCGCCGGTCGCCGGCCTCGTTCTCCAACACCTGCATCCGACCGTAATTGGAATTAATACGGGCCAGTTCCTTCATCCCGCGAAGCCCCGAACGCTTTTCGTCCCAAATGCCCAACCAGCCGGCCGCCCCCGCTAACGCCACTATGGCCAGCAACCGGACAGCCGCACCCGAGCGGCGGCCCCAAATCAAATAATACGTGCCGGTCAGCGAAAACAGCGCAAGCGCCGAAACGAACATCGTCACCGAATTGGGAGCCAGAGGAATCAACACGTACCCAACGGCTACCACGCCCAAAACGCTGCCCAGAGTGCTAAGCGCGAACAACCTTCCCACCTGTTGTCCGACGTTTTTCGTCGTCCGGGTCAGCACGCGGATCACGAACGGCCCGGTAACCGACATCAAGGTCAACGGCACGAAAAACAGAAAAACCGAGGCCAGCACCGAACCCATCGGCAAACTGAACCGGTGACAGAAAATCGCCACCTGCCGGAGAACGGCCACGGCGAAACAAAGATAGGCTCCGGAAAACAACAGGCAATAGTACAAGCGGGACAATTTCGGCGACTGGTCCGCCAACCAACCGCCGTAGTAGTAACCCGCCGCCAACGAAACGAGCGTGACGGCGATCTGAGCCGTCCAAACAAAATGCGAAGTCCCGAAAAACGGCGAGAGCATCTTGGCTCCCAAAATCTCGACCACCAGAATGATCCCGCCGGTAATCGCGGCGGTGGCATAAAGGTATCGCCGCAAACCGACGCTCAAACCGGTCGATTGGGCCTTGGTCTGATTGCTCCTGGGAGAATTAGCCAATCGATTCCTTTCGCGAATAAGGGCTCAAAAAACCGTCCGGTCCGGAACTACGGCGTTACGCGAAACGATGACAATACCGTCTCGAACGTAAATGGGGTCGCCGTCCAGCTGGTCCGGTTTGCCTTCGGGCGATAAGGTGCAGGCTTCTCCGATGCGAGCGTTTTTATCGATGATGGCGTTGAAAATTTTCGAGCCTTTGCCGATACCCAGCGGCGGCAGCCCTGCGGACGGCGGTTCGGACTCGTAGTAATCGCTACCCATCATCACCACTCGATTCAAATCGCAATCGGCGCGCACCATGCTGCGCACGCCCAATTGGGACTGCGTAATGACCGCGCCATCGATCACGCATCCGTCGGCCACCAACGAATTGGCGATTTTCGCCCCGTTAATCTTGGAAGGAGGCAGAAAGCGAGGATGAGTGTAGATCGGGATTTTGCCTTCGAACAAACTGAACTGGGGCTGGAGGCTGGCCAGATCCAAATTGGCGTCGAAAAACGCGCGAATCGTACCGACGTCTTCCCAGTAACCCTGAAAGATGTAGGAAAACACCCGGCGATCGTGAATCGCCGAGGGAATAATGTGCTTGCCGAAATCCGTCTGGCCGGATTCGAGAGCGGGAGTCAGCGCCTCGCGATTGAAGACGTAAATGCCCATGGAAGCCAGCCAACGAGGCTCGTCCCCCGGAATGTCCAGGCGAGCGTGCCATTGGCGGTCCAATTTCAGTTCTTCCTGCAATTCCGGCCGTTTCGGTTTTTCCTCGAACCGCCGGATTCGGGAATCGGCGTCCATCTGCATGATGCCGTACCCGGCTACTCCCCCGCGACCCACCGGCGTCGTGGCTACCGTGATTTCCGCGTCTCGGTCGATATGACATTCCAGCAACTGCCGGCAATCCATGCGATAGAGTTGATCGCCGCTCAAGATCACCAAATACCGGAACGGATGATTCAGCAAATGCGACATATTTTTGCGAACCGCATCGGCCGTCCCCTCGTACCAGGAGGAATTGGTCGGGGTCTGTTCCGCCGCCAATATTTCTACGAACCCGCCGCTGAAAGGGTCGAACTTGTACGATTGGGAGATATGGCGATGGAGCGAAGCGGAATTAAATTGGGTCAAGACGTAAACCCGCTTCATTCCCGAGTTGATGCAATTGGAAATCGGCACGTCGACCAACCGGTATTTGCCCCCCAAGGGAACGGCCGGCTTCGACCGCTCCTTGGTCAACGGAAACAAGCGGGATCCGGCGCCGCCGCCCAAGATGACGCACAAAACTTCGTCCACCTTTACTCGACTCACCGCCGGTTCTTTCCCGTTTGCCTCATACCCAGAACTTTCGTGTCGACCTGACGACGACGGCTACCCGTTTCGCCGTGACCCAGACTCCCCGCCTCGAGTTTCGCGACGGACCGATCCGAAGTCCTGTCCTCGACGCTACGTTCGTCAAACTTCCGCCGGAAACTAATCCAATCCTCGCCGGCCGGCAACCGGCAATTATTTCGCGAACCGGCGACATGACACCTCGAAATCCCGGCACCCGACGCCAAAAACCCGAAAAGCGATGCCGGAATTCTTCACCTCGAAGCGGCAAACCGCACGCCGAATCGAAACCGAATCAGGGAATCGCTTCGCCGGCTCGGAACGAAGTTGCCGTCACGCCTGCCGGTTCCCCGGCGTCCTCGACACTTACGGCCGACCGGACTCTCAACTTCCGGCAATGCCGAACCCGGCAAGCGAAGATTATTTTTCTTGATCTAGTCCCTTTTGTCGAAATTAATATTTCGCACCATCGTTTGCGACGAGATCGTCACTTCCGCCCAAACGGAATCCCAATAATCCCATGCGCTCTACCTTGTCACTCGCACGCCGTTGCACTTTGAATTTCGATCGCCTCAGGCGCTTGGCTTGCTGGATGTTGTTTGCAACCTTGCCACTAACGGCGACCGCTCAAAACGGGGCCGACGAACCGATGAGCGGCCGCACCCCGGTGGTCATGGACGCCATCGTGGCCGGCGTTGACGGAGTCGACGATTTCGCCGACCTCACCGCCGAGCAGTTGGCATCCGTCAACAGCCTGAATCTTTCCGGACTCGGTTTGACCGCCCTAAGCGCCGACGATTTCAGCGGACTTTCCGGTTTGCGCATCCTGAAACTGAACGGCAATCGACTCACGGAATTGGATCCCGGCCAGTTTTCCGGAACGCCCCGGCTGCTCCGGCTGAACTTGCGCCACAACCAACTCGCCTCCCTGCCCGCCGACCTGTTCGCCGGCACGACCGAACTGGCGCAATTGAATCTGGGCGACAACCGGCTCCGAGAGTTGCCGGCCGGAGTATTCGCCGAACTCTCCAACCTCAAATGGTTGCACTTGGACTACAATAGATTAACCGCGCTCGACGCCGACTCCTTCAAAGGATTGAGCCGACTGCAAACGCTGAACTTGTCCTATAACCTGATCGGCCGAATTGCCCCCGGAGCGTTTCGCACTCTGGACAATCTGAGGATGTTGAATCTGCGAAACAATCAACTGCCGGAATTGAACCGGGCACAACTAGCGGAACTGCCCGAGCTCCGGGAACTGGACCTCGGTTATAACCAATTGGCCGCCCTCGCGTCCGACACCTTCGGCGATACCGGGATGCTGCAAATGTTGCTGCTGAACAACAATCAGCTCGTTTTCCTGCCCAAAGGCATTCTGGACGGACTCGACGATTTGCAACGGGTCGTATGGAACGGCAATCCGCTGGTCGAGGTCGTTTTCGAACCGACTTCCCTCATGCTCTCCGCCGTCGAGAACGAAACCGTCGCTTACCAATTGCGACCGGACCGCCAACCCGACACCGCAATCACCATCGTGCCGGAGAGCGCCTTGCACCAGATCGCCTTCGTACCGGCCGCCCTGACTTTTACCCCGGACAACTGGGAAGAAGCTCAGACCGTCACGGTGCACGCCCCGGCAGACGGCAACACCGAAGACGGCCAGACCAAAATAGATCACCGGGTAGTTTTTCCTGACATCCAGACTTACAGCGCCTTCGATCTGACTCTCGAAATACAAGACACCGGATCGTTCGCCGAATGCGGCGAGGGCTTGCTAGACGGCCGTCATACCGCCGTAGTCCAAGCGATCATGGCCAATTTGCCCACCACGCCCGATTGTTCCGACGTCACCTTGATCGATCTTAACGAGATCACCCGGCTGGATCTGTCGAATATGGATCTGACGGCACTCGGCACTAACGATTTGGCCGGACTCACAGGCTTGCTGCAATTGGATCTCAGCGGCAATCAATTATCCGAACTCCATCCCGAATTGTTCGCCGAAATGTTCGAATTGCGGCGCATCGATCTCGGCGACAATCAACTGTCCGAATTGCCCGAAGGCGCTTTCGACAACCAGACCGAACTGCGACAGTTGGTTCTGGACGGCAATCCGCTGAAATTGCAACTGCGGTTCAACTCCATCGCTTTGGGAGTCGAAGAAGGCTCGATTTTAGCCTACCCGGTCTGGCTCGCGAGCGAACCGGAAACCAGCGTCACGGTCACGCCGTCAAGCGGCTCTACCAATCTGGTTTTCAAACCGGAAATGCTGACATTCGATCTCCAAAACTGGGATCAGCCCCAGTCGTTCACGGTCAAAGTGCTCCCTGACGACAACTCGCAAAGGGAATTCACCGATATTTTCCACCAATTGACGACCGACGACGGAAACGTCACCACGAACGTCGTTCCGCTGCTCATCACCATCTACGACCGGGACGACATGCTCACCGACTGTCAGAACGATTTGCTGGCCGGACGAACGGCCGCGGTAGTCAATGGCATTTTGGGAGCTCTGGATTTCGAAGCGGACTGCGACACCATTACCGAAGAAATGCTCGCTTCCATCGAATTCCTGGATTTGCAAGGCAGTTGGAGAGGGGACCGATTGCGATCCCTGCAGGCCGGCGATCTGGCCGGGCTCAGTGGTTTGGTGGAATTGGATCTTTCCTACAACAACATTGTCGACTTGCCGGAAGGCATTTTCCAAGACCTATCCAGTCTGGAACAACTGGATCTGAGCGGGAACCTGCTCGAAGTCGTCCACCAAAATCTGTTTGCCGGTTTGACCAATCTTCTTGTTTTAAACTTAAACTTCAACAACATCGCACTGATCGAACAGTCCGCTTTTCGAGACTTGGCCCAGCTGGAAGAACTGAACCTGTTGGTTAATAGTCTTACGGTCCTCTACCCGGACCAATTCGACGATCTGATCAATCTCGAATCCCTGCGACTGGCCGGAAACCGCATCGTTTTCTTCCAAGCCCCCATCTTCCACAAGTTAACCAAACTGGAAGCCTTGGATCTGTGGGACAATCTCCATTCCGCCCTGTTCCCCAATCAGTTCGCGGGATTAACCGAATTGCGCTATCTGGACATCGGTGGCGGCGCGCTAACCTCCCTGCCTCCCGGTTTGTTCGACGATCTCGTCAATCTGGAAACTCTTTGGATGGATAATCAGTATATTCGGGTCATTCCGCCGGGAATCTTCGATTCCATGCAAAACCTGACTTCCCTGTTTATGAACCACAATCAGTTAAGAGAACTGCCGGCCGGAGTATTTGACCAGCTTGAGTCCTTAGAACATCTGAACATCGACGACAATCAATTAATTTCGTTACCCGAGAACGCCTTTGCCGGACTGAACAACCTGAGCACTTTGGTATTGGATTTCAATCCGGTCCAAGACGAAGTCAGCCTGACGCAAATCGACCTGCATACTGCCGTCGGAGCGACCGTCGACTACCCGATACGGCTTCTGGCTCCGCCACCCGGCGAAGTGACGGTCGTCCCCGCTAGCGACGAGGCTTCGCTCGGTTTCGAGCCTGCCACCTTGACGTTCACCCCCGTTAACTGGAACGAACCGCAAACCGTCACGATCCAGGCCGCCGCCGAAACCATGCCCGGTCGTTACCCCATCAGCCATCGGCTGGATACCGGCGAGTCTATGGCCGACAGCGTTTGGCCCCTCCATCTGACCGTCTTGGAGGCCTTTCCCGTCGCCGCTTGCGAAGGCAGTCCGCTCGACGGCCGCACTCAAGCCGTGGTCGACGCGATTCTCGCCTACTACAATGCGGACGATTGCTCCGAAATTACCGACGAAGACTTGGCCGCCGTCTTATGGTTGCAAATCAACGACACCGATTTGTTCAACTTGAAACCCGGCGATTTCGCCGGGCTCTCGGGGATGCAATATCTCGACTTGAGCAACAATCGGATCAGCCGACTACCTTCCGGGCTGTTCGACGGCCTCACCCGGCTAGGCTATCTCAATCTGGGCGATAACGAGATTTACGAGCTTCCCCCAGATATTTTTCAGGATCTGTCCCGGGTGAGCTCGCTGATCCTCAGTTTCAACAATCTCTCTACCTTGCCGGCCGGCATCTTCGACAACATGCCCAATCTTTATTGGATCGGTCTGGATTTCAACCGGTTAACCGCTCTGCCCGATAATATTTTCATTCACCAGCCCCGGTTGCGGTATCTCGACATGGACAATAATCAGTTGGCCACCCTGCCGCCGGGAGTCTTCGAAAACACCAGCAGTTTGCGCCGGCTGGATTTGGACAAGAACCGTCTGGAATCTCTGCCGCCGAGAGTCTTCGATAATTTGATCAGCCTGGGAGGCCTCTATCTCTATAACAACCGGCTGACCTCGCTCCCGCCCGGACTCTTCGCCCATCTATCCGACCTGGAAGAATTGGACCTCCGGAGCAATCGGCTGACTTCCTTGCCCGAAGGCCTCTTCGCCCATCTGCCAGATCTTCTTCGCTTGGATCTGACCTTTAACCGACTCTCCGAGTTGCCGGCAAACAGTTTCGACAATCTATTCAATCTCCAATTCCTCAGTCTGGGCGGCAACCGCCTGGCCGAGTTGGAACCGGAATTGTTCCGGAACCTCTTTAAACTAACCACGCTTTATCTGGGCTCCAACAACACCACCAGCTACGACCCGGAAATTTTCCGAAACCTGACGAATCTCAAAACTCTTTATCTCTTCAACAACCAGTTGACTTCTTTGCCTCCTGGGATTTTCGACGGTCTGAACAACCTCGAACTCATCGGCTTGACCGGAAATTTCTTGACCGAAATACCGGCCGACGTGTTCGACGATTTGCCCGAGCTCGGCATTCTGCTGTTGAGCGGCAATCGACTGGCTACGCTGGATCAAGACAGCTTCGGCAAGTTGCCCTCGTTGCATCAAATTCTGTTGAACAACAACGAATTAACCCACCTCGAGGCGGCAGACTTGGAGCACTTGACCAACCTGCAGATCCTGAATTTGGATCAGAATCCGCTCGCCTATCCCGCGGTACACCTGGAATTACCCGTCATCGCCGACCGGGGTGTCGACGTCCTCTATCGAGGCTCTTCCAATCCATTGATGAAAATCCTCTCCGGCGACAACCAGGAAGGCGCTGTCGGGCGTCCGCTGCGTCTTCCGTTAGTAGCGGGCGTTTTGGGAACCAAAGGCGTGCTTGAGCCAGGCGTGACGGTGACCTTCAAGGTGATCGCCGGAGGCGGTTCGCTAAGCCAAACCAACGTAATCACCGACGAGCAGGGCCGAGCGGAAACCATGCTGACCTTGGGACCCGCCGTAGAGACCGCATACGTCGAAGCTTTCTCCTCGGAGTTGGACGCCGGAAAAGTCATTTTCACCGCTCGGCAACTAGACGAATTAGCGAATCAGGCGCCGGTCATTGCGGCGAGTTTCGACGATGCAACATTAATGGCCGGCAGCGCCGCGAAAGCGATATCCGTCAACTCGGTCGTCACCGATTTGAACGGCGATTTTCTGGCTATCGACATCAAATCCGGAACTAACGACATCGTCGTCGCCGACACCTTCGACGGCTGGATCCGAATTTTCCCGCTTGGTTCGGGCGAGGACACCGTTACCTTGACAGCCACCGACCCCGAAGGATTGAGCGCCACTCGAACGATTACGGTAACGGTAGTCGCCGCTGAGGCGGCCGACTACGACAGCGACGACGACGGCCTGATCGATATCCACAACCTGTTGCAACTGGACGCGGTGCGCTGGGACCGGAACGGCGACGGCCTGCCGGACGACGAAGCCTTTACCGAAGCCTATGCCATGGCCTATCCCGGCGCCATGGAAGGCATGGGATGTCCCGACAACGATTGCTCGGGTTACGAACTGTCGATCGATCTGAAATTCGATACCGACGACAGCGGCGATATCGGCGAAGGCGACCGGTTATGGAACGACGGCATGGGCTGGGCGCCGATCGGGGCGTTCGGCGCTCCCTACTCCGCCAGATTCGAAGGCAACGGCAAGACTTTGGCCGGCTGGCACGTCGCCCGGCCAACCGGCAACTCCGTCGGCCTATTCGGCTCGCTCGGCACGGAAGGATCGATCAGGAGAGTAACCTTGCAAAACGCCATGATCCAGGGTCAGCATTGGACCGGCGCTCTGGTCGGAATCAATCTCGGGATGATCGCCGACTGCTCAGTCTCGGACGGCACGATTCACGGCAGTACCATCACCGGCGGGTTGACCGGCCTTAATTTCGGGTCGATCCTCACCAGTCAAACGAAAGGCATGGTCAAGGCCTTCAGCATCGCCGGCGGCTTGGTTGGCTGGAATTCCGGAACGATCGCCGCCTGCCGCGGCACGGCCTCGGTCCAAGTCGCTCGAATCGCCGGCGGGCTCGCCGGCCGCAATTTCGGCATGGTCGTCATCAGTTACGCCGTCGGCACCGTAATGGGCGACAGCAGGATTGGCGGTTTGATCGGCGACAACTACGGCACGATTGCCGATTCCTATTTCGATACCGACGTCAGCGGACTCGCGGACGAGATGCAAGGCAAGACCACCGCAGAACTGCAAATGCCGACCATGGCCGAAGGCATCTACGATACCTGGGACGAATACGATCTGGACGGCGACGAAGACCGGGACGCTCCCTGGAACTTCAGCAAGGATAATTTCTATCCCCTACTCGCCCCCTAAACCGAGCCCGGCCGAAAACGCCTGGTCGGGGCCAGAGAGCGCTCTCTGGCCCCGATTGCGGTCCCGGCACCGCTTGATTTTCCGTCCGATCCCGGTTGCCGGCGCAGGCCTTTCGAAGCGATCCGCGCCGGGTTGTCGACCGGATTAAACCTGCCCCCATCGACCGGGCCGGTTGCGCCCGGCCAACTTCGTTAGCGCCGACGATCAGACGATGATTCGAAACCGCTTCCGGCAAGAATCCCCGGCGGCTTCTCCGCCACCCGAGCCGATACCGCAGGCGCCTCGGCATGACGAAACCGTCATCGACGGATCATCAACCGGCCGCACCTCCGGATAACCGGTCACTTCTTGAAGAAACGACCGGCGTTCGCAACGCCGGCGGCATTAGCGGCCCCACCCAACAACAAGCTTTCCTACCGCAACCGGCGCCCCAAAAAACGATCCGTTCAGAGATTCAATACCCGGAGGCTACGGGGCCGATACGGCCCCAACCTCATTTCGAATTCCGGCCGTCTTTCTTTTCCTCCGGCAACCTGCTATCGTAGAATCGAGGGCGATGACCGGAGAAAAAAACCAGTGCCGGGCGCCTCGGATCGTCCCGGGCCGTAATCCGACTCTGACTGTCGGCTTGTTAGTTTTCTGGACTATCGTTACCGTCTTGATCCTCTGGAAGGTAGCCTTCGACGACGCTCCGGCTCACTTCTCCACCCACGAGGGAACCGGCTTCGGGACCGATTGGATGGAACGGGTTCGCGAATGGTTTTTTCTGGCGCAATTGAACTTCGGTTGGGCTTTGCCAAGCGCGCTTTTCTCGCCCTACGTGCTATGGCTGGGTTGGCGATTTCATTTACGGCGCAAAAAACTGTGGCCGTTTTTTGCGGTGTTGACCATGGGCGGGTTAATTTTCGCCGGCGGCGCCACTTGGCTCTCTCAGCGCATTGCGGCCCGGCAGTTCGGCACGATCACCCTCGTAATCAGTAAACAAACCCAACCGGCAACCGCCGAATCGGAGATCCGATTTTTCCCCGTTCCCGACAACGGAATTTCGTCCAACTCGATCGAGTTGACCACCACGTTCCAGGGGCTCCCCTGGGCAACGAACCTGAGCTTAGCCAAAATTCATCGGCTGAGCCAATCGCTTATGCTCGCCCTCAGCAACAGCACGTCTCAAATCGTTTCGAACGACGCGAGCGATTCCGCCGAATTCAATCGACTCGATCTCAACCAATTGTTCAAGGATATGTCCTTGAACTCCACTATGAGCGATCAGGTCCGACAAATCCTGGTCCACGGCCGCCGTTCCAGCAAAAAGGAGTTCGCCTTTCACTCGTTCGCCTACGTCGGTTTGATGGGATTAGTTCACGCGCTAGCTTTTTACCACCACTCTCGAAAGCAGGAGATTCAAGCCGAAATCCTGAGCAACCGCTTGAACGAAGCTCAATTGAAAACCCTGCAGGATCAGTTGAGGCCGCATTTCCTATTTAACACCCTTAACAGTATTTCGGTTCTCGTCCGCCGGAATCCGGCGGAAGCCGAAGAAATGCTAATTGCCTTGAGCGAGCTGTTACGCGCCGGTTTGAACGGAACTCAGAACCACGAAATCCCGTTCCGGGAAGAATTGGCCCTCCTTGACCGCTACGTGGGCATACTCCTCATGAGATTCGGAGACCGGCTCCGCTTCGAACGGGACATCGAAGAATCCACGCTCGATTGCCTGTCACCGCGGCTGTTGCTGCAGCCGCTAGTCGAGAACGCCATTTGTCACGGCATCGAACCCTCCGGGAATGCGGGCACGGTCCGGATCGTCGCTCGCAAAGCAAACAACCGCCTCCAAATCGAGGTCGAAGACGACGGCGTCGGATTCCAGTCCGGCCGGTCGCCGGCAGACCAAGGCATCGGCCTGTCGAATCTGGCGAAGCGGCTAGCCACGCTTTACCCCGACGAACACGAATTCTCCATCGGCAACCGGCCAGCCGGAGGCACTCGAGTCCGTATCGCTTTTCCCGTTCGAGTCCAACCGTAACATGACGGGAAAAAACCTGCCGGAATCGGAGCTTTGCCGCTGTATCGTCGCCGAAGACGAAGCCTTGGCGCACGAGCGCGTTCGATCGTTCCTGGCCAAGGAAACCGGCGTCGAGATCGTCGCCGAATGCCCGGACGGAGAAAATACCGTCATCGAAGTCGAGCGGCTTCGTCCTCACCTGCTGTTCCTCGACGTTCAAATGCCGAAATTGAACGGGTTCCAAGTCCTCGAGGCTTTAGACCGGGAAGCGATGCCTGAAGTGATTTTCACGACGGCCCACGACGAATACGCGATCAAAGCCTTCGAATTCAGCGCGGTGGATTATTTGCTCAAACCCTTTTCCCGAAAACGGTTCCGACAAGCGTTGACCCGAGCCCGGTCGCGGATACGGAGCGCCAGCGGCCAAGACGGCGACCGTGACCTGGATATTCTCCTGCGCCGCATCCAAAGCTCGATGCAGTCGCCTCGTTTATTGGTCAGGTCCTCGAACGCCGTCCTCTTGCTAAAGGCCGAGGAAATCGACCTGGTGGAATCGGCGGGCAATTACGTCCTGTTGCACTCCAGGGGCAACCGCCATATCCATCGCGAAACGATGTCGGCAATCGAAGATCGACTGTCGGACGCCGGCTTTATGCGCGTCAGCCGCTCCGCAATCGTCAATCTGAACCGGGTAACGCAACTACGCCCCTTGCCGTCCGGCCAGTATGCCGCCGTTCTGGCCGACGGCCAACGGGTGAACGTCACCTGCCCGTTAAAGGAACTTTACCGCAGATTGAACGGCGAACCGGATCCTGATCCTTAATTCCGTCACTCGATATCCCCTTCTGTCCCCATTTTTCTCCGCTTGGTCACATTCGGGGGAACAAAACGGGAGCTAAGAGCGTATTAACCAGCAGAGACGGAAAGTCATCGGGCCCGATCATGAATAAGAAAATCCTACGCTACGTTCTGTTTGGTTTGGTTCTCGCCGCCGGCCTGCTCTGGTTGGGAAACACGACGTATCGCTCCCTCTGGAACTTGGCGTCCCTGGACGTTCGCAACGCGCCGCTTTCGAAGGTGGTGAATTCCTTGGCGAGTCAAACCGGCGAAAACATCGTCATCGACCGCCGCTTGGAGGAAAGCCTCGTCACGCTGGACATCGATAACCTTCCGTTGCGGAAAATCCTGGAACTGATTGGGCAACAAACCGGGAGCGAAGCGAAAACCTTTCATGCGGTCCATAAATCCCGGCAGGCGCTCGACCGTTTGGCCGACGCCATACAAGAAGGGTCCGAATGGGACGAAACCGATTGGAAGAAACTGAGTGCCCAATACCTTCCCCGGACAGAATCCCTGAACTCCTCCAGAAATTCCCTGAGGAACGACAGTGACGAAACACCAAAGAGCTTGACCGGCCCTTCCGCCCAATCCGGCTCGATCGCCCAAATCAAACTCGATCAGGATGACCTACAAGACGGCGACCTCGACCAGGCGATTCGCGAAAAGTTGCGGAAAGCCGGCGTGGACGATTCGGAGAAATTAGGCAAATTCGAAATACCGCCCCCGGCAACCGGCACCGAAGAGAGTCCGACCATTAAAAAAGTCGTCTTCAAACGAAGGGGTCTCCGTTTCTCCGAAGTCCAGGAATACGGTACCGACTACCTGATGCTCGAATCCCGACTGCAACCAAGGCTGGAACCAGAAAAGGATTATTCCGCAACAACCGAAACGGCCCGAGAACTGGCTCGGCAACTCGACGCCGAACACTCGACGGTCTACGCGCTTCTCCCGGTGTCTCATCAAAATCGAATATCGACTCTGGAACTAAGCACGATCGTGGAAAGCACGATCACCTCCCTGACTTCGGAGGATCCCCGAGGCGTCAACTTCTACCAAACGGCGGCCGAGCATATCGGCACCCAGTTCTCCGACACGCTCCAAAAAGAAAAAGACCGCGAAATGATGGAATTGACCCCGGAACAAAAAGTCCAACGACTGCGTAACACCATCCTAGTTCGGAGTAACACCATCCTAAAACGCTAACCGCCGCTCGCCGGCTCCAATCGAAAATCCCATGAACCCTCCTCAGAATCGTTCTCCCCAAGCGTTCACCCTAATCGAACTACTCGTGGTTTTGGCCATTATCGGCATCCTTTGCGGCCTCCTCTTACCGGTTCTCGGTTCAGCAATAAACAAAGCCAACAACGTGAACTGCCTCAGTAATCTCAAGCAACTGGGCCTAGCCACGCGCCTGTACACCGACGATAACGGCGGGAGACTTCCGGCGATCGAGCTCCTGCCCTCCATGCCGGTGAATCCCCCGATACCGTTGCCGAGCGCCGTCGACGTTTTCAGAACCTATGTCGGCGATTCGCAGTCCACGAAATCCCCCAAAATCTTCCGTTGCCCGAACGATCGTTTCGATTACTACGAAAAAGAGGGATCGAGTTATCAGTGGAATATCAAGTTGAATGGACGAAGAATGGACAAACCCAGGTCGGAAATGTTTATAGTGATCGTACAGGTACAGGACAGCCCCAATGTCGACAATCGGCCAGAAACCGTGAGGGACCATACCGAACTCTTGCACTTTCCCCCGCACAGCACACCGTTGTTTTTCGATTACGACCGATTCCATCTCCGCGGCACCCATCCGGGAAAAAACGCGGTGTTCATGGACGGTCATGTCTCGCCGTTGACCATGAAAAGCCTGGACCAAACCGAATGAACCTCGGCCGGCATCACCTTTTGGCGCCTCGGGTTATCGCCGTCCGATAGCGCCCGGTAGCCGGACGCCTCGAATCGTGAGACGCAACAGTCGAAGGTCTTCCGAAGAAACCGTTCGATTTTACCCTTGTAGTCGATCGATAAATGCAAAACCCGGCGTTTAATCGTCGCCACCATTCAAGGCTATCCAAGTAACGCATCCGTTTCATCCTTGACTGGGCCGTGAGTTACTTGGTCAAATCCCCTACGTGGGCAGTGTCCTATCGTGAGCAATGGGGAGATCATCGATATAACAATGACCGGCACCGAGATCTCCGGATGCACCGATGACCGGGCCGAGCGGCAGGTCGGGGACCGGATCGTTGAGACCGGCAGCCAGCACTATCTGATCGCTGACGGCCGCATCGGCTACTCTCGCCTGATTGCCGCCCCGGCCGGAATGCCTTCCAGAGATCGCTGGGCAGCGAACCCGGCACGCCCCCACCTCAAATTCCGGATAGATCGGCTATCTTCGAGGCATCGCGGTGAAAGTGGATTTGGCAACGGCAAAAGTGGTGGAGAGCGAAAATTAGGGTTGGGACTCAGGCACGTAGGCAGTTTCTAACAAACAACGGTTTTTAACCTTTTTTGATGAAATATCTCATTGTTTCAGCAATTGGAATTGCGATATTGCTTAGCTATTTTTTGTTTAACGGGAGTTTATGGACTCAGTGGTCTAAAACAATGGAAGAAGAGGTGCGTCTCGCAAAGCAACACCGTCTAAGAGCGGAAGAATTTGAAAAATGAGGAGGCAGAATGGTGGGAGAGCAGACGGGAGTGGGTCGAATTTTTCCGTATAAAGCGACTTACCATCCTGAAATCAAATTCAATTCTGAATTGCTTAAAGAACCTGACATACCTAAACCCGACAGGATGGAGTACCTTAATAGACCAGAAAACATTATGCAAAACCTAGAAGAGTATGATGAAGCCCGCCAGTCTTACTCAGAAAAATATAACACTGAGTTGAGAAAGAAAGAAAGAAGTTGCGGCAAATCACAGCATGCTCAAGGGTTTTTATGAAAATAACGACAGATATTCGGAAGCATTCCAATTGTTCTATAATATAATGAATGAATATGGTTATGCCGAGAACACGGTAATGATGGCCTTTGCCTTTAATCCATTGCTGGATTATCATAAAGCTGCGTTACATGACCCGGATGAAATAGCTCCCAATGGTCGAACATGGAGGGAAAATATGCAAAGTGGTTCGAAAGGTCTTGTTGCGAATCTGACTTATGACGGAGTGCATTTATATGGAGACCCCAGACCCAGTCGTGAACAGGCAAAACTTATCAGAGACAGATTGTTGGCGGAAATACCTTCAGAAAAGTTTACAGAACTTAGTGCCGGGTTCCCATCCATTTTGGAATACCGAGATGAATTGGAAGAAGGTGACTCATTGCTATACCGTTGAATGTGTCTATGCGTTTGTCGATAACAGCCTGCTTTTTTACAAATTAAACATTACTTTTCAAAATGTTTAAATCATGCGTTATTGCACCGCGACGAGCGATTCTGCAAATTGAACTGTATTCTCTTTAGACAATCTCCAGACGAAATCGTACTCGGGGATCAAGCGTTGAACCCAAGCTTCCAGGGAGGTCGGCCGGAGAAACTCGTATTAAAAGCGAAGAGGAAGCCAAGGCGGATGTTGTGTTGGTGTCCGCTTTGTTGTGGGTGCCGGTTCTGTTGGCATGAGCAGGCGTTTATTACGCTACCTGGAAATTCGTTGCTTATTGATTCGTTGGCTCCGCGTTGGCTTCGCACCCGACGGTTTCACTTGTGCCTCTAACGGTTTTCGCAAGATTAGCGAGTTTTGTTACCTGGTACGCTTCGGCCAAGAAATCGACAGCCAAGATGATCGTTGGCTTGGGTTACACCAGCGTAGGAGTTCTTTGCCTCCCCTGCCCTTCATGTTCGATACCTAGCGCGAACGCCCCAGACGCGAGGCTGTTGAAGCTTATGTTCAGGCCGAGAAGCGTCGTGCATGGATTTGCGATTTTCACAGCCGTGCGGAGGGGCGGCCATGGTATTATGATGCGGCGGACCGCCGGAATTGGAACGAAATCGCCACGACCAAAGGTGACCCGTACGATTATCCAGTATTCATGTTGACGACGGCTGGTGCTGAGTTGGATATCAATACGATAGTACGGATGGTCGCAAGGGGGAGCGCTTGTCGATGGAACATGCTGCGATTTGGAACGAGGATCGGCAATAAAATCGGTTCGTGAGCGGCTTGCGGCCCGGGTAGCGGCAGAAAAGAGGAAGTATCGCCCCGCCCAATTTCACTGTCGGTACATATTGTCGAACCCGATCCGCCGACATCTTCCCCCCCATCTGCGCCCAGCAGGTCAGATCAAGGCGTTAGCCGCGAATGGTCGAAGCATGATCGCCGCCGGACAAGCGGACATGCGCCGCTTGGAGGAGCATATGAAGTCGAAGCCGACTCCGAAACGCGAGGAATGATGGTGACGGCAATTTACCGAATATTTACGGTTTCGCTCTCGATCCAGACTGTGAAAGACACCTGCTTCCGCCGCGGTCCGTGCGCCTCGATACCAAAATTTGAGTCTTACCCCCGTCCGAAGTCCGCCATACGGCGGCAAATCTACGCGTCTCCGAAAATCGGGCAACGGCGACCAGTTTCCGAAGCTTCAGACGGGCCAATTCGCCTCAGAGCGCCGCAGGGGCATATTTCTCTCCGAACTGCCGGAAAAAACGAAGAAACACAACATGGTCTCGGAAACGATCCCGCCGCCATAACAGAAAAACCGCGGAACGGTTGACGAACCCGTCGACCACGGCACTGGCAACCATAACTCCCGAATCGGAAATTCGTGTTTTTTTTCGGTGCCTTGAGTTACGATTCGATCTTTCGATTCGCCGGCGATAACCGAATCCGAATTGCCGGCAAACCACCTGATTTCCAAACGAACTTGTCATCATGCTTCGGGCTATCGTTACGGCCGGTCCTACCTACGAACCGCTGGACCGGATGCGGCATTTGAGCAACCATTCGACTGGGCGCCTGGGAATCGAATTGGCCAATCATCTCACCCGGCGGGAAGTTTCGGTCACCCTGCTCAAGGGCCAGTTGGCCACTTGGAGCGGCGAATCCTCGGCCCGGAAAATCATTCCCTTCACGACCGGGAACGACCTTGGGGACAAACTGAAAAAACTCGCGCTCGAACCTTGCGACGCCGTTTTTCACGCGGCAGCGGTAAGCGATTTCCGTTTCATCGATATCCGCTCCCCGGACCGGATCCATGACGGCCGAACCATCGGCGAAGGAAAGATACCGACCGGCGACGGACAGCTCGTAGCGACCCTGGCACCGACCCGGAAAATCCTGCCCCTGCTCCGCGGCCTGTTTCCCCGGGCTTGGATAGTCGGCTGGAAATACGAAATCGAAGGCGACCGCGACTCGGCCTTGGCTCGAGCCGAAAAACAATTGCGCCGGGGCGAAACCGACCTGTCGGTGGCGAACGGCCCGGCCTACGGCAAGGGATTCTCCCTGCTGACGGCCGGAAATTCCCTTCGTCATATCGACCGCCGCGACGAACTCTACCGGGAGCTCTCGGACCGCTTGCTGAAACGCCCGGCTACATCCGATCACTGACCTCGATTCCCAAGAGCGCCAAGCCCTGCCGGATCATCGTCCCGGCCCGGTCAACCAGCAACAAACGAGAATCCCGCGTTTCGGCAGCGGCCTTGAGAATAGGACAGTTCTCGTAAAGTTGCGCCAAACGGCCCGCCAAGTCGTACAAATAACTACAGAGATAATTAGGCCGGTACTCGTCCAGGGCGGCGCGCAACGCCAAGGGAAAATCGATCATCTGCCGAGCCAGATCCAGTTCTTCGCCGTGTTCGAGACGAATCCGCTTAGTCTCCCGCAGATGCGCTAGATCGCCGCCGTACTTGCGAAAAATCCCGCAAGTGCGCGTATAAGCGTACTGCAAATAAGGCGCGGTATTGCCTTTCAGCGACAACAGAGTATCCCAATCGAAGACGTAATCGGACTGCCGGTTGGACAACAGGTCGGCGTATTTCACGGCGCCGATCCCGACGATCGCCGCGATCTTCCGCTTTTGCCCGTCCTTCAGATCGGGATTTTTGGTTTCCACGAATTTCCGGGCCCGTTCTTCGGCTTCGTTCAACAACTCGGCCAGTCGGATCGTCCCTCCCGAGCGCGTCTTGAACGGCTTGCCGTCCGGTCCCATGATCGAACCGAACCAGACATGAGTCAGCTTCGGTATTTCGTTCTGCCGCCAGCGGCGCCAGACGCCGAAGAGTTGCCGGAAATGGAGTTGCTGGCGACCGTCGGTCACGTAGACGATTTCGTCCAAAGGCCATTGTCGGCAGCGGTACTCCAAGGTGGCCAAGTCGGTCGTCATATAGTTGCTCGCCCCGTCGCTTTTGCGAATCATCGCCGGATGCCCTTTCAGGTCCTCCGCCTCGGGAAAAAACACCATTACGGCGCCTTCACTCTCCTGCGCCAGTCCGGAGGATTTCATTTCCTCGACCAAATCCTGCAGACGGTCGTTATAAAAACTTTCCCCCAGCGTATGATCGAACGTGACCCCCAAACGGGAGTACAACTCGTCGAACTGCCGACGCGAAAGTTCGATCATCCGGCGCCAGATTTTCCGATTGGCGGCTTCGCCCCGTTGCAGGGCCACTAATTCCTCCCGAGATCGCCTCAGGGTATCGGGCTCGGTTTCGCACCGTTGATTGATCTGGCGATACAACCGTTCTAACTCCCCCAGAGCGTCCCATTCCAACGCCGCCGCCTCCAAATCGGTTTTCCAACCCACGATTAACTTGCCGAATTGAGTGCCCCAATCGCCGATGTGATTATCCGTAATCACGCGATGTCCCGCAAAGCGAAGCATGCGCGCCAAGCAATCACCCAAATTAGTCGACCGGATATGCCCGACATGCATAGGTTTGGCGACGTTGGGGGAACTGAAATCGACCAAGACAGTACGCGGAACCGAAGCCGGCTCGACCAAGCAACGCTCTGGATCGCTCTCGTTCAAGCAGTCTTCAACCGCTTGGTCTCGAACTCGAAAATTCAAAAATCCCGGGCCGGCCACCTCGACGCTGCGGCAAACCGAACCGGCCCCCGGCATCCGTTCGGCGATTTCGCCGGCGATTCGGCGGGCCTGACCGCCCGAACGCTTGGCCAGGGCCATGATCGAGTTGCTCTGATAGTCGCCGAAGCGAGGCGACGGACACTTGCGAATCCGCAGTTCCTCCGGCGGCCAATCCGGACAAACCTGGGCGCAAGCCTCTCGCAATTCTTCTTCGATTCTTTCGAACAGCATGCCTGACTCTTCGCTTTCCCGCCGGTCAGTTCTCCCGGAGAATCCGCCCCATTTCGGTTGCGGAAACCGCTTCCCCTAACGCCTGGCGCAACCGGCCGTCTTGGAGAACCTTGGCGATATTGGCCAAAGTGTTCAAATGCTGCTGGAATTTTCCTTGAGGCACCAAAAACAACAGGACCAAATTGACCGGTTTGTTGTCCAGGGCGTCGAATTCAATGCCTTTAGCCGATCGTCCGAATACTCCCACCACCTCTTCGATCAGATCGGTCGAAGCGTGCGGCAACCCGACGCCGAAACCGATCCCGGTACTCATGGATTGCTCCCGTTTCCGAACGACTTGCACAATGGCCTCCCGATGTTCGGCAGCGATCTTCCCGCAAGTTACCATATGATCGATTAATTCCTCGATGGCTTCCCAGCGATCGGTGGCCTCCATGTCAGGCACGATCAACTCTTCAGTCAAAACGTCTTTCAACAACATAATTCTTTTATTTCGCCGCGCCGGGTACCGCTCCAGACCAAGAATCGGCCGACAGGGAACTTCGGCCGCCTGGGAATCGGAGATTCCGGGATTATCCGATCCGGTAAACGGCCGGGGCCCGTCAATCGTCTCGCGGCGGCAAGCGATTCAAGTCAACCTTCCCAACTCGGAGCGTCGGGCAGGCAAGAGTTGAATTCGGCTACCAGGGCGTCTTCGTAACTTCCGGCGTAATTTCCGTCGATAAACACTTGCAACGCCTCCTCGAACAGCCGTTGCCAGGAAGGCTCTTCCGCCCCAGGGGGAATCGGATAAAACAAGGCACCGTTGCTCTTGGCCGCCTTGAAATCTCCCGGGGCATCACCGATCATCAGGATATTATGGGCCGCATACTTGCCCGCGGCGGCAATCTCCAGATGTTGGGTTTTCGTCCCCATCTCCTGCCCGGCGATCACTCGGACGTAACTGGATAGCGCGTGTTCGTTCCACTCCCGGCGCAGAGCTTCCACCGGAGTTTGAGAGACGACGATCGCATCGGCAAATTCTCCCAATTTAGCCAAGGTTTCCCGAACGTAGGGAAAAGGTAGAACGCCATGAACGAACGACTCGATCGTTTCGTTCACGGCTAACGACCACTCCAGCACCGGCAGCAACGCCTGATTACCATTGTTCGCCTCGATCTCCAGCGTCAAATTGCTCAACTTGGTTTCCCGGCTGATCCACTCGTCGAGCGCGTCCGTATCGGGCACGGCCACTTGCCGGGCAACGACTTCGGGACGGGAACGGAGCAAATTGAGGGCGTTAGAAAGCGCCGGGAACCGGTTGATGCCTCGCGTCCGGGAATACAAGTTGACGAATTCCCAACACTCCCGAGCGTACTTGCTGACCGCTTGCAATCCGAAGTGCTTGATGAACAAAGGAGCGAAGCATTCCTTGTGTTTGATCTCCATGCTGTCGAAAACGCAGCCGTCAGAATCGATGCCGACGAAAAAATATTGAGCGGGTTGAAATTCCGATAACGCTTGGTCCAGTTTGCTCATCTCGTGTCCTCGCTGATATGACGGAAATTCAGACGTTGTAGGTCGAGGAGGAAACGTCCCCGCCCCGCCCGGTCCAGTTGGTGTGAAAAAACTCGCCCCGAGGCCGATCCAACCGCTCGTAGGTGTGGGCTCCGAAATAGTCCCGCTGAGCCTGCAACAAGTTGGCGGGCAACCGTTCGGTCCGATAGCTGTCGTAAAAATTCAGGGCCGTAGACATCGCGGGCACCGGAATGCCCTTCTTGGCGGCGGTAGCCACCACGTTTCGCCACGCCCGTTGGCAGCGCCTGATTTCCTTTTTGAAAAAGGCGTCGATCAACAGATTGTTCAGCTTCGGCCGCTTGGCGTAAGCCTCCTTGATCCGCCCCAGGAATTGGCTGCGAATGATGCATCCGCCGCGCCACATCATGGCGATCGCCCCGTAATTCAAGTTCCAGCCGTACTCCTGAGCCGCCTCCTTGAGCAACATGTATCCTTGAGCGTAAGAAACGATTTTCGAGGCGTACAACGCCCCTTGGATATCGTCCAGGAATTTCGCGTGGTTGCCGGCGATCGTCGGTTTCGGCCCCTTCAAGCGCCGGCTGGACGTTTTCCGTTCTTCGTGCCGGGCGGAAATGCAGCGGCTGTAGACCGCCTCGGCGATCAAGGTGATCGGCATCCCCAATTCCGCCGAGGAAATGACTGTCCACTTGCCGGTCCCCTTCTGGCCGGCGGCGTCCAGGATCTTATCCACCAGCGGTTGGCCATCTTCGTCCTTGAAAGCCAGAATGTCACGGGTGATCTCGATCAGAAACGAATCCAGTTCTCCCCGATTCCAATCGGCGAAGACTTCGCTCATTTGTTCCGGGTTCATGCCCAGTCCGACCGACATCAAGTGGTAGGCTTCGCAGATCAGTTGCATATCCCCGTACTCGATCCCGTTGTGGACCATCTTGACGTAATGCCCCGCGCCCCCTTCTCCGACCCAATCGCAACAAGGCGTCCCGTCTTCGACCTTCGCGGCGATCGACTGGAAAATATCTTTGATGTGCGGCCAAGCGTCGTTCGAACCTCCGGGCATGATCGAAGGGCCATGGCGCGCCCCTTCTTCACCGCCGGAAACGCCCGTGCCGACAAACAACAAGCCCCGAGCTTCCAGAGCCTGGGTCCGGCGTATCGAGTCCTGATACAGGGAATTGCCGCCGTCGATGACGATATCCCCCGGCTCCAGATGCGGCAGCAATTGTTCGATCAATTCATCCACCGGATCTCCTGCCTTAATTAGCAGCATGACTTTGCGAGGACGCTTGAGCAGCGAAACCAATTCGGCGAGCGAACCGGCTCCGGCGATCTTCCGGTTTTTACCCGAACCGTTGAGGAAATCGTCGACCTTCGAGCGGGTGCGATTGTAGACCGCTACCCCATACCCGTGATCCTCCATGTTGAGGACCAGGTTTTGCCCCATTACCGCCAATCCGATCAAAGCGATATCGTAATCCGCTGTTGCCATATTCCGTTCTTGGTTTCCCGTCGCCGGTTCGATACTCCGTCTTACGTCCGATCGACAAGGATTCGATTTGGTGAACATCGCCGCCGTGGACCGCTCGCAAGCCGTCAAGCTAGGGGAACGACGCGCCTAATTCGACCTCGAAACTAACATTTTCGCCCTCGCAATAAAAGCAACCAAGTCCCGGAAGGGAAATCTCGCCTCCGGCGGCACGAAGGCCCGGAAACCGGTTCCGCCCTGGACGGGCCGAACGGCGCCGGCGCGGTTTTTTCCCGTTAATCGAACGGCAAACGATTGACCCGAACGGGAAAGACGAATTGAATCGAACCATGTCGATTTTGGAAGGCAAACGGGGAGTGATTTTCGGAGTGGCCAACAAACGGTCCATCGCCTGGGCCATCGCCCAAGCCTGGCAACAAGCCGGAGCGACCCTTGCCTTCACCTACCAAGGGGATCGCCTGAAAAAGCAGGTCGAACAACTGACTTCGACGCTCGACCCGGAAACCAGGCTGCTCCCTTGCGACGTCAGTTCCGACGAGGATATTTCCCGGGTGTTCACCGAGGTCAAAGACCAATTCGGGCGACTCGACTTGGTGCTGCATTCGGTTGCCTTCGCCCCGCGGGAAGCCCTCGAAAACGATTTCCTCAGCACTGATCGGGAATCCTTTCGAATCGCTCACGACATTTCGGCTTATTCTTTGGTGGCAATCGCCCGGGAAGCGGCGCCGTTGATGGCCGAGGGCGGCAGCATCCTCTCCATGACTTATTACGGCTCCGAAAAAGTCGTGCCTCGCTACAACGTCATGGGCGTCGCCAAGGCGGCCCTGGAAGCCTCGACCCGTTATCTGGCTTACGACTTGGGGCCTAAAAAAATCCGCGTCAACTGCATCAGCGCCGGACCGGTGAACACCTTGGCCGCACGCGGCATCTCGGGTTTTACCTCCATGCTGCGGCACTACGAAGACCACGCCCCTCTTCGGCGAAACGTCGTTCCCGACGAACTGGGAGCTACCGGAGTCTTTCTGGCCAGCGACGGAGCCGCAGCCATCACGGGGCAAGTCGTCTACGTCGATTGCGGTTACCAGATCATGGGGATGTGATGCGAAATCAGGCACCGCACCGGGCCACGTAAGCCCGGGGCTTTTCGGCGTAGATCCCGTCGCAATCCTTGCGGAACGTCCGTTTGGATTGCGCCTCCATTCGGTCGTAAACCTGGTAGAAAAGCTTCAGGGTCCGATAATCCAGAACGGTCTCCAAGCGAATCCCGACCTGCAGGCGAACGTTATAGAGATCGTGATAGTTGCCCAACCGTACGGCCAACCGCGCCGTTCGCCTGAGCCGGTTCTCGCCTACCTCGACCCCGCTCATACTCAAAGCGGCCAATTGCAAGGTAAGATACTTGACCCACTTGCGCCAATTATGAAATGCCTCCGGCGTATCCGACGCGAAGGCCCGAACCGCCCAGCGTTGCCCCTTGCGGTAAGTAAGCTGAACGCCTTCGATCCAGTCGAAACGATCCAATTCCGAGCCGATAGTTCGCCATCGTTCCGTTTCCCGCCGGAGCGCTTCGCTAATGTCGCTCCAAATCAAGGGAGCCCCCTTCGTCTCGTCCTCGGAACCGACAGCGGATTTCAACGCCTCGGCGACTTTGGCGATCGCTTCCTTTTCGGCTTTGGTATGGCCGTTGCGCACCATGCTCCGCATCGTCTTGGCCATCACATGGACGTCACGCCGGGCCGCCAGCATTCGCGAAGTTTTCCGCAAAGCCCGGTCGGCTTTACGGGGCAGTTTCCCGCCGACCGAAGGACGGATCAACCACCAGAGGCTGCGCAACCGCTTGGACACCCGGCGAATCTCATGCACGGACTCAGGCCGATCGCGCGTTTCGGAACTCGTCAGATCCAAAGCCAAGGCCAGCTGATCCAACGCGATACCGGCGCAACGAACCGGAGAATCGGATTGCTGTTGACTGCTTGCTTTCGACATCCGCGTTGGAGAAAGGAACCCACGAGCGCTCCCCAATCCGTCATCTGCCGGGAACGGAGACAGGCCGAACGGCGGTCAGGGTAACCGATCAAGCAATAATAACCCATTCCCGAATTCGGTCCGGCCGGGAAGGCGAACGTCCGAGCGAGCGCTAAAAGGCCGGTTCTCTGGCCGGACGCATCACCCAATCGGCGTAAATGTCGGCGAAGCGGCGCCGTTCGAATTCCCCGATCGTGACTTCCTCGATCCCGTCGACCGGCACCGAAACGTCGCCGTAAATCGGCGATCGCCCCTGTAGTTCGACGTCTTCCAATCCGGTCGGTTCCAGTAATAAAGTCGATCCTTCCAACAGCCGAATCCAAAGCAAACCGATTCCGGAATCCGAGTCCGGCTGAGGAACGGCGGCGACTTCCGAATCCTGAACCTCGACCAACGCAGACAGCAAATCCACCTCGATCGACACCGGACGAAACCGGGACTCGAAACTGACGGTGTCCGGGCCGATCGCCAGCAGTCGTCCCCGTTTCAGATCGCCGTTGCCTGCCACTAACAAATGCCTCGCCGGAGTTTCACGCCGAAAACGGGGCACTGTCAGGGCTCTCTCCAATGCCGCTCGATCAACTTCGGGCTGTGATGATTTCCGAACATTCGGTCCGGCCCCCAGTCGTCGGAACACTTCCACTTCACCTGCTTGAGCCTGGATCTGCCTGATAATATTCATCCGATCCTCTTGATCGAAATGGGGAGGAAATTCAAAAATCTGACCGTCGGGCAAACGAACTCTGTTGCCACGGGGCACTGCTGCGGGCTTCTCCGCTTCCTGACGATCGAGTCGATTCTGCGCCAATAACCGCGCTTTCAAGGCCGGAGCGAACTCGACAGCCTTGGTCCACTTGGTTGCCACCGTCCGTTCCCGAACGAAAGGAGATTCCAACCCCACTGAGATCTCGTCGTACGACGTCACCCGGCAGGGAATCGCCTCGCCGTTCCTCAGGCGCAACCAGGAGGGAAACCGTTCGCCGTCGTATGGGTTCCGAAACCGCACTCGCTCTCCGGTCCGTTCGACCCGAGCGGACGTCAAATCTCCCAACGGCAACGATTCGTCCATCCCGACCGGCCGCCAGCCGACCAGCAACGGATCCGCTTCGAACACCAACCGGCCTTTCAAGGTACCGTCGGCGTGCCGCAACGTGTCCGGTTCGATTTCGGACGCTTCGTCAGGCGCCTCGCCTTCCCCGTATTTGATCGCGGACAAGACAGCGTACGGACAACGGACGAGCGATTCGGAACCGCCGGTCCGGACCGCCAGCCGTTCTGGTCCGAACTCCGCTATCTGCCCCCGCAAAATCGACCGCCCTTTCAAATGCAACGAAGCCCATCCCGAGGGAACTTCCGGACGGGAAACCGGTCGGCGGATTTGATCGATCTGCAGCAATTCGACCGGTTGCCGCAAGCCTTCCCGATCCACCACGACAGTTTCCGCCTCGTCGAAAACCAAATGTCCGTAACGAATCGATCCGTCGACCAACTTGACGTACGGCCGGGATTCGTCCCGTTCGACTCCGGTCGCCAAGACTTGGTCCCGCAACCCCCTGAGCCGCTCGATCGTAATCGCCTTTCCCCAGTTGCGAAAATGGATTCCCTGATTTCCCGGGATAGGCGCTATTTCTTCCAGAACGGCCAGTTGCCGGCCGGCCTCGTCGAACACGGACGCCCGCTGCGACTCGCCGTCGTATTGCAACCGAAACTGCACCTCCCGCCGTGCTTCATTCAGCGTCATTACCGGTTCGAACAACTGCTGCTGAACGATAACCAGTTCGTCGCCCCAAGTTTCCAGTCTTAACGATTCGTCCGACGGCACGCCCTCCTCCGACACCCCCAAGGCGACCACGAACCGCAGCGGTTCCGGCGAGGACAACATCAATTCCAAATCGAAGTTCTCCGGCCAATCCACCGCTCGAAAGAGGCTCGCATCGGCTTGATCCGCCTGGAGGCTGCCTTCGGGATGGCGCACCCAGACTTGATTCTCGTTTCTTTTCAATAGGACCAGTTCCTGTTGAGGAGACTTCATCGTCACCTGCAAGTTCGATGTCTGAACCGGTTCGATCTGAACGAAGGCGAATTGCACCTTCCGCTCTCCCGATTCCATCCGATGGGTAGTCCGGGCGGCAGTTTCCGGACCTTCCTGTACCCGACGATCCCGGACCAATACTTCTTCTCCGTCCACGGTCAACCGAAAGGCCAGATTCGAGTTCACCTGAATGGAGTAGATTCGCTGTCGTGGCACCATCAGCAAGCCCTCGATCACGACGACTCCGGAACCGAATTGCCGAAAAAAATCGGGATTTACCACTTCGCTAAAAATCACGCCTCGCGCCGATTCGCTCAATTCGGTGATTTCGGGTAATTCCTTCGCCGATTGTTGTTCCCGGTTCAAGGAATAGAACCGATAACGCAGCCCCGCCAGCGATCGCTCTTGGTCAGCGGAATACTCAACCCATCCGGCTTCGGAAATCGAATCCAGGATCACATTCGGATGCTTGAGCCGTTGACCGTTATAGATCGCCTCCCAGTTAATCTCCATCTGGCCCAAGCCACGGTTCTCGACCGTCAAGGATCGCTCGTTCGAACCCACCAAATCCGCCGTCAACAAATCGCCCGTCAAGGTCCGGAACATAAATTCCTCGGGATCCGCGACGGTTTCGCTGGAGAAAAATATTTCCTGCAACACCGAAGTAGCGATGCGGAGATCTTTCGAAAACAACGACGATTCCCAGCGCACCTTCCATGCTTCGCCGCCCTTGAAACGCCCAGGCAATTCGTCGCCGTTACGCCAACGCAACATTCCGGAGGCTTCGCTCGCGAACGAGTACCCTGCAACCAGGATTCCCGTTGCGACCCAACTCGAAACTGTCGTCTTAGCGTTCATAAACCGGCAATAAGCGATAATTGAGAGCCAAAGCCAAGACGGTCATCCCGGTAGCATAGGGCTGGCCGTGGCCGCTGGTAAAACTGCCGTCTTCTCGCTGCTCGCTCAGCAATTGTTCGATCAGTCGCCGATTCCAGGTTTGCCAAGTCGCCGGATCGCTCTGAAAGAGGGCCTGAGCCATGTAGTAGCGATAATAATGCTTGTGACCTTGATCGGGTTGATCGACGCGGCTTTTGATGGAAGCCGAAGCCAATTGATATTCTTCCGTATCCTTCTGTTTGGCGATGGCGTAGACCAAAGTGGCGATCGCCGACCTCGTTAACCCACTGCCGTGACTGGAAGCCGGTTGATAGGAAACGTTGCCGTCGCTCATGGTATTGAGGCGAAAAAAACCCAGCGCCCCGGTCACCGCTTCGTTCGGCACCGACAATCCGGCGTTGCGAGCGCCCAACAGCCCCATTAACATGGTGCCGGTCACGGTCGTATCTGCATCGGTGGAGCTGGCCGAATACCGCCATCCCTTCCAAGGATTATTCTTCTGAGCGGTCACGGTGCAACGAACGGCTAATTCCAGGGCTTGTCCGATCGTGCGGCGCCGTTCCAGCGGAATTTGGCTCTCCTGCCAGAGCCGTTGCTCGTCAACCATGCCGTAAGCCTCGGACAAAGCCAGCATGGCGAATCCGTGATGATACATCGACCCGTGCCCCGGCCCGGAGATCATGCCGGTTGCGGAATTTTGGTCGATAATGATCCGCTGCAGCGCTCGACGAATGTGCTCCGAATAAATGCCGAAATCCGGATCTTCGCCGCCCGACATCAAAGCCATCAGGCAGATCCCGGTAATACCCGCTCCGCTCTGGCCTCCCTGCCAGGCGCCGTTATCGCCTTGCGAGGCGGACAGATACTCCAAAGCCCGCTTGCTGATCAACCTCGCTTCCGCCGGCACGCCCTCGCCATAGCGCAATGTGGGAATCTGGGCCCCGACCGGAAACCATAACAGAAAAGCCACCAAGACGCCGAGCGACGCGCCGATCCGAAAGCGAACCGACTTCGGCCTCCGGCGCTCGACGAATGTTCCCCTCGAGTCGTTAGCAATCATCAATTTCGTTCCCGCTCCGCAACCAACAACTCCAGCCGGGCATTCTGCCAGGCGGTAAACCGCTCCCGATCCAACGACCGGACCAGGCTCCGATACCACTCGTTGGGCGAAAGATCCAAATCCTGCCGGTTCAAACGGGATTCGGCGTATCGCCGTTGCTCCGGACTCAGCAACAAATCCAGATCCAAAGCCGCGAGCACGATCCGGCGAATCGCGTTTTGCTGAAACTCGGCCCTTTCCGCTTGAGCGGCCAGATAGGCACCGCGAGCTTCGCGGGACAGGATTTTTTCGACCGCTTCCCGGATAAGCGGAGAGTTTTCGATTCCATGCAACAGGCGACCCCACAAGGATGACGCCACCGGTTCCTGTTCCTGTTCCTGGGAGATTCGGTCCGCCTGCCGCGCACCGGCCCGGGAATTAGCCTCGTCGGAACGAACCGAGTCCCGGTTTGTTCGATCGGCAAAAGCTTTCGATTGTTCTTCTTCCGTCCACTGCCGGAGGGTTCCCTGAATTGCCAGGGAAAGTCGGCGAGAATTATCGTCGTCCCATTCGACGAACGTTTCAAGGTGCGCTTCAAATACTGCCTCGGCGTACTCTCTCACCTTGTCCTGTCTTTCTTCTTCCGTAACTTTTTGCCAGATCTTGGTATCCCTTATCCGCTCAACTATTCTGACGAGCGCTTGATCGTCATAGCCCCTTCTCTTCAATTGTTCTATGGCGTCTTGCAGGTTCGCGGCCACGACCGGTCTTGGGAGGATGGCTCCCGCTCCGTTTCTGCCGTTCGGGTTTTCCCCGGACTCAAGGGCTTCGGCGATTTCCTCCGCTTCTATCCGCAACGGATCTTCCATTCTGGACCGAGGGAATTGCATCAACGGAGTGGAATTTTTCGCCAACCGCCAAACTTCTCGTTGCCGGTCCGATAACTCGAAACCCGGAGCCTCCAAGGATATGTCTCCATAGAGCAGCAACCCATGGATGATTTCCCACCGACTGATAATCCGCTTGCGACCTTCCAACGGCTCTTTCGAATACAATCGACTTGCGGCGATCAATTTCGCCAGCGCCACGTCCGAGACCGGATCAATCACGGCCCCGAACCTCCGCTTAACCAAAGCTCGAGCGGCCCGGTCCTTCCGCGTTTGATCTGCGGCCATTAATCTAGCCAACCAGTCCAAGCCGACAAACTCACGTTGCTCAGGCGCCACGTTCAAGACCGGATCAACCACGGCCACGATCCATTGAGCAAAAGCTCGAGCGGCCCGGTCCTTCCGCGTTTGAACCGAATCGAATAACGCCGACAGTTGTGGGCGGGTCAGCACTTCGGCCAATGCCAGGATAAACTGACGGGAAACCAGAGCTTCGTCCAAAATCTCGATCGGCGTCAACTCTTCGTCGGCGGTTCCCGCCCAAACGAGATCGCCCGCCGAGGGCGGGGGCACGGTCGTCAAAACCGACTTCAACTTTGCCGCCTCCGGCCCCTCCAACTCGAATTGCAGAGCCACCAACCAGGCGATATGATCGCGGACCGCTCGCTCCGGCTCCAGAATCCGATCTTGGGCCAAGACACTCGTCAAGCCAAGCAAACCAATCGCCGTTCCCACCAAGTTCGTGTACCTCATCACGTAGACCTTCTCAGAAACCCTAATTGACGACTATCCCGGTAAGCAACACCATTCCTCGGTCGAGCGGGTTCACCACGAGCTATTTTCCTTCGAAGACCGGTTTTTCGTCCGGGACCGTCCGCCGTTCGATTCTCCGGTTTCCACTCGGTCGAATCCCGTTACTTCGGAACCGAGAACCACTCGGATAACCGCTCCCGGTCAAATTTTCCGGTTAGTGCCGATGCAGTCCCGAACGCGTAAGGCCGGCATCGATTTAAAATCGACCGCCAACCGGGGCCCTGCCCCGCCGCCCATAAGGGTCAATCATTCGCCGCAAACCGAACCTTTGCCGCTTTCACCGAATAGATGTCATCTTTCCGCGACTGCGAAACCCCTTCGACCTTCCGGCGCCGCCGGGGCCAGAGCCTTGAGCCCGTCGCGCCGGACAGATCCGTGACGATTTCTCGATTCAGATCCTGACCCGAGAATCCTATCGGCCCGGAAATACCGATCGATGATGGTCCGCCAGAGCGCTCGCTTATGACTTTCCGTTAAATTCAACAAACCGATTCTCCGCCGGTTTCCGACTGCGCCAGGGAAACTAAAACAAGACGCTTTCCTGATCAGTCGCGCCGTCGCCGGCAAGCAGTCGCTGCAACGTTGGCCAAGGCGTTGCGTTCCCCCGAATCAACCGAACCGATTCTCCGCCGCCAAAACGAATGTCAAGCCTCCGAAACCCAAACTTGCCGGCTATTCCTCTTTCTGCTCGGCGAAGAACGATGCTAGTTCGTTCCGTTGCCAATCGTCGAACAACTCCCCATCAAGCGACTTGGCCACTTCGAACACCATGCCGAGGACCGAAAGATCGGCGTCGCTTCGCTCCAACTGCGTTTCGACGTATCGCCTCTGCTCCCGATTCAACAACAACCGCAAATCCAAAGCCGCCAGAGCGGCACGGCGAGCCGACTTTCGCCGAAACTTCTCCCTCTCGGCCTGAATCGCCTGATAGTCGGCGAATGCTTCCGGAGACAAAATTTCTTCGATCGTCATTCGATAAAGCGGATAGTTTTGCAAGCCGGTCAAAATTCGGTGCCAAAAAGGCCAGAGGTATCCCCGACTTTCCCCAGAAATCGAAACCAGCATCCGCTCCCGGACCGCAGCCAGAGCCTTTTCTTCACGGGTGAACGACTGCGATTCCGATTTTTCCGATGTTTCGGCTTTTAACTCTTCCCGAATCCGGAGAACGGCACCCCGAGCCGCCAATTTCAGCCGCCGGGAAACGGCTTCGTCCAGTTCGCCCAAGGATCCGATATGAACTTCCAGAGCCCTCAACGCAACTTCCTCCAGCCCGCTCTGGGTCGTATCCAATTGCCGATTTGTGACTTCGATTCTCGCTTGGTTGATCTCGGCCAGTCTATTCCGTGCCGGCTGCGGCGGCTCCGGCCGGCGTTCATTTTCGATCGGGCGCCCGACACCTCGGTTAATCACGCGTTCTTGTCGCTCTTTCAACCGCGCCTCAGACCGTATCTTGTCCTGCAAACTCCGGATCTGAGAATGATAACTTTTCACGAGGTTCCAGACTTCCTTTTGCCGTTCCGACAGCAATGATTCCAAAATCGGCCCCCTCTCTAAATACGCAGCATTAAACAGACTTGCCGGTTCCAGCAACAACAGTTCGAAATCGGAGTGCTCTGCGCGACGCGAGGCCCACAGCTGCGCGCCCACTTCTTCACGTTGCTCCGGTAACAGGCATAATATCGAATCAACTGCCAAGACCATGCGGTTGGAACCAGCCAAATCCGCCTGAACATTGCGCGAGTAGTGTATCATCGATTTGAAAAACGCCGCAAATTGACGGGGATCCAACACCTTCATCAGAGCCGCAATGCCGTCGCGAGAAAGCACGAGGTCGTCTACAACCCCGACGGGCGTCCGGTTCATCGAGTCGCGGGACGGAACAGTCCTAAACGAAACCGGCTCCGAATCCCAAACCGTTTTCAACTTTGCCACCTGTGATTCGTCTAATTCGAATTGTTCCCCTACCAACTGAGCGAAATGAACGCGAATCGCTCGTTCCCGTTCCGGATTTTTAGCCTCGACTTCCCCTCTGGGATCGGGAATCACGGGAGAACGAACGATCGGACGCTGAAAGACTTCGCCTAGTTGCCGTTCCGGTGCCTTAATCTCGACTTGCACCTGCGCCAAAACGCTCGTCACGCCAAGCCAACCGATTGCCCAACCCACCGATGCCGTGCGTTTCATCATTCAAACCACCCCTCGAATCTACCAACCAACGATCATCCGGGCAAACATTAGTATTTCGCCTCCAATCGGTTCGGAAGCGTCAGGCTTTTCTCCAAGAACCGATGCTTCGAGCGATTCGCTTTGCCGTCTCTCACCCGACCCCGCTCGGCAGGATAGGGCTAGAGTCGCGACCGTTGCCAATCGGAAAACTGATCGCGATCGAGCGCCGCGATCATCTTTCGATACAATTCCGCAACTGAAAGTCCAGGGTCGCTCTGATCCAACCATGTTTCGGCACTCTCCCTTTGTTCCTGACACAATAACAGATTCAAATCCAGAGCCGCTAAGGCGGCTTGCCGTTTCACCGCCAACCGAAAACTTTCCCGTTCTTGCCGAGCGGCCGAGTAGGCCGCGTAAGATTCTTTCGACAATACCTTCTCGACCGCCTGGCGATAAAGCGGGTAATTGTTCACATCTCGGACAATTCGCTTCCACAGGGGACGAATATATGCCGGCAGCCCCTCGGAATCAGTTTTCCCCGGTGCCACGATCCTTGCGGCGAACGGTTGTTTGTTTTGATCGGCCGTTTTGGCCTCGGCCTTCGCCTCAATCGTTAGTCGATGGAAAGTCCCCCGCCTCGCCAACATCAGTCGCTTGGTTGCCGCAGCGTCCAATTCGCCGAATCCACCGATATTCGCTTCCTGCGCTGCCTTGACAAATTCTTCCAACAGATTACGGTCTTTACCAAGTTCTTCGTCGATGAAATCTTTCATAGAATCGGGATCTGACGTCAGTTCTTCATGTAAATCGTCTTCAGCGATGCCCTGAGCAAGCCTCCGCTTGATACCCCTTTGTATAAAATTCAGACCCACCGGGTCCATGGGAACGTCACCCGGGAATAATCTATCCATATCAAATAACGCCATAGATACGATCTCATCCCAATCAACGAAATCGGGATCAACAAAAAACGGATTACCCGGATCGTCTTCAACTAACGATTGTCCATGAATTAACCCCAACCAATAATTATCCAACACCAACTGCCAAACCGCTTTTTGTCGTTCCGTAAACAACCGAGCAAAAAACGGAGGTTGCGGGTCTGGATCGAAGAAAGTCAATTGATTCCAAACCAGCTCTCGATCGAGAGCCAATTTCCACAAAATTTCGTTTCGTTCCAGCAACAAAACAATGCCGGGTTTGATATGAGAATATTTCAGCCACTCTCTCGCTTCCTCGATTACCGTTTCGCGCTGCTCCGCTGTCAAACTGCATACCGAATCCAGTACCGCGACCGACCGATCGAGAATGGCTCGATTCGCCCGCTCTTTCCTTTCACGTGTCGATTCGAAAAACGATTCCAACTGATCTCGATTCATCGCCTCGGTCAGTGCCAATATGCCGTTTCGCGATATGATCACTTGGTCCAACATCCTCACCGGTTCTAGCCTCCCGTAATTATTATTAATGATCACTTGGTCCAACATCCTCACCGGTTCTAGCCTCCCGTAATTATTATTAATGAACCTGTAGGTTGCGACCAAGGGAATCGGTTCAGGCGACAAAGCTGTTTCCAGCTTAGTTTCCTTCGCTCGATCCAAATTGAATTCCCTGACGGCCAGCCATGCGATATGTTGACGGAGAAGTTTCCCGTCGTCCCCAGGTACCCGAATTTGAGCTGAGGCCGTCGTGCCGAGCCAACCTACTATCCAACTCACCAATATCGCACGTTTCATCATCCAAAAGTCTCGTATTTCCTAATCCACGATCATCAGAACAATCGATACCGCTTCATTTCCATCGGTATTTAAACGATTGGCCATTCTCCGGAAATCGGTTCTTCGATCGATTTAGTTAACCGACTTTCACCAGATCTAGTCCGACGGGAAGCCATTAGAATCGAGTCTGTTGCCAATCGGAAAACAGGTCACGATCGAGCGATTCGATCATCTCTCGATACAACTCCGAAACTGAAAGCTCTGTATCGCACTGAGCCAACCACGCTTCGGCATGGTCCCGTTGTTCTCGACTCAATAACATGCTTAAATCCAAATACGCCAGAACAGCTTGTCGTTTCGCGGTCAATTGAAAATTAACCCGCTCCCGTTGAATAGCCGAGTATTCGGCGTAGGCTTCCTGAGACAGCACTTCTTCGACCGTCCGGCGATAAAGCGGTAAATCCGCAACGCCTCGCAAGATTCGTTCCCACAAAGAACGAGTGTATTTCGGCAAGTTCTCGATTTTACGTTCCTCTCCACGCCTCGGGAGGCGAATCCTTCTGGGTTCTATGTCGTCTTGTTTCTCTGGGGGCTTGGCGGCTTTGTTTTTTTCCTCGCTTAACATTTGCCGGAAAGTTCCCCGCCCTGCCAGCGTCAAACGTTCGATAGCCGCTTCATCCAGTTCCCCGAACGATTCGGCGTGCGCCTCCATCACGGCCATCACGAACTTCTCCACCGGATTGCGGTCTTCGTTTTTTTCTCCAAACAACATATCGCCAACCGCTTCGGGATCCCCTGACATCAGTGTTCGTCGCAAGTCATCAGGATCGGCACCCTGACTGAGTGCTTGCCAAATGCTTCTTTGAATAAAAGGCAATCCGTCCATTTCCCCAGGATCAATTTCCTTAAGATTTCCTCGATCAGATCTAATTCTTTCAAACTCAGCAAAGGCATCATGCCGCCACGATATACGATGACCCGTCCGCATGGCATCATGCCGCCACGATGATTCAACGATCAACTTTTCCATCAAACGAGGCCGCATTAAACAAATCTCCTGGACTAACAACCAGACCCCGCGTTGCGGCTCCGTAAGCAATCGCGTCAAATAATTTAGACTAGATACGCGTGAAAACGATTGATTTACTCGTCTAGCTAATTGTTCCAGCGTAAAGATCCGCTCCCTCAGTAAATGATCAGCCCAATTATGAATGCGCCACCAAAATTGATCGGTCGTCTTGTTGCTCAACTCCGAAATCACCTGTTTTCGTTGCTCCGGCGACAAACTCAATATTGAATCCAGCACGGCAACCATTCGATTGGTAGCGGCTCGTTCTGCCCGGTCTTTTCGGGCCTGGATCGATACAAGAAAAACTTCCAACTGTTCTCGATTTAAAACGTCGGCCAGCACCAGAACCCCGTTGCGCGAGGTCACCACTTCGTCCAAAATCCAAACCGGAATCGTTCCGCCCTCTCGAAATCCCGCAAACTCTTCCACCAACGGAACCGGCTCCGCCGACAAAACCGCATCCAGCTTATCGGATCGCTCTTGGTCCAACCCGAATTGCTCAGATATCAACCAAGCAATATGTCGGCGAACGGGTTTTTCGTCATTGACCGGTGCCAAGGGTATCTGAAAGGGTATCTGAGCCCAAACGACGGCCCCCCAAAGCCAGCCGACAGCTATCCCCATCCTCGCCGTAAATTTCATCCGTGATAACTCGATTAATAGTAACTGCCTACGTGTTGGAGTTTCAACTCCAATTTTCGCTCTCCACCATCTTTGCCTTCGCCAAACCCACTCAAATTCCATTTAACCAACTCCCATTCGGGCAATCCGTAGAATCGGTTGGAGACGCTTCGAGAAGAATCCCAAAGTTCAGTTGAAACCACAAGATTCAAATTATGCTTACCTTTCATCCTCGCTTCCGTCGGCCACATTCTATTACCGACGGGCGACCCCCGTTCGAACAATTGGCCGACGAATCGTCCGGCGACGCCCCGGGGAATATCCCCCAGGTTTCCCCAAAGTGCAAGACCCGATGTTCGCTTACCGTTCATCCTCGCTTCCGTTCGCCGCGTTCGGTTCGAGACGGCCGGCCCCCGTCCGGCGAATCGTACGGCGACGCCCCGGGAAATATCCCCCAGGTTTCCCCAAAGTGCAAGACCCGATGTTCGCTTACCGTTCATCCTCGCTTCTGTCGGCCACATTCGATTACCGACGGCCGCCCCTCGTCCGGCGAATCGTCCGGCGACGCCCTGGCCCAAGTTTGTCAATTTGACCGGTCTAGGATATAGCGCGTCAATTACAATGCGACACCGCGACAATTACAATGCGACACTTGGGGCACGAGGCGCAAGTGTCATTGCATCGGTCGTAGGAGGCTTTTTGCCTGACGGATTTGGGACGGTCAAGCGGAAAACTGGAGGTCAAGGGAAGCGACGAGGATCCCGCGAAGGGGGGCGACGGTTCAAGGATGGACTGGCGCCGTGATGCAGCGAGCGGACTACTCGGATCCGGGAGATGACAATGGTTTCGATAAAAACTGCTTGGAAAAGAAAACTACTTGGGGAAAAGGAAGGGGGGGGTTGTTTCTCGGGATCAACCTCGCGTCTGGAACGGCTCACCGCCGTCATTGGTGCCCGGTGATCTGAGTGCGCCGGATTGGGGGAGGATGACCGGGCGAGTGGTCTTCGAGGTCGGGCGTCAACCGTCGAACCTTGCTCCGCTGGTTCGGCAACATCAGGGCCGGCCTCTGGATTCTCATTCTCGTGGGCTGTTGGCTCCCTGAGCGGTGGCGACGGGAACGAGGCCGTGGTCAAGTCGAGGCTCGGGATTCCCGAGCCGTGGGAGTGGCTGGTGAAGAGTCGGTTGTGGCGGGAAGGTTGACGCGGTGAGCCGGCTCGGCAGCGCCGTCGGCCCGGTGCTGTTCCAAAGCGGTGCGGCACCGATAGCTTTGGGTGTTGATCTCGAAGATGGTGGCGTGATGGACGAGTCGATCGACCGCGGCGGCGGCGGTGGCCTGGTCGGGAAAGATTCGATCCCATTGGGCAAAGGGCAGATTGGCGGTGAGGAGGATGGAGCGTTGTTCGTAGCGATAGGAGATCAGTTCGAAGAGGACGGCGCTTTCTTCCCGGTCGCGGTTGACGTAGGCGAAATCGTCGAGGATGAGGAGGTGGAACTTGTGGAGACGCGCGAGCAGTCCCTCGAGCTCGAGATTGCGTTGAGCGACCTGCAGTTTCTGGACGAGGCTGGAGGTTCCGGTGAAGAGCACCTTGAGGCCTTGGCGCACGAGGGAGAGGCCGATGGCGGAGGCGAGGTGGCTCTTGCCGACGCCGGGGGGCCCGAAGATGAGGAGGTTGGCTCCATTGCGGATCCAGCTCTCTTCGGAGGCGAAGGCCTGAACGCGTGCTTTGGGCGGGGACGGGATGAGGCTGAAATCGAATCCTTCGAGATTCTTGCCGGGGAGGAGTTTGGCCTGCCGGGTATGTCGGTCGATGCGCCGGTTGTCCCTTTCGGTCAATTCGAGTTCGGCGAGGGAGAAGAGGAATTTGGACGCCGGCCAACCTTCCTTGTCGGCGCGTTGAGCCAGGATCCGCCACTCGGCCTCGATGGAGGGCAGTCGCAGCTCGGAAAGCATGAGGGAAAGTCGGTCGGGATCGACGGCCTGTGGCGGTGTAGAGCGGATGGTCATGGCGAGAGGCGGTTGCCGAGCAGATTGGAGTACTGACCGAGGTTGCCCACGGCGACGTCTTGAGGAGGCATGGAAGGCTCCTGGAATGCAAAGCGAGTTCTCAGGGACTCGACGTCGGGGAGGGAGCCGGTCCGGAGCGATGCTTCGATGGCGTCGGCGATTTCCGCTTCGCAGTCGTTTTCGTGGGCCAAGGCAAGGAAATCGACGGTGAGACGGCACGCTTGTCTTTCGCTCACGGATTCCATCGCTTGATCGAAGAAGTGGCGATAAGCCTCTCGAGGAAAGAGCTCATTGCGGTAGGTCAGACGTGCCAGAGCCATGGGTTTGCGCTTCAGGGACTGGATGACGTGCCGATAATCGATGACGTTGGGACGGTGGGTCCGATGTCCGCGAGGCAGGGTTTCGATCCTCGTTTCTCCCTGGAAGAGTTCGATCCGGTCATCGAAGATGCGAGCCTTGAGCCGGTAGCCGATGAGTCGCGAAGGCACTGAGTAGTAAACCTTTCGAATGCGGCAGCCGGCGGTGCTGGTCACCGTGACCATGACCTCTTCGCAGTCGCAAGGATTCGACGGCGGCAGCGGGTTCAGCTGGCCCCGTTCGGTCTCGATGTCCTTCGCCACCCTGGCGTTTTCACGAGCGACGATATCCGCGACGAAGGTTCGGTAGGCGTCCAGGCATTCGAACTCCCGGGATCCTCGGAGTTCCAGTTCGCCTCGAACCCGGTCCTTGAGATGACGGTGCGCGCTTTCGATGGCGCCGTTCTCGTGGGCGACGCCCCGGTTGTTGCGGGACGGTTTCATCCCGTAGTGTTCGCACAAGGCCTTGAAGCGCCCGGTCAAGTCCTCCGCTACGTCCTGGGCCAGATTGCGGAAGGCCGCGGAGAGACTGTCGGTTCGGAGCTCGTGTGGGACTCCGCCCAGTTCGGCGAAGGCACCCTGAATTCCCTCGGCCAAGGCGGTGAAGGACTCGCCGTTAACGACCACGGAGACGAATCGGTAGCACGACCATGGGAGGCGAAAGTGGAAGAACATGTGCCGGAACGATTCTCCCTGGATGGTGACTTCCCCGGACTTCAGGTGGGTGAAGTCGGCAATGGCGAACGTGCCGGCAGGCCGCTTCGTCTGCGGGAATATGACTTCCTTTTCCGCACCGTTTTGGGCTCGCCACGCCCGAATCCGCCGTTCCAGGGTCCGGCGGTAGTTCGGCTTGAATTCCGGTTCGGTGTTCAGCAAATTGTGGAACACCGTGATGGGCTTGATGTCGGGGCATCGCTCCAGAATGGGGATGACCTTGGATTCGAAGAACGTGGCCAGGGGATCCGGGCGAGTGCGTTGGAGGGGCGGGGAATCCTCCGACGGTTGATTTCCGGCCTGTTCCTTGGCCTTTTCGAGGGTCCGATAGCCCGTTGATCGGTGGACCCCGATGGCGGCGGCGGCGGACGCGACTCCTTTTTTCGTGTGCAGTTGCATGAACAGTTTCTTCTGCTGAGGTGTGACTCGTCGTTTGGTCATGTTGGTTCTCCGTCCGCACACGTGGTCGTGCCGACGGGCCAACTATCCACCGATCAGAAGAACTTGCAGCCTTTCTTGGGCAGGGCTCCGGCCACTTCGGTCGGGCTACGCCTTCCCTTCGTGGCCGGAGCCCTGCCCCCCCTGCAGGTCCCTCAGACACCGTGGGATCCTTCCCCCCGATTTGTCGCATTGTAATTGTCGCGGTGTCGCAAAGTAATTGTCGCGCAACACTAGGAACTATTTTTGTAACTGCCTAGGTACTCGAATCCCCTTCTTTTTGACTTCGAGTTATTTTCGTGCTACAGTCTGTTTAGACTGAGGATTCTGCAAGTCGCTTGAAGTTGACTTCCTGCAATTTGGAGACGTGACAAGCTTCGGGAAACCGCAACGGTTTCACCGATCACGAACTGTGTTCTGGGTTACAAGCTCGGTGGGAGGAGTCTCAAGGTCAGTTACAAGCCACTCGAGCTCAGCTCCAGCAATCCCAGGCCAAGTATCAGCTATCTCAATCGCAGTTGGAGAGTTCTCGAGCTCTCATTGCCGAGTTACGAATCGAACGTCAAGCCGATCAGCGACAGATTCAGCAACTTGAAGCCCGGCTGGCCGAACTCGAAAAGCGGGGCTCTCACGAGGCCGAAGGCAATCCAGCCGAGCCGATCCTGGAGGAACAACTACCCCGTCAATCCGGCCCCCAAAATTCGCCGGCCATCGAATCGGAGACGGGGGAAAACGCTACGGAGGGAAGTGCCGCCGAAACGGCGGCCGCGGTCGGCGAGAGCGAGTTAGGGCTCTCGCATATATAACTTGAACATTTGATTGTATTTAATTTTATTTTTTATTAGGTTTTATCGTATAATTCCATTCACCATGAAAACTATTCTTTTTGATGCTCAATTCATGGAATTGTTCATCGCTAATTTTCTTTCCTGTAGGATAGTGGTTTTTGTCCAATTCGCATTCGATTTTCAACCCTGATTTGGTTGTGGTATTACCGATCAAATCCACTACAGTTTGATGATCGGTTAAAGGACGACCACTCCAATTTTGTGAAATACATGAAAACATTCGATGTTCAATTTTATTCCACTTGCTGGTTCCCGGTGGGAAATGACAAATCGTAATTTCCAATCCTAATTCATCGGCTAATTTTTGTAATTCACTTTTCCACAACCGATTACGACTGCCATTCGATCCTCCCCCGTCAGCCATGATCAATAGTTCCTTGGCATCGGAATATATTTTACGTCCCATTGATAACCACCACCGGCGAATCGTTTCTACTGCGAACTCCGCTGTATCATGATCAGTTCCCACACTAACCCATCCGGTGTTTTCCTGGACATCATACACGCCATAGGGAAGGCCTTTCGATTGGTTTTTATCGGGAAAGTCATGCATGTTGACCAGTTCGGGGTCTCCTACGGGCCTCCATTCTCTCCCTGGATTACGATACTGGCCTAGGTTTTCCTTTTTCTTGGCATCCACCGAAATCACCGGTTGATTGGTTTTCTGAAATTCTCGAGTTTTGCGTTCCATAAATTGAAATTGTTGATCTCGGTCAGGATGCTGATTGCCTTCTAAGGTCTTTTTGTTGCTTTGAAGACTATAGCCCATATCATGAAGCAATTGATTAACTGACCGTTCACTTACCTTAGGTCTCATTCGATTTAATTGTTCTTTTAATCGCAGGGCACTTTTGCAGGTCCATCGCAGTGGATTTTCAGGGTCTCCTCGAGTCTCTGGTTCAATGAGGGCATCAAGATCTGACAATAAGGTCGGATCGAGTTCTTTTAATGATTTCCGTCCCGCTCCTGTTTTCCGTTGACGTTCTTCATTGAGAACCTGACCATTTTTAATCTCCTTGATCCCCAGCAATTCCCACTGAAGTCAGGCCAGATAGTAATTGTGTGAAATTTATTTATAAATATGTTAAATACGCTCGAAAAACGGATTTTCAAGACTGATTTCAGATAAAATTTCGTTTTTTCCCTTGATCAGGTGATTTATTTTGCGTTTCGCCCGATAGATGAACGAGGTCAAAACGCACCACTCCGAGCTCGATCTAAATCGAGTTTTTTTTTGAGGTCGCCGACTAGCGATCTCGGTCAGAATATCGCCGACTAGGTGGGGGCAGCAGGTTTAGGCACGAAGTCGAGCATCCCATACCCGAGTAACTGGTAGCGGTGGTTCCAATCCTTGAGACGATGCATGCGAAGATGGCATCTGATTTCTACCCAGACTTCCTGGAGCGATCCGATCATTTGAGGCGCCCGTTTAAAGAGAGAGCAGGCGATCAGTTCCATTTGATCTACCAGCACCGCCAGCATCATCAAAAACAGAAAAACCGTGGCGAGATGTTCTTTTCCGTGGCCATAATTGTGCTCCAACTGGTACCCGCGATTTTTCAAACTATTGAACGTATCCTCGATTTGCCACCGGCTGCGACCGGCCCGCGCTATTTTTTGAACGTTGGAGTCATTGATTTCCCAATCCGTGACCCAAGAAAAAATCGCCGGCTTTTCACCCGGAGCTTCGATTTCGCACCATAAAAAATTAATTTTAAGATCAGGATTTTCTTGGTTCAGCGGCTGTTGATTCACCCAGATGTACGTATACTTGACGCCAGCTTGGTCCCAACATACGAACCGGTGGGATTCACCGGTCTCATCCGCTTTCACAAATAGCTCGAATAAATGTTCGTGATTGCTTGGTCTGGCGACGATGATAAAGGACATTCGATACCGTTTCAGGAGCTTGATAAACGGGGCGTTGGAATGAAGCCCATCGGCCAAGACGACGATCTTCAGGCGGGGATGTTCCCGATGAAGCCTGGTGACCAGCCGCCGGATGGCTCGGCTCTCGCAATCGTTGATGAGCCATTGATTGGTGTTTTCCCATCGGTAACGGTCAATATACCGGCATGGAAAGTCGGTGAGTTCCTCGTCCTCCGGGCCCACCTCCGGGTCGGCTTCCGAGCCGATTAATTGCTTGCTGACCGGCTCCGGTGCCAGCGGAATAACCTCCGGCTGGTCCGGATGAACCACGGCGGCTCCCACGGCTTGATGGTAATAGGTGATCGCACCGTTTTCGTGTTGTTTTTGACAGCAGTGTTCACAGTGAAGATGGTTGGAAGAGAAAACCCCGGTGCCGTCTATCGACACGAGATAGTGCTTGTCTTCCCACCAATATCGCTTCAACACTCCGTTTCGTTGTAACATCCGAAACAGTTCCAGGAACGCGGATCGAAGATGAATGGGATTGATCCGATCCAGGAATTTGCGTAATCCCGAATCAGAAGGCACTCGTTTGATGCGATACAGTCGGCGCAAGTTAGCCCGGGTTCTTCGGCTCGTCACCTTTCGTTTCCGACCTCGAGTGGCTTCGTCAAAGCCCAGTAACGAGGAAAATTTCTGCTGCAACGCCGCAAACGCGCTCATCAAATGGTCGGTGACCTCGAACCTGCTTTTGCGGCAGGGGCGGGGAACGAGGCGAAAACACCCCCAAATCCTCCCAATGATATTGGGTTTGAGTAACTTTTTGCGAAATTTCACCAGGGAAAACCTTTCGTTGAATGATTGTGAGGATCGGCTGGTTCCACGACGGATCAGGCCGGTCGGCACGCCGAACGGAATCAAAACATGGGACGGACACTGAGACCCCGGCAGATCGCAGCCTCCTGAGTTCGAGAACAACTCGAGATCCTCTCGGAGGGCTTTTCTGGCCGGAAAATACGTCGGGAGAACGGGTTAAGACGAATTTCGGCACCCGATCAAGGGCCAAAAAGCGTCAAATCACGTTTTGGTCAGGAAAAGATACGAAAAAACAGCGATTACAACGAAACCACCATTAAGGTAGCATAGTTTTGGAAGAAATGCTGAAAATATTTAAAGAAATCAGCGCGAAAACCCGATTGAGAAAACCCTTGTTTTTACTGGATTTTCTTCTTCAGTGGGAATTGCTGCTTGATCCCCGATCGAATAGTATTGCGACTGACACCGGTAGCTTCATGAACGCGTTCAATACCACCTCGACCAAGAGACAAGGCCTCGCTGGCTAACCAATTACGTCTTACTCGTTCATTAAAGAGCCAACTCAGTTGGTTGTATTTCTCCCTAATAATTGATGTTTTTTCATCCACAATGCAACGTAGCATAGTTTGCATGATTTTGCAAGTTTTTATTTACTTTATATTTGCGAGCACCTTAAAAACCAATCGAAAGGCCTTCCCTATGGCGTGTATGATGTCCAGGAAAACACCGGATGGGTTAGTGTGGGAACTGATCATGATACAGCGGAGTTCGCAGTAGAAACTATTCGCCGGTGGTGGTTATCAATGGGACGTAAAATATATTCCGATGCCAAGGAACTATTGATCATGGCTGACGGGGGAGGATCGAATGGCAATCGTAATCGGTTGTGGAAAAGTGAATTACAAAAATTAGCCGATGAGTTAGAATTGGCAATTACGATTTGTCATTTCCCACCGGGAACCAGCGAGTAGAATAAAATTGAACATCGAATGTTTTCATGTATTTCACAAAATTGGAGTGGTCGTCCTTTAACCGATCATCAAACTGTAGTGGATTTGATCGGTAATACCACAACCAAATCAGGGTTGAAAATCGAATGCGAATTGGACAAAAACCACTATCCTACAGGAAAGAAAATTAGCGATGAACAATTCCAAGAATTGAGCATCAAAAAGAATAGTTTTCATGGTGAATGGAATTATCCGATAGAACCTAATAAAAAGTAAAAAATTAAATACAATCAAATGTTCAAGTTATATATGCGAGAGCCCTTAGTGGCCAAACTACGGGGTCGCATCAACGAGTTAACCGAGCAAGTCAAGGAATGTCGCCGGCAGTTAGCACAGAATAGTCGCAATAGCAGCAGACCGCCTTCCGGCGACGGTTTCAAGAAAGAGAACTCGACCGCCAACGGTCGTCCTCGGCGTGACTGCGAGAAAAAGTCCTCGGGAGGACAACCCGGTCATCAGGGGCGAACGATGAGGCAAACTTCCCAGCCGGACTCCGTTCAGGAATTGTATCCCACGGTCTGTCCCCATTGCGGGGAAGCGATCGATGAAACTGCCGAGTGGCACCCGGAAATTCAAGTTCGACAGCTCGTGGATCAAGAAGTCCCCAGTCGCACAATCAAGACGACTGAGTATCGGGCGCATCGTTGTTCTTGCTCCCATTGCGGCCGGCTGGTCCGGGCCACGTTTCCTGCCGGAGTCGACGGTCCCGTCCAATTCGGGCCGAACTTGTCGGCGCACGTCGTTTATCTGCGGATCAAGCACTTGATCCCGGAGCGGCGGATCGTGGAGATTCTGAAGGTGCTCTCAGGAGTCAACATGTCTTCGGCCACCGTCGCGACCATCTGTCGGCGCCAAGCCGAGGAAGTGCGACCGCTTGCTCCAGCGTTACAACGTCAAGTAGCTCAAGGAGAGGCCCCCAAACATTTGGACGAGACGGGTTTACGAATCGAAGGCAAAACGCAGTGGTTACACGTCATGAGCACCGAAAAGACGACGAGCTTACGCGTCGCCGAGGGTCGCGGTGAAATGTTCGACGATCTGACCGGGCGGGTGGTGCACGACAGTTTTGCGTCTTATCCCAAAATGGAAGAATTGATCCACGGATACTGCCATGCTCATCATCTGCGGGAGTTACAAGCCGCCAAGGAACAACAGGAGGAGTGGGCGGGAAAGATGGTGTGGTATTTATTAGTTCTGGAGCGATTTGTTCGGCGAGCGAAACGGCGTGATTCGACTCATCAAAATCGCGGGTCACCCGAGCTGGCGAAAGACTTGCGGGAAACGATCTACCAACGTTATGACGACATCTTGAACGAGGCGATTCAGTATCACCAGGAGTTACCGCCGTTGCCGTCTGGCAAGCGGGGCCGCCGAAGAAAACGTACCGGTCATAATCTGGCGGAACGGTTGCAACGGAATCGAGAAGACTCGCTCAGGTTCGTGTTCGACTGGGCCATTCCCTTCACGAATAACCTGGCGGAGCGCGATTCAAGGATGATGAAATTAGTCATGAAGATCTCCGGTTGCTTTCGTTCACAGCAAGGCGCCGCCGACTTCGCCGTCCTTCGCGGGGTGATCAGCACTGCCGAAAAGCAGGGATGGGATGTCATCTCGACCTTGCGTCTTGCCCCAGAAGAGTTGGCCGATAAACTGTTAATCGGTTGATTTCGAGGCCTTCGATCGGGCCCCACAGTTTAAAACTGTCGCTTTTACTGGAAATATGGGAGGATCAGGTACCTAGGCAGTTACGATTAATAACGTCATCGTCCTCGGGACGGCCCTGTCAATCTCGTTGTACCTGATCGGAACGATATCGGAAACAACTTTCTCCGAAATTGCCTTTCCTCGATCCGTTTCACTCGCCATCGCTGGCTTTCAACTCTCCGAGCCGATGATTTTCCTCCGGCACCCTCTTGCCCGGAAGCCGTCGACAATCGGCCTGTCGTTACCGCTACGATTTCCGAACTCTTATCGACACCAATTCGATTCCCCGTTATCGTCCGGTCGGCTACGTCCACTTGCTGCCGCCCATCGTTCGGGGTGTCCTCCGAAACAGTCAGTAGGCGTAACGGCTGCACCGGTCTTCCGAGGGCAATTCCTGTCCGATACTATCAACTGTCAGTACGAAAGTCGCTTGAAATCCTCCGGGGCCAACGCGTTTACCGCCAATGAGACCGTTGCCAATCGGTAAACAACTCCCGATCCAGTTCCTCGGTCATTTGCCGATACAGCTCCGAAATCGAAAGATTGGTATCGCTCTGAGCCAACCACGCCTCGGCATGATCCCTTTGCTTTCGACTCAACAATACCCGCAAATCCAAATACTCCAAGACAGCTTGTCGTTTCGCGGTCAATTGAAAATTAGCCCGCTCCCGTCGAATAGCCGAATATTCGGCGTAGGCTTCCTGAGACAGCACTTTTTCGACCGTCCGGCGATAAAGCGGAAAATCCGCAACGCCTCGCAAGATTCGTTCCCACAAAGAACGAGTGTATTCCGGCAAGTTCTCGATTTTACGTTCCTCTCCACGCCTCGGAACGGGAAACACCCTCTTGGGTTCTCTGTCGTCTTGTTTTTCTGGGGACCTGGCGGCTTTGGTTTTTTCCTCGCTTAACATTTGCTGGAAAGTTCCCCGCCCTGCCAGAGTCAAACGTTTGACAGCCGCTTCATCCAGTTCCCCAAACGATTCGGCGTGCGCCTCCATCACGGCCATTACGAACTTCTCCACCGGATTGCGGTCTTCGCCTTTTTCCCCAAAAAACATATCGCCGATCGCTCCGGGATCCTCTGACATCAGAGTTCGTAGCAAGTCATCATAATCGGCACCCTGACTGAGTGCTTGCCAAATGCCTCTTTGAATAAAAGGCAATCCGTCTATTTCCCCAGGATCAATGTCCTTAAGATTTCCTCGACCAGATCTAATTCTTTGAAACTCAGTTATGAAACCAATCCTCAACTGATTGGTATGATCCCGCAACGATGATTCATCGCTCAATCTTTCCATCAGGTGAGGCCGCATCCCACAAATCTCCTGGACTAGGAACCATACCCTGCGTTGCGGCTTCGTAAGCGACCGCCCCAAAAAATCAGGATCTGTTGGTCCTCCAAAATGCGGTCGATTTATTTGGCTAGTTAATTGAGCCAACATAACGATTCGCTCGCTCAGTAGAAATACAGATTTAACATATATCTCGTTTCTCAAAATTGTATTCACCTGTTCCCGTTGCTCCGTCGACAAACTCAATATTGAATCCAGTACGGCGATTATTCGATTAATAGCGGCTTGATCCGCCCGGTTTTTTCGGGCCTGAATCGATACGAACAAAACTTCCAATTGTTCTCGACTCAAAACGTCTACCAAGGCCAAAAGGCCGTTGCGGGAAGTCACCGCTTGGTCCAAGATCCTAACCGGAATCGATCCGCCCGATCGAATTGCCACACCCTTTTCCACCAATGGAATCGGCTCCGCCGACAAAACCGCATCCAGCTTATCGGATCGCTCTTGGTCCAACCCGAATTGCTCGGATATCAGCCAAGCGATATGTCGACGAACGGTTTTTTATCATCGACCGGTGCCAAGACCGGTAACTGAGCCCAAACGGCGGCCCCCCAAAGCCAGCCGACAGCTATCCCCATCCTCGCCGTGAATTTCATCCGTGATAACTCGATTAATAACGTCATCGTCCTCGGGACGGTCCTGCCAATCTCGTTGTACCTGATCGGAACGATATCGGAAACAACTTTCTCCGCAATTGCCTTTCCTCGATCCGTTTCAGTCGCCATCGCTGGCCTTCAACTCTCCGAGCCGATGATTTTCCTCCGGCACCCTCTTGCCCGGAAGCCGTCGACAATCGGCCTGTCGTTATCGCTACGATTTCCGAACTCTTGTCGGCACCAATTCGATTCCCCGTTATCGTCCGGTCGGCTATGTCCACTTGCTACCGCCCATCGTTCGGGGCGTCCTCCGAAGCAGTCAGCTAGGCGTAACGGCTGCACCGGTATTCCGAGGGCAATTCCTGTCCGACACTATCAACTGCCAGCACGAAAGTCGCTTGAAATCCTCCGGGACCAAAGCGTTTACCGCCAATGAGACCGTTGCCAATCGGTAAACAACTCCCGATCAAGTTCCTCGGTCATTTGCCGATACAGCTCCGAAATCGAAAGATTGGTATCGCTCTGAGCCAACCACGCCTCGGCATGATCCCTTTGCTTTCGACTCAACAATACCCGCAAATCCAATTGCGCCAAGACAGCTTGCCGTTTCGCGGTCAATTGAAAATTAGCCCGCTCCCGTCGAATAGCCAAGTATTCGGCGTAGGCTTCCTGAGACAGCACTTCTTCGACCGTCCGGCGATAAAGCGGAAAATCCGCAACGCCTCGCAAGATTCGTTCCCACAAAGAACGAGTGTATTTCGGCAAGTTCTCGATTTTACGTTCCTCTCCACGCCTCGGGAGGCGAATCTCCCTTCTGGGTTCTCTGTCGTCTTGTGCCTCTGGGGACCTGGCGGCTTTGGTTTTTTCCTCGCTTAACATTTGCCGGAAAGTTCCCCGCCCTGCCAGAGTCAAACGATTGACAGCCGCTTCATCCAGTTCCCCGAACGATTCGGCGTGCGCCTCCATCACGGCCATCACGAACTTCTCCACCGGATTGCGGTCTTCGTTTTTTTCTCCAAACAACATATCGCCAACCGCTTCGGGATCCCCTGACATCAGTGTTCGTCGCAAGTCATCAGGATCGGCACCCTGACTGAGTGCTTGCCAAATGCTTCTTTGAATAAATGGCAATTCGTCCATTTCCCCAGGATCCATTTCCCCAAGATCAATTTCCTCAGGATCAATTTCATTAAGAATTCCTCGACCAAATCTAATTCTTTCAAACTCAGTTCTGAAACCACGCCTCAACAGATTATTGGTACGATCCCGCAACGATAATTCAACGCTCAATCTTTCCATCAAGTGAGGCCGCATCCCACAAATCTCCTGGACTAACAACCATACCCTGCGTTGCGGCTTCGTAAGCGACCGCCTCAATAAATCAGGATCTGTTGGTCCTCCAAAATGCGGTCGAATCATTTGGCTAGTTAAATGAGCCAGCGTAACGATTCGCTCGCTCAGTAGATATACAGATTTATCATATATCTCGTTTGTCAAAACTGTATTCACCTGCTCCCGTTGCTCCGTCGACAAACTCAATATTGAATCCAGTACGGCGATTATTCGATTAATAGCGGCTTGATCCGCCCGGTTTTTTCGGGCCTGAATCGATACGAACAAAACTTCCAATTGTTCTCGACTCAAAACGTCTACCAAGGCCAAAAGGCCGTTGCGAGAAATCACCACTTGGACCAAGATCCTAACCGGAATCGATCCGACCCGTCGAATTGCCACACCCTCTCCCACCAATGGAATCGGCTCCGCCGACAAAACCATATCCAGTTTAGCGGACCGCTCCCGGTCCAACCCGAATTGCTCAGATATCAGCCAAGCAATATGTCGGCGAACGGTTTTTTCGTCATCGACCGGTGCCAAGGCCGGTATCTGAGCCCAAACGACGGCCCCCCAAAGCCAGCCGGCAGCTATTCCCATCCTCAATGTAAATTTCATCCGTGAAAACTCTGTTATTAACGTCATCGCCCCCCCGGACGATCCTGCCAAGCTCGTTTTACACCACCTGAAACGATCGTTCTCCGAAATTCACTTTCCTCGATCCGTTCCGCTCAACGTCGTCGTCTTTCAAGCCGGCCGGCTGCCTGCGCCATTGAACTTCCTGCTCCATCTCGTTCCAACCTGACGCCCCCGGCCGTACGACCAGCTGATAACGCCTTATCCCTGCCTTCCCGCTGTTCCAGTTTCCAAGCTCCCCCGGCACCGGTTCGATTCCCCGTTATCGTTCGATAAAATTCGTCCGCTTCCCGACGTTCATCGCTCGGCTCGAGTTTCCAACGCGTTCAGATAAGCGTCCAAGCCACGCCGGTATTCCGCCGGAAGTTCCCGGCCGGCTTTACCGGTGGCCTGTCCCGGAGCCCGAACCTGAACGTTAGCCTGGCGGCTGTCGTCGCCGAGCCCCATCAACAAGAGAGCCGGCGTCGTAGTCGGCGGCGCGTTGACGACCATCGGCGCATTCGGCACGCGTCCGGCCTGCAATAAAATCTCGATGACTTCGGTAATGGCCGCGATGGTCGCCGGACCCGATTCCAACCGATCGAATCTTCCCCGGACTTCATCCATGACCGTCGCCGCGGCGGTTAATTTATTGATAGCGTTTTGCCATTGATCCGCTTCGGGCAATTCCCAAATACGAGTAGCCAAATCACGCGTTTTTTCCGACAACTCGGTCTGGATCTCGCTGAGCCGGGCGCCCCGTTCCCGATAATCGTTCCCGGTTTCGTCTAGTTGGCCCCACTCGCGCGCCTCTTCTCGCAATTGCATCTCCCGATCGATAATCCGCAGAACTTCCAATATGATCTCCGGCGGCAAATTAGGCAGTTCGACCATGTCTTGCGACGACGATCCGGAAGGGTCCAGCGGAGCGACCAATTGTTCGGCCCAACGATCCAAAGTATCCGACCAGAACTCGCTGTCGATAACCGCCCGGCCGACGCCTTCGCCGCCGATACGTTTCGAAACTCCCCGAAGTTCGACGACTACGTTAGTCGTTTTCATCTCCTCGGCTACCCGGCTGTAACTTTCGTCGAAGCGGCGGTCGACATAGGCTTCGAGGTCTTCCTGAATCAAAAACACCCGGTCGGCCGTTTCCTCCTGACGGCCGCCCAACGCTCGGCGTTGGGGCGCGTCCGGAGTCCGCTCCCCATCCCTGCCGAAGCTGTCCAGTTCGTTCAGTTCCGTAGCCAGATCGATCTGTTTTCGCGAAGCGGCTTTCAAGCGCTTGACGAAAGTGGAATTCTCCAATCCCGCCAACAACCGGCTCATTTCCTCGGCCAATTCGGCGAAAGCGTCCAGCAATTCCTGCTGTTCGGCAACCGCTTCCAACGCCAGTTGCGAAGCGGTTGCCGGTTGCCCTTCGGAGCTGTTGCCGCTGCCGCGAAGCGTCGTCCTCGGCAATCCCAAACCGCCTTTGACCTGGGCCGAGTTGCTGCCCGGTTCCTCAGGATTGAATCCCGACTCGGTATCTCCTACTCCCGGCGTCGGATTAGCCGGAGAAAAACCGGGCTCGCCGCCGGGCCGCTCGCTTCGATCGACCCCGGCGCCCGCTCCCGATTCGTTGGGATCTTCCGGGATCTCGTCCAATCCTTGAATGTCCTCGGCCTCGGGGCCGTACTTCTCCGCTGGTTCCAACGCGTCGCTCCGACTTCCTTCTGATCCCCGGTTGCCTGGCTCCGGCGCTTCGGTCGATGAATCACCGGCTGCGGCCGGTTCGGCCGGGTTTCCCGCTTGCGCCGCGGCCTCTGCCAGCAATTCGGCCACCGAAGGCATGCGCTCGCCGGCGATTTCCTCGAGTTTCTGCAACATCTGGGCCAGAGAATCCAGTTGCTCGGGATCGAATTCCTCGTTGCGCGCCGCCTGACTCAGCAGTTCCTGGCCGCTATCGACCAACGAAGCCAACCGGGCGGCGTTCCGCCGCTCGGCCTCCGCCTGCCGGCTTAATTCCGCCTGACGTTCCGAAGTCGCGAGTTCGCCGGGATCCAATTGACTCAAGGTTTCGTTGATCCGGTGCAGTTCCAGTTCGCGATCATACACTTCCAGGGCCGCGTCGTTCCAACGCGACAACTGCTCGGTCAACCACAGAAAATGTTCCTCGGGCGACAAAATATGAATCACCAGATCCTGCGAACGCGAAGGCTCCCGCTCGGGAAAATAATCGACCGCTTCGGCCCACATCCGCAGGCTCTGAGGGCGAACGCCTTCCCGCTCGGCGGAAAAGGTCACCGCCACGTTCATCGTTTCCCGGCCGGGGTCGCCCGAGACGATTGTTCGTTCCCCGCGATCGGGATCGGGATTCAACACTTCATGCCGGACGCCTTCCCAGGCCAAACTCGTCCGGCGAATCCCGAAATCGTCGCCGGCGATCACTTCGAACGATACCGTCTCGTCGGCCAAGACGACCCGGTGATTCTCCAATCTGCCGAGCCTGATCTTGGGCGCGAGATCCTCCAACGCCCTGATCCGAAGCACTTGCGCCTCCTTGCCCGCGAGTCCGAACTCGTCCTTCCAGGCCAGCAAATGCTCGGAATCGGCCGTCACCGCGATGCTCTCGGCGGTTACCCGAGCCTCCTCGATTTTCTGGGCGCGCCCATCCAAAATCGCCTCGGCCAATGGACGATTAGCCAAGGCCTGGAACGTCACCTGGCTGCCCTTTACGGCCCCGATCGTCCCGCCCCGGGCGTCCTCCTGTCGCGGTTCGGCCCGTTGCAGATATTCCGGGAACGAAATCGTCGCCGAAAGTTCCTGAAGGGAAGAACGAAGCACGGGACGAATGGGCACCGCCGCTCTGACGTCCCCGACCTTCACCGACACTTCTCCTTCCCGGGTTTGAGGCGGCAGGGAAAACCGATAGCGGCCTTCCAGCAATTCGGTCGAAACCGCTGGTTGCCGACCGATGCTCGCCTGGGCGTCGGCCGGTTTCCACTCCGAATCCGGCCGCAGGCTCGCCACGACCTGAAAAGGTTCGGCATAGGGCACTACCGGCCCTCCGGAAATCGATTCCAACCGGGTGAAGGTATACCGCTCCACCGCTAACCAGGGCATTAACCAGCGAACCAGAGCGTTGCCTCCCGCCGCCGGCACGGTCGCCAAAACGAGCACCGCCATCAACCCGGGTATCGCCGCCAGCAGCGCCCAGCGCCGATGGCGCGGAGACGGCACGGCGTCGGCCAGATCCCGTTTGGACAATTCCTCGTCGACCTGCCGAATGGCGGCCCGAACCAACGACTCGCGGCGATCGCCCGAATCGACGGCCCGAGCCAATTCCACGATTCCCAACAAGTGGTCGCCGAACCGGGGAAACCGGCGGCTCACCAATCTGGCGACTTGATCCAGTCGCCGCTGCCGCCAGACCCAATTGTGGCATTTGAGCGGGAATAGCACGAACAGGCCGACGCCGCCCCCGACCAAAAGCGCCGTCCGCAACGCCGGAGGCGTGTCGTAGAACCGGTCCAGGCCGAACACCGCCAGGTAAGAAAGGAGCAAGCCGAACAACCCGGCCAGAAAACCTTCGGCGATCTTGACGGTCCAAACGCGGTGCCGGAATCGCTCCAGGGAAAACCGCATCCGTTCGGGCAAGCCAATGGCTTCGCTCCCGCTTTCCGAATTGGCTTGGTTCATCGCCGTCACCTCCTTTGCCGAACCGCTAAACGGTTCCGTTCAGTTTGCGTCCCGCCCAGAATACCCCCATCAGAAAAATAAGGAAAGCGCACCATCCCGGATGAGCCCAGATACGAAGCCGGTGAAGGGCCGATTCCGGCTCGGGCAACGCCACCAAACGTTCGGGCAATTCCCCCGCTGCGGCCAAGGGCACCATTTCGCCGCCGGCGATCTCCACCAATTCTTCCAGGACGTCGAACCGGGCCAATCGTTCCTGCCGTTCCCGATCGTAACCTTGAACCGACAACGTGGTCTCGACCGAAGCCCCGGTTCCCTCGCTCTCGGCGGTCAATACGTAGTTGCCGGATTCCTGAGGCACGAAACTCCCCGCGAACAAGCCCCGTTCGCCGCTCCGCCCGGGCCGTAGCCTGACCGTTTCGGTCCGGCCGGAGGGCACGGCGATGTCGACCGTTACCTTGCCCGCTTCCACTAAATCGCCCAAGGCATCGAGCACGTTGGCATGCAGCGTAATCCGTTCGTTCACGCGCGGATGATCCGGCGAAGCGAACAAACGCATGGAACGGCCCTGGGCCTTCTGTCGCTGGTAGGCCATCCAACGGGCCACCTGGCCCCAAAACCGATAGTGATAACGGTCCTCGACGCCTTCGCGCCAACGCCAGGCGCTATCGACTCCCATGAAAAGCGTTTTCCCGGCGCCGTAAGTTCCGGTGACGATGAGCGGAACGCGCCCGAAACTTGTCGTCGCGTTTTCGTGCACGCCCAGCACTTCGCCGCCCCGTTTCGCCCGCTGCACTCCCGCGTGCCAATAGAACCCGGGCAGTTTGCGCCAAATCTCGGCATTCTCCCGGTCCGTTTCGGCCAGCCGCGTCAACAGGCTGCTCTCTCCGAGCGAAGTCAACCGGATCTGCGCCTGCTGCCGCGAACCGCGCCCCCGAGGACTGGCCGGATCGTCGACTACCGGATACAACTCGGCCAGAGGACCGGCGGCCAAACTTCGCTGCCGCCCCAAGCGGCCCGGCAGAAACACCATTCCGGAAGCCTGAGAACTGATCAACCGCTTCAGATTAAGCGCCTGTTCCTGGGACAATCCGTCCTCCCCCAAACCGACGTCCCCCAAAAAGACGACGTCGAAACCGTTAAGCGCGGCCGAATCGGGAAACTTATCGATATAGGAACGACCGCCGCCCATCGCCGGCAAATCCGGCTGGAACAGCAGGCAAGTCACCTGCACCCCCGGGTCGCGCTCCAGCGCGTTGCGTAAATAACGGTACTCCCAGCGCGGATAGGATTCGATCACCAACACTTTTAATTCCTCCTTCCGCACGGCGACGGGCACGGTGATCGCGTTGTTGTCCGCTACCCGGTCCGCCGGATCCCGATCGATTTCCAAAGTCAGGGAAAAGTCGCCGACTTCCGCCGGGGTCCAGGAAACTCCCGATTGAGCCGTTCCCATGGCCGGCACCAGCACCGATTGGTTGGCCACTCCTTGACCGGCGACCGATAAAACGGCCGTGAGTTCCCGATCCTGCCCCAGGCTGCTCCGGACTTCGAAGGGAATTCTCAACGGCTTGCCGACCACGGCGAACGTGGGAGCCACCAACCGTTCCAGAGCCAGATCCGGCAACGGCGTCGGACTGCCGACTCCCACCGCGAACACCGGCACGGCCCGAGTCTTCAACCGGGTAGCCGCTTGCGCCGGAGAGTCTCCGACGTTCCAGGCTCCGTCCGTCAACAACACTAGTCCCCGCAAATGGGCATACTTTTCCAGCACGCGATCCAGCGCGTCGTCGAGGTCGGTGCCCTCCTCCGGAACGTCGAGCCGGGAGGAAAAAGATTCGATCACGACGGCGCGATCGTTTTCCGCCGCCGCCCAGGCCGTCTCGGCCGCCAACGGCTCGATCGCCTCGGCCCGGCTGACGGGAGTCGAACCGGAAGGCAGACCTTCCAGCACGTCGCTAATCTCCATGCTCACCGACCGGTCCCACAACACGACCAAGGGAGCCACCCGGGCGGACGAGCGGATCCCCACCCATTCCGGTTGGCACAGCGTGGCCATCACCAACGTCAGCAACACCCAACGCAACGCCTCCAACCACCCCGTCCCGCGGTGAAAGCCGCTCCTTCGCCAAGCCGTCCAACACAGAAACCCCGCCCCGGCCGACACGATCAGGGCCAAGGCCAGTACGGTCGAGGTCGCTTCAAACGCAAAACCTTCCTGTCCTTCCATCAAACTTCCCCCGAACTCGCCGGCCGCCGGGCGCGATCCGGCAGGCACATGAAGGCCTCCAGCACGAGCGCAACCGCCAGCAACACCAACAACAACCGCCAGATCTCGCTGGCCAGCAACGACTGATCCGCTACCTGATCGTCGATCCGCACCCAAGAAAGACCCTGAAACAGCCGCTCCAAATCCGGTTCCGAAACGATCGCCGGATCGTCCTCCGCCGGGCTCCGGTTAATCGCTAACCAACGGTTCTCCCGGCGATAGACTCCGGCGAGCAGTCCCCGTTCCGAAACCAGGGGAGCCGCCTGGACCGGCGCGACCGGCGCGGCGGTCGCCAACCGCTCCTGCAACTCGAAACCGGCGTCCAGCTGCTCGACCTCGAGCAATCCCTTGCTCCCTCGGGTCAGAGCGCGTTGCAACATCACGTAAAAGGCTACGGCGTCCTGCTCCAGGGTGGAATAACCGGACATCGGCAAGGTGCCCCAAAAATAGACGTGGCCCCGGCCGCTGGCCGAACGAACCAGCAATGGCCGCTCGCCCTCGAGCCAAGCCAACGGGATCGCCGATCCGACCTGCGGTTGCCGGTGCCGAAAAATCCGCAGTTGCTGCAAGGGCAAAGGATCGCCGGCCGCGGTTCGAGCCAGCAAATCCGTATCTCCCCGCCACCAGGTAAGTCGTTGTTCCTCGCCGGTCAGCGCTTGCCAATCGCTCCACCGGGCGTCGAAAAGCGAAGCGTCGTCCACCCGCTCCGGAGGAAAGATCAGAGCCGCTCTGCCCGAATCGACGAAATCCCGAATCTGGCCGGCCAGGGGCTCGGCCGGAAACGACGCCTGCCAAACGAGCAAGGCCAACTCTTCCCAATCGATCGCTCCGGCCCGGGAAGCCGGCACGACTTCGACCGCGTGTTGCACCCCGATCTCGGAGGGAATCTCCAAACCCAGGCGAATCGTATCGCCCACCTTGGAGTCGTCCGTGACGATCGCGGCTTGCCGAACCGGCGGCTCGGCGAAAGCGAAATAATACCGGTTGTCGGCCGGTTGCGAATCGGGCGGAATTTCGACCGACCCCCACCCGGAAAGAACCTGGTCCCCGACGGGAATCCGGTGGCCGGTCAGCGAAGCGGCTCCGGACGCCAATTCCAATTCGACGAGCGACCGCACCTGGTTAATCTCGAACGTCACCGACACGCTGCCGGACCGCTGGCGGTCCCAAGCCCGGACCGTCACGTCCAAAACCAGTTCGGAAGTATCGACGCCCTGCCGCCGCCGCACGTTTTCGACCCGGATCGAGAGGTTGTCTTGCGGCCTCTCGCCGTAAGACAGCAAGTAAAGCTGCACGCCCTTCAACTCGGCCAGCGATTCCCGGATCGCCGTCCAACGGCCGCTGGCGGCGTCCCAATCCGAAGCGCTCAAGTCGGAACAGATCCACAAATCCACTCTTCCGGCCTCGTTGGCCTGCAAATAGCTCAGGGCTCGCTCCAACAGGCCCGGCAGATCGGCGCCGGCCGCCGTCGCCCGGGTATAAAAACTTTCCGCGAGTTGGGCCGGATTATCTAATTGGCGAACCGCGCCGGTCCCGCTGTCGAGCAACGCCAGCCGCTTCCCGTGCTGCCTTCGGGAAAGCAGATCCGCGAGTTTCTCCAGAGCTACCGAGCGCTTGGAGCGATCCGTCTGCAACTCCTTGGCCTCCATGCTCGCCGACCGGTCCAGCACCACCAGGGTCATTTCCGGACCTCCCAGTTGAAATCCGCCCAAACGTTCCGAAACCAGGGGCCGGCTCGCGGCGAAGAGCATGGCGGCAACCGCCACCATGCGCAACAACATGATCAGCCAATACCGCAACCGGGCCATCCCCCGTTCCAGGCGTTGAGCCTTGAGCAAAAACATCATCGCCGCCCAGGGAACCGTGCGGTACCGCTGGCGATTGATCAGATGGATCACGATCGGCAACGCGACCAGCGGCAGCGCGAACAGCATCCAGGGTTGCAGAAAACTCATCGCTGCCGGTCCCCCTTCGGCTTCGGCTTGCGTCCCAGCAAAAATCGCAGGAGCACGTCCTCGATATTTTCGTGCAGGCTGACCCGGCGGTAATCCACGGCGCTATCGCGCATGACCTTGCCCAATTCGCCCAGCCAATCGTCCATGGCCTTCCGGTAGGGCCGGGCCACCAATCCCGGATCGGTCAGAATCGCCCCGTCGCCCTCCAAATCCCGGAAGCGGGTTGGGCGATGAAATTCGAAAGCCACCTCGCTCCGGTCCAACAGATGGAACACGCAGACGTCGTGCCGGCGATATCGCAAATGCCGAAAACAACGATTCAATACTTCCGGTTCGAGGAACAGGTCGGAAATCACGACGACTAACGCCCGTTGCCTGGTGCTCTCGGCGGCCTCGTGCAGCGCCGAGTCCAGCCCCGTTTTACCGCCGATTTCCAGCGCGTCCAACGCATTCAGCACGACCCGCAAATGCGTGGCGTTTCGCCGCGGCCGAATCTGTGTATGGAACCGTTCGCCGACGCCGAACAGCCCGACCGCGTCGCCCTGGCGGGAAGCGACATAGGCCAGAGTGGCGGCCAGTTTCTTCATGACCTCCGCCTTCGAAATCCCGTTCGCCTCGTAGGCCAGGGAGCCGCTGGTGTCCACAATCAAACAAAGCCGCAAATTGGTGTCGGCCTCGAATTCCTTGATGTAGAACCGGTCCGACCGGCCCCACATGCGCCAATCCATCCGCCGCGGGTCGTCGCCCGGGACATATTCGCGATACTGCGCGAACTCCAGGCTCGAACCCCGCACGGGGCTGCGGTGCTTGCCGGCCACGTTGCCCAACATCGGATAACGCGCGACGAGGCCCAGCGCCGACAGGCGGGCCAGCACCTTGTCTTCCGGAAATCGCCGGCGGAGCTCGTCCCCCTTGCTCACGGCTCAAGCTTCTTTAATCAGTTCCTCGACCACGCGGGCAACGATCTGCCGGGCGCTGACGCCCTCCGATTCGGCCCCGAACGAAGTCACCACCCGATGGGTCATCACCGGCTCGGCGATCGCGACGACGTCCTCCAGGCGAACCATGTAACTGCCCAACAACGCCGCCCGCGACTTGGCTCCCAAAATCAGATACTGCACCGCCCGCGTGCCGGCACCCCAATTAACCAGCGGTTTGGTCCAATCGGCGGTTTCCTTGTCGGTCGGCCGGGTGCGCCGGGCCAGACGCGCCGCGAACCGGTAGATATGATCCGGGACCGGCACCCGGCGAACCAACTGCTGATAGAATTGCACCCGTTCGGTATCCAGGATTTGCTTCAGTTCCGGTTGCCGGTCGCCGGTGGTCACCCGGGCGATCTCCATCTCCTCGTCCAGATCGGGATAATCCACTTCGATCATGAACATGAACCGGTCGAGTTGGGCTTCCGGCAAGGGATAGGTTCCTTCCTGCTCGATCGGGTTCTGAGTCGCCAACACGAAAAAGGGTTCTTCCAACTCCCACGAACGCCCCGCCGCCGTGACGCGATGTTCCTGCATGGCCTCCAGCATGGCCGCCTGGGTTTTCGAAGGAGCGCGATTGATTTCGTCGGCCAAGACGATGTGGGCGAACACCGGGCCCTTCATGAATTCGAAATCCCGGCGCCCTTCCGTCGTTTGCTGCAGAATGTCCGTGCCGGTGATATCCATCGGCATCAAATCCGGAGTGAACTGAATCCGGCTGAAACTCAAATCCATCGTTTGAGCCAGCCGGCTCACGAGCAGCGTCTTGGCCAAGCCGGGCACTCCCATCAATAAACCGTGGCCCTGGGCGAAGAGGCAAATGGCCAATTGCTCGATGACCGTGTGCTGCCCGACGATCGCCTTGCCCAACTCGGTGCGCATCTGCAGATAAACCTCCCTCAACCCATCGATGGCAGAGGCGTCGTCAGAGGACAACGAACTCGAAGAAATATCATTCATACTACCTTGATCGAACCATGCAAAACAACTCCGTTTCGGCCAATCGGTCAATGCTTAATTTACCGGCCCGATCGCTGTGCCCCGGTCACCGTCCGGTTCGCCACTCCCGCAACCGATCCAACCCGACCGCCAGCACGATGACCGCGCCGATGACGATCTCTTGCATGTAGGTAGGCCAGTTCAGCTGCCCGGAACCGCTTTTGAGCACGGCCATGATCAAAGCGCCGATCACGCTGCCGACGATACTCCCGGAACCGCCGTTCAGACTGGCTCCGCCGATCACGACTGCGGCGATGATCTCCAGTTCCAAACCGAAAGCGACGGTCGGATCGCCCTGGGTCAACCGGGAATACTGCAGGAGCCCGGACATGCCGAAGAACAAGCCGGCCAAGGCGTAAATAGCGATCTTCCGCCGTCGAACGGGAATGCCGCAAAGCCGGGCCGCCTCCTCGTTCGAACCAATGGCGAACACTTGACGGCCGAAAATCGTACGCGACATCACCACCGCCATCGCCGCCGCCAGTCCCGCCGCCAACCACACTCCCGGCGGCAACGGAAAAAACTGCAACGGTTGCCTCGGTTCCATCAGGAGGTTGAGCGAATTATCGGCGGGATTGACGGTCTGGTTGTTCCCCAACCACTTGGCCAAACCGCGCGCCACGCCCATCATGCCCAGCGTCACGATGAACGGAATCATCCGTCCCCAGGCGATAATCGAACCGTTGACGAATCCGATCAGGGCGCCGGCGGCCAACGTCAGGATCACGACCAATACCGGCGGAACGGCGGCCACCAACAAGGAAGCAGCCACCACGCCGGTCAAGGCCACGACCGAACCGGCGCTCAGATCGATCCCTCCGCTCACGATCACCAGGGTCATCCCCAACGCTCCGACCGCCACGATCACCGTCTGCGTCAACACCAATTTGGCGTTGCTCCCCGAAAAGAAAATCGCCCGCAATTCCGGATCGACGGCGAAGAGCGCGAGCACGGCCGCCAACCCGAACAAAGGTCCGGCGGCGGGTCGCCAGGATCGCCAGCGGCGTTCAGCTTTCATGCGTCTCGTTACCCTCGCCGGCGGCCGCCGCCAACAGACGGGACTCGTTCCAGCAGGCAACCGGACGATCCGCCACCAACTCTCCCCGGCGCATCACGGCGATCCGATCGCAAATCCCGAGCAACTCGGGCAGATAGGAACTGGCCAGCAACACGGCCCGTCCCTGTTCGGCCAATTCGTGAATCAAGCGATAGATGCGAAAGCGGCTCCCCACGTCGATGCCCCGGGTCGGTTCGTCCAACAACAGGATATCGGCGTCGTGATGCAACAACCGGCCGATCGCGATTTTCTGCTGATTGCCGCCGGAAAGTTCCCGCACGGATTGCCGGGGGCCGGCGGCGCTCACCGACAGTTCGTCGATCCAACGGGAAGCCGCCCGGTTTTGGGCCGAGCGATCGATAAAACCCCAGCGGGAACACGGTTCCAACCGGGTCAGGGTCAGGTTGTCGGCTACACTTCGCTCCAGCAGCAATCCCTCCTCCTTGCGGCTCTCGCTGACATACCCCACTCCCTGCCGCAACCGGCCCCGAGGCGAACGGCCCCGGTCCCAGCGGCCCTTGACCCGCAACCGGCCGCCGCGCAACGCGTCGAGTCCGAAACAAACGCGCAAGGTTTCCGTCCGTCCCGCTCCCACCAAACCGGCGATCCCCAAGATTTCCCCCCGGCGCAGCGACAACGACACTTCCCGCGGCAAGGTCTTGCCGCAGATTCGATCCAGTTCGAAAACGACGTCTCCCGGGGGCCGCTCGGTCCGGCGCCGGAATTCGCCCGAGTCTTCGCCGGCCATCGCCCGGACCAATTCGCCGAAGGTAACCCGGCTCATTTCCCCGGTCGCCACGCTGCGGCCGTCCCGCAACACCGTGTAACGATCGGCGACTTGGCGGCACTCTTCCAAAAAATGACTGACGTAGATGACGCTGACTCCGGCCTGCTTTAATCGCGAAATCGCCTCAAACAGCCGTTGCGTGTCGAGCCGGGTCAAACTGCTGGTGGGTTCGTCCATCAACAGCGCCCGCGGGCGATCGACCAACGCCCGAGCGATCTCCACCATCTGTTGCTCGGCCAAACCCAGTTCCCGCACCGGGCGCCGCAAGTCCATCGCTTCCCGACCCAGTTGCGCCAACGCCTGCCGGGCTTGGCGGCGCCGCTGTCCCGTCGCGACGAAACCGAACCGCCTCGGCTCCCGCCCCAACAGGACGTTTTCCTCGACCGACAAATCGGGCGCCAGGCTCAACTCCTGATGAATCACGGCGATCCCCCGGCGCCGGGCCGACAAGGGATTGGCAGGCCGATACGGCTTTCCGTCCAACTCGACGACTCCGGCGTCAGCTCGCAAGATACCGCCGACGATCTTGATCAGCGTGCTCTTGCCGGCCCCGTTCTCGCCGATCAAGGCGTGAACTTCGCCCGGAGCCAATTCGAAATCCACGCCCCGCAACGCCCGGGTCGCCCCGAAAGAGCGGACGACTCCGGCCAGGCGCAAACGTGAAACGGCCATCGAGTTCAAGGTAGATACCGCTCCAGGGGAGGATACAGCAGCGGGCGCACGTCCGGATCCTCCAAGTTGGATTCGGTCACCAAAGTAACCCCCGTATCGATGCGCTCGTCGACGACTCCGCCGTCCAGATACCGAACCAACGTCTTGACCCCCTCGTACCCCATCCGCAAGGGATCCTGTACGATCAACCCCTGGACATCGCCGTTTTTCAAATCCTTGATCGACTGCGAGCCGGCGTCGAACCCGACCAGCTTCACTTGGCCGGCGGCGCGGCCGATTTCCCGCAAGGCCTTGGTCATCCCGATGGTCGAGTTTTCGTTGACGCAGAAAATCCCCTCCACTTCCCGCCCGAACCGATGGAGCAGGTTCTGCGACGCTTGGTAAGCGGTTTCCCGAGTCGGGCCGGCGTACTGATCCGAGGAAATCAGCCGAATCTCCGGCCAAGCCTGCAAGGCGTTCAGAAATCCGGCCTCGCGCTGCTCCGTGCTGGCCGAACCGACCGCGTAGCGCAACAAGATCGCCTGGCCCTTGCCGCCCATCAACTCGGCGAGGTAGGTTCCGGCCATTTCCCCGCCCTTGAAATTATCGGTGGCCACGAAACTGACCAACTGGTCCGACTGCAATCCCGAATCGATGATCACCGTCGGGATGCCTGCCTTCCGCGCGGTCGCGACCGGCCGAACCAACGCCTGCGAATCCAAGGGAGCCAACACGATCCCGGCGACGCGTTGCGCCATGAATTGCTCCACCACCTGGATCTGCTGATCCCGATCGTCCTCGCGCAACGGCCCCTTCCAAAACACCCGGATGCGGCCGCCCGATTCCTGTTCGGCCTTGCGGGCTCCGGCCTCGACCGAACGCCAAAACTCATGAGTAGTGCCCTTCGGAATCACCGCGATCCGCAACGCCGCCGGCTCGCCTTCGGCCGCTTCGTCGACCGGAGCGCCGCAACCGGCCGCCCAGAGCGCCGCCAGGAGCAACCAACCGTAGTGCTTCATGCCTCCAACCTAGGAATTCCCGGAAATAATGCGAGTGAATTGTCACGTCCGCGATCGTCCGTGATACCGCGGTTTCGATTTGTCTTGGAACTTGCCGTTCCCTTCCCTAGGATGCCTAACCTGTCTCCGGCCCTGACTGACCGGCCGCACCCGAAATGAGAGAAGAGTTCGAAAAACTGGCCGCCGCCGGAAAAATTCAATCGCGACAGATCGACGCCTTGGTTGAATTGACCAAGTTCGGTTACTGCACCCATCGCAGTTGGGGTTTCGGTAAAATCACCAAGCTGGATACCATCGATTCCCGGTTTCTGATCGATTTCGAAGACAAACCGGCCCATTCCATGGACTTGGGGTTCGGAGCCAACACCCTCAATCCCATTCATCCGGATCACATTCTGGTTCGTAAACGGCAGGATCTGCCGGGGGTGAAGACCATGGCGATGCGCAATCACGTCGAATTGATCCGGCTCGTGCTGAAGAGTTACGGCGGCTCGGCGACGATCGCGCAAATCCAAAAAGTCCTCGTTCCCGACGTCATCGCCGCCGACTGGCGCAAGTGGTGGGACGGCGTGCGCGCCGAACTCAAGAAGGACGGCCATTTCCAACTCCCGTTCCGCAAGACCGACCCCATCGTCTACACGACCGATTCGGTTTCGATCGACGATCGGCTGTTAACCGAATTCCGCCGGGCCCGGGGCCTCAAGGCGCGCATTCCGATCGTCACCGAGATGGCCAAGAACCACGAGGATTTCGTCGACAAACAAAAAACCTTCGCCACCGTGGTCGAACTGCTCAACGCCGAAATCGACCGGCTCCGCGAACGGAACACGACCTTGGCCCTGGACGGCATGTTCATCCGCGACGACCTGCTCCGCCGGGCGAAACTTGGCACGCCGAATGTCGAAGAACAAGCCGACTCGATCTGGCAACCGATCGCGGAACAGAAAGCGCGGATTTATTGGCGCCAACTGGAAAAGACCCGCCAATCCGAACGGGAAGAGTACCGGCATCGCCTGGAAGAACAGCAGCAACGCATCGACGATCTCCCCGCGAAAATCAAAGAACTGCGGGAAGACGGGGAAACCGAACAGGCCGCCAAGTCCGAAAAGGATTTGGCTCGCCGGCGAAAGCGGTTGCCGGAAATCGAAAAACACCTGCGCCACACCCAGGAAACGACCGAACGCTTCGCCGTCCTGTCGAAAGCAGTTCAGGAAGCGGGACGCCTGCGTTGGGAATTATCGGAGGACCAACTGCCGGATAAAACGCTGATCGACAACAAACTCAGAAAAACCCGGAAGAGCATCGTCAGATGGCAGAAAACCGTCGAGGAGGCCCGGAAAAACGATACCCATGCCGAATTGGTCAAAGCCGAATCGAAGCTGTCGCAATTTCAGCAGGAGATGGAACGGCTAGCCAAGATTTCGGCCTCGCTGCTGACCTTGAAGGAAGCGAGGAACAAGGCCAACGAACTCGCTCGCCAGGAACACGATCGGGTCGCCGATCAGTTTACGAAAACCGACAAGCAAATCGCCGAGCTGCAAAAACGGCTGGAAACCGCCCAAGCCAAGAAACAAACGGCCGATATCAAGGAACTGGAACAGTCGTTGCGACACGCCCAAAAGAATCACGACGAGCTCGACCGCATCGTGAAAACCCTGAAAACGGTCGCGGAAACGAAGGAACAGACCCGTCTGATCCGCCAGGAACTGAAGTCGGCGCAAAAAACCAAGGACGGGGCCGCCATCGATAAGGTCGTGGAAAAGATCATGGCGCTGCATCCTTCCGAGAACGCCCGAGTCGCCAAGATCTTGGAACAACTGCCCGCGGTCCGGCACAAAAAGGCGTTGAAATCGTTCAAGGATTCCCGGGGCGAGGACTGGGTGATCGCGTTTTTGGGCGTCATCAACCGGGTGAACGCCCGGCTGGTGGGCGAGAGCGTCGAGTTGCTCGCCGAATTCGAGCAACTCGACTTGCTGAAACGGGCTATCGCCCAAGCCATCTCCCAACACCAAGCCAGCAGCGAACTATTACTCTGGCTCACCAAACACCGGCTCGACTTTTTCGCCGACATTCTCGATTCGGAGGTATTCCGTTCCATGATCGCCGCCTTGGAACGGGATCAATTGGAAGAGAAGAAAACCAACCGGCTCAACGATCACATCATGAACGAAATGGATCTGCTGCCCCGGTTGATTTCCTCGGCGGACATGGAAGTGGTCAAGGAACTGACTCGCACCCTGCAGTTGACTTCCTGCTTCGACGACATGGACAAGCGTTCGTTGCTCGCCCGCATCGTCAAGGTCTACCCTCACATCCAAACCCTGATCACCGGCGAAGCCGACGCTCAATCCAAGGGCCTCGTCGTTTCCTGGGCCAGCCTCGAGCGGCGCCGCAACGAGTACGACGAATTGGTCCACAAGAAGATCCCCGCCAATTCCCGGGAAATCGCGGTCGCCCGCAGCTATGGCGACTTGCGGGAAAATCACGAATTCAAAGCGGCTAAGGAAATGCAGAAACTCTTGATGACGCGCAAGGCCGAGATGGAAGCCGAACTGTTGAACGCCCAAGGCACCGATTTTTCGGAGAGCGATCCTTCCCGCGCCTGCGCCGGAACCGTCGTCGAAGTCACCGACCTGAGCCAGAACGCCCGGGAAACTTTCACGATCCTCGGAGCTTGGGATTCGGACCCCGATCTAGGCCTGATCAGTTATCTGACGCCCTTAGCTCAGAAACTGCTCAACCGGGAAGCCGGCGACGAGATCGAGTTGGAACATTTGGAGGGCAAGCGATACCGCATCGACAGCATCCGGAAAATCCCTCAAGAACTCGCGGCCCGCCTCAACGGCGAAACCTCCGAGGCGAGCGCCGCGGAACCGGAAGCGTTGTCTCAAGCTTCTCCGTAACCACCGGTGCCGGCCGAATCGGCCGGAGGCGTAATCGACCGTAACCGCTCGACGCCCGCCCGAAGGATTTCGACCGCCCGATCGATGTCGGATTCGGCAGTGTCCAGGCCGATGCCCAGGGTGACGGTTTGTTGGGTTTGCGCCGGATTCAATCCGATGGCCGAGAGCACGTGATGCGATTCCAACGAACGGCTCAGGCAACCGCTCCCGGTGGCGATCCCCAAGCCCTGCATATCGGCGAACAAAGCCAAGCCTTCCGCCTCGATTCCCTCCCACCGGAGACTCAACTGATGACACACCCGGTTCCGGCCGAGCGGCGGACCGTTAAGCCGGCCCCCAGGAACGGCCTCCTGCAAACCGAGCCACAGCCGCGACTGCAACCCCCGCAACCGTCGAACGGTTTCGTCCAGATGCCGCTCGGCGCTTTCGGCCGCCACCCCGCAACCCACGATAGCCGGGACGTTTTCGGTGCCGGGCCACAGTCCCGTTTCCTGTTCTCCGCCGTGAACCAACGGAGCCAGCTTCAAGCGGCGATTCCGGTAGAGGCACCCTACCCCTTTCGGCCCTCCGAACCGGTGCGGAGACAACGCCAGCAAATCGGCTTTCAACCGGTCGACGTTCACCTCCATTCGCCCGGCGGCCGCGGTAGCGTCGACAAAAAAAGCGATGCCTCGTTCCCGAATCATCGCACCGACCGGTTCCAACGCCTGGATCGCGCCGATATCCAAATTAGCCAACTGGCAACACACCAGCAGCGTATGATCGGTCAATAACTCGGCTAGGGAATCGCGCTGCAAAAAACCCTCGTTATCGACCGAAACGAAACTCTGGCAAACTCCCTCTTGTTCCAACGCCGTTAACGAATTAAGCACGGCGGGATGTTCGATCGGCGAACAGACTACGTGATTGCCGAACCGGCGATTGGCCCGAACGTAGCCCAAAACCGCCAGGTTAATCGCCTCGGTACCGCTGTTGACGAACACGATTTCCTCGCTTCGATCCGGACAGCCCAACAAAGAGGCCACCTGTTCGCGAGCTCGCTCGATCACCTCCCTGACTTGCTTCGCGTTCGTATGGACGCCGGCCGACGCGGCGCATTCGTCGATCCAGTACGGCGCCATCGAGTCGACCGCCTCGGGAAGCGCGCCGGTAGTCACGTGATGATCCAAACGGATACGGCTCACGGCCTCATGCTACCGCACCCATTTACCGGTTGCCATCAAGTTTTCCCCTTCCCCGATCGGAAGAATCGACAGCGAATGGAGCCGCTTCAAAATAAATCGATTTAAACGCTTGACCGAACGTTCCAGCGGCCTATACTCCCCGGCATAGTCTGGAAGACCAGATAGAGCGAAGAATGAAACGGCACTTGGAAAAAGCGCCGAAGAGATAATCGAAACCTGAAATACCGACAACCGTATCCCGAAGACACTTCCTCCCGAATCCGCCGCGCCCGGTCCGCTTGCGACCCCCGGCCGCCCGAAACGACCCAGCCGTAACGCGCCAGGCAAAGGCAACGAAAATCCGAACCACGACCGGGGCCCTGTGATACCCTTTCAGAACCCGCCCAAAGCGCAGCCGAAAAAATACCGTGAGAATCACCGACGTTTCCGTTCCCATAAGCCAAACCGGCATGACGAAACACTCCCCATCGAGGAAGCGGCGAATCCGAACCGCAACCGATCCCGATCGGGAAACGTTTGTCCCGCCGTTAAACGCCCGCGGTCGCTGCGCCGACCGAAGCGGCCCGGCGAGTCCGGTTGAACTCGCCGCCCTGCGACGACGGAAGTCCTGTTTTTCCCGTCAGTTATCCTATCGCCCTGCCCTCCGCCCTACGGCTTGAAGCGACCGACCAGAAACCATGAAATCGTTTACCTTTATCCACGCCGCCGACATCCATTTGGATAGTCCCTTGAAGGGATTCGTTCCGCCCCCGAGCGCCGGACGAGACAGCCTGCGCAATTCTACCCGGGAAGCTTTCGAACGCCTGGTCGATTTCATGATCCGGGAACCGGTCGATTTGCTGCTCATCGCCGGGGATCTCTACGACGGCGATTGGCGGGACTATCGAACCGGCCTGTTCTTCGTCAAACAAATGGGACGGCTTCGCGAAGCGGGGGTGCCCGTGTATCTCGTCTACGGCAATCACGACGCCCAGAGCCAAATTACCAAATCCCTCGAACTGCCGGACAACGTTCACAGTTTCGCCACCGGAAAATCCCACACTCTCGAAATCGAAACCCTGGATCTCGCGCTGCACGGACAGGGTTACGCGACCCGCCATCTCACCGATAACCTGGCCCAGCATTATCCGCCGCCCAGGCCCGGCGCCTTCAACCTCGGCCTGCTCCACACCGGGTTGGGCGGACTGGGCGGCCACGAAAACTACGCGCCCTGCACGTTAGAGGAGCTCAAAAACAAGGGCTACGACTATTGGGCCTTGGGGCATGTCCATCAACCAGCCGTGCTGCACGAAAACCCTCATATTGTTTTTTCCGGCAATCTTCAGGGCCGCCACGTGCGCGAAACCGGACCCCGAGGAGCTTACCGGGTTCGGGTCGACGAAGGACTCATCGCCGATTTTTCGTTTTTCGATTGCGACGTCGTCCGCTGGCACGCGATCAGGGTTCCGGTGACCGAGTGCGGCGACTTCGAGGAGTTGACCGATCGCTTGCGCCAAGCGATCGAAGAGGCGCTAAAAGAGGAACCGACCGACCGGTTGGCCATCCTCCGCATCGTCCTGGAAGGCCGCACGGAACAGCACGAACAATTGTTGGCCGCTCAAGACCGGTTGCAGGCCGAAGCCAGGGCCGCCGCCCTGCAGTTGGGCAACGAAGTCGCCTGGATCGAAAAAGTCGTGCTGGCCACCCAGCCTCCGGCCGACCGGCTGACGGGAGAGTTGGTCGACGACATCCAACGCATCCTGAGTTTCGCACCCGAGGATTCCGGGCTGCTGGAACGCCTCGATCAAGACGTCGGCAAACTGATGCGGCAATTGCCTTCGGATCTGACCGGCAACATCGAAGATCCCATATGCCGAGCGGCGCTCGACCGGGATTATCCCGAGCTTGTCCGCCAGGCTATTCCCCACCTGACGGCGCAACTCACCGATTTCAAAGAATTGCCATGAGATTCCGACAACTCAGCCTCATTCGTTACGGACTCTTTTCCGAACGAACGATCGATCTTCCCCAGACCGACAGCGACTTTCACGTCGTCTTCGGACCCAACGAGGCCGGTAAATCGACCCTGCTGGCGGCCATCGAAGACCTGCTCTTCGGCATCAAGCAACGCACCGCCTACAATTTCCGCTTCGACAACGAGCACTTGCGCTTGGGCGCGGAACTCGAAAACAGCGAACCCGGTTTCTCCTTCGTCCGGCGCAAGGGAACCAAGCAGACCCTGCTCGCCCAGGACGGGTCTCCCCTGGTCAAAGGCGAAGCGACTCTGGGGGCTTTGCTGGCCGGGGTCGATCGGCCGTTCTACGAGCGGATGTTCTGCCTGGATCACCTTCGGCTGGAGCGGGGCGGCAAAGAGATTCTCCAAGCCGGCAACGAAGTCGGCCAAGCGCTGTTTTCCGCCGGCTCCGGCATCACCGGTTTGCGCGAGCGCCTCGGTCAGTTGGCAGAACGGGCGGACAAATTATGGTCGCCGAGAAAATCGAAAAAAACCTTTTACCTGCTCAAGGAACAATTAACGCAGGCCGAAGAACGCTTGCGAACGCACACGCTGCACGTCAGGGACTGGCAAACGCGCAAAACCCAGCTCAAAGAGGCCGAAACCAATCTCGCCCGGGTCAAAGAAGAATTCGTCGCGGTTTCGGCCCGGCGCGACCGCCTCGGCCGCATCCGCCGGGTTTACCGGGAAGTGAGGGCCTATCAAGAATTAAGCGAACGCCTCCGGCAACTCGGCGAGGTCGCGCTATTGCCCGAAGACGCCCGGAGCGACTTGCAACGACTGGAACGACAGCATTTCGAAACCGCCTTCAAGCTCGAAACGCTCCAGACCCGCTTGACCCAGGAAACCAAGGTTCTCGCTACGCTCCGGTTCGACTCCTCCCTGCTCCAGCGAGCCGAAGACATTCGGCGCATTGACGAACTGCGGATCAAGATCCAGAACGAGCGGCTCGACTTGCCCAAACGAAAGGCCGAGCTCAAAGCCGCCGAAAAACGCCTGAAACAACTGGCCCGGGAAGAGTTGAACTGGCCTCAGGAAAACCTGACGGCATTGATCGAACGCTTGCGTTCCCGCTCCAGCCTCAAGGCCCTCAACGAACTCCTGCGCCAAATGGGAGAACTCAAAGCCGAACTGAACAACGCCTCCCGAGCCGTCGAAGAACTGGAGGCCGAACGGCGCCGCTTGGAAACTTCCCTGGCCGCTTGTCCCCAGACGGCCGGATTCGACCGCTTGGTCAACGCCATTCGCACGGTAAGGGACCGGAGCGAGCTGGCCGGCCGCATCCGGGCCGCCGAGATCGAGGCGAAGAAGCGCGACGTTCGCTGGCGGCACGAATGCGACACGCTCAATCCGAAGCTCTCCGACCCGGACACGCTGGGCGAACTGCCGGTCCCGGCGCCGGCGACGGTAGCGGCCCACCAAAAGGCCTATGAAAAATGGCGACGGTCGGCGGAAGAAGTCCAGGAACAGAGCGCCGCCCTCCAGGAAGATCTGGCCCGGAATGAAGAAACGCTGCGGCAGCTGGAACAGAATCGCGCTCTCGTGACCCCGGAAATCATGCAACGCGCCCGCGAAACCCGAAACGAACTGTGGGAACGGATCAAGCGGACGCTCGACGAACCGGCCACCGCCGAAACCGTTCGACGGCGCCAAACCGAACCCGACTACCCGGCGCCGCAGTTCGAAACGGCCATGACCGAAGCCGATTCGCTCGCCGATCGACGATTCGACCACGCCCGCGAAGCGGGGCAGCTGGAAGCGACCCGGCAAACGAACGCCGAACTGAAGAAGCGGCTGAAGCGTTGCAACCGGCAACGGGAAAAACTCGAGCGGGAAAAGCAACCGCTGGATGCCGACTGGCTTTCGTTGTGGGATCAAACTCCGTTGACTCCCCTGGAACCGGAAGCCATGCAGGAATGGCTCGGCCGGCGAGACACGGCGCTCCGCCTCAAAGTCGAACGGGACGAGGCTTGGGTCCAACTGAACTCGCTGCGGCGACAGGAACAAGAAGCCCGCCGAATGCTGCTCGACGAACTGCAGGCCCTGGGGAAAGGACTCGACGATCCGGGACCCGATTCCCTGCCGTTCGTCCTGGAAAGCGCACGCGACGTCGAACGACAGCTCGAAAAGGAAATCAGAACCAAAGAACAACTGACCGAAAGCGTCGCCGAAACCGAACGGGAAAGCCGCCGCCGGGCGAACCGGCTGGCTGCCGCCCGAACGAAAATGACCGAATGGAACGAACGCTGGAACCGCGCCATGGAACAACTCGGTTTTCCCGCCCGGTTATCGCCGGAAAAGGTCGAATACTTCATCGAGACGATCGAGCGGATGCGAACCGAGGCCGACAACATCCAGTCCCTGAAACGCGATCGAATCGACAAAATCACCCGGGATTTGACCCATTACGACGCGGTCGTCGGCAAACTGATCGATTCGCTCGATCCCGAACTGAAAGGGCTGGAACCGGACGAAGCCGTCGTCAAGATCAAGAACCGCCTTTCCGAAGCTCAACGGCAACAGGAACGCTTCCAGGACAGGGAGCGCGAAGTCGCCGGCCTGCAGCAGGAAATCGTCAAACGGCAGGAAGAACATCGCCTCGCTTCCCGGTCGGTCGATCGACTCAAGGAACAGGCCGGGGCGGCGAACGGCGACGCGTTGCGCGAAGCCATCGAACGCTCCGATCAAAAACGCCGGCTCGAACGGAAAATCGATACGGTCCGCCAAAAACTGGGAGAAGACGGAGACGGCCTCTCGTTAGCGGAACTGGAAGCGGAATGCGCCGATTTCAATATCGATCAAGCGCAAGCCCAGGAAACTTCCCTGGACGCCGAATTCGAACGGCTCCAACAACAATTCGGCGAAGCGACCGAAGCGGCGTTAGAGGCGAACAAGGCGATGCAGGTCGGCGAAAGCGACGACGCCGCTCAAGCGGCCGCCCAGCGGCAAAGCGCACTGGGAGAAATGCAGGAATGCGCCGAACGGTATGCCCACCTGCGAACGGCGACTTTGATGCTGCAATGGGCGATCGACTACTATCGCCAGGAAAAACAGGCGCCGATGCTGCAACAAGCTGGCCAGATTTTTCAGATCCTCACCGGAGGGTCGTTCGCCAAACTGGAGGTCACTTACGACGCCAAGGATCAGGCGCAACTGAACGGCCGCCGCTCGGACGACCAGATCGTTCCGATCGCCGGCCTGAGTTCGGGAACTACCGACCAACTCTATCTGGCCTTGCGAATCGCGGCCGTAGAGAATTACCTCAAGGATTCGAACCCGTTGCCGTTCGTGGCGGACGATCTCTTCATCAACTTTGACGACTGCCGCTCCGCAGAGGGCTTCCGGCTGCTGCGGCAATTGGCCAAGCGAGTCCAAGTGTTTTACTTCACGCATCATGCCCATATGGTGGACATCGCCCGGCGAACCCTGGGAGCGTCCGCTCATGTCGTCACCATCGGCTCGGAGACGGAAACGCTCGCCCTGAAGTAACCGGGGAATAGTCAAGGGTTCCGCATGGCCGCGCGAGTGCCGGTTCGGGCGTTATCCGGCCTGATTTTCCGCAGGAAAAACGAGAGACCGCCGCCCGGAAGCATCGGCTTCAAGATAAACTTCCGCTAGCGGCACGGTTGATCCTTGCGGCGAGTCGGGGGTTAACGAGGAAAGTTTTTTACGTTATCGCCTCCAATTAAAACCCGAACGGCATTCTTGAACTGACGCCTGAATTTCAAACCGTTTTTTCTCTGAAACGATCATCAAATTAATCGTGGTGGCCTGTTTGAATGCGGCCTGAGGCGGGCTTCTCAAGAATATCAGCGGAAACGACTAAGGCTACTAGACCTGGTGCTTCAAAATGCCGAGTTGCATTACCAGGATCCCGATGGATTCAAAAAAGCGATCGAGGCAGATCACGGAATACTGCGGGGTTACCGGCACCTCACGACAACTTGGCCAACCGGTGAAACCGCGCATCGAACTACGCGTTATCGATCGACCGCTTAAAAGTTTAACAGAGACGAGCCAACCATCAGAACTCAGTAAATCGATGTAAAGTTATGAGTCCATCCCCCAAAGCGTTGAACAAGCTGAATGACCATTGGGCGATCAAGGCTATCGGCGCTACTGGTATTAAGGGCTCTCGCCTAAATAACATATTTGTTCAAATGATTAAATTTTTATCAGAATTTCATTCTGACATGTTAATGAACGGATAATCTCTCTGGTAATCTAAAAACTGATTTCGATGGTTTATTTAAAGCTGGAAGTTATCAACCCATTTAGGTCGATTCAATGGTTTTTGAAAGGCTTGATGACGGTAAATCTTAGTTTCCAATCCTTTGACAACCAACGAATTAGAATTAATTACTTTTAAAGGTTGAAAAAATGAAATATGTATGATATGATTAAGCGTGAGCGATCAGGTTGCCGTTATCAGAAAAAAATATCTGAGCTTGGAGCCAAACTTCCAAGAATTGATTAAGCGTCATTGGCTAGCATCCGAGGCAATAGCCATTGGTAGGGGTGGAATAGAAATAGTTCACGAAGCTACGGGTGCTAGCCGCACTACGATTCGAGCGGGAATTAATGAATTAAAAACGGGAGCAATTTCGGAGAAAAATCGCCAAAGGAAAGCAGGAGGGGGACGGAAATTATTAGCCAAACACGACAAGACTCTTTTGTCAGATCTGAATAATCTTATCGAACCCGAAACTCGAGGTGATCCTGAAAATCCGTTGCGTTGGACTTGCAAAAGTGCTGAACAAATCAAAACCAAATTAAATGAAATGGGACATCAGATAAGTGAACGCACCGTAAATCGTTTGCTCCATGAAATGGGATACAGCCTTCAAGGCAACCAGCATCCCGATCGAGACCAGCAATTTCGATATATGGGCTCTCGCCTAAATAACATATTTGTTCAAATGATTAAATTTTTATCAGAATTTCATTCTGACATGTTAATGAACGGATAATCTCTCTGGTAATCTAAAAACTGATTTCGATGGTTTATTTAAAGCTGGAAGTTATCAACCCATTTAGGTCGATTCAATGGTTTTTGAAAGGCTTGATGACGGTAAATCTTAGTTTCCAATCCTTTGACAACCAACGAATTAGAATTAATTACTTTTAAAGGTTGAAAAAATGAAATATGTATGATATGATTAAGCGTGAGCGATCAGGTTGCCGTTATCAGAAAAAAATATCTGAGCTTGGAGCCAAACTTCCAAGAATTGATTAAGCGTCATTGGCTAGCATCCGAGGCAATAGCCATTGGTAGGGGTGGAATAGAAATAGTTCACGAAGCTACGGGTGCTAGCCGCACTACGATTCGAGCGGGAATTAATGAATTAAAAACGGGAGCAATTTCGGAAAAAAATCGCCAAAGGAAAGTAGGAGGGGGACGGAAATTATTAGCCAAACACGACAAGACTCTTTTGTCAGATCTGAATAATCTTATCGAACCCGAAACTCGAGGTGATCCTGAAAATCCGTTGCGTTGGACTTGCAAAAGTGCTGAACAAATCAAAACCAAATTAAATGAAATGGGACATCAGATAAGTGAACGCACCGTAAATCGTTTTCTCCATGAAATGGGATACAGCCTTCAAGGCAACCAGAAGACGCTAGAAGGCAACCAGCATCCCGATCGAGACCAGCAATTTCGATATATTGAACGCAAATCTCGGAAATTCCTGAAGGAAAATGAACCCGTGATTTCGGTTGACACCAAAAAAAAGGAATTGGTGGGACAGCACAAAAATATGGGGAATGAATGGCATCCGAATGGAAATCCTGAACTAGTCAAAATGCATGATTTCCCTGATCCAAAACTACCTAAAGCAAATCCCTATGGCGTGTTTGATATTAACACCAATACGGGTTGGGTAAGTATAGGCACTGATCACGATACTGCGGAATTTGCGGTAGAAACTATTCGTCGATGGTGGCTAGCAATGGGACGAAAAAAACATCCCAAGGCCAAGAAGCTATTAATTACAGCTGATGGAGGAGGTTCAAATGGTAGTCGTAATAAATTATGGAAAACCGAGTTACAAAAACTGGCTGATGAACTTAGTATGGAAATATCAGTTTGTCATTTTCCACCTGGTACGAGCAAGTGGAATAAAATTGAACATCAAATGTTTTCATATATTTCAATGAATTGGCGGGGACGCCCATTAACCAATTATGAAACCATAGTTAATTTGATTAGCAATACAACAACTAAAAATGGGTTGAAAATAAACTGTGATCTAGATGAATCCAAATATCAGACGGGCATAAAAATTACTGACGAACAAATGCAAGATTTGCGTTTGACTAAAGAGAAGTTTCATGGTGAATGGAATTATAAATTAAAGCCCCATGAATGTAAATAATACATTTGATACATACACGGAAAACAGATAGTTTATTTTGGCGAGAGCCCTATTGAACGCAAATCTCGGAAATTCCTGAAGGAAAATGAACCCGTGATTTCGGTTGACACCAAAAAAAAGGAATTGGTGGGACAGCACAAAAATATGGGGAATGAATGGCATCCGAATGGAAATCCTGAACTAGTCAAAATGCATGATTTCCCTGATCCAACACTACCTAAAGCAAATCCCTATGGCGTGTTTGATATTAACACCAATACGGGTTGGGTAAGTATAGGCACTGATCACGATACTGCGGAATTTGCGGTAGAAACTATTCGTCGATGGTGGCTAGCAATGGGACGAAAAAAACATCCCAAGGCCAAGAAGCTATTAATTACAGCTGATGGAGGAGGTTCAAATGGTAGTCGTAATAAATTATGGAAAACCGAGTTACAAAAACTGGCTGATGAACTTAGTATGGAAATATCAGTTTGTCATTTTCCACCTGGCACGAGCAAGTGGAATAAAATTGAACATCAAATGTTTTCATATATTTCAATGAATTGGCGGGGACGCCCATTAACCAATTATGAAACCATAGTTAATTTGATTAGCAATACAACAACTAAAAATGGGTTGAAAATAAACTGTGATCTAGATGAATCCAAATATCAGACGGGCATAAAAATTACTGACGAACAAATGCAAGATTTGCGTTTGACTAAAGAGAAGTTTCATGGTGAATGGAATTATAAATTAAAGCCCCATGAATGTAAATAATACATTTGATACATACACGGAAAACAGATAGTTTATTTTGGCGAGAGCCCTAACCGGGCAATGCAAATCGCAACTCAACGCCAAGCCTCGGGATCAACCGGAACTCAGATCAACTTAGCGGTTACAGAAACCGAGGACGACAAATCGTTGCTGGAACGAGCGGCACTCGCCTTCGAGTCAGCGGCCATCGAGGGCCTCGACGAATTAAGTCGTCCGACAGGAAAAAACGCAGCTCTCAGGGAACAAGCGATCGCGGCGTCATACCGAGCTTACGACAGCTACCGTCTTTTACCCGTCCCTACGGAACAACCGGAAAGTTTATTCTTCGTGCTGCATCTCTCGGCAATTGCCTGCTGCGGCGACCGGTGGTCGGACCTCCGAAGCTGGTACCGGGAGCAAGGAGAAACTCTGAAGGCGCCGAGCGTGGTCAACGCAAGGTGGGATCACAGATTCCTCTACCGGATGTTCGATTGCTGGATCCGACTATTCCAAAAGAACGGAAAGGACGATCTGAATCGCGTTCGGGAAATTATCGCCCGGCTGCGAAGCGAGCAAAAAATTTACGAAAAAAACTATCTCGATAACGCTTCTGGATCGACGGGCCGAGCTATGGCCTTACGACTGGCTGCGCTGTACAATTGGGCGAAGGCTACCGAGACGCTGGCAGAGTATGGTCTGCTGGGGGTTCCCGCCCAGCCTTTCGGGATAATAGATAAACATTTCGAGGCGGCGATTGCTGCCGCCACCGCGTCGGGGGACCAACAGCACGGGAACATATTCCGATGGCTACACGCTGCGTCCCATATCATGGTTGCCGACCCGCTATGACGGGCGAAACGAACGGTCAACCGGCGAATAACTCAATTCGTGCTCATACTGATTCGCCGAGAGCTCAGATAATTGAACCGCTGCCTCCGCACCGCACCGCGCTACTCGAACCAAGGAAACAATCGTCGAAGGCGACGAAGGCAAATCGACGATGCGGACGCCGCACGATACCGATTTCCTAATCGATCGGGGCCAGAAGCGAGGCGATATCCTCTTCAGTCAGGGCCATCGAACTCTTGCCGCCTCCTTCGAACAAAGCGTCGGCAAGCGCTTGCTTGCGTTTCTGCATTTCCTGAATGGAAGCCTCCACGGAGCCCTCGGCGATCATCCGATGAACGAAGACGGGTTTATCCTGACCGATGCGGTGAGCCCGGTCCATCGCCTGCCGTTCCAACGCAGGATTCCACCAGGGATCGTAAATGATGACCGTATCGGCGGCGGTCAGATTCAAACCGACTCCGCCCGCCTTGAGGCTGACCAGGAAGATCGGCACGTTTCCGTCCTGAAACTTCGCGATTTCGTCGTCCCGGCGAATCGTCTGGCCATGCAGCATGGCGTAATCCCACCCCTTGGCGACCACGTCCTGTTCAATGAGCCGCAACATCTGAACGAATTGCGAATAGACCAAAATCTTGCGGCCGCTCACGACCAACTCTTCGAGCATTTCCAGGAGCCGTTCCCGTTTCGCGCTGCCGGCTACCTTTTTGGCGGCTTCCAACTTTACCAATTTGGGATCGCAACAAACCTGCCGCAATTTCAATAGCGCGTCGAGAATCGTAATGCGCGATCGATCGATTCCCTTGTCCTGAACGGCATCACGTACCCTTTGATCCATGAGCGTGCGGATGCTTTCGTATAACACGCGCTGCCCTTCCGAAAGCGGCACGACTTCGTTTAGCTCCGTCTTCGGAGGCAATTCGTTGGCGACCTCTTCCTTGGTGCGCCGGAGCAGAAACGGCTTGAGCCGTTGCGAAAGCACACGCTGCTTGACGATATCCCCTTCCTTTTCGATGGGTTGGCGCCAATTGCTGTTAAAGGTTTTTCGATCACCGAGCAAACCGGGAATCAACCAGTCGTAAAGCGACCACAATTCGCCGAGATTGTTCTCCATGGGAGTCCCGGTCAACGCCAGTTTCTGGCGGGCGTCGATCCTGCGGATTCGCTTGGTCACCGCTGCCGTGGGATTCTTGACGGCCTGAGCCTCGTCAAGGATCGCGAGTTCGAATTGATGGGAGAAAAGCGAGCCGTAATCGCGATTCACCAATGGGTAGGTGGTAAGAATCAAATGATGATCGGCAATCTCGGGGAACCGCTCCCTTCGGTCAGGCCCATGCAACTTGAGAACCTTCAAACCGGGCACGAACCGTTGGGCTTCTCGAACCCAATTACCCAGGAGGCTGGTCGGCACTACCAGGAGACTGGGACGGTCGGCACCCACGTCCAAATGACGATACGCCAATAACGCCAACGCCTGGACGGTCTTGCCCAAACCCATATCGTCGGCCAACGTTCCGCCGAAGCCGCAGGAACTAAGCGCCAGTAACCAACCGTACCCCATCCGCTGATAATCCCGCAACATTCCCTGCATCGAATCGGGCGGCGATACTTGGGGTTCCTGTTCCAAGGTTCGCAATCGCTGACCTAATTCGACGAGCTCTTTACCGCCTTGCCAAGGAATGCCGCAACCGTCGAGCGCCTCGGACAGAGCCGCGACTCTTCCGGCTTCGGCACGATGAAAATCCAGACACAATCCGTGAGTTTCGAGAAAGGCATGCACGAACGGTTCCAACCGTTCCGCCTCGATGACGACATAAGCGCCGTTTCCCAACATCGAACGGAATGTCGTTCTCGAGATAATTTCCTTAAGATCGTTTCCCTCGATCAATTGCCCCGAATCGTCGAGATCCAGATCGTTGATAAAGTCGAGCAGAACGGGAATCAGATCGACTTCCTGGCCCGCAGCTTTAAATTTCATCGACAAAGAAAACCAGTCGTTGCCTTTGCTCTCGATTCCGGCAGAAAACTCGACCGGCCCCTCATACAATTCATGGGGCCAACTACTGTCGATATCCACCCGCCATCCCGCTCGTCGAAACTCCGGTACGTTCGTGGTGTGAAAATCAAGCGACCTTTGGTCTCCCGGGAGCATCACCATATCCTCCGACAGGAACACGAAATCCACTTTATCGAAATCTTCTTTCGATAATCCCAGCAAGTTGTCTACCGTCCTGGCAGACCAGACGTGGTATCTCCCCAAGGCTTCCGCCAACTGTTCCTGAAAACGCTGCTCCTCGGACAGCCTCCGCCGGATCAAGACACATCCGTCATCGGTCATAACCTCAACATCGCCGCCTTGTCCGGGCTTCACTTGAATTTGAGTATCTCCGTATTCGATATCTAATCGGACGCAGGGATAGTCGTAGCCGGTAATATCGAAAACGTTACCGTAGTTTCGACCGATAAAGGAGTTGCGACCCGTGAGAGTGATACTCAAGAGGGTCAGCACAGGACGCATTTCGAGACCCTTCCGTTCCTGAATCTCGATGACCCGGGGAGCCGGCACGGCAAGCTCGGCCAAACTGGATAGCTTCTCGGCCACCACCCCGGAATCCGCCGGGGAAATACTCGGAGCCGCCGCCATGGATTTAACGATAGACGCCGGCAGGTCGGTTTCGATCCGGCCGAGAACACTCAGGCTTTCGTCGATATAATAAAACTGATCCGAAAAGATCAAGGGCCTCAACACGGCGCCTCGCTCGTCGTGAATCACGATCCGTTGATGCCCCGTTTCGGTCGTTTCCCACGCAAAATTCACGTGACTGGGTTCCCCCCATTTGAGCGGCAACGAATCCAGTGTTCTGCTGTAGGCTCTGCCCGTTTCGACGACGTCCTTGAGGAAAGCATCCAACGCTTCGCTTTGCGGCCAATCCCAACGTTCCATCCCCCGGTGCCGGGATCTCAGGGAACGAATCCGGAACAGCACGGAAACGTCCTCGTAAGTCACGCTTTTATGTCCTAAATCGATATAATCCCATTCCTTGAAATTAACTCCGACCATCCCGTTCTTCTTGATGCGGCCCAAGTGAGGGATGATCGAAGCCCGTTCGGAGGTATCGCTTCGAAACACATAAAACACATTTCGAATATTACCCTTCTTGGCTTTGGCGCGTGATTTGACCTTGCCGTTCCTTGGCGGATCCGGCTGCCGATTCTCCGTTTGCAAATTCTCGAACCAGTTGCGGACTTCGTCGGAAAGAAACTCGTTCTTCGAAGGGGAATCGATCACGGCCGGAACGCCGTTTCCGACTCCGTTACCGTTATCAATTGCCGGGGGCATGGATCCCTCCTTGACATTCAACTTAGGCAGCGCATCAAGCAAAACTGCAGCTACGTGCTCGCAGTTGTAAGACTTCCGGCAAGTGCAATTCCCCTGGATCGCGTCCGAGTAATCGTCGATAACGATATGCTGCGCAAACACCGCTCCGCGCTCGTCTTGGACTTGCCCCTCGATTCGATTGGGAGCCTCGATTGTCAAGTCGGTCACCTGGCCCACTTGCACACTCATTTCGCCCGCAGCGAACGAATGCAGGCCTACCGCCTCCCGAATACTGGATTCCGTAATCATCGCCAACTCAATAGATAACTCGACAGCTCGGGTTTCTCATCGAACGCGTACGGAGACACTCGTTCGATTGCTCTCTTCTCCGATAAAATGAGGGTGGCTTGCCATAGTTTGAGACAAAAAGGGTTCGAACACGAAATACGACCGGACTACGACTCAACCGAGGGGAACGGATTTACGAACCAAAAGCAGGGCGAACGGCGAAATGCCCAAAGAATACGACGCCGCGAAAGGCCGACCGGCCGGTGCCGGAAACCGGCTTGCCGGGGAACTCTCGCTTCGGGAAAAATACTATTGCGAAAAGAACCCCATATCAAGGCGGAAACAGCGATATTTTATTCGCGCCAGTCAATTCACGGCAACCAAGCCGCGGCACACTCCTTTTCAGGTCTGACATCGCCGATCGCGAAACGCTGCTCTCGCCTCGGAACATCGCACTTCGTTCGATATCCCCACCAAAGATCATCGCGAATACTCCCGTCATCAAAATTACCGGGATCGCTATCCCAGAGTTTTCCGAAAAAGTGAATTCGGTTTGAAGACCGGTGATTCTTCCCCTGGCCGCCGAGGCCGGTCTGGGTTCGAAGCCGTTGGAGCCGGATAAGCGGAACCGATAGTCCGCCTTCTCTGTTCGAGAAAGATGCTATCCGAGGCTGCCTCGCGAGCCGGAGAAAATGATTTCGCCGGACATCGGTTCCAGTTTTCGTTCACGCGAAGCCGCTGTTTTTCCCACGAAAAAAAAGGGCGTTTTCGATCCTTCGGCGATCCGTATTCCTCTACCTCGGAGTGATCTGCCGGTCTTACCGGCAAGGGCGCTCCTTATCGTTTGCCTCGACACCGGAAACCGGTCCGTCGGCGGCGATAGTCGACGGCAAAGGCGGACCGGCAACCCGTTCGCCATGATGAACGATACCCCCTATCCGATCGGAGCTAAAAGCGAGGAGATATCCTCTTCGGTCAAAGCCATCGAGCCTTCGCCGCGTCCTTCGAACAACGCGTCGGCGAGCGCTTGCTTACGCTTTTGCATTTCCTGAATGGAAGCCTCGACAGAGCCCTCGGCGATCAAGCGGTGGACGAAAACGGGTTTATCCTGACCGATCCGATGCGCGCGGTCCATCGCCTGACGTTCCAAAGCGGGATTCCACCAAGGATCAAAGATGATGACGGTATCGGCAGCGGTCAAATTCAAGCCGACGCCGCCCGCTCTGATGCTAACGAGAAACAACGGAACGTCTCCGTTCTGAAATTTCGCGACTTCGTCGTCCCGTTTCTCGGTCTGGCCATGCAGCATGGCGTAGTCCCAACCCATAGCGGCCACGTCCTTCTCGATAAGCAACAACATTTGGACGAATTGCGAATAGACCAAGATCTTGCGCCCGCTCGCGACCAACTCTTCGAGCATTTCCAGAAGCCGTTCCCGTTTCGCGCTGCCGTCCACCTTCCGGGCGGCTTCCAGTTTTACCAACGATGGATCGCAACACACCTGGCGCAGTTTCAGGAGCGAATCGAGGATGGTGATGCGCGAACGGTCGATCCCCTTCTCTCGAACGGCTTCGCGCACTCTTTCGTCCATGATCGTACGGATGCTTTCGTATAACACCCGTTGCGGTTCCGGAAGCGGCACGAACTCGTTGATCTCCGTCTTGGAAGGCAATTCCGTGGCGACCTCTTCCTTGGTGCGCCGGAGTAAAAACGGCTTGAGCCGGAGCGAAAGAACGCGCTGCTTGACGGCGTCGTTTTCCTTCTCGATGGGGTTCCGCCAGTTGCGGTTGAAAGACTTTCGATCGCCGAGCAAACCGGGAATCAGCCAGTCGTAAAGCGACCACAATTCACCGAGATTGTTCTCCATGGGCGTTCCGGTCAGAGCCAATTTTTGCCGGGCGTCGATCTTGCGGATTTGTTTGGTCACCGAGGCGGCGGGGTTCTTGACGGATTGAGCCTCGTCGAGAATCGCGAGTTCGTACTGATGGGAAAAGAGTGAACGATGATCGCGATTCACCAAAGGATAGGTGGTCAGAATCAAGTGATGGTCGGAGATCTCGGCGAACCGCTTCTTACGATCGAATCCGTGCAACTTGAGAACCTTTAAGCCGGGCGCGAACCGTTCGGCTTCCCGAATCCAGTTTCCCAGCAAACTGGTCGGCACCACCAACAGGCTGGGACGGTCGGCATGCTCGTCCAAATGGCAATGCGCCAGCATCGCCAACGCCTGAATAGTCTTGCCCAATCCCATGTCGTCGGCCAGCGCGCCGCCGAAGCCGTTGTCACGGAGTGCCCGAAGCCATCCGTAACCCTTCTGCTGATAGGGCCGCAACGATCCCCGCATCGACTCGGGAGCCGGAAATTCGGGACTCTGCTCCAGCAGGCGCAACTGCTTGCCCAATTCGACGATCTCCTGGCCGCCGCGCCAATGTATGCCGCTCCCGTCCAGAGCCGACCGGATATCCGCGATACATGCGGAATCGGCCCGGTGAAAACTGGCGAGCAATCCATGGGTTTCGAGGAAAGCGTGCACGAAAGGTTTCAATTTTTCGCCTTCGATTTTCACCCGGATCCCGCTGTCGAGTTCCTTGAAAAAAGTCTCGCTCGCCAGATGACCGTCAAGATCGAATTTCTCGTCCAACTGCCCGGATTTGCTAATCGGAAGTTGTCGGATGAAATTGAGCAAAATGGGGGTGAGTTCGAATTCCTGATCGTCCGCTTTGACCTTCATCGACAGCGAAAACCAATCGTTGCCCTGAGATTCGACTTCAGCGGAGTAATCGACCTTTCCTTCATACAAGGAACAAGGCCAACTGGAATCGATCTCCACCCGCCAACCCGCTTCGCGCAAGTCCGGCAACCGTTCGACGACGAATCGGAACGCCCGCTCGTCCTTCCACCCGATTTCGTGGTCGTCCGACATAAACACGAAATGCGCTCCCTCGAACTTTTTGCAATCGTACCCCAGCATTCGTTCGACGGCGGCGAAAGTCAGAGCGTGATAATCCGACAAGGCTTCTTTCAACTCCTTGAAAAACGACGTCTCTTTAGCGCTCCGCCGCCGGACAATGTCCAAACCGTCGGCGGTCATGATTTCCAATTCGGTGCCGTCTCCCGGCGTCAATACCAGCTCGGAGTCGCCGTAAACGATCCCGAGCTGGAGACAGGGAAAGATCGAATCGGGCGCATATTGCAAGTTCCTCAGCTCCCGGTGACGGTGAAGCCCCGGAACATCAACGCCGTAAAGCGTCAACACGGGACGAGGCGCAAGATCCCTCCGGTTCCTAACCTTGATGACTCGAGGCTTCGGCAAGGCATGCTCGGTCAAACGGGATAGCTTCTCGGCGAGGACAGCAGAAGCCGACGGGGGAATAGCCGGCGCGGTCACCAGCAATTTGGCCAGCGGCAACGGCAAGTCGAACCGGACTAATCCCAACGAATTCTCTTCCTCGTCGATATAGAAAAAAACGTCGGAAAGGGACCCGAGCTTCATTTTTCTGCCCTGTTCGTCTTGAGGCTGGATTAATTGACGCCCCGATTCGTCCGTTATCCATTCAAACCCTGCAAGGCGCCGTTTCCCCCAGGAAAGCGGCGGCACCTTGGTCTTGCTCCGATAAGCCCGCCCGGTCCTGACCACGTCTTTGAATAGATTTTCCAGCGTTTTGCCGCGCGGCGAATTACCGGAGTTTGACACGCCGTCAACTTGCAACAAATACCTGAGCTTCGGAAGCAAGGCGATATCATCAAAGGTCAAAAAGGGCGGCGGGTCGGTGACGTTTTGCCATTGCCAGTCCGGCACTCTTTTCGCTTTGGGCGGCACCGTCCCTTCCTGGTTCGCATTCCCCTTAAACAGCGAGATTTCGAACCGCCCGAATTCGACCTTTTCGAAAACGTAGTAGAGCTGTTGCATCCGGCGGGCCGGGCTAGAAGCCGGCTGAACGTCGCCGTTGGTTTCCAAAACCGATATTCGGCTAGCCGCTTGCAGATCCCGGAACCAAGCGTCCACCGCCCGGTCGCTCAGTCCCGGCTCAGAGAGCAACGGAGCTTTTCCGAGGTGTTTCCTTCTCAGTGCCGGGAGCGCGTGAAGCAGCACCGCGGCCACGTGCTCGCAGTTGCAACCCAACCGGCAAGAGCAAATTCCATGAATTCTTCTCGAACCCAAATCGTAGACGATCTGCGACTGGTACACCGTCCCGTCACTGTCCCTGACCTTACCGTCGACCCGGCCGGGGTTGACGATATCGACCGCAACCACCATGCCCTGTTGACGATACGCTTCCCCCTTGTCGAACGATTGCTGGCCTAAGGCTTTTCGAATTGTGAATTCGGTTAACATTCCGATTCAAGCTGCGAAGCGACGACTCAAATTCTCCGTAGAGCCGGTAACGGCGCTCGCGAGCCTATCGCGTGGTTCTCCTTTCGATAATGCGCTGAAATCCGAGGTTCCGAATCGTGACGTTTCCCGAGCGAAATACCGCTCGGCGGGTACTCCTGCGAAGAAGCGAACTGACGGACCCGAAGGCGAAGCGAAACGCCCATCGAGATCAGACGCCGAACGAGCCCTTCCGAACGATACCGGGGGAACCCTCGCTCCGCTCGCCAGTCTATCCCTCGAACGCCGGGTGTCAATGCGATGCGCCGCGGCCTCCCGGAGCCGGCACCCGCTACGACTCCGTTCGATTCCGCTCCCGCACGGGCAGAAAACCCCAGCATGGCGGAACGAGCCGAAGCGACGACAAGGCGAGCGGCGAGAAATCGGGTTTCGAATCACGCGACGGCCAGAGCAGCGGAAGAGATCTCGAGCAATTCGTTGGTGATCCCCGCTTGGCGCAGCTTGTTGTAATCCAGGGTCAGATCCTTGATCAATTGATTGGCGTTATCGGTGGCGCTCTTCATGGCCACCATGCGGGCGCTATGCTCGCTGGCCTTGCATTCCAACAACACTTGATAGAGCCGATAGTTCAAATAGTGCGGCAAGAGCGCACCCAAAACTGCCGAGGGCGTCGGTTCGAATTGAAATTCCAGTCCGTCGGCGTTCGCTTCCGGGACGCTCTCCGATGCTTCGTCATCCAAACCGGCCTCCAGGCTCTTGAACTCCTCCACCGGCAAAAAGGGTTGAATCTGCGGATTCTGGACCAGGGTCGATTTGAAATTGGTGAACAATAAATCCACTCGCTGAATATCTTCGTTCTGAAACAACTCCATGACGTTCCGGGAAATCGCCCGGGCGTCGGCGAACCGGGGTTCGTCCGGACAAGAATACTCCGCGGCCAGGTCTCGTTGCGTCCGGGCGACGAACTGGGAAGCCTTCCGCCCGACCGCGACGAATCTCGTCTGATCCGCTTCGACCCGCGCCGCCTCGCGCAACAAGTTGGTATTCAGCGCCCCGCACAGCCCCTTGTCCGTGCTGACCACCACCAATAACCGTTTGCCCGCTTCCTTCCGCTCGATCAAGGGGTGACGAAAATCTCCCGTATTACCGGAAACTTCCGACAATATATGGTTCATCAGATTGACGTAAGGCCGTCCGGCCAACGCCGTCTGCTGAGCCCGGCGCATTCTGGAAGCGGCGACCATCTGCATGGCCCGGGTAATCTGAGCCGTGCTCTTGACGGATTTGATCCGGCGCCGAATATCGCGAGTGCTAGGCATGCGTCGAAGTGCTAACGATAGGTTTCGCCGAATTGCTCGAGCGCGCCCTTGACGGAAGATTCGAGTTTCTCGTCGAGTTTCCCTTGACCGCCGATCGCTTCGAGCATGTCCTGCTTGCGGGTCTGGAGGTAGTCGACCAGCTTGGCTTGATAATCCTTGATCTGCTCCACCGGGACCGAATCCATGAATCCGTTCTGCACGGCGTACAACACGATCACTTGCACTTCGATCGGCACCGGATGGTATTGCGGCTGCTTGAACACTTCGACGATGCGTTTGCCCCGTTCCAGTTGAGCTTGGGTTTTCGCGTCCAGATCGGAACCGAACTGAGCGAAAGCCGCCAGTTCCCGGTACTGGGCCAAATCCAATTTGATCCGGCCGGCCACCTGCTTCATCGCCTTGATTTGCGCCGCCGACCCGACCCGGGAAACCGACAATCCGACCGAGATGGCCGGACGAATGCCTTGGTAGAACAAATCGGTTTCGAGGTAAATCTGACCGTCGGTGATAGAGATCACGTTAGTGGGGATGTAGGCCGAGACGTCACCGGCTTGCGTTTCGATGATCGGCAAAGCCGTCAACGATCCCGCCCCGAACTTTTCGCCGACCCGAGCCGACCGCTCCAACAGCCGGCTGTGCAAATAGAAGACGTCTCCCGGATAGGCTTCGCGCCCGGACGGCCGTTTGAGCACCAGGGAAACCTGGCGATAGGCTACCGCGTGCTTCGACAGATCGTCGTAGATGATCAACGCATCCATGCCGTTGTCCATGAACCACTCCCCCATGGCGCAACCGGAGAACGGAGCCAGATACTGATTGGTGGCCGAATCCGAAGCCGCGGCGCAGACGACGATGGAATAAGGCATCGCTCCTTCGGCTTCCAGGATGCTGACGGTTTGAGCCACGTTGGATTGCTTTTGGCCTACCGCGACGTAGATGCAGTAGAGCGGACGGTAATCCGCCGTGCCGCTCTCTTCGGCCGCCCGGTTCAAGCGCGCCTGGCTGATCATCGTATCGATGCCGATAGTGGTTTTGCCCGTGGACCGGTCGCCGATGATTAATTCGCGTTGCCCGCGGCCGATCGGGATCATGGCGTCCACCGCCATAATTCCGGTTTGCACCGGCTGGGACACCGACTGGCGCTTGATGATGCCGGGCGCTATCTTCTCGACCGGATAATGAACGTCGGTCGTGATCGGTCCTTTGCCATCCAACGGCCGCCCCAAGGCGTCGACCACCCGCCCCAAGAGGGCCTTGCCCACCGGCGCCTGCAACAGCTTCCCGGTCGTCTTGACCTCTTGTCCCTCTTTGATGGAAGTATAATCGCCCAGCACGATCGCGCCGACCTCGGTTTCCTCCAGGTTCAAAGCCAGGCCCACGATGCCGGAGCCAAAATCGATCATCTCGTTGAGCATCGCGTCGGAAAGACCTTCGATCTTGGCGACCCCGTCGCTGATCTCCCGGACCACACCGACGTTTTCCCGCAGCACCGTCCGGCCGGCGGTTCCAATTTGCTCCTCGATTTCCTCTAAAAGATTACTCATGGTCCAAGTTATGACTGGAAAGTGAACTGAAGTCCGGCGAGGGTTAGCCGGCGGCGAAAGAAGCGGCCATCCGGTCTAGCTGGGCTCGCACCGTGCCGTCGTAAACGTCGCTGCCCACCTGTACCCGAAGCCCTCCCAACAACTCGGGACGTTCCTGGAATTCGATCGTCAAATCCGAGCCGTGAAGCCGCAGCAACGTTTGCCGGATTCGGTCCTGAAGTTCGGAAGCCAACGGGGCGTCGGATTCGATCCGAGCTTGGTGCCGGCGCAATTCCAATTTGACCAACCGGGTAAAACAAGACAGCAGGGCGAAGTAGCCGCGCGGTTTGCGCTCCAGCAACGTTCGGACGACCGAACGCACCCGTTCCTCGTTCAATCGTCCTTGATCCAGGCAACTGCGAAACAGCGCCTTGCCAGTTCGCCGAGTCTGCTTGTTGCTCTTCATCCCGCCATTTGCCGAGCCGTTTCTTCGACCAGACGCTTGCGGTCTTCAGGAGTTAATACCTTACCGACGACTTGGGCGGTCGCGTTGACGACCAGTCCGCCCAAGTCCTGTTTCAGTTCGGCCATCATCCGCGCCTTGTCCGCCTCGGCGGCCTCACGGGCCCGAGTCAGGATCTGTTCGGCTTGGGTAACCGCCTTTTGACTTTCGGTATCCTGAATTCGGGCCGCCACGGCCCGGGCTTCTTCGATCAAGGCATCGGCCCGGTCGTTGGCTTTTTGCAAAATCTCTTTGCGATCCGCTTGCGTACGAGCCAACTCTTCGTCGGCTTGCTTCGCCTTTGCCATGCCGGCGGCGATTAGCTCGCGGCGGCTCTCCAACATTTCCAGCACCGGCTGAAACGCGAATTTCCACAACAGCCACGCCACCATGAGAAAGGCGATCAGCTGAGAAACGAATATCTGCCAATGGACTCCAAAGCGCTCGATCATACCGCCGTCTCCCGGCGCTTCTGCTGCGATCAGAAAAAGCGATTCCATAACGTCAAACAATGCTGCCGGTTCGATATCGAACCCGCGAACGAAGAAATAAACCTAGCCGCCCCCGGGCAGATCATCTGCCGAACACGAATATGACGATAAAGATGACCGCTTCGGCCAAGGCGGCGAAGACGAGGCCCACCGTCAAGATCGAATTCATGGCGCCCGGGTTGCGGCCTACCGCTTCGGCGGCCTTCAACCCGACGAACCCGCATCCGATCGCCGACCCCAAGGCCGCCAGCCCCACATGAATGCTTCCCGACAATTCAGCCAACATGGGTGTAATCATGAACTCCGTACTTTCGTATTAGTCTGTTCCCGTTTGCGGCTGTCGCTGACTCGCACGATCCAGTCCGCCAAATTCCGTAAAAAAGTCTGCCGCTCAATGAGCCCCTTGACCGTCATGCCGACAGATCAGCATGGTGAAAACCGCGGCCAGCAAAGCGAAGACGAACGCCTGCACTAGGCCCACCATCAGTTCAAAACAATAAACGATCCAAAGAAATAGCACGTTCCAATAGCCGGCCGAATCAACCATGGAGCCGATCATGTTCTCCCCGGCGTATACGTTGCCGTAGAGCCGAAACGTCAAGGCCACCGGCCTGATACAAATAGAGATGATTTCGATCAGTCCGACGAACACGAACACCGCTACCAAAAAAAACGCCATCGGGCTCGAACCGTGACCCTTGACCGGAAAAATATGAAGCAGGACTCCCCCCACACCGTTCGACTGCACGGCCCAGACCACCCACAAGAAAAAGAACAGCAGAGCCATGGCCGCCGTCATGTTCACATCCGCAGTCGCGCCCCGCATCCAAGGCTCGGTAAGGTGGAAATGACCGTCGGCCGTCTGAACGCCCCAACCGAAGCTGCCGACTCCCGGCAACAATCCGAACCAGTTGACCGTCAAAATGAAAAAAAACACGGTGGCGAAAAACCAGTAGGTTTTTTTCGCCAAATCGTTACCCAGCAAACTCACCAAGAACTCATACGACTGCTCCACCACCAATTCCCAGAAATTTTGCAATCCAGCCGGCACGAGCTTAGGCTGCCGCATTGCCAAACGGGTAAGGCCGATGATCACAGCGGCTCCAATCCACACGGCTACCATCGAATTGGTAACCGAGAAAAAGCCCAATTTAAAGAGTTCCACCGGAGCCGGGGTCAGTTCGTGACCGCCGCCTTCCGCGCCGATCCCCGACCATGGGCAGGTCAAAGACAACAGGATTAGAGTTAGCAGTATACGCTGTGACGCCATGGATTCAATTCGCAACGCCCCAGGAAAAGTCGGCTCGGGCGACCCTCCGGCGAAAACGGAGGAAAACTTGGACAATAGCCGATAGCCACGCAAGGATAATTTTACCCGGAGTCACGTTTTTCGCTCCCGATCAGGCCTGTCCCGCTTCTCGGAACCAAGCTACGGTCCGGCACAGACCGTCTTCCAAGGGCACCGCGGGTTCCCAATTCAAGTGCCGCTGGGCTAAGGTGATGTCCGGCAAGCGCCGCTTAGGATCGTCTTCCGGAAGCGCGCCGTAAGTGAGCTTCGAAGCGGATCCGGTCAACCGGATGACTTGCCGAGCCAAGTCCGAAACGGTGAATTCGATCGGATTGCCCAAATTGATCGGCTCGGAGAATTCCTCTTGCTCCATGCACCGCACCATCCCTTCGATCAGATCGCTAACGTAGCAGAAACTTCGCGTTTGGGTTCCCTGACCGTAAACCGTGAGGTCGCGGCCGGCGAGCGCCTGGACGATGAAATTGGAAACCACCCGGCCGTCGTCGGCCAACATGCGAGGACCGTAAGTGTTGAAGATCCGCACCGTCCGCACCTCCAGGTCATGCTGCCGACGATAGTCGTAAACGATGGTTTCGGCGCAACGTTTGCCTTCGTCGTAACAAGACCGGACGCCGACGGGATTGACGTTGCCCCAGTAAGATTCCCGCTGCGGATGTTCCAACGGATCGCCGTAGACTTCCGAGGTGCTGGCCTGAAAAAAACGAGCGTTGTGGTGCCGGGCCAATTCCAACAGATTGAGCACTCCCAGAACGTTGGTTTTGACGGTCCGGAGCGGGTCACTCTGGTAATGAACCGGGGAAGCCGGAGAGGCGAGGTTATAGATCCGATCGATGTTTTCTCCAGCGAGGGAGAGCGGTTCGACGATATCGTGTTCCAACAAGACAAGGCACTCTCGGGACGAGAGATGAGCCACGTTGCGCCGCCGGCCGGTATGAAAGTTGTCGATGCAGATCACCCGATGATCTGCGACGAGCCGGTCGCACAAATGACTGCCGAGAAATCCCGCCCCGCCGCAAACCACCGCCGTTTTCAGGCCGCCCGCCGCCGATTCGGTCATCACCGGGTCTGGCCAGAATCGATCTGACTCTCGACCATGAAGAAATATTGCTGGGATTCGGTCAGGAAACCGGCATCAAGATCCAGCGTCCCTTGCGGTTCCGAAACAAATATGATCGACCAATCGAACAGCGTGGGCGAATGAAAAACGTAATGCCGATGATCCGGTTTGAGCGGCCAAGACAGGCGGGGCGCCCCGTCGTTCAGGGAGACGCTTAAAGCGACAGGTCTGATCGTCGGCAACGGGTGCGTCAAAGTCTGGGAACCGAAAGCGACGGCCGCCTCCCCTACCCGATATATTTGGACCGAGTGAAGCTTTTCGTCTCGCACCGGCCGATCAGTCCCGTCGGTTTCGGTCTTCCCGATCGCCGCCACCGTTGCCATGCCCTCGATCACCTTCCCGAAGACCGAATACCCTCCGTCCAGCCAAGGGGTCGCCTTGAGCGTCACGAAAAACTGACTCCCGTTGGTATGCGGTTGGGCGAGTCGAGCCATGGACAGTACCCCGGGGCCGTCATGCTTCAACTCCGGATGGATTTCATTGTTGAAATAGAACCCGGGATGATCGTTGCCCATGCCGTTGGGCGACCCGCCCTGAATCATGAAATCGTCGATCACGCGATGAAATTGAGTGCCGTTGTAGAGCGGTTTTCGGGACAACTCCGAACGATGGAAATCAAGCCAGTACCGGGTGCCTTCGGCCAAACCGATAAAGTTGGACACCGTCCGAGGAGCGCGTTGGTAATGCAACTGACAGACGAATCTTCCCCGTTCCGTGGTGAACACGGCGTAAATGCCCTCTTCGAACACCGCACCGACCACCGGCGAAGGACCGAACAAGACCGCCGCGATCGAGAACCACAGTCCCGTCGCGATCACCCCCTTAATCGAACCGGCGAGACAGCCAGAAACGCCGCGAGGAATCATCACGATAAAGCCGAAATCCCCTGACCAATTCGGGACCCTCTTCGATCAGGCGCCGCTGCCGTCGTCCACTGATTCGGTCGACCGGAATTTCCAAAGATGCCCGAGAGTGCGGATAAACAGATGACCGTCCAGGACAGCGGGGGTCGCATGACAGGTTTCCGCCAGATCGAATTCGCTGAGGATTCGAAACGTCCCCAAGGCGGAGAGCACTTGCGCCTGGCCGGCGGTGGAAATGACGATCATTTCCTCGCCTACCGAAATCGGCGAACTGAAATAACGGCCGAAGCGCGAGAGCCGCTCGCTCCATTCCACTTTGCCCGATACGGGTTCGACGCAGGACAGCACGCCGTTATCGCTCACCAAGAACAACCACTTCCCGTGAGACAAAAACGTCGGTACGTAGGGAGCCGATTGACGGATTTCATAGGCCAGTTCCGGGGCCGCGCCGGCTTCCTTGGGCGGGCGAACGGCCACCACGTAATTGCCTCCCCCGCCACTGCCGCAGCTACCGAATATCAGACCGCCGGCGACGACCGGCGAACTGCAACTCCGCTTGTCGAAAGCCTGGTTATATGCCCAAAGCGGGGCGCCCGTTCGCAAATCCAACGCCCCGATGCCATGCGAGAAACTATTGACCAACAACGCCGGATTGCCGGCAGCGTCTTGATACACGCAAGGGGTGGAATAGGCCGTCTTCTCGGTATTGCCTCGGGGGGTCTGCCACCGAATGTTCCCGGTGGCGCTGTCCAAGGCCACGATAAACCCATCGTCCATATTTTCATTGGCCATGATCAACAGGTCGCCATGAATGAAGGGAGAGGTTCCCGGGCCATGACTGCTGGTAAAGGAACCGAGATCCTTCTTCCAAACCGAATCGCCGTCATGACTGTAGGCCGCCAAATAAATCCGTCCCGAAGCGCCCCAACTTACGTAGACCCGTTCGGCGTCTACCGCAGCCGAAGAAGAAGCGATGCTATTAAAACGATGCATTCGGTAAGGCCGCACCGAAATTTCCTGTTGCCATTCGATGTCACCGCTAGCAGCGGTGATGCCCATGATCTGAAACTTGCCCGCCCGTTCGTCGGCTCCGGTAAGAAAGATCCGCCCGCCCCAACCGACAGGCGAAGAATGTCCCCGGCTAGGCAACCGTTTTTTCCAGGCCAGCGTATCCGACGACAACTCCCGAAAACTCAAGGCTTCGGAAGCCCGGCCGGTTCCGTTCGGTCCGCGAAAGCGGGTCCATTCCTCCGCCATTGGCGTCAGGTATCCCACCAAGACTCCCAAGGTCAGAATTCTGAAAATGAATGCCATGGCTTTTATCGTCAGCCTCGTTTTGACGAATGCAAGGCATTAATACGGCGGCGATCAACCGGGGGGGCGGCACCCCATCATTGATTATCGTCAGAAATCCTGATACAAGAGCTCCTCGGTATGACGCTCGAACACGCCAAGACGGAGGCCAAAAACAAGGGCCGCTGTCAGAATTGCGGTTGGGTCTGGTCGCTTAGCGGACAACCCGGACGCAGCGAGACCTGCCCGAGTTGCCGGGCGGATTTGCGGATTTGCCTCAACTGCGAATTCTACGACTTGCGAGCGGCGCATCAGTGCCGCGAACGGCGTGCCGAACCGGTGATGACCAAGGATCGGGCCAATTTTTGCGAATACTTCGAAATCTCGAATCGTCCGGGCAAAACCGAACGAACCGAGTCCGACGCGAAAGACCGGCTGAAACGAGTCTTGGGAATCTGAACTGCCGCCGCTCCGGCCCAAAACCCAGTAACCCCCCATGTCCAGAAGAACGTTGTACTTGGCCAATCCCTACGGTTTTTCCGAGCGACAAAAAAACGGGCCGCTGGCCGAACTGGTCCGTATTCTGGATTCGCTCGGCGCCGAAGTTTGGGAACCCTTCGCCCGCAACAACCAGACCAGATTCGATACCCCGAACCGGGAATGGAAAATCGCCCGGTCCGATATGGAGGACGTCAGGAACGCGGACGGTTTTTTCGGAGTGGTCAACGGGTGCCCTCCTGATGAGGGGGTCATGGTGGAATTAGGCATGGCCATCGCCTGGGAAAAACCGGTCTTTCTGTTCCGGGACGATTTTCGTCGCTGCACCGACAGCGACGCCTACCCGTTGAACCTAATGCTCTTCGCTGGGTTACCGAAGCAGGGCTGGGAAGATTACTGGTACACCTCCATCGACCAGTTGGCCATGCCAACCAAAGCTCTGCTCCCTTGGCTCAGGGAAAGTGCCGGTTGACCCCCTTGGCGATACGTCACCGTCTTGACCGAAACGATTTAGTCCGGCACGTTCCGATCGAACGAAACGCCTTGATTCAGGAAGATAATCTCCCCTTCTGGAATCCTGCCCCGTCCGCCCCAACCGATTCCCCACCGGAGACATTCGATTTCGCGGCCCCGGGCGAGAGTTTCTCCTGCCGATGGATTCCATGGTTTGTGTTCAGGTATCGAAATGAACGTTGACGGTCAATCGTCCCTACCGTCTAATCCGGAACCGAGACCCGTGCGATGATCGAGCTTTCACAATAGCTTGGGTGTGATTGTCATGCCGAAACCAGTCACCCGGCGAATTCAGGCCAAGCGCCCTGGCACATGGCTCCCCTTCAAACCGGTAGAAGACGTTCGACATTCCATTTCGACGATTCCGAAGGGTAGTTCCACGATGCGCCCCGAGATTTTCTCCGATTCGACAACTCCGTAATTGAGGCCATCCATGGGGATACCGGAAGAACATGTCCATAATCAGCCGGTACTGACCTGTCCCGGCGAGGAACCTCGAAGACACTGGAAAACTATCGAGGGCCAAACGAGCGAAGGCCATACCGTCACTGAAACCGTTGACGAAATCGTCGACGAAAGACGGTCGGCCGAAGAAGCGTCGCCGATAGGAACGGGGCAACCAATTCACGCAACCCTGGATTTTGACGGCCCCACCGGCAAATCCGGGCAAATCGACCAGCTGCGAAAAGAGGTGCGCGACTGGCGAGAAATTCAATGGCGAGGAGTGAGCCATGCCACCCGTCAATTGCTGGAGTATTGGTCCCGTAAACCCGGGGAAGGCCCAATCAACAGCCTCTTCTACGCCCAACGCGAGGCTATCGAGACGGTGATTTACCTTACCGAATTAGGGAACGGCAATCACCGGATGGTCGAAAGACTGAAGCGATTAGGAACTGAATGGAGCAACGGTCTCACCCGAATCGCGTTGCGCATGGCGACCGGCACGGGCAAAACAACGGTAATGGCGTGTCTGATCGCATGGTACGCGGTAAACCGACGCTACGAGCATCGAGGATCGGCACATGGCTTGTCCCAGAACATAGACCGGATCGTCGTCATCTGCCCGGGCCGAACCATCAAGGACCGCTTGGCCTGCCTAAATCCAAGAGCAAAGGGAAATCTCTACGACGAATGGCAGCTAATTCCCAAATCGTTACGGAAACGCCTGAACGGATTTCCCGTCGACATTATCAACTGGGAAAAACTGCAACCACGAACTGGCATGGCGTATGCGGATATCGAAACCAAGACCGGGGGAGACCGTTTGAACCGCACCAAAACGATCACGCTCGCCGGAGGCGAAGAACTGAGCGATACGCCGGAATCCCTGGAATCAGTTTGGACCAGACTACTTGGGCCCGCCAGAAAGAATCGCCCAGAACGAGTGGTGGCGCTCAATGACGAAGGCCACCATTGCTGGGAGCGTAAAGAGGGCGAAAAACCGGGAGTATGGTTAGAAGCGTTGCACGCCCTTCGCGACCATAAACGATTTCGGTTGGCCCAAGCCATTGATCTGAGTGCCACGCCTATTTTTATCAACCCAGCGAAGACGCATGCTCCCGAAGACGCCGAGCCATTGAACTCGACAAACCTGGTCCCCTGGATAGTCAGCGAATACGCCCTCATGGAAGCGATGGAAACCGGCTTGGTGAAAATACCTCAGCCACCGCGAGGAGACAATACCGGCAGAGAATCCGCGTTGCGAAATCTATTCGAGGCCAACGACGGTCAAAAACTCACCACCCCCAAGGGCATGGACTTAGTGCGTCAGGGAGCCCAAATCCTCTACCAGGATTATCGGGAAACCTTCGAAGCTTGGGCCAGCACTAAAAACGAACGGATCGGATTCCCGGTACTGATCGTGGTGGCGAACAACAAGCCTAACGCCCGGGCGATATTCGAAATGCTGGGAGGACGCAAAGGTGAACAAGGCCTGTTGGAAAAAAGCGAATTCCCCTTGCTTTCAAATGTACCACGTAACGGTGCAGATCTCGGTGAATGCCACATGCACACGATTTTGGTGTTAAGCAAAACGAATAATCCCGAGGAAGCAGAACACGAGGAAATCTCCGGCGGTTCACTTGGTTTGAAGGAAATCGGAAAAGGAGGAGCTAGCGAAGAAGAATTGCGCGAAGTGCTACAAACCGTGGCTCAACCCGGAAAATCCGGTCAATCCGTGCGTTGCGTGGTGAGCGTCGGAATGTTGACCGAAGGTTGGGACTGTCAACGGGTCACTCACATTCTCGGTTACCGAAAATTCGGAAGCCAACTACTCTGCGAGCAAACGATGGGCCGTGCATTGCGGCGACAAGACTACGAAAATCTCGAGAAAGTCAAAAGGCGTGATAATCAGGAAATTGAAGATCGTTATCCCGCGGAATACGCCACGGTTTTCGGAGTTCCATTCGAACGCCAATCTGTCTCAAGGAAACAGACGCCTCCTCAGCCGCCGATTCTCAAGACTTTAGTTCATCCGGTGCTTGAGCGAGTAGACAAATTCAGAATCTGGATTCCTGATTTCACAGGCTACACTTTGTCGGTGCCTGGATTATCGCTCAAATTGAACCCGGAACGAATCAAGGAAACTTACCCGACCGGTGAAGGCAGGGAACGCGAAATTCATTGGGTGGAAACCAAGGGACCAATAGGAAAAATAAAAGTGTTGCAGCGAGAAGTAGTTCATAGAAAAGGCGAAGGAACCTGGCGGCTCGCAGCTGAATTGGTAAAATTAATCACGGAACGAATTGAGGCAGACGAAAAAAAGGAAGAAATTCAAAGCCACCGACGAGGAATTATGTTTGTCGAATGCCTCAAAGTTGTCAAGGATTGGCTCGCCCATGAATTAATTGCCGTTCAAGACTCTGATCTCGGAGGGGAGCAAATGCGGGACTTGGCTCGGAGCGCAATCCTTGATGCGCTCGACATCGGTAATCAAGCAAGTCGAAAAGTCGGAATACCGGACGATTCAAGACAAGTGCATCGTTCTGCCGGAGATTGGAAGGAGTTTCAGACCAGCCTCAAGCATATTGAGGAATTAAACAGTTCCGAGTTGAACGTAGCCGCCTGCCATTCAAAACTTGAGACCGACATCGCCCGGAAACTGGAAATGTCAGCACAGGTTGACGCGTTCGTCAGAAATCACGGGCCGGAACGAATAGAAATCCCCTACAAGTTCAAAGGTGGTTGGTCGAAATACGTTCCGGATTTCTTTGTGCGTTGCCGTCCCAGCGACTCGAGAACGGTTCATATAGTATTAGAAGGAAAAGGTGTCCCAGATGAACAAAGCCGAAGCAAGGGTTGGTGGACGGACAACTGGTGGATACCATGTGCCGACGAAGCGGGAAAGGAATACGGTCAAATCTGGATGCGACGAGAATTGGGGTCCGAGGACGAGGTCGATTCAGCCATTGAATCTGCCCTTAATAAATCGAAAAAATAATGACCAAGGAAGTGTACGAACACGGCGCGGTGCGGCAGAACAATCCTACTGCCGAAATGACGACTACCAGTCATGCAGAAATGCTGAAGCCTAAGAGCCATCCCATTGAGGTAAAAGAAAAGGATCATAATATCATTCCAACGCTCGATTGGCGGCGAAAAAAAGAAAAAAAGACCTTGGCAGCTCCCTTGTTGAATACCGTAGAAAAAATCGATCCAAAAGCATGGATTGATACGCTCAGCAAACAATCAACCGAACCGGATTTGTTTGCTAGCTACGATCGATACGCAAATCCGGAAAAAGCCAAATGGGAATGGTATCAGCATAAAGGCAACTGGCAAAATCGCCTAATCCACGCCGACGCGAAACGGGCTATGGCCTCATTACTTGAACATGAGCAAATGGCAGGGGAAGTTCAGTGCGTTTATTTCGATCCACCATATGGAATGGATTACGATGCCCGTTTTATGGACGATTCCATTCAGGTTACGGCATTTCGCGATACTTACGAAGGAGGCATCCATACCTATCTGGACGGAATTCGAGAAACCGCACTCTTGGCCCGAGAACTACTTTCTGAAACCGGAAGTTTTTTTATGCAGATCGGTGATATAAACGTTCATCGATGTGCGCTAATCCTAGATGAAGTGTTCGGACCAGAAAATCATGTTTCTACCATCACGTACGCCACCACGGGCGGAGGCAGTTCCACCAAAAGCATTTCCAAATCTGGGGATTATATTCTTTGGTATGCTAAAAACCGTGAAGCTCCAATGTGTTTTCAAACCCTGTATGAAGAACAGACCGTTGAAGAATGGATAGATACTCAAACTTTTGCAGGAGGGGTAGATTTACCTGACGGTACGAGTCGCCCATTAGATTCAAAAGAAAGAAGAAATCCTAAAGAACTATTACCCAATGGATTTCGTCTTTGGAAAATGGGAGGATTATTAAGTCAAGGTCCATCGAAAGGAGAACAAGGAAAACCGTTTATTTATCAAGGCGTGCAATACGGACCAAAAGCATTAGAAAATAATCAATGGCGTGTAGATCTAGCAGGGTTAAACCACTTGGCAAATTCGGGAAGGCTTTGGTCAAATGTTAAATGTAAAACTAAATTTGCAAGTGCACTTCAGCTTTATTGCAAAATATATCAATCCGAGATGCCTGGAACGCGAGTAACAAACCTTTGGAGTAAATTAATTAGACCATCAGACAAACGCTACGCAGTTCAAACTGGTGACCCAGCTATCCAACGATGTATCCTTATGACTACCAAACCTGGAGATCTTGTGCTGGACCCCACCTCTGGAGGAGGCACGACGGCTGTTGTTTCAGAAACTTGGGGTAGACGTTGGATTTGCATCGACAGTTCTCGAGAAAGTCTTGCTGTTTCCAGAGAGCGTGTTCTTGTTCATGACTATCCAAACCATTCGCTACTTGGCTCTGATATTGGTTTCAAGGAAGAAAATAAAAGACGAATAGAAGCAGGTCAGGAATTACTCAAGATAAAACCTGAAGGTGAGCTGGACCCTGCAACGGGATTTGTATACGATCGAATACCCTACGTGAGCGCTGCAACATTGGCCTACGCTAATCGCCCCGACAAAAAACAAAAAAAACAAATTACCTGGCTGGTCGATCGAACTGCCGGGTCAAAAAACGGCAGAGTTTGCAGCAAATTTACCGTGGAAACAGAATTAATCGAGGTCTACCAAAGACCTGAAGATATGGTGCGTCCCAGCCAAGCTCACCGAGATATGAATTGGCAAAACCGTATCATTCAAATGCTCGACGAAACGGGTGTGCGCAGCGATAGTGGTCAACTTTGGCAACTCGAAGGGGTAGAAAGTATTCTTTCGGAACAGCAAATTGACGAAAAACGTTCGGGCTTGCTCAGTCATTCCGCCATTTTAGTCGATTCCAAAACCGGCAGAAAAGAAAAAGCGGTGATCGGTGTCTGGCCCGAAGATGCCAAAATCGACATTTCTGCCATGCAACTTAACGTGAGAGCCGCTATGAAGCGGAATGCCGGTGAAATTCTTGTAGTCGTCGGAGCGGAATTCGCCGATGGAACAGAACCCGGTCATAAGGGACACAAATGGGCTATCGAGGTCATGCGAGTAAAGGCGGGGCCGGAACTGCACCTGACCGGAGTAAAAGACAAAGCCAAAACTAGTTCTTTGGTGTTGGTAGCGGAACCTGCGGTGAAATTGGAAACGGTAGAAAAAGATTTGTTCAAATGCACCCTGTGCGGGTGGAATGAATTCAATCCTGTCACGGCGAATGCCCAATGGCATAGCACGAATAACGTGCAAATGTGGATGCTCGACACCGAATATGATTCAACCCAGTTCTACGCCAGAAGAATTCATCTCCCTCATCGTCTCCGTAAAAAGGAAAATCGTAAAGTTCTTGAAGGTTTGCTGGGGCGGGAATGCGATTCTGACGCACTTAATGCGACCTTCGGATGGACAAGTCAACCGTTTTCAATTCAAAAAAATCAACAAATCGCCCTGAGAGTAATCACGACGGGAGGAGGTATGATGAGTTGGTCGGGGCCGGCACTTCCAAATATCCCAGCCTGATCTTTCTGTCTCTCTACTCAATAAATATTTTCTAATCACGAAACATCTATCTTAATCGTTTTTTTAGTGCAGCAGTTTTTAAAAACGAAAATCGACTTTGGCGACTATCCGATATGAACCCAAAAGAACGATCTACGATTTCGTTGACGAAAATGAGGCGATAGATTCGCCGGTACGAAACGGCGAGTCATTCACGGAATCACAGCATCGCATGCTAAAATGGGGTGCCCCACGAATACGTCATACCCATCAGCTGAGGAAAATGCCGTCAGTCGGGATTTTAGCAGAAGCGGCAAAACTGATGCCTTGGGGGTTTATTGATCTTGGAACAATTCGTCCACCCACCAAAGTGTCGTGATTGAACCCGTCAAAACAAGGATCGTCAGAAATAACTTGGGTTTCGCCGCAAAGGGTCAATCATGGTTTGACGAATTCGTAAACTCGGAGACCGTTTATCAGAAAACGCAATCGCCTTTGCTGACCGGCCAATGTCATATCGATATCAACGCCACGGTCATCATGTGGTGTTGCGATTGGCAAAGAATTCCCGAGTCGCGTTGCGGTTCGTCTTCGACTGCATGATTCCTCTCACGAAAACGGTTAGAACTTGATTTGAGGATAACGAAACTGCGCCTGAAGGCCTCCGGGCCAGAACCTCCCACTAGCGGAATTTCTAGGGCGTTACAGTGGGTAACACGAGATTATCATCGACGTGAATTGAGGAGAATCAAGTTGTTGTTGGTATAAATCGATTAAAAAATGCCGAATTTTGCTTTCCTAGTGGTTATAATTAGTGTCTGGTCCAAAAGGGACGATTTTTCAATAAATCCTGCATTTCAAGCGGGTTTTTTTGTAACATTTTGTTCGATTTATTTGTCTAACATTCGAGTCGGAACTTTGATTTTACCTGAAAAATGGACTTTCAGCGTCCCTGAGACCAATTGTCAGCATCTTTGAGACTAAGGGCACTCGCATTAATAACATACTTGTTCAAATGATTAAATCTATTGTCAGAATTTCATTTTGACATGTCGATTGACGGATAATCTCTCTGGTGATTTAATAACTGATTTTGATGGTTTATTTAAAGCTGGAAGTTATCAACCCATTTAGGTCGATTCTATGGTTTTGGGGAGGCTTGATGACGGAAATCTTTAGTTTTCAATCCTTTGGCAATCAATGCATTGGAATTAATTACTTTTAAAAGTTGAAAAAATGAAATATGTATGGTATGATTAAGCGTGAGCGATCAGGTTGCCGTTATCAGAAAAAAATATCTGAGCTTGGAACCCATCTTCCAAGAATTGACTAAACGTCATTGGCTAGCATCCGAGGCATTAGCCATTGGTAGGGGTGGAATAAAAATAGTTCACGAAGCTACGGGTGCTAGCTGCACTACGATTCGATCGGGAATTAATGAATTGAAAACGGAAGCAATCCCTAATAAAAATCGCCAAAGGAAAGCTGGAGGGGGACGGAAATCAATAACCGAACACGATAAGACTCTTTTGTCAGATCTGGATAAACTTATCGAACCCGAGACTCGAGGTGATCCTGAAAATCCGTTGCGTTGGACCTGCAAAAGTGCTGAACAAATCAAAACCACATTAAATGAAATGGGACATCAAATAAGTGAACGCACCGTAAATAATTTGCTCCATGAAATGGGATACAGCCTTCAAGGCAATCAGAAAACCCTAGAAGGCAAACAGCATCCCGATCGAAACCAGCAATTTCGACATATTGAACGGAAATCCCGGAAATTCTTGAAGAAAAACCAACCAGTGATTTCGGTTGACACGAAAAAAAAGGAACTGGTGGGACAGCACAAAAATATGGGGAACGAATGGCATCCGAAAGGAAATCCCGAACTAGTCAAAGTGCATGATTTCTCCGATCCAAATCTACCGAAAGCAAGTCCATATGGCGTGTATGATCTGAGCACCAATACGGGTTGGGTAAGTGTAGGCACTGACCACGATACTGCGGAATTTGCGGTAGAAACTATTCGTCGATGGTGGCTATCAATGGGACGAAAAAATCATCCCAATGCCAAGAAGCTATTAATTATGGCTGATGGAGGTGGTTCAAATGGTAGTCGTAATAAATTATGGAAAACCGAGTTGCAAAAACTGGCAGATGAACTTAATATGGAAATATCAGTTTGTCATTTTCCTCCGGGTACGAGCAAGTGGAATAAAATTGAACATCGAATGTTTTCATGCATTTCGATGAAATGGGGGGGGACGCCCATTAACCAATTATGAAACCATAGTTAATTTGATTAGCAATACAACAACTAAAAATGGGTTGAAAATAAATTGCACGTTAGATAAATCCAAATATCAGACTGGCATAAAAATTACTGATGAACAAATGCAAAATTTGCGCTTAACTAAAGAGAAGTTTCATGGTGAATGGAATTATAAATTAAAGCCCCATGAATGTAAATAATACGTTTGATACGCACACAAAAAAACGACAGTTTAATTATGCGAGAACCCTAATCTTCGATTCCTAACATGAGAATCTTCAGAAGCACTCAACCCGCATTTCAACCAGTACCCTTCGAGGAAATTAAGTTCGACCCCAGGCAACGTGATGGCGTCGTTCGAATCTTGATTCGGCTACAGAGTGTTTATGGTAACGAATCATTATGGCTCCAGATACAGCAGCTGCTGGAAAATCATTTTCAACAGTTCGGCGACCAAGGATTCGGTCGTCCGGGCATGAGTGCCTGGACGATTCTAGTTCTAGCTCTCATCAAACACAGTTTAAGATGCAATTACGATCTTTTGCTAACCCTCGCTAATTATCATAAGCAGTTGCGATTTGTCTTAGGCCATGGTGATTTCGAACCGGGGGGAGAATATAAACGAACCACCGTGATTCAAAACGTCAATCTCTTGACTCCCGAATTGATTGAGGAAATCAACTTGCTGATCGTCAAGCATGGTCAGCAGGTTGCGGGGCATCAAGAAGGGGACCAACTCAAAACGCGTTGCGATTCGTTCGTGGTGGAAACGGATGTCCATTATCCCACCGATCTCAATTTGCTCTATGATTGCATTCGAACTCTGATTCGGGAATGCAAAAAACGGAACCTGAAGGGGTGGAGGCAAAGTCACCATTGGCTGAAGAAAATTCGGAAATTGTTTTTTCCGTTCGCACCGCTCAGCTGGCGAACCGCCGTCTCGACAAGGTCCAGGCTTATCTGAAGGCCTGCGACCAAATCCTGGAGCGAGCCAGTGCGTCGTGGGATCGGCTGAGGGAGAAAAAGAAGATCAAGGCGAAAAAACACCGGCAAATCCAAGGTTTTTTGAAATGCGGTCGTCTCTTGTCGCGACAAGCGGATCGGCGAATTCTACAAGGAGAAACCATTCCGGCGGACGAAAAGATCTATTCCGTATTCGAACCTCATACGCGGTGGATCCAGAAAGGAAAGGCAGGCAAACCGGTAGAACTCGGGGTGCCCGTTTGCATCGTGGAAGATCAACACCAATTTGTTTTGACTTATCGGGTCATGTGGCAAGAAGAGGATGTGCACGTGGCCATCCCGATCCTCGAGGAGACCAAAAAACTATTTCCAGACTTGTTCAGTTGCAGTTTCGACAAAGGGTTTCATAATCCACTTAATCAGGAGAAACTCCGTGAGATGGTTCCGGAAGTAACCTTGCCTAAAAAAGGGAAACTTACCAAAAAGGAGCAAGAACGCGAGACTACCGAGGCTTTCAAAACCGCCCGGAAGCAACATCCCGCTGTCGAATCAGCCATCAACCATTTGGAACACCGAGGCCTCAATCGAGTCTACTCCTACGGCTCAGACGGATTCAAACGCACCGTAGCTCTAGCCGTTCTCTGTGCCAATTGTTGTCGCCTTGGCAGCCTCGTTCGAAACAAGGAGCTGCAGCGTCTCTCCAAGCCATTGGTTCGTCCGAAAGCGGCTTAACTAAATCGCCAAATCAATGTCAAGAATGGGAGGGGTGCGTCTTGAATTCTGTAAAAGATCAAAAAAAAATCGTTTTAAGATAAATATGTCGATTTAACCACTTATTTCGATCTAATTTGAAATTATTTTTTAGTTTTTAAAGAAATCAACTATGAATTTTGACTTTTGGACTTGACACTAATTAGGAAATTTCAAGTGAGGAGGATATGGCGGTGACGTTTCGACTATTTCCCCCCAAAACAGTCGGTTTATCGACGTGTTAATTTCGGTTGAGTTCGACGCCAAGTCTCAGCTGGTGTCGGGTAAATAAATCGGGGTCGCGTCGTTTCCTAAGGCTATGTGATGGTAGAGAGATTGCCAGTTTGGAACGATGAATTCCGTAAACAGGCTACGGATTCGTATTCGAAGATAGCTGAGTTTTTTCTCTTTGGCGAGTGCGGCTTGAAATTCCTCGCAGCATCTGAGTTCAATTTGATCGATTAAAAAGGCCAAACACATTATCATCGCTAAAATGGTTGTCAAATGCTTGTGACCATGGCCATAATTGTGTTCAAAATGATAACCTTGATTTTTCAAAGTGTTAAGCGTTTCATTTTCCACGTTCCAGCGAGCCCGACCCGCACGCATCAAACGCTCTAAGGTGTCTGGGGTAACGGATAAGGCCGTAATCCAACAATTATAATATCTCACCTTTCCCGTCTCATCGACTTCTCGGTATTCAATGAGATTGACCTTGAGATCGTCCCAGGAGTCGTTAAGGCTCACATCCTCCAAGTAGCGGAACTGATGCCGAATATTCTGCTTGTCGATGATCTCATGTTGTTTGACTTGGGAACCGGCGTCCAGTTTTTCGAATAATTTCGTGAGCTTTTTGCGCTTGGCCACAATGATATATTCCATATTGAAATCCCGCAACAGTTCAATCACTTGGCCGTCGGCATAAAGCCCATCCAGCTGCACGATGATCTTCATATGGGGGTGTTCGCGACGTAAATCAGCGATGAGTCTTTTGATCGCCCTGAGTTCACAGTCGAATTTGTTCGTGCCGTCTTGTTGCTGGATCGGCTCGGGAGCCAGAGGAATCACTTGTTTTTGCGCCGGATGGACGATGACCGCGGCTAATAACTGATGAAAATAACTGACCTTGCCATTCCGGTGCTTGATTTGGCAACAGTTATCGCAGTGGACGGATTCCGACCGAAACACTCCCGTGCCGTTAATACTAATCAAATACGCCCCATTGAGATACCGATAGTCTTCCAAAATTTTTCCTCGTTGCACGAAGGCCAGCAGGTCTTTGAAAATGGGGCGTAACTGAGCGGGATCCAGCAAGTCGAGAATCTCCCGCATAGCCGTATCGCCAGGCATCTTAAGGACCCCGAACAGCCGCTCCATGTTGGCGCGAATCGTGTTATTTTGGCAAGAGTCCTGATCGAATTTCAGGAGAGACGAGTACTTGAGTCGAAACATCGCCAAAGCCGATATCAAATTGTCGGTCAGCGTGAATTCACGGGTTTGAACTGGCGATTCGATTTTCTCGAATCCTGATTTCACCCGTTGCAACAAGCTTTCTATGTTCAAATGTTTCCGAAAACCAGAGATCAAAGCCATTTTCGTTCTTCAGGTGACCGACCGAAATCGAATTTCCGGTCTGAGATAGCAGATTAGGAGGCACTCCACCTGACTCGCCGCCAGATTCCGTAGGCTACGGTTCGAACGAGGGCACACCGGACGTTACCATACCACATCTTGGGGCATTTTGTTGGATTTTTTGGAGAAAAGTTTACGAAAGGCGATGGCAGAATCCCCCTAAAACAAAGCCTTTCTTTAAGGGGCTAGCGGGAATTGCTGCCTCCGGGCGTTCGTTCCCAGCAAAGCGATGAGGATTACGGCTTGCTCCACGGCGTGATCAATTCCTCCGAAAAACATGGCGGAAGATCTTTTCGATTAGTCAGCGACCCCTTTTCCGAGAAAGAGTTAGCGTCCGACCGACAGCTATTTGATTTCGCAACGTTCGTACCGGCACTTCAGTAAAAAACCGCCAATCTTCTCAGAAGATACGAAATATCGGATACTTCAGGCCATCACGAAAACAATTCCGAAGGATCGCAAGCATCAAAAATCGTGCCTCGACCTCCCGCCTCACTTGAAGAGAGAAAGAGCGGGCAAACGCGTTCGAGATCGATTTCACGCCTGCATACGGCGATTGACTCTACTACGCCTACCCCCTAGCCTTACCGGTCCATGCCCGCAAAAACTTCAGATAAGGGACGGAAGACAGTTCCGGATTCCAAAGCCGACCAGCCCGCCTTGGACCGAAACCTTCAAGCCGCCATTCAGACGATCACCAAAAATTACGGCGAGGGCAGCATCATGCGCATGGGCGATGCGCGAGGCCAGACCCAGATCGAAGTTATCTCCACCGGCGCCATGTCCCTGGATATGGCCTTGGGAGTCGGCGGCCTGCCCCGGGGCCGAATCGTGGAAATCTTCGGACCCGAGTCTTCCGGCAAAACCACGGTAATGCTGCATGTCATCGCCAATGCCCAGGCCAGCGGCGGCACGACGGCCTTTATCGATGCCGAGCACGCGATGGACCCGGGCTACGCCCGTAAATTGGGAGTCAACCTGGACGATCTGCTCGTCTCGCAACCCAATAGCGGCGAAGAAGCTCTGACCATCTGCGAAACCCTCGCCCGCACCGGCGCTGTTGACGTCATTGTGATCGATTCGGTGGCCGCCCTCGTACCCAAAGCCGAATTGGAAGGCGAAATCGGCATGGCGACTATGGGCATGCAGGCGCGATTGATGAGCCAGGCCTTGCGGAAACTGACCTCCATCCTCAGCAAGGGTAAAACGACTTGCCTCTTCACCAATCAACTTCGGGAAAAAGTCGGCGTCATGTTCGGCAATCCCGAAACGACCCCTGGCGGCAAAGCCCTTAAATTCTACGCCAGCGTGCGGTTGGACATTCGGCGAAAAGAAACGCTCAAAGACCCTACCGGCGCCGTGATCGGCAATCACGTCAAAGTCAAAATCGTCAAAAACAAGGTCGCGCCGCCCTTCGCCGAAGCCGAGTTCGATATTCTGTACGGCCAAGGCATCAATCAAGAAGGCAGCATTCTCGATCTCGGCGTCAAGGACGGCGTAGTCGACAAAAAGGGCGCCTGGTTCCAATTCGAAGGCAATTTGATCGGCCAAGGCAAGGAAGCCGCTCGGCAAGCCTTGATGCAAGACTCGGAGTTGACCGAGAAAATCCGTGCGGCGATTCTCGCCTCACGAGAAGAAAAAACCAAAACGCCCTCTTCCTGAACCGGCGCCGCCGAATGCCGTCCGAAAAAACCGAACGCTCCCAGACGATATTGGGGGAACCAGAGAAACGGTAAGAACGCCATTCGACGTAATCGGACAGGAACGACGAAAGATAGCTGGAAATTGAACGGCTATCACCCCTGCCTCGCGAAATTGAACCCACGATTGATGCGGCGCTGAAAGCCGTCCTCGTTATCCCTTCAAGCCTGGGCAGCGCCAACTCCACCGGCCACCAAGCCCGCCAAGGAAAAGCGCTGAACTTCGTGACGCCTGGCTTGATCTCGACGATACCGTCACCGAAGCTTGGGAAGATGTTTTCTCCGAACCTGCCGAAGACACGCTTCGGAACGCGAAACACCTGCTCCCGGCTTGCTACCGAATTCGTCGGCACCGGCCGATAACTCACCCGGCATCGGATGGCGAAGTACGTCCTTCTCCCCCAAGGGTGAGAGCCGGTCATGGCGCATTGCGGCTGGGATACCGAAAGTCTCTTTGGGACGACTTAAACGGCCTTCATTGCCGTGCCCGACACTCCAACCCGGAGACGCTCTCCGACGATTTCCACCGCCGTAAGCTCAACGCTTGAGACAAATCGGACCGGACTCGAGATTCCGATTATTCGAAAATCAAACCCTCTGGAGGCGTCGGAACCGAAAGTATTTCGTCCGCATTACGCCGACCGCGCTTCGAGACCATGGATGGCGCGTTCCGTCTTCTTGGCCGAACCGACCCTGAAACCGTAGCGATTTCGCGACGACTGTTGGGATGCCGTTCCCCGGTCGAGGTAAAGACAGTTCCGGTTGGGAAACCGCCTTCGCACGACTTTCTCTCCCGATCGGCTAAATCGCCGGCGACGATTCGTCACGTTCGACGCTCGGGCCGAGAACGGCATTCCGCTCGGAACGTTATTCGTCTCGATTCCTCCGTTACGTCTGCTTGGGGATCGAACGCGGCAAGCGAAAAATCAACGACGGCCAGAACGGATCGATAACCACCGCCGATTTCCGCATCGGGAAAATCACGCCCTGCTCGACAGAGGCGAACCGGCCGAAAGTCGACCGCTCCTATGGGGATTCTTCGGTAGTCGCCGGAGGCGGTTCCGGAATCGGACGACCTTCGGACGGATGCTCCCGGCGATTGCGATCGCGGTTCCGTTCCCTGCCGTTGCCTTGCCCGGGGGAACGTTCCCGGCGCCACCGGGACATCTGGTCGTATTTGGCCATTTGTTCCTCGGTCAGAATCTCCTGAATATGGGAACGCATCTCGGTACGCAACCGGCGGAACTCGCTCAGCATCTGTTCGTGATGAGCCTTGTAAACGCTGTGGAATTTCTCCTTTTGATCCTCCCGCAATTCCAGTTGCTGTTCCAGCCGCTGCTTCATGTCGGGCCTGCGGGAGGAATGGGACTTTCGAGAGTCCCGCTCGGATTCGCCGAAAAAGGCATCGGGCGCCATGAAACCGGTCGCGACCCCGGCCGCATAGAGAATCAAGGCGGCGACGATGACTTTCCAGACATTCATTCGAAAAGTTCGAACTCCAGCTCTTCGAGCGGCTGCATCAAGGTCAATTCCAGGTCGTTAGCCAAAAGATCGCTCCGATCGCCCATGGCCTGGCTCCAGATCCCGACCATGATCATTAACGCCAGGCACGGCAATACGGCCCGCCAAAGGCCTCGCGCCCAGAGCGCCAACGGATCGACGATCCGTTCGGCTTGCAATCGAGCCATGATCCGCCGCTCGAACCGGTAAGGAACGTTGCCGTCCTCCGGTAGTTTCCGAGCCGCCCGAATTATTGTTTCCTCCAATTGCCAATCTTTCATTGGATCCGGAAATTTAGACGCCGACCGCCGACTTCAGGTTACAAATAACGGGATTTATCCATTTTTTCAATGATTTTTCTCATTTCCTTACGGGCCCTGAAAGCCCTCACTTTCACCAACGAAATCGAATAGCCGGTCAGGCTCGAAATCTCCTTGATCGACTTGCCCTCCAACTCCTGCATCACGATAACCTGACGGGAACGAGGCGAAAGCTGCTCCAGAATGCGATAAATCAACGTTCGAACCGCGGCATGACGTTCGGCATCTGGATGGGGGTCGCTCACGTATCGTTCCAAGAAGGAACAGTCGCCATCCGTAATGTCAGTGAACGAGGATTCCCGATTCTTCTGATGCGATCTGAGAAAATCGTAGCAGACTCTCACCGCCAACCGCATCAACCAATGCTCGAAAGGCGCCTCGGCCCGGTAAGTGGACAGTTTTTGATAGGCCCTGATGAACACCTCCTGGACGATATCCTCGATCTCGCTTTCCCGGCGCGCGTACTTGCGGGCAGTAGCGAAGATTCTCGACTGATACTCCCGGATCAAGATCTCGAACCGCTCGTTGGCTCCCGCCAATACCTGACGGACGACGTGCTGCTCGCATATCCGGACGGCTTGCCGGATCAGCCAAGTCTCGCGGGCCCCTTCGCCCTTGATCGTTCCGCCGTTCTGAACCGCCTGCCGGACGATCGCTCCGTTCAATTCCTCGGCCGCTTCGCTCCCGGCCTCATACTTGCTTACGATCCCGGCGATTAATTCCCGGCCTCCCGAAACCAAAGCTTCCAAACAATCGTTACCGGATTGTCCCGAAGCCGGCCGGGACGGCCGCTCGACCGTGCTCATCGTCGACCGCAACGGCGAACCATACTCGACAGCAGGTTCCGCCGACGGCAGGCTAATCTGTGAACGATCATTGACATTCCCCTCTTCGGACGACTGGATGCCATCAAACCATTTTCGAGCGTTTTAAACAATTCATTCTTCACGCACCAAAGCCGTGCCGCATTCTCGACTCGTCTCCGCCTCAAACCGAGGTTAGCCTACCGGGAGCCTTGGAAGGTCATGAACCGTTATCAGCAACTCCTGTCCGCCACCGTCGCTCACTTGAGACAACTGAAACAGGACGGCGTTCGCTTTCTTCCGCTGCAATATCAGGAAATTGTCTCCGAACTCGTTTCGAACGCCTCGGCTTCGCCGTCCCGACCTTCACGATCTCCTGCCCAAACCCAAACGCCGGCCCCAGCGAATCCGAACCAGCCCGAACCGCCGCCCTACAAAAAACGAACCGCGAAAGAAAAAACCGACGATCTGAACCGACTTCGGAGCGATGCTCTGAACTGCGCCAAGTGCCCTCATCTGAAAGAAAAGCGGCTACAGGTAGTGTTCGGCGCCGGGTTACCGACCGCCCGGCTGATGTTCGTAGGCGTCGCTCCCGGGAAAGCCGAAGACAAACTCGGAAAACCCTTTCAAGGCCCGTCGGGCGAACTGCTGGACAAGATCCTCGGAGCCATGGGACTCAACCGCCGGCAGGTTTACCTGGCCTATATTCTGAACTGCCGGGCGTTCGTGCCCGAGAATCCCGATCGCGACCGAGCTCCTAATCCCGACGAATTGACCAACTGCCACCCTTGGCTCACGCAACAAATCCGGATCGTTCACCCCGAAGTTCTGGTCGCGTTCGGCGCTCTGGCTTTCAATCAGCTCACCGGAAAATCCGCTACCAACATCAAACCTTTCCGGGGGAAATTCCACGACTTCGAAGGGATCCCGGTCATGCCCACTCACCACCCTTCCAGCGTCATCAGGCACTCCAGCATGGTGATCAAACGGCAACTGTGGGAAGATCTGCTCCAAGTGATGGAACGGCTAATAATGCCTATCTCTGAGAAGCAACGAACGGCATTCATCCCCCATCGTTGAGAACCGGAATTGCTTTTTTTCCGCCGTGGGATAATATGCCGCCGTCGTCACGCCCCGGCCGCTATCGATGGAACCGAATCATATTACCTTCCCTCCGTTCAGCCTTACTCGACTTCTGCGTACCGTATTCGGACCCCGACCCGATCAGCGAGTCGCCCTGCTTATCGATTTGGACGAGCCGAAGCACGTCGGCAACCTCCAGTTCCTGAATCATCCCGGCTTAACCGTTCAACAACTGGCGCACGACGTATTTTACCGGGGGTTGCTCGACGGCGGCCTCGAGGAATTGAATTGGACCGGCGGCGAAATCTACGCCTATCAAACTACCGGCGGCAGCAACCTGGATCTGCCTCCGACGGTTACCGGCAGCGATGGCGTAAGTTACCGCTTCGAAACCGACCTTTATCCCCGCTACGACATCTTGCTGTGCATTTCCACTTTTTCGGCTACCGCCCCCTTGACGGCCGCCGCCCGCCGCTTCGGTTTCCGGGGGGCGACCCTGCACGGCCTCAACCAGATCATTCTATCCTCGGGTTTGGCCGTCGATTACCAGATCATCAGCCGGAACGCAGAAAAACTTCGCCTGGCCTTGACCGAAGCCGACCGGTTCGAACTGGAATTCACGGTAGCCGAGGAAACCCACCTTTTGAAACTCTTCTGCAACCGGCAGCCGGCGCAAAAGAGCCATGGCCTCTGTCTCGGTCCGGAACCTGACGTCGCCAACCTCCCGGCCGGCGAAGTATACTTCGTCCCTACTGGCGCCGAGGGCGCTTTCCCGCTGCAATACGCCGACGGAACTATCGGTAAGATGAACGTCACGGACGGCAGCATCGTGCGGGCCGATTTACTTCAGGGTTCCGCCACCACCGTCGAAGCCCACAATCGCAAGCTCCAATCGGATCCGATGGTCGGCGTGTTGGGAGAACTCGGATTCGGCACGCAGCGGCTACCGTTCTCGGGCAGCGATATCCAAGACGAAAAAATCCTCGGCACCATGCACGTGGCCACCGGGAGAAGCGATCATCTCGGAGGCTCGTTAACCCCGGATCTGTTCGCCGAGGCCCAGAACGCCTCTCACGACGACATTCTCTTTTCTCCCTCCAAAACGCCGAACATCAAAGTAGGACAAGTCCGCATGGTCCGGAACGGCCAAACGATTCCAGTGATCGAGCGTTTCGAACCGACGGATTACTTGCTCGGGGCCCTGGCAAACTGAGCGAACCGGGCACCATGATCACTTTCTACGAAAGCGACCATGCCCTGAGCGAGTACCTGCTCTTTCATTACGGCCAGCGAAAGGAAGTTCTTCCCTTCAAAGACGGCCCTGCCACAGCCCTCGACTATCCGGCCCGTTGCGTTCGGTGTTTCGCCGAACGGATCGGGTATCGGGAAGGATTTCGTGCCCTGGATCTCGGTTGCTCGGTTGGCAGGGCCAGTTTCGAACTGGCTCGTCAATGCGGCGAAGTGCTGGGCGTCGATAATTCCGAACGGTTTATCGAGTGTGCCCAACGCCTTCAATCCGAAGGCGCCGTCGCCTACCGCTATGCCGAACAAGGAAGCTACACTCGCGAAGCGGTCGCCGAAGTTCCGCCGGACATCGATCGCGGCCGGGTCCGATTCGAATTGGGAGACGCGATGTTTTTGCGTCCTGAATTAGGAACTTTCGACGTAGCGTTACTGGCGAACCTGATCGACCGGTTGCCGGAACCATCCCGTTGCCTTTCCCGGCTGCCCAATTTGATCAAGCCCGAAGGTTATGTCGTAATCACCTCGCCCTACACCTGGCTAGAAACCTACACCCCCCGGGAAAACTGGTTGGACGAAGCGCCTCCAACCGACGGCTCTTTCCTCCCGCCCGCGCCCCTGTGCCGCTTGATGGAACCGCACTTCGGGTTGCAACAGGTCACCGACCTCCCCTTTCTAATCCGGGAACACGCACGTAAATACCAGTGGAGCGTCGCCCAAGTTACGCTCTGGAAACGAAGGTCAGACCCGATCAATACCACCGAATCGATGGCCGCCGATTAATCCCCCGTGAAACACCAAGCGGCCATTCTGGGTATTTCGGCTTTCTACCACGACTCGGCGGCCGCCCTGATCGTCGACGGCAACATCGTCGCAGCCGCTCAAGAGGAACGATTCTCCCGCCGGAAACACGACAGCTCCTTTCCGAAACGAGCCGTCGACTTTTGCCTGAACCGGGCCGGAATCGTTCCGGAAGAACTCGACTACGTCGTCTTCTACGACAAACCGATCAACAAGTTCGAACGCCTGCTGGAAACCTACTTGGCTTTCGTTCCCTCGGGCTACCGCTCCTTTCGCCAAGCCATGCCGCTGTGGTTGGGCCGCAAACTCCGATTGCGGCGGGAATTAGCGCAAGGCTTGGATGACCGCTATCCGGGACGCTTCGTCTTTTGCGACCATCACGAATCGCACGCCGCCAGCGCATTCTATCCCTCTCCCTTCCGGGATGCGGCCATCTTGACCTTGGACGGCGTCGGCGAATGGGCTACGGCCTGTCTGGGCACGGGACAAGGCCGGCTGATCCGATTGACTCAGGAAATGCGCTTCCCCCATTCCTTGGGCCTGCTGTATTCCGCCTTCACTTACTACACGGGTTTCGAGGTCAACGGCGGAGAATTCAAACTTATGGGACTGGCACCCTACGGACGCCCCCGTTACCGCGACCGCATCGAACGAAACCTGCTAGACCTCAAGGAAGACGGCTCCTTCCGCATGGATATGTCCTACTTCAACTATTGCCAAGGGTTGACCATGACGTCGCGCCGGTTTTGCGATCTCTTCGAAGGCCCGCCTCGCGCCCCCGGAAGTCCCCTGACCCGCAAAGACCGGGACCTGGCCGCCTCGGTCCAAGCCGTGACCGAGGAAATCATGCTGCGCATGGCCCGTAAGCTCCACCGGGAAACTCAACTTCCTAATCTGACGCTGGCCGGAGGCGTGGCCCTGAATTGCGTCGGCAACGGCCGCCTCTTGCGCGAAAGCCCCTTCGAACGAATCTGGATTCAGCCGGCGGCGGGTGACGCCGGCGGCGCCTTGGGAGCCGCGCTGTTCGTCTGGCACCAATTGCTGGAAAACGAACGAATCCCCGAACGGCCGGACGGCCAAGCCGCTTCGCTGCTCGGCCCCGATTACGCCGATGCGGAAATCGCCGCAACGCTTCAACGGGCCGGTGCCGTGTTCGCCGCTTGCGGCTCGGACGAAGAATTGTGCGAACGCACCGCCCGGCTGCTGGACGAAGGCCGCGTAGTCGGTTGGTTTCAGGGCCGGATGGAATTCGGGCCCCGGGCGCTGGGTGCCCGCAGCATCTTAGGCGACGCCCGCAACCCCGCCATGCAGTCCACCATCAACCTCAAGATCAAGTTCCGGGAATCCTTTCGTCCCTTCGCTCCGGCCATTTTGCAGGAAGAATTGGCCAGCTACTTCGATCTGGCCGGCGCCGAAGAGAGTCCCTACATGCTGCTCGTCGGTCCGGTGCGCGAATCCCGGCGCCGTGCCCAACCCGAAGGGTCGGCCGAGGCCGATATCGCCGAACGGCTCCGACACCCACGATCCGACATTCCTTCGGTCACCCACGTCGACTACTCCGCTCGCGTCCAGACGGTCGATCCGATCCGCAATCCGCTCTTCTACCGCCTCTTGGAAACCTTCAAAAAACGAACCGGGTGCCCGGTGCTGATCAACACCAGTTTCAACGTCAACCGGGAACCGATCGTCTGCACGCCCCAAGAAGCCTGGCATTGCTTCCGAGCGACGGAAATGGACGTTCTGGTGATCGGCCGGCACCTCCTGCTCCGGGAAGAGCAACCGGAATAACGCCCGGCTCAGTCGCGACCGAAAAACAAGCGTTGAAAATGATCCGGCAACGCCCCGATGGCCAAGTCGGCCACGACTTCAGAACCGTGCAACGACAAATGATGGGCGTCGAAAGCTCCTAACGCCGCGAGTTCTTCCAACGTAACCGAGCGGTAATGATCGCCGACGATCCGATAGAGATCGATCAGCCAGACTCCCTTTTCCAAGGCCAGGGAACGAACGACCTCCGCTCGAGCGCTCAGCCGGGAAACGTCGTCCGCGGAGATCTGCTGGCCGCTACGCCAGTATTCGTTTTCACGAAACGGCAACGGCGTGACCAACAGCGGCACGCCACCGTAGCCGCGAATAATGTCGACGATCCTTCCCAGATTGACCCGGTATTCCGGCAAGGTCGTTTTCTTCAATTCGAGAAACGGCGTGAACTCGTCGATCTGCCCTAACTGGATCAACACCGCTTCCGGCTTGATCCGATTGAGGACATCGACGTGGTTGCGGGGGGAGATAAAAAAAGATTTGGAACTGATGGCCGGCTCGGCCGTGGTCATCAAAACGGTCGTCTCCGAATCCTCGAAATCGGCGAACGGGATCAGGCCGTCACCCCAACCGTGCACCCGCGGCGGATCCTGCTCCGGAAAATCGCCGGCCGCCGTCGAATCCCCGATCACCGCAAACACATAAGGAGGTTCGGGTTCGGTCAGGGCCGCGGTCCGGTAAAAGGCGGCGCCTTGTTCCGGACGAACGGCCGGGATCGTCATAGGCGGTACGATCGAATCCAACGCGATTTGCCAAGTCCCCAAATCGGCGCTCCATTCCAACCGCAGCCACCGGTCCGCCGGCCCGGAAAGTTGGAGCATGGGGCCGTCCCGCTCGGTCAACCGGACGGAAACCTGAGCCCAGACCGCGCTCCCGAAGCCAAGCGACAATAACCAGAAAGCCAACCAGAACGGGAGACGTAAAAGGCGGGCGGTATACATCGGGCAAGTTATCAGCTAGGATCCGAAACGGGATGATTTCAAAACCGGCAGAAATCCGCAATTAAAAGCGTCGCCGGCCCCGCTACCCGTCTTGGTCCGAAAACGCCGCAACGAGCTCCCGGTTCAACGCTTCCGTATAGTCCTCGATCGCTTCGGGCCGCAGATGGGCGCGGGTAGCGAATCGTTCGTCGGCGAGCGTCGGCGGCAAACCGAACAGCGCCGAAGACCCTTCGAACAGCGCCGACCATTCGAGAAGCAGCCGATGGTACGCCGCAGCGAAATCGTCGGGGGGAAACGACTCGGGCAGCGGGGTCAATCCCGTCAGCAACCGACTCCCCTCCGGCACTGCGGCGGCGAAAGCCGCGGCGCCGCGCCGATGAACCGGAGCCACCCAATAATTCCGGTCGCCGGCCAAGTCTGCTTCCTTCAGCGTTCGAGGATCCGGGAGCGAACCGCGATGATCAGCTTGATAACGATACAAATTGGTCGTGAACCCGTAGCGGGAACCGAACTTGCCTTCGAGGGGCACCGGCAATCGCCCTAAAAAACGCCCCTCGACGATATGCAGGCCTAGCCACCGGCGCACGCCCCATTCCGAAGTTCCGTCGAACCAATGATCGCGTCCGGCCAAATAATGTTCCCAAGCTTCCACGTGAGCCCGAGCCGACGTATACCGGCGAACGAAATCCGGATGAACCAGCAACACCACCGTTTTCGGCGCCCCGCTTCGCGACTTCAAATGACGGTTCAGGAGCGAAGCGAAAGAATCGAGATCGAGATAACTCAACGTCCCCAAATTGAGGGTCTCGGCTCCGAGACGTGCGGTCAGGTACGTCGCGTCGACGTTCATCAAGCAAGAGGAATCGCCGATCAGCAGCACTTCCGCCGAGGAGGATTCTCCGCTCGCGTCGGCTTGGCGGATCAGCACGGTGCGGTCGACGTCGAGCATCGGCCGGGGCGAAGGCCAAACGCCGGCCGCGGCACCCAACCAGACCACGGCGGCCCAGAGCAACGCCACCGCCACCGGGCCGCCGACCGCTTGCATTCCCTCGACCAGGCGAAAGCGATATTCGTGACTGTGCATCGTCAGAACTGAAAATAGATGAAGGCCGTTCCCCGGGTCTCTCCGAACAACAAGATCGCGTACAGCATCGTCCCGTGAATCGCCCACCGGTAACCGGGGCGCAGTTGGAGCGCAGGCATGGCGTCGGCGGCCAGTTTTTGCCAGATTTCGATCACGGCCAAAGGCAACAGGAAGAGTCCCAAACTCACGAGGTAACTGCCCAACCACACCGGAACGGCCGGCTCCCAAACGTTCCAGGTAAACTGCACGATCTGTTCCAGGGACTGGGCGCGGAACAGCAACCAACCGTAAAACACCAACGCCATGGTCGACGCCCAACCCCATCCCTTGCTCCAGCGGCTGTCCTCGGGAGTCCGCGCCCGAATCACACCCAACAAGGCTCCGTGCCACAGGCCCCAAAGCAGGAAATTCCACCCCGCACCATGCCAAAGGCCGGCCAGCAGCATGGTCAGCAGCAAATTAAACCGGTAACGCGCCGCCGAACAGCGATTGCCGCCCAAAGGGATGTACAGGTAATCCCGGAACCAGGTAGAAAGACTGATATGCCAACGCCGCCAGAAATCGCTCGGCGAGGTCGCGAAATAGGGCAAGTTGAAATTGATCATCAACCGCACTCCAAGCAGGGAGGCTACCCCGCGCGCAATATCCGAGTATCCCGAAAAATCGCAGTAGATCTGGAATCCGAACGCCACGGTAGCCAAGAGAATTATCGGGCCGGCCGCCGCGCCGTCGCCGTAAACCAGATCAACCAAATAGGCTAAATTATCGGCGATCACCACCTTCTTGAATAACCCCCAAAGGATCAACCAGACTCCGGCTTCGAGGCGGTCTTTGGTTATCGGCCGGGTAGAGGTGAATTGCGGCAACAGATTGGTCGCGCGTTCGATCGGCCCCGCGACCAGTTGGGGGAAAAACGAAATATAGGCCAAGAATGCGCCCAGGTCGCGCGTCGGGCGAAGCCGCCCCCGATAAACGTCGATCGTATAACCGAGGCTCTGAAAAGTGTAGAAAGAGATGCCTACGGGTAAAACGACACCCAACAACGGCAGGCTCGCTTCGAAACCCAAAGCCTCCAATCCGCCCGCCACGCTCTCCGAAAAGAAATCGAAGTATTTGAAAAAACCCAATACGCCGAGATTGACGCCCAGGCTCAATCCCAACCAGCGACGCCGGTTTTCGGGTTTGCCGGCCGCCAGAGCCTGTCCGACGAAAAAATCGACCAGGCTGGAGAGCAACAACAGCGACAGGAATCGCCAATCCCACCAGCCGTAGAAAAAATAACTGGCCCCGACGATCAACCAGTTGCGCCCGGCCAGACTGCCGCGCAGCAAAAAATGCAGCAGTAAAAACGCGCCGAGAAACCAGAAAAAAACCGCAGAATTAAAATACATGGCCGCAACCCGCGCCGCCCGCAACCGTCATTTTTCCTGCCGGGACGACCAGAAAAACCGGTTCGCCTCCGAAACCGGCCATGATCCGGCAGCAAAAAAAAACTTGTAACCCCTGACGCTCAAATCCAGTCTATCCCCTTGACGTGGATGTCGGCACTGCCGGAAAGCGGTGCCAATCGTAACCCAATTGAAGGTGTGTACAAAATGAAAAAGACCTGCTCCGTATTGTTCGCCTTATCGCTGGCGCTCGCCCTGCCCTTGTCGGCTGTCGAGACACCGGCTGCGACCGACGCAACGCCCAAGAAGGAACGCAACTTCCGAGGCGAGCTTTCCTGCGCCAAATGCACCTTGAAAAAAGCCGAGTCTTGCCAGGCCGCGCTGACCATCAAGCGCAAGACCAAGAACACGGACGACGAAGGCAATCCGATCATCCGCACAGTCGTTCGTATGCTCAAGAACAACCAGGCCGCCAAGGACTTTCACGGCAACATCTGCGCTCCCAACAAGAAGGTAGCCGTCAAGGTCACCGGGGTGCTGGAAGGCGAAAAGAAGAACCGGATTATCGTCGCGAGCAAAATCGCCAAAGTCGTCAAAAAGAAGGCGAATACCGACTCTTGACCTGATCGTCACGCGAATCACAATGCGGCCCGGGGTTCTCATCCCGGGCCTTTTTTTATACCGCAATAAATCACAGGAAAAATGAGCTGCGAAATGAAATATTCGGCACGCCAACGGCTGGTGCCGGGTTTCGCCCTGATCGCCGTTCTTTTCGGATTATCCGGCGAGAGCCGCGCCGCGGAAACCGAAGACCCGCTCGCCGAGGTCAAGCGCAAGCTGCAACTCGTCACCGAGAATCAAGAGCTGGAAGAAGAACTGCGCACGAAACTGCAGACCGCCTACCAGACCGCCGTCAGTTTTCACGAGCAAGCGCAGGCCCACGCCCAAAAACAGCAGCAATTCGAAGCTTCCATCGAATCGGCGCCTCAGGAAACGGCTCAATTCCGGCAGGAACTCGAAAACCTCGGCGAAGCGCTGACCACCAATGCCGTCCTGTTCGCCATCCCCGATTCGATTTCGCTGACCGAACTGGAGCAACAGGCCACTAGCGCCCGCGCCCGGCTGGCCAGTCTCGAGAACGATCTGGCCACCATGAACGACCGGCTCGAAGGATTGCAGACGCGCCCGGCCGCGCTCCGCCAGGAACAGGAACAAATTACGGTAGCTCTGAACTCGATCGAACAGGCGCTGCAAGAAAACGCGCCCGAAGGCGACCTCTATCAGGAACCGGTCGCCAACCGGACCATGTTGCTGGCGCGCCGCACGACCCGCGTGGCCGAGGCGGCCATGCTCACCCAGGAGGAATTGAGCTTGCCCCTGCGCCTCACCCGAGCGGAAACCGAACGGGACTTGTTAATCCGCCGGATCGCCGACCAAAAGACCCGAGCCGACGTCATGGATCAGGCACTCTCGGAAAAGCGCCGCATCGCCGCCGCCGAAGCCGCCCGTCAAGCGCAAGAAGCCACTCGCGAGGCGGCCAGCAAGCACCCGCTGCTCGAAAAAATGGCTCAAGAAAACGCCGATCTGGCCGACGAACTGGAAGCTCAGGTACAGCTGATCGAGGACCGGCTGAAACTGGAACTGGAAACGATCAATGCGCGAAAGGAAACCATGACTCAGCGGTACCAACTGGCCCAATCCCGCATCAAGGATATCGGGCTGAGCGACACGCTGGCGGTCCGCTTGCTGGATCAGCGGCGACGGCTTCCCGCCGTCAGCGTCAATCACCTGTCGCTTAAAAACCGGAAGGAAAAAATCATCGCCGCGGGCAACCGCCGGCTGGCCGTCGAAGACGAACAGGAAGAATTGCCCCAAGATCCCTCGGATGCGGCCGAAACCGAAACCTGGAGCCGCATCCATTACCCGGAAGACTCCGAAACGATCGATCGGGAAAGATTATGGGCCGAAGCCGGCAAACTGCTCGAGCAACGAAAGATCGCCTTGCAAAACCTGGGCCAGGAATACACCCGGTTGTTGCAAGAATACGAAAAAATCGACTACGCGGAAAATCAGCATATCGAACTGGTCGAAGAATACGCCAAATACCTGGAAGAACGATTGCTTTGGATCCCCAGCGCTCCCCCGATTAATCGGAACATTTTCCGGGAAACCGGCGAGGCCGTCCGGACGATCTTTTCCCGGTCGCATCTGGATGAATTACAAAAAGCCGCCGTCGCCTTTCCCAGCGAACGGCCTTTGTTGACCGTGTTTTTGGGTTTGTTTTTGCTGACGTCGCTGGGCGGCCGACCGTTTTTCCGCCGCAAAGAACTGGATTACGCTCAAAGCGTCAAAAAACTTTCCACCGATACCTTCGAAGTCACCTTGCGGTCGCTGGGCATGCTGCTGTTCCAATCGGCGCCGTTGGTCCTGACCCTGGCCTTGGTAGGCTGGCATTTGAACGCCGTCGAAACCGAACTCGGATTCGAAGACGAGAACGTATTTTCCCGAGGATTAGGTTCCAGTTTGCTCTACGCCGCCGTTCACGTCTTCGGGATCCTCGTGCTGCTCAAGGCTTGCCGGCCCAACGGACTGGGCATGGCGCACTTTCGTTGGAACCCCGCCATCGCCGAACTGGTACGGCGGCAACTCTACTGGTTTTTTCCCGTCGTGCTTTGCGGCACGATCCTCATCGATTTTTCCGAAGAACAACCCGACGAAGTCTTTCGCCGCGGATTGAGCCGGCTGATCTTGATCGTTCTGATGCTGACTACCGCCGTGCTGGTCCACATCACCTTGCATCCGAAACGCGGCATCTTTTCGGGCATCATCGACCGCTCTCCCAAAGGTTGGCTTCACCGGCTGCAGTTCGTCTGGCATCGCGGCCTGACCTTGGTTCCGATCGGGTTCGCCGCGCTTTCCGCCCTGGGTTATCACCACACGGTCGTGCAGCTGACCCGGCAAACCGCCATCACCCTTTCGTTCTTGATCAGCGCTTTTATCGTCCATCAACTGATTCGCCGTTGGTTTTTGGCCAAGGAACGGAAACTGAAACTGGAACGCTGGCTGGCCGCTCGCCGCAACACGAGCCAAGACAAAAAGGACGCCAAGGGAACGACCGAAGCGCCCCTGCCCGAGATCGTCGAAGAAGAAATCGACGTCAAGGTACTGGGCGAACAGACTCAGCGATTTCTTCGTTCGTTGATGAATTTTCTAGTGCTGGTGGGCATCTGGCTGATCTGGTCCGACATCCTGCCGGCGCTCAAGGTATTGGATACCGTCGAACTCTGGCATGCCGCAGCCGTGGTGGACGGGCAATCGGTCGTCCAGCCGATCACTCTGAGGCATATCGCTCTGGTCCTGATCATCATCGCGATCCTCACCGTGACGGTTCGTAATATTTCTGGAGCGCTGGAAATCGGAATCCTCCAAAACCTCCCGCTGCAACCGGGCAGCCGCTACGCCATCGTCACGGTTTCCCAATACGTGGTTTTCATGATCGGCGTCGTCATCGTGTTCAAAACGCTCGGGTTCACGCTCGCCCAATTCGGCTGGATCGTGACCGCCCTGAGCGTGGGACTGGGTTTCGGATTGCAGGAAGTGGTGGCCAACTTCGTCAGCGGCGTCATTTTGCTCGCCGAACGGCCGATCCGGGTCGGAGATATCGTCACCGTGGGCGACGTGAGCGGCGTCGTCTCCCGCATCCGCATCCGGGCCACGACGATCACCAATTGGAACCGCCAGGAATTAGTCGTTCCCAACAAGGAATTCATCACCGGCCGCATTCTCAACTGGACGCTGAGCAACACCGTCAACCGAATCGTCATCGTGGCCGGCGTGGCCTACGGCACCGACACCGAAAAGGCCCGCGAACTGCTCCTCCGCACCGCCCAGAATCACCCGTTGATCATGAAGGAACCCGGGCCGATGGCCACCTTCGAAGGGTTCGACGACAGTTCGCTCCGGCTGGTGCTCAGATGTTATCTACCCAATCTCGACAACCGGTTGTCGGTCACGACCGAATTACATTCCACCATCGCCCGGGAGTTCGAAAAAGCGGGTATCGATATCGCCTTCCCGCACCGGGATATCGTGTTGCATACTCCCGGCGGTTCGCCGGTCGGCACCGCCCCCCAAACCGAAGAGCGCCCCAAAGATTAAACTGGCCTTTCCCGCTCGGAAGACGCGGCGCCATTCCCGGGGCACCTAGCCGAAACCGATGCGCCGGGAATCGGGGCATCGATCGATGCGCTCCTCTCGACGGATAGCGCGTCGCGGGCGAACGACGGCTGTTTCCCGATTCGGTTCCCGGAAATCCGGTCACGGCTGTTTCCGGCTCCGGAGAGACCGCCCCTTCGCGATAATATACCGTAGTTGCACCCGCAGCCGAATCGACGGCTGACTCCCGCGATCGTTCCGAAATCCTCGACTACCGGCGCTTAGCGACTGCGCCGCCAGCCGAAAAATATCGATTCGGAATATCGGTGGAAAAAAAGGCTTGCCTCATTTCGAGAGATCTATGATGATTCGCAAGGTATCTGGTATAACCAAGATGCTAACGGACTCGACGACGACATGCCGGAATTGCTCGAAAACTGGACCGTTCAGATGCGCAAGGGCATCTTGGAGCTCTGCATTCTGCGTTCCCTGTCTCAGACCAATCGCTACGGCTACGACTTGGCCAAATCTCTGGTCGCGCTTCCGGGACTCAATACCAAAGAAGGCACCATCTATCCGTTGCTTTCCCGGCTGCGTGCCGGAGGACTGGTCAAATCCCAACTGGTCGAATCGCCGGAAGGTCCCGCGCGCAAGTATTATTCCCTGACCCAACACGGTCGCGATCAACTCGCCCTGATGAACGCCTTTTTCCAAACCCTGTCGCAGTCGCTGAACGATGCCGAAATGAAAGGAGAGCGGAAATGACGCAATGGTCAGCCGAGGCCAAGACGGAACTGGAAGAATTCCTGCTGCTCCAGCGCAACGCCTTGCATGCCGAATCGGGGGTCGACGCCGACGAAGTGATCGACAACCTGCGCACTCATATTCAGGAAGAAGTCCGGTCCCGTAAACTGCAAGTCGTTACCCGAGAAGACGTCAAGACCATCACCAACGGGTTAGGAACTTCCAGCGACAAAACCAGAAGCGTTTGGACGCAACTCAGCCCGCTGTCCGGTCTGATGCTGACCATCTTCGGCGTCGTGTTGCCGACGATTTCCATCCTTTTCGAGTTGTGGTTTCACCTCTGCGCCCGGACGTTCTTCGACCCGATCCCAACCTGGTGGCATGTGCTGTTGGTGTCCTCGGTGCCGGTCGCCAACGCCATGATCATTTACCGGACCAAAACGAAAAGGTTTCGTCCCGCCCCGTTCCTGACGGCGCTGAACATGGCGACCATGATCATCGCTTTTTACTACACGATAGCCTTTTTCGTTCTGCTGCTTCCCGGAATGGTCACCGTCTTCTATTTCGGGTTCGGGTTGCTGCCGATGGGACCGCTGTTCGCGTTTATCGGAACTCTCTATTGCCGCCGTTTTCTCAGTTACCCTCCCCTAACCCGACGATACCGATGGTCTCTGGCCGGCCTGTTGAGCGCCGCCGCCCTGCTCGGCGCACTCGAACTATCGGTGATCGTCAGCCGGATCGGGCTCCAGCTAGCGGATTCCAAACAGCCGGCGGTAAGCCAGACGGGGATCGAACTGCTTCGGACCTTAGGCAGCGAACGAACCATGTTGCAAGCCTGTTACGAACGCCCGAGAAACGTCACCAACTTGGCCGCCTTGCTCTTGTCCAACGGCAAAGCCATTAACCAACAGAAAGCCAGGGAAGTCTTTTACCGGGTGACCGGCAAACCCTTCAATTCCGTCCGACCGCCCCGGCTCTACTTCACCAACGGCCGCTGGGAAGCTCTGGATAATATGACCTGGGATTTCGACGAAGGGTTGGGAGGCACCGCCGTAGCCGGTCGGGTGGGCGGCCTGTGGCTCAACAGTTCCCGACTGGACGGACACATCTTCAAACGGGCCCACCTCGGGTATTTGGAATGGACCTTTCAATTCGACAATCAATCGTCCATGCAACGCGAAGCTCGGGCCAGGATTTTGCTGCCGCCCGGCGGAATCGTGTCTCGACTGACCCTGTGGGTCAACGGCGAGGAACGAGAAGCGGCCTTCGCCGGGCGGCAACAAACTCGCGAAGCCTATCAGGAAGTCGCCGTACGGCAGAGAAAGGATCCCGTCTTGGTCACGACTTCCGGACCCGACCAAATCCTGATGCAGTGCTTCCCGATCCCGCCGGACGGCGGCACCATGAAAGTTCGCATCGGCATCACGACCCCCTTGGTCATGAACAGTCCCCTCCAAGGACGGCTGAAGCTGCCGCGAATCATCGAACGTAATTTCAATCTGACTGCCGAACTAAAACACTCGCTCTGGCTCCAATCGCAATCTTCGCTTTCCAGCGACCTGAGCACTTTGCATTCCAGCGTCGGAGATGAAAACGAAGCGAAGCTCATTGGTCAGATCGACGATTCGGAGATGCTGTCCTCCGACGCGACCGTCGAAGTTCTTTCCCCCGATCCGTCCGTCAGAGTACAAACTCCGGGACTGGATTCCGACCGAGCGATCCTGCAGGAGCTCGGGCCGTCTTCGCCTCTGAATGTCGATCGCCTGGTACTCGCCGTTGACGACTCCAAAGGGATCGCCCCTTACCTTCCGGAGATCGTCAACGGACTGAAGTCTCTGCCCGATTCGATCGAGTTACTCGTGATCACGGCATCGGCAAGTCGAGATCGGCAACGAGAATACCTCCCGATTTCGGTAGAAGAAGCGGCCCGCCACATTAATTCGATCACCGCCGTCGGCGGACAAGACAACCTCTCCCTGTTGGTCCGTGCCTGGGAGTTGGCCGCGGAAACGCCTTCGGGGGCCGTTTTATGGATCCATTGTCCCCAGCCCTTGCTGATCGGGCCGGAACAGGCTCTCGCCCAAAGACTGGAAAGAAGCCCTTCCCGTCCCCGAATCTTCGGGATTCAGACCATCGATGGCCCCAATCGAATCCGAGAAAAGCAGCTGGCCATCAAATCCGTTTCCCGCTTCGATACCTTCGAAGAAGATCTGACTCGTTGGCTGGAACAACTCAACTCGGAAACCGGCCCCTTGCGGTTCACGCGTCAAGCCGTCTTGAAAGAGGATCCCTTGGTCGATCCCGAAACCACCCCGGAGACCACCGACCATGTGCGTCGGCTTTGGGCCGCCGAACGAATCGAATTGCTGGCGAGCAAGGTAGATTTAGATGCCGCCATTCGCCTGTCCGCCCGAGAACAATTGGTCACTTCCGTTTCGGGAGCCGTCGTATTGGAGACCAAAGAACAGTTCGACCGGGCCGGCCTGACTCCCGTCAACCCCTCGACCGTTCCAGTGATCCCCGAACCCGAAACCTGGCTGTTAATGGCACTGAGCCTGGGAGCGCTGTGGTGGCTACGCCGCCGTCAAACTGCCGGTCACTTTTGCAGGCGTTGACTTTTGGTACCGCCGTTCCGATTTCCGTGAGTCTTGGGAAGCGGTCCTGATCGAATCGAACACTTCCCCTTCCCTAACGACCGACGGTTCTCTCCGAATCCCAACCCCGCACTCGAATCCGTTCCCCACCTCGGGTAATTCGATGGCCCGTTTTTCCGCCTAGGAATAATCCTCCAACGCCGTCAACGGCAGCAAACGCCGACGATCCCATACCGATCGCTCGCCACGAGAATTCTCCCGAGACGCATCTTCCCGAGAGATCGGCTCTCATAATGCCACACCGAATTATTTCCATGAGACACCATAGATCCTGATCAGAACAACGCCTCTTCATACAGGTCCCGTCACGAATCGTTGGCTCACGCTGCCGACGAACCTGTTTGCTAATCAACGGCATCGTATTTCCGTCTGATTTCAAACGCACCACCGAAATGTCAAATTCTAACGTTATACCTGGCCCGAAAAAAATTCCCCCAAAGGATTGACGATTCGCCAAAGTTTGGACTACAATCCTTCACGTTGTCTATCGGGTACTCGGCATATGGAACAGGAAACGAATTGGTCCACCACCAAGGAAAGGGTATATCTTCGGAGATCCTTTTCTCGGAGTCTGAGGAACATCCTTCTCAGTCCAACGCTCCTCATGGACGGAAGAATGGACAACACTCAGTTTACCCGTGACTTTACCAGTTAGCGAAACAGGAGGCGTGCGGTCGAAACCAGGCATAAGATTTGCGAGTCTCCCTCCCATTAGCCCGTCATGGAAGCCTGATTCAGATACGAAAGCGATCAACTCCACCGGAACGCTTGGTTTTCACATAATTACTTGATTGTGGCATGAAAAAGGGACTATATCCATATTTACTAACTCGCGCCAAAACCCATGGAATATGGATAGCGAGGCTTGTACTCATCGCATTTTTATGTGTTTCATGGCTAGATGCACTAAGGCTACAAGCTCAAAATATTACATTGCCAGAACCTAGTCAACGTTCCGATTTTCTGGAACATTTCGATGATTTTGTTGAAGCGACGCTGACTTGCTGCCTTAGCGAAACGTATGATCCTATTACAGGAAACAGACGCATGGACGTCGAAAATAGAAAGACAATCGAACAAATACTTGAATATGCCGAAAAACTCATAAATCTGAATCGCGACAATGTTTGGGCCAGCTGGAAAGCCGAACGAGTATCAATCATTGCAAAAGTAATGTCATGTAATTATATATCGAGTATCATCCAATTTAAAGTATGATTGGACCATTCCCATTTTCTTTTGGATGGATTGCATAATGTTTTGAATTTTCTGTTGCATCGTCTTTTTGTTGGGTATCATTATTTTAGCTATACTTTGCTTTAAATGGTTCCAAACCTGCTCATCGGGATTTAATTCAGGGCTGTATGGAGGAAGATATTTCATTTCAATACTATCGTTTTCGGCTACCAACTCTTGGGCATAATCTGCTGTATGATAGCTGGCGTTATCACAAACAACAATTATTTTCCGTCCCACATCCTTAGAGAGTTTCGATAAGAACTCACAAAAACGCTGGGCATTCATTTTTCCTTTAAAAATGTTAAATATCATCCGCCCGTCAGCGGATATGGCTGAAACTAGTTTAATCGAATAGCGATCCCCGGCATCTCGAACTATCAATCTTTGCAAAAGTAATGTCATAATTGATCAGGAATTTATTAATCCGAAAAATGAAAAATATTTATTTTTTTTGCAACGTTTTTTGGTAATTGATTAGCGGGTTTGAACGCCATTTTGAACTAAACGATCTGACGAAAAGGATGCATTCCCATGATCAAGGATTTCATATTTCGCTTTTGTCAGGAGATGAGTGATCTCATTCCATCCGACGTCCTTGGTTGATCGTCTTGCGGCTTCAGATCAAATATCCTCGACCAACAACGTTGGCTTTCGAGTGGCATTCGATTGCCGTTCCAGCAAAATTACGGGAATAATCCCAAGCTCCATGATTTCGGAAAACCAGTGCTGAAAGCACGATAAGACCCGAGCCGGTATCAACCGAGGGTGATCGAACCGAGAACTAAAGCGCTGACGCCAACGTCTCCAAAACCGACTCCTTTTTCAGGCGAGAGGTAGCCGTGACGCTAGTGATGGCCGCCCGACTCTGAGCCCCTCTCTGATTTTTCGAGCACTGGGAAACCTTCCGAGCCTTGACGCCCGGTCGCAGAGCCCGTTCGGCTCGATTGTTGGTCGGTTCAAGCTTCGGATGGTCCAGAAATCGAAGCAACTGGCCCTTTTGATTCTGGAGCCACAAGCTATTCAGCATCTTTTGATTATCCGGATCACTCAAGGATCGTGGTCTCAGATGATGATCGAGCTTTTGTTTCAAGTCGATCACTGCCGTCTGAAATTCCCTCGCGGTCCCATGGCCTGCGAGATTCAACTCCCTCAATTCCATGGCTTGTCGAAAGACATCTTTCGTATAATTGGCGAACCACTTCCCTTTGCCAGCTTTCCGGTCGGCCAAATCGGTCAAATTTCGTTGCCGGTGAGCCAGGCATCTTTGCTGGGGCACGGAATCAAAGCTCTGAGGTTGGTAACTCGTAAAACCGTCAACGACCACGATTCCCCGAAACGAAGGATCGATCACTTGGGCCACCTCGGCCGCACGATGATGCCGTTCAATTTGATAATAAATCGCCTTCTCGTTGCAAAACGTCATCAAAAAATGGGGGGTTCCCCCGACTTTCCAACCGGTATCGTCCGTGTGAATGATATCCGCTTGAGCCAGTTCCGCCTTGATTTCCTGAGCCAGTTCGCCAAGTTTCCCTTGCTCCGCCGCCTTCAGAGCCTTCTGGGTGATCGCACTTTGGGTCACGGGGATCTGGAGATAATCGTTGAGCACCTTCTCCGCCTGGCGTAATGACATTCCCGAATCGTAATGCAAGGCCAAAGCATAGACTCGGGAGCCAATCCGATGAGCCGTCGCTCCAAACTGATCCTTCGCTAATTCAGGATGCGTGCCCCGGACCTTGTGTCCGCATCCCGTGCACTCCGCGACCTCAATCGAAAAGTATTTGATCACTCGGCCAATGAGTCGGGGCAGATCAATCGTCGTCGCGGTTTCCGAGGCTTGTCGCTCAAGTTTCGCCCCGCACTTCGGACAGGCCTCGGTATCCAGGGAAGCCTGAAACTCTTGGATTTCATCAGGTTCTCGGGGCTCCGGCGCTGGTTTATGGCGAAACTTTCCTTGCCCAGGTTTGCGACCGGGCTTTTGGGGGTTTTCTTTGCGTTTGCCCTTGGAAAAAGGGGTAGCCGAACGATGGTTTTCTCTCTCCGACGATTCCAGTTGTTGCCGCAAATCCTGGTTTTCTTGTTTCAATTGGTCGGCAATCTCGAAATCTGCCGAGAGCGATGCGGGATCAGTTTGGCAACCACAGGAGCCGATCTGTTGTTGCAAATCTCGGATCAATTGCCGCAATTTCCGAATAACGTTCCGTAATTTCTGATTCTGTTGCTGCAGTTTCTGATTTTCCGCTTCCAGCGTCTCCACGCGCTGCATCGCAAGCTCAAGAGCCTTAACCAATTCCGCTGGATCCGCTTCGTGCAGTCGATGAGGATCAATCCCCGGCATGTTGCCTATTATAGCCTCATTAAAAAAAAAGTCAAGTCGAACCTCGAAATTCCTTGAAAAAACCCCATTTTAACCCGCTAATCAATTACGTTTTTTGTATTGAGAATGTCTATAAAGACGTGAACGATAAACCAACTCAATCTTCTCGTAATCACTATACCTATGAACTACGAACAACTGCGGTAGAAGCTGTTAAAAATGGTTCTACCGTAGCTGAAGTTGTCAGTGTAATGGGTATGTCTGCACGCACAGTATTTCGCTGGCTCGTTTGGTTTTCGACTGGGAGTTACGAAGGACTCAAAGACAATCCTAAATCAGGACGTCCCCGTAAGATTACAGAAGAAATGGCACAATGGTTATACAACGCGGTGACTATGGGAAATCCCAAGCAATTTCAATTCGACTTTTGCCTATGGAGTCTCAAAACCATGCAAGTGTTATTGAAACAACAATTCGGGGTGTCGGTTCACGTTTCCACCATCAGTCGATTGCTTCATTCTATGGGATTAACTCCCCAGCGCCCCATCCACAAGTCTTACAAACAAAACCAGAAGAAAATCAAACGGTATCTGGAGATGTTTCCAGGCTTGAAACAACGAGCTGAGCAAGAGAATGCCCTAATTCTCTTTTTGGATGAAGCGTCAGTCCGAGCTGATTATCATCGAGGAACCACTTGGTCTCGAATCGGTGTCACGCCGGTAGTTCGAGATGCCGGGGATCGCTATTCGATTAAACTAGTTTCAGCCATATCCGCTGACGGGCGGATGATATTTAACATTTTCAAAGGAAAAATGAATGCTCAGCGTTTTTGTGAGTTTTTATCGAAACTCTCTAAGGATGTGGGACGGAAAATAATTGTTGTTTGTGATAACGCCAGCTATCATACAGTAGATTATACCCAAGAGTTCGTAGCCGAAAACGAAAGTATTGAAATGAAATATCTTCCTCCATACAGCCCTGAATTAAATCCCGATGAGCAGGTTTGGAACCATTTAAAGCAAAGATTAGCTAAAATAATAATACCCAACAAAAAGACGATGCAACAGAAAATTCAAAACATTATGCAATCCATCCAAAAGAAAATGGGAATGGTCCAATCATACTTTAAATTGGATGATACTCGATATATAATTACATGACATTACTTTTGCAATGATTGATAGCGTATCATTGTGGAGAGTTTGAAGGGTTTAAAGACGAGAAACTGGATGAAGCATTCTTTAAATACGGTAATCTAGCCATGTCGTTGCCGAATGCCAATCCCGCTGTGCGAATTTCCGTTTTGCTGCGTAGAGTCATAATCTACAGATATAGACAGGATCATCGCTCTGCAATGAAATTAGCGAATCACATTATACAGTTGCCGATTGATGAGGTTCCCCCTGGATTCATTCATTCGGCAAAACAAGAACAGATCAAGGCAATAAAAGAAAGAATTTACGCCGCTGTTTCGATTTTACGAGGTGTATTGCCGGACGCAAATCAATTAGAAATGAAAGAAGCAGAAGCTGTTGTAATCGCAAGAATAGAGGGTCGAGACGGACTAAGCAATGAAGATCATTCCACATTTAACTCGAGTGCTACAATGTACTCCTCTGGATCTTTGCTTAGAATACTGTTGAATGCAATGATAAGAACTGAACGAAGCGACGAAGCGCGTGAAATTGCGACTGAATTTATAGAAAAACATCCCTGTAATGAATGGTCTCCAAGATTAGCGGTCGAATTATCTAGAATTGAAAAGCAAGAAGGAGATTCGACCGAGCTAGAAATCTGGGTTAAATATTTCGAAGACCAAGGTTGTGATAGTAGTGCTTATGCCTTCCTAGAGCTTAGATTCGCTCTATTCATGGCCTACAGTTCGGAGTTGGGCAAAACGGAACAAACAATCGCGACAGGAACAACAATTCTCGAACTTATGAATGAGGTTGACGACAAAAAGGTTAACGATGAGAATTGGCCCTTACCTAAACTTTTCGAACAAAGAATTCCAATTAATGCCGATCTAATTGAATTCGAAATAAATTTTTTGCAAAAAAACAAACAAGACATACAAAAAACTGAAGAAATGGTAATTGCGCTTAAACGGCGACTGCGATTAAAAATAATAATCTTATGGATCATATTAGGCGTTATGTCCATCGGTTTGTTTTTGCTGGCCTTGCTAAGAAAAAAGCAATAAAAATATTTTTTGCATTTGCTATGGTTTTCGAAACCGATGCATTTCGATTGATTCTTTTTGCTACGTATCAAGCGTATCAATCATTGCAAAAGTAATGTCATGTAATTATATATCGAGTATCATCCAATTTAAAGTATGATTGGACCATTCCCATTTTCTTTTGGATGGATTGCATAATGTTTTGAATTTTCTGTTGCATCGTCTTTTTGTTGGGTATCATTATTTTAGCTAATCTTTGCTTTAAATGGTTCCAAACCTGCTCATCGGGATTTAATTCAGGGCTGTATGGAGGAAGATATTTCATTTCAATACTATCGTTTTCGGCTACGAACTCTTGGGTATAATCTGCTGTATGATAGCTGGCGTTATCACAAACAACAATTATTTTCCGTCCCACATCCTTAGAGAGTTTCGATAAGAACTCACAAAAACGCTGGGCATTCATTTTTCCTTTGAAAATGTTAAATATCATCCGCCCGTCAGCGGATATGGCTGAAACTAGTTTAATCGAATAGCGATCCCCGGCATCTCGAACTACCGGCGTGACACCGATTCGAGACCAAGTGGTTCCTCGATGATAATCAGCTCGGACTGACGCTTCATCCAAAAAGAGAATTAGGGCATTCTCTTGCTCAGCTCGTTGTTTCAAGCCTGGAAACATCTCCAGATACCGTTTGATTTTCTTCTGGTTTTGTTTGTAAGACTTGTGGATGGGGCGCTGGGGAGTTAATCCCATAGAATGAAGCAATCGACTGATGGTGGAAACGTGAACCGACACCCCGAATTGTTGTTTCAATAACACTTGCATGGTTTTGAGACTCCACAGGCAAAAGTCGAATTGAAATTGCTTGGGATTTCCCATAGTCACCGCGTTGTATAACCATTGAGCCATTTCTTCTGTAATCTTACGGGGACGTCCTGATTTAGGATTGTCTTTGAGTCCTTCGTAACTCCCAGTCGAAAACCAAACGAGCCAGCGAAATACTGTGCGTGCAGACATACCCATTACACTGACAACTTCAGCTACGGTTGAGCCATTTTTAACAGCTTCTACCGCAGTTGTTCGTAGTTCATAGGTATAGTGATTACGAGAAGATTGAGTTGGTTTATCGTTCACGTCTTTATAGACATTCTCAATACAAAAAACGTTGCAAAAAAAATAAATATTTTTCATTTTTCGGATTAATAAATTCCTGATCAATTATGACATTACTTTTGCAAAGATTGATAATGCCGAGCACGAAACCAACATCAACCGTTTCGCAGAAATTTAATAACGTTCGGCGTCGGCCCTGATTCAGTAACAGACTCTACGTAGATCCCAAGAGCGTCGATTATGCTCAACTTAAAAATATCTACCCCGAAAAAGAAATGCGTACTGCGCTAATCTTGTTAGAGAATCTCAGCAAAAGACTCGATAGTTCCTATAGTATTACATCGCCTAATCATATTTTATACGACCGTTTTGGTTGGCTCGACCATTACGGAACCCCGACTGGCACGCTAAAACCGTTAATAATGCTTTTAGCCGACAACATCGACTTTGTCGAACTGGATTTTGAAATTCAACCTCACCCTCGAATCATTCTGGATCCTCCTGCCATTAGGATTAAAGCTGGTTTGGAATATCTCGAACGGGATTACATCCAAAAAACCGACAAGGGATGGCGAGTTCGTTTTCAGGGCCCGACTCAGCCGCGCTGGAAGCACGGCGTTCAATCGGTATTTATTGCCACAGTCCCCAATCAACATCTCACCGAAAGCTTTACCCCGTGGATTCTGCATTCGGTCTGCTGGAGAAACGGAGAGAATGTTATGGAAGAAGACGAGATGACTGCTTCGAACCGTTAATTTCACCTGAGTTCCGAGTTCCTGAACGTAACACCGATCAAACGCAGACTCCGCCAAGTTCCAAGTGGAGTTTCCAAACTTGGCGGTTTCTCCGGCAGACCATAAACCATAACCCGAACCAAAAAAACAAAACGAATTGCGCTTGTTTCGTTCTTTCCCCTAACCTTGGCGTCCGGTGGCGACAACTAAAAGCAAAACAATCTTCTATCGGCGATCTCATTTTTCGACGCATTTACCGCTGAACGCCGTCTACAGCCCCTCGCACAGTTGGATTCGCAAACCAACTCCTGGCGTTTGCCGGGTCGGACTCACCAAATTCGCCACGCGCATGCTGGGCGAAATGGTGGATCACCGATTCGAAATCACCGACGGCACCGACATCAAACCCGGACAGATTCTCGGTTGGGTAGAAGGCTTCAAGGCCATCTCGGACGTTTATTCCGTCGTGGAAGGCACCTACCTGCGAAGCAACCCGATACTGAAGGAGCAAATCGCCTTGATCTCGAGTGATCCCTACGGGACCGGCTGGCTTTACGAAGCGGAGGGCGAGCCCGATCCCCGCTGCCTCGACGCCCACGCCTATACTGGCGTGCTTAACGCCATCATCGACAAAATGCTCGAGGAACAGCAATCTCAAGCCGAGTCGGATTCCAAACCGTGACGATTCGACGTTCGCTATGACCGAGACCGAAACGCCCCCTGCGAAAAATCTGGCCCGCTACATCATGATCGGCGGCTTTCTGGGTGCCGGCAAGACGACCGTCATGGCTCATCTCGCCCGGCACCTGACCGGGCGCAACCTCAAAGTCGGCCTCATCACCAACGATCAGGGAAGCGGTCTGGTCGACACGACGATCCTGCGATCCCAAGGATTCCCTACCCAGGAAATCGCCGGAGGTTGCTTTTGCTGCCGGTTCAACTCGCTCGTGGACGCCGCCCGCCGCCTGACCGACGAATCGCGCCCGGAAGTGTTTCTAGCCGAACCGGTAGGCAGTTGCACCGATCTGCTGGCCACCGTCTCCTATCCCTTGAGACGAATCTACGGCGACCGTTACCGGATTGCGCCGCTGTCCACTCTGGTCGATCCCATCCGGGCCCGCCGCATCCTCGACCTGGATCCGGGAGCCCGGTTCAGCGAAAAAGTGCGTTATATCTATCGCAAACAACTGGAAGAAGCTCAGCTGATCGTTATCAATAAAACCGACCTGCTGTCCGCCAAAGACCTTCAGGAACTAACGGATCGTTTGGCGCAGGAATTTCCCCGAGCTCGAATCCTGTCGATCTGCGCTCGCCGACGCGCCAACCTGATTCCATGGTTCGACCTGCTGACCGAAACCACCCAACCCGGACTGCCGACTATGGAGTTGGATTACGACCGCTATGCCGAAGGCGAAGCCTTGCTGGGCTGGCTTAATGCGACCGTACGGCTCCAATCCGCCGCCGAACTCGACGGCAACGAATTAATCGTCGAACTCACGGCAATACTTCAACACCAAGTAACCGATCTCGACTCCGAAATCGCCCACCTCAAACTGACCCTGTCCACCCAATCCGGACTGGAAGCTCTGGCCTCGGTCAACGTCGTGCGCCACGATCTGGTCCCCGAACTGGGGCAACGGTTGGAAACGCCGATCCGAACCGGCGAACTCATCATCAACCTCAGAGCCGAAACCGATCCCAAAGCGCTGGAAAAAATCGTACGCTCCAGCCTGACGAGTCTGGCGAAGCGGCGAAACGTTATCCTCGCCGTCGAAGATTTGGAATGTTTTCGCCCGGGCCGACCCACCCCGACCTTTCGCGAAGAAGCGGTCGGCTGACCGGGCGACCGGCCCGACACTCCAGGGTTTTTTCACGCTAATCGCTAGAGGCCCGTGTCACCGATTTCGGGACATATTCGCTTTTTCCCTTCACCAGAGAGCCGAAACTTTAGCGCCTTCGAAATGGGAAAATAAAGCTGGCTTTTTCATTCTCCGGTCGTTATTGGTTCCTCATGGACGCCAAAATCAACCTCAAGCTGGTGACTGTTCGATTAGTGAAGAGCAGTGAGCGAAGACGCTGGGATTCGCTGATGGATCAGAACCATCGCTTGGGTTTCAAAGGCTTTGCCGGACGCGGGCTGCGTTATGTTGCCGAGTACCGAGGCCGGTGGTTGGCGTTAGCCGGCTGGCAAAGCGGAGTGTTCAAGTGTCGCCCGCGAGACAAGTGGCTCGGATGGAAAAAACGAGAGCAGTTTCGTCGGCTTCATTTGATTGCCAACAATACCCGATTCCTCCTGCTTACCGAGCGGGGCGAAGTGCGCAATCTGGGGAGCTGCGTCATGGCCAAAATGCTGCGCCGTCTGAGTGCCGATTGGCAACGGACCTGGGGTCATCCGCTGGAATTGGCCGAAACTTTCGTCGATCCCCGACACTTCGCGGGCACGATCTATCGCGCGGGGAATTGGCGGGCGGTAGGGCAATCGCAAGGCTACGCTCGCAGCAACGGACGCTATACCGCCCGGCACAATATCAAGAAGGAAATGTACGTTTATCCCTTGCGGCCCCAAGCCTGTTCCCGATTAAGGAAGCGTCAGGACGATCCGTCTTGGGGCCCCCAGGTGCAGCGGGTAGAAACATCCCCGAAACAGTTGAAATCATTGGTGCAACTGCTCGCGGAAATGGCTGATTTTCGCCGGGCACAAGGACGCAAACATCGGCTGGAAATGGTCCTCGCTATCTGCATCTTAGCTCGATTGGCCGGCAAGGTCGGCCCCTTGGCGACTTCGCGTTACGCCCAAAAAATGACGCCAAATCAATTGCAGACTCTCGGGGCGTGGCGCAACGCCAAGGGCCGTTGCGTGGCCCCGTCTCTCGCGACGATTCACCGGGTCATGACCGAGACGGATCCGGAAGCGTTGCAAACGGTAACTCACCGCTGGGTAACGGCCCAATTGACTCGACAACCCTTGGAAGCCTTGGCTGCTGACGGGAAGCGGATCAACGGAGCTAATCGCAACAGCAAAGACCATTTCGAGACCGTCATCCTCGTGCGCCATCAAGATGCGGTGCCCCTCGCCGTTCGCATTTGCCGAGACCAAGGCGGCGAACAGGCGGCGATGGCGGCTCTCTTGGAGGATGTCGATATCCGGGGAGCCATCATTACGATCGATGCGCTCCATACTAACCGAGTCATGGCCGATGCCATCGTGTTGGTTAACGGAGCCCATTTTCTCTTCACGGTCAAAGAGAACAACCCCGAACTCTCTCAATTTTTGACCAGCCTGGATTGGGATCGAGTGGCCCAGGACCGGTTCACCGAAAACCCGGAGAAAGGACATGGCCGCATCGATCAACGGAGCATTCAAACCTATGAACCCCTTCCCGGAGCCGTCAAATTACCGCATGTCCTCCAAGTCTTTCGGATCCTTCGACACCGCCATCATTTAAACGGTGGGCCCGAGACCGTGGAATATGCTTACGGCGTCACTTCGTTGCCTCCGGAAGCTGCCGACGCTCAACGATTGTTGTCACTCAATCGGGGACATTGGACGGTAGAAAACGGCAATCACCGCCGTCGCGACGGGATTTTCGGCGAAGATGATTGTCTTATGCGAACTCGCCATGGGCCGACGAACAATGCCCTCTTCAACAACCTGGCCTTGGCGATCATTCTCCAGTCGGGATACTCTAATATGGCCGAAGCTACCGACGATTTTCAGACGAATCGGAACCAAGGGTTGCGAGCCGTCACGAAAACCACCCCGTTTAAACGTCCGAAAAAAAACTGACCCGACCTTCCTGATTACCGACGCTTCCTCCCTGCTGATTCGGTCGGCGAATTGATCGTTCGACCGATACTCGCACCGGTTCAGTCTCCTGTCCGGCTGAAACTCGTCTCAATCGGCAATCGCCGCCTAACTCGAAGCATAATTCGGAAAAACAGTTTTTCCGACGAATCGAAATACTCCGCTCGACACTTAAAAAAAACGATCGTCGATCAAAAATTATTAGCATGAAAAAGTCCTGGCCGACACTCAGCAAATAGTTGCAAACTTCGTTTTAATACCCATACTGCCTTCGTCGCGTATGGAGGTAAACCCAAGATTGTTGTACTGCAACTGCACCTATGCCAAGGTAGTTCCCCGCGCTACGGCCGCAGGCGTGCTGCGTAAACTATGCGACTCGGAAGCCTCGTTCGACGCGGTAGCCGATCTTTGCGAAATGTCGGCCCGGAACGATCCGATGCTCCAGGAAATGGCCCGAGGCGGCCCGATCAAAATCGCCGCCTGCTTTCCCCGAGCCGTCCACTGGCTCTTCTCGGCGGCCAACGCGCCACTGGACCGGGAATCGACCGAAGTGGTCAATTTACGTTCCGATTCGGTGGACGAAGCCGTGGACAAACTTTTCCGCCCCGGCCTGCAACCGAATTTGCCTCTCGAATCACCCCCGGCCGCCGCCCCGGAAAAGGAATCATGAGCCTGACCGATAGCCGAACGCTACGGATCGTCCTGTTCGAAGGTCAAGGCAGCGAGCCGCTGGATCCCGCGACCCGCTTCGAAACCGCTTCCGCTCTGCTGACCGAAGGTTTTTCCGTCTCCCGCACCGACGCCGGCGAAGCCGTTTCGCCGACCGACCGGCAATCCCTGCTGGTGCTCGGAAACTTCGCCGGCGGCCAAGCTCCGCCGTTTCCGGCGGTCGACGGAAACGTCAGCGCCGAGGATATCGACGAACTGCCGATCGACGGCATCCTCGCGCTGGCCCGTTCCCGGCAAGAATCCCAAGACGCTTTCCCTCACGGCGACTGGAAACCTTGGTTCCCGGTGATCGACTACGATCGCTGCACCAACTGCATGCAATGCCTCAGTTTCTGCCTCTTCGGCGTCTATGGGGTCGACGACGACAACCGCCTGGAAGTCCGCAACAACGACAGTTGCAAAACCAATTGCCCCGCCTGTTCTCGAGTCTGTCCGGAAGCCGCGATCATGTTCCCGAAATACCGGAGCGGCCCGATCAACGGGGACCAGGTCAACGCGGCCGATCTGAACCGGGAAAAAATGAAGATCGATATTTCTTCCCTGTTAGGCGGCGACGTCTACCAACTGTTGCGGGACCGGAGCGAAAAAGCCAAATCGCGCTTCGCCAAGGAACGCAGCCCCGACAAGGCGTTGAACGAACGCAAAAAATGCCTTACGAAACTGGCTCAAACGGGAGACATCCCCGAAGAAGTGTTGATGTCGCTCCCTTCTCCGGAAGAGATTCAACTACGAGCGCGAGAAGCGGCTCAAAAAGCGGACGACGCCCGAAACGCGATCGCCAACAACAACGGAAACTGAATCCATGGAACCGGACAGGCTGATCAAAACCATTGAAGAGGTACGGCAGCAATGCCGATTCGTCAGGATTGCCTGGCGAGGCTTGCAGAACAACCTGAACGGCATGGATTCGGAGAGCGTTTTTTTCTACGTTCACGCCTTGCTGGAACGGTCGCGCGAGGTTGCGCGAATGCTTTTTCCCGCGAACGGCGGCGACGCCGAAAAAGGAAAGACCCTGTGCCAAGCGCTCAAGGTCGCCGATAACTCCGTCTTGGGAACGACCGAACTGGCTCCGTTCCTCGACAAGACCGGGGAACGCCTGGACCGATGGATGGATTCCCTGGGACACTATAGCTACGTCCCCATGAACATTATGCCCAAGGGAACGATGGTCGATTTCCGCCAAGACGCCTTTTTGCGCAATTTGGATCCCGACACCATGGAGTTTTCCTGGCTCGGCCAGACGATCGATTTGGACAATCTCGTCAAGGCGCTGCAGGCCGTCGAAAACGCGGTCGAAACCTGGCTGCGGCGCCACCGGTCGCAACGATTAAGCTGAAGCCGTCATGTTGCCCCGGCTCGCCATTCGCATCCTCCGCACCGCGGATGCCAAATCCCTGTGGAAATTCTTCTGGAATTTCGGCGTGCGAGGCATGCTCTCGGTCGAACGCTTCAAGCGGCGCTTGGCCAAAGGCGAGTATTTCCCGCCATTTCTGTACCTCTCGATTATCAACAGTTGCAACCTGCGGTGCCAGGGTTGTTGGGTGGACGTCGACGCGCCCCGCAACAGCATCGATCTGGAAACTCTCGACCGCACGATCACGGAGGCCAAGCAGCACGGTAATTCCTTTTTCGGGATTCTCGGCGGCGAACCCTTCATGCACCCGGAACTGCTCGAAATTCCGGCCCGGCACTCCGATTGCTACTTCCAGGTCTTCACCAACGGCCAGTTCATCACGCCCAAGGTCGCGGAGCGATTGCGCCGGCTCGGCAACGTCACGCCCTTGATCAGCATCGAAGGCCGCGAAGTGGTAAGCGATCAACGCCGGGGCAACCAAGACGTCTGGAACCGAACGTTGCGAGGACTGACCAACGCCGTGGAACATCGGTTGCTGACCGGGGTGGCTACCAGCGTATGCCAATCCAATATCGAAGAACTGCTCACCGTCGCCTGGTTGGAAGAACTGATCGAACGAGGCGTCCACTATGTCTGGTTTCACAGCTACCGGCCGGTCGGCCCGAAAAGCAACGACCAATTGGGCCTGTCCCAAGAGCAGCTGATTCGAGTGCGGCGCTTTATCGTGGAAATGCGGGCCAAGATGCCGATCGGCATCATCGATGCCTACTACGACGACCAAGGCCGGGCCCTTTGCCCGATGGCCAACGGCGTCAGCCATCACGTCAGCCCCCGAGGCGACATCGAACCTTGCCCCATCATTCAGTTCGCGACCGACTCCATCCACGATGAACGGGGAATTTACGAAACGGTTCGCGATTCGACCTTCCTGGCCGATTTCCGGCGCTTGAGCGCCGAGGCCACCCGCGGGTGCGTCGTGCTGGAACGGCCCGACCTGGTTCGCGAATTGGTCCTGCGCCACGGCGCCCGCGACACGACCGTCCGCCAGACGGCCATGCAGGAGCTGGAAGCGATGGAACCGCGTTTCAGCCAATGGCTTCCCGGAGAAGAAATTCCCGAAAAACACTGGATGTACCGGTGGGCCAAAAAATTCTGGTTCAACGATTTTCAAGCTTACCGGCACTTGAAGGCGGCGGCTCCCCGTCATCAAGACCGTGCCCGATCCCGGAATCCGGCCGCCTCGCCGTCCCCTCCGGAAACCGAACCGACAGTAACCAATGCGTAACTTTTTCTGTCATTCAACATTGCCATGGCTTTAACCGAACTAACCCTGCCTCGTCCGGCGCCACAGCAAAGCTACCGCCGCCCCAAGGCGAATTTGCCCCAGACGCCCGAAGAGCGGAACGAAGCGCTCAGGATCGTTCGCAACTACGTAGCCGAATACGGACCGGTACCGCCGTTGCCCGTGGCCGAGCTTAAAAGCCACGCCGACCGCATCGTGGAACAAAACCGTTTCGACTCCCGCTACCGGGACTACATCGGCGTACTGGTCAACAACGAGATGTGGCGGGAATCTCTCGCCGCCGTCCCGTTCGAGCGCCGCCTGCTGCTCCTGCCCAAATGCCTGCGCGTCGAAAGCCGCTGTCCGGCGCCCTTCGACGAGTTCGGCCTGTTGTGCAAATCTTGCGGCCTCTGTTCCATTCAGGATCTTCAAACCGAAGCCGAACGCATGGGGTACGCCGTGTTGGTCGCCGAAGGTTCGGCCATCGTCATGTCGCTCATCCAAACCGGAAAAATCGACGCCATTATCGGCGTCAGTTGCATCAGCGTGCTGGAACGGGCCTTTCCCTATATGGAAGCGGCCGCCGTACCCGGCGTCGCCATTCCCTTGCTGCAGGACGACTGCATCGACACCACGGTCGATCTGGACTGGATCTGGGATTATATTCATTTGACCAGCGACGACAAATCCCGCCGCATGGATCTGAACGCCCTGCGCGAAGAAGTGGATTTCTGGTTCAGCCCGGTCACCCTCGATCTCGCCATGGGACCCGCCGAAGGTCAAAGCGAAGAGATTTCCCGCCGGTGGCTGATGCGCACGGGTAAACGCTGGCGCCCCGTTCTGACCGCCTCGGTCTACCAATCGCTGCAACCAGACCCCGGAGCCGCCATGCCGGACAGTCTGCGCAAAACCGGGCTGGCGGTAGAATGTTTCCACAAGGCTTCGTTGATCCACGACGATATCGAAGACGACGACGACCGGCGTTACGGCGAAAAGACGCTCCATGAAGAACACGGATTGCCGGTGGCGCTCAACATCGGCGATTTGCTGATCGGAGAAGGTTACCGGCTTTTGGCGTCCGGCGACCTTTCCGCCGAACAACAGGTCCGAATGCTGCAAGTCGCTTCCGAAGCCCAGCGCCGCTTGTGCCAGGGACAGGGCGAGGAACTGTGCTGGGCGAACAATCCGCAACCGCTCTCGTCCCGGCAAGTGCTGGAGATCTTTCGCCTCAAAACCGCCCCGGCCTTCGAGGTGGCCTTGCAATTGGGAGCCTTGCACACCGGCGTGGAAGCCTACGAAGCCGTCAAGGAAGTTCTGACCCGCTATAGCGAAGCCTTGGGCATCGCCTACCAAATCCGCGACGACCTGAACGATTTGAACGCCGACGAGGAGCCGGACGACCTTTCCGCGATGCGCCCCGGCCTGCTGCTGGCCCTCGCTCGGGAAAAGGCTCGAGACGACGACCGCGACTTGTTGGACCGGCTATGGCGCCGCGAGACCGCCGCGCCCGAACCGGCCCAGATCGAAGCTTTGTTTCGCCGGCTCGGCGCGGTCGACCGGGCCGAAGAACTGCTCGAATCCTATCAACAAGCGGCGATTCGCTCGCTGCAGGAGTTAGCCAACCCCAATCTCAAGGGTTTGCTGAGACGCATCGTCGGAAAAATCTTCAACGATACCGAAATCCGGGGCTGGTGCAGCGAATTCGAAGGCCAGAAACAATTCGAAGACCGGAAACCAGACGCTCGAGAGCCGGTTTCCGAATTGCCACCTTCTCTGGAAAAGCGGCTGGCCGCGGCCACCTGAGTCCGTTTCGCGCCGGAGCGAAACCGAGCGCTTCATGAGCCTGCGACTGCAAATGCTCCAGGTCGCCCGCTTGGCGCCGCGCCTCCTGGGAGATTCAGCCGACCTGATCGTTAATTTCCTCGAGCGGCAACGCACCCCCGAAGGAGCCTTCGGCGATCGCTCCGGGCAGGCGGATCTTTATTACACGGTATTCGGGATCGACGCCCTGCTCGCGCTCCAACGGCAGCCCGACGCCGACCGCCTGTTGCCTTGGTTAGCCGGATTCGGAACGGGCGAAGGACTCGATTTCGTTCACTTGTGCAGCCTGATTCGCTGCCGGGCCTTTGCCGGATTCGATTCCGGTCAAGCCGAGGCGTTCGGCTCCCGGCTGCGGCCGTTCCGCGCCCAAAACGGCGGCTATCATCCTCAGCCCGGCTCGCCGGCCGGTACGGCCTACGGCAACTTTCTCGCTTGGGGAGCCTGGCAAGATCTCCAGAACGACGTTCCCGAAGCCGAAGCGCTGACGAAAGCTTTTCAAGACCTGAAAACCAAGGACGGCGCTTGGGCCAACGAAACCCGCATCCCCGCAAGTTCCACCACGGCCACCGCCGCGGCAATCACGGTCCTCGGCAATCGGCAATTGCCCGTTCCGGAATCCGCCGGCGACTGGTTATTGGCCCGGCGGCACGACTTGGGCGGGTTCCTGGCGGCACCCGGCGCTCCGGGGCCCGATCTGCTTTCCACGGCGACCGCCCTGCACGCCCTGGCTTGCCTGGACGTTTCCTTCCAGGCCTTCCGGGAATCCTGCCTCGACTATCTCGACAGCTTGTGGACCAACGAAGGCTCGTTCCACGGCCATTGGCAGGAGGAAACCCTCGACTGCGAATACACCTTTTACGGGTTGCTGGCTCTGGGCCATTTAAGCGTCGGTTGAACCGGCGAGAGGCGTTCAGCCGGCCGAAAAGCGAACTTTCTTCTTCTGAAGTCCGACGGTCCGTTTGACCAACTCCAGAAATTCCAGCCGATGACCGTAGACGTCCAAATCCAATCCCCGTTGAGCCAATTCCAACACCCCGTAATAATTGATGGTTCTCTGATAAGGCGCCTCCGCCAAGAGCATGCCGTAAGCCGCTACCGAGGCGGCGAACCGGAAATCGTTCGAAGCCTCCCGCCAATTCCGGCCGTCGTCGATCAACACGAACTTCTCACTCAGGTTCCGATCGTCGGCCACGGATCGATAATCCAACTGAGCCGCCAATAGCGGCCGGGAACGGTTCGGCCTAGGATTCTCGCCGACCGGTACGACCTCGAATAAAGCGGTCACTTCCTGCTCGGCTCGAAGCTCGTGGCCGGGCCCGACTTTCAAACGATGTCCGGCCGGAATCCTGACGACCTCGTCGACTCCGACCAAACGGTAAGCCCTGACTTGTTCCGGATCGAATTCGAGTTGCAAACTGATCTGGTCGGCGACCCGTTCCCGGGAACGCGCCAGCAGTTCTCCCCAGAAATGATGGGCCTGGGCGATATTCCGCACCGAACGGACCAACACTTCTTCGGGCACCACCGATTGCCCCCAAGGACTGTCCTTGCCCAAATTAAGCACGCTCATCGCCGTCGGCGAAGGTGCCTCTCGTTGCAACCGCGACAGGTTCTGCAACCGGCCGTCCGTTTTCGAACTCGTCAAATTGTCGACGACCAATACCAGTTCGTTCCTGCCCCGGCGATCCAACTCGGAGACGATCCGGGAACGCAATCCCGCGTCGTTCGCACCGGGAAACTGCCGGGGGGAACGGCCGCTGGCCAGAGATTCCAACACCCCGGAAATCGGGCTGGAAGCGGCGACGCGCACGAACGCGCCGTCCGGACGGGAACTCTCGACAATGATCAAGTGGTCGTTATGCCCCAAACGTTCGCGCAACGCCGTGACAGTTTGCACCAGAGCGGCTCGGTCGAAGGTGAACTTGCGAATTTCCAGACCGTCCAACAACAAAAAAATCCGGAGCGGCGGCGCTGCGGTTCGGGAGTTCGTTCCGGCTCGAAGCCCGATCGTCACTAACCGATTCCGGTCGTTCCAAGGACAATTCGCGACTTCCAGATTCAGCGATAAGGGACGGCCCCGGGGCGGTTCGGGATAATCGTAGGGAAAGTAATTGACCAACTCTTCCACGCGGATCTGTTCGTCGTTCGGCAAGGCGCCTTGTCCGACCAACTCACGCACCCGATGATAACCGTCGGCACCCACGCCCAACAGGCAATGAGTGATTATTTCGGCCGACGCCGCAACGTAAGGATCGGCGGCCGGCGTATCCCGCCGTTCGAACTTCGACGGCGAATCGTTCGAGGTTACGTCTCCGGGAACGGTATGAACCGTCATGCCGTAGGCCGGAGCCTCGACGACCGGTTGTTGGTTGCGCCGATGATCCTGAGCGAAGGATTCGCCGAAGGCGGACCCCGGCTCGGAAACGGTTTCCCGCTGGATCAACGGCACTTCGGCACGACTATCCCGCCATTCGTGATCCGGCGCAAAAAACTTCTGCAACAGGCTCGCGGCGATGACGACCAAAGCCAAGCCGATCAAGGTCGGCCTCACTCGCCAACCGAAGTTAAATACCGCCTGAGAAACCCATCCGGAAGCGCGAGTCCCGCCGTCCAACCGGGTCATTTGCTCCGGGGTCAACCGCAGTTGAGGGTCGGTTTCGACCCCCTCCTCGAACCAACCGACGGTTTCCCGGATGTCGGCGACCAGTCGCCGGGCCTCGGGCGACCGGGTCAGAATACCTTCGATCTGGCGCCGTTGTTCGGGAGCCAGTTCGTTCATGACATAGGCGGTCCACTTAGGATCGCTCGGATCTATCGTCATAGCTTTTGGTATGTCTTCGATCGGGATGCGCTTTCCTTGGCGCCGTAGCGTTTCCGGATTTTCTGAAGCGCTTGGTGCAGAAGATATCCCACGTTACCTTCCGTAAGTTCCAGGGCGTCGCCGATTTCCCGATAACTCAGCCCGTGTTCGAACTTGTACCGGATGATCTCGCGTTCCCGTTCGGTCAAACCGTCGATCAACGTTTTAACCAGAGCCAGACTGTCCCGCCGGGAAACGATTTGACGAGGACTCTCTTGGCGATCGTCGCTAACCCATTCGTTCAGGTCCTCAACCGGCTGCGACCGGCGTTCCTTCGCTACGACGTCCAACGCCCGATTACGGCAAACAGTAAACAACCAAGCCGACAACCGGCCGTTCAATATCTTCTGCCGATGACCGCAGAACCGGAGGAAAGTGTCCTGAACAACTTCCCGGGCCAACTCCAAATCGCCGGTAATCCGTAAAGCCTGAGTTATGAGGGGGCCCTGGTAACGTTTCACCGCCCAAGTCACCGACTCGGTTTGGTCTTTTGCCCGGTCTGCCATGGCACCAATGCAAGGACTATCCGTCCCGAACCCCACCCAGTATAACGACGGCGCCAGACTTTCATTAGAAAAATCGACTCTCGTCGTTCGTCCGGCCGCGGCGTCGAAGCCGCCGGCCTCCCGGTTCAGCAGCGGGCGCGAAGCGCCGCTCCCAGCCGCTCGATTCCTTGGCGGATGCGCTCCGTCTTGGTGTTACCGAAAGCCAACCGGAGCGACGAACGCGGACAAGGCCGGATAGGATCGTCGGCGAAAGCGTATTCGCCCGGAACATACAGAACGCCTTGCCGCATGGTTTCTCCGAAAAACGAGCTTTCCGGACCGGTTTCAATGGTTTGGGGCAACTCCACCCACATGCTGAGGCCTCCTTCCGGCCGCGTGAAGCGCGCTTCGGGAGGAAACCATTCGGTTACCGCCTCGACCATGGCCTGAGCCTTGAGGGCGTACCCCCGGGAAATTTTCTCCCGGTGCCGATCGTAAATCCCGGTGTCGAGCGCCTCCACCAAGATCTCCTGCAACAAATGAGCCGTGCCGAAATCATGGCTGCTCTTGATATTGAACGCTACCTCGTGAAGAAACGACGGCAACAACCCGAACCCGACCCGGACGCCGGTGGCGAACGGTTTGCTATAGGTACCGGTATAAATGATTCGCTCCCGGAATTCCGGCAAGGCCAGCGCCGAGGCGGCCGGCACGCTATCCGGAAACGACATTTCGCGATAGACGGCATCTTCCACGTAATAGAGCGGATGGCCGGCGTCCGCCTCGTAGCGCCGCAACAACTCCAGCGTTCCCCGTTTCTTCTCGAACGAAGTCGAAATCCCGGTGGGATTTTGGAAGTAAGTGACCGAATACAGCATCTTCAACCGTGGGAGTTCGCCCTCGCGCCGCAACCGGTCCAGCACGCGATCGAGCGATTCCAGATCCAAGCCGTCGGGACACATAGGTACCGTCCGTGCCGCGATACCGCGGCTCTGCATAATGCTGAGAAAAACGAAATACGTCGGATCCTCGACGAGAATCAAATCCCCGGGATCGCAGAGGGCCTCGGTCAGGATATAGAGCAGCTGCTGCGAACCGTTGGTCACCAACACGGACGCCGGGTCCAGCGAACCGGGCGCCTGGCCGTCCTGTCGTTCCAGACGGCCGGCGGTCAATTCCCTGAGCCGGGTTACGCCCACCCCGGGACCGTATTGCAAAGTGGCTCGGGCCCGTTCCGATTCGCCGAAAATTCGCTCGACCAATTCCCGCGCTTCGGCGACCGGGAGAAAATCGTTGTCCGTGAAACCGGCGGCCAGAGAGATCAGATCCGGATGCGCCAAGGCCTGGCTCATCAACCAAGCGATGGCGGGCGGGGCGGTATTACTCCCTTGGCGCGACAGGCTCAGCCGTTCACTTCGATCTCTTTTCCTCAACATCAAATATCATGTTCTCAAGCTTCACCCCCGGTTAAGTCAAGTTTCATTCTCGACAGGCCCGGTTAATTCGTCGCCTCCGGGAACTCTTGCCGGTTCGCTCGCTCGTTCGCCCCGGTCGGATGATCCTAACCCGGCGCCACGCCTCGCCACCTCCATGATTGACAAAACGGATTCAATTCCGATCGAATATCCCTGTTGATGATTAATTCCGATTATGTAGCCGACGAAGTTCCCATCGAAACGTCTCAAAAGGCCTTTCAACTCAACCTCGACAACGAAGTATACGGCACGCTGGCCGAGATCGGCGCGGGGCAAGAGGTAGCACGCTGGTTTTTCCGCGTCGGCGGCGCCTCAGGCACCATCGCCAAAACCATTTCGGCCTACGACATGCAATTCAGCGACGCCATCTACGGTTCGGCGAGTCGTTACGTCAGCCGCCAGCGGCTGAGCACCATGCTCGATCACGAATACCGGTTATTGATCGAACGACTCAGCGAACAACGCGGGGAAAAAACCCGTTTTTTCGTGTTCGCCAACACGGTCGCCGCCAAAAGTTTCAGTCGAATTTCGGACTCCCACGGCTGGATGGGCGTCCGCTTCCAGCATGCCCCCGAAGCGGACCATTCCGATGTCATCATTCATTGCCGGCTCCTGGACGGAGAAAATTTTCAACAACAGGACACACTCGGGATCGCCGGGGTCAATTTGATCTTCGGCGCGACCAGACTCTTCGACCAAGCCGATTGCCTGCTTCTGTCCCTGATCGATAGCCTGACCGACAAACGAATCGAAATCGATATGATCAAGCTGACCGGACCGGCTTTCGAAGGCATCGATAACCGGTTGATGGCTCTCAAACTGGTCCAGTTCGGATTGACCCAATCGGCCCTCTTTACCGCCATGGGCGAGGTCGCTCAACCGGCGGAAGTCCTTTACAAAAAACCGATCTTGATCGAACGGGGTTCCTTTCGTCCGCCCTCCAAAAGGCATCTGGACATGCTGGAATGCAGTTGGAATCAATTCCGGAAAGAACCGGAAAACAAAGATCTCGAACCACTGGTGCTCTTCGAAATGAACCTGAAGCACTCGGACAACCTAGCCGCTTCCAAAGGGGGCATTCCCGAATCGCAAGATTTTCTCGACCGGGCCGATGTCCTCTCTTCCCTGGGCCATCCGGTTTTGATCTCGAATTACTTCCGTTACTACCGGCTCGCCGGCTACCTCTTCCGGTACACCGATAAAATGGTCGGCTTGGTTCTGGGGTTGCCCAACCTGCAGGAACTGTTCGAGGAAAAATACTACACCGACCTCTCCGGCGGCATCCTCGAATCCTTCGGGCGCTTGTTCAAAAACCGTTTGAAAATCTATGCCTATCCCACCCTCCGCGATCCCAAGAATCCAGAGGACCATAGTCCGGGCAATATCATCACTGCGGAAACCATCCAGGTAACGCCCCGGCTTCGCCATCTCTACGCTCATCTTTACGAGGAAGGCCGCATCGAAAGCCTGAAAGATTTCAAGAAATCCTGCCTCGGAATTAACCATCAAGGAATTCTGGACGGCATTCGGCACGACGACGGCGAGTGGGAAAAAGACGTTCCGCTGGATATTGTCCATCATATCAAGGAGAACCACGCATTCGGTTACGGCTCTCTCGCCAAGGACCGAGGCGGGGACTGACTCGCATTCCCTCCGGCCCGGGGCTACCGCCTCCGAAAAATTCCAGGCCACGGCACGAAACCCGGGCAAGCGTTCCATTGCCGCTTTCGACCCGCCGCGGCGCAAAACCGGGAACCCAGCTTTCGTCCCCTCGAAACCGGCAAGAACGAAGAACCGATTTCCGGTCGATTCCGCTCGAACGGGGCCCCGACGCCGGGAGCCGAATCAGTGGTAAAACTTCAGCCGCCGCAGTTTGAAACCATCGCTATCGCAGCCGAAGACTCGAGCGAGTCAGCTCACCGGTCAGCCATCTTGTTTCACGAATCGTCGCCGCCGCCGGAAAAACGCTCGGCAACTTCGGGATTTCTGAGAAAAAAGAGGTTCGCGCCCGCTAAAACGAGGAACGCGGCGACCAAGACGCTAGAAAAACCAGGTATGAGCGTCATGCTCCGGATCGTAATGCGATACTCTTAATGAAGGGTCGATAAAGTCCCGGCGGCCGGCGTGTTACGGAATGACTCGAGCCGATATTACGTCTTGCCCGGTCTCCGCCCCCAGCCGGACTCCTGCGGCCGATTCCCGGACGATTCGGCGGCGTTACCGGGCCGCCCGAAAACGACGCCGAACGTTTTTGAATTGTCGCTCCCGGACATATCGGTCAGTATTCCCCGCCTTTTATGCGACAATTAAATGTAGCGATCATCGGCTGCGGCACGGTCGGCGGCGGCGTCTGGCAGGCCCTGCGCCGCAATCAGGATCTGCTCGAAAAACGCGCCGGTATCCGCTTGCGCGTCAGTTGTATCGTCGTCAAAGATCCCGACAAAAAACGGTTCGTCCGCCTCCCCAAACGCCTGGTGGGATCCGACTGGAAAGTCGCCGTTGATGATCCGAAAACGGATTTGGTGGTGGAACTGGTGGGCGGTGTCGCCACCGCCAGGAAAGTGGTGGAAAAAGCGCTCGGCTTGGGAAAACCGGTCGTCACCGCCAACAAAGCGTTATTGGCCGCCCACGGCGATTCGCTCTTCGAAAAAGCCAAAAACCGGCAAACCGGCCTCTACTTCGAAGCCAGCGTCGCCGGTGGCATCCCGATAGTCAAAGTGCTTCGGGAAGGACTGCTTGCCAACCGTTTCCCGCGCATCTACGGCATCCTCAACGGCACTTGCAACTACATTCTCAGCCGCATGCAGGAAGAAGGCGAGGACTTTTCCAGTATCCTGGCCGAAGCCCAACTGAACGGGTACGCGGAATCCGACGCTTCCCTGGACGTGAACGGACTCGACGCCTTGCATAAAACGGCCATCCTCGCTTCGCTGGCTCACGGGTTTTGGGTGTCTCCCGGCGACATCCACGTCGAAGGCATTCGGCACGTAACCAATTTGGACATCGGATTCGCCGACCGGCTCGGTTACCGGATCAAACTGCTGTCCTCGATTCTGTCCCGAAAACAGGATCGAGACGTTACGGAGATCCAAGCGACCGTCTGCCCCACCCTCGTTCCTTACAATCACGGCCTGGCCGATATCGACGGAGTATTCAATGCTATCAACGTCCATGGCGACATCGTCGGCGAAACCCTCTATTGCGGCCAAGGCGCCGGAGCCGAGGCCACCGCCAGCGCCGTGCTGAGCGATATCGCCGCCGCCGCCCTGGACAGTCTGAAACTAGCCGACGGGACAGCGGAACCAACCGCGCCGTGCTCCGGCTGCCAATGGCAACCCTTCACGGCATTGACTCAAAACGGCAAGGTCATCGCTTGGGAAGACGTCGTTAGTAAATTCTATCTCCGGCTTACCGTGACCGACGCTCCCGGCACCATGGCTCAGATCGCCAACGTTCTCGCCGAAAACACCATCGGGATTTCGTCCATCATTCAGCCGGAAGGCCACGAGAGTTCCTCAGTGCCCTTGATCCTGATGATTCATGACGCTTCGGTCCGCGCCATGAACCAGGCTCTGAAGCGAATCAGAAACTTATCCGTGGTCAAAGCCGCTCCGGTCATGATCCGGGTCGATCATTTCCAGTAGAGGATGACGCCGACGAATCCCAACGCCTGGTCCGGAATCATCCGCCGCTACGCCGAATTCCTGCCGGTTTCGGAAAAGACACCGATCGTTTCCCTTTGCGAAGGCAACACGCCCTTGATTCCGGCACCGAATTTCGTCCGGATCATCGGCGGGAATTTCCGGCTGTTCCTGAAGTACGAAGGGCTCAATCCCACCGCGTCGTTCAAGGATCGGGGCATGTCCCTGGCGATCAGCAAAGCCTGCGAAAAAGACGCCCGGATCGTCATTTGCGCCAGCACCGGCAACACGTCCGCCTCGGCCGCCGCCTACGCCGCCCGGGCCCGCCTCCAATGCGCCGTCCTCCTGCCGCACGGCAATATCGCGATGGGCAAACTGTCCCAAGCCATGGCTCACAACGCCCTCATCATCGGAATCGAAGGCAATTTCGACGACGCCTTGCGCTTGGTGCGGGAACTGGGAAACACCGCCAAACTAGAAATCGTCAACAGCATCAATCCCGTCCGCATCGAGGGTCAAAAAACCGCCGCCTTCGAAATCTGCGATCAATTGGGCCAAGCGCCCGACTTTCACTTTCTACCGGTCGGCAACGCCGGCAACATCACCGCCTACTGGCGAGGATTCGAAGAATATCACGAACGGAAACTGACGGATCGCCGACCGAAGATGTGCGGGTACCAAGCCGCCGGAGCCGCGCCGATCGTCGACGGGCACCCCATCGAGAATCCGGAAACTATCGCTACCGCCATCCGCATCGGCAATCCCGCCAGTTGGCAAAGCGCCGTAGCCGCCGCCGAGGCGTCCGAAGGATGGATCGAAAAGGTCACCGACGAAGCCATCGAGAACGCTTACCGCCTCATCGCCCACAGCGAAGGTGTCTTCGCCGAACCCGCCTGCGCCGCGCCGCTCGCCGGTTTGATTCGCTGCCACGAAGCCGGCCGCATCCCCGAAGCGAGCACGGTCACCCTGACCTTGACCGGCCACGGCCTCAAGGATTGCGATTTCGCGCTCCAACACTCCGAATCTTCCATCGTACCGGTCAAACCGAACGCCGCCGACCTCCTGAAGGCCTTAGGACTCTAAACGGACGGCGAACCCGGGGGTACATGGCATTGATCGTCCAAAAATACGGCGGCACTTCGGTAGGCGATCAGGAACGGATCCGGTCGGTAGCCCGGAGGATCCGCGATTGCCGCGACCGCGGCGACCACATCGTCGCCGTCGTCTCGGCGATGAAAGGCGTCACCAATCAACTCATCGGCTTGGCGCAGGGAGCTTCCGGACCCGAAATGCATCCCAAACGCGAATTGGACATGCTGCTAGCCACCGGCGAACAAACCACCGGCGCCCTGCTCGCCATGACGCTTCACGACCTGAACGTCCCGGCGATTTCGCTAACCGGAGGTCAGGCCGGAATCAAAACCGACAGCGTCCACTCCAAGGCGAGGATCAAATACATCGATCCGGAATGGATCATCCGGCCGCTCGAAGTCGGCATGGTGGTAATCGTGGCCGGATTTCAAGGCCAAGACGATAACGGCAACGTCACCACTCTGGGACGCGGAGGCTCCGACCTGTCAGCCATCGCCATCGCGGCCGCGACGAACGCCGACCTCTGTCAGATCTACACCGACGTCGACGGCGTCTTCACCGCTGACCCCCGGCTGGTCCCCCAAGCTCGGAAAATCGACGAAATCACCTACGAAGAAATGCTTGAACTGGCCAGTGCCGGAGCCAAAGTCATGCAACCCCGTTCGGTGGAATACGCGGAGAAATTAAAGGTCCGGTTCGAAGTCCGTTCCAGCTTGAATCAAACGGAAGGCACTATCGTGAAAGAAGAAACTCCAACCATGGAGCAGGTCGTCGTCAGAGGCGTTTCCTTGGACGAGAATCAGGCCAAACTAACCCTGATCGACGTACCCGATCGGCCGGGAGTCGCAGCGAAAATCTTCCAGGCGCTCGACCGGGCGGCCGTCAACGTCGATATGATCGTTCAGAACACCCGGCACGGCAGCGCTCCCTCGACGGACATGTCCTTTACCGTCGACCGCCACGATTTGGCGACCTCCCGAAGAGTCATCGAAGCGTTGAAGCCCGAATTCGGGATCGAAAAAGTACAGGTGCAAGAAAAGATGGGAAAACTCTCCGTCGTCGGCGTCGGCATGAAGAGTCATTCCGGAATCGCCGCCAAGATTTTCGACATCCTGGCCCGGGAAAACGTCAACATCGACATGATCTCCACCAGCGAAATCAAACTTTCGGTCGTCATCTCGTCGGATCGAAGCCAACAGGCCTTGCGGGCCGTACACGCCGCCTTTCTGGAATAATGCCGGTCGGAGCGCCTTGATCGCGGGATCACCGGATTCGGGCATCGCTCGCCGCGACGACCGTCTTGGCGCTGGTCTTCGCGGAAAGCCCGGAACTGCTCGAGCACGGAGCCGGTCCCAATCTCCAGAACGACGCGCTCGACACTCCGCAGCATATCGCCGCCCGGAACCCGGAAGACGATGAAACGATCCAGGCATTGCTCGAAGGAGGGGCTCTGCCGTCAGTTCAAAATCGACGCTCCGGGTTGCCGGCGAAAAATTGGTTCCGTGGTCCGACGGCACAGGAAAGTTGGGAAATCTGACGTCTGACGGCGCTCCGGGCGAAAACCTCCGTTTTCGGACAGCAGGTCGGCGGTCCACGCCGGCGCCCAGTCTGTTAGCCGCCAAGGATTACTGGATTGCGCGGTTCAAAATGCCGGCGGAGCAAGGAAACTTACCGCTCAAAGGAGATTGTTTGTCCTCAAAGCCGCTTTCGATCCGTTTATTAATGCAGTAGGGAAAACATGAACAATTACCGAAATATCGCCTTGCCGAAACCCAAGCGGCCGCTGACTTGCTTCGAATGGTGCACCACTGGCAAGCCGCTCAACATACAATTCCGTCTTTATGTCACCGCCCGGAAGATCGTGAAGGAGAACACCGTTGCCGCCAGCCGCTCCGCCAACGATCTCGACGCGGCGTTCCCCGGTTCCGATTGGCGGAAACGGGCGTGGAGCGGCGACCTCGAAGCGCTCACGCATGAACGTTTCGCCGCCTACTGCGAGGCGCAACAATTGCGGAGGGAGGGCCAGCCGTTGATTGACCGGATCGCAAAGCATTTTCGCGGCATCGCCCAGTGGAATTGCCCCCCGGCGCAACCTCGGAAAGAACGTATGAACTACCCGAAACGCAAGCCTGTGTTCCGATTCGATGATTCGTGGCAGGAATTTGCGGAAATAGATACCAGCGACCAAGCTAGGCACCATGCCTTCCTTGCCCGGATCATGCACATCCACCATACGTATCCTGACCGGGATCCGTCATTTGAAGCCTCGAGAGACCGGTTCGACATTATCATCACTTTCGAGGGGTTGACGCTGGACGACCTGCGCGAAATCCAGAATTTCATGTTGGAGTTGAGGTATCCGCACCCGTTTTCTCCAGTTACCGACCTGCAGAACGGCCCGTACGAACTGGACCGCGCCCAACTCGACTTGATGCGCCGCAAGTTTCCGGATCGCGCCACGAACTGGAAACGCCTCCAGACAGCCAAGCCGGCCGAGGTGCGGCGCGCTTTGCGCAAATTCCACAAGTGCGGTTTCTGACGCCATGAAGCAGAATGGCTTGCGGGATTATTCGGGAGTCAAAAAAGCGGCAGGATTGGATGATTGTTGACGGCGGGAAAACGCCCTAACAGGATTCGTCTGTTTTTTTAGTCCTCCCTGCCGGGGCGATTGATGCCTTGAACTCCTGATATCTTTCGGGTATCTTTCCAACGTCCGATGTCCGATCAAGAAGCAATCCCGAACATGGTCGGACGCCGGAGACGACGTTTTCCTCGATCCTTCAAGGAACTCACGCCGACGCACGCCTTCAATCCCGGGACTTTCTTTTACGAATTGGTCTGGAAATCGCTGATCACGCCCCGCACCGGGAAGTTCCGAAAACCGGATTATCCTCAACTACGCGACGAACAGTTGGCGCTGACCTGGATCGGTCACGCTTCCTTTCTGATCCAGTTTCCGAAACTCAACGCCCTGATCGATCCCAATTTCGCCAATTGGCTCTTCTGGCAAAAACGGCTCCGCAAAGCCGGCATGCGCATCAAGGATTTGCCGCGCATCGATCTGGTGCTGATCACGCACGCCCATTTCGATCATTTCAACAAAGCCACCCTGCGCCGGTTGCTTTCTCCCGGGATCGCGGTCGTGCCCTGGAAAGTAGGCGATTTGGCCCATGGCCTCGGCTTCGATCGCATCGTCGAACTGAAATGGGGGGAAAGTTTCACTCACGGCGACTGTACCGTGACCCTGACGCCGGCCAAACACTGGGGCGCCCGCGTGCTTCACGATCGGCACCGGGGATACGGCGGCTATATTCTCAAGCATCGGAACCGCCGCATCTACCATGCGGGCGACACCGCTTATTTCGAGGAACTCCGTTCCATCGGCGAACGCTATCGACCTGAAATCGCCTTACTGCCCATCGGCGCTTGCTACCCCGATTCCTTTCGCAATACCCACATGGGACCGAACGACGCGCTCCAGGGATTTCGCGATCTGCAATCCCGTTGGATGATTCCCATGCACTTCGGATCTTTCAAACTGGCCTTCGAAGACATCTGCGAACCCCCGCGCTGGCTTCAGCAAATCGCCACCGAAAACGGCCTGATCGAACGCATCCGAATCCTCGAGGAAGGTTTTCCTCAGGTCTTTTAATCGATCGCGTGCGCCTCGAATTAATCACTACCGGCTCCGAACTGCTTCTGGGGCGGGTAACGAACACTCACCAACAATGGCTCGGCCGGCAGTTGGCCGACATCGGGTATTCCCTGACTCGACAAACGACCGTGCCCGATACCGGCGACGCCATCGCCGCCGCCGTCAAGGAGGCGCTGTCGCGTTCGGAAGTCGTCCTGACCACCGGCGGCTTGGGACCGACCGGGGACGATCTGACTCGTGACGCGATCGCCGCGTCGCTGAACCGTCCTCTCGAAGAAGATCGCCGAGTGCTCGAACACCTGCGGCATTATTTCCAGCGGCGAAATCTCGCGATGCCGGACGCCGTTCGCGTTCAAGCCTTGGTGCCGCAAGGCGCCCTCGTGCTCATGAATCAATTCGGCACGGCGCCGGGACTGGCGATCGAGCCTCGCTCAGGCCGTTATCTGTTGATGCTGCCCGGACCGCCGCGGGAACTTCGCCCCATGTTCTCCGACCAAGGGCTGCCTTGGCTGCAATCGACCGCTCTTCCTCCCCGCAAGGATTTTTCCTGCCTCACGCTGCGCTTGACCGGCCTCGGCGAATCGGAAGTCGAAAAACGGTTAACTCTTCGGCTGCAACCGTTGACCCGGCGAGGTTTGAACGTCGGCTTCTGCGCCCGGCCCGGCGCCGTAGACGTTCGGTTCGTGAGCGAAGGCGTACTGGCCGTCGAACTGACGGCGGAAGCCGCCGGCCTCGCCCGCGCCCTGCTCAGCGACTATATCTACGGCACCGAAAATCAATCGCTCGAAGAAGTCGTCCTCGACCTGTTGCGAATCGCCGGAAAAACCCTCGCCCTGGCCGAATCCTGCACCGGAGGTTTTCTGGCGCACAGCCTGACCGATGTCCCCGGCGCCTCCGAAGCCTTGGAATCCGGCCTGGTGACCTACACCAACGCCGCCAAAGTCCGATGGGCCGGCGTGTCAGAAAACACCCTGAAACAATTCGGCGCCGTCAGCAGGCAGACCGCGCTCGAAATGGCCGCAGGCGTCCGCGAAGCGGCCGGCGCCGACTTCGGAATCGGCGTGACCGGCATCGCCGGCCCGGCCGGCGGAACGGACGACAAACCGGTCGGCACCGTATTCCTCGCCTTGGCCGACCGCCGTTCGGTCAAAGCCCTCGAACGCCATTTTCCGACCGACCGGGAAACCTTTAAACGACTGACGCTCCGCGAAGCTTTCGATTGGCTCCGGAAAGAACTGATCCGTGCGAAGAACCCGGCCGATTAAGGCGTCACTTCAGATTCACGTCCCCGCACAGGTACGTTTTCAATCCGAGTTCCGACAACATGGCCGCCTTGATACGGCAGGCCCGGTGGGCCTGTTTCTCGTCGGGGGCGTAGGCCACCTGGATATGATTGGATTTATGCCGGGCCATCATCTGATCCCGGGTCACGCCTTGGAAAACCGCGTGCATGATGGGCCATTCCGGGGTGGTTTCTACCCAACGCCGGCGGGTTTCCTGCTCCGGCAAGGACACGACTTCGGCGACGCCCAAATCGCAGTGAAGCCTTCCCTCCATCACGAAAATTCGACTCCAGACTACATGACCGGGACGGGAAACGCCCCGCAGCGTGCCGCCGCCCTTCCGAAAATACATGGGTGGTTGCCGCAGGCTCGACGCTCCGCGATACCCGTCGATGAAATGAGCCGGCGGCGCGGCGCCGGAAATCAATAGCACCCAAACGTATTCCCGTTTTTCCCCGACCTGATACCAATCGCCCCACCTCAAGTCGTGCAGGGTCGTTTCCGGGGAGAACTTCAGCCGCCGCCAAAGTCGATTCGTCACCAGTCCGTCCAGTCCCGAACATTCGTCGACCTCGTTGAAATGGGGAAGAGCTTCGTCGGGGTACAGGATCTCGCCGGTGCAAGAATCCAAAACCGGCGGCCGGTCGACGTTGTTCAGCATTCCCTCGACCAAATCGCTGGCCGGCAACAAGTCTTTCAAACCTTGCTGATACTGGATCCCGATCGTGGCGCAACCGAACTCGGAAGCCAACCGCACCGCGGCGACATACATCGAGCACTGGGCCAGCACTTGAGTCTCGGTTAACGACTCGGCCTCGTCGTCGCCCAGGTGAAAATCCACTCCCTTGCGCCGAAGCCAAGCGAACACCGCTTCGGCTTCGTTCGGAGTAACCTGTAGCGAGTAATGATACAGAGTGGACTGGCTGAGCCGCTCTTTGAACACGCCCAACTCATGAAGCAACTCGTCGGGAACGATCGCGTTGTACATGCCCATGCACCCTTCGTCGAAAACCCCCATGATCGACTTGGCAGCCCGAAACTCTTCCGCCGCGGCCCGGCCTATCCGTCGCTCTTCGCCCGGCAAGGCCAGCAAATCCAAATCCCGAACATGACTTTGATCGTGCTCGACTTTTCCGTCGTTCAGCCAGCGGTCGAGCCGCTCCTCAAAACGAGGGTCCCGAAAATCCTCGCTCCAGACCGTGCTGTAGGGAACGCCCAGTTTGGTCAAGGATCCGTTGAGGTTCAGCATCCCCACCAATCCGGGCCAAGTGCCGCTCCAGTTGGCCACCGTCAAAATCGGCCCTCGATGAGTGTAGAGGCCAGGCAGAATGTGCTGACTGTATTGCCAGACCGCTTCTGCGACGATAAGGGGAACGTCCGGATCGAGCGAACGAAACACTTCGATGCCCATCTTCTGGGAATCGATAAACCCGTGCCGTTTGCCGGGATCGAATTCGTGGGCCCGGCGCACGCGGCCGTTCGACCGCTCGACGGCCGTCCGCAACGCCGCTTCCATCTTCTCCTGTTCCGCCCAACAGGATTGGTTGGCCGACAACCTGAGATCCCCGTTGGCTACCAAGGCGACGGTTATCGGGCGAGTCTGTTTCTCCGTCATAATCGAGTTCTCGAATCCAAACTTCCATCCCCGGGAGTCGCCAACGGCCTCGCCGAAGGACCATGGCGGAGAGGGTAGGAATCGAACCCACCTTGGCCTGCCTAACAAACCAACGACGGTTTTGAAGACCGCGGAGGACACCAGCCACTCTTCACTCTCCGGCGTGTGCTCTCGAAGGGCATTTTAGCGGTTTTTCCCGGGCCGGCGAAGGAAAAGATCAGGCTTTGAATTGTCCGGCCCCGGCAAAAGTGGCAACCTAGCCGCACATGGATTACTTACAGGAGGCCCGCCGGGTGATCGATATCGAAATCAAAGGGCTCGCGGCCGTAAGTTCTCGACTGGACTCTTCCTTCGATCGAGCGGTCGAGTTGGTGACGACTACGCTGGAATCCCGAGGCAAACTGGTGGTGATCGGAGTAGGTAAATCCGGCAATATCGGACGCAAAATCGCCGCCACCCTGACCAGCACCGGAACGATCAGCGTGCCCTTGGACAGCGTCGACGCCCTGCACGGCGATTTAGGGATCGTCAACTCCGGCGACCTGGTTTTGTTGTTGAGCTACTCGGGCGAATCCGAAGAACTGCAACGGCTGTTGCCGGCCCTCAAGCAATTGAAGACCAGAATTCTCGCCTTGACCGGCAATCCCGAATCCTCCGTGGGCCGAGCTAGCGACCTGACGCTGAACGTCGCCGTACCCTCGGAAGCCTGTCCGTTCAATTTGGCGCCGACCGCCAGCACTACCGCCACCCTAGCCGTGGGCGACGCTTTGGCCATGGCCGTGCTGAAGGCCCGCGGTATCGGCGAAGAGGTATTCGCCCGGCTCCATCCTTCCGGGACGATCGGCCAAGCTTTCCTGCGCGTGAAAGACGTCATGAGAACCGGCGAACGCAATCCGCTCATCCGCCAACAAGCCACCGTCAAGGACGCCATCATCGTGATCAGCCAAACCCATTCCGGGTGCGTCAGCATCACCGACGATAACGGCCGGCTCGCCGGGGTTTTCACCGACGGCGACTTGCGCCGCCTCCTGGCCCAGGAAAATAATTGCCTCCGGCTCCGGTTGGAACACGTCATGACCCGGAATCCGACCCGAATCCGGGATTCGGCATTGGCTTTGGAGGCCATGAGGCTCTTCAACGAAAGCGCTATCGACGATCTGATCGTCGTCAACGTCAGGGAAGAACCGATCGGGATCATCGACGCTCAGGATTTGCCCAAAATGAAACTGACGACGGACTTCCGGGACCCCGGCGCTTCCGAAACCGGAATTGACGAACCGGACGGCGACTCCTAATATCACCGGCTATGTCTGTAGAGACGCCATCGACCGTCGAGCTGAGCCCTTCCGCCGTAGCGGAGGTCAAATCGATGCAATCGCACCAACCCGCAGAGGCCGGCAAACCACTGAGGGTCTACATCGAAAAAGGCGGGTGCTCCGGAATGCAATACTGCATGATGTTCGACGAAGTACGCGACGGCGATACGGTCGTGGAACGCGAAGGGGTCCAATTGGTGGTCGACGGTTTCAGTCTGGATTATCTCCGAGGATCGATCGTCGATTTTTCGGAGGATTTGAACGGCGGAGGCTTCAAGGTCCGCAATCCGAACGCCGCTCAGACCTGCGGCTGCGGCCGGTCGTTCAATTCGGAAAACCAGACGTAACGCCGGCGATCTTCGGCCGGCCGGGTCGATCCCGGGCAAGCGGCCAAGCAAAGAAAACCCTTTCCCTGCCCTTGAGGTTAAACCGCAGGAAGTTACCGGGAAACGGACGAAAAGCGCGTGGTGGCTGGACTCGGAATCGAACCGAGGACACACGGATTTTCAGTCCGTTGCTCTACCAACTGAGCTATCCAGCCGCAATCGACGGGGAAACGGATTCAACTGAACCGGAAAATAATTGGCAAGCTCTAAAGCAGGCGAAATCGAATTATTTCGCCGAAACCGAAGCCCGGTTTTAACGCCGCCGATTATATTCCCGGCTCGCGTACTTCGCCGCCAGGGATTCGACGCGCCGGCGCAACGCGGCGTCCGCAGGATCGAATCGCGACCAACGGATCTTCCATGATTGCGCCGCCGCCGCCAACATGGCCGCTTCCCATCGGGCCCGGGTAATACCGCCGGGGATTCGAGTCGATCCCTGGATCAGCAAACCTTCTCGGGTACGCCGTTGCGCGGCGCCGGCGAGTTTTTCGTCACGATAAACCAGATCATGAACCTCGGCGCCGGCGAAACAACGTCCCGCTTCGCCGGGTTCGGATCGTCTGGCTAGCCGCGTGGCTAATCCCAGCCGGTCAAACGTCTCCTGCAACCACCGATGCAATCGCCGATAACTATCCGTCGCCCGAAGGCCGAACCACTCGGAATCCCGGGGGAATAACAGGCTATAGGTCCATTCGTCCTTGTGCAGCACGATCCCGCCTCCGGTCGGCCGGCGGATCAACGGCCGGACCGCCGTCATCCCGGCCACGTCGGACCATTTCTGAAACCGGCCGAAAGTAGCGCTCGGCTCGGACCAGCGATAAAACCGCAACACCGGGGCGCCCAAGCGACCAGCCGAAACGAGGCAACCCTCGTCCCAAGCCATATTCCAAGCCCCAGAAAGGGATTCGGTACTCCAGCAATACCACTGAGACTTCGGCACGTCCCCGCCCTTATAACGAAGCCCTTCCGGCGAGAAAAGCGATCATTTTTATTTTTGCCGGCACTCTGGCATGAAAAATGCATCCACTGAATCGTGGTGAACCTCGCCGGGTTCGGAAAAAGGAACTGTCGTGAAATGACCGGTTCTCAGGAATCCGAAAAACTGAATGAAATGATCGCAATTCTTTTTCCGGTCCGGCGAGGCGATCCGCAGCCTAGCCAGCTAAAAGAACTGTAACCTTGTACTCACTGACCGTTATGAACCGAATCATTCGCTCCCGAAAAAGAGCTTTCACGCTCATCGAATTATTGGTGGTGATCGCCATCATCGCCATTCTGGCCGGCATGTTGTTGCCGGCGTTAGCCAAGGCCAAAGAGAAAGCGCAGAAGATCAAGTGCACCAGCAACCTGAAACAGGTAGCCCTCAGCTTCAAGCTGTTCCAGCATGACTACGACGACCGGTACCCGATGGGAGTATCCTATCTGGAGGGCGGCGATTCGGAATCGTTACCTTCGCTCCAGCCTGAAATCCGGCGTCGATCGGCTCGGGCGAACCTAACGAATGCGGCAGAAACCTATCGAAAACCGGCCGGCACGCAGGGATCAAAAAAAGCCGAAAAAAAGTTTGCAAACCGTTTCCCTTTTCGACAGACTGATTTGAGTCCCAGCCAGAAACGTGAACTGTAACCGATTAATACCAACCGTCATGAACCGATCCGTTCGTTCCAAGGAGAGAGCTTTCACGCTCATCGAATTATTGGTGGTGATCGCCATCATCGCCATTCTGGCCGGCATGTTGTTGCCGGCGTTGGCCAAGGCCAAAGAGAAAGCTCAGAAGATCAAGTGCACCAGCAACCTGAAACAGGTAGCCCTCAGCTTCAAGCTGTTCCAGCAGGACTACGACGACCGCTATCCGATGGGAGTAGCCTATCTGGAGGGCGGTTCGGCCGAAGCGTTACCTCGCTTGAGAAACGGCTCCGAGGATCCCTTTACCTGGATGCATTTCGGCGCCATGCGCTCCCAACTGGAAAACCCCAAAATCGTCATTTGTCCCAGCGACAGTCAAACCGAAGCCACGACCTTCGATTACCTCGTCAGGGACCGGGGCGGCATTCGCTACTTCAATCATAACGGAAAAATCAGTTACCACATCAACCCCAACGCCGACGATCAACCCCAAACCATCCTCGCCGGCGACCGGAATCTGACCAACGCCACAGCTCTCGAGGCCAAACGGGAGAATAAAGCGGGGATTATTCTGCAAAGCCGCATTCGCAGCGGCAACAACCAGTGGACTTCTGCCTCCTATCGGTTGGACGCCAATATCCACGGCGTTTCCGGCGCTAATTTCGCTTTCGCCGACGGCCATGTGGATTCGCTGAGTACCGAAGGGCTCCGTCAAGCCTATGTTTCCACCGAATTGACCGATCATTTCGTGGCGATCCCGCTCAGCCCCACCCGGGTAGAGACAGAGTTTCCCCGAGGCATAGACCCCAAAACCGGTTGGCTGGCTCAATAGGGTAACCGTTTCGAATTTCCCGAGCCGCTCCGGCCATACGGCCGGAGCGGCTTTTTATTGCCCGTAAAACCCTGTTTCGGTTCGCCCCCTCTCGCCGATTCCCCGCTCACTCTTCCCGGTCCCTTTCGGAAAATCATCCGAAGCGGCGGCGGACATCCTCGTTCCCAACAAAGTCCTTCCTCGGAAAATGACCCGGGGAAACGGAATTTCAAGGGTCCCGGCAGACGTTCGAGACCCCGGCTCTCTGATACCGGGCGGCACGTCGAAAATAATGATTCCGATCGATTGCCTTCGCCTCGGCTCCGAAATATGACGATCCCTCGCCGGCGATTCCTGCCGCATCCAAAATGAAGTTGTCGTGAAACGATCGTTCGTATGGCTCCGCCAAGTTACACTATTTCTAATTGCCGTTCTTTTTTTCGCCCCGTAAAATGCTCCAACCTCTCTTCGGAAACGATGATCGACTCCGATCACTATGATAATATCGCATCGTTCCGCTTCCTCCCAAGAAAGAGCATTCGAGTTCGTCGAGATAATAACGGTAGTCGCCAACTGCGTTATTTTGATCGTTTTGGTCGTCATGCTGCCTTGGGACACCCGGGACAAAGCCAAAGTAGTGGCAAAGAAAGTCGACGGCACCAACTACCTGAAGCAAGCAGCGCTCGGGGTTGCTGTCGTTCAACCAGTACCGCGACGACCGATATCCCCCGGAAGCAGCCTATCTGGAAGGCGGTTCAGCCGAAGCGCCGCCTAAGGAACTGAAGAACAGCTCGGAAGATCCGTTCACTTGGATGCCTTTCGGCGCCATGCCCTCCCAACTGGAAACTCCACTGCATCTGTCCCAGCGACAGCCAGACCGGTGCCACGACGTTCGATTACGCCAGCAGAGACCGGGGCGACATTTGGCTCGGGTCCCATTTGGTGATGCAGGAGTTGAATCCCGGAGGCCCAAACGAAGGGAGCGTAGCGACCGTGGATTGAAGCCTCCGGAACTCGGCTGCCGCATTGATGAATACTCACGAAAGCGCTCTGGCCACAGAACCATTAATTCGGGTTGGCGAGGGATGATTCGCCTTGCATTATCTTCTCGTCGGCAATCAGGGGCCAAGGTACGCAGGAAGGCGAGTTACCGCAGCTTTTCTGCTGTCAACTCTCGATTTCCTTGGTAGCCTGGCCGGACCATGAACCCTTTTCGTAACCTCTCCACCGTTCGAGGATTTACCCTGATCGAGCTACTCGTCGTCATCGCCATTATCGCTATCCTCGCCGGAATGCTCTTGCCGGCGCTCAGCAAGGCTAAGGAAAAGGCCAAAGGCATCGGTTGCGTCAGCAACAACAAACAACTGGTGTTGGGTTGGACGCTCTACGCCACCGATTACGGCGAAAAATGCGCCAACAACTTCACCATACCCGGAACTCAACAAGCGATTACCTCGGGGCGATTCAACAACTGGGTTAACAACGTCATGACCTGGGCGGCCGATGGTTCAATCAACGCCCGGAGCGTCACCAACACGGCTTGGGTCAAAAACGGAGTGCTGGGCCCTTATACCGACGGTGCCGTAGGAATCTACAAATGCCCCGCCGATATTTTTGTCTCGCCGCAACAAAAGGCTTTGGGATGGAAGCGACGCATGCGCAGCATGGCCATGAACGCCCTTTTCGGATTATCGAACAACGACGCCAACAGCCCGCAATCCCGGGGTCAAAGTTTGGGTTACGGCGGCCGGTATCGTCAATTCATCAGGACGACCGACGTTCCCGAACCCAGCATGACTTGGCTGACGCTGGACGAACAGCCCGATTCGATCAACGACGCCTTCTTTATCTCGGGTTCGACGACCCAATGGGACGACCGCCCGGCCTCCTACCATAACCGGGCTACGGGATTTTCCTTCGTCGACGGGCACGCCGAAATCCACAAATGGTTGAGCGACGCTTCGATTTATCCGGTCCAATACTCGTACGGTTCGCCTAAAACCTTCGACGCCTCCGGCAGATTGGATTTAAAATGGTACAACGACCGGCTCCAACTTATCCCGTATCGATAACTCGCGGGACCGCAATCGAAACCACCGCTCAGGTCCTGAAAAGGACCGGCCCTCAACCGGATCGAAGAGCGAGCGGGCTTCCGTCCGGGAATCTCCGCTCCGGAGCGGCCTTGACGCAAAACGCCGGCCCTCGAGAACGCAGCAAGGGAAGTCTCCGGGAGCCCGAAGCGCCGGGAAAACTTCCCGGGGGTTCAATGCCGTTTTTCGCGGAACAGATCGGTAACCACAGACCGCCCCCGGAGATATCCCGCGTGGCCGTCCAGATAGACGAAATTCGCCCCGTCGCTATGCCGTTCGGCCGCAATGCGCCGCGAGCCGTTTAGCCTGCTCGTCCGTTCGTTGTAAGGCAGGTGCACCGGCGTCCAAACGTCGTTCAGATTGGTGACCGCATCTCGATACCCCGTGACGATCGGCCTCCAACTCCCGCTTTCGTTATCTCCCAAGTGAATGGCTTCGCTCGGCATCTGAAATTCCACCAGTTTGGATGGGCCGACCTGTTCGTAACCGAAAGTATCGTTAAGACTGCGGAATCTCCAAGCGTTGATCACGTAGGTGATCACCTGAATTCTTCGAGGATCGTTCTTGGGATAACGCGGACACTTGTAGATCCGAATATTCCGAAAATCCCGCTCCGTTCCTCCCTCCGGCAGATATGGCATGTAAACCAGAAACCAAGGGTGTCCGTTCCCCCGGGGAATGTACCCGTCGCTGTCGTCAGCGTACAAATGCATCGCGATACCGAGCTGTTTCAGATTGCCGAGGCAGACCACCGCTCCGGCCTTTTGCTTCGCCTTGTTGAGAGCCGGCAACAGCATTCCCGCCAAAATCGCGATAATCGCGATCACCACGAGCAACTCAATCAGAGTAAATCCGTGAGCGCTAAGCTTAAAACGTCTCGCTCGCCGATAATCGTCTTCGGGGCGCGAGCGATAATCCAAGATAGACATAAACCAAGTAACGGCTCGATTAGTGCGACAGGCCCCATCCTAACGTCACGATCTGTTAAACCAAGCTTTCTCGCTTCCGAAAACCGAGGGCGTATCGGGTTGAATCTTCGAATCAAATCCCCGATAATAACCGCCGTGAATTCGCTCAAAGACCACTGGAGGCCAACGGAGCGACAATTACGGCAATTCGGTTGGCTTTGCTTGCCGTTTTTTCCCCTGCTGGGATGGCTTTGGTCCGGAGAAGCCCAGATCATAGCTTGGTTATTCGGGATCGGAACGGGAATGGCCACGACCGGATTCCTGCTTCCCAGGGCCCTGCTGCCGTTCTACTTGGGTCTGCTGATCGTCGCCTATCCCCTCGGTCTGATTGTCCGCGAGATTTTCTTGTTGCTGATCTTTTTCGGCGTCTTTCTGCCGATCGGAATGGTCTTTCGACTCATGCGCCGCGATGCGCTCCATCGCACCTTCAAAAAAAACCGGGAATCGTATTGGGAAATCAAGAAAAAGCCGGAAGACGCTGCCAGTTATTACCGGCAATGGTGAAAGGAAACTCATGCCTCCCAAAAACCAGCTCCGAAAAGACGACTTCGAAAACGCCGGAAAGGAGAAGCAAGAGACCCTGTTTCGGGAATTCATTCGATTCGTGATCGAAAACAAGAAATGGTGGATGATCCCGATCCTGATCGTGCTCCTGGGATTGGGGCTGCTCTCCATGTTGAGTTCGACCGGCGCCGCTCCCTTCATTTACAGCATATTCTGACCCGCGCCCGGGTTATAGATTGCCGTTTCACGGACGCTCGGGAAGCCTTCGACGATCCATGACGAATCCGAAGGTAGTAACCGTCTCCTTGGCGGCAGAACACGCGGACGATCGATCCCGCCGGCTCCAGGCCATTGCCGAACAACTCGAGATCGATCCCGCCCGGATTGTCGCACACAAATTAGTCCGCAAATCGCTCGACGCTCGACAACGGAACGTCATAGCGCAGTTAAAATTCGAGGTCGGCATCGACGGCCCGTTGCCCCCGCCCGAACCGGTGGCCGTTGCGTTTCCCTCCGTCACGAACTCAACCCGCCGGGTCGTCATCGTCGGGTGCGGACCGGCAGGCATGTTCGCCGCCATCCGTTCGCTGGAATTAGGACGCCGCCCGATTATCGTCGAACGGGGCAAGGACGTTTCGGCCCGGCACTTCGATCTGGCTCCGATCATGCGGCAAGGTGTCGTGCTGGAAGATTCCAACTATTGCTTCGGGGAAGGCGGCGCCGGAACTTTTTCCGACGGCAAATTGTACACTCGGGCGAACAAACGGGGACCGGTGTCGGCCATCTACCGAATCCTAAGAGCGCACGGCGCACCGGAACGCATCCTGACCGACGCTCATCCGCACATCGGCTCCAACCTGCTTCCCGGCGTCATCAAATCCCTGCGAACCAGCATTCTGGAAGCCGGAGGGGAAATCCGCTTTCAAACCCGAGTCACGGATTTGGTCGTCCAGCAGAAAAACGTCAAAGGCGTCGTGACCTGCCAAGGCACCGAAATCCTCGGCGACGCAGTGATCCTGGCTACCGGCCATTCGGCCCGGGACATCTATCGGCTCCTGGTTCGGAAGGGCATCGCTCTGCAACCCAAACCCTTCGCCGTTGGGGTTCGGATCGAACATCCCCAATCCCTCATCGACCGCCTCCAATATCGCTGTTTAGGAAACGGAAAACGCCCCGGCTATTTACCCGCCGCCAGCTACAGCCTGACCGCCACCGTGAATGACCGAAGCGTTTATTCCTTCTGCGTCTGCCCGGGCGGATTCGTGATTCCGTCGGCCACGGCCAACGACGAAGTGGTAGTCAACGGCATGAGCCTGTCCAAACGAGATTCGGTATTCAGCAACGGAGGGATGGTGGTGACCGTGCATCCCGAAGACGCCAAGATCCTGTCCCCCGATCAAGGGACGCTTTCCGGAGTCGCTTTTCAGAAACAACTCGAACATAAGGCCAAACAAGCCGGCGGCCAGGGACAAAAGGCTCCCGCCCAACGCCTCACCGATTTTTTAACCGAACGGGATTCGAAAGATTTGCCGCCGACCAGTTATTTTCCCGGAGTGACTCCTTTTCGAATCGACCGGCTGCTCCCCTCTTGGCTCGCCCAAAGCCTGCGGCAGGGCTTGCTGCAAATCGGCGGCAAAAAACGGGGCTTCGTCAGCGAAGAGGCCTTGATGATAGGGTTTGAAACCCGGACGAGCGCACCGGTGCGCATTCCCAGGGACGCTTCCACTCTGCAGCATCCCGATTGGCAGGGCTTATTTCCCTGCGGCGAGGGAGCCGGATATGCCGGCGGCATCGTCAGCGCCGCGCTGGATGGATTTAACTGCGCCGAAGCCGCGGTCGGGAATCAACCCTGACCAAGGACGACGCCTCGGTCGTTTTCAAACCGGTCGGGCTAGCAAAATGAAACTCAGACTGCCGAGTGACGGCCTTCCTTTCACTTCGATTTCGAATCGCGCTGTTCACTACGGTTCAACGGCGCCGCCAGGGAAGGAATCAAAAACCGCCAAATGTAATTCGAAACAACCGGGAATCAATTCGAAGGGCGAACGAACCGTCACCGGACCAGCAATTGAACACAGCGGCAACAACCCCGAGGTCCTGCTTGCCGAGATCTGAGGCCGGTTCGGCGGCTCCGGGAGCGGGATCCTCGATTCCGGGAATTTACCGGAAAAATGGCCTTGATGCCGGAATTGCCGTTTCGAAACTTGGCATTGAGGCGCAACCGGGATAGCATCGAATCGTTAACCGAAGACATTGAAGCCATGGGACACGAAGTAGCGGCCTACTGGCTCGGTTTGGGGATGCGTCGCCATGAACCTTGGCGCCCACTCACTCTTTTAAGACGCTTCCCGACCATTCCGAAACGATAGAACAGCTTTCCGCCATGGAAGAATCCTCCCCAGCAGGCATGCCAAGAATCGACCGTCCCGGCATTTCGAATCGCCCCGCGGAAGAAATCGAAGGCATGGATGACAAGGGCGGCTCTTGGGGCGACTATCCTCTCGACGATCTCCTGATCAGGCACGAAAGCCGCACCGTCCACGGCGTCATGCGGCGCATCGACCAATCAAGCTACATCATGGATCCCGAATTCCAGCGGGATTTCATCTGGCCGGAGGATAAACAGAGCAAACTGATCGAATCGGTGATCATGAGGATTCCCCTCCCGGTGTTCTATATGGCGGAGGACGAGAGGGGACACATGGTGGTCGTGGACGGATTGCAACGCCTGTCCACTTTTCAACGATTCATCAAAAACGAACTCAAGCTCAAGCTCGCCGACCGGAACGAACTCAACGGCAAACGATTCTCGGATCTGCCGCCCAAGATTCAAAATCGCGTGGAGGACTGCAATCTGATCTTCTACATCATCGATTCGAAGGTTCCCGAATGCGCCCGCCTCGACATTTTCGATCGAGTCAATTCCGGGGTCCCCCTGACCCGGCAACAAATGCGGAACAGCTTGTTCATGGGCCGGGCCACCCGTTTTCTGAAAGAGGAATCGCGAACTCCAGTATTCCTGAACGCGACGGGGGGAAGTTTGAACCAGGCGAAAATGAGGGATCGGGAATTCGTCAATCGCTTTTGCGCCTTTCAATTGCTCAGGGTGAAAGATTATCGCGGCGACATGGACGAATTCCTGGCGAAGTGCCTCCGCGTCATGAATCAGGACGACACTCCGCTAGACCGATTGTCCGCCGAGTTTCGCCGGGGTCTCGCCAACAATTTCCGTTTATTCGAAGGCCACGCCTTCCGCAAGCACGACAAGGATCAGGAACGCCGCAACGTCATCAACGCCTCGCTCTGGGACGTCATGTCGACCGGACTGTCCCACTACGAAGAATCTCGAGTAGCGGCCAACTCGGAAAGAATCAGGGACGCCGTTTATCGGCTCCTGAATACCGAAGAATTCAAAACGGCGATTACCGCCGGTACCAACAATATCCTCAAAGTGAAAACCAGGTTCGACCTGGCCGCAACAGCGTTACAAGAAGCGATGGCGTGATCTCACAAATCAATCTTCAGTATTTCAAATGTTTCGAGTCCCTTAAACTGCCCCTGCGCCCGCTTACCCTGCTTTCGGGCGGAAACGCCGCCGGGAAATCCTCGGTATTGCAGACACTGGTGCTGCTGCATCAAACAATGCGCGAGCACGAATGGTCTTCGCGCTTGATGCTCAACGGCAACACGATCCGGCTCGGCACCGCGGCGGAAATCATCGATCAGGTCTACGGTCATCACACTTGCGTCATCTCGTTGCGGGACGACGACGATTCCCATTTCGCCTGGGAGTTCGAAGGCGAACGCCACGAGATGTCTCTGGCCCTGCGCCGAACCTGGGGCGAGTCGGCGATTCACAGCCGATGGGACATCAACGACGCCTCTCAAACCCTCCAGTACCTCTTACCATTGTCGGTCGGCGACCATTCGATGACGGATCGGCTGCGGAGCCTGACCTACCTGACCGCCGAACGGCTGGGACCCCGCGAATATTACCAATTCGACGATCCGCAACTCACGCCCGTCGTGGGTTCCCGGGGCGAATACTCGATCAGCGTGCTACAATCCGGTCGCGACGGCCAGGTTCTCCCAGGATTGCTGGACAAAAACATTCCTCCGACCCGTTTCCGACAAGTCGAAGCGCGGATGGCCCGTTTCTTCCCCGGTTGCGTATTGGAGATCGCTCAGGTTCAACGCGCGAACGCGATAACGCTCGGGATCCGCATCTCCAACGAAACGGATTTTCACCGGCCGGTGCATACGGGATTCGGACTGACCCAGGTGCTCCCCATCGTCGTCGCCGCGTTGTCGGCCCAAAAAAACGATTTGTTGCTCATCGAAAATCCGGAAGTTCACCTGCACCCCGCGGCTCAGGGAGCGATGGGGATTTTTCTTTCGCAAGTAGCGGCGGCGGGAGTCCAAGTCGTCTTGGAAACTCACAGCGATCACTTGTTGAACGGCATCCGGCGGGCGGTAAAAACCGGCATCGTCCCCTGCGAAGACGTTTCGCTTCTCTTCTTCAGGCCCAGAACGGAAAACATGGAGGAGCGCAACTCGCAGGTAGAAAGTCCGGCTATCGACGCTAACGGAAATATCGACAGTTGGCCTGAAGGATTCTTCGACCAATTCGACCAAGACATGAATTACTTGGCGGGCTGGAGTTGATCATGGATCTCTTAGCCAACGATTTATCGATCCACGAACAGTTCCATGGACTGGGCGAGTTTCAGAATGCTCTGTCCCGATTCATGATCATGCGCAACGAAGCCAAACGCCTCGGTCGGAACGTCTATTGCCATCGGTTGTTCTTGAACACGACGCCCATTCCCAACATGCCGTTGCAACAGGCCATCGGTAATCTCAAAGGAGACGGCAAGCGAGCGGTCATGAACTGGCTGACGAAGACCGGCCCTTTCTGGGACGAAGCGGAACGCCATGGCGGAGGGGACTGGATAGAATGCCAAGGCGACATCGTTACCGATACGGCGATCGGCGAAGCGGCTTACAAATCGATCCATGGGGTGGATTGCGGGTTAGTCAGCTTGGCCCCGTCCGAATGGTGCGACACGCCCATCAAAACGATCTGGAGGCGAGAATCCGAAGGACAAGAGAATCTGACTGCAACCCTCGAAAACTGCTGGTCCGTCGAGTCCCTGAAGCAAACCCTGCGGCAAAAACAGCCGCCCATCAATACGTGGAAAGATCTCCGAAAAAAAGCCGTAAACCGGTTTGCTCGACTGACGTTTTCGAAGGAATGTTTCGAACCCCTCACAGGGGTACCTTTCGCCGTGGGCGCTTCCAAGGGCTTTTTAAAATTACTCTGCATTTTGAACCGGTTTGCTCAAGCTTTCGAACCAGACGGCTCCCGTTCTGCCGAAGGTCACCGCCTCTATCAGAACCATTTCACCGGGGATCGAGCTTTGTTCACCGATTCGTCCGATTCCGAAAAAAACGAATTCGGCAAGGAATTGACGTTCGCCCATCCGGAAGAGTCGGGACATTCCCTATTCTGTCCTTGGCACGGCAAGGTTTCGCACCAGACGCTTCGGCTTCATTTCTCTTGGCCGATAAAAGCCGGAGAACCAGCCTATGTCGTATACGCCGGCCCTAAGATCACCAAACGGTGATTTGACATCGATCGATCGCCGACGGCACCCTGTCCTGCTCCCCAGCGGCTGAATTATTCTGATGACGAAACGATCGCTTAAAGCCATGGCGGATCGGGACCGCATCATCGCCGGGGACGCCGGCATGCCTCCCGAAATCGCCGCTCGGCAATTTGGATTCCCGATCTCGGAACCAGGAATCCCGACAGGGAAAAACCAATACGCATCCCCGCCGATCCGAAATCATTCGAAGCGAACTCGGACACCGTCGAACCGTAGCCGTCCGGAAATATCTCGACGGAAATTGCTGTCCGGGGATCGTCGATATCGTCACGGCCCGCGTGATCTTTCTGCGGCTGGTTCTGACGATTGGACCGCCCCGAACGCCAGTCGGAAATATCCAACAAGCGAACCCGCCGAGGCCCGTTGTGTCGCCGCCGATTCGCCCGATACGCTCCCCTTCACCGAATCCGGAACCATCCCGGCACAACTTCAAAGTCCGTTTTTCGAGAAAAACAAACGGCGACGAAAAGCAAACCGCGACGCTGCCGATCACGACTTTTCAACCTGCCTTGCGCTTCCAAATCATCCGTACCTCGCCCCACGATTCCCAAAACGAATGCTCCGGCGTTTGACCTGTCTGAAACGCAATTCCGCTCCGGCATGTCAAATATACCGACGCCCTACCACGCCAATCGAGTCTTTCAAATTATCTTGCTTCAATTCATTGAACATCGGTAAAGAGTCTCTTGTTTGTTAATATATGAGTAAATCGCTGGTCATCGCCGAAAAGCCGTCTGTCGCCGCCGATCTGGCCCGGGCATTGGGAAATTGCGAGCAGCACAAGGACTATTTCGAAAGTGACCAATACGTCATTTCTTCGGCAGTAGGCCATCTGCTGGAAATGAACGTTCCCAAGGATCAGGAAGCGAAAGGCAACAAATGGAGTTTGAGCAACCTGCCCGTCCTTCCCACCCATTTCGAGCTAAACGAAATCCCCAAAACCAGCGGCAGGCTCAAGCAACTCAGACAACTCATCAAGCGAAAGGACGTCGGCGTCGTCATCAACGCCTGCGACGCCGGACGGGAGGGCGAATTGATTTTCCGCAATATCGTCGCGTACACCAAATGCAAAAAAACCGTCCTCCGGCTCTGGTTGCAGTCCATGACTCAAACCGCCATCCGGGAAGGATTCACCAAATTGCGCTCGCAGGAAGAGCTGCAACCGCTCACGAACGCAGCGATCTGCCGTTCCGAATCCGATTGGATCGTCGGGATCAACGGCACTCGCGCGATGACCGCCTTCAACTCGAAATCCGGCGGCTTCAATAAAACCACCGTCGGCCGGGTGCAAACTCCCACCCTGACTCTGATCGTCAATCGAGAGAAAACCATTCGGGCTTTTCAGCCCCAGAAATATTGGGAAATTATCGCGACCTTCAATGCCGAAGCCGGAAAATACGAGGGACGATGGTTCGACGAAAAATTCGACAACAAAAGCAAGAAAGAGAACAACCTGTTGCGCCCCGAACGGCTTTGGGATCACGACCGGGCGCTCCAAGTGGTTCGCGACTGCGAGAATCTAACCGGCGTCGCCAGCGAGAAAAGCAAAACCAGTTTCAATTCGCCACCTGCCCTCTACGACCTCACGACTCTCCAGAGAGAGGCCAACACCCGCTTCGGCTTTCGGGCCGCGCAAACGTTGCAAATCGCACAAAGCCTTTACGAACGCCATAAGCTCACCACCTATCCCCGAACGGATTCCCACGCTCTGCCCGAAGATTATCCGGGAACCGTCCGGAAAGTTCTGCAATCACTGGGCCGATCGGAATACCAAAAATTCTCCCAGATAATTTTGGATCGAAACTGGATCAAGCCCAACAAGCGGATCTTCAACAACTCCAAGATTTCCGATCACTTCGCCATCGTTCCGACCGAAGCGACCACCTCGACCGGTCACTTGAGTTCAGCCGAGCGACAAGTTTACGACCAAATCATGCGCCGGTTCCTCAGCGTGTTCTATCCGCCGGCCGAATTCCAAACCACTACGCGCATCACTCGAGTACAAGATCATCGATTCCGAACCGAAGGCAAAGTGCTGGTGTTTCCAGGCTGGCTGGAAGTTACCGGCAGGGATCTTACCAAAAAGGATAAACCCGACCTGGTCGCTATCAAAGCCCCCGAGGAAGAAGTGCAAACCAATCCGGTTGCAGCCAAGGAAAACGAAACCAAACCCCCTGCTCGATTCAGCGAAGCGACCTTACTCGGAACCATGGAGGGCGCCGGGAAACTCGTGGATGACGACGAACTACGCGCCGCCGTAAAAAACAAGGGTCTGGGCACACCTGCCACGAGAGCTTCCATCATCGAAGGATTGTTCAAAGAGAAATACATCATTCGGGAAAACCGTGAAATTCAGCCCACCCCCAAAGCCTTTTCCCTGATCGATTTACTCAACGGCTTGAAAATCCCCGAACTCTGCTCCCCCGAACTCACCGGTGAATGGGAATACAAACTCAATCAAATCCAAGAAGGAAACCTGAAGCCTGATGAGTTCATGCAACACATCAAGGATATGACCCAAGACATCATCAATAAAACCCGAGACCACGAAAACCACACGATACCGGGCGATTACGTCACTCTCAAGACCCCCTGCCCCAAATGCCAAACCGGAGTTGTTGTCGAGCAATACCAGGATTTCGCGTGCCAATCCCAATCCTGCGATTTTTCCTTACGGAAAACCATGGGCAACCGAAGATTCGAAATCGAGGAAGTCGAAAAACTGTTGAGCGAGAAAAAAATCGGTCCTTTGCCCGGATTTCGCAGCCGGCTCGGCAAATCGTTCGATGCCATGATCAAAATCACACCCGATTTCGAAGTGAAATTCGATTTCGACAGTCAGATTGAAACGGAAGAAATCTCGACCGAGGACATTCGAAACAGTCCCTCGATAGGCCAGTGCCCCCAATGCCAGTCTTCCGTCTTGAATCTGGACAAACACTACGCCTGCTTAAATTCAGTCATTAAAGACCGTTCCTGCAATTTCCGTTTCTCCAAAATCATCCTGAAACAGGAAGTCGACCTCGCTCAAGCCGGTAAGATTCTCACCGGCGGCAAAACCGACCTCCTGAACCGATTCGTTTCCAAAAGAACCGGAAAACCGTTCGAAGCTTATCTGGTTCTGGATCGAGGAACCGGCAAAGTAAATTTCGAGTTCCCGCCCCGGAAAGGGAAAAAAGACAACGGCAAACCCCAAGTAAAAATCGATTTCACCAAACTGACCCAACCCCTCGGCAAATGCCCGCTGTGCAAGCGCAACGTGTTCGATACGGAACTCGGCTATCTTTGCGAACATTCCCAGAACGACGACAATCCCTGCAAATTTCAAGTCGCCAAAGTCATCCTCCAACGGACTATCGAACCCAATCATGTCCGCACGCTGTTGACCGACGGCAAAACCGAATTGATCGACCAATTCGTCTCCCAACGTTCCGGGAAACCCTTCAAAGCCTTTCTCGTCTCCAAACGAAGCGGCAAAGTAGGATTTGAATTTCCTCCCAGGGAGACCAAGAAAAAAACCACGCCCAAACGGAGCCGGAAGAACTCCTGAAGTTTCCATGGACGCCGTAGCCGAGCAGGATACGAGAGTCGGCGACTTTCTGCGGCAACTGGAAACCGAACGAAACGCCTCGCCGCACACGCTGCGGAACTACCGCCATACCCTTAAGGAATTCGCCGACTGGCACCAAAAGGAACTACAGGCACCACCACCTTGGCTCAGTCTCCAACGACACCATTTCCGCGCTTACCTGCGTTATCTGAGCCGCAACAAACTCAGTCGTTCCGCGATCCAACTGCGCTTTTCCGCCTTGCGCACCTTCTACCGCTATCTGATCAAAACGGGAGAATTGACCGAGCTGCCCATCAAGCAAATCTCTCTTCCTCCGACCAAAAAACGCCTTCCCCGGTTCCTGACTGCCGAGCAAATGAACGACCTGCTCATGGCTCCGCTCAAGGAAATGCGTGCCAACAAGAACGCCGACCAAGGCCCCCTGATCCGGGACGCCGCGATTCTCGAAACGTTTTATTCCTGCGGCATCCGCATCAGCGAACTCTGCGACCTCAAAGTCGAGGATATCGACTGGGATCAACAACTGGTTCGAGTCATGGGCAAGGGCAGAAAGGAACGGCAACTTCCGATCGGAACCCCAGCTTTGGAATCGATCCGTTACTACTGGAAGGTGAGCTATCATTTGCAAATCCCGGATTCTCCCGTTTTTTTGTCCAATCATGACAAGCGGAAACCGATGTATCCTCGCCTGATCCAATTGCGCTTGAAAAAATACCTGGCGCAGGCCGGGATCGATCCGGAAATGACTCCCCATAAATTGCGGCACAGTTTCGCGACCCACCTGCTGAATGCCGGAGCTGACCTACGGAGCGTTCAGGAACTGCTGGGACACGCCAATCTGGTGACCACTCAGATCTACACCCACTTATCCACCGACAAACTGAACGCGGCCTACAAAAAATCCCACCCCCGGGCCTAGCGGTCAGAATTCGAACTACCATGCTGGACGAACCTCCGCCCCCGAAACTCCGGTTTTTCGTCAATCGACGAAAGAGTCCAATCCAATGATCCCGCCAGCGGAAATTCCGCCGTAGCGGTATGCCCTCTTTTCCGGAACGGGATTCTCCGCTACCGTGACAGTTAAACAATCGTCCGAGAAATCGACCCAGATCCCGAAGACGAATTGACTACCATCCCGCTGTACCATTTTGGGGCTTGGTAGGAGTAGATCTGCCGCCCAGTTCCTCCCCCCGCGGAGGGTCGGGGAGGAAAAACTGTCGAATCGAATTGATTCGTGATACTCACGACTTTTCGTTCGAAACGAACGAAATCGGGCCGCAAATCGAGAGTTACCTTACGCCCCCTGTGCCTTTGAGCACCTGGGGGTACTTGTGCCTCGATTTGTTGGCACGATCAATGCCCAGTAGAAAGTTTGCGTCTTGGAACGCCAGTACCGGTATTGGCAATCGTCGTGGCAGCTCAGCACTGACAGCAACCAAATTATGGATCCCTATCACTACACCGTAGGAATCGACTGGGGATCGACGAACCATCAGATTTCCCTCATTGATGCCCAGAACAAATTATGCGGCGAACGATCCTTTCCGCATGGCGGCCAGGGCCTGCGTGATTCAACCCAATGGATCAAAACTGTCACGAACGCCGCGCCACACCAGATCGGGATCGCCATCGAGGTGCCTCACGGCCCGGTCGTGGAAACCATGATGGAATCCGAATTCCAAGTCTACGCCATCAACCCTAAGCAACTGGATCGCTTCCGGGATCGTTTTTCTCCAGCCGGTGCCAAGGACGACCGCCGGGACGCTCGAGTGCTGGGAGATGCCCTCAGGACGGACCCTCAGGCTTTGCACCAACTCAATCCCACCAGCCCTCAGATCGTCGTGCTTCGTGATTTATCGAGAACGGCCGAAGATCTCACCTTCCCGAAAACGCAGTTCACCAATAAGATCAAACAGCATCTCTGGCGCTATTTCCCCCCAGTTTCTGGAATTGGAGCCGGATTTGTCCCAGCCCTGGATCCGCGAACTCTGGAATCGCATTCCCACTCCCGAAAAAACCAAACGAATCCGCATCGGCACCGTAGCCAAACTGCTCGCCCAGCATAAAATCAGGAAAATCTCCGCCGAGCAAATCCTCAAGATACTGCGTCAACCGGCGGCGACCGTCGCCGAGGGTACCGTCGAGGGGGCCATGGGGGCGATCAAAACCGCCTTCAAACAACTGGCCGTGACCATGGAAGAACTCAATGCCACTCTGTTGCAGCTGGACGAGACGACCGAGAAACTGGCGGCTTCCCTGCAAGCCAACGATCAAGCCAGCTCCCTCAGGGAGGGAGTGCCGGCAACGGACCCGACTCCGGCTCTCCATCAGGATATCGCCATTCTCAGATCAATTCCGGGGGTTGGTCGAATCGTGCTTGGCATCCTGTTGGCCGAAGCTTTTCATCGGTTCGAAAAACGCGATCGAGCGGCCCTGCGCTGCCTCACCGGAATCGCTCCCGTGACCCGACGCTCCGGAAAACAACATTTCGTGGTTCGACGAGTGGCGACTCTCCCCCGACTACGGGATGCTAGGTATCACTGGGCCAGAGTGGCCGTCCAAAGAGACCCTCTTAGCAAACGCAAGTATGCCACGCTTCGCCAACGGGGACATCAACATGCTCGAGCCTTGAGAAGCGTCGCTGATCGGCTCATCTCCGTCGCTTGTGCCATGCTGCAACACGGTTCCCTCTACGATCCTTCTCGGGAACAGGCAACCGCCTCCAACCGATCGAATGGCTAATACCAACCGATTCCGGATCTCATCATCCAATCAATCTCGGCTCACGATGGGCCTCGGCAATAACCCAAGCTAACGGCATTCGATGGAACGGGCTGTCAGCACATGCAGCATACCAGCCAATCCGCGATAGCAATCGCCTGATATCAGCTCTATCCGAAAATCTGAAAATCGGGCTGAAAAACCCCTTGAAAGTGGTAGAAAGTCCCCCTCCGAAAGGGTGAACCTCAATCCCAAGAACCTCCCCAAACGAGTCTCTCCCACTTGATTGATGAAAGCTCCCCCAGAAAAACCTGTTGCCGTCTCCCTGTAAACTTCGTATTTAACCGTTTATTGCGACGTCAAAACTGTCACCTTGATTGTCGCTCAATAAACCTAAATGAACGTGCGGCTCGATTCGGTGATCAGCAACATTATGGGCAGAAGCGAACTGACGATCCTGGATACGATCGTCGAGGGCGATCGGGAACCCGCGGCATCTGGCGACGTTGCGGAATCACCGCATCAAGGCTTCGGAGGGTCGGGTGGCTGCGAGTCTGGAAGGGACATGCCGCAGGGAGCATCTGATGACCCTCAAGGAAGGTCTGAAGCACTGCGATTTCATCGATCGTCGGATCGGGATCCTGGAGCGGACCATTCAAGCCGAGCTGAAAGCGCTGGCGAAAACCTCAGACGAGAAATCGGCGTCGACCTCGGATTCCCCTGCGGGAACTTCGTATTCGGCCCCGAACTCTATCCTCGGCGCCGAGGACTTCGACGGAATTCTCTAACGGGGCGCGCATGGCTGGCTCAAGATCTTCTTGGGCGTGGGTTTGACGGCGATTCCGACCATCGGGGTAGAGACGACACTTCTGGTCGCCACCGAATTCGGTCCCGATTTGACCTCTTCCTTCCTGATGCGAGAACATTTCTGTTCTTGCTGGGGCTGGCGCCGGGAAAATACATCAACGGGGATCGACAGTTGCGTTCCAAGGGAAGAACTCCGGTCAATCGGATGGGCCAGGCCCTGAATCATAGACCTTGCCTACGTGGCACTGCCACCGGCGGTGCCGTAGTGGACATCGTTTTGAGAGCGCCCGGCTCGTCTTCTCACGCTGGCAGATCCAATGCAAAAACACTACCCGATTATCACTTGACGACATCGCCAAGGTTTGATAGATTACCCTCGTATCCAGTGAACCGATGATGCTTTCGATCCGGACATATGTTCTCACCAATGGAGGTGCTCCAACCTCTCTCTGTGGCAGCACTCCACTAATCATAGGAAGAGCGGAGCTCGACCGGAATAAGGGGGGAATATAGCACAATAGCCCCGGCGATCGAATTTGTTATGATCCCATTCGCTAGCTTTAGAAATCATGAAGATTTACAGATCTGGATTCACCTTGGTGGAGATGTTGGTGACGATTGCCGTGATTGCCATCCTGGCGGCGCTTCTTTTCCCCGCTCTAAATTATGCCAAGCGCAAGGGAAAAAGCATCCTCTGCATCTCCAACTACCGACAGTTCGGTTTAGCCTTTGAGATGTACGCTACGGACCATTCGGGTCTCGTACTGCCCAATCAAGACGGTCGAGAAATGCCCAATGGGGAACGGATACCGCTGGGCCTCACTTGGGTGCAAGGCTGGTTGGGACACCCGGGACATTCCGATGTAACCAACACCGCTTTCCTCAAGGAGAGCCTGTTGGCTCCCTATGTCAATGACGTGAAACTGTGGCGCTGTCCCTCGCAGCCCCTGGCAAAACTGGAATTCGATGATGATGTCATCCGTGAGGGCAGAAGCAGAACCATTTCCCTCAATTGCTTCATGGGCTACGATGGTTTGGGCACCTATGCCGCGAAAACCTACCTCTATATTTCGGAGATCCGGGAGCCATCCAAGCGCTTTACCTTCGCTGAAGAACGAGTGGAAACTATTAACGATGCCTCCTTCGGAATGCAGTGGGCCTTCTCTCCTGACAATCCCTTGACTTGGAAGCTGAGGGACAAACCCACTGACATTCATGCCGGAGGGGCGCATTTCGCCTTCGCCGACGGACACGTGGAACAGAAGCGATGGGAGGATTCTCGCACCCAAGATCCGCCTAGGGATAATGTTCAGATGCCAAACAACCTGAATATTCTCTGGATGCAAAAGCATGCCACCTCTCGATAAGAGATTATCCTCGATTAATCTAAAGTTCTAACTTGATTTCGCAATCCCCAGTTCCATTCCCAACTACGACAGCACCGTCCCCTCCGCAGCCCGTCCGGAGGAAGGTGACAGTGGGACCCAATAAGGAGTACGAGGATTGCTGAATCACGGTCTTAAGTTCTTGGCGACGGGTATGTCCGGGCTACTGGTGGACATGGCTCTGCTTTGGGTGCTGGTCGAATTTCTTGAGGTTCCCATTTCCCTAGCCAAGGCCATGGCTGCCGAAATGGCTATGATCAACAATTTCACTTGGAATCATCTGTGGACCTTCAGTGGCCGCCAATCTGGTCAGTTCTCCTTGATCGTTCGATTTCTCCGTTTCAACCTGGTGTGCGGCATTGGCATTCTGATCGCCATCCTAGTCCTTCACATTCTCCACCACCACTTCAACATCAATCTTTATCTGGCTAACTTTGCTGCCATCATTATATCGGCTGGGTGGAACTTTCTCCTCTCCCTTGCCTATGTCTGGAATTCTGAAACCGAGTGAATGTTGTTGACTGTTTCTGGTGGCAGCTTATCATGATTGAAACCATTCGCATGCATCTGTGCAGATCTTAAATTTACGATCATCTGGAATACGCTCTATGAGATACTTGCAAAACCGCTTTTTTCAAACCGAGAAAAGAGAAAAAGGCGTTGTTTCGCCCCAACCCTGGCCCGAACCATCGTCGGCACAGCCGCCGATCTGGAGCCTCCGGGATCGCTGCGAACCAAACCGATTAGTTAATTACCGGAATAAATTCCAGGTCACGGGTAAGCCGACTCAAGGCTTTAAATGCATTAATGGATGGTACTGCCCTGCATGTGAGAAAAACATCGCCGATGGTTGAGAATCGACATTGACGTCTCCACTGGCACTCGTAATAAAATGGCACCAGCATTAACGAAACCAGTAATAGCAAGAGTTTGCGAAGGTTATGCTCAATCTTGGAGTAAATGAACTGCATTATTGAACAGGCCCGGCATCCTGAGGAGAAGGGATTTTCAGTCTTGCAATTCTTGGCTGGAGTCGGTATTGCCAAGCTTCTTTACCTTGCATTAATCTCCTTGATGTCTCTACTTTATCCGAGTTTCGAAACCTCTAAGGCATTAAGTATACAGCAAAGCTGGTTTCCAGACATCTGGATGCAGAAGGAACGTTCTTCTCTAGAGAACCTTTTTGCCACTTGGGATGCTGAACACTATCTGTATCTCGCAGAGTATGGATATGATCAAGGAGTCAAATCTTGCGCCTTCTACCCTCTATGGCCAATGGTTAGGGTTCTCGCATAATTAAACTGTCGTTTTTTTGTGTGCGTATCAAACGTATTATTTACATTCATGGGGCTTTAATTTATAATTCCATTCACCATGAAACTTCTCTTTAGTTAAGCGCAAATTTTGCATTTGTTCATCAGTAATTTTTATGCCAGTCTGATATTTGGATTTATCTAACATGCAATTTATTTTCAACCCATTTTTAGTTGTTGTATTGCTAATCAAATTAACTATGGTTTCATAATTGGTTAATGGGCGTCCCCGCCAATTCATCGAAATGCATGAAAACATTCGATGTTCAATTTTATTCCACTTGCTCGTACCCGGAGGAAAATGACAAACTGATATTTCCATATTAAGTTCATCTGCCAGTTTTTGCAACTCGGTTTTCCATAATTTATTACGACTACCATTTGAACCACCTCCATCAGCCATAATTAATAGCTTCTTGGCATTGGGATGATTTTTTCGTCCCATTGATAGCCACCATCGACGAATAGTTTCTACCGCAAATTCCGCAGTATCGTGGTCAGTGCCTACACTTACCCAACCCGTATTGGTGCTCAGATCATACACGCCATATCAATCATTGCAAAAGTAATGTCATGTAATTATATATCGAGTATCATCCAATTTAAAGTATGATTGGACCATTCCCATTTTCTTTTGGATGGATTGCATAATGTTTTGAATTTTCTGTTGCATCGTCTTTTTGTTGGGTATCATTATTTTAGCTAATCTTTGCTTTAAATGGTTCCAAACCTGCTCATCAGGATTTAATTCAGGGCTGTATGGAGGAAGATATTTCATTTCAATACTATCGTTTTCGGCTACGAACTCTTGGGTATAATCTGCTGTATGATAGCTGGCGTTATCACAAACAACAATTATTTTCCGTCCCACATCCTTAGAGAGTTTCGATAAGAACTCACAAAAACGCTGGGCATTCATTTTTCCTTTGAAAATGTTAAATATCATCCGCCCGTCAGCGGATATGGCTGAAACTAGTTTAATCGAATAGCGACCCCCGGCATCTCGAACTACCGGCGTGACACCGATTCGAGACCAAGTGGTTCCTCGATGATAATCAGCTCGGACTGACGCTTCATCCAAAAAGAGAATTAGGGCATTCTCTTGCTCAGCTCGTTGTTTCAAGCCTGGAAACATCTCCAGATACCGTTTGATTTTCTTCTGGTTTTGTTTGTAAGACTTGTGGATGGGGCGCTGGGGAGTTAATCCCATAGAATGAAGCAATCGACTGATGGTGGAAACGTGAACCGACACCCCGAATTGTTGTTTCAATAACACTTGCATGGTTTTGAGACTCCACAGGCAAAAGTCGAATTGAAATTGCTTGGGATTTCCCATAGTCACCGCGTTGTATAACCATTGAGCCATTTCTTCTGTAATCTTACGGGGACGTCCTGATTTAGGATTGTCTTTGAGTCCTTCGTAACTCCCAGTCGAAAACCAAACGAGCCAGCGAAATACTGTGCGTGCAGACATACCCATTACACTGACAACTTCAGCTACGGTTGAGCCATTTTTAACAGCTTCTACCGCAGTTGTTCGTAGTTCATAGGTATAGTGATTACGAGAAGATTGAGTTGGTTTATCGTTCACGTCTTTATAGACATTCTCAATACAAAAAACGTTGCAAAAAAAATAAATATTTTTCATTTTTCGGATTAATAAATTCCTGATCAATTATGACATTACTTTTGCAAAGATTGATATGGACTTGCTTTCGGTAGATTTGGATCGGGGAAATCATGCACTTTGACTAGTTCGGGATTTCCTTTCGGATGCCATTCGTTCCCCATATTTTTGTGCTGTACCACCAGTTCCTTTTTTTTCGTGTCAACCGAAATCACTGGTTGGTTTTTCTTCAAGAATTTCCGGGATTTCCGTTCAATATGTCGAAATTGCTGGTTTCGATCGGGATGCTGTTTGCCTTCTAGGGTTTTCTGATTGCCTTGAAGACTGTATCCCATTTCATGGAGCAAATTATTTACGGTGCGTTCACTTATTTGATGTCCCATTTCATTTAATGTGGTTTTGATTTGTTCAGCACTTTTGCAGGTCCAACGCAACGGATTTTCAGGATCACCTCGAGTCTCGGGTTCGATAAGGATTCTCGCAAATATAAATTATCCGTATTCCCGTGTGTATCTAACGTATTATTATCATTCATGGGGTTTCAATTTATAATTCCATTCACCATGAAACTTATCTTTAGTTAAGCGCAAATCTTGCATTTGTTCATCTGTAATTTTTATGCCAGTCTGATATTTGGATTCATCTAGCTTGCAATTTATTTTCAACCCATTTTTAGTTGTTGTATTGCTAATCAAATAAACTATGGTTTCATAATTGGTTAATGGGCGTCCCCGCCAATTCATCGAAATGCATGAAAACATTCGATGTTCGATTTTATTCCACTTGCTCGTACCCGGTGGAAAATGACAAACTGATATTTCCATACTAAGTTCATCTGCCAGTTTTTGCAACTCGGTTTTCCATAATTTATTACGACTACCATTTGAACCACCTCCATCAGCCATAATTAATAGCTTCTTGGCATTGGGATGGTTTATTCGTCCCATTGATAGCCACCATCGACGAATTGTTTCTACCGCAAATTCCGCCGTATCGTGTTCAGTGCCTACACTTACCCAACCCGTATTGGTGCTAATTTCATACACGCCATAGGGACTTGCTTTCGGTAGATTTGGATCGGGGAAATCATGCACTTTGACTAGTTCGGGATTTCCTTTCGGATGCCATTCGTTTTCCCTATTTTTGTGCTGTCCCACCAGTTCCTTTTTTTTCGTGTCCACCGAAATCACGGGTTCATTTTTCTTCAGGAATTTCCGGGATTTGCCTTCAATATGACGAAATTGCTGGTCTCGGTCGGGATTCTGCTTGCCTTCTAGGGTTTTTTGGTTTCCTTGAAGACTGTATCCCATTTCATGGAGCAAATGATTTACGGTGCGTTCACTTATCTTAGGGCTCTCGCCTAAATAACATATTTGTTCAAATGATTAAATTTTTATCAGAATTTCATTCTGACATGTTAATGAACGGATAATCTCTCTGGTAATCTAAAAACTGATTTCGATGGTTTATTTAAAGCTGGAAGTTATCAACCCATTTAGGTCGATTCAATGGTTTTTGAAAGGCTTGATGACGGTAAATCTTAGTTTCCAATCCTTTGACAACCAACGAATTAGAATTAATTACTTTTAAAGGTTGAAAAAATGAAATATGTATGATATGATTAAGCGTGAGCGATCAGGTTGCCGTTATCAGAAAAAAATATCTGAGCTTGGAGCCAAACTTCCAAGAATTGATTAAGCGTCATTGGCTAGCATCCGAGGCAATAGCCATTGGTAGGGGTGGAATAGAAATAGTTCACGAAGCTACGGGTGCTAGCCCTACCGAGTAGTGATAAATCTGCGTGACAACATAAACGCGATGGATTGAATTTTTGAGTTTTTTAAGTTAAAAAAGTCTGGACAACTCTTTCGGGATTGCGTAAATTGTTCTTGGTTATGGCGCAATCTCTAATCAGCAACACTCTGCAACAAGAGGAATCTCTCATCCGGATTCAGTCGATAATGGCTGAAGAATCATTTGCTAGCCGACACGCGCTGGGCAAGCGGATTTGCACGGAATTTCAGTTTTTTGACGCGACCGGACGGGTTCAATTGGCTGGCTGCCTCAAAGCTCTTTCGAATCTCGCGTCGCATCAGAAGATCCAGTTGCCCGAGAGACGAAGAGCCCCCATAGCTAACCGACCGCGGCTGCTGGAAGGCGAGATTGCCATTGCTCCGCATCTGCCGACTCGGTTAGCCGAGTTGCGACCGGTGGAATTGATCGTGGTGACCGAGAAGGAGCGCCCGGTGTGGAACACTTTGATCGATAGGGAGCATCCCCAAGGCATGACCACTTTCGCCGGTTGTCAACTCAGATATTTAGTGCGCTCGGTTCATGGCTGGTTGGGGGCGGTTGGTTTTTCGGCTTCGGCATTACGGGTGAAAGCTCGAGACCGTTGGATGGCCTGGACTGAGTCCCAACGTCAGGAAAATCTGCACCTCGTTGTCTGCCTGAGCCGCTTCCTGATCAGGCCTGCAGTTCGTTGTCCGCATTTGGCCAGCCATGTTTTGGGGCTCGCGCTTCGTCGTCTGCCGAGAGATTTTGAATCCCGCTACCAATTTGGCCCTCTCATGGTGGAGAGTTATGCTGACCAAGGGGTGGCCGGCACTTGCCTGCGAGCGGCTAATTTCGTCGGTGTCGGAAAAACGGCCGGCCGGGGACGCCAAGATCGCTATAAGCGATTTGATAAAACGATCAAGACGGTTTATCTGTATCCGCTCAAGGCTGATTGGCGAAAGCGGCTGGGGGTTCCTTGGGTGGACCAGGTCCCAGAGCTGTTGCCCGGGGAAGGTCTGAATAGTGAGCAGTGGGCAGAGAATGAATTTGGCGGGGCGCCCTTAGGAGACAAACGATTGTCGGCTCGGCTGGTGAACAGCGCGCAATTGATGATGCAACATATCGGCCACAAGATTAATGCCGGCAATCCCGGTGATTCCTCGGCTATCGATGGTTTCTATCGTTTGATTGAGAAGCCGGCCGAAAGCGAGGTGACGGTGGAGAACATCCTGATGCCTCATCGGGAGCGGAGTCTGGCGCGCCTTCGAGCGCAACGGGTTGTCTTAGCCATTCAAGACGGCACCGACCTCAATTTCACCACTCGTCCAGGTTGTGACGGCTTGCAAATCGTCGGCAAGAATCAGACGGGAGTCACGGCGTTAGGGCTCCACTTGCACGCTACCATGGCGGTCACGGATCAAGGACTTCCTTTAGGGATGCTGCGATTGGGATTTGATTCTCAGACCGAGAACGCTGCTTCTATAAAAAAGAAGACTCGTCGTTGGCTCGAGGCACATCAAGATCTGGCGCAAGACCTGCGCGAAGTAGGAGGCAAGACGCAAGTGATTTCCGTTTGCGACCGAGAAGCGGATTTCTTTGAACTGTTCCATAATCAACGCCGCTATCCCCGGGTTGAATTGTTAGTTCGGGCTCATCATAATCGTAATTTGGAAAAAAAAGATGCCAAGCTCTTTGCCGAGATGAGCTCAGGAGCTGCCGACGGCAATCTGGATATCGAGATTGAGGGCTTGACGTTGCGTCCTAAGTCGAGCCGCAAGAAAGCAAGGCCTGCTCGCCGCAAACGATTGGCTAATTGTGAGTTGCGGTTTCGGTCGCTAAGCTTGCCTCCGACCATTAAGCAGGCCGCCCCCGTCAAGCTCTCGGCCGTGCATCTCGTCGAAACCTGCCCCCCCGAAGACGAAACCCCGGTCCAGTGGTTCTTGCTGACCACCGCGAAAGTTAAGGATCCCGAAACCGCCGCTAAAATCGTCGGTTACTATCTCCAAAGATGGCGCATCGAAGATTATTTCCGGATTCTCAAAACCGGCTGCAAGGTGGAATCGCTTCTGTTCCGGACGGCGGAAAGACTGCAACGAGCCATCGCGATTAATGCCGTCATCGCTTGGCGAATCATGGTGATGACCTTGTTGGGGCGACAAGTGCCTGATTGCGACCCCGAAGTAATGTTCTCCAATGAGGAATTAAACTTCCTTCGCGACTATGCCAAAAAACAAAAAAGTCCGGCACCCGCTCAACTGGGTCAAGCAGTGAAACTAGTGGCTCAACTTGGGGGATACCGAGCTAGAAAACACGATCATGAACCCGGAAGCCAAATCATGTGGACTGGATTTAATCGCTTGACAAGTGCTGCATTAGGACATGCAATCGGGTTTGAGGCTGGTAAGCATTACGCCTTAAATCAACCCGATTAACCATGTTGTCACGCGAATTTATCACTACTCGGTAGTGCTAGCCGCACTACGATTCGAGCGGGAATTAATGAATTAAAAACGGGAGCAATTTCGGAGAAAAATCGCCAAAGGAAAACAGGAGGGGGACGGAAATTATTAGCCAAACACGACAAGACTCTTTTGTCAGATCTGAATAATCTTATCGAACCCGAAACTCGAGGTGATCCTGAAAATCCGTTGCGTTGGACTTGCAAAAGTGCTGAACAAATCAAAACCAAATTAAATGAAATGGGACATCAGATAAGTGAACGCACCGTAAATCGTTTGCTCCATGAAATGGGATACAGCCTTCAAGGCAACCAGAAGACGCTAGAAGGCAACCAGCATCCCGATCGAGACCAGCAATTTCGATATATTGAACGCAAATCTCGGAAATTCCTGAAGGAAAATGAACCCGTGATTTCGGTTGACACCAAAAAAAAGGAATTGGTGGGACAGCACAAAAATATGGGGAATGAATGGCATCCGAATGGAAATCCTGAACTAGTCAAAATGCATGATTTCCCTGATCCAAAACTACCTAAAGCAAATCCCTATGGCGTGTTTGATATTAACACCAATACGGGTTGGGTAAGTATAGGCACTGATCACGATACTGCGGAATTTGCGGTAGAAACTATTCGTCGATGGTGGCTAGCAATGGGACGAAAAAAACATCCCAAGGCCAAGAAGCTATTAATTACAGCTGATGGAGGAGGTTCAAATGGTAGTCGTAATAAATTATGGAAAACCGAGTTACAAAAACTGGCTGATGAACTTAGTATGGAAATATCAGTTTGTCATTTTCCACCTGGTACGAGCACGTGGAATAAAATTGAACATCAAATGTTTTCATATATTTCAATGAATTGGCGGGGACGCCCATTAACCAATTATGAAACCATAGTTAATTTGATTAGCAATACAACAACTAAAAATGGGTTGAAAATAAACTGTGATCTAGATGAATCCAAATATCAGACGGGCATAAAAATTACTGACGAACAAATGCAAGATTTGCGTTTGACTAAAGAGAAGTTTCATGGTGAATGGAATTATAAATTAAAGCCCCATGAATGTAAATAATACATTTGATACATACACGGAAAACAGATAGTTTATTTTGGCGAGAGCCCTTATGTCCCATTTCATTTAATTTGGTTTTGATTTGTTCAGCGCTTTTGCAGGTCCAACGCAACGGATTTTCAGGATCACCTCGAGTCTCGGGTTCGATAAGTTTATCCAGATCTGACAACAGAGTCTTATCGTGTTCGGTTAATAATTTCCGTCCCCCTCCTGCTTTCCTTTGGCGATTTTTCTTAGGGATTGCTCCCGTTTGTAATTCATTAATTCCCGATCGAATCGTAGTGCGGCTAGCACCCGTAGCTTCGTGAACTATTTTTATTCCACCCCTACCTATGGCTATTGCCTCGGATGCTAGCCAATGACGTTTAGTCAATTCTTGGAAGATGGGTTCCAAGCTCAGATATTTTTTTCTGATAACGGCAACTAGATCGCTCACGCTTAATCATATCATACATATTTCATTTTTTCAACTTTTAAAAGTAATTAATTTTAATTCGTTGGTTGCCAAAGGATTGGCAACTAAGGATTTCCGTAATCAAGCCTCCCAAAATCCATAGAATCGACCTATATGGGCTGATAACTTCCAGCTCTTAATAAACCATCGAAATCAGTTTTTAAATTATTAGAGAAATTATCCGTCAATCAACATGTCAAATTGAAATTCTGACAAAAGATTTAATCGTTTGAACGAGTATGTTATTTATGCGAGAGCCCTAAGTTTATCCAGATCTGACAAAAGAGTCTTATCGTGTTCGGTTATTGATTTCCGTCCCCCTCCAGCTTTCCTTTGGCGATTTTTATTAGGGATTGCTTCCGTTTTCAATTCATTAATTCCCGATCGAATCGTAGTGCAGCTAGCACCCGTAGCTTCGTGAACTATTTTTATTCCACCCCTACCAATGGCTATTGCCTCGGATGCTAGCCAATGACGTTTAGTCAATTCTTGGAAGATGGGTTCCAAGCTCAGATATTTTTTTCTGATAACGGCAACCTGATCGCTCACGCTTAATCATACCATACATATTTCATTTTTTCAATTTTAAAAGTAATTAATTCCAATGCATTGATTGCCAGAGGATTGAAAACTAAAGATTTCCGTCATCAAGCCTCCCCAAAACCATAGAATCGACCTAAATGGGTTGATAACTTCCAGCTCTAAATAAACCATCAAAATCAGTTATTAAATCACCAGAGAGATTATCCGTCAATCGACATGTCAAAATGAAATTCTGACAATAGATTTAATCATTTGAACAAGTATGTTATTAATGCGAGTGCCCTTATTTATGCTACTGTGAGGGTTTGTGAGGGTAGTTATATTCTCTGGGGAATGATTCTCAGCAACTTATTCTCTTTGTTGGGATGGTGTCTGTTTTACTTTTTGGCCAGAAAACGATTTGGGGAAGCCGTAGCCCGATGCTCCACTCTCATGCTGGTTCTATTCCCGGGCAGCTTATTCTACCAGTTCATCTACACCGAATCGCTCTTCTTCCTTCTGCTGATGCTGTTGTGGCATGGAATGGAACATCGAAAATATCTCATTGCCATCACCGCTGCTCTATTGTTGCCCCTGACCCGCGGTGTGGGTCTTTTTGCCATAATTCCCATCGGATGGCATCTCCTGCTTTTGACCCCGAAGAGTTGCCTCCCTCCTTGGAAATGGATATCGAGAGAACGCTTGCGAATAACCGATGGCCAGAAGGTGGAGATCAGTGAGTATGTCCAATGCTTTGCTTTAATACTAGCACCTGCAGCTGGTTGGGGACTCTATCTAGCACTAATGCGATACTGGACTGGCAATCCTCTCGAGGGTGTTGAAGCGCAAAAATACTGGGGACATGTCCATTCCATCGGCAACTTATTCAATCTCCCAAAATTCATCCAAGGGTGGTTCGATGTCAACCATGTGCATGACTTCCATCATTCGATGATCGATCGGATCGCCTTTTTTTTCGTGGTGACCCTGATTCCCGCACTTTGGTGGCGATGCAAAGATATGTTGCCATGGTTCTATATGCTGTGTATCCTGCCTGCCATGAGCGGAACCTATACTTCCTACACCCGATTTCTATCGGTAGCCTTTCCTATCTTTCTAACCTTGGGTTGGTTAGCTAAAGAGTCGCGGCGGGTGAGATATCTGTATCTGATAGTGTTTGTCCTTATACACTGGTGGTTGCTATGGAGATTCGTCAACTATCGATGGGCAGGATAGTTACAGGGGCTCCCACTAGCCGAATCACTAGTTGTTAATTTAGACCACTATCGGTTATTACGGACATGAATTGGGATAAAACAAGTGATTATCTGCAGCAACTCCCACTACAGCAATTCCCACTGAAGTCAGACCAGATAGTAATTGTGTGAAATTTATTTATAAATAGTATCTACCCGCCCCCTGTACCATTTTGGGGCTTGGTAGCAGTAGACGTAATTGATTAGCGAGTTTGAACACCATTTCGAACTGAACGATCTGACGAAAAGGGTGCATTCCCTGTTATTTACTACATTATTTCGTGAAACCGTGCGTTTTTATTTTCAGGTTATTTCGGTTAATAATGGACCGCGATAGCCATCCTGAGCGGCTGGTCTCCCGACGCCCAGAGCCTACCCTCCGGAACTAAGGCCGACGATACCTGCCAGCGTCCCGACGGCTCTCGATTCCGAGCCCTGCCCCGTGGTTCCTGTAAGCGTCGCGGCCGTTTCTGATTAGCCTCTAATCGTGCCCCCTTTTCCCATCGTCTGCCTCACGGAGAAGTCTTAGCGACACCCATTCCGACTAACCCTTGTTCCCCCAATTGCGGACCAACGGTGCCGCCTTCGTTTCTACCGCCGACACGATCCCATGCTTGCCAGATTGGCTCAAACGTTGGAACCTGAAAGGAATCCTACATGTCTTGGATTCCGACGAAGGTGGCGACCACGGCACCGATCGTTTCTTGAGCGACCCCCCGACGCCCAATTCCAGAGATCGCGAGGAGCCAAGGACTAGAGCGGTGTCTTCACCGAGCAGAACTCTCTTCCCCTTGGATCGTCACTCCCAACAAAGACGACTAGTCGATTTTTCTTTTCCAAGCAGTTTTTTCTCGGAGCCATGGTCACCTCCAGCATCCGATCGGTATCTCGACCACCTCAATTCAAATATCGCCCGGATTAATCTGGAAAATTTCGCCCGAAATAAAGTGGTAAATAACAGTCACGGCACCTATGAGCGTTACGCTCCCGACGGCCAGAACAAGACGCGAATAGCGCGGTTTATCTGTCGCCGGGATGAAGGTACGGTCACCATTTCGCTGCTTCCCCAATTCTTTGCCGCCCAGCATCCCGGTACGTTGCAGGAATTTGAAGACCAAGTTGCGGCGGCCGAAAAACTGGGTGCGGGGAAGACGGCGGAGCAGTTCCGTTCGAGTCCGCCTAACGGCCAGCGGCAGTCCGATTGGTGGTTGCGACGACGGATGAAACGGTTGCATCGCACTCTGGCAGTGGCCAAGGAACGTTTGATCGAAATGTTCCAAGGTTGCGAAGCGACGGTGACGGCGATGCGGCGAGCGCTGGGCAAGAACGATCTCTTGCTTTATTTGCGCCGACAACTTCACGGCAGCCTGAAAGATCTCGGCTCGCCGATCGGCTTTGCTGCTGTCGGCCAGGGCCGATTTCATCCGAGTAACCCCACAGAACAAGCGTAACGACATTTTTTGGGGAGTGAGGCATAGCTTGATTCGGCGGCTCCAACGGGGGCTGAAGCCGGAAAACTATGCCCGACCAAAATCAGAATCAGAAACCCGACTCGTATGCCGAGCAGGTAGCGCTTTCTCGTTACCTGGTGATCGCCGAACTCTGTCACTTGACTCCGGGAACTCCGGAGTATCGCGAGGAGATGAGCCGACTCCTCGCGAAAGAATGGAACCTTCCCGGAACGAATCGGACTCGCGTGGCTCGACAGACCATCCGGGATTGGCTCGGGAAGTACGATTCCGCCGTCGGGATCGCTTCCCTGTATCCGAAACCCCGCAGCGATCAAGGCGAGCGCCGTCGGCTGTCGGTTGAAGCGGCCGAGATTTTATTGGCGATCAAACGCCGGCAACAGAAGCTAAGCGTCAGACTGGTGATCAAGCAGGCCCGGCAGACGGCAGGAATGCCCGAGGCCGAGCGACTGCCGGAAACCACCGTCTATCGGTTGCTCCGCGACGAAGGGTTGATGACCCGCCAACCGGCTGCCGCCCACCAGGATCGGCGGAAATTCCAATTCACCTGCGCTGGGGAAATGTGGCTGAGCGATGTGCTCCACGGCCCACGAGTTCCTGACGACCAGGGACGCCGACGCAAGACCTATCTGATCGCTCTGCTCGACGATGCGACTCGGCTCATTCCTCATGCCGAGTTCTACTATGAGGAGACCGAAAAGACTTTCCTTCTGACGCTCAAGGAAGGGATCCTGCGCCGGGGGGTTCCTCAGCGACTTTATGTCGACAATGGAGCCTGTTATCGGAGTCGGCAGTTGCAATTGATCGTCGGCAATCTCGAGAGCCATTTAATCTACGCTATTCCTTACGCCCCCTAGGGGAAGGGCAAGATCGAGCGATTTTTCCGCACATTTCGCGAGCAGTTTCTCAGTCAATTCCAGAAACCGGAACCCGCTTCGCTTCCCGAGCTCAACGACCGATTGCAGGCTTGGATTCAGGATGAATATCACCGCACCCCGCACCGGGGAATCCAGAACCTGACTCCCTGGGACCAATGGTGCGAATCGCTGGACCGACGGCGTCAGCCCCCAAGCAACGAACGGATCGAGGATATCTTCCTGTTCACAGCCAACCGCAAAGTCAGAAAGGACGGCACGGTTTCCCGGAACAACCGATTCTACGAGGTCGAGTCCGCCTTGGCCGGCCAGACCGTTACGCTCCGTTACGACCCGAACCAACCCGAGCTGAGCCTCCAGGTTTACTATGAAGGCCAACTCTACCAGTCGGCCCATCCGGTCGATCTCGCAGGCAATGCCCGCGCCAAGCGGCGACCGGCTCGAAAGCAACTCAAGTTTAGCTGACCCCAGAACATGATCAGGTACGAACAACACTTCGGCTTCAAATATCCGCCCTTCGACTCTTCGCCCAAGGCCGATCAAATCTACTTGGGCAGCGGACTTACGGAAGCCGCTTCGCGAATCGGTCATTTAGTGCAACGAATGGGGGTCGGGATCCTGACCGGCGAACCCGGCAGCGGCAAAACTACCGCTTGTCGCCGCACCGTCCAAGCGCTGCCTCCAAGACAATATCGGATCTGCTACGTCTCGTTCTCCACCGGTTCGGTCCTCGACACCCGGAACACCATCGCCCAGACCTTCGGGCTGCCTTGGCGCCATCGCCGCGCTCACGCTTGGGAAGCGATTCGAGAGCAGATCAAACAACTCAGCTCCGAACAGCGGCAAGCTCCCGTCTTGATTTTCGACGAAGCCCATCTCTTGCGAGATGATTCGCTCGATCAACTGCGCCTGCTCCTCAATTTCGAAATGGACGCCACCAATCGGCTGGCCTTGATTTTGGTTGGCCTTTCCGAACTCGACCGCCGCCTCACCATGGCCCGACACCAATCCCTCGCGCAGCGACTCATCGTGCGCCGTCAAAGGGCACTCCTGACCGCCGAGGAAATCGAGTCCTGCGTCACCCATCGCCTGACCTTGGCCGGGGCCGCAAAACAAAGCGTCCTCTTCCTGCCGCCCGCCATGGAAGCGATTCGGCTCGGCTCCAAGGGAATCCCGCGAGTGGTCAATCACCTCGCTCATTTTTCCCTGTTGGCCGCCGCGCAACAAAACAGCCCGCAGGTCACCCCGGAACATGTCGAACTCGCCGCCGGAGAACTTAATATCTGATCCCGATCATGACTCGACGACCGGTCCTGCCCGACCTGACCCGACTGCGCGAATTGCCGTTGATCCCCTTGGTTTACCGACTCGGATACCAACCGGATCCCCGAGATCCCAAACGCTGGAAACGTCACGACTCGATCCTCAGTATCAACGGCCGGAAATTTTTCGATCACCAAGACCAAGCCGGAGGTTATGGAGCTATCGATCTGGTCATTCATGCCCGCTCTTGCTCGTGCCATGACGCCATCCGTTTCCTGACGGACTCAACCCCCGAGCGAGCACCGAACGTTACCCCTCGTCCCAAGCTGATCATCCCACGTTCCCATGCCGATCACTGGCCCGTGGTCAGGAATTACTTGACCTCGATTCGAGCCCTGCCCGATCCACTGCTCTCCCGGTGTCGTCAATTGGGACTGATCTTCGCCGACTCCTGTCGCAACGCCGTCTTCTGGTGCACCGACGCCCAACGCCAACCCTCCGGCGCCGAAGTCGTCGGCACTCGCCCGCGTCCCGACGGTTCCCGGTTCCGAGCCCTGACTCGAGGTTCTCGCAAGCATCGCGGCAGCTTCTGGTTAGCGGTCGATCGCTCTCCGCCTCACACCGCCTGCCTCACGGAAAGTCCCATCGATACGCTTTCCGCCTGGCTCTTGCTTCCCGAATGGCGCACCAGCGAAGTCGTCTTCGTCTCCACCACCGGGGTAACCCAACGCCTCCCCGCTTGGCTCCAACGATGGAACCTGAAACGACTCCTTGGTGCCTTCGATGCCGATGACTGCGGCGATCGCTGCGCCGCTCGTTTCTTACGCAACTACCCGAACGCCCAACGCTTGAAACCGCCTGGGGCCAAGGATTGGAACGAGCTCCTCCAACAGCAAAACTCTCGGCTCTAGCTCCCCTTCCTGTTCCCAAACGACTAGTCGATTTTTCTTTTCCAAGCAGTTCTTTATCGCCGCCATGGTCACTTTCAGCTGACGTTCGATTCAGCGACCTCTCCCTGTTCAAGGCGTCCGGATTAATGTGGAAAATTACGCACGAAATAGTGTGGTAAATAACAATAGCAGGCTCCATTGTCGATGTTGTATTTCAATTTCTTTTAAGCCAAATGTCCCGGATTATTTTTGGCTGCAACAGGATGAGGATTCGGTTGGTAGGGCGTTGGTCGATAACCGGTCTGAAGCGCCGACGATAGGTTAGGGTTTCAAGAACGGGGACGCTTGGTTTTTCGCAGCGTGATGTTTCAAGAGATCGTTCCAATCTTTACCCCCTTGAGGTCTCAAACGGATGACGCGAGGGTGATTGGCGATGAGCTTGGCGGCGCTGTGGTCTCCGGGTTCGTCGGCATCGAAGGCGCCGAAGATTTGCTGGAGTTTCCAGCCATGCAGCCAGTCTGGAAGTCGAGTGGCAACGCCGGCGGTCGAGAGGAAAACGGTGTGAGGACGGTGCAACCAAGGCAAGGACCAAGCCGAGAGGGCGTCGATGGCGCTTTCGGTCAAGATCACGGTCTGAGGTGGGGCAAGGGAAACGGGCAACCAGAAGCTTCCGGCCGATTTTCGGGAACGGGCGGCCATCATCCGGAAGCGGCTGCTGTCGGGGCGCACCAGGGTGCCGGTAATTTCGGCTCCGGTAACCCGGCGTTGAGCATCGGTGCATGGGAAGACCGCATTGACGCGCCGATCGGCCCGGATCAGGCGGCGCTCCCGACAACTTTGCAGCAACCGGGGCGAGAGGCAACGATCGGCGGCCAAGCGTTGCCGAACGAGAGGCCAGTTGGCGGGGCAATCTTCGGGGAGCGAGAGCGTTGGGGGAGTCGGGGAGGAGAGCGAAGGGCGGCGGACGAAAGTTTCCAGGAACTGGCAAGCTTCCCGGAAAGAACCATGGCGGGCATGCTTGACCAGATCGATAGCGCCGCCGCCTCCCTGCCCGGCGAGATGATCGTAGAAGCGCTGGCCGTTAAGGCTCAAGATCGAACCCGGTCGTTTCCAGCGCCGCCGGTCATGAGGATCCTGGCCATAACCAAGTTGCCGGACCAAGTTCGGCAGGGGCAGTTGTCGCAAGGAAGCGAGGTCGGCTGAGGAACGTTGATCGGCCATGACGCGAATTAGCCAGGGAGTTCGCCGGCGGCTGGTTCGACATGCCGGCTGGTGACTTGATCGGCTTTTGCCAAGGCGGCGGCCGCCAAGGCGTGGTGAGCCAGGTTGTTGATTAACCGAGGGATTCCTTTACCCGCCAGACGAAGGGCTTCCAGCGCCGCCGGCTCGAAAATCTGCAATCCTTCGGGGGCTCCGGCGACGACTGATCGGTGAGCGATATAGGGTTCGATTTCTTCGGGCTTCAGCGGTTCCAGGCGGTGACTCAGGATCAGGCGCTGAGTCAGGGGTTCGTGAATGGACAGAGCCAGTCGCTGATCCAAGGACGACAAGCCGAGCAACACGACCGACAGGCGCGGTTCGGAGTCCATGCTGAAATTGAAGAGCAGGCGCAAATTTTCGAGCACTTCGTGTCGCAACCAATGTGCTTCGTCCAGGAACAGGATCGGGGACTGACGTTTTTCGACGACCAGTTGGGAAATCTGCTGGCGGAGCGCATTCCATGCCCGGTCGCGACGGTAACTCGGCGGCAGTCCGAGTTCTGCGGCGATCGCATTGAAGGTATCGAGCACGGAACCCGTGGCCAGCGACACCTACAGCACTTTGAACGAGCGAACGTTCAAGCGACTGGCGACTTGGCGGCAGATAGTGGTCTTGCCGCTGCCGGCTTCGCCGGTGATCAGGCCGACGCCCCGGCGTTCTATCAAGTGCTGCAGTCGCCCGGCAGCTTCCAGAACGGCGTCGCTTTCGAACCTCGGGCCAGGATCGATCGACGGCTCGAACGGCCACCATTTAAAGCCGAACAAATGAAGGTAATTCATGAGGTTTTCGCTGACTGGCGATGGGACATTTTGTCGGATTTTCGAACGCGCCGGGAACGGGCGTTGTGGACGGTATCGATCGGGTGACCTTCGGCGAAATCCCGGTCTTCGAAGCGCACTTTAACCGGTTTGATTCCCAACGCCGTCGGGTCATAGCGGAGCGTGACGCGTTTACCGATGAGCGCGGAACTCACTTCGTAGACGTGGGTATAAAGGGAGACGGTGCTGTCGTTATTGACCGTGCGCTCTTTTTCGATCAAGAACAGGTCGTCGAGGACAGCGCCGGTGTCGGCAGCCCGAAGGTGAGTTCCCCGGTCACACCAAGCTTCCAGGGGAGTCCGGCCTTCGAGGCCGCGATGCGAGGCGCGATGATATTCCTGTTGGAGCCAGAGCTGCCACCGGCGATTGAGTTCGGCGAGGTTTTCGGGTTCTCGATCCTCGAAGGAGTCCAGAAATTGCTCCCGAACCGTGCGAAAAAATCGTTCGATTTTGCCCTTTCCCTGAGGTTGCCGAGGTCGGGCGAACACTTGAGCGATGCCCAGATTGGCCGTCACCATCGTCACGTGGTGATTTTTAAAACAGGCTCCGTTGTCGACGTAAAACCGGTCGGGAATGCCTTTACGCTGGATGGCTTGCTTGAGCACCTGCAACAAGGTCTCTGCCTTTTCGTTCCAATGAAATTCAGCGAACACGACGAACCGGGTCGCATCATCCAGGATCGCGGTCAGATAGGTCTTTCGCCGGCGGCGGTGACGATCCCGTATCTTCGGGCCGTGCCTGACGTCGCTCAGCCATAACTCGTTGGCGCACTCGTAATTGAAACGGCGGCGATCCACCAAGAGAGTCGGTTCGCCGACCGTCATCAATCCTTCCTCGCGCCACAGCCGATGAACGGTCGTTCGAGGCAAGGACTCCGTCGGGGGCAAATCGGGATGCCGCTTCGCTTCCCGAATGACTTTTCGGACGCTGAACTTCGGATGCTGCCGTTTGATCGCCAAGAGGATCTCGATGGTCGCCAACGACAGGTTCCGTGGCTTTCCCTGATCGCGCCGCGGCTTCCGTTCGAGTCCCGTGATTTTCCCGTCAGTATACTTCTTGATCCAATTGCGAATCGTCTGGGCGGAATACCGTCGCCGACCGGTCGAACCGGGCACGAGCCATTCCTTCGCCACTACCCGTTGAAATTCCTCCCGATACTCCGGAGTTCCCGGCGTAAGGTGCAACAATTCCCCGATCACCCGGTATCGAAACAGGGCGATGTTCTCCCGTCGGAATTTGGCCTGGTTTGGCGTCATGATCGGCTCGGTATTTCCGCTCGCTCAGGCGAGGTGGCTTGAGATTGGTCGGTTCTGACGCCGCCGTCCAAATTTCTGGTGTGTGGAGGGCCTCTTTTGGACCCCACCGGCGCTTTTTCGCGGCGAAAACCGATCGGATAGGCGATCTGTTGTAATTGATCCTCCAGCTTCAAACGCAACGTAACCAACAACTCCGGTTCTCCCAGAGCCGCTCGCAGCGGACGAATCTCGACGGGCACGTCGGACAGTTCCCCCAAGATCGTGCGGGCCAGTTGCAGCACCCACCGAAGTTGCTCGATCCGAGTGCCGAGCCAGTCGGAAACCGACCACCAAGGAGACTTCCCGTCCGGATCTCTTCGTTGCGAGGCGGCCTCGACTCCCAGTTCGTCGCAGGCTTCGGCCTGTGCTTCCAATTCGCGAAGTTCGCCGGTAATCCAAGCCGCGAAAAACTGGGGGAGCAAAGAAAAGGTCTGTCGGGCTTTAGGGCAGTAATAACGGGCGATCAGCGCCCCACCGAAGGGAGTCTTTCGGACATAATAGCCCAAGCGCTTGAAACCGCATCGGCCTTCGGGGTGACAGGGACAGGCGGTAAGTCTTGCATTTTTCCACTGTTCCCCGCTAACCTACTCCTCGCAGGAGTGTTTCGTCTTTAGGAGGAGTTGCCTTCTTGCCGGCGGCCCGGCGGAGGTCTAACCGCGCGGGTCGCATTACGCTTGATTATTTCACTTCCCAACGCTGACCGCGTTGAACGGACAACGTCGATTCAAGGACAGCTACGCTACTTGGAAACAAGCTACTTGGGAAAAAAAGTTCATCGGTCTACGCTCTCAATGATCGGAAGAGCAATCAATAACGACGGAACGAAATATAAGAAAGCGTGGGACAAAACGACCGATTTTCACCAAAATAATCCGGGAAACAACACTTGCAAGGAAAATTGAATACAGGACTTTTTCATGCTAATAATTTTTGATCGACGATCATTTTAAAAGTGTCGAGCGGAGTATTTCGATTCGTCGGAAAAACTGTTTTTCCGAATTATGCTTCGAGTTAGGCGGCGATTGCCGATTGAGACGAGTTTCAGCCGGACAGGAGACTAAACCGGTGCGAGTATCGGTCGAACGATCAATTCGCCGACCGAATCAGCAAGGAGGAAGCGTCGGTAATCAGGAAGGTCGGGTCAGTTTTTTTTCGGACGTTTAAACGGGGTGGTTTTCGTGACGGCTCGCAACCCTTGGTTCCGATTCGTCTGAAAATCGTCGGTAGCTTCGGCCATATTAGAGTATCCCGACTGGAGAATGATCGCCAAGGCCAGGTTGTTGAAGAGGGCATTGTTCGTCGGCCCATGGCGAGTTCGCATGAGACAATCATCTTCGCCGAAAATCCCGTCGCGACGGCGGTGATTGCCGTTTTCTACCGTCCCATGTCCCCGATTGAGTGACAACAATCGTTGAGCGTCGGCAGCTTCCGGAGGCAACGAAGTGACGCCGTAAGCATATTCCACGGTCTCGGGCCCACCGTTCAAATGATGACGGTGTCGAAGGATCCGAAAGACTTGGAGGACATGCGGTAATTTGACGGCTCCGGGAAGGGGTTCATAGGTTTGAATGCTCCGTTGATCGATGCGGCCATGTCCTTTCTCCGGTTTTTCGGTGAACCGGTCCTGGGCCACTCGATCCCAATCCAGGCTGGTCAAAAATTGAGAGAGTTCGGGGTTATTCTCTTTAACCGTGAAGAGAAAATGGGCTCTGTTAACCAACACGATGGCATCGGCCATGACTCGGTTAGTATGGAGCGCATCGATCGTAATGATGGCTCCTCGGATATCGACATCCTCCAAGAGAGCCGCCATCGCCGCCTGTTCGCCGCCTTGGTCTCGGCAAATGCGAACGGCGATGGGTACCGCATCTTGATGGCGCACGAGGATGACGGTCTCGAAATGGTCTTTGCTGTTGCGATTAGCTCCGTTGATCCGCTTCCCGTCAGCAGCCAAGGCTTCCAGGGGTTGTCGAGTCAATTGTGCCGTTACCCAGCGGTGAGTTACCGTTTGCAACGCTTCCGGATCCGTCTCGGTCATGACCCGGTGAATCGTCGCGAGAGACGGGGCTACGTAACGGTCCTTGGCGTTGCGTCACGCCCCGAGAGTCTGCAATTGGTTTTGCGTCATTTTTTGGGCGTAACGCGAAGTCGCCAAGGGGCCGACCTTGCCGGCCAATCGAGCTAAGATGCAGATAGCGAGGACCATTTCCAGCCGATGTTTGCGTCCTTGTGCCCGGCGAAAATCAGCCATTTCCGCGAGCAGTTGCACCAATGATTTCAACTGTTTCGGGGACGTTTCTACCCGCTGCACCTGGGGACCCCAAGACGGATCGTCCTGACGCTTCCTTAATCGGGAACAGGCTTGGGGTCGCAAGGGATAAACGTACCTTTCCTTCTTTATATTGTGCCGGGCGGTATAGCGTCCGTTGCTGCGAGCGTAGCCTTGCGATTGCCCTACCGCCCGCCAATTCCCCGCGCGATAGATCGTGCCCGCGAAGTGTCGGGGATCGACGAAAGTTTCGGCCAATTCCAGCGGATGACCCCAGGTCCGTTGCCAATCGGCACTCAAACGGCGCAGCATTTTGGCCATGACGCAGCTCCCCAGATTGTGCACTTCGCCCCGCTCGGTAAGCAGGAGGAATCGGGTATTGTTGGCAATCAAATGCAGCCGACGAAACTGCTCTCGTTTTTTCCACCCGAGCCACTTGTCTCGCGGGCGACACTTGAACACTCCGCTTTGCCAGCCGGCTAACGCCAACCACCGGCCTTGGTACTCGGCAACATAACGCAGACCGCGTCCGGCAAAGCCTTTGAAACCCAAGCGATGGTTCTGATCCATCAGCGAATCCCAGCGTCTTCGCTCACTGCTCTTCACCAATCGAACGGTCACCAGCTTGAGGTTGATTTTGGCGTCCCTGAGGAACCCATAACGACCAGAGAGTGAAAAAGCCAGCTTTATTTTCCCATTTCGAAGGCGCTAAAGTTTCGGCTCTCTGGTGAAGGGAAAAAGCGAATATGGCCCGAAATCGGTGACACGGGCCTCTAGCGATTAGCGTGAAAAAACCCTGGGAAAATTGAATATCGGATACGTAGGCAGTTACAAAAATAGCGCGAAAGACCCATCGCAAAACTCTAGGCTATATCAGGGTTATGACCTATAGTGGGAATTGCTGCCATTCTGGAGAGATGCCCCGACATCAAGCCCACCACGGTGTTCCACGATTTGTTGAACACCGAACCGGAATTCAAGCCGAACTACCGCCGGACCCTGGAACGGCGGATTCGGGCGTGGCGAGCCCAAAACGGTGCGGAAAAGGAAGTCATGTTCCTGCAGACGAAGAGACCTGCCGGCACTTTTGCCATTACCGACTTCACCCACCTGAAGTCCTGTGAAGTCACCGTCCAAGGAGAATCGCTCCGGCACATGTTCTTCCACTTTCGCCTCCTATGGTCGTGCTACCGATTCGTCTCCGTGGTCGTTAACGGCGAGTCCTGCACCGCCTTGGCCGAGGGAATTCAGGGTGCCTTCGCCGAACTGGGCGGAGTCCCACACGAGCTCCGAACCGACAGTCTCTACGCGGCCTTCCGCAATCTGGCCCAGGACGTAGAGGAGAACTTGACCGGGCGCTTCTAGGCCCGGTGCGAATACTACGGGATGAAACCATCCCGCAACAACCGGGGCGTCGCCCACGAGAACGGCGCCATCGAAAGCGCGCCCCGTCATCTCAAGGACCGGGTTCGAGGCGAACTGGAACTCCGAAGATCCCGGGAGTTCGAGTGCCTGGAGGCCTACCGAACCTTCGTCGCGGATATCGTCGCTCGTGAAAACGTCAGGGTGGCAAAGGACATCGAGACCGAACGGGGCCAGCTGAACCCGCTGCCGCCATCGAATCCTTGCGACTGCGAAGAGGTCATGGTCACGGTGACCAGCACCGCCGGCTGCCGCATTCGAAAGGTGTGCTACTCAGTGCCTTCGCGACTCATCGGCTACCGGATCAAGGCTCGCATCTTCGATGACCGGATCGAACTCTTCCAGGGAGAAACCAGGATCGAAACCCTGCCTCACGGACATCGGACACACCGTCCCAACGTCATCGATTATCGGCACGTCATCCAGTCCCTGAAGCGCAAACCCATGGCTCTGGAACGTCTGACCTACCGCCATGATCTCTTTCCCCGAGCGGCCTATCGCCACTTCTTCGATCAAGTGAAGGAATCCGTGAGCAAAAGACAAGCGTGTCGTCTCACCGTCGATTTCCTGGCCTTGGCCCACGGCTGCGAAGCGGGAATAGCCGACGCCATCGAAGCATCGCTCCAAAACGGCTCCCTCCCCGACGTCGAGTCCCTGAGAACGCGCATTGCGTTCCAGGAGCTTTCCATTCTACACCAAGACGTCGCCGTGGTCAACCTCGGCCAGTACTCCAATATCTGCTCGGCAACCGCCTCTCGCCATGACCATCTGCTCCACACCGTCACAGGCCGTCGATCCCAACCGACTTTCCCTCATGCTCTCCGAATTGCGACTGCCCTCCATCGAGGCCGAGTGGCGGATCCTGGCTCAGCGCGCCGACAAGGAGGGTTGGCCGGCGTCAAAATTCCTCTTCTCCCTCGCCGAACTCGAATTGACCGAAAGGAACAACCGGCACCTCAACCGACTTACCCGGCAGGCCAAACTCCTCCCAGGCAAGAACCTCGAAGGATTCGATTTCAGCCTCACTCCGTCCCCGCCCCGAGCACGCGTTCAGGCCTTCGCCTCCGAAGACAGCTGGATCCGCAAGGGAGCCAACCTCCTCATCTTCGGCCCCCCGGCGTCGGCAAGAGCCACCTCGCCTCCGCCATCGGCCTCTCCCTCGTGCGCCAGGGCCTCAAAGTGCTCTTCACTGGAAACTCCAGCCTCGTCCAGAAAATGCAGATCGCTCAACGCCATCTCGATCTCGATGGACTGCTCGCTCGTCTCCACAAGTTCCACCTCCTCATCCTCGACGATTTCGTCTACGTCAACCTCGACCGGGAAGAAAGCGCCGTCCTCTTCGAACTGATCTCCTATCGCTACGAACAACGCTCCATCCTCCTCACCGCCAATCTGCCCTTCGCCCAATGGAATCGAACCTTTCCCGACTAGGCCACCGCAGCCGCAGTCGATCGAATCGTCCATCACGCCACTATTTTCAAGATCAACACCCAAAGCTATCGGTGCCGCACCGCTTTGGAACACCTCCGGGCCGACGGCGCTGCAGAGCCGTCTTACCACGTCAACCTTCCCGCCACGACCGACTCTTCACCAGCCGCTCCCACGGCTCGGGAATCCCGATCCTCGACTTGACCGCGGTCTCGTTCCCGTCGCCACCGCTCACGAGAAAGAAAATCCGGATGCCGACCGCCCATGTTGCCGAACCAGCAAAGCAAGGTTCGACGGTTGACGCCCGCCCTCGAAAGCCGCTCGCCCGGTCATCCTCCCCCAATCCGGTACACTCGGATCACAGGGTGCCAATGACGGCGGTGAGCCGTATTCCAAGCTGATTAGGGCTCTCGCCAAAATAAACTATCTGTTTTCCGTGTATGTATCAAATGTATTATTTACATTCATGGGGCTTTAATTTATAATTCCATTCACCATGAAACTTCTCTTTAGTTAAACGCAAATCTTACATTTGTTCGTCAGTAATTTTTGTGCCCGTCTGATATTTGGATTCATCTAGATCACAGTTTATTTTCAACCCATTTTTAGTTGTTGTATTGCTAATCAAATTAACTAGTGTCTGGTCCAAAAGGGACGATTTTTCAATAAATCCTGCATTTCAAGCGGTTTTTTTTTAACATTTTGTTCGATTTATTTGTCTAACATTCGAGTCGGAACTTTGATTTTTACCTGAAAAATGGACTTTCAGCGTCCTTGAGACCAATTGTCAGCATCTTTGAGACTAATCTTCGATTCCTAACATGAGAATCTTCAGAACCACTCAACCCGCATTTCAACCCGTACCCTTCGAGGAAATTAAGTTCGACCCCACGCAACGTGATGGCGTCGTTCGAATCTTGATTGGGCTACAGAGTGTTTATGGTAACGAATCATTATGGCTCCAGATACAGCAGCTGCTGGAAAATCATTTTCAACAGTTCGGCGACCAAGGATTCGGTCGTCCGGGCATGAGTGCCTGGACGATTCTAGTTCTGGCTCTCATCAAACACAGTTTAAGATGCAATTACGATCTTTTGCTAACCCTCGCTAATTATCATAAGCAGTTGCGATTTGTCTTAGGCCATGGTGATTTCGAACCGGGGGGAGAATATAAACGAACCACCGTGATTCAAAACGTCAATCTCTTGACTCCCGAATTGATTGAGGAAATCAACTTGCTGATCGTCAAGCATGGTCAGCAGGTTGCGGGGCATCAAGAAGGGGACCAACTCAAAACGCGTTGCGATTCGTTCGTGGTGGAAACGGATGTCCATTATCCCACCGATCTCAATTTGCTCTATGATTGCATTCGAACTCTGATTCGGGAATGCAAAAAACGGAACCTGAAGGGGTGGAGGCAAAGTCACCATTGGCTGAAGAAGATTCGGAAATTGTTTTTTTCCGTTCGCACCGCTCAGCTGGCGAACCGCCGTCACGACCAGGTCCAGGCTTATCTGAAGGCCTGCGACCAAATCCTGGAGCGAGCCAGTGCGTCGTGGGATCGGCTGAGGGAGAAAAAGAAGATCAAGGTGAAAAAACACCGGCAAATCCAAGGTTTTTTGAAATGCGGTCGTCTCTTGTCGCGACAAGCGGATCGGCGAATTCTGCAAGGAGAAACTATTCCGGCGGACGAAAAGATCTATTCCGTATTCGAACCTCATACGCGGTGGATCCAGAAAGGAAAGGCAGGCAAACCGGTAGAACTCGGGGTGCCCGTTTGCATCGTGGAAGATCAACACCAATTTGTTTTGACTTATCGGGTCATGTGGCAAGAAGAGGATGTGCACGTGGCCATCCCGATCCTCGAGGAGACCAAAAAACTATTTCCAGACTTGTTCAGTTGCAGTTTCGACAAAGGGTTTCATAATCCACTTAATCAGGAGAAACTCCGGGAGATGGTTCCAGAAGTAACCTTGCCTAAAAAAGGGAAACTTACCAAAAAGGAGCAAGAACGCGAGACTACCGAGGCTTTCAAAATCGCCCGGAAGCAACATCCCGCTGTCGAATCAGCCATCAACCATTTGGAACACCGAGGCCTCAATCGAGTCTACTCCTACGGCTCAGACGGATTCAAACGCACCGTAGCTCTAGCCGTTCTCTGCGCCAATTGTTGTCGCCTTGGCAGCCTCGTTCGAAACAAGGAGCTGCAGCGTCTCTCCAAGCCATTGGTTCGTCCGAAAGCGGCTTAACTAAATCGCCAAATCAATGTCAAAAATGGGAGGGATGCGTCTTGAATTCTGTAAAAGATCAAAAAAAATACAATTTAAGATAAATATGTCGATTTAACCACTTATTTCGATCTAATTTGAAATTATTTTTTTTAGTTTTTAAAGAAATCAACTATGGATTTTGACTTTTGGACTTGACACTAACTATGGTTTCATAATTGGTTAATGGGCGTCCCCGCCAATTCATTGAAATATATGAAAACATTTGATGTTCAATTTTATTCCACTTGCTCGTGCCAGGTGGAAAATGACAAACTGATATTTCCATACTAAGTTCATCAGCCAGTTTTTGTAACTCGGTTTTCCATAATTTATTCCGACTACCATTTGAACCTCCTCTATCAGCTGTAATTAATAGTTTCTTGGCCTTGGGATGTTTTTTTCGTCCCATTGCTAGCCACCATCGACGAATAGTTTCTACCGCAAATTCCGCAGTATCGTGATCAGTGCCTACACTTACCCAACCCGTATTGGTGTTAATATCAAACACGCCATAGGGATTTGCTTTAGGTAGTTTTGGATCAGGGAAATCATGCATTTTGACTAGTTCAGGATTTCCATTCGGATGCCATTCTTTCCCAATATTTTTGTGCTGTCCCACCAATTCCTTTTTTTGGTGTCAACCGAAATCACGGGTTCATTTTCCTTCAGGAATTTCCGAGATTTGCGTTCAATATATCGAAATTGCTGGTCTCGATCGGGATGCTGGTTGCCTTCTAGCGTATTCTGGTTGCCTTGAAGGCTGTATCCCATTTCATGGAGCAAACGATTTACGGTGCGTTCACTTAGGGCACTCGCATTAATAACATACTTGTTCAAATGATTAAATCTATTGTCAGAATTTCATTTTGACATGTCGATCGACGGATAATCTCTCTGGTGATTTAATAACTGATTTTGATGGTTTATTTAGAGCTGGAAGTTATCAACCCATTTAGGTCGATTCTATGGTTTTGGGGAGGCTTGATGACGGAAATCTTTAGTTTTCAATCCTCTGGCAATCAATGCATTGGAATTAATTACTTTTAAAAGTTGAAAAAATGAAATATGTATGGTATGATTAAGCGTGAGCGATCAGGTTGCCGTTATCAGAAAAAAATATCTGAGCTTGGAACCCATCTTCCAAGAATTGACTAAACGTCATTGGCTAGCATCCGAGGCATTAGCCATTGGTAGGGGTGGAATAAAAATAGTTCACGAAGCTACGGGTGCTAGCTGCACTACGATTCGATCGGGAATTAATGAATTGAAAACGGAAGCAATCCCTAATAAAAATCGCCAAAGGAAAGCTGGAGGGGGACGGAAATCAATAACCGAACACGATAAGACTCTTTTGTCAGATCTGGATAAACTTATCGAACCCGAGACTCGAGGTGATCCTGAAAATCCGTTGCGTTGGACCTGCAAAAGTGCTGAACAAATCAAAACCACATTAAATGAAATGGGACATCAAATAAGTGAACGCACCGTAAATAATTTGCTCCATGAAATGGGATACAGCCTTCAAGGCAATCAGAAAACCCTAGAAGGCAAACAGCATCCCGATCGAAACCAGCAATTTCGACATATTGAACGGAAATCCCGGAAATTCTTGAAGAAAAACCAACCAGTGATTTCGGTTGACACGAAAAAAAAGGAACTGGTGGGACAGCACAAAAATATGGGGAACGAATGGCATCCGAAAGGAAATCCCGAACTAGTCAAAGTGCATGATTTCCCCGATCCAAATCTACCGAAAGCAAGTCCATATGGCGTGTATGATCTGAGCACCAATACGGGTTGGGTAAGTGTAGGCACTGACCACGATACTGCGGAATTTGCGGTAGAAACTATTCGTCGATGGTGGCTATCAATGGGACGAAAAAATCATCCCAATGCCAAGAAGCTATTAATTATGGCTGATGGAGGTGGTTCAAATGGTAGTCGTAATAAATTATGGAAAACCGAGTTGCAAAAACTGGCAGATGAACTTAATATGGAAATATCAGTTTGTCATTTTCCTCCGGGTACGAGCAAGTGGAATAAAATTGAACATCGAATGTTTTCATGCATTTCGATGAAATGGGGGGGGACGCCCATTAACCAATTATGAAACCATAGTTAATTTGGTAATTGATTAGCGGGTTAAAATGGGGTTTTTTCAAGGAATTTCGAGGTTCGACTTGACTTTTTTTTTAATGAGGCTATAATAGGCAACATGCCGGGGATTGATCCTCATCGACTGCACGAAGCGGATCCAGCGGAATTGGTTAAGGCTCTTGAGCTTGCGATGCAGCGCGTGGAGACGCTGGAAGCGAAAAATCAGAAACTGCAGCAACAGAATCAGAAATTACGGAACGTTATTCGGAAATTGCGGCAATTGATCCGAGATTTGCAACAACAGATCGGCTCCTGTGGTTGCCAAACTGATCCCGCATCGCTCTCGGCAGATTTCGAGATTGCCGACCAATTGAAACAAGAAAACCAGGATTTGCGGCAACAACTGGAATCGTCGGAGAGAGAAAACCATCGTTCGGCTACCCCTTTTTCCAAGGGCAAACGCAAAGAAAACCCCCAAAAGCCCGGTCGCAAACCTGGGCAAGGAAAGTTTCGCCATAAACCAGCGCCGGAGCCCCGAGAACCTGATGAAATCCAAGAGTTTCAGGCTTCCCTGGATACCGAGGCCTGTCCGAAGTGCGGGGCGAAACTTGAGCGACAAGCCTCGGAAACCGCGACGACGATTGATCTGCCCCGACTCATTGGCCGAGTGATCAAATACTTTTCGATTGAGGTCGCGGAGTGCACGGGATGCGGACACAAGGTCCGGGGCACGCATCCTGAATTAGCGAAGGATCAGTTTGGAGCGACGGCTCATCGGATTGGCTCCCGAGTCTATGCTTTGGCCTTGGCCTTGCATTACGATTCGGGAATGTCATTACGCCAGGCGGAGAAGGTGCTCAACGATTATCTCCAGATCCCCGTGACCCAAAGTGCGATCACCCAGAAGGCTCTGAAGGCGGCGGAGCAAGGGAAACTTGGCGAACTGGCTCAGGAAATCAAGGCGGAACTGGCTCAAGCGGATATCATTCACACGGACGATACCGGTTGGAAAGTCGGGGGAACCCCCCATTTTTTGATGACGTTTTGCAACGAGAAGGCGATTTATTATCAAATTGAACGGCATCATCGTGCGGCCGAGGTGGCCCAAGTGATCGATCCTTCGTTTCGGGGAATCGTGGTCGTTGACGGTTTTACGAGTTACCAACCTCAGAGCTTTGATTCCGTGCCCCAGCAAAGATGCCTGGCTCACCGGCAACGAAATTTGACCGATTTGGCCGACCGGAAAGCTGGCAAAGGGAAGTGGTTCGCCAATTATACGAAAGATGTCTTTCGACAAGCCATGGAATTGAGGGAGTTGAATCTCGCAGGCCATGGGACCGCGAGGGAATTTCAGACGGCAGTGATCGACTTGAAACAAAAGCTCGATCATCATCTGAGACCACGATCCTTGAGTGATCCGGATAATCAAAAGATGCTGAATAGCTTGTGGCTCCAGAATCAAAAGGGCCAGTTGCTTCGATTTCTGGACCATCCGAAGCTTGAACCGACCAACAATCGAGCCGAACGGGCTCTGCGACCGGGCGTCAAGGCTCGGAAGGGTTTCCCAGTGCTCGAAAAATCAGAGAGGGGCTCAGAGTCGGGCGGCCATCACTAGCGTCACGGCTACCTCTCGCCTGAAAAAGGAGTCGGTTTTGGAGACGTTGGCGTCAGCGCTTTAGTTCTCGGTTCGATCACCCTCGGTTGATACCGGCTCGGGTCTTATCGTGCTTTCAGCACTGGTTTTCCGAAATCATGGAGCTTGGGATTATTCCCGTAATTTTGCTGGAACGGCAATCGAATGCCACTCGAAAGCCAACGTTGTTGGTCGAGGATATTTGATCTGAAGCCGCAAGACGATCAACCAAGGACGTCGGATGGAATGAGATCACTCATCTCCTGACAAAAGCGAAATATGAAATCCTTGATCATGGGAATGCATCCTTTTCGTCAGATCGTTTAGTTCAAAATGGCGTTCAAACCCGCTAATCAATTACTTAATTTGATTAGCAATACAACAACTAAAAATGGGTTGAAAATAAATTGCATGTTAGATAAATCCAAATATCAGACTGGCATAAAAATTACTGATGAACAAATGCAAAATTTGCGCTTAACTAAAGAGAAGTTTCATGGTGAATGGAATTATAAATTAAAGCCCCATGAATGTAAATAATACGTTTGATACGCACACAAAAAAACGACAGTTTAATTATGCGAGAACCCTTATCTGATGTCCCATTTCATTTAATTTGGTTTTGATTTGTTCAGCACTTTTGCAAGTCCAACGCAACGGATTTTCAGGATCACTCCGAGTTTCGGGTTCGATAAGATTATTCAGATCTGACAAAAGAGTCTTGTCGTGTTTGGCTAATAATTTCCGTCCCCCTCCTGCTTTCCTTTGGCGATTTTTCTCCGAAATTGCTCCCGTTTTTAATTCATTAATTCCCGCTCGAATCGTAGTGCGGCTAGCACCCGTAGCTTCGTGAACTATTTCTATTCCACCCCTACCAATGGCTATTGCCTCGGATGCTAGCCAATGACGCTTAGGGCTCTAGCCAAAATAAACTATCTGTTTTCCGTGTATGTATCAAATGTATTATTTACATTCATGGGGCTTTAATTTATAATTCCATTCACCATGAAACTTCTCTTTAGTCAAACGCAAATCTTGCATTTGTTCGTCAGTAATTTTTATGCCCGTCTGATATTTGGATTCATCTAGATCACAGTTTATTTTCAACCCATTTTTAGTTGTTGTATTGCTAATCAAATTAACTATGGTTTCATAATTGGTTAATGGGCGTCCCCGCCAATTCATTGAAATATATGAAAACATTTGATGTTCAATTTTATTCCACTTGCTCGTACCAGGTGGAAAATGACAAACTGATATTTCCATACTAAGTTCATCAGCCAGTTTTTGTAACTCGGTTTTCCATAATTTATTACGACTACCATTTGAACCTCCTCCATCAGCTGTAATTAATAGCTTCTTGGCCTTGGGATGTTTTTTTCGTCCCATTGCTAGCCACCATCGACGAATAGTTTCTACCGCAAATTCCGCAGTATCGTGATCAGTGCCTATACTTACCCAACCCGTATTGGTGTTAATATCAAACACGCCATAGGGATTTGCTTTAGGTAGTTTTGGATCAGGGAAATCATGCATTTTGACTAGTTCAGGATTTCCATTCGGATGCCATTCTTTCCCCATATTTTTGTGCTGTCCCACCAATTCCTTTTTTTTGGTGTCAACCGAAATCACGGGTTCATTTTCCTTCAGGAATTTCCGAGATTTGCGTTCAATATATCGAAATTGCTGGTCTCGATCGGGATGCTGGTTGCCTTCTAGCGTCTTCTGGTTGCCTTGAAGGCTGTATCCCATTTCATGGAGCAAACGATTTACGGTGCGTTCACTTATCTGATGTCCCATTTCATTTAATTTGGTTTTGATTTGTTCAGCACTTTTGCAGGTCCAACGCAACGGATTTTCAGGATCACCTCGAGTTTCGGGTTCGATAAGATTATTCAGATCTGACAAAAGAGTCTTGTCGTGTTTAACTAATAATTTCCGTCCCCCTCCTGCTTTCCTTTGGCGATTTTTCTCCGAAATTGCTCCCGTTTTTAATTCATTAATTCCCGCTCGAATCGTAGTGCGGCTAGCACCCGTAGCTTCGTGAACTATTTCTATTCCACCCCTACCAATGGCTATTGCCTCGGATGCTAGCCAATGACGCTTAATCAATTCTTGGAAGTTTGGCTCCAAGCTCAGATATTTTTTTCTGATAACGGCAACCTGATCGCTCACGCTTAATCATATCATGCATATTTCATTTTTTCAACCTTTAAAAGTAATTAATTCTAATTCGTTGGTTGTCAAAGGATTGGAAACTAAGATTTACCGTCATCAAGCCTCTCAAAAACCATTGAATCGACCTAAATAGGTTGATAACTTCCAGCTTTAAATAAACCATCGAAATCAGTTTTTAAATTACCAGAGAGATTATCCGTCCATTAACATGTCAGAATGAAATTCTGATAAAAGATTTAATCATTTAAACAAATATGTTATTTAGGCGAGAGCCCTAATTGGTTAGCCAGTGAGGCCTTGTCTCTTGGTCGAGGTGGTATTGAACGCGTTCATGAAGCTACCGGTGTCAGTCGCAATACTATTCGATCGGGAATCAAAGAGATTAAAAATGGTCAGGTTCTTAATGAAGAACGTCAACGGAAAACAGGAGCGGGACGGAAATCATTAAAAGAACTCGATCCAACCTTATTGTCAGATCTCGATGACCTCATTGATTCAGAGACTCGAGGAGATCCTGAAAATCCACTTCGATGGACCTGCAAAAGTGCCCTGCGATTAAAAGAACAATTGAATCAAATGAGACCTAAGGTAGGTGAACGGTCAGTTAATCAATTGCTTCATGATATGGGCTATAGTCTTCAAAGCAACAAAAAGACCTTAGAAGGCAATCAGCATCCTGACCGAGATCAACAATTTCAATTTATGGAACGCAAAACTCGAGCATTTCAGAAAACCAATCAACCGGTGATTTCGGTGGATGCCAAGAAAAAGGAAAACCTAGGCCAGTACCGTAATCCAGGGAGAGAATGGAGGCCCGTAGGAGACCCCGAACTGGTCAACATGCATGACTTTCCCGATAAAAACCAATCGAAAGGCGTTCCCTATGGCGTGTATGATGTCCAGAAAAACACCGGATTGGTTAGCGTGGGAACTGATCATGATACTGCGGAGTTCGCAGTAGAAACGATTCGCCGGTGGTGGTTATCAATGGGACGAAAAGTATATTCCGATGCCAAGGAACTATTGCTCATGGCTGACGGAGGAGGATCGAATGGCAGTCGTAATCAGTTGTGAAAAACTGAATTACAAAAATTAGCCGATGAATTAGAATTGGAAATTACGATTTGTCATTTCCCTCCGGGAACCAGCAAGTGGAATAAAATTGAACATCGAATGTTTTCATATATTTCACAAAATTGGAGTGGTCGTCCTTTAACCGATCATCAAACTGTAGTGGATTTGATCGGTAATACCACAACCAAATCAGGGTTGAAAATCGAATGCGAATTGGACAAAAACCACTATCCTACAGGAAAGAAAATTAGCGATGAACAATTCCATGAATTGAGCATTAAAAAGAATAGTTTTCATAGAGAATGGAATTATACGATAGAACCTAATAAAAAATAAAATTAAATACAATCGAATGTTCAAGTTATAAATGCGAGAGTCCTTAATCAATTCTTGGAAGTTTGGCTCCAAGCTCAGATATTTTTTTCTGATAACGGCAACCTGATCGCTCACGCTTAATCATATCATACATATTTCATTTTTTCAACCTTTAAAAGTAATTAATTCTAATTCGTTGGTTGTCAAAGGATTGGAAACTAAGATTTACCGTCATCAAGCCTCTCAAAAACCATTGAATCGACCTAAATGGGTTGATAACTTCCAGCTCTAAATAAACCATCGAAATCAGTTTTTAGATTACCAGAGAGATTATCCGTCCATTAACATGTCAGAATGAAATTCCGATAAAAGATTTAATCATTTGAACAAATATGTTATTTAGGCGAGAGCCCCTACCAATGGCTATTGCCTCGGATGCTAGCCAATGACGCTTAATCAATTCTTGGAAGTTTGGCTCCAAGCTCAGATATTTATTTCTGATAACGGCAACCTGATCGCTCACGCTTAATCATATCATACATATTTCATTTTTTCAACCTTTAAAAGTAATTAATTCTAATTCGTTGGTTGTCAAAGGATTGGAAACTAAGATTTACCGTCATCAAGCCTCTCAAAAACCATTGAATCGACCTAAATGGGTTAATAACTTCCAGCTTTAAATAAACCATCGAAATCAGTTTTTAAATAACCAGAGAGATTATCCGTCCATTAGCATGTCAGAATGAAATTCTGATAAAAGATTTAATCATTTGAACAAATATGTTATTTAGGCGAGAGCTCTTAGTCGATTTTTATTTTTCAATCAGTTTTTATCGGAGCCATTGTCACCTCCCGTGTCCGAGCAGTCCGCTTGCTGCGTCACGGCGCCTGTCCATTCTTGAACTGTCGCACCCCTTCGCGGGATGCTCGTCGCTTCCCTTGATCTCAGCAGATCGACTTTCTCTCTTTCCGCTTGACCGTACCAACCTGACGAATCCCCGCGAATTTCTGCGCAAAACCCTTGATTTTCAAGGGTATCAGGAAAAAAGTGACCCTGTGCTTCCCACTGACCAAGTGCCCTGGTTACATGTGCCAATGCAGGTATTAACCCGTATTCGGGCAGTCATCATGCATGCATGGACATTGTTCGCTGACTGTTTCAGTGACGCCAGCCTGTGGTGCCTTAAAGCGTAAGTCGTTGATTACCAACGACTTACGAAAAATTCTAAAAAGCTTGACTCTGATCAACAGTTCACGTTCAATGTGTCGAACCGGACATTGTCCTTTGATCAGAGAAGATTATGCATGTATTGACTGTGTTGACCATGTTGCGTTGCTGGATTACCGATTACGCCATAATTGGCCACAAGGCTCGGGTCGAAGCTCTGCTAGCGGCAGTGATCGCGCTACTCAAAGGCGATACCCTGACGCTGACAATGCTAGGGCGCAACCGAGACGGGGCGGCGCTATCCAAGCACAAAATCAAGGCGATTGACCGACTACTCGGCAATTATCACCGGTATAAAGAACTGATGGGATTCTATACCGCCATGGCTGCGACATTGCTGATGAATGTCAGAAAACCAGTGATTCTCGTCGACTGGGCAGATACAGGGGTCACGACCAACGACAAGTTGATGATACTCAGAGCAGCGGTACCTGTCAAAGGACGGTCGATGGTCATCTACGAAGAAGTGCATCCTGAACGCAAATACAACAACGACAAAGTTCACCGAACGTTCATTCGGAGGCTCATGTCCTTGTTGCCGGAAGGCTGCAAACCCATCGTGGTTACGGATGCAGGATACCGTGTGCCATGGTATCAAGATGTATTGGATCATGGTGGACATTTCCTCGGACGTGTACGAGGCTAAGTCAGGTATCAGGACCCGGAGACAAAGGACTGGAGCCTGATTTCAACGCTCTACGCCAAGGCCACAGCCCGCATTCGACATATCGGATCGACATGTTTGACAGTCACCAAATGCTTCAGCTGCAAGCTGTATCTGGTGAGGGGCCAACAACGAAAGACCGGGAAGAAAAGAAATGCCAGGAACAAATCCAGGAATGCAAAATACCAGCTCAGTTACAAAACCCCATGGCTTCTGGCCACCTCATTGCCTCATGAACGAAGAACCGCAAAACTCATCAAGCGAATCTACTCACAGCGAATGCAGATCGAAGAAAATTTCCGGGATTTGAAAAGTCACCGATTCGGTTTTGGGCTCCGCGATGCATCTACCAAGAGTCCTGAGCGTGGTGCCATCCTTCTCCTCATAGCTGCCGTTGCCACATTTGCGCTCTGGCTTCTGGGATTTGCTGGAACTACTCGTGGAATAGCAAAACATTTTCAGGCCAATACCATTCGAAATCGAGCCGTTCTTTCCATAGTGTATCTGGGAAAAGAGGTGTGGAAAAACCAGAAGTTTATATTCACACTGGAAGAACTGAACCAAGCAATGGAACATCTGAAAAAACTGTTGTTTGAGGAGTCTCAATATATTTAAAACCGTCTAAAAAATCGAGGGGATCCTTTAGCGTACCAACTCCGTCCGACAGATTGGCCCCTACGACCGATGCAATGAACCTGGCACCTCGTGCCCCAAGTGTCGCATTGTAATTTTAGCGCTATAACGAGTCGTTGCGATTGCTTCCAACCAGAGAGATAGTTGATGGACGAAATTCGCACCCGTTGAATGTATGAGGCTTTACACGGCGCATATGCACCCAAAGATTATTGTTCTGTTTCATCTATAATGACATTGTTCGCAGCTTTAGCAGCATGTGTATATGGACAGAGCCATGCGGCACCTGTGTCTTGGAATGTGTTGATATTGCGGTGTATCCATCTGGCCGAATTATAGTATACATTTGTGCTCGGACGTAAGGATGGTTCCAGTACATTTAAAATTTCCAGTATATGTCCTGTTACTAACATTTGTGATGTTAAGTCTGTTTCTTGACCGTGTCCTATGTATCGGCACCAATTCCACTCCCATGATCCACCATCAGATTGACGTTCAGTTAAATCATTCACAATAGTTTTGATATATTGTTCTAATCTGCTTCTTGTCTGATTTTCAAGCACATTATGTTTAATATCAGCATTGTATATCTGGACTAAAGCCCCTGCAATATGCGTGCCGGCGCAGCTATGTTTTGATAGATCTTGATCTATCAGATGTGTTGCCAGCAAATCAAATGTTGTCAATTCCCCAAACCGATTGGACCATTCTTTCTTTGGTGGCAAATACTTTGCATAGGCCATTGTGGTCCAAGCTAATTCTTCTTGTTCTAAACCAAAGCGTGCAATGGATTCATTTAATATATCCTCTATGATTAATTGTTCATCAATAAGATAAATCGGTGTATCCAGCGGCAAACCCATAGTAGCAAATGTAGATAAGCATTGATCTCGGTGTAATTCTCCTATATCCGATCCTATAGTTATGTCACTTGTAATATGATAGCGCACTCCATCCCTGGTTCTCACGAATGGACTTTTGCCTAATATTTCCTTCGCATATGTTTCGTCGGTAAGTATAGATAAAGCATCTTCGCCGGAAGTCATTGTTGGGATATCTGTATTGCCTGTGTTGTAAAACAGCAGAAGATGGCATAATCCCGAAAGCGTCATGTAATTTTCATGCGTGTTCTTATTCCAGATATTGGCCAGTGTCGGTAATTTAGCATTCGTAATACTATGTAAATATTCTGTATATTCATCACGTGGATTAACATTCCAACGGACAGATCGTAATTTCCATGGTGTAGTCTGGTGCAGCAAATATCGCTTTGGAGTAGAAGCGATAAATACAGATTGCAGACCTGTGCTCCAACGGCTTGATTCTGGTTTGTGAAATAATATATCCCATCCTATATCCGTTTGGGTTATATTTTTTACACGCAATGTTTCTAATCCACACTTGACCCGTATATCTCGGGGATTAGCGACTATTACTGAATGTTTCAACGTTTCCAATACTAACTCCACATATTGAATATCCTTGGCAAATATAATTGCCAACGGGCAGAGCTCTCCAGGTTCATTAATAAAAAAATCTCTTTCAGTAGGCCATCCTACCCTGTCGTAAGGTATTCCACTAGGACCGTCATCTAGATTTATTTGCGTTCTGTTCTGTACAGATGTTTTCTTTGCTCTGTCCATGTCCTTATATATTGTTTCCAGTTCTGTTTTGTCAATACTGCTCGAAAATGCATAATTACTATCTTGAAGGCCATACTGCATAATCAGCCATGCACATGCAGATACCAAAACAAAAATCCCACGCAAGTTACCTTGACCTGTCCCCATCACTATCCATGTCGTAGCCGTCGTAGAAATTGCTAATGCAGCAGAGAAATCTACCATATATCGTGAAGATAAAACAGGAACGTATAGATAAAACATAAATAGTAAGATCACAGATGTTATACCCCATATACTGGAGATTATAACGTATTTATTTCCATTTACAATTTCACACCCTGCAACACGGTGCTTTTTTCTAACGTTACGTATTAGCATTTTTGCGGATATATACAATATAAAACACAATGACGTCAACATAAATAATAAATGACTTATATCATGGGTTTTAAAATACATTTCCCTCCAGCGTACCGTATCCGACTGCAAAGGAAAAATAGATTCGTTATAAGCGTCCAAATGAAACTTGTTGCTTGCAAAAAATAAGGCTCCTAATAGTTCTTTGCAGGCATCGACTAATCCTATATCCTGATAGGGGTAATCGAACTTAGTAGCATACATTGTAGGAACGTCGTATTGCATATTCAGCTTGTGTCCGAATTCCTTGCCGTCGCCAAATCTCTGTTCATTGGTTTTATAAAGCATGCAAATCATTCCGATAAATATAAAGATGCCAATAATAAAATGGTACCAATGCCTAATCTTATGTATCAAAATCTCACGTAAACACGTATTGCCGTTTCGGTAGATAATAGTATTTAAATAATTTCTCCAAACAATAAAAGCTGTAATTATAGTTGCTGTTCCGTACAATATTAGCGTTGGACGAATAAATCCACCAAACCCGGCAAGAATACATATTGTCCATAGCTGCATTCTTGAAGGATTATGCACAAATATCAATAACGCTGAAAATTCCAGTATAGCATACATATATCCATATGCTATCACTTCCTCCCATACGTATCCTCTCGTTTGCATCAATGTAATGAACGTCGGAAATAACATAATTATGGGATATATTGCAAAAACATGCATTATGCCGGGTATTACACTATGCATAGAAATCTTCGCGTTTCGAGTATTTATTGCTTTCAGTAACGCAATCAACAATATGCAAGACACCAACATAGAAAAAATCCCAAAAGCCAAACGATCAGGAAATGTATCATAACCTAGCAAACGTGCCATTATTTCGAAAGGGTATCTCCATACCGGAACTCCCAATCCCCATACTTGATTAATACTTTGGTTAGTCCATGTATGATCATGTAACAGATCATTTACATCATTACCCAATGACAACCTAAGATCTATCAATGCGTCAGTCTGTTGTCGCAGTGGTATTGAAGGAGAATACCATTTCCCCCATTGTTCCACCCATCCTGTAACAAACAACAACAGCACACCGTATGCAATGGATAGCAGACATATGCGCACGAAGGGTACTCCTTGATGTTTCATCTGTCACAATCCCCGAAAAACATAAAATGTAGCATTAGTTGCAACATGAAATATCTGGGGCATCATCATTAATTGCGTTTATCACATTTGCCATGCAATCGGTCGCTCATTTGCCATTATCATTCTGATTGACCTGAGTGTTTCCGATGCTTAGATAAAAAGCGGGATTTAACGAAATTTCTTAATAACATTCCGGCGCAAACACCTAATGTTAAGGCTATCAGTACGCGTATAAATGCAGTATAGGTGAAATAATTTCCAGCATTTATATATCCGGTGAAATTGCTGGCGTATTTTGATACATTGTCTAACATGTCTATACCACCTCCACTTACATGTACATACTTGTTTTCCGCAATATATTGTATAGTTCCCGGAAGTATTTTAGGTGTAAATACACTTTCCGGAAAAGCATCTCCCGTTTCACATTTGAGTATCCTCACCTGACGTTCTTCGTACAACTCGTTGGTATGTTCATCGTACCTCTTGTATGTAAACACATTCGGTACCCATATTTCTTTTGCAATGCTTCTTAACTGCTTGGTTTCCAATACGAATAAAGCTTTGTTCGCATCGCTGCTTCTCTCTATGCGTTTCAACACACAATATCCTTTATTTATTGCCAACCATATATATTCTTTATCTTCAACATTTATCAAAATGCATTTTTCTCCCAATATGATATCTTCTTTCTTTTCAACGCTATAATTACCATTTAATATTATATCAGCTATCGGCCTATGTGCATCCGCACTTGTATACTGTTTCAAAGGCATCGACGGCATGATATGCACAATAGATGTGTTATGAAATTTTCCAGGTATAACTTCATTTGTTCTTGTAGTGGATTTTGATAGTGCCCGGTTAAAAGTCCATACATGATGCGTTGTTTCGTTATATACAAAATATTCCTGACTAAATGGATCTTCACGCCAATTATCACCTTCTTCTACTCCAGCTTCCATAATATACAAATATCCTGCAGAATCCACAGCATGGGTGTGTCTGTATCTTTTATGCAAATCTTCGTGTAATAGACTTATGGATTCGTACTCTACATACCAACGATTAACTAGATGTCGTGAAAAGTGCAACTTCATGTCCACTTCTGTAGCATTAGCTATAAGCATGCATGATATCCACACATAACACATATGATTGTATCTCATTTGCAGTATGTATAGTATCATTTTTTCCAAATATATATAATAGAACCTAGTAAAATAACAATTGAGGCCAACAGTAATAACGGTAATTTCTTGGAGCGGTTAATTTCAGCAATGATGGCTTCAGCTCTTTTTTTGGTCAATTCACCATCCGCACCCACATAATAATGCACTTCGCCTCCCCGTATGTTTTTAGCATCCGGATCCGTATAATCTCTTACTAATGTCGCGGGTTTGTCATATTCCTCGATTAACTCGTAGTTCACATTGTTTTCAAATCGGAATTCCAGATCCTTCAATCTGTAGATCATTCTGTTCGTATCTGAATTGGACACTCTCTCAGAAGTCACAATATTTGGGAGCCATATATCGTAATCTGTATAATGCATCCAATCTTTCGCACGTGCTTCTTTAGTTTTTCTTCCGTCCATCGAGCTGTCTAACATATATACAGGTGCAAACCCATAGTCTGGATCCAGATGCAACTCTATCTTGCGTTTAGGCACTGCTTCCCTGTCCTTTGCCAGCTCGCTAATTATAGAATCGACAACATCTTCGTTCATTGGACTTGCAGATAACGATTTACGCTCTTCGTTTATATCCAACGTGTTTCTGAATAGAATGAAATAATCTGGCACAACGCATTTTAGTATTATATTACCGTCCGATTCATACACCCTAACAGATTCTCCTTTTTTTAGCAGATGTTCTAGGCGAGAACCAAAATACGGAAAATCTTGCATATATGCACCATTTTCAGGGACGTGCACACCTGCATAGTGCAAATACATCAAAGAATTAATCCTATACCACACGTTTGCGTTACTGAAAGGATCATGAATAGATATTTTCGCTGGTTGCATAACTTCCCTTTCATCTGGATAACCATCATAGTATTTCTTCCCGTCAAAGGATTTCTCGTATTCTAATGTAGCTCCATCATGATGCACGTAATGTTTGATTCTGAATTTTCCGTGTTCCACCCAAACTACAACTTTGGCGGGTGCATCATGATAGGCATTAGCTACATGAGTGTGTTCTAATTCCAACTTGACATCTAAAAATGCTTTTGAAATTTTGCTATGTAAATCTTGTATTTCTTGATGAAACTGTGCGATTAGAGAAGCACTAGCATCAGCATCCTCCTGAATTTGACTAATAGCGCCATTGCATAATAATAATGATGCCAACAAGATCCACACTCTACTGGGATTAGTCATCCTGATCATTACCTAACGTGGCAGCTCTCCTGTGCAACTAATGCCTTGATGTGTATTTACCAACAAGAAACGAAATACATATTCCCATAATCAAGAAGCATCCAAACGATATATTGAACAAATCCGTCTTCCCATCTCGCATAACCAAAGCAGCGCCGGTCCATATTCTACGAAACGATTCAATGGACATCATGCGTACCGAAGCAGAAATGCCATCCATGTATAGTAAATTGTCTCGTGTTACATCTATCACAAGCAAATAAGTGCCTGTATCTGGAGTATTACCATCGATATGTACTATTACAGGCTTTTTCATTTCCATCAGTTTCTTCATAGATATCCATAATAATTCCGCATTATCTACATATATGCTAGCTAATCGTTGCAAAGATGCCATAGTATACGGATATTCTTCATTGTTTTCCGAAGTATAGCTGTTCATGAGTTGGGAGTAATTCACATGTTTGCCAACAATACTTAGATAGCAATACATCACGTTATATCCAGAGTTTTCTGGAATTCTCCATATAACATCATCGATTTCTGATGTGTTCCCAGACGCGGCATTCAAAAATATGCTATGTAAAACAAATAATTTTGCAATGCGATTTGAAACAGATCCGTTAATAAAAACAAACGAGAACTTTTTGCACAATAAAAACAGTAAGACCAAACATTCGAGAGATAGTATATATGGCGCTGAAGAATATATCCAAGACATCAAGATCTGATTTATATCACGACTGTTGACAATGACATAACCACTCCAGAAATCTGGCAGGCGAGATAATCGGCCCTGCTGTCGAAGAGATGTAGTCCCGTCAAGCAAATAGAAATATTCACTGTCCGTTCTATAAATTACAACATAATGATTGTTAAACAATGCAATTGCCGGTAGATTAACTACGCTTATATCTTTTCCACTGTAATATCGTATTTCCGTACTTAACCCCAATCTATTGGCTGTCTTGTTCAATGACGACAAAGATACGCCTTGTTTATCCATTCTATCATACCCAAGGTCTTCATACGTGATATCGGATTTTCCCGATAAAACAGAAAACATCAATAGGGCATTAGGACCACATACATATCTATTGTGCATGGAATTCGTTGAGCCATTAGAAGACGCAGCATACATCATACGCTCATTAATGACAAAAAGCGAAACGAAAATTAAAAGTGGCGCATTTAATATGTAACCCATTGGGAAATCGAGATATGGATTGTATAAATCACAATTGCGTTCATTCCACAGACAGGTGACCATCATCATGAATAATGATCTTTTTTCCGGATTCGAGCTCGGGAACTTCTTGCAAGTATCCCTTGGCAACCAAATCTTCGACACTACTCGGGAATTTGTAATTGTGGTCGGAATAATGCTTTAATACAGCCCTATTCACTTCCGAAATTAAATCTTGGTCCGACTTTTCCACCGGATTCGTTGCCTGCTTCCCACATGCAACTCCGAACATCACAAGAATCAATGTTACAACCAACACTTTGATACATGCATTCATTGGATTCATTTATTTAGCGAATCGTAGGCATTTGTAGCTGTCGCACGCCGACAATCTGACGCCGTCACAGCGTAGAGAAGCAGGAAATGCACTGTTAAACCAGTCGGGAAAGTGAAAACCTCGTTGACCGTGAACGTACGGGTATGCATGCCGCGCTTCGCTGTCCGCATTACGACACTGCCGAAATGATATCCTGACGCGAAGTGCGGGGTCTGCGATGCTATCGGTGCAAACCCTGTAGAAAGGTAACTGCCTACGTATGCGAGCTGTCTTTTGATGCCAACAGTTTTCATTCCTGAATTTCCCGTTACCCGCCTCATCGCTCCTGCCGCCGCGCCATCCGGCGACGGTTCCAGTTCCGACGCCGGCCAGCCTAGCGGGATTCGTCCGCCGCAAAGTAAAGGGCTTTCCGTTCCTGAAATCGTGTGATCATCTATTCGCTAACCCTGTTGCCTATCAGTCAGATAGTTGCGTCGTCGTAACAAACTACCAAGTTGCGTCATAGTAACACGTTTCCGTTCTCGCCCAACAATGGTACTTTCCGTCGCAACAGGATCTATCGCCTACCGGCTTGGTTTCCTCTAATCCATTGGAGATTGGCAGGACTATCTCTCCCTCACAGACATCATCGCCATACTCAGAACATTGTTTGAAGATCGTCCCAATGCATTGACCAGCCCCGAATAGCGTTCCAGCCTCTTCGTCAGAAACAGGAACTCCGTAGCTCGACATGGACATCGCTCCCATAACATGATGAGCGACAACTCCGACGACAACCAGAAACACACCTGCCGAGATCTTGTTCAGACGGATACTTCCGAAGAATCCGGAGAGAAACACCGAAAGCGACCAAGGACGCTTCACCTGAACACCGCCACTCTCCTTCTTGCTGGAAGTCTCTTCTGCACCGGAAGCGGCAGCCCCGCTGACCAGTGCCACCAGACTCACCAGACTACGCCAAGTGGCAGTGACCATTCGCGGTAACCGCCTACATGTAGAAATTGCTCGTTTCATGTCAATTCTTGCCCTTCCTGAATTCCCGACCTTCACTCTCGGATCCTTTCTGCCGACTCCTGTCGTCATCACGTAACTCAAACCAAATTCCAGAAAACGGGTCCAGCCTATAGGCTCCTCTGACCAATGTCAACCCTTTCCGATTCATTTCTTCAAAAAAATCCGCATCCATTGATCGAGTCCCAAATAGTGGCGTAACTGACTCTTCGGCAGAGCAGCTCAGTTCGGGCTCCTCGGCAGAATCTGAATCACCGCGATTGCCATCCCGACCCACGCCTGATTCTCGGGGCAACATACTGAAATCAAAGTCAAGGACAAGGTAACTGCCTGCGTATGCGAGTTGCCTTTTGATGCCAACAGCTTTCGTTCCTGAATTTCCCGTTGCCCGCCTCATCGCTCCTGCCGCCGCGCCAGCCGGCGACGATTCCACTTCCGACGCCGGCCAGCCTGCGGGATCGTCCGCCGCAATGTCAAGGCCTTCCGTTCCTGAATTTCCCGTTGCCCGCCTCATCGCTCTTGCCGCCGCGCCAGCCGGCGACGATTCCACTTCCGACGCCGGCCAGCCTGCGGGATCGTCCGCCGCAATGTCAAGGCCTTCCGTTCCTGAATTTCCCGTTGCCCGCCTCATCGCTCTTGCCGCCGCGCCAGCCGGCGACGATTCCACTTCCGACGCCGGCCAGCCTGCGGGATCGTCCGCCGCAATGTCAAGGCCTTCCGTTCCTGAATTTCCCGTTGCCCGTCTCATCGCTCCTGCCGCCGCGCCAGCCGGCGACGGTTCCAGTTCCGATGCCGACCAGCCTGCGAGATCGTCCGCCGCAATGTCAAGGCTTTTCGTTCCTGAAATCGTATGATCTATTCGCTAACCCTGTTGCCCATCAGTTGGTTTCGTCGAAACAGGCTACCGTTCTCGCCCAACAATGGTACTTTCTGTCGCAACAGGATCTATCGCCTACCGGCTTGGTTTCCTTTAATCCATTGGAGATTGGCAGGACTATCTCTCCCTCACAGTCATCATCGCCATACTCAGAACATGATTTGGTGGTCGTCCCAATGCATTGACCAGCCCCGAATAGCGTTCCAGCCTCTTCGTCAGAAACAGGAACTCCGTAGCTCGACATGGACATCGCTCCCATAACATGATGAGCGACAACTCCGACGACAACCAGAAACACACCTGCCGAGATCTTGTTCAGACGGATACTTCCGAAGAATCCGGAGAGAAACACCGAAAGCGACCAAGGACGCTTCACCTGAACACCGCCACTCTCCTTCTTGCTGGAAGTCTCTTCTGCACCGGAAGCGGCAGCCCCGCTGACCAGTGCCACCAGACTCACCAGACTACGCCAAGTGGCAGTGACCATTCGCGGTAACCGCCTACATGTAGAAATTGCTCGTTTCATGTCAATTCTTGCCCTTCCTGAATTCCCGACCTTCACTCTCGGATCCTTTCTGCCGACTCCTGTCGTCATCACGTAACTCAAACCAAATTCCAGAAAACGGGTCCAGCCTATAGGCTCCTCTGACCAATGTCAACCCTTTCCGATTCATTTCTTCAAAAAAATCCGCATCCATTGATCGAGTCCCAAATAGTGGCGTAACTGACTCTTCGGCAGAGCAGCTCAGTTCGGGCTCCTCGGCAGAATCTGAATCACCGCGATTGCCATCCCGACCCACGCCTGATTCTCGGGGCAACATACTGAAATCAAAGTCAAGGACAAGGTAACTGCCTGCGTATGCGAGTTGCCTTTTGATGCCAACAGCTTTCGTTCCTGAATTTCCCGTTGCCCGCCTCATCGCTCCTGCCGCCGCGCCAGCCGGCGACGATTCCACTTCCGACGCCGGCCAGCCTGCGGGATCGTCCGCCGCAATGTCAAGGCCTTCCGTTCCTGAATTTCCCGTTGCCCGCCTCATCGCTCTTGCCGCCGCGCCAGCCGGCGACGATTCCACTTCCGACGCCGGCCAGCCTGCGGGATCGTCCGCCGCAATGTCAAGGCCTTCCGTTCCTGAATTTCCCGTTGCCCGCCTCATCGCTCCTGCCGCCGCGCCAGCCGGCGACGATTCCACTTCCGACGCCGGCCAGCCTAGCGGGATTCGTCCGCCGCAAAGTAAAGGGCTTTCCGTTCCTGAAATCGTGTGATCATCTATTCGCTAACCCTGTTGCCTATCAGTCAGATAGTTGCGTCGTCGTAACAAACTACCAAGTTGCGTCTAGTAACACGTTTCCGTTCTCGCCCAACAATGGTACTTTCCGTCGCAACAGGATCTATCGCCTACCGGCTTGGTTTCCTCTAATCCATTGGAGATTGGCAGGACTATCTCTCCCTCACAGTCATCATCGCCATACTCAGAACATGGTTTGGTGGTCGTCCCAATGCATTGACCAGCCCCGAATAGCGTTCCAGCCTCTTCGTCAGAAACAGGAACTCCGTAGCTCGACATGGACATCGCTCCCATAACATGATGAGCGACAACTCCGACGACAACCAGAAACACACCTGCCGAGATCTTGTTCAGACGGATACTTCCGAAGAATCCGGAGAGAAACACCGAAAGCGACCAAGGACGCTTCACCTGAACACCGCCACTCTCCTTCTTGCTGGAAGTCTCTTCTGCACCGGAAGCGGCAGCCCCGCTGACCAGTGCCACCAGACTCACCAGACTACGCCAAGTGGCAGTGACCATTCGCGGTAACCGCCTACATGTAGAAATTGCTCGTTTCATGTCAATTCTTGCCCTTCCTGAATTCCCGACCTTCACTCTCGGATCCTTTCTGCCGACTCCTGTCGTCATCACGTAACTCAAACCAAATTCCAGAAAACGGGTCCAGCCTATAGGCTCCTCTGACCAATGTCAACCCTTTCCGATTCATTTCTTCAAAAAAATCCGCATCCATTGATCGAGTCCCAAATAGTGGCGTAACTGACTCTTCGGCAGAGCAGCTCAGTTCGGGCTCCTCGGCAGAATCTGAATCACCGCGATTGCCATCCCGACCCACGCCTGATTCTCGGGGCAACATACTGAAATCAAAGTCAAGGACAAGGTAACTGCCTGCGTATGCGAGTTGCCTTTTGATGCCAACAGCTTTCGTTCCTGAATTTCCCGTTGCCCGCCTCATCGCTCCTGCCGCCGCGCCAGCCGGCGACGATTCCACTTCCGACGCCGGCCAGCCTGCGGGATCGTCCGCCGCAATGTCAAGGCCTTCCGTTCCTGAATTTCCCGTTGCCCGCCTCATCGCTCTTGCCGCCGCGCCAGCCGGCGACGATTCCACTTCCGACGCCGGCCAGCCTGCGGGATCGTCCGCCGCAATGTCAAGGCCTTCCGTTCCTGAATTTCCCGTTGCCCGCCTCATCGCTCTTGCCGCCGCGCCAGCCGGCGACGATTCCACTTCCGACGCCGGCCAGCCTGCGGGATCGTCCGCCGCAATGTCAAGGCCTTCCGTTCCTGAATTTCCCGTTGCCCGTCTCATCGCTCCTGCCGCCGCGCCATCCGGCGACGGTTCCAGTTCCGATGCCGGCCAGCCTGCGGGATCGTCCGTCGCAATGTCAAGGCCTTCTGTTCCTGAATTTCCCGTTGCCCGTCTCATCGCTCCCGCTGCCGCGCCATCCGGCAACGGTTCCAACTCCGACGCCGACGAGCCTGCGGGATCGTCCGTCGCAATGTCAAGGCCTTCCGTTCCTGAATTTTCCGTTGCCCGTCTCATCGCTCCTGCCGCCGCGCCAGCCGACGACGATTCCAGTTCCGACGCCGACGAGCCTGCGGGATCGTCCGACGCAATGTCAAGGCCTTCCGTTCCTGAATTTCCCGTTGCCCGCCTCATCGCTCTTGCCGCCGCGCCAGCCGGCGACGATTCCACTTCCGACGCCGACCAGCATGCGGGATCGTCCGTCGCAATGTCAAGGCCTTCCGTTCCTGAATTTCCCGTTGCCCATCTCATCGCTCTTGCCGCCGCGCCATCCGGCGACGGTTCCAGTTCCAACGCCGGCCAGCCTGCGGGATCGTCCGACGCAATGTCAAGGCCTTCCGTTCCTGAATTTTCCGTTGCCCGTCTCATCGCTCCTGCCACCGCGCCATCCGGCGACGGTTCCAGTTCCGATGCCGACCAGCCTGCGAGATCGTCCGACGCAATGTCAAGGCCTTCCGTTCCTAAATTTCCCGTTGCCCGTCTCATCGCTCCCGCTGCCGCGCCATCCGGGGACGGTTCCAGCTCCGACGCCGACGAGCCTGCGGGATCGTCCGTCGCAAAGTCAAGGCCTTCCGTTCCTGAATTGTAACTTACTAGGTGCCCCAAATCCCCTTTCCTGAATTCAAGATATCATTGTGCTAAGGTTCGTTTAGGCTGGGAGTTCTGCAAGTCGCATGGAATCGACTTCCTGCAATTTCGAGACGTGCCAGACTTCGGGAGACCGCAACGGTCTCGTCGCCCCGGGCTGAGTTCTCAGTTTGAATTTCGGTTGGAGGTGTCTCCAGAGCAGTTGAAATCCACTCGAACTCAACTAAAGCTCTGCCAATCAAAGCATCAGACGTCTCAATCTCGGTTGGCGGAAACTCGAGCACAAATTGCCGAATTACAGGTCCAACGTCAAACCGATCAGCGACAAATCCGGCAACTGAAGGTGCAGTTCCAGCAGCGGAACCAACGGCTCGCCGAATTCGAGAGGCCGGACTCTCACGCTGCAGACGAACGCCCCAAAGAAGCGGTCACGAAAGGACCAATGCCCCGCCGTCCCAGGCCCCAAAATACGTCAGCGTCTGCATTGGAAACGGGGACGAACTCCACCGGGCGGAGCGACCTCGAATCGGCTGGCGAGGACGAGATTGCGGAGAACCTAAAGCGTCGCATCGCCGAGTTGGAAGAACTGGTCAAGGAATCTCAGCGACAGTTGGCTCAGCCTAGTCGCAACAGCGGCAAGCCGCCTTCCAGCGACGGATTAAAGAACGAACGAACGCCGACGGTCGTTCTCGGTGGAACTGCGAGAAAAAGCCCTTGCGAGGTCAACCCGTTCACCAAGGACGAACGATGAGGCAGACTTCTCGACCGGACCATGTCGAGGAATAGTATCCTACGGTCTGTCCCGATTGCGGAGAATCGACCCCCGAAAATTCCGAGAAGCACCCGGAAATTTAAATTCGACAGGTTGTTGACTACGGAGTCCCCGGCGGTGCCTTCCCGATCACCGAGTATCGGGCGCATCGCGGCACCTGCTCCCGATGCGATCGGTTGGTCCAGGCCACGTTTCCTCCCGGAGTCGAGGGCCCGGTTCAATTCGGATCGACCTCTCGGCGATGGTCGTTTATCTTCGAGTCAAGCAGTTGATTCCGGAGCGGCGAGTCACTGAGATTTTGGAAAAGATCTCAGGCATCGAGATGTCCCCGGCCACGGTAGCGACCATCTGTCGCCGTAAAGCCCAAGAACATCGCCAGATTGCGGAAACGTGGGAACGTCAGGTGGCTCAAGGGAGGCCCAGGATTTTTTCACGCTAATCGCTAGCCTCGATTCCCAACGGCCATAATTGATGTGAAGCCTGTCACACCCCCGATCACAGAAAGCTAATCCGTAGTCGGCGTTCTTGAAGCCAAGGCACAGCGATGTCGGTTTCATCGTAGGCGGCATTGAGAAGGAACGGATTGTTTGCCCGTCAACCGATCCGGACTTCGATGCTGTCGTTGCCGATCGTGATGTCCGCCGGTGCTTTGATAAAGTTCCGGAATAGTGTGCGAGATTTCACGGTCTGCTTGCCATTGCCGATCCGAACGGCCAGCAGCCGATACAGGCCGCTGGCCATGAGAGTGAGTTGCAGGTCGAGATCAATCTTCATCGGCACGGCCGCGGACAGTGCATCCATGTGGAAGAAGTCGATCGCGTCAGCGATAGCGTTCTCGATCACCATCCGCCGGGCATAGCGGTCGACGAGTTGGCTGGCAGGCGTTTTCATCTGGTTAGTGAGCAGCAAGGTGGGTTGTTCCTGACCCAAATCGCACCCGGCGAGCTGCCGGATGTCTTCGGGATAGCCGAAGATCCGAACGCGTTGGTCCAGCACCCGCGGCGTGCGGTAGATACGTCCGACATTGTTTAAACGCACCTGTTTCCAGTCACTCTGCGGCAAGGTGGCAATAGCATCGAGCAGCGATTTAGAACGTTTGCGCCGGGTCAGAAAATCAATGCCCATGGCGTTGATTCGTCCGAGATTAGCATGAGTCGTCAGCCGGGAATCGAAAACTAACTCTCTGGGCGGTCCGCCGTGGCGTTGCTCCCAAAACTCGATGAAGCGGAGAATTTCGTCGTTCTGATCCTTCTTGCGGACTTGGGCATTGGCGTAACAGAACAGGCGAGCATCGGCATCACGGGCCAAGAATGCCAGGATGCCTTTCTGCCTGCGGCTTCGCTTGAAGACATCGTGTTTTTCGATGGGCGTCTCTGGATCCTTGCCATGCCAGGGGATGGTGTGGAAATCCAGATCGAAGGAACCGTCCCCTTCAAGGTCGGTTTCCAAGCTATTCAGTGCCCGGTGCCAGCGGTCCATGAGAACGAGGCACCGTTTCGGGTCGACGCGCCCGGAATACTCGGTCAGGGTGGAGCGTTTCGGCATGACGTTCAATCCGGCGAACAAGGCGATTCCAGGATCGAGAATGTCGGCCATGACATGCGGCGGCCGGCCTAACCCCCAGAGCTTCAATGCTAACAGAGACCGGAATGCGTGACTCGCGGGGATCATCGCGCTACCCGGCATGTCGCTGTCATTAACCATTTGATCGAGATTGAGCCGGACGAGTTCGGGGACGAACAAAAACAGTCCGCCGAATTCAGTGTGTAGTCGTTGCGGCGCCAGATTGAGTTCCCGAGCGTCGGCAGCCGGGGCGGCGACGGGTCGCAGAGCGGCTTCGCGTCTGCCGGGCGATCGGCGCGGCAGCTTGCTGATGCCGTTTTGGTGAAGGGTGCGCTGTACGGTAGTCATTCCGGCAGGCATCCCTTCGTCCGTAAGCTTCCGGCTGAGGTCCCCGACCGAGAGGTCAAAATTCTTGCGAAGTTCCAGGATCCGCCGGTCCCGCCGCAGTCGAAGAGGTTCCTCAGGGTTCACTTTCGGCCCCGGTTTGTGCTCGGCGAAAAAAAATGACAGGTCGGGTTTTCTGCGATATTTCGTGCCCAGATTGCGGAAGGATCCGAAGCGTTCCGCGGCCTTCCGAGTCTCAAGGCCCTCGACGAAGTGAGCCCTCAAGGCTTCGTACTAACGATGTGTCCGAGTTTCCGGCTTGAGGAAAGGTTCGGTCAAGTCTGTCATATCAATTCGTGCAGTTTGAATATAACTGCCACAATACTACACAATTGACGTTAGAGCAAGTCGGAAAGGCATGAAAATTCGCTGAATGTATCGCTTGCCACGAACTTTCGGCTTTAAATGCTTGAAATAAAGCATTTATTTAGGGTGCGAGTTCTAAATAGGATTCAGGTTCGCGACTGGATGTTTGCTTAATAATTTATCATAACACCTTGACGATTGCATCCAAAAACCCATAATTCAATGATTTCATGCTGGCTGCATCGGGATTTTCAAAGTGCCGAAAACCACCTGAAGAGACGGTTAATAGAACCCCCTGTACCATTTTGGGGCTTGAGAGGAGTAGACCTACCGCCCAGTTCCTCCCCGACCCCCTGCAGGGGGTCGGGGAGGAAAATCTGTCGAATCCAATTGATTCGTGATACTCATGACTTTTCGTTCGAAACGAACGAAATCGGGCCGCAAATCGAGAGTTACCTTACGCCCCCTGTGCCTTGGAGCACCTGGGGGGGACTTGTGCCTCGATTTGTTGGCCACGATCAATGCCCAGTAGAAAGTTTGCGTCTTGGAACGCCAGTACCGGGATTGGCAATCGTCGTGGCGGCTCAGCACTGACAGCACCCAAATTATGGATCACTATCACTACACCGTAGGAATCGACTGGGGATCGACGAACCATCAGATTTCCCTCATTGATGCCCAAGGCAAATTATGTGGCGAACGATCCTTTCCGCATGGCGGCCAGGGCCTGCGTGATTCAACCCAATGGATCAAAACCGTCACGAACGCCGAGCCGCACCAGATCGGGATCGCCATCGAGGTGCCTCACGGCCCGGTCGTGGAAACCATGATGGAATCCGAATTCAAGGTCCACGCCATCAACCCCAAGCAACTGGATCGCTTCCGGGATCGGTTTTCTCCCGCCGGCGCCAAGGACGACCGCCGAGACGCTCGAGTGCTGGGAGATGCCCTCAGGACGGACCCTCAGGCCTTGCACCAACTCAATCCCACCAGCCCTCAGATCATCGTGCTCCGTGACTTATCGCGAACGGCCGAAGATCTCACCTCCTCGAAAACGCAGTTCACCAATAAGATCAAACAACATCTCTGGCGCTATTTCCCCCAGTTTCTGGAATTGGAACCGGATTTGTCCAAGTCCTGGATCCGCGAACTCTGGAACCGCATTCCCACTCCCGAAAAAGCCCAACGAATCCGCGTCGGCACCGTAGCCAAACTGCTCGCCCGGCATAAAGTCAGGAAAATCTCCGCCGAGCAAATCCTCAAGATACGGCGTCAACCGGCGGTGACCATCGCCGAGGGTACCGTTGAGGGGGCCATGGGGGCGCTCAATACCGCCTTCAAACAACTGGCCGTGACCATGGAAGAACTCAATGCCACGCTGTTGCAGATAGACGAGACGACCGAGAAACTGGCGGCTTCCCTGCAAGCCAGCTCCCCCGAAGAGGGATCGTCGGCAACAGACCAAACTCCGGCTCTCCATCAGGATATCGCCATTCTCAGATCAATTCCCGGGGTGGGTCGAATCGTGCTTGGCATCCTGTTGGCCGAAGCTTTTCATCGGTTCGAAAAACGTGATCGAGCGGCCCTGCGCTGCCTCACCGGAATCGCTCCCGTAACCCGGCGCTCCGGAAAACAACATTTCGTGGTTCGACGAATGGCGGCTCACCCCCGACTGCGGGATGCCAGGTATCATTGGGCCAGAGTGGCCGCCCAAAGAGATCCTATCAGCAAACGCAAGTATACCGCGCTTCGCCAACGGGGACATCAACATGCTCGAGCCTTGAGAAGCGTCGCCGATCGGCTCATCTCCGTCGCTTGTGCCATGCTGCAAAACGGTTCCCTCTACGATCCTTCGCTGGAACAGGCAACCGCCTCTAACCGATCAAATGGCTGATGCCAACCGATTCCGGATCATCATCCCATCAATCTCGGCTCACGATGGACACCGGCAACCCAAGCCAACGGCATTCGATGAAACGGGCTGTCAGCACCTGCAGCATACCAGCCAATCCGCGATAGCAATCGCCTGATGTTAGCTCTATCCGAAAATCTGAAAATCGGGCTGAAAAACCCCTTGAAAATGGTAGAAAGTCCCCCCCTTAAACGCCACTCACTGAATGGTATTGGAATAAATCAATGAGCCTTGTCCCGTAGGCTGATTCACATTAATTGTTGCCGTTGGGAATTGAGGCTAGAGGCCAGTGTCACCGATTTTGGGCCATAGTTCGCTTTTTCTCTTCACCATAGAGACGAAACTTTATCGCCTTCGGGATGGAAAAATAAAGCTGGCTTTTCGCTCTCAGGTCGTTATTGGTTCCTCAGGGACCTCAAGTTCAACCTCAAGCTGGCGACCGTTCGATTGGGGAAGAGCCGTGAGCGAAGACGCTGGGATTCGCTGATGGATCAGAACCATAGCTTGGGTTTCAAAGGCTTTGTCGGACGCGGTCTGCGTTAGGTTGCCGAGTGCCACGGCCGGTGGTTGGCTTTAGCCGGCTGGCAAAGCGAAGTGTTCCAAAGTCGCTCGCGAGATCGGTGGCTCGGGTGGAAAAAGCGAGAGCAGTATGGTCGGCTGTATCTGATTGCCAACCATACTCGATTCCTCCTGCTTACCGAGCGGGGCGAAGGGCGCAATCTGGGGAACCGCGTCATGGCCAAAATGCTGCGCCGTCTGAGTGCCGACTGGCAACCGACTTGGGAACATCCGCTGGAATTGTCCGAAACTTTCGTCGATCCCCAACCCTTCGCGGGCCCGAGCTATCGCGCGGGGAATTGACAGGCGGCAGGGTGATCGAAAGGCTACGCTCGCAGCAACGGACGCTATACCGCTCGGCACCATAAACTGAAGGAAAAGTACGTTTATCCCTTGCGCACCCCAAGCCTGTTCCCGATTAAGGAACCGTCAGGACGATCCGTCTTGGGGACCCAAGTGCATCGGGTAGAAACGTCCCCGACACGGTTGAAATCATTGGTGCAACTGCTAGCGGAAACGGCTGATTTTCGCCGGGCCCAAGGACGCAAACATCGGCTGGAAATGGTCTTCGCTATCGGCATCTTAGCTCGATTAGCCGGCAAGGTCGGATCCTTGGCGACTTCGCGTTATGCCCCCAAAATGACGCCCAACCAATTGCGGACTCTCGGGGCGTGGCGCTACGCCAAGGGCCGTTATGTGGCCCCATCTCTCGCGACGATTCACCGGGTCATGACCGAGACGGCCCCGGAAGCTTTGCCAGCGGCAACTCACCGCTGGGTAACGGCTCAATTGACTCGACAACCCTTGGAAACCTTGGCTGCTGACGGTAAGCGAATCAACGGAGCTAATCGCCACAGCCAGGAGCATTTCAAGACCGTCATCCTCGTGCACCATCAGATGCGGTGCCCATCGCCGTTCGCCTTTGCCGAGATCAAGGTGGCGAACAGGCGGCGATGGCGGCTCTCTTGGAGGATGTCGCTATCCGGGGAGCCATCATTACGATTGATGCGCTCCATACTGACCGAGTCATGGCCGATGCCATCGTGTTGGTTAGCGGAGTCCATTTTCTCTTCGCGGTTAAAGAGAATCATTCCGAACTCTAGCAATTTTTGACCAGCCTGGATTGGGATCGAGTGGCCCAGGACCGGTTCACCGATAACCCGGAGAAAGGACCCGGCCGCATCGATCAAAGGAGCATTCAAACCTATAAACCCCTTCCAGGAGCCATCAAATTGCCGCCTGGCCTCCAAGCCTTTCAAATCATCCGACACCACCATCATTTGAACGGCTTGTGTCCCATTTGGTGGTACAGGAGTGGATTCCCGGAGGCCTCAAACTACGGTCGCTACGCTCCCTTCGTTTGGGGCCTCCGGGAATCGAAAGATTTCGAGTGATCGATCTCCTCCATGGACTTTCGGCAGATTGGGATCATCCCCAACCAGGGAAGAAATATTGGAGCTGAACAATCCGAACCAACCGGGACCAGATCCCTCCGAGTTAAATGGCGATCCGAATCTGCTCCGGGAAATGATCCGCCAACAGGCGCAACCGATCATGGAAGAAGAAGTCGCAGCCTTGAAAGGGGCGGCGTTAGGCGAAAATAATTTCGAACGCGCTACGTGGCGCCACGGCTATCGAGCTCGAGCTTGGAAGACGCGGGCCGGTAAAGTGGAGTTGCCGATCCCCACCTACCCCGAAAGCCGGCACGCCAAAATCTGCAGCACCAATCCGATCGAGCGCTTGAATCAGGAAATCAAACGCCGCTCCCGAACTGTCGAAGTCTTTCACTGAGAGTCCGCTATCCTCCGCTTGACTAGGGACTTGTTGATGGAGCAGAACGACGAATGGGCCGTGGCTCGAGGCTATCAGAATCTCACGGATTTGGCTCAGAGTTGCGACGCCGAAAAAACCGACTCGGAGCCGGATCACCAGTGACCTGACTGCCAACAAAACCGGCGTCCGCTCCCAGTTTCGGCTTGCCGTCATCCCGGGAGCCGATCAGAGAATCGGCAATTTACAAACTAAAGACTCCGAAACAACACCGAGATGACGTCTGGCACCCTATCGGCTTGGATCGCGCAAGTCAAGCTGCCGACGGGCAATTTTCTGCGTGAGATCAAGAGTTGCACGTTGTATGGGATCATGAAACATGAAGTGGCCACTCTGATCGAAGCTTGGCCTCAGCAACACCGTTCCCAACGAACCAACTAACGCAACAGCTACCGGAAACGAGGCTGGAAAACCTGCGTCGGCTGCCTCGAATTGCTGATTCCCAAGCTCCGGAAAGGCAGCTGCTTTCCCCAGTTCCGGACACGGCGGTGTCTCGTCGAAGAGACCTTGCTCGGTGTCGTTCGGGATGCTTGGGTGCAGGACGTTTCCACTCGAAGCATGAAGCGACTCGCCGAAGCGCTGGGAACGACGAACCTCTCCCGCAGCCAAGGGTCCCGAATCTGCCGGGAACTCGGTCAACGGGTTCAAAAGTTTCGCCAACGCCCGATCGAGGGCGACTGAATATTTCTCTGGCTCGACGACACCTGTTTGAAAGTCCGCCGCGACGGACACGTCCGGTCAGTCGCCGTCTTGATCGCCTTGGGAGTCGATTCGGAAGGACGCCGCGAGGTGTTGGGGTTGGAGGTCATTTCCAGCGAATCCCGGCAAAGCTGGTCCGAGTTCCTCCGATCGTTGCAGCACCGCGGTTTGAAACCAGTCCGGCTGATCATCTCCGACGAACACGAAGGCCTCAAGGCCGCGATCGCTGCGGTGATGCCTTCGCGGCGACAACGTTGCCGAGTGCCTTTCATGTGGAATTTGCTGGCGCAGGTTCCCCGGAGCGATCAAGCCCGAATCGCCGAACTGATCCGATCCGCTTTCCGAACGGACGAGCCCGAAACCGCTCGGGAATCGTCCGGAACCCCGGCGAATCCTGCCCCCTCCGAGGCGAATCCCCGTGCCGTTGGCAACAGGTGGCCGATCAATTGGCAACTCAATATCCCCAAATCTCGGAAACGATGATCCAAGCCCAAACCGATGTCTTGGCGTCTCAGCAGTTTACCCTCGCCTGGCAGAACCAACTCCACAGCACTAAAATCCGATCGAACGACTCAACCGGGAAATCAAACGACGCACGGATGCCGTAGGTGTCTTTCCTGACGCCGACTCGATTCTTCGCCTCGTAGGCACCTTGCTCCGGCAGCAAAACCGCCAGTGGCAGAACGAGAAAAACTACTTGGATCCCGGGGCGATCCGACCAATCGTCGCCGACACTTGACCGTTCGCCGCTAGCCTCAATTCCCAACGGCAACAATTAATGTGAATCAGCCTACGGGACAAGGCTCATTGATTTATTCCAATACCATTCAGTGAGTGGCGTTTAAGGGGGGTTTTTCTATTAACCGTCTCTTCAGGTGGTTTTCGGCACTTTGAAAATCCCGATGCAGCCAGCATGAAATCATTGAATTATGGGTTTTTGGATGCAATCGTCAAGGTGTTATGATAAATTATTAAGCAAACATCCAGTCGCGAACCTGAATCCTATTTAGAACTCGCACCCTAAATAAAGGCTTTATTTCAAGAATTTAAAGCCGAAAGTTCGTGGCAAGCGATACATTCAGCGAATTTCCATGCCTTTCCGACTTGCTCTAACGTCAATTGTGTAGTATTGTGGCAGTTATATTCAAACTGCACGAATTGATATGACAGACTTGACCGAACCTTTCCTCAAGCCGGAAACTCGGACACATCGTCAGTACGAAGCCTTGAGGGCTCACTTCGTCGAGGGCCTTGAGACTCGGAAGGCCGCGGAACGCTTCGGCTACAGCCTCGGATCCTTCCGCAATCTGGGCACGAAATATCGCAGAAAACCCGACCTGTCATTTTTTTTCGCCGAGCACAAACCGGGGCCGAAAGTGAACCCTGAGGAACCTCTTCGACTGCGGCGGGACCGGCGGATCCTGGAACTTCGCAAGAATTTTGACCTCTCGGTCGGGGACCTCAGCCGGAAGCTTACGGACGAAGGGATGCCTGCCGGAATGACTACCGTACAGCGCACCCTTCACCAAAACGGCATCAGCAAGCTGCCGCGCCGATCGCCCGGCAGACGCGAAGCCGCTCTGCGACCCGTCGCCGCCCCGGCTGCCGACGCTCGGGAACTCAATCTGGCGCCGCAACGACTACACACTGAATTCGGCGGACTGTTTTTGTTCGTCCCCGAACTCGTCCGGCTCAATCTCGATCAAATGGTTAATGACAGCGACATGCCGGGTAGCGCGATGATCCCCGCGAGTCACGCATTCCGGTCTCTGTTAGCATTGAAGCTCTGGGGGTTAGGCCGGCCGCCGCATGTCATGGCCGACATTCTCGATCCTGGAATCGCCTTGTTCGCCGGATTGAACGTCATGCCGAAACGCTCCACCCTGACCGAGTATTCCGGGCGCGTCGACCCGAAACGGTGCCTCGTTCTCATGGACCGCTGGCACCGGGCACTGAATAGCTTGGAAACCGACCTTGAAGGGGACGGTTCCTTCGATCTGGATTTCCACACCATCCCCTGGCATGGCAAGGATCCAGAGACGCCCATCGAAAAACACGATGTCTTCAAGCGAAGCCGCAGGCAGAAAGGCATCCTGGCATTCTTGGCCCGTGATGCCGATGCTCGCCTGTTCTGTTACGCCAATGCCCAAGTCCGCAAGAAGGATCAGAACGACGAAATTCTCCGCTTCATCGAGTTTTGGGAGCAACGCCACGGCGGACCGCCCAGAGAGTTAGTTTTCGATTCCCGGCTGACGACTCATGCTAATCTCGGACGAATCAACGCCATGGGCATTGATTTTCTGACCCGGCGCAAACGTTCTAAATCGCTGCTCGATGCTATTGCCACCTTGCCGCAGAGTGACTGGAAACAGGTGCGTTTAAACAATGTCGGACGTATCTACCGCACGCCGCGGGTGCTGGACCAACGCGTTCAGATCTCCGGCTATCCCGAAGACATCCGGCAGCTCACCGTGTGCGATTTGGGTCAGGAACAACCCACCTTGCTGCTCACTAACCAGATGAAAACGCCTGCCAACCAACTTGTCGACCGCTATGCCCGGCGGATGGTGATCGAGAACGCTATCGCTGACGCGATCGACTTCTTCCACATGGATGCACTGTCCGCGGCCGTGCCGATGAAGATTGATCTCGACCTGCAACTCACTCTCATGGCCAGCGGCCTGTATCGGCTACTGGCCGTTCGGATCGGCAATGGCAAGCAGACCGCGAAATCTCGCACGCTATTCCGGAACTTTATCAAAGCACCGGCGGACATCACGATCGGCAACGACAGCATCGAAGTCCGGATCGGTCGACGGGCAAACAATCCGTTCCTTCTCAATGCCGCCTACGATGAAACCGACATCGCTGTGCCTTGGCTTCAAGAACGCCGACTACGGATTAGCTTTCTGTGATCGGGGGTGACAGGCTTCACATCAATTATGACCGTTGGGAATCGAGGCTAGCGGGGGGTTGGCCCCGTCAATCGGAAGGTCGCTGAGATTGACCCGCACTCTCGGGTTCTTTTCCTTGGGGGGCGTGTTTCCTGGTGCTTTTTTTTCCAAGCAGTTTTTTTCAAGTAGCGTCAAGGGACGCGGGGCGGAATTGACCAGTGCCACGCACCGTAGTGTCTCCTCTCGGGCATGATGCAATCCGAAGTTAGTTTGTCCCGCCAGATCGCAGGCGAAGAGCCCCGGAATGGCTCTCCTGATCTCTTCCGAGTCCTTTGCTTGATTCATACCAGGAAACGCGGTACCAAGAGCCGTAGGCGAACCCCGAACGGAACGAGTGCTGCGACCGCCGGTCGTCACGCGTGCCCCCGCAAAACGTATTTCGGTCTCCCGAAAAAAAGGCTTGTCCCTGGTCCAGATTTCGACATCATGCCCCGAAATCCCGACACGAATCGGGGTGGCAATCGTGGTGATCCAGACTCTGCCGAGGAGCCCGGACCGAGCTGCTCTTCCGAAGGGTTAGTTACACCATTACTTGGGACTCAATCACTCCTCCAGAAAAACCTGTTGCCGTCTCCCTGTAAACTTCGTATTTAACCATTTATTGCGACGTCAAAACTGTCACCTTGATTGTCGCTCTGTAAACCTAGATGAACATGCGGCTCGATTCGGTGATCAGCAACATTATGGGCAAAAGCGGACTGGCGATCCTGGGTGCGATCGTCGAGGGCGATCGGGAACCCGCGGCATCTGGCGACGTTGCGGAATCACCTCATCAAGGCTTCGGAGGATCGGGTTGCCGCGAGTCTGGAAGGGACGTAGCGCAGGGAGCGTCTGATGACCTCAAGGAGGGTCTGAAGCACTGCGATTTCATCGATCGTCGGATCGGGATCCTGAAGCGGACCGTTCAAGCCGAGCTGAAAGCGCTGGCGAAAACCTCAGACGAGAAATCGGCGTCGACCTCGGATTCTCCTTCGGGAACTTCGTATTCGGCCCCGAACTCCATCCTCGGCGCCAAGGACTTCGACAGAAATTCTCGAACGGGACGCGCACGGCTGGCTCAAGATCTTCCTGGGCGTGGGTTTGACGGCGATTCCGACCATCGGGGTAGAGACGACGCTTCTGGGCGCCGCCGAAATCGGTCCCGATTTGACCTCTTCCTTCCTGATGCGAGAGCATTTCTATTCTTGGGGGCTGGGCTAGCGCCGGGAAAATACATCAACGGGGATCGACAGTTGCGTTCCCAGGGAAGAACTCCGGTCAATCGGGTGGGCCAGGCCCTGAATCATCGCCCTTGCCTACGTGGCACTGCCACCGGCGGTGTCGTAGTGGACATCGTTTTCGAGAGCACCCGGCTCATCTTCTCACGCTGGCAGATCCAATGCAAAACACTAATGGATTATCACTTGACACCATCGCCAAGGTTTGATAGATTACCCTTGTACCCAGTGAACCGATGATGCTTTCGCCGGACATATGTTCTCACCAACGGAGGTGCTCTAACCTCTCTCCGCTGCAGCACTCCACTAATCATAGGAAGAGCGGAGCTCGACCGGAAGAAGGGGGGAATATAACGCAATAGTCCCGGCGATCGAATTTGATATGATCCCATTCACTAGCTTTAGAAATCATGAAGATTTACAGATCTGGATTCACCTTGGTGGAGTTGTTGGTGACGATTGCCGTGATTGCCATCCTGGCGGCGCTTCTTTTCCCCGCTCTGAATTATGCCAAGCGCAAGGGAAAGAGCATCCTCTGCATCTCAAACTACCGACAGTTCGGGTTAGCCTTTGAGATGTACGCTACGGACCATTCGGGTCTCGTGCTGCCCAATCAAGACGGTCGAGAAATGCCCAATGGGGAACGGATACCGCTGGGCTTCACTTGGGTGCAAGGCTGGTTGGGACACCCGGGACATTCCGATGTAACCAACACCGCTTTCCTCAAGGAGAGCCTGTTGGCTCCCTATGTCAATGACGTGAAACTGTGGCGCTGTCCCTCACAGCCCCTGGCAAAACTGGAATTCGATGATAATGTCATCCGTGAGGGCAGAAGCAGAACCATTTCCCTCAATTGCTTCATGGGTTACGATGGATTGGGCACCTATGCCGCGAAAACCTACCTCTATATTTCGGAGATCCGGGAGCCATCCAGGCGCTTTACCTTCGCTGAAGAACGAGTGGAAACTATTAACGATGCCTCCTTCGGAATGCAGTGGGCCTTCTCTCCTGACAATCCCTTGACTTGGATGCTGAGGGACAAACCAACTGTCATTCATGCCGGAGGGGCGCATTTCGCCTTCGCCGACGGACACGTGGAACAGAAGCGATGGGAGGATTCCCGCACCCAAGATCCGCCTAAGGATGATGTTCAGATGCCAAACAACCTAGATATTCTCTGGATGCAAAAGCATGCCACCTCTCGATAAGAGATTATCCTCGATTAGTCTAAAGTTCTAACTTGATTTCGCACTCCCCAGTTCCATTCCCAAGTATGACAGCACCGTCCCCTCCCTAGGTTGGGCGCAGTCCGTCCGGAGAAAGGTGACAGTGGGACCCAATAAGGAGTACGAGGATTGCTGAATCACGGTCTTAAGTTCTTGGCGACGGGTATGTCCGGGATACTGGTGGACATGGCTCTGCTTTGGGTGCTGGTCGAATTTCTTGAGGTTCCCATTTCCCTAGCCAAGGCCATGGCTGCCGAAATGGCTATGATCAACAATTTCACTTGGAATCATCTGTGGACCTTCAGTGGCCGCCAATCTCGTCAGTTCTCCTTAATCGTTCGTTTTCTCCGTTTCAACCTGGTGTGCGGCATTGGCATTCTGATCGCCATCCTAGTCCTTCACATTCTCCACCACCACTTCAACATCAATCTTTATCTGGCTAACTTTGCTGCCATCATTATATCGGCTGGGTGGAACTTTCTCCTCTCCCTTGCCTATGTCTGGAATTCTGAAACCGAGTGAATGTTGTTGACTGTTTCTGGTGGCAGCTTATCATGATTGAAACCATCCGCATGCATCTGTGCAGATCTTAAATTTACGATCATCTGGAATACGCTCTATGAGATACTTGCAAAACCGCTTTTTTCAAACCGAGAAAAGAGAAAAAGGCGTTGTTTCGCCCCAACCCTGGCCCGAACCATCGTCGGCACAGCCGCCGATCTGGAGCCTCCGGGATCGCTGCGAACCAAACCGATTAGTTAATTACCGGAATAAATTCCAGGTCACGGGTAAGCCGACATTAGACTTTAAATGCATTGATGGATGGTCCTACCCTGTATGTGCGAAAAACCATCGCCGATGGTTTAGAACCGACATCGACGCCTCCACTAGCACTCGTAATAAAATGGCACCAGCATTAACGAAACCAATAATAGCAAGAGTTTGCGAAGGTTATTCTCAATCTTGGGGTAAATGAACTGCATTATTGAACAAGCTCGGCATCCTGAGGAGAGGGGATTTTCTGTCTTGCAATTCTTGGCTGGAGTCAGTATTGCCAAGCTGCTTTACCTTGTATTAGTCTCCTTGATGTCTCTACTTTATCCGAGTTTTGAAACCTCCAAGGCATTGAGTATTCGGCAAAGCTGGTTTCCAGACATCTGGATGCAGAAGGAACGTTCTTCACTAGAGAACCTCTTTGCCACTTGGGATGCTGAACACTATCTGTATCTCGCAGAGTATGGATATGATCAAGGAGTCAAATCTTGCGCCTTCTACCCTCTATGGCCAATGGCTATTTATGCTACTGTGAGGGTTTGTGGGGGTAGTTATATTCTCTGGGGAATGATTCTCAGCAACTTATTCTCTTTGTTGGGATGGTGTCTGTTTTACTTTTTGGCCAGAAAACGATTTGGGGAAGCCGTAGCCCGATGCTCCACTCTCATGCTGGTTCTATTCCCGGGCAGCTTATTCTACCAGTTCATCTACACCGAATCGCTCTTCTTCCTTCTGCTGATGCTGTTGTGGCATGGAATGGAACATCGAAAATATCTCATTGCCATCACCGCTGCTCTATTGTTGCCCCTGACCCGCGGTGTGGGTCTTTTTGCCATAATTCCCATCGGATGGCATCTCCTGCTTTTGACCCCGAAGAGTTGCCTCCCTCCTTGGAAATGGATATCGAGAGAACGCTTGCGAATAACCGATGGCCAGAAGGTGGAGATCAGTGAGTATGTCCAATGCTTTGCTTTAATACTAGCACCTGCAGCTGGTTGGGGACTCTATCTAGCACTAATGCGATACTGGACTGGCAATCCTCTCGAGGGTGTTGAAGCGCAAAAATACTGGGGACATGTCCATTCCATCGGCAACTTATTCAATCTCCCAAAATTCATCCAAGGGTGGTTCGATGTCAACCATGTGCATGACTTCCATCATTCGATGATCGATCGGATCGCCTTTTTTTTCGTGGTGACCCTGATTCCCGCACTTTGGTGGCGATGCAAAGATATGTTGCCATGGTTCTATATGCTGTGTATCCTGCCTGCCATGAGCGGAACCTATACTTCCTACACCCGATTTCTATCGGTAGCCTTTCCTATCTTTCTAACCTTGGGTTGGTTAGCTAAAGAGTCGCGGCGGGTGAGATATCTGTATCTGATAGTGTTTGTCCTTATACACTGGTGGTTGCTATGGAGATTCGTCAACTATCGATGGGCAGGATAGTTACAGGGGCTCCCACTAGCCGAATCACTAGTTGTTAATTTAGACCACTATCGGTTATTACGGACATAAATTCAGACTTCCTGACCTTGCTAAATTTGTTTTGTGCATTATTTTCAATTCGCGAGTTCGTAAATCATTCGAAGATCTGTCCCAGGATAAGTCGCGCCTAATCCATTCAATTCGGAAAATAATCCGTTGAGCGCTTGATCTAATCCAGTGCTGCCAAGCCCAAGAACTCGAACCCGTAATGACTTCGCTTGATCTTCAGGAATAATATTGGCTTTGGCCCGATATAAAGCTTGAAGCAGTTTGCGAGCGTTGCGCTTTTTTCCTTGAGCCAGGATAATCGGGCTCATCATTCGTACTTCGGTTCGATAAGCCATCATCCGGATCGTATCATAGATTAATCGATCGACGGACGGCAAGGTTTGCAGTGGTTCTGATAACTGTCCATTTTTGACGTGCGTCGGGGTTGCTTCGAGCTTTGTTTTTAAGGTTTGCGCTTCGGATTCGGCTTGGGCTGATTCAGATTCATATTTCATTCGAACGTTTCTTGACAAAGCCGGTTCAGCCAATCGATTTCTGAGTCGGCCTGGCCGAAGCTTGGTTAGTTTCATTTCTTTGTTCAGTTGTCGAGCTTCGGGATTGACGACTCGGGCTTCAGGATCGATTTCTTCGAGACCCTGAGTGGTTAAGGAATCCAAATTAAATTCTTGTCGCATATATTTAAAGAAGTTTTCTTGAGACCACCTTGAAAACATTGCTCCAGCGACTTGGGGCCTCGACAGAGTCGGATGGGTAGTCACCATTGACAACTGCCTGCCATCTTCAAGCCGTCTTCTGATTTCCCTGACGTTCAGGCGTTTGGTTAGTGGCATGGTTTGTTCGGCCAACCACATTTTTCTCGTGAGAGTTTCCGCCGGGCCGTACCGGGGGACTTCGGTTTCCCGGAAGGCGGTTGCCGACCAATCTTCGCTTTGCCGATTCTTGGTCCAAGTAATCACCGCGATGCCGGCTTTGGCTAGATTCTCAAATAATTTCGGAGACCATCCTTCGCGATCGAATACTAAAGTAACCGAGGGATCAATCGAAGTGGTTCGGGTCAGGTCAGGACCCGGTTCTCCCACTTTCCCGTTCTGTCTCAATTCCGGGACGATCACTTGTTCGATCATTGCCACCATTTTGGGGTCGAGAGCTTGATGCAGGCACATCAAAGGACTGCCTCCCAAGGCATCAAGCCAATAACCCGCCGTAGCGGGAAGACATAGCTTCTCTCGCGAGACATAGTGCTTGGGAAGCTTTCCCCGGCGACCGGTATCAACCTTGGAATGCCCATCGACTAACAAAGTCGCCGCGGCATTCTGCGGTTGGTTCATCCAATCACGGAACACGTTCTTTTGCCAAGTCCGAACCGACCATTCGTTTTCGGACAGATGGCGTAATTTCCCTCGCAAGGTCTTAACTTCAGGGCATCGGTCCAAGCCCAGGATAATTCCCCATTCGCCCGGGGCTTCATAGCGGATAGCTTCAGGATTCCGAACCCTGGCCAAACTGAGAAAGGCGAGAAAATTCAAAATCGTCGTCACGCCGTAATAACCTTTCGAAAGCTTCAGATATTCGTTGACCCCATGATGCAATCCTTCTTGAATCAAGATCGGCAAGGCGGTTAGGACGCCACCGTTTTCCACGGCTTTATGGGTCTTGTCGAAAGTAGGCTTTGCCGCCGCCAATTTCCCCTTGGCAGCCAACTGACGCCCCATCACGTCATGAGTCGCACGACCTCTCGACGTCTGCCGGTCCTTGGTATTTCGTTCGGAACGTTCCGTGGCCTTAGCCAGCTTTTTCTCGGTTTCGAGAGCCTCCGTCTTCAAAGGCTTTGACGGCACTTGAATCAGTCCCGCTTTACAACCCAAATGAAAGGTGACCGGATTGATTCCCAGAACCTTGGCGGCACCGCGTTGACTCTTCCCCTCGGCTAGCAGTTGAATTCCTGATTCAATGATCTTTGGAGTCAGAACTGTGCGGCCTCGACCCGTTTTTTTTTTCAAAGAAAGAAGCCATTCCCTTGGCACGGAATTGAGCCGAGGTAGACGACACCGTGTTTCGATGGACTCCAAACACTTCGGTCAAACGTTTCTGAGAAATCTTATTCGTCACATGAAGCATGCCAATGATCAGGCGCCGCGAAGCCTGGTCTTTATCGGCATGCTGAAATATCGGTTCCAAATCGGAAAAATAACAGGTCATGCCGTCTTGCGATGACATCGCAATTTGGCCATCGATAACGATCGCATTTTGAGGCTGAGAATCGAAATTAAACGAGTTCCGTGATTCGCATTTGTGCACAATTGTATTATTAGCACAAAATTTCGAAATGTCAACCGCATTTTTCGAAAAAAGCTGATTTTATTGGCTTTTGATGAATTTTAATCGTTTCTATGGTTAGGTCATGTCAGGAAGTCTGAAATTGGGAGAAAACAAGTAATTATCTGGCATCAAACGATGAAAAAGCACGTGATTTCGCTGCTTTTACCGTTGATTTTGCTTGTGTCCCATTTGGAGCCTCCGGGAATCGAAAGATTTCGAGTGATCGGTCTCCTCCATGGACTTTCGGCAGATTGGGATCATCGCCCAACCAGGGAAGAAATATCAATCATTGCAAAAGTAATGTCATGTAATTATATATCGAGTATCATCCAATTTAAAGTATGATTGGAACATTCCCATTTTCTTTTGGATGGATTGCATAATGTTTTGAATTTTCTGTTGCATCGTCTTTTTGTTGGGTATCATTATTTTAGCTAATCTTTGCTTTAAATGGTTCCAAACCTGCTCATCGGGATTTAATTCAGGGCTGTATGGAGGAAGATATTTCATTTCAATATTATCGTTTTCGGCTACGAACTCTTGGGTATAATCTGCTGTATGATAGCTGGCGTTATCACAAACAACAATTATTTTCCGTCCCACATCCTTAGAGAGTTTCGATAAAAACTCACAAAAACGCTGGGCATTCATTTTTCCTTTGAAAATGTTAAATATCATCCGCCCGTCAGCGGATATGGCTGAAACTAGTTTAATCGAATAGCGATCCCCGGCATCTCGAACTACCGGCGTGACACCGATTCGAGACCAAGTGGTTCCTCGATGATAATCAGCTCGGACTGGCGCTTCATCCAAAAAGAGAATTAGGGCATTCTCTTGCTCAGCTCGTTGTTTCAAGCCTGGAAACATCTCCAGATACCGTTTGATTTTCTTTTGGTTTTGTTTGTAAGACTTGTGGATGGGGCGCTGGGGAGTTAATCCCATAGAATGAAGCAATCGACTGATGGTGGAAACGTGAACCGACACCCCGAATTGTTGTTTCAATAACACTTGCATGGTTTTGAGACTCCACAGGCAAAAGTCGAATTGAAATTGCTTGGGATTTCCCATAGTCACCGCGTTGTATAACCATTGAGCCATTTCTTCTGTAATCTTACGGGGACGTCCTGATTTAGGATTGTCTTTGAGTCCTTCGTAACTCCCAGTCGAAAACCAAACGAGCCAGCGAAATACTGTGCGTGCAGACATACCCATTACACTGACAACTTCAGCTACGGTTGAGCCATTTTTAACAGCTTCTACCGCAGTTGTTCGTAGTTCATAGGTATAGTGATTACGAGAAAATTGAGTTGGTTTATCGTTCACGTATTTATAGACATTCTCAATACAAAAAACGTTGCAAAAAAAATAAATATTTTTCATTTTTCGGATTAATAAATTCCTGATCAATTATGACATTACTTTTGCAAAGATTGATATTGGAGCTGAACGATCCGAACTAACCGAGACCAGATCCTCCCGAGTTAGACGGTGATCCGAATCTGCTCCGGGAAATGATACGCCAACAGGCGCAACCGATCATGGAAGAGGAAGTCGCAGCCTTGATCGGGGCGGCGTCAGGCGAAAATAATCCCGAACGCACCACGTGGCGCAATGGCTATCGAGCTTATAGCGCGTCAATTACAATGCGACACTTGGGGCACGAGGCGCAAGCGTCATTGCATCGGTCGTAGGAGGCTTATTGCCTGACGGATTTGGGACGGTCAAGCGGAAAACTAAAGATCAAGGGAAGCGACGAGCATCCCGCGAAGGGGGGCGACGGTTCAAGGATGGACTGGCACCGTGACGCAGCGAGCGGACTACTCGGATCCGGGAGATGACAATGGCTCCGATTAAAACTGCTTGGAAAAGAAAACTACTTGGGGAAAAGGAAGGGGAGTTGTTTCTCGGGATCAACCTCGCGTCTGAAATGGCTCACCGTCATCATTTGCGCCCTGTGACCAGAGTGCGCCGGAATGGGGAAGGATGACCGGGCGAGCGGCCTTCGAGGTCGGGCGTCAACCGTCGAACCTTGCTCCGCTGGTTCGGCAACTTCGGGACCGGCCTCCGGATTCTCTTTCTCGTGGGCTGTTGGCTCCCTGAACGGTGGCGACGGGAACGAGACCGCGGTCAAGTCGAGGATCGAGATTCCCGAGCCGTGGGAGTGGCTGGTGAAGAGTCGGTTGTGGCGGAAAGGTTGACGCTGTGAGACGGCTCGGCAGCACCGTCGGCCCGGTGATGTTCCAAAGCGGTGCGGCACCGATAGCTTTGGGTGTTGATCTCGAAGATGGTGGCATGATGGACGAGTCGATCGACCGCGGCGGCGGCGGTGGCCTGGTCGGGAAAGATTCGATTCCATTGAGCGAAGGGCAGATTGGCGGTGAGGAGGATGGAGCGTTGTTCGTAGCGATAGGAGATCAGTTCGAAGAGGACGGCGCTTTCTTCCCGGTCGCGGTTGACGCAGGCGAAATCGTCGAGGATGAGGAGGTGGAACTTGTGGCGACGCGCGAGCAGTCCATCGAGATCGAGATTGCGTTGAGCGACCTGCATTTTCTGGACGAGGCTGGAGGTTCCGGTGAAGAGCACCTTGAGGCCTTGGCGCACGAGGGAGAGGCCGATGGCGGAGGCGAGGTGGCTCTTGCCGACGCCGGGGGGCCCGAAGATGAGGAGGTTGGCTCCATTGCGGATCCAGCTCTCTTCGGAGGCGAAGGCCTGAACGCGTGCTTTGGGCGGGGACGGGATGAGGCTGAAATCGAATCCTTCGAGATTCTTGCCGGGGAGGAGTTTGGCCTGCCGGGTATGTCGGTCGATGCGCCGGTTGTCCCTTTCGGTCAATTCGAGTTCGGCGAGGGAGAAGAGGAATTTGGACGCCGGCCAACCTTCCTTGTCGGCGCGTTGAGCCAGGATCCGCCACTCGGTCTCGATGGAGGGCAGTCGCAGCTCGGAGAGCATGAGGGAAAGTCGGTCGGAATCGACGGCCTGTGGCGGTGTAGAGCGGATGGTCATGGCGAGAGGCGGTTGCCGAGCAGATTGGAGTACTGACCGAGGTTGCCCACGGCGACGTCTTGAGGAGGCATGGAAGGCTCCTGGAACGCAAAGCGAGTTCTCAGGGACTCGACGTCGGGGAGGGAGCCGGTCCGGAGCGATGCTTCGATGGCGTCGGCGATTTCCGCTTCGCAGCCATTTTCGTGAGCCAAGGCAAGGAAATCGACGGTGAGACGGCACGCTTGTCTTTCGCTCACGGATTCCATCGCTTGATCGAAGAAGTGGCGATAAGCATCTCGAGGAAAGAGCTCATTGCGGTAGGTCAGACGTGCCAGAGCCATGGGTTTGCGCTTCAGAGACTGGATGACGTGCCGATAATCGATGACGTTGGGACGGTGGGTCCGATGTCCTCGAGGCAGGGTTTCGATCCTCGTTTCTCCCTGGAAGAGTTCGATCCGGTCATCGAAGATGCGAGCCTTGAGCCGGTAGCCGATGAGTCGCGAAGGCACTGAGTAGTAAACCTTTCGAATGCGGAAGCCGGCGGTGCTGGTCACCGTAACCATGACCTCTTCGCAGTCGCAAGGATTCGACGGCGGCAGCGGGTTCAGATGGCCCCGTTCGGTCTCGATGTCCTTCGCCACCCTGGCGTTTTCACGAGCGACGATATCCGCGACGAAGGTTCGGTAGGCGTCCAGGCATTCGAACTACCGGGATCCTCGAAGTTCCAGTTCGCCTCGAACCCGGTCCTTGAGATGACGGTGCGCGCTTTCGATGGCGCCGTTCTCGTGGGCGACGCCCCGGTTGTTGCGGGACGGTTTCATCCCGTAGTGTTCGCACAAGGCCTTGAAGCGCCCGGTCAAGTCCTCCGCTACGTCCTGGGCCAGATTGCGGAAGGCCGCGGAGAGACTGTCGGTTCGGAGCTCGTGGGGGACTCCGCCCAGTTCGGCGAAGGCACCCTGAATTCCCTCGGCCAAGGCAGTAAAGGACTCGCCATTAACGACCACGGAGACGAATCGGTAGCACGACCATGGGAGGCGAAAGTGGCAGAACAGGTGCCGGAACGATTCTCCCTGGATGGTGACTTCCCCGGACTCCAGGTGGGTAAAGTCGGCAATGGCGAACGTGCCGGCAGGCCGCTTCGTCTGCGGGAACATGACTTCCTTTTCCGCACCGTTTTGGGCTCGCCACGCCCGAATCCGCCGTTCCAGGGTCCGGCGGTAGTTCGGCTTGAATTCCGGTTCGGTGTTCCGCAAATCGTGGAACACCGTGATGGGCTTGATGTCGGGACATCTCTCCAGAATGGGGACGACCTTGGATTCGAAGAACGTGGCCAGGGGATCCGGGCGAGTGCGTTGGCGGGGCGGGGAATCCTCCGATGGTTTATTCCCGGCTTGGTCCTTGGCCTTTTCTAAGGTCCGATAGCCCGTTGATCAGTGGACCCCGATGGCGGCGGCGGCGGACGCGACTCCTTTTTTCGTGCGCAGTTGCATGAACAGTTTCTTCTGCTGAGGTGTGACTCGTCGTTTGGTCATGTTGGTTCTCCGTCCGCACACGTGGTCGTGCCGACGGGCCAACTATCCACCGATCAGAAGAACTTGCAGCCTTTCCTGGGCAGGGCTCCGGCCACCCCTGCGGGTCCCCTAGACACCGGGGGATTCTTCCCCCCCGATTTGTCGCATTGTAATTGTCGCGGTGTCGCAAAGTAATTGTCGCGCAACAATCGAGCTCGAGCTTGGAAGACGCGGGCCGGTGAAGTGGAGTTGCCGATCCCCAAATTGCGCCACGGCAATTACTTTCCCTCCTTTCTGACCCCGCGTCGGCTCTCGGAAGCCGCGTTGACTTCGGTCATTCAAGATCCCTGGTGCCAGCCATGGGCTTGAGCGGTGTCAAACGCAGCGAAGTTTCCCGCCAGTGTCAGGAACTCGATACTCGAGTGGGATCGTTCCTGGACCGACCGCTCGAAGGCCAGTGGCCGTTTCTTTGGTTGAATACCACTTACGTCAAAGTTCGGGAAAGCGGTCGCATCGTCTCGGTGGCCGCTACTCTGGCTCTGGGCGTCAACGACCAGGGCCGTCGCGAGGTGCTGGGACTCGAAATCGGCTGCAGCGAAGCGGAAACACGTTCTGGACTGATTTCCTCCGGAAACTGCTGCGCCGTGGGCTTCGCGGCGTGCCATCGGTAATCTCCGATCACCACCAAGGATTGGAGGCTGCCATTCAGCGCACGCTGGCCACTTCGTGGCTACGTTGCAAAGTGCACTTCTTGCGTCATCTCCTGGCTCATGTCCGCCAAGGCGAGCGAGCGGCGATCGGCAGCCAGGTTCGCACGGTTTTCGCCTTTCGGCAACGAGCCTCGGATCAACAACAATAGGGCAAGATCGCCGAGGAATTGAGGAGCCGGTTTCCCCAGGTCGCCCAACTGAGGGACGAGGCCGAATCGGAAGTTCTCGCCTATCTTTCCTACCCCGAAAGCCGGCACGCCAAAATCTGCAGCACCAATCCGATCGAACGTTTGAACCAGGAAATCAAACGCCGCTCCCGAACCGTCGAAATCTTTCCCTGCGAGTCCGCCATCCTCCGCTTGGTCGGGGCCCTGTTAATCGAGCAGAACGACGAATGGGCCGTGGCGCGAAGTTATCTGAACCTCGCGGATCTGGCTCGGGTTTGCGACGCCGACAAGACCGACCCGGAGCCGGATCGCCAGTGACCCGACCGTCGGCGAAACCGGTAATCGCTCTCAGATTCGACTTGCCGTCATCCCGGGGCGCGATCAGAGGCTCGGCGTTTTGTAGTAGAACCAAAATCTTCGAAACCACCCCGAGATGACGACCGACACCCTATCAGCTTGGCTAACGCAAGTCAAGCTGCCGACGGGCAATTTCCTTCGGGAACTGATGAGTTGCGCGTTGAATGGGATCATGGAAGAGGAAGTGGCCACTCTCATCGGCGCCCGGCCTCAGCAGAGCCGTTCCCAACGATCCAATCAACACAACAGCTATCGGAAACGGGGCTGGAAAACCTGCGTCGGCTACCTCGAATTGCTGATTCCCAAGCTCCGGAAAGGCAGCTGCTTTCCCCAGTTCCTGACACGGAGCTGTCTCGTCGAAGAGACCTTGCTCGGCGTCGTTCGGGAGGCTTGGGTGCCGGGCGTTTCCACTCGAAGCATGAAGCGACTCGCCGGAGCGCTGGGAACGGCGAACCTCTCTCGCAGCCAAGGGTCCCGAATCTGCCAGGAACTCGATCAATGGGTTCAAGAGTTTCGCCAACGCCCGATCGAGGGCGACTGGATGTTTCACTGGCTCGACACCACCAATTTGAAAGTCCGCCTCGACGGACACGTCCGGTCAGTCGCCGTCTTGATCGCCTTGGGAGTCAATTCGGAAGGACGCCGCGAGGTATTGGGTTGGATGTCGTCTCCAGCGAATCCCGGCAAAGTTGGTCCGAGTTCCTCCGATCGTTGCCGCACCGCGGTTTGAAACCAGTCCGGCTGATCATCTCCGACGAACACGAAGGCCTCAAGGCCGCGATCGCCGCAGTGATGCCTTCGCGGCGACAACGTTACCGAGTGCATTTCATGAGGAATTTGCTGGTACATGTCCCCCGGAGCGATCAGGAACTGCTGGGACACGCCAAACTGGTGACCACTCAGATCTATACCCATTTATCCACCGACAAACTGAAAGCGGCCTACAAAAAAACCCACCCCCGGGCCTAGCGGTCAGAATTCGAACTACCATGCCGGATGAACCGCCGCCCCCGAAACTCCGGTTTTTCGTCAATCGACGAAAGAATCCAATCCAATGACCCCGCCAGCGGGAATTCCGCCATAGCGGTATTCCATCTTTTCCGGAACGGAATTCTCCGTTACCGTGACAGTTGAACAATCGTCCGGGAAATCGACCCAGATCCCGAAGACGAATTAACTACCATCCTCCCCTCCCCCGAAATCCCATAACTGACGAAAGACAAACCGACCGCGCAACGAACCAACGTTAACCGCACGAGTTGAAGACGATGCCCCGTCATTTTACCGCTCAGGGAAATTTTCCGCCACTCGGTCAGAGACTGGCTTGAATTCCCGAACCGATCTCTTTGAAACGCGATCGCCACCCCTGATTCCGACTGAGTGAGGAGCTCTGAAAATGAAATCGAAGAGTCTTCGGGTTCCAGACTATTTCCGGATACCGTCATTCGGCGGACGAGATAAAACGGCAACGGTCCGGATCAATTGACGCTCCACAACCGGGAAATCGGTACCGCATACAGGCGGTCCCCAAAGGACGTACAGGTTTCTCCGTCGTAAAGCACGACCCCGTTGACAAACCGCGCTCCGAGTGAATTTCGAAGTTTGCGAAGCCCCCGAAAATCACCGGACCTGACCGTTCCCGAGGCCTTGACTTCCACGCCGGCAACCGTTCCGGAACGTTTCTCCAAAACGATATCCACTTCCACTCCATCTTTATCGCGAAAGTGGAAAAAACTGTTCTGATCCTCTTGCCAACTCGCCTGTCTTCGCAATTCCTGAAACACGAAAGTTTCCAAAAGTTGTCCGTACAGCATCCGGTCGCTCCGCAACGATTCGGAATCTATTCCCAATAAAGCCGCGGCAATTCCGGTATCTGTTAGAAACAACTTGGGAGCCTTGATCAACCTCTTCAATCGATTACCGTGCCAAGCGGGAATCCGTTCGAACAAAAAAAGCTTTTCCAGCAACGCAACATAACTTCCTATTGTCGGACGACTCAATTCAAAAGGTGAGGCGAGGTCGCTAAGATTATAAAGATGAGCGGTCTGTGACGCTGCCGAACGCAAAAGGTTGGGTATTGCCTCAAACGAACCCACGCTACCGAAAACTCTCGCGTCACGTAGAATCATTTGATCGACATAATTGACGTAATTGACGTACCAGTTAGCGCGACGATTCGCTGTCGGTCTGGCAAGCGCCAGAGGAAAACCGCCGGCGACAATGGCCTCACTCAACCGAGTGCCCAACCTTTCGTTTTTAAACCCCAAAAACCCCTTGTCGAATAACGCGGCAAGAAATCCCGACTCGGCTACCCCGTCAGAATTCTCCGCTTTCAATTCGCACTGCGATAGCAGATGCAGACGAACAATTTGAAGACGTCCCACCAAAGCTTCGGACAACTCGGAGAGGAGCGAAACGCTGGTAGAACCTGTCAACAGGAATCGACCGGGAATCCTGTTGCGATCAACGTCAAGCTTGATGAGTCTGAATAATTCGGGAGCCCGTTGTATTTCGTCAAGAATCACTCTTTCTGGCAACCCGGCCATAAATCCTACGGGATCCTCCCGAGCGCTTTCTCTCGGTATCGTTTCGTCGAAACTGAGATAACCGTAATTCGGTATTGCAGAACGGTTCTGACGGTCTTCTCCGCTGAGCAAATGTTCTCGAGTACCGATTAGTTGAGCGAGAGTAGTCTTGCCGCACTGCCTCGGCCCATTGAGCAACACGACCGGCGAGTCCTCAAGTGCCTCCATGAGTCGTCGACGGATAAAACGAGGATGAATCACGGTCTTAGACATCGCGTTAAACGCCAGGATTTCAATCGGCCCAATGCAAGTTTTCGCCTCGGCAGATTGAAAGCAACCGCCTCGGCCATTTGAAACCTTTCCCCGACCAAATGGTTCTTCGCCAAATTATTTCCCCTTTAATCCAACTTTACCGAGTTCAGCCGAAACCTCTTGTAAGTAGCTCACTGCCAATGAGTTTAACAATTCCGGCTGTATTACCTAAATCGTCAATTCAACGCTCAGGGGTAAAGGATAAAAGCCATCGGGTTAACCAAATTGCGTCGCAATCTGGCTTTTTCCTCCGGGCATCCGGTTTTACCAAGACAGCAAGCCGTCCCTTCCCCGGAAAGCATGGCTCCCGCTAACCCTGCCGGTTAGACAAACTCTCCCGCACGCTATTACGCAGCCGATCGATAGCCCAAACGCTCACCGCCAAGCCTACCGCCATGCCGAAAAACCAACGCAACAACAGCATGAACACGACGTGAAAAATAGCGGGCACCCCCAGCATTACCAAAATGACGAGAAAAACGCAGACCATGCACCAAGGGATTAACAGCACGGCTCCAATGGCGTTAAACCAGGCACGCGTCAAGCTGGAAGACATGACGCCCTGATACATTCCGTACCAAGCGAGCGCAAACATATCCAAGGCCGTAAACAAGGGAATCGCCAATAAAAGCGATCCTCTCAAAGCCCCCATCGCCATCGGGTCGACCACCGCCAAGACGATCAATTGGACCGAAAACATTACTGTCAGCGGCAGTAAAAAGGCTTTTTTCAAGCTGACCAAAGATCCCTCGAGCAACAAACGCCAGTCCATCGGAGCCGTCAATACCAACTCCAGCATCCCCGACCGCCGCATTTCGACCATGTGTTGGGTCGCCGCCCAAGCGATCCATAATTTGAGCAAGACATGACCGGCGCAAACGACCAGAACCCCGATTCCGATCCAGCCGGTTCCAGTACCGGTCGTCAATACGAACCCCAAGACCGCCAAACTGCCGAGCGCCCACCCGAACTTCATGCGAGTCGAAATCCCGTAACCGTAACTCTGCAATCGAAAAAACGGATTATCCTCGAAACGGTCCTGACGATCAGACGATTTTTTTCGGGGCCGCTTGATCTGTTTTACGAAGCCCGCGCGCGTTTTTCCCAAATCCGGTTTCTGCCAGTTTTTTCCGAGGAAAATACCGGCGGCCAGCAAAAACCCCCAGGCGATCAGATGCTGCAGCAACAAACTCGAATAATAGACTCCGCCGGTCGGCAACCCCGCCTCGATCCGGCAACTTCGAAAGGTCGCCGCCGGACTGAACAGATCCCCGATCGCCGGGCGATACGGTCCGATCAATATCGATTGATTGACCAGCGGCGGCAAAACGACCATGACCGCCAACAGCCAGAATCCGAGAATCACCGCCCGCCGCCCGTCTCTCAGCAAGGTGGAAGCGAACAGCCCCGCCCCGAGAGACAGAAACAGGGTATTCCCAATGAAAAACCCTACCCTGACGAACTCGCCCATGGTAACGCCGCCGACCGTAAATACCAGGGCCAAGGCCGGAAGAAATGCCAGTGCGACTTGAGCGGCGCCGATCCCGGCGACGATCAATTTACCCAGCATAATATCGACCATGCCGATATGAGTAAGGCAAAGCAGCTGCAGCGTCCCTTCCCGCCGTTCGCCGGCAATGGTGTCTCCGGTCAAAAAGACGGCGATAAAACCTCCGTAGAGAGCGATCAGCGCCGATAGCCACCAGAAAACGTCGCGATTGCCCTTAACGACGATCCCAATGTCGATCGCTCCCAGGAAGATGAACAGAAAACCGAGCAGTCCGGTCAGGATACCGGCGATCAACCGGTTCCGGTAGGTGCGTAAATTCCGGGACGCTTGCCGTAACTCGGAGCCGATCAAGCAAGGCAATTCCATCGGCGAACGTTACAATGAGGACAGAAACAATGCGGCAAGGATGCCCAGGCAGAACTGCCACGGCACGCTGAATACGGCCAAATAAAAACCGGCAAGGGCGTATTTTTTGCTCGGATTCCATTGTTTGCGGCTCTGACGCCAAACCGTAAATCCCGCACGACAGGTAAAACACGCCAATAACAACCCTACTCCGGGCATCAGACTCATGATTCCCGTAACGAAAACCAGTAGACTCCGTTCCATCAACCGGATTCTATCTGTCGGATTGTCAATCGTCTTCATGGGGAGACGGTGGTTCGACGGATTCCTGGAAGACCTCCCGTTGCCGGTTCTCGACATCCTGAATGTCCAGCCGCAACGCAAACAACACCTGCGCGTTCAACCAGACGAAGAACACGACCAGCGCCAAAATGAAAACCATCACGACGGTTGCCATGGCGGCTAGCCGGGGACGTTTGCTAGTCTCAAGTTTCATGGCCGGGTTTCCACCGCCAAGGCCGGTTCGGCGGCGATAAAACTGAATCGGGGGCGCGTAACGACCCGCTTCTTCTTGGTATTCAAGACGATTTCCCAGCGCCAGGCGACGACTTCCTCTCGTTCGTCCCGAACGAAACGGCACTCCGCAACGCCCTTGAGGACCGGCAACTCGATCGTCCCTCCCGGCAATACCTTCCAGACGTTGGTTCGATCGTAACGATAGATGACGCTATCGTCCCGTTGCGGTATGATGAATGCCGACTGCCAGTTGTCCTGGCTTATCTCGATCGGCCCATTCGCCTTCCTGACGTCGGCCCGCCATTGCTCGCCCGCTCTCAACGTCCGGGTAATATCGCCGGCGACCCGTTTGAAATCCCCGTGAAAAGCGACGAATTTAGCCAATAAGACGAAGCCCAACCCGACCAGTACCACGAACACCCCCAAATAGATCACGCAGTTGAGCAACAAGATGCCTCGTTGGCGAGAACGCCTGTTCTTTCCGGCACTGAATACCTCGCCCTTCATGGATTATCGGGTAACGACCATTCCCGGACGACTTTGCCTCCCGAGGACCTATTGGCCGGCGTCCACTCCAAACGGATTCGCGACTCGGTCCGGCTCAAGCTGAATCTACCCTCGGGAAGTTGCGCCGCAGCCTCGGCGTTGACGGGATAGTCATGCTCCCCCGGAGCGAACCGGCGCCATTGTCCCGCCCGCAACAACTCCATTTCCCCGTCGACGATGCTCATCGCGACCGAACGAAAATAAAGCGAGCGGCAAATTTGCCGCTCCTGACTGACGGAATACACGATGGGCATCAACGCTACCATCAAGATCGCGATCGCGATGGCCAGGTCCATCTGCAACCACCCTCCGCGACGACGCTCCTTGGCAATTACCACAGCAATTCCTCCTCGATCACGTTAATCAACGTCCAGAATATCGAACTGGCGATCACAGCGATTAATAGGCCGTTGAACGCTACGATACCGACGAAAAAAAACTGAACGGCCGCCTGTTCCTGCTGAGCGGCCCGAGAATGAAGCCATTCCCACCAACCTCTCAACGCCGCCCGAAATCCTGGCGCGGAACGCGCCGCCAAGCGCAACCGCCATCCCAATTCCGGAATTCGATCCAATCGCATGATGGCCTGTTCCAGCGATTCTCCGCGGTCGAGCGCGCCGATACACTTATCGGCGCGTTGTTGCAAAGCGCTATTGGCCGTGGCCCGAGCGGCAATCTCGACCGCTTCCGCTTCCGGCACTCCTTCGTCCAACAAGAGTCCCAACATCAGGGAAAAATTTCGCAACAATCGCTTTCGACGCCAAGGGACGAGCAGCGCAAGCGGGTGAGTAATCGGTTTGATGCCCGCCTCGATCCATCGTTGCAGCCGAGGACCTCCGACATAACTGAAGGCCCACAACAACAACCAGCCGGCGATCAAGATAAACAGCGCCAGGGCCCCAGGCATGGCCTGCATGATCCCCGACAGGAACCAGGGCAACGATTCCTCGAAACGAGGAAAAACCTCCTCCAGTTTCGGTTTGAGACCACGGAGAATTATCCACAAAACCAGCACGCTGGGGACGATCAACAACAAGGGCAGCAATAGATGATTCGAAACGTTGCGGACCGTGCCGGCGGCGTCTTGCAACATGTGACGGCAAATCGGCAAAACCTTCCGGTAATCGTTCAATGCCTCGCCCGCTAACAACACCTGTTGGATGCTTGCGGGCAACAAACGGGGCACCAGCCGAATGGCCTCCGAAAAACTCTTTCCGGTCGACATATGATCGGCCAGCAAGTGAAAGCGAACGCCCAGAACGGGATCGCGGGTCTGGGACATTTCCCTGATCGTCTCGCTCAACGACAACCCTTGTTTCTGCTGCGCTTCCAGAAGGTCGATCAAAATGCTGGCCCTTTCTTGACGGCGCAACGGGAGGGAAATCAGAAAATAGGCCAGATAGCCGACAACGGCCAGCGTGACCAACATCAGCAGCGCCGCGGCAACCGCTCCGGCTATCGATAAAAGGTCAGGCCCCATCTCGGTCCGATATGTTTCCGCCCGGCCTGCTTGCCGCCCTTAGCCGCCGTTCCCGTATCGTCGTCCATCGTCGCTCCCTGCTCGGCCGTCAAAACATCATGGAGGCGGACATCACTCGGCTCAAATAATAATGCAAGGGAATCAATTGGAAAACGACCATTCCTCCAATCAACAAAACGGAAACGGGCAAGGCGGCGGCCAAGGCCAAGTCCGCCCGGTAATCTGCCCGGCGTTGATAAAACGTCGCCGCCTTATCGAACCCGTCCGCCAAAGCTTCGCCGGAACTGGCGACCAGCCAAATAAACATGCCTGGAATCGAACGGCTGGCCCGAGCGATTTTTCCGAAACCGCCGATCCCCTGAGCGATGCGCCGGTTCCAGCCGGCCAATTCGTCCCTGGTCGGTTTATGAGTTTCCAATCCGCTGAGGATCTCGACGGCGTCGTTTAACGGCAAACCGCTGCGCAACATCGTCGAACAGGCAGCCGCCGTTTGCGCCAAGCTCGCGTCCCGAAAACCCGGAATCCGCCAAACCAGCGTCCGGCGAAACGATGGAACAAAAACGCCGGCGAAATAAATCAGCGACAGTATTCCCAAAAACGCCGGAGTGAATAAAACGCAGAATATTACCCAAACCGGAGTCCCCGCAATCGGGTTTTCAAACAAGGTCCACTGGTTGACCGCATCGCCGGCCAAAGCGAAAACACCGGAAGTCATTATCGTCCACGCCAAGAAGAACGTAAGGCAAAACGACGCCAGCAAGACGATCAAAGGATAAATCGCGATTCCTTTCAGCCGATTCCACATGATGCCGCTGCGGTGATAGTAATCGGCGATCGAAATCAGCATCTCCTCCAACCGCTCCGAGTGAGCGCCGACAACCATCAGGCGTTGATAAAGCGCCGGGAAGGCTCGGCGTCGCACGGCTTCGGCCAGATCGATGCCTTGCGAAAGATCCTGTTTCAATTTCAGCGTCTCTTCCTTGAGCTTACCTCGCTTCAACTCGCGCGACACCTCGGCCAACGCTCCTTCCAAAGGCAGGCCGCTACGCAACATCCCGGCCAATTGCTGATTATAAAAGGCTAATTCCTCGGACTTCATCAGCTTCGAATTCTGGCGGCTTCCCGGACATCGGTCACGCCCTCATCGACCAACCGGTCGATGGCTTCGGAAAACGTAGGCGACGCCGACGAAACCGGCGAGTCGCTGACCCGCAAACTCTGGCAATCGGCGTCGGTCAAACGAAGACATTCGGCCACCGGTACGCGTCCGCGATAGCCGACTTGGGCGCAAGCTTCGCAACCTTGTCCCGAACAAGATGGACAGAGTCTCCGGACCAGCCTTTGATTGACGATCAAATCGAGTACGGCGGCCAAGGCGAATCGGTCCGGCACCATGACCTTAAGACGGTCCACGACCCCTTGGCAGGAACCGGCGTGCAGCGTGGCAATGACTTGATGCCCGGTCAAAGCCGCCCGAACCGCGATTTCCGCCGTTTCGTCGTCCCGGATCTCGCCGATGACGATTGTCTCCGGATCCTGCCGCAACAAATGACGAATCGCCTTGGGATAGGTCAATCCCCTCGCTTCGTTCACTTCGGTCTGCATCACGCCGTCGATCACCTGTTCCGCCGGATCTTCGATCGTAATGATATGCCGGGTATCGGTTTCCACCAAATAACCGAGGCAGCTGTAGATGGTGGTCGTCTTGCCGCTCCCGGAAGGTCCGGTCAGCAACAGCAAACCGCGACGGCTATTGAGAAACCGCTGCAAGACACCCAGCAAGTCCGTCGCCAACCCCAGGCGCCCGAGCCGGAAGATTTTCTGTTCGGTGAAAAAACGGACGACCACCTTTTCGCCGCTAACGGTGGGGAATGTGGAAACCCGCAATTCCTGATTCAGGTCGATATCCGCCTGATCGATCCTGCCGTCCTGAGGCAAAGAATGTTCCCAGGTTTTCAGCTTGGCCAAAAACTTGATCCGGCCACAAACCAGCGGCGCCGCCTCGGGCGACAGAACTTCCACCGGTCGCAACACGCCGTCCAAACGAAAGGATACCTCGGCGGAACCGTCCCCTTTGGGTTGAATATGAAGATCGCTCGCTCCCGCCTCCGCCGCCCGGCCCATCAATCGGGAACATTCCCTCGGACCGACATCGGACGGTTCGGCTGCTTGGGGTCGGGACAGACTCATGAATACCTGTCTGAATTCGTCATCGCAAAGGAGGACTCAGGCAGCATGGTCTCACGGTTTGGGCCGAAAAACAAGCTTCCCGTCTTCCGGATTCCACGGCTCGACGTACTCGAACTGCTCGAACGAACGTTTTTCGGGGAAAACCGTTTGCCGAAGCCGGAACTCTCGCCCGGAAAATGTTGGCTTTATTTCCCGCTAGCTCCGCAGTAGGCTTGGTCCCATGACACCGCTTCGTGCCCTTGCCGCCGTTCTGGTAATCGGATTGCTTACCCCTGAAGCATTCGCCCAACCGGCGGCCCCCGTGAAACCGCCGCCGCTCCCCGAGAAATTCAAGGCTTTCGAGAAGATGATGACCAACGCCAAGTTGGTGGGGCAATTCACGGTTTTGGGACGCGAAAACGGCAAGGGCCGCCAAGAAGAATATCTGATCAAAAGCGTCAAGAAACTGCCGCAAGGCAATCTCTGGGTATTCCACGCCCGCGTCAAATACGGGAAACGAGACTTGACCCTCCCCATGCCTTTGCCCGTGAAATGGGCCGGCGATACGCCGGTTATTACTCTCGACGAAACGACCATACCCGGCTTGGGCACCTTCAGTTGCCGGGTCATCTTCCACGACGGTCAATACGTTGGCATCTGGAAGCACGGGAAGGTAGGCGGGCAAATGTTCGGCACCATCGTGAAGGAAGTCGAGACGGACACCCCACCCAAACAATAGGCTCTTTTTCAACCTGCCGCCAACGCAATCCGGTTATCAACCATGCCCTCAGTCTTCTTTCCCGATCCGACTCACCGGTCGCCCCCAACGCCAAGATCCGAAAAGCCAATCCAATTACCGGAAAGGTTCGGCTCGAGCGCCAAAATCGAACGATCGGCCGGGAATGGTTTCACCCTGATCGAACTGCTCGTGGTCATCGCCATCATCGCCATTTTGGCAGGCATGTTATTGCCGGCTCTCTCCAAAGCCAAGGAACGCGCCAAACGGGCTTCCTGCATTAACAACGTCCGGCAACTCACCTTCGGAGTCGTCATGTACGCCGACGATAATGACGGCTGGTTCCAACCGGACGGCAATATCAATCCCCACTGGTATTCTATCGATTTTCGCAACACCTACCACGAACAATACAGCTTGCCCCGAGACTCCTTCTACTGCCCCTCGAATCCCAACTGGGGCCGGGACGATTTCTGGAATTGGCAGAATGCGGGACAATTTTCGGTGTTCGGTTACGTCTATTGGGCGGGCAACAAGAATTACAACGAAAACCTCAGTTACTATCCGAGAAAACGCATCTTCAACGGCTCCCAGATCTTTGCTCTGAAGAATACCGACAATCCCTACTATCGCGTGCTCTGGACGGACATTAACCGCAAATTGAATAACGACTGGAAACGCCCCGGCGACCCGGACCCGTTTATGCGGGGAGTCAATCATTTCAACCGGCAAGGCGACGCTCCCGACGGTTCGAACGAGGGCTATCTGGACGGCCATGTCGAATGGGCCAACGCCAGTTTATTCGTCGCCCAACCCAAAATTATCATCGGAGGCTCGGCGCATCACTTTTACGGCGGACACGACCCGACGAACTGAACGAAAAACAATCCCGTGTTCAAGCCGTCGACTGGCCGGTGATCGAGACGGAAACCAAGTACCGGCCCCAGACGCCTCCCGAGCGTCGAACCGTTCCGATGCCGGCCGCCGTTCGAAGCTCGCGCTCAAGGACGGGAAGAACGCCGAGTTCAACAGATCCCCGGGCCAGTTTTAACCTCACGCATCCTCGACCGCTCGAAACGAGAGATTCACGACGCCTTTTTACCCACCGATCGGGGTAGCGCAAAACACGCAGCGCCGAACCGGCGATCTACCGCCGGACGAAGAGGCACGACCGGCCGATATTCGGAAATAATCCGGCAACGGGACAACCGATTAGAACCATGGCGCGTCGATTTCCTTCCCCAAACCGAGCCGTCCTCCGGCCTGACCTGCCCCAACGATCCGATCGCCGACATGTCGCTGCCGCTGGCCGGCGATCGGATCCCGCAATCCGGTTCAGCGCCTCCGCCCGTTTCGCTCCTGGTTTTACTGATTTATTTAATGACAACGCTACGGCGTTTGAAATAATCGGATTTCGTCACAGTCGTATTCGATCAACCCACCCCCAGCAACCGTTATGAGAAGGATAAGGTTACTGTTCTCCGGATGTTTGCTCCCTATCCTCCTCGTCTCGGGGCAGGAAGCGGGAGAAAACTCCGATGCCGCATTAGCAGCGAAGGTTCAACAACTGGCCAGTCAAGGACAGGAGATCACTTGGAAAACGGATCCGACATTGAAGACCTTCGGACAGGAGGTACTCAGTCTTTTGGGAAACCGGGAAACCGATCGCTTTTGGGAAGCCGTCAAGTTTTCCGAAGAAGAAGCCGCGAAACTGTTTTCTCCGGATCTGACCCCCAATCAAATCGAAGGATCTCAGCAGAAAATTGGCCAACGATTGAACGAAAGAATCGCAAAGCTGTTCACTCTGGCCGACAAACTGAAACTGCCGAAGAACGAGGACTCCTTTCAATTTCAGGATGCGAAAGTGGGCACTTCCAATGTCACCCCTCAGACCGAGATCGTCGTGGGAATTGAAGTCGAAATCCGCTTTAAACTTTCCGAAGCGGCCATCCAAGAATTGGGAGAATCATACCAAGGAGAATACGCACTGGCCCTGCATATGATCATTCGAGGGGATCAAGGTTGGAAATTACCGCAAGGGTTGCGTTGGCAAGACTTCCCCAACACCATCCTCGGCGCCGAAGCGACGGTGCAATTCCGAGAAGAGGCCTACCTGAGGCAGCACGTCACGCTGATGCCCGGGGCCAAGGGACCCGAATTCACTTTTTTCAGCCTGACCGGAGAGGAACATTCGAGCAAGGAACTCGAAGGTAAAGTGGTCGTACTCGAGTTCTGGGCGAGTTGGTGCGGTGCCTGTCAAGCACCGATGGCCAAGATGCAGACTTTCGTAGACAAAAACCCGGAATGGAAAGACAAGGTCGAAGTTCTCGCTCTCAGCCTGGACAACACGATCAACCAGGCCAGCGAACACTTAGAAAAAAAAGGCTGGCATTCGACGAGAAACGTCTGGGGCGGCGAGGGAGCCTTTGGATCCAACGCTCCCAGCGTCTATAAAGTACGTGGCATACCGACCACGTACATCATGGATGCCGCCGGAAAAATCGTCGAAGCCGGCCATCCCGCCTCCATGGATATTCCCGGCATCGTGAACGAGCTGCTGGCCGCAACAACGGAATAGTCCCGAGTTCTCGGACCGCCGTTCCGAATCCCCAGAGGATACTGTCGATCGCTTCGGCTTGGAGAATAGCTCGCGACGCTTCAAGCCAAAGCGGCCAGTCACCGCCGTTTACCTGATTCCGATCCCGGTCAGTTCCCCCCCCCTGCTTGTTGTTGAGGTACGGCACGCGAACGAGAACTTCGAATTACCGGACGTTTCCGATCGCGATTACCCCATCTCGAATTGAATTCTGAATGGCGGAAAGAGCGGGAGAAAACTCTGAAGAATACCGACAATCCCTACTATCGCGTGCTCTGGACGGACATTAACCGCAAATTGAATAACGACTGGAAACGCCCCGGCGACCCGGACCCGTTGATGCGGGGAGTCAATCATTTCAACCGGCAAGGCGACGCTCCCGACGGTTCGAACGAGGGCTATCTGGACGGCCATGTCGAATGGGCCAACGCCAGTCTATTCGTCGCCCAACCCAAAATTATCATCGGCGGCACGGCGCACCACTTCTACGGCGGACACGACCCGACGAACTGAACGAAAAACGGTCTCGAGTTCAAGCCGTCGACTGGCCGGTGATCGAGGCGGAAACCAGGCGCCGGCCCCAAACGCCTCCCGAGCGTCGAACCGTTCCGTTGCCGGCCGCCGTTCGAAGCTCGCGCTCACGGACGGGAAGAACGCCGAGTTCAACAGCTCCCCGGGCCAGTTTAAGCCTCATGCATCCTCGACCGCTCGAAGCGAGAGATTCACGACGCCTTTTTTTCCCACCGTTCGGGGCAGCGCAAAACACTCAGCACCGGGCCGGCGATCTACCGCCGGACGAAGAGGCACGACCGGCCGATATTCGGAAATAATCCGGCAACGGGACAACCGATTAGAACAATGGCGCGTCGATTTCCTTCCCCAATCCAAGCCGCTCTCCGGCCGAACCTGCCCCAACGATCCGACTCGCCGACAGGTCGCTGCCGCTGGCCGGCGATCGGGTCACGCAATCCGGTTCAGCGCCTCCGCTCGCTTCGCTCCTGATGTTACTAATTTATTTAATGACAACGCGACGGCGTTTGAAATAATCAGATTTCGTCACCGTCGTATTCAATCGAAACACCCTCAGCAATCGTTATGAGAAAGATAAGGTTACAGTTCTCCGGATGTTTGCTCCCTATCCTTCTCGTCTCGGGGCAGGAAGCGGGAGAAAACTCCGATGCCGCATTAGCAGCGAAGGTTCAACAACTGGCCAGTCAAGGACAGGAGATCACTTGGAAAACGGATCCGACATTGAAGACCCTCGGACAGGAGGTACTCAGTCTTTTGGGAAACCGGGAAACCGATCGCTTTCGGGAAGCCGTCGGGTTTTCCGACGAAGAAATCAACAAACTGCTTTCTCCGGGTAGTACCCCCGAACAAATCGAAGAACAAATCGAAGATTTCCATCAGGTATGGCAAGAAGTGAACGAAAGAATCGCAGAACTGTTCACTCTGGCCGACAAACTGAAACTGCCGAAAAACGAGGACTTCTTTCAATTTCAGGATGCGAAAATGGGCAGGTCCCTAGTCCCCCCTTGGGGCGAGACCGTCGTGGGAGAGGAAATCGAAATCCGCTTTAAACTTTCCGAAGCGGCCATCCAAGAATTAGGAGAATCGTACCAAGGAGAATACGCACTGGCCCTGCAAGCGATCATTCGAGGGGATCAAGGTTGGAAATTGGTGGCAGGGTTGAGCTGGCAAGACTTCCCCAACACCATCCTCGGCGCCGAAGCGACGGCGCAATACTGGGAAGAGCGGGAAGAAGCCTACCTGAGGCGGCACGGCACGCTGATGCCCGGGTCCAAGGGACCCGAATTCACTTTTTTCAGCCTGACCGGAGAGGAACATTCGAGCAAGGAACTCGAAGGCAAAGTGGTCGTACTCGAGTTCTGGGCGAGTTGGTGCGGTCCCTGTCAAGAACCGATGGCCAAGATGCAGACTTATGTAGACAAAAACCCGGAATGGAAAGACAAGGTCGAAGTTCTCGCTCTCAGCCTGGACAATACGACCAAGCAGGCCAGCGAACACTTGGAAAAAAAAGGCTGGCATTCGACGAGAAACGTCTGGGGCGGCGTGGGAGCCTTTGAATCCAACGCTCCCAGCGTCTATAAAGTAAGGGGCATACCGACCACGTACATCATGGATGCCGCCGGAAAAATCGTCAAAGCCGGCCATCCCGTCACCATGGATATTCCCGGCATCGTGAACGAGCTGCTGGCCGCAACAACGGAATAGTCCCGAGTTCTCGGACCGCCGTTCCGAATCCCCAGAGGATACTGTCGATCGCTTCGGCTTGGAGAATAGCTCGCGACACTTCAAGCCGAAGCGGCCAGTCACCGCCGTTTACCTGATTCCGATCCCGGTCAGTTCCCCCCCCCCTACTTGTTGTCGAGGCAGTACGGCACGCGAACGAGAACTTCGAATTACCGGACGTTTCCGATCGCGATTACCCCGTCTCGAATTGAATTCTGAATGGCGGAAAGAGCGGGAGAAAATCGCCGAGGATCGATCGCTTCCGAATCACGATGGCACCGAGCGCCCCGGGCGCCCGGTCTTCAAGCTCCCGGTTCGACCGTCTTGGCTATTCAAAATCAGTCTTCTCCAAGGCCCTTGCCATCGACCGAAGTTCCCGAGAATCCAAGCCAACCTATGGCGCCGGATAATTATCCCTCCGCCTACTCGAACCCGGTCGATATCCCCTCCCGGCCAAAGCCGTCGAAAGACACGCCGTTCCGTTTCGGCGAAAGGTTTAGCCGCATTGAGTCCTCACCGCCCGGGGTTCCGGATAAACCAATCCCTTGAACTCTTCGTTCCGGCAAACAAACCGACGAAATCTCCGCAATCGAAACGGTCGAAAGGCCGATCGCCAAGCCGGCGGCGCACGCCTTCAACCCTGCAGCAGAGCTCGGAAAACACCGCCGGTTTTCCGGATGGCGCCTTATCGTTCGCGAACGACTGTCCGCTGCCGCCGGCTACGGCCGAAGAGACCGTCGCCGATCAGGTTTCTAACGAGAAAGCCGCCCAGGACTTTTTCATGCTAATAATTCTTGATCGACGATCGTTTTTTAAGTGTTGAGCGGAGTATTTCGATTGGGAATTATATACTTAACTACCCAAGCCGCCACGTCATCACGGCGGCTCGCGTATTCTTCGTCCGTCAAATCCCACCCGTTCATTTTTTCGGCGACCGCCGGATTTTGCGGGCATTTCTTCACCTTGTTTTCCTTGACCAGTTTATTCAACATCCCCCAAACGATGCTGTCGTTCCCGGATTTCATGGCATGCCCCGGTACTCGGAATATACCGGCCCGTCGGCTTATTTCGGCGGCACCGATGCACTGTCTTTCGTGCTTTGCTTCTAACTTACGATTTGAGTCTGACTCCAAACCGGGGATTGAATCCAGAAAAGATCGACCGCTCAGAACTTTCTGCCGGAGATCCGGAGACGGCGGCGACTTTCCGCTGCAGACCAAAGCGCCGGAATACCGGACGGGCGCAACGGATGATCTGCAGCAGGCAAGCAACGCGGCCGCGGACGGCAGATTCCCCGTCCAACCTCGATCGCGCCGGATTCACCGCCGGTCGTTTTGAATTGCGCCTTCGCCGGAACAGGAGCAGAATCGGAACAGGGTGCAAGGCTTCCCTATGTCCAGCATCACGAAAAACTCAACAGGCCCGGATCTGGCATTGATCAAGAAGTATGCCGAAGTCGGAGACCGGGTGAGTCCTCCGGTTTTCGTCGGGCGGCACGCGGAGATTGGAATCGTGGAGAAAAATTGCCGGGCCGTCGTCGATCTTTCGAAGGAAGGTAAAAAGACGGCCGGAGCGCTGGTGGTTTTCGGGGCGCTCCGGGCGCCGGAAAAACGGCGCTGTTGTCGCATCTGGAAGAAACCCGGGACGGGAACCCGGAACGGCCGTCTGCGCTGGAATTGAATCTGGAGGATTTGGAGAATACCGCGGCGCTGGCGGGCAAGATCATCCAGGAACTGGCGCCGGCGGCCGAAAAGATGTTCCGCACCCGGATCGTCAACAACATTTCCGTTTCGGGCGGCATCGCGGGGGTGTTTACCGCCGGCGGCGAAGCTGGCGAGGAACTCGCGCCGCTGGAAATTTCCTTTGCCGCGTTGCCGAAATTATTTCCGCCGGAAACCTGGAAGCGCCCGCTTTGCCTTTTGGTGAACGAGGTCCAAAAAGTCACGAAGCGACACGAAAACTGTCTTCAGTTGCTGCATCTCGGGATTCACGGCTTGCCGATCGTTACGGTCGTCGCCGGGCTGGCCGATTCGGTCGAAAAATTGAACGAAGCCATGTCGCCGCGCTTGTCGCGCGGCAATATCCGCACTCTCGGCGCCTTGGTGCCGGACGAAGTGCGATCCTGCGTGAAACAAATGTTCGATCGGTGCCGGATCGAGTATTCCGCCGATCGGATGGACGGCATCGCGGCGAAGATTGCGGAACGATCGGAGGGATGGCCGCAACATGTCAGCGACGAAACGTCGGCTCTGTTCGCCGGACTGGATAAGACGCAAGGCATTTTGAGCGCCGTGGATTTCAGGGAAGTCGATCGGTTGGCCGACGGTTATCGAAAAAACAGTTACGCGATGCGCCTAAGCAACGCGATGGATACTTCCGTTCTCTTGGTCGGCGCCTTGGCACATGCGACGTCGGCAAGCGGCTTGCCGGAATTGACCGTTCGCCGGATGCTGGCGAGCAAAGTCAAACCGAACGAAGAGGGATGGGATTTACCGTCGGGAATGAAGCCGAAAGATTTCCTGGAACATCTAATTCATCAAGGGGTATTTCAGCCTGATGCCGATAAAAATTTGTCTCGTCCGATCCCGAGTTTTCACAATTGGCTGATCGACCGGGCCGAAGCCTTGAATCCGGAAAACGCGGTTGCGAAAACCTCGGTGCCGGGCGAGGAAACCCGGGACGCTACGTCCCGGTTGGTCAAACCGGCGGCGGAACAATTGAAACCGGAACGAAAGCGCCGTGCCGCCCCGGATCGGGATACCGCCGCCGAACGGTAGAATCACCGTCCAACCTCGATCCAACCGGGTTTCCGTTGGTTAATTTGAATTGCGATCGTCCTGGATCGGCAGCAGGATCGGAACGAGTCCTTGGCGGTGGCGTAACCATCAATTGGGGATTGACCGTCCCGGAGCCGGAATGTCGGGCGGGGACCATGGAGGATTTGCTGCAGGAACTCAACGCCTTGCCGCCGCGTCCAGTCCCGATCATTTCCCCTGTCAATCCCCCCGGCATTTCGGGACGCGGCGGTCGCCGTAAAAACCCGGTATCGACCCAACCGGCGGCCTTTCCGTCCGGATCCCGAACCCGGCGCCGATCGGAGGAGAACCGGTCATGATCGATTACGGAAGAACGGCCAGGTCATCGGTTGCCGGGGCTTCGCGACTCGTTCCGAACCCGAAGCGATCCTGCCCTGAATCCGACCCGCATTTCCGCAAAAACCCGCATCGGGTCATCTTGCGTCCGCAAAACGTCACCTCAACCCCGTAAAACTCCGCGTTTTTCCGCATGTTCCCGCAAAAAACCGCGTAACACCCAAAAAAGCCGCACGCCAGTTCAGAAAACTGATGGCGAGATGACAAAGACGCACCCGTACGTTCAAAAAACATTAAGCAAGTGCTCTACAAACGCCAAGGTGGGCGACGTGCTGGTCCGTGTGGGGAAGATAAAGCCGGGCGAATTTTTGATTTGGACCTTTTCGAGGTTGATCATATTATCCCGCGATCCGAAGGCGGCGGGGATGTTGACGACAATCTCCAACTTCATTGACCACCCTGCAACCATTTAAAAGGATCGAACACCATGCGGCGATTCCAAGAACTCATGAAAGAAAAAAAACAACAATCCTTGCATGGGAAAATTCACCGGAACCGCTTTCAAGAACGCGTGCCGCCTGATCGCCTTGGAACGCGCCCTGCAATCGGCATCCGTCGCCCCGGGAGAACCGAAACCTCCCTCTCCGAGTCCGGGTGCGGAACGCTGACGCTACCGTTCGAAACTCCGTTCCCGTCCGCTTTTCTTCCGATTCACGGCACGAGAGGCGGGCTTCGCCGTTTTTTCCGTAAGCGAGACGGTAGCAGCGGTGGGCTTGCCATCCAGCTTGGCTTGCAACTGATCGGCTTCGGCAACGAGCCACGAACGCAAACTCGGAATAGGGCAATACAAGCGATCGTTTTTGTCCAATTGAAAAACGCCGCGATAAATCAAATGATCCAAAAAATCCGCGTCCGTCATTCCTGGGGGCAGCTGCCAACCCTTTTTATTTAGATCGGCTTTACGATTAATGGTTTCGAGCGCTTCCACTTCGTGGCATTGCGCCGGCAGTTCTTTTAATACGGCGCCGGTTAATAAACCGGCGCGGCGGATTTCACCACTGCGGCGCTCAAAATAACTTTTTTCCCGGTAAATACCCGCTTGCTTTTCGACCGCTGCCGGCGAGACCGCCCCCAAATCGCCGCGCGTCCGATCCAACTCCCGGAATAACGCCGCCGTATGCGTTCGGACATGCTGGGGCCACCCTTCCGTACGCGCGGCAATATCGCCGGCGTAACGCTCCAATTGTTCGGCATTGAAATCGACGCGGCACTTGACGAACATTTGCTTGAGGCAAGAACGCACTTCTTCCGGCGCCAACGTGCCGAGGCCGCGTTTGTTTTCGGGATTCAAACGGGGCGACAAGACGCGTTCCAATTTATCGGCAGAATGCGACAAACCGGCGCCGATCAGAACGATCGGCAAACCATGATCGGCCAAATGAATATTAAGCAGGTTCGGTTCATGCAGTTCGGTAATTTTATGAATCTCGTCTACCAACAAGCACAGCGGACGCCGCCAGCATTGTTCCGGCAACATTTGTTTCAGATTCCGGTATTTTGTTTTTGCCTTTTCGGTTTGTGGAGAAACCGAAACCGTGCCCTTCACCACTCCGGGTACGCCGGCGGAAACGGAACCGCCGAGGCCGAACCGCCGAAACCACGGCTTTTTTTTCCGGGGCGCGAGAGCCTCGATAATCGCTTGGGTCGTTTCCTCGGCGCTTGCCAAATCATCCAACCCTAAATTCAGCGGCTGCGGACAATCAGAGTTTCCCTGCCACAATTCTTTAAAATGCCTTAATAACGCCGTTTTGCCGGCGCCTGGCGCGCTGCTGAAAACGACGATGTTCCCTGAGGGTTCCTTGCCTGCCCGGTAATAATCATCAGCGGCCCGGCAAATATGTTCGACGAATTCAATTTCAGCTTGACGCCCGACGAAAACCGGAGGGTACCGGCGTTGCTGCGGATCGGAATACTGTTTTATCAGTTCCAAATCAGGCCCCGCCGGGCCGAGCGCTAAGGCTTTTTTCTTGAATAAACCGGATAGCGGAAAACCAGGCATGGGATTGCCAGAATAGCCGGAACGCCGGTTCTTTGCAATGCCTTCCGATTAATTTCCCAGGATTCTTTCACGCTAATCGCTAGAGGCCCGTGTCACCGATTTCGGGCCATATTCGCTTTTTCCCTTCACCAGAGAGACGAAACTTTATCGCCTTCGAAATGGGAAAACAAAGCTGACTTTTTCACTCTCTGGTCGTTATTGGTTCCTCAGGGACGCCAAAATCAACCTCAAGCTGGTGACCGTTCGATTGGTGAAGAGCCGTGAGCGAAGACGCTGGGATTCGCTGAGGGATCAGAACCATAGCTTGGGTTTCAAAGGCTTTGCCGGATGCGGTCTGCGTTAGGTTGCCGAGTACCAAGGCCGGTGGTTGGCTTTAGCCGGCTGGCAAAGCGGAGTGTTCAAGTGTCACCCGGGAGATCAGTGGCTCGGGTGGAAAACTCGAGAGCAGTTTCGTCGGCTGCATTTGATTGCCAACAAGACCCGATTCCTCCTGCTTGCCGAGCGAGGCGAAGTGTGCCATTTGGGGAAGTTGCGTCATGGCCAAAATGCTGCGCAGGCTGAACGCCGATTGGCAACGGACCTGGGGTCATCCGTTGGAATTGGCTGAAACTTTCGTCGATATTCGACACTTCGCGGGCACGATCTATCGCGCGGGGAATTGGCAGGCGGCAGGGCGATCGCAAGGCTACGCTCGCGGCAACGGACGCTATACCGCCCGGCATAATAAGCGGAAGGAAAGGTACGTTTATCCCTTGCGTCCCCAAGCCTGTTCCCGATTAAGGAACGGTCAGGACGATCCGTCTTGGGGCCCCCAGGTGCAACGGGTAGAAACGTCCCCGAAACGGTTGAAATCATTGGTGCAACTGCTAGCGGAAATACCCGATTTTAGCCGGGCCCAAAGACGCAAACATCGGCTGGAAATGGTCCTCGCTATCGGCATCTTAGCTCGCTTAGCCGGCAAGGTCGACCCTTTGGCGACTTCGCGTTACGCTCAAAAAATGACGCAAAACCAATTGCGAACTCTCGGGGCGTGGCGCCACGCCAAGGGCCGTTACGTGGCTCCGTCTCTCGCGACAATTCACCGGGTCATGACCGAGACGGACCCGGAAGCTTTGCAACCGGTAACTCACCGCTGGGTAACGGCTCAATTGACTCGACAACCCTTGGAAGCCTTAGCTGCTGACGGGAAGCGGATCAACGAAGCTAATCGCAACAGCAAAGAACATTTCGAGACCGTCATCCTCGGGTGCCATCATGATGCGGTGCCCGTCGCCGTTCGCAGTTGCCGAGATCAAGGCGGCGATGGCGGCTCTCTTGGAGGATGTCGATATCCGGGGAGCCGTCATTACGATCGATGCGCTCCATACTAACCGAGTCATGGCCGACGCCATCGTGTTGACTAACGGAGCCCATTTTCTCTTCACGGTTAAAGAGAACAACCCCGAACTCTCTCAATTTTTGACCAGCCTGGATTGGGATCGAGTGGCCCAATACCGGTTCACCGAAAACCCGGAGAAAGGACATGGCCGCATCGATCAACGGAGCATTCAAACCGATGAACCACTTCCCGGAGCCGTCACATTACCGCATGTCCTCCAAGTCTTTCGGATCCTTCGACACCGCCATCATTGGAACGGTGGGCCCGTGACCGTGGAATCTGCTTGCGGCGTCACTTCGTTGCCTCCGGAGGCTGCCGACGCTCAACGATTGTTGTCACTCAATCGGGGACATTGGACGGTTGAAAACGGCAATCACCGCCGTCGCGGCGGGATCTTCGGCGAAGATGATTGTCTCATGCGAACTCGCCATGGGCCGACGAACAATGCCCTCTTCAACAACCTGGCCTTGGCGATCATTCTCCAGTCGGGATACCCTAATTTGGCCGAAGCTGCTGACGATTTTCAGACGAATCGGTACCAAGGGTTGCGAGCCGTCACGAAAACCACCCCGTTTAAACGTCCGAAAAAAAGCTGAACCGACTTTCCTGATTACCGACGCTTCCTCCCGGCTGATTCGGTCGGCGAATTGATCGTTTGACCAATACTCGCACCGGTTTAGTCTCCTATCCGGTTGAAACTCGTCTCAATCGGCAATCGCCGTCTAGCTCGAAGAATAATTCGCAACCAGTTTTTCCAACGAATCTAAAAACTCCGCTCGACACTTAAAAAAAACGATCGTCGATCAAGAATTATTAGCATGAAAAAGTCCTGGAAAGCCACCGGCGCACGGTTGCTTTGACGAGCGCCTGTTCTCCCTCCAGCACTACGGGATCTGCGGGATCCCATTCGACCATGAGCTCGTCCTTCGCCAAATTATCGACGATCTGCAACGCGAAAAACTGATCCGGATCGCCGACCATTTTTTCCATGACGAGCGGCAATACGCCCAGCCCCAAAGCGATGAGATCGGCAAACTCCCAGGATTTGGCCCGGTCTAGCGGAATCGAGCTCATCGCCACGACCGGATCGTCCCAAGATTTCTTCCAAGGTTCGTATGCCGACTTGAAGCCTTCCCCGATTTCTTCCGGAACCTCGGCCGCCCGTTCCTTGACGAGCTTCCGTTCTTCCTCCGTGAACGGTCGGGACAATTCCTTTCTCGCTCGTTTGGATTTGCCGCCCCCGTCCGCCGCGCGAGCGGCGCGTTTCTTTGCGAAGTAGCCGCGAATTTTACCGTAGGTTCCGTCCTCCATCTCCTCGAGATCGTGTCGAATACGCAACCACTGGCCGCACTTGCTTTCCCAACGAGACCCGTAACCGGGGCCGCTAATGGAACCGTGCTTCAAGCCGCCCTCGTCGGTGCCCAGTCCCGACAGTTTTCCCACGGGTATCGGATAATTGCCGTGCTCGCGATAGAATCGCTCGAAGTCCTCCTGGGTCACGGCCTTGTGGCCCCAAGGCCAGATCCAGCGATCGGAATAACCGAGGGTCCAAGCCAGCCCGTTGTACTTGACGGATTGCTCGCCGCTCACGAGAACCTTGTCAACGGCCATCCTGGGCCAATTCCTCAAAGCGATTTGCCTTTCCGAATCAGAGAGCGGCCTAGCGAACATAGGCGGATGCTATTAACGGCCCCAGTAAAGTCAAGTCACGCCCTCCGGAATAAAACGCAACCCGGAACCGATGTTCTGCCGACCGCATTACGGAACCGGAGCTCCACGGAAAAAGGCGGTCTCCGAGTCGGCTAACGCCTCGGGGATCCGAAACACGACCGACACGCCGTTCCCGTTCCCACGAATTCGCCCCTCTTGCAACAATGCTCCGTCAACCGCGATATAGTCGGTGATCGGTAACGGAGTCCAAGGCATTCCTTCCAATTCGGTGGCATAAAGCACCTGATACGCCATTCCCTCGACGGTGGCCAGCCAGGGAATGACGATCCGTTCTCCCACCTTGATTTGATCGAATCGCTTGCTCAACGCCAAGGTCATGGGTTGAGGAGTGACCGTCAGCCCTTCGTCCGATTTCGTCACCGTATAGGGCCGGCGGGAAAACACGGCGTCCAATCCGGCACGCGAACCGTAGATTCGGTCGATTTTCACGTTGGCGACGTCGATCTCCCGAAATTCGCCGGTCAGCGAATCGGCATCGGCGACCATCACCAAATAACCGTGAACGTAGGAGTTCAAGTAACTCAAGTCCCGTGAGTTATAAACTATCCACCGATCGATTTGCTCCAGGAATTCTTCCTTGCCGTTGAACTCGAACTGGATCGAGGGATCGTTAAAGGCCGCTCGATACCCGGGAGCCGTCAAATTTTCGATTACTCCGAGGCCTCGACTAAACTCATTGCGAAAAGCGCTGGAAGACGTCGAAGGCACGGTGAAATCGATCACCCGTTTTCCGTTCTCCGCCAGGTTCTCTCCCAGCATTGACGCGTGAATGTCGCCGGAAACGATGACCGCGTCGAACTCGGCGAAACTATCGATCATTCCTTGGCGAGCGGTCGGGAAGCCCGAGAGCTCGTCGGCGTTGACCAGCACTTCCGCCGCCAACGACTCGGGAATTCCTTGAGGGACGACCCGATCCGGTGTACGCTCCCCCTTGATCGTTCCCGTGGCGAGTTGTTTGGCCCCTTCAGGCGCATCGCTCAAATTCAACAGGATCGGCGTATACGGCGACGAACTCGCGACCACTCGCCATGCGTTTCCGGCCTGCCGGGAAATTTCCAGGGCCTCCTGCAAAAACCCTTGCTGCGACTGATCGTAAAAGGCCTGATCCCGACCCAATTCGCCTTTGGAAAACTGATAGGCCTGATACTGATATCCGGCATAGATTTGAAACAGGGAATTGACCACCTGATAACGCGATCCCAAGTCCGTGAAATTCTGAGCTTTACCGAAGAGATAATAAGAGATGCCTCGTTTCATCTCCGCCAACTGGTCGGCGGCGAAAGGCGCCGGAAAGCCCGCCGCGGTAAATAAATTATTGACCCAAGAGGCCGACAGATTTCCCTGAACCGCCGAATCGGCGTATGCTTGAGGGGTGACCGCCGGAGCTTGACCTTCCGGCAACAAAGCCAACTCGGCCGCTGTCTGCTGCGACACGATCGCCGTCAGGGCTTGTCTAAAATTCAGTCCTTCGAGGGGCGTGTCGGCGAAAACCGGCTGAGGCAGTTGACTTCCCGAAGCCGGCTGTCCGAAATAGGACCGTTCCGCAGCGACGTCGAAATAGGGATCGAATAAACCGCGCAACTGATCGAACCCTCCCGGCCCCACAGCGAGGTTGACCAACTGCTTCGCGAGGAACTCGTCAATAACGATCGTCCCGGGAAAGGCGTCTTCCTCCAGGATGTGATCGGGACGATGCGTGCGATTGTCCGTGAGAATCAGGTCCAGGTTCCGTCCGAAATTAAGCGACCGGTAAATCCGGGTATGAGGATAAAGATGCTCGTCGCCGAGAGCCGGTCCCGTCCCGGCTTCGTTCAGACCGATATCCGCGGGGATGTATTCCATCCAGGCCCGTTCCGCGTTCCGCTTTCTCGCGACATCCTCCTCGTCCGCCCGGTCGTCGAAATAAGTGGCGACGCTCCCGTAATGATCGTCGGAAAATTCATGATCGTCCCAGATCACGACCCAGGGAAACAATTCGTGGGCCCGTATCAGAACGGGGTCACTACGATAAACGCGATACAAGTCGCGATAATTCGACAACGACCGGGCGGCGTAGAATCCGTCGAATCGAATCGCTTCCTCTGGGCGATCGAAAACTACGGCCCGATTGTCGGTTACCGTCTGAAAGGGTAACTGCCTAGGTACCTGATCCTCCCATTTTTCCAGTAAAAGCGACAGTTTTAAACTGTGGGGCCCGATCGAAGGCCTCGAAATCAACCGATTAACAGTTTATCGGCCAACTCTTCTGGGGCAAGACGCAAGGTCGAGATGACATCCCATCCCTGCTTTTCGGCAGTGCTGATCACCCCGCGAAGGACGGCGAAGTCGGCGGCGCCTTGCTGTGAACGAAAGCAACCGGAGATCTTCATGACTAATTTCATCATCCTTGAATCGCGCTCCGCCAGGTTATTCGTGAAGGGAATGGCCCAGTCGAACACGAACCTGAGCGAGTCTTCTCGATTCCGTTGCAACCGTTCCGCCAGATTATGACCGGTACGTTTTCTTCGGCGGCCCCGCTTGCCAGACGGCAACGGCGGTAACTCCTGGTGATACTGAATCGCCTCGTTCAAGATGTCGTCATAACGTTGGTAGATCGTTTCCCGCAAGTCTTTCGCCAGCTCGGGTGACCCGCGATTTTGATGAGTCGAATCACGCCGTTTCGCTCGCCGAACAAATCGCTCCAGAACTAATAAATACCACAACATCTTTCCCGCCCACTCCTCCTGTTGTTCCTTGGCGGCTTGTAACTCCCGCAGATGATGAGCATGGCAGTATCCGTGGATCAATGCTTCCATTTTGGGATAAGACGCAAAACTGTCGTGCACCACCCGCCCGGTCAGATCGCCGAACATTTCACCGCGACCCTCGGCGACGCGTAAGCTCGTCGTCTTTTCGGTGCTCATGACGTGTAACCACTGCGTTTTGCCTTCGATTCGTAAACCCGTCCCGTCCAAATGTTTGGGGGCCTCTCCTTGAGCTGCTTGACGTTGTAACGCTGGAGCAAGCGGTCGCACTTCCTCGGCTTGGCGCCGACAGATGGTCGCGACGGTGGCCGAAGACATGTTGACTCCTGAGAGCACCTTCAGAATCTCCACGATCCGCCGCTCCGGGATCAAGTGCTTGATCCGCAGATAAACGACGTGCGCCGACAAGTTCGGCCCGAATTGGACGGGACCGTCGACTCCGGCAGGAAACGTGGCCCGGACCAGCCGGCCGCAATGGGAGCAAGAACAACGATGCGCCCGATACTCAGTCGTCTTGATTGTGCGACTGGGGACTTCTTGATCCACGAGCTGTCGAACTTGAATTTCCGGGTGCCACTCGGCAGTTTCATCGATCGCTTCCCCGCAATGGGGACAGACCGTGGGATACAATTCCTGAACGGAGTCCGGCTGGGAAGTTTGCCTCATCGTTCGCCCCTGATGACCGGGTTGTCCTCCCGAGGACTTTTTCTCGCAGTCACGCCGAGGACGACCGTTGGCGGTCGAGTTCTCTTTCTTGAAACCGTCGCTGGAAGGCGATCTGCTGCTATTGCGACTATTCTGTGCTAACTGCCGGCGACATTCCTTGACTTGCTCGGTTAACTCGTTGATGCGACCCCGTAGTTTGGCCACTAACTCGCTCTCGCCGACCGCGGCCGCCGTTTCGGCGGCACTTCCCTCCGTAGCGTTTTCCCCCGTCTCCGATTCGATGGCCGGCGAATTTTGGGGGCCGGATTGACGGGGTAGTTGTTCCTCCAGGATCGGCTCGGCTGGATTGCCTTCGGCCTCGTGAGAGCCCCGCTTTTCGAGTTCGGCCAGCCGGGCTTCAAGTTGCTGAATCTGTCCCTGATCGGCTTGACGTTCGATTCGTAACTCGGCAATGAGAGCTCGAGAACTCTCCAGCTGCGATTGAGATAGCTGATACTTGGCCTGGGATTGCTGGAGCTGAGCTCGAGTGGCTTGTAACTGACCTTGAGACTCCTCCCACCGAGCTTGTAACCCAGAACACAGTTCGTGATCGGTGAAACCGTTGCGGTTTCCCGAAGCTTGGCACGTCTCCAAATTGCAGGAAGTCAACTTCAAGCGACTTGCAGAATCCTCAGTCTAAACAGACTGTAGCACGAAAATAACTCGAAGTCAAAAAAAAGGGGTTTCGAGCACCTAGGCAGTTACCTGAAAGGAAAGATCGGGCGTGGTTTCGTAAATATAATCTCCCAAATGCAGCACGAAATTCAGCTCGTCGGCCTCCTGGTCGACGAGGTGCCACAAGGTATTATAGTACCGGCCGCTGTAATCGGAGCAGTTGAATACTCCGAAGCGCACGGTCGCCGACTCGTCGGGAGCCGGCGCCGTCCTCGTTCGGCCTATCGCCGACATATGGATGGTGTCCAAGACGTGGTAGGTGAATTGGTAATAATAAAACCGGTTCGGCTCCAAACCCGTCACCCGCACTTTGACGCACCCGTCGTTGGCCTGCCGGGCTACCACCGGCGCTCCCCGGTAATGGTTATCTCCCGACAGAGGCAGAAATTCCAACGTGCCGACGGGTTCTCGAGAACCCTCCGAAGTAACGAACAATCCCAGTTCCCGGTCGCCTTCGTCGCCGGTTTCGGGAACCAGTCGAGTCCAAAGCACGACCGAAGAATGCGTCGGGTCGCCGGAAGCGACCGATTGCGGAAAAAACGCCGTTCCTTCGGCCCGGCCGAAATAACCGCAAGCCGACAGAAAAACCACCAAGCCCAAAAGACGCGCAAAGAAGATCATTATCAACGGCTATTTCTCGAAAAGAACGGACAGACGAACGATTCCGATCCGGCCGGCTCCCCGCTCACGCCACTCCCAGCCCGGCCGGCGTCTTTGGCGTCGACGGACAAGCTCAAGAGTCGGACTCTTTGACTATCGCCTTTAGCGGCTCGGAACCCGGAGGATTCGGGTTTTCGACCTTCGGCCCTTCCGAAGGTTTCGAACCCGACTCGGATGACTCGGGTCCTCGGGGAATGTCCGCAACCGGCAAGCCGGCGGCTAACGGTTCCAACGTTTTTTTCACGGGTTCCCCGGGGACACCGCCGCTTGACTCCTCCGCCCGGCCCGGTTCGGGTTTCTCGGTCTCGAGGGGCGGAGCCTCCACAACCGGCGCGACGACAGAAGCCGCTACCGCCTCGCTGGACGCCAGCGGCGTCACGACCGGTTTCGGTCCGTCGGTCGTCGCCAGCTTTTCCCTCGCGGCCTCCGCTCCCGATGCTTTCTCGACCGGACGAACCGGCCACGAACGCGGCGCCATTCCCACCCGGCCGCAATAAGGCAAAATCCAAAGGCTGAAGGCGCCGGACGACGATTCGATTACCTGATACCCGCGAGCCAAGCGAGCGGAGCGCAGATACTTCTCACGCAAGTCGAACATGGCCTGTTCCAATTCGGCGATCGATCCTTTGAGGTCCTCCATCGCCGAAGCGATGCGATCGTTGGCTTGAATGCGGGATTCCAGTTGCTGGCGATTCTCTTCGAGTTCGTCGGAGCGACTCTGGAGCAAAACGATGAATTCCTGTTGAAACCGATCGATGTACACCTGCAGATAATCCTTGGCGCACTGGATCATCATCCCGGGAAACAGCTTGTCCAGATGACTCCTGACGCATGCGGCCATCATCTCCCGGCCTTCGGTATGAAACCGTTTGAGTTTCTTGCCGACCGCAATTTCGTTGGCCGGCTCCGGCGCCCCGAGCAGCCGACGGCGAATCTTGGATTGGGAACGAAAAAGAATACGATCCCAGAACGTGCGGGCGATCGGCAATTCCTCGCAGTTGAAGTGAATCAGGCATTCCGGAACTTTCGGAGACCCTTCGAACGCCGATACCGATTTTTTGTAAACCTCGCGGAGGGAAAGCCGCACTCGATCCAACGCGATAACCAATTCCGGAATCGGCAAGGCGCCGCCTGAACTGGTGTTGACCGCCGATTGCACCGAGTCTTTCACCTTCTCACCGATCCGGCGGCGCAAATCTTCCATGGCTCGCCGCCAAATATGATTGATCAATTCGTCGAGGCTCTCGGTATTTTCGAACCAGTTGTCGATCCCGGACAACAAGGACTTCTCCATATCCCGGCGGATAATCTCACCGTAACCGGTGATCTCTTTTCGAATCCGCTCGGCGATATCGCCGAACGCCTTGCTCCAATCGAACTCGTTGAGTTCCCGAGCGGCGTCCGACTGAGCGACCACCTCCAAGGCATCGGCTCGCAATCGTTGCTGTTGCGATTCGAACAGCGTCAACGAGTCGTTGGAACAGTGACGCAACATCTCTTCGCGAAGCGCGTCGCCTTGGCGAAAACTGTCGTTCATCAACTCGAACAGATAATCGCTGCTGTTGAGATACTCGGTCAGGTCATCCAGGAAGGCGCGGAAATCTTCCGGACGATCGTATCGGGGATCTCCGGCTTTCGGCGGTTCCCCGGCCGGTTCCGAATCCGGCTCCCCGGAATCCTTCGCCGACTCGGATTTCCCGGCGCCCCCGGCCGCTCCCTCGGCGGCCTCGGCCGGCGCCGGTGGCGGCGGCGGCTTCTGGTTCTGGGCTTCGTCTTTGGCGGCCGATTCGCTCTGGACTATCCCGCTGGCTTGCAAATGACGCGAAGCGGCGTTGAGCAAATCGATGGGATAGATTTTAAGCCGGCCCTCCTTGGCGGCTTTCCTCAAAGCCGCACTCATGCTCAACAACTGGAAAGCGTCGATGATCTTTTGGGGTTCCTTGCTTTCCAGACTCGGCTTGAGACTTCCGTCCGGTCGAAGGTCGCGCTTGGACGAATCGATGTTGACCACCAAGAACACCCGGCTGAACAGCCCGAGCAAATCGTTGAATTCCTGGAACACCTGCTCCAGAAACAGGTTGTCGGTCTTGACTACGAAAACCGCGCAAGCGGCGCTGTCGCGGAATTCCCGAGTCATGAGGTCGTATCCGAACTTCATGCGGCTGTACAGGCCAGGGGTATCAACCAGCACCGTGCCGGAATCGTTCAGCTCTTCAGCCTCGATATCGATATCGATCCGCCGGATGGCCTCCGGATAATCCAGTCCCGGGTCAAATTCCCTCCCCTTTTCCTCTACCCGGCGGATCCGGTCGGCCAGATTCGAATGCGAATCCTTGATGAGAACTTCCATGACGTTCTTGTCCTCGGTCGCCGTTTCTCGGCCGTTGTACCGGATCAACTTGATGGACGGCCTGAGACCGTGGCGGACGTAGACCAGGCACGGATAGGCCGGAAGCGAAGTCACTTCGCTGACGTAAGCCCCGCTAACGGCGTTCATCAGTGTCGACTTGCCGCTCTTGAGCGGCCCGAAAATCAACAAATAAGCCTGTTGCCCCTCGACCTTGTCGATCAGGGACTTGAGCCGATGCTTCACTTCATTGAATCCCGCCAGATTCAAGCGCAAAACGTCTTCTTTCGAATCCTCCTGAATCTGATCGACCACGACATCCAGAGCCGCTCCGGCCGGGATCAGGACGCGGGAATACTCTCTACAAAAATCCGAGATCTCTGTCTTCATCGCTCGCGTCTAGTTAAACTCCCTTCCCCTTCATATTGCAAAGCGAATCTTGAAAAAATCCATATTGCCCCGCTCCGTCAAGACTCGGCCGGAGTGCCGGATTCGCGTCGTTCCGCCTTGATCTGACGAATCAACCCGGTCAACACCCGGCCGGGGCCGATTTCCTTGAAACTCGGGTCGGGACGGCGAAGCAGCCATTCCACCGTGTCGGTCCACCGCAAGGGACTGGACATCTGGCGGGCGAGCGTCTCCCGGACTTCTCCGTCCTCGTAAGGCCGGGCGGTCGCGTTGGCGATTACCGGAATTCGCAAGGATGCGAACCGGACTTCTTTCAACCTTCGAGCGAACTCGTCCTGTGCCGACCGTAAATATCGCGAATGGAAAGCGCCGCTGACTTTTAAAGGCACCACCCTTGCCCTCGCCCGCTTCAACGCCTCGCTGCACCGAGCAATATCCGCTTCTCTGCCCGACAAAACGGTCTGCCGGGGAGCGTTCAAATTGGCCAAATCGATGGCGTCGAATCGCTCCTCCTTCAAAAAGTTCCGGAGCTTTTCCGCCGGCCACCCCAAGACGGCTATCATGCCTCCTCCCCGTTCGCGCGCCATTAATTCCCCGCGTTGCCGCGTCAGCCGGACCCCGGTGGCGAAATCGAACGCGCCGGCGGCGAATAACGCCGTGCATTCTCCGAGCGAATGACCGGCCAACCAATCGGGCCGTTCCTCTCCGTCTTCAAGCCGGGCCAGATAGGCCAACGACGACACCACGAAGAGCGCCGGCTGAGTACGATCGGTTTGCGAAAGCGAACTGTCGGGATCCTCCAAACAGAGTCGCCGGATCGAATAGCCCAACAGGTCATCGGCCTCCGCAACCCGGTCCGGAAAGCGATCGAACCATTCGCGCCCCATCCCCCGCTTCTGCGTACCCTGGCCGGGAAAAACCCAGATCAAACTCATGCGGAAAAAATCCAAAAGGAAACGAATCGCTTCGTCGAGGAGTTTCCCCGGGGCGGCACCTTAATCCTCTCCCCCGAAGTGCGCATCACAGCTTCCGGCGGTCCACCTGCCGCAAGAATTCGATCACGCCGTCGGTAAACAGCCGGAGCAGGGTTTCTCCCTTTTCGGGCGAAGCCGCCGCCGGAGCGCCGATATGGCCGAAGACCGTCCGGTCTTTCGTCGTCTCGCCCTGGATTGCGGTGGGAAAAGCCTCCGCTTGGGGAACGGCTGGAAGCGCACCGTACTCGCCTACCAGGTCGGGCCGTAAAACCAGCATCATGGAAGTTTCCCATTCGCAAGCGTGACCCATGGACGACTGCAGGAAGCCGTCCGGGAAATCGGATTTGGAAGCGTTTTCCCAGTACGTGGTCATTAATAAAAGCAAATCCGTACGGTGACGATGAGCTTGACGGAGTTCGAAGACGGCCTGGGCGCCGGGGACCCGGTTCCCTCCATGCCCGTTGAGCAAGACCAACTTGTGAAAACCAAAGGTCAACAGATTTTCCAATTGGCAGCGAAGCAAATCCAGATACAGCCGCGGTTCCGCCGAGAGCGTGCCCGGAAAATCCAGATGGTGATGGGAGTTGCCTAACCACTGGAGCGGAGCGAACAGGATCCGTTCGCTCAAGCGCAGTTCCGCCCGATCGAGGATGGCCTGCAGCAAAATGCTGTCGGTATGCAACGGCAGATGATGTCCGTGCTGTTCATGGGCGGCGATCGGCAAAACGACCGGTGTTTCCTTGGGCAAGTCCTTCACCGCCGGCCACCTCAGCTCGGCGAGTTTCATGGCCGGTCTTTCGCCGGCTCGACAGACGTCTGCACACGCCGTTCCCGCACCGGATACCACGCGGCGATATATTCCGCCATACGGTACACTCGATCAGGATGTTCGAAGGCCAAATTGCGGCGTTCCCAAGGATCTTCGATCAGATCGAAAAGTTGCGGAGCTTTGACCGTTCGGGGATGCGTCGACTGATAGCGATTGACCTCCCCGTCATAAGTCAAAAGGAGTTTCCAACGCCCCTCGATCGTCCAGCGATAGAGCAAGGAAGCTTCCGGCCGGTCCAAATCGGCGATGTCGTGCGAAAAACCTTCTCCGAACAGACGCTCACGCGGCAAGGCGCTGCCGGTTTCCATATGGGAAAGAAGATTCAATCCAGGAAGATTCTCCGGGACGCGAGCGCCTGTCGCCGCAAGTATCGTCGGCATCAAATCGATGCTGCTCACTAAATCCGGCCGGTCGGCGGGTCGAAGTTTTCCCGGCCAACGAAACATGATCGGCGTCCGAACGCCTCCTTCGTAAGGCGTTTGTTTGGAACGCGGACCATAACCCCGGCGGTCCGGATTCTGAATCCAACCGTTATCGGTTACGTAAACAATAACGGTGTTTTCCCGAAAACCGTGACGATCGATGATCGCGAGCAATTGGCCGCAACTTTCGTCGAACCACTCGCACATCGCGTAATAACGGGCGACATGAAGAGACTCGACCCGATCGCGATACCGGGCCAGAAATCGTTCCGGAGGGTTATGCGGGGTATGGGGAAGAAAGGGAGCGTACCAGAGGAAAAAGGGCTTGCCTTGGTCTTTGGCCAGTTTCACGAACTCGTCGATCGGCGCCATCCCCTGACGGCCGATGGTCAATCCGTCGTCGCCATGACGTCCTCCCCGTTGGGGAAAACCTCGGGTCATTCCATGGGTGAATCCCCCACGAGCGTAATTGCCCTCCCACCACTTGCCGCTCTGATGACTGAGAAAACCGCGTTCCCCCAACAATTCCGGCAACGTATCGAACGTATCGAGCTTAGCGATCAACTGCTCTCGCCGTTCCTGATACTCTTCGCCCTTGGCGTACTTGGGCGAGGGATCGTTGCCCGTGATCCCATGACGATGAGCGTATTGCCCAGTCGCCAGGGACATCAACGACGGTCGGCAAAGAGCCGTGGGAACATAACCTCTGCGAAACAGCACGCTCTCCTTCGCCAACCGGTCGAGATGCGGCGTACGCACCAATTCGTGCCCCATGAATCCGTAATCGCTCCAAGCCTGATCATCGGATATGATCAGCACGACGTTGGGAGATTGCGCGACCAAACTGCCGGACAAGATGAAAACCACGGCCCAAAAACCGATCGTCAATCGACCGGTCGCCGCCGGCAATCGCAGCTTTCGATAAGCCCCGATCGAATACCGGTAAACAGAACCCCAAAGCGTCATGGCGGCAGTTTGTCGATCTTCGCTCGGTTTGTCGATAGAAGGAGTCCGCCGACGTTCCGGTTTTCTGGTCGTCACGGAAACCCTCCGCAGGTCGGATAAGAGAGCTCGCCACACTGAAACCAAGCCGCAATCTGAGATCAGAAATCCGGGCCGTATCTCAGCAATGAAACGAACGCCCCATTCGTGTCGCCCGCGTCGCTAGGCGATTCCGACCCACATCCGATTCCAGATCTGGAACACGACGTCCCGACGACAGCCAGTATCGATCGGCAGGGCCTGAGACGGTATTCTCCGGTTCGTTCCTCGGGCAGATACTGCCACCGGTTCCAGCGATTCAGTCCTTCGCCAATTACCGATCGACGCCGGAAATCAAACTCGCTACCTGCCAAATCGCCCGGAATAACGAGCGTCATGCAGCGGACCGCCCACCCCTAAGCGGTCAAAAGGACAAGCAACCGACACGACAACCGCGGGATTCGGAAATATCCCGGCCTCGAGGCAAAATCAGAGACGCAACTTTCCGGCTTGATATTGCGGCAACGACCTATTTTAAAGTGATCGGTAATAATCCCGTATTTTCCTCGCCATCAGAACTCGACGTTCTTCCAGGAACGAATCGTAGTCATCAATTTTAGCCGAATCCAGAGATTCCGGGATGCAATGCGCCTCGAGATTCGCGTGCAACGCTTCGGAATCGACGATCCCGCCGTATCTCGGTTTTCCGTCGGCGCATTGGCATTGCACCGCGCTGAAACACTCAGCCGGAGGACGATCGCCAATGGCAATGTTAATCTCGCCTTGCATCACGACGTAATTGGCGATCTGATTATAACGGTTGCGCTGCAATCCGTGATTCTTCAGGTATTTCTTGGAAAAGACGTGATGCCGATGCGATGCGCCTTCGAGCAAGGTCTGCACCGTGTGGTTGCTCGACAGGAATCCCTTGTCATTCGCTTTGACCTGACTGGCGAGAAAGACATTTAAATAGGGACTGCTGGCAACCGAAGTGTTTAAATGTTGCGGTAGTCCCGCATCCCAGAATGCATCCGAGAGTTCGGCCCTTTCCACGTCTTCCAAGTAAGCCTGAGCGGTTCTTTCCGAGATGTTACGGATGTCCGCACTAAATTCGGATTCAGGCGAACTCGTATAACGGCCGATCAAAACGGACATGACGAACCAGCGAAGCACTAATTTTTCGATCAGCGCCGCATCGGTTTTCTGCGCCCGCAACGTCAAATAAAGGATATAGGCGAAATTAACGGTATTCTGCGCCCGGATCATAGCTTTGTTCACGAATCCTCCTGAGCGCAAAATCATGACGAAGCGTTTGAAGTTGGTTTCGTTCATGAAGCGCATAATGGCTGTATCAAGCCTGCGGAACGATTCTTCGGCTATCGACTCCTCGTACTCCCGAGTTTCAAAGTTGCGCCCGGAGAGCAAGGCGACCAAATCGTCCAGTTTCCCGCGTTTGAATTCCGACGTAAAAGCCACCCGGAGCATATCAGTGTAAGTAGGGTCATACAGATCCTCCTTTTCGTGTTTCAGCCATTCCATGGATCGGAAATACCGGGATTCCGAGAAATTCTTGTCTTGGGCTAACTCAGAGTACGCTTCGGGTGTAATGGCGAGATGACAGAAATAATCGATACCCTTGCGGAGTTGATGACCGTTGAATTTCTCGTTGGCCGCCATCTTCGACATGGCGAAATCTGCGGCGTTCAACGGTGCCCCTTGGGAGTTGATACGCACGAAAATCTCTGAGACTTTCACCATGTCCAAATCCGCGTTAAGTTCGATCAATCCCAGCGAGTTGTTGCGAATCCCTTGCAGTTGCTGGATGTTCCTGAATATCTCTTTCCGATCGACTTGAGGATTTTCGCCGCAATAAGTAGTGTCTGCCCGAAAACCCCAAACTCGTTGAATACTGGGCAGAGTCGTGCAAATTGGCTTGCGATGATGGTACCTTTTCGGCAGGATTCCTCCCGGAACAGGGCAATTGGCCCGATCTTCGCCAGTTTTTGTCAGGACTACTTGGGTATGAGCCTATGCGACAAGTGATCGAACAGCAGATGAAGTTGGGTCAGACACCGATCGAAAAGATCGATATCGACGTCAACTCGCGCGACGACATTCCCGCCACTCTTCTCGGGCTGCAGAAACTCTATCAAGACAAATCTGCCTTCGACGAAATCACAGGTTTGCTCCAGACTCACATGCTTCAGAATAGCAACCATGATGTCGGTCGTCCTGGACTGGAATTGTGGAGTGTTCTGGTCCTGGGAATTCTGAAGCAGAGCTTGAACTGTGATTTCGACCGGCTCAAGGAACTGGCAGACCGCCATGAATCCGTTCGGGCCATGCTGGGCCATAGCGAGCTCGATAAATCCCGCTACAGCCTTCAGCGTTTGATCGACAATGTGAATCTGCTGACGCCGGAGTTGCTGGACAAGATCAACCGGATAGTGGTTGAGTGTGGCCACAAACTGGTCGGAAAAAAAAGACGGCGGAAGTGCCGGAAGCAAGTCAAGGAAGGCAAGAACAGCAGGAACGACAAGAATGAGGAACCGTCCGAGATGACTCTGCGCGGTCGATGCGATTCATTTGTCGTTGAGACCGATGTGCACTTCCCGACAGACACCTCGCTGCTGTGGGACGCCATGAGGTGCCTGTTGAGTGAGATCGGTCCGGAGGCGGTATCTCGAAACGTGAAGGGATGGCGTCAGTGGAAGAAGCTGCTGAACAACGTGAAGAAACTGTTCAACCGGATCCGATCGAGTCGCCTTGCGGCGAAACATCCCAAGCGAGTGAAGAAGTATCTCGCCTGCTGCCATCGCTTGGTGGCGAGGGCGGAAGAGAGCCTGGAAGGCATGAAGGAAGCAGGGACTGACGCCAGGATCATTCAGGACTGCCTGGACTACATCGTCCATGCCAAGCGTCAGATGGACCAAGTGGAGCGGCGGTTACTCAAGGGAGAGACGATACCGCATGAGGAGAAGGTCTTCTCGATCTTCGAGACCCACACCCGCTGGGTCTCCAAAGGCAAGGCTGGATGCCCGGTGGAATTGGGTGTGCCGGTATGCTTGGTTCAGGATCAATATCAGTTCGTTCTCCATCACCTTGTGATGTGGAATGAACAAGATGTGGATGTGGCCGTCGATATCGTCAAGACGGCACAGGAAAAGTTCCCGAATCTGCGCACGTGCAGTTTCGATCGCGGATTTCACAACCCCAAGAACAGGGAACAGCTTGACGAGCTTCTGGATCATGCCGCTCTTCCCAAGAAAGGCCGCAAGAGCAAATCTGATACGGCTCGCGAGGAGGATCCCGAATTCAAGGCGATGAGGCAACAGCACCCGGCGGTTGAATCGGCAATCAACCATCTTGAGCATCACGGCCTTGACCGGGTTTATGCTCACGGTGCGGATGGGTTCGACAGAAGCGTTTCCTTGTCAATCCTGGGGGCCAATATACACCGCTTGGGCCAATTGCTGCGTGCGAACACAATCAAAGCTCAGAAACGAAAGCGTCTAGCGGCATAACACCACGAGGGACTTCTGGAAAACACCCCGCTCCAGAGTGGGTAAGGGGGGCTTGTGCCCATATGATATGACAGGGCCTGTCCAAACGCCTATTTGGGTCCATATCAAGTACCCGACCTAGGTCGGAATCCCGGATTAGCACTATTCGAGGCGCAATTTGCTCAAAGTGTCATGGGGAACTATGGCAGTGGCCCTGAAAAATAAGGGGGTTTTCTGGCAGACACTAAGTATCTAGAATGCTGAGCAATTCAGCCTCCGGAGCAAATATATCCTTGATATCGCTAACCCAAGCCTTATCTCGCCGGATCGCGGGATTGGTCACTTCGAAGCATCGTTTAGCCGGATGAAACGCAATTGAAATACGGATTTTTTTGAAATTCTTGTCGACGATCGGTTTGCCGAGAATGGCCGCTAATAACGCTGTCACGCGTTGTTGACCATCGATTAAAATCCTTTTGCCCGTTGATTCCGACCCGTCTTTCAGCCGTACGGAAGGATTGCGCCAAGCGATAAGATAGCCCACCGGATAACCGAAATATAACGAATCGACGGAGTCGCGAACCTTGGATCTGTTCCAGACGAATTTGCGCTGGATCTCCGGAATGGCGATTTCGTCGGATTCGATCCAGGAAATTAGAGTCTGAATCGGATGCTGATTTACCGAATAACGTTGAATGGTCATTGTGAGCCCCGGACTTTACGGAACGAAACGCTGAAAATACAACCCATTGTTTTTTAGCCGGCTTCGGTTTCCTCGGGAAAATCAGCCGTCTGGTCGCTGATGTCGGACGATTAGCTGACGTCCCACTGGTTGCGCAAGAGCGGAACCGATCGCTTCCGATGCCGCCGGGCCTGGTGAACCAGGTTATTGACCCGCCAGGAAAGCCCCTGGTACATTCAGGCGACTGGCTACCCGAGTCGTCGGATCGAAAATCTTCAGTCCTTCGGAAGTGCCGGCGACGACCGATCGGTGAGCGGTTTTGGGATCGAATTCTTCCAGATTTGATGGCGCGATTCCCGCTTTGCTGCGTAGGTCGGATCTCGATTCTCTCGTTCGTCAAACCGGAAATCACAATTTCCCCGCATCGGGCTTTCAGTTACCACCACGTCACGCGCAAAAAGAAGGTCAGGGCGGTCAACACCAGAGCATCGTTTGGCCGTCTTCATTGAATCGACTGCGCATCCGTCTTGACACCTCAAGTTTCAGACTCCCCCTCTCGTTCCTGTTCAGATCCTTCCTAATCCGTTGGTTATCTGATTCCGAGATAATCTTGATATTATCTTGACCTTGAACGTTATGAACTGATCTCAGCTCCAGCCTGACGTGCCTTCTCCACCTTCGCTCCTGCAGGTGGCATCGTCTGAATCTCTAACCTTTCGTGGCCTTGATTGACTTCCGTCAACAGGCTTCCTTCATTCCTTCTGCCGCACCGGTTATTCAAGGCCCCTTCCCTCCCACGGCGTTTCCTGAGATCAACAGCACTACGGATCATTCCGTTACCATGCCGCTCCAACCTGCCCCTCACCAGGATCCAATGTTTTAAAACCAACCCAAAAGTCCAATCGACAAACTTTTGCATTTACTGGGTTTGGCCTTAGATGGGCATTACTGGTGATTGCGAATCCTTTCCAAAAGCAATTTCAACTGGCTCTGAGAATCCGAGGCGGAAATGAATTCTTGGTACACATTATTGGCATTGTCAATTAATTCGTCGTAAGTTATTACCCGAATGTTGAACATTCGCAAGGCTTGTTCATTCTTTTCTCTAGTCATTTCGTCATTCCAGTCATCAGGATAACTGCCGACGATACAGATTGCTTCAATAGGCAATGCAGCTTCGTTTTTCGAATGTTGTCTCAATTCTAATTCAAGAGCTTTTATGTATTGTATAACTTGACTTTCCAATCCGGTTTTAGTGACGGGAACCGAATGACGCTTCAACTCGATAATAACGTGCGCAGCCGCGACCCGACGGTATTTAATGTAATGAATGTCTATCCGTAATTTCTTCTGATTAGTTGCCAAAACCTGTTCCATTCTCCGTTCTATACGTTCACAGGCCGTCGCCCGTTCCCAACTTGGGTCCAGCAAATATAAATGATCAAATATGTACTCTTGTAATACCCGTTCCTTGGCGTCTTCGTCTAATAATTCTCGAAGCTTACGAATAACCTTCAAACGCTCTTCAATAATCTGTCGATAGCGTTCGGCTTCCAAGGCGTCAACATCCTTAAGGAAATTTAAAAATTCGTTAACTTTGGTTATATCTATTTTCTCGATAAGCTCCATCGAATAATTTAATTTGAGGTATTCGAACATCAACACTCCGTTGGCGTACGCGTTTTGTCGATAAGTCTCGTCGATTCCGGCCTTGTCGATATCTCCGAATATTTTATCGGCAAACCGTTGAAGCTTGGATGGACGAAGCGAGTCATACCATACTTTGAGGTGAGGATTACTAGACAAAGCGTCTCGCATGCCGCATCGATCCTTGAGTTTATTAGTTATTTTCCAAATTTCATTCAGTTCGGAACGGATAAATTCAACGAGAGCTTGGTAACGCTCGTCATCTTCTGAAATGCGCTGACGGCTGGAAGTAGCAATGTCCGGTTCAATGTCATGATCCAGAAAATCAGCTTCGATTTCTCCAAACAAATATTTGGTGATCATTCCCCCAAGCCGGATTTCCTGAAGAATATCCTCTTGGGCGACCTTACCGCGAACGACAATGGTTATCTTGTTGAGATTGTCGTTATCCGATGGACTTTGCCCGTCAAGATCGTTCGATCGCCAAGCGGCGGCGATCCACCCTTTTACTTGATAAGAAACGGGGTCCGAAGTTGCTCGTTTGACTTCCAATTCGTCGTTTCGATCGAACGCTCCTTCAGCATGACCGTTCACGTCAGTTTCCAGTTTGGTACAGTTGGAAGCGTAATCCTGGCCGTACTGAAAAATAAATCGAGCCTTATGGAAATAATCCCTGTCAGCCAAACTTATCCTATGACCATTAATACGAACTGTAAACTGATTATTTTCTCCGATTATGCTGAACCGACGCGCCAAACGACGTTTTAGCCCCTCCACAGAATTCCAATTTAATCGAAGTTTCTTCAGCTCGGTTATTTTAATGCATGTACCCGGGCCGTCAAACGGAATGCGATCGGTATCGATGCTCTCAGGTACATAGCGTTTCGCTTGAGATGGGTCTTCGGCTTCAATCGCCTTTTTGATCTGATTGGCGTCCATCAGAAAGGCCTCCGTCGATCCATCTTGAATTCGAGTGTAAACTCGAACTTGATTGGCGATCGAAAATAGAGAGAGTTTTCCAATACCTTTTCTCCCCATAGGACGGCGACCGAACTTCGGCGTCAAAAAATCAGTTTGAGGGGCACTTAGATCGCGTCGTTTTTGATAACCGACATGTAGGTACTTTTCGTTGATGTCCTCGAGATCCATACCGCAACCGTTATCCTTAATGGAAATCGTCTTCGTCTCGAAATTTAAACGAACATCGACTTCGGTGGCGTCGGCATCCCACGAATTAGCGATAACTTCAGCAAGTACCGCCGGAGTATTGCTGTATAGATTGAGGCCCAAATGATTTAACACATTCAGACTGATTGTCATAAAATACTTCGATTGGTTTTCAGTCATATGGAATTGTTTTTATAAGTGAATCACCGATCGACTCGCCTATCTTGACAGGAACGGCGTTGCCGATCTGACGAGCCAGCCGACGAATCGGCAATTTGGTGTCGGGACCGACGAATCGATAGTCGATCGGGAAGGTTTGAAGTAAAGCCGCCTCCCTTACAGAGACCGTCCGATCCTGCGAGGGATGACCAAAGCGGCCGGTACTGTAATAACAAAATTGGGTGGTGATCGTAGGGGCGGGTTGATCCCATCGCATGCGGCCGTATGATGCCGGGTAGTATGCTCGAACGTGACAGGGATTAACGAGACTTTGATCCCAATCGTTCCAATCGCCCCCGGGTTTGGATTGACGGATCCGAGATAAATTCGTCGGCGTTAACGGCAGACAGGTGTGGGCGGGATCGTCAGAACAAGTCTCGCCGGCTTCGATTGGTCGAAGTTCCCGAATAAAATCGGCGACGTTTTTGTTGTCGTTTGAAGGTTCCGGAAGCCGGACGGGACCAAGTCGAGACGCCATCAAAACCATGCGACGTCGCCGTTGAGGCACGCCGTATCGCTGAAAATCCAAAACCTCGCATTCGATTGAGTAATCCAGCTCGTCAAGTTTCTTGAGCAACGTCAATAACGAAGGATGCCTAACAAGGCCTTGAACATTTTCCATCGAAACCAGATCGGGAAGGCCTTCGCCAATCAAACGAGAGAATTCTTCTACTAATGCACAGTCGTTATTCCGATTGCACCTGGTGTACGCCGAAAAAGGCTGGCAAGGAGCGCACCCGACTAAAGCGGTAACATCTGCCCCTTCGTAATACGATTCGAAATCGGCAAAGCTGACTTCGCGAATATCGGCCCCCTGAAAAACCACGCCGGGATTGTTCGTTTCGTAGGCATAACGGCAGGAAACATCGATATCCAACCCGCAAACGACATCGATCCCCGTGGCGCGTAAACCATGCGTTAGTCCGCCTATGCCGCAAAAAACGTCTACCGCTCGAACGACAAGGCTGTTCGAGATTGGTTCCGAATTCAGCATGGGTCGAAATTTAGCGGCCGCATGGATGCTAGCTCATCGCACGGAGTTACGGCAGCGCATAATCCATGAAAGCCAACGCAAGACAAAACCGAAGAAGCACGGCAACGTGTTCGTCTGCCAAGAATCCTCTTTATCGTTTATCACGGCCAGGAATCATTCTATTTCAATCCCTTTCATACCAGACGTTTCGGAATTTTCCAATCGAAATACGTTCACGGCTCGCGAGGGAAAACGAACGACACGACCGCTCTGGCTCTCCGAAATCCCGGCAAAGGCGGCAATCGCCGGAACGATTCTTGGGCTTCGTCCCGCTCTTAAAGAGCTCATCCCGGTCTTATCGCCAAATCTTCCGTTTCATTCGAATTGGATCTTATAATCCGAATGATAGTTCGCTAGAGAGCACTCTCTGAATTCACATTTTCGACGACCGCTCTCCCCACCCCATACCGGCCATTCCCACCCGAATCACGCCGGTCGTATTACTTGATTTCTTAGCGAATCGTCTGAGCCCCGGCCTGCTATCTTCTGTCAAACGGGCTCGGCGCCACGCATCGCAATCACGCCTGAAAGAAAACCGCACCTGAATCCGGCCGACTCTGGCGACAAGGGTGATTAACCGAAATGTTCGATTCGCTCGCAGGATCCGCCCAAAACTCAGCTCTCCGTCTGGCTGGAATGCCCGCTTCTCCGCCCTCCCTGTCCCAAGCGCGCCCCAGAAAGCCGAAGACGGGGTTCGGTTTTGACTTTCCCGGCAGCCCCTATCGGTTTAGGGTGAATTTCACCAGCGCTTCGCCCGAACGCGAACGCAAACGACCCCCGAAACTCGCTATGTCTGGGCACAGTAAATGGTCGAAAGTCAAACACTTCAAAGGAGCTTTGGACGCCAAACGAGGAAAGGTCTTTTCCAAACTTTCCCGGGAAATCACCGTAGCCTCCAAAGCAGGCGGTGGCGACCCGACCCTCAACGCCCGGCTGCGCATGGTGCTTCTGAAGGCCAAACAGGCCAATATGCCCGCCGATACGATCGAACGGGCCGTCAAAAAAGGAACGGGTAACGAACATGGCACCGATTTCGAGGATTTGACCTACGAAATCTACGGTCCCTCGGGCGTGGCGATCATGGTCGAGGCCAGCACCGACAACAAGAACCGCACCGCCGCCGAAATCCGGCATATCCTAAGCAAAAACGACGGCTCGATCGCTACTTCCGGATCGGTATCCCGCCTCTTCCGCCGCGTCGGGCAAATTGTCGTTGCCCAGGATAACTCTGAAGAAGACACCTTGATGGAGGTGGCCTTGAACGCCGGAGCCGAAGATTTTCGCACCGTCCCCGACGGTTACGAAATCATCACCGAACCCGCCTGCTTCGAAACCGTGCACCAAACCGTGGAACAGGCCGGCATCCCTTGCCTCGCCGCCGGGATCGTATGCATGCCGGATTCGCACGTTCCCGTGACGCCTGAGTCGGCTAACCGGGTTACCCGGCTGCTCGAGTTGCTTGACTCCCATGACGACGTGAAAGATATTTGGACCAACGCCGAACCCAGTCGGAACTAATCCCGGCAACTCGCCTGCGCCGATTCGGTTCGATGCGCCATCAAACGATCGGAATCACATGTCGACGACCCTAGCCACCCGCGCTTTGGGACTGCTGGCTATCGGCGTATGCCGACATCCCGTCGCCTTCGTTTTGCCGCAAATCCTCCTGTTCGCCGCCGGCGTCGGCTACACTCTCCTGAACCTGGAGTTTCACACCAATCGCAACGCGCTGATCGATCCCGACCGGCAATACCATCGAAACTTTCTCGATTATCAGCAAAACTTCGACAGCAAGGACGATATCGTCGTCGTCGTGGAAAGCGAAGATTCCGAGAAAAACCGGCAGTTCGTCGAACGGCTAGGCGCCCGGTTGGAAAAAGAGCCGAACCTGTTTTCTTCGGTCTTCTACAAAGGCGACCTCACCTTGCTGGGCGACAAGGCCCTGCTCTATCTGGAAGACGATTCGGCAATCGAGGAAATGCAGCAACGCATCAGCGCTTCGCGGTCGCTCATCGAAACCTTCCAGCGCATCGACAGCCTCGAATCCCTGATCAACGAAATCAAGGGACGCTTCCTCTCGGCTCCGGACCAATCCGGCACGAACGCTTCCGACCTGCTCGACGCCTTGCCCGCCTTGCAACGCGTTCTGACTCAGGCCAACGTCAGCGTCATCCACCGCGGAGTGCCGGGGTCGCCCGGCATCGAGATGCTGTTCGCCGCCGGATCCAAGGCCCAAAAAAGAAAATACCTCACTTTTGCCGACGGCAAGATTTACCTGCTGACCGCCCGCGCCGTTTCCAAAGAATCCGAGAAACAGGCCATCACCCGAATCAAGGAACTGGTATCTCAAGTCCAAACCGAGATTTCCGGGATCAACGTCGGGGTCACGGGCCAGAACGTACTGGCCCTGGACGAGATGCGCCAATCCCAAATCGACACCCTCAAGGCTTCCTGCATCTCGCTGATCCTGGTGATGCTGATCTTTTCGATCTGCTATCGGGAACTCGAAAGGCCGCTCAAAGCCGTCCTTTGCCTGCTGATCGGCTTGGGGTACACGCTTGGATACACCACCTTGGTAGTCGGACATCTCAATATCCTGACCATCGCCTTCTTGCCTATTCTGATCGGGCTAGCCATCGATTTCGGGATCCATTTGCTCACCCGCTTCGAAGAAGAATTGCGTCGGGACACTCCCCGGGAAACCGCGATCACCAAAGCTCTGGTTCATACCGGCCGGGGGATCTTCACCGGCTGCCTGACTACCGCCGGCGCCTTTTACGCCATGGCGTTCACCGATTTCAAAGGCATCCGGGAAATGGGATTAATTACCGGCGGCGGTATGTTGCTGACGCTCGTCCCGATGATGACCGTTTACCCCGTCCTGCTCCTCCATGAAAGAAGCGAAATTCAGAAAACTCCGGCTCGCCCCGCTCGCCGGGTTCGAGCCGTCGTCGAACGCCTTTGGTTGCACCGCCCGCTCCGCACCCTAGCGGCGGCGGTCGTGCTCAGCTTGCTGGCGGTTTCCCAATTACCTTCCCTTCGTTTCGACTACAACCTGCTCAATATGCAATCGGACGATCTTCCGGCGGTGCTCTTCGAGAAAAAACTGATCCGGGAAGCCGATAAATCCGTCATCTTCGCCGTCGTGATCGCCGATTCGCTCGAGGAAGCCAAAGCCCTGGAATCCGAGATTCGAACGTTGCCTTCGGTATCGAGTGTGGAGTCCATGAACCGTTTCTTCGGACAGACGAATCAAATTCACCGGCGGCAACTGATCGAAAAACTCAAGCAGACGGTAGCCGACTTCAAATTCCCCGAAGGCGAACGCCGAGCCGTCGACTTGGACGGGCTGTCGCATTCCCTGTCCTACTTCCGGAGTTATTTGTCGATGGCCGTCCGAAAAATGGAAGCCTCCGACGCCGCCGACCCGCGCTTGCCCGTCATCAACGACATCATCGCTACGGCCGAAAACCTGCAACGGAACATGCGCCGCCTCCATCCGGAAGTAGCCAAATCGCAAATCGCCAATTTCGAACGAATCTTCTTCGAAGACATCCGCCGAACTTTCCGGACCATCGCCAACCAACGCACCGATCAAGATCTGAGCGTGGACGATTTGCCGGCGAGCCTCCGCAACCGCTTCATCGGCAAAACCGGGCAGCACCTGCTGCAAGTCTACCCCCGCGAAAATATCTGGGAACGCACGCATCAGGAAACGTTCATCGCCGAATTGAGGGATTTGGTCGCAGGCCGCGACAAACCGCCGATCGTCACCGGCACGCCCGTACAATTATTCGAGTACACCGGCCTGCTCAAAAGCAGCTACGAGAAAGCCGCTCTCTACGCGCTGGCCGTCATCGCGCTGCTCACCCTGTTCCACTTCCGGTCGCTGTCCACGGTCTTGCTCGCTCTGTTGCCGGTCGGTATCGGTTCGCTATGGCTGACGGGGACCATGAGCGTCATGGGGATCGCTTTCAATCCGGCGAACATCATGACCCTGCCGCTGGTCATCGGCATCGGCGTCACCAACGGCATCCATATCCTTAACCGCTACCGGGAAGAAAACCTGACCGGCCTCCTCTCCCGCAGCACGGGCAAGGGCGTTTTGGTTTCCGGCCTGACGACCATAGCCGGATTCGGCAGCCTGACCTTGGCCCACCACCGGGGCATCGAAAGCCTGGGCTACGTCATGACCATCGGCGTTTTCGCCTGCATGATCGCCGGACTAACCGTGCTGCCTTGCCTCTTGCAAAGCCTGTCCGACCGCCGCCGGCGCCGGCTCAAAAATTCCTGACTTGCGTGACGATTCGGTACAAATGCCGATCGGAACGGATGATCAGGCTGCCCCGCGCCATCGCCGGCGAAGCCATACACATCTCGCCCAGGGAATTGACCCGCAGCAACTCGAACCGGTCGCCGGCCCGGAAGACGTAAGTGTCGCCGTCCTCGCTCAAACAAAATACTTGGTCGTCGTAGGCCCAAGGCGAAGCGGTAAACGCCACGCGGCCGCGAGGATTCACTCGTTGCTTCTCGTAGATTTCCTGACCGGTCATAGCGTCGCGGCAACTGAGAAATCCGAAATCCCACAACACGTAGAACCGTTTTTGGTAGAGCAACGGCGAAGGATTGTAGGGAGCCGCGTTGACTTCCCGCCAAGCCACGAACGGACTCTGTCTCTGGTCTTTTTCCAGGGAAATATCGCCCGAGGCGCCGGGACGAAGGGCATAAACGGGTTTGTTGACGGGCAACCGGTCCCCGACGTAGCCGGCGCATACGTACAACAAATCGTCTTCCGCAAAAGGAGTCGGGATGCAAATCGTGGACATGCCGACGAATTCCCAAAGCACCTGCCCCGAAAGATCGTAGGAACGCGTCTTGTTCACTCCCGTCGTGACGATTTCGGTGCGCCGCTCGTTTTTCCAGATGAACGGAGTCGAGAAATTGCTCGGTTCGTCGCGTTGCTTTCGCCAGATCTCCTGACCGGTGAACTTATCGTAAGCGGCGATATAGGAAGCTCCGTCTTCCATGTTGTCGTTGACGAGATACAAGCGGTCGCCGTGGAGCACCGGCGAAGAAGAAGTTCCCCAGCCGTAACGGGTCTTGTAAGGCGGCCAGGTTTTCTTCCAGAGCACTTCCCCGTCGAAATCCAGGCAATAGAGTCCCATGTAGCCGAAATAGACGTAAAGCCGCTCGCCGTCGGCGACCGGGGTTTCGGAGGCGAAGGTGTTTTTGAGATGGACCGCGCTGTCCGGTTTCCCGGAACGCAGATTCCGAGTCCACAACGGCTTGCCGGAAGTCAGATCGAAACACAGAACCTGCCAGTGATGGACATCCTGAGGCGGAGTTTCCCGGTTGCCCCCGAAATACAGTCCTTTTTTCGGTTCCTCGACTTGGCCTTCGCTCACCACCGTGGTCAAAAAAATCCGATCGCCCCAAATCACGGGGGAGGACCAACCCAGTCCCGAAACCGGAACCTTCCACATGACGTTTTCGTCCTGACTCCAAACCGCAGGCAATCCCGTGCCGTCGGTTCCGATTCCCCTCGAGCCTTCGCCGCGAAACTGAGGCCAATGTTCCTGAGCCGATCCAGCCAACAGGAGCCAACAACCCAAACCGGTGCCGAGGACGCGTTTTTTCATGATGCCAAGTCGCGCCATAGTGAACCCGCCGGCCAGGACAAGCAATCGGGAAATCGATCCGGGCCGTTCGGGCGGCAACTCGGTTCGCTTTTCCGTCGAGATTGACTTTCGGGACGTTCCCGCTAATCTCGCCGCCATGATCCCTCGACTTCTTTGGACGCTCATCGCCTTGGGGATAACGGCCTCGCCGGTCGCCGAAACCGATCGCCCCTTCGGCGACGACTTCCCCAACTTGGACGGCGCGTCCACCGGAGAATGGTGGACGAAACGAACCGCCAACGCCGCCGGCAACGCGCAGCGCCGCGCTCCCAAAAATATCATCGACGTCACCGTGCCGCGCGACGAAGTCGTCGCCTTCGCGGTGTACACCCATGATCGGGGAGTGCTGAAACTAAGCGTTCAACTGTTTCCGCTGCTCGCCGACGAACCTCGCCGGGTCCGGTTGGAATTCCGGAACGAGGGCAACTGGAATCAAGTCGCCACGGCGTTGGTGACCTATCCCGGATGGAGCGCTCATTTCCGAATCGAAGGCTGGGACAATTCCCGGGACGTGGCCTATCGCGTGCGCCACGGCCGCACGGCTTCCTTCGAGGGGCTGATCCGCCGCGATCCGGTCGACAAGGAAGAGATCGTCGTAGCATCGCTTTCCTGCAATTCCAGCCGCACCGCCGGACCACGGCCCCGTATCATCGAAAACATCCTCGCGCAGGATCCCGATCTGCTCTTTTTCGCCGGCGACCAGACCTATCACCATACCCAGCATACCGCCGGCTGGTTGGAATTCGGACTGCAATTCCGGGAACTGTTTCGCACGCGCCCCATGATCGCCATTCCGGACGATCACGACGTAGGCCAGGCCAATATTTGGGGCGCCGAAGGCAAAAAGGCGTCCTCTCCCTCCGGACCCGACGGAGGGTTCTTTTATCCGCCCAAGTACGTCAATATGGTGCAACGCGCCCAAACTTGGCATTTGCCCGATCCGTTCGATCCCACTCCCATCCGCCGCGGCATCGGCGTCTACTACACCAGCCTGAAGTTAGGCGGGATCGATTTCGCGATTTTGGAAGATCGCAAATTCAAAACCGGCCCCCAGGGAGTAATCCCGAAAATGGGCCCCCGACCGGATCACATCAACGACCCGAATTACGATCGCCGAGCCGTCGACTTGCCCGAACTCAAATTGCTGGGCGAACGTCAGTTACGCTTTCTCCGTCACTGGGGACAGGACTGGACCGGAACTTCCATGAAAGCGGTTCTTTCCCAAACCGCATTTTGCGGAGCCGTTCATTTGCACGGCAATCCCGACAATCGGCTGCTGGCCGACCTGGACAGCAACGCCTGGCCTCAAACCGGCCGCAACCGCGCCCTCCGGGAAATCCGGCGGGCTTGGGCGCCTCATCTTTGCGGAGATCAACACCTTTCGGTGGTATTGCAGCACGGAATCGAAACTCATCGCGACGGACCGTTCGGTTTCACCAGTCCCGCGATAGTCAACACCATCTACGGCCGCTGGTGGCATCCGCTGGACGAAAAACCCGGCAACCGGCCGATCCCGGGCAGTCCCCATCCTTGGACCGGAGATTACGAAGACGGACTCGGCAATTACATTACCATGCACACCTACGCCAATCCCGTGGACCGCACCGATCCCGCTCATCGCGCCGACGGCTACGGACTGGTCAGTTTCAACAAAGTCAACCGAACGATCCGCTTCGAGTGCTGGCCGCGATTCGCCGACCTCTCGCAGGGAGACCGAGCTCAATTCCCCGGGTGGCCCGTCGTGATCGACATGGCGGACAACGACGGCAGGCAAGCCACTCACCGGTTAGCGGAATTGCGCTTTTCCGGCATCAGCGATCCGGTCGTACAGGTCGTCAAGGAAAGTACCGGAGACATCCTTTACACCGTTCGTATCCAAGGAACCCGATTCCGGCCGCCCGTATACTCGGAAGGAACCTACACCGTCAACGTCGGCCAAGACCGGCCCGACACCCGTTCCTTTACCGGAAACAAGGCGTTAGCCGAAGATAGCCGGGCCGTGCTGAATATCTCGTTCTGATTCCCTCGTTTTTTCACGAAGCGGCAATCCGACACGGCACCGAGGCTCAATCCGCGGGGAAGTACCATCGATACCGTTAGCGTGACGGCCGCACTTCGACGGCCCGGGAAAATCTCTCCGAACCGTTGGGCCGCCGAACCGTCACGATTGCGCTCGAAATCAGGCGAAATCAAACGCCAGGGTTCCCGGAACAACGTGGCGGAAACAGCCTTTGATCCGGCAAAAACCAACCGATCGCTCCCGGTCGATGCCATTGACAATTGCCGGCTGCGATTTAGCATAGGGGCTTGGTTCTACAAACTCTTCGGAGTCATGGAATCGATTCCCCCCGGGAATTATCGGATGCCAATAACCTGCCATCTTGACCGCAGCCGTGAAAAGATTCGGCGATAACGGTGTCGACTCGACCGTTCAAACGGCTCAATCCCTCATGGAATTGGCCAAAGACGCGGAACCGGAGCAGGCGATCGAATTCACCAACGAAGCGATCGGGATCTTTCGCCACCTGGCCAAACGGGACGATCCTGACTCGCGCTTGTTGTTAGCCGAAGCGTTGAAATCCCTGGCCGATCATTTGGGCGAAGCGGGAAAAACGGAAGAAGCGATCGTATCGGTCGAAGAAGCGATCGACATCTCTCGTCAGTGGGCCGAGGAGGATCATCCCTCTAGCCGTTACTTATTGGTCGGAGCTCTCAAATGCCTGTCCCAGAACCTTTGCAAAGCGAAAAAAACGGAGCAGGCAATCGAACCGGCCAAGGAAGCGGTCAAGATCTCCCGCTGCATTTCGGACCAGAAACTTCCGTACGGAGACATGATGTTTGCCATGGCTCTGAAACACCTGACCGAACTTCTGGTCGACGCCGGGAAATCGGAAGCCGCGGTCGTATCGGCCGAAGAAACGTCCAGGATCTCGCGTCGAATAGCGGAACGGGACGATGCGGACGGAAGATTTATCTTGGTGATGAGTCTGAAAATCCTGACGGAACTGTTAAGCAAGCTCGGAAGACCGGAGGAAGCGATCGGACCAGCCAAGGAAGCGGTCGTGATTTCTCGCCGCATGGCCCTGCAGGACGATCCGAACGGGCATTTAATCCGGACCGTCGCCCTGAAAAACCTGATCGAATGCCTGGAACAAACAAACCGGCCAGAGGAAGCGATCAGGCCTGCGGAGGAGGCAGTCGAGGCTTCTCGCCGATTGATCGAACAAGACGGCTCGAGCGGTTATTCCATCTTGATTTGGACGCTTCAATCCCTGACCAAATTTTTGGACGGTGCCGGAAAATCGGAGGAAGCGCTCCGCACCACCAAGGAAACGGCGGCGGCTTTCCGTGAATTGGCCGAAAAGGACGATTCCAAAGATTTTTTCATGTCGGCTAAACTCCTGCAAAACCTGTGCGAGCGATTGGACGAGGCCGGAAAACCGGAGGAAGCGTTCGAATCGGCCAAGGAAGCGGTCACGGTCAGTCGTCAAATGGTCGACCGGGAGGAATCCGAAGGAGAACTGATGTTGGCCAAAGCTCTGCATCAATTGGCCAATCGCTTGAACGACGCCAACCGATCGAAGGAAGCGATCAAACCGGCCAGAGAAGCGATTAAACTCTGCCGGACGCTAACTCAAGAGCATAGCCTGCTAAAAAACTTATTGGCTCAAATGCTTCACACTCTGGCCATTTCCCTGCGCGAACTGGGGAGGCTGAGGGAATCCCTCAAACATCTCGAAGAGGCTGACGATCTGCTCCAGGAAGTCGAAGAAGAACTCGAACGGATCAGCAAAAACGACGACTCGCCGAAGCAACCGGACTAGGCGCCGCCCGGAGCGAAACCGAAGCCCGAGGCGCTTTACCTTGCCGCCGGCAGTCCGGGCTTGGTCACGTTTCCCTCGCAGTCGAAAACTCCGGTCCTGGCCGGCTTTCGAACCGCCCCCGCTCCGCACCGGTTCGCACCCCCCAATCGCGTTTCTTCGAAGCCTCGTTCGCCGAACGCGCCGCGTTAACGAACGCCTTGCCGCCGGTCGAAAACCATTCGAAAGATCCCGTCCGGCAACCGGGAACCGGCCAACGATTCGCCTTGGCCGGCGGCCCCGATCATTCGTTCTCCTGCAGAAAAGTTTTCCGGCCGGGAGCCGGCAAGCGGCGTTCACTCCCGTTCGATTCCCGCCTGCCGCAGGGCCGGCTTTCCAGGCGTGACCCGTTAATTCAATCCGGTCCGTGACGGCTGAAAACCCAGCCGCTATTGAGTTTCGCCGCGAGTGACCTGAAGATAAACGTCCTCCAGGTCGACTGATTCCCGGCGCAAGCCCACCAATTTGACGTTAGCTCGGACCAAGGCCTCGGGGATGCAGCTGATATCGGTATCCGCCGCTTGCATGACGACCCGAATTCGACTCTCGGTTTCCTCCGCCTCGGTGACCTCCGGCAGTTGGCGCAGCGCGGCGACGGCGATACCGGTTTCGGAATTCACCTCGACCCAAACGACCGGGTCCACCCCCGTCTGCTCGGTGACGCCGCTGACGGAACCGCAATAGATCAATTTCCCCTTTTCGATAATCGCGACGCGATTGCAGAGATTTTGCAACTCGCTCAAAATATGAGAGGAAATGATGATGGTCTTTCCCATTTTCTGCAGTTCCTGCAAAATCGCCATGACCTCGACCCGGGCCCGAGGGTCCAAGCCGCTGGCCGGCTCGTCGAGCAACAAGAGTTGCGGGTCGTGAACCAAAACCCGCGCCAGTCCCAGCCGCTGCTGCATCCCTCGGCTCAAAGCCCCGATCAAGGCGCCCCGCTTCTCGGAAAGTCCGACCAATTCCAAAATGTCCCGGACGATCGTCTCGCGTTTCTTGAACGGAATCTTGTAACAGGCCCCGAAAAAATCGAGATACTCCGTCACCTCCATATCCTTGTAGACCCCGAAGAAATCGGGCATGTAACCGATGTTATGGCGGACTTTATCGGCTTCCCGTTTCAGATCGTGTCCCAACACGCGAGCCGCGCCTTCGCTGGGGATCAGGAAGGTCGACAAGATCCTCAAGGTCGTGGTTTTGCCCGCGCCATTGGAGCCGATAAATCCAAACAGGTCGCCTCGGTGAACCTGCATGTTCAACGAAGACACGGCGACCAAATCGCCGTAACGCCGTGTCAGATTCAAGGTTTCGACCGCCAGACTGTCGTCCGAAACCTGACTGGTTCTATTCGCATCCATAACTAGGTAACCCGGGGCTGCCGACGACGAAACCAAGGCCGCCTCACGGCGTGCTCGCCGCCGGCAAAGCGAGACTCGTTCTCAGCAACGTATGGCGGCTCCCGCGGAAAGCTTCAAATTGGTTAAGCGGCTCGAGAAGGGAAAAATCCGGGATATACGCCTGAATTACCAATTGGTCATGATCCAGGAGGGTAGACAAATCCAGGCCGGCCGGAGAGTTAATCGCTTCGAGATACGAATTGTTATTCCTGGAATCAGCCTGGGGAACCCTGCGGCGGGCATGAGAAAGAAAACTGAAAGCCATCGGATGCCCCGATAAGTCGTTGAGCCGATTGCGCTCCCTTCCGCCCATTCCCATTCCTCCCATGGCTCCACCGTGACTGCGGTATTGCAGAATCGAATCGTACAGCTCGCTAAGCGACCTGTGGTCCGAATAAAGCCGGTCTTCGTCTCTAATGTCGAATCGATACTGACGGGAATCCTCGCCGTGGGCGACGAAGAAGAAACTATCCTGGGAGGGGAGGAGTTTCTCGGTCCGCCGTTCTCCCGGCGCCAACCCTTTCAGCACATGGAACCGTTGCCGCCACGCGACCGTGATTCTCGGCATCTCGGCTCGGCTGCGATTCTGCAACTCCAACGTTATCTCCCCGCCGTCTCGCTCGATCAGGCGCACGCCCAGCGGGCTCTGATCGACTCGGGTCCAATCGGCGACGTAAAGCCGGTTCATCCAGACCGGCACCGTCAAATCCGCTTGCTTTCCCGATACCAGATCGACGCTGGAAAATTCCCCCGATTGCCAATTGGATTCGGGCCTCAGGGAAAAGTCCTCCAAGGAACTGGCGATGCGGTAATCCCGATTATCCGGGGAATAAATCGCCAGGTAAGAGCGCCCGCGAAATACGGCTTCCTCGTTTCGTTCCATGACGTCCACGACGTGAAATTCGTTCCATTCGACGTCGCCCGCCCGAAGCCGGTAACCGATGTAATAGATCAGCACGGAAAAGAATACGACGTAAGTCGGAAAGGTGATCCAGGTCAGCATTTGCCGATTAAGCTTCTTGAGCACCAGATAGTCGATCGGCCCGATGAACAGTAAGTAAATCAGTAACAGGCCGAGCAGCCATACGACCGGAATTTCCCGAATTTGACGGCTCTCCAGCAAGGAACCGAACAGGCCGTCCACGTGTTTTTGCTCCCAGTGTCTGGGAATGTCTTGCTCGAACCAGAAACCCGGCAGGCGATTGAGCTTGGCCCACATAAACGGCCGCCCTTTCCAGGAGCGAAAGGGTTCGGTTTCGGAATTGAAAGTCAACACGGTCACCCGTCCTCGACCGCGTTCCGCCGTGATGATCAAAGGAATGCCGCCGGCGCTTTCCAAAAGCAATTTCCCGTCCAGTTGCTGACCGCGAACCACCGACATCTTGCTGTCGGTGTTGAATTCGGAGAATCTCCCCAATTGAGCCCTGTAAGCGTATTTGCCGTTCCGTTCCAAATCGGAAACCAAACCGCCCAAGGTCGGAGCGGGAACGGTAGCCGCCGCCTCGTCTCTTAACCACCCGTGCATGGATTCGGCGACGGCGTTCGCCGAAATCTGTCCCAACTCCTCCGGAAGAAACGGCGACAGCGGTTGCAACCATTCGGTAGCCGTCAGATCTACCGGATTGCCGATCGTCATGACCAAATGACCGCCGAAAGCGACCCAAGCCGACAACGCCTCATACTGGTCTTTCGATAAATCCAGAGCCCGTTCGGAATGAAGATACAACGATCCCAGACCCTCCAGGGCGATCGGGGTCGTCGGAAAAAGATCCGTGGAAATATGCCCGACCTCCGGTTGATATTCCCGCTCGTTTTCCTGCTTGATCTTAGGAAAAACCGGCCGGCCGGCATATGTCCGGGAAACGGAACCCATGATCGTACTTGCCTGATCCACCACTCTGAGGTCACGGCTCCGGAGCCAATCCTGGACCGGTTTCCGGTCGCGATCGCCAACCAGACGAACGCTCCAATCACGATCGCCGTCCTTGCAATAAACGGGAACCACCACCCGCTTGAGCGTTCCGACCGGAAGTTCCAATTCGACTTGCCGCGAACTCTTCTGCGAATCGCTCCTAATTTCGATCCTCCCTTCGAAGTTCGAATCGGCTTCGTTCCTAACCTCGCAAACGACCGGGAACCAATTGTCTTGGCGAACGAAATTGCCGTATCCGTAGAAGACGTCCATCCGGACCTCGGCCCGAGGCGAAGGCGCCGCCCCCAGTAACAACCAGGCGCCCGCAACGATCAGAATTAGCAACCGAAAATGCTTCAAAACGGTATTCGTTATTCTAAAAGCCGGTTTCGCGGTGGGAAACCCCGACGGCAATCGCCCCCCAATCTGACAGTATTCGCCGCTTGATTCAATCATTTTAATTCGAGCGAGCGCCGTTTCCGTCCGCTCCCGCGCCCCGTTCATGCCCGCAACAGCATAGCGATGCTGCCATCGATCTGCGAAGCGTAGCTTTCGCCGAACAGATTGTAATGATTCAATTGATGATAGAGCAGATAGAGCCGCTTCCTGATTTCGTAGCCGCCGTCCCAGGGGAAACTCTGATGATAGGCTCGGAAAAAAGCGGGGTCGTAACCCCCGAACATCTCGATAATGCCGAATTCCGCTTCTCGATCGCCGTAATAAACCGCCGGATCGTAAACGACCGGCGTCCCGTCGACGGCGAAACCCGCATTGCCCGACCACAAGTCGCCGTGCAAGAGAACAGGGACAGGCCGATAATCGACGAACCATTCCCCCATCCGTTCCAAGACTTCGTCGCTCCGGCCGAACGTTCTCCCTCGGGACCGGGCCAAGTCGAACTGGAAACCGAGCCGGTGTTCCCGAAAGAACGCTATCCAATCGTCGCTCGGAGGATTAGGTTGAGGCGTACTGCCGATGGCGTTGTCGCGATGCCACCCGAAACGCTCCCGGGTACAACGATGCAAGTTCGCCAAGCCGGCCCCGAGCTCGGCAGGACCGTTCGCAGCCGGCGACCGGAATTCCACATATTCCAACGCCAGCCAGGAACGCTCGCCGATCGTCCCCCGGCCGATGACTTCCGGAGTCCGAAGGGTGTCGCTAGCTCTTAATTCCTGCAGTCCTTTCCGCTTCGGCTTCGAAAAACGTCGCAAAAGCCGCCTCGTTACTTTTAACGAAAACCCGCCGGTCGCCGTCGGCTAATACCGCGGCCTCGCTGATGCACCCGGAATGGACGTAGCGAATCCGAGAGGGACGGAATTTCCAGCCGGTCACGGTCCGAAAATCTTCGACGATCGGCTGCCACGCTTCAGCGATCATTGCCCCGGTTTTTCTGGTCGGACCGCACGCTGGCCAATAGTTTCCGGCACCCGGATTCGATCAGATCAAGCACGTGTTCGAATCCCGCGATTTCGCTCCAATACGGATCGGGAATATCGCCGCCGTCCAGGTCGTCGACATAAGTTCCGAACAAACGAATCCTCGCCTCGCCGCCGTGGCGGCGCTCCAGTCCCTGCAAGACCGCGAGATTATCCCGGTCCATGGCCAACACCAGATCGAAGTTAAATAAATCGTCTTTCGTGACCGCCCGGGCGCTCCCGGCGATCCGGTAACCGCGAGCCTGGCCCGCCTGCCGCATGCGGCGATCGGGCGATTCCCCCTGATGTTCTTCAATTGTCCCGGCCGAGTCGCACTGGATAGCGGAACCGAGCCCGGCCTGTCCGGCAAACTGCCTGAAAACGCATTCGGCCGCCGGCGAACGGCAAATGTTACCCATGCAAACGAAAAGAATCCGGTAAGGTTCCGCCATCGATTAACAATATTCTCTGCACCCCGCCCGGCGACCGGTCGGGGAGCGGTCAGTCAAGCAGTCCGGCCGCGGCTCGGCGAGGCAAACTTTTCCGAGCCCGAACCCGGCCGGGATTCGGAATTGGAAATCAGCCGGGCTCGAATTATATTCCCGGCCATGAAATTCGTGTTGACGGCCCACAACGTCGAACTGACCAAAACCATCGAAGATCATATTTTGAGCCGCATAGAAAAACTGGAACATTTCGATCGCTGGGCGATCGATGCCCGGGTCAGCCTCGAATACGATCAAACCAAAGCCCCGGAAAAACATTACAAATGCTCGATGAGGCTGGGCGTTCGGGGACCCGACTTATTCGCCGAAGATTCGGAAAACGAACTCTACGCCGCCATCGACCTGGTGACCAAAAAGATCGAACAGCAGATTCGCAAAAGGCACAGCAAGAAAAAGGCGAAGCGCACCAGCGAACCGGCCAAGCAGAAGCGCAAAGCGCAAGATGATTCATGAGCGGGCAGACAGTTCCGGTTCCCTGAACTGCGCCGTGCGTTCGCGCATCGTCGTTCCCGTCGGCATCCCCCCGATCGAAGACGGCGTTCTCGTCGTCGAAAGGGGAAAAATCCAGACCGTCGCCCGCTGGAGCGAATGGCCCGGCCATTCCCGCTACCCGGTCGTCGATCTGGGCGAAACGATCCTGCTGCCCGGTTTCGTCAATTGCCATTGCCATCTGGACTATACCGCCTTGGCGGGAACGATTCCCCCGCCTCGAAACTTCGCCGGCTGGCTCGACGCCATCGTCACCCTCAAAGCCAAGCGCGAGCTCTCCGATTACCGCCGCTCGTGGATCGCCGGAGCCCGCATGCTCGAGCGTTCCGGAGTCGGTTCGGTCCTGGATATCGAGGCCGTTCCCGAATTATTGCCGGAGGTCTGGAACGCCACTTCGCTGCGAGTCTGGTCGTGCCTCGAACTCATCGACCTTCGCTCACCGGAGAACCCGGTGTCCCTGATGGCCGCCGCCGAAAAACGGCGCCGGCGCTTGAATCGAACGCGCTCGAATCATTGCGGCCTGGCTCCCCACGCGCTCTACACGGCCAGCGACGAATTGCTTCGGCTCGCCGCCGACGCCGGCGGCCTGTTCACTGTTCATGCCGCCGAATCCGAAGCGGAACGCGATATGTACCTGACCGCCTCCGGACCGCTCCATTCCTGGCTCGAGCGCTGGGGGCCGGTAAACCGGGCCGGGGAAGGCTCGCCGATAACCCTGTTGGAACGAACCGGCGCCCTTCGCCGGCGTCCTATAATCGCTCACGCCAACTATCTGTCTCCCGGCGAAGAGGATTTGCTGGCCCAAGGCCAGGCCACCGTGGTTCATTGCCCTCGCAGTCATCGCTATTTCGGGCACGATCCTTTCCCCTGGGAACGGCTCCAAAAAGCCGAAGTCAACATCGCCTTAGGCACCGACAGCCTCGCCAGTTGTCCGGCCAATCAAGGAGGACAGCCTGTGCTGGATTATTTCCTGGAACTGACGACCGCCGCGAACTCCCATCCCACGCTCTCGCCGACGATCCTCCTTAATTGGGCGACCGTCAACGGCGCCAAAGCCTTGGGCCAAGCCCAAAATCTGGGAAAGCTCTTACCGCAATACCAAGCGGATTTCACCGCCATAAACTATCAGGGCCGAACGAACGAAGCCTGCGAGGCCATCGTCTATCATCAAGGCGAACCGGCCGCCGCGGCCGTCAACGGTCGCTGGACGATCCCTCCGGCGACATGACGGACCTCGACCGGCACCTTTCCCGAGTCCTGGACGACCTGCGCACCCGCAAATTGCATCGCCGGCTTCGGAAAGTTTCCGGCAACGGCACCGTCAAACTACACTGCGACGGCCAGCGCTCCCTCGCTTTCGCCGCTAACGATTATCTCGGACTTTCCTCTCACCCCTTCGTCCGCGACGCTGCCAAAGCCGCTCTCGACGAATTTGGAACCGGTAGCGGTTCTTCCCGATTGATCACCGGATCGCTCCCGCCCCATCGGCAACTGGAAGAGGAATTGGCTCGATTCAAAGGCACCGAAGCCGCCTTGAGTTTTGGCAGCGGCTATCTGGCCGCCGTCGGCACGATAACCTCCCTGCTTACCGAGCAGGACACGATCGTCAGCGACCGCCTCAACCACGCTTGCCTGATCGACGGCGCCCGGCTTTCCGGAGCCGAAATTATCGTGTTTCAACATAACGATCTCGATCATTTGGATGCTATTCTCCAGTCGCTCACCGAGCAAAAACCGGGCAAATCCCGCCGTTCGGGGAAGATCCTGATTCTCACCGAAAGCGTCTTTTCCATGGACGGCGATCAAGCCCCGCTGGCCGAAATGGCCGTCTTGAAAAACTACTATGGAGTTTGGCTCATGGTAGACGAAGCGCACGCCACCGGCCTCTTCGGCAACCATCGCCGCGGTCTGGCCGAACAGCACGGAGTCGCCGATCAAATCGATATCCAGCTAGGCACTCTCAGCAAGGCGTTGGGAACTAGCGGCGGCTTCGTTTGCGGCTCCCGCTCGCTAATCGAATACCTGATCAACCGAGCCCGTTCCTTCATTTTTACGACCGCTCCGCCGCCGGCCGTCGCCGGCGCCGCGCTTGCCGCCTTGGAGATAGTCCAATCCAAGGAAGGCGAACGACGGGTCCGGTCGCTTTGGGACCGCGTCGAGGAACTGCGCCAAGGATTGGGCTTACCCAAGCCCGATACCTCCCCGATCGTTCCCTATATGCTGGGCGAAGAAGCGCGGGCCCTCGATTTTTCCGCCCGGCTCCAGCAAGCCGGATTGTTGGTGCCGGCCATCCGTTATCCTTCGGTTCCCTCAGGTCAGGCCCGCTTGCGAATCACGCTCTCCGCCGACCATACTACCGCCCAAGTCAATCGATTGACGGAAGCGATCGACCGCCTCGAGCAGGAACTCGTTCCTCCCCATCGCGCTCCCTGAATTCGAACCATGTCCGGCTCCAAACGACGTTCTCGCAACGCAGCTCAGCTCGACCGGCGCTACGTCTGGCATCCCTTTACCCAAATGCAAGACTGGGTCCGGGAAAAACCGATCGTGATCGCCAAAGGCCAGGGAGCCCTATTGTACGATAGCGAAGGCCGGGAGTACCTCGACGCCAACGCTTCGATCTGGACCAATTTGCACGGCCACGCGCATCCGGTAATCGACCGCGCTATCCGCAATCAACTCGCCGCCGTCAGCCATACCTCGGCGCTGGGATTAGCCAACGTACCGGCGTCGCACCTCGCCGCCGAATTGATTTCCTTGACTCAGCTCCGAAAAAAAACGGCCTCGCCCCAACCGCGACTGAAGAAAATCTTCTATTCCGACGACGGTTCTACCGCTATGGAAGTGGCCCTCAAACTTCACTTCGAACACCAACGCCGTTCCCGCCCGGAGATCGCGCCGCGTTTCCTTTCCCTGGAGAACAGCTACCACGGCGACACGGTCGGAGCGATGAGCCTCGGCCACAGCCCCCTCTTCCACCAGGCCTTTAAATCCATCCGTTTTCGCGTCGACCGGGTCATGGCGCCCTATTGCTACCGTTGCCCCTACAATCGCGCCCGTCCCGACCGAACCGACGCCCGGTTAACCCGCCGATGCCAATGGGAATGCGTGGGCCTCATCGAAAAAAGCCTCGGCCAAGCCCGGAAAAAAAACCGTCCCTACACCGCTTTCGTGACCGAACCCATCGTCCAGGGAGCCGCCGGCATGATCGTCCATCCGGAAGGGTGGCTGGCCCGGACCGCCGCCTTGGTTCGCGGACACGGCCTGCAATTGATCGCCGACGAAGTAATGACGGGATTCGGACGGACAGGCCCTCCGATCGCCTGTCACCAAGAGGGCGTCCAGCCGGATTTTCTGGCGTTGGCGAAGGGGCTGACCGGAGGTTACTTGCCGATGGCGGCCACCCTGACCACCCAAGCGGTGTTCGACAGTTTCCTGGGGCCTTACGAAGACTTTCGCACCTTTTTTCACGGTCACAGTTTCACCGCCAATCAATTGGGCAGCGCGGCCGCTCTGGCGAGTCTCGAACTGTTGCGGCGACCGGCGGCGACCGCCCGCCGCCGGCGCCTGGAAAGCTGGTTCGACCAAGCCTTGCAAACCCTGTGGCGCTTGCCTCAGATCGGAGACGTGCGGCGGGCCGGTCTTGTCGCCGGAGTGGAGTTGGTCAAAAATTGGCGGACTCGCGAACCCTTCCCCCTGAGCGAACAAGCCGGAATCCGGGTATGCCGCGAACTGGCCCGCCGGGGCGTTCTCACTCGGCCGATCGGAAACGTCATCGTTTTGATGCCGATCTATTGCCTGACCCGGCCCCAGCTCAACACCATCGTCGGACGGCTGGCCGAAGCCGTCGAAACCGTCCTCGAATCCGACGTTCGGCAATAGGGCCGGCAGCGGATATCAGACTTCGTCGGGCAACCGCAACCGTCGAATTTCCTCCTGTATTTTGGGCGGCGGCGGAGCGGTGAAACGGCTGACGACGATCGCCACCGCGAAATTGAGCGCCATGCCTAGCGTGCCGATCCCCTCAGGACTGATCCCGAACCACCAGTCCTCGGCCGTCGAGGCCGGAACGATCGTCTTGAAATAAAAGATATAACCGCCGGTGAACAAGAATCCGGCCACCATTCCTGCGATAGCGCCCTCTCTCGTCGTCCGCTTGCTGAAAATTCCCAACACGATGGCCGGAAAGAAACTGCTGGCTGCCAAACCGAAGGCGAAGGCCACCACCTGCGCAACGAACCCCGGAGGATTGATCCCCAAATACCCAGCGATAATCACGGCTACTCCGGCAGCTACCCTGGCCCACCTTAATTCGGATCGTTCGCTCATGGCCGGATAGAAGATTTTCTTCCCCAGATCGTGAGACAAGGAAGAGGAAATCACCAACAACAGGCCGGCGGCAGTTGATAAGGCTGCCGCCAAGCCGCCCGCGGCGACCAAGGCGACCACCCAAGCCGGCAGATTCGCGATCTCCGGATTGGCCAGCACCATGATGTCCCGGTCCACGAAGAGTTCGTTGTCGTTTTCGGTCGCCTCGTTCGCCAGCAAAGGCTCGCCCCAAGCTCCGAGCCGCATCGTCACTTCGTCGTCCGACAATCTGGTCGGATTGCCGACGAAAGCCGCTCCCGGACCGTACTGAATCAATCCGTCGTTATTTTTATCCAACCAAGCGATCAAGCCGGTCTGTTCCCAGGTTTTGAACCACTGAGGCCTTTCGTCATAAGCCCGTTCATGAAGGGTTTGAACGAGATTGACGCGAGCGAAGGCGGCGACGGCGGGAGCGGTGGTGTAAAGAATCCCAATAAACAACAAGGCCCAAAAAGCGCTCCAGCGAGCGGCATGAACGCTCCGTACCGTATAGAACCGGATGATGACGTGCGGCAGTCCAGCCGTCCCCGCCATCAGAGCCAACGCGATCGCCAAAATATCCACCCGGCTTTTACCGCCCTCGGCGAAGGCGCCCGTGTATTCGGGAAAGCCCAGATCCCGATGGATTTGGTCGATCGCCTCCAACAAAAACACCCCGGCGTTTTCTCCCGTTTCCAACCGGGAACCGAAGCCGAGTTGAGGAATCGGATTGCCGGTCAACTGTACGGAGATGGCGATCGCCGGAATGAGATAGGCGACGATGAGCACGAGATATTGCGCGGTTTGAGTATAGGTGATGCTCTTCATGCCGCCCAAAATCGTATAGACCAACACGATCGCCATGCCGATAACGACGCCGGTGTTGATATCAACTTCCAGAAACCGGGAAAAGACGATGCCGACGCCCCGCATCTGGCCGCCCACATAGGTAAACGACACGAAGATCGCGCAGATGACGCCGACTACCCGGGCGATATTCGAGTAATAGCGGTCCCCCATGAAATCCGGAACGGTGAACCGGCCGAACTTGCGCAAATAGGGCGCGAGCAATAAGGCCAACAAAACGTAACCGCCGGTCCAGCCGATAAGATAAACCGAACCATCGTAACCCATGAACGAGATCAATCCGGCCATGGAGATAAAAGAGGCGGCGCTCATCCAATCCGCGCTCGTAGCCATCCCGTTCAGCACGGCGGGCACCCCCTGCCCGGCCACATAAAACCCGGCGGTGCTCCGCACCCGAGCGATAACGGCTACCGCAACGTAAAGGGCGAAAGAGAGCCCGATAATCAGGTAGGTCCAGCCCTGAATATCCATGGCTATTCCTTGCCTCGCCGACCGTAACGCCTGTCCAATCGTCCCATCCAGAGCGAATAAATCAGAATCAGCACGATAAACACTACAATTGTGCCCTGCTGAGCGAACCAAAATCCCAAGGGAAACCCTCCCACCTGGAACTCGTTCAGGCGATCGACGAAAACGATGCTCAACAAACAACCGGAGGCGAACCACACCGGCAGCAAGATCGAAAGGATCCGAACGTTCGCCCGCCAGTAACCGGCGGCGTCCAGTCGTTTCCCAGGTTTATCGATATCGTTCATAAACGGATCCATTCGAGCGGCAAGGGAGGAAACGCTAATGCCCAAACTCGTTTTTAGTCAATCACGGGCTTGCTCGGCGAATCCCGGCTTGCCGCCTTCGCCCTACGCTTACCAGGACCGAGCGACGATTGCGGCCCAGAGCGGAACCGCTTTACGAAAAGGAACAGCAACGGACCGGAAACGGGCAATCGCACCCTCCTTCGGCACTCGGATCCGAGAGAAATTACTTGCGCCTTTCGAGAATTATCACGCCAGAATGGAGAGGGACTCATGCGATTCATGCCGAACCTCCGGAATTGCCGATTATCGGCGTCGCTGGCCATCGTTCTGGCGGCAAACCCGTCAGCTCGAGGAGGTGCCGATTTCTTTTCCGCCGGCGTCCGTCCCACCGACCCGCTCACGCCCGCCGAACAGCTCGAAAAATTCCGGCTTCCGGAAGGGTTCCGCATCGAGTTGGTCGCCGCCGAACCGGACATCGCCAAGCCGATGAATCTGGCCTTCGACGTCCGCGGCCGCCTCTGGGTCACCGATTCTGTCGAATATCCTTATGCCGCGCCACTCGACCGCCCGGGCCGAGACGCCGTCCGGATCATCGAAGACATCGACCGGGACGGTCGTTACGACCGCGTGAAAACCTTCGCCGACGGCCTCAACATCCCCATCGGCCTCTATCCGTGGAAACACGGAGTCGTCGTTTGGAGCATCCCCCACATCTGGTTCATCGAAGATCGTGACGGCGACGGCCGGGCCGACCGAAAAACTCGCCTCTACGGCCCTTTGGGCTACGAACGCGACACGCACGGCATGAGTTCTTCTTTCACGAGAGGATTCGACGGCTGGCTCTACGTTACCCACGGTTTCAACAACCAATCGACCATCCGGGGGGCCGACGGCAGCGAACTTACGCTGCATTCCGGCAACGTCTGGCGCGGACGCCTGGACGGCTCCCGAGTCGAGCCTTTCGCTTTCGGCCAAGTCAATCCCTTCGGCATGGCCCTGGATCCGCTAGGCGATTTCTATACCTCCGACTGCCACAGCAAACCGGCCTGGCTACTGCTTCGCGACGCCTACTATCCAAGTTTCGGCAAACCGCACGACGGTCTGGGTTTCGGCCCGGAACTCATGCGGCACGCCCACGGCTCCACAGCCTTGGACGGGGTGGTTCATTACAGCGGCCGTCTCTGGCCCCTGGAATACCGGGACAATCTGTTGATCGGCAACGTCATGACCAGTCGCGTCAATCGCGACGTCCTCGTCGAAAAGGGCGCCGGCCGGGAAGCGATCGAGGCTCCGGATTTCGTTAGTTGCGACGATCCCTGGTTTCGACCGGTGAACATGCAATTCGGGCCCGACGGCGCCCTCTATATCGCCGATTTCTACAACCGCATCATAGGCCATTACGAAGTCCCGCTCGATCACCCCGAACGCGACCGGCACCGCGGGCGCATCTGGAAAATTTCCTATACCGGCGTCTTGGGACGACCGGTCGTACGGCATCCGCCGTTCGATTTGACCCGATTGTCGATTCCGGAAATCTTCGGTGAATTGACCAGTTCGGAATTGATCCGCCGCCGGCTGGCGGCAGATTACCTGGTCGACGAAATCGGCGAAGCCGCTCTGCCCCAGGCCAGGAAATTAACGCATCGGGAAACGCCTTCCTCCGATTGGCGGCAACTGGTCCATTCGCTCTGGATACGGCACCGGCTCGAGGATCTCGACCAAGAAACGCTCGAACGAGCCGCCTCCGATCCCCGCCGCGAAGTTCGCGTCCACGCCATGAGAATCCTCTCGGAAACCTTCCCGTGGAACGAACTCCGGCGCCGGCTGGCCTTGACGGGCCTGCAGGATCTCCAACCCTTGGTACGGCGAGCGGCCACCGACGCCTTGGGACGTCATCCCGACGCCGGGCACATCGCGCCGCTTATCGCCGCCCGGCAAAAAACCGACGATCGCGATCCGTTCCTGAAACACTCGTTGCGCTTGGCGTTGAGAAACCAATTACGGGAAACCGCTCACTTCGAAGCCGTTGATCGGCAAACCTGGACTCCAGAGCAATCGGCCACGATCGCCGACATAGCCGTCGCCGTTCGCTCGCCCGTCGCGGCTCGTTTTCTGCTGCGTCATATTTCGCGGCATCGATCCTCGCCTCAGCAAATCGCCGCCTATGCCGAACACATCGCGAACTATGCCCTTCCCTCGGAGCAAGACCCTACGGACCGAGAACGCTTGCTTACGATCGTCGATCGCCTGCTAGGAACGAATCCGGAAGCTCTGTTAAACATTTACGAAACGCTAGAAGCGGCCGAAAAAAAGCAAACCGGAGGAGTCTCGCCCAATACGCGGGATTGGGGCGAACGATTGGCCGTCAAATTGCTAGATCAGGCCGCCGCATCGTCCAGCGACTGGTTTCATCGACCGGTACCGGGACGAACGACCGGCAATGTCCCTTGGGTCCTCCAGGAGCGGTCCAGCGCCGACAGCGAGCGGAACAGCCGGTTTATCAGCAGCCTCTCTTCCGGCGGAGAAAGTTACACCGGCATCCTCCGTTCCCGTTCCTTCCCGCTCCCGGAACGACTGTCCTTTTTTCTGGCCGGCCACGACGGTTATCCCGAAACCGAACTCAAAGGTCATAATTTCGTGCGCTTGATTTTGGAAAAAGATCGCCGCACCGTCGCCAGCGCCGCCCCACCCCGAAACGACACGGCGCAACCCGTCGAATGGAATCTCTCGGCCTACCATGATCAATTGGGTTATCTTGAGATCGTCGACGGCAATAACGAAGGCGCCTACGCTTGGCTGGCCCTGGGACGGCTTTCCCCGGCGGTGGTTTCCTTGCCTCGCAGCTCTCCCCAGCGACAGGGACGCTATCTGGTCGCCGCCGCAAGGATCGCCGCCGGAAACCAACCGGAGCTCGATAGCCGATTGGCCAACACCGCGATCGCCGCCGACATTCCCCCCCTCGTTCGAGCCCGGATCACCCAAGCAATATGCCGGGCCCGAAACGATCCGATCGGAGCCTCCTTAGCCGGGCTAATCGCCGATTCGTCGCTGAACGAAAATCGAAGGCAAGACCTCGGCCGCCGCCTGTTGCTCGATAACGCCCTGGCCCACCGGGAATTGATTGAGGAACTCTGGCCCCTGCTGCCGAATCGAGGACAAGAACGCCTGCTCAACGATTTGGTCGTCAACCAAAAAGGAGCGGAACTCGCGTTGACGCTGGCAGAAGAAGGTGTCATTTCCCAATTTCCAGTTCCGGTCCGGGAACAAATTGGCCGGCACGGCGGCTTGCTGGTTCAGCGACTGGACTCGCTCGATTTGCCTGCCTCCCCCGCCGCCGACAGTCCCGAATCGCTACGGCAACGGGAGCGGCTGTTCGCCCGCATTTTGCGCCGGGAAGGCAATCCGGAAGCCGGCCGGCAATTATTCGACCAAGCCTGCCGAATCTGCCATCAGATCGGCGACCACGGTTCGCTGGTAGGACCCCAGCTGGACGGCATCGCCAATCGAGGACCGGAACGTCTGCTGGAAGATATTCTGGATCCCAACCGGAACGTCGATCCCGCCTTCCGCACCGAAACCCTGACCCTCGACAACGGCGACGTGCTCACCGTTCTGTTCCGGAGCCGCTCCGACGATCAAACCGTATTCGCGAACGCCGCCGGTCAGGAATTTGCCCTCTCCAACGCTTCGATCCTTAAACGGCGTTCCGCTAATCGATCCCTGATGCCCGATAATTACCTCCAAGTGTTGACCGAATCCCAAATCGTTGATTTGGCATCTTTCTTGCTCGCTACCGGTAACTCTTCGCCAAGGAAGCCCTGATAGACCTTGCGGGTCCCGTCATCGCTCATCGAATCCGAACACCATGAAACATCAACCAGGCCGCCGTTCGTCGTTTTGGGGGCGGACAGCCGGATTATTCCTCTTGGCTCTCGCCGTCGGCGCGGCAAGCGACGCGTCCCGAGCACAAGAAATCACGATCGAATTCGGAGCCGACGATTCGCTCCTTATCAACTGGAACCCGATATCCGAATCCTCGGTGTACGTACTCGAATCGACCGATTCGCTCTCGAATCCTTGGAGGCCCATACCTCGAGCCGACTTTTGGCCAATCAAAGAAACTCAATACCGGGACGTTCGCAATCTCGTATCTCATCGCTTCTATCGAATCCAGACCTCTCAACCGCCAACCGTCGATCGAGGCCGGTTAATTTCATTTCGAAAACGGGGCGACTTCTCGGCCGAAGACATGTCGGCGCTCTTGCGAGACATAAATTTGACCAGCATCAAACCCTCAAGCGACGTCGACTATTATCGCGTGGTCTACGAAACCGTCGACGTCCACGGCGAGTCCACGGTGGCTACGGGTGCCGTGATCATTCCCACCGATTTCGACGAAACCCTCCCGCTTTTCGGCTACCAGCACCGCACCACGCTGTTGTCGGAAAACGTGCCGTCGCGGGCCAACGCGGGAGCCTTAAGTTCCATCGTCATGTTTCTCATCGCCTCCACGGGATTCGTCGTGACGGCTCCCGATTATCCCGGACTGGGCGATTCCGAAGACGTCCATCCCTATCTGCTGGCCAAAGGCGTCGCGGCGGCCGCCACGGACATTTTACCCGCCGCCCAATCCTTGCTCGAATCCCGCAAAGTGGACACCTACGACGAAGTCTACCTGATGGGTTACGGAGAAGGCGGATACGTCGCTCTGGCGACTCAACGAGCCCTGGAATCGGATCCGGACAATTCCCTCGAAGTAATCGCCTCGACCGTCATGTCCGGCCCTTACGATCCCTCTGCCTGGGTATTGGAGCATATCTTGGATCCCGACAACCCATTCCCCTCCCCGGGCCTGCTCCTGCGGCTCCTCGTCTCCTATAACGATCGCTACGGTATTTACGACGATCCCCGGGAAGTCTTCACGCGAGACGCTAGAAGCGCTTTATTCCTCCTGGACGGTTCCTATACCTTGGAGACCGTAAATTCCCGACTGCCTCGGGATGCCGGCGATATGTTTCAACCGGCATTTCTGGAAGCCTTGCTGACCGAAGAAGACCATCCGTTGCGGCTCGCCCTCGAAGAGAACCGGTTGAACGACTGGGCGCCTCAGGGCCACCTGCGCATGTATCATTGCTCCATCGGCGATCGGACGATTCCTTACTTCATCACCGAAAGAACTTTCGAATCGTTGTATGACCAAGGCGGCAACGTGGATCCGATCATCGATCACTTTCCGATTCTGAATCACCAGAATTGCTTCGATATTTCCTTCACCAGCGCCCTGCTCTGGTTGTTGTCGATCCGCAATTGACCGGCTGGTTTCAGTCGCCGATTCCTTCGTTCCAGTAGATGACGACATTGGCGGTGCGACGTCCCGACGCCACCAAATCCGTACGTCCGTCGGCATTCAAATCGACCGCCTTGAGATCCTCGCAAGCCATCTGATTTCGGTCGATCGTCGACGCTTCCCAATTCGCGCCCGCCGCGTCCGGGGTGAATAGTTTGATCCCAACCGGACCACCGCGTCCGGCCCGCCAGCCGACGGCCACCTGATCCCGGCCGATTCCCGCGAAATCGGCGCAAGCCAAAGCGTGACCGTCGTTAAGACTTTGATCGATTACCTGTCGCGTCCAGTTCTCCCTTTGACCGTTTTCTCCCGGAAGGTAGATCACTACCGAGTTGCCGTGCATGGGTTCGATGGTCACGACGAACGGTCGATTCTCGCCCAACGTGCCCCGGCGTACTTCCCCGGCGCCTCCGCCCTGATCATCGCCGAGCTCCTGAAGCGTTTTGCTCCCGTCTATTCCGTCCGAAACGAACACTCCTTCCCGAGCGGCGATCAATAATTCGTGGGCCCGGTCATTATCCCATTGCCCCGGATCGTAGTTATGCGTCATATGCAATTCATCGTTGATCATGCGGACCGGCCAAGGGTTGCGAGGATTATCCGGAACCCGGTACGCCTGCAGCTTGACTCCGGCTCCTTGGCCGCCGCGATTCCCCCTGCCGTGCAACGGCAATACCGTCAATTCCCACTGGCCTTGAGCGTTCTGGATCCAATGCATCCGGTGCACGGTCGGTTCATGGGGCAAGGCGACCGGTTCCCATCGTTGGGTTCGGTCCTCAGGGGGGATCAGGTAATGAACGCTGCCGCTATTTTGGGTATCGCCAGGGTTCCATCCCGCTCCAGCCGCGATTTCCGCCTTGCCGTCGCCGTCAATATCCTGGGCTGCGACGCAGACATGGTCCCGCTCGGTCAAGTTCTCGACGATAACGTATTTTCGCCAAGACGGATTCCGATACCAGACGATCTGGTTCTTGTCCGCCAGCACGATATCCCGGCGACTGTCCCCGTCCACATCCGCGATCGACAGACCGTACCCGATCTTGATGGAGTCATCGATTACTTGCGCTCGGAATCGGGGCGCTTCTCCCGTGCCCTGCTTTGCGAAAAACAAGGTGACGAGTAACAGAATCAATAATAGCGGAGTTCTCATCGAATTATGTAACCGATCAACTAAACCGAATTCATCTCAATCGTTAACCGAACGATCAGCGAAAGTAAAGCATAATAACGCTCCCTCCTTCGGTAATTATTCCTCCGAATCTAACCAAACTTGATAACTGTCCCTGCACCATTTAGAAATTTGAACAGGATGGCACTAAGGCTCGCTCTTCCCCGGCTCCCGCATAAGAACATAACCTTGCCAATAAAATCCAAAATCATCGTCCATCTCGCTGGATACTCGAATCTCTTCTCGAATTCGACTAATGTTATCTTGACGTTTTCAAGCAAAAGTAGAAAAGCAACGATTTGAAATTCAGTTCTTGGAGAGTAAAAGCTTCAAAAATCCAATAATTCAACTGGATCAAATAAACCAAATAACAAACGTGTTGTATTTTCAATGTTTGAGCCAAAACAACCGTTGGATTGCACTGATTGCTCCGATTGATGTATCGGTTCAATACTTACACTAGAAAAGCGACATATCGGATACGATAATACCCACATTAGATCGTCATGGCACTGACGCAATACGTACAACCGATAATCGAATGAGCCTATATTTTGTCAATAAATTTCATGATTAGAAGTCCAAATTCACTAGATTGCGTGGATCGGTTAACATACCGACCAAAAAACGAAAAACATCACGAGATTTATTTCGCTTCGCTTTCCGTTCCTCCCGAGACACGCAATCACTGGTTTTTTATGACGTAATTTCGATTCAAAAAAACCGGAGTAAATCGGTAAAGCAAATCTACAGATCGAAAGATAAGGTGTAACGCAGACGGTATCAACTCAGCAGAAAAAGTGAATCAACACCAAGATATTGTCCAAGTGCTCCGCCAACGAAAAACCAACCGAAGACTAAAAAACGGATAATACTGTAAAATTTATCTCTGCAATCCTAATAAAAAAAGCCAGACTTAAGGTTTACTTAATCCGATTAAACATCGTTATGAAATAACGTAATTCATGATTGCATTGACGTTACTAATAATCTACTGGATCCGTTTATTATTCTTTCTTAGTAAAAGTCTGGAATCCATCGCACTTGAATGAATGTTAGAAAAAAAACAATGTCAAAGTATTCAAATACGTTTTTTAGTAATTATTAAGTTTAATAAAATTGGTCATTATCTGCACTTATCATCAAACTCAAATCAACAAGCATACTTGCAAATGAGTTTTACATCGCATCTCTTACATGCAAGCCCTGGTTTAGGGTCGAATTTTCGTTGGAATAAATTATCTGCTAAAGATACAATCTCTTTCTCGACCCTTTTTAACTTTGATTTGGACAAATCAACCGTATCTCGTTTTCCGTTGTCTAGATCATGAATATATGCAGCACGCACATCAAGCCCTTCTCGTCTTCCAGCACTTGCAAATAGTTGCAAATGACGCTCATGTTCCTGCAAAACTTCACTGCCAGTCTTGTAATTGATTGCAGCCAAGGACAATACCTTTTTGTCCCCTTCATCCAAAATAACATCCGTTTGCCCTCTAACGGATACATTTGATAATTTAAGTTCAAACAAACGTTCTAGTTCCCATATCTGATGCAACTCGTTTCCGTAATCCGAAATATATTTGTCGAACAATATTCTAGCAGCGGTCTTCAATTTATAATGAATAAAATTGTTTGCCGCTGGTAAATAAAAATCGTCATCAAATATCTTGTCAAGTTGACTTGAATTCGGAGGAGAAGTAAATCGTCTTGTATATTCCGCAACCTGCCTCATAATATAGTGCACAGCACGCCCATAGCCAATCTCGGGAACAAGATTAAATTTGAATCCGATAAGTCTACGAAGCCGATACGAATATCCACAAGTATTAAAATGTTCAAGTTCTGATAAAGATATGGACAGTGGTTTCTCGGAAGTATTCCTATTTTCAAAAGAATTCGGTAAAGGTAGATCATCCAAATAAGGCAATGTATCTTCGGAAACAAAATTCAAATATGGCGATGGTTTAACTATTTGCGTCTTAGGAGTATCATGGGTCGAAATGGACAACCAATCCCTCGCTCTAGTGATCGCAACATAAAATAAGCGCCTCTCATCCCCGTCGGTACCCTGATATCGTTTATAACCGAACAAATGTTTTGGCACATACCAATTCTGAGGTTTCCCGGTTTTGCTGGAGGGAAATCGTTTAGCAGACACACACGGGATAAAGACAATCGGCCACTCTAAACCCTTGGCTTTATGGATCGTTGTTAAATTAACAGCGTCGATAGAAAACGATTCCTCACCCTCAAAACCCTCTAACTTGTCAACAGCCCAATTTTGAATAAATAGGAATAACCATCTATAAAACCATATGCCTCGATCTTGACCTCCAATCACCTCGCCATATTGGTTTTCGTTTTGACGTGCTCTTCGACATATAATTTCATAATCTGACAAAATAGTTGAACATTTCGAAAATATTCCAAGTTTTGCTACTACAATCGGATCATCCATGTCCCAATCAGATACACCGCAATCCGAGAGAATATTATAATAGTTTCTTATTGGTTCAGCGGATTTAGTCGGGTTTTCAATTTTATTTTTCCACCTCGCAAGTCGTTGTTTTAATGCGTTGCGTCGCTTATAATCTAAATGAAAACATTCCGAGTAATTTGAAATCAAAATATCAAGTTCTATTCTAACACTTTCTCCAGAGGGATCCAATCGCCATTCCATACCTACTAAAAATGCAAACGTTTGGCCAAAAATCTGAGCCTCTTGTTCTTTAAACATTCCTGTCCGACCACTTGATTGCACCGGAATTTGGTGTTTTCTAAATGCTGCCAACAGTGAGTTGTAGGACGTTGACGATCGCACAAGAACCGCTATATCTTGAAACCTGTAACCAACATTTGTCATCCTTAGGATGTTGCGGGCAATTATATCGGCTTCTTCATCCTCAGTTTTTGCCTTCCAAAACACTAACTCATTATCTGCATCTGGCCGGTAACTCCGCATTTTCTTTGATATTCGGTTTGGAATTGTTTCGGCAAATCTATTCGCACATCGGATTATTTGCGGCCTACTCCTGTGATTGGTCAATAACTTGTATGATTTTACGTTTTTGTATCGTTTGTCAAATTTTACGATGTTGGAAACATCTGAACCTCTCCATTGATAAATGGACTGATCGTCGTCACCTACAACACACAACTCAACATGAGAACTTGCCAATGATTTGATCAAAGTCTCTTGAGACAAATTAATATCTTGGTATTCGTCCACAATCAAATATCGAAGTGGTCCTATCACCTCAGCTGCAATCTTTGGTTTCTTCAACGCCTGTGCGGCTAGGGTAATCATTCGTCCGTAAGTAAGCAACCGGTAATCATGAAGTCGTTTATAGAATTTTTTCATAATATCTCTAAAAGGCATCTCTAGTTTAGAAATTGAAATCAGCTCATTTTCAACAACATTCATGTTACGGTTAAAATCAGAAATCGATTCGAACAACTTTCGGGGAAGATTTTCAAGCCCTAGTTCTTTTTTCTCTCTTATCAGAAATACTGCCAGACGGTGTTCATCAAGAATGTCATAAGTCCCGTAATTATTTTCATATTGCCGAAGCAGTTGATGAGAATAAGAGTGGATAGTTCCAATATAACATTTGTTAAGGCGATCGACAAATTCACTCCCCATTCGTTTTTCGACTCTTTGCTCGATCCTCAATTTAAGTTCCTCGGCGGCTTTGTCCGTAAATGTGAATGCAACGACCTCTTCAGGATTCGCCCCATTCGAAAACAAATCCGCTACCCGTTGCGCCACCACTTCTGTTTTTCCCGAACCGGCTGAAGCGATAATTTGCAAAGGGCTACCACGATGTTTTACAGCTTTTTTGGCGTCTCCTTCAAGTTTCGGGATCGAATTCATGGTTTGTCTTAACCGTCAATTGATGACTTCTCTAGCCTAGCCGTCAACAGTTCTAACTGATCACGGTAACAATCGCATTGAAATTTGCTTGCTATATTATCGCAAACCCTCCGATGATCAAACTCAGTGTTCAACTTTAAAACACAGATATATAAGCAACTGCTCCAAATTCGTGGGAAACTCCCGACTCACATTCTGCGCAAAAATCAATTCCCTCGCTGTTACCGTTCTGTCCGACTCATTCCTCATCTCGATCATTCACATTCCAACTGTTAATCTCCGACTCAATACGACAGTGAAATCCCTAACCACTTACAGGACATAAATCGATATCGATAGCCTTTCCATTCAAATCTATCGCTTCTTTCACCCAGCTCAATTCTGCCCAAATCCTCCAACCTCCGTGGTATGACCTGCCGATAACGACAATCTGACAATCCAGAAGGGAATCTAGCAGTCACCAACCCTTTTTACAAGATGCTTCGATAAAGCAACAGTTATTTTGATATAAACGAACAGTTATCCAGCAGGTTTTAAGCTAGCAGGCAAGACATCCGGACTCGTTCTGCATAACCTCGAACTTCGAATTCCTGTGAGCTAACCTCATGTGCTGCATCAGGTTAACGAATAACAATCCGCACTGACAATTATTCGTTCTGAGACTATTTCGCAATTCGGGCCACCATTTAATTCTTCCTCAGCTCAATCTCAGGTTTCGTTCACCTTTTACGGTTCTCGAGAATGGCCGACAAATCACCCACGAAACCGTCGACGTCTTCCTCGGTCGTGTCCCAGGAACACATCAAACGGCAACCGCCCTCGCCGATGAAGGTATAGAAACGCCAGTCTTTCCGGTGCATGGCTTCGATAACGTCACCCGGCATTTCCACGAAAACCGCATTGGATTCGGTCGGGAACATCGGTTTGATTTCCGGCAAACCGTTCAAGGCCGAGCGTAAACGTTTCGCCATTTTATTGGCGTGTCCGGCGTTCTTGAGCCAAACGTCGTATTGAAGCAGGCCGACCCAAGGCGCCGCCATGAAACGCATCTTGGAAGCCAACTGCCCGGCCTGCTTGCAACGGAAATCGAATTCGGCAGCCAATTCCAGATCAAAAAAAACCACCGCGTCGCCGATCGGCGTACCGTTCTTGGTTCCCCCGAAGCAAAGCACGTCGACCCCCACCTCCCGCGTAATCTCCTTGGGTGTCACGTCCAGAGAAGCGACCGCATTGGCGAAACGGGCTCCGTCCATCTGCAACTTGAGGCCCAATCGCTTCGTCGTTTCCCCGATAACGCCCAACTCTTCGACCGAATAAACCGTGCCCAATTCCGTCGATTGCGTCACGCTCAAAGCCTTGGGCTTGGGATAGTGCACGTCGCCGCGCCGCTTGACGCATTTTTCCACGGCCGCAGGATCCACCTTGCCGTTTTCGCCCGGAACCAACAATACCTTGGTCCCGTGGGAAAAGAATTCCGGAGCGCCGCATTCGTCCCGTTCCAAATGGGCGTATTCATGGCAGAGAATACTATGCCACGACTGGCACAGGGAAGCCATGGCCAGAGCGTTAGCCGAAGTGCCGTTAAAAACGAAAAAAACTTCGCAATATACTTCGAACACCTCGCGGATCTGATCGGCGGCCAGTTCGGTCCAATGATCCTCCCCGTAACTGACCTCATGGCCCCGGTTCGCCTGCTCCAGAGTTTTCCAAGCCTCCGGACAGATCCCTGCGAAATTATCGCTGGCAAAATGCCTACCCCTGCTGCTCATTCCTTCGTTACGCCAATACTCCTTGTGCCGGCGATTGACAAGCCATAATCCCTTTCGGTTTCGAAGCTTGTCATCCCTCGCTCCTCCCGGCAGCATTACGTCCCGCCGCCGGGGGACCGGCCGACGGCCGCCGACTCAACGCCGTGGATTCGCAATTTCCCGTCTGGCTTTATTTCGCCGTTTTCTTCGCCGGCTTGACGGCCTCCGCGGCCAGTCATCGCTTTTGGACTCGCCGGGCTCCCGCCTGGGCGTTGCTGGACCGGCCCGGACCGCGGAAAATCCACTCCCGGCCCACGCCCCTTGTCGGAGGGCTTATGATCGCTACCGGTGTCGTTACGCCATTGCTGATCGTAATCTTGTTGATCAATTTCTCGCTGCTCGGCGACTCCATTACGGCAACGATTACCTACGGACTCAAGCATCGGGCACTCCAATTGACCGCCTTGGTTTGCGGTGCCGTCGGCATGCTTCTGCTCGGCGCAATCGACGATCGCAAACCCTTGGGCGCGGGCGTCAAGTTCTCGGTGCAATCCCTGATCGCCGTGCTGGTAACGTCGACCGGCACCCGCATCACCCTGTTTATCGATATTCCCGTAATCGGTCACTTGCTCACCGTTCTCTGGATCCTGACCTTGGTCAACGCCTTCAATTTCACCGACAACATGAACGGCCTTTGCGCCGGCCTGGCGATCGTCAGCGCTTTGGCTTTCGGCCTGCACGCCGCGTTGCCACAGCATTTTCTGGTCGCCTCGTTATGCTTTCTGGCAGCCGGTTCCCTCTCCGGTTTCCTCCCGTTCAACTTCCCGAAGGGACAAACGTTCCTGGGCGACTCGGGTTCGTATCTCACCGGCTACCTGATCGCGGTGTTAGCCGTCCTTCCTCACTTTTACCATCAACCCGGCCAACACCGGCTGGCCGTATTGGCGCCTTTGTTGGTGACCGGCGTCGTCCTGCTGGATCTGGGTTGGATCGTCCTGCACCGCTGGCGCCGGGGCAAACCGCTGCACGTCGGCGATACCAGCCATCTGTCGCACCAATTGGTCCGCCGAGGCCTCGGCGAATCCCAAGCCGTGGCTTGGCTCTGGCTCCTGCACGTCCTGCTGGCGGCAGGCTCCTTCCTCCTGACTTGATCCTTATTTGGACTTGCGCGCGGCTGCCTTCCTAACTCTCCGGTTATCCGGCGTTCGTTTCCGCCGGGTTTCCGACTGGTTGCCGATTTCCTGATCGCCGACCCGAAAATTCTCCATATGCAGCCGGTCGTTCGATTTGAACGTAAGCTTGCAGAAATACTGTTTCTCCAGATTGACGATCGACGCTTGGTCTTCGCGACACAAGCGCTGATGGATCTTCGGATGGACCTGGATCTCCAATTGATGGTCGGTCCGAGAGCCCTTCTTCGATTTCAGCATTTCGGCGATTTTCCGTTGCACCTCGACGCTCATGGTCAACGGGCTTTTGACGTGGCCTCGCCCCTTGCAATAATCGCAATCGTCGTAAGCGACCGCCTTCATGCTTTCGGTATGACGTTGCCGGGTCATTTCCATCAATCCCAGATTGGATATCGGCAACACGCAGGTTCTCGCTTTGTCCTGGCTAAGGCACTGCAACACCTGGTTGTACACTTTCTGTTGGTGGCTCCGATGTTTCATGTCCACGAAATCGAGAACGATCAACCCTCCCATGTTCCGTAATTTCAGCTGCCGGCAAATCTCTTCGGCCGCCTCGAGATTGACGTCGCAAATCGTTTTCTCCTGATCCTTGTCCGCCGCTCGATGGCGCCCGGTATTCACGTCGATCGCGACCAGGGCCTCGGTCTCGTCGATCACGATATAACCGCCGCTCTTCAAATCCACCCGCCGGCAACTGGCATGCTCGATCTGGCTCGTGATCCCGAAGCGATCGAATATCGGTTGCGATTCCCGATACAATTTGACCTTCTGAACCGACCGTTGCGAAAACTGCCGGATCCGTTCGCGAATCCATTCGTATTCGGAAGTGGTGTCCACCACGATCCGTTCGATATCCTCAGTCAAGAAATCCCGCACGGTCCGATCGACCAAGCCCGGTTCCCGGTACACGCAGTGGGGAGCCTGCTTGGATTCGATCGCCGTCTTGATCGACTCCCATTCTTGAAGCAAGATCGCCAAGTCGCGCACGAAATAACGTTTTTTCCGATCCTTGCCCGCCGTGCGAACGATGACCCCCATTCCCGGAGGCAACGTCAGCTCTTTCGCCACCCGCTTCAGGCGTTTGCGTTCTTCTTCCTGGACGATCGTTTTCGAGACGCCCCGCATGCTCATGTTCGGCAATAACACCAGATAACGTCCCCGAATCGACAGATTCGTCGAGGCCCGAGGGCCCTTGGTTCCGATCGGTCCCTTGGTAATCTGGACGACGATGTTCGAACCGATCGGATACTGTTTGGCGATCTTCTCATGGGTCGTGTCCTGATCCTGCCCTTTGGACGGTTTCTTATCGACGACCTCGATTTCGCTGTCGAATTCGCTCGGCACGAAATCCCAGTAATGCAGAAAGGCGTTTTTTTCCGCGCCGATGTTTACGAACGCCGCGCTCAGCCCGGCGTCCAGATTGGTGATCCGGCCCTTGAAGATGCTGCCTACCATCCGGTCGTCGTCGACCCTTTCGACGTGGAGATCCTCCAGGTCGCCCTTGTGCAGCAACGCCACCCGCTTTTCCAGGAACTCGGAGTTGATCACCAATTCCCAATGCGACGGCGTCGGCTTGGTCACGATCCGCTTGAGATTCTCGATGACCTGGGTGCCGGCCTGCTTGATTTTGCCGACAATCCCTCGAGAGACCGACTCCGCCACGGGAACGGGCCGGTAAGGTCCCGAATCGCGCGCCGCGGTGCCGGCGGCCGGGCGGGTGGCCAATTCCTTTTCTTCGTCGAGAATTTGGCGATCGGTTTTCTGCGGCGGCAGGCCGACGGCCTCGTTCTCCGCCCGCGATATTTCCCGGGCGTGCCGTTTCTGATCGAAAACCGCCTCTCCCGGCGGTTCTTTGAGCCCGACCGCTACCGACCGGGCCAGCTGGGCTTCCGCTTGTTCCGCTTTCCGTTTGCGGGTATCCATCCCCCCTTTGGGACGGTACCGCATGGGCTTGCGTCGCTTGCCCGAAATCTTCTTGTCACTCATGTGAAATTGTGCTCAGTAACTCCTGCGATGGAGGTAAATGTTTTCCAACAGCCCGATCGACAGGAGAAAACAGAGTACAGAAGAACCTCCGTCGCTTAACAGAGGTAACGGAAGACCTGTCACGGGCATTAATTTAATGTTCATGCCGATATTGATGAAAATATGGCTGAACCAAAAGGTCGCCACGCCGACCGCGATGACCTTGCCTAGCGGATCGCGCGCCTCGACCGCCACTCGAATGCCGCCGAAAATTACGATGCCGTATAGCACGAGGACGACTAAACTCCCCAGAAATCCCTTTTCTTCGGCGATCACAGAAAAGATGAAATCGTTGTGCGCCACCCCTCGCGGCAGATAACCCCAGACGTTCTGAGTGCCCTGCCGCCACCCTTTCCCCGTCAATCCGCCCGAACCGACCGAAATCAGCGCCTGATCGACGTTGTAGGACCACTTGCGGAAATCCCGCTCCGCCCTTCGCCGCTCTTCCGGAGTGGCGTCGGCTCCCGCGCCGTCGAATCCGAAATACACCCTCAAGCGATACTGCTGATGATCCTTCAGCCGGATCAGCTGCAGATTCTCGGGGGCGAACAGAATATCGACGATCGTCAAGCCCAGCAGCAAGGCGCCGACCCCGATGACTCGCAACAGATTTCTCCGGGGAATGCCGGCGACGAACATCATGGCGAAACTGATCGGCAACAGGACGACCGCCGATCCCAAGTCGGGTTCGATCAAGATCAACGCAAACGGCAACAGCATCAAACCCAAGGCCTTGACGAACACGACAGGGTCGCGCAAGTCCAGGCCCGACCGGCATAAGAAGTGAGCCAGAAGCAGGATCAGCGCCAGCTTGGCAAATTCGGAAGGCTGGAAGTTGATCACGCCCAACGGAATCCAGCGTTGAACGCCGGCTACCGGTTCCATAGCAAATACGAGCAAGAGACAACCGATAGCCAACCAATACAACGCCATAGACCAACGGGCGATGATCCGATAATCGATCAGGCTGATGACGACGGCCAATACCAGTCCCAATCCCGCGGCCAAAAACTGATTGACGTACCGCTCCTGGAACCAACTGGTCGCTTCGATCGACAACCGGCTGGAGGTGGCGCTGTAGATGAAGGCGGCGCCGATCAGCACCAACCCCACCGACGCCAACAACAAGCTCCATTCCAGACGCCCGAAAATTCCGAACCAGCTGGGGGATCTGGAATTGCTGACTTCCATCCTGCTAGCTTCCCCTCAACGATTCGGAACCGAAGCCAGCGACGACCGGTGCAGGTATCGGTGAATCTCCTGGGAAACCGGAGCGCAACTAATCCCTCCGGAAATTCCGTCTTCCACCAACACCACAACCGCGTAACGAGGATTCCCGACCGGGGCGAAAGAAACGAACCAGGTATGCTTGATTTCCCGGCCGTCGAGAAACACGCCCGATTGCGCCGTGCCGGTTTTACCGCCGATCGCCAATCCCACCACCTGAGCGCGTCGCCCCGTGCCTTCCAACCCTTCCACGTCTTCGAGCATCGCCTCGTGGATGGTTCGGATCGTTTCCCGGGACACCGGCAACCGGCCCCAAACCCGGTTTTCCTCGAACACGCGTTCCCGGCTCCCCGACACGGCGAGCGAAAACTGGGCGCGATCGACGATCCGGGGACGGTACACGGTTCCACCGTTGGCCACCGCCGCCGTCATGACGGCCATTTGCAAAGGCGTAACCGCGATCCTCCCCTGCCCGATACACAAGTTAGCCGTTTCCCCTCGCGGCCAACCTTCGCGAATCTGCGGCCAGGTAGGGTAATTGCCGGCCAATTCCTGATAGGGCAACAACCCGGTTCGCCGGCCGAGATAAAACCGATCGCCCCACCGTTTCAGGGAATCGATCCCGACCGTCAAACCGTGCTCGATGAAATACGAGTTGCTCGACTTGGCGAAAGCGCGGCGAAAATCGAACCGGCCCGGTCCCGCCGTATCGTTGATCCGGCGATTGCCCAACTGGATATGGCCCAAGCTCAAATAAGGTTCTTCCGGATCGAACCGGCCGTCTTCCAGCATGGCGAGAGCCACGACTATCTTGAAAATCGAACCGGGCGGATATTTGGCGTTGGTGGCCCGATTGAGCAACGGTCGCCACTCTTCGTCGTTAAGCGATTCCCAACGCTCGGGGGACAACCGGTCGATAAACTCATTAGGATCGTAGGCGGGCAAGGAAGCCATGGCCAACACGTTGCCGTTGCGGACGTCCATGACGACCGCCGCGCTCCGTTTTACGGGACGCATGCGTCCCAAGGCCTGCTCCACGTTCCGCTGAATTCCGGCGTCCAACGTCAGATAGATGTCCTCGCCCGGCACGGGGTACAACCAGACGTGCTCTTCCTGACGATACATCAAATTATTGATGAGCACCGACTTGATCCCCGGCTCGCCCCGAAGTTCCTGATCGTGGATCAGTTCGATGCCCCTTTTGCCCCGGTATTCGGGTTGATGATAATGGAAGCGAAAGCCGTCCTCCGGAAATTCCGGATCGGACCGGCGAACGTAACCGAGCAAATGCGCCGCGAGATTCTCTTGGGGGTAACTCCGCAACGACTGACAATCCAGATCCACGCTCGGAATATGACTGCCCCGGCCGACGAATCGGGCCCGCTCCTCTTCGGTCAGATCGGAAACCAAGGTAAAGGGAACATAGAGTTTCTGGGAATAGTGCCGTTCGAACCGCTCCCGGTCCAACACGCCCGGACGCCTAACCACCGTCGCTACCTGAGTAAAGATATTGCTGGCCACGAGGTAACGACATAAAGACTGCAATTCGGGCAGTTCGGATCGGGAATAGCTCCGGCGGGACCGCATTTGCTTGTAGGTGCTCTGAAATCCCGAGCGCAGATTCTCCATGAAGAGCACGACGCTGTAGACCGGCCGGTTCTCGGCCAGCACGACTCCGTGACGATCCAAAATCTTGCCCCGCACCGGAGTCTCCCGGATCGTTCGGGAAGACTGCACTTCCCGGAACCGCTCGTACTTCTCGAACGAAACAACCTGAACGAACCAAAGCCCCCCCAGCAGAATCAGGAATCCGAGCGCGAAGAACAAACCGATCCATCGCAACCGGCTGTCCGTTTTCTCCAATGTACTGGTCGCATACATCCTAGTGCCCCGTATTCCTCCTGATCTCCACTTCGGGCCGCAGCTCCGAATACGGTTGCTCCTTGTAGGTCAGTTCCGATTCCAACCAGTCGAACATCACGAAAAACAGCGGAGCCATGACGGCAATGCAACCGAACAGTACGACGAGGTGCGCCAATGTCTCCCACCCGACCAGCGGAGCGTAGCCGAAAATCCACAGCGCCAAAATCGAAACCACCTGAAACAATCCCACCGCTATCCCGGCCACCAGCGCTTGCACCAACGGCAAATCCCGCATCAGCAATTCCCGCAACCGATAGGCAGCCAGCGTAGCGAGCGCATAGGCGATCATACTCACTCCCAGAGGATTGGCCGACAAGGAATCCCGAAACAATCCGGCGCAAGCGGCCAGACCGAGCGCTTGGGCGCAGGACCCCCGAAAAGCGACATACAGGAGCAAGGCCGGGATCCAGTCCAACCTGGTACCCAAAAAACCTTCCCGAGTCAAACCGCGCCCTTCGATAAAGGTGAACAAGGCCGCAATTACCAACAAAAGAACGAACGTGATACGGCTCACCCTTGCGCTCCTTCCTCGGTTTCCGGATCCCGGAGTATGATCCAGACGTCCGTCAAACGTTCCAAATCGACCCAAAGCCGGACGCGAGCGGCGGACGACAAACCGTAATTTTCGGGTCGGCCGTCGATAATCCGACCGATGCGGATGCCTCGAGGAAAAATACCGCCCGTGCCCCGGGTCACGACTTCCAGCCCCTGTTCCAGTGGGGCCTCGTTAGGCAGGTATTTCATTTCCACGATCCGTCCTCGGCCCGTTCCGCTCGAACTCGGCACCACGCTTCCGGTGTGGCCGGAAACCGCCAACATGGCCGCCACCTTGCATCGGGAATCGCCTAGCAACGCCACGCGGGAACGATGAGCCCACACGAACACGACCTTCCCCACCAATCCCTGATCGGTCAGCACCGGATCGTCGATCGAAACGCCTTGCTCGGATCCGGCATCGAGATGGAAACTCTGCCAAAAATTGGCCGGCTCGCGCACGATCACCTTCGCCATGAGCAGATTCCAAGGCTGCCGGACTTTCCACCCGACGCTTTCCCGGAGCCGCTCGTTTTCCTTGAAGGTCTCCGCCGTCTCCAAGGCTCGCAAGCGCAACCGGCGATTGTCCCGCCTGAGCCGATCGATTTCGTCCTGAAGGTCGGTGCGGGGAGTGACCCAGGTGCCTGCCCGGCGACCGGTCTCTTCGAGACCGTCGGCTACGCCTTTGAAAGGCAGATGAAACCAGCCGACAATACCCTTGATCCGGTCGTTAAGACCTGCGGGGAGCAGGACCAAAATCAGGCCCAACCCCAGGACCGCTGCTACCAGCAATTTTTTGGGTCGATGCAACATTCTTCTCCGATGCGAACCGGAGGGAACGTCAGGTCATGACTGACCGCTAGAGGTAATCCGTTTGAGAATATGCATTTCCTGTAATACGCGTCCCGTCCCTTCGGCGACCGCCGTCAACGGCGAATCGGCCACGTGAACAGGAAGTTCCGTTTCCTCCATGATCAGCCGGTCGATACCCCGCAACAGGGCGCCGCCCCCGGCCACGACAATGCCCCGATCAATCAGATCGGAAGACAGTTCCGGAGGGCACTGATCCAGCGTATCACGAATAGAACTCAAAATTTTCTCCAACGGTTCCCTCAACGCTTCCCTTATTTCCACCGAATTAACCGACAATGTCCGGGGCAGACCGGAATTCATGTCGCGCCCCTTGACGTCCATATTCAACTCTTCGTCCATCGCATGGGCCGAGCCGATGCGAAACTTGATCTCTTCCGCCGTGCGTTCGCCGATCATCAGGTTGTGCGCCCGCTTGAGTTGCGCCACAATCGTCTCGTCGAACTGGTCGCCTCCGACTCGCAGGCTCTTGGCGACAACGATCCCGCTCAGAGAGATGACCGCGATTTCGCAAGTCCCGCCGCCGATATCCACGATCATGTTGCCGGCCGGCTCCACTACCGGCAACCCGCAACCGATAGCCGAGGCCATCGGTTGTTCGATCAGGTAAACTTCCCGGCCTCCCGCATGGGACGCCGCATCCTTCACGGCCCGTTTCTCCACTCCCGTAATCCCCGAAGGGACGGCCACGACGATCCTCGGCGAAATCAATTTGCGGTAATGGACCTTCTGGATAAACTTCCGCAGCATCGCTTCCGTGATTTCGATATCGGCGATCACGCCGTCCTTCATGGGCCGAATGGCCACGATGCTGCTTGGTGTCCTGCCCAGCATCCGCCGGGCTTCTTCGCCGACAGCCAGCACGCCTTTAGTGCCAGCCTCCATGGCTACGACCGAAGGCTCACGCAACACTATTCCCCGGTCCCTGACGTAAACCAAGGAATTCGCCGTTCCGAGATCGACCCCAATATCGTTCGAAAAAAGGCCTTTGAATTGGTCCAGCATGAACGGCCTAAAGAGCGGAGAGCCTAGAAGAGGCCCGGTCGGCGGTCAAGAACATATCCCGATTTTCCCTTGGGGCCGCCGAAATCGCGGATTCCGATAATTTGCCTGCTATGATCCCTTCAGTCACTTCCTCGGTCCGCTTGACGTACACTCTACCCTGAGTCGCTCACCGGCTACGACCGAGCCGCAAAAATTCCACTCGAATTCCCGCCATTCGACGGTTCGATTTCAAGAAACCAACAGCGCATCTCCGGGACCGGCGGTCATTAATACTCCGAGATCGGCTTTTTCTCAAGCTTAATTATCGAGCGCCGGTTCCCTTGGAACCGACGACGGACCGCTCAATCCAACACCACGCCGCAACCGGGACAACGCCAACCCGGCCCGCCGCAGGTCGGCGACAAATCGCCGATCGAATCAAATTCAATTCCAGCGGATAACCCGCCGTTCCCAATCGACAACTCGTCAAACCGAAGCTTCCCGAGCCAACCGGAATGATTTATCGTCCCTAACGAGCGAAGAATGTCATCGTTGAAATGCCAACGCAGTTCGACCTGGCGCACCCCCGAATCAGTGAACTTTGGGAATCAGGAATACCCGTTTCGCGACCTCTCCGCCGTGAGATCGAAATCCGGAATCAAGGGCGTAATCCCACGCTGAATTCAGAACGATAGCCGCCGATCTAGATTTCGGATAACCGGGTGCCTCCGGGTTGCGGGAAATTCGCTGCCGGCCATGAACTTCAAAACGAGAGATTCCTTCGCCTATCCTGCGGTCAGCGTCCGTTCAAGGGATATCGGGCCCTGCCTGGTATTCTCCCCAACCACCCTGGAATTGACGTTTTCGTCATCGGATCAGCCTCATACTCAACGCAACTTGGAACATGAAACCAGTTTCACCCCACATTGAACGAAACTTGAGTATGGAACTGATTTTGCCCCATGATCAACGCTGCGTTGAACATGGAAACGATTTGGAACCATACCAAACGAAACCAGAGTAGAATATATGGCCAATTATGCTCCATGATTAACGCTGTGTTGAGCATGAGGCCGATTTGACGCCAAACTAAACGCGACCTTGAAAATGAAACCGGTTCTACTCCCTACCAAACGCAAACTTGAATAGAATCTGCCAAAAGCATGAATACGCAACTACCCGATGACTCCATTATCCGGCCCCGGGCAGGCCGCTATCAACGCCAACCCGGCGGCTATCGGGCCTTCATCCCGAATCCTTTACCGCCCGATCCTCCGATTCGTATCGAAGGCGAATTGCAACATCTGTTGTCTCAAGCCGACCAGGCTTTGGGGCGGCTTGACGGAGCTGTCAGTATTCTCCCCAACGTCGATCTCTTTGCTGGCATGTATGCCCGAAAAGAGGCCGTACTCTCCAGTCGAATTGAGGGAACTCAGAGTACGCTGTTGGATCTTTTGTTCGTCGAGGCCGACATCAGGGTACCGAACCGACAGGAAGACGCCAAGGAGGCGGCCAATTGCGTAACGGCAATGCGTTACGGTCTCAAAGAACTTCAAACCCTGCCACTGTGCAAGCGTCTCCTGCTGGAACTGCACCGACACTTGATGGATGGAGTGCGTGGCAACCAAAAGACTCCGGGTGAATTCCGCCGCTCTCAAAACTGGATCGGGCCGGGGGGTTGCCGACCGGACGAAGCCGCTTTCGTACCGCCGCCGCCCGATGAAGTGTTACCGGCCCTCGACGCCTTGGAGCGATTCCTGCATGATGCCGACGATCTTCCCGCCTTGGTACCAATCGGTCTAGTTCACGTTCAATTCGAAACCATCCACCCCTTTCTAGACGGCAACGGCCGGCTCGGCCGGCTGCTTATCACTTTCATGCTTTGCCATCAAAAAATCCTGCATCAACCCGTATTGTATCTTTCCCGCTACTTCGACCAGCATCGCAGCGAATACTACGGACGATTGCAAGCGGTGCGCGATAACGACGATTGGGAAGGGTGGCTGGTCTTCTTTCTGAAAGGAGTTCTCGAAATAAGCGAGGACGCCACCCAGACCGCCCGCGATATCTTGAACCTGCGCGAGAAGTACCGACAACTCGTTACCGATAAAATGGGACGATCAGCTGGTAACGGCCATCGCATTCTCGATCGCCTTTATCGGCAACCTCTGTTCAAAGTGGCCGAAATCCGGCAATTGCTGCAGGTCAGCTACGCCGGCGCCAACAATCTGGTCGGCCGCCTCGAGCAACTCAGGATCGTTCGGGAGATTACGGGAGGAAAACGTCATCGGTTCTTTTGTTTCGAATTCTACTTGAAGCTTTTCAGCGATCCCGAAATTCAGGCAAACCATCAAGAGGCTGTGGAACGGTAACGACTCGGCAAAGAGACTGTCTCGGAATCACCGCGATCGCCGCCCGGCGTTACGCCGTCGAAAAGCCGATTGTCCCAAGCCGTCATCGGCTAACGTTTCGGCAGCATCGAACGAAACGCCTTTAGTTTCCGAGGATCGAATCCGGCTCGCGACCCGGATTCGAAACGGTACCGAGCCCTGAGTTCGGAAGGGATCGATCACTTTCTGCTATACCTTAAGCCCTTGTAGCCCTCACCCGGCAATATCAGGCGCGAATCTGATCTCCAGATCCTTGGCACGGCGCCTAGGTATCGACCGCGACCTCGGGATAATATCTAACGCCGCTCGCCCTAACGAGCTGAGCTGGCGGTCACCCGAGAGTCCCCGCGAAATCACACCCGAATCAGCAGAAATGGCCGCCGCCGAATCGACGGGCACGAGGAAAATTCAGCTATCTGCTTGCCTACCGCTCGTCAAAAATCTACCCTCTTCCCGTATATACGCCGGCGCGGGGGTCATAGCTCAGTTGGTAGAGCATCTCGTTCGCAATGAGAAGGTCAGGGGTTCGAATCCCCTTGACTCCACCAACCGCCGGATCCTGTCATGCGTGAGCTACGACAGTCACTGATTTTCCTCCTTGGACTACTCCCCTTATCGGGAACGAGTCAACACGGCGAACCGAACGACTGGGTTCGAGAATCGGGATACTCCTGGAAAGAACTGACTGTCCCGACCGGCGAAGCCGTCGGATTCCGCCGCCTCGACGCCGAACGGACTCGGATCGATTTCGTCAACCATCTCGACGAAAGCCGCGCTATCGATAATCGCATCCTGGAAAACGGCTCGGGAGTCGCAGCGGCCGACATCGACGGGGACGGACGATGCGATTTATATTTCGCCAGATTAGACGGCGACAACGCGCTCTATCGCAACCTCGGAGGATTCCGCTTCGAAAACGTTACCGAGTCGGCCGGAGTGGCTTGTTCGGGCCAGGCATCGACCGGCGCAACGCTGACCGACCTCGACGGGGACGGCGATCCGGATCTCTTGATAACCGGAATCGAAAGCGGCGTTCGATGCTTCCTTAATGATTCGACCGGGCGATTCGAAGAGGTCCTCGACAGCGGGCTGGATCGAACGAGCGGCAGCATGTCCATGGCCTTGGCCGACGGGGACGGCGACGGCGACCCGGATCTTTACGTAACCAATTACCGCAACGTAACCTGGAAAGATTTCCCTCCGGGCGTCTCTCCGAAAATCACCCGGAAAAACGACCGAGTCGTCGCCTCGCCCGCCGATCGTTTTCGAGCCGACCTCCGTTCCGACCAGAGCGTCGCCATCGTCGAACTCGGTCAACCGGACGGTTATTATCTCAACGAAGGCGACGGCACCTTCCGCCTAGAATCGTGGACCGATGGCCGTTTTCTCGGTCGGGACGGCAAACCGCTAACCCGGATTCCTCGGAACTGGGGTTTATCCGTGGCTTTCCGAGACTTCAACGGCGACCTGACTCCCGACCTTTACGTCTGCAACGATTTCCTGCAGGGAAACGACGAACTCTATCTGAACGACGGCGCAGGTGCGTTCCGGTTAATCAAGGCAGGAGCCATTCGCCATTCCAGTTGGTCCTCTATGGCCGTAGACGTGGCGGATTTCGATCGGGACGGTCACTTCGATTTTTTGGTGGTCGACATGCTGAGTCAGGATCCGGTGTTGCGTTTGACTCAAAAAGCCAATTTGGAAACTGGGCAACAGCTCCGGCCACCGGGTCAAATTTGGGACTGTCCCCAAAGACAACACAATACTCTCTATCGTTCCCGAGGCGACGGAACCTGGATGGAGCTCGCTCACGCCGCCGGACTGGAAGCTACCGAGTGGTCCTGGAATGTCCTCTTTCTGGATGTCGACCTGGACGGCTACGAAGACGTTTTGATCGCTAACGGCAACGCTCACGACCTGTTGGACGGTGACGCCACCATGGACGCCATGCAGGCGATGCGCTCGGCCCCTCGCCATCGAAAACCGAAAACTCTGTCGTTTTATCCGCCCTTGCCCTTGCCGGATATCGCATTCCGCAATCGAGGCGATAGGACTTTCGAACGACGCGACGAATGGGGATTTAATCTGCCAGGCGTTTCCCAAGGACTTTGCCGGGCCGATCTGGATAACGACGGCGACTGGGATTTGGTCCTCAATCAGCTCCAATCCCCTGCCGCGGTGTTCGAAAACCTATCCTCCGGTTCCCGAATCCGCGTTCGCCTGCAAGGCCGTCCCCCAAATACTTTCGCCTTGGGTTCCCTCGTCGAACTCGTTCCCCAAAACGAAACCCGGATACCGGCGCAAAAACAGGAAATAACGGCCGGCGGAAGTTATTTATCTTCTCATCAACCGGGCCTGACTTTTGCCGGCGGCGGTCCGAACGCACGCTACCGCTTGACGGTAACCTGGCCCGATCGAACCAAGACCGTCTTGCCCTCGGTCCGATCTAATCGAGCTTGTCTGATCGTTCAACCCAATGACCCGGATCCGATCTCCGTCCCCGCCCCGATAGCGCCGCCCGAAACCCTGTTCGAAAACGTCAGCCGTCTCCTCGATCATCGACACGTCACCACCCCTTTCGACGACTTCAAACGTCAGCCTTTGCTACCGAATATGCTGAGTCGATTGGGACCGGGAATCAACTGGGCGGATGTCGATCGAGACGGTTTCGACGACTTGATCGTCCCCAGCGGCCAAGGCGGCAAAACGATCGTGTTTCAAAACCAAGAAGGTGAATCGTTTCGTCAGGACCCCCTGGCCGAAGCCGAAGTCGATCAACACGGCGCCGTATGGATGAACCTTGACGACGATCGATTCGGCCTGGCGATTGGACAATCCAACTATCGCCACGGACTGCGTTATCGATCCGCGGTTCGCATCCATACCGACCCTCGAGCGACGCCCCTGGAATTAAGCGGGCAGCGCGACACGGTAGGCCCGTTGACCGCGCTCGACTACGACAGCGACGGAGATTTAGACCTGTTCGTCGGCGGCAGGCTCGTTCCCGGCAAATGGCCTCAACCGCCGACCTCTCGGCTCTACCGCAACCTGGGAGGACGCTTCCGTTTGGATTGGGAAAACAGCCGCCAACTTGCCGGAGCGGGAATGGTAAGCGGAGCGACCGCCCTCGACGTCGACAACGACGGCGATTGCGATTTGGCCCTGATCGGGGAATGGGGACATCCCCAATTGTTCCTCAACGAGGAAAGCCAGTTTCGCGAGGCATCGACTTCATGGGGACTAACGCCGTATCGGGGCTGGTGGAACGGGATCGCCGCCGGCGATTTCGACGAAGACGGACAACTGGATCTGATCGCGACCAATTGGGGACGCAACACTCCGTATCAAAGGTTCCGCGCCCGGCCGCTACGACTGCGCTACGGCGACCTGGACGGGAACGGTTCGATCGAAGCCGTCGAATTGATTCACGACCCTTCCAGAATGCGCTGGTCGACCTGGCGCGATTTAATTCCTCTGGGCACGGCAATCCCCGCCCTTCAGAACCGGGTTCATTCTTACCGCCTGTTCGCCGAGAACGGACTGGAATCCTATTTTCCGGAATCGTATCCCCGATTGAAAACGCTGGAAGCCGACTGGTTGGAAAACACCGTGTTTCTGAACCGCAACAGCCGATTCGTCGCCCTCGTTCTCCCCTTCCCCGCTCAAACTTCCCCGGCCTTCGGGGTGACCGTGGGAGATTTCGACGGCGACGGTCACGAAGACCTGATTCTGGCCCAGAACTTCTTTGCCAACAGGCCAGGAACGACCCGTCACGACGCCGGCGAAGCCCTCCTGCTTACTGGCGACGGGACCGGTAATTTCACCGCTTGGCCGGCCGCAAAAAGCGGAGTCCGGCTAATGGGAGAGCAACGCGGAGCCGCGGCTGCCGATTTCGATCATGACGGAAGGCTGGATTTCGCGATCGGACAACACGGTTCGCAAACCGCGTTGTTTCGCAACCGCCGAGCCAAACCAGCCCATCGAGTACGGCTGATCGGGAAACCAGGCAATCGCGACGGGATCGGAACCCGGCTCCGATGGAAGTCCGGAACGGGACCGGCTCGCGAGGTTCGCAGCGGTTCAGGTTACTGGTCGCAAGACAGCTCCGTCACCCTCTGGCCCAGCAATGCCGACAGCCGAACTTTGCTGATTACTTGGCCCGGCGGCAGCCGCACCGAACTGGAAATCACCGGTCCTCCCAAAGAATGGGTCGCGAAAGCGGAATGAGCGAAGCAAAATTGCGCTCGACATTTTCGTCGTTTTTTGCTAAATGGACTCTCCCTTTGTGCTGAAAGAAGTGAAACGCATGTTACCCGTCATGAAATACCTAACGACCCTGATTCTGATCTTATCCGGCTCGCTTAACGGATTAGCGATCGAAAAAGCGGATCTGAAGAATGCCCATGCCAAACGCAGTTACGCCCTAGGTGCGAAGTACGGTCAATCGCTGAAGCAACTTTCCCTCGAAATCGATATCGATACTTTCGTCGAGGGGCTCCGTCACGGTCTAGCCGCCAGTTCGCTCCTCGCCGATACCGAAATCTCGGCGATACTGGAGCAGATCTCCTCGGACGCGAGAGCGGCCAATCAACGCAAGAAAGCGGAACTGGTCGAAAGCAACCGCAAAGCGGGGCAAGCCTTCCTGAAAGCCAACGCCGACAAGGAAGGCGTGGTTACCTTGGCCAGCGGACTGCAATACAAAGTCATCAAAGAAGGAACCGACCCCAAGCCGAAAGCTACCGATCTGGTTGAAGTCCATTACCGGGGCACTCTCATTGACGGCCAGGAATTCGACAGCTCCTTCAAACGAGGCAAGCCGGCGAGTTTCGGAGTCAGCAACGTCATCAAGGGATGGACCGAAGCCTTGCAACTGATGAACGTCGGCTCCAAGTGGAAATTGTTCATTCCTTCGGAATTGGCCTACGGCAGCCGCGGAACCGGACCGATGATTGGGCCCAACGCCACCCTGATCTTCGAGGTCGAACTTCTGAACATCAAGGCTCCCCCTCCTTTGCCCACGGGAATCACCAGCGACATCATCCGAGTGCCTTCCAAACAAGAGATCAAGGAGGGTGCCGAAGTCGAAGTGATCAAGGCCGAGGAACTCGAAGCCTACAAGGAGAAGGAAGCGAAACGCCGCAAGGCGGAACAGGAAAGCGAAGCGGAATAACCCTTCCGTCCGCTCGACACCTACCGGCATTTTTTACGGAACGGGGGATTCGTCTCGACGACGAATCCCCCGTTTTTTATCGCTGCCCGAAAACGGACCGACCAAGCCCAACTACGGTCGTTCCCGCTTCCGAGAATACCGCCTTCGAAAGCCGAGCAATAATCCTCGCGTCACGGGCCACCCCATCCGGGATTCTTCCCCCCGGGCAAATCGCCCCCTGTCGCTCTCAGCCTGGTCCCAGAATTCCGCCGTCAGACCGCCGGTCAAGGCGCCGGCCACAAAAAAACGGCCGCCCTCGCATCTGCCTCGGACGAGGCACGAGAACGGCCGCCTGAAAACGTTTCTCCGTCGACTCGATCAGTCGCCTAGAGCAAGGCCTTGAATGCCTTTTCCATATCGTTCTTCGAAATCAACCCGACCTTGCTGAAACGAATAACGCCTTCCTTGTCGATGACATAGGTCGTCGGGATACCGGTGATATTACCGTATTTCTGCGTAACTCCGGTATTGCCCATGACCACTGGATAGTTCATCCCGTTTTTCTCGACGAAATCCTTGACCTTCTGCACGTTGCCCGCGCCTCGATCCAGAGAAATCCCGATAAACAACAAGTCCTTGTCCTTGTACTCCTTCTGCAATTCGACGAAATCGGGGATTTCCTTGACGCACGGAGGACACCAAGTGGCCCAGAAATTGAGGACCACCACCTTGTCCTTGTAGAGTTTTTCCGAGGTGACTTCCTTGTCGTCCAGCCCCTTCAAAGTCCATTTTGGAGCCTCGGTGCCGTTAGAGAGCGGATCGCCGTTCGTCGGCAACACCAAACCCAACACGACGCACGCCAATACCGCCGCCAATCCGTACCGCCACATCCCTCGCTTCATCATTTTCGTCTTTCCCCTGAAACAGGCCTCGGTCATCCATTCGCTCAACACCTCAAGCCCGACTAGGCCCATGATTAGCTCAATTCCGAACGAATGTAAAGAACTTTATACCGAATTATTCGACCTCGCTCCGCAGCATCCCCGAAAACGTTGCGCCGATAATCCAACCTCTCGAAAATCCTCTTCCCCGATCAATTCCCTCTGGCGGTTCCGATTGATCGGTTGTCGGATTTTCGATTAAGGATGCCTCGGTCGCCGAGGAGATGTTCCGAAATCCCCACGAAATCAGGCTTCTAAAGCCGAGAATTTCAACCGGCGCACGTTTCCCGATCGACGAGGGACCGGGCTCGGGTCCGATCTGTCGTTTCCTGATTGACGCACTCGAATTTTCGGCCCTTCCTCCGCTGATCCTACTGAACGGCTCGATCGCTCCGCGGTGGCTTCGAATGATTTTCGGTTCCCTCTGCCTTTCCCGGTCCACCTTCGTCGGTCGTTCACGAAGCAACGAAAGAAACATGGCAGGCCAGATGAGATTGGCAAACAGGACCTCTGCGATACCTGCCGCTTGATCCAGAATGTTCGAAAGAGCCAGCGCAATTCGACAGCAAATACTCCTCAATCTGAAACTCGCTTCGAAACCGTCCTAAAAAAGTGGGGCAGGTTCAAGATCGGGATTGGGAGACGGGCTACGAACAATACCTGAACGATCGATGCGGTCCTGTCCCTCGCCCCTGACGAATCGGGCCTCGGAATAACGGGGTTGAACGCGTTCTACCTGTATGGCGCCTAAAAAATCCCCGTCAACGCGAATGGATAAACCGGTTGCCGGATCCTTCAAATTCTCTGGAGCCCCATCAACCTCAAATACCTCACCTGCTCGGACCAGATCGCCACCCCGATTTAAGATAATGCGTCCATCTCCCCGAGCGGTAAGAACTCGCAAAGGGTGCATTTAATCCAAAAACTTACGGGCAATGTGCTGACTAATCCTTTCGACTGCCCGGTATGCAGGGGTAGCGGTGTCGTTCGGATCCTGATTCTGATCATCATAATAATTAACAGCACCGACCCAGAGAACCTTTCCGGTGGCAGTATTCAACACTCGGAAATCAATCCGGACTCGTTCCTCCCTTCGCTCCAATAACTCGTTGGTCAAGGTTGATTTCCGGCGGTGAATGCGAAACACACAGTCGGACAGGATTCCGATCATCAAGCGATCAGCACCCAGCTTTCGTCCGAGTAAGGAAAGGGAAGCAGGGGAACCGAAACCGTCCTTATGGTCCTTCCGAATTTAAGCGAGTTCCTGCTCTAGCTCGGCTATTTTCTCCCTTTCCACAATTGGAAATGGGCCGCTGTCGATCATCTTTTCCACTAAGGAATGGGGCAAAACACGAGCGAATTTATCCCCCGACCATTGGTACACCTCGTCTTGGAACGAATCCTCTTCGATACCCAAAGGAAGGATTGCCAGAGTCGGGAGTCGATCGGAACCCAATCGATCGAGATAAGAAAATAAAACCTCGGCCTCGACACGGCTTTTCCAAAGCCCGGTTTCGTCATCGAGTTCACTGTCCAATACTTTTACGGATTTGAAGACATCCTTGGGACGCTCCCGCACGTCATTTCTGAGAGTTTTCTGAGCGACGTCGGCCAATTCTTTTTCGGTAAGAACGGATTTCATGGCGATATTAACGGCTTCAACTCGAGCATTCTCCAACGCTTCTTCTTCAGACTCGCCTTGCCCCTCGGCTACTACGGATTGAAATGTCTCTTTATTGAATTGATCTATCAAATCAGGACCCCAGTAGCAAATCAAAGGTGAGACCCCCCCGATTAGGGCCCCGAACAATGCAATTCTCACGCATTCCTTGGTAAGATCGGATTTCATGGCGGTATTAACGGCTTCAACCCAATCATTCTCCAACACTTCTTCTTCAGACTCGCCTTGCCCGATTGAGTCCCAAGTAGTGGTGTAACTAACCCTTCGGCAGAGCAGCTCGATTCGGGCTCCTCGGCAGAATCGGGATCACCACGATTGCCACCCCGACTCGTGTCGGGATTTCGGGGCATTCTGTCGAAATCCGGACTAGGGACAAGACTTTCGACTCCCAAGGCGATCAAGAAGACCGCAAAACTCCTTGGAATCGGTGCCATTCTCCGTGATCTTTCGATCAAGGTCAAATCCATAAACCGGTCACGCACCATTGTTGATAATTCTCGAACTCGAGCAGCTCGGCATCTTGCGACGCGCTACGTCAAATGACCCAACCGCAGCCGCTTAGGATCATCGATCAGTCGGCGGCCAGCGATCGCCCGAAACTTTCGATCGACTATCCCAACCGCTCGCGACCTTCCAAAAAAACTCTCCGATCGGACGTTCCTGTCCACCGGCTCGTCAATCGTTAAATCCGGGATAGCGACGCAACCCGCTATCCGATCGCGACGTTGAAGTCGGTTCGCTAAATCCGGAATAAACCGGGAAATGCGGCAGCTCGCGATCAATGTCGGATTATCCTCTGGATGTCACCGCTTTAACCGACGGATCTCACGAGCCGGCAAACACCCGCAAAGGCCCTAGAGCAAGGCGCCTTGGCAACTGCTGCCCTCGCCCGCAGTGCAGGCCAGGCAATGCTCCCCGGTCGCCACCGGCAGTCCCTCCAACCGTTCCGGAGTGACGTCCCATAAATAAACCGATTCACCGTTGCCTCCCAAAGGCAAGTTCAACATCTGATTGAAGTCGCAATCATACAACCGTCCCTGATAATCGACGCTAAGCGTATTTCGGCACATCAATTCGGGCAGGGTTTGAGGGTTGAAATTATTAGCGAGCAAATCCAGATAGGATTCCCATTGGCCCTGGGACCTTAACTCTTCGGCGAACCGGGCGATCGGCTGATTGGTCAGGGTAAGTAAGGAATTGAATTCGATGCCGAATTCCCGCCGCAAAACCTCTTTGTAATCAGCTTCCAGTTCCTCCTGCGGTCCGGGCAACTTGGCACCCAAGGGATTATGAACCAACCGCAAAATCAGCCTTTTTCCATATCCTACGGCATTCAGCTTGCGCAGGGCGCTGATACTTCGATCGAAAACCCGATCGCCCCGTTGCCGATTAACGGTCTGCGCCGAATAACAGGGCAGGGACGCGATGATCTCGACCTCGTTGGCCGCCAGAAAAGACGGCAAGTCTTCGAATCCGGATTCCTCGATAATCGTCAGATTATTCCGATCGATGACCTTCAGCCCCAAATCCCGGCCCAAGGTGACGAAGTACCGGAAATGTCGGCTTAATTCCGGGGCGCCTCCGGTAAGATCGATCGTCGCCGGTCGATGCTCGGTGATCCAGGCCCCGATCCGATGCGCCGTTTTCCGATCCATCATTTCGGTGCGCCAGGGAGCGGCATCCACATGACAATGCCGGCAGGCTTGATTACATTTTCGCCCTACATTAATCTGCAGCACCGAAAGGGATCCTCGGAACAGGCCTTCCGCATAGGGCCGCAATTGGTGGACAAAGCGATTTGTCCCTTCCCCGGAATCCCGGCTGAGAATCTTATCCGATGATCGATAACTGATTAGCAAATCCCCCTCAGTCTTATTTCCGAATCGTCCGAAGTCAATTATTCCATTCCGTGATCCGTATGACCCCCGAAGAAGTTCTGCAGCTGCTCCAAAAAACCGGCGCCTTGCTCGAAGGTCATTTTATTCTCCGTAGCGGCCGTCGCTCCCGGCAATTCGTCCAGTGCGCCAGAGCGCTCGAACGCATGCCCGACGTGCGACGGCTGGGGCAAGCGCTCGCCGAACGGGTTCGCGATCTGAACGCGGCAACCGTCCTCGCGCCGGCCATGGGCGGACTCGTGATCGGTCAGGAAATCGCCCGGCAACTCGGGCTGCGTTATCTCTTCGCCGAAAAGGCGGCCGACGGTTCCTTGCGGCTGAGACGCGGGTTCGCCCTGACCCCGGGAGAGCGAACGCTGATTGTCGAAGACGTCGTTACCCGGGGCGGACGGGTCAAAGAAACGATCGCCATCGCCGAAGCCGCCGAGGGCACCGTCGCCGGCGTCGCCGCCCTGGTCGATCGCTCCGAAACGGAACTTTCCTTCGGCTGTCCCTTCTACAGCCTGATCCGACTTAACATCGAAACTCATGACCCGGAAAATTTACCCCCGGACCTGTTGGCCGTTCCGGCCGTCAAACCCGGCAGCTAAGGCCTTCCGCCTTCCTGGGCGTCCGGCACTACCACCGGCAACTCGGCCTTCGTCCACCCCCGGTAGCCGTCCTTGATGTGATAAACCGTTTCGAATTCCAAACGCCGAAACGTATTCATGGCCTTTCCCGACCGGCCGCCCGAGGCGCAATGCACCACGTAAGCATTCGACTTGTCCAAGGCCTTGAGCTTAGCCTCGAACTCCTCGTTCCAGTAGTCCAAGTTGCGAGCGCCCTTCAAATGCCCCTTCCGGTATTCCCGGGGAGTGCGAATATCCAGAACGACCAGTTTCCGGTATTTTTTCAACATGGCGGCAGCTTGCACCGCAGTAACGTCGAACAGGCCCGGCGCCGGCTTCGATTCCGTTTCCTCGGTCGATTCCGACAGGCCGGGGAGCAGCAGAGCGGACGCCAACAAAACTCCCCAAAGGCGATCAGTCACTCTCTTCATCGTCGTTCGATTGAAACCGACGAGACTCCGAAAACGCAAGCTCTTTCGGATCGATCGATTTTTGGGTTAATCGAGATTGACCGTATCGACGAGTCATGGCAGAGTACGGAACCGTTCGTTTCGGCAATGACGATATCCGACAGATGAAAGCGAAATTGTACCTCTTGCGAATGACCGGTTGCTTGCTAGCGGCCGCCTTCGGGTTCGCCCTGCCAGGCGGCAGCGTTCAAGGCGGAGAGCCGGTAATCATCAGCGATTCCGGGGACGACGAGATTCTTCCCCGCAAGAAAGTCGATCTGGAAAATTTCCGCTTGCGTCCCCGCGGATTCGAAAGCAAAAGCAGCTCGGTCGAGGGAATTCTCTCGCCTTGGGAAAGTCCATTCCGTTCCCGCCCCGCCAAGCGACTCAGTCCCCAGCAACGCAAACGCCTGCTCGGAGCTCTCTTGCTCAAAAGCCGGTTGAGCAGCGCCCAAGCCGAGAAATTACTGTCCTCGCAGTCGGAACGATCGGGGCGGCCGGATCGGGAATTCGAGGTCAAAGACCTGAGGTACGATCAAGCCGAAGACCAAAAACCGGACGACAACCGCTCGGAACGGCCTGAAGACGAGGAAGAAACCGGCTTGAGGGAAGAGCAAGATTTCACTGCGGAACTCGATTTCAGCAGCGACCTGGAATACTCCGAAACGAGGGACGGCACCCGGGAATCCGGAGGCGGCGAAACCGAAGAGGCGGCGGAAGAGGAAACCGACGATCTCCTCGGGGAATTCGACTCCATCAAACAATTCGAAGTGAGTTACGACAGTTTCATGGTGCAGCTCGACATGTTTGAATTCTCCGATTCCGGCGAAGCGCTCGAGACGCCGTCGACCGAGGATTCCAAACTGCTCGAATCCCTGACTCGGGATCTCGCCGAATCGGCCGAAATTTTCGGGCTCCAAGTCGAACCTTACGAAGACGTTTTTTCCTCCTTGGCCCGGGAACGCCAACAACTCTTGCAGTCTCCCTTGGACCAATTCGGACTCAAAATGAACGGCTTGCTAGCCACCGAGGATCTGATCGCCGGTATGTCGTCCTCCGGCTTGAACGCCGACACCAGCTTACCGAATTTCAACGCGTTTCCCGTAACCTTTCCTTCCTCGTTCGGCTCCGAATTTCCGAATTCGCCGACGGCTTCAGGCGTTCCGTTGCCGGGAACCGGCGCGCTGCAAAACTTCGGAGTCCCATCGCCGCTGCCCCAGGAATCCCCGATGAATCGACCGGCCATCTTCGAATTGCCCAAGCGGTCCTTCTGAGATTTCCGGTTACGGCTCCGTCCGAACTTCTTCAATGGCCGAAAGCAGGTCTTGGTACGCTTCCAAGGCACGGAATTGAAGATGCCGCTCCTGAATGTTTTTGCGGGATCGGAACAGAAAACCGATGTCCGCGGCCTCCAGCATCCCGACGTCGTTGAACGAATCCCCGGCGGCGATTACCCGGTAATTAAGAGAGCGAAAGGCGGTTACCGCCCGTCGTTTCTGATCGGGTTGCCGCAGCCGATAACCAACAATCCGATCGTTCTCGATCTCGAGCCGGTGACAGAGGCAAGTCGGCCAGCCTAATTGCCGCAACAACGGTCCGGCGAATTCCTCGAACGTGTCCGAGAGCACGACGACCTGAGTCCGTTCGCGAAGCCGATCCAGAAAATCCCGGGCTCCTTCCAGGGGAACCAGTGAGGCGATAACTTCCGTGATCGCCGAAAAAGTCAATCCGTGGTCCGCCAACACCCGCAACCGCAAGGTCATCAATTCGTCGTAATCGGTCAGATCGCGGGTGGTCAACTTGAGTTGCTCCAGTCCGGTTCGTTCGGCGACCGCCAGCCAAATTTCCGGCGTCAGGACGCCTTCCATATCCAATGTCACCAGGCTTTGTTCGTTCATCGTCGTCGATCGTGCGTTTCGAATTGATCCTCTTGCGGACTCGCCGCTTCTCGAGCCGAAGCCCTGGCCGTCGGCCCGGCGATAACCCAACCGCGGCCGTTCAACAATCCCATAAGGTTACCGTGACTTCCTGACCGTTCGCCAACTGACACCCGGCGTCGACGCGCAACCAACCGTCGGCCTGCGAAAGGCCGTAGATCGCATGCGACCCCTGCAATCCCACCGGACAGACGCTCCCGTCCCTTCCGACGCTGACACGCAGGAAATGAGGCCGGCCGGCCCGATTCTCGACGGCGCGAGTCAAACGTCCGCAAGCTCGAGGTCCGGCGGTATCGCTCGCTCCTTGCATCACCAACAGCGCCGGCCGGACCAAATAGACGAAACTCGTGATCGCCGATACCGGGTTGCCCGGCAAACCGAAAAGCGGCTTGCCCAATACTTCTCCGAACAGAAACGGCTTTCCGGGACGCATGCGAACCCGCCAAAACCGAATCGTACCGCCCAACGCTTCCATCGCCGGACGGATCAAATCGTGGTCGCCTACCGAAACGCCTCCTGTGGTTATCAAGACGTCATGGTCCTCGGCCAATTGGCGCAACGACGTCGCGATCGCCTCCAGTTCGTCCGCAACCGGAGGAATCGTCAGCGGCACGCCGTTAACGGCCCGAACCGCCTCCGCCAACACGATCCGATTGCTTTCGTAGATCGATCCCGGCCGCAACGCCGTTCCCGGAGCTTGCAGTTCCCGTCCGGTAGCCAATAACGCGACCCGGGGCCGGCAGCCGACTTCAGTCTCCGTTTGCCCCGTCCCCGCCAAGACCCCTAAATGCCGCGCCTGCATCCGCAACCCGGCCGCCAACACTTTGGCTCCGCTTCGAACGTCTTCGCCCCGCAAACGAACATTTTGCCAAGGCTTGACCCGAACGGAAAAGTACGCCGTATCCCCTTCCCGGCGGGTATCTTCCTGCATGACTACGGCATCCGCTCCCTCCGGAAGGTAAGAACCGGTGAATACCCGGGCGCAGGCGCCGGCAACCAAAGCCTCGTTCGAGACGGCGCCGGCCGGAACGGTGGCCGCGACCTTGAATCCCGCCGCCCGCTCCGCACTTGCCAAAGCGAGATCGCTCGATCGGACCGCGTAACCGTCCACCGAAGAATTGTCCGCCGGAGGCAGGTCGATCCCGGCCAGAACGTCCCGCGCCAGAATTCGCCCGTTCGATTCGGACAAGGGTACCGTCTCAGCGGCCAATTGCGGCAGCCGAGCTCGGATTTGCCGTTGCGCTTCGTTCAAGTCCAGCATCCGGGTCGCGATTCCGTTTCTAGCATTTTTTCCGGCAATCTGCCAGTCTGCCCCCTGCTTAGGCTCTCCGACATGTCCGAAGTCAATCCATACTACGGCCGCGATCGAACCGGCCGGCCGAACCGGATCAAGACGCTCTTCGACCGGATCGCGCCCCGGTACGATCTGATGAACGACCTGCAGAGCCTAGGTCTACACCGCCGCTGGAAAGAGCGACTGGTCGACCGAGCCGCCGTTCGGCCCGGAGAACGCGCGTTGGATCTTTGCTGCGGCACCGGCGATATCGCCCGGCTCCTGACCGCTCGAAAAGCCCAAGTCACCGGCGTCGATTTCTCGCCCCGCATGTTGGAACTGGCCCGCAACCGCACGCCACGCGACCGCACCGAATACCTGGAAGCCGACGTTCTCGCCCTGCCGTTCCCCGACCGGTCTTTCGATATCGTCACCTGCGCTTTCGGACTCCGGAATTTGACCGATTTCGACGCTGCCCTCGACGAAATGATCCGCGTATTGCGCCACCGGGGACGGTTGCTTATTTTGGATTTCGGCAAGCCGAAAGCGGCTTGGTTGCGACGATGCTGGTTCGCCTCGCTCCGATGCTTTCCTCCCCTGTTGGGCCGCCTGGTTTGCCGCGACGCCGCCGCCTATAGTTACATCCTCGAAAGCCTCGAACATTATCCTTCCCAAAGTAAAATCGGCGAAACCTTGCGCCGGCGCGGCCTGGATCCGGTCGACGTCCATGATTTTTTCTGGGGAACCTTTTCGCTGCAATACGCGGTCAAACCGAAGCGGATTCCATAAATCTTTACAGTCCGGCCCGCCGCCCACACAATCCGTTCCCGCGCTCACGGGTCGCCGAAGCGATCGGATAGCGGCCCGATTTCGACCTGATCCTGACCGAATACTTCGGAACCCATGTTGACCAGACGCATCATCCCCTGCCTGGACGTTCATGACGGCCACGTCACGCGAGGCGTCCAATTCGGCAAGGCCGAAGCGGGAGAACTGCGTAACGTGGGGGATCCGGTGGAACTGGCCGTCCGTTACAACCGGCAGGGAGCCGACGAAATGGTTTTCTTCGACATTACCGCCAGCGCCCACGGCCGCCGCACCATGGTCGAAGTCATTCAACGAACGGCCGATCGCTGTTTCATGCCGTTAACCGTAGGAGGCGGAATCCGTACGATCGAAGACATGGGGGCGATGCTAAAGGCGGGAGCCGACAAGGTCAGCATCAATTCTTCCGCGCTAGCCGAACCCGAACTCATCGCCGCCGGAGCGGAAAAATACGGCAGCCAGTGCATCGTCGTCTCGATCGACGCCAAACGAAACGAACCCGGCCGATGGAGCGTCTTCTCCCACGGTGGACGCAAAGATACCGGGATCGACGCCCTCGAATGGGCCGAACGAGTCGTCCGGAACGGCGCGGGCGAAATCGTCCTCAACAGCATCGACGCCGACGGCACTCGAGCCGGTTACGATCTGGAAATCACCCGAGCCGTCAGCGAAGCGGTAGCGGTGCCGGTCGTGGCCAGCGGAGGCGCCGGCAACCTGCAGCACATGGCGGAAGTATTGCTCCAAGGCAAAGCGGATGCCGTGTTGGCCGCCAGCGTCTTTCACTTCGGCAACTACACCGTCGCCCAAGTGAAGGAATACCTTTCGAATCATGACTTACCCGTACGCCTACTCTGAACGATGACCCCGCCCGACGAACCCGACCCGCTCGCTCAATTAACCTACAACGCCGACGGCTTGATCCCGGCTATCATTCAAGAACACCAAACCGGAAAAATCCTGATGATGGCCTGGATGAACGAAACGTCGCTGCGCCGAAGCCTGGAAACCGGCAGGACCCATTTCTGGAGCCGCTCCCGCCGGCAATACTGGATGAAAGGAGAAACCAGCGGCCATATCCAAACCATCCGGCAGATCGCCTACGATTGCGACGGAGATACTTTGCTCATCCAGGTAACGCAGCAAGGCGGCGCCTGCCACAAAGGTTACCACTCCTGTTTTTTCCGAGCCATCGGCCCGAATCGCCGCATTGTTTTTCTGGAACCACCCCGGCACAATGCCCCGGAAGAGAGTTAGCCCCCGATCCGTCATGAATCCACTGCCCCGGTACGGTAAACTGAGCGTCGTTCTGCTTTTGTGCTTCGCCGGACCGGTGGCGGACGTTCGCAGCCAGTTCACCCCGGGTAAAGTTACCGGAGGCTGGCAAATGCCCCTGATGGAAGAGGGAAGGATCAGCACCCTGATCCGGGGGGAAAGCGCCGAACTCCGGGACCAAGGCCAGCAACGGATCACCGAAGTCGAAATCCGCATCTACGACGATGGCCGACCTCCCCAACCCCAACTGATCATCGAAACCCCGGAGTGCGAATTCGATCTCAAAGATCGCCGCTGTTATTCCTCCGGCCTCATCCGGCTGCGCGAAGCCGACGGACAATACACTCTTACCGGCCGGGGTTTTTCCTGGCGGCAAGGGGCGGCGAAATTGACGATATCCAACGAAGTGCAGACGATCATCAAGCCGGCAGGCGCCGAACCCGGCCGGCTGCCGATCGAAATCCGTAGCGAACGCTTCGATTACGACCGGAACACCGACATCGGCATCTATCAAGGGAAAGTCACGGCCGACCAGGGCGACCGGTTCGCTCTCCAATGCCGGCGACTCTCCGTCTGGCTCAACAAAGGCGAACAAGACGAACGCCAAATCGAGGCCGCAGGCGGCATCGTCATCCGCATCGACACCGAAGCGAACCAGTTCGTCCTGACGGGAGAAAGCGCCAGTTACCTGGCCCGTGACGAGCAACCGGAAATCTTGACTCTCAAAGGTCAACCCACTTGGCAAGCGGACCGGTACCGCGGCTCGGGAAATACCGTTCTGATCGAGAATCTGAACACCGAACCGATCGTCAAAGTCCAGGGCCAAGCGCGGATGACCCTGCCGGAACCTACCGATTCGCCCGACCCCTCCCTCATCGAACTCCAGGCCGAAAACTATGTGCTAATGGCCGAAGCAGCCCGCTTCTCGGGAGGAGTCCAAGCCCAATCGGAAAACGGCTGGCGGCTCCAAAGCCGGAACCTCGTCGCCCTCTTGACCAATCCCGAACGGAAACCCCAAAAAATCACCGCCGAAGAAAACGTTCGAATCGTCCAGGAAACCGAACGGGGAAAAACGGAAATCGACGGAGAATTCGTCACCTTCGTACCCCGCGAAGACGGGCGGTTGGAGGTCACGGTAACCGAACGGGCCCGCATCGCCTTTCCCGAGTTCGCCGCTCAGGGCGACCGCATTCATCTCGTCCAGGGCGACAAGGAATTAGCGGTCGACGCCGACGGCCACGTCCGGGTGGACTTGCAGCGCTTCCTGTCCGCCGACGGCACGCTCCTGAGTTTGCTGCCGCAAATCAACGCGAAACCGGCGAAACCCTCGGAAATGCGCATCGAAGCCGACCACGCCGTGCTGGGCTCCGGGAAAGGCCGATTCGAAGGCAAGGTGCAAGTCGTCGACGTAGCCGGTGCGCTGCATTGCGGCCTGCTGGAACTGACTTTCGGCCGGGACTACCGCACGCTCCGCAACCTGAAAGCCATCGATCGCGTACGCGTCGTCCACTCGCAAGGCCAGCTGACTTGCGGTCAACTGGCCGCCTTTTTTTCCGCAACCTCGAACGCTCTGAATCGGTTGGAAGCCAAGCGGGAGGTCGAAATCCAGTCCTCGAAAGGCGTCGTTTCCGGCGAATCGGCGATCTGGGAAACGGAAACAGGACAAATCGAACTGACCGGCGACGTCGCCTTGCGCACCCGGATCGATTCCTCGTCGGGACCCCGGACCATTCTCGCGACCGCCGACCGGTTGTTGTGGAATCAACTCCTCAACACGTACCAGGCCACCGGAAAATACCGCAGCCGCACCGTTCCCCAGTAAGCTCGCTCCATCCTGTTATTTTTCCGGCATGCCGACCGCCGAACCCTCCGCTCCCCTGCTCGAAGCCGCCGACTTGCGCAAGAGCTTTCGCCGCCGCCGCGTCGTCGACGGGGTGAGCATCCAGGTAGGCGCCGGTGAAATCGTCGGACTGCTCGGCCCGAACGGAGCCGGTAAAACCACGACGTTCAATTTGGTCGTCGGACTGCTGAAACCGGACGGAGGCGACGTCATTTTCGCCGGCCGGCCGATATCCGGGTTGCCGATGCACCAACGAGCCCGGCTCGGGATCGGTTACCTGACCCAAGAACCGTCCGTGTTCCGGAAATTGACCGTCGCTCAAAACATTCTGGCGATTCTGGAGATTTGCCGCTTCACCCGGAAAGAACGCCAGACTCAACTCCGGTTTTTTCTGGAAGAACTGGAACTGACCCATCTGGCCGACAACAAGGCCTATACCTTGAGCGGCGGCGAAAAGCGCCGGTTGGAAATCACCCGGGCGCTGGTTACCAGTCCCCGGTTGCTTTTGCTGGACGAACCGTTCAGCGGCATCGATCCCATCGCCGTCTACGAAGTGCAGAAAATCGTCCGGCGGCTCCGGAACAAAGGTTTGGGGATTCTCATTACCGACCATAACGTGCGGGAAATGCTCAAACTGACCGATCGGGCCTATCTGATCCATCAAGGAAAAGTACTCTGCCAAGGCAACGCCGAGTTTTTGGTGAACGATCCCGACGCCCGGGCCATCTACCTCGGACCGAAATTCAACCTTTGAAGGCGTCATGAAACCACCCCGGGTGACGGTCGAGCGGTTCTACACCGAGCACGGCAACGAACTGAAACTCAGTCTGATCGCCGGAGCCGAAGGACTTAAAAACCCGATTTTGGAACCGGCGCTCAACCGTCCCGGACTGGCCATCGCCGGCTTCGTCCGCTATTTCGCCCACAGACGCGTCCAGATTTTCGGCAACGCCGAAACCGCCTATCTCAGATCGCTCGCTCCGGCCCGCAGGGCCGAGAGCTACGCTCAACTCTTTTCGCGGCGAATTCCCTGCATCGTCTTCTGCCGGGACCGCAAGCCCAACGCCGCCGTCGTCTCCTTGGCGGAAAAGCACAGTATACCCGTCTTCAAAACACCGTTCGTGACCATGGCGTTCATTAACCGGGCCACGGCGTTGCTGGAATGGATGTTCGCCCCGTTGCTGAATTTAATCGGCAGCATGGCCGACATTTTAGGCGTAGGCGTCATCATCATCGGCGAAAGCGGCATCGGCAAATCCGAATGCGTCCTGGCCCTGATCGAGCGAGGCTACAGCCTGGTCGCCGACGATACGGTAATGATCAGGTTGATCGACAACAACGTCGAAGGTTCCGGCAAGGTGATCGGCCGCAACTACATGGAAGTGCGCGGCATCGGCGTAATCGACGTGGCCGCCATGTTCGGCGTCCGCTGCATCCGCAACCGGAAAAATATCGATTTGATCATCCGCCTCTATCCTTGGGAAAAGGGCCAGGACACCGACCGGTTAGGCTTGGAAGAACAACACGAAGATATTCTGGGCGTCAAGATCCCTTCGATCTCCTTGCAAGTCCGCCCGGGAAGGGATATGGCCCGCCTCGTCGAAGTCGCCGCCTTTCAAACCAAATTGAAAGCCTTCGGCTACAATCCCGCCAGCGAACTCAATCAGCGAATCATCGCCCACATGAACCGGGCTTGAGAGATCGCCCAAGCTTTTCCTTTGTTTTTCCGAAAAATATGGCTTACAATGGTCCCGATTTATGACACAAGTCGAGTATTCCCCGACGAAAACCAGGGATTTCACAGTCACCAACAAACTCGGTATCCATGCTCGGCCGGCGGCGCTTTTCGTAAAAGTCACCAATAAATACGAGGCCGACGTTTTCGTCGAAAAGGACGGAGAACGCATCAACGGTAAAAGCATCATGGGACTGATGATGCTGGCCGCCGGCCCCGGCGCGATCATCACGGTAGAAGCCAAGGGTTCGGACGCCGAGTTGGTCCTCGATAAACTCGAGGAATTGATCGAAAACAAATTCCAGGAAGACTGACGGCCCGGCTTAATCCCGGCGGTTCCGGGACAGCAAATTTCGAATCGAGGCCGTGGTCGAACGTCCCGGCACCAACGGAAGGATCTTCGTTTCTCCCCCGTGGCGAGCGATCGCCGCCCGTTCCTGCGCATCCAATCGCTCCAGCGTGTAGTCGCCGCCCTTGACGTAGAGATCGGGACGAGCGATTTCCAGAAACCGGTCGGCCCGGGTTTCGTCGAAAACGCAAACGGCGTCGACGCAGCCCAACGCCCCGAGCAACAACGCCCGGTCCGCCTGCTCGAAGATCGGCCGGTCGGGACCTTTAAGTTCCCGCACGCTGCGGTCGCTATTCAATCCCACCAACAACAAATCGCCCAGATTGCGGGCTTGTTCCAGGAACCGCACATGGCCGGAGTGCAACCAATCGAAACAACCGTTAGTCACGACCAGCCGAGCCGAAGATCGCGTCGCGTGGTCGCGCCAATCGCCCAACGCCGCCAACGCGATTGCCTTGCTGCCTGCCTCGAACATGCCGCCTCCCGCTCTCCGTTCCAGCTTACGAACTTGATCCCGCCGATTCCACGGGATTATCCTGCGGCCGATGGACGTCGACCCTGCTGACGTTGCCCATGACGATCCCAAGCGAATCGACCGCATCATGACGGAATTCGTCGATTCCGCCAAATTTCTCGAAAATCTGGGACCGGCGGTCACCGTTTTCGGCTCGGCCCGGACCGCGCCCTCCCACCCTGACTATCGAACGGCTCGCGAACTGACTCACGGCCTGGCACGGCACGGCCTGACGATCGTCACCGGCGGCGGCCCGGGTATCATGGAAGCGGCCAACCGGGGAGCCGCCGAGGCCGGAGGCCGATCGGTCGGACTCCTGGTCGACCGGCAAATCAACGCTTACGTCAATTGCCCGTTCCATTTTCGCTACCTGTTCAACCGCAAGGTTTGCCTGATCAATTGCAGCCGAGCGTTCGTCTGCTTTCCGGGCGGATTCGGCACGCTCGACGAATTCTTCGAAATCCTGGCCCTGACCCAAAGCCGGCGGCATCCTCCCTGCCCGATTATCCTCTTGGGAACCGCCTACTGGAAAGGTTTGATTCGCTGGTTCGAATCCGACCTGGAAAATCAGGGACGGCTGGGCGTTCGGGACTTGGAACTGTTTCGAATCGCGGCCACTGCCCAGAAAGCGCTGGACCTGATTCTGGAATCCTGGAATTCGCGACCGGCGCCGGCCGGGCGAATTAACTCCGGACCGGGATGCGAACCCTGATTCTCGAAATCGATTCCGCCGGCTCTCCGCTGGCGTTGGCCCGGAAGATTCGTCGAGAACGGCGAGCCGTCCTGCTCGCTTCGACGCCGTCGCCCACGAACGACAATCGTTTCTCCTTCGTCGCCTGCCGCCCCTTCGCCGAGTTGGAATGCCGGGGCAGCCGCTGCGTCTTGCGAACCGGCGATCGCCGCGTCACGCATTTCGGCAATCCCTGGCGGTTACTCGATCAACTGCTTCGCAGATACGAAACGTTGGAAGAGCGGGATCTGCCCTTTCCCTTGGGCGGCATATTCGGTTGGTGGGGGTACGAACTGAACCAGTCGCTGTATTCCCGACTCAATTCCCGAGCGGCAAGAGATCCGAACGTGCCGGATCTTTCCTTGGGTTTTTACGACAGTCTTTGCGTCTTCGACCACCCGCTGAACAAGCGCTGGATCGTCTCGAGCGGCATGCGGCCGGACGGTTCCCGATCGCCGTCCTTCGCCCGGCGCCAGGCGGACTGGTGGCGCCGGCAATGGGAGTCGCCTTTCGAATCGCCCACCGGGAACTCCCGAGCGGCGGCGAACGGAAACTGCCGTTCCAACATGTCCCGCAGCGCTTTCATTCGCCGAGTCGAACGCGCCCGGGAATATATCCACGCCGGAGATGTCTACCAAATCAACTTGTCTCATCGCCTCGCCCAGCCGTACGCCGGCGACAGTTTCGCGATGTTCGAACGATTGATCGACGTCTCGCCGGCCCCCTTCGCCGCCTGGCTCGATTGCGGCCGCATCCGCCTCGCTTCCACCTCGCCCGAATCTTTCCTCAAAATCTCGGGACGCCATATTCGCACTCGCCCCATTAAAGGAACCCGGCCCCGGAACGCCGACCCGAACCGGGACGCTCAAGCGGCCGAAGAACTGTTGGCCAGTTCCAAAGAACGAGCCGAATTAATCATGGTCACCGATTTGCTGCGCAACGATCTCGGCCGCATCTGCGACTACGGTTCGGTCTCCGTTCCCGAGTTGATCCGGTTGGAACGTTTTCCCCAAGTCCATCATTTGGTGTCCACCGTCGAAGGCGAATTGCGGGAATCGCTCAGCCATGTTCAAGCCTTGGCCGCCTGTTTTCCGGGCGGCAGCGTCACCGGGACTCCCAAACTGCGAGCCATGCAACTCATCGACGAACTCGAGCCCCTGGCGCGAGGCCCCTACACCGGCGCTCTCGGTTTTATCGGATTCAATCGGGAAACTCACCTGAGCGTCGGCATCCGCACGGCTTGCCACCTCGGTCAACGGCTCTTCTTCAACGTCGGCGCCGGAATCGTCGCCGACTCCGACCCGGAAGCCGAATACGAGGAAACCCTGATCAAGGCCAGAGGCTTTTTGACCGCCCTCCGGGCCGAAGAACAACCGACGGATCGATCGGTATTTTCGCCGGGCCGCGGTTCATGATCGCCTATGTCAACGGTCGCTACTCGCCCCAGGAAACGGCGACCGTCTCGATCTCCGACCGGGGATTCCTGTACGGCGACGGTTGCTTCGAAACGATCGCTGTGCGCCAAGGCAAACCGTCCTTCTGGAGAGAACACCTCTCCCGCCTGAATTCCGGATTGACCGGTCTCGCCATACCGTCGGCAGCGACGCCCCGGGAACTAACGACGATCGTAAGGAACCTGATCAGAGTAAACCGGCTCGTCGACGCCCTGATTCGCATCCAAGTCACCCGGGGACCGGGGCCTCGCGGCTATGCCGTGCCGGAAGCCCTTTCCCCTTCCCTGATCGTCAACCCTTGTCCGATGCCCTCGTCCGAACCGGCGTCCCGAACTCTGACCGTCAGTTCCCGGCGCCTAGACGCCGATTGCCCGACCCACCGCTTCAAGACCAACAACAAACTGTTGCAAGTTCTCGGCATGATCGAAGCCGAAGAACGGCAGGCGGACGACGCGCTCTTTCTCAATCGCCGGAATCAGGTCGTCGAGACGACTGCGGCGAACGTTTTTTGGAGCGAAGGCCGAACCGTGGGCACCCCGCCGCTGAATTCCGGTGCCCTTCCCGGAATCGCCCGGCAAATCGTGCTCGACGCCTGCCGCTCCCTGAAGTTGGCCCCCATCCAAGAGAACATTACCCTGGAACGGCTCTCGAATCGGGAAGGCGTTTTCCTGACGCAAAGCGTCCGGGGGATTTTGCCGGTTCGAGCGTTGAACGGACGACGGCTTTCCCTCTCGCCGCTGACCGAACGGTTGCATCGGGAATTTTTGGAGCGGGCCCGCCGCTCGCCCTTTCCCTGAACTCGGTACGACGCCCCCGGTCACGGCTCCCGATTAACGGAAAGATCCCGCTCCGCACTTGCCCCTCGTTCCGCCCCGGTTATGATCGCGCAAGAACGCGCCATTTTGAAAATTATCGTGGCCATTACGGGCGCCAGCGGCTCCATCTACGCCCAACGACTCCTGGACCGCTTAACCGACGACCGGCATGAAATCCATGTCGTCCTGAGCAATTACGCCCGGCAAGTGATCGCCGAAGAATTGCCCGACGGATTGCGGCTGCCCCCTTCGGCCCGGCAATACGGCTTGAGAACCATGAACGCGCCCTTTGCGAGCGGTTCCAATCCCTTCGACGCCATGGTGGTGATTCCCTGCAGCATGGGCACCCTGGGCCGCATCGCTCAAGGATTGAGCAACGACTTGTTGTTACGTTCGGCCGACGTCATGCTCAAGGAACAGAAGCGGCTGCTTCTGGTGCCCCGGGAAACGCCCCTGAACCTGATTCATATCCGCAATTTCGAAACGCTGCTGTTAGCCGGAGCGACCATTCTCCCGGCCAATCCATCCTTTTATTCCCGTCCCGCGACCATCGACGAACTGGTCGACACCGTCGTATCCCGAGTGCTGAACCAACTCGAAATCGATACGGACTGGGCTCCCCGCTGGTTGGAAGAACAGGAGTAGGGTCCGCCGGCGAACTTCGCTCCGGCCGTTAATCGTTCGAAGCGCCGGCCGGCGGCCGGCCGCTCACGCCCAGAGATTTCAAGAAGGGAGTCAAAGAACGGGGCCGGCCCAGGAAACTCGTAATCGATTCTTCCGGGTCCCGGGTATCGCCCGTCGCGTAAATTTCCTCTCTCAGCCGCCGTCCGTTGGCTTCGTTCAACCGGGCGGAGGGAGAACCGGAAAATACCGTATCCAAATCGGCCGCAATGGCATCGGCCCAGGCGTAGCCGTAATAGCCGGCGTCATAATGGGAAAGATGAGTGAATCCGGCGATGAAATCGGTGCCTTCCGCCGGTTCGAGAAACACTTTTTTCATCAAACTCCCAGCCAATGCGGACGCCTCCGGAATCTCGGACCCGGCGGTCACGGAATGAAGCTCCAAATCGATCAGGCCGAAGGCGATCTGCCGACGGTAAAACGAACCGATCGTTTCCAAGCGGGCGGCCTTGAGCCCCTCGATGACCCCCGCGGGAATCTTCCGGTTCTCGTCCTGCCAATCGGCGGCGAACAGATCGAGCATGTCCTGGTCCCAAATCCAATTTTCCAGCAATTGGGAAGGCACTTCGACGAAATCACGAGGCACCGCCGTCCCGGAAAACCGCGCATACTCCGCTCGGGTCAACAACGAGTGCAACGCATGGCCGAATTCGTGAAACAACGTTTTCACTTCGGTATGAGACAGTAACGAAGGCTGTCCGGCGTTCGGCGGCGGAAAATTGCAGACCAAAGCGACGCAAGGGCATTGATAGTCGCCGTCGGGCAAACGCCGCCCGTCGATCAACCCGAACTGGGCGTAATGCCGGAATTTCCCTTTCCGGGGAAACAAGTCCAAATAAAAAGCGCCCCGAGGCGTCTGCGTCCGAACGTCGGTTACCAAATACAATTCGAGGTCGTTCGTCCATTTCCGAGGGGCTTCGAGCCGGGCGAACGACAAACCGAACAGCCGGCCGCAAATCCGGAACATTCCCTCCAGGGTTTTTCGATAAGGAAAGTAGCGCCGGAGTTTTTCGCTATCGACCTGATGACGCCTTTTGACGAGTTGATTGGAATAATACCGCCAATCCCAGAGGTGAACGACCGCTTCGGGATCGCTGGTGTCTTCCCGTTTCATCGCCTGCCAAGCCTCCCTTTCCTGCGCGAAGAGTTCTTGCAAGCCCTCGCTGAGATCCTCCAGAAATCGCCGGGCGCCGGCGCCGGTTTTGGCCATTTTCAATTCGGTTCGATAATCGGCCCAGTCGGCGTACCCCAGCCGGCGGGCAATGTCCGCCCGGAGCCGGATAATTTCCTGGAGCAACTCGAGATTGGTATCCGCCGCCAACCGGTCGCGCGCCTCCTGCATCCGGCGGCGCACGGCTTCCGACTTGGCGTTATCCATCACGACCAGAAAATGCCAGACCGTTTCCGCGCCGAGCACGTAATTGCCCGAAAAGTTACGCAGGGAGCGATTATCCAGAAAATCCCGGGGCAAACCTTCGAGCTCGTCGACCGTGAACTCGACCGGACTTTCGGCCTTGGTGGCGTTGGCGTCGAAATCCGTAACGATCCGGGACAGCCGCTTACGGAGTCGCTCCACTTCGTCCCGTTCCCCGCGGGACAAACCGAGTCCAGCGCGACGGAAATCGCGCATAAAATGTTCCATCAGTCGCCGAGCTTCCTCCGCCAATTCGGATTGCCCGTCGGCAAAGGCGCGGATCGTGCGATAGATGTCCTCGCGATATTCCAGCCCTACGTCCCAATCCTGAAATATCTTGAACTGCCGCTCCGCCTCCTCCCGGATGACTTTCTCAGGAGCGGCTTCCTTGAGCAAGTAAAGCCGGTTGGCCACGGTGGATACCGAACAAATCACGTCGTCAAACGCGGCAACCGTGTTGGCGAAATCGAGCCGTTCCGGCAAAAGCGCCGCGATGGCGTCGAGCCGTTCGTCGGCTTGGGCGAGGCATTGTTCCAGCGACTCCGCCAAGGCCTTCGGCTCGGTTTCGAACTCAGGCAATTCCAGTCGAAACCCGGCCTCTTTCGCTCGCTTCCGGGCTTCGGAAAAAGATACCACGGGTAACGTGGAAGAAAGGAAATCTTGCATCACGAATCAATCTGCCTTGAGAAAACTCGGGCTTCGCCGCCCGGTTCGCCCGAACCGCAAAACATACGGAGCCGCTTCGACCGGTCAAGCCCGGCATGCCCTCGCCGCGAAGCGCTCCGGCAGTCCGCCCGGTAGATTCGTGACGGAAGCGGCGCCAATAATAACTGGAATTCGTCTGGCTTTCGCCTAGCATCCCCGGGGTCTCGACTCGGCTACGACCCGCAGCGCTCGAAAACCGATTCGGGGCCGAACTTCGACGGCAACGACCGAGGCGAGCCGTGGAAAGCAATCGAAATCTCCAGCGATGAGAGTCTCTTCCGAACATCGAATCCGCCTTCCGGCGCTCCCGGTGCTTTGCGCCGTACTTTCGAGTTTCGCATTCCTGCCGTCGGCCGCCCCAGACGACGGACGTCTCGTCCTGATCGAACGACTGGAATCCCGGCCCGCCGCAGCGGAAACCCGATTCCGAACCCTCGAAAACACCGGCGTCGAACACGTCGTGCCCATCGATATCCGCCATCCCTTGAAACGCCTTTATACCAACGCGTTCGCTTGCGGCGGCATCGGTATCGCCGATTTCGACGGTAACGGCCGGCCCGACCTGTTTTTCGCCGACGGGCCCGGCCCTAACCGCCTCTATCTTCAAACCGGCGACCTGCAATTTCGCGAGACGACCCAAGAAGCGGGCGTCGCCGGCGGCGACGCTTGGGGCGCGGGAGTCGCGGTAATCGACATCGACGCCGACCGGGATCCCGATATCTACGTTTGCAATTACGAAAGTCCCAATCAGCTCTTTATCAACGACGGCCAAGGCCGCTTCACGGAACGGGCTCGGGACTTCGGCCTGGACCGGCAAGGCGCTTGGCTGATGGCTTACTTCAGCGACTACGACCGGGACGGCGATCTGGACGTCTATCTCTTGGGACACCGATTCTATCGCCAGGGCGGCAGACCTTCGCGCGCTCCCAGCCTGATCAAAGACGGCCAACCGACGATCCTTCCCGAGTACGCTCGCTACTATCAGGTAACCCAACGCGGCAACAATCGCTACGAAGTCAATAATTGCGGCGCCCCCGACCAGCTCTTGAGAAACGATTCCGAGGGCGAAATTCCGCGCTTCACGGACGTAACCGGCAACGTCGGCCTCGAACCGGGACGGTGGCAGGGCAATTCGGCCTTATGGTTCGACTACAACGGCGACGCCTATCCGGACCTCTACGTGGCCAACGATTTCGAAGATCCCGATTGCCTGTACCGCAACAACGGCAACGGAACTTTCTCCGAGGTGACTCGAGACCTCTTGCCGCATACGACCTGGTTCTCGATGGGTACCGACATCGCCGATATCGACAACGACGGCCGGATGGATCTCCTCTCCTTGGATATGGCCGGCACCTCGCACTACGTCTCCAAGACCACCATGGGCGCCATGGGAGCCAGTAAGCATTTCATGCAAACGGCGGAGCCGCCCCAGCACATGCGCAACTGCCTCTACCTCAACACCGGAACCGACCGCTTCGTCGACGTGGCCTATATGGCCGGCTTGGCCCATTCGGACTGGTCCTGGACCGCCAAGTTCGCGGATTTCGACGAAGACGGACGCAGCGACCTCTTCGTCTCCAACGGCGTGACCCGCAGTTTCAACGACTCCGACAAACCGCTCGACGTCACCCGCTTGATCGGACGCACCGAATGGGACCTCTACGAAGACACCCCTCCGCGCCTCGAACGCAATTTGGCGTTTCTCAATCAGGGTAATCTATCCTTCGCCGAGCGATCGAAATCCTGGGGCGTCAATCTAAGTTCCATGAGCTACGGAGCGGCGGTCGGCGACCTGGATCGCGACGGCGATCTGGATTTGGTCGTCGCCAATCTGGAATCTCAGCCGTTCATCCACGAAAACCTCTCCTCGGAAGGCACCCGCAGCCTCTTCCGGCTCTCGGCCGCCGACGCCAATACCGGAGCGATCGGAGCGACCGTCACGGCCAAAACCCGCGCCGGGCTGCAGATCCGGCAGTATCACCCCTCGCGAGGATTCCTTTCCAGCGACGAACCGATCGTGCATTTCGGTTTCGGCGACGAAGAAACCATCGAAGAACTCGAGGTGGTCTGGCCTTCGGGCAACGTCGATCGGTTCGAAGATTTGCCTGCTCAATCGGTATGGCTCGTGAAAGAACGCGACCAGGGACCGGACGCTTTACCGGCGGCGATCGGTTCGCGGCTCAGAAAAACCAAGTATCGCCGTTCCGACGCGATCGGCGAGATCACGCATTGGGAGCGTCCTTTCGACGATTTTCAGGCGCAGCCGCTCCTTCCCAACCGGCTCTCTCGCTTGGGCCCGGGCCTCGCGAGCGCCGACGTGGACGGCGACGGCGACCACGACCATTTTCTGGGAGGCGCCGCGGGCCAACCGGGACGGTTGTTGCTCAACCAAGGCGACGGAAGATTCGAGTCGCGAGCGTTCGCGCCGGGCGACGCGGAAAACGAGGACCTGGGTTGCCTCTTTCTGGACGTCGACGGCGACGGCGATTCCGACCTTTTGATCGCCAGCGGTTCGGTGGAGTATCCCCTCGGTCATCCCTTCTATCGCGACCGCCTCTATCTCAACGACGGCCATGGCGACTTCGCCCCGGCTCCAGTCGAAGCCCTGCCCGATTACCGGGGTAACAGCGGAGCCTTGACGGCCGCCGATTTCGATCGCGACGGCGACTTGGATCTGTTCGTCGGAGGCCGTTCCGTCCCCGGTAAGTTTCCGGAAACTCCGCGCAGCCAACTTTGGCGCAACGACAGCCGACCCGGAACCGTACGGTTCGCCACGGTGGATAATCCCGACGTCCAATCCGCCGGTCTGGTCACGGGAGCGATCTGGTCGGATATCGACGCCGACGGTTGGCCCGACTTGCTGCTCTCGATCGAATGGGGCCCGATTCGGGTCTTCCGCAATCGGGAAGGCCGGTTAGAAGATCATACTCAGGAATCCGGGCTGGCCGAATTAACCGGTTGGTGGAACGGCATCGCCGGAGGCGACTTCGATAACGATGGCGACTTCGATTTCCTGATCGCCAATTACGGACTTAATACCAAATACCGGGCCAGTCCCGCAGCGCCGGAACTCCTCTATTACGGCGTCTTCGGCCAGAACCGGACCAAAAGAATTCTCGAAGCGTGCTACGAAGGGAACAAACTGTTCCCCCATCGGGGTTTCAGTTGTTCCCGCAACGCGATCCCTTCCCTAGGGCCGCAACTCGGCTCCTATCACAACTTCGCCCTGGCTACCCTTCCAGAGCTCTACACCGAAAAACGCTTGTCCGGAGCCGACCGCTACGAAGCCGTCGAATTGAGAACCGGCCTGCTGCTCAACGACGGTCAGGGACGCTTCGCCTGGCGCCCGCTCCCCAGAAGGGCCCAAACCGCGCCGACCTTCGGAGCCGTGACGATCGATGCCGACACCGACGGAAATCCGGATCTCTACCTGGCGCAAAATTTCTTTAGTCCCCAACTCGAAACCCGTCCCCTGGACGGCGGCCTGAGCTTGCTTTTGCTCGGCGACGGCACGGGCCGCTTCACACCGGAACCGGTCGCCGAAAGCGGACTGAAAGTTACGGGGGACGCCAAAAGTTTAATCGTCTCCGATCTCGACGGCGATCTTCGGCCCGACTTTCTAATCGGGCTAAACGACGGACCGTTAACCGGTTTCGAACGAAGACCCGACGCCTCGCAAACTTGGCTGGCCATCGGCCTTCGAGGATTGCCCGGCAATCCCGACGGGATCGGAGCGCGCCTCGAAATCCGGTCGACCAACGGTGCCGTCGACCGAACGGAAGAAATCCGAGCCGGAGGCGGATACCTCTCGCAATCGCCCTCCCTGATCTGGCTCGGATTACCTGCCGAAGCGACCGAATTGGAAGCGGAAGTCCACTGGCCCCAGGGAACGGTCTCCCGGCACTCGTTGCCGGCCCGGTCGGGAACGATCCAGCTGAGTCACCCGGCCCGGCAATAATTGACATGACTTTACCGCCCTTTCGATTAGAACTGGGAACAAGCATGGTTATCAACCGCCCATAAACCGGCAATTGTGGCGCTGCTAGAAGTCAACGATCTGTCGATTGAATTGTCGGACCGGCAGGGAACCTATCGTATCGTCGACGGGCTTTCGCTGGATATCGCTCCGGGAGAATCTTTTTGCCTGATCGGCGAAAGCGGCTCCGGCAAAAGCGTGACCGCGTTGTCGTTGACCCGCCTCCTCCCCTCGCCGCCTTTCAGTTATGCCGGGGGAGAAGTCCGCATCGATAACCAGGACGTCTTCGGCTTGGACGACCGCACTTTGCGGCGGCTACGGGGAGGCAAGGTCAGTTACATCTTCCAGGATCCAGTAGCCTACCTGAATCCCGTACACCGGGTCGGAACTCAGATTCTGGAAATGCTCAAACTCCACCGCCCCGAAAAGGCGAACCAAGAACGAATCGTCGAACTGCTGAAATTGGTCGAGATTCCGGCACCCGAGTTGCGGCTGAAAGACTATCCCCACCAGATGTCCGGAGGCATGTTGCAACGAGTCATGATCGCCATTGCCCTGGCTTCCGAACCCTTGCTGCTGGTCGCCGACGAACCCACCACCGCTCTGGACGTCACCGTGCAGGAGCAAATTCTGCGGTTGCTCGAAAAACTGCGTCGGCAATTAGGAATGGCCGTGCTGTTGATCAGTCACAATTTGGGCGTCGTACACGATTTCGCCGACCGGGTAGCGGTCATGTACGCCGGCCAGGTCGTAGAATACGGCAAAGCCACGGAAGTGCTCAATGCGCCGCAGCATCCCTATACCGAAGCGTTGTTGGAGGCCGCCCCTCGCATCGGTTCCGGACAACATCGATTGCAGGCCATTCCCGGACAAGTGCCGCCGCCCCATTCGTTTCCTTCCGGCTGCCGTTTCCATACCCGTTGCAACCTGACCGAACCCAGTTGTTCGATTTCGGTGCCGCCGCTCCATCCGGCCGGCGACGGCCGGATGGTCCGTTGTCCGATTCGCGTGCCCTCATGAAGTTGCTGGAAGTTCAGGAACTAGAAATTCGCTACCGCGTTCAAGGAAACGGCTTCAGGGAACGACGGTATCTGCAGGCCGTCAATCAGATCAGTTTCGAACTGGATCGCGGTCGAACCATCGGACTCGTAGGCGAAAGCGGTTGCGGCAAAAGTTCTTTGGCCCGCAGCCTGGTGTTGCTGGAAGAACCGACTAACGGCGAAATCCGTTATCAAGGCCGAAATATTCTCAATATGAACCGGGCCGAACGAAAGGACTACCGCCGTTCGGTTCAAATGATTTTCCAGGACCCCTACGGCTCGCTCAATCCCAAATTGACCGTGGAGGCGAGCGTCGCCGAAGGCATCCGGTTACAAGGTTTGATGACCAAGCCGGATCAAATCCAAAAAGAAGTGATCCGGCTGCTGGAAAAAGTCGGGTTGGACGCCTCAGCCACCAAACGGTATCCCCGGCAATTCAGCGGAGGACAACGCCAACGCATCGGCATCGCCCGCGCCTTGGCGGTCCGGCCCGAACTGATCGTCTGCGACGAACCGGTCAGCGCCCTGGACGTTTCCGTACAGGCCCAAGTCATCAATCTGCTGCGCGAATTACAGACCGACTTCCAACTCTCCTACCTGTTCATCACGCACGACCTGGCCGTCGTCGAAAACATCAGCCACGAACTGATGGTCATGTACCTCGGCCAGATCGTCGAGCAAGGCCCCGCCAAAAAGATTATCTCCCAGCCGAAACATCCCTACAGCCAGATGTTGATCGCTTCCATTCCCGGCAACCGGACCGAGGCCGACGAGAATTGGTCCGGCAGCCGGGGCGACATACCCTCTCCCCTGAACGTGCCGCCCGGCTGTCCGTTTCATTCGCGTTGCCCCTTGGCCGAGGAGCGTTGCCGCCTGGAGCGTCCCCTGCTCAAACCGATCACGCCGAGGCATCTCGTGGCCTGCCATCTGGTAGCGACCGAAGACTGATCGTCGGCAGTCAGGACGCCAATGACTAACTGGAATCCGTTTTTACGCTATCCGAGGATGAGTCTCGTCATCCTGCTGGCGGCCATGATTCCCCTACTGACACGACTTCCCGAATTGGCTTTCCGTTCCGATCCGCTAACCCTGCTCGAGAGCAATCCGAACCAGAAAGAAGCCCTCGAGAAAGCGATCTCGTTGATGCCGGAAAACGAGCTGATCCTGATCGATCTGGCGCTTCCCGAGATCTTCACCTTCGAAGGCCTAGCGGTCATCTCCCGGATCAGCGACGCCTTGCTCACCGTGACCGGCGCCCAAGACGTCAAGAGCCTGACCCATGCCTACAAACCCGTCCGCCGGGGGTTTTCCCTCAGCATGGTTCCCTTGATCGAGTTGGACTCGAGTTCGAAAACGGACCTGAAAGTTTTTCGCGACTATTGCCTGAGCCATCCGCTCGTTCGCAACGTCATGGTTTCTTCCGACGGACGGCACACCACCCTGTCGCTGTCCTTGAGGGACCGTTATCGCGATCGGGATTCGCAACGAAAGCTGCGAGCCGAGATCCAAGCCGTACTGGAACCTTTCGAACGGGAAGGCTGCGCCTTCACCGTGGCCGGATTTTCTCTGGTCGAAGAAGAAGTTCGCACTCGGGTCGGCGAAGATCTGAAGCTCTTCGCCCTGACCGCCGGGCCTTTTCTCCTGATCGTACTGGGATGTTTCTTCCGCTCCATTGGATTCGTCCTGATATTGCTGAGCAACTTGGTCGTCGCGCTGGCGGCAATTCTGGGGTTATTGCTTTGGGCGGAGTACTCGTTTTCCGTCTACAACCTGCCGCTGATTCCCCTGTGCGCCGGCATCCATCTCACCTTGCTGGTGCATTTGGCGACGGCCGCCGGCCAAACAAATCCCGATCGAACCCCGTTTCAGACCGTTGCCGCCGCCATCCGGCGAATCGGTAAATCTTGTGCGTTCGCGACGTTGACTACCGTAGCCGGGCTACTATCGCTGAGCGCCTCGACGATCCCTCAAGTAAGGGAGACCGGTCTGCTGGGCACCTGCGGCATCGGCATGGTTTTTTTATTCACCTTCGGCCCGGGAGTTGCGTCGACTGTCCTCTGGACCGCCGCCAAACCGGCCCGGAAGCTACCTAAGCATGATACGGAACTGGCCTGGCTCCGCTGGCTAACAACCTTGCGCCGCGGCCGCCGGACGGTACTGACGCTTACCGCCCTAGCCGTTCTGTTCGCCGCTGCCGGAATTTCCTTGCTGCGCTCGGATGTCCGACCGTTGGAGTTCTTGCCCTACGACAGTCCTGCCCGAGCAGCCGGAAAACTATTCAACGACCGTTACGGGGGATTCAACGTCTTCCAATTACGCTTCGATACGGGGCAAACCAACGGCATCAACCGAACGGATTTCTTGAATTATCTAGACGAAGTAAGCCGATACGCCGCGGCCCGGGACGAGGTTTCGAACGTCTACAGTTACCCCCTGTTGCTAGCCGTTCTCAACCAGATTTGGGAACAGGAACGGCCCGGAAGCTTGAAGGTGCCCGGCAATCCCCTGGTGCTGGGAACCCTAACGTTTCTGCTCAAGACTCAAGCTTCGCAATTCCCTTTTTTGGCGGCGTTATGCGACCCGGATCATCGAACGACCACTTTGATCGTTCGGACCCCGGATTTGCCTTCACCCCAGTATTTGCGACTGATTGCGGATCTCGTGGATCAGGCCGAAACCGGGCTGCCGGCCGGCGTGACGATTCACGAAGAAAAAGGACTGCACAGCATCCTGAGAGCGGACCAGGAATTACTCTCCGGCCAATTGAATAGCGCCGGCGGAGCCTTGGCGACCATTTTCGGGCTCCTCTTCTGCCTTTGGCGGTCTTGGCGCTTGGCCGCTCTGGCGATCCTTCTCAACACCCTGCCCATCGGCTTGGTTCTGGCCTGTGGCGCCTTCGCGGGAATCTCGCTCAACTCCATTACCATCACAGTAGCGGCCATCGCCTTCGGTATCGCCGTCGACGATACCGTTCACCTCGTTACCCAGTGGCGAGAAGCTCGGCTCTCAGGACTGAACGCCCAAGAGTCGGTCGAACGAGCCCTGGCGATTAAGGCGCGCCCGATCGTTTACACCAGCCTGATTCTCGGGGGGATTTTTCTGCTGCTGTTCCTCACCTCGTTCCCCCCCGTCAAACACTTCGGCTTGTTGGTCGCCTTGGGATTCGGCTTGGCCTTGGCTATCGTTCTTTCACTGTTGCCGTTGTTTCTTTCGGGCCGAACGACGCCGAACGACTCGGCCGCCCGGGGCGATTCGAAAGCGCCGCCGAATTCTCCGGCCAGCGGAGATTCGCTCGGATCAGCCGCGGTAGATTAATCGATCGGGTTAAACGAAAACGACCGCCCTCGAAGAAGGCGGCCGGCAAATCGCAAAGCCCGATTAAACCCGGGAAAGGCTCTCTCTAATTAGACGAGGACGAAGACGGCGGCAACGGCAAATTGGGAGAAATGAAAAAGTTAAACGGATTTTCCGGCGCCTCCGCAACCACCACGGAAGCCACCCCCGCTTTCTTCGTCGAAACCGCTTTCGTCAACGCCGTAGCGACCGTCGGATCAATGGCCGATACCACTCCGGTTCCGGCGTCGAATCGTTGTTCGCTCTTGATCTCTTGAACCACCATGTTCGGCGCTTCGTTAGTCCCGCGGTTGACGACCACGCTCGCCGTTCCCTCGGCGAGCGCCGTATGTCCGGAAGCTGAAATATCGAACACGACCGCGCTCTCCGTAGCGTCGATGGCCACGTGACCCTTGGGAATCTTAACCGTGAATTGCGAGAGCTTCGAAGACTTTTCCACCTCGCCGTAAACGCGGCCTTGAGAAAGAGCCAGCGTCACCTCGGTGATCTTTTCGATTCCTGTCGTCTCGACCTTCAGTTCTTCGATTTTCAGAATCGAGTTTTCGGCGACGACCACCAAATGACCGGCGACGTCCAGAACCACCTCGCCGTTGGACTGAGTGGTGATGACATGTCCCACGGGAAGCGATCCTCCCTTCTGAGCCCCGATTACCGGTCCCGAGACGTCGGTTACCGTCGCCTCCACGGCAAGGGCCTGCTGAGAGACCATCACTCCCGATAGCCCCAAAGCCACCGACAGCGCGAGAAATTTCGATCGAACTCCAAGCAATTTCATGGATAACACTTTCTTACGATGGACGCCTTCCATTTTCCAGAAGCGAACCGTAAAGGCGAGAACTTAAACTGTCAACCCCCCCGTTCGCCTAAATCGTCAATCGGAACGGCGAGCTAAGCCCGCAGTCCTCCGCTCTTCGAGAGATAATCCGGCAACACCCGGGAAACAGTCAACGAAAAACGAATTCCGTCTCGTTCCGATTCGATCCTTACCCGTCGATGAGACCTATCCGTTTCCGGCATCAAAGTCCTCGAAAAATGCCTTCCCCGCGCACCCCCCGATCACGGTCGGCGCGCGGGGACCCGCCGTTCGTCGTTCGCTCTTCCATCTGATCGTCCCCTGGAAGCGACCGCCGCTAATTCAAAACGGATCCGGGAGACCCTTCGACCGTTCAAGCGATCAATCGAAAGAACGGCGCCTCCGGGAAATCGATCATTCGCCGCCGTCGGTTCGCCATTCCGGTCCCGGATCGTCGACCGTCAAATTTCACAACGAGACTGATCTCGATTCTCCGAAATCCGAATCACGCCGGCGATCGAAAACCGATGGATCCGAATACTGCACTCGACTCGACGACGGTGCTTCAACCGTCCGCCCCCATCGTCGCGCCCGGATCGATCGATTCCGGAACCCGCACCCGCCGATCTCAGTAGAATGAAGTTCTCCCGATTCCCGACCGTTTGCTGCCAAAGCGAGTCGGCCCGGGTCGAACCGTCAGCCCCTTGGCTTTTTCAAACACCGGTTTATCCGAGATGTTACGAATCAAATTTAATCAAAAAAAACTCTTGCCAACGAAAACACCCCCCCCTAGGGTTCGCCCCGTCCAGAGCGTTTCTGGGCGTTCTGTGAACTTCGGGTCTGGTCGTTGCACAGTCGAATCAGGGCACCTCAAGCTTTGATTCCCCGCAATAAAGGATCCGGGCAGGTTGGATGGACGAAGGAAATATCTGCGGTCGATTCGGTCGTCGCTTGATGGGACGCGCCAATCACTGTAGGAGCGGAAGAACGAACGCAGAGGTAAGTGAGTGATATGAAGTACAATCAGTGGACCCTTAGTGTAGCCTTGGCTTGCTTGCTGGGCTTGAACGCCCGTGCCAATGACCCCATGGGCAACAGCGTGCTCACAGAAGTTTCCAAGACGACCCTCAGTGGGTACGTGGACACTTCGGCTATCTGGGCATTGGGAGAAATTGGTCACGACGACCCGTATCCCGGACGATCCAACGACGGCGAGGGCTACACCGACGGCTTCAACCTGAACGTCGTTCAATTAAGCCTATCAAGGCATTCGGACGATACCGAATGGGCGGCTGGCTATCAAGTGGACCTCTGGTTGGGCCCTGACGCCCACTGGCTGAGTAGCTTTACCTCCGGCACTGGCACCGGAGAACTTGGGATCAAGCAGGCATACGTCGACCTGCATGTGCCCGTCGGCACCGGTCTGGAACTCAAGATGGGGCATTTCGATACCATCATCGGCTACGAGGTCGGAGCGGGCCCGGCGAATCCGAATTTCAGCCGGTCCTACGGTTTCTTCATCGAACCGTTCCAGCACACCGGATTGCTCGCCTCGTATCAATTGAGCGAAGATTTCTCCGTCGCCGGCGGCGTCGCCAATTCCTACGGCTTCGGCATCAACGATCGCGCGGGCAGTAGCGAATCTCAACTCACCTACTTGGGTAGTGCCACCTACGTAATTCCCGACTCGATGGGAGCCTTTTCCGGAGGTTCTCTGTACGCCGGGTTTGTGGACGGCTTAGTCACCGGCGACGACCAACGAGATAAAACCAGTTACTTCCTTGGCGGCACGCTCCCCACGCCCATCAAGAATCTGAGCTTGGGAGGCGCCTTCGATTACGCTCAAGACACCAGAGATCCGTTGGGCGTGGAGGATCCATTCTTGCCGCGGGATGACAACGGAAACGTCTTGAGAGAGGGTACCATACTGGATGCCTGGGCGCTTGCCGGCTACCTCTCCTATCAATTCCCCGACGCCAAAACCACGTTTAACGGCCGCATTGATTACATTCAAACCGACACCTTCCAAGTCGGCACCGTGGAGGATATGGCCATCATGAAAGAGGCTCGCTTCCTGAGTCTCACCGGAACCGTCTCCCACAACCTGTGGGAGAATGTCCTCGCCCGCGTAGAACTTCGCTGGGACCATACCTTGGAAGACGAGGTATTCGGGTTCGGTCCGGACGGAGACGAGGACGATGCCGTGACGCTGGCGTTGAATGTCGCCTATCAGTTCTAAATCCTTCGCGTAAGATACAATCCAGCAGCCCTTCCCGACTGGGGAGGGCTTTTTTTTATTTCGTTTTTATTCCTCCCGCTCCTTTCTGATCTTGAAATTTGAAAATTCCGCCACTAACATCGCCCCATGCTCTTCTCCCTTCCCCACAGAAGATCTGGCTTCACGCTCATCGAATTGCTAGTGGTCATCGCCATTATCGCCATATTGGCCGGTATGCTGCTCCCGGCATTGAGCCAAGCCAAGAATGCGGCGCAATCTGCGGTCTGCAAAAGCAACATGCGGCAAATTACCTTGGGCATGGTAATCTACGCCGACGACAACCGTTCCTTTTTGCCTTGGTCCGGAGACGTCGATCGAAACCTCTCGGAAGACTGGATGTGGGGCGGCCAACCGGCGACGGAAAAGGATAATCCGGCCGCCTGGGATAGTCGAAGCTATGGATTCCATCCGGAATGCGGCGCCGTGTTCGAATACGTCACCGGTCAGACCAGGCACCGACGGCTCAACTCCAATCACCGAGAAGTCTACGACGTATACCGCTGCCCCAGCACCGGACGCATCGGCCGAGCGCAACGAGTCAACTTTTCGATGAATTCGAAAATCGATAAAAACCGGGGTCTCGCTAACGGAAAATCGACCGGAGCCAAGGGAGTAAATATGAGCCGCGTCACTCGTCCCACCGAAATCTTTCTGTTGATCAACGAAGATCCCGAAACCATGCGCAACGCCAGTTTTCATCCTTGGGGAACGGCGAAGAACGGCAAATTCGTCACCCACAACGGCAAAATCAATATCGGATTCGTCGATAGCCACATCGAATCCTGGAAAGGCGACCGGGTCCTTCGCGCCCAACGAGGCAATCTCGTCCAAGCGCATTTCGATCCCTATTTCTAATCGAGAGGCTCCGAAGAAAGCTTCAGGAAATCTTTAGTCCCTGGGGAAATCGAATCCGCTTTCGCCGCCCGCCGACGGGAGTCTTCCTGACGTTCGGCGAAAACGAAGCGACCTATCGAGTTCGATGAAATCCGCCGAGCAATAATCCTGGATCTACGCTCCGGCTCAGGGATCGAGCGCCGTCGAAATCAATCGCTCCGGCGGCTTCCCCCACCTTCCCCACTGCCGAGCTCCGAGGGAAAAACAGAATTGAATTCGACGCGGAAAAACCGGGAGCGGTCGCGATTCACGTCACCCCCGGGAAGCGATTCCGGTTCCCGGCAACGAGCCGGACCCGGACCGGGATTCGCGATCGCAAAGTCATTTTTCCCGCGTCCGAAAACCGGAACAAAATTGGTACCGATGGAGGGGGTCGAACCCACACGGCCTTGCGGCCACCAGATTTTGAGTCTGGCGCGTCTGCCAATTCCGCCACATCGGCTCCAATAGCAGGCAAACTGCTTCGGGATTGTGAACCCTGCGCCACGGTCCGGCAAGCGCTAAATCAAAAAACCGATTGATCTTTCCGCCCGTTTCCCGTATTGGTCAGGAAAGTGTACCTCTTCTCCACGAACGATTTCCGCTTCGTGCCCCGACCGTACGCGATCGGTTGCTGGGCCTTCGGAATGTGTTGCTTCCTGCTGGGATGGAACCAGGCCCTTCCGGAGAAAAGTTCCGCCCGGAATTATATCGACCGCCACATCGAATCGGTCGCCGGAGAACGGCAACTAAGCTTGGTGCCGGAAGCGGACCGCAACGTCCTCATCCGCCGACTGTCCTTCGATTTGACCGGACTGCCTCCCGACCCGGAATGGTATCGCTACCCCGCCAGGCCGAACGGAACGATCGAATCGCTGGTGGACACCCTAATTGCTTCGCCGCACTTCGGCGAACGACTGGCCAGCATGTGGCTGAACGTAGCCCGTTACGCCGAAGACCAAGCCCACCAAGTCGGCAATAACGTAGAGCATTTTTACCCCAACGCCTTCCGCTATCGGCAATGGGTCGTGGACGCTTTCAACGCCGACCTGCCGTTCGATCGCTTCGTCAAGCTGCAACTCGCTGCCGACCGCTACTCTTTCGCCCGAGACGAAGATCTCCCGGCTCTCGGCTTTTTGGGCTTGGGCCCGAAGTATTACCAACGCGGCCGCCTCGACGTCATGGCTGACGAATGGGAAGATCAAGTCGATACCGTGACCCGCGGATTTTTGGGACTGACCGTGGCTTGCGCTCGCTGCCACGACCATAAATACGATCCGATTTCCACCGAGGACTACCACGCTCTGGCCGGAATTTTCGCCAGCGTCGAACTGGTCAACGTCCCTTACGAAAAATCGAAAACAAAATCGGAACAGGACAAAGAAGCCAAACAACAGAACACGATCCACATTGTACGCGACGCGAAAATCCGGAATCTCAACGTCTTTATCCGCGGCGACGTCGAAAGACCGGGACCCGCGATACCCCGCAGATTTCTCAGTCTCTTTTACGAAGGGACTCCGCCGCCTTTTTCCGAGGGCAGCGGCCGACGGGAACTGGCGGAAGCCATCGCTTCGCCGGACAATCCCCTCACGGCGAAAGTTTTCGTCAACCGCATCTGGCAGATGCTGATCGGCCAAGGACTGGTCCGCACCGCCAGCAATTTCGGCGCTTTAGGCGAAATACCTTCACACCCCGAACTCTTGGAAGAACTGGCCGCTCGCTTCAAGGCCCAAGGCTGGTCCACCAAAAAGTTGGTCCGGGAAATCGTCCTTTCGGCCGCCTACCGCCGCAGTTCCGAACCCCATGCCGCCGGCGACGATCTCGATCCGGACAACCGCTATCTCTGGCGCATGAATCGGCGGCGCTTACCGGTGGAGATGTGGCGGGATTCGTTGCTCTCGGTCACCGGCAATCTCGACCGTCAGGGCGGAAGATCTCTCGAACTGAACGACCCCGCCAATCGGCGGCGAACCCTTTACGGCCGCGTCAGCCGTCTAAAACTCAATACGCTTCTCGCCCACTACGATTACCCCGATCCCAATATTCACAGCGGCGGTCGAACCAGCACGACAACCCCTCTGCAAAAACTCTATTTGCTCAATAACCCGTTCGTCGCCGAACAAGCCCAGGATTTTGCCCGCCGATTGCAGCAGGAAACGGCCGATGACCTCGAACGGATCAGAAAAGCTTACCGCTACCTGTATTTTCGAATGCCTGCCGAGGAAGAAGAACGTCTCGGTCTCGAATTCCTGCTTGCGGATCAGAGCGATTCCTCCCATTGGGATCGGTACGCCCAAACCTTGCTGATATCCAACGAAGCGTTCTATCTGGACTAAGGTCACGATCATGAAAGATCCTCGTCAGCTGCCTCCGGACCGACCCGTCACCCTTAGCCGCCGGAAAATGCTCGAACGGTCGGCAGCCGGATTCGGGTTACTGGGATTGATGAACGTCTTGGGACAAACCGAGCCCGACGACAAGGCGCCGGGCCATCCCGCACCTCGAGCCAAACGACTGATCTTTCTTTTCCTCAACGGCGGACCGTCTCAATTGGACACCTTCGATCCCAAGCCGCACCTCAAAAAGATGGAGGGCAAGCATCCCGAAGGCGAGCTGTACAAACCGTCCAAGGCGACCGGTTTTTTACCCTCCCCTTTCGCCTTCGAACGTTACGGGCAAAGCGGACTGGAAGTCAGCGAGACCCTTCCGGAATTGGCTAAAGAAATCGACGATTGCTGCATCGTCAAATCCATGCAAACCGATGTTCCCAACCACGAACCGGCATTGCTGCAAATGCACACCGGCAATATCCAGCCTATTCGGCCCTCCTTCGGATCATGGTTAATGTACGGGTTGGGGTCGGCCAATCAAAACTTGCCGGGTTACGTCGTCTTGCGGCCCTCGTCTAAAATCGTCGTAGGCCCGGCGCTATGGAGCCACGGCTTTCTCCCGGCAAAACATCAGGCCACGAGCATCGACACTTCCGATTTACGGATCGATAAAATGCTTACCGATATTCAAAACAAACGGTTCAGCCTCGACGAACAACGAGAGCAAGTCGGGCTGCTGCGAAAACTGAACCGGTTACACCGCAGTCAACGCGAAAAGGATTCCGTACTGGAAGCCGAGATCGAATCGATGGAAACGGCTTACCGCATGCAAATTGCCGCCAGCGACGCTTTTGACGTCAGCAAAGAACCGGCTCAAATCCGCGAACAGTACGGTGCGACGTCCTTCGCTCAATCGTGTTTGGTTGCCCGCCGCCTAGTCGAGTCGGGAGTTCGATGCACGGTCGTCTATTACACGACCAAAAGCAATCAACCTTGGGACACTCACGTGGACCATGACGCCAAGCATAAAAAACTCTGTCGGGACAGCGACCGAGCCGCGGCGGCACTAATTCGCGACCTTCGATCACGCGGTATGCTCGACGATACCTTGGTTGTCTGGGGAGGAGAATTCGGGCGCACGCCCTATTCGGAAATGCGACAAAAAGACAAAGGGCCCGGTCGCGATCATCACCACACGGCTTTCTCCATGCTGCTGGCAGGAGGCGGTGTGAAAAAAGGATTTTCCTATGGCCAAACGGACGAGTTAGGGATGAATGTCGTCGACCGCCCCATGCATGTCCACGACTTCCACGCCACCCTGCTCCATCTCATGGGCATCAACCATACCGCATTGACCTACCGATACTCGGGCCGGGACTTTCGCTTGACCGACGTACACGGCTCGGTCGCCCACGATCTGATCGCCTGATCGCCGACGCGGTCAACGCGACGGACGCAAACCGAGTAGTCCGGATTGGTTGGCCAGAATATCCTTCACGTTTCCGGCGTCCACGATCATCGGTTCGTCGGAACCTTGATCGGCCACTACCGCCGCGATTATCCGGCCGCTTTCAAAGGCGCTCAAAACCCTCGCGACGGAACCGAGCACTTTAAGATCGGGCAGCAAAAGAGCGAACCGGACCGGATTCTCCTTGCGCCAAATCGGCTGGGTATCAATCCGATTGGGAAGTCCGACCAAGCTGATAACCACCTGGCAATCCGGGTGATTTTCGACAAGTCGTCCCAGCGACGAAGGATCCATCAAATAACTGAGAGGAGTCGAACTGTCGGAAGGAATCGGTGCTTTTTGCGGCTCTTCGCGAAATTTCTCCCAAATGGCCGGCGTGACGACCTCCACTCGGGTCGACGAAGGCAACCCCTGTTTGATTCCTCGTATGCCCGCCTGTTCAAAAACCTCGGACTTTCCGCCTTTCTTGGCGTAAGGATTCGCCAATACCAGAACGCAAGCGGGAGTTCCGTCACGGACGACTCGCTCGGCGAGTAGCCGCAAAGCGGCCTGCCGGGCATCGACCGCCCGATTCGACTCCGCCCTGGAATTCAAATAGGGCCGGAGAAACAGAAAAGCGGCAATCAGCAGCAAGACCACGACCGCCCCGATTTTGACTCGCTCCATTATTCAAAATAACCAGGAGTGGTATCGCGTCCGACCAACGCGCCGATGCCGTATCGCTCGGCCAACTCGTGTTGCCCCAGAGAGTCCGCATGGCCGTCCACAAACCAAAAATCGGCTTGGTTGTTATGACGGGCGTGGACTTCGTATACCTCCGTTTTCTTGCGGAAAGAATGAAATTGCCTAGCTACCAACGACCGTCTTCCCCGGCTCGTGCTATCGCCCAAATGAGTGTATTCGGTCGGCACTTTCACGTTATGAAGATTCACGTTGGTAAACTCCTGGAATTCGCCTCGCAGTACCTGATTTTCCTCCGGAGGATCCTTCCAGATTCCAAACGTTTGAAACCAGTTGGTAAAGACCTTCGGAGGATAAGAAGGACACAAGAACACCTTCGATCGGTCCATATTCTGATGGGCGCTGATGAGCGGCCCCCAAGTAAAATCGGTCGAAAGGATGTTGTCGATTTGAACCAGTCCATCGTAATCGTCCGCATATTGCAGCGAAGCGAGCCCCAGTTGCTTGAGATTGCTGATGCATTCTATCTGCTTGGCTTTCTCCTTGGCCTTGGAAAGGGCGGGCAGCAACATGCCGGCGAGGATCGCAATGATCGCGATCACCACCAGCAATTCGATTAATGTGAATGCCCCGGAAAGGAGCGTCCTAAGCCTGTCGAGTGAAGACGCCCGTTCCTGAGCATGAGCCAATCTCATGGGCGTAATGTCATTCCAAATTCACGGATTGTCAATAAAGTACGTGACTATCTTGGGATAATCCCCAGCATGGCGACCTCGAGCATGCACTCCGAATAAGGCTTGCCAATCTGAGATAATTCGTCAATCGCAACGAGGTCCTCGGCAGACCGGCACCCGGTAATCGCACGAGTTTCTCGAGCTGCCGTTCTCGCTTGATTGAGGCTAAATAACCGGCAGTTCGTCATTCGTGACGCTGTTTTAGCGACGCTTCGATCGTAACCTCCCTGTCGATATCCGTTCCCGACCGTGACGTCAATCGACGCCCTGAAGCATTGGATTGGAAAACGAAATACCCCTCGAATCGTACCGAAGGCTCTTCCCGCCCAAGAAATTCATCCGAGATTCCCCCGGGGGTTCAATCTTGATCCGCTCCGTATTTTCACTGGTTTCAGGAACGTACGATCGTCGATGGGTACGGCATCTATTCCCTGATTCTCCTCAATGGTCGTAGCGGGCGACAAAGATTTATTTGGAGAGAAGGCCGATTTCACACCACCGATCGAATGGCTTTCGATCGGCGAGATAACGCATCGCTAGACGCCGAACCAGACCGACGCCCAGTTTCGATCGTGATCAATTTCGCCGAACAGCCCTAACCCGGAAACCGGCACGCGCTCACCGATCGTCTGAAAAGCGCTCGGTCCTGTTACCTACTGATACTCGCGTCCTAAAAACCCTCGCCAATCGGCCCCGGATATCCTCCTTGATGACGTCGTTCGCCTACGGTGGAAGAATAATCCGAAAAGAATGACGGAATCCAACTGAGCGCCTTCTGATTTCGGATTACCCCAAGTTCCAACCTGCCTCGATTCGGAAGAGCTGTTTCGGTAGCTCGTGTTGCAGTTTTGGATTTTCCAACCTAGCCAGTAGGTGAAGCCTTTCGGTCGAGGACGGAGTCATTATCGGATTCCGTTCGACAGCAGAGAAGCTCGTTCCTCCCGAATCAGTGGAATCCTTATTGCCGCCAAATCAATGCAAAGCCTCAGGGCGGATCTATCGTCGAGAGACCTCAAACCCTGGGAACCGCTGGAGTCATTCGGGTTAATCAAAAGCCGTCCCGCCGGCGTCAGCACTGTTTTTCCGGCAGCCCCGATTGCTAGCGCCAGGACAGCTAAAGGCCAATCATTCGCCATCGCCATGATCGTTCTCGCCCTTTATTCATTGCGCTGACTGGGCCTTGGAGCAAACGCTCTGGTAATCAATTGCGAGAACTATCCATTCAAAACTAAGGCGAATGCACCCAAATGACGACCTTTTCCCGATTCGGTTCTACATTTTTTGCTGATTATTTTGACAACAAAACCGTTGACAACAGAATCGTTGTGCTGCACTCTTGTCTTTTGCGACTAATGCCGCCATCATGAAATCCATTACAGGACCTCGGGTAAGCGGAGATGATCTCTTTAGCCGGGACCAAGAATTGGATTCGCTCGAATCGCAAATTCGTGATGCTAACGATCTACCGCAGACCGGACAGCACCGCATGGGAAAGACCAGTATTTTACACGAGTTCGGCTCACGTCTCAAATCTGATGGTTGGATTTACCTTTTCGTAAATGCCGAAGAGTTTGACCGGGCTGAGGAAATGATCACGGGAATCGCTGCAGCGATACATCCCAATAAAACTTTGGTATCGAGATTATTTAAAAAACTTAAATCTTTCTAAGCCCTAAGATCGAAATAATTAGTGGGTGCGAATCGGGAGAACATCCCCGTGGTTTAGGCTGTTTCCGGCACACCGTCGATCGGAAAGGTAATCAAGCAATGGACGTCAGAGAAAAGGCACCTCAGATCAAGAACGATTCGAAAGGGATACACGGTTTCAAATCGGGGACAATGGGCAAGCCATGGAAAGAACACTAGCGGATACCCAGTACGTTTCGTGTAAACTGGCAACGGAAAAAGCCCAGAAACTAAATCAACCTATTGAAGGTTGACTCAAAGACGACGAGTCAATAGAGTGAAGACCATGTGTGCGGCCAATTCAGCAATAACTTCATCGAATAGATTGAGGGACGCTCTGAAGCTCTCATCCGGAGCGAGATTTTATCGATGCGCCTTGCAGGTCAATCCGTTTGCCTATTTGAAGCGATATAATAAGAAGACATCGTTTAGAGATGAAACCGAATACAACGCAGCCATCGTAAGTGCCTGTCGTGAATTGGAAATCGAGGTGATCGGTATCACGGATCATTACCGGGTTTCCGAATCAATGAACCTGGCAAGGGCCGCCAGAGAAGCGAAAATATTCGTATTTACCGGATTCGAAGCGGTGACGAAAGACGGTGTGCATTTTTTAAGCCTGTTCGATGACGATAAAGAGAATGAACTGGAGCGCATCATCGGCAATTGTGGAATCTTCGACAAAACCGAGGCTTCCCCCATAGGGAAATTCGATGCCAGAGAATATTTGAAACAAGCAAAAGAATGGAGTTCGATTTGCATAGCAGCGCACGTAGCGGCTGAAGGTGGGTTGTTAAAGCAACTTAAGGGACAGAGTCGAATTGAAACCTGGAAGTCACCAGAATTAATGGCATGCGCCATTCCAGGCCCCCTCTCAGATGTACCCATCGGAATCAGACGTATTCTTGAAAACAAGCAACACGAACGACGAAGACGTGTGGCCATAATCAACGCTTCTGACGTAAATAGCCCTGAAGATCTCAAAAAAAAAGGAGCTACATGTTATATAAAAATGTCAAATCTTTCAGTTGAGGGCTTGCGACAGTCCTTTCTCGATCCCGAATCACGAATTAGATTAAATAGTGATCCGCAACCCGAATCACATACCGAATTCATAGCCGTATCATGGGAAGGTGGTTTCCTTAACGATATGTCCATTCATTTCAACGGTAATTTAAATATTCTTGTGGGTGGACGAGGAAACGGAAAATCAACAGTTATCGAAAGCATACGCTATGCACTGGGACTTGAACCTCTAGGCCGGGAAGCGAATAATGATCATCAGGGTATTATCAAGCATGTCTTGAAACCGGGAACCAAAATCACACTCTTGGTGCGATCCCATGGACCGTCAGATAGCTACTATACGATCGAAAGGTCCGTTCCCAATCCCCCAACTGTTAAAAATGTAGACGGAACTGTATTAAAACTTACCCCAAAAGACATTATTCCAAATGTTGAAGTATATGGTCAGCATGAGATATCCGAACTCACAAAAAATCAAGATAAATTGATTTTATTGTTGAAAAGATTTTTGGATCAGGATGCTATTTCATTAGAACAAAAATCAAATCTTCAAACAGAACTGGAACGTTCTCGAAATCGGATTTCAAATATCAGGGAAGATTTGGAAATAATCGATGAAAGGCTTTCATTGCTGCCGGGATTGGAAGAAACTCAAAAACGATTCCAAGAGGCTGGTATGGAAGCGCAATTGAAGGAAAAGAGCTTATATGTTCGCGAAGAACATATATTTAACAATATCGAAGAGCGTCTTGAACCGGTTCGTGAGCTCCGCAAGGAATTAATTGAAACGATTCCGCTAGATTGCGCTTTTGTCGCCCCAAAAGCACTTAAAGGGTTACCAAACGAGACAATTATTACTGAGATTAAAAGTTGTCTGGATACACTGAGTTTTAAATTAAAACAAGTTGTTAATCAAATTGAAATGGGATTGGCGGAAACGGATAACAGCATGGCAGAAATTAAATGTCAATGGGAAAGAAAACTTGAAAAAGCAGACCAATCGTACGAAGCTCTTTTGAGACAATTGCAGAGGGAGAAATTTAATGGAGAAGAATACATCCGCTTAAGAAAACGGATAGAAGAACTCCGGCCATTAACCGAAGTACGAGAACGTTTGAAACGTGATCTCGATATGCAACTGTCACACCGCAACAAGTTGCTGTCGGAATGGGAAAACATGAAAGCCAGCGAGTTTCAAACCTATCACAAGGCAGCAAAAAAGATTTCCCGAAAACTTAGAAATATTGTGAAAGTTGACGTTATCAAAACAGGTAATCGTAAACCATTGGAACAACTCATTCTAACAATAAAAGGTATTTCGAAACATACCCTGGAACGGTTTCAATCGGTTGAAGATATTTCAATATGTGATTTGGCAAAGCATTGCCGTGAGGGTAAAGACGCCTTAATAAAACATTACTCGTTGACAACCAATTCAGCAGAAAAAATATCACAAGCAGGCGAGGGATTTTTTATGGAAATTGAAGAACTTGATTTTCCGGTATCGACCGAGATCAAATTTAACATTTCCAATAACAAAAATCTACCTGAATGGAAGCAACTGGACACTTTGTCTACAGGACAAAAGGCAACAGCTGTCTTGTTATTATTATTGCTTGAATCAGAAGCTCCTTTGATTATCGATCAACCGGAGGACGATTTAGACAATCGATTCATTTCTGAAGGTATCGTTCCGATTATTCGCCATGAAAAAAAACAACGGCAATTTATTTTTTCAACACATAACGCCAACTTTCCTGTTCTGGGCGACGCTGAGTTAATTATTGGATTAACGGCAACCGGTGACAGTAAAGAAGGACAAGCAAAAATTATTCCCGATCATCTGGGATCTATCGATTTCAAACCGGTGTGCGAGTTAGTGAAGGATATCCTCGAGGGCGGAGAAAACGCTTTCGAGATACGACGCTCCAAATACGGATTCTGACGAATCATGACCAAAACCGAATTACAAGAGATTATTAAAAACGGTGAAAATTCCGGAGTCGAATTCAAAAGCGACACGATACCAAACCACCAATTAGCCAAAGAGATAGTCGCTTTTTCAAATTTGTCGGGTGGAATAATTCTTTTGGGTGTCGACGATAACGGCGAGGTCTCAGGAATCACTAAAGATAACCTCGAAGAATGGATCGTAACAATTTGCCGTGATAAAATTAGACCGGCCATTACACCGTTCTATGAGGTTATTCGGGATTATGAACCGTCAAAAAACATTGCCGTTGTTCGAATAACACGTGGATATGACGTTCATAGCCTTTGGCATAATAACAACCACAAATACTACCTCAGGGTAGGTTCTCAATCCCGCGAGGCTGACCAAGGTGAGTTGCGCCGACTGTTTCAACAACGGGGAGCTGTCCGAGCTGAAAAACTCCCTGTTTCAGGAACCAGAATAACGGACTTGGACCGTCGGCGGCTTCGAGATTATTTCTGCAGGATTCGGGAGCAAGAGGTTCCGGATGATAATGACGAAAAGGATTGGAGTAACCTGTTAATCAACACCGAAATAATGACTGAAGAAGCCGTTAGCGTTGGAGGATTATTGTTGTTCGGAAACTTGCCCAACAAATTTTTACCTTATGCTGGAATTTCTGCTTGGGCTTTTTATGGAACGGAAAAGGATTATGCAACTCGTGAAAGCACCACGTTACGCGGCCCGATGATTCCGCTGTTTAATTCCAACGGTGAGATTGTCGAAAACGGATTGGTTGAACAGTTCGTTGAATTCGTTAACCGGAATGTAAGGAAAACCTCAAAAATTGTAGGCGGAAGACGAATTGATAAAACTGTTTATCCTGACGAAGTGATTCGGGAAGGCATCATAAACGCTTTGATTCACCGAGACTATCTACTAACCGGCACCGATATCGAGTCGGGCATTTACAGCGATCGCTTGGAAATCGTTTCACCTGGCAAACTTCCGAACGGAATAACACCAGAAAAAATGCGCGTCGGTACCCGGTCATGCCGAAACGAACTCATAAAAGCAGTCATGCAGGATTACGCCTATCTCGAACATATGGGTATGGGAATTCCTCGAAAAATAATTTCCGGAATGCGAAACCACAACGGCACTGTACCAGCTTTGATCGAAGACGGAGAACGTTTTAAATTATGTTTGCACGCCAATGTGCCCAATCAAGCTTATAAAACCAAGTGATTTTTTTAAATTTTCACCGACTGAAATTCTCGTGATTACAGAAAAAACCAGGTGCCTATGTAGTTGCTTTTAACAGTAAATTAATTGCCTGATTAATTGGTTAAACTCGGATAATTCGGACTGTAAACTTCAGACTCGATTGTGTTACGGCCAGGTATTTTCCGGCAAGATCGTTGCAACACAAATTCCAATGCAAGGTCGGGAAATTGACAATGCCTAACACCACGTAATAACGACGATTCCGTACCGGCACGCTACGAACGAATCACCCCGGTTTACCTCGTACGAAACATCTTCGAATTATGGGGCCACGCTCAACAGACTTATGAGATCAAGCGACGCTCCATTGATAAACTCAAGCAACCATTGCGGCCAGATTCCCCCCAAAAAAAGCAACAGCAGAGCCGGCACGACCACGCAATACTCTTTCCGACTCAAATCAGGCAGATCCTGCCATCGCTGATTAGGGGGTCCCGCGAACACGCGACGCACGATTTCCAAAGCGATGACCGCGGTCAGCAACAAACCGAGAACCGCCAAAGCCGGTGCCCAACCGACAAAGAAAAACGATCCTTTGAAAATGAGAAATTCCCCCATGAAGGCGCTCAATCCCGGCAAACCGAGTGAGGCGAATAGCGCGATGGTCATAGTCGTCGCAAAACGTGGCACGAAACAACGCAACCCACCGAACGACCGCAAATCCCGTTCTCCGCCGGTGCGATTTTCCAATCTTCCCGTCAGGAAAAAAAGCAATCCGGCGATTACGCCGTGATTGAACATTTGCAGGCCGATGCCGTCGAACGCCGTAACCGCTTCGTTGACCGAAGCGGTCAATCCTGCCTTTCCTGCCGTCATGACGGCAAACACTCCCAAGAAGCAGTGCCCGAGATGATTGATGGAAGAATAAGCGAACACCCGCCTCAGATCGGTCTGAGCCAACGCAGCCAAAGCGGAGGCCACCACCGAGACCACTGCCAACCCCAATAACCAAACGGCAAGCTGAACTATCTGATCGGTAAAAATCGGCAACACGATCCGCAACAGCGCGTAAAAGCCCATCTTCGACATCAGCCCCGTCAGCAACATGGAAACCGAGGCGGGCGCTTCGGCATAAGTATCGGGCAACCAGGTATGAAACGGATAAAGCGGAACCTTCACCGCGACTCCCAGAAACGCCAAGGCGAACAGGATCAATCCCAAGGTGCCGGTCGAAACCGTTTCCCAACCCAACCCTTCGGCGACCCGGGACATCAAATCTTCCGTCTGGGCCAGTTCGATAAAATCGAACGTGCCTACGGCAGCGAACAGAGCCATGAAAGAAAGCAGTAATCCGACACTGCCCGCCAAAGTGTACAACAGAAACTGCCGAGCCGCCCGATTAGCGGACGCGCTACCCGAAAACCGCACCAGAAAATAAGCCGGAATCAAACACAATTCCCAAAACAGAAACCATTGAAAGAAACTAGGAGAAACGAACACCCCGATCAGCCCGGCCTCCAAAAACAAAATCAACGCCACGAATCGATGGGTCCGGTCTCCGGTTTCGCTGGCGGTCAACAAGGCCGCCGGAATCAACAGGACGGTTAACCAGATCATTACCAGGCTCAGACCGTCGACCGTCACCCCGAAACGAACATTCAAGGTAGTTATCCAAGGCACGCTCGAACCGGTCAGAAATGCTGCGCCGTCCCGCAACGCCCCCACGCTCAACGAAGCCCCGGTCAACAGAACTAATCCGGCAATACCTAATCCGATACCGGCTATTCGTTCGGGACTCCATTCCCGGCCGAAACGCCACAGGAAAGCGCCCCCCGCCAAAGGCGCCAGCATCATGAACAAGATCGGTTCGAAAACGGTCATGAACGATCAATCAAGATCAACACCCAGACGACCAGCGCTAGACTGGCTCCCACGTATTTAATATAGGTCTGCACCCGGCCGTTCTGCCGTTCCGAACACCAAGCGGCTCCTTGGCGCACGGCCCGGCAAACCCGATCGAATCCCCGATTGACCAATTGCTCGTCCGCCAACCGGGAACACCAAGCGACCGTCTGGACCAAAGCGGCGCAAAGCCGAACTACCGGCCCCCAAATCAGGCGATCCAACACCTCGGCTCCCCGTCCCGCCAAACACGTGCCGCGCACTACCGTTTGACGATACCATTCGTCCAAAAAGAACTGATTCTCCAACCAACGGAAAATTCGAGGAAACCAGCGATTCAACGGATCCTGCTGTCGAGCAGGGTCGAATTGAGACGGACGGTAAATACCCCAAGCCAGCGCCATGCCGCCGACGGAAAGTAGCGTCGACAGCGCAATCAATCCCAACGATCCCCAACCGATCAGATCGCCCCAAGCCAAAACCGCCGTTTCTCCTTCGAGGTACTCTTGAAACAGCGGAAAGGCTTGCGTCCCCAAAAAACCAAGCGTTATCGCCCCGCAAGCCAACGCCGCAAGCGGCACGGCCGTCACGACCGCCCTTTCGGAAAATGACTTCTGAAAAGACGAATTTCGATGTTCGCCGAAGAAGACGTAAACCATTTGCCGCGTCATATAAACGGCTGTCAACAAAGCCCCAGCCACGGCCAGCACGAACGGAATCCGCGAAACCTCCCACACCTGAGCGCTATGAAAAATCGCTTCCTTGCTCCAGAAACCGGATAGGAACGGAAACCCGGCCAAAGCCAACATGCCAATCGCGTAGACGCCGAAGGTAAACGGCATCCGCCGCCTCAAACCGCCCAAACGGCGAATATCCTGTTCATGCCCGCAAGCTTGTATCACCGAACCGGCACCCAAAAACAGCAGCGCTTTGAAAAAGGCATGAGTCACCAAATGAAACATGGCCACGGCCGGCCCTCCGGTACCCAAGCCCAACATCATATACCCCAGCTGGGAAATCGTGGACCAAGCCAGGATGCGCTTGAGGTCGGTCTGCCCCAACGCTACCAGCGCCGCAAAAAAAGCCGTCAAACTTCCCACCCAAGTTACGGCGACCAGCGAACCGGAATCAGGAACGGCATCCAACAAAGGGAAAAGGCGAGCCAACAGATACACGCCGGCGGCCACCATGGCCGCCGCGTGTATGAGGGCGCTCACCGGCGTCGGACCTTCCATCGCGTCCGGCAGCCAAACGTGCAAGGGCACCTGCCCGGACTTGCCCATCGCGCCCCAAAGAACCAACAACGTAATCACGGTCGATAGCGCCAAACCGCCCAAAATGGTCGCCGCGCCCAAACTATGAACGACCGTCTCTTCCAGGCATCCGGCCCCGGCGTCGAAAAACTGCAACGTGCCGGCCACGGAAGCCAGCCAAATCATACCGACAAAAAATCCCATGTCCCCGATATGGGTCACGACGAAGGCTTTGCGCGCGGCGGCGGCCGCTTCCGGTTTACGAAACCAAAATCCGATCAACAACCAAGAAGCCAACCCGACCAATTCCCAACAAACGAAGAGCAGCAGCAGGTTGTTGGCGATTACCAGTCCCAACATGGCGGCAGCGAAAAAACTCAGGTGCGCAAAAAAAGTCACGCGCCGCTCTTCCCTGGCCAGGTAGCCGACGCTGAAGAGAAATATCAACGATCCCACCAAGCTAACCGTCAAGAGCATGACGGCCGTCAGCGGATCCAATACCCACCCGATTTTCAGCGCGGCAGTGCCGGTTTTGAACCAAACGAAATCGAAAGTCGTTCGAGAAAACTCCCCTTGGTCCAACGTAGTCAACCAAGCCAACCCGGAAAACACGAAGGACAGAAACATGGAACCGGTGGCCACGAACGAAGCCGCCCGGCCGGCCGTAGTCGGCAACAAGGTCAACACCCCGGCGGCCAACAATGGTAACGCCGGAATCAACCACAACCACTCAACCGCCATGTTCACCCCTCAATCCTCAACCCGTGAACTCGCCGCCATCAGCCTTTGAGTTCATCGATGTTTTCCACGTCGGTTACGCTATAACGCCGGTAAACCGCCAGAATCAAGGCCAAGCCGACCGCCGCCTCGGCCGCGGCCACCGCCAAAGAAAAAAGCACGAACAGCAATCCGTCCAACGCTTCGGGATTCGGGCCGAACCGCCAAAAAGCGATGAAATTCAAATTGGCGGCGTTGAGCATCAATTCGATTCCGATCAGCACCAGAATCGCGTGGCGGCGAACCAACGTGACGCACAGCCCCAAAGAAAAGAGCAAGGCGCTTAACAACAGATAATCCGATAGCGAATCCATGGCTCCGTTCAACCGGGATCCTTCATGGCGACGATGACCGCACCGATCATGGCCGCCGTCAGAAGCAAGGCAATTACCTCCAAAGGCAATACGTATTCCGTCATTAACCGCTCGCCGAGCGACTTCACCGAAGCCGGCGATTCCAACTCGGTAATTCCCCGGGATAACGGCGCCCGGTAAATCATCCAGATCAAACCGGCGAACACCGAACCGCCTACGATTAGACCCGCGATCGATCCTCGGGAATAAGGCGAAACATCGGTTTCAATTTCGCGATTTCGAGTCAACAGAACGGTAAACAGAATCAAAATCGTCACGGCGCTGACGTAGATCAGAACCAGTGCGAAACCCAAAAACGGCGCGTCCAAGCGAATATAAAGCATCGCCAACCCGAAGAAAACGATCGTCAGCGACAACACGCAATGTACCGTTTTCCGTAACACCGAAAGACCGATCGCGCCCGTCAGCACGATCGCGGCAATGATGGCGAAGGTCAGACTCACCGACGTTTCAGTTCACGTATCGATAGACCCTGGGGCCGCCCTTTTTCCCCGCTCCGCCGCGACCCAACATCAGATAAGCCATTATCACCGGCGGACTGCAAAACAACCAACCAAAGACCGGCCCCCAGGTCAGGCTGATCCGATGCCACGCTGCCGCGACGATCAACAAGACCACGGCCATCGGCAACATGAATTTCCAGGCCAATTGCAATAGTTGATCCATGCGCAAACGGGGAAGCGTACCGCGAATCCAAATGAAAAAAGCGATAATCACGACGAATTTCCCAAAAAACCAGATCGGCCCCGGCACGAAAGCCAACTGTGGAATCGGCGGATGAAAACCACCGAGAAAAAGCGTGACCGCCAAAGAGGTCATGGCGAAAAGTCCCAGGTACTCAGCCAAAAAGAACAACGCGTATTTGAACCCGGAATACTCGATCATATGCCCGGCGATAATTTCGGATTCGGCCTCCGGAATATCGAACGGCGAACGATTGGACTCGGCCAATGCCGCCGTCAGAAACAACAGAAATGCGGCCGCTCCCCAAGGCGTCAGAACATGCCAATGCCAGAAACCGCCCGCTTGAGTTCCCACGATATCCACCAAGGAAAGCGAACCGGAAATCAATACTACCGTAAGAACCGACAAGAGCATCGGCGCCTCGTAACTGATCATTTGAGCGATCGCCCGCATGGCGCCCAGCATGGCGTACTTGTTACGACTCGACCAACCGGCCATAAACACGGCCAACTCGGCCAGACTGCCGACCGCAAAGAAAAAAATCAGGCCGACTTCCAGGTCGACAGGAACCAGATGCCGACCGTCGGGCGCCTGACCGAACGGAATTACGGAGAAAACCAATAAGGCCGTCGTAGCCAACAAGACCGGGGCCAAAAAATGGACCGTCCGATCGGCCTTGAGCGGAACGATGTCCTCCTTGAAAATCATTTTCAACCCGTCGGCCACCGGCTGCAACAGCCCTGCCGGTCCCACTCGATTGGGTCCAAAACGGTTCTGAATGCGGCCCAACGCTTTCCTTTCCAACACGGTAGTCAACGCGAAACACCCCGCGAACACCCCGAGCACCGGCGTAATCGATAACAAATGACCGGCGAGAGGCTGCAGAACCGCCGGGAACAATGCCACCAGTTGCTCCTTGATACTGAGCAGGAGAACTTCCAAAGCTTTTGCTAATCGGATGAGGCCGCTTGCTGCCGAGCCTGTTTTTTAGCGACCGCTTTCCTGACGTCTTCCGCTCTCCGCGCTTCGGTTTGCTCAGTTTCCTCCGGATGAATTTCAGCGCAATATTCGTTGGATTTGGCCAAGCGGCGTTTGTCGAGCAACAGACCGCCGAATCGATCGGGGTTGCTCAATTCGAATTCCGTGTCCATGCGGATCGCGTCGAACGGACAAACTTCCACGCAAATCTGACAACTCATGCATACGGAAATATCGATATCGAATACGGAGGGTTGAAACTGCATTTTGCCGACGTAATCCGGCTTCTTCTCCTTATCCTTTTCAATGTAAATGCATTGAGGCGGGCATTCTTTCTCGCAAATGCGGCAGGCGACACAGCGCAATCCGGCTTCGGGATCGTCGCCATCGAATACCAAAAAGGGGAAATTGCGGGCGTTCTCCTTGGCCGGCAGCCTTTCTTCCGGATACTCGACCGTAACCAAATACTTCCGGGGGGCAATATACGTGCCGGCGAAATTCTTCGCCGTTTGAGCCATCCCCTTAACGATGCCGCTCCCGATCATTGCCTTGGAAGTCTTAGGTATCGGCTAGCGGAATTCAAGATCATTCAAGTTTGGGCGAGATTCTCTTCCACCGGTACGGTTCTTCGTTCGGCGAACGGCCGACGACTCGGCTACGCCGAAAACCGAATCGCAGCATACCCTTGAAGGTCCCCGAACGGACCGACGGCCGCTCCAAGTTTCGAACCGGAAGTGAGGCGCCTGATCGATGCTCCGGAAATCACGCCGACCGGGATTCAGGCCATTGACCGTAAGTCGTTCGCCTGGAACAATCAGTCTTTCCCCATGGGTAGGAACAAGGACTGGAACCGGAAAGAATAGGGGCTTGCGGTAAGCGACTATCTGGAAATGCTCCGCAAGGAACTTCGAGGCCTGCCCTACGTGAAGACCGATCACCGGAGACGATTGAACAAATACCTGAACCGATCTTCCGGGGCCATCGAGTTCATGCACCAGAACATCAGCGCGTTCATGGAATTATTGGGTTTTACCATTATCCGGGGATACCTCCCCAAGCCCCACTTTAACGGACTCCTTATCAAGGTCATCGAGCAAGAATTACGCGAATACGAAAAAACCTATCTACTTCACTCCGAAGTGAACCTAGAGAACTTGCCCGGAACCAAAATCGTCGAGAGCCCCCTGTCCTCGAGAACGGAATCGCCTCAAAACCTCATCCGAGACACCGACGAACAAAACGCTTCCGAATTGATGAAACTGCTTGATGCTTTCGAAAATCCCGCGCTGCGAGACGCTCGCGCCCATCAACTGGGCGAAGCGGGAGAACGCTTCTTTCTGGATCGAGAGAGGGAACGCCTCGACCGAGCCGGTCATGGCGCTCTTGCTTCCAAAGTGAAATGGGTCGCCAAAGATTACGACGGCGCCGGATACGACATCCTCTCGTATACGACGAAAGGCGCCCCACGACACCTCGAAATCAAAACCACCGCCGGCGGGATCTACCCTCCTTTCTGGATCACCGCTAACGAACTCGAGGTATCCGAACGACGGAGCCAATCGTACGAAGTCATCCGCATCTTCGATTTCCGTCCTCCAAGCAAAGTCAAAGGAGAGACCAAAGGGATCGGCTTCTATCGAATTCGTCCTCCCCTTGAGGAAAAGGTCATACTGGAAACCTCCTCGTATCGGGCCTTGCTTCGCTGACGAAGCGGTCGCAGCCGCGGCAAACCTCGACTCTTCCCTGATTTCGTTTCTCGAACTCAGGAGCCGCTCCGTCGCTGAAAAAATCAGCAAGAAAATTTGAAATTCCCGGGATTATAGAGTATTAGTAGCCTCGGGTGGACTTTGCAGTGGTTCGCCCACCCCCTGCATAAACTGTCGGCGATTTGGTTCCCAAGTCGTCGGTATTGCTTTTTAAGGCATGACGCCGAGCGAAATTCGACGGCTTTTCCGGCAAGGCCGGCTCATGGCGCTCTCAGCGGATCAGGAACAGTTCCGTTTTCCTCGAGAATCTCTGTCCGGCCAAGATCCCTGAACCAAAAGCGACGAACCGCCGGCAAAAGCATCGCCTCGAGCCGAGCGACGAATCACCGACTCACGGTATCGACCACGCGATTTTCCAGTTCCATTAGAACCGCATCGGATTCCTTCCAAATGGCGGACAGGCATCGTTCCACCGCAGTCGGATCGTCGTCCGAATCGACGACGGCATTCTCCAACTGACGATACAGAAAGGCCAATTTCCGAGCGCCGATATTGCTGGCGCTGCCCTTGTAGGTGTGGGCCAGCCGATTCAATTCTTCCCGCGAACCGGCCGCTTGGGCGGCTGCTATCGCCTTTCGCTGGCGAGGGATCTCTTCCCGAAACAGCTCGACGAGTTCCGTCAGCGGATCGACGGCGGCGCTCGATTCGAAATTCCGAAAATTAGCCAGAACCCGCTCGTCCAAGCGGACCGGTTCGTCTTTCGCGTCCGAGTCTTCGTCCGGCAACTGTTCCCGCAGCATGATACCGGACAGCGCCGCTTCCATTTTGGACAACATGATCGGCTTGCTAATATAATCGTCCATCCCGACATCCAAACACTTACGCCGGTCGTCTTCCGAGACGTTTGCCGTCATGGCGATAATGCGGGTGCGATGACCGTCCTCACGGTCGGCCTCCATCTTCCGAATGCGCCGGGTCGCCTCGTAACCGTCCAATTCCGGCATCTGGCAATCCATCAGCACGATGGGATAACGAGTCTGATTCAGCCGAACGATGGCTTCCATGCCGTTATCCACCGATTCGCCTTCGTAACCGAGTTGCTCCAGGAAATGAAGCGCCACCGACTGATTGACCTTGTTGTCCTCGACCACCAGAATCCTCACGCCTTTGGAACGGTGCTCGGGAATCGATTCGGGTTCGTATTCCTCTTCGCTCCGGACTCCTTCCAGAGCCGCTAAAAGCTGACTGCGTTTGACCGGTTTGTCGATCACCCGATCCACCCCGCATTGCTTCAGGCGGCGCGAAGATATTTCCTCGCCCACCGGAGCCATCAGCACGATCCGGAGCGCTCCTCCATTAACCGTGGAACGCGCCGTAGCGCAAAATTTGAGATTGCGATTGCCGGTAACGTTCCGGGCCGCGATCAAAAAATCCACCGGGATCTTCTCCTGGTCGTCATTGAGGATGCGGCGCGCTTTGCTCGCCGACGGAGCCGACGAACATTGAATTCCGCAAGACGAAAGCGCCTGTTCGATCGTACGGCAAACCGTATCGTTATCGTCGAGAATCAATGCCCGAGTGCCGGCCAAAACGTGATGGGAAGGTTGGGTGGGCTTACCGACTGTCGACAGCGTGTCGAACGACAGAATGAACCAAAATTTCGAACCCTGACCCGCCCGGCTTTCGACCCGCAGGCGTCCTCCCATCAACTCGATTAGTTGCCGGCTGATCGCCAGTCCCAATCCCGAACCGCCGTATTCCCGAGTCGTGGAATCGTCGGCTTGGGTAAACGGCTTGAAAATTTTCCGCTTCGTCTTCTCGTCGATGCCGATTCCCGTGTCCCTGACTTCGAACAACAACCGGCATTTGCGGCGCTTCGACCTGAGCGGTTGAACGACGATCTGCACCTCGCCTTCCTGAGTGAACTTGATGGCGTTGCCCGTAAGATTGTTCAAGATTTGCCGCAATCGGGTAACGTCGCCGATCACCTGATCCGGAACGGTCGGATCGATTCGGGAAATCAGTTCGACACCTTTCCGGCAAGCGATCTCGGCCAGCAACTCGACGACGCTCTCGACCAAGGCGGTCAGATCGAAGGAAGCGTTTTCCAATTTCATTTTCCCGGATTCGATCTTGGAAAAGTCCAGAATGTCGTCAATGAGCCGGAGCAGCGTAAAACAGGATTCCTCGATGGTAACCGCGAAATGCAGTTGCTTTTCGTTAAGCTTGGTACGCCGCAGGAGTCCGGCCATGCCGATAATGCCGTTCATGGGCGTTCGGATCTCGTGGCTCATGTTGGCCAAAAAAATCGACTTCAGACGGGTGGATTCCTCCGCCACCTCCCGAGCTTCCTTCAGGGCTTCCTCGGCGCGTTTCCGTTCCGAAATATCCTCGACGATGCCTTCGTAATACAAGATTCGCCCCTCTCGGTCCCGAACGGTCCGCGCCGTTTCGGCGATCCAGATCTTCTGGCCGTCATGGCGATAGATCTGGGATTCGAATCCGTGCACTTCGCCGTCCTTATCCATCAAGCCCTGGAATTTCCGGCGGCGATCCTGATCGACGTAAAGTTGCTTGGCGATGTCCGTCACCTCGTTCAGCAATTCGTCCGCCGAAGTATACCCGTAAATCCTCGCCAACGCCGGATTGGCTTCCTTGTAGCGTCCGTCCGGAGTGGTCTGGAAAATCCCCTCCATCGCCTTGTCGAAGATCTCCTGATACTTCTTGCGAGCCTGATCGAGCTCCTGCTGTTTCTCGACCATGGAAGTGATGTCTCGGGAAATACCGAAGGTGCCGATAATTTCGTTGCCGCTGCGAAAGGGCATTTTGCTGGTGAGCACGAAACTTTTTCTCCCGTCTCTGAGTTCTTCGAATTCCCGTTTGCCGATGATCGGTTTGCCGGTCTTGACGATGGATTGTTCGTCCTCGAAAGCGGCTTGAGCATGCTCGAAGGAAAAAAAGTCGAAATCGGTCTTTCCCTTGGCCTCTTCGGGCGACTCCAAACCAAACTTGTCGGAAAGCTCCTTGCTGCAAAGGATAAAACGGGAATCGCGGTCCTTAAAGTAAACGTGATCCGGAATGGATTGCAAAAAGGCGCCCAACAGATCCCGGCGCAAATCCAGTTCCCGCTCGTTACGCAACTGTGCGGTCACGTCCCGAAAAATGCAGTGCACCCCGCAGATCCGGTTCCGCGCGTCGCGGAGCGGAGTCTTGGCCACGTTGACGCTGCTCAATTCGCCCGATCCCGTTTGATGATCTTCCACGGCCTCGAAGCGTTCTCCTGTCTGGAGAATCACTTGATCGTCCTTGCGGTATTTCGCGGCCAAATCGGCCGGAAAAAAATCGTAATCGGTTCGACCGATAACTTCTTCGGGACGCTTCCCGATAGACCGGCAGAAATTCTGGTTGGCGTAGAGGAACCTTCCGGCAAGATCCTTGCAGATGATTTTTTGCGACGAACTCTCGGCCAAGGAACGGTAGAGCATCTCCCACCGATTCTGATCTTCCAGGGAATCGTTCGGTTCGGAACTCGCCGATAATTCGTCTAGCGCCAAAGCGACAGCCAAGGAAACCAACGAATGCAACGCCCCCCGCCAAGAGGCGATTCCCTCTTGGGTTCCCCGACGAAAAACCACCAAGGCGCCCAGCACGGTACCCGAGTCGTCCATCAGGGGCACGCCCGTTCCCGCCCCAGACCCCAGCGACGAGCGGTGAACCGGTTCGAAGCGATCGTCGGTTTCGTCGAAGTCTAGGGGCCGCGCTTCTTGAATCACCCACCGGCAGAGCTCCTCGACCGCGGCCTGCTCGCCCGCCGTGACGCCGGCGCGAGCGACTAACTCCAGCCGGCCGCCCTTGCGAAGTCCCAACCCGACAATCTCCGAACCGGACGTCTGCTTGGCCAACCGTACGATCGAATCCCACTTGCCCTCGGGCGGAGACAAGGTCGATTCGCCGCGACGAGTTGTTTCAGCTGATCCATCGGACGATTCCATTTCCTACGGTATCCTTTACCGTCAAAGCTAATCCTAGCATTTTAGGAGCGGAAGGCAATAAACCGGCAACGGAAAACCAACGAGTGACGCTTCGCCGGCGGCGACCGTTTCTCCCCTGTCTCAGGATCCCGGAGCGCCGGCCGACGACAGTTTTCCCTTCGGCTCGACGAACGAACCGGCCCCGAAAAAAAAGGTTGGAATTATTCGACCGGACAACAATCGCAACAACGTCTCTTCCACCGGTCGTCCACATGGCGTTACCGTTAGCAACCCGGTAGCCCGGAAGGAGAACCGAACCCGGACAAGCCGATTCCTCGACAGCGAGAAAACCCGTATCCGGCCGGCTCGAGAAGCTAGCTGTTTTTTCCTTTGCAGCCATACCCCCGCCGATTAACCAGCATAATCCATGCCAAGAAAAGTTCGCCGCTCGAATTCGCCGCGAACCCAGGAAATAACTTGACCCCCGCCCTGTCCTCCCCTCACCCTGCCGTTCCGAGCCCACGTGGCGGAATTGGCAGACGCGTCAGATTCAGGTTCTGATCTTCGCAAGGAGGTGCAGGTTCGACTCCTGCCGTGGGCACCACTCGTGGTCCGGTCCCCGCCCTGTCTTCCCCCCGCCGGCAGCGGCGGAATCCCTTTTTATAATTAGAATCATTCCAATTGTTGACATGCTCCCGGCACCCGCTATCCTGTCCCCATGAAAGGACGACCGAGTCGCTCCGGACCGGAATCCGCTCAATTGGCCCGAGAGTTGTCGAAAAGCAACTTGAGGGTCACTTCCCAACGGGAACGAGTATACCGGATCCTGAGAGAACAGGCGGACCATCCGACAGCGGACGAGGTCTACGTGCGCGTCAACGCCGAACGGCACGACATGTCGTTGGCGACCGTCTACAACTCGCTGGACGCGCTGGTCCGTTGCGGCCTGGTCAAACAGGTCAACGTCGACCGAACGGCGACTCGTTATTGCTCCAACCGGGAAGAACACTGTCACTTCTATTGCGAAGAATGCGGCCGAGTGCACGACATCGAGCTCATCGGCGACCCCGATGATTTTCCCGTCCGGATTCCCAAGGATCTCGACGCGCATCGCATCGAACTCTCCATCCGGGGAGCTTGCCGTGATCCCCGCAACTGCAACCGCAAGTCTATTTCGCCCCTAACGAACGGCGAATCCAACTCATGAACGACGCTACCGAAACCATCGAAAGTTTCGTCCAGAGCGATTACAAGTACGGATTTGTCACCGATATCGAGACCGATTCGGCGCCCCCGGGACTCGACGAAGACGTCATTCGCCTGATCTCCCACAAAAAACAAGAACCGGAGTTTCTGCTCGAATGGCGGCTGAAAGCCTATCGGCACTGGCAAAAAATGACTTCGCCGAGCTGGCCGATGGTCCGTTATCCGGCCGTCGACTTTCAGGACATCGTCTATTACGCCGCCCCCAAGAGTCCGGACGACGCTCCCAAAAGCCTGGACGAAGTCGACCCCAAACTCTTGGAAACCTACGAAAAACTGGGCATCCCCTTACACGAAAGAGAACGCTTGGCCGGCGTCGCCGTGGACGCCGTCTTCGACAGCGTTTCCGTCGGCACCACCTACCAGGAAACCCTCGCCGAACACGGCGTCGTCTTCTGCTCCTTCTCCGAAGCGGCTCGGGAACATCCGGAACAGGTCCAAAAATATCTCGGCACCGTCGTGCCCTTCACGGACAATTTCTACGCTTGCCTCAACTCGGCAGTCTTCAGCGACGGCTCTTTCGTCTTCATCCCCAAGGGAGTGCGTTGCCCCATGGAGCTTTCCACCTACTTCCGGATCAACGCGGCTAAATCCGGACAGTTCGAACGCACTTTGATCATCGCCGAAGAAGGTTCCCACGTCAGTTACCTGGAAGGGTGCACCGCTCCGATGCGCGACGAAAACCAATTGCACGCCGCCGTCGTCGAGTTGATCGCCCTGGATAACGCCGAGATCAAATACTCGACCGTCCAAAACTGGTATCCCGGGGACGCCGAAGGCCGAGGCGGCATCTACAATTTCGTGACCAAGCGAGGCCTCTGCAAGGGAGCGCGTTCGCGCATCGCCTGGACTCAAGTCGAAACCGGTTCCGCCATCACCTGGAAATATCCGAGTTGCGTGTTGCTGGGAGACGAATCGATCGGCGAATTTCATTCGGTAGCCCTGACCAACAATTGCCAACAAGCCGACACCGGCACCAAGATGATCCACATCGGCAAAGATACGCGCAGCACGATCATCTCCAAGGGCATCTCGGCCGGCCGGGGCCAAAACAGTTACCGGGGACTGGTTCAGATCAAGAAGAACGCTCGAGGCTCCCGGAATTTCTCCCAGTGCGATTCCCTGCTCATCGGCAACCGGTGCGGCGCCCACACCTTCCCCTACGTCGAAGTCGGCAACCCCACTTCGAAAGTCGAACACGAAGCCACCACTTCCAAAATCGGCGAGGACCAAATCTTTTATTGCAACCAGCGCGGCATCGAAACTCAAGACGCGGTGAACATGATCGTCAACGGGTTCTGCAAGGAAGTCTTCCGCGAACTGCCCATGGAATTCGCCATGGAAGCGCAGAAACTCTTGGACGTGAGCCTGGAAGGCAGCGTCGGTTAGCGAGACGAACGACAGTACGAAAGCCGAGTCTTTTTCCTTACGACCCCCAGAGCGAATATGTTCAAGATCGAAAATTTACATGCCGGCGTCGAAGACAAGTCGATCCTGAAAGGGATCGATCTGCAGATCAACGCCGGCGAAGTGCACGCCGTCATGGGCCCCAACGGCAGCGGCAAAAGCACTCTGGCCCAGATCATCGCCGGCCGGGACGGTTACGACATCACGCAAGGAACGATGGAATTCCGCGGAAGGGATCTGCTGGATTGCGGCCCCGAGGAGCGGGCGCATCTGGGTGTTTTTCTCGCATTCCAGTACCCGGTAGAAATTCCGGGAGTCAATACGACCTATTTCCTCAAGGCGGCCGTCAACGAAGTGCGCAAGGCCCGAGGCCTGCCGGAAATGGACGCGGTCAAGTTTCTCCAATACATCCGGGAAAAAGCGAAACTCTTGGATTTGCCGGGCGATTTCCTCAAACGATCGATCAACACCGGCTTTTCCGGCGGCGAAAAAAAACGCAACGAAATTTTCCAGATGGCCGTGCTGGAACCCGATTTCGCGGTGCTGGACGAGACCGATTCGGGATTGGATATCGACGCGCTCAAGACCGTATCCCACGGCGTGAATCAATTAAGAAACGCCCAACGCGCCCAATTAGTCATCACCCATTACCAACGCTTGCTCGATTACATCGTCCCGGACATCGTCCATGTCTTGCACGACGGCCGCATCGTGCGCTCCGGCGACCGCGACTTGGCGCTGGAATTGGAGAAACGCGGATACAGTTGGGTAGCCGAGGCCTCCGCCACCCTACCGGCCTAACCCAGGGTTAGCGACATCATGACCGACTCGGTTGCCACTCTGCCCCATCCGAACGACCTGCCTTTCAGCGCTCCGGCGGCGGAACCCGAATGGCTAAGTTCACTACGCCGGTCCGCTTGGGATCGATTCGAGCGCATCGGTTGGCCCACGCTGGCGGACGAAGACTGGCGCTTCACCAATCTCAACCCGCTCAAGCAATTGTCGTTGACGCCGAGCCGGAAACCGGCGTCGCCGGTCACCCGGGAAGCGGTCGAGGCTCGAAGCCTGCTCAAGGGAATCGAAGCCGTGCGCCTGATTTTCGTCGACGGTTATTTCGCGCCCGAACTTTCCGATCGACCGGAATTCGATCACGGGATTCACGTCGCCAGTCTGGGCCAAGCGCTAGGCAATTCCAACGGATCCTACCGGCCATACCTGACGGCCCCGACCCGTCCCGAGCTCAACGCCTTCGCCGCCCTGAACACGGCATGGTTCGCCGACGGAGTCGCCGTCAGCGTCCCGCCCCGCCAAACCGTGTCGCTTCCGATTCTGGCCATCTTCGCCGCCCACGGGGCCGCCGAAGGCCCGACGACCAACCCGCGAAACTTTCTTCGTCTGCAAGAGGGTTCCTCAGCCACGTTCATCGAAGAACACGTCAGCTTGAACGAAACTCCCTACCTGACGAATGCGGTTACCGAATGCCTGGTCGGCGAACAGGCTTCCGTCGAACATCTCAAAATCCAGGACCAATCCCCGGCGACCCATCATTTAGCCACCTTCCATGCCTGGCTCGAACGGCATTCCCGGCTTTCCAGTCATTCGCTGGCTCTAGGCGCCCGCCTGGCTCGCAACGATCTCCGGGTGAAACTCGAGGGCGAAGGAGCCGAATGCGTACTCAACGGCCTCTACCTGACCGACGGACAACGGCTCGCCGACCATCACATGGTAGTCGACCACGTCGCGCCCCGGTGCCAAAGCCACGAATACTTCAACGGCATATTGAGCGATCGTTCGCGGGGCGTATTCCACGGCCGGATACTCGTGCAGCAAGAAGCCCAGAAAACCGACGCCAAGCAAACCAGCAAGAGTTTGCTGCTCTCGGACGAAGCGGTCGTCAATACCAAGCCGCAATTGGAAATCTACGCCGACGACGTCAAATGCACTCACGGCGCGACCATCGGACAAATGGACGAGGAAGCGATCTTCTATTTACGCGCCCGAGGCATCCCGCTGCCGGTCGCCCAGCAAATCATCCAACTCGCCTTCGCCGAAGAAATCGTCGAACGGATTCAAGAGCGAGCCGTCCGGCAACGACTGGCGGATGTCGTGCAAGAGCGCCTGAAAATCACCTGAGCACCATGAGCCACCCCTCTCCCATTCCGCTTTCCCGCGACGTTCAAGCCACCCTGGTCCCGGCCGGCGATCCGGTAACGTTGCAAGCCGGAGCCGAAGCCGTCATTACCCAGGAGCTAGGCGGCAACTATACGGTGATCGTCAACGGAAACATGTTCCGCATCGATCAAGCCGACGGTGACGCCTTGGGCAAGGAGACGACCTCGGCGACCGCCGGAACCGGCACTCGAACCGCCCAGTCCGGCGACGACTTGATGACCGAAATCTGGAATCAACTCAAAACCTGTTACGACCCGGAAATTCCGGTCAACATCGTCGACCTCGGACTCATCTACGATTGCCAACTGCATCCCGGCGGCGATAACGGCCAGCGAGTCGAAGTGAAGATGACGCTCACGGCCCCCGGATGCGGCATGGGGCCCGTGTTGCAGCAAGACGTACAGAACAAGCTGCTTTGCTTGGAAGAAGTTGCCGAAGCCGACGTGGCGTTGGTTTGGGAACCGCAATGGAATCAGGGGATGATGTCCGATGCCGCCCGGCTGGAATTGGGACTGATGTGACTTCGAATCGAAGCGATATCGATTGGGCGGCTATTCGGGAAGATTTTCCGATTCTGGAACAGCAGGTCAACGGACATCCCCTGGTATATTTCGACAACGCCGCCAGCAGTCAACGGCCCCGCCAAGTCATCGACGCCATCGCTAGGTACTATCGAACCGATCACGCCAACGTACACCGGGGCGTCCATGAACTGAGCAATCGAGCTACCAACGCCTACGAAGCAGCTCGTCGAAGAACGGCACAATTCTTCAACGCTTCCTCGCCGGAAGAAATCGTGTTCGTTCGGGGAGCGACCGAGGCCATCAATCTGGTCGCCGCCAGTTGGGGACGGGCCCGGCTGAAACCCGGGGATCGGATCCTGCTGACCGAAATGGAACATCACAGCAATCTGGTGCCTTGGCAACTCCTCGCCCAGGAAACCCAAACGGAAATCGTCTGGTGGCCGATAACCGAGTATGGAGAAGATCTCGACTGGTCGGAACTGGACCGGTTGCTCACCCCTGAAGTCAAACTTCTCGCCTGCACCCACGTTTCCAACACCTTGGGATTGATAAATCCGGTCGAGAAAATCTGCCGCCGCGCCCGGGAAAACGGTACGATCACCCTGATCGACGGCGCCCAGAGCGCGGGCCACTTGCCGGTGGACGTTCAAGCTATCGGCTGCGACTTCTTCGCCTTCTCCGGCCATAAAATGTGCGGACCTACCGGGATCGGAGGCCTCTACGGCCGCCGGCAGATTCTCGAGCCAATGCCTCCCTGGCACGGCGGCGGAGAAATGATCGACGAGGTGAATTTCACGGGAGCGACCTACAAACCGCCTCCTTACCGGTTCGAGGCGGGCACCCCCAATGTCGCCGGCGCCGTGGGATTGCACGCCGCCATGGATTATCTGGACGCGATCGGTCGAGAAAATATTTTCGAGCATGACCGGGAGTTGACCGAATACGCCTGCGGAAAAATCGAAGAGTTTGGAAACCTGCGACTCTTCGGGCCCCGTCAAGGACGCGGAGCGGTGCTCAGTTTTCTCCTTAACGACGTGCATGCCCACGACCTCGTTTCCTACGTCGACAGCCGAGGCGTCGCGTTGCGCGGCGGACACCATTGCACCCAACCGTTGATGCAAAAGCTGGGAGTAACCGCCACGGCCCGAGCCAGTTTCTACTTCTATAACCGCCGGGAAGAGATCGATATTCTCCTCGACGCCCTGCAACGAGCCCGGCGCCTGTTCGGCGACCGTCCGGCTTGACTCTGTCGCCAACCATGACCGTTACCGCCGAAAAGTTGAGTCCTGATTCGACCATGCGCACCGTATTGAACGCCTACCCTTGGGCGCAACGGGCACTGTTCCGAAAGTATCATATCGGCGGCTGTAGCCATTGCGCTTTTCAGCCGGAAGAAACCTTGGCCGAGGTCTGCCGCCGCCACGGCGACTTGGCCCCGGAAGAAGTCTTGCGTCACATTCAGGAAAGCCACGAGGAAGACCGTCGAATGTTGATCGCTCCGCAAGAAGCCGCCCGGCTTTGCAGCGAAGGCGAATCGGTTCGTTGGCTGGACATTCGCACCTTGGAAGAATGGAACGCCGTTCGTCTGGCCGACGCGGTGCGCCTGTCGCAAGACACCATGCAGACCATCCTCGCCCAATGGCCAAGAGACGCCTTGCTGATCATTTACGATCATCTGGGACAAACCAGCCTGGACGCCGCGACCTACTTTCAAGGCCAGGGATTCACCAAGGTCCGCTGTCTGGCCGGAGGGATCGACGCTTGGTCGCGAGAAGTGGATTCCTCGTTGCGGCGCTATCGCATGGAACCCGAATAACCGCCGGCCCTCAGGCCACGGTCAATTCGTCCATCCGCACCAAGGCGTCGGTAAGCGAAGTCAGCCCCAAACCGGGACGATCGGAAGCCTTCATCCTGCCCTGTTCGCGTTGCGGAGCGCCTTCGGCCGTAGCGACGGTGACGTAACTGTTGAAGTCGGTCGAGGCAAGCAACAACTCCGAAGGGGTGCTGTGAGCCAAGTGGGCAATAGCGGCGGTAGCGACATCGCCTCCCCAACTATCCTCGACGATCATCGCCAAGCCCAGTTTGACGCAAAGATCCCTCGCCTGCCGAGTCCGGGTCAGTCCACCGAATTTACTGATCTTGAGATTGACCGCGTCCATGGCCCGATCGTTTCTCCCCCGCAGGATTTGTTCCAGGCTGTCAATGCATTCGTCCAGTATCAAAGGTAACCCGGTATGCTCTCTTACCGACCGGCATTCCTCGTAACTCAAGCAAGGTTGCTCGATACTCACCGCCGTCCGGCTCACGGCGTTGACCACTCGCATGGCGTCAAACATCGACCATCCCGTATTGGCATCGGCGATCAACAGTTCCCCTTTCATCAAGCGCTCCGAAACCGCCTTGATTCGAGCGATATCCTCTTCAGGCCGGCCGCCCACCTTGAGTTGAAACCGGGAATAACCTTCGGCTCTCCGTTCGGCAACCCGTTCGGCCATCGCTTCGGGAGCTTCCTGGGAAATCGCCCGATACAAAGGATAATCCTCGCCATACCTGCCGCCCAGCAACTGGCACAACGGCAAGCCACAGGCTTGGCCCAGAATATCCCAACAGGCGATATCGATACCGGATTTAACGTAGGGATGCCCTTTCAACACGCGGTCCATCTGGAGATTAAGTTTGTCAAGTTCGCGCGGGTCGCAACCCAGCAACGAAGGTCCCAATTCGGCGACGCCAGTGCGAACTCCCCGAGCGTAAGCCGGCAAATAGGCGGGGCCCAAGGGGCAGACTTCGCCATAACCGGTCAAACCGTCGTCCGTGGAAACGGCAATTACGGTCGAATCGAAGATCGAGACCGACTTGCCTCCCGACCAATGATAGCTGCCTTCGTGAAGCGGCAGATTCGCCCGATACACTTCGATTCGATCGATTTTCATCAACAGCACTTAGGTGCGCTTAGTCGCGTTAAATCCGACATGACTAGTTTGCGGCGAAGTTCCGTTCGGTTCAACGTCAAAATCAACGAATTGTCCTTGATAATCTTTTAACCGTAAGCACTGCGATGAATATTGGTGCCACTGCAAGGACCAATGCGACACAAAGTTTCAGAACGATACTGGGCGAATGATTTCCGGTCTTCAAATTCAATATCTTCGTCAAAAAACTTACTTTCGGTCTCGGGTACCTACTGGCTACTAATTTGGTTCCGTCCCAATATCGATTTCGATTCACAAAAACAGTACCAGATTCATCGGGAGATCGAATCTCGGTGCCGACCGGTAAATTTTGATTTCTCCAAGTCCAATAACTCGAATCGTTAATTACGATTTCGGCGTTTTTTAAATGAATTTGCGTTATCACAGGATCAGAATGGTATACCATCACTTTACTAGGCAACCACGGATAATCAGAATTGTCATAGTATGATATAATCCCGCAACCTTCATAGAAACATTGATAAACCCGCCATCCATAAATCGCATCGTTGCCAATCCAGTAAGCAACCAGTCCGTTTTCACTGGAATCGAGAGGTTCGACACGAATATGCCAGGTATTGATGCCGTCTATGAGCAACCGGCCTAAATATTTCACCGAACTTTCTTCTAGAATGTCGTTCTCAAACGCCTGGGCCACCGACACGTTCACATAGATATTGTAGCGAGAGAATTCGGAACGATTCCGGCCTCCCAAAACCCGGGGATCGAAGGCAAAAAAATTGCCGTTCCACCAAGTTAGAGGATGAGAAATATACAGGGTGCCGGCAGCTCTCGCCCTCCCCCTACCGTGGGAGTCTTCATAATAGGTAAAACCGAGCAAACCATCGTAAACGCAAAAATAGTAGTTGTTGCGTAGAGTATGGTAAGAATCTTCCATTAGGTGATTTCGCCCGTCAAATACTCTTTTTTCACGATCGAAATTTACTGTGTATTCCTGATAACTGTCGGGGTAGGAAGGATAGGAAGAAAATATGAAATATCTAACTACCGAGATTTCTAGACGGGAGGGCGGGGTCGATTCACGAATCATCGCCAGCCGTTGCAATAACGCGGCCGGGTCTTCGGCTGGATCTATTATCCGCTCCTCGGAAAATCCGGAATGGCAACAGAGCATATCAATCTTTGCAAAAGTAATGTCATAATTGATCAGGAATTTATTAATCCGAAAAATGAAAAATATTTATTTTTTTTTGCAACGTTTTTTGTATTGAGAATGTCTATAAAGACGTGAACGATAAACCAACTCAATCTTCTCGTAATCACTATACCTATGAACTACGAACAACTGCGGTAGAAGCTGTTAAAAATGGCTCAACCGTAGCTGAAGTTGTCAGTGTAATGGGTATGTCTGCACGCACAGTATTTCGCTGGCTTGTTTGGTTTTCGACTGGGAGTTACGAAGGACTCAAAGACAATCCTAAATCAGGACGTCCCCGTAAGATTACAGAAGAAATGGCTCAATGGTTATACAACGCGGTGACTATGGGAAATCCCAAGCAATTTCAATTCGACTTTTGCCTGTGGAGTCTCAAAACCATGCAAGTGTTATTGAAACAACAATTCGGGGTGTCGGTTCACGTTTCCACCATCAGTCGATTGCTTCATTCTATGGGATTAACTCCCCAGCGCCCCATCCACAAGTCTTACAAACAAAACCAGAAGAAAATCAAACGGTATCTGGAGATGTTTCCAGGCTTGAAACAACGAGCTGAGCAAGAGAATGCCCTAATTCTCTTTTTGGATGAAGCGTCAGTCCGAGCTGATTATCATCGAGGAACCACTTGGTCTCGAATCGGTGTCACGCCGGTAGTTCGAGATGCCGGGGATCGCTATTCGATTAAACTAGTTTCAGCCATATCCGCTGACGGGCGGATGATATTTAACATTTTCAAAGGAAAAATGAATGCCCAGCGTTTTTGTGAGTTTTTATCGAAACTCTCTAAGGATGTGGGACGGAAAATAATTGTTGTTTGTGATAACGCCAGCTATCATACAGCAGATTATACCCAAGAGTTCGTAGCCGAAAACGATAGTATTGAAATGAAATATCTTCCTCCATACAGCCCTGAATTAAATCCCGATGAGCAGGTTTGGAACCATTTAAAGCAAAGATTAGCTAAAATAATGATACCCAACAAAAAGACGATGCAACAGAAAATTCAAAACATTATGCAATCCATCCAAAAGAAAATGGGAATGGTCCAATCATACTTTAAATTGGATGATACTCGATATATAATTACATGACATTACTTTTGCAATGATTGATAAACGCCAACGACACGTTAACCCAGATCAGGGAGGCACGCTCGCTGGGCATTCTCCCGAAACTGACATAAACGGAAGCCTGGCTACCGCCCACCCGTCTACTTGATACCCTAGCGCTCCAAAGAACCGACATAATGCAGGAAGGTGATGTTCAACTCGTGAATGCAGAGATTTCGTCGAATACCGTTTAACACTATCCGGATTTTTCATTGCGCCTTCGAATTAGTCTTGGCAGCTTCGAGATCATTCGCACCCATTTCATTACGAACCTAACTGCTCGATTTTTTTATTTGCTTTGGCAAAACGATTGCAGCGAGTCTTGATAAAAAATACTAAATGCAACGCGATAATCAACAATAATCCAAACGAATATAACACCACCTCATTTAAATAATTGTCGTCGCTTTGGGTTCTTCGTTTTAAATTCAATATTTTACTAAGGAATTCCGACTTCCGCCTTTTTGGATTTGAATCGCACAGCCTGTTGCCGTCCCAGAATTTCGGCCGGGTATTTCTTGAACTCCACACCATAGTGCCGATCGGCAGTTTTTGGTTTCTCCAGGTCCAAAAACCCGGGTCGTTTATTTTGATCTCGGCCTTGCTGAGGCGAAGTTCCGTTCTCAAGAAATTAGGAACGATAACGACTACTTTACTGGGCAGCCAGGGATAGTCGTCATTATCATAGTGCGATAAAACTCTAATCCCGTTTTGACGGCATTGATAAAGGCGTAATCCATATTCGATATCGTGGCCGATCCAGTAATCCGTTGTCGCAGCTCTTTCTGAGTCGTTGAATTCGACCCGAATCCGCCAGGTGTCGATTCCGTCGATTTGTTCTCGACCGATATATTTCGTATTCCACTGTTCCAGGTCGTCGCCCGCTTGAAAAGTTTTTCCCGGAGTAGCCCCAGTATAAAGATAGCTTTGCGATTGAACCGGACCCCCGATAACTCTAAGATCGAAATCCGGCCCTGAATCGATATGATATGGAAAATCGAAATGATTTTGAAGATAGTCATAGGTTAAATAATCGTCATAGTTTAAAACAGGGGCATCGGTATTATAATTATAAACGTTAAATCCATCGTAAAGACTCAATAACATTTTACTGTAACCTATATTCGACTTATTATAATCGCGGTAGTCATTCACTTCCTCAGGGTATTGGCGGCTATCGAACACTCTTTTTTCCTGATCGAATTCAACGGCATAACGATTAGTGATCGGCTCGGTATCACCACGCACTTGCGCCACGATCGTTAGTTCCATGCGTGACGGCGGAACGGCGCTACGTATCATCGCCAGGCGATTCACTAGTTCGGCCGGGTTTTTCGTGGGATCAAATTTTAGTTCTTCGGATAAACCACAAAAGCAACCCGAAAGGAACGCCGTCCAAACGTACAGGTAAACCGAAATCATTCTGCGGGGCGACGCCCTTCCGGTCCGAATGCCAAAAAAGCTCAATGTTAAGGCCAAACGCCGCCTCGATTCGATTGCGACAATATCCAGTGAAATGTTTCCGGTTCGTAGCTCAGGCTCGCCGTCCGGCGCCAATCGAAACAAATCCCGATAGCGGGCTTGCACGGATTGATCCTGTCGCTTATCACCCCGGGTTACCGGGCACGAAAGGCATCGTAGACGTTTTGTCGTACAAACTCTCATTAGCCGAACAACCGATGAGGCAGATCGTCATTATTGCTGTCATCGACCTGCGGTTTTGACGCTCGAAAAAAAACGATCGGTCATACTTTCGCTCCATCAGCTCTCATTTTCGGGTTTTCCTCGATAAAGTCAACCGTTAACTGAGTCTCAAATGGTCCAATCCTACCTGCGATTCGCCACGACAGATCGCCGATCGTCTGTACTTCCGCATCCTTTCCCGGTAAGAATCGATTCCCAAACTCCGGTTATTCCATCCGTTTTCCTCGATAAATGCCCGAATTGCCTCCGTTCCAAAATGTCAGGCCAAACGCTTTTTCAATCGCCGAAGAAATCGAAAACGCCGCAATTGAGCCGGCACTCCTCCACTCTCGAAGCGACGGTGCCCGATATCACCGATAATCCTACCCCGCCCGGCCTTTGGACCAGTGAAGCTCAAGCCTCATTATGGTCTTGCTTGCGCTGGAATCAAGATACCCTAACCTGACGTTCATGACCAAGCTTTTCGATTTATGGCGTTTAGCCGTTTTCCCGTTTGCCGGACTCATGGCGTTAGAAGCCGACACCCTGACGCCCAACATCGTCCTGATGATGGCTGACGACATGGGCATGGGAGACACTAGCGCCTATCAAGAGTACACCGGCAATACTGATGCTGCCCAGCTCCTTACCCCGCAGATGGACCGGCTTGCTCGTCTGGGAATTCAATTTACCGACGTTCATACCCCGGCTTCCCGATGCACACCCACTCGTTACAGTCTGCTCACCGGCCGCTATTCCTGGCGCAGCAGGCTTAAATGGTGGGTATTGTTCGGCGTTCAAGGCGACCCTCTTATCGAATCCGATCGACCGACTATCGCCTCGTTACTCCGCGATCACGGATATCGAACGGCCCTGATCGGTAAATGGCACCTCGGCCTGCGCTATCGCCGAACCGACGGCTCTCCGGCGGCCGGTTGGCAAGACGCCGATTTAACCCAACCCCTGTACGCTTCCCCCTTGGATCACGGTTTCGATTTCGCCCGGTACACTTCACGCTCCCACGGCACTTCAGGCCCAGACGCCGGGCAAACCCGTTCTCGAAAACGAAACTTCCCGGACCAAACTATCGGCCCCGGTCATCTTCACGGACGCCAAGCCGTCAGCACCGCCGGTGAAGGTAAATTACTCCAGGATTCCGGACCCCACGCCTACGTACTGAGCAAGTTAGGTAGCCGGCATTCCGATCATGCCCTCGAATTTCTACAAGAACATATCGCCCGATCCGAAACGCGCACCCGACCTTTTTTTCTCTACTACCCGGCCAATTCCAATCACGGACCCTACACCCCCGACCAAACTATCGCCGGCCGCAAAGTAGCCGGAGCCGCTCGCACGGTCGACGGCCGACCGATGTCTCAAAGATACGATTACATCTACGAAAACGACGTTGCGCTCGGCCGGATCCTCGACTGGCTATCGACTACTCCCGATCCCCGCAATCCGAAACGAAAACTAATCCACAACACCCTCGTGATTTTCACCAGCGACAACGGTGCCGAAAAAAACGACGACGTCGCCACCGGCCCCTTCCGAAGCAACAAAGGAAGTTGCTACGAGGGGGGACACCGGGTGCCGTTTCTGGCCAGTTGGCCTCGAGGCCAGGTCGGCGACGGCAATCCTGCCACCGAAGGCGCGACGAGCGCCGCTGTTTTCGGACTACAGGATTTGTATGCCACCTTCGCCGAGATTCTCGATGTCGAACTTCCCGACAACTCCTCGAGCGAAAAAGGCGGAGAAGACAGTCTCAGCGTATTGGCTGCGCTACAGGGTAAATCCTTCCGGCGTCAAATTCCTCTTTTCTTTAGCGATCACAAGGAAGCCCGAGACGATCCGGCCGCCATGGCCATGCGCTGGGATTCACCGGTATTCGACGGCCAGGCAGTTCCCGGCCAATGGAAAATTTTCTTCGACGCCGGGTTGGTGCGCTCCGGAATTGCCCGGCCGTACGAACTTTACGAACTGAGCTCCGATCAGAAGGAATCCGTCAACCTGATCGACGATCCCCGGCACCGCTTCCTGATCGATCGGTTGACCGAAACGGCAACCCGGCATCGGCTGGCGGGCGGTCATCGACTCGTTTCGATCCCGACCGGTCCGAGAATCGTTTTCGATTGGACTGACGCCCGCCTCCCCGAACGAAACTTCGCCGGTAAATCCACCGAAGGCCATTCGCTCACGGCTCGGGACATTACCGTCAAGATCACCGGTTTGCGGGGGAGCGACGTTTTGAATGACGATGCGTTCGCGATCGGCGATCTCGGCTTGGGATTGCGCTCAGGGAGCAACCAAAGCGTCGACCGAGGCCGGGCCCTTTCGATCGTCTTCGACCGGGACGTGTTGCTCGAATCGATTTCCCTGGCGGTCGGCGAAACCGGCAGTTGCGGCGGCACTTACCGGCTCGGCGACTCCACGCCTCAAGCCGTCTATTGCCTCGACGCCGATAACGATTCAAGAAATCAAGAAGGTATCCTCAGCGACCTCGGCATCTTGCGAGCCGGACAATCGCTGCGACTGGATAGCTCGCCGCAATTGGGAGTCGAAACGCCCGGCAAATGGTGGCTGCAAGGCCTCGTTATCCGAAGTCTGAACCGCTAACCAGTCCCGACAACGAAACGATAACCGAAACCCGGCGACTCCTGGGATCTCAACCGTACCATCCCGGCCGCCGTCCCAGCTTCGCCCGCAAACCGGTTAAAACCAAGAGCCAGGCCTTTTGCCATTTCGCCACCCGAATCAGTCCGGGTCGAAACACATCGAAGCGGTGCGATTCCAAACGCTGCAATAAGCTCCAATAGATCCAACCCATCGACTCGGCAGCGACCATGGACCGATAGTCTTCCACCGGCAACAAACCGACGGCCTCCCGGTAAAACGCCTTGCCTCGATCGGCAAAATGTCGCGCCAGCGCTTGGTAGCGTTCACTGTAACGTCCTTCCAGTATTTCCCTTTCGGTCACTTCGAAACGCAACAAATCCTCCTCGGGAAGATAAATCCGATTTCGTTCGGCGTCCGATTTGACGTCCCGCAAAATATTCGTGTACTGCAACGCCAGTCCCAGCTTGACAGCGTAATCACGACAAGCGGGCTGTCGGTAACCGAAGATCTCGATACTCAGTAATCCGACGACTGACGCAACCCGGTAGCAATAACCTTGCAATTCCTCGTGAGTGCGATAGCGCGTCTTGTCCAGATCGCTTTCCACTCCCGTCAACAATTTCTCGAACAATTCGCAATCCAAACCGTAACGCTGAACGACCGGTTGCAATTCTTGATTAACCGGTAATTGGGGGTTTTTTCCCTCCGCGATGTTTCGAATATCTTCCCGCCAGCACGTCAACTGCCGTCTTCGTTCGGCCAACGGCACCGAATCGTCGTCGGCCACATCGTCCACTTCCCGGCAAAACGCGTACAGCGAGCACATGCTGCGACGTTTTTCCCGCGGCAACAAGGCGAACGCAAATGCCAGATTGGACCGGCTTCGCGACGTAATGAAACGAGCAGTTTCCATGGTTTCAACCGATCAGCGATGGCCGGTCGCTCCGCTCCTCGCCGCTCAAAGCCGACCGGCCTTTTCCGCCCCCGCGCCCTGATGAACGGCAAGCTACCGTCCTTCGGCGCTTGCAAACCGTAGCCAACTCCATCATGCGGCGCCGTCAGGATTCTCGGTTTTATCCGGTAATCCGCTCGTTTCGGCCAAGGTGAGATTGCTGGGCCGGTGTTGCCGCCGGCGGCGCCGACGGCGCCCGGAACGATGGCTCCGGGACGATGTCGCTTTCCGGGAATTCGATTTGCCGCGGCGGACGAATAACTTGGCGAACGAGGCCAGCACCAACAACAATACCAGTCCCAATAACGCCAGAACGGCAAAGTCGTTGAACAATAACGAAAAGAATTTGTTCTCCCCTTCGATGCCCAACATAAACGGCATCCACCCCTTCATCTTCGCGCCCTCGGACTTGGACCGCCGGCTCCCCGCCCGGCCTTTTTGCTGGAGCCGATTGGAATCTTGAAGTGTTTCATGCGGCGTTGAAGAGCAGAGAGGGTAATTTCCAGGCTTTCCGCGGCACTTTCAAGATTATTACGATACTGAGCCAGAGCGTCCACGATGCAATCCCGCTCGAAATCGTCGACCAAATTCTCCAAGGAAGTTTCCCCCGTCATGAGGCGGGAAGCCTCGATGCGGCTCAATCGCGACTCGACCTTGAATTCCGGTAAACTGGACACCTGAATTTCGGAGCCGGTTTCGAGAATGACGCAACGCTCCACGGCATTACGCAATTCCCGCACGTTGCCGGGCCACCGGTGCGTTTTCAACAAGGCCGTCGCTTCCGGACTGAAGCCGCTCAGCCGCTTGCCGGTCGAATGGCAAAATTGCTGCAGAAAAAAATTGGCGAGCCGTTCGATGTCCTCCCCCCGTTCCCGCAAAGCCGGCGGCATGAATTGCACGACATTGAGCCGATGAAACAAGTCCTCCCGGAACGCTCCCGATTCGATCGCTGAAACGATATCCCGATTCGTGGCGGCGATGAGCCGGACATTCACTTTCAATTCCTGGTTGCCTCCGACCCGAGTGAAAGTCCCGTCTTCGAGAAAACGAAGCAACTTGGCCTGCAACGGTCGGCTCATGTCGCCGATTTCATCTAGGAACACCGTGCCGCCGTCGGCTTCTTCCACCCGGCCAGCCTTGTTTCGGATCGCACCGGTAAAAGCGCCCTTTTCATGGCCGAAGAGTTCGCTTTCCAATAACTGCTCCGGAATGGCCGCGCAATTGATCCGGACGTATTTCCGCTCGCTTCGCTTGCTCAAGGCATAGACCGCCCCGGCGATCAATTCCTTACCGGTGCCGCTCTCTCCCAAGATGAGCACCGTAGCGTCGGTGGGAGCTACCGTCTTGATCAGCGTGCGCAACGCTTCGATCTTTTCCGACTGGCCGATGATTCGTTCCAAGCCGAAAGCCGGGGAAGTCTGTTGCTTCAACTTGGCGTTCTCCTGCAACAACCGGTAGCGCTCGGCGCAACGCGAAACCGCATAGATCAACTCTTCGGGGGCGAATGGCTTGGCGAGATAGTCCACGGCTCCCCCCTTGATCGCTTCCACCGCCAATTTCGGCGTCGCGTAAGCCGTGATCATCAACACCGGAATTTCGGGCCATTTTTTCCGAATCTCCTTCAAGAAATCGTAACCGCTCATTCCCCCGAGGCGAGCGTCGGTCACCACCAGGAAAAACTCCTGCTGGCGCAGCAGTTCCAATCCCTCTTCCGCCGATTCGACCGAACGGATTTCGTAGCCCTTGTCGTCCATCACCGTTTCCAAGGACAGACGCATATTGCGTTCGTCGTCGACGATGAGCAATGGCGGTAAATTCGAAGTCATCGCCGCAATTTCATCAAAGTTCGGGCGGGAAAAATCAATCGAAACCGGGTTCCCCTGCCCAATTCGGACTCCACGGTCACGGTGCCGCCGTATAATTCGACGTTATGCTTGACGATGGCTAATCCCAAACCCGTGCCGTGCTGCTTGGTGGTATAATATGCCTCGAACAGTTGCCGCAACTGATCTTCCTCCATGCCCGGCCCGTCGTCTTCGATGGTCGCGACCACCGAATAATTATCCCCGTAATGCGCGCCGATGTGAATCGTCCCTCCCGGTTCCAGGGCCTCGCGGGCGTTTTGCAACACGTTGACGAAGATTTCCGAAAGATGTCCCCGTTGCATGAAGATCAAGGGCAAGGCCAATTGATAGTCCCGGTGCACGGTGATCGAAAAGGCGGCCGCTTTCGGGAAGACCCGATCGATCGACCGGTCCAGATATTCGGGAATGTTCAACGGTTCGATCTTTCCTTCCTTCAATTGAGCGAATCCCATGAGATTGGTGATGATCCGGTCGGAACGATCGACCTCTTCCCGAATGATCTGGATCTGCTGGGTGATCGTCTTGCCGCGCCGCTTGGTCGTCTGCAGATTGTAGGCGGCGTTGTTGATGATACTCAGGGGATTCTTGAGTTGATGCGCAATTTCGGCCGCCAACCTCCCGGCCGCCTGCAATTGTTCCTGCCGGATGGCATGCTCCCGCAACTCGTCTTTCGCCTTGCGTTGCCGTTCGAAGAGCGACTGCACGCCGTAACAACAAGCCGTCATGAGTCCCAAGATCACGATCTTCAAATAATAGGGTTCTCCCGGCAAAATCGCCTCGGGTTTATCCAACCGATCGATCTGCAATTCCATCTCGCCCGCGGCCCAAAAAACGAAAATGGCGAACAGGTTAAGCGAAATCTGCAGAAAGCCCCCGGTGATGCTCAGGGAATTGCGGACGATCAACAATACGAACATCCAATACAACAGACTGTCGAAACCGCCCGTCAACATCGTCATCGCCCCCAGAAACAACACGTCGAAAGTCGCTACCCCGAGGACCAGCAGCAACAGCGCCGCCAGCGGCAATTGGCGCATGCCGATCAACATCACGCCCGCTCCCAAGTTGATCAGGATATAAAAAACGAACAACGTCCGGACGTTCTCCAACATCACGCCCCGCCGATCCATTTCTTCCCAATCCGGCGAGAACAAGTAACCGATCAGCAACAGGATCGCCGAAGCCTTGACCGGAAGTCCGGAATTCCGTTCTACGTGCGACAACCGATCGAACCACTCCCGGCGCCGATGTTCCTCGTTTGCTTCCGGCCACGCGAAGAGACGCCGGAGCAAGGCGAAGGGGCTATCGTATTTCGTGGTCTCAGGCATGATTCAGGGACCCAACATCGCCAGGGCCTGTTGCGCAATGCTTTCGGTTTCCCACAAACGGCCGATGCCTTCGTAGCCGCAGGAGAGCATCCCCTCAGCCGGCCCGATGAAAACCGCGCCCCGTTTTTCCAACATGGCGACGTTCTCCCGGGTCGCCGGATGCCGCCACATTTTTCCGTTCATCGCCGGCGCCAGCAACAGCTTGGCTTCGGGATTGAGGGCCAGAGCAATGCAAGTCAAGGCGTCGTCGGCCAAGCCATAGGTCAACCGGGCCAGGCAATTAGCCGTCGCCGGAGCGATCAACAACAAATCCACCTCGTCGGCCAATCTGACGTGAGAAGGTTTCCAACCCTCTTCCTCGTCGTAGAGATCGCTGACCACCGGCCGGCGGGCCAGTGTTTTGAAAGCCAGAGGGGTAACGAATCGTTGAGCGTCGGACGTCAGGACAGCGTCGACCTCGCAACCGCCCCGGACCAAATGCCCGACCAAATCGATCGCCTTATAGGCGGCAATAGATCCGGTGACCCCCAAAACGACCCTTTTTTTCATACGCAATCACTGCAGACCCGAGCCAAGGCTTCCGGCAGTCGCGCCGCTTCACGGCGCAGCTTTTCCGCTTCCAGAATGATCTGCTCACGGCACGAATTCCCTTCGGCCGCATCGCCGTCCGGGATTGCTCCCGAGGTTGGCCGCCGGCGGCGCAACTTTTCCGCTTCCAGAATGACCTGCACGCGGCGCGAGTCCTCTTCCATCGTATCACTAATCACCAGAAAGTCGAAATCCCGGGAACGCTTCAATTCCTGCTCCGCCGCCGCCAACCTTTGATCGATGGCCAAAGCCGAATCCGAGCGACGCTGCCGCAAGCGCCGTTCCAGCTCGTCCAATGACGGCGGCGTCAAAAAAACGGTGACCAGCGAGCGGCTGATGATCGGCTCGGTAAGAGCTCGCTCCCGCAGCTGCGCCGCGCCCTTGACGTCGATACTCAACAAGACGTCCTGACCCCGGTCAATCCGGGCCACGACTTCGCTCTTGAGGGTGCCATACCAATTGCCGTAGACCATCGCGTTTTCCAGAAACGCCTCTTCGGCGATACGGGATTCATACTGCCGCCGGTCCAAGAAGTGATAATCGATCCCGTCTGTTTCCCCCAAGCGCGGCGGCCGCGTCGTGCAAGTGACGACCCGCGTCAAAGCCCGGTCGGCTTCCAACAGTCGCCGACACACCGTCGTCTTGCCGACGCCGGAAGGACCCGACAACAAGAAAAGAATACCGTCCATGGCGGAACCTACTCCACGTTCTGAATTTGTTCCCGGACTTTATCCAACTCCGTCTTGAGCTCCAACACTTCCCGCGAAATCGTAATGTCGTGCGCCTTGACGCCCAGAGTATTAATTTCCCGTTGCATCTCCTGCGCCAGAAAATCCAACGTCCGACCGACCGGTTTCCGGGAACGCGCCAACCGTTCGAATTGCCGGAAGTGGCTCTCCAGCCGGGTCAACTCCTCGGTTATGTCCGACCGCTCGACGAACAACGCGACCTCCCGGACCAAGCGGTCCTCGTCTAACGGTTCGTCGACGGTTTCGCTGATGCGGTGCCGCAGACGTTCCCGGTAATGCCGCACGACCTGCGGCGCTTGCCGCCGAACCCGGACGGCCGAACGCCGCATGGCGACGATGCGTCCTTTCAGATCCCGCTGCAAATGACGACCTTCCGTTTGGCGCATGGCCACCAGACCGCTCAGGGCCCGGTCCGTCGCCCGCAGGATCATCGGGCGCACGCGCTCGAGATCTTCGACTCCGGGTTCTACCTGCAACACGCCGGGCACCCGGACGAGATCCCCCAGCTCGATATCTTCCGGCATATCGTTGGCTCGGGCAAACTTTCGCAGCTGCGCCAGGCTTTGCCGGGCCGCCGATTCGTTCACCTTGACCTGCATGACCTTCTCGCCGCTCATCGTCAACACGGAAACCCGAACCGATACCTGCCCGCGCGACAGCTTGCGCTGCAACCGTTCCCGGATTTCCCGTTCCAGACTATCCAGCCGCCAAGGCAAGGACAGCTTAACGTCCAACTGTTTTCGATTAATCCCGAAGATCTCCACCTCCGCCCGATAGCCGTAGGCGGAACTCTCTCCCCGGCCATGACCGGTCATCGATTTCACTCGCCGCCATTGTGAGAAGCGGAGAAAAAGCTGGCAACGAATCTTTGAAGATCCCAAGAAAAAGCCCGGCGCTGAACGCCGGCGAAGAAAGGGACGACGAGCCGCGAAACCGACTCAGGCGAATCGGCTCCGATAAGCCTTCAAGGGGAAGTACTTGCCGGGACAAACGGTTTTCTGCCCCTGCAAATCCTTGTGCCCGATGACGGTAGTGCGCTTGGAGAACAGGTTAACGTGCAGATACTGCGTCAATTTGTTCAGAGCATCCAACTGCTTGGCCGTCGGGCGGGTCTTTTCGAAATTGCCGACCAGGCAAATGCCCACCGAATTCGCGTTATACTTCAGGCCACGGACATGCCCTCCCTGGATCTGCCGTTTCCAACGGGGGCCGACCTCGATTTGACCGTCCCGAGTGGTTTTGGTGCTGCCGTTGCAGATCACGAAATGATAGGCCAAGCCGTTCTCCATCTTCCGTTTATGGAAATTGTGGAAACTCTTGGCGTCGCCGACCGCCGTGCCAGAATGATGGACGATGATGCGCTTCCACTTCGAGCGCTTGACGCCCGGATGTCCGATATTCCGCCGGATAGTGGAGGTGAGTCCCGGAATCCGAAGGCGTTGCCCAACATGAATAACCGAGGAAGAGAGTCCGTTTTGACTCTTAAGATCCCGAACGCCCAAGCCAAATTTATTGGCGATACTCCACAAAGTATCCCCTTTTCTGACCAAGTAGCTTTCCGTGGTACTCGCGATCAGACTTTCGGACCATCCTGCCAAGGCGAATCCGCCTACGACGGTGCCGAAAACCCTTCCGAATTGACGACGATTGTACTCCATAACCACTTGCCGCATGAGCTTCTAAAACAGCCCACGCCTTAATCCTACCCCATTTCGGAGCGATTCTCAAGTTTTATCACCAATCCCGGACTTCGCCGGCTCTGCCCCAGTTCTTACCCGGTTCCCCGATAGAGCTTAAACAAGGCCTGCGTGCCGTCGTCCGCTCCTCCCGCGGCCGCCAGCCGGTCGTACAACTCCTTGGCCAGTTCGAGGCCCGGCAATTCGAGATTCATGTCCCGGGCGGACTCGAGGGCGATGCGCATGTCCTTGAGGAAATGTTTCACGAAAAAACCGGGAGCGAAATCCTCCTGGAAGATACGCGGGGCCAAATTGCTGAGCGACCAACTTCCTGCCGCTCCGCTGGCGATGCTTTTGAGCACGGTCTGGGGGTCGAGTCCGGCCTTGGCCGCATAGGCCAGCGATTCGCAAACGGCCACCATTCCCGAAGCGATGGCGATCTGATTGCACATTTTAGTGTATTGCCCGGCTCCGGCCGGCCCCTGCAATACGATGTTGGCTCCCAACAATTCGAACACCGGGCGGACGGCTTCGAACGTGTCGGCGTCCCCGCCGGCCATGATCGACAGTCTCGCTTCCCGGGCGCCTATATCGCCTCCTGAAACCGGAGCGTCCAAGGACTTGACGCCCCGGGACTTCGCGGCCCGATAGATCTGGCGCGCCAGATCGGGACTGGAAGTCGTCATATCGACCACGACGGCTCCAGAACCGGCGCACTCCAGAATCCCGTTTTCTGCCAGATAGATCCGTTTGACGTCCTCCGGAAAACCGACGATCGTGATCGTGATCTCTACGGCGGCGGCAACCTCGCCCGCCGAGTCGCACCACGTAGCGCCTCGGGCCAACAAGGCTTCCGCCTTTTCCCGGGTCCGATTGAACAGATAGACCGGATGGCCGGCGGTCAGCAAATGGCCCGCCATACTGCGGCCCATCACTCCGGTGCCGATCAGTCCAATCTTGGTTTTTCCGCTCATGCCTCCTTCGCCGAGTCCTATTGCAAACCCTGAAGCGTCGACCTGATCGCTTCGAAATCCGGCAATTCTTTGGGCGTCGGGGTTTGTTCGGCGTACCGCACGATTCCTTCCTTGTCGATCACGAAGGCGGCTCGGGCGCTGACCGATCCGAAGCCCATCAAGTCGTCGAGCAACACCCCGTAATCCCGGGCCGTGCCCTTGTCGAGATCGCTGGCCAACGGGATCCCGATATTTTCTTGCTGGGCCCACGACTCCTGGGCGAACGGGCTATCCACGCTGATCCCGATTACGGCGGCGTTTAATTCTTCGTACTGCTTGATCCCGGCCGTCACGTCGCATAATTCGGTGGTGCAAACTCCCGTAAACGCCAACGGAAAAAACAAGAGCACGGTATTGCGCCGGCCGATTTGATCGCTCAAGGACACTTCAGTAACGTCGTCTCCCCGCTTGGATTTCAAGGTAAACTGGGGCGCTTTGGTTCCTGTCGCAATTGGCATGGCTGTTCCTTCGGCTGATTACTACGGTCTACGAACGGGAAGGATGCTAAGCAGGCCATAACGCTCTGTCAATTCGCATAACCGGCAACGCCTGCTGCCGAGTTCGCCCCAGCCGATTCATTCCGAGGCGGTTCCGCCGCAACCGGCGATAATTTGACCTTTGCCGTTCTCCCCGCTAGCTTGGATTCATGCCGATTACCGTCAACGGAGAACCAATCGACGCCGAATTGATCAACCAGGAATTCTCCCGAATCAAGACTTATCACGAGCAACGCAGCCAAGTCAGTTGCTGCGAACGAGACGACGAATTCCTCGCCGAGGCCAAGGAGAACGTGATCGAACAATTCCTGCTGATTCGCCAAGCCGAAAAAACCATCCCGCCCCCCGACAAAACGGAACTGGACAGAACTATCGACCGGCTGAAAAAAGATTGCGGCGGTGACGCCCAGCTCTTCGCCCGAACCGGATTGCTGCCCGATCAAACGGATATGTTGCGCCGCCAGATCGGACTCGACGATCAAGTGGACCGTTTTATCGATCAGGTTTGCGCCGACTTACCTCCCATTTCTGAAGCGGACTTGCGGCAGTACTACCAGGAAAATATCAGCGACTACACCACTCAGGCCCGCGTCCGGGCCTTGCATATCTACAAATCGCTGCGACAAACCGAGGACAAGGAGGCCCTGTTCGCCGAATGTTGCCGAGTCCGGCAGCGGCTGGTAGACGGCGAAGATTTCGTGACCTTGGCCTCAGAGTTCTCCGACAAGCCGGCCGAGGAAGTCGACCTGGACTGGTTCAAGCGCGGCGAACTGATGGACGAATTCGAATTCGTCACCTTTTCGATGAAAATCGACGAAATCAGTCCGGTATTCGCCTCGTATCAGGGATTTCACATCGCGAAAGTCATCGGCCAGGAACCCGCCCGAGCGCACCCATTCGAGGAAATCAAAGAAACCGTGTTGGAGGATCTTCGCGAGGGACGCCGCCAGCGAGAACTCAAAACCTATCTGACCGGACTTCGAAAAACCGCCGATGTCCAGGAATCGGAAGAGCCGTCCGATTCCCAGGCCGACGACAACCATTAAGTCCTCATCGCTATCGCCAACCCATGATCCCCTCCGGAGTCCTCGACTCGACCCGTGCCTTTTTGAATCTTACTTGGACGGCAGACCTTCCTTCCTTGGGACCGGAAAAACGCACCCAAGCGAAAAACCCGAACGAGTTTTTGCCGGTCGTCGACAAGTTCTGCCGAAACTACGAATTGAACGACGCGCTTCGGCAATTGCTGCGCTCCGCCGCGCTGTTATGGCACGACGACCTGGAAGGTTCGCACGATATTTCGCGGCGCATCCCTACCGCCGACGGCAGTTTGCTGCACGGCATCATGCACCGGAGGGAACCGGACAACAGCAACGCCAAATACTGGTTCAGGAAAACCGGAGATCATCCTTGTTACCGGTTGCTGTCCCAGACCCTCAGGAAAGAGTTCAACCCGGCCGAAAAAAGGCCGACGGAAAAATCAATCAAACGGTATCTCTTCTACGACCGGTTGAACGAATTGATTCCCGGCGGACGATGGGATCCCATCGCTTTTGTCGACGCTTGCCACGACGCGCTCGAGCGCCCGGCCGACTCGTTCGACTGCTTGGCCTTGAAGACCATCCAAGAGGTCGAATTTAATGTCCTGATCGATTACTGGTTTCGAAATCGGCGCCCTAACGCCTAACACCGCCAGGTCAGCGGCGCCGGGTTCGAATTGCATCGTTCGCTCGATTCGGATTAAATGCCGTCATGCGCTCCCGATACGCTCCGTATCTTCCCGGGGAAAAATCCCCCCTCGCCACATTCTCGACGTGCTTTTTTTCGATCGCGGTCGCCGCCTGGACATTCGTTTCGGCTTCGCCTGCGGCATTGCAGCCCGGCGAGCGGCTAACCGACTCCCGCCTGAATCCGCTGACCGACCTGAACGGTTATTTTCCCCTGGAGGTTCCCAAGAGCCCCGAAGAATGGTCGGCCCGCTCGGAACAAGTGCGGAACCGCATTCTGGTTTCGCAAGGCCTCTTGCCCCTGCCTGCCAAATCGCCCCTGGAAGCGGTCGTTCACGGGCGAACCGCGTTTGACGGCTACACCGTCGAAAAAGTCTATTTTCAATCTTTCCCGGGTTTTTTCGTCACCGGCAATCTCTATCGGCCAGCCGTGGGCGACGGGCCCTTTCCAGGAGTGCTGTGCCCGCACGGCCACTGGGCGGCAGGACGATTCATGGACAATGCCCGAATCCGGCAAGAAATCGCGCAGGGAGCCGAACGATTCGAACAGAGCGGGCGCAGTCCGCTGCAAGCGCGTTGCGTCCAATTGGCCCGCATAGGATGCGTCGTGTTCCACTACGACATGATCGGGTACGCGGACAGCGAACAGATCAGTTACGAACTGGCTCACCGCTTCGCTCGGCAACGGCCGGAGATGAATCGCCCGGAAGGATGGGGATTATTCAGTCCTCAAGCCGAGTCTCAGCTGCAAAGCGTGATGGGGCTGCAATCCTGGAATTCGATCCGCGCGCTCGATTTTCTGGAAACCTTGCCGTACGTGGATTCCGAACGATTGGGAATCACCGGAGCCAGCGGCGGCGGCACGCAAACCTTCATGCTCGCGGCGATCGACGAGCGATTGGCCACGGCCTTTCCCGCCGTCATGGTCAGTACGGCCATGCAAGGCGGATGCACTTGCGAAAACGCCAGCCTGCTGCGCATCGGCACCGGCAACGTGGAATTCGCCGCCCTGTTCGCTCCGCGTCCCTTAGGCCTGTCCGGCGCGAACGACTGGACGGTGGAAATGCCCCAAAAAGGATTCCCGGAACTTCAGGCTCTCTACCGGATGCTGGGCCAGGAAAATCACGTCACCTTGAAGGCGCTCAATCATTTCGGACACAATTACAATTCGGTCAGCCGCACCGCCATGTATCATTGGTTCAATCGCCATCTACAGCTGGGCCAAGAAGAGCCGATTCTGGAACGAGACTACGTTTTTCAGTCGCGCGCGCAGCTGACGGTCTGGAACGAAACCCACCCCAAACCGCAAGGGGGCGAAGAATTCGAACGGCAATTGCTCGGGCACTGGCACCGAGACACCCAAGAAAAACTTCGGGCCCTGGCGACCGATCCCGAACGATTCGTCGCGGCGGTTCGACCGGCCCAACATGTCGTCGCGGGCCGCAATCTAACGGAAGCCGGCGATCTCGAATGGGATCTCCGCCGCAAGACCGAACGCCAAGGCTATCTGGAAATGACCGGACTGCTGCACAACCGGACCTGGAACGAATCCCTCCCCGTCACCTTCCTCTATCCCGATTCGTGGAATCGGGTAACGGCGATCTGGTTATCTCCCGACGGCAAGGCGGGACTTTACGACGAACACGACGAGGTCCACAGAACGGTTCGCCGGTTACTGGATCGAGGTGTGTCCGTCGCCGGTCCCGATCTGATCTACCAAGGCGAATTTCTGACCGGCGACCAACCGCTAACCCAAACCCGCAGAGTTTCTCAGACCTCCAGGGAAGCCGCCGCCTACACGCACGGCTATAATCACGCTGTCTTCGCTCAACGGGTGCATGACGTGCTGAGCGTCGTGGAATTCGTTCGCTCCAACCCTCGCGAATCGGAACGGATCGTACTCATCGGACTGGAAGGCGCGGGCCATTGGGCGGCGGTAGCCAGAAGCCTAGATGACGACGCGATTCACCGGTGCGTTATCGATACCGCAGGATTCCGCTTCGGCGCCGTCGAATCCATCCGCGACCCGGATTTCCTCCCTGGCGGAGCTCGATACCTGGATTTGCCCGGTTTCCTGGTTGCCGGTGCGACCCAACCGCTCTGGCTGGCTGGAGAACCGGAAGAAACGCAACGGCTCCTGCGGCGACGATACGCCGGCCGGACCGACCGCTTGAATTTTCGCGAACCCGACTTGGTCGACTGGATACTCGAATAAGCCGGCGCTCGCACCGGCGACCGACCAACACATATTCAACCGCCATGCCTCTGACTCCCGATCAAATCAGCGCTTTCGACGAAGACGGTTATCTGATCGTCCGTGGCCTCTTCGATTCGGAAGAAATGCGAATCGTCCGTGAAGCCGCCAAAGTCGATCCCGCATTCAAACGGCACGCCCACGACCTGAAGGACACCAAGGAAGGCGTCGCCAAATTGGTGTTATGGAACCACGCCGGCCAGAATGTCTTCGGCACCATGGCTCGTCTGCCGAGAATCGTCGATTCGATGGAGCAATTGCTGCGCGACGAAGTCTATCATTATCATTCGAAGATGAGCATCAAAGAGCCTCGAACGGGCGGTTCCTGGGAATGGCATCAGGACTACGGCTATTGGTATCTCAACGGCTGCCTCTATCCGGATATGGGATCGGCCTTGATCGCCATCGATCCCAACACCCAGGAAAACGGCTGTCTGCAATTGCTCAAAGGATCCCACCACATGGGCCGCATCGAACACGGTCGTTACGGACATCAGACCGGTGCCGATCCCGAACGGGTCGACGCCGCTCGGAAGTTAATGGATTTGGTCTACGCCGAACTGGACCCCGGTGACGTACTCTACTTTCACTCGAACACCCTGCATTGCTCGGCGGCCAATCGATCGCCCGATCCCCGTTGGTCCCTGCTTTGCTGCTACAACACTCGCCACAACGATCCCTACAAGAGTTCCCATCATCCGGGTTACGAAAAACTCGAAAAAAACGACGACGACGCCCTCCGGTCTCTCGGAGTCGAACTATTCGGCGACGACACCGAATTTTGGGATCCGAAGCAGGACGCCACCGTCGGCGACGAATCCTGAAACTCCATCCGAATCGCAATCGCGTTTCGCTGCCGCCGTTTCCGCCGGCACCCACTCGGCTAATCTCAAGATCCTGGAATCTAAAAGGCTGCATGCGAATTGCTGCAACCATGGCCATTGACGCCCCAGCCCAATCCACCGCACTACAACAGGGACTGTCGCAGAGCACCCCGTGTCGTTCGTCGCCGTCCTCCGGCACCAGTTTCAGTAGAGCAACGAAAAAAATCGAATAGCTTGACAAATGCACCGGTATCAGACAAGAAAATGAGACGACTCGGCTTGGCCAGAGGATGCCGAGAAGTGCCTGCCCAATGACATCCTATCACGAAAAGGCTTTGGTGGTTCCCAGCCGACGCCAAAACGAAAACGTGAAATGCCGGCGTCGGCTAGTCGCGGCGACTTTTGTTCGCTCTGCAATTATGCTTGCATACCAGAACGAACTAGAGGTTGAGCGACGCCGAAGCGAAACTGTTAAGGCAGCAGGAGGGACTGTGATCGGTGTATCGCAGTCTAATGGGTCTTATTCGGATGACGTCTTTCAAAGGCCCTCGAACGGAGCTGTTTGCCGAGCCATTATAACTGAACCCTCGATTATTGACCGAACGGAAAACGCGAAAAAATGCAGAACACTGTTGATTGATTTGATTGGAGAATTGTCCCAAGCATTTTTTAGTTCGCGCTGAATATGAACATAAAACATTGCAGTTTTGGTCGTCAAAAACGGGTAACATGAATAACAAGCGACGTCCTTCCCCGATTTACATGGATACGAATTCTGATTGCGCCACTAACACCGTTCAGGTTCGAAACCGCAGAAAACAGATCGCTTTCGGTTGGTATGGAGGAAAATTCAGCCATTTGGATTGGATATTGCCTATTCTCCCTGAATGCCACCACTATTGCGAACCGTTCGGGGGATCGGCCGCAGTTTTACTGAATCGAAATCCGTCGGCTGTCGAAACTTATAACGATTTGGACGGTGAAGTGGTGAATTTTTTTCGCGTATTACGAACGAAAGCGGATACTTTGGTGCGGGAAATATCGCTTACTCCATTCAGTCGAGAGGAATTCTTTATCGCCTGTACCACCAATGGTGATCCACTTCCGGACATCGAACGAGCTCGCAGATTTTATGTTCGCGCTCGTCAAGCACGTTCGGGATTGGCGCAAAAAGGGTCCATCGGTCGTTGGGCTAACTGTCGCGAAACTTCCAGATCTGGAATGTCGGGAGTTGTATCCCGTTGGTTCGGCGGAATCCCGGCCCTCCAGAGTATCTCGGAACGAATCAGTCGCGTTCAAATCGAAAACCGTCCCGCCCTTGATGTTATCAGCCTTTACGATTCTCCGAACACGTTATTCTATTGCGATCCGCCCTACCTTCACGAATCCAGATCGAGAGGTAAAGCCTATGGGTATGAGTTGAGCGACGACGAACACCGACAACTTGCGATGGTCTTATGCCGAATAAAGGGCAGATGCGCGATATCAGGATATCGGTGTGAAACGATGGATGATTTGTATAAGGATTTTCAGCGAATCGACGCCGTGCCTAAAACCTGCCATTCCAGCAAGAATCAGCGTCAGGAAGCGATTTGGATCAACTACCAACTATTCAATGAACTATAATGCAGCTGCCAGTCGGCTAAACCGGGCCTTCGAACAGGCGCAAGAATACCTGTTAACCAAGACCGTTCCTCCCTGCAATCAAGATATAGATAGTTGCTTAGACCTGTTATTTGTCCCTAAGATTACCCAAGCGTTTCGTGAAGCCCTTCTCGGATACGTTTTAGCTTGATTGGACGACCTTGATACTGACGCTAGAATGCCTTACGTTCAACACGGAGAAGGATCTTACAGTGGACGATCTCTCGATGAAAAAGTCGTCAATCCACTGTTAATGGAACAGCAGGTTCCCGCCTCAAAGGGCCCGTTTCTATCTGTTTTCCGACGTAGTGTTGGATTCAACGAAGAAACGGGTAAAGGTATTCGTGATCGCGATGCCTTCACTAAATTTCTATATGTTATAAAACAAATCAACGCCGCCAATCCATTTGAATTAGAAAAGCTGTTGAAAGTGTTGGCTTACCGCTTTCTCCTACTGCGAGAGAACACCACCATCCAAATTTCCAAATTACGCCGGATCAGCCATGAACAATACCGACAGCTCATCCATAATTTGCTAGAAACTCCAAGCGGTGGACGTTTTCCAATGTTTATGGCAGAAGCGGTATTCCACGCAATCCGGGAATCATTTAATTTGAACTGGGAAATCAACACGCAAGAAATTAACGTGGCCGATGATCCGTCAGGTGCAACAGGGGACATAGAAATCAAAAAATATAATTGTGCTGGCAGCAGAAGTTACCGAGAGAGTTGTCGACAAACACCGTGTCCGCACAACTTTTGAAACTAAAATTGCCGTTGCAGAAATTTATGACTATTTATTTTTGGTCAAAGTTTCTCCTCAGTTAGATGCCCTGAAACAGGCGCGAAAATACTTTCACCAAGGTCACGAAGTGAACTTCGCCGATATCGAAACCTACATACTTGCCACTTTACTCAGCGTAGGAACAAAAGGAAGGGAAACTTTAAATCAGATTTTAACATCTCGGCTCAACACGACAAACGTTCCAGCCGCTTTAAAAGTGATTTGGAACGAACAAATCCAAGCGCTTACATCCGACTGATATTACATTGATTTCGAATTGTTTTTGGTCGAAACTCTCTGGTATCTTGCACCCCAAACATCCTTGACCTTTATTGGATGATCCAACACTTTAGTCTGGTCTCCGTCGCTCGGAAAGACTGCCGTTCCAGTATAATACCGTAGAACGATGCAACCATGACAATCTACGAGCCTCCTGCCGAACGACGAAGTTACCCTCACTCACCGGCACCTCGAATCATCGTACCGATACGTTCGTCCGAAGTCCGATGCTTACTTAACCAATTGCCATCGATGAGGCACGCTTGCACGATTTGCCAGTTGCAGAAAACGGCTTGCCTTTTCGTTGATTCCAACGCCCCTTCGGGCTCGTTTTCGAGCTTGCCTCCTTACCGTCATCAACAGTTCCCCGCCAAAACGAACTTCGGCAGATCGGTCGACGATATCCCAAGCGGTCTGAACCAAACGTTTCGTCTCTGATGCAAACTGATCGCGCTCAAGCAATCCTGGCGCAATGCTCCCCAACAGCTTCGGCCAAGGCCGCCACGCTTCTTCTGGTTACCCTCAACACTTTTGGCCCCCGCAGCACGGCCGTAGCTTTATGACCAATCTCTGTGGAAACCCAAATCACGGCGACATCCGACCAAGCAAGCAGCGGCTCGATTGCTCTGCCGTTCACATTGGAGTCGTCCGTTATAAACCGGATTTCAATATGCTTCTTACAGAGTCGTTTAAGTTCACTACGAGTACCCTTGGATCCACCGGCCACCAACAACCTTTTACATCCCCTGCCTATCATCGCCGGCACCATACACTGTACTTCAAGCTGATTGTCGCTCCCCTTACAGTTTTCGCAGTGTTCAGGATCGACCAATACTTTTTGACGCGTTTCGTCCGACAACGGCTGGCACTTGGATTTTCGGCAATGCCTAACGAAAGTCGCCTTGAAGATCCGGGCGACCGCGGCGATTTTGGATTCGGCGATTCGAATCTTACCGTGCCTTGTCAGGCCTTTCTTGACAAGCAAGTTCAGAGCCGTTTGTAGGTTTTCGCCTCTGAAGCCATGCGATTGTAAAAGTTTCGCCAATTCGGTGTCCTTCATAACTCTCCTTCTTTGGTTTTCGCCGCCAGATCATAGCGGCTACGTTAAATCCAACCCCTCGCACCTGCGCCAAAACCGTAGTGCCGTATCCAGCGCCGAACCAATCGCTCGAGCTAGGCTCCCTGACTAAGTTTCGAGAAATCAACGCAAAATCCAATCGCGAGTCCTCGAGGTTAAACGACTGGCCTCCCAGATTATTAGAAATATTCCGTTTCAAAAGCGAACGAATTCTTCATGACGGAGTAGCTGGCAATCGGCTGCAGCCCGATAACCCCGTTGCGAAGTCTTGAACCGAGGGCACGAACAATTTTTTGGTGCCGAGGACAGTTCCGACAATTTACCGCCGCGAATCCGACCTTGGCTTGAACCGGCGGCAAACGAAGTCTTCGCCGATCTTCACCTCATGAAATCAAAACGTCACTGACGTATCGGCGCCCACCAACTACGACTCGTCAGCTAACTCCTCTCGCTACCGGCTACCGTTCTTCGAGCGATAACCAGGAGCGACCGGCGGATTCGATCCCGACGCCGCAAGGCGAATCTTCCGACTCAATCCGACCGGAAACGATCTTCGATCCGGCCGATCGCCCACCGGGCGTGCTCGGCGACCAAGGCGTTCGCATTGCGGGATAATCGCTCCAAAACCGGCAGACTGTCCCGGTTGCCGACGTTACCCAACGCCACGCATACGTTGCGAATCAACCCTTGCCATTTGGTCCGATACAAGGGCGTGTCCCGAAAACGCCGGACAAATTCGACGGCATCCATTTCGGCCCATTCCTCCAACGCGACTTTCGAAGGTATCGTCGCCTGATCCTTCATGATTTTTCCCTCCCGGGCAAATCGATTCCAGGGACAGACTTCCAGGCAATCGTCGCAACCGAAAATCCGATTACCGATCGCCGAACGCCACTCGACGGGGATCGCCCCCCTTAATTCGATAGTCAAATAGGAAATGCAACGGTTGGCGTCCAAGGAAAACGGTTTCACGATGGCCTGAGTCGGACAGGCATCCAAGCACAGCCGGCACTTGCCGCAACGATTGCGCTCCGCAGCGTCCGGCGGCAATTCCGCGGCCGTTAGCAATTCGGCCAGAAAGAACCAATTCCCCAAGGAACGACTGATCAGATTGGTATGTTTGCCGATAAATCCCAGTCCGGCGCGTTGCGCCAAGTCGCGCTCCAGAATAGGTCCGGTGTCGACATACCACAGCGTGCGGCCGGCGCCCAGGCCGATCAATTCTTCGGTCAAGCGCTTCAATTTCGCCGCCAAAACGTTATGATAATCGGGAAACCGGGCGTAACGAGCCACCACCCCCGGATTCGAAGCCGGACTTTTATTTTCGGCTGCGGGTTCGTCCTGATGGTAACTGACGGCCAACGTTATCACGCTGCGAATCTCCGGCAAAACCCGAGCGAGATCCCGGCGTTTCTCCCGAGATCGTTCCATCCAGGCCATTTGCCCGTGATACCTGGCGGCCAACCAGCGATCGTAATGTTCGGCGCTGGCCGGCGGCTCGGCGGAAGTCACCCGACAGGCGTCAAATCCCAGTTCGGCCGCCCGGGCGAGCAATTGATCCTTGAGGTAACGAAAATTCATCGGGCGAAGCCTCCAACCCAGTCTATTTTGCGGCGGCCCGACTGTCGGCGAAAGCCTTGCGATACTGACGCAACACCTGTTGAACCACCATCCGAAGGGACCGGTTATCGGTATTGACGATCAAATCCGACCGTTTGTAGAACTCGGCCCGGGCCTTGAGCATCCGGTCGATCGTCCCTCTGAGGTCTTCGGTCTGAAGCAAGGGCCGGTTCCGGTTGCCGCGAACGCGCCGGTAAATCGTATCGGTGGAGGCCCAGAGGCAAATGACGAAAGAGGCCTTTCGGAGCAAATCGAGATTGTTGTCGAAGGTGATTAAACCTCCTCCGGTCGCGATTACCGTCCGTTTCCATTGCGCCGTTTCACCGGTCAACTCGTGCTCGATGGCTCGGAATTCGGCTTCGCCGCCGGTAGCGAATATTTCCTGAATCTTGCGGCCGGTTCGTTGCTCGATCAGCGTGTCCGTATCCACGAATCGGTATCGCAACCGCCCCGCCACATACCGGCCCACCGTGCTCTTGCCCGCCCCCATGAATCCCACCAAGGATAAATTGGCTAGGGAACGACCCGTAATCATGCCCCTGAGTTAACCCGATACGGTCAATTGTCCAAGTTCAAAAGGCGTTCAGATTCCACCTTGCCGTTTTTTGATTTCGCCTTTCGGTCGATATCCCTAAAATGGCGTCCGTGTCCCGCGAACCGGACCAGGCAGAATCTATTTTCCGAGGCATCGGCGTCTCTCCAGGCGTTTGTCAAGGTCCGGCAGTCGTGGTCGGCCCACGGGTACTGAAAATTCCCGAATACCGCATCGAATCCCATGATGTCGCGCCGGAAGTCCAGCGTTTCAAGCAGGCGCTGGTCGCGACTCGCGAAGAGCTCCAAAAAATCAAGCAGGAACTCAGCCAGCGAGTCGAAGCCTCGGAAGCGGGCATATTCGAATCTCACATGCTGGTTCTGGAAGATCAAGCCATCATCGACGAAGTAGTTCATCTGGTCGAAAAAGAACAAATCAACGTCGCGCTGGCGCTTGACCGGACCGCGCAGAAATATATTTCGGCCCTCGAAGCCGTTAAGGACGATTACCTCCGGGAACGCGCAAGCGACTTGCGCGACATCGCCTTCCGGGTCCACAGCCATCTCTTGAGCGACCGGAGCGACAATCCGCTCGACGACCTCCAGGAACCCTCGATTATCATCGGCCACGATCTGAGTCCGTCGATGACCGCGCTCTTCGACCGGGAAACGGTGTTGGGTTTCGCCACCGACGTCGGCAGCCCGACTTCCCATACCACCATCTTGGCCCGCTCGCTGCAGTTACCGGCCGTCGTCGGCTTGCACGACGCCTCCCATCGCCTGAAATCGGGCCAACCCCTTCTGCTGGACGGCTACGGCGGCGCCGTGATCCTGCATCCCTCGAAACAAACGCTTTACGAATACGGCAATCTGCAACGGCATCATCGGGATTTCGCCGACGAACTGACGTCGCTCCGGGAGTTGCCCGGACAAACGCTAGACAGCGAAACGATCCGGTTGATGGCCAATATCGACCATCCCAAAGAAGTGGGCGACGTCGATCGCTTCGGCGCCGAAGGCGTGGGATTGTTTCGAACGGAATATCTGTTTCTCAATTGCACCGAATTCCCCGACGAAGAACGGCAATATCAAACCTACCGCCAAGTCGCCGCCGACCTGGAGCGGCGTCCCCTGATTATCCGCACTCTGGACTTGGGCACCGACAAAATGCCCGCCGCTCTCACCCAATTCGAAGAATCCAATCCTGCCTTGGGAGTTCGCGCCATCCGCTTCTGCTTGCAGCACCAAGACATGTTCAAGTGCCAGTTGCGCGCCATCCTCCGGGCCAGCGTCCATGGCCAGATCTATCTGCTCTATCCGCTCATCTCCAGCATCCAGGAATTACGAGACGCCAATCAACTCCTGGAAACCTGCCGCCAGGAACTGCAGCGGGAAAATCTGCCTTTCGACGGAAAAATCAAGGTCGGGGTAATGATCGAAACGCCGGCTGCCGCCATGATCGCCGACGCCTTGGCCCGGGAAGTCGACTTTTTCAGCATCGGCACCAACGATCTCATCCAATACGGCGCCGCCGTAGACCGGACCAACGAGCGGGTGGCGCATCTCTACGAACCCACTCATCCCGGGATTTTACGGCTGATCCGGCACACGATCCAGGCCGGGCGCCAAGCCGACATTCCCGTCGGGCTCTGCGGCGAGATGGCCGGCTATCCGACCCTCGTGCCGTTACTGATCGGCCTGGGTATTCGTCACCTGAGCACTTCGGCTCCGTTGATCCCCACCGTCAAGCATCTGGTCCGGAAACTCAAACTCACCCAAGCGCAAGAATTGGCCGAACAAGCCCTGGCCGCCCAATCCGGCGGGAAAGTCATGGAGGCCTGCCGGGAATTCACCGCTCGCATCGCTCCGGAACTGGATATCGGTCATTGACGCTCCGGCCGCGCCTATGAAATTAATCATTTTGGCCGCCGACCATACCAGCGAACTCCATCCCCTGACGCTAACTCAACCCAAGTCTCTCCTTCCCGTCGCCGGAGTTCCCATTCTGGAACGAATGCTGAATACCTTCGGAACGACCGCTGGATTGAACGAAACGCTCGTCGTGGCTAATCAAAAATTTTCGGACCAGTTCGAAAACTGGGTCGAACGATCGGCGAAGGAAACGCCCTGCCGAATCACGGTATTCAATAACGGTTCCAGCACCCGGGAGGAATCTCGAGGCGCTCTCGGCGATCTGGGTTTGGTAATTCGCCGAAACGAGATCGCCGACGACCTGATCGTGGTCGCCGGCGACAACCTCTTCAGCCACCCCCTGGAATCTTTCGGCGTGTTTTGTCAAGAAACTCAGGAACCGATATTGGGGGTCTACGACGTCGGACGTCTGGAATCGGCCAAAAATTACAGCGAAGTACACACGGACATGGAAGGCCAGATCACTTCTTTCCTCGAAAAACCGCCGGCCCCGGAAACGACCCTGATCGGAGTGGCCCTCTACTTCTTTCCCCGCAAAACGCTCCCGCAAATCAAACACTACCTAGCCGCCGGAAACGACCCCGGTAAACCCGGGCGGTTGATTCAATGGCTCTACCCCCGCATGCCGGTCTACACCTGGGCCATTCCCGGTATCTGGTACGACGTCGGATCCCGGGAAACGCTGGAGGAAGCGAACCGGTTCTTCGACGAATTCCGGAATTGAGGCAGACCGCCCGGTTACTCGCCCGCCCGATTCTCCGGCGCACGGATTACTTTGGGACGGCTCCGATTCAAGCCTCGGGCTCAGCGCTGCCAAAACGCGCTCGAGAACACGCCGTCCATGACCAGCTCCTTGATCCGCCAGGTCAAGGTCATCATCATCGCCACCGGCAACAACAAGGGCAACACGGCCAACAACAGGCGATTCATATCCAGGAATTGCAGAAAGCGGTAAAGAAACGTCGGCGCCACTCCCGTCCACCAAACGATCAGGTACAGCGATCCCAACAGAGCCACTCCTGTCAATACGACGTGGTTGAGTTCGGCCAACAGGTGCACGTCACGCCGCAGACTTTCGTCCGGCAGCATCAGGGAAAGGCGGGACAATACCTGATTGTAATTGTACAGAAAGAGCAACGAAGAAAAATAGAGGAGGTCCACCGCCGCCGCGTAATGAGGCATTTGAGGCAAAAGCACCCGGAAATAAAGAAACGGCGCCAAACCGACATTGACCAACGCCGTCAACCGGGCCCGGTCGAGGGCGTTGCGCCAGACTCGTTCCTGGGGTTGAAACCAGGACATTTGCGTCAGCCCGAAAAAGAGCAATCCGTGAATCACGCTGGGCAGAACGAAGCTCAAACCCAACCCCTGGGCCCAAACGTGGGTCTGACTCTGTACGCTGATAATCAACGTCAAGGGCAGCCCCCAGAACAATGCCGATAGTCCCCGCAGCATCCTTCCCAGCGACCTGAGCAATTCCGGAGTCGGAGCTTCAGGATGATTCATCGGCAACTACGAAAAGTTCAGGTAGGTGTAGTCATTGAGCCCCGAATTATAATCCCGCAGCAACTGCATCGCTTCGGAAGGCTTGATTCGATCCTCGGCGATCACGGCCTCGACCTGGGCTTTCATCCGGCGACTCAACTCCTTTTCGTCGTACTGCACTGATCTCAGCGAACCCTGGATGGTGTTGCCGGGAATGATTTCCTCCACGTAATACCCGCTCGATTCGTCGGCGTCGATGTAAACGTGCAATTCGTTCACCCGACCGAAAAGATTGTGCAAATCCCCCATGATATCTTGGTAGGCGCCGGTCAGAAAGAAACCCAGGTAATAATCCTTGTCGCCGCTCTGGTCCCCCTCGAGTCGATGCAACCGAAGCGTATCCCGGCTTCCCGACGGATCGATGAACTTGTTGATTTGACCGTCGGAGTCGCAAGTGATATCCGCCAAGGTCGCTTCCCGGTCCGGTCTTTCGAGCAACCGTCCCAACGGCATCACCGGAAACAGTTGCCCCCAGGCCCAATGATCGAGCAAGGACTGAAACACGGAAAAATTGCAGAGATAACGGGCGCTGATCCGTTCCTGAAAGTTGCGAATCTCCTCCGGAACGAACGATTGCCGAGCGTAATCGGCTTGCACTACCCGGCAAATCTCCCAAGCCAATTCCTCGATTTTCGCCTTGTCGCGAAGACTGAGAATCCCGAGGTTGAACATGTCCTGAGCGTTGACCAACCGCTCTTGCGCGTCGTGAAAAGCCTCCAGTTGGCCCAGAGAAGAAAGATTATCCTTTATCTCCAGCAGTTCCTTGATCACCGGATGCTCTTCCTCGCCGTAGCGGAAGGAATGATGAGGCGCCCCCTTCTCGACCGTGCCGAAAACTTCCACGACCAGCACGCTGTGATGGGCGACGATCGCCCGTCCGCTCTCGCTGATGATTTCGGGATGAGGTTCTCCTTCGGCCGTGCAGATTTCGCCGATATGATAGACGATGTCGTTGGCGTATTCCTGCAAGGTGTAATTCGTCGAACTTTCCCGAGCCGTCTGGCTGCCGTCGTAATCCACGCCCAATCCGCCTCCCACGTCGACGGTGCGAATATCGAAATCCAGTTTGCGCAGTTGAATATACAGGCGGGTGCCTTCCCGAGTCGCCCGGATGATGGATTGGATATCGGGAATCTGAGAGCCGATGTGAAGATGCAGCAATTGAAAACAATGCCCGAGCTTTTCGGCTTTCAACCGGTCGCAAGCGATGACCAACTCGGCCGTGCTCAGTCCGAATTTAGCGGACTCGCCGCTACTGTCCGCCCACTTGCCCGCGCCCTTGCTCAACAGCCGGACCCGAATCCCGATCACGGGATAAACGCCCGTTTCGCGAGCGATCCGGATCAATTGCTCCAACTCTCCCAATTTTTCGACGACGATCACCACCCGTTTCCCTAACCGGGTTCCCATCAAGGCCATGCGAACGAAACTGGGATCCTTGTAGCCGTTGCAAATCAGCAAACTATCGAACGAAGTCTGAAGGGCCAAGGCGGCGAACAACTCGGGTTTGCTGCCGACTTCCAGCCCGAACCCATAAGCCATGCCCGCCTTGACCACTTCTTCGACCACTTCCCTGAGCTGGTTGACCTTGACGGGGAAAACTCCCCGGTAAATACCTTGGTATTCGCAGTCCTTGATCGCGGTGGCGAAGGCCTCGTTGACGACCTTGACGCGATGCCGAAGGATATCCTGAAACCGGATCACCAACGGACAACGCAAGTGCTTCCGTTTGGCTTCTTCCACAATCTCGAGCAAATCGACCCGCTGCCCGCTATCGGGATCGGGCGTGGCGAAAACGTGCCCGGCTTCGTCGATATCGAAATACCCGGCGCCCCAACGGTTGATATGGTAATTCTCCCGAGCCGAATCCAGCGTCCATTCGTGATTCTGAGGAGAAATCTCTTCCATGATCATCCGGTTTAAAGCGGCCCGTACTTTTACGAAAGGGAGCGCTAATTTCAACCGCGCAGAAACGCGAAATTCAGAACTTGCCCCCGATAATCTACCGGCCCCGGCTCGGCCAAAAGATGACCGGGCCATCGCCTGCCGAACCTCGGCCGTCACGCCCCGCGGCGCTATCATCAACGCCGATTCCGAAACCAGCTTCAGAAAGTTCCCCAAGGAAAATTCGATCCTCCGGAAGGAATCCGAGTCCGTTCCCCCGCCCGGCCTCGCCGCCGTAAACGCCGGGTTCTTCACCCCACTGCCGCCGCAATACGTCCAATCTTTCCAGCGGGGCCTTGGCAACGCCCAATACCTCGATCAGCACGGCATGATCCAGTTCCTTTCGAACCGGTTCGCGCCACGCCTCGTAGCTCTCCCCGCACTAAGGGAACTGTTCTTTCGTCAGCTTACGGAGATCGAACGAGAGCAACTCCGGAAGCCGAGAAACCGTCGTTCTGGCCCGACCCTATTGTTGCCGACTTCCGCTCCACCCCCAAAAAACAACCCCAGGATCGTATTGGTCCAGAGAAGAACGGTTAGCTCCGTTCTTCCGGGGTCAGCCAATAAATCGGCCACGCAGTTCCTCCCGGAATTTTTTGGGCGGCCAGACAAGCTCACGACGATTGGGAACTGATTTAAAATCCCAAATCCAAGTCTCGTCAGAGCGGTTCGAGCGGCGGCAAACAGGCAATAGCCGGACCGTTCCACGGCTGAGTCATCTCGTCCGGATCCCACAACAAATCGAGACGGAAGCTTCAACAAACTGAACTCCTCCGGGAATAGATCCAACCGGTATCGACAACCGTTCAGTCGTTCCGCTCCCCAGCTCGTCCGTGATCGCCTCGCTGCCTCGGTGCCCGCTCCGTCAATCCGGCTCGATCCCTTCAGACCGCACCACGAAACTCCACCGGCTCCTTACCCGGCGAACCACGGGATTTCGAATCGCTCGCTTCGAGATCCCCCTTGCGATTTCATGGTTCGGGAACCGGATCGTTCCCGTTCAGATCCCGCAAGAAGTCGGCCATCCGATCCAACCCAGTTTCCAACGATTCCAGATCGGTAGCGTAACTCAGGCGAATATAATCGTCGGCGCCGAACGCGCTGCCCGGAACGGCCGCCACCAAATGCTCCTCCAACAAACGATTGCAGAATTCGCCCGACGATAATCCGGTCCCCGAAATATTCGGAAACAGGTAGTACGCTCCCTGTGGTTTATTGCAGCGTATCCCCTTCATCTTCCGTAATCGTTCTAACGCCGATAGCCGGCGCCGATCGAACTGCTTCAACCATTCGTCGAGATGAGCCATCGAACCGCTGAGTGCCGCCAATCCCCCTTTCTGGGCAAAGGAAGTGGGATTGCTGGTGCAATGGCTTTGCAAGGCGTCGACCGCCTTGGCCACCGGTTCCGGCGCCGCCATAAAACCCAATCGCCAACCGGTCATCGACCAAGCCTTGGCGAACCCGTGAACGATCACGGTACGTTGATAATGTTTCTCCGAAAAAACCGCCGGCGAGCAATGCCGCGCCTCGTCGTACAAGATTCGTTCGTAAATGTCGTCGCTCAAGATATAGACGCCCCGCTCCACGCAGATATCGGCCAACGCACGAATCTCACCCGGCGTATATACCGTTCCCGTCGGATTGCTGGGAGAATTAAGAATCAACAGCCGGGTTCGATCGTTGATCGCCTTGTCCAACTGTTCGGGAGTCACCTTGAAATCCGTTTCGATGGTCGTCGGCAAAATCACGGTTCGGGCGCTCGCCAGACTAACTATTTCCGGATAACTCACCCAATAGGGCGAAGGGACGATAACCTCGTCGCCGGCGTTGCACAAAGCCTGGACGGCATTGTAACAACTGTGCTTTCCACCGCAACTGACCACGATTTGCTTCGCGGAATAACGCAGCCGATTGTCCCGATAAAACTTCTCCGCGATCGCCTCGCGCAATTCCGGAATGCCGCCGCTGGGCGTGTATCTGGTAAAGCCGTCGGCCAAAGCCTGGACGGCGGCCGCCTTAATATGCTCGGGGGTGTCGAAATCCGGTTCGCCGGCGCCTAAGCCGATCACGTCCTTGCCCTCGGCCCTCAGCTGCTTGGCTTTAGCCGAAACGGCTAGGGTCTGAGAGGGCGTCAAAGCGTCGACGCGATCCGAAATATGATGTTCCATGTCCATCGACGATTAAGCGCACGACTACCCGCCTCGCTCGGGATTGCCGAATTTCGGATCATCGGCGAAACCGGCCGGTCTTCGCTCCGAACCAAGGCGAGAACTGGTCGGGACGGCCGGACTCGAACCGGCGACCTTCTGAACCCCATTCAGATGCGCTAGCCAGACTACGCTACGTCCCGATCAACGCCGGTTCTCGGCAGACAACGGGCACGTTGCCTCGAAAAAACGCCTCTGACAAGCCTTTTCGTTCCCGAAATCAAGTGACAGGCCGCCCGGATTGGATACGCTACGAAACTGAAACACGTGGCGCCCACCTTGTCGAATTCGGTGTTGGAATTTATCCGGCGAGAAAAGCTCCTGCCCGACGGCGAAGCGGTTCTGGTCGCGGTTTCCGGCGGCCTCGATTCGATCGTCCTGCTAGAGATTCTTCGACGCCACGCCGCCGAACACGGTTGGCGGCTGACCGTCGCCCATTACAACCACCGGCTCCGCGGCCGGGAAAGCGACGACGACGAGTCGTTCGTGCGCCGGCTTGCCGAACGAGCGAACCTGCCTTTCGTCGCCGGACGGGCGACCGAAACGCAACCGGCTCCCGGCCAATCCCAGGAAATGACCGCCCGGGAAGACCGGCACCGGTTTTTGGCGCGAATCGCCGCCGAACGCGCTGTCGGACAAGCGGCCTTGGCCCATCATGCCGACGATCAGGTGGAACTGTTTTTTCTGCGAGTTCTTCGCGGCGCCGGTTCCGCCGGATTAGGAGGGATGCCTCCCTGCAATCCCTCGCCCTGCGACGGCCGCCTGCGCCTGGTCCGCCCCCTGCTCGAACAAAACCGGGCCTCGCTCCGCGCCTACGCCGGCGTTCAGGAACTGCAGTTCCGCGAAGACGCCTCCAACCGGGATTGCGAATTAAGCCTGCGCAACCGGCTTCGGCATCAATGGCTTCCCCTGCTCGCCGCCGGCCAGTACCCGGCCCTCCGGGAAAACGTGCTGCGAACCATGAACGTGTTGCGAGCCGAACATCGCTATCTCGCGGAACGAAGCCGGGCCGAAAACATCGCCTCCGAAAGCTTCGAAAACCTGCCGGTAGCCGTTCAACGCGAATCCCTGCGGCAGCAATTGCTGGCCCGCGGCATCATGCCGGACCTCGCTCTCGTCGAAACCTTAAGACGAAAGCGAGACCGGCCGGCGACCGCTTCCGGCGGACGCGCGGTCAGCCGGAACGAACAAGGTCGATTGACCGAACCGGAGCGGCCCGATCTCGCCTTTTCGCCGAACGAACGATGGATCGATATCGCCGTCATCCGTGACGAACCGATCTCTTTCGCCGGCTTAAGCCTCAGAATCATCCGGAACCCGGATGACGAACACTGCGCCCGCTCCGGCCGCAATACGGAATATTTCGACGCCGACTCGCTGGGAACCAAAATCCGGCTGCGTCACTGGCGTCCCGGCGACCGTTTCGGCCCCATCGGCATGACCGGCACCGTCAAGCTTCAGGACTGGTTCGTCGACCAAAAAATACCGATCGAAAAACGCCGGCGCTTGGTCGTGGCGGAACACGCGGACGGGCGGCTGTTCTGGATCGAAAACCAACGCATCGCCAGGGATTTCCGCATCACCGGTCGAACCCGGCGAACGCTGTGCTGGAACTGGTCGAGGAGCGAATCGCTCTGAACCGATTCACCTTCCGGCGCGCCGCCGCTCAAAAAACGAATCGCGGTCATCGACCGGGACCCGCTCGCCGGAAATTATCGTCCCCTTTCCCCAGCCGTAACCGTCAAGCGGAATTCGAATCGACGCCCGGACAAACCGCCACGATCCGGCATCGCCGGTTCGCCGGCCGGACCACGAACCGTTTTCGTTTGTCGAATCGAACCTCGGAAACAGCGCCGTATCCATCTTCTTCCGGCCGCGACGCCGGATGATTCGCCGTCGACTGACCGCCACCGAAAAACCGTCGCGCCAAAGGTTTCGTCCTGCCCCTTTCGTCACCCGGAAAGGAACGTTGCGGCGGCCGGACGATTTCCCAGGGAAAACATAACCGAGCGTTCGCCGCGAAACGGGCGATCGAACCACGATCCCGAAGCGGCCGGGCCGCGTCACCGGATCTTGCCGAACGCCGGGCCGAAACCGGTAGCGTAACGAAACGCTCCGTTCCGGTTTCGCTTTACTTTTCCGGATCGATCCTGCCAACTGTTTCTCCCATGACCAAACCCCTTGCGGTGCTGTGCTACGAGAAGCTGCTCCCCGGGAGTCAGCTGGTCAACGGACTCGAAAAACTCGCCTACCGCGTCGAAGTTCTCAACGATGCGGAGCGGCTGCCGGAAACCGTTCGGCGTCTCCGGCCGATGCTCGCTCTGGTCGACATGGCTTCCAGCCGCACCGACGTGGCGGCTCAGATCAAAGCCCTCCGGGATGCCGAGGAAACCTCTCATCTTCCCATCCTCGCGTTCGCGGGCCAAAACGACGAAACCGCCAGGAATTCGGCTCGGGAAGCCGGAGCGGATCTGGCGGCGAACGAAGCGTTGCTCCTGGAACAATTGCCTTCGTTGCTGAATCAAATTCTGGAACTGCATCAATAGCCGAATGAAGTCGCCGAAGATCGGACTCGACGAGGGCATCCACGTGATGCATCTCTTCTATCGCATCGACCGGAGGCTCTGGGAAGCGAACGGTCCGGAACGCTCCGCCCGGACTCTGGCGTCGACCCAGGAGCTGCTGCAGAAACATGCCGCCGCCTGCTATCCCCGCATCGCTTCCTTCGTCAATGTCGGCGGCAAAGCCGATCTGGCCTTCATGATTTACGAAGCGGATTTGTTGGCCCTGGGACGGCTCCACCGCCAACTGGAGGCCTGCTTTCCACCGGGAACCCTGACCCCGGTCTACAGTTATCTCAGCGTCACCGAACTGCCGGAGTACGTAACGACCGACGAAGAATTGAAGGCCAGGATTCTCCGCCAGGAACAACTGGATCCCGACAGCGAAGCGTTCCGAACGCGCTGGGAAGAACATCGAAAACGGCAAGCCGAATACCGGCGCTACCGCCTTTATCCCGAATTACCCGACTGGGAATTAATGGGCTTTTATCCGATGAGCAAACGGCGAAGCGCTACGGACAACTGGTACGCTCTGGAGTTGGACCGGCGCAAGGAACTCATGAAAGGCCACGCCCGAGTCGGACGCAAATACGCCGGGCGCATCTCGCAACTGATCACCGGTTCGACCGGACTGGACGATTGGGAATGGGGCGTCACCTTGATGGCGCATCAAGCCGACGCGCTCAAGGAAATCGTCTACGAAATGCGCTTCGACGAAGTCAGCGCCCGTTACGGCGAATTCGGGCCGTTCTACGTCAATCTGAACCTGGACCTCGAAAGCGCCTGGAACCAATTGAACCTGTAACCTCGGCGATGAAAATCGACGATTTAATCCTTACCCGGCGCTTGACGCCCTCGTTTCGATTCCCTAGGCTGACGAGCGAACCCATGGTTTTTCGAGCGTTGCTATTCGCTTATCCGGTTATTCTTGATTGAACGAATCAGATAGGTATTTTCCCTTTCCCGAAATCAACTCGACGAGTGTACAGGAGACCCAGTCATGGCCAGCGGCAAAGTAAAGTGGTTCGACAATAAGAAAGGTTTCGGATTCATCATTCAAGAAGAATCCGATTCGGACATCTTCGTCCATCACTCGGCCATCACCGGCAATGGATTCAAAACCCTGAACGAAGGGGAAGTCGTCAACTTCGAGATCATTCAGAGCGACAAGGGGATGAAAGCCCAGAACGTTCAACGAGGCCATTTGCAGTGATCCCGGAAGGTACGGGTACGAACCTGGCCGCGCCGCCTTCCCTTTACGTTCACGTCCCGTTTTGCGCCAGCAAGTGCCATTACTGCGCTTTCTATTCCGAGCCGTCCCGCGGCGAGGAGATGACTCGGTACGTCACCGCGCTCGTCCGGGAAATCCGCCGGCTGGCCGCCGGTTCGCTACCGCCTAAGACGTTGTTCTTCGGCGGCGGCACTCCCTCCCTGCTCTCCCTGCCGCACTGGGAAAGGATTCTCGAAGCCTTGGAAACGGTCGGCAGCCGGCTGGCCGCCGAGTTTACCGTCGAATGCAATCCGGTCACTCTGTCGGGCGCCAAGGCGCGGCTGTTGCGTCAAGGAGGCGTCAATCGCCTGTCGCTCGGCGTTCAATCTCTCGATTCCGATCTCCTGGACCGGTTGGGCCGCGTTCATTCCCGGGAAGCGGTGTTCCGCTCCTACGACCTGATTCGCCAAGCCGGCTTCGACAACGTCAATCTGGATTTGATGTTCGCCCTTCCCGGCCAGAGCCTAGAGTCCTGGAACCGGACTCTGACCGAAGCGTTGGCCCTGAACAGCGAGCACCTTTCCTGCTACGAGGTCATCTACGAAGAAGACACTCCGCTATTCCGGCAACGGCAAACCGGCGCCATCGCGGTCGACGAAGAGTTGGCCGCCGGCATGTATCGCCGATTGGTAGACCGCACGGCGGAAACCGGCTTCGTCCAATACGAGATCGCCAATTTCGCCCGCGACGCCGCGGCGACGAAAACCGAACTGCCGCGGCGCGCCTGCCGGCACAACGTCAATTATTGGACAGGGGGCGAGTATTACGGACTAGGACCGGCGGCGGCCGGCCACCTGAACGGCTGGCGCTATCAAAACTGGCCCAGCGTCTCGGCTTACTGCCGGGCCGTCGCCGCGGAACTTCCTCCCCGCGACCCGGGCGAACGATTGTCCCCCCCAGCCAAGGCGGGAGAGACGGCTGCGTTCTGGCTGCGGATGAATCGGGGCATCGACCTGATTCGATTCCGAGAACTGACCGGGTACGACTTTCGCACTCAATGGAAGCAGGAACTGACGGCGCTCGTCGAGCGAGGTTGGGGAGAACGGCGGGACCGGTTCTTCCGGTTGACTCCCGTAGGCTTGCGGTTCGCCGATGCCGCCGCCGCCGAATTCCTCTCGCCCGCCGCTTGAGCTCGAACGGCCGTTCCCGATCACGAAAACCGATGGCGCCGACAGCGAAGCGTTCGGAGCCGGCGCCGGCGCCGAACGAGGCCGGAGACCGTCCCGAATCGACGGAACCTGGGAGCTTTCCGAGTCGAAAAAACCGACGGATCGAACGCGGCGCACCAAGGGCAGCTGTAACTTTTATTTCGCGGTTACCGTCTTTTCCTACCTGTCGGCCTAAGTAGGCCCCGTCGGATCAAACCGCAACCCAGACGTAACTCAAACACGATGAAACACTTACTTCCTTCCGGACTCTTCCTGGTGCTGGCCGGCGTGCTGGCATTGACGCCCTTCGCCCAAGCCCAACGCGGCGGCGGTGCCGATCGCGGAGATTGGAACCAGAGAATCCAAGAACGAATCATGGGCGCCATCCAGCAAACCTTGGAAGCGCCGGACGACGAATGGGAGATTCTGCAACCCATGGTCTCGAAAATTTACGCCCTGCAGAACGAGATGCGTCCTAGCCGCATGAGTCTGTTCGCCGGTCGCGGCCGAGGCGGCACCGAAGGCCGGGGCCGGGGCGGCGACGCCGAAGGCCGGGGCCGGGGCCGAGGCCAGTTCGGCGAACGCGACGGCGAACGGGAAGGCAATCGCGAGGGCAATCGCGAAGGCCGGGGCCGGAACCAGGGAGACGCCGCCTCCACCGCCTTGAGCGAAGCTATCGAATCGGGCGACGCCGCCCAAATCAAAAAGGCTCTGACCGATCTGCGGGACCAGCGCGAGAAACAAGCCGACGAGCTCAAGAAGACCCAGGACGAGTTGCGTCAAATCGTTACCCTCAAACAAGAAGCCACTCTGGTCGTTCACGGCTTTCTCGACTAAGTTGCCGGGATTCGAATTAATCGAACCGTTTCGGTGAACGATCCGCTCCAGGAAATGATCAGCAGCGGGCGCTTGTCCCCGCCGGACGCCACTTCCCTCAGAAGGTTGGCGACCAACGGCAACGCCCATTTGCTGGAAAGCGAAACCTCGATCTTGCGCTGGCTGTCGCAGGAATACGAGGTAGCCTTCACCGAATTGAAAGCTGTCGAACCCGACCGGGAACTGCTCAAGCGGTTCCCGGCCCGGGTTCTGCTCAAGGAGGAACTGCTCCCCCTGAGGCAAACTGACGGCATCGTCGAGATCGCCACCAGCCGGCTCTTCGCCACTCGCGGACTCGACACCCTCAAACTCATGACCGGCCTGAAGCTCACGCCGGTCTTGGCTCCTTCGGAAATCATCCGCAAGGAAATCAAGAAGCATTTGGGGGTCGGAGCCGACACCATCGATACTCTCAGGGAAGACGATTCTTTCCGCGTCCTGGAAGAACTCAGCGAAGCGGAAACGGATCTGGACGGTGCCGCCTCGGAAGCTTCGATCATCCGGTTCGTCAATCAACTACTCGGCGACGCCATCGAATTACGGACGACCGATATCCATATCGAACCGTTCGAAAACGAACTCCGGATCCGCTACCGCATTGACGGCGTGCTTCAGGAAGTGCCGGTGCCGGCCGAAATCAAGCGCTTTCAACCGGCCATCGTCTCGCGAGTCAAGATTCTAAGCCAACTCAACATCGCCGAAAAACGGGTACCGCAGGATGGACGCATCAAGTTGCGCATCGCGGGCGGCGAAGTCGACGTCCGGGTTTCGGTCATCCCCATGCTGCACGGCGAGGCCGTGGTCATGCGTTTGTTGCGTCAGGACTCCACGTTGCTGGGCCTCGCGGAGTTGGGCATGGCCGTCCGGGAACAGAAACTGTTCCGGAAAACGCTCGGCCTGCCGCACGGCATCGTACTGGTCACCGGGCCCACCGGCAGCGGCAAGACGACGACGCTCTACGCCGCCCTGAACCAGATCAACGATCATCTCCGCAAAATCATCACCATCGAGGATCCGATCGAATACCAAATTCGCGGCATCAACCAAATCCAGGTCGCGGAGAAAGCGGGCATGACCTTCGCCCACGGGTTGCGCGCCATCCTGCGGCACGATCCGGACGTGTTGCTGGTCGGAGAAATCCGGGACCGGGAGACCGCGCAAATCGCCGTGCAAGCCTCGTTGACCGGCCATCTGGTGTTTTCCACGTTGCACACCAACGACGCTCCCGGAGCCATCTCGCGGCTCATCGACATGGGCGTCGAACCCTACTTGGTCGCCTCTTCGATCGAAGCCGTGCTGGCCCAACGACTGGTGCGGGTGCTCTGTCCGCATTGCAAACAAGTCGACGACTCGGAAACGACCAAGGTCCTCCGCCGGGAAACGAACTTGGCCGCCGAACTCGACATCTACCGGGCCGTCGGTTGCGAATCGTGCCGGCAAACCGGCTATCACGGCCGCCAGGCGATTTTCGAGATGATGGACATGACGCCGGCGCTCCGCGAAATGACCCTGCAACACCGTTCCAGCGGCGAATTGCGCCGCCAGGCCCGCACCGACGGCATGGGCGTACTCAGCGAAGACGGCTGGCGGCTGGTCGGCCAGGGAAACACGACCCCGGACGAAGTCCTGCGCGTCAGCAAGGCCGAAGGCGTCGTCGACGACAAGGCGTAAGACGGCCATGCCCAGTTTCGACTACAAGGCGCTCAGGCCGGACGGCACGTTGACCGTAGGCCTACTGAAGGCCAGCAGCCGCTCCGAGGCTCTGCAGCTGATCCAGGAACGGAACCTGCAAGCCGTGCGGGTCGACGAAAGCAGGCAGAAGACGCTCTGGGGCGGCGCGTCCGGTTGGTTTTCCCGGAAACCCGGGCGGATTTCTTTCGCCCAACTCGAAAATTTCACCCGGTTGCTCTCCAGCCTGCTGGCCGCCGGGATTCCCTTGAGCCGGGCATTAACGATTTTACACCAGGAAGCGACCACGCCGGCCGCGGCCGCCCGATGGAAAGAAATCCACGATCTGGTAGTCGACGGCATGTCGCTTTCCGACGCCATGTCCCGCTTTCCCCAGACCTTTCCCCGGGTCTACGTGGCCATGGTCGAAGCCGGCGAGACCGGCGGCTTTCTGGATCTGGTGCTTACCCAGATCGCCGAGTTCCAATCCCGGGACAAGGATTTGCGGGCCAAGGTGTTTTCCGCCACGATCTATCCGGCGGTATTGCTGGTGCTGTCGGTCGCCGTGCTGATTTTTCTCATGGTGTTTTTCATCCCGAAATTCACGGCGATCTTCGAAGGTTTCGGAGCCGACCTGCCGATCCTGACCCAAATCGTCGTGGGCATTAGCGGATTCTTCCAGCACTACGGCGTCTTTCTGGCTTTGCTGACGGGTTTCGGGGCCTACTGGGGCCAACGCTGGTTCGCTACCGAAAAGGGCCGGCGCCGCTGGGAAGGCTGGATCCTGGACGCGCCGATCCTCGGCCCGTTGCAGTCCCGGTTCGCCATGGCCCGCTTTTGCCGCATGCTGGGCACCCTGATCCATTCGGGCGTTTCCCTGGTGGACGGCCTCAACGTCGCCCGCAAATCGATCGGCAACCAGATTCTGGTCGACGCCGTCGCCGCCAGCATCGAACGGGTGCAGAAGGGCGATCGCCTGGCCAACAGCCTCCGCGACTGCGCCCAGCTGTTTCCGGGTTCGGTGATCGAAATGATTTCGGTCGCCGAGGAAAGCGGCTCGCTGGACAACGAACTGACCCGGCTGGCCGAGGTCACCGAAAAGGAGCTGGACCAACGGTTGAAAATCGCCGTCTCCCTGATGGAACCGGCCATGCTGTTTCTCATCGCCGGAATCATCGGCGCGATTATCATCAGCATGGTCTTGCCGATCTTCACCATCCAAGACTACATCAAGTAACCAGGAACCATGAAAATCGAGGCTCTTCGCGCTCAGCGGCCTATCCTAACGAACCGCGCCTTCACTTTGGTGGAAATGCTGCTGGTGCTCGTGATTCTCGCCGCCTTGGCGGCCGTCGTCGTGCCCAAGTTCACCGGCCGTTCCAAGCAGGCCAAGGTCGCGGCGGCTCAAACCGAAATCTCCAGTTTGGAAGTCGCGCTGGATTCGTTCGAAGTCGACAACGGATTCTATCCGCGTTCCGGCGACGACGGACTGGAAGCGCTGGTGGTGCAACCGAACGACACGCCCGACTGGAAAGGGCCTTACCTCAAACGAGGCATACCCACCGATCCTTGGGGCAACGAATACCTGTACGAAAGCCCCGGCCGGTACAATCAGCACGGCTACGATCTCAGTTCCATGGGACCCGACGGAAGGGAAGGAGGCGATGACGACATCGTTAATTGGAATGCGGCCCGCTAACGACGGCTTCACCCTCATCGAATTAATCCTGGTGCTCGCGCTGTTGGCCGGCATTCTGGCGCTCGCCGCGCCGTCCTTGTCGCGATTTTACGGCGGCCGGGCGTTAGAGAGCGAGGCGCGCCGGTTACTGACGCTCACCCGTTACGGCGGCGAACAGGCCATCAACGAAGGCGTTCCGCTGGAACTATGGATTCTTCCCGACGAAAACCGCTACGGATTGCGGCCTCAAATCGGTTGGGCGACCAATCGTCACAACTCCCTGGATTTTTTGCTCCAGGAAGGATTGACCCTCGCCGCGGAGGCGACCAATCGCCTCCAGCGGACCGATCCCGTCATCCGCTTTTTACCTGACGGCTCGATTACGGAAGACAGCCTCGCCGCCCTGCAGTTGGAAAATCGCAAACAAGATCAGGTTCGCATCGTCCGTTCCCGCTTCGGCACGCGCTATGAAATCGCGGAACCACGTTAAGGAACGGCGTGGCGTGCAGCGCCGGCCGGGCGGTTTTACCTTCGTCGAGGTGCTGACGGCCTTGCTATTCATGGCCATCGTGTTGCCCATCGCCCTGGGAGCGATAACCTTGGCCAACCGCGCCGCCGTCGTCGCCGAGCGCAAGGCGATCGCCTCGCAACTGGCCGACAGTTACCTGCGCGAGATGCTGATCGACGAATCCTGGAGCGTCCTGCCGGGAGCCGGCAATTTTACCGGCGAACACCACGGCTACTCCTGGGAACTGGACACCAGCACCTGGGAATACGACTCCATGGTCTACCTGGAACTGCGCGTACTCTTTATCGTCCAGGGCCGACGGCACAGCGTACGGCTCGCCGCCCTGGCAGAGGAGCCGACGATATGAAACGGCTCCGGGCCGCCCGACCGACCAGGGCCTTTACGCTGATCGAGGTGCTGCTGGCCACCCTGACCTTCGCGCTGATCCTGGCTACGGTTAATACGGCATTCTTCACGGCGTTGCGCCTGCGCGAACGGTCCGCCGAACGCGCCGACCTGCTGCAACCGCGCCTGCAGGCCCTCGATTGGTTCAAACGCGATCTGAGCAACGCCTTCTACAGCGAAGCTTTCCTTGCCGAACGTTTTCTCGGCGAACCGGATCGCGAAGCCCGAGTGCCGGCCGACCGCCTCCTGTTTTACGTGACCTCGAAAGCCGTCGGTCCCGCGGCGCAGTTGCCGGCCCGGCAAATCCAATACTATCTGACGCCGGCGGAGCGAACCGACGGCCGGAACCAGGCGATGGAACTGTTGCGGGCCGAAACCTCCAACCTCCTGACCGATCAATTGCCCCCTCCCCTCGTCCGCCGGCTGGCCTCCGGCCTGAGCTCGATGACCTTCGAATTTTTCGACGGCGAATTCTGGACCACGGGTTGGGACTCGGATTTTACGGAATCGCCCTTGCCCCGAGCCGTGCGCGTCCGGTTGGAATTCGCTCCCGAAACCGCCGGCGAATCGCCGCTGATCCTGAATCAAACGATCACCGTTTTGGCCGAACCGAAACCGCCGGCCGAAACCGAAGCGGAAACCGAGGAAAATCCCCCCGAAACCGCCGGAGGAGACAGATGATGAAGCCGCTCGCTTCCAACTCCCGCAGGAACGGTTCGGTTCTAGTCATCGTCATGTGGACCGCTCTGGGCTTGGCGGCCGTCGCCCTGACCTTCGGCCATACCGCCCGGCTCGACTTTCAAGCGGCCGAAAACCGGACAGCGGGCTTGCAGGCCGAACTGGCCGTCGAATCCGGGCTGCGCTACGCGATCTATCTGCTCGAAAACCAGGAAACGCCGGGAGCGGTTCCCGACCTTCCGCCGCCCCAGGCCGGGCCCCTCCCGGTAGGTCCGGCCCGATTCTGGTTTATCGGACGCAGTCAAACTCAGCCGTCGTTCGAATACCCGTATTTCGGGATCCAGGACGAAGCCGCGAAGCTCGATCTCAACACCGCCACCCGGGAAATGCTGGAAGCCTTGCCCCTGATGACGGCGCAACTGGCCGGCGCGATTATCGATTGGCGGGACGAGGACGAAGAACCGGTCGAGTTCGGCGCCGAATCGACGGTGTATCTGCAGGGCGATCCTCCGTATCGAGCCAAAAACGCGCCGTTCGATTCCATCGAGGAACTTTCGCTGCTCTTCGGTGCCGAACCGCACCTGTTGCTAGGCGAAGACGGCAATCGCAACGGCATGCTGGATCCCAACGAAAACGACGGCGATCTGAACTGGCCTCCCGACAACCAGGACGGCATCCTGGATCCGGGCATCCTCGAATACGTCACCGTGCACCGCCCGGTTTCGCCGGCCGGCGGCGAGGAATTCGATCGGATCGACGTCAACGATAACGACGAAGACCCGCTGGAAGAGCTGCTGGCAGAAACCTTCGGCGAGGAACGAGCCGACGAGTTGCGGATACCGAACAACAACGACAACTTCGACAGCCTGCTGGAATTCTACGAGTTTTCCCGCATGACGGCCGAAGAATTCGTCCAGATCGAACACCGCCTGTACGTCGGCGTCGAAGACGAAGACGAGGACGAACCGGCGACGACCCGGATCAACGTCAACACCGCCAGCGAAGCCGTACTGGCCTGCCTGCCGGGGTTCGATCCCAAGATCGCCGCCGCTGTCGTCGCCTACCGCCAGAACAACGAACCGGGAACGGCGACGATAACCTGGCTCAGCGATATCGATTCGATCGACGACGAGACCTTGGAAGAAGCGTTGGAAGAAGCGGCGCCCTACCTCACGGGAACCACTTCGCTTTACCGCATCGATCTGGCGGCCGTAGGGCGCCACGGCAAAGGCTATCGCCGCGCCCAATTCGTCGTCGAGACCGGAGAAACGGCGACCATACTATCCCGGCTGGATCTGCCTCAAGCCGGTTGGGCCCTGGGCGAAGCGACGCGACTGGAATTGGCGACATGGCAACGGGACTGGTAAATCGAATCATCAGCCGGCTCGGCGCCCAACCCGTGCGTTCCCTGCTCGGGATGGCCGTCGAAGGCCGGCAACTGACTTTCGTCCCGGCCCGGCGCGAGGAACCGATCGATTGGTCCGCCAAGCTGCGATTGACGCTCTCCGAAGATCCGCTGAAAGGGCCGCCCGAGCTCCTGGGCCGCGAGATCAGAGAAGGCTTGGACCGTCAGGAAATCCGGGAAACGAATTGCCTCGTCTGCCTGCCCCCCGAACGGTTTATGACTCTTCCGATCCCGACTCCAGAATTGGCCGACGACGATCTGGACAGTTTTCTGACGCTACAAGCCGAAAACGCCTTTCCGTTCAGCGGCGAGGAATTGCGGCTGGCCTGGCATAACTGGAAGGCGCCCGACGGCGAACGCTTCACCCTGCTGGCCGCGACCGCTCGCGAATCGCTTAATCAGATCGAAGCTCTGCTGCAACACGCCGGTTTGCGCCCTGCCGGACTCGCCTTGGGACTGGCCCCGGACGCCACGCCGGACGCCGCACGCCCCGAACTGATTTTGGACGTTCGCCCCGACCGCATCGTATGCCGGGTCGGATTCGCTATCGTGCGTTCCCTGGAAACCGTTTTCCCGGGCGACGGAGCGGCTCCCGAGCCGGTCTGCCAGAGCCTGGGGCGGGAACTCCGCATCACGCTCGGTCAGCTTTCCGGCGCCTGGCGTGAATCGCTGACCGCCGCCACTGTCTATCACCGAAACGAATTACCCGAGGCTTGGAGCCGGGCGCTGAGCCGGGAACTCGGAGCCTTGGACCTGAAAACGACCTTTCTGACCGGCGAGCACCCGGCGCTGGCGGCGGCGCTCAACGAGCGGCTCGAAGGCCGGGCGACAACGTTGGATTTTCTCCCGCCCAAACGCAGCGTCTGGGAAAAACTCGTCGAGAAAACGGCTTCGCGGCGCAACGTCTGGATCGGCGGCGGCGGCGGATCGGTTTTGCTGCTGTCGCTCTGCCTTTTTCTGTTCCAGGGCTGGCAGCTGAATTCCCTGGAGAACCGTTGGGAAGGCATGGCCGAGAAAGTGCAAACCCTAGAGACTCTGCAGCAACAGATTCGCCGCTTCGAACCTTGGTACGACGATTCGCCCCGGAGCCTGTTGATCCTCCGGCAACTGGCCACGCTCTTTCCGAAAGAAGGCGACATCTGGCTCTCTTCCCTGATCATCAAGGACAACCGCCAAGTCATTTGCACGGGCTCCGCCCGCAGCAACGACGACATTCTCGCCCTGACCGAACGGCTGCGGGAGGCGGAAAACGTCAGCGAAGTCGCCTTGCCGTCCACCTCCGGCGAAACGTTCATGCTCAATTTCGTTTGGCAACCCTCAAAAAGCTGATGAATTCGACCACGCGGCAACGATTATTGATGATCCTGACGCTCGCCGCGGTCGGAATCTTCGCCGCCGACCGCATCCTGCTTTCGCCCTTAAGCGAACTGTGGCAACGCCGTTCGGAGCGCATCGGCGAGTTGCGGACGCTGATCGACCGCGGCACGATTCTGATCGACCGCCAAGACCTGCTGGAGCAACGCTGGCGGCAGTTGCAGGATCGTTCGTTGCCGGCAAACAGTTCGGAAGCCGAAGGACTCATTCACCAAGCGGCCAATCGCTGGCGGATCGAAAGCGACATGAACCTGGAATCGTTCAAGCCCCAATGGCTCGCCGGCGACGACGATTACCGAACCTGCGATTGCCAGATCAACGCCAAGGGCGATCTGGAAGCCATCAACCGGTTCCTGTTCGCCCTGGAAACCGATCCCCTGCCCATCCGCCTGGAATCGCTCAGCTACGATTCGCAGGACGAGAACGGCTCGAGATTCAACCTGACAGCCCGGTTCAGCGGACTACAATTCACGAAAGGCAATCGATGAGGATCCCGTTTTACAGTGCGGTCGCCGCGGCGCTGGCGTTTTTCGCCGCCGCCACGTCCGAGCTTTTCGCCGCTGATCCTTCGGCTTACCGTTTCGAGGACTTCGCGGTTGTACTGAAAAACAACATTTTCGACGCCGAACGCCGGGACCGGCCGCCAAGCCGCCCCGCGCCGCCGAAACCGTCGCCGCCCGCTCCCGATTATTTCGCCCTGACCGGGACGTCGCGGCAATTTCCGGATAAAAAGGATTTCGCCTTCTTCACCGGTTCCGACCGGGAATTCCGCAAGGTACTGGAAACCGGCCAAACGATCGCCGGCTACGTCATCGAAACCATCGGCACAAACGCGATCACTTTGAGCGCCGCCGACCGGACATTGGATTTGGTCATCGGCATGGAAATGTTTCGGGAACCCGGAGGCGAATGGGAACCGCGAAACCGCCAACGCCGGGGTTCCGGTTCGTCGCGCACCGCTTCCGGCCGCTCGGACGAAACCAGTAAGACCGACCAGGCCGCGGCACCGGACGACGCGGAAAGGAAGCACCGGTTGCAAGAGATGATGGCCCGCAGAAAACAACAAATGGATCAATGAAAACGACCACAATTTCCCTCGCCCTGCTCGCCTTGCTCTTGACCGGGACGTCGCCTCGGACTCAAGAGACGACGACCTTGCAATTCAATTTCCGGGGCGTCCCGATCGAGACCGTGCTGGATTATCTGAGCGAGGCAGCCGGATTCATCATCGTTTCGGGAGACGTCGACCTGTCGGCCGAAATCACCGCCTGGAGCAACCAGCCGATCGACAGCGAAGAAGCGGTAGCGTTGCTGGACACGCTCCTAGCCGACGAAAACATGGCCGTTATCCGCAACGGCCGCATTCTCAAAATCGTCGACGAACAGGACGCCAACCGGGAAACCCTGCCGGTCAAAAAAGGTTCGGATCCCGAACAAATTCCCCAGAACGACCGCATGGTCACCCAGATCATTCCGGTCCGGTACACCAACGCCGAGCAACTGATCGAAACCCTGGAACCGCTGCTGCCCGAAGAAGCGACCCTGACGGCCAATCAGGACAGTAACGCCCTGGTGCTCACCGACCGCCAAGTCAGCGTCCATCGCTTCGCCGAAATCGTCACGGCCTTGGACACTTCCATCGCCGGCATCTCCACGATTCGGGTCTTTCCGCTGGAATTCGCCGAAGCTACCGAATTGGCGGAAATCATCCAATCGATTTTCTCGATGCCTCAGAGTTCGAGCCGAAGTTCGCGAAGCAGCGATTTCCGCGCCATGTTGGCTCAGCGTTATTCCAGTTCTCGGGGACGGGACGGCGACAGTTCGCGCTCGCGCTCTTCGTCCCGAAGCACCAACAGCACCGCGATGCAGGCCGCTGTCGCCGTGGTCGCCGTCGCCGACGAACGGACTAATTCCCTCGTCGTTTCGGCGCCCGACGACTACTTGCCCGCCATCGTGGAGATCGTGCAGCAAATCGACCAAAACGTCGACGACATCACGGAAATTCAAGTGTTTCAACTGGAAAACGCCGACGCCACGGAAACGGCGCAAACCATCGGGGACCTGTTCGACGGCCAAGACGACGCAGACGATCAATCCTCCATTCGATTCGGCCGGGGGTTGGGCGGCTTATTCGATCGCGGACGCGGTTCCTCCGACAACAATCAAACCGAAACCCGGCGGCTCCAGCAGCAAAACACCGTCGTCGCCGTCGCCGACCCGCGCACCAACTCCGTTATCGTGCTTGCCGCCGGCACCTTCATGCCCCAGATCCGGTTAATGATCGATCGACTGGACGCCGACAAATCCAAGAGGCAGAAAGTTTACGTCTATTCTCTGGAACACGCCGACGCCGATAACGTCGCCGAAATTCTGCGAGGGATGTTCGAGGATCGCCTCAACGGCGCGTCCCGAGCCGTCACCCGGCAAAACGCCCAACAGAACAATCCGCTCAATAACCGGACCGTGACCACTCAGTCGATCCGCGGCGCTACCCAATAATCGTTTTTCATGCACCTGACGAACCGTCACCTATCGTTAACGCTGACGGCGATCGCGCTGATCGCCGCCGTGGCACTCAGTCCCGTTCGAGCTCAAAATTTCAATCGCGGCATCGGCGGCACGGGTACCGACGGTTCGAGGCAATACTTCAACAACACCATGCTGGGCGAAGCCCTCATCGAGATCGATCCGGAGACCCGTTCCTTGATCATCATCACCGACGAGGAAACCAACACGCACATCGATCAGGTCATCAAACAACTCGACCGGCCCAAACCCCAGGTGTTGATCAAGGTAGTGTTCGTCGAGGTTACCCATCGCGACGACCTCGACGTCGGCATCGAAGGCCGGGTCCGAATCGGCAACGATGGCGATTCGACTCAATCGATCCTGGAAAGCGTCTTCGGCGTGGCTTCGCAAACGCAGGGCGGATTCTATCAATTGCTGGATCAGGATTTTTCCGTCACGGCTCGGGCCATCGCCGAGGCGGGCAATTTCGAAGTGCTCTCCCGGCCTTCGATTCTGGCCCGGAACAATCAGGAAGCCATCATTACCGTCGGCCAGGAGGTGCCGTTCATCCGCAACACCCAAATCAGCAATACCGGACAGCAGATCAACACCGTGGAATACGAAGACATCGGCATCATCCTCCGGGTCACTCCCTTCATCACTTCCGACGGATTGGTGGAAATGATCGTAGCTCCCGAAATCTCCACCATCACCGATCAAACCATCCCCATTACCGACACGATCGACGCGCCTGTCTTCGCCAAACGCTCGGCCGAAACGGTAGTGGTCACCGGCAGCGGCAAGACCGTAGTAATCGGCGGGCTGATGGAACGCAACAAGATCGAATCCGTACGCAAGATTCCCTTGCTCGGCGACATCCCGGTTCTGGGTAGGGCGTTCCGCCGTAAGATCAAGGAAGACACCAAGACCGAACTGCTCATCTTTTTGACGCCCTTCGTGGTTAATCAACCGAACGAACTCCAGCAATTGACCCGGAAGGAAACCGATCAAACCGAATTGACTCCCAACGTGCTTCCCGGAGAGCCGTTAGGAAAATACCTCGATAACGCCGAGGAGATTATCGACACCAGCCGGCGAACTTCAGACGACTGATCCGACGATCGAACGAAGGATCCGGATTCGAGCCTTTCCCTGACAGAACTCCCGGCAAACCGGCTCGAGGGCGCCCGGTTAACCGGGCGTCCTGCCGAAGGCCGCGACCGCAGCTCTCCTTCTCGGCGACGGGTATCGGAAATTCTCGCCGATACGGCACCTGCGAAGTATGATCGGGGCCAGAGCGAAAATCGAATAATCCGGGGAAACGCTCTTGGCCCCACGAGCCGATACCGCGAGCGTCCCGGCAAATCGCTCGGCAATCGAAACGTGCGCGACGCAGGTCGAAAAGCCGGCGAAAACCGGATACGAACCAAGATCGCACCCCCCGGATCAAACGCAATTCGCCCCGTTCGTCGCTAACGGAACGGGAGGCGGGCGATACCGCTTCCAAAACAGGACTTTTTCATGCTAATAACTTTTGACCGACGATCGTTTTTTTCAGTGTCGAGCGGAGTATTTCGATTCGTCGGAAAAACTGTTTTTCCGAATTATGCTTCGAGTTAGGCGGCGATTGCCGATTGAGACGAGTTTCAGCCGGACAGGAGACTAAACCGGTGCGAGTATCGGTCAAACGATCAATTCGCCGACCGAATCAGCAAGGAGGAAGCGTCGATAATCAGGAAGGTCGGGTCAGTTTTTTTTCGGACGTTTTTTCGGACGTTTAAACGGGGTGGTTTTCGTGACGGCTCGCAACCCTTGGTTCCGATTCGTCTGAAAATAGTCAGTAGCTTCGGCCATATTAGAGTATCCCGACTGGAGAATGATCGCCAAGGCCAGGTTGTTGAAGAGGGCATTGTTCGTCGGCCCATGGCGAGTTCGCCTGAGACAATCATCTTCGCCGAAGATCCCGTCGCGACGGCGGTGATTGCCGTTTTCTACCGTCCCATGTCCCCGATTGAGTGACAACAATCGTTGAGCGTCGGCAGCTTCCGGAGGCAACGAAGTGACGCCGTAAGCATATTCCACGGTCTCGGGCCCACCGTTCCAATGATGACGGTGTCGAATGATCCGAAAGACTTGGAGGACATGCGGTAATTTGACGGCTCCGGGAAGGGGTTCATAGGTTTGAATGCTCCGTTGATCGATGCGGCCATGTCCTTGCTCCGGGTTTTCGGTGAACCGGTCCTGGGCCACTCGATCCCAATCCAGGCTGGTCAAAAAATGAGAGAGTTCGGGGTTGTTCTCTTTAACCGTGAAGAGAAAATGGGCTCCGTTAACCAACACGATGGCATCGGCCATGACTCGGTTAGTATGGAGCGCATCGATCGTAATGATGGCTCCCCCCGGATATCGACATCCTCCAAGAGAGCCGCCATCGCCGCCTGTTCGCCGCCTTGGTCTCGGCAAATGCGAACGGCGAGGGGCACCGCATCTTGATGGCGCACGAGGATGACGGTCTCGAAATGGTCTTTGCTGTTGCGATTAGCTCCGTTGATCCGCTTCCCGTCAGCAGACAAGGCTTCCAAGGGTTGTCGAGTCAATTGGGCCGTTACCCAGCGGTGAGTTACCGTTTGCAACGCTTCCGGATCCGTCTCGATCATGACCCGGTGAATCGTCGCGAGAGACGGGGCCACGCAACGGCCCTTGGCGTGGCGCCACGCCCCGAGAGTCTGCAATTGGTTTGGCGTCATTTTTTGGGCGTAACGCGAAGTCGCCAAGGGGCCGACCTTGCCGGCCAATCGAGCTAAGATGCAGATAGCGAGGACCATTTCCAGCCGATGTTTGCGTCCTTGTGCCCGGCGAAAATCAGCCATTTCCGCTAGCAGTTGCACCAATGATTTCAACTGTTTCGGAGACGTTTCTACCCGCTGCACCTGGGGGCCCCAAGACGGATCGTCCTGACGCTTCCTTAATCGGGAACAGGCTTGGGGTCGCAAGGGATAAACGTACCTTTCCTTCTTGATATGGTGCCGGGCGGTATAGCGTCCGTTGCTGCGAGCGTAGCCTTGCGATTGCCCTACCGCCCGCCAATTCCCCGCGCGATAGATCGTGCCCGCGAAGTGTCGGGGATCGACGAAAGTTTCGGCCAATTCCAGCGGATGACCCCAGGTCCGTTGCCAATCGGCACTCAGTCGGCGCAGCATTTTGGCCATGACGCAGCTCCCCAGATTGCGCACTTCGCCCCGCTCGGTAAGCAGGAGGAATCGGGTATTGTTGGCAATCAAATGCAGCCGACGAAACTGCTCTCGCTTTTTCCACCCGAGCCACTTGTCTCGCGGGCGACACTGGAACACTCCGCTTTGCCAGCCGGCTAACGCCAACCACCGGTCTCGGTACTCGACAACCTAACGCAGCCCGCGTCCGGCAAAGCCTTTGAAACCCAAGCGATGGTTCTGATCCATCAGCGAATCCCAGCGTCTTCGCTCACTGCTCTTCACCAATCGAACGGTCACCAGCTTGAGGTTGATTTTGGCGTCCCTGAGGAACCAATAACGACCGGAGAATGAAAAAGCCAGCTTTATTTTCCCATTTTGAAGACGCTGAAGTTTCGGCTCTCTGGTGAAGGGAAAAAGCGAATATGGCTCGAAATCGGTGACACGGGCCACTAGCGATTAGCGTGAAAAAAACCTGCTTCCAAAACCTAACCCGACGGCAGCCAACAGGCCCACTGCTGTCAATTGAACAGCGTCCGTCATCCCGAAACAACCACGTCGCGCCGAAAATATCTCCAGTCAATCCCGCCAAGACCACTCGCAGATAAAAATCTGATCTGCGCCGGCTAAGAACGCGAAGCTCTCTGACCACGACCGCCGCTGCCCTCAGGTGCCAGGCTTCAATTCTGCGCCTTGCCAATTAAACCCGTCGGCCTCAACCCCGAATTTTTTAAATTCGATTACCTTTCTTCACGTCATTGATTTCAATTTCACTTTAACTCCCAAATAAAAACGTAAAACCCCTTTCGAAAAAAAATCATATCCTTGTCGATTGCGAACTCTCGTTTCCCATGATTCAAGATCTAGTCAGTTTTCTCAACGAGTTCAATTTTTTACGGAACGAGATTCCCAAAAGTATCGGCGGCACCATTCTCAGGATATGCCAAATAACCAACAAAGCTAAGAATTCGTCAAGACTGAACCCAAGCGTGACAGTAGCGACTAATAGCAAAAAAACTCCGGCAAAAGGCCCGATACAAAACATCAGATAAGACAACAAACCGGATTGCACCGTATTGGACGACCGCACGCCCCAATATAAACCGATGTAATGCATTAACGGCGCTTCGAAAAAAATCGAACATGCCGAACCACCATGAAAGATGGCAAAAAACAACAATTCATCGGCCGAATCAAAATCATGCGTATACTCAAACATTAGAATCTCAAACAATAAAAGTCCCAACAGAAGCGAATGAGCTAACGCGATGCACAGTGAATTCCCAAACTGGCTTCGGGCCAGAGTCGTATCTAACGCCGTCACTACTGACCGTTCCGACATCGAAGAGATTAACACCAATTCCAGAAATCCCGATGAGCGGTACCTAAACATTTGTTTCGAAATCGACAGGCACATATTCCCACGAATAACCGCTTCCAGCAGAAATAGTGTCAGATACGACTCCCATAGAAAATATCCATGCGTCCAATACTTAATTCAACCGTTGGCAAAACCCAGAAAATGCAAAGTCAACGCCGACCCTAAAATAATTTTGGTCGCTTTCCCGGAAGACGCGTGAATTTCCAAAAATCCTCGGTAGGGATTAACGTTGTCCTCGATTCTCGCCAGGGGACGCTTTCGTCTCGAAACCGTCCGTCTCCGAGACGATCGCCGTGGGACCTCGTTCGCCTTGGTTTCTTGGGACCAAACGATGCGAAAAGCCCCGATCGCCAGTAAATAAAACAGGAACGTCCATGCCAACATTCCGAGAACGATCCCGAGAAAAACGCCCCGATCGATAAAACCACCCCCCAAATGTTGCAGATTCAACAGCGGCCCGGCAATTACGGTAAAAAAGAGAGCTCTCAAATCGTTCGCTAATAACCCCTCTTGAATCCAGGACTGAAAGAAAACCGGCAAGAAACAGAACCCCAGCAAAGTCCCGAAACTCGACAGGGTGGAAACCAACGGGTCTCGGCAAACGACCGACCAAAAGAGCCCGATCGAAACTCCCAGCAACATGAAGGCCCCGACATTCAGAATCAACCGAAACACTTCTTCCCAGGTCACTCCTCCGCTTAGGGCTCTCGCCTAAATAACATATTTGTTCAAATGATTAAATCTTTTATCAGAATTTCATTCTGACATGTTAATGGACGGATAATCTCTCTGGTAATTTAAAAACTGATTTCGATGGTTTATTTAAAGCTGGAAGTTATCAACCTATTTAGGTCGATTCAATGGTTTTTGAGAGGCTTGATGACGGTAAATCTTAGTTTCCAATCCTTTGACAACCAACGAATTAGAATTAATTACTTTTAAAGGTTGAAAAAATGAAATATGCATGATATGATTAAGCGTGAGCGATCAGGTTGCCGTTATCAGAAAAAAATATCTGAGCTTGGAGCCAAACTTCCAAGAATTGATTAAGCGTCATTGGCTAGCATCCGAGGCAATAGCCATTGGTAGGGGTGGAATAGAAATAGTTCACGAAGCTACGGGTGCTAGCCGCACTACGATTCGAGCGGGAATTAATGAATTAAAAACGGGAGCAATTTCGGAGAAAAATCGCCAAAGGAAAGCAGGAGGGGGACGGAAATTATTAGCCAAACACGACAAGACTCTTTTGTCAAATCTGAATAATCTTATCGAACCCAAAACTCGAGGTGATCCTGAAAATCCGTTGCGTTGGATCTGCAAAAGTGCTGAACAAATCAAAATTAAATTAAATGAAATGGGACATCAGATAAGTGAACGCACCGTAAATCGTTTGCTCCATGAAATGGGATACAGCCTTCAAGGAAACCAGAAAACCCTAGAAGGCAACCAGCATCCCGATCGAGACCAGCAATTTCGATATATTGAACGCAAATCTCGGAAATTCCTGAAGGAAAATGAACCCGTGATTTCGGTTGACACCAAAAAAAAGGAATTGGTGGGACAGCACAAAAATATGGGGAAAGAATGGCATCCGAATGGAAATCCTGAACTAGTCAAAATGCATGATTTCCCTGATCCAACACTACCTAAAGCAAATCCCTATGGCGTGTTTGATATTAACACCAATACGGGTTGGGTAAGTGTAGGCACTGATCACGATACTGCGGAATTTGCGGTAGAAACTATTCGTCGATGGTGGCTAGCAATGGGACGAAAAAAACATCCCAAGGCCAAGAAGCTATTAATTACGGCTGATGGAGGAGGTTCAAATGGTAGTCGTAATAAATTATGGAAAACCGAGTTACAAAAACTGGCTGATGAACTTAGTATGGAAATATCAGTTTGTCATTTTCCACCTGGCACGAGCAAGTGGAATAAAATTGAACATCAAATGTTTTCATATATTTCAATGAATTGGCGGGGACGCCCATTAACCAATTATGAAACCATAGTTAATTTGATTAGCAATACAACAACTAAAAATGGGTTGAAAATAAACTGTGATCTAGATGAATCCAAATATCAGACGGGCATAAAAATTACTGACGAACAAATGCAAGATTTGCGTTTAACTAAAGAGAAGTTTCATGGTGAATGGAATTATAAATTAAAGCCCCATGAATGTAAATAATACATTTGATACATACACGGAAAACAGATAGTTTATTATGGCGAGAGCCCTTAACAACGATAAATAGATCACCGGGACGATCGCGGCGAGGCACAAGACCAAGAGCAACGCACCGGAAACGAACTTACCCGAGAGCACGTCCCGAAAACGCAACGGCGTCAGCAGTAACAATCCCAGCGTATTTTCCCTGCGTTCGGCAGTGATGGAGTTGGCGGCCATGACGGTTCCGCCGAAACCGAAGAAAACGGTAGTCAGCATCCCGAAATTTTGCAATTGACCGGTTCCCGTCAGGCCCACGAGCAACGAAAAGCCGTAAAGGCACAACGCCAGTCCGAGCAGAACCGCTCGCAACACATAATAATATCTCCGACGACTGAGAACGCGAAGTTCTCTGGCCATGACCGCCGCTACCCTCATGCGCCAGGTTCCAATGCTGCGCCTTGCCAATTAAACCCGCCGGCCTCAACGCCGAATTTTTTAAATTCGATTGCCTTTCTTCGCGTCATTGATTTCAATTTCACCTTAACCTATAGCACGACAATTACAATGCGACACTTGGGGCACGAGGCGCAAGGTTCATTGCATCGGTCGTAGGGGGCATTTTTCCGGACGGGTTTGGGACGGTCAAGCGGAAAGAGAGAGAGTCTAACTGCTGGAGGTCAAGGGAAGCGAAGAGCATCCCGCGAAGGGGTTCGACGGTTCAAGAAGGTCCCGGCGCCGAGACGCAGCGAGCGGACTACTCGGATCCGGGAGGTGGCCATGGCTCCGATAAAAACTGCTTGGAAAAGAAAAATCGACTAATCAGCTTGGAATACGGCTCACCGCCGTCATTGGCGTCCTGTGATCCGGATTGAGGGAGGGTGACCGGGCGAGCGGTCTTCGGGGGCGGGCGTCAATCGTCGAACCTTGCTTTGCTGGTTCGGCAACTTCGGCGGCAGGCATCCGGATTCTCTTTCTGGTGGGCGGTTGGCTCACTGAGCGGTGGCGCCGGGAACGAGACCGCGGTCACGTCGAGGCTCGGGATTCCCGAGCCGTGGGAGTGGCTGGTGAAGAGTCGGTAGTGGTGGGAAGATTGACGGGGTGAGACGGCTCGGCAGCGCCGTCGGCCCGATGATGTTCCAAAGCGGTGCGGCACCGATAGCTTTGGGTGTTGATCTCGAAGATGGTGGCGTGGTGTACGAGTCGATCGACCGCGGCGGCGGCGGTGGCTTGGTCGGGAAAGATTCGATCCCATTGGGCGAAGGGCAGATTGGCGGTGAGGAGGATGGAGCGTTGTTCGTAGCGATCGGAGATCAGTTCGAAGAGGACGGCGCTTTCTTCCCGATCGCGGTTGACGTAGGCGAAATCGTCAAGGATGAGGAGGTAGAATTTATGGAGACGTGCGAGCAGTCCATCGAGATCGAGATTGCGTTGGGCGACCTGCAGTTTCTGGACGAGGCTGGAGGTTCCGGTGAAGAGCACCTTGAGGCCCTGGCGCACGAGGGAGAGGCCGATGGCGGAGGCGAGGTGGCTCTTGCCGACGCCGGGGGGCCCGAAGATGAGGAGGTTGGCTCCCTTGCGGATCCAGCTGTCTTCGGAGGCGAAGGCCGGAACGCGTGCTTGGGGCGGGGATGGGATGAGGTTGAAATCGAAGCCTTCGAGGTTCTTGCCGGGGAGGAGTTTGGCCTGCCGGGTATGTCGGTCGATGCGGCGGTTGTCCCTTTCGGTCAATTCGAGTTCGGCGAGGGAGAAGAGAAATTTTGACGCCGGCCAACCCTCCTTGTCGGCGCGTTGAGCCAGGTTCCGCCACTCGGTCTCGATGGAGGGCAGTCGCAGTTCGGAGAGCATGAGGGAAAGTCGGTCGGGATCGACGGCCTGTGGCGGTGTGGAGCGGAGGGTCATGGCGAGAGGCGGTTACCGAGCAGATGGGAGTACTGACCGAGGTTGCCCACGGCGACGTCTTGCCGAGGAAGGGAAGGCTCTTGGAACGCAAAGCGAGTTCTCAGGGACTCGACATCGGGGAGGGAGCCGGTCCGGAGCGCTGCTTCGATGGCGTCGGCGATTTCCGCTTCGCAGCCGTTTTCGTGGGCCAAGGCAAGGAACTCGACGGTGAGACGGCAAGCTTGTTTTTCGCTCACGGATTCCTTCACTTGATCGAAGAAGTGGCGATAGGCCTCTCGAGGAAAGAGATCATTGCGGTAGGTCAGACGTGCCAGAGCCATAGGTTTGCGCTTCAGGGACTGGATGACATGCCGATAATCGATGACGTTGGGACGGTGAGTCCGATGTCCGCGAGGCAGGGTTTCGATCCTCGTCGCTCCCTGGAAGAGTTCGATCCGGTCATCGAAGATGCGAGCTTTGAGCCGGTAGCCGATGAGTCGCGAAGGCACTGAGTAGTAAACCTTTCGAATGCGGCAGCCAGCGGTGCTGGTCACCGTGACCATGACCTCTTCGCAGTCGCAAGGATTCGACGGCGGCAGCGGGTTCAGCTGGCCCCGTTCGGTCTCGATGTCCTTCGCCACCCTGACGTTTTCACGAGCGACGATTTCCGCGACGAAGGTTCGGTAGGCGTCCAGGCACTCGAAATCCCGGGATCCTCGGAGTTCCAGCTCGCCTCGAATCCGGTCCTTGAGATGACGGTGGGCGCTTTCGATGGCGCCGTTTTCGTGGGCCACGCCCCGGTTGTTGCGAGACGGTTTCATCCCGTAGTGTTCGCACAAGGCCTTGAAGCGTCCGGTCAAGTCCTCCGCTACGTCTTGGGCCAGATTGCGGAAGGCAGCGGAGAGACTGTCGGTTCGGAGCTCGTGGGGGACTCCGCCCAGTTCGGCGAAGGCACCCTGAATTCCCTCGGCCAAGGCGGTGAAGGACTCGCCGTTAATGACCACGGAGACGTATCGGTAGCACGACCATGGGAGGCGAAAGTGGAAGTACAGGTGCCGGAGCGATTCTCCCCGGATGGTGACTTCCCCGGACTTCAGGTGGGTGAAGTCGGCAATGGCGAAAGTGCCGGCAGGCCTCTTCGTCTGCGGGAACATGACTTCTTTTTCCGCACCGTTTTGGGCTCGCCATGCCCGAATCCGCCGTTCCAGGGTTCGGCGGTAGTTCGGCTTGAATTCCGGTTCGGTGTTCAGCAAATCGTGGAACACCGTGATGGGCTTGATGTCGGGGCATCGCTCCAGAATGGGGACGACCTTGGATTCGAAGAACGTGGCCAAGGGATCCGGACGAGTGCGCTGGGCGGGCGGAGAATCCTCCGACGGTTGGTTTTCGGTCTGTTTCCTGGCTTTTTCGAGGGTCCGATAGCCCGTTGAGCGATGGATCCCGATGGCGGCGGCGGCGGACGCGACTCCTTTTTTCGGGCGCAATTGCATGAACAGTTTCTTCTGTTGAGGTGTGACTCGTCGTTTGGTCATGTTCAGAACCTCCCACTAGCAGAATTTCCAGGGCGTTACAGTAGGTCACACGAGATTATCATCGACGTGAATGGAGGAGAATCAAGTTGTTTTTGGTATCAATCGATGAAAAAATGCCGAATTTTACTTTTCTAGTGGTTATAATCAGGAAGTTTCAAGTGAGGAGAATATAGCGGTGACGTTTCGACTATTTTCCTAAAAAAAACAGTCGGTTTATCGACGTATTAATTTCGGTTAAGTTCGACGCCAGGTCTCAGCTGGTGTCGGGTATACCTATCGGGGTCGCATTGTTTCCTAAGGCTATGCGATCGTAGAGGGATTGCCAGTTTGGAATGATGAATTCCGTAAACAGACTGCGGATTCGTATTCGAAGATAGCTGAGTTTTTTCGTTTTGGCGAGTGCGGCTTGAAATACTTTGCAGCATCTGAGTTCAATTTGATCAATTAAAAAGGCCAAAAACATTATCATCGCTAAAACGGTTGTCAAATGCTTGTGACCATGGCCATAATTGTGTTCCAAATGATAACCTTGATTTTTCAACGTGTTAAACGTTTCATTTTCCACTTTCCAGCGAGCCCGACCCGCACGCATCAAACGCTCTAAGGTGTCTGGGGTTACGGATAAGGCCGTGATCCAACAATTATAATATCTCACCTTCCCCGTCTCATCGACTTCTCGGTATTCAATGAGATTGACCTTGAGATAGTCCCAGGAGTCGTTCAGGCTCACATCTTCCAAGTAGCGGAACTCATGCCGAATATTCTGCTTGTCGATGATCACATGTAGTTTGACTTGGGAACTGGCGTCCAGTTTTTCGAATAATTTCGTGAGCTTTTTGCGCTTGGCCACAATGAGATATTCCATATCGTAATCCCGCAACAGTTCAATCACTGGGCCGGCGGCATAAAGCCCATCCAGCAGCACGATGATCTTCATATGGGGGTGTTCGCGACGTAAATCAGCGAGGAGTCTTTTGATCGCATTGAGTTCACAGTCGTTTTTGTTCGTGCCGTCTTGTTGCTGGATCGGTTCGGGTGCCAGAGGAATCACTTGTTTTTGCGCCGGATGGACGATGACCGCGGCTAATAACTGATGAATAAAACTGATTTTGCCACTCCGGTGTTCGATTTGGCAACAGTTATCGCAGTGGACGGATTCCGAATGAAACACTCCCGTGCCGTCAATACTAATCAAATACGCCCCATCCAGATACCGATAGGCTTCTAACATCTTTCCTCGTTGCACCAAGGCCAGCAGGGCTTTGAAAACGGGGCGTAGCTGAGCGGGTTCCAGCAAGTCGAGAACCTTCCGCATGGCCGTATCGCAAGGCACCTTAAGGACCCCGAACAGCCGCTCCATGTTGGCGCGAATCGTGTCGTTTTGGCGAGTGTCCCGATCGAATTTCAAAAGAGACTTATATTTGAGTTTAAACAAGGCCAAAGCCGACATCAAATAATCGGTCAGCGTGAATTCGCGAGGTTGAACTGGCGATTTGATTTTATCGAATTGTGCTTTCGCCAGTTTCAGCATGCTTTCGACGTTCAAATGTTTCCGGAAACCAGGGATCCAAGACATTTTCGTTCTTCAGGTGACCGACCGAAATCGAATTTCCGGTCTGAGATTGCAGATTGAGGCACTCCATCTGACTCGCGGTCAGATTCCGTAGGCTACGGCTCGAACTAGGGCACACCGGACGTTACCATACCACATCTTGGGGCATTTCGCTGAATTTTTTGAAGAAAAGTTTACGAAAGGCGATGACAAAATCCCCCTAAAACAATGCCTTTAAGGGGCTAGTGGGAGTTGCTGGGTCATGTTGGTTCTCCGTCCGCACACGTGGTCGTGCCGACGGGCCAACTATCCACCGATCAGAAGAACTTGCAGCCTTTCTTGGGCAGGGTTCCGGCCACTTCGGTCGGGCTACGCCCTCCCTTCGTGGCCGGAACCTAAAGGATCCCCTCGATTTTTTAGACGGTTTTAAACATATTGAGACTCCTCAAACAACAGTTTTTTCAGATGTTCCATTGCTTGGTTCAGTTCTTCCAGTGTGAATATAAACTTCTGGTTTTTCCACACCTCTTTTCCCAGATACACTATGGAAAGAACGGCTCGATTTCGAATGGTATTGGCCTGAAAATGTTTTGCTATTCCACGAGTAGTTCCAGCAAATCCCAGAAGCCAGAGCGCAAATGTGGCAACGGCAGCTATGAGGAGAAGGATGGCACCACGCTCAGGACTCTTGGTAGATGCATCGCGGAGCCCAAAACCGAATCGGTGACTTTTCAAATCCCGGAAATTTTCTTCTATCTGCATTCGCTGTGAGTAGATTCGCTTGATGAGTTTTGCGGTTCTTCGTTCATGAGGCAATGAGGTGGCCAGAAGCCATGGGGTTTTGTAACTGAGCTGGTATTTTGCATTCCTGGATTTGTTCCTGGCATTTCTTTTCTTCCCGGTCTTTCGTTGTTGGCCCCTCACCAGATACAGCTTGCAGCTGAAGCATTTGGTGACTGTCAAACATGTCGATCCGATATGTCGAATGCGGGCTGTGGCCTTGGCGTAGAGCGTTGAAATCAGGCTCCAGTCCTTTGTCTCCGGGTCCTGATACCTGACTTTGCCTCGTACACGTCCGAGGAAATGTCCACCATGATCCAATACATCTTGATACCATGGCACACGGTATCCTGCATCCGTAACCACGATGGGTTTGCAGCCTTCCGGCAACAAGGACATGAGCCTCCGAATGAACGTTCGGTGAACTTTGTCGTTGTTGTATTTGCTTTCAGGATGCACTTCTTCGTAGATGACCATCGACCGTCCTTTGACAGGTACCGCTGCTCTGAGTATCATCAACTTGTCGTTGGTCGTGACCCCTGTATCTGCCCAGTCGACGAGAATCACTGGTTTTCTGACATTCATCAGCAATGTCGCAGCCATGGCGGTATAGAATCCCATCAGTTCTTTATACCGGTGATAATTGCCGAGTAGTCGGTCAATCGCCTTGATTTTGTGCTTGGATAGCGCCGCCCCGTCTCGGTTGCGCCCTAGCATTGTCAGCGTCAGGGTATCGCCTTTGAGTAGCGCGATCACTGCCGCTAGCAGAGCTTCGACCCGAGCCTTGTGGCCAATTATGGCGTAATCGGTAATCCAGCAACGCAACATGGTCAACACAGTCAATACATGCATAATCTTCTCTGATCAAAGGACAATGTCCGGTTCGACACATTGAACGTGAACTGTTGATCAAAGTCAAGCTTTTTAGAATTTTTCGTAAGTCGTTGGTAATCAACGACTTACGCTTTAAGGCACCACAGGCTGGCGTCACTGAAACAGTCACGGAACAATGTCCATGCATGCATGATGACTGCCCGAATACGGGTTAATACCCGCATTGGCACATGTAACCAGGGCACCTGGTCAGTGGGAAGCACAGGGTCACTTTTTTCCTGATACCCTTGAAAATCAAGGGTTTTGCACAGAAATTCGTGGGGATTCGTCAGGGCCGGAACCCTGCCCCCTGGGGGTCCCCCAGACACCGGGGAATCCTTCCCTCCGATTTGTCGCATTGTAATTGTCGCTGTGTCGCAAAGTAATTGACGCGGAACACCTTAACCCCCGAATAAAAACGTAAAACCCTTTTCGAAAAAAAATTCATATCCTTGTCGATCGCGAACTCTCGTTTCCCGTGATTCAAAATCCAGCCAGTTTTCTCAACGAATTCAACTTTTCTCGGAACGAGATTCCCCAAAGTATCGGCGGCACCAATCTCAGGATATGCCAAAAGACCAACAGAGCTATGGCTCCGCCACTACCGATTCCACTCGTATTGGCGATAACGGCGAATAGCAAAAATCCTACAAAAGGCCCGATAAAAAACATCAGATACGACAACAAACCGGATTGCAGCATATTGGACGACCGCACTCCCCAATACAAACCGAAGTAACGCATTAACGGCGCTTCGAAAAAAATCGAGCATGCCAAACCACCATGAAAGACGGCAAAAAACAACAATCCATCTGCGTCCGGACCACCCTGCGCAAACATCAACACAACAAGTCCCAACTGAAGCGAATGAACTAACGTAATCCCCAGTGAATTCCCAAACTGGCTTCGGGCCAGAGTCGTATCTAACGCCGTCACTACTGACCGTTCCGGCATCGATGAGATCAACACCAATTCCAGAAATCCCGATGAACGGTCCCTAACCATTTGTTTCGGAGTCGACAGGCACATATTCCCACGAATAACCGCTTCCAGCAGCAACAATGCCAGATACGACTCCCAAGGAAAACCTGCATCCGGCAAATGCTTAAAGCAACCAATGGCAAAACCCAGAAAATACAACGTCAACGCCGACCCTAAAATAATTTTGATCGCTTTCCCGGAAGACGAGTGAACTTCCAAGAATCTCCGGTAGGGATTAACGTTGTCCTCGATTCTCGCCAAGGGACGCTTTCGTCTCGAAACCGTCCGTCTCCGAGACGATCGCCGTGGGACCTCGTTCGCCTTGGTTTCTTGGGACCAAACGATGCGAAAAGCCCCGATCGCCAGTAAATAAAACAGGAACGTCCATGCCAACATTCCGAGAACGATCCCGAGAAAAACGCCCCGATCGATAAAACCACCCCCCCAATGTTGCAGATTCAACAGCGGCCCGGCAATTACGGTAAAAAAGAGAGCTCTCAAATCGTTCGCTAATAACCCCTCTTGAATCCAGGACTGAAAGAAAACCGGCAAGAAACAGAACCCCAGCAAAGTCCCGAAACTCGACAGGGTGGAAACCAACGGGTCTCGGCAAACGACCGACCAAAAGAGCCCGATCGAAACTCCCAGCAACATGAAGGCCCCGACATTCAGAATCAACCGAAGCACTTCTTCCCAGGTCACTCCTCCGCTTAACAACGAGAGATAGATCACCGGGACGATCGCGGCGAGGCACAAGACCAAGGGCAACGCACCGGAAACGAACTTGCCCGAGAGCACGTCCCGAAAACGCAACGGCGTCAGCAGTAACAATCCCAGCGTATTTTCCCTGCGTTCGGCAGTGATGGAGTTGGCGGCCATGACGGTTCCGCCGAAACCAAAGAAAACGGTTGTCAGCAGCCCGAAATTTTGCAATTGACCGGTTCCCGTCATGCCCGCGAGCAACGAAAATCCGTAAAGGCAAAACGCCAGTCCGAGCAGAACCGCTCGCAACACGTAATAATATCTGCGACGACTGAGAACGCGAAGTTCTCGGGCCACGACCGTTGTTACCCTCATGAACGTTGTCTCCCTTAATTCCCCTTTCGCCAACCGCCTCCGGAGAAAAAACGATCGTCCCGCGTACCGTCCCGGCAAATCGACTCACTGGTGGCAGACCCAGATTCCGTCGATCGCCCTGTTTCTGTCTCGATCACTCGATATCTTTGGATTCCCGGAGGCCCCAAATGGGACACAAGCAACCCCTTTCGAAAAAAATTCATATCCTTGTCGATTACGAACTCTCGTTTCCCGTGATTCAAGATCCAGCCAGTTTTCTCAACGAGTTCAACTTTTCTCGGAACGGGATTCCCGAAAGTATCGGCGGCACCAATCTCAGGATATGCCAAATGACCAACAGAGCTATGGCTCCGTCAATACGGAACGCTCCCGTATTGACGAGAACGACGACTAGCAAAAATCCTCCGACAAAAGGCCCGATAAAAAACATCAGATACGACAACAAACCGGATTGCAACGTATTGAACGACCGCACGCCCCAATACAAACCGAAGTAACGCATTAACGGCGCTTCGAAAAAAATCGAGCATGCCAAACCACCATGAAAGATGGCAAAAAACAACAATCCATCTGCGTCCGGACCACCCGACACCTGCGCAAACATCAACACAATAAGTCCCAGCTGAAGCGAATGAACTAACGTGATCCCCAGTGAATTCCCAAACTGGCTTCGGGCCAGAGTCGTATCTAACGCCGTCACTACTGACCGTTCCGACATCGAAGAGATCAACACCAATTCCAGAAACCCCGATGAGCGATCCCTAACCATTTGTTTCGGAGTCGACAGGCACATATTCCCACGAATAACCGCTTCCAGCAGCAACAATGCCAGATACGACTCCCAAGGAAAATCTCCAGTCGGCAAATGCTTAAAGCAACCGATGGCCAAACCCAGAAAATACAACGTCAACGCCGACCCTAAAATAATTTTGGTCGCTTTCCCGGACGACGCGTGAACTTCCAAGAATCCCTGGTAGGGATTAACGTTATCCTCGATTCTCGCCAAGGGACGCTTTCGGCTCGAAGCCGTCCGTCTCCGAGACGATCGCCGTGGGACCTCGTTCGCTTTGGTTTCTTGGGACCAAACGATGCGAAAAGTCCCAATCGCCAGTAAATAAAACAGGAACGTCCATGCCAACATTCCGAGAACGATCCCGAGATAAACGCCCCGATCGACAAAACCGCCCCCCAAATATTGCAGATTCAACATCGGCCCGGCAATTACGGCAAAAAAGAGAGCTCTCAAATCGCTCGCTGATAACCCCTCTTGAATCCAGGACTGAAAGAAAACCGGCAAGAAACAGAACCCTAGCAAAGTCCCGAAACTCGACAGGGTGGCAACCAACGGGTCTCGACAAACGACCGACCAAAAGAGCCCGATCGAAACTCCCAGCAACATGGAAGCTCCGACATTCAGAATCAACCGAAGCACTTCTTCCCAGGTCACTCCTCCGCTTAACAACGAGAGATAGATCACCGGGACGATCGCGGCGAGGCACAAGACCAAGGGCAACGCACCGGAAACGAACTTGCCCGAGAGCACGTCCCGAAAACGCAACGGCGTCAGCAGTAACAATCCCAGCGTTTTTTCCCTGCGTTCGGCATTGATGGAGTTGGCGGCCATGACGGTTCCGCCGAAACCGAAGAAAACGGTAGTCAGCAGCCCGAAATTTTGCAATTGACCAGTCCCCGTCATGCCCGCGAGCAACGAAAAGCCGTAAAGGCAAAACGCCAGTCCGAGCAGAACGGCTCGCAACACGTAATAATATCTACGACGACTGAGAACGCGAAGTTCTCTGGCCACGACCGTCGCTACCCTCATGAACGTTGTCTCCCTTAATTCCCCTTTCGCCGACCGCCTCCGGAGAAAAAACGATCGTCCCGCGCACCGTCCCGGCAAATCGGCTCACTGGTGGCGAACCCCGATTCCGTTGATCGCCCTGTTTTCTGTCTCGATCAATCCAAGCTTCGATGGAGCGGCGGCGATTCGATTCGTTAGCCCCAACCTAACAGCGCTCAACGCTCACATTCAAGCCCCGGATGCGATCGTCATTTCGAACCGTTTAACGTCGATCCTTGAGTACCGTTCGTGTTACCGGAATAACGTTCCGGGCCAAGGGCGGCGATCGTCGTCGAGTCGACGATCAACTTCCCGAGATAAATACCCTGGCTCTCACCGGAGCCGAAAACCCTCCTAACTTTTCGATTCGATCGCTTCGCTCACTGATCCGAAATCATGGAGGGCGCGTCTTTATCCCTGCAGGAGACTTGACCAAATGACCGGTTCGCTCAAACCTCAAAAGACGTGCCGACCGTTTATCGACTCGCGAGATTCCGATTCGTGCCAACACGATTCCTCACCGCCGACGGCCAGTGTTCGTCGATTTTGGCGTGCCTCAAACCGACCATTGACATCAGTTCGTTACCGGTCGCTGAGGTTACCTCCGAGCGTTCCGTCTCAGGGCGATACCCTGGACCGTGAACTCGAAGGAATCGACAACGGTTTCGCTCCGACGGAACGAAAAAACGGAGTTCTAAATCGCTTCTTTTGACTTTTCTCTACCCCGCCGAACGATGACGGAAACGTCCCCGTCGATCCGGACCGGCCGGATTACCCTCGAGCAGCGCCCGAGGCGAATCTCTGGGCTCCCGGATAACCATCGATCGTTCCGAAACTGCGAGATCGTCCTGAGCAAAACAAATACCTTTTTGCCTGCCGCCAGCCGCCCCCCTGATCAATCGCGCCGCCGTATGGAGCCACCCCCGACCGAACCCGAAAAATGGGTATCGCTTCCTCGTTCGTTCCTTCAGCCGGGAACGCGATGATGACTTTGGTCCCACGGCCACTCGATAAGACGAGACCGCTAAGCCTTGCGAAACAAACGGGACGCGGCCGGTACAAATCGCACCGGCCGCGTCCCGTTACCGTTCCCTTCGAACGAAACCGTTTCCGCCCGAAGGGAATTGACCGACAGAATCTCCGCCGCACCGAGCCGCGCACCAAACCCGGAAACCCGATTGGGCCGGCAACCGGATTTCAGAAACCTGGCTCCCGGCCGGTGACGACGACCGAAGCCGGATCGATCGCGATTTCACCGATTTAAATTTCATTTAATGATTGTATCCTACCGACTCGCCGTATAGCATGAGGCCGATCATGAAAAAATTCGCTAACACTGTCGGATCGCTGGCGCTGGTTTTGTTGATCTCCTTTGGATTAGCCGGGTGCGGCAGCCATGAAAATCACGACCACGACGGTCAACAGGACGAAGACTCGAACTCTGCCTCCAGTGGAGCGGCTACAGTCGAAGTGGCGGCTTATCCGCTGGAGACCTGCGTGGTTTCCGGCGAAGCTCTGGACTCGATGGGAGGACCGGTAGACAAAACCTATACCGACCAAGAGGTCAAATTCTGCTGCAAAAGCTGCATCGATACATTCGAAGAAGACTCGGCCAAGTACTTGGCCCAGATCGATGTCGCAGCCAAGAAGAACGAAGACTCGCCCCAACCGTAATAATTGCGTTTCTCCTCTCGCTCGTCGAAAGACTGTAAGGCCCCTCCAAGGCGAGCTTGCCAACGCGTCATTCCGAATCTAGCATCGGCGGTCGTGAACATGCTCAAGCCTTCTCCTTCCCTGTGGGCTCGGACGGCAGCCTTCGGCACCCTGATTTTCGCGTTGTTGGCTCCCCGAGCTGCCGAACTTCCCGAGTTGAAGCTCAAGAGTTTCGCCGAAGGATTCACCTCGCCCATCGCTCTGATTCCCTTCCCCGACAGCAAGGGGAGCGTGCTTGTGGCCGATCAAGTCGGCATCGTTTCGATCGTATCCCGGCTCGGCGTATTGCAAGGACTACCCTTTTTGGCCTTGTCGGATCGCATGGCGAAACTCAACCAAGGCTTCGACGAACGAGGCCTGCTCGGTTTGGCGTTGCACCCGGACTTCACGGAAAACGGACGGCTATACGTCTACTACAGCGCTCCCCTGCGGTCGACCGCGCCCCCTGACTGGAATCACACCTCGAGAATCTCGGAATTCAAGGTCAGGGAAGACAACTCCCGGAGAGTCGATCCGAATTCGGAACGCGTCCTTCTGGAGTTCGACCAACCTTATTTCAATCACAACGGCGGATGCATCGCTTTCGGACCGGACGGCTATCTCTACATCGCCTCAGGTGACGGCGGCAACGCCAACGGTTTGGGCCGAGGGCACTCGCCGATCGGCAACAGTCAGGACCCGACCAATCTGCTGGGCAAAATCCTCCGCATCGACGTCAATCGATCCACCCCCGGTCGCGCCTACGGCATTCCTGAAGATAATCCGCTGCAAGGCGAAGGCCAGAAACCGGAAATCTACGCTCTGGGGTTACGCAATCCTTGGCGCATCACTTTCGACCGCGAAGGCAACTACGACCTCTTCGCCGCCGATATCGGGCAAACCCTCTACGAAGAGGTCAATCTCATCCGCAACGGCGGCAATTACGGCTGGAATATCCGGGAAGGCACTCACTGCTTCGATCCCAAGAATCCGAAAATATCCCCGAACGACTGTCCCGAAAAAGACTTGCGGGGCCAGCCCCTGCTCGACCCCGTGCTCGAATACAAGAACGTCAACGGTTTCCGGGGCGATCCCGAGGCCGGCGGCATCAGCGTGACTGGCGGCTACGTCTACCGCGGGCAAGCCATTCCGCAATTGTACGGCCATTACGTTTTCGCCGACTGGACGGCCAACTGGGCGGTGCCGATGGGCGTGCTGTTCCATTCAACTCCGACGGCCGACGAATCGCCTTGGAGCATGGACCGCCTTCCCCTTTCCGGCGAACCGTTGAACGCCTACGTAACGGCCTTGGGAGAAGACGACCAGGGCGAACTGTACATTCTGACCAACGGGCTCAACGGCCTGAGCCATCGCAAAGGAAAAGTCTACAAACTGGTTCCCTGAACTCGCCGACCGAAAAGTTTCCCTGCCGTTCTAGTCGTCCGCCGGCTCGCTCAGCTTAGCCGATGTCCCGATTGCCGGTGGAACTGCTGCTGGCGCTTCGCTACCTGAAGCCCAAGCGCACCTACGTGTCGGTCATCACCATGATCTCCATCATCGGGGTCATGCTGGGCGTAGCGGTATTGATAGTCGTCATCGGTGTCATGAGCGGCTTCGATAACGAGCTGCAGCAAAAACTCTTCGGCTTCAATTCCCATATCCGCATCGAACGGACCGGGGACAGCATGAACAACTATCGCGAGCTCCTGCCGGCCATCGCCGCCGAACCGGGAGTTCGAAGCGTGGCGCCCTACATCGCCGGCCCCGTAGTCGTCGAAACCCAGACCGCCACTCCCCGGATCGCCATGCCTTATCTACGAGGGGTCGATCCGGAAAAAGTGGATGAAATCCGCATTCTGCCCGAAAGCATGATCGAAGGGACTTTCGACGTCGACGGCCAGGGCGTCGTGTTGGGGATGGAACTGGCCCGCAATCTCCTGCTGTCTCCCGGAGACCCGTTGGCCGTTTATTCTCACGGCAAACTCCGGCAGTTGCACCAATCCTCGAGCGACGGTCCGGCCCGGCGATTATCGTTGCCCGACGACTACGTCGCGCAGGGGATCTTCGATGTCGGCTATTTCGAGTACAACGCCAACGTCATCATCTGTTCGGTCTTCGACGCGCAGGAATTGTTTTTCCGGGGAGCCGACGCCGTACACGGCCTGGAAGCGATGCTGGACGATCCCTATACCGCCCCGGAAGTGCAAGCCGCGCTCCGGAAAAAATTGGGGCACGATTATCATATCGTCAGTTGGATCGAGGATCACTCCTTGCTGCTCGACGCTTTGGTCGTGGAAAAGAACATGATCCGCTTTCTCCTCTTTTTCATCGTGCTGGTAGCCGCCTTCGGGATCACCAATTCGCAAATCACCTTCGTAACCCAAAAGACCCGGGAAATCGGCATGCTCAAGGCGCTCGGCGCCCATTCCCGCCTGATCCTGCTCGTCTTTTTCTATCAAAGCTTCATTGTCGGCGTCGCCGGCGTCTGTTCCGGGCTCGGACTGGGACTGCTGGCCATCCGGTTTCGAAACGAATTTCTCCGCTGGATGAATCAACGCACCGGCTTCGACTTGTTTCCCGAAGAAATCTACGGATTCATTCAATTGCCGGCCATCGTCGACGCTCAAGACTTGTTGATCATCTGCGGCGGTTCCCTGCTGATTTGCGCGCTCTCCGGCGTCCTCCCGGCTCTCAACGCCAGCCGCCTGCACCCGATTCAATCCCTGCGCCATGAGTGATCCCTTGCTCGTCGGCGAGGAAATCGTCAAAGGCTTCCGCCTCGGCAAAAAAACCATCGACGTGCTACAAGGGGTCAATCTCGAAATCGCCGAACGGGATTATCTCGCCATTCACGGCGCCTCGGGCGCCGGCAAGAGCACCCTGCTCCATTTGCTCGGTGGATTGGACGCCGTAGACTCCGGAGCGGTACGCTTTCGAAACCGGAATCTAGGCGCCCTCAACGCCCGGGAACTCTCCTACTTGCGCAACCGGGAAATCGGCTTCGTCTTCCAGGCGTATCACCTGTTTCCGGAATTCAACGCTCTGGAAAACGTCTGCTTGCCCGGAAAGATTTCGCGGCGGCCGGCCGCCTCCCTGCGCCGCCGGGCGGACGAACTGCTGCAACGGGTCGGGCTCGCGGAGCGCTGGGACCACCGTCCCAGCGAATTGTCCGGCGGCGAACAACAACGGGTGGCCATCGCTCGCGCTCTCATCAACGATCCTTCACTGTTGCTGGCCGACGAACCGACCGGCAATCTCGATTCAATAACCGGCAACGACATCATCTCGCTATTAAAGGAGTTGCGCCGGGAATTTTCGATCGCACTGGTCCTCGCGACTCACGATCTGGACATCGGCGCCCAAGCGGAACGGGTCGTGCATCTGACCGACGGTCACCTGGCCTGAAACCCTCGATCGTCGCGATCTGCGCTTGCCGGATTTGCGCCGCTCCTTTTGGATAGGTACCATGACTTGGTTTATTCGCCGATCGCGCCGGCTACTCGCCCTGCTCGCCCTCGGGCCGGGACTAACGATCGCGGAATCCTATCGGCTCTACGTCGGCACTTACACCGGCGGCGAAAGCCAGGGGATCTACGTCTGCGAATTTCGCTCCGAAACCGGCGAACTTACCGAAGCGCGCCTGGCCGCCGCGACCCAGAATCCCTCGTTCCTCGCGCTTTCCCCCGACCGCCGCTATCTCTACGCCGTCAGAGAAACCGGAAAATTCCAAGACCAGGATTCGGGCGGAGTAAGCGCTTGGCGCCTCGGGGACGACGGTTCGCTGACCCTGATTAACGAACTGGCCACCGGCGGCGGAGCTCCCTGTCATCTGGCGATCGACCGCAGCGGCAAGCATCTGCTGGTGGCCAATTACAGCGGCGGCAACGTCGCCGTATTCCGCTTGGGCGAGGACGGCCGGCTCGAACGGCGCACCGAACTGGTTCAGCATCTCGGCTCCGGCCCCGATCTCCGGCGGCAAACGGCTCCGCACGCCCATTCGATCAATCTGGACCGCCGGGACCGCTTCGCCGTCGCCGCCGACCTGGGAATCGACCGCCTGTTCGTCTATCCCCTGCAGCCCGATACCGGTCGATTGGACTTGGCTCGGGCTCGAGCCGTACCGCTCCAACCGGGTTCCGGACCCCGCCACCTAGCGTTTCACCCGTCCCGGGATTTAGCGTTCGTCAATGGAGAACTGGACTCTACCCTGACCAGTCTGAGCTACGACCCCGAACGGGGAAACCTGAGTATTCTGGACGTGCGATCCACCCTGCCGCCGGACTACCGGGAACGCAGCCATACAGCCGAAGTCCTCGTGCATCCTTCCGGTAAATTCGTCTACGTTTCCAATCGCGGCCACGATTCCATCGCGGTATTCGGCTTGAACGAAGGCAACGGAAAATTAACCCCGGTCGAACAGGAACCGGTGCAGGGCCGAACGCCCAGGAACTTTAACGTTACTCCCGACGGCAAGCATTTATTCGCCGCCAATCAGCATTCCGGGACCGTCGTCGTCTTCCGCATCGACGCCGATACGGGGGCGCTGGAACCGACCGGAACTTCCCTTCGGATTCCGACTCCGGTATGTCTTAAATTCATGAACTGGCAAGATCGATGAAACGATTATTCCCGCTCGGTATCCTGACGCTTGCCCTGGCGCTCGCCGCGCCGTTTTCCGGATTGGCGCAAAATTCCTGGATCAAAGACGTTCAAGTCGAATACCAACCTTTCGCCGCCGCTACCACGCGACTGCTCAACGCCCTGACCTTGGCGGGGGCTCCCCTGTCCGAGGCCGATCGCCGAAACATCGCCACGGCCATGGCTTTGGAAAACCGCGAGGAAGCGGTGACGCGAATGCAATCGATCCTCGATCGATACGCCATCGTCGGCGTGCACATCAATCCGGAGAGCCGGGTCAAGGTACTGGAAGGACTCGCCGCCCGGGAACTGGTCGAACAGGGCTGGCGCACTTTTTTAGTCAAAGTACACAACGAAGCCGGCATCACTCCCCGGCTCCAGGCTCAAAGCCCCCATGCCGCCCCGTCCTACCGGCGCAGTACCGGTTCGCCCGAACCCCAACGGATCATCACGCCCGCTGACCAGGATCATCGCTTTCTCGATCTCAAAATGATCGAACGGCCGCCGCTTAATCCCCGATTATCCGGACTGGAACTCGAATACCGGATCATCCAGTTCTACAGCCGGGACCGCGGCCCGCGGGAAGCCGAACTGGGCTTTCACGTCGGACAGGGCACTCAGGATATCGGATTTCGCAACGCGGTTTCGTTACTGTTCAACTGCCGCCCCGCGGTCGAGGTCAAACTCGCCATCGCTGATCACGACGGCAGTCCTGCCACGGCCGGACTGGTCGTTCGAGACCGTCACGGCCGGATCTATCCCAATCCCGCTCGCCGGCTGGCGCCGGATTTTTTCTTCCACGATCAGGTATACCGAACCGACGGCGAAACTCTCCTGCTGCCTCCCGGCGACTATACCGTCACCCTCTCCCGCGGTCCGGAGTACTTGACCCGAAACCACCAGTTGCAGATTCGCGAAGGAGTCGAATCGCAAACCGCTTCTTTCAAACTCGAACGCTGGATTCACGCCCGGGCTCGCGGCTGGATTTCCGGCGATCACCACGTTCACGCCGCCGGATGCGCCCATTACGAGAACCCGACCGAAGGCGTCTCTCCCGGCGACATGATGCGCCATATTCTGGGAGAAGATCTGAACGTCGGTTGCGTTCTCTCCTGGGGGCCCTGCTGGTACGCCCAGAAAGATTATTTCGAGGGCCGCACCTCGCCCCTTTCCGTTCCGGACCATCTCATGCGCTACGACGTGGAAGTCAGCGGTTTCCCTTCTTCCCACGCCGGGCACCTCTGCCTGCTCAACCTCAAAGAAGACGATTATCCGGAAACGACCCGCATCGAACAATGGCCCAGCTGGACCCTGCCGGTATTGCAATGGGGCCAACGCCAAGGAGGCGTCGTCGGGTACAGCCATAGCGGCTGGGGACTCGAACTCCCGGATTACGCTCCCGACGGCCGCCGGGTGGCCGCCGGACGAGCCGCCGATATCTTGCCCGATTACGCCATGCCGCCCTTCGACGGCATCGGGGCCAACGAATACGTCGTCACCGTCGCTCACGGCGCCTGCGATTTCATCTCCACGGTCGATACTCCGGCCATCTGGGAATTGAATATCTGGTACCACACCCTCAATTGCGGTTTTCGCGCCCGCATCAGCGGCGAAACGGATTTTCCCTGCATCTACGGCGACCGGGTAGGTCTGGGACGGGTTTACGTCAAACTCGATGCGAAATCGGATTTCACCTTCGATCAATGGATCGCGGGAGTGAAAGACGGGAGAAGTTACTGCGGCGACGGGCGGAGCCACCTGTTCGATTTCCGAGTCGACGGCGTGGCCTTGGGCGAACCCGGCTCCGGCGGCGAACTCAGTCAACTCGACCTCCCGACTCCCGGCAAGGTCAAGGTATCGCTGGAAGCCGCCGCCCTGCTCGCTCCGGAACCGAACGCCCATACCGAAGCGATTCGGCAACGCCGGCTGGATCACAAACCCTATTGGCACCTCGAGCGCTGCCGGATCGGCCAATCCCGAAAAGTCCCGGTGGAAATCGTCCTCAACGGCCGGCCGGTCGCCCGCCGGGAATTGGAAGCCGACGGAACGCCCCGGCTCCTGGAGTTCGAAATCGACGTCCCCCGTTCTTCCTGGATCGCCGCCCGGATCTTGCCCGCGGTTCACACCAATCCGATTTTCGTCGAAGTCGCCGGACAACCGATCCGCGCCAGCCGCCGGAGCGCCCAATGGTGCCTGGAAGCCGTCGACGTCTGCTGGAATTCGAAACAGGGACGCATTCGCCCCCGGGAACGGGAAGCTGCGAGCCAGGCCTACGAACAAGCCCGCCAAACCTACCGCCGGATTCTCGCGGAATCCGATATCGACTGAGGTATGTCCCGGGAGGAGTTGCATCGATGCACCCGAATCGTCGTCAAGTTCGGAACCGGCATCCTAACCGACGAACGCAATCTGCTGAATACGGCCAAGATCGAACGATTGGTCGATCAAATCGCGGCGTTGCACCGTCAGGATAAGGAAATCGTCATCGTCACTTCCGGGGCGGTCGGCGCCGGGATGGGCATCCTCGAACTGAAAAAACGCCCGACTCTCATTCCTCAACTACAGGCTTGCGCAGCCTTGGGACAACCGCAACTCGTCTCGACCTACCAACAGCTGTTCGCCGCTCGGCAAATCCGTACGGCTCAGGTATTGCTGACCCGCCAGGATTTAAAAGATCACGATCGCCATCTCAACGCGCGCAGCACGCTTACCACCCTGCTCGCCCAAAAAATCGTACCGATCGTCAACGAAAACGACACCGTCTCGGTCGCGGAACTCAAATTCGGCGACAACGACATCCTCTCATCGCTGGTCGCCTGCCTGTTGCCCTCGGATCTACTGATCATGCTGACCACCGCCGACGGTTTGATCGACCAGTTCGATACCCGGAACGCCCGAAGAATCGGCATTGTCGAAACCGTCGATCGCCGGATCGAGCGAATCGCCAAGGACACGAAGCAGCCGACGGCGACCGGCGGCATGACGTCCAAACTCCAGGCGGCGAAAATCGCCAGCCGTTCCGGAATTCCCACCCTGATCGGTTCCGGGCAAAAACCCGATACGCTCCAGTGCGTGATGGCCGGAGAAGACGAAGGCACGCTGATCCTGTCCTCGGCACCCCGGCTCAAAGGGAAGAAACGCTGGATCGCTTTCTTTCACCATCCCCGAGGCAGCCTGATCGTCGACGACGGAGCCAAGATCGCCTTGCGGGAAAACGGCAAAAGCCTGTTGGCCAAGGGAGTCGTCAGAACCGAAGGCGAGTTCGAACGCGACGAGGTCGTTTCGGTCTGCGATCTGAACGGCGCCGAATTCGGCCGAGGCATGGTGGATCTGGATTCTGCGGGATTCGCCTCCCGGCCGATTCCCGTCAAAATCGCCGTGCACCGCAACCGCTTGGTCATTCTTTAGCTCGATGAAACCACCCGACCCCGCTCTTCCGGCCCTCGACCGGCTCCTGAAAATCATGGCCGCCTTGCGTTCGCCCGAAGGTTGCCCCTGGGACCGGGAACAAAACCATCACTCTCTCCGCTTCCATGCCGTCGAGGAAGTTTACGAACTCATGGACGCCATCGAGGCCAACGACGAACCGGCGATGATCGAAGAACTCGGCGACGTGCTGCTCCAAGTCGTTTTTCACTGTCAATTGGGGAAAGAGCGCGAAGCTTTCGATTTCGAACGGGTTTGCCTGGCGATCGTCGACAAACTGATCCGGCGGCATCCTCACGTGTTCGGCGAAGTCCGAATCGAATCCACGGAACAAGTCTTGCGGCAATGGGAAGAAATCAAAAACGCCGGACCGGGAAGCGAAAAACGCGCCTCGGTCTTCGACGGCATTCCGCGTCGGCTTCCGGCCCTGCAATACGCCGACGAACTGATCAAACGAGCCCGGAAAAATCCGGACTTCGCCCCGCTCAGCGATCCGGAAACTTCCCCGGCGGAAAACCTCGGCAAAGCGCTCTTCGCCCTGACTCAAGCGGCCCGGCAACAGGGAACTTCCGCCGAAGATCTGTTGCGGCAGGAAAATCGGCGGCAAGAACGAGCCTGGCGGCTGGCCGAAAATAAACGCCGCCGCGCTCGAAGCGCGTTCAATTCATCCAGCTCGGAAAAGGTTTCCGGCGATCCTCCGGCACCTTTTGGTAGCGTCGATGCCACTGAAAAGTCCAGACGTCCTTAGGGTTATTGGTGGAGTCGACATGCTGATCGAAAAAGACGATGTTGATCCCTCGATTATGACGCTCGATGGCGAAGTGCGCCGATTCGAAACCATAGCCCATCCAATGACCGTTATACGAGGGGGCCTGGTCTTTGTTGGCGTTCCGATGATCCGGCCCGCCTCCCCGCCACATGCTATCCAGGAACAAGGGGATTTCGGTCGCCGCATGACTTCCGATCTTGTCGAAACCGTTCCAATGATCGACCGCCTGACGTCCCTGGATGGCGTTCACGTTGGGCAAGGGATCGTAAGCCCAGTTGTTGTTGCTGTAACTGCTGACCCGCCATTTCATGTCCTGTCCGCCTTTACTATGATACACCGGAAACTGGTAGGCGGTATGCGGGCCGCCATAGACCAAGGCTTGGCCAGCCGGGATATCGATCGGCACCTTCAATTCTCTTTGCCCGGCGGAATTTCCCCGACGATGCTTGGCGTCGGGACACAGCAGCAACCAGGGTTTTTCCTCGTAATGATGCGCTAACGCATGAACCCACTCGCCCCGAGCCCACCCGATATCCCCGTTACTAAATTTACCGTCGTTTTCGTCAACGTAGAAAGCCCAGATCAACCCCCATTGCTTGAGATTGGAAACGCAATTGATCGACTTGGCCCGATCCTTGGCCTTGCTCAGAGCCGGCAAGAGCATGCCCGCCAAAATAGCGATAATGGCGATCACCACCAACAACTCGATCAAAGTAAATCCGTTTCCTTCCCTGCCGAAGGCCGTTCGCGCCATACTTCTTTTCATACTCCGATATTCCTTTGTTAAAAACGACTTCGAAAAAACCGCAGCTTCCAGCGGCAAGCCGTAATGTTAATGGGTTCGGAGATATTCGACACCGTTGAACCTCTAATGGCAAGCACAATTCGAATCGGCCTCCCAATTCCACTCGTTCGGCTTCATCCAATTTCCGGCAATCCGACCGTTCGCCGCTCGATCGGGTAACGTCTCGAAGCCAACAGTCTTCTCCCCTCCGTTTCCCGATCGACGACCGAGATTGCGGAATCAAGAAAACCGGCGAAATTCTCACGGGCGCGGCCGGATTCCGGAAAACGTCCGCAGCCGAATGATCGGAGCCGAGGGAACACCTCGAGAAGTCCGGCGGGAGACATGCCTCGTCCGCTTTCCGCCTGAAGTAAACCTCACGGACTTACCGGACGCGGCCGACTTCCCCGACCGCCCGGCGGCCTGCCCGACAGTACCGCCGGCGGCGGCGGCGGTACGAATTCAATTCATCCAGGCCGGAAAAGTTTTCCGGCGGTTCTGCGGCACCTTCTGATAACGGCGATGCCACTGAAAAGTCCAAATCTCCTTGGGGTTATTGGTGGCATCCACGTGCTGGTCGAAGAAAATCATATTGATTCCCCGATTATGGCGTTCGATGGCAAAGTGCATCGATTCATGCCCCGCTCCGATCCAATGGCCGTTGTAATCGGGAGCTCGGTCCTTGGCAGGAATCCGATCATCCGGCCCGCCTCCCCGCCACATGGAATCCATAAACAGCGGAATTTCGGTCGAGGCATGGCTGCCGATCTTATCGAAGCCGTTCCAATGATCGACCGCCTGCCGTCCCTGAATCACGTTCACGTTGGATAGCGGATCGTAAGCCCAGTTGTTGTTGCTGTAACTGCTGACCCGCCATTCCATGTCTTGACCGATTTTACTGTGATAGACCGGAAACTGGTAAGCGGTGTGCGGGCCGCCGTAGACCAAGGCTTGGCCGGCCGGGGTATCGATCGGCACCCTCAATTCTCTTTGCCCGGCGGAATTTCCCCGTCGATGCTTGGCGTCGGGACACAGCAGCAACCAGGGTTTTTCCTCGTAATGATGCGCCAGCGCGTGGACCCATTCGCCTCGGGCCCAACCGATATCGCCGTTACTGAATTTTCCGTCGTTTTCGTCGACGTAGAAAGCCCAGATCAACCCCCATTGCTTGAGGTTGGAAACGCAGTTAATCGACTTGGCCCGATCCTTGGCCTTGCTCAGGGCCGGCAAAAGCATCCCCGCCAATATGGCGATAATTGCGATGACGACCAACAACTCGATCAGAGTAAAACCGTCCCCAGCCCGACCGCGGCGAGTCCAGTTGCTTTCCCGATTCATTTCCCCCATTCCTTTCTTAAACGTTCGTTCCGGACCGCCGGCGCTTGGTACCGGTTGAAGCCAAATTGAACCGGGACAGTGTAACCGCTGCTACGAAGGTAAGAAAAGCACAAACGACCTGAGCCATCTCTTCCGGTTAGGCGTTGCGATTATCGGCGATTCTGCTAGGCTATGCGCCGTGGAAAACGCTTCGGCAACCAGCCGGAACTATTCCGGACGACTGATCGCCGTGGAAGGGCTGGACGGTTCGGGAAAATCGACGCAGATTTACCTCATCAAAAGGTGGCTGGAACAACAGGGACTAAGGGTCTTTTTCAGCAAATGGAACTCTTCCATCTTGGTTAAATCCGCCACCAGCAAAGGCAAGAATCGGACCTTGCTTACCCCGACGACTTTCAGCCTCATCCACGCCACCGATTTCGCCGATCGTTACGAACGGCAGTTGGTGCCCTTGCTGCGCGCCGGTTACATCGTCCTGTGCGACCGTTATGTCTATACCGCCTTCGCCCGGGACACCGTGCGGGGCTGTCCTCCCGACTGGGTGCGAGGCATTTACGATTTCGCGGCCACTCCCGATATCGTCTTCTTCCTCAAGGCCGATCTGGAAACCTCGCTCCACCGGATCGTGCAGAACCGAACCCAACTGAAGTATTTCGAAGCCGGCATGGATCTCAAACTCTCCTCCGATATCCAGGAAAGCTTCCGCATCTTTCAATCCCGCATTCTCGAGCAGTACCTGGCAATGAGCACGGAATTCGACTTCACCCTGATCGACGCCAATCGCCTGATCGAGGAACAACAAAGCGTGTTGCGCCGGATCATCGCCGCCCGGATCGATCTCGACGACTATCGCAGTTGATTCGCTGGCCATGCTACCTTCCGAACCGAACGTTTTGGTACCGGCTCCGGCCGCCAAGCGTTTCTACGGGCACGGCATCCCCGGAATCGACCTCAAGGAACTGACCGGCAAATTAATCGTCATCGAGGGAGCCGACGGTTCCGGCCGTTCTACCCAGATCCGACGGCTGGTAAACTGGCTGGAAACTTCCGGGCACGGGACCGTACAGGTAGGGCTTAAGCGCTCCAGCCTGATCAGCGAAGAACTCGAAAGGGCCAAGGAAGGCAACATTCTCTGCACGACCACCCTGAGCCTGTTCTACGCCACCGATTTCGCCGATCAGATGGAAAATATCATCATCCCCGCATTAAAATCCGGACGCATGGTGCTGGCCGATCGCTATATCTACACGCTCATGGTGCGCGACATCGTCAGAGGGCAGGAAAAAAATTGGGTCAAAAATCTCTACGGCCTCGCGCTGGCCCCGGACGCCGTCTTCTACCTGAACGTTCCGCCCGAAGAACTGATCCGCCGCTCCTTCGCCAAAGATCAGGCTTTGGATTACTGGGAGAGCGGAATGGATCTGGGACTCTCCCGGGACATGTTCGACAGTTTTCTGAAATACCAAGACCTGATCCGGAACCATTTCATGCAGTTACAGAAGGAATTCGGTTTTCAGATTATCGACGGCAGCCGTAACGAAGACGAAGTTTACCAAACCCTGAAGGCCCAAGTCACTACCGTGCTCTCAGGCAACGGGAACGGCACCGATCACGGATACGAAACCTAACGGCTTTCAGCCGTCCGCCGACGGGGGGCGGTCAATCGATTTCGATAATCGCCATCCCGATCGCTCGGATATTACTGCGTTCGAAACTGGGCGGAGTCAGGCCAGACGACGATGCCGACTCGGCGAGTTATCCGCCCGAACACAGGCCCGTTCACGAGCTCGCCCGCCTTCAGAAAGTTTTTTTCCGATGACGGCAACTCGCCCCGCCGCGCCGGACGTTGGCCTGTTTTCCAGCGAATCGATCCCATCCCCCGTATTCGAATTCTCCCCGCCGAAACCGGAATATCGAAAGCTAGTTCCTCTTCCGGAATTCGAATCGTAAGACGCCGGATTCCGCGAACGGCGCCCCGCTTATTCTCGAATCAGAAATCTTTGATCTTCCAACCAGGAAACGAAACTGAACTTCCATCCGGCGGCCGATTTCCCGGCGTCGTCGCCCATCCCGAAACCGTGCTTTCCCTTGGCGTAAATCAACAATTCCGCGGGAACGTCCCTTTCCAGGAAGATCCGATAAAGATCAAGGCAATCGACCGCCGGCGTGACTCGGTCTTGGCCGCCGTTAAACATAAAAGTGGGATAGGTCCGGGGAGCCTTGCGGGCGACCTCTTCGAACCCCTCCCAAAGCCAGGGATAGAACAGGCCCACGAAATCAGGATGCCCGGCCTGGCGCAATTCCCCTTGCCAATAACGGACGTCGAAAGCGGCGCTGAAGGCCAAGTTGCCTCCGGCCGAAAATCCGGCTACCCCGATCTTTTGAGGATCGAGATTTAATTCCCCGGCTTTACTCCGCAAAATCCGAATTGATTCTCTGGCGTCGGAGACTACTGCGGGCAGATACGTTTCCCAATCGTGAATGCGTTCCATATAATCCCGGCCGCCCGGCCGACGCTCGTTCGTCCGGTACTTGAGCACCAGAGAAGTGATGCCTCGCTCAGCCAGCCAAAGAGCCAGATTATGTCCTTCCCAATCCAGCCAGACGTCGACATATCCGCCGCCGGGACAGATCACCAAGCCGACGCCGCCGGTCACCTCGCCCTTGGCGCGATGGATGGCATAGGTAGGTTCGGAGACTCGGCGGAAGGCCCGGCACCGGCCGGAAAGCGCCCAGGGTTTGACCTCGCGAGTCAGCATCTCTTCTCCTTCGGGATAATCGATCGGATTGTCGGAGAGTTGTTTCCACAGCGGAATTTCCTCCGGTAAATCGGCCTTCTGCGCGAGGCAGATTATTCCGAAAAATCCGGAGAAAAACACCGGAAGCGCCAACCGTCGCCAACATTCAGTCATCTCCCGATGGTGCTAAGCAGGCAATCCGCCGTCAATCAAATGCCGCTCGACCGCACGTCCGGTTACCCGAATCGACTAGTTTCGCTTCTCCAATAATTCCTGATCCTCCAACCAGGCGAGAAAGCTCTTCTTCCAACCGGCGGCGGAGCGGCCGGCTCCCTCGCCCATAGCGAAGCCATGCTTTCCTTTGGAATAGATATGCAACTCGGCAGGAATCTCCTTTTCCGTCAAAATCCGGTAGAGGTCCAGACAACCGGTCGGGGGCGTCACGTTGTCTTGCCCGCCGTTGAAAATGAAAACGGGCAACGAACGTTCGATGCCGCGAGCGATATCCCGATAATCCCGGCGCAATGAGGGATAAAAAAGACCCAGGAAATCCGGATGCCCCTGCCGGCGATACACCGGTTTCCAATTGGCTTCGTCGAAAGCCGCGCGCAAGGCCAGGTTGCCTCCGGCCGAGAAACCGGCCACTCCGATCTTTCGGGGATCCAAATTTAATTCCCCGGCTTGTTCCCGCAGAATACGGATCGCTTCCTTGGCGTCCGAAACGACCTCGGGCAAATAGATATCCCAATCGAAGACTCGTTCGAAATAAGTGGCGGCTCCGGGAATCCGTTCGTTGGTCCGATACTTGAGCACTAAGGAGGTAATCCCTCGCTCGGCCAACCAAAGGGCAATATCGTGTCCCTCCCAATCCAACCACACGTCACGGTATCCCCCGCCGGGACAGAGCACCAGGCCTACGCCGCCGGTTACTTCGCCCCGGGCTCGATGAATGGCGTAGGTGGGCACGGAAACCCGAGAAAACGCACGGCATTGACCGGTGGGCGCCCAAGGCTCGGCCGCCCGAGTCCGCATTCGTTCTCCCCCCGGATAGACGATGGGGTTATCGGCAAGCTCTTTCCAGAGAAGCCGCTCCTCGGGAAGGGCCGCCGCCTGAAGAGTCAAGGCCGTCACCAAGATTCCCGGGATCGACAGGCAATAAGGGGTCATGCCTCATCATTTCCCTTCGCAGGCGCCGATGTCAAACCCAAGACGAATCCCACGACAAACGAGAAACGATTACCGGTGTTCAGCCGTCGGCAAAGACAACCTGGGCCATCCCGGCCGTCATGGACTTCTGCCGTTCGCGGTGGACGACTAGCGCCGCAAATTGACCGGCAGGCGTTCGAACGGAAACCACCCGTCCGTAAGCGGGTGACAAACAAGTCTCAACTTCGCGCCGGACCGCCGCGTAAACCGGAACGAATTCCGCTTCGCCCGGGACTCGAATCATCCGATCCCGCGTCCTTCGACAGTCGCCGCCCCGAAGGCCCGGAGCGCATTCGCCGGGCCGCGCCCCCGTCACCTTGGCTTTACATCCTGAAACGGCATAGCCTTCAGCGAAACTCGAGCGATCGAACTAGAAAAAAGCGGGCGAACCGGATTCGTCCGGTTCGCCCGCTTGTCGAAAGCCCGAAGGCCAAGTCCTCAGGACAACTCGGCAACGCCGTAGTCCAGAGCCTCCAGCTTCACCCCGTCGCCGGTGGTAACCGTGCGGGTTTTCTCGTCGAAGAGGCACATCACGTTGAGTCGATCCGAGATCTCGGCCAACGAGATCACCGTCTGCACCTTGACCGCCAAATCGATGCCGGCATTAGGCGTCGCCCGCGAACGGATGCAATCGAACCAATTCTTCTCGTGATGATCAATGCCTTCCTTCGGCAACAGCCCATCGAAAGTTTCGGCGTCGATCTCGTCGGTAAAGGGACGTTCCGGCCTGAGATTGATGCGAGTACTCGACAGGCCTCCCATTTCGATCGTGCCGTGATGGCCTCGGATTTTCTCGGTCAACCCGTCTTCGTTGACCGTAGCGCTGGCTAGCATCAGGCTGAATCCGCTCGGGAATTCGGCGAGAACCTGCACGCTTTCGTCGACGTCGCGCTCGTAGGTGCCTTGGGTCAACCGATCGGTCTTCCACGACTTGGTTCCCAGGCTGACGACCCGGCTGGGGAACTCGGGATTCCCGGTCGCCAACATGAACGGATGCACCAAATGCGGCAACAGATCACCCGGCAATCCGGCACAATAGGGATAATACTTGCGCCACCGGAAATAATGATCGGCGTTGAACGGAATCTTCTTTTTCACGTCGCCCATCCAACGATCCCAGTTGATGTCCGACGGTGCCGCCCAAGGACGAATCTTGTAATTCCATTCCCCCTTGGGGTTGTTGCGCATGTAGGACGTCTGCCCCATGACCAGGGGTCCGATGGCTCCGCTACGAATAATCTCGGCGGCCCGATGATACTTCCGGGCGCTGCAACCTTGGGAACCGACCTGCAACAGGCGACCGGTCCGTTTGACCGCATCCTGGATCTCGAACGCTTCCCGAAGATAGCGGGTCAACGGCTTCTCGACGTAAACGTCCCGACCGGATTCCATGGCGTCGACCGCCGTTATGGTATGCCAATGATCCACCGTGGAAATGCAGATAGCGTCGAGATCTTTGCGATCCAGCAACTCGCGATGATCCTCGTATCCGGGAACGGCTTGCCCGATCAAATTGCGAGCCTCTTCGATCCGGGTTTTGGAGACGTCGCAAACGGCCACCTGTTCGATGTTGTTCTCCCCGGCATGCTTCTTCATGCTGCGGACATGGGCCTGGCCCTGCCCGCCTACCCCGATATAGCCGACCCGGATTCGATCGTTGGCCCCGATAACCTTTCCTGTCGATGGAGCCTGGTTTTGACCGTAGACCGGAGTGCTGACGATGTTGGCCGAAGCGACCACGGCAGCAGCCGTCCCCGCTTTCTGGATGAAATGCCGCCGCGTTTCCGCGCCGGTAACTTCGTGTTGAGAAGAAAATTTCATGAAATTGTAATTAACGTGGGAATTCTGCGCTTGGATAAAAACTGGGTCAAGGTCTTTTCCATCGTGGCAGGAATCCGTTGGCGAGTCAACTGCCGATATCGCCTCAGTAACGATTTCGCTTCACGCCACCCGCAACTGTTCGAGCTTTCTCGCCGCTGAACCGTCATCGATCAACCGAGCCGCCGCTTCATAACCGTCAATCATGGATCGTTCCAGGCCGGCGACAAACAACGCCGCCGCCGCATTCAGAAGCACGGTTCGTCGCTTGGCGCCCTGGTCCTTGCCCTCCAGAATCTCTCGAATCGATTGCGCATTCGCTTCGGCATCGCCGCCCGCTATCTCCTCCTGGCGGATCTTCCCGAGCGGCAAACTGGCCGGGTCGAATTCGCTCCGGGAAAATCCCCGTTCCTGATAGAACTCGGCTACGCTAGTCGGGGCGAAGGGTGATATTTCGTCCATATAACCGTCTTCCGCCCGACCGCAAACCACCATGCCTCGGCGAATCCCCAGAGAGCGCAGAGCTTGAGCCATCGGTTCGCACAGCTCCGGGTCGGGAACGCCGATCAACTGAGCCGTCGGGCGGGCCGGATTGAGCAAGGGACCAAGATAATTAAACACGGTCCGTTGTTTAAGCCGGGCGCAATGCTGTCGGGCCGGCCCGATAAACTTGAAAGCCGGATGATATCGCGGGGCGAACAGAAAAGCGAATCCATGCTCGCGAAGCATGACTGCCGACTCTTCCGGAGATTGATCGATAGGAATCCCCAATGCCTTTAGCGAATCGGCGCTTCCCGACCGCGAGGTAATCGCCCGATTGCCGTGCTTGGCGACGGTTACTCCGGAAGCCGCGACCAGTAAGGCCACCGCCGTGGAAATGTTGAACGTATTCTGACGGTCGCCGCCGGTCCCGCAAACGTCCAGCGTCTCCGTGACACCGTCAGATTCGATCCGCGGCAGAGAAACCGATTTCTTTCGCAGGTTCCTGGCGAACCCGACGATTTCCTCGACGGTCTCCCCCTTGCGTGCCAGAGCGATCAGAAATCCGGCTTTCGTTTCCGTCTCGAAATCTTCGGAAACCAAACCATCGACCGCTTGGGATATTTGCTCCGGCTCCAGGTCCCGGGAGTCTTCGAGTTGTCTGGTGAGGGAATCGAGCATGAGCGGACTATAAACATCTCGAAGCGCCGGGAAAGCGTAAAGCGACCATGTCCCGATAACCCGCCGCAATGCTTTCGATCCGGCAATCGATTCACCATCAAACCAACCGTCGATCTGCCAGGCTCGCAACGGCAGCCGGGACCATCTTTGGGTTTATCCAGCGAGACAGTTTACGGGGCGGCGGTTAATCCTCATCGGACTCCGAAGCCGTACGACGGAGTATCGCCGTCTCAAGTACCACCGGCCAATAATCCGTCGATCATTCACTTAGCCGGGCCATATCCGCTGAGACTGGATAATGAGAAAAGATACCGAGAAACCGAGTGCCCCACCCGGATATTTTGAACTGCCCGTCCGCTCTGACCGCTTCGCACCATTTCAAATTACAACCCACGGCCAATCGGCCGCTCCGCGTCGGCCCTTCCATCCCCTCCTCTGATGCGATCCATAATTCGATGATACGAATCACCTTGGCAGCACTTGGCGCCAATCGCGTGTACCGACTTCTACTTCTCCAGCCAAGGGTATCGGAAAACTGCCGGGTAGAGGCATGCTGCCGATCGCCAAGCCGGAAACGCCTCGGCAAGAGACGATCCCTCGGTCAAAGATCACCGACCCAAATAGCGTTTCGGCATGACCGATATCAACCCGCTCCGGGCGATCGACCAAGACATTGAAAAGTCAGGCGCAACGACTCCTGGACGAAACCGAAAGCGTTCGTTCGCCACCGCTACTACCCCGCAACGTTTCCCCCGGTGTCGCCCCGTTCGGCTGGATCCGATGCTGCCGATTTCGTTCACCGCTCGCCTTTCAACTCCAATTCGAGACCCCAGGGTTTTCCGGTTTTCGAATCATGCCGCTGCGAAATCTCCGGAACGAACCGACCGTTAAACACCGCTCGCCAGTCCTCACCGAGTCCTAATTCACCCGGAAAATCCAACTCGCCCCAAAGACCTGTTCGAGTTATCTCGGGGCAATCCGATCACCGATGATCGCCATCAATCAGCCCGAATTCGAACCGGCAGAATCCTTCGTGACCAGACCAATCCTATCGCGATTATCAATCGTCTACGGCTTCAATTTGTCATCACCAAATTCGATTTGAAAGGTCACCGGCAACGGTGCCGGGTAAACCGAAGAGATCTCAGAGCTGAAGGATCACCCAATCGCCCAATCGCCCAACGGAAGAATCGGCAAACGACCGAAGCCTCGCCCCAAGTGTCGTTCCTCTTCCACCCCAAAACTCGTGACTCGTAGGGAAACAGACAGCTACGATTTCGTTCTCCATACCCTCGCAGGTCGATCTCTGACCGATTGGCTGCCTGAAGCGTAGACGCACCGGAAGTCGAGTCCCATGAGTCATACCGAGGGCAATGAGAAAACCGCATTCAGTAATAATCGGGACGCCAGAAACGAAATCGCGCCGTAATCGATTTCGTTTCAAGATGACAGAGCCGCCGTCGTGTCTGCCAGATCGTTATCATGGCGAGCGAGAGCCGATGCTGAGTTTTCCTTCGTTTTTCCGACGAGATGCGGAATTCAGAACCGGATTATCCGCTACTGAACAAGGTCCATGATCGACCGTTCGGATCCTTAATTAATTTTTTCGATAAAAAGGTTTGCATTATCACAGGAAGTAGTTTCCAATGGGGGCCATCTGACGATATGTCCGAGCTGAAATCGATGTTAGGGTGCGTTTTTTCAATATCAGGATGGTCAAGATCGCAAGCGACCTTTCCTGATAAACGGGCGTTTTGTGTGCTCGCCATCGATTTAGCGTGGCAACGACGACAACCTCCGCCAGAACGATTTTGAATTCACCGAAAGTTAGCAGACTAGAAATGCCGTTTATTTCAAGGGATGAATCAACAGAAGGTTATGGTATCGACAGATGGTCATACTTTCTCGATTTGCACCCAGACGAAATTGAAAAATGGGGAACATTCTCATCCTTTCCAAACCACTGAGCAATGAATTTCCGCAAACCGAAACTCGAAATGTCTCCATCGAAAATAATGCTTTCAAATTGCTCAGCCTACTTTAAGACAGTGTTGCTTCAAACGCATTTTTTCATCCCGTTCAAAAAAAACGAATTAAAAATCGGATTTTTATTTAATCGGTAAATGATACATGCAAAACACAACTTGCCATTTGCTCCTTTCTATTCGAAACAACTGAATTACACAATCAATACTTCACTCGAACCGATTTGTTTAAACCTGAAATGAGAATAATTGTTGAAAATATCGGCCCTTTATCCGATGCTGAATTCTCCTTAGGAGAATTGACTATTGTGTGCGGAAAGAATAACACCGGCAAGACGCTTATCAATTATGCGCTTTATGGATTTTTGAAATTTTGGCGTAGATTTAATCTCGATGTCGACAACAAAATAATATCTGAATTAATTGAAAATAAAAGCGTTCGAATAGACATGAGCATCTTCGAACAACAAACCGAATCTATCATAAATAATGCATGCAAACAATACAGCAAAAAAATACATCGGCTTTATGCAGCTTCTGAAGAAAGATTCGCAACCGCTAAATTCAGAATAAAGACAGAGCTACAAAAGCCCTTAGATAATTACAAAAAAAGTTATCGTTTGGGAGATAATCAATTGATATTAATCAAGGATTTCGATACGAATCAATTATCCGTAACCATGTTAAATAAATTTCAAGATCCTTTACTCCCATCAAATTTATTGCATTATATCATTGGAGATGCCATTAAAGAAATACTATTTGGCAATTCTTTTCCTAAACCGTTTGTTGCCAGTGCGGAACGAACCGGCGCCGCTATTTTTCGAAATGAATTAATATATTATCGAAATCAAATCCTTGATGAGTTAGGGCTTAAAAAAGAAAAAAACATCAATCCTTTTGATCTGGGACTTAATCGTCCTTGGAGTTATCCTTTACCAGTAAAAGACAATCTTGAATATATTAGAGATTTAGATTCGTTAAAAAGAAATAAAAGTTTTATTGCCATCAATCACATTGAAATACTAAATGATTTTTATGACATTCTTGGTGGAAAATATATTCTGGGTAAAGATGACGAAGTGTTTTTTGTTCCCAACAAAAAACAGTTCCTGTTGCCAATCAAGGAAAGCTCTGGTGCTGTTCGTTCATTAATAAACTTAGGTTTTTACCTCCGTTACACTGTTCAAAAAGGAGATTTGTTGATGGTTGATGAACCGGAACTTAATCTACATCCGCACAATCAGTGTCGAATCGCTAGATTGTTTGCTAGATTAGTCAATGCAGGAGTGCTTGTTTTTATTACTACTCACAGCGATTACATCATTAAGGAATTAAACAATCTAATAAAACTAAATCGGAAGGATGACCGAATTAATAAAATTGCAAAGAAGTATGGTTATCATCAATCTGAACTGCTAAATTGTTCCCAGATTAAAATGTTTACAGCAACGAAGCCATCTATCGATCGACAAGACCCGAACGACTTCAAGGAGGAAGGTTTAACGTTAGTTCCATCTGATGTTAATACTGAAGTAGGAATTCAAGCTGACACTTTTGATGATACTATTAATCTCATGAATGAGATTGACGATGAGTATTATTGGGGACATTAATATGACTGACCTAGATATTTTCAACGAAATGTTTAACACTGACTCTAATTCTTGTGTATCCTTTGGCCAAAATCAAAATCGACTAAAACTAACCGAACCGCAATATGCTTCATCTTCAATAACCCTGAAAGGAATTCCAGGTAATTTTTTTGTATTGCAAATGGACAGATTTGATTTGCCAATAAATTTTTTCAGTGGTAACCGTGGCGCACGTAAACGAGCTGACTTCGTTATTATAGCAGAAGCAATAATTAATAAGATTAATAAAACAGTAATTCTATATATTGAATTAAAAAATACTAATATTAAAAAAGATCACGTTATAAAACAACTTAAAGGAGCTTTTTGTTTTATTCAATATTGCCAAGCAATTGGAAGGTCGTTTTGGGAAAACAAAGACTTTCTCAAACATGCCGAACATCGATTTGTGGTCATTTGTAAAACAGATATAAACAAACGTCCAACCTTTCACAAAAAAGCCCAATTTCATAATAAACCTGGAAATTTTTTAAAAGTATCTTTTACTCAACATGAATCATTCTATCGTTTAATCGGATTAAAGTAAATTAATTGCTACGGCATTGAAACTGCATGATGTCGCCTCAGGTAGATTCAATTGGAACCACTTTAAAATTGACCTTGTAAACGTTCGTGAAATATATGGTTGTTAACTCAATAGCAACTGTACCAGAACTCTCGCAAATCCAGTTGCCTTTACTGTTTTAAACTCGCTGAACGACAAACCGCCGTCCTTTCAAAAAATCTGCTTCGATTTTTTAGCCACTAAATCATCGAATCATCTGGCGATGAAATCGTAAAGCAACGAACTTGATCGTTAACTCAATGTGTCTGGAAAGTCTGAAACGACCATGAACGGATCATTAACCGAAATTCTTTCGATCCGATCGCAAGCCGACTTCGACCGAGCTGTCGATCAGGCTGTTTCGCTATTGCAACAAGGCCAGACCGTAGTATTACCCACCGAAACGGTCTACGGATTGGCGGCTAATGCGTTTAGCTCCGCAGCCGTGCGACGAATTTTCGAAATCAAGAGGAGACCTTTTAGCAACCCTCTAATCGTTCATTTCACCGGTCAGGACATGCTCGATCATTGTGTCCGTCGATGGAGTCCGGAAGCCGAGCAACTCGGACGAGCGTTCTGGCCAGGCCCGCTCACCCTGATTGCCTTGCGTTCTCCCCACATTCCCGAAGTGGTCACGGCCGGCGGCGACACGGTCGCTCTGCGTTGGCCCTCCCATTCCTTCATGCAAGCCGTGATCCAAAAATGCGGTTTTCCTTTGGCGGCGCCCAGCGCCAACTTGGCCAATCGACTCTCTCCCACTCGCGCCGAACACGTCAAAGAGCAACTGGACGGAACCGTACCGTTAATCGTCGACACCGGAAGCGCCCCGGTAGGTATCGAATCCACGGTCGTCGATCTGGTCAGCCGGCCTCCGGCCCTACTGCGCCCGGGCATGATCAGCTTTCCAAAACTCAAGACGTTCGTCAAAAACCTCGAAAAGTCAACCGCTACCGAATCCTCGTCTGTCGACCGTAGTCCGGGACGGACAACCAAACACTACGCCCCCCGGGCGAAACTGATTATCGGATCTTGGAAAGACAGTTGCGAACTGGAAGCGTTCGTTCGACAATTTCCCTATTCCCGCAACGCCATCGGCATCGTTTCCTATTCTGTCAAATGCGATCCTGCCGGTTTCGCCCACTGTTCGCTGCTGCCTCCCGAAGCCGAAAACTACGCCTCTTCTCTTTTTTCCGAACTGCACGCCTGCGACGCCGCCGGCAGCGACTTGATTCTCGTGGAATCGCCTCCCCCGGACGCGGCCTGGGACGGAATCCGAGACCGATTGACCCGGGCGTCTTCGACGACGGGATTTGAATTAAAGGACACGGAACGCATCGACGGTCGAACGCGGCGTTGAGTTGTTCGATCGTCCCCGATCTGGCGCTGAAAATGTCGTCTGCCGACTGATCATCCTCCGTTCGCTAGATCTTGTCATGCCATCCTTTACAGAACGATTTTTCGAGGAAACCGGCAACGGATTGCCGCCAACTCCTCGATGTCATCGAAGCGGCACCTCCCCGCACGTGAGGAATCAAACCGATTTCGTTTATCGGAAGGATCAGGCGTAACTTCGTGCTGAATCAGTCGCCCCGGTACCACGGCACAGGAAAAAGTTCGTCGCCCCCAGCACCTCGAGCAATCGATCGACTGCCGGGATCGGTGCACCCCGAAAGTTCGCCCAGCGAACGCCCGGCCCTGACGCCGGCCCGATAGGAAGTCGAAATCGAATGACGACATTCGATTCGTAATCCGAAGACAGCTTCCAGCTTGCCGGCACCGATAGAATTCCGGAACCGTTGCATCCATTACGCGCCCCTCGCTCCGAACGACAACACGAAAGGACGGCAAACGGCATAACCAATACCATTTTTAATCGCTCTCCGAACGGGTAACCGACCCATAATCCCTAGATTGACTCGACGAATTACCGAATCGGCGATTCGCTGAAAACTTTACAATTCATCTGCCCATCTTGACGGCCTCCCAACTATCCGGCGTTCAGAATCGTTTCCCGTTCCTAGACCGTAATCACCGACGGACACACGCCATGTTCTCGCTCCTGAGCATACCGCTCGCCGGCAGATTCGTTCCATCCCGTTATCCGTCAACCGGGCAGAACCGGCACCGGTAACGTCAGAACGGAAACTTGCAATCCGAAATATTCCGGGATCGCCCGGAAACACGAACGACCGTTCGACGGGAGCTACAGCGAACGCCCCCCGCTTCCCGAGGTTTTCTCTGGACCGATACGAACCTGGCGACCCGTTCGAAATAGAACGGATTCGGTATCCGAGACCCGACCTGAAGCAGGCTCGGGGACCCTCCCAGGCATGAGCCGCAACGCCTCGATCATCAGCGAACACTGTGCCCTCGATCGCGCAATGAACCACCCATGAGTTCAATTGCCGTTTGCAACTCAGGTCCCCGTATGCTACTTTACTATGCCTTAATTTCGCCGACGATCGAGACTCGGGTTACCCGCGCTTCATGAAAAAGTCATTCGCTTGTTACCTCTCCCTTACGGTTTTGTTCATTCTGGGATCCTCTCTGTCGGCCGAGGTCAAATTGGGAAACGACGTTCTGGCCGAACACGGTTACAAATACTTGGCCAACAAACGGGTCGGGTTGCTGACCAACCCCAGCGGAGTCAATCGACACGGCGTTTCCACCGTCCAATTGCTGAAATCGGCCCGGAACGTCCATCTCGTCGCCCTATTCGGAGCCGAACATGGAGTTTACGGCGACATTCCGGCCGGCAAGGAGTTTCCTGACGGCCGCGATCCCAAAACCGGACTCATGGTCTACTCCCTCTACGGCCCAGGCCCGGTCCGGGAACCTACCCCGGAGATGCTCAAAAATATCGATGTCATGGTCTACGACCTGCAGGATACCGGCGCCCGGTCCTACACCTTCATTTCTACCATGGGCAAGGCTATGGACGCTTGCGGCAAGGCCAACGTCGAATTCATGGTTCTGGACCGGCCCAATCCCCTAGGCGGGTTGAGAGTGGAAGGACCGCATTACGAAAGTAAATTCCGATCCTTGGTCGGATACTGGCCCATTCCCTACGTCTACGGCATGACCTGCGGCGAACTGGCTCGAATGATCCGGGGCGAAAAAATGATCGATAATCCTTGCCGACTCCTGATCGTCCGAATGATGGGCTGGAAAAGATCAATGGTCTGGCAAGACACCGGACTCAAATGGAAACCGACCTCCCCCAACGTTCCCAATGGAGATTCGTCCATGTATCAAGTAGCGACCGGCATGCTGGGAGAAATCGGCGGCGTAGATATCGGCATCAATTCTCGAGAGCCCTTCGAATACATCGCAGCCGACTGGCTCAAGGGACCGGCCACGGCGAAATATCTCAACGATCTCAACCTGCCCGGCGTCAGTTTCCAATCCCGAACGATCTTGTCCCGCCGCGGTAAATCCAAAGGCAAACCGATCCCCTCGGTGAGGATCAACTTCCTGGACAAGGCCAACGCGCCTCTCAGTTCGATCAATTTCCACTTGCTGGACGCGGTCAAACGGGTCAGCCAGCGGGATCTGTTTCAGGCCGCCCGGGAACGGGGCAAGAATTGGAACATGTTCGACAAAGTCAACGGCACCGACAAGACCCGGCTCGACCTGCAAAGAGGCACCCCCGTCTTTAACATCGCCAAGGGTTGGAACGCCGGTGTACGCGATTTCAAGGAGCGTCGGAAACGTTGGTTGATTTACGATTAAGCCGTTCGAATAAAATCGGTTCCGGCACGAAACTCGTATCGCCGACTTTCACCTGCCATCGCTCGAGAGCCGATCGCAGGCGCCGGAGCCGTTCCTGTTGTTCGGGAAGCTCCGCCAGATTAACCGTTTCGTACGGGTCCCGTTCCAAATCGTAGAGTTCCTCGACCGGTTTGACCGAACGAAACCACTGCGACTGCGCCTGGTCGAGCCGGCCTTCTTGGTGCAGCCGCCGCAAATCCACCAGCGTGGGCATTTTATCCATATAGTCGATATGCTGGTCATAGGGACGGCCGGGCTCGAAATTGCGAATATATTTGTAGCGACGGTCGCGAACGGCCCTCATGAATTCCAAGGCCTCGTCCATGCGGTCCCGATGAAAGAACAGCATCTCGGGTTCCGGTTGCTTACGGGCTCCCAAGAAAACGCGACCGTGCATGTATTCCTTGGGTTGCAATCCGGCCAGCGCCAGCACCGTCGGGGGTAAATCCTGGGTGGAAACCAGTTCTTCCGAAACCGTTCCCGCCGACCACCGGCCCGGCCAGCGAACGATCAAAGGGATATGAACGCCGGATTCGTAGATCCACCGCTTGCCGCGAGGCAGTCCGCGTCCATGGTCGCTCCAGAACATGACGACGGTATTATCGGCCAGGCCGTCAGCTTCCAACCGTGCGAGTATTTCGCCGACCATCCGATCCATCTCGGAAATATTGTCGTGGTACCTCGCCCAGTCTTTCCGGGTTTCCGGAGTGTCGGCGTAAATGGGCGGCAAATGCTCGGAAGCTTTTGCCGGATCGTGAATCTGCTCGGGCCGCAACTGCTGCTGCAGGTCGGCGTGCCGACCGTCCCCGTGCCGGATCTGGCTTTCGTGAGTGATGGTCAGATTGATGACGGAAAAAAACGGCTGCCCCGGACGACGATCGCGCCAATCGTTATGCCCGTTGCCCTGACGATCCCATACCTGGCGCAAATTAGGTCGGGACTGGTAATCGGTCTTGGACTTGTTGGTGCAAAAATAACCGGCTTGGCGCAAATATTCGGGAAAACAACGCACGCCTTCGGGAAAGGGAATGTTCGTCCGCATATGTTGTCCTCCGTAGGCGATCGGGTACATGCCGGTAATGATTCCCGTACGATTGACGGCGCAAACCCCGGCGGGAGTGAAAGCTCGTGAAAAGCGGATCCCTTCCGCGGCCAAACGGTCCAGATTAGGAGTCGAAGCGTAGGCGTCGCCGTAGCATCCCAAATTGGGACTGATGTCTTCGCAACTGATCCATAGAATATTGGGCCGTTCGAGTGCCGCTTCCCGGTCTCTCGGGGGAGGAACTTGATCTAACGTCAAGGGGCCGAACTGGCGGGGATTATAATTACCGCCCTTCGGTCGAACGTGATGTTCCAACTCGCCTCGATTCTCGATCGACCGGATGGCATTTTTTACTCCGCCCTTGATGTGATAGTCTCCGGCTCGCTGACGAACTTCTGCCAACGCTGGAAGCAGATCACGAGCCGCTGGACCGAGCCGTCCCAGAAAATCCGCCGCGGAACATGCCATACTGCGCTGCCCCGAACGCACTCCCTTCATCAAGGCGTCCGTACGGAATTCGGCAGGATCGATTCGGGAAATTGCGTAATCCAGGGCCAAGCGCACCGACAACGGGGAAATCTCATAAACGTTCCGAAGCGCCGGAAGCGACTGGGCCGCCGCCGGCCCCAAATCGCCGAGTTGACTAGCAGCCCAATAGCGAATCGAAGGTTCCTTCTCCTCAAGCAAAACCGTCAAGGCCGGTACTGCGCGAACGCCGAATAAACCGATCGTCTTGGCCGCCCGCAACCGTTCGGTTTCGTTCTCGGAATTTAAATCCGCCACCCACCCCTCGAAGTCGCGTCCGGCGATCAAATCCGAGCGTTCGGCTAACGTTTCGGTAACGAGGATCAAACTCGGAAGCGCTAAGATCAATCGGAGACGACCTAGCGAATTAAGGCACGATTTCATGGCTGAGCGATAAAGGTAACGGAAAGAAACTCTTTAACTCAAAACGCCGCTCGAGAAAAGCCGCAAGTAATCCGGCACCGTCGCCGCCGAACGAGTAATTCGACCCGAAAGACCGGAAACCCGAAATCAACAACAGCCGTTTTTTCAAACCCGTTCGCTCGAGCGATTAACCACCGGAAGGTCGGCGGTAGCGATTCCCACCTGCTTCTCGGAGGGATCGGTATGACCGGATCGTTCGCGCTCCGCGAGGAGGAAAAATGGCGAATCAGGCGTCCCGGCTACGAATGGCACGCTAATTGCTGCTACCCGTTAACAGCATGAACGGGAATCCAACAGACGACCGCCAAGTACCCTCCACCCGGGCCTCCTTGCTCCACAAATTGGCTAATCGCCGCTTCCGACGAATCCAACATTACCAGGTGGAACGAGGAAAAAAGGAGAAACCGTCTCCGGTTCAAAGCAATGGCAAAACAACCGAGAACTAGCTAGCCGACGCGTCCGAACGATTCGTTGGAATCGACTTGTCGGCAGCGAAAACAAACGTTTCCCCCATCGGTGGTCGCCGCTTCGTTCGACACCGCCGCCTTTTCGCTCCGGACCGGAACACTAAACCCCTTCTTCGCCGTACCGGTTCCGAAGGTCTTGCCCAAGAGCGGTGTCAGTTCGAGCCGTTCGCTGACGACCACGCCGATCGGCACCCATTCACCGGTACGTTTGCTTCCTCCGTTGCTTCGTACCTGCGATCGAGGCAGTGTCTGTCGAGTTCCCCGATGGCTTCCACGTTTTCCGGCCATGCGTCGGCTTGAAGTTTGCGGAATTCCTTGAAGTGCTCTTGTCGCTCCGTTTCGTACGCCGCTGCGAATTCTTCCGCGTGTTTCCAGCGAGGCATGTCCAGCAATTCTTCAGGCGGCGGATTCATTTTCCTCCGCCTCGTCATAGGCGGCTTGCACCTCCGCTTCGATGGTTTCGGGATCTTCGCCAGTCATTTCGGCGATTTCCTGAGTCGAGCAGGCCCGCCCTTCCAACCAATCGTAAACCACTTCGTCGACGAGCACCCATGTTTCCGCCGCCATCAGCCAGTCCATTTGCTCGGCGCAATAATCGTCCAGATCTTCCACGGTGCACACGCCTTCGGGCCAAATGTCGACGTGGGTGCGGTGAAACCGCTCGAAGCGCTATTGCCGTTCCCGTTTGAGATCGGCAACAAAATCTTCATCCGACCTCCTAGGCCGGGAGTGACAGGAATTTCCGTTCGGGATCATAATCGTTTCAGTATTTCTAAGTTCTTGAGTTTTCGACGGTCGAACATGATACTTTATTCGCCCATTCCCTGCCTGTTTTAAAATCCTCTTCTGTCATTCTTGGAATGTTTCGTAAAACTATTTGAGATACTCGCTTGCGAGAACCTTCATTGGAACATTCGCACCCGATAACCCAACGGAAAACACTGCCAACCTGAATTTGCGATACATCTTCCTCCGAGAATTCGACCAAAGGTATTATTGCCTCTTCGCTTTCATAAGAATCACCCTCGGTCAGAACTACTAACAATGCGGTGAGTTTATCTTCCATCAGTTCAGTTACCCGTCCTTCCCATTCCTGCAAGGGTAGTAACGAAGCATGCGGCAAAGCAAGTACTTCTGTAGGTGGAAAATTCAAAAACGAATTTATTGATTGATCGACAATATAGCTAACGGTCGAAGAACTATTATTTACTGCTTTGTTATTATTTAAAGAACTATATTTTAATGCTGTTTTACGAGCTAATTCTCGATTCATCACCTCGTTCGCCAGAGACAACTTTATCCTGACTTCCAATTCAGGATCCTTATTGATCGTTTCTAATTGCTGAAACGTTGAATCTTGAGCTGTTTGCACCATGAATGCTCCCTGCTATTCCATTGATAAAGATTTTAATTGATTGACGATTCGATCCGCTGGATTTATTGATTCTTCAAATTCCTTCTTGACTAAATCAAATAATTGAATGCGTCCATTATCACACGCCTCGTCAATCTGGTAATGATCATTGACTTGAACATGAATTCTTGTGTTTTTGTTTTCAATAACTCGAGACGGTTCCACCGTAAATGTGATGCATCCTCCCGCCGACCTTCCCTTCGGTTGAGTTTGACACATTGCCAACGAGGCCATCCCGCCTTTTTTCTGATCGAGATTGATCATTTTCACAATATCCCCCATGGTTTCAAAGGAACCAATTTTCTTCCCACTCGATCACTCGCATCCGAATTTTCGGCTCGAAAGTGCACGTGATGATTGATTCCAATAGCACTAATGGGCGTATGTGAAAGAAATTCTTTAAAAATTCGCTCCACTAAGTCGTGCCAGCGAACCTAAGGCGCTTGACGAGTTTCAACTTCAAAATAATCGGGTAAGACATTGAGATTAAGCCACTCCATAGAGTAAACAGTCAAACCGGAATGGGCAATTATCAGATTAGCAGTTTCAGCAACTGTTCTTGGGAAGCAACCCGAACATAGCAAACCAAGCCGGTGTAACTATCACCGGCTTGAAATTTCCAAGAAGTACATTACTCACGCCTCTGATATCCGTTTCGATGCTCATTTCCCCCTTGCAATTGCCATGCTAACACTAACCGTCATACTAATGCACGAAACATTTTCGAAAAAATAAGGCACCCGTCTTCTTCAAACAAAAAACACACTTGCTCGACTTCATCGTTTACAGCATCCTGAAGGCACCCTCCTCAAGCATCGGAGGCAACTCACTCAACAAGAATTCAGTTTGATTGCCGAACACTCCATTAGGCCAATAACCCGCTCCGCGATGTCTACTAGCCAAGCTCAGTACGCTAAACCTCGTCATTTGCTTCGGAAATTATCAATCGTCGGAAAAACAGTCGCTATCCTCGCGAAATCCCTCACAGCACTTCGGTCGGAACCTATTTCGGCTCTCCAAACGAGCGTCTATGTCTATCCCCATCAAGATCATTCCTAAAATAGTTAATGAAAAGATCAACCCCACAAGATTGAAAAAACAAAAAAATGGATATTTTTCACCACCGAAGCTTAAGCCAAGCCACGGTCCGCCAATTGCAAGAGTGTCCAACGATACTCCTCGACCAATTGATCGACCACCTCTCGGCTCTTCAGTTCCGGCGGCAGCATCTCCCAAGTATAGGTTTCCATTTCCAGCAGCGAACATAATCCGGGATGATCGCGAAGATAATCAAGGCTTCCTCTGAGATGATCGGTGGTATCTTCGAACTGTCCGGTCGGCGAAGCATGCAGGGGAAGATGGAAATGAACGCGCCATTCTTCGACCGACTCGCCGATTTCGGCCACGTTAACCGCCAACGCTTCGGGCAAATCCCGATACCGCCGAAGTCTGCCGTCGGCCAGCCGTTCGACCACCTGATGAAGCCAAACGTCATCGGCGAACGCCTTGAGAGCCTCGAGCGCCTCCCGAGTAGGAACGAGCTTGAGCGCGGAACTCAAATGAATCTTGCCGATTCGAATCCGACGGTCCCGGAACCGGTCCAACGCGACTTCCGGCCGCTCGAATTCCACCGCCAGATGGCAACAGTCGTAATTGACTCCCAGAAACTCGTACAGCCGAGAATCTCCGGGCCGGAGCCGCTCCATCCGCTCGAAGAATCGAACGGTCTCCTCGCTGGTTTCCAACCAGCAAAGCGGTTCGGGTTCCAAATCCAAGTGAAGTCTTCGACCGCTTCGGCTTTGACATCTTTCGATATGATCCACGCACTGCCAAAGACGGCGTCCTGCCTCGGCGACGTCCCGGTCGTCCGCGATAAAATCCTTGAACGAAACGGGGACGGTGCTGACGCTTCCCTCCACCTCCTCGGTCACAAGTTCAGCCAGCAAATCGAAAAGCGTTTTGGTGTATTCCAACCGCTCGACAGTGGTCCAATCCGGACGATAGACCCCTTCCTTGACTCGCGAACCGTGAAAATTACCGTAGGGAAAACCGTTGATCGTGAACACGTAGCAACGCTCCTGATCCAACCATCGGCGAAAGGAAGCCAGAGTTTCCGGACAGCTCAATTCCTGCGCCGCCGCCTGTCCCAATCGCAACCCGATGGCGTAGGGATCGCTCGGGCACACCTGTCGTCTTACCGCCAAGGCGTAGCGCTTCAACGAATCGAAGGTCTGATCCCAAGTTTCGCCCCGATGAATATTGGTGCAGTAAGCCAGATGAAGACCAGACGACAATTTCATCGCGTTGCGGAATCGAACCCTCGTCGTAGGCCGACCGTCTCGTCACGCGGCTCGTTCATTCCGGAATACGAAATCGAGAGCATTGACTCATAAAAGCGGAAGGGTTGCGGAACGCTACCCGATCGATCCAGTCCGGATCGTGACCGCGAAGCCGCATTTCCAGCATGGCGTAGGGAACGGCCTTGGGAACGCTGACGCCCCAATCGCAAGCGCTGTTCATCCAGATCCGTTCCGTACCGTAAATTTCCAGCATATCGACGGCCCGGGCGGCGCTGCATTTAGATTCGGGATAGAGCGTCATGCCGGCCCAGTAGCCTTCGTCCAGCACCATGCGGATGGTATGCTCCTCGACATGATCGATGATGCACCGCTCAGGCCGAATCCGCGACTCGGCGGCGAGAGCGTCCAATATCAATCGGGTGCCTTTCCGTTTGTCTTCCAAATGAGGAGTATGCACCAGGATCAACTGATCGTGTTCGGCGGCCAGTTCGATATGACGCTCCAGCACTTGCAATTCGTTGCGGCTGTTTTTGTTGAGGCCGATCTCGCCGACCCCCAGTACGTTGGGACGGTCCAAGAACTCCGGAATGATGGTCAGCACTTCCCTCGCTAACCCCAGATCCTCGGCTTCCTTCGGATTAAGGCAAATCCAGGAGTAATGCGGCAGCCCGAATTTGGCCGCTCGCCGGGGCTCATGTTCGGTCAGCTGACTGAAGTAATCGCGAAAACTTTCCGGACCGCCTCGATCGAATCCCGCCCAGAACGCCGGTTCGCAGACGGCGGCGCACCCGGAAGTGACCATGGCCTGGTAATCGTCGGTCGTACGGCTGACCATATGACCATGAGGTTCGATGTATCTCATGATTCCTTCCCGCTTCCCGGCCAAGCGCCGCAAGCTCCCTGCGTATCGGCGACCGCAATCGGCTCGTCGGTCGGATCCGAAAAAACCGTCAATACCGCTTCCGCCTTGTCGGGGCGCCGTTCCCTCAGCACGTCGACCGCTTGATGGAATGCGGCCAACCGAAAATCGGCGTCGCCTTCCCCGCGCTCCACGCGATCCAGAAAGGCCGCCACGTCGATCAGCTTGTGCCTGGCGTCCAGAAAATACCGGTCCAAAATCGCTTGCCGTCTCATGATTGTCTTCCTACTTAGTCTTGATCGCACCGGATTCTCAAGCCGATTGATCGAGTTTCCCTGCGGAATTGTAACAAAACCCCGAGAAAAAGCGTCTAACTTCCCAGCTAATGCGCCGATGAAGCTATCGACGGAAGTTCAACTGGCGGTCAGCGGCGCAAGCTACTTGGCGGCTGCCGTAATTCTCTGCCTCATATTAACTGCCTGCAGCGCCTCTCGCTATCGACAACAGGCCGACCAGGAGGTCTACCGCATTATCGAGAACGCCGAAGAAAGCGTCTTCGGCCGGCACCAGCCCTTCACCATCGACACGGAGTATTCGGCTCGTTCCGCCGAGGAGATTCAAACCGGCGAAATCATCGAACAACGCCAAATCGCCCAGTCGCAGTTCCTGACTCTGGAAGAAGCGCTGGACCTGGCGGTCCGCCATAGCCGAGATTATCAAAGCGAAAAGGAACAACTGTATTTGGCGGCGCTGAACCTGACCGGCGAACGGTTCCGGTTTTTTCCGCAGTTCACCGGCCATTCCAGCACCCTCACCCACAACCGCGGCCCCGGCGGAGAAGAGTCCACCCAACTAGGCCATCGACTCAGCGTCGGACAAATGCTCCTCGCCGGAACCGACGTCGGCGTCACTCTGGCTAACGATCTGATCCGCTACTACACGGGCAATCCCCGGCGCCGGGCGCAAAGCGTGCTCTCGCTGAATATCGCTCAACCTCTGCTGCGCGGCGCCGGACGAGCCGTGGTGGCAGAACAACTGAAACAAGCCGAACGCAACGTCATCTATGCCGTGCGCAGCTACACCCAATTCCAAAAGGAATTCTCGGTGAGCATCGTCGGCGAATACTTCAGCCTGCTGCAATTACGCGACAACGTCCGGAACCGATTCCTGGATTTCCAGAGTCGAACCAACACCACTTCCCGACTCAAAGACCGGTTCGAAGCCGGACTCGAAACCACGGTCGGCGTCGGCCAGGCCGAACAGGCGGAGCTGGCCGCCCGCAACAGTTATCAAAATGTTATCGCCAGTTACGAACGGCAGTTGGACCAGTTCAAGATACGCCTCGGCATTCCCTTGGCTACCAAACTGCAACTGGACGACAACGAATTGACGGACCTCACCGAGGCCGGACTGACGGCGACCGACCTGGACCCCGAGGTCGCCTACCGCATCGCCTTGACCAATCAATTGGAATTGCTCAATTCCATCGATCGTTTCGAAGACCGCCGCCGCCAAGTCGCCCTGGTCGCCGACAACCTCCGCCCCGATTTGCGGCTGACCGCCGGCGCCTCGCTTCGAAGCGAGGGGGAAACCGATTACGCCCAATTCGATTTGGACGATTGGCAAGGCGACGTCGGCCTGCAATTCAACGGCCCGCTCAACCGCTTGCGCGAACGCAACCAGTACCGGGGGGCGCTCATCAATTTCGAAACAGCCATCAGGACTCTTGCGCTCGACTTGGACCGGAAACGCAACGAAATCGATAACGGCCTGCGCAGTTTGATTCAATTCCGGGAAAATTACCGCATTCAGGGGATGGCGGTCCAACTCGCCGAAGAACGGGTGGAAGGCGCCGACCTCAATATCCAGGCCAACCGCGCCACCGTCCGGGATTTGGTAGAGGCTCAAAACGAATTGCTCGCCGCCCGCAATTCGCTCTCGGCCGCCCTGGTCGACTATCTGAACGCCCGCTTGCGGTTGCTGCTGGACATCGGGATTCTCAATACCGATATCGAACGCTATTGGCTCAAGCCCGAAGCTTCGACCATCGCCCTCGATACGGTCGCCTCCGAACCGACGAACGCCCTGGAAGACAAACCCGTCTTATCGCCCGAGATTCTTTTTGGAGACTCATGATGAAGCAATTGACCGACCTCGCCAGACGACTGACGAACTGGTGTTGGCAACGACCGACCGCCGCCGCTTTGATTCTGGCGGGCGGCATCGTGTCGACCTGGATCCTGATCCCGGAAGGCAGTTCTTCCAACCAAGCCAATTACTACACGGTACAACGGAGCGACTTTTTGGTTTCGGTCGTCGAGGGCGGCAATCTGGAGGCCGTCAATAACGTGCTCATTCGCAACGAAGTCGACGGTTCGGCTCGAATCGTCTATCTGATTCCCGAAGGCACCCAAGTCAAAGAGGGCGACTTGCTGGTGGAACTCGACTCGGCCGAGGCGGAAGAAAAACTCAACCAACAGGAAATCGCCTTCGAAAAAGCCAAGGCGCAATTCGTCCAAGCGGAAAACGACCTGGAAATACAACAAAGCATCATTCAGAGCGAGATCGACGCCGCGAAACTAACCTTGTCTTTCGCCGAAATCGAAAAGGAAAAATTCGAAAAAGGCGCCCGCATGCAGCAAATCAGAGAAGCCGAAATCTCCATTCAGAGCACCGAAGAAGGCCTCCTCCTGGCCAAAGAAGAACTGGAATGGTCCGAAAAGCTTCACGAACGGGGTTTCGAAACCAAAAGCGTCGTGGACAAAGGAAAATTAAGCCTGCTTCGTCAAGAATTGGAACTGGAAAAAGCGAAAACCAACCTTTGGATGCTGGTCAATTTCGACATCCCGAAACTGGAACAAAAAAACGACTCGGACGTCGAGGAAGCTCGCAAGCAATTGGAACGGGTCGTAAAACAGGGCGAAAGCAAATTGGTTCAATATCAGACGGATCTCGAAACCGAACGCAACACCTTGGAACTCAACCGGGAAAGACTGGATAAAAACCGGGTCCAATTAGAAAACACCAAGATTCACGCGCCTCAGGACGGGTTCGTCGTCTATGCGATCACGCGCAGCCGTTACAGCAGCGAGTCCATGGTGGAAGAAGGCGCGACCGTCCGTTACCGCCAAGGACTGATTAACTTGCCCGACACTTCAAAAATGAAAGTCGAAGTCAAGGTCCACGAATCGCACATCAACAAAATCAGAAAGGGGCTGCCGGCTTTCGTCGTGCTCGATTCCTCGCCCGAAATCCGGTACCGCGGCGTGGTGGAAAAAGTCGGCACCTTGCCCGATACGCAAAGCCGCTGGGCCAACCCGAACCTGAAAGTCTACTCGACCGAAGTAGTGATCACCGACACAATCCCCGATATCAAACCGGGAGTTTCGGCCAATGCGGAGATCGTGATCACCAACATTTCCTCGACCCTCAAGGTCCCCATCCAGGCCGTAACCACCTACAAGGGCGAACAAGTCGTCTATGCCGGCTCGGCGCGCTCTCCCCGCCCCGTCCCGGTGGAAGTCGGCTTGTTCAACACCAAGTTCATTCAGATCCTGAAAGGCCTGGAAGAAGGGGACCGCATCTTGCTGGCTCCTCCCTTCGAAGTGGAGGAACAGAATCTGGACGGCTCCCTCGTCGCTCCGGAAGACGAAGAACTCAAGAATTTGAAATTCGAGCCGCCGGTCGAAGACGACCCCGGGACAAAACCCGGCCAACCGAATCGCGAACCGCAAGGAAAAGGCGACGACGGCAAAGGTCCCGAGCAGAAACGGCCGAACCAATTCAACCGCCAACAGATCGAGGAGATGAGCAAACGATTCCAGAGCATGAGCCGGGAAGAACGGGAGGCCGCCGTCAAACAGTTCCGCTCCAATAACAAACAGAAATGAGCCGGAACGACATCATCCGCACCAAGGGGATGGTCAAACGCTACCTGCTCGGCGGTCAGGAACCTAAAATCAAAATCGGCGAGGACATTCGAGCCATTCCTCAGGAACTGCTGATCAAGGACGAAACCCAAGTCTTGGCTTTGCGCGGCGTCGACATCCTAATCCGCAACGGCGAATACGTGGCGATCATGGGCCCTTCGGGTTCGGGAAAATCGACCATGCTCAGCATCTTGGGCTGCTTGGACCGGCCGACTTCAGGCGAGTATTTTCTCGGCGGCGAAAACGTGGCGACGATGACCGACGACGAGCTCTCGGAAATCCGGGGACGCCGCATCGGCTTCATCTTCCAATCCTATAATCTGATTTCGCAACTGACGGTGATCGAAAACATCCAGGTGCCCCTGTTTTACCAGGGCAAAGACTTGTCCGAGACGTGGGACCGTTGCGTGGAGCTCGCCGATCTGGTCGGGCTCGCCGACCGGCAAGAGCATCGGCCCAATCAACTTTCGGGCGGCCAACAACAACGCGTCGCCATCGCCCGATCGCTAGCCAACGATCCTCTGATGATCCTGGCCGACGAACCGACCGGCAATCTGGATTCCTCCACCGGCCAGGAAATTCTCGACCTGATCGATCGCCTCAACGCCGACGGCAAAACGATTCTGCTGGTGACCCACGACAACGCGGTCGCCAAGCGCGCCCACCGGGTCATCCACATGAAGGACGGCCTGATCGATCGCGAAGTGAACAACCGGCAACCGACAACCGCTTCATGAACCGATTGACTTCGCTAAGTTCCGGAACGGCCAACCGCCTGTTCAGCGTCGTTCGGCTCGGCATCAAAAGCCTCTTGCTGCACAAGCTGCGCTCCGGGCTGACCATGCTGGGAATTATTTTCGGCGTCTGCTCGGTCATCGTCATGCTGGCCATCGGCGAAGGCGCCTCGTTCGAAGCGCAGGAATCAATCAAGAAACTGGGCAGCGAAAACATCATCATCCGCAGCTTGAAACCCCCGGAAGAATCCCAGGATTCCGGCGGCAACCGCAGTTTCGAACTGGTCTACGGACTCACCTACGACGACGGGGCCCGCATCCAGACGACCGTTCCCGGCGTGCGCTACGTGCTGCCCATGCGCATTTTGCGCGAAAACGTCCGCTTCGACCAATTCCAAGTGCCCTGCCAGATTATCGGCACGACCCCGATCTATCCGTTCATCGCCGGCGCCGACGTGGTCCGAGGACGTTTCCTCTGCACCATCGACGACCGGCACCAACAGAACATCTGCGCCATTACCGTAGGCTTGGCCCGCCGCCTCTTCCCGTATCAAGATCCCCTGACTAAAGCCGTTAAAGTCAACGGGGTCTATTACCGGGTGGTGGGATTGATCCGGGAAAAAAACTCGGCCGACCAACGTTCCCAAGCCGGCGATATGGAAGGCGAACCGCTCGACAACAACGTCTACATCCCCTTGAACACCAGCCGCTCCCGAATGGGAGAGCTGATCACGAAGCGGCTCTCGAGCGGCTACGGCATGGAAGCCGAACGGGTCGAACTGCACCAGATCACCGTACAAATGCAGGACACCGAATTCGTGGAAGTCGCCGAGTCTCAAATCAAGGCCCTGCTCGACCGCTTCCACGACAAGAACGACTACGAAGTCATCGTGCCGCTGCAACTGCTCCGGCAGGCCGAGCGCACGAAACGGATCTTCAATATCGTGCTAGGTTCCATCGCCGCCATCTCGTTGTTGGTAGGAGGCATCGGCATCATGAACATCATGTTGGCGACCGTTACCGAACGGACCCGGGAAATCGGCGTGCGCCGGGCCTTGGGCGCCCGGAAGCGCGACATCACCACTCAGTTTCTCGTCGAGACGATCGTCCTTTCCATCGGGGGCGGCATCATCGGCATTTTGGTCGGCATCACCGTCCCGTTCCTCATCACTCACCTTACGGAGATGCAAACCATCATCACCTTCTGGTCCGTGCTCCTCGCCTTCGGCATCTCGGGAGCGGTCGGCATCGCCTTCGGCATCTATCCGGCCTCGACGGCCGCCGAACTGGATCCCATCGAAGCGCTCCGTCACGAATAGGCGGTTCTATTCGGCGGCGGAATTTCTCTGATCCAAGGGCAAACCGTCGGTCCGTCCCTGGGTCCAGAGCCGGAGATTTTCCAATCGCAACTGGCCGTGAGCGAAATATCGAGCGTCGAGCGACGCCAAATGCTCGGCGAACAACCGGCGATGATCCGACGAACCGTCGCCGCTCGCTGCGGGCAACCAATTTTCCGCAGCCATCTGGTTCACCACCGCTTCGGCGATCAATTGATGGCCGGTAATCGTCGGATGCACGTGATCGACCATAATTTCGCTGCCCAAGGCGCAATAATCGCTCTGTTCCTCCAACAAATCTTGCAAATCGATCGACGGCAGCCCGTATACGCTCGCCGTATCGTGCAACGCTCGCCGCTGCGATTCCAAAATCCGGAGCGGACAAACGTCGAGTTCTTTAGCTAACAGATAAGCCGTCCGGGCGTTTTCCGGCCGGCCGATGCTTTCGAGGAGCACGCCCAAAACGAAGTAGACGTGGGCGTGATCGTCGTCCAAATCGATCGCCTCCAGCAACAACCGAATCGCTTCGCGAGGGTCGCTCGCATATAACTCCTTGGCCCGAGCCGACAATTCCTCCCAGCGGAGCCGCTTTTCGGCAGTCAAATCCGGCCGGAGCACCGACTTGAACGGAGGGCTGCTGCGTACATTAACCGGGGGCGACAGGATCATCAAAGGCACTTCGGCTTCCCGGCACAGCCCGGCCATGCGGCGCAGATTAAATTCAAAATGCTGCAAGACGTCTCCACGCCAGGAGTCGTCTCGCCGGTAAGCTTCCAACCCTCCGCGATAATCCAGCAAGGCGTCCACTTCCGCCGGCAACACGGCACGCGGCGCTCCGGTGTAAGAAACTTCGTCCGTCCGCTTGACGAGGCTTCCCAACAGGCGAGCGAGCCGCCAAGAAGACACCGATTGCAGCAAGCCGCCGAAATCGGTCGGCGACCGGTAGGTTCGTTCCTCCAGAAATTCGTTGTGGCCGGTGCACAGGACGATGGCGTCCGGTTCATAAAGTTCCAAGCACTCCTCCAATATCGGAGTCAACCGGTAACTGGCATAGGATACGCCCCCGCAGTTGACGATCTCGAAGCGCCACTCCGGAAACCGGGCTTGAAGCAACAATTGGATCCATCGAGGAAAAGCCGTCTCGATCGACCAAGGCCGACCCTGCACCGTGGAACCTCCCAACACAAAAACACGGAAGGTCCGCTCGGCCTTTTGCTGCGTGAACCGATCTCTGACGAAGTAATTCGTTCGCGCCGTGGCCGTCTGATAGTATCGCCCCGATTCGTCGAGTTCGAACAAGGGTTTCACCTCCCGAAAATCCACAAACGGATCGTCTTCGATCGGTGGCCCGGCCACGCCTAAAAAACGCAAGACGCCTTCGGCCGCCAACACGAACGCCAAGCCCAGCGCGACGGCAGCCGCCCGAAAAAACCACTGACGCACCCTGCCTTCGCATCTTCGCATTACGGACGGAAAATACGGTGATAGCCGGGAGCGGGCGAGAGAATTCCCCCTGCCTGTCACCCGCCCGGTTTCGGAAAACGTTCGAGACGAGCCTCATGGTTGGTGTTACTCGCCACTTTATTTCGGGAAATCGTGCGTTTTTATTTCGCATAATTTCGGGCATAAGCGCTATGATCCGACGGTCGGCTGCCCCATAGTGGTGTTCTTTGGCCGTCAACGACTCTCCAACTCCCCCCATGGTTCTGCCGTTGGAACTTCCAGCGGGTACTTTGCGCTTTCGACGCCGGCGAAAGTGGCGATCATTCCTCCGCTCGGTTATTGTAGCGTCATCCCAACGCCCAACGACTGTGGCCTCCTGGGGCTAAAGACTGGAACGACCTGCTGCGAAGCCAATGACCCGCTCCCCGAATCCCAACCGAATTTTTTTTTCCAAGCAGTCAAGTTATAAAACCGTTGCCCGTTGAGAATCGGTCGCCACTCCTAGCTGACCCACCCCTATTAGCTCCCGGATTAAAGTGAAGAAATTCGCCCGAAATAACGTGGCGAATAACATCCCGGAGCCGAAATCACGCGGAACCTCATACCGTAACACCGAGCGATCCAGTCTTCGACGTGGCATCACTGTCAAGGGATGCTCCGCTTGTCCTTTACACGCTTTACTGTCATAACTGTGCGGGCGAACTATCCGGTAGCTGAGTCGTCGATTCTGGATCAGTTTTGCGTCTCAACATCGCTCCGACAGGCGATGCCGACAAGCCGTTGCAGGCAGACAGAAATGATTAGGACGCCCCAAGACCAAGGCACACTCGACCTACAGCCCGTTTCTGCTCCAAAAGACGAGATTCTGTCGTTTACGGGACTTTGCGCCCTCGAAGACGACGACTTCCCTTTCGAAGCAATCAGCGATATTGCCGCCGTGGAGAGCTGGCGCAAAGAAATCAACCGCCCAATCTACCATATTCACAAATGGTGGGCGCATCGCCTGGGTACGGTCTTCCGGGCCATCGTTCTCGGTGCGCTTACACCGTCGGGGACGAATGTGCTAGACTCCTTCTATCGGAATGTCCGACTAAAGGACCGGGTAGTCTTCGATCCATTCATGGGCAGTGGCACCACTGTCGGCGAAGCGCTCAAGCTCGGGGCTCGCGCCATTGGACGCGATATCAATCCAGTTGCGTATTTCTTGGTTCGCAACGCTCTTGCCAGTCATGATCGCGCGGCCGTTCTGAAGGCATTCGAACACATTCAGCGCGACATGGCCGAGACCCTCAAGGCCTTTTACAAAACCGAACTCGCAGACGGCACCCAAGTCGACGTCCTCTATTTTTTCTGAGTCAAGCAGGTCGATTGCCCGGAATGCCGCACCGCTATCGATCTCTTTCCGTCGAGAATCTTCACTCGTCACACCGATCCCAGACGCCATCCGACAGCTCAGGCCGTTTGTCCATCATGCGGTGCAATAAACCCTGTACGCTTCGATGACCGCGCCACCACTTGCTCGCACTGTGCACTCGTATTCAACCCACAAGAGGGGCCGGCCCACGGACAAAAGGCAACCTGTCCGGCGTGTTCCCACAGCTTCCAGATCGCCAAGACCGTCCGCAACAACAATACCCCGCCCGCACACCGGCTCTATGCCAAACTTGTTCTGACCCCCAATGGGAAAAAGCAATACCTGGCCGCAACAGACCTTGATCACCTACTCTACAGAGAAGCCTCAAAAGCTTTGGCGGAAAGGATCGATGCCTACCCGGTCGTCGCCATTGCGCCGGGATACAACACCAACCAAGTTCTCGGTTACAACTACCGCTACTGGCATGAGATGTTCAATGACCGCCAGTTGCTCTGCCTGTCGATGCTGACCGAGCGGATTCGCGCGCTTGACGCCCTCAATCTCAGGGAGCTCTTTGCCTGCCTGTTTTCCGGGGCCCTTGAATTCAACAACATGTTCACGTCGTTCAAAGGGGAGGGCACTGGAGCGGTCCGCCACATGTTCGCCCACCATATCCTCAAGCCCGAGCGCGCACCGCTGGAAGCCAATCTCTGGGGAACGCCGAAAAGCTCAGGCTCCTTCAAGACCATGTTCGAGGGCCGCATCCGCCGAGCGCTCGAATATGCCGACAACCCGTTCGAGCTGCAGCTCGCCTATGGTAATGGCCGCAGAACAACGGAGAAAGTCTATGGCCTTTCCGAGCCTCTGGGCTTCGATATCGCCAATAGCTACGACGAGTTTGCGCAAGGCCGACGCGTTCATCTGTCCTGTGGTGATTCCGGTCAAACCGACATTCCGGACAACTCTGTGGACGCCGTCATCACCGATCCGCCCTTCTTCGACAATGTGCACTACTCCCAACTGGCCGATTTTTTTCATGTCTGGCAGCGCCATATCCTGGGAGACGAGGGGACCCGGCAATCCCCGACGACTCGGTCCCGAGCCGTAGTGCAAAATACCGATGCTGCGACCTTTGCACAGCGGCTGTTATGCGTTTGGACTGAAGCACATCGTGTCCTCTCCAATGATGGCGTGCTCACTTTCACCTACCACCACTCACGCAACGAGGGTTGGCACGCTGTGCTCCACGCACTGATGACAGCGGGCTTCGGCATCACCGCAGCTCACCCGGTCAAAGCTGAAATGTCAGTCGCCATGCCCAAGCATCAAGCGAAAGAACCGATAGACTTCGACATTGTCCTAGTCTGCCGCAAACACGCCTGCCTTTCAGCCCCTCAATGGAACGGTGACCCGTGGGCCGCTGTCCTGCCGACTGTATCTGGACAGGTCAACCGGCTTAGAAAGCGCTCTCCCAGGCTAAGCCGCAACGATATCCGTATCATCGTGATGGCGCAGCTCATCCGCCAATTGTCACATCTGCCTACCCCTGAAGCCGCCCTGTCTTACCTGGAGACCAGCAAACCGGAAGTTGAAACGGCTATCGAACACTGGCACCTTATAACCGGCGTCAACACCGAAGAGACGCACTCATGAGTCTTATTTGCACCGTTTTCAGAGAATGCGTCCGCGCCATGCGCGATGGCATCCTCATCGAACGAGAAAGCGGTCATGATAAGGAATTTCATTTCCAGTACTGGTTCAAATCCCGTCTCGACGGCATCGGCGAAAATTACGACCAACCCGATCGCAACACCTACCCCGACTTCAAGCTCGTACACTGTGCGGAAGGCTACGAAGTCAAGGGCCTAGCCTATCCCGGACGCCGTGAAAACTACGACTGCAATAGCCAAATTCCTTGCGGCAAGCACAATGGACGCCAAATTTTCTACGTCTTCGGGCGATATCCGGCACGGCCGGATGGCGACAGATACCCCGTTCTAGATCTAGTAATCTGCCACGGCAGCTTCTTGAACGCCGACGGTACGTATGTGCACAAAAACGAAAGTTTCCGTGGTATCGGGAGCTACGGCGACATCTTGGTACGGGACCGTAAGATGTATGTTGCGCCAACTCCATTTGCCCTTGCAGATGGCACGGCACATCATCGGACCCTGATCCTCCCGGGCGACATGCCGGCTGACGGCGACCTTGTCGAAATCGCACGCCCTTCCCGACGCGAAGTGGATCACATTGTCGTCGCCTACAATTTTGATTTGCGCACCAACAAACTCACCAAGACGTTCGTCCCAAATCCCAAAGCCGACACTGAGCACATCTTTAAAGCTTATCGCTTGGATGGCGATCCTCTCTGCCAGATAGGACTGCGTGAGCACTCCCGAGAAATTGCGGAACGCGACTATCATGACCAGTTCAGAGAGTAGTCCGCTGATGATGTCCGTTTAGAGGGATACGAAATCGCTGTGGACTCCGGTTCCTCCGTTTGAGGCCGCTGGAAACTCTCTCCTATACCACTGAATGAGACACCAGCTTTCCCTCCCGTCGACACCCCGAGCGAAACTGGAATTGCTTGAAATTCGCCTCAATTATTGAACATTCTCTTTCGACGATGTTGTCGGCGTGCAAGGAATCGATACGTAAATGGGCTGAAGAGATTCGCATCGCCCATACGGTTTTCGCCTTGCCTTTCGCTTTGGCGGCCATGGCCGTGGCGGCTCACGACACTCAGGGTTGGCCCGGCTGGAGAATCTTTCTGCTCATTTTGGCGGCCTTGTTCACGGCCCGGACCTGCGCGATGATTTTCAACCGTTTGGTCGATCTTCCCTTCGATCGCCTAAACCCCCGAACGCGAAATCGACACTTGGTTAGCGGCCGGCTATCGATCGCCGGCGCCGTGACGCTGCTCGTATTCAACGCATTTATTTTTCTCGCAGTTTGCTGGTTCATCAAACCCATCTGCTTTTATCTTGCTCCGTTTGTTTTGGCGGTCGTCTGCTTTTATTCCCTGACCAAGCGCTTCACCGATTTCACCCATGTCTATTTGGGTGTAGCCTTGGGCCTTTCGCCCATCGGGGCTTGGTTGGCGGTAACCGGCTCTCTGGATTTTCCGCCGGTGATCCTGGCCTTCGCCGTCGTTTTCTGGCTCATCGGCTTCGATATCGTATACGCCACCCAGGACTACGAATTCGACCGATCTCACCAATTGCATTCTTTGATCGTACGCTGGGGAGTCAACAACGCGCTTCAGGCCGCTTTGATTTCCCACATACTCATGCTGTTGCTGTTGGCTGCCTTCGGACTGACCCTGCGGCTCTATTTCGGTTACCTTTGTTTGGGATATTTGATAGGCCTGCTCATCATCGCCGTTTGCCTGCTCTTCGAACACTGGCTGGCCCGCAAGCGAAGTCGGCGTTGGCTGGAAACCTCTTTCTTCCGACTCAACGCGCTCATCAGCCTCGTCTTTCTAGTGGTCACCGTCGCCGAAGTGGCCATTCCTTTTTTCCAACGTTCATGAACGAATCCAACCGCATGGACCGGGCCTTGGAAGAAACCGGCCTGACCGATATCCACGAAAAGATCGTCGGCAAAATACGAATTGACGAAACCGACGCCCAACGCCTGTTCGAAACCCACGATCTCAACTTGCTCGGCTACCTCGCCAATCTCGCCAATCGGCAAAAAAACGGCGATACCGCCCTCTACTTGCTCAATCGCTACGTCAATTATTCCAACTATTGCATCCTGAGCTGCCAATTCTGCTCTTTCGCTCGCAAGAAACGGGACAACGACGGTTTCCAATTAAGCCTGGAAGAGATCCTGAAACGGGGGAAACTGGCACTCGAAGCCGGCGCTACCGAATTGCATATTGTGGGAGGGCTGCACCCTTCCCTGCCCTTCGATTACTATGTGGACATGCTCGCCGGCCTCAAGGCCCAGGCGCCGAACGTCACGCTCAAATGCTTCACGGCCATCGAAATACTGCACCTGGGCTGGCTAGCCCGAAAACCGGTACCCGAAACCTTGGCCCGGCTGAAACAGGCCGGACTGGATTCGTTGACCGGCGGCGGCGCCGAAATCTTCGCTCCCGAAATCAGACGGGAAATCGCCCGGGGCAAAGAATCAGCGGAAGAGTATCTCGAAGTGCACCGCATCTGGCACGAAATGGGGTCGGGCAGCACCTGCACGATGCTCTACGGCCACATCGAATCGTTAGCCGACCGAGTCGACCATCTGCGCCGATTGCGGAAACTGCAAGACCGGACCCGAGGGTTCACCGGATTCATCCCCCTGGCCTACCAACCCGAGTCCAACCGATTATCCGTCAAGCATCCGCCGACCGGAGCCGATTCGCTGCGCACGATCGCCGTCAGCCGAATCTACCTCGACAACCTCGACCACATCACCGCCTACTGGATCGGCTTGGGCCTGGACTTGGCTCAAATCGCGCTCCGGTACGGAGCCGACGATCTGCAAGGCACCATCGAAGAAGAACACATCTTTCACATGGCGGGCGCCGCGTCGCCCGCGAAACAAACCCGGCAGTCGTTAACGGCCGCCATCCGCGAAGCCGGTAAAATCCCGGTGCAACGGGACACGTTCTACCAACCGATAACCGATGAAGCCGCTTGACGATCGGGAACCGATCGTCGGTTCGGTTCCTTACCTGAACGCCCTGCCCTTAACTTGGGGATTACCCGCCAGCCGAACGCTCCTGCTGCCTCCCCCCGAATTGGCGCTCGCCTTGCGAGAGGGCCTGGTCGACGCCGCGTTACTCAGCATTACCGAAGCGCTCCTCAATCCCGAATACGGCGTACTCGACGGCATAGGGATCGGTTCGCACGGACCGGTTTACAGCGTATTCTTGGCTCATCGTCCGCCGTTGGATCAAATTCGAACCGTCCATTATGATCCCGCCTCGCTTTGCGGCGCGAAACTGCTACGGATTCTCCTGCGTCAGCGCCGCCTCCAACCGGAATGGCGGCGGCTCGACGATTACCGGCAAGCCGCCGGTCAGGAATGCGTCTTATTAATCGGCGATCCTGCCATCCGGTTTCGCTCGGAACGTCATCCCCATCAGCTGTGGGATCTGGGAACCGCGTGGCGGGAAATGACGCGTCGACCCTTCGTCTTCGCCATGTGGACCGTCCGGACCGGCGGCGATTACACGAATCTGATTCGAACTCTGAAAGAAACCCGGAGCCGAGGCCTGAAAAATCTCTCGACGATCGGGCAAGCGAACTATCCTGTCGGAGATTCCGCCGTACGGAAACGTTATCTGACGGAACATATCCGCTATCAGGTCGGCGCCGCCGAAAAAGCGGGAATCGCCCGTTTCGCCGCCGAGTTGCAAGCGTCAGAAGGGATTGCCGTTCGCCTGCCGAAATATCTGAACTGAGATGACTCCGTTGCCGATCTTCAGCAAATATCGGCAAGTACTCAGCATCGGCGTTCAAAGCACGCTGGCCTACCGGATCAATTTTCTCTGCCGTTCCCTCTTTGCGCTGGTGCCGCTGACCGCGACCATTTTGTTATGGCGCGCGATCTACGCCGGGGCCGGAGGCGACGTCGCCGGTTACGCGCTGGAACAGATGATTTCCTATTACCTCGTCATCGCGATAATCGACGCGTTGACGGCCGTCAACGAAGACGACTGGCAGATCGTCGCCGATATCCGCGACGGCCGCATCAGTCAATTCCTGCTCAAGCCCATCGACTATCTGGGCTATCGGCTGACGCTCTATTTTTCCGGCCGGCTCGTCTACTGGCTGATTAGCCTGTTGCCGATCGGTTGCTTCGTCTTTTTCTACCGCGAGAATCTGCAACTCCCCGCCAATCCAACCGTCTGGAGTTCCGTCGTCTTGTCCGTCGCGCTGACCGCCCTGCTCCAGTTTTTTATCTCTTTCTCCATGGCATTGCTCGCCTTCTGGGTGTTGGAAATCGACACCTTCATCTTCATCCTGTTCGCGATCGAAGTCATCGCCGGAGGCCATCTCTTTCCCCTCGACATTCTTCCGGCCGCGATCTTGAACGCCTTGGCTTGGACGCCTTTTCCCTACCTGCTGTATTTTCCGGCCAGCATCTTTCTGGAACGAACGACCGGAACCGAATTGCTCCTGGGCCTCGGGATTCAGATCGGATGGACCCTGATCGCTTTCGGCGTCGCCTGTTTCGTCTGGCGCCGGGGCGTGCGCCAATACGAAGCGGCCGGCGGCTGACCGAACCGGTGAAAAACTTTCCCGAAAACCTTTCGGCGACTCCGGTCAAACCGCCCCCGAGCGCGGGCCGCCATCACGTGGCCATTTACGGTGCCCTGTGCCGCAATTCGATTATCCGCGACATGCAATTCAAGACGAATTTCCTGCTCTGGATTTTTGTCGAAGCCCTATGGTTCGCCTTGCAACTGGCTTTCGTCGCGGTGATTTATTCCCACACCGATCGCATCGCCACCTGGACCCGCTGGGAAGTCGTGTTGCTGACCGGCGCCAGCCAAGTCATCCAGCAAAGCTTTCAGGCATTGTTTCTCAACAACGTCGTCGCTCTCTCCGAACATGTCCGGACCGGACGATTGGACTTTTTACTTCTGTTGCCCGTCAATGCGCGCTTTCTCATCTCGTTGCGCACGATCGATCCGGGATCGCTATTCGGCGTCTTCAGCGGATTGGCCGTCATGGCCTACGCCTGCCGGCAAATGCAGCTGGTCCCCGATTGGCACCAGATCGCCGGGTTCGGACTGCTTTGCGTCTTCGGCATCCTCATCCATTACTCCCTGATGTTTTTGCTGGCCAGCACCAGTTTCCTGTCGGTCAAAGCCCAAGGCATCGTCTGGGGATACTACAACCTGTTCAATATCGCCCGGCTGCCGGACGCCGCCTTCCGAGGCCCGTTCCGAGCATGTTTCACTTTCGGCATCCCGATGCTGCTGGTGTCCAACGTGCCGGTGAAATATTTCGCCGACAAACTTGATTCGCCCCAGGAGATTTTCTGGTTGATCGGGATGGCCGTTCTCTGTTTTCTCGTTTCGGAATTCGGTTGGCGCCGAGCGCTCGCGCGCTACACCAGCGCCAGTTCCTGATCCGATCGGACCCGATTCCAGACTAACCGATCGTCCCGGCGAAGCTGCCGTCGCTTCACGGCGACTTGGTCCCGGCGGCCGTCACGAATTCGTCCCTGGGGCCAACGGCTTCCCCCCGGTTTCCGGAACGTTCGAAATTCACGGCCATGACGGCTAATCCGCTGAAGACGCCGAACCTTGGATCACGTCCCGACGAGAGGCGGCGCCTCTCGCTCCGGCACCGAACGCCAGACGAACTGCCGACCCTTGGCTCGAGTCGAACGAGACCTGCCCTTTTAGGATTCATCCCTAATCCCGCAACCGACCCCTCACGAATCGACGCCAAAGCCAAGGCGAACCGGAACCGCGGCTCCGCCGCCCCGACTCAATCGAACCACGGATCGTTCGTCAGGAGACAATTTGACGGAACGCATCGGAAACAAATCGCCGGCCAGGGTGTTTTTCTCTCCCGCAAGCGACGTTCGTTGGCTTAATCTCGCTCCATCCCCCTCGTCGCACCGGGCGACGCCGTCCGGGCTAGAGCGTCACCGAATCCTGGGGAAGAATTCACCCCCGACCCTGAAACCGGAAGGGCAGCGCTCTGCGATGGCGGGGACAGTCAGCTGACCGTTTTAACTCGAGCGCAACCCAGCCGTCCCGCCCGTTCCGTTCCCGCCGGTCGACCAGCTGACGCACCGGGGTTGCGGCGTCGTGAACTTCCCGCTTTTCCGAAACGGCCGTTCAAACCCAGCGAACCGCCGGTCTCCGCCGCCGGTTAACCGGAAAGCGAACTCAACAGCCACGCCAACAGGCCGAGTTCCAACGCTACGACCGCTCCGAATAACGACCAAGCCGAAACGTCCAACAAAACCAAGCGGCGCCAGACAGCCGGAGTTCTGGTAAAACAAAGGACGGTCGCGCCCAGCGTGATCCGGTCGCCGTCACGCAACCTCGCCGCACTCGCGACCGGTTCGGCGTTGACGGCCAACGACCCTTCGCCCGACCGTCTCATCCGAGGCAACCCGCCGGGCTTCAATTCGAAAACGGCATGCCCCTCCCAAACACCCCGGTCGTCCAACCGCCAATCGTCGTTCGCGCCTTTACCTACCCGGAACGGCTCAGCGGAAATATCCGCCCATGTTCCCTGCTGCCGCCCCTCGGTTACCGAAAGCCGGAACATTACCAAAAACTCTTGGGCACGTTGACGATATCGCCGGGATAAAGGAAGAGATCGTAATCGGCGTTTTCCTTGGCTTTCAAAGAATTATAAACCAGACGTTTGCCGTTGGCGCGAGTGACGGTGATTCGTTTGCGATCGGCAAAGTTGTTGAGGCCGCGCGCTTCGGCGATGGCCTCGCTAACTCTCATCTTGCCGACGTAAGGAAACCGGCCGGGCAGGCGCACTTGACCGTCCACCGTGTAGAACCGGCCGTCGACCGAAAGGGTCAGGGTCAGACTCAGAAACTGAGACGGTACATACAATTTGCGCAGTTCGTCGCGTAACTCCTCGATCGTCTTGCCGGCCGCCTTCACTTCGTCCTCGAGCAAGGGCGGATGAATGAATCCGTCGGCCCGGATTTCCTCGATATGAGCCGGGGGCGCGCCGGCAATGCCGGAAAAAGTGATCATGATCCGGTTGCCGACCGCCAGTTTGTCGACGATGGAGTCGACTAACGCCGATTCGCCGGGACCGTCCACCCGGTCGGCCCTTTCGCACTTGCTGCCGATCAAGACGAAAACCAGCGGTATCACCAAACAACCATGCCAAAAATCCGAACTCTTCATCACGTCAATCGCGTTGGTTTCCCGAACGGCTGCCCTTCATGCACGATCAGTATTTTCGCCCCAGATCCAGGGGTTGCCGCCCGGAAACCGCCGAGGGCTCTTTCGGCGGCTCTCCATTGCCGTCCTCCGGTTTCCCGGCTTCCTCCGAACCGGCGTAGTAATCATAGTAATAGCCGCTGTAGTAATAGTAGTAAGAATCCTGGGAAATGTTGATGTTGTTGAGCACGACGCCCAACAGGTTTTGCCCGACCTTCTCCACCATCTGCTTGGCCCGGATCGTCATGGCCTGGGGATACTTGCGGTACTGCACGACCAACAACGCCATGTCTACTTCGCTCGTCAGAATCGAGGCGTCGCTCACTCCCATGATCGGCGGCGAATCGAACAGCACATAGTCGTAACGGCCCTTCATTTCCTTGATGAACGATTTCATCTTCTCGGAATTGAGAATTCCCATGGAACTGCTGAGCAACTTGCCGCTAGGCAGAAAATCCATGGTTTCGAGCTTGGTCGTTTGAACGACCTCGTCCAGTTCGGCCTCGCCCAACAGGTAATTGGTCAGGCCCCGCGCGTTGGAAACGCCGAGAATCTTGTGCAGGCTCGGCCGCCGCAAATCCGAATCCACCAGCAGGATTCGTTTCTCGTTCTGAGCGAACACCGTAGCGAGATTGAAAATCGTCGTCGACTTGCCCTCGCCGGCCCCGCCGCTGACTACGGTCATGGTGTTGAGTTTCTCGTCCTTGCGCGAGAAGAGAATGCCGGTTCGCAGCACGCGGTACGCTTCGGCGTGGGGACTGTCCGGCCCTTCCTCCAATAACGAGCCCACGTTCTGGGGAATCACGCCCAGCACCGGAGCCTCCAAGGCCTGTTCGACGTCGTCGATCGTCTTGACGCTGGTATCCAGATACTCGATGAAGAACGCCAAACCGACGCCCGCGATCAAACCGACGATCACTCCCAGGGCCACGTTGAGCGCAATATTGGGTCTTACCGGCCGCAAGGAAGCTTCAGCATGATCGTAGATTTCCATGATCGCCTCCATCGGCAGCTGCGACTCCACTTCTTCCTGATAGATGCGGTTCTTGAGAATCATTCCCTGCTGTGTCAATTGCTCCAGATCGCGCTTGGCGAGGAAGTAAGGCCGATTGCGTGTGGCGTTTTGCCGCTCTTCCTTTTCGAACTCTGTGATCTTTTGACCCATTTGCTTGCGCTGGTCCCGCAACATGCGGACCTGAGATTCCAATCCGGCCAGGATCCCGTCCAGTTCGCTGTCGATCTGATTGTTCAGATACTCTCTCAAGTCCAACCACCGGGTCCAGCGTTCGGATTGCTTACCCAAATTGCCGGGATTGTTGATGATGTTCTGTTCGACGACGTCATGACCGCTGATCAACTGATTCAACCGGATATTGTTGGGTATCAGAGTCACGGCCGAACGGCGCAACTCCTCCCGGCTCAAGCCGACGAGTTCCTTATGAAGGGATTCGGCCAAAGCGAGCTTGATCTCAATATCGGTCAGGGCCATCTCCAACTTGACTAATTTCTGAGGACCTACCGTCTGGGCCCGGGGACTGCCCTCGGGGGCGAGAATATCGGCGATTTCCAGATCCTTGCGCAATTTGTCGAGATCCTTCTGTTTTTTCGCGATCTCGAATTCGTTGGTAGCCAGGCTCTCCTGCAATTTCTCGATCCCGGAACCGGAATAACCTTCCAGCGATTCGAGCCGGACCTTCTTGTAGGACTCCGCGATCCAGTTGGCGATATCCGTCGCTTCCTGCCGGTCTTCGCTGTAAGCCGTAATCTCGATGAAACTGGTATTCTGATACTGCTTGATGTCGATCAGGCCCCGCAACCGCGAATAGAGTTGATCGATCGGAGGGACGGTCGGCCACCGGTAGCGCTCCTTCCATTTCTCGCCCAAGGCCAATTCGGTGATCACCGGATAGATCACCTTCTTGGATTGGATCTTCTCGAATTCGGTCGACATCCAGTAGGGGTCGTATTGCCCGGCCGACTCGAACCCCAACAAGCCCGCGATGTCCGAGGAATCCTTCTTGATCGCGATGCGGGCCGTACTGGAATAGGTGGGGGTCAGAAAAACGCTGACCAAGCTGGTCGTCAGGACCACCAGCAGAAAGACCACGAGAATGACCGCCTTGCGGATTCGGATGATACGCCAGTAATCCAGAAAATGCAGTTTGGCGTCCTGCGACTTTCTGGAATTGTTTTCCGCTTGCATGTCAAAAAAAGGGAGACCGGAATACAGGTTCCAGACCTCCCGGGATTCGCCTTCAGCCGCAAGGCCGATTAAATCAGAAACTGGCTTGAATTCCTAGGAACAACCGGCTTCGGTCGTAGCTGCGGTAATAGGAAAGCAGCCCCGAGGAGTAGTCGTCGAAATTATATCCGAACTCGACCGACATGCGTTCGTGGACCCGGTAACTCAAGTTCAGGCCCAAAGCGAAGTATTCGTCGGTGGCGCCGTCCGCCCCCCGGTCGCTGCTATCGTATTCGCCGTTGATGTAATGGGCGATCAGCTGAGCCGAAATCCGATCGGTGAGCCGATGCCTGACCGAGCCATACAACACCGTTTGCGCCTGATCCAAAATGACGTTCCCGACGTTAGCTCTCTCATCCTGGGGGGCATAATACCGGTGGGCCAAATCGGTCCGGTTCCGTTCGTGCTTGATCCCCAACTGCAGGGTGCTGCCCTCGGCGTAGCCGTAGGTCAAGTTAGCGTCGACGAAAGGACTGGAGGCGCTGTTGTCCGCTTCGACAAAATCAGTCTGCTGCAAACCCAGCCGCAACGATCCCGCTGTCCGCGGATCGAACATCCGGTCGACGCCCGCGTAGACGTAATGAGATTCGCTGTTCCGGACTTCCGATTTCGAGCCGTCGTTCCCGATGATCTCGCCGGCCGTGTAATCGACGAACTTATAACGGTACCCGACCAGGACCTCGGTTTCGGATCCCAAGGATTTCTTGAGATGCACCAGCGGCGTGTGTTCGATGCGATCGAGCAAGGCCGCGAATCCTGCATCGTCGTATTCGATCAACATGTTGGAGTAACCGGCGTGAACGGTGAAGGTATCGGCAAAATGCTTGGTCGCGAATATCCCGAGTTGGTTGTAGAGGTAGTCCTGCTCCCCCCGGGCGCGCAACATGGTTCCAGCCATCACCTCGGGTTCCTGAGCGACCCGAAGGGTATCGGAAACTTCGAATTTGAAATCGGGCGAAGCCGAATGCTTCAAATGTGCCGAAATGGCATGGGAATAATCAGCGGCGTCCGGATCCCGATCGTCATACCAGCGCAAACCGAACCCGTAGCTCAAACCCAATTCGGTCTGATCCCGGTTCATCCCGTATTCGATCTTCGGGTTGAAGGCGATGCCGAAACTCTCCTGCTTGCGGACTTCGGGCAAATCCTCGGGCATGCCCGTTTCCGGGTTGATCGGAACCTTGCCTTCGGCGTCCAGTCCCAACAGGATAACATCAGGCAAAGTGGTGATGTTATCGTCGTAAAACGCCCTCAGCGTTCCCGAAATGCTCCAGGGCTTCGAGGTCTCTGAAGTCGCCTGAAAGCCCATCATCCCCAAGGCGACGAGGCCCATGGAAGCGATCAATTTTTTCATACCGTACAAGTCCATTAATGGCGAAACTCTTCAATCCCCCACTCGTTTAAGTCGTCCGTTTATAACCCCGGCCCGATTGCCTGTCAACACCTTACCAAAACAAAATCGTTCGTCAATGCCTCATCTCAGGCCCATGCCGACGTTCTGAACCGTCTGGAACAGTTTGCCCTCGGTCTTGATGCTCGGCGCGATGATGATTTCGGTTTCCTGGAATCGCCGAATGTCTTCGGCCCCGACGCTGCCCATGCAGGTGCGGACGGCGCCGACCAGATTCTGGGAACCGTCGTCCACTTCGGCCGGCCCGAACAGGATTTGCTCCAGCGTCCCCGAAATGCCGACCCGGATCCGCGTGCCCCGGGGCAGGTTGGCGTGAGGCGTGGCCATCCCCCAGTGATTGCCCCGGCCCGGCGCCTCCCGGGCCCGGGCGAAAGCGCTGCCGACCATGACCGCGTCGGCGCCGCAAGCCAACGCCTTGCAAACGTCGCCTCCCTTGCTCATGCCCCCGTCGGTAATGATGGGGACGAAACGGCCGGTCCGCTTGAAATGATAATCGCGAGCCGCGGCGCAATCGACCGTCGCGGTCACTTGGGGCACGCCGAGTCCGAGCACTCCCCGGCTGGTGCAAGCGGCTCCGGGTCCCACCCCCACCAAAATCCCCGCCACGCCGCACTCCATTAATTCGAGCGTGACGCCGTAGGTTACCGTGTTGCCGATCAATACCGGCGCCTTCATGTCGCGGCAAAAGGCGGCCAAATCCAGAGACCGGTACCGGGAAGACACGTGCCGTACCGTGGAGACGGTCGATTGCACGACGAAAACGTCGACCCCCGCCTCCTGGGCCAAGGCCCCGTAGCGCTCGGCCTTCTGGGGAATGGAACTGACGGCGGCCAACACGCCCGCCCGCTTCAATTCTTCGATACGCCGGCCGATCAACTCTTCCTTGATCGGCTCCGCGTAAAGTTTCTGAATCAGGGAAGTCGCTTGCCCCTTCCCGGCGTTAACCACTTGCTCGAGTACTTCCGCAGGATTTTCGTAACGGGTTTGGACCCCTTCCAGATTGATCACTCCCAAACCGCCCAACCGGCCCATGGTCGCGCAGAACCGGACGTCGGCAACGCCGTCCATGGCGCTGGCCAGGATCGGAATCTTCAACCCGATTTCGCCGCCTTCCCGGGTCGGGATGCCGAATCCGGTATCCACCTCGTCGGGATTGATCGTGACATTGCCCGGCACCAAGGCGATCTCGTCGAATCCGTAAGTGACGCGAGCCTTGCGATTGCGGCCGATCCACATGCCCATAAGCTTCGATTATTCGATTTCCGGCGGCGACCGCCGCTAAGTTAAAAAGTGAATCGACGATTCATGGCGCCGCAATTCGGACACCGCGAACGTTCCACGTGGGAATCGTCGGTATAGACATATTCGCAGCTGTCGCAGCGAAAAACGTTATCGTCGGTACGCGGCGGTTCGAAACGCCGGCGACGCAGTTCGTAGTATAATCCGGTCAACACCAAAGCCGCAAGCGCCGAAGCGACATAGCCGAACAGCAATTCGCTCGGGGTCAGGTTCACGGCGCCGCCTCGTTCCCGGCCGCGCCGAAACTCCAGTGAAAGACGGCCCGGCCCCACTCCCGGCGAGTTTCCCGGGACGATTCGAATCGAAACCGCCGCAACCAGGCCAGCGCCCAAGCGTCCGGTTCGGACAACCCTTCCCCCGGCCGGCTGTTCGACAACACGGCCAGCGACTGCGGCCAACCGAAACGATCGATCGCTACCGAAACGACCGTCGGGCGAAGCGATTCGGCTTCGGGCCAACGACGCAACGGCGGCAGCTCGGCCGGAAGCCGAGCTTGGATCGCGCCGGTGAACCGAACCGTGGAAGCCGCCGGAAATCCCGATTCCGGCCGCTCCGACGCCGTCAGGATCGGAACCGGCATCGACACCGCCGAAGGAGCGGGCGAGAACGCCGAACCGAGGCCGGCCGCTGCGGCGTAAGCGCCGTCGGCCAAGGCCTGAGATCCGAGATAGTAGCGAGGTTCCAACCTCAGCGGTTCATACCCGCTTTCCGGCGAAGGGATCCGTTTCCAGAGCGGCCCCGAAAAACCGTGCCGATGCACTCGCGCCAACGACGACGGATCGCCGACGAGCAAACCCGCCGGCCGGCTCGCATCCTCCCAGCGAACCCATCCCAACTCCAGTACCGGAGAACCCGAAGAACCGGCCGGCGGCCGGGCGGAACGGGAAACCAAATAAATCAATCCCGCCTGAAGCAAACAGGCGACGCCGGTCACTACGATCCAGCGCCAAGGTGACCAGGGAGGCCGGCGAACCGAAGCGTTCATGGTTCGATCCCGGTATCGGCCGCGAACGGCACGCCCCGGACAGTCCAGTACATCCAAGCGATGCCCGCCTCGTTCGCGAGTTCCAAAAGCAACTGCAAATCCGAATCCGCCGCGCCCTCCGTCAAGATTAACAACGACGGTTTTTTCGCGAACCGGTTCGTGGCCAAAGCCAGCCGCTCGCGAAATTCTTCCGGCGAAACCGGTTGGTTCTCGAACTGAATCTGACCGGTCGCGTCGACCGCCACCGCCAACCGGGGCAAATTGGGAAGCGGACTTTCCGGCTGCCAGACCCGAACTCCGGGCAACGAAACCAGCAACGTGCCGAACAGCAGAAACATCAGCAGCGAGAAAAAAAACGACAAGTAAGCCGCCGCCTCGAACCGGCCGTGATAGATTCGCACGTTGCGGACGAACTTCATCTCATTCCTCCCGCTCGGAATCCACGACGATGCCGGCGATCTCGGTCACGACCTTCTCCATGTCCAACACGATCGAATTGACCCGTCCCACCAGGGCGTTGTGCGCCGCGTAACCGACGATGCCGACCGCCAATCCCATCGCCGTGGGAATCAAACCCTGCCAAACGCCTCTGGCCAGTTCGGCGACTTCCGGATAGAGGACGTTCGCCTGCGAGATCGCCTCGAAAATATCCATCATCCCCAAGATCGCGCCCAGCAAACCGATCAAGGGAGCGATCTGAGCGATCGTGCCCAGCAAGTTGAGCCGCCGTTCCAACACGGACACCTCCGTAATGCCTACCTCCTCCATGGATTCGCGCACGCCTTCCCGGCCCTCGTTGCGACTCAGGATAGCCGCCCTCGTCAACCGGGCGACCGGTCCCGGAGTAGCGTCGCAAATCGAAATCGCTTCCACCACGTTCTCCTGCCGCAACACGTTGCGGATACCGTTGACGAAGGCCATCGAATCGATTTGCGCCCGGTGATAATGAAGCCAACGCTCGATCACGATCGAGACCATGACCGCGCTGACGACAAAGAGCAGATAGGCGGCCGGCCCTCCCTGTCCCATCAATTGGGGAATGCTCACGGCTAAGTGCATGGCGAGAGCGAACGACGGCCGAAGTTCAGTGGGTCATAGCATAGTAAACGATATTGATCCCCATGGGATAAGAATACTTCTCCGAATAGGCGGAAAAAAACCATCGGCTCACTCCCTCTTCTTCCCAACCGTCGCTCAGGTCGGTGTTGTGGCACAGCAACACCATGATGCGGTCCCGATCGTCCAGATAGGCCCGGTAGCTGGCCGGGCGAGGCGTTTCCCAATAAATCTCGTCTTCCCAGGATTCCAACTCGGTGCCCTGATTGCGATGAGCCGAATCTTCGCTCGGCACCTGCGGCGCGACTTTCAGCGGAAAGACGCAATGAAAAATCGGATGCGTCAGCGGGAGTTCGACCGGCCGGCGTCCCGGCAACACCTTTTCCATTTCGGCGAGAAAATGCCGGAGCATTTGTTCCCCCCAGAAATCGTCCACCATCAGGAACCCGCCCTTGAGCAGATAGGAGCGCAACAGTTCGGCCTCGGTCCGATCGAAGCGCAAATTGCGCGGATCGATCAGGAAGATGAACGGATAATCCAACAGCCGTTCGTCCAGAAGCGACAGCGTCTCGCCGTCCGGGTCGGCCTTGATCGAGGTGAGTTGTTCCAGCCGATACGAAAAATTAAGGTCGGCGTTCGGATAGTCGATCCGCCAGCCTTGCCGGCCTCCGCTACCCGAGCGATACATGACCCGAACGAACGTAAACAAATCCCGGCGGAACCGGTCGCTCACTTCCCAGTCCGGCACGCCGGCGCGCCCGCTCATATTCCGGCCGCCCCCGCCGAATCGCTGGCCGTGCGCCTCGGGCAGCAGCGCCGCGAGCGTCAGTCCGGCCAATAACGCCGTCAACCACCTCAAACTCCAACCGCCGCCAACTTCGTTCGCCATGCCGCCGGCCATCATGGATGCAATCGCCGACAATTTCAACAGCTACGGGCATCGGCCCGGCAAAACCGGGTTGCGCTTGAGTTCCGACCGTTCCGCTCCTAACCTGACAGAGCGTGCCGCATTCGAGAGCCAGAGCGAAAACGATCGGTGAAATCCTCGTTCTCGGCGGCTGGCTGTTGATTCTCGGCAGCTGGCTTTACGTTTCGGGAGCGGAGCCGCCGGCGGCTCCCAACGTCATTCTGATTCTGGCCGACGATCTCGGCTGGGGCGACTTGGGCGCCTACGGTCAAACGAAGTTGCGCACTCCCCGGCTGGACCGGTTGGCGGCCGAAGGCCTGCGCTTCACCCGATACTACGCCGGCGCCGCCGAAAGCACCGCTTCCCGTTGCGCCCTGCTGACCGGCCGGCACACCGGTCACGCCCGCATCCGCGGTCCGGGAGAGCGGGCTTTGAAGGCCGGCGACTCGACGTTGGCCGAACGCATGCGGCAAGCGGGCTACCGGACTTGCGCGATCGGTAAATGGGGATTGGGCCGAGACGGTTCGAGCGGCATGCCGACCGCCAAGGGATTCGACGAATGGTTCGGTTATTTGGACCACGACGATCCGAAGACCCATTATCCGACCGACGAATTATGGCGCAACCGGACGCCGGTTCGCTGGGCCGGCAACGAGAACGGCGGCCAAGCGCATTACGCGCCCTATCTGTTTACCGACGCGGCGATCAACTTCGTTAGACTTAACCGCCAACGGCCCTTTTTCCTGTATCTCGCTTACACCCTGCCGCACGCTCCCCTCCAGTCGCCCGCCCTCCGGCCCTTCCGGAACCAAGACTGGCCCGCTCCGCAAAAAACCCTCGCGGCCATGATTTTCCGGCTGGACCGCGAAGTCGGCCGGCTGCTGGACAGCCTCGAGGATAACGGCCTGGAAACCCGAACGGTCGTCTTCTTCACCAGCGACAACGGACCCCATGCCGAAGCCGGAATCGATCCGGCCTTTTTCGCTTCGACCGGAGGGTTGCGAGGCCACAAAGGTTCGCTCTACGAAGGCGGGATTCGAGTCCCCCTGATCGTCCGCTGGCCCGGGCGAATTCGAACGGGAACCGTCAGTGATCATCTTTGCGCCGCCTGGGATTTTTTCCCCACGCTGAGCGAGTTGACGGGCAAAGAGTTCCAGCCCGAAGGCGACGGCATCTCGTTTCTTCCCGAACTGCTGGGCCAGCGGCAACGGCGGCACGATTACCTGTATTGGGAATCTCACGGTCCCGAGAGGTTCGCCCGCGCCGTACGCCGCGGCAAATGGAAAGGCGTTCAACAGGGTCGAAACGGCCCCCTGCAACTCTTCCAACTCGATCGCGACCCCGGCGAAACCACCGATCTGGCCGCCCGTTACCGGCGAACGGCTCGGCGACTGCAACGCGAACTGGACCAGGCGCGCGCCGACACTCCGGACTGGCCGCTCCCTTGACTTTCGTTGACCGTTCCCGACGACCGACCGCGACACCCCCGACTCGACATGGCCGAATCCCCCAGTTCTCCCGAAACCTGTTCGGAGCCGTTGCTACCCCCGCCCACTCACCTGGAGGCGGAAATCAAGGGCGTGATGATTACCGAAGAACAACTGCGCCGGCGCGTTACCGAACTGGCGAACGAAATCGCCCGCGACTATCGCGGCCAGGAATTAACGGTGTTGGGGATCCTTGATGGCGCCTTCATCTTCACGGCGGATTTGGTCCGGCAACTCGCCTTACCCGTCACGATCGATTTCATGGCCGTCTCCAGTTACCGGGGCCGAACCGAACCGGGAAGCCTGCGCATTACCCGGGAACCGGCCGCGGCCGTGACCGATCATCACGTGCTGGTCGTGGACGATATTCTGGACAACGGCACAACGCTGGCAATCGTTCAGGAGCGGTTGCTTCCCCTGAGGCCTCGAGATCTGCGCCTTTGCGTCTTGCTGGCAAAACGGCGATTCCGCTCCCGGATGATCCAGGTCGACTACTCGGGCTTCGCCATTCCCGACGAATTCGTCGTCGGGTACGGTTTGGACTATCGGGAACGATACCGGCATTTACCTTTCATCGGCGTCCCGCACGAACTCCCGGATCCCGAAACCAGCATCCCCGTGTCGGTCAGCTTTCATTCCTGGTTCCGGGAACTGACCAATACCGAGTCGATCGAAATCGGCATGCCCGAAAACAGCAATCTGGCCGATCTGCTCGAACGACTCTATCGACGTTATCCCCGGCTGGCCGAAGCGCGCCGGTCGGCCCTGGTCGCCGTCGACCTGGAATATCAAACCGAAACCCACCCGTTGCGCCCCGGCAACCGGGTCGCGTTATTCCCGCCGGTGCAAGGCGGATAAGACCATGGAACACCAACTGCAATTGACCGAAACTCCCCTCGACGAAGCGGCCTTGCTTCGCGCCCGTCCCCCCTTGACCGAAACCGGAGCCGTACTGACGTTCGCCGGCGTCGTGCGCCGGCTCGAGGCGGAACAGCCGATCGTGGCCATCGACTACGAAGCCTACCGGGATATGGTCGTACACCAATTCGACCACCTCTTTAAAACCGTCGAAAAACGATGGCCCGTTCAAGCCGTTCGCCTGGTCCACCGCGTCGGCCGGGTTCGCGTCGGCGAAGCTTCCCTCTGGTTGGAAGTGCGGGCTCCCCATCGCCAAGACGCCTTCGAAGCCAGCCAATGGCTCATCGGAGAAATGAAACGACGAATCCCGATCTGGAAACGGCCGCAACCCGCCGAACCCTGAGTCCCCTCAACCCTCGGCGCGGCACCCGCCTCGGACCACCCGCCAGCAACGAAAATCCCGAATCCATTCCGCCCGCCAATTTTCTTCGGTGCTGGTCAAACAAACCTGGCCGCCGGTCCGGCAGGTCCGCTCCAGCAACGGCAGCAAACCGGCTCGCCGGCGGCGGTCCAATTCGCCCATGACGTCATCGAGAAGCAAAACCGGAGGCCGTCCCAACGCTCCGGCCAAGTGCTCGGCCTGAGCCATCTTGAGGGAAATGGCGATCGAACGTTTCTGACCTTCGCTGCCGAACATCTGAGCGTCGCGACCGTCGAGCAAGAACGCGATTTCGTCCCGATGAGGTCCTATCAGCGTCGTTCGGTTCCGTTGTTCGCGGCGGCGCGAATCGGCCAGTTCAGTCGCAAAATCCTCCCGGACTTTCGGACGATACTCGACGCTCAGTTCCTCGGCCTGGCCGCAGATGCGGCGATAGGCCCGAGCGGCTCCGACCGAAAATCCCGGCAAAAAAGTTCGGCGCCAACGAATCAGTTCCGCCCCGCAACGAATCAATTCCTGAGAAAAACCTTCGAGAACGGCCGGCGAAACGACCGCCTGTTTGAGCAACCGGTTGCGGGACTTCAAGGCTTTTTGATAGCGCTGCAGCAAAGTCAATCCACCCGGCCGCGTCTGAACCATGATCAGATCGAAAAACCGGCGCCGCACCGAAGCCGAACCTCGAATCAGTTGCAGATCCTCGGAACTGAAAATGACGGCGGACAATTTCCCAATAAAATCGGCAAGGACTTTGACGGGCCGATTGTCGACCGTGATTCGCCGCGGGCCAGGCGACCAATAAACGCCCAATTCGATCGGAGCGCCGCCACCCACCCGGCCGCCCACGAAAAATCCGTCCCGTCCCTCGGCCACCAACCGGGCGTTCACGACGCCCCGGAAGGAACGCAAGGTACTCAACAAATAGATCGATTCCAGGACGTTGGACTTGCCTTGGGCGTTATCGCCCAGGAACAAATGGAAGCCGGGACAGAGCTCTAAATCGAGGGCGCCGTAATTACGAAAATCCCGCAATCGAAGACGAGCGAGGTGCACCGGCGCAATCAATCAAGGCCGTTGGCCGAACGTTTCGCCGGGATGCTGCACAAAGGCGAAAAGATCCCGCAGTTGCCGGGCGTCCAAGCCGTCCAGCAAGCCCTCCGGCATGACCGACTGCCGCGACCGTTGGGTGCCGGCGATATCATCGGCGCCGACAGCTATCCGGTTGCCGGCCAAGTCCCGCAACTCCAGGCCGCCGTCGTCGGTTTCCCTGACGAAGCCGCTCAAAACCACGGCCTCTTCCCCTTCCGAAGCCGGCCGCAGGGTAACGGTGACTAATTCGAATTCCTCTCGCACGGCCAGGTTCGGATCGGCGACGGCCGTTAATAGATACTCCCGATTGCCTCGTTCGTAACCGGTCAAGTCAGGGCCGACGGCCCGCCCCGAATCGAATAGCCGGTGGCAGTTGCCGCACAAACTTTCGAACAGCTCCCTGCCCCGTTGCGGATCGCCTTCGTCCGCGGCCAACAGGCGGCGCACCCGAAGAATACCTTCCTGGGGCGGCAGCGCCCCGGTCGCACGCCTTCCGGCCAGTAATTGTTTCAGAAAAGAATCGCCGGCCAATCCCGGCAACCGGGACAGGGTCAGTAACACTTGCCGATCCAGAATTTCCGAAGGAACTGTCTGCCGCTCGATCGCTTGCAACAACCGCTTGGCCCAAGACGGACGGCCGGTCAATACCGCCAGAGCCGTCGGCCTTAAAGCGGGATCGCCGCCGGCCAACTCCGACAGCAACTTATCGGCGACGCGACCCTCGGCATAATAGCGAAGATTGCCGATCGCCTCGATTCGAATGGGGTTCGACTCCTGAGGCTTCGAAAACAACGAAAGACAATAATCCCGCATTTCCGGATCGAGCCGGCGGGCGAGTCCACGCAGCAGTTCCAGCCGTTTCTCGAGGCGACCGTCCGGATTACGGACATAGTCTTGGGCGGCCCGCACTCCGGCCCGACTGCCCAAACGCAAGGCGAAGGCGATGAATTCGGTATCGGAGGCCAAGCGCAGGCGCACCTGTTCCAAGGCCGGTTCCAAAACCGCCGGCGGATGCGAAAATTCCCGCCCGTCCAAGGCCTGTTCCATGCCTCGCAACAAACGCCGCAACGCGTCACGGTCCGGCGCCAGCCGCAACAACCGGGCGCAAATCGCCAGATGGCGTTCGCTGCGATCGGCCATGAATCGCCGGCCAAGGCGTTCGATCAATGCCGACGCGAACATAGGTTCGTTCCAAAGAGCCGGATCAGACAGCCACCCCGTCACCCGTTCGGGGTCGCGACGAATTTGCGCTTCGCAGGCCCACCAGAGTTGCAGCGGAATATTCGGATCCTCCGTGAACGGACGGGACGCCAAAATCCGTAGCAAATCCCAAGACCGGTCCGGCGACAACCGAGCGGCGAGCGAAGCGGCCTGGGAGACGACCTCTGGCGAGGTATCGTCTTTCGCGGTGCGCCGGACGGCTTCCCACACCGGCAGCGACAACGACCGTCGCGAATCTCCCAACAAGCGAAGCGTCCACACTCGAATCGCCGGCAAGTCATGAGTCAATCCCGACAACGCCGCGCCGGCGTCGAAAGCGTCCAAGGCATGAAGCGACCAAAGACATTCCAACGCGAATTGCCCGTCTTGCGCCATGCCGTCCCGTACCAGCGGCAAAACCGACTCGTCCCGACGTTCCCGCAGCAACCGGCGAGCCGTCGCCCGGACCCATTGATTGGTCGTACGCAAACGGTCGACCAGCTCGACCGAAGACAGCGCTCCCAGATTTTCGGGAGCAGCAAAAGCCGCATGTTCGGAACGGAGCCTCCAGACCCGTCCGCGTTCCCGGTCCCAATTATCGCGCGGATCCAAATGAGTAATGCGGGCGTCGTACCAATCGGAGATGTAAACGGCTCCGGAGGGCCCCACCGCCAGATGGACCGGCCGGAACCAACGATCGGATGAGCGCAAGGGAGCCGGAAGTTCCACGGTCCGGAAAGAACTGCCTTCGGGTTCGAGACGCAAAGCGTGCAAGCGGTGAGCCAACGCATTACCGCCGATCAGGCGTCCCTGAAGCGTCGCCATGGCTCCGCTGCTATAGGGCAACCATTGATGCACCAATCGCAGCTTTTGGCCTTGGATGGGTAACCCATTAAAGTGACCGAAGGTATAGGACCGAGTGAAGGGACCGTGCTTTCCGAAGCTCTTGCGGTAAAACCCGCCTTGAACGAACCTGACGGCTTGAAGATTGCCGTTCGTCCCGGAAAAGAGCCGCCCCTGATCGTCGAATTCCAGACCGAACGTATTCCAACCGCCCTCGGCGAACAGTTCAAAACGCCGGGTCTCGGGATGGTATCGCCAGACGTTTTGTCCGAAAAATCGCCAGTGCCGGGGATCGTTCGAACCGACGACGCGAACCCGAGCCGTAACCGTACTTCCGACCGCGCCGTAAAGCCAACCGTCGGGGCCCCATTTAAGGCTATTGGCTATCGAGTGCGTATCTTCCAAGCCGAATCCGGCCAGATGCGTTTCCGGTTCGCCGTCGGGACGATCATCGCCGTCCGCATCCGGATAAAACAATAAGTAAGGCGGTTGCAATACCCACAAACCTCCCCTACCGAAGGCCAGCGAGGTCGCCAAATTGAGTCCTTCGACAAAAACGCCGTGGCGATCGTAAATCCCGTCGCCGTCGGTATCCTCATGATAGCTGATCCGATCGCGGCCCCAAAAGCTCTCCTTGCCGGGCCGATCATACGGCGGCGGCGGCGGAACACGGTCGAAGACCTTGCGCAGATGATCGTCCCACGTCAGCACCTGCAAACCGGCCGGGTCAGGATACTGCCGATACTGTACGAGCCAAAGCCGACCTCGCTCGTCGAAATCGACGAACAACGGTTGCCGAATCAGCGGTTCGTGCAACACCGGATCGACCCTAAGCCCTTCGGCCGTTTCGAACGTATTCAGGGCTTCGGCCGGAGTCAGCGGTTCCGGACCGGTTCTTTCGCCCTCGCCGACTCTGGCGAGATAACGTCCTCTAACCGCTTCGTTAGCGGCTTCGCGCTCTGCCTGATCGACCTCGACGATACGGCCGAAAGCGGACGGCGAATCACCGAGGCGGTTGCGGAATTCCTGGGTTTCGGTTTCCGGATCGGAGTAAAGCCAATCGGTCCAAACCGACCGATCACCTTGCCGAGAAAGCCAACCACCCGTCAGATCAACGGCATCCGTCAACCGGGAAAGGCGCACCGGACCGGCGATAATCCCTCCCTCCGGCTTACGGGAATAAATCCGCCAGGAAATCAGATTGCCCTGACCGTAGCGAATCTGATCGGGCTCGATCACGTAAGGACGCCGCACCCTGCTGGCCGGCAGGGCGAATAACGGAGGCAAGGATCCGTTGGCGCCAATCCGTTCCCCATTAAAATAGGCCTCGTCCACTTCATCGATCCGGCCAGCCGTCAGCAGCAACCGGCTTCCGCGCCAGGATTCCGGCACTTCGACGCAAGCCCGATACCAAACGAATCCTTGAACCTCCGAAGCGGCAGGGACGGGAGTGACCGACCAAGAATCCAATTCGCCGGTTCTTCCCTCCCAAACGGAAATCGCCGATAACGTCAGAGCCAGGAGCGCGGTTCGCAGTTTTCGAATTCCGGCACGGATGCGATCTCCGCCCCGATCCGAAAAACCGGTCAGCGACCGGGTTGACGATCTCGACTCCCGAGGGTTTGCCGACAAACCGGATCGTCCTCTTCTTTGACGCTGCAGACGACAGATGACCGGGTATTGATTCGCCTCACCGCCCATGGTTGTTTTCATGATGCCCGCCTTGACCGAAACCTCGGTCCAGCGATCCCTCCGCAAGCGAAGCGACCCTCTCGTTATTCATGCTGCGTCTCCGTCCGGCGACCGCATTCACCCGAACGAAGCGACCTCGGGCGCCACCGGCGTGATACCCGATCATCCTCAGGAACCGGAGCCAATCGAAACCAAGGGGCGACCATCGGTCAATCGAGCCGGCAAACGGGTTCGCCGCCGATTTCGCCCATCCCTCTTAACTGCCCGAACGGAGCCCTGATCGAAGCCCGGCCACTAATCCCGATAAACGACGACGTGTCAAGATTATTCGCCGTTCACGTCCGAACAATTCGAACCTTGCCGATCGACCGCATTCCCCCGCCCCAAGCGTCAGGGTTTTTTCACGCTAATCGCTAGAGGCCCGTGTCACCGATTTCGGGCCATATTCGCTTTTTCCCTTCACCAGAGAGCCGAAACTTTAGCGCCTTCGAAAGGGGAAAATAAAGCTGGCTTTTTCACTCTCTGGTCGTTATTGGTTCCTCAGGGACGCCAAAATCAACCTCAAGCTGGTGACCGTTCGATTGGTGAAGAGCAGTGAGCGAAGACGCTGGGATTCGCTGATGGTTCAGAACCATCGCTTGGGTTTCAAAGGCTTTGCCGGACGCGGTCTGCGTTATGTAGCCGAGTACCAAGGCCGGTGGTTGGCGTTAGCCGGCTGGCAAAGCGGAGTGTTCCAGTGTCGCCCGCGAGACAAGTGGCTCGGGTGGAAAAAACGAGAGCAGTTTCGTCGGCTGCATTTGATTGCCAACAATACCCGATTCCTCCTGCTTACCGAGCGGGGCGAAGTGCACAATCTGGGGAGCTGCGTCATGGCCAAAATGCTGCGCCGTCTGAGTGCCGATTGGCAACGGACCTGGGGTCATCCGCTGGAATTGGCCGAAACTTTCGTCGATCCCCGACACTTCGCGGGCACGATCTATCGCGCGGGGAATTGGCGGGCGGTAGGGCAATCGCAAGGCTACGCTCGCAGCAACGGACGCTATACCGCCCGGCACAATATCAAGAAGGAAAGGTACGTTTATCCCTTGCGACCCCAAGCCTGTTCCCGATTAAGGAAGCGTCAGGACGATCCGTCTTGGGGCCCCCAGGTGCAGCGGGTAGAAACGTCCCCGAAACAGTTGAAATCATTGGTGCAACTGCTAGCGGAAACGGCTGATTTTCGCCGGGCACAAGGACGCAAACATCGGCTGGAAATGGTCCTCGCTATCTGCATCTTAGCTCGATTGGCCGGCAAGGTCGGCCCCTTGGCGACTTCGCGTTACGCCCAAAAAATGACGCCAAACCAATTGCAGACTCTCGGGGCGTGGCGCAACGCCAAGGGCCGTTGCGTGGCCCCGTCTCTCGCGACGATTCACCGGGTCATGACCGAGACGGATCCGGAAGCGTTGCCAACGGTAACTCACCGCTGGGTAACGGCCCAATTGACTCGACAACCCTCGGAAGCCTTGGCTGCCGACGGGAAGCGGATCAACGGAGCTAATCGCAACAGCAAAGAGTATTTCGAGACCGTCATCCTCGTGCGTCATCAAGATGCGGTGCCCATCGCCGTTCGCATTTGCCGAGACCAAGGCGGCGAACAGGCGGCGATGGCGGCTCTCTTGGAGGATGTCGATATCCGGGGAGCCATCATTACGATCGATGCGCTCCATACTAACCGAGTCATGGCCGATGCCATCGTGTTGGTTAACGGAGCCCATTTTCTCTTCACGGTCAAAGAGAACAACCCCGAACTCTCTCAATTTTTGACCGGCCTGGATTGGGATCGAGTGGCCCAGGACCGGTTCACCGAAAACCCGGAGAAAGGACATGGCCGCATCGATCAACGGAGCATTCAAACCTATGAACCCCTTCCCGGAGCCGTCAAATTACCGCATGTCCTCCAAGTCTTTCGGATCCTTCGACACCGCCATCATTTAAACGGTGGGCCCGAGACCGTGGAATATGCTTACGGCGTCACTTCGTTGCCTCCGGAGGCTGCCGACGCTCAACGATTGTTGTCACTCAATCGGGGACATGGGACGGTAGAAAACGGCAATCACCGCCGTCGCGACGGAATCTTCGGCGAAGATGATTGTCTCATGCGAACTCGCCATGGGCCGACGAACAATGCCCTCTTCAACAACCTGGCCTTGGCGATCATTCTCCAGTCGGGATACTCTAATATGGCCGAAGCTGCTGACGATTTTCAGACGAATCGGAACCAAGGGTTGCGAGCCGTCACGAAAACCACCCCGTTTAAACGTCCGAAAAAAAACTGACCCGACCTTCCTGATTACCGACGCTTCCTCCCTGCTGATTCGGTCGGCGAATTGATCGTTCAACCGATACTCGCACCGGTTCAGTCTCCTGTCCGGCTGAAACTCGTCTCAATCGGCAATCGCCGCCTAACTCGAAGCATAATTCGGAAAAACAGTTTTTCCGACGAATCGAAATACTCCGCTCGACACTTAAAAAAACGATCGTCGATCAAAAATTATTAGCATGAAAAAGTCCCGCCCCAAGCGTTGCGAGAACTTTACTTCCTTTTCCGAAACCGGCTAGAATCGTGGGCTTTCGATTCGTCCGGTACCGCCGATAAGCTCCGGCGCTTGCACTCCCGGTCGAAACCAAATAACATGATTCGCTGTCGATGCCTCAAGTAACGCATTCGTTCCCATTGATCTGAACTGTAACGATGAACCGAGTTTTCCCGTTCGCCTTAGCCGGCTTGCTGTTTTGCCTGATCGTCACCCTCATTATCTTTCGTCTGAACCGGCCCGACGCAGGAAACGAATCCGGGAACGGCAACGCCCCGACCCGGCAAGCTAACGGAGATCCGGGATCTCACTCCTCCACCCCGGGAACCGGTCAAGGAAATCAAGGGACGACCGTTTCTCCCGATTCGAACATCGATTCCCGACTCAAAAGCCTCAGTGCCGGACAAGCCGAGCGGGCCGCCGAACGATCAAGACGGGAACAACGACTCCGGCAGAATTCGGACGCCTACTACGACCCGGCCCGTTACTATACGGCCAACGACACGGCATATAACAAAAAGGTGCAACAGCATTTCGTCATCGCCAGTTGGGTTCACTCGGAAAAGAAAGACGACCCTGCTTTCCGGGAATTTATGGTACTGCTGCTGGAAAACGGGTTCGGCATCGACGAATACCACACCGCCATCCGGGTTATCGGCAACGCCCAAGAAGAAATCGAAGTGATGAAACAGGCCTACGGCGATTTGTTTGCAGCTAACGAACTCGATGAAATGTTCCAAAACAGCGGAGCCCTGAAACGGCTCGGAACGCGAAAACAAGCCGCTGTGATGACTCTCGCCCAGATGGGGATCGCGGAACCCAACTTGCAGGAAGCGCTTTGGAACGTGGAACTCGGATTAATCCAACCCGGCGACGGCACGATCGGCCAAGGAGAATTCTCTACCGTTTGGGGAGATCCATTGCTAACCGAGGACGACTGGCTCGATTCGGAATTCCGTGCCGCTCGGGCCCGCTATCAAGGACCGCCGCGAAACGAACAATAACGCCATCGGCCAGCGGAAACGAACCAGCTCGCGATTTTAGTTCCTTCCCAAGATACTATTTCTTGCAAGTAACGAAAAAACCGGCAACCCAATAAAATGCCGCTTCCCCGTTATGAATCCCGGCTTCCGAGCGATTCCAGTTTAATTAACCAATTGTTAAACCTTGGGCATTCTTTTCGAATCGCTTCTAAGGGCTCTCGCCTAAATAACATATTTGTTCAAATGATTAAATTTTTATCAGAATTTCATTCTGACATGTTAATGAACGGATAATCTCTCTGGTAATCTAAAAACTGATTTCGATGGTTTATTTAAAGCTGGAAGTTATCAACCCATTTAGGTCGATTCAATGGTTTTTGAAAGGCTTGATGACGGTAAATCTTAGTTTCCAATCCTTTGACAACCAACGAATTAGAATTAATTACTTTTAAAGGTTGAAAAAATGAAATATGTATGATATGATTAAGCGTGAGCGATCAGGTTGCCGTTATCAGAAAAAAATATCTGAGCTTGGAGCCAAACTTCCAAGAATTGATTAAGCGTCATTGGCTAGCATCCGAGGCAATAGCCATTGGTAGGGGTGGAATAGAAATAGTTCACGAAGCTACGGGTGCTAGCCGCACTACGATTCGAGCGGGAATTAATGAATTAAAAACGGGAGCAATTTCGGAGAAAAATCGCCAAAGGAAAGCAGGAGGGGGACGGAAATTATTAGCCAAACACGACAAGACTCTTTTGTCAGATCTGAATAATCTTATCGAACCCGAAACTCGAGGTGATCCTGAAAATCCGTTGCGTTGGACTTGCAAAAGTGCTGAACAAATCAAAACCAAATTAAATGAAATGGGACATCAGATAAGTGAACGCACCGTAAATCGTTTGCTCCATGAAATGGGATACAGCCTTCAAGGCAACCAGCATCCCGATCGAGACCAGCAATTTCGATATATTGAACGCAAATCTCGGAAATTCCTGAAGGAAAATGAACCCGTGATTTCGGTTGACACCAAAAAAAAGGAATTGGTGGGACAGCACAAAAATATGGGGAAAGAATGGCATCCGAATGGAAATCCTGAACTAGTCAAAATGCATGATTTCCCTGATCCAAAACTACCTAAAGCAAATCCCTATGGCGTGTTTGATATTAACACCAATACGGGTTGGGTAAGTATAGGCACTGATCACGATACTGCGGAATTTGCGGTAGAAACTATTCGTCGATGGTGGCTAGCAATGGGACGAAAAAAACATCCCAAGGCCAAGAAGCTATTAATTACAGCTGATGGAGGAGGTTCAAATGGTAGTCGTAATAAATTATGGAAAACCGAGTTACAAAAACTGGCTGATGAACTTAGTATGGAAATATCAGTTTGTCATTTTCCACCTGGCACGAGCAAGTGGAATAAAATTGAACATCAAATGTTTTCATATATTTCAATGAATTGGCGGGGACGCCCATTAACCAATTATGAAACCATAGTTAATTTGATTAGCAATACAACAACTAAAAATGGGTTGAAAATAAACTGTGATCTAGATGAATCCAAATATCAGACGGGCATAAAAATTACTGACGAACAAATGCAAGATTTGCGTTTGACTAAAGAGAAGTTTCATGGTGAATGGAATTATAAATTAAAGCCCCATGAATGTAAATAATACATTTGATACATACACGGAAAACAGATAGTTTATTTTGGCGAGAGCCCTAACCCTAGGCAACGGGCCCATTCAATTCCATGGGTAATTTTATTGTAATCCAATTTTATTTTTTTAATTCTTTTGCTAGGTGCCGACTTGGCACTATCATTGATATCTTCCGGAGTCTTAAATAATCGTTTTACTGATCTCAATTTTTCTAATTCAACTTCAGTGAAAAACGGAAGTTTTACGTGAGATTCAATCTTGGAAAACAATAATCCTTCAAACTCATACTTTTGGATATAAGGAAAAAACCGGTGCCGATTGGGATTGGTTATCGACTTGCACATTTCCGTTTTAAGATAACTTTCGAGTTCATCCACACTCTTGTCTGCCTTTCCTTTAAATCCGTAATAATCGACCAGCGTAGTAACGTAGTATTTCGAATAATATAAATCTTTCATGTTTTTCAATATATGATTTACCGATATTTTTCCCTTAAGGTCGACAGAGCGCAGCGATAGATTGTAATTTGCGAAATAATCTACCATCAATCGATCGATAAAGGAACATTCGGTGGCCCCTTCTGCCAAAATAGCAATCCGTTTCAAGGCAATCAAGGCAAGCCACCTAACAGCCTTTTTGTCCAAAGATCACCGGGGCCGAAACCATCGTCAATCCAGTGTTGATATTCTTCAGAACTGACAGCTTTAACGAGAGATCCCGATTCAGTACTATTAAAAACCACTACTTCGTCAAGTTCAAAACAATCAACGAGTAACGGCGACTGAGTTGCCACAAAAATCTGTTTTTTACTGGATAACGATCTTATCAGACCTCCGATCAAGGCAATTCCGTCAGGATGCAGCCCAAGTTCGGGTTCGTCTAGAAACAGAACGGCAGGTAATCTTTCAGTTGGAAGATGCAACAAAGTAGTCAATGCGAAAAACCTTAGTGTGCCATCTGAAGTTAAATGTGCTCCATACGATTTGTTCTGTTTTTTCGAAATCCATCGTAATGATACTTTACCGGAATTAACCGGTAAATCAAAATTCAGGAATCCCGGTAATATCCGTTGGATTTGATAGCAAATCCAATCGTAACGCTGTTTGTCGTTTTGTTGCAATTGTAACAATACCGCGGCAAGATTACTTCCGTTCGGGGACAATCGATAATTGTCTTCGAAATCGCAAGATTTATTGAACGCTGAATCTGGAGAAGTATCAGGGAAATGATACTTCTCCAGATTCCCTAGCAGGTGCACGATGTTTCCGGCGATTCGCGACTGAAGCGTTGGTTGTCGAGGGCAATATCCGGTGTTGATCAGTCCGGCTTCCGGTTTACCTTCGCTCTCCTCGATTCTTCTCCATTTGACGTTTTCCATTTTATTTGATCTCAAACGATATTGTTCTCCGGAAAAAATCAGATTATTGTCCTTGTCGGATTCAAGCGAAAAACGATAATCATAATAATTTGAGCTTCCCAGACGTAAAGTGACCGCTGTCTTGATCGTTTTAGTTTCTTTGCTCCCCTCAAATAAAAAATCGTCGGCACCGCCGTTCTTTCCCACAAACAAAGCTAATTTACGGTTATTCAGCATTTTCTGCATCATTTCAAATAGCAGCAAAAAATTGGTTTTTCCTCCCCCGTTAGGCCCAATCATAGCCACAATGGGTCTCAGATTGCGTAGCTGCGCTTTTTTAATGGAACGAAAACCTTCGACGCTGACAGAGTCGATATCGACCCTTTCGCTGAAATCATCTGATTTATCGGAATTAATGAGATATCTAAAACGCAATTCGGCAACGATTCCATCTTCATTCCGCTCCGTAATCTTTAACACTTGAACCGCAGCGTAGAACCCGTTAGAATTCCGTAACACGACAATTTCATTTTCGCAAGGAGTTACAAATTCACCGGTATAATCCAGAAATTTGGCGTTGAATATTTGATTAAACGAAGTATAACCTTTTGCCAAGGATACACCCTGTAACGAAGGAGCGTTTGGGTATAAATATAACGAGGTTTCGCTACATTGACTACCTTTAAGCTGAAAGGTAAACTCGTCTCGACCGATTTCTATCTTCCTGCCGCCACTATAATTCCAGATCGCTTCGCCGATAATCGAAGTCAACTTGGGAGCATGTTCTCTGCCGGGCCTAGAACTGTCATTAGCTTCATGCATCATGATACCTTCCTGCATTATTTGTTCGATTTCCTTTGCTATTTTGCTTGTTTCATAGCTATCGGGATTATGCCATTTTCTTCCTTTCGGTAATTCCTTTGGCAGCGGTGTTTCATCGAAAAGCAACGGTAGCACCTCCGGCTGATATTTTTCTTTTACGTATTCCAGAAACGGACGCCGATGATTTTGGTTCCATACCCGTTCTTGATACTCCTTAGAAAACAATAAAACGATTACCGCAGCTCGTTTAATTCCAATAAAGTATTCATCATTGACAATTCGATTATAATCATCCGAATTATCGAAACAATTGACAAAAACCGTAATCCCTATTCGATGCAATTCGAATGTCAAGGATTCGGCGAACCTATACTGTTCCCAAACACATAACAAAGTTACTTCTTTTGGTTTCGATTCGTTCATCGTGATGGACCGTAATTATCAAATGATCGAAAAAGTTCCGATTTGCCATTCCGGCATGTTCCGGCAATTCTCATTCATACATTTCAAAATCCAACCGTTATCTCTGCGATCAATCCTCCATTTGTCAACGAAATCAAGTTGACAAATTCGGCTCGTTTCCATTGGAACGATCTCACCAAGCACCCCTTCCGACGGGTCGTTATCGCTTTTCGTTCTTCCATCCATGTTAATTCCAGACGACCTGGCATTGAGTTCTGACGACCGCAGGCATTGATAGATTTTCCAGCGTCATTCAGTTATTCCCATAAAATCGTAGGCCCTTCGTTTCAACACTTGACTAAAACCTGCTTTTGAATCCGGGTCAACCATTTTTCAGGCGTCTAGCTTCGAAATGATTCAACGGCTTTCGGCTTCTCGCCGATAAATATATCATAATAAATGCTTTCAATCTTCGAAACTTCATCGGCAGTCAATTCGGCAAATTCCTTTCGCTTAGAACGATTTGACAACCGGCCTTCGTTTTGATCGAGAAAACGAAAAAGCAAATCCGACAAACGTTCCGGCATATTTATCACTTGAGCCAATTGTTTTCGAAACATGTCATGATTCTTCAAAAAATTAGTTTCCTTCGGCAATTCCTTTGTAATCGTACGTTCAATGCAACGATAGAGAAACTCCGTTTGAGGAGTGGCATCGAAAAAACGATAAAAATCTCCGGTATCATTTAGTACTCGCACATTGCCCTTAGCCGTCGGTTCCCAACGAACTACCGGTAACAAGCGCTGGGCATAATCTTCAAGCGCATCACGATATTCATCAATCGCTTCCAGTATTACCGCCGATACCGGGATAACGATTCCGGGTGGATTAAAACCGCTTTGAACCAAAATATGATGCATCAAATAACGGTGCACCCGGCCGTTACCGTCTTCGAATGGATGGATGTACACAAAACCAAATGATAAAACGGCAGCGGCTACTACCGGATCAAGTTGCCGAGCGACCTTCTGTTCGAAGGCGACCAAGCCCTCCATTAATCCCGGCAAATCTTCCGGTCGGGCACTAACATGATCAGGAACAGGCTCCCGCGTCGTCTGATCGTGTAACCCGACAAAACCTCCTTCACGCCGAAATCCCATACTGATAAACCGGTCATCGTCAATTACTATCCGTTGCAAACGCAGAAACTCGTTCCGTTCAAGAGGCTGCGAACCGGCTTGGCTAATCGCCCGAGACCATTGCCGAATTCGAATATTGTTTGAATGCTCGCCCTCAATGGTAAAACTCGCTCTCGAATCTTTTAACGAGATATACGCCGCTGCACGCGTCACCAATTCACGTGGCAAGATCTTTAGAATGTCTTGAAATTGGGAGCGAAAATGTGAATCGATCCAATTATTCAGTGACGCCGTGCGATACACGAGAGGGCAAAACGCTGGGGTGCCCGGCAGATTATTTACAACTCTATGCCGTGGTGACCTTCGCCCCGGAATCGAAAACTGCTTTTGGGGATCGACTGCAAACACATAAGCGCCCTTATTAGTATCGGGAAGATCAACCCTCGTACCCATTAACCATTCGTAAAGGAACCAGATCCGCCGGAAATAGGTGCCGGATGGTTTGCTTCGGATCAATCTGACGACGGGGTCAGGACCAGTGACGGCGAACAACTTTTTGAGAACGGCCAGATCCAACCCTTCATATTTCAGAGCGAAAGTCAAATGACCTTCTAAGCTGGCATTGGGTTCATATCTTGGCGAACGAATAGACCATCCGTCCGATTCCAAAAACTTGTGTTGTTCTCCTATAGCGCAGAGCTTCCTGGGGAGTGGCACTTGCAAATCGTACGCTTTTATCAACGCAGCATATCCCGCCGGTTTTGCCGTCACCGGCAGGCGTCGATCCTGAAAAACATTAATCGGATCCAAAAAATGCTGTTGCTCAGTAACATCCATAGTTGCCTTATCGACAGGCATCACTCTCGCATCCTGGCAAAATACTCAAGTATCAACGATTCTAATTCTTTCATGACTCGTAATGGCCAAACGCTTACCATAGATATCCATGATGACTCAAGATTCACCCATTTCCATGAAAAACGGTCATTATTTTCCTTTCACCATGAATTTCAAACATTTTCTGTGAAAAACGGTTGTTTTTTACGCTTCACAGTGAATATTGGCTTTTTGTAAAAGATCGTAGGCTTGGGAAATACCGGCAACTCAACATCGACGGACGTATCGAAGCAATACCGATCGTCGCGCCCCAATCAACCGTCGCAATCAGCTCAAATCTCTTTTCCGTTCCTGAAACGAACTTTCATTTTCCGCTTCGCCAACCCAGGCGAACAGATTCCCGCACGGTTGGCCGCGACCGTCCCGACCCAATTTCCGGCAACCGAAAATGACGAACAAAATACCGGGCCTGCCCCAGTCGGAACGAATCCGTGCTCCTCCGACTCGAACCTCGAACAATCGACACCCCCAGTTCCGGCGTCTATCCCGTCGATCCCGCTCGGTGGAACGATCCCCAAATCCGGTTTCCACGCCGACCGCCCGGACCGGGATGGGCACCCTTATAACCAAGGATAAAGATAGGCGAGGGCCAGTACCGTATAGGAAGACGAAAGAATCGGATCCTTTTCCCACCAGCGGGCGTTGTCGTTGGCCCAATGGCCTTCGGTCCGTTGCAAATCCATCAGCCGAAGCGCCAGCTCGGGAGCCCAGCGAACCGATTTCCCTTCAGCGACTTCCAATCGTTCGACTCCGGCCAGGCTGAGCGCCTTGGCCATGGTATGGTAATAATAATAAAGCCCTTGGGCTCCCATGCCCGGATTCTCGTCCAGCGTGTAATTACTCTCCAACCATCGGCGAACGGCGACGACGCGATGATCGGCCGGTTTGAGTTCCGCGCAGACGTAACTGAGCAACCCCGCATAGGACATGCTGCCGTAGGACCGAAGCGCGACTCGTCCCGAGGGCAAGACCATCTCGCCTGCTTTGCTGTCTCCCGGATAATAAACGAACCCGCCGCGATTGGCCGGATCCCCCGAGACCCAAACCTGCTTGTTGCTCTCGGGCAAATTCTGGCAATTTTGCACGAACCGAATCGCCGCGTCCCAATCCAGTTTATCCGCCCCGGCCTCCTCGACCAAATGCCGGCTCCGATGCAGCGCCTCCAAGGCGAGAGAGGTATTGGACAGATCGGAATGCTGGTATCGGCTTCCGTAACCGATCCCCCCGTCCAAGGGAGTATCCGATTCGCCGGCCGCTCCGAAATCCTGCTGTTCGGCGATCAGATAGCGCCGGGCCCGACGAGCCGGTTCCACGTTCGCCGGTTCGGAACCGGCCACCAAAGCCAAAAGCGAAACCGCCGTATTATAATTCTTGAGCGAGTCGATGCGATAGATTCCGCCGTCCGGTTGAGCCGAAGCGATCAGGTATTCGTATCCTCGCCGCAACGCTTCCGCTTTCCGGCCGGCATGGCGTTCCTGAGGGTCGCTCTGCAGAGCCAACAACACCAAGGCCGTCAGCGCGGGATGATCCGCATCCGACCAGGAACCGTCGGGCGCCTGCCGCTCCAGCAAATAACCACAGCCCCGATCGATCGCCCGAGCGACCTCGTTGCGAAGCGACAGGTCCGGCGGACCGACGGCCTCGCCTCCCAAATCCGCAAACGACAAAACCGTCGACAAAAAGCCGGCGAAGAAGAAAAAAGTTCCCCTCATTGCTGACCATCGTCCAATTTTCGCAGGTTATTGTCGAGTCTCCATGTGATTTCGGGCCGGAGAATTATCCGGGAAAAGCTTTACAGGCTATCGAACCTCCGCATAATGCCGCCGCCGCAACGGTATTTTTAACGGCCTCGCGGCAAAGGCATTGGTATGGAAACGAAGTCGATCACCATAGAACAAAATCGTCTGCACGAGAAGGACACGGGATCCGCCGATGTCCAGGTAGCCTTACTCACCAACCGAATCAACAATCTAACCGAACATCTGAAATCCAATCGCAAGGATATCAGTTCGCGACGAGGTCTGCTGGCCATGGTAAGCAAGCGAAGGCGTTTGCTAGATTACCTGAGCAGCACCAACAACGAGCGTTACGTAGCGCTGACCAAGCGACTGAAACTCCGACGCTGAGATCCCGCTAAGAAACGGTCGTCTTCTCGCCGGCGCCAGCCGGCCGGAAGCGGTCGCTCCTGCCCTCGTTCGTCACCGGCAATCGAGTCGGTCGACGGCGTCATTGGCCATCGGATCCTTGCACAATTAACCGACCATGCCCGAATCAATCAGCATCCAGGTGGGCGCTAGCCCCATCCAAATTTCCACCGGCGAAATCGCCAGACAAGCCGACGGCGCCGTCATGATCCAACAAGGCGAAACCATGGTCTTGGTTGCGGCCGTGGCCGCCAGAAAAGCCCGGCCAGGACAAGGCTTCTTTCCCCTGACGGTCGACTACCGCGAAAAGGCTTCGGCCGCCGGCCGGTTCCCGGGCGGCTATTTCAAACGGGAAGGCCGACCGAGCGAAAAAGAAATCCTGACTTGCCGCCTGACCGACCGGCCGCTCCGTCCGTTGTTTCCGAAAGGCTGGCTCAACGAAGTCCAGGTCCAGAGCATGTTGCTGAGCGCCGACCAGGAAAACGATCCGGACATCCTGAGCATTTTAGGCGCCTCGACGGCGCTGACCATCAGCGACATTCCTTGGGACGGTCCCTTGGGCGCCGTGCGAGTCGCACGCGTCGACGATGCTTTGGTAGCCAATCCGACGCATTCGCAACGGGAACTGAGCGACCTGGATTTAACCTACGTGGGCAACGAAACCGATATGGTGATGTACGAAGGCTCCGCTGCGGAAATCAGCGAAGCCGATTTTCTGGCGGCGTTACGTTTCGGCCAGGAATGCTGCGCTCCCATGATCAAGGCCCAACACGACTTGCGCGAGCGGGTCGGCCGCCCCAAGCGCCGCATCGAGGTGCCGGAGGTCCCCGAAGCCATCGTCGAGGAAGCCCGGCAACTGGCGGGCGAACGAATTATCCCGGCGCTGCTCACTCCCGGTAAACTGGAACGGGAAGAGATCTGGGAAAAACTGACCGAAGAAATCGGAGAGGCCCTGCGAACAAAACACGGAGAGGACGCCCTCGACGATTCCGTACTGAAAGAAGTCTGGTACCGGATCCAGAAAACCGCCGTCCGTTCCCTGATCCTGGACGAGGGCAAACGTCTGGACGGTCGCGGATTCGACGCGCTGCGGCCGATCTCCAGCCGAGTCGGATTTTTACCCCGCACCCACGGCTCTTCCCTGTTCACCCGAGGAGAAACCCAGTCGTTGGCCCAAGTCACGCTGGGCACGCTCGACGACTCCCAGGAATTCGACGCCTACTCCGGAGGCAATTCGGAAAAACAATTCATGCTGCATTACAACTTCCCTCATTTTTCGGTAGGCGAGACCGGCCGGATAGCCGGTCCCGGCCGCCGCGAAATCGGCCACGGCGCCTTGGCAGAACGCTCCGTGGAACCGGTCATCCCGAAAGAGGCCTTTCCCTACGCCATCCGGGTGGTTTCGGAAATTACCGAATCCAACGGTTCTTCGTCCATGGCCACGGTATGCAGCAGTTCTTTGGCGCTCATGGACGCCGGCGTGCCCATCGAGCGGCCGGTAGCCGGCGTCAGCGTCGGCATTTGCGTCCGGCAAGACGACCAAGGAAAAGTCGAAAAATATCAATTGCTCAACGACATCATGGGCTGGGAAGACGCCTTCTGCGACATGGATTGCAAGATCGCCGGCACGGCCAAGGGCATTACCGGATTCCAACTGGATCTCAAGCTGCGCGGCATTCCGCACGACATCATGGCCGAGGCCTTGGAACTAGCCGCCAAGTCGCGAGGCGCGATCCTCGAGAGCATGGCCGAAACGCTGTCCGAGCCGCGCGAGCAACTCAGCCCCTACGCCCCGCGGATTACCACGATCCGGATCAACCCCGACAAGATCGGCGCCCTCATCGGTCCCGGCGGCAAGAACATCCGCCGCATCACCGACGAATCGGGTTGCGAAATCAACATCCAGGACGACGGCGAAATCAAGATCTACTCCCTCTCCGAAGATAACCTCAAAATCGCGCAAACGGAAATCGACGCATTGACCGCCGAAATCCAGCCGGGCAAGATCTATCGCGGCAAGGTCATCTCCATCAAGGAATTCGGTTGCTTCGTGCAAGTCTTCCCGGGGCAGGACGGACTTTGCCACGTCAGCGAACTGGCCAACTTCCGGGTCAAGCGAACCGAAGACATCGTCAAAATCGGCGACGAAATCTGGGTCAAATGCTTGGGCATCGACGACAAGGGACGCGTGAAACTCAGCCGCAAGGCGGCCATGGAACAACGCGCCCGGGAAATCGACGAGGCCACCCCCGACGAGTCCGAGGCCACCCAATAAAACCCTCGGCCTTTCCTTCCGCCCGCTCGAGGCGGAGCCGCGGAGGGATGCCTTGCCTTGGTTCGCGTTCGTCTCTTTAATGCGCCTGTGCCGCAACAACAAACCATCAGCGAACCCTCGTCGTTCAGCGGCGTAGGCTTGCATAGCGGTAACAAGGTCAACATGACCTTCCTGCCCGCTCCGCCCAATACCGGCATCCGGTTCCGCCGCATCGACCTGGACGGAAACCCGGAGATACCGGCGACAGTGGAATCGGTCAGCGACACAACCCGGTCGACGACCCTGTCCCGGGGCAACATCCGTCTGCATACCGTCGAACACGTGATGGCTTCATTCCGAGGCTGCGGCATCGACAACGCTATCGTCGAACTCGACGCCAACGAACCGCCCATCGCCGACGGCAGCGCCCGCGCCTACTGCCGCATGATCAAGAATTCGGGCATCACGCTCCAGGTCGAGAATCGGCGATCGCTGGTCGTGACCGAACCGCTGTCGGTCAGCCGGGACCAATCGATTCTTTCAGTGCTGCCTTACGAAGGATTCCGGATCAGTTGCACCAGTTCCGACGATCAAGGCCGATTAACCCAATTCTACAGTTTGGATATCACCCCCGATTCCTGGGAACGGGAAATCTCGCACGCCCGAACCTTCTGCTTTTTCGAGGAAATCGAACAATTGATCGAAAACGGGCTCATCCGGGGCGGCAGTTTGGAGAATGCGGTGATCATCCGCGACGACGCGGTGCTGACCAACGAACCGCTCCGGTACCGGGAGGAATTCGTCCGCCACAAGATCCTGGACATTTTAGGAGATCTGGCCTTGGCCGGCCATCCGATCCAGGCCCATGTGATCGCCATCCGCCCCTGTCATCGAACCAACTGGGAACTGGCGTGCAAACTGGCCCGGCTAAGCCGCAAAACCGCGGCCCCGGTCCGGCTACCGACCCGGCTACCGAAAGAACTCGCCGGCCCAGCAGCCGCCGACATCGATCGGATCATGAAAATCCTCCCCCACCGCTATCCGTTCCTCATGATCGATCGGATCCTCAAGATCGAAGAGACGACCATCACCTGCCTCAAGAACGTCACCGTCAACGAACCCTATTTTCAGGGACATTTTCCGGAACAACCGATCATGCCCGGCGTCCTGCAACTGGAGGCGATGGCGCAGGCCGCAGGCCTGCTCACGCTCAACAAGGAAGAGCACTGGGGAAAGATCGCCTATTTCCTCTCGGCCGAAAACGTCAAATGGCGCAAACCGGTCCGCCCCGGAGACGCGCTGATCGTGGAGATCGAATTGATCAAGTTCCGCGGCAAAGTCAGCAAGGCCCGAGGCCGTTGCCGGGTCGGAGAGGATACGGTCAGCGAAGCCGTGGTCATGTTCATGCTTACCGACGCCTGAGAGAAGAAAATGGTCGGAACGACAGGATTCGAACCTGCGACATCCAGCTCCCAAAGCTGGTGCTCTGCCAAGCTGAGCTACGTTCCGACTCGAAGCATCTTGTCGCCGGAAGCGGCCAAAAAAGCAACTCCTTTCCGTCGTCCCTGTTTCGGAAATCGTTTTTCCGGCCGGCCTTCGAATCCCGAACGAAAGACTCGGGTGCCGGACCGGAGTTTCGGCAGATCTGCTACCGGAGATTTCCGGTAGCGAATTCGAAAGCGACAATCCGCAATTCTCGGATCGGCGACCGTCATTCCCGACCGCGTCCCGGACAGCGCCGTCACCGACCTGCCCGAATCGAGCGAACGGGTCAAACCGCTCGCCCAACCGGGGCCGCCGAATACTCAAATCCGATAACCGGCAAGTCCTCGCTCGGGAATCGGGACGCACGGTAGCATTCGATACTACGGGTACTCCTGCCGACCTTCCCCGTCCAACGAAACGACGATTCCGGGCAAGACCCGAGCTACGGTCGATGCCAAAAATCCCGGCGCTGTTACGGCCACTTATTTCCCCGAACCGATCGCCCCGACACGCACCGGCCACGAAACGATTACGGGAAAATCCCTTTCCTTCGCCGCTCGTTTTCGACTACAATCCGCCTCCGATTCTGACCGTAACATGGACAAACTGACCGTCAACGATATCGATCTGAAAGGCAAACGGATCTTGGTCCGGGTGGACTACAACGTGCCCTTGGACCACGGCGGTTCGGAATCGAAGGTCGTCGACGACGCCCGCATCAAGGCAACCTTGCCGACGCTGGACCGGCTCATGGACCAAGGCGCCAGAATCATCCTTTCGGCACACTTGGGCCGACCGGGCGGGCGGCCCAATCCTAAATTATCGCTCCGGCCGGTAGCCGCCAAACTGGCCGACTTGCTGGCCCGGCCGGTGGCGTTCGTCGACGATTGCCTCGGGGAAAAAGTCGAGAAAACGGTCGAACTCCTGCAACCCGGCGACGTGATGCTATTGGAAAACGTTCGTTTCTATCCCGGTGAGGAAACCAACGACGCTGACTTCGCCGCCCGCCTGGGAGCGCTGGCCGAGGATTGGGTCAACGACGCCTTCGGCGCGGCTCACCGGGCCCACGCCTCGACCCGGGGAGTTGCCGAAGTCATCTCCCGGAAAGGAGGCCGTTGCGTGGCCGGTTTGCTGGTCGAACGCGAATTGAATTTTCTGGTCAAGAAATTGGAGAAGCCCGAATCGCCGTTTCTCGTGATCCTGGGCGGGGCGAAGGTTTCCGACAAGATCGGCGTGATCGACCGGCTGCTTGACAAAGCCGACGTGTTACTGATCGGCGGCGCGATGGCTTACACTTTCAAGCTGGCCCTGGGCCTCGGAGTCGGCAAATCGCTGGTCGAATCCGATCGAGTCAAAACGGCCCGACAAATCATGGAAAAGGCCCAGCAACGCGGCATCCGTTTCCTCCTCCCCAGCGATCACACCGTGGCGGCGCCGACCTTGGTCGCTCCGCCGGACGGCAAGGGAAAGTCCGTCATCAAATTCGACAATCCCCGCTACAACCGGGGAGCGGATATTCCCGACGACTACGAAGGAGTAGACATCGGCCTCGAAACCGTCGCTTGCTACACCAAGGAAATCGAATCGGCCCGAACCGTCGTTTGGAACGGCCCCATGGGCATCTTCGAAGACGCCAGATTCGCCGGCGGCACAGTAGCCGTAGCCGAAGCGGTCGCCCGGGCGACCGCACAAGGGACGCTAAGCATCGTCGGAGGCGGCGACAGCGTGCGAGCGCTCAACGAAGCCGGACTGGGCGAACAAGTCAGTTTCATGAGTACCGGCGGCGGCGCCAGCCTGGAATTGCTGGAAGGCAAAACGCTGCCGGGCATCGAAATTCTCGACTCCCTTCCGGCTCAGGCCGAAGCTGCCGGCTGACGCCGGCCCGCCCGCTGCATTATCGTCATGGATCATCATCGACAACCGATCGTCGCCGGCAATTGGAAAATGAACGGCACCGTACCTTTCGCTCGCGAACTGACGCGAAGCCTAAGGGACGGACTGACCGGCCAGACCGATACGGAAATCGTGCTCTGTCCGCCCTTTACCGCACTCGACGCCGTCGCTCGAGAACTCGAAGGTTCCACCCTGCTCCTGGGAGCCCAAAACCTGAGCGAACGGCCGGCCGGAGCGTTTACCGGCGAAATCGCCGCCGAACAATTAGCGTCCTTGCAGGTCCGTTACGTGATCGTGGGACATTCCGAAAGGCGCCAATATCACCAGGAATCCGACGCGCTGGTCGCCCGGAAAGCCGCCGCGGCATTCGCCGCCGGACTGACGCCGATCGTCTGCCTCGGGGAAACTCTGGAGGAACGAGAGGCGGGCAATACGGAACAGATCGTAGGCCGGCAACTGACCGGCAGTTTAGCGGGACTCGCCGCCGAACAAATCGTGCAGTGCGTGTTGGCCTACGAACCCGTATGGGCGATCGGCACGGGAAAAACGGCGAGCGCAGCCCAAGCTCAAAGCGTTCACGCCTTCCTCCGGGCCCGCTTGACCGAGAATCACGGTTTGGAAACCGCCGCCGCCGTCCGCATCCAATACGGCGGTAGCGTCAAACCCGACAATGCCCGCGAATTGTTAACTCAACCGGATGTGGACGGTGCGCTGGTCGGCGGCGCCTCGCTGAAAGCGGACAGTTTTTCGGCTATAATTCGTCACTCGGCTTAATTATCCTCACCTGCGTCATATCTCATGCTAACGCTTGCCATAACCTTACTGACCGCCGTTCTGGTATTCATCTGCTTTTTGCTGGTGATCCTGATCCTCATGCAACTCCCCAAAAAAGACGCGGGAGCGGGACTGGCCTTCGGAGGAGGAGCCGCCGAAGCCATCTTCGGCGCCGGCGCCGGAACGCCGCTGGCTCAGATCACGAAATACTGCGCCGGACTTTTCCTGTGTCTGGCGTTGGTGCTGTCGGCCCTGAACGCCCAGCGGTCGAACGAACCTGCCCGGCTGATCGAGGAAGAAGCCGCTCGAGCCGCCGAAGAATCGTCCGGCGCAACCCTGAAACCAGCCAAACCGGAGACCGAAGAACCGATCGTTTCGGATTCCGGGGAAACCGAACCGGAACCGGTCGAACCGGACGAATCCGAATCTACCGAGCCCGCCGAACCGGAAACCGAATCGTCGCCCGAGCTTTCCGCTCCGACCGAAGAACCCGCCGAATCCGAAGTTACGCCCTGAACCGGGCGGCTCGCTCTTGCGCCGTGAGCCACTGAACGCTATTGTCAAGGGCAAGCATGAGACTGCGAATCGGATCGCTGGCGCCCTGCTTGGCCCTCACGGTGCTTACCGCTTGCGGTTCGTTGACCGTTCCGCCTGCGGACTTGGTAATCGTCAACGGCAAGGAACCCGAATCGCTAGACCCGGCGATCATCAGCGGTCAAGCCGACGGCCGCGTCGTCTCCTCGCTCTTCGAAGGCTTGACTCGCTACAACGCCCGTACCGGAAACCCCGAACCCGGTCTGGCCACCGAATGGAGCGTCAGCGACGGCGGCAAGGAATACCGATTCCGAATCCGGGAAAACCTTTCCTGGTCGGACGGTTCTCCGTTGACTATCCAAGATATCGTCTACTCTTGGCGCCGCGTGCTGGAACCGGCGACCGTTTGCGAATACGCCGGGATCCTCTACAGCGTCCACAACGCCCGAGCCTACCACCACGGCCAATTGAAAGATTTCCGCAAAGTGGGCCTCCGCATAGTCTCGCCTAACGAATTGGTGGTGACCCTGAATCATCCGACGCCGTTCTTTCCCGAAATCTGCGCCTTTCCGGTTCTGGCCACCGTGCCCCGCCAACCGATCGAACAGCACGGCGACCGCTGGCTCCTGCAACCCGGCATCCCGACCAGCGGAGCCTTCACGCTGCGATCTTGGCGCTTGAACGACCGCATTCGGCTCCGAAAGAATCCCCATTACTGGGATCAGGAAAACACCCGTTCGGAAGTCGTCGATCTCTTACCCACCAGCGACCCCGGGGTTGCGCTCAATCTATACGAAACCGAAGTCGTCGACATTATCTGGGACAAGGAATTGATCCCGGCCGAACTGGTGCGGACTTTTCTGCAACGCGCAGACTTCCACGTCACCGATAATCTCGGTGTCTTTTTTTTGCGCATTAACACCACCCAAGCGCCCTTCCACGACCGGCGAGTCCGCCAAGCTCTGGCACTGGCGATCGACCGCGAACGAATCGTCAATAAGATCACCGGGGCGGGAGAACGGTCGGCGACCAGCCTGGTACCTCCCGGCATCCCGGGTTACGCTCCGCCGCAAGGACTTGGCCATGATCCGGAACGGGCCCGGGAATTATTGCGGCTAGCGGGATTTCCGGGCGGCGAAGGCTTGCAGCCGATCGACTACCTCTACAACAGCTCCCGGTTGAACGAGAAGATCGCCATCGAGATCCAGTCGATGTGGCAAAACCAACTCGGCATCAAAACCGAATTGCGCCCGCTGGAATGGAAATCTTATCTCAAGGATCAGCGGGAATTGCGCTACGGAGTCTCACGCAGCAGTTGGATGGGCGACTATCTGGATCCGCTCACCTTTCTGGATGTGTTCGGTTCCCACAACGGCAACAACCGAACCGGCTGGCGTAATTCGACCTACGACTCGCTCCTGGCCCAAGCCGAACGCAACAACGACGCAACCGGAAGAATGGCCCGGTTGCGGCAAGCGGAAACGTTGCTGGTCAGCGAAGAAATTCCCATCATCCCGCTGTACTTCAACATCGCGATGGAGGGTTATCGTTCCGATCGCGTCAAAGGCATCTGGCCCAATTTTCGCGCCGAACACCCGGTGCGAGCTATTTACCGTTCCGAACCCGCTTCCGAAACAACGGCTCCGACCCCCGCCCGCCAGTGAGCTTTCTGCTCAAAAGATTGCTCGGAATCGTTCCTTTGATGCTCGTGGTCAGTTTTTTGGCCTTCATGCTGGTGCGCTTGGCGCCCGGAGGGCCGTTCGAACAGGAACGGGAGCTGGAATCGGCGGAAGCCAAACGCCTCCTAAGGGAAAAATACCTGCTCGACGAATCGCTTCCCCGGCAATATTTCCATTACCTGGGACAACTTCTCCAAGGCGATCTGGGCAATTCGATCAAGCACCCGAACCACTCGGTTAACGACATCATCGCCCAAGGTTTGCCCGTATCGATCCTGCTGGGCGGTCTGGCTTTCATGTTCAGCCTATTCTGGGGCGTCGTCATCGGTTCGGTTTCGGCAGTGGCTCGTCACGGCGGCGTAAGGGCCCTCGCCGATTCGGCGGCTATGATGAGCATCTGCGTACCGGCACTGGTCATCGGACCCTTGCTGATCATGATCTTCGCTATCCAATTGCGTTGGTTGCCGGTAGCGATGCTGGACTCGCCGCTCCATCTCATCCTGCCGGTGTTAACCCTGGGCATCTATTACGCGGGCCGGGTAGGCCGGCTGACCCATCAAGGCGTCTTGACGACTCTGCAATCCGAATTCGTCATCGCCGCCCGAGCTAAAGGCCTGCGGGAAACCACCATCCTGATCCGTCATGTGTTACCCACCGGGCTGATGCCGGTCATCTCCTACTCCGGACCGTTGCTGGCGGACTTGCTCACCGGCTCGTTCGTAGCGGAAAACCTGTTTCAGATTCCGGGCATCGGCGTCTTTTTAGTCCAGAGTTCGCTCAATCGAGACTTTCCGCTGATCGTGGGCTTGGCCTTGGTCTACGCCCTGTTGCTCGTCGTCCTCAATCTGCTGGTCGACTTGTCTTACCGGTTGGTCGATCCTCGAATTCGCCAAGACTGATCCGGGGGGCCTCGGCCGGTCCTCCGGCGCGGCCGGCGTTTTGCAAATTGTCCAAGGCCTCGCGAGCCGCCTGCGACTCGGCGGACTTCTTGCTTTTGCCGACGCCCTGACCCAATTTTTTTTCTCCCTGCCAAACCGAACAGACGAAACTCCGGTCATGGTGGGGACCGGTGGCCGATTCCTGCCGGTAACGAATCGGCTCGGCCGAGCGAGACTGCAAGTACTCCTGCAATTCGCCTTTCGGATTGCCTTGCCCCGGAGCCAGCCGCAAATCCGCCAGATCGGGTTCGAACAGACGAACGACCAGTCTTCGAGCCGTTTGAAATCCGGCGTCCAAAAACACCGCTCCGATTACGGCTTCGAACGCGTCGCCGAGAATGGCCGGGCGTCGGCGGCCGTCGAGATTCTCCGCATTCTTTCCCAGCCGGAGGTGCCGGCCCAATTCGAGCCGCCGCGCCTGATCGGCCAGGCAATGCCGATTGACCAACCGGGAACGCACCTGAGTTAAATAACCTTCGGAAGCGGCGGAGAAACGGAGGTACAGTTCATGCGTCAGCGCCGCCTGCAAGACCGCATCGCCCAAAAATTCGAGCCGTTGATTATGACCGAAGGACGCTTCGCCTTCCTGGATCCGCGACGGATGGGTCAGGGCCAGTTTCAATAAATCGCGCTCCGCAAACCGATAGCCGAGTCCGCCTTCCAACCGATCGAGCGATTCCTCGAGACCCTGTTCCGCCGACGGCATGAAGTTTCAGGGCGCGGCCTCCACCGGCGCGGCCGCTTCCGCTTCGCCTTCCGCAGGCCCGGCCTCAGCCGCCGGCTCGCCGAGCGAAGCGAGAAAAGCGTCGACTCCCTCTTCCAACAGTCGCGAGACGTCCCGTTGCACGGCTTCCAGTTCGTTCAATTTAAGATCGGGATCGGAAATGACGAACCGGTTTTTCGATTTGGCGTGTTCGTAAACGAATTGCCTGACGCCCTCCTCGACGCGTTCCTCCTGAATCTTCAAGACCCGTTTGCGTTCCAGCATCACCGCCAAAATGTAACAGACCGGACGCAGTTGAGCGTCGTCCCGTTCGATCAACTGCCGCAAGACCGACTCGGCCGTTTCGCGGCGCACCGGTTCCGGAGGCGGAGGAGGAGGGACCCGGAAAATCGATCGCCAGTAGGAAACGAATCCCTTGCGATCGAGAGCTCCCTGGCTGTATTGAGCGTCCCAACAATCCTGACAGACGTCGGTTCGACGCAATTCCTGACGTTCCTCGAACAACAAGGAATGATACGCCTGACCGTCGACGAACGCGGTTTCGCAGGCACGACACGAAGCCGAACGCGAACCTATCTTCCAGTCGATCATTACTTCGGCCTCGAGTATAGCCGCCCCGACTCCGCCCGGCAATGCCGGATTGCCGAACGCGCCTAAAAAGGGAGCGCTCCCGGCTGCCGGTTCGTAGTGACGGACGTCAACCGCTCCCGCAATTTCGAATACCGCCGCCGCCCGGAAGCGTTGCGCACGGCGATTGCCACCGCCTTGCGTTGACCGACCAACACGACCATCCGCTTGCCCCGGGTCACGCCCGTGTACAGCAAATTGCGTTGCAACATGAGATAGTGTTGCGTGGTAACCGGTATCAACACCGCCGGGTATTCGGAACCCTGGCTCTTGTGAATGGTTATGGCGTAGGCCGGAACCAGAGCGTCCAGTTCTCCGAAGCGATAGGGTACCGTCGTCTCGGCGAAGGTCACGCTCAGTTCCCCCTCTTCGGCGTCCAAATCGACGATGCGCCCGATGTCGCCGTTATAAACCTCCTTGTCGTAATCGTTCTCGATCTGCATCACCTTGTCGTTGACGGCGAAGACCCAACCAAAGCGTTCGATCTTTTTCTCGCCCGGCGGATTGAGCGCGGCTTGCAACTCCCGATTCAACGAGTGCGCCCCGACTCCGCCCCGATTCATGGGGCACAAGACCTGAATATCCTGAATCGGGTCCAATCCGAATCGGTCGGGCATTCGCCGGGTCACGATTTCCACGATCTTCGCTCGAGCGAGTTCGGGATCTTCCGCCGGCCAGAAATAAAAATCGCTCTCGCCTTCCGGCCGGTTCAGGTCCGGAATTTTGCCTTGGTTAATCGAATGGGCGTTGGTCACGATGCGGCTGCGAGCGGCCTGACGAAACACTTCGGTCAACCGAACGACCGGAACGACCCGGCTAGCGAGCAGATCGCCCAATACCTGGCCGGGGCCGACCGAAGGCAATTGATCCACGTCGCCGACCACCAACAACGCCGCTTGCCTCGGCAATGCCCGAAGCAATGAATTCATCAACGAAACGTCCACCATCGACAATTCGTCGACTACCAGCAGATCGCACTCGAACGGATTATCCTCGTTCCGCTTAAAGCCGCTACGTCTCGCGTCGACCTCCAGCAACCGGTGAATCGTCCGGGCGCTCCGGCCCGTCGTCTCGCTCATGCGTCGAGCTGCTCTGCCGGTCGGGGCGCAAAGTTCGATGACCACGCGTTTGGCCGCGAGAATGCGCAAGATCGAATTGACTACCGTAGTCTTGCCGACCCCGGGACCGCCGGTGATCACGAACACCTTGGACCGCAAGGCTTGCCGGACCGCTTCCTGTTGACTGTCGGCCAGTTTCAACCCGGTTTTTTTCTCGACCCAAGAAAGGGCCACCTCGGCGTCGATCTCCGGCCAAGGCGGCCGGCCGTCCAAAAGCGCCGTCAACCGTTCGGCGATCCCCGCTTCGGCGCGATGGAGATGCCGCAGAAACAGGCAATCCCGATTATCCAGGGTATCCGCGACGACCTGGCGCTTGTCGCGATCTTCCAATTCCTCCACGATGGCCCGCTCAATCAATCCGTCGTCCTCCAACTCCAGCAATTTCCGGACGGCAGGCACCAGTTCGTCCCGGGGCAGTCCACAATGGCCCTGGTTCGTTCCTTCGGACAAAGCGAAAGCGATGCCGGCCCGGACCCGAATCATGGCCCGCGGATCGATGTTCAATTTTTGGGCCACGACATCTGCCGTTTTGAAACCGATGCCCCGAATATCCCGGGCCAGGCAATAGGGATCGGTCGTCATGCGCTCGACGGCGTCGACACCGTAAGTCTTGAAGATCCGCAGGGCCCGAGCCGTGCTCACACCGTACCGATGCAGGAACATCATGATGTCCCGGATTTCGCGTTGCTCCTGCCAAGCCTGGATAATCCGATCGGCCCGGACCGGACCGATGCCATCGACGTCACGCAACCGTTGCGGCTTGCGTTCGATCACGTCGAAAACTTCCTCGCCGAAGGCCTTGACCAGCTTGCCGGCATAAACCGGACCGATGCCCAGAATCATGCCGCTGGCCAAATACTTTTCGATACCTTCAGCCGAAGTCGGCGGCGAAATCCGTAGAAAGGACGCCTTGAACTGCAGGCCGTGAACCTGGTGATTAAGCCACTCGCCCGAAGACTCGATCCATTCGCCGGGCGATACCGACGCCGCTTCGCCGGTGACGGTAACCAAATCCCGAGAACCCCTCACCTTGACCCGCAAAACGCAAAAACCTGATTCGGCGTTGTGATAGGTAATCCGTTCGACGAGTCCGTTCAAGTATTCGCGTTTCGCCGCCTGAGGCTCCGAATTCATTACCTGCCGATGCACGGCTGCCTTGGCGCCGTTTCAATTCCGTTACCGGTTTACTCAGTCTGTCGGCTAACCGATCGAGCGTCAATCGCAACCATTCCGGGGAAGCGCCACGACCTCGGCCTCGAGGCCGGCGGTTCCGAGAATTCCGGACAGATTCGTAACCCGCCCGATCGTCAGTCCGTTCCTGCTACCGCCGAACGAATCCTGCGAGCCCGATCGAGTCTCATCCGGCGCGGAATCGTATCCCGAAAACCGGAGGGGAGAGTTTTTCAGCGGGGTCAAATTACTCCTCAAAAAGTCGGCTGCCTCGTTCCGCTTCCGCCGAACCCGATACGGACTCGGAATCGAGAGCAAACCGGGTAAAAGAAGAAACTAACTGAAAAACCTTGTATTTCGTAACTGCTTTAGCAATTTTACAAAATAAAGACTGAATCAGATCTCGGGTTTTTCGTTTTGCTAGTCAAACACCACCAAAATAGTTTTTCAGGCAGAGGCCGCAAAAAATCAACTGACGCTCCTTGGAATCAATGACAAAACAACCAGGGACAGTAAAACGAAGTCTTCAATGCAACGTTGAAAAAAACCTCTCGATTCATTCAGGAGTCGTGTTGCTCGGTCCCCGACAGGTCGGCAAGACGACTCTGGTTCGGGGTATCATCTCTAAAAACAACGCGAAGTACCTCGACTTGGAAAATCCGGCCGACCGCCAGATTCTCATCGACCCAGACCCGTATTTGGACCTGCAGTTCGGAAAACTCGTAGTCATCGACGAGGTTCAGCGAATTCCCGATCTTTTTTCCGGATTGAGAAGGCAGATCGATCGAAGGCGTCAAAAGGGACACCATACCGGACAGTTTCTTCTGCTGGGTTCCGCATCCAGATTCCTGCTAGGTCAAAGCGAGGAATCGCTGGCCGGACGAGTCAACTATCTGGAACTGGCGCCCTTTAATCTGAAAGAAATCGAACAAGGCGACCCACCGAACCTTTGGCTCCGAGGCGGGTTCCCCGACAGCTTTCTGGCGGAGAGCGACTCGAGCAGCCAAAGGTGGAGAGAGAATTTTATCGGAACCTATGTAGAGCGATACATTCCGGTTTATGGTCCGCGCATACCTTTCGATACGCTTCGGCGATTTTGGACCATGTTGGCCTACCGTCAAAGCGAACTTTGGAACGGTTCGGCTCTGTCCCAAGGACTCGGCGTCTCGGGGCAAACGGTCAGACGCTATCTCGATATCCTTGTCGATTTAATGTTGGTGCGGCAACTGCGTCCTTGGTATGCGAACGTCGGAAAACGGTTGGTAAAATCTCCCAAGGTCTATCTTCGCGATTCCGGAATCGTGCATGGGTTGTTGGGCATTAAGTCCTTGGAAGACCTGTTGAGCCACCCCGTGGTCGGCGGCAGTTGGGAAGGATACTGCATCGAGAACCTGATCGCCGCGGCGCCTTCCGGAACCGAATCCTTTTTTTATCGAACTTCCGCCGGAACCGAGATCGACTTGCTCCTGAATTTGCCTGGCGGGGAACTCTGGGCTTTCGAAATCAAACGCTCGACCTCGCCCAAAGCATTGGCCGGGTTCCATAGCGCGGCCAGAGAACTCGGCGCGGCGAAACGTATTTTGGTCCATGTTACCGACCGAGAAGTTCCCGGCAGAGACGGCTTGCAAGCCATGTCCCTTTCCCTGGCGATGGATTTGCTGACCGCCGCCTGATCGCTGCGGACAAAACTTCGGAATCCCGATCAGTCACGAGCGGACACAACGAACCCCACATCGGAACCGTCCCTGACTCGAAAATCGAACGGGGCGACGACCTCGCCTCGAAACCTCAGCGTCACGGTGAAAGCAACGGCGGTCATTCAGCCACGGCTTGCCCTCTTGGTACCGGGTCGCATAGCGCAGAACGCAGCTGCACTCCCGTCAAAATTTCGATGCTCGAATAGCGCTGCCGAGCCGTATCTGCCTTCCAAAGCCGGCAAGCTGAAGTTGCGAACCCCGCAACGCACCAAGCGCAGAAGCCGGACGATGACCGAGTATTACCGTAATAATTCCTTCGGGGGAACCGAGGAGCAGGCGACCGCCGCCGGCTACCTGGCGTAAGATCGACTCCGAACCGGGGGACATAATCGTTTGGGCCGTCCCGAGGCCTTTCGAGCGACCATTCCAACCGCCGTAGATTCGGGACGACCGAAGAGCATGCGCCTATCGGAGCACCGACAGATTTTCCCCGCAAGACGGTCGCGGTTCGATCCCGAATTCCAGGCAATCAGATTTCGCAAGAGCACCAAATCCCGAGCGGTAAAGATTCGTCCGCCAGAAGGAAATTCGGAGGCGTCGCCCCTCATCACCATCGGCAACGTCGTCCGAGCCCATCGCCCAGGAAAACCGGAAAATCGAATTCGAGGGCGGTAATCCGCAACGGAATCGAAAACGGGCCTTGGGTCCGGACCCGAATATTGCGAGCCGAAGAAATACCGGCCATTGGCCGTTACGCGTGAGTAATTCAACTCCGGTACCGGCTAACCCAACGGGTACGGAGAAACCACGCCAAACCGAAGCCGACATGCGCCCCCGATAACAAGGTTCCGTTTATCTTCCCTTGGGGCACCGGCGTTATCACCGTCCCATCGCCTGATCGTATTCTTCCTTAAGCAAAATCCAATCGGAGATCCGCTTCAGGTCCACGTCGTTGTTACCCCGAGGCGAGATATAATCCAACCGGTTGATCTGCGGAGTAGTCGGCTCGACGAATTTCAAGCCTTCAGAATGACCGTCGGCGAAACTGAACACTCCGCTGGAACCATGTCTCGCCGCTGGAGCGTTCTGCCAATGTCCCGGGGTCTGTCGATTGCCTACCCTGATAGCGAAATAGCCGTCATCGATGGTATAGGGATTTTCATCGACGAACACCATGTTCGCCGAGGGCCCCGGCCAGCGAATCTCCGAGCTTTTACGATAGTCGGGGTAGTTCGATCCCTGAACCCAATCGACGTTGCTGTTGTGCCGTCCCTGAATGGAATAACTGCGAACCCGTTTGACGAAGGGAGTGGTGTTTAGCGGCCAGCGCTTGTCGGCGGGACACTGATAAATCTTCAAACTGGAATTGTAGGAAAACAATAGGCCGTTTTCGATAATCGTGTTGTTGGTCATATTCGGAGTAACGCTCCCCCCGCTGATGCCTCTCGTGCCGTCGATCCAAGATCGGCGGTCACCGAGAAAGTTGGTCACCAGCCGATCGTCGTAATCGTTGGTATAGAGAATCCAGCATAGTTGCAACTGCTTGGTATTGCTCAGACAGAAAATGCCAGTGGCCTTTTCTTTGGCCTTGGAGAGAGCGGGCAACAGCATACCCGCCAGAATAGCGATGATGGCGATGACCACCAGCAACTCGATCAGGGTAAACGCCGAGAAACGCCTCGGATCACGGGAAGACAAAGAAGCAAACATATTTCAAGCCTTGGTCTAGGAAACTCAATGGACGAGACTAACCGGGAGGCACCTTGAGCGACAAACCTTTTTTGTTGCTCAAACTTTTCCGAATTTTCCGGGAGGAACGATCCGATGATTCCCGGCACCGATCGGGAAATACAACGGGTGGCGATACCACCGTTATCGGCTCACTCCAAGATCGGTTCCTCCGGGAAACTCCCATTAGTCTTCGGGCGACGAAATCCCCCAACCGACGTCCCACAACCGGTCGCCGCTACCTACCGAAGTGGCCTCCTCAAAAAGTGATCGCCGACGCTCGATCCCACCTCGCCCGCCTCGAAGCGTCTTTCGGAAAAGCAGAAGCCGCCCCCTCGTGGGCACGAACGTTACGCGCCCGAAGACTCCCCCGCCCTTGCTCCGGGTCCGATTTTCGGACGACCGTTATCCGAACGAAAACCGTCACTGTCTTCGGCGGCCGTCGTCGAGTTGAATCAGGAACGAATCCCGAAGGATCGATATCTCCTGCCTTACAAACGAGGATCAATTGTCTCGCGCTCGATTGCAGCCGGAATGCGAAACTTTCCCCTTGGATTTCGAAGTGAGCCGTTTATCGACGGCTCCGGCAATCGGCGAATCCGTTTCGCCTTGATTGATGGAGACCGACCGACGAATGCCTTGCGCCTATCAACCGAGCCTACGGACTCAATTCGACCTGGAAGCGAAAAAAAGCGTGAATGGCAACGGAACCGACGGAAAACCGGTCCTTCTTTCGGGAGGAAATCCTCGAATTCCCCAAGCCGGCGGCGACGCTCCCGTTCAAGCCGACATCGCCGCAATGCCCGGTTGGAAAAGTGAATTCGGACGCCGCCTCGACGAACTAATCGTCGACCTCGCGCCGCAAGTTCGCAAGGCCGTGAGATGGAACTCGCCATGCTACGGATGGGAAGATCAAGGATGGTTTTTGAGCAACCATGTCCTCACCCGTTGCGTCAGGGTGACGTTTTTTGCCGGTGCCTCACTGCGGCCCGTTCCGCCGGGATCGGGCAAAGACAAGGACGCGTGATGGATCGATATCAAGGAACCCGAATTCAATTCCGAACCAATGGCGCAATGGATACGGCAAGCGGCCGCCCGCCCCGGCTGGCGGAGATTCGGGCCGCTTCAGCGCCCCTGACGCTACCCGGGGAAAAACGGACTTATCGATTGCTTCCACGATCCGGAGCCCGGCGGCTTTCGGCGTCGAACGGATCCGCCCGCCTCGGCCGTCGTCGCGTTTCTCCGCTCGCGAATCCTACCCTCGGCGAACCCGGGCGACACTCATCCCGGAGCGACCCACCCGGAGAAAAACGCCTGTTCCCACCGTTCCCGCTTCAGACCCAACACTATTCGCCCACCGACTCCCAAAACCGTTCCGATCTCCAATCGTCGGGGAATCCCATCCGCCATTCCTCGGCCTGGCCGCACTCGTCGATCAACGAAATAATCCGAGAACGCCATTCCAGTTCGCCCGGCGTTTTCTTCAGCAAATAATCGAGCAACACCAACAAATTATGGAGACGATCCGGATCGGATTTCATGATGCAGCGATCCAAATGTTTCAGATCCTCATTATGAAGAATCGTCTTGAACCGCCGGTTCCACAGCCGATCGTGATGAGCGCAAACGTTTCGGATCTCCTGAAGCCGATCTAACACCGATTCGAAGTTGTTCAAATTAAGACCGAGCGGATCGAGCATTCTCTTGATCAACTTATCGTTGTCGAGGTTGACGATCCAATGGGCCAATTCGCCGAAACTGTTCAGTTCCGCCGCCATCCATACCGGAAGTTCTTCCAACTTTCGGTATTTCGACCGGAAAAAACCGGCGATCTCGCTACGGGAATGTTGGTAATTGTTTGCCAACGTCTTCCGATTTTTTTCGAATTGATCCCGCAGCTTATAGTGTTCGGGAAGCTGATACCCCTGGGGGCCGAGGTTCATCGCGGAGTGATACGCCCAACTGCCCCGGATAGCTACCTCGATGCGCTCCATGGCGGACCAGACTAACTGGCGCAACCGGCAATCGAACTCGTAAAGGGAAACGACGTCTTCAAAACTCACGCTGCCTTTCATGAAAGCGTGTTCTCCTTCCTTATCGGGGACTACTTCGAATATTTTCCAGTAGGGACTCAAGCGATAATAGGAAACCTTCAAGAGCCATTGCCTGGCCAGTTCCTTGTCGCCGATGACCATTCCGCGATCTCTCAACTGATTGATCTGCTTCTCGATCTTCAGGAACGGCTTATCGTAATGATCAGTCATCGCCCCCTCCTCAGGGTCAAAACGTTTCGAATTCTCCGACGCCGAATTGCGAATGGGGCCCGAAGCTTGCCGGCTTCTTCGCTTGATCCGGGAATCGTCAGACCGGCCGCCGTTTCCGTTCCGGGTTCCGTCCGCAGGCGCTTGGGTGATACGACGGAGTCTAACCCTGCTCGTCGCGGTCATCAATCTATCTCTCGACGTTCCTGACTCGAGCCCCGGCGTCCCGATGGCGTTCCAAGCTTCCCGGCCCGGAATTCGGAATTGTTCCGTCCCGGCAGCGGCTAGGCTCGGCGACCGAAGTTTTTCGATGATCCCGACCGGTTTCTCGTTTGAACTCGTCGTCCTCGACGGGCCCCCGGAGAAATTGAAGTCAAATACCGAACTCGCTTCCTTGAGCGATCCGGATCAGGAACGGTTTCCGAACCGGCGCCGAGCCGAGTTAACGACTTACCGCCCGGCAAGGACCGAACGCACTCCTTCGATCACCCGATCCTGATCTTCGAGCGACAAATAGGGATGCAGGGGCAAGCTCACGACCTCTCGAGCGGCTCGTTCCGCTTCCGGGAAATCTCCTTCCCGACACCCCAAATCCCGGAACACCGGTTGCCGATGCAAACAAATCGGATAGTGCACCGCCGTCGGAACGCCGCGCTCGGTCAAGCGCTGCCGAAAGGATTCCCGATCGGCTACCCGTACGGTGTATTGGCCGTAAACGTGAACGTTGCCCGAGTCCGGTTCGGGAACGGCGCAACAAGAACCCAATTCCCGATTGTAACGTTCGCCGATTCGATTCCGGCTAGCCAGTTCCGGTTCCAACCGCGGCAACCGGGCCAACAGGATCGCCGCCTGGATCGTATCCATCCGGCCGTTGGTTCCCAACTCGCCGTGGCAGTACTTCCGGATTTCTCCGTGATTGCGCAAGGAGCGCAACCGTCGTCCCAATTCGGCGTCGCCGGTGAACAGGGCCCCGCCCTCCCCGAAACAACCCAAGGTCTTGGAAGGATAGAAGCTGGTGATCCCTACCCAAGGGAAACTGCCGCTACGCCGGCCGTGACGCCGGGCCCCGAAACTCTGAGCCCCGTCCTCGATCACCTTCACGCCATGGCGATCGGCCACTTCGCCGATCCGTTCCAAACGAGCGACCTGGCCGTACAGGCTAACCGGAATCACGGCTTTGGTAGCGGGCGTAATCGAACGCTCCAACCGCTCGGGATCGAGATTAAAAGTTCGCGGATCGATGTCGACGAATACCGGACGGGCCCCGGTCAAGACGATCGCTTCGGCTGAACTGATGAAAGTAAAAGGCGAAGTAACGACCTCATCGCCCGGCCCGACTCCCAAGGCCCGCAACGCGAGTTCCAGACTGACCGTGCCGCTGGCGGTCGCCACGCAATAGTCGACTCCGACGAACGCCGCCAAAGACCGCTCTAATTCGTCCACCTCGGGACCCGAGATAAAACGGCCGTGCTCCAGCACGCGTTCGATCGCCGCTTCGATTTCGCCTTGACAGGCTTTCCGCACCGCTTTGAGGTCCGCCAATTCCATTCGCTCGCCGCTAGAAATCGATTCGGGAAAGCCACTCCCGATTGGCCCGGTGCCAGTCCACCGTCTTGGCCAGCCCGTCGGCTACCGTATATTCCGGACGCCAATCCAACAGCCGGGCCGCCTTGGAAATATCCGCCTGAGCCGTCCGCAAATCCAGCGGATGAACCGGACAGCGCTCGACGACGGCTCGCTTCCCCAACCGTGATTCAATCTGTTCGATCAAGGCGTTAAGGCTGATCGGCGTTTTGCCGCCCCCGACATTAACGATCTCGTACCCCGGTAACGGCAAAGCCGAAACGGTAGCCCGGGCCGCGTCGTCGATATAGGTGATATCCCGGCTCTGAGTTCCGTCGCCGAACAGCCGGATCGGGTTTCCACCGGCGATTTGCTGAACGAACCGGAAGATCGACATGTCCGGCCGGCCGCCTGGTCCGTAAACGGTGAAATAGCGCAATACCGTCACGTTCAACCCCTGCATAAAATGAAACGCATGCGCCATCGCTTCCGCCCCCTTCTTGGAAGCGGCATAAGGCGAGAGCGGCCGATTCGCCGGCGAGTCCTCGCGGAAAGGGATATCGTCGCCGGCGTAGAGCGACGAAGTCGAGGCCAACACCAACTTCTTGACGCCGTGACGAACCATCGACTGCAGCACGTTCAAGGCTCCCAGCGAGTTGACTCTCAGATACCCGAACGGATCTTCTTGGCTCCGGCGAATGCCGGCCTGGGCGGCCAAATTCAAAACCGCGTCGAATTGAACGTCCCGAAACACGGAGGCCAAAGCCGTCAGGTCAGCGATATCGATCCGGCGAAATTCGAATCGGATCTCTTGGGTTAGTTCCTCCAGTCGGAATCGTTTAAGACGCGGATCGTAAGCTTCGTTCAGATCGTCCACGCCGACGACCCGATCACCCCGCTTCAGCAGCAACCCGGCTACACGAGCTCCGATAAATCCTGCCGCGCCGGTGACCAGATAGGTTCCTTTTGGCATGAGCTTGCCGACTCGTCTAAGCCTTGACCAACCGGCCGGCGACCGGAGCGAAGGGTTCCATCACGTTTCGGGTGTCGACGATGCAGGCAGCCCAGTCGCCGAGTTCCTGCCAAGCAATTTCGCGATGATCGGTAGCGATCACCGTTACGTCGTAACTTGCGATCGTTTCCCGGGTCCAGCCGATCGATTGTTTTCCGGCCAGGTGCCGATGTCCCCGGCCGGCCCAAATCGCCGGAACATGGGGATCGTAATAATCGACGGAAGCGCCGGCCGTCGCGAACAACTCCATCAAGCGGTAAGACGGCGAACCCCGGTCGTCGTCCACTCCGGGTTTATAGGCTATCCCCAAGATCAGAACCTTCGCCTGCGCCATCGCCGTCGCCGCCTGTTCCAAGACCTCCGCCGTCTTTTCGAAAACGTAGTCGGGCATGCCGGTATTGATGCTCCCGGCCAGTTCCACCAACCGGGCCGTCACGCCGTGTTGCCGAGCTTTCCAGGACAAATAGACGGGATCAATCGGAATGCAATGACCGCCGACGCCCGGACCGGGATAGAACGCCTGAAACCCGAAAGGCTTGGTTCGGGCCAACTCGACGACCTCCCAGACGTCGATACCCAACGGATCGCAAACCAGTTTGAATTCGTTCGCCAACGCGATGTTGACGCTGCGATACGCGTTTTCCAGCAATTTGGCCGCCTCCGCTTCGCGGCAGCGCGAAGCCATAACGACCTGGTCCGTAATCCGGCGATAGAACTCGACGGCCCGCTCCCGGCACCGCGGCGTCAACCCGGCGACGATCTTCGGCAAGCCGACGCCGTCAACTTCGCTCCGGCCCGGATCTTCCCGTTCCGGCGAATAAGCCAGGGAAAAATCCCGACCGGCTCGCTTGCCCGAACCTCGTTCCAGGATGACGCGCAACTCCTGCTCGGTCGCCCCGGGATAAACCGTGGACTCCAAAATCACCGTCATGCCTTCGGTCAGATACGGCGCCAGATTTTTCCCGGTCGAAAAGACGCAATCCATATCCGGCCGGCCCTGCTCGTCGAGCGGCGTCGGAACACAGATCAACACGGCCTGGCACTCCGCGATTTCCGCCAGGTCAGCGGTCGCTCGCAACCGTCCGGCGTCGATTAAAGCCGCTAGTTCGGAGGAAGCGATATGCCGAATATAACTTTCTCTCCGGTTGATTTTGGCGACCTTCGCTTCGTCCCGATCGAACCCGAGCGCCTCGACCCCGGCCCGGCCGAACCGCAGGCAGAGCGGCAAGCCGACATAACCCAATCCGACGATGCCGACTTTCATGCCGTCCCGGCTCCGAGTCGCCGCAACACGCCTTCGCAAATGTCGTCGTAGATCCGATCCATGCCGTAGGTCGCTCGCCACTCCGGATAATCCCGCCGAAAACTCGACAGATCGGTAATATACCACCGATGATCCCCCGATCGAGGCTGGTCGACGTACTGGGTCTTCAACCGTTTTCCGATCCGCCGCTCGCCGGCCGCGACCGCTTCCAGCAAGGAACAATTGGAGTGCCGCCCGCCGCCGATATTGTACACCCCCCCAGACCGGGGAGCGGCCAGATAGCAACCGAAGGCCGTGACCAAATCGTAACTGTGGAGATTGTCGCGCACCTGCTTGCCCTGGTACCCGAAAATCCGGTACTCCTTGCCGCCGATCAGGCACTTCATCAGATAACTCAAAAACCCGTGAAGTTCCGAGCCGCTATGATCACCGCCGGTCAGGCAACCGCCGCGAAAGCAAACGGTATTCATCCCAAAGTAACGACCGTATTCCTGCACCAGCAGATCGGCAGAAAGCTTGCTGACGCCGAACAGGCTGTGCAAACAGCGATCGACCGGCATGGATTCGTCGATTCCGGGATGGAGTTCGCCGTTCGAAGCGTAAACTTCGTGCCGCGTCTCTTCCTCCTTGGAAGACATCCGATTAGGGCGGTCGCCGTAAACCTTGTTAGTCGAAGTGAACAGGAAGGCGGCGGCCGGAGCCAACCGGCGAACGCATTCCAGCAAATTAAGCGTGCCGGAAGCATTGACCGCGAAATCGACGCCGGGGTCCTTGGCGGCCCAATCATGGGAAGGCTGTGCCGCCGTATGAATCACCGCGACGATTTCGCCCTGCCGTTCGCGAAAAATATCTTCCAGCGCCGAGCGGTCCCGAATATCGACCTCGCGATGCGCATACCCGGGAAGTTCCTCGGTAAGCCGGGAAGCGGCCCAGGCCGTAGAAGCCTCCGGCCCGAAAAAGACCGCCCGCAAATCGTTATCGATCCCGACCACGGCATACCCTTGGGCGGCGAAGTAACGTACGGCCTCCGAACCGACAAGCCCCGCCGAACCGGTGATAATGATACTTCCGGATTCCACGAATGGATTCGTTCGCTAACTAACGCCTGACGGCATCGTTAGGCCTCGGGATTCCTGAAATTCTTCCACTTCCGCAACAATTCATTATAAAAACCAACACAATCCAATACCAATATCACCACGGTGGTTAATGCTAATACGAACCATTGGATTAGCAACCGCTTTAAATTGATTGAACTATGCATATCATCTCTAGCCTCTTCTTTTATAACTTCATCGGCATTCAACCAGTCAGGAGTATAGGAGGGGATAAAATAAACGAATACCCCGCGTTCCACACTTGATAATCATTTTTATATCTCGAAGTTAACGTCCATGGCGGGAAAAGCCCTATAATTATCGCAACAATCAGGGATCCTAGAATTATTTTTATCCATCTGGATGAATCAAAATAATGGTGAACTTGTTCCATAAACCCCGAAATCATAATATCCTAACTTCCCAGATCTTTTTTCAAGCTGCGCCGGTCTTCTTCAACCATGATTCGCACCAATTCTTCGAACCCGACCCGGGGGCGCCAACCCAGTTTCTCGCGAGCCTTGCCGGCGTCCCCAATCAAAAGGTCCACTTCGGCCGGACGTTCGAACTTGGGATCACGGCGCACGTAATCCTGCCAGCGAAGGCCCACCGTCGCGAACGCGATCTCCAGAAACTCCCGGACCGAATGAGTCTCGCCGGTGGCGATCACGTAATCGTCACCCTGTTCGGCCTGAGTCATCAGCCACATGGCCTCGACGTATTCCTTCGCGTAGCCCCAATCCCGTTTGGCCTCGAGATTGCCCAGCATCAATTCTTTTTCGAGGCCCCGCTCGATGCGCGCTACCGCACGGGTAATTTTGCGAGTGACGAAATTTTCACCGCGCCGGGGCGATTCGTGATTGAACAGGATCCCGTTGCTGGCGTGCAATCCGTAGGCTTCCCGATGAATCACGGTCAGCCAATGGGCGAACGCCTTGGCCGCGCCGTAAGGACTGCGGGGATGAAACGGCGTCGCTTCGTTCTGCGGCACCTCGCGAACCTTCCCAAACATCTCGCTGGAAGAGGCTTGGTAGTACCGGATTTCCGGTTGAATCTGACGAATCGCTTCCAACAGCCGCAACGTGCCGGCCCCGACGACGTCCATCGTATATTCCGGGTTGTCGAAACTGACCTTCACGTGGCTCTGGGCCGCCAGATTGTAAACTTCGTCCAATTGAAATTTCTTGAGCAAACCGACCAGGCAGCTGTTGTCGCCCAGATCGCCGTAATGCAACCAGACCCGCTGCCCTTCCCGGTTGGCGGCCTCCACGATCGGATCGATCCGGTCGCGATTGAACGTGCTCGTTCGCCGAACGACGCCATGAACCCGATAGCCTTTCTCGAGCAGGAATTCCGTCAGATACGAGCCGTCCTGCCCCGTGATGCCGGTGATGAGCGCTGTTTTCAAATTCTGTCGCTTGTTGCCGCCGCTAAACTTTGCCGACTCCCCGAACCTGAAAACCGAGCCGGCGCATTTCCTCGATATCGAGCAGATTGCGGCCGTCGAACAGAACCGCGGGCTTGTGCATCGAAGCGAATATCCGGCGAAAATCCAAGTCCCGAAAACTATTCCATTCCGTCAAGATCACCAGGGCGTGACTTCCGTCGCAAGCGTCGTAAGGATCGGAGAAAACCTCCAACCGACCCCCGGCCGAACCGGTCACGTCCGACAATTCCTGGCGAACGGACGCCTCCGGCACCGCCGGATCGTATACTCCCAACCAGGCTCGGTCAGTCAACAATTGGCGGCAAACCGTTATGGCCGGCGATTCGCGAACGTCGTTGGTGCCTTGTTTAAAAGCGAACCCGAAAATCGCGATTTTCTTTTCCGTCACCGTGTTGAACAACGACCGCACCAGCTGGTTCGCGAACCGCGTTTTCTGATATTCGTTCAACTGCAGCACGCTCTGCCAATACGCAGCGACCTCGGATAATCCGTAATGCTCGCAAAGGTAAACCAAATTCAACAGATCCTTCTTGAAACAGGAACCGCCGAACCCGACCGAAGCCCGGAGGAATCGAGGCCCGATGCGCTCGTCGCAGCCTACCGCGTTCGCCACTTCCGTCACGTCGGCCTGAGTCGCTTCGCACAACGCGGAAAGCGCGTTGATGGAAGAAATCTTTTGCGCCAGAAACGCGTTAGCGGACAACTTGGATAATTCCGAGGACCATATCCCGGTCAGGATGATCCGCTCCGGATCCACCCAGGTGCGATAAATCCCGGCGAGCGTTTCGGCGGCAGCCCGGCCGGCGGGAGTGTCGGCGCTGCCGATCAAGACCCGGTCCGGAACATTAAGATCTTCGATGGCCGTTCCCTCGGCCATAAATTCCGGATTAGACAGCACCTGAACGTCCCGGTCTTCCTGTTCCATGATGGTCTGGATCATTTCGGCCGTACGTACGGGGACCGTCGATTTTTCTACCACGATCGTTCCCCGTTCCGCCTGTTCGGCGATTCTCCGAGCGCAACGTTCGACGTAAACCAGATCCGCCGCCTTGCCCTGCCCCTGTCCATAATTCTTGGTCGGGGTATTGACGCAAATAAAGATCAGCTGCGCTTGCCGGATCGCAGCGTCGACGTCGGCGCTGAAAAAGAGGTTTTTCCCGCGAGTCTCTCGAACCAGTTCGTCCAGGCCGCGTTCGTATACCGGCAGGCGTTCCGAATTCCAGGCCGCGACCCGATCCTGATCGACATCGACGACCGTCACCCGGATCTCCGGGCATTTCCGGGCGATTACCGCCATCGTCGGGCCGCCGACGTAACCGGCGCCGATACAACAGATTCTTTCGGGTAGACCGTTATGGTTCATCGTCGATGATACCGTTCCCCTGGCCCGGCCGGCGACGGTTCCAGGATTCGCCAAGAAGTCGTTTCTTTCCCCACGGAGCGAGCGGGTAGCGGCTGCGGCTGTCCGAATTATTCGAACTCCGGGCCGAAAACGCCCGGACACTTGAACCGGTTTCCTCCCCGTTTGTCAAGCTATCGCTTGCGATAACGGTTAGCCGTTCCTAGCATCGTCAAGGTCATGACGCGAAAGCCGGAACCGAACGAAGAACCGTTTTTCCGCGATCCTTTCGCCCGGCAACCGCCCCGCGGCTTGACCGTCGCCGGTTACGACCCGCTCGGATTTGCCGGGATTACGGCCGACCTGCGGACGTTCGCAAATCTCGGAGTGCTGGGTTGTTCGGCCGTCACTTCCCTGACCGTTCAGACTCCCGATCGTTTCGAACGTTGCGAACCGGTCACCGAAGATTATTTTCGCCGCCAGCTGAATTCCGTACGCGCAATCGCGGTCGCCGGCCCCATAAAAATCGGACTGATCGGTTCGAACGTCTTGATCGGAATCCTTGCCGAATTCCTGACGGAGATTCCGAACTCGCCGGTCATCCTGGATCCAGTGCTCGCTCCTTCGGCCGGCGCTTCGGTTTTCCAATTCGATGCTCCGCACCGGCTCTTTTCCCGAGCGACCCTGATAACTCCTAACCTTCCGGAAGCCGAACGGTTGCTGCAGCGAACGATTCGCGACCCCCAGGCCCAACGGTCCGGAGCGAAGGAACTTTTCGACCGTTACGGTTGCGCCGTATTGCTCAAGGGAGGACACCTCCCTTCCGAATTCGATCCCGGCGACGCGTTATGTCAGCGAGGAACCTTGAGTTACTGGAGCGCTCCCCGACGGCCTCTCGGCTCCGTTCACGGTTCCGGCTGTTTTCTTTCGACAGCCATCGCCGCGTTTCTGGCCCGGGGCCACGAACTCGAATCGGCCGTGCAACAAGCCCGCAATCATCTCGCCCAGGCTTTCGACCGTCCTCTGGAAGCGAACGGCTTTCCTTTGCTTCACGCCGTATCCTGATGCCGAGCGTCTATCTGGATTATAACGCGACGACTCCGATCGATCCGGAAATCGCCTCGGAAATCAACGAGCGGCGGGAATTGCACGAGGGCAATCCGTCCAGCATCCATCACCGCGGCCGAGCCGCCCGAGCCGTATTGGACGATTGCCGTTACCGGCTAGCCGCCCTGTGGGATTGCCGCCCGACGGAAATCGTTTTCACTTCCGGAGGAACCGAGAGCAATAATTTGGCCGTGCTCGGCGCGGCCCGTTCCCTGGCGGCCCGAGGAAAACATCTCGTCGTTTCCGCCGTCGAACATCACGCCGTGCTTTACGCTTTTCGTTTTTTGGCCGAAAGGGAAGGTTTCGAAGTCAGTGTCTTGCCGGTCGATTCCGCCGGCCGCGTCGACCCGGACGAACTGACGAACTTGATCCGGCCCGAGACGATTCTGGTTTCCGTCATGGCCGCCAACAACGAAACCGGAGTCGTCCAACCCTACGAAACCATCGCCCAGATCTGCCGGATCAACGGCATCGTGTTTCATTGCGACGCAGTGCAGGCCTTAGGGAAACTGAACTTCCAGTCGATCACTCAATTCGGCGCCCAGTTGGTCGCCGTCTGTTCGCACAAACTCTACGGCCCCAAAGGAATCGGCGCCCTCTATTGCCGTTCTCCGTTCCATCTGACTCCCCTGCTATGCGGCGGCGCCCAGGAAAACGAACGACGCGCCGGCACCGAAAATCTGGCCGGCATCTATGGACTGACCCTAGCCCTGGAACGGTTTACTTGCCGCCCGGTATTCGATCCCGAACGCCTCGAACCGCTAACCCGCTACCTCGAAAGCGAACTTGCCCGAATCCCGGAAGTGTCGTTATTGGGTTCTGCAGCGCCGCGTTTGAACAATACCGTAGCCTTCACGGTCAAGGGTTGGGATAGTCCCTCTTTGTTAGCGGCGTTGGATTTGAAAGGCGTTTGCGCTTCAGGAGGAGCCGCCTGTTCCGCTGGAGCCGTCGAACCTTCCCATGTCCTGTTGGCCATGGGATTATCCGCTGAACGAGCCAACTCCCTTATCCGGTTTTCCCTGGGACGGCGAACCGAACGAAGCGAGGTCGAATACGCCGTCGCCGCGATTTGCGAAGTCTTGAAAACCGAACCGTCGGTTATTACCGATAAATGATCAATAACTCGGCTAAAACTCAGCGATAAGAACGATTGACCGAATTTCAACAACTTGATGCCGGAGTTATCGACAGTTCCGAATAGACGATTTTTCAGACCTGAAGCGAGTATTTGACGTTGACCGGGTTTATTGACAGCCCTTATTAATACTCCTTTCTATATTTAAACTGACTTAATCCTAAGGCATGCACATAGCCATTCCCCGAGAACGCCTCGTCACCGGACTTCACGCTGTCCAGAACATCGTATCTTCGCGTTCGACGTTGCCGATCCTCGCCAATGTTTCGATCAAGTCCGGCGGCGAAAATCAGTTGAGATTTGTCGCTACCGATCTGGAGGCTACGATCTCGTATGATCTGAAAGCCGAAATCAAGGAACCCGGCGCCACTACCCTGCCGGCCAAAAAGCTATTCGAAATCGTCCGGTCTCTGGAGACTCCGGAAGTCGAACTGAAAATCGACGAAAAGAATGTCTGTTCCATTAGCGCCGGCGCTTCCTTTTTCAAAATCCACGGGCTTTCGGCTAATGACTTCCCTCCTTTTCCTCAATTTCAGGAAGATAATCCGATCGAACTGCAGCAAGGCAATTTGTTCAACGCCCTCAAGCATACCTCATACGCTATTTCCAACGAACAGTCGCGGTATATCCTCAACGGAGTCTATCTGCATTTGAATAATCAGCAGTTGACGGTCGTGGCTACCGACGGCCGCCGATTGGCTTTGGACGAAATGGACGTCGAGCTTTCCGAAGATTTCGAAGGGAAACTGATCATGCCGCCCCGGGCCGTGGCGGAATTGAATCGCCTGCTGGAACCCGAAGGAAGCTTGAAAGTCGAACTGAAGTATTCGGACAAACAGGCCGCGTTCTACCTGTACGACAAAGACGAGAATCCGGTCATCAGCCTGATCACCAAATTGATCGAAGGGAAATATCCGAATTACCGCCAGGTCATTCCCGAAAAAAACGAAGAGAAGGTCACGATAGGCCGGGAGGATTTTCTGCAGTCGTTGCGCCGGGCCGAAATCATGACGAGCGACAAGGTCAACTCCGTCAATCTGAGCCTGCTCGAAAATTCGATCCGCTTGCAGGCGAACGTTCCGGAGGTCGGGGAATTCAAAGACAGCATCGCGGTCAACTACACGGGCGAACAGATCAATATCGCTTTCAATCCCCAATACATGATGGAACCGTTGAAAAGCCTGAACGACGACGAAGTCAAACTGGAGATTACCGACGATCTTAGTCCCGGATTGCTGCGCGGCGTCACAAGCCGGTTCCTCTACGTGATCATGCCCCTGCGCTATAATTGATCTTATGTTGGCGGCGTTGCGGGAATTGGCTCAAGCGGCAGGAAACGAAATTCTGACGGTCTACCGGAGAGCCGAAATCGCCGTGCAACTGAAAGCGGACCGCACGCCGGTTACCGAAGCGGACCACCGGGCCAATTCGGTTATCGAAGCCGGGCTGAAAAAACTGGACGGCTCCCTGCCGACCCTGACCGAAGAAAGCCGGCAATCTCCCTGGGAAGTCCGGAAGGAATGGCAGACCTTCTGGTTGGTCGATCCGATGGACGGCACCAAGGAATTTCTCGGGAAAAACGGTCAATTCACCGTCAACATCGCTTTGATCGATCGCGGCGTTCCGGTCCTAGGCGTCGTTTGGGCGCCGGTCTCGGAGGTCATGTATTATGCCCAGCGGGGTCAAGGAGCACACAAGGTATCGCAGGGTCGGGAAGAAGCGATCGCTACCCGCAAAGCCCGGAAGGATCGCTTGACGCTCGTCGCCAGCCGCAGTCATGCCGGAGCGCAAATCGAACAGCTCCAACGACGGTACTCGCCGGAGCGGTCCATCGGGATGGGGAGTTCGCTAAAACTCTGCCTCATCGCCGAAGGTTCGGCCGATTTGTATCTACGCGATCGTCCGACGATGGAATGGGATACGGGCGCGGCTCATGCCGTGGTCAGGGAAGCCGGTGGAGCGGTAGAAGCGTGGAACGGCAGCGAACCGAGCGGCGAATTGCGTTACAACAAGGAGAACCTCAAAAACCCGCAATTCCTGGTCCGGGGCGATCCGCAATTCGCAGTTTACCTCGATCCGTCCGATCACCAGGATTGAACCGAATCGGCTCGAAACAAGGCGTCCAGCGTGGCGCGGTAATCGGGGTTCGGGGGAGCGGCGGCGGCCGGCGGGGAGAGTTCCTCGTCGAAGACGTCGAGCTCGACGATCGTCGCCGAAGCTTCCAGCCGGGCGGCCATCAGGGAAGCCAACGGTTCCAAACGGGATGACTGGAAAAAACAGATCGATTTAGAAGAGTTCGGTTTCATCGAAAAACCGAGACAATTCGGCGACGGCCGTTTCCGGGGAATCGGAAGCGTGAGCGATGTTTTTCATCTGGTCGGTCCCGTGCCGGCCGCGAATGGTTTCGGGCGGAGCCGCCGTGGAATCGGTCGGCCCCAGCAACCGGCGGACCGCCTCGATGCAATCGGGACCTTCCAAGGCCAAGGCGACGATCGGGCTCGACTGCATGAAGGCGACGATCTCGGGGAAAAAGGGCCGCTCCGCCAAATGCGCGTAATGTTCTTCGAGCAATTTCCGGGAAACCTTCACCATCTTGCAGCCCCGCAAGCGCAAGTCCAGGGCTTCGAAACGACGGATCACTTCGCCGATCAGGCGCTGCTGCACGCAATCGGGTTTAAGCAGGATGACAGTCGTTTCCATAAGCCATCCAATCCATAGCGAATCGGACGCGAAAAAGCGAGCGGAAATCAAAGCAACGAATGATTGAAAGCGACGGCTTCGTCATAACTCAGCCCGGTGCCGCCGAAAATGTCGAGAGCCGAACCGATCGTCAAATTGACTTTGCCCCGTCCTTCGCGGTGCACCAGCCGCAGGTCTTCCAGCGAACGCGCCCCGCCGGCGTAAGTCACCGGCAACGGGCAGAGCTCGGGTAACTGCCGGACCAACTCGAGGTCGACCCCTTGGCGCCGGCCTTCGACGTCGACGGCGTGTATCAGGAACTCCGAACAGAACTGACCGATAGATTCCAACGTTCGGCTCGTAAGGCGAAGATCGGTGAGCGTTCGCCAGCGATCGCTAGCGACTCGGTAGCCGTCTTGTTGCCGACGGCAACTCAGGTCGACGACCAGGCGGGAGCGTCCGATCTTGGTCGCCAGAAGTTTTAATCGTTCCGGGAGAAAGTGCGTCCGTTCGAACAGCCAGGAAGTCACGATGACATGCGAAGCGCCGGCGTCCAGATAACTCGCGGCGTTGTCGGAAGTGATGCCTCCGCCGAGTTGCATTCCTCCCGGAAAAGCCGCCAACGCTTCCCGAGCCGCTCGTTCGTTGCCGGGGCCGAGCATGACGATATGGCCGCCGAACAATTCGTCGCGGCGATAGAGGTCGGCGAACCAGGAACTGGGGCGATCGGAAGCGTAGTTGGTCTGGGCCGTGCCGTCGGCCTGCATCGTCCCGCCGACGATTTGTTTGACCTGGCCTTGGTGCAGGTCGATGCAAGGACGGAACATGTCGGGACGGGAGTTTAGCCGGTCGCGAAACCAAGGGCAATCGGCAACGGACAATTCGAAAGTTGACATGCCGTTCTTTCCGGTCAAAATGAGCTTAAGCCAACCATGAGATTCGGGATCAATACCTTTCTATTCGTTTCGCCTTTCCGGACTTCCGGGACGCGATTATTTCCCCAGTTTCGCGACTGGGGATTCGAGTCGGTCGAGATTCCGGTCGAGGATCCGAAGCACATCGATCCGAAACGAGTTCGGCCCGAGCTGGAGGAACACGGGCTGGTTTGCGGTTCGGTTTGCGCCTGCATGGGGCCGGACCGGGATTTGCGAGGCACTAAGGAGCAGCAACAGACGGGGATGACTTATCTGAAAACCCTCCTGGATCAGATGGTCGAGTTGGACTGTCCTTCGTTGATCGGCCCGGTTTATTCGGCTGTCGGTCGAGCCAACGCCGAACCGGGCAAGCAACAGGCCCGGCAGTGGAGCCGGGTCGTGAAGAACCTGAAAGAGCTGGCCGCCCACGCCGAGGCGAACGGCCGCCGGATTTGCCTAGAACCGTTGAATCGGTTCGAAACGGATTTCATCAACACTTGTGATCAGGGACTCAAGATGATCGAAGACGTCGGCAGTCCGGCGCTCCAGCTGCAATTGGATACTTTTCACATGAACATCGAGGAAAAGGATCAGGGCGCGGCGATTCGCAAGGCGGGAAAAAACCTGGCCCACTTTCACGCCTGCGGCAGCGGGCGGGGGACGCCGGGCAAAGATCACATCGATTGGCCCTCGATCGCGGCTGCGCTCAAACGGATCCGCTACAAAGGGGATGTCGTCATCGAATCGTTTACGACCGACGTGAAAGTTATCGCCCGCGCCGCGGCTATCTGGCGCCGCATCGAACCGACCCGGGACGAAATCGCGGTCGACGGTCTCAAGTTTCTCAAGAAAATGATGGGCGGAAAAGCCAAACGGTAATCCCGGGGGAAGCGGACAGAGTCATGAAAAACGCGTTCAATTTATTACTCGGCGCCTCGCTGGCGTTGGGGACGGTCGTTTCGGGGGACCATCACGCCGGGGAAACGGGATTCAAATCCATCTTCGACGGTAAATCCCTCGAGGGCTGGGACGGCAATCCGAAGTTTTGGTCGGTGCAGGACGGGGCGATCACCGGCCGGACGACTCGGGATAATCCGACTCAGGGCAACACCTTCATTATTTGGCGGGGAGGCCAGTTGGAAAATTTTGAACTGCGCTTGCAGTATCGGATCGTCGGCGGCAACTCGGGAATTCAATACCGGAGCCAAGATTACGGCGACTGGCGGATCGGGGGGTATCAAGCGGATTTCGAAGCCGGCCAGACTTATTCGGGCATCCTCTATCATGAGCGGGGCCGGGGCATTTTGGCTAAACGCGGCGAGAAAACGGTCGTGACACGCCAAGGCGGCAAGCATCGGGTGAACGTGGTCGGCTCCCTGGGCGAATCGGCCGACATTCAGCAGGTCATCCGCGAGGAAGACTGGAACGATTACACCATCATCGCCCGCGGTTGGGAATTCACTCACCTCATCAACGGCCGGGTGACTTCCATAACGACCGATTTGGACCCTCAGGCCCGCAAGGCTTCGGGATTGCTGGCTTTGCAATTGCATGCCGGCCCGCCGATGACGGTCCAGTTCCGAAACATTCGGCTGCGCTCGCTGGACGAAGCCCCGAAGACATCGGCCTCCGGTTCGGAAACCAAACGGATAGTTTTCGTCGCGGGTACCCCCAGCCACGGGCCGTTGCAGCACGAACACAACGCCGGCAGCCTGCTGTTGAAAAAATGCCTGTCGAGCGTCGCTAATCTCGAAGTCGTGGTTTATCAGAACGGCTGGCCGAAGGTCGCCGATCCGTTCGCCGGCGCCGACGCGATCATCTTCTTCGTCACCGGCGGCGGGGCGCACGTGGCTATCCAAGGCGACCGGTTGGCCCAGTTGAAGCCGCTAATGGATCAGGGAGTGGGCTTCGGCGCCCTGCATTACGGCGTCGAGGTTCCGGCCGATCGGGGAGGCAAGGAATTCCTAGCCTGGATGGGCGGTTATTTTGAAGCCAATTGGTCCGTCAATCCGCATTGGACCGCGCAGTTCAAGACGTTTCCGGACCATCCGATTTCGCGAGGCGTCAAGCCCTTCGAGATTAACGACGAATGGTATTTCCACATGCGGTTTCCGCCGGCAATGAAGGGCGTTACGCCGATCTTGTCGGCCGTGCCTCCGCCTACGACCATGAGCCGGCCCGACGGCCATCACAGCGGTAATCCGACGGTGAGGAAAGCGGTCGCCAAGAAGTTGCCCCAGCATGTCGCTTGGGCGTTCGAGCGGCCCGACGGCGGCCGGGGTTTCGGCTTTACCGGCGCCCACAATCACATCAACTGGGGCGATCCGAATTTCCGCAAGATCGTATTGAACGCGGCGTTGTGGCTCGCCAAGGTCGACGTGCCGGCAAACGGCGTCGATTGCGACGTGAGCGAAGCGGACTTGATGGCCAATCTCGATACGAAACGGGGTCAGCGGCCGCGAATCAAACCACCCCAACGATCGGAGGGATTCGTCAGTCCTAACCTGGGAAATTGAGAGCATGAATTTGGCGAACGGATGGAAACAGGCGGTTTCCGTCGGCTTGGCGGCGCTAGTCGTTTTCGGAGCGGGCGGCGAACTATTGGGCGCTAATCCCCGGGGCGTCGGGCGGGAAGCGGCGACTCGCCAACTGGAATCGCTCAAGCCGGGCGAGGGGCTGGAAGTCAAGCTCTTCGCCTGCGAACCCATGGTGGTCAATCCCACGAATCTGGACATCGATGCTCGCGGCCGGGTCTGGGTAACCGAGGGAGCCAATTACCGGTTGTGGCAATCCTGGGGCAAGCTGCGCCCGGGCGGCGATCGGATCGTGATTCTGGAAGATACGGATCTGGACGGCATCGCCGATTCGCAAAAGGTTTTTTATCAAGGCGACGACATTAACGCGGCGTTGGGGATTTGCGTGTTGGGAAATCGGGTGATCGTTTCTCGATCGCCCAACGTGTTGATGCTGACCGATACCGACGGCGACGATCGGGCGGACAAAAAAGAAATCTTGTTCTCGAAGATCAAGGGCGAGGACCACGATCATGGCGTGCACGCCTTCGTGTTCGGGCCGGACGGCCGGTATTATTTCAATTTCGGCAACGACGGCAAACAGATCGCTGACGCGCAGGGCCAGCTCCTCAAGGATCCTCAGGGCAACGTCATCGCCGATAATCGAAAACCCTATCAGCAGGGCATGGTCTTTCGTTGTTATCCCGACTTGAGCGGGTTCGAGGTTTTGGGGCATAACTTTCGCAACAACTACGAGGTTTGCCTGGATTCCTTCGGGACCCTCTGGCAGTCGGACAACGACGACGACGGCAACCGGGGCGTGCGCATCAATTACGTGATGGAGTACGGCAACTACGGTTACCGCGACGAACGAACCGGAGCCGGTTGGCGCACGAAACGCACGGGCTGGGAAGAAACGGTTCCCGAACGGCATTGGCATTTGAACGATCCGGGCGTCGTCCCGAATTTGCTGTTGACCGGGGCCGGCTCCCCTACCGGCATCCTGATTTATGAAGGCCGGCTGCTGCCCAAGAAGTTTCGCAATCAGATCATCCACTGCGACGCCGGCCCTCGGGTGGTTCGTGCCTATCCGGTTAAGCCTTCGGGTGCCGGGTACCGGGCCACGATCGAAAACGTGCTTAGCGGAGAACAGGACAATTGGTATCGCCCGGCCGACGTGTGCGTGGCTCCGGACGGTGCGCTTTTCATCGCCGATTGGAACGACGCCGGCGTCGGCGGTCACAACATGGCGGACCGTAAACTGGAGGAGATGAGCGGCCGGATCTATCGCGTAGCTCCCGAAGGGAACCAACCTCGCCGGCCGGCGTTTCGTTTGGACCGAACGGCCGGAGCTATCAGAGCTCTAAAATCGCCGAATCACGAGGCTCGCTATTTGGGGTGGACGGCCCTGGAGAAAATGGGAGCGCAAGCGGAATCGGCGTTGCTGGAAGTTTGGCAGGGCAACGGTAAACGCAATCGTGCTCGGGTGTTCCCCTTGTTGGTGCGATTGAAGGGCAAGGCCGAGCATTACCTCGAACAGGGAGTGCAGGATAAGGATCCCGATATTCGCATCGTGGCCTTGCGCACGGCTCGAGAACGAAATCTTGAGGTGACGAAGCTGGTAGCCCGGTTGGTCGAAGATCCTTCGCCGAGAGTTCGTCGAGAGTGTGCGATAGCGTTGCGGTACGATTCTTCGGAGGCGGCGGCGCAGTTGTGGGCCCGGTTGGCGGCGCTGCACAAGGGGCGGGACCGTTGGTATTTGGAAGCCCTCGGGATCGGCGCTCAGGGGCAGGAAGATCGATTTTTCGCGGCGTGGCTCGAGCAGGTCGGCGACAACTGGAACACTCGTTCGGGGCGTGATATCGTCTGGCGGTCGCGCACGGTCAAAGCGATCGATTATCTGACTGCGTTGATCAAAGATAAATCGCTGCCCGATGAGGAACGTCCTCGTTACTTTCGCGCATTGGATTTTCTGGACGGCTCGGAGAAAGAAGCGGCGTTGCTGGAATTGTTGACCGAGGAGTAAGCCAGTCGTCGCAACGATGTTAAGTCGGGAGGATGGCCCCACAGGGCTTTTCAAAAGTCGTTGGCTCAACAAAGAAGCCGGAACAGGGTCGATTTTTTCTGGACATTCAAAAGTTTCTCCGTTATTGGTTTCGCCATGGAATCAATTATTCCGGATGCCGCGGCTTTTTCGTTACGGGACGTAACGGTTCGACTTGTCCGTGGCGAAGAGGAAAGACTGCGCTGGGATTCGTTAATGTCGCAATACCATTATCTTCCGTTCCACAGCCTGTTTGGGAAGGCCTTGCGCCATGTCGCAATTTACAACGAAACCTGGCTCGCCTTGTTGGGTTGGCAGGCCGGGGCCTTCAAGGTGGGAGTTCGCGACGAGTGGATCGGCTGGTCGGCCGAGCAGCAATTTTCCCGGCTGCATTTGATTGCGAACAACGCCCGCTTTTTGGTGCTGAAGGAGGGGCGGCTCCCCAACTTGGCCTCGCGGGCGCTCGGTTTGAGCCTGCGCCGTCTGGAAGCCGATATGCGCCGAGTGCACGGTTATCCGGTTTATTTGGCCGAAACATTCGTCGATCCTTCGAAGTTTGCCGGCACCTGTTATCAGGCCGCGAATTGGCAGTTCTTGGGTTTGACTCGAGGCTTTTCCCGAGTGCCGGGGAAGTCGGTGAGTTGGCTCCAGAACGGACAACCGAAGCAAGTTCTCGCCTATCCGTTACGACCCGATGCCGCCACCATCCTCAGCCGCGAATCGGCGGCGGAAGACTGGCAGGCCGGGGATATGGCCCAGATCCCTTCGACCCCGGAACTGCACAGTCTCTATACGTTTCTGGAAAGCATCGACGACTTCCGCCAAGCTCGCGGGAAGCGTTACCGTCTAGCCTGCTTCCTGGCGATCGCGATTGCGGCTCGCTTAGCCGGGTATCGCGGCGTCACCGCTTTCGGTGAATTCGCCGCCAGAATGACTCAAGAGCAATTGAAGGCGGTCGGAGCCTTTTGGAGTCCCCGTCGGCAATGCTACACGGCTCCGGCGGCCTCTACTTTTCATTACATCCTTGCTAAATTGGAGCCCGACACGCTGGATCGAACGATTGGTAAATGGGTCCGACAACAAAGCGACAAGGAAACTCCAGTGGCCATTGACGGCAAGGATATCCGTGGGGCTTCAGCTCAATTAGAAAACGAAAACCGGATGATGGTGGCGGCAGTCGAGCATAGCACCGGATTGGTTCTCGGTCAGACTCAAGTGCCCGATAAAACCAACGAAATTCCAGCGGTGCGCGAATTGTCTCGGAAACTTGATCTGGCAGGGCGCGTCGTGACTCTCGATGCCATGCATGTCCAACAGGAAACCGCCCGTAGCTTGCTGGAGGACTGTGCCGCCGACTACGTGACCAGTTCCGTCAAAAATAATCAACCGACCATCTATGAAGATTTGGAAGCCATTGATTGGAGTACCGCGGCGTGCTTCGATCAACCCGCCGAAAAGGGACACGGTCGCATCGAAAACCGCCGTTGTCTGGCCCTCGATATTTCCGGCTCCAAGTGGGATAATTATTGCCAGCTTTACGGTCGCCAACAGGCCATTCGCATCGAACGCGAACGTTACGTTCTGAAGACGGACAAAACCAGCCATGAAGTCGTTTACTGCCTCACCTCCCTAAGTGCTGAAAAAGCCAGCCCGGAACAACTGCTCGCTCTCGTCCGTAACCATTGGCACATCGAAAATCGTCTCCATTACGTGCGTGATTTCACCTATGACGAAGATCGATGTCGCGTGCGAGTTGGCCATTTACCTCGCAACTTGGCCTGCCTGTCCAACACCGCCATCTCGATCGTCAGGACCGAAAATCGCTTTGAGCATTTGCCGCCGTCCACTCGCCATTATGCTGCTCACCCCGAGGAAGCTCTCAATGCTATCCTCAAACCTTTGACTCACTGAACGACCGGTACCGTTTTCGATCGGAATCGGGACCGCAACAGCTCCTGAGAAAAGGGGTGCGTCGGCTCTTCACGAAGGCATTGAGGTATCCACCCCCTCGCCGCCAAAACGACATCCCATAATTCGATAAGTCACCTCTGCGAGGATTGATCAACTTGGAATTGATCCCCAATGACGCAGTCGTGGTTTCGGGACGGAGCAATTCAATGTCGAGATTCTCGTCGCTAAGGTGTTTATCTGGAGTTTTCAAGGGCATTTTTCAGTTTATTTGGACTTTTGAATATTCCTGGATGGCCCCAGGGATCTAACAAGGTTTTGAAGTCGTTACGGTTGCGGCGGCGGAGAGAGAACGCAACTGAGAAACAGGTGTTTGCCGGTCTGGGAAAAGTCCGGTTACGAGCGGTTGGGTGACAAACAGATCGATGGGAACGGGATGATTCGGAGACAGGACAGAGCCGGTAGCTTCGGTCAACACGATGATCCCCGATGAACGCATCGCATGGTACAACGTTTTAGCCGAGCGGCTGGAACGTTTCTGCGGGGAAACACGCCGCCGTGCGGTCGGCGAAAATCCGCTGATGTACGAGACGAGGTTCGGCGCGAAGTTCTCGGTATCCCCGAGTAGGCGGGCGAAGGGGTACGGGTTCGTGTTGTAGAGCGGATGCTTCCGATCCGGATCGGAAGCCTTGCCAGGAGGGCGATCCATGGGAGCTTCCGGCATCTGCTGCGCCTCCAGATAGTCCCGGTGTTTCAGCGCGGCTTCCTATGTCGGCTCGAGAACACAGTCGAGCCGCCGCAAGACGACAATGGGCAGCATTACCAAGCGGTTCTGGGGAGTCCGATACGGTTCCCTGAGCCGGTTCGCGATTTCCCAGAACTTGGCCCTGATTTCGTCGTGCGCCTGAATGTTCACGGATGGTCTTCTTGCCTGGGCGCCGACCGCCCATGATTGCGTGGCAGCGCCGCGGTTCCCACCGACGGGCGGATGGGTTCGGTCACCCATCCTGTGAATTGCCCGGCACTTGTCGTCGCTACGGCCGCCTGGCGGGCTCGGCCGTGGCAGGCGGTCTTGCTGTTGGACTCGCTCATGAGCTTTCGCGTGAACGCTTGGGTTGCGCCGCTCATCCGGTCGTCCAGGGATCGACGATATCAATGCCCATGCCCTCGAAGTCCCGGACGTTGCGGGTCGCCACGGTCATGCCGCGAGAGCGGGCGACCGCCGCGATCTGGCAGTCCGTCGGTTGAGTGGGCCGTCCGGCGGAACGGCGCATGGCCGCGATGTCCACGTAGGCGCGCGCCGCGGCGCTGTCGAAGGGGAGGATGCGGTCGTCGAACGCACTGCCAAGAAACCGTTCGATGTCCGCGATCAAGGTTTCCCGTCGCCTGCTCGCCGCCAGGATGGCGGCGCCGTAGCGCAACTCCGCCTCGCCGACAGCGGAAAAGTAGAGATCCTCAAGGTCGTGGGCGGCGGCCCAGTCTCCTACCGCCGGATCGGGCGACCGGCCAATCAACTCGGACACTACATTGGTGTCAACCAGGATGGACATAGCGGCTCGCTCAATCGAAGGACGGCGGTTCGCGCATTGGGCCGCGCGGCGGCAGTTCCAGGTCCACCCCGTTGTCCGGGCCGAAGTTCGCGCGGGCAATCTCCGCGAGGTTCCTCGTGTTCCGCCTGCGCCTGACCGCGTCGCGCAGGATGATGCGCACCTCTTCCTCCATCGAGCGGTGATGCTCGGCGGCGCGCACCCGAAGGCGCGTCTTCACATCGTCATCGAGATTGCGGATCGTGATGTTGGCCATGGGTCGTACCTCCTGATGGTGCGGGACGCACCCAAACTATCGGATGCTTGCAGTGCAAGCAAGTAAATGTGATCCGGCGGCCCGCGGCACCGCTCGACGGGAAGAAGTTGAGGTGGCGAGCGTCTCGTGGACGGCGACCGAATCCCCCAGCCTATCGAGCGTCACGACGCGAACCAGTTCGTGTTGGTGTTATTCACCACATTATTTCGGGAAATCGTGCGTTTATTTTTCAGGGTGTTTCGGTAAAAATCTGAGTTCGCTAGCCATTCTGAATGGCAGAGGCGTTCTCGAATCCACACTATTCGAAGTTGCCGTCAATAACCATTGGATTCCTCTATTGGCCTCACATCGGCGCCAGCGGAAGCCTTGCAAGGAGGCTTTCATCGGACCTTCTATTAGCCCCCCTATTGGACCCCTTCGGCGGTCGGCGGCGAGGGCGAAAGTCCAGTAATGAGGCATCTACCGGCTTCCTATTAGCCCCCCTATTGGACCCCTTCGGCGGTCGGCGGCGAGGGCGAAAGTCCAGTAATGAAGCATCTACCGGCTTCCTATTAGCCCCCTATTGGACCCCTTCGGCGGTCGGCGGCGAGGGCGAAAGCCCAGTAATGACAGCATCAATTGGACTTTCTTTGGCAGTTGAGTTTTAAGGTCTATGATACCTTATTCGATTTCTAGGATTTAATTATTTATACCTGTATGCTCTAGAATCCAATGCGCTGCAATCCCGAAACCAGACGAACGCGCCATGCCACCTTTTCGTAGAACCGTCAAAGTTCGCTTGACCTGTCGTATTGTTGATTTCATAGGGAGTTTCGCATGAATTTCACGTAGCGATAATCCTTCCTCCTTTTGGGCTAGTAGTTCCAGAATTGCTTTTTGTCGCTTGATCTGGTCGTAGCCTCTTTTCCGATTCCGAGCGATCTGACCATGGCGGAAGCGTACGGTTACGCAGTCGTTAAGATCTTCGATTTCGGGACGAGGCAGACCAGCTTTTAGGGCAATCTCAGCCATTTTTTGTTTGCCTCGTCCCCACTCTTCGATGATGCCTCGCAGGTAGAAGGTGCGGGCAATCAATGGATTCCAGGGTTTCGATTCATGGCGGTCGAACAAATCGTCAGGGGTTATGCCAAAATGCAGACCTCCGGCAGACGTCACTTCGAGACAGTCTTCGTATATCGCTAAACCGATTGAACTTCCTCCCAACGAGTAATCACGATGGCATAAAGCATTTGCTATCGCCTCACGGGTAGCCAAGGGGGGATAGAGAGGTTCGTCAATTCGTTGGAATTGATCGGAATTAAAACGGCTTGGGATTGGCAGAGTCTCATGCAGAAAACGCTCCGCATGGGACAAAAGCACGAAAGTATTCCCGATGTATTGGCGATTGTCCAGGAATTCGCTACGGTTCGTTCCTCGAAATCGAGCCAATCGAAGTAGGCACTGGGGCAACTTGGAATTAAGTCTTTCTGTTTTACCGAACAAAACCCTTGCCGCTCTAAACATAATTCCGTCGTTATCTAAAAGTCCTAGTCCTAGAAGCAGATCTTCCGGTTTCCGGCTTTCAGGTTCGGTTAATCGGCCGACCCTTACGGCTTCTGCAATGGTATTTCGGAGTTCATCAATATTTAGATCTTCTATCGTCCAATCTTTTGCAGGCTGATTTTCCCAGCGTTGTTCATCGTGTATTCGCTCGAAGAGCATCCGGTTGTACTCATGAAAATCCATTTTCATATTCGAACTTCCAACTCGTCGATATGGGGTGCCGTTGTACTGGTACGGTGTTAAGGTACCCCTTTTTTACGGTGATTACAATAACCTCCGTTTTTCGCCGATCGGCACTCTTTCGACTTCAGGGAATGCCTGAGGAGCAATTTTAGCGAGTTCGGCGGAAATATCTTCGATAGTTTTGTCGGCTACTTGTTGGCCGATCACTTTACCTTCTGGTGTGACGCCGAATAGGATTTGTCCGCCTTTATCGTTGAGCATGGCACAGATCGTCTGAGCAGCTTCGCGGCGTGTTTTGGTTGATTTCTTGAATTCGACCATCTCGGATTCGCCTTTTGCGACTAAGTTCGTGATTGTATCAGTGTTCACGGTCGGATTCGTTCAATAGTTCGTCCGCTACGAAAAACTGACATGGCCATTCTTTTGACTGATCGTGACAGTCTTTACGCCAACGTGTCCGATATAATGAAGAGCGTCGATGAATGCGGGCATGTCGTTGGTCAAAGGTTTCTGGAATGTGGTAATAGAAGGGACATCGCACATCACGTTTTTGGCGGTCTCACCGGCGTAGACGTATTGAAAAGCACTGATAGCGAAATTGAAACTGGCTTTATTGTCTTCCAACGTCGGGTGCATGTCGATTTGGTTAAGCTGGTTGCTTCGTTGTTGATATCGGTATCCGAGATCATCCTGTTTAGTTGAGCACCTCAGTCTGAGAAATTAACCGTTGCTTGTCATCATTTTCAATAGCATTGTTTTGGAATACTGATAAAAGTGTGCTAAAGATTGCCCTTTTGTAACACGAGGAAGGCCAGATATCCCGCCCCCGAGGTGGAAGTCTCGCACCTCACTTTCACTCGGTCAAGGTCGGAATTCTTCACCGAATACCAGATTGATTAAAACTAACTGCGCAGGGGGCGACGACCGTAGTTTCGACCGGTTCAATATCGTCGATCGAACGAATCGTGTTGGCATTGTTATTTCCGATCACTCGGACGCCCTCAAGCGAACTCTGCGGTAGTTGCTCTACTGTTCAATTCGAGGATTGTTCGAGGCGCGAGTTTCCGTCAGTCGACTATTCATTAGTACACATCCGTTCCCATACCTCAGACCGCCTTCTATTATGGGAGGACGTTAAACCACGGTATCTTCAGAATGATTGAAATCGCTTTTGCCGATAAAACTGTCGAGCCTGTCGATTGATCCGTCAATAGCGTAACGAATCGAAAACGGTTCGAGCGGGCTTATCGCGTTGGGTCAAGAATCCGAAAGCGAACGGTAACGACCGAGAAATCACGGATGATCCAACCGGAAACGGGCGGTGAAGAAATGACTTTGTTTTTCGTGAACCGACTGGTAGGATGGTTCCTTGCTGTCAGGTACGGGAAGTCTCCTACCGGTTTTTCCGGTGGGAAACGACAAGCGGACGGTCCGGCCAAGCGTCATGGTGAATCGCTTCCGTAGCTCAATTGGATAGAGCCATGGTCTCCTAAACCGTAGATCTGGGTTCGAGTCCCAGCGGAGGCACCAGCCATCGCCGCGCGTTATTCGGGAAGCACGGATTTCATGGTCTGCAGATTCTTGTCGACGCGTTCCAGTTTTTCGCGCCATTCCTGCAGCCGCTCCTGATGGGTGCGAACGACTTCCGGCGGGGCCTTAGCGACGAAAGCTTGATTGTTCAGGCGGTTTTCGCCTTTGACGATTTCCTTGCCGATCGACTCTCGTTCTTTGGTCAGCCTCGCGATTTCCGTTTCGAAATCGACCAAGCCTGTCAAAGGTAGATAAAGGTCGCCGAGGCGGGAGGAAACGCCGGGCGTACCCGGGGGCGGTTGGTAGTTTGGAAGCGATTCCAGGGATTCGGCTTTCAACAGGATTTTCAGGGTTCGGTGATCGTGCGGACTCGGCGGCCGTTTGCATTGGAGCACGAATCGCACTCGGCGATTCGAAGGTATCCCGGCGGTGACGCGCAGATGCCGGCCTTCGCGGACCAGCTCGTGTTTCGTTTCGACTTCCCGGACCGAGTCGCCGTCGAGTTCGTAACGGTGTCGAAAATCCGGGGAATAGGGTTCGGGCCAGGGAGCGTTCATCACCGTGTCGTCTCCCCTGCCCGCTTCGCATTGGGCGGCGAAGCCCAACGCTTGCCATAATTCTTCGGTAATGAAGGGAAGGAAGGGATGCAGCAAACGCAACGCGGTTTGGAGCACGTGATCGATAATCGCCAGGGTGCAGGCCTGGGCTGCTTCGTCCGTTTCCTGAAACGCCGCTTTGGAACTTTCGAGGTACCAATCGCAAAATTCGCTCCACAGAAATCGGTAAAGGGCCCCGGTGGCTTCGTTGAACTTGTATTGGCCGATCGCGTCGTCGATCTCTCCGACCGCTCGATCGAGTCGATTCAGGATCCAGCGGTCGTCCGGCGAAAGCTGCGAAGTCTCGGGCAGTTCGGCGACTTCGCGATCCCCCTGCCCCAATCGAAAGCGGCAAGCGTTCCACAGCTTGTTGCAGAAATGACGGCCCTGAATCACGTTGTTGTCGTCGAACAGTGTGTCTTGTCCCCGGGGCGTGGACCGCATGATGCCGAAGCGCAGGGCGTCGGCTCCGTGGCTGGCGATCAAATCCAGCGGGTCGGGCGAGTTCCCCAGACTCTTGGACATTTTGCGCCCCTGACGGTCCCGAACGATTCCGTGCAGGCAGACGGCAGCGAACGGTAGCTCGTTCCGGTATTCCAACCCGGCCATGATCATTCGGGCTACCCAGAAAAAGAGGATTTCGGGAGCGGTCACTAACACGGAAGTCGGATAGAATTTCCGCAGCGTGTCGGAGTCCATGGTGGCAAAGGGCCAAAGCCAGGAAGAACACCAGGTATCCAATACGTCGGGATCTTGCGTCCAGTCTTCTCCCGGCGAATCGACCTGGCATTTGATTTCCTCTCCCCGATACCAGACCGGAATGCGATGGCCCCACCAGAGTTGCCGGCTGATGCACCAGTCCTGCAGGTTCGCCATCCAGTGATCGAACACTTTTTCCCAACGACGGGGAAAAAACGGCAAGGCGCCGGAAGCCACCAACTTACGGGCCCGGTCGGCCGCCGGGTATTTCATGAACCATTGTTCCGAGAGCCGGGGTTCGATGGGTACGTCGGCCCGTTCGCTGAATCCCACGTTGTTGACGTAGGGATCGGCCTTCTCCAACGATCCCAATTCCTCGAGCAGATTGGCCGCTTTTCGCCTGGCTTGAAACCGATCCGTTCCGGCCAGATCCTCGCCGGCCAGCCGGTTCATTTTGCCTCCTTCGTCGATGACTTCGATTACCGCCAACGAATGCCGTTCGCCGATCGTGAAATCCAACTGATCGTGAGCCGGAGTCACCTTCAACACCCCGGTGCCGAATTTCCGGTCGATGGCCTCGTCGCCGACGATCGGAATCCGTTTCTCTTCGGCCGGCACCTCTCGGGGCAACGGCCGGATCGCGTGTTTGCCGATGAACCGCTGGTAGCGAGGGTCTGCGGGATGCACGGCGATTCCGGAATCACCGGGAATGGTTTCGGGACGGGTCGTAGCGATCGAAAGAAAGACGCCCGGCTCTTCGGCTATTTCCACCCGGAAATAATAGAGGCGTCCCTTCTGTTCTTTCATGATCACTTCTTCGTCCGACAGAGCCGTCCGGGACACCGGGCACCAATTGACCATGCGCCGGCCCCGGTAAACGTATCCCTTGCGGTACAGATCGACGAATGTCTCCGCGACGATCCGGGCATAGTCCGGGTCCATGGTGAACCGTTCTCGCTCCCAGTCGCAGGAACAACCCAGTTTTTTGAGTTGCCGGGTGATGATATCTCCGTGTTTTTCCTTCCAATCCCATACCCGTCGAACAAAGGCGTCCCGACCGAGATCGAAGCGCCCGATCCCTAAGCTTTTCTTGAGATTTTTTTCGACGACGACCTGGGTCGCAATCCCGGCGTGATCGGTTCCCGGCAACCACAGGGTTTCGAAGCCCTTCATGCGGGCCCGGCGTATCAGAATATCCTGGATCGTGTTGTTGAGCACATGCCCCATGTGCAACACGCCGGTGACGTTCGGAGGCGGAATGACGATCGAATAAGGCGGTTTAGCCGAACCGGCATCGGCCCGGAAGCAACCGCGGTCCAACCAATAGCGATACCATTTCTCTTCGAAGGTGGCCGGATCGTAGGCCTTGGAAAACGTATTCATGCGGAAGAGCGTCGCTTGCCCGGCGCCCTCAGCAGACGGTATTCGAAACTGTCGATAAGCGCTTGCAGGCTGGCTTCGATGATGTTGTCGTGAGCGGCTACCGTGCACCAGTTTCGTTTGCCGTCGGACGATTCGATAAAGACTCGCGTCTTGGCGGCGGTGCCGCCCGTGGAATCGAGGATGCGAACCTTGTAATCCGTCAAGCGGACCGGTCGTAATTGCCGGGGAAAGAATTGGCGCAACGCCAGCCGAAGCGCCTCGTCCAGGGCGTTGACCGGGCCGTCGCCTTCGGCGACCGTATGGGCGACTTCTTCCCCTACCCTGACCTTGGTCGTCGCCTGGCAAATGGAAATCTCGCGGTCCCGACGCATGGAGACGTGGTAGCCTTCGACTTGAAACAGCGGCGGAATATGTTCGATCCGCCGGCGGATCAGGAGCGAAAGCGAGGCTTCGGCCGCTTCGAATTCGTAGCCTTCGTGTTCGAGTCGTTTGAGGTCTTTCAGGATCTCCCGGATTGCCGAATTCTTATTCTCCAACTCGATGCCCAACTCTTTGGCTTTCAAGACGATGTTGCTGCGGCCGGCCAAATCGCTCATCAAGATGCGGCGGCGATTGCCGACGGTTTCCGGTTTGCTGTGCTCGAAACTGCGGGCGTTTTTCTGGATGGCGTTAACGTGCATGCCGCCCTTGTGCGCGAAGGCGGAGTCGCCGACCCAAGGGCGGCGCCGGTCGTGGGCCAAGTTGGCGATTTCGTCGACGAATTGCGAGACGTCCACCAACGATCGGATCGATTTTTTAGGGACGCAAGACCGGTTCATCTTGAGTGCGAGAATGGGGATGACCGAAGTCAGGTTGCAGTTGCCGGTCCGTTCGCCGAATCCGTTGAACGTTCCCTGAACCTGCGCGGCTCCGGCTTCGACCGCGGCGATGGCGTTGGCCACGCCCAGACCGATGTCGTCGTGGGTGTGGATGCCGACCGGGCAGGAAAGTTCGTCGACGGCTCGTTCGGTGACTTGCCGGATCTCTTCCGGCAACGACCCGCCGTTGGTATCGCAAAGGGCGACGGTATCGGCACCGGCTTCGGCGGCGGCCCGCCAGGTTTTCAACGCATACTCCGGGTCGTCCTTGTAGCCGTCGAACGCATGTTCGGCGTCGTAGACGACTCGCCGGTCATGACGTTTCAACCAATGAATCGTTTCCGCGATCATGGCGAGATTTTCCTCGGCGGTGGTCTTGATGACCTCCTTGACGTGAAACAGCCAAGATTTGCCGAAGATGGTGACGATTTCGGTTTCCGATTCCAAGAGGAGTTTGACTTGTTCGTCCCGTTCCGCCTTGACCCCTTTGCGGCGCGTCGCCCCGAAAGCCGCGATCCTGGAATGTTTCCAGTGACGGTTCTTGACCTCGTTGAAGTATTCGATGTCGCGGGGATTGGAACCGGGCCAACCGCCTTCGATGCAGTGGATGCCGAACCGGTCGAATTGCTCGGTCAACCGGAGTTTGTCGGCAACCGAAAAATTGATCCCCTCCCCTTGGGCGCCGTCGCGCAGGGTGGTGTCGTAGATCTCGATTTTGGATTTCTGCTTAGGCATAACGATCTGCCTCAAGGACTGGTTCGGTTCGCAGTCCGGAGATTTTGGGTTCGGGACCGGAACTGGGCGCCCGGTTATCGGGGCGGAACCGACGCCCGCCGATTTTCAGGCCGGTTGCGGAGTGCGGTAACTCTCGTCGCATTACCCCGAGGCGCCTTCCTGTCGTCGAATCGCGGTCTGAATGATGCATTCCCCGGTCGGGAAAGAGTCCCCGCTCGACGATTACCGTTGCAGAAAAGCCAGGGCCGGGCAAGACCGATTCGCTTAGGAGTCCGCTCGGGGCGGCGAATAATTCGGGCCGTGATACGATCACGGTTCAAGATTCGCGTTTGTTGGCGCTGCGGTTTTTCACCGCAGCGGCCAGGGTCTCGAGCACGGGAAGAGTCTGACTCCAGGACATGCAGGCGTCGGTGATGCTCTGACCGTAGGTAGCGGAATTCCAACCGGTGAAGCGTTGTTTTCCTTCGATCAAATGACTTTCGAGCATCACGCCGCAAATATCCGTGGATCCTTCCCGGATTTGTCGTGCCAAATCGGCAGCCACTTCGGGTTGGCGCAAGTGGTTTTTGCCGCTGTTGCCGTGACTGCAATCGACCATGAGCCTCGGAGTCATTCCGGAATGGAACAGGTGGCGGCAAATCGGCTTGATAACCGATTCCTCGTAGTTGGGGCCCACGGAGGAACCTCGCAAGATTAAATGGCAATGGAGGTTGCCTCGAGTTTCGACGATGGCGGCCAGACCCTGTTTGGTTACGGAGAGGAATCGATGCTTTTGACGCGAGGCGCCGATGGCGTCGATAGCTATCTGGATATTGCCGTCGGTACCGTTCTTGAATCCGACTGGCATAGACAGGCCGGAAGCTAGTTCACGGTGCACTTGGCTTTCGGTCGTTCGGGCGCCGATCGATCCCCACGAAACGAGATCGGCGGTAAATTGCGGGATGATAGTGTCGAGAAATTCGCTGCCGACCGGCAATCCGAGTTCGGTTATGTCCAGCAAGAGTTTGCGTGCCAGTCTCAACCCCTGATTGATTCGGAAACTGCCGTCGATCCCGGGATCGTTGATCAATCCTTTCCAGCCGACGGTCGTTCGGGGTTTTTCGAAATAGACCCGCATGATGATGACCAGGTCGTCGACGAACCGCTGTGCCAGGGAAACGAGCCGCTGGCCGTATTCCAAGGCGGCTTCGGGATCGTGGATTGAACAGGGCCCGGCGACAACTAGCAGCCGGTCGTCTTCGCCGGCGATGATGCGTTCCGCATGGCCTCGAGTTTCCGTTACGATCCGGGCGGCCGGCAAGGTGAGCGGCAACTCTTCCGTGAGAATGGCCGGAGGCAGCAAGGGATGGAGCGAACTGATGCGAAGATCGTCGGTGCCTGGGATCATGTCGAAAACTATTGGGAGAAACGAATCGGTTAGTTTTGTTCTAGTTCCTGGATCAGGGCGCGGACGGCGAAATCGATATGCTCCGTGCTGCTTTCTGGCGGTTGGGTGAGCCGGCCGTCGGACCTTCCCCTGATAAATTGCAACAAACTGTTGGATTTGTTCGGAACGTCGCAAACGTGCCAGTAACGGAGATGGGCTTTTTGGGCCATGATTTTGGGTATTTGTCCGAACCTTTCGTGCAACATCGGTTCGTGTTCGTTCCGATTTAGCACGACCGTCAATTCGGCGTTTTCCAAGTCCGCTACTTGCAATACGACCGGATTGCGGCCGGGATCGACCTTGGGGCCGAGTTGCCGCCGGTCAAGGAAGTCGGCTACGTATTCCGAGGTGCCCCGGAGGGCTTTTATATCCCAGATCGCCCGGGAAATCGCCCTCCAAGGTAATTTGCGTTCGGTCGCCGAATGATTGAAGAGTTCTTCCGCCAAGCGGCTGCGGTAGTAATTTCCGGTGCATACGAACAACAGGCACTTGGATTCTCGAGTCATGTTTCTCAGTTTCGGATCGCCGGAATTTCGGCGTTAGCGGAACCGCAACGCCGGTAACCGCGGCGCCGGTTTTTCGCTGTCGGAACGGTTTCAATTGGGCATTCGGTTGCAGTCGGCTGACCTTTCACACGGATCGCCGAAAACGGGTAACCTAGCGAATCGGACAGCGAGAGACAATACGACAATCTTAAGGTACCATGGACTTCGTGGTTAGTCAAACGTTACGAACGGCGTCGCGAGGCCGGCAAATCAAGCTCCCCTGCCCTGTTGCGCCAGACGAGGATCATGAGATTCCTGCTTGAATAGTTCCGTGGGTTTATTCCATGATTCCTTCGGGTGAGCTCGTTTTTTTTCGCAAAGTCAGCGGATAGATTCGAATCTGCGGGAGCGGTCGACTCGAGAGTTTTTCGGCGTGCAGCAATAATCGTGCCAAATTTCATGAAAAATTATTTATCGAAACCGAAGGCCGGTTATTGGTTCGCGGCGGTTCGGTCGGTTTTGGTGTTGTCGCTGTTGATTTCCGGAACGTCGCCGCAGGGTGCGAGGGCCGAAACGCGAAAGATTCCGGTGGTGTCTTTGGAAATCGAATCGGTTTGGCGGTTGAAATCTCCTGGAGGCCGATTCGACGCTTCGGGAATCGAGCGTAGTCCGGACGGCGATCTTCTGGTCGTTAGAGACCGGGAATTAACCGTTTACGGCGTGAAATTCGTACCTGGTTCCGACGAAGCGATTCTTTATCCTCACGAACGGTTTCCCACGGAAATCGAGGGTAACGGCTTCGGCGGGCCTCGTTTCGATGTCGAAGGACTGGCTTTCGACCCGGAGGGAAACTTGTATATCGCCGACGAAACCGAACGGCGCGTGCTCCGGATCGTTCCTGGCGGTCGGCTCGAAGCGGTCGCAATCGATTTGACGCTGGCTTCCTCCTATTTCAGCAAAACGAACCGCAACGCGTCGTTCGAAGGCATAGCCGTCGGCGGCGGGAGCCTGTTTTTGGCCAACGAACGAAGCGAAGGACGGTTGTTCGAATTCGATTTGCAGACGGGCGCTTTGAAAGCCAGTTTCGGATGCAAGTTGCCCCTGCCGTTATTTCCGGTTCCCCAATATTCGGGACTCGATTGGCAAAACGGGAAATTGTATGTGTTGATGAGGGAAGAACGGGTCATCGTCGAAGTAGACCCCAAGGACCGGTCGATCGTTCGGCTGTTGCGCTATCACAATGTCGAGATGGCCGAAGCGCATCGTTATCGGGTCGGGATACCGATGTCGGGGGTCATGGAAGGGGTCTTGGTCGAAGATGACGTTTTTTGGTTGCTCACGGATAACAACGGACAAGGCAGAGTAGCCGACAGGCGCGACAGCCGCCCCAGCCTGTTCAAATGCCGCATAGCTTCGGCGGACGAATAACGGAGACCATGAAAACCGATAAGGATTGGGATCGGTACCGGCAATGGCGCTTGCCGGTCGCCGAACTGGATATGGTCTTCGATTTCAGTCGCATGCAATTCGAAGCGTCGGATCTGCAGGGACTTAAATCATTGATGATCAATGCTCTTCGGGAAATGGAAGCCTTGGATTCCGGATCTGTGGCCAATCCCGACGAAGAGCGAATGGTGGGGCATTATTGGCTCAGGGATCCGGAAATTGCCCCGAGTTCGGTTCTGCGTTCCGCCATAGTTCAGACGATTCAAGACGTCAAACATTTCGCCAAGGAAGTGCGAGAAGGATCGCTTACCGGTCAAAACGGCTCCTTTCGAAAGGTGCTTCTGATAGGTATCGGAGGTTCCGCTTTGGGCCCGCAGTTCATCGACCGGGCCTTGGGCTCCGAGTCTTCTGAGGGACTGACGCTGCATAGCCTGGATAATACCGATCCCGAAGGCATGGATGCCGTCTTCGCCGCATTGGACGGTCAGTTGGGTGAAACTTTGACCTTGGTTGTTTCCAAATCCGGCAAAACCCGGGAAACGAGAAACGGGATGTTAGCGGCTGCGAGCGTTTATGAACGAGCCGGTTTGTCGTTCGCTCAGCATGCGGTGGCCGTGACCGGAGAAGGCAGTCAATTGGACCGCCTAGCCCAGGAAGATGACTGGTTGCGCCGATTTCCGATGTGGGATTGGGTGGGAGGCCGTACCAGCGTTTGTTCAGCCGTCGGTTTGCTGCCCGCAGCCTTGCAGGGTATCGATATCGATCGGTTGCTGGAAGGAGCTCGGCTCATGGACCGGATCAATCGCATGCCGGAGATCCAGGATAATCCTGCGGCAATGATGGCTTCGCTTTGGTATCTCGCCGGTCAGGGTCAAGGCAACAAACAAATGGTGATCGTCCCCTACAAAGATCGGCTCGAGTGGCTTTCCCGATACCTGCAACAACTGATTATGGAATCCTTGGGCAAGGCTCGCAATCGAAAGGGCCAATCTGTCGAGCAAGGCCTCAGCGTCTTCGGCAACAAGGGATCTACCGACCAGCACGCCTATATTCAGCAACTAAGGGATGGCCGCAATGATTTTTTCGTAACGTTCATTGAGGTTCTTAAAGATCGGACGGAGCCGGCGGCGGTATTGGAAAATGGATTGAGCGCCGGTGATTATCTGTTCGGATTCTTGGTCGGAACCCAAATGGCGTTGACGGAGAACGGTCGCCAATCCATGACGATCGCCGTTCCCGAAGTAGACGCTCGAAGCGTCGGCGCTTTGATCGCCGTGTTCGAACGGGCCGTAGGTTTGTACGCTTCGTTGATCGATATCAACGCCTATCATCAACCCGGAGTCGAAGCCGGCAAACAATCGGCCGAAAAAGTTCTCCAAGCGCAACGGCAACTCATGGAATTGCTGCGGGATAATCCGGATCGCACTTTCAAAGCCGAAGAATTGGCGAACGAGTTGAATGCCGCCGTGTCGCCGGAAATCATCTATCGCCTGTGCGATCGTTTGACGAGAAATCGCCCCGAGGAATATTCCCGAATCCCGGCCGACGATCCTTTCGATTGTCGTTTCGGCGTACGTTAACATTGGGCCGGCATGTTCGTATATCCCCGGACCTTCGAGGTGATTGTAATCGGCGGCGGCCATGCCGGAGTGGAAGCGGCTTTGGCGGCAGCCCGCATGGGGGCGAACACATTGATGTTGGCGATCAATATCGACACCATCGGGCAGATGGCTTGCAATCCGGCGATAGGCGGATTGGCCAAAGGCCACTTGGCCCGGGAAATTGATGCCCTGGGCGGAGAAATGGGCATTAACACGGATCTTTGCGGCTTGCAGTTCCGCATGCTTAACACTCGCAAGGGGCCTTCGGTGCGAGCTCCCAGAGCCCAATGCGACAAGAAAGCGTATCAATTCAGATTGAAATGGGTTTGCGAACGTCAATCGAATCTTACCCTGATTCAAGGGCAGGTGGTGAGCGTATTGACCCGGGACCGGATGGCTTATGGGGTGCAGACTAATCTGGGGGTTCAGTATCTGGGGCGCACAGTCGTGTTGACCACCGGCACATTCCTTCGGGGATTGATGCATATCGGCACCGAGAAGTCTCAAGGCGGCCGGTCCGGTGAATCGGCCGTGACCGGGCTCTCGGATTCGCTTCGTTCTTTAGGTTTGCAACTGGGCCGTTTGAAAACCGGAACGCCTCCTCGATTGCTCCGAAAATCCCTCGATCTCAACCGGTTGAAAGAACAACCGGGAGACGAACCCGTTCCTGAATTCAGTTATTGGAGGGACGAGTTGTTCCACGTGGAACAGTTGAAATCGGAAAAAAACGGCATCAAACGTTATCCTGAAGGATCGATTTTAGCGGAAATCGGGGGCCAACTCCCGTGTTATTTAACCGAAACGTCACCAGAAACCAAAACGCTGATTGAAGCCAATTTATCGCTTTCTCCCATGTACAGCGGTGAACTTACGGGGACTGGCCCGAGGTATTGCCCTTCCATCGAGGACAAAGTCGTCCGTTTCAATCACAAGGAAACTCATCAAATCTTTCTGGAACCTGAGGGAGTAAAAACGGACGAATTCTACATGAACGGTTTTTCGACTTGCCTTCCCTATGAACTGCAGATTCGCCTGGTGCGATCGATCAGGGGTTGCGAAAATGCCGAAATCCTGAGACCTGCCTACGCTGTAGAATACGACTTCGTGTTGCCGACGCAATTGAATGCTTCCTTGGAGATCAGTTCGTGCCGGAATCTTTTTTTGGCCGGCCAGCTCAACGGCACCTCGGGATACGAAGAAGCCGGGGCCCAAGGATTGATGGCGGGCATTAATGCCGCTCGCCGGGTTCAAGACCGGCAACCGGTGGTCTTGGGTCGGGACCGAGCTTATATCGGTGTATTGATCGACGATTTGGTCACCAAAGGAACCGAAGAACCGTATCGCATGTTTACTTCGCGGGCGGAATACCGGTTGCTTCTGCGGCAGGATAACGCCGATCTGAGATTGAGCGATTTGGCCTTCGACATCGGTTTGCTCAGTGGCGAACGGCATGAACGATTTGCCCGAAAAAGATCGGCTGTCGAGGGGGAAATCAATCGGTTGCGACAAACCCGCAATGGTGCGGCGAGTCTCGCTCAGTTGCTCAAACGCCCGGAAATCAATTATCGCCAGTTGCCCGGTCAGCGAACGGAATTATCGGATTCGGTGGTTGAACAAGTAGAAACCGTATTGAAATACGAGGGCTACATCCAACGACAAGAAGTCGAGGTCAATAAGTTTCGCAAACTGGAAAACAAACGAATTCCCGAAGCGACGGATTATCGAACGATAACGGGAATTCGCAATGAAGCTCGAGAAAAGTTTTTGAAAATCAGGCCGGAAACCATCGGACAGGCCTCGAGAATCTCCGGGATTTCTCCAGCGGACATCAGCTTGCTAATGGTCTATTTGAAACGTGGACCGGGTGTTGTTCCTGATTCCAGTTGCGCTGAAAGGGACTGACACTGAGTTTGGGCGTTGCTAATGTTCCACGTGGAACGACGGTTCGATTCCGATAGTCCTCCGGTTGGCTTGGGCAGTCAAAGCCTGGGGGAACTGATCGGGGGGTGTATCCAAGGCTGAGGCAGGAAACGATGTCAAGCGGGGCAAGTCGTAACGTGGCTTTCAATTGAACTGATCTGACGAATCGAACGATTGATGGTTGTATGCGTTTTTTAGGCTTGAATCGTTCGGCCTCGAGATCCGATCGAAAAAAATAGATTGACCTTTGAAACTCAACGGGAGATTATCGGTACTTGAACGGTTGGTTTGCCGTTGAATTAGGTTCGCTCAAATTGGAAATGGTCAAAGGGTTTTTCAATTTCATCGAGAAGGCGCTCGGTCGTATCGATCGACTGGACCTTGACGGAGTACATGCCGTCGTCGACAAATTAGTTCGAGAGTATCGTTTTCTCGAGATCCTGTTCGACGCGATCCGCGAAGGAATCATTGTAATCGACGATCAGGGAAAGATCAGTTACTACAACCGACCGGCAGGGTCGGTGCTCGGGTTTCCGGACGAACGGTTGGAAGGGGAAAAGGCTTCCAAGTATTTGCCCGAGGCCATCAGGAAATCATTGGCCGATATCAATTGGCTGGAGCAGCATAATTCGATTCGTTTCGAGGTGGCAATCGATTATCCGTTTGAGCGGTTCTTGCAATTGACGGTGGTCCCGTTAGACGCGAAATCAGAAGGAAAATCGGGGTTTGTGTTGATTTTGGACGATGTTACGGAAATCAGGAAAAAACGAATCGAAGCCGTCGCCGAGGAACGGGATCAGACGTTGACCCTGTTGGCCGGAAGCGTCGCTCACGAAATTGGCAATCCTTTACATGCCTTGCAGATTCATCTTCAATTGGTCGATCGGGAAATCGACAAGCTGCGAAGTCGGATCGCGCTCGAAGACAGTTTGCTGGTCGAAGGCGACCAATCGTTGGATCGAACCGCAACGGTTGGTCGTCATAGTTCCGAATTGATCATGGAGAAAATAAAAAAATACGTCGAAACCGCCAAGGGCGAGACTTCACGGCTCGATTATATGGTCAAGCAGTTTCTCGACGCCATCCGTCCAGCGAAACCTAATCTGAAGTTCGGCGATCTGAACTGGGTGGTTAGGGACACCTTGAAACTGTTGAGACCCGAATTGGAAAATCGCGGGATTAGCGTTATCGACGATTTGTGCGAATCCACGGCAAAGGCATTCATCGATGCTTCCCAAATCAGGCAGATTTTGGTCAATCTTATCAAGAACGCCATGCAAGCCATGACTCGTAACGGTCAGTTGAATTTGAAAACGAGTAAAGAAAACGACGGAGTTTGGTTGGTCATCGAAGACACGGGAATTGGTATCGACAAAGATAAAATGAAACAAATATTCGAGCCTCATTTTACGACCAAGGAAAAAGGGTCGGGTTTGGGACTGATGATCGTGTATCGGATCGTAGAGCAACACGCGGGACAAATTAAAGTGGAAAGGGGAGAAAAGGGCGGCGCCAGGTTTTGTATCTGGTTACCTCGAAATCCAAAGGGCCCTCGCTTGCTGGCGACAAATTAAGTTAGGTTTCGTCGCGGATTCAAGCGTCGCCGAATGCAGCATGGTTCGGTCAATCCTTGACAACTCAAAAAAAAAACGGCTGTTGACTGTAAGTCATTGATTATCAATTACTTACAGCATGAACCCCATTGAATTGAAGATTATATTGGGGATGCCTCGATAATCTGATTTTCGTATTGAAAACAATCAATTGTTGGGGAAAACGTTGGCGGCAAGACTAGAAAGGCGTTCGGCTGCGACCGGGGTTAACGATATTGGGTAGTGCCGAATTGTCGTTCCCTAATCAGGTTCAACGAGCGGCTTTCTGGAGAGTTTCGGCTTCGGGGTGCCTAATGTCGGCGGCGGCTATTGATGGAACCGGCAAATGGAACGATGGGAGGAAAGAAAGACGAGATTAAGCGATCAGGAACTCTAACGTATTTTTAATGAAAAAAACCGGCGCAGGGTTGAATTCAAAGATCGTGTTAACGAACAGGCCTTGAAGGAAATACGGGAATCGATCCGTGTTTTCGTCAACGACCTGCCGGATGACAATCGCCCCGGGGTCATCTGGGACGGGGTCGATGACCAGGGGAGAGCGACGGGCATAAACGTGACGGCTGAGTTGGTTCGTCGACTTTCCGCTTTGACGCCCGACAGCCGAATTTTGCCCCCTTTGCCGGTATCGTTCGAGAAAAGAAAATTGAAGTGCCATGTTGTCGCCGTCGTAACGGCACCGCCTTCGGAATCGCCACCGGTGCGTTTTCGAGGGAGGATTTATGTCGCCAATGGTTCCGGCCGGAGAATGGCGTTGGTTCAAGACGAACTCATTCTTATCGAAAAAAGAAGTTGCACGAAAATCTCTTTTGACGTTTATCCGGTCCACCGGACGTAATAATTGGATATGAATCTTAGGGAATTCAAATATAAATACTTGTTCGAATCGTTCGGTATCGATACGTTGAAAAATAACGAGCGCTCCTTAAACGAATGGCTAGCGGCCGCTTAAATGACGGTTTCGGCGGACGAACCGACTCCTACAGTTCTTGGACTGCTCGTATGCGGTATTACTCCCCGCGATTAGATACCTGGCACTTGGGCGCAATGTCTTCGTATCGACGGTGCGGAATTATCCGATAACGTGATTGATGAAGAAACGATTATCGGCAACCTATCGCGAGTGATAGAGTGGGTAGATTTAAAACTGATATCGCATATTTGAACGCAGGTTGATTATACTTCATTGGCTACCGAAATACGAAATTATTCCTATCTCATTTCCGCAACGCGATTATTCATCGAACTTATGAAAACACCAATTCTCCGGCAAGGAATGCCTGGTATCACGATTGAATTGAGTTTTTGAATCCGGGAGGTCCCTGCGGTAGCGTAAATCGGAATAATTTTGATAGGCCCGGAATCGTGGCTTATCGTAATCCGAATTTGTCGGAGGCTATGAAAACGCAGCGTTTCGTAAATCGTTTCGGAGTTGGTATTTCCAAGGCCCGGGAGGAGTTGAACGCCAATGGAAATCCCGATTTGGAATTCAGGATTTCCGCCAATTTCGTCACAGTCGTCATTAAGGGAAAATCATGACGTCGACTCTTGTTGTAAAAAAATAAAAGGTTAAAGAGCAGGTTAAATTTTTTTGTTTTATTAGCCAGATATATTTTGGCGCCAATGATATAAAGCAGTTCAAATCGAATTTTTTTGCAGGTAACAAAAAGCGTTGGTTTCGGACTCGAAAAGATATCGTATAATTTGGGGAATAATAGCCGGATGAATTATATCGAGGGTCACTCCGATTTCGGAACGTGATTAGGCGAATCGGCGGCTACTTGATTCCATTAGGACCGATGATTAGGGGTGGAACTTGGATTCAGGGCGGAGAGTTTTTTTACTTGGGAATATGCCCGGCGAGTTAGTTCCTTGCGGTTACTGCTCCCGGGAAGCGGTTCCCCGACGCGAAGGAAGGCATCGATCCGATCGAGAGTCAGCAGATTAAGCAAGTGGGGCAAAAGCAACATCTTACCCCACCAGCAAACGGTCTGCGCGGTGTCGCCTCCTGGTTCTCGATATTGCAGATAACAAGGAATTACCGAGAATTCGCCGGTAACCGGCGAGAAGAGGGAAGAATGAAATTCTAAGACGCGGGAACCGTCGGTGCTGGTCCCTTCGGGAAACAAGACGACCCGTTCGTTCGCTGCGAGCAACGATTTCAGCTGTCGATTGACTTCGATCAGTGCCGAGCGGTCGTTTCGGTCCAAAAAAACCGTGCGGATCCAACCCGCCAAGGGCCCGATGAACGGCCAGCGGCGCACTTCGCTTTTACTGACGAAGATCCCCGGCGCCGCGGCCATGTAGACGATAATGTCGAGATAGCTGACGTGGTTGGAAGCCAGCACGCCTTCCGCCGGTATCGTTCCTTGAACCCGGATATCAAGATTCAGAATCTTGCAGAGTTTCCCTGCATTGAGCCGTTGCCATTCGTGCCGGAACGAGCGGTTCTCGTTTCCCTTCGAGCGGTAATAGCTCACCGTCAGGCGGAGGAAAAAACCGGCTAACCTGCTGAAACGTCCGAAAAATCGAAAGGGATGCCGAAGAATTCGTTTCACGTCATCCTGAGTTTAATCCGGCCGGATTCGTCAGGCAATAACGATTTCCCGGCTTGACCGGTCGAACGTCTTTGGGTATTCACTCGTGGCTTTTCGAGTAATTGGAGCGAAACTTTGAGCGACGCCGAGTACCTAGCCGATCGAATCACCGTTTTCGGAGCCAGAGAACACAATCTCCGCGACATTTCGCTCGATATTCCTCACAACTGCCTCGTCGTCGTAACCGGACTGAGCGGATCGGGTAAGAGCACCTTGGCCTTCGATTTGCTGTATGCCGAAGGGCAACGCCGGTTTCTCGATTCGACCAGTGCCTATGCCCGGCAATTCGTCCGGCAATTGCCTCGTCCGGAAGTCGATTGCATCCGGGGACTGCCGCCGACGGTAGGCATCGAGCAGCGAAACTCTCGCGGAGGCGGGAAAAGCACGGTGGGCACGGTGACGGAAATTCATCAGTTCCTGAGACTGCTCTACGCTCGTTTGGGAGTTCAGCATTGTCCGGACTGCGGCTTGCCGGTGGAACCGCAAACTCTGGATCGGTTGGCGGAAATTTTGATCGAGCAACTGCCTCAAAGAGGCGACCTGACTCTGTTTGCGCCCTTGATCCGGCAACGCAAAGGATATCATTCCGCTCTGGCGGCCTGGGCGGAATCCCGAGGCTATTCCCGTTTGCGAGCGGACGGAGCGCTCTACGATATCGCTCAACCGTTTCGCTTGGACCGCTACCGCGACCACGACGTGGAAGTGGAAATCGGAACTGTAACGGGAACCATGGATCTGCAAGCCGTTCGCGAGCTGGTCGGAGAAGCGATCGGCATAGGGAAGGGGGTGATCTACGCCGTCGCCCCGGACGGTCATCAGACGGTGCATTCCACGCTTCGCGCTTGTCCCTCGTGTCTTCGATCGTTCGAAACTCCCGACCCCAAGGGGTTCAGTTATAATTCTTCGCGCGGATGGTGTCCGGACTGCCGGGGATTCGGGGAGATGTTTCGAACGCGCAACCAGTATGACGTGGGGTTGGATGAGCAGATCGAGGAAACCTGGTTTCGGTGGTCCGCCGGCAAACGGAAGTTATGCCATGCTTGCCAGGGCAGTCGGCTAAACCGGGATGCCTGCTCGGTGTTTCTTTATCGCCAGCGATATTCGGACCGGAAAACCGGCGACGAAGACGGCTTGACCATCGACCAGCTTTCTCGAATGACCGTCAAGGAGGCCCAAATCTATTTCGACGGTTTCGGCGAGGGCTCGAGTTCGACGGCGGCCGGCGGCCGCCCCGATTCCCTGGAAGCCGGCATACTTCGGGATATTTTGCCGGAAATCCGGGAGCGACTGTGGTTTCTTACGGAAGCGGGATTGGATTATCTGCAACTGGAACGGGGGGTTACGACGCTTTCCGGGGGCGAGAACCAACGGATTCGGTTAGCTTCCCAATTGGGTTCCAATTTGAGCGGTGCGCTGTTCGTTCTGGACGAACCCACCATTGGACTCCACTCCCGGGACAACGCCCGATTGCTGACCATTCTCAGAAGGCTGAAGAGCAAGGGCAATTCTCTGATCGTGGTCGAGCATGACGAGGATACGATTAGTCAAGCGGATTACGTCATCGATTTGGGCCCCGGGGCCGGTTCCGGCGGAGGAACCGTAGTTTACGAAGGTACCGTTCCTCAGTTGTTGGCGTCGGGCGATTCTTTAACGGCCCGTTGCATGCAAAGCCGCCGCCAATTTCCCTTGCGGGGAAAGCGGAGAAAAGTATCGCCTCGAACGATGTCCTCCGGCAAGGAATCCTGGCTTCATTTGGCCGGGGCCAATACGAATAATCTCAAAAATCTCCAGGTATCGATTCCCTTGGGCAGATTGGTAGCCGTCACTGGAGTGAGCGGAGCGGGAAAAAGTACTCTGATGCGCGAGTGCATGTTGCCGGCCCTGGAAGGCGTCACCGGTCAGTCGAGCGGTTCGGCGTCGACCGATGAGGAACTTCCCGAAGTGACGATAAGCGGGTTGAACCTGTCCCGGAATATTTCGACCGGTCACGATCGATGGTTGGGGAGGGTCCAGGAAATCAATCAGTCTCCCATCGGTCGCACTCCACGGTCCATACCGGCTACCTACGTCGGAGTATTCGATCGAATTCGCCAAGTCTTCGCCCAATTGCCCGAGTCGAGAATTCGAGGTTACGGACCGGGGAGATTTTCCTTCAACAGTAATCAAGGCCAATGCCCGAATTGCCGGGGAGCCGGGGTCGTGAAATTGGAAATGTCTTTTCTGCCGCCGACGTTCGTCCCTTGCGAATCTTGCGGAGGGGCCCGTTATTCGACCGAGACGTTGGTCGTCAAGTATCGGGGAAAAAACATTGCTGACATTCTGGAGCTGTCCGTCGCCGAAGCCAAAGATTTTTTCGATTCTTTCGCGGCGATTGGCCGGGCGTTTGCCGCCATGGTCGACGCCGGTTTGGGTTATCTTCGTTTGGGACAGACCAGCCCCACGCTCAGCGGCGGCGAGGCCCAAAGGCTCAAGTTGGTTACGCGATTGTTGAGCGGTCTGGGCAATGGTAAAGCGTTGGAGGACAAATCCAGGAAAGTGAACGTTTTCCTCTTGGAAGAACCGTCCATAGGGCTTCACACAGCCGACGTTCATCAATTGCTGCAAGTCCTGCAGCGACTGGTGGATCAAGGGCACTCCGTACTGGTGATCGAACACAACCTCGACATCGTGGCCGAAGCCGACTGGGTGATCGATCTCGGTCCGGAAGGAGGCGACGCCGGCGGCCGGATCGTGGCTTGCGGGACTCCGGAACGCATCGCTCGGCGCAAGCATTCCCATACGGGAAAGGCCCTGAAAGCATTTCTGGCCGAGTCGTGACGTTCCCGTTTTTTTTCGGAGCGATGAAGGCCGGCCGTTCGATTTTCTCCAGAGTCATGGCCGATCGTTCCGCGGTTTGCGGTGCCGCCCCGGTCGAGTCGGCCGGTTCTGATCGGCGCGGCGGGCTTCGGCGGGGTTCGATAAATACCCGATCGTGTTTCCTCTGGGCGCTCAGACCGGTTGTTCGTTTTCGAATGGAGCGGCGGATCGCTTTCCGGCCGTTGCGTTCGGGCGGTTCCGGGCGGAAGGAAATGATCGCGGGGCAGGGGAGCGAGGCAGTTTACGGGGTAACATGACCGAAAGACGGAAACCATCTTTTGAAACTCTCGATACGGCTCCCCATCGCCAGTTCATCGAACTCAAGGGGGTGCGGCAGAACAATCTCAACGGCATCGATCTGAACATCCCGTTTAACCGGATGACCGTGGTGACCGGGGTCAGCGGCAGCGGCAAGAGTTCCTTGGCTTTCGATACCCTGTTCGCCGAGGGGCAACGACGGTATATCGAAACCTTTTCGCCCTATGCCCGGCAGTTTTTCGACCGGATGGATAAACCGAAAGCCGATCGGATCGAAGGCATCCCTCCCGCGATCGCCATCGAGCAAAAGAACACCGTCAAATCCAGCCGGTCGACGGTCGGGACGATGACCGAGATTTGCGATTACGTGAAGGATCTGTGGTTGCATTTTTCGCGACCGTATTGTCCGGAGTGCCGAACGTGGGTCAAAGCCGAAACTCCCATGGACGTGTGGGATTATCTGCGGAACGAAGGCGATTGCGACGGACTGGTTCACGTTACTTTTCCTTCCCGGTTCAGCGACGATCTGGGCAAGGAGGAATGCTTGCGGCTCATCGGGGCTCAGGGTTTCCGCCGAGGCATCCTGGACGGCAAGATCTGGGAATGGGACGAGTTGACTTCTCGGCCGGAATTGCTGGCCCGTCATGACGTTATCGACGTGGTGCAGGACCGGCTTCGAACGGATGCTCGGTCCCGGTCTCGGGTCATCGAAGCCTGCGAGAGCGCCTTTGATTTCGGCCAAAGCGAGTTAGCCTTGTACCGGGCTCAACCGGGCGGGGACCGGCTCACTTTGGCACGTAAGTTTTCCCGTCGCCCCTTGTGTTCCGGATGCGGGATCAAGGTGCCGGAAGCGTCCCGATCCTTTTTCAGTTTCAACTCCCCCTTAGGGGCTTGTCCGACTTGCAGCGGCTTCGGCCGCAAGTTGGTTATCGATTATCCGGGCGCCATAGAATTTCCCGATTTGACCCTGGAACAGGGAGCCGTGGGTCCGTGGCGGCAGGGACACGGTTTGATTTCTCAGCGTGACATGATGGCGGCGGCCCAGCGTGACGGCGTGCCGGTGGACGTGCCGTTCGCCGAACTTTCGCCGGCGCAGCGGGACTGGGTGATTTACGGGCATCCCGAATACGATAAGGCGGAGAATCGCCATTGGCCGCAGTATTGGTACGGCGTCAAGGGTTATTACGACTGGGTGGAGACCAAGGCCTACCGGCCTTCCTTCATGGCGATATTAAATCGGACTCGCATCAAGCGAACTTGCCCCGATTGTTCCGGAAGCCGGTTGCGCCGGGAAGTCGAGTTTTATCGCGTCGCTCATCACGGCGAGGGGGACGACCGGTCCGCGATGACCCTGCCGCAATTCTACGCCTTGCCGCTGCATCGGTCCCTGGCGGTCGTCGACGGGTGGCGCCGGGACCTGCGTCTCCGCAAGGCCGATTCGTTGTCGTTCGCATTGGAAGCCGTGGGCAATCGGTTGCGATATCTGATCGAGACAGGGTTGGCCTACTTAAGTTTGGATCGCGCTTCCCGCACCCTTTCCGGCGGCGAAACCGAAAGGATCAATCTGGCCAGTTGTTTGGGAACGGGATTAGTCAACACCCTGTTCGTTCTCGACGAACCCAGCGTCGGACTTCATGCCGCCGATATCCGCAAGCTCATCAGGATCCTGCATCGGCTGCGCGACCGGGGCAATACCTTGGTCGTGGTGGAGCACGATTCGGCCATTATTCGAGCTGCCGATCACGTAGTGGATATCGGTCCGGAAAGCGGCGCGAAGGGCGGGTCGCTGGTGTTTTCCGGAAGCGTCGCCGAATTGAAAAAATGCCGCCGGTCGGTGACGTCCGAATTCCTTAACGGCCGGGATACCCTGGATATCGGCGACGGGAATCGGGCCGTCGACGACAAGACGCCTCGCCTTTGCGTGCGGGGAGCGCATTGCCATAACCTGAGGGATTTTTCGGTGGAGATTCCCTTGGAGCGGTTGGTCTGCGTCACCGGCGTCAGCGGGTCCGGCAAGACGACCCTGGTCAAGGAAGTGCTCGCCCGCCGGCTCGAATCCCTCGCCGAGGATCAAGAAAACGCCGCGTTCGGCGCTAACGGGGAAGAGGTATTTTGCCGTCCTGGAGGCGAGCCGCCACGACCGATTCTGGTCGATCAATCTCCCATCGGTAAATCCTCGCGGTCCAATCCGGCGCTTTATACCGGGGTGTTCGTCCATATTCGCCATTTGTTCGCCGCTTCCGTCGAAGCCAAAGACGCGTCGCTCAGTTTCGGTAATTTCAGTTTCAACTCGAATTGGGGAAGATGCGAACGTTGCGGCGGGGCCGGATTCGAGAAAGTGGAAATGCAGTTTCTGAGCGACGTGTACGTTCGGTGTTCCGAATGCGACGGCAGTCGCTACAACCGCCGAATCCGGGAAACCGTGGTGAACCTGGAGCAGTTCGCCGAAGATTCTGTTCGGCTGCCGGGCCGGACCGCGTGGTCGATAGTGGATCTGTTGGCGGCGACCGTTGACGAAGCCGTTTCGTTGTTGCAGTCGCTCGTTCACCGGCGGGCGCACCGGACGCTCGCTGGTTTGCGACGATTGCAGCAAGTCGGTCTGGGGTATTTGCAGCTGGGGCAACCGATTCATACCCTTTCCGGCGGCGAATGCCAGCGGCTGAAAGTGATCCGTTTTTTGGATCAGGCGAGTTCGCCGGGCGCCGGCTCCGATCGGCTGATCTTCCTGTTCGACGAACCCACGACCGGACTTCACTTCGCCGACGTCAAAGCCTTGTTGGGGATGTTTCGCGCTTTGGTGAGCCAGGGCTACAGCGTGTTGGTGATCGAACATCATCTGGAATTTATCGAACAGGCAGATTGGGTTATCGATTTGGGTCCCGGCGCCGGCGCCGACGGAGGCCGAGTGGTGGCCGAGGGGCCGCCGGCGGCGATCGCCCGTAACCCGGCCAGCGTCACCGGACAAATGTTGTGCGGCAATCGAGCGTAGCGGCGAGGGCGCCTGATCGTTCCTTGGTCAGGTCGTTTGCGGTAGTCCTCGAGGGATCCGGAGCCGGCCGGTCGCGGCGTTCGTTCGTTTGTGGTGGCCGTTCGGCATCGGGTTGCATCCGTGCCGGGTGCCGTCGCCGGCCGGGGAAAACGGATTCGAAGTGGCCGGCCGAGAGCCGGGAACGAAAGGCCCCGATGCCGGTTCCGCGAAAGGGGGGTGGCCGGTTTTCCGGCGGTTTTACGAATCGGAAAAGAGGCTTTATAATCGTTCGCGACCACCGGATATGACAATCGGAATCGAAAGACGGCGCGAACGGGGCGCCAGGCGGCAAGACGGATGGCGCTAAGATCTGCATGAAGGAGTTACCCAAATTGTTGATCGTCGACGACGAGAAAACTCAGCGGGAAGGACTGAGGGCGACTTTGGAGGATCAGTACGACGTGTATTTGGCCGAAGACGTCGAAACGGCGATATCCCTGATGGAGGAGGAACCCTTCGACGTCTTGCTGACCGATTACAAGATGCCCAAGAAAACCGGCATGGAGTTGATCGTCCGCGCCAAGAATCTTTCCCGGCCGCCGATTTGCATCATGATGACCGCTTACGGTTCGGAAGACATCGCCGTGGAGGCGATGAAGCACGGAGCCGACGACTATATCCCCAAGGGCGGATTGTTGCTCGAAGATCTGGAAAAGAAGATCTCGCGGGCATTGAAGATCCAGACGCTCGAGGTGGAAAACGCGGATTTACGCCGCCGGATCGATCACAAATTCGGCATGGAAAGCATCATCGGCGAATCGCCGGCGATGCAGCAGGTGTTGAAAACGGTCAGTTTGGTGGCACCTTCTTCGGCGAACGTGTTGATTACCGGGGAGAGCGGCACGGGGAAGGAATTGATCGCCAAGGCCTTGCATCAACTAAGTTCGCGTTCGGCTAACGCGTTGGTTACCGTGCACTGCGCCGGATTGTCGACCACCTTGTTGGAGAGCGAACTGTTCGGCCACGAGAAGGGCGCCTACACCGGAGCTCACGAGCGTCGGATCGGGCGGTTCGAGCAGGCTCACGGCGGCACGATGTTTTTGGACGAAATCGGCGAAATCGACGGATCCACCCAAATCAAGCTGTTGCGCATCTTAGGCGAACGAACTTTCGAACGGGTCGGCTCGAATCGCACTCAAAAGGTGGACGTGCGATTGGTGGCAGCGACGAATCAGGATTTGAAGGCCTTGGTTGATCAAGGCGTTTTTCGAGAGGATTTGTATTATCGGCTCAAGGTGGTGGAGATCGCGTTGCCTCCCTTGCGGGAAAGGTCGGGGGACATCCTGGCGTTGGCGCAAAAGTTCCTGCAGGAGTTCGCCCGGCAAAACGGCAAACCCGTTCACGAGTTTTCGCCGCAAGCGTTGCAACGGCTGGTCGAGTTTTCCTGGCCGGGCAACGTGCGCGAATTGCGTGCGGCCGTGGAACGGGCGGTGGTGTTTTCGACCGGGAAACGGATTGCGCCGGACGATTTGCCCGAAGCCTTGTTGGGCTTGGACGCGCCGGACGAGCCGGCCGGCAAATCCGGGCAACCGCTGTCGATCCGGCAAAGCGAGAAACAAATCATCAAACAGGCGTTGAAAAAGGCGAAGGGCAATAAGACGAAGGCCGCTGAATTGCTGGAAATAAATCGACGAACCCTGCATCGCAAGATCGCAAAATGGTCGATAGAAGACTGAGATCGAGATGCAGATACTTCAAAACTTGATCCACTTGCTGGAAGAGAGCGAATGGCGCCGGAGCAAGGCCTATTTGGCCGGTGCTCTGCTGTTGGCGGGGTTGGTCATCGTCTACAACGTTCGAGAGGCCAAGGGGTTCGTCGTGCCCGAGGCGATGGATCAGGCGCAGCTCGCCAGGAATCTGGCGGAAGGCAAGGGGTACGTTACCGAATTCGTTCGCCCGTTGAGTCTGAAACTGATCGGGGAAAAACGGCATCAGGAAATGTTGAAGGAGGCCGAGGGAACCGTACCACCGGAGGGCGAGGCCCCCGGTACGCCGTCCGTTTCAGACGGGGAGGACGAAACCGCGCAACCAGAGATATTGTGGTATGCCGGACTGGACGGGGCGGAACGAGATCATCCCGATTTGGCCAACGCTCCGGGGTGGTCGTTTTTTCTGTCGTTGGCCATGCGGGCGTTGCCGTTCGAATTCTCGATCGGGTCGGAATCCTTTAGCCGGTACCAACCGGAAGTTCTGATCGGGATGATCAATCAGGTTCTGTTTTTTCTGTCGGCGTTCGTGTTGTTTCTGATCGCCGGGCAATTGTTCGACCGGACGGTGGCCTGGTTCGCGACCGCGGTTTTTCTGGCCACGGATTTGTTGTGGCAATTTTGCTTTTCGGGACTGGCTACGCATTTGGTGATTCTGTTGGGGCTGTTATTGGTTTGGTGTCTGATGCGGTTGGAGAGAGGCCCCAAGGCGAGCGGGGAAATCCGGGACGGGAACGGGGCCAAGGGCGGACGAGGTTATTACGTCGGTTATTCGATTATTTGCGGACTGTTGTTGGCCGGCTTGACATTGACCGAATATTCCCTGGGAGCGCTGCTCGTGCCGGTCACGTTGTTCCTGGCGTTTTGCCTTCCCGGGAGACGGACGATTTCGGTGGGCGTCGTATTGACGGTTTTCGTTTTGTGCGTATTGCCCTGGATGCTGCGCAATTACGGGTGGAGCGGCCATTTTCTGGGATTGGCGGGTTACGCCTGGTGGCAGGGTACGGATCTCTATCCGGGCAACAGCCTGGAATGCGTCCTCAAGGATCAGTTGGTGAGGGTGCCTCCGGGAATTTTAACGAAGAAATTATTGGTTAATGCCGACGAGATTCTACAGAACGAGATTCTCCGGATGGGAGGCAGTTGGCTGAGTGCCTTCTTTCTGGTCGGTTTTTTGATCGCCTTCAAGAATCGGAGCCTGAACCGGTTGCGTTGGTTTACTCTCGGGTCGTTGTTGTTGTTGATCGTCGTTCAGGCGCTGGGCCACACGCACGGGAGCGACCTCGACCCTCAGGTCAACGGCGGGAATCTTCTGGTCGTGCTGTTGCCTCTGGTTTATCTCTTCGGCGCTGGATTGTTGTATCAGTTGGTCGATCGCTGGCAGCTCGATTTTCTCGGCGCTTATTACTATGTCGGTTTTCTGGCGTTACTGTTGACCTGTTTGCCGATGATCTTTCGGCTGTTGCCTCCTCGGGAATCGCCGCGCGCCTGGCCGCCTTATCACCCGCCCCTCATCGAGCGGATCGGCGAATGGTTCGAAGCCGACGATTTATTGATGAGCGACATGCCTTGGGCGGTCGGCTGGTATGCCGACCGCAGATGCCTGTGGTTGACCAGAAGCTTGGACCCGGAATTTTACGAAGTCTCAGATTACCACGAAACGATCAGGGGGTTGTACTTGACCCAGCTGACTTCGGAGAAGAGGTTTATCTCGGACATTCTGGGAGGGGGCCCTTGGGGACGGCTTTACGCTGACGTGTTCTTGAATCAGGAAATGCCTGAGGGATTTCCGCTCAACAACGTCAACGAGGATTTCTTTCCGGACCAGTTGTTCATGACGGATTGGAAACGGTGGAGCCAATGAACCGGGAGCGTTTTCCGAAATTCCAGTGTGCGGGTCAGCCGGCACGATCCGGGAACGGACGGTAACGTTCTGCAAGCTGCTCTGGGCGTCTATTGGCGCAGTTAAGTAATACCATCGGAATAATCTAACTCCTTGGCAGCGAAGTGTTTACGAGAGTTTTGGGATTGAATTAGGTAAAGTCGGATAAGGCGGTTTCTACTTGCCTCGGGGCGAAGGCAGGATGCGGTCGGCTCGGGACGGTCGGATGATTAATGCCAAGCACGACGGGGCGAGCAACGACTGTCGCGGAACAAAGAAAAACGAGAAAGAGTATCGATGACGAAGTCAGAATTGTTGGCACTAGTCGCAGCCGGCGAGAATTCCAGAGTCGAATTCGCACACGATCGCATGCGTCCCGAACAGTTGGGGAAAGAAATCGCGGCGCTCGCCAATCTCGGGGGCGGACGGATATTGCTTGGAGTCAGCGGCGACGGAACGATCACCGGGACGACGCGGGACGATTGCGAACGCTGGTTGATGGAGGAAGTATTCGAACGAAAAGTTTATCCTGCGATCGTCCCGTCTTTCGAAGAGGTCCAATTGGACGGGCGGCATCAGGTTGTGGTCGTCACGATCGGTCGCCAAACGGACAAGCCGTACACGGTGCGCCACGACGGCGCGGAAACTATCTGTTGCCGGGTCGGAAGTAGCTCACGTTTCGCCACTCGGGAGCAGCAATTCCGGTTGTTCGCGGACGGAGGCATACTCGAACCGGAGCGGTTGCCCGTAATAGGGAGCGCTCTCGATCGCCTGAACTTGGAACGGTTGACCGATTATCTCCTGAGAATTGTCGGAGACAAGACACCTCCGAATTCCGAAGAGGCTTGGGTATCGCGATTATGCGACTTGGGTTTCATGATCCCGCGTGAGGATCAATCGACGGTATGTACCGTCGCAGGATTAGTTCTGTTCGGGAATGCGCCGCAATGGCAGTTGCCTCAATCTGCCGTTCGCTGGATGGCATTTGACGATAACGACAAAAACTTTCACGCGTTGGATGATCGAACGATCGGCGGACCGCTCGTCGCTCTTCGACGAACGGCCACAGACGGCCATAGCGGTTTGATCGAAAACGGCTTGATCGAAAATGTGTTGGCCGTCATGAGGCCGTTCGTATCGTATGACCCCGTTGAGGGGGACGGATCTCGGTGCCATGACCGTCATTGGTTCTATCCCTTGGCGGCGATAAGGGAGGCGATCATGAACGCGATCGTTCACCGTGATTGGACCCGTAACGAGGAAATCGAAATCGTCCAATATGCCGATCGATTGGAAATACAGAGTCCGGGAACGCTGAGGGGTACGATGTCGCTCGAGGCGATGAAAGCCGGGAAACAGACGACGCGCAATTCGCTGATCGCCGGTGTTCTGCGTGATTACGGCTACGTGGAATTGAAGGGTGAGGGGGTGCGTCAGAAGATCATCCCGTTGTTGCGGGATAACGGTACCGAACCGGATTTCGTTCTAACCGACGATTATCTCAAGGTGATCATGCCTCGCAGTTCAGTGCTGCCGGCTCAAAATTGACGCTGGGCGGTCGGGAGCCTCGATCGACTGGCCGAACGTCGTATCCCAAACGAAACTTCAGGGTTTTCCGATTCGTTTGTCTAACGGGAGTCGGCGCCGTTTCGAAGTTTTCCGTCAGATGCCAGGAAATAAAACGAGTCGTGGGGAGCGGTGAGGATCAAGTTGAACTTCGTTGCCGCTTGAATCCAAGAGTTCGAGGTCATGGGTTCGTTCGGAACTTTGCGCGGGTGGAATTTCCGCAACGGCGATCGAGGAACCAATGTGCCAGGACCGGCAGAACTCGATTGAGCTAAGGCGTCGATTTGTCGGCAAATTTGGGGACGGTTGCCCAAGTCGAGAGTCGGTCGAGGCTTCCAGTTATGGCCACGAAAGGAAACCAAGGAGGTCCACGACAGCAGGATAAGTCGGCAATCTGGGAAGGCGAATCGACGGTTCGGCACTTCGAGATTTACCGGTGCCACTCTGGCCGGGCGGTCATCCCGACGCACTACGGAATTTGAACGGTCGACAGGCATTTCTGATTCGAGAGTCGTCGGGATTATTCAGGGACCCGTTCCGTTCGGTGGTTCATCGAAACGAGTGCTCGCACTGGAACCCGCCGATGTGGTAGGGTTCATTCGTTCACGGGATTTGATCGGTGTCCGGCCAGGTACGGTTCAGGGGACGAGTTTCGAGAACGACAGAATTCACCGTTTCCGATAGTCGCCGTTTTCTATTCGTTGCCAATGCGTTGGTCCATTCGCGCTGCTGGATAGGACGTTCCGAACCGCCGAGTTCGATCAAAAACTTCTTCGACGTCGGATCGTTTCGAATAAATCTGGGAATAGTCATGCGGTTGGAAGATCTGAAACCGACTTGCCAAGTGGAGGGGGTGCATCCCGACGGTATCGTTACGGTCGTCAGCGTGGAGTGGCATGGATCGGAGGCGGTCAATTTGACCTACAAGACCACTGTCGGCGAAGTTTCGGATACGCTGCTTTACCGTACTGACGAAGATCGACTGAAGATTCTCGCCAAAACACGGACATGGCAATTCGACGGCGACGGCGCTCTCTATCGACTGGCTTCCGAAGCGCAACGGATTCGCTTGGCGCATCTTTTCGATCCTTTGTTGGCGATACATACCTCGGAGGTGGATCCGTTGCCGCATCAGATCACGGCAGTTTACCAAGACATGCTGCCTCGGCAACCTTTGCGGTTTCTGCTGGCCGATGATCCGGGAGCCGGCAAGACCATAATGGCAGGGTTACTCATCAAGGAATTGATCGCCCGGGGCGATTTGGAACGATGCCTGATCGTTTGTCCTGGCAGTCTCGCCGTTCAGTGGCAGGACGAATTGAATCGGCGTTTTCACCTTCATTTCGAGATTCTAACCAGGGAAAAGCTCGAAACCTCGGCAGACGACAATTGGTTTTTGAAAGTCCATCGGGTGATCGCCAGCGTAGATAAATTGTCACGCGACGAGCAGGTGCAGCGAAAACTAAAGGCGTCCGACGCGGAATGGGATTTGGTGATTTGCGACGAAGCGCACAAATTATCGGCCACGTTTTCCGGTAACGATATCAAGTATACCAAGCGTTATCGATTGGCGCAGTTGCTATCCGATTTGACTCGCCATTTTCTGTTGTTGACCGCTACGCCGCACAACGGAAAGGAGGAAGATTTTCAACTGTTTCTCGCCTTGTTGGATCGGGATCGGTTCGAAGGACGGTTTCGCGACGGTGTTCATGCAACCGAGGTTTCGGATCTGATGCGACGCATGGTTAAGGAACGGCTATTGAAATTCGACGGCAAGCCGCTGTTTCCGGAACGGAAGGCGAACACCGTGCCCTATAATCTGTCGACCGAGGAGGCTCATCTCTACCAAGCGGTTACCAACTACGTGCGAGAAGAGTACAACCGGGCGGCAAAATTGGATAACGCCAAGAAAACCACCGTCGGCTTCGCGCTGACCGTGCTGCAGCGGCGACTGGCGTCATCGCCCGCGGCGATCCATCAGTCGCTGCAGCGGCGGCGGATAAGACTGGAAGATCAGTTGCAAGAGCTGGAGGACGAGCAAAGAGATCGATCGAGGTCCGGTTTGTTTAGGTACTTTGCGCCGGAACTGGACCCCGAAGAACTGGACGATTTGGACGATACCCCGGAAGAAGAAGTCGAGGAAACCGAGGCTCGCGTGCTTAACAAGGCGACCGCCGCCCGGTCCATCGACGAACTAAAGCAGGAAATCGTTACCCTGTCGCAGCTGGAAGAATTGGCATTTAGCGTGCGGCAATCCGGCCAAGACACCAAGTGGCAAGCGCTGGCGGAATTATTGGAGACGGGATTCAAAAGTATCGATCGTCAGGACGAGAGTCTGGGGTCGATCGGTTTTTTTCGTCAGAAGTTAGTCGTCTTTACTGAGCATCGCGACACCTTGAGTTACCTGGAGAAACGGATTTCGACTTTGCTGGGCCGGGAAGACGCCGTAGTCGTCATACACGGGGGGATGAAGCGCGAGGCGCGATTGGCCGCGCAGGAATCCTTTCGGCACGACCCGAAATCCCAATTGCTGTTGGCCACCGACGCGGCAGGCGAAGGAATCAATCTGCAGTGCGCCCATTTAATGGTCAATTACGACCTGCCCTGGAATCCTAATCGCTTGGAACAGCGGTTTGGCCGGATACATCGAATCGGTCAGACGGAAGTCTGTCACCTTTGGAATTTGGTTGCCCACGATACGCGCGAGGGCGATGTCTATCGACGATTGCTCGAGAAGCTGGAACAGGCCCGGCTCGCGTTGGGCGGTCAGGTATTCGACGTGCTCGGGAAGTTGGAGTTCGGGGGACGCCCGTTGAGGGAATTGCTTCTCCAGGCCGTGCTTTACGGCGAAAAGCCTGACGTAAAAGCTAGACTCGATACCGTCGTTGATCAGGTTCTCGATCAGAATGCCCTACGGGAATTGATCGAGGAGGGACAGTTGGTCAAGAACGTGATGGATTTGACCAGCATCCAGTCCGTGCGTCAGGAAATGGAACGGGCCGAAGCACGCAAGTTGCAGCCTCATTATATCGAGTCATTTTTTCGGGAAGCGTTTCAGCGTCTCAGCGGAGACATTCGTCGCCGCGAACCACAGCGATTCGAGATTCCTCATGTGCCCTCAAGACTTCGGAATCGCGGTCTCGGTTTCGATGGCCCGATACTGCCGCGTTACGAGCGTGTCGTGTTCGAGAAGAAACTCGTTATCGTTCCGGGCAGACCGTTAGCAGCCTTCGTTTGTCCGGGCCATCCGTTACTCGATTCGGTTATCGATCTGACCTTGGAGGATTACCGTGATCTGCTAAGACGAGGTGCCGTTCTGGTTGACGAACGCGATCAGGGGACCGAGCCTCGGGTGCTTTTTTCCGTCGAACACGCGCTTCGGGACGCAACTAAGACTCGTGCGGGTGAATTGCGAGTGATTTCGGTTCGGATGCTTTATGTCGAAATGAGCGCTGACGGGAACAACCGTTGCTTGCACTATGCGCCTTACCTTGATTATCAACCGTTGGGGGAGGACGAGCCGTCTGTCGAAGAAATTCTGAAACAGGAAGAATGTCGTTGGATCGACGGCGATTTGGAAAGCAAGGCGCAAACTTTTGCCATTACCGATGCCGTTCCAGCACATCTTGAAGAGATCCGGAGAGAGAGAACCGAGCTCGTAAGTAAAACCAAGAAAGCGGTGAAGGAACGGTTGTCGAAAGAGATTTCCTACTGGGATAGCTTTACGGAGCGACTTAAACTCAAGGAGTCGACCGACGAATCCACTTCCGGGATCAGTTCTGTCGAAGCGCGTCGACGGGCGAATACCTTGCACGGGCGGCTCGACAAACGGATGAAGGAGTTGGAACGCGAGTCGTTGATCGGTTCGGCTCCGCCGAACGTGCTAGGAGGCTTGCTGGTCGTGCCTCGAGGCCTGATCGATCGGATGACCGGATGCCCTTCGGTGACCATGGGGCAGACGGTAAATACCCAAGCTTCGGCGGAGCGAGCGCGAGCCGTTGTGATGGAAACTGAACGAAACCTTGGTTTTTTGCCGACCGACCGCGAAACGGAAAAGCTGGGCTACGATATCGAGAGCAAAGACCCTCTTTCCGGCAAGCTTCGTTTCATCGAGGTCAAGGGCCGCTTCAAAGACGCGGAGACGATAACGGTCACCCGCAACGAAATTCTCTTTTCGTTGAACAAGCCGGATGACTATATCTTGGCCATCGTTCTGTTTGCGGACGATGGCGAATGGGTGTCCTATCTTCGCCGTCCGTTCCGAAGCGAACCGGATTTCAACGTTACGAGCGTCAACTACAAGCTCAAAAACTTGCTCGACAAGGCGGAAGATCCGAGTTAGGATCGGGATTCAAGCATGAAACGCCTATCGGTACAGCGGTCCCATGACCAATCAAGAGCGCGTAAGTAAATCCCTGGATTTGTTGAAAACCGGGTTGGCTCCTTTCGTCGAACGTGAGGTGCGACGGGCGGTCGACGAGAAACAGGTCGACAACGCAACTTTGATTCAAAGCATCAAGGATACACGTTTGAGCCAACAACCGATCAGCGAGTGGGACGTTTCGGCGCTTCTCAAGCTCATGTGGGAAGTCTGGCATCCGGTATTCAGAAAAATTTTCGGTCATGCCGAACGAAGCTTCGTGAGCGAATTGCGCGAGTACCGGAATCGCTGGGCGCATCAGGAGACGTTTTCCGGTGACGATGCCTATCGAATGCTCGATACGGTTACCCGTTTGCTCACGGCTATTTCGGCCACCGAGGCCGACGAAGTCGATAAAATGAAGCGGAATTTGCTTCGCGCCCGCTTCGACGACCAGACGCGTCAGGAAAGGAAAAAGCAAAGCAAACTCGCTCTCGGAGAAACGACTGTTGCTTCCTTAAAGCCTTGGCGTGAGGTTGCGACGCCTCATCAAGACGTCGCCAGCGGCAAGTATCAGCAAGCGGAATTCGCCGCTGATCTTTGGCAAGTGTACCTTGGCGAAGGGACGGACGACTATCGTGTTCCTTCCGAATTCTTCAGGCGGACTTATCTCACCGAAAGTTTAAAGGGCATGTTAGTCAATGCCGTTCAACGGCTTTCCGGTCGCGGTGGCGATCCGGTTATCCAGTTGCAGACTAATTTTGGGGGTGGCAAAACGCATTCCATGCTTGCTCTTTATCACTTGTTTTCAGGGGCAACATCGAGCGAATTGGAGGGAATCGATGACGTTTTGAAAACGGCTGAATCGGATCAGTTGCCGAAAGCGAAACGCATTGTTCTCGTAGGCAACAAGATTCCTCCAGGCAGTTCCGTAGAAAAGAAGGACGGAACGAAGATTAATACTTTGTGGGGTGAATTAGCCTGGCAGTTGGGGGGAGCAGAGGCTTTCGCGTTTTTGTCCGAAGACGACAAAAACGCTACCAATCCTGGCGATAAGCTTCGAGAATTGTTTTTGAAATACGGCCCCTGCCTAATTCTCGTAGATGAATGGGTGGCTTATGCGCGCGGACTTCATGATCGAAGCGATTTACCGGCCGGCAGTTTCGATACCCAATTTACTTTTGCTCAGTCGCTGACCGAATCGGCGAAAGCGGTCAAAAACTGCCTGCTGGTGATTAGTCTTCCGGCGTCGGATATTTCTGAATCGCCGCATGTGAAGGCAGATACTGTAGAAGTCGGCGGACAACGTGGTAGAGAAGCATTGGATCGATTGCGAAACGTGATTGGCCGCATCGAATCGTCTTGGCGGCCAGCCAGTTCAGAGGAGGGATTCGAAATCGTTCGGCGCCGCCTGTTCGAACCAATGACGGATTCGGGACAATTCAAGGATCGAGATTTCGTGGCCCGGACTTTCGTCGAATTTTACCGCAAACATCATCAGGAATTTCCCTCAGAGTGCCGCGAGGCCGATTACGAAAAGCGGATCATAGCCGCCTATCCGATTCATCCCGAAATCTTCGATCGCCTCTATACCGATTGGTCGACATTGATTACTTTCCAGCGGACTCGAGGCGTGTTGCGACTGATGGCTTCGGTTATTCATAGTTTGTGGGCGAAGGAAGACAGAAGTCCCCTCATTATGCCTGCTAGTATTTCGATGGACGAATCGCAAGTGCTGTCGGAATTGACGCGCTATCTTTCCGACGATTGGTCTCCGGTTATTGAGAAGGACGTTGACGGAGTGAATTCTTTGCCGCACCAAATTGACGGTGAAGTCCCCAATCTCGGCAAGTGTTCCGCTTGTCGACGCGTTGCTCGTGCGATCTACTTGGGAACAGCACCAGGAACAGTACCGGCACAAAAAGGGATCGAAGATCATCGCGTAAAACTTGGCAGTGCCTTGCCTGGTGAATCAACGGCAGTTTTCGGAGACGCGTTACGTCGCCTTTCCAGCAGAGCCACTTACCTGTTTCAGGAAGGAACCCGATATTGGTATGATACCCGGCCTACCGTCACTAAATTAGCTGAGGACCGAGCCGGACAGATTAAAAGGGATGCTGATCGGATTGCTAAGCGTATTTACGAGGGTTTACGAACTGCGCTGAAGTCGGCTGGTGGTTTTAGTCGCGTACATACGACTCCTAATTCTCCGCATGATGTTCCAGATACGCGAGAGACTCGCCTAATTGTGCTCGGAACCGATTTTCCGTATCACAAGGATCCGGACTCCCCGGCTCAAAAGAAGGCGACAGAGTTTCTCGAATCTCGAGGAAACGCTCCGAGACTTTATCGTAATACTCTCGTGTTTTTGGCTCCAGATCAATCTCGCCTTCAAGATTATGAAGAAGCCGTTTGTCGGCATTTAGCATGGCAATCTATCCTTAAAGATAAGGAATCCCTTAATTTAGCGACCCAACAGATTCAACAAGCGGAAACACAATGTGACTCTGCTGAACAAATCGTTGACGCTCGTCTACCGGAGACCTATCAGTGGCTGTTAGTTCCCAGACAGGGAAATCCTAACGATTCTGTAAGTTGGGAAACTATTCGTTTGACCGATTCCGGAGATTTTACCGGACGCATTGCCAAACGGTTGAAAACCGAGGAGTTAATGAATTCTAGTTTCGCCGGTATATGCTTGCGTATAGAACTGGATCGTATACCCCTTTGGCGTGATGACCACGTGACTGTTAGGCAAATTATTGATGATTTTGCGAGATATCCTTATCTTCCTCGTATGAAAGATCCAACGGTTTTACTTAAAGCTGTGATTGATGGAGTAAATTTATTGACCTGGTTGACTGATAGCTTCGCTTACGCCGATAAATTCGACGATCAAATAGGGCGTTATTTAGGACTTCGAACAGGTCAACATTTATCTCAGTTGGATGAAAATAGTTCGGGATTCATAGTTAAGTCAAAGGTGGCCGATCGACAATTGAAAAAAGAACTAAAAACTCCATCTTCTCCAACAGGGAACCCACCAGTATCACAACCGGTTTCACCAACTTCACCGATTGAATCTCCTAAAATAAAACCGACTCGATTTCATGGAACGGTTGCACTTGATTCAATTCGAACCGGATCTGAAGCTGGTCGGATTGCTGAGGAGGTGATTTCCCATTTAGCAGGTTTGGTCGGAGCTAAAGTTACGGTCAAGCTAGATATCGATGCTGAGATTCCCGACGGGACTCCAGATCAGATCGTGAGAACTGTAAACGAAAATAGCAAAACCTTAAAGTTTAGTCATTTCGGTTTTGAAAAGGATTAGTTTTTCTTTAATTTTCTCATTTATTTAACTAATGATTTAAAAAGGGATGAGAATGTAGTTATCGCGATATTATCATTTAGATATTTCAATGAGAGTGAAAGTTAAATGATCCGCAGACTAATAGATTTCAAATTTCATAAATTCTTAAATTGATCATGCTGCGATGGATACTAATGGGTAACTTGGTGGCAAAGAAGGAGGGGAAACGTAGTTAAAAAGCTTTTTGTTAGACGAGGCGTAACGGGTGTATACCGCCATTCCTGGTCCGATAGCGGCCTGCGCTAAGTCGACGGGTGCCACGTTACCCGATTGCAAAAGACGCAGAGCTTGAGGCAATTCCTGCTTTAACGCCGTAATATACTCTCGTCGCGTTGTAGTCTGAATATTGGCTCGACGCTTACGACATACGAGAACGACGCTAGATGCAAGCGCATTTGTTCCAATGCTATTGGATCGAGCACTTCGCTCCGTTCGCATCGGCCAAGTTCCAGTTATCGAAAATCCGGAACGAATTACTGCGTCCAAAAATGTTTCCCATCCTGTTCGCCTAACACTTCCATCTCTTTTTTGTTCGGATTGTTTAAATGCATAATATATTGTGACGGGATATTCGGAATAGGTTTGATCAGCAATACAGCGGATTGCTTTGGTCATCCCTTCAAGAAAAAAACTCTCAGCTTCCTTTTTTCCGCCATGACGGTACGGAGTCGCAACTAATTCTTCGTTTTTTGGAACAACTACAGTAGAGAAAAGATCTGGGTATACAGATCGTATTGAACGACGAAGCCAAACATAAAAAAAGTCTGATAAATCGGCATAACCAATGTTATCGTAATAAGGTGGGTCTGTAGAAATAATAGTGTTTGTCCTCAAATTGGATTCGATTGCATTTGTTTGCTCAGCTACTCCTGATTGAGATGAAATAAAATTATCAACAACCTTTGCCACTAATTTAAGACATGTACCCTCCCAATTGCCTCCAGAATGACTGAATGGATTTGCTTCAGCAAAGTCCCACATCATTGGTAAGGCCTGTCGTGAAAATGTATGACACATAGTTTCTAAACCGTTCAACCAACTTGCATTAGTTGACCAGAAGTCTGTAGCTCTACTCACACACATAGCCAAATACAGGGACACCGCCTCGGCGTACGCTGTCGCTCCCGATCCGCCGTCACTAAGCGGTCTGTCGCTAGGTAGCCCCGACGCAATGGCATCTTGGTAGACTTGTACTTTTGCTCTTTGAATCAAGTCTGTAAACTTTGTCAAAGTGACAAGCTGACGAGTAGTAAAGAGATCTCCGAAGGTGTCTAATCCGTAGCCCGGGCCTTGGAAATTACGGTGTTTCTTAGGCATATCACAATCCGGCTTCCATGTCGAAATCGTTTGGTTAGCTATTGCTTCATGTGTTGCCGAAGGTGAAAGGTACACTCTTCCCCGTTTTCCCTCGGCAACAATCGCCATCAATCGTGACCCAATGCAGCCAGCTTTACCTTCTTTTCGAATGTGCTCGTATGACACCGGAACTCCTGACATGATACAGCGAAACGCTCGTCGTTTTCCAGCGGATGTTCCGTTCCTCGCCACGCTTTCGTACAGAGGGTTGCCGACTTTAATCTCAAATTCGTAATTCTTATCCTTGATTATTGGCACGATATATGCCTCCTTGCCCTTCTTTGTTGACAGCATGAAGGTCGATGCGAGAGGCACATCCACTTCGGCAAATGCCGGGTTTGGGCTCTTCACTGTGCGTGCCCACAGCCACGCAATGACCGTCAATTTTCGACTTTCGTACGGTTTCAGATCGGGCCGTTCCTGAATCATGGCCGGGGTCACCTCTAAGGTCGGGTATAAATGACCGATACGCCGTTGAGCTTCATCGTGCATCCACTGCCCGTAGTATCGAACGTCTTCTGCAAGCCCCTGAGGTCCTCGCCAAATTTTCTCAACAATATTTGGTTCATCCCGGGACTGGGGATTCACAGGTGCATACCCCGCGAACTTCGGAGGAACTTCGATCATAGCTTTATTAATAAGCACAGCGACTGGATTCAGGTCGCTCGCATATGCCTCAAGCCCTAAACGCTGTGCTTCGAGTGGAAGCGAACCTCCACCTGCAAACGGGTCGTGGAAAGCAGGCATCCGGTCCGGTCGGAACAACTCGTCAGCTTGGGGATGATCAGAATTCTCTTCGCACGCCCGCTGCCAGCTTAACCGAATTTCATTCCGAGCCTGTTCGAGCACTTTCTCGTTAGTCGTGTTTTCCCAAAGGACCAACTCTTCAAGAATCTTAAATAGGCGCTTTCGCTCTTGCTCTGCGACAATCTCATACAGTGCCGACTCATCCGATATACTTGTTTGACTTGACGAATCATTGCTAGACTTTCTGCGTTCTTTCAGTATAATTTGTGCCGCCTGCTTGATTCTGGGAGATGACAGGAGTGCATCGACATATTCGGAAGGGTCGTCCACCATTTGAGCGAAAATTACCGCACGCGCAACAGCCAATGGTTTTCTTGACCACCAAAGATGTAGGGTGGATGGGTGACCATGCCGAACCGACTTCTCCCTTGCACCTGCGGCGTTTATCTCATCAAGAGGAAGAGCCACTTCAATTAGTTTAACGCGGTGAAGTTTCATAGTAAAATAGATTCGGAATAATATCGAAACGATTAGAATTGTGGTTGAAAATACGGGCATTGAGGAATTTTATCTGACAACAGCGATCCATTTGGGCACTGATTTATTAGAAACTCCTCGACTGTGAGACTATCTACCATGACCAATTTGATTTTGGGATGATTTCTGATCACCACTGAGGAATATCATGCTCAAAATCATTGTGGTTTCTACGTTCATCATTAAGATAACACTTGTTTTTTTAGATTTATCGAACTAAAATCACGAATTTCGTTACGATTTTTTTTTAGAATGAAAAAAACTTTGAATTCTGGGTGAATAAAACGGAATCTGAGAATTCATAATTTTCAATCGTGAACGGTTGAATTTCTGATTGAGATTGTTTTCTTCCCGGAATTGATGAGCGGAAACTGATTGAGTCCAAAATAGTGGTGTAACTAACCCTTCGGCAGAGCAGCTCGGTTCGGGCTCCTCGGCAGAATCTGGATCACCAAGATTGCCACCCCGACTCGTGTCGGGATTTCGGGGCATTATGTCGAAATCTGGACTAGGGACAAGACTTTTTTTTCGGTAGACCGAAATACGTTTTGCGGGTGTCACGCGTGACGACCTGCGGTCGCAGCACTAGTTCCGTTCGGGGCTCGCCTACGGCTCTTGGTCCCGCGTTTCCTGGGATGAGTCAAGCAAGGGACTCTGCAGAGATCAGGAGAGCTATTCTGGGGTTCTTCGCCTGCGATCTGGCGGGACAAACCAACTCCGGATCGCATCATGCCCGAGAGGAGACACTTCGGTGCGTGGTGGTGGTCAATTCCGCCACGCTTCCCAAGGAAAGGAATCCGAGAGTGCGGGGCAATCTCAGCGACCTTCCGATTGACGGTGGCCAACCCCCCGCTAGCAGCGAACGATCAAGCACCGACGACGATTTGTCGGATCGCCCCGGGATCCAAGTAGTATTTCTCGTTCTGCCACTGGCGGTTTTGGTGCAGAAGCAGAGTGCCCACGAGGCGAAGGATCGAGTCGACGTTAGGAAAGACGCCTACGGCATCCGTGCGCCGTTTGATTTCCCGGTTGAGTCGTTCGATTGAATTGGTGCTGTGAAGTTGGTTCTGCCAAGCGAGGGAAAACTGCTGAGACGCCAAGACATCGTTTTGGGCTTGGATCATCGTTTCCGAGATTTGGGGATATTGAGCGGCTAATTGATCGGCCACCTGTTGCCAACGGCATGGGGATTCGCTCGGTTGATTCGCCTCGGAGGGGGCGGGATTCGCCGGGGTTCCGGACGATTCCCGAGCGGTTTCGGGCTCGTCCGTTCGGAAAGCCGATCGGACCAGTTCGGCGACTCGGGCTTGATCGCTCCGGGGGACATGCGCCAGCAAATTCCGCATGAAATGCACTCGGCAACGTTGTTGCCGCAAAGGCATCACTGCGGCGATCGAGGCCTTGAGGCCTTCGTGTTCGTCGGAGATGATCAGCCGGACTGGTTTCAAACCGCGGTGCTGCAACGATCGGAGGAACTCGGACCAGCTTTGCCGGGATTCGCTGGAAACGACATCCAACCCCAACACCTCGCGGCGTCCTTCCGAATCGACCTTCAAGGCGATCAAGACGGCGACTGACCGGACGTGTCCGTCGAGGCGGACTTTCAAATAGGTGGCGTCGAGCCAGAGAAACATCCAGTCGCCCTCGATCGGGCGTTAGTGAAACTCTTGAACCCGTTGATCGAGTTCCCGGCAGATTCGGGTGTTGCACGACAATTACAATGCGAAAAATCGGGGGAAAGGATCCCTCTGTGTCTGGGGGACCCGCAGGGGTGGCCGGAGCCCTGCCCAAAAAAGGCTGCAAGTTCTTCTGATCGGTGGATAGTTGGCCCGTCGGCACGACCACGTGTGCGGACGGAGAACCAACATGACCAAACGACGAGTCACACCTCAGCAGAAGAAACTGTTCATGCAATTGCGCCCGAAAAAAGGAGTCGCGTCCGCCGCCGCCGCCATCGGGGTCCACCGATCAGCGGGCTATCGGACCCTCGAAAAGGCCAGGAAACAGGCCGGAAATCAACCTTCCGAGGATTCCCCGCCCCGTCAACGCACTCGCCCGGATCCCCTGGCCACGTTCTTCGAATCCAAGGTCGTCCCCATTCTGGAGAGATGCCCCGACATCAAGCCCATCACGGTGTTCCACGATTTGCGGAACACCGAACCGGAATTCAAGCCGAACTACCGTCGGACTCTGAAACGGCGGATTCGGGCGTGGCGAACCCAAAACGGTGCGGAAAAGGAAGTCATGTTCCCGCAGACGAAGAGGCCTGTCGGCACTTTCGTCTCCCATGGTAGTGCTACTGATTCGTCTCTGTGGTCGTTAACGGCGAGTCCTTCACCGCCATGGCCGAGGGAATTCAGGGTGCCTTCACCGAACTGGGCGGAGTCCCCCACGAGCTCCGAACCGACAGTCTCTCCGCGGCCTTCCGCAATCTGGCCCAGGACGTAGCGGAGGACTTGACCGGGCGCTTCAAGGCCTTGGTGCGAACACTATGGGATAAACCATCCCGCAACAACCGGGGCGTGGCCCACGAGAACGGCGCCATCGAAAGCTCGCATCGTCATTTCAAGGACCGGGTTCGAGGCGAGCTGGAACTTCGGATCCCGGGAGTTCAAGTGCCTGAACGCCTACCGAACCTTCGTCGCGAATATCGTCGCTCGTGAAAACGCTAGGGTGGCGAAGGACATCGAGACCGAACGGGGCCATCTGAACCCGCTGCCGCCATCGAATCCTTGCGACTGCGAAGAGGTCATGGTCACGGTGACCAGCACCGCTGGCTTCCGCATTCGAAAGGTTTACTACTCAATGCCTTCGCGATTCATCGGCTACCGGCTCAAGGCTCGCATCTTCGATGACCAAATCGAACTCTTTCATAGAGAAACCAGGATCGAAATCTTGCCTCGTGGACATCGGACGCACCGTCCCAACGTCATCGATTATCGGCACGTCATCCAGTACCTGAAGCGCCAACCCATGGCTCTGGCACATCTGACCTACCGCAATGAGCTCTTTCCTCGAGAGGCTTATCGCCACTTCTTCGATCAAGCGATGGAATCCGTGAGCGAAAGACAAGCATGCCGTCTCACCGTCGATTTCCTTGCCTTGGCCCACGAAAACGGCTGCGAAGCGGAAATCGCCGACGCCATCGAAGCATCGCTTCGGACCGGCTCCCTCCCCGACGTCGAGTCCCTGAGAACTCGCTTTGCGTTCAAGGAGCATTCCATGCCTCGTCAAGACGTCGCCGTGGGCAACCTCGGTCAGTACTCCAATCTGTTCGGCAATCGCCTCTCGCCATGACCATCCGCTCCACACCTCCACAAGCCGTCGATCCCGACCGACTTTCCCTCATGCTCTCCGATCTGCGACTGCTCTCTATCTAGACCGAGTGGCGGATCCTGCTCAATGCGCCGACAAGGAGGGTTGGCCGGCGTCAACATTCCTCTTCTCCCTCGCCGAATTCGAATTGACCGAAAGGGACAACCGGCGCCTCGACCGACATACCCGGCAGGCCAAACTCCTCCTCGGCAAGAACCTCGAAGGATTCGATTTCAGCCTCATCCCGTCCTCGCCCAAAGCACGCGTTCAGGCCTTCGCCTCCGCCATCGGCCTCTCCCTCGTGTGCCAGGGGCCTTAAGGTGCTCTTCACTGGAACCTCTAGCTTCGTCCAGAAAACGCTGGTCGCTCAACGCCATCTCGAGCTCGATGGACTGCTCGCGCGTCGTCACAAGTTCCACCTCCTCATCCTCGACGATTTCGCCTGTGTCACCCGCGAACGGGAAGAAAGTGCCGTCCTCTTCAAACTGATCTCCTATTGCTACGAACAACGTTCCATCCTCCTCACAGCCAATTTGCCTTTCGCCCAATGGGATCGAATCTTTCCCGACCAGGCCACCGCCGTCGCCAAGGTCAATCGACTCGTCCATCACGCTACCATCTTCGAGATCAACACCCAAAGCTATCGCTGCCGCGCCGCTTTGGAACATCACCGGACCGACGGTGCTGCCGAGCCGTCTCACAGCGTCAACCTTCCCATCACAACCGGCTCTTCATCAGCCACTCCCACTGCTCGGGAATCCCGATCCTCGACTTGACCGCGGTCTCGTTCCCGTCGCAACCGCTTAGGGAGCCAACAGCCCACGAGAAAGAGAATCCGGATGCCTGCCGCCGAAGTTGCCGAACGAGCGGAGCAAGGTTCGATGGTTGACGCCCGCCCTCGAAGGCCGTTCACCCGGTCATCCTCCCCAATCCGGCGCACTCAGATCACCGGGCGCCAATGACGGCGGTGAGCCGTTCCAGACGCGAGGTTGGTCCCGAGAAACAACCCCCCTTCCTTTTCCCCAAGCAATTGTGATTCACCACATGATTTCGCCTGAGACCTCAAGGAGCTAACGACTGGAACGACCTCCTCAGAAGGCAGAAGTTCCAGCCCTGGATTGACCCCCTATTCCCAGCTGACTAGTCGATTTTTCTTTTCCAAGCAGTTTTTATCGGAGCCATTGTTACCTTCCGTATCAGAGTAGTCTGCTCGCTACGTCGCGGCGCCTGTCCATTCTTAAACCGTTGCACCCCTTCGCGGGATGCTCATCGCTTTCCTTGACCTCCAGTAGATCGACTCTCTCTCTTTCCGCTTGACCGTCCCAACTCCGTCCGGCAGAATGCCCCCTACGACCGATGCAATGAACCTTGCGCCTCGTGCCCCAAGTGTCGCATTGTAATTGTCGTGCTGTAATCAATCAATTCTTTTTCTGGATTGCGCAACATTTCCGCCGTGTTGGTGTTATACATCTTGATCACATGGCCAATTGCATGAAAAATCAGGAAATTCTTTTCGAAACAATCGCTACAGAAGTCTTTCAACGATATGGCCGAACATGGAAGCCACAAACAGCCAAGGTGAATAGAGCGTACTTGCGAAAAAAAATTCTGCCGTGGTTTCGAGGGCGTCCAATCAAGAAAATATCGTGCAGTGAAGTGGAAAAATGGTTTGCCACCTTGCATGAGACACCAGCGGCTGCGAATCGTTCGCTTCCAATTCTATCAGTAATCATGCGACAAGCGGAGATTTATGGGTATAGGTCTGGCGCCAGCAATCCTTGCGTGGGTATATCACGTTACCGGGAAAACAGCCGGGAACGGTTTTTAACTAATGAGGAGATGAAACAACTGGGTGCCGCACTGACGTCCCACGAAGCTGTCTCGCCATCTGCTGTATCATTGGTGCGTTTGCTAGTGTTGACCGGCTGTAGGCAGGGAGAAGTAAGATTGTTAAAATGGTCAGACTATCGTGAGGGTCATTTATTTCTGCGCGACAGCAAGACCGGACCACGAACAGTTTGGCTTTCATCTCCCGCACGCGAAGTTATCAAACGAATCCCTCGTACTGAAGAGTGGATATTCCCTCCAACAAAGGGGGAAGGGCCTATGCCCACCGAGACCTTATATCGTTGTTGGCGAATCGTACGAAAGAATGCGGGATTATCAGATGTGCGACTTCACGATCTACGTCATAATTACGCTAGCTTTGCAATGCGACAAGGAGAGACGATATTGACAGTTGGCCGTTTGTTGGGGCACAGAGACCCGACAACCACACTAAGGTATACCCATATGGATGATCCATTAATTATCCAAGCAGCGGAAGTTGTTGGAGGCACTCTAAATACTAAACTATGATCTCATTGACGTTTCACCAATTTATCAATGATAAATGGAAAGTAGCTTGCTACGAACGTTGCAAACCGTCGACTCAACAACGCGTTGACAGTATTCTGCGGACCCAATTAATACCGACATTTGGAACGTGCCATCTAGACCGGATCTCTCGTAAGTCAGTACATAAGTGGTTCGACGATTACAGCAGAAAATCTCCAATAGGAGCTAATCGCTCTTTGGATGTATTGCGTCAAATATTCAATTATGCTATCAAATGCAAACATGTTACTATTAATCCCACGAGGGATATTCGTCGTAATCGGAGTCAGCAACCTATGCGTTTTTTAACAAGAACGGAAATCGATCGTTTGTATATAGCTTTGGATACACACCAAGGTCGAGGATCGGGCAATCAACAAGCTGAAATAATACGATTGCTTTTGTTAACCGGATGCCGAAAGGGTGAAATAATCGGATTGCGCTGGTCTGAAATTAATGGGAACTTCCTTAATCTCCCCGATAGCAAGACCGGACCAAGGAGAGTCGTTCTAAACACACAGGCAAGTGCAGTTCTCGCACGCCAGCCTCAAACAAATAGCCCGTTCGTGTTCCCTTTGTTGACTAATTTATCGCAGAAACGCTCTAACGAGTTGTCTCTTTGGAGGAAAGTGCGCATCAAAGCCGAGATTTCAGATGTAAGATTACATGACCTTCGGCACACCTTTGCTAGTCATGCAGTCATGCAGTCAGTTCCATTGCCGGTAGTATCACGCCTGCTTGGACATTCGCAGATTCGGATGACTCTCCGATATGTTCATGTCAGCAATCGGGATACAGAAGCAGCGGCCGAACGAATTGGATGCGCAATCTCATCGTTGCTATCTGAAGAACTAATTACTTCACAACAACAAACAAAGCTTGTGGATAATTCAGAAAATCATTCCATATCCAACAACTACTCGACAAAATCACTGCCGAAATCATCAAATGTAAACTTGACGGCTAACCGTGTAACTAATAGTCTGTTGCTGGAGAAGGAGTTTGTAAATGCTCTAGAACTCCGTCAGTCCCTTGGGAAAGTGCTTGACCAAATGAAACATAATGGGAAACCTATCATAATCTATCGCCGAAGAAATCCAGCAGCAGTACTTGTAAGCCTCAAGGATTACCGTGAGCGATTCGCAGATCGGACATTTGAATATCGGCTCTGAAATATATCCCCTGATTAAAGTTGCCTAGATTTATATTTCCGAATAAATAAAGCTCGATATACTACGCAACGTGCGAACGTGATAATTTCTGAAAAAATTGAGCTTGACAAAAATGGATGCACCACATCAGCATAAGCATTTTTCGGATTTGCTCACGAACAAATGAACCTACTTCGCAGAAAACTGATCGAGGTGGCATTACCTCTGGATTCGATTAATGCTGCTTCAACAAGGGAGAAATCGATCCGTCACGGACATCCATCGACCTTGCACCTTTGGTGGGCAAGAAGACCTTTGGCTGCGGCGCGTGCCGTGATATTCGCTCAATTGGTAGACGATCCTTCCACGTACATTGACGAACTTCTAGCATCTCCTGATAAAAGGGAGATTGCACAACGAACTCTGGCGCAACGTCAACAGGCTAACGGTGAATCAGCGGATCGAGAAGAAATATCCGATAAGGTAACATTGCGCGAGGTAATTGCAGAATTGGAACGAAAGCGCCTATTTAAGATTCTTGAAGAGTTGGTCCTTTGGGAAAACACGACTAACGAGAGAGTGCTCGACCAGGCACGAAACGAAATCCGGGAGAGTTGGAAACGGGAATGCGCCGCCAACGCCAATCATCCTCAAGCTGAAAAGTTGTATCATCCGGATCGTTTACCCGTTTTTCACGATCCGTTTGCCGGCGGTGGTTCCCTCCCCCTTGAGGCACAGCGATTAGGCCTAGAGGCAAACGCCAGCGATCTGAACCCTGTCGCCGTACTGATTAATAAGGCGATGATCGAAGTGCCGCCAAAATTTTCGGGGAATGAGCCGGTGAATCCTGATTCTCGGTATCAGTCGATCAACAAAGGAAAGATGTGGCGCGGTGCGCAAGGGCTTGCCGAGGATATTCGGTATTATGGACAGTGGATGAAAAACGAAGCGAAAAAGCGAATCGGAAATTATTATCCAACGGTTGAAATTACTTCAGATATGACACAAGAGCGTCCGGATCTAAAACCGTACGTGGGTAAGAATTTAACGGTGATCGCATGGCTGTGGGCACGGACGGTGAAGAGTCCAAATCCTGCCTTCGCTAATGTCGATGTCCCCCTCACCTCAACGTTTATGCTCTCGACAAAAAAAGGTAAGGAAGCATACGTTGTTCCCGTAGTCAATCATCATAATTATAAGTTTAGAGTTGAAGTTGGACCGCCTCTAGACACAAGAGTTGTAAAACTCGGAACTAAACTTTCAAGAGGAGCTAATTTTCGATGTGTAATGTCTGGTTCGCCTATATCACCAGACTACATCAAAGCAGAAAGCATAGCTGGAAGGATGAACTCAACTCTTATGGCTGTTGTTGCAGAGGGCAACCGAGGGCGAGTTTATCTTCCTCCAACTTGCTGCAACGTAGAAATCGCTTTCCTAGCACAACCCCGATGGAATCCCGAAGAAACTATGAATCGAGATACCACTAATTTGGTTAGCGGGCGGGGATATGGGTTTTTCAAATGGGCTGATCTATTTTCATCCCGCCAGCTTGTTGCTCTAACAACATTCTGTGATTTGGTTCAAGAAGTGAAAAAGAATGTTCTGTCGGACTCAGCTACTGTTAGGATTTCTAATGACAATCGTTCCTTGCAAGAAGGTGGTTCAGGGGCGATAGCTTATGCCGAGGCAGTGTCCCTGTATTTGGGATTTATAATATCGAAAATCGCTAATCTTGGTTCGTCTATCACAACATGGATGAGTGATCGAGGAGCATTTCGAGAAACTTTCGCCAGGCAAGCAATTCCGATGATGTGGGATTATGCAGAAGCTAATCCGTTTGCTACGACTGGTGGTAGCTTAAAAGCAATATTAGCAAAGATCACCATGGTTCTCGATTCACTCCCGGCCAAACCTTATGGTTACAGCTTTCACCAAGACGCAGCAGGCCTGGAGATTCAAAACGCTACCTTGATATCGACTGATCCTCCGTACTACGACAATATCGGATATGCTGATTTATCGGATTTCTTTTACGTCTGGCTCCGCCGATCATTAAAGCCAGTTTTTCCAGATCTGTTTTCTACATTGGTTGTTCCGAAAGCCGAGGAACTGGTTGCCACTCCACATCGTCACACGAGCAAAAAGGCCGCAGAACTGTTTTTTCTTGAGGGCATGACAAAGGCATTTTCCAATCTCGCTAAACAGGTTCATCCTGGATTTCCTGTTACTATTTACTACGCATTCAAACAATCAGAGACTAATAACGATGGCGGGACAGCCAGCACAGGTTGGGAAACTTTCCTTAACGCAACAATTAAATCGGGTTTTTCAATTAACGGTACCTGGCCAATGCGAACTGAAAGTTCTGGGAGGATTATAGCAAGAAACGCAAACACGCTAGCTTCGAGCATCATACTCGTTTGTCGTCACCGCCCTCAAGACGCACCAATAGCCACACGACGTGAATTCTTAACTGTATTACGCTCGGAACTACCTTCTGCATTACGGTTACTACAATCCGGAAACATTGCCCCCGTAGACTTAGCGCAAGCCGCCATCGGACCTGGAATGGCGGTATACACCCGTTACGAGAAGGTACTTGACGCAGATGGAACTTCGATGACGGTAAGAGAAGCTTTATCGTCAATTAACCAAATTCTTGATGAAGTACTCGCTGAACAAGAAGGAGATCTTGATGCAGATAGTCGATGGGCATTGGCTTGGTTTGACCAACATGGTTTCGAATCCGGTAATTTTGGTAGCGCAGAAACACTTTCTAAAGCCCAGAACACGAGCGTAGAAGGATTGGTAGAAGCTGGGATTCTTGAATCGAAGAGAGGTGCAGTGAGACTTTTAAAACCTGATGAACTTTCCAAAGATTGGTCACCAGAGAATGATAAACGATCTTCAGTGTGGGAGGTTGTTCATCACTTAATATTTGCTCATGACACTGACGGTGAACAAGGAGCCTCTGAATTAATTCAGAAACTTGGAGGAGAAGTCGGTAAAGTCAAAGATCTATGTTACCGACTTTATACATTATGTGAACGTAAAAAAAGAGCTGCCGAAGCACTTTCTTATAATTCACTCGTTCAAAGTTGGCCAGAGATTTCTCGACTAGCGAAAAACAAAAAACCTGAAGATCCAGAATTAAATTTCGATCAATAGATGTTTAGATCGCAATGTTTCACAGTGATGATATTTTTATCTTCATTGGAATATTTGATTTTTAGAAAAACTAACGAAAGAAATTCGTCGCAATGGATATTATGATATTAAACGGATATAGAATAATTTGTAGATGAAAACTTTTAATGCTTATGGAAGGCCTCGACTTTAGTTAGCAGTGAACAAACGGAATTCAGATTTAGTATTTTTTCGGGGCTAAATGTTTCACACGTAATCAAGTCAGCATGGCAACGACTGTCAAAGTAGCGTGCGAGGCAATGGCTACTCGCTTTGAGTTCGTCTTGAACGGCGATAACCCCATGAGTCTCAGGGCATTGGGGGAGGAGGCTCTGGAAGAAATTCGTTGGGCGGAATCTCAGTTGAGCATTTACCGTTCCGACAGCCAGATTAATCGAGTCAATCAAAAAGCCTCACGTGAACCGGTCCGGGTGGAACCGACAGTCTTTCGGCTGCTGGAACAGTGCCGAATCTGGACGCACCAAACGGGAGGAGCGTTCGATATCACGTTAGGGCCGTTAAGTCGATGTTGGGGATTTGTGGACGGCGCCGGAAGGTTACCTGATTCCGAAGCAGTAAAGCAGGCCCGACTGTTAGTCGGAATGCACCGGGTGTTATTGGATTCTGACAAGTTTAGCGTCCGATTCGAGCGTGAGGGAATGATGCTGGATTTCGGATCGGTCGGGAAGGGATTCGCCTTGGAAAGAGCCCGGGAAATCCTGAGGGAAAACGGCATCGAGAGCGCTCTTCTTCATGGAGGCACCAGTACGGTAGCGACCATCGGAACGCCCTTGGACCAGGAGGCCTGGAAAATAGCCATACCTGAACCGGGGTATGATTCCAGAGAACCGGGAGCGACTCGACAGTTCCTGGGGATTGCTTTTCTCAAGGGAGAAAGTTTGTCGGTATCGGCTGGGCGAGGGAAATCGTTCCGAGCGGGTTCGAGAGAGTATGGTCATGTTTTGGACCGGGAAGATGCCGGTCCGGTCGAGGGAGGGATCATGGGCGTGATTCAGTTGCCCGACGCCTGTGCGGCCGATGCACTTTCAACCGCGTTGCTGGCATCCGGAAAAACCGGAAGATCCTGGCTGAAACGATATTATCCCGAATCCCTGTTTCTCTACTGCGACTCGAAGCCTGACGGTTCTGTCGGGATCGAGAACGAGGGATTTTCCGTTGGGAAGGAGTCAGGATTTGCGGGCCAAACATTCACCCCAGGCCAATGAAAAGAGCGAATCGGTAGAATTTTTGCATTCCTGCAAGTTGTTCTGCCATCTCTGGAGTTGTTCTTCGGTCGTTAGGCCATGATTGATGGCGGCTTTTTTGGTTTCCGGGGCAAAGAACCATTCGTCGATAAAGGTGTTGGCGAACAACAGTTCATCGGGCGTGCTGTAGCACTCGAAGGAGGTATTCGCCAAGAGGATATTCGAGAACCCGGCTTCCAGAAAAACTCCCTTCAATTCCTTGCCCATTTCAGCATGGCCGCCGTTGGCATCGATCAGGGCGAGAAACATTTTCATCATGTCCTCGAACGAATGCAGGCTGCTATGAAAGAAAGTCGACGAACCGATCATATCCCTCGCGAATAACAGGCCTTCAGGCTTGAGCACCCGTTTCAGTTCGGCCATCAGGACCGGAGTATCGGGGACGTGCATGACGAGAGCGTGGCAATGGACGGCGTCGAACGAATCGTTTTCGAACGGAAGATCGGTCGCCTGACCAACCTGGAAATAGGCGTTATCGCAGCCGGCGAGGGCAGCCCGAAGTCTCGCTTTCTCGATCTGAGATTGTTCGATGTCCAAGCCCTGCAACTCTCCGGGCTGAACCGCCTGTCCCAGTTCTAAAGAAATCGCTCCGGGGCCGCAGCCGCAATCGAGGATGCGCATTCCGGGTTCCAGACGGGCGAGCAGATTGGCCGAACAGTTGATCGCGCTCCGGTTCAGGAGAAAACGTTCGAAGGCCTCCCCGTAACCCATGGTGTATTTCCTTTGGGGATCGTTCATGTCGTGGGCCAAGTCAGATATTCAAGTCGGTTTCGATTGTCGCGAGCCTGAGATCTGGAATTGATTCAGGACGGTCAGTTCGATTTCCGCCGGGCAGATTCTCGCGACGGCCGGTAGCCGCGACCAGTTTCAATTTGGAGCGGGTGGAGGGAATCGAACCCTCGTCGCCAGCTTGGAAGGCTGGAGCTTTACCACTAAGCAACACCCGCCGCCTGAAGAATACAGAGAAAACACTCTGGGGATGCAAGCGATATTTGTCAAGCAGTTGATTCCCTGGAATCGATTTTTTTTCTAACGAACACCGGAAGCCGATTTCATCCTGAGAGGCGACCGATTCGATCTCGGTTCGCTCAGACGATATCGATTTTCGGCTGGCCGCCAAGGCTGGTCGAAAACGCGAGAGAACAGAGTTTCGCCAAGGTGACGGTTCGAACCGAAGGGGCAGGAACGATTGATGCGACGACCGAGGCGACAGGGGCGTGCTTTAAGGGACTTCTAACGTTTCGCTTGATCGTGAGGCGGGTCGGCGTCGGTTATCTCGACCGGTAGAGTGGAAAAGATCAAGGCCAATCTGCGCCTGAGACCATGTGTTCGCTTGTTGGATCCGTCGTTCTTCTCGATTCCGTCAAAATCTTCGCCGAACCAGTCGGTATGGCAATCGAGATGTTGATGTTCGACGCGCCGATGTCCGAGTTCGAGTTCGAACAGTTCTTCTGGTGAAGCCTGATCGGAATTCAGCGAAGTGAGGACATAGACGGTCTGGGTTTCCTCTCGCTCGAATCGTTTCCTGAAGTATCGAATTCGGGCAATTTGCGCTAAATGGGGATAATTGAACATTGCCTTGCGGGGTAGCAGAATTTCGATGCTGCGTTGTTCGAATCGACAATAAGCCAGGTCTATGGATTCGCTCTGAACTAGCGACCGGTAGTTATCCCACTCGATAGCGTCGAACGCATTGCAAGTTTCCGTTGCGGTTTCATTGATGACGACGAAGTATTCGGCGCGATGGCCGTCTTTAATGAGTCGGGCGGTTTTGCGAGCAGAATGAAGGGCGTCAAGGCTGATGATCGCTCCTTGAACCTCGGCTTGTTTCAGTAATTCGTTAACGGTGGGCCGTTCGCTTAGCGAGTCTTTAAGATGCGAAGCGTAAAGAGCGTGGCCGGTGTCGTGATCGATCGCAGCGACTGAAGCGATCGGTCCCTTATCGTTTCGAGCGAGACTACGGCGTCGTTGGATATCGTCCGCCAGTTTTCGAGCCACCCGGAATCGGGGCGTCCCATAATGTTGAGAGATCTTGTCGGGAATATCAAAATCAACCCACTGCAAGTGATTATGCACCGCAGATTTCGAGATTGGCAGGAAGCGTCCGGTTTTGCTGAGCGTTGAACCCACTGCCTTGAGTTCTTCTTGGTTCAGTTCTTTCGAGAGATCAGAGGTGCCGCAGACGCCGTATCGGTTGGATAACAGCGCCATAATATGGACAGCGAGCACTGAAACGGACCGGTGCTTAAACATAGGGACTTGATCATCGTCCTTAAGATCGCGTAATTCATCATAGAGTGAACGCATACGGTCGACACTGAGAGCCAAGGGGATCCTGGCGGGAACGATTGATTCGGGTACCGGTGCTTTACGCGACAGGATTCGATAGGCGTCGCGGCGCAGTGGTTTGACCCAAATCTGTTTGAGCTTTCCGGTGTATTTGGAGTAAGCTTCATGAGTGCGGGCATAGCCTTTGGTTTCACCCAGCAAATGCCAATTAGCCGCCAGGTACATTTTTCCGTGAAAGGTTGGTTGCTCGACGAAGGTTTCGGCTAACAAGAGTTGATGGCCGAATAATTTCTGCCAATCTGCGCTGATCCGGCGGGTCATAGCCGATAGAAGGTACGAACCGAGGTAGGGAAAGATGTTGGGCTTGCCCATGATCAGGAACCGCATATTATTGACGATCAAGTGTAGACGCCGGTACTGTTCGGTCTTCTGCCAACCGATGCGTTCGTCTCTGGGTTGGCATTTGAAAGCTCCGAATTGCCATCCGGCTAGTGCAATCCATTGACCTTTCCAATCGCCGACATAACGCAAGCCACGTCCGGTAAATTTATTGAATCCGAGAGCATGGTAAGTATTCACTAACTGATCCCATGTTAATCGTTCCGCCGGTTTAGCCAATCGGACCGTGACGTCACTCACGTTGAAACCCTTCGGCGTCCTGATATGGAACGGATGATCCGACGGCTGGGTAACGATCATCGAATGGAGAATCTTAACGTCACCGTTCAAATAGAATTGCCTGAAAACAAGATGATAACGATAGCAGGAGTTTTCGAAATGAAGGAAGATCCGGTATCCGCACGGTACAGGCCGAAGCAGGCGTCATGGTCGTATCAATCGAACGGTATTTTCAATGATTTAATTTCAGGCCGCGACTATCCGGAGCGGCGGGCGCCGGTAAAGGAAGCGTTGACCAGGCGATCGTCGAAACGGGGGTCGGCGACTCGCTTTCGTTTGCGGCTCGATGGTCAGGAGGAGCGTCGAACATCCGAAAGCCGGAGGCCCGGCAAGAACGCGACGGGTATCGAAGATTCGATTGAATGCATCGAGATTAGTCGATCGGCAGCAGCCCCCCGGCGGCTTCGGCCGGGACTCTGGGGTTCGAGAACGGATTTGCCGTTGAGCGGCATAGCGCCGCACGGCATGGCGTTTTGCGAAATTCAGGTTTTGCGAACCAGAATCTCGCCCCAAGCATGTGCAAACAGAGCATCGGGCGAGTGGCGGCAGTTCTGCAATTGATTTTGCCAGCGGGCCAATTGTTCCTCAGTCGCCAGTCCGTGATCGATGGCGGCTTTCCGGTTTTCCGGATTGAAGAAACAGGATTCGAAAAAGTCGATGACGATTGTCATTTCCTTTTCGGTGTTGAAGCATTCGAAGGTCGTGGTAGCCAGTAGGACTTTCGAGAATCCGGCGTTCCGTACGACCGGTTTCAATTGCTTGCCCAGCTCGGGATGGCCGCCGTTGGCTTCGACCAGTTTCTGAAACATCGTCATCATTTCGCCGAACGAATGGCGCCGGCATTGCAAGAAGGACGCCGAAGCGATCAGTTCTCTGGCGGCCAGCAATCCCCCGGGTTTGAGCACTCGTTTCATTTCCTTCAACAGGGCCGGGGTGTCGGGAACGTGCATCATGAGCGCATGGCAATGGACGATGTCGAACCGGTCGTTTTCGAAGGGAAGGTCGGTGACGTCGCCGGCTTGAAACCGGGCGTTGCCGCAGCCTGGGTTTTCGGCCGCGAGTTGCGCTTTTTCGATCTGGGACGCTTCCAGGTCGAGCCCCTGGAATTCTCCGGGCCTGACCGCCTGGGCCAATCCCGTCGAAATTGAGCCGGGGCCGCAACCGCAATCGAGCAGGCGCATTCCGGGTTCGAGATGGGGCAGCAGGTAAGCGGCGGAGTTTCCCGCGGTGCGGCGTCGCAGCAAATTTTCCATGGCCTCTCCGTACCCCAAGGTGTATTTGGTTGACGTCGTCGGCATGTTTCGGACGGGCGATTAAATCTGTTCGGGTTTGACGGCGGTGCGTCGATCAAAGCGGAAAAACGACGGGAATTTCGAACGCAAACCGGAACAGCTCCTTCCGGAGCCTGAGGAAGGTTTCGGTGGCGGAACGCTTCCTCGAGTCCGATCCCTGCGTTGATCCCGAGCGACTGCCGTCGGACCGTAATTCCCGGAAGCTTGCCTTGTCAAGCCGCCGGATGTTAGGTTACGGACTCGGACATGGATTCTCTTTTGATTGTTGACGGGCGGTTGATCGATCCGGTCAACGGCGTCGACGCCCGTAAGGATCTGTTGTTGGCCGAAGGCAAGGTCGCGGCGATCGGGGAAGCCGCCCGGGAATTGGCGCCCGGGAACGTTCGAACCGTCGATGCGGCTGGCCGGGTGGTCAGTCCCGGATTGACGGATTGTCATGTTCATTTCCGGGAACCGGGACAGAGCACCAAGGAGAATATCGCCGCGGGCAGCGCGGCGGCGGCCCGGGGCGGCTTCACGAGCGTGGTGTGCATGCCCAACACTCAACCGGCGATCGATTCGGCCGGAACGGTGGCCCTGATCCAGGATAAGATCGAGCGTCGGTCCGATATTAACGTCCTGATCGTCGGTGCCGTCACCAAAGGTTTGGAGGGCAAGGAACTGGCGCCGATCGGATCGCTTTCGGGTGCCGGCGTGGTGGCGATCTCTGACGACGATCGCTGCATTCAGGATAACGAACTCATGCGGCGGGCGTTGGAGTACGCCAAGATGTTCGAGTTGCCGGTGTTCGATCATTGCCGGGATTATTGCCTGGTGGGTGAGGGCGTTATGCACGAGGGCTATTGGAGCATGGTGCTCGGCTTGGACGGTTGGCCGGCTTCGGGAGAAGAGATGATCGTGGCCCGCAATATTCATTTGGCCGGCCTTACCGGTACGCACATTCATTGCCAGAACGTCAGCACGGCGGGCAGCGTCGAATTATTGCGGGAAGCGCGGCGGCGAGAACTTCCGGTAAGCGGCGAGACCTGTCCCCATTATTTTACCCTGACCGACGCGACGATCGCCGGGAGCGAAAGTTACTGGTCGAAAGATGGCGAGGCGCAACGCCGGCGATTGCCGGACGCCGAATCGGTTCCGAACTGGCCGGCTTACGACACTTGTTTCAAAACGTCGCCGCCTTTGCGTTCGGCCCAGGATCGTCAGGCGATTTTGACCGCGGTCGCCGAAGGAGTGCTGGAGATCGTCTGCAGCGATCACTCTCCTCATTGCAACTACGAGAAGGAAGTGGAATTCGACGCCGCTCCGTTCGGCGTCACGGGATTGGAAACCGAACTGGCCTTGAGCTTGGAAGCCTTTTATCACTCGGGATTGCTTTCGTTGCCTCGGTTGATCGAACGGTTTACCGTCGGTCCCAACCGCTTGCTGCGGCACGAACGGGGCAATCTGGCGGTGGGGCAGGTCGCCGACGTGATCATCTTCGATCCGGACGAGCGTTGGGAATTCGATCGGGAAAAGAGTCTCAGCAAGGGCAAGAATTCGCCGTTTCACTGTTGGTCGATGCGTGGCCGCAACAAGTTGACAATCGTCGGCGGCAAGATCGTTTGGCAGGACGGCACCGGAAGTTGAACCGGTCGAGGAACCCCGGGATTATGAACGATGCGGCGCCGAAGGAGTGGGAGGCTCGTTATCGACGAAACGAACATCCCTGGGACAAGGGAGAACCCTCTCCGGGATTGGTGGATTTCTTGCGCGATCGAACTGAACTCGCTCCGGGCACGGTTTGCGTTCCCGGTTGCGGGTTCGGGCATGACGCTCGGCAATGGGCCCGGCACGGTTTTCGGGTGACTGGCATCGATATTTCGCCGACCGCGGTGAAGCGGGCGAGGGAGGCGGCGGAACGAGATGATCTTTCGGTTCGGTTTCAGGTCGCGGATTTTCTGGCCGACGAGCCCGAGACGCCGTTCGACTGGGTGTTCGAACATACGTTTTTTTGCGCGATCGAACCGGATCAGCGTGAGCGTTACGTCCGGTCCGTGCTTCGCTGGCTTCGGCCCGGCGGCCATTATCTGGCCGTTTATTATTTACTCCAAGAAGAAGACGGGCCGCCTTATCCGGTCGATCGCCCGGAGATCCTGAAACGCTTCGCTTCCCGGTTCGATCTGCGGCAGGAATGGCGGCCGCGTTCCTGGGAGCATCGGGTTGATCTGGAATTGATGATTTGGTGGACGGCGAAGGCTTCATCCTGAATCGGACGGCGGTCGATCACCCGCCTCCGGCGAGCGGTATTTTCCGGCCCGGCTCGTTTTGCGAACCTCTCGATTTGGACGGCCTTTTTGCTGCGGCCGCGCCGCTGGAACTGGAAATCGGGTGCGGCAACGGCTCGTTCCTGGCCGCTTGGGCCGCTCGGAATCCCGATCGGAATTTTTTGGGTCTGGAGCGGTTGATCGGCCGGCTTCGCAAGGCGGATAACAAAGGGAGGCGGGCGCAGCTGACCAACTTGCGGTTACTGCGGATCGAGGCGGCTTACGGCGTCCGGTATCTGTTGCCTCCCGGCGCCGTGGCGGTTTGCCATATCTATTTTCCCGATCCTTGGCCTAAAAAGAAGCACTGGAAGAACAGGTTGGTGTCGCCGCCGTTCGTTCAGGATTTGGCTCGAGCGCTGGCGGCGGGCGGGCGGGTTTATTTGCGGACCGACGATCTCGCCTATCACGAACGCATCCGGGAAGTGTTCGCCGAAGCGGAACGGTTTTCGCCGATTCCCGAACCGGAGGAAACGGCCGATTTGCTGACCGATTTCGAGCGGGAGTTTCGGGCCCGGGGGGTGGAAACTTTGCGGTCCCAGTACCGGCTCGATTAGCGGATCCGGGCTCCGGTTTTTTTCTCGAGCCGTTCGACGATCCCGAAATGCGCACTCGAAACTTCTTCGTCGGTCAGGGTCCGTTCGGGATGGCGGTAAACTAAAGCGTAGGCGAGGCTTTTCTTTCCTTGGGGAATTCCCCGGCCGCGGAAGACGTCGAAGATTTCGACGTTCTGAAGGAAATTCGGTTTCGCTTGGCGAACGATTTTCAAGATGTCGCGATGATTGACGCTTTCGTCGACCAGCAGCGCGACGTCGCGCCGAACGGCGGGAAAAACGGGCAGCGGCTTAAAGGGTCGGGGCGCGGCTTGACGGGCGAGGATCAAATCCCAATCCAATTCGGCCAGTAACACGGCTTTTTTCAAATCCAATTGGGCGGCTAAATCTGATTGCAATTGACCGAAGCGGCCGACGATCTGTTTGCCTAAGGTGAGGCGTCCTTCTTCTTGGAACAAGGAATCGGCGGCTCCGGCGTTTTGCCATTGCAGCCCTTGGATCCGGAGCGATTCGAGCAAGACTTCCAGCCGTCCTTTCAGGTCGAATACGTCGTAATCGCCGGGATTCGCGCCATTGGTCCAAGACGGGGCGAAGCGGTCGCCGGTCAACGCCAGAGCCAGCCGGCGGGCTTCGACGATCCGTTCGTCCCGGACGGGAAATACGGTTCCCGCTTCGAATAGCGCGGCCGATCCGACGTTGTGATGGGCGTTGTAGCTCAAGGCCGACAGCAGGCCCGGTAACAGACTGGGCCGTAACGTATCCATGTCCGCACTGAGCGCGTTTTCCAGCGCCGCCTTCTGGGTTAATTTCGAGACGCCGACCGCTGCCTGGGAGACCAGCGTTTGACCTTGGATTTCGTGCAGCCCCATGCCGGTCAGCAGGCTTCGGGCCTGGGCGAGGACGTCGTGTTGCCGGTCGTAGGCGTGGGTTCCGGTCCCGCCGCGCGGCGGCGTTGCCGGAATGCGATCGACCCCGTAGAGCCGGGCTACTTCCTCGATCAGGTCGGCTTCCCGTTTCAGATCGTCACGATGACTGGGGATGGCGAATTCGCCGGCGGTTTCCGTCTTGGAACGTCGGCTCAGCCCCAGTCGTTCCAGGAAGGCGAGTTGTTCCTCCGGCGGGATTCGAATTCCCAGCAGCCGATCGGTTCGCTCGAAACGCAGCGAGACGCGGCGCGGCTCCGGAGGCTCGGGCCAGGCGTCTACCGCGCCCGAGCGCAACTGTCCTCCGGTCGTTTCGCAGATCAGCGCGGCCGCCCGGCGGCTGGCCCAATCCACCGTTTGCGCATCGACGCCTCTTTCGAACCGGTAGGAAGCGTCGGTCCGCAGGTTCAGCCGTTTCGAAGTGGCCCGGATGTTGCCGGGAGCGAAGCAGGCGCTTTCCAGTAAAACTTCGGTAGTTTCCGGAGTGATTTCGGAATTGAGTCCGCCCATGACGCCGCCTAGCGCGACCGCTTTTTGTTCGTCGGCGATCATGATCTCCGAACCGTTCAACCGGTGTTCCTGTCCGTCGAGGCTGGTGAAGGTTTCTCCTTCGTGCGCTCGTCGAACCACGACGGTCGCCGTGCCGTCCTCGTTGCGAGCCAGGCTCCGGCAATCGAAGGCATGGAGCGGTTGCCCGATTTCCATCATGACGAAATTGGTGACGTCGACCACGTTGTTGATGCTGCGCAAGCCGAGTTTGCTCAGCAGGTTGCTCAACCAGGCCGGACTGGGGCCGACGGCGACCCGTTCGATCAATCGGGCCGAATAGCGGGGGCATCGTTCGGGATCTTCGAGGCGGATGCGGATGCGGCCGGCGCAAGGCGATCCGCTTTCCTGGAGTTCGACGGCGGGGCAACGCAATTCGAGATTCGCCAGAGCGGCGACTTCGCGGGCGATCCCGAGCACGCCGTTCCAATCCGGCCGGTTGGGAGTGATTTCCAGATCGTAGAGCGTGTCCGCTTCGTCCGTTCCCAAATAGTCACCCAAGTTTTGCCCGGGCGTGGCATCGGCGTCCAGCAACAGCAAACCTTCGCCGTCGTCGGAGAGTCCCAGTTCCTGACCCGAACACAGCATGCCTTCGGAGACTTCTCCCCGGATTTTTCCGGCTTTGATCGGTCGGGACTTTTCGCCTTCCCGGGTCGGCAACGCATAGCCGGGTAGTACGAGCGGCACCCGGTCGCCGGCTGAGAAATTGTCCGCGCCGCAGACGATGCGCCGCACGCCCTGGCCGTCGTTGATCCGGCAGACCAACAAGCGGTCGGCGTTGGGATGCGGCGCTCGTTCCAACACTTCGGCTACCAAAACGCCGTCGTAACTTTGCCCCACGCGTTCGCTCGCCTCGACTTCCAGGCCGAGCATGGTCAGCCGGTCGGCTAATTCGCCGGGCGACCAGTCGAAGTCGACGTATCGCTTGAGCCACTGGTAAGTGATCTTCATCCTGGAACGGTTTAAAACTGGCGCAGGAAACGAAGATCGTTTTCGTAGAACTTCCGGATATCTTCGATGCCGTAACGAATCATGGCGATTCGCTCGATCCCGAAACCGAAGGCCCAGCCGGACCAGATTTCCGGGTCGTAGCCGACGTTTTCGAAAACTTGCGGATGGACCATGCCGCAACCGGCGATCTCCAACCATTCCCGGCCCATTCGCCGGGTGACCGGACTGGAGAAATCGATCTCCATGCTCGGTTCCGTATAGGAAAAATAATGGGGCCGGAAACGCAGTTTGACTTCCTTGCCCAGCACTTCCCGGAACACGAACGAAACCGTGCCCTTGAGGTCGCCGATCGTGACGTCCCGGTCGACGTAAAGGCCTTCGATTTGGTGGAAGGTCGGGTTATGGGTCGCGTCGGCGGTATCGCGGCGGTAGACGCGGCCGGGGACGACGATGCGGACCGGCGGCGATTGCTCGCGCATGGTCCGGATTTGCACCGAGGACGTATGGGTCCGCAGCAGCCGGCGATCCTGCTCGCGGAGATAGAAGGTATCCTGAACGTCCCGGGCGGGATGGTCGGGGGGTGTGTTGAGCGCGTCGAAACAGTGATAGTCATCTTCGATTTCCGGCCCGGCGGCGACCGCGAAGCCGAGGCGGCGAAAGCTGCGCACGATATCTTCGGTGACCAAGGTCAGGGGATGCAACCGTCCGGGTTCCAACCGGCGTCCGGGGAGGCTGAAGTCGGTCGGTACCGAGGGGCGGTCGGCCGCTTCGCGCAGTTCCCGCCGGCGCCTCTCGAGGAGGCCTTCGACGGTCGCCTTGACCTCGTTGATGCGCCGGCCGGCGGACGGCCGTTCCTGGGGCGGCAGGCGGCCCAGCCGTTTCAGCAGGGTGGTAATCTTCCCTTTGGCGCCGAGATATTCGACTCGGATTTTCTGGAGCTCGTCGAGGTCGGCCGCGGCGGTGACCGCTTGCTCGGCGTCGGCTAAGTGGGCGTCCGCTTCCGAGAGCGGTTCACCGGTTGCTTCTGGCTCCATATTCGCCACGGAGACCGGGCTGCGGGCCGGAGGGATCAGGCGGAACCCCGGTCCGTTTCGGTCGCCTTGACTGCGAGCGCTTTTCGCGCCGTGTCGACGATTTGGTCGAAAGCGGCAGGGTTCGTGGCTGCCAAATGAGCCAGGATTTTCCGGTTCACTTCGACGCCGGCGGCCTTAAGGCCTTCGATCAGGCGGCTATAGGTCAGGCCGGCCCGCCGGGCGGCGGCGTTGATGCGAATCTGCCAGAGAGCCCGGAAGGTGCGCTTCTTGTTTTTGCGGTCGCGATAGGCGTATTGCCGTCCGTGATCCAGCGCGTCGGCGGCATAGCGGTAGAGCTTGGAACGGCGGAAGCGAAAGCCTTTGGCGGCGCGAACGGTTCGCCGCCGGCGTTTTCTGGAAGCGGGAGCGTTGGTGACTCTCATGACTGCCCGGGCTCGGGGCTCTTGGGTTTGGGTTTAGCCGATTTGGACGCCCGGCGCTTGCTGAACGGTAGATTGAGCAGGATCCGATCGTCGTCGGCCCGGTCCAATTGCGTGGCGGTGCCCAAGCGGCGCCGGCGTTTGGCGTTCTTGCAACTGAGCAGATGCCGTTTGCCGGACCGGTTGCGAATGATCTTGCCCGAAGCCGTCAGCTTGAATCGCTTGGCGACCGACTTTCTGGTCTTCTGGTTTCTGGCTCGTCGCATTACGGTTAAATCGTGTCGAAAAGGCGGACACTATGGCGGAGGACCGCGACCGAGGCAAGCGTTATTTCCGGGTTTCTTCGGGTCCGTCCGCTGCCGTTTCGCCGGGGGCCGGGGAATCGGGGCGGTTCGCTTCCCGCCGTTCGGCGAGCGAACACCAGACCGCCGGAATCAGAAACAGGGAACCGACCGAGAGCAGGGCGACGGCCGCCGGGGAGTATCCCGTCCGGTAGGCGAATTCCTTGACGGCGCAGTAGAGCACCGGAACGACGAAGATGCTGAGAATGACCGCCGCCATGCCGCCGTAGGTCGGAATCGCCATGGGGATCATGATTTCCGAACCGCGGCCGGAGGAAGTGAGGACCGGGAAAAGGGCGAGCAGGGTGGTGGCAATCGTCATCAGGCAAGGCCGGGCGCGCCGTTGGCCGGCTTCGACGGTCGCCGCGCGGATGGCCTCGAGATCGCGGGGGCGGCGGTCGCGAAACGTCGCGTCCAGATAGGTGGTGAGAATGACGCCGTTGTCCGAAGCGATCCCGAACAGCGACAGAAAACCGACCCAAACGGCTACGCTCAGGTTGACGGGCTCCACCTGGAAAAGTTCCCGCAACGAAATACCGAACCAGGCGTAATTCAGGAAGCCTTCCTGGTTGTAGAGCCACAGCAGGACAAAACCGCCGGCCCAGGCGATCAGGATGCCGGAGAAGACCAGCAGCGAACTGGTAACCGAGTGGAAGTGGAAATAGAGCAGGAAAAAGACGATCAGCAGCGCCAGGGGCAAAATGAGCCGCAAGGTTTTCTCCGAACGAATCTGGTTTTCGTAGGTGCCGGTAAAGGTATAGCGCACGCCGTTGGGCAAGCGCAGGGAACCGTCGTCGATCTTGCGCTGCAAATATTCCCGGGCTTGGTCGACGACGTCGACCTCCGCCTGGCCGGCCCGGCCGTCGAATAACACGTAACCGGTCAGGAAAGTGTCTTCGCTGCGGATAACCTGAGGGCCTCGGCGGTAAGCGATCTTCGCCAGTTGTTCGAGCGGGATTTGGACGCCGTCCGGTGCGGTCGTCAGGATTTTGCCCAAGGATTCGATCTGGTCGCGCAGTTCTCGTTGATAGCGGACCCGCACGGGGTACCGTTCGCGCCCTTCGACCGTGGTGGTGATGCGTTTGCCGCCGATCCCGACTTCGATCGTTTTTTGCACCTCGGCGAGCGGAATGCCGTAACGCGCGATGGCTTGGCGATCGACTTCGATTTCCAGGTAGGGTTTGCCGACGATCCGGTCCGCGATCACGGCCGGAGCGTTGACGGCCGGAACCTCCTTGAGCAGCGCTTCGATGCGCAGGGCGGCCTGTTCGATCGTGGCCAGATCGGGACCTTGGATCTTGACGCCCATCGGAGCGCGGATGCCGCTTTGGAGCATGACGATCCGGGCGGCGATCGGTTGGAGCCGGGGCGCGGACGTCGATCCGGGCACTCGGGCGGCGCGTTCGATGGCCTGCCAAATGTCCCCGGAGCTGTTAATACCGGGCCAGGCCGTTCGGCCGGGATTCAGGATCGGGTCCAGCGGCGGCCGCCAGAGCCGGAAAGTCCGGCCTCCGGGATCCGGGATCAACCGGCCGGCGACGTCGCGGGCGAAGGTTCCCTTGACCCGGTAGGGAGCGCCGTCGGGAGCGGCCAGGGGCGTCCCTTCGATATCGCGAAACCAATCGTTCCGGCTCGGATCGAAAGCGAATAAATCGACGGTTCCCGGTTCGGAAGCCAGATATTCGGGGTGATAGTTGACGATGGTTTCCATCATCGAGATCGGAGCCGGATCCAGCGGCGTTTCGGCGCGGCCCAATTTGCCGACGACCGTTTCCACTTCGGGCAACGAGCGGATCGCCAGATCTTGCTTGCGCATGGCGTCCATGGCTTCCCCGATGGAGGCGTGGGGCATGGTGGTCGGCATGTAGAGGAACGAACCTTCGTCCAGCGGAGGCATGAATTCCTTGCCTAGCCCCGGAAAGCGGTCGGCCAGGGTTGCGAGCGGAGCGCGGTCGCGCAGCGCCGAAGGCAACCAGCCGAACGTCCGGTCGAAGCCGAGCCAGATGGTGGCTCCCAGCATGATCAGAACGGCCGGCAACGACAAAAAGAGGAGCCGGTGCCGCAGGCACCAGTTCAGCAATCGGGAATAGTTGTTTTGCAAGCTGCGCAGGATCGTCAATAGCGCTCCGACCGGGAGCAGGACGAAACCGGCGTTGAGCCACAGGCCTTTGTCGGGGCCTAACGGCATCCAGACGTGCGACAAGATCAATCCGGCGGCCAGGATGGTCAACCAGTTGACCGCGAGCGTGGTGCCGCGTTCGGGAGCGGAGCGGCGGAAACTTTCGAACAGGCGAATCGAACCGGTGGCGATCAAGAGCAAGCCGACGACGAGCCAAGGCGGGGTGGTTAATTGCTGGCCGGCGGCGCCGAAGAGCAGCCAGCCCAGGCCGGCGAGCGTGAGCGCGATAAAGATGAAGCGGTGCGCGAATTGCGTGCGGCGCCGGGTGACGAATAGAAAACGCGCCAGGGGAGGCAATACGGAAAGGGCGATGACCCCCGCGGCGATCAGGGCGAAGGTCTTGGTGAACGCCAAGGGGCGAAATAATTTGCCTTCGGCTTCGGTCAGCGTGAACACCGGTAGAAAACTGATGATGGTGGTGGCCAGTCCGGTCAGGATCGGGGCGCCGACTTCTTGGGCCGCGTCAATGACGAGGCGCGAACGATCTTCGCCCGGTTTGGCTTGTTCGAACCGGCGCAGGATGTTTTCGCAGATCACGATGCCGATATCAACCATGGTGCCGATGGCGATGGCGATGCCCGAAAGGGCGACCAGGTTGGCTTGCACTCCTGCCGCTTTCATGGCGCAGAAACACCCGAGCACGGCCAAGGGCAACGAACCGGAGATGAGCAGCGAACTGCGCAAGTGCATGGCCATCAGCAGCACGACCAGCACCGTGACGAGGATTTGGTTAATCAACGTTGTGTTCAGAGTATGCAGGGTCTCCCGGATCAGGTCGGAACGGTCGTAGAACGGGACGATGGCGATTTGGGACACAGTGCCGTCCGGCAAGGTTTTTCGGGGTAGCCCCGGCGACATTTCGGTGATGCGTTTCTTGAGATTCTCGAGCGTTGCCAGCGGATTTTCGCCGAAGCGGGTCACGACGACTCCGCCTACCGCTTCGACGCCTTCCTTGTCCAGCGCGCCCCGCCGCCAAGCGGGGCCGTGGCTGACGTGGGCCACGTTGCGCACGTAGACCGGGACGTTGTCGCGCACGGCGACGGCGCAGTTTTCCAAATCTTCCAGCGACTGGATAAAGCCGAGTCCGCGGATCAGGTATTCGACGCGATTGACTTCGATGGTGCGTGCCCCGACGTCGACGTTGGCCATTCTGACGGCGTTGAAGACGTCGTCCAGCGAAACGCCGAAGGCTTTCATGGCGATGGGATTCACGTCGATCTGGTACTCCCGGACGAAACCGCCGATGGAGGCGACTTCGCTGACCCCTTCGGTGGCTAACAGTCCGAGGCGAACGTCCCAATCTTGGATGCTGCGTAATTCGTCCAGATCCCAGCCGCCGGTCGGCCGGCCGTACCGGTCGAGGCCCTCGAGAGTGTACCAGAGAACCTGGCCCAGAGCGGTCGCGTCCGGCCCGAGGGTCGGTTTGATGCCTGCGGGCAAGGCGTCGGGCGCCAGGCTGTTGAGGCGTTCGAGAATTCTCGAACGCGACCAGTAGAAATCGACTTCCTCCTTGAAGATCAAATGGATGCCGGAGAATCCGAAGGCCGAATAGCTGCGTACCGTCTTGACTCCGGGGGTGCCGAGTAGCGCGGAGGTTAACGGGTAGGTAATCTGGTCTTCGACGTCTTGCGGTGAATGGCCTTCCCAGGCGGTGAAGACGATCTGCTGGTTTTCGCCGATGTCCGGCAAGGCGTCTACGGGGATCGGGTTGCGCGGCAAGAATTCCGGATGCCAGTCGAACGGAGCGGTGGCGACGCCCCAGACCAATAACGCGCAGACGCCCAGGACGACCGGCAAGGGGTAACGGGAGCAGACGTCGATCCAGCCGTTGGTCAGGGCGGAGCGGCCGGTGCGGTCACTCATGACTTGGGCGGAGTTCGGCCAGGTTGTCTTCGACCTGGCCGCAGCGGAGCATGCGGCTGCCGTAGTAAGGGTTGGCGACGGGCCGTTCGGCTTGCAGCCAATGGCTTCCTTGACCGTCGAAGGCCATCGGGCAGTTCAACAGGTAGATCGGTCGTTCGGAATCCGCGCCGAATCGGCGAACGGCTTCGATCAGAGCTTCGCTCAACGCCGCGAAGGCCGTGCGGGCTTCTTCGATTTCCCCGGTCGCCGAGAGCTCAGCGGAGTTTCGGGCGATTCGGTCGGTCAGGCCGCGCCACAGTTCTCGGGCCGGAGCGGCTGGTTCAGCGGCCAAGTCGGCTTCCAGTATCGTTCGCCAACGGGCGGCCCGTTCGGGGTCCGGTTCGTGTCGATCTTGGCTCAGTGCCTGTTGGAGTTCGTAATACTCTTCGGCGAGTTGGCCGAGTCTGATTCGTAATTCGGGAACGTCGAATTCCGGAGTCCGAGCCTCCGGTTGATTCATCATGCTGGGTTTGGCGAGAATCTGCAGAGCGCTGTCGATCTTGAAATTCCCCCGGACCACGACTCGTTCTCCTTCCTCGAGGCCGGAACGAACCAGGTAATGATCGCCGGCTCGGGGACCGAGCGTGATTTGGCGGCCTTCGTAGCGGCCGGTTCCCTGAGCGACATAGACGACGGCTCGTTTGCCGGTGATCAGCGGAGCGGTAGCCGGAATGACCAGGGGCGCCTGTTCCTCTTGTTCTTCGGTATAGCCGAGGGTTTCGGCTTTTTGGAGGGCCATGCCGCAAACGTCGCACTTGCCGGGGTGATCTTTGACGATTTCGGGGTGCATGGGACTGATCCATTTCCCGGTGAGTTCGGCGGCCAAGACCTTGCCTTCGCCGGCGACGCGGGATTCGACTACGCCGTGAACGAACATGTCCGGTTTAAGCAGGCCGTCGGGATTGTCCAGAATGACTCGGACTTTGACCGTGCGCGTGAGCGGGTCCAGCACGGGATCGATAAAGGTGAGGGGTCCCTGGAATTGTTTTCCGGGATAGGCGTCGGTCCGGAAACTTACCGTTTGGCCGTAACGCAACCAGGCCAGGTCCGACTCGTAGGCGTCGAACTTGACCCAAACTTTCGATAGGTCGGCGACCAGATAAATCTGCGTTCCCGTTTTGACGTACATGCCCTCCACGGCCTGTTTTTGAACCACGACTCCGCTGATCGGCGAGAGCAAGGTCACATGGTCGGTCGGTCGTCCCCGGTCTTCGATCGCTTGGACCTGGGTGTCGCTCAATCCCCAACGACGCAGTTTTTCCTGGGCGGATTCGACGTTCGCCTGGGCGTAGCCGGTCGAGTCCAGTTCCGCCGCGGACGCGATGGCGCTGAGCAGTTCCTCCTGGCCTTGCAATAATTGGGGGCTGTAGAGGTCGGCCAAGTGATCTCCGGCGGTTACCGGCACTCCGACGTAATCCACGTAGAGCCGGTCCAGCCGGCCGTCGACTCGGGTGCTGACCCAGTGCAAACCGGGTTCGTCGAAATCAACCTTGCCGGCCATCCTGATCTCGGCGGTGACGAATTTCCTTTCGACCGGAACGGCGACGATTTCAGCCAGTTTCACGGCGTGGGGCGACAGGGTCACCGTGGATCCCCGGCCGTTTTCCGGCTCGAGATTATCGACCGCTATCAGATCCATCGCGCAGATCGGGCATTGGCCCGGCTCCGGTTGCCGGATATGCGGATGCATGGAGCAAGTGTACCAGGACGATTCGGTCGAAGCCGTTCGTTCGGCAGCGGGCGGTCCGGGCCGCAAAAACAGGCCGACGAGCAATCCTCCGGCGAAGATCGCCACGGCGATCGGGATGAGGGTGCGGCGATTGATCATGATCTGAATTAGCGGGTCAGGGAGTTTTCGCCGGGTACGGTTTGCCGGTCAGCATTTCCAATTCCGCCAGGCTTTGGGCCCGGTCGGCGATCGCTCGTAAGGTGGATAGTCGTATCTCCAGTAAATGACGCTGTGCCTGGACGAGAGGTTCAAATTCGGATTGGCCGTTGCGGTAATTTTGCTCGGTGATTTTCAGGGCGTTCTGGGCCAAGGGCTCTAGCCGGTCCCGGTAGAGAACGATGAGTCTTTCGGCTTCCCGGAGTTTTTGCCGGGTTTGGGTCAGTTCGGTTACGAGCCGGTTTTTCACCGCTTGACGCGAGAGGCGGGCGCTATCCCGGAGCGCTTCGGCTTCCCGGAGCTCCGCCCGGCGTTTTCTGATTTGCCAAATCGGCAATTCGACGCCTGCGGTGATCAAGACCGGATCGATTCCCGAATCCGGAATGCCCGGCGTGCGGGCCGGTCCGGTGTCGAAATAATCCACCCCGAAAACCAAATCCGGATAGAATGCTTTGCGGGCCAGTTCCACGGTTACTTCGGCGGCCGATTCCCGGGATTGCCAGGCCTTTAGGAGCGGATGATTTTCGAGCAGGGCGTCCGAACCCTCGAACGACGATCTTTCGTCGAGTTCCTGGTCGGCGACTGGGGCCGGTTCGGTGATTTCGGCAGTGGGCGGCCGGTCGAGGACGGCGTTGAATTCCGCTTGGATCACCGATTCCTGTTCCTGCAGGTTCGTGAGTTTTTCGGACAGGCGGACCAGTTCCATTTGCGCCGAAAGCACGTCGACCGCCGATTTTCCCGCACGGACCCCTTCCTGAGCTACCGTGACCGTTTTTTCCTTCAGTTTGAGGTCTTCGCGGACGACGGCGGTCGCACGGCGAAAATAGAGCCATTCGTGCCAGAGAAAGCGGAGCCGGTAGATTAATTCGCGCCGCGAAAAATGGATTTGTTCCCAAGCGGTTTCGGCTTCGGTTTCGGCTTTTAGCCGGCTGAGGCCTCGTTTGCCGAACCAGGGTATCGTTTGCGAGATGCCGTACTTGCGCCGTTGAGGCCCGGTGCGTGTCTGGATCGATTCGACGAAATTGCCGAAGGTTAGTTTGGGGTCGGGCAGCGTACCGGCTTGCTCGGTTCGTTCCCAAGCGGCGTTCCAGTCGAGCCGGGTGGCCTTCAGGGCGGGATTGTCGTTCAGGGCCAGAGCTACGTAGCGATTCAGTTTGGGAGCCTCGGAAGCGTTCGGCGGGGGAGAAGGCAAGGTGACCGAGGCGGCGGACGATTCGTCGGGGACACTGGCGCAGCCGATCAGCAGGGCGAACACGACCGAGCAAGCCGCCCGGCAGAGCGGACAATCGAACCACGATCGTCGGCGGGTTGAATTCCTCGTTCGTAATTCGGAGCCGTTGGAACGCTTGACGGCTCGGGGCCGGTCGATCCGGAGCGATCCCAGCGAACGATCGAAAAGTCGACGCGTAAGCTTTAAGAGTCGTGTCGTTATACGGTGAAGTATCGAGTGTCGAATTGAGTTTGTCAAGTTGATCCGGCGTCGAGGCTTCCGCTTCCGGGTTTCGCAACCGGCCGTTAGCCGTCAGGTGTTCGGCGGGATTTTTCCGAAATGAACGGTAATCGTTGCCTATCGGAGTTGCCGGGTTGAATAATTACCGGTGATCCGATGAGGGGAACGTTTCAGGTGCCGACGAGACTTTGGTGGATTTTTCTGGGGCTCGCCGGATTATTTCTGGTGCCGTTGTTGTTGGTTCGAAGCGAGCTTTTGGCTTGGACGCCCGAGGGAGCGCGCGACTGGTTGAACGACTACGGAAGGTATGCCTGGCTGATCGCTTTGGGGTTATTGATTTCGGACTTGGTGCTTCCCATGCCGGCGACGGCCGTTATGGCGGCGTTGGGATTCATTTACGGGCCGTTGGTCGGCGGTTTGATCGGCACCCTCGGCACTATGCTGTCGGGTTGCTTGGCTTACGGCATTTGCCGGGGACTGGGACGAGGCGCAGCGATCAAACTGGTCGGGGAAGAGGATTTGCGAAAGGGCGAAACGTTGTTTCGGCGATTCGGGGCTTGGTTGATCGTTCTTTCGCGTTGGTTGCCGTTATTTCCGGAAGTCGTTTCGTGCATGGCGGGTTTAGTTCGCATGCCTTGGACTACTTTCATCGCGGCGATGTCGTGCGGTACGGTACCCGTGGCGTTGGTCTTCGCGTCCGTAGGTTACGCTGGAGTCGAGTATCCAGGATGGTCGATTTTTTTGAGTGCGGTGATGCCGCCGATCCTTTGGTTGTCGATTCGCCAATGGCTATCTCGAGAATGAATGTCGCTCCGGTTTCGGGAGTCGGTCGGCGAAGGAAAGACATTCGGAATATCTGTCGCATCGTCTTGAAGGGAGATGAAGCTTATCCGGAAATGAAATTCGGTCTGCAAGAGAAAGCAGGAATCGGGAACGTTTCGGGAGTAGAACAAAGAATAAGCCGGGTGAAATGACTATCGATATTTGATCCTCGGCGATCGGTTATCCGGTTGGAGGTAGCGGTCGAACGGTCGTTCAGCGCGGTGGTTCGCGAAGCGGAAGGAGGAAACGTCACTCCGCCATCGGTCGCGGGCCGAAATGCAAGGCGGGATAGCGCGTCATCGGCTAACTGCAGGCCAAGATTATCATGGAGAAACTTCGTGGGGGAGCGTTGACCACGTGACTATTCGTTGGATGAATTCGTTCGGCTTCCGTTGTTTCCGTTTGTTATCCGGTCGGCGTGGTTCAATCGAAACGCGACCATATCGTTTTCCGTAATCGATCGGAAACGATTATCATCGGTGACCCGGTTTCCCTTCCTGAAGGTTCAGTCGCGAGCGTCGAGTCGATTGTTGAACCGGTCCTCCGGGTTCGATAGCCTGAACGACCGTGGATAGTCTTCCGGAACCGAACCGCAACGACGAATTCAAGCCGCCGATAACGATCGGCATCATCTTGGTGACGGAAACGGTGTTGTTGGGCCTGGCCTTTTTGTTAGCGGCGGTAATGGGCCTGTCGTTTCGGGAACGGTTGAGTTGGCACGGTTACGATTTGTTGTTGGGCGCAGCGGCCACCGTCCCGATGATCTATTTCGTCATTTGGTCTAATCGGACGACGTTTCAACCGATCGTTCGGCTGGGCGATTTGGCGTTAGAGATCTTCAGAAAATCGATAGTGAACTGGAAGCGGTCTGAGTTAATGCTGATTTCCTTGAGTGCCGGGGTCGCCGAAGAGCTGTTTTTTCGCGGCACGTTGCAAGTCATCCTTACGGATTGGACGACTTTATGGATCGGAATCCTGACGGTCAATTTCGTCTTCGCCTGGTTACACGCGTTTTCGTGGTCATATTTTATCTGCGCCTATCTTTTCGGGTTATATTTCAGCCTGCTTTTTATCGGAACGAATAATCTCTTGGTGCCGGTCATGACTCACTTTTTGTACGACTATTATGCGTTAGCGAATATTCGGCAGCGGGCGCTGGCAGCCGAGCGGAGGGAAGCGAGCGAAACGGGAGGGCCGTAACCGGGTTCTCGTTTCGTGACGGCTGAAGGCTCAGCTGTTACCAATTACTTGATGTCTTTCGAACTTTTGAATTATTCGGAGATGTCGGCAGGCGAATCGGAATCTTCGATCACCATTTGTCCGGTGCCAGCGAATCGCAATTCAGAAATCGATCATGAGTCGCCGCTCGATCCAGGATACATGCAATCGTGTCGGACAGTCGTTTCTCTGACCGAGGTTTATTCTGTTCGTCAGTTTCAAGGTTGCAAATTCAAAAACGGGAATAGACTAGGAATTCCACCGAGTCTTCCCTGAAGATACTTTTGTTTGATATTACCGGAACCATCCAGATGACCGAATTCGCTCAAGGGATTTAAGGAAGTGGTGCCGGTTGCATCCCTTTCCGTTACCCATAGTTCGTCGATCCGGAACAGATTCTTATCCATCAGTTGCACATCATGAGCCGTGAAGATCAACTGCGATCTGTTTTTGGGCATACAACTTGTCAAATAGGATTCGATCAGGTGATAAGCCAGATTGGAATGGAGGCTTCTGTCCAGTTCATCGATAATATACACGCATTCGGACCGTTTCGAAGCCAGTTGGAAAAATGCCGGTAAAAGATCGATTAGTCGTTGTGATCCCGACGCTTCATTAGAAAACGGAATTGCTACCGATTCACCATCTGAGTGTTCATGCTCTGCAATCAATTGTTTCGTGGCAGTATTTCCATTTTCGTTGCTGACAATAAAACGGTCTCCGTTCTGATTTTGCAATAATTTCGATTCTCCATTCGCAAGATTTTTCTTTATCCGCGTCGCAATTATTGCCGGTATCATTGAATTGGGTGGAACATCCTTCAATTGCAACTTGGCGATGCCGGTATCCAGATCGCTTAGAGCAGGGCCGATATCTAAACCATTATTGAAATACAGGCTTGCATCATTAATTATCGCTGAAGAATCGATTACCCTGACCTGGTATTTGAACCAATCGTAAACAGGGCGATAGGTGTCGATATTTTGCGTGACCGAATTGTTTAGAAAGAGTTGATTGTCCCTGGTCCCCTGAAACACATACTCCAACCGGTTTTTTTCGTTCGCGTTTTTGTTTCTGATGTCGATTGATTTCCCTATGCGTCGATGGAACAGAACGTGAGCGTCCTGATTTCCTTCTTTGTTCAGTGACTCATAGGTCAGTTTTTCTTCCTCCACTTTCTGGTTCGTAATGTTGAAAATGTACTGGAATGTATCTTCGCCGACTTGGATTGTAAACTCGAAGCGTGAAAGGGTCTTTTTATCCTCAACAGGTATCAATGATTGTTCGATGGGTATGGGCGAATCGGGTTGGATGATCTCTACGACCTGCTTTTGAGCGAATTCGATGGCAGAACAAAAATTGGTTTTACCGGATGCATTCCCGCCATAGAGTGCCGCAATCGGCACAACAGCCAACTGGTTATTTCGAGGGCCATTTAGCCTGATTAACCGTTCCTCATGATGTTTTGATTCGGTAGCCAACATCGAGAACTCGGTTTGATTCTGGAACGATTTCCAATTTTCGAAGGTGAAGTTGAGCAGCATTTTCGCTTTTCTTAATAAGTAGTTGTCTGATTCAATGGGTCTATTATCAATTAATCAGGGAAGGCATCAATGGTTTTGCGGCACCATTGCTTTCTGTGAAAATGCATGTATTCGGGAGGGCATCGAGATCCGAACGCACTTTTTTCCTCGTCTTCTCGAGTTTGTTGGATTTGCCTTTTCCCATATCACTTTATTTGGATTCGCACTCATCCCAGGCAATATCCCGGGGCAGGGATAGATTTGAATGCGTTTTACGGTCCTGACGATGAGGCGAGACTTATCGCTGACACCGGGTTGTTAGCGTGATAGTTTTCTGAACGAGGAGCCACGAATCTCTATAGGGCTTCAGTTATTGCGCGGGTGACACCGGGAGGAACTGTGACGGTGTATTCCTCGCTGAAGGATACAATCATGGCCTCGTAGATTTCGAAAATGCAAAACACGAAGTCCTCTTTGTTTATATGGCGGCACTTCATCTCATTGCTCCGCAGGTAGACTACTTCGACCTCTTTGGTGGAATTGAAGACGTTTTAGCTGTCGGCGATGAGTAGTCGCAGAACGTAGGGCAGTATGCCGCCGTGCCGGTAATAGTCGATTTCTATCGGAGTGTCGATACGGCAACGAACGGTTATTTTTTGAGAACTATCGTCGTCGCGTCGGATCGTCAGGGTTAAATCCTGCTGCGGTCGGAGCGAGTCGTCCAAATCTTCCAGATCGTACGTTTCGGTGCCTTCGAGTCCGAGGGTTCGGGCGTTTTGTTCCGGCGGAAACTGTAGGGGGAGGACTCCCATGCCGACCAGGTTCGAGCGATGGATGCGTTCGAAACTCTCGGCGACGACGGCCTTGACTCCCAGCAAGCGAGTGCCCTTGGCGGCCCAGTCGCGAGAACTGCCGACGCCGTATTCCTTGCCGGCGATGACGATCAGGGGAGTTGCGGTTGCCGAATAATTCTCGGCGGCCTCGTAAATCGCGGTCAGGTCGCCCTCGGGTTGCCGACGGGTGACGCCGCCCTCGGAGCCGGGAACCATGAGGTTGCGAATGCGAACGTTGGCGAAAGTACCTCGAGTCATGACGCGATCGTTGCCGCGCCGCGAACCGTAGCTGTTGAATTCCCCGGCAGTGACGCCTTCGGTTTGCAAATAACGTCCGGCCGGGGAATCGGGTTTGATGGCTCCGGCTGGGGAAATATGATCGGTCGTGACCGAATCCCCAAACAATCCCAGCACTCTCGCCCCCCGGAGTCCGGCGATCGGTTGGGGGTTCATGTCGAAGTCGGCGAAGAAAGGAGGTTCCTGGATGTAGGTGCTCTCAGGGTTCCAGTCGTAAACGGCGCCTTCGGTGGCGGGGATAGCGGACCATTCGGCGTTCTGGTCTTCGAGTTGGCGATAGAGTCGCAGGAAGGATTCGGGGGCGAGGGCCGACGCCCAATGATCGTTGATTTCCGTCGCGCTCGGCCAAAGATCCGCCAAGAAAACCGGCTGGCCATCCGGATCCTGACCCAGGGGTTCGTTGCTCAGATCGATGTCAACGCGTCCGGCGAGCGCGAAGGCGACGACCAACGGCGGCGACATCAGATAATTAGCTTTGATGTTAGGATGGACCCGAGCCTCGAAATTCCGGTTGCCGGAAAGGACGGCAGCGGCGACCAGATCGTGGTTTAGAATCGCCTGTTCGACCGGGGGAGCGAGCGGCCCGCTGTTCCCGATGCAGGTCGTGCAACCGTAACCCACCAAATGGAAACCGAGCCGATTCAGATAGGGTTGCAACCCGGTTTGTTCCAGATAATCGCTGACTACCCGGGAACCCGGAGCCAGCGAAGTCTTGACGGTCGAAGGGACTTTCAGGCCTCGTTCGACCGCTTTCTTGGCTAACAAGCCGGCCGCCAGCATGACGTTCGGATTGGAAGTGTTCGTGCAAGAAGTGATGGCGGCGATCAGTACATGTCCGTGACCGATTTCGGCCTTGCCGGAACCGTAGGTCGCATCGATCGTGACTCGCTGTTTTTGTAATTCCTCGACCGGCTTGCCGAATCCGCCCGCTTGCGGCGAGCGGGAAAACGCCGTGCGAAACGCCTCGCCTAGTTGGGGGAGGGGCACTCGATCCTGGGGGCGTTTGGGCCCCGCCACCGAAGGGCGCACTTCGCCGAGGTCGAGTTCCAGTTCGATCGAATACTCGATGTCACCCTGGCGGGGGACGTTCCAGAGCCCTTGCGCCCGAAAGTAACTTTCGCATCGGCGGCAATGCTCTTCGCTGCGTCCGGTGGCGCGGAGGTAGTCGATGGTTTCCCGGTCGATCGGAAAGAAGCCCATGGTAGCGCCGTATTCGGGTGCCATATTCGCGATCGTGGCTCGGTCGACTACGGGTAACGACGCCGTGCCTTCCCCATAGAATTCCACGAACTTGCCGACGACCTTGGCCTCGCGTAGCAGTTCGGTCAGGGTCAAGGCCAGGTCGGTGGCCGTGGCTCCCTCGGCCAAGTTGCCCTTGAGGTGGACGCCGACCACGTCGGGCGTCAGAAAATAGAGAGGTTGCCCCAACATGCCCGCTTCGGCTTCGATGCCGCCGACTCCCCAACCGACGACGCCTAACCCGTTGATCATGGTGGTGTGCGAATCGGTGCCGACCAGCGTGTCCGGGTAATAGAGACCGTTTCGTTCGACGACGACCTGGGCGAGATATTCCAGATTGACCTGATGGACGATGCCGATACCGGGAGGAACGACCTTGAAGGTGTCGAACGCTTGCATCCCCCATTTGAGAAATTCGTATCGTTCGCGGTTGCGTTCGAATTCTTTGGCGAGATTTTTCTGCATGGCGTCCTCGCTGCCGGCGAAATCGACTTGAATCGAGTGGTCGACGACCAGGTCGACCGGGACGAAGGGTTTGATTTTTTCCGGGTTCCCTCCGCGACGCCGGACGGCCGAACGCATGGCGGCCAGATCGACCAATAGCGGGACACCGGTAAAATCCTGGAGTACGATCCGGGCGACGACGAACGGGATTTCGGCGCTTCTCGCGGCCTTCGGTTTCCAGTTGGCCAATTCCCTGACCTGAGCTTCGGTGGCGTGTTCGGGACAATGGCGCAACACCGATTCCAGTACGAGCCGAATACAAACCGGCAGGCGTGAAATCGGCCCGATCCCGGCTTTTTCCAGAGCGGGCAGGGAGTAGTATTTTCCGGTCCGGTCAGAATCCCAGGCGAACTCTCGCAACGATTCGAAGGGATCGAGTGAAGCTGACATTGGTTTATTATCTCGAACGAAATGTCGGACGGGGGGATTTCGGGTTAATGATACGGTTGGGTAGCGTCCCTTCGGTCGCCGGTCGGATTAGCGGCGTCGCTGGAGGCGGCTTCGGTTTCTTTCCGGCGTTTCCATTGGTGAAAAAAATCGGTGGCTTCGGCGAGCAACTGGGAAATGCGTTCCGGGGGAAGATTGGGAGGGTTTCCTAGCCAATCGGGTTTGGCATTAATGCTTTTCCAGGGAGTTTCGACGATTTCGACGACCACGAAGGGTTGGCGCAAGTGGATCATCAGATGCCGCGGCTGGGCCGTGTGATTATCCGGTTGCAGCATGCTCCATGGGGGCAAGTTCGTGGGAAATTCGATCGTCTGCGCGTGCAGGATGTTACGTAACCAAGGCCAGACTCCGAGTCCCGCGGCCACAAAAGAGAGAATTATGCAGAAGGTCACCAGTCGGCCGCTCAGGGGCCAATCGTTGATCATTATCAACCAGACGATATTGAATAAGACGGCTACATCGGCCAAATAGAAGATCCAATCGGGAGCCCGGGGCGAGGAATAGTTCGAATCCGATATATCCGCAAGCGGATGGGTGGCGGGTCGTTGGGCGGTCGAAGTTTTCGGCGCGGCTCCCCGGATTAATCGCTGAACGCCGGAGGCCGTCTGAGTGCGGGAATAACCGTGTTGAGACTTGGACGGTTTCGGGGATTGATTTTCTGCCGGATCGGACGCCATGAGATTGCCGATGCTCCTTCCTAATGGCGACTTCATTCGGGATATTTTGAATTCAACGCGGTTAAAATGCAATTCGATTGTCCCGGAGCGAGGTCCGTTCCGGAACGATTCCTCGAACTTTAGCCGTTCGATTCGACCGTGAAATTCACGACCGTGCGGAATCGCCGGTGCCCCGGTGAAATGTTTCGGGATAGCAGGGCGTGAGACAACTTTCTTCGGTTCCGGAGGCCAAGGCGGTTCGTGGTTGGCGCCGCCATCGGTTCGGCCGGGAAGCGGGAGGTCGCGGCCAGGTTGCCAACCGAGCGTTTCAATCCGGAGACTTTCGGGACTTGTCGAATAAATCCTGCAGGGCGGGTCTCAGTTCGGGAAATCGAAAGACGTAGCCTTCTTCCAGCAGGCGGCCGGGGCGGCAGTAGCGCCCGTAGAGTGCCAATTCGGGATCGGTTCGCAGGATCAGGGGCGCCGCCAACCGGACCATCCATTGTGCGGCGGGAAGGCCGATGGGCCGGTTTAGCGCCCGCCGTAATTCTTTCATGAACTCTCGGTTGGAGACCGGATTCGGCGAGGTCGCCAAGTAGGTTCCGGCCATCTTCTGATTGGTTATGGCCTGCAGGAATAGCGCATTCATGTCATCTTCGTGAAGCCAACTCATACCTTGCCGACCGTGGCCGATCGTTCCTCCCAGGCCCAGGCGGGTCAGGAACGCCAGGGTCCGCAACGCCCCCCGGTTTCTTCCCAGAACGAAACTCGTTCGCAAGACGACTCCCCGGGTCGCTTCCGGAACGGCTGTCCGGAACTCCTTTTCCCAAGCGATCCCGACTTGGGGCGCCAATCCGTAGCCGAAGGCCGATTCTTCTTCTTCGATCATTCGATTCGGCGGATCGCCGTAAATGTGGGCGGTGGACATTTGCACCCAAGTTCGGGGAGGACGCGACAGGCGGCGGATGGCTAGTCCGATCGCTCGAGTGGCTTCCACCCGGGATCGCAGGATTTGGTCGCAATGATCGGGGGTCTTGATGCAATCCACAGATCGTCCCGCTAAATTCACGACGGCGGCGGCGCCTTCCAGATGACGCGCCCAATCACCGACGGAGCGGCCGTCCCAAATCTCATGGATCCAGTCGCACTGAACTGTCGGCGGGGTGCGGGAGATCAAGACCACCTTCCGATCGTTTTCGGTGAGGCAACGGGCGAGATTCAGGCCCAGGAAGCCGGTGCCACCGGCGATGACGACTGTTTCGGCGGCTGGAGATGTCATCGGCGTTTCGAAGAGTTTGCCCGACCGGTTCTTCCAGAGCGTTGGCGAGCAGAGATTCGTGATTTTGCGGAACCGTCAGTTACGGATGCGACGAGGCATTCGCCGGTCCGGGAAGGGGAAAAGCGAGTTGGCGAACTGAGACGAATCGGGAAGATCATTTGACCGTGGAGGGTATAGTACAGTCTTGATGGTGTCGAAATATTCCGGAAAAATCGAAAAAAGGTGACGAACGGATCGATCGCGGCTAGTATCGCCCGCCGGTCGGTCGGGAACAAGTCTTCTGATCGAATCGGACCTATTGCCGGACATTGGGGCGCGAAAGATCAATTGCGGAGCCTTAGGGAGTGAACCTGTTAGATTCATCGATCGGGAGAAATTCCGTGAAGTCGGCCAACGGTCGGCTTTCGTCGGTCGCTCTGTCGATCTGTTTGGCGGGGGTGGCCTTCGGTTCCGAAGCGATTCCTTTATCCGAGATTTATTCCGGCGCGGAAGAAATTCGTGAAGCGTTCGTCAAAGAAGAACCCTCTTCCTACGATTACGCTTATTCCTACGTCGAAGGGATCGATCCCGGTTCCGGGTTTGTGGCTGAAGGAATCCATAGCATCAGTAATCTGTTTTACGGGATCGATCTTTCCGGGTACGACGAACGAACGTATCGCTTAAGCGTCGAAAAGATACGGGACCGGATGCGGGAGTTTGCCGAAAAAGAGGCGAAAAAGGATTCCGGCGGCACTGATGAAATCTGGTTTGGAGTCCGCCGGTATCGCCGGCACGACGACAATTATCGCCTCGACGACAAAATCGGGAATTCTTTTGAAAGCGTTCCCGATTGGGATGCATTGGCTTGGAGACATAGTTTAGGTCAATTCGTCGGCGCTGGCGGCAGCACCGAACGATGGTTCAAAGATTATGTCTCTAAGAGTTTAAGCGCCGGTTATCTGCCGGGGTCTCATGATCTGTTCCTACGTGACACTTGGGAACCGTTGACTTTTGATCGGGAAATTAGATCTTTGGCGGCTCGCGTGATCGACGTTTATCGGCGCGGCGCGAACGCTGGTTCGAGCGATCGAGAGTATCGGGTTTTGCGTGATCTGATCGGGAAGGCCACAAACGGTCAGGGGAATTACCTATCCGTCGAAGCCCGAAGGATAGGATCCGGCGAGAGATACGTGGCATTGGATTTTATCGACCGAGCAGCGCCGAAGTATCGGGAAATGTCGATGATCTGCAGCATCGACGACGACACTCGGCCGTTGTTGACGGTTCGTCGAAACCAAGATAGCGGGATAGATTTTTGTTCGTTTCGCGGCTACCGCGAAAGCGGAGAGTTGCGTTATTACGGTTTCTTCTCGAAACCGGAGCGGTTTTATAATTCTCGCCTTCTGCAATTTCATTTTGCGGAATTTCTGCCGGAAGTTGCCCCGGCCGCTCGGTCCGTTCCGGCTTCCGGCGAGTTTATCCCCGTGGTTTCCGGAGGATGGTCTTTAATTGTCCCGGCCGATACGCAAGACCATTACAGGAAACTTTTTCACGTCGACGAAACGGTCAAGGTGACCGAACGACTCCCGCCGTTGAGGAAATTTGAAACGGCGAGGGACTGGTTGTTCTGGTTGTTACCCGGTCTGATTTGGGTGGGTTTATTCTTTGTGGTATGTTTAGTTGGCATGCCGATTCAACGGCATTTGGCGGCGAAAAAACGGCAGGGTTAACCGAACCCCGAGGTCGTAAGATCATGGATTTGGCACGAATTCGTCTTTTCCCGGGAGCGGTTCAAATTAATGCCGTCTTCGGTTTGAGGACGAATTCGAAAGCCGGTAAGCTGCGAATAGTATGGGACGGTCGATCGAGGAGAATAACGGCACCGTGAACGCTACATGTCGATAGTCCGTCATTTCGGAACCCGCGAAGACGGAGAATCGTCCGCCGCGTCCGGGGAAGTTCCGGAAAAGGTTTTTTTGATCCGGGCCGAGTTCAAGCACCGGCCGCGCCCCGACGGTGCCGAAGCCATGACGGAACTGGCCAATCTGGTGCAAACGGCCGGCGGCGAGGTCCTCGGCGAGAGCGTTCAGAAACTTCAGCGGCCGGTTTCCGAAACGTACATCGGCAAGGGCAAGGCGGGACAACTGGCCGAAGAGTGCCGGCACCGGCAGATCGATACCGTCGTGTTTTACGACGAATTGACTCCGGGACAGGGAAGAAATCTCGAACGGGTTTTCGATTGCAAGATCATCGACCGGACCACTCTGATTCTGGATATTTTCGCGCAACGCGCTCGCTCGCGGGAGGGAAAACTGCAAGTCGAATTGGCTCAGTTGCGGCATTTGTTGCCCCGGCTTACCCGGTTCTGGACGCATTTGTCGCGGCAGAAAGGAGGCATCGGCATGCGGGGGGAGGGCGAAACCCAGTTGGAAACCGACCGCCGCCGAGTGCAGCAACGCATCAAACGGTTGGTCACGGAACTGGAACGGGTCAGGCAGCATCGTTCGGTGCAACGGCAGGGCCGTCGGCGCCGTAATTGGCCGTTGGCTTCCATCGTCGGTTATACGAACGCCGGCAAGACCACCCTGCAACGTTGGCTGACGGGTGCCGCGGCCTTGGGCGAAGACAAACTTTTCGCCACGTTGGATCCTTCCACCCGCTTGCTCAAATTGGGCACCAACCAGCGCATTCTGCTTTCCGACACGGTGGGCTTCATCCGGGAACTGCCGCATCAACTGATCGAGGCCTTCAAGGCGACTCTGGAAGAAGTGGTGGAATCTGATTTAATCCTTCACGTCGCGGATCTGAGCGATCCTCAGGTCGAATTCCAGATCGCGGAGGTCGATCGGATTTTGGAGCAACTCGGCGTCAACGACAAACCGACGTTGACGGTTTTCAACAAGATCGACCGCTTGGCGAGTCCCGATCGCCTCGAGCGGTTTCTGGAACGGTACGACGGGGCGGTCGGCGTTTCCGCCACCAACGGCACCGGCATGGCCCGGTTGGAAGCGAATCTGTCGCGGCGGCTGCGCCCGGTCCGGCTGCATCTCAAACTTTCCGTGCCATTGGAACGGTCGGCGGTCATCGCCCGGATTCATGAAGTGGGACAGGTCGTCAAATTGAAATATCGAGCGAATCGGGCGTGGATCGAAGCACACGTTCCGCCCCGGTGTTTCAGCGAATTCGGCGAGTTCGTCGAACCGGGAAGCGAGACGCCGGAGCGGCCGATCGAGGATTTGCCTTGCAATTGTCGATGATTACCGCAGCATGGCTTCCGTTTCGATTTTGATCCGATCGGTATTCCGTTTATCGTCTCAGGTTACATGACCGCCGATAATCCAAGCGAAGCACAGGCAGCCGAATGCGGCGGTCGTTTCGATCCGGTGGATTCGCTCCCGAGAGTCGCTTGAATCCGTCCTCTCCAAGGATTCACCCCACGGCGTTGATTGGGCCGCAAGTCGAACTCGGCGCCGGGGTCGCAATCGGACCTTACTCCGTGCTCGACGGCGAAGTGCGGCTGGGGGAGGGTTGCCGCCTCGGACCGCACGTGCATCTGACAGGGCAGGTCGAAATCGGCTGCCGCAACGTCTTTCATGCCGGTTGCGTTATCGGGGACGTTCCGCAGGATATAAGTTTTGCGGGCGGCAATACCAAAGTGGTTATCGGCTCCGATAACACGTTTCGCGAGCACGTTACGGTTCATCGATCCAATTCCGAGGAGGAAGCGACGAAGATCGGTTCCGGCAATTTGTTCATGGCGGGTAGCCATGTCGGCCACAATGCCGTGATCGGCAACCGAGCCATCCTTGCCAACAGTGTTTTAATCGGCGGTCATGCGGTCATCGGCGACCGAGCGGTACTCGGCGGTAATTCCGGCGTGCACCAGTTTGTCCGAATCGGCCGGCTGGCGTTGCTTCAGGGCAACAGCGGCTTGAGCAACGATTTGCCTCCGTTCTTCATGGCTTGTCGCATCAACGAATTGGCCGGACTGAATATCGTCGGCCTGAAAAGGGCGGAGATCGTCTCGGATACGCGGCTGCAACTGAAGAAGCTCTATCATCTGCTTTTTCGACGGAAACTGGCATTGTCCGTGGCCGTCCAGCAGGCGAGCGAAGAGTTTACCGGGGTCGAATGCCGGGAGGTGCTCGATTTCATTCGCGATAGCCGCCGGGGTGTTTGCTATAAAACCCGGAGTTAGCGAGCGGTTTGCCCGCCATCGGCAGGAATTTTCCGGTGGTTCGCTGGTCCGGCGCGTTGCCGGCTGAATGGCGCGATAACGATCGGTTCGAGAGGATGCTGCGGTTTGACAGATTGGAGCGGGTATATTAGTTTTTCAACGTGAGCCGGGTCTCGAGAATCTCGTTTCTGATTTTGATCGGCACCGGTCTGTGCTGCGGTTTGCCGCTCCGGGAATCGCAGGGGCAGCAAGTTTCGTTCGCATTGCCTGCTGAGGACGGTCCGCTACTCTCGGAAAAGTCTTTCGTTCCGGAGCTCGTGACGGCTCTGCAGCATCGGATCTGGTTGGCCGTTCGCGAAGGAACGTTGGCCGTAAGCGACTTCGAATCCTTGTCGCTTGATCGGGTGACGAATATCCTCACGGTCCAAGAACGGGGCAGAAAGGAACGGTTGGCCGCCGCTGCCGGACAGTTGGCCTTGGCTTGGATCGACAAACTGCTTTTCATTCCCGAAGACGATCATGAGGCTTGGTTGCTGATTTTGAGCGGTTGGGGGAACGAGGAGGAATTCGTTCGGGCGCTAGAGCGAGGCAGAAGGTTGTTTCTTGATCGCCTGCCCGGTCTTTCGCTTCCTGACGTGGATTCGTCCCTCATTCGCTCTGAAGTCCAAGGCCAGCTTGGGAAATGGCTCTTCACCGGGGAGTTTTTCAGCGAAAAAGGCGTTTCCGATAATCGATTCGCCCACTTGCCGCCTCAAGAATTGATTCAGCTTAGAGAACGGTTGTTACGGGATTGCGACGAGGGTAAAATCGAGCGGGAGGAAGGGGTGCGTCAACTGCGATTAGTCGAGGAGGTCGAAACGAACCGGTTGCGTGAGGGTTTCGACGACGAGGGGCAGAGAGTGCATCGGATGGTGTTGAAATGGTTCGAAAGGCAGGCGGAAGTTCTGGATTTGCCGTTCGAGAAGCGGCGGCAGGATTATCTCACGGTCGTCAGGGAAACGGCCGGCGAATTGATCCAGAACTTTAAACGGGACTTCGGGGAACGGGATCATTGGTTGCGTCGCGATTCGAAGTATCCGGGGAGCGTCGGTCTTTGGGTCGTCGATCCGGGATTCTTGGGGGATCATTCGCGCTATCAAGAGACGCTTTTCGAGATTCTCGCTTCCGATGCCTGGGCCCATTGGCGGGCCGATCGCCGGCGCCGCCGAGCCGCTCAGACGGAGGCCCTCAAAGAGTACGCCTTGGCCAAGGCGGATTCGCGGCTGTTTTTGATTCCCGCCCAGTTCGAACAGGCCAAGGCCGTGGCGTTGTCCTACGATCCGGAAGAAACGCTTTGCCTCGAACAATTGCAGGCGGAGGCGCGTCGCAACCATCGGAATCTGGCAACGTCCGATCGGAATCCCGGGGAACGGGGTTTGATCGCCGACATCCTTCGGCAAATCGTCCGCGATCTCGATGCCGGATTCATGACCTCTTGGTAGCGGCGGGTAGCGGCGGAGATCCTGAAGATTGAAGAACCATGAAGCGGTTCGGTTATCTCAGTTTAGCGGCGTTCGCCGTTGGCGTCGGATCCAATGCCGATCAGCTTCAGGGGAAGTTTTCGGGTGAGATGCCGGGCGAAATGCTCTCCGGCGGGCCGGAGCGGATTCGGTGGTCGAGTCCCCACTGGGACGAACCTTGGGAACTGCAGACCGCTTTTCTGAGGGGAGTCGCTTTTTCCGGTGCGGAGAAAGAACGCGTTCAAGGGTCCTGGCAGTTCTTTACTCGCGCCGGCGACTTTTTCCGGGGAGAGTTGGAAAGCGTCGACGATACCGGTTATCTGATTAGCAACTCGATCTGGGGAACGAGGCGGATTCGCCGGGAATCGATTCAGTCTCTGGAGCGGCTGGCCGGCACTCATCGAATCTTTCAGGCCAGCAGCTACCAGGAATGGGCGGAACTGGGTCCCGGACCGATTCGAAACCTTCGTTACCGGGCATATGAACTGGAGGAAGGCTGGGAAGATCAGCCGGTGCTTCCGAAGTTCTCCGAGTTGAAACTGGTCGAGGAGGGCGACTTGCCGTCCGGAAGAATCGATTTCGGAGTCGTTCCTTCCGATCGGCCTTGGGGATTGACGTTCGAGGGGGAAGTCGAATTGATCGACTCGGCATATAACCTTTCTTTGAATTCCCGGGGACACCGGGGAAACGCTCCTCGATGGGGTGAGATAACGCTGGGAAAACGCGATTTGGACCTAGACAGACGAGAAAATCAAAACCCAGAGAATGGGAGATCAATTACCACAACGGTAAACTATTCGGCTGGAAAACATAAATTGCGGTTCGAATACTTTGGCGATCGGTCAGCGACTTGGATCAATCCGGGATTGTTCCCGCAGAATTTGCCTTGGCGTTACGAATCCGATGGCGCTTTTTCGTTGACGGAAAGGAAGACCGAACCCTTGCCGGGTTGGAAAGAATCTTCTGACGGCAGAGCGACGGCCAAAAATAAAGGAGTTGAAGTGCGGCGAGTGGTAACTCTACCTGCATGCTTTGAACTGGACCTGGAACTTTTTTCCCGGCACAGCCCCCGTTTTCGGTTGGAGTTAGCCGGAGGATCGAACGAATCTTTCCGGTTGGAGACTTGGGACGATGTTCTCGTGGTCACGCGGGACGGAACTTTCAAGGTCGTTCGGTTCTTGGAAGCAAGCGACCGGGAAGTTCGCTTGCGGTTGCGATACGACCACCGGAACAGAAGGTTGTTCGTATTGTCTCCTGACGAACGATTATTGGTTCGATGGACTGGCGCCCGTATTGACACGGGGCTTGCAGGCCTCCGTTTGGTCAACGAGGGGCAGGATTTAACTTTGGGACGCATCTCGATTACCGCTTTGGATCAACTGCCGGAATCGATCGGCTCCGATCAAGATCGAGTGTTATTGACTGAAGGAGAGGTATTGCCAGGGCGTCTCAATCACGACGCGATTACGGATAGTTGGAGGGTCGACTCCGGGACCGAGAGCCATGAAGTGGCCTTGGATCGAGTAGTCCGGGTGATGCACCCTTTCGGGCGGAACGACCGCCAGTTCGCCGAAGTGAAATTGCAGTACGGCGGGAATATAACGTTAGGCGGGCACTTGCTGAAGATCGATCGTGAATCGATGGTTTTAGCTACCGACCTGACCGAAACTCCCTTGATTTGCACCCGTAAGGGACTGAAGCGCCTGCTCTTTGACGATTCGAGTTCCTTGCCGAATTTCGAATTCAACCGTAGCGATGACGATACCGTTGTCGATGATCGCTTCGCGGAGGCCTTGAAGGGAAGGGTTTCGTTAAAAACGGAGCAGGAATTTTTCTACGGGGACCTGCAGCTTCGGGAGGGTTCCGAACCGTTATGGTGGTTGCCTCTGGGGGCGATCGAACCCCAAACTGTCAACTCTCAGTTTACCGGCCGGTTCCTGTTTGATCCCTTGACCGAACCGACTTTGTCGTCGGTTCGGTATCCGGATCGTATCTGGTTGAACGGGAACACGTTTTTGCTGTGCCGCTTGATTTCTTACGGCGAGGACCGAGTGGAAATTCAGACCCCGGATTTGGGACGGCGTTCGATCGCCGTTCGCCATCTCCGGGCCGTCGAATTGGCTCGACCTGCCATTACGAATCGCAGCCGGAACGTATCGGACGAGGACGAGGATTCCTGGAGCGAAGCGGATTTTTTCGATGCCCTGGATTTTATCAAAGAAGTCGGCCGGGGAGAAACGGAGTCGCCGACCGAAAGGATGGAATGGGAGTTGCCCGAAGGGGTCGAGGAAATGTTGCGCCTTTTGCGCTCGTCTCCGGTTCGACGGCCTTCTCGACCGCCCTCTCATACCGCGACAAGGATCGAGGAAATGTTGCGCCTTTCGCGTTCGTCTCCGGTTCGACCGCCTTCTCATATCGCGATATTTCCCAACGAGGATGTTATGAGCGGCGATTTGCTCGGAATCGACGAGAATTCGGTGAGGTTCCGCAGCCGGGGGCGGGAATTGACTTTCGACCGGGACCGGGTTGCTTTAATAGTCAGGATTGCTCCGCCGGAGGATGCCGGGGAGCGAAATCGGATCCGATTTCGGACCCGATCTTATCTGGATTTGAAAATCGAACGATTTAGCGTCGAAGAGCGGAATTTGACGTTCGAACATCCGGTTTTCGGTAATTGCTCGATTCCGTTCGACGCGCTCCGCATTCTCACTTTGGGTGAGGTTCGAACCGAGGATTCTTCCGGATGGTTCGACGGTTGGCGATATCGGCCGGAGGCCGCCGAACCAAATAAATCGGACGGGAAAGCCGATGCTGAACGGGAACTCGACGAGGCTCCGATTCCATGAACGGTTGGCTCCAGAAACGGTTGACCGGCTTCCGCGAAGGGGCGGGTTTTGGAATCGAACGGCAGTCGCGACGTGCTGGTCGCCCCGCGAGCCGCTACCGGAACCGGTTTTTCGCCGATCTAGCCTTGGCGCTTTTTCTGGTTTTTTCAGGTTACGGGAGAGCGGCGGAAGATGCCGTCTCCGGGCCGGAGTCGTTGGAAGCATGGGAACACAGCATTTGGCTCGGAGTCCAGGGACAGGCTTTGAGCGCCGAGGAAGCTTCAGCGTTGCAGGAGCGACTTCGAACATTGGTCGAGGACGAGGAAACCGAGCTCGTCTGGAAATCGGAACGGCTACGCGAAGCTCTGTCGGTTCAAGCCGAAGCCGGTTCATCCTTATCCAGTGAGCGCCTTGCCGGTTGGATGGTCGCCATCGATGAACTCGAAGAGGAACGCCGGGAGCGGCTCGCCGCTGCGGCCGGCGAGCTGGCGTTCGCGTGGATTGACGAATTGGCGCTTTTTCCCGAAGCCGATCGTTCCGCCTGGAGTCGGAACATGAGGTGGTGGGCGAGCGTGGAGGGATTTACTCCGGCATTGGAAAGGGGGCGGATGTTCTTTCTTTCTTTGCTCCCTAAGCTCTCGCTTCCTTCGGTGGATGCGTCGCTGAATTTGACTGAGGCTCAGGCCAGACTGCTGCAAGGTATCCTCACGGGAGCATACGAGGGAGAGGGAGGCGTGACCCAAAAACTCGTAGTGCCGAGAAATCGTCGGTTGTCCCGGAAAGGGGTGGTTTGGGGACTTTCCGCCATGATGCTGTTAGAATGTCAGGCGGCATATTTGGGTGTGACGGAGGGCGAGGCCAAAACAAAACATGATGTGGGAGCCAAGGGAGCCATAAAGGATTGGAGAGAATATTTCGACGATCAGGAATTATGGTTTCACCCTAGGGTTTATCAACCGACCGATTACGGCGTTTGGGACGTGGATCTGGAATTTCTGACCGGAAGTTCGATTTATCAAAAAACGATCCGGGAAATCGTTTCTTTGGAGACTTATGCCGCTTGGCTTCAAGCGTGCCGGAGGCGGCGAATGGCCGGGATGAATGCCATGGGAGACTACGTGGTCGCCAAGTTGAATCTGCAGTTGCAACTATCGCCCCGGCAACTGGCTCGAGCCGAGTCGATGGCTCGAATCTTTGATGCCGGAAAGGATGAACTACGGGAACGGGTGTTGAAAAACGTTTCCACTTACAATCATGTCGGTCCTGATTTGCTGAATCCCTATCGGCGGGAAGCGACGCTTTACGATTCGTATTCCGAATTTATTCTGCAGGGACTGATCAGGGGGGAGTTGACGCCCTGGCAGCGACAGGCGGCGGACGAGTTGCTGCCCGACGAGGCGGAATAGCTTTCCGGCGATAATCCTGTGATTGGCCCCGAGCGTTGCGGTCGAAGTTAGGTCGATTGCCGAGCGAAGCCTCGTCGGCCGGGAGGCCGTTCGGTTTATTTCCGGCTATCGATTTTCGGATGAAGTCGAGATCCGAACGGTTTGGGTCGATAAGGTTACCGGGCTTCGGTTTGCCCGGGGAGGTCGACGCTGTTCGAATGATCGCTGGCGGCCGGCGGTTCGGCGACAAAGACCCCGGTTCGAGAAAGTCGGGTGGGAAAGCGGCGAGTTTGGCGGTGGGGTAATTCCGGGAGACCTGCGATTTCGTTCGCGGCAAGTCTCCGGTTCGACAGCCGCTAATCCTTCGTCGGGCGATTCGACTCGTCGCCAGGTTGAAATTGTCGAACGGCAGCCTTGCCGGATCGTTCAAAACGTCGCTCCAAAGCCGTAGATTGACAGGCTAGAGGAGGTTCTTTAGAATGTTCGGCATGATCCGGATCTTGGGGGTCTTCGTATTGATTTTGGCCGGCTCTTGGTGGGGTTGCGGAGCGTCGGCTCAACGATCGCCGGATCCGCCGATACGGCCCGAACTCGTCCCTGATCCTCTCCCAGGCGTTCTGCCGACCTTGAAAGAACGCTACGGGAATCGGCTCCCCGGAGCGCCTCCAAAACCGCCTTCGCCGCTGCGAATGATACCAGCCGGAATTCAGGCGCTACTAAAAAGGAGGCTGGCCCAGGAATCGGAACCGAAACTTGAAGTCTCGGAGATTTTGACGATTCTCGAGCACCGGCTTTGGCTGGCGGTTCAGGAAGGAGTGTTGAGCGAAAGCGCCGCCGAAACCTGGCGGAAAGAAATCGGAGAAGCGGTCGAAGATCCGGAATTTCGCGACCTGTTGGACCCGCGTACGGGGCGGTTGGCGAAGGAGGCGCCGGGCGAAGGCGAATTGCGGACGATCTTGGATCGAACGGCGAATCTGGTCGCGCGTCAGGATCAGGCCAGGAGGGAGCGCTTGGCTGTGACCGCAGGAAAACTGGCCTTGGCTTGGTTCGACGAATTGCTCCTCATCCACGAAGACGACCGGCAGGCGTGGTTGGAGAACTTAATCGCATGGAAGAGCGTGGAAGGATTCGCGACGGCCTTGGAAAACGGCCGGCTGGCGTTTCTGAACCGCTTGCACCATTTTAAGCTTCCTTCGGTGGATTCGTCTCTGATTCGGACCGAGTCGCAGGGCAAGCTTTGGAACTTTCTCCTTACTGGAAAGTATGGGGACGAAAAGCCCGATCCCGATAATCCGTTCGCCCTCATGTCGAATCCGGAACTGACGCAGGCCAGAATGCAGCTGTTTCGGGACGGTCGCGAAGGAATCATCGATCGGGAGGAAATGCATCGACAGAATCGACTGATTCAAGAAGTCAAAGAAAAAAACCGATCTCGGAGTCCGGAAGAGCGGGCGCAACGATTGCGCCTGCTGGTCATGAGAATATTCGAAAGACAGATCGAAAATTTGGGTTCGTTATCCGAACCAGATCGGCGACGTTACCAAACGGTTGTCAAGGAACGGGTCGACGAATGGGTGCGGCCTTTCGAGGGTTGGAGTCAAAAACATTGGTATGCTTGGAGATCACGATCGTTACGACCGGAAATCGACGTTATCGGGAACGTCAATCTGGCAATTCTGTTCGATCATCCGCTTCATCAAGAAGCGCTGTTTGAGATATTGCCCCTCGAGGATTGGAAAAGCTGGCGTCAGAATCGTCGCCGTCACCGGAGCGCCCGGACTGAAGCTATCAAGGATTACGCTTTGGCCCGAGTGAGCCGGTTGATGTATTGGTCGCCGGCGCAACTTGAGCAGGCTCGAGCCGTGGCGCTGGCTTGCGATCCGGAACAAGCGGTTCAATTCGAACAACTGATGATCGAGTCGCTCGGAATAAGAGAAAGGGTTCATGGGGATGACGCCAGGAGTCGGGGTTATCAGGATTTGATCAAGGTCCTCGGTCGGCGAATCGTTCGATATCTCGATTCGGGATTCATGACTCGCTGGCAGCGACAGAAAACGGAAGAAATGCTGAGGGAAGAGGAACCGTGACCCCTCTTCGGATTCTCGGCTTAGTATTGTTGACGGTCGGCGCCGAGGTGGTTGCCGATACGCTTCACCGGAATAATTCGACGTTCGAGCAGGGTCGGTTATTGGACGGCGGGCCGGAGCGGATTCGGTGGTCGAATCCGGGTTGGCCCGAACCTTGGGAAGTGCGGACTTCCTTTCTGGAGTCTGTCGTCTTCGCTGAGCCGTCCCCGGCGTTTCAGGGATCCTGGCGGATGTTGACCCAGGCGGGAGATTACCTGTCGGTGGATTTGGAAAGCGCCGACGATACCGGGTATCTGGTCCGCAGTCCGATTTGGGGCGTCAAGCGGATCAAACGGGAGTCGGTTCGGATTTTGGAGCGAACGGATAGTCTCGATCGAATCTTTCAGGCCGACAGTTACCGGGACTGGGCGGACTTAGGTCCGGGACCGCTGTTGAATCTTCGCTATCGGATATACGATTTGGATGAAGGATGGGAACATCAGGAAGAGGTTCCGAAATTCTCCGAGCTGAAACTGGTCGAAGAAGGCAGTCTGCCGTCGGGAAGGATCGATTTCGAGGTCGCTAGTTTCGACCGGCCTCGGGGATTGTCGTTCGAAGGAGTAGTCGATTTGCAAGATATTACTTACGGGTTTGATTTGGTCAAACCGCATAGCCGGGAAAAGACTCCTCGCTGGGGCAGGCTGACGATCGGAAGCGAAGTTAAGGAACGCGACGCACGGGAGAATCCGAATCATAGGGGGGGCAGCGTCGCTTACTATTTACGGAACCTGTCCGGGAAGCAAACGTTTCGATTCGAATACTTGGGCGAAGCGCCTAAAGTTCAGATTTATCCGGTCTTGCATCCGGAAAAGGTCGAAATGCCTTTTTCCGATCGGAATAATCCCTTTTCCTTGGTGGAAAACACATTCCAACCGTTGTCGGATTGGGAGGAAGCGTCAGACGGGAAACTGACCACACTCATAGAACGGGCGTCTTTGATTCGCCGAGTGGATTTACCCGAGAATTTCGAGTTGGAATTGGAATTCTTCGTCCGGAATCGTCCGCATTTTTCGTTCGGATTTGGGCCGACGTTAGCCTTAGGAACGTCGGTCGCGGCTTTCCGCTTGGAGACTTGGGAGGATGTTCTGGTAGTTACTAGAGGCGATGACTTCAAGGTCGTTCGCATCCTGGAGAACGACGACCGGGAAGTGTCCCTGCGCCTGCGATACGACGGTAGAGCCAGGGAATTGATGGTTTATTCTTCCGACGGGAAATTGCTGGTTCGTTGGTTGGGCGCCCGGATCGATACGGGAATTTCGGGTGTTTGCCTGATCAATAAGGGGCAAGAGTTGACGCTGGGACGTTTTTCGTTAACCCGGTTGGATTTTGCTACCGAACCGTCGAGTACCGCTCGCAATCGAGTGCGGCTTGTCGGAGGGGAGGAATTATCGGGACGCCTGCACCACGATGCGAACGCCGGATCCTGGGCCGTCGTTTCCGGAAGCGAACGCCGGGAAATTACTTTGGCTAAAGTGGATCGGGTGTCGCATCCCCCAAGGGAAAACGACCGCGGAGCGATCAGGACGCTGCTAAGTTACGGTCAAAATAACGCGATCGGCGGACGGTTGCTGAAGATCGACGATAAATCCGTTACCTTGGCTACCGGTTGGACCGAAGTTCCCTTGATCTGTTCCCGGGAGGGGCTGCAGCAGCTTCTGTTTTCCTATTCCGATCGCACGCGGCCCGCCGAGTTTCAGGCTGAGAGTCTTGGGAGCCCATTCGGAGTTCACCGACGTCATTCGGTGAACGATTCGGGTATTTGGAGCTTGTTGAGAACGACCAACGACTTTCTGAGGGGAAAAATAAAGATTCATGAGGATTCCGGAACGCTTCGGTGGCTCCCTGTGGGAGCTACCGCATCTCAAGCGGTCGGCGCCCAGTTTGCGGGTCGATTCGTATTTGATCAGTTTTCACTGGAGTTACCCTCGCCGGATTCGTTGCCCCCTGATCGGATTTGGCTTTACGGCGACATGTCCGTGCCCTGCCGGGTGCTTTCGTGCGATGAGAACCAGGTGGAAATCGAATCCCGACATTTGGGACGGCGAAAGATCGCCGCCCGGTATCTCCAAGCGGTTGAATTGAACCGGTTGTTTTTTACGGGCGAAGAACCCTTCACGGATAATCGGATGATTTGGGGAGGCGGTCCGTTTTCTCCGCCTTTCTTCGTTAGTGGGGTGGGGAGAAGGGACCCGGCGCATCCGGATACCAGGTGGGGATGGGATCAATGGATCGAACGGATCGAAAATGCGTTGCGTCTGCCCCGATCCTTGCAAGATCAACCGCCTACTCATCTGGCGATTGCTCGCAACGGCGATGTCTTGAGAGGAGAGTTGATTCGTGTCGACGGGAATTCAATTCGTTTTCGAATCAATGAACGGGAAATTTCTTTCGATCGCGACCGCTTACCGTTGATCGTTCGTGTCGTTCCACCGAAGAAAAATGCCGGAGAAAATAAGATTCGTATCTGGACTCGATCTTACATGGCATTAGGATTCGATGGCTTTGGCGTTGGGAATGGAAAAGTGGCGTTCGAATCTGACGTGCTCGGCCGTTGTGCGATTCCATTAGAAGATCTTTGGCATTTCACCTCGGGCGATTTTCGAGCCGAGGAATCGTCCAGCCATTTCGACGCTTGGAAGATTCGTTCGAGCGCCGAGGAGTAAATCGATTCGCTTCAGGCACCTGATTCATGAGCGTTTTCTTACCGCAGGTATCAGTCGGCATTCGCGAGGCGAATCTCAGGGCACGGCCAGGAGAACGGAACTTCGAGATTCAACTGGCAAGACGTTTCAGGAGTTGGGTTTTTACCGTCGCCGCTTTTTTGACGCTTGGAGTAATTTTGGATTTCGGAAAGGCGGCTGAAGCCGGTAGTTTCGTTCCGGAATCCGAAAACGAGTGGGAACATCATCTTTGGTTGGGGGTGCAAGAGGAGATGCTGCTCGCGGAGGAAGCGTCCGCGCTGCGGGAGCGCCTTCTTTCATTCGGCGGCGAACGGGGCGACGGAATCATGACGGACTCGGAACGATTGCGGGAAGTCTTGTCGGTCGAACCAGAAAACGGAATGCCTCTTTCCGTCGAGAGAATGCTCGACCGGGCGGCAAAATTGGAGGCTTACGAAGCAAAACGGAAGGAACGAGTCGTCGCGGCATCTGGTAATTTGGCGTTGGCGTGGCTCGACGAGATGGTTCTGTTTCCGGAGGCCGATCGCTCGGCCTGGAGCCGGCACCTGTCGCAATGGGTGGAAGTGGAAGGATTTACTGCGGCCCTCGAGCGGGGGCGTAGATTTTTTCTTTCTCACCTGCCTACTCTTAAGCTTCCTCCCATGGATTCGTCCCTGGTCCTGTCCGAAACTCAGGCCGCCCTGTTACAGTACATCCTGACTGGAGAATACCATGGCGAGATGGGCGATTTCTTCCGATACGCCAAGATGAATCATGAGCAGTTAGAGCAGGAGGAACGGCGAATTATGCAGGAGTTGGAAGGGGAAATTATCGATCCGGAGACCGCCGAAGCTCAGCTAACCCTCATTTTTGAAGCCATGAAAAATTGGAATTTTGGCATGCAGGAGAATAGGCATAGCTTCACCAAAAAACAGGAGAAAGTCGTGAGGTTTTCGGCATGGCTGCTTCTGGAGCAACAGGCCGCCGACTTAGGAGTGCTGCCGGGCGAAGCGGAAGAGAAACACTACGCGGGCGCTAAGGGAGCCATCACTTTATGGGGGGAACATTTCCGTGAGCGGATTTGGGGCGTGTGGTTTTTCCGGCGGCTTGGACGGATCGGTTACGGTATCTGGGACGTGGATCTGGAGTTCTTGACCGGACAACCCGTTTATCAACGCGCTCTCAGGGAGATCCTGCCGTTAGAACGATATGACGATTGGCTGCGGAAACGTCGGAAGCGCCGGTTCGCCGGAATCAAGTCGATGGGAGATTATGCGCTCGCCCAGTTAGACTCTCAGTTGTCGCTGTCGTCCCGGCAACGGGAGCGAGCCAGGGCTTATGCCATGATTTTCGATGCCGAGAAGCAGGAAATTCGCGAACGGGCGTTGATGAATGCGGTCCGGTTCAGGTTCGGTTTACCTAATGAATTGTTGCCGAATCCGTATCGGAGGGAAGCGGAGTTGTATCGTTCCTATTTCGATTACATGCTGCAAGGATTGAGCAAGGGATATTTGACGCCCTGGCAGCAGCGGGTGACGGCAAGTCTGCAGGAAGAGGCGGCGAATTAATCATTCGCCCGGCGATCATGGACGACGGAACGATCGTCACTCCTTCGCGACGGGAGCAGTGGCGCTTCTTCCGTTAGGTTTCGCAGCTCGCTTTGTGGGGTCAATGGCTGTGTTTTCAATAATTCGACCGCTGGCGACGTACCCGGCAGGGACAATCGCCATGAAGTCTTGAGGTATGAAGACAAAAGGGACGATCGGCTTTCGAGGGTTGCATTTCTGGCGAGCGCCGATCATTAAATGACGGTCGCGAGCAGCAGGGTAGAGCTATTCTCTTGATCGACAAAAAGCTGAGTATCGTCGTGTTTCCGTGACGCCCTTCTTTCATTTTCTGAATCGGGATTCCCGTTCTAGCGGCGTCTGGACTTTCCGCACGATCATGGCCGCCTTGGGGTTTGTCCCGATGGGGGTGGCTTTGATCGAAGGATCCGGGATTGACGGTCAAGTCGTCAATATCTTGATCGTGATGATTGCCTTCATCTTGGGCGGTACGGCCAGTCTGGCGACTTTGGATGCTTTTCGGGGGAACGCTTGGCGGGAAACTCTGGAGTTGGTTCATTTGACTCGTATGAGTATCGGTGAGTTGTTCCTGCTCAAATTGGTGACCCGATTCGTCCCCATCCTTCTGGGATTTCTGCCCATCCTGGTTTTGTTTTTTCTGCTGCTGGAGATTCACGACGTGAGCGCGTCGCTTGGGATTCGATGTTTTTATTTTTCCTGCTGCGCCGTTCTGTTCGGGATCAGTGTCGGTATGGTAAGCTCTTGCCACTCAAATCAGACTATCTTTTTGGGGGATACCGCCGCCGGAATCATCACTCTGGTGATTTGGGGAAATTGTTGTTTTTTGGTTTTCCCGATTGTGTTTGATCAGATCGGATTGTTTTTTTTATTAGTCACTATCTATTTGCTCGGGCATGTAGCGTCATTACCGGGGATCTTCCGTTCGGTGTTCGATAGTCGGCTCGGAAAAGGGGATCGACTCAAGCTTGTGGTCCTATTGACGATCCCTCTTTTCGTTTACCTTCTTCCGTTATTTCCCGGGAGTGCACCCCGGTTCTATGTCTTTCCGGCCGTTATAGCGTCGTGCATGGCCGCTATAGCGTTTGTTTACGTCCATCTCGCCAGTCAAGTGGTTAAGGACGCGGATTATCTTTTGAAGAGTTCCCGATGGCGGTTTCTGGTTCCGCCGCTCGAAATAATCCGGCAAGCCCGTGTCCGGCAGCAAGCGAAATTGCGGAAGAAGCTTCGCTTAAATCTCCCATCGTCTCCCGCAAAATCGATCCCGACGACGGATCCGACTCCTTCCAGACCCGGAATCTGGGCCGGTCTTTTTCTGAGCAAGGACGGAGCGGAATATGTTTCGCCTCCCACCATTCAAACAAGGATGGCGTCGGCCCTTTCAATAATGGGGGGATTGCAACTTGTCGGATTTTCGGTATGGTTTACGCTCGATGAACCGTCTGTCCATTTGAGTTACGTCTTACTTCTCGCCTTGGTAGAACTCTGCGTCTTTTTAGGAATCATGGTGCGAGCTTCAGATGTTCTCTCCGGAGAACGAAGAAGCGGTATTCTCGAGTTGTTGCTGGTTTCGCCTCGTTCGTCACGGGTCATCACCGAAGGCGTTCTTCACGCTTTTGCCGGGATCAGAAAAACTCAATCGCTACTGCTGATCATTTGTGCATTATTGTTCCTGATCATCGCTCATATCCCCTTGTTTCAGGGAAGGGGATCGTATGATTGGGGTCTTTTCCTTTATGTGCCGATATCCCTCGCACTGTGCCGATTTCACCGATTTCGATTCCTCTGGATTATATCCTGCCGAGACGGTCTGCGGTACGATCGTTCGATCGTCGCTTCTCTGACGCTTCGATTTCTGACCGTGAACGTCGTGCCCTACGGCATTTTCCTGAGCTGCTTTTTTTTGACAGCTAATGAGCCTATCCGATTGTCCCTCTGCTTTCTATTTCCAGTTCTCCATTGGTTGGTTCTCGATCGGCTGGCCGCGCGGAGCCGGAACGACCTTTACGACATGGCTCGAGTCATTCGGGCGTAACCGGAGCGAGAAGGGCAAATGCTGTCGAAAGCTGTCGGGCTCGACAAAAAGCTGAGTATAATCGTCTTTCCATGACGCTTTTTTTCCATTTTCTGAAACGAGATTCCCGTTCTAGCGGCACCTGGACTTTCCGCACGATCATGGCTGCCTTGGGGTTTGGCCTGATGGGGGTGGTTTTGATCGAAGGATCCGGGTTTGGCAGTCAACATCAACATGTCAATTCCTTGATCGTGATGCTTGCCTTCATCTTTGGCGTTACGGCCAGTCTGGCGACTGGGGATGCTTTTCGGGGGAACGCTTGGCGGGAAACTCTGGAGTGGGTTCATTTGACTCGTATGAGTATCGGTGAGTTGTTCCTGATCAAGTTGGTGACCCGATTCGTCTCCATCTTTCTGGGATTTCTGCCCTTCCTGGTTTTGTTTTTTCTGCTGCTGGAGATTCACGACGTGAGCGCGTTGCTTGGGATTCGATGTTTTTATTTTTCCTGCTGTGCCGTTCTGTTCGGGATCAGTGTCGGAATGGTAACCTCTTGCCACTCCAATCAGGCTACCTTTTTGGGGGACACCGCCGGAAGAAACACTCTGATGATTTGGGTAGGTTGTTGGGGTTCGTTTTACATGTTTGATCTGTCCGTCACGAATTTTCTGAACGGCTTCAGTTTTTTTGAGGGAGTACTGTTATTCGCCTTTATCATATCGTTCGGGATCGCAGTGTTGTCATCGGGGATCTTCCGTTCGGTGTTCGATAGTCGGCTCGGAAAAGAGGATCGAATCAAGCTTGTGGTCCTACTGACGATTCCTCTTTTCGTTTACCTTCTCCCATTATTTTCCGGGAGTGCGAGCGCACCCCGGTACTATGTCTTTCCGGCCGTTATAGCGTCGTACATGGTCGCCATAGCGTTTGTTTACGTCCATCTCGCCAGTCAAATGGTTAAGGACGCGGATTATCTTTTGAAGAGTTCCCGATGGCGGTTTCTGATTCCGCCGCTCGAAATAATCCGGCAAGCCCGTGTCCGGCGGCAAGCGAATTTGCGGAAGAAGTTTCGCTTAAATCTCCCATCGTCTCCCGTAAAACCGATCCCAACGACGGATCCGACTCCTTCCAGACCCGGAATCTGGGCCGGTCTTGTTCTGAGCAAGGACGGAGCGGAATATGTTTCGCCTTCCATTATTCAATCTAAGATTGCGTCGGCATTGTTAATAGGAGTGGGAGTCTCTCTTGCCCAAAGCGCGGTTCTTACTGCGTTACTCTTTCCGTCTTACCATTTGAGTTACGTCTTATTTGTCGCCGGGGTAGAGCTCTGCGTCTTTTTAGGAATCATGGTGCGAGCTTCAAATGTTCTCTCCGGAGAACGAAGAAGCGGTATTCTCGAGTTGTTGCTGGTTTCGCCTCGTTCGTCACGGGTCATCACCGAAGGCGTTCTTCACGCTTTTGCCGGGATCAGAAAAACTCAATCGCTACTGCTGATCATTTGTGCATTATTGTTCCTGATCATCGCTCATATCCCCTTGTTTCTAGGAAGGGGATCGTATGATTGGGGTCTTTTCCTTTATGTGCCGATATCCCTCGCACTGTGTCGATTTCACCGATTTCGATTCCTCTGGATTATATCCTGCCGAGACGGCCTGCGGTACCATCGTTCGATCGCCGCTTCTCTGACGCTCCGATTTCTGACCGTGAACGTCGTGCCCTACGGCATTTTCCTGAGCTGCTTTATTATGATTGCTAACGAGCCTGTCCGATTGTCCCTCTGCTTCCTGTTTCCGGTTCTCCATTGGCTGATTCTTGATCGGCTGGCCGCGCGGAGCCGGAACGACCTTCACGACATGGCTCGAGTCATTCGGGCGTAACCGGAGTGAGTAGGGCAAATGCTGCCGAAAGCTGTCGGGCTCGACAAAAAGCTGAGTATAATCGCCTTTCCGTGACGCTTTTCTTTCATTTTCTGAAACGAGATTCCCGTTCTAGCGGCGTCTGGACTTTCCGCACGATCATGGCTGCCTTGGGGTTTGTCCCGATGGGGGTGGCTTTGATCGAAGGATCCGGGTCTTACGGTCAATATGTCAATCCCTTGATTGTGATGCTTGCCATGCTCTGGGGCGTTGCGGCTACTCTGGCGACTTTGGATTCTTTTCGGGGGAACGCTTGGCGGGAAACTCTGGAGTTGGTTCATATGACCCGATTGGGCATCAGCGAGCTGTTCTTTTACCGGATGGCGGCCCGAAGCGCCCACATATTTCTGGGAGGTCTGCCCCTCCTAGGTTTGTTTTTTCTCGTGCAGCTGATTCATGACCCAAGCGCGTCGCATGGGATTCGATTCTTTTTTTGCTGTTGCTGCGCCGTTTTCTTCGGGCTCGGCGTTGGTATGGTTACCTCTTGTCATTCTAATTGGGCCACCCTTCCGGGATATTCCGCAGTTGGTGCTTCCTGTGGCATTTGGGGGATTCCTGTTTTTTTTATGTTCTTGAGCGATGTAGTCGACAGGCATTTTCGGATCGGCTTCGGTTATCACAGTTTTCAGTTATTCATCTTTCTCGCCTTTTTGCGTCCCTTATTGATCGTAAAATCGTTTTTTCCGGTGACCTTCAGTTCGGAGTTCGATAGTCGGCTTAGAAAAATGGATCGGTTCAAGCTGTCGGCCCTGGTAACGCTTCCTTTATTCGTTTGCTTTTTCCTGTTAATCCCCGGGATTGCGCCTCGGTACTATGTTATCCCGGCCGTTAGCGCATTACTCATGGTAGCCGTGGCGTTCGGTTATGTATATCTCGCTAGTCATTTGGTTAGGGATGCAGATTATCTATCGAAGAGTCCGCGATGGCGGTTTCTGGTTCCGCCGTTCGAAAAAATCCAACAATACCGTGTCCAGCGGCAAGCGGAATTGCAGAAGCAACTTCAATCAAAATTCCCGTCGTCCTCCGTAAAGCCGCTCGTGACGACGGATTCGACTCCCTCAAGACCTGGAATCTGGGCCGATCACTATCTTAGCAAGGACGGAGAAGAAATGATTCCATCCCCCACAACTCAAATCATAACTAGAGGAATAATTATAGGAATAATGATAGGAACCCTTCTCTTCGTATTATTTCCGTTTCCATTTCCGTCTGACCATTTGAGTTACGTCTTTTTTGTCGCCTTGGTAGAACTCTTAGTCTTTTCATTCATCATGGCGCGAGCTTCAGGTGTTCTCTCCGGAGAACGAAGAAGCGGTATTCTCGAATTGTTGCTGGTTTCGCCTTGTTCGTCACGGGTCATTACCGAAGGCGTTCTTCACGCTTTTGCCGGGATCAGAAATGCTCTATCGCTACTGCTGATCATTTTCGAATTATTGTTCCTGATCAAAGCTCTTATCGGCTTGTTTCTGGGAAGGGGATCGTATGATTGGGGTCTTTTCCTTTATGTGCCGATATCCCTCGCACTGTGCCGATTTCACCGATTTCGATTCCTCTGGATTATATCCTGCCGAGACGGTCTGCGGTACGATCGTTCGATCGCCGCTTCTCTGGCGCTCCGATTTCTGACCGTGATCGTCGTGCCCTACGGCATTTTCCTGAGCTGCTTTTTTTTGATAGCTAATGAGCCGATCCGATCGTCCCTCTGCTTCCTATTTCCAGTTCTCCATTGGTCGGGTCTCGATCGGCTGGCCGAGCGGAGCCGGAACGACCTTCACGACATGGCTCGAGTCATTCGGGCGTAACCGGAGCGAGAAGGGCAAATGCTGCCGAAAGCTGTCGGGCTCGACAAAAAGCTGAGTATAATCGTCTTTCCGTGACGCTTTTCTTCCATTTTCTGAAACGGGATTCCCGTTCTAGCGGCACCTGGACTTTCCGCACGATCACGGCTGCCTTGGGGTTTGTCTTGATGGGGTCGGCTTTGATCGAAGGATCTTGGTTTGACGGTCAAAATGTCAATTGGATGATCGTGATGCTTGCCTTGATTTCGGGCGGCACGGCCAGTCTGACGGCTGGGGATGCTTTTCGGGGGAACGCTTGGCGGGAAACTCTGGAGTTGGTTTATTTGACTCGTATGAGTATCGGTGAGTTGTTCCTGCTCAAGTTGGTGACCCGATTCGTCCCCATCCTTCTGGGATTTCTACCCTTCCTGGTTTTGTTTTTACTGCTGCTGGAGATTCACGACGTGAGCGCGTCGCTTGGGATTCGATGTTTTTATTATTCCTGCTGTGCCGTTCTGTTCGGGATCAGTGTCGGGATGGTAACATCTTGTCACTCCCAACGGGGGGACATCGCCGGAATCAACACTATTCTTATTTGGGGATATAGTTGGTTGTCGTTTTACCTGATTGATCTGATCGTCACGACTTTCCTGAACAGCGTTTTCGGTTTTCTGCTATTGATTATATTGTGCGGTTTCATACTTTTCTCGACGTACGAGAAGGAAGGGTTACCATCGGGGATCTTCCGTTCGGTGTTCGATAGTCGGCTCGGAAAAGAGGATCGACTCAAGCTTGCGGTCCTCTTGACGATCCCTCTTTGCGTTTACCTTCTCCCGTTATTTCCCGGGAGCGCACCCCGGTTCTATGTCTTTCCAACCGTTATAGCGTCGTACATGGCGGCCATAGCGTTTGTTTACGTCCATCTCGCCAGTCTAATGGTTAAGGACGCGGATTATCTTTTGAAGAGTTCCCGATGGCGGTTTCTGGTTCCGCCGCTCGAAAAAATTCAACAACACCGTGTCCAGGGACAAGCGGATTTGCAGAAGGAACATCAATCAAAGTTCCCGTCGTCCTCCGTAAATCCGATCATGACGACGGATTCGACTCCCTCAAGACCTGGAATCTGGGCCGATCACTATCTTAGCAAGGCCCCCGGAACTGTTACACTTTTGGAGTTGATCTGTTCCATAGTAGGTCCCTTTATTCTTGTCCTTATGGCTTTCTTTGTTACGGTGTCCCGATTGGTGATCCAAGCTTTGTTACCATTTCCGTCTTACCATTTGAGTTATGTCTTACTAGTCGTCGGGGTAGAACTCTGCGTCTTTTTAGGAATCATGGCGCGAGCTTCAGGTGTTCTCTCCGGAGAACGAAGAAGCGGTATGCTCGAATTGTTGCTGGTTTCGCCTTGTTCGTCTCGGGTCATTACCGAAGGCGCGCTTCACGCTTTTGCCGAAATCAGAAATACTCTATCGCTACTGCTGATCATTTGCGAATTATTGCTTCTGATCATCGCTAACATCAGCTTCTTTTTGGGAAGTGGATCGTATGACTGGGGTCTTTTCCTTTATGTGTCGATATCTCTCGCATTGTGCCGATTTCACCGATTTCGATTTCTCTGGATTATATCCTGTCGAGACGGTCTGCGGTACGATCGTTCGATAGCCGTTTCTCTGACGCTTCGATTTTTGACCGTGATCGTCGTGCCCTACGGCATTTTCCTGAGCTGCTTTTTTTTGATTGCTAACGAGCCTATCCGATTGTCTCTCTGCTTTCTATTCCCAGTTCTCCATTGGTTGGTGCTCAATCGGCTGGCCGCACGGTGCCGGAACGACTTTCACGACATGGCTCGAGTCATTCGGGCGTAACCGGTGCGAGAAGAGCAAATGCTGCCGAAAGCTGTCGGGCAGTCGTCGGCCAGCGGAGAATTCGAACCGGGGTCGATAATTTTCGAACCCTTTTGTCCTTCGTTTGGAACTGTCGTTCCCAGGGGAGAAAGGAAGATTCGCTAGGCGGAAGTTTCGTTGTTTGCGGATTTCCGGAGCGATCGGGCGTCGGGTTCAGTCTGGTCCGAAGCGTTCGACTTGCCGGTAGCGGGGCGATAGACCCGCCGGTAGCGGGGCCCCAGCGAGGTGAGTATTTCATAGGCGATAGTGCCGGCCGAAAGCGCCAAGGAATCCAGGGTAACGGGGTGCCCGATAATCGTCGCTTCCGACCCCGGCAAGGTTCGTTCCTCGGGTAATTCGGTGATATCGACGGTGATCAGGTCCATCGAAATCCGTCCGAGGATCGGCGCCAGGATATCGTCGAAGGCGCAAAACCCGCGATTGCTCAGGGAGCGCAAGTAGCCGTCGGCGTAGCCCACGGGCAAAGTGGCGATTCTGGTGGGCCTCCGGGCGGACCAACTGGCGTCGTAACCGACGGTTTGGGGCGGGTCGATGTGGCGCACTTGCAGTATTTTCGCAGTGAGGCGGACGACCTCGGAGAACGGATTAAGGTCGGCGGGCCGGGGATTGGAGCCATACAAGGCGATGCCGGGCCGTACCAGGTCGAAGTGATAGGGCGCTCCCAAAAGCACGCCGGCCGAATTGGCCAAGCTGGCGCGGGCCGGTCGCAAGTTACGGCAGTGAGCGGCGAACTCTTTTCGTTGTTGGTCGTTGCGTTCGTTTTGGGGTTCGTCACAGGCGAGCAAGTGGCTCATGAGTCCGAACGGTTCCAGTCCTGCGAGTCGCGCGGGGTCGTGCCGCAGGAGGCGTATTTCCTCGTCGGGAAGCCCCAACCGGGACATGCCGGTGTCGACGTGGATGATCGACGATAGCGGACGGCCTTGCCGGCGGGCGCAGGCGCTCCAGGTTTCGATTTGCCCGAGATCGTTCAACACGGGCGTGAGCCGGTGTTCTAACGAGCAGGCCAGATGCCGTTCTCCGACGCCGTTCAGAATCAATATTTCGGCCCGCTCTCCGAGGATCGAACGCAAGGCGACGCCTTCTTCCAGCGTGGCGACGAAAAAAGTGCGGCACCCCGTTTGTTGCAGTACCGACGCCACTCGCTCGATTCCCAGATTGTAGGCGTTCGCCTTGACTACGGCGGCGCATTCGGCGCCTGCGGCTAGGTCGCGCAACCTCCGGTAGTTCCGGGCGATCGCTTCCAGATCAATCGTCAATACCGGGCCGGTAGGCTCCATGGCGCAAGGTTGGATTACCGAGTCGTTCGCGGCAAAAGCTCGCCGGTGCGCTCAAGTCGATTCGAGATTTCATGAACGCTCGCCGCCGAATCGAATCGGCCGTTGACGATTCGGGTGCCGGCCGACCGGATAATCACGACGGCGTTCGACCGGTTTTGAAGTTACCTTCGGGCCCGGTTTCTATTCCGCGCTTGAGTTTCCTCGCCCAATTCCGGACCTCGGTCGGCAGGCAGGCTTTCGTGCCAGGCGATCAACGCTTCGCTTAACCGGTCGACCGTCTCGGGATGAGCGGCGGCGACGTTGTTCTTTTCTCCGAGATCGGCGGTGAGGTCGTAGAGTTCCGGATTAGTGCCGTCGTATTCGCACAGCAATTTCCATTTCCCGGAACGCATTGCCAAGTCGGGCAGATTATCGACTCCGTAAAAGGAATCCCGGTCCGGCGGCCGGCGAAAAAACAGGGGAGCTTTTCGAGAGGCGGTCGACTTGCCCAATAGGGTTTCTTTGAGATTCTCGCCGTCGAAGCGGACGCTTGGCGGCGGTTCGATTCCGGCGATCGCCAACAGGCTGGGCACCAAGTCGATAGCCGAGAAGACGCTCTGTCGATTAACGGTCCCCGAGATCTCGATCAGGCTCGGTCCCCAAGCTACCAGCGAGGAGCGGATCCCCCCTTCGTAAAGGTGGGTCTTGTAGCCCCGGAACGGTCCGGCGACTCCGGCTCCCGGTTCCGGACCGTTGTCGGAGCATATCAGAATCAGGGTGTTGTCCCGGAGCGAGGAATCCGAACGGATGAAGGCGAAGAGTTTACCCAGTTGGTCGTCCATCGCTTCCAACACGGACAAGAACAATTCGCGTTTGTTGTCGCCCCATTTATCGACCGGCGGCCAAAACGGGCTGTGCACGTCGTCCGGCCAAACGTTCACGTAAAACGGTTTGCCTTTCTTGATAGCTTCCTGTGCGAAGCCGATCGCTTTGTCGACGAAGCCCTCGGTGATGTGGGAGCGCAGCATCCATTGATATCCCGGACCCAGGATTTCTCCGGGTTCCCAGATTCGGGCGGGACTATCCTGCCCCGGTTTGAGAGTCAGCGGGAGCAACTTCGGTCCCATGCCTTCGAAGTTCGTCAGCGAATCGTCGAAGCCGTATTCGGTGATGTACGGCGCTTCGATCACGTCGCGTTGCCCGCCCATGTGCCATTTGCCGAAATGTCCGGTGGCGTAGCCGGCTTCTTTCAAAAATCTGGCGAGCATCGGAGCCGAAGGATCCAGCCAGTGCGCCATGCCCCGGCGATCGTTGTATTCGCGTTTTGCCAAAAAGGAAGTGATGCGCCAGCGCTGCGGGTATTGCCCGGTCGAAATGGCCACTCGGGAAGGCGAGCAGATGGGGGAGTTGACGTAAAACGATTCGAAGCGGATCCCTTCCTGAGCCATGCGGTCGACGTGCGGCGTAGTCGCCGCTCGGTTGCCGAAGCAGGAAAAATCTCCCCAGCCCATATCGTCGACGAAGACGACGACGATATTCGGTTGAGCGGCCGGCGATTCATCGGATCGGACGGCGCCGGCCGTCATGGCGAGCGACACGCCTAAAATCGTACCAAGGCAAGTTTTCATTTCGTTTCCGGGGGGCGAATAGTTGCGGGGACTAGTCGGTCAAAAAAGTGCCCTCGTCGCTTTCTAACCGGATGAATTCAGGTAACGTCCGAGGATCGAGTTGGAGGATGATGTGATGGGTTCCGGCTTCTAGCGGGACGGTTACTTTCGGTTGGAACTTCCGGTTTTTTCCGTCGATCCAGAGGCGCGCTTCTGCCGGAGCCGAAAAAGTCAGGGTGACCTCGCCCGGCCGAGCCGTTTGCAGAGTGGCGGCAGCGAACAGGGCGATCAGGCCGGTCGCGTGATTGATGTTTCTGACTCGCAAGGCTTCGCCCATCGTGGTCCTCGGCAACTTGCCGTCCACCAGGGTCGCCGCTGTTTTCCAACGGTTGCCTTGCGGCGAGGCGACGATTCGTTCCAGCCCGAATTGTTCGTCGGTGTGCCGTCCGGCTTGCAGCCGCCATTGGCGGACGACGTTGTTTTGGCTGGCGTCGAAGCGGCCGGGTTGGCCCAGCCGGGAAAGAAAGCGGTAGAGATCCAGTTTCTGCGTTGCGTCCAAACCGTCGATCAATCCGGCCGGCATGAGCGAACCGCCGACGTTCCGGCGCGCAATATCGACTTTGGGCACGGAAACGGTCTGGTTGAGGGCGTTCCGTAAAATCAATTCGGCTTCGTCTTCTCGAACCGGCGTGCCGCTGTATTCTTCGCCGTCGTTCGTTTCCACGATCAAAGAATGGTACCCTTCCTTGATCTTTTCGTTGGGAGCCAGCAGCGATTCGATCAGGTAATCGACCGGGGCGCTGGCTCCGATCGAAGTCAGATCCGGACCTACTTTCCCTCCGATGCCGCCGATGGCGTGGCACAGGACGCAACCCAGTTCTTCGCGCCGATATACGGCTTCGCCCCGGTCCGGATCGCCTTGGTTCCGAGTTTGTTCGACGAGTTCGCGGAGTCGTTCGGGAGCGACGGCCCCGCCCGAAGGGATCAAGTCGCCGGCTTTTTCGATGGCTAAGAGCAAGTCGGTTAGATTCCGGCCGCTTTCTCGGACCGCGCGCATGCCGACAACGGCCGCCGGTCGCGCGAGCGTCTGGTCTCGCAATGCTTCGGCGATTAGCCGGTCGGCGTTCCGTTGTCGAAGCACGGCCTGCCAAAGCGTTCTCAGGTCGTCTTCCCGGTCGAGTTTGTTCAGCGTCCATAATAAGGAACGGATGGCCTTTTCGAGATCGAGCGAAACTAAGGATTGGGCGAGGCGCAGCCGGATGGCGGCGGAATGGGGTTTTACCAGCAGATCCTGCAGTTTTTGAAAGGCCGAGTCGGAATCGAGGTCGCTCAAGGCGTCGATGGCCGCGTTACGGGCGGCTTGCGAAGTCCGGGAATCTCCCGCCTTTTCCATGAAGCGGTTTTCGTAGGCATGGAGTTTCCATTTGCCGGCCAGTTTCAGGGCTCCAGCTTGAATGCTGGCATCCGGATCGTCGAACAGGGCGGAGATCGTGGCCGCGGCCGGCGGCCGGGGGGCAAGCCGCCGCAGGCGGGTTGCGTCATCCAACCCTTGGATGGCTCGGATGCTGGCAGCGGTGTCCAGTCGTCCCAACACTAATTCCTGCAATAGCGTTTCCAGTTCCGCGACGCCGCCGGCCTTGCCGATCAATTCGATCCAAACGCCGTTGCTGTCGCCACGCAACTGAGCTAGCAAACCGGTCAAAAGCCGGCTGGCCTGCTGCGAAGGAATGGCCTGAAGGGCGTATTCCAGTTGCTTCGTGCGGCCTCGGGGGTTCCATAAGCCCCGGTCGATCGCTTCGAGCCATTGGTCCGTCAATTCGTTAAGGCTTAACCAAAGAGCGTATTCCAGGAACCGGTCCATCGGCCGGTCGAGAACTTCCAGCAGGCTGCCCGGCGTCGCTAGGTCCGGGTTTTGGGCTAAGGCGCGAATCGCTTCCAGTCGCACCCTCGGATGTTCGTCGGCCAGGCGGGCGGTCAGCAGCTGCCGTCCGTTCGGAGTGCGGTTTTGCCAGAAGCGCAGGGTGCGAACGGCGGCGGCCCGGATGCGGCCGTCCTTGGTTTCCAGTAATCGGGTCAGCAGTTCGAATTGGGGAACGTCGATCGCTTGATACATCCAGAGCGCCTGCAGCAGATCGTCTTCGGCGTTCAGGGTCGCCGCCCATTGGTGCAGTTGCGGCAAAATCGCGGTGCCTCTTTCGGTCAGGACCCGTTGCGCCTGTTGCCGGACGAAACGATGGGGCGAGAGTAATTGCTCCAGCAGTTCCCGATTGGTGCCCTTCATTAATTCCGGGAACGGGGTCAACGGCCGGTCTTTATAGGTAATGCGCCAGATGCGGCCGTGGACCTTGTCGCGGCGGGGATCCCGGAAATCCACTTCGCCGTGTTGGATGATCGGGTTGGACCAATCTGCGACATACAAGGCGCCGTCCGGACCGATTTTGATGTCGACCGGCCGGAAATTCTTGCCGCGTCCCCGGACCAGTTCCGCTTGTTCCTGAGCGGCGTAGCCCGACCCTTGTTCCTCGATGGCGAACCGGACGATCCGATGGGCCCGGAAATCGTTGGCGACGGCCGAGCCTTGCCAAGTCTCGGGGAAGTGGTCGCTGTAAACCAATTCCAGGCCGCAGTATTTGGGATAGCTGCCCGGGCTGACGCTTTTCAGCGTCCGGGCGGCTCCGGCGTAGGTGAAGTACATCGCGCCGGGCACGCCGTAGTTGATGCCATGGGAACCGGCTCCGTCGGTGAGAAACGATTGGCCGTAGCGATCGAAATCGTGTCCCCAAGGATTGCAGAGCCCGCGCAAGAAGACTTCCAGTTCCAAGGTTTGGGGGCGCAAGTGCCAGACGCCGGCGCTGTTGAGCCGTCTCACCCCGTGCGGGGTCTCGATATGGCTATGGATGTAAATCGATTGATTCAGGTACAATTGGCCGTCGTGTCCCCAGCGGAGGGTATGCAGCATGTGATGAGTGTCTTCGGTGCCGAATCCCGACAGCACGACTTTGCGGCGATCGGCTTGACCGTCGCCGTCGGTATCGGCGAGGTGCAGCAACAGGGTGTTTTGCGCGACGTAGACGCCCCCGTCGCCCGGCAGGACCCCCGTGGGAATATGAAGGCCGTGCGCAAAGACGGTCGAGGTTTCCGCCCGCCCGTCGCGGTCGCGGTCTTCGACGATGATGACGGAATCTTCCGGCTCTTGACCGGGCTCGATCTGGGGATAGGTAGAGGAACTCGCGATCCAGAGCCTTCCTTGGGGATCGAAATTCATGTGGATGGGTTTGCGAAGCAGGGGATTGCGGGCGTAGAGTGAGATTTCCAGGCCTTCGGCCAAGTCGAATTCCGGCAGTTCCTGTTCGGTCAGGTTGGCTGGGTCGGGGCGAACGTAGCTCGGATTCGCGAGGAGCGGGCGTTGGGGCGGTTGAGCGGCGTCGCCGGTTCGAACCAGTTCGAACCGGACGGGCGCCGGTGAATTCATTTCCCGGATGCGGTTTTCTTCCTGTTCGATCAGCGGATCGAAGGCGGGAATCTCGACCGCGTTGTTTCCCTGTTCGTGTTTGCGAAAGCCGAACAAGTAGGTCTGGTTGTGGGGGCGGAAGCGGCGGAAGTATAATTCGTTTTTCTTGACGATCGTCGTCCGTAATTGCTCGGCCCGGTCGAACCAGGGTCCCCGATCGAGCGCGATCCCGGTTTGCCATTCGGCAGCGCTCGCGACGATCACGGGCCGGTCGTCGATACTCAGCCGATAATCGCCTTCGGCCAGTCCGGCGACGCTGAGTCGCCAAGACGAATCGGAGGAACCGGGAACCGGGAACGGCAGGGTGGGAAAGGTATGAGAGAAGCTTACTTGGTCGCGGGTCGCTTTCGTGATTCGGCCGTCGGCTTCGGGCCGTGCCCGGTTCAGCTCGAGCTGGAGTTTCCCGTCAGGGAGTTCTTCTCCCATGGCGCGGGCCCAAGCTTCGGCCAAGCGAGCGTAGCCGAGGGCGTTCAGGTGGATCCCGTTTTCGGTGAGCCGTGCTTCGCTCTCGGGAACCAGCCGGTGGTATAAGTCGACGAAGGGGAGGTGCTGCGAGTCGGCGATTAATCTGACGGTTTCTGCGTAACGGCGAACGTTGACGTTGTGAGCTTGCGGGTCGGGAAGCACCTTGCCGCCCCGTTCGTGCTTGATCGGTCCCAGCAACACCAAGCGGGGCGGAGCCTCGGAGAGCGATTCGTTGATTCGGTCGATTAGTCGAAGATAATCCTTACGGAATTTGTCCCGGCCCGCTTCGCCGTCGAAGGAACTGGTCATGCCGTAGCCTAAAACGACGACGGTCGGTTCGAAGGCGAGCAAGGGTTTGCGGATCAACTCGAACCAGCCGGATTCCTCTTTGTGCCAGTCGAAACTGGCTCTCGATTTGCCGGTCGGCGTATCGCCGCTCCACGCGAGGTTGCGGAAGAGGATTCGTTTGCCGGGATGCCGAATCGTCAACCAACATTCCAAATAGCCGTGCCACTGTTCTTGTTCCACCAGCGAGTCGCCGAGAAACGCTACCCGGTCGCCGTCGGATAACTGGAACGCATAGGGAACCGGATCGGGTCCGGGCGGTTCGGTCCGGGCGACGAACGCGATCGAGAGGACAAACGACAGGAGAAAGATGGTTTTGTTGTCGAACATCGGAACTCTTCCGGGTTTACGGCAACCGGTTGCCGTCGGGTTCAAGGCGGTAGGCGATTATGATTCCGTTCGGCCCCGGTGTAAAGGTTTTCTCCCAGGACGATACCAAAGTCGTTCGCCAATCTGAGGGAACCGGGACGCAATGACTCTGGACATTCAACAGTTGCGCCGCGATTGTATCCGGCATGGAAACGATCATTCCTGATACTGCGGCATTTCCGTTGCGGGACGTAACGGTTCGACTCGTCCGCGGTGTAGCGGAAAGACGGCGCTGGGATTCGTTGGTTTCGCGGCATCATTATCTTCCGTTCCACGGCTTGTTCGGGAAGGCCTTGCGACATGTCGCCGTTTGCGGCGAGACCTGGCTCGCCTTGTTGGGCTGGCAGGCCGGAGCTTTCAAAGTGGGAGTTCGCGACGAATGGATCGGTTGGTCGGCCGAACAGCAGTTTTCCCGGTTGCATTTGATTGCGAACAACGCTCGCTTTCTGGTGCTGCAGGAAGGTCGGTTACCCAATTTGGCCTCGCGGGCGCTCGGGTTGAGCCTGCGCCGTCTGGAATCCGATATGCGTCAATCGCATGGCTATCCGGTTTATCTGGCCGAAACGTTCGTCGATCCTTCGAAGTTCACCGGCACGTGTTATCGGGCGGCGAATTGGCGGTTCTTGGGTTTGACGCAGGGATTTTCCCGGGTGCCGGGGAAGTCGGTGAGTTGGCGTCAGAACGGGCAACCGAAGCAAGTTTTTGTCTATCCGTTACGGTCCGAAGCTTCGACCGTTCTGAAACGCGAGCCGGCGGCCGACAATTGGAAGACTGGGGATATAGCCCGGACTCCTTCGATCTCGGAACTTCGCCGCCTTTATTCGTTTTTAGGGAGCGTCGGCGATTTTCGTTTTGCCCGGGGCCAGCGTTACCGGTTGGCGTGTTACCTGGCGATTGCGATCGCGGCTCGTTTGGCCGGGTATCGCGGCGTGACCGCTTTCGGCGAATTTGCCGCCCGGATGAATCAAGGGCAATTGGAGGCGGTGGGAGCCTTTTGGAGTCCCAGCCGGCGATGGTACACCGCTCCGGCGGCATCCACTTTTCATTATGTCTTTTCGAATTTGGAGCCCGGCATGCTGGATCGTACGTTTGGCGAATGGACGCAACAACCAAGCGACCGGAAAACTTCGGCGGCCGTCGGCAGCGAGGATCATCGCGGGGTATCGGTTCAACTCGAGAACGAATATATCGTGACGGCCGGGGCGGTCGATGCCGGCGCTGGGTTGGTTCCCGGTCAGACTTAAGCGCCCGCTTAGGCCGACGAAATTCCGGCGGATCCCCGGTTGCCTCGCGAGCTCGATTTCGGGGGTGCTCCGTGATTCTCGCTGCCACGCCTGGCCTGCAGGAAATCGCCGGTCGTCCGTCGGAAACTTCCGGCGCCGACTCCGTGATCGGTTCGATTCGAAAAAAAGACTTGCTTGATCGGTATCCGGTAACGCTAGTATCGGGGTAAGAGCTCGAGGCGGGACTAAGTGGCAGCTGGGTCTCGTTCGTCTGACGGGCGAATGATTTTTCGGCGTCGATCCGCCTCGATATCCGGTGACTGCCGGGAGGATAGGAAAATTCGTAAATCGGAGGTCACGGATGCCGAAGGCGTTATTGCCTAGGCTAAGTTCGCAGAAGTAGACGACAAACGATAAGCCGGCAGAATAAATCGGAAAGTGAAGATAATCGACCGGAGCGAATACCGCTTCAATCAATTTACCGTCTTACGGAGAACGATCAGGTTGTTTCGAGCTCTTCCCCTCACTTGGTGGCGTTGCGGTTCGTTGACCGGTAACCGGTGGGAAACGGGGGAGGCTCCCGGTTTTTCCGGTTCGAAACGGGACGTGCCGCTGTTTTTCCGGCTTATCGGTTCCGCTGAGGATCGGGGGAGGGATTTGCCGTGACGGCCACTAACGACGAGGTTGTAGTTAATTTCAAATTACGGGAGGTGCTGGCGGAACGGCATCCTACTTGGCGGGTCGGAGCCGAACAGCGCGGCGTGCTCATCCTGGAAACTTCGGGCAAGGTGAAGAAGCCTGATCTCGTGGTAGATCGCCAGGGCCGAGGAATGGCGGTGTTGATCGAGACGGAGTTTGTTCCCGCTCGCACGGTCGTCCCGGACGCTCGAGGTCGATTGGGATGGCAAATCGACGGCACTGGAGAGTCGATCGAGCAAGTCATGGCCATCCGGCTGCCTCAAAAGTTGCAGCGAGTGTCCCAGAATTTGCTCGGTTCGGCTATTTTAGAAGAGACGTTCGAGTTTTGCGTGCTTACCGGAACGTCGGGGTCGGATTGTGTTCGCTGGCCGGAAAGGGAATGGATCCGGGGCGGTGTCGAACTGCTGGCCCGGTGTATCGAGATCGCTTCGTTATCGGAGAGCTTGGTCGCTTCCGGGGTGGAGATCCTGGAACGGGGTATTTCTCAAATGGAGGGTTTCTTGTCGCTCCGCACGACCGACAAGTATCTCCAAAGATTCGAAGAGATCCTGCAACAGGCTAGCGGGCGGCAGACGACGAGAATGGCCATGGCCATCCTGACCAATGCCGTCATTTTTCAGGAGCGGGTAGCTCGGCTCCACCCCAAAATCAAGTCGCTGTCAGAATTGAACGCCACGATCAAGAGGCGAAGGATTTCCGTCCTGGACGTTCGCGATTGTTGGGAAGACATTCTCGAGATTAATTATTGGCCGATTTTCAGTCTCGGAATCAAATTGCTTAGCGGCTTGGAGGCTTGCGTACAGGGTGAAATCGTCGAAAGATTGCTGAAGATCAACCAGGAACTTTCCCGGCTGGGCACTCGAGATATTCAACGATTGTCCGGGCGCATGTTTCAACGGTTGATTTCGGATCGCAAATTTCTGGCGACCTTTTACACGCTACCTTCTTCGGCGACTTTATTGGCCGAATTGGCGGTGAACCGGCTCGGCGTCGATTGGGCCAGCAAAAAAGAGGTGACCGGATTGCGGGTCGCGGATTTCGCCTGCGGCACCGGAGCCTTGTTGGGGGCGGTATACGAAGCGGTCGCCGCCAAGTATCGGCAGACGGGAAAGAACGATGCTGGCTTGCATGCCCGGGTGATGGAAGACGTGATGTACGCCGCCGACATCATGCCGGCAGCGACGCATCTGACCGCCACGACCCTTTCGAGTATGCATCCGGGACAGACTTACTCCAACACTCATGTCCTGACCATGAGTTACGGCGCCGACGGTCGGAACGTGTCGATCGGATCGCTCGATTTGCTGGGCGACGGAAGCGAAGTTCGACCGATTTTCGGGACCGGGCGCACGGCGTTGAGCGGTTCCGAGGAAGGAATCGAGGACCAGGGTAAGGATCATTCGGCCGAATTGCGTTCCCGGATCGAGGTGCCGGACGAGTCGATGGACTTGGTGATCATGAATCCCCCTTTTACCAGGCCGACGAATCACGAATCCGCCGAGGTGCCGGTGCCTTCTTTCGCCGGATTCGGAACTTCGAAGAAGGAGCAGGCCTACATGTCGGAGCGGTTGAAGGTGTTGACTCGCAGGCTGCCCGAGAGAGCCGGTCACGGCAATGCCGGATTGGCGTCGAACTTTTTCGATCTGGGGCATGTCAAATTGCGCCGGGGCGGTATTCTTGCCTTGGTGCTTCCGGCGGCGTTTGCCGCCGGATCGTCTTGGCTGAACGCCCGGAGGCTTCTGACGCGGTGGTATCAGGACATCGTGATTGTGGCAATCGCCGCTCAGGGCAGTACGGATCGAGCTTTTTCGGCGGATACCGGCATGGCCGAAGTCTTGGTGCTAGCAACCCGCAAGCAGGATCCTCGAGAAAGCACCGGCAAGGTTATGGTGACCAATCTTCACCGACGACCGACGACTCTTCTGGAGGCCTTGATATTGGCCGATACCATCGGTCGAAATCGGACCGCTAACGACAACGAAGCCGGGAAGTTGGATTGCGGCACGGGTTCGTTTTTGAAAGTTCCCTTCGACCTGATGGGGAGGGCGGCAGGGATCGCGAATCCGTCGCTCGCCAAGACGATGTTCGCTTTGGAAAAGAGAGAACTGTTACTGCCTCGAAGCCGGAAGGTGGTTTCTTTGCCGTTGACCCAGCTGGATGAAATCGGCGTTCGAGGAGCCGTGTGTCGCGATATTAACGGGGACGGGGGGCGCGGGCCTTTCGATATCGAAAAAGCGGTGAAGGGTACCATGACCTGGCCGACGTTATGGAGTCATGACGCCGGTCGGGAGCGTAGTTTTCAAGTGGAATCGGATGCTCAGGGCGTGGTGCGACCCAAGTGCGAAGCACGGGCGAGAAAACTCTGGGACGCCAACGCTTCACGGTTGCATTTCAATCTGGATTTTCAAATCAACTCCCAGCCGTTAGGGGCTTGCATGACCTCGAAAAAGACTTTGGGCGGAAGGGCGTGGCCGAACTATCGTTTGGAACAGGAAGCGTGGGAAATACCCGTGTTGTTGTGGGCCAATACCACCTTGGGGTTGATGTGTTTTTGGTGGATCGGGAGCCGGCAACAACAGGGCCGGGCTAGATTGACGATATCCCGTCATCCGGAATTGCTTTCGCTCGATCCTCGTAAGCTGACGAAAAAACAATTCCGGAAATGCGACGAGATCTACGAGTCGTTTCGAATTAAAACCTTATTGCCGGCGAACGAGGCGTGGCGCGACCCGGTTCGAAAGGAATTGGATCATACCGTGCTGATCGAAGTGTTGGGCGTTGACAAAGCCCTGCTGGAAAATATGGACGTATTGCGGCGGCAGTGGGGTGAAGAACCCAGTGTTCACGGCGGCAAGGCAGGGCAAGGAAAGAGCGGTTGATCCGGTTCAGGATCATTCCTGCGGTTTGTTGTTCGCCTCCGGCATATTTCCCGGAACCTGAGCGACACCGCGGCGAACGGGTGAAACCGAGGAAAATCGGAAGGCGATCGAAATAGAGATCATGATGCGAATCGGAAACATGCGACTCAATGACGGCTGGCAACGATGAGAGTGCCGTCAATTTCCGATTGCGCGAAGCGCTCGCGGCATTACATCCCGACTGGTTGGCAGGAAGCGAACGGCGTCGAGCGCTCCTGTTGGAGGAGTCAGGGGAAAGGTCAGTGGCGCTCGAGACGGATTTTTTTCCGGCTCGCCAAATCGTCGCCAACGTTCGGCGCCGATTGGAACGGGAGCTAACGGGCGACGGACAGTCGATCGAGCAGGCGGTAGCCGTTCGATTACCCTTGAGTCTACGGAGTGCGCCTCAGAACGAACTCGGCGTTTTAATTCGGAGTGAAACCTTCGAGTTTTGCGCGCTGGCTCGAAACGCCGCTTCGGATTGTGTTCGCTGGCCGGAAAGGGAATGGATTCGGGGGGGAGTCGGATTGTTGGCTCGCTGCCTAGAAACCGTTTCGTTGTCCGAATGTCCGGTCGTCGCCGGGGCGGTCATTCTGGAAGAGGGAATGATGCGTTTGGAGGCCATGCTTTCGAAAGAGACGACCGAAAAGCAGCGGCGGCAATTCTCGGAAATTCTGCATCAGTCCAGTGGTCCGCAGACGACGAGGATGGCGTTGGCTATCCTTGCCAACGCCGTGATCTTCCAAGATCGAGTTTCCCAGCTTCATCCCAATATCGAATCCCTGACCGGTTTATCGAAACGCAAACCGGGATTTACCGCATGGGACGTCCGCAAATGCTGGGACGGGATTTTCGAGATCTGTCGTTGGCCGATTTTCAGTTTCAGCAACGAATTGCTTAGCGGCTTGGCGGCCGAGATTCAGCTGCGGATCCTGAAGGAATTGCTGGAGATCAATACGGAACTTTTCCGTCTAGGAGTTAGCGACGTTCAACGATTGACCGGAAGCATGTTTCAACGGTTGATCACGGATCGCAAATTTTTGGCGACTTTCTACACGTTGCCTTCCTCGGCGACTTTATTGGCCGAATTGGCGGTGAACCGGCTCGGCGTCGATTGGGCCAGCAAAAAAGAGGTGACCGGTTTGCGGGTCGCGGATTTCGCCTGCGGCACCGGAGCCTTGTTGGGGGCGGTATACGAAGCGGTCGCCGCCAAGTATCGGCAGACGGGAAAGAACGATGCTGGCTTGCATGCCCGGGTGATGGAAGACGTGATGTACGCCGCCGACATCATGCCGGCAGCGACGCATTTGACCGCCACGACCCTTTCGAGCATGCATCCGGGACAGACTTACTCCAACACTCATGTCCTGACCATGAGTTACGGCGCCGACGGCCGGAACGTGTCGATCGGATCGCTCGATTTGCTGGGCGACGGAAGCGAAGTTCGACCGATTTTCGGGACCGGGCGCACGGCGTTGAGCGGTTCCGAGGAAGGAATCGAGGACCAGGGAAAGGATCATACGGCCGAATTGCGTTCCCGGATCGAGGTGTCGGACGAGTCGATGGACTTGGTGATCATGAATCCCCCTTTTACCAGGCCGACGAATCACGAATCCGCCGAGGTGCCGGTGCCTTCTTTCGCCGGATTCGGAACTTCGAAGAAGGAGCAGGCCTGCATGTCGGAGCGGTTGAAGGCGTTGATTCGAAGGCTGCCCGAGCGAGCCGGTCACGGCAACGCCGGATTGGCGTCGAACTTTTTCGATCTGGGGCATGTCAAATTGCGCCGGGGCGGCGTTCTGGCCTTGGTGCTTCCGGCGGCGTTTGCCGCCGGATCGTCTTGGCTGAACGCCCGGAGGCTTCTGACGCGATGGTATAAGGACACCGTGATTGTGACTATTGCCGCTCATGGCAGTACGGATCGAGCTTTTTCGGCGGATACCGGCATGGCCGAAGTCTTGGTTCTAGCTACCCGCAAGCAGGATCCTCGCGATAGCACCGGCAAGGTTATGATGACCAATCTTCACCGACGACCGACGACTCTTCTGGAAGCCTTGATATTGGCCGATACCATCGGTCGAAATCGGACCGTTAACGACAACGAAACCGGGAAGTTGGATTGCGGCACTGGTTCGTTTTTGAAAGTACCCTTCGACCTGATGGGGAGGGCGGCAGGGATCGCGAATCCGTCGATCGCCAAGACGATGTTCGCTTTGGAAAAGAGAGAACTGTTACTGCCTCGAAGCCGGAAGGTTGTTTCGTTACCGTTGACCCAGCTGGATGAAATCGGCGTTCGAGGAGCCGTGTGTCGCGATATTAACGGGGACGGGGGGCGCGGGCCCTTCGATATCGAAAAAGCGGTGAAGGGTACCATGACTTGGCCGGCGTTATGGAGCCATGACGCCGGTCGGGAGCGTAGTTTTCAAGTGGAACCGGATGCTCATGGCGTGGTGCGCCCCCAGTGCGAACCACGGGCGAGAAAACTCTGGGAAGCCACGGCTTCACGGTTGCATTTCAATTTGGATTTTCAAATCAACTCCCAGCCGTTAGGGGCTTGCTTGACCTCGAAGAAGACTTTGGGCGGAAGGGCGTGGCCGAACTATCGTTTGGAACAGGAAGCGTGGGAAATACCTGTATTGTTGTGGGCCAATACCACCTTGGGGTTGATGTATTTTTGGTGGATCGGGAGCCGTCAACAACAGGGCCGAGCTATTCTGTCGATATCCCGCGTCATCCGGAACTGCTTTCGCTCGATCCTCGCAAGCTGACGAAAAAACAATTCCGGAAATGCGACGAGATCTACGAGTCGTTTCGAATCAGAGCAATGCTGCCGGCGAACGAGGCGTATCGCGATCCGGTGCGACTGGATTTAGATCGTGCCGTTCTGATCGAGGTATTGGGGATTGAAGATAAACTGATCGAAAATCTGAGTGTTTTGCGGCGACAGTGGTGCGAGGAGCCGAGTGCCCATGGCGGCAAGGCCAGTCAAAGAAAAACGGTTGAGTCGGGATCCGAAACGATTCCCTCAAGGGGGGTGCGAAGGTCGACAAGTTACTGAAACCGGAAGACTTGGACTGCGTATTTCGGGGAGATAGGCATTATCGGCTTGCCATATTTGATCAGTGATTTTTTTATGAACCCGACCGGCCGTATTGCGACTTGCGGCCCTAAGCGCATTTTTCGCGCCGTTCGTTTCGACTCTTATGAATAGCATGGATCCATGGGACGATGAAAGCAACGGATTAACCCAGTCCGAATTGCTTTCCCCGCCGCGCCTATTGCCGTGGCCATTCAAATCCATGGCCTTGGTGTTCGTCGGTTTTTTGGGCGTCCAATTGGTATTGGGGGTGCTATTCGGCGTTTATCTTGCGGTCATGAGTGATTTATCTAACTCCGATTATTCCCCCTCTGAATTGGAAGTTAATCTGGCTATGTTGGTTGTGACGTTCGTGTCCTATGGCGTTTTAATCGTATTAATCCGGCGCTTGGTTCGCAATACCGGAACCACTTGGAAAGACGCGTTCGGCTTGGAAACGAATCAATTGCCTAAACTCCTGCCGATCGTTTTTATCGTGTTTTTAGGCGTGATGCTTTTCAGTCTCGGTTTTACTTCGATGTTGGGCGAAGTCGAAGACCCAACCACAGCGATTTTCAAGGAATCTGCCCACAGCATGTCGCTCGCATTCTTTGGGTTTCTGCTCGTGATAGCAATCGGCGCACCTGTTTTTGAGGAATTCTTGTTTCGAGGACTCCTTTATCAGTCGCTGACCAAATACATGAATCAATGGGCGGCGATGTTCGTCTCTAGCTCAGTATTCGTTTTTTGGCATTTTTTACCTGTTGCTCTCTGGCCGCAGATGTTCGTTTTGTCTTTGGCGCTAACTCTCGTCTACAGGTACACTCAGAATCTTTGGGCGGCTATTCTCTTGCATGCGATTAACAATACGCTGGCCGTGATTGTCGCGTTGCTAACTTTAGAACAAGCCTAACGATCGAACTTTTGATTTCGGCCGGCGTTTTTGGGTTCGTCCCAACGAACGAGTTGATGATCTCGGTGAGTTCCCGGTTGCGAGCAACGATGCGATAGCTGAGGTCGCCGCTGAAATTCAGGCCGGAGACGCCAGCCGTCGCCGGTTTTTTCCCTGTCGGATCCGGTGGCAGGAATTCAAGCGGATTTTTGTGATCGACCATCTGGGCCAGGTTCCGGAATCCGGGAATGCGCCTGTGCCGCGAATCTTTAGCCGGTCGGCAGCAAGGCGCGATTCCGTATCTCGGTTCCGGTTGGTTCCCAAGTCGCGACGTTTTATCGGATGATCCGGCGTTTTGCGGAAGAACTCGATGCCCCGAGAGCTTGGGCCGTTATGCAGCGGGGGGATCGGAGAGGAGTCGAGGGTATCATGATCGATGGTTGCCGAAAGTTGACTTTCCGGCGATTCGTTTCATTTTGGGGAGCGGCCGTTGGTGGAGATCGTCCATGTCCAAAGCGAGAATACCCGACAAAACGATTACCCTGAGAACTCCTTGGGAGAACTATCGGTCGGACATGCTGGCCCGAGCGGAATCGATTTTGGCGTTTCCCCGGCGGCGTTGGGCGTTGATCGGCGCGTTCGCCTTCCTCCTGTTCGGCCTGATGTATACGGGCGCGATGAACCTGCATCAGACCAATACCCAAGGGATCGCCTATCTGTTGTTGGCCAAGCATTATGCCGCGGGCAATTTCGAGTTGGCGGTATCCAGTTATTGGAGTCCGTTGCTGAGTTGGTTATTGGCCATCGGTTTCAAACTGGGTTGGTCCGAACCGGTGGCGGCTCGGATGGCGATGGGTTTTTCGGGAGCCTTGTTTTGGTCGGCTTCGGTCGGATTGCTGTTTGTCTGCGGCCTTTCGGTACGGTCGCTCTTGATCGCTGCTTGGTTAACGGCGGCAGTTACCCTGTTTTGGTCGATCGAGCACCTTAGTCCCGATCTGCTGGGGGCGGGATTGTTGTTGGCGGCGCTGACCTTGTCTCTGGTAGCCGTCCGTTCGACTTCCTGGCGCGCGACTCTCGGGGTCGGCATGTCCTGGGCCGCGGTGTACTATGCCTCGGCGTTATTGCTCCCAGCCGTCGTGGTCTCCCTGATCGGATTTGCTTTGTTGGAGCGTCTGACTTCGGAATCGAACCGGGTCGGATGCCGCCGGATATTGGCGCAAATGTTCGTGACCTGGTTGGCCATGCTTCCTTGGTGGGGCTTGCTTTCCTGGCATTACGACCGGCCGACGATCGGTTCGGTTTGGGCGATCGACCATGCCGTCGCGGGACCGGACGAGGTCGACCGTTATCATCCTTGTTTCGGCCGGTTCAATGTGCCGGCGGAGGGAAGGTTGGCCAACTGGGAGGATCCGGGGCGGCTGGATTACGCTTACTGGTCTCCGTTTGCCGATGCCGAACATCGGGCGCACCAACGGGGCTTGATCTGGAATAACGTGCGTTCGATCGTGAAAGTTTGGTCCGGATTCGGTTGGTTGGGAGTGGGAATCGCCGCTTTGGCGGCCTGTTTCGTGGTTCGTTTTTCCCGAGGGCTGAAGCCCTTGACCGAGACTTGGAGGAGGGCGGCGCTGCCGGCCGGAGGAATAGCGCTCGGGGTTTTGTTTCTCAGCGTCGAACCCTACGACACCCGGTTTTTTTATGGTTGTTTTCCGTTAATGTTGCTGGCGGCTTTCGGGTTGTTGGAGGGATTGCCCGCGACCTGGCCTCGTGATCTGTTGACCTGGTTGGTTGCCGTCCTGTTCGCCCTGCCGGCGATCACGAAATGCGCGGCGGCCCTGGACGGTATTCCCAATTACGGCGGTTATGCGGCGTTGGATCTGGAGCGGCGCTTGAGGGAACGAAACCTTAGCGGTCCCGTGGCGGGCGACGGGATGTTATTGGGAAATCGAACCGGATTGTATTTAGCTTGTTTGTTGGATACGCCTTGGCACGGCGGAATTTCGGATGTCCCCGGAGAAGACTATTTGGCCACCGGAGCGCATTTGGTGGTCGTGACCTCGGGCGACCGAGCCAACGCCGATCTGCAAATCAATCCGAACTATATCAATTTAACGGATCAATTGTTCGCGACTCGGCAAGAGGCAGAGCAGTTTCCCTTGCGGCTTTATCGGCTCCGGCAATGAATCGGGAAAGTCATCGCCGGCTGAAAGCCGATTTGATCGCGGTGGTGGGGGAAGCTGCCGTAATCTCCGATCCGCGGCGGTTGTTGGTCTACGAGTGCGACGCGTTTACCCTGGAGCGGAAACTGCCGGAATTAGCGGTGTTGCCCGCCGACGCCGACGAAGTGAAGGCCGTCGTGGATATTTGCCGGCGTCACGAAACTTCTGTCGTTCCTCGCGGAGCGGGCACCAGTTTGAGCGGTTCGACCTTGGCCGTGTCGGGAGGAGTCATGATCGGCCTGAGCCGGATGAACCGGATTCTGAGACTGGACGCGGCCAATCGCCGGGCTTTGGTGGAGGCGGGTTGCGTCAACGCCTGGATTACCCGGGAAGCGCGGGCGCAGGGACTCTATTATGCTCCCGATCCTTCCAGCCAGTCGGCTTGCACCATCGGCGGCAACGTCGCCACCAATTCGGGCGGGCCCCATACCCTCAAGCAAGGAGTGACTGCCAATCATGTGCTCGGACTGGAATTGGTGACGCTCGACGGGAATCGGCACTGGCTCGGCGTCGAACCGGAAGGTGGAGAACCGGTCGGAGGTTACGATTTGCGCGGCGTCGTGATCGGCAGCGAGGGCATGTTCGGCGTCGTGACGCAAGTGTTGGTCCGGTTGTTGCCGTTGCCGGAAGCGTGCCGGACTTTTTTGGCGGTGTTCGAAACGGTGGCCGACGCTTCCCGGGCCGTGTCGGCGATGATTTGCGCGGGCATCGTGCCGGGGGCGCTGGAGATGATGGATCGGCTGATCGTTCAGGCCGTCGAAGCGGCTTGGCGGTTCGGATTTCCTTGCGATGCCGGCGCGGTACTGATCGTCGAATTGGACGGCTCGGAGACGAGCGTTTCGGAACAGGCCGAGCGAGCGCTGGCGATCTGCGCCGCCCACGGTTCCCGGGAAACCCGCACGGCCCGGAACGAATCGGAACGGGAGCGGTTATGGCGTTGCCGTAAACGGGCCTTCGGGGCCATCGGCCGCCTGAGCCCGAATTTCATGACTCAGGACGGAGTCGTGCCGCGTTCGAAATTGCCGGAGATCATGGAATTTATCGCCGCTGTCGGGCGCCGTTACGAGTTGCGCATCCCCAACGTTTTTCATGCGGGCGACGGCAATATCCACCCGCTGATTCTGTATGACGAACGCGATCCCGAACAGGTTCGCCGAGCGGTGGCCGCAGGGCACGATATTCTGGAACGTTGCCTCGCTCTGGGCGGCAGCGTCTCGGGAGAGCACGGTATCGGGGTAGAAAAAATCGCTTTGATGGCCCGGCAATTTTCCCCGGCCGATCTGGAGGCCATGAAACGCTTGCGCACGGTGTTCGATCCCGAGGGCCGTTGCAATCCCGGCAAGATGTTTCCCGGCGGCGGGGGATGCGCCGAATTGACGTTCCGCAAACAGATCGCCGTTTGAAGTTCGCTTCAGGGTGCGCTTCCCGGCGCCTCTTCGTTTTCCGCTTCCGGAACCGGTTCGAGAAACGCTTTGAGTTCCGGTCCCAGACGGGTGCGGAGCCGATCCTTCGTTTGTTCGGAAAACGGGCTCTCGGGGGCCATGAATTCCCTGAGCGCGTCCCGTTTGAGTTCCCTGACGGTCGGCAGTCCGACCCTGACGTCCTGATTCTTGCCCAATTCGCCGTGGAAACGCCGCCACATTTTGTTGACCAGCAATTCGAAGCCCTGAGCGCGCTGTTCCTCGTTCAACGTCAATAAAACGAAGGATTGGGTGAGCAATCCTTGTAACATGGCCTTGGTCCGGTCCTGGGAAGTGCTGGCGAATTCTTCCTCCACCCGGCGGAAAACGTACTCCTCCAAGCTGACGTTCGCCTCGATACTGGCCGGGTACCGTTCCCGAACGTAGTCGTAGTATTGTTGCGCCTCGGCCGTCCGGTTGTGGGTGTACAGGAAGTAAATGGCGGTGCGCAGGAAGTTCTTGTGCGCCGTAGCGATATTCTCTTTCTGATCCGGCGCCGCGGCCATTTCTTCTTCGTAGATCCGGTTGACGTTCGCGGTGATGTCGATGTTCGGACTGAAGCCGAAGTTGAGGATATACATGTCTCGCTCCCGCTCTTCCGCGACCGGCAACTTGAAGAGCCGCCCCCGGTGAAAGGCTTTTTGCATGCATTGGTAGAGTACCCGGCGTAGGGTGATGTAGTCCGTTTGCCGCGTCGACTTTTTCAGTCCCAGATGGGCCCAGTAGATGCCGTGGGTTTCGGGCAGGCGCCATTCCAAGGGGCCGTACCGTTCTTCCACCTCGCGGATGACGGCGATATCCATTTTGTAGACTTCGGTCAACCGTCTCGCCTTTTCCCGGTCGGCGTCGGTTTGCGGGTCGGCGAAGCGGTCGAAGTCCGGAATCCGGCCGTCGAACAGCTCGTCCATTTGTTTGGCCCATTCGTTTTTGTAGAGCATGTGGGCGTCGTCCATGTTGTCGCCCATCTTGTGCTGAAAATGCCAAGCCAACTCCCGGTAGAGCAGCGTCTCCTGGGGATTGAGCGGGATGCCCCGGTCGCGCAACAGTTCGATCCCGCGTTGCACCCAGAGCCAGCGGTCGGCGTGGTCGGTGAATTTGACCGAAATGTTATAGGAAAGGTTCCACGCCTGATTGACCCAGACGGTGACGAAATGCGGTTGCAGTTTGGTGATCCAGTCGGCCAACTGGACCATTTCGAAATACCGGCCTTCGTCCTGCATTTGAGTGGCTCGCACCCAGAGCATGTTGACGATCAATCCCCGGAATCCGCCCAAGGCGACCGTGGTGAAGGCGAGCGCCGGGGGAGCGTTCTCCAACGGAGCCAGGCGGGTCAGGCCCATTGTTTCCCGATCCCGGTTGAGCGTGTTCTGGACGAAAAAGACGCCGGCCAAGCAAAGGACGGAAGTTCCGAGCGTCAGCAGCTTGTATCCTCTGGAGCGTCCCGGATTCATCAGAAACTTTTGGCCGTCGCCAATTCGCGGCGGTGGAGAATGAACATGCCGAGCAAGCCGCAACACCCTCCCATGCCCAGCACGACGTAGCCGGCGCATTGCACGAGTTGCGCGGCCGGGATCAATCGTCCGTCGCTGAGTTGATTGACGGGCGAGGAGCCGCGGACCACTTCGACGGCCTTCAAGAGAACTTCGGCTACGCCTACGGCGATGGGGTCGATGAACGAGGGATTGGCCGTTTTTCCGGTATGGGAGTCGACGCCGCTGATGCCCCGTTGCTCGACGATCTGCGACAGGGTCCCTCCCGAAAAAGCGACCAGCAACAGGGTGGACGTGAAGAACGCCGCGATGGGGAAGGAAAGAAAACTGGCGGCCATCAGGCCCATGGCGCTGAGCAATCCCAGCCCGCAGTAGATCAACAACAGGCCGCGAAGGTAGTTGGCGGCGAACGTGCCTTTCCGGTAGAGCACTTCGATGCCGTCGGTCACGGGAAACAGAAAAGTCCGTTCGTTGTCGTTGAGAAAATCCACGGTCAAGCGCCCTTGGTTGTCGATCAGGCCGGCCGGGACTTCGAACTGGATCGGCGTCTCAGGGGAAAGCCGGTTGACGATGTTGTACCGCCGGGCGTTTTCCGGCGGTCCGATCAGCCAGTTGCCGGTGTAAATTTGCGTGTCGTAGGCGCTGGTCGTGAAGAACTTGACGCGCACGTCTAACGGCAAGTCTCGCAGGGTTTCGGGATCGCCTACTTCGATCGTCCAGCGGCGGATGTAACCCGGATTGACGATCTGTAGACTGGCCAGGGCCTCTTCCCGAACGATTCTCGTCAGCAATGCCGGATCGAGCTGAGCCAATTGAGGATCGGCCGTGGTTCGGCGGCCGATTTCCTGAGCGACGACCTCATCCAGTTCCGGCGCCGGCAGGCGCGCGGAAGCCCGGGCCACGAAGATTTCTTCGCGCAACGTCGCTTGCTGCTCCTCGGGCAGGTTCGCGGCGCGCCAATGCAGCAGGAAGTAGACGGTCAATCCTGACAAGCCCAGCAAGACGCCGTTGAACGCCATGATTCCGATCCATTTGCCCAGCCAGACTTGCCAGCGGGCTACCGGTTTGACGTCGATAATTTCCAGGTGATGTTCTTCCAGGTCCTGGGAGAGCGTGCCGCAGGCGATCCACAGGGTGGCCAGTCCCAGCAGGGCGGAGATGAGGGTCAGGGTATAGGTCAGCAGGATCTGGATGAAGCCCCGGGCCGTGCCGTCGTCCTTGATGACCAAGGGCAACGCTACGACAGTCAGCACCAGCAATATTCCCAGCACTGCCAGCAACCGGTAACGGACGGCCGCTTTGAGCGTCAAGACGGCGATGGCCCCGAGCGCTTGCATGTTACTTCTTTTTGGAGACCAGGGAACTGAGCAACCGTTCCGATTCTTCGGGATCTTCCGGTTCGGGGGCCGGCACCGGCGCCGACTCGATCGTTTCGGTTTGGGTGAGCCGCTCCAGCGTTCGCTCGTCGACGGGCGGTGCCGGGGTCGTCGTCGGTTCGTCCGGTGGCTCCGACGGGGCTTGGGGACGGGTCAGCCGTTCCAGCTTGCGGTCGGGCGACGCGTCCTCTTCGGCTTCGCCCCGCAGGTAGGCCGCCACTTGATTGCCGGCCAGGGCGCCGGAGGTTGCCTGATTCGCTTTCCGGGCCTGTTCGACCACGTTCAGAAAATAGTTTTCCAAATTTTGCGTGGGATTATCGATGCGCACTTCGGCTTCGCCCACTTCGGATTTCAAGAGTTCCCGAACCTTGGTTTTGGCGGCGTCCGAAAGGGCGGGCGAAACGATTCTCGTACGTTGGGTTTCGGCCAGCAGTTCCTTGAGCGAACCTTGGGCTTGCCGGCGTCCGCCGTAGTAGATCAGCACCCGATCGCAGACGTCCTCCACGTCGGCCAGCAGATGGCTGCTGAGCACGACTGTCTTGCCCCGGCGGGCCAAGGCCAGAATTAAGTCCTTGATTTCCCGGCAGCCGATCGGGTCCAGTCCGGCGGTCGGTTCGTCCAGGATGATCAGATCGGGATCGTTGATCAGGGCTTGCGCCAACCCGATGCGGCGTTGCATGCCCTTGGAGTATTCACCGACCGGACGGTTGACGACGTTCTTGAGCCCGACCATTTCGAGCAATTGCTCGCTGCGCTTGCGCCGTTCGATCCGGTTGAGCCGGAACAGATTGCCGAAAAAGGACAGCGTCTCGCGAGCGTTGAGGTAGCGATAGAGATAGGACTCCTCCGGCAGATAGCCGATGCGCTCCTTGGTGGCGACGTGGCGGGGCGAACGGCCGAACAGTTCGAGATGGCCGCGGGTCGGGTAGAGCAAGCCCAGCAATAGCTTGATGGTGGTGGTCTTGCCGGAGCCGTTAGGCCCTAAAAGTCCGAAGACTTCGCCGCGCCTCACGTCGAAATCGACGTTGTTCACCGCGTAGGACTGCGGCCGGTTCCAGAAGTCCTTGAATACCTTGGTCAGCCCGCGAACGACGATCACGTTCTCGGAACCGGACGAAGCTTGCGGCGGTGGCTCGGTTGCCATGATGTCGGTTCCCGGTTAAGCCGATTCGGGTTTCAGGTCGCCGGCCGGTTCCGGTTTCGGCGCCGGCTCGTTCCGGGCTTCGGGCAGAAACGGCTCCAGTTCCTCGCCTTGCCTGACCAGCCGGAAACTGTTGAAGACGACCAACAGCGAACCGATCACGTGCAAGGTCGCCGCCAGCACCGGATTGATGATCTTCATGGCGGCGAGGATCATGCCGCTGATGACGAAGAGGGCGCCGAAGAGAAAGTTCTGGTTGATCACCAGGCGCGTCATTCGCGAGAGGCGGACCAAGAACGGCAACCGGCGCAGATCGTTGTTCATCAGGGCGATCGTGGCGCTGTGAATCGCGACTTCGCTGCCGGCGGCGCCCATGGCGATGCCGAGGTCGCCGGCAGCCAAAGCCGGCGCGTCGTTCACCCCGTCGCCCACTACGGCCACCTGGTAGCCTTTGGCCTTCATCTTCCGAACGAAGTCTACCTTGTGCTGAGGCAGGCATTCGGCCAGGACTTCTTCGCAACCGATTTCCTGGGCGACCCGGGAGGCGACCGTTTTTCGATCCCCGGAAACCATCGCGATCCGGCGCACGCCGGTCTGGGCCAAGGCGTCCAGGGATTCGCGGGCTTCCGGACGGGTCCGATCCTGCAGGCCGACCCAGCCGACGAATTGGCCGTCGCGAGCTACGTACAGCAGACTGAAGTTTTCGACTTCCGACGGTTCGACCGTATCGGTAAACGAATCGCCGACGCCGTTGTCGCTCAGCCAGCGGGCCCGCCCGACGACGACCTGAGCCTCGCCGACTTTCGCTTTGACGCCTTGCCCGGCCGTTTCGTGGAAATCTTCCGGTTCGGTCAGAGTCACGCCGGTTTCTTCGGCCAGTTCGGCCAGCGCCTTGGCGGCCGGATGGTTGCTGTATTTTTCCGCCGAAGCGGCGAGCCGCAGCAGTTCGGCCGGTTTGACGCCCTCCGCGGGGAAGAGCCGCCCGACGAAGAGTTGACCGGTGGTCAGGGTGCCGGTTTTGTCGAAAATAAAGGAGTTGATGCGGGCCGAAAGTTCCAGGTCGCCGACGTTCTTGATCAGGATGCCCAAGCGCGCCGCGGCCGACAGGGCGGCGACCATGGCGGTCGGCGTGGCCAAAATGAAGGCGCAGGGGCACGAGATGATGAAGATGGCGATGACCCGGCTCATGTCTTCGGTGAATAACCAGACCAGCACGGCGATCAGAATGACCAGCGGCGTGTAGAATCCCATGTACCGGTCGACGATGCGCATGATCGGCAGCCGCGTTTGCTCCGCGGCCAGGATCAATTCGCGAACCCGGCCCAGGGTCGTATCCTCGCCGGCCCGGCTGACTTTGATTTCCAATACGCCGGTGAGGTTTTGGGTGCCGGCGAAAACTTCGTCGTCGACATTTTTGTCCACGGGCAGCGATTCGCCGGTGACGTTGGCCTGGTTGAACGATCCCTGTCCGGAAATAACCACGCCGTCGGCCGGGATATTGTCGCCGGGACGCACCCGGATCACGTCGCCGACCTTGAGGTCCGCGACGTCCACTTCGACTTCCTTGCCGTTCCGAAGGCAACGGGCCTGGGTCGGCGTCAGCTTGATGAGGGATTCGAGCGACTTGCGGGCGCCTTCGGCGGTGCGCGTTTCGATGATTTCTCCCAACAACATGAGGAAAGCGATGACGCCGGCTTCCTGGTAATCGCCTCCGGCGAACGAGGCTGACACGGCGATCGCCACCAATTCGTTAGTGCTCAAGCGGCCGCGATTGAGATCCTTGATCGCCGTGGCCACGATGGGCAGGCCGAGCAACACGGCGCCGATCATGGCGCTGAGATCGCCGATTCGCTGATCCACCAGCAGCGTGACCAAAAAGGAATTAACGATGAAACAGAGGCCGATCAGCGTCAGGTACAACCGGGCCGGTGTATGGTCGTAATGATTGTCTTGGTCGTGGGACGGGCCACCGTCTTCCCGGCGACTGAGTAGCGAGGTGATTTGCATGCCGTTCCTAGTTTTGTTCCTGATCCTCGGAGGCGCCGGTGTATTCCTTGGGTTCCCGGTTGATTAGGAGGCGCAACTCCCGCCGTTGTCCTGCTTGAGCGTCCGGGAAGAGCCAGAGGTCGTTCACGTTGGTCATCATTTCCGACATGGTTTCCAGCAGCCGCCGTTCCCGGTAGAGTTGGGGATTGCGGCGGTAGTGGGTCAATTGGTCGGTAAAGAACCGGGCGTCGGCCCGGGCCGACTGGACCAGGGCGTTGCTGCGGGTAATGCCTTCGTTGACCAGCGCCTTCGCTTCGCCGACCGCTTTGCGCGTGAGTTCTTCGCTTTCTCCCCGCGCTTGGTTGCGCGTCTGGCTGAGCGTCTGTTCGGCGACCAACACCTGGTCGAACGCTTCCTTCACGAACATGGGCGGAAAGGTCTGAACTTCCAGAGTTTCCAGATCGATTCCCAGCTCCGCTTTGCGGACGGTAGCCAGAAACTGGCGGCGCACGGTTTCCTGAAATCCCGTCTTGTCCCGGTAGAGAGCCGCGTCGGCCGTGTAACTCCCCGCGGTCCGGATCACCGCGTTATTGAGCGCGTTCTCCAGAATCGTGTCCGCGTTCCGGTAATGGAACAAGTAGCGCAAGGGATCTTCGATGCGGTATTTCGCGACGGCCCGGGCGTGGATGATATTGCCCTCTGAAGTCAGGGCGTAGCCGTCGGCGCTCGGTTGCAGGGTGGCTTGGGGGTCGGGCGGGGTTCCTGACGCCAGCATTTCCGGCGTGACCAGGTACCAGCAGTTGGTGGCCTCGATCGTACGGCTTTCGCCGACGGCGATCGTCACTCGCTCGTCGATCGGATAGGGGAACGACCAATGGACGCCCGGTTGCAACATCCGTTCCGAACCCTCGCCGACCGGCTGGCCGAAGCGCAGCACGATGGCGACCTGGTTGGGGTCGACGATAAAGACGCCCGAAAACACGATCGCTACCGTCAGCAAGACGATCAGAACCCGGATCAGCCGGAAGCTGCTGGACAGCGCGTCGGCCAGCGCCTGAGAGCCGGGATCCTCGATCGGCTGGTCGTCCGGCCGGGGCGGACCGTTCGGGGAAATACGTTCCTCGTTTTCGCTCATGATTCGTGGAGAGGGGCCGGGATCAAGGTCGATCGTCGCCGTCCGGGGCCGAGCTCGAGGTCGGCGAGGCGCTGGGGTCCGGCGTTTTCAGGCTTTGTTCTTTCAGCAGGTCGAACGGCGGCGTGTCGGGATCCAGGATCAAGGTCGTCTTGCCGGAAGTCGCTTCCTGAAGCGTCCTGAGCCGTAACAGCAAGCGAGCCAATTCGGGATCTTCGTTCAGCACCCGGTAGTACTGGGTGGCTTCGGCTTCGGCTTGGCCGGTCATGATCGTCGCCTCGGCTTCGGCTTCGGCCAGGATTTCACGTCGTTCGCGGTCGGCTTCCGCTCGAATCCGGATCGCCTCGGCCTCGCCTTCGCCTTGATAGCGTTTGACCAGCCGCAGCCGTTCCACGCGCATGCGTTCGAACACCTTGCCGGTAATCGATTCGGGCAGGCCCAGCCGTTTGATGCCGACCAAGGAGATGTCGATGCCGTAATTGTCGCGGGCCTTGGCCTGGACGGCGTCCAGGATCTTGGTTTCGATCGCTTCGAACTGCAGTTGATCTTCCTCCGTGGAGATCAGGTCGCTGAACTTGTGTTGCCCGATGACGCCGTTCTTGGCGTCGCGAAGCAGATTTTCCAGATTCCGCTCGGCTTTGATGACGTCGCCGTCGAAGCGCTGCAGAAACTTCAGGGGATCGGCGATGCTCCAGCCGATGTAGACGGTGATGAGCAGGTTGCGCGCGTCGCTGGTCACGGTCTGCTCGAACTTGCGTTCGAAATTGCGGACTCGCTTGTCGAAGCGGTACACCTTGTTGATGGGCCAGGGAAACCGGAAATAGGGTCCGGGTTCGGTCTTGGTCGAGGACGCGTAGGCCCGGCCGAAAGTAGTGACTACGGCCACTTCCGTTTGGCGTACCTGGAAGAAAAAGAGGATGGCCAGAAAGGCCAAAAGCAGAACGCCGCCGGCGATCAGGGAGACGGGATTTCGTTTCATGCGCAAAGCGATCAGGGTTCTTCCGGACGGGCGCCCAGCAAGTCGTAGGCGATTTCGTCCTCCAAATTCATGATGTAGGTGTGGTCGGCGTTCTCGGGCGTGATGAGATATTTGCGCGCGTCGCGGAAATAGTCGCCGAGGGCGGAGAAATAAATCCGGTTGTCGACGATGCCGGGCGCCGTATGCCACGCCGCCATCTGGTTGCGGTATAATTCGGCCGTCGCCTTGGCGAGGGCGACCCGCTCGAGGCGGTAGGCTTCGGCCTCGCTGCGCAGTTTCGCCGCTTCGGCCCGGGCTAGCGGGATCGTTTCGGCGGCCTCGGCTTCGGCCGAGAGGATCGTCGCTTCCTTGGCTTGCATCGCGCCGTTGACTTCTTCGAAAGCCGCCGCGACCTTGATTTGCTCGTCGCCGACCGGCGGATGCATGTCCTGGAGTCCGACGAATATGATTTCGGCGCCCAGGCCGGCCCGGTCGGCGGCTTGCTGAATCCGTTCGGTGAGCTGTTGGGAGGCGTGGAGCCGTCCGACGGACATGATGTCCATCAAATCCACGCTGACCAGATAGCGGACCACTTCCCGATAGGTCAGGTCTTCCATGAGTTTCTCCGGATCGCGGTGTCGGTAGACCCAGGATTCCAGGTCGCTGACATAATATTGGACCGGAATGGAGGCGACGAGGAGGTTGACCGGCACGGTTTCGTCTTGGTCGGGCGTGTCGCCTTCATCGTTGCTGGCCACCAGAAAATTCACGTCCTCTTCGTCGGCGTGGTGTTCCGTCCAGATGACGGTGCGGTGCGCTTCGTCGTGTTCTTCGATCGCGCAACCTACCGCGATGGAACGGATTTCGTTGGCGCGATGACGATGCACCCGATCGATGGGCCAAGGCAGCTTGAAATGCAGGCCGGATTGCATGACGCCCCGGTTCGCCGACAGCCGGCCGAATCGTTCGTGCAATCCGAGTTCGCCCGGCTCCAACACCACGAACGAGGTGGACAGCAGCAAAATGCCCAGTTGCAGGAGCACGAGCCAGGCGAAGGCCTTTTCCAGAAATTTGTAAAACCACGTGTCGGAAACGCGGAATCCGAATTGATAGTCCAGCGCCTGGGCGACGGTGGTGACCAAACCGCCGGGTTGACTGAGCAGCCCGACCAGCCGGCTTTCGTACATCGGGCGTTCGTCCAGATCGCCGCCTCGGGGCCGGTAGATTTCCAGGATCAAGTTGATCAGCAGTTCGACGGCCGTCAAGGCGAGCACGATCGTCAAAATCCGGGCCGCCAACAGGTCCAGTCCGGGAGACCGCAACCAGATCGCCATCCCGGTGAGCACGATCAGCAGCGATACGGCCGATCCGAGAAGCAGATAGGCGCTGCCGGGCCGGAGGAGGCTGCCTTGCGGCGAGCGGGCCAGGCCCGTCGAGTATTTGCCGAGCAAGAAGAGTACGAGCGAGAAGGTCGAGAAGGCGACCATGGCCAACGCCGCCTGTTCCCGCACGGGGGCGTGGAGGTTCGGCAGGTTTTGCCACAGGTAATAAGCCGCGAATCCCTGAGCCAGGCAGAAGACGGCGGTAAAGAGCGGTACGAAATAACGATCGAACTGCCGTCTTAGTTGCCGGGCTTGAAAGGTGTCCTCGCCGGAGTCTTTGAAGAGCGTCGTGTCCTGGCGCTGTCGTTTCATTTCGTCGTATTCCAGCCGTTCCCAGCGCTCGCGGGATTTGAGGCGCATCCGGAAAAAACTCAGGGCTGAGATCAGGCAGCCCATGGCCAGGAACGCCGTGCCCGCCGCTGCGGTCGCCAATCCCGTGTAGGAAGCCAGGAAGGCGGCGACCACGGTGGCGGCCGTCAGCACGAGGAAGTTGAGGAAGCCGTTACGCTGTATGTTGCTATCCATGCCGTCAGTTGAGTTCGCGATCCTCGAACAGGGTCAGGGCCACGCCCAGCAACGCTACGAGATACAACAAGGCGTAAAGGGAAGCGTGGCCGACATAGGCCCAGGGAATCGTCTTTTCGTTTTCCAGCGCGTCGGCCATCCAGAAAAGTTGCCAGTTCGGCACGACGGTGTAGAGGACGGTCGCCCACCAGGAACCGTCCTGGGCTCGGGTGCCGAACAGATAGTCCGACATCAAGCCGAGCAGAAACAAGCCCGAGCAAAGGGAAAGGGTCGCTACCAGGTCGAGCCGAGTCGAACACGTCAGCGCCAGTCCCGCCAGGAGCAAAAAGGCGAAGAGGATGAGTATGCCGGCCGGCACCAGCCGCCAATCTACCGCGATGTGATCTTCGTAAATCGCCGTCTCGGGCCGGGGCAGCTGCGTGATGACGAAAAAGGCTAACGTCGTCAGTATGGCGACGAAAAAGGTGGCGTCGGAAACGAAGGGGCGGTGCAAGAAGTAGTTGGTGAAAGCGCCGGCGGCGTAGGCCAGACCGATCGCTCCCAAATAGATGGCAAGCGCCCGGTGATCGGCGTCTCCGTAGGCCGTGAAGGCCATGCGGCTGGCCAGCAAAGCGCTGATCAGGTTCACGTAAGTCAGCACGGACAGGGCGCCGGCCAGCCCGAAATACTTGGCGATTAAAAATTGAAAACGACCCACGGGCTTGGAGAGCAGGGCCAGGGCCGTTCCGGTGCGAATCTCGCGGGACAGCGAGGCGGAAGCGCACAGGATCGAAGCGAATAAGCCGACGATCAGCATGGTGGCCAACACGCTGTCCTTGACGAGTTTGTTGTCTTCGCCGAAACCGAAGAACGGCGTGCTGGCTAAAAAAACGGCGAATACCGAGGAGGCCGTCATCAACAGCAGGAACAGCGGTTCCCGCAACAACTCCATGAATGCATTGGCGGCTATGGCGATGACTTGTCTCATTCGCGATTTTTCGGGAAAGCAAGTGAGACATAAAAAACGACTTGTTTCAAGTCAGATTTTTAGCAGGCCGCCGCCTGCTCGGCGGAAGCGCCGGACGGTGGGCGGAGGGAAGAAAAAAACAGGGACGGCCCGGATCATTCGCAAAACGCGGACCGCCCCCGGCCAGCCTCGAACTGTAACGATTCGAGGCCCCTAGTCTACGGCCTTACGGGCGAACGAATAAATGGGCGTTTAACCGCACAGTCTGGGTTCAATCGTTCGGTTCGGAGGCCGAGGGACACCAGGAGCGCACTTCGCAAGCCGGGCAATCGGGGCGCCGCGCCCGGCAACGCCGCCGGCCGTGCCAGATCAGCCAGTGGCTCGTCATCGTCCATTGCTTGCGGGGCACGAGCGCCTGCAGATCGGTTTCGATTTTATCCGGAGCGGATTGATGGGTGAACTCCAGCCTCCGGCTCAAGCGGGCCACGTGAGTGTCGACGACGATGCCTTCCGCGAGTCCGAAAGCGTTGCCCAGGATCACGTTGGCCGTCTTGCGTCCGACTCCGGCCAGCGAGGTCAGGGCGGCCATGGTCCGGGGAACCTCGCCGTCGAAGTTCGCGACCAGCCGGGCGCAACAGGCCTGGATATTGCGAGCTTTGCTGCGGAACAGGCCGATCCGGCGAAGAGCGGATTCCAATTCTTCGAGGCCGGCTCGGGCGTAGTCCTGAGCCGTGGAATATCGTTCAAAGAGGGCGGGGGTGACGAGGTTGACCTGCCGGTCCGTGCACTGCGCGGATAGAATCGTGGCGATCAAGAGTTGCAGGGGAGACTCGTAATCCAGCTCGCAGTGGGCGTCGGGATAAATCCGGGCCAAGCGCTTCAGCACGAGGGAGGCACGTCGTTTTCGGGCCGTTCCGGTCTCTCCGGACATACGGGAATCAAGGAACTTCGGGATACTCGAAGGTGCGGCCTTCGTAGTTGCGCAGCACGATCCGGTCCGGTTCCTGGCTGACGACATATTCCGGGTTGACGGGGATTTTTCCGCCGCCGCCTGGGGCGTCGACGACGAACTGCGGGACGGCGTAGCCGGTGGTATGGCCCCGCAAGCCTTCGATGATCTCGAGGCCTCGTTCGATGCGGGAACGCAGATGCGCCGAGCCGGCAATCAAATCGCACTGGTACAGGTAATAGGGACGCACGCGGCACCGGAGCAACTTGTGTGTCAGGGCGCGCATGATTTCCAGATTGTCGTTGACATTGCGGAGCAACACCGACTGGTTGCCGATCGGGATTCCGGCGTCCGCAATGCGGTCTAAGCCGGCCTTGACTTCGGCGGTCAATTCGACGGGATGATTGACGTGGACGCTCAGAAAGAACGGATGGTATCGGCGCAACACGGCGCAGAGCCGGTCGGTGATTCGCTGCGGAAGAAAGACGGGGATGCGCGTGCCGATTCGCAGGAATTCGACATGCTCGATGGCATGCAGCCGTTCCAGCAACCGGTCGAGCTTGCCGTCGCTCAACAGCAGAGGGTCGCCTCCGCTCAGCAAGACGTCCCGGATTTCGGGATGGCGCCGAACGTAATCGATTTGCCGGTCCAATTCGGGGTGAAAATCGTAACCGGTTGCGTTGCTGACCATCCGGGAGCGCGTGCAATAGCGGCAATAGGCAGCGCACCGGTCGGTGACCAGGAACAGGATGCGGTCGGGATAGCGATGGACGATGCCGGGTACCGGAGAGTGGCTGTCTTCGCCGCACGGATCCCGCATTTCCCAAGGCGAGGTCAGGGATTCGTCGATGCGGGGAATGACCTGTTGGCGGACGGGGCAGAGCGGATCGTCAGGGTCGATGAGATTGAAGAAGTAAGGGGTGATCGCCAAGGCCAGTTTCCGGTTGGCGAACCGGATGCCTTCCCGCTCTTCGGGAGGCAAGTCGGGAAGCAGGGCTTCGATTTGCTCCAGAGTGGTGATCCGGTTTTTAAGTTGCCACCGCCAGTCGTTCCAGTCGGTGTCGGGAACCCGGCTCCAATAACCTTTGCCGACGGATTCGAAATCCCGGCAGGATTCCGCCGGGTCGGATAAGGAAGGTTCGGCGGCAATGATTTCCTCCGCGATCAGATTCGACATTTTGGAGAGAGTGTAAGCCGCAGACGTTTTCCGTCAAGAATTCAGGTTTTGGCTTTCGGAGGCCGCTCGACGAGGATTGAAAACGGTTGCTCCAATTTAAGAAATTCGGGAAGGTTGCCGTCGACTCCGGAATCGGGACCCAGCGCTTCGGCGCCGCGTCGAGGGGAGAGCCAAATTCGATTGAGGAAGCCGCTCCGCAGGACGGTTGCGAACGATCGGCGATTGACGAATCCCGCGGTCGCCGCGACGAATCCTTGGCCGTGGTGATCCGGTTTCTACTGCTTGGGATCTAGATTGTCGCATGGCTGTTGAAGACAAAATCTACCGTTTCCGGGATCTGGAAGTGGGGGTCGCCGAGTATCCTCATTTTGTCCGGTATCAGTACCGGAACCCGAATCATTACCGTCCGGTTCAGGCGCCGGAAACGGCGGAATACGAGCCGGACGAAAATCGCCCGGGGGACGATCCCTTGCTTGGTTTCCAGCAGAGTTTGGGCGAGGTGTCCCAGCTGGGCCGGAAGCAGGAAATCGAACTTTGTCAACGGATCGAACAGGCTGAATCGGAGTGCCGGGAGCTCGTTTACCGTTTGGGCTTTGCCGGCAAGGAGCTGATCGCGTTGGCCGAAACCACGTTGGCCGATCCTTCGTACAAGCGGTTCGATCGTTGGTTTCGGTACCTTCAAGTTTCCGAACGGGAGAATTTTTTCCGGGAGTTGAAGCGGCAGGTCGCTCGAGTGCGGGTCCAGGATCGGAAAGCGGACCGGAGATTCGCTGTTTGGCGCCGGTCGCCGGCTCCGAACTCGCGGACCGGGGTCGCGGGGGGGGTGGTTGACGGGGATGTTGGATTCGCTTGAGAAGTTCGATCAGGAATTGGCGAATCCGGATCCGGTCGGGGGTCAGATCTCGAACGATATCGTTCGGCTTCTGAAACAACTCACCTGGGAATTCAAGCGGTTGTCGCTGCAATTCGAATCGCCGATCGGACGGAATCCTTTGCAATCCTTGTTGAATCTTTGGGGACAAGACTTGGCGCGGGGCGAACCGGTACCGGGCTTATTGCGAGAAGCCCGGAAGGAATTAGCGGCTTTGGAAGTCGCAGCCGGCAATCTCGCGGAAGCGCCGGAACGACGAGCCCCGCTTGCCGAAACCGAGACCGGCTTGGAAGAGGAACTGTCTCTCGAGTCGCTCGACTCAATCCAAGCGGGAGGACCCTCCGGTGGCAATCGGCCTCGTCGGGACGATATTCTGTCTGGGATTCGGACGAAGATTAAAACCGTGCGGCGCACGATCGAATCTTACCGGAAGTTGAGCGTGAACGAGATCAGGCGAACGGTAGCCGAGATCAGGCAGAGCTTGAAAAGCGGGATCGGAACTGAAACCGAGTTGCATGATAATTGGAACAAGCTCAATCGGGTTTTGGAGTTGGTGCGGACCGTTCAGGGCGACGGAGGCGTTCCGAAAACGATCCTTGGCCGGTTGGGTCGGATTTTGCCCGAATCAAATCCCGGCCGGAGCTCGATTTTGAACGAGCGGACAAGAAACTGTAGAGCCTGTTTCCTCAATTCCGCTGCCGGCGGTGGGTCGTCGAGAAATTGGCCAGGACCGCAGAGAACGTTCATGAAGAACTTTCGAAAGCCCTCGATTCGATTCGGCGGCTAGAGCAGGAATCGCCGAGCGAGCGACGGGAGGCGGGTCTCGCTCGAAACCGGCGAACCGTTCGGAAATTGGAAGCGTTCGTTCGCATGCCCAGCGAACGTTTTCAATGGGTGGTTCTTCGGTTGAAAAACGCTGCGGAGCGGGTGCCGCAGGCCAAAAAGGTGATCGTCGAGGCCAATCTTCCCAAAGTGGTCGATATCGTTAGGGAATATCCCGCTGAGATTCTCTCGTTTCGGGAGTTGGTTCCGGAACTCATTCAGGCGGGTAGTCTGGGACTCATGAAGGCTTGCGAGAACTACCATCTTTGGTTGAACCGAAGATTTTCGGATTACACGGTCAAGTGGATCCGCCTTGAAATCAATCGTTTCCTGGCCGATGAATCCCGGGTGATCGGTGCATCGGAGTCTTTGACCGGCCCCGTCGCTCAGATCTCGGACGCCGGAAAGCCGCGGTCGCAAAGACGCCCGGAGAAGCCGCTTCCCTCACGGTTGCGTCTGACGGCAAGTCAGGAAAGGGTAGTGATGCAGCTGATTCGGTGGTTGGTTTTCCGAGATTGTTTCCCGAGGGACGGCGGCACCGGTGTCGGGGGAGATATCGAGGATAAAGTCGTCGAAATTTCTCGGGATCCGATGAGCCTGGCGTTGCTGAAGAAACGAATCGAAGGGGCGCTTGCCTCATTGACCGAACGGCAGCGGGTCGTTTTGAAGTTGCGGTATGGTTTGGAGGATGGTCGCTGGTGGATTCTGAAGAGAATTGGCCAGCGATTCGGAGTTTCTAATAATCTGATTCATCTCAATGAACATGGGGCGCTCAACAAACTTCGTCATCCGAGAAAACTTCGCAGGCTTGAAGCGTTTTTGGAAATTAGGGAACGACGCAATTTACTTGGATGATCGGTCGGTTCGGCAACCGGCGCAACGCGGGAAAGACGCGCCGGATTCCGGGTGTGGGCGATTGCCGGCCGCCGGCCGGAACCGGTCGAACGAGTTTTTGGTGACTGGCGCGCTGGCGATCGTTCGAAGTTTCGTCCGGTGCCGGGACTGAGGCCTCGTCATGCCGAACGAAAGGAAGCTGAGCTAGTGGATTGGATTCGTAGTGAGATTGAAATCTGAGAGCGCCCGGGGGTAAGTTTCGAATCAACCTGAATCGGTAGATCTGCAGCGGGTCGCTTTTCTAATTCCTGACGGGCTGCGTCAGCCCGGTCGAAAGGAGTTTGGCGCCGCCGTTTTCGCCTGAGGCGGGACCGACTGCCGATCAGAGGATTGGGATAGTATTTTTCGTCAATAGTGCGGTCTGCCTGGATTAATATCTGGGTTGCGGGTGAATTAATTCCTTGACTCAGGGGAAAAGGGCAACCTAGGATGGCCGCCTTTTAGGAGTTTATCAAGGAGTGCTTCCGGAAAAATCGCCGAATTTAGTGGAACCGGTCAGGGAAGCGAATACAGGCGCTTGCGCCGGCGGTTTGGCGGCGGACGTGCTCTTTGACGACTTTGGCGTTTTCTCGGAACTGATCGTCCTGTCTTCGTTTTTCGGAATCCGGACCGTCGTTCCGGGGCGATTCCCGCGTCGTTTTTCTGTCGCCAAGCCGCCAACGTTTTCCGTTTTTTGTCGCTAGTCCTATATGCCGTCCAACGTTAAAAACGATTCCGGTTCTCGCGAACCGAAACCAGCGGTATCCGCTTCTCGCAAGGGGAGGGGCAACGCCGCATCGGGAAAGAAATCCGGCACGACGGGAATCCGGATGAACGGCTCGAATTCCAAGCCTTCGAAACGCCGGGACGTCGGCGCTTCCAAGAGGAGCAATTCACGAAAAAAAGCTTCGTCTCGGAAATCGAAAACCGCCAAATCGGGCGGGGCGTCGCCGGGGCGGCTGGTGAATCTCGCTCGGAACTCCGAAGTGCCGGCCGGGGATAACCGGATGGCCGAACCAATCAAGGGATTACTGTTCCTGGCCCAGGGTCAAGGCTCCCTGACTTACGACGACATCAACGGAGCGATGCCCGAGGGCGTGACCTCGGAGGAACTGGACAACGTGTTCACCAAGCTCAGGAACCTGGACGTGGAGGTCGTCGATTCGTTGGACGTCGAGCGCTCGGCCAAGAAACCGGGCGTGGAAGAAACCGAAGACGCCGGTCGCCTCGATATTCTCGACGATCCGGTGCGCATGTACATGAAGCAGATGGGCAAGGTGCCCCTGCTGACTCGCGACCAGGAAGTCGAGATTTGCAAGCGCATCGAAGAGGCCGAAGTGGAGCAGCGAGACATCGTCTACAGCATGGGTTTCGCGGGCAAGGAACACATTGCGTTGGCGGAGAAATTAATCGCCGAACCGCCGAAAGAGCGGTTCGACCGCGTGATCATCGATAAGAAGATCTATAACCGGGAGGATCATCTCCAGGCCTTGCGCAAGCATGTCAAGCAAGTGCGGCTCCAGGATCAGGAGGTGGACAAGAAGTACCAAAATTGGCGCCGGTCCGTAGCTTCCCAGAAGCGTACCCGGATCAAGCAGGAATCGTTTAATTCGATCAGGCTTTCGCTCGAGAAAACCCAGCAGGAATTAACCAAGCCGGATTCTAATCGGCAGCAAGCGCTGACCCGGATCGCGCAGAGCCTGGAGTTGATCGGGCAGGGGCTCAAGCCGGCCGTTCAGCCGGACAACGGGCCTCTTCGGGAGTGTTCCCTGGAGTATTTGACGGGATTTCAAAAACTGGTCGCGCAACGGGACCTGACCGAATTAAGCCAGGAAATCTTTGTTTCCTTGAGACAGTCCGCCGGACGCTTGGCTGAGAAATGGGACAAGTCCGGCGAGCTCCAGGGTCAAGCGGCGTCGACCGCGGAATTAATGGGTTGGGCGGAGAAAGTCGTTCGAAAACTCGACCGGCCGGGCGGCCGCCTGACCCAGACGGAGACCCGGTTGGACAAACGCTTCGGCGCGACTCGAAACTTGGTCGTCAAGACCCGCGGTTTGGTCGAAAAACGTTCCGCGGCCCAAGATCGCAAGCGGCAGATTCGCACTCTCGAACGCTTGGAACAGGCGTTGGGCCAAGTCAAGAAGGCGACAGCCGCCGGCGAAACGAATCGGCTCTGGAAACGGATTCGGCAACTGGGAGAATCCTTGCCTCGCACGGGCAGCAAAAATCGAGAAGTCGACCGGCAGGTATGCCGAGTGGCCTCTCAGGTAAAAGAAATTCATAGTTTGGCTGAGGAAGTTCGACTCGACGCGCACGCGTTTCACGAGATCGAGTCGACGTTCCGAAAGATTATCGAACCGGCCGGGAAGGACGCCGAGGGAAGCAGCGGCCTTTCCCGGGCGAAATTAAAAATCGCCGGCCTGCAGAAAAAGAACGAATACGGTTCTCCGGGCTTGCGGAAAACCTCGCGGGAGTTGCTGAAGGAAGCGGCGAGGGAACTGAAACAAATCGAGCGGAAACTGATTGCCGATTTCCGTGACGGGCGGAATTTCGTCAAGAAGATCAAGCGGGTTTGCCGGACCAAGGAAGAGGTCGAGTCGACGCTTGGCGCGCCTCGGGATTTGGTTCGTCAGGCGTTGACTCCTTTTCGCTCCGGCGCCAAAGCCGACTTCCTGACGCTCTTGGAGGAATTCGAACGGGAATCGGTCGGCAGTCTCGAGAAGTTCAATCCCGAGGCGTCGTCCCGGACGGCCGCAAAGTCGCGGCGGAAACCGAAAAGGTCCGCGAAGGACAAGTTCAGCGGTTATCGGACCTTATTGCGCGAGGGGAATCGGGAACTGGAGACGATCGGTTCCCGGTGGCAATCCCGCTCCAGGACGTTTCAAGCTCTGGAGGAACGGACTCGTAAATGCTCCACTCCTTCGCCCCGCCCGGAAACCGGTTTGCGAGCCTTGCAGGGAGTCATCGGCAAGACGTTGGAATTGGACGATACGGATCAGTTGATCGTTTGCCGGGACGTGCTTTCGAGGATCGATCGAATCCGGGAGGCGGTCGCCGAAAGCACCGAGGACATCTCGGACTTTCAGCAACAGTTGAAGCAACTCGCCGTGTCGGCGAGGTCGCTCCGAACCGGCACCAAAGGAGCGGACCGGGAAGCTCGAGTGAGATTGGAGAAGACGGTGAAACGATTCGTCGAAATCGGCAAGGAGTTGGCGGCTCCGGCGAAGTCCCTGTCCAGCTCCGATACGGAAGCCGACTATCAGCAGATCGAGGAATGGAATCGGGAACGCGAACGACTCTTCGCTTGCGACACCGGAACGGGAGAGGTCTTTCAGGAAGTACGCATCCTGGCTATCCGGGTGGGCGAACTCGCCGAGACCAAGTTGCCGTTCCGGGTTGAAGAATTGGAGAAGATTCGAAGCAAGGTCAACACGGCTCAGCATCTGGTCGAACCCTATCGGAAGCTGAATGCGAGAGAGATCAGCCGAATTGTCTCCGAGATCCACCAGAACGTCGGTGACGGCATCGAAACCGAAACCGATCTGCAAGAAAATCGAAACGAGATCAATCGGGCGTTGGAGTTGGCTCGCAGCGCCTTAGCCGAAGAGCGAATTCCGGAGTCGGTATTCAAATATTTGGACCGGATCGCGAAAGAATTCGCCAAGATCAAATCCCGGCCGGAAAAGAATTTCGAAGAGGCGGACAAGAAGTTGCAGGGTATGTTCTCGAAGTTCTGCTACAAGCAAAAGGTGATCGAAGAAATGACTCAGGTCACCGAGAACATCCACGAAATGATCCAGAACAGTCTTAACGGAATCAAGCTGCTGGAGCAGAAACCGCCGAGCGAGCAACGGGATTCGTCCATCTCGGGGGAATGGCAGAAAATCCAGAATTTGGAGGCGTTCGTTCGCATGCCTAACGAACGGTATGTCCAAGCCTACCGCCGGTTGAAGGATTGCACTCGGCGAGCGCACCAAGCCAAGGAAGAGATGGTCGAGGCCAATCTGCGGCTGGTGATCTCCATCGCCAAGAAATATACCAACCGGGGACTCTCTTTCCTGGATTTAATTCAGGAAGGCAACATGGGATTGATGAAAGGCGTCGAGAAATTCGAATACCGGCGCGGTTACAAGTTTTCGACTTACGCCACTTGGTGGATCCGGCAGGCCATTACCCGTTCGGTAGCCGATCAGGCCCGGACGATCCGTATCCCGGTGCACATGATCGAGATCATCAACAAGCTGATGCGCGTTCAGAAGCAGTTGCTGCAAGAGTTCGGACGCGAACCCACGACCGAGGAGATCGCCGAAGAGATGGAAATGCCCGAAGATCGGGTGAGCACCGTGCTGAAAATGGCTCAGCAGCCGATTTCGCTGGAATCGCCTTCGGGGGATAGCGGCGATGCGAACATCGGAGATTTCATCGAAGACAAGTCGGCCGAAAATCCGTTGGATATGACCAGCCAACGGTTGCTCAAGGAACGGCTGAACGAAGTGCTCGACACGTTGACCGAGCGGGAACGGAAGATTCTGGAATTGCGCTTCGGGTTGAAGGACGGGTATCAGCGGACGCTGGAGGAGGTCGGCAAGCAGTTCAAGGTCACGCGGGAACGCATTCGGCAAATCGAGGCCAAGGGACTCAGAAAATTGCGGCATCCGACTCGCATCCGGGAGTTGCAGGGTTTTCTGGAATCGGAAACCGAAATCGTCGGTTCCGAAAACGAATCCAATAACTTTCTCGGCACTCCTCGCAAACCTTCTCCTGTGGGTGCCTTCACCGATTTCTTAGGTTCGAGTCAGTCGAAGGAGTCGGGCCCCGTCCCTAGGGTGAAGTCCTCGAAAAAAAGAGGAAGCGACCGGTGTCGTTCAAGTTCCGGCAAGGAAGACCGGGCCATCGCTAGGGCTAAGGGGTCGTCAAAGTCTGCCAAAACAGGAAGGGGCGACTCACGTCATTTAGGTACTGGCAAGGGAAGCCAAGCCAACGTTAAAAAGAGTCCCGACCCTCTCGCTCCTAAGGCCTAGTCCTGAACTTCGGATCTTCGAACGCTTCTGTACCGGAGCGAACGGGGTGGGATCAGGCCGAGTCGGAATCCGTTTTCCCGGTCGATATTAGAATTCGACGAGGCGATGAGTGGGTTTCGAAGTCCGTCGCCTTTGTTCGTCATTCGCCGTCGATTTTAATCCAATTGGCACCGACCGCGCTTCCGTTCTCGGCTCTGAGGTTCGGAAGCGCGGCGCCGCGATCGCGGATTAGTCGTTGTAACCGGCTTCCCCGTGGGAGGTGACGTCGAGTCCCATATTCTCTTCGGTTTCGCTGACGCGCAATCCGAAGAATTTATCGACTACGGTGAGAATGCCCAGGGAAACGACCAGGGTATAGGCGCCGACTGCGACCGCAGCCAACAGTTGAACGCCCAATTGACCGCCGATCGAAAATTCTTTCCCGCCGAGGCCCCCGAAAAACGAATGAGCGAAGATGGCCAGCAGCACGGTGCCGACAAAGCCGCCGACTCCGTGCACCCCGAACACGTCCAGGGAATCGTCATAGCCGAATCGGGATTTGATAGCGGTAGAGGCGTACCAACAAATGATGCCCGAGGCGAAGCCGATCGCCAGCGCTCCGACAGGACCGACGATTGCGGATGCGGGGGTAATGGCCGCTAGTCCGGCGATGGCGCCGGTAGCGAATCCCAGCATGCTCGGTTTGCCGTGCCGCATCCATTCGGCGAACATCCAGGTCAAGGAGGCGGTGGCTGCGGAGATGTGCGTAACGATCAGGGACATGGCGGCGTTGCCGTTGGAGGCGAGACCGCTGCCGGCGTTGAACCCGAACCAACCTACCCAGAGCATGCCCGTACCGATTACGGTTAGCGGCAGATTATGCGGTGGCATAGCCCGTTCCGGGTAACCGATTCGAGGTCCGATATAGATGCAAGCGGCCAGAGCAGCGACGCCGGCGGTGATGTGGACAACGATGCCGCCGGCATGATCTATGACTCCCAGATGATCTTGGAGTAGTGAGCCGGGGCCTCCCCAAACCATGTGACACACGGGAACGTAAACCAGCAGGCCCCAAATACCCATGAACCAGAGCATTCCGGAAAAACGGATGCGTTCGGGAAACGCCCCGACGATCAAAGCGGGAGTGATCACGAAGAAAGTCATCTGGAACGCAAAGAACAGTAAAGTCGGAATGGTCCCTTTCATATGATCGACGCCGATCCCTTTGAGAAAGATCAGGTCCAATCCGCCGATCAAGGAATTAACGTTAAACCTGTTTTCAGCCATGTTGAGGTCGGAGAAGGAGAGCGAATAGCCGCAGATCAGCCAGATGACCGACATCATCGAGGCCAGCACGAAACAATGCAGCAGCACCGATAGCACATTGCGCCGGTGCACCAGTCCGGCGTAAAACAGGGCTAGTCCGGGCAGGGTCATGAACAGCACCAGCGCCGTGGACGTTAGAATCCAAGCCGTATCGCCGGAGTCCAAGCTAGCCGTCGAATCTTCTTGGCCCCAAGCGAGACACGGAAACAGGCAGAGCAACCCAAGGAGCAACAATATGGAACGTCGCTGGAAATTCATGTCGAAATGCGGAAATAAACGGTCCGTTGCGAGACGTGAGGCTTACGAATTCGATAATGCGAAAAAGTGGTCGGGGAGCAGTCTGGCATTTTTTTCAGGAATTGAAAAGCAATTTAGTTGCGGTTCGGACCCTGCCGTTTCCGGGGATCGCTCCCGGTCTGTTGCGGGATCCTCAAACGCCCTTCGGCATCGGAGGAGGTTCGGTTCAGGCCCGAATCCTGAAATATCCATTCGCAGGTTGCGCCGTCGCATCTGACGGTCAAGACGGGCTTTCGAGTTTCAATCTCGCTCTTGGTGGCCAACAGACGGATAGGCTCTTCGGATTCGCGTTCGTTCGGATCGAACGGACGACCCTGAGATTACGATCTACTGCTCCGGCGCGAAGGCCGGTATTCAACGGTGACGGTGCCGTAACGAGAAGCACATCCGCGTGTCTCACGGCGACCGAACCGTCAGTCGAAAATGGTTCGCGTTCGATCCCCTAATCCACCCGGTTCGTTCCGTTCGGGTGGAAGATAGCTCGGTTCGGGCTGTTGCTTCGGGCCTGGCAAATTGGAATTATGGAGCGGAGGTCGCTTGCCCGACGACGCGAATGAATCCCGAGGTTTCGAGCGTCGAAATCGTGATGTTGCGCTCGGAGGTTTCTTCCGTCGTGATCCATTCAGAATCGTTCAAGGCAGTTTTCTGCTGCACTGAAAAGGGCGGGTCGCCGTTGGTCCAAGCCAGGGATAATTGCCGGTCGGTTAAGGAAACGATGCTGAGGTAGATCGGCGCCGCCGGAGCAGTCGCTTTGGGAGTCGGATCCGCCAAGGGCACCGGATGCGAGAACGCGGTGTAAAAAATCGAACGGGCCGGAGAATCGGCTCCCGCAGAGACTTGGTTTTGTCGATTGATCTCGCCTTTGGCGGCGACCAGGATCGCTTGGGTGGTGACGCTTATCGAAGGAGTGACGCTTCGGATTCCGTCGGCAGGCCCGTGATTCAGGAAGGCGTGAAAACTTGGAGTAAGCGTCTCCCATTGCCGGGATTCGCGATCGAAGGAAAGAATCCGGACTAACGTTTGCGGTTGTTCGGTTTCCGGCTCTGTCCATTCGAAAGCTACCGCCACGCGTCCTAGGGCGTCGACCGCCAGATCGACTCGACCGAAGTCGCCGAACAGGTCATGTTCGTCGGAGCCAGACAAGTCTTCGGAGATTTCGCTGACTGCCCGGGAGGCAAGAAACTCTCGAGAGGCCGCCTCGAATACGGAGATCTGAACGCCCTTCCTCGGTTGGTCTTCGGCGTCTTTCAAGGCATTGCCCTCGGCATCGAACAGAGGCGTCGCTCCGGCCATGAAAACGAGGGAATGGTTAATATGCGAGGCTATGCGGGTGTTCTCGCCTCGCCCGGTGTCGAACCGGGCGCCCGAGGGCAGGCTGTCGTTCAGGGCGAGTTTGCCGAGTAATTCGCCGGTGTTATCGTGAAAATACAGGCTGTCGTGAACGCGAACGCAAAAACCGTTCCGGTAGGCTGCGACGTTGGCCCAGATATCGCGGGAATCGATGACCCAGCTTTCCTTAACTATCGCGCCGTTCGGAGCCAGAATAACCGCCGTGGCAGCGGCCGTTGGTCCTCGGATGCCGGAATGGTCGGTGACGACCGCGAGAACGTTGCCGTTGTCGAGCACGACTAGATCGCCGCCGAATTCTCCGATCCGTTCGTTAGGGCAGGCTCCTTCAGTCAAACGACCGTTGATGGCGTCGATAGCCAGGGAAGTCGGTCGGGGGGAAAGCGATTCGTGATCCAGAGCGAACGTTTGCACCAAGCCGAATCGACCGGTTTCCGAACGTTCGAATCCGAGGTTCCAGCGATCATTGGAATCGAACGCTGCGAAGCGATGGGGCGAGGCTTCGCCTCCGACGGTGTAACCGGTGGCTCCCGGTCGCGGATCGCCGGCGATGCGTCCGGGATTGCCGTCTTGCCGCGAAGCATTAATTGGTCCTAGGTAGGCGTTATCTTGATCGTCGAAAAAACTCGCCGACTCTTTGCCGATCGGATTTTCGATGGTTTGCCAGAATATCCCGTACCGTTGCTTGCCTCCGGCAAGGGGCGGCGCGAAGGTGTTGGCCATGATCATGAAGGTATTGGTCCCGAGTGCTGAGACTGAGGGTTCCCAATGTTCCAGATTGTCTTGTTGCGTTTCGAATACGATTCGGTCAGGAACCAGCCGATTCAGCCCGATTTCGGCGACATCGGGCACCGAGTAGCGAACGGTCGGTTTGCTGTCGGCGTCCCCGGGATGCGTGACCGGATCGTCGTTCGAGGCAATGCCGTCGCCGTCGGGGTCGTTGAGTTCTTCGCCATTGGTGAAGCCGTCGCCGTCCGAGTCTAATCGTGCCAACTCTTCTGACCAGAACACCAGACGGCTTCCTTTGGCGACCCGACTGTTGACGTCGTTGCCGAATTCGTTGAGGGGGCCAGTGCCCCGAGGATTGAGGTGGCAGAGGGCGCAATTGTAAATCAATCCGTTGGGCACTTGAGAGGACCGCCAAGCACGTGCGTCAACATCGACGAGGGTCGATAACCAGACAATCAGAATAATCGGGAGTGGTCCGGAGCGAAGTGACATGGCGATAGGATTGGAATTTGGCGCAAACGTCTACGGTTGTCTTGATCGGACCAATTAATGAAAGATGGGGACGACGATCGATTGTTTCGACGGTGGTCTGGATGCAACGACTCGTCAATCGAAGAATAGCTTCGGCTGCGGACGGTTCCGGTACGATCGGCCGGTCGAGAACGGGCAGACGTTATCCTGGTGAGTCAGGTTGCGTTACTCTACTAATGTTGAGGGTTTGACCCGTTGTTCAGGCCCGGGAAACGAAGTGCCTGCCGTGGTCACGTTGGGTGCCGGTAGTCCGGCTGGCGTTAACTCTTTTTCGGGTTCATGGACATGATGCTGGCGCCATGAGTCACCAATCCGCTGCCGCCGGTAATAATCCTTTTGACCGGTAAACCGGTCTTGGGATCTTTTTTCAACGGTTCGTCCGTCATTTTCTGCTGGACTTCGAAGATTCGGGGTTTCTGTCGTTTTGTTTTCGGGATGGTTTGGTAGGTGTAGGTGGCCATTTTGATTCTGGGTTAGCAGTTTCAATCTGCAATGCCTTGGTAACCGTCTTTTCGGCATCGGTCAAGACGGCAGTTCCGAACGAGAGATCCGATGATTCCCGGTTCCGATCCGATGTGGCGGTCAGCGGATTGAAACGAACGTGGATTTTGGCGCTCTCCGCAGGTTGTCGAACTCGATGCCGCCGTTCGGAAGCCGACCCGGGAAAACGGATGAAGGGAGTGGTTTTAATCGAAGTGCGTCGAAGCGTCGGCGGATTGGAAATGGCTGGTACCGGTTTGGGGGCAAGGGGCGATTGATTATGTCTGCCGATTCGAAATGACGTTCCGATTGCGACAGGAGCCGAGCTCCTGTCGCGGTCCCAGTCGAAGTATCGTTCCGTTTTCCATCGTACCGTCGAAGCGGTAAACGGTCGCTCTGACGCCTGTGATTCGACCGATGGGGAGGTTTCGACGGTCCATCGTCCCGCCGTCGTGCTTGTGTCCCATTTAGTGGTGTAGGAGTGGATTCCCGGAGGCCCCAAACGAAGGGAGCGTAGCGACCGTAGTTTGGGGCCTCCGGGAATCGAAAGATTTCGAGTGATCGGTCTTCCTCCAAGGACTTTCGGCAGATTGGGATCATCGCCCAACCAGGGAAGAACTATTGGCGATGAACGATCCGAACCAACCGAGACCAGATCCCCCCGAGTTAGACGGGGATCCGAATTTGCTCCGGGAAATGATACGCCAACAGGCGCAACAGATCATGGAAGAGGAAGTCGCAGCCTTGATCGGAGCGGCGTTAGGCGAAAACAATCCCGAACGCACCACGTGGCGCAACGGTTATCGAGCTCGAGCCTGGAAGACGCGGGCCGGTGAAGTGGAGTTGCAGATCCCCAAATTGCGCCACGGCAGTTACTTTCCCTCCTTTCTGACCCCGCGCCGGCTCTCGGAAGCCGCGTTGACTTCGGTCATTCAGGAAGCCTACGTGCAAGGGATCTCAACGCGCAACGTCGATCGCCCGGTGCAAGCCATGGGCTTGAGCGGTGTCAAGCGCAGCGAAGTTTCCCGCCAGTGCCAGGAAACTCGATACTCGAGTGGGATCGTTCCTGGACCGACCGCTCGAAGGCCAGTGGCCGTTTCTGTGGTTGAATACCACTTACGTCAAGGTTCGGGAAAGCGGTCGCATCGTCTCGGTGGCCGCTACTCTGGCTCTGGGCGTCAACGACCAGGGCCGTCACGAGGTGCTGGGACTCGAAATCGGCTGCAGCGAAGCGGAAACGTTCTGGACCGATTTCCTCCGGAAACTGCTGCGCCGTGGACTTCGCGGCGTGCAATTGGTAATCTCCGATCACCATCAAGGATTGGAGGCTGCCATCCGGCGCACGCTGGCCACTTCGTGGCAACGTTGCAAAGTGCACTTCTTGCGTAATCTCCTGGCTTATGTTCGCAAAGGCGAACGAGCGGCGATCGGAAGCCAGGTTCGCACCGTTTTCGCCTTTCGGCAACGAGCCTCGGCTCAACAACAATGGGGCAAGATCGCCGAGGAATTGAGGAGCCGATTTCCCAAGGTCACCCAACTGATGGACGAGGCCGAATCGGAAGTTCTTGCCTATCTTTCCTACCCCGAAAGCCTGCACGCCAAAATCTGCAGCACCAATCCGATCGAACGCTTGAACAAGGAAATCAAACGCCGCTCCCGAACCGTCGAAATCTTTCCCTGCGAGTCCGCCGTCCTCCGCTTGGTCGGGGCCCTGTTGATCGAGCAGAACGACGAATGGGCCGTGGCGCGAAGTTATCTGAATCTCGCGGATCTGGCTCGGGTTTGCGATGCCGACAAGACCGACTCGAGGCCGGATCACCGGTGACCCGACCGTCGGCGAACCCGGCAACCGCTCCCGGATTCGACTTGACGTCATCCCGGGGCGCGATCAGAGTCTCGGCGTTTCGTCAGAGAACCAAAATCTCCGAAACCACCCCGAGATGACGACCGACACTCTATCGGCTTGGCTAACGCAAGTCAAGCTGCCGGCGGGCAATTTCCTTCGGGAACTGATGAGTTGCACGCTAAATTGGATCATGGAAGAGGAAGTGGCCACTCTCATCGGCGCCCGGCCTCATCAGCGCCGTTCCCAACGATCCAACCAACGCAACGGCTACCGGAAACGGGGCTGGAAAACCTGCGTCGGCTACCTCGAATTGCTGATTCCCAAGCTCCGGAAAGGCAGCTACTTTCCCCAGTTCCTGAAACGGCGCTGTCTCGTCGAAGAGACCTTGCTCGGCGTCGTTCGGGAGGCTTGGGTGTCGGGCGTTTCCACTCGAAGCATGAAGCGACTCGCTGTAGTGCTGGGAACGCCGAACCTCTCTCGCAGCCAAGTGTCCCGAATCTGCCGGGAACTCGATCAACGGGTTCAAGAGTTTCGCCAACGCCCGATCGAGGGCGACTGGATGTTTCTCTGGCTCGACGCCACCTATTTGAAAGTCCGCCTCGACGGACACGTCCGGTCCGTCGCTGTCTTGATCGCCATGGGAGTCGATTCGGAAGGACGCCGCGAGGTGTTGGGGTTGGATGTCGTTTCCAGCGAATCCCGGCACAGCTGGTCCGAGTTCCTCCGATCGTTGCAGCACCGCGGGTTGAAACCAGTCCGGCTGATCATCTCCGACGAACACGAAGGCCTCAAGGCCGCGATCGCCGCGGTAATGCCTTCGCGGCGACAACGTTGCCGAGTGCATTTCATGCGGAATTTGCTGGCGCATGTCCCCCGGAGCGATCAAGCCCGAGTCGCCGAACTGATCCGATCCGCGTTCCGAACGGACGAGCCCGAAACCGCTCGGGAATCGTCCGGAACCCCGGCGAATCCCGCCCCCTCCGAGGCGAATCAACCGAGCGAATCCCCGTGCCGTTGGCAACAGGTGCCCGATCAATTGGCCGCTCAATATCCCCAAATCTCGGAAATGATGATCCAGGCCCAAAACGATGTCTTGGCGTCTCAGCAATTTCCCCTCGCTTGGCAGAGCCAACTTCACAGCACCAATCCGATCGAACGACTCAACCGGGAAATCAAACGGCGCACGGATGCCGTCGGCGTCTTTCCTGACGTCGACTCGATCCTTCGCCTCGTGGGCACCTTGCTCCTGCAGCAAAACCGCCAGTGGCAGCACGAGAAACACTACCTGGATCCCGGGGCGATCCGACCCATCGTCGCCGGCGCTTGACCGTTCGCCGTTAGCGGGGGGATTAGCCCTCGTCACGGAAGGTCGCTGAGATTGCCCTGCACTCTCGGGTTCCTTTCCTTGGGAGGCGCGTTTCCAGGTGCTTTTTTTTTCAAGTAGCGTCAAGGGACGCGTGGCGGAATTGACCACCGCCCCGCACCGAAGTGTCTCCTCTCGGGCATGATGCGATCCGTAGTTGGTTTGTCCCGCCAGATCGCAGGCGCAGAGCCTCCAGAGTGGCTCCCCTGATCTCTTCCGAGTCCCTCGCTTGATTCATCCCAGGAAACGCGGGACCAAGGGCCGTAGGCGAGTTCTGAACAGAACGAGTGCCGCGACCGCAGATCGTTACGCAGGAAACCCGCAAGGGGAATTTCGGCCCACTGAAAAAAAGGTCTTGCCCCCAGTCTGGATTTCGATATCATGCCTTGAAATCCCGACACGAGTCGGGGTGACAATCGTGGTGATCCAGATTCTGCCGAAGAGCCCGAACCGAGCTGCTCTTCCGAAGGGTTAGTTACACCACTACTTGGGACTCAATCCGTCGTTTCGAGGGGTTGATGTTGGAAGGATTCGGCAGTTCTGGGAGTCCGTGGCGCAGGGGGCATGATCCCGTTGGATCGAAGGTCGCTCGGGAAATTGCCGGATCCGGTCCGGCTTTGGCTCCGGCGTAATCGAGTGACGTTTATTTCGATTCGCGGCGAGAGCGCGTACGGGAAGGAATCCGGCGAGCCTTGGGTCGCCCGTCCCGAGGAAGCCAGTGGTGGCGCCGGCAGTGCGAACTCGGTGCGGGGGAGACCGGAATGACATTCAGGGAAAATTGCGATTTCGAGGTTTTTTGGCGTTATTCGATGGCATTAATCAAAGTTGTTGACAAAGTGTGATTTCGAATTCACGGTGTCGGGAGATTACGGGATTTTAGACCATGACGGAGTTCTTCAGATGAATTCATTTTACAAAACCCTAGGTTGCTTGCTGCTTATTCTATTAGTCGTCTGTCGAGCCGATACCCGGTCGGTTACGACGGCAAATCCGTCGCTGCCTGAGGCTATCGATTGGGAAAATCCTCCCCAAGGCTTGTTTTACGAGGATTGGTATGAATGTTCCCTGAACGGGCAAAAAGCCGGTTACGTTCACCTGACGATGCGAAGGGAGAATAATCGGATCGTTACCGATACGAAAACGAAAATCCGATTAGGCAGGGGAATTACAGCCATTAAAATAGACGGCCGCGAAACCTATTTGGAGACATTGGATGGCAAACCGCTCGAATTCTCGACGCGATCCCAGATGTCGAACGATCCGGCGACTTCCCTGACGGGGACGATCCGGGATGGGGTAGCGACGGTAACCACCACCGGTCCCGGTTTTTCCGACACCCGCACCCACTCCATCGGCGAAGATGCCGTGATGAATTGGGGGAGTATGCGGCTTATGTCACGATCTGATCGCCAGAAAGGCGAAGAATTTTCCTATTCGATATATCTGCCGAGCGTGCAAACCCAAGCGGCCTTCGACGCTAAAACGACAGTCGAAGGAGAAATGCTGGTGGATTATTTGGGAACGGAAATGTCATTAACACATTTTAAAAGCATGCTTTCTTTCGCAAACATGGAATTAAAGATGGATTCCTGGAGTACCCGAGCCGGCCGGAATCTGATAGTCGAGGTTGGGATGCCTGGGATGGTGCAAAAAATGATTCGAGTGGATGAGGAAACGGCGCTGGCCGATTTTACTCCGCCGGAAGTCTTCGTTTCGAGTTTGTTACCATTGGACGAATCGATTCGTCCCGACGCTAAAAAAGTTCAATTCCGGGTCCGGTATAAAGATCGATCCAAAGCCGTAGAACTTCCGTCGTCATCCAACCAATCGGTATCTCTGGTTCCGGCCGGCAACGAAACCGTCGTAACCGTTACGCAGACCACTCCCAGCGCAGTGGGTGAGGTTGCTGTTCAACTAGCTGAAACTGAGCTCCAGGCCTCGCTCAAACCAAATTTGTACATTAATCACGAACATCAAGCGGTTCGCGAGTTAGTCTCCCAGATCGATTTTTCCGGCGATAGCAAGCCTTGGGATATGGCCGTAACTCTTAGCGAATTCGTAAACCGGCATATTAGCGACAAAAATTTTTCCATCGCATTCGCTTCGGCAGGTGAAGTTGCGGTGAACCGGGAAGGCGATTGCAGCGAACACGCCGTTTTACTCGCTGCGTTAGGCAGAGCTAAAGATATTCCCGTTCGGCTGGCTTTCGGACTGGTTTACATTCCCCGATTCGAGGAACACACCGACGTTATGGGCTATCATATGTGGAACCAGTTTTACCTTGACGGAAAATGGGTTGATTTCGATGCTTCCAGCAGTAATCCCAGAGCGCATCCCGGACGCATAGCTTTTAGTTATTCGAATTTGGAAAACGATTCTCTCGTCGAAAGCAGCTTTCAAGTTATGGAAACCTTCGGTAATCTTCATATCGAGGTCGTTACTGTCGAATAGCCGAAGCTGCCGCAGAGTTAAAAGCAATCATCCGCTGACAGTCGATTGACGCTAAGATCTTAGGGCAAGTTACGGCCAGAAAAAATCGAAAACAAGGCATCGATCGAGTTACGTAATCTTCCCATGGGCAATCTAATCAATATTTGTGTAAATTCGGTGCAACTCTCAGCGTAACCCCAAAAAGGCGGTCGGCGGGATTATCGGCCTCGGAAATCGGCGATGAAAGTATTTCCGAAGCTAAACTAAGAAACGCCGATACCGGACAAACGGGCTCGGTTGACGACGATAAAACAATTCGAGAGCTTAATAACATTTTTTTCGACGCTACCGGAGGAAATTCCGAAGGCGCATTGCAATGGACGGACAAATCATGCCGAACGATTGCCGGAGAGCTTTGGAATTCGATCGTGCCGTGGACCACTCGACGGTTTATCGATTGTAGCGGGATCAGGGATACCTGCTTCAGTCGGAACAAAAAGGATCGTCCCAAGAAAACACCTCAGAGCTAAAACTGCCAGTCATTGGTATCAACGGCAAGATAAAGTCATTGATCGATCGCGAATTTCCTGGTGTCGCTGTAGCAACTTACCAGAAAAAAACAACGGAAGACGATATGCCGGATGCAGCCCCTGATCGAGGGTCGAGCGGATTCGAAAAAGAAGTCACTGCTGATATTTGCGATACCGTTGACAATGAGCTTATCACGATCGGAACCGCAATGACAGCGGAATTTGCCGGCATTAGTATTAAAAGATGGAGGGTTGAATTCGGAGCCGATAACTATCCTGATGCTCGGGAAATACTAATTGGTGTCAATCTCGACGAAAGCGGCGTCAACGCTTTTAGGATGCGGGCATGGGGGCTTCAAGGATTATCCGAGCTAACAAGATTGAGGATTAATGTGTCGCATTATCCGGCCGGAATATAAAAATGGAATAACAGTGAATACCGCATGGTTTCGTATGTTGCCTCTCGAGAGGTTAGCGGATCACCCGAACGGATGGAATCGGAAGAGAATCTCATCGGCTCGCCGACAAACGAAACAGGACTAAAGAAAACAGCGAAACTTGCTGAAAAAGAAAAAACCGTCGTTGACGAACATGATGCGGAGACCGATAGCGAAGCAGGCGAAACGCCGTCGGAATGGAACTTTACGGTTATTCCTGAAAAATAACCGTTATTGTCATTAATTGTCAGCTACCCTCTCGCCGCTCGATGGCCGTCACTCGAGATAGGTCTCGGGAGAATTAAAAGACCGAAATTGCCATGTCGAATTCAGTAATGAAAAAGCAAGCTTGATTTGCGTTCTTATCAAGTTCCGAACCAAGCGGTTACGCGGAATCTCTAACCTTGGATTTGAGGTTTCATTCCTTGGTATCGCGAGCGATAACTCAGGCAGATTAATCGAGCGGCCGTTCGTTTGGGGGTGGCGATTGCCGTGGTCGATCGTTCGCAAGCGAATTCCGAACCGAACTAAGAATGAGCCCACCCTCGATCGACGAGTATTTCCTGTCCGGTAACTGCTCGGCTCGATTCGCTGCTGAGAAACAAAGCCACTTCGGCTACTTCTTCGGGTCGAATGAGTTTGGGAATGCATTGAGCCCGGCGAACCATTTTTTTTACGGCCGGAGTGACGTATTGTTTGAGTTGACGGGACGTCATGATCCATCCCGGCGAGATGGTGTTCACCCGGATTCCTTTGGTTCCCAGTTCTCTTGCCAAGGAACGCGTGAAGCCTTGAATTCCGGCCTTGGTCGTCACGTAGGCCGTCATATTCGGCGGGGTCATGTGGTAGGTGATGCTGGAAAAATTAATGACGGAAGATCCTGATTTCAATTTGGGCAACGCGGCCTGGGCGGTGAGATAAAAAGCTCTCAGATTACGGGAAAAGAGCTCGTCCCATTGCCGGCTGGTCATTTCGGCGAAGGCAATCCGGGGATCGCTGGCGGCGTTGTTGACGAGAGTCCGGATCGAATCGCGGGGCCCGCTTAGTTCGTCGAGCCAGCGGCGGATTTGTTTTTCCTTGGTCAAATCGACATAGGTGAATTGGGGCCGTCCCGGTAATTCCCGAGCTAATTTTCGGCCCGCTTCGCGATCGATATCGCAGAAATAAACCCGGGCGCCTTGGGCGGCGAAAGCGGTCACCATCGCCGCGCCGATGCCGTTGGCTCCTCCGGTAATGAGGACATTCTCGTTTTTTAGATCGGGATAGGCGGTCATCGGTCGGTCGTCACGGTCGATGCTCATCCTGCCGGTGCCGGCAGGGAGTCGGATTAGGGATTTCGCAATTGTTTTTCAGTTAGTCGGGAGAGTCGAGGAAGATTCGTTCCGGGAACGGGAGTCGGTCGTATCCAGCGATTCCAGCCATTGTTGCACTCCGTCCCAAACTTCTTCGATCGTATTATCGTGCAGGCAATGCGGATGAGGAAACCGGCAATAATCGAAACAGGGTTTGTAAGGGCAAGGCTTTCCGGCGAGGTAGGCGGCTTGCGGATGGTCCGGTACAAACCATTCCGGTTTTTGGGGGCCGAAAACGGTGAACGTCGGAATGCCGAGGGCGGCCGCCAGATGGCCGGGACCGGAATCGTTTCCTAAAAAGACGGTCGCGAGTCTCAAGCTGTCGATCAAAGCGGAGAGATTTTCCGGACAAGTGTACGACTCGCCCAGCTTGTCTAATTCCTGACTCTGGTCGGGGTCGCACAAAATCGTGACTTTCCAGTTCGAGCGGCGCAAATGCCGCGCGAGTTCGCAGAATCGCTTTTGGGGCCAGATGCGGACTTGTTGAGCGGAACCGGTATGGATAATGGCCAGGCGGCCGCCGACCGACGGCTTGGGTGCCGGTTCGGTCGGAAGTTTCAAATCCAACGCTTGCCCCAGAGTTCGCCATTGCGTCGCGCGTCGTCCGTTCGGAGCGGCCGGGAGCGATTCGGTCAAGAGCAATTGACTTGTCATTTTGGCGAACCCGAGCCGCCTAGCGGCTCCTGACAGCCGGAGGATCACGTGGTCGCGAGGATCGCTGCGGGCGGAAGCGGCAATATCGAATCGTCGGCCCCGGATCGTTTTAATGGTTTTCCGAAGTTCGCGCCAAGGCCAGTCGTAGAATCGGTATTTGCCGACGAAGCGCGTCCAAGGCGCCACCCAGGGAATGACTTCGATCTGAGGCCAGAGATTGCGAGCCAACTCGGCGGCGTGGGGTTTGGCCAACAGGGCGAGCTCGTATTGTTGTTGGGCGGCGTGGAAAAAATTCGATCCGATCGCCAAATCGCCGACGCCCCATAATTCGGTGACGAGCAAACGGTTCATTGGATCCGTTCGGCGATGAGATAGGTCGACCAGCCGATCCAATGGATTTTAGCGGTGAATTTTTTTCGGCTGGGAGGGGCGAAAAAGTAAGCGGGCCAGGCCATCGCGAACAACCAATTTCTGGAAACTCCGCTCCGGACGATCCGGAGTCGATTGGCGCGGGCCCGTTGGGCCAGCGCTCCGGCGCTCACGATGCGGGTATGCGTCAGGTCGTCGAAAAAATTGAGGGTAAAGGTTCCGGCGGCCCGGCCGCCGACCGAGGAAAGTACCGCAGTCTTGGGGTGGGGAGTTTCCAGATAGACTCGGCCGCCCGGTTTGAGGAGGCGGGAGATTTCCGAAAACAGCAGCGTCAAGTCGTCGAGATGTTCGACCAAGTGCATGCAGGTGATGGCGTCGAGGGAGCGATCGTCCCAGGGCAGGGGATCGTGATTGAGATCGCCGCGATGAAATTGACAGCCGGGAGGGTAGCGGTCCGGTTGACCTTGAAGGTCGGTCGCATAGTACTGAAGGTCGGGCCGCAGTTCGTGAAAATGACGCAGCGTCTCTCCGTCGGATGAGCCGATATCGAGAACCCGCGCTTGAGGTGAGGCCGACGCCAGAAATCGCGCCCGGGTGTCCAGCCAAGGCAGGTAGCGAAGCCATTTCCAGTTCATGAGTTCTGGGGACGATCCCGGGACGGCGTTTTCCAGGCAGCCAAATCGCGCCAGATTTTACGGTAGGCTTCGGATACTTGGGAGGCGCAACGATCTTTGACCGAGTCACGAATCCGGGCCGGAGCGTCGAACGCGTCCGGAGCGAGCAGGGCTTGCTCCAGCGCTTCCCGCAGCGAATCCGGGTCGTCCGGCTCGAAATGCAACCCGCAACCGGGTTTGACGATATCCACGCACCCGCCGCTTCGGGAAACGATCGCCGGCAATCCCAGCGCCAGCGCTTCCATCAAGGCCACGGAGCAGGGTTCGTTGGCGGAGGGCAACAGAAACAGGTCGCTTCGTCTCAATTCGTCGAGGATTCGGGGAGAGGCTCCTCGCAGGTAAACCTGGTTCGAAAGGCCAGCTTGCGCCGTCTGTTCTTTTAATTGGGCGGCATAGGTTTGGGCTTCGGGAAAGTAGAGCGTAGGCCCCCATACGTTGAACTCGATTTTTTGACGCAGAGCGTCCGGGAGCCGGCGGATGGCTTCGATGGCCAGATCCCATTTTTTCCAACCCACGATACTGCCGACTCCGATGAGTCGAACCGGACGGCCGGCGGTTCGGTTGTCCTGCCGTTCGACCAAGGGATGTTGCAGGAATTCGTCGCCGAAACAGGCCGAGATGGTGTGCAAACGCGGATTGTCCTGATCGAGGTCATAATGCCTGACCATGTTGGGAGTCAGCGCGACGGTGTGCAGCCGGTTTTGGCGTGCGGTCCAGCGGTAAAGGCCAAGCCGTTTGGCGTAGTTGTGGTTGGTGAAAAGTACCGGACGTTTAGCGAGCTCGGAATAAAAGAGGGCGACCGGCAAGGTGCCTCGGGTATGGGCATGGAGGACGTCGAAACGCTCCGTTCGGATTAGTTTGAGTAATTCGTAGGTGGCCGGTAAGGAACGCAATATCAATCCGAAATGATGGGAGGATTCCGCTCGGATCCAGCGGCTGTAACGGTACTCCAGCGTCGGTTTTCGAGTTTCCTGGTAACGGTGTTGGACCCAGACGACGTGCCGAAACGCTCCGTCGCCGTTGACGCTTTGTAGGTTGCGGATGACCGATAGGATGCCTCCGGTGTCTTCCTGGTCGCCGACCAAGTGGAGGATGGTTAACGGTCCGTGATCCGGCATGCTCGTGGGAAAGCATCATCGACGATCGGTCGAAGATGCGAAACAAAAAATCGGGCGGGGGATCAATAAAATCGGTTCCGCCGCCGTTTGGGGCGTCATTCGTTCGTATCGACCCAATCCGTAGGGCCGGTTCGATGAAAGGGGGTGTACCCGATTTCCGGACAGCCGGAGGTGACGTTGCGGCGGTCGCCTGCTTTTGCGAATCGGTGCGCGAAAGATTGACCTACGGAAGGAAATGGGTTTACTTGGGGCGCAATGAAGAGAGTAGTGGGGCTATCGGCAGTGATGGTGTTCGCAGCCGTAACGTTGACCGGTTGCAAGAGCGTGTCCGTGCTGGATCAGCGATTGGTGTCCAAGCCGAACATGGTGTTTTCCGATTTGTCGTCCTACACGTGGCAATCGCTTCTGTTGACGCAAGTGGAGCCGGGCTCGGCCATGTCGGGAGGCAATCAAGCGGCTGGGTGCACCGCCTGCCAATAATCGGAAGCGATGGCGAAATTATTTCAGGTCCGTCGGTCGGTGCGACCGGTTTATTGGCTCGTTATCGTCCTGTTGTCGGTCGGGCAGAGTGCGTGGGCGCAGTCGGCCTTGGAGACTGGTGGTGGCGACCTCGCCGGGAACGAGGTGCCGGAGAAGGATTCCCGGCCGGATTGGTTGTTAGCTCAGAATTTAAATACCAGCGGCGAGGGGTTGTTCTCGGAAGATTATCAGCTGACCCAATGGTCGGTCCAATACGGCCACGATTACGCCGAGACCGAGTGGGATTTCGCGCTGACCTACGAGACCTACGATCTGAGAGTCAAATCCAGCGACTTTTTTTTCCCGCAGGATCATCCGGTCACCGTGCACAAGGATCGGATTCTGGGACAATTCAATATCATGCGCCCGTTGCAGTCAAAACTGACCTTGCAAGGGCAGGTGAGCGTTTACGACGGTTATCAGAATTACCGGAGTCTTTGGGCTCACGAGTACTATCGCCAGGTCAATTTGACTTACCAGGAATTCGGGTACGATCCTTATCCCGAGGCGTCGCCCTGGGGTTATCAGATGAATTCCCAACTCCGGTGGGAATACTTGCCGGCCAACGGTTATCTGGAAGCAGGGTTCGGGTTTTTCACGGATCAAATCGTTCCCAGTTCCGATTACGGAGAGATGTTGCTTTTGGGCCCTGATTCGATCGATTCGATGACGTATCGTCTGGCTACCGAAAACTTGCTGAACCCCCGGATGCGGTCGTTGGTGGAGGTGCAGTTAACCGACACGTCGGTCCGGGAAAAGCGTTATAGCGTCCAGGGCTCTTTGAACACGGCGGTGTACGAATCGGTAGTATTGCGCCTTCAGGCCGGTTGGGTGACCGAGCAACCGGAGTTCGAGGCTTATTTTGTCGGGGGCAATCTGGAGTACGAATTGAACCCGACGTGGACGATCGGAGCGTTCGGCCGGTTTTACACCGACACCGGCGAAATCCAGGATACTCTGACCATCAATCCGCCGGGATTGAAAAGCTGGCAACTCGGATTATCCCTTCGCTGGGTGGGAGAAAACTCCAGCGTCAAAGTTGGTGCCGGCCCCTATTTTACTCGTTACGACGAGATCTTCGATTTCGGGTTCGATCCCTATGGCGACCTGTATCGCAGCCGGGATTGGATTAGCTTTCAGGTCGCTTGGTCGACGTCTTTCTGAGAGCGCTCGCTTCCGTTCTCAGCGAACCCGAGTTAGTTGCTTCCGGCGGCGTCCGGGCGTTCGACTGCCGGCTCTTCCTCAATGATTGGCGCCGGTTCCGGGGCATTCTCCGGCAAGCCCGGCTCGCCGCTCGCCGCCGCTCCCAGGAGTTGCTTCGCGAAGAGTTCGGGATCATTGGTCGGCAATTGGCAAACGAAGTTTTCGCACAGGAACGCGGTGGCGCGGTCTTCCTTGGGACGCACTTCACGCAGGAACGGCAGGGATTGGCCGAGGAAGGCTTGGCCGGCGGCGCCGTCGGCCAACAGCACGATCTTGTCGGGCAGGAACGAGCGATGCAACGTGCGCAGGAAAGGGCGGAGATCTTCGGCTTGAGGCTGGGCGGCGAAGACGACTTGCCGGGTTTTGGCCGTGGAAAACAGCAGAGCAGCCAACATCTGAGGCATCGATTCTGGCGAGTTGTTCATGGCCGGGGTAAAATAAGCCAGCGTTTTCCGGACTCGTTCGCCGAGGGAGTCCTGGCCGGTCATTTGCGCCAGGCGCAAGAGATTCAGGACCGTGACGGAGTTGGGCGAGGGTACGGCTCCGTCGTAATCTTCTTTCAGGCGCAGCAGGATGCTGGGATCTTTTCCGGTAGTGTTGAAATAGCCGGCGGATTGCTCGTCCCAGAACAACCGATCTTGCGTTCGCTGCAGTTGCTGCGCCCAGCGGAGCCACGCGATGTCGAAGGAAGCCTCGTACAGATCCAGCAGTCCCTGGACGAGAAACGCGTAATCGTCGCTGAACCCTCTGATATCGCTGGCGCCTTGGCGGTAAGTCCTCAAGAGTTCCTGTTCTTCCTCGAGGTAGAGGTTGCGTTTGACGAACGAAGCCGCGGCGCGGGCGGCCTTGAGGTAATCCGGCTCGTCGAGAACTTGGCCGGCTCGGGCGAAAGCTGAAATCATCAGTCCGTTCCAAGCCGTAATGACCTTGTCGTCGAGATGAGGGCGGGGACGCGATTCACGCTGCCGGAAGAGCCGGGTTCGATCGGCTGCCAACTCCTGGGCCAATGCGGCCGGCGTCGTGTCCCATTTTTCGGCCGCGTCTTCCAGGGAATAACGTTGGATGAGGATATTCTTGCCGTTGAATTCTTCGTGAGGATCGCTGCCGACCGGGGCGTTGCCGGAGGGTTCGACTCCGTAAAAGAGATTGAATCGTTCGGCTCGTTCCTGGCCGAGCAGTGCGACGATTTCCTGATGGCTCCAAACGTAGAAAGCGCCTTCGCCTTGTTCGGGCTTGCCTCGTTCGAACAGGCTGTCGGCGTCTTCCGCCGAATAAAACCCTCCTTGCGGGTGAGTCAGGCCGCGAAGGACATAGCGGAGCGTGTCGCGTGCGATCGCGGCGAACTTGTCTTGGCCGGTGACCTGAAAGGCCTCCAAGGCGGCGATGGTGAGCTGGGCTTGATCGTAGAGCATTTTTTCGAAATGAGGGACATGCCAGAACCGGTCGACGGAATAGCGATGGAATCCTCCGCCCAGATGATCGCGCAGGCCGCCGGCCGCCATGCGCTCGAGCGTGGTCAGGGCCATTTTTCGAGCGTGCTCGCGTTGGTCCTCGTTGCCGGTCGTTCGGACGGCGTAACGCTGAAGGAAACTCAAGGTGACCGGCCGGGGAAACTTCGGCGCCTCGCCGAACCCGCCGTAGGTCGGATCGAAACTGTCGTTCAAGGAACGGAAGGCGGCCTCGGCGGTTTGGTCGGCGTCGCTCGAAGCCAACGGCGGGGGAGTGTTGAAATGCCGCCGCAACAAGTTCATCACTTCATCGCCTCGTTCGCGGAGCATCTTGCGATTATTTTCCCATTGGTCCGCGATGCTTTGGAGTACGGTCGGAAAACCGGGACGTCCGAATTTGTCTTCCGGCGGGAAATAGGTGGCTCCGGCGATCGGTTTCAGGTCCGGAGTCAGCCAGACGTTCAAGGGCCAACCGCCGCTGCCGGTAGAGGCTTGAACGAACGTCATATAGATTTTATCCACGTCCGGCCGTTCTTCGCGGTCGACCTTGATGCAGACGAAATGCCGGTTCATGATTTCGGCGATGGCCTCGCTTTCGAACGATTCGCGCTCCATGACGTGGCACCAGTGGCAGGTGGAATAGCCGATCGAAAGGAAGATGAGGCGATCGGCTTTCCGGGCCGCGTCGAAAGCTTCCTGGCCCCAAGGATACCAGTCGACCGGATTGTAGGCGTGTTGCAACAGATAGGGAGATTTCTCCTGGAGCAAGCGGTTGGCTTTGCGGGCCGGTTGGGTCTCGCCGCTTTCGGCGGTTCGACCCGAATCGAACGGGATCAGGCCGAGAGTCAGGGCGAGCGCGAAGGATCGTAACGATTTCATGGAGCGTGGGAGAACGAGGCGTTTCAGGAGCGGCGTCGAGAAACCGGCGCCGCCGAGTCGTAGAATACTTTTTGCGCCGGCCGCTGCTTTCGGGTTCAATGTCCAAGCGGCGTTTCGAGCGGAGTCGAAACCCGTTCGCTTGCAGACATGGCTTCGGATAAATCAATGGTCGAGTTGACCGATATCGTCAAGTCCTATCCTCGGCAGGGGGGAGAGACTACGGTGTTGCAAGGCGTCACGGAGCGAATCGGAGAGGGCGAATCGGTCGCGATTACCGGGCCTTCCGGTTCGGGGAAAAGCACGTTGCTCAATATTATCGGCGCCCTCGATCGTCCGACCCGGGGCCAGGTGAAAGTGGCGGGAGAAGATTTGAGTTCGCTGGACGAACCCGCCTTGGCCCGGTTTCGTAATCGGACGCTGGGATTCGTGTTCCAGAATCATTATCTGCTGCCCCAGTGCACGGTGTTGGAAAACGTCTTGATTCCGACCCTGGCGCTCCGGGACGCCGAGGAGAAATCACAAGCTCTGGGGCAAGCCGCTCAGTGGTTGAAGATAGTCGAGTTGGATCATCGGATGGATTACCGGCCCTCTCAATTATCAGGCGGCGAATGCCAGCGGGTGGCGGTGGTCCGCGCCCTGATTAACAGTCCGCAGATGATATTGGCCGACGAACCCACCGGAGCGTTGGACCGGAAATCGGCCGAATCGCTTTCCGAACTCCTGGTGGACTTGAATACCGTCGACGGAGTGACCTTGGTGGTGGTGACTCATTCCGGGGTTTTGGCCGAGCGCATGTCGCGAATTCTGGAACTGCGGGACGGAAAGTTGACGACGGCCGAAGCCTCCGGGGAAGCATGAAAGGGTGGCATTTTATCCTTCGCAACCTGTGGAACTACGCTTGGTCGCATGGGGGAGTTCTGGCGGGAGTGGTCGTTGCCGGAGCGGTCTTGACCGGCGCCTTGTCGGTCGGGGATTCGGTGCGGGGCAGTTTGCGGCAGCTGGCGTTGGCGCGACTGGGTTCGGTGGAGTTCGCGTTGCCGGGCCAGGACCGGTTATTCCGCCAAGAACTGGCCGAGGATTTGGAAACCCGGTTGGATCGGAAAACGGCCGGAGTTCTGGCGGCTCGCGGCGTGATGCGCCAAACCGAGGGCACCAGAAGAGCCAATCGGGTCGACGTTTACGGAGTCGAAACGAATTTTTGGGAACTGGCTCTCGAGCCGTCCCAGCCGTCGATCGCCGCCGGAGAGGTCGGTCTTAACGAAGCTTTAGCCAAGCGGCTTCAGGCCGAAGAAGGCGATACGGTCTTGTTGCGCTTAGTTCGCCCTGAGTTGTTGTCCCGCGACGCTCCGCTTTCCCCGCAGGAGGATGTCTCCGTCGTATTGCGCGTGAAGGTGGGCGCGATCGTCGGCGACCGTCAGTTCGGCCGTTTCGGTTTGGGCGCCAGTCAACTTCCGCCGTTCAACGCCTTCGTGTCCCGGGACTGGCTGCAGGAACGGCTGGAACAACCGGAGTCGGTGAATTTGTTGTTGATCGGCACGGGAGAGAAGGAACTGACCCTTGAATTGGTACAGGGAATTTTACGGAATAGTTGGCGGCTGGAAGACGCGCAATTGGAATTGAAGCCGTTGCCGGACGAACGGGGCCTCGAGTTGCGGTCGTCCCGAGTGTTCCTGGAAGATCCGATCATTCATGCGGTCGGCGAGGTCGGAGTCAAATCCCAGGGGGTGCTGACCTGGTTCGTCAATCGGCTGGAAGTCGGCGCTCGATCCACTCCCTATTCCATGGTCGCCGCCGCTCTCGAACCCTTGACACCTTCGGACCTGGAGGATGACGAAATCGTTCTTAACCAATGGTTGGCCGACGATCTCGACGCGGCTCCGGGCGACCGGCTGAAGATGAGTTACTATTCGGTGGGCGACAGCCGGGAATTAATCGAGGAAGAAGCGGAATTCACCGTGCATTCCGTCGTGCCGCTTTCCGGACCTTGGGCGGACCCGGGATTGATGCCGGAATTTCCCGGTTTGAAAGACGCCGAGAGTTGTCGGGACTGGGATGCCGGTTTTCCGATCGATTTGGACGCGGTGCGCGATAAGGACAACCGGTATTGGGAAGAGCATCGGGGAACGCCCAAGGCTTTCGTTTTGCCTCAAGCCGGAGCCCAACTGTGGCACAATCGATTCGGATCGCTGACGGCCGTAAGATTCGCTGTCGATGAATCGCAACGTTTGGCGCTCCATTCCCACCTTGCCAAAGCCATCGATCCCGCTTCGTTGGGCCTGTCGTTTTACCCGGTGCGGGAACAGGCTTTTTTGGCGGTGGCCGGAGCGCAGGATTTCGGCGGTTTATTCATCGGTTTCAGCTTCTTTCTGATCCTGGCGGGGTTGTTGCTGATCAGCTTGCTGTTTCAGTTCAGTCTGGAACGGCGGCAACGGCAGACGGGGATTTTACTGGCCTTGGGTTTGCCGCCCCGTCAGGTGAAGCGTTTTTGGAACATCGAAGGCGGGGTGGTGGCCGGGGTGGGAGCCCTTTGGGGTGCCGTGTGGGGGGTGTTGTATGCCCAGGCCATGTTGCACGGCTTGAAGACGATTTGGCAGGAGGCGATCGGCACTGCCGCTATTGATTTCCATTACAGTTATTTGACTTTGATTTTCGGCGCGGCCGGCGGCTTTGCGGCGGCTTGGGTGACGATTTGGCTCGGGGTAAGGGTTCAGACGGCGCGTCCGGCTCGGGATTTATTGACTGCCGGAAGCGAAAAGGTCGGCGACGAATTCGGGCAGGGCGCGACATGGCGCAAGCGGCTCGCTTCGTTCGCCTTTTTTTTGAGTGTCGTGGTGGTCGCCTGGGCGGCTAACGCCGGCCCGGGGCAAGCGGTTTGGTTTTTTTGCGCCGGAGGCTTGTTATTGCTTTCGGGACTGTCGGCCGCCTCCTGGTGGTTACGTTCCGGCGTCAGTCAGGGGCAGGGGACGAAGTTGAATCTGACGTCGTTGGGTATTCGCGGCGGGTCGCGGCGGATCAAGCGGAGCTTGGCGGTCATCGGGCTGGTGGCCTGCGGCAGTTTTCTGGTCGCCGCGGTGGGGGCCAACAAATTGGACGCCGTCAAGGGAGCGAACGCCCGATCGTCCGGGACGGGCGGGTTTCGTTTTTGGGGCGAGACGACCCAATCGGTGACCCATGATTTGAATTCGTCTCCAGGGCGGGAATTCTATTTGTTGGACGACGAAGAACTGTCGGCGACGTCGTTCGTGCCGTTCCGGGTGCTTCCCGGCGAAGACGTCAGTTGCCTGAATCTGAACCGGGCCCAGCAGCCTCGGTTGTTGGGAGTCGATCCGGTCGAGTTGGCCGGTCGCCGAGCGTTTACGTTCGCTTCTGTCCTCGGTTCGCCTCTCGAAGGCGGCAGTCCTTGGTCCTTGCTCGAGGAACGGCGGCCGGACGGAGCCGTTCCGGCCATCATGGACCAGAATTCGATGCTTTGGGCCTTGGGCAAGCAACTCGGCGATACCCTTACTCTGGTAGACGGCCGGGGCGAAGCTCTGAAAATCGTTCTGATCGGAGCCGTCGCTAATTCGATCTTGCAGGGTTTTCTGATTATCGACGAATCCCGGTTCGTGGAACGTTTTCCGCGGTTGAGCGGTTATCGAGCTTTCCTGATCGATTCTCCGCCGGCCGAAGACGATGCCGTGGAACGCATGCTGGGCCGAGCGCTAGAGGATGCCGGGTTGGAATTGACCAGAACCGAACGGCGCTTGGCCGCCTTTAATGCCGTCCAGAATACCTACCTGTCCACTTTTCAATTGCTGGGCGGTTTGGGGTTGTTGTTGGGAAGCGTCGGGTTGGGAGTGGTGGTCATGCGCAATATCCGGGAGCGGCGAAGAGAACTGGCCTTGTTGAACGCAGTGGGGATACGGAAATCGTCCTTGCGATGGCTGGTGTTGAGCGAACATGGGATATTGTTATTGGCCGGATTGACGATCGGCGTTGTGTCGGCGTTACTCGCCACGTTGCCGGCCTGGCTTTCTCCCGGGGCCGAAATCCCCTACGGTTCGTTGGGGCTGACCTTGGCGGCCGTATTGGTTAATGGTTTGTTTTGGACTTGGTTGGCGACGAGGTTGGCGCTACGTGGATCGTTGCTGGAGGCCTTGCACGACGAATGACTTCCCGATCGATCAATCGACTCCCGGATATGATAAAGCTATTGGTTAGGCTTGCGACGATAACTCTGGCGGCCGCGGGTTTTACGTTCGGGGGATCGACGGCACCGAAACCGATCTACGAAAACGATTTTCAGTCGGTCGAAATCGGGAAGGAACCAGAGGGGTTTTTGATATTGGCCGGAGCGTTCGCCGTTCGAGCCGAGAACCGGAACCGTTTCCTGGAATTGCCCGGAACGCCGTTGGAAGATTTTGGAGCCCTGTTCGGGGAGGCGACCATGACGGGCAGCCGTGTGGAGGCCAGCGTGCAAAGTTGGCCGAGACGCCGGCTTTCTCCGACTTTCGGAGTCGGTCTCTATGGTTTGGGCGGGTTCCGGTTGTTGTTGAGCGGCAACAAGGGTAAGCTGGAATTATGGCGGAGGGACGAAGTGGTCGCCTCGGCGAATCATCGCTGGCAAAAGGAAGGATGGACTCGGTTGATTTTGGCAGCGGTGCCCCAGCAGGACGGTTCCTGGCGAATCCGAGGCAAGAGTTGGGATGCCGGGGGCGAGGAACCGGCGGACTGGATGATCGATTATCTCACGGAAACTGCGCCGCCTCAGGGTAAACCGTCGATCTGGGGACAACCTTTTTCCGGCTTCCCCATTCGGTTCGACGACCTGACCGTACGACGGGTCGGTATTCTTGAATAGATGACCGCAATTGGAGTTTTGTTTGGTAGATTAGTTAGATTTTTTAGGATGAAACGTTGTCACCAAAGCCTACGGGGTATACGTTTGATTTTTGGTGGAATTGGGCTGTTATGGGTTCTCAAATCGTCGAGAAACGTTTGCAATTTGAGTTGATTTGATGATTGGTATTTATCAAGAGAGCAGGGCATATTTGACGATTTATGTTTTCGAGATGTAAATAAGTTTGAGATAGAACTCATTAGAAATTGTTGAGGTGTCAGTTGGTAAATTAAAGCTTGAAATGGTCTGTATCCGGTGTAATAATGGGAAGTGAGCCTTGCAGGATGATTAAACAGGTGATAAGGAGGCTGGAAGGATGAGCATTTCAATCATAGGTAGCCACAGGGATAAACCTGACTCGAGCAAAGTACTTGTCTCAACGATTAAAAATAGTTTGAAGGCGGAAGGACAGTTGTTTGTTGGTTATCCATTTGTAAAAGATTCTGAAGGCTTGCGCGTTATCGATGCGTTATTGATATCGCCAAAATACGGAATAGTAGTATTTGATCTTGTCGAGGGTAGTAATCTAAAAAATTATAAATCACGTCAGGACGACGATGCAAACTTGCTCGATGTTCGGTTACGAATGAAACGAGAGTTGACGATTCGTCGAAAATTCAGGGATCCTTATGTCTAGCGGGGGAGATTTAGACCGTTTTGCATAAAAAAAGTCCATATTATCTGGCTTTTTGGCAATTATTCGCCTGCGAAAGCTTGCTTTTTCCCGCAAGGTGTGCCATATATAGTAATGTGCAAAATAGCAAGGCTGCTGAGCGCTTAGAAATATTGGCTCTTCGTAACGAAGCAACCCCCATTGGGGATCGGGTTTTTATCGTCATCGCTCAAGGCATCGTCACCTTGTTTTTGGGATGATCTACCCTTTCTTCGATACGAAGAGAACGATCATTATTCCCGAAACTGGCTCATGGGTCATATCGCGTTTTTAAAGTTAGCTACCCAGAAACAAATAGCGGAGCAATTCCAAGTCCATCGCAATACCGTTTCTGCCGCTCTCCAGACTTATCGCCGCGGTGACGGGGTTAAAAAGACCCCTCAGACCAAAGCGAAAAGTTGGACCGCGATCGACGAGGAAACGGGTCGCCGGCTCGGGGAATTGTTGGCCCGAGGAATATCGATTAGAAGTGCCGCCAAAGCTTGCCGAGTCAATCACGAAACGGTGCGTCGTTATGTTCATGCCGGCCGAATCCCCGGATTTCAACCGGAGTCGCCAAAGCTCAAGCGACCAGCCGCTACCCCGACCGAAGCTCGCGAGGATTCCCGTTTGGCAGAGGCTTCGGATCGGACGGAACGAGATCAGAACGACCGCCAGGCCGCCATGGGGATGGGAGCGCAGGACATTCCAGGACGGGTCGCAGCCAGTATCGGAGAGCAAGCCGGACCCAAGCCGCATTTTTCCGCGGCTCGTGCCGTGAAGCAGGCGGGAGTTTTAGTGGCGTTACCAGCGTTGTTGGAAACCGGATTGCTCCGGCATCTCGATCAATTGCCGGAATCAAAAGGCTATTATCGCCCCGCCAACCTCCTCTTGTTTTTGGCATTTATGTTTTTGACCCGAGTGTGTTCGGTGGAGCCAATGCGTTATCAATCCCCGGGAGAATGGGGCAAGATTCTGGGGAGCGATCGCAGTCCGGAAGTGACCACCCTGCGGCGCCGGATTCGTCAGCTAGCGACCTCGAAGGCGATGGACTCTTGGCAGTCAAACCTGGCCAAAGACTGGCTCAGCGAGGATCCCGAAGAAACGGCGACCTTAGATCTCGATGGCCATGTCAAAGTGTATCACGGGCGGAAGGGAAACTTGCCCCGCCATTTCGTTTCGCGGCAAAAGCTTTGCCTGCCGGCGGCCGTCAGCTATTGGCTGCATGCCCTCGGCGGCACGCCCTTGCTCTGCCTGCCTCAGCAGATCGACTCGAAAATGATCCGAACTCTGAAACAAGATATTCTGCCCCAATTGCGGGAGCTGGGATTGTTGCCCGCTAACTCGCAGGAGCTAGCAAGCTCAACCGTTACTCCGCCGGTCCCGAACTTGATTTTCGACCGGGAAGGTTGGAGTCCGAAGCTCTTTGGCGAGCTGGCTCGCCAAGGAGTGGCCGGTATCACATGGCGCAAGGGAAAAGTCCAGCCCTGGTCCGAGCAAGAGTTTGTGGCGAGGGAAGTAAGGATTCCTGGCCCCTGCGGTTCCGTGATTCGCCGGCTGTCGCTGGCGGAAAAACCCTTGGAGTTGAGAGGCTGGGATATCAAGGCCCGAACAATTTGTTGCTTGAGGTCTGACGGACGCCAATCCTCCATTATCACCACCAATAACCAGATGGATATCAACCAAGTGGCGGGGTCGATTCTTTCCCGCTGGTCGCAGGAGAATTTTTTCCTTTATGCTCGCCGGGAATTCGGATTGGACCATTTGCCGGTTCATGAACTGGAGCCGGTAGATCCCGCCGAGAAGGTCGTTAATCCCCCTTGGCGACGATTGAAAAAAGCGATCGCCAAGCTCAAAAACCGATTAGGGCATTTGACGAGGCGAATCGACGCTCAATGCAAGCCAACCGAACCAGTCGGAAAACTACAGACCAAAAAGATTGATCTGGCCAAAGAACTTCAAGAGCTCTGTCAAACCCAAAAATCACTTCCCGAACATGTGAAGGCGGGCGATCTTTCACCGTCGGAACAATTGGAAGCGCTGCCGAGACCAGTAAGACAGTTTTATGATCTGATTCGCATGATTGTTTATCGTGCTGAAACCGCTCTGACGCCTTTGGTCAATGGCAACCGTAAAGGGCGTCCCCATTCCAGATCACTCTTGAAATCCGTGTTTAAATCCGAAGCCGATATCCTGCCTGATGAAGCCAACGGAGAACTGGTTATTAGGCTGCTGAACCAAAGCAACAAGGCACAGAATCAAGCACTCAAGGAATTGCTTGAAGTCCTAAACCAAAAAGAAATAAGGTTTCCTGAAACTAACCTGAAGCTAGTTTATAAATTAGCTGATTAATGAAACTACCAAGTTTGCACAATTTGAATCTGTCAGACACAAGGATTTCTGAGGATGAGTCAGGAGAGTTACTCTGGGGGGATTTTCGGCTGATTCCAATGGCCCCAAGTTCCAGATTCGATGGGCCGAGAACCAAGGGAGTGTTGAGGGTTCGAGAGAAACGGCCTTTTCGCCCGAGATCCGGCGGGTCTAACCGACTCCTGATCGCATGACGCTCGCTGGGGGCTACTTTATTGAACTTCCAAATGAGCTGCCACCTGTTGCTAACGGCACCGGGATTCGCCTCGGATGGGGCGAGGCTCGCCGGAGTTTCGGACGATTCCTGAGCGGTTTCGGGCTCGTCCGTTCGGAAAGCGGATCGGACCAGTTTGGCGACTCGGGCTAGATCTCTCCGGGGAACATTAGGGCTCTCGCCTAAATAACATATTTGTTCAAATGATTAAATTTTTTATCAGAATTTCATTCTGACATGTTAATGGACGGATAATCTCTCTGGTAATCTAAAAATTGATTTCTATGGTTTATTTAAAGCTGGAAGTTATCAACCCATTTAGGTCGATTCAATGGTTTTTGAGAGGCTTGATGACGGTAAAACTTAGTTTCCAATCCTTTGACAACCAACGAATTAGAATTAATTACTTTTAAAGGTTGAAAAAATGAAATATGCATGATATGATTAAGCGTGAGCAATCAGGTTGCCGTTATCAGAAAAAAATATCTGAGCTTGGAGCCAAACTTCCAAGAATTGATTAAGCGTCATTGGCTAGCATCCGAGGCAATAGCCATTGGTAGGGGTGGAATAGAAATAGTTCACGAAGCTACGGGTGCTAGCCGCACTACGATTCGAGCGGGAATTAATGAATTAAAAACGGGAGCAATTTCGGAGAAAAATCGCCAAAGGAAAGCAGGAGGGTGACGGAAATTATTAGCCAAACACGACAAGACTCTTTTGTCAGATCTGAATAATCTTATCGAACCCGAAACTCGAGGTGATCCTGAAAATCCGTTGCGTTGGACTTGCAAAAGTGCTGAACAAATCAAAACCAAATTGAATGAAATGGGACATCAGATAAGTGAACGCACGGTAAATCGTTTGCTCCATGAAATGGGATACAGCCTTCAAGGCAACCAGAAGACGCTAGAAGGCAACCAGCATCCCGATCGAGACCAGCAATTTCGATATATTGAACGCAAATCTCGGAAATTCCTGAAGGAAAATGAACCCGTGATTTCGGTTGACACCAAAAAAAAGGAATTGGTGGGACAGCACAAAAATATGGGGAAAGAATGGCATCCGAATGGAAATCCTGAACTAGTCAAAATGCATGATTTCCCTGATCCAAAACTACCTAAAGCAAATCCCTATGGCGTGTTTGATATTAACACCAATACGGGTTGGGTAAGTATAGGCACTGATCACGATACTGCGGAATTTGCGGTAGAAACTATTCGTCGATGGTGGCTAGCAATGGGACGAAAAAAACATCCCAAGGCCAAGAAGCTATTAATTACGGCTGATGGAGGAGGTTCAAATGGTAGTCGTAATAAATTATGGAAAACCGAGTTACAAAAACTGGCTGATGAACTTAGTATGGAAATATCAGTTTGTCATTTTCCACCTGGCACGAGCAAGTGGAATAAAATTAAACATCAAATGTTTTCATATATTTCAATGAATTGGCGGGGACGCCCATTAACCAATTATGAAACCATAGTTAATTTGATTAGCAATACAACAACTAAAAATGGGTTAAAAATAAACTGTGATCTAGATGAATCCAAATATCAGACGGGCATAAAAATTACTGACGAACAAATGCAAGATTTGCGTTTGACTAAAGAGAAGTTTCATGGTGAATGGAATTATAAATTAAAGCCCCATGAATGTAAATAATACATTTGATACATACACGGAAAACAGATAGTTTATTATGGCGAGATCCCTTAGCCAGCAAATTCCGCATGAAACGTAATCGGCAACGTTGTCGCTGCGAAGGCATCACCGCAGCGATCGCGGCCTTGAGGCCTTCGTGTTCGTCGGAGATGATTTGCCGGACTGGTTTCAAACCGCGATTCGGCAACGATCGGAGGAACTCCGACCAGCTTTGCTGGAATTCGCTGGAAATGACATCCAATCCCAACACCTCGCGGCGTCCTTTCGAATCGACTCCCAGGGCGATCAAGACGGCGACTGACCGGACGTGTCCGTCGAGGCGGATTTTCAAATAGGTGACGTCGAGCCAGAGAAACAACCAGTCGCCCTCGATCGGGCGTTGGCAAAACTCTTGAACCCGTTGATCGAGTTCCCGGCAGATTCGGGACCCTTGGCTGCGAGAGAGGTTCGTCGTGCCCAGCGGTCCGGCGAGTCGCTTCATGCTTCGAGTGGAAACACCCTGCACCCAAGCCTCCCGAACGACGCCGAGCAAGGTCTCTTCGACGAGACAGCGCCGTTTCAGGAACTGGGGAAAGCAGCTGCCTTTCCGGAGCTTGGGGAATCAGCAATTCGAGGTAGCCGATGCAGGTTTTCCAGCCCCGTTTCCGATAGCCGTTGCGTTAATTGGATCGTCGGGAACGGCACTGGTGAGGTCGGGAGCCGATGAGAGTGACCACTTCCTGTTCCATGATCCCATTCAACGTACCACTCATGAGCTCATGCAGAAAATTGCGCGTCGTCAGCTTGACTTGCGCGATCCAAGCCGATAGGGCGTCGGATTAGCTGGAATCAACTGTTTTCAGAGTGGAGTTCTCCGGTTGTGGTGCGATAACGGTTCGATGGTCGGCGATATCTGCCTGTTGTTTCGAAAATGCGGCGTTTTTCGATTGGGGGATTGATCGCCTTTGACCGGGATTACTGACGAGGGCGATGAGGATACGAGATTGCCGGTCGAACGATGACCGTCTCCATCGACTGATTGGCACCGAGGTTTGAATTCATCTTGACATCAGAAGCGCGACGATCGTACTTTAAAGACCAAGGATAGTCTCTCCGGGTCGTTTAACCTTGGGTCCTTGGCGGTTACACCCGAGCTAGCACGAAATAGTATCGAACGATTTACCGAAATAAGGCGTCGAGTATCATGTGCCGAGGAAACCGAGTCTAAAGGTACAATGGCCTAGAGGTCGTAATCTGTTGATTTCATGAAAGATCGAGAATCGCCGGGTCGGAGAGCGACCGACAGGGCCTTTACCCTGATCGAGTTGCTCGTCGTCATCGCCATTATCGGAATTCTGGCCGGTCTTCTCTTGCCGGCTTTGACGAAGGCCAAGGGCAAGGCGAATGAAATCAAGTGCTTGAGCAATCTGAGACAACTGGGGATCGCCACGCGCCTCTATGCCGACGATTATCAGGGTGAATGTCCTCCGGTTCGACGCAACCTGGAACTGAATTGGATCGTCAAGCTACGGCCTTATTATCAGGACCCCAGAGTCGTGAAATGTCCGACCGGGAAATTTTGGGAAGATCACGATCACAGTTATTTGATCAACGGTTGGAACGATTATTTCCAGAGTAAATTGAGCGAAGAGGATTTTAAGTTGTACGAACGGGGACGTTGGCCTCATGGCATGAAATTGGATCTGGTACCGTTGCCTTCTGAAACCTTGCTGTTCGGAGAGAAGGTCAAGGATAAACTCCATATTCACATGGACTTTCATCAGGGCCAGGGAAACGACGTCGAAATGATTGATCGCAAACGCCATGCGACTGGCTCTAATTTCTGTTTTGTCGACGGCAGCGCTCGATTGCTCAAGGGGATGGAATCCCTCAAACCGGAAAATCTTTGGGCGGTAACCGAAGTTTGGCGTCACGCTCCGGAGATTCCGGGGGAGCTCGAGGAATAGCCGGTGCCGCACCTAAAGGCGTTCGGCGGAGAGCCGGCGTGCTGAAATTCGAGTCGGTAGCGGCAGAGTCGTATGACGGGCGTTACTGTGGCCTTCCATCCGGCCGGCACCGCATTTCGTTTTGTGCGATCGGCCCGAGGCCGGAGTCGACACTGTCTCGCCGGGCGATGCCCCCGCGGTTAGATCTGAAGTCCGTCCCGGTCGCCGATCTCCAATCCGTTCACTCGGTTTGAAATTCGTAATTCAGAATCGACAAAGCGTAGACGGCCGCCGTTTCGCTGCGCAGCAATAAGGGACCCAAGGTGATCGGCAACGCTCCGTTCTGACGGATAGTATTGATTTCAGCGGGAGTGAAATCTCCTTCGGGGCCGATCCAGACGGCGATGCCTTCGGGCGGCAGATCGCCGTTTTTCAGGTAAGGCTCCAAGCGTTTTCGAGGATGACGGGCGTCGGGTTGCAGACTGGCCAGCAACGAGGGCTGACTCGCGGGCAGAAGCTGGCGGGATATTACTTCGGAAAGGGGCAGGGGAGTCAGAATTTCGGGTCGCCAGCCTTGGCCGCACTGCTTCATGGCTTCGATCGCGATATCTTCCCATTTGGCCTGTTTGTCTTTGGCCTGAGATGAATCGCACCGGATCACGGTGCGTTCCGAAAGTACGGGGATGACCGTGCCGCATCCTAGTTCGGTGGCTTTCTGGATAATCCAGTCCATCGATTTCCCCTTGGTCACGCCTTGGACCAGGGTAAGCCGGCAAGCTGGGGCCGGCAGTGGGTTGCGGGCCAGAATGCGGCCTCGGATCCGGTCGCCTTCCCGATTCGAAATGCGGCAAAGCAGTTCGGTCCCCTCGCCGTCCAAGACGCTGAAACGATCGCCTTCCCGGAGCCGCAATACGTTGATCGCGTGATGGGTGTCGCCCGGGGACAACGACAATTCGGCGTTGCGGCAATCTTCGGCCGGTAAGTAAAAGCGATGCTTCGCGGCCATTAATTGGAAAAGAATTTTCGCGCTTTTTCGAAAAATCCCGAGGATATGGGATTGACGTCGTCGTTGCAGAGATCGGCGAATTCCTTGAGTTTTTCGGTCTGTTCGGCGTTAAGCCGCTTGGGCACTTCCAACTTGATCCGGATCAGCAAATCGCCCGTGCCGTAACTGTTGATGTTTTTGATGCCCATGCCCTTAAGCCGGAAGACGGTATCCGGTTGGGTTCCGGGAGGCATTTTGATTTGTTTGGATCCTTCCAGGGTAGGCACGCTGATTTCCGAGCCGAGAGCGGCCTGGACGAAACTGACGGGCACTTCGCACAGCAGGTCGGCGTCATGCCGCTCGAACACTTCGTGTTCCCGAACATGCAGCACGACGTACAGGTTTCCTGGGGCGCCGCCTCGCAATCCCGCTTCGCCGTTGCCCTGGGATCGCAACTTGTTGCCGGTATCGACTCCGGCAGGAATCTTGAGGGAGATTTTTCGCGTTTTTTCCAAGCGTCCGGCGCCGCGGCATTGGGGACAAGGGTTGTCGATGACTTGACCTTCTCCGTGGCAGTTCGGACAGGGTTGGGCGATGCTGAAAATGCCTCGCGAAGACGTGACTTGACCTTGCCCTTGGCAGGTCGGGCAGATCTTGCGTTTGGAACCGGCTTTGGTTCCTTCGCCGTCGCAGGCCGAACAGCGGTCGAGCTTGGTAATGGGAATCTCCTTTTCGCAACCTCGGGCGGCTTCCTCGAAGGAAATGCTTAAATCATAACGCAAGTCCGAACCGCGCTTGGGACCTGTCGAACTTTGGCGCCCGCCGCCGAACAGATTGTCGAAAATGCTGCCGCCTCCTCCGCCCCCGAAGACTTGGCTGAAGATTTCGAAGGGATCGTGGAATCCGCCGCCGCCGCCTCGCGAGCGGGTGTCGAAGGCCGCATGGCCGAGCCGGTCGTAAGCCGCCCGTTTCTGGGGATCGCTCAGTGCCTCGTAGGCTTCGCTCAGTTCCTTGAATTTATCTTCTGCCGCTTTGTCGCCGGGATTCTTGTCCGGGTGGTATTTGACGGCTTTTTTGCGATAGGCCTTCTTGATGTTTTCGGCGGAAGCCTTGGAAGAAACGCCCAAGACTTCGTAATAATCTCGTTTAGCCATCGGGTTAGTTCCCTGGTTCTCCGGACTTCGCTTCGGGGGCGGATTGGCTTACGGCCTTGGTGACGATAACTTGAGCCCCCCTGATCAGCCGATCCCGCAGTTTGTAGCCGCGGCGGATTTGCGTCAGCACCATCCCTTCTTCCTGATCTTCGGTTTCCTGATGTTTGATCGCTTCGTGCCAGTTAGGGTCGAACGGTTGCCCGAGAGCGTCGATTTCTTCCATGCCCGAATTCTTCAGGACGTTCTGCAATTGGTTCAGCACCATCGAAACGCCTTGCCGAAGCGAATCGAGGGAATTCGGCCCGGCCTGTTCGACCGCGTCCAGTGCCGCGTGAAAATTGTCCAGCACCGGGATGAGCGATTCCAACATCACTTCGTTGGCGTATTTGAGATCCTCCATTTGCCGGCGGGCCATGCGTTTTTTGAAATTCTCGAATTCGGCCTGAAGCCGCAGCAACTTGTCCTGGTATTCGGCGACCTGCGCGGTGGCCGAGGCCAGTTGAGTTTCCAGGCTGGGGGGGGCGGGCGGTTCGGTTTTTTGGCCGGACTCTTCGGCTTCGCCGGCGGAATCGGCTTCTTCGGTGATCACTTCGACGTTCACCGCCTCGCCGCTTTCGGCCGATTCGAGGTGGTCGCCGGAGGGCGGAGCTTGTCGGTTCTCGGCGCTGCCGGAGGTTTTGTTTTCCTCGGGATTCAGGGTATCCGGGGCGGTAGCGACCACTTCGGGATGCGGATTTTCGGAAGCGGGTTTCGCTTCCGAGTGGTTATCTTCTTTCATTCTGAAACCGTTAATCTTCCCAAAGATCAATTAAAAAAACCAAGGTTCAATGCAAGCAGAATTCTGTGTTTGCCTCATCCCGAGGCGGGAAAATCGTTCCTCGGTTACGCTCGGGCCGGCACCGCCGCGGTGCTTGCCGGTTGGGGTGGGATCCGGTTCGCCAACTCTTCGGCGGGATAAGTCCAGATTTCGGCCAGAGTCGGGTGATAATGGGGGATGCGAACCAGCTCTTGCACCGTCAGGCGTTGGGCCAGGGCGATCGTGATTTCATGAATCAATTCGGCGCCGGAAGGCCCCAAGCACAGGCCGCCCAAAATCTCGCCGGACTGGGGTGCGGCCAGTAATTTAACGAAGCCGCGCTTGACGTTCATGATCATCGACTTGCCGTGATCGCTAAACGGATGGCTGGCCGAAAGATACGGCAGATTGCGCCGTTGCGCTTCCCGTTCCGATAACCCGGTTTGCGCGATCTGAGGATCGGTGAATACCGCGCTGAGGGACAGCCGGTCGTTCATTTCTCTCGGTTGGTCGGGGTAGGCGATATTGTGCGCTGCCGTTTCGCCCTGCAGGACGGCGACATGGACGATCTGACGCGGTCCGGCGCAGTCGCCGGCGGCGTAGATGTGGGGGACGGATGTTTGCATGCGGGCGTTGCACAGGATCCGGTCCCGTTCGGTCTCGACTCCCGCGTTCGCCAAGCCTAGTTCTCGAGTCTGGGCGCGTCGGCCCAAGGCCAGGAGGATCGCTTCGGCTCGGGTCGTTTCGATTCGTCCGGCATGTTCGAAGCGGACGGTTTTCTCCGCGCCTTCGGCATGAGCCGAAAGCAGGCGGGTGCCGGCCCACAGTTTCATCCCTTCGACTTCGAGCGCCTTCGTCAGTTCGGCGGCGCCGTCCGGATCGAAATCCCGGAGAATCTCGGGACTGCGTTGCAGCAGTTGGACCCGAGTTCCCAAGCGGAGGAAGAACTGGGCGAATTCCAAACCAATGGCTCCGCCGCCCAAGACGATCAGGGATCGCGGTCGTTCGGTTAGCCGAAGCGCGTCGTCGCTCGTTAGATAACCGGCGGATTCGAACGACGGATCGGGAGCGGGACCGATCGCCGAGCCGGTGCTGATCAGGAAGTGATCGGCCGTAATCACGGCTCCTGAATCCAAGCCGATGCGGTGAGGGTCCAAGAACCGGGCCTGAGCTCTGATCCAATCGAAGTTTCCTGATTCCAGTTGGTGGCGGCGCCAAGCGGCAAACTCTTCGACCATGGCGTCTTTGCGGGCCATGACTCGGGCGAAATCGGAGGTCACGGTCGGGACGTTCAGTCCCCAGATCGAAGAATTTCGAGCCAGATGGTGGACTTCGGCGGCGTAGAGCAGTGCTTTGGTCGGCATGCAGCCGCGCAGAATGCAGAGCCCTTCGGGCCGTTCGGCCCGTTCGATCAGCGCGACTTCAAGTCCGGCGGCGGCGGCGGCCGAAGCGGCGGCGTACCCGGCGCTGCCTCCGCCGATAATCGCCAAGTCGTACCGGGAATAATTCATGAGGCTGTCCCGGCCCCGGTCTTGATCTTGCCTGCCAGGCAAGGGCGGGACGAACGATTCGAAAAGCGGTGTTTGCCGATTAGGCTCGGCAGAACAATCCCGGTCCCGCCCGCTTAACTTTGTCGTTGCGGTACAACGCAGCGTTGAGTGAATTGAGAGGATCTTTCGACTGAAACCGGAAGCCCTGGCTGCAGAGTGCGTCGAAGATTTCCCTCTTGGTCATGGGTTGGTCGCTCAACAGTTTCCCGACGGCTTGCTGCAGAGTGGTCGCGTTGCCGGAAGATTTTTTGGCGCGAACAATTCGCCGTTTGACCGGCTGGGAATCAGCGGGCGCAGAGCGCTTGGCCGCGGAACGCCCGGTCGGGATTTTTTGGGCAGTGCCTTCGTATTGAACGGCGGCTCGAATGGTCGCTAGCCTTTCCTCCAGTTTTTCTTTCTCCTTGAGAATCGCTCGCCGCAGAGAAACGTATCGTTTGGACAGATTGTTCATAATCGAAGCTAGATGATCCCGGTAGCGGAGCCCAAGGTCATCCTCGACGAGCGGCGTCGAAACCGGAGCCCCAAGGACGCAGTTCTTCCTCGGCGAGCTCGGACTCAGGGTAGAAATTGGCCGAATTCATCAGCTTGGTCCAGACAACGCGCCACGGCCGCCGATTGGTCTTCTCGGATTTTGTCGATGTGTTCGTTGGCTTCTTTCAGGGTGTCGAAAATGTTCTCGTCAGGCAGGAGGTGGACGATCTCAATGGCTTTTCGGATTTGCGACTTGCCGCAGGTCGCGACAATTTTACCGCCGCGGCTGTCCATCATTTTTCGACACAACAGAATAAGCTTGATAGCCACGCTGTTGATGTAGGTCAGTTCGGTGAAATCGAAGATGAGGTACTCGGTCGTGACCGATACCTTCTCTCTAAAAGAAGCGGCCAATTGGGTAACGGTTTGACTATCCAGCCGCCCCGTAAGCGTAACGTTCAACGCCCCGCTCCAGCGTTCCTCGAATTTCGCATCCAACGACATCGGTCGAAGTGCTAATACGGATCGGTCGATTAGTCAACCGGATTCGAAAAGTTTTATTGGGGAGGAACGAAAATTTTTATTCGGCGGATAACGGCTGGTCCGACGGAAAGTTCCGCCGGTAAAACCGGCGTCGTTTGCGATGATCGATTGTCAGGTCGATCCCGTAAGATTCTGCACGTCGACAATGGTTCCTTGCCGGGTTAATCTTGACTTTAATTGCGGAATATGTCAAGGAAGCAGATGGGATGAATACGAATTGGCGGGATGGCGGTCGGGCGATTACCGGGAACGGATTGAAGCGGGTCGGAATATCGCTGCTGTTCGGGTTGATTTGCCTTAGCGGCTGGTCCGCGCAAGCGGCGTCGGATCCGGTTATTACTTCCGTAGTTATCGAAGACGAGGATATCGTGGCTACGGTGCAAGTGCCCGAAGGCATCCACCGGGTCACTCTGGAGTCGCGGCGTCACGGAGTCCGTGGAAATTGGGTGCCGCGCCAAGTTCGACGACTTTCGGGCGAGGGAGGAGAAGTCGTCTTTCGGTTAAAGCAGAGTTCGGACTTCGAAATTCTACGCGTCGCCTGCTTGAGGCAAGAACCGTTGCCCGAGTTGTTTTATCAAGGCACCAACACCTTCGTGGGCCCCAAGTCTTATCATTCGTTTATGATCGCCGAAGGCGGTGTCGTGGATACGGCGTTGCGAGCCGACACGCCCGAGGCGGCCGGCGGTGACGAAAGCCGCGAAGTCGTCGAATCGGATATTTGGCGGCTGCAGGGTGACCGGCTGTTCTTCTTCAATCAGTACCTCGGGTTGCAACTTATCGACGTGGCCGATCCCGATTTGCCTGTGATCACCGGGACGCTCAAGATGCCGGCGTCCGGGGAGCAAATGTACGTTCTCGACGATTCCCATGCGCTGTTGCTGGTTCACGACAATTGCCGGTATTGGTCGGCGGACGCCGAGAGCCGGTTGGTGATTGTCCGAGTCGTCGACGGACAACCGGAGGAATTGTCCAGCGTGCCGGTGCAAGGGAGAATTCTGGAAAGCCGGTTGGTGGGCTCGGCGTTGTATTTGGCGACTCAATCCTATCGCAGTTTCGAGGTTTGGGACGAAGAACCGGGCCGGGCGGTCACGCAATGGGAGTGGGGCACGACGGTTCGTTCCTACGATCTGGCCGATCCTGAGGATCCCGTCGAGAATCAGGAACACTGGATACCCGGTTCGGGCCACGTGATCCATGCGACTTCGGATTACCTGTTCGTGTCGACTACGGGGCGTAGCGGCAATTGGTGGCGATCGCAGGTGGAGTTGATCGACATTTCTTCGCCCGACGGCGAGTTGGCCCCGCTGTCCCGAATTCGCCCGGCGGGACGGGTGCACGACAAGTTCAAGATGAACGTCCACGGCGATACGTTCACGGTAATATCCGAAGTCAACAGCCGGCCGCGGGTCACCCGGTTGGAAACCTACGATCTTTCGACTCCGGAGGAACCGGAGTTTCTCGGTTCGGTGGACGTCGGCAAGAACGAACGCCTGTATGCGACTCGGTTCGACGGTCAAAAAGCTTACATCGTGACCTTCTTCCAAATCGATCCGTTGTGGATAGTAGACCTGACCGATCCCTCCGAACCGACCGTTTCCGGGGAATTGGAAGTTCCCGGCTGGTCGACCTACATCCAACCTTTGGGCGACCGCCTGTTGTCGATCGGGATCGATGACGTCGATGGGTTCCGGGTCGCCGTTTCGCTCTTCGACGTCCGGGATCCGAGCCGGCCCGGATTGTTGAGCCGGGTGCCGTTGGGCCAGAACAATTCCTGGAGCGAGGCCAACAACGACGAGAAGGCGTTCGGATTCATCGAAGAGACCGGATTGATCATGGTCCCGTTCAGCGCTTACGGCCGGGAAGAAGTTCGCTCCGGCGTGCAATTGATCGAGTTGGAAAACGACAAGTTGACGTTGCGAGGCCTGATCGAGGACGACGTCACGCCGCGGCGGACGACTTCCTATCGGGACCGCATTCTCTCGATTTCGGGCAAATCCCTGTTAACCGTGGACGCCACCGATCGGGACGATCCTCAAGTGGTAAGCGACTTGACTCTTTCCTGGTCGGTGGACCGGACGTTCGTATCCGGAGATTATTTGATCGAACTTACTCGCGGCAATCGCTGGTCCAACGAGCGGCCGGCGATCCGGATTGTCCGGCAACAGGCTACCGAAGAAATCCTGGAGGAAGCGGTGTTGCCCGAGCAGGAAGTTTTGGGTTCGTTGTTGAACGACGGCAAGCTGTACCTGATTCAGGCCGATCAAGCCGAGCCGGGTCACTACGGGATACCCGAGAACCTCGGAGAGGGAGGAGAAACCCAAGAGCCGCGACAGCAGCTCGTTCGGCTCTCGGTATACGACGTGGCTCGCTTACCCGAGTTTTCGAAGTTGGGGAGCGAAGAATTTGCGATCGAAGAAATCGGCGGCGTGTCGGACGTCGGGCTCCATTTTACCGGGCCGGATACCCTGTCGGCCGTGCTGAACCAAAACATTTATTGGATCAGTCCCTTCATCCGGTTCGATATCGCCTATCCTTATTGGGGAGGGCAAGGGCGTCGCGTTCTGACATTCGGAGTGGAGGATCCGGAATCTCTCGAATTGTTCTCCGACTATTCCATGACGCCCAGCGACGCTTGGGACTGGAGCGAGGTTTTGGTCCACGATCGCAAGCTCTACATGAGTTATCGCTACACGGACTATTTGGATTGGTTCCCCGGAGCGGAGCAGGACGACGTCAATAAAAACGACGGGAAGAGCGAGGAAGAAGTCCCCCCGGAATTGGACGAACCCTTTTCGGAGCCGCGAACCCAGCTATACTACCTCAGTGTGCTGGATCTTTACGATCCGGAGAATCCTACCGAACGGGAGCCGGTGAATATTCCCGGTATGCTGGTGGGCATGAGCCGGGGCGATCAACTGATTTACACTCGAGCGCCGCATTGGGACGCCCGGACGTTGGAAACCGACTGGAGGCAGTGGTTGGACGTCGGCGCTTACGACGGGGTTTCGTTCAGTCTGGTGGATTCGTATCCGCTTTCGACCCAATCCTATTATCATCCTGTGGTGATGAAAGAGGATTTGCTTCATGTCGGTATTCCGGAATGGCGAGTCACGGAAAGGCCGACGGGATCCGGCGAGCGAAACCGCACTCCGTTGCTGAGAACCCTGCGGGTTAACGACGACGGGGAGTTCGAGTCCGTGGCGGATATTTCCTTGGGCAATTCGGTGCACGACTTGCGGTTCAAGGGGGATCTGCTGTTGGGACGGTCGAATCGGGAATATCTGTTTTTCGGATTTTCGGCCACCGGTTTGCCGGAGTTGATCTCGCAGTCGACCTCGTCTGTTTGCTACGGCTACAACCTTGCCGCGGCCGACGCTACGTTGGACGCCGGACTGTGGATTCCGATGGGCGACTACGGAGCGACGCGGGTCGGCATTGAGGTCGAGGAGACCGAATGACCCCGGCTGGGTCGAGTCGGAATTTTATCGGTCAGCCGCGCTCAGCTGGCCGGTTTTCGGGAAAGCCGAGTCAATCGCCCAGGCAGCAGTTTATTCGAAGCGAAGGGTAACTGACGGCCGGTTCCGGAATCGGGGCCGGCCGTTATGGCTCAGCCATCGATAGCCGGTTGGAAAAAGATATTGGTTGGGAAATGAGACCGGGCGGAACCTTGCACCCGAACGTCGGGGGCTGGAGTTCGAAGATATTCTGAAATTGACTGATCGGATCGTAGAACAAGGGACCGTCCATGGATAATACGGGCGCTGCAATTATCGACGAAGACGACGGGAAGGATAAAGAAAGGTTTCGGCGTTTTCTGGAGCGGTGGCGAGCGGAGAGGAATGGCTTCTCCTCTTCTATTTCGGATATTATCGCCTGCCCGTCGTACTTGCGGATTAATTAGTGTCAAGTCCAAAAGTCAAAATCCATAGTTGATTTCTTTAAAAACTAAAAAAATAATTTCAAATTAGATCGAAATAAGTGGTTAAATCGACATATTTATCTTAAATTGTATTTTTTTTGATCTTTTACAGAATTCAAGACGCACCCCTCCCATTCTTGACATTGATTTGGCGATTTAGTTAGGCCGCTTTCGGACGAACCAATGGCTTGGAGAGACGCTGCAGCTCCTTGTTTCGAACGAGGCTGCCAAGGCGACAACAATTGGCACAGAGAACGGCTAGAGCTACGGTGCGTTTGAATCCGTCTGAGCCGTAGGAGTAGACTCGATTGAGGCCTCGGTGTTCCAAATGGTTGATGGCTGATTCGACAGCGGGATGTTGCTTCCGGGCGGTTTTGAAAGCCTCGGTAGTCTCGCGTTCTTGCTCCTTTTTGGTAAGTTTCCCTTTTTTAGGCAAGGTTACTTCCGGAACCATCTCCCGGAGTTTCTCCTGATTAAGTGGATTATGAAACCCTTTGTCGAAACTGCAACTGAACAAGTCTGGAAATAGTTTTTTGGTCTCCTCGAGGATCGGGATGGCCACGTGCACATCCTCTTCTTGCCACATGACCCGATAAGTCAAAACAAATTGGTGTTGATCTTCCACGATGCAAACGGGCACCCCGAGTTCTACCGGTTTGCCTGCCTTTCCTTTCTGGATCCACCGCGTATGAGGTTCGAATACGGAATAGATCTTTTCGTCCGCCGGAATAGTTTCTCCTTGTAGAATTCGCCGATCCGCTTGTCGCGACAAGAGACGACCGCATTTCAAAAAACCTTGGATTTGCCGGTGTTTTTTCGCCTTGATCTTCTTTTTCTCCCTCAGCCGATCCCACGACGCACTGGCTCGCTCCAGGATTTGGTCGCAGGCCTTCAGATAAGCCTGGACCTGGTCGTGACGGCGGTTCGCCAGCTGAGCGGTGCGAACGGAAAAAAACAATTTCCGAATCTTCTTCAGCCAATGGTGACTTTGCCTCCACCCCTTCAGGTTCCGTTTTTTGCATTCACGAATCAGAGTTCGAATGCAATCATAGAGCAAATTGAGATCGGTGGGATAATGGACATCCGTTTCCACCACGAACGAATCGCAACGCGTTTTGAGTTGGTCCCCTTCTTGATGCCCCGCAACCTGCTGACCATGCTTGACGATCAGCAAGTTGATTTCCTCAATCAATTCGGGAGTCAAGAGATTGACGTTTTGAATCACGGTGGTTCGTTTATATTCTCCCCCCGGTTCGAAATCACCATGGCCTAAGACAAATCGCAACTGCTTATGATAATTAGCGAGGGTTAGCAAAAGATCGTAATTGCATCTTAAACTGTGTTTGATGAGAGCCAGAACTAGAATCGTCCAAGCACTCATGCCCGGACGACCGAATCCTTGGTCGCCGAACTGTTGAAAATGATTTTCCAGCAGCTGCTGTATCTGGAGCCATAATGATTCGTTACCATAAACACTCTGTAGCCCAATCAAGATTCGAACGACGCCATCACGTTGCGTGGGGTCGAACTTAATTTCCTCGAAGGGTACGGGTTGAAATGCGGGTTGAGTGGTTCTGAAGATTCTCATGTTAGGAATCGAAGATCAGTCTCAAAGATGCTGACAATTGGTCTCAAGGACGCTGAAAGTCCATTTTTCAGGTAAAAATCAAAGTTCCGACTCGAATGTTAGACAAATAAATCGAACAAAATGTTACAAAAAAAACCGCTTAAAATGCAGGGTTTATTGAAAAATCATCCCTTTTGGACCAGACACTAATTAGCATGGGGCGGAGCGCGGCGCCGTTGCTCATTGAGCAGTTGGAGCGTGAAGGTGACGATCCTGATCACTGGTGCGTTGCGTTGGAAGCCGTGACGGGTGAAAATCCTGTTCCCGAGATTGCCTCCGGCGATTTGGTGCGGATAACCTGACGAATCCCCACGAATTTCTGTGCAAAACCCTTGATTTTCAAGGGTATCAGGAAAAAAGTGACCCTGTGCTTCCCACTGACCAGGTGCCCTGGTTACATGTGCCAATGCGGGTATTAACCCGTATTCGGGCAGTCATCATGCATGCATGGACATTGTTCCGTGACTGTTTCAGTGACGCCAGCCTGTGGTGCCTTAAAGCGTAAGTCGTTGATTACCAACGACTTACGAAAAATTCTAAAAAGCTTGACTTTGATCAACAGTTCACGTTCAATGTGTCGAACCGGACATTGTCCTTTGATCAGAGAAGATTATGCATGTATTGACTGTGTTGACCATGTTGCGTTGCTGGATTACCGATTACGCCATAATTGGCCACAAGGCTCGGGTCGAAGCTCTGCTAGCGGCAGTGATCGCGCTACTCAAAGGCGATACCCTGACGCTGACAATGCTAGGGCGCAACCGAGACGGGGCGGCGCTATCCAAGCACAAAATCAAGGCGATTGACCGACTACTCGGCAATTATCACCGGTATAAAGAACTGATGGGATTCTATACCGCCATGGCTGCGACATTGCTGATGAATGTCAGAAAACCAGTGATTCTCGTCGACTGGGCAGATACAGGGGTCACGACCAACGACAAGTTGATGATACTCAGAGCAGCGGTACCTGTCAAAGGACGGTCGATGGTCATCTACGAAGAAGTGCATCCTGAACGCAAATACAACAACGACAAAGTTCACCGAACGTTCATTCGGAGGCTCATGTCCTTGTTGCCGGAAGGCTGCAAACCCATCGTGGTTACGGATGCAGGATACCGTGTGCCATGGTATCAAGATGTATTGGATCATGGTGGACATTTCCTCGGACGTGTACGAGGCAAAGTCAGGTATCAGGACCCGGAGACAAAGGACTGGAGCCTGATTTCAACGCTCTACGCCAAGGCCACAGCCCGCATTCGACATATCGGATCGACATGTTTGACAGTCACCAAATGCTTCAGCTGCAAGCTGTATCTGGTGAGGGGCCAACAACGAAAGACCGGGAAGAAAAGAAATGCCAGGAACAAATCCAGGAATGCAAAATACCAGCTCAGTTACAAAACCCCATGGCTTCTGGCCACCTCATTGCCTCATGAACGAAGAACCGCAAAACTCATCAAGCGAATCTACTCACAGCGAATGCAGATAGAAGAAAATTTCCGGGATTTGAAAAGTCACCGATTCGGTTTTGGGCTCCGCGATGCATCTACCAAGAGTCCTGAGCGTGGTGCCATCCTTCTCCTCATAGCTGCCGTTGCCACATTTGCGCTCTGGCTTCTGGGATTTGCTGGAACTACTCGTGGAATAGCAAAACATTTTCAGGCCAATACCATTCGAAATCGAGCCGTTCTTTCCATAGTGTATCTGGGAAAAGAGGTGTGGAAAAACCAGAAGTTTATATTCACACTGGAAGAACTGAACCAAGCAATGGAACATCTGAAAAAACTGTTGTTTGAGGAGTCTCAATATGTTTAAAACCGTCTAAAAAATCGAGGGGATCCTTTAGGCGGATAACGCAAGCCTGGATTGCGTGGTGCAAGATCTGAGTCGATGGGACTTTCCCTATTTCCGCTACGGCCGCTACCGGATCACGAGTGAAGCGACAAAGCGTCGCCGCTGTATGGAATGACCGCCGGAACAAACGGCAAGGTGGCGGCCAAGTCTCGGTCGAACTTCCTTCAGTTAGTGGCCGCTTGGTGTTATTCGCCACGTTATTTCGGGCGAAATTTTTCACATTAATCCGGGAGTTATTTGGGGAGGGTCAGCCAGAAGTGACGCCCGATTCTCAACGGGCAGGGATGTTATAAATTGACTGCTTGGAAAAGAAAATCCGGTTGGGATTCGAGGAACGGATCGTTGGCCTCGCAGCAGGTCGTTCCAGTCTTTAGCCCCCGGAGGCCTCAAACGTTGGGCGTTGGGATGACGCTGCAATAACCGAGCGGCGGAATGATCGCCGCTTGCGTCGGCGTCGAAAGCGCAAAGGATTCGCTGGAAGTTCCAACGGCAGAGCCATTGGGGGAGTTGGGGAGTCGTCCCGGCGGAAGAAACGAAGACCGTTCCGCTGCTTCGCAGTTCGGGGAGCGAGCACCAGGCGGAAAGGGTATCGATGGCACTTTCGGTGAGGATAACGGTGTGCGGTTTGGCCTGGTCCACGGGCAACCAGAAGCTGTCTTGAGTTTTGCGCGAGCCCCGAGTCAGGGCTCGGAATCGACTGCCGTCGGGACGTTGGAAGGTTCCGACCAATTCAGCTCCGGTGGGTCGGCGGTGGGCATTCGTACACAAGAAGAGAGCATTGCGGCGATAGTCGGCTTGGATTAAGCCTAGTTGACGGCAGCGGTCGACGAGGCCGCCGGGGAGGCCACGAACCGAGGTCAAGTAATCTCTCACTACGGGCCAATTGGCTGGGTGATGAGGGTGATCGGCGAGCGCCTGAATCGGGGAAGGCGGCACCGAGCGATCGTCGGCAGGATTCGCGAGCAACCGAATGGCTTCGCGGTCGGAACAAGAGCGGGCGTGGGCGACCAGATCAATGGTTCCATAACCGCCGGTGTGGGTCAAGTGATCGAAAAATTTTTCGTGGTTGACACTGAGGATCGAGTCGTCACGTTTCCAATGCCGCGGATCTTCGGGATCTTGGCGGTAGCCGAGCCAGATCGCCAAGGGAACGAGCGGGAGTTGCCGTAGCAAAGCCAGGTCAGGGAACTGCGATGACTGAGGCATGGTTATCGTCAGATCCCAAGTTCTTCGGCCGCGAGTTCGACATGTTGGCCGGTAACGGGTTGAGCCTGTTGACGAGCGGCGGCTACCAACGCGAAATGAGCGAGGTGGTTCACCAGTCCGCGGGATTCCTTCGGAAATCAGCCGCAGAGTATCCAGGGCTTTCGCATCGAAGAAGAGGTCTGATTGAGGGACTCCGGCCAAGGCGAGTCGATGGGAGAGATAAGGTTCGATCTCTTTGCCTTGGAGGCGAGTCATCTGATACCGGAGGACGAGTCGATGCCGAAGGGATTGGTGCGCCGCCAGGGCGAGCCGGCGGGCCAGTTCGGAAAGGCCGACCAAGATCAAGGTCAACCGGGGTTGGTCGTCCATCCCGAAATTGAGCAGCAGGCGTAGGTCGTCGAGTACGCGGTCGCTCAAAAAGTGAGCTTCGGCGACGATCAGGACGGGGTGCTGCTGTTTTTCGGTCACCATTTTGGTGATCTGCCGTTGCACCGCAGTCCAGGCGTCGGCCCGGCGATAGTATTTCGGCAAGGCGAATTGTCGGGCAATGGCGTTGAGAGTGTCCCAGCTCGAGTCGGTGGAAAAGGCGACGTAGAACACCGGATGCCAATCGGGAGAAAGACGATCGACGACAACTCGGCAGGCGATGGTTTTGCCGCTGCCGGTTTCACCCGTGATCAATCCGACGCCTCATCGTTTTACCAAGTGCTCGAGCCGCGTGGTCGTTTCGAGCAAGGCACGGCTCGGAAACGCCTGGAGGGCTTGAATCGAAGGTTCGAAAGACAGAAATTCAAGTCCGATGAAGGATTCGTACCTCAGGATGGGTTCATGGTTGCCGAATCACTCAATTGAATTTTGCCTCGTGATTTTCGTCCCCGGGCCCGGGGTATAGCCGGAGGGGTGGCCGAGGGATCAGGTTCCGGTTGCCGGCGGTTCAGGGGCGGTGGATTGCTGAAGGGAATTCCGCGACGCGACGGTGGTCGTTGGTCCCGGGCTTCAGCCGAGGGAGTGGCCTGAGGGGGCGGAGATTTTTCCCGGCCGCCGGATTTCGATGGAGAGTCCGACGAGGCTGATGATGGAGGGCGTTGCCGCTTGGCTCGAGCGTTAGCCACGAGATCGACCGGCTGTCCCGGACCGTGCTCCTGCCCCTGATAGAAAACGGCGAGCGAACGATCGCTAGCGGTGGGATCATAGCGAAGCTCGACGGTTTTGCCGATCAGTGCGCCGTCGACTTCGTAAAGGCGGGTATCGAGGGAAACCGTGCGGTCTCTTTTGACCTTGCGAAAGGCTTGGCATCAGAACTTTTGATCGAGCCAATCCTGGCTTTCGGCAAGGCGCAGCCGATCCATCGATCGACTCCATTGGGACAGCGGCGATTCGTTGTCGATCCCATGGTGAGGGGTTTGATGATATTCATCCTCGATCCAGCGATGCAGCCGATCATTAAGTTCTTGGAGGGAAGCCGGTTTCTGTTCTTCGCAAACGAGCAGAAACTGTTCCCGGACCGTCCGAAAAAATCGCTCGATCTTACCCTTAGGGGTTCTCGCATAATTAAACTGTCGTTTTTTTGTGTGCGTATCAAATGTATTATTTACATTCATGGGGCTTTTATTTATAATTCCATTCACCATGAAACTTCTCTTTAGTTAAGCGCAAATTTTGCATTTGTTCATCAGTAATTTTTATGCCAGTCTGATATTTGGATTTATCTAACATGCAATTTATTTTCAACCCATTTTTAGTTGTTGTATTGCTAATCAAATTAACTATGGTTTCATAATTGGTTAATGGGCGTCCCCGCCAATTCATCGAAATGCATGAAAACATTCGATGTTCAATTTTATTCCACTTGCTCGTACCCGGAGGAAAATGACAAACTGATATTTCCATATTAAGTTCATCTGCCAGTTTTTGCAACTCGGTTTTTCATAATTTATTACGACTACCATTTGAACCACCTCCATCAGCCATAATTAATAGCTTCTTGGCATTGGGATGATTTTTTCGTCCCATTGATAGCCACCATCGACGAATAGTTTCTACCGCAAATTCCGCAGTATCGTGGTCAGTGCCTACACTTACCCAACCCGTATTGGTGCTCAGATCATACACGCCATATGGACTTGCTTTCGGTAGATTTGGATCGGGGAAATCATGCACTTTGACTAGTTCGGGATTTCCTTTCGGATGCCATTCGTTCCCCATATTTTTGTGCTGTCCCACCAGTTCCTTTTTTTTCGTGTCAACCGAAATCACTGGTTGGTTTTTCTTCAAGAATTTCCGGGATTTCCGTTCAATATGTCGAAATTGCTGGTTTCGATCGGGATGCTGTTTGCCTTCTAGGGTTTTCTGATTGCCTTGAAGGCTGTATCCCAATTCATGGAGCAAATTATTTACGGTGCGTTCACTTATTTGATGTCCCATTTCATTTAATGTGGTTTTGATTTGTTCAGCACTTTTGCAGGTCCAACGCAACGGATTTTCAGGATCACCTCGAGTCTCGGGTTCGATAAGTTTATCCAGATCTGACAAAAGAGTCTTATCGTGTTCGGTTATTGATTTCCGTCCCCCTCCAGCTTTCCTTTGGCGATTTTTATTAGGGATTGCTTCCGTTTTCAATTTATTAATTCCCGATCGAATCGTAGTGCAGCTAGCACCCGTAGCTTCGTGAACTATTTTTATTCCACCCCTACCAATGGCTATTGCCTCGGATGCTAGCCAATGACGTTTAGTCAATTCTTGGAAGATGGGTTCCAAGCTCAGATATTTTTTTCTGATAACGGCAACCTGATCGCTCACGCTTAATCATACCATACATATTTTATTTTTTCAACTTTTAAAAGTAATTAATTCCAATGCATTGATTGCCAGAGGATTGAAAACTAAAGATTTCCGTCATCAAGCCTCCCCAAAACCATAGAATCGACCTAAATGGGTTGATAACTTCCAGCTCTAAATAAACCATCAAAATCAGTTATTAAATCACCAGAGAGATTATCCGTCAATCGACATGTCAAAATGAAATTCTGACAATAGATTTAATCATTTGAACAAGTATGTTATTAATGCGAGTGCTCTTATCAATCATTGCAAAAGTAATGTCATGTAATTAGTGTCTAGTCCAAAAGTCAAAATCCATAGTTGATTTCTTTAAAAACTAAAAAAATAATTTCAAATTAGATCGAAATAAGTGGTTAAATCGACATATTTATCTTAAAACGATTTTTTTTTGATCTTTTACAGAATTCAAGACGCACCTCTCCCATTCTTGACATTGATTTGGCGATTTAGTTAAGCCGCTTTCGGACGAACCAATGGCTTGGAGAGACGCTGCAGCTCCTTGTTTCGAACGAGGCTGCCAAGGCGACAACAATTGGCACAGAGAACGGCTAGAGCTACGGTGCGTTTGAATCCGTCTGAGCCGTAGGAGTAGACTCGATTGAGGCCTCGGTGTTCCAAATGGTTGATGGCTGATTCGACAGCGGGATGTTGCTTCCGGGCGATTTTGAAAGCCTCGGTAGTCTCGCGTTCTTGCTCCTTTTTGGTAAGTTTCCCTTTTTTGGGCAAGGTTACTTCTGGAACCATCTCCCGGAGTTTCTCCTGATTAGGTGGATTATGAAACCCTTTGTCGAAACTGCAACTGAACAAGTCTGGAAATAGTTTTTTGGTCTCCTCGAGGATCGGGATGGCCACGTGCACATCCTCTTCTTGCCACATGACCCGATAAGTCAAAACAAATTGGTGTTGATCTTCCACGATGCAAACGGGCACCCCGAGTTCTACCGGTTTGCCTGCCTTTCCTTTCTGGATCCACCGCGTATGAGGTTCGAATACGGAATAGATCTTTTCGTCCGCCGGAATGGTTTCTCCTTGTAGAATTCGCCGATCCGCTTGACGCGACAAGAGACGACCGAATTTCAAAAAACCTTGGATTTGCCGGTGTTTTTTCGCCTTGATCTTCTTTTTCTCCCTCAGCCGATCCCACGACGCACTGGCTCGCTCCAGGATTTGGTCGCAGGCCTTCAGATAAGCCTGGACCTGGTCGTGACGGCGGTTCGCCAGCTGAGCGGTGCGAACGGAAAAAAACAATTTCCGAATCTTCTTCAGCCAATGGTGACTTTGCCTCCACCCCTTCAGGTTCCGTTTTTTGCATTCACGAATCAGAGTTCGAATGCAATCATAGAGCAAATTGAGATCGGTGGGATAATGGACATCCGTTTCCACCACGAACGAATCGCAACGCGTTTTGAGTTGGTCTCCTTCTTGATGCCCCGCAACCTGCTGACCATGCTTGACGATCAGCAAGTTGATTTCCTCAATCAATTCGGGAGTCAAGAGATTGACGTTTTGAATCACGGTGGTTCGTTTATATTCTCCCCCCGGTTCGAAATCACCATGGCCTAAGACAAATCGCAACTGCTTATGATAATTAGCGAGGGTTAGCAAAAGATCGTAATTGCATCTTAAACTGTGTTTGATGAGAGCCAGAACTAGAATCGTCCAAGCACTCATGCCCGGACGACCGAATCCTTGGTCGCCGAACTGTTGAAAATGATTTTCCAGCAGCTGCTGTATCTGGAGCCATAATGATTCGTTACCATAAACACTCTGTAGCCCAATCAAGATTCGAACGACGCCATCACGTTGCGTGGGGTCGAACTTAATTTCCTCGAAGGGTACTGGTTGAAATGCGGGTTGAGTGGTTCTGAAGATTCTCATGTTAGAAATCGAAGATTAGTCTCAAAGACGCTGACGATTGGTCTCAAGGACGCTGAAAGTCCATTTTTCAGGTAAAAATCAAAGTTCCGACTCGAATGTTAGACAAATAAATCGAACAAAATGTTACAAAAAAACCGCTTGAAATGCAGGATTTATTGAAAATTGTCCCTTTTGGACCAGACACTAATTATATATCGAGTATCATCCAATTTAAAGTATGATTGGACCATTCCCATTTTCTTTTGGATGGATTGCATAATGTTTTGAATTTTCTGTTGCATCGTCTTTTTGTTGGGTATCATTATTTTAGCTAATCTTTGCTTTAAATGGTTCCAAACCTGCTCATCGGGATTTAATTCAGGGCTGTATGGAGGAAGATATTTCATTTCAATACTATCGTTTTCGGCTACGAACTCTTGGGTATAATCTGCTGTATGATAGCTGGCGTTATCACAAACAACAATTATTTTCCGTCCCACATCCTTAGAGAGTTTCGATAAGAACTCACAAAAACGCTGGGCATTCATTTTTCCTTTGAAAATGTTAAATATCATCCGCCCGTCAGCGGATATGGCTGAAACTAGTTTAATCGAATAGCGATCCCCGGCATCTCGAACTACCGGCGTGACACCGATTCGAGACCAAGTGGTTCCTCGATGATAATCAGCTCGGACTGACGCTTCATCCAAAAAGAGAATTAGGGCATTCTCTTGCTCAGCTCGTTGTTTCAAGCCTGGAAACATCTCCAGATACCGTTTGATTTTCTTCTGGTTTTGTTTGTAAGACTTGTGGATGGGGCGCTGGGGAGTTAATCCCATAGAATGAAGCAATCGACTGATGGTGGAAACGTGAACCGACACCCCGAATTGTTGTTTCAATAACACTTGCATGGTTTTGAGACTCCACAGGCAAAAGTCGAATTGAAATTGCTTGGGATTTCCCATAGTCACCGCGTTGTATAACCATTGAGCCATTTCTTCTGTAATCTTACGGGGACGTCCTGATTTAGGATTGTCTTTGAGTCCTTCGTAACTCCCAGTCGAAAACCAAACGAGCCAGCGAAATACTGTGCGTGCAGACATACCCATTACACTGACAACTTCAGCTACGGTTGAGCCATTTTTAACAGCTTCTACCGCAGTTGTTCGTAGTTCATAGGTATAGTGATTACGAGAAGATTGAGTTGGTTTATCGTTCACGTCTTTATAGACATTCGCAATACAAAAAACGTTGCAAAAAAAAATAAATATTTTTCATTTTTCGGATTAATAAATTCCTGATCAATTATGACATTACTTTTGCAAAGATTGATATAGTCAGTTGCCGAATGCAAACCGTGGCGTTTTATCGTTACATTCTCCTGAGACTGCCAAGATAACGCACCCGTTCCATCCTTGGCGGGGTCGCACGTTTCGGGTTCATAGTTCCAACATGAACGTGGGCCGTGTTCCGGTGGTGCGTTGCATTATAGATGACGAGACTTTGCGCTGTTTCCCTACGGCTTGGACGGACCGGCGCACCGTGGATGATTTCGAACGAACGTCGGCCGGGCGGGCCTGGTTCCGGATGGATGATCTGGAGGCCTTGCGCACCTTGATCGACGCGCTGGGCGATGATCAAAAATTAATTCGATAAATGATCAAAAATTAATACGCTGGCACCTAAAGTTGGCCATTAGTAACGAAATTATGCCGCATTCATGGGTTAAGTCCTTGACGGACTCGTTTCTTGTCATATTAATAAATGAGCTAACTGAACGACGCCTATGACCGATAACAAGACCCAGCGCCTTCGCCGGTCCGGAACCCTTAATCCGCACCCGGAAAAGGTGATCGATCCCCTGTTCCTCGACAGCGAGTTTTTCGATCCGCGCGATCTGCTGCAGGTTCGCTACGAGATGGTGCGCCGCGCCGAGCAAGCGTCATTGCATGAGACCGCCAAAAATTTCGGAGCCTCGGTGCCCACCTGCGTTCGCGCCAGGAAGGCTTTCCGCGAGGGCGGCTTGCAGGCGCTGATCTCCCAGCGACGGGGACCACGCGGTCCCCACAAGATTACCGCCGAGATTCTCGCCTTCGTTGAGGAGTATCGAACTCATCATGGCCCGGTCGGCAGCCGTCAACTGGTTGCTCTCATCGCGGAACGATTCGACGTCAAGATCCATCCTCGCGGGCTCGAACGGGCCCGGGCGCAAGCTCAAAAAAAAACGATTCGTCAATGAGGAACTCGTGTCTGAATGCGGAAGGTCTCGAACGCTATCTCTACTGGCGTCGTCAGTGGCGAGCGAACGGCGACACTCAAGCGATCGCTATCCATTGCCGTCACGGCCTGACGCGGGCGTTGGAACTCACCGCCAGGGTGCCGGTTCCGGTGTCGCCCGCAGTGTCGGCAGCTGGCCTCATTCCAGAAATTGATTCGACTCCGATGATTCAGGAAGCCGCCGCCATGGTGAATGACCTCTTAGCTCATGAATACCCAGTCACAGAAATCTGACCCGTCTGAGGTTGCCACCTCTTTCAAGGTTGCCGAGCATCACCGGCGGCGCGAGGCCTGTATCTATATCCGCCAGTCTTCGCAGAAGCAGGTCATTAACCATACCGAGAGCACCCGTCGCCAATACGATCTGCGTGAGCGCGCCAACGCGTTGGGTTGGCCGGACGAACGCATCCGCACCATTGATGACGACCAAGGCCTGTCCGGGGAGCATAGCGACAATCGCAGCGGTTTTTGCGATCTCATGGACCGGGTCGTCGCGGGCAAAGTAGGGATCGTGCTCAGCCTCGAGGTCTCCCGATTGTGCCGCAACGCGGCCGACTGGCAAAGGCTGATCCAAATGGCCGCCTACAGCGACACGTTGCTCCTTGACGAGGACGGTCTCTACGATCCGAACGTAGGCAATGACCGACTGCTGCTGGGGTTCAAGGGGGCGCTCTCGGAATACGAAATGCAGAGTATCCGTGCCCGCCTGCTCGGCGGTCAACGCAGCAAAGCACGGCGCGGCGAACTCAAGTTACGGCTGCCCCTCGGGCTGGTTTATAACGACCGCGACGAGGTCGCGTTTGATCCCGACGGCGCCATTGTCGAAGCCGTCTCCCAAGTGTTCGCTACGTTTCGCCGAACCGGCTCGGCGATGCAGACTCTGAAATGGTATCGCCAGAACGCCGTGCGCCTGCCGACCCGGCCTTACGCGATAAAAGGCGAAGTGGTATGGGCCGTGCCTCTTCATAGCCACATCCTGGCCATCATCTGCAATCCTCGCTATGCCGGCTGTTTTGTTTATGGACGCACGCAGACCAGGAAACCACCCAACGGCAAGGTTAAACACCGAAATCTGTCGATCAAAGACTGGCAAGTCTGCATCCCGGAAGCTCATCCCGGTTACCTCGATTGGGACGAGTACCGGCGCAATCAGGAGACGCTGAAGAAAAACTACGCCAGCTTCCAACCGGGCGAGGGGCGGCAGCCGACCCCGAGATCCGGCCTCGCCCTGCTCCAATCGCGAGTCAGCTGCGGCCATTGCGTGCACCGGATGTCCCGCCACTATTGTCCCGCGCAGCCGAATCGCAATCAAAAAGCCCGGTGGTATTATCATTGCAAACAAAACATTGTTCGCCAAGGAACTCGAACCTGCCAGAGCCTGGGGGGCCCGGAAGTCGATGCCGCCGTGTCGAATTTTATGGTCGCGGCTATGAACGAGAAAAACCTTGCCCTCACCATCGCCGTGCACGAACAGGTCCGTGCCGATTATGCCGCTGCCGACCGCCAGCACGCGAACCAAATCGAAGCGCTGCGTACCGAAGCCGATACGGCCCGTCGCCGGTATCTGGCGGTTACGCCGTCGAACTGCCAGGTGGTGGCCACGCTCGAGGCCGAATGGAATACCCGTCTGGAAACGCTCGCCCGTGCCGTCGCCGAACGCGAGCGGCTTACCAAGCTCCATGAGCAATTTATCTCCGCCGAGCATGATCAACGGATCCTGGAATTGACTCACGATTTCAACCGAGTCTGGAACGCACCGACCACGAGCCAAGTCGATCGGAAACGCTTGCTCGCCCTGTTAATCGAAGACGTCACCCTGACCCGCGAAAATTACCGGGCAACCGTCGGCTTGCGCTGGCGCGGCGGCAAGACCCACACGCTTCAGATTGACCTGCCCAAACCTTTCTGTTTCAATCGTCAACACGTGCCCCGCGATGAACCGACGAAGCTGGAGATCAAGGAACTTGTGGACCAAGGCCATGATAACCGCACGATAGCTAAAGAACTTAACCGCCGCGGACGCAAGGATGCTCAAGGAGATGACTTCTTAGCACGTCGCGTTCAAGATTGCCGATATTACTGGAAGTGGCCTAGCTGCACTCAGATCCATCGTGCCAAGCTTCGGGAACAAGGCTATGTCAGTGAACTGGAACTCGCGGCCATCTTGAAGGTCGACCCAACTACGTTGCGTCAACGCGCTCACCGCGGCCGAGGAATTGAGGTCAACCGCTTTAAAGTCGGCCTCCGAAATATCACCATGTATCGGGAGTTGTCCCAAGAGTCCGACGAAAATCATGATCCGGACTTTTCTTGCCCTTCCGATCCGGTCATGTCACCATAATACGGAAGGGTTGTTTTATGAAACCTATGACTTCCCCTCGGGTGCCCTCGCGGTAGCGTGGATCACGTGGAATTTGACGTTGGCCGCCACTTTCATCAATTTCAGGTCTCGATAACAGGCTCCGTTATCGACCTACAGTCGCTCGGGAATGCCGCGCTGTGCTAGCGCGGTATTGAGCACGGGCAGGAAGTTCACGGTCTTCTCGCCAAACGCAAACTCGGCATAGGGAATGACCCGAGTAGCGTCGTCGAGCAGCGCCAGCAGATAGGTCTTGCGTTTCCGCTGGCGTCCGTCCGGCACTTTGGGGCCGTGCAACACGTTGCTCATCCACAATTCCTCAGCGTAGCGATAGCTGAACTTGCGGCGATCCGGCGGCGTCTGAGGCGCCGGTTTCATGAGTCCTTCGTCGCGGAACAAGCGGTAGACCGTGGTGTGCGGCAACCGTTCGCCCTGGGGCATCCCTTCGGTTTGCCGGGCCCGGTCGATCGCTTGCCGCACGCTTAGTTTCGGCTGTTGACGTTTGACTCGCAGCAACGTCTCGGTCGCGGCGACCGAAAGCAAACGGCGTTTCCCGCTGTCTTGGCGGAGTTTCGGGCGCAAGGAATCCAAGCACTCGCCGGTCCGATACCTTCGGAGTCAGTCGCGGATGGTCTGGGGTGCGACGCGGGTTCGATTCGTTCCGGGAATCTCCCAACTCTTCTCGATCAATCGACGCAGTTCCAGCCGATATTCCGGAGTCCCAGCGGTCTCCGGTAGCAAGGAACTGATCACGGTGAAACGAAAAAGTGCGACTTTCTCTGAGTGCTGATCGGTCTTGGTCATAATCTTTCGATCCCGGCCTTCCGGGGGCGACGATCCTGACCCTAGCGGAGGAAGAAAAAAAAAGTAGCGACAGCAAGTGTGGGGCCGCCGCTAAGAAATCGGGCGACTCGAGGAGGCGCCACAAAAACCGATCGGGACGGCCAACTGCGGCAGGCGACCTTCCAACTGCCGGCGCAAATGAAGCAAGGTCTGTTTCGTGCCCAGAGTTCGTCGCAACTCCCGCAACTGGAGAATGCCGCGAACGAGGGTTTTCGGAAGGAGCCCGACGAGAGCCGATAAACACCGGTGCACCGCCTTCTTCCGCCGACGCAGCCATTGGCAGGAATCCACATGCGAACTGGCCTCGCTCGCCCGGAGGTTCTTGGCCGCTTGCCAAGCCCCTTGCGCTTCGGCAGCTACGACCAGATCCTTCAATTGCTGTAAGTTCCCAGGGTACCGGGCGGCAAAAAACCGAGGCAGAATCGAAAAAGTCTTCCCGTCCCGGCGACAGCGATAACGAGCGATGGGCACCTTTCCCCGACCGTCAGGAGAACTCCGCGTATAGGTGCCCAGCCGTTCAAAACCACAGCCTCCCTCGGGATGATTCGGGCAAGCAGAAAGTAGTTTCTTCTTCCCAGATTTTTTGGGTAAGGTACTCCTCGCAGGGGTAATTGTGATTCAATGATAGTTGCATTCCTGCCATGGCCCGGCGGTGCTAGCGCGCGGGCCTCTTTTCTTTCGGTTATGATTGTCGCCATGCTTCTCGATAATGGAAGCACGGTCGTCTCATTTCGACGGCCAAAGAACACCACTCTGGACCAGCCGACCGCCGGACCGTAGCGTTTATGCCCGAAATAATGCGAAATAAAAACGCACGATTTCCCGAAATAACGTGGCGAGTAACACTTGGCGCGCTAAGTGCACTTGCGGCGGTTACAGCTGCTTCTATCGAAATTGGCCCGTTGATCTGGCTTGGCCAACACGAGGCGAGTTTCGCGCAGTAGTTTTTTGTCCGGCGATGCCGATGGATTGTTTCGGATTCCATCCTGGCTGGTCTGAAAAAACGAGTCAGGGCTTGCCGGATTTGGTTTTTTATCCATGCTGGGGAGACTCAATTCGGCAATCGCGCTGCTTATGGCTGAAGTCTCGCGACAGCTGTCGTTTCGGTCGCATCAATTGACCTGATTCTGCGTATGATCGAGTCCCTGCTTCGGCAATTCGACAAATTGAACGTTTGGCAAAGGGGAGACGAACGGGCTCCTCATAAACCTTTGCTCGCCTTGTGGTCCATTGGAAAATGCCTGCAGGGAGAGCAACGGTTGATAGAATATGACCACGTTCATCGGGAACTCCTTTGTCTCCTGAACAAATTCGGTCCGCCAAGAAAACAACATCGACCGCAGTTACCTTTCTGGCGGTTGCAAAACGACCGGGTCTGGGAAGTCACCGAAGCTGATCGAGTCAAATTGCAGTCTGGTGGCGATATCGGTCCTTCAATTCTTTGAAAATACAAATGCCTAGGCGGTCTGCTCGCGCCGATCTACGACGCCTTTCGCAACGACCCCTTTCTGGCCCTGCAGGTCGCTCATAAACTGGCGGACAAATATTTCTCCGGGATCGTGCGCCATCGCGTTCTCGAAGACACCTTGGGCAGCTATGCCAATTTCGGACTCTTGCCCTTGTTTTCCGATGACGAAGGAAGTCGATCTTCGTTCTTCGATTCCGTTTTGGATCGACAGGATCGTCATTCCAAATTCAGAACCAAGGTATTGGAAAGCTATGACTTCCGGTGCGCGGTATGCAACTATTCGATCGAGTATCCCGTCGGCCACCGGCCTGCTCTCGAGGCCGCTCATATCAGATGGCGCAGTTATAGCGGGGCCGATAACCCGGACAATGGGTTGTCTCTGTGCGCATTGCATAACGAATTGTTCGACTGAGGTATTTTTACCGTCCGGCCCGGTTCCTTCACGATCAAGGTCGCCAAGAGCGTACTCGATCTGAACACCGATAATTCCGTAACCGAACTTCACGACGCGCCGTTACGGTCCTTTCCCGACTGCCGTTCGGACCGACCCGGGGCCGGGAATCTGGAATGGCACGCGAAGAACGTGTTCCGAGACGGTTATTCGGTCGTGACCGGAACCGATCATTAAGGTTCGTTCGTCGGTCGGCACGTGAGGGTGACTTCGGATCGCGCCTCGAACGGTGATTCGAATTCAGCGCGGTCGTTCGACGGCCTCCCACCGGTTAGCGGTTCGAAGTTGCGCCCGGATCGAAATTTTGGTTCCCGCCGGCGAGAGCGGTTACCGTAACGCGTCGTCCGGCTTCGATTTCTAATTCGGTTTTGAGTTCGGCAAACTCGAGCGGGGCGATTCGTTTGGGCGAAAGACCGGTCCGATTTCCGACCCTCTGCCGACCGCCCGGAGGGAGAAAAACTCCTTGAGAATCGACCGTTTCGATGGCACAAGGAAAGCGAGCCGTTTCGGAATTCTGATCATGGATTCATTATTGATCGCGCTGTTAGCCGGAGTAGGTTTTTGGGTAGCTTACCATACCTACGGGCGTTGGCTGGGGAGCCGCATTTTCGCCCTCTCGGCCAAAGCCGTCTGTCCCTCGAAGCGATTGGAGGACGGAGTCGATTTCGTACCGACCAGCAAGGGAGTCGTATTCGGTCATCATTTCACTTCGATCGCCGGGACCGGTCCGATCGTGGGGCCGGCCATCGCCATTATGTGGGGGTGGTTGCCCGCTCTGCTTTGGGTCGTGTTCGGTTCGATTTTTATCGGAGCGGTGCACGATCTGGGGGCGTTGATCGTCAGCTTGCGAAACAATGGGCAAACGATCGGCGATATTGCCGGGCGCGTACTCAATCGTCGGGTTCGGTGGCTTTTTCTGCTGGTCCTGATGCTGTCGCTGACCATCGTGTTGGCGATCTTCGGATTGGTCATCGCCAGTGTTTTCAAATTATATCCGGCGGCCATTTTTCCCTGCCTCATCCAGATTCCCTTGGCGATCGGGATCGGATATTGGCTGCATCAGCGAGGCGTCAATTTGTTGTTCCCCTCGATCTTGGCCTTGGGCGTGATGTATCTGACCGTGTTTTTCGGCGACCACGGCGCTCTGGGCGAATTCAATCGGGCACTGGCGAGTTGGTCGGCTTGGACCTGGGTGGTAGTGCTTTTGGTCTATTCTTACGTGGCCTCGGTGCTGCCGGTCTGGACCCTGTTACAGCCGCGGGACTACATCAATTATCTGCAACTGGTTTCCGTATTGGGATTGATCGTATTGGGATTGCTGGTGGCCGCTTGGTTCGGCGGAGCGCCTGTCGAATCCGGGGGTGTTCGTCCTCCGTTGGAATTGGCGGCCCCGGCGATCAATTTGTCTCCGGTGGGAGCGCCGCCCATCTTTCCCTTCATTTTTATCACGATAGCCTGCGGCGCGATCAGCGGTTTTCACTGTCTAGTTTCCAGCGGCACCAGCAGCAAGCAACTGACCTGCGAACCGGAAGCTCGTTTCGTCGGTTACGGGAGCATGCTCGTCGAAGGTTTCTTGGCCGTGTTGGTCATTTTAGCTTGCGCCGCGGGGCTGGGATTGGGACTGACGTCGGATCAGGGCACGGTCCTTACGGGAGAGGAAGCCTGGAGTAATCGTTACGCGTCTTGGAGCGAAGCCGGTTCGCTCGGAGCCAAGGTCGGAGCCTTCGTTCAGGGGGCGGCGAATTTTCTGCAGGCATTGGGTTTTTCCGCGACCGCGGCGGTCGCGTTGATGGGCGTGTTCGTGGCTTCCTTCGCCGGCACCACCTTGGATACAGCTTGCCGGTTGCAGCGGTATGTCATTCAGGAATTTTCGGGGGCGTTGTTTCGCCGGCGCGATGGTGCTTCGAGTCGCGGGATAGGTTACTGGCTGAATAATCGCCACGGAGCCACGATTGTGGCGGTTTTCTTAGCCGCCGGCCTGGCGGCGGCGCCTCAGGGAGGGCAGGAATGGTCGCTGCAAAACGCGGGAACGGGCGGCTTGATTTTGTGGCCGTTGTTCGGGGCGACCAACCAGCTGCTCGCCGGGTTGGCCTTTTTGGTGATCGCTTTTTATCTCTGGCGGTCCCGGCGCCCGGTTTGGTTTTTGGTTTTGCCGATGGCCTTCATGATGGTCATGCCGTTCTGGGCGATGTTGCAGCAGGTCTTTTTCGGGTATGCCGGTCAACCTAGCTGGTGGAGCCAAGGCAAGGCGTTGCTTTGCGGCATCGGGCTGGCGACCATGGTTTTGGAGATTTGGATGATCGTGGAAGCCGTTCGCTTGTTCCCGGGGATTCGCCAAGTGATCGACGAATTGGCCTCGGAGCGAACCGAGGTGCCGGAAACCGGCGAAGTGGCGGAGTCGTGAAACGGATCGGGATCTACGGCGGTTCGTTCGATCCGATTCATTGGGGACATTTACTGGCCGCTCAGGCCGCTTACGAGGAACTTTCGTTGGACCGATTGTTTTTCGTCCCGGCTTCGAGATCTCCATTCAAACCGGAACGGCGCCCGTTGGCGGCCGAGCAGCGCTTGCGCCTGATTCGGTTGGCCTTGGCGGGCAGCGACGGTTTCGAAGTTTGCGAAAGTGAATTGCAAGCGACGGGAGTATCGTTTACGATCAACACGGTTAGGCGTTTCGCCGGCGAGCACCCCGACGCGGAATTAATCTGTCTGGTCGGTGCCGATCACGTAGGAACGCTTCCCGAATGGAAAGATGCCGAAGTTCTTTCGCAGGTGGCGAGTTTCGCGGTGATTCCTCGTCCGGGATTGCCGGGCCGGCGGCCTCCCGATTCGTTCGATTGCCGTTGGTTGCGGGGTTGGCCGATCGAGTTGTCCTCGTCCGAGATCCGGGAGCGGATTCGTCACGGCAAATCCATTCGCCGGATGGTCGATCCGGCAGTGGCCGACGCCATTCTTAGCGACGGACTTTATCAGGATGGCTGAATCTCGACGGATGGAATCCCACCGGTTGGTCCAATATTGCTACGCTTACGCCGACGACCGCAAGGCAGTCGATCCCGTGATTTTGGAGGTCAAGGAACTCTCCTCGGTGACCGACTATTTTTTTCTGGTCACGGGTACCAGCGCTCCCCATTTGCGGGCGATCGTCGATACCGTCGTGGAGCGGCTCAAGCGGGATCAAGGGGTCAGGCCCTTGTCGTTGGACGGGAAAACTTCGGCTTCCTGGGTGGTGATCGATTACAACGACGTGATCGTTCACGTGATGTCCCGCGCTACGAGGGAACGTTACGACTTGGAGTCGCTTTGGGGCGACTCGCCTCGCCTGAAGCCGCGCCGTCCCCGCGGGACCGGACGGGCCGCTTTGGCGTTGAAGTAAATTTTGGGGTTAGGTGTTGTCGTCCGTAAGTTCGGCTTCTAACTGCAGCATGTCGTCCAGAACCTGCCGGAATTGAGCGATACCCGGGGCGGGCAGGATAATGGTATCGCGGCGGCCGCCGACGTCTTCGGTGATGCGCAGGAAACGGCCGCGGGGATTTTTCTTTAACGTGAAGATGAAAGTTTTACGTTCGACCTGGATCGTCGCGGAATTGATAATGTCTTCGTTGGAGGGATATTTCCCAGGTCGTCCGGGGTAGTGGTGGTCGTCGTAAGCAGAATATTCCCTCGAGGTCATGGCATCCCTCCCTAAAGTTAACTGGCCCTGGTCAGACAATCGTGTGGCGGCAGTTTCGAAAATCTGGAATAGTTCGTCAATCCCTCAATGTCGGCGCCCCGCTCCCGGCCAGCCGTTCTTTCCGGGAATCCGAGATATTCCGGCCGCAACGCTTGACAATCGGCAGGCTTAATCGCTAGCTTCGAGGTTATGAGATGTCTGTTTGTTTCGGTGATTTTGGCCCTGTTTGTTTCGGTGATTTTGGCCGTTGCCTCACTGTCGCTGGTGGCTGACGAACCCAAGGGTCTTTACGAGATCGAATTGAAGACCATCGAGGGTAAAGCGGCGAAACTGAAGGACTACGAGGGCGACGTGTTGCTGATCGTCAATGTCGCTTCCGAGTGCGGTTTGACCCCTCAGTACAGTAAACTTCAGGAAGTGTTCGCCAAGTACCAGGAAAAGGGATTTAAAGTGCTCGGATTTCCCTGCAACGATTTCGGCAAGCAGGAGCCGGGCACCAACAAGGAGATCAAGCAATTCTGCACCACCCGTTATCAAGTGACGTTTCCGATGTTCGAGAAGCTGCACGTCAAGGGCGACAACCAGCATCCGCTCTACAAGGCGTTGACCGGCGAAACGTCGCCGTTCCCCGGAAACGTTATTTGGAACTTCGGCAAGTTTCTCGTCAATCGGGACGGTAAGATCATCCATCGTTTCAAGCCGAAAATCGCGCCGGATCACGCGACGGTGACCGAAGCGATCGAAAAGGCTCTCGAATAGTTCGGAACAGTTTTTCCTTCGAAATACCGCCGCTTCGGACGACGTTTCGTTGACCTCGGCCGGCCGGTTCCGGAGCGACGCCAGGGGAGGATTATCCTCGCTTAAATGGATCAAAATAACTTGCCGGATCCTGATTCCGGACCGGGACGCAAAGAGTCCCTAGAGCGGGCCCATTCTTCCGTGATGGTCGACGGGCCCGAACGCGCTCCCAGCCGGGCCATGCTTCACGCGGTCGGTTTCGAGAAGGCCGATTTCCGCAAGGCTCAAGTGGGCATCGCTTCCACTTGGAGCATGGTGACGCCTTGCAACATGCACATCGACCAGTTGGCCGTGCAGGTGAATCAGGGGGTCAATGCCGTCGGCGGCAAGGGAGTGGTCTTCAACACCATTACGATTTCCGACGGTATTTCCATGGGGACGTCGGGGATGAATTATTCGCTGGTGTCCCGCGAGGTGATCGCCGATTCCATCGAGACGGTGGCCGGGTGCGAGGGCTTCGACGGAGTCGTGGCGCTGGGAGGTTGCGATAAAAACATGCCGGGATGTTTGATGGCCCTGGCGCGATTGAACCGGCCGGCCGTATTCGTCTACGGAGGTACGATTTTACCGGGAGTGTATCAGGGCAAGGAGGTCGATATCGTTTCGGTTTTCGAAGCGGTCGGCAAGCATGCCGACGGCAAGATGGGCGACCAGGAACTGAACCGGCTGGAAGCCTGCGCCATTCCCGGACCGGGTTCGTGCGGAGGGATGTACACGGCCAATACCATGGCGTCAGCCATCGAAGCGATGGGCATGAGTCTGCCGAACAGTTCGGCCCAAGCGGCGGTATCCAAGGACAAGCGTTCGGATTGCGAACGGGCCGGTCAGGCGGTGATGGATTTGCTGAGGCGGGGTATCAGGCCGAGCGATATTCTTACTCGGGAAGCTTTCGAGAACGCTATCACGGTGGTGACCGCATTGGGCGGTTCGACCAACGCCGTGTTGCACTTATTGGCGATGGCTCATGACGCCTCCGTCAAGCTGACGCTGGACGACTTTACCCGAATCGGCAAACGGGTGCCCGTGCTTGCCGACCTTAAACCCAGCGGTCGCTACGTGATGGCCGAATTGGTCAGAATCGGCGGCACGGTTCCTCTGATGAAAAGATTGCTGGACCACGGCTTGCTTCACGGGGGATGCTTGACCGTAACCGGCCAGACCTTGGCCAAGAATCTGGAGCAGTCTCCCGACTACCCGCCCGGTCAGGACGTGATTCGAGGCTTCGACGATCCGATCAAGCCGAACGGTCATCTGGTGGTGATGTACGGCAACCTGGCGACGACGGGAGCGGTGGCCAAGATCAGCGGCAAGGAAGGCTTGCGGTTCGTCGGCAAGGCGAAGGTTTTCGAATCGGAAGAATCGGCGCTTCAGGCCATCTTGGCCGGAACAATCGTCAAGGGCGACGTTGTGGTGATACGTTATGAAGGTCCTCGGGGCGGCCCCGGCATGAGGGAAATGCTGTCGCCAACTTCCGCCATCATGGGGAGGGGACTCGGCAAGGACGTCGCTCTGATTACCGACGGTCGTTTTTCGGGCGGCAGTCACGGGTTTGTGGTCGGCCACGTCACTCCGGAAGCCAGCGACGGCGGTCTGCTGGCATTCGTCCAAGACGGCGATTCGATCACGATCGACGCGAAGGAACGCACCCTCACTTTAGACCTTCCGGAATCCGAAATCGACAATCGCCGTTTGGGATGGCAGCCCAAACCGAAACCTTCCCGGGGAGTACTGGCCAAGTACGCCCGCACGGTCAGTTCGGCACATTTGGGGGCGGTCACGGACGGTTTTTGATCGAGTTGTCTTCTTCGAGCTCGGCGCCCGGGGCGCCGTTTTTCGACAACCGGTTCATGCGGATTGACGGCGGTTCAGAATGTCCTGCCGTAATTGGCGGAACCGAGCGCGTTGCGGCTCTCTCCCATCTTCGACGTTTTACTTTATGGGATGCTTTGGATCAGGGCTTTTCCAGGTGATGATCCAGTGGATGCCATTGATCGGTAACGGAACGTCGCTTACCGGCCGATCCGGGTTCGATTTCGTCTCCGATGCGGCGAGTATCGTTACGGGCGATTAGCGTTAGGCGTTAAAACGTAACGGAAGAGGCGTCGCAGGAAAGCCGGGAACCGCTCCGGTCGGACAGCCGGGTTTTCTAAACGAAACGGTCCTCACGGGAGGCGGTTTCGCCGGGTTCATGGCTTGACTAGTCCAGAGTACCCCGCATGTTACCGGTTCGGCGAATCGGTTCGATTCTCCGGTAGGATTACGATAGCGAGATAATGAAACTGATACGAATAGAGATGGAGAATTTCAAGAGCGTCGGCAGGCGCCAAGAGGTAGAGATTCGACCCGTCACCTTATTGTTCGGGCATAACAACGCGGGCAAGAGTGCCGTCTTGCAAGCGCTTGCCTACCAGCGCGATATCCTGAAACAGGGCAGAGCGGATCTGAAGGTGACTACCGATGGAGGCGTCCTTGATCACGGCAGCTTTTCCAATTTGGTTCACGGGCGAGAACTCGATCGAGCGATCATTCTCAAATCCGTTTTTGACGTGCGTCAGTCCCGAACGTCCTTTTTGCCGGTTTATTCGCAACCCGAAGTCATCGGCGGGACCGAGGCGAAGGAAGTGGATATTCGTTATCTTCGGGGAATCGGAAACGACGAAGTAACCCGGGATCCGCCGCCGGGCGTTGAATCGGTGGCTGTCGAAACGGAAATCAGTTGGAACTCTGAATGGCATCGCGCCTTCGTTTCGCGGCTCACCTTGGACATGAACGGCAAGCCGATCGTGGAAATTACGGCGTCGAAGAATGGGGCCAGTCAGTTGTTGAAAATCTATTTCGACCATGAACTCAATCGGCATCCTGACGGCGAGGGCTTGGAATCGCCGTTCGAACGCCGGGTCTGGCAGCTGGCCGAAAAAGCCGCCTCTCAATTGCCGAAACCCAAGGAGCGATCCTTCGGGCCTGGCGACGGCATCCGGGTTTTTGCGGATTATTTGTGCCTGACCGTCGAGACGAAGGGCGACGCGATGCCGCCGTTCGAGAGGCGACTCAACGTTCAATTTCGAACCTTGGACGATTTGACCGGCTCGGAACGGAAACCGGCCGGCGAGCCGGTGTTCGACCGCGTGGTGCACGGACTCTTGACCGAACAGATTTTCGGTCCGTTGCTCGTCGCCAAGGAGAGTCTTTCGGCAATGAAACATTTCGGGGCCGCACCCGGGAATCTCCCGAAGGAATTCGGTTTCCGCAAATTCGCCGCTGCGAAGTGTCGGGAAGACGGTCGGGAAGACGGTTGGGAGGCTTGGGATCTTAACTTTCAGGAAACTGATTGCGCTTTGATAGACGAGGTGAATCGTTGGCTATCGGACAAAGACAAATTGAATGTCGGGTGTCGATTCGATCGCGAAGTGTTCGAAGAAATTCCCGTATCGAGAGGAGCCGAAAACGTTCGAGAAGAGGTCCCCGGGAACCGGACGGCCTCTGACGCATCCTCTTCTATTTCCGCCGATAATCCGCTTCGCGTCAGAGTCGGTTTGTACGATTGCGTCCATGATATCCGAGTGCCCCCCGGGAACTCGGTGTTGGCCTGACTCGACTGATACCTCTCGTGATCGGCGCACTGAGCAATCGTCAGGGTTTATTGACAATCGATAAACCTGAATATAGCTTGCACCCGGTCGTTCAAGTCGCCCTCGGGGATTGGTTCATCTATTTGGCTCGAACGGAATCGGCTGTTCGGAACGAGTCCAGAACACTGGTCGTGGAAACGCATAGTGAACATCTTATCCTGCGGATATTGCGGCGCATCACAGAAGCTTTCGAAGGAAAATTGCCGGAGGGATTTGAAGGGATCGATCCGGAAGATTTGTCAGTGACTTACTTTCTGAAAAAAAGCGGTATCACCGGAATCAGACGGTTGCGGGTTACTCAACAGGGTGGTTTTTTCGACAATTGGCCGGAAGGTTTATTCGAAGAACGTTACGAGGAACTGTTTTAATTCCTGCGGCGAAGCGATAGTTGTATTAGGATGTCCGAAACTTTGAATATGTTGTGCTTAGTCAATTTTCGATCGAAGAGCGAGTAGCTTCCCGTTCAGGATGACCGAGCGGTTTTGGTTATCGAGGGCGAACGCCAGAACCTTCGGGTTGATCTTGTTGGGCCTGGCCGTGATCGGAATAGCTGCCGGGTTTTATTTTTTCGGTGACTTGCTGAGTCTCGAAAATTTAGCGCTTCGCGAACGAGAGTTGCGTCAATGGCAGGAAAATCATTTGTTTCAGGCGGTCGCTCTGTCGTTCGTTATTTATGTCGTTATCGTCGGCGTTGCCTTGCCGGGAGCCACCGTAATGACGGTAGTCCTGGCATGGTTGTTCGGGTTCTGGATCGCTTTGCCGTTGGTCAGTTTCGCTTCGACCTTGGGAGCTTCGATCGCCCTTTTGGGTTGCCGATTTCTTTTCGGAGAACGATTGCGAAGCAACACCGGCCCGAATCTTGAGAAGCATATTCGAGCGTTCGAGGCCGAGGGCGTTTATTATCTGTTTGCCTTGCGCTTGTTTGCGGGAGTCCCTTTTTTCGTGATCAATCTGGCTATGGGAGTGACCAAGATTCGGTTAAGGACTTTTTGGTGGGTCAGCCAAGTCGGTATGCTTCCCGGGACTGTGGTTTACGCCTATTTCGGAGCTTCCCTGCCGTCGCTGGAGCGGTTGGCGGAGCGGGGGATGGGCGGCATATTGTCATGGCCGTTGCTGCTGTCCTTAACCTTGTTGGGTGTTTTTCCGCTCGCGATCAAACGCCTCGCTTCCCGTTTTGGCAAAACCCGTCGGCCGACGTGAACGAATTTCTCGATGACTAATTTCGATTCCATGGATCTTCGGGACGAGCATGACCGGAAATTGGTGGCCAGGGTTCGTCCTGAAGCCTACCGGAATCCCGAACCGGCCGACGTTTATGATTTAGTCGTGATCGGAGCCGGAACGGCGGGATTGGTGGCGGCCGCCGGCGCGGCGGGGTTGAACGCACGGGTGGCTTTGATAGAGCGAGACCTGATGGGAGGCGATTGTCTGAACGTGGGGTGCGTGCCTTCCAAATTGATGATCTCCTCGGCTCGAGCGGTAACCGAAATCAAACAGGCAGCCGGATTAGGGATTAGTATTTCCGGTGAACCGAAAGTCGATTTTTCCGAGGTGATGACCCGGATGCGGCGCTTGCGTAGCGACCTGAGCTCTCATGATTCGGTCGAGCGGTTTACGGAATTGGGAGTTGACGTCTTTTTGGGACCGGGCCGCTTCGTCGATTGCACTTCCGTCGAGGTCGGCGGCCGGATTCTTCGATTTGTTAAGGCCGTTATTTGTACCGGTTCGCGGGCTTCGGTTCCGGCGATTCCGGGACTGGATCAAGTTTCGTTCGACACCAATGAAACGATATTCTCCTTTACCGAACTGCCCGAACGGCTGGGAATCGTCGGGGCCGGATTTATCGGGTGCGAGATGGCTCAGACTTTTTCTCGGTTGGGTTCGCGTGTCAGCTTGTTCGCTTCGGAACGGGGAGTGATGCCGATGGAAAGCCGGGATGCGGCCGAGATCGTGATCCGGGGGTTGCACGAAGACGGAGTCCGGATTTTCACTCATGGTCGTCGGCTCGAATTCGAGGCTGACGGGCAAGGCATCCGGGTTCAAGAACGGAACGGCGACGCCGAACGAAAGGAGACGGTGGACCGGCTGTTGATCGCTACTGGGCGCACGCCGAATCTGGAAGGTCTGGAACTAGAGAAAGCGGAAGTTCGTTATTCGGACCAAGGGATCGTTATCGATGATTTTTTTCGCACCTCGAACTCCCGGATTTACGCTTCGGGCGACGTTTGTTCCCGGCATCGGTTCACCCATGCCGTCGATATCATGTCCCGGTCGGTCTTGGCCAACGCTCTTTTCAAGGGACGCAAGCGCTACAGCCGACTGGTGATTCCTCGGTGTCTTTACACGCACCCCGAATTGGCTCATGTCGGAGTTGAACCGGGGGGATTAGACGATCAGGGACGAAAGTTCACGGAGTTGACCCTGCCGTTGAGCGACATGGATCGGGCGGTTATCGACGGTCGAACCGATGGTTTCATCCGGGTTTATTTGAAACAGAACAGCGATCGGATACTCGGAGCGACGATCGTGTCGGACAATGCTAAAGATCTGATCGGTTTGTTCACTATCGCCATCACGCGACAGATCGGCTTGGGAGCGTTTTCCCGTATGGTCTTTCCGTATCCCAGTTACGCGGAGGCCATCCGTAAATTGGCGGACAAGTATCAGAAGTCCAGATTGAATCCGACGCTGCACCGGTTGATCGGCAAGTGGCACGGACTGAATCGTTACCTGTTCAAGAAACTCAATCGTCTCGGGAAGGGGAGTTCGTAAGTCTAGGACATCGATTCGAGAATTGCTCGGGGTTGCCGAAGCGAGAAGCCGGAATGCGGTCGTATGACGACCGCCGGTTTTTCGCTAGGCCGGGAACGGCCAAACCGCCGATTCGGCTAATCCGATTTGTCCTTGTTCTTCTCCTTCGGTTTCTTTTTTTTGCTCTCCATCCAGGATTGGAAAGCCAAGCCGATGACGAAAAAGACCAGAGCGAACACCCCTTGCAACCAAAGTTCCACCGGAATGAGGTGACCCAATAAGGCCGCTCCGGAAAGGGCGGAGAGCAGGACCAAGGACCAATCGAAGATTTTGATCACCAATAACAACCCCAACAGACAACCCCCGCAAAGGCCGACCAACGGCCACGGCTTTACAAAGAAAGCGTCAATCAGGAGATAGCCGAGCAGACCCCCGATGCAGATGCCGGCAATTTGCAAGGCGAGTCGATGGAGGACATAACAGATGAACGCGGCGGTCGCGCCGGTCACCACCGGAATGACGAATTTCAACCAGTCCGGTTCTTGGGGAATGACTTCGAGCCCGAGCCAAGCTCCGGCGACCAAACTGAGCAAGATCAGGATAATCCAGTACAGTTTTTTGCCGAAAAGCAACAGCAGGCCGCCGGCCACGGCCAGATAGACGGAGTCGATTTGTTTGAAATCCACGGCTAAATTCGCCAGAAATCCCAAGGCTTGCGGTAAGATTTCTTCCGACCAATTCATCGGTTTAAACTGATTCGCTGTAGCCGTCGCCGGTGACGGTCGGGGTGCCGATCCGTCTGAGGCGGGAATCATATCCGAGCGATGTCGGAAATTCGAATGTTTTCGTGAATTCGTTGAGGAATGTCCGAGGGGATTTTATGCTCCGGACGTGACCGACGCTCAGACCGCAAAGTTAGTTCGCTTGTTGAGAGAACGGACTAAGCCGTTGATTTCGGAGCCTGCCGACGTCGTGGAGCGCTTGCCTGAAGAACCGGTTCCTATCAGGGCAGTGCTGTTTGACGTCTACGGTACTCTCATCGGTTCCGGAGTCGGCGATATCGGAACGGCTCAGCCGGTTCGGCAAGGTGAAATCATCGATCGGCTGCTTCGCGATACCGGAACGATCACGAAGGATCGACTCGGTCCCGAGGAATACGCCGAAGAGTTTCTGAATCAGATTCAATCGGAACACGAGCGATCCCGGGCTCGGGGTATCGTTTATCCCGAAGTGGATATTCTCGAAGTTTGGGAAACTCTGCTTGGCCGCTGGACTGATGGCGATCGGTTCGATTCGTTGGCCTTGAGTCGTTTGGCCCTTGAATTCGAATGCGCGATCAATCCGGTTTGGCCCAATCCGGGATGTCGGCAATTGCTCTCGCAATGTCGGCGACTGGGCTTGCCGATGGGGATTATTTCCAACGCGCAATTCTACACTCCCTTGTTGATGGAGGCGCTGCTGGAACAGTCGTTAGGAGAATTGGGTTTTGAGCCGGGTTTGCAAATTTGGTCGTACCGGGAGCGCCGGGCGAAACCCGACCCGGAATTGGGAGAACAAATGGTTCGAAGCTTGCGAAAGGAACACGGAATTGAGCCCGGGGAAACTCTGTTCATCGGCAACGATATGCTCAACGACATGCTGTTGGCCGAGCGGGCGGGATTTCGGGGAGTGCTGTATGCCGGGGATTCGCGTTCCTTCAGGCCTCGGTCTGGAGATGATCGCTGCCGTGATTGCCGGCCCTATGCAGTGGTTACTTCGCTTTCCCGAGTTGGACGATTGCTTCCCTCGTGAAAAAGGTGGATAGAGAGGGGGAGGATTGATGAAGCGACCGTAACGTTCTGAAGGGTTCCTTGTTTTGGCTGACAAGTTCAGTTCCGAGATCCGATCGAGGATCATGGCCGCGGTGGGGCAACGAGATACGGCTCCCGAGCTGGTCGTTCGCCGGATGCTTCACGGTTTGGGTTACCGGTATCGGTTGCATCGTCGCGATTTGCCGGGGTCTCCCGATTTGGTTTTTCCCGTTCGTCAAAAGGTCATTTTCGTCCACGGTTGTTTCTGGCACGGCCATACCTGTCCGAAAGGAGCTTTGCCTAAAACACGGCTCGATTATTGGAAACCAAAGATCGAGAAAAACAAACGGCGAGACGTCAAAGTCTTGGCTCAGCTTCGGAAGAACGGTTGGCGAGCCGCTACCGTCTGGGAATGCGAACTGGCGGACGCCCTCAAATTAAAACGGCGCTTGGTTCGATTTCTCGACAGGTATCAATCTTTGCAAAAGTAATGTCATAATTGATCAGGAATTTATTAATCCGAAAAATGAAAAATATTTATTTTTTTTGCAACGTTTTTTGTATTGAGAATGTCTATAAAGACGTGAACGATAAACCAACTCAATCTTCTCGTAATCACTATACCTATGAACTACGAACAACTGCGGTAGAAGCTGTTAAAAATGGCTCAACCGTAGCTGAAGTTGTCAGTGTAATGGGTATGTCTGCACGCACAGTATTTCGCTGGCTCGTTTGGTTTTCGACTGGGAGTTACGAAGGACTCAAAGACAATCCTAAATCAGGACGTCCCCGTAAGATTACAGAAGAAATGGCTCAATGGTTATACAACGCGGTGACTATGGGAAATCCCAAGCAATTTCAATTCGACTTTTGCCTGTGGAGTCTCAAAACCATGCAAGTGTTATTGAAACAACAATTCGGGGTGTCGGTTCACGTTTCCACCATCAGTCGATTGCTTCATTCTATGGGATTAACTCCCCCAGCGCCCCATCCACAAGTCTTACAAACAAAACCAGAAGAAAATCAAACGGTATCTTGAGATGTTTCCGGGCTTGAAACAACGAGCTGAGCAAGAGAATGCCCTAATTCTCTTTTTGGATGAAGCGTCAGTCCGAGCTGATTATCATCGAGGAACCACTTGGTCTCGAATCGGTGTCACGCCGGTAGTTCGAGATGCCGGGGATCGCTATCCGATTAAACTAGTTTCAGCCATATCCGCTGACGGGCGGGTGATATTTAACATTTTCAAAGGAAAAATGAATGCCCAGCGTTTTTGTGAGTTCTTATCGAAACTCTCTAAGGATGTGGGACGGAAAATAATTGTTGTTTGTGATAACGCCAGCTATCATACAGCAGATTATACCCAAGAGTTCGTAGCCGAAAACGATAGTATTGAAATGAAATATCTTCCTCCATACAGCCCTGAATTAAATCCTGATGAGCAGGTTTGGAACCATTTAAAGCAAAGATTAGCTAAAATAATGATACCCAACAAAAAGACGATGCAACAGAAAATTCAAAACATTATGCAATCCATCCAAAAGAAAATGGGAATGGTCCAATCATACTTTAAATTGGATGATACTCGATATATAATTACATGACATTACTTTTGCAATGGTTGATAAGTCGGATCACGAGCGTAGTCAATCTGAAATGTGTTGTTTAAGTCGATCGTCATCAGGAGCTCGATGAACCAAAACATTTAAAAATTCTTTCCATTAATTTCCAACACTATCCAATAGTCCATTCTATTCGATAGTTGGGATTACTCAGGTGGATAAGAAGTCTGACAGATAATCCTGACAAATTGATGAGAAAGATCTGGGCTACAGACAGGCTTCAGGGCCTCGCATCTGACATATCTGGGGCGTCAAATCCCCAAGCGACCACGTATCCGTAAGATTTCAAGGCCATTGTGTGCCCGGCTCCCGCCGCAATAGCCGTCATGTCCTTCAGTCCGTTCGGTACATCCGTTTGACCGTATTCGTTACCCCCCCAAGCGACCACGGAACCGTCCGTTGTCAAGGCCACTGTGTGACGTCTTCCCGCCGCAATGGCCGACACGTCCTTCAGGCCAAGCGGCACATCCGTTTGACCGTATCTGTTCCTTCCCCAAGCGACCACGGAACCGTCCGTTCTCAAAGCCACTGTGTGAAAGGCTCCCGCCGCAATGGCCGACACGTCCTTCAGGCCAAGCGGCACATCCGTTTGACCGTGTCCGTTATACCCCCAAGCGATCACGGAACCGTCCGTTCTCACGGCCACTGTGTGATAGGATCCCGCCGCAATGGTCGACACGTCCTTCAGGCCAAGCGGGACATCCGTTTGACCGTCTTCATTCATCCCCCAAGCGACCACGGAACCGTCCGTTCTCAAGGCCACTGTGTGAGCATATCCCGCCGCAATGGCCGACACGTCATTCAGTCCATTCGGCATATCCGTTAGACCGGATCCTTTCCAGCCCCAATCAGATCCTCCCACTAGCAGAATTTCTAGGGAGGTACAGTAGGTCACACGAGAATATCATCGACGTGAAGTGAGGAAAATCAAGTTGTTTTTGGTATCAATCGAGGAAAAAAGGCCGAATTTTGCTTTCCTAGTGGTTACAATTAGGAAGTTTTAAGTGAGGAGGATATAGCGGTGACGTTTCGACTATTTTTCCAAAAAAAACAGTCGGTTTATCGACGTATTAATTTCGGTTAAGTTCGACGCCAGGTCTCAGCTGGTGTCGGGTATACATACCGGGGTCGCATTGTTTCCTAAGGCTATGCGATCGTAGAGGGATTGCCAGTTTGGAATGATGTTTTCCGTAAACAGACTGCGGATTCGTATTCGAAGATAGCTGGGTTTTTTCGCTTGGGCGAGTGCGGCTTGAAATACCTTGCAGCATCTGAGTTCAATTTGATCAATTAAAAAGGCCAAAAACATTACCATCGCTAAAACGGTTGTCAAATGCTTGTGACCATGGCCATAATTGTGTTCTAAATGATAACCTTGATTTTTCAACGTGTTAAACGTTTCATTTTCCACTTTCCAGCGAGCCCGACCCGCACGCATCAAACGCTCTAAGGTGTCTGGGGTAACGGATAAGGCCGTAATCCAACAATTATAATATCTCACCTTCCCCGTCTCATCGACTTCTCGGTATTCAATGAGATTGACCTTGAGATAGTTCCAGGAGTCGTTAAGGCTCACATCTTCCAAGTAGCGGAACTCATGCCGAATATTCTGCTTGTCGATGATCACATGTAGTTTGACTTGGGAACTGGCGTCCAGTTTTTCGAATAATTTCGTGAGCTTTTTGCGCTTGGCTACAATGATATATTCCATATTGTAATCCCGCAATAGTTCAATCACTGGGCCGGCGGCATAAAGCCCATCCAGCAGCACGATGATCTTCATATGGGGGTGTTCGCGACGTAAATCAGCGATGAGTCTTTTGATCGCATTGAGTTCACAGTCGTTTTTGTTCGTGCCGTCTTGTTGCTGGATCGGTTCGGGAGCCAGAGGAATCACTTGTTTTTGCGCCGGATGGACGATGACCGCGGCTAATAACTTGTGAGCGAAACTGACCTTGCCATTCCCGTGCTTGCTTTGGCAACAGTTATCGCATTGGACGGATTCCGAATGAAACATTTCCGTGCCGTCAATGCTAATCAAATACGCCCCATTGATATACCGATAGGCTTCTAAAATCTTTGCTCGTTGCACGAAGGCCAGCAGGGCTTTGAAAACGGGGCGTAACTGAGCGGGATCCAGCAAGTCGAGAACCTTCCGCATGGCCGTGTCGCAAGGCACCTTAAGGACCCCGAACAGCTGTTCCATGTTGGCGCGTATCGTGTCGTTTTGGCGAGTGTCCTGATCGAATTTCAACAGAGACTCATATTTGAGTTTAAACAACGCCAAAGCCGACATCAAATAATTGGTCAGCGTGAATTTGCGGGGTTGAACTGGCGATTTGATTTTATCGAATCGTGATTTCGCCAGTTTCAGCATGCTTTTGACGTTTAAATGTTTCCGGAAACCAGAGATCCAGGCCATTTTCGTTCTTCAGGTGACCGACCGAAATCGAAATTCCGGTCTGAGATTGTAGATTGAGGCACTCCACCTGACTCGCCGTCAGATTCCGTAGGCTACGGCTCGAACTAGGGCACTCCGGACGTTACCATACCACATCTTGGGGCATTATGTTGGATTTTTCAGGGAAAAGTTTACGAAAGGCGATGGCAGAATACCCCTAAAACAAAGCCTTTAAGGGGCTAGTGGGAATTGCTGAGCCCCAATTGACCACGGAACCGTCCGTTCTCAAGGCTACTGTGTGTAAGGTTCTCGCCGTAACGGACATGACCTCAGCATGGGTAGCTTCTGAGTTGCCTTCGTTTTTGTCGGGATCCAACGCCTTGAGATCAAATTCCAGAGCAAGCGTAGCGACTATGATGGCGACCGTTCCTAAAACAGCTGTGATGTACCGCGATTTCGTCCTCATGTGGTTCCCTCTCGTTAGCGTCCCAGATAGCGGTGTAACCATCCTTTCGATGGATCATTTAAAATCTGGCTCCTCGGTGAATTTCGTATCGCCTTCTTTTATCACCCCGACTCGCGTCGGGATTTCGGGACATTATGACGAAATCTGGATCTTTGACAAGGTTTTTTTTGGTGGGCCGTAATACGCATTGGTGGGTTCATGCATGACGGCAGAACCTCCCACTAGCAGAATATCGTAACTGTTCAGGTACCTGGGTTTCCTGATCTGACGCATTGGATTCGACCGTTAGGGGGCAGACTAACCCCGAATGGCGCAAAAGTCCATCGTGAGGGTTTTCTGATGCGAAAGGCCAGGAACATCCGAAGGCGGAAAATCCTCAATCGCGTGTTCTTTGGTTCCGAAGATGGTTCCGTCAGTGGATCGAGAATCCGATTCAGGATAATGGGTAACCGCTCAGCCCAAGTTTGTCAGTCTAGTCTCAGACTTCCTGCCCCGTGCTAAATTTGTTTTGTGTATAAATTTCAAATAGCAAGCTCGTAAATGATTTGAAGACCAGTGCCGGGATAAGTTGTGGCTGAGGCATTAAACTCGAAGAATAATCCGGTAAGCGCTTGATCTTGCCCGCAAATCTCACCAGCCCCTAAAGTATAACAATTTAATGTCTTGGTGTCGTCGGAACTACTTTTTTTACGGCTTAGAACTTGTGAGCTGATGTTTGTTGAGATCAAAAGGGGGTTTTTATTCCTAATTTCTCGAAATCCAGTCCTTTTTACTGGTTTCGACCTAGTGATCCAAAAAGTGGAACACATCTCTTTCGTTTTCGATGTCGGGCGGCTTGAATCGAAGGGGTTTCGTTCGTTTATTTAGGACAAAGCACACTGTCGTTCTCTGAGCGAGGCCTTGAGATTTTTGACTATCGTGCAGAAGAGTTTTTGGCGCGGATATATCGATGAAATCATCATCCAATATCTGCAAACACTTACTTTGACGACCCCGGCGGATTTGAATAATTGAGTTCGAATGGTGCCACTTGTGGCGGCTTCCAAGGGGGTGCCTGCCAATCCATCTTTCTTGATGATCCGCATCAAGATGCTAGCGAACACCGAAAAATACAAGCGCAACTGGCTTGACCGCAGGTATATCGTCGACGTGGGATCGGCAAATAAACCCAGTTGCATTTCTTTGATGCGATTTTCCATGTCGCCTTGGGCGCAATGCACCTCCTCGTACAATTCTTGCGGCGAATATTCCTAAGGATTCAGATTGGTTATCACGAAGCGAGGAGCGAGCCCTTCAGGTAATCATTCCGTCTTCCCGATTACCTGACGGCTACCGTTCCATGATCGGAGAGTGAGATCGGTGGAGCGCCGGAAAGCCCGAGCTCCTTCACCGGTGGCTTTGAAGTCTTTTTCGCTAGAGTCGGCTGAGATTCAATCTGAGCCAACAAGCGGTTGTTTTCGCCAAGCCGAAGACATATTTGGGTTGATTCGCTTCACACCAAGACATGATGTCATCCGTGGAAAACTCCCCGTCGCCCCGCACGATAATCGTGGTCTTCGGCCAACGCTTCCGGATCTGATCCTTGATCCGTTCCAATTCTTCCACCACCCCGCCGGCAGCAGAAAAATGTGACGGGCGCAACCGGCAACACAGCACGTCTTGACCGCAGGTGATGTAACGCGGCAAATAACAATAAGCCTGATAAGGGCCGTGATAATACTTGCCATCTTGATTGCCGTGCAGCAGATAGTCGGTTGTGTCCAAATCCAGGATGATAGTTTCAGGATCCGGCTCGAATTGTTCCCAAAACAGAGCGACAATCAGGACATCGATTCGTGCGGTATCCGCCACGATCCTTTTGTAGTGGTCCTTGCCCTCAGATTCGGAATCTCCCAATTCCACTCGATTAACAGATTGATTGCCAAGCCAGGGCATTGTCTTGGCGCAAATCGTTGTGATTGTTCACGTCCTCGTAACCCAAGGTTATCCCGGAAACCCGTTGCGTGAGCAGGGTTTCTGTGGAATGTTTCGTTCGAATCTAATCCCGATGATCGACAAAACACTGGCCCAGACGGTGGGTGATCTGAAACATATCATTGGCTTCCCGAAGCAACAGAGTTCCATTGTCGGAGGTCATGATGCCGCCCTTGAAATTTGTTACCACCTCACGATTCCGGAGGCGCCCCAGTTTCATCTGATACTCCCGTTGAGCTGTATTCATCTACGTTCCCATTCCATGCTTTTCTCTGATTGCCTTCCAAGTTGAAATTGGTTACCGATCACGAACAAATTTGGCTCTCGGCCCCGTGCCAAGTTCCGTCGAATCCCGTCTTCCCCAAGCTGGGAAATGCCGCCACGCACCCCAAACCAATCGTAGCCAAAGTAATGACATGAAAAAAATATCCCAGGATGAATTTATTTTTGGTCTTGTTGGTGTATTTTGTCACCGGGTCGCTGGGAACTCAACTCCATTGAGAAAAGCTGGCGACCGTTTGTAGAAATATAAACCGAATCCCTGAATTGTAATTCCAGTTAATGGTGCGCTCACGACACTATAGATACTAACAACACAAAATCGGTTAGTAATATTCGTTGCATTTACCGACTGATTAATTTACCATTTTTTCATTATATCTATCGCTTGTTCAAGTCGTCTTCCATACCTTGCAAGCCATGGGGGTGGTTGGGACGAATCGAATTTCAACCAGCGTGTATCTTTGCCGTCATTTCCGGTGTGTTGGAAAACAGATTTATCCAAAATCACTTCTTTGGGAATTGCCCAGCAATGAATATCATCAGGAGCTTGACCAAGGCAAACAACATGATCGTATTTCTGATCACGCAATTGTTGAAATGTGATTTGACTGCCAGTTTCCCATAAAAAAGATAATTTAATCTGAACTAATTGACCAGAAATACATTGGCAAGTGCATAAACTTTTTTTTCAATTTTTAATCCGTTTGATTAGCACCAGTTTGAAATTAAATTCCTTCTGATTTTTCCTTTGGTCGAAGATGCCGGAATTCGACGAAACCAATCGAACGGACTATCTTTTTCAGTAATTGATTAGCGGGTTAAAATGGGGTTTTTTCAAGGAATTTCGAGGTTCGACTTGACTTTTTTTTAAATGAGGCTATAATAGGCAACATGCCGGGGATTGATCCTCATCGACTGCACGAAGCGGATCCAGCGGAATTGGTTAAGGCTCTTGAGCTTGCGATGCAGCGCGTGGAGACGCTGGAAGCGGAAAATCAGAAATTGCAGCAACAGAATCAGAAATTACGGAACGTTATTCGGAAATTGCGGCAATTGATCCGAGATTGGCAATAACAGATCGGCTCCTGTGGTTGCCAAACTGATCCCGCATCGCTCTCGGCAGATTTCGAGATTGCCGACCAATTGAAACAAGAAAACCAGGATTTGCGGCAACAACTGGAAACGTCAGAGAGAGAAAACCATCGTTCGGCTACCCCTTTTTCCAAGGGCAAACGCAAAGAAAACCCCCAAAAGCCCGGTCGCAAACCGGGGCAAGGAAAGTTTCGCCATAAACCAGCGCCGGAGCCCCAAGAACCGGATGAAATCCAAGAGTTTCAGGCTTCCCTGGATACCGAGGCCTGTCCGAAGTGCGGGGCGAAACTTGAGCGACAAGCCTCGGAAACTGCGACGACGATTGATCTGCCCCGACTCATTGGCCGAGTGATCAAATACTTTTCGATTGAGGTCGCGGAGTGCACGGGATGCGGACACAAGGTCCGGGGCACGCATCCTGAATTAGCGAAGGATCAGTTTGGAGCGACGGCTCATCGGATTGGCTCCCGAGTCTATGCTTTGGCGTTGGCCTTGCATTACGATTCGGGAATGTCATTGCGCCAGACGGAGAAGGTGCTCAACGATTATCTCCAGATCCCCGTGACCCAAAGTGCGATCACCCAGAAGGCTCTGAAGGCGGCGGAGCAAGGGAAACTTGGCGAACTGGCTCAGGAAATCAAGGCGGAACTGGCTCAAGCGGATATCATTCACACGGACGATACCGGTTGGAAAGTCGGGGGAACCCCCCATTTTTTGATGACGTTTTGCAACGAGAAGGCGATTTATTATCAAATTGAACGGCATCATCGTGCGGCCGAGGTGGCCCAAGTGATCGATCCTTCGTTTCGGGGAATCGTGGTCGTTGACGGTTTTACGAGTTACCAACATCAGAGCTTTGATTCCGTGCCCCAGCAAAGATGCCTGGCTCACCGGCAACGAAATTTGACCGATTTGGCCGACCGGAAAGCTGGCAAAGGGAGGTGGTTCGCCAATTATACGAAAGATGTCTTTCGACAAGCCATGGAATTGAGGGAGTTGAATCTCGCAGGCCATGGGACCGCGAAGGAATTTCAGACGGCAGTGATCGACTTGAAACAAAAGCTCGATCATCATCTGAGACCACGATCCTTGAGTGATCCGGATAATCAAAAGATGCTGAATAGCTTGTGGCTCCAGAATCAAAAGGGCCAGTTGCTTCGATTTCTGGACCATCCAAAACTTGAACCGACCAACAATCGAGCCGAACGGGCTCTGCGACCGGGCGTCAAGGCTCGGAAGGTTTCCCAGTGCTCGAAAAATCAGAGAGGGGCTCAGAGTCGGGCGGCCATCACTAGCGTCACGGCTACCTCTCGCCTGAAAAAGGAGTCGGTTTTGGAGACGTTGGCGTCAGCGCTTTAGTTCTCAGTTCGATCACCCTCGGTTGATACCGGCTCGGGTCTTATCGTGCTTTCAGCACTGGTTTTCCGAAATCATGGAGCTTGGGATTATTCCCGTAATTTTGCTGGAACGGCAATCGAATGCCACTCGAAAGCCAACGTTGTTGGTCGAGGATATTTGATCTGAAGCCGCAAGACGATCAACCAAGGACGTCGGATGGAATGAGATCACTCATCTCCTGACAAAAGCGAAATATGAAATCCTTGATCATGGGAATGCATCCTTTTCGTCAGATCGTTTAGTTCAAAATGGGTAACTATTCAGGTGCCGAAAAGGTAACTGCTCAGGCACCCAAATCGCCTGATCTAGCATATCAGATCTGACCGTTGGGATCAGACAAACCCCGAATGGCACCCATCCATTTCCGATCTCGTGGATATGGACGCCCAACCAAAGGTACCTGGTCGGACTACTCCCAAATGGCACCCATCCAGTCCTTCAGGAGGTTTTACCGATGCGAAAAGTTAGGAACATCCGAAGGCGGAGAATCCCCAGTCGGGCGTTCCCAGGATCCAGCGATGGCTTCGTCAGCGGATCGAGAATCCGATTTCTGAAAATAATTTGACTTTTTCGTGTATTAGAGGTATGATCAAGGCGTGGGGGTAAGCCTCAAAGTCAAATCTGACGATTCTGTTGAGAACACTCAACCGTGCCGTTCTCATTTGTTCGAGTCCGACAAACAGTGGTACGTCTCTCGGTTTGACGACCTGTGCGATGAATTGACCAAGCTACGTGGGCAATTGGCCGAACGAGATGAGCAGTTGATCAAGCTACGTGGGCAGTTAGCCGAACGGGATGAGCAGTTGGCTGAACGGGATGAGCAATTGGCTGAGTTGCGCCACAAGTTGAGTCAGAACGAACGCAGAGATCAGGAGGTCAGTCAGGAGCCGTCTTCGAAGAAATCGAACGAATCACAGGGGTGTTCCGAGCCGCAGAAAGATGACGCCACCAATCAGGCGGATGAAGAGATCGCCATGCTTCAGCAAGCACTGGATGAAGCCAACCGCCGCCTGAAACAGAACAGTAGCAACAGCAGCAAACCTCCCTCATCGGACGGATTGGCTAAAAAGCCTGCCGCCGATCGCAACCGGAGCCTCAGAGAAAAGTCGGGGAAGAAACCTGGCGGACAGGCCGGCCATCAGGGACATACCTGCCAACCAAGAACGGATCCGGATCAAATCGACGACCACTTCCCGGATACCTGCCGTCACTGTGGCTCGAAGCTGGATGGCGATGACGTGACGGGGAATCACAGCAGCCGTCAGATCATTGATCTGAAGGACGGCAAAGTGCATGTGATCGAGCACCGGGCGTTTGAAAGGCATTGTTCTTGTTGCCAGGAAATAACTCGGGCCCCATATCCGGAATCGGTGAAAGCTCCGGTACCGTATGGGCCAGAGCTCATGGCGATGGTCTGCATCTTGCACGCGGAGATTCAGCTGCCCGTCAACAAGATCGTGAGAATCCTGGAGCTCTTCCTCAAGATCAGGATATCCGAGGGCACGGTAACGGCGATGTGCCGCAAGACGGCTCAACGCCTGGAACCCGTAGTCGAGAAACTCGAGCAAAAGGTCTGCCGGGACAGCAAGGTCAAGAATCTGGACGAGACTGGTTTTCGGGTGAACGGCAGGCTCCATTGGCTTCACGTGGTCGCCACCCGGCGCCTGACGGTTTATCGGATATCCGAAAAACGCGGAGAAATGTTCCCGAAACTTGGGGGTTGCCTGGTGCACGACCACTGGAAACCGTATTACAAGGTCGAGGGAGTGAAGCATGCCTTGTGCAACGCTCATCACCTGAGAGAACTTCAGCTGGTGTCGGACCTCAATCCGGAAGAAAAATGGGCGGGACGGATGCAACAACTTCTGTGCCGGATGAATCGGTGGAAAAAGAAGAAAAAAGGGGGAGATCCCGACAATTTCCCGGAACTGCGTGGGATGTCGGAGGAATACGATCGAATTCTGGATCAAGCGATTCAGCACTATGAATCCCTGCCACCGCTAAACCAGAAAAGCCGAGGCAAGCAGAAGAAACGGAAAGGGCACAATCTAGCGGTGAGGCTGCAAGAGTACAAGGAAGACACCTCGCGATTCCTGACGGATCCGGAGGTACCCTTCACAAACAATCAAGCGGAAAACGATTTGCGCATGATGAAAGTTCGTCAGAAAATCTCTGGGTGTTTTCGCACGTATCAAGGGGCCAAGGATTATGCCGTGTTGCGCAGCATCGTGAACACGGCGAAAAAGCAGAGTTTGGATCTCGTCAAAACGGTCATGTCATCTCCTGATCAGATGCTGGCGAAGTTTGAATTGAAATAGAATCAGGTCGTTGCGTTCGGATAATTCAACCTTTTTCGGTACCCGACCAGTTACTTTCTTCCATGGTTGGGCGATGATCCCAATCTGCCGAAAGTCCATGGAGGAGACCGTTCACTCGAAATCTTTCGATTCCAGGAGGCCCCAAATGGGACACAAGCTGATCTGTATTCAGTGGGAATTGCTGACTTTTTTCGGCACCTGAATAGTTACCAAAATGGCGTTCAAACCCGCTAATCAATTACCTTTTTCATTACTGATCTTTTCCAAGCCTTAATTTATCTTGTTGCAATTATCTTCCGATCACGACGAGTAATCCACCTCAGGATCTTTGATCGATTTCATAAGGTTGAACATGTGACGTGGTTGAAATGAGAAAAGCGTCTTTGCATTATATTGATCGCTTCTCTGTTCGAGTCGATTAAGATCGCATGTCGTCCCATCTCCATAGCGGCAAATCCCGTTGTTCCGCTTCCGGCGAAAAAGTCCAGCACTAGATCACCTGGATTCGAAGAAGCAGCGACAATACGACGAAGTATTCCGACTGGTTTTTGCGTGGGATAGCCCGTTTTTTCCTTGCTGTTTGTCGGAACGAGCGTGTGCCACCACGTATCTGTAGGTAGTTTTCCTCGTTTTGCTTTTTCAGCGCCCACGAGTCCAGGCGCCATGTAAGGGATGCGTTCGATGGCGTCTCGGTTGAAGGTGTATTTTGAACGGTCTTTCACGTAAAACAGGATGTTATCGTGTTTGGCAGGCCAACGGTCTTGGGCACGCCCTCCGTAATCGTAAGCCCAGATGATTTCGTTCAACAGGTTGTCAGGGCCAAAAATGGAATCGAGAAGATATCGGCAGCGGTGAACCTCGCGATAGTCAATATGCAGATAGAACGACCCGTGCGAAGCGAGAACACGGTACGCTTCACGGAGCCGGGGTTCTAGGAATGCCAGGTAGTCTGAGAAGATGTCTGGATATTCACGAGTGCCTATAACGGAGGTCTGATAGCGACGGCCTTGAAACCCGGTGCGTGACGCTTCGGGGGAATGTACCGCTTTGATCTGTTGTCTGCGTTGAGTTTTGCCGGTGTTGAAAGGGGGATCAATGTAAATCAGATCCACTTCAGCCTCAGGGATTTTTTTCAAGGCGACCAAATTGTCCCCGTAGAATATCTGGAGAGACGGTGACCCATTCGACTCTGAATTGACTGGGTTACCAAAGCTCATGCGAACGGATTATCTCGAATGAGGCATTACCGGTCAATCTTGAATCTGAACAAATGATTTACGATTTTCGAAATGAAAAGAGAGAATCTGGGGTAACTGCCTAGGTACCTGATCCTCCCATTTTTCCAGTAAAAGCGACAGTTTTAAACTGTGGGGCCCGATCGAAGGCCTCGAAATCAACCGATTAACAGTTTATCGGCCAACTCTTCTGGGGCAAGACGCAAGGTCGAGATGACATCCCATCCCTGCTTTTCGGCAGTGCTGATCACCCCGCGAAGGACGGCGAAGTCGGCGGCGCCTTGCTGTGAACGAAAGCAACCGGAGATCTTCATGACTAATTTCATCATCCTTGAATCGCGCTCCGCCAGGTTATTCGTGAAGGGAATGGCCCAGTCGAACACGAACCTGAGCGAGTCTTCTCGATTCCGTTGCAACCGTTCTGCCAGATTATGACCGGTACGTTTTCTTCGGCGGCCTCGCTTGCCAGACGGCAACGGCGGTAACTCCTGGTGATACTGAATCGCCTCGTTCAAGATGTCGTCATAACGTCGGTAGATCTTTTCCCGCAAGTCTTTCGCCAGCTCGGGTGACCCGCGATTTTGATGAGTCGAATCACGCCGTTTCGCTCGCCGAACAAATCGCTCCAGAACTAATAAATACCACAACATCTTTCCCGCCCACTCCTCCTGTTGTTCCTTGGCGGCTTGTAACTCCCGCAGATGATGAGCATGGCAGTATCGGTGGATCAATGTTTCCATTTTGGGATAAGACGCAAAACTGTCGTGCACCACCCGCCCGGTCAGATCGTCGAACATTTCACCGCGACCCTCGGCGACGCGTAAGTTCGTCGTCTTTTCGGTGCTCATGACGTGTAACCACTGCGTTTTGCCTTCGATTCGTAAACCCGTCTCGTCCAAATGTTTGGGGGCCTCTCCTTGAGCTACTTGACGTTGTAACGCTTGAGCAAGCGGTCGCACTTCCTCGGCTTGGCGCCGACAGACGGTCGCGACGGTGGCCAAAGACATGTTGACTCCTGAGAGCACCTTCAGAATCTCCACGATCCGCCGCTCCGGGATCAAGTGCTTGATCCGCAGATAAACGACGTGCGCCGACAAGTTCGGCCCGAATTGGACGGGACCGTCGACTCCGGCAGGAAACGTGGCCCGGACCAGCCGGCCGCAATGGGAGCAAGAACAACGATGCGCCCGATACTCAGTCGTCTTGATTGTGCGACTGGGGACTTCTTGATCCACGAGCTGTCGAACTTGAATTTCCGGGTGCCACTCGGCAGTTTCATCGATCGCTTCCCCGCAATGGGGACAGACCGTGGGATACAATTCCTGAACGGAGTCCGGCTGGGAAGTTTGCCTCATCGTTCGCCCCTGATGACCGGGTTGTCCTCCCGAGGACTTTTTCTCGCAGTCACGCCGAGGACGACCGTTGGCGGTCGAGTTCTCTTTCTTGAAACCGTCGCTGGAAGGCGGTCTGCTGCTATTGCGACTATTCTGTGCTAACTGCCGGCGACATTCCTTGACTTGCTCGGTTAACTCGTTGATGCGACCCCGTAGTTTGGCCACTAACTCGCTCTCGCCGACCGCGGCCGCCGTTTCGGCGGCACTTCCCTCCGTAGCGTTTTCCCCCGTCTCCGATTCGATGGCCGGCGGATTTTGGGGGCCGGATTGACGGGGTAGTTGTTCCTCCAAGATCGGCTCGGCTGGATTGCCTTCGGCCTCGTGAGAGCTTCGCTTTTCGAGTTCGGCCAGCCGGGCTTCAAGTTGCTGAATCTGTCGCTGATCGGCTTGACGTTCGATTCGTAACTCGGCAATGAGAGCTCGAGAACTCTCCAGCTGCGATTGAGATAGCTGATACTTGGCCTGGGATTGCTGGAGCTGAGCTCGAGTGGCTTGTAACCCAGAACACAGTTCGTGATCGGTGAAACCGTTGCGGTTTCCCGAAGCTTGGCACGTCTCCAAATTGCAGGAAGTCAACTTCAAGCGACTTGCAGAATCCTCAGTCTGAACAGACTGTAGCACGAAAATAACTCGAAGTCAAAAAAAAAGGGGATTCGAGTACCTAGGCAGTTACAATCTGGGACGGTTTTGAATTTTGGGACGATTTTATGAAGAGAAAGTCTAGCACCGAAAACTCGGCGGTTTTTCGGTGCTGACCGAGCGAGGTCATCTGACGTTTCGTTTCGCCGAGGCTATCGAGGCGTTTCGAATGGAGAGTTGATCCGACTCTCGGTGGAAAGCGTTGAATCGAGGAGAGATCAGGATGAACAGTTCGATGATTTCTGGCGTGGCGGATATCGTTTGATTTTGATTTTGGTTGGGCGACGAAGGACGATTGGTTGCGGCTGCTATGGAATTCGAAGCGCGATTCCCTAAGAGTGTGGTCCTTACCGATTAGCCGGCTGCATTGCTTTTTTCCGGAGTTGAATGGCTGAGTTTCGAGGAGGATCTGGTCCTTTCTACCTTGGGGAAGTCTTTTCAAGGCGGTCGATTTATCGCCGTAGCTCACCTGAAAAAATGGTGATCTGTTAGGCTAAATAGTGTCAAGTCCAAAAGTCAAAATCCATAGTTGATTTCTTTAAAAACTAAAAAAATAATTTCAAATTAGATCGAAATAAGTGGTTAAATCGACATATTTATCTTAAATTGTATTTTTTTTGATCTTTTACAGAATTCAAGACGCACCCCTCCCATTCTTGACATTGATTTGGCGATTTAGTTAGGCCGCTTTCGGACGAACCAATGGCTTGGAGAGACGCTGCAGCTCCTTGTTTCGAACGAGGCTGCCAAGGCGACAACAATTGGCACAGAGAACGGCTAGAGCTACGGTGCGTTTGAATCCGTCTGAGCCGTAGGAGTAGACTCGATTGAGGCCTCGGTGTTCCAAATGGTTGATGGCTGATTCGACAGCGGGATGTTGCTTCCGGGCGGTTTTGAAAGCCTCGGTAGTCTCGCGTTCTTGCTCCTTTTTGGTAAGTTTCCCTTTTTTAGGCAAGGTTACTTCCGGAACCATCTCACGGAGTTTCTCCTGATTAAGTGGATTATGAAACCCTTTGTCGAAACTGCAACTGAACAAGTCTGGAAATAGTTTTTTGGTCTCCTCGAGGATCGGGATGGCCACGTGCACATCCTCTTCTTGCCACATGACCCGATAAGTCAAAACAAATTGGTGTTGATCTTCCACGATGCAAACGGGCACCCCGAGTTCTACCGGTTTGCCTGCCTTTCCTTTCTGGATCCACCGCGTATGAGGTTCGAATACGGAATAGATCTTTTCGTCCGCCGGAATAGTTTCTCCTTGTAGAATTCGCCGATCCGCTTGTCGCGACAAGAGACGACCGCATTTCAAAAAACCTTGGATTTGCCGGTGTTTTTTCGCCTTGATCTTCTTTTTCTCCCTCAGCCGATCCCACGACGCACTGGCTCGCTCCAGGATTTGGTCGCAGGCCTTCAGATAAGCCTGGACCTGGTCGTGACGGCGGTTCGCCAGCTGAGCGGTGCGAACGGAAAAAAACAATTTCCGAATCTTCTTCAGCCAATGGTGACTTTGCCTCCACCCCTTCAGGTTCCGTTTTTTGCATTCACGAATCAGAGTTCGAATGCAATCATAGAGCAAATTGAGATCGGTGGGATAATGGACATCCGTTTCCACCACGAACGAATCGCAACGCGTTTTGAGTTGGTCCCCTTCTTGATGCCCCGCAACCTGCTGACCATGCTTGACGATCAGCAAGTTGATTTCCTCAATCAATTCGGGAGTCAAGAGATTGACGTTTTGAATCACGGTGGTTCGTTTATATTCTCCCCCCGGTTCGAAATCACCATGGCCTAAGACAAATCGCAACTGCTTATGATAATTAGCGAGGGTTAGCAAAAGATCGTAATTGCATCTTAAACTGTGTTTGATGAGAGCCAGAACTGGAATCGTCCAAGCACTCATGCCCGGACGACCGAATCCTTGGTCGCCGAACTGTTGAAAATGATTTTCCAGCAGCTGCTGTATCTGGAGCCATAATGATTCGTTACCATAAACACTCTGTAGCCCAATCAAGATTCGAACGACGCCATCACGTTGCGTGGGGTCGAACTTAATTTCCTCGAAGGGTACTGGTTGAAATGCGGGTTGAGTGCTTCTGAAGATTCTCATGTTAGGAATCGAAGATCAGTCTCAAAGATGCTGACAATTGGTCTCAAGGACGCTGAAAGTCCATTTTTCAGGTAAAAATCAAAGTTCCGACTCGAATGTTAGACAAATAAATCGAACAAAATGTTACAAAAAAAACCGCTTAAAATGCAGGGTTTATTGAAAAATCATCCCTTTTGGACCAGACACTAAATATCGATTTGATTACCCGAACTCAGGTGCGAGGATTATTCCGAATCGAGGATTTGCCGGTCGAACTTGGGCAGCAATTGATTGCGGCTGTGGATTCAGAATGGGCAACGGAGCATTCGGCGGTCTCGGGGTTGGTAAAGAAATCCGACAGCGGGAATCCGGCTCAGGATTACGGCAATTCGTTTCGGGATGATCGGCAGTTTTCCTTTCGCGGATCGATCACGGTTATTGAAGTGTTTCGTTTCGCTTGAAGTTTTGGGTCGTTGCGTACGCGATCCGATCTGACTCTCGCAATCGGCGTCGGACCGACGAGAGAGTTGGACGATTTCCGGCATAGCGGAATATCATTCAGCTCGGTTTTGGATCTGTGGCGGCGAGAGGTCGCGACCGAATCGGAGCCGCTCAGATTCGGGGCGATATCTGATATCGGAGTAGGGTAACCCCCAACGGCAGAAATATCCCGGGCGACATCGGCAATCGAAAGGCGAAGGGTATTTGTGAGGCGTTTCGGAAACGCCGCCAAAGACGGACCAGTACGGGGTCGATCGATAAGACCGAGCCCGTTTCGAGAGTTCGCCCCCGGAAAAACCGGCGCGGATTTAGCTAACCGTCGGTGCCATCGTTGCCGATGGCACCGACCGGACAACCGTCCATGGCTGCGACGCAGAGAGCTTCCTGTTCCTCATCTGTAGGCTGGGCCTTGACGTAGGAATAACCCCCATCGTCGGAATGAGTGAAATTATCCGGCGCGGTTCCCCCGGCACAGGTCGCAGTCGATGCATTGATCGTCCACGTAAAATTTTCCGTTGGCGTTTTCCGGATACTTGTTTTCGAATTCAGCCATATCTCGGGAGCTACCATCCCCGATTTTTTCGGGTTTTTCAAGTGTTGATTTCAAAACGCCCCGATTCGGAACCACCTTCGAGTGATTGTACGTCGCCCGAAAGGCGAAGGGTATTTGTGAGGCGTTTCGGAAACGCCGCCAAAGACGGACCAGCACGGGGTCGATCGATAAGACCGAGCCCGTTTCGAGAGTTCGCCCCCGGAAAACCGGCGCGGATTTAGCTAACCGTCGGTGCCATCGTTGCCGATGGCTTCGACCGGACAACCGTCCATGGCTGCGACGCAGAGAGCTTCCTGTTCCTCATCTGTAGGCTGGGCCTTGACGTAGGAATAACCCCCATCGTCGGAACGAGTGAAATTATCCGGCGCGGTTTCCCGGCACAGGTCGCAGTCGATGCATTGATCGTCCACGTAAAATTTTCCGTTGGCGTTTTCCGGATACTTGTTTTCGAATTCAGCCATATCTCGGGAGTTACCATCCCCGATTTTTTCGGGTTTTTCAAGTGTTGATTTCAAAACGCCCCGATTCGGAACCACCTTCGAGTGATTGTACGTCGCCCGAAAGGCGAAGGGTATTTGTGAGGCGTTTCGGAAACGCCGCCAAAGACGGACCAGCACGGGGTCGATCGATAAGACCGGGCCCGTTTCGAGAGTTCGCCCCCGGAAAAACCGGCGCGGATTTAGCTAACCGTCGGTGCCATCGTTGCCGATGGCTTCGACCGCACAAAGGTCCATGACTTCGACGCAGAGAGCTTCCTGTTCCTCATTTGTTGGCTGGGCCTTGACGTAGGAATAATGCCCATCGTCGGAACGAGTGAAATTATTCGGCGCGGTTTCCCGGCACAGGTCGCAGTCGATGCATTGATCGTCCACGTAAAATTTTCCGTTGGCGTTTTCCGGATACTTGTTTTCGAATTCAGCCATATCTCGGGAGTTACCATCCCCGATTTTTTCGGGTTTTTCAAGTGTTGATTTCAAAACGCCCCGATTCGGAACCACCTTCGAGTGATTGTACGTCGCCCGAAAGGCGAAGGGTATTTGTGAGGCGTTTCGGAAACGCCGCCAAAGACGGACCAGCACGGGGTCGATCGATAAGACCGGGCCCGTTTCGAGAGTTCGCCCCCGGAAAAACCGGCGCGGATTTAGCTAACCGTCGGTGCCATCGTTGCCGATGGCTTCGACCGCACAAAGGTCCATGACTTCGACGCAGAGAGCTTCCTGTTCCTCATTTGTTGGCTGGGCCTTGACGTAGGAATAATGCCCATCGTCGGAACGAGTGAAATTATCCGGCGCGGTGTCCTGGCACAGGCCGCAGTCGATGCATTGATCGTCCACGTAAAATTTTCCGTTGGCGTTTTCCGGATACTTGTTTTCGAATTCAGCCATATCTCGGGAGCTACCATCCCCGATTTTTTCGGGTTTTTCAAGTGTTGATTTCAAAACGCCCCGATTCGGAACCACCTTCGAGTGATTGTACGTCGCCCGAAAGGCGAAGGGTATTTGTGAGGCGTTTCGGAAACGCCGCCAAAGACGGACCAGCACGGGGTCGATCGATAAGACCGAGCCCGTTTCGAGAGTTCGCCCCCGGAAAACCGGCGCGGATTTAGCTAACCGTCGGTGCCATCGTTGCCGATGGCTTCGACCGGACAACCGTCCATGGCTGCGACGCAGAGAGCTTCCTGTTCCTCATCTGTAGGCTGGGCCTTGACGTAGGAATAATCCCCATCGTCGGAACGAGTGAAATTATCCGGCGCGGTGTCCCGGCACAGGTCGCAGTCGATGCATTGATCGTCCACGTAAAATTTTCCGTTGGCGTTTTCCGGATACTTGTTTTCGAATTCAGCCATATCTCGGGAGCTACCATCCCCGATTTTTTCGGGTTTTTCAAGTGTTGATTTCAAAACGCCCCGATTCGGTACCACCTTCGAGTGGTGGTACGTCGCCCGAAATTGGGGTCAGTTTCGGGAAGATCGCAAACTGACCGGGGGGCGATACTTTCGATTATCGCCTTTGATAATTAGCTGCCGTCGTGAGCGGCCTGGATGTCTTGACCGTCCTGGGAACGGGGGGATTTTTCGATCACGCTTTCGAGGCGGTCCGTTTTTCGTTTGCCGGGTGCACGCCCTGTTCGGTTTTCAAAATACAAATCTCTCGATTGCATCGCCCGGCGACCGAAGCGGTTTGTTTTCCCGAGAAGCATCGGACATCGAACGATCCGGGAGCGACGAGGCACCCGAGTTTGACGGAAGACGGCGGCAACCGTTTGGAGAAACAGGGAACGTTTCACGATCCCGACGACAGGAGTTCGGGACGGCTTCTCCGTCGATGAGTGCCGGCCTTCGTAAGCGTCGGCCGAATGAGTCGTAATCCGCAGTTGGCAATAAATTCGACGAGAAAACAAGAGCGTCCGGAGTGGTTTGATTGACCGGAGTGACGGCGGCCGGCGATTCGCCGAGCAGTGCGGAATTCTTGGAACCGGGGGGCGTCGAACCATCGCGGAAAGGCCTGGAGAAGCGCGTCGGCAATCAAGGTGACACTTGCCATTCTAGCCGTCGGATTTAGTTTGGTTCGGTCAGATGGAGTACATTCGAGACATACATCAACAGGCCGCACAACAAGGGAAGCCGGTCGTTTCGATCGAGTTTTTTCCTCCCAAGACTCCGGGCGGGGAGAAGGCTCTTTTCGAGCGTACGATTCCCGAGTCGATGAAACTGGCGCCCGATTACTGTTCGGTAACTTACGGTGCCGGCGGCAGCACGCGCGATCAGACCTTGCGCATCGTTCGGGAAATTCAGGACCGGCACCGGTTGACCTGCATGTCGCATCTGACTTGCGTCAACGCCACTCGGGAACAATTGCGGGCGTACCTGAATGAAGCCGACCAGGCCGGCGTCCGAAACATTCTCGCGCTTCGGGGCGACCCGCCGGCGGGTACTTCCGAATTCCAGGCGGTGCAAGGCGGTTTCGAATACTCCTATCAATTGGTGGAACTGGTGCGTTCGTTCGACCGCTTTTCCATCGGAGTGGCCGGTTTTCCCGAAGGGCATATCGCTTGCCGCGCCGGCAAACAGGCGGACTGGGATCACCTGAAATCGAAAGTGGATGCCGGAGCGGAGTTCGTGCTTACCCAGCTTTTTTTTGATAACCGGGACTTCTTGGATTTTCGGGATTACATCCGTGATCGAGCGCAATTGGACATTCCTGTTTTTCCTGGGGTGCTGCCCATTCTTTCAGGACGGCAGATCAAACGGTTTACCGAGTTGTGCGGCGCTTCCATTCCTCCCTCCATGGCCCGGCGTCTGGACGAGTTGGGAGATGACGATGCCGCAGTGTCCGAGTACGGGATCGAATTTGCGACCCGGCAATGCCGGGAACTGTTGGACGAGGAAGTGCCGGGTTTGCATTTCTATTGTTTGAACAAGATTCGTTCGACGTCACGGGTAATCGAGGCGCTCGGGTTGAAGCCTCGTTGACGGCTAAGTCATCATGGTGGCAGACGTTATTCGAAAGATTCTGATCAGCGGAGCCGGGGGATTGATTGGCCGGAGTTTGAGCGAGTGGTTCGCCTCTCGCCAGGCGCAGGTCGTGCCGATTCGACGAGTGCCCGCCGACTGTCCTTGCGCTCCGGCAGTGGCCTGGAATCCTGCAACCGGCTGGTTCGATCCGGAGCCGATGGAGGACGCCGATTTGGTGATCCATCTGGCCGGGGAAAGCGTGTCGGCCGGGCGTTGGACGGCGGCCCGAAAGCGACGGATCCGCGATAGTCGAATCCAAGGCACCCGACAATTGGTGGAGGCGATGACTCGCTTGCGGCGACCGCCCCAAAAATTCTTTTGCGCTTCGGCGGTCGGATTATACGGATTGTCACCGGAGCGGGAATACGTCGAAACCGATCCGGCCGGAGAGGGTTTTTTGCCGACGGTAGCCGTTGAGTGGGAAGCGGCGGCGATGGCTGCCGCTCAGGCGGATATTCCGACCACGCTCTTGCGTTTTGGAGTGGTGCTGGATCCGGCGGGTGGAGCGTTGGGCAAGATGTTGCCTCCTTTCCGCTGGGGATTGGGCGGTCGTATCGGGGACGGTCGTCAATACTTCCCTTGGATCGCCGGTCCGGAAGTGCCGCCGATCGTCGAGTTTTTGAGCGATCGATCCGAATCCGTTTCCGGCCCGATCAATTTGGTAGCGCCCCAACCGGTCACCAACGCCGAGTTTGTCCGGACCCTCGCTCGATGTCTCAATCGACCGGCCTGGTTACCCTTGCCGGCTTCGGTAGTCCGCCTCTTGTTCGGCGAAATGGGGCAGGAAATGTTGCTTTCTGGTTGTCGGGCGAAGCCCCAGGTTTTGCAGGACGAGGGTTATCGGTTTCGCTATCCGTCGCTCGATTCCTGTTTGCGGGCCGTTTTGGAGAATGTCGGAACGTAACTATCGCGACGATCGGCTAGTCTGTTAACCGAAAGGACAATTTCGGCCAGGATAAACTGGGATAATCGGTTTCTGGATTCGTTTCCTGGTCCGGCAGTTTTGCTGAGGTTTGGTATGGGAACGATAAATCGCAGAGTCGCCTTCCGAAGGGACTGGTCGGCCTTTACTTTAATCGAATTGCTGGTGGTGATAGCGATTATCGCCATATTGGCCGGACTGTTGTTGCCGGCCCTCTCCAAGGTCAAGTCCCTGGCTCACGGGATCAAGTGCACGAACAACGTGCGGCAAATGCAGTTGGGCTGGAGGATGTATGCCGACGACAACGGGTCAAGGATCGTGGCCAGCGGCGGGTGGTGTCCCGGTTTTTTCACCCAGCCTCCGACGGAGGACAACACCAATATCCATCTGCTGAAACGGGGACGGCTCTTCGATTATATTGGCGACGTGGGCGTCTACAAGTGCCCGTCGGACCGGAGCGTCAACGTGCGCAGTTACGCGATCAATAATCACATGGGAGGCCGGAATTTCGATTTGCGGGGCATGGTGTTTATCCGTGAATCCCAGATCGATCAGCCGTCGAAGTATTTCGTGTTTATCGACGAGGATAACAAAAACATCAACGACAGCCTGTTCCGGGTGGACATGGCTCCGGAACGCACGGTCAGAGACACGCCCGCTACTTACCATAACGGAGGAAGCCGAATGAGTTTCGCCGACGGTCATATCGCGGCTCATGTGGTAGCGGGCAAGCCGTCGCCGGCCCGTCACACGGCCGACTCGAGCCGCTCGCTGATGGTTAGTAAGGTTTGGACGCGGGCGAAGCGCTTGTCGTTGCCCGCGATCAGTTTCCAAGGCGCCGTGGGCGAGTGGGTGTAGGCGACCATGTCGTTGACCGCCTGTTCGTATTTCGTCCACCGGTCCCGGTTGCGCCAGTCTTCCTTGGTGATTTTGTGCTTTTTGTGGGGCGTCTGTTCCCGGTTTTGAAATCGGGCCAGTTGTTTTTCTTTGCTGATGTGGATCCAGAACTTCAACAGCACTGTGCCGTTGCGGGTGATCTCTCGTTCGAACTCGTTGATTTCTTCGTAGGCGCGTTGCCATTCGGAACGGGTGGCGAAATCTTCGATGCGTTCGACCAGTACGCGGCCGTACCAGGAACGGTCGAAGATGGTGATTTGGCCGTCGCGGGGCAAGTCGCGCCAGAACCGCCAGAGATAATGGTAAGCGTGTTCTTCGATGGTTGGGGGCCCGATTTGTAAAATCCGGAACAGGCGCGGATCGATGGCGGCGGTCAAGCGGCGAATGGCTCCGCCTTTTCCTGCGGCGTCCCACCCTTCGAAGACCAGGACCGTGGATATTTTTTTCTTGTAGGCCGACCAGAATAGATGATGTAACCGGGATTGAGCTTGGATCAGTTGGCTTTCGTACTCCTTCGAGGAAAGCGCTTGCGAGAGATCAACGTTGTCCAACGCGCGTTTCGTGGTCGGCCGGTAGGGAGAAGCGGAGGGATTTTTTTCCGGAAGGCGAACGTCGTTGGACGACTGGGCCGCCCGGTTCAGCATTTTCCCCAGTTGAGACGCCAATATCAGATTGCGGGCTTGGCGATCGGCCGAAGGGACGATGAGCCAAGGACGATTGTCGCCGTGGGTTTGATTGAGAACGCTGGTGGCGATGGATTGGAAGCGTTCGTATAGGCTGTGCCGTTTCCAGTCGTCGTTCATTGCCCGCCAGTGCATTTGCGGCCGGCGATACAAGGAGTGCAAGCGTTCCTCCTGCTCGCTCTTGCTCAAATGAAACCAGAATTTGAGGATGACGGCGCCGTCCTGGACCAAGGTCGTTTCTTGGCGGCAGATATCTTTCAGTTGCTGATTCAGTTCGGGGGCGGGATGCCGTTCGCGAAGGTTGTTGAGCAGCGGGGCTTCGTACCAGCCGTTGAACCAAATGGCGATTTTTCCCCGGCGCGGCAAAGCCGTCCAGTACCGCCAGAAGTGAGGCCGCCGCAACGCTTCGTTGGGGAGATTCCAGAAGCTGTGCGTGCTCAGGTTGCGCGCGTCGAGCCATTCGTTAAGCAACGCGATCGCTTCGCCTTTGCCGGCGCCTACCACTCCGGCGATAATGATGACGACGGGGCTGGTGGCTTGTTGCAGAGCGAGCTGGGCCTTCATCAGTTCGGCGCGCAGCTTGTTGAGTTTCTTTTCGTATTTTTTCTCCGAAAGGCCTTCGTAGTTTTCCTTGGTAGCCAAGGAGGCGGAAAATTTGGAAACGTGCGAGTCGACGTCAGTGAGCACGCAGGGCGCCTCGGGCGTTCGTCCGTTCGTCCGGGTTGGAGAATCTCCTTTCATTTCGCGGGGGGATCGATTTGAAGGAAAGCGCGGATTTGCGCCGGATCGCTGGTGGTCGCCCGGCAAGCTTGATCGTCGCACAGGCTGGCGAATACTTCGTCGCCCGGTTCTTCGGCCCGGAGCAAAACCTTGTCGGGCCGATAGACGGAATGAGCGGCTCGAATCAGGGATTCGCCCTCGGGAGAATCGGCCGGGCCGTGGATGACGATTCGCAACGGTTCGTGCAACGAATAGTCGAGCGCCTGCAACATCAGGGGGACGGCTTGGGGATACTGATCGAGTTTCTCGGCGAAGGCCTTGAGGCAAAGTTGCACAATGTCCGCGTATTCTTTCCGGCCGCTAATGAACGCGAGTTTTTGCAGGGCCAACATGGCCAGCGAATTACCGGAAGGCTCGGCGCCGTCGTAATCTTCTTTCAGGCGCAAAATCAAATTCGGGCAGTCGGTGCCGTTTTGCCAGAATCCGCCCTGTTTGCGATCCAGAAAACGTTCGATCGTGGATTCGGCTACCTCCAGGGCGGCTTGCAGATAGCGGGGAGCGAGAGTCGCTTCATAGAGTTCGACCGTGCCGTAGAGGAAACAGGCGTAACCCTGAAACAGTTGAACGGTGTCCCGTTCGCCATCCCGCCACCGATGGCACAGGCTCCGGGATTCGGGGTCCCAGAACGTGTTCCAGAGGAAATCGAAATTCTTCTGAGCCATCGCCAGATAATCGGCGTCGCCCAAGACGGCGTAGGCTCGGGCCACCGCTCCGAGCGTCAGGCCGTTCCAGGAAACCAGGATCTTGTCGTCCCGATGCGGCCGCACCCGCTCCGAGCGGGCGGCGGAGACCCGGGGCAGGGCTTGGGACAACAAAGTTTTTTCCGCTTCGGTCAGCCGGTCGTCGACGACGCTCAGCACGTTTTGATTCTTCAGGGGATCGGGATCGCTGTGGTCGAGGAAATTGCCCCGTTCGGTCACGCCGAAACGTCGCACGAACACGTCGCATTCGTCCGCCGGCAACAGCTCCCGGAGTTCCTTCAGGGTCCAGCAATAGAACTTGCCTTCCTTGCCTTCGCTGTCGGCGTCTTCGGCCGAATAGAATCCTCCGTCGGGGTGGGTCAGGTCCCGGGCGAGATAGGCGAGCGTTTCCCGGACGATGCGTTCGAACGATTCCCGGTCGGAAACCAGCAGGGCGTCGAGGTAGAGGTGAATCAGTTGCGCATTGTCGTAGAGCATCTTTTCGAAATGGGGAACCAGCCAGCGGGAATCGACCGAATAGCGGGCGAACCCGCCGCCGATCTGATCGTAGATGCCGCCGCGACTCATGCGGTCGCAGGTGTGGACCACCATTTGGATCGTTTCTTCGTTGCCGTGCCGGACTCCGTGCTGCAGCAGAAAAGCCGGCTGGCTGGGGCGGGGGAATTTCGGCGCTCTTCCGAATCCGCCGTCGACCGGGTCGTAGTCGCGACGGAGTACGAGGGCCGCTCGATCGAGCGTTCCGGCGTTCAACGGAGTACCGTCTTGGGGCGGGGGGGAGATGTGTTCCCGGAGACGCCGGTAAAAATCTTCGGCATAGTCGACCAGTTTGGCGCGTTGATGATGCCAGTTATCGATAATTTGGGGCAGCAGCGTTAACAAACCGGGGCGCCCCTGGATGCCGGTGGGCGGGAAGTAGGTTCCGCCGAAGAACACTTTCAGATCGGTCGTCAACAACGCGGTCAAGGGCCATCCTCCCTGAGCCGTCAGGTTCTGCACGGCCGTCATGTAGATTTTATCGACGTCGGGACGTTCCTCGCGGTCGACCTTTACGCTGACGAAATGCTGATTGAGCAGCCGCGCCACTTCGGGATTTTCGAAGGATTCCCGTTCCATGACATGGCACCAGTGGCAGGTGGAGTAACCGATGCTCAGGAAGATCGGTTTGTCTTCGGTGCGGGCTTTTTCGAAGGCCTCTTCGCCCCAAGGATACCAGTCGACCGGATTACGGCGGTGCTGTAACAGATAAGGCGATTGTTCCCTGGCCAGTCGGTTCATAAAAGTTCCTGAGTGGCGGCCTTTCGCGGTTTGGGAGATCGTTCGGTCGAACGGGCGGTCAGGTCGGAGCCGCGGCGAGATCCGGTTCGCGAGCGGGAAGGGAAGCGGAACGATCCGATTCGGTCTGGTCGGCGAAGCCGTGCCGGTCCCAATCCGGATCGAGTCCCAGATCGGTCAGCATTTGTAAATCCTTTTCGACGGGTTGGTTCAGGGTCGTTAGATAGTTGCCGACCATCAGGGCGCTGGCGCCGGCCATGAAAACCATGCTTTGCAGATCGCGCAAGTTCACCGTCCGGCCGCCGGCGATCATGATTTCCTTGCGGGGATTGACGAGTCGAAAGCAGGCGATGGTTTTGAGGATTTCGAACGGGGGCAAAGGTTCGTTGTTTTCGTAGGGCGTGCCCGGGATCGGATTGAGAATATTGATCGGCACCACGTGGGCGCCGATGTCGCGTACGGACAAGGCCAGGTCGCAACGATCTTCCCGGGTTTCGCCCATGCCGATGATGCCGCCCGAGCAAATTTTGATGCCGGCGTTTTTGAGGTAAGCGATGGTTTGCAGCCGATCTTCGTAGGAGTGGGTAGTGCAGTGGTTCGGGAAAAAATTGCGGGAGCTTTCCAGATTATGACCGTAACATTCGAGGCCGGCGTCCTTGAGTTGTTGGGCTACTTCCTGGCTGTCGATCAGTCCGAGCGAAGCGTCGGGCCGGGCCTTGCCGTCCGCCGCCATTTCGCGGATACGGTCGCAGATTTCGTCGAGCTTCGGTCCTTTTTTCAGCCCTTTCCAGGCGGCGACTAGTCCGACCGCGGTGACGCCGTTGCGTTCGGCTTCGGCGGTCGCTTCTTCCACCGGTTCCCGGTCGACGAATCCGTATTGGGGCGAGGCGGCTTGCCAAGCGCCCGATTGGGCGCAGAATTTGCAATTTTCGCTACAACCCCCCGCCTTGGCGTTAACGATGGAGCACAGGTGGATTTTATTTCCCTTGAAGTGCTCGCGCACGCGGTTGGCGACCGACAGCAAGTCCATGATGTCCGCCGAACTTTCCAGCCGAAACAGCCAGAGGGCTTCTTCGCGATCAAGAAGTTTTCCGGCAATGACCTCGCGGCCGGTTCGTCTGATACGTTCAGAATTTGATTCCTTATTGGGACGGGACATCGGGTGCGGAGAAATTAAGTTCGACTCTCGCTGGGCGCAAGTCTGTTCGTTTGCCGCTTGGGAGACAAGCGTTTTCCGGGGAAACGAGGGGCCGGCGGTACCGGTCGGCAGGGCGAGGATGTGTCGAGATTGGCCGGGATTCGGGCACCGGCGGTTGGGGTTCTGGTTCGGGCGCCGGACTGGTCGACCGGACTCTCGGCTCGGGTTCCGGTTTGATACCTGACCGAAGATATCAAGAGCGGTCGTTCGGGATATTTCTTCGTGACCTGAGCGTGATATCGGTTACCGGCCGAACGATGAGACGCTAGTCGAACCCGGAATATCCCGATCGGAACGTCTGATTCGACAGCTTGTTGCCGGAACGTTTTTTGCTGCGAAGCGACGAAATCGGAGCTATCCTCCGGCACTCTATCCTATGTCATCTCCAGTATACGTTTTTGCCGGAATTCCGGCCGTGAACCGGGTGCTCTATCATCGTCTCAAATTCAGCGTCGGCGATCCGGTGGCGTTGATCGAGTCCGAAGGGGAATCGACGTTGATCGTGCGGGATATCGAAATGGAGCGGGCTAAACGGCACGCCCGAGTCGACCAGGTTTTTTGTCCCGCGGATTTTGCTCCGAAAGAAGGACTTTCCGGCGATCGGGAAATCGCTACCGGTCAGGCGTTAGCGTTATTTCTGAAACGCAAGGGACATGAACAGGTCGAAAGCGACCGCACCTTGCCCTTCAGTTTCGCGAACGAAATACTCAGCCGGGGGATTGGGTTGAAATTCAACCCGGACCTCGGCGTCAAGGAACGCCGGGCCAAGAGCGAAGAAGAGCTCGATTGGCTGCGAAAGGCGCAAAAGATCACGACCGAGATCGTGGAACGCGCCTGCCGTTTGATCGCCCGGTCCTCGGCCGACGCCGAGGGTATTTTGAATTATGCCGGAATGACGGTGACCTCGGAACGGATGCGGTCGCAGATCGATCGGTGGTTGCTCGAAGAAGGTTATCGCAATCCGGAGAGTATCGTCGCGGGAGGGCCTCAAGCGGCCGATTGCCATCACCTCGGATCCGGAGCGTTACGCACGGGACAGCCGATTCTGGTCGATATTTTTCCCTGCGATAAACAAACCGGTTACAACGGCGATTGTACCCGTACCGTGGTGCACGGCGAAATATCTGATGAAGTCGCCGCCATGCATCGGGCCGTTCATGCCGCCCACTCGGCAGCGACGCACGCCGTCGCCGAGGGAGTGACCGGCGAAACCGTCCATCAAGCCGCCATTGACGTGATTCGGGAAGCGGGTTATCGAGCGGAGCGACCTGACGGTACGTCCGTCGGAGACGTTCCGACCATGACGCACGGGACCGGTCACGGAATTGGGTTGGAAGTTCACGAGCCGCCGTTGCTGGATTTTAGTGGGCCGGAATTGGTGGCGGGCGATGTTCTGACCATCGAACCCGGATTGTACTCGCCGGCGATCGGCGGCGTGCGGATCGAGGATCTGGTTTTCGTGACCGAAACAGGTTGCGAGTCGATTACTTGCGACCTTCCTACCGGATTGGATTGGCGCTAATTCGCCCTTGCGGATCAACGCAACTCCAGGGTTACCGGGCAGTGATCGGAGCCCAAGATTTCCGAGAGGATGCCGACTTGGGCCAACCGGGACCGGAGGGATTCGGAGACGCAGAAATAATCGATCCGCCAACCGAGGTTCTTTTGCCGGGCGAGCGCCCGATAACTCCACCAGGTATAGTGGCCGCCCTGCGATTCGAATTCCCGGAAAGTATCCACGAATCCGGCTGCTAATAATTGCGTGAACGACTCGCGTTCTTCGGGAGTGAATCCGGCGTTTCGAACGTTCTCTCGAGGTCGCGCCAAGTCAATTTCGCGGTGGGCTACGTTCAGGTCGCCGGCGAAGATTACCGGTTTGGTTTTTTCCTTGGCTTTGACGTGTCGGCGGAAGGCGACGTCCCATTCTCGGGTGCGGTAATCCAGTCTTCTGAGCTCGTCTTGCGAGTTGGGAGTGTAGACGTTGATCAGGTGGAAATCGGGAAATTCCAGGTTGAGGATTCGACCTTCGGCGTCGTGTTTCCGCACCCCCATGCCGCAAGTGACGTCGAGAGGTTTTTCCCGAGTAAAGACCGCCGTTCCCGAGTACCCTTTTTTCTCGGCCGCATTCCAGTAACGGTGCCAATCGTCCGGCCAAGAGACTTTTTGGACTTGGTCCGGATGGGCCTTGGTTTCCTGAAGGCAAACGATATCGGCCGAGAATTCGTCGAGCAAATCCAGAAAGCCTTTCTTGAGGATGGCTCGTATCCCGTTGACGTTCCAGGAAACCAATTTCATGAAGTGGTATTTTCCGGTTTGGGCAGTTCGAAAAAGCGTTCGGTGTTCCGGGTCGTCAATTCGGCCAATCGTTCGTAGGACTGGTTTCTGAGCGAAGCGATTTCGCGGCCGATATGAGGGAGGTGGCAGGGTTCGTTCCGGCGCGATTTCGGCGACTGGGGCAGATCGCGGGGCATCAGATAAGGGGCGTCGGTTTCGATCATCAGGCGATCGTCGGGTATGAGAGGGACCGACTGACGCAAGGCTTCTCCTCGACGTTCGTCGCAAACCCAGCCCGTGATGCCGAGATAACATCCTAGGTTGAGGTAAGCTTGCATGACGGCCGGACTGTCGGTGAAGCAATGAACGACCGCTCCCTTCAGATCAGGCATGGCCGGTTCCAGCAGGGAGAGAAAATCGTCGTGAGCGTCACGTTCATGGAGGAAGACCGGCAGTTGCAGTTCCTGGGCCAAATCCAGGTGTCGCCGGAAACAGGAGCGTTGCGCCTCGCGAGGAGAAAAATCGCGAAAGTAGTCCAAGCCGCATTCGCCGATGGCTACCACCAGCTTTTCTTGGGCCAGTTGCCTTAGTATGGTCAGGGAGTCCGTTTGGCAATCGGCGGCGTGATGAGGATGGATGCCGGCCGTGGAAAACATCGTGCCGGAATATCGCCGGGCTAAGTTCAGCGCATCCTGGCTGCCCTCGACGGACGATCCGGTTAGAATCATGCGGTCGACGTCGGCCTGTTTGGCCCGCTCCACGACTTCGAGCAAGTCCTCCTGGAAGGATTTGTGGGTTAGGTTCAGGCCGATATCGATGACGGAAGGAACGTTAGCGCTCATCACTTTCCGGAAGACGATTGGCGGCAGGTGCTGACGAACAGGTCATCGAGGGAGATCATCGTCGGTGGATTCGTGTTGAGGAGCGGAGATATTCATGATGAGCCAATGCCCGCCCTTGCCGGGGCGACGCGGCTGATTTTTCCGGCATCCCGTAGTTTATTCAAGAGGCATTGGATTTTTGATTCGATAGAGATTAGAAGAGCAGCGATTTTGTGACGTCCGGCGTTTGGCTTTTGCTGGATTACGGAAAGTATCCTGCCGGATATCGAACTAGATTCGGTATCCGACTTTGCTTATTCTGGTTGTTTTCCGGTTGGGGAAGCCAGTTTTCGTTTGTTCACTGACAGTTTGAAGATTGTTTTCCTCGTTATCATTGGAATTGTTGCGAATAGAGTTTATTTGCTCGCTCGTCAATTATTGCAAATTTTCAAAACCTCTCTTTGAAGCGTTGGATCGCCAGATCTTAACTACGAAATTAGGGGCAAGGTCGAATTCAGGTTCTCGCAGATCAGCCATGTTGCAGTGACGGATCAGGTCTACCGTTCAACCCTTTCGAAATCGGATACTCGCAGTGCCTTCGATACCTGGGCGGGCCACAAAGAGACCGCCGGCGTTCGGTTGCTTTTGTCGATCGGCTTCGGTCAGATCGCGGCTGGCGGTGGTGATGTAAAGGTCCGTCAAATTCGATCCTCCGAAACAACAGGAAGTAACTCTCGAGACCGGAACGTCGATTTTCGCTAGTTGTTCGCCGGTTTTCGAATTCAAGCACACGACTCCCCAACCTTCCCAGAGGGCAACCCAGAGATGTCCTTCGGCATCGATGGTCATCCCGTCGGGAAAACCGGATTCTTCAATGACGGCCAGGGTTCGTCGATTGGTGATTCGACCGTGCTCGGGATCGAAATCGAAGACATCGATTCGTCGGGTTGGCGAGTCGATATAGTACATGCGTTGCGAATCGGCCGACCAAGCGAGGCCATTGGAAATTTGGACGGGATTCAGTTGCCGGTCGACTGTTCCGTCAGGGTCGATACGGTAGAGGCTTCCCTCGATTTTCGATTCGTCCAAACACATGGTTCCGGCCCAAAGACGCCCTTGGAGGTCGCATTTGCCGTCGTTGAATCGGTTATCGGGTAGTTCGGCTTCGGGATCGATCCATGGAGTCGTTTTGCCGGTTGTGCGTGAAAAACGGATTAATCCTCGACGGGTGCCGGCCAGCACATTTCCTTCATCGGTGTTGACGGCGAAACCCACTTGTTCGGCTATCACCCATTCTTGATTGACGCCGGTAACGGGGTTGAATCGGCAAATCTTGCCGCGTTCGATATCGATCCAGTCGAGTGAACCCGTTCTTTCGTCCCAGACCGGCCCCTCACCTAGTATGGCTCCTCCATCGAAAATGCATTCCGCGTTCAAGTTCATGCGCCCGGATTATTAATGGTTTGGCCGCCGGGCGGCAATCGAAAGATTTTCGAGCCGAGGGGACGGCCCTGATTCAGAACACCGAAGAGACTGGCCGAAAGGCAGTATCGTAGCGGTCGTTACGGAAAGTTCGAGTGATCCGATTGGTATGCAGGTGTTCGATCGGGGGCAAATGGGAAAGAGGCGTGTTTTCCAATTCGAGGATGATTTTCAGGATGTCGTTTCGGACCTTGCTTACTCGAAGTCAGCAGTTGCTGACGATGAGAGCCGTAGTGTAACGGTAAAACTCTACCGTAATCCGTAAGATCATGTATTCAGACAGTAAATGGAGATTGGTTGAGAATCGTCAAGAAACAGGATGATTACAGTTCTTTTCGTTGTTATCGAATCACGAAAACATGTAAAGAAAACCGAAATTTTCGAACAGAAACGTCAAACATGTTATCGAAACGAACATTTCAGCAAAACAGGTAAGCGAACGGGAGAATTATAGTCAGCTGGATCACTTTTTCGCTGGAATTGCAGGAAACTTATGTATTTTCAGGAAAACAGGTAAAGAAAACCGAAATTTTCAAACCTAACCAGTCAAACATGTTATCGGAACGAACATTTCAGGAAAACAGGTAAGCAAACGGGAAAATAATAGCCAGATGGATCACTTTATCGCTGGAATCGCAGGAACCTTTCGTATTTTCAGAGAAACAGGTAAAGAAAACCGAAATTTTCAAACCTAACCAGTCAAACATGTTATCGGAACGAACATTTCAGGAAAACAGGTAAGCGAATGGGAAAGATTTAGCCAGATGGATAACTTTTTCGTTGGAATCGAATGACGAAAACTGGATAAATCAGGAAAACAGGTAAAGAAAACTGAAATTTTCAAACAGGAACGGTCAAACATGTTATCACAACGAACATTTCAGGAAAACAGGTAAGCGAACGGGAACAATTTAGCCAGATGGATCATTTTTCCGCTGGAATCGCAGGAAACTTTGGTATTTTCGGGAAAACAGGTAAAGAAAACCGGAATTTTCAAATAGAAACGTCAAACATGTTATCACAACGAACATTTCAGGAAAACAGGTAAGCAAACGGGAAAATAATAGCCAGATGGATAACTTTTGCGCTGGGATCGCAGGAAACTACTGTATTTTCAGGTAAACAGGTAAAGAAAACCGACTTTTTCAATCAGAACCAGTCAAATATGTTATCTCAACGAACATATCAGGAAAAAAGGTAAGCAAACGGGAAAATAATAGCCAGATGGATAACTTTATCGCTGGAATCGCAAGAAACTTTTGTATTTTCAGGTAAACAGGTAAAGAAAACCGGAATTTTCAAACAGAAACGTCAAACATGTTATCGAAACGAACATTTCAGGAAAACAGGTAAGCGAACGGGAACATTTTAGCCAGATGGATCACTTTATCGCTGGAATCGCAGGAAACCATTGTGTTTTCAGGTAAACAGGTAAAGAAAACCGGAATTTTCAAACCTAACCAGTCAAACATGTTATTGAAACGAACATTTCAGGAAAACAGGTAAGCGAACAGGAACATTTTAGCCAGATGGATCACTTTTTCGTTGGAATTGCAGGAAACCACTGTATTTTCAGGAAAACAGGTAAAGAAAACCGAAATTTTCAAACCTAACCAGTCAAACGTGTTATCGAAACGAACATTTCAGGAAAACAGGTAAGCGAACAGGAACATTTTAGCCAGATGGATCACTTTTTCGTTGGAATTGCAGGAAACCACTGTATTTTCAGGAAAACAGGTAAAGAAAACCGGAATTTTCAAACCTAACCAGTCAAACGTGTTATCGAAACGAACATTTCAGGAAAACAGGTAAGCAAACGGGAACATTTTAGCCAGATGGATAACTTTATCGCTGGAATCGCAGGAAACTTTGGTGTTTTCAGGAAAAGAAGTAAAGAAAACCGGAATTTTCAAACAGAAACGTCAAACGTGTTATCGAAACGAACATTTCAGGAAAACAGGTAAGCAAACGGGAAAACCCAGACATTGGTCGATTACTCATTGAATTGGGAGCGATATTTCATGTTTTGGGAAAAACAGGTAAAGAAAAATGAATTTTATCGCTAAAAAAGGCTTGACGAGTAAACAAAGCTAACCCATGATGGATTTTGTGATAGCGAAAACCGAGAATCGTGAACAAGGACTAGCTCAGGAACTGACTCCGTCCCGTAAATTGCCAGATTTGCCGCCCTCAGCCACCCTCGAGACCAAGGAAATTTTTAAGGCCCTGATCGAAACTCACCGATCGTTGGCGGAACTGAAAACGCTTTCTACCATGATCCCCAATGCTGAGATTCTCCTCGATACCTTGGTTCTTCAGGAAGCCAAGGCGTCGTCGGAAATCGAAGGAATTATCACTACCAACGACGAACTTTTTCAGGCAGATTCGTTTTTCGAAAAAGCTCAAAAGGCTGAAACCAAGGAAGTGATGAGATACCGTGAAATATTGAAATACGGTCATACCCAGATGTCGAAGATGCATAACATCATTTCCGGAAAAACGCTTGTCGAAATGTTTCGGATATTATTGAAGAGGGATGATGGATTCAGAAAAACACCCAGAACGGTGATTAAAGACATGGCTGACGGAGAGATAGTTTATGTGCCGCCTCAGGAACCAGAAGAAATCGTGAGACTGATGGGAGCGTTGGAACGTTTCGTCAATCGGGACGACGAATGCTCTCTTGACCCCTTGGTCAAGATGGCCCTTATTCATCATCAGTTTGAGAGCATTCACCCGTTTCCAGACGGAAATGGCCGCATCGGAAGGATTCTGAATATTCTCTATTTGGTCCACACCGGATTATTGACCGTTCCGATCCTCTATCTCAGTCGTTATCTGATCCGGACCAGGAGTACTTATTATCGGCTGCTCCGGGAGGTAAACGATACGAACGGAATTTCCGAAGTTTGGGAAAAATGGGTGCTGTATATGCTAACCGCCGTGAGAGAGACTTCGGTCACTACCATTGAACTGGCAACCGGTATCCGTGATCAAATGACAAAAATCAAGCGTGACCTTCGTTCAAAAAAGTCCAAAATCTATAACCAAGGTCTGCTGGATACGATATTTCGGCATCCTTATACGAGTATTTACCAAGTGGAAAACGACTTGAACGTGACTCGTCAGACAGCGGGCAAGTATCTCGATGAATTGGCAAATTACGGCATCTTGGAAAAGCGTCGGTCCGGTCGGAGAAGTTACTACATTAACTTGGAGCTTGTTGAGTTATTGACGAATATCAATTGATTTCCAATGGCCAACGGGTGATGATTGGTCCGGGACAGAGTGACGACCGAGTTCGCGGAGGCTGACCATTGCATTATTTCGATCATAACGCGACGACTCCCATAGCCGAGGAAGTTTTCGAGGCTATGGAGCCATTTCTTCGGGACCGCTGGGGCAATCCCTCCAGTATCTACGACTTCGGGCGTCGGGAAAGAAAGGCTATCGATCGAGCCCGCCATTCGGTGGCCGGGTTGCTGAACGCGGCCCCGAAGGAAATCGTGTTTACCGGAGGGGGCACCGAGAGCAGCAATACCGCATTCAACTGCGCTTTGAACGTCGGCGACCGGCGGCCGCATCTGATTCTAACCTCCGTCGAACATTCCTGCGGTTTGCGGGCGGCGGAATACTACGAAAGACGGGGGCATCGGGTTTCCCAATTGAGCGTGGGGTCGGACGGATCTCTCGACTTGGACGAATTGGAAAGTTTGCTGGCCGAGGATACCGGTCTGGTTTCTGTGATGTGGGCCAACAACGAGACGGGCATCCTTTTTCCGGTGGAGCCAATCGCCCGGTCGTGTCGGCAGCGAGGCATACCGTGTCATTCCGACGCCGTTCAGGCTGCGGGGAAAATACCGATAGATGTTTGTTCGGCGGGATTAGATTATCTGTCCCTGTCGGGCCACAAGTTGTACGCGCCCAAGGGAGTGGGAGCGCTGTATGTCCGAACCGGAGCGCCATGGCAGTCGTTCATTTTGGGCGGCACGCAGGAAAACGGGCGACGGGGTGGAACCTGCAACGTGGCTTCCATCGTAGCGTTGGGAGCGGCGGCCGATCTGGCCCAAAAGCGCATGGTTGAATCGGAGGCCAAGGACCGCCGGCTTCGCGATCGCTTGGAGGAAGGGTTGCTTAGTCTACCGTCGGTCTACCGCAACGGCATGGCTGATAACCGGTTATTCAATACTGCGTACCTAGCCTTCGAAGGGGTCGAATCGGAAGCTCTGGTGTTGCTGTTGGAGAAGGAAGGTATTTGCGTCTCCAGCGGTTCGGCCTGCATGGCCGGTTCTACCGAACCCTCGCATGTGCTGACGGCGATGAACGTTCCCCGCTCTCGGGCTTTGGGTAGCGTGCGTTTCAGTCTCGGGCGGACGAGTACCGATCGCGACGTGGCCCGGGTGTTGGAAGTATTGCCCCAGCAACTTGAGCGTCTTCGAAATTCCGTGGCGAGCCGGAATCCTCGTTGAGGGATTGATTCTTACGGTCAGTTCCTAGACAATTCGCCGGGACGATGGACCCGTTATTGAAAAGTCTGCGCGAGAACGCTTCGCTGACTCCAGCCGAGTTGTCTCGTCGGTTGGGCAAGCCCGAAGAGGAGATCGTCGAGGCGATCAAGAAATACGAAAACCAAAAGGTGATCCTCGGATATCGGACGTTGATCGACGAGGAATTGCTGGGAGTGGACCGGGTGCGGGCCGTCATCGAGGTGCGGACGACGCCGGAACGTTCGGGAGGCTTCAATCGGGTGGCTACGCGCATCGCTCGCTATCACGAGGTCCGAACCTGTTATCTGGTGTCGGGCGGCTACGATTTGCTGGTAGTGGTTGAGGGAGGCAGCCTTCATGACGTGGCGACTTTCGTGGCCGAAAAACTGGCTGCTCTGGAAGGGGTGGTGTCCACGTGCACTCATTTCATGCTCAAGCCCTACAAGGAGCACGGCGTATTAATGTTTCCCGACGATGATCCGGAGCGGTTGAAAGTGAGTCCTTGACCCGCTGCCCGATTTCCGCCTGATCGTTAACCCAACCGGAAGTATCTTTCGTCGCCGGATCGATATGGCTATCAAGATCAATCAGCAGTTGCAGGCGAGGGATTTTCTGCCTCTGGTCGATCGGTTGATGGAGTTGTCGGCCACCAAGATAGCGGCGATCGAGCGCACTTGGGAGCCGTCTAACGGCACCCCGGTTTTTACCGTCGAGGGACGATACGCCACCCGGGGTTGGACCGAATGGACCCAAGGCTTTCGTTACGGGTCGGCGGTGTTGCAATACGAGATTACCGGAGAAAAACGATTCCTCGAGTTGGGTCGTGAAGAGACCGTTCGCCGGATGTCCGCTCATGTTACCCATGTCGGCGTTCACGATCATGGTTTCAACAACGTATCAACCTACGGCAATCTCTTGCGGCTGATGCGTGAAGGAACGTTGGCGGAGAACGCCTCCGAACGGGATTTTTACGAATTAGCCTTGAAGGCGTCAGGAGCCGTTCAGGCGGCTCGCTGGACTGACACCGCCGATGGCGGGGGGTTCGTTTATTCGTTTAACGGACCGCATTCGTTGTTCGTCGATACCGTGCGTTCGTTGCGTTCTCTGGCGCTGGCTCATGGTCTGGGACAACGGCTTTGGGCGGAGGGTGATCGGGAGATTTCGTTGCTGGATCGGTTAGCCCAGCACGCTCGGGAGACGGCCCGTTATAGCGTCTACTACGGAGAGGGCAGAGACGTTTGGGATGTTCGAGGCCGAACGGCTCACGAAAGCGTATTCAATGTTAGGGACGGCAATTTTCGTTGTCCGAATTCGCAGCAGGGTTATTCGCCGTATTCGACATGGACCCGGGGGTTGGCTTGGGCGATTTGCGGCTTCGCCGAACAATTGGAATTTCTGGATTCGCTCTCGACGGAAGAACGGGCGTCCTGCGACGGGAACGAATTGGGAGCGACGATGCGGCGAGCGGCGGAAGCGACCGCCGATTTTTACTTGAAGAATTCCTGTGCCGACGGGATTCCGATATGGGATACCGGGGCTCCGGGGACGGCGCGAATGGGCGATTATCTCGCTCGTGATTCGGAACCGTTCAACGAGTGGGAACCGATGGACAGTTCGGCGGCCGCGATTGCGGCGCAAGGACTCTTGAGATTAGGGAACTGGTTGGAGCGAAACGACGGCAGGAACGAGTCGTTCACCCGTTACCGGCAGGCCGGACTGACGGTAGCGCGCTCGCTTTTTTCCGAGCCTTATCTTTCGACCGATCCGGAACATCAGGGTTTGATTCTTCATTCGGTTTATCATCGACCGAACGGTTGGGATTATATTCCGGCCGGACGACGCGTCCCTTGCGGAGAGAGTTCCATGTGGGGAGATTACCACGCTCGCGAATTGGCGTTGATGATTTGGCGGGAAGCCAGGGGACGAAGTCCCTATCGGTTTTTTGATAGTCTGGGGTCATGAGTTTCTGGCCGACCAAACCGATCAAATTGGCTTCCCTGCGAACCGCCGAAGCTTTTCGTCGTCGCCTGACGGAATTAGGAGTGTGGCTCCCTTGCGACGACGAGATTCAACCGAAGAGCGACTCGCCGTTAATCCGGCCTTTGGACCAAGTGCGGGTGAACGGCAAATTGATCGGCAATCGCTGGGCGGTGCAACCGATGGAAGGTTGGGACGGGACGACCGACGGCCGACCCACCGAGGCAGTTCGCCGGCGCTGGGAACGGTTCGGTCTCAGCGGAGCGAAACTGATTTACGGCGGCGAAGCCATGGCCGTTCGTCCGGACGGTCGGGCCAATCCGAATCAGTTGATTATCGACTCCGATCGCCGGGTGGATTTGGAACGGTTGCGTTCGCATTTGGAGGAAACCCATCAAAGTCGTCATGGAAGTTCGGAGGATTTGGTTATCGGTTTTCAACTGACTCATTCCGGCAGGTTTTGCCGTCCGAACGCCCAAGGTGATTCGGAACCGAGAGTTGTTTATCGCCATCCGGTATTGGAAAAAAAATACCCTTTGAAAAGCGACGAAGCGGTTTTGACCGACGACGAGATCAAAGTCTTGATCGAAGCGTATGTCGCCGCGGCCCGAGTAGCTCGCGATGCCGGAGCGGATTTCGTCGACATCAAACATTGCCACGGGTATCTGCTGCACGAGTTTTTGAGCGCTCGCGTTCGTCCCGGAAAATACGGCGGTTCTTTTGAAAACCGGACCCGGATGCTGCGCGAAATCGTTCAGGGTATCCGGGACTCGGGCAACGCCATCGATTTGGGAGTCCGACTGAGCGCCTTTGATTTCGTTCCGTTTCAGGAGGATTCGGCCAAAGCGTCGTCGCGCGCTCCCGGACCGGGAATCCCGATGGACTTCAGCGAACGGCTTCCCTACGAATACGGATTTGCGACCCGGCAAGATAATCCGGTGGAATACGACTTGGAGGAAACCTTCGCATTCGTAGAATTGTGCCACGAATTGGGGATCAAACTGATCAACGTGAGCGCCGGGTCCCCGTACTATAATCCCCATATCCAGCGCCCGGCGGCCTATCCTCCTTCCGACGGATACCTGCCGGCTTACGATCCCTTGATCGACGTGGCCAGGCTGTTGTGGGTTACCCGCCAAATCAGGCAACGGGCTCCCGAAAACCTGATCGTCGTCGGCACCGGGTATAGTTATCTGCAGGAGTTTTTGCCGCTGGTGGCTCAGGCAGCCCTGCGTGACGGTTGGACCGACAGCGTCGGGTTAGGGCGGATCGTGCTGAGTTATCCCGAGATCATGGTCGACGCCTTGGAACAGGGAAAATTAGTGGCCAAGAAAATTTGCCGCACGTTCAGCGACTGTACGACCGCGCCCCGCAACGGTTTGGCCAGTGGATGTTTTCCGCTGGATCCCTATTACACCAAGTCGCCGGATTTCGAACGACTGAAGGCGATCAAAAGAGGCTCGAAACCTTAGGTTGGGTGTTCAAATCCGAACCTCGGATCGACCTGATTCCAAGTCGTTCGTTTTGGGGGATTCGATACGGCTTGGAAGGGGAGCGTTCCCGTCGGCACGGCAGGCTACGGAACGAGAAAAGATCGGCGGGCAAATAGGGATTTTGTTTCGGGTGCCGTCGCCCGATCGCCGGGCGGCATCGGCGGTTAGGAACTGAGGCGAGAACTTCGCAACGGTATCGGAAAAGACAATCGGTGAAGGAGGAAAGCGATCAACCGAAAGACGACGATTCCCAGGGACTGCCGACGTTAGTCGCGTTGGGCGTCGCTGGTCTGGCCGGAGCGATTTATTGGGTCGCCTCCCAAGTCGTTATCGGGCCGGCCTTGGCTTGGTGCTATTGCCTTTGCCTAATGGCGTTGACCTATGTTCGACCGACTAGAACGGCGTTTTACGTAGGATTGTCGGCTGGACTGGCGACTTTCGTTCCGCAAACCGGATTCCTTTGGATCATTTTCGGTTGGCCCGCCTTGTGCCTGTGGTTGGTGCTGGCGTTTTGGATCGGTTCGTTCGTTGCGCTCGCTTCCTACGTCCGGCGGTCGACCGGAAGCCATTCGGGCTGGTGGTTGATTCCGTTAATGTGGATGGGCCTCGAATTCTTTCGGAGCGAACTCTATTACCTTCGGTTTTCCTGGGTAAGCGTGGGCAGTCTGTTGGCCGAAACGAACCTGTCGTTCCTGTTACCCTTGGCCGGCGTTTTCGGCGTTGGGTTTTTGTTGATGGCGGGTTCGGGATGGCTGTTTGGTTTAACTCTGAAGTGGCGTTGGATTTTCGGGACAGTGGTGTTCGCCGGGTTGATAGCAGTCTCGTTGCGGCCGGTTTCCGAAGCCGATATCGCCGGGGAGTCGCCCGTTCGGGTGGGGGGATTTCAATTGGAGCATCCGTCGTTCTCCGAGTTGATGAACGAGCTAGACGAATTCTCGGCGGCCGAACCGGAAGTCGACCTGATCGTGCTCAGCGAATATTCGCTGGAAAATCTGCCGCCGGCCGCGTTGCTCGAATGGGTCCGGGATCAGGGAAAGCATTTGATCATCGGCGGGCGGTTACCGATCGGCGACGGAGAATTCTATAATACCGCGTTCGTGATCGGGCCGGAAGGGAAGATCGTTTTCGAGCAACCCAAAGCGGTCCCGGTGCAGTTTCTTAACGACGGAACACCTGCCGAGGAACAGCGGGTTTGGCAATCGCCTTGGGGCCGGATAGGCCTGTGTATCTGTTATGATCTCAGTTACACCAGAGTGACGGACGAATTGATCCGGCAGGGCGCCGAATGGTTGATCGTGCCGACCATGGACGACGTTCATTGGGGAGCCGCGCAACATGAGTTGCATGCGAAGATAGCGCCGATCCGGGCTGCGGAATACGGCGTGCCCGTGTTCCGGTTGGCCAGTTCCGGGATCACCCAATTGGTTTCCGAAACCGGGAAGGTGATGGCTTCGTTGCCGTATCCCGGGAAGGGCGAGCGGTTAGCGGCGGCGCTGCCGCCTGGCGGAACCGGGAGTTTGCCTCCGGACCGTTATGGAGTTTGGGTAGGAGTGTTCTCGGCGTTGGGGGTCGTTTTGTTCGGGGCGGTCGCCCGGTTGAAGTCCCGATTCCTTACGGGGAAGAGTTGAACGGGCCCCGACCATTCGATCCCGTGATGGGGAACAAGTGGGAAGAGGCCGCTTCCGCTCAATCCGCTTCGTTTTTTTCAGCGAGACGAACGAAAGTTTCGGACGTTTCGAGGCAGGGGGGAGACGGGGACTAATCCGGACGGCCAATTTGAAAAAAAACGGTGAAACGCCGGAAGAGAAAACGGGTAATGGCGTTACCCGTTTCCGGTCGGGGCCAAGAGCGGATTCCGCGGTCGTTGCGACCGCTTCGGACAAGGGGCCGGCGCAGTTGAATTCCGGCTCCGTCGTTGGGCAGGGGCGTTCAGGCTCGCTCCAGATATTTCCCGCTGCGAGTGTCGACGCGAATCTTCTCGCCCGTCTTGATAAACAGGGGGGCTTGGATATCGATTCCCGTTTCCAAGGTGATGGTTTTCTGTACGTTGCTCGTCGAATCGCCTTTGATTCCTTCAGGAGCTTCCTTGACGGTGAGGATAACGCTGGGGGGTAATTCGAAGGCTATGGCGCGGTCGTCGACAAAGGTGATCGTGCAGGTTTCGTTTTCGATCAAATAATCCTTGAGATTGCCTACCAGGGACCGGTTGAGCGTCACTGTTTCGTAGGTGTCGGGATCCGAAAAAACGTAATCGTCGCCGTCCTGGTAACTGTACTCCATCTTTTTGGAATGCAAGGGGATCACTTCGATGCGTTCGGTGGAACTGAAGCGGACGTCGGACGAATTACCGGTTCGAAGATTGCGCAGACTCATCTGAACGAAGGCCCGCTTGTTCCCCGGGGTCCGATGCTGAGTCTCCAATACCAGGCAAAGTTCGCCCTGATAATTGATGGCCATGCCCTTGCGAATATCGTTGCCGGTCGCCATAGAACTTTCGATTAGTCCGTGAAGTGAATTGCGGCGATAGCTTGGGTTATCGACGGGCCGAATTCAAGTCCGGAGCGTTCACTGCAACTGGCGAATCAAGTTGCGTCGGAGGCGGCCGGCGACCGGTCCGTAGAAGTTTTTTCCAGCTGGAGTTGGCGATACCGGAACTGGGCGCTATCGAATACTTCTCTCACCGTGACCTGATGTTGCCGGGCCAATTGACGACAGGTTTCGTATTCGGGTTGGGCCTTGATCGCCTTGCCGTCCAGTATGCCAATTTTGACGGGTACCGGTCCGTAGGGCGTCGCGACCGACTCGACGGTTCGTTGCAGTTTGGATCTTTCGGCCCGATAAGTTCTGACGCCGAAGGCGCTGGTTTCGGTAAGTATCAAACGAACGAACCGGTCGATGTCACGGGGCCGGCAGAGTAGGGAAAAGAGCACTCCCGGTCGTTGCTTTTTCATCTGGATCGGCGAATGAAAGGCGTCCAAGGCGCCTGCCTCCAAGGTTTGATCTAAAACGTAGCCGAGCAGTTCGGGAGTCGTATCGTCGAGGTTGCACTCGACGATTACGATCGTGTCCGTTTCCTCGAGCTCGGGTTCCGACGACTGGGTCGAAACCGGATTGGATTCCGGGAGTTCGCTGAGGACGGCTCGCAAGACGTTGGGTCGGCTTTGGAGCTCCCGAGTCCCTAATCCGTAACCGATTTTCGTCGCCACCAGTTCCTGCATGGGTTCGAAGGATTCGGCGAATTGCGCCAGCAGGGCCGCTCCGGTGGGAGTGACCAATTCATGGGTTTCGTCCGTTTGGCTGACCGCGATGCCTCGTTCGCCTAAAATAGCCAGCGTGGCCATGGTCGGTACGGGAAAACGTCCGTGAGCGCACTTAACCCAACCGCTGCCTTCGATCACCTTCGAAGCGCGAACCCGAGGCCGGTCCATCAGTTCCAGCGCAACGGCCGCCCCGACGATATCGACAATGGAATCCACGGCACCCACTTCATGGAAATGAACTTCTTCGGGAGGAACGCCGTGAACCTTGCCTTCGGCTCGCGCGATGCGGGCGAAGGTTTCGACGGAGTTTTGTTTGATCCAATCCGAAAGCTCGCTCTGTTTCAGCAACGCTCTGATCTGGGTGAAATTTCGACCATGCTCGGGTTCGTGATCCGGTTGCTGGTCGGCCGGACCGGGCCCGTGGTGGTGATGCCCGTGATGATGGTGATGGGCAGTCTCGGTCTCGTGGAGAATGACGTCGAATTTGACTCCTTCGACTTGGGAGCGGCTTTGACGTTCGAACTTCAAATCGTACTCCTTCAGCCCCAATCGACTCAGTTCGGTTTCCAGCGATTCCGGGGAGAGGCCGAGATCGATCATGGCTCCGATAAACATGTCGCCGCTCATACCGCTGAACAGATCCAGATAGAGTATCTTCATGCTGTGCGCTCTTGAGTCGGAACCGTTGTCGATCGGGGCGACCGTTTCGAAATGGTGAAAAGGGATTCGGATTTTGTCGAATGGCGTTCGTTCAAGGATTCAGCGTTCGATTGATCCGGTTGGCGGCGAAAGCCGCACCGAATCCGTTATCGATGTTGACGACGGTCACTCCGCTGCCGCAACTGTTCAGCATGCCCAAGAGGGAAGCGAGTCCTTCGAAATGAGCTCCGTATCCTACGCTGGTCGGTACGGCAATGATGGGTTTATCTACCAGTCCGGCGATGACGCTGGGCAGGGCGCCTTCCATGCCGGCTACCGCGATGATGACCTGGGCTTGGCGCAACGACGGCAGTTTGGCCAACAGCCGATTCAAACCGGCGACGCCGATGTCGTAATGCTTTTCGACGTGATTGCCCATGAAGTCGGCCGTGACCGCGGCCTCTTCGGCTACGGGCATATCGGAGGTGCCTCCCGTAGCAATCAGAATGGTTCCCGATCTTTTGGGGAGCGGCTGATGGGTTAGGGTAAGGCATTGCGCCGGCGTATGATATTGGGCTTGGGGAAAAGCGTCGACGAAGGCTTCGGCGATCGGTTCGTTCACTCTGGTGACGAGCAGAGGTTGGTTCGCCCTTACCAAGGTTTCGGCGATGCCGATGATTTGTTCTGCCGTTTTACCGGTGCCGAAAACGACTTCCGGAAATCCCTGCCGGCGGCTCCGGTCGAGATCTACTTTCGCATAATCCAGATCGGAGAAACTTTGGGATAAAGGGGCGTCTTGCCGGTCCGACCCGCTGTTTGGTTCCTGACGGTTGGTTTCGATGGTTCCCCCTGGGCTTTGATTATCGGGAAGTCATTTTGCCAGTTTTCCGGCGGTCGGTCACGTCATCAATGTCTCCAGTTGTCCTGACGATAACGAGAGCAAAACTTCCTTCCGAGTCGATCGCTGCGGAAACCGAATTCGGGATCGGGACGAGAGGGATTTCCGCGAGAAAAACGACGGAACGCCGTCGTTGCCGGGTTAAGCGTTCGCCCAAAGCTCCTTGAGAAATTTCACCGAGCGGGGAAAGACGGTCGCTCCGGGACCGGATAATTTTCGGCATTCCACTTCAAACCATCCGGAGTAATCGATGGCTTTCAGGGCTTGGAAAATCGCAGTCTGATCTAACGATCCGGACCCGGGTTCCGTGCGAGTGTTGTCTGCCAAGTGAACGTGACGAATCTGATCTCGGGCGTTGCGGATGGCCTGTCGGTAATTGGGTTCTTCGAGTTGCATGTGAAACGTATCGATGGTGAGTCCCACCGACGGGTGTTGCGCTAAACGGCACAACCTCGCTCCGTGTTCTATGGAATGGAGATAATCCGATTCGTAACGGTTTACCGGTTCCAGTAGCAACAGCAGGCCGCGTGATCGAGCTTCGCCGCCCAGGATCGGAAGTTGGTCGAGCATGAGGGCGTCTTGTCTGGCCTCGATCGAGTCGTACCGGTCTGCCGAAGTAATCCTTTCGGGATTATCCTCTTTCAAAACCGGCGGGACGTTGAGCAGTTTCACTCTCAACCGAACGCAAGTATCCATGAGCCGGCAAATCGAGTCGCGGCAACGTTGCCGTTTCCGTTCCTGGGGGTGAAGCAAAGTGCCTCGAAATCCCAGGGAAAGGCTGACAGCCGGAAGGGGGGGATTATCCGTGAATAATTCCAACCAACTTTTTTGGTGCCGTTCCAGTTGCCTTCCGGGCAGTCCGATGCCTTCGAATCCGTAATCTCGGGCATTAATGATACGCTGCAGGTCGTCGTTGCCGGGCAACACTTCCAGACGGCAGGCGAGTTTCATGGCTGAGGGATCAAGTCTGTTGTCGGGAAGCAGTGATCACGCCGCTCTGATTATCCGGCCAGCTTAGCATGGAAAAATTAGGAGGTCAGGATAAACGCGGAACAAGCCTTCGATGCGGAGAGACCAAGGGGGCGAATTTCGTGGGATCAATCCTTAACCGGTTCTGATTCGGTTGCAGCTGCGGCCGTGACGCCAGAATCGACGGGTTTTAAATCTGTCAGCGAGTAACTGGTATTTCTCCCGCCGCCGGGATCTTGGTGAAGCATATCGTGGGCGATCAGATCTCGAATATCCCGGATCGCCGTGTCTTGGGAACATTTGGCGATTTTGGCCCACTTCGTCGAGGTCAATTTTCCGTGAAATCCATTTAACAGCTTATTAATAAGGAGCTGTTGTCGATCGTTGAGGGGCTTGCCCGCATGTTTATGCCAAAACCGAGCTTTGTGAAGCACGGTAGTCAGTTGGGATTCGGCCTCATCGACCGCCCGTCCTAAACAGCCCAGGAACCAAGTCATCCACTGAGTGACGTCCAGAGTTCCCGCTTGGATGATTTCCAAAATATCGTAATAATCTTCGCGTTCCCGGCGTATTTGAGCGGACATGCTGAAAAAACGCTGAGAATGGTTATCGGCTCGCGCCAGAGCCCAGTCGGCGATCGCCCTCGCGATACGTCCGTTGCCGTCCTCGAACGGGTGGATTGTGACGAACCAAAGATGCACCAGCGCCGCTCGGAGCAGGGGATGGGTTCCGTCAGATTCGTTCGCCCATTGCAAGAACTGAGACATTTCCTTTTCCAAGAGTGAAGCCGACGGCGCTTCGTAGTGAACTTGCTCTCTGCCGTAGGGACCAGAGACAACTTGCATTGGCCCACGCGCATCGTCGCGCCAATTGCCGACAGTAATTTCGGAAAGGCCGCTCTTCCCGGAAGGGAATAACTTCGCTTGCCAAGTACATAGGCGGTCTTTGGTAAGGGGTTTGTCATAGTTCTGAGTGGCGTCGATCGTCATGGCGACAATGCCTTCGACGTTTCTGTCTGCAGGAATCGCACCGCCGATGTCTACGCCTAACCGCTTGGCGATGGACGAGCGCACTTGATTCAGGTTAAGGTTCACGCCTTCGATCTCACTGGATTTGACGACATCCAATGTCAGAGTATCCACTTGGGCCTCTTGAAGGTCAGAAAAGCCGAGGTTTTTCATCTGACCTAACAGAAGCCCTTGGCGAAACCGAATCTCAGACAACGGGGTAGTTAAAGCATTTTGGTCCCACGTGAAGTCAGGCCAAGCAGCGAGATGATAGATATATTGAGCCATGGGTTGTGCTCTTTGCTGGGATTTTGCTCCTGATTCATGGAGTGATCAAGAACATTCTCCGCAGGGATTGCGGAGATTGGTCTGTTATTCCCCGCAAGAAATGCGGAGATTGGTTCCGGTTACTCCGCAGGGATTGCGGAGATTGATCTGTTATTCCCTGCAAGAAATGCGGAGATTGCGGATGAGTCAGGTCCGGCGAATCAAGGTTTTACCGGCGGCTGTGCCGAGATAACCGAAATCGAAGAATTCAATCGCCGCTTCGACGAATCCGGAGACCGATGCGAGACCCGTGAGAGATGGGTTCGGCTCTTCCGAAAAAGGTCCGCTGGGGAAAACGACCGACGAACTGAGATTCAGACGAACCGAGCTTCGAGGGAGGCGATACACGCCGCTCCGCAGTTACCGGTTTCGAAAAACCGAGCGTGGAGTCGTAGCCCCGAAGATCTGAAGGAGTCGGATGGCGCCCGGGCGAAGCGGCTAACAAATATGGGCGCCCTGGGTTTCTACGTAAACGGCGTAGAGCGACTGGCTGGCCGTCATGAACAGGCGGTTGCGTTTGGGCCCTCCGAAGCAAACGTTGGAGCAGATTTCCGGCAGGCGAATCTGGCCGATCAAGTCGCCGTCGGGAGCGAAGATATGAACGCCATCGAATCCCTTTCCGAACCAGCCGGCGCTGGCCCAGATATTTCCGTCCACGTCCGCACGGATTCCGTCCGATCCTCCGGCACCGACATCCGGTATTTCCATTTTGCAGAACTCCTTCCGGTTCTGGAGTGTTTGGTTTTGGGTGACGTCGAAAACGTAGATCGGTTTCGGGGCCCGGCCGCCCGTGTCCGCGATATACAGCTTTCGATAATCCGGAGAAAAACACAGGCCGTTCGGTTTAATCAGTTCGTCGGTGACCAAGGCGATCTTTCCGGATTTCGGATCGATGCGGTAGACCGCTTCCTTGATCTGCAACGGGCCGCGATTGCCTTCGTAATTCATCATGCTTCCGTAGCCGGGGTCGGTGAACCAGATGCCACCGTCGGGATGTACCACGGCGTCGTTAGGCGCGTTGAACGGCTTCCCTTGCCAGTGGGAGGCGAGCACGGTTTTCGACCCGTCGTATTCGTAACGGACGACTTGCCTGGTTCCGTGCTCGCAGGAAATCTGCCGGCCCCGGTAATCGAACGTATTGCCGTTGCTGTTGCCCGAAGGGCGGCGGAAGACGCTGATCTTTCCGTTTTCGTTCAGCATCCGGTACTGGTTGTCGTTCGGGATGTCGCTCCAGACGAGATATTTTCCGACGCCGTTCCATGCCGGACCTTCGGCCCACAGGGTTCCGGTGTGCACTCGCTGAATGGGGGTGTTGCCGAGCTTGTAACGCCCGAATCGCTGGTCCAAAACGACGATATCCGGGTCCGGATATCGCACCGGATTAGTTCCTGACCAGTCTCGTTCGGTATCGGAGATTAGTTTCTGAGTCATCGAGATTCCCAACAGGCAGGTGGTCGCCGCGAGAAACGAACGGCGATCGAACGGCTGGGAGCCGGGTCGGTTCGCGCCATGGTTCTCAGAGGCAGGAATCGTAACCTTCATGGTCTTTTGCTTTGTGGGTCGGACGGTTGAAGACGTTAAGGGTTCGGATGCGGCCTGACAAGCAAATCTCCAGAGGGGAAACGAGGGTAGGGGGCGTCGGGCCGAAACCGATAGCCCGGGCGCGAAAAAATCTCTCCGTTGTTTCGGAGAGTCTTCGGAAAACGCTCTTTCGATCGTGGCCAAACCGCTTCTTCGCCGCCGCTTCGGACAGTGCCGTCAAATCGTTCCGAACGATGATTCTTCGAAGGTTCCGGAAACGGATTGGACGGTTTCCGAGCGGCGGTCCCGAAGAAGCCGATCGACTCTGGAAGAACGCCTCGGTCTGAAGAACGGAAGATGCGGTCGGCAGCCCGGTAACCGAAGGATCGGCGACTTGTCCTCAGATTGACGGCTCGGCTCGCGACGATAACGGAGAGCTTCGTTTTCGGGGCGGGGAGCGGGTTCGAACGGCTGCGGGAATCGGCCGCTTGGGAGAGGCGGTCGTCGTTCGAAAGGGCTAAACGAATCACGCGCGAAGGAAAATAAAGCTTGTCCGGGGCCATCGTGCCGCGTAGTAGGTTTCCCGACCATGAAAACCAACGACGGCAGTAGTTTGTCGCGAGCGTTGCTAGTGTTCCACGCTTGTTTGTTTGCCTTTTTGTTTTTGGCTGTTTCCCAGCCTCAGGCGGAAAAACCCAATTTCGTCATCATTATGGCCGATGATATGGGATGGTCCGATATCGGCTGTTACGGCGGCGAGATTCAGACGCCGAATCTGGATTCGTTGGCCAAGGACGGACTGCGGTTCACCCAGTTTTACAACACGGCCAGGTGTTGTCCCACGCGAGCTTCGTTGTTGACGGGCCTGTATGCTCATCAAGCCGGGATAGGGCATATGATGTCGGACCGCGGGTACGATTCCTATCGCGGTGAATTGAGCCGGCAGGCGGTGACCATTCCCGAAGCGTTGAAGAGTGCCGGTTACCGCTCCTATCAATCCGGAAAATGGCATGTTTCCCGATTCATCAGGCCTGAGGGGCCCAAGGATAATTGGCCGATTCAGCGGGGATTCGATCGGTTTTTCGGCACGATCCACGGGGCCGGAAGTTTCTACGATCCCAATACCCTGACGGTGGACAACACCCAGATAGCCCCTTGGGAAGATTTTTATTACACTGACGCCATCAACGATTATGCCTGCCGTTACATCCGGGAACACGAGGCTAATCATCCGGACACTCCGTTTTTTCTCTATGTGGCGCACACGGCGCCTCACTGGCCGATGCATGCGTTACCTGAGGATATCACCAAGTATCACGGACGTTATGCCAAAGGATGGGACGTGCTGCGGGCTGAGCGTTATGAACGGCTCAAGCAAATGCAATTGGTCGATCCCGCTTGGCCGCTTTCCCCACGTGACCCTCGTTCCTATCCTTGGGAAGAGGAAAGATTAAAGCCTTGGGAACAACGGTGCATGGAAGTTTACGCCGCAATGGTGGACCGCATGGACCAAGGCATCGGCCGGATAGTCCAAACGCTCAAGGATACCGACCGGTTAGATAATACCTTGATCCTGTTTTTGGCCGATAACGGGGCTTGCGCGGAAACCTACGGACGGGGCGGCAATTCGCGAAAGGCTCATCCGGACCCTACTCTGCGACGTCCCATGCAGCCCGGGGAACTGCAGCAAAGGATGGAACCGTTGTTCACGCGCGACGGGCTTCCGATTCGCACGGGACAAGGCGTGATGCCCGGTCCGGCGGACACCTACATCGGTTACGGTTTGTCTTGGGCGAACGCCTCCAACACTCCGTTTCGCGAGTACAAACATTGGGTTCACGAAGGCGGCATTTCGAGTCCGTTGATCGCTCATTGGCCCAAGGGCATTCCTCAGGGAAGGGCGTCCAATCGGCGGCAGACCGCGGAAGGTCCGTTGGTGGACGATCCGGCCCATTTGATCGATCTGATGGCGACTTGCGTCGATTTATCCGGCGGCCGTTATCCCGAAAACTATGCCGGTCATAAAATCAAACCACTGGAAGGAATCAGCCTGGCTCCGGCCTTGACGGGCAAAAAACTGGAACGGCCCAATCCGATTTTTTGGGAACACGAAGGCAACCGGGCTATCAGACAAGGCGATTGGAAATTGGTGTCGAAGCATCGCGGCCAATTCGAGTTGTACCACATCCGCAAAGACCGGTCGGAATTAAACGATCTGGCCGAGCAGATGCCTCAAAAGGTCGAGGAGTTGACCGTCGCCTGGAAACAGTGGGCCAAGCGGGCCGGCGTTCGCGATTGGCCGGTGAGATGAATCCGGTCGCCGGAGTAGCCGGGCTCCGCTGAAATCCGGCTCAAGGCATCGGACAACGGAGCCTCTCCCGGTAAACGAGCGAACGTTTGCGGGCGGTTCCCCAGCGATAGCTGCGGATGGGGCCGGTAGCGTGGATGACTCGATGACAGGGGATGAAGAGCGCTACCGGATTGGCGCCGACGGCGCTGCCGACGGCTCGCTGAGCCTTGGGCCGGTTAATGCGGACGGCAAGCGACTGATAGGTAATCAGGGCTCCCGGAGGAATCTGGATGAGAGCTTTCCAGACCTGCATTTGAAAATCCGTACCCGGCACCCAGAGATCGGGGCCGATATAACGGCAGGGCGGCGATTCGGGAGTAGCGAAAGCGGTTTCGACGAGATCTTCGGCTCGCCGGTCGTCTCTCGTGAACACGGCCTCGGGCCAGGTTCTCGCCAACTGGGATTGCAGGAACTCGTATCCGATCGTTCGAAACCGGAAGTGGCAGAGGCCGTGTTGGGATTCCGCGTATTCGCAATAGCCGAACGGACTCGGTGCGCTGCCGAAGCGCACCGACAAGCCTTTGCCCTTTAATTCGTCCGGCGAGAGGATTGCCTTAGTCAGCAAGGGCAGGTATGCGGCAGGACGCGATTGGCAGACGGCACGGGTTTGCAACATTAATTGGATGCGATCTCGAGAAAGCTCGGGAACGGCAACCGAAGCGGCGGATTGGTCCGCAGCGGCGAGCGAAGCCGCAGTCCGCTGCGATCGTTGATCGTGGGTCTGCCGTTCCCAATCGAACGAATCCGGTTTGCTGATCGTGGCGTTTGGCATGGGGCGAAAATCCTTATGGTGCCGAAGGCGATTCGGCGGGGGGCCGCGAAACGGGCGCTCGGCCTAGATCCGGCAGCCGATCGAGAGCAGGATGTTGGCCCATAATTCCTGTTCGGCGGTTTGAATGGTAAGGACATGATCGTCGGACATGACCGTGTGGTAGAAATCCCATTTGGGAATCGGCTCCAAATCCAGATCCAGGTTTTTCCCGGCGAGTATTTTGCGGTATTTGACCCAGATGGGCGGGTCGCCGTCCAGAGCGTAGGAATCGCCGTTGTCGATGCCCATGACGTTGATTTTGTCGACGGGAACAGCGGAAAGAATCGCCTCGAAGACCTGGCTGCAATTGACGACGCCCGGGGTTAAATTCAGCGATACGATTTTGGCGTGGGGCCCCCTTTTCGTGGAAGCCGGATAGTTGCCGTCGGCGATCAGGATACTGGAATGATGACCGGCGCGGGCTAGGATCTCGTTGATTTTCGGATGGATGAGTTGATGTTGGAGCATGGAGGTAGAGTCATTAGTCGTTGAGTGCGAGAAGGAGTGATTGTCACGCAGAGGTTTTACGATGTCAATTATCTGTTATTTTCGGGGTAGGAGGTCAATGGTATCGCCGGATCGTTGCGGTGAAAGCCTGAAATCGACTTGGAATTGGCCGCCGGATAGGGGAATTGGTCGTTTCGCTTTCCCGGCCGCTAAAGCCGTCTGTTCGGGGCGGCGGAGGCATTGAGCCTTTCGGGCCGGAGAACGGATCGGCAATCGCCGGCAGAGAGAACTCAGAGGAAAAAGGTTGGGGCGCGGGGCGTTGGATCGGCAGGATTAAAGGGGCGGATGTATCGAGGTTATCAAAAAATCGGATTGATTCTCGGACCGGTGGCGTTTGTGGGCGTGATGGCGATACCGGAAATCGAAGGCCTCAGCCTGTCGGCGCAGCATGTCGCGGCCGTAACGGCGTTGATGGTGGTTTGGTGGATTTTCGAGGCCGTTCCCTTCGCGGCTACCGCCTTGATCCCTTTGGCGTTGTTTCCGTTGTTGGGAATCATTTCGGCCCGGAGCGTTTCCCAAGCCTACGGCGATCCGAATATCTTCCTGTTCGCCGGAGGATTCTTCATCGCCATGGCCATGCAAAAATGGAACCTGCACGAGCGCATCGCCTTGCAGGTGCTCAAACGCACCGGTTCGAAACCCCAGACGTTGGTCGGAGGATTCATGGTGGCCACGGCTTTCCTGTCGATGTGGATTTCTAATACCGCTACCGCGTTGATGATGCTGCCGATCGCTTTGGCCGTCGTGGAAATGGTGAAGCGGAACGCCGAAGGAACGGGCCTTGACGGTTTCGCCGTCTGCGTGCTGCTGGGCATCGCCTATTCCGCGAGCATCGGCGGAGTGGCCACCTTGATCGGTTCGCCGCCCAATAGCGTCTTACTCGGCCAATACGAATTGTTCTATCCCGAGGCGCCGGAGATCGGCTTTTTGCAATGGATGATGATCGGCCTTCCCTTGTCGGTGAGTTTGCTGGCGATCACTTGGTACTTGCTGACGCGATGGCTCTTCCGATTCGAAGGTTTGTCCCTGGCCGGTTCGCAAGCCTATTTCGACCGGCGTTTGCGTGAGTTGGGGGCGATGCAACGCGGAGAGAAAATCGTTCTGACCGTTTGGATCGCCACGGCATTGCTCTGGATATTTCGCGACGACATCGATTTGGGAGGAGTGGTGATTCCCGGCTGGTCGAGTTGGTTTCCGCGACCGGAGTTATTGCATAACGGCACGGTCGCCATGATTGGTTCTTTGATCCTGTTCGTCACGCCGGTGGATTGGAGGCGCGGCCAGTTCGCTCTCGACTGGGATTGGGCCCAGCGGATTCCTTGGGGAACGTTGATCCTTTTCGGCGGCGGCCTGGCCTTGGCCAAGGGTTTCAGCGAAACCGGTTTAGTCGAATGGATCGGGACTCAGTTGACGGTCCTGAAAGGGGCTAACCTGTTGTTGATCGTGTTGATCGTTACCCTGTTGTTAACGTTCGTCACTGAATTGACGTCCAACGTGGCGACCGCGGCGATCATGCTGCCGATCCTCGGCGGCGCTTTGGCTCCGGTACTCGGAGTTCACCCGTTGCTGCTGATGGTCCCCGCGACGTTGGCGGTTTCCTGCGCCTTCATGTTTCCTGTGGCGACCCCGCCGAACGCAATCGTGTTCGGCAGCGGATATTTGCGCGTTCCTCAGATGGCCAGGGCCGGAGTGCTGATCAATCTCGTCAGTATCGCGTTTATTACCTTGCTCGCCTATTTCCTGGTCGGATCGGTATTCGACATATCGATGCCGTAGGACGCCCGGAACCCTTGGTCGGCGGCATCATTTCGGGCGGTGAGGATGGCTGATCATTCCGAATCGCCGTTCGCCGGTGTCGCTAACGGGGTGGCTTCGTTAGATTCGGCAAGCGTCAGGGCAGTCGAAATTGCGCTGAGTGATATCCGGTTTCAGTACCGTACTCCAGGTCGAGCGATATCGGTTCGTGACGTGTTCGACACCCGCAGCAGCCGGTTCGATCGAGCGTTGCTTATTCGAAGACTCGTTTGCTGGATTGGGACGCAGTGGGGAAGTCCTCGGGTATGACCTTCTGGGTCACTTTTCCGGTAGCCGCCCATTCGGTTCCCCGTTGGAGGCAGACGATGAATCCGACGCATTCCATCGAGTAATCGGCATGTCCCATGGGCGTATGGAAGATCCGGCCTTTGCCGTAGGTCAGGGTCAGCAGCATCGGTTCGTGCCGGTCGGTTCCCCGCTTCTCCTTGGCGGCGAAGGTGGTCGCCAGGACGTGCATGTTTTCGGCGGGACCGCGCAAGCGGTCGTAAAGTTCGTCGCGGGTGTGCATCCATTTGGTGGGCATGCCCCGAGTGATCGGGTGGGTGGAATTGCGTATCGTGATCTGGAATTCGTGCTGAGGCCCATGGGCTCCGCCCCGGCCGGGCGAGCTGTCCCGGACTAATTCCCCGCGATTGTTGAAGTAGACGTAGGGGCCGTCTTTTTCGTTTCGGTTGCCCCAGCCCCCCAAGCCGATCATGCGGTTGTAGGCGTCCCATTCGGGCCAACTGTTGTTGGCCGCGTGAACGACGACCATTCCGCCCCCGCCCAGAATGAATGCTTCGAAGGCTTTTTGCGTCGCTTCCGGCCAAGGCTGAACCTGCCAACCGTTGTTGTTGATCACGACGTCGTATCGGGAAAAGTCCGGCGCGAAATCGGGATCGGCTTGGGAGTGGCCTTGGTTTCTCCCAAGCCTTCGATGGGATAGTCTTCGAAATGTTGGGCTCCCTGCCAAGTGTACTTCGTGCGCGCGACGTCCACGGTGAACAGGCCGGTTTCTTCCAGGTACCGTTTCATCATCACCGTGCCTTTGGGCCAAACGGAATGGTTGTTCTGACCGTCGACGATCAAAGCCTTCAATTGCGGGCGATTATCGGCGTGGATCATGTTTCCCGGAATTTCAAGCGTAATCGAAAGAGGGAAATCGGCAGGAGAGAAATGATTTAGCAATTCGGAGTCCCTCTGTTTTCAAAGATTTGGCTTTTCAATCGAAACCAAACTGAATTTTAAGATGCTAATTTGGACATAGAGAGAAAACGTAAGTATTCGGTCGATTCATGAATTGAATGAATCGAGTTTTTGAACACCAAATATTTTCGAATGCTTGAAAATGTGAGGTTTGAATTACTGCAAATCGTATGCCCCCTCAATTTGATTGACTGTTACGAATGTACGGGTAAAGTGCGTTTGAGTGTTACCGGTTGCGCCTCGTTGGGTAACCTTGGCTGCGATTGTTACAGTTGGAGTTGTTCTAGGACCAATTATTTTTTCCGATCGCTATGAGTGATTTATCACTTCTGTTCCGTCTCCCATTGTTGGTTGCTCTGGTCGTTGCTTGCGGCCTATTGGGTGGGTGTGCCACCCTCACTAAAGACGATAGCGAACCGGTGTCATTTAGCACGGATCCCCAAGGTGCTACTATTTTCATCAATGGCATTCCTCGTGGAAAGACGCCAGATACCATCATGATCAAACGGAGTAGCGAGCGACCCAAGTTCGAATTCAAGCTGGAGGGGTACAGAACCATAGAGATGCGAGTCCAGAAATCCTCTTCAGGCTATAGATTCCGTAATATGTTGCTAGGGGGAGTCATTGGGGCGCGTTTCGACTATGCGGTGACCGGTCGATTGATTCCCTGCAGCGAGTAAGGGCGCCGAGATTCTCTGATGGATCAGAACTATGGCTTAGGTCTCAAAGGTTTTGTCGGTCGCGGCCTGCGTTATGTTATCAAATACCAAGGCCGGTGGGTGGCTTTAGCCGGATGGCAGAGTGGAGTGTGCCAGTGTCGCCCGCGAGATCGATGGATCGGGTGAAAAAGCGAGATCAGTCTCGCCGGTTGTGATTGATCGCCGACAATACCCGATTCCTGCTTCTTGCCGAGAAGTTTGAAGTGCGCCATCTGGGGAGTTGCTTTGTGGCCAAAATGCTGCGATGCCTGAGTGCCGATCGGTAACAGACCTGGGGCATCCGCTGGAATTGGCAGGGACTTTCGTCGATCTTAAACGCCTTGCGGGCACGGTCTATCGCGCGGGGAATTGGCGGGCGGTATAACAAGCGAAAGGCTACGTTCGCAGCAACGGACGCTACACTGTCTCGCACCAGAAACCGAAGCGAAGATGCGCTTATCCTTAGCCCTTCCAGGCCTGTTTCAAATTAATGAACCGTCGTGACTATTCGTCTTGGGGTCCCAAGTGCAACGGGTAGAATCGTCCTCGAAACAATTGAAATCGTAAGTGCAGTTGTCGATGGAAATGGCAGATTTGCTCCGGGCTCAAGGACGCAAACATCGGCTTGAAGTGGCCTCCGCCAGCTGCATCTTGGCTCAATTAACCGGAAAAGTCGGTCCCTCGGTGACTTCGCATTATGACCAGAAAACGGAGCAAAAGCGATTGCCTTTTCTCGGCGTGTGGTCCCATGCCAAGGGCCGTTGCTTGGCGCAGTCTCTCGCGATGATTCATCGGGTCATGACCGAGATGGGACCGGAAGTGTTGCCAGCGGTAACTCACAGCCGGGTAACGGTCCAATCGATTCTACATCCATTGGAAGCCTTGGCCGCTGACGGCAAGCGATTCAACGGAACTTATCGCAACAGTGAATAGCATTTCGAGACCGTCATTCCCGTGCGCTATCAAGCTGCGGTGCCCATCGTCGGTCGTATCCGCCGAGACAAAAGCGGTGATGGCGAGGTGGCTTCGTTCGATACGGCACGGCAATAGAAATTGCGTTGAGCGAAATTCGGGTTCAGCACCGTACTCCGAATCGAGCGATCTCGGTTCGTGACGCGTTCGACTTCAACCGCGGCCGGGCTAATCGAGCGTTGGTTCTTCGAAGGCTCGTTTGCTGGATTGGGACGCGGTGGGGAAGTCTTCGGGGATGACCTTTTGGGTCACTTTTCCGGTAGCCGCCCATTCGGTCCCTCGTTGGAGACAGACGATGAATCCGACGCATTCCATCGAGTAATCGGCATGTCCCATGGGCGTATGGAAGATCCGGCCTTTGCCGTAGGTCAGGGTCAGCAGCATCGGTTCGTGCCGGTCGGTTCCCCGCTTCTCCTTGGCGGCGAAGGTGGTCGCCAGGACGTGCATGTTTTCGGCGGGACCGCGCAAGCGGTCGTAAAGTTCGTCGCGGGTGTGCATCCATTTGGTGGGCATGCCCCGAGTAATCGGGTGGGTGGAATTGCGTATCGTGATCTGGAATTCGTGCTGCGGGCCATGGGCTCCGCCCCGGCCGGGCGAGCTGTCCCGGACTAATTCCCCGCGATTGTTGAAGTAGACGTAGGGGCCGTCTTTTTCGTTTCGGTTGCCCCAGCCCCCCAAGCCGATCATGCGGTTGTAGGCGTCCCATTCGGGCCAACTGTTGTTGGCCGCGTGAACGACGACCATTCCGCCCCCGCCCAGAATGAATGCTTCGAAGGCTTTTTGCGTCGCTTCCGGCCAAGGCTGAACCTGCCAACCGTTGTTGTTGATCACGACGTCGTATCGGGAAAAGTCCGGCGCGAAATCGGGATCGGGGATCGGCTTGGGAGTGGCCTTGGTTTCTCCCAAGCCTTCGATGGGATAGTCTTCGAAATGTTGGGCTCCCTGCCAAGTGTACTTCGTGCGCGCGACGTCCACGGTGAACAGGCCGGTTTCTTCCAGGTACCGTTTCATCATCACCGTGCCTTTGGGCCAAACGGAATGGTTGTTCTGACCGTCGACGATCAAAGCCTTTAATTGCGGGCGATTATCGGCGTGGATCATCAGTCCCGTACCGAATACGGCGATGATAATCAGGAAAGCGGATTTCATGGGCTGATCATGGCTTATTGACTCCGAAATCTCAAGCGTGACGAAGGTAGGATACAGAGTTTTTTCACGCTAATCGCGAGAGACCATTGTCACCGATTTTGGGCCGTATTTCGTTTTTTCCCTTCGCCAGAGAGATGAAACTCTATCGCCTTCGAGATGGGAAAATAAAGCTGGCTTTTTCACTCTCTGGTCGTTATTGGTTCCTCGTGGACGCCAAATTCAAACTCAAGCTGGTGACCGTTCGATTGGTGAAGAGCAGTGAGCGAAGACTCTGGGATTCGCTGATGGCTCAGAACCATCGCTTGGCTTTAGCCGGCTGGCAAAGCGGAGTGTTCAAGTGTCGCCCGCGAGATCAGTGGCTCGGGTGGAAAAATCGAGAGCAGTTTCGTCGGCTGCATTTGATTGCCAACAATACCCGATTCCTCCTGCTTACCGAGAAGGGCGAAGTGCGCAATCTGGGGAGCTGCGTCATGGCCAAAATGCTGCGCCGGCTGAGTGCCGATTGGCAACGGACCTGGGGTCATCCGCTGGAATTGGCCGAAACTTTCGTCGATCCCCGACACTTCGCGGGCACGATCTATCGCGCGGGGAATTGGCGGGCGGTAGGGCGGTCGCAAGGCTACGCTCGCAGCAACGGACGCTATACCGTCCGGCACCATAAACCGAAGGAAATGTACGTTTATCCCTTGCATCCCCAAGCCTGTTCCCGATTAAGGAACCGTCAGGACGATCCGTCTTGGGGCCCCCAGGTGCAACGGGTAGAAACGTCCCCGAAACGGTTGAAATCATGGGTGCAACTGCTAGCGGAAATGCCCGATTTTCGCCGGGCCCAAGGACGCAAACATCGGCTGGAAACAGTCCTCGCTATCTGTATTTTAGCTCGATTAGCCGGCAAGGTCGGCCCCTTGGCGACTTCGCGTTACGCCCAAAAAATGACGCAAAACCAATTGCAGACTCTCGGGGCGTGGCGCCACGCCAAGGGCCGTTACGTGGCCCCGTCTCTCGCGACGATTCACCGGGTCATGACCGAGACGGACCCGGAAGCTTTGCCAGCGGTAACTCATCGCTGGGTAACGGCTTAATTGACTCGACAACCCCTGGAAGCCTTGGCTGCTGACGGTAAGCGGATCAACGGAGCGAATCGCAACAGCAAAGAGCATTTCGAGACCGTCATCCTCGGGCGCCATCAAGATGCGGTGCCCATCGCCGTTCGCATTTGCCGGGATCAAGGCGGCGAACAGGCGGCGATGGCGGCTCTCCTGGAGGATCTCGATATCCGGGGAGCCATCATTACGATCGATGCGCTCCATACCAACCGAGTCATGGCCGAAGCCATCGTGTTGGTTAACGGAGCCCATTTTCTCTTCACGGTCAAAGAGAATAATCCCGAACTCTCTCAATTTTTGACCAGCCTGGATTGGGATCGAGTGGCCTAGGACCGGTTCACCGAAAACCCGGAGAAAGGACACGGCCGCATCGATCAACGGAGTATTCAAACCTATGAACCCCCTTCCCGGAGCCATCAAATTGCCGCATGTCCTCCAAGTCTTTCGGATCATCCGGCACCGCCATCATTTGAACGGTGAGCCCGATACCGCGGAATATGCTTACGGCGTCACTTCGTTGCCTCGAGAGGCTGCCGACGCTCAACGATTATTGTCACTCAATCGGGGACATGGGACGGTAGAAATCTGCAATCACCGCCGTCGCGACGGGATCTTGGGCGAAGATGATTGTCTCATGCGAACTCGCCATGGGCCGACGAACAATGCCCTCTTCAACAACCTGGCCTTGGCGATCGTTCTCCAGTCGGGATACCCTAATTTGGCCGAAGCTACTGACGATTATCAGATGAATCGGCACCAAGGGTTGCGAGCCGTCATGAAAACCACCCCGTTTAAACGTCCGAAAAAAAAGCTGAACCGACCTTCCTGATTACCGGCACTTCCTCCTTGCTAATTCGGTCTGCGAATTGATCGTTTGACCGATGCTCGCACCGGTTTAGTCTCCTATCCGGCTGAAACTCGTCTCAATCGGCAATCGCCGCCAAGCTCGAAGAATAATTCGGAAAAAAGTTTTTCCGACGAATCGAAATACTTCGCTCGGCACTTAAAAAACGATCGTCGATCAAGAATTATTAGCATGAAAAAGTCCTGGTTAATCCAGATAGCGCAGTTGAACGAAGTTCGAATTGGTTTTAAAATAACCTCGTTCCGGTTGAGCTGGGGGTCAGTTTTTGCCTCATCGATTCTGCGACGCGAATCGTTCGTAATCGAGCTTCAGGACAAGGTCCGATCGGTCGTTTCCTAACTCGTTGTGGTGATCGTCGAGGGAACTGCATTCAGGTCGGACCGGTGAACGTTGTTCGTCCTTTTCGATGCCGTTCGTGATTGATTTACTTAAGCCGCTTCCTTAATCGGTTTCCGGATAATTCCGTTGCCGCCGATTCGCGAATCGAATCCCGGCCGTGTCGCGTCCGGACAACGGGACCACCAATCAGGAACTGTTCGAGAAAACCGCGTAACGATTCGGTTTCGGAAAAAGTCAGAGTGAAGACGCAGCATGGGCCGCAAATCCCCTTTCGTATTCAATTGTCGACATATCACATGCGCATTATCTGCCTGGGATTGATACCGTTGCTGTCGGGTTGCTTGGCTACCTCCTCTCATCGGACCGAACGGGACGCGTCGGACGAGTTGACCGTGCCGGAGTTGTGGAAAAACAGCGGCGAAGGCAACGAGGGGGCGATCGCCACCGGGTGGTTGGAAACTTTCAACGACCCGGAAATGACGGCGTTGGTCACCGAGGCTTTGGAGCGCAATCAGGGATTGAAAATCTCCGCGGCGCAATTGGCCTTGTCCCGGGAGTCCCTAATCGTTTCCCGGGCTTCCCTCTGGCCGCGGAATTCGCTTTCGGCTTCGGCCTCCCGTGCCGGTTCCCGCGTTCGTATGGAGAACGGCGAATTGTCGTCCTGGAGCGATCCGAATACCGGCTATTCGTTTAATCTGCCGCTTTCGTGGGAATTGGATTTATGGGGGAGGCTACGCGACGGCTACCGGGCTTCCCGGTACGATTACGAAGCGCAGAAAGCGGATTATCGCGGCGCCCGCTTATCCTTGGCGGCGGCTACCGCCCGAGCCTGGTGCAATCTGATCACGTCCAAGCAGCAACTCTCTCTGGCCTATCAGACCAAGGAGAATTACGAAGTGACCTTCCGGCTGACCGAGCGGCCTTATAAGGCGGGAGATCCCCGGTACGGCGCCTTGAACGTTCTGTTCGCCAAGAACAACGTGGCTTCGGCTGACCGGTCCGTCATCGCTCGGCAATTGGCGTTGAACGAAGCCAAGCGAACCCTGGAATTGCTGTTGGGCCGATACCCCGCGGCCGAGATCGAATCGCGGGACGAACTTCCGGTTCTGGATGAGTTGATGCCCTCCGGCTTGCCTTCGGAATTACTGTGGCGGCGTCCGGACTTGATCGCGGCCGCCAACGACTTGTTGGCTAGTGCCGAGCGGGCCGACGCCTCGCGAAAATCATTGCTCCCTTCCGTCAATTTATCCGGCGGCTTATCGACCAGTACCGATTCCGCTATGGCGGACCTGATCGTCCGTCCGGAACGGATCGCTCAAAATATCGCCGCCAGTCTTTCCCAACCGTTATTCCAAGGCGGCCGATTGCGGGCTCAGGTCCGGCAGTCTTTGATCCGCAATCAAATCCAGGTCGACTCTTTCGTCGCTTCGGCATTGCAGGCGTTCCGGGAAGTGGAATCCGCGTTGAACCGGGATCGATCCCTGGCGGCTCAACAGCAATACCTGGAAGTGGAATTAAGTCAGGCCAACCTCGCCGAAACTCAAGCCAGCCGGGATTTTACCGAAGGGATCATCACGATTATCCAAGTGTTGGAAGCTCAGCGCCGCGCCGTGAACGCCCGCAACGCCATGATTTCGCTCAAGAATCAACGGCTGCAGAATCGCATCAACCTGCATTTGGCTTTGGGGGGAGATTTTTTCACCAGGTCCGATGCCTCGGCGGCAGCCGATCAGGAACGGGAGAGCGAAGAGCGGGTCGCGCTGCAATCGGTTCAGCGTGAATCGGGTTCGGCAAATCTTTGAGGGGATCGGAAAAGTCATGGTTATCAGGTTCGTTCCATCGGATTCGCCGGGGCGCCAAGGGAACAGGCTAGGTCTTTTCAAAAGCGGAACGGCTAGCTATGATTTCGATTTCACCGCCTCGAACCGCGCCGGCCCCGGCCTGGCATTGGGCAGTTTAATGAGTTAATGCAAGCCAAGCTGATTCGGTTGCTGTTGCCAGGGTTGGTTCTGACTTTCGGGGGACTGCTCTATCTCTGGCTCGCCACGGAGCCGGAGGAGGCCAAGCGTCCGCCTCCCAAGGAACGATTGATCAAGACCCGGGTCGCCGAACTGGAACGTGGCGATTATCAGACGGTCATCCGTACGCAGGGAGTCGTGCAGCCGCATAACCAGGTTAGTTTAACCGCTCAGGTCAACGGTCGAATCATCAAGATCTATCCCGGTTTCGAAGACGGGGCGTTTTTTCAGGAAGGGGAGATCCTGATAGAACTGGACGATGCGGATTTTCAGACGGCCGTCGTTCAGGCCGAAGCGAACGTGGCCCGAGCGAAAACCTTGCACGCCCAAGAAGAAACCCGAGCGAAGCAGGCACGGCTCAATTGGGAGGATCTCGGTTACGACGAAGAACCCAACGAACTGGTATTGCGGCTGCCGCAATTGCGGGAAGCCAAGGCGAACGTTCAATCCGCCGAAGCCCAGTTGGAACGCGCTAAACGGAATCTGACCTACGTCAAGGTGCGCGCTCCGTTTCCCGGGCGGGTTCGCACGCGAAACGTAGGCTTGGGACAAAACATCGGCGGTTCCACTTCCTTGGGCGTTATCTTCGCTATCGATTACGCCGAAGTGCGCTTGCCCATCGACGGTCAAGACCTGGGATTTTTGACGTTGCCGGAAGATCCTGACGATGCCCCGTTGCCGATCAAGCTCCGGGACGCCCTCAACAGCGGCAACGAAACGGTTTGGGAAGCCAATATCATCCGCACCGAAGGAGTGTTGGACCGGAACTCGTTGGAGCTGTTCGCCATCGCCCGGGTCTTCGATCCGTTCGGCCGGGATTCGGGGCATCCGCCTTTGCGGATCGGCCAGCCGGTGATCGGTTTGGTGCCGGGGCGGGAACTCGTTGACGTGGTCGTGATTCCCCGGGCGGCGGTGCGCAAGCTGGAAAACATTTTTTTGATCGATAAAGCCGAGATGACGATTCACCGCCTCACGATCGAGCCGATATTCGCCGATCAGGATAATCTGGTCGTGCGGCATCCGGAATTAACGGAAGACCGGTGGCTCTCGATGACTTACTTGATGTACGCCCCGGAAGGTTCCAAGGCCGAAATCATTCCGGAGGTGTCGACCACGCTGGAAACCACGGCTTCCGAGGCGGCCGGCAAAACCGGCAAGAAAACGCCGGGCGGCGGGAGCAAGGGCAAGGGAACCTGATCTCAGGAGAATAGTTTCATGATCCGCTGGTTCGCCAATAACGATATCGCCGCTAATTTCCTGATGGTCGGCATCTTGCTGGCCGGGATCTACACCGCCTTTAATCAAATCCCCCTGGAAGTGCGGCCGGCCCGCGACTTCGATACGGTTTACATGTCCATGTCGTATCGGGGAGCGACGGCCAAAGACGTGGAAAAGGCGATCTTGATTCCGATCGAGGAGGCTTTGGATGGTCTCAAAGGAGTCAAGATGGTGCATACCGACGGTTATCGCGGGTACGCCCGGATCTACGTCAATGCGATCGAGGGCTACGATTTGCGAGTGTTGTTGGAAGACGTCAAAACCCGGATCGACCGCATCACCACCTTCCCTCAAGAGACCGAGCGGCCGCGGATCTACGTTCCGGATTCTTCGCTGTACCGCGAAGTGTTGGCCGTGGCGGTCACCGGACGGCTCGACGCTCAGGAGTTGCGCAAGGTCGCTCAGCGGGTGAAAGACGATTTGCTGGAGATCAAGGAAATCAACGTGGCCGATTTGGCGGGAGAGAAACGCTTCGAGATCGCGATTGAAGCGGATATGGAACGGTTGCGTTCCTATAATCTGGGATTCAGCGAATTGGCCAACGCCGTGCGGCGTTCGTCCATCGATTTGCCAGCCGGTTCCATCCAGAGCGAAAGCGGCAATCTGGTCGTGAGAACCCGGGGCCAAGCTTATAACCGGGAGGATTTCGAACGCATCCCCGTGCGCGCCGCCAACGGCGCCGAAGTACAATTAGGCGAAGTGGCCCGAGTGATCGACGGGTTCGAGGAAGGGGATAAGAAAGTCGAATTCAACGGCAAGCCCGCCTTGTTCGTGGAGGTCATGCGCACGGGCAAGGCCAGTGCCATCCATATTTCGGAATTGGTGCGGGATTACGTTCGCAAGGCGAACGAACGGTTTCCGGAGGGCATCGAACTGTTTATTTTCGACGACGAATCGATCTCGATTAAAGGACGGTTGCGATCGTTGATCTCGTCCTTGGTGCAGGGAAGTATTTTGGTGTTGATCGTACTCGGGCTCTTTTTGCGGCCGGCACTGGCGTTCTGGGTGGTGATCGGCATCCCGGTTTGTTTCGCCGGGGGCGTCATGTTCATGCCTTGGTTGGGCGTGACGGGGAACGTCATGAGCATTTTCGCCTTTATCGTCGTGGTGGGCGTGGTCGTGGACGATGCCATCGTGACGGGGGAGAACGTCTATACCAAGATGCGGGAAGGGATGGGAGCCCTGGAGGCTTCGATCACGGGTACCAAGGAGGTGGCGGTGCCGGTGACCTTCGGGATTTTGACGACGGTGGTGGCCTTCATGCCTTTGATGTATTTCGAAGGGGACTGGGGGAATCTGGCCCAGCAAATACCGCCCATCGTCGCTCCGGTGCTGCTGTTTTCGCTGGTCGAATCCAAGTTGATCCTGCCGTCGCATCTGAAGCATCTGAGAATCGGACGCCGGCGCGTCAACCCGTTGAGCCGGTTGCAGGATAAAATCGCCGGAGGGCTGGAAAGCTTCGTGGAGCGCGTTTATCAACCGGTACTGGGATACGCTCTTCGCCATCGGGAGTTGGTTTTGGCGGGGTTCCTGGCGGCCGGTTTGATAATGATCGGGTATGCCCAAGGGGGACGATTGGGATTCGTTTCCATGCCCACGGTGGATCGGCTGAAGATTCACGCTTCGCTGGATATGCCCCGAGATACCACGCTGGAAGATACCGAGCGTTATGTGGACCGGATTCACGCCGCCACCGCGGAGTTGAAAACAATGTTCATCGACCCCGGAACGGGAGAGTCCCTCATTCGAAACGTGGTAAAGGTGAGCGGAGCCAGTTACATCACGCGTTGGTTTGACAAGTCTGAAGGCTATGTCGGGGTCGAAGTGATGCCGCCTAGTTTGCGGTCCGAACCCGGTCCCAAGAACAGCGTGATCGCTTCGGCTTGGCATGAACTGGTGGGGCCGATCCCCGAAGCCAGGTCTTTCCGGATCCGCGGGGAACAGACGGGCGGCGAACGCAAGGAAGACGGACGGGATCAAGAGTCGCTTAATCTGGAACTGCGAGGTCCCTATTCGGAACAGAAGAATCAGATCGCCGAGGATATGGCCCAAGTGCTCCGGGAATACGACGGACTCAATTCGGCATGGGCCAATATCAATCGGGGACAGGACGAGATCGAATTCCGGCTCAAGCAACGGGCGATCGAATTGGGATTGACTCAGCAATCATTGGCCCGGCAGATGAGGCAGGCTTTTTACGGCGAGGAAGTGCAGCGGTTGGTTCGTGAAATCGACATGATTCGGGTGATGGTGCGCTTGCCCGAGAAAGACCGTAGAACGACGCATACCCTGGATCGGTTGAAGATCCGTACTCCGGCCGGTGACGAAGTCCCGATCGCTTCGGTGGCCGATATTCAGTATGTGCAGGCGCCGCATTCGGTGGAACGCAACGATGGGGCGGAAGTCATCAGGATCGGGGCCGAGCCGGCTGACGAAACGGTCGACATTGTGGGCATCGCCCGGGAGATCGAGCCGTTGTTCCGGCAAATGGTGGCCGACGGCGATAATCTCTCCTTTCAGTTTACCGGCTACATCGCGGAAGCGGCCGAATCGCGCAAGCGAACGATTATCGGAGCCATCGCCTTGTTTTTGGCCTTGTACTCCTTGTTGGCGATCCCTTTCAAGTCCATCATCCAGCCGTTATACGTCATGGTTGCCGTGCCGTTCGGCGTGATCGGCGCCTTGTTGGGGCATATCGTGATGGGCATCACGCCTTCATATCTTTCGGTGTTCGGGATGTTGGCTCTGGCCGGGGTGGTGGTTAACGATTCCTTGGTGCTGGTCGATTTCGTGAATCGCCGCACGAGGGCCGGGATGCCGTTGCAGGAGGCGGTGTTGATCGCCGGCGCCCGGCGCTTTCGACCGATCCTGTTGACTTCGATTACTACCTTCGTGGGCTTGATTCCGTTATTGCTGGACCGGTCGATTCAGGCGCAGTTTCTGATACCCATGGCGGTGTCGCTCGGCTTCGGCGTGCTCTTCGCCACGGCGATCACCTTGGTGCTGGTGCCCTGCTCCCTGTTGCTGGGCGATCAAATCGGTCGCCAACTGCGGGCGTTTTGGAATTGGTTCGTGATGCCGTTCCGATCGTCCAGGCTTTGAGGTTCCGGCAACCGTGGACGGCGGATAATTAGGGTGGTCGAGAGGCTTCATGAGCAAACCCGTGGTCTTGGTCCTGTGCACCGGAAACTCCTGCCGCAGTCAGATGGCCGAGGGTTTTCTGCGGCATTTGGCCGGAGACCTGTTCGAAGTGCAGAGCGCCGGGTCGCGGCCCACGGGCCAGGTTCATCCTCAGGCGGTAGCGGCCATGGCCGAGGTCGGCATCGATATCTCAGGCCACGAATCCAAATCCATGGATCGATTCTTGAAGCGGGCGATTCAAACCGTGTTCGTAGTCTGCGATAGCGCCGATCGGGAGTGTCCGACCTTTCCGGGGCAAACTCAGCGATACTTTTGGGGATTTCGGGATCCGGCCGGCGTTGCGCCGGAATTGAAGGCCGAAGAATTTCGACGGGTAAGGGATCAGATTGGCCAGGTCTTCGGCGCTTGGGTTGCCGGTTACCGGGAGGGAAAGGCAAGCCAATCCATGGAGACGTAGAATCGTCGCAATTAGCTCAGACGTCGAATTACGATTGGAACCCGGCGTTGCAATTCGATAGCGCCGGTTGGCACCGGCAAAGAGGTGTTCGGTTCCGTCGAACCGGTCGGGAAATCAGGGCGATCGAACGAGAACCGGGGCATCCTTTCCTGAGGTGTTATTTGGGAATGATTTCCAACTCCTCCCAGCGGGCGTAGAGTGAGGCGGTCCGTTTCCGGGCGGCCTCCAACTGCTGGTTCAGTTCCTTGGTCCGGTCACCGTGTTCCTTATGGAAATCCGGAGAGGAAAAGATCGCTTCCAGACGTTCGATTTCCTGTTCGGCTTCCATAATCTGAGCTTCCATGCCTTCCAGTTCGCAGGATTCCTTCCACGAGAGTTTGCGACGTTTTTCTTTGGAAGGAGTCGGCTTGCAGAATGAATTCGGAGGCGACGGTTTGGGTTCGTCGGCGGGTTTTTCGAGCCGTTGCCGTTTCTCCAGATAATAATCGTAATTGCCGACGCTGTACGTCACCTGGCTTTCGGCTTCGAACGCCAGAATACCCGTGCAGATTCGGTTCAAAAAGTAACGGTCGTGGCTGACCGCCACGATGACGCCGGGAAAGGCGGCCAGTGCTTCTTCGAGCACTCTGAGAGTGTTCAGGTCCAAGTCGTTGGTAGGTTCGTCGAGTAACAGGAAATTGCCTCCTTGCTTAAGAATGACGGCCAAAAGCAAGCGGCTCCGTTCGCCGCCGGACAGGAGTTTGATCTTGGTGTCGATACGATCCTCGGAGAACAGGAATTGCTTCAAATAACCACGGAGCGAGAGGCTCTTCTGACCGAATATCACGAACTCGCTGCCATCACCGACCGCTTCGATGAGCCGGTGTTCCGGGTTGAGTTGGAGGCGAGTCTGGTCCACGTAGTTGAACCGGATCAGTTGCCCTATCTTGACTGTTCCGGAGTTCGGAGCCAATTGCCCCATGATCACTTTCAGAAGCGTGGTCTTGCCGGCGCCGTTGCAGCCGACGATGCCGATTTTCATCCCCGCATGAAAATTGAAATGCAGATTTTGAAACAGGGTGCGTCCTCCGAGCGCGTGGCCCACGTTGACCAAATCCACGATGCGGTTCCCCATGGCGGGAGGCGGAGGAATCAGTAGATTGACGGTTTCTTCGGTTTCGACGGCGGTTTGGGCGGCGACGGCTTCGAAGCGGTCGATGCGGCTTTTGGCTTTGGTGGTTCGGGCCTTCGGGCCTCGCCTGACCCATTCCAGTTCCCGCCGCAGGAACATCTGCCGGCGTTTTTCGGCGATGGCTTCACTGGTGCGGCGTTGGGCGCTGGCCTCCAGATAACGGGTGTAATTGCCTTTGTAGGGATAGAACAAACCGTTGGCCAATTCGACGATCCGGTTGGTGACGCGGTCCAGAAAGTAACGGTCGTGAGTGACGAGCAACAGGGCACCCGGATATTTTTCCAGGAACTTGACCATCCAGAGGATGGATTCGTTGTCCAAGTGGTTGGTTGGTTCGTCGAGAATCAACAGTTCTGGCCGGGCGATCAGAGCTTGGCACAGGGCGACGCGCCGTTGTTCGCCGCCGGAAAGATCGCTTACGGCACGTCCCTTTTCCGGAACTCGCAGGTGGGTCATGGCGGTTCGGATCCGTTGATCCAGATGCCAGCCGTCCAAAGCCAGGATTTGCTGCTCGATGCTCTCGTGGCGGGAAGAATCGGCGGGAAGCGTTTCGAACTCCTTGATCAGGCCCAAGACTTCCCGGGCTCCGGAACGGATACTTTCCTCGACGGTGTGTTCGGGATTTAATTCCAGTTCCTGAGGCAGATAGCCGAGCCGCAGGCCGTTTCGGGGAATTACCGATCCGGAATCCGGAGCGAGTTGTCCGGACAGGATTCTCAGGAAAGTCGATTTGCCCGAACCGTTGTGACCCACCAAGCCGACCCGGTCGTTTTCGCAAATGGTCAAGGAGGTGCCCTTGAGGACCGTTTGAAGATCATAGGTCAACTTCAGATCCTTGGCGGCCAGAAGGGAATTGGGTGGCGTTTCCGGCATGGTAAAGCGGCACTGAGCGAGTGCGACGCCCGCTTGGTTCATAATGGCGACCGCCGTTGGACTCAAGACCGGAAAAGCGGCTAATTCGAAAGTGCTTGTCAGGAGAGTTCGGTTTGGGGGACAGTCGGCCTCCGGAATTATGAGCGAGAGCAAGTGTCGTTGGGGATTTTTGAGTGCCGCCTGGATCGGGATGAAAAACTGGCAGTCGGTGGCTCTTTCCGGTAACGGAGAACTGGTTGCTGTCGCCAGCCGCGATCGTTCCAAGGCGGAGGCCTGGATCGACGAATGTTCGGGGCAGGTCCCTTTTGCCCGTCGCCCTGAGGCCGTTTCGGGATACGATGCACTGCTGGCCCGGGATGATATCGATGCCGTCTACCTTCCGTTGCCAACCGGAGTTCGGGCAGATTGGGCGATCAAGGCGGCTCAAGCCGGCAAGCATGTCCTATGCGAAAAACCCTGCGGAGTCGACGTTCCAGAATTGGAATCCATCTTGGATGCCTGTAAGGCCGCGGGAGTACAGTTCATGGACGGAGTCATGTTCATGCACAGCAAACGGTTGGATTCGTTGCGCCGGACGATCGACGACGGCAGTTCATTGGGTCAGCTGCAACGGATCGTCTCCCAGTTCTCCTTTTGCGCCGAAGAAGATTTTCTGACCGGCAACATCCGCATGCACAGCTCTTTGGAGCCTTTAGGGTGCTTGGGTGATTTGGGATGGTACAACATCCGCTTCAGTCTCTGGGCCATGGACTATCAGATGCCCGAACGGGTCAGTGGGCGATTGCTCCAAGGCTCGGCCAGGGAAAACAGTCCCAATCCCGTACCGACGGCATTTTCCGGAGAATTGTTTTTTCCGGGGAACGTGACGGCGAGTTTCTACTGCTCGTTTCTGACGGCTAATCAACAGTGGGCCAATTTGTGCGGCACCAAAGGCAATGTGCACTTGGACGATTTCGTCGTGCCTTGTTACGGCAGCGAAGTGAGTTACACGGTGGCCCAGATGACCGGTCATCAACAGGTTTGCGATTTCAACATGGAACGTCGGGAGCGTCGAATCGTCGATCAGGAATACAGCAACGGCCATCCCTCGGCCCAGGAGACGCAAATGATTCGACATTTCTCCGAGCTCGTATTGCAGGGTAAAGTCGAATCGCATTGGAGCGAAATCGCATTGAAAACTCAGAAAGTGATGATGGCCGCATTGGACTCCAGTCGCGACAACGGAGCCGAGGTGAAGGTTTGATTTGATCGTCGTTCGATCATCGGTCGGTCGAGGTGTGGTCTCCTTGGGAGGCAATCTTCTACTGTGATGATTCTAGCTATCTAAAGTCGGTGGGATTCCGGTCGCATCGAAGATAGCGGTTGATTAATGCCAGATAGCGTTTCATCGTTTGATAGAGTTTTTTGAGGGCCTTGTTTATCGCAATATACTATTATTTGATAAGTCGTTATTTTGAAAGAAACAAATCGTAGCTCCTTGATAGACAATGACTTCTGGCACATGGTTTGTTGCTCGAAATCCCGCTGAAAAAAAGGCCGCTATCAAATCTTGCATGCCTCTCCCGATATTAGAACCCGGCACAGGTTTAGAACACGCCCCCTGTGTGTTACATGGGAAGAAGGAAACTGAACGGGCTGGAAATCTTTGACCAGTTAAATGGAAAGACAAGCAGAATAGTATGGGTGAGAAGTTAACGAAGTGCATTCGTCAATTTATCATTACAGTTCATAACCTTAATCGGTTGTGAATCTTTATGAAAATTTATATAATTTTTAATTTCCTTCAGTTGTTGAACTTGTTTTCTCGTTCTTGTGCCGGACACTAATATAGGAATTAATTTAACGTGTTCGTTTTTCGAAATATGTTGTTCTGCAATCTGAGAGCCGGCCCGTAATTGTGAAATAACTTTTTTGGTGTGAAATCTGCCGCTTTTAAGTTCAATTGGGGCGACCAAAATGAGATCACGATCACAATTTGCAATTAAAAGGTAATCGCATCGAATTTGTTTTTTTGAAAGTGGAGAATTACAATTATCAAAATCCACGGTAAATCTTTTAGGCGAAATATCGGTTAACTTTATACCGCAACCTTTTTTACGTAATTTACCATGGGTGAGGCAGTTCTTGTTAAATTTGTCGCGAATCTGATCAATTGATTGCTTCATTGATTTATAACGTAGCCTGTGATATCTGCCCAATCGTTATGAAGTGTAGTAACAACGTCTTCAAATTGTGTGGGATACAATCCGCATTCATTAAGCTGAATTTCTTTGACTATTGATCCCTTAGGACGTAGTTTGGGTTCGAACAACCAAACACCTACTTGTTTGGGCTGTAGAGTTGCCTTATAGTCACGTTTAGCTACGGGGAGTTTGGAACGTCTTACAATGTTAGCTAGTTCATCCACCAACCATTCACTGTGTGTAGTAACTATTACTCTAATACCCTTGTCGACGAGCGTCGCTAGTTGCCGAACCAATTCAACCTGCATGGCTGGATGCAAGTGAGACTCTGGTTCCTCGACAATCAAGACATTATTGGGTTCGACTAGATGACGCAGATATAATACCACTGGTGCAAGTTCTGAAACCATGGATGAAGCGTTTGCAAGTTCAAGATCTTCATTCCATCCTTGAGGACGGTAAATGAAACGTGGGTAATTGATGAGAGGTGTTTGAGTTACATTAATTGATCCACGAAGAATTTGATTTTCTAATGCCTCGCTATAATCTAGATTTTTTCTTAGGCTTCTTTTATTGTCTTGAGTTATCGATAATAGTTGCTGGAGAAAATCTGCCATGACGCCTGATAGTGTTGAAGTGCCTTCAGAGGAGAGAATGCCTGCCGCTGACGCACTTGCAATCAAAGCCTTGACTAGCAAGCTGTGTGCATGCATAATACCGGTTCGATCTGCAGGGAGGTAGTATGCAGACAATTTCATTGGATTGATGAGGCTTGGATGATATCCATCTATTATCATTAGCCAATATCTCAATATTTCATACTTCTGAAGTTCAATGTCTACTTTTGATTTTTCTCGTAAAAATGAGTGGTGTAATAAATGATCTATACGTCTAAAAACCCGTTTAAATCCACTCCTTGAGTCAGAAGAAAAAGGTATTCTGTCCGGAATTGTCGATTCGAATTTGATTGTTTGTGCTAGTTTTATTGAATGTTCAATAGATTTTAAACTGCCGAATGTAGGCCCGCGAACAATAATATGAGCTCGGTTCTTTCCCCCTTTGCGAGTCAGGGAGGCAATGTTGCTGAGACCAAAACAACGTTTAATTTCATCAGAAAAATCATTTGCGGTTTCTTCGAATCTGCACTGGATCAATTTTGAAAGTTGAGATGGAAGTGCAATTGAACTTGTTTCTCCCTTGATTTGCTTTTTATTATATGGGAGCGTTTTATTCAGTATTGATTTAAGTTCTTCTAGAGATAAATCAGGTATTCGTTGATTTCGTTTGTTAAATATAGTGTGGCGAAATAGTCTATGAGAAAAGAATTCAAGATTGCTGAAATGACGATGCAGAGCGTAGATTAATATCGCCAGATAAGATTTTCCAGTGTTACTCGGTCCGACGAAAACCGTCAAAGGGCGTAGATCAATTCTGGCCTTGACGATCGGCCCGAAATCCCTGATCTCTAGTTCGGTTGATTCTTCCATCATTTTTTCTTCCGTTCGGGCAGTATTGAACAAGCGTTTCCGAAGGTCAAGTAAAATATGAAGATTAATTTTATTTTTTCAAATTGACCGTGTTTGATTGACATCTGGCGAACTGCTAACCTTCTCCGTCAGCAGTTCGGCGGGTTCATTTAGCACTTGCTCAGAACCGAATTCGACGTGAGGGTCTACGGCGATCTTGGAACGAGAATCCACCACACACGCGAAAACGGCTATTCCAATTCCCAAGCAGTATTCGATGGATATTGGAACGATCTCGGTTCGCTAGATGGCGATCGAAAGCGTCGGCAGGTTCGATTCGAGGGCAACTCCGGTTAACCAAATTCACGGAATGATGGACGACGAATCCGAAGTCGCCGGGACCGTTCGAATCGTTGAATCATCGAGAGCCAATCCTCCGCAATTCCTCTGCAGCAGTTCTGATCGTGGCGTGGGCCGTCGCCGAAATCCGGAGGCTCTTCACGTGCTGCTGAGTCGAACGACCGCCTCGAAAAGAAGCGCGTGCCCAGCCGGCATCGATGGGAAAGGTGAACCCGATTTTCCGATTCTGGATCAACGGCACTTCTCGATTAAACGGGATATTGGCCAGCGTTATTTCCGGGCGAAATTCGGGATGATGAGATATCGGCGAAGGATAGTCGTAATGGTGACGGGAGGGTACCGAAGCGAGGTGCATTGAGGCTGTTCTGTCAATCGTCCCCTCGAGGATCACCGACATGATCCTCTCGAATTCTCCCCCTGAACTCGACCGAAAACCGGTTTCGTCCGATATGCGTGATAGCCGCCTCCGACTGTTGATTCAGGTTTTGGTCCGAAAGAGCAATCGGGGAAAACTACGCCGGTCGATTACCGGTTTTGCCGCTTAAACGTCAGAGGTGACGGTGCGTAATTCAGTTTCAGTGACGGTGCTTAGACCGGGAGCATCTTGCGGATTTTCCTTTCGATTTTGTGGTCGAGGCGGGATCGGGCCAGCAAGCGGAAGAACTCTTCGATGTTGACTTGCGGGGTAATTTTGGGAGCGCCAGGCAGTTCGAGGAAAACCGAACCGGTATTAACGATCAGCTGGTATTCACCCGGGACGAGTCTGATACGGGTTTGGACGCAGTCCCATTTTTGCGCCTTCGACAATTCTTGCGCCGCTTTGTGGGTGCCGGTTCGCCAAGTCGAGCCGTCTCCAAAGACTTCACGTAACGGACGGACTCTGGCCGGTACTTCTCCCAAATCAAGATCGGTTTTGGCAATTCGGTGCGAGAGAAGTGATATGCGGTGAGACACCGCGTTCGTCAGTTCCCGACCGGTCCGGAGTCGGTTAGGCAGTTTCATCCAACCGTCACGAACTCCGAATAGGATGGCGGCGAGCAACCAGTCCTGTTCGACCAGCCGGTAGTTTTCAAATTCGAAGAGTTCCGCGCAATCCCGTCGCAGAAAAAACAGAGTCAAACTGTGGGCCAAGGGCGAATCGTGGCGATCGAGCAACTCACTGACGGTGGCGTCGCCGAGTTCGGTCAAGGAAACCAGCGTGTCGCGGAGTAGGCTCAAGCCTTTCTTGGTTTCGGGTTCGAGGTCTGCCAAGGCTTCGGAGAGGACCTCGATTATCATGTGTTCGATATCGCGGGACCGATCGGAATGTTGCCACGTCACGAGCCGTTCGACGACTTTCCAAATGAGTTCCGCTTGGAATCGGACATTGGAGTCGATCTGATTCGAATCGGGATCCTTTGGTTCCGGCAGGGTTGCCTTGCCCTCCCGAATCCAGGATCTGAGGCCGGCCACCATTGGAGGATCGGGTTTGACCTTGGCCGCCGCGGCATCGGGATCGAACGCAAGTCGACAAATATGAACCGCCTGTTCGCTGAGATTGGCGAACAGCAACAACATCGCAATAACCCCTCCAGCAGCTTGGGATATTTCCAGGGGGGCGGTTCTCGCCTCAGGTCCGTTACTGGGTGGCCAAGGGAGGTCGGAGGTTTTGGTGAACAGTCCTTTTCGGGTTCTGAGTTTGAAATTTCCGGGCGATACGTTGGCGTAGTCTTCGGCGTCCGTTTCGAAGGTTTTTCGGTCTTCGTTCGTTGGAAAAATGATCGACGCAATCAGGGAAACCGGGAGCGGGGCCGGGATCAGCAACACCCGGTCCGTCCCTTCGAACTGTTCGGGAAAATGGAAGCGTTTCGAACCTTCGTCAGCGAACCTCATTATCGGGCCCGATAGCCCGGTCAGGCTGAATTCGACGATGCACGGCCTGAGATAGTTGGCTTCCTTGGTTGCATCTTGGATCGCTTCTCGGGGTACATTCGTAACGAACAGGGGGATCCAGCCGGGGAAGTGATTCAGGGAATCTTCGTAGTATTTGTTTCCGAAACCGGAGGGCGGCATCACCAGGCCCGCGGCGAGCATGTAGTAGAGATTCAGATGATTAGTGACCAAGAGTCCCGTCGTCGGAACATGTGCCGGATTCGTGGCGATCGGTGGCTCTGTCGGCTTGGGCGGAATGGGCGGGTCGGGAGGGTCAGGGGGATACGGCAACTCTCCTTGTTGCGAAGTCTCCTCGGCACTCGGGGTCGGATCCATTTTAAATCGAAATACGGTAAGGCGATAGCATCCGTCAGTCGGGCCGGTTTTCGACCCGGAACCATATTACGCCAAAAATAATCGACAAATGCCAGTTTGGTTAAACTTCATCGGAAGGGACTCCGATTCACCGCAGAATCTATTTTTTCGAACGATTCTGAGCAATCAAAATCCGCATGCCGCTCGGCCCTGCTTCCTGACCGGACCGAAGAGGAATCCAACGTGCAGTTTGGTTAAACGACAGATCGGCAAGCCGTCGAAATCACCGGAACAGTGCCGCCGTTTGAAAGGGCGGATTCGATTATTTCGATCATAGAGCGGGGAGTCTTCGGTGACGGTTCGAATTCTTTTTTCGTTTCGTCTGACGGGCGGTGATCGGGACTCCGTACCGGGGACTATGGGTGTTAGCCCTCAATCGAGAGAATGCGGTATTGCTGGGGTGCCGGCCGTCGGTTGGGCCGAGGAATCATACGACCGGTTGAAACGAGCGCGACGTCATGACGCCAGGCCGTCAAGTGAGTGCCGGCAGGCGAGGTCGAGTTCGGAGAGGATCGGCCGGTGCCGCACACGGACTTTTCGGGGTGGCGTTTTTGCGGCAGCCTGGTGCGATTCTCCGGTCGGTTCTCGCCGAGGTATCGTCAGTACGTCGCGGCGTCACCAGTGTAGCCGAAACCATTGGATCGGTTGCTCATCCAATTGCTGCGGGTGGTTTCGAAGGAAATCTGTCACTCTGATCATGTTCGGGATGAGGCGAGGATGTTGCCGTGCGGTTTCGGGGACGAACGGGGATGCCTCGGTCGAAACGGCTACGCTGGGGCGGTTACTGCGATCAGGATAGTTCCTTTCGCTGAAGCACGTCCGGGTCGGTCGGAAGGATGCTTTCGACGGCACTGCTGGCGTTGCGTTTTATGAACATGAATACCCTTTCCCTGGCTCTGGCGACCATGACGTAGAAGAGTTTCCTGGTCCGATCCGAATCGTCAGACTGGAAGATGTGCTCGTCAATGTCCGCTAGAATTACCGTGTCGAATTCGAGTCCTTTGCACGCTTGCGCGTTGATAACGACGATACCGCCTCGGTTGAAGGCTATATTGGTGCGGATATTACTAGAAAAGGTCATTATGGAAGGTTTGGGATTGTCGCCCGAAAAAATCGAGGATTTCAGTGCGTTCAGATAGCTTTCTCGGACTTTATTGTTCGGCGCGATGACGCCGATGAGTTGCTTCGGGTACCGGTCCGACAGCTGTCGGATTCGGTGCGCGAGAATATCCAATTTGCCCTGATCGTAGGTGTATAAGATTGGTATGGGGCCGGAAACTTTCCTGGGTAGTTCGGGGGGCAGACTGGCCGGATCGCCGGTGTAGAATTCTCGAGCCAATCGGGCAACTTGGTAATTATTGCGGTAGTTGTGCCGAAGGTCGATCACCCGGTTGGGGTCGATATCCAAGGAATCCTGAATATCTTGGCGGCTGCTTTTTTGAGCGGTGATTTGCTGATTTTGGTCGGCGACCACGTAGAACCGTTCCCAGCCTAGATTCACCAAGGAGTCGTAAAATTCCCTCGGCATATCCTGGCCTTCGTCGATGATGAGAACCGGAAATTCCTGTTCAGTTACCTCGGTTATCTCGTCGATGATCCCGGTGGCGCGATGCCAGTCGATTGGTGGATAGTTGTTTTTGTCCGGTGGATGCTTTGGCACTTCCTGTTTCGAGATTTTTTTGAAAATATTCCGATACCAAGCATCCCAGGTTTGGCTGTCGAGGTCGCCGTCGAATAATTGGTCGTTCGCCATTTTGAGGAGATGCGTGTAGACCAGAAATTGGTACTCGATGTTATCTCGTCGATGGCGGCGGGCGCGAATCAGGGCCAGAACCGATTTTCCGGTGCCCGGACCCCCTACAATGAGGTGTGGATTTTCTACGGGCAGATTGAGCGCCTTTTCCTGCTCTTTGCTGAGATCATGGATTCCCGGCAGTTCGAATTTACGTTCGGGCATGGTCATATTATTCGACGCAGTCCAAGAAGGCCGGAACGCCTTGATCCGTGCCGGTTACAAAGACCCGATCGAGGAGAACGTTGCCGTGCTCGCAACTCGTTTCGGGTACCAACGCGCAGGCATGGCAAGCGGCCCGGTTCAGCAAATCGGGACCGTGGCCGTCCTGTTCCGAGCATACCGGGTCTAACGAGCACCAAGTCGCGGATTCGAACGTTTTGGTCAACAGGCGTAGAAACTCGTTCGGCTTGGCGAGCTCCATCAGACCGCCGAGGGAACCTTCCTCGTCCGGGACCGCCACGTAGATCAGAATTCCTGCCATCGGCGTCTTACCGGTGCCAGTGTAAATGCGTTCCTTCAATGAGGCGGCAGGGTAACCGGCCCCGGCGTCAAGTTCGCGGATCATGAGATGGGCCAGCGTGTGGCAGAGCAGAAAGCGCGGCGTGACGTCCACTTCCAAATCCATGGTTCCTTGTCCTTCGCGTTTCCGGTATCGCTCGGCGAAATCTTCGGTCCGTTGTTGAACTGCCTCGAGTTGCTCCCAACGTTTCAGGATCTTTTCGTCGAGGGTGAAGAAGATGCCTTCACCGTAGAGTTCAAGGGCGGGGAGCCAGCCGCTCTTGCCCGTGATGTCAGGTGGCGTGTTTCGCTCTCCGCCTGCCCGTCGAAACCCGAAGAACACCATGATTTCTTTGAGCCGGTTGACCGCGATGAGATTGGAGACGGCGCCGATCGTTCGCCGGGCGGTCTTTGCCGACGGTCTGGGCTGAAGCGCCTTCCAGTCGCGCGTATGATGTTCGGTGACGAAATCCTCGTTTTCATGCAGATTCGGGATTTCTTGGATTAACGCCCGGTATTCGTCGACGGGCAGATCGGTTTCGCCAAAGTCTTGATCGAACGAGGGATAACCTTGATCGATTTTGTTGATGGCTTTGCGGATTTCCTCCGGATCGCAGCTAAACTCCCGGGCGAGATGCCGGATAGCGGTTTTTCGCGCCAGCGGGTTTTTCTTCTTTTGGATAAATTCCAGTTTTTTTTCGTTCGAGTAGAGGCGGTCTATGATTGTGCCGCGGCAGATACGCGATTCCGGAGGGATGACAAGCGCCGTACGGATCGAAGGGGAATGGACCCGAACGTCGTTGATGTCCACCAACAAGGCCAGGTTTTCGTTGGCCTGAGAAGATTCCATATTTTCCGTCATCCAGGGTTGGGCCGGTAACCAAGGCGGGTAGAGCATCCGAGATTCCAGGGTCGAATTGGCTCCGCAACGTTCGCACCTGATAATTTGGGTACCGTCGGTTTCTTCCAATTTGAGGTAGGGAGTCGACCAGTCGATTGGGCATAGCTCTTGTTTGGGATGGCACTTGTTTTTGTGGGCTACCGAGTGCCAGGGAACATCAGCTAGATGGCCGTCCTGGTGCACCAAAACCCATGGCACTTGTTCAAGTGTGCCCTGGCATACGGTGCAACGTTCCGTAGGTTTGATCCGACTTTCGTCGGTAAGTGAGTAGTTTGAAGGGGATGAATCTGACCTTCGCCAGGGAGCCGAGAACAGCAAATAGCAGTGAAGGCAGCGCATCCAAGTCGGAAATCTCAAGGCAGGGATCCATCCATATACGTTTTCGTTCCGCTTGACAGAGCGCGGCGGTGTGAAGAGCGATTTTTCGATTTTGAGTGCGCTTTTCACCCGTTCCACATAACGGATTTCTTCTGATTGAGGATTAGTTCGCGAACGGCTCCAAGTGCTGGTGTCCTGTACCACCATTAGGCAGTTTGGACCGCGCACGATGGCTCCCACGGAACAGTCGCTAAGCAGGTGCGAGAGTCGAACCGGAATGATTTCGTCGGTCATGAGGCTACGGCGATCTCGGGGTTGTAGACGAAGTTAGCGGTTGTCGGGGTCCTTTTTCGCCTTCCAGTTTTGAACTTTCAACGCCCCCTCACCCTCTACGTTGCGCATCGAATTCAAGGTCGCCCAGAGTCCGGGCCGGGTTTCTTCGTGGGCGTAGAGCAATCGATCGGCGCCTTTCTCGTTGCCCCGTACCTTGTAATTGAGTTGTCTTTTAGCTAGTCGGCAATGCGCCGCTTTATCGTGCCATTCGGTCACGAGGCGATCGAGATGGGAGTCGGTTTCGATTTCTTGCCGGCTTCCGTTTGCGGCGCGTACGCAACGTCGTTTGAATTTCGCGATTATCGCTTCGATTTCCGGTATCGTTTGGTTGAATTTTCCGGCGGAGTTGTTGCCGTTCATGCTGGTGCAGGCATGCCGAATCGCGATGACCAACGCGGCATGAAGCGCTCGCGATCGTACTTGGTAGGTGTAAGGGGTAATGCTGCTCGGTTCCACGAAACGGTAGAAGGATTCGTGATAAGGGCGGAAACTTTCGTAATGCGACAGGCTGCGAGCCTGGTTCCGAAAGTAATTGCAAACGACCAGTCCGGGAACATCGGCTCGACCGACACGGCTGGTGGTCTGAATGTATTCCGCAGTCGTCAACGGTTGCCCGTTGACGACCAATAAAGCCAAGCGAGCCACGTCCAGCCCGACCGAAATCATGTTGGTCGCCAGCACGACGTCCAAGCATTCGTTATCCCCCTGAGATTTCGTCAACTGCTGGAAGATTTTGGCGTTTTTGTCGGAGGTTTGGCGACTGGTCAACTGAGCGATCTCGGTGTTTTGGAATCGGTTCTGGGCGTCAGGCAGATCGTCGTCTTCAGCGGGGAGATCGGTTTCGTTCAGTTGTTTGAGCTCACTTTCGATTCTTCGGCCGAATTCCCGGACGTTCGTGACTAGTGCGTTATGACTGTACCCGACGTGTTTGAGGCTACCGTGGTAAACGACTTGAGTCCACCAGGCGTCGAGCAAGGCTTCCTTGTCGTTGGAATCGGCGAATAAGGCTTGCGGCGCGGCGAGCAGTGCGGCGGCGAGCGGAGCCAAGCAATGTTGCTGGTCGAGCATCGGGGCTAAAAATCCGAGGTAGAGCCGCCCGGGACGCTCCTTGTCGGTGCGAGCGAAAAAGGTGTTGTCGTAAGATAGGCCCGGAGGAGGAAATACGGCCAAGTCTTTCGCGTAGAGCCGTTGCACTTGCTCTCTGGCCATTCGAATGGTGGCCGTGGAGGCGACGTATTTCGGACGAAGGCCGCGCTGTACCAAGAGCGTTTCGATCCCCGCTTCGTATAGCCCGGCGACCGAACCCAAGGGGCCGGTAATCAGATGTAGTTCGTCCTGAATGATTAATTCGGGCGGGCGCGAGCCGTCAAAGAGGCCGAAGAAGGCACCCGATCGTTCTTCCCATGCGAGGCGGGCAAATTTGTCGACCGTGCCGATCAGTAAGGTAGGCGGCTCATTGTAGAGCGCTTCGTCTACAACGTTACAGGGAAACGGCAGATCGTCGTCGCTGAAATCGCAATCACGATTGGTGCAGTAGAAATTGAAAGTGTCGTTCGTGGCGCAATAGCCTCGGTCGGCGTCGAACTGCGTGTCGCACCAGGGACAGCGTTCGAGCAGCAATCGGTATCGAGCATTGGGTTTTCCTTCTTTGATTTGCGCTACGATGTCTTCGGCGTCTTCGAATCGGTTGGGACTGAATTCGCCGCCGACCCAAATGCCAATATCGATCGGAGTCTCACCTAGGCGTTCCTGATCCTTTCGGCGGATTAGATCGAGGGAGCACATCATGCGGGTGGCGCGTTGAAACTGCTGTTGGGTCAGTAATCGTAGGGTGTAGCGCATAAAGGCGGCGGTGCCTTTGCTTCTGTCGGGGTATTTAAGGCGTCGCCAAGCGATTAGGAAGGCGATCAGTCCCAGATAAGCTTCGGTTTTGCCGCCGCCGGTAGGAAACCAAATGAGATCCAGGATATCGCGAAAATCGTCGTCTTCCCGGATCACAGATGCGATCACGGTCAACAAGAAAGCCAACTGAAACGGACGCCAAAGGTAGGCGTCACGTTGGATTTCCTTTTGCTTGATGACATCGGTCCGAATCAATTGGTCGAACATGGCCCGGTTCGCGATTTGAAATGATTCGGAAGCCAACTGGTCGGTGCGAAGCAACTCGATACCCTGCCGCATTCGTCCCAGTGCGGTTTGCATTCTTTCGCAGATACGGTTGGCTGCGTTTTGCTCGTCGGGGTTGCGGAATTCAGAGGCGACGAGTTGTTGATGGTCGATCCAGTTGCCGTAGTTGTCGACGAAACGCGAGAGTTCATCGGGCATGGGAGCGTCGGCGAGGCGATGGAGGCGGAGCACTTCGTTCTCATCGTTCTCATCGTTCTCATCGCTTGTCTGGACGGTCATCAACGGCACTTCGGTTTCCGGCATGAATTCGGACCAGATCTTCGGCTTGCCTTTCTGAGGGACATTCCAGTCGGCGGCGGCTCCGTGGCCGATGGCGTAGATCCTTTTTTCGCGGTACTGAAGTTCGAGTTCCAGTTCCTCTTCGGTGAGTAAGCTGGGATCGACCCGAGGATAATCGAGCAGTTCGCCTTGATCGATGATGCATTCGAGATGCGCTTCAAACAGCGATTTTTCCACCCGGTCGATGATTTGGAAATTTTGAGCTACGTTCCATTTCAATTCGCTCCGGTTGCACAGGGTGATGGTGAGAATCAGGCCGTCTTGATGCTGTCGCGATCGGACGTCGATGACGGCTCGGTTATCCCAAATAGGTATCGATTTGCGGACGGAACCCGATACTTTTAATTCGTGGGTGGTTTCCTGGAGTTCTTCACGTTCGTATCGGCGATGCCGACCTCGTCCTGGTGAGTTCGAAGCTTTGGGGTGCTGGTAGGACGTGGCGGAAGCCGTGATCAGAAGTTGCGCTTCGCCTCGAACGAAGCAAGAAAAGCCAACGGAAGAGGGCGGAACGTATCGTCGTTTTTTCGTCGATTGGGCAAGTTTTGAATCGTTGGTTTCGTCGTTGGCAGGCGTATCGTCGGTTACGTCGTCCCGGAGGGCGGTTTCCTCGGGAGAAGAAGATGCGGGATCGATACCGGACGAGTCAGGGTCGATGGGATGCAGAACTCCCGCAGGATATCGACTCAACGGCGACGTGGAGAGACTGTCTTTACAGGCCGGCCCGATAAGCTGGGACCGCAACCATTTGACGAGTTTTTTCCTCGAATCGACATACATCGTGTTGGATTAGACTGAAAATTGAGCAGTAGACTTGGTTGTCTATTAACAGGTAGCATTTGGTTTAATCAATCAAAAACGCTCCTCGGCTCAACGATTCGGAGCAACTGGCCGCGTTTCGGAAACTTCAATCCGGTGATTAGTTGAAAAAGCATTCGAAGGATTGGATTCCGCTGGAATCGAGTTCTGAGTCGGTTTTCGGTGGTTGCGCGTCGGGAGGGTAGAATTAACGTGCCAGTTTTCGGGAGAGGTGAAAGGGCGTATCCGAGGGTATTTCAGGGGCAGGTTGTTTTAGACAACAGCTTCTTCTATCGTCAGACTTCCTGACATGTGCTAAAATTGTTTTGTGCATAACCGTCAGTCTGCAAGCTCGTAAACCATTTGAAGATCCGTGCCAGGATAAATCGTGGCGGAAGCATTCAATTCGGAGAATAATCCGGCAAGTGATTGATCGAGACCATCGCTGCCGAGCCCAAGAACTTGAACCCGTAATAACTTATTTCGCTTCTCTGGAATAATGTTGGCTTTGGCTTGGTACCAAGCCTGCAGCAGTTTTCTTGCATTGCGTTTTTTCCCTTGAGCCAAGATAATCGGGCTCATCATTCGCACCTCAGTTCGATAGGCGATCATCCGTACCGTCTCATAGATCATGCGATCGCCGGAAGGCAGGGTTTGAAGTGGTTCTGATAACTGTCCCGCTTTGACGTGCGTTAGAATGACTTTAAGCTCTGTTTTCATTGGTTGCAATTCGGTTTCAAATTGGGCTAATTGCGTTTGATATTTAATCTCATCTTTACTTGATATGGTCGTTTCAGACAGTCGATTTCTGAGTTGGCCTAACCGTTGTTGAGTTCGCTTAACTTTCTTGTTGAGTTGGCGAGCTTCGGGATTGACAACTTGGCTATCGGGATCGATTTCTTCGAGTCCTTGAGTGGTCAGGGCATCCCAATTGAATTCTTGTCTCAGGTACTTGAAGAAGTTTTCTTGAGACCATCGTGACAACATGGAGCCAGCAACTTTGGAAAGGGGTAAAGTCGGATGGGTAGTCACGATGGATAATTGGCGACCTTTATCCGTTAGCTTTCTAATTTCCCGAACCTTTAGTCTCGGGGTAAGTTGAAGGCTTTGTTCGGCTAACCACTCTTTTCTCGAGAGGGTTTCCGCGGGACCATAAATCGGCACGTCCGTTTCTTGGAAGGTGCTTGAGGGCCAATCTTCGCTTTGCCGATTTTTGAACCAAGTAATCACCGCGATGCCGACCTTGGCCAGTTTCTCAAATAATTGTGGCGACCAACCTTCTCGATCGAAGACCAAAGTAATCGAGGGAGCTACCGACGGATTCTGGCTCCCGTCAGGACCGGGATCGTTCACCTTGCCGAGCTGCCTCAATTCCGGGACGATATCTTGCTCGATCATCGTTACCATTTGAGGGTCGAGGGCCTGATGCAGGCACATCAAAGGGCAGCCTCCCAAGGCGTTGAGCCAGTAACCCACGGTAGCTGGAAGGCAAAGCTTTTCACGCGAGACATAGTGCTTAGGGAGGTTACCTTTGCGACCGGTATAGACTTTCGAATGTCCGTCAATCAACAGAGTCGCGGCGGCCTCTGGGGTCTGATTTACCCAGTGCTGAAACAAGTTGTTTTGCCAAGCTTTAATATCCTGTTGGTTTTCGGATAGATCCTGAATCTTCTGGCGTAAGGTTTTGACCTCAGGGCATCGATCCAAACCTAAGATAATACCCCATTCACCCGGTGCTTCATAGCGAAGAGCTTCTGGATTCCTCACTCGGGCCAAACTGAGGAAGGCAAGAAAATTCAATATCGATGTCACTCCGTAATAATCGTTCGAAAGTTTCAAATTTTCTTTAACCCCGCGTAACAATCCTTCTTGGAGTAAAAATGGCAAGGCGGTTAACACTCCTCCGTTCTCCACGGCTTTATGGGCCTGATTGAAAATGGGTTTAACCTCTTCCAGCTTTCCTCTGGCGGCCAATTGTCGCCCCATAACGTCATGAGTCGCACGCCCCATTGGGGTATGTCGATCTTTAGTATTCCGTTCGGAACGTTCCGTCGCCTGGAGAGACCGTTCCTCGGATTCGAGAGTTTCCATCGAAGCCGAGGACTTTGACGGCACACTTATCATTCCCGCTTTGCAACCCAAATGAAAGGTGACCCAATTGATTCCCAATACCTTGGCGGCACCGCGTTGACTCATGCCTTCGGCTAACAATTGACGGCCTCGTTTGATCACCTTGGGGGTCAGAACCGTACGACGACGACCAGACTTTTTTTGATAAAAAGAACCTAATCCACCAACCCGGTACCGAGTCACGGAATTTGATACCGTGTTGCGATGGACTTCAAACACCTCGGCCAATCGTTTCTGAGAAATATGATTCACCACATGAAGCATCCCCATGATCACACGCCTCGAGATCCGATCGTTATCGGGATGCGCGAATATCGGTTCCAAATTGTCGAGATAACAAGTCATGCCGTCTTGCGATGACATGGCGATATTACCATTGATCACGATCGGATTTTGAGGCCGAAAACCCTCAGGAAGCGAAGCCAGATACCCGTTTTGGCGCACAAGACCATATTATAACGCATCATGCAAGAATAATCAATCTCTCATTTCCCCAAAAGGGCGTATTTACTGGCTTTTGGTGGTTTAACCCCGTTTTTCTGGTCCGGTCGTGTCAGGAAGTCTGAGAATGGTACAGGGCGATCGAGGATCAATCCAGCGAGAAAAAACCGGTGGTGATGGCGCCAAGGGACGGATCGTGAGCCGGGAGCAGGATTATTCGGTAGCGGATTGGGATTGAGAGGGGGCGGCATCGGGAAGGTGGCCGGGTGATGCGTTCGATTTCGGTGAGGGCAGGTTTCGGGTGGCGTCCGATGCATCTGGGTAACGAGAAATCACCGGTCGAAATCCGATCGCGAGGCCAAGAGGGCATCGATGCGGAGTTCGAGAACGTCTGATTGGGCTGATGTTCGATCTAGGGGAAGGGAACCGGTGATTCGTTGGAGAGGGTTTTCTTCTGGCGAGGCAAGGACGTTTGCCGGGGAGGATGCGTCGGGGTTGGCCTTGAGGTGCGTCGCTCGAAATGATTCCGTTGAGAAAAACCGGTAGCGACCGGGGCGTCGAACGGGTCGTGAACCGGGATTCGAAGGTTGAATTTCCCGGGGAAGTATTCGGGGGCAGGGCATTGGAATTGTGGACGCGTGAAGCGTGCGGGTTGGTAGCGAGCAGGCGTCGGTCGCCGTTCGACGAGGCTGGGTAATGAGGCTTTGCCGCTGGAATATCGATCGCGAGTCCCAAGATGAACCGATGCGGGGTGCGAGAGCTTCTAGTTGAACCGATACTTGATCCAGGGGAAGGGAATTGGAGATTCGTCGGCGAGGTTTTCTTCTGGCGGGACTCGAATGATGGAGAGGCGGCAGTGTGGGAATTGCGGTGCGTTGATTCGGGATTATTTCGTCGAACCAATAATCAGAGTGGTATTCGTGCCGTCGAACGGAATCGGTGTCTTGACTTGAAGGCAGGATTGTTTGGCGACGTTTTCGGGGAGCCGGTATCGGAAATGCGGACAGCTGATGCGGGAGAATTCGTCGAGGTCGGGCGTCGGGCGACGTTTGTCGGAGCCGGGTGAAAAAGCATCATCGGTCGAATCTCGATCGGGAATCCAAGGACGATTCGGGCGGGATGCGAGAGCGTCTGGTTGGGCTGACGATTGATCCAGGGGAAGGGAAACGGAGAAATCGTCGAGGATGGATTATTCTGAATGAATAACTGCGTTTTTTTCCGAGGGGTATTGTCGGTGATGACCTCTTGGGGCGTTGTTCGGGATGACTTCAGGGAAAACCGGAGGTGACCGTTTCGACGGACGGACCGGCTGTCACGATCTCAAAGGCAGGATTATTGGTGGGGGATATTGAAGTGCCAACGTCGGAGATTTGGACGGTCGATGAAGGGATTTCATCGGAAAGGCGGGAATCGATCGGCGCACGTTGAAGCCGGACAACGGAGCGTTGCCGGGAGAATTACAATCACGAAATCGGAAGTTGATCAATTTGGTTTTTTCGTCGGCGAGGAGAAGGCCGATCGACGTTCGTCGAAGGCGGAAAACGAAACGTTGCCGGGCGAGGGCGCATTTCGATCGGAAATTCAAAAACAATCCCGGCGGGAGACGATCCCGGGGATTCGAAAGCGATTGGTTAGGATGACTATCGATCCCGTGAAAGGAAATTGGGGAGACCGTTGGGGAGGGATTATTCAGTGGGGGGTTCGATGGAGCGGGTATTTCGGTGCGTCGCTCGGGAATTATTTCGCTGAGAAAACCGGTGGTGACCGCCCAGTCGAACAGGGCGACAGCCGCGATCCGAAAAGGGAGATTCCGGTGAAGATTATCGCGGAGCCGGGGCCGGTAACTCGGATATCGGATGCGGGAAATTTCGTCGGGGGAAGCGGGAGCCACTCGACGTGCGTCGAGGCCAAGGAACGAAGCGTCGCCGGGTGAAATAAGATTGCGATTTCGGAGGCGAATCGACGTGGATTATCGTTGGGGTGGAGGAGGCCGAGCGACGATTGCGGGAGCCGGACCATGAGCTGCGGTAAAGCGAGGATGAATCTTGCTCGAGAATCCCAGGACGATTCGGGATTCGAGAGCGAATGGTTGGGCCGATGATCGATCCAGGCAAAAGGAAACGGGGAGTGCGTCGAGGGAGGATTAGGTTGAAAGAACTCGGGCGTCTGATTTGAAGGGCTTTTGCCGGGGCGGGCTTTTCGTCGCGTCGCTCGGGATGATTTTGCTGAGATAAAACGAGAGCAATCGATTCGTCGAACGGATCGGCAGCAGGATCCCAGGGGCCCGGGCGCGGTTTCCCGGCGCAGCTTTCGTAAGGGACGGCGTTGGGAATCCAAACGGCCCAAGCGGTAGGTTTTTCGGGCAGGCGGGAACTGATCGGTGTTCGGTGCAATCGGATAACGAGGTATCGCCGAGTAAATTGAACTCTCGATTTCGGGAGTGTATCGACGTGGAATTATCTGTCGGAGGAGAGTGGGTCGGTCGACCTTCGTGGAAGCCGGATAACGTCATGCCGTAAAGCGAGGGTCAATCTCGCTTGGGAATTCGAGGACGATTCGGGCGGGATACGAGAGCGTCTGGTTGGGCTGACGATTGATCCAGGTGAAGGGAAAAGGGTAATGCGACGAGGCGAGATTAGTCTGAAAGAAAGCGGGCGTTTATTTCGGTATTCGCGTGGACGGGGCGGGCTCTTCGGTGTGTCGCTCGGGATGATCTCACCGAATAAAACGAGGGTAATCGTGTCGTCGAACGGGGCGACAGCCGTGATCCGAAAAGGGAATATCCGGTGCCGATTGTTGTGGAGCCGACAGCGGCAACTCGGACGGTAGATGCGGGAAATTCGTCTGAGGAGGCGGGAGTCGATTGACGTTCGAGGAAGCCGGGCAACGAGACGCTACCGGGCGGATTTCGATCGAAAGTCCGGGGACGATCCAGGCGGGATTCGAGAGCGATTGGTTTGGCTAACGATTGATCCAGGCGAAGGGAAACGGGGAGATCGTTGGGAGGGGGTTGTTCTGAAAAAACGCGAAAGTTTTTTCCTGAGAGGGTTTTATCGGTGATGGGGTCATGGGGTGACGATCGGGATGACTTCAGGAAACAAACCGGAGGCAATCGTTTCGGCGAGCAAACCAATTGTCATTGATCTCGAGGGGAAGATTTTCGGTGGAGGTTGTCGGGGAATCGAAGTCGAAACTTCGGATGGTCGACGAAGAGATTTCGTCGAGGAGTCGGGAGTCGATCGACGTTCGTGACAGTCGACCGACGGAACGACGTTGGGTGAATCGCCGTGATTTTTTCGTCGGAGCGGAGAAGGGCGAGCGAATTTCGATCGGGAATCCAAGGAAGCTCCAGGCGAGATTCGAAGCGACCGGTTTGACTGACGATTGATTCAGGCGAGGGGAAATGAAGGAGATCGTTGGGGACGGATTATTATTCTGCCGGTGTCGACGGGGCGGGTTTTTCGGTGCGTCGCTCGGGAGTTCTTTCGGCGCGAAAGCCGGGGGGCGGTTGCCCTGTTGGAGAAGGCGGCAGCCGTGATTCGAGAAGGGATTATCCGGAGAAGATTATCGAGTAGCCGGCGTCGGCAACTCGGGTAGCCGATGCGGAAGATTTTGAAGGGGGAAAGGCGGGAGTCGATCGACGTTCGCCGAGGCCGAAAAAGGGAGCGTCACCGGGTGGATCAAGCTGACAATTTCAGAATTGAAGCGACGTAGGATTTTCGACGGAGAGGAGAAGGTTGTCCGACGTTCTCGGAAGCCGAACAACAAGACGCTGCCGGGCGAGTTCGGTCGTGGTGCCGGGGACGATCAATGCGGGATACGAAAGCGATTGGTTTGGTTGACGATTGGATTAGGGGAAGGGAAACGGGGAGATCGCCGGGGAAGGATTAGTCTGGAATAACGCGGGCGTTTTAATTGCAGGGGTTTCGGCGGACGGATGATTCGAGGCGTTGTTCGGGATGTTGGCGTCGAGAGAAAATCGGGAATAACCGGGTCGTCGAACGGATCGGCATCCCTGATCCCAGGGCGTGATTATCCGGGCGAAGATCTTTGAGGGGACGGCGTTGGAAATGCGAACGGCCGATGCGGGAGATTTCGCCGGAGGAGACGGGAATTGATGGGCGTTTGCCGTGGCCGGATAACGAGGCATCGCCGGTCAAGTTGAGCTCGCGGTTTCGGGAGCGTATCAACTTGGGTTTTTCGCCGGAGGGGAGGAGCCCGACCGACGGTTGCCGCAGCCGGAAAACGAAACGCGGCCGGGCGAATTTCGATCGAGATTTTAGAGGCGGATCAAGGCAGGATGCGAGAGCGATCGGTTTGGCTGAAGAACGATCCGGATCAAGGGAAATGGGGAGATTGTCGGGGAGCGGGGGTTCCGGAGGAAGGGGGCGTTTCTTTCCCGCAGGGGTTATGACGGGGTTAGTTTTTCTCGGCGGCGCCTAGGATGATTCGGCCGGGAAACTCCAAGGGTAACCTGGTCCTCGAATGGAGCGACAGTCGTAATCCGGGAGCAGGGTTTTTCGGCGGAGGTTATCGGGAACGGGGCTGGGGAAACGGGGATAGCCAATGCGGGAGATGGCATCGGAGAGGAGGAGGTCAAGCGACGTTCTTCGAGGCCGGAGAATGAGGCGTCGCCGAATGAATTTCGATCGCGAGTTTGGGGACACATCGGAGCGGGATATTCGTTGGGGAACTGAAGCTCGATCGCCGTTCGACGAAGTCAGGAAACAAGACGTTGCCGGGCGATATTCGATGGCGAGTCCCGAGACTATCGAGGCGAGGATCGAACGCGATTGGTTTGGCTGAAGAACGATCTAGGTGAGGGGAATTGGGGAGATTGCTGGGAAGCGGATATTCCGGAAGATGGGACGTTTTTTCGTGGAGGCGCCTGGGATGATTCGGTTGGGAAACTCCAAGGGCAACCTGGTTGTTGCTGGTAGTGACGGCTGTATTCCAGAGGCGGGAAATTTCGGTTGAGGCTTCCGGTGACAAGGCAGTGGAAACGCAGACAGCCAAGGCGGGAGATTGCGTCGGGGATGGGTGGGGCGACCGGCGTCTGTCGAAGCCGGGTAAACGAGACGCTGCCGGCGTTTTTCGATCGCGAGTTCCGGAGCGGTACTGGCGGTGATTCGAGCGCGGAAGAATTGACCGACGAACGAGCCGGGAAGAGGGAACCAGAGGTAAATCGCGTCGTTGGACGAATGGGCGGCCGTGGTCCGAAGGCAGGGTTCATCGGCGAAAGAGTCCGAGGAGGCCGTCGACGGAAAGGTGGACAGCGGATGCGGGCGATTTGGTTGACGGGGAATAGGGAGTCGATCGCTTTCGCCGAAGTCGGACGAAGCGAATTCGCCGGGCCAATTTCCGTTGCAAATTTGGGGTTGAATCGACCGGCGTTTTCGAATAGGTTTCCGGGCTTGGCGTGAAGAACGATCGCCATCGGATCGGGAAGGCGGCCGGGAAGTTCCGGCTGGATACGATTCGATCGAGCGGTCGTGGTGCTTGGGCCGGGTGGCACAAGCCGGCGTCGGATTAGCCGATTCTTACCGGGCGGCCTTTTGCCGTTCGGTTAAAAAGATAATCGGCAGAGATGATTGACAGATGCGGTGGAGGGGTGGTATTGTTTCGGCGTGCGCGGGCATTTCGGGACAGACGGCGTGGAGTTGTGGCGGGTGGATTTTTCCGATCCGGTCGCGACCGAGCGAGCGAGGAATTGCTAGGCCGAGACTTTCCCGGAGAGCTGCACCGAAATGGATTCGGGCGTTGGGCGGCACCTCTTCGGGAGGTGCGGCGACAAATGGTTTTTTTGAACAATCTCCTTGACCTTGAGAAATACCGTGCTATGTTAGGTGCGTTTTCGGCATTGGCGTGTTCGCCGAAACGGAGTTCAGGGCCCCCGGGTTTCGGCCGCGGGGGGCCTATTGGATTGGAACGGATTTGGTTTCATTGTTTCGAGCGTTTCCCCCGAGTGGGCGGTTGTTCGTGGAGCCATGCCGAGGTTAGGGATTGCTGGTCGGTTTTTCCGAGCGGAGAGAAGCAGTTGAAGACAACGGGAACAGAAGACAGGGATACCGCGGTATCCCGAGGACGCCGGGCGATTCGGTTCGGCGGTTCGGAAAAACTTGCGTGCAGCGAGAGGAAAGAGAACACTTTGCGGAAATGAAGAGGAGACTGTCAATTGGGGAGCGTCGTCCTGCGAGCAGCGTTGGGCGGGGGAATTTGAGACGGATGGGACGACTGGGCGGTCACGGCCGAAACCCTGCCGATGAGGGTGTTGGATTTTCGAATGCAGAACAAACCATGAACAAAAACACCGACACTAGCTTGTGGAGCAGGGGGCTAGCCGTGCTGCTGCTCCTATCGTGTTCGCTGGTCAATATTGCGATAGGACAGGCCGTGGAGATCGAATGGGACGCTCCTGACGCTATCGAGTACGGCACCCCGCTTAGTTCCGTGCAGTTGGATGCCAAGTTGTTGAACGCCGGCGGGACCGAGCTTACCACTGCGTCTGCGGATATCGTCTACCGGTGGTCGGCGCCCAGCGTTCCCAGGATACTCCAAGATTTCCATCACGACGCCGACATGGCCGATAAAGGAGCTGACGGGAACGGGTTTCCGCAGCTCGTGAAGGGCTACGTGGCGACCGGGACAGGGACAGGGTACAGGACGACGGACGCGACGGCTTACGACCTCAGTTTCGAGGTGGACGAGAGTATCGGGCTTCCGACGTTAACCGGGACGGTCGGGGAAGTGTCGCGCGAGACGGCCGTCACGACCGTGATGGCCGGAATCACGAGCATCGTCGAGAAGTCCGTTCATGTGGTCACGAACCTGTATGAGTCAAATGATGCCGACACTGACTTTGCTGCCCTTGTAAATGGCGAGGTGCCGTTAGCAGCCGACGGTGCCACCCCCGCAGACACTATCTTGGGATACCAGAGAGTCGCCCGAACCAAGCGTACGGTGCGGGGTACTTACGATTGGCTCTATCTGGACGCCGGCACCCATCGGATACAGGCCAGTTATGCGGGGTTGAATCCGGTGACCGTCGATCTGACCGTCAATAAAAAGCCGTTGACCTTGGTTATCGGCACCACGAACAGCGATTACGGTGACGACAACTTCACGGGATGGGACGCCGACAAAGATGCGAAGTACCCTGACGGCAGAACGCTATACGTGACAAACAACAATGGGATCGTGGTCACGAGAGTGCCGAAGACTACTTACAGCGTAGACGCCGGCACCGTCCAGTCGGGAACTTTCGACACCGAGATGGGAAAGGCGTCCGCGGATTTTATAGGCACGGTTCGGCAGACCCATGAGGTGTTTGAATATCGTCAAATAGCGAATAAGACCGACGGCGGAGCTACGGGAGTGTTGGCCGGCCCCTATAAAACGGAAACCACGGTGACGGAGTTTGATTTCATGGAACCGGACAACAGCGCTCCGATGGCGGTCGGCTTGCCCCCCTATCAGTTGGTTCACAACGTCGATAGCGACGACGTGCCAGGGTACGATCCAAACGAAGACGGCGATCACGTAATCGATTTGGCTGCCTATTTCAACGACCCGGACAGCGGTGATACTTTGACCTACGCCATCGAAGGTGTCGAGGGGGTGGATTATGAGGAGACTGCCCCCCCAGCTGATTCTGTTACCGGGTCCGGGGCATCGGCGACCCCTGGAGTTGTTGCGAGAACCATAGGCTCGGTTCTGGAGATACGAGGGGTGCCAGGTTGGGGGTTTGGTTCCGGTCGTATCGTCGTTTCCGCCACCGACGCTTTAGGCAGTGGTATGAAAGCCTATCAAACGATCTACTATACCCTTTACGACGAAAACTCCGTAAACTATCCTCCGCATATCAAAGTCGGCATACCCGACAAGGAAATAGGGATAGGCGACGAGGTGTACCTGAGTCTGATGGACTATTTCGTGGATTACGACGACACTCCGCTGGACATCAGCGTAACGGTAGACGATTCCGGCGGCAGCAGTATCGGGACCGCTTATAGCGGCGGCATCCTGACGATAACGGGTCAGGAATTGGGGACTGCCCATGTCAACGTGACGGCCAGTAATTCGTTTGGGACGGGAACGGCGAAGGCGGTTCAGCGGATCAAGGTCATGGTGGTGACGGGGGAGGACAATCATGTGCCGGAACCGTATACCTTGAGCGGAGGAATCGGAGGAACCAACACGGTATATATCAGTTCGACATTGGCGATAGCGGCCGATGATGGCCCGCCGCCTGTGGTTCATCAAGGCGTGACGAATACGATCGATATGTCAATGTATTTCACGAAGGATCAGGACGGCGACGACCTGGAGTATGCGCTCGGCATGAGAGTCGATGGCGATGCCGCGAGCACTAATTATGTGTACTCGATCAACGAGACGACAGGATTACTGACGGTTACGGTCAATGACACCACTGGCAGCGTCGACAGTTCGAGGTTTGTGACCGTTACCGATGGAACAGGGATCAGCGAACCGGTGTACCTCAAAGTAGAGGCTACCGACGACGCTGCTACCTCGATCCCCTCGGTGGTGACGGACGCCGTTCCCGGCACGCAGAGACTGGCGGCGGGGGGGACGTATACTTCGACGGACGTTGGGGAATGGTTTGATTACGTAGATCCTGTGATCTCATTCGTAGTCGACGATCCCGGCAAAATTTTGGAGCTCTCTACCGAAACAAACTACGCTTATGCTGGCGATACCGGTATCTTGACTATCAGCGCTAAAGAAGGCAAAGCCGGAAAGGTAGATGTCCTCGCCATTGGCGCTAGCGACGTAGATTTTAATTCAGAGACTACGAGATTCGCCGGTCATAGGTTTACCCTGTTATTCGGAGACGTCAGGGATTACGATGTCCCCCTGCCGAAAGGCGGTGATCCGGATTTTTTGGAATACAGCGTCGTGGAAGCCAAGGACGAAGAGTTGAAATATTCCGGCGAGGGAGTGACGATTACGGGGCTGCAACGGGACGAAACCTATCGGGCGTTGCTTGAGGGCCACGACCATCTCGCGTCGAACAACGAGCAACTGGTAACCACGGAAATCAAACTCAGGGTCAAACGGTATACCGACAACGATCGCACCAAGCCCGTGAGGAATAATGACGACGTGTTTCGCGGACACCCGGTAGGCACTCGGGCGAAAGTCTCCATCGAGGGCGACAATCCGGCGTTCAAGAACTACTCGGTACAGAGCGTGACCGATGGAGAACTGTTGGTCACCAAGGCGACCATCTCCCTGACGGGTAAAAGTGTCGAAAAAGTTTACGGCGATCACATCGAAGAGAATCCGGGAGGCATGCTCAATCCGGTGCTGGTGGAAGGCCCTGGGGCATTCAAAGACGATCCGTTCAACCACGGCAACAATTTCCGGTTCGGGGAGGCCAAAATACAGGAGTACTATCAAACCGACACCGCGGCGTTGACGGCTAACGGCAGCGCCGGCACCTACGACATAGTATTCTATATGAATACTTCGGCGGTAAATCAGAATGTGCTCAATAATTACAATATTTCCGTGGCCGACGGCAGGGTTACGGTCGTTCCCCGGACTTATAACCTCGCACTCGCCGAGTGCGCTCCCGGCGATGCCAGATCGGTCGTCAACCGGATTTACGGACGAGGCAATCCGGCCCAGCACGGGATTCTCGTCGAGAATCCAGCCCCTCATATGGTCATGGACAAGCGGAGCGCGGTGTCCACCAATATGGTCGACGGAGAGTACCTGATGACTTACCGGTTGGAGGATTTGCGCGCCAATTTCTTTGCGACGCCGCCGGCGCTGACCGGGGTGAAAGACGCGGTGCCGGCCTCCGGCTCGGACTTGACTTTCGACTTGGAATTCAGCCAGGGCGTGCCGAACAGCAGCAATTATAGTTTCGGCGAAGTGCGTTACGGTTTGTCCGGCGTTCACGACCCCGGGACCGAGTCGTATCGGATGAAGGTCGTCAAGTCGCGGATCCGCATGGTGTTGCAGGATTCAGGGTCGGTGGTGAACGCCGACAGAGTAGACGCGCTAGTCAAACCGATCGGAGCTTTGACCCAAGACGTTAATTTCGCAGACGGCACCCTGAAAACCAACGCCTATCGCAACGTTATCGATATCGACTACAGCAGTGTAACGGATAATTTAGACACCCTTGGCACTTATTTCATACGATACGCAGACAGCGTGGCGGCCTCCTCGGCGAATTACACCTTTATTTGGGAAGGTACCGACCGCACGAGCGACGGCGCCGTATTTAGGGACCCGGACATGGGTTATCCCAATGGGCGCAGCAGTTATTACGTGATGCAGCAGTCGGTCAGGATCGATTGGACGCCTCCCCCGACCGTCGTTTTCGGCGACCGGTTCGGCGCGGATCTGGACGCCGTTTTCCGTCATCCGGCTACGGACTCGCTGGTGGAACTGGGCACGACTCCCTTGGCGTTGGGTGCGGATTATCTCGTGCGCTATGCGATCGGTACCGGCGGAGAATCGTACGTGATCAAGCAGGATGGGACCGGCTTGGCCCAAGGCGAAACGACAACGCCTGGCAGAACAGTGCAATCGGCGGAGGTGTATCATCGGTTGTGGGTCGGTAAGGAATACGAATTGGAGGTGCGCTTCATGTTGACCGAGAGGGCACTCGCGGACGACGATCTTAGCGACCTCGGTTTCGGGGGGTGGACCCCTGAAGTTCCGACGGTCAGCAGGCAGCGGTCCCGGGTTCGGGTGACGCCTCGTGAGATCACGGTGACGCCCCAGACGCTCCAATGGGGCGTCGGTTCGGGGTTGCCCCTTCCGGCGGATTACCGGTTGACGTATACGGGTTTGCCCGGCGCCCATTATTTGGACGGCAATCTGCTGCCCTCGGAGGTCGATACCGATAATTCCGGAACGACAGTGCAACCGATCAGGAATAACACCGATCGCAGCACGTTGCTCGACGCCTTTACCGCTTTGGAAGTCGACGCGACCAATTTGAGTTTCAGCAACAACGCTCCCGCGGCGGCTATCGTCGGTTCGAGGTATCCGAACACGGCTGTGGGATTAGCGGCGAGGCGAGGCAACGTGACGTTCGTCTATCAGTCCGGCGAGTTGCTCTTCAAGGAGAGGAAGGTTTTGATTTCCTGGCCCGGCGGGTTGGCGGCCATCGAATACGGGACGGTCTTGACGAAAGCGGCCCAATTGAACGCGGTAATCACCCCGGCCGATGCGGAAGGCACGCTCATCTACGAGATTGAAGGCAAAGAAGTCATGACCGGAGATATCCCGGGTGCCGGCACCAATGCCATCACGGCCAAGTTCATCGCGGCGGCCGGTTCGAATTACGCGAACAGCGATCCGGTGACCAAGAATCTGGTGGTCAACAAGAAACCGGTGACCTTGGTTATCGAGAACGTGACGCGCCGATACGGCGACAATAATCCGGGATTCACGGTACTCGGATTGACGAATATCCTGTCGGGGGACCTGGGGGGCGCCCAAGGGTTTACCTATTCGGCCGCCGCAACCGGTGTCGGCGAGAGATCGAACACCGGCAGTTATCCGGGCGCCATTACCTTGAGCTTGGTGGACGCGAACAGCAAGTTGGACAATTACGCCCTCACGATTCAGCCGGGCGATATCACGATCACCAACCGACCCATCACCATCAGGCCGGCCAACCGGTCGCTGGACAAGGATGATAATCCGACGTTCGAACTCAACGATTTCCGGACGACGTCGACGCCGGGATACTTCCCGAGTGCGCGAGTGGTCGTGGATAATCTTCCGGGTTTCGAACAAACGAGATTCGAACGATACGACAATCAAGCGAAGAAACAGGGTCCGAGGCACACCGAATCCTGGAACGCGTTCAAGGGCGCGTTCAACGTTCGGTTGGCGACCGACGCGTTGCCCGGCGGATTGGAGATCGGGGAAAGCCACGACATCTGGATGGCCAGCGTGGTGCTCGATGTCGATTTCGCCGATAATTATGACATCACGCAGGAAACCAACGTGGGAGGCCTGACGGTGAGCAAGCGCAAGCCCACAATTGAGTGGGGTAGTGTGCGGGATATCATGTACGGGCGGAATATCAAGAACCTCGCGAAGGTCGATAACGCCCTTAACGGCCGCGGTTCGATCGGAATCGCCAATGCCAATACAAAGGACGGTAACGTGTTCAAGAATCCGGATTTGACCGCAGACGTCGATTTCTTCGACGCCAGAGCCAAGTATGACGGCCAGGACGTTCCAGGCTCCTTTGCGTATTCCTTGAACGGGCATGCGGACTGGACTGAGTCCGAAGGCAAGGTGTTGCCGGTATTACCGGGCAACAATAAATACAAGTTCAGGGCGGTGTTTACGCCGACCGATACCGTCAATTACGAAGGGAACAGCAAGGAGATCGAAGTAAAAGTGATCAAGCGGCCGCTGAATATCTACTTGAAGGATCAAACGGTCAATTACGGCGAGAGTCCGAGCTTGGACGTGAGCGAAGGCGGGAAAGCCGTTTCCTACGGCAAGTTCTGGTTTATCCACCGTGAAAACCAGAATTACAAGAAGTTGGTTCGCGGCCACAAGACTTCCGATATCTTCGAACGGCAGTTGATCTTGACGACCAACGTCGAGACCAACAGCGCGGTCGGCGGCGCCAACTACTACGTGGCGGTCAGCCAGTCGCCAACCCTGAACCAGGGTTTGGGGGCCAATTACGACCTCGAGGGGCACCCGGTCTTGGGCAAGGCGAATCTGTACGACGGGATCAGCCGGGACATGTCCGGCAATATCGTGACTACGGTCGGGACCAACATCAACGGTTTGGGCGCCGTCACTTCCTTGGCTTCCGATGTCGGTGACGTCTACCGCTATAAAACCACGGCGAATCAGCGAAGAGTCGACAGGCAGCCGGAAAGGGTATTCGTGCCCGATTTGGACGAATACGGCCGGCTTCAGTATACTGAAGAGGGAGAGGTAAGGACCAAAGAGGCCAACAAACAGGGCCTGACGCAGATCTTTGCGGGCAAGGTGACGGTCAACGCCGGAACGTTGAACATCCGCGCCTCGGACTTGAAACGGGAAGGTAAGAACACCGCCCGGCTCGCCGAACGCTTGCCGAAGGACGGATTCGAGTACTCGGGTTACAGCCAGCCGATGGAATATCCCGCAGCCGACGTGGGAGCCAACCGTTATTTGCTGGACGTCAAATCCGGCGATTTGAAGAACGGGGAAACCTTGGATCAGGTCTTGGCCACGAGCTTCCAGATCACTTCTCCCGGCCCGATCAGCACCAACTACGGATCCTATGTCATCACGGTCAGCGGCGGCTCCGCAAACAATTACGTGATCAGCGTGCAGCCGGATTCCCGGTTTACGATCCAGCCGGAAATTCTCTGGAGCGTGGAACCGATCGAGTACGGCACGGCGTTGGCGGCCATTCATTTCGAAGCCGCTCCGGCGGACGATCGCGAGCAGGGCACGTTCTGGAACGATCAGGAAGGGATGCACCTGCCGGCCGGCGAACAACGGTTGCACGCCGTGTTCCGGTTGGGCGACGTGACGGAGACCAACGCCAACAACCTGGACGCCTTCGACGTCTATCGATCGATCATGGTCACCAAGAAGGATCTGACGATTACGGTCGACGATTACTTCAGCGATATCGGCAGGGAAATGTCGGTGACCAATTTCAGCGTCACCTACGACGGCTTGGTGGCCGGCGATACGCCGACCGACCTGGCCGGCGAGATCCGTTACCGGATTTACGACGACCAGAACACCGAGTGGGACGTCGAGGAGATCGCTAACGCTCCCTTGGGTACCTATCGGGTGTCGGCGGAATACCGGGATAATTACCAGCCCGAGAATTACAACGTCACCTTCCAGGACGGACGGCTCCTTATCGTGAAGAAGACGGCCCAAGTGGAATTGGCCGGCTTGAGGAACGATTACGACGGCACCATGAAAATGCCGATGGCGACCACCGACCCGGCTGAAGTGAACGGGATGAAACTGATGGTCGACCTGTCTTACAGCGAGATTATGTCGAGCGAGGTTTCGTTGGATTCTCTTCCCGACATGAGCGTGGTCACCAACCTGGTCCTGGTCACTAACCTGGTACTGGTCACCAACATGGTCGACGGGGTCGATGTCGTGAGCACCAATGACATGGTGGTCACCAATTACGTCGCAATGAGCCTGCCGGACGTGGATCCCGACGATTTCGTCACTGGGGAAGAAATGACCGAGGCCCCGGTCGAGGCCGGATATTACCTGGTGCGGGCCGAAGTGAGGGACGAGAGGTATCAAGGCAGCCGCCTCATGGTCTTGGGCATCATGCGCCCGAACGTCGTGATCACCATTTCGGATCTGGAATACACCTATGACGGCATGGCCAAGATGGCGACGGTAACGACCGATCCGGCCGGCTTGAACGTCGCAGTGACCTACGACGACGGCATGGAAGCGCCGGTCGAGGTCGGCGAGTACAAAGTCATGGCGAGAGTCGACGTCTTGGGTTATTCCGGAATGGCCACGGCGACGCTGAATATCGGCAAGGCTACGGCGACGGTGACCATCGATCCCGCCATGTTGAATCAGCACGTCAACCTCCTGAAGGCGGTGACGGCGACCGCCGATCCGGCGGAGTTGGAGGTGGCGATCACCTATGACGGCATGCCGACGTTGCCGGGTTCCTTGCCCGGAGACGAAATCGAAGTCGTGGCGATGGTCGTCAACAACGCTAGTTACGAGGGTTCGGTCACCAATACCCTGACGGTCCTGAAGGGATTCCAGACGATCGCCGCCAGCGACACGGCTTTCTGGGAGAAGCACACCATGATGGGCGTGGCGACCAATCTGTTCCTGCATGCCTACTCGGTAGAATTCCCGGCCTTGCCGATCACTTACGAGTTGGCGGCCGAACCGAATCCCGCGCTGGAAGGCGACCGGGGCCGGGCGACGCTCACGGGCAACGTGCTGACGGTATCCATTCCCGGCATCATCGACGTGATCGCCCGGCAGGACGGCGATTCCTACTGGGGAGCCGCTCAAACCTACATCCCGGTGAAAGTCTTGGGCGAAGGCGCCGGATTCACCATTACGCTCGACGGTCTGGAGCAGGTCTACGACGGCATGCCCAAACCGGTAACCTATCTGACCGATCCGTCCGAATTGAGCGACATCGTGCAAGTCACCTACGCCATGGAAGGCGAAACCCCGACCGAAACGGCTCCGACCGGAGCGGGCGAGTATCAGGTGACGGCGACGAGCACCAATCCGGCCCGGCCGGCGACGGTCACCGGCATGCTGAAGATCGCCAAGGCTCCGGCCACGGTCACGCTGACCGCGGCCGACCTGACGCAGCCGTTCAACCAGTTGACGGCTCCGGGATATACCACGATGCCTCAGATGGAGGGCGGCGAGGATCTCAGTACCACGCTGACCTACTCCTACGACGATATGGAGGACACTCTGGAGAACATCGCCGAGATGGGAGCGGAGCTGGTCGGCGGCGAGATCATGGTGGTCGCCGAAGTGATGGAGGACAACTATCTGGGCAGCGCGACCAACAAGATCATGGTCGGCAAGGGCGTCCAGACGATTGCTGTCGTCAACGAAGCGGGGTATCAACCCTGGTCGCAGGAGTTGGGCCCGGAACTGCCTTCGTTATTCATTCCGTTGTTGGCTAACGCTTCTTCCGGCCTCACGCCGGTGTCCTACGAAGTGACCGGCGCCCCCGGCGCGACCGGAACCGCTTCCTTGGTGGGCATCGGCATCATGCGGGTGACCCAACCGGGCGACATCACCGTCAGGGCCATGCAGGCCGGCGACGACAATTGGGAAGCGGCCGAGTACGAGTTCACGGTGACGGTCGGCGGCGAATACCAGCCGGCCGCCGTCAGCTTGGTGGCTAGCAGCCTGACTCATACCTACGACGGCACCGCCAAGATGGCTCTGGCCGAAACCACCCCGCGGAATCTGCAGGTGGATATCACCTACGACGGTTCCGCCGAGGCTCCGACCGACGCCGGGACGTACGAGGTGGTCGCGACCATCAACGATCCGATCCATTCCGGTTCGATCACCGGCTCCCTGACCATCGACAAGGCCGTGGCGACGGTGACCTTGGACGAAGCGACTCTGACCCAAGCGGTCAACGGTCTGGTCGACGTGGCGTTCACGACCGACCCGGCGATGCTGGCTTCAGATGTCATGGTGACTTACGGCGGCATGGCCGAAATGCCGGGGAATCTGGCGGCTTCGATCGGGGATCACGCCGTGGTCGCCAAGATCGAGAACGACAACTATCTGGGCGAGGCCATGGGCATCTTGACGGTGACCAAGGCCGAGCAAGCGGTAACGGTCAGCAATCCGGCGGGTTATTTGCCTTGGCCGGTGCAGCTGGACGGCGTGGCCGTGTCCATTCCGCTGTTGGCTACGGCCGGCACCAACGACGTGACCTTCATGGTCAGGGATCCTTCTCCCAGCGGCGGTATGCCTGCCGAACCCGGCGAAGATGGCGATGGCGATGGCGATGGCGAGGAAACCGTGAGGTGGGTCACGATGTCCGAGGGTTACGTGGAGATCCAGAACGGCAATATCCTGGTAGCCTACATCCGGGGCGACTTCATGATCCGGGCGTCCACGATGGGCGACGACTACTGGCAAGCGGCCGAGACGGTATTCACGGTAACGGTGACCGGCAGCGCGGACGTGCCGATCGCTCCGCCCGAGTTGACCTTGAGCGATTTGGCCCACGTCTACGACGGCATGGCGAAATCGGCGACGTTGACGACCGATCCGATGGACTTGACGGCGACGATCACTTACGACGGCGCCATGGAGGCTCCGGTCGACGCCGGCAGCTACGAAGTCGTAGCGATGGTGGATTCCGGACGTTACCAGGCGACGATTACCAATACCCTGGAGATCGCCAAGGCCATGGCGACGATCGGGTTCGATATGGATACGTTGAGCCAAGTCAAGACCGAGGTGAAGGCAGTAGGCGTCACGACCGATCCGGAGACGTTAGCCGACAGCGTTATGTTGACCTACGGCGGCAACGCGGAGTTGCCGACCGAGGTCGGCGAGTACGAAGTCATGGCTTCGATCGATCACCTGAACTACGAGGGCAGCGCCACGGCCACCTTGGAAGTGGTTCGGGTGCCTCAGGTGATCACCGTGCCTGACTTGGCTTCCTACAATCCGTGGCCGATCATGATGGAAGGCGTGCCGTTGCAGATTCCGCTCAACGCCATAACCACTTCCGAAGAGGGTTCGGGCGATCCGTCCTTGATCACCTTCGAGATCGACGACACGCAGGGAGCCCAAAACCGTGGCTTGGGCACGATCATGGACAACAACATCCTCCAAGTGACCAAGACCGGCGTGATTCACGTCGTGGCCAGGCATCCCGGTGACGAAACCCACTGGGCTCCAGGCGAATTGACCTTCACCGTGGAGGTGAACGGCCAAGACGTCGTGATCCGGGAAGTTCAGATCATCTTGAGCAATCTGGGCCAAATCTACGACGGCACGCCCAAGTCGGTGGAGGTCCAGACCGAGCCCAAGGGCTTGAAGACCGTGGTGACCTACGACGGCAGCGAAGAGTTCCCGGTCGAAACCGGCAGCTACGTGGTCAAGGCGGTCGTCGACGACGATCCGATCTTCGCCGGCTCGGTCGAGGGCACGTTGGTGATCATCGGCGCGGAAGTGAATGCCTTCAGCTTCGTTCCGGAAACGTTGAGCCAACCGATCAACGAGTTCAAGCCGGTGGAAGTGATGACCGACCCGGCGGATCTGGAAGTGGTGATCACCTACGACGGCAAGACCGAATTGCCGACGGAAGTGCGCGATTACTCGTTGGTGGCCGTGATCACCTCCCGCAACTGGTCGGGCCGGATTACCGGGTTCTTGACGGTAGAGAAGAAAACGCCCCACCTGAAGGTGACTAACCAGGCGTCCTATTCTCCGTGGCGCATCGAGATGAATCGGCAACCGTTGTCGATCCCGTTGTATACTCAAACGGACGATCCGGCCTTGCAGGTGATCTACTCCGTAGTCTCGGGCGAAGCGACCGTCAATAACACTACCCAACCGGCGGTGTTGGTCGTGAACCAGCCCGGCGACATCGTGGTGGCGGCCCGCACGGTGGAAACGCCCGAATGGCAGTCGGAAGAGGTCCAGTTCACGGTCACGGTCAACGGTCTGGGGATCGCGGTTCCGGGAACCATTACGCTGAGCGATACCACGCAAGTGTACGGCGGAGTTGCCCGGATGGTGGCGGTCGAAACCGATCCGGCCGGGTTGAACACCACGGTGACCTACAACGGCAGTCCGAACGCGCCGGTCAACGCCGGCACCTACGCGGTAGTCGTTACGATCGACGACGAGGCCTATACCGGCACGCAAACCGGCACCTTGGAGATCACTCGGGCGGAAGCCGGATTGGTCTTGGATCCCGCTTCCCTGTCTCAGGTGGTGACTGCCATTAACCCGGTGACAGCGACGACGTTCCCGGCGGGCTTGGCGGTGAGGATTACCTATAACGGCACCGAAACCCTGCCGACCGACGTCGGAGACTACGAGGTCGTCGCCAGCGTCGACGAAGACAACTGGATGCGGGAAGTGACCGCTACTTTGACCATCGGCAAGGGCGATCAGACGATCTCGGTCACCAACCTGGAAGGTTACCAGCCTTGGCCGGTGAAGATGACGGGCGAGCCGATCGAGATTCCGCTCAACGCCATCTCCGATTCCGGCTTGGCGGTGACCTTCTCGATCGAGTCCGACGACGCCGATATCGAAGGTGCCGTGCTGACGGTGAGGCAACCCGGCGATTACACCGTCATGGTCATGCAGGCGGGCAACAACAACTGGAACTCGGCCGAGACGACCTTTACCGTCACGGTAGAGGGCGAAGGCGTGCCGACCATTGCGCCGCAGTTGTCGTTCTCGACGCTCAACGAAGCCGGCTTGACGGTTAACGTGACCGGCACGCCGAACACCACGGTGGCGATCTTGGCGACCGACGACTTGATTAACGGCGAGTACACGGTCGTGGAAACGGTGGATCTGGACGAGAACGGCGGCGGCTGGAAGGTGTTGGCGACCGTCGGAACCGCCCGGTTTTTCAAGGCCGCTTTCCACCAGCCCGAAGGGTAGGAGCCGGACCGTAAGATAACTCGGCAACTGTTTAGCGGCCGGGGTTCCCTGAAAAAGGGTTCCCCGGCCTTTATTGTGCCTGCTGCCCTAGGTTCGTTCCGAAAGAACCCTCCCTTGAATTGGAGCGGAGCGGACGGTTATGGCCCGTCGATGATTTGAGCGAGTCGGGGTACGGCATCCTGACTCGATTTCGTCGGAGGTCGGGCGATTGCGTGGTGATCTGGAAGTTATCGTAGTATCAAACAACCCGGACGAAATGTACTTGGATCGTGGAACCGTCGAACCGGTGTTTTCCGGAAATGATTTCGGGTGAGATTCTCCTGAACTCCGTTGAACCGATCTGAAGTCGAAAATCAATTCTGGGCCCAGCGTCTCAAATAGGCGAATTTGGCGGGAATTGGCGGCTGACTTTGAAGGCTCGAGTAGTATCGCCCCAGAATGAACCGAATGGGTTAGGTTGATTTTCCGGTCAATCCCTCACAAAAGACGGTGGCTTGGGTAGCGGGGTTCGAACTAGATAAGCGTGTTATCGGTGACGATCACTTGGGAAAGAACGAATACGGTCATCTCCAATTCGACACCAGTACCACTCGGCTTGGCGAGTCACTGGATTTGTCCAACTGCCAAGGGGGGCCCCTGAAGACTTGGTAGTGGTGGCCATCGATGTTGCCGGTCGGCAATAGTTTGATCGGCTGGACTGCGTGGTTGCGCCGCCTCCGTTTGTTGATCGAAGCTGGCAACCGGCAATAATTATCGCCCAGGGGCTCGCGGATGCCCTGAACTTGAAATACCGGCCTGACGTGGTAGAGAAGGGGATCTCAACTTGACCAGTGATGTTGTTTCCCGGATTATTTTGGTGAAAATCAATCGTTTTGTCCCACGCTTTCTTATATCGTGTTGGGTCGTTATCCGGTGCGCTTTCGGTCTTTGAGGGTATCAATCAAGGAACTTTTTTTCCAAGTAGTTTGTTTCCAAGTAGCGTCAATGTCCTTGGGCTGGCGTTGTCATGTCGGCAACGTTGTTATTTTCCACATTATTTCGGGAAATCGTGCGTTTATTTTTCAGTTTATTTTGGATAGTATCCGAGCTCGGCGGCCCTCCTGTGCGGCTGGGAGAGAGGTTACCGAGGAGTCTTCTTTCACCTTTAGGAAGATCCCTTTGGTCACCGGTAGAGGCTTCCTGAGTTCGGCACGGGAGGGTTGCTCGGAAGAATGCCTTTTCTGGGTAGGGGAGGAGTAGCGACAGTCGCCACAGGCGTAAGAAAAACCCGCGCGGTCAAAGGACCGCCGGACCACGGCAGGCATGCAAACCAGTTTTCAGAATGATTGCTCCTACGAGGAGTACCATAGCAATAAGCTTTGGCGACAGGCAAGCTTGAAAAAGTGTCCCGTACATTCTGACGGGCAGTGTCGGTTAGAACGTCACGGCATCTATGAGCGTTACGATCCCGACGGCCGGAATAAGACGCGAATAGCACGGTTTATCTGTCGCCGGGATGAAGGTGCGGTCACCAATTCGCTGCTTCCCCAATTCTTTGCCGCCCGGCATCCCGGTACGTTGCAGGAATTTGAAGGCCAAGTTGCGGCTGCCGAAAAACTGGGTGCGGGGAAGGCGACGGAGCAGCTCCGTTCGAGCCAGTCTAACGGCTAGCGGCAATCCGATTGGTGGTTACGCCGACGGCTGAAACGGTTGCATCGCACTCTGGCAGTGGCCAAGGAACGTTTGATCGAAATGTTCCAAGGTTGCGAAGCGACGGTGACGGCGATGCGGCGAGCGCTGGGTCGGAACGATCTCTTGCTTTATTGGCGCCGACAACTTCACGGCAGCCTGAAAGATCTCGGCTCGCCGATCGGCTTTGCTGCTGCCGACAAGGGCCGGTTGCCGATTTCATCCGAGTGACCCCACAGATCAAGCGTAACGACATTTTTTGGGGAGTAAGGCATAGCTTGATTCGGCGGCTCCAAAGGGGGCTGAAGCCGGAAAACTATGCCAGACCAAAATCAGAATCAGAAACCCGACTCGGATGCCGAGCAGGTAGCGCTTTCTCGCTACCTGGTGATCGCCGAACTCTGTCACTTGACTCCGGGAACCCCGGAGTATCGCGAGGCGATGCACCGACTCCTCGCGAAAGAATGGAACCTTTCCGGAACGAATCGGACTCGCGTGGCTCGACAGACCATCCGGGATTGGCTCAGGAGGTACGATTCTGCCGTCGGGGTCGCTTCCCTGTATCCGAAATCCCGCAGCGATCAAGGAGAGCGCCGTCGGCTGTCGGTCGAAGTGGCCGAGATTTTGTTGGCGATCAAACGCCAGCAACCGAAGTTGAGCGTCAGACTGGTGATCAAGCAGGCACGGCAGACGGCAGGAATGCCCGAGGACGAGCGACTGCCGGAAACCACCGTCTATCGTCTGCTCCGCGACGAAGGGTTGATGACACGCCAACCGGCTGTAGCCTACCAGGATCGGCGTAAATTCCAATTCACCTACGCTGGGGAAATGTGGCTGAGCGATGTGCTCCACGGCCCACGAGTTCCTGACGACCAGGGACGCCGACGCAAGACCATCTGATCGCTCTCCTCGACGATGCGACTCGGCTAATTCCTCATGCCGAGTTCTGCTATGACGAGACCGAAAAGACTTTCCTTCTGACGCTCAAGGAAGGGATCTTGCGCCGGGGGGTTCCCCAGCGACTTTATGTCGACAATGGAGCCTGCTATCGGAGTCGGCAGTTGCAGTTGATCGTCGGCAATCTCGAGAGCCATTTGATTTATGCCACCTCGTACGCCCCACAGGGGAACCGCTTCGTCGGTGCTGCCGCCCATCCCTTATTGAGGGTCAGATAATATCGAGCTGACTCTCCACCTCTATGTCAGCGGTTATTGCCGGGTCTTAGTTCGGTCCGTCGATCGACTGATTGTCGCTGTCCCAGATGTTGTTCGAGCGATGCTCGAGGAACATCTCTCTACTCGGCATCCCTTCTGTCGTCCTGAGAACTTTTCCGGGGCGGCGAACTTTCGAACCCGGGATTCAATTCTCTGAGGGGCAGGGTTCGAGTCGTCGAGAACCAACGGGTTTAGCGTACCGAGGTTATCCTGGAGCTCGGTTAAAGGAAGAGGGCCTCCTTCAAGATTACTCTTTCGGGAGACCCTCCGCTGCCCGCCTATGGGCGTATGGATATTTCGTCAGCGGGGTGGCGATGATCAACCCTGACGTCGCCCCTCGTCCTGTTCCCTGCCGTAAGGCAAGGCCCTCGCTTCAACCCTACTGTCGGTCAAAGCGAAAAAAAATGGCAACGTTTATTTTCACCTATTTATCCGAATTATTGATCGGCTTGCCCCAGAGTCGAATTCGATATCGAAGATTCGGTTGGTTTGGTGATCTCGGTGTACCGATGAAAATCCCCGTTATCCAGGTTCTGGTCGCCGAAGCAGAACAGCCGGTTTGGAGTCCAACGAATCTCTTCAGGACGGTAGGGGCGCACTGCTGGGTTTAGGGAAACTCTCCGGACGATCGATAGTTGACGCCCGGTCAGGTATTTTTCGAGGAAGGGCGAGAATCGCATTTTGGAATGTCGCTAAGCGTCGTTTTTCGGTTGAAGGATGGGCGGCTAATGCCTCCCGCAATCAACAGGTATTTCGAAACGATTCGTCTTCTCGACCGCCCCTTGGTCTGACTGCGATCGATAATGGTTGTTGCGGCCAGATCGTCGAATCGGTCCCGGGGAGTTGCGGCGGCCGGGGTTGTTCGCGTGATGATTCCGGCCTCCGGCGCAGCCCGGCAAACTTTCGCGACCGGACCGTTATCGGCCGCCGGATGAATCTCCGGCCCGAGCGATCGCCGCTTCGAGGCTTTCGGTGGTTGCGGCGGAATCGGCGACGGCCTCCGCGACGTTCGCCAGAAACCGCATATGTTTGATATCTTCGCCATACTCTTTGAGCCGCCGTTCGTGGCTTCTCAGTGTTTTATGGCAAATCAGCGTGTAAGGCCTTCCCTTCGATTCGGTTGTGCCGCGGATATCGACTCCGCTCTTTTGGATTTCTCCGCTCAAATGCCTCCTGATTTCCTCGGCGTAAGTGAAGCGATGACTCTGGGCTTCCGGGTCGGCGCAGAATGTTCTCAGTTCCTCGCAGAAAGCGCAGTTGCAGTTTAGCCCGTCGGTCGGCAATCTCCAATCCTTCGGCGAACTCGGATGCGTTTCGCTTCGCGAAAGGAGGAATTCCGCGCTGCGGCGCCATAATTCGTCGAAGGCCCCGCTTCGCTTCGCGTCGTCTTTCTGTTCCTGCCACAGGCCGTTCAAGGTTTGGGGGATGGTGCGGTCGGGCGAAACCAGATCCGGGTGAGCGAGAAAGAATTTCGTGGTCTTGGCGATCTCCTCGACAAGGCCGTAATGCCAACCCAAGGGGAAAAAAGCCCGTAGCACATCCGCAACCAGAGAGTCGATTTCTCTCAGGTATCGTGTTCGATTTCCGAGTTTTTTTTTGATTTCGTCGTCGGCCTGTTTGTCGGGGGAACGATTGCCGACTCTCGGCATCACTTCGCAGAAAACCTTGGCGGCCGAGCGTAGCGTATTTGTCCATGAGCTGTCGGACCCATTGCCGAACCGTTGGTGCAGGCGAGTTAACAGATCGACGATTCCCTTCGGGTTCCAGCGAAGTTGGGTACGCGTCAGATCGGTCAGGAAAATCTTCATTCGTTCGGCTCCCAGTTTCCCGGCGGCCGTCTCGATCCCCGGGTTGTGCTCAGTACCGTAGAGCGGTAGAACCGTCTGGTCGAAAAATTGCGAGATCGCTTCCTTATGGTCCATTTTGCAGAGCAGCGATAGGGCTTGGACCGATGGTTGCTGGTCTAGCCGTAGTTCATCGGGCCAGACGCTGACTAGCTGCGACGCCAGTTCTTCGATTTGGGCGGGCGTGGTCGCCCGGTTTAATTCAAAGGACGCCATGGCCAGGATCGCCTCTGCGGCGGAACCTTTGAACGCCTTCAGGGATTCTCGGTTGGGCCAAAGGACGAACGCGGCGCGACGATACCATCTCTCGAACGAAGCGCCCTCGTTCCCGGTCGCTTCGGTCACGCTGGAAGAGTCGGCCTCTTCGTCTCGCATTCTGTCCGGAGGCATCAGTTCGTCGGGAACGAGATCGAGATTTCCGTAATCCGCCTTCGTTCCGTCCGGGCGTACGAATCCTTCCAGCCAGCAGTCGGAATCGAAGATTTCGCAGATATCGAGTGCTTCGTCGTAGCATTCATCGGGGGAGTACTCCGGGATCCCGGAATCCTCGTAATTCAATAGCGCCAGATGCAGGTCGTAGTTCGAGCGGTCGGCCGCGGCCAGGAGGACGCGCCCGATCGTGGCGTCGATATTTTTGAGCGTATCGAAGAACAGGCCGGCTTCGCTGTAATCGTGCTCCAACACCCAGATCAACCGGCGCGGGCCATCGGGTTGCTGGGATATCGTTTTCAGTTCCATGGCGATCGCGGTTTCCGCACTCCGGAAATCGGGGGAGGAAACCGGTTTGCCTTGCTTGAGAATCAGGTTGTAGACGAGGCATACCCGATGGCCGTCGGCGACCGGAAGCACCTCGTGCTCGCAATCGGCGTAGAAAGCGGCAAAGGCTAATTCAGAGGGTTCGTCGGTCCGCAAGTCGATGACGGTTTCGCCTCCGGCGTGGCGCACGATCAGATCGCCGCCGGAACCGGACACCGGGAGGGCGGTCACCAAGGTCGCTACCATGCCGTCGGCCTTTTCCGTGTCGCGATGCGGTTTGAAGAATCCGCCCTTCTCGTAGACCAACATTTTGTAGAGTTCGGCTTCGACCGCTTTCCTCGGCAATCCGAGACCGTCGGCCGATCGGCGCACCAAGTTCTTCAAGATCTTCTTCCAGGAGTTGCCCAGCCGAATCTCGCCGGAGCTGATCTGCCAGCAATTGCGCACGGAGGTGTCGATGATGGTTTCTTCTCCCTTGCCGTAGGGCGCTTGGGACGCCTCGGCGATCAACGAATCGATTTGCGCCGCCGGGACCGGAAAACTGAGTTGCCCGGTTTTTCCGATCTCCAATTTGGGCATCGGCGCCACAAAGCGGCCGTGGCAGCAATAGTCTCCTGGCCGGTCCACCAATTCGACGAGCTTTGCCAATCGGTCGAGCCGTTTGTCGAAAACGTAAGGCTTGGCTACGTGGTTGAATATTCTACTCATGCTCGGTTGGAAAAATAGCGAATCAGGGCGAAAACTCAATCTTTCGGCAGTTCGATCTTGGCCGTCGGCAGTCGGCCGCAAACCCTCTTCGGGGAAACGCAAGGAGACGATGGATTGGATTCCGGTTCGACCGGTCATGGCGGGGCGGTTTCGATTTGAATAATGGAACGGGCGCCGGAAAAAACGCGAATCGGCAACCTTCGTCGGACGGTTTCGGGACGAAGCGACAGGCGGCAAAGTTGGGTTCCGGTTGGAAGAGAAAACGCTTCCCGGCTGGAAGAGCCGGTCTTCCGGGCAGGGACTGAGGTAAAGCGACCTTGCGATCCTATTCCGGGCGCTGAATCGATTGAACCTTCCCGGGGTCGTTCGGGTGATCATCTGGCCTGTTGAAGGTATCTTGCGCTGAGGCGATTTTCCGGGGTCCCGGGTGCCGGCAGGCCGGGAGTGGATGGGAAGCGGGAGACCTTCCAAATTTCCTTTCCGGCTTTTCGCCGAATCGCAAGATCGATCCCTTTTTGTCGCCAGTCGCTAACCGGATGATTGGTTTGCGTAGCGCACCGGGTATTTCCAGAACGATTTGACTTCGAGCCGAGTTGTCGAACCAGTGGCAATGCTGCCGAGGTTGTGACGGCGATAGCGATCAGGCCGTTTCGGCTTGGTTCCCAATATCGGTTTTCTTTGGGTAATTCGCCCTTGCTGGACCGGTATCCGCGGTGAGGAACGACATTGCCTTGGAGTTTATTTCGAACCGGTTCTGTTCGGCAGCTTAACCGGCAGGCTCGGCGTTCGCCTGGTCCGTCCGAACCTCTTCCGAATCTACGGCAGACGGTTTCAAGGGGGAACGATTCGACGCGGCAGATGGGATGGAACGAGGCGCCGGTTTTGTTCCTTGGAGAACCGGATAATCTTTTGGCGGTCGATGAAAGGGGTAGCGGTGTCGTTACGCTTTCCTTTTCGATGTTCCAGCGTCAATGGGACGCCTTCGGCGAGCAACTGTTCCAGGCGGGCTTGGTGGCAGCGGCAGTATTTGCCGACGTTCCGGTTCGGTCCTGATTGCCTGATCACGGCGGGCGTTGGTTGGAGTGGCGGTCAAGGCGAGTGAGCGGTTGGCGATCGTTGATATTGGTTCGAATCCTTTCCCTTTGGCATGGGAGGCGGAAGACGGTTCCGTAGCGTCGGCCGAACGGTTTTTAATTGACAGCTTTTCCCGGCGGTGCCTTTTGGTTGTTTCTGAGCGGCAGCCCAAGACGAGTGCGCTTGGCGAGAACGGAGTACCTCCGGTCTACGTCCTGGTCGTTCGGAAAATCAGCCGGAGGTTGGCCCGGATGAGTGAACCGTGATTTATCCTTGGCGGATCAATTGGCCCGAGCGATCGCCGCTTCAAGCTTTTCTGTCGTTTCGGTCGAATCGGCGACAGCCTCCGCGACTTCCATCAGGATTTGCATGTGCTCGATATCTTTGCGGTACTCTTCGAGTCGTTGCTTATGGTGTTTCCGGGTTTTGTGACATGTTAAGGAGGATCGTTTCTTCGGCACATACTCGTAGCGAATTCCGATTTGGCTGTGATTGATTTCTCCAATCAGATGTTTAATGAACTTGTCAGCCATCTCGAATTGATGCGACCGGGCTTTTGGATCGGCGCAGAATTGCCTTAGTTGGTCGCAGCGGCGGCAGTCGCAGTCCAGCCGGTCGGTCGGCAGTTTCCAGTCCGTGGGCCGATTCGGACGCGTGCCGGACCGCGAGAGAAGGAATTCGACGCTGTGGCTCCATAATCTATCGAATGAGCCGCATCGTTTGGCGGCGTCTATCCGTTCCCGCCACAAGCCGTTCAATAACTGAGGAATAGCGCGGTTCGGCGAAGCTAGTTCGGGGCAGGCGAGAAAGTGTTTTGCGAGTTCGGCGATTTCCTCAGCAAGGTCAAAATGCCATCCTAGGGCGAAAAGGGTTTGCATGGCGTCCTCCGAAACAAATTCGGCTTCTTTGGGAATTGTCGGCTGACGGTAAGCATCGTACCGGTCTTCGGAATAGATCTCGATGGTCGGCAACGTCTGGAACATGGCCACAACGACCGATCTCAGAATATTCGGCCACGATTCGTCGGACGAATCGCCGAATCGTGCGACCAGACGAGACGACAGATCAATGACATGTTCCAGAGTGAGATAACGGCGGGGACGCACCAGGTGTGTAAAGACAGCACCTGTCCACTTGGGCCCCAGTTTTTCGGCGGCAGTGACAATTCCCGGGTTGAGTTCGGAATAGTAACACGGCAGGACTGACCGGCTGATGAAGTTCGAGATCGCTTTCGCATGATCCAGTTCGCATAGCAGCGACAAGGCATCAGCTGATTGCCGCGCCATTGTTAACCTGTGCCTAGTAGGCCAGGCACTAACCAGTTGAGACGCCAGTTCTCCGATTTGAGCAGGCGAGGCCGCCATTTTACGCTGATAAGACGCTATGGCCAAGATCACATCCGGATCGGAACCTTTGAACGCTTGCAGAATAGCCTTCTTCGGCCAAAGCACGAATGCGGCGCGGCGATAGAGTCTTTTGAAGGGAGCGCCGTTGCTTCCCCTTCCTCCCTTTACGCGGGTAGAATCGGGCCGCTCGTCTTTTATTTTGCCCGGTGGCATCAGTTCCCCGGGTTCGAGTTTGAGTTTGCCGTAATCTATCGATTCTCGGTCCGAGCGTATGAAAGTTTCCAGCCAGCAGTCGTAATCGTCGATGGAGTGGTCTTTGAATGTGTCGTCTTCGTCCCACTGATCGCTATCGTATTTGGTTACGCCCATATCATTGTAGCGCAGACACGCCAAGTGAAGGTCGTAGTCCGCGTGCGCGGCAGCGGTCAGGAGGACACGCCCAATCACGGTGTCCAATTCTTTGAGCTTATCGAAGGACAGGTCTGCTTTGTTGTAAACGCGGCCCAACACCCAGACGAAACGGCTCAGCCCTTCGGGATACCGGGATAACGCTTTCAGTTCGGCGGCGATCACGGCTTCCGTCTTTCGGTAATCGGGAACGGCGACCGGTTCACAGTGTTTGAGAATTAGGTGGTAGACGAGGCATACCCGTTGGCCGTCGGCGACCGGTAGCATTTCGTGCTCGCAAGCGGCATAGAAAGCGGCAGGGCCAACTCGGAGGATTCGTCGGTTCGCCAGTCGATGACGGTTTCTTGGCCGGCGTGGCGCACGATCAGATCGCCGCCGGAACCGGCCACCGGCAGGGCGATTACCAGAGTAGCCACCATGCCGTCGGCTTTTTCCGGATCCCGTGGCAGTTTGAAGAATCCTCCCTTCGCGCAGAGCAGCATTTTGTGGAGCTTCTTCGTAACCGCTTTCCGGGGTAATCCGAGACCGTCGGCTGATCTTTGCACCAGTTTTTTCAAAACCTTTTCCCAAGAACCGTCTAACTGAATATTGCCGGAGCCGAGTTGCCAGCAATGGTGCCCGGAGGTGTCAATGACGGTCTTTTCTCCCATGCCGGAGGGTGCGCGTACCGCTCCGGCGATTGACGACCGGATTTGGGTCGGAGAAGTCGGGTAACAAAGCTGGGCAAACTTTCCGGTTTCCAGCTTGAGGGTCGGCGACGAAAAACGACCGTGGACGCAATAATCCCCCGGCCGGTCTATCGATTCGATCAATTCCGCCAATTTTTTCAATCGTTCGTCGAATTTGCAGGGGTTCTTTTGGTCGTCGAAAAGTTTATCCATGCTTGCTTGGAAATCTAACGAAACCCGGTGAAAGCGCAACACCTAGACAGTTTGATACCTGCCCCAGTGGTCGTTTGTGAACCTGCTCTGGGAAAACGAATGTCGACGATGGGGTTGATCGGAATCCGACTGATCATGGCTGGGATATTATGTCTTGAAGTTTGAAACGACCGTTAGATTAAATGCGAAGCGACAATCTCAGCTGAGTCCGGGGTGTTGATTTGGGACGAAGCGAAATGAGGTAAGGCGGAGTGCCTATCTGGGGTGGGAGTGCATCGTGACCGGTATGGCCAATCCCACTGAGCAAGGACTACGGCAAATCAAAGCAGCGATCGGTTTTTCGGGTGCCGAATCAAGAGAAGGCCGTCAGGATTTTCTGGTAGTATTACGGCTTGGCGAAGGTGCTTTGGGCGAAGTGACTCTCCCGTTCCTCGAGTGCCGACTGGTTGAGGATGGATGGGAATCGAGAGATCGTTCATTTCTCCAGGTCAGTCTGTTCGGCATATTTCAGATGCGATCGAGCGTGGCCCGCAGCCGCTACCTGGAAAATCGAATTCGATCTTGTCGTTTTCAATCTGATCGATCGCTTCGGTCTTGCTCGGGTATGAGGATCAGGCGGTTCCGAATTCCGGGGATGAATCCCGAAGTGTTTTGGGCCGGAGCGTTATTCTGGCTCTTTATGGATTCAAGAGTCGTCGTCGAATCGTATGGGGCAAACGACTCTGATCCAAGGAGACGGGGTGGTGCTCGTCTTTCGTTGGTCGCGGGATCCTGAAATCGCGTCCGTTATTTTCGCAAACGGTCGATTGGTTTGGGTTGAATTGAAAGCGACCGGTTGCCGCAGAATCCGAATAAGAGTGTAGATCCAAAGCGGGTCCCTTATTATCTTCATTTCCCTCCTCGCCGGTAAGTCTGCCGATCTTAATTCAGAAATGATTTCCGGATTCGAGGCGGCTTCGATACAATCCTCTGTCTGTGGAACGGTCAATCGAGGGGATCAATAACCCTCAGGTCGGCAGGAACCTTTTGCCATCGGGCGTGAGTTCGGGAGTTGGAATTTCAACGGTTCAGTTTTGGTTTTCGTGCGGTCGGCGGGGCGAAAATCCATTTGTGGGCTAATAAAAATCAATCTTCCGTTGTTTCATTAGGAGATCGTTCCGGGCCTTTGAACCTGAAAAAAGATTCGCCAGACAGGTTTTTTAGCTTGAACGAGCCTGGAATAACCGGTTAGTCCTCAGGAGATCACAACGAAAGGTCAAAATCATCGATAAATCCCAACTTAACGAGCATGAATTCACCGCAGAAACCCAGAACAGTTCGAGTATACGACTTTTTCTCCGGTTGCGGCGGTGCTTCCGCCGGTTTTCAAGCCGCGGGGATGAACATTGCGTATGCCCTGGACCATGACGCCAACGCCAGAGCCAGTTTCAAAATCAATTTTCCAGGTGCGTATTTCGAATTTGCCGATATCCGAGAGGTGAGCAGCGAAGGAATTCGGGAACGGGTAACTGCCGAGCGACCGAATCCGGTGTTGTTTAGCGGATGCGCCCCCTGTCAACCTTTCACCAAGCATAATACGACCAAACCAACACCAACCCTGGATGATCGCGTATCGTTACTCGCTAATTTTGCGAATTTAGTCGAAAAATGCTTGCCAGACCTTCTATTTGTGGAAAACGTGCCGGGTTTGCAAAAACTGAGGGCCAAGAGTCAAACGTTCGAAAATTTCCTGAAACGACTGCGCAAAGCCGGTTATCGTTTCGATCACCGGCCTATCATTCTCGCTCATTACGGGATTCCGCAACGCCGTTGCCGTCTGATTTTGGTCGGGAGCCGTCATGGTCCGATTTTTTTGCCCGAGGAAACTCATGGCCCGGGAAGGGCGAATCCTTCCTTTTCGACGGTGAGGGAGTGGATTTCAGATCTTCCGGAGATTCGGGCGGGCGAAAGTCATCAAGAGGTGCTGAATCACCGAGCGGCTAATCTTTCGCCGCTGAATTTGAAGCGCATTATAAAGACTCCGGAAGGTGGCGGTAACCGGGAATGGCCAAATCACCTCAAACTTAAGTGCCACAAGGGATTATCGGGATATACCGACGTTTACGGACGCATGGCCTGGGATGCGCCAGCATCGGCACTGACTACCCGGTGCATAAGTTACTCGAATGGTCGTTTTGGTCATCCAAATCAAAATAGGGCAATTAGTATACGAGAAGCGGCTTGCCTACAGACCTTTCCCAGGAATTTCGTTTTCAAAGGCAACATGGGCTCGATGGCTCAACAAATCGGTAATGCGGTTCCGGTTCGTTTGACGGAAATCCTAGGCAAACATTTTATCGCTCATCTAAATGAGTTAGGTGTTCTGATCTGATGGCAAAATTCAGAACGCGCGCCCGAACTCTCGACATGCTCGGGAGACAGCAAATAGCCGGAATACCAACGGCGATCAGCGAGTTGTTTAAAAATGCGCACGACGCCTACGCCGATCATGTGGAAATCGACTACTATCGTTCGGATGGTTTGTTTCTTCTGAGGGATGACGGTGTGGGTATGAGTCAGGAAGATTTCACGACACGGTGGCTGACGCTCGGTACGGAAAGTAAATTTGATCTGAAACGGAAGCCACCTCGAGACTTGAGTAAAACTAAGCGTCCGATGCTAGGTGAAAAAGGCATTGGCAGATTGGCCATCGCTACTATCGGTCCACAGGTGTTGGTTCTAACTCGAGCGAAATCAGAAAACGGAGCGTCTGACCTTACGGTCGCATTTATAAACTGGAGTATTTTTGAATTGCCAGGTGTTGATTTAGACGAAATCGATATCCCAATACGAACCTTTTCTTCCGGATCGATACCTTCGGCACAAGACGTTGCCGATATGGTGCATGAATTTCGCGTGAACGCCAAAAATATCGGGAACAGGATAGAGAAAAATTGGCTAAACAAAATCGAAGAAGAATTGGATAGATTCATTGTTGATCCACAAGAAATCGACCTTTACAACCGAAAACTATCTTTGAAAGGAAAATGCCACGGCACGCACTTTATCATCAAACCGGCTAATCAATTATTGATGGACGATATTGACGGAGATAATACAAAAGGGAAAGGATCGCGGGTCGGTAAGGCTACCCCATTGAAAAAGGCTTTGCTTGGATTTAGCGACACAATGAACCCTGCTTCGAAAAATTTAATTAAAACATCCTTTCGCGACCATAAAAAAGAGCAATTAGAGGTTGAGTTGATAGCTGAAGATGATTTTTTTAATCATGACGAATTTTTACGTGCCGATCACCGTTTTAGTGGAGATTTCGATAACTAGTGTCTGGTCCAAAAGGGACAATTTTCAATAAATCCTGCATTTCAAGCGGTTTTTTTGTAACATTTTGTTCGATTTATTTGTCTAACATTCGAGTCGGAACTTTGATTTTTACCTGAAAAATGGACTTTCAGCGTCCTTGAGACCAATCGTCAGCGTCTTTGAGACTAATCTTCGATTTCTAACATGAGAATCTTCAGAACCACTCAACCCGCATTTCAACCAGTACCCTTCGAGGAAATTAAGTTCGACCCCACGCAACGTGATGGCGTCGTTCGAATCTTGATTGGGCTACAGAGTGTTTATGGTAACGAATCATTATGGCTCCAGATACAGCAGCTGCTGGAAAATCATTTTCAACAGTTCGGCGACCAAGGATTCGGTCGTCCGGGCATGAGTGCTTGGACGATTCTAGTTCTGGCTCTCATCAAACACAGTTTAAGATGCAATTACGATCTTTTGCTAACCCTCGCTAATTATCATAAGCAGTTGCGATTTGTCTTAGGCCATGGTGATTTCGAACCGGGGGGAGAATATAAACGAACCACCGTGATTCAAAACGTCAATCTCTTGACTCCCGAATTGATTGAGGAAATCAACTTGCTGATCGTCAAGCATGGTCAGCAGGTTGCGGGGCATCAAGAAGGAGACCAACTCAAAACGCGTTGCGATTCGTTCGTGGTGGAAACGGATGTCCATTATCCCACCGATCTCAATTTGCTCTATGATTGCATTCGAACTCTGATTCGTGAATGCAAAAAACGGAACCTGAAGGGGTGGAGGCAAAGTCACCATTGGCTGAAGAAGATTCGGAAATTGTTTTTTTCCGTTCGCACCGCTCAGCTGGCGAACCGCCGTCACGACCAGGTCCAGGCTTATCTGAAGGCCTGCGACCAAATCCTGGAGCGAGCCAGTGCGTCGTGGGATCGGCTGAGGGAGAAAAAGAAGATCAAGGCGAAAAAACACCGGCAAATCCAAGGTTTTTTGAAATTCGGTCGTCTCTTGTCGCGTCAAGCGGATCGGCGAATTCTACAAGGAGAAACCATTCCGGCGGACGAAAAGATCTATTCCGTATTCGAACCTCATACGCGGTGGATCCAGAAAGGAAAGGCAGGCAAACCGGTAGAACTCGGGGTGCCCGTTTGCATCGTGGAAGATCAACACCAATTTGTTTTGACTTATCGGGTCATGTGGCAAGAAGAGGATGTGCACGTGGCCATCCCGATCCTCGAGGAGACCAAAAAACTATTTCCAGACTTGTTCAGTTGCAGTTTCGACAAAGGGTTTCATAATCCACCTAATCAGGAGAAACTCCGGGAGATGGTTCCAGAAGTAACCTTGCCCAAAAAAGGGAAACTTACCAAAAAGGAGCAAGAACGCGAGACTACCGAGGCTTTCAAAATCGCCCGGAAGCAACATCCCGCTGTCGAATCAGCCATCAACCATTTGGAACACCGAGGCCTCAATCGAGTCTACTCCTACGGCTCAGACGGATTCAAACGCACCGTAGCTCTAGCCGTTCTCTGTGCCAATTGTTGTCGCCTTGGCAGCCTCGTTCGAAACAAGGAGCTGCAGCGTCTCTCCAAGCCATTGGTTCGTCCGAAAGCGGCTTAACTAAATCGCCAAATCAATGTCAAGAATGGGAGAGGTGCGTCTTGAATTCTGTAAAAGATCAAAAAAAAATCGTTTTAAGATAAATATGTCGATTTAACCACTTATTTCGATCTAATTTGAAATTATTTTTTTAGTTTTTAAAGAAATCAACTATGGATTTTGACTTTTGGACTAGACACTAACTACGGACAATTTCGAGGTGATATTACTATCTACGGTAAAACCATAGAACAACATAAAATAAATTGGCCGGGAAATTCCGAAAAAGCAACAGTTTGTGGAGGGTTTTCAATTTATTTTGCCGCAATAGAAGGCGAGAACAAGCGCTCGACAATACCACCCGAAGAATATGCGATTTTGTCGGAAAAGACCGAACAACTAGGAGGGTTATATATCTATCGAAACGGAATTAGAGTGTTGCCTTACGGTAACACCGATTTCGATTGGCTGGATATCGAATTAAAACGGAGCAAAAGCGCCTATTACTATTACTTTTCCCATAGAAAAATGTTTGGTTCGGTTAACATCGATTCGGACAGGAATAGTCAATTGCTGGAAAAAGCCGGTCGTGAAGGGTTTCAACAAAATAAAGCCTATCGGCAATTTCGGTCGATTCTTCAAAACTTTTTTCTTCAATTGGCCGCAGATTTTTTTCGCACCGAAGGACCATATGCCGATTTGTTTGAATTGCGCAAAACTGAACTTTCCAGGGAAGATTCAGCTAGAAGACAAAGGAAAAAAAATGTTTCGGAAAGAAAAAAGAAGTTTTCAAACGACTTGAATGATTTTTTCGAAAAAATTAAAAACGACGAACCTCGAAAAGAAATTTCGGCTATAATTATCCGCGTTAAAAACGATTTAAATTCATTGTTGCTGGAAGCGATCGATGATTCAAAATCTCACAGATTACTCAAACTTGAAAATCAAATTCGGTCGGAACTGAATGATTTGGAGGCGAAGTATCGAATATCCCGGCCACAAATCGGTTTGAGTAAAGCTTCGCTCCGAGATTTGTCTACGTATAACGAACAATTCGCATTGCTAAGAAAAAACGTGTTCGAACCCGCGCGCAGTTCAATTAAAAAAATGATCGATAATGAATCCGATAAGATAAATGGAAACCTCAATCGTCGAATCAGGTTAGAATCAGAACTGAATCAATTTGTGAAGGAAACCCGCAATTCGACAATTGAACTGAGACGAAAATTGATCGCGATAACAGATCTGAAAGCTGAGGAAACACGTGATTTTGCAAAGCAGTCTAAAACAACTGTTGAATTAGAATTGCGTGAAATTATAAATGAATTTCAACAAATCAAGGGATCTGAGATATCTGATGACCTTTTTGATAAAGCCAAACAGGCGTTAGAATCAAGAGTTCACAGGGTTGCGGAAAAACAAATCGCACTTTTAAAATTTGCATTGGACCAAGTGCAAACAGTCGAATTATCGAGCAATGCCTCGGTATCCGAACAAATGATGGCTTTAGAACAACGTAATATTCACTTGGAGGACGAAGCAAGAGCAAATGCTCAATTAGTTCCGCTGGGAATGGCTGTAGAGATATTAAATCATGAATTTTCCGGACTGATTAGAGCGATGAGGAACGGCATACGCCAACTAAAAGTTTGGGCCGATGCTAATAAGGGGTTGTATCGGTTATATCAAGACATACGATCAAGTTTCGAATATCTGGACGGTTATCTGGGATTGTTTGCACCGTTACAGCGACGGCTTTATCGAACTAAATTAGAAATTCATGGGCACCAAATTAAAACTTATTTGAATGATTTATTTCAAGCTCGTCTTAAACGTCATAAAGTAACGTTGAACGCGACACAAAGATTTGTTGATGCTAAAATAACAGGATATCCTTCAAGCTTTTATCCTGTTTTCATTAATTTGGTGGACAACTCGATTTTTTGGTTATCACAGCATAATTCTCAGCAACAAAGAAATATTATTCTCGATGAGGACAATGGTTGTTTGCTCATTAAAAATAATGGTCCGGGGATTCAGGTTCGAGATCGCAATGCGATATTCGAGTTGGGATTTTCCAGAAAACCCGGTGGGAGCGGAATCGGATTGTATGTCAGTCGGGAATCACTCCGTAAAATCGGATACGAACTTCAGTTACTCGAGAATCACGACGGAGTTACTTTTGGCCTAGTGCCGTCAACAGAATCACAAAAGGAAAAGGTACAATGAACTCAGCGATGCAATCTGAAGATAGCAGAATAAATTTGGTAAAGCATTTTTTGCAAACCGCGGTAGTGATAGATGACGAAGCTTTTATGACATCGAGCTCAGAAGATAAAATCAAGGTATCAGATCCAGATCGATCGGGAGTAAAGTCGATCGAAAATGATAAACATGTGACATTAACAAGAAAATTTCATTCCCTTGATGCCAGATTAATTATAGAATCATTTACTTCTCTGGGCATAATTTGCAGTGTCGTTAAACCAACAGAATCGGCTTTGCATACGAGCCGACAAGCTGATATTATCATACTGGATTGGTTGTTAAAATCCGATAGTTATCATTATACCTTAGAATTGCTAATGGATTTACTGGCCACTAAAACCGATAGGAATTCATTGCGACTTATCGCTGTCTACACTGGTGAGTCTAATTTGAGCGACATTTCTAAAAATATTTATGACAAACTTAAAGAAGCTGATTTAAATCCGGTTCTAGACCAAAATCACATTGATATTTCATATCAATGTGGCCGGATTGTTTTGTACGCTAAATCTGGAGCAATAATTTCAGATCAATTTTCGGATCGACAATTGAAAGAAGAACTTATTCCCCAACTCCTGATTGAAGACTTTGCTTCGATGACAACTGGACTTCTCCCTGGTATTGTTCTTGCTTCATTAGCCGCTGTTCGAGATGGAGAACACAGGATTTTAAATGCTTTTTCCGCAGATTTGGATTCTGCTTTTCTTACTCAAAAGTCTTGTATTTCTAATCCTAACGATGCTGAACAGCAAATAGTAAACCAGATTGCAGAGGAGTTACGAGGTCTGATGGATGAGTCAGTTGCCAATACAATGCCTGTGGATCAACATGCTATAAAAGATTGTCTGGCGAAACGAATGGTTTCTGATAAACGCTTTATATTTAAAAAAACTGAACTTAATATCGATAAAACTGTATCTTTGGTCACTCAGGGGCTAAATAGTCAGCTTACAGATAAGCACTTTGAATTTCTTACCAAAGGGTTTTCTGGCAAAGACGGTGTTGAGCTCGATAAAAGATTAGCGTGGTTAATGAGTTTTCGCACGGTCTATAACGCGCCTCCGCCAACTTTATGGTTAGGTTCGGTAATCGTTGGACTCTCTGATGGTGACGAACGGTACCTATTCTGTATTCAACCTCGTTGCGATTGTGTCAGACTTGTCGGAAACAATCAGTTCTTTTTTTTACCGTTGGTAGAACCTAAAAAAGAAATGGAACAAATTGTGGTAAGGCTTGATAACAATTATAAACTTTTTGGCATTGAATTTGATTTTGCCAAAGGAATTAGTTTGACTTTTGAACCGTCAATGGAACACAAAGCAGTTCTCGCAAAAGAATTATCAAATGATGGTAGTTTCGAATATAAGGACGAGAACGATAATGTTTATAAGTGGTTAGGTGAACTTAAAGCAGAATGTGCTCAAGCAATTGTTCATAGATTAGCGAACAAATTGAGTAGAATAGCTACTGATGGTTCGGAATGGCTCAGAAGAATCTCCAAATGATCATCATAATCAATTTATTCAGCTCAAAACTATATTATTTCTTGACGTGCCTAACACCATTTCTGAACTTAAAGATCTGAGAAATGCCAGGATGAGAGCATTGCGCTAGTTTCTCGTTTCAATCGAAAATAACCGTCAGTCATAATCAATATTGAATTAGAAACCGGTGATTCATTGGATTTTACAAGTTTCGTCAACGATTCATTGAAGCATTGAAAGCATGATCCGTTGCGGCGGCGCTCGATTTGCTGAGGATGTTAGCTAACGGCGTCCATTTTGATTTCATTAGTGACCAATCGAAAGATTGAGGTTAGTGGGATAATCAAAAACACCAAATTCTACTTCCCTCGGTTCCGTTTTGGTTACAGTTTCGGGAGAGCGTGCCCTTCCCAGGTGCCTGATTTCTTGATGGCGCGTATGATCAACCGGAACTGTCTGATCGCATTAGGCGGGATTCATGAGTTACGTTTGGTCGGCAGTTGTTCGTAGTTTCAGACTTCCTGACCTTGCTAAATTTGTTTTGTGCATTATTTTCAATTCGCTAGTTCGTAAATCATTCGAAGATCTGTCCCAGGATAAGTCGCGCCTAATCCATTCAATTCGGAAAATAATCCGTTGAGCGCTTGATCTAATCCAGTGCTGCCAAGCCCAAGAACTTGAACCCGTAATGACTTCGCTTGATCTTCAGGAATAATATTGGCTTTGGCCCGATATAAAGCTTGAAGCAGTTTGCGAGCGTTGCGCTTTTTTCCTTGAGCCAGGATAATCGGGCTCATCATTCGTACTTCGGTTCGATAAGCCATCATCCGGATCGTATCATAGATTAATCGATCGACGGACGGCAAGGTTTGCAGTGGTTCTGATAACTGTCCATTTTTGACGTGCGTCGGGGTTGCTTCGAGCTTTGTTTTTAAGGTTTGCGCTTCGGATTCGGCTTGGGCTGATTCAGATTCATATTTCATTCGAACGTTTCTTGACAAAGCCGGTTCAGCCAATCGATTGCTGAGTCGGCCTGGCCGAAGCTTGGTTAGTTTCATTTCTTTGTTCAGTTGTCGAGCTTCGGGATTGACGACTCGGGCTTCAGGATCGATTTCTTCGAGACCCTGAGTGGTTAAGGAATCCAAATTAAATTCTTGTCGCATATATTTAAAGAAGTTTTCTTGAGACCACCTTGAAAACATTGCTCCAGCGACTTGGGGCCTCGACAGAGTCGGATGGGTAGTCACCATTGACAACTGCCTGCCATCTTCAAGCCGTCTTCTGATTTCCCTGACGTTCAGGCGTTTGGTTAGTGGCATGGTTTGTTCGGCCAACCACATTTTTCTCGTGAGAGTTTCCGCCGGGCCGTACCGGGGGACTTCGGTTTCCCGGAAGGCGGTTGCCGACCAATCTTCGCTTTGCCGATTCTTGGTCCAAGTAATCACCGCGATGCCGGCTTTGGCTAGATTCTCAAATAATTTCGGAGACCATCCTTCGCGATCGAATACTAAAGTAACCGAGGGATCAATCGAAGTGGTTCGGGTCAGGTCAGGACCCGGTTCTCCCACTTTCCCGTTCTGTCTCAATTCCGGGACGATCACTTGTTCGATCATTGCCACCATTTTGGGGTCGAGAGCTTGATGCAGGCACATCAAAGGACTGCCTCCCAAGGCATCAAGCCAATAACCCGCCGTAGCGGGAAGACATAGCTTCTCTCGCGAGACATAGTGCTTGGGAAGATTTCCCCGGCGACCGGTATCAACCTTGGAATGCCCATCGACTAACAAAGTCGCCGCGGCATTCTGCGGTTGGTTCATCCAATCACGGAACACGTTCTTTTGCCAAGTCCGAACCGACCATTCGTTTTCGGACAGATGGCGTAATTTCCCTCGCAAGGTCTTAACTTCAGGGCATCGGTCCAAGCCCAGGATAATTCCCCATTCGCCCGGGGCTTCATAGCGGATAGCTTCAGGATTCCGAACCCTGGCCAAACTGAGAAAGGCGAGAAAATTCAAAATCGTCGTCACGCCGTAATAACCTTTCGAAAGCTTCAGATATTCGTTGACCCCATGATGCAATCCTTCTTGGATCAAGATCGGCAAGGCGGTTAGGACGCCACCGTTTTCCACGGCTTTATGGGCCTTGTCGAAAGTAGGCTTTGCCGCCGCCAATTTCCCCTTGGCAGCCAACTGACGCCCCATCACGTCATGAGTCGCACGACCTCTCGACGTCTGCTGGTCCTTGGTATTTCGTTCGGAACGTTCCGTGGCCTTAGCCAGCTTTTTCTCGGTTTCGAGAGCCTCCGTCTTCAAAGGCTTTGACGGCACTTGAATCAGTCCCGCTTTACAACCCAAATGTAATTGATTAGCGGGTTTGAACGCCATTTTGAACTAAACGATCTGACGAAAAGGATGCATTCCCATGATCAAGGATTTCATATTTCGCTTTTGTCAGGAGATGAGTGATCTCATTCCATCCGACGTCCTTGGTTGATCGTCTTGCGGCTTCAGATCAAATATCCTCGACCAACAACGTTGGCTTTCGAGTGGCATTCGATTGCCGTTCCAGCAAAATTACGGGAATAATCCCAAGCTCCATGATTTCGGAAAACCAGTGCTGAAAGCACGATAAGACCCGAGCCGGTATCAACCGAGGGTGATCGAACCGAGAACTAAAGCGCTGACGCCAACGTCTCCAAAACCGACTCCTTTTTCAGGCGAGAGGTAGCCGTGACGCTAGTGATGGCCGCCCGACTCTGAGCCCCTCTCTGATTTTTCGAGCCCTGGGAAACCTTCCGAGCCTTGACGCCCGGTCGCAGAGCCCGTTCGGCTCGATTGTTGGTCGGTTCAAGTTTTGGATGGTCCAGAAATCGAAGCAACTGGCCCTTTTGATTCTGGAGCCACAAGCTATTCAGCATCTTTTGATTATCCGGATCACTCAAGGATCGTGGTCTCAGATGATGATCGAGCTTTTGTTTCAAGTCGATCACTGCCGTCTGAAATTCCTTCGCGGTCCCATGGCCTGCGAGATTCAACTCCCTCAATTCCATGGCTTGTCGAAAGACATCTTTCGTATAATTGGCGAACCACCTCCCTTTGCCAGCTTTCCGGTCGGCCAAATCGGTCAAATTTCGTTGCCGGTGAGCCAGGCATCTTTGCTGGGGCACGGAATCAAAGCTCTGAGGTTGGTAACTCGTAAAACCGTCAACGACCACGATTCCCCGAAACGAAGGATCGATCACTTGGGCCACCTCGGCCGCACGATGATGCCGTTCAATTTGATAATAAATCGCCTTCTCGTTGCAAAACGTCATCAAAAAATGGGGGGTTCCCCCGACTTTCCAACCGGTATCGTCCGTGTGAATGATATCCGCTTGAGCCAGTTCCGCCTTGATTTCCTGAGCCAGTTCGCCAAGTTTCCCTTGCTCCGCCGCCTTCAGAGCCTTCTGGGTGATCGCACTTTGGGTCACGGGGATCTGGAGATAATCGTTGAGCACCTTCTCCGCCTGGCGCAATGACATTCCCGAATCGTAATGCAAGGCCAACGCCAAAGCATAGACTCGGGAGCCAATCCGATGAGCCGTCGCTCCAAACTGATCCTTCGCTAATTCAGGATGCGTGCCCCGGACCTTGTGTCCGCATCCCGTGCACTCCGCGACCTCAATCGAAAAGTATTTGATCACTCGGCCAATGAGTCGGGGCAGATCAATCGTCGTCGCGGTTTCCGAGGCTTGTCGCTCAAGTTTCGCCCCGCACTTCGGACAGGCATCGGTATCCAGGGAAGCCTGAAACTCTTGGATTTCATCCGGTTCTTGGGGCTCCGGCGCTGGTTTATGGCGAAACTTTCCTTGCCCCGGTTTGCGACCGGGCTTTTGGGGGTTTTCTTTGCGTTTGCCCTTGGAAAAAGGGGTAGCCGAACGATGGTTTTCTCTCTCTGACGTTTCCAGTTGTTGCCGCAAATCCTGGTTTTCTTGTTTCAATTGGTCGGCAATCTCGAAATCTGCCGAGAGCGATGCGGGATCAGTTTGGCAACCACAGGAGCCGATCTGTTGTTGCCAATCTCGGATCAATTGCCGCAATTTCCGAATAACGTTCCGTAATTTCTGATTCTGTTGCTGCAATTTCTGATTTTCCGCTTCCAGCGTCTCCACGCGCTGCATCGCAAGCTCAAGAGCCTTAACCAATTCCGCTGGATCCGCTTCGTGCAGTCGATGAGGATCAATCCCCGGCATGTTGCCTATTATAGCCTCATTTAAAAAAAAGTCAAGTCGAACCTCGAAATTCCTTGAAAAAACCCCATTTTAACCCGCTAATCAATTACCCCAAATGAAAGGTGACCGGATTGATTCCCAGAACCTTGGCGGCACCGCGTTGACTCTTCCCCTCGGCTAGCAGTCGAATTCCTGATTCAATGATCTTTGGAGTCAGAACCGTGCGGCCTCGACCCGTTTTTTTTTCAAAGAAAGAAGCCATTCCCTTGGCACGGAATTGAGCCGAGGTAGACGACACCGTGTTTCGATGGACTCCAAACACTTCGGTCAAACGTTTCTGAGAAATCTTATTCGTCACATGAAGCATGCCAATGATCAGGCGCCGCGAAACCTGGTCTTTATCGGCATGCTGAAATATCGGTTCCAAATCGGAAAAATAACAGGTCATGCCGTCTTGCGATGACATCGCAATTTGGCCATCGATAACGATCGCATTTTGAGGCTGAGAATCGAAATTAAACGAGTTCCGTGATTCGCATTTGTGCACAATTTTATTATTAGCGCAAAATTTCGAAATGTCAACCGCATTTTTCGAAAAAAGCTGATTTTAGGGCTCTCGCAAAAATAAACTATCTGTTTTTTGTGTATGTATCAAACGTATTATGTACATTCATGGGGGGATAATTTATAATTCCATTCACCATGAAACTTCTCTTTAGTTAAGCACAAATCTTGCATTTGTTCGTCAGTAATTTTTATGCCTTTGTGGTAATTGATTAGCGGGTTAAAATGGGGTTTTTTCAAGGAATTTCGAGGTACGACTTGACTTTTTTTTAAATGAGGCTATAATAGGCAACATGCCGGGGATTGATCCTCATCGACTGCACGAAGCGGATCCAGCGGAATTGGTTAAGGCTCTTGAGCTTGCGATGCAGCGCGTGGAGACGCTGGAAGCGGAAAATCAGAAATTGCAGCAACAGAATCAGAAATTACGGAACGTTATTCGGAAATTGCGGCAATTGATCCGAGATTGGCAACAACAGATCGGCTCCTGTGGTTGCCAAACTGATCCCGCATCGCTCTCGGCAGATTTCGAGATTGCCGACCAATTGAAACAAGAAAACCAGGATTTGCGGCAACAACTGGAAACGTCAGAGAGAGAAAACCATCGTTCGGCTACCCCTTTTTCCAAGGGCAAACGCAAAGAAAACCCCCAAAAGCCCGGTCGCAAACCGGGGCAAGGAAAGTTTCGCCATAAACCAGCGCCGGAGCCCCAAGAACCGGATGAAATCCAAGAGTTTCAGGCTTCCCTGGATACCGATGCCTGTCCGAAGTGCGGGGCGAAACTTGAGCGACAAGCCTCGGAAACCGCGACGACGATTGATCTGCCCCGACTCATTGGCCGAGTGATCAAATACTTTTCGATTGAGGTCGCGGAGTGCACGGGATGCGGACACAAGGTCCGGGGCACGCATCCTGAATTAGCGAAGGATCAGTTTGGAGCGACGGCTCATCGGATTGGCTCCCGAGTCGATGCTTTGGCGTTGGCCTTGCATTACGATTCGGGAATGTCATTGCGCCAGACGGAGAAGGTGCTCAACGATTATCTCCAGATCCCCGTGACCCAAAGTGCGATCACCCAGAAGGCTCTGAAGGCGGCGGAGCAAGGGAAACTTGGCGAACTGGCTCAGGAAATCAAGGCGGAACTGGCTCAAGCGGATATCATTCACACGGACGATACCGGTTGGAAAGTCGGGGGAACCCCCCATTTTTTGATGACGTTTTGCAACGAGAAGGCGATTTATTATCAAATTGAACGGCATCATCGTGCGGCCGAGGTGGCCCAAGTGATCGATCCTTCGTTTCGGGGAATCGTGGTCGTTGACGGTTTTACGAGTTACCAACCTCAGAGCTTTGATTCCGTGCCCCAGCAAAGATGCCTGGCTCACCGGCAACGAAATTTGACCGATTTGGCCGACCGGAAAGCTGGCAAAGGGAGGTGGTTCGCCAATTATACGAAAGATGTCTTTCGACAAGCCATGGAATTGAGGGAGTTGAATCTCGCAGGCCATGGGACCGCGAAGGAATTTCAGACGGCAGTGATCGACTTGAAACAAAAGCTCGATCATCATCTGAGACCACGATCCTTGAGTGATCCGGATAATCAAAAGATGCTGAATAGCTTGTGGCTCCAGAATCAAAAGGGCCAGTTGCTTCGATTTCTGGACCATCCAAAACTTGAACCGACCAACAATCGAGCCGAACGGGCTCTGCGACCGGGCGTCAAGGCTCGGAAGGTTTCCCAGTGCTCGAAAAATCAGAGAGGGGCTCAGAGTCGGGCGGCCATCACTAGCGTCACGGCTACCTCTCGCCTGAAAAAGGAGTCGGTTTTGGAGACGTTGGCGTCAGCGCTTTAGTTCTCGGTTCGATCACCCTCGGTTGATACCGGCTCGGGTCTTATCGTGCTTTCAGCACTGGTTTTCCGAAATCATGGAGCTTGGGATTATTCCCGTAATTTTGCTGGAACGGCAATCGAATGCCACTCGAAAGCCAACGTTGTTGGTCGAGGATATTTGATCTGAAGCCGCAAGACAATCAACCAAGGACGTCGGATGGAATGAGATCACTCATCTCCTGACAAAAGCGAAATATGAAATCCTTGATCATGGGAATGCATCCTTTTCGTCAGATCGTTTAGTTCAAAATGGCGTTCAAACCCGCTAATCAATTACGAATTCATCTAGCACGCAATTAATTTTCAACCCATTTTTAGTTGTTGTATTGTTAATCAAATTAACTATGGTTTCATAATTGGTTAATGGACGTCCCCGCCAATTCATAGAAATGCATGAAAACATTTGATGTTTGATTTTATTCCACTTGCTCGTACCCGGTGGAAAATGACAAACTGAGATTTCCATACTAAGTTCATCTGCCAGTTGTTGCAACTCGGTTTTCCATAATTTATTACGACTCCCATTTGAACCTCCTCCATCAGCCATAAATAATAGCTTCTTGGCATTGGGATGTTTTTTTCGTCCCATTGATAGCCACCATCGACGAATAGTTTCTACCGCAAATTCCGCAGTATCGTGATCAGTGCCTACACTTACCCAACCCGTATTGGTGTTAATATCATACACGCCATAAGGGCTTTCGCTTAAATAACATATTTGTTTAAATGATTAAATCTTTTGTCAGAATTTCATTCTGACATGTTGATTGACTGATAATCTCTATAGAAATCTAAAAACTGATTTTGACGGTTTATTTAGAGCGGGAAGTTACCAACCCATTTAGCCCGCAAATCTCACCAGCCCCTAAAGCATAAAAATTTAATGGCTTGGTGTCGTCGGATCTACTCTTTTTACTGCTTAGAACTTGTTAGCTGATAATTGTTGAGATCAAACGGGGGTTTTTATACCTAATTTTGTCGAAATCCAGTCTTGTTTACCGGTTTCGACCTAGCGATCCAAAAAGTGGAACACACCTCTCCCGTTTTCGATGCCGGGCGACTAGAATCGAAGAGGTTTCGTTTCGTTTATTTAGGACAAAGCGCGCTGTCGTTCTCTGAACGCAACCTTGAGATTTTTGACTATCGTGCAGAAAAGTTTTTGGCGCGGATATATTGATGAAATCGTCATCCAATATCTGCGAACACTTACTTTGACGACCCCGGCGATTTTGAATAATTGAGTTCGAATGGTGCCACTAGTAGCGGTTTCCAAGGGGGTGCCTGTCAATCCATATTTCTTGATGATCCGCATCAAGATACTAGCGAACACCGAAAAATACAGGCGCAACTGGTTTGACCGCAGGTATGCCGTCGACGTGCGATCGGCAAATAAATCCAGTTGCATTTCTTTGATGCGATTTTCCATGTCGCCTCGGGCGCAATATACCTCCTCGTACAATTCTTGCGGCGAATATTCCTGGGGATTCAGATTGGTCACCACGAAGCGAGGATTGGGCCCTTCGGGCAACCATTCCGCCTTCCCGATTACCTGTCGGCTACCGCTCCATGATCGGAGAGTGCGATAGGTGAAGCGCCGGAAGACTCGAGCCCTTTCACCGGTGGCTTGGGAGTCTTTTTTCGCTTGAGCCAGCTGAGATTCAATCTGAGCCAACAAGCGTTTGTTTTTCGCCAAGCCGAAGACATATTTGAGTTGATTCGCTTCACACCAAGACATGATTTCATCCGTGGAAAACGCCCCGTCGCCCCGCACGATGATCGTGGTCTTCGGCCAACGCTTCCGGATCTGATCCACGATCCGTTCCAATTCTTCCACCACCCCGTCGGCCGCCGAAAGATGCGACGGGCGCAACCGGCAACACAGCACGTCTTGACCGCAGGTGATGTAAAGCGGCAAATAACAATGAGCCTGATAATGGCCGTGATAATGCTTGCCCTCTTGATTGCCGTGCAGCAGATCGTCGGTCGTGTCCAAATCCAGGATGATGGTTTCGGGAGCCTGCTCGAATTGTTCCAAAAACAGAGCGACGATCAAGGCATCGATTCGTGCGGTATCCGCCACGATTTTCTTGTAGCGGTCCTTGCCTTCAGACTCGGAATCACCCAATTCCATGCGATTGAGAGTGCTGGATCCCGCTAAGGGATTGCCTCGGTCTCGTTCGCGAGACCGGTCGGCACCGGTGATGTCTAACAGATTGAGTGCCAGAGCCAGGGCGCTGTCTTTACGCAAATCGTTGTGATCGTTCACGTCCTCGTAACCCAAGGCGATCCCGAAAACCCGTTGCGCGATCAGGGTTTCTGTGGAATGTTCCGTTCGAATCGAATCCCGATGATCGACAAAACACTGGGCCAGGCGGTGGGTGATCCGGAACATATCATTGGCCTCCCGAAGTAACAGGGTTCCACTGTCGGAGGTCATGATGCCGCCCTTGAAATTTGCCACCACCTCACGATTCCCGAGGTGCCCCAGTTTCATCTGATAGTCCCGTTGAGCTGTTTTCATCTGCGCTCCCATGCCACGCTTTTCTCTGATTGCCTTCCAAGTTGAACTCGGTGGCCGATCACGAACCAATTTGGCTCTTGGCACCGTGCCGAGTTCTGTCGAATCCCGTCTTCCCCAAGCGGGGAAAAGCCGCCACGCACCCCCAAATCAACCGAGGCCAAAGTAATGATATGAAACAAATATCCCAGGATGGATATAGTATTGGTCTTGTTGGTGAGTTTTGTCACTGGGTCGCTGGCAACTCAACTCCATTGAGAAAAGCTGGGGGCCGTTTGTAGCAATATAAACCGAATCCCTGAATTGTCATTCCAGTTGATGGTACGCTCACGACACTAGAGACACCGGAAATACAAATATGTTACAAAAAAAATCATTTTTTTCGTAAGCTGTAAATTGGGACAGGAACCAGTGAGCACGGAGCCAGGAATAAGCCGAGGCCCGGGAGTGATGAGGGCCGAGATAAACCGAAATGTTAACAGCCTTAAAAAGCAACCAGTTCAAAGTCGGAAAACATGGGTTTGAAAGCCAAAAAACCTTGATTGGCAAGAATCAGGTCACTATCGAATCCAATCGTTGCAGATCGCCGTCGAAAATGAGATACCTGAATCGCGATTATTCTGACTTTTATTTCAAAAATCTCAGAAATGCGACTCAACCAAACAAAAAAGAACAAAATTCACTAATGACAGTGTGTTTTTTGCCGTCATTTTAATTTTGGGGTCGTTAGCCAGTAATAATCAGCATTTTGGGTGATCAATGACGCCATACGCAATATCTGGTGAGATATGCGGGTTAGGTCGATTTAATGGTTTTCGGGAGGCTTGATGACGGCAAACCTTAGTGTCCAATCCTTTGGCAACCAACAAATTAGAATTAATTGCTTTTAAAGGTTGAAAAAATGAAATATGTATGATATGATTAACCGTGAGCGATCAGGTTGCCGTTATCAGAAAAAAAAATCTGAGCTTGGAACCAAGCTTCCAAGAATTGATTAAACGTCGTTGGCTAGCATCCGAGGCAATAGCCATTGGCAGGGGTGAAATAGAAATAGTTCACGAAGCTACGGGTGCTAGCCGCACTACGATTCGATCGGGAATTAATGAATTGCAAACGGGAGCAATCCCTGAGAATAATCGCCAAAGGAAAGCAGGAGGGGACGGAAATTATTAACCGAACACGATAAGACTCTGTTGTCAGATCTGGATAAACTTATCGAACCCGAGACTCGAGGTGATCCCGAAAATCCGTTACGTTGGACCTGCAAAAGTTCGGAACAAATCAAAACCAAATTAAATGATATGGGACATCAGATAAGTGAACGCACCGTAAATCATTTGCTCCATGAAATGGGATACAGCCTTCAAGGCAACCAGAAAACGCTGGAAGGCAACCAGAATCCTGATCGAGACCAGCAATTTCGACATATTGAAGCCAAATCTCGGAAATTCCTGAAGAAAAATCAATCCGTGATTTCGGTTGACACCAAAAAAAAGGAACTGGTGGGACAGCACAAAAATAGGGGGAACGAATGGCATCCGAAAGGAAATCCCGAACTAGTCAACATGCATGATTGCCCTGATCCCAAACTACCGAAAGCAAATCCTTATGGCGTGTATGATATTAACACCAATACGGGTTGGGTAAGTGTAGGCACTGATCACGATACTGCGTAATTTGCGGTAGAAACTATTCGTCGATGGTGGCTATCAATGGGACGAAAAAAACATCCCAATGCCAAGAAGCTATTAATTATGGCTGATGGAGGAGGTTCAAATGGGAGTCGTAATAAATTATGGAAAACCGAGTTGCAAAAACTGGCAGATGAACTTAGTATGGAAATCTCAGTTTGTCATTTTCCACCGGGTACGAGCAAGTGGAATAAAATCGAACATCGAATGTTTTCATGCATTTCTATGAATTGGCGGGGACGTCCATTAACTAATTAGTGTCTGGTCCAAAAGGGACGATTTTTCAATAAATCCTGCATTTCAAGCGGTTTTTTTTGTAACATTTTGTTCGATTTATTTGTCTAACATTCGAGTCGGAACTTTGATTTTTACCTGAAAAATGGACTTTCAGCGTCCTTGAGACCAATTGTCAGCATCTTTGAGACTAATCTTCGATTCCTAACATGAGAATCTTCAGAACCACTCAACCCGCATTTCAACCCGTACCCTTCGAGGAAATTAAGTTCGACCCCACGCAACGTGATGGCGTCGTTCGAATCTTGATTGGGCTACAGAGTGTTTATGGTAACGAATCATTATGGCTCCAGATACAGCAGCTGCTGGAAAATCATTTTCAACAGTTCGGCGACCAAGGATTCGGTCGTCCAGGCATGAGTGCTTCAACGATTCTAGTTCTGGCTCTCATCAAACACAGTTTAAGATGCAATTACGATCTTTTGCTAACCCTCGCTAATTATCATAAGCAGTTGCGATTTGTCTTAGGCCATGGTGATTTCGAACCGGGGGGAGAATATAAACGAACCACCGTGATTCAAAACGTCAATCTCTTGACTCCCGAATTGATTGAGGAAATCAACTTGCTGATCGTCAAGCATGGTCAGCAGGTTGCGGGGCATCAAGAAGGAGACCAACTCAAAACGCGTTGCGATTGGTTCGTGGTGGAAACGGATGTCCATTATCCCACCGATCTCAATTTGCTCTATGATTGCATTCGAACTCTGATTCGTGAATGCAAAAAACGGAACCTGAAGGGGTGGAGGCAAAGTCACCATTGGCTGAAGAAGATTCGGAAATTGTTTTTTTCCGTTCGCACCGCTCAGCTGGCGAACCGCCGTCTCGACCAGGTCCAGGCTTATCTGAAGGCCTGCGACCACATCCTGGAGCGAGCCAGTGCGTCGTGGGATCGGCTGAGGGAGAAAAAGAAGATCAAGGCGAAAAAACACCGGCAAATCCAAGGTTTTTTGAAATGCGGTCGTCTCTTGTCGCGACAAGCGGATCGGCGAATTCTACAAGGAGAAACTATTCCGGCGGACGAAAAGATCTATTCCGTATTCGAACCTCATACGCGGTGGATCCAGAAAGGAAAGGCAGGCAAACCGGTAGAACTCGGGGTGCCCGTTTGCATCGTGGAAGATCAACACCAATTTGTTTTGACTTATCGGGTCATGTGGCAAGAAGAGGATGTGCACGTGGCCATCCCGATCCTCGAGGAGACCAAAAAACTATTTCCAGACTTGTTCAGTTGCAGTTTCGACAAAGGGTTTCATAATCCACTTAATCAGGAGAAACTCCGTGAGATGGTTCCAGAAGCAGCAATTCCCACTAGCCCCTTAAAGGCTTTGTTTTAGGGGTATTCTGCCATCGCCTTTCGTAAACTTTTCCCTGAAAAATCCAACATAATGCCCCAAGATGTGGTATGGTAACGTTCGGAGTGCCCTAGTTCGAGCCGTAGCCTACGGAATCTGACGGCGAGTCAGGTGGAGTGCCTCAATCTACAATCTCAGACCGGAATTTCGATTTCGGTCGGTCACCTGAAGAACGAAAATGGCCTGGATCTCTGGTTTCCGGAAACATTTAAACGTCAAAAGCATGCTGAAACTGGCGAAATCACGATTCGATAAAATCAAATCGCCAGTTCAACCCCGCAAATTCACGCTGACCAATTATTTGATGTCGGCTTTGGCGTTGTTTAAACTCAAATATGAGTCTCTGTTGAAATTCGATCAGGACACTCGCCAAAACGACACGATACGCGCCAACATGGAACAGCTGTTCGGGGTCCTTAAGGTGCCTTGCGACACGGCCATGCGGAAGGTTCTCGACTTGCTGGATCCCGCTCAGTTACGCCCCGTTTTCAAAGCCCTGCTGGCCTTCGTGCAACGAGCAAAGATTTTAGAAGCCTATCGGTATATCAATGGGGCGTATTTGATTAGCATTGACGGCACGGAAATGTTTCATTCGGAATCCGTCCAATGCGATAACTGTTGCCAAAGCAAGCACGGGAATGGCAAGGTCAGTTTCGCTCACAAGTTATTAGCCGCGGTCATCGTCCATCCGGCGCAAAAACAAGTGATTCCTCTGGCTCCCGAACCGATCCAGCAACAAGACGGCACGAACAAAAACGACTGTGAACTCAATGCGATCAAAAGACTCATCGCTGATTTACGTCGCGAACACCCCCATATGAAGATCATCGTGCTGCTGGATGGGCTTTATGCCGCCGGCCCAGTGATTGAACTATTGCGGGATTACAATATGGAATATATCATTGTAGCCAAGCGCAAAAAGCTCACGAAATTATTCGAAAAACTGGACGCCAGTTCCCAAGTCAAACTACATGTGATCATCGACAAGCAGAATATTCGGCATGAGTTCCGCTACTTGGAAGATGTGAGCCTTAACGACTCCTGGAACTATCTCAAGGTCAATCTCATTGAATACCGAGAAGTCGATGAGACGGGGAAGGTGAGATATTATAATTGTTGGATTACGGCCTTATCCGTTACCCCAGACACCTTAGAGCGTTTGATGCGTGCGGGTCGGGCTCGCTGGAAAGTGGAAAATGAAACGTTTAACACGTTGAAAAATCAAGGTTATCATTTAGAACACAATTATGGCCATGGCCACAAGCATTTGACAACCGTTTTAGCGATGGTAATGTTTTTGGCCTTTTTAATTGATCAAATTGAACTCAGATGCTGCAAGGTATTTCAAGCCGCACTCGCCCAAGCGAAAAAACCCAGCTATCTTCGAATACGAATCCGCAGTCTGTTTACGGAAAACATCATTCCAAACTGGCAATCCCTCTACGATCGCATAGCCTTAGGAAACAATGCGACCCCGGTATGTATACCCGACACCAGCTGAGACCTGGCGTCGAACTTAACCGAAATTAATACGTCGATAAACCGACTGTTTTTTTTGGAAAAATAGTCGAAACGTCACCGCTATATCCTCCTCACTTGAAACTTCCTAATTGTAACCACTAGGAAAGCAAAATTCGGCCTTTTTTCCTCGATTGATACCAAAAACAACTTGATTTTCCTCACTTCACGTCGATGATATTCTCGTGTGACCTACTGTACCGCCCTAGAAATTCTGCTAGTGGGAGGATCTGTTCCAGAAGTAACCTTGCCTAAAAAAGGGAAACTTACCAAAAAGGAGCAAGAACGCGAGACTACCGAGGCTTTCAAAACCGCCCGGAAGCAACATCCCGCTGTCGAATCAGCCATCAACCATTTGGAACACCGAGGCCTCAATCGTGTCTACTCCTACGGCTCAGACGGATTCAAACGCACCGTAGCTCTAGCCGTTCTCTGTGCCAATTGTTGTCGCCTTGGCAGCCTCGTTCGAAACAAGGAGCTGCAGCGTCTCTCCAAGCCATTGGTTCGTCCGAAAGCGGCTTAACTAAATCGCCAAATCAATGTCAAGAATGGGAGGGGTGCGTCTTGAATTCTGTAAAAGATCAAAAAAAATACAATTTAAGATAAATATGTCGATTTAACCACTTATTTCGATCTAATTTGAAATTATTTTTTTTTGTTTTTAAAGAAATCAACTATGGATTTTGACTTTTGGACTTGACACTAATTATGAAACCATAGTTAATTTGATTAACAATACAACAACTAAAAATGGGTTGAAAATTAATTGCGTGCTAGATGAATCCAAATATCAAAAAGGCATAAAAATTACTGACGAACAAATGCAAGATTTGTGCTTAACTAAAGAGAAGTTTCATGGTGAATGGAATTATAAATTATCCCCCCATGAATGTACATAATACGTTTGATACATACACAAAAACAGATAGTTTATTTTTGCGAGAGCTCTAAGGATTTGCTTTCGGTAGTTTGGGATCAGGGAAATCATGCATGTTGACTAGTTCGGGATTTCCTTTCGGATGCCATTCGTTCCCCCTATTTTTGTGCTGTCCCACCAGTTCCTTTTTTTTGGTGTCAACCGAAATCACGGGTTGATTTTTCTTCAGGAATTTCCGAGATTTGGCTTCAATATGTCGAAATTGCTGGTCTCGATCAGGATTCTGGTTGCCTTGAAGGCTGTATCCCATTTCATGGAGCAAATGATTTACGGTGCGTTCACTTATCTGATGTCCCATATCATTTAATTTGGTTTTGATTTGTTCCGCACTTTTGCAGGTCCAACGTAACGGATTTTCGGGATCACCTCTAGTCTCGGGTTCGATAAGTTTATCCAGATCTGACAACAGAGTCTTATCGTGTTCGGTTAATAATTTCCGTCCCCCTCCTGCTTTCCTTTAGCGATTATTCTCAGGGATTGCTCCCGTCTGCAATTCATTAATTCCTGATCGAATCGTAGTGCGGCTAGCACTCGTAGCTTCGTAAACTATTTCTATTTCACCCCTGCCAATGGCTATTGCCTCGGATGCTAGCCAACGACGTTTAATCAATTCTTGGAAGCTTGGTTCCAAGCTCAGATATTTTTTTCTGATAACGGCAACCTGATCGCTCATGGTTAATCATATCATACATATTTCATTTTTTCAACCTTTAAAAGTAATTAATTCTAATTTGTTGGTTGCCAAAGGATTGGACACTAAGGTTTGCCGTCATCAAGCCTCCCGAAAACCATTGAATCGACCTAAATGGGTTGGTAACTTCCCGCTCTAAATAAACCGTCAAAATCAGTTTTTAGATTTCTATAGAGATTATCAGTCAATCAACATGTCAGAATGAAATTCTGACAAAAGATTTAATCATTTAAACAAATATGTTATTTAAGCGAGAGCTCTTATTGGCTTTTAATCAATTTTAATCGTTTCTATGGTTAGGGTTCTCGCATAATTAAACTGTCGTTTTTTTGTGTGCGTATCAAACGTATTATTTACATTCATGGGGCTTTAATTTATAATTTCATTCACCATGAAACTTCTCTTTAGTTAAGCGCAAATTTTGCATTTGTTCATCAGTAATTTTTATGCCAGTCTGATATTTGGATTTATCTAACATGCAATTTATTTTCAACCCATTTTTAGTTGTTGTATTGCTAATCAAATTAACTATGGTTTCATAATTGGTTAATGGGCGTCCCCGCCAATTCATCGAAATGCATGAAAACATTCGATGTTCAATTTTATTCCACTTGCTCGTACCCGGAGGAAAATGACAAACTGATATTTCCATATTAAGTTCATCTGCCAGTTTTTGCAACTCGGTTTTCCATAATTTATTACGACTACCATTTGAACCACCTCCATCAGCCATAATTAATAGCTTCTTGGCATTGGGATGATTTTTTCGTCCCATTGATAGCCACCATCGACGAATAGTTTCTACCGCAAATTCCGCAGTATCGTGGTCAGTGCCTACACTTACCCAACCCGTATTGGTGCTCAGATCATACACGCCATATGGACTTGCTTTCGGTAGATTTGGATCGGGGAAATCATGCACTTTGACTAGTTCGGGATTTCCTTTCGGATGCCATTCGTTCCCCATATTTTTGCGCTGTCCCACCAGTTCCTTTTTTTTCGTGTCAACCGAAATCACTGGTTGGTTTTTCTTCAAGAATTTCCGGGATTTCCGTTCAATATGTCGAAATTGCTGGTTTCGATCGGGATGCTGTTTGCCTTCTAGGGTTTTCTGATTGCCTTGAAGGCTGTATCCCATTTCATGGAGCAAATTATTTACGGTGCGTTCACTTATTTGATGTCCCATTTCATTTAATGTGGTTTTGATTTGTTCAGCACTTTTGCAGGTCCAACGCAACGGATTTTCAGGATCACCTCGAGTCTCGGGTTCGATAAGTTTATCCAGATCTGACAAAAGAGTCTTATCGTGTTCGGTTATTGATTTCCGTCCCCCTCCAGCTTTCCTTTGGCGATTTTTATTAGGGATTGCTTCCGTTTTCAATTCATTAATTCCCGATCGAATCGTAGTGCAGCTAGCACCCGTAGCTTCGTGAACTATTTTTATTCCACCCCTACCAATGGCTATTGCCTCGGATGCTAGCCAATGACGTTTAGTCAATTCTTGGAAGATGGGTTCCAAGCTCAGATATTTTTTTCTGATAACGGCAACCTGATCGCTCACGCTTAATCATACCATACATATTTCATTTTTTCAACTTTTAAAAGTAATTAATTCCAATGCATTGATTGCCAGAGGATTGAAAACTAAAGATTTCCGTCATCAAGCCTCCCCAAAACCATAGAATCGACCTAAATGGGTTGATAACTTCCAGCTTTAAATAAACCATCAAAATCAGTTATTAAATCACCAGAGAGATTATCCGTCAATCGACATGTCAAAATGAAATTCTGACAATAGATTTAATCATTTGAACAAGTATGTTATTAATGCGAGTGCCCTTAGGTCATGTCAGGAAGTCTGAGTTTACCACCGTTTCGTAGATCTTCAGGATAATTTCCGGAGTCAACAGATTGAGGTTTCGGATCAGAACGTCCCGTTCGTATTTCTCCCGAGAAGTTCAATCGCCGTGCCCCAGGAATTGCCGCAATAACATGTGGTGGTTAGTCAAGCCAAGCAGCATATCGATATCGCACCTAATTCTCAACTTGTAGCAGGCCAATACCAGGATCTTCCACAAGTCTAAATCGGGACTTCCGCACCCCTGAGCTTCCAGTCGTTGAAAATGTTCCAGCAGAAGTTGTCGAATAGTTTGCCTCAAGGATTCGTGGCAGTAGACGTGTTTAATCCCAACGAATAATTTGGTGCCCCGGTCGCGATCTCTGGGGTCGAGATCAATCTATGTTATAGGAGTTTCATCGAGCGAGGATTGAGGTTTTCTGAAGAAACGCATATCTGGGGCGATGATTGGGGTATTTGGCGTGATAATGTCTGAGGCGAGGGAATCAATGGACGGATGGCATCGATTTGCCAATCAAAAAATGCCGTCGAATTGTTTTCAATATTTCCGAGGACGAAGGTTTCGCCGGAATGTCAGTGATTTCGGACTGGAGATCGATGGCGTCTCTTTTGTGAAATCGATCGTTCCCGTTGCCCAGAAACGAAGCCTGAACTGTACGGTGATTTCATTTTAGGGCATGAGAAGAGAGAGTATAGGCTCCGTGTCGTTCGCCCCCGTCGGGGGGGACATTCCGATGACTCCATTGCTGATTATCAGGGCTGGCGTTTAGTGGTCGGCAGTTAATAGTATTTAGGGCGGCTCAACGAGTTTTACGCCTTCAAGCGGCAGATTATCCGTTTTTGGCAGGATCACTTCGCCCGAAGGTCGTCGTCTCGTCTCATGGTCTCGGTGTTAAGTTTCGGCGTTCACGTGTTTTCAGGATTCGAAGAGAACCCATAATCCCGGTGGCCGAAACGGGGAATTATCGCTTGCGATTGAAGCAAATCGCCGGCGCGGACCGTTCCAGATAGATCGAAGGTCACCGATACCAAGAACGACAGGGTTTCACCCGCCAATTCGGCTGCTCAGGGCGGCGATCTCCGAATCAAAGTCGGTTTGCACTTGAGGTCGTTTCAGTGTTGTAGAACTGGTTGCTTCCCTAACGGTACGATTTAACCGACGAAGCGTTTCCGGACCTGGGATCGGGTAGATGATACTTCCGATGCTTCGGGGACGATGTGCCGGCCTCAGCAGGATGGCCGATTGTAGCGCGACAATTACAATGCGACACTTGGGGCACGAGGCACAAGGTTCATTGCATCGGTCGTAGGGGGCATTCTGCCAGACGGAGTTGGGACGGTCAAGCGGAAAGAGAGAGAGTTGTACTGCTGGAGGTCAAGGGAAGCGACAAGCATCTCGTGAAGGGGTGCGACGGTTCAAGGATGGGCAGGCGCCGTGACGCAGCGAGCGGACTACTCGAATCCGGGAGGTGACCATGTCTCCGATAAAAAACTGCTTGGAAAAGAAAAATCGACTAGTCAGCTGGGAATAAGGTGTCAATCCGGTGCTGGAGCTTCTGCCTTCTGAGGCGGTCGTTCCCGTCTTTAGCTCCTTGAGGTTTCAGGCGAAATCAGGTGGTGAATCACAACTGCTTGGGGAAAAGGAAGGGGGTTGTTTCTCGGGAGCAACCGTGCGTCTGGAACGACCTACCGCCGTCATTGGCGCCCGGTGAGCTGATTGCGCCGGTTCGGGGGAGGAGGACCGGGCGAGCGGCCTTCGGGGTCGGATGTCAACCGTCGAACCCTGCTCCGCTGGCTCGGCAACTTCGGCGGCCGGCATCCGGATTCTCTTTCTCGTGGGCTGTTGGCTCACTGAGCGGTGTCGACGGGAACGAGACCACGGTCAAGTCGAGAATCGGGATTCCCGAGCTGTGGGAATGGCTGGTGAAGAGTCGGTTATGGCGGGAAGGTTGACGCGGTGATCCGGCTCGGCAGCGCCGTCGGCCCGGTGGTGTTCCAAAGCGGCGCGGCACCGATAGCTTTGGGTGTTGATCTCGAAGATGGTGGCGTAATGGACGAGTCGATCCACCTCGGCGGCGGCCTGGTCGGGAAAGATTCGATGCCATTGGGCGAAGGGCAGATTGGCGGTGAGGAGGATGGAGCGTTGTTCGTAGCGATAGGAAATCAGTCCAAGGAGGACGGCACTTTCTTCCCGGTCGCGGTTGACGCAGGCGAAATCGTCGAGGATGAGGAGGTGGAACTTGTGGCCAGGTGCCCGAATGGGATTAAAGTCAAAATAATCCTTGATTTGAAATTTAATTTCGATTAGACTTGACTTGAACGTTGCTATTTTACGGTAATCTGATAAGTTAGCTCGTGGATCAATCGCCGAACCTGAGAATGGACTTTTTATTGAATTGCCTTAGATTCCTTCGTTCGGATCGGTATATCGGTTTGCGGATTGGGTCGGGAAATCAGCAAAGCGTCGGTTCATGACTTTCCCTGGGATTTCGCAAAAAGAGGCAGATCGGCTTTTTCGACTGGAAAAGCGAAGGATCAATGAAAAGGCGTGGGATTATCCAGTCTTTGGCGGTAAGATCACGATTAGACTGGTTTCGATGGATGAACGGGAAAAATTTCAACTTGATCTAAGTCGAGGACGTATCAACTTCTCTAAAAATACATTTCAAAATCGGGCGCGGAAAGTGTTGGTTTTAGCGCGGTTGGACGTAAACGGGCCATTCCATCGTAATCCTGACGGAGAAGAAATCGGAACTTCTCACGTTCATCTTTATCGAGAGGGATTTGGAGACAAGTGGGCATATTCGATTCCTCAAGAGCAATTTGCTGATCTTGATGACTCAAAACGGACGGTTGAAGATTTTATGCGATACTGCAATATTGTGAAACCACCGTTTTTTAATTGGGGACTTTCTCATGATTTCTGAGGTGCAATCGCTAATCGATCAATACTGGAGTTGGTTAAATGAAAAGACTAGGCTCCGGGAAATCAATGATTGCATAGAAATTACCACGCCTTATTTAGATCGACATAACGACTACCTTCAGATTTACGCAAAACGGGAAAATGACAGTTTCGTACTAACGGATGACGGTTATATCTTGAACGATTTGGAACTCTCGGGATGTGAAATGAAGAATCCCAAACGAAAAAAATTATTACAAACCGTGCTTAATGGATTTGGAGTGAAACGTAATGATAATTCGCTCGAAATCAAGACATCAGCAGCTAATTTCGCCTCAAGCAAACATAATCTAGTACAGACAATGTTGGCTGTGAACGATCTTTTTTATACCGTTTCATCGCCCAACGTTAGCTTGTTTCTGGAGGAGGTGGACTCTTGGCTGAATCATTGCGACATCCGATATATCCCCAAAGTGAAATTTACAGGAAAAAGCGGGTTCGATCATTTCTTCGATTTTGTCATACCAAAATCGAAAGAATATCCGGAACGGGTCCTTCGAGCGATAAACCGTCCAGATCGGAACGGTGCTCAAACGGTAGTATTTGCCTGGATCGATACCAGAGTAGTGCGTAATCCAGATACTAGAGCATATGTTATACTAAACGATACTGAGCGAACTATTTCGGACCAAGTGCTGGCTGCAGTAGAAAAATATGAGGTATGTCCAGTAAAATGGTCCGAGCGGGATCGAGTAAAAGCTGAGTTGGCCGCGTGATTCGATCCGGTTGCTTGGGATGCCAACAATCGTCGACCAGTTTTAATTTGATCGCTGAATGAATTTACGACTGGTTTTGTGACAAATCTTGTTGTGATATAACTTTTTCCGGTAATAACTTCATTCCGGTTTTGACTCAACGGTTGGTTTAAGGATCTTCAGTTGACGCAGACGATTGAGTTGAGTGTGCGCCAATTGATTTCGGTAACTTCGTAAGCAGCCATAGCAACTTGAGTCGCATTCGCAATTGACCGGTGCGCGTTTTTTTCGCAACATCGATTACCTAGGCGAATAATTTGTTCGCGTCCCGATTGCGCCATCAATCCGGCGCTACCAGGCACGTAGTCGTAAAGCACGATTGCTGATTCAACGGATGGATCACCAATGGTTCGAGTAGCGACCAATGGTTCGGAATGGCTCAGAAATATCTCCCAATGAAGTAGAACAGCGATTCATTAATCCCTTCTGGTGCTTTCCATGATAAATAACGCTTCTGATCGCAAGATTATAATCTCTCTCAACGCACCGAACCCGCATCCTCAAATCAAAGATCAAAGGAATGCTCTGATGAGAGCATTGCGCGAGATTCCCGTTTTAATCGACAACAACCGTTAGCCCTTATCATATTGAATTAGGAACCGGTGATTCGTTGTATTTTACTAGTTTCGTCAACGATTCAACGAAGCATTGTAAGCCTGATCCGGAGCGGCGGCGCACGATTTGCTGAAGTTGTTAGCGAACGGCGTCCGTTTTGATCTCATTAGTGACCAATCGAAAGATTGAGGTCGGTGGGATAATCCCAAACACCGAATTCTACTTCCCTCGGTTCCGTTTTGGTTTCAGTTTCGGGAGAGTGTGCCCTTCCCAAGTGCCTGATTTCTTGATGGCGCGTATGATCATCTGGAATGGGCTTATTGCCTTAGGCGGGATCCATGAGTTACGATTGGTCGGCAGTTGTTCGTAGTTTACCACCGTTTCGCAGATCTTCACGATAATTTCCGGAGTCAACAGATTGAGGTTTCGGATCAAAACGTCCCGTTCGTATTTCTCCCGCGAAGTAGAATCGCCGTGCCCCAGGAATTGCCGCAATAGCAAGTGGTGGTTAGCCATGCCAAGCAGCATATCGATATCGTCCCCAACTCTCAACTTGTAGCAGGCCAATACCAGGATCTTCCACAAGTCCAAATTGGGACATCCGTACCCCTGAGCTTCCAGTCGTTGAAAATGTTCCAGTAGAAGTTGTCGAATAGTTTGCCTCAAGGATTCGTGACAGTAGACGTGTTTGAGACCAAATAATAATTTGGTGCCGCGGTCGCGATAGTTGTAGCCGAGATAAATCTCTGCTATGGGTGTTTCATCGAGCGAGGATCGAGGTTCTCTGAAGAAACGCATGTCTGGGGCGATGATTGGGGTATTTGGCGTGATAATGCCTGAGGCGAGGGAATCAATGGACGGATGGCATCGATTTGCCAATCAAAAAAAGCCGTTGAATTGTCCTCAATATTTCCGAGAGCGAAGGTTTAGCCGGAATGGAAGTGATTTCGGACTGGAGATCGCTGGCGTCTCGTTTGGGAAATCGATCGTTCCCGTTGCTCAGAAACGACACCCGAATTGTAAGGCGATTTAATTGTGGGGCATGAAACGAGAAGAGAGGCTCCGTTTCGTGCGGCTCTGTCGGGGTCATTTTGCTGGCTCCAGAGTTGATCGTCAGGGCTGGCGGTTAGTGGTCGGCGGTTAGTGGTCGGCGGTTAGTGGTCGGCGGTTAATAGTAGTTAAGGGTACTCAACGAGCTCTACGCCGACAAGCGGCAGATTATCCGTTTTTCGCAGGATCAATTCGCCCGAATGTCGTCGTCTCGCCTCATGGTCTCGGTGTCACGTTTCGGCGTTCCAGTGTTTTCAGGTATCGAAGAGAACCGATAATCCCGGTGGCCGAAAAGGGGAATACTCGCTTGCGATTGAAGCAAGTCGCCGCCGCGGACCGATCCAGATAGATCGAAGGTCACCGACCCTAAGAACGACAGGGATTTACCCATCAATTCGTCTGCTCAGGGCGGCGATCGCCGAACCAAGGTCGGTTCGCACTCGAGGTCATTTCGGTGTGTCGAACTGGTTGCTTCCTTACAAAGTACGATTTAACCGACGAAGCGTTACCGGACCTGGGGTCGGGAAGATGATTCTTTCGATGCCTCGGGGCGAGGTACCGGCCACAGCAGGATGGCCGATCGAAATGCCTTCGCTTCTTCGAATTGATCCTATGCCCGTTTTCGTTCTGATTGCGGGTCCTGATTCCGTCGCTCATTACGGTGGGCCAAATCGACGGAGCTGTCCCGACTTTCTTCCGGCTGACGCTGCAGAAGGAACCGAATCTCAAGAAACAGTGGCCAGTTTCACGAAATCAATTTGGGCGGCATCTTCCGAACGATTGACATTCTCTCTCTTGGCCGAACGTTTATGGGTTGCGTATTTTCCGGATTGAAGTGGTGCACTCCCTTGGCCATCGGGCGTTGCATCGAAAACGATTTTGAATGGTTCACCGGTCGGTGACCGGAACACCTGATACGAGTTGAGTGGGGAAATGACGCGTACCGTAATCCGTCAAACTGACGGGTAATCGGAAACTTCGTTTTTCGAACGTCGGCGTATCGAGAATTCGCTTGGCCGAGAATCGGGTTGAGGGAAATCGGATTCCGGGCGATCGGCAGTTGGCAAATCGTTCCATCGTGTTCGTTTGAAATCCAGGTCGGTTCGGTGGGAATGACTGCGAATCAATCGGCTTCTCCAATCTATCGGCAGTTCGACCAAAAAAAGCAGGGTCAGGATCCGAAGGTACGGTAGGGTTCGAAACGGAAGTGGCGGAGCACGGCCGGTGAATAATCGACTTCGTTCGATTGGGGCGAGGCGTTGAGGTGTTCGTCGCCTTTCCGGAATTCTCGGCGTAGTCCAGATCCACGGGGAGGGCTTTTTGAGATTCTGCCGGGGCTAAGATTGAACTAGCCGCCGGACCGTAAGTCGTCGATCGAAAACCCGAGGTCCGAATTCCAACGGAAACCACCCGTTAGACGTTATTCTGTCGTCATTTGGGAACTTCCGGCGAGAAGGACGGGCGGTTTGGTCTTGAATTGTTTTTATTGGCAAGATTCACGGCGAAGTGATGGTTTTCCATCACGACACTCGCGTAATGTATCGGGATTTCCTCAGAGCCGGTTTTACGGAACAGCAGGCTGAAATCTTGGTCTACTCGTATGTCCATATGAGATTCAATCTGTCGGCGTCCAGTACGAAGGAAAGCGAGCCGGTCCAGAAGATTATCGGGAAGATGGTTAAAGGCGGATTTACCCAGATGCAGGCCGAGGCCCTTGTCGACATTTGGATGCTCCGAATCAAAAGCGTCAAGCGAACGGAGCAACAACAGGGATCGGATTCGGACATTAATTCTGAGCGGAACCCGGAAGATCGAAATCGATCATCTTGAGTACTAAGCTTCTCGGGATCGGTCGTTCCGGGAACGGAGCGAAACGTTGCCGCTCGGAAGATCGGTTATTTCGTTTCGGCGCAGGGCTTTGGTTTTCGGCATTCTTTCGGTTCTCTCCTAGGTTGCTGGGCCGGGACCAAGTGATTGGCGACGCTTTGAGTGCCCATCCGTTTTTTCTTTCGGCGGTTCCTTCGTTGGATGGGCGAGGGGGATTCGGCCATAACCGGAAAACTCACGGGCAACGTTTCGAGGGGCGGGGAAGAAGGAATAGGTTCCGGAGAAGGCCGGTTGCACTGATCCTCCCTGGTTTCCGGAAACGGCTGTCGATTCGAACCAATCCTGCTCTGGATCGTCAGTTTCCGATGCCCTTCCGCCGGGTCCGAAATCCAAGAGGGATCGAACTTCACTTCGATCGGACGCCCGAGCTGTCAGTTTGGAACCGGGGCGATGTCGATCCCGGAAAATGGAGATCAATCAGCGGGAGTTTCGGGAGGGACCTGTCCTGGCAAGCCGTTCTTGATTCCAGCTCCGTGGTTTTTTCGGTTGATCATCCTCGGTGCGACGAGGCCATTTTTTAAATTAGATCGATCGGGCCGGTCCTCGCTACCAGGGCATTCTATTACGACAAGGAAATGTTCGTGCCGGAAGATTCGACCGCACTGGTTCCTGTTTTGGTCGCTTCACCCTCACTTCGGAATTCCGTCGGTGTGTCGCTGGGGGTGACTGTCTTACGGCGACCTCAGCCATCCACCGGTTAAATAGGTTGCGCTGATCAAGCAGTGTCGGGACGGTTTGATCGCCTTGACGACATCCGGCACCGATCTCTCTGCAGGAATTCTGAGGCAAGTGCCTGAGTGAAGGATCCTTTGTTGGAACCGGTACGGCAGGAGCGGAAAAATCAGCCCCTCTCGATTGTTCCATTCTCCGGGAACCGAAACCTTCCCGGGTTGGCCAAGGAAAAATGGGTGGTCTCGATTTCATGACTCGATCCTTAAGGTTCCGACGGCATTCCCGATGCGTCATCCGATCCGGGATCGCAACAGCGTTTTGATGGTGAAGGCTGAGTTCGCTGTCGCGGGAAGATCGTTTCGAAGAAGGCTTGATTCATCGGTTGATTCGTCTCAACCAAGGCGAAAAACCCGGGAACGACGAATCTAATTCCTGTTGCCCGATCCCGTTCTGGGTTCAGGTTATCGATTCGGGGATCCGCCTCTTTCCCGTTGTATTTGCAATGGTCTGAAGATGGGGGATGGAGCGCTAGGTCGTTTTGACACCGGCAGAAGTTTTCGTGGGAACCGTCCGAGTCATTGGATCGGCCTTTCGGATGTCAAAGGGGATTCAGCTCGGTAAGACGAAGAGACGAGGGCGGAACCGTGTTCTAAAAATGAAACCCCCGTTTTGACGAGCTTTGGTTGAGGCCACTGGGCTTTCGGCTTCAGGTGGAGCGTGCTCTCGCCTTCCTGGGTCCAAAACGATTCTCGAATCGGTCGGTGATTGCCGGTTCGTGTTCGGATCGATGCAGGTTCAGAACCTCGGGTCAGGGAGTAGGTTCTTTCGCTGTTGTGCCCACGATGCCGCCCGGAAAATATCAGGGGGTGATTTCGGCTGGGCGGTCGGGACGGTCCGCAGCGGCTCCACCGTTTTTTCCCGAAGCTTGGTTGTGTTGTCTTTGGATTGGACGAGTCGAGTCGTCGTGGCGGTTGCGTATCAGGTCCGGGCGTTCTAGGATTCAGGAAAGGGATGAAACAGTTATTCGACAACGTACATAGCTGCTACGAGTTCGACGAAGAGCTGGAATATTTGGCCGAACTCATCGGGATGGTGGATCGTCCCGGAGATTATTTCGTCCACAGCCGGGTGCTGACGCCGATGCCGAGGTTGGAGGTCGGCAATTCAGGGCTTCTCAGTTTTCCGATCCCTTCGGAACAACTCCGTTCGTTGATCACAGAAGCGGCCCGTGCGCCTTATGGGAAGGGAGAACAGACCGTCATCGATTCCTCCGTGCGCGATTGCTGGCAGATCGCCTCCGACGAGATTCGGTTGGGTGGAGCATGGGAGGAGACTCTGGAGGAGATCCTGCATTTTTCGGCCTCCGGCCTCGGCTTGGCAAAGAATGCATTTGCGGCGGCATTGTACAAAATGTTGATCTACGAAAAGGGCGGATTTTTCAAGCCGCATCGGGACACGGAAAAAGCCGAAGGCATGGTGGCGACGTTGGTGATCGTTCTGCCGACAGCCGGTGCCGGCGGTGATCTGGTCATACGCCATAAGGGCAGGGAAGTCGTCATCGACATGCGGACCGACGATCCCTCGGAACTGGTCTTTGCCGCTTTCTACGCCGATTGCGAGCACGAGGTCGAACCGATCGTCGAGGGCTATCGGGTTTGCCTCGTCTACAATCTGATCCTCGAAGAAGGCAGGCCGATGGTCGCGCCCGATTCTCGGAAACATGAAATCACGATCGCCGCCGAAATGGAGAGAATCAATCGGCACCACCGAGGCGGGCCTCGTTTCGTATGGGTGTTGGAACACGACTACAGCGAGGCAGGCCTGTCTTTCGATACGCTCAAGAATGCTGACGCCTCGGTGGCTCACGTCTTAAAGGCGGCGGGCGATCGCTCCGGTTTTGACCTGCACGCGGCGATTTTGTGCTACGAGGATTCCGGCCCCCTGGATGTCGACGACATCGGAATTTCGGACATCTACGATTGCCGTTGCTGGTTGGAAAATTTCGTGCGTCCCGATCGGGAAAAAGTGGATTACGGAGAGCTCAAGCTCGGGACCTACGAACTCATGCCTCCAAGCCGGATGGAGAACGATAAGGTCGATTGGGCTCAATTGAATCTATCGACCGGGAACGATGGAGTCTCCTTCGAGAGATCCTATCGTCGCGCCGCGTTCGTGCTTTGGCCCAAGGGGGAGCGGTTGAATGCGTTCGCGGGTTCTGCTCCAGACGCAATTCTGGCCTTGGCGTCCCATGAACGAGAACTGGCTGAATCGTCTAAGCGGATCAAGGAGGTGGCATCGCAACTGGTCGACGTTTGGCCTATCGATTCGTGGAAAAGCAACTCGGAGAAAACCCTCCAAGCCTTGACGCTGCTTTGCGAAATGGACCAGGCGGATGCTATCTCGAAGTTTGTCAACCAAGTGGTTTTGCCGAAATACGAAGAGGCGTTGAATCCGGGAATCGAAACGGCAGTCCAGAAAATGGAAACCGAACGGGTGGGCGTTTTCCTTTCCGAGTTGGCTCGGATCCATTTGTCTTGGAGTCCGGAAGGGATCATGCGCCTGATTTTTCGTCTGCACGAGCGTTTTGGAAAGCCGGTCGGCGACGGGCCATGGGCGAGCGCTTTGCGAGCGGCCATGGCGGTCATGTGTGAACAGATCCCGAACGTCGGGAGACCTCCAGAAAACGATCAATCGGGAATTTCCCATCTGGACGTCGAGAGCCTTTCGGCGGATTTTCTGAACAACCTGTTCGACTTGGGGCGGAGTTACGATCTCACCGTGGAAATGACTGAGGCCGCGGAATCGATAATCCTTCGTCCCGGACTGGTTTCGCCTAATCGCGCCATCCCCGGATTGCTGAACAGTTGGTGGCGGGACCGGGAGGACGACGCGAAGCGGAGCGACGCTTTCGACGTATTGTGGCGTCAGAGTGCGAAGTTCCTTCTTGAGCGCAGCGGAGCTTCCCCGGAACCGCCTACTAACTGGAAACTGCCGACTGATAAACTGGACTGCGCATGCGAGCATTGCCAAGAACTGAGGAAATTCTGCGTTGACCCGAAGGCTCAAACGTATCGCTTCACTCTGGGTACCGGACCTAGAACCCATCTGTGCCATCAGATCGATTTCGGCAAAATCGATCTGAGCTATGAGGTCGAGAGAAAAGGTCGGCCTTTTACGCTGGTCTGTTACAAGACTCGGGATAGCTACGAACGGAGGCTCGAAGAATACAGCGAGGATATCGTGCAGCTGCGGCACCTGTCGAGGATGGCGGATGCTGTCCCCGATTCGGCTGAAACAAAGGAGAGACTTGGCGCGGCGATCGTTCGGTCCGGTTGATTCGCCCGGCAGAGAAAACGGTCCACGGGAGACGAGGCCAAACTGCTCGGCTTTTTTTCATTCCGGCGGAGAAAAAAATTGCGAACGGGATTGCTGATGATACCTTGGTCTTGCGTCGGGGTATCGTTTGAAAAGCGAGTCACGGGTCGGAGCGTCAGAATCACGGGCGCAACGACGCTAACAGGATCAGAGAGTCAGTGATCGACTCATGGTCGTTCCCTCTAGCTCCGTTTCTGGGACTTTCCGGGGATGATTCTCGGGAGTCTTGGGTCGGTGACCGGCGCGCCATTTTTATTTCTTCTTGAGGCTCAGTTTTTTTCGGGCGGAGAGATTCCTCGTCAGACGATCGCTGGCACGGGTATGTCCGAACGGAGAGCATGCTTCCATTGAGCGTCGGAATATCCCTAGGCTCAACCGGCTTTTCGCAGGCGGTCATCCTCGGCGCGGAGCATAGCATCCAAAATCGAACTGTCCCTCCGTAGGAAAAGTGGACTCTAGGGCATTACGATTGCTCCGAGCACATCAAGCAGGGGCAGCAAATTTTCTAAGATCGTCGTCCATGCCGGTTCGACCGTCGGCCAGTATCAGGCAGGCCTCGGAAACCAAAATGAAGCCTAAAAAAGGGCGTTTGGCGTTCAAGAAATGGAAGGGGCGGCTACCGTATTCGTATCTTTCGATAATCTTTGATCCAGAGAGTGGTCCGTTTTTCCAATGGCCTCATTCGGCGGTCGTTTTCTTTGAATCGATTCGAAGCATGGCTTCAAAGAACTGACCAAACCCGTTTGGTGAGACGTTGCGATTCGTTTTCTCGAAAGAACCGGATTCTCGGTATCGGGTCGGCTTGGAGATCGTTTTTCGGGCGCGATTGGCGATTGATCGCATTGGCCCGGAATTCGGGATCGACCGCATCTTCTGCCTGTTTGGAATGGTATGCGGATACCGAATCGCCTGATTCCAGTTGGATGGAGGGGAGTTAATCGGGAGGCGAGTCCGGTTGGAGCATTCCATTGCTGAGTCTTCAAATTACGATACAGTCGGGTGGCCATGGTCGGCTCCCATTCCTCGAAGCTTCGTCGGTCGAGCAGTGGTTCTCTTATAGGCGGTATGCCGGGTATTGATCCTTATCGACTGCACGAAGCGGATCCGACGGAATTGGCCAAGGCCTTGACCTTTCGATGCAGCGCCTGGAGACGCTGGAAGCGGAAAATCAGTGCCTTCGTCAGCAGCCGGCGGTTAGCGAGAGTCAAGCCGGTTCTTCCGAAAAGACTACCTCTTCCGATCTCGTCGTTCCATTGCAGAACGATAATCGGAATTTGCGGCAATTGATCTGAGATTTGCGACCACAGAACAGATTCCGTGGTTGCTAAACTGTTCCAGCATCGCCCTCGGCAGATCTCGAGATCGCCGACCAATTGGAACGAGAATGCCAGGTTTTTCGGCAACAACGGGAAGCATCCGAGAGAGAAAACCATCGTTCGGCCACCCCTTTTTCCCAGGGCAAACACAAAGAAAACCCCTAAAAGCCTAGTCGCAAACCGGGGCAAGGAAAGTTTCGCCACAAACCAGCGCCGGAGCCCCGAGAACAGGATGAAGTCCAGGAGTTTCAGGCTTCACTTGATTCCGAGGCCTGTCCGAAGTGCGGGGCGAAGCTCGAACCGTTCAACGGTAAGCCGTTATTCCTCGTTGTCCCGTAACTGAAATTCGGGAAGCGAAAGTTTTGACCATGCACGAGTTGATTTGCGTTTCCAGGTTTTGTTTGCCGTAGTTCATTCGAGGATCTGACACAACGATTTCGCCTTATGCCTGCCTTCATCGAAAATTTGGCCTCGATCGCTTGCAGCTTGAGTTCCGTTCATGGAGCATCAATTCGATCCCAGCCGGAAACGATACTTTGATCAAAGCGAGCAGCTATGCCTGCCGGACATGACTTTCTCAATTCGATATCTACCCCGCATTGTTCGAGAACAGAACGGAAACGAATCCCTGCTTCCATGAGGCGTTCGGCAAGCGAATGGGTTCCGCCGGTTATTTTATTCTTGATCGAAAAGCGTCAAAACCAGGATACTGCCGGTTTTAAAACCATGCCGACGTACGAGTATATTTGCAGTAAGTGCGATCACGAGTTCGAATGGTTTCAATCCATGAAGGATGAGGCGATCCGTACCTGTCACCGGGACGTCTGTCCTCGCAAACCCTGGGGAAAGGGACGGGTCAAGCGATCGATCAGTTCCGGAGCCGGCCTGATCTTCAAGGGCAGCGGTTTCTACATCACCGACTATCGGAGCGAGGGTTACAAAAAGGCGGCCAAACAGGAAGCGGAAGCCAGCAAACCGGCCGAGAAGAAGTCAGAGAAGAAGTCGGAGAAGAAAACCGAAAAGAAAGCTGTGGCGAACAAATCGAGCGGCTCGGACCGGTAGTCCATGCGGTATCTGATCCTCGTTGTTTGGTTCCTGGCCGAGGCGGCGATTCCGGCCGGTGCCGAGTCTCGCGTAGTGCGGAGCCGTTCCGGACAGTTTCAGGCCTATGATGTGGGAGGAATGCAGGTGCCTCCCTTGCTCTTGGAGGAAGAGAAACAGGAAGGGATCATCGTCCTAACTCCCGACTTGGTGGTCGTTTCCACCGAACGCATCAAGGAAGGGATCTTGCAGCAGTTGGGAGCCTACGATCGTTGGCGGGGAAAGATTCGTTTTCTGTTCGATTCCCGTTCCGGTCCGGATCGTTTTTCGGTGGTCTCGCATCGGTACACCAACGGGTGGAGTTACGAAGTGACCATCGGCCGCAAGATTCGCCGCCGGGTTTGGCAACGCGGTTGCGTGGCTGTGATCCTGTTGGAAATGTCCAATCGTCTGGCGGGGCAGAGATCGACGGAAGTTCCTTATTGGCTGATCGACGGCATGGCCATGGAATTGGATCGCTCGGCGGTGATCAATCCGAGTCCGGATTATTCCCGAGGGCATTTGATCGACAGCGGCGGCGAAGGGTTTAGTCGGGTCATTCCGTCTCATCGGCACCAGGACGCCTTGATCGCCACTCGGGCTTGGTTGGCCGAAAACGTTCCCGTGGACGCCGGCGAACTGTTCCTTCCTTCCGAGCGTTCGTTGAACGGGGAAGGAGCCGAGGAGTTCGTTTATTCGGCGCATTTCTTCTATCAACGGCTGCTGACCTTGCCCGCCGGCAAGGAATCGCTCATTCAGTTTTTAAGTTCGCTCTCCAATCACCTGAATTGGCAACAGGCGTTTTTCGCCTCTTTCCGGCTCCATTTCAAACGGATGCTGGACGTCGAGAAATGGTGGTCGGTTTCGTTGTCGGATCTGACGCATCAGACCGCGATCAATTCCTGGTCTGTGGAACAGAGCCTGGCCAGTTTGGAACGGACTTTGTTGCTTCCGGCGTTGGTCGGCAATCGGCGCAACGAACTGGCCCGAAAGTCCTTTTTCAGTTTACAGCAGGTGGTCGCTCGCTGGGAACGGCTGGATCAGGAAACCGTGCTGCAAATGTTGCTCAATCGTCTGCGGATCGTCGGTATCTACGCCCATGCGGACGTCGCTGTCTTGGTCCGGGAATATCAGGATTGCCTCGAAGACTATCTGGAACTGCGGCGGCAGGAATTGCTCGGCGTCGAACGACGGCTGGCGATCAGGCAATTACCGGCGGTGACGATTCGGGATACCAACGATCGGCTCGATCGGCTCGATCTTCTCCGGCGGCAATTGGCCGATTCCGTATTGGCTTCCGGCGGGACGGCTCAAACGTCCGCTTTGCGGCAGGAGTAGATTCCGCCGATGATTACCAGCCCGCCCGCGATCTGAATCGTCGAAATGTTTTCCTTCAGGATGAACCAGGCCAGGAGGGAAGCGACCGCCGGTTGCCAGAGCAGCCCCACCGCCGAAAAAGACGCGGGCAGGTGTTTGAAAGCGTAGGCGATCAGAGTCTGACCCGCTACCTGGCCGGTTACGGCCAAGGCGATTAAAATGATCAATCCTCGGCTTGAATCAATCGTAAGCGATTCTCCGGAAAACCAGGCGATTAAGCCGAGGGCCAACGAACTGGTCAGTCCGGACCAGGCCATGAGTTGAGCCGAGTCGATGTGTCGTCGCAGGGTTTTGAGATAGAGCATGTAGCCGCCGTAGAAAACGGCGGCCAACAAGGCCAGTCCGTCTCCGGCGAGTTGTTGCGGTAACGTGGATACGGAGGCGCCTGAGAGGATGATCATTCCGATAAACGCGATGGCCAGTCCCTTCAGGAATCGGCGATTGATCGGTTCTTGAAACCACGCCCAGGCGCCCAGGGTAACGAACAGGGGAGCGGTGTTGGTCAAGAGCGTGGCGTTGGCGACGGTGGTCAGATGGACCGACAGGCACCAGAACGCCATGTCGAGAGCGAAAAACAATCCGGCTCCGAACAAGTGGCCGAGTTGACGGGACGTCAGATTCGGCGTCGGCCGGGCGTAACTTCGGTACCAGAGCCAACTCCAGAAAAACGGCAACGCAAAAAACAGGCGGTAGAAAGCGGTGGCGAGCGGTCCCGATTCGCTGAGGCGGATCCAGATGGGGGCGACCCCGATAGCGGTGGCTCCGGCTAACAGGGCCAGCAGGGCTCTCGAGGAGCGTGGAGCGGGGGAGTCAGCCACGCTGTCGTTTGAGGCCCAGAGCCGTTCGCAGCCGATTCAAAGGCAGAGTGTTCATGACGTCCTCTTTGGCGAGCCAGCCTTTCCGGGCGACGATGGCGCCGAACCGAAGGTTGGCGGAGTGCGCTTCGCGATGGGCGTCGCAGTTGACCACGCAACGCACGCCTTGCTCTTTAGCCGAACGCCAAAGCCGCCAATCCAAATCGAAACGGGAGGGACTGGCGTTGAGTTCGATCCAGGTTCCCGTTTGAGCGCAGGCCTTGATGACCGCTTCCTGATCGACGGGGTAGGGTTCCCGATAGAAGAGCATGCGGCCGGTCATATGCCCCAGAATCTGGACGAACGGATTGTTTACGGCCTGGATCAACCGGTCGGTGTTCTGCGTCTGGTTTTGACTGAATCCCCGATGCAAACTCGCGACGACCACTTCCAGCTTGGCCAACAAGTCGTCTTCGTAATCGAGTTTACCGCCGGCGTTGATGTCCACTTCCGAACCATTGAGCAAGCGAAAGTCGCAGTTTTCGTCTTGCAGGCGATCGTTCATGTCGTCGATTGCCGTGATTTGCCGTTCGAGGCGTTCGACGCTCAGGCCTCGGGCTTGGATCAACGAACGTGAGTGGTCCGTTATGGCCCAGTAATCGCAGCCTAATTTCAAGCATTGGTCGACGATAGCTCTCAGGGATTGTTCGCCGTCGCTCCAATCGGAATGGTTGTGAAGCGAGCCGCGTAATTCGGTCCATTGGAGCAGGCGCGGGATTTCGTTTTGTTCGGCGGCCGCAATTTCGCCCCGGTTTTCCCGAAGTTCGGGAGGGACGTAAGAGAGTTCGAGCCATTGGTAGATCGCTTCTTCGGTTCGGCAAGGTTCCGACGGCGGGGAAGCTTCGGATCCGGTTGCCGAAGGGGTAAGACCCTGCCGGGCTAATTGCAGTCCTCGCTCCTCGGCTCGTCGTCGTAATTCCTCAAGATGTTCCTGGTTGCCGGTGTCGTGGATCAAGGCGAAGGGATACTCGGTATCGGGTACCGTTTTCAGGTTCGCCCTGATTCCGCCGGGGAACACAATGCCGGCTTCGGAGCTCGTTCGAGCCGCTACGGATTCCAGGTGCGGGTTTTGGGCGAAAGCGGCTATGACGGATTCGGGTTTCTTCGAGGAAGCCAGCAGTTCTACCGTCTCGATCAATTCGGTTCCCCGTCTGAGGTCGCCGGCCAAACTGCAACGGATCACGTCGGGATGGTCCCGGAGGTCTTTCAGCAAGGTTTGCCCCAGGGCCAGGGCTTCCGGCATCAAGTGAAGCGAGGCATGGCGGCGGCGGAAGGCGATACCGTCGAGTAGCTTGTCCTGGAATTTTTTTCCGAAGCCGGCGAGTTGACTGATCTTGTCTTCCTTACAGGCTTGTTCCAGTTCCTCTAGGGAGCAGATCCCGAGTTCCAGATGGATTTTCCGGACCTTTTTAGGACCGAGGCCGGGCAGTTCCAGCAGGGTGGTCAGTCCCTCCGGAAGGGAATCCCTCAACTTCTCCAGGTAGTCCAGTCTCCCGGTATCGGCCAGTTCTTTGATTTTTAGTTTCAGGGCGGAGCCGATGCCTTTAATTTGATTAACCCGCCCCGGCTGAACCAGTTCGTTCATAGGACCGTTCCATTGGTTCAGGGCGCGGGCCGCGTTTTCGTAACTGCGGATCTTGAAGGGGTTTTCTCCTAGTAACGCAAGCAACTCGGCGATTTCTTCGAACGCTTCGACCACGGTGTCCCGGTCCATGACCGGAGGCTAAAGATTCGGTCAGCGGTTCGGCAATCTCGAAAACCGGTCACGATCTCTTGTTGATTGATCTGCCGGTGCGGCCGTGGCACCATGGCGGCCGGTAAAATTCCGTCTCCGGCCGGGGCGCGGAGCGAACCGGTTCGGTCGACTCATGAATCGCAAGCGGGTAGTTTCGGCATGGGCCATAGTGGCGGCGGCACTCGCCTTGGCGGTGCTGGCCTGGTTGTTTTGTTCCGAACCGGAGCCGGTTGTTCGTTCCCCCGAGAGTCCGGGTTCCGATCCGGTAATGACCGGAGTTCTTCCCTACGCCGGCGGGCCCGAAGGTTATGCCGGATCCAGCGAATGCCGCGCCTGTCATGAGGGACCCTACGACAGTTGGCACCGGAGTTACCACCGCACCATGACCCAGGCGCTTTCGAAGGAATCCGTGAAGGCGGATTTTTCGGGAGTCGCGTTGGACTGGCAAGGCGAACGCTTTCGTCTGAGCGAAACTAACGGAGTTTTCGAAGTGGCTATTGAATCGGTTCCCGCGCCAGGAACGGCGGCGGCGGAGCCGATACGCCTGCGGCCATCGCTCCTGACCGGTTCGCATCATATGCAGGTCTTCTGGCTTCCCGGAGGCCACGGCAATTTGCATATCGGTTTTCCGTTCACCTGGTTGATCGAAGATCGGCGTTGGGTGCCGCGACAGGATACCTTTATCCGCGACCCCGATCAGTTGCCGGCGATCGAAGTTTGGAATCAGGTTTGCATTCGTTGTCACGTAACCGGCGGGATCCCGAAACCGATCAAAGAAGCAGAGATCTTCGCGTCCGAAGCCGTTGAATTGGGAGTGTCCTGCGAAGCCTGTCATGGCCCGGCGCAAGAGCACGTTCGGTTACGGCGGCAGGAAGCCGAAACCGGAGAGTCGCTTGAAGCCCGGTTCGATCCGATCGTGCAACCAGCCGATCGTTCCGCTCAAGTCTGCGGTAATTGCCACAGTATCAAATGGTTCGATCGGAGCGAGGAATGGGAGACTCGAGGTTTTCGGTTCCGTCCGGGCGACGATCTGGAGGCCACGACTCCGGTAATCCGGGCTTCGAAGACCGGGGAGCAGCCTTGGCTGGAATCGGTCCTGAACCGGCATCCGAAATTGCTGGAGGATTTTTTCTGGTCCGACGGTATGATGCGAGTCACCGGCCGGGAATACAACGGACTCTTGGAAAGTGCCTGTCATACGCAAGGCGGCTTGAGTTGCGTGTCTTGCCATTCGATGCATCGGAGCGACCCCGACGATCAGTTGGCGCGCGACCGGCATGGCAATCAAGCCTGCGTTGCTTGCCACGAGTCGATCGGCGATGACGTCCCGGCCCATACTCGTCACGAACCCGGCTCCAGCGGCAGTCTTTGTTACAACTGTCACATGCCCCATACCAGTTATGGGATCCTCAAGGCGATACGTAGCCATCAAATCGATAGTCCGTCGGTAACGGCCGAAAAACTTACCGGGCGGCCCAACGCCTGTAATCTATGTCATCTCGATCGGTCGTTGGCCTGGACGGCCGATCGTTTGCAACAATGGTTCGGTCAGGAACTTCCGGAACTGGATCAGGACGATCGGGAACTGGCCGACGTGCCTCGGATGTTGTTGACGGGAGATGCCGGGCAACGTGCCTTGGCGGCCTGGCATCTGGGTTGGGACGCCGCTCGGGAAACCTCGGGCAGCGGCTGGCAACCGGCCTTGTTGGCACCGGCCTTGCAGGATCGTTATTCCGCCGTGCGTTATATCGCTGATGCGGTTTCCGGGATACGAATCGTTGGCGTATGATTATGTCGGGCCGGCTGCGGAGCGGGAAGAGGCGGCGAAAACAGCGTTGCGCCGTTGGTTGGCTCGAAGCTCTTCGACTGAATCGTTCCGGGCGGCGCACGGGTTTTTCGACGGGCCGGGGCAGCTTCGTCAGGCGGAGGTCCAGCGATTGCTCGAGGAGCAAAATCAACGTTCGGTGAGATTGCGGGAGTAGTACGTTACGGAGCTGCGGTGGCCGGATCGTTGGAGTCGCGGCGGTATCGTTTGCGTCTTCGGATGATCCCTGGTTCGCGCTCCCGAGTCGATCGTCCGAAGCTTGGGTTTCATCTCGGCATTCGAAGGGGAGTTATCGACGCCAATAGGGTCGAAAGTCTTCCCGAAAAAAACGGCGAATTACCGGGAACGTAACTGCCGTAAGTTCTGCGGCATGTGCCGGTCGAAAAGGCGGAATGGTGGTGAAGTTCCGGCGACGGCGTCAGGATCGAGGCCGGCAGGGGCGCCATCAAAGGAGCTCGGTCGGGAATTCACCGTGAGAGGATTTTGTTCCCCTCGGAAAACTGATCCCGGAGACGGTTGCCGGTCGTGGATCGGGGAACGTGGTGCGAGCAAGATTGGGAAGACGATTCGGCGTGACGGTCGGTCCGGCAAACCGGTGGGAGGGACTGAGAAGCGGCTCCCGGATCGATTCGTTTCAACGCTGGATTACGAGCTCGGATGTCGGGACGAACGCGGCGAAGCGACGACCGGTTCGGCATTACGGAAGGGCGAGCAGTCAGCGGGGAAGGATCGATTCATGGAAAAATCCCCCGATCGGCCCGTTACGGCTTTTCGTGGGAGCGTAAGCTATCCGCGCCGTCTCCGGCAAACGTTTGACGGCAGGGAGGGTCGCAGCCTCGTTTGGTGCAATTTTCCGCGGCCGCCCTGAGGGCGAAGGACATGACTTCACCGAGTTCCTTTTCGGTCGTCTTGGCCAAGTCATCCTTTTGCAGTCGGTTCCTGGCCTTGAGCCCAAATAATAGAGCGGCCTGAAAGACGTCCCCGGCTCCGACGGTATCGACCACTTTGACCGGGACCGCCGGATACCGGAATTTCAATGCTCCGCGTTGGACGTAGGCGCCGTCCCCGCCTAAAGTAACTACCACCATCGAGGCGCCTTCAGCCGTAAGCTTCGCGGCGTACGCTTCGGCTTTCATTCCCGGATGCAGCCATTCCAGATCGTCCCGGCTTAGTTTGATCAGATCAGCGGACTCAATGAATCGTTGCAGGCGTGGAAGATAGTCCGCCGGACGAGCGATCAAAAAAGGCCGGATGTTGGGATCCACCGAAATGAGTCGATCGGTTTTTTCTCGGTGCAGCAGAGTTTCCAGGGCCGTGGCGATGGGTTCGACGGCGAGAGCAAACGAGCCGAAATGCAGGGCCGTCAATTCGTCCGGCAACGAGGCGGGAAGCTCGTCCGGCGTCAAGGCGACTCCGGCGGTACTCCCGGTGTAAAAGGCGTAGGAGGGAGTCGTGTCGCCGGTCACGAATCCCAAGGTAGTGTAACCGGGATGGCGGGGACACCAGTCGAGCCGGACGCCGGACGCGATTAAATGCCGCTTCAGCCTTTGTCCCAGGGCGTCTTCGGCGAAGCGGCCCAGAAACCAGGGTTGCAGGCCGAACCGGCCGAGAGCGAGGGCGACGTTGTAGGGAGAACCGCCGGGACAGGCTTCGAAGCGGAGGGATTCGTCCTGGTTTTCAGAGATCGGGATCAGATCCATCAAGGATTCGCCGGCGACCAGAACCATGCCGGGAAGGTAGGGGGACGGCTTCGGGAAAGTCAACGAGTCGCCGTTCGGGAACGGCCGGGGCGAGACGGCGATTCGCGGCGGATTCGAAACTTGACCGATCGGGCGATTCGCGTTAAAGGGGGGAGAAGCATTTCGGAGTCGTCAATCGGCTTGTACCTTAATTCTGAGTTTCAAGATGCCAACAATTCTCTTTTCGTCGCGATTGCGAGCGAGCCTGGCGAGCTTGCTATGCGGCTTGATCGCTTTCGGTGTGCCGCTGCTGGCCGCGGAAAAACAGCTGTTGGTCGTAACCGTCACCAAAGGCTTTCGCCACGGTTCGATTCCCACAGCCGAAGCGGTATTGGCCGGGTTGGCCAAACGGCACGAGGCTTTCGCCGTCGATTTCGCCCGCACGGACGAGGAGTTGGCGGAAAAGCTCGCCCCGGCGAAGCTGAGCCGGTTGGACGGCGTGATTTTCGCGAATACGACCGGGGAGTTGCCGATCCCGGACAAGGACGCCTTCATGAAGTGGATCGCCTCCGGCAAAGGCTTCGTCGGCATGCACTCCGCTACGGATACCTTTCATCAATACCGGCCCTATATCGAGATGATCGGCGGCGAGTTCCAGACGCACGGCGCGCAAGTGGAAGTGGATGCGGTGAACGAGGATCCCGATCATAGCAGTTGCGCCCATTACGGCGGTCATTTCAAGATTCACGACGAAATATATATCATGAAGAGTTTCCGCCGGGACCGGGTTCACGGCTTGCTGACTCTGTTCCATCATCCTAATTCCCGGCAACCGGGAGACTATCCGATCGCCTGGTGCCGGAAACACGGTCAAGGCAAGGTGTTCTACACGTCCTTAGGGCATCGGGAAGACGTCTGGACCAACGCGGATTATCAACAGCATATTCTGGGCGGCATTCTCTGGAGTTTGGGATTGGCGCCCGGTGACGCCGACCCGGTCGATCCGACTTACGTTCTGGACGAGGCGGAGAAGAAAGCGGGTTTTCGGCCGCTTTTCAACGGCGTGGATTTGTCGGGTTGGAAGTTGCGCAAGCCGGACGGCAAGGCCAGTTGGAGCGTCCAGAACGGCGTGCTGGTTAATGGGGTAGCCAAGGGCGAACACGGCACGGACCTGATTTCGGAGGAGAAGTTTTGGAATTTCACCGTGCGCTATCAGTATCAGGTGCCCAAGGACAGCAACAGCGGCTTTTATTTGCGGGGCCGTCACGAGATTCAGATTTTGGGCAACAAGCAGCGCAATACCGGAGGCGATGGGGCGATTTATGGACTTAAGGCTCCGGATTTGGCGGTTACCCGGCAACCGGGGCAGTGGCAGGACGTCGAGGCGACGATCCGGGGCAATAAGGTCACGGTCGTGCTCAACGGAGCCAAGATCCACGACGCCGTCGAGGTGGACCGGGCCACGGGCAGCGAACTGGACGGCAACGTAGATCAGCCCGGCGCTTTCATGTTGCAAGGAGATCACGGCGCCGTCGCCTTTCGTCACTTGCGAATCAAGCCGCTCGACTGACCGATCCGGAGTGTCTTCCCAGGTTCGCCTGCCATCGTTATGAGTTCTGAACAGACTTCTTCGCCTTTCAATCGCCGTGAGTTCCTTAAAGGAGGGTCGTTCGGCTCCGCGTTCGCGTTGGCCGGAAGTTCGGTCGTGTCGCTGACTCCGCAATCCGAAGCCCAGGAAAGCGATACTTCTGAAAACCCTCCCGTCCCAGTCGGGGTAATCGGTTGCGGTTATCACGGGCGGGACGTCGTCGCTACCCTGTCGTTGTTGGCCAACGCTCCCGTCGTGGCCCTCTGCGATACCTACGGCCCCTTTTTGCGGCGGACGGGACGGTCGGCGCCCCAAGCGACTCAGTACGAGCGTTATCAGGATTTGCTGGAAGACGAAAAAGTGGCAGCGGTGTTCGTTTGCACGCCGACCCATCAACATCGCCAGATCGTGCTGGACGCCTTGACGGCCGGCAAGCACGTCTACTGCGAAGCTCCCTTGGCCCACACGTTGGAAGACGTGAGGGATATCGCGCTGGCGGTCAAGCGTCATCCGCAACTCTATTTTCAGGCGGGACTGCAGCAGCGCTCCGATCCGCAACGGTATTTCTTATTGAAGTTCATCCGCACCGGCGCTTGGGGGCAGACCGTGCAGGCACGAGCCCAGTGGCACAAGAAAGTCAGTTGGCGGCGGTCGGCTCCGACCGCGCAACGCGAGCGGGAAATCAACTGGCGGTTGGACGAACAATTAACTACCGGGTTGGTGGGGGAGGTCGGCATCCACCAACTCGACGCGGTGTCTTGGTTCTTCCGCCGCCGGCCGGTCGGGGTCCAGGGTTTCGGTTCGATTTTGCATTGGAACGACGGACGCCAAGTGCCGGACACGGTTCAGGCCATGGTCGAGTATCCGGGGAGCGTCCGTCTCAATTACGACGCCACCTTGGCCAACTCTTTCGACGCTGACTACGAAGTGTACTACGGTTCCTCGGCCGCTCTGATGGTGCGGGGCAACAAGGCCTGGATGTTCAAGGAGGCCGACGCTCCGCTTTTCGGTTGGGAGGTCTATGCGCTCAAGGAAACTTTCCACAAGGAGATCGGCATCGCCTTGGCCGCCGACGCGACTCAGTTGGACACGGTGACCGGCGACGGCGGCAAACGATCGGAGCCGGCCGACAAGTATGTCGATACGCCCCTGCATCGGGCGTTGGACGCCTTCGTGCATAACGCTTGGGTCCATCAGTCGGCGGTGGAAGATTTTGTCGCGAGTTTCGGGGCGGAGGAAACCGAAGCGTTGGCCGAGTACTTGGTCGATCTCGAGGAGTCCAAGGCGCCGGCCGCCGGCATTAAAGAAGGCTACGAAACCACGGCGATTGCGTTGAAGGTCCAGGAAGCGGTCGCCGGTTCCAAGGCTTTGGCGATCGAGGATTCTCTGTTCGAGCTCGGATGAACGGGCGCATCGCTTTCGCTGTCAGTAACACTATGAAGAGGCAATTGAGTTTACCGGTGGTCGTTGGGGCGCTGTTGGTTTGGGGAGTTTTAGCGACGGGCGAGACCGACGGCGCCAAGTATGACGTCAGCTACCGGGGCATTCCGGGCAGCAGCATCAAGGTCGAGGGCACGTCGACCATTCACGATTGGGTTGTGGAGTGCAAATTGATCAGCGGGACCATGCTGACCGAGGGCGAATTCCCGACTGACCTGTCGGTGACGAAGGTTCCCGAACTCAAAAGGCTTCCCCAAATGATTATTCGCGTGCCGGTGCGTTCGATCAAAAGCGGCAAGCGGAATATGGACACCGTGATGCACGCTGCCATGAAGCAGCCGGAGCATCCGTTTATCGGGTACCAGTTGACCAAGATGACTCCTTCGAAAGAGCCGCGGGAAGCGGGCAAGCCGTTGCGGTACGACATGGTGGGAGATTTGACGATTGTCGGGGTCAAGAAATCCGTTGCCATCCCGGTGGAGGTTGTGGGGCACGAGAACGGCGGGTTGCGCTTTACCGGGCAGGTTAAATTGAAAATGACCGATTACGGGATTAAACCGCCGGCGCCGAAGATCAGTTTGGGTTTGATTCGGACCGGTGACGAAGTGGTCGTTTCCTTGGAGTGGATTACGCGGAAACGGGTGCTCGAGTAGCCTTCGCCGAAAGGATCGGCGGCGGACCGAGAAACGAACTGGCGGGAGCGACGGGACTCGAACCCGCAGCCTCTGCCGTGACAGGGCAGCGCTCTAACCAATTGAGCTACGCCCCCGCCGAAGGAGGAGCGAGACTAGCTTAAGCGGCGGACAAGTCAAGCGCATTGGAGATTTTTTTGACGTAGCCGGCCCCGGTCGGACCGGGGCCGGTGGGACGAACGATTGACCCGGGCAAAGAACGCCAAGGAGGTGGGGGGTGGGGAACCCCGCTGAAGTGCGTCCGATGCCCGGATCGTGTACAGTATCGACCCTAGGAAGTCGGGGAAAAGTTGTCAACTCGGTTTGTCTGATTTACTTTTCGCCGAGCCGGCGGTAGGGTCGGGAACTTCGGTTGGCCGTCGGGCGGCGACGCTTGACGGCGGGTTTTGTTCGTGGGCAGGGCAGTAGTTTCGGGGGGGGGGGCGGTCATTCGGCGACCGGCTCCGCGAAGTCGGGGTAACGGCGGTTTCGTCGGCCATCAGTTTTTTCGGGCTCGTCCCGGGCCTTTCGTATTTCGGTAACGCGTCGTATCGGGTTTAAGCTCGCAGCCAGGACTCCGGACGGAGACCTACCGGTAGGGCGGCAAATTTCAGGTCGGGTTGGTTTGAGGTAAGGACAGCAGAATGATAATCAAAGCGATGAAGCGTTGGTCTGGGCGGTTGGCCCGGTTCGGTTCGAATAGACCCTTAGATTGCGGCACAGCCGAACGGCCGGAAGCTTCCATTCGCTCAGGCAGACTCTTCGGTCGGTGGGTGAATCCGTCGGCCTCGGCGGCTTTCCGGATCCTGTTGATGGCGGTCTTCTTCGGTCTGGGGGTATGGGGTTCGGCTCCTGCGGTTCAGGCGGCGCCGGAATTGATTCGGCTGCCGGACCGGGACTTTACCCTGACCGGCGACCCCGATGGGTTCGAGTATCTGTGGTCGGACGGGACGACGGTCTGGGTGACGTACGTGAGCCGGCAGAAAGTCGCCGAAATTCGGGCTTACACCTTGGCGACCGGCACCCGGAACACCGCCCGGGAATTCAATTTGGACGCGATCAACCAGAACCCGGCGGGTCTGTGGTCGGACAAGACGACGCTCTGGGTGATCGACGGGAACCAGAACCGGATTTTCGCCTATGTGCTGGCTACCGGGGCGCGCGACCTCGCCAAGGATATCAATTTGGGTTCCGGCAATTACTCCGTTTCGGGACTCTGGTCGGACGGGACGATGATTTGGGCGAAATTTAATAATCGGGTGCTTCACGCCTATTCCTTAGCTACGGGTATCCGCGTGTCGCAGCGGGATATCGATTTGACCGTCTTGAACGTTCAGCCGCAGGGCTTCTGGTCGGACGGCACGACCATGTGGGTCCTGGATACGATCTCCCTTCCTCCCAAGTTATTCGCCTACGTGTTGGCCAACGGCAACTACCATCAAGCCCGGAACATCGACTTGCCGGACTACAAGACCTTTTTTGTGACGCCCCCCAACTACCGGCCGCAGGGCGTATGGTCCGACGGCGAGACCTGGTGGGTGTTGGAGGATACGGAAAACAAGCTTTACGCTTTCAACATGATCGACGACGACGAGGCGAACCGGCCGCCGACCCCGGTCGGAGCGTTCGAGCCCCTCGAGTTGAACCTCGGCGAAGGAATGTACGCCGTCATGGTGAGGGACAAATTTAACGATCCGGATGAGGACGATCCCTTGACCTTTACCGCGGGGTCCCAGAATCCGGCCGTGGCTACGGTGAGCGTGGTCGGCGACGAGTTGGTCGTTTTGCCCGTCAAGGTCGGTAGCACTTCCTTGCTTGTGACGGCCACCGACTTGGGCGGATTGACCGCTACCCAGGCGATATCGGTGATGGTGGACGCGCTGCAAGGAGCGCCCGTGGCGGCTAACCCGTTTGCGCCGGCCGTCTTGTTTTTCCGGGGCGGTGCCGAGACGATCGATTTGGCGGACAAGTTTTCCGACCTGGACGGCGATCCCCTGATCTACACCGCCGTGTCCCATAATACCGATGTCGTGACCGTGGCCGTGGGCGGCTCGAGACTCAATTTGAATCCCTTGGCCATGGGCAGTGCCCAAGTGTTCGTTGCCGCCACGGATCCGGGCGGATTGTCCGTGGTGCAAAAAATCGATGTCTCCGTGCTCATTTCCACCGGCGAGCCGGTAGCGGTAGGCGGTATCGCGCCGCTGACGTTGACGATTGCCGGGGGAGCGATGACCGTCGACGTGGCGAACAGTTTCATCGATCCGGACGGCGATTCGCTGTTTTACGACGTCAGCAGCAGTGATCCTCGGATCGTGACTGCCGGAGTCAATGGCAGCGAGGTGACGCTGACTCCGGTAGCGGCCGGCAAGGCCTTGGTGACGATCACGGCCTCCGACCCCGGAGGATTGTCTGCGGCCCAGCGGATCCAGGCGACGGTGGAAACCTCGGCGGTCAGCATTCATGAAGCGGTCAAAAGCGGCGTCTCCGCCAGCGTCTGGGAATTGATTAACAGCGGAGCCGACGTCGATATGCCCGATTCGACTCATTCCCAACGGTATCGGCCGCTGCATTACGCCGCCGCGAATTTGGATGCCGATATTTTGCGACTGTTGGTTGACGCCGGCGCGGACGCCACGGCCACGAACTCGCTGGGTAAAACGGCGATCGATATCGCCCGGGAACGATTCGTCAGCATCGAAGGCATCTTGGGAGCTCAGCCGAACCGGGCGCCGACTCCGATGGGCTCCATTCCGGCCCTGACCGTCAGCACCGGGATGCAATCGGAGGAAGTCGAGCTCGCTACCTACTTTTCCGATTCGGACGAAGACGTGCTGATTTACGCCGCCAGGACCGCCCAGCCGGCGGTCGCGGCGGCCAGCGTGACCGGAGATCGGATCATGATCAAGGGGCTGACCTCGGGTGCCACGACCGTGACCGTGACAGCTTGGGATCCGGGCGGTTCGAGCGCCTCTCAAACGTTTCGGGTGACGGTGAGTCAGACGATGCCCGCGAATCGTCCGCCGGCCGTCGCCTTGGCCATCGCGGTCGCGCCGTTGCCGGTCGGCGGCAGTGACGTAACGGTCGATTTGTCCGACAAGTTCAGCGATCTGGACGGCGATATGTTGACCTATGGAGTGATCTCCAGCGATACCGGAGTCGTGGGGGCGACGATCGTCGGTAACCAGTTGCGATTGACACTTGGAGCGGCGGGACTGGCCAACTTGGTCGTGACGGCGATCGACCCGGGCGGGTTGAGAATTACCCAATCGTTTATGGTGCGGGTAGAAGCGGCGCCTTCCGGCAACCGCGCTCCGGCGGCGGTGGGAACCGTTCCGTCCCTAAACCTGATCATCGGCCAGGCGACTCCCGACACCGTGGAAGCGTCGACTTATTTTCAGGATCCGGACGGCGATAAGTTGAGTTTTCGGGCTAGTTCCAGCAATAACACGGCGGCGGCCGTGATCGTCGAAGGTTCCAAGATCCATATCTTTCCGGTGCTGGTGGGCGATGCGACGATCACCATCACGGCCACCGATCCGGCCGGTTTGACGGGCACTCAAACTTTTGGCGTCGTGGTGAGTTACACGCCGGTGGCAAACCGGGCGCCGCTGACGGCGGCGGCGATTACCGCTCAGAGCCTGATCGCCGGCGGAGATTCCGTGACCTTCGAATTGGCGAATCATTTCCGCGATTCGGACGGCGACGCTCTGACCTATACGGCCGAATCCGATACGGCCGCGGTCGCCATGGCGGCTATCGTCGGCGGCGAATTGATGATTACTCCGTTGTCGAGCGGCGAGGCCAGGATCACCGTGCGGGCGAGGGACCCGGGCGGGTTGACCGCTTCGCAGGCCTTTACCGTCACCGTGCAAGGATCGACCGGAACCGGGAACGCGCCGGTCTTGACGGGCATTATCCCGCCGGTGACCTTGTTGGCCGGGGGTAATTTTCAGGACGTGAATCTGTCGAGCCGGTTCCGCGATCCGGACGGCGACGCTCTGACCTATACGGCCAGTTCCAGCAGCATGGTGGTCGTGACGACCTTGATCGACGGCGATAACGTGAAGTTGTTCCCGGTCTCGACCGGCACCGCGACGGTCACCGTGACGGCCCGGGACCCGGGAGGCTTGACCGTCGGCCAGACCTTTACGGTCACGGTGCGCGGGACCTCGTCGACTATCGACATCCCGGTTGCCTCCGGCACGATACCTCCGGAAACCCTGTATGTTGGGGGGGATTTCGCTACCCTCGACGTGGCGGATAAATTTACCGTGCCGCAAAGCGGTTCGTGGACATTCTCCGTGGTTTCCAGCGACAATTTGGTGGTTTCGGTGAGCCTGGCAGGCAGTCAATTGAGCCTCTTTCCGGTGTTGGCGGGCGAGGCGACGGTGACGGTCAAGGCTAGCAACGCCGACGGTCTTTCCGCGACTCAGAGTTTTATGGTGACGGTGAGCTTGACGGCGCCCGTCAACCGAGCGCCCATGGCGATCGGTTCGATTTCGGCGGTGGAATTCACGGACGGCGATTCGGCGACGACGGTAGATTTACAAAACCGGTTCGACGATCCGGACGGCGATCGCCTGACTTTTACGGCCGCTTCGAACCGGCCGACGGTCGCGACGGCCGCAATTGTCGGTACCGTCGTCAGGCTGACTCCCGCCGGCGCAGGGACGGCGGTCGTGACCGTGACGGCTCGGGATTCGGGCGGCGCGTCCGCGACGCAACGAATCAACGTGACGGTCAAACCTCCGGCTTCGGCCAATGACGCCCCGGCCCCGGTAGGGGCGATGCCCACGATTTCGTTGGCGGCCGGCGGCAGAGATTCCCGGACGGTGAACGTGGCTCCGTATTTCAGCGATCCCGACGGCGACGCGTTGACCTATACCGTCGAATCCAACATTCCGACGATCGCGTTGGTTCAGCTCGTCGGCAGCAACGTTTCGGTTTACGGCATCGTGGCCGGCCGGGCGGTGGTAACCGTGACGGCGGCGGATCCGGGCGGTTTGACGGCGGCTCAATCGTTCGTCGTGGTGGTGGGCGGTTCGGTGCCGGTCGATCCCGGTCCCGGCGGCGGTGCCGGCGATTACGATCGGGATAATGACGGTTTGATCGAGATCAATTCGTTGGCGCAATTGAATGCCGTTCGTTGGGATTTGGACGGCGACGGCAGTGCCGACGACGCGGCGAATAACCAAGCCTATGCGGAGGCGTTCCCGAACGCGGCGGCGGACATGGGTTGTTTGAACGGCGATTGCGACGGTTACGAATTAAGCATGGGACTGGATTTCGGGACGATCGTCCAACAGGCCCAAGGTCCTTGGTGGAATCGCGGCCTGGGTTGGGAACCTATCGGCATGACCGGAAGCCGGTTTACCGGAACGTTCGAGGGCAACGGCAACACGATCACGAATCTGTATATCAATCGGCCTAACACCGATTATGTCGGACTGTTCCGGATCGTCGGCCGGTCGGGCGTCGGACAGGTGAACGGATTAGGATTCTCTCAAGCCAACGTCAACGGGCGTAATTGGGTAGGCGTGTTAACGGGATTGAGCGGCGGAGCGATTACCGCTTGTTACGCCGAGGGAACGATTCGCGGCAACTCCAGCATCGGCGGCCTGATCGGTTACAACACCGGCAATTTGAGCGTCAGTTATTCGAAAGTCCGGGTGACGGGCACGAACGGAGTCGGCGGAGCGATCGGCTGGAATCGCTCGGGCGCGATTGCGGCTTGTTACGCGACCGGGGCGGTCACCGGCACTTCGAACGTCGGCGGTTTGACCGGTTTGAACAACGGGTCGGTGGTCATCAGTTATTCCCTGGGCGCCGTATCGGGCGGCAACAATACGGGAGGGCTGGCAGGATCCAACGCCGGAACGATCACGGGTTCCTACTTCAACACGCAAACCAGCGGGCAGAGCGATCCGGTCATGGGCAAGACCACCGCGCAATTGCAAGGGCCGACCGACGCCTCCGGGATCTTCGATCTCTGGGATCAGTACGATCTGGACAGCGACAATCGCAACGACGCGCCTTGGGATTTCCGGAGCGCGGCTCAATATCCGGCGTTGATCACCGATTTCAATCTCGACCTGAGGTTCAGTTGGGAGGAATTCGGCAATCAGTAAGATTCTTGCGAACAGGGCCAACGGCCAGAGGAGCGGGGTAGTCGTGAGCGGCTATTCCGTTCCCGGCCGGCCGGTTCGGTTCGCCGGGAAGTTTTCGGGGGATCAGGGAAGGGCCGGCGAGGCCGGAGCAACCGCTGGGCCGTCGACCAGACGGTACCAGTTGTCGCGTTGGCGGGGTTCGTACCCGGCGTCGGCGATGAGCCGTTTCATGTCTGCGACGGTGAGCCGAAAAGTCGTTCCCGCCTGGCTGACCACGTTTTCCTCGATCATGACGCTGCCCAGATCGTTGGCTCCGTAGCGGAGGGCGATTTGGCCGATCTCCGGACCTTGGGTCACCCAGGAACTTTGCACGTTCGGGATGTTGTCCAAATAGATGCGGCTTAGAGCCTGCATGCGCAGGTATTCGCCGGCGCTCACCGAATCGGCTTTCAACTTCGTGTTCTCCGATTGAAAAGTCCAAGCGATGAAGGCCGTGAAGCCGCCGCTCCGGTCTTGCTGGGTTCGGATTCGGTCCAGATGCTCGATGCGGTCGTCCAGGGTTTCGACGTGGCCGAACATCATGGTGGCCGACGATTTGAGTCCCAGCCGGTGCGCCGTGTCCATGACTTCCAACCAGTCGTCGCTCATGGCCTTGAGCGGAGAAATGCGGCGCCGGACCCGATCGACCAGGATTTCGCCGCCGCCGCCGGGAATGGAACCCAAACCGGCATCCCGGAAACGAGCGATCAGATCTTCCAGGGGCAAATCGAACAGGTCCCGGAAATGAATGAATTCGCTGGGACTGAAAGCGTGGATGTTGATTTGCGGAAATATGTCCCGGATGTGGTTCAGCAATTCGAGGTACCAGTCCAGATTCAGTTTCGGATGGTGGCCGCCCTGCATGAGAATCTGCGTGCCGCCCAATTCGAGGGTTTCCTCGATTTTGCGGTCTAGTTCTTCGCGGGTAATGACGTAGGCGTCGCCGTCTTTTTCGGTGCGATAGAAGGCGCAGAATTTGCAATAGACGTTGCAGACGTTAGTGTAGTTGACGTTGCGGTCGACGAGGTAGGTCGCGATGCGATTGCCTTGGCCCTGCCAAGCGTTCTTCCGGGCCAGCCGGCGGCGGCGGTCGGCTAAGACTCCGAGTTCTTCCAGCGGCAGGTAATAACAAGCCCGGGCCTCGGCGGCATCGATGCGGGCACCGTTCCAGACGCGTTGAATCAGGTCGTCCGAAATGACCGGAGCCGGCCGGGAGCCGGAGGGAGTGTCTCCCTTAGCGGTTTTCATTTTCGCTCGGCTGGTCCACTGACGCTAAAGTTGGCGAATATGGAATCCTCCGTCCACGTTGAAGACTTCGCCGGTGCAGAACTCGATCCGATCGTCGGCGAGCCTGGCGACGGCGGCGCCGACGTCTTCGGGAAGGCCCCAGCGTTTGATGGGAGTTATTCCTTCGGCTATGAGCCGATCGTACTTTTTCTTCACCGGAGCGGTCATATCCGATTGGATGACGCCGGGACAAATTTCGTAGACCGGGATGCCCCACTCGGCCAGGCGTACGGCGTAGAGCCGGGTCATCATTCGCAACGCGGCCTTGGCCATGCAGTAATCCCCCCGATTCACCGAGACGGTGTAGGAACTGATCGACCCGATCGAGATGATTTTGGGGCGCCGGTCCTTGTGAAGTATCCCGTCGTTGATCATCCAGGCCGCCGCTGCTTGGGTCAGAAAAAAGGGACCCTTCAAATTGACGTTCATCACCCGGTCGAAAGATTCTTCGGTGGAGTGCAAGAGGTCGGAACGTTCGAGCGACGTGATCCCGGCGTTGTTGACCAGTAAATCCAATCGGCCGAAGCGATCTTTGGTTTGAGCGATCAGACGGTCGCGGTCCGAGTCCAGGCCGATGTCGGCCTGGACTTCAAAAGTTTGAATGGCAACACCGTTTTCCTCCGCCTGCCGCCGGCAAAGCTGAGACGTGAATTCCGCGGCGTCCTGGCGAGTGCAGTAATTGATGGCGAGATCGAACCCTTTTTTCGCCAACTCCAGGGAAATGCCCCGTCCGATGCCGCGAGAGGCGCCGGTGACAATCGCGACTCTATTCACGGGGCTGATTGTCCCAGAATCCTGCGGAGTAGACAAGCCGGGCGTATTCGTTCCTGAATCGCCGGTTTTCGGCAGGTTAATCACTTGCCTTGAATTCCGATCGCGAGTCGAATTACTTTCCCGGGTTTTGCCGGCCGGCTGATCGTCCGGCGATTCCCCCGGATTATTTTATGCATTGGAACGCGAGACTGTTGGCGACATTGACCTTGGCTTGGTTTTCTCAGAACGCCGTTTTGCCGGCTCAACCCGATCTTTTTGCCGATCGAGTGGTGGCCTACGAATCGGGAATCGGCTTCGCCACGGCCTTCGGCAGCGGTCTCGGTTATACCAATTCCTCGGTAATCCTGGGGCCGCCTTCGCGGGAAACCCCGGGCGATTTCGGAGGGCCGGTGACTCCGTTCGCTCCTCCCTATTTGCGCGAACAAATACTGTCGCTCGGCGAGGGAGGGATGGTGGAACTGGAATTCGATCCGCCCGTTTTCGATCATCCCGAAAATCCTTTCGGCCTGGATTTCATTTTGTACGGCAATGTCGGATTGACGATTACCAACGGCGATTTCACCGGCGGCGGCATCACGGACGGTACATCGTTCGGGGGCGGTACGGAGGTTCAGATTTCGGTCAGCGAAACGGGCGAAACCTGGTATCCGCTGGAACACGATTCGATCTCGGACGCCGGAAAACTCTTGCCGACCGACGGCGCCGGAGATTGGGGACGCCCGTTGGACCCGAATTTGAATTACGCCGATTTCGCCGGTGCCGATTTGGAACGGATCCGGCGCATTTACGGGGGGAGCGGAGGAGGCTCGGGTTTCGATCTGGCTTGGGCTTCGATCCCCGAAGGGCAACCGGAAACGACTCCGGAATCGGTCCGTTTCGTGCGGATCGAATCGTTGACGAGCAAAATTGAAATCGATGCGGCAAGTTCGGTCTTGCCGTCCAACGCCGGGATCAGGTCCCTGGAAAGATTCGAAGAGGATCCGAGACGCAACGGTTGGAAAACTACCGGTTCCGAAGATCAATTCGTCTGGGAAGCCGATTCGGGGCGGTTGTTGGTGCACTGGGATTCTTCCCAGCCGAACGCCTGGTTTCATCGTCCCTTGGGATTGGAGATCGATACTCGCAGGGATTTTTCTTTTTCCTTCGAACTGGAATTGAAATCGATCGCCATCGGTACGACGCCGGATAAACCATTCACTTTTCCGATCGCCGTCGGGTTGTACGATTTGGATCAAGCGGGCCGGGCCGATTTATTCCGGGGTGCCGGAATTCACCCGGAGCACGGTCTCCGAAACGTCGTGGAGTGGGTTTATTTTCCCGATTCGGGATTCGGCGCGACGGTATCGTCGGGGATGATTTCCCGAGACAACGAATGGGCGTTTCAAAACTCTTTTCCCTTGGAATTGCAGGTGGGCAAGCGATACGGCGTACGGCTTTCCTTTCATGCCGCCGAAGGTTTACTGAGTACGGAAATGACGGCGGACGGCGAACCCTTCGGACCGATCAAGGACATGCAACTTCCGCAGGTCGGTACGGATCCTGCCGGCGCTCAATTTTCCGGGATGCGGCTCAACGCTTTGGCGGTTTTCAGTTATCACGACGGCGGCCAGTCGCCGCCGGAATTCGCCGGTTCCGTTCGAGCGACGGGATACGTCGATAACCTGCAAGTCGATCTTTCGCCGTCGGTTTCGCCGGAACGAATCGACCGCATCGAACGGGCGGCCGACGGCCTTCGGATTTATTATCCGGGACAATCCGACCGCCGGTATTGGTTGGAACATTCGAGATATTTCTCGACGTGGTTGCCGCTACGCCAGCAGTCGGTCGAAACTTCCGGGGCGGGGGAAGAATTCTTTTTTCAGGTCCTTCCCGAGGGCGAACACGGATTTTTTCGGATTCGGTCCCGATGAAACCGAGCGGCGATCGAGCGTTCACCTTGCTGGAATTGCTGACGGTTCTGGCCGTAATCTCGATACTGGCTTCGTTGCTTTGGTCGGCGGTCGGAAACGTCCGGGAAATGGCCAAGGGAGTACAGTGCTTGTCCCATCTCAGGCAATTGGGGATCGCGGCGCAGCTTTACTGGGGCGAGCACGATCAATTAGCTTTTCCTTACTTGGCGGCGCAATCGGAGCGAGGGCAAATCTATTGGTTCGGCTGGTTGGAGACAGAACGCGAAGGGCACCGGCGTTTCGATCTCGAACGAGGCTCTTTGTGGCCTTATTTGCAGGGCCGGGGAATCGAGCGATGCTCGGCTTTCGATTATCGCCATCCCCGGTACAAGAGAAAGGCTCAGGGAGCTTCCTGGGGGTTCGGTTATAATCTGCATTTGTCGTCGAGCGGCGCGTATCTTCCGACGCCCGAAACCAAGGGAGTGCCGATCAGCGGAATTCGGCAACCGGCGCAGATTGCTCTATTCGCCGACGCGGCTCAGATCAACGATTTTCAGCCTCCGGCCAGCACCGCTAATCCGATGGTGGAGGAATTCTATTACGTCAACGATGGGGGGCCTCAATACGCCAACGGTCATTTTCGACACCGGCGCCGGGCGAATCTCGTTTTCGTGGACGGGCACGCTGCCGCGCTCGGTTGGGCTCCGGGGAGTCGGGATCGGCGATTGCCGGAATGGCATATCGCTCGGGTTCCTCGGGAAAATCTGATTCCCTGAGGCGGGACAGGTTCCGGCAGGGCAGGGAGTCTCGGTTCACTGATCGGATCAAGCCGGGAAATACCGGATCGAATTCGGCTGAGCCGTCTTTCGCGATTCCAAGTGCGATAACCTTAACCCCGAATCGCCTTAACCCCGAATCGCTAGGCGCCATTAATCAGGAGTGGTTGCTCCGAAAGTACCGGCAAGTTGCCTTCGCGTTTCCAGGGCCAACGCTTCGATTGTCAGTTTACCGTTTTTGAGCCATATTTCCCAGCGTCTGTTGCACTTCTTTCTGGACCATGACTTGAAGTTCGCTTACGTTTTGGCCGAATGTTGCCAGCAGGCTGTCGTGAAGCCATGGCGGTTTTTCGTTTTCCTCCGGGGTGCGGGAAGATTGACTCGAGAGTTGCGACTACTCGGCGACGTCCCGAGTGACCCTATCATTGGTGGGGGACAAAAGATTAAATAAATTTGAGGTTAGCACTTGATCGGCCCGGCGGTTATGGGGGGCACTCAGGTTCCCGGTTACTTTCAGCTTTGATTCCGATAATTCGAGCAGGATGAGTTGACATTGTTCTTCAGGCAAATCTGCGGCGCCGATAACGGTCAAAGGAGCGTGGGTAGTTGCGACGAATTAAATCCCCGGGAATATTTCGGCGAGTTGTTTTGCGATCGTTAGTTGCCAGGAGGGATGCAAATGATTTTCGAGCTTGTCGATCAGAACGATACCCTTCACTTCGGTGGAGAACTCGCTTTTGGTGTGGAGCAACGACCTACTGAGCAAATCGCAAATCACGGCAATGGTGGTGAGATATTCCTCACCCAAAGCCTTCAGAGGCACAGATTTCCCCCAAGGCCCGCTGACTTTGAGACCGGTTACGGTTAGCGACGTCGATCCTTGCGGGAGATTTAACGCTTGATCGACGAGCTTGAGCAATTCCGGTTGGGTGATTTTTTCGGTTTGGATGACTCGATAGAGCGCCGTTTCAGGATTCTGGAGTCGGGCTTCATAGTTGAACAGCGAATACATCGAGTCGATCAAGCGGGATTTTTTGAATGCCTCGTTGCCAATCGTCCGCATGGCAGCTCCATATCCGCAGGCGAAAAGTTCCGATCTTGATAAATTCTGGGGATTGGTTGTCTGGTCGATTGCTTCGCAGCCATCTTTGGTTTGACGAAAAGTTGTTTTGATTTGGCAGGTTTTGGCCGGTTCCGTGTTAGCGAGGAGATTGATCTCGATTGTGGCCGTCTTGCAGCCGGAACGAATGAGGTTTCCCGGCATTTTCATCAACAGGCCAGACGACTCGGTGGCGTTGCAAAGCCCCAGGGCGATGATCCGGAGCAGACTCGTTTTACCGGTGCCGTTGTTTCCGAGTATCAGGTTCCACCCGGCATTCCTTTGGTCTGACGACGGAACTCGTAGCTCTATTACCGTTTCCCCTGGGAAACACAGCAAATCCACTATTTTCAGGCTGGAAATATAGAGCATCGCACTTTTTTAGCTATTTAATGCGGGAATCAAGTTCTGAGTCTCTAATCCTACCCGCTCTCGTCCGGTTGGTTTATGGGGTTTGGTATGGTTTGTCACTGGGAAAATGCCGTTAATTCGATTTGCGCTTTCGCGCTCTGGCACCGGTCGGACTTTAGCGGCGTCCCATTTGATATCAGGCTTTGCCGCGGAATAAACGAAGTTCGACGAATTTCCCAGGCTCGATTTCGTGCGATGCTATTAGTGAAACGAGGTGGAACTAAAGTCACTTTCCGTCAAGGAGTCGCAATCCAGTAAATGGAGCCTGGGAACGATTCCAATCCAGAGGGATGCAGGGATTACATTTCGAATCGTCGCTCCAGAACAAAAACACCGGCATCGATTCCGGCCCTAGCTTTTTCCCGAGCTCGTCGCCGATTGACGGCCCCGAACAGGGTTTCAAAAATGCCGAACGTTTTCGGCTGGGAGTGCTAGTTCGAATTCGTTGAACGCTTCCGGACGGTCGTTTTTCCGAAAACGAAATGCACCGGAAGCTTCGCCGCCGAGTTCGTCGCGAACGGCACGGAATCGGCTGCTCTGTGGTTCCGGATTCGGGAACTTCCGGCGGCAAATCCCTTCCGGACTCAGATCAAGACCGTTGTTGAAAGGAGTTTGGGGAAAGTAACCCGCCACAGGAATCAGCGATTCGTTGCTTTTCCGATCGAATTTTGTTAGGCGTTCAAGAGCGATGATGTCGAATTTGTTCCGGTTGGCGTTATTTTTGGTTGTCCTGTTTTCGAGGCCCATCGCCGTGGGGGAAACGGTCATCAACGAACTGATGTACCATCCTCCGGGGGATTCGGACGATTTGCAGTACGTCGAACTGCATAACCCCGGAGAACAGGGCGTCAATCTGGGCGGCTGGAAACTGGGCGGCGGCGTTCGATTCGAATTTCCGTCAGGAACCGAGTTAGCTCCGGGAGGTTATTTGGTCGTGGCCAGGAATCCCCCGGCCTTGATCGCGCACTACCGCCTTGACGGAGCGGTTCTCGGCGAACTCAAGGGGCGGCTCAGCTATCGGGGCGAATCCGTGGTTCTCGTTGACGAAACCGGTCGCCGGGTCGATCGGGTGGCGTATCGGGACCGGGGAGATTGGCCTCGCGCCCCGGACGGCTATTCGGCTTCGTTGGAACGGATCAATCCCCTGAGCTCTGGAGAATCGCCTTCGAACTGGGCCAGTTCGATGTTGCAAGACCGCTTGATCGCCGCCGGCACGCCGGGACGGCAGAACGACGTTTATGCCGCCGACGATCCGCCTTGGCTCCTCGGGTTTTCCGTTCAGCCCGAATGGCCGGCTCCGGGGCAGCCGATACGGATCAGTTGCCGGGGGAATCATGCGCTCGGCGTCAAATCGGCTACTGTGTTATATCGGACGGCGAGCGCCGGCGAGGAGGAGAATCCCCGATCTTTGCCGCTCACCCGGACGCAAGACCGCTTCGAGGGAGAACTGCCCGGTGAAGCGGCAGGCAGCTTGCTTCGATGGCAAATCCTGTTGGAGGGCAACAACGGGGAACAACGGGTCTTTCCTTCGGATCAGGAACCTCGACCGGCCTTTAGCGTCTATGTCGACGAGCGTCCGTCGGTTCCTCCGATCGGATTGGGAAAAGTCGTCAACGTGGGGGAACTGGAACCGCAGGTCGATCGGTTTTTTCGGTCTGAAGGCGAATCGGCTCCGGAACCCAGTCGCGGTAATTCGGCCTTTATTTTTTATCCGGGCGACGGTGCGGAACCGGCGTTATTCGACTTCATCCGGTGCACGCCGAGACGAGGCGGATTCAAACTGAGATTTCACGCCGATCGGCGCTGGAACGAAATGTCGGTCGTCAATTTTCTGTCGGAAGGTTATTCCGGATTCCGTTCCGGCCGTTCTTCCGGCGCCACCTCCGATTTTCTGGTCCGCCGGTTATTGTCGGGCAAGGAACGTTATAAGCTTTCGGAACATCTTTCCTACGAATTGTATCGCCGCGTCGGGATCCCGGCGCCCCGGTCCGGATATCACCGGATCGTCATGGACGGTCAACCGGTCGGCTACCTGCTTACGGTCGAACAGGTCAATCGGACGTTTCTGAAAAATATCGGTCGCGACCCCGACGGCAATCTCTACAAGCTCCTGTGGTACGGGCGAGGGGTTGTGGAACAACACGAGAAGAAGACCAACCGCCACGAAGGCTACGAAGACATTCTGGAAGCGATCTCAGGCCTTGCTCGCGTACGGGGCAAGGAAAGGTGGCAATTTATCGATCGGCATTTCAACGCTTCCCAATTCGTCGACTATTACGCCGTGAACATGTGCCTTTCCAATTGGGACGGCTTCTTCAACAACTACTTCGCCTATCACGATCGGGAAGGGAGCGGCAAATGGGAGATTTATCCCTGGGACACCGACAAGACTTGGGGCGATTACGACGGCAGTTCCCAGAAGTACGATTGGTATGATTTTCCGTTGACCTCGGGCATGGCCGGCGATCGTCCGAAATCTACCGGCCGGTTCAGTTTTTTCCGGAGCGCCAGTCCGTTCGGAGGCGAACCGTGGTGGCGGCCGCCCGGATATTTTTCAGGCCCCATGCTGGTCAATTCGACCTTTCGGTACCGGTTTCTCCAACGGCTGGAAGTGTTTTGCCAGACGATCTTTACCGAAAAACTGTTTATCCCCATCATCGACGAATTGGAAGAACGGCTCGAACCGGAAGTTCGCTATCGGGCCGAATTGAAAGGGGTGAACGTCGAGGCGGCGGAACAGGCCTTTTCCGAGGATATCGAATCGTTCCGACGGCAAGTGCGCCAACGTCGCGATTTCATTTTGGGAGAGCTCGAAAAACTCGGTCAGGAAAATCCCTGACCCGCAAAAAACGGCGTTCGGATCGACCGTGGCTCGGGTTGCGCTTCTGGGAGGTGTCATTGCGGTTCAGGAGGTCATAACCGACTGGAACGGGATTTATTATATTGAGTAATCTCCGGACGGCGGTACACTCCCCGGCTCGAGACGATGATTCTTTGGGGAAAATTGCTGTTGGCGATATTGACGGGGTTGATTCTGGTCGCCTTGCTGTGGTTCCGTTACGGACGGGACCCGCTCTGCTGGAGTTGTTGCCTGCTGTACGCGATCAATTCCTTGGGTCGGGATTACTGGGGATGGAGCGGCTTCAGCGCTTCCTATCTGAACGATTTTCTGCTTATTCCTTGCGCCTTGCCTTTGATACTCTGGATGCATCGCCATTGGGGATGGCGTTCCGTTTCGGCCCCGCCGACGATCGCCGAAACCGGCGGTCATCTTTTGGTGTGGTCGCTAGTGGCCGAGGGTTGGGGACCGACGTGGTTTGCCGGAGCCGTGAGGGATCCTTGGGATCTGTTGGCCTATAGTCTGGGAGCGGCGGCGGCGATGGTTTGGTGGCATCGGGACCGGTGGCGGGGACGGCTGGGCGTATGGTGGTTCAACAGCGAGAAGATATGAACGAGACGGCAGTTCTCCAGGAACGCCATGTGGTGCTCTACGACGGCGATTGTCCCATGTGCGTGTTTCAAATGCGCCTGTTGACTTGGCTGGACTGGTTCCATGTCATCGAGTTGCTGCCGATCGCCAAGGCTCGAAAGGACGGATTGGCTCCAGGCATCGCTCGGGAAGATTTGCTGGAAGCGATTCATTGCCTGACCCGGGATGGCCGGATTTACCGTGGAGCCAGGTGCCTTCGTTTCGTCGGTCTGAGAATGCCGCTTCTGGCGCCTCTTTCCCTGTTCCTTTGGTTGCCGGGAGTCATTTGGGTGGCGGAAATCGTTTATGGGGTCATTAGCCGGAATCGGCATTTGCTGAGTCGATGGTTTGGCTGTCGCGGGGCTTGCACGATTATGCCGGAGAGACGACCTGGCCGGAAACCGGGGGAATGAGTCCGGAAATACGGGTCAGGACCCAAGCCGCTTTCGAAAAAGTAAGCTCTGCGTTGCTGGCCCAACGCAAACCTTCAGGTCATTGGGAGGGCGAATTAAGCAGTTCACCGTTGTCGACGGCAGTGGCGGTGACCGCCTTGGTCCAGATGGAACGTCATTTCTCACCTGGCACGCTTCGTTTCGCGGCAACAGTGGCCCGGGGCCTGGAATGGATCGTGCGGCATATCAATCCCGACGGCGGCTGGGGCGACACCGATCGCAGCCGGAGCAATCTCAGCACGACCGTGCTGTGCTGGTCGGCGCTCAATCTGGTTTCTCACGAGGGCCGGGAGGCTTGGGGAGCGGCGGTCGAAAGATCGGAACGTTGGCTGACCGAACAGATCGGCAGTTTGGAACCGGCGCTGCTTGCCGAAGCTTTGACGCGGCGTTATGGCCAAGACAGCACTTTCGCCGTGCCCATTTTGACCCTGGCGGCTTTGGCCGGAAGGTTGGGGCGAGGACCGTCCGCTTGGCGCTGGGTCAGACCGTTGCCGTTCGAATTAGCGGCTTTTCCACCCAGTTGGTATGCCGCGTTGCGGTTGCCGGTGGTGAGTTACGCTTTGCCGGCATTGATCGCCATGGGGATCGCTCGGCACACCTATCTCCCGCCGAAAAGTTTTTTTCCGCGGACTTTCCGTTCTTCTTTTCGAAGAAAAAGCCTGTCCGTGTTGCAAGCGATCCAACCCGAGAACGGCGGTTTTTTGGAAGCGGCGCCGTTGACCGGATTCGTGGCGATGAGTTTGGCCGCCAGTCGGTTGGCCGAACATCCGGTTACTATCAAGGCGATCGATTTTCTGATGCGGTCCGTGCGCGAAGACGGCAGTTGGGCCATTGATACCAATTTGAACCATTGGGTGACGACTCTGTCGGTCAACGCGTTGGCCGATCGGGGTTTGAGCGGCCTCGACGAAGAGGAACGAAACGACACGGCCCAGTGGATCCGGCGAGTGCAGTGTTTGGTTCGTCATCCCTATACGCAGGCGGCTCCCGGAGGCTGGGCCTGGACGGATCAACCCGGAGGGGTGCCGGACGCCGACGACACCTCCGGCGCGTTACTGGCCCTGCGGTTGTTGGGCAAGGGTACCTATCGCGAACGGCACGCGGCGGCGGATGGAAGCGGTTGGTTGTGCGGATTGCAAAATCGCGACGGCGGGATACCGACCTTTTGCCGGGGATGGGGAAGGATGCCTTTCGACCGGAGCAGCGAAGATATCACGGCGCACGCCTTGCGCGCTTGGACGGCCTGGCTTCCGCAGTTCGAGGGGAAATTCCTCAGGCGGGCCCGGCGCGGCCGGAAGCGGGCGTTGAAATATTTGCTGCGGCGGCAACAGGGCGACGGCAGTTGGACTCCGCTTTGGTTCGGCAACGAGGAAGTGTCCGGAGAAGCCAATCCCCTGTACGGGACGGCGCGAGTGTTGTCGGCTTTGCTGGAACTTCCTGCCGAGGAAAGCCGACGGACGTCGCCGGCCGTCAAGCAGGCCATGCATTGGATCGCGCTCAATCAGAATCCCGACGGCGGGTGGGGCGGCGCTTTCGGCGCCTCCTCTTCGGTCGAGGAAACGGCGTTGGGGTTGGAGTCGCTGTTGCTGGGCTTGAAAACCGAGACCGGAGTGGAACCGGAGCCTTGGTTGCTCAACGCGGTCGAAAAGGGATTGGCGTGGTTGCTGACGAAGCTCGAGGCCAACGACGATCTTGCGGCCCGTCCAATCGGATTTTATTTCGCGAAATTGTGGTATTACGAAAAGTTGTATCCGTTGATTTTCGCCGCGGGAGCCTTGCGCCGGGCTTTGGAATACGGCGAAGCGGCGGCCGGAGACGAGCCGGAAACCGCTGCAGGCTCGGCCGGAGATTCCGATTAAAAATGCAACGTTTTCCGCGGCCGGCGGTCTAAAGGACCGGTAGGTTAGGCTAAACTGTCCTTCGTTCCGGAAAGAGCCGGCGTAAATTTCTTGAATTACTTCAGTCATACGGTAACTGGCGTTTTCCGGCGGGGCGATCTCGGGGGACGGCTGATCGCAGGAACGTTGCTGTTGCTGTTCGCCGCTTGTTCCCCCGAGCGGTATCGCCAAGCGGCCGACCGGCAAGTGGCGACGATTTTGGCCGAAAAAGCGGTCGACGTTCCCGGGTTCGATCCGGATTTTTCGATTCAGGCCATTCCGTTCGAGGAACTGGAAGGGCCGATTAATTCGTCGCCCGTTCCTGATTTTTTGGGCGAAGCCGGCGAGATCGAGACCGGGGCCCGGGTGATCGGTTTGGCGAAGGCGTTGGAATTGGCCACTCGGCACAACCGCAGTTATCAGAATACGAAGGAGGGCGTCTATCTGGACGCACTCGGACTCACTTTGGCCCGCTACCGTTTTACTCCCGTTTTTTCCGGAAGCGGTCAAATCAATCGGGAGGTCGTCAGGCAGGTGACCGAAGAAGTGGACGGGGTCACCGAAACGCAACACACGGTTCGCGTGCCGGGCGGGGGAAGACTGGGCGTCAACCAATTGGTGAGCAGCGGGGCGCGGTTGGCGGGCAGTTTTACCACGGATTTTTTGCGGTTTATTTTGGGGGGCGGCGGGACGCAACGGTCTTCCCGCTTGGTGGCCGATCTGTCGCAGCCGTTGTTGCGGGGGCGGGGCTATCGCGTGACCATGGAAGCGCTCACCCAGGCGGAGCGTAACGTGTTATACTCGTTACGGGATTTCGTTCGTTACCGGCAGGAATTCAGCGTCCGGGTGGCCTCGGCTTATTACCGCGTGTTGCTTAATCGCGAGTTGGCCAAAAACGCCTTCGAAGGGTTGCAGAATTTTCGCCGCAACGCCGAGCAGGAGCGGGATTTGCAAAAGGAAGGTCGGCGGTCGCTTTCCCAGTTGGGGCAACTGGAACAGGCGGAATTGTCCGCCGAGAGCCAATGGATCAACGCCGTGCGCAACTATCGGCAGTCGCTGGACGATTACAAAGTGCGGCAATTGGGGATGTCGACTTCGGCGCCGATCGTGTTCGATACGGCCGAGCTGGAGAAACTCGTGATCAGCCATCCCGAAATGGCCTTGGCCGAGGCGATCGAAATCGCGCTGGCTTCTCGGCTCGACTTGCACACCGTGCACGACCAGGCCGAAGACGCCAAGCGCCGGGTGGAAGTGCAAAGCAATGCCTTGTTGCCGGACTTGGACGTGATTCTTTCGGGGCGGCTTTCGTCGCCGGCGAACGAACCGTTTTCGTTCGGGTTGGACGAGTCGCAGTGGAACGCCGGCTTGAACGTCGATTTGCCGTTCGATCGCCGCTCCGAGCGCAATGCCTACCGCAGCACCCTGATTCAATGGGAACGAGCTTTGCGGCAAGCGCAGTTGAGCAACGACGAGGTGCAACTGGAAGTGACCCAGACCTTGCGCAATCTGGATCAAGCCAAGCGGCAATACGAAATCAGTGAGGTCGGCGTCAAGTTGGGCAATCGCCGGGTGGAGGAAGAGGAGTTGCGCACGGAACTCGATTTGGGCACGGCTCGGGATTTGGTGGAGGCCCGTACCGATCTCATCAGCGCGCTCAATCAACGGACGTCCACGTTGGTCGATCATACGATCGCCCGGCTGGAATTCTGGAGCGCCTTGGGTATCTTACAGATCGAAGAAACGGGTAGTTGGATCGAACCCGATCATGAACAAGGATAAATTATCGGCATTGCTGGACTACGGCCGCCGGCTTCCCTGGTGGGGCAAACTCGCCGGGGCGCTCGTGGCGCTTTTGGCGCTCGGGTATTTGTCGGGCTGGGGACGAGGCGGGAGCGAAAACGCCGATATGGTGTACCGGGTGAAGCGGGGCGACTTGCCGATCAAGGTGATGGAAGGCGGCAATGTGGAAGCTCTGGAAACTCTGGAGATACGTTCGGAAATCGAGGGCTATCAAGGCACGAAGATCCTCAGCATCGTCGAGGAAGGCTATCAAGTGACCGAAAAAGATATCACCGACCGGAAACTGCTGGTCGAGTTGGATTCTTCCGAGATTCGTAAACGGCTGGTGTCGCAGGAGATTCAGTTTCAGAGCACGATCGCCGAATTGACCGAGGAACGCAATGAGCGGGACATCCAGGTCAGTCAGAATTTGAGCGACATCAAGGCCGCCGAATTGAAAATGAAATTCGCGCGGATGGATCTGGAAAAATACTTGGGAGCCGAGGTGATCGAAGAGCTCGTCGGACGGTTGGGATTGAAGGAACCCGAGCGGGTCGACGTGACCGAGTTGCCGGAAGGATTGGACATTAAAATCGCTCCGAACGTTACGCCGGAAACGACCTCGGAATGGTCGGGTGAACCCTCGGTGTCGATGATCGGCCAAGAGGTTCCGCTCGAGGCTCAGGGGGTGCCGGAATCTCCGTCGCCCCCGAATTTGGGCGCCATCGATCTCTCGACGTCGTTCACCGAAGAATTGCTTCGGCCGACGACGGTGATCGTCGATTATTCGGAGTACGCCGATTCGGAGAAGTTGGGCGACGGCGAAGCGCAGCAGAAGATCCGGGAAATGGAGGACAAGTGGCTGGTCGCCAAGACGGATTTGAGATTGGCTCAGACTCAGTTGGACGGTACGCGCCGCTTGTTCGAAAAAGGATTCGTGACGCAGAACCAATTGGAGAACGACGAAGTGCGGGTCGAGAAAGTTCAGGTCGAAGTCAAGTCGACCGATACGGCCCGGCGGCTCTTCAAGGTATACGAGTTTCCCAAGACCGCCGAGGAATTGGTTTCCAACTACGAAGAGGCGATCTTGGCATTGGACAAGACGCAAAAAGAAGCCATCTCCAAGTTGACCAAGGCGGAAACGGGTTTTCGCTCGGCGCTGGGACGATTCAATATCGAAAAGAACGAATTGGAAGAATTACGAGACCAGTTGTCCAAAACCCGCATTTACGCCCAGAAGACCGGCTTGGTGACGTATGGCAGCAACGACGGCGAACGCTACTATCGCGACGAGCATATCCGCGAGGGGGCTACCGTGCGGGAGCGTCAAGTGATCCTCACCATTCCCGATCTGAGGGAGATGGGAGTGCAGGTGAAGATTCACGAATCCTACATCAAGCAAATCAAGAAAGACATGTTCGCCGACATCCGGGTGGAGTCCTTCCCGGACCGGCCGATCCGGGGCAAGGTGACCAACGTGGCCATTCTGCCCGATTCCTCGAATCGCTGGATGAATCCCAATCTGAAGGTGTACAAGACCACGATCCGCATCGAAGGGGTTCACGACTGGTTAAAGCCCGGCATGACGGCGAAGGTCGAAATCCTGGTCAACGAATTGAAGGACGTGATCTATGTGCCGATTCAAGCGGTATTCGTCGAAAACAATGAGCAGGTTTGTTACCTGATGAACCGGTCGGCGGAACGGCGGCCGGTCAAAACCGGTGAGTATAACGACGAATACATCCAGATTCTGGAGGGACTGGAAGCCGGGGATCAGGTCGCGTTGAAGGCGCCGTCTCCCGGGCAAGGCGGTGAGTCGCGGTCGGCCGACGGCCGGCAAGCCAACTCAGGCCGGGCGAGCGATCGGAATCGTAGTTGAATCGCCCGCCGATGCCTCAACGTCACTCGTTGCTGTTCTTTTCCCGCATGATGCGCCTGGGCCTCAAGAGCCTGTGGTTGCATCGGTTGCGGACTTTTCTGACGGCTCTCGGCATCGTTTTTGGGGTGTGTTCGGTGATCGCCATGTTGGCCATCGGCGAAGGCGCCAGCTACGAAGCGCAAGAGCAGATCAAGAGTCTCGGCAGCGAGAATATCATCATCCGGAGCGTCAAGCCGGCCGAAGATCAAAAGGTCACGGAAAGCGCCGAGCACAGTTATACTTTGGATTACGGGCTGAAGGACTTGGACGTTCGCCGCATCAAGGAGACGGTCCCGGCGGTCGAGCGGGTCGTTCCGGCTCGGATCATTCGGGATTACGTCTGGAACGTCAGCCGCCGCATCGATTCCGAAATCGTGGGCACGATTCCCGAATACGAGATCATTCGCAATCAGTGGGTGCGAGCCGGCCGATTTTTCAACGACCTGGAGTATCGCGACAAAAGCAACGTCTGCGTGATCGGTTCTTCCATGGCATCCCGCCTGTTTCCGTTGGAGGCGCCTTTGGGCAAAGACTTGCGGGTGGGCGGATCCTATTTCCGGGTGATCGGCGTTTTGGAGGACGCGGCCGGGGATTCGGTGACTTCCGGATTGACGGTGGCTTCGGGCGTGACGGGCACGGTGCACAGCCGCATGTATATTCCGTTGACCACCGCCCGCATGAAATACGGAGAAGTCTTGATGCGTCGCCGGAGCGGGAGCACCGAATCGGAAAAGGTCGAGTTGCACGAATTGACCGTTCGCGCCCGTGACGAAGCGGCGGTCGTGGCGGTCGCCGATCACGTCAGCGCCTTGCTGGAACAGACGCACAAAAAACGGGACTACACCATGTTGGTGCCGCTGGAATTGCTGAATCGGGCCGAAAAGACCAAGCGGATTTTCAATGTCGTGCTGGGTTCCATCGCCGCGATTTCCTTGTTGGTGGGCGGCATCGGGATCATGAACATCATGTTGGCCAGCGTGACCGAAAGAACTCGGGAGATCGGCATCCGCCGCGCTTTGGGAGCCAAACGATCGGACGTGATCGCTCAGTTTCTGGTCGAGGCGGTTATTCTGTCCGGTATGGGCGGCCTGTTGGGAGTGCTCATCGGGGTGATCATTCCTCACGCGGTGACGGTCTTCACGGAAATGGTGACCATCGTGACGTTCTGGTCGCCGGTCATCGCCTTCGGCATTTCGGCGTTGGTGGGGATCGTCTTCGGCATTTACCCGGCTACTCGAGCCGCCCGCATGGACCCGGTCGAGGCCTTGAGGCACGAATAGCTGCCGGTGGTGCAAGCACGCGCAGCCAAGGCTTTAACGGTAGGTGAAGGGGCGAGTCGGTTCTGCCGGAGGAAGGTGAAGAAGCTGAATCGGAGAATATCCGGATTGATCGCCTTGGCAGTCTTCTGCGCGCTTTCCAACTCTTACCATCACCATACCTTACTCTCGGGGATCGTGCTCAAAAAACCCGAATTATTTTAATCCTGCCGTGTGGGTCGAGGTTGTTTTCGTGCCTTTAATCCTAAGGTAGACACCGGTTAGGTCGGCAGAGATATTTCAGAGACCTTTTTCGGCGCCAGAGCAGTTATCCCCTCAGTCGCGGGGCGATTTGCCGATACCCGTCCGTTCTAGCGGCAGGCCTTGGTCGGCGATCGAAGCCGTCTGAAAAAGCCGAGGCGAAAGCGGACCAAAGAATAGTTGCCGAGATTAATTGAAGGACGTTTGTTTCTGAATCTCGAGTCGAAATTCCCGCTCCTGGAATCCGGTTGATCGATCCCATCGAGTTCGAAATATAATAATGACAATTTCGTAAAGGGATCCGTTCCCCTTCGCGCTTCCGAAAACGAGAGCGGATGCGCCGCAAGTTTAAGTGGCGAGGCAGGCAGGGGAGAGAAATCACGAAGCGGGAAAGGTTATCGAACCACTGAAAGCGGCGGTCCGAACGTTGGACGATCAGGCGGTTAAGGCTTGCCTGAGGTCGATGCTCGGCGACATCATAAAATCATGCCTTGGGTTCGTTTGTTACTAGCGGTGGTCCTGATATCCGTTGCGGTTCGGGCCGAAGATCGTCCGAATATCATCGTCGTTCTGGTTGACGACCTCGGCTGGATGGACCTCTCCTGTCAGGGCAGCACCTATTTTCGCACGCCGTATATCGATCGCTTGGCTTCCGAGGGGATGCGTTTTACGAACGCTTACGCGGCCTGCGCGGTTTGCTCACCGACTCGCGCCGCCCTTCAGACCGGCCGTTATCCGGCCCGGCTCGGGGTGACCGATTGGATTCGTTCCCGGTTTCAGAGAAATCGGCAAAACGTCATTAATTTGGAACCCACCGAATGGGTGGGATCTCCTCGCAGAAAATTGCTTTGTCCGCCTAATCCCTTTCGGATGGAGAGCGAGGAGGTCACGATCGCGGAACTGCTGAGCGAACGCGGTTACCGGTCGGCTCATATCGGCAAGTGGCACTTGGGCGACGACGATTGGTATCCTACCCGCCAAGGTTACGACGTGAATCGGGGCGGATGCGACTACGGTCAACCGCCGTCCTATTTCGATCCCTACCGGCGCCCGAATCACCCCCATCCCATGATTCAGGCCGGGATTCCGGAACTGGCAGGTCGGCAGCCGGGGCAGTATCTGACCGATCGGGAAGGGGAAGAGGCGGTGGCCTTGATCCGGCGTTGGAAGGATCGTCCCTTTTATTTGCATTTGGCGCATTACGCCGTTCACACGCCGATCCAGGCCGAGGAGTCGGCAACGGCGAAATATCGGCAAGACGGTAAAACGGAAAATAACGCCAAGTACGCTGCCATGGTCGAATCGGTCGACCGATCCCTGGGAATGATTTTCAAGGTGTTGGCCGAACTGGAATTGGAAGAGAGGACCATGATTCTGTTCACTTCGGACAACGGCGGTCTGGATCGGAACGGGAGTCCCACCGAAAACGCTCCGTTACGGTCGGGTAAGGGTTATGCGTACGAGGGAGGCATCAGGGTGCCGTTTCTCGCGCACTGGCCCGGACGGATCCCGGCCGGGATATTATCGAACGAACCGGTAAGTTCCATCGACATCCTGCCCACGCTGGCGGAAGCGGCCGGAGCGGCGTTGCCGCCGGACCGGGAGATCGATGGCGTTTCCTTGCTGGATCATCTGCGCAGCGGCGGCATGACGGTTCCGGAACGGGAAAGGTTGCTATGGCATTTCCCCCATTATCGTCACGCTCCGGGGCCTTACAGCATTATTCGCAAGGGGCCTTGGAAACTGATTCGGTTCTACGAGGGCGTTCGGGAATTATACCATTTGGAAGAGGATTTGGGCGAGCAGCGGAATCTGGTCGAAGAACGATCGGAACTGGCCGACGCACTGCAAACCGAAATGATGGTCGCTTTGCGTGGGATGGGAGCTAAAATTCCTTGGCCCAATCCCGATTATCGTCCCGATTGATCCGGCTCGGTTTCCGGAGTTTACCGCAGGGGCACGAATCGAACGGGAAGCAGCGATTCCTCCTCGAACCGGTTCCCGTCGCGAACGACTCGCACTAACTGTTGATGAGTAGTGCCGACCGGCAGGATCATCCGACCTTGGTCGGCGAGTTGATCGAGGAGAGCTTGTGGGATAGTAGGGGCGGCGCAGGTGACGATGACAGCGGAGTAGGGCGCATGTTCGGGCCATCCCAGCCTACCGTCGTTCACGAGGTACCGGATGTTTCGATAATTGAGTTTGCCGAGTGCGTCTTGGGCTTTCGAACTGAGCTCGGCGGTGAGTTCCACGGAGTAGATTTCTGGAAAGATCTCGGCCAACACGGCGGTTTGGTATCCTGAACCCGTGCCGATTTCCAACACCCGGCCGCCGGGAAGCGGCAGGAGCGCTTGGGTCATGTAGGCGACGACGAAGGGTTGGGAAATGGTCTGGTCGTTACCGATCGGCAAGGGACGGTCTTCGTAGGCCGACGCTCGCATGTGCTCAGGAACGAAGAGTTCTCTCGGGATGTGCCGCATCGCCTGGATGACTTGGGGATCGTCGATGCCGCGACCCAAAGGGATCAGTTGTTCCCTCACCATTTTTTCTGCGGCCAGGTTTGCGGGATTCATGAAACGGAAATAACCAGGGTTTATAAGTTGGTTAGGTCGTTAAATCGTCGTTAAATCGGATCGATCGGTCTTGATTTTCCGGGGGTAGCAGCAAACCGGGTTTCGTTATCCGCTCCCGGCCGAGCCGGCGAAAGTGGGGCGACGGTCGAGTGACGACAAGGTCCCGGGCCGTGGTTCCGTCGTTTTGTTTTGCCGTTTTATACACTCAACTATTTACCGGTTCCCGATCGTTCGGGAACCGCCGCATCGAATTGATCTTTCTCGGAGCATCGTATTGATTTTCGCATCGAAGTCGAAGGCTTCTTAACCGAAAGCGTTGCCGCCCGTTATCCGTTCGCCGAATGCCTTCGTTTCGTTCGCCTGGTTTCGCCGGCGATGTCGAGGTTCCGGTTTCCGGGAAATCGGGGTTTCGACTCGAGGAGAACTTTCGCAGCGTCGTCGTCCGAACGATGTCCCGATGATGCCGGTCGGGCGTTATTCGAGAAGGGTTCGTTCGGAATCCCTCCCTGAGGAATGGCCGGCGTGACGAGGAACCCTGGTCGATTCGTTCTAGTCACCGGGTTGCTTGTTGGAACGGTAGCGGTGTTCGGAAGACTCGAGGGCTGGTTGTTCCGATTCTTAACGAACGATTCTTCATGAGTTTCCGGTTTTTCCCGTTTGAGCGGACCGGGCCGAATGAACGATCGGTGGAGTGGTTCCTCAGATCGAAGCCGGTTGGGTACCGATCCCTAACTGATACGGGCGACGGATGGTTTTCAAATCCCCGGCGGCCAGCGCGGTCTTCAGGAGTTCAATGAGTTTTGCCGGAATCGGACCGTCGGCGTCTCGGGATCGAGCTCGAGGATTGCAGCGCCATGGTGCGACCTCGCGCCGGTCAGATCGGGCGTCAGACGGAAACAGGTTTCGTAGCTGGAGACTCGCCGTCGTACCGTCGGTGTTGCGTAGTCCAGGCAGTTACCCGGTGCTTAACCAAAGCGCGGAATTCGATCTGGCCTTGTTCCAACGCCAGTCGTCTTTGGAGATCACTAAAGAATTCCTTGGCCTCCGCAACACTCTTCGGACCTACGGCCGCGCATAATCGCTTTGGGGTGTAGCCGGATTTTTCCGGATATTCCTTCAACCGGTTCGCGAAATATTCCGTCATTCGCTCGTCGTTCGGCCGTTCGAGATCCAGTCTGATTTCGAAGCGTCGCCAAGTCGCGCGATCCAGCAATTCCGAATGATTCGTAGCGCCGATCAATACGCAATAGGACGGCAGGTCGTCTAACTGGAGCAGCAACGTCGTGACGACTCGTTTGATTTCGCCGTTTTCGTGGAGATCGCCCCGTTCCTTGCCGATTGTGTCGAATTCATTGAAGAACTGGACGCACGGTTCGCACGTAATCGAACAACCGCCGCAAACGTTACGCCGTTTCTCCTAGATAGCTGGTGATTACCGCATCGTAGCGTACGACGAATGGCGGCAGGACCAATTCGTAGACGACGCACTCCGCCAGCGAGGTCTTACCGTTACCCGGCGGCCCCGTGAGCAACAAGCGGTGGCGCGGTTCGATGCCGTGAGCTCGCAACACATCCGCTCGATGTTGTACCTTGATGAGTTCGAGACACGTTCCATGAGGCGCTTGATCCAAGAAAAGTTTCGATAGCGGCCGACGCGGTTCTCGTCGTTGAATTCCGCCGGAACCGTCGGGTATTTGGATCCCGCCGTTTGGTTTGTGATTTGCCGTTCCCGGTCGATCCGTTTTGGCAAGCATTCTGGCGCTGCGTCCGGCGACCCCTGAATGCCGCTTCGCTCGTTATTCCGCCGCGATCGCCTCGGCCGCTTGACGTGCCGCGGTTTGATCGCCGCTCGCTCCGGCTGTTACCAGTTCGACCAGCAGATCGGAGCGCACCATGTTTTGTTCTTTCCGCTTGGCGGTTGCGCAATTCTCCCGGGTTGCGGGATGTCGCCGGTCGCCAAGGGGAATCAGGTCCGGTCAGGGGCCCTCGAACCCGGAGGAAAAGGGTTGGATATAGACCATGATCAAGGCGAGGACGAGCAGCGCGACGGTAAGGCAAGTCCACAGGTTGAAGCACCCGGGTTTACGATAAGAAATCCCGGCCAAGGCACTGAGACCCAGCCAGCAGACAATCTTAACGACGATCCAGAGGGGAAAGCCGATTTTGAGGATCCCGGACAAACCGAATCCTGAGATCATTGCGATCAGGCTGCTGGTGCCCGAGACGATCAGCAAGGTGCGCCGCCGGGTCCGGGACTGGTCGGCGAAAGCGGCGAAAGTGAAGCCGGTCAACAACAGAATCCCGAGCACGTGCAGGATGCGAAACACGGCGATCGAATCCATGGCGGAAGGCGTATCCATGGCCGAAAGTTAGGGTATCGGCCCCCAAGCGTAAAGCCGGGAAGCTCGTCGTCTATCCGAACGGCATCGCGGAAGCGGCGCTCCCAGTCGGTTGCGGTGCAACTCGTGACGATCTACCTCACAGTGATACCTTTAAGTACCAGCCGGGATCCGAACCCGGCGAGAATACGGCGGAGGCATACGTTTATTCCGGCGGTTCCGGCCGGTCGGTCGCATGACCCGATTTGACGAACCAATCCATGAAAGTTTGCACGGAAGCTTTCGAATTGAGGATCGGAATGCCGCCCAATTTTTCGATTCGCTTAGCGTCTTTTTCTTCGAACACCCGCACCAGCACGGGAGCCTTCACGCCCAGTTTGAGAATGGTTTCGGATTCCGAAGGGCGTTGCATGGCGGAGACGATCAGTTTGGCTTTATCGGCGCCGGCTTGGTTTAGAACTTCGAGATCGGAGCCGTCGCCCCGGAGGCAGGGAATCTGGGACTGACTCAGGCGGTCGATGATGGCCGGATCGTCATCGATCACTAAGACCTTGTGCCCGGCGCTCACCAGGGATTTGACTACCCACATGCCGCCGGTGCCGAATCCGATGACCAGCACGTGGTCGCAATGTCCGACCCGGGGATAACTGCGGCTCTGCTTGGGATGAAATCGCAAGAGCCAGCGGACGGTTCGATCGTTGGCCAGCAAGGGAGAAAGGATCATGGTGAACGTGACCATGCAAGCGATCAGGGAGAGTTCGTCGCGGCCGAAATCTTCCAAGGTCAGGTAACCGGTCAATCCCAGCACCAGGGCGAACTCGCTGCCTTGCGCCAACAGGATGCCGGCTTCGACGGCGTTGCGGGAAGACAACCCGAAGAATTCGGCGATCACGGTTACGACGGGAGGGGTGACGATCAAGAGAATCAATCCCAGCAGGATGCCTTTGATGAGGATCGTCGGATCGTCGGGAATCCCGACGAAGGCGCCCAGAGCCGTGAAGAACAAGGCCAAGAAAAAATCCGTGAGCGACAAGAGCAGGGGCCGGGCGATGCCGTTGAACGGAAACCGCGAAAGCGAGTAACCGGCGGCGAAGGCGCCGGCTACGAGGGGCAGTTCGAAGAAGTCGGCCAAAAAGGAAAAGAAAAACAATTGGGCGAGGATAACCAACAGCAGCAACTCGCTGCCGAGAATCCAACGGACGGTAAACCGCGGTACGATCCATTTTTGGAACCCGAAAGCCAGCACGCCCAGAACGGCCGTTTCGAGCAGGCTCAACACGACTTCCCCCAAGCCGAATTTCGCCTTCGACATGACGACGATAATCAAAATGATCAGGATGTCCTGGACGAGCAACACGCCGACGACCAGTCGTCCGAACGGCCGGGAAATCTGGCGGCCGTGACTGAGAATCCGCACGATCACGAGCGTGGAGCTCGAAGAAAGGGCGAAGGCGATATACAGGGCCGTCTTGCCTTCGAATCCCAGGCTGAACGACCAGAGAAAACCGATCCCGGTGGCCGCGAAGAATTGGATCAGCGCGACCCAGATGACCGCTTTCCGTTGGCGCCGGAAGCGCCGGGGATTGAGTTCGATGCCGGCGGCGAACACCAAGAAGACGATCCCCAGTTCCATCGTGCGCTGTAACTCGACGTTGTATTCCGGTTCGAACAGCAGGGAGACGGCGAAACCTCCGAACAACAACAGCGGGATGACCGAAATCTGGAAGCGGCGGGAAAATCCGAAACCGATGGCGGCTACCGCTAGCAATACCGTGACTCCCGTCATGGCTCGAGGAATCCGAGTTTGCCCAGCTTGCGGGTCTGCAGCTTGATGCCGTCTACCTTGGGGATCATCAGGTAGGTCACGTCCAGCTCGAGCAGATCGGCGGCTTCTTCCACGACCACGGCGTGGATGGCGCAGGGAATGCCGAGCCGTTGGCAGCGCCAAGCCAGTAATTCGTTGGTGTCTTCGATGTGCAGCGCGGAAACCAGGAGTTTGGCGTGCCGCAGCCGTGCTTCTTCGAGGATCGTCTGGTTTTCGGCGTTGCCCATCAACTTGTGGCAGTTGAGCGGAGCCAGCCGGTAGGGATTGGTGTCGACGGCTAAAACCGTTTCCCCGCGATCGAGGAGTTTTTGGGCGATGGTGGCGCCGAGAGTGTTCATGCCGACGACGATGACGTGTTGGGTCAAGGCAGGGGTTTCCGGCGGGGGGCTGGCCGTCTGCAGGGAGGCGAATCGTTTGAGCCAACGGTTTCGCCTGGCGTTGAGATAGAGTTTTTCCTTGTGTTGAATGCCCCAGGAGGAAATCGAAATCGTGACCAAACCGACCAGTCCCACGATCGAAAAAGTCGTCTCGTCGATCAATCCCTTCTTCTGGGCCAGGGCGACGAAGATCAGGGAGAATTCGCTGATCTGATTGAGCAGCAGACCGGAGAAACAACTGGTTCGTTTGTCGAGGCGCAAGCCGACGGCGGCAAACGTGACGATGGCGAACTTTCCGAACAGGATCACGACCGACAGGACCGCGACGGCGATCCAGGCCTGGAGCGGCAAGGCGAGATCGAGCCCGACGCCCAAGGAGATGAAGAACACCGCGATGGAGAAATGCATGACCGGGCTGACCCGCCGAGAGAGTTCATGGGCGAAGGGCATTTGGCTAATGCTGAATCCGGCGACGAAGGCGCCGATTTCGTGGGATAGTTTCAAGAAGCTCGCTAACTCGACCAAAGCGAAACACCAGCACAGGCTCCAGATGAAGAGCATCTCCGGATAGGCTGCCGCCCGGGTCAGCAATCGTTGCACCAAATGACGGGAAGCGTAGTAGGAGAGGGCGAAAATGACCGTCACCGCCAGAACGACCAACAGCAGATTGACGAGCGTTTTCTGGAGCGAGAATTCCGTGTTTTGATCTAACCCGGCCAACACCGTCAACAGGACGATGGCCAGAAAATCCTGGATCAAGAGAATTCCGATGGCGACCCGGCCGTGCTTGGCGTCGGTTTCCCGTTTTTCGGTCAGGGATTTGACCGCTACCACGGTGCTGCTGAAAATGAGAGCCGCCGCGACCGTCAACGTGGACTTTCCGTCGAATCCCAGTAAGAGGCAGACTCCGGCTCCCAGGACGACGGTGCCCACGATTTGACCGCTCGCGAGTTTCAGAACCTCCTTGCCCAGATCACGGATCATGTTCACGTTCAGTTCCAGACCTACCAAAAACAGCAGCAGGACGATGCCGATCTCGGAAATGACTTCAACCGATTCGGAAGACTGGGAAAAAGCGCCTAGGACGATGCCGGCGACCAGGTAGCCGACAATGGTGGGGATGCGGAATTTATGGGCCAACAGCGCGAAGATGGCACCCGTGAAGATCATCAGTCCCAGGGTTTCGATGAATTCCAGGTCGGCCATGGATCGTCAGGTGCGCTTGGCTTGCGGGTCCGGTGAAAGCTTAGGGATTGGGATTGATGACGGCGACCGCCCAAGGCCGGACGCCGGCTTTCGTTCGGCTGTGGGAAACGAGTCGGCCGGTGTCGAGATCGATGCGGTACAATTGCAGATAACCAGATTTTTGACCGGCGGCGATCAACCAGCTGCCGGAAGTGTCGAGAGCGAATGAACGGGGAGTCGGTTCCGTAGGGAATTGGCCGAGCGAAGTTAGCTCGCCGGTGTTGGGATCGATGCGGAATCCGGCGATGCTGTCGTGGCCGCGATTGGAGGCGTAGAGCCAGCGGCCGTCGGGCGATATTTCGAGATCGGCGCAAGTATTGCGCTGATCGAAGTCGCGGGGAATCGTCGGCAGGGTTTGCCGGTGTTCCAGGCGGCCGGTCTGAGGGTCGAAAGCGAATGCGCTGACGCTGCTGCCTTGTTCGTTGTCGAAGTAGACCCGATCCAGTTTAGGGTGGAATTGCAGATGGCGAGGTCCCGTTCCGACCGGAACCGAAAATCGGGGAGGATTTCCGGGAGCAAGACGGCCGTCATTCGCGTGCAACGAAAAGAGGAAGATGGCGTTAGGCCCGGTGTGAGGGACTAAGGCCCACCGGTTGGAGCGATCGACCTGGACGGCATGAGCGTTGGCCGCGGTGGAATGCCATTGCGCCGATTGCGGATCGATGACTCCTTGATCGTCGATTTGGTGGATGCCGATTTTGGCCGCCCGGTAATACGCGGACAGCAGGAATTTTTCGGATCGGTCCAGGGCGCAATAGGCGGGGTCGGCTCCGGCAGCGACCAAGGAGAGTAGTTCCAGGTTCCCGGTTTGAGGATCGATGCGATAGCTGGATAATTCTCCGGTGGACCGGTAGCAGACGAAGAGCCGGTTGCCGGAACGGTCGAAAGCGAGATATCCCGGTTCGCCTGTCGTGGGCGTTTTGGCCGTCGGTTCGAGAGCGCCGGAGGTAAGGTTCAGACGATAGGTGTCGATGCGTTTATCTCCGGCCAAGGAAACGAAGACCAAGGCGCTGGGTTCTTCCCCGGCGCCAGGCAAGGCACTGCCGACGGTTAGGAAGGCGGCAAACAGAAGGCCGGCTAGGCGGGCCAGAGTTCGGTGGCAGAAGATCGGAAGGAACGCTGACCGTCCGAGGCGAAAGTCATTCCTGCCCGGCGACGGATGGGGAAGAAGGGCAGTAGTCTTCATGATCGGCCATGATAATCGGTTCTGGATGCTATGGCGATTCATTCTTGAGGATTGATAGTCTGATGGTGGGGCGATTGCGAAGTTCGGGTTTAATCGACCGGGTTCGAGGACGGGGTGATCGGGATTCGGCCGGCGGCGGGATTGAGATCGTTGGTTGCCCCCGTATCGTCGCTGGCGCGCATCAAAATGGTTTTCGAGCCGTTACCGTTTGCGGGTTATTAGTTCATGTCGACGAAAAGGCGACCGAACGGGAGCCGAGGGAGTTAAGCTCTTGGTTACGTTCGGCGTCGATCTGATACCCTCGGCCTTCGGTTTCGCTAAATGGCTGGTATTGCAATCTTAGAGGCGTTAACCTGACCGGAGCCTCGCTTCGCTTGAAACGGAGAACTTATGCATCCGGATATCGCACGCTTTCTTGGAGTTGTGGAACGCACCTCAGAGCCCTTGGTGCGCGACGAAAAACCTGCTTGCTCGGTTACTGTCGCCCGTAGCTTTGAGGCGATCACGGAGGAGCAGTTATGGGAAGCTTTGACCGAAGCGAAACTTATCGAACGCTGGTTTGTTCCGGTTAGCGGTCGACTCGAACTCGGGGGTAGTTTTCAATTTGAGAACCAAGCAGGCGGAAAAATTACGCACTGCGAACGTCATTCGTTTTTCGCGGTAACGTGGGAATACTTGGAGGACTTGAGTTGGGTGGAAGTGCGGGTCTCTGACGGCGGCGACCAAGGCGCCCGCTTGGCTCTCACGCATATTTCGTTGCTGGGGGACCATTGGTTCGCCTACGGGCCGGGCGCTACCGGCGTCGGTTGGGAATTGTGTTTATTGGGGTTGGATCATTATTTCTCGCAGTCGACCGAAATCGACCTGGCCAGCGCGACATTTTATCAGACTCGGGAAGGAAAGGAGTTTATCGAAGGTTGTAGCGACGCTTGGAGAAAGGTGTCCGAGACGAGGGGATTTGATCCGGAACAAGCGCGAATCGCGGCTCGGCGCACGGCGGATTTCTATCTGGGCGTTTCAGACGGGAAGGGGCCAGATGCCTGATTCGTTTCTGAGTCTTGCCGTCGGAACCGGCAAAGATTCGGAACTTCATCCGTCAACTCACCGAGAATATCAGGTATATTGAGCCGCTGTCCCGGCAGGACGGCTGCCGGTGGTTATTACGGAACGGGCGGGCATTGAGGGCGATCGTGGCCGGAATCGGCGAAACCGGCGCGAAGCCAGATTCCGTTGTTTTTCGCGGCCGGCGATATTTTCGGTGAGTTGCGGCGGTTTGACAAAGCCAACATCCGGGTATTAGCTTTCGGTCCTTCGAAATCATGAAGAGTTTCTCTTGTCCCGTCCTGTGCCGGTCGCCTCGTAAATTGGCCGCCGGGTTGATTCTGTTCGCCGTTCTCGTTTATGGGAGCCTGCTCGGGACAATCGGTTTCGGTCCGCTGCCGGCGAACGCTTCGGAAGGCGACGAATCGAAATTGACCGTCGAACGAATATTCGCCGGCAAAGAGTTCAGCGAAGAATCCTTCGGCCCGGCTCGTTGGCTGCCGGACAGCTCGGGTTACGTCGTCGTCGAAAAATCGTCGGGGAAAGCGGGCGGTCAGGATTTGGTGCTCTACACTCCGGAATCGGATCAAGGGCGGGTGTTGGTCGCTTCCCGCCATTTGGTGCCCGCCGGCGAAACCGCTCCGTTGACGATCGACGATTACCAGTGGTCGCACGACGGGGCCTACTTATTGATTTACACCAAGAGCAAACGAGTCTGGCGGGCCAAAACACGGGGCGATTATTGGGTTTTCGATATCAACAGCCATGAGTTGAGGCAATTGGGACTCCATGCCGCTCCTTCGACCTTGATGTTCGCGACCTTTTCTCCGGTCGATCATCGAGTCGCTTACGTTCACGAACGCAATATTTATGTGGAAGATTGGCGAGCGAAGCAACTCCTCCAACTCACCGAAGACGGTTCGGTGCATCTTATCAACGGCACCTTCGATTGGGTTTACGAAGAAGAATTCCGCTTGCGGAAAGGATTCAAATGGAGTCCTGACGGCCAGAAGATCGCCTATTGGCAAATCAACACGGAAGGCGTCGGGATTTTTCATTTGATCGATAATTTGGCCGGTCTCTATCCCCGGCTCATCCCGATACCCTATCCCAAGGTCGGTGAAACGAATCCGGCTTGCCGGGTGGGAATCGTCGATACTCGTGTGGGAGGACAGGCCGGATGGATCGAGGTGCCCGGCGACCCGCGCGAAAATTATCTGGTTTTTCTCGAATGGGTGGGGCGGGATTTGATGCTGCAGCAACTCAATCGGCTGCAGAACACCAATCGGCTGTTTCGGTACGCTTGGGAACACTCGAAGCTCCCATGGATAGCATCCGAAGTTTCGAAAGAGGAATTAAATCAGTTTTCAATGGGTTCAAGGAATGTGGTTAGAGCAAGAGCAATTCCGCCGTTGGATCCATATCTAAATCGGCTATCAAGAGCTACGCAGGATCCCTTAACAGAGGTTTTGGTTGATCGAGACGACGCTTGGGTGGAGGAAGTCAGGGAGTTGCATTGGCTGAAGGATAAAAAGCGGTTTCTTTGGATCAGTGAACGTGACGGTTGGCGGCATCTGTATCGTTTCGAATCGGATGAGTTGATATTGCTGACCGACGGCGATTACGACATCACCGAATTAAAGGGAATCGACGAGAAGAGCGGTCAGGTTTATTTCATGGCTTCGCCGGATAATCCCACTCAACGCTATCTGTACCGGATTCCGTTGACCGGGGGAAAGGCGGAACGAGTGACCGCTTCGGATCAAGCGGGAGTTCACTCGTATCAGATCTCGCCTGATTATTCCTACGCCATTCATTCTTGGTCCTCGGCCAATCGGCCTTTGGTTCGAGAATTAATTTCGCTTGCCGACGGCCGGGTCGTGCGGTCGTTGACGGATAATTCCAAAATGCTCGAGGCGTTGAAAAAATTGGATCGTCAGCAGGTCGATTTTTTTCGAGTGGATATTGGGGAAGGAGTGGAACTGGACGGCTGGATGATCAAACCGACCCAGAAGGAACCGGGAAAGAAATATCCCTTGCTGGTTTTTGTTTACGGCGAACCGGCCGGACAGACCGTGATGGATCGATGGGGCGGCAATCGCTATCTCTGGCATCTGATGCATGCCCAAAACGGGTATTGCGTGATGAGTTTCGATAATCGCGGAACGCCGGCTCCCCGAGGGCGGGCTTGGCGAAAGATCGTGTATCGCCAGGTAGGCATTCTCGCCCCTCAAGAACAGGCAGCGGCCTTGGACGAGGTATTGCAGCGGTATGATTGGCTGGATCCGGAACGGGTCGGCGTTTGGGGTTGGAGCGGCGGAGGATCGATGACCCTGAATATGATGTTCAAGTATCCCGAGAAATATTCCGTGGGCCTGTCCGTCGCCCCTGTTCCCAATCAGCGATATTACGACACCATCTACCAAGAGCGTTACATGGGGTTGCCCAAAGATAACGTCAAGGGATATCGCGACGGTTCTTCCATCCATTACGCTAGCCAACTCAAGGGCGATCTGTTGTTGGTGCACGGCACCGGCGACGACAACGTCCATTACCAAGGGACTGAAGCCTTGATCGACGAATTGGTGGCGCTGGGCAAGGATTTCAGCATGCTGGCCTATCCCAACCGGGCTCATTCGATTCGCGAGGGCGTCAATACCACCCCTCATCTCTATGGTCAGTTGACCCGGTACTTGTATGATCATTTACCCGCCGGCGGTCGATGACGGCGACCGGTATCGCGGACTTCGGATCGTGGCGTTCTCGGGAAGCTTTGCGGTGATTTCGAGGCCATCCAGTTTTGATCCCCGCCCATAGTTCAATTAACTTTAGGCCGGACGCCGTGAGATCGTCGTTCGGCCGGATTTTTCGTTTTTCGCGAAGTGCCCGGCTGCCCCGGCCGGCCGTCGGGTTGCGCTGCTAACGATGAATCTCAGAATCCTAAGCCGATTGATCGGCTCGCTGTTGTTCTTCCCTTTGGCGTCGTTGGGGATCTGCCTGGTTTGCGCCTTTTTTTTCTCGGAGACCTCAGAAACCGATGCCTCCGCATTTACCGCTTTTCTGCAATCGTTTCTGATTTGCTTGAGTTTCGCTCTGATTTTGGTGCTGGTGGGAGGCAAGGTTCGTAAGAACGAGGTGCTCCGGCGCGAATCGGTCGCGGTGGTGGGACTGGGCTGGATTTTCTGCATCATTTGCGGCGCGTTCCCTTATCTGTTTTGCGACACCGGCATGAGCCTGCCCGAATGCCTGTTCGAGTCGGTCTCCGGATTTACCACGACCGGCGCGACGGTCATCGACGATCTGGACCGGTTGCCCGATAGCCTGTTGCTCTGGCGTTCCATGACCCAATGGCTGGGGGGCATGGGCATTTTGATATTGCTCGTCGCCATACTTTCCCAACTGGGGGCTAGCAGCATCTCCATTTTCCGCAACGAATCCTCCGCCTTCGAAACCGAAGGTCTGAGCTCGAGAATCCAACAACTCGCGTTCCATCTGCTGGTCGTTTACCTGACGTTTACAGCCGCCTGTTTTCTGGTTCTTTGGCTTGTGTGCGGCATGGGATGGTACGACGCGATCTGCCACACCTTCACCACGGTAGCCACCGGGGGGTTCAGTCCTCATGACCGGAGCGTCGCCCATTTCGATAGCGTGCTCGTGGAAGTTTGCATCATGGGGTTCATGTTGTTGAGTTCGTTCAACTACTTGCTTTACGTCTGGCTGTTCCGCAAGGGCGACTGGTGGACCCGGTGGAGGAGCGACGAAAGCATGCGGTACTTCATGCTGATTTGGTTTTCCTTCGCCTTGATCGTTACCGGTTATCTGACCCTTTTTTCCGAAGATACCGCTTGGCAAACCATAATGCGCCAGGCTTTTTTTCAGGTGACGGCCCTGGTGACGACGACGGGATACACGACGGCGGATTACGATCAATGGCCTTCTTTCGCGATCATTTTGCTGTTGGCGTTGATGATGGTCGGAGGTTGCGCCGGTTCCACTTCGGGGGGACTCAAGGTGGGCCGGTTGATCCTGTTTTTCAAAATCCTCTTTCATCAGTTACGCTTGAGTTTCCGCCCCAACCGGGTGATGCAGATCAAGCTCAACGGCCATGTGGTTTCCCAATCCTTTCAGAGCAACACTTTGCTGTTGCTGACGATCGCGGGAGTCTCCGTGCTGGGGGGGACGGCGGTCGTCTGTTTACTGGAACCGGAGATGACGATCCGAACCTGTTTTTCCGCTACGGTTTCGACCCTGTTCAATATCGGTCCCGCCTTGGGCGAAGTCGGCCCGGCCAAAACCTACGCCTCGTTGGAGGATGCGACCAAGTATTTCTTGTCGGTGCTGATGGTGATGGGGCGGTTGGAGTTTACGGCCTTTTTGGTCCTGATGATACCCGGTCTTTGGCGCAGTTATTAGCCGTCCCGGGAAGCTGAAGAGAAGGTGGAATCCGGGAGTGCTGAGAGTAACCGGGATCGGTTTGGCGAAGGACGTTGCGTTTGGGTGAGAACCCGGCATCATGAGCTCATGACTGCCTGGCCTGTAACGGGCTGGTTGCCGGCAAATGGGATTGGTTGCTGCCCGCGGAGGTAGAGATTATCTTAGTCAAATTCCAGGGATCGTTCTGGAATCGCTACGCCGGAGGGCCATTTTCCGCAGTTTATCGGATCCCCCTCCTTGGCCGACCGGAGCGGGCGAACGAGACCGGGCCGCAGAATGAAACGAAATAACGGCCGCGAATCGACCAGTAACCCATACCATGAATCCGTCCTATAAAATTCTGAGCTTGAATAGAAATGAAGATGATCCTTTCGAGCAAATGGGGAGCAAAGACAAATTTTGGGGTTGGCTGATAGATAAACCCTGTGGGCCTTGGTTATTCAAGCGTCCCCGAAAAAATACCGGAGAACATTGGGCGGAAAAAATAGCGGAGCAGATCGCGAATCGGCTCGGCACCCGACATGCTCAAGTGGAATTGTCGACTTATTCCCGGGATAAAGGATCGGCAAGTAAATCGTTTCTACCAGTGGGATTAAAATTGGTACATGGCAACCAATTGATGGATTTGGCCATTCCAGATTACGATTCGTTTGATTGCGATATTCGTCAGCAGTCAAATCACAACTCGAATAATATTTGGCGAACAATAGACTATTGGTTGCGAAGTGAAGTAGCTCGGACCAAAGCGAAAAACGGGATAGCGGAATATCTCCTGTTGGATGCTTTGATCGCCAACACCGATCGTCATCATGAGAATTGGGGGTTTTGCCTGCAGGCGCAAACGGAATTTGACAATTATAACGTCGCCCCGACGTTTGATCATGCGTCTTCCCTGGGACGGGAGTTTCATTCGGATGAGGGCCGTCTGAAAATCCTGGCGGAAAAACGTCTGGAAAGTTATGTTGCTAGGGGACACGGGGGCATTTATTGGTCGGAAACGGATCGGCGCGGCCCGAGTCCGTTGCGGTTGTTTGAGTTGGCGGTCGGCGAATATCGCGATCTGTTTTCGACGGCCATTGAGAAATTCGAAAACGTGAGCCGGGAGGATTTGATCGAGCCGGTTGATCGCATTCCGGACGATTGGATGTCACCAAAGGCGAAAGAGTTTTCCTCCGCCTTGATTGAGTTCAATTACGAAAGGGTGAAAAAGCTAATCTGATGAACGTTTCGAAAACCCTCTTCTTGGGCTGGCAGTTTACCGCCAAAGGCGATTCCCGTTCCTGTCCGATGGGGAAATGGTATCCTTTAGGTAGATTGGACGAGGACTCCGGCGATCCTCTCTATCGTTTTCGTTTTATCAACGGCGCTGTCAGGGCGCAGGAGGATCGGATCTTTGTTACTAAAATGGTGTTTCCCAAACTGGACGGTGATTATCGTTCCCGAGAGTTATTCGCGGTATTCAGGAATCGGGTTATCAACGAATCGAGACCGGAACGCCCCCGATATCTTCGGCTGCTCGGACTCGACGAGAAAGCGGACCCGTTCGAAATCATGGCCATCAGTGGCGGGGTTAAGATGACGGACTATTTCATCACGTTTCCGAAGTTGGAACGGGACGCTGAAGGTTGGTTCGCTTGCCGGTTTTTCCTGAGGGTGAACGATTCCGTCAATCAACCGTCGCTGAAACGCGTCGCCGATCTTAAGCCGGATGAACCCTTGCTCGTCTCCTTGGAACTGAACCATCCGACAGTCGGGGCCGCGGTTCAAATGTTGACGGAAGACTATCACATGATCGGTTGGGGGCCCGATTATCTCGCGAACGAATTGAAGAATGTCGTCGCCGACGAGGAAACCCAAATCGAAGCGAAAGTCGTCTTGTTGAACGATCTCAAGCCTCGCCATCCGAATCGTCTTCTGATCGGATTGCGCTTTCGATGCGAAACATACGAACCGATGTCGGGTCCGGAATACGAGATCGTTTCCCTGGATCCTAAGCGGGCCGAAAAGGGTTTGGTCGCGGGGCGGTTCCGTGATTAGCGAGGTTGGCTAAATCGATAGCGAGTGGGCGAAGCGAATCCCGGGTTCGACTTGCCAGGCGTTGAATCGGAATTCGGGCTTCGCTTGATTTGTCGCACTCCACGTTTGGAATCTTTCGGGAGGGCAAACCGCTCGCGGATCAGGAATCGGCAAATCGATTGCCGTTCGCCGTGGTGATCGGGTTGAAGCGAGGTGCGAGTTTTTTCGGTCGGTTGATTGCGGGATTTCGGTTCGAAGCGTTTCCCCGGCTGGCGGCGAGGCCACGGGGGGATCGATCGAAAAGGGGGGCACCGCGTTCGGGTTTCGGAGCCGACAGCCGGGGGTAGTTGGGATGCGGCGACGGCTAGCGAAAACTTTAATATCGAAATCCCGTTAGTCGGGTTTGTTCCATTTCAACCTGACCTTCAGCCGGTTGAGACGATTCCAGGGAATCAATTTATAATATTGGAGTCGGCCGACGACGATGCCGGGAGCGATGCCTTGTTGCTCGGCAAATTCCCTGATGTCGGCTTCGCTAAAACACGAAACGTCGGTAAACTCTTTCCAAGCTCGCTGGGGGATCAACATGTCGGCCGCCCATTCGTCGGCTTCTTTCTCCTGGTTTCCGTCATTTCCAAGTTCTTCGTCGATAAAGACGTCTGTTTTGCTGTGAAGTAGGATATGCGCGGCCTCGTGAAAGAAACTGAACCATAGATGATCGTTGGCCCGGTATCTGACAGTCAGCTGGATGACGGCCTTTTTAGACGACAGCCACCATGCGGCACCGCTGATCGCCGTCTTGGGAAACGGTCGTACCAACGCCAAAGCGACTCCGGCTTCACGGCAAAGCCTCGTGGCCTGCTGAAAAGCCTGATCGATCGGTTCGCGCGTTAGGCTCCGGATGTTTCGCAGTGCACGCTTGAAACGGCTTACATCGTAGTCTTGGCAATTCTGGCTTTCGGCTTCGATTCGGCCGAGCCGGATCCAAGTGGTTAATGCGGCCTCGTCGCTTTTGAATGTTGGGCTATGTCGATAGGCAACGTTGTTCAGACTGTAACGAACCTTCCAGTCATCGATTGAATCCGCCCTGAAGAATCCCAGCAGTTTGGTTACCTTATCGGCATCTGATTTAGGTTTCTGGATGTAGCCTCGTTTCACCAGTTCGGAGACCGGAAACGCTTTAGTCCACGCAGCTGCTGCGGCGACGTATTCGGCCTCGGCTTCTCGAGCCTGGTGAAGCTGATAATTGGCCTCAATCCCCATCCAGATACTGGTATCAAGGCCGAGTATTTTTTCGAATTGAAGCGCGATCTTCGGATCAAGACTCGCTTTGGCTTTGATGATTTTGCTGATCAATTCAGGAGAGCAACCGCATTTGCGGGCGAAATTGGCAGGCGATAGCCCGTTGACTTCCAGGTACTCCTCTAAAATCCAACCGGGGGGGACCGCGTAGTCGGGATTGAACTGGTTTAGTGGCTTCTTCACTTATCTGCCTCCCCTTAATGATAGTCAACTACTTCGACGATTTCAATCATATCTATCTGTTTTAGGTCAATTCCTTTATCGCTCTTGCGAGGCAGTGGATTTTGATTGATTCGGAATATCAACCTGTGGGGGTGGACGAGATCGATGGCAAAATACTCTTTCCGTTTGCCTTGGAGTTGATGCCGCCTGAGGGGTGGCTTCGTCGGTATTTGTTCCAAATGATTGGCTATCCTTAGTATCGACATTTGCTTTTTGATGACCTTTGCCATTCTCATTCCGAATTCTTTTTGAAGGTTGTTCTCCGAATTGAAAAGTTTTTCGAGTTTACGGTTTCGGAAGGAGATATTCATGTCCAAGGATCAATTAGTTCGTCCACAGGTAACAATTGACGAACTAATGTCTAGAAGGATAATTGATTTCTGTTGCGAATGGCTGGCTTATTCGGGTAACGCAAATGCCGAGCGTTCACGGTTCGAAAGCGGCATGAGGGATGGATACGGCCGGTATTCAGTCTGACCGTTCGTCCGGGAAACCGTTACCTTTTGTTGCCTTTCGCAGCTCGGAAAAAGGTGACGAACCTGCTCCGAAGATTGATGCGCCAAGGCAAAAACGGGAGTTGGATACGGGTAAATGGCAGCCTAACGGAGAGCTCAGCGAGCAAGTCCCGCAAACCGACGGATTTATTTGCCGGCGTGCCGGCTCCTGATGCTCCCCAAGTCGGGAACGGTTGATTCGTTCGGCGCCGCACGATCCAGCTAATCCCTCGGTCGCAAAGAATTACCGCAGAGCCGAATACCGTTGGCCGGCAAGTTCCTCGGGATTCTTCCTGTTTCTATTCGGAGAGAGGTTCATAATCGGGTCCATGAGCACTTTCCTTCGTTTAGGGATTGCGAGCGTCTTTATTTGGGGAACCGTTTAGGCCAAGAACGACTCAAAATCCTGTTGCTTTTGGTCGATGATCTGAAACCGGCGTTGGGGTGCTACGGCGATCGCTGGGCGATCACTCAATATCGATCGGTTGGCCGCTCAGGGGGTACGGTTTGAGAGCGTCTATGATGTCGTCGCCGACGAGGACCCGAAAATCGAAGCGAAAGTCGGCTTGTTGAACGATCTTAAGCTCCGTCACCCGAATTGCCTTCTGATCGAATTGCGCTTTCGATGCGAAACATACGAACCGATGCCGGGTCCGGAATACGAGATCGTTTCCCTGGATCCTAAGCGGGCCGAAAAGGTTTTGTTCGCGGGGCGGTTCCGTGATTAGCGAGGTTGGCTAAATCGATAGCGAGCGGGCGAAGCGAATCCCGGGTTCGACCTGCCAGACGTTGAATCGGAAATCGGGCTTCGATTGATGTGTCGCACTCCACGTTTGGAATCTTTCGGGAGGGCAAACCGCTCGCGGATCAGGAATCGGAAATGCGAATGCCGTTCGCCGTGGTGATCGGGTTGAAGCGAGGCCCGAGTTTTTTTCGGTCGGTTGTTTGCGGGATTTCGGTTCGAAGCGTTTCCCCGGCTGGCGGCGAGGCCACGGGGGTATCGATTGAACAGGGGGCACCGCGTTCGGGTTTCGGAGCCGACAGCCGGGGTTAGTTGGAATGCGGCGATGGCTAACGGAAACCTCAATGTCGAAATCCCGTTAGTCGGGGTTTTTCCATTTCAACCTGACCTTCAGCCGGTTGAAACGATTCCAGGGAATCAATTTATGATGTTGGAGTCGGCCGACGACGATGCCGGGAGCGATGCCTTGTTGCTCGGCAAATTCCCTGATGTCGGCTTCGCTAAAACACGAAACGTCGGTAAACTCTTTCCAAGCTCGCTGGGGGATCAACATGTCGGCCGCCCACTCGTTGGCTTCTTTCTCTAGCTTGGAGTCATTTCCTTGGGCATTGTCGACGAAGACGCTTTTCTTGCTGTGCCGCAGAATATGCGCAGCCTCGTGAAAAAAGGTAAACCACAGGTGATCGTCGGTCTTATGCCTGGCGGTCAATTGGATAACGGCCTTTTGGGGCGATAGCCACCAGGCGGCTCCGCAGAGTGCCGTTTTGGATAATGGTTGCACTATCGTCAATGCGACTCCGGCTTCGTTGCAGAGTTTTTCGACCCGTTGAAAAGCCTCGATGATTGGCTGATTCGTTAGACGTGGGATGTCTCGCACCGCGTGACTGAACCGGGTTTTGTTGTATCTCGAACAATCTTGGCTTGCGGCTTCGATTTGACCGAGTCGGATCCACGTGGCCAACGCGACTTTGTCGCTTTTGAATTTGGGGCTGTGTCGATAGATTACGTTTTTCAAACCATAACCGGCCTCCCAGGCATCAATCGAACCCACCTCAAAGAACTTCAGCAATTTGGATATCTTATCGGCACTTGATTCAGGCTTCTGGATGTAGCCTCGTTTTACCAATATGGAGACGGGAAACGTCTCGGCCCACGTAATTGCGGTGTTGTCGTTGGCTTCGGTCGCTCGTGCTCGGCGGAGCCGGTAATTCTTTTCAATTCCAAGCCAGATACGGGCATCGACGCCGAGAACTCTCTCGAATTGAAGGGCCGTTTCCGGTTCGACCGGTGCATTGGCTGCGATGATCTCGCTGATCATTTTGGGAGAGCGTCCGCATTTACGGGCGAATTCGGCATGTGATAGTCCTTCGACTTCCAAATGTTCCTTCAGGACCCAACCGGGCGGGATCGCGTAATCGGGGTTGTATTGGTTTAGGGTCTTCTTCACTTATTTGTCCTCTCCTAATGATAGTCAATTATTCCGATGATCTCAATCTCCGTTATTTTTTTCAGATCAATTTCTTCATCGTTCTTGCTAGACGGTGGTGTTTGATTACGAAAGATCAACCGGAAAGGGTGGATCAAATCGATGGCGAAATGCCCTTTCCATTCCCCCCTGAGTTTATGCCGTCTGTAAGGCTTATGTTGCGGTACTAATTCCAAATTGTCCGCCGCTTCGAGAAACGCCATCCGATTTTTGATAACTTCCGCCATTTTTACCCCATACTTCCTTTCCAAGCCGTTTTCCTTGTTGATCAGTTTTTCAAACTTCCGATGCTTGAAGGCGATGTCCACGATTGAGGTTCATTATCGTTACCTGTCAGGTAACGATAATGGGAAGAATATCAATAGGGAAATTGGTTTTGGCAGCGAAGATCTGATAGTTGCGGGCAGTGATACCAAGGAACGTTCTTTCGTCGAAGGCGCCATTGAAGAGCGGTACGATCGGCAAGCGGCTGGATTGGCGGTCTTGAAAATCATTGGCCTGACCTTGATTCGAACCGACAACCGGAGTGGAGCATTCGACCCGGAGATCGGGGTGCCAAGTTCGAATGGCGACGTCGAGTGAGGCTTGACGGAAGGCAGACGGAGGCTAGCTGAGCGAGTAGCTGCAAGCTAAGGGATCTTATCGCAGGCGTACCGGTTCCGAAGGTATGCGAGTCGGGAACGGTTGATTCGTTTGGCGAACCAAGGGCGAAGATTCGGCGCTGCACGATTCGGCTAATCCCTTGGTCGCAAAGCATTACCGCAGGGCCGAAAACCGTTGGCCGGCAAGTTCCTCGGGATTCTTCCTGTTTCTATTCGGAGAGAGGTTCATAATCGGGTCCATGAGCACTTTCCTTCGTTTGGGGATCGCGAGCGTCTTTATCTGGGGAACCGTTTTAGGCCAAGACCGACCCAATATCCTGTTGCTTTTGGTCGACGATCTGAAACCGGCGTTGGGGTGCTACGGCGACCGCTGGGCGATCACTCCCAATATCGATCGGTTGGCCGCTCAGGGGGTACGGTTCGAAAGCGCCTATTGCAATCAATCGGTCTGCGCTCCCTCCCGGAATACGCTACTTCTCGGCGTCCGTTCCACCACCTTGGGAGTGTATTCGCTCGGGCGCAATTTTCGCCAAGCGGCGCCGGACGCCGTGACGTTGCCCCAATACTTTATGAATCACGGCTATCGGACCGAGGCCGTGGGCAAGGTGTTGCATACCGGACACGGCAACCACGAAGACCCGGCTTCCTGGAGCGTGGCTCCGCAACTGGAGAAAGTGGTGGAATATCTCTTGCCGGAAAATTCCGCCGGCGGGCGCTTGACTCGCGAGGACGCTTTTTTCACCAACCAGATGCTCGGCAAGGTGGGCTCGTTGCCCAAGGGAGCCGCTTGGGAATCGACCGACGTGCCCGACCGGGCCTACGCCGACGGCCGGATCGCCGAAGAGGGTATCCGCCGGCTGCGGGCGGCCAGCCGCCGTCCGGATCAGCCTTTCTTTCTGGCTCTCGGATTCGTCAAGCCGCATCTGCCCTTTACGGCTCCTCAGAAGTATTGGGATCAGCACGACCCGAAGAAATTCACGATCGCTCCCGATCAAACCCATCCCGAGGGCGCCCCGAACTGGGCGGGGAAACGGGGCGGCGAAATCGTCAACTACACGCCCTTGACCGTGGAGAATCTGCGCGAGGACGCGATGCAGCGAAAACTGCTTCACGGTTATTACGCGACCTCCACTTTCGTCGACGCCCAGATCGGCAAGGTTCTGAACGAACTGGAGCGGTTGGGATTGGAGAGCAATACGGTGATCGTGCTATGGGGCGATCACGGTTGGCATTTGGGCGACCACGGTTACTGGACCAAGCACACCAATTACGAGCAGGCCAATCGGATCCCCATAATCGTGGTGGCTCCGGGCCGAGGCCTGGCGGCCGGCCGGTCGACCCGGCAATTAGCCGAGTCGGTGGATCTGTTTCCGACGCTCGCGGAATTGGCCGGCTTGCCCGAACCGAAAGTTCCCCAAGGACTCGACGGTTTGAGCTTGGCGCTGGTGCTGCGCGACCCCTCCCACGAAATCAGAGATCATGCCTACCACTGTTATCCCCGTCGCGGCCGGATGGGGCGGGCCATCCGAACCGAAAGGTATCGCTTGGTGGAGTGGCGATCGGTCGCTACGCCGGACGCACCGGCCGAATACGAACTCTACGATTACGTCGACGATCCCGGGGAAAAACGAAACCTCTCATCCGAGCGTCCTGGCGTTGTCGCTCAGTTGGCCGAAATTCTGGCACGGCATCCCGCCGCCAAACCGCGGCGCTGATTAATTCCGGACCAGTTCCGGGTAGGCGGCTTTTAGATCCAAAGTGTCGTGGTACTCCTTTTGGAGGCCCACCAAGTCGGCGAACAAATCCTTCAGGCGATCCTGATGTTTCGGTTGGGCGGCCAGGTCGCGTTTCTCCTGAGGATCGGCGGCGTAGTGATAGAGGCGTTTCACTTTCAGTTCGGGATAGAGGATGAGTTTCCAGCCCTCCTTGCGGATCGCGCGTTGGGTGTTCTGGTAGGCGCCGTAGACGGCTTCCCGGTCGGAAGTCGAGGTCTGGCGGGAGAGGTGAGGGAGCAGGGATTCGAATTCGACGCCTTCGCGTTGCCGGTCGCCGGCCAGTTCCAAGCTGGTGGCCATCAAGTCTTGCAGATAGATCGGGTTTTCGAGTTGGAGTCCGGCCTTGACCCCCGGACCGGCTACGAGGAACGGCACGCGTAGCGAGTGATCATACATGTTTTGCTTGCCGAGCAATCCGTGGTGGCCGACGGCCAGTCCATGGTCGGCGGTATAGAAGATCCAGGTGTTCTCCCGCAGGCCTTGGGCTTCCAGTTCTTTCAGGATGCGATCGACCTGCTGATCCAGGTGGCTGATGATGGCGTAGTATTCCTTGCGGTGAGTCTTGACGGCGAATTTCGTGCGCGGATAAACGGCCAGGGCTTCGTCGCGCAACTGAGGGTGGAGGCCGGACGTGACATGGGGGTATTGGGGGAGAAAAGGCCGGGGCAGTTTGATCTCCTTCAAGGGATAACGATCGAGAAAACTCTGAGGGCTCTGGCGAGGGTCGTGCGGAGCGTTGAACGCCAGATACATGAAGAACGGTTTGGCGTCGGGTTCCTGGGCTTTCTTGCCGGCATCCTTCAAAAAGTTTACCGCGTCGTCGGCTAGCACTTCCGACCAATGTTTGCCTCCTTGCCAGAAGCCACCGAATTTCGGATCTACCGGATCCCACGTGTCCGGCTGGCCTTTAATCGGGCGGTTGTAGCCGGCGGGCCGTTTGTCCCGCGGCATGCCGGGGCGAACGTTGACGACTTGGTTGAACAGGTCTTGAGGCCGAACGCCGACGTGCCATTTGCCGGTGAAATAAGTGTCGTAACCCAAGGTTTGCATCCGGCGGGGCCAAAGCGAATCCAAGAATCGTTGCCGGGCTTCGTCGTCCAGATTCTTCAGGTTGCGCATGTCTCGATTGACAGCATGAGCGTTCCAGAGGCTTTTCCCGGCTACTAGCATGGTGCGGGAGGCGACGCAGACGGCTCCGGTCCAAGACCCCATGTTGAAGCAATGGGTGAATTGAGCGCCTTGGGAGGTAAGACGATCCAGGGCGGGAGTCTGAACCATCGGGTCGTCGTGCGGCCCCAAAGTATCGTAGGCCTGATCGTCGGCGAAGATGAACAGGATGTTGGGTTGGGAATCGGCGTTGGCCGTGGTTCCCGCAGCTAGGGCGAGAGCGAGGCAGATCGCTCCGAGGGCGTGAAAAAGGTTCCCGTGCATGGCGAGGGACACTACCGGAGATCGGCGGTGATGGCAGGTCTAATTCTCCAAATTCATCAGGGGCATGGTCGAATTGGTTATCGTCGGCGATCGCTGCGGGTTCGGATGAAGCAGCAATTTCATGAACTGAGCCAGGTTCCGGCGGTAGTCCGAGTCGATTTCCATTTGGGTCAACTGCTTGTGCACCATGGCCAAACCGCCGGTTCGGGATTCGGCCGACTGGGCGTTGGAGAACCGATGTTGGGGATCGGGATCGAGAAAGCGTTTCAGGATCTGAACCAACTGAGTATTGACCCGGACGTAGGGGGGCAGAAGTTCCTCCAGCCGGGACGGCAGGGCGAGTTTCATCTTTAACAGGTCCGCTTCAGTGGCGTCGGTATTGTCGGTGAGCCGCTGACCCCGGAGCAATTCCAGTCCGATGAGGCCGACGGCGTAGATGTCGGATTGAATGGTGGCCGGTTGGCGTTCGTGAGACTCGGGCGACATGTAGAGTGGCGTGCCGACTAGCGGATGGGTGTGTTCGTCGAGCATGACGGCCCGGCCGAAATCGATCAGTTTGACGTAGCCCAAGGGATCGATCATGGCGTTGCTCGGCTTGATGTCGCAGTGCAGATACCGGGCGGTGTTGAGAGTCTCCAACCCGGCGAGCATTTGCCTCATGACGTAAATGGCAACGCCGGGTTGGATGCACAATCGGCCGTTATGGAGATTCAGGATGGTGTGCACCAATTCCTTGTCGCGCGATATTTGCCAGTCCCGCGTGAGAAAGCATTGATCGCAACGTTGCAGGAATTCGCGGAGATTCATTCCCTTGATCATCTCCATCTGGATGTAGCCGATGCCGTTGGTTTCTTCGTAGATGTCGCAGTCGGCGAGGTTGGGAGACCGGGCCGAATGGAGCCGGGACACTTGGGCCGCGATTCGCCCCATGTCGGTCCAGTACTGCTTGACGTTGGTATAGAGGGCGGGATCGAAAATTTTGACGGCGTGCTGCGTGATGCAGCCGCGCGAACCTTGGCGTTCGGCCAGAAAAACCACCCCTTGGCGACCTTCGCCAATCTTACGGTGAAAGCGATAGGCTACCGGATAGAAGATGGCGTAAGTGCGAAGGATCGACTGAAAGTTGTCGTTCAGTTGCTGCTGTCCGATGCCTAGGATCGGTTCGCGTGAACCGGGGGTATTCGAGCCGATGAGCGCGTCGGGGTCGCACACCACCGTTTTGGTTTCGGTTAAGTGAACGGTTTGCTTGTTGATCGATTCTCGTTTCATGTCTGGGTGTCGCCGGCGTTCGTGGCGCCGGAATCGGGGAGTCGTCGGCGAACCGAATTGTCGGGTCCGGTGAGGCGGCCGGATAAGCCGGGTTCGACTTACCTGGCCGTCAATCCGCAAGAGATTCGGATTAAAGGGTATTGGTTAGCGTTTGATCAAGGATCGGCGGGAGGCCGGGAACGATCATCGAGAAGGGGCGCCGGCTCGGTAGCGATCCAAGATGGCTAAGAGTCGTTCGGCTTGGTCGGGACGCTCGGCGATTAGATTCGTGGTTTGCCGAGGGTCGGTTCGCAGATTGAATAGCTCGGTTTGCTGATCGTGCGGTTTGACTCCGAGGGTTTTCAGAACGGAATCGGGTTCGCGATTGTTCGCTCCGGAGGGAGCGTCGATATAAACCCAATCGCCTTGACGAATGGCGAATGTGCCTCGTGCGCTGTGATGAACCGTCGCTTCTCGAATGGGAGTGGTCAGTTTTTCGGATCGTAAGGCGGGGAGCAGATTATAGGAATCTTCGGCGGCGTTCGCGGGAAGCGGGTAATCGATGATGGCGGCGACGGTGGCCATGATATCGGTCAGGCAAACGATTTCGTCGGATTCCGAACCAAGCCGGATCTGACCGGGCCAGCGGGCAATGAACGGCACTCGGTGACCGCCTTCGTAAAGGTCGCGTTTGCAACCTCGCAGGCCGCCGCTGCTCCAGTGATCGTAGGTAGCGATATGACCGTAAGCGTTATTCTCGGCGCCGTTGTCGGCCGTGAAGACGACCAGTGTGTTTTGGTCGACTCCCGAGGCTTTCAACTGATCCAAGATGCTGCCCACCGCGGCGTCCAGTTCGCAGACGAAATCGCCGAAAACTCCGCAGTCGCTTTTTCCTTGAAATTCCTGATTGGGATTGATGGGACGGTGCGGGCAGATCGGGGCGAAATAGGCGAAGAAGGGTTTTTTCGCCGCGGCGCTACGAGCGATGAACGCTTTTGTTTTGGCCACCCAGTTGGGGATCATCTGTTCGAAGGTGAATCCCGGTTGTTGAAATCCCTTGTTGTTGTTCGGACCGACGATATGGGACGGAATGTGAGTGAAGTCGAACGGTTCGGTGGGTTCAGCCGAGACCATTCGGTTTTCCATAAAAGCCCAAGCCGGTTGGGCCAAGGCGAACGAGTAGGTGAATCCGGCGTCCAGCGGACAGTAGGGAGCCGGCCGAGTCCAATCGATGTTGGGCGGGGTGATTTTGCCGTCGGGATCCTTCAGGTGCCAACGGCGGCCCAGATGCCACTTGCCGAAATGACCGGTGACGTAACCTCGGGATGCCAACATGGCCGGCAGGGTCAATCGATCCGGTTCGATTAATGGAGCCGACGCTCCGTTCAGCACGCCTCGCTTGAGATGAGTGCGCCAGCAATATCTTCCGGTCAATAATCCGTACCGGGTAGGCGTGCAGACGCCCGAGGGAGAATGGGCGTCGGTGAAGTTCATGCCTTCGTCGGCCAAGCGATCCAGCACCGGCGTCGGTATCTTGGAGTCGGGATTGTTGCCGGACAGATCACCGTAGCCGAGATCGTCGGCCAAGATGACAACGATGTTGGGCGGTTGCTCCGCAGCTAAGGTCGCGAAGGGAAGAATCGCGCAAAGCAGCAATAACCTCAGGATAATCGATTTCATGATTGACGGTGCGGACCGAGAATAACCCATAACGGGTAAGGCGATCAAATTCGGAACGGAATGGCGATTGGTGGGTCTCCGTTAGGACCAAACCGGGACTGAGCCCAAGGCGGCGGTGCGTGACGATTCCCTGATCGTCGCGTACCGGATATACGTTCCTTTCGAGTAATTTGGCGGCGAGAGGGGTTGATTGTCGATGTTTTTTCGGGAAGGCTCTCGCTGGTGGGGCAATCGGAGCTGACGGGCGGCGGCGTGGCGGTTGGATCGGCGATCCCATGCGGCGAGCCGTCGGACGTCGCTTCGCTCGTTTCTCGATGTCAGTTTCTAATTATCGGTTAACTTCCAACGTTTTCGGCGAGGCAATGTCGAATACGACGCGTATGAAAGAACTCTATTGCTGGTTAGGCGCCTTGGCGCTGGCGGTTTCGGCGGCGGCTAATCCACAGGAGGTCAAGGACGGAGAGAACCAGACCGAATCTACCAAGGTCGTAGTACTCGATGCCGTCGACCTCGATTCGGAAGGAACCGCGTCCTTGACCCTGAAGACCGTCAAGGACGTAGAGGGGACGATCACCCTCGAACATTCCGGCGGCAAGATAACGTTAGTGAAATCCGGAACCGAGGCGCTCAAGAGCGGTACCCCGGTGGTTTCGACGGCGGACGGACGGATTACGGTCGTTACCGCCGAACCTTCTGAAGGGGACACAACGTTGCCTAAAATCGAACACAGGGTGTTCAAGAGCAAAATGCCGACGGCGACTACGGAAAACCAAAAGATGACTATTTTGGAATTTTCGAAAGATACACCCATTGAGGAAGTAAAGGCCCAATTAGAAAAAGTTCTGGAAAAGAGGCATGCGGTATCTTTGCAGATCGTGCCGGAGGAAAAGGATTCGAACGAGGTTTCGGAAAAGAACGCTTCGGATGTTCATAAGCAAACTGGGAAGAAATCCGATTCCGCCGAACAGCGGGAGCGGGACAAGCCAACCATCAGTTTCGACGTTCAGATGGACCGAAAGCAAACCGAGAAGAAATCCGATTCCACCGAAGGATGGGAGCGGGACAAGCCAACAATTGGCTTCGACATACAGGTGGACCGAAAGCCAATCGAGAAGAAATCTGATTCCGCCGAAGGACGGGAGCGGGACAAGCCAACCATCGGCTTCGGCGTTCAGATGGACCGAAAGCCAACCGAGAAGAAATCCGATTCCACCGAAGGATGGGAGCGGGACAAGCCAACCATCAGTTTTGACGTTCAGATGGATCGAAAGCCAACCGAGAAGAAATCCGATTCCACCGAACAGCGGGAGCGGGACAAGCCAACCATCAGTTTCGGCGTTCAGGTGGACCGTAAGCCAACCGAGAAGAAATCCGAATCTGCAGAACAACGGGAGCGGGATAAGCCAAAATCCGAATCTAAAGTTTCGGAAGAAAAGCGTCGGGACCGATCCTCAGCCAAGAGAACTTCGGAAACCCGGAAGCAGGAGCGAAAAGTGGTGTCTCCAGCAAAGGAGCGGCGGGAAATGATGATGCGTCGAAGGCAAGCCGGAATGATGGAAGGCGGCCGACGCGAAATGATGGAACATCGGGAGCGGAACGCATCGGAAAGTCGCGACCGTATGCAACGAGCGAGAGGTTCTGAAGAACGGCGAGAGGCAATGATGCGTCGAAGGCAAGCCGGTGAGTTGGGAAGATCGCTGCGCGAAGTCATGGAAACTCGGGAAAGAGTCGCTCGGGCAATTCGCCAGCGCGTTGGCGAAGGGGGCGGTTCGGGAGAATTCGGCAGATCGATGATGCGTCGAATTCGGGCCGCCATCCCGGAGGATAAGCGGCGCAAGCTGATGGAATTGCGAGAGCGGATCGGTCCGGAAATTCGCGTGCAGATCGGCAAAGCCATCGCTTCGGGAGAATTCGAGGAAGCGATGATGCGTCGCATTGAGGCCGCCATCCCGGAAGAAGAACGGCATGAACTTTGGGAGCTGCGAGCGAAAATCGCTCCGAAAATCATCGAGCAAATTGGGGACGTTATCGGTTCAAATGAACATCGGGATGTGATCAGGCGTCATGTTCAATCCCATATCCCGGAAGAAAAACGGCAGGAACTGTTGGAGAAAGGGCGGGTGATTCTTAGCGAAGCTAGGGAGATTGGTTCGTCGGTCAACCCAGGGACTATACATATTGATATTCAAGAAAGGCACGTGGATGGAAAGGATCACGACCACGATCGAGACGGTCATGAGGTTCGTCGTTTGATCGAGCAGGAAAAGCGGGAGGATTCGCAGCGTAGGCAGGAAGCCATGCAGCACATGAGAGAGATGATCGTTAGATCAGAGAAGGCCCAAGAACATCACGATCACGAGAGAGGACACCATCCCGGGGACCACCATGACCATGACGGTTGGAGGCATCACGATGACCATGACGGAGAGCATCATCATGACGATGACGGAGAGCATCATCATGACGATGATGGGGAGCATCACCATGATTGTGATTATTGTGAGAAACACGCTCACGACAAAGAATCTCGAGAAGCGCAGGAGATGGTTGAAAAGTTAAAGGAGAAGTCAAGAGACTTCCATCATGATCACGAGGCTAAAATGGCAGGATGGAAAGAAAAACATTTCGAGCAATGGAAAGATCTAAAAGGGAATATGGCTGAGGAGGCCAAGGAACTGGAGATCTGGGAGCTCAAATTGAAATTGAGAGAGGCGGAGTTGAATTTCAAAGCTAAACAATTGAAATTGGAAGCTCGTGAAATTGAGTTGAAGCATAAGTTCCATGAAGTTGAGCAGAAAGCGAAGATGCTGAAGGCCAAGGAACACGAGTTGGAGTTGAAGTGGAAAAAGATCAATAGCGCTGCGGCCAAGTTGAGGAAATAAAACGAGAAGCCGTAGCGTTATTCACCGTTTGGATGACGCTCAGTTAGTGTGGTCAAGGCCTTCCGGTCGGGTTGTCGAACCCGCCGGAAGGTCTTAGTTTTTGGGATGGCGACCGATCGGGAAATCGTTGAGAGCAGGCACTCTTTTGAAGGGACGTGACGGTTAGGGAAGGTGCGGACAACTAGGGGTTTTCTCGATTTCGAAGAGGGAAGAAGTTGGCGGGATTCTCTGTTTCAGGATTCTTCGTCTTTGAGGCGGTTTGTTTCGTCGTCAGTGGTCTATATTTCGATTCTTCGGAAATCGTCTCAGAGGTCAGGTTGCCCGGTATTCCGGAGGCGTCTCTGGTGTTTCGTTTCGAATCTCTGGAGGATGTTCCAACTCGCACCTAGTCGATGGGTCAGTAAGTTGAAGGTGTAATCTGGTACCCACGGTCTTGACGACCGGGGCGGCTCGAATTTGAGACCTGTTAGCCGACAGGATATTACCGGGATTCGGTTAGCGGTTTTTCTTTCGGCTTTGAAAAAAAAGTGCGTGCTTGCCAAATGGCTATCGAATAGATCCCGTCAGGCAAGTAAACTGTTGGCCCGAGATTCGATGGCTGCATAGCGTTCCATTAGTGAACTGAACGGTTCTTTTTCGTCGAGCAGTATGCCGCTCGCCTGCATATTCGCGTAATCTTCTGCGAGCACCTCGTATGCGGCGTCTGAAGGGACGAGTTGCAAATCGCCGGTCACCGCAGCGTGATAATCAATTCTTTCACCATTGACGTCGTTTTCTGCGAAGAACATCGCTTTGTGGCGAGCCACAGATTTTGCAATTTCTGGGTCGGCGAGCGCACATGCCGCGATACCGGAATCATCGAGGCGCACGAGATCATGCCAATGTCTCGATAGGCGTTCACCTCGTCGCCGCTGCTGTCGGCAGTAGACATGGATAGCGGTCGCCTTTTCCCAAAAAGTGCGTTCGGCAAGTAAAACCTTGGGACGAGCTTCAGGAAAAATCAAATTCGGTATGAGTGCCGCTGAATCGCAACTGACCGTATGAGTGGCGTGCGGTTCGCCTGTTGATCGTGCCCCAAATTCGGTTATGATTTCGGGATTTGTCAGTTGGGGTTGCTCGAATAGTGATTCGTAATGGATGTACAAACGGTCTCCTTGGGCACGAACATCGGCTTCGAAACCATTAATAGCGAGTTTTTCACTGACGAACTGGCAAGCCTGATCGTTGACCCATTCGGTAAGACGAGTGCGGATTGCTCGAGTCCATCGTTTTTGTTGACTATGTGTAGGCGGTATCGCTTCCTCACCAGCTCCTGAAACTAGATCAGGAGCAAATGCGCGAATATCGTAGGTTATGTCGATATCTTCCGAAAAGCGGCGGATTACCTTCCATACTTTTGACAACGAGGTGCCGCCCTTAAAAATTAAGTTATTCCCGAATGGTGCGCTGAACAGTACGTCGAGCGTTGCAACTATCCAGATGTCCTTTTCAAGCAGAAAGAGGTACTGGCCTCCCTTTTTCTGAGCCGTTTCTAACGCTTGACGTCGGTCATTGGTTGACTGTTGCTGGTAAAGTTCGCCGGGCATGTGAGATTATCGTGTTGATGGCATTAGCCAAGGAGTTGGGCAAGACCGATTGCGCGGATATTAGGTCGTCCAGATCATTTTCGGTAAGGGTCGGCAAAAGTGTTTCTAAGTGATCGCACACCTCTTCAGGGCCTAACCAATCCAAGGCGCGGATTATCGCACCGGCTCTGCTGTGAGGAGCCACCAGTTTCCAACTCGAAGTATGGCGCAGTTCGACAGTCAATTTACCGAATCTCAGCCGACGGTCAGGACCTGATGTTAGGTAGACTAATCGTACCGGGTTCTGGGTTGTCAGTCTGAGATTGTTTGCAGCTGCTCCGCCGCATAACACTATTGTCTCGTCCCAAAGTTCCGAAAGAGCTTTGATTCCTTTGACGATAGATGGTAAACGCTGCCCATAACGAGTTTCGATCGGGCGCATATAGACATCACGCCAAATTCGAATTAATTCGTCTGAACGAGCAAGGTGCGATAACGCTTTGGCAACCGTATTACGATCGCCCAAATGGAGGAGAGTGTCGGGGGATAACGGTGCGGATTCCGGTAGGTTATCGGCGTGTTCTATGATGCGCCGGTGAAGGCTTTGTTCTGCAATCCGTGCCATATACTTTGGGATACGATACGTCGATTTACCCAACTTGCAATACGAAAAAGACGAAAATCGCAATTATTCACTAAAGGGGTTGTTTTTTGGAGGGAGGGAACTTTCTACCATTTTCAAGGGGTTATTCAGCCCGATTTTCAGATTTTCGGGTAGAGCTAACATCAGGCGATTGCTATCGCGGATTGGCTGACATGCTACAATTGGCGAAGGCCCTTTCAATCGAACGCCGTTGGCTTGGGTTATTGCCGGTGCCCATCGTGAGCCGAGGTTGATTCGATGATGAACCGGAATCGGTTGGCAATAGCCATTTGTCTGGTTAGAGGCGGTTGCTTGTTCCCGCGAAGGATTGCTGAGGGAACCGTGGAGCAGCATGGTACAAGCGATGGAGATGAGCCGATCAGCGACGCTTCTCAAGGCTCGATCCTGTTGATGTCCCGTTGGCGAAGCGCGGCATACTTGCGTTTGCTGGGAGGATCTCTTGAGACGGTCACTCTGGCCCAGTGATACCTGGCATCCCGCAGTCGGGGGTGAGCTGCCATTCGTCGAACCACGAAATGTTGTTTTCCGGAGCGCCGGGTTGCGGGAGCGATTCCGGTGAGGCAGTGCAGGGCCACTCGATCACGTTTTTCGAACAGATGAAAAGCTTCGGCCAACAGGATGCCAAGCACGATTCGACCGACTCCCGGAATTGATCTGAGAATGGCGATATCCTGATGGAGAGCCGGAGTCGGGTCAGTTGCTGGCGCTCCCTCCTCGGGGGAGATGGCTTGATCGTTGGCTTGCAGGGAAGCCGCCAGTTTCTCGGTCGTCTCGTCACTCATCCAAGGAGTGGTATTGAGTTCTTCCATGGTCACGGCAAGTTGTTTGAAGGCGGTTTTTGACCGTACCCATGGCCCCTCGACGGCACCCTCGGCGACGGTCACCGCCGGTTGACGCAGTATCTTGTGGATTTGCTCTGCGGAGATTTTTCTGACTTGATGCTGGGCGAGCAGTTTGGCTACGGTGCCGAAGCGGATACGCTTGGCTTTTTTGGGAGTGGGAATGCGTTCCCAGAGTTCACGGATCCAAGACTTGGACAAGTCCGGCTCCAATTCCAGAAACTGAGGAAAATACTGCCAGAAATACTGTTTGATCTTATTGGTGAATTACGTTTTCGAGGAGATGAGATCTTCGGCCGTTCGCGATAAATCACGGAGCACGATGATCTGAGAGCTGGTGGGATTCGGTTGATGCAAAGCCTGAGGATCCGTCCTCGGGGCATCTCCTAGCACTTGAGCGTCCCGGCGGTCGTCCTTGGCGCCGGCCGGCGAAAAACGATCCCGGAAGCGATCCAGTTGCTTGGGGTTGATGGCGTGGACTTTGAATTCGGATTCCATCATGGATTCCATCACCGAGCCGTGAGGCATCTCGATGGCGGTCCCGATCTGGTGCGGCGCGGCGTTCGTGGCGGTTTTGATCCATTGGGTTGAATCACGCAGGCCCTGGGATCCATGCGGAAAGGATTGTTCGCCGCATAATTTGCCTGGGGCATCGATGAGGGAATTCTGATGGTTCGTCGATCCCCAGTCGATTCCTACGGTGTAGTGATAGTGATCCATAATTTGGTTGCTGTCAGTGCTGATCCGCTACTACGATTGCCAATCCCGGCACTGGCGTTCCAAGACGCAAACTTTCTACTGGCATTGATCGTGGCCAACAAATCGAGGCACAAGTCCCCTCCAGAAGCTCAAAGGTACAGGGGACGTAAGGTAACTCTCGATTTGCGGCCCGATTTCGTTCGATTCGAACGAAAAGTCATAAATATCACAAATCAAATTGATTTGACAGTGGCTCCTTCCTAACCCTCCGCGGGAGGTCAGGGAGGAGCCAGCCCGCAGGTCTGCTTCTCCCAAGTCCCCAAATAGTACAGGGGGTGAACGGAGCGTATTCACGGTCTGCTAGATTTCACTGTTGTTTACTCCACAGGAGTGGCTGCGGGCGTAAGTGCTTTCGCGACCGAAGGTGCGGGCGGAATCAGGATCGCTGGTTTCCTGCTGACGACATCTGTGGCATGTCTTGATCACGGGCGAGGCAAATCAGTGCCCGCGTCAGGGTTAGTCGTTCCAGAGATTGAAAATATAGTCAGAGAATTGAAGTAAGCAAGATCTTGAGGTGGTTGCATACCGTCCTGCGAAGATCGTTTGAATCGTAATGCTTTGGAACCCGACTCAGAATGTCCCTGTCTGAAGGTTATTTGACAACCATTCTCCAATCATCCAATTTGAATTAGAAATAATTCTGGTAGACAGACACGTTTCTAAATAATTAGATTGTGATGATGTAATGGTGGGAAAGAACGATCGAATTTAAGAATTAGTATGAAAGGTTAGAAATCATTGTTTGTGGATTAAAACAAATCGAGTTCGATAATAGTTCAGAAAAGATAAGCAGTTATGATTTAATAATTTGATGGGGAACACCTGGTGGCGGGGTTAGAATCGTTTTGTAAATATGATTGTTGTGAATAGCGTTTATCATTGATGAGTAAATTTCAAAAATAGTATCTTTGGTGAGATAGCAATCATATTTTTCGTTATCCTTGCGTTTGACGATTAGAAAAGAGTCTATTATGTGATCGATATCGTCTGCATCAAGGCCATACATGTAAAAAAACATGGCATCTAATTCGCATTTAATTTTAAATCGACGATCTTCATTCCAAACAAAAGGAGCATAGTCATAATTAAAATGATCTGCGATAGATTTTAAACTCCATGACGTGTAAGTTAACTCAAACACCCTAGGCAAAATAAATTCGGTAAATGTCATTTTGCAAAAGTTATTGTCAAATTCTTTAGGTCGGAATACAGGAAGTTGTTTAATAATAAAATAACTTAAGTTAGTGCCTCCGATAGAAGTTCTGGTTGCGTAATCGAAAACAAATGAATTACATAAAGCCTGAAGTAAAAAGCTGTTAGTAAACGTGGAACTATATACTAACGGAGATTTATTATTCATAGCTGTTAAAAAGCAAACTGATAGTATGCACGTTCGAATATTCGTTGAGTTGGTAATATCTCGAAATGTAGTTAACCATGGGACGAACTGATACAAATTGCTGCGTCTCCGAGACCGTAACCTGGTGTTACTGTCAAAATTATTGTTCGATTGTCTGTAGATCTGGTGATGCGTCGTATGGTTGTTATTATCAAGGGAGATTGATAAGTGTCGAGGAGTGATTGACTGCGACGATTGGTAGTGTATTGCAGATTGCTGATCTCTCGTTTGTCGATCCCGAGACCGCTCTGATTGCAAGTTGGATTTTCGCTCTGCTGCTCTGCTGCTCTGCTGCTCTGCTGCTCTGCTGCTCTGCTGCTCTGCTGCTCTGCTGCTCTGCTGCTCTGCTGCTCTGCTGCTCTGCTGCTCTGCTGCTCTGCTGCTCTGCTGCTCTGCTGCTCTGCTGCTCTGCTGCTCTTAATATCGGAAATATAAATTAAATCAAGTCTTTTTTTCACTTCTTCTGCAGCCACCCAATAACGTGGAATCGGTTCAAAATCAATATTACGCTTTTCAATGTCTGATGTTAATCTTGCCTTACCTTTGATCAAATCATCATTTGGGACTCCATCAAATGTGGCGAATCTGTGATCGTACTGATTGAACATCTTTGCTTCATATAAAGGTAAATAATACTTGGAGTCTTTCGCAAATATATTATTTTTAAGATTCCAACCGTCATTATCTAATTGTTCCCGAGTTTTAAACAAATAAGAATCATTTGCCATGTGAAACATACTTTGAAATTTAATACCCCACGGATTGTCTTGAGGACAATCATTTGTAGCATCTTTCCAAAACACTCCGGAATGTTGATAGATTTTACGCATAATATCTAAGTCACGTTTAGATCTGAAGATCGGACAAGTTTTGGTATTAGGATTAAACAATAAAATGTCTTTAATGGATAATTTGAAACGGCGTTCGGTTTCTTTTAATTGTTCTGCAGTATGAAGAAAAAAAGCAAATTCAGATTCTGTAATGTTATTAATTTCGCCACTCAATGATAAAAGACTCAATTTAATAGATCTATGAATTCCTGGAAATACCGGTCTGCGATTTTCAAAATCAAACATACTAATAAGTCTTTTCTGGGAAAAGACGTGTTCGAAGAATGCTTTGGTGGTATGATCTGTAGCAATTCCAGTGGGTACAATCAAACCAGCTCGTCCTCGGTTATTTAATAATTGCAACACAGACTCGGAGAACAACGCATAAGTGTTTACGTCCCCCACTCCCGTTAAAGGGAACCTGCCACTTGAGTGAACAAATAGATTAATAGCTTCAAATGATCTTTTTGTATTTAGAAAATCTTGATATAGCTTCAATTCCGAAGGAAGGGCGGTATCAGTGTCATTAAGTTCTTTAATAAGACGATTGCGTTCCGCTTTATTGGGTGCTTTAGCAATTTTGTCGGAACGCGATGCGAAAAATTCCAATTCTTGTAGTTTAATTCGCTCCCAGGGTGGATTACTTAGTAGGATGTCAAATCCTCCTTTTTCCATAATTTTTGAAAACTCAAGATGCCAGTGAAAGAATTTATTATCTTTTGCTATTTCCGTACAAGGAATTAGAATTTTATTAAGAGTTATGTCTGATGAATTAGTTGTTGGCAATAGATTCAAATGTCCCGATAAAGGGACTGATTCGATATTATCAATTGATTTGTTTGCAAAGAAAGTGCTTACATAAACATCCGACACTTGGCGTTCAATACTTAGAGTTTCGCATCTAATAGTCCAAGCAGTACGTTTTCTCTCGATATCCTCGATTGAATCTTCTGTCATCTCTTGATAATTGGGTATTTTTTCAATTAAGTTAGAATTAGTCTTGTGAAAAATAAGATCAGTCTGTAATTGTTTTTGGTTTAGCTTGTTTCTTTTTTTCAAATCACTACACGCTTTCTTGTCGTCACCGGTCAATGCTTTGTAAGCATTATTAGGGATACCGTCATCAATTATCGACGGATCAATAATGCCAACTAAACTATTACCCAGCAAAATGTGTGAATCAAGAAATGTCAGAGGTTTACCTGGCACAACGGTTTCGATCCAGAGTGCTGCCTTGCACAGGTCGACAGTCATGGAATTGTTATCGACTCCATGGATACAGTTCAGCATTACCTCGCGCAAAGCGTTTTGACGGCTCTTTTCACTAGGAAGGTCACTGTTTGATTCAATTATGGATATTTCGGTGGCTAAACGCCGAGCGGCAGCCAAAAGAAAATGTCCTGAACCACATGCTGGATCAAGTATTTTTAAATTCAATAAAGCTTCGACAGGTGCAGTGGGATTATTGTCAATAGTTTGTTTGATAACCGGTTCCAATGTGGTGCGAATAAGCTGATTAACTAGCGGGGCCGGGGTATAGTAGGAGCCGGTGAGTTTTCGTTTACTGCCCAATGTTTGTTCGCTAATGAAATCAAAAGTTGGTTCAGATGAAGTGGCATCTACTTTGGGATGTAGTTCGAGTAGGCTCTCGTATACTGATCCGAGTTCTTCGGTATTCATGTCTCGGTAATTAATCCGGGTAAGATTACTTTCGGTTTTAAAAAACGCAAGTCGTTGCACCGCTTTGAGTAAATACACGTTATCGATGGATGCTTTGTCGAGTAACGGGCAAAAATCGTGTCGAAAGAGCCCGCCAAGGGCAGGTACGCCGATTACCTCCGCTCCTAGGTTAAGTGCGGTAAAAGTAATTTGAAGTCCGTTCCATATATCTTTATGGTGATCATAATATCTTCGAAGTCGAACACGATCACGTATTCTGGAGAGCGAATAGCCTTCCGCATAGATCCTTTTCTGTTCTTGAGTTGCTTCAGGGTGATGTAATAGATTGCGATCTTCAACAGCGAAAAGGAAGATCAGGCGATAGACGATTCTAAGTAACTCCTCGTAAAAATCGGTATCAGATAACGCACCTTCATTGATTTTTTTCAACAGAGTCACATTGTCTCGATGCCTTAAGAGCCCAGTGCCGAGCTGTCTTAATGCTTCAGTGACTCCGTCGCGGAGATTATCACGGATTCGTTCTCCTGTTTCATGAGCCTTATCGCGCCATTTTTCGATGACGCAACTTGACGGCTTACCGTTTTTAGGCCTCAGTCGGCTAGCATGGATCGCGAGCCAAAGTGCGGTAAAGTCGGGGAAGAGTTCTTCTCTGAAAATCTTATCGAAATCGATTTCCAGATAGGAAGGCCGGGTAAGGCTTACGTTGTCCCGGAGAATGCGAAATTTCGACCCGTTGGAAATAACGCCCCAGAGAGCCTTGTCGGTAGTGTTGAGATATTCTTGAACCAGATTGTGCGGAGCCTGCTGTTTTCTCTCCCCTCCGAATTCTGGGACCGGGTGATCGAGTTCGAAATGAGGACTTACTAGCAGGAAGGGGACAACACCCTTGCATGCTTGGTGTGAGAGGGGAAAAACGCGTTCGTCGAGTTCGATGTGATTGGATTGAGTCAAATCGTGATATCCCAGTACTGACTTAAGCAGGGGGACGAGCCACGCATCGATTATGGCTGAAGATGCGTTGGGATCCGATCGGTGACGGTGACGTTCGTAAACTTGGTAACGATCCTGGGCGATTCGCCAGTAACGGGATAACTCCTCCTGGATGGTTAGCGAAGGAGAGAGATCGTAATCCTCGCCTTTCTGGTGGGGAGCTTTCAGGTTGACGACATCATGCAGGAAATCGGGCGGAAGCAGGCCACCTTCGATCCGAAGCGCGGAATAATCGTGGATTCCCTTTTGTATCATTGGGGCGAAATACGGGCCTGAGGCATGAAAACGAAAATACCCATAATGTCTACGGGAAGAACCGGATCGACCTTGTACCGTTGACCTTTCATATTGCCGGCCTCTCGGATTCTGCGATGATCGGCTAGTAGCGTTTGGGCTCGATTCTCTGCAATGCCATTGAAGGTGGATTCCAGCGAGGGTAATCTATTCAATTCCTGTTTGATAAGATGCGTTTTCTGACTTTCTTCCATGTTGCGGCTCGGTTTCATGGTAAGCAGACTCAGGGCGTCGGCTTCTGACAGCGGTTTCACTTCGGTAGTGCCTCGAAGGGCAGTTCCAAGACATTCCTCTGCCATGATGGAACGGAATCCGTTTTCTTCTCCTTGTTGAACGATCTGGATTTGATGACGGATCCGTAGCAGGAACAGCACGGTTCGGATATTCACTCCGTCGGTGAAAAAAGCGCTGGAACGGGATACTCCAGCCTCCTTCGATTCCAAGGCGAGTTCGGTCAAGTGATCGGCAAGATATGAAACCAATGGATGGGCGCGGTGGATGTGTATCGTACCATGCGGAGCGGGTTGCCGGAAGGATATGCGGAGTGATTCGTCGAAACCGATGCTACTCAATCTATCCTGCAATGGTTTGGGGAGATGGAGCAAAGGAAGTCGGCTGTAACCGTTTTTCCAACCCAGCGGAGCGCCCAAATATTCGGAAGCGAGTTCTACGAAGCGGGCTACGTCTTCCTCGCCGCCGCATACGGAAACGGCTTTGCGCCACTCGGGCATCACCTCTCCAGGAGAGAGCTTACGTTGAGCAAATACGGTTCGGGTCGTCTGTTCTTTGGCTTTTTCCCAAGCGAGGTCCACTTCCAACTCAAGTTCTTTGGAAGGTAGGGTAGAACTGTCGTGAGAGAGTACTTCTCGCATGATTGTCTCGACCACTTTGTTGTTGTCCGTCGGAACCGGGACGGCAATCCCGAGTTCCTTGCGGATTCTTTCGGCTTTTCTGAGGATGACGCGTATTACAGCTTCGTCTACCGGATTATCCTTTCCGTAAAGCATGACCGTGCGCACGGTAGGAGAAGATTGGCCGAAACGGTCGGCACGACCTTCTCTCTGTTCGTGTCGCGTTGGGTTCCAAGTGAGGTCGTAGTGGATGACGGCGTTGAAGTGGTTTTGCAGATTGATTCCCTCGGAGAGGCAGTCGGTGGCTACGAGTACCGGGGTGATATCCTTCGCGAGATTGTGGAAGTCGCTAACCTTTTCTTCTCGTTGGGCGGGAACGAGTTCCCCGGTGATCACCTCGACACAGGTGGTTTTGGTGGGCAGAGCGTCGACCAACTGTTTGCGGAGGTAATGGGCCGTTGCGAGATAGCGACAGAACACGATCGGACGGAAACCGTCTGAAATCAGGGATTTCACTTGGGCGATGCAGACCTTGAGTTTGGGATCCTTTTGAGGACCTCGCAGTGCATCGGCTTTATCGATGAGGCTGCACAATTCTTGGGTATCTATTTGGGATTCTACCGTGCCGGCAGGAACGCTTTCTTTCAGGGCAAGAGTGTCGTCGTCGGTTTCGTCCAAGACGTTCACGGACGCGCTTTGGTCCAAGTCTCGGATCTGTTCTTTCTCGTCGTTGCCTTCGGTTGCCGATAGTCGAGTTTGCAGGGCTTGAACCGCCGCCGCCGGGCTTGAAGAGAGGCATCGCAATAGAGCCAGTGCCGCCCACCATGACATGCGCTGTTCCAGGCGAGATCCTTTCTCGGCCCGCCGAACCAAAGTCCGGGCGTAGGAGTGCACTTCCTCGAAGAGAACCCCCCAATTTCCCGTGAGGGAGTAAGTGGCTTCTCTGCTTTCGCGCTTGGGAAACTGGCCATCGTCATTCCACTCACTGATGTCGCCTCGTCGTCTCTGGATAAAATGAGACCTGAGTTCCTCCCGTAGCTCTCTGCGTTTGTTCCCCTCGGGCAGGTCCTTCAGTTCCTGAAAACGGACATTGATCAGCGAGAGAAGATTGTGGAATGCTGTGTCGTCCCCGGAATGAGGTGTGGCCGTCAGAAACACCATGTTTCTTTGGGGATCGCCTTCGGCCAGACCTTGGAGCAGTTTGTATCGCTGGTGCCGGGTGTTGGTGTTGGTGTTCGCCCGTACGCAGGTATGGGCTTCGTCGACAATGACGAATTCGGGACAGGCGCGCAGGAAATCAGCACGTCTGCGATCCGACTTGATGAAATCAAGAGAGACCACGGTAAAGGGGTGGGCTTCGAAAATGGATTCGTTGGGGCGCAAGCCTTTTTCCAATCTTCTGGCAGTTCCGGTGCGAACGACCTCCGAGTCGATGCTGAACTTGTTCGACAGTTCCCATTGCCATTGGTCGCAGAGGTGCGGTGGGCAAATTACCGTAAGGCGCTCGATCTCGCCTCGGTCGATCAGTTCTCGGGCTATGATGCCTGCTTCGATGGTCTTACCGATACCCACGTCATCGGCGATGAGCAGGCGAACGGTATCGAGTCGGAGAGCGACGAGCAGAGGCACCAGTTGGTAGGCTCGAGGTTCGAAATTAAGATTGCCGAAACTACGAAAGGGGCCTGCACCGGCACGGAGTTTCAGACGCAGAGCGTCTCGTAGCAGGATTGCCGATTCCTGAGTGCCTGGCCGGTTCGGATCGGGTGGATCGAAGGTGGCGGGATGGGGAGGCTCGGGTTCTAAGGAAAGACAGAGGAGGGTGGCATCGTTATCGGATCCACCCAGGGGCCGTAGACGAAGAAGGTCCGGACGGTTTTCGGGGAGAACGATCCATTCTCGCCCGCGTGCCTTGACCAGAGATCCCGGCTTGAATGATTCTGTTTCAACCATTTGCCGAATATCTCTTCAGTTAAAACTTTCGGGCAAAACGCAACATGCTCCGATAATAAGTCAGGGAACTGGTCGGGACGATAGCAACCGAAATCCGTCGTTTTCAAGATGAATTCTGATTTCTGATCGAGTCCTACGTTTTGCTCGGAGAGCCGAAAACCCAGGGATACTCGCTTAAGATCTCCGGCCAGCGATCTCGATCGGTGGAGAAACGCACCACGGTGTAGCCGAGATCCTCGAGTTGACGGGTTTGGTTTGCGTCCCGCATTCCTTGGGTGGGTGACTGATGGTGCGGGCCGTCGATGTAGACGAGGGCTTGGCAACCGTCGTAGACGAAATCGGGACGAGTCAGGTTCTCTATGGGAAACTGCCCCTTATCAGGAAGCCGGTATTGATTATCCTTCAGGTATTGAATCCATTCCTGTTCCAGCGAGGACTCGGACTCCTCCTGCAGTTTCTCACCGGAAATGTCGGAGAAGGTCGGATGGCAGTGAACCATCTGGCAGAGGAATTCCAGCATTTCCCGATTTTTTCGATTGATAGAAGGGTGATCGTGCTGGTTGTAGAAACTGAGCAGGCAGCGGTAACAACCCGCTTCGCATTCGCCTTCCCGGTTTTCGAGATCTTTCGAATCGACATGACCGTTCCATCGTCCGGACTGGGAATCGAAGTGACAGATCTCGAGTGCTCGGCGGGCAATCCTCTTGACGGTTTCGGGATCGTTGACGAGTCGGGTGAGCACGCCCGCGCCTCCTTCGGAAGCCTCGTAGAAAAGAATCGACGTCCGTTTTTCTTCGTCGGGCAGTGGTTCGACGGCCAACTCGGCTTCCTCCAGTTGGAATTCCTTTTCGATGCCTCCTTTCAGGGCGAATTGCAGGGTGATGCGGGCTTCCGGAGATAGTTCGAGTTTCGGTTCGAAAATCAGGACATTCCGGGTGTCTTCGACGAATGGAGTGATCGTTTGTTTCGGAGCGTCTTTGCTGATGCTGTCTGATGCGGCGGCGGCGGAAGCGTCGGTGTTTTTCGCCCATTCTCCGGTATCGGGATTGACCGCGAATCCGTAGATGGATTTTTCCTTTCGCCGCATCCATCCCAGATTAATGCGCCAGAGCGTGGCGGCAGGTGCGTAACAAATCTCTGCGATCGGTTTTTTCTCGTGTCTCAATTCGATTCGTCGCCGGCGTAGTTCCCCGCTGTTATCAGCGAAACGCAGGGTAGTCGCCATCTCGAACCCTTGGCGCTGCCGTTCTTCCATATCGGAATTGATGCGGGTGACCCTTCGGGTGGACACCTGTTCGATTCGGTAAAGGCTGGTGAGCCGCCGTCCCTCCAGGGGTTTGTCGCAGTGGACGCAGCGTTCGAAATCCTTTTCTTTTTCGAAATGACCGTATCCGCAGTGTGTGCAGATGCGGGCGGTCTGTACCGGAATGGTGGTCAAATCGCTTTCCGAATCCGCGTCACGGGCGGTGAGAATCGTGCGCTGCACCCGGTAAGTGCTGCCCTCGTGGTAGATGATGGATTGCGGCCCGAATTCGTAGAGTCCCAGAAATCTCGGACGGGAAAGGAAAGATTGCCTCGCGCTCGGGATCTTGCGTCCCGGGATGAAGGCGAGCAGCGGCAGCCGGGGAAAATTGTAGCCGGGAAGAAATCCTTCGGTGGCGAGGTATCGGTAGGTATGGAAGTCGGAGTGAAAAGCGGTCTGTTCTGACCTGAGCAGTTTCATCTGCTGGTTGGCTTCGTCATGCCGTCTTTTCGCCGCGTCGATTATCTTTTGGTTGGACCCTAACTTATTGAGAATGGCATGGGCCCTGTCCATTTGTTTTATCGTCGCTCGGAATAGCGAACGCCAGCGATCGAACGCCTTTCCCAGGCGAAGGCCTGCTCCGTCAATGACGCTGTCGGGCCAAGCATCTCGGTACCAGTAGGCGTTTCCCTCGGTGAGATGTTTTTTCAGATTTTCCATCAACCATTGGGATCTTTCTTTGGCTCGCTGATTGACCTTTACCGAGGTGATTTGCTGATTGATTTCTTCCCGAAGCGGGAGTTTGTCGAGGTCTTCGGTATCGAGATTATCTTGGACCGAACTACCCAGATTCGCTTCCGTTTCGGTGAGCCAGACGGCGTGGAGATGGCTGCGGACGAGATCCTCGTTTGCCAGATCGATCGACGGTGGTGAGACTTCGCCGGCTACCATGCGTTGGGGATCGGTGAAGAAATGCTGATCGTGAGGGGATTTGGCCGAACAGTAGGTCACGACGAGGGCCGGATCGCCGCTGCGACCCGCTCTTCCGCTTCTCTGGATGTAGTTGGCCGGGGTCGGCGGGACGTTTCGCATGAAGACGGTATTGAGAGAGGAGATGTCGACCCCGAGTTCCATGGTGGGAGAACAGAACAGGAGAGGCAGTCCTTTTTGGTCTTTGGCATTTTCCAATCCTTGGCGAAAACGTTGCTCTCGTTCGATGCGGATTTCGGTTTCCACTTGCGCGGTATGCTCCCTCGCTTCGAGTCGGTGCAGTTCGCAATCGTTCTGCCGAAGCATCTCGGCGACCGAGCGGTACAACTGGTAGAAATACGGGTTGGATTCACTTTGTTCCGACTCATCGCCGGGATGCCATTCCAGGACCGAAGCCACGATCCGATAGCCCTTGAGTCCGTCTGCCAGTTCTCTGGATTCTACGATTCCGTAGATTTCCAGGACCTTGAGCAGAAAGTCCATAATGCCATTGAACACCTTCTGGTCATTGCTCCGGTAGTTCAGTTCGCTTCGTAGCCACCGGCCGAATCGGGAACGATCCGAGATGAAGTGTAGGTTGGAATCCCTGCGCCGCATGGTCCGCGCTGCCTTTTGGGGCCGAGGGATCATGTAGTAGCACGAAACCAGATTCCTCACGTTCTCGTCTTCGGTAAATCCCCAGGGTTCCTTCAATTCGGTGGCACTCAAGTTTCGGATGCGTTCTTGAGATTCCGGTTCCAGATAGAAGGTCTTGATACAGAGTTCCTGCCGCATTCGGTCCAAGAGATCTGTGGCGATCTTTTGACGAACTTCGGACGAGAGGTCGGCGACGATTTTTCGACTTTCCTTGGGAATGTCGGCGTGCCGTTTGCCGTCCGGTTGCCATTCCCCTTCGTCCTGACAGCAATCCTCGATTCCCTTGTATTGAAAACTCAGCAGCTTGAGTTGCTCCAGGTTCGGACTGGTGATTCGCCAGCCTCGTTTGAGATCCTGATACAGTCGATACCCCATGACGTCACGAAATGCCCGTTGGGTGTTCGTGACTTTGAATCCCTTGGCCTCGGGATTTGAGGCATATTCCTGATAATCCAATTTCAATCCGTCGAAGACGCCCTGAGTGAGATTTTCGTCCATGAGACTGCCTTGGGATCGGATGGCCTCGATGAGGGCGCTTCGGATCAGGAGCACATGGAGGAAATCGTTGAAGTGTCCTGCCTGAAGACTCGCGTCTTGCCGGTTGTCGATGAATCCCAAGATTTTCTTCGTCTTATCCTCGAGGGTCGTGGAATTGAGCAGTTGCAGGCCCGAGAGCATGAGAGAAGTAGTGGCCGAAGTTCGTCCTTCGCTCGTTAATCCCGAAAGCTTGCTTATTTCGTTTCGAGTGCCCCGGAACACCGCCGTGCATTTCGGATTGAGACAGAACCGGAACGAACCTGGGATAAACAACATTCGTAGGCCTTGGTCGGCTACGTTGCCGTCCGTGTCGACCAGCCGCTCGACGGGAATATAGGGACGGTAGGTCTGGCGGACCAGGAGCTTGCCTCCCTTGGTTTCCAGCCAGTCCGAAGGATAGTTTTCTTCCAGTTTTTCGGGATCGAACGACGAGTCGTTATCGGGCATGAGATAACCCGACTTTTGATCCTCGGTATCGCTGGCTCGGTAAGTGAGTTCTCTGGCTTGGAATGCGGTAGGCCGTTTGGCCGTTCCTTCGGCTAAGACGGGGAAGTACTCTTGCCCGCACGCCCGGCAGAAGCAAACGGGAAATAATCTCTTGCGATCCTTGGGATCGAATTGCTGCCCGTTCAAGGTAAGGTATCGGTCGTTTTGTTTTTCGAGGGTGGAGTAGACGTTGCCTGCGCCGCTGATGAACTGGTGCAGACGAAAGGCGAAGAAATTGCGGCCGTCCTGGTTCTTGATCCGGTGGGCCTTGAGCAGGAAGTCTTGAAGGCGTTCCCGGCAATGGTCGATTTCTTTCAGATCGCATTCGTCCGCCAGTTGTTTGGCGGCGTTTTCTAGAGAGCGGGGCTGGATCCGGACGAGCGTCCCATCTTCTTCCCGGCTAAGCCCGAGGTTGCGCTCTACCCAGTGGGCGAGAGGATTGTTCGCCAGTTCTTCGCAGGTCGTGACGTTTTCGTCGATGCCCGTTTCCAGCGCCTGGCGTAGGGTGTGGGGAAAGTCCTTTGAATCGAGGTTATCCGGCTGATTCGTCGTTGGCTTCAGGGTTTCCCGAATGATGTTGTCGGGAGAGATCTCTTGGCCGAATAGATCGCCGGCGACCTTGGCCACTTGCTCGTCGCGTTGCTCACGCGTCCCTTCGGAGGTCATGGTGGCGGACGTGCCGATGCAGATCAGTTTTTTATTGAACCGCTCCTGAATCCGGCGGACGAGCATGGCGACGTCCGCGCCTTGACGGCCCCGGTAGGTGTGGAGCTCGTCCAAGACCAGGAACTCGAGATTCCCGGCATGTTGGCGGATCGCTCTGTCGGTCTCCTGAAACCGGGTCATGATCAGTTCGAGCATGACGTAGTTGGTCAGGAGAATGTGCGGCGGATTTTGGGAAATTGAATCTCGTTCGTTCTGCTTTTCTTGACCGGTATAAGCGGCGAAGGTGACCGGACTCTTGCCCTCATCGAACCCCCAATTCAGATACTTCGTCAGTTCCTGCTTCTGGCTATTGCAGAGGGCGTTCATGGGATAGACCACGATGGCCTTGATTCCTGGGCAGGGCTTGCCTTCGCGTTGTCGGCGCAGCACGTGGTTGACGATGGGAATGAAGTAACCGAGCGATTTGCCCGAACCGGTGCCCGTCGTCAGGACATAGCTTTCGTTTCGTTGGGCCACCTTGATGGCGTCGGTCTGGTGCCGGTAGAGTTGCAGGATTTTGCTCTCGCCGCCTCGTTCGTGCTTGAGCCGGAAAATTTCCCGGCATTCTTTTTCCAGCACCCCTCGGGAGACGAGTTCGTCGATGGATTTTCCCTTTTTGAAATCCGGGTTGATCTGCATCAACGGGGAAGGGTGGAATTCTTCGTTCTTGTAGGCTTGATTGACTTTCTCGTAGATGTCGGGTGCCTTGATCTCGGCGAAACTGCGGGAAAAATCCTGGTATGCCGTGATGAGCTTTTCGCGGAAATCGAAGATGTTCATCGTCTTAGTCGGCGAATCGTGGGTGCGGTCTGGCGGGGATGATATCGAGTTTTCTTCGGTATTCACTTCGAACTGTTCCCTCTGCTTTTCCAGTTGCCGGCCCTGATCGTTGGACGCTGGTACCGACCGTTAGCGAACTGAGTTATCGGGCAGGCTCCAGGCCGTGCCTTCTTTGAGTACGCCGGCGTGCAATCGGGTCAGCGACGCTCCTAATTGCCGAGTCAACTCGGGCCGTTCCGACGCCAAATCAAATTGCTGTGCGAGATCGTCGGCCAAATTGAACAGCCGGTAGTTGGTCGGAACGCTGTTGCGGATGCGGGGAAGATCTTCGCGTTTCATTTGATGGGTTTTGGAGCGTTGAGCGTCGTCGGTGTCCGCAATAAGCACCCACTGATCGGAGCGCAGGGCGAGCGAGGGATTGACCCGGTAGAAAAACCAGTAAAGCGGTTGGGTTCGTCTGAACCGCTCGGGTTCGCCCTTCAGCAGCGGGAGTATGCTGGCACCGTCCAGCTTGCGGTTGCGAGGCGGATCAATGCCGGCGATCTCGCAGACTGTCGGGAGGTAATCGACTCCGCTGATCGTCACGGCGGATTGCGAACCGGAAGTGATAGCTCCAGGCCAGCGGAAGATCCCGGGAACCCGGTGGCCACCCTCCCAGATGTTTGACTTTTGCCCCTTGAGGCCTTGGCGGGAAAATTGATTCAAGGGGCCGTTGTCCGAGGTCAAGAACACGACCGTTCGGTCGAGCGCGTCACTGGATTTCAGCTGAGTCATGAGCTTGCCGACGGCGCGGTCCACGTTCTCGATGTTCGCGTGATAGGTCGCCTGCTTGCGGTTCAGTTCCGGAAAGAGTCGGCGATACTTTTCGACCAATTCCGGAGGGGAGGCGATCGGTGTATGGGGTTCGTGGAACCAGACGCAGGCGAAAAACGGTTTTTCGGGAGTTTCGCGTTGAATGCGTTGCAACCACTCGGCGGTTTCCTCGACCACTATCTGGCAGGAATAGCCTTCAATCTTTCCGGTCGGTCGTCCGTTGCGAACGAAATTGACGGGATCGAGATGGCTGGGAGCCGCGTTGTTGTCGGTGCCCAGGGAATATTCGAACCCTTGGTCGGCCGGAGCAGGCTGTTCCGATTCGAGCCGGGAAAGGTGCCATTTGCCGAAGTGGCCGGTGCGGTATCCTTGTTCGCGGAGGATTTCGGCGACGGTGATTTCCTCGTCCCGAAGATGCATGAAATGATTCCTGGGAAGATAACTGTAGACCCCGGTCCGGGCGGGAATTCTGCCGGTCAGCAATCCGGCCCGAGCGGGCGAGCAATTTGTCGCGGCGGCATGGCAGTCCGTGAAGCGGATGCCTTCGGCGGCGAGCCGATCGATGTGCGGGGTCTGGATGCGGCTCTCGTAGCAACCGAAGTCCGTCCAGCCGGCGTCGTCCAGGAGGATCAGGAGAAAATTCGGGCGATCCTTGGCGGTCGCCGTCAGCAGCAGGATCAAGAACAAGGAGATTGCGATTATCGATTTCATGGGTGCCGGGTAACCGGAAGGCATTGAAAAGTTTTTTCCCGGCAATGCGAGAGAAAACCCCGTTCGCATTCCTGTCCCCTCAGGGGCGCGGTTGCGGGGGACAGTCGTTCGCCATGCCCCGCAGCGGCGAATCGAACCCGCCCCAGCCCGAGGCGAAGGAATCTGGACTTGCGCGGCGCAATCGGGTACCAAGAGTGGAATCCATGAGCATTTTTCGCGCAGCATTCGTCGGCTTGGCCGTGTTGGCTTTGTTCGGCTATCGGCAGTGGGCGGCGCCGCAGGGAACGGCCGAGGAAAGCAAGTCCCCGTTCATCGCCATGTTCGACGGTAAAAATCTGAAAGGTTGGACCCCCATGATGAGGCAGGGAGCCGAACCCGACGCCTGGTATGTCGAAAACGGAATCATCGTGGGCGACGGCGACCGGGGCATCGGTTATCTCGCCTACGACCGGCCGGACATCGAGGATTTCGAAATGATCTTCCAATATCGCTTTCCCGGCAAAGGCAATAGCGGCGTCAATATCCGAGCCACGAAGGATCCTACCGGCAAGCGGGACTTTCAGGGTTATCATGCCGACTTGGGGCATGTGGGCATCGGCCGCAACGTCTTGGGCGCCTGGGACTTTCACACGCCCGGAAGGAGGGAGCACGGCTGTTTCCGCGGCGACCGGTTGGTAATCGACGTTAATGATCGTCCGGCGGTAACTCCGTTGGCGGGCGCGGTGCAGTTAGCGGATATCCGCAAGGGAGGCTGGAACGAGGTGCGATTGCTGGTCCGGGATAACCGGTTTCAGTTTTTTCTTAACGGCAAGCCTTCGGCGGAATTCATCGAACATCTTCCGGAATCGAAGCGGCATCGCCGAGGCCTGATTCAATTGCAGTTGCACGATCCGGGCATGATCGTGCAGTTCCGGGAACTGAAGCTCAGGATCTTCAAGTAACCGGTCGAAGCCGCCCGTTAGCGCCGTTTCGTTTTCGGGAGGGGCGTTTTCTCGGTCGGCGAAGTGTCGGAACAGTGGCACCCGGAGGTGCGGCGGTAGGCCCTTCGGATCAACAGCGCCACCGTAATCGATACGATGACCAAAACGGCGACGCTCTGCCAGTCGGAAGGGAACATGGGCCGGATCGTTCAGTAGCCGAAGAGGGAGCCGACTTGAAACACCGACAGGGCGGCCACGTAGGCCGCCAAGGTGAGGTATCCCAATTGGAACAATGGCCATTTCCAGCTGTTGGTTTCCCGTTTGACGATCGCCAACGTGCTCATGCATTGCATGGCGAATACGTAAAAGACCATCAAACTCAGGCACACCAACGGAGTGTACCGGAGAGAGCCGTCCGGTTTCGTTTCGGTTAGCAGGCGGTCGCGGAGAACCCGGATTTCGACTTCGTCTTCGGATTCCACTTGGTACACGATCGTCATGGTGCTGACGAACACTTCCCGGGCCGCGAAGGACGCCAGCAAGCCGATGCCGATTTTCCAGTCGTATCCCAGCGGGGCGATCAGCGGTTCGATGACCTGACCGACTTGACCGGCGACACTGTGCTGAAGCTGCACGGCGTTGTCCGGCGAATCGGATTTCGGATAGTTCGAAGCCGCCCAGAGCAGGATCGAGATTCCGAGAATGATCGTCCCGGCCCGGCGGACGAAGATGCCGGTGCGTTCCCAGAGAAAGAGGAAGATTTTTCGGAAAGAGGGCGTTTTGTAAGAAGGCAATTCGAGAACCATCGCGGTGCTTTCTCTTTTGGCGAGACTGCGATTGAACACCCAAGCGAATACAAAGGCGCCGAAAGTTCCCAACAGGTACATCGAGACCATGATCCCGGCTTTGACGAACGCCGACACTTGTTCGGTCGGGATCATGGCGGCTATCATGAGCAGGTACACCGGCAACCGGGCCGAACAACTCGCCAACGGCAGCACCAAAATGGTGATCAGGCGGTCCTTGGGGTTTTCGATCGTGCGCGTGGCCATTACGCCGGGTACGGCGCAAGCGTAAGAACTCAACAGCGGTAGAAAGGATTTGCCGTTGAGCCCCACCCGGCTCATCAGTCGATCCATGATGAAGGCCAACCGCGCCATGTAACCGGTGTCTTCCATCAGCCCGATAAAGAAAAACAGAATCAGGATCTGAGGCAGAAAGATGACGACGCCGCCGATTCCCGCGATGACTCCGTCCACGATCAAATCTCTCAGATCGCCTGCCGGCAAGGTGGCTTCTACCCTCTTGCCGGCGGCGCTGAAGCCGGTCTCGATCCAGGACATCGGACCGTCGGCGATGCTGAAGATCAAATAAAAGAGAACGCTGAGACAGAACACGACAGTCAACCATCCCCAAAGGGGATGCAGAAACACGGCGTCGAGGCGATCGGTCAACGTGGTTTGTTGCGTCTCGGGATGGCGAACCGCCGAGCGGCAACCCTTGCGAATCCAGCGGTAGCGGGCGGATATCGTTTGTTCCTCCCAATTCGGGATCTGTGCTTCGAGTTCCCGCCGCAGGCGAGTCAATTTGCCGGTAAGTTCCTCGTTGATTCCCAGTGATTCGTTCTCGCCTTGGGAAAGCAGGCAAAAGGTACCCGGATCCCAGGAACGGGTTAGGCCGGGGGATTCGTCCGCGGGCGGTTCCAGTTGGCGGCAGGCGTCGCTCAAGGCTTCGTTCAGTTCGGACGGCAAGCGAATTTCGATCGGCGCGGGCGGCGGCAGGTGTTCCTGGGCCAAGGCGAATTTCAATTCGACCAACCCTTTTTTGGTGTTCGCTTGCAGGGGAATGACCGGGCAACCGAGGAGCTTTTGCAGGGCCGCGAAATCGATTTTCAAACGTTGGTTCTCGGCCAAGTCGATCATGTTGACGATTACGATCGTCGGGATGCCCAGTTCGATGATCTGAGTGGCCAAGTAGAGATTTCTTTCCAGATTGCTGGCGTCCAGAACGCAAAGCACCCGGTCCGGACGGGGCGTATCAGAGCGTCGGCCTAAGAGGATATCTCGCAAGATGGCTTCGTCGGGGGAGCGGGCGTTGAGACTGTAGGCTCCGGGCAGATCGATGAGCTTGATACGGTCGCCGCGGGGCGAAAAGCAGATGCCTTCTTTGCGCTCGACGGTGACTCCCGGATAGTTGCTGACTTTGTGGCGCAAGCCGGTCAAGGCGTTGAAGATCGTCGTTTTGCCGCAGTTCGGGTTGCCGACCAGAACGCAAGTCGGATGAGTCGTCGGCGACGAGGTTGCCAAGTTGCCAGTCACTTCGGCGGGTGGATTTCGATTAATTCGGCCTCTTGACGCCGCAGGGAAAGGCGCGTGCCGCCGAGCGCGATTTCGAGAGGATCTCCGAGGGGCGCGAAACGAACGAGTTTGACTTCGCTGCCCGGCAACACGCCCATTTCCCGCAACCGGTACAGATCGGCGCCGTGGCTGGCCAGAGAAGCGACGATCGCCGTGCTCCCCGGCTTCAGATCGGCCAAGTTCATGGCGGGGTCGGCAGGGGAGTCAGACGGAATCAGGCTCGACCAGCACGTTCGCCGCCAGTTGCTGGCTGAGGCAAATCCGGGAGTCGCAGACCTTGCAGAGCAAGGTGCCGCTGTTATGCAGAATCTTGATTTCGGCGAATTCGCAGAATCCTAATTCCCGCAACCGATGGCACGTGGCCGGATGCCCTGACAGCCGCTGAACCTTCGCCTTGCGGCCGGGTTCGACATCGTGCAGTTTGATCCAGTTTGCGGAATCGGTAAGGCTCATGTTTCGGGTCGCCGACCGTTTCAGGCCACGAACGGAACGGAGTCTATCGAGATTGAATCTCAAATGCAATAAGAAATGTCGCTTTTCTTCGCGACCGGCGATCAAGGCTCAACCCCGGCGGATTTCGGAGCCTTGGAAGCGGATGGTGATGCGGACGACTTGCTTGGAGAGGCAGGTGATTATGCCGGTGCGCAGATTGACGCGTTCGGGGACGTCGATGCGGTGTATGTCGGTGACGGCGTGGTAACCTCGTTCCGAGAAAATATCGATGAGCATGACCAGCGCCGTCGGGTTGAGGAGAATCGGATCTTCGGAGTTGACCGCCGCGATGCCGGAGATGGCGTGGCGAACGACGACCGGCATGAATTTCCGTTCGATCAGATCGATGACCCGATGAAAAAGTTCGCTCTGGTAGCACTCGTAATGTTCCAGGCGCCGGACCAGGTCTTGCCGGGCGTGAACCACGATATCGCTGGCCAGCGGCATGCTGCGCAACCGGTCGAAAGTCTGCGGGTCCAGTTCCAGCGAACTCTGATACCGTAACTCTTTGAGAATGTTCTCCTCGACGTCCCCGATCGCGCCCTGGGCGTCGATGAAATGGTAAAAGTAAGTTTGCTTGAGCGATTGCAGCGCTTCCCACGTGCGCTCCTTGAACACCCGGTAGCGGTGCCGCGCCGCCTTCGGATCCAGATCGGTCACCCGTTCTTCGAGCAATTCTCCGATTCCCTGGGCGCGGACTTTTTGATTGTGGGCCGCCACCTTTTTGCCTCGTTGGAGTTGGCGTTCGACGCTGGTGCTTTCGTCGACGAAAAGCACCATGACGTGGACCGTCGGCTGGCGAAAATGAACGCGCAGGGGCGTATGGTAGAATTCCCGGCGCAACAGCTTCATGCGGTCGACCAGCAACTTAAGGCACTCGACTTGCACCTTGGTGCGGGGAAACCCGTCCAAGACGGCCCCGTCCCGGTACTGTTCGTCGAGTAATTCGCGGAAGACCAGATCGACGACTTCCCGGTCGCCGACCATGTTGCCCATGGCCTTGATCTTTTCGGCCTCCGGAGAGCTGAGCAAGGAACTGACGATGATCGAGCGGCAGGTGAGGCTCCGGGCCTTGAGGATGAAACCGGTTTGAGTGCCTTTACCCGACCCGGGAGCGCCGCCCAGTAGAATGAGTTCTTTGGCGAACCGTAGTTGTTCCTTGTCGAATTCCCGTTCCAACTCGTTCCAAACGGCGTCGAAGATGAGTTGGGCGTCCTTGATCTCCAGGTTCGGATCGGCCGGCGGCGCGGTGACCTCGCTCGAGGCCTTGGCTGGCTTGGCGGATGTCGCAAGGGGAGGAGCCATGACGAAACGCGAATTCAATGGAACGAATCGGTTCTTGGCAATAGTATTTATCTCCCGGGGCCGGAGCGTAACCGGCCGCTTATTCGAAACGGGCCAGAACGTAATTCTTTTTGCCTTTGCGCAGGAGCAGGAAGCGGCGGAAAAGCAGGTCTTCCGGGCCGACGCGTTTTTGGGGATCGGTGAGGCGAACGTTGTTGAGATTGATTCCGCCGTTGCTGATATCCTTGCGGGCTTGACCTTTGGAGGGGCACAGCTTGGCCTCGATCAGCAAATCCACCAAGGGCCAAGACGGTTGCAGCCGCGCTTCGGGAATGACGACCGAAGGCACTTCGCTGCCGATGAACTCCAAGGCGGATTCGGCGGTCTGTCTCAGGTCGCCTCCGAACAAGATTTCGCTGGCGGCGACGGCGTTTTCCGCGGCGGCGGACCCGTGGATCAGCGAAGTCATTTCCCACGCCAATTTCTTCTGGGCCGTTCTGAGTTCCGGATGCAGGGTATGCTCCCGGTCCAGAGTCCCGATCTGCGCTTCGGTCAGGAAGGTGAAATATTTGAGGTGGCGAACGACGTCGCGATCGTCCGTCCGGATCCAGAATTGGTAAAAGCGGTAGACGCTCGTTTTGCGAGCGTCCAGCCAGACGGCGCCGTCGGCGGTCTTGCCGAATTTGGATCCGTCCGCGTTGGTGAGAAGCGGCAGTGTGAGACCGAAGACGGCGGCTCCCGATTTTTTGCGGTTCAGGTCGATGCCGGCGGTGATGTTGCCCCATTGGTCGCTGCCCCCGATTTGCAAGACGCAGTCGTGGCTGGTGTACAAGTGATGGAAATCGAACGCTTGCAGGAGCATGTAGCTGAATTCGGTATAGCTGATTCCCGATTCCCGGTCCTCCATGCGTGTGCGAACGCTTTCCTTGGCCACCATCATGTTGACGGAAAAGTGCTTGCCGACGTCTCGCAGAAAATCGAGGAACGAGACGGACGCCGTCCAGTCGTAGTTATCGAGCAAGAGAGCGGGACGCTCGGGAGTTTCGAAATCGAGCAGGCGGGTTAATTGTTCGGTGATCCGGGCGAGGTTCGCTTCGAGCCGGGTTCGAGGCATCAGCGATCTTTCGGCAGTCTTCCCACTGGGATCTCCGATGGCGCCGGTGGCTCCGCCGGCGACGGCGATCGGTCGATGTCCGAAGAGTTGAAAGCGCCGCAATGTCAGCAGCGGCACCAGATTGCCCACGTGAAGGCTATCGGCCGTTGGATCGAACCCGCAATAAAGCGTTTGGGGAGAAGTCAGTCGTTGGGCTAAATCGTCTTCGTGAGTGCAATCGTCGATCAACCCGCGCCATCTGAGTTCTTCCAATATGCTGTCCATTAAAGCGGGGGGAGTTTGCCGTGAAGCCGGGGGCAAATCAATTTATTCCCCGGTTGACGGTTGGTCTCGGGCCGAGGGGGCGCAACGGTTGCCGGTTCCGGTACGATCCGTTCGTTCGGAACTTCCGGTCGAGGAGCGCGAAAGAACGAATGATCTCCCGGCCTGGATCGGGAAGGGGCCTCCGGGGGCGCCGGGCTCGAGGACTCGAGCTCCGTCCCGCCGGACAAGGACGACCGTCATTTCGGCGCAGGCGCCGTCAAGAATAGCTTGCGTTACCGGACTGGGAACGAACCGCTCTAGAACTCTCGGACGAGTCCCGGAGCGGCGGCGTCCGGTTCGGGGACGAATGATCGACGGTTAACTGCCGCTGGACGGTTTGGGAGGAGTGGACGGACGAACGGCCGGCAGCAAAGCCAGAATTTCCTGTTGATCCATGTACCATTTGCGCAGGGGCAACGACAACATGGTGTCCTTGAAGGATTTGATTTGATTGATGCCGAGGGCGTCTTCCACTTCTCCCTTGAGTTTGCGGTTGATGTCCGATTTCCCTTGCCGCGACCAGTTCTTGAAAGAACCGACCGTGTTGGAAAGCATTCGGGCCGCAGCAATGCGGGTCTGTTTGGTGTATTTGTAATCGGTCACCTTGATCTCCAGCTTGTTGAGCTTGCCTTCGATCACGGTGTCTTTGTCTTTGGCCAGGATCACGACGTTGGCGAATTCGATGATGCGTTTTTCCATCTTGGCGATGATATCGCCGTCGATCAGTCTTTCGTTGGCGATCAGTCCCAGATCGCGTCTGGCCGTACCGAACGCGCTGCAAGCCCGTTGAATGATCGCTTCGCTTAGTTTCTCGAAGTAGATTTCTCCCCGCTTGGTGATCAGTTCGATTTCTTCTTCGGTGAACTCGTGTTCCTGGTCGTCGAGGCCGATGAATTTCTGGTAGGCGGGCGTCGCCAGCAGTTCCTTCAGCCGTTTATTGAGATCGGCGGGATTCAGTTTCGGGGCGGCGGCGACCCCTTTGGGTTTTTCCTTGAGTTCGAGTTTGAGCGTGGCAGGCAAATAGGCGAAGAGCGCACGGTCGATACCGCCCAGTTTCTCGATCTGTTCGTTCAATCGTTTCCAATGGGCCAGATACACTTCCTGGCGGTTGAGCGGGCCGACGAAATCGAACTGGCGTTCGACGGTCAGGGAACGGGTCGACGAATTGAACCATTGCAAGATGTCGTTCATGCCGAAACTGACGTTGAAGGCGTCGCTGAGAAAGCTGAGATTGACCTGTTCCAAGGGGATTTGATCCCGGGGATCGCGCGGGGCCTTGGCACGGATGAAACGCTCAATCAGGGAAGACGGAATCTTGCTGATCGAATCCGAGATTTCGGCGTAGGCGGAGATGACCGGATCTTTGCCGTAATCGAACACGCGCACGTCCGACCAGAAGCGGTCGCCATCGGCCGCGTAAAGCGGCTTTTTCTCGACGTAGGTCCGGTCGTCGAAATAACCCCATTGAATGGCGCCCTTGTCGTGGGGAAGCACCTTGTCGAACAATCTCATTTGAGCGCCGGTCAGGGCTTCGGCCGTGAATTCCTGATATTCCATGATGGAATTGGCGGTATGATCGTCCTTGAATTCGGAGATATCTTCTCCCTTGAGATAGGTTTCCAGCCATTGCTGCAGGCGGTCGTGCGATACCGTCGTATCGAGGCTGCCGGCGAAATTGTGCCGCAGGCCGAGCACGTGGCCGACTTCGTGGGCGACGATCCCCCGCACGTAGTCCTGGGACATTTGCAAGACGGCTTTTTCCGTGACTTCGGGATGGGCCAGCACCTTTTCCAACCCTTCGGCGTACTGCTTGGCGAAGGCGAGAGGCGAAACCTGGCAGACCGTCGAGTGCGGCCAGAATAAGGAATGGCGATGCTTGGTTTCGTCGCCGTTGCCGTCGTCGTCATGGTCGTCCCCGTCCTTGTCTTCGTCTTTCTTCTCTTCCTTTTGTTCTTCTTTGATGCGCGCTCGCATCAGTCTCAGGATTTGCCGGGCCCGCGATTTGCCGCTGATGGCGAAGACGCTGGTCATGTAAGCCTGCCCGTGCTGGGATTCGCCGGTGATCGGATCGACGATGATATCGGCATAGGCGAAACCGGCGTTGTCCCAAGGCACCCACTGGATGACGTTATGCATGGCGTCAGGGGCCGTAACGCCCTCGGGCGCCTCGGCCGCTTCGATAACCTTGCGCCCGAAGGCCTGATTCCAGTATTCGATGCCGCCCTTGACCGCGTCGACGTAGTCTTCGGGAGTGTTGCTGCTGTAATAGAATTTGAGGGGTTTGTTGAGATCAAAGCGTGCGATCCGGGTGGTGGGGCGACCGGTGGTATCTTCCAGTCTCGGAGCGATCTCGAAGTAACGTACGTAAGGGTCGTCGCGCCGCGTGAATTCTTTCCCTTGGTAATCTCCCGGGCGGTACGGCTTGATGAAGTAACGGATTTCGTAACGGCTTTCCTGATCGGAACTGAACTGCCGGCTTCGGACCAAGGCGCTTTGCCGGATGACGAGTTGACCGGCCTTTTCGGAAACTTCGAAGACTCGGGCCCCGGGTATTTCGTAGGTTTGTTCTCCCAACGAGGGATTGAAGAACCGATTAATCGAATACCAGATATCGACGAAGGTGCGGCGCATGCCTTGGTTGAAATCGATCGTGACCAATTCGTCGTTCTGATCAACGATGGGAAAGGAGGCGACGAACCGGCGGGTCGGCAAATCCCCGGTTACGACCAAGCCGTCCGGATCTTCGTACATGTCCACGGCGTCGGCGAACAGTTCGAAAGTGACGATCTTCCCCGCCAATCCGGTACTGGTCGCCGCCTGGCTTTGGGGGATAACGGACATCGACATCAAAAACTTCTGGCCGAAGGCGCCCCGAGGGATGCCCAATTGATTATTGGCTCGGGGTTGAAGCGCGATTGCGGGAGCAGAATCTTCGGAGGATTCCGTTTTTTTGCCCTCGTCGTCGCTTCGTATGGAGCCGATGTTCAGAGCGAACAGTAACGCCGCGGTCGATAACGCCAGTGATCGGTACATAGGGCGAGAAGCTAAAAGAAGCGGAAATAAAGTCAATGGGTAATTGGAGGTCGAGGGGCCGGTCGGGAAGGGCCGTTTTCGGCGTTGCGATCCGAGACTGGGGCAATTCGGAGACGGACTAACGGTCCGGTCGACGCCCTATTTCGTCGGCCGCCGGCGATCGGAAAACTCGGTTCCGGCAAGGCTGTCTCCGACGGTCGAAATCGGGCTGCCGAGAATCCGGTTCGCTCGACGGCCTTGAGGGAAACGGTCGGGATTGATGAGCCGAAGGCCGGGTGCTGGCCGTTCCGGGGTTCTCGAGGTTCGCTCCTTTTTGTTTGTCCTTGACCGGACCAGGCCTTGCAACTGTAGTGCGATTGGATTATCTTCGCGGCGGGGGACCGGTGTCGGTTTAGACCGTCATCGGTCTTCGTTCTATCCTGACTGAGTGAAAAAAGGGTTGGACGGGTGATGTTTTTGCTGTAGGACTCACCTTGGGTTGGGGAATTGTGATTCCCGGAATTTTGTCGTTATTCGAAATTGAGCATGAAGAATCTGCTGAGTGGTGAAGATCGGGGGGAGGGGATTTGGCCACGGAAGGGGGAGATTCAGCCTACCGAAAAGGAAATCGATGATTTGATCTGGGAAACTGCTCAGCAGTACAAAAAATACCGGGAGATCGCCGAGCAGGTAGATTTGGTGGCAACACTCAAGGAAATACGCTCCGAGAAACCCCTTCCTCCGCCTCGATGGGACTATGTCCTGAATTCTAATCGAAAAGTAACATTGGGTGAATAGTTGGAGTGACATTTGGAAACAGTTGGAACCGTTGAATCCCGGTCACAGGCTTCAATTCATTAGGGGGAAGCTGGCTGAGACCATCAATGGCATCGCGAATGGTAAAGATTATGATGTCATTTTCTACGCCTCTGGGTTTCTTCAGAGGATAGACAATCCGAATCCTCAGATTAATTTGATCCCTGAGGATTTGAATGGATTTATTCATTGCGTCCAGGACCATGAAATTAGACAGAAACTTCTCCTTATCTTGCACACTCCTGGCGGCACTCTTGAGGCGGCGGAATCCGTGTTAGGTTATTTGCGGAACAAGTATCAATGGATTGAGGCGGTTGTTCCTACCTATGCTCTGTCTGCGGGAACCATGATTGCATTGGGATGCGATCGGATCGTTATGGGAGAACAAAGCCAATTGGGGCCGACCGATCCCCAAATCATCATGGGTAACAAATCATTTTCTGCCCATTCCATTTTCCATCAGTTCGAACAGGCTAGAGGCGAGATTGCCGAAAATCCTAACTTGGTCCATTTTTGGGCTCCGATGCTTGCTGCTTATGCACCTGCCCTCGTTTCTGAGGCGAAGCGAGCTCTTGACTACAGTCGGGATACGGTACGGGGCTGGCTGGAGCGGTATATGTTCCGGGATAGAGATAATCCGGCGGAATTGGCGGAAACTGCGGCTGCTTACTTTAGTGGGGATACTCATAAGAGCCACGGTCGACGTATTGGTCGAGAGACGGCTAGAGAAAAGAATCTTGAGGTTTTAGACCTCGAAAATGAACGGAATTTCCAGCGTAAAGTGATGACGTTGTATCATCTCGTTACCCACATTTTTCAGTCTGGTCCCGAGGATAAATTGATAGTGGGCAATAATGGCGGGATCGTTGTCGTCGGAAGGGAGCCCAACTGATCTGGTGGGCGGCGTGCCCTGCAGTGATGGATTATCATCCCGAGGTTTTCAGGCCTTCATGCTAGATCCTGTCATCGGGCGGGAATTGCGCTAATGGTTTCAACTGAGTGATTTTGGAATTTGGGACTTGGGATCGACGATTGCTTTACCGGGATTTCTAGGACTTTCCGGATTGAAGCCAGGGTGATGGTCGTCGATCGCGTTGTTTATCGGTGCACCTGACGCCGGTTCGGTTTGGTTCCCGGATCAGGGGCAGATCATGTCGGCCACCGTGTGGTTAGCCGGGATGAAGGGGAGCACGTGTTCGGTATAAGGCACGATGACGTCCAATACGTAGGGCTGGTCGGACTCCAGCATGCGTTCCATCGCCGGACGCAGGTCGCGCAGAAACATGACCCGCTCGCAGGGCACGTTGAACCCTTTGGCCATCGAAACGTAGTCTGGGTAGATGGACTTTTTGTTTTCCGGGTCGCCGAGATAGGTGTGGCCCCGGTTGCCCTGATAGAATCGATCTTCCCATTGCACCACCATGCCCAAATGTTGGTTGTTCAGGATCAGGGCTTTGACCGCGATCTTTTCGATATAGGCCGTCGCCAGTTCCTGGATGTTCATCAGGAAGGAACCGTCACCGTCGATATCGACGACCTGTCGCTCGGGGCAAGCGACCTTAGCACCCATTGCGGCGGGATAACCGTACCCCATGGCTCCGAGTCCCGCGCTGGTTAACAACTGGCGCGGAAAGGTGTACTTATAGTACTGCCCCGCCCACATTTGGTGCTGACCGACTCCAGTGGTGATGATGGCTTCGCCGCCGGTCAGTTCGTAGAGCAATTCGATGGCCTTTTGCGGGAGGATTACTTCTTCCTTCATGCCCTGGAGGTGATCGGTCATATGCTGCGAAGTTATGACTTCGTCAGTGATGCCGTAACGGAAGGGCGCTTGCTTTTTCCATTTTTCGATCTGTTGGTGCCAAGGATCGAAGGTCTTTTTGATGGGGCGCTTCCGGATCATCTCCAGAAGTCGTTCCAAGGCGTATTTGACGTCGCTGACGATGGGAAGTTGAACCTTCTTGTTCTTGTTGTGTTCGGAAGGATCGATGTCCACGTGGACGATCGTGCCGTGTTCGCAGAACTTGGACACTTTCCCCGTAACGCGATCGTCGAACCGAACGCCGAACGCCAGGAGCAGGTCCGCGCCGTTCGCGACTTTCTCGACCAAGGCCTCGCCGTCGGCGCCGGTGTGTTTCCTGAATTCTCCGCTGACGGCCCAGTTGGCGTAGGCGGCTCCGTGCATGCCCAGCCAGCGTAGCGACAGGGGGTCGGTTTCGGGAAAGGCGCCGCAACCCATGATGGTGGTCGTGACGGGAATTTGAGTTTCCCAGGCGAAGTGGCGCAGGGCTTCGCTGGCGCCGCTGGAAATGACGCCGCCTCCGACGTAGAACAGCGGCCGTTCGGCCTGTTCGATCAAGTCGACGATCTCGTCGAGCACGGAATCGCTGGCTCGAGGATTGCTTTGATAACCCCGGATATTAATTTCTTCGGGAAAGAACGGTTGGCAGCGGGCTTGCTGAATATTTTTCGGAATATCGATCACCACGGGGCCCGGGCGGCCGGTCGCGGCGAGATGAAGCGCTTCCTTGATGATTTTGGGAATCTCGCGGATGTCCGTGACCAGGTAACTGTGCTTGACCACCGAGAGGGTCATGCCAAAAAAATCGGTTTCCTGAAACGCTCCCTTGCCGATCATCGCCTGAGGCACCTGGCCAGTAATGGCCAACAGGGGAATCGAGTCCATCCAGGCGTCGGCGATTCCCGTAACCAGGTTGGTGGCTCCGGGTCCGCTGGTGGCCATGCAGACGCCGGTTCGGCCCGTCGCTCGGGAGTAGCCTTCGGCGGCGAACGAGCCGCCCTGTTCGTGACGGGGCAGGATGACGCGAATCTTGTCGGATTTGGTTAGCGCCTGGTGCAACTCCATGCTAGCGCCTCCCGGATAGGCAAATATGGTGTCGATTCCTTCGCGTTCCAGCGAGGCGACCAGGATTTCGCTTCCGGACATCATCGGGCCCCATTCTCCGGGTTCCGACCAATGGGTCGGTGGCTTCAATTCGGTAGCCTTGTTCATTACGAATGGCGGTCAGAGCGATCTCTGCTTACGGTGATCGGGATTAGTCGATGGCGGGAAGCCTGCCGTTCTTCGGACACCGCTTCTTAGCCAGAGCGAGGCGAGGGTAACCGATTTGCCGGGGGCGGTCAAATCCAAGCGAAATCGAGAATGGAGGTTCGTTGGGATTCGGGAGTAATCCTCGGCTTTCGTTCTAAGGAGGAGCGCAGATTTCGCGGTCTCTCGGGCGATCATGATACGTTCGATTGGTGATGCCGTTCTCGGTCATCTCGTTTGGAAGCGGCCTCGGGCCTGGCGGAAATTTATCGGAAACAAGAAATGCTGAAACGACAGAGAATAGTTTTGGGCCTGCTGGCGCAAGCTGCCGAACCGATTCCGATAACCAAGTTGATGAAATTGATTTTCCTGCTTCGGCATGAAACCGTCCTGCAGGATCTGCCGAGCTTTTATGATTTCTTGCCTTACCGGTTGGGACCGTTTTCTTTCACTTTGGAACGGGAACTGGAGGCTCTCAGAGATCACGAATACGTCATGATCCTCGGGGAGCGTGTTGCGCTTTGCGACGCGAACGCCGACCGCTCTCGGGGAGAAGTGGACCTTCTGCCGGCTGCGACCTCGGCGGCTGTGTTTCGGTTTTTCCGGCGATATGGGGCCCGCGGCCAGACGGAATTGGCGAGCGAGTTGTTCCGCAGGCATCCGTGGTATGCGCCGAGCGGCCGATTTTCTGAAAGCCAGTCTTCGTCGGCATCGCTGCAACGTCCGATGAAAGCGCCTCCGGCCGTGTATACCGCGGGTTACGAAGGAACATCGGTCGACGCGTTTTTCAATCGTCTCCTGAGACGGGGAATCGGTTGTCTCGTCGACGTGAGAGCGAATCCGGTTTCTCGGAAATACGGCTTTTCCAAGGTGCGGCTGAGTCAATTGTGCGAACGATTGGGATTCGAATATCGTCACGTTCCGAGTTTGGGAATCTCCAGCGCCGCCCGAACCGGCCTGACCGATTTCGCTTCGTATCAACGGCTTCTTCGTCGCTATGAATCGTCGACGCTGTTGCAACGAGGTGTCGAAGTGGAAGAGTTAGGCCGGATGATGTCCCGAACGCCCTCCGTTTTGGTATGCGTCGAAAAAGACGTTCAATGTTGTCACCGGAGTAGGTTGGCCGAGGCGTTGGCGAATACCACTGGTTTGGAAATGGTTCACCTCTGAGGGCCGTCCGTCGAACGTCTCAGGGACTCGAGCGTCGTCGAGACCCACCGGGTCATTGCTGAAAAAACCGTCGAACCGGTTAAAACTGCCGGAATAACGGAACCCGGGAGATAGGGAAAGGCGTGCCGGACGTTCATGAACCGGGAATTTCGGAATTCTCCAACTCCCGTGATAGCTTCAGATCGTTCGCCGGTCCGGAGACGATGATAGCGGACGGTCGGTCTTTCGTTGCCGGTTATCCGGTGATCGCGTCCTTCGCATCGAACCGGCGGGCCGAATGCCTCTAATCGTCAGTCCGGTAATTGGCCGATGACGGTTTTGGCTTTCGCCAACCATTACGATCAGTCAATCCCGGGAGCTTGCTGATTCTGCTGACTGATCGGAGTTAGCCGAGGTTGGCCCATCCGTTCGGGGCGGTCGATCGTCAGGCGAATTCGGCACCGGAAGATCGAAATTATTTCCGGGACGATCCGGTAGTCTCGTCTTGGGGACGGCCTACGATTTCGCTGTGGATTTCTCCTTGCTTCAGGGTCGTTACGATGCGGTCGCCCGCCGTCACGTCCTCCGCGGTTCTGACGATGTTTCGGGTATTCGCTTTCCGGGTGATGGAATAGCCTCGATCCAGGATATTCTGAGGCGACAGCAATTGGAGTTTGGTTTCGATGCGGCGGAACCGGTCAAATCGTTGGTTCAACCGATAGCGGCTTCGTTCCCCTAGGGATTGGGTGAGTCGAGCGAGTTTGGTTTGCTCCTTGGCGATCGTGGCAGCCGGATGAAAATCCTGTAAGCGTTGAGCCAGTTGTCTCGATCGGTTGTTCATGGCCGTCAACCTGGCGTTCACTCGTTGTTTCATGGTTTCGCCCAACTCGTCCATACGTTGCCGGGCCGTTTCCAGGATGCGTCTGGGGTGGCGCATTCTCAGGCGGTGCTCTGCGTTGTCGATCCGATTTCGTTTTTGGGTCAACTGGCGGCTGATCGATTGCCGCATCCGCGGGGATGCCGTGGCTAGGGGATGGGCTTGGAGGCGCCGATTGAGCTGAAGCCGGAAGAGCCTGTGGAATTCATCGCGAGCGGCATGCACGAAATCCCGGCTGGCAAACACGTCCTCTGTGATGATTTCCGCCGCGGCGCTGGGGGTGGGGGCGCGAATGTCCGCGACCATGTCGCTGATGGTGTAATCGATTTCATGGCCGATTGCCGAGACGATCGGAAGTTTCGACGCCGCGATCGCCCTGGCGACGATTTCTTCGTTGAACGACCAGAGATCTTCCAGGCTTCCTCCGCCTCGCGTCACCAGGATGGCGTCCAGGCGCTGTTCGGAGGTTCGGGCTTGGTGGTAACGGTTGAGTTTTTCGATGCTCTTGGCGATTTCACCGCCGGCTTCGGTTCCTTGCACCCGGCAGGGAGCCAGGATCATCTCCAATGCGGGATTTCGGCGTTTGACGACCTGCATCACGTCTTTGATCGCCGCACCGGAATCCGAAGTGACTAAACCGAGCCGGAAAATATAACGGGGAAGTTTTTGTTTTCGTTCTGATTCGAATAGGCCTTCCGCTTTCAGCTTTTTTGTGAGTCGTTCGAAGGCGAGATGCAGATTCCCGACCCCGTGCAGATCGATCGATCGAACGACCAACTGATAGGCGCCTCGGGGTTCGTAAAGGGTGATTTCGCCTTCCAGAACGACCTTGACCCCGGTTTTGAGCTCGGCGCGACAGGGCGTGCGCGTGCCTCGCCATAATACGCATGGGAGTTTTGCCGTTTTATCTTTGATGGAGAAGTAGAGATGTCCGGAGGCGGCAGCCTTGAGATCGCTGATCTCGCCGACCACGCGCACTTGACCGAATTGGGATTCTAAAGTCAGGCGGATCCGGGATGTCAATTCCCCGACCGACCACGTTTTGACGGTCGAGTCGCTTCGATTCCGTTCGGGGCGAAATTGAAGATTTGAGGTCTTTGGCATGAGGCGGTTCGAGGTGAAGGGGTTTAACCGGGCGGGTAGAATCTCGGGTTTGCCGGCGGCGACCGGTCAGGCAAGGGGCGGTTGGAATATCGCTAATCGATTAACCTGAGTTGCCGGTTCCGCATCGCGTCGTCGGCCGGAAGCGATTCAGGAATTGAGCACTTTCAAGGTTTTTCGGGTGTTGGAAGTGCGCAAGATCAGCAAGCTTTTTTTGAAGGCGGGATTGGCGGAAGTATAGGCGTAGTCGATATTGATTTTGGCTCTGGCCAATTTTTCCGCGATGAGTCCCAGAGTTCCCGGGTCGGTTTTTTGCTCGATCATCACCACTTCCGTGTCGACTACCAAGGCGTTGTGTTCTTCCAGAACCCGTTTGGTGCGCTGCCAGTCGTCGGTCACGATGCGCACGACGCAGTGATCGACCGTATCGCCGATCGAGAGGGCGTAGAGCCGGATCTCAGAGTCGTTCAAGATCCGGCACATGCGAGCCAACGCCCCGGGTTGGTTGCTGAGGAGCAGAGCGAGCTGTCGCGTAATCTGGTTCATCGCCCAATCCGGTTAAAAGGCGCCTTTGGGCGGGGGCTCAGGCTTGTCGCGGGACAGTTCGTGCACCGGCTTGGAAGCGGGTTGGGCGGTGGGAGGCGCCGGCACGACCCGCCAAAACCGGCTCATCGCCTGTTCCCAATCCTGGAGAATGTCGTTCGCCCTCGGCGATTCGGTCGCTTCCAGGTGCGCGAAGATCAGGCTCTGCAACCGTTTGATTTCCTCGTTGTCGTCCAGCCGCTCCAGCCGGACCATGTCCCGGTTGTAACGATTGGGAAAATCGTTGGGCTCGTCGTAGACGTAGGCGATGCCCCCGCTCATGCCGGCGCCGAAATTCCGTCCCGTGTGGCCCAGTACGATCACCGTGCCTCCGGTCATGTATTCGCAGCCGTGGTCGCCGACTCCCTCGACGACGGCCGTGCCTCCGGAATTGCGGACGCAGAATCGTTCTCCCGCCCGGCCGGCGACGAACAGCCGTCCCCCGGTAGCTCCGTACATCACCGTGTTGCCCATGATGATGTTTTCCGACCAGGAATAGCCGCAATGCTCGATCGGCCGCACGATCACTTCGCCGCCGTTCATCCCTTTGGCCACGTAATCGTTGGCCTCGCCGTACAGTTTAATGCGGATGCCGGCGGAGAGAAAGGTCGCTAGGCCTTGGCCGGCGCAGCCGTGCAGCGTCAGATCGATTTCTCCGGGCGGCAATCCCTTGTCGCCGTGCCGAAAGGCGATATGGCCGGAGATCTTCGTGCCGATGTTGCGGCGGATATTGGAAACCCGGTAGGTCAGCTTGACCGGGCCCTTGCCGTTGAGCGCTTTCTTGGCGTCCAGAATGATCCGGTCGTCCAGGCTGACGTCGCCGAAACGTTCGTTGCGTTCGCGAGTGTGGATCCGAGGGGCGACCCCGGATGGGTCTACTTGGTGGAGCAACTTGCCCAAAGTCAGGGTTCCGATCTTGTTTCGGATCGCTTCGGGGAACCGGTCCAGACTCTTGGTGGTCAGCAGTTCGGTGCGCCCGACCATGTCGCTGAAGTGACGGATGCCGAGCGAGGCCATGATCTCGCGCACTTCCTCCGCGACTTGATTGAAGAATGCGACCACGTTCTCCGGCTTGCCCCGGAATTTGCGGCGCAACTCGTCCTTTTGAGTGGCGACGCCTACGGGGCAGGTATTCAAGTGGCAAACCCGGAACATGGCGCAGCCGGCGGCGATCAGGGCGGCGGTCCCGAAATTGAACTCCTCCGCGCCGAGAATGGCGGCCATCACGATATCCCGTCCGGTCTTGATGCCTCCGTCGGTGCGCAGGACGACTCGCGAGCGCAGATCGTTGAGCATCAGGGTTTGTTGCGCTTCGGCGATGCCGAATTCGAACGGCACTCCGGTGTGCTTGATGGAACTTTGAGGCGAGGCGCCGGTGCCGCCGTCGTGGCCGCTGATGAGGATGACGTCGGCGTAAGCCTTGGCCACCCCGGCGGCGACCGTTCCCACCCCCGCGCAGGCCACGAGTTTGACGCAGACTTTGGCGCGGGGATTAACCTGCTTGAGATCGTAGATCAGTTGGGCCAAGTCCTCGATGCTGTAAATGTCGTGATGGGGCGGGGGAGATATCAACGGCACTCCCGGCGTCGAATGGCGCAGCTTGGCGATCATGGCCGAGACCTTGTGACCGGGCAACTGGCCGCCTTCTCCCGGTTTGGCTCCCTGGGCGATCTTGATTTCGATCTCCCGGGCGCTGGCCAAGTATTCCGGCGTGACTCCGAACCGTCCCGAGGCCACCTGTTTGATCGCCGAATTGGGATCGTCGCCGTTCTCTCGAAGATTATATCGTTCGGGATCTTCCCCGCCTTCGCCGGAATTGGATTTGCCGCCGATTTGATTCATGGCGATCGCCAGACATTCGTGCGCTTCGGGCGAAAGGGCGCCCAGGCTCATTCCGGCCGTGGTGAAACGCACCCGGATATTCTCGATCGGTTCCACTTCCTCGAGCGCCACCTGCGTCGTCGAGCGGAATTCCAGCAGATCGCGGACGGAAACCGGATCCCGGCCGTCGGCGGTCTTCATATAGTTGTCGTAGCTGTCCCGTTGGCCGCCCGAGCGCAGAAATTTGTGAAGGCTCTGCACGACTTTCTTGTTGAAGGCATGGAATTCGCCGCGGCCGCCCGGGAGCACCTTGTAATTGCCGCCGTCCTCCAGCGAGGCCGCTTCCGGATCGCCGTAGGCTTGTTGGTGGCGCCGGACGGCGTCTCGGGCGATCTCTTCCAGAGCGATGCCGCCGATTTGCGATCGGGTGCCGAAGAAAAATCGATCGATGGCTTTCTGGGAAAGGCCGATAGCTTCGAAGATTTGCGCTCCCCGATAGCTGCTCATGGAAGAGATGCCCATTTTGGCCATGATTTTCAATATGCCGTTTTCGATGGCGATTCGATAATTGGCCAGCGCCTGATCCAGGGTCAGATCGTCCAATTCGCCGTCTTCTACCCAATGTCTGACGGTGTCGATGGCGACATAGGGATTGACGGCCGAGGCTCCGAAACCGATCAGGCAAGCGAATTGGTGCACGTCCCGGGCTTCGCCGGTTTCGCAAATGATGGATGCCCGCAAGCGCTTGCCTTCCCGGATCAGGTGATGATGGATAGCGCCTACCGCCAGGAGCATCGGGATGGGGGCGTGACAAGCGTCGTGATCGTCGATCCGGTCGCTGAGTATCAGGATAATCTTTCCTTGGTCTACCGCCTGAGAGGCTTGGGAACAGATGCGATCCAAGGCCGGCTCGAGTTGTCCGACACCGTCCTTGATCTCGAACCGGCAGGAGATGTTTTCGGAACCGAAACCAGAAGTTTCGGCGTGACGCAACGCGGTTAATTCGAAATCCAGAAGGAAAGGGCTGTGGATGCGCAACAGTTTCGCGTGATGTTCCGATTCTTCCAGCCAGGAGCGCCGGTGGCCGTCGCTGGTGGCCAAGGTCATGACGATGCGTTCCCGGATGCTGTCGATCGCCGGATTGGTCACTTGGGCGAACAGTTGCTTGAAGTAGGTGTACAGCAGTTTGGGGCGTCGGGAAAGGACGGCCAACGGAGTATCGTCGCCCATCGAACCGATGGCCTCGGCGCCGTTCACGATCATGGGCTTGAAGATGACGCTCATCTCTTCGGTGTCCCAGCCAAAGAGGATTTGCTGGACGGTCAGGTCTAATACGTTGACGTCGTCGGAAGTCGGCGTCAACGGATGGGCTTGCTCTTTCAGCATGAAGAGATTGTCGGCGCACCAGCGTCCGTAGGGTTGCTGCGTCGAGATCATTTCTTTGATTTGGCCGTTCTCGAGCAGCCGTCCTTCCTGAGTGTCCACGGCGACGATATAACCGGGACCCAGCCGTCCCTTGAGGATCGCTTTGCTTTCGTCCAGCCGCACCAGCCCGGTTTCGCTGCCCATGACGATCAAACCGTCTTCGTAAACCGTATAGCGAGCCGGGCGCAATCCGTTGCGGTCCAAGGTGGCCCCGACGTAGCGCCCGTCGTTGAACACGACCGCGGCCGGCCCGTCCCAAGGTTCGTTCAAGCAGGAATGATACAGGTAGAAATCCCGCAGGGCCGGATCCATATGTTCCATTTTCTCCCAGGCCTCGGGCATGAGCATCATCGCGCTGTGCAACACGCTTCGCCCGCTCAAACGAAGAATCTCCAAGGCGTTGTCCAGCGCGGCCGAGTCGGAACTTTCCGGTTGGATGATCTGTCGCAACACTTCGATGTTTTCGCCCCAGACCTCGGAGGTGATTTCCTGTTCTCGGGCTCGCGTCCAGTTCTTATTGCCCAGCAGGGTGTTGATTTCGCCGTTGTGGGCCATCATGCGGTAGGGGTGCGCCAAGCGCCAGGTGGGGAACGTGTTGGTGGAATAACGCTGATGGAACACGACCGAAGCGGTGATAAAGAGCGGGCTGGTCAGGTCGGGGAAGAATTTAGCCAATTGGGGGGCGTTGAACAGTCCCTTGTAGACGATCGTCTGCGAGGAGCAGGAAGTGATGTAGAAGTCATCGATTTCCGCTTTGCGGGCTTCGATGCCGGCCGATTTCCGCACTAAAAAGAGTCGTCGTTCGAATTCTTCGTCGTCCCATTCCTTGTCCCGAGCCATGAGCAACTGCTTCATTTCGGGCATGGTTTTCAGCGCCTTGTCGCCCAGGCACAGGGGATTGGTCGGGACCGAACGCCATCCCAGAATATGCACGCCGAAACGGCGACAGCACTGTTCCATGATTTGTTGCCCGATACTGATTTGATAGCCGTTGTCGCGGGGGAGAAAGACGAAGGCGATTCCCAGATCGCGGTCCTGGGCCAAGGGATTGCCCAAGCGTTCGGCCTCGATGCGGAAAAACGGGTGCGGGATTTGAAGCAGAACTCCGGCGCCGTCGCCGGTTTTGGCGTCGGCGTCCAAGGCTCCCCGGTGAGCCAGGCTGCACAGCGCCTGCAATCCGTATTCCAGTACGCGGTGGCTTTTTTCGCCGCTGCTTTGGGCTACGAAACCCACGCCGCAAGCGTCGTGTTCAAACCTGGGAGAATACAGCGATCCGGTTATTTTCGGGTCCATAGGATACGTTTCGGCGGCAAATACCTGATGAGGCAAGTCGGCAGTTTAATTAGTGTCGACCACGATTCACTGGCTACTTCGGATTCTGTCGCTTGGGCGGTAATCGGCGTATGGCTGTCGGGTCTGGGTCGTCGAGTCAGGCGGCCGTTCCCGGTCACCGGGCGTTTGGCAAACTCGTCGGGTAGACGGCTGCACGATTCGCCTTGCGCCGGAGAACCGTCAGGCGGTCGAAATCTCGGATTTCGATTTCGACCTGATGCTATCAGGGACAATTCGCATGACGATCTGGGTGCCAGTGTGCGGGATCGTTCGGTAGATTGCAAGTCAGGACTTTCTCGCCCCAGAACCTAGCGTAAAAGTCTTCGGCGCCGAGAATTCGGCCGCGCCGGAAACGGAATCGCGCATTTTCGTTCTCGGGTCGAATTCGTGGGATCATCGTCTGTAGCCAGTGACGGCCAGAGGTGTTTTGCGGGACCGATCGGTGGGGTTGAAAGATTCGTCGGAGCGTCAGTGGCCGGCGAGTTGTTGTGGGGTGACGGACTGGGTCGGTTGGCCGGGCTTTCGGGATTCATCTCCGGTTTTCTGTGCGATCGGGCAACAAGCCCCGGATCCTTCGATCGCCGTTCCGAGAGTAATAATCAAGCGTTCCGGGGGGCATGGAATCAGGGCCGTCGGACGTTCCGAAAAACGATGGCGGACGCTTCGAAACGGGAAACGATCTGGGTGCGAGAATCGAGATGTCGGTGAGCGTCGCCGAAGACCGGTAACCTCGGGGCGTCTGGGATCGATGTTTTTTCGTTGGCCCGAATAGGGGAGTGCATCAATCGGCAGGGACCGCGGAACAAGGCGGGATTTCGAAAGAAACGATCCAGGAAAAAGCAACAACGGCTCTGGGCTACCGTACGATCCCACGGGTGATTCCTAAAGCGCCCTTGCCGATCAGGTCGGGCGGCGAGCGAGTTAAAAACAAGACGGGAAGGGCCGTCGTCGCCTCGCGTAACGGGGGTGAGATCATGATGAGCCGCGTTGCCGGTTGCCCCGAGTCGGCAACCACGCCGTGTCGAGGGTGTCAGTTTGCTATTCGACGTACGCGAATGAGGGGAAGCGATTTTGGGGGAATGTTTGGTTGGGTTGACCGTTTTTGCGTTGGTGGTGCCTTTCCGGGGCGATTCGCGATGACTTTCGCTACGGCGGCTGTTCGATCCCAGGAAAGTGTTCGGTCTTTCGCCCGGTTCGGGGAGTCTTGATGCGACGGTGTCCGTTTCGGCCGGGGTGGGTAAGGATAATCGCATTAGCGATTCTAACGGTCGGTTTCGCAGCGATCGATTGGAAGAATCGTCTTTCGGACCGAGGTGATATCCTGAAAGCCGGGTAGCCATCGGAGTCCGAGACAATCCATTGAGTTTCGCGCTGTTCTTCCGGCTAGCAGTGAGCCTGGGGTCATCACCTTTAGGGGATAAATGCGCGTTTTAGGGGAGCGCAAACGGCTGCTTGCTCGTCGGTTGGACGCTATAGTTAAACTCCGATCGGACAATTTCGGACACGTGATCGATGGAAACTATGGGGTTGTGGCGACCTTCTCCGTTACGGTCGCCGTCCGCACCCAGAGATCGGGGCAATCGGATTCGGGGGACGGCATGACACCCGAATCCATTCTTATTGACTTAGAATTTGTTAATCGAACGATCGGTGCCGCCTCGATTTCGAGCTCGGTTCCCGCTCCGATACAATCCGTCATTTCAAGACTCCCCGGAAGTTTTGGACTTGCGACCGCCTCCGTTGAAGGCTTTGGGCCTGAAATCGTGAGAATTGGTAATCGCGGAGACTTTATTCTTCCCGCTAATCGCCTTGATGGCAAACAATCCCTTTTTTCCGCAAATTTGTCGGCTTCGTCGTTCGACTTGAGATAAGCTACCGCTCCGTAAACGGTAAAGTCTTCGTAAATTTCGCAATGGTTTTTGAAGTTAGGTATTTTTTTAGAAAGGCAGACACTTCGGCTCTCGTCAGGGTCGATTTGTCTTCGACAACGATGATTTTCTTGGTGCCGACAGCGACCAAGTCGTATTCCGCTCGAGTGGTCTTGGATTTAGCGCAAAAAATTGTGCGAGGGTTAATTTCATACACCTCTGTGCCTCTTTCTTTCAAGATATCGCACAAACCTCTTCTTACCAGATCTTCCAGGAACCGCCTCCATTTATTGTTTAAGTCTCCGTGGACTTTGTCGAATCCCTCTATTTGTCGCCTGACGCTCTCGAGAACCTGCTTGCTGCTCTTTTTGAGCTCGGCGAAACCCTTGGCTTGCTCCTTGCTCTGCCTCGTGAGGAATTCACCGTTCTGCTTGATGCACTGGCTGACTTTGTTGGTATTAACGGTTATCTGGTCGAGTCGTTTATCGATTTTCTGATCAGCAAGTTTGGATTCTCTTCGGTTTTCTGTTTGAATTTTCTCAAAACCCGTTGGTTTTCTTCGAATTTCTGCTGATTCTTTCCAATTGTCTTGAAGCTGCGCCAAACTTCTTCACGTACCTCCTCCCGTTATTCTTCATGCCATTCTTGCTTGTGTTCCATTTGGTGGTGTAGGAGTGGATTCCCGGAGGGCCCCCAACGAAGGGAGCGTAGCGACCGTAGTTGGGGGCCCTCCGGGAATCGAAAGATTTCGAGTGATCGGTCTCCTCCAGGGATTTTCGGCAGATTGGGATCATCGCCCAACCAGGGAAGAAATATTGGAGCTGAACGATCCGAACCAACCGAGACCAGATCCCCCGAGTTAGAGGGTGATCCGAATCGGTTCCGGGAAATGATACGCCAACAGGCGCAACTGATCATGGAAGAGGAAGTCGCAGCCTTGATCGGGGCGGCGTTAGGCGAAAATAATCCCGAACGCGCCACTTGGCGCAACGGCTATCGAGCTCGAGCTTGGAAGACGCGGGCTGGTGAAGTGGAAACTAATCGAACGATCGACGCCGCGTCGATATCGCATTTCGGTTTCATTTTCTGGACTTTGCCTGATTCGAACGCTCGCAGGCTTTATCCTCTTTCGGCCATGGAGACGAGCGGCTTTGGGGAAACTAGCGTCGAGGTTCGGGAACTCGACATTCGGCGTCACTGGCCGGGGAGTTTGAACGAGGCAGTCTCGTTTAGTTCGCCTATCGACGGACCGCGATTCGTTAATCCGGATTCGGTTGAAGGTGCCGTGACCGGCACCAACGCTTCGGCCCCGAGTCAATCCTCCGGACTGGATCGGCAGGAACCGGTCCTCGGTTTGGTTTCGTCGTCGAAGGTACGGCATCTGGAGTAAATCTCGGCAACTCGAACCGGATGACCGGACCGTTATTGCCGTCCACCGTGTATGGGCCGACCAGGTTCGAAGGGAAAATCCTCGAGCCTGTTCCTGGTCAGGACGGCGGCCTGAGGAAACAAGGGGCGGGTGCGTGAACCGCTCTTCTGTCGCCCGCTGGTTAGCGCCGAGCTTCCGGACTAAACCGGAACGTTCGGGCCGGTCAAACGACCGACGCCAAGTGCCGTTGCGTTTTCGAAATCGGCGACTCGGACAAAGTTCAGCGGGCCGGTTTCGATCGCGAAGCCATAGTTTTCGCACGGGCTATTGTCACCTAACCGTAACATTACCTTGGTTGATTCGTGACATGCCGGTGGAATAATCATCCCGTCGATGAATCGCGGCATTGTAGTAGGATCGTTGATCTGTTGTTTCGTCAATTACGCCTGGAGCGCGGAGAATTCGCTCGGGACGGCACGGTCTTTGGTGGAGCGTTGGATCGAGGTCAGGACAGTCATAGCCGAGACGCGGAAAGACTGGACCGTCGAAAAGGAGATTCTCGATCAGACGATCGCCGCGTTCGAACGGGAATCGAATATCCTCAAGCGGCAATTGAAGGAAGTCGGAACCGGCAGTGGTCAGATCGACCAGGAACTCTCCGAAAATCAGGCGATTCAGGAATCGTTGCGGACGACCGGAGCCGAGCTCAAGAAACTGGTCGCCCGGCAAGAGGCGAGGATCAAGGAGTTGGCCCCCGGCTTTCCGGCTCCGGTCGCCGAGAATCTCACGGATTTCTTGAATCGTCTGCCGGAAGATCCGGACCAAACCAAGAAGAGTCTTTCGGAGCGGCTGCTGACGGTTGCGGCCATTCTCATCGAACTGAATAAATTCAACAGTACCGTCACTGTCGCTTCCGAAATGCGCACCAGGGAAGACGGCACGGAAATTCAGGCGCAAGTTCTTTATCTCGGACTGGGACAAGCCTTCTTTTGCGACCGCACCGGGGAGTTTTGCGGCTACGGCATCCCTTCGAAGATCGGTTGGAAATGGACGAGCGTTCCCCGCATGGGACCGGCTATCGCCAAGGCCATCGCCGTGTACGAAAATGCCGAACCGGCCGCTATCGTCCCCCTTCCCGTGACTGTCGAATAACGATGGTTTCAATTCCTGGCATGCGTTGTTGCGCGATCAGTTTCCTGCTCCTCGGGCTGTTGGCGATCGTTCGTCCGGCCGCGGCGACCCTGGACGAAGTCGGAGTCGAAGTGAAAGACGACCTCGCCGCGTCATTAACGGAATTGTCCGCATTGCAACGGTTGATCGCCGAACAGAAAGTGCCGATGGTTCAGCGGCTCGACGAATTGGAACGGGAGGTGTTGGGGATGCGTGACGAGTTGGCGCGCGAGCAACGCTCGGCCGATAACAAATTGGTGGAGCTCAACGCCCTGAAGGCCGTCGTCAAGTCGTTGGAGGAAGAGAACGTTTACGTTTCCGAACGGTTGAACGAGTATCTGCGACAATTCGAAACGGTGATTCATATCGCCGAGGTTCGGCTTTACGCCGAAGCGGTCGAGTCGGCCAAGGCGGCCGCCGGGAACCAGGATCTGGAATTTATCGAAAAGGCCCGGTTGCAGATGGAGATCCTCGACGTATCCCTGAATCGGTTGGAAGCCTTGATGGGGGGGCACCGGTTCGCGGGCCAGGCGCTGACCGCTTCCGGCGTGATGGAAGAGGGTCAGTTCGCGATCTTCGGCCCCGTCGCCGTTTTTTCCAGCGGAGCTTCGGAGAGCGGCGGCCTAGTTCAGTTGCAACTGGGTTCGCCGGAACCGACGGTAGTCGATCTGGGCGCTTCGACCAGGAGTTCGGTGCGGGAAGTGACCCAGAACGGTCAGGGCGAATTGCCGGTGGACGCCAGTTTGGGCAACGCGCTCAAGATTGCGGCTTCCGAAGTCAGTCTTTGGGAACATATGAAACAGGGCGGGCCGGTGATGGTGCCGATTGTCGCGTTGGGCTTGGCGGCCTTGCTCGTCGCTTTGATCCGGTGGATCATATTATCGGGCAACAAACTGGTTTCGCCGGAGGAATTGCAGGTGATTCTCGACCACGTGCGGGCCGACGAACTCGGGAAGGCCAAGCGGCGGATCCGGCAAGTGAAAGGCGTCGTCGGGGACGTGTTGACCATCGCGGTCGAAAACTGCCGGGAGAAGGTCGATTATCTGGAGGAAATGCTTTACGAACGCATGCTTTCGGCCCGGATTTCCTTGCAGCGCATGCTGGCCTTTATCGCCTTGACGGCGGGGACGGCGCCGCTGTTGGGGCTGTTGGGAACGGTCACCGGAATGATCAACACCTTCCGGATGATTACGATCTTCGGCACGGGCGACCCCAGGATGCTTTCGGGAGGGATTTCCGAAGCCTTGATCACCACCAAATTCGGTCTGGTGGTCGCGGTGCCGGCCTTGATCTGCCACGCGATCGTGTCCCGGAAAGTCAAGGGAGTGCTGGGCAACATGGAGCAGGTGACGATCGGATTCGTCAACTGCGTGATGAATCGCCGCAAAGGCAAGGGTAAGGACAAGGAGGAAGAAAAAGGGAAGTCATGAAGGAATTTTTCTTCGAACATATCTTGCAAATCTGGACTGCCGGAGGGTGGACGATGATCCCGCTCTGCATTCTGAGCGTTTTGATCTATGGGTCGGCGTTCAAGCTGTTCCTGTATTTTTCCGGGCGGGATTTTCGTCGAGTGACGGACGCCGATTGCCGCCTCTGGGTGAAATCTCCCGATCGGGGTCGGGGAGAGGTGGGCGAAATCATTCGGTATGTCCAAACCGGGGCCAAATCTCCCGGAGAAATCCGCAGTCGCTACGCCGAAGTGAAATCGGCCGAACTTCCGTTTATCGATCGCAATATTTCCTTTATCGGCATCTTGGTGACGGCGGCGCCGTTATTGGGCTTGCTGGGAACGGTGATGGGGATGTTGTTGACCTTCCAATCGATCGGCGCCGGCAGCGACGAGGTAGCGGGTATGATGGCCCAGGGGATTTCGGCGGCTCTGTTTCCGCCTGAGGTCGGGCTGTGCGTGGCCTTGCCGGGGCTTGTGATGGTGCAACTGCTACGGCGCAAGCGCGAGGAGTACTTCGTTTTTCTGGCCGGACTGGAAACTCGTTCGGTGCAGCAATTCCGGAAGCCGGAGCCTCCGCAGCCGCTCTCCGGCTCCCTGAGCGATCCGGTGACCGAATCCGAACCCGATTTGTCCGGTTTGGAATTTTCCCCGGCAGCCGGATGAGACGCCATCGAGGCATGGTGGAGGTCGAGGAGATCTCCGAGATCAACGTATCGCCGTTAATCGACATGGTGTTCATTCTGTTGATTTTTTTCATCGTCACCACGGTGTTCGTCGAGGAAACCGGGATCGACGTGAATATCCCGCAGGCGGCCGCGGCGGTGAATCTGGAGAAGAACAGCATTCTTTTGGCGGTCACCAGCGAAGGGCAGGTGGTCTATGGCGGGCGCGAGATCGGGATCGGCGGCGTGCGGCCTCTGGTCAAACGGATGATTCAGTCCGATGATCTCCCCGTCATCATTCAAGGCGACGTCGACGCTCCGTACGGCCTGACGGTCAGAGTCGCTAGCGAGGCCAAGCTCGGCGGCGCCAAGGTCAATTTCGCGGCTAGCCAATAATCGATCTGATGGAGGGGTATCCTGTGAATTTCCGCATCGATGGGGAATCATGACTCGGACAGAGAACTCCGGAAAGAAACGTTTTCGCGGTTATCGGCCTCCTTCGACCCGCGTCAGTTGGTCGCTGATACTGCTGGGTTCGTTGCTGGGCACTCTGGGCGTGTTTTTGGTGTTGCCGATGACGCAATTGGTGTCCACCGGCGTCCAGCGGGAGCTGGAGATCCTCAAGGTGGACGCGGTGGTCGCGCCGCCTCCTCCTTCAGTCGAACTGGAAGAACCTCCGCCGCCCCAGGAACCCGAAGAATCCGATCCCGTTCCGGAGTTGAGCGAACAGTCGTTGCCTTTATCCCTGGGCGACTTGGATCTTGATATCTCCGTCGGCGCCGGCGGCGCATTCGGTAAAGTATTCAACTTCGCCGGCGAACAGTCCTTGACGGAAGTGGCGATTTTCGACTTGGCCGATCTGGAACGGCGTCCTCGAGCTTTGTCTCGGGTTCCGCCCCGTTATCCGGCGGAATTGAAACGGGCGAAGATTGAAGGTTCGGTCGTGTTGTTGTTCGTGCTCGACGAGAACGGCCGGGTCCAAGACCCTCAAGTGGAATCTTCCACTCAGCCGGAATTCGAGCGGCCGGCTCTGACAGCCATTCGCCGGTGGCGGTTTCAACCCGGGACGCGCGACGGAAAACCGGTGCGGTCCTACGTGCGGCAACAGATCGCTTTTCGCTTGGATTGAACGGATCGCCGTTGCGGGAGTTAGATGAAGAAATACTTGAAGCTCCTTGGTGCCGGATGCGTTCTGGCGCTGGCCGTCGGCGAGGTGCCGGCCCAGTCTCCTCGGCTCGACGATCAGACGCGGTTGGAGTTCTGGAACAATCCGGAATTCGTCAAGCGTTTCATGGCCTCCTACGGAGCCAATCCGGATATCGAACCGCGCTTCGAGAATCCCGAGGAGCAGTTGCAATTCCGGCAACTCGGCGAGGTGATGCGCGACAATCCGTCCGATGCGATCGCTCAACTTCAGCAACTGGCCACTCCCGAAGCCAACGCGGTCTTTCCGTTTACCCTCGGAGCCCTTTACATGCAGGAAGGAGAACCCGAACAAGCTGTCGTGCAGTTTCGGGCGGCCTTGGCCAAGTTTCCGGATTTTCGGCGGGCGCATCGCAACTTGGGTATCGCCTTAGCCCAAATGCAACGATACGACGAGGCGACCGCGTCCCTGACCAAGGCTTTGAATCTGGGAGCTGCCGATGTCGGCATCTACGGTTTGCTGGGTTTCGCCTATCTGAATTCCGATCGAATCCTGTCGGCGGAGGCGGCCTATCTGAACGCTCTCTTGCGGGACCCGGAAAATCAGGATTGGAAACTCGGCCTGATCAAATGCTACATCGCTCGGTCCCAATTTTCGCAGGCGGTGGCGTTGTTGGACGAATTGCTGCAGGACAGTCCCGATAGCGCCAGCCTTTGGTCGTTGCAGGCCAACGTTTTCCTGGAGTTGGAGGATTACCGGCGCGCGATTACGAATCTGGAGATGCTGCGCCGGTTGGAGAAGGCCACGTTGGCCAATCTGATGTTACTGGGCGACGTGTATCTGCAAGACGAGCGGCTGGAATTGGCTTTGCCGGTGTATCTCGAGGCGATCGAAAAAGACGGCGTCAACGATGTCGCCCGTTCCCTGCGGGCGATTGAAATCCTGGTGAGCCGCGGCGTCTGGGCCGAATCCCGGCATTTGTTGGACCGGCTCCGGGAGTTGCACGAGGAAAAGCTGTCCGGCGAAGAAGAAGCCAAATATTGGCGGCTGGAGTCGGAAGTCGCCCTTGCCAACGGGGAGGGGAAGAAGGCGCTGGAAATACTGGAACAGATCATCGCGAAAAATCCCTTGGACGGGGATGCCTTGCTGTTGGCGGGCGAAGTGTATTCGCAAGAGGGGGAGAACGCGAAGGCGATCGTTCGGTTTGAACTGGCCGCCAAACTGTCGGGATTTCAGACGGACGCCTGGCTCAAACACGCTCAATTGCTGGTTCGCGAACGGAAGTACAGCGAGGCGCTCAAGTTACTCGAGCGGGCGCAAAAAGCCGAACCTCGAAATAACGTGCAACAGTATTACGAGGCGATCAAGCGGGTCGCCCAAGCCTCTTCCAGCTGATGGTCGATCGGACTTTCGACGGCTCGGCGGCGGCTGGCGGGCATCGGTGCCGTTCGGAATTCTTCCCTGAACCGAACCTCCGCCCCAAGCGCTAGTTTCAGATCCTTTTCGGGAGTTTCAGGCATGCCAGCGACAGCAGGACGGTTCGAACGGGAAGGGCGGGGGAAGCTTGGCCTCGAGTACGGATTCCGGGGACTTTGCGAGCGGTCCGGAGCAGATCATTAGGCCGCTTATGACGTTTGCGACCAAGAATCGTTGGCTCAAAGCGTGGCTGGTTGTTCTCGGGTTATGGGCGGCGGCGGCCGGCGGCTTCGCTCAGTCTGACGGCGGGATAATCGTCGGGACGGTGACCGATTCCTGGCAGGGCAACGTGTTGCCGGGAGTTACGGTTTTGCTGCGGGGCACGACCTTGGGCACGGCTACCGACGGTTCGGGGCGGTTCCGACTGGAGGCCGTTCCGGAGGGACGACATATCCTGCTCTTTTCCAAGTCCGGCTATACGCGCTCGTCCATCGGCGATGTTTGGGTGATTTCCGGGCAAACTTCCACGGCGAATCTGGAACTCAAACCGGAATTCTTCGAAATGGAGCCTTATGTTTTCGTGAGTCCGTCTTTCGTCGACCAGGGAGTGGAATTGTTGCGCGATCGTCAGAGCTCGGCGGCGATGATCGATGCCATCGGTTCGGAATTCTTTTCCCGGGCCGGAGCCGGCAACGCCGCCGAGATCATGACCAAGGTGACCGGCGCCTCGGTAGTCGGCGGCAAATATGTGTTCATCCGGGGACTGGGCGATCGGTACAGCAACACGATGCTTAACGGCGCCGAAGTGCCGAGTCCGGACCCCGACCGGCGGGCCGTGCAAATGGATATTTTTCCCTCCAGCGCCATCGATAATATCGTGACGGTAAAGACGTTTACGCCGGATAAGCCGGGAAGTTTTTCCGGCGGTTCGGTGGACATTATCACCAAGTCTTTTCCCGATACGTTTCAGGGCAAGGTTTCGGTGGGAGCCACTTACAATCCGCAAGTGTCGTTTCAGGACGACTACTTGAGCTATGAGGGCGGGCGGCTCGATTTTTTGGGATTCGACGACGGCACGCGGGCGATTCCCGGCGCCTGGGGCGAGGCCGGCTCCTTCGATACGGACGCCCTGGCCGGCGAGACCCGTTCCGGCGGGGGACGCACCTTGGAGTATCGTACGGTGAACGCCGAAGAGGTGATCGCGTTGACGAAGTCGTTCACGCCGGTCATGACGGCTTCCCGGGAACGTTCGCCGATGAAGCACGATTTCTTCGGTTCCCTGGGCGATACTTTCGAGCTCTGGAAGCGCCGTTTCGGCTATTTCGTCGGCGTCAGTTACGAGCGCGATTATTCGTTTTACACCGGCGGATTCCATGGCCGTTACAATCGGAGCGGCGACCGGTTGCAGCCGTTCATGGAATTGGACGACGCGCAGGCGGTCGAATCGGTTTCCTGGGGCAGTTTAGTCAATCTGGCCTGGGAACTCTCCGAGCGCCACGAGGTCGGTTTTAATTTTCTCTACAACCGCAACAGCGAGGATCAGGCGCTGCAACAGGAAGGCTTTTTGTTCGGCCTGGAACCCGACACTTTCGAGCGGCAAGTGCTGGCTTACACTCAGCGGGAATTGCAGTCCTATCAGTTGCGGGGAGAACACGAACTGGAGAATTGGAAAATCGAATGGATTTCTTCGCTGTCCACGACGATGCAGGATCAGCCGGATTTGCGTTTGTTTCAATTTCAGCGCCGGGAGAGCGGGACGATCGACATCAATCTTTCGGGGTATCAGGCGCCGACCCGTTATTTTCGCGGGATCAACGAGGACAACCGGAGTTTCAAGCTGGATAACACGTATTCGTTCCCGGTCTGGAACGAACTGGAGGCCAAGGTGAAATTCGGCGGGTTTTTTTCCGGGTCTAACCGGTCGTTCGCGGAGCGCCGCTTCGAATACGTCAGCAATTCCTCGCCCCGGTTTCTGGATTTGAATTTGACCGGCGACGAGGAGGCCTTTCTGGAAGAGGAGAATCTAGTTTATCTCGTTCCCAGCCGAGGCGTATTCGGATTCAACAAGTACGTGGTCGAGCGGCCGTTCAACGATTACGAAGGATTTCAGGACGTTTACGCGGGATACTTGATGACCGAATTACCGATTTTTACGTCGCTGAAAGCGATCGGCGGAGTTCGTTACGAAACGACCGATCTGGGAGTCGACAGCACGGGCGAACGGGAAGGCACGGCGAGTCTGCAGGAAGCCTCGGTTTTACCGGCTCTGGGTGCCATCTACGAATTGGCCCCGGAAATGAATTTTCGGCTGTCCTACGGTCGAACCTTGGCCCGGCCGACCTATCGGGAAATCACGCCGATCTCGGTTTTCGACGTGGTCAATCGCGAAACTTTGGTCGGCAATCCCGACCTTTCTCTTACCGCTATCGACAACTTCGACTTGCGCTGGGAATGGTTTCCTGGGGAAGGCGAGGTTTTGGCCGCCAGCGTCTTTTATAAAGCGCTGACCGATCCGATTCAGAAAACCACGGCGACGGCCAATCGCCAGGTGCAGTATCAGAATCGCGAAAAAGGCATCGTATACGGTTTGGAATTAGAGGCGCGTAAGACCCTCGATTTCATTCGGGAGGAATTGGCGGAATTCACGTTGGGCGGCAATTTCGCCTATGTGGAATCGGAGGTGGACAAGGGACCGTTCGACTACGGCGAGGATTTGGTGTCGTTGGCGGGGCAGTCTTCCTATATCGTCAATTTCGATCTGACCTATCATAACGAGCCGTCGGCAACGACGGTCAGCTTGTTTTACAACGTTTTCGGCCCTCGACTCTATTCGGTCGGGCAACGGGAAACTCCGCATATTTTCGAGCGCCCGGTTCATTCGGTGGATTTCAGTCTCTCCAAGGGGCTGAGCGAGAGCTGGACTGTCAAATTATCCGCTAAAAATCTGCTCGATCCGTTGATCAAGACGACTTACGAGTTCGGCGAGACGGAATATCGCTATCGGGTCTACCGCCGAGGTCGAAGTTTCGGCGTTTCCTTGACTTACGAATTTTAAACCGGCTGGTTTCGGTAGTTCTAATCCGCCACGCCGCTTGCAGACCGTTGGAGCGAAGGAGAAATTTGGCCGGAAGAATTCGCGGCGGAAAACTCTTGATCGCGATCTTTAGCCGAGGGCGGAACGATCGCCCGGTCAGTTCGATGAACGGGAGGCCCCCAGGTTGTTCAAGCCGGAGCTTTCGGAAACGCGCCACCATCCCGGAGGGCGAAAACGCCCGGCGTTCGTCGATCGGCGGTTACTCATGATCACCCGATTTGATCTGGCCCCAAGGTCACGGTGCGTTGCTTCGAAGTTGCGTCGCCGGACGCGACGGAAAATCGGCACCAGGCAGATTCGGTTTCTCCCGCCGGATTTGATTTCGAAATCTTCGGGCTTAATTCGGAACCAGGGGGTAGACGCGTTCCCTGCACCGGACCAATCGGCCTCCAGAGGCATGGCGAGATCGGGGCCATTCCCGTCCCGAGCCGGCACGTCGACGGCGAGGAATTTCCAGCTCGGCGATCAGGTAAAACCTCGATCTCATGGCAAATTCACCGAACCGTAACTTGGCCGAACTAGTGATGTAACACGGAAATGGACTTACTCTGGTGCGGTTACTTAAGACGCTGGTTTGTCTCATCGAATGAATACGAAATATCTCGGAATCCTGATTGGTCTGACTCTGGCTTGCGGAGCGTTCACTTCACGAGGGGGAACGATTCAGGTAACGGACGATTCCATTCAGGGCAAGGTGACTTGGTCTGCTGACAACATCTACGTGCTGAACGGTCTGGTCTTTGTCGAGGACGGAGAGACGCTGACGATCGAACCGGGCACCGTGGTCAAGGGCCAACCCGGGCAAGGAGCCGAATCCAGTGCCTTGGTCGTGGCTCGGGGCGGAAAGATTTTCGCCGAAGGCACGGCGGATCAACCGATCATTTTCACGGCCTTGGACGACGACGTGGACGATCCGGAAGATTTCGGGACTAACGATCGGGGACTCTGGGGCGGATTGATCGTCTTGGGACGGTCGACGCTCAACAGTCCGGCCGCTTCGGGAACTCCTATTACCGACAATATCGAGGGGATCGATATCAACGAACCTCGCGGTATCTTCGGCGGCAACGACGAAGCCGATGATTCGGGAGTCATTCGTTACGTCTCGATTCGTCACGGCGGCACGCTGATCGGAGCGGACAACGAGATTAATGGCCTGACTTTGGGCGGAGTCGGCAGCGGCACGACGATCGAGTATGTGGAAGTGTTCGCTAATCAAGACGATGGCGTCGAGTTCTTCGGCGGCACGGTGAACACGAAATATCTGGTCGTCGCGTACTGCGGGGACGATTCCTTCGATTACGACCAGGGATACCGGGGTAAAGGGCAATTCTGGTTCACGATTCAGAATTCCGATTCGGGCGACGGCGGGGAGCACGACGGGGATATCGATGACGATACCAAGCAACCTTATTCCCGCCCCGAAATTTACAACGCCACTTTCATCGGCGCCGGAGCGGATTCGGGTACGACCCGCCGGGCTTTCAATATCAGGGATAACGCCGGAGCGTTGTATTACAACAGCATCTTTACTGATTTCGGCGGACGGGCGATCGACGTGCAAGACGACAGCGCTGCCCGAGTCGTTTCTGGTGATCTGGATTTTCGCAATAACCTTTGGTGGGCTTTCGGCGCCGGCAGCACTCCCGAGACGATCGCTAATGCCAATGCCTTGCCGTTGTTCACCGAAGGCTATCGGAAAAATCAAATCGCCGATCCGAAACTCCGGGGCATCAGCCGAACCTTCGACCAGAAGTTGGACCCTCGGCCGGCGAACGACAGTCCGGCTTTGCAAGGCGTCGTCAGTACGCCGGTGGATCCGTTTTTTTCGCGAGTCTCTTACCAGGGAGCATTCGGCAGCGCCAACTGGGCTTCGTCTTGGACGGCCTTGGGCGCCGGAGGATACATCACGATGGACGGCATTAGCGGAGAAATCTTGGTTCAGGTGACGGACGATTCCATTAGCGGCACCACAACGTGGACCGCTGATCATACCTATGTGCTTAACGGTTTGGTGTTTGTCGAAGCAGGAGAAACGCTGATTATCGAACCGGGCACCGTGATCAAGGGCCAACCCGGGCAAGGAGCCGAATCCAGTGCCTTGGTCGTGGCTCGGGACGGAAAGATTCTCGCCGAAGGCACGGCGGATCAACCGATCATTTTCACGGCCTTGGACGACGACATGGACGATCCAGAAGATTTCGGGGCTAACGATCGGGGACTCTGGGGCGGATTGATCGTTTTGGGACGGTCGACGCTCAACAGTCCGGCCGCTTCGGGAACTCCTATCACCGACAATATCGAGGGGATCGATATCAACGAACCTCGCGGTATCTTCGGCGGCAACGACGAAGCCGATGATTCGGGAGTTATTCGTTATGTTTCGATTCGTCACGGCGGCACGCTGATCGGGTCGGACAACGAGATTAATGGCCTGACCTTGGGCGGAGTCGGCAGTGGCACGACGATCGAGTATGTGGAAGTGTTCGCTAATCAAGACGACGGCATCGAGTTCTTCGGCGGTACGGTGAACACGAAATATCTGGTCGTCGCGTATTGTGGGGACGACTCCTTCGATTACGACCAGGGATACCGGGGCAAAGGGCAATTCTGGTTCACAATTCAGAATTCCGATTCGGGCGACGGCGGGGAGCACGACGGGGATATCGACGACGATACCAAGCAACCCTATTCCCGGCCCCTAGTCCTCAATGCCACCTTTATCGGCGCCGGAGCGGATTCGGGCACGACCCGCCGGGCTTTCAATATCAGGGATAACGCCGGAGCGCTGTATTACAACAGCATCTTTACCGATTTCGGCGGCCGGGCGATCGACGTGCAGGACGACAGCGCCTCTCGTATCGGAACCGGCGATCTGGATTTTCGTAACAATCTTTGGTGGGCTTTCGGCGCCGGCAGCACCCCTCAAGAGATAGCTAACGCCAACGCTTTGCAGTTGTTCACCGAAGGCGACCGGAACAATCAACTTGCCGATCCGATGCTGCGAGGCGTCAGCCGCACGTTCGATCAAAAGTTGGATCCCCGGCCGGCGGAGAACAGTCCGGCGTGGGAAGGAATCGTGAGCGATCTTAACGATCCGTTCTTTGCGCCGGTCGATTTCAAGGGCGCTTTCGGCAACGTCAATTGGGCTTCGTCTTGGACGGCCTTGGGCGATGGCGGGTACCTCACCATGGAAGGTAGCGGCGATCCCGCTAACGACATCAAGGGACGACTGATCATGCCGGAAATCATGGCGATCGACGGCGGAGTAGCGATCGGGTTCGATACCGAACCCGGGGTGAATTATCAGATTCAAGTGACTCTCGATCTGGTTAATTGGATTGATTTCGGCGCTCCGATTACCGGAATCGGAAACCGCGTATCGTTGGAATATCAGTTCGTTCAACTCGGGGCATTGTTGCCGGAAGCAGTTAACGCGGCCTTCGCTCGCATTGTTCCTGCGTCCAACTGATACCGAGAGTTTCCCAAGCCGCCTTCCCCGCGGGGAGGGCGGCTTGAGGAGACTGCGAAGGGTGCCGTCATTCGATTCGCGCGAGAGCCTTGGGTCGTATTAAGGCCGGGAGGAAGTTCGGTTGTCGGCGGTTAATCACGAGAGCGGCCTGGTTTATCCGCTGATTCGGAATCGAGTCGCCGGGGAAAAACCCGGCTGGGGCGCTCGCCGGTTGCTCCGGTTTCAGACCGGATGGAAGTTGATGACTTGAACCCGAAAGGCGCCGAATCGAACCACTTGGGCTCGGTATACCTTGGCATAATCTCCGAAACGTGTGGTGATGGTAACCTCGAAGTAGCGGCTTCGGGTGCTGAGCAGCCGATCCAACTGCAAGATAGTTTGATTTTCGGAACTCAGACCGATCAGCGAAAAGCAATCTTGGATCTGCGCAAAGGGTTGATCGTCCAAGGTGCCGTCGATTCCGTCCAATCCTCTGCGGTGCCGCAATAATTCGTCGACTTGGCTCGGATCCAAACCGGGGATCAATCTGAGCACGTTCGGCGAAGCCGTGTTGATGTTCACTTTCGGGCCGCCGATGGTGGTGAAGATGTCGCGCAGTCCGGTAGCGTCGGGATTCCAGCTCCGGTTGCCGGGCGCCGCCGGGCCGAAGCCTCCCGACCCGTAATAGAGTCGGGGACTGACGCCTTTGATCAGCAATAGTTCGGAGATATCGTCCAACGGTCCGTTTTTGATCAAATACGGAGCGAACGGAGGATTGGGTTCGTTCAGATAGTAGTCCCCTTCGGCGCCGCCGCTGGTGAGTTCGTCGTTTTTATCCATCCAGTCCGTGGCCGACGCGACGATGACTTCGCTGGTGAACGGATCGACGCCCATAATGACCAGGACATGACTGATAAAAGGTGCGTCGACGATATTGAGGTTGAATTTGCGATCCAGGTCTTCGATGGCGAGGTCGAAACTGCCTTCGCCTAAAACGACGTTATGCATCGGGATCATCGCCAACACTTCGTTGGTTCCCAATGGGCCTCCCGCCCACTTCTGATTGAGCGCGTCGTATCCTGCCGAGGTGGGAACTTGCGCGGATTCGCTCAGGATGAAGCGGGCCAGTTCCAGTCCGCTCCGCCCCAGCCATTCCATCTCGGGGTCGCGGGTCGTGTTGGCGGCCAATTGCATTTCGACTTTCATCGAAAAGGCGAAACTGGCGGCCAGGACACCAAAGAGCAAGATCATCAACATCGCCATGATCAAGGCGATGCCGCGAAGTCGCTTAGGTTCCGTTCGTCTCAGCCTCATGACCGTTTCATTGGCCGGATCTCGGTTGCAGATTCCGGGGCAGGGCTGGAGTCTGCCAGCGGGTTTCGACAGTGGAAACGGGGACGTGCACGACGCGATTGATCTCCCGGAGATTCGCTTGGCGATTGGCGTTCCGGTCCCGTGCCGGCGGGCGGGTCGCGATCGAATAATGAATCATTCTCGGAAATTGGTTGGTGTAAATCCATTCCGGCGCCCAGTCCTGAAGGTTATCGTCCCAGAATTGCAACTGGAACCTCTCGACGTTTTCCAACAGCACCAAAGGATAGGCCTCTTCGCGGCCTTCAAGCGGCCCCAGAATGGGATTCTGCCTCATGACCAATTGCTGGAGGTCGTTAGTGCTTTCGATGGTAAAGGCCACTCGTCGAATCGGCTGGTCGTGGAATAAACCGCTTCCCGGAAAACCTTCTGACAACCGGCTAACCAGAGAGAACGAAGCGAAATCCGGATCGCTCATGGTGTCGCAGAAAAAAGAGTAGAGGGCCAAGTTGGCTTCGTAGATCGTCGCCGATTTAAAAGTTTCGTCGATAGCCCGGATGGCCGTGCGGATTTTATGGGCCTCGATAGCGGCGGTCAGGCCGGTTTGCGAACTGCGCAAAATCGCGGTCCAGGTGGCATACATGGCGATGATCAGGCCGGTGAAGATCGTGATCGCCAGCATCAGTTCCAGCAGCGTGAAGGCCGGAGTTTTCTTGGGGGAGCGGCGCCGGTTCATCGGGATTAATTCCGGCCGCCCCGGACGGGGCGCCACAACAACAGGCTATTATGGGATTCTTTCGCGCGGCCCTCTTGTTGCCAGCGGACGACGTAGTTGACCCGGAACATGCCGTTGGTCGCGAAGGGAAGCACTTCGCCCTCGCAGGTAAACCCTTCGCGTCGCTGGTTTTGGTATTCGCCGTTGGCCAGTTGTTCGAAGGCCATCTTGATCTCGGGAGGCAACGGGCCTTCGAAGAGTTGGTTGGTCATGGTGATCAACGAGGGCAGCAACCCGGTGTCGATATCCAGGGATTGCAAGGTTTTCGCCGCCTTCAGTTGCGAGGTCGTCAATTGCAGGATGAAAAAAACGGCGGTGAAAAAGATGCCGATCGCAAAGATGACTTCCAGCAAGGTGAAGGCGAGGCGAGTCCGCCGGCGCGGAAGGTCCGGGAGCGGTTTCATTGGAGATCCTTCGGGTCTTGGGATCGGGCGATAGCGGTGAGCGGGTTGAGGGAAATCAGTCTTCTTACGTCGCCTTCGTTGTCGGGAAGCAGCAGGACGACGGAGCATTCGTCGCTGGTGCCGTTGGGGTGGAAGCGGATAATGCCTTCGGGATATTCCATCTGATCGATAAAATTCACGCTGAACAGTTCCAGGGCGATGTCCTCGGGGATGGTCCGTTCGAATTGCGCCATTCGGTCGGTTTTCGATCTGGCTTTGGGGGGATTGCCGGAGGGATCGGCGGCCGGCGGATCGATGGGCGGCGCTTCGGCGTCGCCGAATTGGCGCCGCAGGAGGATGGGCGCGGAATTTTTGCGGATCGACATGCGGCCGTCTTCGGCCTGGATAACGAGTTCCGTGGACGAGCCGGTCAAGATCGCGAGCGCTCGCGCCTGGTTGCACCCCTCCATGAAGTCGGTGACCGCCTTGTCCATGCCTTCCTTTTCCAGCGCCCGCGCTACGTTCGGCAAGGCGATACGCAGCACTAGCAGGGACAGGGCGACGACGATCATCAATTCGATGAGCGTAAAGCCGTTAGCTCGGACAGTCCGGGGCGGGTTCATCGGCCGATGGAAGAAGTGATCTGGAACATGGCCGAGAGAATGCTGAACAGCAAGCCGCCGACCCCGATAGCCATCAGGATGATCATGGCCGGTTCGAGGAGGTTGGTCATGACCCGCAAAGCGACCGTCAATTCGTTTTCGTAAGTTTCGGCGACGCTTTGCAGCGAGCCCGGGACATCGCCGGTTTCTTCGCCGATTTGAATGAGGTCGATCATCAATTGCGGGAAGAGCCGGCTCCGGGCCAGCGGTTGTGCGAGGGTCTTGCCGTCGGTCACTCCTTCGCGAGTCTGCTTGATCGCCTTTTTGATGATGACGTTGGGCATGATCTTTTCGGTGATCTGCAAGGCGGTCAGCACCGGCACCCCGTTGTGCAAGAGCGTGGAAAGGGTGCGCGCGAATTGGCCGAATAGGTTGAGTTGGATCACGTTGCCCAGCACGGGCAGGGAAATCTTCCAGCGATCGAGGTATTGCCGGCCGAATTCGGTAGCGGAGAACCGGCGGTAGAAAATCGTCAGGAGGATGGGAATAAACGGAAACACCAGCCACCAGTTGGCGAAAAAATTGCTGACGTTGATCAGGATCTGAGTCGATTGGGGCAGCGGCACGTCCATCTCCTCGAAGATACTCGTGAACCTGGGGAGAATCACGGTCATGAACAGGATGATGATGGCGACGCCCACGCCTGCGACGACGGACGGATAGGTGAGCGCGGAAATAAATTTCTGCCGCACCTCGGCGAAAAGTTTGAAGTGAGCGGCCAGCCGGTGGAGGACTTCTTCCAGCGCCCCGCTTTGTTCTCCGGCCTTGATCATGTTGACGTACAGGTCGGAAAAGATGCGGGATTGCTTCGCCATCGCCTCCGACAGGCTTTTGCCTTCCATCACGTCTTGGCGCAACTGTTGGCTGATTTCTTGTTCGATGCCCTTGGATTTCAAGTGCCCCATACTGTTGAGGGCGAGGGTCAAGGGCATGCCGGAGTGGATCAGATTGGCCAGTTGTTGCGTCCAGGTGGCCAGTTCCTGCAATTTCGGTTTGCGTTGGCGGTTGAGGATGCTTCGTAAAAAGGTGGGCAAGGCACTCGAGAGGTCGCCGCTCCCTTTTTTGGCGGCTCCGGTTCCCTGGTTGCCGCCCTTGACGGCTTCGAGACTGATCGGCAGGAGTCCGGAACGTTCGATCTGAATCAGCGCGGCCCCCCGGTCGTCGACGTCGAGCACGCCTTTGACCACGTCTCCGGAAGGTCTTCGGGCCTTGTATGAGAATTGTGCCATCTTAGCCTAAGTGATCTGCAACATGGCCCAGAGAATGCTCAACACCAAGCCGAGGAGCCCGATAGCCACCAAGATGATCATGGCCGGTACCATGAAGTTGGTCATGACCCGCAAAGCGACCGTCAACTCGTTTTCGTAAGTTTCGGCGACGCGTTGCAGAGAGCCCGGGATATCGCCGGTTTTTTCGCCGATTTGAATGTGGTCGATCATCAATTGCGGGAAGAACCGGCTCCGGGCCAGCGGTTGTGCGAGGGTCTTGCCGTCGGTCACTCCTTCGCGAGTCTGCTTGATCGCCTTTTTGACGATGACGTTGGGCATAATCTTTTCGGTGATCTGCAAGGCGGTCAGCAACGGCACCCCGCTGTGCAAGAGCGTGGAGAGGGTGCGCGCGAATTGGCCGAATAGATTGAGTTGGATCACGTTGCCCAGCAAGGGCAGGGAAATCTTCCGGCGATCGAGGTATTGCCGACCGAATTCGGTAGCGGAGAATCGGCAATAGAAAATCGTCAGGAGGAGGGGAATTAACGGAAACACCAGCCACCAGTTGACGATAAATTTGCTGACGTTAATCAGGATCTGAGTCGATTGGGGAAGCGTCACGGCAAGCTCCCCTATGACATTCGTGAACTTGGGGAGAATCACGGTCATGGACAGGATGATGATGGCGACGCCCACGCCTGCGACGACGGCCGAATAGGTGAGCGCGGAAATAAATTTCTGCCGCACCTCGGCGAAAAGTTTGAAGTGAGCGGCCAGCCGGTGGAGGACTTTTTCCAGCGCACCTCTTTGTTCTCCGGCCTTGATCATGGTGACGTACAGGTCGGAGAAGATGCGGGATTGCTTTGCCATCGCCTCCGACAGGCTTTTGCCTTCCGTCACGTCTTGGCGCAATTGTCGGCTGACTTCTTGTTCGATGCCCTTGGATTTCAAGTGCCCCATACTGTCGAGGGCGAGGGTCAAGGGCTTGCCGGAGTGGATCAGATTGGCCAGTTGTTGCGTCCAGGTGGCCAGTTCCTGCAATTTCGGTTTGCGTTGGCAGTTGAGGATGCTTCGTAAAAAGGTGGGCAAGGCACTCGAGAGGTCGCCGCTTCCTTTTTTGGCGGCTTTGAGACTGATCGGCTGGAGTCCGGAACGTTCGATCTGAATCAGCGCGGCCCCCCGGTCGTCGACGTCGAGCACGCCTTTGACCACGTCTCCGGAAGGTCTTCGGGCCTTGTATGAGAATTGTGCCATCTTAGCCTGTCAGTCTAGGAACATCGCCGGGCGGAAAAAGTTGCTCACTCGGGCCGGTTCGCGGGCAAGGGCCGTCCGGTCGCGGCCGCTCGGTTTCCGTAGCCGAAGAGGTCCAATGCAACGTGTTCGAAACCGGCTTTTCGTAATTCCTTCCCGACGTTGTTCCGTAACTCGGGATGCAGCAACCGCGGCCATTCGTCCGGCGAGATTTCCACTCTCGCCAGATAGCCCTGGCCCAGTTCGTGCAGGCGCACGCGGAATTCCCGGAACCCGAAATCGCGCAGGGTTTGTTCGCCCGTTTCGACGGCGCGCAATTTGTCGGTTGTCACTCGTTCGCCGCGGGGGATTCTCGAACTCAGGCAGGGCTGGGCGGGTTGTTCCGCGGTCGGCAGTCCCAGTTCGCGGCTCAAGTTCCGAATTTCCGATTTGGTTAGCCCGGCCTCGCGCAAGGGGGCCAGGATCTGGAATTCCGTAGCGGCCGTTCGTCCAGGGCGTTCTTCGAGCGAATCGCTGGCGTTTTCTCCGTAAAGGATGGTCGAATACCCTCGCCGGCCGGCCAAGGCCGTCAGTTTGCGGAACAATTCCGCTTTGCAGAAATAGCAACGGTTGTTCGGATTGGCCAGATACTCTTCCTGCGCGAACTCTTCGGTTTGCAGGGTGGTCAGAGCGAAACCGAAGTCGGCGGCCAGCTTGCGGGCGTTTTCCAATTCCTGGCGCGGTAGGCTGGGGGAGTCGGCGATTGCCGCGAGGGACCGGGCCCCGATCGTTTGGTGGGCCACCACGGCCAGAAAGGCGGAATCCACCCCCCCGGAATAAGCGACGATACAGGATTCCAGCGAGCGTATTCGGGACTGCAACTTTGCCAGTTTGTCGTCCGCCACAGGCTTTAAGCTGCCATAGTTTCCAGATTATGTCGAGCGGCCCGGGCGCCGGCCGGAGCGAAGTCGACGGCCGACGATTGCGGCCGAACTTCCGGGTGATTGATGCGGGCGCCGAAATTGGCCGAGCGGGCCATGAGCAACAAAGCCACGAATGCCAGCAGAGCGGTTCCGATCGTCGCCCACGCCGGCAGGATTTTTGACTTGCGGGAGCAGAAGAGTCCGGCGGCCGAAAAAACGGCTAGCAAGAACATGCCCGTGACCGCTTGGTCGGCGCTTTGTTCATGCGCTTCGACTAATTCGTGATATTCCGAATTCGGCGCGAAGTCCTTTTCGTCTTCGGCCCAGTCGCCCGTGTATTTGACGATCATGGCGATCACGAACATGACGAGGCTCAGGTGGAGGGCGAAACGTTTGAATTCTTCGCTGCCCCGGCAGATGCCGACCAGCAACAGCACGAAGACGAAGAGCGTCCCTACCACCGGGAGGTGGTTAAGGGCCAAATGAAGATGAATCCAACTCATGGTAAGACTGCCGCACGATCTTGCGAAGGATCAAGGTGGAAAGTTCAAGATTGACGCCCCGATAGCTCTGATTAGTATCTCCGATTTTTCGGAGGGCTAGATTCTAGCCCGAGGACACGTTTTCTGGATACCCCGAGCAGTTAGGTTAATGGCAACGAGAGTAGCAATCAATGGTTTTGGTCGTATCGGACGTTTGGTTTTCCGGGCCTTGGTGGAACAAAATCTGATCGGCGACGAGGTCGACCTCGTCGCCGTGGGAGATATCGTTCCGGCCGACAATCTGGCGTACTTGCTGAAGTACGATTCGACGCAAGGGCGGTTCGGGGGCGAGGTGAGTTCGCGGCGTTCCGGCTCAGCCGGCGACAGTGACGACGTGCTGGTGGTCGACGGCCGGGATATCAAGGTGGTCAGCGCCCGCACTCCGGCTGACCTTCCCTGGAACGAACTCGGCGTCGAGGTAGTGATCGAATCGACCGGGTTGTTCACGACTTCGGAATCGGCTTCCGGACATTTGGCGGCCGGCGCCAAGAAGGTCATCATTTCCGCTCCGGGCAAGGGCAACGGTATCTTGACGGTGGTCATGGGAGTGAACCACGAAAGCTACGATTCCGCCAAGCATCACTTGATTTCCAACGCCTCGTGCACGACCAATTGCCTGGCTCCGTTGGTGCACGTGCTCCTGAAGGAAGGATTCGGAATATCCGAGGGGCTGATGACGACGGTTCACGCCTACACCGCGACGCAGAAAACCGTGGACGGCGCCAGCCGCAAGGATTGGAAGGGGGGAAGGTCCGCCGCGATCAATATCATCCCTTCCGCCACGGGAGCGGCCAAGGCGGTGGGATTGGTGATTCCCGAGGTCAAAGGCAAATTGACGGGCATGGCTCTTCGAGTGCCTACGCCCACCGCTTCTTGCGTCGACCTGACCGTCAGAACCGAACAATCGACCAGTTACGAAGCCATCGCCCAAGCCATGAAACGGGCGAGCGAAACCTATCTTTCCGGTTATCTGGAGTATACCGAGGACGAAGTGGTCAGCACGGATTTCATCCATTGCCAGGCTTCCTCGATTTTCGATTTCGGCTCGGGCATTCAACTCAACGACAAGTTTTACAAGCTGTTGAGCTGGTACGATAACGAGTGGGGTTACAGCTGCCGCGTCGGCGATTTCCTTCGCTACATGCTGAGCCGCAACGCGGGTTGACCCCGGATCGAAAAGGCAGCGCCGCTCGGGGCGGGCCTGCGGAAAGAAGCAGCCGGCGAATCGATCGGTTCGCCGGGGAACTTCCGCGCATCTCGTCCGTCTTTCCGGAAAGTTTTTCCGGCACCGGCGGTCGGTTTTTCGCGTCCTGACGAATTCGTTCCCGGCGGTCGCAAGTGGTAGCAGGTATCCGGGGACGACGCTCAGAGAGGCGACGAAATTTTCGAAATCTCGAGCGGGCCTCAGGTGCCCGCCGCCCGAGTTGGTTCCGGAACGGCGTCCGGCGACCGGTGGATCTCACCGGTCGGTTATCGGATTCCGTTCGGAAAAGATATGGCGGAGAGAGCGGGATTCGAACCCGCGGTGCGCTTTGAAGACACACGACGGTTTAGCAAACCGTAGCTTTAGACCACTCAGCCATCTCTCCCTCTCCAGAACGGCATTTGAACGCCGCCGGGGAGTTTACGGCAAGCAAAATCGATTTGTCGATCAGATATTCGTAAATCGCCGTCCCGAACGAACTGTCGTTATCTGATACGATCGAAAAGTTAGCCGTTCCGGGCGTCGACGGTCATGGCGGTGTCGTCGCGAAAACGATGAATTGGTAACCCTGACGATTTCCCGGGAGCGGGAGGGCGATTACGTCCGGTGATCTCTATGGGGATTATACGCTTAACTAGCCAAAAGGTGTTGACTGGCTCCCGCAATTGAGTCACAATGCTGTCCAACATGGAGGCAGGCGTGACGCAGAAAGCGCCGGGTCGCTCGCACCGGATCGGCATGACGGTCAAGGAGCTGTTGCGCCGGTTTCCCGACGTCGCGACGGCGGAGCGCTGGTTCGAGGCAACTCGTTGGGCTGAAGGGCGTTTCTGCCCCGATTGCGGGTCCGTCAACACGGTCTCGATTGCGAGCCGTAAACCCATGCCCAACCGTTGCCGCGATTGCCGGGCGCACTTCTCGGTGCGAAAGGGTACCGTCATGCAGAGCAGCGAGCTCGGCCTCCAGAAATGGGCCATCGCGCTCTACATGATGACGACCGGCATCAAGGGCACGAGCCGCATGAATCTCTACCGGGAAGTCGGCATCCGGCAGGCGACGGCATGGTTCCTCATGCAGCGCATCCGGGAGGGCTTCATTGAGGGCCACGATCTGCCGTTCCCCGGCCCGGTGGAAGCCGACGAAACAGCCGTGGGCGGTAAGCGGAAGAACATGTCGAAGGCGAAGCGCAAGGAGCTACGCGAAGCCGGGGCCGGGCGCGGCTCGGTAGGCAAGGCCAACGTGGCAGGCGTCAAGGACCGGGAGAGCAAGCAAGTCAGCGCGGCGGTCGTCGAGCGGATCGACGCGAAGACCTTGCAGCGTTTCGTGCCGGACCGGACGGAGAGCACGGCGACGGTCTATACGGACGAGTCGCGGGTCTATACCGGCCTTCCCCGCGCCCATGAGGCGGTCAATCACTCGGCTGGCGAGTATGTGCGCGGCAACGCGACGGTGAACGGCATGGCGGGCTTCTGGAGCCTGTTCAAGCGCGGCTACCACGGGACCTTCCGCCACCTCTCCGAGATGCACCTTGACCGGTATGTGCGGGAGTTCACCGGGCGGAACAACATCCGCGACATGGACACGCTGGAGCAGATGGCGTTCCTCGCCCGCGCGATTGTCGGCAAGCGGCTCTGCTACGCGGATCTGGTGTCGTGATGGAGGCAGCCGAGGCGTTAGACCAGTTCTATACGCGCCCTGAATTGGCAGAGATATATATCGCCGAAATGCTTTCCCGGTGGTCCGACCCTGGCGTTCTGTTTGTGGAACCTTCAGCAGGTACGGGAGCGTTCCTAAAACCATTGATGGACGCTGGGAGAAAGGTGCGAGCCGTCGATATAGATCCGCAAGCGCCAGATATTCAGTGCATGGATTTCCTGCAAGCTGAGAGTGTTTTCGACGGGGAGCATTCGGCGATTGTAGTGGTTGGGAATCCGCCGTTCGGCAAGAATGCCGGCACGGCCGTACGGTTCTTCAATCGTGCCGCTTCCCGCGCTGACGAGATCGCTTTCATCGTTCCCCGTACCTTCCGGAAAATCAGTGTGCAGCGGCGGCTTCATTCAAGTTTCCATCTCTCGGAAGATGGGGATGTTGAGCGCTTCGCATTTCTGCGGTCCGGCAACCCACATGACGTTCCTTGTGCATGGCAGATATGGACACGACAGTCGATGAAACGTCTTGTGCCGCATCCGCCCTCAGTGGATCATCTGATCGATTATACGACGCCTTGGTTCGCCGATTTCGCTATGCGGCGCGTTGGCTTTTATGCCGGGCGCGTCGTGACTGGAAACCTTATGTCGCTTTCGCAGACGACACACTACTTCATGCGGGAAATGGCAGATGGCGTTATTGATACCCTTCGCCGCATCAATTGGACGGAAGTATCTGCACAAACTGTCGGGGTCCGTTCCCTGTCGAAGACAGAAATCGCCTTCAATCTGAGTGAGGCTTATCGTGCCTAAGCACTCTGACAACCAGATGCATGGCAAGAGCTTCGAGAATCTCATAAAGGCAGCAAACGGCATCTTCACCTATGCCGCCGCTGACCGAAAGCGTTCTCCTAATGACAGGTTCGACATTCAGGCCGAAGACGACTGTTCCCGCCAATTCCCGACTTCCATCAAGTCCACGCAGAACAGCGTAGTCGGGTTATCCGATGCGCGGTTATTCTGGCAGTCGTTCAATTTTGTCCCCTACAGAATACTTGTTGGCAGATACAAGCAAGACGGAGGCATAAAGGTCTTCGAAGAAATTCACGAAATCATCCTGCGTGATAGATACAGGGTGCAGTTGCTTGGCAATGTATCAGAGGAAGAAATTAACGAATTTCACGATGGACTAAGGGCGTTCCAAGCGGGGCGCGACGAGCAGTCCAGAGCAAGCGAATGGGCGCAAAGGCACAAGCGGGAATTAATGCCGCATATCGGGTTGGTCACGCTCAACCCTAAGATAGACTCGAAAAATCAGCGACGCCTTCAGTGCAGTATCAGCTTGGGAAAGCTGATCGAGATATTGAAAACTGACGACTACATGCTTCACGAAGAGAGCTTCGGGAATCTTCCGTTGCCCCTTCGCATTGCCAGTGGCCGACGCAGACTAAGGAGAGAGCCATGACAACGCGGAAACCGGCGAGCGAGCACAAGCCGAAGGGGCGGAGACCAACCCGCGTCATCAAGCTCGACGCGACACCGGAGGAAGCCGCGCGGGCCATGTTCTCCGCCGTCAAGCCGTCCGTCCCGCCGCTGCGGAAGCCGCACCGGAAACCGCCAGCGGCGTCAACGGCTTAGGCGCGGCTTGGCTAGTTATGCGTATAAGCCCCATCTCTATGGTGGGTAGGAACCGCCGCTTGGGGACGAGCTTGCGGAAACTCGACTGGTCTTTCGGACGAGGGAGAAGCGCAGCCCGGTTCGTGGGGCGTCGAACTGGCGAATGCGGCTGTCTTATCCTGCGGGGCGACCTTAGTTCGAGAGCGACTGCGAGCTGAGCAACGAAAGGGGCCGAACATTAAAGCAGGAATTGATCCGCCGTTCAGGAGGGTAACCGGACCAAGAATTCAAGCTAGCGGACCGCGAGTCGCCGAATCCGTTACGAGTTGCGTTGTCGCGAAGAGAATTCGAACCGGACGCCGGAGGGCTTGACCGGAGTGTCGGCGACGGTAATGCCGGGTTTTAGTTCTCCCGGTTCCGGAGCACGGAGCCGGGAATTTTCCGGCGCGGCGAAGCACGGCAGAACAGACGATCGGCGGCGAGCGGCCGGAGCAAAATTCGGAACCTGGTTCGCGTCCGGCGGCGGCAGTTTGATTATTATGGCCGATCGGTTAAGAATGCCGGGTTCCATCCTGAAATCTATTGAAAAACGATTAGATTATTTTACGGTCAGAGCCGATTTCGCCGGATGTTCCTCCCGGTATTGCGACGCTACTGTCAACACGATTTGGAGTAAACTTCCGAATCTCGATCGCTGAGATTTTCATGGCTCAGGATAATTCGCATTCCGAAATAGATTTGCGTTATCAAGCCGATGAACGACCGCCGCTGGCGTTGGCGTACGGTTTGGGGCTTCAACTGGGCGTGCTGTGTTTGAGCGGGATCGTCTTAACGCCGGCGATCGTGTTGCGGGCGGCGGGTCAATCCGAGGCCTATATCGCCTGGGCGGTCTTCGCCGCGGTGGTCATCAGCGGTATTGTCACCATGATTCAGGCCCAACGATGGGGTTGGCTCGGCTCCGGTTATGCGCTTTGCATCGGCACCCCCGGGACTTTTATCGCGGTCAGTTATGCGGCGATTGTCCATCCTCAGGGGGGAGTGGCCATGATGGCGACCTTGGTCGTGATCTCTTCGCTTTTTCAACTGGCGCTTGCTTCGCGACTTTCTTGGTTTCGCCGGATATTTACGCCCACCGTTACCGGTGCGGTCATTATGCTGGTGCCGATTACGGTCATGCCCGTCATCTTCCGGGAATTGGAAAACGTTCCGGAAGGAACGGCGCCGTTGGCTGCCGGGTTCAGTTCGGCGGTCACTTTGGTCGTCATGATCGGCGCTGCGCTTACTTCGGCCGGGTATTGGCGTCTCTGGGCTCCGGTTATCGGTGTGGTAGCCGGATCTTTAGTCGGAGGGTGGTTTGGAATTTACGATATTCGATCGGTGGCCGACGCCTCGTGGCTCGGGTTTCCCCGGATCGAAATACCGGGGTTCGATCTAAGTTTCGGAGGAGCTTTCTGGTCGTTGCTTCCGCCTTTTTTGTTGGTGACGATGGTAGGTTCGATCAAGACGCTCGGCGATGCGCTGGCGATTCAGAAGGTGTCTTGGCGTCGGCCCCGGGCCTTGGATTACCGATCGATCCAGGGCGCGGTCGGCGCCAACGGCTTGGGCAATCTCTTCACCGGTTTGACGGGCACGATGCCCAATACCGCTTGTTCTTCCAGCGTGTCGGTTATCGAATTGACGGGAGTGGGGTCGCGTCAGGTCGGCGTAGCGGTCGGGGTGTTGTTTCTGGCGATAGCATTGATCCCGAAAGCGTCGGCGACCGTTCTGGCGATTCCTAAGCCGGTGGCGGCGGCCTACATTACCGTGATCATGTCGATGCTTTTTGTTCAGGGCTTGAAGATAGCGATTCAGGGAGCCTCCGATTATCGCAAATTCTTGGTTGTCGGGATCTCTTTCTGGATCGGTTACGGCTTCGAAGCCCGATTGATTTTTCCCGAGATTTTCGATCGGTTCGGAAACGGTATTTTGCAGAATGGACTGACGGCCGGCGGCTTGACGGCCCTGATCCTGACTTGGTTTTTGGAATATGCCCCGAGGAAACGTCAACGACTCGAAATCGATTTCGACATGTCTTCGCTGACGCAAATCCGTGATTTTCTCGCCGTGGCCGCCGGGCGGAATTGTTGGAACCAGGAAACGCTCACGCGCTTGGAAGCGGTTAGCGAGGAAGCGTTGGCGACGTTATTGGATCAGGAAGGAAAGCGGGAAGTTCGCAGTCGTTTGTCGGTAGTCGTCTCCCGAGAAGATGACGGCATCGTGCTTGAATTCACGGTCGGGGCGCCGGGCGAAATCAACGTTCAGGATCGGTTGGCTCTTTGGGATCAGCAACCGGCGGCTCACGAATCGGAACGGGATATATCGCTTCGCCTGCTGAGGCATCTGGCGTCTTCGATCCGGCATCAGCAATATTTCGACATGGACATTCTTACGGTACGAGTAAAGCCGGTAACCTCAGAGTCAACGGCTCCCGCTTGATCGATTTCGCGACCGGATCGGCGATTCGTCTCGGCAGGGAGAGTTGTTCGTCCGGGTACCGGTTCCCGATGCTTTTCGCCAAGTTCGGGTAAGCGTGTCGGCCCGGAGCTCCGGGTAGAAGAAGTCGCGATCAGGGAACGCTGGGGTGACGATTTCGCGGTGCGGCCGAATCGGCCGCCGGTCTTGATCGATTCCTGGTCCGGCGTTCCCTCGGGTTCGGGGACGAAGCCCGTTCAAACGTAAAGCGTCGAGCGAAGATCGTGCAACATGACGCTCATCAACCCGTGTCGTTTGGCCGGGTCGATTTCCAGGCTTTTCAACAGGGTCCGTTCGACCTCGGCTGGAATTGCCGGGTTGAGTTGCCGGGGGGGCACGATTTGTTTTTGAGGCATAATCTGGTTCCGGAGAATCTCGATCGGCGACGAACCGGTGAACGGCTTCGAACCGGTCAGGATTTCATACAGGCAGACTCCGTAGGCGAAAATGTCCGCCCGGTGGTCGACCGGGTGGCGTTGGAGTTGTTCCGGCGACATGTAAGCGGGGGTCCCGGGATTGTCCGCGAGTTTGAAGGGGCGGTCCTGGCGGGGCCGCGCGAGATCGAAATCGATCAGGCGCACGTTCCAATTGGCGGTGATCAAAACGTTTTCCGGTTTGAAATCCAAATGGAGATATCCGCAGTCGTGGACATGTTCGAGGGCCTCTCCCATGTCGATCAGGACATTGCCGATCCGGCAACACAGCTCCTCGGTGGGTTCGGCAATGATTTCTTTGAGGTTGGCTCCTTCGATGTACTCCATGGCCAGATAGGGCACGCCTTGGATCTTGCCGTGGTCGAAGCATCCGATAACGTGGTCGTGTTCCTGAACGGCGGCGAGAATCTCGCAACCGGAAATGAACCGCTTCTTCGCTTTGCCGTCGTTTTGGAGTTGCGGCAACAACCGGCGAACGGCGACCGTTCTCCCGTGGGAATCGGTGGCCAACCAGAGATTGGCCATGCCCCCCGTATTGATCAGTTCGATCAACCGGAACGGCCCCCACGGCCCCGGGTCATTGGTTAATTCGGGTTTCTTGGAAAAGAGATTCAACATTCCGCCGGTACGCCGATGATAGCGGAACGGGGGTGAATTGACGATAAGGTACTCGTTTCGGGCGCCGGGTTCAAGTTCGGATCGTTCGTCGCCAGCCGACGGCTCGGGGCGGGGGATGCCTCGTCTTTTTGTGATTGACGATCGAACGGATCGAGGGGCATAGTCGATCGGTAGTCCAAGGGAAGGATCCGTTTTGGGGCCGGCTCCGGGAAAGCCGCTCCGGCGATCCCGGGCGAACGATCCGATCGTTCCGGTCGGCTGCGATTGCGTAATGTCGTGAATCTTCAATTAAGTCATCGAGCCACATGCCCGCTCGTTCTCGTAGTGTGAATAAACTGGGAGTGACTCCGCCCATCGCCCGGGGCGAAATGGAATTGCACCGCAAACCGGTCGATTCGAAACCTCAAAAACGGGGCATACCCGAGGGACTGTGGACCAAATGCCGGGAATGCGGCGAGTTGTTTTTCGACCGGGATCAGGAGATCAAGTACAAGGTCTGCAATAATTGCGGCTTTCATTACCCCTTGGGAGCGCAGGAACGGTTGCGCACCATCGTCGAGGATCATTCTTTCGAGGAAATGGATGCGGGGATGCGAAGCGTCGATCCGCTGAAATTTCCCAACTACGTCGAAAAACTGAAGGCGAACCGGAAGAAGAGCGCCTTGACCGACGCGGTCGTTACCGGGGTGGGCATGCTGGAGCGGCATCGGATCGGCTTGGGGATCATGGATTTCTCCTTCAACGGCGGTTCGATGGGATCGGTAGTCGGCGAAAAACTGACTCGCTTGATCGAACGCTCCACGGCCGAAGGGTTGCCGATCGTGATCTTTTCCAGTAGCGGCGGTGCTCGCATGTACGAGGGCATGTTCAGCTTGATGCAAATGGCCAAGACCTGCGGAGCGTTGGCCTATCATGCCCGGAAAAATCTGGCCTTCATCAGCGTCTTGACAGATCCGACGATGGCGGGCGTGATGGCCAGTTTCGCCAGCGTGGGGGATTTGATCATCGCCGAGCCGGGGGCTCGGATTGGTTTTGCCGGCCCGCGGGTCATTCGGGATACGACTCAGTCGGAATTACCTGCCGGATTTCAGACTTCGGAGTTTCTCCGGAAACACGGCTTGATCGACGCGATCGTGCCGCGCAAGGAGATGAAAGGCAAATTGGCGTATTATCTGGATTTTATCGGGCCGCGATCTTCGCCTCCGCCGTATTCCGCCTGAGCCCGTTATTCTTCGTTTCGCCGAGATCCGGTTCCGAGCGATTTCGCCCTTTCGCGACGGTTCGTCCGCCCCTCGCGAGTCCTGATTCTACGGTCGCGGGTTCAGGGAAAATGACCCGAGACGAACACGGTTTCTTCCGTTTTAACCGCCCAGGCCCGTTTGAGTTCGTCCGCTCCGGAAACCGGATTGGTGTCGCGGTAGTGGATCCATTCGCCGTCGGCGTCGGCGGCCTCCAAGATGGCTTGCACGTATTTCAGACCGGAACCGTCGTCGGCGTCCGAATGATCGGCTCCGACGAGTTCGGGCCGGGTGGCGTGAGCGAGCACGACGCCTTGGGTGTCGTAGGCTAAGGAGAAGATTTCGCCATACGAGTATTCGCCGCTTTGGGTGATTTCCTCGAACGCCGTCTCGCCCGCCTCGCGGAAGCGTGACACGGCTCGGTTCGCTTGTTGTTGGACTAATTCTTCGATGTCGAGGTAGTAACCGGAACCGAACAGGATGGATCCGGCTTTCTTGACCCACACGCGTTTGGGTTCCTCTAGTCCGGAAAGCGGGTTCGTAAAGAAATAAGTGCGCCAGATCCCTTCGGCGGAGGCGTCCCGAAGAATGTCCCGGGCGAAAAAGGCGCCGGTGCTGTCTTGCCAATCGATGGAGGGTTCGCCTACCAGGCCGGGCGTGGCGGCGTGGGCGACGATGACGGCGTCGGAATCGACTGCGAAGCAGTAAATTTCGCCTTCGACATAATCGCCGCTGAACGTGATTTCGTTATAGGCCACATCGCCGACTTCCTGATAGCGGGCGACGGCTCGGGAAACCAGTTCGGTCACTTTGTTTTCGACGATCGTCAGTTCGGTCGGAGTGCCGACGCCGAAAAAGAGTTGGCGGCCGTGGGGGACGGCGAAGTAGGGGCTTCGGGCCGAAAGAGCCGGGCGCCAAACGCCGTGAAGCAACTCTCGGGTCCAGATCAACCGGCCGGTGCCTTCCCAGGTTACGGTGACGCCGAACCGGTCCGGAGCGACGGTCAGTCGGGTGTCGTCCGGCGGCGCAGGAACTTCAAACGCCGGAACGAACATCAGAAAGTTAAGGACGGGTTCGCCTTGGGAGATCTGCAGGCGCAGGGTGGTTGTCCCGTTCAGGTCTAACGTGACGTAGGCACCGGTTTCGTTGACCAAGGGCAGCCACTCGTATCGTTCTCCCCGAATGGAATCCGAAGCAAAATCCCCCAGTTTTTCGGTGGTTTGATCCGGAACGTTCGGAGGGGACGTTACCCGGTGCAATTCTACTTCGAACGGTGAGGATCCGGTGGCCCGTAAATAGACGTGGGCGGCGCCGCTGCGGAACTCGCGGGTGTAATTCAGCCATTCGCCGGGCTGCGTGTCGTAGACGCTGAAGTCCAGTTCCGGATAATCATCGTATTGGTTGCGGCCGGCTTCGTTGTCGTTGGGATCGGTGTTCGGCATGTCGTGATCGCCGGCCGGATAACGCCAAGCGTCTTCGTTCTCAAAAATGAAGGGCCCGATTTTGTGGTAATCCACGTCTGCCGAGTCGGATCCCGTGCCTTTGTCGAAGTAGGAGTCGCCGCCGTCAATTTCGGGCCGATCGATATATTTGCCTTGGTCGAAATTGAAATTTTCGGCTTCGACGGTCCGGTTATCTTCTCGGAACGTGCTGAACGCGAGCGGCCGAACGAGGGTCGTCCCTTCGGTATCGGTGACGGTAACCGTTCCTTCGTATCGCCAATTCGCCGTCAGGCCGGACAAGTTCGCGTTCCAGTTTCCTTCGTCCCCGGTAAGTTGCAGCTCCGCGCTCCGGTCTCGCCCGTTGAGCACGATCCGAATCTGCTCTCGAGAGACGGCCCCGGGGGAACGGACCGTAAAACTGACGCCTTCGCCGGCCGCCGCGTAGTTGGTTCCTAATTCCGGCCGGAGTTCGTCGATTTCGGGGGGCGGTATTTCAGAAGCGCCGCTCGGGACGACGGCGCCTAATTTCACTCCGAAAAAGTCGATGTCCAAAGCCGAGCTTTGAGGCGTGGCGGTCGAGCCCAGGGCCAGATAGGACCCGCCGAAATCCGAGCCCGTTCCGGCCGTGACCTTGAAGACTTGCGGCGTCTTTTCGCCGTCGACGTAAATGGAGATCACATGGGTGCCGACCTGGGACGCGTCGGCTTCGATGACGATCCAAAATTCGTGCCATTCGGTCGGATCGAGGAGCAGGACGTTGGCTCCCTTGCCTTGACCGAAGTTGACGTTTTCGGAGAGGGCGTTGCCGTCGAATTCGTTGAAGTTCAAGCCGGCGGTCCCGGCGACCAGATCGTCGGGATCGCCGAAAGGCGTATCCGTGGCCGTGTTCAGCGAAAAGGCGACGGCACCGCCGTCGGCCTGGCGGATCACGAATTGGCCTTTACCGCCGTTGGCGGTGACGTAACCGTCGCCGGCCTTAGGGTAAGGAAGGGATTCGCCTTGTCCGTCGGCATACAGAGGATCTAACGGACCGTCGGTAGGAACGCGCGCCCGGAAGATCAAGGTCACTCCGTCGTCCAGCACGGACCCTCCGGCGCCTTCGTCGGCCAAGTCATGTATCAAATAGATTTTGCGATTGGAAGGGTCCGAGGTGAAACCATGGTCGCGAGGGTCGCCGGTGTCCTGGATGCGCAGATAGTCCAAGCCGTCTTCGGTGATGACTTGAACTCCGCCGGGGCGGTTCCCCGAGCCGAAATTGCCTCCGATCGCCGAACCGTCCCAGGCGTCCGAGCCGTTGTCGTGGCTCCAGGTGCCGTCAAACGAAGCGAACCCTTCGCCGGCCGCCGCGTAGTGAGCCTCGTCTCCTTGGTACAGGTAGTCCCAACCTCCTTCGGGAGGAAGGTAGGCCAGTTGGGCATTCAGCGATCCGGCCCCGAGGCCCAAGGCCAAGGCGAAGTACGATCTGATGACTTGCATGTCGCGTGTTAGGTCGAAAAACGGCTTGCCGAGGCGATCGGCGACTATCCGTCGGTTACTACTTTAGAAACTCGAACTTCGATGTCAATGGATTAGCCGCTCTGCGGCACGGGTGCCTGACGGCATCAGTTCCGGGAGAGATCGGCCGGCAGCTGCCGCAGGCGCCTCTCGGGGATGAAACCGCTCCCGATGGTGAGGGGCTGTCTCGGCGATCCAATTACGATTGCGGCGTGTGAGGCAAAGGTCGTTTCGAACCTCTCGGTTGTTGTTTCTGCCAAATGCGTGCGGCGATCGAAACTTTCGATTCGTCGACGGGAAGTTTCCCGGATCAAGGGTAGTAGCCGGAGACCCAGACGATATCTTCGAACAAGACGGCCCAAGAGCGTTTGGATTCTTCCTTGCCCGTTACGGGATTGTTGTAGCGGTAGTGATACCAAATGCCTTCGGTAGTGACCACTTCCAACAGCTGCCGGACGATGAATAGTCCTGTACTGTCTTGGACCTGAAGGCGATCGGTGCCGACGATCTCGGGGCGAGTGGCGTGGGCGAGATTAATGCCGTCGGTTCCCACGGCCCAGGTATAGACCTCGCCGTAGACGTAATCCCCGCTTTCGGTAATTTCATCGAAGACGTCGTCGCCTGCCTCCATGTAGCGGGCGATGGCTTTTTCCACTTGTTGTTGCACCACTTCTTCGATGTCGGGATAGTAGCCGGAGACGAACATGAGATCGTCGGCTTTCTTGATCCATACCCGTTTGGGTTCTTCCAGCCCGGATAGCGGGTTGGTGAACATGTAATTGAGCCACGCTCCTTCGACGGTAGCGTTCTCGATGATCCCGCGTACGATAAAGGCCCCGGAACTATCCTGCAGATCATAGAGGTTTTCTCCTACCAAGGCGGCATTGGCGGCATGGGCGAGCATGAGGCCTTCGGAATCGATGACGAAAGTGTAGATTTCGCCTTTCGAGTAAGTGCCGCCGTTGGTGATGACGTCGAAGGCCGCTTCGCCGTCTTGTTGGTGGAGCAGAATGGCCCGATCGACTTGGGCCATGACTTCGGTTCGGACCGTATCGAGATTGGTCGGTTGGCCGACGCCGAAGAATAGAGCGTGGCCGTGAGGAATGGAGGTATAGGGATCCTTGGCCGATAGCGCCGGTCGCCAGACGCCTTCGAGCAAGTCCCGAGTCCAGATCAGCGTGCCTTCGCCTCCCCAATTAACGGTATAGTCGTAATCGCCGGTGAAGATCGCGAGGCGGGCTTCGCCGGTCATCGCGCCGGCCGGGGGGACGGCTCCGAATTTCACCCCGATAAAATCCAGATCCAGGGCGCAGCTCTGAGGGGTCGCCGACGCACCGATTGCCAGATAGGTGCTGTCGTGATCGCTCCCGTTGCCGGCGGTCAACGGAAACGATTCGGCTGCCGGATTACCGTCCACGTAAATGGTGGCGACATGAGTGCCGGCGCCGGAATCGTCCGGTTCGATAGTGATCCAGAATTCGTGCCATTCGGTCGGTTTCAAATCGAGAAAATTGCGCTCGGAGCCGTCCCCGAAATTGACGTCGCCGCTGATTTGATCACCGACCAATTCGTTGAAACTCAATCCGGAAACCAAACCATCGGCCGTATCGGCGACGGTGGTCAGGTTAAAACTGATCGAACCGCCGCTGGCTTGACGAATGACGAAATTACCCTTGCCGCCGTCGGAAGGAAGGTAGCCGTCGCCCTCTGCGGGGTAGGGTTCGGTAGTGCTTTGGCCGTCGGGATGCAGCGGGTCCAAGGGGCCGTCGGTAGGAACGCGAGCCCGGATGATCAAGGTGACCCCTTCGTCCAAAAGATCGTCGCTGGCGCCGTCTTCGTTCAAATCATGTACGAGGCAAATCTTGCGATTGGAAGGTTCGCCGCCGTAACCATGGTCGCGGGGGTCTCCTACGACCTGAAGCCGAAGGTAATTCAGATCGCCGTCGGTGATGACCTGGATCCCGCCGGGGCGATTGCCGTCCCCGAAGTCGCCGCCGATTTCGGAACCGTCCCATTGGTCGGAGCCGTTATCGTGGCTCCAAGTGCCGTCGAACGAAAGGAAACCTTCGTTGGGCAGGGCGTAATAGGCATCGTCGCCGTCGAAGTAATAATCCCAACCTCCCACGGGCGGATCGAATACTTTCTGGGCCTGAACAAAACTCGCCGCTGCCAACGACACGATGAGAAGAAAAACACTCGCTTTCATGGCTCCATTCTTATCCGGACGTTGGTGATAGTCAAGGACGGTTTTACAGGAATATTCAAAAGTCCAAATAAACCGAAGAAATGCCCTTAAAGGCTTCAGATAAACACCTTTGCAACGAAAATCTCGACGTTGAATTCCTCCGTCCTGAAACCACGGCTGCGTCATTTGGGATCACTTCCAAGTTGATCAATCCTCGCAGAGGTGACTTATCGAATTATTGGATGTCGCTTTGGCGGCGAGGGGGTGGATACTTCAATGCTTTCGTGACGAGCCGACGCACCCCTTTTATCAGGAGCTGTTGCGGTCCTGATTCCGATCAAGAACGGTACTGGTCGTTCAGTTAGTCAATGGTTTGAGGATAGCATTGAGAGCTTCCTCGGGGTGAGCCGCGTAATGGCGAGTGGACGGCGGCAAATGCTCAAAGCGATTTTCGGTCCTGACGATCGAGATGGCGGTGTTGGACATGCAGGCCAAGTTGCGAGGTAAATGGCCGGCCCGCACGCGACATCGATCTTCGTCGTAGGTGAAATCACACACGCAATGGAGACGATTCTCGAGGTGCCAATGGTTACGGACGAGAGCGAGCAGTTGTTCCGGGCTGGCTTTTTCAGCACTTAAGGAGGTGAGGCAGTAAGCGACTTCATGGCTGGTTTTATCCGTCTTCAGAACGTAATGTTCGCGTTCGATGCGAATGGCCTGCTGGCGACCGTAAAGCTGGCAATAATTATCCCACTCGGGGCTGGAGATATCGAGGGCCAGACAACGGCGGTTTTCGATGCGGCCATGTCCCTTTTCGGCGGGTTGATCGAAGCACGCTGCGGTGCTCCAATCAATGGTTTCCAAATCTTCATAGATGGTCGGTTGATTTTTTTTGACTGAACTGGTCACGTAGTCGGCGGCACCGTCCTCCAGCAGGCTACGGGCGGTTTTCTGTTGGACATGCCGAGCCGCAATCGCGATCGCCAGGAAGCAGGCTAGACGGTAACGCTTACCGCGAGCTTGGCGAAAGTCGTCGATACTTTCCAGAAACGTATCGAGACGGCGCAGTTCCGGGGTCGAAGGGATCCGGGCCATATCCCCGGCCTGCCAGTCTTCCGCCGCCGATTCGCGGCTTAGGATGGTGGCGGCATCGGGTCGTAACGGATAGGCGAGAACTTGCTTCGGTTGTCCGTTCTGGCGCCAACTCACCGACTTCCCCGAGACTCGGGAAAAGCCTCGAGTCAAACCCAAGAACTGCCAATTCGCCGCCTGATAACAGGTGCCGGTAAACTTTGAAGGATCGACGAATGTTTCGGCCAAATAAACCGGATAACCGTGCACTTGGCGCCTATCGGCTTCCAGATGGCGCAGGCTCAAATCGAGCGCCCGCGAGGCCAAGTTGAGGAGCCGACCCTCCTTCAGCACCAAAAAGCGGGTGTTGTTCGCAATCAAATGCAGCCGGGAAAATTGCTGCTCGGCCGACCAGCCGATCCACTCGTCGCGAACTCCCACCTTGAAGGCTCCGGCCTGCCAACCCAACAAGGCGAGCCAGGTTTCGTTGTAAATCGCGACATGGCGCAAGGCCTTCCCGAACAGGCTGTGGAACGGAAGATAATGATATTGCGATATTAACGAATCCCAGCGCAGTCTTTTCTCTTCGCCACGGACAAGTCGAACCGTTACGTCCCGTAACGGAAAGGCCGCGGCATCCAGAATAATTGATTCCATGGTGAAATCAATAGCGGGGAAACTTTTGAATGTCCAGACTGAAAATACGACCCTATTCCGGCTTCTTTATTGAGCCAACGACTTTTGAATGGCCTTGGACGGTTTTAAGGTGCGGCTCAAGGAAGAACGGTGTTTCCGGACGAGACTTCGACCGGTTGGCAGGGGCGAAAAAAGCGGCGCAGGAAATGAGGACGGCCTTGTTCCGGAGCGGCCAGGAAGTCAGCGAACCGGCGAGCGGTTCCCGAACGGGGCGAATGTTTCACGACATGGGCGTTGACCGTGGTGCGGGCGGATTCGAGTTCGGGACAGCGAACGATCCGCAGCTCGAATTGACGAGCGGTCACGTCCCAGAGGAAAGCGGCCTGAACGCCAGTCGCGGTACGGACGGCTTGCGCCGCTTCGGGGACTCGAAGAAAGGCGGCTTTTTTGCGGGCCTCGATCGCCGGCCATAATCCTTGAGGTTCCAAGGCCAGTTTCGTGCGTAGGCCGGCACCGGCTTGCTGATTGCAGACTACGAAAGTCAGGTTTTGGTTGATCAAGGTTCTTACCGAGTCTACCGGCAAACGCGAATCCGGATTGAGAGCCAACACGATGCGGTACTGAACCAAGGGGATCGGTGGTTCCACCAAATCGTTGCTTCGAGCTCGCTCGCCGAAAAACGAATCGGCCGGGAGGTAAAGGTCGCCGTGTATTCGTCCGGCCGCTTTTTCCCGGGCGAGTTTCGCCTCAAGTTCTCCTGAGGAACCGTAGTCGAGCCGAACGGTCAATCCGGAGTGCCGTTCGAAATGCGCGGCGGCGGCTTCGAGCGGTTCCCGTAGCGCGGCGGCGCAGTAGACGGTGAGAGCGGGTGGCGCATCATTAAACCGGTGATCCAGCCGGTGAAGCGCTGCCGCCACGGCCAGAACGACGAAACAGGAACCGAGCGCGGTTAGCTTGGCTCCGGCTCCCGGCGCGAACCGGCGGCGAAGCCCGGCGACGAAACCCTCTTTGGGTTCGCTCATGGCCGAAGTTATTCGGACTCGAGGTAACGGCCGAGCAACGGTCGTAGCTCGTCGACGGTTTTCGCCGGCCAGTATTTCCGGTCGGTCAGAATGGCGTTTTGGAGGGCGTCGTGACAGGAACACTTCCCGTCGGGGTCCAAGTCGGCGATCAGATCGCCGATGATTTGCTGAGCGGTCCGGTTGTTTTTGTTGAGTTGCTCGACGACGGTTTCCACAGTGACGTGGGGATCGTGGGGTTTCCAGCAATCGTAGTCGGTGACCAGGGCCAGGGCGGCGTAGGCGATTTCGGCTTCGCGGGCGCACTTGGCTTCTCCGAGATTGGTCATGCCGATCACGGCGTGACCGTCCCGGTGATTCTGTTGCGATTCGGCTCGGGTGCTGAAGGCCGGTCCTTCCATGTTAATGTAGGTTCCGCCGTCATGTACCCGGGTGCCTTGTCGGCGAGCGGAAGCGAGCAACGCCGTTCTCAGTTCTTGGCATAAGGGATCGGCGAAAGCGACATGGGCTACGATGCCCCGGCCGAAGAAGGTGTGGGCGGCTTCGCGTTTGGTTCGATCCAAGAACTGGTCGATGACGACGATATCGCACGGTTGATATTCCGGTTGCAGAGACCCGACTGCGCCGACGCCGACGATCCAGCGAACGCCGAGTTGTTTCAGGGCCATGATATTGGCCCGGTGATTCAACTCGCTGGGAAGGAGTTGGTGACCGCGTCCGTGCCGGGGCAAGAAAGCTAATTTGCGACCGTGATAACGTCCGAGCAGCAATTGGTCGGAAGGGGCGCCGAAGGCGGTCGGTACGCTTTGCCAGCGCTTATTTTCTAAACCGTCCAATTGATAAAGCCCCGAACCTCCGATGATGCCGATCCGGCTGGTATCCGCGTTCACTGGTCTCGGTAATTAATCCGGCCGGAATTAACTGTCAAGCGAGTACTAGTCGATCGATCGCGTAGCTGCGGTCGGCGGCGGCTCGGAATTCGAGCGGCCGGTTGCCGCCCTCGAATACTATCGGCGATAGCGAGGCGACTTTTCGATTAGCGGCAAGGTGTCGCGACTGTCTCGGCACCTGAGGGAAACTCGCGAACCCAATCGTCGTTTTCCGGTCCTTAGCCGCATGAAATTCAGTCGATCAGTAGGTCCTGCGCCGGCGACCGGGATCGCCGAGAGAGTTTATCGAGGCGCTTCGTCCGAGCGGTCGCTCACGGCTGTCGAGAGCGTCACGAACGGTTGGTTCGGTCAGGAGCGTTCGGATGCCAGCGCTGCAACTGAGAGGAAAAATCAACGCCGGCTCAGAAAATAATTCAACCGGGGGCGATACCGTCGACCGTCTCATCGAGAACCCGGCCGGAACCGGATTCTCCGATGGGGGAAGAGAGTGGTTAGGACGATTGCTCTTCCGTTGCCGAGTATTTTTTCAAATCTCGGGAGAGCAGGGACGTGACTTCCTTGAATCGGGAAAGATTGTCGTGATTCAGATCGATGAGGGTCTGATGAGCTTCCAAGCTGGTACGGGTGTATTCCCGAAGATCGCAGTCGGGGGTCGGGTTGACGACATGGAAGTCGAACGCCAAGTCGGGTTCGGTCGGGACCAATTGGAATTCATCCAGGATGCCCAAGTTTTCGATCATGTTCCGCACGCGCTCGGAAGGTGAGACCAAGAAGATGCTCAGGCCGTCTTTCCGGCCGGCGTGGTACGTTTCTCCGCCTTGTTGGGCCAATACGCCGAGAAAGGTGCTGTCCATCAGCAGGCATTGTCGCAAATACAGAAAGATCTTCCGGGCTCCATGTTCCCGCAGATGCTCCATGACGTCCCGAAAAGCGACGCTGCAAGTCGCGTTGGCTCGTCCGGAAATGCGGATGCCGCCGGATTCGCCGTTGATGGCGATAGCAATTTGAGCGCAAAGCGGTTTGTTCATGGCTCACCAGAGGGAGACGAGCCAGGTGCGATTTCTTCTCCCTGTACGATCCCTATAATACATTCGCGCAAAACGGAGGGGGGATCAACCGAAACCGTGATCATTTTACGAATCGTGGCCAACAATAACTCCAGAATTTGAATCAAGCGGTTCTTCGAATAGTTCCGGGAATGCGTATACGCCTGAAAAACGAAAAAAGGACTCTGCGCCAAGGGATTGAAACGGCGGTCGGCTGGAAATTGCTCGGGTTTCAAATTCGCTAACTGGGATTTGAAACTGGGGTAGGTCAGATTAGCTCGCAGCAATTGTCGGGTTTGAAGTTCCTTGAAGAGGAGCATGTTGCGAAATTTCGTAATCAAACTGTAGATGACGCCTAATTCGCTGGTCTGCTTTTCGGTTCGCATGGTCCATAATTCGTCTTCCAGGCGATCCAGGGCGAGCGGCAGATTGCGTTCGGAGACGGCGTTGACCAAGGCGAACGCTTTGGCTTGGCGGGTCGGATAGACAGAGGCCTCCAAGTCGGCACCGGTGATTTCTTTACGGTCGCCGACATATAGGACGACCTTCTCACACTCAGAAACCAATACTCTCCGATCCAAGCCTGCCGTTCGGACCAGTTGTTCGGCGACATCGGCCTTGACGGTTTTGCCTCGGCTTTTGATTTGTTCGCGGACCAGGCTTAGCGCGATTCTGTCGGCGTTGCGCACTTTGGCCAACGAAGGGCACTCGGTTATCTCGCTCTTAAGTTTGAGCCACCTGCCGATTTTCCGATTCCATTTGATGCCGGGAGCCGAGATCAGCAAGTGGTTTTGTTGCCAGTCGAGGCGCTCCAACGACTCCACCAACCGGTCCAGCATCAAGCTAGTCTGCCTGGATTGCGCGGTCGTTCCTTCGCCCAGAAAATCGCATTGGCGAAACCAGATCAGCTTGCCGGAGGTGAAGAGCGACGGGTTCTCCAGCGCGTTCCTGAGGGCGGCGACTCTCTCCGCCACTTCTCGTTCGTTTTTGGCTTGGCCATCGACGATTTCCGGTTCGTGGGTGGGGTTATCTTTTTGCCAGCCAGCGAGGATCTGTCGGCAACGATTCGTGACTTCGAAATCGTCGTCGCCGACAACGAATTGCAGGATCGGGGTGGATTGAGGGGAAACCGAGCTCACGGCGCGGCGCTGGTTGGGGTACGAATGGGGCGAGGGCGTTTCGGATTAACTTCGGACGTCGTCCTCCGCTTCCCGGTTGAGCTGCTCGAATTGCTCGAGCGTCGCGCTCATGTCGTCGACCTTCTCGAAGAGTTGGGAATTGACGAATAGAGGACGTCCCTGGGCCGTCGCCATCGCGATGCAATCGCTGGGCCGGGCGTCGACTTCGACGATCTTCCGGCCCAATTCGTTGTTTTGCCGCAGGATCATGCGGGCGTAATAGGTATGTTCGCGCAAATCGGTGATGATCACCCGTTCCAGAGTGATCCCGAATCCGGTAAACACGTCGGACATCAGGTCGTGGGTCAACGGGCGGTGTTTTTCGATCCCCCGTTTGTAATTGTCGATGATTTCGCCGATGTTGTCCTCGACCAAGATGGCGAATACCTTTTTTTGATTCCCGACGAATATGGACCAACCTGCACCTTCGCACCGAAGAATCTGACGGATTTCGACAGGGATCGCTTCGTGTTTCATTTTCTCCATCTTAAGCTTTCGCGAACTTTTGACAAGCACGGACGCGATTGACTTCGCTCGTTCGGCTCGGGCATGCTAGAATCGTCGCCGCTTGGCCGGAGGCCGGGCCGGGGCCGTCGCCGCTACCGGAATTTCCGAGCCGTGCGGCTGAGCGGAAGCATTGCCGATGAGTAAAGATTTTATCCGGGAAATTGTCGATCGCGATCTGGCGGCCAAGCTCCACGAGGGGAGGGTGCGGACCCGGTTTCCGCCGGAACCCAACGGTTACCTGCATATCGGCCATGCGAAATCGATCTGCCTGAATTACGGGATCGCCGTCGAACGTCAGGGCGAGTGCAATTTACGGTTCGACGATACGAATCCGATTCGCGAGGACGAGGAATACGTTCAGGCCATTCAGGCCGACGTTCGCTGGCTGTTTGCCGAGGGCGTGAAGGAACAGGCGTTTTACGCTTCGGACTATTTCGAACGGTTTTACGAGTTCGCCGTGGAAATGATTAACCGCCGCCTGGCGTTCGTTTGCGATCAGACGGCGCAGGAATTCGCGGACGGTCGCGGGACGCCGACCAGCCCCGGGACCGAAAGTCCCTGGCGCGAGCGGCCGCCGGACGAGAATCTCGCGCTGTTCGCCCGGATGCGGGCCGGAGAATTTCCCGAAGGGGCCAAAACCTTGCGCGCCCGCATCGACATGGCTTCTCCTAACATCCATCTGCGTGATCCGGCTCTCTACCGGATCCGCCAAGCCGTTCATCATCGTACCGGCGACGCTTGGAAAATCTATCCTACCTACGACTTCGCCCACTGCCTTTCGGACGCTCTCGAAGGGATTACCCATTCGTTGTGCACGCTGGAATTCGCGGTTCATCGACCGCTTTACGATTGGATCCTGGAGCACTTGCCCCTGCCTCGTCCGTTGCCTCGCCAGTATGAGTTCGCGCGTCTTAACCTGAGTTATACCGTGTTGAGCAAACGCAAATTGAACCGTTTGGTGGCGGAGAAGAAAGTCGCAGGCTGGGACGACCCGAGAATGCCGACGATTTCCGGATTGCGCCGCCGGGGAGTGACGCCGGAGGCGATTCGGGATTTTTGCGTGGAAATCGGCGTGACCCGTTACGACGGCTTGACGGACGTCGCGTTGTTGGAACATTGCATCCGCCGGGATTTGAATCTTCGGGCCTTGAGGGCGATGGCGGTGTTGCGACCGCTCCGGGTAGTGATCGAAAATTGGGACGAAGCTGAGACCGGGGAACTGGAGGCGATCAATAATCCCGAGGACGACAGCGCCGGAGTGCGAACCGTCCCGTTTTCCCGGGAACTGTATCTCGAACAAACGGATTTCATGGAGGATCCTCCTCGCAAGTTCTTCCGGTTGCGGCCCGGCGGCGAAGTGCGGCTGCGTTATGCCTTCATAATGAAATGCCAGGAGGTGGAGAAGGACGAAGCCGGCCAAATCCGGTTGCTGCGCTGCACGATCGATCCGGAATCCCGGCGCGGCGGCGCGACCGCGGGGCGCCGGGTCAAAGGGACGATCCATTGGGTTTCCGCCGAACATGCGATCAAGGCCGAAATCCGGCTGTGGGATCGCTTGTTCAGCGTTCCGGAACCGGAAAAAGCCGGGGAAGGGCGGGACTTTCTGGATTGCCTCAACCCTGAATCTCGCGAGGTGTTGCACGACAGCCGGTTGGAACCCAGTCTGGCCGAAGCGGTTCCAGGAACCGCTTATCAGTTCGAACGAGTCGGTTATTTCTGCCGGGACGAACGGGATTCCCGGCCCGGAGCGCCGGTCTTCAATCGAACCGTGTCTTTACGCGCTCCCTTCGATCCCCGGAAATCGAAAAAATGACGTTGCCGATCGCGCCTGCTGATTCCCGGTCGAGTCGATCGATGCGGGGGCTCGTTCAGGACGGCTGGTTCGCCAGCCGGTGAAGCGTCGCTTTGAGATCTTCGGGCGGATACGCCTGGATGCAGAAGCGATAGTCGTTTTCGGGATGGCGGAACGCCAGTTTCCAGGCATGCAGCATCGGTCGTTCGGGTTGGTGCCCGATGACGGCGGACAGCCGTTGTGATTGCCGCTTGCCGTACACGGCGTCGCCAAACACCGGGAAGCCCAGATGTTTGAGATGCACCCGAATCTGATGCGTGCGGCCGGTGAGGAGACCGAGTTCCAGCAGACTGGCTCCGGAAAAAGACTTCAGCAGCCGGTATGTGGTGTGGGCGGGCCGGCCGGCGCCGGCGGCTACCGCCATGCGTTTCTGATCGGAGGGATGGCGGGCGATGTTGGCGGAAATGTCGCCCGTTTCGTCGCGAACCTCGCCGCAAGCGATCGCCAAGTAGGTTTTTTCGATGGAGCGGTCGGCGAATTGACTTGTCAACTGGGCGTGGGCCTTTTCGGTTTTGGCGGCGATCAGGCAACCGCTTGTTCCCCGATCCAGGCGATGGACGATGCCGGGGCGGCCGGCCTCGCCGACCGTCTGCAGGGCCTCGCCGCAATGATGCAACAAGCCGTTGACCAAGGTTTCTTGGGGATGGCCGGCGGACGGATGGACGCATCGGCCCGGTTCCTTGTCGATAACCAGCAGGTGTTCGTCTTCGAAGAGCACGTTCAAGGGGATCGGTTCCGGTTTCGGCCTGGGATCGGGTTCGGGAGGAAATTCGATGCGTACGGTTTCGCTTCCTCGGGGTTTGTAGTGGGGTTTGACTTGCCGCCGATCGACCAGGACGCTGCCGGCTTCGATTAACCGGGTCAAGGCGCTGCGGGAATACTCGGGCAAGCGTTGGTGAAGCCAGACGTCGAGCCGCTCGCCGCGGGGGTTTTCGGCGACGGTGAACTCGCGGGGCTCGGTCACGATCCGGTCGCGGCTTTAGCCGGTTTGCGGGACCGGTGCCGCCAGTAATACAGCCCCAACGCCACGGGGAGAATCAACAGGCTGACGAATTGGCCGGGAGTCAGCGGGCCGGGGGAAGGGTAGTCGCCCCGGTAGGCTTCGACGACGAGGCGTAACACGGCGTAACTCGACAAGTAGAGCGCGAAGATTTGGCCATCGAAAGCCTTGCGCCGATAAAAATACGCCAAACCCAGGTAGAGTCCGAAATTGACTCCAGCGGAGTATAGTTGGGTCGGATGCACCCACTCCGGATGAGTGGCATGGGCTTCGGGATATTGCACGGCCCAAGGTGCGTCCGACGGACTGCCGTAGCAGCAACCCGTCAGGAAACAACCCAAGCGTCCGAACGCATGCCCCAAGGGGATGCTGGGAGCGAGGGCGTCGGCCAGTTGCCAGAGGGATATTTTCTTCAGATAAACGTAAAGGGAGGTGGCCGCCATCGCACCCAATAGCCCGCCGTACCATACCAGTCCGCCTTCTCTGATATTAAACCATTCGAACCAACCTTTGTCCTGGAAGTGCTCCGGATGAGTCGTCACGAACAGGAGGCGGGCTCCGAGCAACGCCCCGACGATCAGCCAAGGTCCCAAGTCGAAGGTCGCCATGGTCTTCAGTCCGCCGAGTCGTCCTCGCCGTTCCGCGGTCCAGAGGCCGATCAGGCAGCCGGCGGCGGCGAAGATCCCGTACCAGTGAACCTGAAATCCGCCGATGGAGAACGCGATTGGATCCATTCGGGAGGCAGTGTAGGTGTAGCGAACCGAAGTTTCAACCAAGGGCAAGGGCGAAAAAATCGGATTCGTTCCGACATTTGGCACGCCGCTTGCTTGTAGAGTTGACTTTCCTGAACGTCAGGGTAAAATTTCGGGTCATCAACATCCGAGATCGTAACTGAGAAGCAGAACCGGTATGGCAAAATTTTACAAACTCGAGTACATCTGGCTGGACGGGTACCAGCCGGTTCCTAATCTTCGGGGGAAAACGCGGATCGAACTTTCGGAACCCAAATCGGTGGGCGACTGTCCCAGTTGGAGTTTCGACGGCAGTTCCACCCAGCAGGCGGAGGGCAGCAGTTCGGATTGTATGCTCAAACCGATCGGGCTTTATTCCGACTTGGGCCGCGGAGAAAACTCCTTTATCGTGCTGTGCGAAGTGGAAAATCCGGACGGAACGCCGCATCCGTCCAACATGCGGGCGACGATCATTGACGATCCTGACGCTTGGTTTGGCTTGGAGCAGGAATACTTTCTGTTTCACGACAAGCGGCCCTTGGGCTGGCCCAAGGATGGATTCCCGAATCCCCAGGGCGAATACTATACCGGGGTAGGGTATGCCAACGTGGGCAGTCTGGCGCGCGATATCGTCGAAGAGCACCTGGACCTCTGTATCGCCGCGGGGATTAATCCCGCAGGCGGCCCGGTTATCAATGCCGAAGTAGCCAAGGGGCAGTGGGAATTTCAGTTGTTCGCCAAGGGCTCCAAGAAGTGCGCCGACGACATGTGGGTCGCCCGTTACTTGCTGATGCGCCTGTGCGAAAAGTATGAAGTCGACGTCGAATGGCATTGCAAACCGTTCCTCGGCGACTGGAACGGCTCGGGCATGCATTGCAATTTCTCCACCAAGTACATTCGCGAAGTGGGTGGCGAAGCTTACTTCAAGGCGTTGATGGATGCCTTCGATAAGAACAAGGACGAGCATATCGTGGCTTACGGTCCCCACAACGAGCAACGGTTGACCGGGTTGCACGAAACCCAGTCCATCGACAAATTCTCCTGGGGCATCGCCGACCGGGGAGCTTCCATCCGGGTTTCGCTCCAATTCGTGAAAGACGGCTACAAGGGGTATTTGGAGGATCGCCGACCGAATTCCCAAGGCGACCCGTATCAGATTTGTTCTCGGATTTTGAAGACCATTTCCGAAGTGCCCCAGCCTTAGTCATAACCGACACTGGAATGATGAGGGGTGTCTCTGAGGTCAGGGACGCCCCTCTTTTTTTGTGTTCGCATCGCATCAAATTGCTCCAAATCGGTCAGCGGCTGTTCGATTTGAAGCATGGCCGGGGCCGAAGTCCGGGGGCTTCGGATGCTCCTGCGAATTTTTTTTCGAGCCGAACGGTGAGCCGGTAATTCTGTAATCGGAATCCGGATCGCCGTAACCCGGAGCGTCCGATACGCACGTTTCCGATCTGGAAAAAAATTCCGTAATCGATCCCTGATTGGAGCGTTTTCATCGCCGGCCGCTCGGCGAGAGAGCTGGGTTCGAACCGGAAGCCGTCGGCGCTCTCGGCAGGCGAGGTTCTTCTTCGTATCCGGTGGAGTGAAGTTGATGCGGCCGTTCCCCGTGGGGCGAGGAATAACCGGGCGGGGCAGGTTCCTTGAGCGTAGTCCTGAGATTCCCGGCATTCTCCCGGAACCTGAGACCGTTTTCGGATGAACCTTATTCCGGTTTGAGTTCGCCCTCCCTCGAATGATTTGGCGTCGTCAAAAGCCAAGCGCCGGTCCGGGCAACGAGCGCGGCCTTCGGTTCTGGAAAGGTCTGGGAAATCGAACCTTTGACGATCAGGGCGCGGGAGCAACCGTCACGGCAGAAAACACTTCACCTGGTCGAATCCCGCTAAGTGAGAAAAATCCGGTGAATCAACGATCGGAGATGTGGGCCGGAAGGGTAGCGGTCGCGGGAACAGGAAAACCGGAGTGGAGCGAGTGAAGAGACTCGAACTCTCGACATTCACCTTGGCAAGGTGACGCTCTACCAACTGAGCTACACTCGCACCCCGGCCTCAGGCGGTATTCTTTCAAAAGTCAGCCGGGATGCAAGCCGGAATTAATGAAATTCGAACTGGAAAACGTCGGCAGATTGTCCCCGAGTTCCTGAGCTTCGTTCTGCCGTCCCTGATCGAAGCAGGCGGCAAGGATTGAGCCGTCGTTCCCGGGGCGCTGCGATAGCGGAAAAAAACGGGCGAAGCGCACGGTCATTTCGATTCGAAGGTAAGGCAGGCGTCTAATCTCCATGTTGTCGAGAGTTCATCGCAGCTTCGGTTCCCCTGAACCGGTGCCGCGGACGCCGGGAACGGGAGCGGCAGATCATCGACAGCGGGCCTGAGGGAAGTTACTTTGTCTCCGATGAAAGCGACGGTGTTCGCCAACGAAGAATCTTTCGAAGTGGAATTGCCTTGTTCCGTGCAGTCGTTTCTGGAATCGCGGGGCTTGCGGCCGGGCGGGGTGGTGGTGGAACTCAATGGGGAGGCCGTCACGCCTTCGGAGTTCGGCCGCCGGCAGCTGGCGGCCGAAGATCGGATGCAGATCGTTCGCGTCGTCGCCGGCGGCTGATCGCCTTTCGAGTCCGGGCGTTCAGGGCGCGGACAGAGGGTAGAGCAACGGGATGAACAGGCTCGCGACGATCCAGACCAACAAGTTCAAGGGGATGCCGATCTTGAGGAAATCGCGAAACTGATAACCTCCGGCGCTGTAGACCAAGGTGTTGGTTTGATATCCGATCGGCGTGGCGAAACAGGCCGAGCAACCGATGGCGACGCCGAGCAATAGCGGCATTTCGGCCATCTGCAAGGAGTTGGCGATTTGGAGGACGATGGGAGTGATCATCACGGCTACGGCGCTGTTGGAGAGGAATGTCGTGAGGAGCGAACAAATCAGTATGATCGCGGAGAGCACGATCGCCTTGCCCCAGGTTCCCGACGTATCGAGACCGCCGGTCCAATTCAACATGGAATCGGCGATCAGTTGGACTCCGCCGGTTTTTTCCAGGGCCACGCCCAGCGAGAGCATGCCGAAGATCATGAACAGGATGCGCCAGTCGATGGCTTGGTAAATCGACTCGTTCTTGAGGCATCCGGTGACGATCGCCAGTATCGAAGCGAGTATCGCGAGCACGGAAATAGGAATGGAAGTGGTGACCGCCAGCAACACCATGCCGCTAATGGCGCCGATCGCGTACGGCTGCTTGCTGCGCAACGGCGTGCGGATCGGATCGGCGGAAAGCAACATGATGCTGCGGCTTTCCTGAAACCGTTTGATGCTCGATTCGGAGCCTTCGATCAAGAGCATGTCGCCGAACCGCAAGCGGGCGTTTTGGAATTTGCCCAGATTGACCCCGCGGCGGTGCAGCGCGAGGATGCGGATGCCGAAGCGGCGCCGGAGATCGAGTTGCCGGACGGTTTGGCCTTCCAGTCGCGATTGCGGACTGACGACGCCTTCGACGATGACCGTTTTTTCCGTTTCGATCAGCGCCAGGCCGATATCTTCCGGTTGCTGGAGGATTTCGATGCCTTTGAGATTCTTGACTTCCATGATGGACGACGGGAGCACGCTCAAGCGGAGCCGGTCGCCGGCTTCGAACACGATTTCGTCCAAACCCAGCGGCAGAGTCTCCTGATACCGGACGACTTCGAGGATGCGTACGTTGTTCAGGTCTTTCAGGGGAGTTTGGGGCAACGATTTGCCGACCAGCGGCGAGTCTTTGAGAATGACGACTTCGGTGCTGTAATGCTTGCTTTCGGTGGTTTGAAGAATGGCCGACAGCGTGTCGCGGGCGGGCAATAGGTATCTGCCGATCGTCAGCAGAAAAATCATGCCGAACAGCGCGATGATGCAACCGACGGGAGCCAGATCGAACATGTGCAATCCCTGATTCCCGAGAGCGGAAGCCGTCGAACTGACCAGCAGATTGGTGGAAGTGCCAATCAGAGTGCAACAACCGCCGAGGATGGAGGCGAAGGACAGGGGGATCAGGAGTTTGGACGGTTTGATGTTCCGCTTGGCCGCGATGCGGGTGACGATCGGAATGAAGAGCAGCACTACGGGAGTGTTGTTCACGAATGCCGAAGCCGAAGCGACGATTGGGAAAAGGACGCAGATGATGGTCCATTCGCTGTTGCCTACCAATTGATCGGTCGCGGCCCCCAGTTTGTCCAAGGCGCCGGTTCGGTCCAGGGCCGCACTGAGAATGAACATGCAGCCGACGGTGATGGTCGCTTCGTTGCTGAATACGCCGAATGCGTCCGCCGGATCGAGGATCCCTCCTACCAGCAAAGTACCCATCGCCACGAGCGCAATGACATCGGGGGGTACTCGTCCGTCCACCATGGCAACGAAAGTCGCGATGAGGAGGGCGAAGACAAAAGCGGTCTCGAAGGTCATTTCGCAGGCGGTGCCCCGGCAAGGCGTCCGAAGTGGTTCCGGACTGTGACGAATCGAAGAGCTTTGGGCAACGGAAAAAGGGGGGAACTCAGGCGTGGATATTGCGGGCGCAGGAGGTCAGAGCCGCCTCTCGGAGGGTTTCGCCGAACGTCGGATGCGCATGGCAACTTTGGGCCAGTTCCGAGTCTTTCAAGCCTAGTTTGAGTGCCAGGGCCGCTTCGTTGATTAATTCCCCGGCCTGAGCGCCCAGTATCTGGCAACCGAGGATCTTCCGGGTCGTTCGGTCGACCAACAACTTGACGAATCCGTTCGGCAGTTCGGCCGTTCGGGCGCGGCCGGTCGCCCGGAAGGGGTAGGCGGCTCGCTCGTATGCTATTCCTTGTTCCGTCAACCAGGTTTCGGTTTTGCCTACCGCCGCGATTTCCGGGTCGGTGAAGACCACTTCCGGGATGGCGTCGTAATTGACGCTCGGCGGGTCGCCGTGCAGGGATTCGGCGAAAGCGATGCCTTCTTCTTCGGCTTTGTGCGCCAGCATCTTGCCACCGACGGCGTCGCCGAGAGCGAAGACGCCGGGAACGTTGGTGGCGAATTGATCGTCGACTTGAACGGTGCCGTCAGGGTGCCGGGCGACGCCGATTCGTTCGAGTCCGAGACCGTCGGTCGACGGCGTTCGGCCGATCGCTACTAACACTTTTTCGGCGGCGAGCGACTCCCCCGTATCCGTGACGACAATGCAACCGCCTTCGTTGCGAGTAACGCTTTTGACCGCGCTGCCGAGTTTGAATTTGAGTCCCTGCCGGGAAAACAGTTTTTGCGCTTCCGCGGTCAGGTCGGGGTCCATTCCGGGAAGTATCTGATTACCGGCTTCGACGATCGTGACTTCGGTGCCCAGACGATTCCAGACGCTTCCCAATTCCAGGCCGATGTAACCGGCGCCGACGACGGCCAGCGTGTTCGGCACTTCGTTCAACGAGAGGGCTTCGGTGCTGCTGAGTATCCGGGTTCCGTCGAATGCGACTCCCGGCAGGGAGGCCGGCCGGCTTCCGGTCGCAACGAGGATCCGTTCGGCGCCTAACTGGGTGCCGCCTTCGGGGCCTTCGACCTGGACGGTGTTCGGAGCCGGGAGCGTGGCATCGCCGAAGAAGGTGGCGATGCGGTTTTTTCGCAGCAGCAACTCGATCCCTTGGGTCAGGCGTTGGACGGTCCGTTCCTTGCGCCGCATCATGGCCGGCAAATCCAACTCCACTCCCTGAACCCGGATACCGTGCTTGTCCAGGGTTTGCCGAACCGCGGCGTAACGTTGGCTCGAATCCAGCAACGCTTTGCTGGGGATGCAGCCGACTTGCAGGCACACGCCTCCCGGAGCCGGTCCCCGATCGATGCTGGCGACGCGCAAGCCTAGTTGCGCCGAACGAAAGGCCGCGGCGCTGCCTCCGGGCCCCGTGCCGACGACCACGAGATCGTAGGTGTCCATCGCGGCCCGGCCTAACGCTCGTATTCTTTCAGAAACCCGATGAATTCGCGGCGGTGCTCTTCTTCGTTGCCGAGAATCTGGATCATCAAATCCTGAGTGACGTAATCCTTGCCGTCGCAGAGCGCGATGATTTTCTGATATTGAGCGATCGCCGCTTCTTCGGCGGCGATAACCCCCCGGATTACGGTTACGACATCGGTCGTGTCGTCGGGGGGTTGCAGTCCGTGCTGCGAGGGGGTCAACGAGAGAGAACCCGGAACTTTGCCGCCGATGGTCTTGATGCGGTGAGCGATTTGCTGGGCGTGTTGCACTTCCTCGGTCACGTCGGCCGCCAAGGCTTTTTTGATGACGTCGGAACGCACTCCGTCCAGATGGACGCTATTCGCAATGTAGTTTTGAACCGTTTCCAGTTCCATGCCGTAGGCGACGCAAAGCGCGTCGATAACGGTTTGGTTTTCGGTATCGTTCATAGTCCGTCATTATAGCCGCCCCGCACGGCAAGTCCATGCCCGGCTGCCGCCTCGAAGCGGCAGCCGGGAAGATCGGGTTCTTTCGCTGCAATCCCGAACCGGGATCAATGATTGTCGATGGTGACGCCCGGCCAGTCGTCCGTTCGGAACGGCGTCAAGGGAAGCCCTTCGCGATTTTGGACGTTGCAAACCGGATTGTCCGCCCAAGCATAGCGCACGGCGATCGGGTCAGCTACCTCGTCGCTCCAGACTTCGATCTGATCCTTGCCGATGATCTTGGCTTGAGCGCGGTGGAATTTTCTTTTCTCGCTGGCGACCGTGAATCCGATGGGAGTGCGGACGTCGAAAGTATCCATGCCGCCTCCGACTTCCGAGAAGGTCAGGATGATCTTGGAGCCTTCGCGTTTCATGGCCGAGTACCGGGGGCTTTGGTGCACGAGTTCCAGCCCGTAGTCCTTGGCCAGAGCCAAGCGAGCCAGGCGTTTGGCGACGTCCTGTTTGTTTTTGGGATGGATGTCGTCGGCTTCTCCCAAGTCGGTGATGACCGCTTGACCGGTGTTGGGGATGCGATCCAACGTCAAGGTTTGCGCTTCCCGGAGTTCGGCCCAGTCGCTATCGCCCGGTTCGTCCTTTTCCTGCCGGTAATCGGCGAGTTGGACCCAGTAGAACGGAAAGTCGCCCTGCTGCCAAACCTGGCGCCAATTTTGGATCATCAAGGGGAAGAGTTCGCGGTACTGCCAAGCCCGGTTCGCGTTGGATTCGCCCTGGTACCAAATCACCCCCTTGATGCCGTAGCCGATGATCGGTTGGAGCACGCCGTTAAAGAGATTGGCCGGCCGGTGTTGATTGGCCAGCGGGCTGCGTGGCATGCGGGGACGATTTCTGCGGAACTCGCGCTTGGCGGCGACCGCTTCGTCCCGTTCTTTTTCCCAGGCGGCCAGCCTCTGTTCGTAATTCGCGCGGATGGCTTCCGGGTCGTATTCCCGTTCGGTTTTTTCCCACCGTTCCATCAGAGGGCGGAAGCGCGGTTGCGCTTCCAGCAGGTCGCGCTTGACCCAGGCTTCAGCCGAGGATCCGCCCCAGGAGTTGTCGATCAAACCGATCGGCACCCGCAGGGTTTGGTGCAATTGGCGTCCGAAATAATAGCCGACGGCCGAGAACGCGCCGATGGTATCGGGGCTGCAGACTTCCCATTGGCCGTTGAAATCGTGTTGCGGCTCTTGAGTGCCCACCTGCGGCACGCTGATGTGCCGGATGCCGGGATAATGAGCGGAAAGTTTTTCCAAGTCGGGGTCTTGAGAAATATTGACTCCCCATTGCATGTTCGACTGGCCCGAACAGATCCAAACTTCGCCGATCAGCACGTCGTCGAACCGAAGGGTGTTTTTGCCTTTGATTTCCAGGGTGTGAGGTCCACCGGCCGGCAGAGGGTCCAACTTCACTTTCCAGCGGCCGTCGGGGCCGGTGCGGGCGGTGTGTTTTTGATTGGCTATGTTGACGGTGACGACCTCGCCTTCGTCGGCCCAACCCCAGACGGCGTTTTGTTGGTCTCGTTGGAGAACCATGTGCTCCCCGAAAATGGCCGGAGTGCGAACCTCCGCTTGGATCGAGACGGTTAGCAAACAACCGATCAACAACGCCGGAAGAATTAACCGGCTGAAAGCGGTCAGAAGGGAAAGGTGCTTCATGGAAATGACGATTGAGACTTGGGCCGAGGGTAAGAGAGGGGAGAGATCGAATCAACCAATATCGGAGCGATTCTCTTCGCTTACCGGCGTAATGGGGGGAGGGCGTTTTTTCCGCCGGTGCCTGAATTCGCTCGGGGAACGTTCCGGAACGGCGTTCGCTCGAATCCCCGGGGCGAATATCTATTGAAGGAAACGATCCTGCCGGATCACTGCCGTTTCCGTTCGCTCGGAACCGGTAGCACGGATCGTTGAGATTTCGGTGGGGTTCGATTTGGATCGTCATTGGCGAAAAGTAACCGGAGAGCGGTAATATTCCGGCAATCGGTCGATTCGATAATTGGCTTGAATTAATGATATCCCGTCAACAGGCTCGGATTGATGAAGCGGTTGAGTTCGTCGATTTTGCTTGCTGGGATAGCGCTGAATTGCTTGGTGCCGGCGATCTCGCAAGTGCCTGAAGTAGCCGTTCCCAAATTACCTGATCGGGTTAAGCTCGACGGCGTGCTCGACGACGCGGCGTGGTCGAAAGCGGCGAAAGTGGGGCCGTTCGTGAACAACGACGGAACCGCGATCGATGACGAACGAACCTTCGTGCGGATTTTCTATACCGGCGAGGCGCTTTATTTGGGTTGGGAGATGTCCGATCGGGATATCGAGGCGACCTTGGTGAAACGGGATAGCCGGTTTTGGGAAGAGGAAGTAGTGGAGTTTTTTCTGACGACCGGCCCCCTGACGCGTTATTACGAACTGCAATGGAATCCGTTGGGCGGCGTGTTCGACGCGATCATCGAAAACCGGTTGGACGCTCAGGGAAAGTCGCTGAAATTTACCGGGGACTGGGACTATACGGCCAGAGGCATGAGGAGCGAAGTGAAAGTAGCCGGTACGGTCTCCGACCCCAGTGACCGGGACCGGTCCTGGACGGTGGAAGTGAGAATTCCGTTTGCCGACCTGAACACGGCGGCCCCGGCGGCCGGAACCCGCTGGCGGGGGAATTTTTACCGCTTTAATCGCGGCGGAAATCGTCCGGCGCAAAAGCAGGCGTGGAGTCCGACCCGGGATGCGAGCTTCCATCAACCTTCCCGTTTCGGGACGATTCGTTTCCTTCCGTAATTCGACGCTTCCGGCGGGATAGGGAGCGCCGGAATGCCGCAAGGCCGGATCGGGCGGACCAAGCTTCTCGGAACCTCGGTTTAGCGGTAACGGCCGACCAGCGGTTAGCCGGGTCGGATTCGTCTTCGGGGCGAAACCTCAGGGCGTCAGCACGATTTTTCCGTGCAACGTGCCGGCCTGATTCAGCGTATTGGCTTCCTGCAAGGCATGGGCTTCCGCCGTTTCCGCCAAGGAGAAAGTTTTGCCGACGTTGGCTTTCAGGTTTCCGGTTTTCAGCTGTTCGTTGAGGTCGTTCGCGCAGGCTCGTTGTTCGGCGGCCGAAAAATTGAACATGGCGAACCCGAACAGGGAACAGTTTTTGACGTAAAAGGGTCCCACCGGAAATACCGGACGAGCCTCGCGGCCGGCCATGAGGACCAGGCGACCGTTTTGCCGCAGCGAAGCGACGCTGCTTTCGAAATCGGGTTGGCGGGAGGTTTCCCAGTAGATGTCGATTCCGTCCGGGGCGTGTTTTTCGAGCGCGGCGGCGAGATTTTCTTGGTGGCGATCGATGGCGACATCGGCGCCCAACCGGGTACAGAGTTGCCGGCGCGATTCCGATCCGGCAGAGGCGATCACCGTGGCTCCGGCGGCCTTGGCCAGTTGGATCACCATCGAGCCGACGCCGCCGGCGCCGCCGCTGACGAAAACGATGTCGTCTGGTTTCAGTCCAGCCCGATCGAGTCCCAGTTGAGCCGTGATGCCCACCAAGGCGATCGCCGCCGCTTCCTGGTCGGTAACGTTTTCCGGGGTGGGGTAAGCGAAGTCTGCCGGCACTGTAATGTGTTCGCTGAACGAGCCCGGTCGGCCCGACAGGCTTTGGTTGGCTCCCCAGACCCGATCGCCGGGGCGAAAGTCCCCGACTTCGGAACCCACCGCCGCTACGGTGCCGGCGAAATCGCAACCCAAGACGAAAGGGTTATTGAGCGGCATGGCGATTAGTCCGCCGCGGATGTAGGTATCTATCGGATTGACCGATACGGCACCGGTGCGAACGATCAGTTCGTCAGGCGCCGGTTCCGGAACGGGAAGGTCGCCGTAGCGGATCTTCGAGGGAGGGCCGGTTTCGGTGATGAAGGCGGCTTTCATTAAGCGGGGCGTCGACATGTATTTATGAAAGACGACGGGGCTGGTTCGATCAATAATTGCTGTTATCTCGGGACGATTCGGGTATGTTGCGGTCCGTTCGGAATTCGAAGTCGGTCGCCGGCTGATCGTCTCGGTACGGTTCCGCCGGTCGGCGCATGCGGACGGACCAAGGGCCGTTCGAGGACGGCGGCGAATCCGATCTCGCGGCGATAGGGGCGATGACGCAACAGGAAAACATCGATCCTACCGGAGTCGACGCTTCGTTGCGTTCGGGTTCCTTGTATTTGGTAGCGACGCCGATCGGCAATCTGGAGGATATCACGCTTCGAGCCGTCAGGGTGTTACGGGAAGTGGAACTCGTGCTTTGCGAGGATACTCGCCATACCGGGCGGCTTCTGAACCATCTGAAAATCAAAAAACCGTTGCTGAGCTGTCATCGATTCAATGAAAGAAGCAGGGTCAAAACCGTGCTGAATCGGTTGCAATCCGGAGAGCGGTTGGCGTTGGTTTCAGATGCCGGAAGTCCTGGGATCCGGGACCCCGGCGCCCGTTTGATCAGGGCAGTATGGGAAGCGGGATACCGCGTGGAACCGGTTCCCGGCCCTTGCGCCGCCGTCGCGGCGCTCACGGCCAGTGGATTGGCGGCCGACGAATTCCATTTCGTCGGGTATCTGCCGGTCAAATCAGGACGGCGAGCCAAGGCCTTGGAGCGGTTGTCGCGAATCCGGGAAACGATCGTGATCTACGAGTCACCTCATCGCATAAGGAAATTGTCCGGTGAATTAACCGTTTGGTTCGCCGACCGAGACTTGGCGGTTTGCCGGGAATTGACCAAGCGGTACGAGGAAGTGATTCGGGGAACCGCGCCCGAAATCGCTCGCCGGTTGACGGAACAAAAACCGCGGGGCGAATACGTTTTGGTGGTGGGAGAAACTGCGAAAGCCAAGGGAAATCGTGCTTCGGAGGCCAACGGAACGGCCCCGGCCGGCGAGATTGCCGAGGGGGACGACCGACCCTGAAATTCGGCTCGCCAGGCCGGCGGCCGGAACCCCGAACCCAAGGAAGCCCCGGAAGGGAACCTTACATGGGAATCGTTCCCGGGGACGGCAATCGAACGAGTTGGAATAGGCCGCAAATGATGGCTTCTAAAGTCTTGCAATTGGTTTCGAATTGATTCATGATCCCTCCCGGGTGTTCACTCGTGGACGCTTTTGTTGTATCGAGTAGTACTGTCGTAAATGTATGAACGAGACTCTGTCCAAAACTGTTGTTCCTGAGGGCGAGCCTTTGCCTTTCGAGTGGTCTTTCGTCATCGATTCCCTTCCGGTCAGAGTGTTCCCGGATCAGCAACTCATGGCGGAAGCCGCGGCTTGCGAAACCGGAGCCTATCTGGTCGAGCGGTTGCGAACCAAGGAGACCGTCAGACTGATCCTGGCTACCGGCAATTCCCAAATTCTGTTTCTTTCCCGCCTGATCGAGACGGCCGACTTAGATTGGTCCCGCGTCGAACTGTTTCACATGGATGAGTATCTGGGCTTATCGGATCGGCATAGCGCCAGCTTTCGACGATACATGAAAGAGCGCGTGGAAAACGTAGCCCGGCCGGGAGTCTTCCATTACCTGGACGGGACCGCCCAGATGCCCTTGGAAGAATGCCGGCGCTACGAAGCGCTCTTGACCTCGGAACCGATCGACTTGTGTTGTCTGGGAGTAGGGGAAAACGGTCATCTTGCCTTCAACGATCCGCATGTCGCCGATTTCGACGATCGACGGATGGTCAAGCTGGTGCAACTGGACGAAGCCTGTAAACAGCAACAAGTGGGAGAAGGTCATTTCCCGTCGCTCGAGTCGGTTCCCGGTTTCGCCTATACCCTGACGATTCCGGCGTTGTGTTCCGCGGAGAAAATGGTTTGCCTGGCTCCCGAACTGCGCAAGAGCCAAGCGATCAAGGCGGCTTTGGAAGGTCCCGTTTCGACGGACTGTCCGGCTTCGATTTTGCGCCGCCAGAAACACGCGAGCCTGTATTTGGATAACGATTCGGCGTCTCTGCTCAATCGGGAATGATTTCCCGGCGAAAACGAATTGGCCTAACCTTCGCCGCGTTGAGGTGATCGGTCGTTGAACTAGGCATGCGGGGCGTCATGCGTCGGTTTCGTCTGCTGGCTCGGGGGAGTGAGAGAATGGACGAAACGCCGCTGTCGCACCGAGATCGAGACCCCTTGTCGGCGGCTCCGATCAAAATTCCTTCCGATCGGGTTTTTCTCGCTGGGTTGATCGTTCTCGGCGGCGTCTATCTGGCGTTGATCGTGTTGATGATTCTGGCCGATCTGGCTCATACGGACCGGGAATCTCTGGTGAACGCGTTGCGTAGTCCCGAGATCCGGTACGCTTTATTCTTAAGTCTGATCAGCTGCACCTTGGCTACCGTGCTTTCCCTTTGGGTGTCGGTTCCGATCGGTTACTTGATGTCCCGATTTCAGTTTCGAGGCAAGAGTTTGGTCGATGCGGTGTTGGACATTCCGATCGTGTTGCCCCCTATGGTCGTGGGGGTGAGTTTGTTGATTCTTTTTCAGTTCCCTCCTTTTTCTTTCGTCGCGTCGGCGGTGGTCTACGAAATACCGGCGGTGGTCTTGGCTCAATTCACGGTGGCGGCGGCTTTTGCCGTGCGCACCATGCGAGTGACGTTCGATCAGATTTCTCCCCGCTACGAAGCCGTGGCCATGACCTTGGGATGCAGCCGAAAGGCGGCGTTTTGGACCGTGGTTTTTCCGCAAGCCAGGAAAGGAATGTTCGCTGCCGGGGCGTTGGCCTGGGCCAGGTCGATGGGCGAATTCGGCCCGATTTTGGTGTTCGCCGGATCGACACGGTTGAAGACGGAAGTTTTGTCGACTTCGGTTTATCTGGAACTTCAAGCCGGCAATCTCGAGGGGATGCTGGCGGTTTCCCTGTTAATGGTCGCCGTTTCGGCTACGGTTTTAATCGTCGTACGTTTGTTCGGCATGCCGCGACTCAACGCATGATCGAAATCGAGAAGCTAACGATCCGTCAGGGCGCGTTTTCCCTGGATCATTTCGAGTTGCGAGTCGAAGTGGGGCAATACGCCGTGTTGATGGGGCGGAGCGGTTGCGGCAAGACGACGCTGTTGGAAGCCATCTGCGGCTTGCGCCCGATAGAGGCGGGAACCATCCGCCTATCGGGGCGGGAAGTGAACGATCTGAAACCCGCAGAAAGAGGAGTGGGATACGTGCCTCAGGATCGGGCCTTGTTTCCGTTGCAAACGGTTCGGGAGCAGTTGGCGTTCTCGCTGACCGTCCGCCGGTTGCCTTCGTCGTGGATTGCCGAACGGGTCGAGGAACTGGCGTCGTTAATTGGAGTCGAGCGACTGCTAGACCGTTTTCCCCGCAACCTGAGCGGCGGCGAATCGCAGTGCGTAGCCTTGGGCCGGGCTCTGGCTTTCAAACCGGCGGTGTTGTTGTTGGACGAACCGCTGAGTGCGCTCGACGAGGAGTTGCATTTGGAAATGTGCGGTCTGCTCAAGAAGATTCATCGACAAACCGGGGTGACGGTCCTGCATATCACCCACAGCCGACGGGAAGCCGAGCAAGTCAGCGACCTTCGGCTCAGCTGGGAAGACTATGTCTCCCCGAATCGAAGCTCGAACTGAGGTTCGAAGGGCGAACTTACGAAGGATCGAACCGGTTTTGGACGCGAGAGGATACGGGGCGAACTTCGGTTGGAGGATTTCGCTGTCGAATCGCGCCCGGTTGCCGAAGGTCTCGGGAACGGTTCGTTCAAAGGGCGATATTCGTGTTGAATATCCGAACGAACGTAATTACCGTCGTTGAATAAGATGAAGGCATTTTGGTTATTGGTCGCTGGTGTGGTGGTTCTCGGCGCCGAACCGGCGGACGAGCGTTTTTGGCCCAAATGGCGGGGGCCAGAGGATACCGGCAGCTCTTCCCAGGGCAATTACGCTACGAAGTGGTCCGGCGATTCCGGACTGGAATGGAAACTTCCCCTGCCCGGCAAAGGCTGTTCGACGCCGATCGTGTTGGGGCAGCAGATTATTCTGACCGTTCCTTCGGACGGTCAGGATTCGGTGATGAGCGTCAATTGGAAAGGCCAGATCGAATGGCTCACCTCCGTGGGTTCGCATCGGGACGGAAAGCATCGCAACGGCTCCGGCGCCAATCCCTCTCCGGTGTCGGACGGGAAAGGTGTTTTCGTGTATTTCAAGAGCGGCAATCTGGCCGGATTGGATTTGGAAGGGAACCTGCTCTGGAAAGTGAATCTGCAGGAGGAGTACGGCCAGGATTCGCTCTATTGGGATTTCGGAACTTCGCCGGCGCTCACCGAACGCTACGTCGTGATGGCGATCATGCACACTGATGAGGGATACCTGGCGGCTTTCGATCGCCAGACTGGTTCCTTGGCCTGGAAGGTGGACCGGACGTATCCGACTCCCGTCGAAGGGGATCATAGTTACACGACTCCGTTGGTGATCGAACATGGAGATCACTCGGCATTGCTGGTTTGGGGGGCCGAAAGATTAACGGCGCATGATCCCGCCGACGGCTCGATCCTTTGGTCGTGCGCCGGGTTCAATCCGGATAATCGCAATAATTGGGTCACCGTGGCTACTCCGGTCATATCGGGGGACGTGGCCGTCGTGCCTTATGGCCGGGGCGACAAACTGGCGGGTATCAAATTGGGCGGTTCGGGCGACGTGACCAAAACCCATCGACTTTGGGAACACGATCGGCTGGGAGCGTTTGTGCCGACGCCGGCGGTGGCAAACGGCTTGGTCTATGTTTTGCGCGACCGGGGGGAAGTGCTGGCAGTGGCTCCGAAGACCGGTAAGATCGAGTGGCAAGACACGTTTCCCAGGAATCGGGCCAGTTATTACGCTTCGCCGGTGGTAGCCGGTTCGAAACTCTATGCGACGAGAGAAGACGGCGTGATTTTCGTAGCAGAGTTGAACGGGGGATTTAAATTGTTGGCCGAAAACGAATTGGGCGAACGAATGATCGCATCTCCGGTTCCGGTCGCCGATCGTTTGCTGTTGCGAGGAGTCAGCCACATGTTTTGCGTGAAGGCGAACTGAAGGGGTGATCTTACCGGCACCGGTACATCGGTCCGGTTGACGGGTAACGGCACCGGGGTTGGGGACAGTCGAAAGGAAAAGAAGCCGGGCTTATCCGGGGGAGCGAAGAGTCTCGAAATCGAACTGGGAACGAACGGGGCCGGCGGAATGGGTGCCAGATCGTTCGGTCGGAGACAAAGGCATCGTCGATCGGAAATACCGCGAACCGCTATTGGTTTCGGGAGTATTCGATCATAAAGGCGTTCAGGGCCTCTTTGATTCCGATCAATTCCTCGAACAAGGCGTCGAGATTGGCGGGCATGCTTTCTATGGTCGGATTCGTTACTTCCGAATGGGCGGTCAGGGTGCGTTCGATTTCGGCGACGGTCGCAACCAGAGATTCCAATTGTTCCCTGGTCCACTTCGCTTCGTTCTGGGCGGCGGCATTCTCCGGGGCCGAAGCTGCGGCTAATTGAGGAAATTTCTCGATCAGATTTACAATCCTCTCTTGGGTGTCGATATTGCGTTGAGCCAGGTTTTCGTACCTGGTTAGCATCTGTTGAAACTCCTGATCGTATCTGCTTATCACCCTTCGAAGAGAGAAGAGATCCCAAGCCAGATACGCTATCAGTAACAGGACGAGCGACCAAACGAACGGTTCGTTTTTCAGCAACTGTCTCGGTCGGAGGCGGAGCGTAGTTGCGGATTTCTTTCCGGGATGAGTCTGATGGGCCAGTTCCGAGAACCAGACTTTTTGTCCGCAGTGTGGGCACTCTCCGACTTCTCCCTCACGGGTTTTCGGGTAACTGACGGTTTGTCGGCAGGAGGGACAGGGGATCTGTTGGTCTTCGGTCATGTCGGGGTTTTTTCAGGTTTCAGGTTTGCTTGGGAGGAGGGGAAGGTGTCGAGCCGGCAACGCTGCAGTGCGATAGTTGGTCGAATGCGAGTTTCGGTGGAAAACGAAAGAGGTCGCGGAAATTATCGGCCATGCCGTTTTCGTATCCGGGCAGTGTTCGTTCCGGGGTGAGATCGAAAGGTGGGGATGATTATCGGGATACCGGAAATTGGTCGGTCGGAAACGTTGGGAAAAATGAATGGAGTCAGCCGATAGCATGGGATTAGGGGATTACTCGGTTGGTGAGCGCAACTGATTCAAACCCAGAATCTCGGTCAATTCAAGCCGAGTTCCCGGGATAGCTGTTTCGAATCGGTCAGATTCAGCGTTACCGCTGCGGCGACATCGATTCGTTTTGAATTCTCGCCGGTTCCGAGTGGATAGATCGGCCGCTTTACCCTTGACGCTTTCTCGGAAAAGAAAGTCCCAACCGGCGACCGGACAGACAAGGGTTAGGAAAAAGGGGTCGCAATCGACTGTAACCGAAAATGCGACGCTCAATGGATTCGCTGGCATGGCGTCGATTGTCGGGTGGATGCGGGGGAGGGTAAATCCTTGATTCCGGATTGAAAACTCTCCACAATGCCCGGCAGATTAGTGATCGAATCGAGATGATTTCAGGTGTAATGGTGAAAAACTCCAGTGGATTCTTGGACCGGATCAAGGTCTGCAGTGGAGTTGCGACTGTTGCGATAGACGCCGAAAAAGAAGACTGATATGGCATCCAGCGATATTATTTTAGGATCGGAAAACGTTGGAAAGACAATCGAAGAGATTCCTGTTTCCATAAGTTACGATATCATCAGATTGTTCTCCGAAGGGCTCTATCGTAGTCCGAACAAGGCGGTCGAAGAACTCGTGAGTAATAGTTATGACGCTAAAGCGCAAAGTGTTCATATCCTGTTACCCGAAAATCTTCGAGCCGGCGAGCAGGCTGATGAAGCCCTGTGGGTGATCGACGATGGTATAGGGATGGATAAGGAGGGTTTTCGCCGTTTGTGGACCGTCGCCAAGTCGAACAAAGATCAGAACGGTGCCGCTAAACGTCCTCCCATCGGTCAATTCGGTATCGGCAAGCTGGCGGCATATGTCCTTGCCTGGAAATTGACACATATTAGTAAGACTGAGGGGAAACTATTGTTGACCACGATGGATTTTCGGAAGGTCAACGAAAGAAGCCAAGCGGTCGGCGAGCCTGTGCCGGTTACCTTGAAGGAAATCAATGAAGGGGAGGCGAAGGAAATACTGCGGGAAGTCGAAGGACGAGATTCCCGAGCTTGGAAGGTGATGTTCGGTGATAAGAATCAATCAAATTGGACGGCGGCGGCCCTGACCGATTTCAAGGATCTTAGCAATAAGCTTTATCTGGGCCGATTGCGATGGGTGCTGGGGACAGGCCTACCTTTACATGGGGATTTCAAAATCTATTTGAACGGTGACCCTGTCGTTTCCAGCAAGGAAAAATTGGAATCGATAAAGGAATTTGAAATCAAAGAAAACCTTGCTGGCATCGGGGAGGTCAAAGGAAAAGCAAGCGTTCACCAAAAGATATTGACGACCGATAAGTCCGAGAGGTTCGGACGCAGTCACGGTTTTTTTATCCGGGTGAGGGGACGTGTAATCAATCTTGAAGATGAGCTTCTCGGTGTTATTCAGCCCAATCATGCGGCCTGGTCTCGTTTCGCTCTGGAAGTGGACGCCGACGGGTTGAGAGAGCATCTGCTTTCCTCACGGGAGGGGGTGAGAGATTCCGAGGCGGTCGAAGAGTTTCGGAAATGCTTGATGAAGTATTTCAATCAGTGCCGTTCCGCTTATGATGAATACTGCCGTAGAGAGAATACAGAACTTGACATTATTTCGTTACTTTCGGAAGGGCCGAGTGTGCATGTGACTGAACCTATTTTTCGTAGTGTTGGTAGCGTGGTTAAAGTTGGCACCGAATCGTTTTATGTCCGCGCACCGAAGCAGATAAAGGATGACGATTATGACGTTTGGTTAATGGATCAAAAAGAAAAAATATTCCAGAAGCCATTTGAGACAATCAGCTTCGTGGACGATAAGGCTAATGCTCCCGCCATCCGATATGTTCCCGAATCGCGTCGGTTGGAAGTAAATCGTGAACATCCGTTCGTCAATAAATTGCTAGGCAGAAACAAACGTCACGGCCCCACGGAACTGTTCGCTTCTTCGGAAGCGTTGTTAGAAGGTCAATTGGAAGAATGGGGCATGGACCCGGTTGCCATTGACGGTTTTTTGAGAGAGCGCGATAAGTCGATGCGGTTGATTGCCGGAGATACCGCCCCTACGGCAAAGGATGTTTTGAAGCTTCTCGATTTTGCGAATCGTGACTCCGTCGCCTTAGAAAAAACCGTCGGAAAAGTATTTCAACTTCTTGGGTTTAATTATGAGCTTAGGGGAGGTAACAAAGCGGATCCAGACGGTGTGCTTTGCGCCAGGCTGGGACGTTATTTTACTTCGGGAGTCAAGGATTATAAACTCGTTTACGACACCAAAATGTCTGAATCTTCTACCGTTGCAGCCGATAAAATAGATTTCCAAAGCTTGGAACTGTTTCGAACGGATGAAAAAGCGGATTTTGGTTTTTTCGTCGCTGCCGCTTACGCAGCTGAAGACGAGGAAGAAGGCAAGTTGAATCAAAAAATAAAATCCTTGCAAGATTGTCGAGTGACGTTATTGAAAATTGAACACTTGAAAAGATTGGTCAGAATGCATGTTCAATATGGAGTCACGTTCACAGAGTTGCGTTCCTTGTTCGAGGAGGCGCAGACAGTTTCAGAAGTGAATGAATGGCTTTGTAACTATAAAGCGAAGCTTGAGAATTACGGGGAAGTGCCGTTACAATTACTTCTTCGAGAACTCGAGAAAAAAAAGGAAGATCTGCTGGAGACACCCAATGTTTCAGTTGTTCGGGAACTGAACTCCGAAATGAAACGTTTTCCAACCGAGCGCTTGATCGCTCGCCTGAAGTCGGTGGAGATAATATTGGGAACTCGATGGCTTGAGGTTGATGAAACCCGAAAAGATGTCTACTTGCATCAAGGATCTGATCAGATTCTCTTTGAACTTAACCGGCAGATAGGCGGTTTCGATTTCGGATCGGAATAAATGCCTTCAATCAGTTGAAATATTGAAACTCTCCACCATTCATCCTTTTCCCGCCAGGATGGCACCAGATTTGGTGATTAGTTCACTTTCGACGATTTCGGAAAGAAGTGTCGTACTTGATCCCATGTGCGGCTCCGGCACCGTGCCCCGGGTTGCGGCGGAAGCTGGATTTCGATGTGTTGGGGGAGATCTGGACCCGCTGGCGGTGTTGATGGCGCGGGTGTGGACGGAACCACAGGAAGTTCAACGTATGTCGGCTTGTGCTGAAAAACTCGTGGATACTGCCAAGTCGTTGAAAGAATGCGAACCGGAAGGATTTGGCGATCCCGAGACGAAACGTTTCGTCTCTTATTGGTTTGCACCGTCTCAGCGTGAACGGTTAGCCCGCTTAGCTAAGGCACTTCGAAATCTAGCTGAACCCATGAGAGGGGCGATGGCTATCGCCATGAGTCGGATTATCGTTTCCAAGGAAATGATGGCTTCCTTGGCCCGGGATACCTCTCACAGTCGTCCCCATCGTGTGGCCCTTTCAAACGATTTCGATGTGTACGGTGGATTTCTGAAGGCTGTGCGAGTGGTGGCTACCCGGCTCGCCCCGGACCGGATCAAAGTACGGTCGGATATTTGGCGTATGGACGCGAGGAAACTCGAAGATTTGGAAGACGGAAGTTTCGATTTGGTGATTACCTCTCCGCCTTATCTGAATGCGATCGATTACCTTCGAGGCCATCGGTTGGCTTTGGTGTGGTTGGGTTATAAAATGGGGGAACTTAGGCGTATTCGTGCTTCGGGCGTCGGGGTCGAGCGGGCCATTGGGGAGGATGTCGTTTCAGAAGGTGTATCCCGATTTGTAGAGGAGGGGAGGGAATCGAGACTCGCTCCTCGTCATTGGGGATGGATTCGGCGTTATTGTGTCGATATGGATGCCGTGCTTCGCCAATTGGGCAGGGTTGTCAAACCTCGGGGCAAGGTTGTTATGGTCGTGGGGAATTCTTTTCTTAGAGGAGCCAAGATCCAAAATGACAAGCTTATCACTTGGCTGGCCGAGCGTACGGGAATGCGGACCGGAAAATCCCAAATTCGAAGAATTCCCGCTCGCCGCCGTTATCTGCCGCCTCCTGGTGACGGCCAAGGAGCTTTGGACACTCGCATGCGCCTTGAAACCGTGCTCACTTTCGAAGTCTGAAATTCGCCATCTCCCGTACGTGGAGAGTTTCGATTTTCGCCTTACGCGTCGTGGTTGGTTATCTCGGAATTCAACTTGGGATTCGCATGCCTCTTTAGATTTCAATTTCGAGATGGGGTCAGAGGCGTTGCTTTCGGTCATGGCGTCCAAGGGGTGGATCGCTTCCCCTCTACTCCAACTCAGAGCGGGAGCAAAGGCGTATTCCGGGAATCGGCAGGCCGTTATCGTCGGTTCGGCTCGAACACGAATTCGGGCATGACCACTTCCCATTGATCGCATTTGATGGAGTCCTGATATTGGACATCTGACGATTCGCGGCTCCAATCGATAATGGCAAATACCTTGATCGACCGGGGCCGCATGCCCTGCGGCGGTTGGAAACTTTTGGTTAACCGTCCGACGAGGCGGCCTCTGAGGTCCAACAGTTCCCAACGGTCCGCGGTTTCATTTTTTACGGTCAGAGAATCGCCTGGCGACAACGAAGCGATGGCCGCATGCAATGAACTGTTCTTATGGTGACGCCCGGCGAATCCGAGGTCGAGATCCTTGAGGGAAGTCTGAAGGTAGTGGCGATAAATGGCTTCGGAACTAGGCGGGAGTGTTGTCGAATCGCGTTTCAATACCGCGGAGCTTCCTCTTAAATCGTCCTGAAATCCTTCAGGATGGTTGAAGCGGGCGAGCGTGAGTGTATGGCGTGCCCGAGTCATGGCTACGTAGTAGAGTCGCCTGGACGCGTCGGGGTCTTCTCCAGCTTGGACGTCCTTCCAATCGCCGTCCAGTACGATGACATGATCGAACTCCAGCCCCTTGGCGCGATGGGCGGTGAGTAACAACAATCCCTTTGAGCGACGGCGAATTTCCCGGCCCCATTCGGCCAACCATTCGAGAATATGATCTACCGGAGTCTCGCCGTCGCCGTTTTCCGACACGTACTCCTCGACGGCTTGCCGCAACAAATCGTTCCAAGGATTGGCCCCGAGTCCGCTGGTCCAGTTGCACAGGGACGCTCCGTCGACGATCCGTGGATTGTGTCCGCGCAGCCACTCGACGAAAACTTTCGTTTCCCGAAGATGCCAGAAGTTCGGGATCGATTCCTTGGCCAGTTGCACCGGTATGCGTTGCACTTCGCAAAAAGCTTGGATCGGGTTCAGATATTTCCATTGGCGAGCGATCACCGCGCAACGCGTCCAATCCCAGCGCCCCGGGACAAGGCCGGCGAGACGTTGGAACTCGGCCATCACGGCTCTCGCTTGGTACACCGGATCGTTTCCGGCGGGCAGGATTTGCACGCGTCCTTCAGATACCGGATCCAACTGGTGCCAATCGCCGCCTTTGGTTTCTTTCGCGCGGGCGCGATCGACCTTGATGGGATTGTCGACTTTCATGCGTTGCTCGGCAGGTTTGATGACGGCGTTGGCCGCTTCCACGATATGAGCTGTCGAGCGGTAGTTGTCGGTCAAAAAGACGGGTCTGGGGCCGTAGTCGCTCTGGAATTTCTGGATGTATTTCACCGAAGCGCCGGCGAAGGAATAGATGTTCTGATCGTCGTCTCCGACCGCGAATAACGTGAGTTTGCTGGAATCGTCTTGCAACGTTCGTCCGGCCAAGGTCGAAATCAGTTCGTACTGTTCCGCTCCCACGTCTTGATATTCGTCCACGAGAATCCAGCGGAATCCGGCGAGCAAACGCTCCCGCCGTTCGTCCGCTTCCCCCGGCGGCAAATCTTCGCCGCGAAGCAATGCGACCGCACGCCACATTACCTCTTTGAAGAGGTCTTGATCGGGACGGTGCGCCCGGTTGTTGAAACTGTATCCCGCCAGTCGCATGGCGAGAGCGTGACAGGTGAGCACCGTGATTTGCCGGGTGTCGTCGCCAAGCAATTCTTTCAGCCGTCGGCGGATTTCAACAGCGGCGTGCCGGTTGTAGGCGAGAGCGAGGATGCCCCGGGCTTTTTCCCGTCTGACGCGGACCAGAAAGGCGATGCGGTGCACCAGGACTCGGGTTTTGCCGGAACCCGGTCCGGCGAGTACCAATACGTTGGTTTGTTCTCGTTGGTCGGCGACGATTCGTTGCTGAGCGGTATTGTTCAGACTCTCGACGATCGCCGCCCATGATTCCGGAGTGGTCTGTCGGCCGATCTCCTTGTCCCGTCCCGGAAGCCAGCGCTGTAAAAAATCAGACTCTTTCAGGGAGAAATAATCCATTGCCAGGCGCAAGGCGTCACCGACGGCCTTAAGGCCGATTTCGGCATATTCGGCCATGACGTGGATCTGGAGTATCTGTCCTTGGTAGTGGAGGGAAAGGGGTTTGAATTCCACTTGGGAAAAACCTCGGTTTCGGTCTCGTTGATCCAGCTTGATCGTCATGGCCGGACGGAACACCGCCAGACCTTTGTGGAGCCGCAACACCTCCTGTTCGTGGAGCCAGAGCAGGGCTCGGTCCATCAGTTTGGAGGGATTGCGTATTTTGCTTTTCAAATCTAGGTCCGACACCATCGCTTGCATCAATTTGCCGAACGTAGTTTCCGCCAACAGATCGGTTCCGCGGGTTTCGGACGGGAGGCAGTCGAGCAGATGCTGGAGTAAAAGTTCCGCCGCCGTGCGGCGGATTTTGGCGGTTTCCCGCAGTAGCTCCCATTTCCGAAGCAGAGTTAGGGTTGCGGTTTCCGCATTCCATTTGCGCGCTTCGAGACTGCCTTTGTGTTGATCCTCTTCGCAATGATCGTCTCGAGCGATACTTCGAATCAGGCGCCAAATCCGCTCCGGTAGCGGATCGGTCAACCCTCGATCTCTCAGCTTTTGAGCTGCGACGCGAAGATGCAGCTGTTGGGATATTCCGATTTTTGGATCAGGCTCTTTCTCTTGCAGGCATTCGATCAAGGCGTCTTCCAAATCGTTGGCTTCCTGGAAGCGTTTCCTCGACGCATGCCTCACCCCTTTATGGACGAATGCAGTCAACGCCGTGTCGTTGCTGGCGATGTCGTATTTTTCGAGGTAGTGCAACGCATTACGGATGCCTTCGGAATCCAAACCCGTACACCCCATCAATTGATCGGTGCTGATGCCTTCGTCGGGGTCGGCCTCAATCAGATATCTGGCGATGTTCAGCAGTTTCCGGCGATAGTCCTCCGTAATGGTTGCCTTGGCGAGCCGTCGTTTGGCTTCCTCGACGGTTTCGATTCGAAGCGAAGAAGGAAACATTTGGACGAAATTTTCCTCTCGTTCGAGAAGCCGGGATTCTTCCAACCAAGCGACGGCAGTGCGCACGCGGTTGTCGTCGGTGACCGAGTCGCGTTCGAATTCCTGGGTTAGATCCTCGTCGAGGATTTCTCCTGGAGTAGCGATCACTTTTTCTTGGAATCGTTTGTGCCGATTCAAGTTGCGGAGAGCTCTCAGGATGCCGTGGATCTCCCGCCGGGTGAGGCGGGAATTCGCCGACATGCTGAACTGGCGTTCGACGTCGGCTTTCGAATAGAGCAAAACGCAACGGGCCAACTGGTTATCGCGACCGGCACGACCGGCTTCTTGCAAATAGTTTTCCAAGGAACCGGGAATATCGGCGTGGATGACTAACCTGACGTCCGGCTTGTCGATTCCCATGCCGAAGGCGTTGGTCGCGGCGATCGCCCGCAGGTCGCCGGCGATGAAACGGTCTTGAACGTCCTTTTTGGTTTCGGGAGGCAAACCCGCGTGGAAGCGGTCCGCCGCTATCATTTTGGCCTTCAGGTACTCCGCGATTTCTTCGCTTTGGTTTCGAGTGGCGCAATAGACGATGACTCCGCCCGCCTGGTCGGGAGGATGGTAGGCGTCGAGGATTTGGAACAGGGAACGGTATTTGTCGCCTCCGTTGACCGGGACGACTTGAAATTCCAGATTGGAGCGCCGGGAGCCGCCGTCGAAAACCGTTAACTCGATATCGAGTTTTTCCCGGAAGTGCCGGGCGATGTCGTCGATGACGTCGGGTTTGGCGGTCGCGGTCAGACAGAGGACCGGAGGGATCGGCCCGTCACCCGCCTGTTTCCGGATAAACCGACCGACATAGCGGTAATCGGGACGGAAATCGTGACCCCAGCGCGAGAGGCAATGAGCTTCGTCTAACACCCAGGCGCCGATCTCCCGCTGATTCAGTGCCTTCACCAGAGAGCTGGAGCGTAATTGTTCCGGCGAAATCAACAGGATGCCGGCGTCGCCTAATTTGACTCGTTCCAAATTTTCGGAGCGTTCAGGCATCGAAAGCAGTCCGTTGATCGTTACGCAACAGTCGACGCCGTGTTTTTCCAGCCCGGCCACTTGGTCCGCCATGAGCGCGACCAATGGCGAGATAACGACCGTCAAGGCGCCGATTTTGTAATATTTCGATAATGCCGGAACTTGATAGCAAATCGACTTTCCCGTGCCCGTGGGCAGGATGCCGAAGACGTGCTGGCCGGCCATGGCCGCTTCGACGATGGCCTGTTGCAGGGAACGGCCGTCGGCAGTTGCCGGTCGGGGGCGGAAATCGTCGAATCCGAACCAGCGGTTAAGTTCTTTTTGGGGGTTGTGATATTTTTGACACCAGCCGCACTCCGGGGAAGCGCAAGCGGTGTCCCGGAGGCGGCGAAGGAGTTGTCCCGTGCCCGGGAATTGATGACGGACCCAAGGCGGCATCGTCGAATTACCGCCGGACACGTACAACCATGCCAAGGCGTAGGCCAAATTCCAGCCGTGTTGATTAAAGTCCGCGACGACTTGCCGTCCCTGGGTCGTGCAGGCTTTGCCTTGCAGCTGCTTCGCTATGGCCGATTCCGTTTCAGTCTGAGACGGTCGTTCGGCTTGGCGGATTCGGGTGAAAATATTGTCGAGAGTTCGGTCGGCGCCTGAGCCGTCAGGTGTGCATAGCCAATGCCATGCGGCGAGTAGTTCCTGGGGGAATTTTTCAAACTCTTCGAGTTGGTCCTTAAAGACTTCCAGCGCGAGCCGGGAATCCAATTCCGGATCGTTGATTCTTCCCCGTTTGATCCCGAAGTCCTGATAGTGTTTGACGAGGGAATGGTAGGGGTATCGGGGAAAGGCCAGGGGATTGAGACGGAGCGTGTCCACCGCCGGCAATTTCAGCAACCGGAGATTGGGATTGGCCGTCTTCAGACAGGGCAAATCGAAATTTATCAGGTTGTGCCCCAGGACGAAGGTCGCGCCGTCGGCGAAGGCGTCGAGTTGCGTCAGCATGTCGGCCACACTGGCGCTTGGGAAATGGCATCTCAGACTTTCCTTGGCGTCCGAGCGCACTGCGCCGATGGCTCGGATGCTTTTATTGCGACCATCGACTTCCAAGTCTAATGACAGGCATATTTGCGAATCGAAAAAATTCAAAACAACCGAGAGAGGTTCAACACGATAATTGCCGGGATTGGAAAAATCGAGTCTCTCGTCGGCTGGGTGCGGCGGTTGGTCTGATAGCCGGCGATCATCGATCGCTCCAGGGTCGCGAACACCAACAAGTCGATTTCTCGTTAAGGGAAAACTTGGCAGGGCTATCGACGGCTTGCGACCGTCGCGCGACGTCATTTCCGGGTCGGCGGATCGGTTTCGTCAGGGCGGGTGGCGGTGAAGGTTGGAAAGTTTCGTGGTTTGATCCCGTTTCGGCAGAACGACCAGTGCCGTGCAGCCTGGGGTTCGCGGTATTGGATGGCGCACGCGCTTATTTTCAGAATTTGGGTGACCTTCAGGATCGATGAACCGAGGTGGGTTAGATACCGCGGTCGAGCCAGGTCGCCCGGTTTTCTCGATGCGTCAGTCGCCAGGGCTCAAAAAACCGTTCCCGAATTTAAAGAGGGGCTTTGATTGCCAATTGACCGTCTGACGCGAACCGGACGGGACAGTCGCCGTGACGTTGCGTCGCCTCAGACTTCAGATTGATCGTTTTTCGATAAAAAAAGGTTCGTCGACTCGCAAGGAGGTTACGTGGCTTCCGTAGTGAAACACCCCTTCATTGAGTCGTTCAATTATCGTTCCGGAGAAGACCCACCGGTGAGTAACGGCTCTCGACGGTTCGCTTCCGGGGATTATTGTGTTTCAGTCGAATTGGAATCCTGTCCATAATCGCGCCCGTCGACCGGGGCGGGTTTTTCGCCGGCAGGCCTGACGCCCGGGTTTCCGACCGGACGGGAAGGTGGCCGGTTGGGAAAGTGACGTTGCCGGCTTGAACGGAGTCGTTCAAGCGAAGCAAATCTTTGACCGCTGATGCATCCGGCCGGCGATCGTTCAAACGGCCGGGAACCGGGCGATTCGAATTTCGGCAAGGCACTTGGATGAACAAATCTTTTTACGTCACTACGGCGATCGACTACGTGAACGGCGAGCCTCACTTGGGGCACGCCTACGAGAAGATCGTTGCCGACGTGATGGTGCGGGTTCGGCGAGGCCTTGGAGAACAAGCTTTCTATTTGACGGGGTTAGACGAGCACGGCCAGAAAGTGCAACAGGCCGCCGAGACGGAGGGATTGGAACCGCAGGCCTATTGCGATCGTCTTTCTCAAGTCTGGCGCCGGTTCGCCCAGAGTCTGGGACTGGCCAACGACGATTTCATCCGAACCACCGACGAACGGCACCGGCGAACGGTGACGGCGATCCTTAATCGGCTCCATGCCGAGGATCATTTTTATCGGGATACTTATCGCGGTTATTACTCGACCAAGCAGGAAACCTTTCTGACCGAAAGGGACCAGGGGCCGGACGGAAAATTCGATCCCATTTACGGCGAGGTGACCGAACTGGAGGAAGACAACTGGTATTTCCGGTTGGGACGGCACCAGCAATGGTTGCTGGAATATATCGAAGCCAATCCCGATTTCGTCTATCCGGATTTCCGCCGCAACGAGGTCTTGGGATTGCTGCGGAGCGGAAAGCTGGAAGATTTGTGCATTTCCCGTCCTCGGACCCGTTTGAAGTGGGGAATTCCCTTGCCGTTCGATCCCGAGTTCGTCACCTACGTTTGGTTCGACGCTTTGGTGAATTACGCCAGCGTTCCAGCCGGGAAAGGAGACCCGACGCTCGAAGTCTTGGGAATCTCGGAAGATCCCTCGTCGTCCTGTTCCCTGTGGCCGGCCGACATCCACGTGATCGGCAAGGACATCCTCAAGTTTCACGCGGTGTATTGGCCCATTATGCTTCGGGCCGCCGGGTTGCCTTTGCCCCGGCAAATATGCGTTCACGGTTGGTGGCAGAAAGACGGGGAAAAGATGAGTAAATCGATCGGCAATATCGTGGATCCGATTACCGTGATCGACAAATGGGGATTGGACGCCTTCAGGTTTTATTTGGTCAGGGAGTTGGACATCGGAGCCGACGGCAACTGGACCGATCAAGGTTTTTACTCTCGCTATTCGGCGGAGTTGGCAAACGGCCTGGGCAATCTGGTCAACCGTTCGCTAGCCATGCTGCAACGATATCGCCAGGGGGTCGTACCGACCGCGGGTAAGAGCGATAACGAGGACGATTCAACGCTGGAAACCAAGACGGTTCAAGTCGTCGAGGAAGCGATAGATCGCTTCAAACGGAATCGTTTGCAGGGGGCCTTACAATCGATCTGGTCACTGATAGAGGCCGCTAATAAATACATCGATCGAACGGCGCCTTTCAAATTAGCCAAGCAGTCCGATCAGGCGCAAAGGCTGGACGAGATCCTCTACCGGTTGACCGATATCGTTCGAGTTTTGGCGATTTTGATCTGGCCGATTATCCCGGCGACCGCCGAACGGATCTTCGAGCAATTGGGGAAAGGTGGAAAACCCCTGGTCATAGCCGACGCCCTTGATAATAGGTTGTCGGCCGGTCATCAAGTCAACAAACCGGAACCGTTGTTTCCGCGAAGAGATCCGTAGGGGCGGCGCCTAACTTCGGATTTTCGAAAAGGCACTGCGTTTCCGGCGTCGCTTCCGGGAATTGAAGGGTTTGGAATGCTCGGTTTCCAAGCCGGAAGCTTCTTTTAATTTCTGGATCTGATCGCGTAGCAACGCGGCCTTTTCGAATTCCAAACGATTGGAGGCGACGATCATTTCCTCTTCCAATTCTTCGATAGTCGAAGTGACATTTTGATCGCCGCCGCTGTTTTTCGCTTTTTTGTCGCGCCAAGCCAAGCTGCCTTCCATCGCTCGGGTCACTTGCCGGGGAGTGATGCCATGTTTCTTGTTGAACTCCAGTTGCACCTGACGGCGGCGTCGCGAAATGTCCAGGAAAGACTTGATGCTTCTCGTTTTGACGTCGGCATAGAGGATGACCTTCCCGGAAAGATGACGCGCGGCGCGTCCGGCCGTTTGGATCAAGCTGGTGGTCGATCTCAGAAAACCTTCCTTGTCCGCGTCCAGAATTGCCACCAGGGAAACCTCCGGCAGGTCGAGCCCTTCGCGCAGCAGATTGATCCCCACCAAGACGTCGAACTCGCCCTTGCGCAAGGCCCGGAGAATTTCCACCCGTTCGATGGCGTCGATTTCGTTGTGGAGATAGCGGACGTTCATATTCAGATCTTTTAGATAATCCGTTAATTCCTCGGCGGTTCGTTTGGTCAAGGTGGTGACCAAGGTTCGTTCCTGGCGAAGGGCTCGGCTACGGGCTTCCTCGATCAGGTCGTCGATTTGTCCCTTGAGGGGCTTGACGGTGATTTCGGGATCGAGCAAGCCGGTTGGCCGGACGATTTGTTCCACTGGCTGGCCGCCGCTCCAGTCGATTTCCCGGGGAGCGGGGGTGGCGCTGACATAGATGGTTTGATGTTGGAATCCTTGGAACTCGTCGAAATTGAGGGGGCGATTGTCCAAGGCGCTCGGCAGTCGAAAACCGTGTTCGACCAGCGTGGTTTTTCGAGAACGATCCCCGGCGAACATTCCGCCGATTTGGGGAACGGTGGCGTGCGATTCGTCGACGACCAGAAGATAATCTTCCGGGAAGAAATCCATGACGGTATGCGGGCGCGCTCCCTCGGGACGGCCGCTGATGTGCCGGCTGTAGTTCTCGATGCCGGAGCAGAATCCCATTTCCTCCATCATCTCCAGATCGTATTCGGTGCGCATTTTGATCCGTTGCGCTTCCAGCAGTTTGCCGTTTTTTTCGAACCAGGCGATCCTGTCGGTCAACTCGGCTCGAATGGTCAAAATGGCTTTTTTCATCTTGTCCGGCGAGGTGACGAATTGCTTGCCTGGATAAATGGTCACGTAGGACAACTGTTCGATCGATTGGCCGGACAGCGGTTCGAACCGGGTTATCCGGTCGATTTCGTCACCGAAGAATTCGAGGCGCAATCCCTCTTCCAGGTAGGCGGGGATGATCTCCACCGTATCGCCCCGAGCTCGAAAATGACCACGGCTCAATTCCACGTCGTTGCGCTCGTACATCAGTTCGACGAGCCGTTCCAGCAGACTTTCTCTGGTTAGTTCGTCGCCTACCTTGATTGAAATCAGCATTTTCTCGTAGTCCTCTTTGCTGCCGATGCCGTAGATGCATGAGACGCTGGCGATGACGATGACGTCTCTCCGGGAGAAGAGGGAACTCATGGTGGATAGCCGCATGCGTTCAATCTCGTCGTTCACGCTCGAATCTTTCTCGATGAACGTGTCGGTGCGGGGAATGTAGGCTTCCGGTTGGTAGTAATCGAAGTAGCTGACGAAGTATTCCACCGCGTTATTGGGGAAGAATCCCTTGAATTCGGCGTAGAGTTGCGCGGCAAGGGTCTTGTTATGGGATAAGACGAGGGTCGGGCGATTGATGGCGGCGACGACGTTGGCGACCGTGAAGGTTTTGCCCGATCCGGTGACGCCCAAGAGGGTTTGGTGCGCTTTTCCCTGTTGGAGTCCTTCCAGCAATTGGCCGATGGCCTTCGGTTGATCTCCCGCGGGTTTGTAGGGGGCGACGAGCTCGAACATTCGAGTCGGAGGTTAAATTGAACGGCGGTATTGTCAACGTCGCTGACGTTGCGGTCCGCATCAAAACAGATTCGAGGGCGAATTCGAACGCCCAGGAATTTGGAGGATGGCGGATATCGTCGGCAAAAGAAAGCGGATTTTTCGATGAGGAGATTCGAAATTATCTTCCATTCAGAATCTGTGGTCGGCGAGGATTCGGTGGCTTTAGGAACCGGAAACATCGAAGCGGATTCTGCGAGGAGCATGGTTTTCGAGTAAAGCGAAACGGCTTTCTTTGTCGTTAAATTCGGGGTATTTCCCGTTAGCTGAAAGTTATTTCGGTTTGACATTTGTTCCGGTCAGCAACGTGGAAATTGGATGTTTTGCGGATTCGGAAACGACCCGGAGGTTCCAGTTTGAAATCGGAGGAACAGAAACAGCGATGTTGCTCTGAGTCTTTGATTATAAAAGGATTAGAGAACATTAATTCGAAAATACGACGGAAACCGGAAAGGGAAGGGCGGACGAAGTTATTCGATTGAGTAAGCTTCGGGGTGCGATCGGGGCGCTCAAGTGGAGAAATTCGAATTGGGCCGGGTCGGGGTCATTCGAATGGAGACGTTCAACATATTGCTGATTGAAAAAAACGAATTTAAAGATTGAAGGTCAAAGTGAGGTGAGGGTATGTTCGGGCGTGCGGAGTTTTTCGGAACGGTAGAAACTGGATTTAGGAGGGCTGGTATTGGAGTTGGCGAAGTCTATTTGAACAAGAAACGGCTAGATTTCGAAGTTTTGAAATAACGCTTCGGAAAGGAATTGAGGATTAGTGGCCGCCCTTGGAGGATGCGGTTGCGAATGACTTTAGTGAACGAAAACTCAGTGGGGATTGTTGCTGGTTTGAAGAAGGAAGAGGGTGCTTTGATGCCTGTACCGGGGTAGAATGGTTTAAATTTGATGGAAATTGATCAGAAATTGAAGTGGAATTTCGGGAAAGTCATTGGCCGTCTTCTCTCGGAAGAAAACGCCCGGAACATCCTGAATGGGGTGATCAGCAAGTTCGGCATTCCAGACCGGGTGTGCATTCGAACTCTGCTTTTGGTCGGTGACATGCCTGATGTCAATTCGAAGTTTTCCGGAGATTGTTCGGTTTCGGATAGACTTTTAATTGAACAGTGCCTCTCTGGCTGGTAAAGGGAGGAACTCGATAGGGGAACGGATACCGTTCACTCTTTAACATTCGTTATTCGACTACGATCAAAACATGGAAGATTGCCGCATTTTTCGCATTGTCGCCCGATATAGCGGAAAAAGAATCTGTGTCTTCTATTTGGATAATTAATCCTAATTAATTAATGAAACTAAACTTAGCGACTATTATCGAAGAAAAGAATAAGATCAAATTTATTAATATATCTTATTTTGATTCCAGCGAAGAAATGCCGTATGATTACTATTCAAAGATTGAAAAAAGAAAAGAAACACCTCATTCATTTCCTATTCCAATTATACCCCTCAGGTTTGACGGTCGTATCAGAAATCAATTGAGTTGCTTTACTTTTTACGGAAAATACGATTTGCCGGTAGAAAAAATGGGCGAAGAGAATAAAATTTATTATGGCAAATTAAAATAAATTACGAAGTCGGTAGATTAATCGCATCGATGATTGAAGAAGAAGCCATAAGGCACCATCTTTTTGCAGATTGGGACAGTTTGGTTCAAAGTATATTAAAGCGTCAAGACTATCCTGATATAATCAGACGTGATTTGTCGAAGGATAGATCCGACAATGAAAAATTAGAGATTGCTGAACCTTTTGAAGGCAAGAACTAGTTGTTTGGATCTGGTTTATGTTTGTTTAGGGATTAATTTAATACTAAACCGATATTGATTTAAGATTCGATTTGAATTGTTCGTTTTCAATTATTATTGACGATAACATGGTTGTAACAGTGCATTTTCAGTGATTCATGAAAAACGATTTAAGGGTTTGTTTTTTTCATTATCTTGAGAGCCTTGTAGTTGACTGTAGTGAATTATGTCATTTCCCATTATTATTTTGGTTGGTTTGTTTTAATGTCGCTATCATTACGCAAGTTTTGAACAATAACCGATAGATTCATTGCATGTCTTTTCTTGCTCAAATCATTGAATAGTATATTGAGGCGTTGTTGCCTCCCGTATTTTATTGCGCCATTGGCGCCTTTGCTTCGAGATTTATGGAGTTTGACCGTCGAACGTTGAGTCGTTTGACGGTTTATATTCTGCTACCACCTATTCTGTTCATCAACTTGATGAAAGTCAACGTAGTTGTTAACGACATATTCCGTGTTATATTGTTTTGCATGTTCATCTTATTAATAATGGCAGTTATTGGCAAATTGTACTCAATTTGCCTGAAGCAGGATAATATCGGCTCTGGCACCACGATTTTATCGGTGACATTATTTAATTCGGTTAACATAGGGTTTCCGATTTCTCTATTTGCTTTCGGTCAACAAGGATTGCTTTATGCGGCTGTGTTGGTAGCAATCAACTCCTTTCCTCATAACGGGCTTAGCATGTACTTCGCCGGTCGAGGACAAATGACCCGGTTTAAATTACTCAAAGTCATGGCGTTCATGCCCATGTTTAATGTGATTTTTCTGGCGATTGGTCTCCGATTGATTGGCATTGAGCTAACCCATTTGCCATCGGCATTCGTCGAACCGATCGATGTCCTCGGTCAAGCGGCTATTCCTTTAATACTTGTCTGCGTTGGCATGGAATTGGCAGGTATCAACATTTGCCGATTCGATTTGAAACTGTTGGGACTTGTAGTTTTGAAATTGATCGTGGCACCATTTATCGCCTGGGGACTGACATTAATCATTGGAATCGACGGGCTATTGCAGTCTGTGATGATTCTGCTTGTCGCTGCCCCGAGTGCCATGGTGCCCGTTGTCTATGCGCGAATGTTTGGAGGGGACGTGAAATCGCTTTCTCAGGTTGTTCTTTGGTCTACTTTCGGTTGCTTGTTTACGATTCCGTTCGTTATTTATCTGGTTCGATGACCACTTATTGCGGGAATCATTTTTTTTAATTTAATTGATCGATACTAATCGTTAGCCAGATTGGTCATTATCCCTCTAAAAGCACTTTCGGACAGTTTATTTTTCTAATCTGGTAGACGAAGATTGTTCGTAATGATATTGACTATGGTTATCGAGGCGGGAAAACCATTGATGGTGTCGCAGGAAATAATGGTGTTTGGCGAAAGCGTATCTTTTCTGGATTTTCGTACCATGCAACGTTGTTGGAGCGGCGGCCGGCGATAATGAGGTCGAGATCTCCGTCCTGGTCCATATCTGAGGCGCGTATATCGTAGGCTTCTTGGTTGATCGCTACTCGATGGTTGGTAAATCCGCCCTTTCCATCGTTTTCGAACCACCATGCTTCTTTGTCACCAAATGCGCAACTCGCCGCATCGATGTCGCCGTCTCTGTCCAGGTCCAGAGCGATAAGCGAATGCGGTTCTCTCAGGGTAGGGTGGATTTCGTGAACTTTCCAATCGGGTGCCTCGAACCAGACGATTCCATTGCCGTGTCCTCTGCTGGCGATAAAGTCAGTTCGGCCGTCTCCATTGATATCGCGGGGATGAATGTTCGTCGCTCCCAGTTGATGGTTGGCTATCATATGGCGTTTCCAGTCGTTAGACAGATCTTCGGGAGCTTCCCACCACGCGAAATAATTGCCGTGCGGTGACGGTTTTCCTTTGGCGCCGGTTGATACGTCTGGTCTTCCGTCACCATTGACGTCACCGAATCCCAAATAGTGAGTTAATCCCGGAGCATCCCCTGGGGCGATGATGTTGACTTTCCATTCCTTGGCCATTCGGGGATTGCGGGGCACTGCAATCCAAGCGAGAGATTCGGGGTGCGGCGTATTCACCGGTTGAGCACTGTTGGCGATCAAGTCCGTTTTGCCGTTTTGGTCGACATCGCCTTGGAGCAATCCATGGATGCCGTTTAGTTTTCTCGAGACGATACGCAGGGGCCAAGGCTGCGTGGTTGGACGGTTCGGTTGCTCCAACCAAATGATCAATCCCGGTTGATAGCGTGCCCCCAGATAGTCGAGGTCACCGTCTTGATCCACGTCGAAGGCTTCGCTGTGAATGAAACGATGTTCTGGATGGTCATCCAGGACGATTTCTTTCCAGTCGGGAGCTACGAACAGACGTGTTTTCCCGCCGCTGTTGGCAATAATATCGGGTAATTTGTCGCCGGTAAATTCGCCGGCGATTGCGGTGAAGCTCGGTGCTCCGGTGAACACTTCGTGTTTTTTCCAATCCGCTTTGATCACGAACTCTAGTGCGATACTCAGGATAAACAGGAAAAGGAGAGGATGGAATTTGAAAAAGTTCATGGCTTCATAAGAGCTTATTTGGCGTGTTTGTCAATAGAGAAATGGCAACTGATTCTTCAGCTGAATTCCGTGTTACCTGGAAGAACGAGGATTAGAAACGGGCTTGAGCATTCAAAAGTCAGGGACTTCATCAGTTGTATCGTAAATCATTGACGTAACGACAAAACCCACCAACCAATTACCTTAAACGGTATAAAACGTTGCATAAAATGTAGCGTGAATAAAAACGGGTATCATTAGAATGGATCAGGATCGAGATTTTCGCTTGAATACTATCAGAATAATAACGATTGTGCAACCGACGCCAATGGCCAAGAAACTGACGATTTGCGCAATATGCGGCGGTTGATATCGGAATTTGATCATATGGGATCCTTCTGAAACCAACACTCCTCGCATCAAGTAATTGCAACGCAGAAGAGGGCTGGGTTCGCCATCAACGTAAACTTTCCAATTCGGGTGGTAACGCTCATTAAGCAGTACGATTCCGGGTCGGGAACCTTGGGTTTCTAATGTTATGACTCTGGGGTCGTAATGGCGAATAACTACTGAATCAAATGATTGGTTCGAATCGGTATCCGAAGGCGGTTGTAATTCGGTTCCCATGACGACCACGCTTGAATCGGGATCGAAAGTAGGGTCGGCGAGTATTTCCAGCCCGGTCGGATCGTCAGCAGCCACGACCCAATTGTCGAATCGTTTTACTTTGGGTAGAGTTTCCCTAAATTCCATCAAACAGAATGGCCCATTCGATTGTTCGACTAATTGAAAATCTTCGATTCGTGCCGAATTGGGTTTCGCTCCTGGCTTGTGTTCGATATTGAATCGGAAGACGATGCTAAAGGGGTTTCGTTCCGGGTCGCTGCGAAGATTTAATTCCGAGACGAAGTGAGACATCCCCAGCAGATAGCGCGTGCTGGTTAATTTCCATAAACGAAATAGAGGGCTGAGGTCTTGCGGGTTATTCAATGCGAATCGTCTTCCGTAAGTCACATCCAATATTTGCGGTCGGGGCATTTGCACGACGTCCAGAGAATGGATGTTGAACCATTGGAATAAGTTTTCTTTCCAAAAATTGGCGATAGCTCGCAAATTAGTTCCATTGGCGTCCGTAAGAGAACCGGGGGCGAAAGGATTCAAATCGGCGGTGACCCGGTGCAGATGGGAATCGGATCGGAGTTTTTCGATCACAGGATTGGTCAAGTATTTATTCTGATAATCGTAATGGATAATCCAGTATTGATTGGCTCTTCCCAAATCGAAGATCAACATAAAGCCGAGCGAAATTCCCAGAACGGTTTGTTGACGAATCGAAATGATTCCGCTCATCACGAGCGTGACGAGCGATAATGCGGAGGCGAAAAAGAACAGCGCCCAGAGGATTTCGGTTTTGCTGAAGGTAAAGATGGCTTGGACCATATTCGGGGGTATCGCTTCGTCCACGAGAAACCTTCTCATATCTCGTTCGGCGGAGGCGTAGATCAAGAAGGCTAACGATCCGAAACCGAGAAGTGCAACGCTTCCCCAGAGCCACCTTCGATCGAAAACGGGCGCTTTGCTCCACCATAGGTTAAAGGTTTTCTTGAAATCGTCAGTTTTTTTCGGCGTTTTTTTCAAATACGCTGTCCAGAGTGTTTGCAGGCCGTACCCGAAGAGAATCAACAGGGCCAGATGGAACAGATGCATGAATTTGATCGGATTTCGAATGGTCGAGAAATAAGGCAATTCGTACACTAGGCGGTAAACAGGAGTATGCCAACCGAAGGCCAAAATCAGGGTTATAAAAGCTATTCCTGACCAAAAACGGATGGCCAGTTTCGCTTGCCTAGTCAGTAGACTTTTCTTTCTGAAACTTTGCAACACGGCGAAGAGAGCCAGTATTAGGACGAGAGCGCCGGCGTATTCGCCGGAACCGGAATGGCGAGGCAGTCCTTGTTTATGAGTTTCCCAACCGTGAGTTCTGCCTACGGCTCCCCAATAGGAACTGTTTTGGAGTTGATGGTCGATATCCGACATTCGGTAACCGAACAACCCAGGAACGGCTACTCTTAAGGTTTCATTGATCGGCAAGCTCCATTGGGTGGCCTGCTCCCAGCGTTGTCGCTTTGTTTCCGAATCCTGTTGCATGCCTTCGACGCCATGAATTTGGGTGCCGACAAGAGAGGTCAGGGTTTGGAAAGAAAAGAGCGCCGCGGATACGGCTATTACGGCGACCAATCCGGCCGCTTTCAGAAATTTGCGTCCAATGGGTCCTTTTTCGGTGACGATTTGGAAAGTCGCATAGGCGGCGACGATCAGACTAAATAGGGCCCCTACGTCGTAGCCTTCCATGATTCCTAAGCCGACCGCCCATCCCGCTAACCCGTATTTGAGAGCGGGGAAACGTGCGGGGTTCATATGCAACGCGGCCAAAGCCAAAAGGGTTGAACCCATTGTCAATGCCCGGGGCGACATGCCCCAGCAGGCGTTGGAGAAGGAATTCATATTCAAGGAAAAGGCGATGGCTCCTAGAATGCAGACGTCCGAAGTGAATCCCAGTTGCCGGAGCAGTAGCCAGCCGGCGAAACCCAGTAATAAAAGGGAAACCGGGGCGTAAATTTTCGAGTAGAGCACGGGATTGTTCAACACCATCGCCAAGGCCATGGTGAAATTGGGTGTCGCGCTCGGTCTTTCTTCCCCAACCCAGTTCAAGTCGTTCCAATACCCCAAGAAAGTTTCTGGCAAGGATCCGGATTCCGTATTGAGAGCGCCTAGCGGAGAGTCGTTGGAATTAACGACCCACCCCGGTTTTAGGCTTTGGTTAAATAATACGGCTAGCAAAATGGCCAGAATAAGTAATGTCAGCCAACCTGATTTCAGACTATTCATTTTTTGCGTCATTCGGAAATACTCGTGTTGAGTTTGATCAGGAATAGGCTGGAATATTCCAATGATTCGGACGAGGCGAGGGCCGGATTGAATCGACTGATTCTGTTTCGGGAGTAGGTTTTAAGAGAAGAACGATTCGCTGGCATTTTGATGTCGTCCAAATGTGCATCGGGAAGAGATTGCCGGACCGTCAATCTGATTCAATGATAATCGGGTGTTTTTTGTTTGGAGAGCAAGCGGGGATATGGTCGTACCAAATTTCCAATTCTGCCAGTAGAGTCATGATCGAAGAGGGAGCAATGTTGGGAATTAACGGGCGAATGATCGTTGTTGGCGACGAAACCGGACGAATGGATAGCGGGAATTTCCATTGATCGGTAATGAGGCGGAGAAGATCGAATTTGCTGATGACCGGCATGGTGGCCGGTTGGATGATTGTTGGCTTGGTCGTTGCTTTCGATTGCAGGATGGCTAGACAGCATTTGGCCCACTCGAGCGAGGTGATGCCGTTCCAACTATGATTGGTGAAACCATCGACCGTTCCGGTTTGCGACGCCAACCAGGAGAATAGCCCATGTCGGGAAGCTAGTTCTGGTCCTACTATGGAACAGCGGATCAGATAATCGTTGGTGCGTTTCAGGGACGATTCGGCAAAACGTTTGGATCGTCCGTAGGGATCGTCGGCATTTGGCGGAGAATCCCAGAGGCAATTCCCGGACAAAGGAGAGAAGACGCCGTCGCTGCTGGCGTGGACTAAACCGCAACGAGGAGATAGGTATTGGGAACAGGCTGCTGGCAATCGATGGTTCACGGTATCTATGACCGTCGGCGAAACCTTTGCGTCGGGACGAATGCCGATGCAATTCACGCACCATTTGGCGTTCAGAGCGTTAATGCGTTGAACAAATGACTTGGGGTCAGCTTGAGGGTTGAATCGTTCGGATACCGTCATTATCCGGTGGCCGGATTCGGTCAGATATCGGCAAACTGCATGCCCTAGCATACCTCGATGTCCTAAGACGCATATCCGCATGACGGTTGTGGTATGACTGTTCACAAATCTGGAAAAGTCTGAGGGTTCGCTTGCTCGTCATGTAGGGTCATCAAGGCGCGAAATCGAGGGTGGGCAGGGCAATCATCGTTTTAGAAATTCGGTGCCAAACCTGATGCATTTCAGTGGAGAAAAGATATTATGCTGTGGGAAAGGCGGTCAACCAATTGCCCGGAAATTTACGATTTCGGTTGATGATGTGTTCTCGGTAATTCCAAGCAGTAATCAGGATTTTCGCTGGGAGATTAGCGAACAGCTCATCACGGTCGACAATGGGAGTGCCGACTCCAGGGATGAAGTGATCTTTTCTGAGAGGTGATTCGTCGACGATGAAAGAAAAAGACAGGTCGAGTAGTTGGTTCAAATAGACTACTGCTCGGCCTGATGCGCCGTAGGCTGCGATTCTTAGGCCTTCGGATTGAGCCTGTTTTAATTCAACGGCAGTTGCAGAACGGTTTCGATTAATGTAAGCTTGGCGCAGAGTGTTTAGAGCGCGTCGATTTCGGGACGGGGTTTCGGGAATGTATCGTTTGTTTCCGGATTTTCGGAAACCGCACCGTAGGAGACCGCCATGTAAGGGTAGATGCTGTTGTTCGCGAAGTTCGAATCCTAGCTTGTGTAAGCAGTGAGTCAATGAATCGATATTCCATTCGACCTTGTGTTCGTGGTAGATAGTGTCCCACTGAGATCCTCGTAGAAGTGCATTCAGATCGTGGACTTCAACCCAGAACCAGCCATCTGGTTTTAAGGCCATGGTCACTCCGAAAAATACCGCCTTGAGGTCGGAAATATGTGCTAGGCAGTTCGATCCGGTAATAATATCCCAGCTTTCGGTCCAGTTAAGGGATTCGACGAGTTCCGGAGTAAAGGGAGCCGGGGTCAGTTGATAGGTAGTTGAGTTGACGGAGTGCCGGCTGGCGACGTCGCAAGGATCGACTCCCATGAGAGTCCAAGATTTAGGCAATTGGTTCAGAAGTACGCCGTCATTGCATCCGATTTCTAGTAGTCGAATGGTCGATGAGGCACCATGGCGATTGGTCAATTTTGCCGCATAATCTCGAAAGTGCTGGACTAAAGGAGGAACAGAAGAGGATGCGTAGTGGTATCGTTCGAACAGGCTGCGTTGAGCGATATCTTCTGCTACCTGCAAGAGTCCACAATGCGGACATTGGAGCCAGGTAAGGGGATATCGTGGAGCGTTGCGAGCAGCCTTTTCCGAAACACAAAAGTTGCCGGCCAGTGGCATAGGGTCCATAGCCAAAACGGGGATTGGATTTGCCATGTCGTCGCCGCATCCGCGACAACGGTCGATCAGTTGATAGTCGCCGAGGGGAGAAACCATCGATTGTTCATGCACCGAGTCATCAGTCATGATTTTCTATGTCAGTCATCTCTTCGAGTTTGGCTATAATCGCTTCGGTCGTTTCGAGTTGTTCGGTATTTGCCGAAGTGTATTCAAAGCCGAGTGGTCGAACGTCGCTAATCTCGGAAATGCGATATTCGGGATAGATGACGAAGTGATTGACGAATTCGGTGGTCCGTTGCATTTCGTACTCGTTCACCAGAATTTCGTGGATTTTTTCTCCCGGACGGATCCCGACCGTATTGATCGGATGGTCTTGTTTTCGGGGACTGTAACGGAGCCTCATGGCCTCGGCCAATTGGCCCATAGTACAGGCCGACGCCTTGTGAACGAAAATCTCACCGCCACGCGCATTTCCAACCGCTTGCAAAACCAATTCGATTGATTCTTCCAAGGTCATCAGGAATCTGGTCATTTCAGGAACGGTGATGGTGAGCGGAATATCCTGTTTGATCTGTTTTTTGAAAAGAGGAATTACGGACCCCCGACTTCCCATGACGTTTCCGTAGCGCACGCAACTGAAAACTGTGTTGGTATCGAATCGATTTTGATTGCAGATGATCTTTTCCATGAGGGCTTTGCTCATTCCCATGGCGTTGATTGGCTTAACCGATTTGTCGGTGCTCAATGCGATGAACATCTTTACCCCTTGGGACCGAGCCGCTTCGCATACATTGCGTGATCCGACTACGTTCGTTTGCACCGCCTCGAAGGGGAATTGTTCGCAAGACGGAACTTGCTTGAGAGCGGCGGCATGGAAGACGAAATCGACGTTTTCCATGGCCCGCTGCACTCGGTTGGTGTCTCGTACGTCGCCGATCAGATATTGGAATTCAGGGTGCAGGCGTTGCATTTCCGACTGCTTTTTCTCGTCTCGGCTGAAAATGCGGATCTTGGCGGGATTTTCCTGCAGCAAGCGGTTCGCGACATGAGAGCCGAATGAACCCGTTCCGCCGGTGATCAGGATGGTTGAACCATTGAAAGTCATAGGGAGAATACTTGAGTTACTCAAAATGAGACGAAAGTTCTCGGTGCTGCCCAGAAGCGATGGTCAGGGCTTGGGTAAGATGGTTTGAGCGTGGCGTCATGAGTAAGAGTTTCGCATGAACGATTGCTTTTAATCAATTAGAAAATGAAATTCAAAGCAAGATTAAATCAGAAATCCCAATGGCCATGGGCCGGAGGATATCGATTTTAGCCGTTTCCGATTATTCGGTGGATTTATCGCTCATTGCGATTTATCGGGTGACGGAAACTCTCCTTTCGGTTAGTGGTGAGTCGTAATTGATTAGCGGGTTTGAACGCCATTTTAAACTAGACGATCTGACGAAAAGGGTGTATTCCCGTTATCAAGGATTTCATGTTTCGCTTCTGTCAGAAGATGAGTGATCTCATACCATCCGACGTCCTTGGTTGATCGTCAGGCGGCTTCAGATCAAATATCCTCGACCATCAACGTTTGCTTTCAAGTGGCATTCGATTGCCGTTCCTGCAAAATTACGGGGATAATCCCAATCCCCGTGATTTCGGAAAACCAGTGCTGAAAGCACGAGAAGATCTTAGCCGGTATCAACCGAGGGTGATCGAACCGAGAATTAGAGCGCTGACGTCAACGTTTCCAAAACCAACTCCTTTTTCAGTCGAGAGGCAGCCGTGACGCTAGTGATGGCCGCCCGACTCTGAGCCCTCTCTGATTTTCGAACACTGGGAAACCTTCCGAGCCTTGACGCCCGGTCGCAGAGCCCGTTCGGCTCGATTGTTGGTCGGTTCCATCTTCGGATTGTCCCGAAATCGAAGCAACTGGCTCTTTTGATACCGTTTCCATAAGCTATTTTTTGAAAGATCATGCTTTGGGTCACGGGGAACTGGAAATAATCGTTTATCACCTTCTCCACCCGGCACCATGACATCCCCGAATTGTAATGCCAGGCCAATGCCTAATCATAGATTCGGGGGACAATACGATGAGCCGTTGCTCCAAACTAATCCTTCGCTAATTCAGGATGAGTGCCCCGGAACTTGTGTCCGCATTCGGTGCACTCCGCAACCTCAAGCGAAAAGAATTTAATCACTCGGCCAATGATTTGGGGCAGGTCAATCGTCGTCGCGGTTTCCGAGGTCTGTCGCTCAAGTTTCGACCCGCACTTCGGACAGGCATCGGAATCAAGTGAAGTCTGAAACTTTTGGACATTATTCCGTTCTCGGGGCTCCGGCGCTGGGTTATGGCGAAACTTTCCTTGCTCCGGTTTGCGACCAGGCTTTGGGGAAGTTCTTTGCATTCGCCATGGAAAAAGGGGTGACCGAACGATGGTTTTCTCTCTCGAATGCTTCCAGTTTTTGCCGAAAATTTTGATTTTCTCGTTCCAATTGGTTGGCGATCTCGAAATCTGCCGAGGGCGATGCTGGATCAGTTTGGCAACCACAGGATCCGTTCTGTTGTCGCAAATCACGGATCCATTGCTGCAGTTTCCGATTATCGTTTTGCAATGGAACGACGAGATCGGAAGAGGAAGTCTTTTCGGAAGAACCGGCTCGACTCTCGCTAACAATCGGTTGCCGACGAAGGCATTGATTTTCTACTTCTAGCGTCTCCAAGCGCTGCATCGAAACGTCAAGAGCCTTGACTAATCCCGTCGGATCCTCTTCGTGCAGTCAGTTAGGATCAATCCCCGGTATACCGCCAATGATAGCCTCATTTAAAAAAAGTCAAGTTGAACCCCGAAATTCCTCGAAAAAAACCATTTTAACCCGCTAATCAATTACATCCCAGAAATGCGACTCAAACAGACGGAAAAACAAAATACACCAATGATAGTGTGTTTTTTCCGTCAGTATAATTTTTAAGTCGTTAGCCAGTAAGAATCAGCATTTTGGATGATTAATAACGCCTTGCATAATATCTGGTGAGATATGCGGGTTAGAACTTTCAGCGAAATATTTGCTTCATTTTCAAGACGGGAACATTCAATTTAAAAAAAGGATTTAATTTAAGGAATATAATATTTCTCTTGCTTTTTGATTGAATTTGATCGATAATTCCAAGATTGAACGAATCTGAAACGGTTGATACATTACGTAACGATCATTTTGCCATCGTTCTTATTCCATAATCATGAAGCCGACCAATCATATCACTACCGTCATTCCCGTTTACAACGGGGAAAAATATCTGGAGCGCACTCTAGATTCTTTGGCTGGGCAACGGCGTCGCCCCGACCGGATTATCGTGTTGGACGATTGTTCTACCGACGGTACAAAAGAAATAGTGAAATCATATTCTCAGGTTCCATGTGAACTTATAGAAAATGAGCAGAATGTCGGATTGTTCCCAAATATGAATCTTAGCCTGAAATTCTCTTCAAAAACTACCTACCTTCATTTGTTGCATGCCGATGACCTGATTTTGCCAGATTTTTTGATTGAATCGCTAAAATCCCTTGAAAATGAATTACCTGGTTCATTTTCGTTTTGTGAATCCGAATGGATAGATGAAAATGATAGAGTAATTCCTCCGTCAGGTCAGCAGCGAGGTGATTACAGTCTTATATCCCGAAAACATTTTTTAATCAGAATGTCCGAATTAAATGTATCTGGCTGTGGCGCGATGTTGTTCAAAACCGATTTTCGACCATTACCATATTGTTTTAGGAATGATTTCCCTCAAATAGCCGATGTCATGTTCTATGCGGAATTAGCATCCAAAGCACCTGCTATTTTTCATAGTAGCCGGGTAATGTCACAAATAAGACGACATGCACAATCCGTTACGTCAGCAAACGTAAAGGATATTAACAGTTGGGTGATTAACGAATGGAGAGTTATTCAAATTATTCTAAAAATGATACCTGAAAATCGTATGAGTAGTGCATTGAGAAAAGAAAAATTAAAGTGTTTATTTGCGGCACGTTCTTTCGTAAAACAAAGGCAAATGAAGAAATCGAATTCTCGATACGCAGCAGAGATTGAAATTGAAACTGGAAGACTTATTTCCTACCCATACCGCTTTCTAGGAAAGATGGCAGTTAAATTTCGGGATATATACCGGCGGTTTTTTTAATATATTAGTCGGTAATATTACGCCTGATAATACATCATAAAATGCCCTTTTATTTGGGGATCTAACCTTTATAACTTTATAAGATTTCCGGAGTTCGTTTCGATATTGGTTTAAATGTTAACGGTTTATATGCATGGATTGAGTCAAAACATGGAATATCTGGCGTATATCATGTAGAACACGACTTGAATTGAAACATCTCGTTCACTGGGCCTGATTTAGACAATTAATAACAACTCGTATAGAAACAAAGATCAATGCCATAGTAATATTAAGTATGACTCGATTGTGCTGAACCTTCCGAGAATGGAGCACTGTTAAAGTTTCATGAAATATAAAGCTTTACATCTGCTTTGCAGATCATAGATCGGATAGCATTTATTGAGTTGAATGATTTATAGGAAGATAAGGTACGCTTGTCTCATTTGATTTGAGTTTTTTCAATCGCTTTTTCGATGAGTGCAAGTTCCTTTTGTGCGACCGCTCGATAATCGAATTGACGGGCGAATCGACTAACTTCCTTGCTGCGCTCGAGTTGCCGGTCAGGGTTGAGTATCCAGTAGCATAGTCGATCGGCCGTTGCTTTTCGATTTCCAGATTGAACGATGTCGAGTTGTTGCGGAAACACACTTTGGAAAACCGGAAGATCATAGGCGACCACCGGGAGACCAGTGGCCAAGCATTCAGTTACGGATAATCCCCATCCCTCTTCGTAGGAAAGGCTTAAGCCGATTCGAGAGGAAGACAGCAATTCGTTTTTTTGCGATTCGGGGATGCCCCCAGTAAAATATACCGAATCGTCTAGACCTTGGTCCTTGATAAGTTGTTGGACCGTCGATCGTTGAGGTCCTTCGCCGATCACGACTAGGCGGGCGGTCGGGATCTGTTCAATAACCCGAGCCCAGACTTCGGGCAATTCCAGAACTCCTTTCTGTTCGTGCATTCTGCCGAGGAATACGACATCGTAGCGTTTCTCTGTTGTATTCATTGGATTAATATCGGAGAAATCTAATCCGCAACCGACTAGCTCGATCCTTGACGGGGTGAGAGCGAGCATTTTTTCCAAGTGCCGATAATCCGTCTTCACCGGATCAGAGAGACACATGATCAAATTGGCATTGTGGTTAGCGGTTCGCGCAGCCCAATGCTCGGTGATAGTGAACAAATGATCGAACAATCCTCTCCGCTTTGGTTGAGAATGCAGAATGTGTTGAAGCTTGACGATGAAGGCCGCATTTTGGCGACGAGCGATCACTTTCGCCGCGTAGACGTCGAAAACTTGAAAATTGGAAGCGTAGACCACATCGTATCGTTTGGACAGACGCACTAAGTGAGAATTTAGTAGACGCCAACCGTATGCGGGCAGGTACCTCCAAGTTTGGTTCAGATAAGAAGTGGCATCGAAATAACGATCACTGCTGACTCGCCCGGCTTCCGGGCAAAGATTTTCCAGTTGACGGAAACCGGCGGAAGCCATCAGAAAATCAGTCGGATGACCGCGTGCAATCCATTCTTTAGCAACGAGCGTATAATGCTTCAGTACGCCCGACACTGATGTCGAATCGTTTAGCGAGTTGTGGACAACAAGGATGTTCATCGTTTGGCTCGCGGTTGAGTCGAGATATGATTTTCTATTGGACGCAAGTCGGCTATCGGAGCGAGAATCAGGCTTAGGTCGTTTCGATTAGCAATCAAGCCTGCGATTCAAAACAAGTCGAGGTCATATTTCAAGCGATAATGGATTAATCCGTTCGAAATTTTTCGGTGATATTGGCTTTGATTATTCGAAAAGGCCTATGTGCTGCAGTCTTTACCCCAAGTTTCGCTTTCCATTCATCCTTGTCTCAGCCAAATTCATCCAATCTCAATTAATCGATTCCCGTTTCGATAGCTGACTGGAGAATCGTACGGCGATACTTTGAGAAGAATCCCGAAGCTCTTCAGGAACCGCAAGGCTCAACTTTCGCTTTCGCCAGCCATGTCCGGTTTCCGACAAACGAGCTTTCAATCTCGGATGGAGGGGGCTCAGGAGCAGTAGAAATTCACTCGAATTCAGCCAAAGCAATTCCAGCCGAATATTCATGTGTCTCAATGCGTTTGGCGGAATCTCAAGCACAAATTTTCGAGTTTCGAGTACAACGTCAAGCTGATCAGCGACAGAAGGAATGTATTGCCGAGTTCGAGAGGCTGAATTCCCACGTGGCAAACGGGAGCCCTGAAGAGGAAGAGGCTAGTGTCCCATTTGATGGTGTAGCAGTGGATTCCCGTAGTTTGGGGCCTCCGGGAACCGGAAGATTTCGAGTGATCGATTGATTCCAGGGACTTCCGGAAGATTCGGATCATCGCCCAACCTGGGAGGAAACATTGGAGCTGAACGATCCGAACCAACGGCGGTCAGATCTCCCCGAATTAGCCTGAACTTCACGAAGAGAATTAACACTATTTTGCAATAAAACCATTGATTTTATTGGTCATTCAGGTCCTGGGCACGAAGTTCGACCTGTCATCCTTAGGGGAACAGTCTGGGAGGGATTGATGCCCAGAAGTTGGAACGCTTTGTCTTGAAGCTTGGTTGGAGTGGTCACGATCATTAGTTCCGACGGCACCTGATCTGATAGGCTAACGGAGTTCAACCCGACACTGGAAAGATCGTCGAGCAGCGTTTGAAAGCTCTGAACCGGAAAGTCATTTTGAGTGCGTTTCGAATCGGCCTTCTGCTGGGCGTCAGGTGACACCTTGGCTGACTCGACTGGCGTAGTTCGACCAGCTCTTGCCGCTTCTCGATCGTCATCTTCGAAGAGTAGCGGTGCGATGCGTTGACGCAGATGCCATTCGATGTAGTAGCTCAACAGGCAGAGGAACACGTGAGCGCGGACGTGAGCTTCGGAGGAAACATCGAAGGGGCGAGCTCGCAGATCTTTTTTGATGCTCCGAAAGGCTCGTTCCACTTGTGACAGACTCTGATAGGCCTCGATGGCCGCCTCTGATTTAATGTCCGAAAGGCTGGTGCGGATGACATACACGCCGTCGAACCGGGCCTCGGCTTCAATTCGGTCGTGACGGCGAGACCAACTCATGCGGTGGTCGGTGATCGTGATCTGGAAGTGTTTTTCGACCTTGAGACGGTTAACCTCGCGACCGACACGATGGCCGATTTTAACTTTGCCGCTCAACGTGCCGGCACGAACGGAAGCGGCAATTCGTTCCAATATCTGTTCGGTTAGCTGCAGCAATTCCTCCCGTTTGCGTTGGCGTTCTTCCCGCAAGCGGGGATTGAGACCGACCGTCAGGCGTTCCCCGGGAAAGTCGGGACTGGTGAGCTCGGCAACGGCATCAGGGACCAGAGGTGGTTGGGTGGGCTCCGCGTTGGGATTCCGAGGAGGTGGGGCTAACTTCCGCAAATCGGTCGATTTCAGAGCTGAGATCCAAGCGATTCCGGCTGGATCCCAATGCTCCCGAATCTGAGCCGTGGTCATCATTCCCCGATCGTCGATCAGCGCGATCCGGTTAATCCTGAATCGTTTCCGAAGCTTCTCTACCTGGGAAGCCACGGTGCTCGGATTGGCGGTGTTTCCGGTGAATAGTTCGACCGCGATCGGGCATCCCTCGGGGGTGCACAACAGGCTGAAGCTGATCTGTTTCTCGCCCTTCTGGCCGTCGTGGAGGTAACCAAAAGCCGCTAACGGACCACTTTTTCCTTCCCGGTGCGAACTGGTGACGTCGTGCCGGATCAGCGTCTTATCCTGAAGGTGTTTCTTGGCTAAACTTCTCTCGATCCACGGTTGCCGTGTTAGCAACCAATCCAGCATGTCGCGAAGTTCGTTGTCGGTGACCGTCTCGAGTTCCAGAAGTGCCCCGAGACTGGTGTTGGCCGTTTCCGGCGAGAGTTGGCGGGCCGTGGTCAGCTTGGAATCTGGTGCGAGCACTCGTGAAATGATGGCGGCGAATGCCAACTGTCGTTGGCGACTGAGCTGGCGATGAAGCAACCGTTCGAGTCCCAGTCGGCGAGCGGTCGCCAGAACGGCGATGACATGGCCATGATGGAGGGAACGATTGATCTTCAGGAGTTGGGAACCATCGCTGACCGCGATCCCGCCCTTGAGGATGGTGCGGAAGTCGTTAATGACCTTGGCAGGCAGCTTGGAAAGGTTGGCGATGGTTTTTTTCCGGATCCGGGAACCTTCCCGCCATGATTGACGCAACAGGATGGCCGGTTTGTTTGCCTGGTTCGGGATGGATTCGATATTGAAAGCCATAAGGTGACGTATTATGGGAACGTCAAAGCTAATATAACCCAGATTTACACTTTGTAAAATGAAAAAATACCGAAATTATTATGGACCGATTTGGCAGGTTTGAATCGCTCTATTTTGACTTAAATCCAATGAAAACAGGGGTTTTCATGCTTAATGGTTGGTGAAGTTCCGCCTAGCCGAATTCAGACTTCCCGGCGAGCGTAAAGTGTTGAGCAAAATGGTCAACCGGCGGGCTTGTAAATCATTTGAAGGTCCGTGTCGGAATAAGTCGTTACTGATTTCTTCAAATAGAGGATAATCCGGCCATGCCGCGGCGGGCGAAGCCTTGAATCTCAGTGGGGAAACGGTCGAGAATATGCGCAAGGAATACCGGATGCGGCGGGACTTCGTTCCCCGGGCGTTCAACGAGACGGGACTGCCTTGTCTGCTGCCTCGGGGGAACTTTCTATACCTTTCCGTCGGTTCGAGATACCGGTTTGAATTCCCGGAAATTCCTACGGTTTGCTCAAGAGCTGGCAGGTAGCCTGCGTGCTCGGGGACGTTTTCGGCACTTCCGGGGAAGGTTACTTGCGCTACTGTTACGCTACCGGATTCGAGCAGTTGGGCGCGGCGATCGAGCGAATGAAACGGAACGTCGGAAAACTCCGAAACGGATGGCCTTCATTGATGATGAGGCGAGTGAATGAAAGGTCGATTGTTTTCGATCGCTTCGGACCGGCGCGGTATTTTCGGAACAAGGCGAAACCGGTTTCGATTAGGCTCTGACTTCGGTGGATCTGCTCTGCCGAAAACCTAGTGCCACCACTATCTGGGAAGCAATCCGTTTCGACGGCGCGGGAGAATGAATTCGCTGAAACCTCCATTTCTCGACGTTCCTAACCCTTCCTCGCGATCGTTTCGATGGTGCCGGAGGTCAGGAACACGATGAGCCCCGTTTGTGCCCCGGTGGCCTCCAAGCAGTCGCGGAGTTGCTGACGGTATTTCTCGATTTGTCCGTTGGCTGGGGCCACGTCAGATATCCACTCGACGATCATATTCACCCGGCCAGTCGAGTTGAGGGCTACGGCGTCGGCGACGCCGGCCGTCAGCATCATTTTTCGATTCTGCCTTTCGCAGGCATAGATCGGATATTCCGGCGACAACTTTGGCCGCAACGATTCGATCTCGGGAATCTCTAATGTGCGTTCGATCGTCTCGGCCAGCTCGGCGCCGCTGAGTCCTGTCGCAGGATCTTCCGTATCTTCGAGCCCGAGTTGGACGATGAGTTCGCGAGCGCGGGTGCGCCGAGCTTCCGGAGTGTTTTCGATTTCTCCCGTGAGCGTTTCTGCCATGAGTTTGTGGAGCAGGTTCGTGTGTTGCGTTTCGCCTTGATCCGGTTCGGTCGGCTGGCACTCGGTGATGGTGTTGAGACTCGTTTCGATCCCGGCGAAAAATTCCTCTTCCGGAATTATCGCCTTCTTCGATCCTTCGTGCCGGCGCCATTCGATTCGCATTCGGTTTGTCGCAATCGTATTCGCCTCCGATCGCCAGGTCTCGATATCTTGGTCGTTGGTATCGTCGTCGAATATCGGTACGTCTTCGGTGACTGGTTCGTTGTCATAGTTCGGTGGTATGCCCATAATCGGCAGGGGCTTGACCTTCAAATTGATCAGGCTTAGCCAGTCGTGATACGTGTAGATATCAAGCCGGGGAATCATCAGCAGGTCCCGAGCTCGGGTGAGCGTTACATACCAGAGTCTTACCTGTTCCTGTCGTGTCTCCTCTAGTTCACGCCGGCGCAGTTCGTCGTAGTTGGGATCAGGAAATTGGAACAGCCTGTGATTGACGATCCGGTCGTTCGGATTGATCAGAAAATCTTTATCGACTGTCGGATCGGAAATCCAGTTGACGGGAAAGACGATGGGCCATTCCAACCCTTTTGCCGCATGCATGGTGAGGATCGAAACGGCGGCGGTTGCGATATCAGGTCTACCTTCGACCAGCGATTCGCCGTCGTTCTGTTTTTGCCGCATCGTTCGGGCGAACTCGGCGAAACCGCATTGGGAGTAGGATCTCGATAGATTCAGAAAATGATCGAGGTTGGCCAGCGCCTGATCGGCGCCGCACGGATGACGCGCCCTGAGGATCGGCCGGAGGTTTAGTTTTTCCACTGCTTCGCAGAGCAAAAGATAGGGTGTAGTGCTTTCGGCCTTTGCCGCCAGGCTTTGGATCGTGGCGAGAGTCTGGCGAAGGGATAGGTTGGAGCCCCGTTCCGTTTTCGTCCCCAGGTGGAGCGGTTGGTTTTCTTTGTGTTCGGTTCGCCACTCTTCGAATTCGTCGGCGATAGCCGCTTTGGTTAGCCTGGCGAGCGGGTCGCGGATCAGAGCGCCTAGCTCTAGCGTGTCGTCCCCATCGGCGATGGCCCTGACTATCGCGATTAATTCCTGAATTTCCTGCCGCGAATAAAATTCTTTTCCGATCTGAGTGACGCTCGGAATCCCCAACCTTTCCAATTCCATTTCGTAGATCCAGAGCCCGGTCCCGGTCGGGGCGATCAGAGCGATGTCTCCGGCCTTAGCGGGCCTTTTCTTTTTTTCTTTCGGGCAGAATACGGGGTGGGATCCGATGATTCCCGTAATCGTTAGCGCGACTATTTCTGCTTCTTCATGGCGCACCGGTTTGACGAGCGGTAATCCTTGTTCATTTAGTCTTCTGTCTTCCAGTTCGATATCGAAAGCCGCGACGCTCGGGTTGTTGTCTCTGGGACGGTTCGACATCGGGGTGGGGTAATTCGGGCGATTTCCGATCGGTTTCACCGGTGCCCGAAAGAGTCGGTTCACGTAGTTGATAATTGGTCCCTTGGAACGGAAGTTGACACTGAGTTTGAGGAACGCGTTCGGATCCTTTCGGATGATCGCTTTCTTGGCGAGTTGGTAGGATTTGAGGTCCGCTCCTTGGCACTGGTAGATCGCTTGGTTGGGGTCGCCGGCCAGGAATAGCGAACCTGGCCGAACCGGGATTTGGTGCCAGGGTTCGTTCGAATCTTTCACGCCGGCGAGTCGCCAGATGATTTCGGCTTGCCCGGGGTCCGTGTCCTGGAATTCGTCCACCAGGATGTATGGGTAGCGCTTGGCCAAGGCGGTCCGAGCCGAATGGTCTCCTCGCACGAGCTCGAGAGTTTCGTCCCTTAGATCGTCGCAATCCATCAAGGCGGTTTTCCGTTTGTAATCGTCGTAGCGTTCGGGAAGTTCTTTGAACTCGGCGAGCAGCCGGGCGAATCCGTGGCGTCCGAGAGCGATGCAACATTCGTAATACGCTTGGCTGCATTCGTTGTAGCGGGAGTCGATTGCTGCGAAGAGTCGTTCGCCGTGTTTTTTCGAGGCCTTTTTGAACGAGGATTTCACCAGCAGCTTTTTGAATCTCCGTTCGTTCTCCTTGCAGATATTGGGCGGTTTGTGGAAGAGCAGTTCGGCGAGTTCGCGATCGGTTAGCGACCCGGTCGCGATGACCATGAATTGCTTGATGATACGTTTGAGTTCCTCGCGGATTTCGTTCAGTTTCGGAATGTTGAACCCGCAGTCTTCGTAGCAGGACGAGAAGCGTTGCGTCGTTTGGACCAAACGGGCGAAGGCCGCTAGGTCCGCCTGGTAGCTGGGCAGCTGGACTTTCCCGTGGTCCATGAGGAAACTCTCGACTTGATCGCTCAACTCGAGAGTTTTTGTCGGGTTTTGTTCCACCAGTTCGGTTAAGAAGTTCTCTTTGCTTTCCTGCCGGCGCAGTTCGGGGAAGCGTCCGAAACCCTTCTTGTCCGGGGTGGGATTGAATTGCGCCGCATGCCAAGCCTCTCTGAGATCTTGTCGGACAAGCTTCGCCGTCTCCGGATCCAAGACTCTCGCCCCCGGACCCAGTTCCGTCTCGACGGAGTAGGAACGAATCAGTTTTCGGCAGAACCCATGGATAGTCGTACAGGTGAGTTCGTCCAAGGAGGCTTTCTGGTCCTGCAATTCCCTTTTTCGATCGGCTGAGAGGCCGTTTGTCAATGCCTCGGCAAGCTCTGCGGGTTTTTCGTCGTTCAGGAGCGACCGTACGAAAGCATTGATTTTTTTCCGCAGTTCGGCGGCAGCGGCTTCGGTGAAATTGAGGACGACGATTTGCTTTGGGGGCACTCCCGAGGCGATTAGCAGGACCACGCGTCCGGCCACGAGCGTGGTCTTCCCGGTCCCCGGTCCGGCTTCGACGAGTAGAGAGCGTTCGAACTCCGTCAACGCCTTGAGCCGTGCCAGGGAGTCGGAATGTCGGATTGATTTTATTTTGTCTTTCATTTCGGTCTCCGGCTCAAAGGCAACTGATTCGGAAAAGGTCTGAGTAGATTGAATTCCATTTGGTTCTGTGGTGTTTTTCGTTTGCCTTTACCGGCAGGGCGAAAGTCAACTCGCACCGAAATTTACCGGCATCAGGGCCAGGAAGGTTTTCCATCGTGGAACAGGAAGCAGGCGTTCTTGGGATATCGGGCCAACTCCTTCGACCTGTCATTCGGCTCGGACAGGGAGAGGATTTCATGGTTGTATCGGGGATAGGGCAGTCGGGACTTTTTTTCGAGGAGGCTTTGATTGAACCATTCACGGCGGCGGTGCTGGGACATCATCGCCGTTCCCTTACTGCTCCCAAATTCTGTCGAATAGCTGAGCGGAGATTCCGACCTGTAGTCCGTGACGTACGCTCCCTTCCGGTCGCCGGAGAGGTCGAGATGGTCGATTTTCCTTCAATGCGGACGGAAGTGCCCGGGAGATAAACGGTAGTGGCAGGGTCCCACGGCAGGGATTTCCGGAATCGGTCGTCGAGGTTTTCGAGGCCGGTCTTCCGATCGAAAGGCGCTTCAAGCCAGTTTCTCCAGTCCTTTGAGGATTTATCCTTAAAGGGCAGCGCCGTCAGAGCATCTTCTTTCGCTGCAATTAATTTTCGATTCCCGATGATCGGCGGCGGTACGGCGCGGCTGTGTTCCCAGTTCTTCTCGACTGTTTCGGCGGTGTATCCGACATGTTTCCGGACTTCTTCGGGAGAAGTTCCGGTGAGATCCGGCCTTCCGTTCGTTACCAGTTGGTTTGCCGACTCCTCGATAATATCATGGGTGAGATCGTCAACAGCCGAGGTGTTCAGGTTCAAAGGCATGTCGGTTTCCACTGGTTGTCGCCAATCGTATCCGTAGGTCCAGAGATATCTCAAGGGATTGCGAAGGGGCTTGACCAGGGAATCGGCTGATTGCGTTTGGCGGAGAGGGCGTTTCTGAACCGGATGACGATCTCTGATCAGGCCGTCGTGACCGATGAGGTTGCACGGGTGATTTCAGTCACCCCATGTCTGGGTCGCAGATTTCGGCTGTCAGCTGTTGTTTGAATTCCCGCGGCCTGGCCATCAGTCGGTCGGACTCGCTCGCGGCATGGGGTGCGATCCTGTTTCGGTCCAAGTGGGCTCCGCCTTTGGGGCAGGGAAAAAGCGGAGAAAGGCCGTTGACTCGTCCCTCGCTGTCGCGGCGGGCGTATGAGCAGACTACTTCTTTTTTCGTCATTCTGAGAATGTTACGGAAGGCGCTCCGGTCGGCTTCCGGGATCGGGATCGGATCAAGGCGTTTCGAAGCGATGACTTGATCCGGTAATAGAGGATCGTCGACGGCGCGGCGCGGCCAGATCAGCGAATTTAAACCGGCGAGCCAAGTGTAGGAACGGGGTGCCGTCGCAAGGGCCGCCGCGGGACCCCAGACGATTTCGGAGCCCGGTTCGATCGAGTCTTCCGAACGTATCCCTTTTAAAGTAAGGTCCAATGCGGTCGGAGGACCTTGGATTAGAGCCTGTTTCCAGATTCCTAACGCTTTTCCTTCCAGCAGGCAGCTGCCGATTGGTTGCGCATGATCGATTCCCGTGAAAAACGGGAGGATGATATCCTTCAGCGAATTGCGGTAGTCTGATTCGCCGTCTGCGTTCAAAAGGTCAATGGCGTTTAGCCAGCTGGGACCGTTGGACAGGGGCATATCCGAAAGCGGAGGCTTCCACCAATTTGACGGGATTCCTTCGAAACGCCGGCTTTGGACCCGAAGGAGTTCAACGAAACGCCGGATGCGTTCCTGGGAAAATCCCTGCAGCAAGACTTCGGCAAGCGCGGCGGTCAGTTGTCCTTCAGGAGTTTCGATAGCCGCTCGGCCATGGATGAAATGGACCGGAATACCGGAAGTTTGCGACATCGCGAGAACGTAATCGTCGTATATTTCCGGGGAAGCGGTTGCGATGGCTATGTCCTGCGGCCGGATGCCTTGAGACAAATGCCGTCGCGCCCAGCGGAACGCTTCCAAGATTTCGTGTTGCGGTTCGGCGCAGGAGTAGGAGAGGACGGTCGGATTGGCGGGAGGACGTTCTTCTATTCGGATATTTGTGTCTTCCAACCACGGAGAGATTTTTTCCTTTTCCGCAAACCAGATGACTTCGGTATGTGTCGCCACTTCCTTGAGCAGGGGGCGCCAGACGAGAGAGAGGTCGGTTGGTCCGTGGATTTCGATTCGACCAAAGAGGGCGTTGGCGTGCCGGGCTCGTTTAGTTGCCGCAACTGCCAAGTCACCGGGGCGAAGATTTCCGGGTGGCAATAGGTTGAGAACGTTCTCTTCCAACCGTGCCATCGAATGGAGACGTTCTCTCGCTGAAGCTTCGATTGCCCGGCTCGCTTCCTCTTGGAGATTGAGACCGTTCGTCCAAGCCTTCGAAAGAGTCGCGGCCGCGGCGCTTCCAAAGCCGGGAAGTGATTGGATTGTCTCGAGTTCCCCGGTCGGCTGATTGATCGCTTCAGACAATGCCTTGTCGAGGCTCTTGGAATCGATTGGAGTCTGGAAGCCGCCGGCAAGACGCGCTGCCAATTGGTCTACGGTAAGGATTTTCAACCCTTGTTCACCGTTAACGGCTGCGGAGGTTCTGTGGACCCGCCAAGCGAAACGGCCGCGGACTACCAAGGTCTTGAGGGACGACGACAGCGGATTGGTTTTCAAGTCGGTGTCAGACATGGCGAAGCCTTGATGGAGCTCCGCCTCGGTCGGTTTCGAGAATCATAGGGCCATGGGCACCCAAGGTATGCCTTGGAAGATTCTTCACGGGGTTCGCTCACCGATTGAAGCTTTCGTTCCCGTTTTGTCGAGAAAAAGCAGAGGCGAGGAAATCAACCGAAAAGGGTTGGGAGAAAGACGGCCTTTCTTGTGCTCATGGGGAAAACGTAAGTTGGATGCCAAAGATCCAGGGTCGATTCGATTGGTGATTCTCTGGAACTGAGGTGGATGGATTCGTTTGATCGTTTCCGAACTGGAACCAAATTTCAGCGGACAGCCACAACGCTTTCTCTGAGGGAATATTCAAATTGGATGCGAGTTGCCCAACCATCGCGCGGGTTCGATTTGAGGAGGAGAGAGGTCGGGAGAGGCGAGCTACCGCAAGCTACGCGTGATCTTTTCGGTCGAGTATCGGGGAACTTACTGCGGGGGAATGTACCTCCGTATTCTTCCTCGCGTACCCATGTGAAATATTCGAGGGTGGCTGCATGTGCCCTGAGAGAAGATTGATCAAACGTTGCTCCGATTCGGTTCGTTGGTTGATCTCAGATGCGGTGTTCATTGCTGGAATGCGACGAGAATCGGTTGTCGGCACAAACCGGCGTGAAACCCATTCCTAAGGCGCTCGAACAAGAATGCGTCGGGAATGCAACCGACGAGTTCGGGCACGAGCTGACGGAGAATGGCTGGACGTCGTCACTTTTCAACTACGACTGAGATGATGCGTTGAATATCATTCTCGGTAGCGTCGAGCGGATCATGTCGGTCGAATTGCTCTACAGCAGTCGGGAAGAGAAGGCGGTAATCCTTGGCATTGGGCTTGGTGGGAGAGGGAAATCTAGTTTCATTGGAGAAAAAAAGGGGTGGCTTCCGTGACGCCCTGAATCAGGCACTGGAATGGTCAATTCCTATGGAGCCCCCGGGTAAAGCTCGAGTCGGTTTATTAAGGCTTCATTCGAACGAGACCGTTCAAAAGAGACGCCAAATTTCGAACCCCAAAATGATCGCCGAAAGAGTGACGGCGGCAATGGCCGTGTTCTTTGTGATGGATCTCTGAATGATCAGTCTTTCTTCCAGAAAGCGTTCCTCGATTTTCAGGACCGCCTCTGCCGTGCGAGAGGGGTTCGAGCGTTGCAATTGGTTTACGGTTTTTCGAAGAGACGACGCGACATCGGTTAGGGATTGGGTAGCTGCTTTGGTCGAAGCTGAAATATCGATTATGGCATCAGTCGCAGTTCGGAGACTGCCTCCTGCTTTTTTGAGCGACTGAGCCAGTCCGTCGTGATCTTCCAGACGTCGGCATAGTTCAGTTAGCCGATTTTCATTTTCGATCAAATTTTTCTCGAGATCAGACAGTTCGCTCATGTGGTTCCTAACTTAGCGCTTGGCGGACGCCCGAAGCGTCGTATCGTCGTTCCAGGAAAGAAACGGGGGATCGCAAACCCTTCGTCAAGCGATGAATTCGGTGGTTCAGTGCCGCTATTTTTCCACGAGGGTCGAGAACCTCGCCGGCCTTTTTTAATGCCAGATCGACCGCGAACGAAAGCTTTTCGCTTTGGTCGGGTAGTCTCAAAAGGCTCGTTACGAGCGGGAATCCAAGTCCGTGCGCTCGCGTTGTTGCGAGGTCGAATAACCGTTCGATAATCGCCTTCAATTCTTTTTTGCCGAGCTGGTATCCTACGATGGCTTTCAATACGGCCCGGCCGATCTCATTGGTACTGACGTTTTCGTCGTGATCGGAGCAAAGGGTTTCCGCTACACCGCGCGTCAACAGTAGTCCGGGGTGATCGGGGTAGGATTCCAGTGCCCGGATGCAGAGACCTCGAAGTTCGCCAGCATCTATTGCCGTCTGGCATTTATCGATTAGATCGCACCAGTTTCGCAAGGCGATATCGGGTTGATTCAGCAGCTGATCGATATGTTCCGCTCCGAATCCCTCCTGAAGATAGTCGAGCAAACGCGCCCTGATATCCTTGTCGTTTTTCGCCCGCCTCGCGAGCAGCATAGATTCCTGAATCATTCGCCTGCGGGATCTCTCGATTAGGTCGTAGGTGAACACGATCAGTTCCGTCGCGAGCTTGATGACCGATCCATGGGGGTCTTCGGCAGGTAAGGAATCCAGTCGCGAGGATAGCATTTTGCTTTTGGCGGGTTGCGCGGCACGGACGTAGTCCAAGAGCAGTTTCTTGCTGCGCTCGGGATCGAACTTTTCAGTCGTGAGCACAAATTTGCCCGCTCCGAAATCCACCTCGTAATCGGAGAGCACTCCGATCCTAAGTAGCCGGTAAAGGGATTTTTCTTTACTCTTTCTTTCGTTGCCGGCTCGGTTTTGGCCGAATTGGGCGAACGGAATTTCAATCGTGCGCCGCTTGGTCAAATCGCCGATTTCATTCAGTCGTTCCTTGATATCCTCGATGTCCTGCTTCGAACCGGAATATCCCTTGAAATGAAACCACAGGGCGCGAATGACGTCGTCACGAACGCGGGCGGATTGGGATTCCTTTTTCCAGTGGGCTCGGAGTTCCTCCAGATCGAGGCTGGGGTCGAGCAGAGAGTCCGTTCGTTTGTCGTCGTATTCGGAAAATACGATCACGCAAACCGCCGGTCTCTGGTCCCGTCCTGCTCGCCCGGCTTCTTGATAGAAGCTCTCCAACGAACCGGGCATTCCGAAGTGAACGGTGTAGCGTATGTTGGGTTTGTCGATGCCCATGCCGAACGCCTTCGTGGCGACTAGCACTGGCACTCGATTAGCCTTGAAGTCAGAGGCGTTCTTTCGTTTTCGAATGGTCCATTCGGCCTCCGTGATGTTTTTGTTCGGCGGCTGGCCGGCGTATACGGTCACGTTCGCGTTGGTGGCGGACTGTACGGTCTTGCTGGCTTCGTCCAAACCGTAGTTTCGAGCAGTCACTGTCGGTACGAAAATGATTCCGGAGGCCGTGCGGCGACCAGCCGGTTGAAATACCTCGGTGATCGGTAGATTCAATCTATCGGGCAATCCGTTTAACGCCCCTCGAAGGGCGGCGTTCGGATCTTCGGGCGGACGAGTTCGTATGATCCGGAAATAGAGTTCGGGGCGATCGAACGAAGGCGGGCGGATGAGGGCGTCCGAACGAGTCTGGTCGATATTCAAGTCGACGATCATGTCTCTAAGAACGGCTCGGGACGCCGTCCCGGTGAGCGCTAGCAATGGAGGAGAGGAGCCGTCTTGTCCAGTTCCGAAACGTCGCAGGTTGTCGCCGAGTTTGAGATAAGCGGGGCGAAAGTCATGGCCCCATTCCGAAACGCAATGCGCCTCGTCAATGACGGCGAGGTTGATCGAGGACACGTTGGTTAGGGCCTTTAGCGTGTTCCTGAAATTCGGCGATTGCAGGCGTTCGGGAGCGACTAGAACGAAGTGGTACTCGCCGTGTTCCACGCGTAACAGCAAACGTTTCCGTTCGTCGCTCGAAGAAAGCTTTCCGGTGATCGGAGCGGCCCGGTCGATCCCGTAGGAACGCATGCCCTCTACCTGATCTTCGATGAGCGATACCAAAGGATCGACGACGAGAGTCATGCCGGGCATCAGCAATCCTGCGAGTTGATAGATCAGGCTTTTACCCGCACCGGTCGGCAAGAGAACCACGCAGTTTTTTTGTCGAAGAGCGTTGAAGATCGCTTCGCTCTGCATTGACCGGAAACATTGCTTGCGGAAGATGTTCTGAAGGAAGAACTCGAGCGAGGAATGTGCCTTCTCGTAGGCTTCGGAGGAAACTGCCCGCCGACTGAGGATGGAGGCTCGTTCCGAAGCGAATTCCACGGGAAGGAAGGCTGGGCGCAGGATCAGGTCTGCTTGGTTTTCGAGGTCTATGCGCTGGTAGGGACCGTGATAAGATTCGATCGATAAGCGCAGGGAATCACCTGAAATTTCCGGAGCCGTCGTCTTTTGCCATTTGCCTTTGTTATCGAGTGTCCAGGCGATCGAGAATCCTGGGTCGCAACGAACGGAGCAACACGCCGGGACGGAATTGCCGCCGTAGAGGGCATCGAGCTCGGTTAACAATCGCAATGCGTCTAGCACTCCCGCCGCGATGGAAGGATTGGCGCCGACTAGCTCTAGGTGCCATGATTTCCCGGCTGTCAACCAACCCCATTTGACGGCGTGAGCGATGGCGAACTGTGCTTTGGCGGCGTTCGTGCAATCGAGGAGAAAACTACCGATATTTTCGTCAGCAGGGGACGGTTTTAGAGCAGTCAGTGCCGTTTCGCATCGACGTTTTATCTGGTTGAGGACGATGCCGCCTTTTCTTCGGATTTCGTCGTGCGTTATTCGGAGCACCTCAATACCCATCCGTTTCAATGACGCGTCTCGAGCCTGGTCGACCAGAATTGCCGAAGCGTGTTCCTCTCCGTCGATTTCGATTCCTAAAGGAGGGCCGCCGGGATGACAGAAAAGAAAATCGATTCTTCGTTCGCCGGATTTTTCGAGTCCCCTTGATTCCAGCAAAGTGTCGAGCGAGGCTTGGGGCGTGAACCAATGTCCCGCCGAGGGCCCGAGAACGCCGGGTACCCACTGCTCCAGAAACCAAGCCTCGGCTCGGGTTTGCACCAAGGCGCTCGATCCGGCGTTGAAGGCCATTGAAGGTTCAAGGGAGAATTCGTTTCGCTTTAAAATGGCCGCCGTGACGTTTTCGGGGTCAAGGGTCCGGGTGATAGATTCCGGTAGTTCCCACCCTAATTCCGAGGTGTCGTTTTTCAGATCGCGTACCTGATTCAGCAGTTCGTGCCGGCGCAAAGCTTCAAGTTCCACTTCGAGAGTAGGGAGTGGCGCTCTGCCTCGTTGCAGGATTTTTCTCAGAAGCGATCCGACGAGGCGGGCATGCTCCGAAGCGTTCTGGCGCGGACGATTTCGACTGGAGAGCATCAGGCATTGGGTCAGCGACCGTTCCAATGTCGGATTTCCCGCCAGCCGACGGTGCAGCGTTCCGGGCATGCACCCAGCGGTCACATATTCGGAAATGAAATCGGTTCGGGGTGCGCCTTCGATCCAGAGGACCGGCAGGAGAGAGGGTAGGGCAGGAGCGTTGGATTTCTCTCGACGAGGCTCCTTTGATTCGGGACGGATTTCGATTGGTTTGGAGACAGCGTCAAAGGAGCGGATACCACGGCACTTCGGGAAGGTGCTGCAGCCCCAGAATTGGTTTCCGGCGTGCTTTCCTTGTTTTGCCGTTCGCAGCTTCATCGGCGAGCCGCATCTGGGGCATGCGATCACGTTGGGGGATGACAGACGATCTTCGCCGTTCATGGTCGCCTCAGTACCGAAGTAGAAACAGGCGATCGAACGGAAAATGTGCTGATCGGTAAACTTGGGTGCCCAATCTGGAGGTGCTGATACATCGACTATCGGTCACGCCATCCTGCCCTTGGAGTTTGCTTGCGTCAAGACGTAGGGGAGGCGGTCCATGGTCGCTTTGTTTTTCGATGTTTTGAGAACAACAGTGGAGAGACGGGTAGACTGACGCATCGGCCATTCCTCATTGGGTGCGGCGAGAAATCGATCAAGGGTTTTAGGAATTAGTTGGGTTTGAACGAATCACGGCTTTTTCCGTTTGAAAAGCCGATATTTTACGGGGTTGGCAATTGTCCGGGACGAAGATCGGTCATGACTGAAAACCGTCGCCCATAACCCGAGATGGAAGGGTTAGCCTTGAATTCTGGAGTTCAGAAATTATCGCTGGATCAGATGAAAATGCTTTTCTTTCCGGTGCAGCTCCATTAGAATTGCCCGGTCGATTGGGTTAGTTGGGTTTCAAATGATGGTGGTTTTTCGAGTCAGGCATACTGTGACTTGGACCTCGGGATCGAGATCAGAGTGGTTTTGTGAGTCTGAGTCGATTTGGATAGCAAGTGATGAGTTTCTCCAGAAGAGCTGCGGATAATTGGCGAAGGGAGGTGCCGGGAGCGCGCTGGTTCAAGGCTGACCTCCATATTCACACCATTGACGATCATCCCGGAGGACGGGCGAAAATGCCCAACGGCCTTGAAGGAGATCCGAATAGTTCTGAAATTCAGGAGCGATACGCTAGAATGTTCCTCCAGGCTTTGGTGAAAAAAGGAATTCAGGCCGCTGGTTTGACGCCTCACTCTCCGTTTTCCGATGGAGCTTTGAACTCGAGCACAGTCTGGAAAATTGTCGAGAAATGGAACGAGGGGAATGATGACGACGGAGTACCATTTCGGGAGAAGATCTATGCCTTGTTCCCAGGATTTGAACCCTCGTTCAATGAGGGCAAGGATGGATTGCATCTCTTATTTCTGTTCGATCCAGAAATTGGTCAGGATTATTTTTTCAAAGTCTTTAATCTCATAATGGGCGGCATTACTCCGTGGAAAGACAGACGTTTAGAACTTTCAGAAAAAAGAGCGGATGAAGCGCTCAAAGAATTAACCAAATTTCGTGAACGGGAATGTCTTGAAAATAACACAGGAAACAAAATATGGAGTTATTTGGTACTTGCTCCTCATGTCGACAATAATAAAGGATTACTAACTGCGAAGAAATCCCAGGTTCTTCAGTTATTTGATCATACCGCAATTGCGGGTCTGGAACTAGGAAGAAATAAAAATCCAGAAGTAGTTATGCGTGAACGGCCATGGCTATCAGATGGGATGTTGGAAAACCGACAGGCTTTTTTTCATGGAGGCGACGTTTATAGGTTGGAGGACATCGGTCGAATATACACCTGGATTAAACTCGCAGTTCCTCGAATAGAGGCTTTGAGACAGGCATTAGTTGCTAGTGATTCCCGAATGCGTATGGGTTTCGAAACCGGCGAAGACGGCAAATTACAACCCATAAAAGATTTGCCTGATGTGGGTGTCCAAAAACATCCTTGGTTACGTACAGTGACCCTAGCTGGCGGCAAATCTTTCTTCGAAAGAGAAGGCGACGACAAATCTCGGGAAACTCAATTCAGTTTCAGCCCCGATCTGACCTGCATTATTGGCGGCAGTATGACGGGGAAGAGCACCTTACTCGATGGTCTCCGGGTGTATACTGGAGCGGAACTACCGGTTGATAAACCAGTTTGCAATCAGGTCGAGGCTCGGGGGAATGGATTTTTAGTCGGTTCATCGGTAATTGAAATTGATTGTCCCGGGCAGGATCGTACCGCTCCTCTGTCAGAACGTTGGCCTGCTCTCTTTTTTTCACAAAACGAGTTGCAGCGTTTGACGCAGGCAGATGCCGCAGTTGAAGAAATACTCGCAAAATTGGACCCCTCAGAGTCTGAAAAAATAGAGTGTCGTTCCAGACAACTTAAAGATTTGGATCGTCAATTGACTGAAGTGATAAAACAAATCGAGCAATCGGAAGATCGAGTTGCTGAAGTGGAACAGGCACATATCCGATCCGAAAAAGCTGCTGAGGAGTTAATGGTTTATAAGGAGGCTGGGTTAGAACGGCTTCAACAGGTCAATCGGGAACATCAAACTTGGGCGAATCGACATTCTGAAGCTATAAATTTACGAAAAGACCTTCTATCTGTGTTTAATCGGTACTCAAATGTGGAAGAACTATCCGAAGTTGATACCGAGCGATTAAGTCTTATGGGTGTGGATTCCGATGCTCAGGATATAGGGAGGCGCTGGGAACAAATTGTAGAAAGTGTTAAAAAGATCATCAACGAGACGGACCTGTGGATTACCGATGTTAATAAAGTTGTCGATGCAATGGCGAATAAGGAGCCGAAGATTCGCGAAGATTTGGAGCGTAATTTGAGCAAACAAGGGTTGAGTTTGACGAAACTTCAGGAAATACAGTTATTGAGCAGGCAGGCAGCTTTGCGGGCTAACTATGCGAAAGCACATGAAACAGAACGTTGTAAACGAGATCAACTCAAACAAGATTTCGAACGCGATTTAGAAACTCGAGAAACCGTATTGAACGAACAACGAGAAGCGTTTGATCGCGTAATTGGGATGATTGAACAAAAGTTCAATGGACGGATTCGTGTGCGACCGCAGAAAAACGGAGATCATGCTCCACTCGAGCAGTATCTTCTGGGGCTGAAGCAGAAAGGTGTTTCAAGATGGTGGAAAGATTTATCACCCGACCAGATACCCTCCCCGAATAAGCTCGTAAAGTGCATACGTTCCAAGACACTCGATAAAGTCGGTATGAGCATTGCAGTTCAACGTTCGTTTGAAGAAAAGATGTCTCAAAACATGATCCTGATGCTTTTAGCTTTGCGTTGTCCTGACTGTTATTCACTGGAATATAGGCTGGAAAGCGGCGATTACCGATCGTTGAACAAGCTCTCCGGTGGAAAAAAAGTTAGTCTGATGCTCTCACTATTATTGGAAACTACCGACAACCGACCGTTGGTGATCGATCAACCGGAAGACGAACTCGACAATCATTTTTTGTCAGAATCTGTTTTGCCGGCGCTCAAGCGGTTGCGGGGACGACGGCAGGTAATAGTTGCCACGCATAATGCCAATATAGTGGTTAACGGGGATGCTGATATGGTGATCCAATTGGACGCTGACGCAACTCACGGATGGGTGGCTTGCTCGGGAACCATTGAGGAACCGGTTGTTCGGGATGCGATCGTCCGTTCCGTTGATGGAGGTAAGGAAGCGTTTCGTTTGCGTCGCCGGAAATACGGATTTTAAAGGTTGATTATGGACTGGATAGAAATAATACAGCGTATCGAAAAAGGTGAAGATGCGAAAACGGAATTTAAGGAAGTATTTAGAGATACGGCTTCCAGGGTAATATGTGCTTTTGCTAATGGCGATGGAGGTGTCCTCGTTTTTGGGGTCAGTGATTCTGGTAAAATCGTTGGGATCAAAGAAGATTCGAAAAAGGTGCAAGAAAAGCTTACCAATATCTTGCAAACTGGTTGTGGTCAACCGGTTACTGCTGATTGTGGCTGCCATCAATTTGGCCAAAAGTGGGTGCATTGGGTAGAAGTGTCGTGCCATCTCCGGGGATATGAACCGTTTAAGGTCGATAATCAATATTATATACGACGTGGGCGCAGCACGGTGGCACCGTCACCGTCTGAATTGCAGGAACTTTTCAATGTGTTCGGGCTTGTATTAACCCAGGAGCAAATCATTCCAACAGCTACCATAGACGATATTGATTTAGAGTTGTTTTTTTCTTTTTTGCGCTTGCAGGGTATACAAATCGATGAGGAACATCAGCCTGACGTTGAGAGAGATTTGGAAAATACTGCGGTATGCCAGAAGCGAGATCAGAAGTTAAGACCGACTCTCTTTGGCTTGATGGTATTTGGTCGTTATCCTCAGAAGCACCGGCATACGATTAGTCATTATATTCAGTGTGCAGCATATGCCGGATCAGACCAAGCGGCGGACGTGTTGAGCGTTTCCGAGGGGAAAGGTCGTCTTGATGAACAGGTGACACGTTCAATCGATTGGTTTCGAATTTTGGGACGTAAAGAATTGTACCAAGGGTTGTATCGAACCGACATCCCCTTAGTTCCGGAGGAAACACTTCGGGAAGCTTTGGTGAATGCCGTAATCCATCGTGACTACGCTATTAGAGGTGCGCCAATCCTATTTGAAATATTCGATGATCATATCGATGTGACTAGTCCGGGCGCGCTGCCGAATCATTTGAAAGTGGAACAAGTGCGTTCGGGAGGGTTTCCACGTTCTCGCAACGAAATGATGGCAAACGCCATGGTCGTTAAACGGTTGATGGAACGTCGAGGTCGAGGTTGGTTGTTGATGCGAAATGTTATGCGGTCCTTTAACGGCACCGAGCCGGAGCTCATTCATAATAAGGAGGGACGGACGGTCAGGGTGAGATTCCATTTCGATTCGGACGCGGACGACGGTTCGGGATGACGACGGATTTCTTGAATGCCTAGACTGAAGCGGTGCGGTCATCATGGCGAATGGGTTACAGAGTCGAGTAGTTCTTTTGGTCGGTTGGCCAAGTGCGGTTGGCTTGATTTTTTACCCTTTCCCTTCGAAGCGAAAGTGAGTTTCGTTTGCGGTGCCGGCTACTATCGGCTTTTGGGCTTGGCCAGGATGACTCAGCTGGAATTCATGGATCATAGGGAGCACACCGCCGGCCAAGTTTGGTTTCGAACGATTGCGATTCCAAAAGGTGCGATGCATGTTTTCGGCTTGTCCGTGATTTTCGTTACGGACCACGACTTACGGTCGGTCTCCTTGAATTCCTGTGCGCTTCGTTCCGCTTCTTCCGTGCCGAAGTTTGAACTGACCAACCTTGGGTGGCTTGGATTTGACTCGGACGATACCTAAATCAGTGGGAGCGGGGTCGACTCCGGCAACAGAATGGAAACGATTGCCCGAAAGCTATTTGGGAATGGACGGCTCTCGGCTTCTGCTCCGGTGAATTTCGGTAATTCATTGTCTTTGATCGCGATTCATGTTGCGCTAGATTTGCGCCCATGTTCATTGACGTAATTCCAAACCGTTCATCGCCTCCGACAATCCTGTTGCGCGAATCATTTAGGAAAGACGGTAAGGTGAAGAAACGCACACTCGCCAATTTATCCAAAGTCCCGCCTGAGTGGGGCGAAGTCATTCGTGCTGGTCTCAAGGGCGAGAAGGCTTGGTCTCCGGACCAAGCCTTCGAAATCGCTTCAAAATCGCATGGTCATGTCGCCGCCGTGTTGGGCACCTTGCGCCGGCTCGGACTCGAGGAGCTGATAGCTTCGACTCATTCACGCACTCGGGATTTGGTTTGCGCCATGATCGTATCCCGAATTCTGGAGCCGGAATCCATGCCGGTGACGGCTCAAGAACTCTCGGCGATGGGCGCGATCAATACTTTGGGCGAGACCCTCGACCTCAACCAAGTCGACGAGGAAGAGCTTACCGAGGCGATGGATTGGTTGGCGGCCCGCCAGTGGGAGATCGAGAACCGGCTTGCGGCGCGGCATATCGAAAACGGCTCTCTGACGATGTGGCATCTGATACCGGTTTGGATGGAAGACTGGGGTAGCGAGTCGCAACGGGTCGGTGATTCCGGTGACGACATGAAGGGCGAGCCGCAGCTCGCGATTGGTCTGCTGAGTGACCGCACCGGTCGACCGATCGCTGCCGAAGTGTTTGATGAAGCAGGTGCCCCGGGTGCCTTGTCCTCGGTTTTTGAACGAGTCAGAGAGCGATTAGGTTTCGAGCGGGCAGTGGTGATCGGTGATCGAGAGCTTTTGACCGAGGCACGAATTCGGGAGAGTCTCGAACCGGCTGGACTCGATTGGATAGTCACGTCGGAGCCGTCGGTAATCCGGGAATTGATCGTCAGGAAAGTTTTTCAACCTTCGTCGTGCGATGAATCCGATCCGATGGAAATGACGTGTCCGAAGCTATATCCTGGCGAACGCCTGATCGTTTGCCGTGATTCGTTCGTGGCCCGGGAGCAACGACTGATACGTGCTGATTTTCTGGAAGCGACGGAGCTGGGAATCAACGAAGTCAAGGCGGCAACCCAGCGCAACAGAGACCGACTCGAAGGGAGCCAAGAGATTTCTCGACGGATGGCTCGTGAGCTTTCCCGCTACGGAATGGGGGAGTATTTCGAAGTAAAGATCGGTGAGAACGGGGTTGTTTCTCGTCGGCTTCAGGAACGAATCGATGCCGAAGAGGCTCTCGACGGGTGCTTCCTTTTGCGAACGAGTTTGGCCCCGGAAAAATGAATACCGAGGAAATCGTCAGTTGTTTTCGGATTTTCTCCGGGGTGAATCGGGCGTTCTGTCCGTTGGATTCGATAGACGACGAGATTCGTCCGGCACCTCTCCGGCCTGCCCGTAGCGAGCGCTCTCAGTTTTTCCTCGGCATGCTGGCTTGGTATGTCGAGCACGAGATGCGAAAGCGACTGGCTCCCTTACTGCTCGACGAAGAGGATGGTTCGCCCGGCGAATCCGATTTACCCGAGGCCCGTTCCAATCCGAAAACCCGTATGTGGGCTGCGGCCAAACGTAAGGAACAGAAACTTCCGGCAATGAATTATCGGGAGCTGCTTCAATATCTGGCCGCAATGGCCAAGTTCGAGATCCAATTGAAAACCGACCCCGGGAAACCATTCGAGATGTATTCTCGACCGACCGAACTCCAAGCGGCCGCGTTCGATCTGCTTGAGGTTCAACTGGCCCAGTAGCGACTGGCGCAAACCAAATCCTATGGGAAGCGAACCGAAACTCGGAAAGCGGCGGTGACTCCGGAAATGAAGGAAGAACGAGCACGTGAAACAGCCAGCCATTTAAACCAACCTGAGTAACGGTTGGCCCATAGTCGCGGACTTGCCAAGTAGGCGCTAACGGAAACACTTGAACTTAGGATTACGGCAAGTATCAGGAGATAAAATCAGCGGTGTGGGATTGTTTTCTTTTCCTTTTTGACCAGATGAGTTGGACTGGTCGGTCGTCATTGGTGTATTCGCCAACCTACCTCTATCAATCATTGCAAAAGTAATGTCATGTAATTATATATCGAGTATCATCCAATTTAAAGTATGATTGGAACATTCCCATTTTCTTTTGGATGGATTGCATAATGTTTTGAATTTTCTGTTGCATCGTCTTTTTGTTGGGTATCATTATTTTAGCTAATCTTTGCTTTAAATGGTTCCAAACCTGCTCATCGGGATTTAATTCAGGGCTGTATGGAGGAAGATATTTCATTTCAATATTATCGTTTTCGGCTACGAACTCTTGGGTATAATCTGCTGTATGATAGCTGGCGTTATCACAAACAACAATTATTTTCCGTCCCACATCCTTAGAGAGTTTCGATAAAAACTCACAAAAACGCTGGGCATTCATTTTTCCTTTGAAAATGTTAAATATCATCCGCCCGTCAGCGGATATGGCTGAAACTAGTTTAATCGAATAGCGATCCCCGGCATCTCGAACTACCGGCGTGACACCGATTCGAGACCAAGTGGTTCCTCGATGATAATCAGCTCGGACTGGCGCTTCATCCAAAAAGAGAATTAGGGCATTCTCTTGCTCAGCTCGTTGTTTCAAGCCTGGAAACATCTCCAGATACCGTTTGATTTTCTTTTGGTTTTGTTTGTAAGACTTGTGGATGGGGCGCTGGGGAGTTAATCCCATAGAATGAAGCAATCGACTGATGGTGGAAACGTGAACCGACACCCCGAATTGTTGTTTCAATAACACTTGCATGGTTTTGAGACTCCACAGGCAAAAGTCGAATTGAAATTGCTTGGGATTTCCCATAGTCACCGCGTTGTATAACCATTGAGCCATTTCTTCTGTAATCTTACGGGGACGTCCTGATTTAGGATTGTCTTTGAGTCCTTCGTAACTCCCAGTCGAAAACCAAACGAGCCAGCGAAATACTGTGCGTGCAGACATACCCATTACACTGACAACTTCAGCTACGGTTGAGCCATTTTTAACAGCTTCTACCGCAGTTGTTCGTAGTTCATAGGTATAGTGATTACGAGAAAATTGAGTTGGTTTATCGTTCACGTATTTATAGACATTCTCAATACAAAAAACGTTGCAAAAAAAATAAATATTTTTCATTTTTCGGATTAATAAATTCCTGATCAATTATGACATTACTTTTGCAAAGATTGATAATGCAGAGGGTACCGCACCGATGCTAATCAACAAGAGTCAATGCCAGCCAACGAGAACCATCATCAGTGCACCGCATCTGACATCGTGAAGGACATGATGGAACTCAATAAAAAGGTGCTAAAGCAACTCGAAGAGGCCGGAATCAAGGTGGGCGGCTATAGTTTGGGAAAAAAACTGGAGCCCCAAGCTCCCCGTGATTTACCCAAGCAAGGCTTCCGGGGCACTCCTACCGGACGCCCGGGGTTCACAATAACGGGAGGATGATCCCAGTTTTGTTTTTCTGGCCGCGCCGTTGTATTTAGGGCGATCGGTTCCCGTGGCCATTTTGTTTGGCCTGCCGGCTGGAGGTCCGGTTTTGGTAGTATTGTCGTTTAATTCAGGCTCGAAGACCAAGGTGGTTATCGGTGCGTTCCGGCGTCCGGTGCCGGCTTTCTGATCCAAACTCGGCATTGGCTCGCTACGATTCCGAATTCGGTCGACTTCGTTGTTCGGCGAGTTTTCAAACGTATCGAGCGGTCCCGGATTTTCGGGAATTTTTCGCCCTTGAATCGGAGGGCGGTTCAGACCGTGTTGAGGGCCTTGGCCAGCCGTCGGCGGGATTTCAGGATCACGTCCGACAACAGGATGTTCGAGGATCGAAGATTGAGAAGTTCGAAAAAGTTCAAAATAGGGTGGCAGGCTCCCGCAATGAAATAGGCCGGAAGCAAGAGCCGAGCCCGAACGGCGAAAGCCTGATCCAGAAAGGGGAGGCTGCTGAATTCCTGGATGACGTAATCCCAGTAATCCATTTTGGGCGACAGTTGGCCGACGCCGAAAAACGAGCAGATCAATCGAGCCGGGTCGTCCCGGCCCGCGTGCGAGAAATCCAGAAAAATGACTTCCCGTTGCGGAGTCAGCAAGGCGTTGCGGAAGCCGAATTCGCCGGGCGAGAAAACTAACTGTTCCGGCTCCAAAGGTTGTTCCGGGGAGATCCCGGCCGTCTGGAATTGCATCAAAATCGATTCGAGCGTGTCGTTCCATGCCGGAGTCAGTTCTTCGATCAGGTAAGTCTGGAATTGAGGGCCAGCGGATTTCGCCAAACGGTACAGGTGAGAGACCTGGTGAGTGATAAGATGAAGATGATCGGCGACGGAACGGCAGGCGTCTTTGGCCGGACCGAGTTGGACCTGGCGCGTCAGATCGCTGTTCAGGGCCAACAGAAATCCGGTCGCTTCCTGGACGAGCCGTCGGTCGATATCCTTTTCCCGCAATTCCCGACCGGCAGATCTTAAAAACAGCGCCGCCCCGGTCTCGTCGTCCGAGCCCAACCAGACGAGTTTGTTGCGGGGTTCCAGATGCGGCAACAAGCGATCATAGAAATCTCGTTCCCGTTCGTAGTCGGCTTGTTCGTCGGGGGCATAGCACTTGATCGCGTAACTGGTCCCCAGGTGATACAGGAAGACGACGCAACGATCCTTCCGAACGGCGATCGGTTCCAGTCGGTCGATGCCGTCGATGCTCCTGCACTCGAGAAACTTCCGAATACGCTCCAGCAAATATTCCGGGATAGGGGCGGGCACGATTAACCCCAGAACAAAGGCCGAACGGTTTTCCCGTTCGGCCTCTGCGGACCGGCTGCGATTAGAGCGGCCGAATCCAAATGTTTCGGTATCTCACAGGGTTGCCGTGGTCCTGCAGCACCAGCGGTCCCTTGGCCGCCGCTCCGGACAACACAGCTGCAGTCGTCTTTTTTCCGCTCACCGTCACATGGTTCTGGATGAGCACTCCGTTGTGGAACACCGTGAAGGATCCCGGGATCACGCTCTTTCCGTCTTCGCCGGGTTTGGGAGCGATGAAGACGATATCGTATGTTTGCCATTCTCCGGGTTTTCTCGAAGCGTTGACCAAGGGTGGATTATTCCCGTAAAAGGCGCCGGCCTGACCATTGGGATAAGTTTTGTTCTGATAGGAATCGAGGACCTGGATTTCGTAGCGTCCCTGGAGGTAGACACCGCTATTGCCCCGGCCCTGACCCTGGCCTTTCACCTCGGCCGGCGCAGCCCATTCGATATGCAACTGGACATCTCCGAAGGATTCCTTGGTTTTGATGTTGCCGCTGCGGGTGACGACCATGGCGCCGTCTTCCAGTTTCCATCCAACCTCGCCGCCGCGTACTTTTTCCCACTGGGAAAAATCCTTGCCGTCGAACAGCACGATAGCGTCGGAGGGAGGTTGTCCCGCTTTACTCCCTGGGGAGACGACGGGCGGTTCCTCTTGGGCGTTAAGGTATCCCGTAAGCGGCCCGCAAAGGGCGAGACCGGCAATCAACAGCGAACGGACAGCATTCGTCATAATGGGTCGGTGATTAGTCGTTAGCTACGCAATAAAGGGTACCGTTGGTTCGGATAAACAGTTGCCCGTGGGCCGCGCTGATGGAAGAACGGATGTAATTGTCGCCCGATTCGCCCATGGGTATTTCTTCGAGTATCGTCCCGTCGCCGGCATCGACGATCACCGTGTTTCCCGAAAAATTGATGAGATAGATCTTGCCGTCGGCCGCTAGCGGAGAAGCTTCGAACTTGGATCGTCCCGGCAATTCGACGCTCCATTTAATTTTGCCGGATTGCGGTTCCACCCGAGTCAAGGCGCCTCGAACATCGCTCAAGACGAAAAAATCGCCGTCGTAGAAGGCCGGGGTAGGGACATCGGAAGAAAGTTCCCGGGTTTCCCGGCTGATCCAGGAAACGGCTTCGCTTCCGAGTTCTCCCGAACTGCCGGCGCGGATGGCGTAGACCGGGTCCCGTTTGGGGGCGCAAACCAGAATGATGTCCTCGCCGGCCACGGGAGAGGGCACGTGTCGCCAATGTCCGATCCGGCGAGGGTTCCAGGTGCCCCAGCGCCATTGTTCTTTGCCGGATTCCGTATCGTGAGCGGTCAAGGCGTCGCCGCCGATGACGAGGATGCTTTTCTTTCCTTGGTGGACGAACGGCACGGGAGTGGTGAACGCTTCCCGCGATTCCGATCTGGCCTTGCTGGGGCGGATGTGTTTCCAAAGCGTTTTGCCGGTTTGGGGATCCATGGCCAGCAAGTAGGAATCGTTAACGCGGTCCCGGAATCCGCGACCGCTGACCGCGGTGTCCCGTTGCAGCACCTGAAGATACAATTTGCCGTCGTAGAGCAGGGGACTGGAACTGAACGTCCACAGGAAGGCGAATTCGCCTTCGTCTTTCTGGATATTTCGTTGCCAGATTTTGTCGCCGGTTAGCGAGTAACCGATCAAGTCGCCGTTGCCGTAGAAAAACACCACGATTTTCCCGTCGGTAGCCGGCGAGGGGGAAGCGTAATTGCTGCGATTGTCCTGCCGCAGTCCCTGGCTGGAAGAATCCGACCAAAGCAAATTGCCGTTGGCTCGATCGAAGCACAACGCCTTGAGGGTTCCGTTCTCGGGGTCGGTGCTGGAAATGAAAACCTTGTTTCCCCAAACGATCGGGGTGGCGGCTCCGCTCCCGGGCAACTTGGCGTGCCAACGGATGTTCTCCGTTTTCGACCATTTGTCGGGCAATTCGGTTTCGGTGGTGGAACCGTTGAAATGCGGGCCTCGCCATTGCGGCCAGTTGGCGGCACTCAGGGCGCTCGTCAGCGCCAGAGCCAAAGACGTGGACAGAATAATCTTCATAAAGTCTCGCGGATGAACCTGTGGGGATATTGCTAGAAAAACCGGCGCCGGGTCGAAACCGAAATTCGATACGCCGGCCGGCAACCGAAATTAGAATTTAATAAAGAACAGCGGAATGCCTTTCATGGTCGAGCTTTTGGGGCCGACGAAGACCCGATCGTAGGAACGACCCGGTGCGGCGCTCTCGTCCCTCTCGGCGGTTAGCGGAGCGAACAAGTTAAACAGTTGCAAGCCCTGGATGCGGGTAGCTTGCCATCCCGGAGCGGAGACCTTATCGGCCGCTTCGACGGGAAGAAACAGGTCGACCGCCATGCCGCCGATGATGAAGCCTTCGGCCTGGCTTCTTTCGATAATCGGCGGAGGAGTGAACTGCTGCTCCGGAGCGAGCGTCGCCGCCCGGCCTTCGATCGGTTCGGCTATCGGCGACGAATCCTGATTTTCCTCGTTCGGTTCCTGCGGTTCACCGAGCGACATGATCAGACTGAGAAAGATAAAACCGCAGACGAACGATGATTTCATGGGAGGCGGAAGGGATGAGGTTCGATTGGTCCGGGCGAGGCGGAATTCGCTCGGATAGGGGATTCTCGGTTTTCGGCCGGGGCGGCCGGAGAGTGTCGGTGCCGCCGGGCACGAGGCGCCAAGGGAGAGTGCGGAAAGCATTCCGGGCAACGACCGTTCGGGTTGAACTCTTTCACCTCGCTCCGTGATTAAAGTATTGAGTCCCGCTCTTCCGGGGCACGGCGGCGCGACTTCCGGATGTCGTTTCAGCCGCCGGCCGGGATCACTCGCAGGGACGATAATAAAACCCGGGCGAATCGGTCAAGGACAATGGGCATGCTTCCGGACCGTTCCTCGCTTCCGAAATATCGGTTCCGGTGATGATCGACCGAGGCGGCCGGAAATACCGCGATCGTCGTTGGTCGTTCAGAGTGTCTGAGACCATCGTCGGCGATCTGGCCCAAGCTTTTCGATTCGCTCTCTCAAGAGAATTTAAATCGGGGAAAGCGGAACACCTCGGATTCGGCCGTTCCGGTCAGCGAGAGAGTTCCTTTCCAAAGTTCGGTGGTCGTTTCTTCGGAAACGGGAAGGTAACCGTGTCCGGCGATGGAACGGTTGCGAGCGGCTAAGGGGGATTTCGGTTCGTGCCATTGAAGCTCGAAGAATTGAATGCCCAGGGCGTCTCCCCGGTGTTTGAGCAGGTGGTAGGCTTCCTGGAGTCCGATTTTGATCGTGTCTTCCTGGTGGCGGTATTTGCGCTGGAGGCAATCAGGTAAATCTGCTGCCGGCACTCGGTTCGTGAGGATTTCGAATCGTTCCCACAACCGTAGTTGGGCCGTCAGTTCGACGGCCCGGTACATGCGGGCCATGGCGTCGACGAACCGGTCTTCCTCTTTTCGCCGATAGGCGTTGGCGAGTAAATCCTCGAGCAATTCTCGTGACGGATTCGGAGAGTCCTGACAGACTGCTGCCTTTAAAGTTTCCAGTCGTGAGATCGCCGTTTTGACGGCGGCCGATAGTTCTTCGGCGGCGACGAATCCTTGGAGCGCGACGATCAAGTCGTTTCGAAGTCCATTGCTGGTCTTGAATTGACCGACAGCCTGTGTGTACTCCATCCGGTCCCAAAGGTCATATCCGCTCAGCAAGGCGCTTGCCGCCCGGAACTCTTTGTTAGTCTTGCCGTCGGCATGGCCGAGTTGCCGTTGCAGGAGTTTGGCCGCGGCGGCGTAATGATGGTGATTATAGGCTTTGCCGGCGTCTTCGATCGCTTGGTATCCCGGTTTGGCCCAAGGGTTGGCGGTTGAAATTATCCTTTCGGACCCCGACGTGACGGTCCCGAGTCCGTCTTTGTTCCGGGAGTCTCCGCCGACGTAAAGGAACTCGATGTCGAGCCATGGCCTGCAGACCAAAACCAAGGCGGCGCTCATGCATTTGGTGCCTCCCGTGAAGTCGGCGACCGTATGGTGACGGCCGTCGCTTCGGTTCCGCCACTCGGTCATTTTGGGTGTCAGCCGTTCCCGCAATTGCGCTACGCATTTTTCGAAGTTTTGCGAATCTGACAACGAAACGATATCGTATCGGCCTTCGTCCAAATCGTACTTCCCGATCAGCAGTTTTCGGATTTCCGTTACGATCCGGGAACTTTCGTCCGAGGCGACGAACAGGATGCGGTTAGGTTGGTAGTGTGCGATGGACTTCGCCAGTGGTTCGGAAGAACCGCCCAGCGTGGCTAACAGCAGGATCGGGGGCGAAGTGCCGCCCGCTTCAGGAGGATGGTTCATCGGCGTTGGCTTTGAGAAGCGCCTTGGCCAGATTCCGTTGCTTTTCCTTGTATTTGGGGCGCTTTTTCCTGCCTTGGTGAGCGTCCGGATCTTCAAGGATTCCGGGCCAGTATTCCGAGATCGCCTCCTGGAGCATTTTCAGAGCGGCGGCGCTGGGTTGGGGGTGCTTTTCGAGGAATTCTCCGGCGTTGGGAATGAAGCCATCGCGGTTCATTTTTCCTTCTCGCCGCAGTTCGAGCAACGCTGCCGCGTCTTCCGGAAGTTTCGTTCGTTGACGGGCGGCCTTTCTTTGGACGTCGTACGTTTTTTTCCTGGCGGCCTGCTCTTTTTTGTCCAATCGCATCCGGCCGTAACCGAGGGAAGTTTTGGCCCCGGCGCCGATCCACTCCAGAGCTTCCTTCAACCATTGGGCCGCCGTGTCGCAAAGCCGGCTGCCGGCGGAGGCAGGGGCAGGTCGGTGCCGACCGGTTCCTTTGAGTTCGGAGCCGCCGGCGGGATGCCGGGGCAGGAACACGAATTGGAACGGAGTGTCTTCCTGAACCGTTAAAAACGGAATCGGCGTCGGACTTAACCAATCGCCGGGCGCTTCGCCTTTTAGGTAGTAATCCGAGTAGTGAGGCGTCATGACGTCGACTCGCAACCTGACCGGTGAGGTCGGCAGGGCGTCAAGGAACAGGACCTGTCCTGCCTTTTCTTGAATGCCTAGAATTTGATCGGCAAGCCGGCGTTGTTTTTGCTCCATCCAGTGGTGATGCCAGGAGCGGATCATTCCTTTCACCGAGGAACCGGGGAGATAGGGGACTCCGAGTGTGTGATGCCACAGAAAACCGTTCTCGACGGGATGTTCCCGCCCCAAGCCGGTCACGAAGGGACTGGTGGTTTTCATCATGAGGAACCGTCCTTCCAGGGCGTGCGCCAACTCTTGGCGCCGGGCCGCCTGCCGTTGCAGTAAGCGCCGGAATTCGTCGTTCGCTAATTGTTCCCTGGCTTTGCCGGTCGTTTCCTCGAGCCAGCCGAGTTTGTCGAACCCGACGGTTTCCGTGGTCTTCAGATGGTTCCACCGATCGCCGAACTTATCGTGCCATAACCCGAGATTGCCGCCTCCGAATTCGGCCTTTTGCGATTCTCGGTACAGCGGGCGAGCACGTGGTCGTACCATGGTCAGGATCCTTTCAAGTAGGCTGAGGCGAACTTTTTGAGCCAGCTCAAGAACGCCTGCGCTTCCGCCTGGGCGCACAGGTAATTCGCTTGTTCGTGATTGATGATAGCCTCCATCAAATCCTTCTTTTTCGCATAGGGCGCTTCCTCCTGATCTCGGCACAGCCAGCCTTCGAGATGCCGGTAAAGAAGGTGGTGGGGATTGCGTTCGTTGTTTTTGGAGGCGGCCAGCAGAGCGGCCATGGCTTGTCCGAGCCCGTTCTGCAGGATCGTGGCCGGCAACGCCTTGGAGTAACTCAGGTATTCAGCCTGGACGGTTCGGTCAGGCATTTGTTCCACTTGGCGGATGCATTTGAGCGCCGCTTCGGCCCGGTGTTGATCGAGGCTTCGTTCTTTCATTCGTCCGCTTCTTTCCACGTCAGCTGGAACCAACCTTGCCCCACGGTCTCGTTGCCCCCCACTTGAAGATAGTTTCGATCGTCGAAGCGGGCTTTCACTTTCTGGATAACGCCGGGCTTGTTGCCACGTTCCGATAGGACGGCATACATCAAGGTATCCGGCGGCAGCGTTTCCTCGTACCACAGGTTCTTGCTGGTTTTCTTTTGCTCGTCCAAGACGTTGCGCGCTTGGATCGCGAGTCCGTACCGGACGAACCAACTAAAATCGTGGTCGTCGAGAACGACCAATTGCCGGGCCAGGCGGCCTCGGGCCGAAGCGTCGCCCATCAGTTCTTCGAGCGCTTCGAGGTATTTCGTCAAACGGTCGTCTCCGGCCGTCTTGGTGAAACTTCTTTCTTCCAGGTAAAGGATATGAGGGCCTTCCCCCAGATAGTTGTTTTCGCCGACCTGCAAGGGAGTTTCGGGCAAGGCGCTCCTCCCCGATCGTTTCCGGTCTCGGGTCAGACGTTCCAGCAGGTGGGGGGAGGTGACCCAGCGATAATGACTGGTTAGGCTGCGAACGGGCAGCAACAGCAATCTCGCGTCGGAGACCAAGATCGAGCCCGCGTTATCCTGTTGTCCGAAGATCTCGTGTTCCGTTTCCCGATGTTGCGTCGTGAGCGTGTCCCGGAGCGCCCCCTTCAAACTGGAACCGGGGATGTAGGGATAGTCGGTGGCCGCCTCCCGGGCTACCGGCAAATCGACGGCCCCGCCAGCCTGACCCGCGCCGGGATGAACGAAGGTTTCCGCCAATAGGCCGAGCATGCAATGCTTCATGGTCGTTTCTTTGATTAATTCCAGGCGCCGACGGCGACAAGCCCGAATCCCCAGTTCGTTCGTTCGCCGACGATGGCCCCGGGTTCCGGGATCGCGGCGTCGGTTTCCAGGAAGATGACGCTTCCCGGCGCCAGGCAAGGTTTGAGCGGCAACGGAGTTCGTTTCTCGGAGTTCCAACCTCCGATGACTACGGGTGGGGGTAGGCAAGCGCTGACCACTTTTCCTCGGAGTCCGGCGTAGTCGAGGTCGCCGGGAAGCGGCGGTTTCGCGGTATCGGCGGGAGTCAAGATCGTGATGCTGTAGCGGATGCGGCCGTTCGCGTTGGGCCAAGGCGGTGATTTCGGCAGCGTTAAGCCGCAGTCGTCGAGTCGCATCCAGCACATGCGAGATTCTCCGCCTACCGGGTGCGGTCCGCTTTCCAGGAAGGAACGACATTCCGACGGCAGATTGTCCACCTCCAGGGCCAAAGCGATTCCCGCTGCCAATCGGACATGACGGGGAGAATACATGGCGCCTTCCCCGGTTGTTCGGGTCTCGGGATTCCGGGCGATGCCGACCCGGGGTTCTTCCCGCCAGATTCGGCTGCGGTGGACCAATTCGTCCGGCCGGGGCGGTTCTCCCTGAAGGATCCGCTCCAGTCCTTCGCGAGCGATCCACCAACCGTTTCGGCACAGGGGTTTGGCTCCCTCGGCGATTCGCTCGGCTGACGGCAGTCGAACGTTTTCTCCGAGATCGCAGCGAGCGCCTGAAGTGCCGGGATACAAGAGCGACAGCGATTCGGGCTCGATAGTTCCTGATTCCGAGCGGCCTACGAGATTTGCCGGGGCGGGGAAGAGGCAGGTATTCGCCTTGCCGTGATTGCGGATCAGCAACGGGCCTCGAAATCGTAAAGGATCGAGTGATTCCCGGTCTCCTAACCGGCGGCGAACGGCTTCGTTCCAGTGACCCGATTTCCAGCCCAAAGCTCTGGCGCCGGCAGCACGCACGGCTCCTACCAGGGAAGGCGGTGGCGGGGGAAAGAGGCTGGCTACGTCGGCCTGGCCGTGTTCTCCCTGATCGTAGGGACGGCCGTCGCGGAAAAACAGGCTGTCCAAGGGTTCAAAGCGTATCAGGTCCATCGTTCGATTCCGTTGGGACATAGCTCCGCTCGGCGAGAAATCTGGTCAGGAAGGCACCGCCGAGCCGGAAGGTTGCTTCGCTTTCCGGGGCGTCGTCCCCGCGCGGTTCGCGGCAGGCTGCGAGCAGGAGATCGACGAATTCCTCGCTTTCCCGTTCGCGTTTCGCCGGGTTGGGTTCGCGGCCTTTGGCGTATTCGGCCAACGCCACGGCGCGGCGTTCTTCTGGGGCGCATGCACTGAGCCATTCGCCGTAACGATGTTGCAAATGGTACAGGAAGCTCGTTCGATGGTTGTCTGGTTCGGCCATGCGGTACTGTAGTTTCCTCAAGGTTTCGGGCGGGCCGCCGAATCGTCCCGCCCAACGGCATTTGACGCCGCCGGGTTGCATCAAGGCCAAGGCGAGGGAATTCCGTCCATTGCCATCCTTGGCGGTTTCGTCCAATTCCCGGTGGGCGGTTTTCAGGATGTCCCGCAGGGGATTGTGGTAGTGGGAAAATACGACGGCGCAGGAAGCCGTCGCCTCGTTTTCGATCCCTTCCAGGGTTCGGAAGGCTTCGCCGTAGGCGTGGCGCAACTCGATGGCGCAGTCGATGGCGCCGGAAAGGGGCAACATGGCCAGCACGTCGTCGCCTCCGGCATAAACGATTCTACCGTTGTGTTTCGTGACGATCGGTTGCGTTTTCTGCACGAAGAATGATAGCGCCTGGGAGATTCTTTCCGGATTCGTTTGCTGCAACAGTTTGCCGAGCCGGTCGCCGTCCATCAGCAACAGCGCGAAGTAAGGATGGGCGGCGCCGCCCGCTTTTAGTTCCAATTCCTCGAGCGTTTTCAACAGCTGGCGGCGGATTTTCGAATCCGGATCTTCGAGGTCCGAGTTCTTCGCCGGTCGGTCGGTTAGCGGGGTAGCCTTGGGATTGGAGAGTGCGGAGCTCAGGAAAAGGTTGCCGTCCAGCGAAGCGAATTCCCGGACAGGTTTTAATGCCGGAAAGCCTTCGGCATGTCCACCGGTCAATAATTTGAAAGTGCGGTCGTCGACCAGTTCCTTGACCTTATGGTGGTAGCTTTCGAGCAGGGGGCGGATTTCGCGGTCTCGGGCGATGCGAACGAGCCAGGTAAGGGCTGCCATATCGGCGGTCGAGGGCCAGCGAAAATCGGGGGACGACTCTAAAACGGAATTTGGAAACAACCGGTCCTTGATCTTGGGAAACAGGCGCTTGACCAGAGAAATGGCGCATAATCTTTCTCCGTCCCGCAAGTCGAGCCTTCCGATCTTTCGGCGGAGCTCTTCCCAGAATTCGTCTTGCTTGGTTTTTTGAGTGGCTCGGAGATATCCCGAGAGTTCTTGCCGGTCGCCCATGACGGAGCAATGGTCTCCGCCTTCGATGACCGGCCAACGGGTTCGCCAGTTTTTTCTGGCGTTCAGCGAGTCGCCCAAGACCCAGAGGGGTTCCCAAAAACCATCGATCTGGCGTTTCCAGATAATCCGGGTGTCGTTGCCCAGTTCGGCGACGGGAGCCACGTAGCGGTCCCAGACACGTTCGCAGAGGTCGTACCATTCCGCGAGCGTCGCGGCGACCGCCGTGTTCGGATCCAGGGAGCCGGGCACCCGGGCTTCGAATCGATTGGGTAAACTGCCGATATCGAGAGCGGACGATTCTAGCGGCTTGCCCAAGATCGCCGCCAGCAAGGGGTCTTCGGGTCGTTCCAAAGTGCCGACGCGGGGAAAAACGATTTCTCCCCCGGCCCGCAGAATCCGGGACATTAATTGTCCGGTAAGCCAAGACAGCAAAAATGAACCGGCCCATAGATCCCTGGTGCGCCGAGCTTGACCGACGAAGGTCTGCACCGGACCGATGGCTACGTGCAAATTCAATTGGCTCATGACTTGGGCGGCCAGAGCGTTCGGCCGCGATACCGGTTTTGGAACCGGTCGAGGAAACTCGTCAGTTTATCCCAATTCGGTTGGGGGGCGACATGCTTCTTCCGGGCGGAAATGCGTTCTCCATCCGGCAGGAATTTCGAACGTAACACGAAAGCGATGCCGATGTAGCCGTCGATCAATTGGTGGACATGGAAGAAGAGCGGACTGGCGCGGCGATCATGACGCGCCGGCCGCACTTCGACTTTCTGATCCTTGGAACCCTTGTAGTTGTGTGGCAACCCGAAGATGGCCCTTTGGGGGTGGGCGAGCGGGGCGGGTTTGTTTTTGCTCCAATCGTGGTCGGCTCGGAAGTTCCTTTCGGAATCTTTCTTGCCGTCCAGTATTTTGCCGGCTTTGCCCCAACTCCGGTAGCGAACCATTTCCTTGCCGTATTTTTCCAATGCGTTCATGGCCGTCGGTTCTTTCGGCAGCGCCAAATCCAGGCGGGAGAGAGCCGAGAAGGCGCTGAAAGGAGGTTCGGTTTCGCAACTTTGCGCCCGGTTCAGCAACCGGACGAGTTGAGTTTCGTAAGCTTCCGCGTCACGGGGAGGTTTCCACTTGGCGTTGAGGTCGCCGTTGATTTCGAGCAGATTGACGCTGCCGTAGCCTTTGCGGCTTCGGGAGCCTAGGCCTCCCACCAATCCGAACAGTTTCAGCGCCGGAAGAATTTTTTCCAGGTCGTGCCGGTTTTTGGCGCCGAGGCGAAGAGTGAATTCGCACGGGGGATTCAAGCAAGCCCGGTGCAGTTTGCCCGGCTGCTTTCCGAAGGCCGCCATGAGGCCGTATCCGAGATAGCGCGAGCCCGGACCCACAGGTTTCCGATTATCCTGCAACCTTCTTTCGGCTGGAATAATGTTCGGCTTTTTCGCCGGGATCAAACTGAGGAGCAGCCGGCTTTGTCCCGTATTCGTGGAACCGAACAGTTCTTCCTCGTTGGTTCGGAGCGATTCGACAGCCTTCGGTTTTCGGGATAGCTGAGAATAAGCCAACGCTCGCCACCAGAATCGGAGTACACCTTTGACGGAAGGGATGCGCAGTTCCGCCTGCCGACTCGCGCCTTCCAGGAAACAAGGAGTTACGATTTTCATCCGCGCTTCCAGATGATGCATGCTCGATCGCTCTTTGGCGGTTCTATTCTGACGGCAGACTTGCGAAACGGTCAGTTGGCGGTTGTCGGCGAAACGCTTCGTGTTGCGGTGCCCCTCAAGGCGAAACGCAGAGTAAACTATGTTTTCCATAGCCGACGCAAGCTTTTACCGTGCCGGTTACTCTTCGGGAGAGAGCATTGGGCGGGCTCACGCTTCAGGTGGGTCGCCGCATGAAATCCGGCCAAAACGCGACCGGCTGGACGAACAGGGTTCGCCGTCGTGCGTTCCTAACGATATTGGGATCGCCTCCTAGTCGAGAACAGGCCGATGCGGCAGCGGGGCCGTGAATACTCGTCGGTACTTGATACCTCCCGTTCGGTCTGGCCGTCGCGTTTTCAAGCGAGTGCCGCCTTGGGCATTTTTCGTCGGCACGATTCAAACAAATCGCGTTTCTGTTGTTTCCGGTTTGATCCGGTAGCTGTGTTTCCCCGCGAGCGAACTGACGATCGCCGATTGAACATCCGGTTCTTCGGACTCGACCCTTGACGACCAGACCCGTCTTGATGGTTGATCTCGAAATCAGTGTTCCGGTTCGGCATCAGGTTTGTTTCGACAAATGTTACTGCGGAACAATTTTCGATTCGTTATTTCGACAGCGTGCTTCTAATCTGTGCTTTTTCCTCCGAATTCAGGCGAGGGCCAATGAGACCGGACGGTCCCGAACAGCATCGGCAACAAATGGTTTCGGATATAATACCGTGAATGTTTCGCCGGCGAAAGCGAGCCCGCAATGGAAGGCCGAATGAAGAGACCTAGCGGCTTCATTTGAGACGCTGACGTTTCGTCGTTCGACCGGTGTCGGTCCGCGTCTTTCGGGGGACGGGTCACACTTCGGCGCTTCCTGAAGACGTTGGGCTATTCGTGACATTATGCTTGATTCGACTTTTCGAGTTTACAAGATGGATCGACTAAATGAGCATTAAGAATACGGAACGTTCAGACGCCCAGACGGGAATCATGCAGAAAGCGTTGCTGAAGCATCGCATCATCCCGATATTCGGCGAGATCAATTGGGAGGTCGCCCAGGAGTTCACCGAGAAAATCATGGTGATGTCCGAAGAGTCGGTCAGTAAACCGATTCGGGTGTTGGTCAATTCGCCGGGAGGTTACGTGGATGCCGGAGACACCATCTTCGACATGATTCGATTCGTTCGCAGTCGGGTGATGGTCGTGGGGTTGGGATGCGTCGCCAGCGCCGCCGCCTTGATTTATTCCGCTCCGCCCAAAGAGGACCGGTTCTCCCTGCCCAACGCCCGTTACATGTTGCATCAGCCTCTGGGAGGATTCGGCGGTTCGGTCGCCGACGTGAAAATCGAGGCGAAGGAAATCGTCAAAATGCGCGAGCGGCTCAACCGCACGATCGCCACCCAGACGGGGCAAGAATACGAACGGGTAGCCAGCGACAGCGACCGAAATTTCTGGATGGATTCTTCCGAGGCGATGGATTACGGATTGGTGGGCCGGTTGGTCGATTCGATGGTCGACGTGAAATAGGCGACGATGGCTCATGTGGTGGTTTTTTGGCGGTGTCCTCTTGTTCCTGGGTCTCGTAGTAGCTCTCTACGATATCCTGCAGCGCCGCCGGGCCATCCTCAGAAACTTTCCTATCATCGGCCATTTTCGTTATTGGTTGGAATCCGTCGGTCCGGAATTGCGGCAGTACATCGTTACCGATAACGACGAGGAGCGGCCCTTCTCCCGAGATCAGCGCCGCTGGGTTTATTCCACCGCGAAAAAGGAGTCCGAGTACTACGGATTCGGAACCGATAACGATCTCTACCTCTCCTCCAATTACCTGATCATCAAGCACAGCGCCTTTCCCTTGCTGGAACCGAAACCGGGACAGGAGAATTACGATCCCTTGTTTCGAATCGCTTCGGGAAAGATTCTCGGCGAGCACCGGAAACGCAAAAAAGCGTTCCGGCCGCAATCGGTCGTCAATATCGCCGGGATGAGTTTCGGCTCGCTCAGCGGCCGGGCTGTCGAGGCGTTGAATCGAGGAGCGCAACTCGCCGGTTGCCTCCACAACACGGGCGAAGGCGGCGTTTCGCCTCACCATCGGCAAGGCGGCGATCTGATCTGGCAGATCGGGACCGGTTATTTTGGCTGCCGCGATTCGGCCGGGAAATTTTCGCTGGACCAATTCCGGGAAACCGTCGCTCAGAATCCGACGATTCGAGCTATCGAAATTAAACTGAGCCAAGGCGCGAAAGCCGGATTGGGAGGCGTCGTCACCGCTTCGAAGATCACGCCCGAGATCGCCGCCATCCGCGGGATCGAACTGGGGAAAGCATGTATCAGTCCGGCTCGGCATACGGCTTTTTCCGACGTGGACAGCATGCTGGATTTCGTGGAATTGTTAGCCGCCGAAACCGGGCTGCCGGTGGGGATCAAATCGGCGGTCGGACAATTGCGGTTTTGGCGGGAACTGGCCTTGGCCATGTCTTCGGGGACACGCGGGGTCGACTTTATCGCCATCGATGGCGGCGAAGGCGGGACCGGCGCCGGGCCGCTGGTTTTCGCCGACCATGTCGCCTTGCCTTTCCGGGAAGGATTCGAGCGGGTCTATCGTTATTTCCAGGAAGCCAATATTACCGACCAGATTCATTTCATCGGTTCCGGCAAATTGGGTTTTCCCGAGACGGCGATGTTCGCCTTTTCGCTGGGCTGCGACATGATCGCCTTGGCGCGCGAACCGATGATGGCCATCGGCTGCATTCAGGCGCAACGTTGCCATACCGGTCATTGTCCGACCGGCGTGGCGACCCACAACCGTTGGCTGGTCCGGGGATTGGTGCCGGAAGACAAGGCCGCTCGCTGCGCCAATTATATCCTGTCGTTGCGTCGGGAGTTGCTGCAGCTTTCTCGAGCCTGCGGCATCGAGCATCCTTCGCAGTTCAACGCTCGTCATTTCGAAGTGCTTCGTTGAGGCGCGCCGGATAGTTTGAGATTGCGGGAATTCCGGCTAATCGTTCAGTATCTCCTGCCGTCTCATGAGTAACGAACCGATCGTATTCAACAATACCGTCCTGAGAGACGGGCACCAGTCCTTGGCCGCGACGCGCATGCGCACCGAACAGATGTTGCCGGCGCTCGGGCTGCTCGACGACTTGAGATTCGGCGCCCTGGAAACTTGGGGCGGGGCGACGATCGATGCCTGCTTGCGGTATTTGCACGAAAACCCTTTCGATCGGCTGAGCGAGTTGAAGAAAGGTACGCCCAAGACGCCGCACATGATGCTCTTGCGGGGCCAAAACCTGGTGCAATATACCAGTTTCCCCGACGACGTCGTCACGGCTTTCGTCAAGTGCTCGGTCTCCCGGGGCATGGATATCTTCCGGATCTTCGACGCCTTGAACGACACGCGCAATTTAACCGTAGCCATTCAGGCCGTTCACGAGGCGGGCAAGCATGCGCAGGGAGTGATCTGTTACACCACCAGTCCGGTTCATACCATGGATTCGTTTATCCGGCTCGGCGAGGAACTGGAGGAAATGGGGAGCGATTCGGTTTGCGTGAAGGACATGGCCGGCCTGATTACGCCGTCGGCCAGTTACGAGTTGATCAAGGCACTCAAGAAACGGCTCAAGGTGCCGGTTGTGCTGCATACGCACAGCACGGTCGGCATGGGGGCCGCTGCCTATTTCGCCGCCATCGAAGCCGGGGCGGAAGCTATCGATACGTCGATCGCGCCCTTCGCCAACGGCACGGGACAACCGGATACCTTGCTGATGCAGAAAATGCTCGATTACAGCCCCCGGAAACCCGCTTATAACGAAAAGAAGCTTCACGCATTGCGGCGGCATTTCGACGGGGTGTACGAGGAACTGTCGGCGTTTACCAGTCCGAGCAACGAGCGCGTCGATTCCGACATTCTGGTCTATCAGGTGCCCGGGGGCATGCTGTCCAATTTCCGGAACCAGCTCAAGGAGCAGAAGATGTCCGATCGCCTCGATCAGGTCATGGAGGAGATCCCGTTCGTTCGGGAACAATTGGGCTGGATTCCGTTGGTCACTCCCACTTCCCAGATCGTCGGTACGCAGGCCATGCTCAACGTCAAGTTCGGGCCGTGGAAAATGCTTTCGCAACCGGCTATGGATATTCTGTTGGGCAAGTACGGCAAGACGCCCGGTCCGGTAAATGCCGAACGGCGAAAGCAAGCCGAAAAGCAAGCCGGCCAAAACGCTATCGAGGGTCGACCGGCAGATTTTCTGGAACCTCGGATGCCGCAACTCCGGAAAGAACTGACGGAGCGGGACCTTCCCGAAACCGACGAAATGGCTGTGCTTTACGCCATGTTTCCGCAGGAGCTGGTCAAGGTCATGAAGGGTCCGCCCCCGGTCGCCGAAACTCCGCCTCAGCGAACGCCGGTCAAGGAAGTTCCCGCCAGCGTTTCCGGCGAAACTTCCCGCTATCGAATGACCGTTAATGGCACCGCTTACGAAGTGGCGGTCGAGGATCGAGGCAACGGCGAACGAGCCTGAACCAAGGACGATAAGACTTGATTTCGTTGATCGGTTTCGTATACCCCGGGAGTCGATTTCAGGTTGGCGGTCGGCGGGACGGTCGATCGATTTAATCAGGGAGTCATGAGCAAAGTCTGGAATTTCAAACAGGAACTGACCGCCGCGTTCGGCATGCCGATCGCCGAGAATCCGACCCAATACATGATGGAGGCCGCCTATCGGGCCAAAGGCCTGGAGTGGCGTTATCTATCTTTGGAAGTGTCGCCGGAAGGTCTGCGCGACGCGGTGCTGGGGGCGCGGGCGATGGGATTTCGAGGATTCAATTGCACCATTCCTCACAAGGTCGCGGTGATCGAGCATTTGGACGGGTTGGGCGAGTCGGCGGAATTAATGGGCGCGGTCAATTGCGTGGTGCGTCGCGGCGATCAACTCATCGGCGAGAACACCGACGGCAAGGGGTTCGTGCAATCGCTCAAGGAGTTGCGCGATCCAGCCGGAGCGGACGTGACGATTCTGGGAGCTGGCGGCGCGGCTCGGGCCATTTCGGTGGAGTTGGGCTTGGCGGGAGCTAAGCGGATTACCATCGTTAATCGCGGAGAAACCCGAGGTCGGACCCTGACGGAACTGCTGAACAACCGGGCGAAAATTTCGGCGGAGTTCGTTCCCTGGGAGGGCGAGTACCGGATTTCGGAAACGACCGACGTTCTGATCAACGCGACTTCGATCGGATTGTTCCCAGACGTGGACGCTCGCGTACCATTGGACTATCAACGGTTGCAGCAGGGCCTAGTGGTCGCCGACGTGATTCCCAATCCTCCGAACACGCAATTGGTCAAAGTGGCCAGGGAGCGCGGCTGCCAGGTGATCGACGGCAAGGGTATGCTGGTTAATCAGGGCGTGTTGGGTTTTCGGTACTGGACCGGAGAAGATCCGGACCCCGCCGTTATGCACGGCGCTCTGGACGAAGTCTTCGGCTAATCGCCGCTGCCCGAGCGACTTGAAAATATTTTTAAATTAGGGGGTTGACATCTTTCGGGATACCCCCGACAATGACTGCGGAATGTTACTTAAGGATTGGGGCGAGTCCTTAGCTCGGGCGGGATTCGGCGCTTTGTAACTCAAACGGTTTACCCCTTAGACTTTTAGCCGAGACGTTCACGCGTCGGAGCTGAATACCCCCATATCCTACTGTTGTATTAATTCCGAAAGTTCCCCGGGCCCCTGTGCTGTCCTCTAGGCTAAGGGGCCCGGTTTTTGTATTTTTTCGGCTCCGAATTTCCCCCGCTCTAGAAGTCTAGATATAGGGTAGTTCGGAGCCGATTGCCGCTTCCCAATTATCCAGGCCGTGGCGGCGCAATTGGGCGACGAGTCCGTTGAGGATCGAAGACACTAGTTGCGGCCCTCGAAAAACCAAGCCGGTGTAAAGTTGACACAAGTGCGCGCCGGCCGCGATTTTTTCCCAGCAGCTTTCGGCGTCGTGAATTCCGCCGACTCCGACGACGGTTAAGGATCTTCCGGCCCGCCCGGCGATATGCCGGACTAGCTCAGTGCTTCGGCGGCGCAAGGGTTGTCCGCTAAGGCCTCCGGTTTCCCGGTACGCCGGGGGGAGGGAATGTCCCTCGGTATCGGGGCGTGCGGTGGTCGTGTTGGTCGCTACGACGCCGGCCAATTCGAAAGACAACGCCAATTCAATGGCGTCGTCGATTTCCGACAGCGACAAGTCGGGAGAAAGTTTCAGCAGCAAAGGTTTGCGTTCGGCTGGAACTTCGGAGTCGGCGAGGGTCAAGGTTTCCAGCAGCGTTTTCAGCGCGGTTTTTTCTTGCAAATTCCGCAACCCTGGGGTGTTCGGTGAACTGACGTTGAGTACGACGAAATCGGCCAAAGAACGTAAGCGACGGAAGGAGTACAGATAATCGGCCGACGCTTCCTCGAGCGGAGTGTGCCGGGATTTGCCGAGGTTGATTCCCAATGGAAAACGCCGGCGGGAGCGGCCGAGCCTAGCGGCGATTTCGTCGGCGCCTCGGTTGTTGAATCCCAGCCGGTTGATCAACGCTTCGGTTTCCGGGGCGCGGAATATTCGCGGTTTCGGATTGCCCGATTGGGGACGAGGAGTGACGCCTCCGATTTCGCAAAAGCCGAAACCCAGAGCTTCCCAAGCGGGAACAGCGACGCCGTTCTTATCCATGCCTGCCGCTAGGCCGACTGGATTAGGAAAGCGGATGCCGAATCGGGTGGAGGGTAGAAGCGGAGTTTTTAATCGGTGGTCGATCCAGTCGCAAAGCGTCTGGGAACGGCTGACCGTTTCCAGTCCGCGCAGCACCAAACCATGCGCCGTTTCCGGGTCGCTCCAAAAGAGCAGGGGCTGGACCCAGCGGCAGTAGAAGGATGACATCGGCCTGACCCGGTATGAGGCTGGGGTGTGGTTCGGCGGCAGCCTATCTAGGTGCAGCCAATCGTTCTTGCCAGAGCTGATAGAGTTTGCCGGTCGCCTGTACGTCTCGCAGACAGTACTCGGCCACTTCGCGGGTTTTTCCTTCGTTGACGAGCCGGCCTACGTCCGCTCCGCTGACGCCTTCCGCCTTGGGCGAGGGGATGCTGAATTGCCGGCAATAAAAGTCCAGGGAAAAACTTCTGGCGGCGCCTCGATATCCGCTGACGTTGTAAAAGGTCAGTTGTTCCAGCAAGTCGCAATGAGTCTTGTTGCTGTAGCGGTAGCCCAACCAGTTCTTCTGGGAAATCGGAACGTTCAGTTTGGCCGAACGCAGGTACAAGAACGGGACGTCGAAAGTGCGGCCGTTGAACGTGACGATAGATTTGAAACTTTCGGCGTAACCCCAGAAGGCGGTCAGCAATTCCGATTCGCCGGGAAAGGATTCGAACCGGATCGCGGCGTCGGGAGCTGGTTCTTCGTAATCATCGCTGACGTACAGTACCCGGCCGCCTTCGGTTGCAGAGTTGATCAGGGCGATACAGACGATTTCCGCGGTGAACGGCCAGAACGAGAACTGCTCCTCAAGCTGCTGACGCTTCTCCGCTTTGGCGGCTTCGTCCTTTTCCTTGTCGGCCGGGCTCAGGAGATATTCCCGATCGACTTCGTCCAAGGGTTGTTGGGAAACCGAGGTTTCGATGTCGAAAATCAGACTGCCCACGACGGGGGGATTGAACCAAAAAAACGTGCGTCCAGCAAGCGCTGAACGCACGTTTCGTTGAAATACTTCCGATGCCGAGTCAGCTCTTCTTTTTGGCCGACTTCTTGGCGGCCGCCTTCTTCGCCGGCGCTTTCTTGGCGGGTGCCTTCTTGGCGGGTGCCTTCTTGGCCGGGGCCTTCTTGGCCGGGGCCTTCTTGGCCGGCGCCTTCTTGGCCGGCGCCTTCTTTACCGGAGCTTTCTTGGTGGGGGCCTTCTTGGCTGGCGCTTTTTTGGCTGGGGCCTTCTTGGCTGAGGCCTTCTTGGCGGGTGCCTTCTTCGCCGGCGCCTTTTTGGCCGGAGCCTTCTTGGCTGGCGCCTTCCTCGCCGAAGCTTTTTTGGCGGGTGCCTTCTTTGCCGGAGCCTTCTTAGCTACCGTTTTCGCGGGAGCCGCCTTCGGATTAGCCGCTTTTTTCGAAGCGGCCTTCTTTGCTGCAGGTTTCTTCTTGGTTGCCACGGGCATTAGCCTCCGTTCTGGTGGTTGTGGTTTTCCTACGGCGTTAACGCTACGCACAATAGCGTTTAAATTGGTAATTCGCTAGCGAAATAATCCCGAAAAGCGGAATGTACCATCGTTTTCGTCGTTTGTCTATCCCGTTTCGTTTTTTTCGGAAGTTTCCGTTCGATGTTTTGCCGTAGAAATTATCGATCGAACGGATTGCCGGCGGCATCGGATTTCTGAATTCGATCGATGCATCGCTTGGCCTAGGGGAGGATTCGTGAAGGAACAGCGACGTTTTGTTCGACGGTCGATTCCGATCGATTTGTCGCCCGAGAAACAGCCCGTCCCAATCGTCCGCATTGCGGATTGTTCTCGCCGTTTAAACGTCGTAGCCTCCGGGTGAACGGCCACGGGGAACGGTTGTTCCCGGACCGATCTCTCTGGGGTTGACGGATATTGGCGAAGGGTTAGTCGCGGTTTTTCGGCATTCGTTTCTGTTCGTTTAGCGACTCGAAAAACGGTTCGTCCTTTTCGATCCGTACCATGGACCGTTTCTCTTCGTTCGAACATCGTTGCTTTTGAGCCGGTGGCCACGGGCGGGTTTTTCTCGGGGGATTTATCTCGTCCGTCCGATTCGGGCAGCCAGTTTTTTGTCCCCGGAGTATTCGGAGGCGGGAATTGATGCGGGGCGTCTGGGACGTGCCGGGAGCGGAATATTTCGGATGGTCAGAGAGGCAGGACGTCGAGGTACCGGGGACATAACCGAGATTGGAATTCGCGTAGGCCATTCTGAGTCTCGTGCCGACGTCACGCGACTATTCTCGTGACGTATTCCGGTGGGTGAGCGATCATGAAGCGCAGGTCAAAGACATCGTTCGGAATCGATTTCAAGGTCCGTGGAAATCGCAAGTTCGGTGGAGTCGACGAAGCGGAGCCGGCACTCGATAATCATTACCGCCTACTCGATCTTTCCTCGTTAGCGGCAGCGAATCTGGCTACGGTTATCCGTCGGGGATGCCTCATCCACGCAAGCGGCAAAGACCCTGCTGTCGAGACTATTGGGAAGTGGATTACGAGGCGTAACCCCTGGGTCTCTCCCGCTTGGCGAAGAGCTTCGGCAACCTCTCGTGTTCGTCTATGGAGGCGCAGGCCGGCCGGTGGTGGAGTCGTCCTAGAGGAAATGAATCAGACCGGGATTGCTATCGGGAGGAATCGACATCACTCCGTCCAGAAATGGCCAGGCGGAAAAGAATTCCGTCAACCGTCAGCCCGCCAAGAGTCTGATCTGAATTTTATCTCTTCGTTAAATCGCGAAGTACCGGACAGAACAAGCTGAAGGTGAAATGATATCGTCGAGGGATGAGTGCGTGGCGATTCGCCAGGTTATCGAGGTGTCCCCGCACGGTCGTCACAATCCAGTTTTCTGATTAGTCCCGAGCTCCGAATAATCCGAGCGTCAGTTGGCTCAAAATGGTGGCTCTCAAGTCTGGCCCAATCTCCCACGAATTACTGTTGCAATTGGACAGGGCCGATCCCGAGATACGTACAAAAAACGGAGTGGAGAGACGAGGCGATTGACCAGATCGGAATTCATCTTCGGAATAATATCGTCGGACGGTGTGCTTCGTGGACCCATCTGTGACGCGGTTAGTTTCGATCGTTTCGCCAGAACGGCGTCGAAGCGATGGCAAATCCCAACGCCGTTTTTCGCTTGACTGAGGTCCGGTTCGTTATCGCGGACCTTCCGGTTCCAGGTTCGGTTGCAATCAGCGTGGTCGTCGGTTCGGTGGGATTCGCTTGCCGAGGGAATTGATTTCTCTCGCGGCTCACGGAATCAGTTTGGGCCTGCGATGGCCAAGAACTGCCACATGAAATTTCCGCTCGAGTCGAAGCCGGTCTAGATCGATGCCTTGAAAATTCCTTTCCCAAGCGAAATCGATAATTGCGAATCGATCCATTAAGGGATTCCCGCAATGCCGCTTCGTAATCGAAGCGGCCCAAGAGGGTCGGGGCGATCGAATAACCGAAAGCTTCACGAGCAGGTTTTCCGAAGTGCGAATCGAACGCGTTGCGATTCGCCTGAAATTTCGAAATCGGAATCGCGGAAGGCCAGCTCGAGAACAAATTCTTCTTGGGCGAGCTGAAGTGGGAATTGTCCAACCGATTCCAAACTTACGATCAGTCTCAAGTCAGGTTGAGAACTTCAATCCGTCGTCAATTCGTGGGAACTCAGGGGAATCGGTTTCCCGTGCCGTCAATGTTGCGTTTGCCACGGGCAGGATGGTCGATCAGTTCTGGGTCCCGTTTCACGGGACTTTCGTGAAATATCTCCTGACCGTCGAACTCAGATCATTCGGAGCGCTCATCGTGACAAGCGAGAATCCATGGTGAGGATGCCCGGATTCGAAACCATACTAGGTGGGTAGGAGCCGGTGACGAGTTGTCGAGAGGTACACCGAAAACCTCTGATCAGATCAACACGCACTTCATTTGAAACGTCTGACACTTACAGTCTTCCTTGTGCCATCCACCTTCATCTTAGACTCTCCGGCCTGTTTCGGGTAAATGAGCAGTTCCGGCCATACCATAACTGCTGGTTCCAGATAAAACTCTACTTGCTGCCAAACCTGACCGTTTATCAGTTTGATAACGGTTTGGCCGATTCATCCATTGAAAGTACCCTGCACTTGGGATTCGATCACCTTGGAATGAATTGCCGGAGGGGGAGTGGATTATGGGGTGCGGCTTCGGGGGAGGAACCGGGATGCCGTCAAACAACGTATGACGAGAGATCGACTCGAGCTCCGAGGAAAAATCAAAACCAACAGTTGTTTTTTCGCTCCATTGAGGAGAAAAAATCGTTTCCAGCTTGGCGACTCATTCTTGCGAAGGAGAATATCCGCACCCTATTCTGACCAGCACCGGAAAAATCGGAAAGATTCTCAAGATCATTGGAAAAGGGTTCCTTTAAACGATTGGTGTGTTATGGCGGTTACATCAAAAAAAATTTGAAATAGGGTAACTGCCTACGTATGGGATGCCTTTTTTTGACAAGAATGACCCATTAGTTCGTGAGTGCCGGTTCAACCCTGGCAAAGTTAAGCGGCCTGCAACTTAACGGCCAGTTCTTTTGCGGAAAGTACCAGAGTTTCGACGATTTCCCACCCTCGTTTTTTGGCAGTGCTGATGACGCTGTACCGAGCGACGAAATCTCGAGCGCCTGCTTCGGTGCGAAAGCATCCGAAGATTTTCATGCAGAGTTTCATCATTCTCAAGTCGCGTTCGGCCAAATTGTTGGTAAAAGGGATGTTCCAATCCCTCACAAACCGAAGGAAATCCTCTTTTTTACTTTGGAGCCGTAACGCCAGATTATGACCGGGGCGTCGTTTCTTCCTGCCGCGCTTCCGAGAAGATACGAGTGGATTCTCCTCATGATAGGTTATCGCCAGCGCCAACAATTCACCATATCGGCGATCGATTTTTTCCCAGATCTCCTCCGAAACGAAGGGCGAACCTCGATTCCCGGCTTGAGCGGCACGATATTTTGCTCGCCGAACGTATCGTTCCAGCAGTAGCAGGAACCGATGCATTTTTTGAGCCCAAATCTCGCCTGGTTCCATGACCGCTTGCAATTCCCGCAACAGATGAGCATTGCAGTACCCATGAATGAGATCCGTTAATTTCGCATAGGAAGGCATGCAGTCATGAACCACTCGTCCCTGGAGGGACTCAAACATGGCGCCGCGGGTGGGCGAAATGCGATAGCAAGTCAGGGTCAGAGTGCTCATGACGTGCAGCCACCAAAGGCGACCGCCGATGCGAAAACCAGTCTCGTCCCGATGCTTGGTCTCGGTTCCTTGCGCCACCTGTCGCTCCAGTTCCTGGAGCACTTGAGCGATCAGTTTCGCCGCCCGTTGACACATTTTCTTGACCGTGGCTGAGGAGAGGTCGACCTTCAAAAGCACGCGCCTAAGGTCCACGACTCGCCGCTCGGGCAGGAATTGAGCGACCCGCAGATAGATCACTTTCGCGGTCAAAATCGGGCCGAACTGGATCGGCCCGTCTACTCCCTTGGGAAAGGCAGCCTTGACCCGCTTGCCGCATTTCGGACAGGAGCAACTGTGAGCTCGATACTCCGTGTACTCCAGTTGACGATTCGCCTCATTCTCGTCCAGAACTTGTCGCTTCTCGCAAGTCGAATCCCATTCGGTATCTGAATCGAGAGTTTCCCCGCAATGCGGGCAGACATCCGGGTACCGATCCTCGTGATGATCCGGATGCGAACATTGTTCCATGGTCCGGCCTTGATGTCCGGGTTGGCCCCCTAACGGTTTCTTTTCGCACTGGCGTTTGGGTTGGCCGTTGACGGTGGCGTTTTTCTTTTTCAACCCATCCGAAGAAGGCGGCTTGCTGCTATTGCTACTGTCTTTAGCGGCTCGTTGCTTTAACTCCGTGATGGTTTCCGTTAATTCGCCAACCAAGACCAGCTGCTCCTCTAATTGTTCCTGGAGCTGTTTCTCCCTGGAAGCGGTGCGGTCGGACGGTTCGGAGGTTGCTGATTCGGAAGGGAACGTCGAAGCGCCGTCTGGAATAGTTGCCGCGTCGTTATCATTCTCCAAGCGAACTTTTTCCTCCTTCAATTCGGTGATCTGATCCTTCTGCCTCTGGACCAAAAGTTCCAATTCTCGAATCCGGTGAAGAAGTTCCTGAATTCGCTGCCGCAACTCCTTGATTTTTGATTTCAGCAGCGGAAACTGCTGGAATAAGAATAGAAAGAGATTGATCCCCCGAGCTGGTTTCGGTTGAAGATTGCTGGAAGTCGATTCTGTTTGATTTGCAGCAACGCTCGCCATGATACATAATCGCACGGTTCGAGCGTTTCTGCAAGGAAAATTGAATATCGGATACGTAGGCAGTTACGAAATAGGAGATATTAGCGAAAATCTCTACCATTTGATCAATTAAATTAATTTAATCGATTAATGTCATCAACATGTATTAATTAACTCAGATTTCTAATTTTGGTGGTTTTAACAAGTAAATGCTTTCCAAACTATCGCATCGAGTTCTTTTTGTAATTTCTTGGTAGCAATCGAAGATGTATGTTTGTAGATAAGTTTAGCCTTAGCGACGATAGATTTACTGAGTGAGCGTTGGGGGTCGGGAAGAGGGAATTTTTCAACGTATTGGGTCATAAAGCGGCGCCTGCCTGCATACAGTTTATTGTGAAAACATATATCGTAATAACTTTCAATAAATGTTGAATTAGCGACGGCAGCTGCAAGCCATAGGAGATCTTGATCTGATGATTTTTCCGCTGCAAGCCAATAACAGTCACCGTTTACGACAGAAAAATCCAGATCTATCCAAAAGGTTGGTTTCTCGGCGATATCGCGAAAAACGAGCTTTGGTTGGTCCCATGCTTCCGGATCTTGAGGCACCCATATTTCATACCAGTTTCTCCCGCCTTCAATGACATATTTACGGTTTTCAAGCACAGATCGATGTGCATTCAAATAAGCATTACTATGAGGAAATCTTGTTATATCGATGGCTCGGCGATTGCCTTTATAAACTTCATGAGGATACAGTATATAGCTTGGATGATCGACAGCTAAAGGTTTAAATCGATGTGCGATACGGTGGGTAGCAGCTAACTTTATAAGTTCAGGTGCTTCGCATTCCGTCAAATCACGCCAATCATTTCGTATGAATACTTTATCCGCACATGTTTTGACATCTACGCGAATTTTTCCAATATTCTGAAAATTCCCCCACCGATGTAAGTGAACGGTTTTTAACCATTCATCATTTGATTTCGTAGCTATTCTCCAAACTTGATCATGATTGTTATTAATCGATAATACTCCATGTTGAACGTGAAAGTTACGTCCATCTTTTATTTTAACAATTCCATCATGTTTCAGTGCATTAATGGGGTCGTCAGCTGATATATTAGCGGGTAGAATGGTTTCGTATATGGATGAAAAGGGAGGTGCAATCGATTTGTATCTTTCTTTACCATGAACCAACAATACAGCGGGTAAAACTGCGGCTTTGAAGAGTTTGGTATCTCCCAAATCCCAAGCGTGACAAATATTAAAACTGTCGATAATTGTCTTTCTTATAGAAGCTTCTGACTTGGTAGTCATGAATCTGTTGGAAACTATGATTCCTGCTGTTCCTTGTGGTTTAAGTATTTTAGATATTCCTAAAATGAAAAAGTAATAGAGATCGACACGACCCGAAAGGTTAAATTGTTTCGAAAGTTGTTGAGCTTGCTCGGCACCGATTACCGGGGTGCGAACGTATGGTGGATTGGCGATTATGAAATCATATGAATCTGGCTCCGTAGATTCGAACAGGAAATCTTGTTTTGTTCCATTATGGCGCTCAAGAATATAATTAAAAAAAATACCTAATTGAAAATTTACCTTTGCTTTGGGAAATTGTTGCTGTAACCGGTTTCTAGCAAATTCGAGCGCGTCAACATTGGTTTCAAACCCACAGACCTCAATCTCTGTTATTTTTTTTGTTGGCAAGTATTTCAAGGAAACTGACGAGTAGTTCACCATGGCCAATCGCAGGGTCAAGTATTCTGAGCGGAAGATTTTTGGAATTCCAAGGTTGAGCCGCGTTAAGCATTTCATGCGATACAAAATCTGCTAATATTCTCGGGGTATATACCGCTCCATCGGCTTTTTCTGTTGTAACGTCATAATAACGATTTGCTGAACGTGTGTCTTTTTTGTTCATGTGGGCGATTACCGATTTTAAATTCAAGATTGCATGTGATGCTTATGATCGATCATCAATTCCACAAGGGTTCCGATGTTAAATACATTATTCTTCCTTTGCAATGGATTATTGCTCATAATTCAGAATCGTTGTCCCATTCGCGTAAATTTAGATTTGAAAATACAATAATTCCGTAAATCGTAGTTGAACAAGGATATTTACCCGTTTGCATGAGTGGTTTTCATCAGAATTCCAGTCTTTTAGTCCGGCTTTCGATGGTTTCGGGATTCAGGATTGACAGAGTAATCCGCAGAAACGATTTCTTACTTCGTTTCTGGTGTCTTTCAATACCATCAGCGTCGTTCATCGTTTTGACTCATGCAGCCTCGAGTGATCATGCGTTTCCCTAACGTTTTCAGAACTTGATCTGCCATTCGGTTTGTGACTCACCCAGATTCTTTTAATTCCACCCTGAACGTCAAGAACATTTTAGTTTTTTATTGAATCAGAACAAAGATCTGTTATTTGGTCTGCTTCGTTCAACTGTTGGCCCCGGATGCTATTCGGAGTTGAGGATTAGAATTGAGTTGGGTTTGGACCGTAGATTATCGATGAAGTTTTGTTGTGCGAATTAGAATTCCGTTATCCCATACTATTGATCCCAGGCGGTTTTCGTGAAAGGCGTCGGGTTGGGTCATACCCCCGAGATCGTATTTGACCGGTCAACCTGGTTTTCAGCGTCGCTGACGATTCACTGCCGACTTTTCGTTCTTTGCGTCAATCATGGCGGTATGCTATCGATTGCTATTTGAAGAGTGAGTTTAGTCTCTGTGGTTCACTTTCTCGTCGTCATTAGCCTCCCAAGTGATCCGAATTATGCTGTCTATTGCGTCGAGTTGCCGGTATCCCCATGTTTGAAGGAGAGGGTAGTTGATGGTGTAAACGATGTTTCTGACGAGATCTCGGCAACCGAATACTTCTGTCTGGCCAGCGAGCCATGGTCCTGATATTTCGATGCATTCAGTTGATTCAAAAGGCGAAGAGGGTGTTGCTCGGAAATCTGGTTACGTGATGGATTGGGAAGGGGTTAGACCGACGCCGATACCCTTGATTATCGGTCCGACGGCAGAAAATTCGAGGTTGATTCCGGAAATCGCAGCTTCGCTCAAGGGATCGTCATGCCTATTCAGCGGTTCTCTGAATCATTTCTTCCCCAGAATGCTGAAAACGAAATTGCATTCCCGGTGGCGAGAGGATTCGTATATCGGTTCATCGCCAAGGGGACGGAAGAGATACAGAGTTTGGTCGTCGGTTATATTTCGCCCGGCGAACACACGGTAGTCCGGACAAGCGGTCGCTTGAGGATTCCTTGCGATTCGCTAATTTTGTCGGTAATCTAACCCCTCGAAGCCGATTCGAGAAACGGCCGGACCGAGTCCGGTTTGCCGAGTCTATCGGCTCCGGCGTGTACTGCGTGCTTGGCGCGGACGGCAAGGGAGAACAGATTTTCTTCGTCGACGCCCACCGCTGGTCGATGAACTGAAGTTTCGTTGCCTATTGAATAGATCCATGTCGAAGTCGAGACCTTTGACGCCCATGATGGCCCAGTATCGCCGCATCAGGGCCGGATTGCCGTCGGACTCGCTCTTGCTGTTTCGGCTGGGGGATTTTTACGAACTGTTTTTCGAAGACGCCCAAGTCGGCGCTTCGATTCTGGAAATCGCGCTGACGAAACGGGGCGAGATTCCCATGTGCGGCATTCCCCACCACGCTTTGGGCAATTACGTGGGAAAACTGCTTCAGGCCGGCAAGAAAGTCGCGCTTAGCGAACAGATCAAGGAGGGTTCCTCCAGCAAGCTTATCGAGCGCAAGGTAACCCGGATCCTCAGTCCCGGCGCCCATTTCGACGATTCTCTGCTTCAAGCGTCTCAGAACAATTTCCTGGCGGCCGTCTTGCGGCGCGGTCGGCGCGCCGGAATCGGAGCCGTGGAATTGACTACCGGTGAATTCACCGCGATGTCCCTTCCGGCCGACGACTTGAAATCCGAACTGGATTTTTTGGCGCCGACCGAGGTCGTCTATCCCGAAAAAGACGTTCGATTACCCGAAATGACGGCGGCCGACGGGCGGAGTTTCAGCGGTTACGAGGATTGGAATTTCGCCGAGGAATCCGCCGAACATTTGCTCAAGGAACACTATGGGGTCGCTTCGCTGGACGGATTCGGATTGAGCGGTTGCCCGGAAGCGGTCGGCGCGGCCGGGGCGATTCTTCATTATCTGTCCCATCATCTCCGGTTCGACCTGAAGCATTTGAAAACGCCGGAACGCCGGGAGCGAAACGATTATCTCGAGCTCGACGCCGTGACCATGCGCAACTTGGAAATCTTGAAGCCTCTGCAATCCGGCGCTCCTCGGGAGGCTTCGCTTTTGGGCGTGATGGACGATACGGTGACGCCGATGGGCGCCCGTTGCTTGCGGCAGTGGATTTCGCGTCCCTTGTCTCGGCGCGAAGCGATTGGGGAACGTCAGGAAATCATCGCCCGGTGGCTGGAGCGGCCGCAACAGTTGGAGCGGTTTCGGGAAACGCTGCAGGAGATTCGGGACTTGGAACGGTCGGTCAGCCGCTTGAGCCTGGGCAGCGGCAACGCTCGGGACTTGGTCGTCATCCGTCTCGGTTTGGAGAAGGTTCCGATTCTTAAGGAAATTCTCGATTCGCTGGCGCAATCCAAAGACGGCCGTTTGTTCGACCAGGACGAGGTACCGCCGACCGAGCCGACCGAGCCGGCCTGGAGCGCGGAACTGCGCGGTTTGCCGGAACTTTGCGATTTGATCGGTCGAGCCATTCGCGACACGCCGCCGGCGACGATTCGCGAAGGCGGTTTTATGTGCGACGGTTTCGACGAGCATCTCGACGAGTTGCGAACCGCCGGGCGGGAGGGCCGGAACTGGATCGCCAATCTTCAACTTGAGGAATCCGAGCGCACCGGTATCCCGACGCTCAAGGTGCGTTACAATTCGGTCGTCGGTTACTATATCGAAGTGACCCGCAGTCATTTGGACAAGGTTCCCGAAGATTACGTCCGCAAGCAGACGGTCGCTAACGGTGAGCGGTTCGTCACGACGCGGCTCAAGGAGGTCGAGGGTAAGATTTTGGGAGCGGACGAGCGGGCTCAGCAATGGGAATACGAGTTGTTTCAGAAAATCCGCGAAACGGTGATTCAGCAAATCGAGTCCATTCAGCGAACCGCCGCGGCCGTGGCCCGGTATGACGCGCTGGCCAGTTTGGCCAAGACGGCGCAACTCCACGATTATTGCCGGCCTGAAATCGGCGAGGAAGGCATCCTGGTCGTCGAGGACGGTCGCCATCCGGTGCTGGAGCGTTCCCCGATGGTGGAAACCTTCGTCCCCAACGATGCGAGTTTGGGCGGCGAGTCGCCTCAGATCGCGTTAATAACCGGGCCCAACATGGCGGGGAAGAGCACTTATATTCGCCAGATCGCCATCCTTTCCCTCTTGGCGCACACTGGATCTTTCGTGCCGGCCCGCCGCGCCCGTATCGATTTGATGGATCGGATTTTTACCCGGATCGGAGCTTCCGACGATTTGTCTCGGGGACAATCTACCTTTATGGTGGAGATGAGCGAAACGGCCAACATTCTCAATCACGCTACCGAACGCAGTTTGATCATCCTGGACGAAGTGGGGCGGGGTACTAGCACCTTCGACGGTTTGAGCCTGGCTTGGTCCCTTGTCGAACATTTGCATAATCGGGTGGGAGCCAAGACGTTCTTCGCCACCCATTATCATGAGTTGGTCGAACTCTCCCGGCGGCTGGAACGGGTCGGCAGTTTTCAGGTCGCGGTTCGGGAATGGAACGATTCGATCGTGTTCGTCCACAAGATCGTCCCCGGCGGAGCCGATCGGAGTTACGGAATCCAGGTGGCCCGGTTGGCCGGGATTCCTGCCCCTGTGCTGGTTCGGGCCCGGGAGATCTTAGAGCGCCTGGAGCGAGCGGACCTGCGGCCGGACGGTCCGGAGAAAGCTTCGCGAAGCCGCCGCCGTTCCGAGCGGGAGCGCCTCGAAAAACTGGCTCCGGCGCCGCAGCCGGACTTGTTCTCCTGGAAAACCGAATAAAACTCCGGGCGTCGTTGAATTCTTCGAAGCCAACCTTACGATAGCGGGCGATGCGCATTTTGGACAGGTATTACCTGCGAGGGCTGTTGATTCCCTTGGCCTATTGTCTGTGCGGCTTCTTCGTGTTTTGGTTGACTTTCGACGTTTTCGGCGAATTGGAAGATATTCAGAACGCCGAATTGGGTCTGGGCGATATCGCGATCTATTACCTGAACAAGTTGCCGGGATTGCTGCGGGAAGTGCTGCCGATTTCCCTGCTGTTGGCCATGTTGTACTGTTTGTCCCATCATGCCCGGCACAACGAATTAATCGCGACCCGAGCGGCCGGCGTGAGCATGTGGCGCATCATGGCGATTCATCTGACGATCGGCACGGCGTTGGGCGCGGGGTTGTTCGTAATTAACGAACGGTGGGCTACGGGCGAAACGGTCACGCTGGCCATGTTGCAGGAACGCCGCCAAGCAGGAGAGGGAGACCGGGAGCGGCTCTTTTGGAAAAGTCCGCTGCACTTGCGTAACGAAGCCGCCGGACGCAGTTGGATCGCCGAATCCTATCACTCGCTGACCATGGCCTTGAGACAACTCGATATCCAATGGGAACTGGACCGGGAAAGCCTTGCCGATCTCAGTTCGGGAACGTTCGCCGATTGGCCGATGCAGGAGGACATGTTGCTCAAATTCAAAGCCGAAAGCGGCGGATTCACCAACGGGGTCTGGACCTTCGACAATCTGGAAGTCTGGTTGACCCGGCAGGAATGGAGCGACTTGCCTTCCGTTACCTATACCAATTGGGCGGTGCGCGCGATTCCGGAGTTTACCGAGCGTCCCCGTCAGTTGCGGAGCGAAATCCGGATCGCCGGACTGAAGAACCACGAATTGGCCAAGGAGGCTCGGATATCGATTGCCGAGATTGCCGATTACGAAGCGTTGCATCTGGAGTTGCCCCCGGCCGACCGGGCTCGGCTGCATACCCAGTATCACGGACGGCTGGCTTGGCCCCTGACTTGCCTGGTGGTCGTTCTGATCGCCATTCCGTTCGCTGCCGCCTCGGGACGTCGCAACGTTTTCGTCGGCGTCTTTGCCAGCATTGTGATTTGCTTCACTTATTTCGTGTTGATGCGGTTGGGGTTGGCTTTGGGCACGGGGGGAAGCGTTCCGCCCTGGTTGGGCGCTTGGTTGCCAAATATCGTTTTCGGTGGGGGAGCGAGTCTGCTGATCGCCCGTATGCCTTAGGGATCATGGCTGTCGAATCCCGTTCGAAAATCATGAGCCCCGGCGAGCGGCTGCTCGTGTTGATCCCGGCTTATAACGAGGAACAACGGATCGCTCCTATGCTGAGAGACTATCTCGAGGAGTTCGAAAAAACCGTTCCGGGACAATACCAACTGGTGGTGGTGCTCAACGGTTGTGAAGATCGGACTCACGCGATCGTTCAGCCTTTTTTCGCCGGACGCCCGTACCTCCGGGTAGTGAACGTTGCGGATCCGATCGGCAAGGGAGGGGCTTTGATCCGAGGTTTGAACACCGAGCCCGACGCGGATTGGATCGCCTACGTCGACGCCGACGGGGCTACCGCTCCGCAGGAACTGCTGCGGCTGGTGGCCTTGTGCCAGGATCGGGATTGCGTGATCGGTTCCCGGTGGTTGCCCGGAGCCGTGTTGCATCGGCAGCAAACTCAGGTTCGCCGGTTCGCCAGCCGCGTGTTTCACCTGATCGTGGAATTATTTTTCCGCCTGAAATTGAAAGACACCCAGTGTCCGGCGAAAGTCCTTTCGCGCCGGGCCGTCGAGGCGGTGAGAGCGAAACTCAAGATTGCGGATCTGGCCTTCGACGTCAATTTGCTTTACGCCTTGCGGCGCGCCGGTTTCGCCATCCACGAAGAGCCTACCGAGTGGACCGACAAGGCGGGATCTCAAGTGACCCGCAATTTGTTTCGGGTCTCTCTGATCATGTTTCTTTCGGTGTTGCGGCTCCGGCTCTACCACTCGCCGGTGTATCGTTACCTGACGCCTTTTCGCGGGATCGAAAGATGGATCTATCAGAAGATGCGGGCTCCTTTCATTCCGTTCGGGGGCGACGGCAAGGCCCGGTAAATGGTGCGCGCTGCTGGGTTTGAACCAGCGACCCCTACCGTGTGAAGGTAATGCTCTACCGCTGAGCTAAGCGCGCCTGGCGAACCACGGCGTCTCATTGTGCCGGTTCGGCGGCCGAATTCAAGCCGTTCCTGAGCCGGGGGAGCAAGCGATCGAGGTCCAGGAAGGCGGGCGTCCCCTGATCAGGAGGGTTTCGCGCCGGCTCCATTCGGGATCGGTCTGGGGATGATCCAGGATGTAATGGAGTCCCCGGCTTTCGGGGCGGGTCAAGGATGCCTGGACGATCAAGTCGGCGACCGTGACCAAGTTGCGCAATTCCAGCAAGTCCGGCGTGAGGCGGGCCTGGCGATAGAATTCCTGTATCTCGTCCTGAAGATGGCGAATTCGTTTTCGGGCGCGTTCCAGCCGCCGGCGGGTGCGGACGATTCCGACGTAATCCCACATCACGCGCCGGATTTCGTTCCAGTCGTGGCGGATCACCACGCCTTCTTCCTTGTCGGGGTTCGGGGCGTCCGCCCACGGAGCGAGGTTGGGGTGGGGGTCTTGGAGCGGCAACTCCCGAAGCCGTTCGGCGGCCCGGTGCGCGACGACCAAGGCTTCCAGCAAGGAATTACTGGCGAGTCGATTGGCGCCGTGGAGGCCGGTGCAGGCCGCTTCGCCGATCGCCAATAATCCCGGCAAGTCGGTGAGGCCCTCGGTGTCGGTGCGAATGCCGCCGCATTGGTAATGGGCGGCCGGGACGATGGGGATGCTTTCTTTGGTGATGTCGATCCCGTAGCGAAGGCATGTTTGGTAGATATGCGGAAACCGGTTCATCAGGAAGGGCGCGGGTTTATGGGTAATGTCCAGGTAAACGCATTCGGAGCCTTTGCGTTTCATTTCCTGATCGATGGCCCGGGCCACCACGTCGCGGCGCTCGAGGGATTTGAGAGGATAGCTGTCCATGAAGGGATGGCCTTTCAGGTTTTTGATGATGCCGCCGTCGCCCCGGATCGCTTCGGAAATCAAGAATGTTTTGGCTTGGGGGTGGTAGAGGCAAGTAGGGTGGAATTGGATGAATTCCATGTTGGTGACGGGAACGCCCGCCCGCCAGGCCATAGCCACTCCGTCGCCGGTGGCGATGTCCGGATTGGTGGTGTAGAGATAGGCTTTGCCGCAACCGCCGGTGGCGATGACGACCGCTTGGGCACCCAAGGTCAGGACTCGCCGTTCCTCGATGTCCAAGACGTGAAGCCCGTGGCAGCGGTCGGGTTCCTCCAGGCGGAGCGATCGGGAAGTGATCAAGTCGATGGCGAAGTAATTTTCGTAGATCTCGATATTGGGATGCCGCGAAATAGCCGCTAACAAGGCGCGTTCGATTTCCTTGCCGGTGATATCCTGCGCATGCAGGATGCGGCGCCGGGAATGACCGCCCTCCATCCCTAGATCCCATTCCTTCTCGCCCGGGACGGCGGATTGGCGCCGGCTGAATTGCATGCCCAGTTCGATCAGATCCCGGATGCGGGCCGGGCCTTCGGTCAGGATGGTTTGCACCGCTTCGGCACGGCAAAGCCCGACGCCGGCGGCGCAGGTGTCCTTGATATGTTGTTCGACCGAGTCGTCCGGACCAGTGGCCGCGGCGATACCTCCTTGGGCGTAGTTGGTATTGGATTCGGCGCGATGTTTTTTGGTCAGGATGGCGACCTTGCCCTGGTCGGCGACCTTGAGCGAAAAGTAGAGGCCGGCGATGCCGCTGCCCAATACGATAAAACGATAATCGTCGCGGTCCATGGCGTTCGGGTAGCGGTCGGGGCTAGAGTTCGCCGTTGTCGATCAGCCGGGTCGAACCGAATCGAACGGCCAAGGCGAGGCGATGCCGGCGCCGGGCTTCGCATTGGGGTTGCAGCGTCTGCGGATGAAAGATTTCGACGTAATCGATTCCGGTCACTTCGGAGGCGTCGCGCAGCAGGCCGGTGAGGCGGGTCTTGAGTTCGTCCGCCGGCACGGCCGGCCGTTGCCGGACCATGCCGCGGGCGGTTTCGATGCAGCGCCAGAGGATTCCGGCTTGGGCCCGTTGGCTGGCGTTCAGGCGGGCGTTGCGGGTGCTGACGGCCAATCCGTCGGGTTCCCTGGCGGTCGGTTCAAGGATAAACTGGATCGGGAATTTCAGATCTTCGATCGACTTTTTGACGATCGCCGCTTGCTGATAATCTTTCTCTCCGAAGACTACGAACGAGGGTTGGCAGATATTGAAGAGTATGGCGACGACCGTCGTGACTCCGCGAAAATGCCCGGGCCGGGAGGCTCCTTCCATCGTTCGCCCCAGCTCCCGTTCCTCGACGAACACGCTGAACGCCCCGGCGGTTCCGGTCCCGTAGATTTCCGGTTCGGAACGGGGGACGAAGACGGCGTCGACGTTCCAACGGCGGCAGAGTTCCGTATCGGTTTCGGTGGGTTGGGGATAACGGTCGAAGTCTTCCCGGTGGTCGAATTGCGGTCGATTGACGAACATGCTGACGACGACTTTTCCTGGGGAGCCTGCCGCCTCGCGGGCTCGGGTTACCAAGTTGGCGTGGCCGACGTGCAGCGCTCCCATGGTGGGCACCAAGGCGACGGGGAGGCCGGCGGCTCGCCAATCCAGCGCCTGCGATTGCATCGCGGCGCAACGATCGAAAGTTTTCATTACGTTCGGGCCGGCTTCGAAGCGAGTGTCTGATTCCTGGGTTCGGTCGCCGTTTCGAGTAAACGGCTTCGCTTGCCGGTTGACAAGCACGGCGGTGAGTATCGCCGGCCGGGACGAGAATCGGATCGTGGCTTTCGGAGTCGGTTTCGCCGGGCCGGAGCATCGGACGGCGGCGCTTATCAATCCGGTACGGAACGGCGGAGGAGCCGAGGTTTGACCGCAGGGGGCGGGAACCGGGGCAAGGGGAACCGGCCGGGGAGGAACGCCTTAGTGATTGCTTGCTTAAGGAGCTTTTCCTAACTTCGGGGCGAATTGACAGCGATGAAGGTATACATTGACGGTAAGTTTATTGATCGGGAGGACGCGAAAATATCGGTATTCGATCATGGACTGCTTTACGGCGATGGCGTGTTCGAGGGGATTCGCGCCTACAACGGGCGCATCTTTCGATTGCGCGAGCATATCGATCGGCTCTTCCGTTCGGCCAAGGCCCTGTTGCTGAAGATCCCGATGTCGCCCGCCGAGATGCGCGAAGTGGTTCGGCTGGCCTGCGCCGAAAACGACCTTCGCGACGGTTACGTGCGGTTGGTGGTGACTCGGGGAGAGGGGGATTTGGGACTGGGCCCGGAAAGGTGTCCGAACCCTTCGGTGATCGTCATCGCCAGCGCCATCCAGCTGTATCCCGAGAAATATTACCGGGAGGGATTGAATATCATCACCGCCTCCACGATGCGAAATTTGAACAACGCCATCAATCCGGCGATCAAATCGTTAAACTATCTCAACAACATTCTCGCCAAGATCGAGGCGATGGGGGCGGGATGCGTCGAGGCCATCATGCTCAATCACTTGGGATACGTCGCCGAATGCACCGGGGATAATCTGTTTATCGTGGCCGGCAACCGGGTGCTGACGCCCCCTCTGGGGGCCGGAGCCCTCTACGGCATTACCCGGGAGGTGACCATGGAACTGGCCGGGAGCGCAGGCTTGATCGTGGAAGAAAGCAATTTGACGCTTTACGATATTTATGTGGCCGACGAATGTTTCCTGACCGGCACCGGAGCGGAGATCGTACCGGTGGTGGAAGTGGACCAGCGGGTGATCGGCGAAGGAGTTCCCGGACCGGTCACGCGCCGGCTGATGGCGGCTTATCGCGACTTGACATGTGCCACCGGGGAACCGATAGTCAAGGAGGATCGGGAATTGGCGCCCGACGGTAGTTTGGCCGGAGCCTAGGAGGGCCGGCGGGGAAGGGAGCATCGAAGGAGCGCTCGTGAAATTCCGGGACTTGACAGAACCGGGAAGTGGCTTGAATTTCCGGTAAGGCTGGCAATCGGGCCGATCGGTCCGGACCGCTCGAAGCCGGGGAGTCGTAAGATCAGTTTGGTTAATCATGCTCTGTGTGTTTTGCAGAAAGAATGAAGCGGAGGATCATCTCTCGGTGATCGAGGACGGGAAGATGATCACGATCGATTGCTGCCGGGCTTGCGCCAAGGAAAACAAAATCGTGGTCAAGGATCTCAGCACTTTTTCTCCGGAACTGTTCGCCAAGCACGGCAAGGTCCGGGTGCTTCATCCTTCCAACGAAACCAAATGCGATTTCTGCGGCAATACCCAGAAGGAATTCAAGAAGACCGGCCGATTCGGGTGCGTTCATTGCTACGAGGTCTTCGGCAAGGAACTCGCCGAAGCGCTCAAGACCATCTACCGGATTTCCGATCCGAAGCATACCGGCAAGGTTCCGGAGCGGCTGCGTAGTTCCCTGGAGTTGAAGGCGCGCCATCTCTTGCTGCAGAAACTGTTGCAGGAGGCGGTCAACAGCGAGAACTACGAAGAGGCCGCCCGCTTGCGGGATCAGTTGAAGTTGCTTCGCGAAGATTCCGAGGAATTGTCTTCTACCGAGCGGAGGGAATCTTGAAGCTGACGCAATTTCTTCGATCGGTCAAGGAATGCGTCGGGCATAAGGGGCCTCATTGCGAGATCGCCCTGACCAGCCGCGTCCGGCTGGCGCGGAATTTGGATACCTTGCCTTTTCCCGGCCGGTCGGACGAAGAGAAACGGACCAAGGCTCGGGACATTCTGTTGCCCGCCGTGCTGAGATTGCGGCCGATGGCCGACGCCTATTCGGAAAACATGGAGCGGTTGTCCGAGATGGAGAAGCGGCTATTGGTCGAACGCCATCTGATCAGTCGCGAACACGAATCCGGCAAGGCGGGAAGCGCGGTCGTGTTGAGCGGCGACGAGGAGATCAGCGTGATGATCAACGAGGAGGACCACTTGCGCATGCAAGTCATCCTTCCCGGCCTGCAGTTGCAGGAGGCTTGGCAGCGCATGGACGTCTTCGATTCGTTGTTGGAAAAACAGGTCCAATACGCCTTTTCCGACCAGCAGGGTTATTTGACGGCTTGTCCGACCAATCTGGGTACCGGCATCCGCGTCAGCGCCATGCTGCATCTGCCGGGATTGGTCTTGGACGAGTCTATCAATAAAGTCATCAATTCGGCCAACCGTCACGGCATGGCCGTGCGCGGGTTGTATGGCGAAGGGACCGAAGCGCAAGGGCACATCTTTCAGGTGTCCAATCAGAAAACCCTGGGCAATTCGGAAACCGAAATCGTCGAGAAACTCCGGAAACTGGTGATGCAGATCATCGAGCAGGAGGGGAACGCGCGGCAGAAAATGATGGAAACCAAGCCGGAAAAATTGCTCGATCACATCTGCCGCGCCTACGGTATCCTGTCGAACGCCTACGTCATTACGTCCCACGAAGCCAAAAACCATCTTTCCATGCTGTGGTTGGGAGTGGATCTGGAATTGTTCCCCACTCAATTCCGGACGTTGATCGACGAACTGTTCCTCGCCACCGAGCCGGCCCATATCCAGAACCGGTTCCGGGAAGGTACGAAAGTGGAAAAGCGCGACGTTTTGCGGGCGAAATTATTGCGTCAGCATTTGACCGATTCCGTTCGGCCTCGCCGAAACGACTCCGACTCCGACTCAGGTGCCGGCGACCAGGCTTGATCCGGATCGCGTCGCGGCATTACCGGCTCGTCCTTCAGAATTTCGAGTGTTCGAAGAGGGCCCCGATGTCCTGCTCGGCTGGTTCCTCGGGATGGAAATGCTTGATCAGGAATTGAACGGCGTTCTGAAACGAATTGATCGCGCCGGGCAATTTGGCGCCGGCCGCGTTGGGGTGTCCGCCGCCGTTCAGGGATTGAGCGACCGCTAACGCTTGGCCGTTCCGGCTCCGAATGCTGAGAGCAATCGGCCGGTTGGGATTTTTGGCTAGCGAGAACAGGACGGTATAGGGAACGCCCTCGTCGTTCAGGAGTTCGTGGAGAATGTGATTGAGGTCGCCGACGGCATGGGCGACATAGCCGATATCGGAGGAGATTTCGGTGATGCGTTCCCGGCTCCAAGCCAGTCCGACGGGATCCTCGACTTCGCGTTTCGAGGCCATGACGGCCAGCAGCGGATGGTCGAGCATGGATTCCAGATCGTTTTCGAAAAGCCGCTGGATCGACCGGAAGCGATAGGTCTTGATCAACCGGGCGTAGTCGGTCGCCAGTACGAAATCCGCATGCTCGCTCTGGAACAGGTCGCCGATGTCGGTCAGTTCGACCAAGCGGTCGAGGGAGGAGTTTCCCGGTTGGTGCTGTCGCAGCAATTGATAGCACAGCTTGGCGGCCGAGGAATCCAGGTCATGGACGAGAGTCGCGGACTCGGGTTGGCTTGGGGTGCGGTGATGGTCGACGATCAGCCAGTTTTCCCGGTCGATGACGTCTTCGAAGGTGATGTCGCAGACCCAAGCGCTTTTGGGGAACCACTTGAGGGTCGACCAGGGACTGGAAGAGAGCGGTTCGATCGGGACTTCGCAGTCGAAGAGGGAGCGGGCCAGCCGTTGGAGCAGATTGCCGGAAACGAAACCGTCCAAGTCGCCTTCGTGAGTAAAAATGATTTCTGGTTTGGGGAGCGATGACATGGCGATCTGGCGGCGGGACGGTCCGAGGCCTGACGAGAGGCACGGCTTCAAGATTCCGTTCTGGAGCCGGGATGTCAACGGCGAAACGTTTTTCCGGAAGCAAAAGGCACCGCCTGGCAGCGGAAAATCCGGAACGAGATCCGGTTCGGGAAACTTCGCGATTGCGTTGGCGTGGCACCGGCCGCACTCCAGGATCCTTCCGCCCGTTCGTCGGGAGTTTCGAACCGTCCGCATCTGCGGTTTCATCGGCGGAGCGTTTTCCGAACGGTTAGCTTTTGATTCTGATTTTTACGGCTGTGCCGTAGAATAGTGTAGTTCCCTTCCAGTCATTCGGGACTGCGATGCGGACGTTGATGACGGCGTTCGCGCCGAGTTGCTGAGCGTGTTCGGCCAAGAGCTCGACACTCTTTCCCTTGACGAACCCCAGGTATTCGACGATCTCGTGGCCTTCGAGACGCTCGCAATTGACGACGATCATAGTTTGGCGGGTGGTGAAATCGAAACGGAAACCCGAGACCGCGAGGTCGTCGGAACGGTCAATCGCGTTATTGAAACCGGCAGCATCAGCGGCAGGATAATCCAAACGGCCGGCGGTGTTCCGGTGTATTTTCGAGGGCGAAGCGGAATTCGTCCGCTTCCGCGGTTTCGCCGGCGGAGCGATGCCCGAGCGGTTAGCCTTTGACCCTGATTTTTACGGCTGTGCCGTAAACCATTAATTCAGCCGAACCCTCCATGATTTGCGAGGTCGCGAAGCGGACGTTAATGATGGCGTCGGCGCCGAGTTCCGTGGCGTCTTCGATCATTCTCGTCAGGCTTTGCATCCGGGCTTCGTTCATCATTTCCGTGTACTGCTTTAGCTCGCCGCCGAAAATGCTGCGGATCCCGGCGAGAATATCTTTACCGACGTGTTTGGAACGGACCGTGTTGCCCCGGACGATTCCGAGGTATTGGACGATTTCGTGGCCTTCGAGGCGTTCGCAACTGACGATGATCATGGTTCGGCGGATTGGGAAATCGGAACGGAATACCGGGAGAGCGAGGTCGTCGGAACGGTCAATCGCGTTTTCGACACTCGCCGCATTGGAGGCAGGATAAGCGAACGGCCGGCGACGTTCCAGTTAATTTTCGAGGACGATCCGGGAACCGGGCGAAATCGAGCGGCCCAGCGTTTGGCGGAGCTGGACGGTTGGATTGCGATGTCGTCGCTTTCGTCCGGCAAGGACGAAAAATCGGTAAAACTTCGAGGCTCCGGCCGCGGCCCACGGAACCCGGAGAGAAGTTTTATTCTGAAGCGGCTGCGCGTCGCGCTCGTTTAAACCGGTGCCCTCAAACCGCGGGGAACCTGCCGGAGTATCGGCCTCAGTGCCGGATGACGCGGTAGAAGAGGCGCGGCGTTTCGCTAATCCTCGAAGTGTCCGGATAGACGGTCGATTGCCCGGTCGCGGCGATGCCTTCGGCGAGCGCTTGCCAGGTCTCCAGATCCGGGCTGCTTTCCACCGTGTAGGTCGCCCCGGTTTCCGATTGCCAGACGAGAATGACGTTGTCGGCTTCGGTGTCGATCGCGGTCAGCGAAAAAGTCGTCGGCGGGGACGGTATTCTTTCGAAACCGTCGAATTCGCCCTGCATCGCCTCCAAGACTTGATCTTCGTCGAGGATGCCGTCGAACAGCGCGATATCGTCCATCAAGCCGTCCCAAGGCGTGGTCGTTATGTCGGCCCGGTTCCCGAGGTAAAGCGGACTCGTGTTGGTCGGGAAAGCGCCGTAGCCGATAGCTTCCGCCTGTTCGTCGACGAGGGCGCTGTCGATGTAGAAAGTGATGGCCCCGGTAAGGGCATCGGCCGTAACCGCGACATGCGTCCAAAAGTCGGTTTCGATACCGGTATCTATCCCGGTGAATGTGGCCGTATCGTTGACCTGGCCCTGTTGCGTCAGAAATTGCAGGAACCGTCCTCCCCCGGCCTGGACTCGGAGTTCGTAGTTGCCGGCATGATTGGCCGCCGAACCGTCGCTCGGATTTTTGGCGAGGATGCCGTCCCAACCGACATCGCCGATCGGTTGGATCCAGGCGGTGATGGAAACGGCGGTGTCGAGATTGAAATCCGGATGATGCGGGATCTCGATGTAAGGAGGGGTTTCGCCATCCGAGAAGAACTCGGCGGAACGACCTTCCCCCAGTTCGTGGGGCGTATCCTCCGAGAAGAAGACCTCGAAGAGTTCGCCGTCGTGGCCTAACCCGGACGAGTCCTTGGCGTCTTCTTCGTCGAAGCGCCACAAGCCGACCAAGGCGACGGCAGGTACGCTGTGCTCGTCGTTGGGATCGGTGCCCCGGATCGTCTCTTTGCCGTCGAGAGCGCCGTCCCCGTCGGTATCCGGAACGGTGGGATCGGTGCCGGTTTGGACGGCGCTGGCGAACGTGCCCGAATTGTTTTCCACCGAGTCGGAAAGTCCGTCGTTGTCGGTGTCGAACCTGACTGGATGAGTGGGAGGGCGTTCTCCTGCCCCGGCGAGTTCTTCGCCGTCGAGCAGTCCGTCGCCGTCGGTGTCGCCGGCGAGCGGATTCAGGTCCGGATAATCGCCGTTGATCAAGGTGAATTCTTCGAGATCGGAGAGGCCGTCGGCATCGGCGTCGGCTCCGCCTTTCCCGGAGAGCCTGGTCAAATCTTCGCTGTAACGCCTCTCGAAGTTATCGGGCAGATCGTCCGCGTCGGCGTCAGCGCTCAAGGTTAACGTAAAGATGTCCTCATGATTCGTTCCCGAGTTTTGTGCGGTCGTCCCGATGCGAATCGAATAGGTCGTTCCGTCGTCATCATCGAGGAAACGGTGGGAACCGAGCTTCAACTGATCGCCGTCGATGGAGAATTTCCCGTTGTCGTCGTCGCCCGCTCCCGATACCAGCGCAAAGGCATAGGTTTCGTTCGCTTCGGGATCGGTCTTGGAGATCGTCGCTATCGGGTCGCCTTCCGGGGTGGCGGAGGAGAAGCGGCTGGCGCTCAAGGCCGAGGCCGAACCGGCGACAAGGTCGGCGATCGCGGTTTCGTCGAGGACTTCGTTGTAGATGCGTACGTCGTCCAGGAGTCCGTTGAAGGGGGTAGTGGTCAAATCGGCTCGATTGCCGAGATACAAGGGACTTTCGTTGCTCGGTAACTCGAGGATTTCGATGATGCCGAACATTTCGTCGACCAGTTCTCCATTGACATAAAAGAGGACGTCGCCGGTATCGGCCGTTTCGGCGGTCACCGCTACGTGCGTCCACTGTCCCTCTTCGACGACGGTGTTGGGAGCGTTCAGGCCTCGGGTATCGTTATCGCCGCCCCGTTGAAAGAGAAACTCGACGCGCCGGTTGCCCGCGTTGAGCCGCAGTTCGAAGTTGCCGGCCTGGTTGGCGCCGGAGCCGTCGCTGGGATTCTTGGCGATGATGCCGTCCCAGCCGACGTTGCCGAGGGGTTTGATCCAAGCCGTCAGCGTCAGCGCCGTCGACAGGTTCAGGGAATCGTGGTGCTCGACCAAGGCGTAGCCCGTTCCTTCAAGTTTCAGCGATTGTCCGAACCCGAGTGCCGGGGCCCAGTCGTCTTGGTAAGAAGCGTCTCCTTCTAACAGGGCGTCGTTACCGTTGCCGGAGTGGTCGAGGGCGTTACCGTCGAAGGTCCAGTGGCCGACGAGATCGGCTCGGAGGACACCGGGCAGAGTCGCGACCCATACGAGGGCGGAAAGCAGAAAACGAGTCATGGCATGAATGTCGGGATACTTAATAAGAGCGATTATTATTCGATTTGTCAATTCGCGGATGAGATCGCGTTTTTCTTCGGACTGTTTCTCGGTAAGGATCGTATCTTGCGCCGCAGGCCGTGAATTCCGGATCGCGAAAGTTTGGGCGTTCAACGGAACTAACGCTTTCGATCGGCGTTTCCGGCAACTAATAATCACCGCCGAGCGGCGGCGGCGAGAGGGTGACGGCAGAACGATTGAGCAGGACAGATCAAGGTCGAACGAATCGAAGCGAGGCGAGCAGGGGACGACGGGAAAAGGGAATTTGATCGGAGGGCGGCTGATCCCGGGGCCGTACGAAACGGCGAATAGGCTATCACCGTCAATGGAGCGAGCTCGGAGTCCAGCGGGTTAGCGGACATGCGTTAGTAGCGGCAGGTTCGTAGGCGGGGATCGAGGCCAGGCACTGGAACGGGAGAACTCGGACTCGCGTCGGTCGGCGGCCACAGACGAACGCCGACACCAGCAGGGCCGGCCGCCTCAGGCGAACTTGGCTTCCATATTACATTTCGAGACGGGTTACCGTTCCGTACCGCATCGCGGAAAACCGATGCCGGAAGGGTCGGAGAATTGCGAAAATTCCCAACGCCGGATTCGAGGCCCCGGCAGTTCGGCAGGAGGCGACGAACGTCCGGCCGGATTTTTCGGATTGAGCGGAAAAGTATTTCAGCAAACTCGATCGGTCGGGTTTATATTAACGGTCCGATGCGAAGTGCGGTCGAAATCGGCTCCACGGGAGTACGGGTTTAATCGAATTCCTGATTGACCTTGAGGTAAAATGTCGGATAATCAGTGCCGCCGTGCTGCGGTTAAACTGTCCTGAGATCACTCAGGTCGAGGAGAGGGAGCACCGCGGTCAGCAGTTGATGGCAAGGATGTGCTGATATGAGCGAAGACGGATACACCAACTTTACACCCCGTGCCAATCAGGTTTTAGCGCTGGCGAGAAAGGAAGCGGATCGCTTTAACCATGGTTACGTGGGCACTGAGCACTTGCTGCTCGGCTTGATCAAGCTGGGGCAGGGAGTCGCGGTTAACGTCCTCAGGAGAATGGGTCTGGATCCCGACTCGGTTCGCGAGGAAGTACGCAAGCACGTGCACGAGGGACAGGGCGACAAGGTCGTCGACAACCGCCCCTATTCCCCGAGGGCAAAGAAGGTGCTGACTCTCGCCGGGAAGGAAGCTAAAAGCCTCAAACATACCTACGTCGGCACCGAACATATCTTGTTGGGGCTGCTGCGGGAAGGCGACGGGTTGGCGGCCAAGGTCCTGCGGACGCTGGATATCGATATCGAGCATACCCGCGAAGAGATTCTCCAGGAACTCGATCCCAACGCGCAGTCGAGCGACGATCTGGGCAATACCGATGTCGAAGAAAAATTCGGCGAAAAGAAGGGAGAGGGACGTACGCCCGCCCTGCGGACCTTCGGCCGGGATTTGACGGATATCGCCAAAAAGGGGGAAATGGATCCGGTCATCGGCCGCAAGGAAGAGATCGAAAGGATCACCCAGATTTTGTGCCGGCGCACCAAAAACAATCCCGTTTTGCTGGGCGAAGCCGGGGTCGGGAAAACGGCCATCGTCGAGGGACTGGCCCAGGAAATCGCCCGCGGCAACGTTCCGGAAATTTTGCGGGACAAACGGATCATCACCTTGGATTTGGCCTTGATGGTGGCCGGAACCAAATACCGGGGGCAATTCGAAGTCCGCATCAAGGCGGTGATGGAGGAGATTCGCCGCTCCAAGAATATCATTCTGTTCATCGACGAACTGCACACCATCGTCGGCGCCGGTTCCGCTGAAGGCACCATGGACGCCTCCAACATCATCAAACCCGCCTTGAGCCGGGGCGAGCTGCAGTGCGTCGGGGCGACCACGATGGACGAATACCGGAAGTACATCGAGAAGGACGCTGCCTTGGAACGCCGGTTTCAACCCGTCAACGTGGAAGCTCCTTCGATCGAGGACGCCGTGGAGATTCTCAAGGGAGTCAAAATCAAATACGAGGAGCACCACAATATCACGCTGACCGATGCGGCTTTGGAGGCTTCCGTCAAGTTGTCCGACCGTTACATCACCGGGCGCTATCTGCCCGACAAGGCCATCGATCTCATGGACGAGGCCGGCGCGTGCGCCCGGATCAAGTCCATGACCCGGCCGCCGGACGTCAAGGCACTGGAAGGCGAGATCGATCAGATCAAATTCGAGAAAGAGAAAGCGATCAAGAACCAGGATTTCGAGCACGCCGCTTCCATGAGGGATAAGGAGAAGCAGGCGAAGGAGAAGTTGGAAACGATTCTCACCGCCTGGAAATTGAGCAGCAAGGAGAAGCAGGTGGTGGTCGACGACAACGATATCCTGGACGTGGTATCCAAATGGACTCGCATCCCTTTGAAACGGATGGAGCAGGGGGAGATTCAACGGCTGCTGGGTATGGAGAAGGAGTTGTCCAAAGTGGTCGTGGGCCAGGAAGAAGCGGTTTCGGTGCTTTGCCGGGCGTTGTGCCGGTCCCGGACCAATCTCAAGGACCCTTATCGTCCCATCGGCGCTTTCGCGTTGCTCGGTCCGACCGGAGTGGGCAAGACCTTGTTAGCGAAGTCCATTGCCGTGCAAATGTTCGGCGACCAGAAGAATCTGATCCATCTGGACATGAGCGAGTACATGGAGAAGTTCTCGGTTTCCCGATTGATCGGAGCGCCCCCGGGGTATGTCGGGTTCGAGGAAGGCGGCCAGTTGACCGAGCAGGTCCGGCGCAAACCGTATTCGGTAGTCTTGTTCGACGAAATCGAAAAGGCTCATCCGGACGTGCCCAACATGATCCTGCAGATTCTCGAGGAGGGCAAGCTGGCCGACAGTTTCGGGCGGACGGTGGATTTTCGGAACACCATCATTTTGATGACTTCGAATATCGGTGCCAAGACGGCGGTAGACAGCAACGTCATCGGCTTCACCCAAGGAGAGGACCGGGAGGCTTACAGCGTCATGCGCAACCGGATCATGGAACAAGCCAAGCGCTCGTTTAATCCGGAGTTCATCAATCGCTTGGACGATCTGATCGTGTTCCGGTCGCTGAACAGGGAGAACTTGAACGAAATCCTGACGCTGGAAGTCGAAAAGGTTCTGGAGAGATTGCGGCAGCAGGAGGTGTTGCTGGAACTCAATCAAAAGGCCAAGGAGTTTTTGGTCGACAAGGGATACGATCCCAAATACGGGGCCCGGCCGATGCGGCGGGCGGTCGAGAAGTATTTGGAAGATCCGTTGGCCGAGGAGATGCTCAAGGGCGGTCTGGTCGAAAACAAATCCATTAGGGTTTACGTCGACGGAGATCATTTGGCGTTCGATCAGAAAGCCGCCCTGGAGGAAAAGGTGTCCAGTTAACTCGACGCAAATTGAACCCGAGGTTGCGAGATAATGAGCGCTAAAGTTCGGTTAGCTTTTCTGGTGACCGCGTTGGTTGCCGTTCTGGCAATCGTTTGGGTCGTAAGTTATGAGGACAGCGGTCGTCATCGTCTGTACCTTGATCCGACTTCGCAACACGTTACCCTGGAAGGTGACGGGTATTTGAGATATCCCGCCCTGAGGACTATCTACGAGGAGAGTGACGGTGCCGTTGTAATCATCGGGAAAGGGCTCCCGACTGAAGTGGTGAGAGATTTGTATTCCCTCGACGGGATTCCGGATGTTAATGGGATCTACGGTGTTGGAGGCGCCAAATTGTATGACGGCGAGCGTTTTGGGCTGACATCGGAGGATAAGAGTTGGTTTGATCGCTTGAAAGCGGTTTCGGATTTTTTTACCGAATGAACCTTGGGGTCGGGACTCCGTTCGTCAAACGCGATTCGCACGGACACTGCCGGGGCGATAATTGATCGTGCGGTTCCAGGAAGATCGGTCGTAGGCCGAGGGCTTCGACTTTCGGGACGATGGAGTCGAACTGTCGCTTTTGGGCCGTGATCCAAACTCCGCGTCTCGCGGGGAGGGTCCGACAGGAATCGACACTCTTTGGCCGGAGCCGAAATCAATCCAACCGGCCGGCCAGAGTCGAGAGCATTTCACGAGAACTTCGTTGACGTTCGAGAATCCTGGGACGTGTTCGTCCCGTTCCGGGCGCAACGCGCATACTTTCGCGCACGATTGGGTTCGCCGCTTTTTCGCCGAGACTTCGGGCACGGCTGCGCGGCTTGATCGAGAGGCCGGGGGCCGAATTGTTACCGGGAAGCGCCGGTGCCTTATTTTCGGGAAGCGTGACGAGAGCCGGCGACCAGAGTGGACCGAATGAGGGCGCTCGGAACATTTTGGCCGGTGAGGACGTTGCCGATCCGATCGGCCAAGACGAAACGGGTTTTTTTGTCGCTGACTTTCTTGTCCAAGAGCATGGCCTCGAGCAATCGGGTTATCTGGCGAGCGTTCAGCGAGGCGTAGATCGGCAGTCCGATCGCAGCGAGCAGATTTCGGATCCGTTCGCTGGCTTGTGGTTCCAACCCCAAGATCGTTTCCGAGAGAGCGGCCGCCGCGACTTGGCCGATCGAAATGGCTTCGCCGTGCAGATATTTGCCGTAACCGGTGATCGCTTCCAAGGCGTGGCCGATCGTGTGCCCGTAGTTGAGGATAGCCCTCAGGCCTTGTTCCTGTTCGTCTTGGGTAACGACTTCGGCCTTGATCCGGCAGCTCTGGGCGATGACTTGCGCCAAGGGTTTCGATTCCTGATTCAGGATTTGGGAATACTTTTTCTCGAGCAGAGCGAACAGCCGCGCGTCTCTGATGATGCCGTATTTGACGACTTCGGCCATTCCCGCTCGAAACTCCCGAGGCGGCAAAGTAGCGAGTAAATCGAGATCGCAGAGGACCAGTCGCGGTTGGTGAAAGGCCCCGACCAGATTCTTGCCGGCTTTGAGGTTGATGCCGGTCTTGCCGCCGACCGAACTGTCGACTTGGGCCAGCAAGGTAGTCGGAATCTGTACTAGATCGATGCCGCGAAGATAACTGGCCGCGAGAAATCCCGCTAGATCGCCGACCACGCCGCCGCCCAAGGCGACGACGAACGAACCCCGTTCTAGCTGCAGCTCGGCCATTTGCCGGTAACCGAGCTGCAGTTGTTTGAGGTTTTTGGAACCTTCACCGGGAGGGATCGAATGAACGGTTACTTCAAACCCGGCATCGCGTAATGATTTTTTCGCGGTCTTGGCGGCGATTTTTTTGACGTTTTCGTCGGTGACCACGAGGCAGCGGCGTCCCAGATTCAGTTTCCGGCAACGTTCCCCCAAAGAGGGCAATAATCGTGGTCCGATCAGGACTTCGTAACTTCGGTCTCCCAAGGGTACCTGGATTCTTGGCATGATTTTCAGTTTAGAAAGTTATCGGGACATCTGTTCGTAATCGGCCGTCGTGCGAAGCGTTATCCCCGGCTCAGATTCTGGCGGATATCTTTCGATCCGTTCTTTGCCAACGAATACCCCAAGGCGGCAACCGATAGCCGGATGACGAACCAGAGATTAATCCAAAAAACGGAGACCGAATGGGAGCCGTAGTAGTGAATGGAATTGCTTATCATTCCGCAAACGGGGATCAAGCAAAAGAGAAAAAATAGCGAAGCGAAAGCAACTAACCTTCCTTGAAACGATAGGCCCACCCAAGTGCCGCAGGCATGCAAACTACGGATTTCATACGGAGCCAGGAAGCAGAAACCAAGATGCCAAAGAAGGACTTTCCCGATATTCGCGTCGTTCCCCGTTTCCTTGGCGAGCAGACTTACCATAATCGCCGCTAGCAGGACATGGCATAGAATCAGGGCGTTCACCATGCCTTGATGCGATCGCTTGAGAGTGGTCAAAACCCCCGGAATCAATAGCCGTTGACACTTCGGCACGGTCAGCAGCAAATCCAACCACTTGGAATCTCGCAGGTCAAAGGTCAGTTTCGGAGTTTCCAGGGAGGCGTAGAGGCGAATGCTTAGTTCCAGCAGAAAGAGTCCGGTATAACTGAGGAAAAACATTCCAGGGTAAAGGAAGACGACGAAGATGAAGAATAAACAACAACCCGTGGGAACGCTCACGAATAGTCGGCGGATCAAATGCGGACAAGGGTTCCACGATAACTTGACGAGAGGATTGAGGTTGTCTTCGAAGCGCAAGGACCGACGGTTTAATGGAATGATCCGCGGGCTGGAAATCGGCCGACAACGTAACAAAAAGAATCCGGGATTCGATTCCGCCAGCCAGACGACGCGAAACGCAATCAAGGACGACGCGAAAAAGAGAACTCCCAAACCGAAGGACAAACCGATTTCCCCTAAGTTGTTATACCCTGATCGTAGATTGTCGAGAGTCCGCCATTGCCATTCCGACAGAAATTGGTCGAAGTGAAAAAAATGAACCAGATTAAAAACAGACAACTCAGTGCCGTAAATAACGTCTTTAACCCCGAAATAGCAGACGACAAGCGTCATGAGGCTTAAAACCACCGAGAAAATCGGTTGGAGGCAAAAAGTCGAATAAAACAGTCCAATGGCCAGCGCCAGAAAAACCAACGCGAAAACGTCCAGTAATTGAATCAAAACGACGGGCCACTCAAGGCCGCCCTTCAGTAGCGAAAGCGAGAAAATGGGAGCGATGGCGATTAGGCATAAGACAAAAGGGGTCGAACCGGAGAGGAGTTTACCTAATATCAGTTCTGATGGTTTCAGCGGAGTTAACTTGAGAATCCCGAGGGTGCGGTTGCGTCGCTCCGAACTGATAGCGTCGGAAGCCAAGACAGCTGCCGTCGTCCCGAAGACCAGGTGAGCCGCTAACGTTAAGTTCAGCAACAAATACGATCCGTCCGTTTCTTGCGAGGCGAAGTAATACCAAACGGAGAGAACGAAGCCGACTAAAGCTGTTCTTAGCAGATAAACCAAGGGTCTTCGGCTGAGCACATAGAATTCCCGAAAGATGATCGGCAGAATGTTCAATTTGTGGAAATTGGAACAGAATCACCGGAAATGTAAAGTGTAGTTTGCAATTATCGTGAGCGGTTTTGAACGTGATTCTCGCTAATTCGGCAGGGCGGGAAGCCTGGTGTCGGCAGCGGCAGGGGCTATTGCGAAGCCAAAGGTTCGATCGACTCTGACAGTTTACTGCTTTGGGGCGTTTCGGCTCGGGCCGTTTGGGAACCGGAAACGGCGATCGGGCGATATCGAGGGGCCGGTGAATTTGAAATCGTGAGAGGGCCGCGATGAGTTGGACGGTTTCGTCAGTGACCGGCGGCAGCGGCGTTTTAGACTCGCTCAACGGCAGTAATTCCTCCAAGAAAGCAACCGGGGCGATTCGGTCGAGGATTTCGGGTTCAAGGCACTCCGAGGGATCGGTATTAGCCGGAACCTCAGTTCCGTATAGCCTCGGATTGTCGGTTGAAAACGATCGTTTCCCTGTTTTGCGGCAAAGGGTTATTCACCGTTCAGGGCCACTTGAAAAGTCTTCAGATGATTTTTCGCCAGCAGATGCCAGAAGACTGCCCAACTAATCCGGATGCAAAACCAAATAACGATCCATGGATGGATGGTCGAATCGAAGTCAAACGAAATACAGACTTCATACAGGAAGATACAGGCTATCAAACTGGCGGGCGGTATTAAACAAAAGCAAAAACCGACGATTCCGGAAGTCAACATTCTGCCACTCAATCGCAGGCCTAACCAAAAACCGAAAGTGCGCAAAGAGTGAAATTCCAGCCAGATCAAAAAGCAGGAACCGATATGGAACATGAGGACCAGGCCCATAACCGCTTCGCTATCTTCCAAGAGGGCGAGCGGGATCATCATGAATGCCATTAGCAGCACATGGTAGATAATCAGGCTGTTGAAGATCCCGTCTTGCGATCGTTTCAGAGTGGAAAGTATCCCTTCGATAACCAGGCGACTGTTATTCGGGACGGTCAGCAGCAAATCCAACCATCCGGAAGCCCGCATTTCTCGAATCGGTCCCGGAGTATCCAAAGCGGCGTATAAACGAAAGATTAGTTCCAGCAAAAAGATTCCGAGATATCCGAAAAAAATCCATTCGGAGTGAACGAAGATCAATACGCTAAGGCATAAGCAACCGCCCGTGGACAAGTACACGAAGAGGCGTCGAAACCAATGTGAACCAAGGTGCCAAGATAACTGATCGAGGGGGTTGCGATCGTCTTCGAATCGCATCAGAGGGCGATTGAAAGGGAGGATAGCCGGGTTCTTCGTATTACGAGAACCAAAAATCCGGCGTCCGGGATCGGATTCCTTTTTCCAAATTAATCGAAACCCCAACCAGGCTAGCGCAAAAAAGAGTAGCGCCAAACCGAAAGCGCTACCGAGGATCAGTAGATCTCTCATGTCGGATAGATAGTTGTACCACCGGTGCCCAAGGTATTGGTGGAAATATTGAAAGCTTTCAGGGAAAGTCCCGAACTGATAATCTAAGAAAGAGAGGCCAAGAGAGCACAGATATGGGAGGTCGATAGATAGAATATAGCAGACGCCCAAAGTAATCAGGCTTAACACCGTCGAACTGACAACATGGCGGCAAATCGTCGAATAGAACAGACTGACGGACAAAGCCAGCAAAACCATGGCGAAGATTTTCAGTAATTGGATCGAGACATCATACCATACCAGACCGCCCTTCAGAATTGAAATGGCTAAAATCGGGGCGATGGCGATCAGGCATAAGACAAACTGGGTCGAATTGGAGATGAGCTTGCCCAATAACAACGCCGACGGCTTCAGTGGGGTTAATCTGAGAATTCCGAGGGTTCGATTCCGACGCTCCGAACTAATGGTGTCGGCGGCTAGAATCGCCGCAGTCGAGACAAAGCAAAAAAGAGCTATCGCCGTTAGCAATCGCAACGAATTCTGTCCGCTCAAGCTTTCACTCAACGAAACGACCTCGGCGATTAGCATGAGACCGACTAGAGTCGGTCTCAGCCAATACACCAGCGGTTTACGGCTGAGAACATGCAGTTCCCGGAAAATTATCGGTAAGATGTTCAGAACGGGTGGATTGAAACCGATTATTCCCGATAACGCAAGTTTAATTTTAATCGAACGCCCGGCTTATCTCCTTCGGTAATCGGTGAGCTCCGGCTCGATAAATCGAGCAACCCAGAGCTGCCCCAGCAATAATCGGTGCCAGGAAACGACAATCGATCAATTTCGTCATTTGATTTTTGCCCCGATAATTCGGCGGTTTATGGTTATCGGAAACGGCAAATGGGTGGAAAAACCCTAAATCTGGCGAGAGGCCAGCGACAGGTGATTCAGCTGACAGGTCGTTACGAGCGTCTTTGCCGGTAACCCAATCTGTTTGGAGCGAGCGTAAGCAATGGCCTGATCCGATCGAAACCACCCTGTTTAGGCAGTCGATTGTTCCGCAACCGGAATTCGCTACTGAAGCATGGTTGATACTGTTTTTAATAATCAGTGCCGCCTCCAACTTTTATGAGGTTTGCTTCGAATTTCCTTCGGGAATAATAACCGATAATCCGCACGACAGGTTTCTACTGTCGACTCAAGTTCAGGATTTGATGGTATGGAGCTAAGAAAATTTCTCTCTCCGATGATAATGACGCATTAACGGTCGTGATCGAAATCGCTTATAATTTCCGTAATGTAATCTAACGGGTTAGTCGAAGCAGTTCTATGCCGCTATCGGTCGAAAAAAAGGGGATTCAAGCGCTTTCGGAAAGCGTGATCAAGGACTGATAGTTTTTCGCAAAGCTGATAAACGTGTCGATGCCAGCAGGTAACCAAAAACCACCCAAAACAAACGGACGGCAAAAAAGATAATGATCCAGATATCAGTTCCCCATTCACTATTGCGGGACTGGAGTATAAACAGAAATGTCCAGAGATAGGTAACCATGAAGGGAATCAGGCAAAAAAACGAAATTGCAATTACGGAAGTTAATATTCTAGCAATTCCGGAAGTTAGTATTCTATTGTTCCACCCGAGGCCCAGCCATAGTCCAAGAATTCTCAGGGAATGGAATTCCAGCCAAAGCAGAAAGCAATTGCCGAAGTGAAATACTAGAATCCATTTGATCATCGACACGCTGCTTTCCATAAAAGCAAAGTCAAAGTACAGATTCGCCATGATTATCGCTTGCATGGCATGGCAAAAAATCAAAGCTCGTAACGGATTTTTTCGTAATCGGTTCAACGTGGAAAAAATATCTCCTGTTAACAGTAGCTTGTTTTTCGGTGCAATCAGTAGTAAATCTAACCATCCTGCAGCACGCATTGCGTGTGCCGGCCCCGAAGCTTCCACGGATGCAAGCAAGCGTAAAAAAAGCTCCAAATAAAAAAGCAAGCCATAACCGAAAATAGCCATCGAACTAGAAAAGATACTGCTGACTCCCAAGACCAGAATACATGCCGTTGGTAGACTCACAAGCAGGCGGCGAATCAGATGGGAATTGGATTTGTCCGCTAACTGATCAAGGGGATTGCAATGATCTTTGAATCGTAACAGGGGGCGTTTGAGAACAGTTCTTCGCCGGTTTGAAAGCGATCGAACAGGCAGCGTACGGTTGCCGGGGTTGGATTCAATCCTCCAAATCGTTCGAAAAGCGATCCAAGATAAATTGAAAAAAATTAGTCCTAGCCCGAAGGCGCTACCGATATCTATCAGATAAGTTAATTGGGATGTAGGCTCGATTGTATTTTGGTACCACTGCTGGAGTTCTTCGCGGTAAAATCCGAAATAGTAACCGGCCAAAGTGATCAGACTCAATAAAATTGAGCTGGATGCTTGCCGAAAGATGGTCGAAAAGAATAAACCGATAGACAGAGCTAGAAAGATTAAGGTGAATACCCGTAGTGTTCGGATTATGACATCGATCCAATCAAGTCCTCCTTGCAACAGCGAAAGGGAGAAAATGGGAACGATGGCAATGAGGCAGAGGACAAATTGAGCCGAACTGGAGACTAGCTTGCCTAATACCACCCCTGACGGTTTCAGCGGGGTTAATCTGAGTAGTCCGAGGGTTTGGTTACGGCGCTCCGAACTGATGGTGTCGGCGGCTAACGTAGCCGCCGGTATCCCGAACAGAAAAAAAGCCGTCTCCGACAACAAATTCAGTGTCGCTGGACCGTCCATCGTATATTCGGTCGAGATAAACCAAGCTGCGAAAATGTAGCCGACCAGAAGGGTTCTCAGCACGAAAACCCCCCGGTTTCGGCTGAGAACATGAAATTCTCGGATAATGATCGGCAGGACGTTCATTTCGCGAGGATGGTAATTATCGCATGCTTAAAAAGCAAATCGTGATGCGACGGTGTTTCGCCGGGCGCCCCGGATATTGCTTGACTCGCAATCAGTCGGTGCACGCCGGTGGGAGGAATTTGGCGCCGGCTCTGTCGGCTTCGCGCGGCACCTTCAATCTACCGGCTGTTCACCGAAGTGGCGACCGCCAGGTTTCCGGTTTTCCGGAAAGTTCCCGATCTCGAGTTCGATTTTGGCGAGAATAGGTTGCGGTACGATGGCGGTCGATGACCGTTTGGCCGATGGCGACGGGTAGGGGAGGACGGCGAACTCCGGAAACGGTGTCGCTTCGAATCGCCGACTCGAGGAGCTCACGGCACCCGGGATCAGCCAGCGGTCGGAGATGACGATCGTTGGTGGGGGCGATTATCGATTTTTCCTTATAATTGCGCTTGCATCCCGATCGGAAAACCCTACTATCCTTCCCTTTTTGCACCAAGCGAAGGATCGGCCATGTCTAGAATTTGTCAGTTGACCGGAAAGCGCCCCCGGAAGGGCAACCATATCTGGCGACGGGGTAAAGCCAAGAAAGAGGGCGGCATCGGAACCCATATCACGGGAGTGACTAAAAGGCGGTTCTTTCCCAATTTGCAACGGGTCAAGGTCGTGATCGGCGGCGAAGTGAAGCATATCCGGGTAAGCGCCAAGGCCATCAAGAAGGGATTAGTCGTCAAAGCGGTCAAAAGGCGCTGGCGCAAATCTTTCCCCACCGGCGCGGCTGGGGTCTGAACCCGAGCCGGCGGGTTCCGCTTTCATCGGGGTTCGTTCGCGGGATGTCGCTGAGGACAGCCGGTCGCTCAAAAAGTGGTTTTCGCCCCTAAGACCGTTGACTTGCGGAAGCCCCGACCGTAATCCGTCGGCACGGCTTTGACGATCGCAGCCTAGGCGACGGCGAGAACTCTGGCGGCGCCCGGTATTTCCCGTTATTGCCGGAAATCGATCGAACTCATTTGCCCTTTTGTCGATGCATGACGCTTCGGCGGGCTTCCCGGTCCAACTCTCGAGTTTGCAAGTCGCGGCGCTTGTCCCAACGATCCTTGCCCTTGGCGACGCCAATCAGGACTTTGACCTTGCCCTTTTTCCAATACAGGGCCAATGGAATCAAGGTGTGTCCCTCGGCCGTTTCCAACCCGAATAGCTTCCGAATTTCCCGGCGGTGCAGCAACAGCTTGCGCTTCGCCTTGGGAATATGGTTGCTCAGGTTGCCGAATCCGTATTCCTCGATATGAGCGTTGTAGAGGAAGATTTCGTCTTTTTCGACGCGGGCGAACGCTTCCCGAATCTGCGCCTTGCCGGCTCGTAACGATTTGACTTCCGTGCCCTTCAGCACGATCCCGGCTTCGAAAGTTTCGAGGATCTGGAAATCATGCCGCGCCTTGCGATTGTTGACGATGGCGTCCATTACCGGTCGGCCCTGGGGCGCCCTTCCTGGTCGGCGGTCGCTGTCGGTTTAGGAATCTGATTCCGACTGATCCTTTTCGGTATGGGGACTCCAGGTGATCTTTTCTTCGATCAATTCTCGAAGGGCGATATCGATGGTAGGGGGGTTGCCCACGATGTCGTCAAGCAAGGGGCGGCTCCCGGCGGTCAATTGCCTGACGCGTCGGGAAATGGTGTTGATCAGGATATTCGGATTGGGGATTTTATCCGCCGCCTGCTTCATGAGCTCACTATTCAAATCTTCGATTCCTTTCGGTTAAAAATGGACGGAAATTCTAATGATCCGATACCGATTGTCAATATGGTAATCTACGTTTCGACGCCGTGCAATCAGCGATCGTTCATTCTTTTTTCGTAACTGCCTACGTATCCGATATTCAATTTTCCTTGCGGAAACGCTCGAACCGTGCTATTATGGGTCATGGCGAGCGTTTCTGCAAATCAAACAGAATCGACTTCCAGCAATCCTCAAACGAAACCGGCTCGGGGGATCAATCTCTTTCTATTCTTATTCCAGCAGTTTCCGCTGCTGAAATCAAAAATCAAGGAGTTGCGGCAGCGAATTCAGGAACTTCTTCGCCGGAATCGAGAATTGGAACTTTTGGTCCAGCGGCAAAAGGATCAGATCACCGAATTGAAGGAGGAAAAAGTCCGCTGGGAGAATGGTAACGCCGCGGCAACTATTCCAGACGGCGCTTCGACGTTCCCTTCCGAATCGGCAACCGCCGAACGGTCCGACGGTGCCGCTTCCGGGGAGAAAAAGCTCCAGGAACAATTAGAGGAGCAGCTCGCCTTGGTTGGCGAATTAACGGAAACCATCACGGAGTTAAAGCAACAAGCCGCCAAGGACAGTAGCAACAGCAGCAAGCCGCCTTCTTCGGATGGGTTGAAAAAGAAAAACGCCACCGTCAACGGCCAACCTAAACGCCAGTGCGAAAAGAAACCGTTAGGTGGCCAACCCGGACATCAAGGCCGGACCATGGAACAAGGTTCGCATCCGGATCATCACCAGGATCGGTACCCGGAGGTCTGCCCGCATTGCGGGGAAACTCTCGAGTCAGATACCGAATGGGATTCGACTTGCGAGAAGCGACAAGTTCTGGACGAGAATGAGACGAATCGCCAACTGGAATACACGGAGTATCGAGCTCACAGTTGCTCTTGTCCGAAATGCGGCAAGCGGGTCAAGGCCGCCTTTCCCAAGGGAGTTGACGGGCCGATCCAGTTCGGCCCGATTTTGACCGCGAAAGTGATCTATCTGCGGGTCGCTCAATTCCTGCCCGAGCGGCGAGTCGTGGACATTATGCGCGTGCTTTTGAAGGTCGACCTCTCCTCAGCCACGGTCAAGAAGATGTGTCAACGGGCGGCGAAACTGATCGCTCAAGTGCTCCAGGAACTGGAGCGACAGGTGGCGCAAGGAACCGAGACCAAGCATCTGGACGAGACTGGTTTTCGCATCGGCGGTCGCCTTTGGTGGCTGCACGTCATGAGCACTCTGACCCTGACGTGCTATCGCATTTCGCCCACCCGCGGCGCCATGTTTGAGTCCCTCCAGGGACGAGTGGTTCATGACTGCATGCCTTCCTATGCGAAAATGACGGATCTTATTCATGGGTACTGCAATGCTCATCTATTGCGGGAATTGCAAGCGGTCATGGAACAAGGCGAGAATTGGGCTCAAAAAATGCATCGGTTCCTGCTACTGCTGGAACGATACGTTCGGCGAGCAAAATATCGCGCCGCTCAAGCCGGCAATCGAGGTTCGCCCCTCGTTTCGGATGAGATCTGGGAAAAAATCGATCGCCGATATGGTGAATTGTTGGCGCTGGCGATAACCTATCATGAGGAGAATCCACTGGTATCTTCTCGTAAGCGCGGCAGGAAGAAACGACGCCCCGGTCATAATCTAGCGTTACGGCTCCAGGATAAAAAAGAGGATTTCCTTCGGTTTGTGAGGGATTGGAGCATCCCTTTTACCAACAATTTGGCCGAACGCGACTTGAGAATGATGAAACTCTGCATGAAAATCTTCGGATGCTTTCGCACCGAAGCAGGCGCTCGAGATTTCGTCGCTCTGTACAGCGTCATCAGCACTGCCAAAAAAAGAGGGTGGGAAATCATCCAAACTCTGGCACTTTCCGCACAAGAACTGACCGTTAAGTTGCAGGCCGCCTAACTTTGCCAGGGTTGAACCGGCACTCACGAACTAATGGGTCATTCTTGTCAAAAAAAGGCATCCCATACGTAGGCAGTTACCTTTTTTCGTTCGAGTCGAATGGCGATGGCGCCGGCCGGGGGGAGGTTGGGTTGCCGCTCGGCAGGGATTTCACCCGGCCCGACAAGGAATTCTTGCGATTGGGGCCTCGTTTCGTTAGAGCATCGATTAACTTTGAATCGGTTCGGACGAACAATTGACTCGAATGAGTTTGAAGAATTTCCAGCTGGCGGATTTTTTTGAACAGGGCGAACGTTTCGTCAATTCCGGTTTGAAACGGCTGCTTCCTCCGTCGTCGACCAAACCGAAAAAGCTGCACGAAGCGATTCGTTATTCGATATTCGCCGGGGGAAAGCGATTGCGCCCGTTGTTATGCTTGGCCGCGGCCGAGGCTTGCCGGGGGACTTGGGAACGGGCGCTTCCGTTGGCTTGCGCGGTGGAATGCATTCATACCTATTCGTTGATTCACGACGATTTGCCGGCGATGGACGACGATGATTTGCGACGCGGCAAACCGACCAATCACAAGGTCTACGGCGAGGCCATGGCCATTTTGGCCGGAGACGCCTTGCAGACTTGCGCCTTCGAAATGACGGCGGGTTGCGAAGCGACCGCGAGATATGGCCATCAGGCCTTCGTTCAAGAGCTCGCTCGAGCGGCGGGTTCTCGGCAATTGGTGGCGGGTCAAGCCGCCGATCTGGAAGCGGAGGGCGAAGCGCTGTCCCGATCCGAATTGCAATTCATCCATGAACGGAAAACTTCGGCTTTGTTGCGTTGCTCGGTCCGGTTGGGAGGGATGAGCGCCGATTGCCCGCCCCGGGAATTGGACGCCCTTACCGAATTCGGCTCCCGGGTAGGTCTCGCCTTTCAGGTGATCGACGATATTCTTGACGTTACGCAAAGCACCGAGACGCTCGGGAAAACCGCCGGCAAGGACGAGAGCAGTCAGAAGGCGACCTATCCGAGCGTCGTCGGCCTGGAACCCTCCCAAGCGATCGCCCGGCGGTTGACCGACGCGGCGTTTAAAGCGTTGGGCGCTTTCCCGAAACGTCGGGTGATCGCCTTGCGATCGTTAGCCGAACACCTGCTGGAACGCGATCGGTAGGGGCTCCGGTCCGTCGGGTTAGCGGTCGGCGTAATACCGGTCCACTTTTTCGGCGACGTCGCGAAAGTCGATGTCGATTTCGTAGATGAGCTTGTACTGTTCGATGGCTTCGTCGTCTTTGTCGGCCTTCTCCAGAACCGTGCCCAAATCGTACAGAAGTTCCTTTTTTTCGTCGGAGACCACGGTTTTTTCGGCCAAGGCGGCCCGCAGGGTTTTTTCGGCCAGATCGAGGATTCCTCGTTGAGTGAAGCACCGGGCCAAATAACGCTGGGCCTGAGTCCGGTGATGAGCGCTGGCCTGGGTCCGTTGAAACAATTTGATGGCTTCGGTGATCTGCCCTCGAGCTAGACAGCGTTTGCCCAAGTCGAGTTGGAATTGGTGATCGCCCGGAAAGCGTTTGGCCAGCGTTTGCGCGTTCTCGAATTCCAAGTCTTCCTTGCGTTGTAGAATGGCTTGGCGTTTGGTCTCGAATTCGTCGTCGGTAGGATCCAGTTCGTCGATCTCGGTGTCCAATTGCGCCAGTTGCAACTGGCCGACAATCCGGTGAATTTCCGGATCGGCTCCCCGGTCCGATTCGGTCAGTTTGACGAAGAGCGGCAAGGCATTGTCCCAGTCGCCGGCTTTCCGGTAGATATCGCCCAGTTGTTTGATCGTCGGCAGATGGTCGGGATTATCCTGAAGCAGCTTGACGCATTGAGCGATGCGCCGTTCTTGGGCCTCTTCCGATTGAAAGGTTTTTTCGCCCTCTTGGAGTTCGGCGGTTTCGCCTTGGTCTTTGAGCGCGTCGCGAAAGGTTCCCTGGCCGGTAGCGAGCTTTTCATAGCCGCGTTCGCCCAGCGAACGCTTGGCCGAGGCGTCTTTGAGCGCTTGGATTATTTCGGGGTCGTTGTTGAGATTCGCCGCCAGTCCCTTGAGGACTTCTTCGGCGCGTAACGGATTGCCGGCGGCCTGTAGCGCTTCCGAAAGCCGGAGTCCGGTTTCTCGATCCTGCGGTTGGTGGTGGAACGCCACTTCCAGGGAAAGCACGGCGCTCTTGGGGAATTGGCAAGCCATGGCCGCTTGGGCGAGCGTTTTGTGCGCGGCGATGTTATTGGGGTTTTCGGAGAGGATCGATTCGCACTCGGCCAACGTTTGTTCCGGTTTGGAATTGATCGTGAGCCGAGCTTTGGTCAGAGAAGAGGAATGACTGGCGGCGTTCAGCATTTTTTTGAAAAAGCTCTTCTTGCTGTTATGCCGGCGCATCTGGGTGGCGCGCAACGTTTCCCGAGCCGGATAGCACGAGGGCGCATGGCGAAGCACGTTCTCCAGCAAGGTGACGGCGTAATCGAAGTTGCCGCGGTCGAACGCTTGCCGAGCTTTGTCGTATTGTTCCCGCATCGCGGGAGTCAGGGATTTAATGGGTGTTTCCGCCATGGATGTGACGCCGTCACTGGTGATAGCCTGTTCCCGTTATACACGCTCGCCGGGGAGTAAGTCTAGTCGCTCGCTTGATTACGCCGCGTTATTTCTTCCGAACGATTAATAGCTTGCAATGCTTGTGCTTTGGCGGCATGAAGAATGCCATCGCGGTTATGGTGGAATTGGCAGACACGCAACCTTGAGGGGGTTGTGCCGCAAGGCGTGCAGGTTCAAGTCCTGCTAACCGCACCAACCTTTTCGGTCCCCGGAGAGATCGGACCGCGTTCCTGCAGCAACCGTTCGGCATATTTGGCCATCAGATCCGCCTCCAAATTTACCCGGCACCCTTCGGCGAGGTCTTTCAAATTGGTGACCTTCAAGGTGTGAGGAATAATCCAGACGCCGAAACTTTCGGGGTGAGTTTCCGCCACGGTGAGGCTGATGCCGTCTAGCGCGATCGAGCCTTTGGGAACGAGATATTTCAAGCATTCGGACAGCGGCGCGATTTCGAATAGCCAGTCCCGGCCGCGTCGTTTTTTTTGCTTTACGGTCCCGAGCCCGTCGATATGGCCGGACACCAAATGGCCGTCTATCCGGTCGTCGAGTTTCATCGGCCGTTCCAGGTTGACCAGAGCGCCGGGCGTCAAATAACGGAAATTCGTTTTTTCCCATGTTTCGCCGAGCAAGTCGAATGAGGCGAGGCGGGCGTCATTTTCTTCCTGTAATCGAGTGACCGTCAGGCAACAGCCGTTGACGGCCAAGCTGTCGCCGATCCGGAGACTTTCTCCGATGGCAGGGATTAATAATTCCATAGTGCCGCCGTCCGGAAGACGGTCGATTCGTCGGATTTGTCCGGTTTCTTCGATAATGCCCTTGAACATGTGATTTATTGAGGTGGGCGGTCAGGGTTCGGTGACGAACCGTCAGCCGGGGCGACAGACGCGGTAAGTAGCAGATCTTCGCCGATTTTTTTCCAGCGGAGGTCATGCAGGGCGGTTAAAGGCAGAGCGTTGCGGAGCCGGTCACCGCCGATGGCTTTCACGGAATCGGCTCCTCCCAAGATTATCGGAGCGTAGTAAAAGGCGATCCGGTGAACGAGACCGTTGGTGACGAAGGAGCCTTGGACTTGAGCGCCTCCCTCGACCAAGAGGCTGGTGATCGACTCCTTCCCCATGCGGTCGAGGAGCCAATTGAGAGAAAGGCGTCCCGACTCCAGGGGGGCTCGCCAGACTTCGACCCGTTCCCGGAGTCGTTCCACTTTAGCTCGCGGCACTCGGGGCCCGACTACGACAGTGGTTGAATCGGGATAGGGATCGGAGCACAGGCGGCAATCGATCGGAGTGCGGGCGTTCTTGTCGAGCACGAAGCGGCGCAAACACTTTCGGGGGATATTTTTATCCAGTTTTGGGCCGTCTCGAACGGTGAGTTGGGGGTCGTCGGTCAAGACCGTTCCTATGCCGACTAAAATGGCGTCGTGGGCATAGCGCAGGCGCATGGCGTTTTTTCGGGCCCCGAGCCCGGTGAGCCATTTCGATTCGCCGGTCGGGGAGGCGATTTTGCCGTCCAGGGTCATGGCCGCCTTGAGGGTTACCAGCGGGCGTCGTTGTACGATCCAGTGGTTGAACCCCGGATTGATCGCTTCGGCTTCCGATTGCAACAGCCCCTGATCGACCTGGACCCTTGAACTCTCGAGCAAGGTTTTGCTCCGGCCTCGATGAGCCGGATTGGGGTCCGTGGCCGCATATACGACCCGGCTTATCCCGTCATTAAGGATAGCATCGGTGCAAGGAGGGGTTCGGCCGTGCGTCGAACAGGGCTCCAATGTGACGTAGAGAGTGCAGCCTTGAAGCGAGCGAACTTTTTTCAGGGCCTCGTCCCTGGCTACGATTTCCGCGTGCCGGAATCCGGGGCCGCGATGCCAGCCTTCGCCCAAAACGGTCCCATGCCGAGTGAGTACCGCGCCGACCGCGGGATTGGGCGAAACCCGGCCGATCCCGCGTTTGGCCAAAGCCAAGGCTCGCCTCATGAAGCAGAGATCGTTCGATTCTTCTGCTGCGGTGTCAGTCATTCGATTATCCAGATTTCCGGCAGGTTGGTCTAGGACTGCGGATCTGAGACGAACGGACCATGGCGATCGCCGCAGGTATGCCGGTCAGTCGCCGGTATTTTTTCGGCGCTTCGACAGCTTCGCTGGATTAGGGGCGGATGAGACGTGTTTCGTGGCGGGGTATTTCCGTTGCGGAGCCGGGAGCCGAGATGCGGTTTTTTGCCGGAGCTCGAGAGCGGTGAATCTTGATCCCGGTTCCGAAGCGGCGATAGTGTTTGGTCGTCGGCAGGGAAAAGGGTTATCATGGCTCGCGAACTCCCAAGGTATCGTCGAAATCGCCGTTAAACAGGCCTAATCACTTTTTCGCGCCATGAATCAGCATCGCAGGGCAGGCTTTACACTGATCGAATTGCTGGTCGTCATCGCGATTATCGCCATTCTAGCCGGTATGCTGCTGCCGGCGCTGAGCAAGGCCAAATTCAAGGCCAAGACGGTTAATTGCACGTCCAATTATCGTCAATGGGGATTGGCGGCGTCGTTGTACGCTACCGACGATCGGCAGGGCCGATTTCCTTCGGCGCCAATGCCGGTGACCGGACTAAATCCTTGGGACGTGGGCATCGATTTTCCGTTGATGGTCGAGCCTTACGGCATGACGGTTCCCATGTGGTTTTGCACGACCCGTCCCGAAGAATTCGCCGAGGCCGACAAGTGGTATCGCGAAAACAATCAGGGGCAGGGGATCGGGGACGTCGAAGATCTTAATGCCTATCATCGGCGGAGGTTTCAAAATTTCGCTATCATCTTTCACAGTTGGTGGGTGCCCCGAGCGGCCGGCGGCAGCCGCTGGTTCCCGGTGCCCCGGGGCGCTACGGGCAGTAACGCTTGGCAGCACGAAGACGGTTGGCCGCTCAAGCAGACCGATAACCGAGTGTCTCTTCAGCCGATTTTGACCGATCAATGCCAACATGCGGTTTCGATCGGCGATCCGGATCTAGAGCAGGCCCAGCGAGGCCATCGCTGGAAGAATCAGGTGGCCTCGGTCAATTTGCTTTTCGGCGACGGCCATGTCGAAACCCGGAATCGCAGTGAGATCCGCTGGCGCTACTCGGGGAATTGGCATAGTTTCTATTGATCCGTCCCCCGGTCGGTCCCGACCGGTTCCAGGCCGGTGCGCTTCGCCGGAGGCTCAGTTGAGCGTCAGGAAGTTGCGGAGGAGTTCCTTGCCGTATTCGGTGAGGATGCTTTCGGGATGGAACTGGACGCCCCAAATGGGGAGTTCCCGGTGACGCAATCCCATGATTTCGCCCTCGTCGGTTTCGGCGGTGATCTCCAGGCAATCGGGAAGGCTATCGCGATTCACGACGAGCGAATGGTAGCGAGTGGCCGTGAAGGGATTGGGAATATCCTTAAAGAGTTCCCGGCCGTTGTGTTTTATCGGGGAAGTTTTACCGTGCATCATGCGGTAGTTGACTTCGACCTTCGCCTGGAACGTATGAGCGATGCACTGGTGTCCCAAGCAGACGCCCAGGATGGGCAGAACGCCCGCCCATCGCTTGATGATGGCGTTGGATTGCCCCGCCATTTCCGGCGTGCAGGGGCCCGGCGAAATCAGAATCCGTTTCAGGTCCAAGGACTGCAACTGGGTCAAGTTGATTTCGTCGTTGCGCACGACGGTCATCTCGGTGCGCATTTCGCCCAAGTATTGCACCAGGTTGTAGGTAAACGAATCGTAGTTGTCGACGATCAGCATCATGCTTAGACTGGCCCCAGCCTACCCGATGAACGGGGCGAGGTAAACTTCAAGTCCCACGGCAATCGCCGTTCGATCGAGAGGGCGTTACGAGCTCGAGGTTCGGAACTGAACCGGGAAGCCAACTATCGGGCGGTGGCATTCTTTGCGATCCTGCGATCGAAGTGTTCACGAAGCGGTAGAGCCGTCGTTCGAAAGGTAGGAAACTCGGGTCATCGTGATGCACGAAACAACGATCGGCGATCTTCGGATTTGGTTATCTTGGGAGCGACCCGGACAAAACGCCGGTAGCTGTCCCCAATGAAGCGAGGGTGGGACGGTCCCTTAGATCTTTGGCGGTTTTCGGGCCGATTGCGTCACCCTGAGCGAGTGTGTTTGATCCCGGATAATCCTTGACCTAACCGGAACCCGGTGTAAGTTCGATTAACCCCGGCCCCGTAATTTTTGCTTATGAAGTATCTGCGTGCCTTTCTATGGTTTTCTTCTGTCACGCTGATTTTCGGCGTATCGGTCAACCGAACCGCTGGAGCCGAACCGTCCCTTCGCGACGGCTTGGTGGCGGAATGGAACTTCGACGAAAAGAGTGGTTTGACGGCGGGCGACAGCGCCGGCGACAACGACGGCGAGTTGGTGAATTTCCCTGACGAAGTTTCCCATTGGGTAACGGGCAAGATGGGGGGAGCGATTCAGTTCAGCGGCGATAATTATATTGAAGTTCCCGACGCTCCGGCCATCGGCGCCGACGTGACCGAAGGTCTGACGGTCATGGCTTGGTTCCGTTCCGACGTTCCGTTGGACGCGTCGGGGGCAGGCAATCGCATGTTGGAGAAGGGCAATAACTATTTCTTCCTGCAGGGCGTCCGTCCGGGCGGCATGAACTTTTTGGTCAAGCACGAGGGAGCGAATTTCACGGTCAGTACCGAAGAGTCGCTGGAGGCCGGGGTCTGGCATCATATTGCGGGCGTTTTCGACGGAGAAACCGCCAAGGTTTATCTCAACGGCGAACTCAAGAATTCCGTAACGCTTCCGGGCCCCATCGACGATAACGGGTTGCCGTTGCGTATCGGTTCCGACGATTCCGGTTCCTTTTTCACGGGGTTGATGGATCAGGTGCTGATCTGGAACCGGCCGCTTTCGGCGGACGAGATTCGTGCAGCGATGGAAGGCGATTTCGAATCTCCGGGCGGTGGTGGCGGCGGCGTAACGTCCATCCGCGACGGCCTCGTAGCGGAATGGAACTTCGACGAGGAGAGCGGACTGACGGCCAGCGACAGCGCCGGCGATAACGACGGCGAGTTGGTGAATTTTCCCGACGAGGATTCCCATTGGGTAGGAGGCAAGATCGGGGGAGCGATTCAATTCAGCGGCGATAATTATATCGAAGTTCCTGACGCTCCGGCCATCGGCGCCGACGTGACCGGGGGGCTGACGGTCATGGCTTGGTTCCGTTCCGACGTGCCGTTGGACGCGGCGTCGGCGGGTAATCGCATGTTGGAGAAGGGCAATAATTATTTCTTCCTACAGGGCGTCCGGCCGGGCGGCATGAACTTTTTGGTTAAGAACGGAGGAGCGAATTTCACGGCCAATATCGAAGAGTCGCTGGAGGCTGAGGTCTGGTACCATATCGCGGGCGTTTTCGACGGGGAAGCCATCAAGGTCTATCTTGATGGAGAACTCAAGAACTCCGTAACGCTTCCGGGGCTTATCGACGATGACAAGTTGCCCTTGCGCATCGGTTCCGACGACGGCAACAGTTTTTTCACGGGGTTGATGGATCAAGTGCTGATCTGGAAACGGCCGCTTTCGCCGGATGAGATTCGGGCGGCGATGGAAGGCGATTTCGAGCCGCCGGCCGGCGGAGCCCCGGAAATCATCGAGCAGCCGATAGCGAGCACTTTCTATGAAGGCGCAACGGCCATGTTGAGCGTTTGGGCCGACGGAGCCGGACCCTTGCGGTATCTCTGGTTCAAGGGGCAAGAGGCGTTGCGCATGCAAACGGAATCGGTTCTCGTATTGCCTTACGTATCGGCTGCGGACGCCGGGGAGTACTCGGTACGGGTTAGTAACGCTCAGGGAGAGACGGCTAGCGCGTCAGTTGCCTTGGTGGTGACGCCCATCACCGGATTGGAGACGGGACAGGTCGCTTATTGGGCTTTCGACGAAATTTCCGGTGCCAGGGCGAGCGACGGTTCCGGCAGCGAACTGGACGGCGATTTGGTCGGGTTCGGGGATACCGGGTGGACTTCGGGCAAGGTAGCCAACGGACTGGAATTCGACGGCTTCGGCGATTTCGTGGAAGTGCCCGACACTTCGGGGCTTGAGGGGTTAACCGGCGAGGCCACGATCTCTTTCTGGATTCGTCCTGACACCTATGGAGAAGAAGAGAGCGCCGGCAGCTACGATCGGAGCGCTAGTTACGTGCTCAAGAAAGGAAACCATCTCGGTATCCGGGTCATCAACGATCCGGGCACGGTGACGAGAACGCTGGCCGTTCGAGCGGGCACCGGAGGAGACAACGGTTCGGTGACCCGCAAGGGATGGGAAGCCAATTTGCCTCAGGGTTCGGTCGAGTTGGAAGAGTGGCAGCATTTCGTCGTCGTTTATCGGAACGGCATGCTATATTTCCATAAGAACGGTTTCCCACTCGGCGAGCCGGTCGAGGGAAATCTCGGTTCGCCCGGGGACGAGGCGCTTTACATCGGTAACTTCGACGGCGAAGAAACGGCGCTCCGCTACTTTGACGGAGTTTTGGACGAGTTGGCTATTTGGGGCAGGCCCTTGGGAGAGGCCGAAATACTGGAAGCAGCCGGTCGGGACGTTTCTGGGCCGCCCAAGATCGAAGTGCAACCCAAGGCGCAGAAGCGGTTGGAGGGAGCGACCGCGGACTTTCGGATCGTGGCCGTCGGCAAGCGTCCGGTCACCTACCAGTGGCTCAAAAATGGCGAAGCTTTGGAAGGTGCCGATTCGGAACGGCTGATTCTTACGGATCTGCTTCCCGGGGATGCGGGACTCTATTCGGTTCGGGTCGTCAATGATTTGGGCGATACCGTAAGCGATGCGGTTCAATTAGATGTGGAAGCACTCGACGCCATTACCAGCGGTTTGGCGGCCTATTATTCTTTCGATGAACTCGACGGCGAAACTTTGGCCGACAGCAGTGATAACGGCCTCGACGGCACCATCTTTAATTTCGATGGCGATCCGATCCAGGATGGAGTCATCGGAGGCGCCTTCGCCTTCGACGGCGAAGACGATTACGTCGTGATTCCTCATGACGATTTTCTGACGTTGGGCAGCGAAGCCACGGTCTCGGTATGGCTCAACCCGGTGTTGTTCTCCGGCGGTTCGGATTTCGATCGGGTGTTCCGCAAGGACGTGAATTACGACTTCGTGTTGATCAACGGTGGGATCGTCCGCGTTCACGGTATCAGCAAGACGCCTTATTCTTCGCCGGGGAATACGGTGACCGGCGAGGTATGGCAGCACTTCGCTTATGTCGTCAAACGGGGCACGATCCAGTGGTATCTCAACGGCGAGGCGGTCGGGCCGGCCTTGTCGGGCAAGCTCGGGGAGGGAAACACTCTCCCGTTGATCTTGGGCAACTATCATGCCGAACCTACGGAAGGCAATTGGATCAATCGTCCTTATCAAGGCTTGATGGACGATCTCGGCATTTGGCAACGCGCTCTTTCGCCTAACGATTTGCTGTCCATTTATCAGAACGGACTTAATGGAAATCCGCTATCCCATGAACTGGAACCCATTATTATCCAGTCGGCCATGATCCAGGACGGCTCGGTCGTTCTGGTCTTCAGCACGCCTTATTCCAGCCGGGAACATGTCGCGCAAGTGCGCGAGTCGGTCGGCGGCGACGGCTGGACCGATTTGACCGAACATGAAGCGGCCGAGGTAGGGGAAGGACTTTATGAGATCGCCATACCGGTTTCGGCCGGCGGAGCCGCGTTTTACCGGATCGTTTCGCTGTCGCCTCCGCCGCTCTTCTACGACGATTTCGAATCCGACGTTTCCGGTTGGACGCATGGCGGAGACGAAGACGAGTGGGAGCACGGCACTCCGGTAAATGGCCCCGGGTCCGCGTATAGCGGTACGAAGGCTTGGGGCACGGATTTAGACGGCGATTTCGAAGCCCATACCATGGCTTATCTCCGTTCGCCACCGATCGACTTGACTACCGTGTCGGTCGCCAATCTTTCCTTCGTCGAATATCACAACGTCGACGTGGAAATCGAATTTCACTCGGTATCGGTTCGCGTGATCGACGCGGAGTCAAACGAAGTGCTGCAGGAAATCTTCCGCGCCGCCGGTGCGGTCGGCGGATGGACTACGCGTTCGATTCGGCTGGCCGGAGAAGCGGTAGGAGCCGTGGTCCGCATCGAGTTTTTCCTGGAGACCGACGATTTCTCGCCTTTACCGGGATTCTATATCGACGACATCTCCGTGAGCGAGAGGTAGGCATCGGCAGTGACCGGTTATTGAGTGGTCATCGGTATCGCAACTGATCCTCTGAATCAGGACGGACGAATCGTTCGAAACGATTCGGAGGCTCGGGTTAAAACAGAGAGAGCGCAAATGGCCGGAATCAAACGGAGATTCGAAAGATACTGGTGCAGAAGTAGTCTTGGCGACATTCTTTCGTTCTGTTGCCTCTAAGTGGGGAAGATGGTGAAGTTTGGTTGCGTGAGGGATCGTTTTCAGTGGTTGTAAAGGGAGTGTTCAGGTGAACAACGAGGCGATGGTCGTAATCAGTTGCGAAATTACCAGATTGAACAATAAGGGCTCTCGCATATATAACTTGAACATTTGATTGTATTTAATTTTATTTTTTATTAGGTTCTATCGTATAATTCCATTCACCATGAAAACTATTCTTTTTGATGCTCAATTCATGGAATTGTTCATCGCTAATTTTCTTTCCTGTAGGATAGTGGTTTTTGTCCAATTCGCATTCGATTTTCAACCCTGATTTGGTTGTGGTATTACCGATCAAATCCACTACAGTTTGATGATCGGTTAAAGGACGACCACTCCAATTTTGTGAAATACATGAAAACATTCGATGTTCAATTTTATTCCACTTGCTGGTTCCCGGTTGGAAATGACAAATCGTAATTTCCAATCCTAATTCATCGGCTAATTTTTGTAATTCACTTTTCCACAACCGATGACGACTGCCATTCGATCCTCCCCCGTCAGCCATGATCAATAGTTCCTTGGCATCGGAATATATTTTACGTCCCATTGATAACCACCACCGGCGAATCGTTTCTACTGCGAACTCCGCTGTATCATGATCAGTTCCCACACTAACCCATCCGGTGTTTTCCTGGACATCATACCCGCCATAGGGAAGGCCTTTCGATTGGTTTTTATCGGGAAAGTCATGCATGTTGACCAGTTCGGGGTCTCCTACGGGCCTCCATTCTCTCCCTGGATTACGATACTGGCCTAGGTTTTCCTTTTTCTTGGCATCCACCGAAATCACCGGTTGATTGGTTTTCTGAAATTCTCGAGTTTTGCGTTCCATAAATTGAAATTGTTGATCTCGGTCAGGATGCTGATTGCCTTCTAAGGTCTTTTTGTTGCTTTGAAGACTATAGCCCATATCATGAAGCGATTGATTAACTGACCGTTCACTTACCTTAGTTCCCATTCGATTTAATTGTTCTTTTAATCGCAGGGCACTTTTGCAGGTCCATCGCAGTGGATTTTCAGGGTCTCCTCGAGTCTCTGGTTCAATGAGGGCATCGAGATCTGACAATAAGGTCGGATCGAGTTCTTTTAATGATTTCCGTCCCGCTCCTGTTTTCCGTTGACGTTCTTCATTGAGAACCTGACCATTTTTAATCTCCTTGATCTCCGATCGAATAGTATTGCGACTGACACCGGTAGCTTCATGAACGCGTTCAATACCACCTCGACCAAGAGACAAAGCCTCACTGGCTAACCAATTACGTCTTACTCGTTCATTAAAGAGCCAACTCAGTTGGTTGTATTTCTCCCTAATAATTGATGTTTTTTCATCCACAATGCAACATAGCATAGTTTGAATGATTTTGCAAGTTTTTATTTACTTTATATTTGCGAGCACCCTAAGTAACAGATTACAGCAATTTCCACCGAAAACATTTTGAACGATAAAAATTTAAATCAAACAATCATCCATTGCTTCCGTTATCGGTTTGACACTGATCAAAATCCGTTTTAACAAACTGAGCATACGCGAGATCGACTTCGTCCCAAACATCTTGGAGACTGAGAGCGTCTTTCCAAATCAGATCCGATTTATCTGAAATATCCCTACACTTGGCCAAATTATAATTCCCAATTTTCTTACCGGCGTTTAACTTAAATACCAAATTAGCTTGCATTGCAGATTCGAGCGCATCCCTTAGAGCTTCGCTTCGCTTATCGCCAAGTGTTGCCAAATTACATATCGGAAACGGTATTGATGCGAAATTGGATATAGTCAAATGAAAAGAGTCACCGACAATGGCCCACCAAAGCAAACCAATTTTTCCATTCAACAGCGTATGTGCTAAGTCTCTTGTCTTAGCATCAGCGAAGGTGACTTCACCAATGTCTGATGCTGCGATAGGTTCACCTTTTACATCATAGCGCGGCGCCGGTTTTAAAGAAAAAGAGATCCAATTGTAAGCTGTTTTGCGAAAAAAGAGCTGCAGACCACTACTTTTAACCGGTATCTCTCTAGATTGGGAAACTTACGCTTCGCCGACTCTAGCGCATGAAGGAGGCCCGCGTGGCTTATCTTCGGAACTAAGCCATCCCAGACGGAAGGCGTAAACTCCGCATACTGTATCCCTTCCACTAAATGAGGTCGAGCTTTTTGAAACCAACGATGTAATGAAGTTGTGTGCGCTCTCTTCTGCCCTCTCTTGCACCCCACGTGGATAGTGTTCCGAATTAGCACATCCGCACTGAATAACACTGCGGGTCCCCGATCGAATGAAGAAAACCAATTCGATCCGAACTGTTCAAATAGCAAGTTACGAAGCGATTGAAATTTACTAGAAAACGTCAGGCTCAGTGGCACAATAATTCCAAATCGACCATCTGAAGAGAGTAGCGAAGCGCTCCGCTCCATAAACCAAGCATAAATATCAGAGCATTTCTCGGTCACAAACCCAGGGGGGGAATATATTTTGCGAATTTTCTTGGATGAAATGTAGGGTGGATTTCCTAAGACTATGCCAAAACCACCATCATTGACGACTCCGTGAAACTCAACAAACCAGTGGAATGGTTGATGAGATTTCATCCACTTGTTATAGACGGTATTGTCGTCGACTTTCACTCGATATTCAATCGCGAGATGCCAATTGATTTCTTTTTCCAATGCTCTGAGCCGTCGATTCAATTCTTGTTTGTATTCAGAGGAAGCCGGGCCGTCGCTATCAATCTGACTCAGACGAAAGGTGTCAATGGATTGCTGGAGTTCAGTGGCCTTAGCCGAGATCCTTTTCATAGCATCGAACAAATCGAGTTTGCCCGAGAACGCATTCTTTACTTCTTTGTAGCTGGTATAGCCAACCAGCGTATTGCCGGTGCGGATATTAAAATCAATGTCCGGCAAGGGCTCGATTCCAAAATTTCTGGCTGAGGTATCGGGTTCGACTTGAGCCGCGAGCTTGAGAAACAAGCGGAGTTTGCAGATCTCAACCGCCTCCTCCATGAGGTCTACACCGTAAAGGTTGTAAAGAATGATACTCTTCAGAATGAAGTAGCGACGATTGGGGTGCGTGGCTACATTCACCAACACTTTTTGGAAATCCGTATATTTTTCTTGGTGAAGCTTCTCGCCCGACCTCACGTTATCATCAACGAACACCTCCATGCGAACAAGACATGCTTCATATACTGGCTCCAGAATATTCAGCGCAGCGAAAAGAAAAGCACCGGAACCGCAAGTCGGATCGAGGATAGTGACACGCTTGATTGCGTGCCAAAATGCCCGGAGTAATTCCGGTCCTTCACAATTCTCGATCACGTCCTGAACAAACTGGCTGATATCGAGATTAAGAGTGATGAGATCGTTAATGTCACGTACCTCACCTGTGATAAGTTTGGCGTGTAATTCTTTATAACGCTTGCGACGACCAATGACTTCGGTCCACGTTTCGGTGGGAAATCCGAATTTCTTCAAGGTTTCTATAGAGCCGTCACCGACTGACTGATGTACCGCTGGTGAATTCGCGCCAGCAGTGATGTCCGGCGGTAACAACTTATCCGTGCCGTGACGCACGGTGGCATTGATATAGCGGTCGGGATTGTTTTGCAGCAGATCCCAGACGGTCGTTCCGCCCGGATTTTCGAAAGCGATCCTACATTTGTCACGGGCCGCATCGAAAAGAAACGGAAGCACTGTGTTCTTGCCAATGTATTCAGTAACGTCCTCCTTAGTATAGTAAGCTCCCATTTGCTTCTGATTAATGTATTTCTCGAAAATGTAGCCGAGCACATCGGGATTGATCTCGTTGTCAGCCCGGAGTGGACGTTCGTCCAGATGCCACTGGTATTCATCGAAGTAGTTGAAAATGCGCTCGAAGGCCGAATCCGGAATCATTATGCTATTGCCATAGCTGCCGGGCTGTTCCAATTCATGAACGTCGAACAGTCCACCGTTTAGGTAGGGAATGCGCCCCAACAGCTTTTCGAGCTCGGAACTACACTTTCGATCGCCAAGCCCTTCATGAAAAAGGCGAATGAGAAAATAACGGTAAAACGAATAAAACTCATCACTGCCGTGCTCAGCACGCATAAGGGCTAGCCGATTACGCAGATAATCGCGATCCCCATCGAGGAAACCTTTGCGCTGTATGAAGTATACAAACATCAACCGATTAAGCATGACCGACGCATACCATTCGCGATCGGTGGGTTCGCTAATTCCGGTAATAAACTTGAGAAATGCTGCATGTTCCTTCTGGAATTGGTCGAAAAAACGTTTAGTCACCCGCTCCACATCGAAGCCGACCCGCACACGGTGTGTGACTTCCATCAGCGATATGGATTCTTCTTCATTGAAGGTGAAAGCGATCGCTTTCAGCTTCTGGAGAAGTGCGTCTCCAGGCTGCGACGCCCAATATGTGTGTTCGCGACAGGCGATAGGTTTGCCTGGCTCGCGTTTAACCCAATGCCAGATCTGGTAGGTGTTGGTTGGGTCGGTAAAGACAATGATGTGTTCGTGCGTGGCCTTGGTGACCTGGAATTCGATCTTTCGGCGCTGAGCGTAATCTGGAGGAGTTTGGCCTGTTGGAGTCGGGCAGTGATAAGCGACCATTCCACGCTTCTCCGCGAGTGCGCAAAGCGATATCAACGAGCCGAACGCTTCAATATTCAATTGGGCATTATGGTGGTCCCAGCCAAGCTCCTCAGTGAAGAGAACACCGAAGTCAAATTTCTGGAGTAACTGGCGGGCGCGGGCGAGATTCATGGCTGTTACATCAATTCAAGTTCTAGAGCTCATTGCTGGTGCCAAGCCCAACGAGCAGATGATCAGGGGTTCGCTTGATTGTTTCTCCTTGTGGACCGAGCACAGACGGTCATCTTCGCGAAGTGCCATCACAAGCTCTGCCAGATCGTCATCGGCAATTTCGGTGTTAAGTTGGCGGTTTAGCGTATCCGCAGCCAATTGGCGAAGCGGGAAGCGATAAATTTCCTCGATGGCTTTGGGTAATTGCGGTGACTCCATGAGCGTCCCCTTCACCAGTTCAGCGTAGTGTTTGAGTCGATTGTAAGTGCGGAAACGGGCACCAGATGAACGTCCCAACTGCCCACCGACCGATTTTTCCTCGGCGGCGATAAGTTCGACTCCCTTCCGCACGAGATCATGGTGATTATCCTGTCGGATCAACACCGGGGTCTCGGGAGAGCACTCAGCCGCTTTGAGAATCTCGAACTGAGACTCGGTGACTTTCTTACCATCCTTATCAATCCAAGCCAAAGTATCGTTGCCTTGTACGGTGCGGAGATAAACGAGAGCACCATAAGGCTTCGTATCCGTGACCCGGTGCGGACGGGTGGAATAAACCACTGGCGGAAGTTTCGGAATGATCCTCTGGAGTTTAGGGAATCGATTGATGGCGTTCTTCCAGATCTGGTAGGCGTAGGATGCCAAATCGACCTCAGTTTCGGTGTCGCCATCAAGTACGCCCGACTTTTCGTGATAGAGATTAACAAGATTCTGACTTTCACCTTCATCTTCGAAAAAGGCCTCATCCGTACCTACTACTTCAGCATTCTCATGGAAACGCATTCGCACGCGCGCCCGCAGACGGATCAAATTTTCCACGCCGTCAGCAGGCAAGAACGAATAGCAGAGGATCTTCTCCGACATCTGTCCAATGCGGTCCACACGACCTGCTCTCTGAATGAGCCGAATGATGGCCCATGGGAGGTCATAATTCACTACGATGGATGCGTCCTGCAGATTCTGGCCTTCACTCAGTACATCCGTCGAGATTAGCACCCGAAGCTCTTGATCAAGGGGAGTCCAATCACGTTTCTGGTTGCTCACTGGACTAAATCGCCAAGCGTACTCCGTGGGATTTTTGTCACCGCCAGTAACCCCAGCAAGATGCTGCAAACCTCGGACTCTAAGTTGCGCCTCAAGATATCGCACTGTGTCGGCGAACTGTGTAAAGACAATAATTTTGTTATTCGGATGCTGCTTCGAAAGGAGGGCAAACAACGCCTCGAGTTTGGCGTCGGTCTCCGGTTTCCAATCACCGCAACGACGCAGGACATTCAACAAATTGATAGCATCCGCTTTCATGTCCGTGCCCAATGACGGCACGAACAAGTCGGGTCGAAGCCACTTGAACCGGTTCTTGAATTTAGTAAAGTATTGCCCGTAGATCTCAGCGGCTCGCTTCTTGAAAGCGGCGTCGGTACGTAGATCGGGTCTTTTTGAAGGCTTAAGTTCGGTATCGTCGTTCTCGTCAACCAGTTCCGCACAGGCATTCTCGTCATCAATGTCCTCGTCGTAGGTGCCAGTATTGAAAAATCCCCAATCTTGGGTGCCTATTGGAAGCAACAAATTCTTTTCAATGGCGTGAAGGAAAATATAGTTGCGGAGAATGTGACGTTCGATGGACAGTAGGAATGCATATCCGCTGCTTTCCAATCGTTTGAACAGGTTCGTCCGGCAAAATCCCATAAGGCGTTTCCCGGCACGGGATAGGTCTTTCAACACCTTAGCTTCGACGGAAGAAGGTGGCTGGTGTGGTGTGACTATGACGTAGTTTGCTAGGCCGTACCTCGGCAGTTTGAGGGCGTTGATGGCGGTGACGACGTCGATAGCGTAGAGATGTGCGTATTGGTCGGTTGGTTCACGGTCGTCGATTTTGAATTTTATTGTTTTTGGTGCTCGCTCGGGAAAGTAAGAGCGTGTACCATCTTCAAATGTAAGAAACTTGCGTCCGTTGGCCGGGGTCAATCGAGGCGTAATTTTGCTGGATAAAGCTTCCGGTTCGGCGTACCATGTAAAGTCGCATTAGTTCGCGCCAATCGTCTGCGTATTCACTTTTCTCAAAAGCGGCTAGCGAACGCACTGAACACTGATATCGTTGGATGAATTCGGTTTCACCAAGATCCTTTAGAAGTCGCTCTGGACGAATTCCCAATTCCTTATCCTCGGGTACGAACAATCGGAGCTGGTTTGATAAGTCGACGTAAGTCTTATTATACGGGGTAGCGGAAAGCAGAATACACTTGCTCTCATTCTTATGGATATACTCTTGGATGGCACGATAGCGTTTGCCCTCGCGGTTGCGGAGATTCTGGCTCTCGTCGATGAGTACGACCCGATAGCGTCTGAACTTGGGTAGTTTGCGCTGGACTTGCGTTATCGACAGTATCTTAGCCAGCAGCCGATACTCTACAACGTAGTCATCCCACATCTTCACAAGATTCTTCGGGCAAATAATGAGTGTTTCTGTGAGATGATCTTCCTGGAAAATCTTTGCGAGTGCTGTTGCCATCAGCGTCTTGCCTAGCCCGACGACATCGCCGATAAGTACGCCATTACGCTTGTTGAGATGATGGGCGGCGATCTTGACCGCGGCCACCTGATAGTCGAACAGACGTTGACCAAACTCAGGAGGTATTTGGAACTCGGCAAGGCCTGCACGGGCTTCCTGAGCCAAATGGTAGGCAATCTTTACGTAGATGTGGTATGGTGGTAGTTGCACTTCGCGCGCCCAGCTTTCTTCAATGACCTGTACCAAATCGTCGGAAATATCTACACACCAACGTTCATTCCAGCGGTCATCGAACCACTTGGCGAGTTTTGTATTCGCATCGTGGTCAAGAACATCCACGTTGAGTTCGCCTTGATCTGAAAGGCCGGAAAGCGTCAGGTTGCTGCTTCCAAGATAACCGACTATTGGGTTTATGGGGTCATTTCGAAACAGCAGATACAATTTGGCGTGAAGCGGATGATGCATGAACAGTCTAACGATCAGCTTTCCTGATTTGATCTGAACAGCCAATCGTCGCAATCCCGCCTCGTCGGCGTTATTTGGCACGCCAAACGTCAATTGCGTGCGGAATTCTTCAGCTAACTTCCGCTTCAGTCGCAACGCGGTCTGATTATCGAGTTGGTCTTGGCTCCCAGATTGGCTGAATGCTGAGCGAAGGTCGTCTTGCGGCAGGCGCTGCATTCCAATGAGTAACCGACATTGCTGTCCTGCTCCACCAGACCACTGTTCGATTAGATCGTCTATCGCCCTCCAACCCCGCAGATTGAAATACCCGACGCAGAAATCTGCATGAGCGGCGAGTTCAAGTGTCTGTCGCAGCTCTGGGAGAAGTGACTGTTCAATGTTGTCGAAAATACGTGGCATTATTCTTCCAATCGTTCATTCGGCAATGGATGAAATCGTCTCGACGCTTTCCGTTTATCCAAAGCCTTCAGCCAAATACAACCGCCATAGCCATCACTACAACTACCGGTCGACCGCACTAGGCCGCCGCGGCTAGCTTGGCGCAGGCAAAATTGATTATCGGCTAATTCCATCCCTAGCCTCTGATTTCTCACCCATGAGTTGGACTTCAACGAACCCTCAATCTAATTCCGATTGGAAAATAATACAAGCCTAACAAAGGAAAGCGACGGACAACTCGAAGGCAATCGATTGCGAAATTGAAGACGAAAGACCATACCATGTCATAAGTTGGGCTATTGAGCGATGATTTTTCTGATGGCGATCAGTTGGCGTAGCAACGAGGGCAGATCTTTGAGAAAGATCATATTAGGGCCGTCGCTAAGAGCTTGCTCCGGATCAGGATGAGTTTCGATGAACACGCCGTTGGCACCTGCTGCGACGGCTGCCTTGGCCAACACAGAGGCGTATTCTCTTTGTCCGCTTGACCGGTCGCCGCCGGCACCTGGTAATTGAACCGAGTGGGTAGCGTCGAAAACTACCGGACAGCCGTTTTCCTGCATGATCGGAATGGAGCGCAGGTCGGCGACCAAATTGTGGTATCCGAAAGTGGTCCCCCGTTCCGTTAATAGGATTTGGCGATTACCGAAATCATGCAGCTTTTGCACCACGTTCTTCATTTCTTTGGGGGAAGCGAACGTTCCTTTTTTCACGTTCACGATTTTTCGGGTAGCCGCCGCCGCCTGAAGCAAATCTGTTTGCCGGGAGAGGTTTGCCGGGATTTGAATGACGTCGATCAAGGACTCGACCTGTTGGGCTTCTTCGACCTGATGGATGTCCGTGAGTAGAGGGAGTCCGTGCTTTTCCTTCACCTTTTCCAGAATGGCCAACCCGGCCTCCAGTCCCGGCCCGCGAAAGGAGCGAGCCGAACTGCGATTGGCCTTATCGAAGCTGGCCTTGAAAATATACCGGATATCGAGGTCGTCGCACACCTTGGCCAAATTGCCCGATATTTCGAGGCAAAGCGCTTCGTTTTCGATCACGCAAGGACCGGCGATTAGAAAGAGACGGGATCCGTCGCTTAGTTCCTGCCAGAGATTGGGATGGGGATGCGTAGCCATGGACTAATCGGCGTAAATTGAATCACGGGTTTAATCGTATAGCTTGTCTGACGCTTCGGGAAACGGAATGCGTTGGGGTGATCGATCGGGACGGATAACTGGACCTGGATGGCGTTGCGGTTCGTGTATCGATTTTCGGCAATGCGGCTTGGTCCAAGATTAGGGGCGGTCGTCGTAACCCTTGGGGTGGTTCTTATGCCATAACCAGGCGGTTTCGACGATGCGTTCGATGTTGGTAAAGGTCGGCTGCCAGTTCTGGTCGGCGAGAGCGGCAGAGGGGGCGGCAACCAGTTCGGGCGGATCCCCTGGTCTGCGGGGGCGTTTTCGGGAAGCGATTTTTGTGCCCGTGACCGTTTTGCATGCCGCCAGTATTTCCAAAACGGAATGCCCCTTTCCGGTTCCCAGGTTGTGGACGCCTTCCAAGTCGGACAGTCCTGCCAGCACATGGGAACTGGCCAAATCCTTCACGTGGATGTAATCGCGAACGCAAGTGCCGTCCGGAGTGGGGTAATCGGTTCCGTAGACTTCGCAACGGTCGCTTTGCCCCAGCACCACGTTCAACAGATTGGGAATCAAATGAGTTTCCGGCTGATGGTCTTCGCCGTAGCGGTCGGTGGCTCCACAGGCGTTGAAGTAGCGGAACGAGACAAAATGAAGACCATGAACCTCCCGGTACCATCGGAGGATTCTCTCGAACAGAAGCTTGGATTCGCCGTAAGGGTTGATCGGATTTAAGGGAGCCGATTCGGTGATGGGCAGCTGGTCGGGGATTCCGTAAACGGAGCAGGTAGAACTGAATACGATTTTCCGGACTCCGGAACGAACGCAGGCTTCCAACAGATTCAGACCGTTGGCGACGTTGTTTTCGAAATAACGCCCCGGACGTTCCATGGATTCGTTAACCAGCGCCGATGCCGCGAAATGGGTTACGATCTCCGGTTTTTCCTGGCGGAGAATGCTTTCGATTCGTTCCGCTTGGCTGAGACAAGCCTTGATGAATTGTGCGTCGGGATGGACGGCCGCCCCGATGACCTTTGCTCAGATTATCGACTACGGTGACCTGATGGCCTTGTTCGACCCATTCCTGTACGCAGGCGGAACCGATATAACCGGCTCCGCCGGTGACCAGAACCTTCATGAGAGTCGGTGCAGTCTACCGACAGGAAAGGAAACCGCCTGTCGGAACGGCTGATGGGGCGGGGCTTAATTCACGGATTTGATTGAGAGACGACTGATTGGGCTGATTATCCGGGAATTTGCCAAACTCTGGCCGGAACGCAAGTTATGCCGGTCGGCATTATTTCGCAACCAGGCAGAATGGCCGGGAGGATTGAATGCCGAGGGTTGTTGATTGGTCGGCAATGGGGTTTGTTTCTAATCGGGGCGATCAGATCATTGATCGCAGGGGTTGCTACCTATCCTTCCATCAACCGGTTGCTCTGTAGCATGGATCTTTATTTCCCAACAGTTCCCGGCTTAGTTTGTCGCAGGGAGCTTGTGTCCTATCTGGGCCTCCGGGAATCCACTCCTACACCACCAAATGGTACACAAGCGTTTTCGGATGTTGTCTTTCTAAGTTTCGGATTAAGAAAGTCAGAAAGCGGGAAGCAGCCGGTCTTTTTTTCAGGAAGGCTTCGTTTCGATCAGTACTCCTGTTCGGGTGGCTCCGGTAGGCTTTTAGCGATTCTCTCGTAAACTTCGGACATGGTTTCGAGGAACGAATGGTGACGGTTCCAGAATTCCGGATAGTCGCCTTCGCGCCGCAAGAGGAGCGCGGATAAAGGAAGGGGTTGGAGTTCTGAGGCGGACGTCGCCGGCAGAGACTTGCCGTGCCAGAACGCTCGCAAGTCCGAAGCGGATTGGGCGAGAGCGCAGGTTTCGACCTTCGGATAGGAAGGCTGCTCGGCAGAGATGGCGAGATCCGGTTCCTGCTCGGAAACCGCTTCCTGGAGCGCCGCCCCGAACGGCGATTGTTGGAGCGCCTGGAGCAGTGTTTTGCGTTTCATGCCGCGCAATTCGAACAGCACCAGGGGATCGCGGTCCAGCAGCGCAGCGACCCGGTAGTAGGCGCCGGCCACGTGCTTGCAGGGATTCGCCCAGTCCGGGCACGAGCAATTCGATTTGATTTCCTTCGGGTTTTTGGGCAGCAAGCCGACTTTAGTGTCTTGGAATGCCTCCTCGATTGTTGGCGGTACTTCGCCGAGAATCAGGTGGGTAACCCAGTCCGCGTTCGATCCCAGTTTCTCGAGGATGTTCGTCCATTTTGCTTTTTCGATTCTCGTGAATTGAATTTGGACATTGTAATAGGGGGTCTTGTAAACGCCGAAGTAGGGATTGATGTTACCCCTCATCCGTGCGGTGACTTTGTTCAGATTCATTCCGAATTCGACCACCCGGCTATCGCCTGAATAGCTCCGGCCCCTTTCCAAACGCCCCGTATCCATGACGGCGCTGAGCGCTTCCAGGAATATCTCGCCCCACCAGGTTTTAGTTCGATCTGCCACGATTTGCCTTTTAGTCGATGACTGCGCTGTCGCGGTCCAAAGAGATCAGGTTTTGGAACGTTTCGTTGTCCAGGTTGGCTAGCCAAGATTCGTCGCTGCCCACGATTTCGTCGGCCAGTTGTTTTTTTGAATTGATCAGCTCGTCGATACGCTCTTCGAGCGTGCCCATAGTCACCATCTTGTGAACGAACACCATTTTTTCCTGTCCGATTCGGTACGCCCGGTCAGTAGCTTGGTTTTCGACGGCCGGATTCCACCAGCGGTCGAAGTGGATGACGTGATTAGCCCGGGTCAGGGTGATGCCCGTGCCGCCGGCGCGCAGCGAGAGCAGAAAGATCGCCCGCTTCGTCTCCGGATCCTGGAATTCCTTCACCATGTGCTCGCGCCGGGAGATAGACGTGCCGCCGTGCAGGTAGTACACCGCTCCTCTGTAGCGGCGACGGAACAGCGCCTCCAGGGATTTGCCGAGTTCGGCGAATTGAGTGAACACCAGCACGCTTTCGTTCTCGGCTTCGATTTCATCCAGCATTTCGCAGACGCGGGACAGCTTGTGAGAGCGCGTTTCGGAGAACTCGCTTCCGTCTTGCAGAAATTGCGCGGGATGGTTGCAGATCTGTTTGAGGCGCATCAGAGCCGAAAGCATTAAACCCTGACGGGCGCTTTTCTCGGAGTCGGCGAGAGCTTCATTTATTTTGGACACGACCGCTTGATAGAGAGTGGCTTGCTCGGGTGTCAGATTGCAAAGTGAGTTTTGCTCCAGTTTGTCGGGTAAATCTCGAATGATCGCCTTATCGGTTTTCATACGCCGCAGAATGAAGGGCTGCACCATGCCTCGAAGTCGCCGTTTTGCGGCGCGGTCGTCGTGGCGCATGATCGGGATTTCCAAGTTTTTCCGGAAATCCGTCATGTTGCCGAGGTATCCGGGATTGATGACGCTGAATAGCGACCAGAGGTCCATTAGCCGGTTTTCGACCGGGGTGCCGGTAAGCGCGATCCGGCGTCGAGCTTTAAAGTGTCGCACGGCTTTGGTGACGGCGGCTTTGGGATTCTTGAGGTTTTGGCACTCGTCCACGACGATTCGATGCCAAGGGATGCCGCGCAGAAGAGCTTCGTCCTTTCGGGCGACGCCGAACGAGACAATGACTAAGTCGGCGTTTTGGATGGTTTCTTTGAACGGTTCGGTTTCTTTCGGGCGATCCGGGCCATGGTGGATCCGAGCCGAAAGTTGGGGCGTGAAACGGGTCGCCTCGTGTTTCCAGTTTCCTAGTACCGAGGTCGGAGCCAATAGCAGGGTAGGTCCGGATTTCGGGTTTTTGAGTTTGTCGTCCAGGATGGCCGCGAGAATTTGGATCGTCTTCCCCAAACCCATATCGTCGGCTAGGCACGCGCCGAGGCCGAGGCGTTCCAAGTAGGATATCCAAGAGAAACCCCGGATTTGGTATTCCCGCAGTTGGCCGGCGAAGCCGTCCGGCTGATCGAGTACTTCCAGCGAATCCGAATTGCGTAGCCCGTCGAGCATGCTGCGAAGTTCGCCTTCGTAATCGACTTCTATGCCGCTGGAGGCGGGGTCGGCTTCTGCCCTCAACAAATCCGCCACGGTCATGGTTTGCGTTTCTCCGGCTGACTGCCAAAACTCCTCGAGTCGGGCTAGTTCGTCGGATTGCAATTCCATCCATTCTCCGCGGACCTCCACCAAACCTTCCTTGGCTTGGACGAGCCGTTGCCATTCCTCGGGCGTGACGGGTTTGCCGTCGAAAATGACTTGGGCATTGAATTCGACCACGGAGTCGAATCCGAATAGGCCGGACGATTCCGTTCCTTGCGAGCCGTCTGCTCGGCTGTTGCTTGCGGTAAGTTTTACTCGTAGCCGACGTTGGCCGGTGATCGTCCACCAAGCGGGGACGATGACGCGGAATCCGGCTCCTTGCAAAACCGGAGCTTGGTTCCGAAGGAACTCCAGAGCTTCTTCTCGCCCGAGCACGACCTCGGAAGGGGCCGTGCTATTCATCCCGGTCCATAGTTTATTGTAGATTCGCGCTGCCTGACCGAGTTGGAGCAGTACTTCTCGGATACTGCGTGGTGAAGGTTCTTCAGACAGGCGGGATTGCCAATAGTCGGCGAGCGGAATGAGTAAGGAAGGATCGTTTCGCGAAGAGAGCAGCCATTCCAGCCGCCATATTTCCGGCGATTCTCGATTCGCTTCCGCCAAGCGAAAGCAGATACGCTCGTCCGATTCGGATGCCGATCGTTGAATCCGGTTGCGCCATCGAAACCACTGGTCCCAAGTTTTTTCGTTGAGCGAGTCTGATTCGGGTAGGCTGTACGATGACGGTTCTTGGCTTGTCCCGATCGCGGAGGCGATGACGGTATTTTCAATTCGTTTAGCGATGGCTTTCGTCATCTTGGACGATATCACCAGGCGCTGGAGATTCACTGCGAGGAAGTGACGGATAATCGCTTCCGGATCGTGAAGCGACGGCTTGCCGTTCACGTCGGCTGGATCGTCATGCCACATGGCGCGGCAGACGCCCGGAATCGCCCGAGAATAAGTGGCGACAAGGTCGTCCTCGACATGACGCGCGAGTTCCCAGCCGGCTTCGAATTGAAAGGCAGATTTGCCGGATCGTTTGATTCGCCCTTTTTTCGGAACTTCCCGTGCCTGGATCGAGGGTAGATATTCGTGACGGCGGACCGCCAGCACGAGGCGATGCAACAGGTTTTGCCAGAACTCGAAGTCTTGAGCGATGCGGACAGCTTCGGTTGTCTCCGTCGTGCTGCGGGGGGCGAGAAGGGGTAGCGGATTCGCGCATTCGAACGTATCCACGCGCCAAGCTGTCCACCCCGTAGATTCGTTGGTTTCATCCTCGAGGTCGGCCTGCAGTTCAAGCGAGGGGGTGGGGCGAGTCCCGTCTCCGGGCAGCACAATCCAAGTTTCGATATTCTGCTTGGCGTCCGGAATTTCGATCGCAAGCAGCGGCCAGAATGTTTGCAGCAGGCTGCCGAGTTCCGGTCGGCGAAGTTGATAAGGATGTTGTCCTTTACGCGGCCGCTTCGTCTTGCTGACTATTTCCGCCCAGATTCGTAATTGCCCACCCGTTTCCTCGGGAATCCAACTGGCATGCAGAGCGCATGGAGGTAAGGCCGGGGAAGGTGACTTGTCCGCAGGTTTTCGTGACTTGGGTTGGGGATAAGATTGAGTTGAAACAGTTTGGGTATCTGCCGGATCGGTGATTGACGGGGCCGGCGGTACGGCTGCCGCTCGACGACGGTGAGGAGTAAGCTTTGGGGTGCTGCTCCGTTTCGCTGACGACCGAGCGGTCTTGTCTGCAGTGCGAGGGGAGGCCTTTGCTTTTGCCATTAGCGGTGTTTTCTTGAGATCTTCTTACGTAATCCTAATACCCAACTACTTTCGCAGAGCAACAGCTTGGCCGGCGAAGGCCGCTTGCTACGGTTATCATTCGGAATTTGCCAATGAAATTGGACGGCTCAGCCGGGAAGTTTAGCGGTTCAGGGATGATGATCAAGCAGTTTTAGTCGTCGAGAACAAACACCGATTTTATGAAGTGCGAATCTCTACCTATTACGTAATAGCTTACCCCCTCGAACCGTAATTTTGAATTGGGGGAATGAATTCGCGGATCTTTCTAACTCTTCTCCGTTTTTGATTGCACCGTAGTTTAGCTTACCACCCAGATACCGTCGCTGCGGAGAACACGATTATTGGTCGTGATTTCTCTTGATTAGTCAGATTCGGAATCTGAGGGCGTCTCAACCGGGTTCGGCAACCTGATCGGCTAGGTCGATTTCGAGGACTTGGAAGAAATCGTAGTCTTGGGCCTCCGTGGTTTGCAGAGAGTTGGATAGCCGACTCCACTTCTGAGCTTTGACCAGAGCGAAAGCAATCGGACACTTTGACTATAATCTAGTCATACGCAGTCCCCGATCGGATGCGTGGTTCGCCAAACCGATAGTGAAGTTTTGAGCAAAACGTAAGACCTCCGTTTCGTATTGCTGGAACCGCTCGAGAACCTTGTGGGCATCGGATTTGGTGATGGGTCTCGTTGACCTTGACTGCGCTACGGGAGTTCGGGCAATTCATTGAGGTCTTGGACGACGATAGTTCGGTATCGCTTGCGGTAGGCATGAAATTGAGTGTCGGGCAGAGATTTGGTCTGGCTCTCCTTGACTTGGTGACCGAGGAGGGGGCGCAGTTTTCATCTGAAGCGCCCAAGAGAAATGGTTGGATTCGATAATGAGGGTCAGTTCCCTCAACAGCTGGGTGACGCAGAGTTGAGACTCGCATGATCGTCGCTCAGACAGAACGTCCAACAGTCTTGAATCGGTACGTCCGTGAATCGGGGTCGGCCATACGCCCAATGATCGATTCGTTGATAGCTTGTCGTCGGATTCCATTGAGCCTGTGCCGGGTGAGTTCGCCGCTTTGATTCAGGGATTGAAAGATCCATATCCCGACCGTTCCTACGCCTATCCCAAAACTATGGCCGGTCGGCACCTGAGTAACATCGATCGGGTCGAAATCGCCTTCAAGTAGGATGACCCTGGATCCCTTGTCGACCGTTGAATCTCCCACTTTGCCAAACGACTGATCAGTTATTTCGCTTGGGGTAACTGCTTAGGTACTTGGCCTCCCATTTTCCAGTGAAAACGATAGTTTTCATCTGCGAGCGTCGCGAATTAGCGGTTTTCAGCCGATGATTTTTCTGATGGAGATCAGTTGGCGTAGCAACGAGGGCAGCTCTTTGAGAAAGATCATATTGGGGCCGTCGCTAAGAGCTTGGTCCGGATCGGGATGAGTTTCGATGAAGACGCCGTTGGCACCTGCTGCGATGGCTGCCTTGGCCAACACAGAGGCGTATTCTCTTTGTCCGCTTGATCGGTCGCCGCCGGCACCTGGTAATTGAACCGAGTGGGTAGCGTCGAAAACTACCGGACAGCCGTTTTCCTGCATGATCGGAATGGAGCGCAGGTCGGCGACTAAATTGTTGTATCCGAACGTGGTCCCTCGTTCCGTTAACAGGATTTGGCGATTACCGAAATCGTGCAGCTTTTGCACTACGTTCTTCATTTCTTTGGGGGAAGCGAACGTTCCTTTTTTCACGTTCACGATTTTTCGGGTGGCCGCTGCCACCTGAAGCAAATCGGTTTGCCGGGAGAGGTTGGCAGGGATTTGAATGACGTCGATCAAGGACTCGACCTGTTGGGCTTCTTCGACCTGATGAATGTCCGTGAGCAGAGGGAGGCCGTGTTTTTCCTTCACTTTTTCCATGATGGCCAACCCGGCTTCCAGCCCCGGCCCGCGAAAGGAGCGAGCCGAACTGCGATTGGCCTTATCGAAGCTGGCTTTGAAAATATACCGGATATCGAGGTCGTCGCACACCTTGGCCAAATAGCCCGATATTTCGAGGCAAAGCGCTTCGTTTTCGATCACGCAAGGACCGGCGATTAGAAAGAAACGGGATCCGTCGCTTATTTCCTTCCAGAGATTGGGATGGGGATGCGTAGCCATGGACTAATCGGCGTAAAATGAATCATGGGTTGAATCGTATAACTTGCCTGACGCTTCGGGGAACGGAATGCGTCGGGGTGATCGATCGGGACGGATAACCGGACCTGAATGGCGTTGCAGTTCGTGTATCGATTTTCGACAATGCGGCTTGGTCCAAGATTAGGGGCGGTCGTCGTAACCCTTGGGGTGGTTCTTATGCCATAACCAAGCGGTTTCGACGATGCGTTCGATTTCGGTAAAGGCCGGCTGCCAGTTCCGGTCGGCGAGAGCGGCAGAGGGGGCGGCAACCAGTTCGGGTGGATCCCCTGGTCTGCGGGGGCGTTTTCGGGAAGCGATTATTGTGCCCGTGACCGTTTCGCATGCCGCCAGTATTTCCAAAACGGAATGCCCCTTTCCGGTTCCCAGGTTGTGGACGCCTTCCAAGTCGGACAGTCCTGCCAGCACATGGGAACTGGCCAAATCCTTCACGTGGATGTAATCGCGAACGCAGGTGCCGTCCAGAGTGGGGTAATCGGTTCCGTAGATTTCGCAACGGTCGCTTTGCCCCAGCACCACTTTCAACAGATTGGGAATCAAATGAGTTTCCGGCTGATGGTCTTCGCCGTAGCGGTCGGTGGCTCCACAGGCGTTGAAGTAGCGGAACGAGACAAAATGAAGACCATGAACCTCCCGGTACCATCGGAGGATTCTCTCGAACAGAAGCTTGGATTCGCCGTAAGGGTTGATCGGATTTAAGGGAGCCGATTCGGTGATGGGCAGCTGGTCGGGGATTCCGTAAACGGAGCAGGTAGAACTGAATACGATTTTCCGGACTCCGGAACGAACGCAGGCTTCCAACAGATTCAGACCGTTGGCGACATTGTTTTCGAAATAACGCCCCGGACGTTCCATGGATTCGTTAACCAGCGCCGATGCCGCGAAATGGGTTACGATCTCCGGTTTTTCCTGGCGGAGAATGCTTTCGATTCGTTCCGCTTGGCTGAGACAAGCCTTGATGAATTGTGCGTCGGGATGGACGGCCGCCCGATGACCTTTGCTCAGATTATCGATTACAGTGACCTGATGGCCTTGTTCGGCCCATTCCTGTACGCAGGCGGAACCGATATAACCGGCTCCGCCGGTAACCAGTACCTTCATGAGAGTCGGTTCAGTCTACCGACAGGGAAGGAAACCGCCTGTCGGAACGGCTGATGGGGCAGGGCTTGATTCACGGATTTGATTGAGAGTCTACTGATTGGGCTGATTATCTGGGAATTTGCCAAACTCTGGCCGGAACGCAAGTTATGCCGGTCGGTATTATTTTGCAACCAGGCAGAATGGCCGGGGAGGATCGAATGCCAAGGGGTGATTGGTCGGCAACGTAAGGTTCGTCTCTATTCGGGGACGAACAGATTATTGATGAAGGGGCAGCTGCCCATCCTTCCTCCCATCAGTCGGTTGCTCTATAGCATGGATCTTTTTTCCCAACAGTTCTCGGCTTAGTTTGTCGCAGGGAGCTTGCGTCCCATTTGGGGCCTCCGGGAATCGAAAGATTTTGAGTGATCGGTCTTCTCCATGGACTTTCGGCAGATTGGGATCATCGCCCAACCATGGAAGAAATATTGGAGCTGAACGATCCGAACCAACCGAGACCAGATCCCCCGAGTTAGAGGGTGAATCGCATCTGCTCCGGGAAATGATACGCCAATAGGCGCAACAGATCATGGAAGAGGAAGTCGCAGCCTTGATCGGGTCGGCGTCAGGCGAAAAAAATCCCGAACGCACCACGTGGCGCCACGGCTATCGAGCTTGAGCTTGGAAGACGCGGGCCGGTGAAGTGGAGTTGCCGATCTTCAAATTGCGCCACGACAGTTACTTTCCCTCTTTTCTGAACTCGAGCCGGCTTTCGGAAGCCGCGTTGACTTTGGTCATACAAGAAGCCTGCGTGCCTGGGTTCTCGACGCGCAACGTCGATCGCCTGGTGCAAGCCATGGGTGTGAGCGGTGTCAAGCGCAGGGAAGTTTCCCGCCAGTGCCAAGAACTCGATACTCGAGTGGGATCGTTCCTGGACAGACCGCTTGAAGGCCAGTGGCCGTTTCTTTGGTTGGATGCCACTTACGTCACGGTTCGGGAAATCGGTCGTATCGTCTCGGTGGCCGTTACTCTGGCGCTGGGCGTCAACGACCAAGGCCGACGCGAGGTGCTGGGACTCGAAATCAGCTGCAGCGAAGCGGATACGTTCGGTACCGATTTCTTCCGGAAACTGCTGCGGCGTGGACAGGGCCCTGTTGATCGAGCAGAACGACGAATGGGCCGTGGCTCGAAGTTATCTGAACCTCGTGGATCTGGCTCGGGTTTGCGACGCCGACAAGACCGACTCGGGGCCGGATCGCCAGTGAACCGACCGTCCGCGAAACCGGTAATCGCTCCCAGATTCGACTTGCCGTCATCCCGGGGCACGATCAGAGTCTCGGCGTTTCGTTGTAGAACCAAAATCTTCGAAACCACCCCGAAATGACGACCGACTCCCTACCGGCTTGGCTAACGCAAGTCAAGCTGACGACGGGCAATTTCCTTCGGGAACTGATGAGTTGCACGTTGAATTGGATCATGGAAGAGGAAGTGGCCACTCTCATCGGCGCGCGGCCTCATCAGCGCCGTTCCCAACGATCCAATCAACGCAACGGCTATCGGAAACGGGGCTGGAAAACTTGTGTCGGCTGCCTCGAATTGCTGATTCCCAAGCCCCGGAAAGGCAGCTACTTTCCCCAGTTTCTGACACGGCGCTGTCTCGTCGAAGAGACCTTGCTCGGCGTCGTTCGGGAGGCTTGGGTGCAGGGCGTTTCCATTCGAAGCATGAAGCGACTCGCCGGGGCACTGGGCACGACGAACCTCTCTCGCAGCCAAGTGTCTCGAATCTGCCGGGAACTCGATCAACGGGTTCAAGAGTTTCGCAAACGCCCGATCAAGGGTGACTAGATGTTCCACTGGCTCGACGCCACCGATTTGAAAGTCTGCCTCGACGGACAAGTCCGGTCAGTCACCATCTTGGTCGTCCTAGGAGTCGATTCGGAAGGACGCCGCGAGGTGTTGGGGTTGGAGGTCGTTTCCAGCGAATCCCGGCAAAGCAGTTCCGAGTTCCTCTGATCGTTGCCGAACCGCGGTTTGAAACCAGTCCGGCTGATCATCTCCGACGAACACGAAGGCCTCAAGGCCGCGGTCGCCGCAGTGATGCCTTCGCGGCGACAACGTTGCCGAGTGCATTTCATGCGGAATTTGCTGGCGTATTTCCCCCGGAGCGATCAAGCCCGAGTCGCCGAACGGGGCCGATCCGCTTTCCGAACGGACGAGCCCGAAACCGCTCGGGAATCGTCTGGAACCCCGGCGAATCCCGCCCCCTCCGAGGCGAATCAACCGAGCGAAATTCCTTGCCGTTGGCAACAGGTGGCCGCTCAATATCCCCAGGTCTCGGAAACGATGATCCAAGCCCCAAACGATGTCTTGGCGTATCAGCAATTTCCCCTTGATTGGCAAAATCAACTTCACAGAACCAATCCGATCGAACGACTCAATCGGGAAATCAAACGGCGCACGGATGCCGTAGGCGTCTTTCCTGACGTCGACTCGATCCTTCGCCTCGTAGGCACCTTGCTCCGGCAGCAAACCCGCCAGTGGCAGAACGAGAAAAACTATTTGGATCCCGGGGCAATCCGACAAATCGTCGCCGGCGCTTGACCGTTCGCCGCTAACGGGGAGTGGCCCCGTCAATCAGAGAGGCGCCGAGATTGCCCCGCACTCTAGGGTTCCTTTCTTTGGGAGGCGTGTTTCCAAGTAACGTCAAGGGACGCGTGGCGGAATTGATCACCACCACGCACCAAAGTGTCTCCTCTCGGACATTATACGATCGGGAGTTGGTTTGTCCCGCCAGATCGCAGGCGAAGAGCCCCAGAATAGCTCTCCTGATCTCTTCCGAGTCCCTTGCTTGACTTCCCAGTAAACGCGGGACCAAGGGCCGTAGGCGAGCCCCGGACGAAACAAGTGCTGCGATCGCAAGTCGTCACGGGTGACACCCGCATATCGTGTTTCGGTCTACCGAAAAAAAGTCTAGTCATTAGTCCAGAATTCGACAGAATGCCACGAAATCCCGACACGAGTGGGGTGGCAATCGTGGTGATCCAGATTCTGCCGAGGAGCCCGAACCGAGCTGCTCTGCCAAAGGGTCAGTTACACCACTACTTGGGACTCAATCGATGAGTTCCAAGTAGAGTCTCACGTATGGTGATTGGCGATGAATATCTTCATTCCGGTGTTGGAAAGATGAGCGAAGAATCTTGAAAAAATGCCTTTTGAATGTCATTGACAAGAATTGGATTATCGATAAGCATCCGTTTGGAGGTCGCACTTTTTTCGAAGAAAGCTTGAAAAGTGAGTGGAGTCTGATAATGCACCAAATCATTGACAGAAACGGTCGGGCCGAAGCACTGACGGCTCGGTGCATCACGATTGGAGCGCGGTTGGTTGCTCAAAGGCAGAGGAAATGGAGATTGATAGATTCGCCTTTCGTGAAGAACATGACGCCGAGTGCGAGTGGATACCTAGCAGCTTTGCCAACCCAGATCCCCGAATATTACGTTCTTGAAATCAATTCGGTCGGTGAGTCCACTCGTGGGGAAATCACGATGATGAATTATCCAGACTGTTATGCTGTCTGACGGCCGATCCGCCATATTCTCAGAAGGAAGTAGTTCAAACCTCTAATTAGTGTCTAGTCCAAAAGTCAAAATCCATAGTTGATTTCTTTAAAAACTAAAAAAATAATTTCAAATTAGATCGAAATAAGTGGTTAAATCGACATATTTATCTTAAAACGATTTTTTTTTGATCTTTTACAGAATTCAAGACGCACCTCTCCCATTCTTGACATTGATTTGGCGATTTAGTTAAGCCGCTTTCGGACGAACCAATGGCTTGGAGAGACGCTGCAGCTCCTTGTTTCGAACGAGGCTGCCAAGGCGACAACAATTGGCACAGAGAACGGCTAGAGCTACGGTGCGTTTGAATCCGTCTGAGCCGTAGGAGTAGACTCGATTGAGGCCTCGGTGTTCCAAATGGTTGATGGCTGATTCGACAGCGGGATGTTGCTTCCGGGCGATTTTGAAAGCCTCGGTAGTCTCGCGTTCTTGCTCCTTTTTGGTAAGTTTCCCTTTTTTGGGCAAGGTTACTTCTGGAACCATCTCCCGGAGTTTCTCCTGATTAGGTGGATTATGAAACCCTTTGTCGAAACTGCAACTGAACAAGTCTGGAAATAGTTTTTTGGTCTCCTCGAGGATCGGGATGGCCACGTGCACATCCTCTTCTTGCCACATGACCCGATAAGTCAAAACAAATTGGTGTTGATCTTCCACGATGCAAACGGGCACCCCGAGTTCTACCGGTTTGCCTGCCTTTCCTTTCTGGATCCACCGCGTATGAGGTTCGAATACGGAATAGATCTTTTCGTCCGCCGGAATGGTTTCTCCTTGTAGAATTCGCCGATCCGCTTGACGCGACAAGAGACGACCGAATTTCAAAAAACCTTGGATTTGCCGGTGTTTTTTCGCCTTGATCTTCTTTTTCTCCCTCAGCCGATCCCACGACGCACTGGCTCGCTCCAGGATTTGGTCGCAGGCCTTCAGATAAGCCTGGACCTGGTCGTGACGGCGGTTCGCCAGCTGAGCGGTGCGAACGGAAAAAAACAATTTCCGAATCTTCTTCAGCCAATGGTGACTTTGCCTCCACCCCTTCAGGTTCCGTTTTTTGCATTCACGAATCAGAGTTCGAATGCAATCATAGAGCAAATTGAGATCGGTGGGATAATGGACATCCGTTTCCACCACGAACGAATCGCAACGCGTTTTGAGTTGGTCTCCTTCTTGATGCCCCGCAACCTGCTGACCATGCTTGACGATCAGCAAGTTGATTTCCTCAATCAATTCGGGAGTCAAGAGATTGACGTTTTGAATCACGGTGGTTCGTTTATATTCTCCCCCCGGTTCGAAATCACCATGGCCTAAGACAAATCGCAACTGCTTATGATAATTAGCGAGGGTTAGCAAAAGATCGTAATTGCATCTTAAACTGTGTTTGATGAGAGCCAGAACTAGAATCGTCCAAGCACTCATGCCCGGACGACCGAATCCTTGGTCGCCGAACTGTTGAAAATGATTTTCCAGCAGCTGCTGTATCTGGAGCCATAATGATTCGTTACCATAAACACTCTGTAGCCCAATCAAGATTCGAACGACGCCATCACGTTGCGTGGGGTCGAACTTAATTTCCTCGAAGGGTACTGGTTGAAATGCGGGTTGAGTGGTTCTGAAGATTCTCATGTTAGAAATCGAAGATTAGTCTCAAAGACGCTGACGATTGGTCTCAAGGACGCTGAAAGTCCATTTTTCAGGTAAAAATCAAAGTTCCGACTCGAATGTTAGACAAATAAATCGAACAAAATGTTACAAAAAAACCGCTTGAAATGCAGGATTTATTGAAAATTGTCCCTTTTGGACCAGACACTAATTAATTAGGAAGTAAAGTGAACCGCAACCCGGGGAATAGCAGATCGGCAAATCCATCCCGCTCAGCGGAGCAAAATCCGTTACCTCCCCAAGGTGCTGATGTGGCTGTGATTATTGACAATCGAAAACGGCGCGCAGCAGATTTTCTACGCGAGAAGATTGAGCCTGGGGTGAATCTTTCTGTCGTTTCGGCCTATTTCACCATCTACGCATTCGAAGCATTGCGTAATCAGTTGGAAAAGGTTGGACAAATGCGTTTTCTCTATGGTGAACCGACGGCAGTTGGCACACTAGACCCTAGCGGTAATGAAGTCAAATCGTTCCAACTGAATGAAGACACATGTATGGCCTTGAAACAGTCTCTTGCCCAAAAACCGCTTGCACGCGCTTGCGCTGATTGGATCCGGCGGCAAGTCGAGGTTCGAACGATTAAACGCTCCAATTTCCTGCATGGCAAGCTTTATCACATTGCACATGAGAATAAATCTTCGGCTTTAGCCGGAAGTTCGAACTTGACTCTTCGAGGACTAGGATTGGGTGTTTCGCCGAACATTGAGCTTAATTTGGATGTGCGCCTCGAAGAGGACCGAAAGGCTTTATTAGATTGGTTCAATGATTTGTGGAGTGATCAAACTTTAACTCGGGATGCTAAGGACGAAGTCTTGGCAGCTCTTAATCGTTTAGGTCAGCCTTATTCCCCTGAGTTTGTCTATTATAAGACTCTTTTCCATGTTTTTGAAAAACAGCTGGAGGGACAGGGTGATCGAAGTGGCCTGCTCCACGACATTCACCTTCATGATACAGAGATTTGGAAAGCACTTTATGAATTTCAAAAGGATGGTGCAACTAGTGCTATCAACCGACTTCTAAAACACAATGGTTGCATTATCGCCGACAGTGTGGGGCTCGGCAAAACTTGGACAGCACTTGCAGTCATTAAGTTCTTCGAATTACGCAATGAACGAGTCTTGGTCCTGTGTCCCAAGCGGCTTGAAGATAATTGGGTTCGTTATGCCTCTTGGGCATCATCATGTAATAATCCCTTTGAAAAGGACCGATTAAACTACACTGTTCGCGCGCACACTGATCTCAGTCGATACGAAGGACGGGCAGGCATGGTCGATCTGGCCCAATTCAATTGGGGTTCATTCGATCTAATAGTTATTGATGAATCTCATAATTTTCGTAACGAAGGCCGGGACCGAAAAGACGAAGCTGGTAATCTCATTAGACGTAGTCGCTACAATCGGTTACTCGAAGAGGTTCTAAAGGGTGGGGTGAAAACCAAAGTACTGATGTTGTCTGCGACTCCGGTCAATACTAGTTTAAGGGATCTTCGCAATCAAATTTATCTGATGACGGAGAAACGTGAGAACGCATTCAGGGAAGCACTTGGAATCGAAAATATCCAATCAATTTTTAACGTTGCCCAACGTGAGTTTCAACGGTGGGAAGAGGCACGCCGTTCTGGACAAAACCAAGACAAAGCTGTTCTTCTTGAAAAGCTTGGAGGGGACTTCTTGACTCTGCTAGATGCAGTGTCATTCGCTCGTTCGCGCGAACATATCCGACGTTATTATCCCAAAGTGGCGAAAGATATTGGTGGTTTCCCTGAACGTGCTAAACCTGAAAATATTTATTCTGAGACGGATAGTGAGGGCATGCTATCATATGATGATTTACATAATCGTATTGACGAATTTCAGTTTGCAATCTATATGCCATCGCAATATTTAAAGGATAAGTCGAGCCTTGATAAGGAAAAAGCCAAGTTTCGTTTCGACCAACGTGACCGAGAATATTCCCTAAGGGGTATGATGCGAGTGAATTTACTAAAGCGTCTCGAAAGTTCAGTGTGTGCATTCAAATTAACTCTTGAGCGCATACTAAAAAAGATGCAAGATGTCGATGATCTGATTGAAAAATGGCGAAGATGCGGTGAATCGGAAGAATTTGATTCACGCCCGGAAGAGGACGAGGAGGATGAGGAGTTTGCTATCGGAAAGGGCAGATCCTATCAACTGGACGAACTTGCTGTTGACGATTGGCAACAGAAGATCTGCGAAGATCGGAAAGTCTTTGCGGAGTTGCATCATCGAGCGAAACTGATCACTATTGAACGCGACGTAAAATTTAAAGATTTGAAAAAGGAGTTGCAGAAGAAAATTCGACAAGCTCCACATAATAAGGATGGGTGCCCTAATCGCAAGGTACTTGTGTTCACTACATTCGCTGATACTGCACGCTATCTCTACGAGAATCTTGCAGAATGGGTACAGAATGAGCTTGGTGTTCACATTGCCCTCGTTACCGGTGGTGACGGTAATCGAAGCAGTGCGGGCACTTCTAATTTAATAGACATCCTCGGACGGTTCGCTCCGAGAGCTCAATTGGTATCTCTTAAAAAAGAAGTAATCGACGTTTTGATTTCGACCGATTGTCTCTCCGAGGGCCAAAATCTTCAAGATTGCGATTTGGTGGTTAATTATGATATTCACTGGAATCCAGTTCGCCTAATGCAGCGATTCGGGAGAATCGATCGGCTTGGAAGTCGAAATCGACAGGTTTCCATGATCAATTTCTGGCCTATCAAAGATCTTGACCGTTATTTAGATTTGAAGAACCGTGTCGAAGCCAGAATGGTTCTCGCCGATGTTGCAGCTACCGGTTTAGACGATCCGCTTAATCAGGATCCGCGGACTGAAGAAGAACGCAGAAATGAGATACAAATGGAACTTAACTTTCGTGATCGTCAATTGACTCGCATGCGCGATGAAATTCTTGATGTCGAGGAGACGAATGATGGAATTGGTCTTAATGATCTTACCTTAGACGATTTCATAGCTGATTTGTTACGTTTTATCCAACGTAATCGTGCTTCGCTGGAAGCGGCTCCGTTTGGCATTCATGCAGTTGTGCCCCAGTGCGTGATGAAAAGTTCATCTGGCGTAATGGAGACAGTTTATCGAGGTGTGATTTTTTGTTTAAAACGAAAAGATAACCCTTTAGAAAAAACTCCAAATCGACTCTGGCCTTACTTTTTGGTGTATGTTCAGAATGACGGTAGGGTGCGTTATACATTTCGTCAAGCCCGTCAATGCCTTGCATTATTTCAAGAATTGACCTCAGGAAGGACTGAAGCTGTAATGGCATTGGAAGATGCTTTTGACCATGAAACCTCGCAGGGACAAAAAATGCACAAATACGATTTTTTGCTCACTGCAGGATTGAAAAGCATTGTGGGTACTTTTCAAGAAGCAGAATTAACTGGATTAAGTCGAGAACGAGGCGCAGTGCTTACCGAAAAATTTCAGAATCAAAATCCAGCTGAGGAGTTTACCTTGATTACTTGGTTGATTATCAGTAAAGTTGACATACCAGAACACCATGAATGACGAATTTACTCATAAGCTAAGTTCATCGCTAGCTAATCTCGAAAAACATTCATTGAAGGCGGGAGTGGCTGGATTGTTGGAAGTATTAGGGTACAAAAGTAAAAGAACGGCGCGCATTGGAGGTGTAGAGGATTTTCTGAACAGGTTCGCGAATAATTGTAACTTGACTGAGAAGCAGAGTGATTTGTTCACGTCGTGGGATGGCGTCGAAATCGTGTGCCAGTTTTCCGAGGGCGAATTTGTTCAACGATCAGAATCTGGAGATTACGATCAGGGACGGAACGAGTCATTTCTGTTTATAGCAGTGGACCTGAAAATGAATTCTTATACTCGAATGTATTTGGCGGAAACATCTCGGACGGTTAATCGCCTGTTTGCCATGCCGGTGATTCTTTTCTTCCGTTGTAATTCAACATTAACTTTGGCCGCCACCCATCGTCGTGCACACAAACGAGATGACAACCGTGACGTTTTGAACAAGGTGACGTTGGTAAAGGACATTCGCTTAGACAATCCGCATCGTGCCCATATTGAGATTCTTTCTGACCTTTCTTTTCAACGCTTGGCAAAGTCGGGCGTCACTAGTTTTGACGAATTGCATATAAAATGGGAAGAGACACTTGACATTGAAATGTTAAACGAGCGATTTTATTGTGAATTGTTCGGCTGGTTTAATCGGGCAGTTTACCAATGTCAGTTTCCGGATGATGGAGAGGGAGAAGGTTGTACAAAAAGGCATGTCATTCGACTCATCACCAGGCTTTTATTTATCTGGTTTCTTAAGGAAAAAAACTTGATTCCTGAAGCATTGTTTGAAAAAGAATTTGCAGATGCCACGCTTAAGAATAACTCGCCAGAGCGCACGGATTACTATCGTGCAATTTTACAAAATTTGTTTTTTGCTACCTTAAACACCGAAATTAATGAACGTGGATTCATTGATCATGAAGATCATCATCATTTAAATTTAAACAAATATCATTACCGCGATATGTTAAGAGATCCAGATTTTTTTGTCAACTGCCTGAATAAAGTGCCGTTTGTTAATGGAGGACTATTCGACTGTTTGGATTTTGCGACCGATTCGGGAAATGGCAATATTGATGCGTTTTCAGATGACCCCTTGAATAATAGTGAACTGAGAGTTCCCTCCAATTTGTTTTTTGATGAGAAGGGGTTATTCGAAATATTTAGAAGTTATAAATTTACGATTGAGGAGAGTACACCTCTTGACTGCGAGGTTGCTTTGGATCCAGAACTTTTGGGTCGTGTTTTTGAAAATCTACTTGCTTACTACAATCAGAATACCCGTGAATCCGCACGTAAGGATACTGGTTCTTATTACACGCCACGACCTGTTGTGGAATATATGGTTAGGGAGACTCTTGTTGAGGCTTTAATGTCGGTTATGTCAAATTCGATCGAAGATAAGACCGAATTTGAACGAAAGCGCATTGAGCGTCTTTTTGATTATTCATCTGTGATTAACGATATAAATGAACTATTTAATGAGGAAGAAAGGCACGCTATTGTGTCAGCCATAGCCAAGATTAAAATACTCGATCCTGCGGTAGGTTCTGGCGCGTTCCCTATGGGAATTCTTCAAATTTTAACTATGGCCTTACGCCGTCTTGACTCGAACAACATGCTTTGGATGAGTATTCAAATAAAACTAGTTGATTTGCAAGCCAAAGAAACACTAAGAGAAATCAGTAATACATTCAAAAATAATTGCAACTCAGATTATGTTAGAAAGTTGTACCTTATCCAAAACGGTATTTACGGTGTGGATAATCAAACAATAGCTTGTCAAATTGCCAAACTGAGATTCTACATCTCACTCATCATTGAACAGAAACCCGATTTCAAATTGCATAATCGAGGTATTAGGCCCCTTCCTAATTTGGAAGTAAAAATCATTGCCGCCGATAGTTTACTCGATCTTAATTGTGAATTTACTGACTTACTGAATGTAGATGATTGGACACCGTATTTAAAACAAATTAATAAAGTTCGACAGCAGTTCTTTTTGGCTGAAAATCGTGAAAAAAAACTTAAATATAAACGAAAAGAAAATAATATTCGTGATCAATTACAGAAAATTTTGGAGATTAAATCAAAGGAATATCAAGAACAGTTTGAAGCAAAAAAGTTCGATATAGAAAAGGAGGCTGTAGAGAGTGAGAATTCTAATATTGCAAATAAAATCAAGGAAATTAAGTTGAGTAAGCTTTATCAATATCAACCTGAATCAGATAAATTTTTTGAGGCTGCCCGCATGATTACTAAATGGGATTTTTATAACCAGAATTCACCCGCTAATTGGTTTAATGCAAAGTATATGTTTGGTATAAATAATGGGTTTGATATAATCATAGGAAACCCACCTTATATTCAGTTACAGAGATACGGTGGTTTTGCGGGGAAACTTTACGGTAACTCTGGCTTTGAGACATTTCAAAAAACTGGAGATATTTATCAACTTTTTATTGAAAGAGGATGTAATCTTCTTAGACCACACAAAGGTGTTTTGGCTTTTATAACTTCCAACAGTTGGCTTAAAGCAGAATATGGTCAAAAACTTCGTGGATGGTTAACGAAACACCATAGTCCATTGCAACTAATTGAGATGGGAAAGAACGTCTTTAAAAACGCAATTGTTGATTCTTCTGTTTTAATCATTAAAAATGGAAAAATGAGAAAAACAATTTGTAATACGGTGGACATTGAGGAGCAATTACACGATAAATTCCCACCTTCCAAAGAAAATTGGGGAACTTTAAAACCTAAGGGTAAGAAACCATGGTTAATTCTTTCAAAGGTTGAACAAAAAGTGATGGATAAAATGGAAGCTGTAGGCACACCTCTAAAAGACTGGGATATTTCCATTTACCGAGGAATTCTTACGGGATATAATGCCGCATTTATTGTAAATCAAACGACAAGAGACGCTTTGATAGAAAAAGATTTTAAATCATCGGAACTTTTAAAACCAATACTCCGTGGTCGCGATATAAAACGTTACCGTGCAATATGGGCTGGTCTTTGGTTAATAGACACACACAACGGTTACTCGGGAACACCACCGATTAATATTAAAAACTATCCGGCCATCAAGGCGCATTTGGATAAATTTATTGATAATCTACAGAGGCGTCAAGATCAAGGGGTCACTCCCTACAATCTTCGTAATTGCGCTTACCATGAGGAATTTGAAAAAACAAAGCTATTTTGGATGCACATGACACCTTACGTGAGATTTGCTTTGGTCGAACCGAAAGTTGTATGCAATCAAAAATGTTTTATTATTACGGGAAAAAAGCTAGAATTTCTTTGTGCTTTACTCAACAGTTCACTCGTTTCTTGGTTTGTAAAACGGACCTCGGTAACTACTGGCATGGGATTGGCACAATGGGATAAGTTTACTGTAGAATGCGTTCCAATTATAATTACGAATGAATCAATTATCAAACAGATTGAAGATAAGTTTCATTCGATAATAATTGCTATTGAATCAGGTGAATCAAATGAAATAAAAAATCTTTGTCAAATGCTTGATTCTTATATATTTAATCTTTATGGACTGACAAAAAATGAAATACTCGAAATTTTGAAATTAATCAAGAATTAGTTGTTTTTTCAATTATGCTTGCTTCTTCATCTGAAATATTGTAAAGATTAAATATAAATGTATTAATACGTTTTTTAATGTGTTGATATTTTATTTTATCAATCAGTATAGTCGACTGAGCTTCATCAACAAGATTATGAAGTGTGTTAACTGTAGATTGAGACGGTCTGACTACTGGTAAAGATTTGACGTATGCCTTTTTCCATTGAAGCACACCCATGCCCGAAGTTGGTGCTGTTTTTCGAATGTACCAATATGCGAGTGTTGAATTCAGAAACGCACATAAATACTTAAGTTGTTTGCCAGTGAGCATGAACGCCGAATCAACGATAAACATTCCTTCATTATCAACAGCAAATCTACTATGGTTATCTAATGTAATCCAAATCACCTTTTCTTGGACAAAACTTCTATGATAAGCGCAAGTATCTTGAAGTTCAAACCAAGCATTTTGTGTCATTTTTCTTGATTTACCTCCTTCAGGTAATTGCCGTCCTTCTTGAGCAAGACGTTCTTTTCCAAAAGATAAAAGATATTGCTTGATTGCTGGATAATCTTCAATATTTATGTTAAGGGCTGGAAAGGTCGATATTAACCAAAGACCAGCCCATTTTGCACGGTAACGTTTTATATCGCGACCTCTAAGAATGGGTTTTAAAAGTTTTATAGACTTTGGATCAGCCTTAATCAATCCGTTTTTTGTCTTTTGATTAATTATGAAAGCGGCATTATATCCGGTTTTAATTCCATAGTAAATGGAATTGATGAGTAATTTTTTTTACTTTTATTTTTCAACCCCAGGTGTAGAACTTCGGTTGTAACCAATCTATGAATGAGACAACTGTTTTGGATAACATGTGCGGAGGAGAAATGTTCCGTAATGCAGCTCAATCAAAGAATACTAGAGTTGCGTACGAAAAGAGCTGGCATTGTTTCGACACTTGGTGTCGATACCAACAATTAGTGCCTTGCGAGGCCAAGTCAGAAGACGTGGTTAGATTTATAGTTGCCATGGCGAACGAGGGAGTAACTCCCGGTGGCAAGCCACTTTCGTTGAACACATTAAGACTTTTTCGTAGTGGTTTGAATGATAAATGGAGAAGACTGGGACTACCTTCGCCCGCTTCAGAAATTGTAGTTGATGAAGTTTTGCGGGGATTGGCCAGGATCAAAGGAGACAAACCACGCCGAGTAAAAGCTCTTCGAGAGCATCAGATTCTTGAAATGTTGAATTCCTGCAACAGTGGACTGTATGGGCTACGTGATGCAGCCGTCATAGCACTAGGGTTTTCCGCGGCGTTAAGACGATCGGAATTGTGCAATTTGCGTACGGATGACCTCGAACAGAAATCGGCTGAGGGTATCTTGGTTCATGTACGACGGTCCAAGACGGACGCTCGAGGGATCGGGCAGAAGGTAGCGGTGATCGAGGGGAAGGCCGTGAAACCGGTTACGCGAGTAAATCAATGGCTCAAAGCGTCCGGCATTAACCGAGGATATGTCTTTCAGACGCTTTTGCGGGGCGGCAGGGCATCGGAACGTCCCCTCGATTCAGGAGATGTGGCGAGGGTCGTAAAACGTTACGCTCGGAGAATCGGTCTTGATCCGAGCGAGTACTCCGGACATTCCCTGCGTGCCGGGTTCGTAACCAGCGCGGCAGTACATCACGCCAGGATCGACAAGATTATGGAGGTGACGCGACATCGAAATCCCGCGACTTTAATGAAATACATTCGAGACGAAGAATCCTTCGTCGACCACGCCGGGGCTTCGTTCCTCTGAGCGAGATCGAACCGGAGCGCCTACTTCATTCGCACCGAACGGAGCCTTTACCGGTTGGCCGTTTCTTGTTCCCCGGTCGAAGGGTGGCGGCAGGCGGATAGAAAGGCTACCAAGTCGGCGATCGCCTGATTGCCCAAGAGCGCATAGGAGGAGGGCATGACCGAGCGGGTCAGCCGTTCGCGCTTCTGAATCGCGGTCTTGGGCACGCGATCGATCCGGCCGTCGGGATCGAAGAGAATCAGTTCCGAGTCCGTTTCTTCCAGGACGGCTCCCAAGAGCGAACGGCCCTGCAAATCGACCCGTAACAGATTGTAGCCTTTGGTGATGGCGGCGTCGGGTTCCAATATTGAGCGAGCCAGGGTGGCGGCATCGGAGCGAAGGCCGCCCCCGGAAAGGTCCGGTCCCAAATGACTGCCCACACCTTGTACGCGATGGCAGAGAGTGCAGCCGGTCTGTGAACTTTGGAAGAGGTGGCGTCCTTCTTCTGGGTCGGCGTTAGGGACCAAAGCGAGAACGCTTTCCATGCTTGCCTGATGTTTCGGCGAGGGGATGAATTCGATGTTCAGGGAAGCGGCTAAAGCGAGAAGTCCCCGAATGATTCGGGGATCCGGTTCCTGAGTCAACCGTTCGGCCAGGGCCTGCACCGGCCGGCTACGATTGAGCACTTCGGGTGCGGCTTGGGAGAGCAAGCGCAGGATTCGGTCCTTCTGTGCGGGCACGTCGGTTTCCTCGAACCGGGCGAGCAGCTGCGTATCCCATCCCTCGGGCGGAATCCATCCCTTCGGAAGCCGCAAATCGGCCATGGCCCGGACGGCTCCGTCAGCAGAGGCGCTCTTCGGCGTTTCGCCGAGGCGTTTCAGCAGAAAGGCGCTGGCGTCCTCCGGCGTCACCCGGCCGGTCAGAAATAAGCGATCCAATCCCTCTTGAGCGGCTTGAATCAATTCTTCGTTCCCGCCCAACGCATCCCAAATCAGGGAAAGGGCATCGTTTCGGAAGCAAAGTCCGGGGAGTACCAGCGCCCGCTCGGAGTCCCGGTCGAGAGATCGGTAAAAGTTCCGCACCCGGCGCCAATCGTCGTCGTCTTGGGGTGGAGTTCGTGAAAGCAGCGCCAAGTAGGCCGGGCGAAATTCCGGCACGGATAAAGAGCGGATCCTTTCGATAATCCGGTCGGTCGAAAAAGAAGTCTCTTGTTCGATGCGTGACTGGCTGACGGGGATGGGATCGGGAGGCCGGGGATTTTGCGTCCAGAGGAGGATCGACTGTCGAACGCGGTCATCGTCGTCACGGCTCGCCAAGTCCATGGCTTCCTCCAGGGAAAGCCGATGCTCCTCCAGAATCCCTAGAAGGGCGGCCAATCGAACGGCGGGCTCGGAGTGCTCCAAAAGTTTCTGGCGTTCGGCGACGGTCATCAAATCTCGAATGGCGCCCCAAGCGGCGTAATAAGCGATCCGGTCCGTTTCGTGGGGCAGCCAGTCCGCCAGAGCCTTCAGCTGGGTTCGATCTTTCGCTTGGACCATGCCGGCTATCGCCTCGAAACGAAGTCGCGGATCGGGATCGGTCAGAAAGTCCCGGACATCGTCGGGCAATGGTCCCTTGCGGTGTCCTTCGCGGATGGCGTAGGCCATAATGCGCAAGCTCTGGATTCGATGTTCAGGGTGATGGAGTCGCGCCTTGAACCAGTCATGGATTGTCGGATCTGCGGGATTCAGCCGGCCCAGAGTCCACAGGGCCCAAGTGCTTTCCCCCGGATCCAGCTCTCTCGACTCCAGCGCCTTGATTAATCCGTCACGGGCAAAGAGACCCCGGCGGAGAATTTCGTCTTGGGCCGCTATCCGGCGTGCCGGCAGGACATCGGTTCCCAAGTCGTCGATCAGCGCTTCCAGAGTCCAGCCGGTGCGATGCGCCTTCGGCAGGGACACGTCTCCGGTCTCAGCGCTACTTTCGTGGAAAATACGGAATATCCAACTGCCTTCCCGGCCGGGCTGGTAGTGATAATCATGACCCCAGCCACAGGAGTAGAGGCTGCCGTCGGGTCCGAAGACGATATCTGTCGGGCGGTAGGGCGAATCGCCGGCGAGGGCGAACGACTCCAGCCGGTTGTCGACGGGAACGCGCAAGGCGCCTTCCCAAGCCGGGCGAAAGATCAGTGTGCCCTGCATCCAGTCGTTAATATAGAAAACGTCGCGATAGGCCGGGGGAAAGGCCGGATGGCTGTAGTAGACGATGCCCGCTCCCGAGCCGTGAAAGACCGGTCCGCTCATGGGCACCGTGGGCAAATGCCCCCGTCCGGTCCAGTGGTTGCTGTAAGGGTGGCCCCAGCCGAAATGGGCACCGAAAAAGGGTGCGATGACCTTGTCGCCCTGATTCTGGTCGTTGTCGGTTCCCAGCCAGTCGAACCCCGCGTCCGTGGCGATATCCCAAGGGTTGCGCATCCCTCGTGCGACGATCTCCAAACCCGACCCCATGGGATTGCAGCGCAGGATCCCTCCCTCGCGGCCCCAGTCGTCATCGGAGTCTTGGTAAGTCTTGCGGTAAGTGTCTCGGGTATAGGTTCGCGGGGGGTAGAAATCGGGAGCGTCTGGAGGATGTCCGGCGTCCCAGAGCTCGCGGAAGGGACGGGGAGCGACAACGCCGAAACGCTCGGGTTGGTTGTGGCCTTTGGAATTGCCTTTGGACATGTAGAGCTTGCCGTCGGGCCCCCAGACGAGTCCGTGCAGGGCATGCTCCCGATTGCCAAGATCGGTGTAGATCACGACGTACTCGTCGGCCACGTCGTCGCCGTCCAAGTCACGAACCACGGTCAGTTCCGGGGCGTTGGCCACGTAAAGATCGCGACCTTTCCAAGCCAATCCCTGGACGCTGTTGAAACCTCGAGCGAACTCCCTTGCCTCGTCTACTTTCCCGTCTCCGTCGCGATCGACCAGGAGGTGGATGCTGTCGGTGGGAAAGGTCTCGTGATGGTGGGGATATTGCGGTCCCTGTCCGACGAAAAGTCGGCCCCGTTCGTCAAAAGCCAAGGCGGTGGGCTTGAAGACCAAAGGCTCGGAGGCGAAGACTTCCGCTTTGAATCCTTCCGGCACTCGAGGAAGGGATGCGCCTTCCGAACGCTTAGCGGACGATTCCGTGGCGTCGAGCAGTCGGACGAAGTCTTCGAATATCCGCTCTCCCTTGGCAGTCGCACGATCTGCTACCGAGTAGAGGAAGACGCCGTAGCGCAGGGTGAACGGCTCCTTGGCCGGCACCAGCCAGCTTTGGCGTCGCTTGCCTTTGCCGGAGAGTTCGCTTTCGCCGAAAGCGTTGGCTACCAGCAGACCGGTGTCGACCGCATGCCACCAAGGTTTGCGGAAGTTGGATGGTGCGGAGAGCAGCATCATCCCGGCGTGCCGGTTTTCCAGAGGACCGGAGTAGTCCGCCCAGTCGGATTGGGTCGTGCGCAGGGTGGAGATATCGGAATGTCCTTCGGAGCTTTCGATCCGGCTCCCGGGGTTGCGGGAGAGGGCCAGTTCGCTGGCCACGCGAAAGGCCAGTCCCATCTCCTCTTGGTCGCCCATCCAGAAGGGGCCCTCTTGGCGTAGGAAGCGGCTTTCGGCGATCAGCAAGACGCCGTTTTCGCGGCGAAAAAAAGTGTAACGGCAAATCTGCTCGACGAAGACTTCCTCGTCGCTGCCGTTGGTAAGCAGGCGGTTGCGCACCGCGAAATGAGCTCGCTCTCTGCCCCCGGTAGGGCCGGCGATAAACTCGCCCCCGATGACGCGGGCCTTGAGTCGCCAATAGTCGTTGCCGTCGATGTCGCCGAATCCCCACCAAATTCCGGGGTGGTAGGTTTCGTGGTCCTGAATATCGTCCGGGCCGGGAGGATGATTGCGGGTCAGGCGAGTGCCGTCCGGCGCGTGTACATTTTTGAAGTAAGGCCGCGTGGTGACCTGATCGTTCCAGACGTAGACGGCCAAGGGCTTGTCGTCCAAGGTGACGGTCATTTCGCCGTCACGACGCTCGAAAGCGAATTGCGCTTGCAGGGGAAGGGCGATCGCCAAGCCGATCGCCAGTAACGAGGACGCGAGGGGATTCACTGGAACAGAAAGGATAGCTCGGAGGGCGGTTTTGTCAATCGGGTTAAGACCGGCGGAAGCGGTTGAAAAGGGGCTGTTCACCCGTAACGGACTGGATCTGCCGCGGAAATCGGCAGGCGGATGAAAGAGCCGGGAAAAGCGGTGGCGGCCCCGCCGTATCGGACGGGAGCAGGCCATCGTCCGAACCGTGATTCAGAAACGATTGCGCTTTATTGACGGCAACGAACTGCCGCTTCATTTTTGGCCGTCTGTTCTGGATCGAGAATACGGCTACGGTTTTTTCGGAAGGGGCAAAGTCAGTTTTCCTCGACCCCAACCGTATCCTGGTTTATCGCGGTAACCCGGTAAGATCACTCGAGCCATTGATCCTGCGAACAAGCCAAGGAGCCGAGGAGAATTCCCTGCGCCGAATGCTTTTTCCCGGTTGCGAAAACGGCGGGCCTACCATTCGTCTCGAATCAGTTATTCGGCAGAACCGAAGCCGGAGGGAAACGAAGTTTCTAGGGTCATTCCGGTTTTGCGAAGGATTCGAGGCCGAGAATCGGAATTCGACACGAAGGCGGAGTTCACCCCAAGCAGGACGGCAACGATAATTGAAACGCGGGGCGACGATGGCATCCGAATGAGCGTGGCGTTTTGCCGCCGAACGATCTCCTGCGAGCTCGGATCGCCTTCAGATTTATTCAAAAAGCGTTCGCATTATCCGGGAGAATGTTCTATCTACCTCTCGCTGTGATGGCAGGAGCGTTCCTGGGTAACCTATTCTTTTCTGGCAGAGACTGGATGCTTCCGGCTTTTGTCTGGTTGGGAGTGGCGTTGCTGCTGATCTTTCTTTCGTACCGGTATCTGGACATCGGGGGAAAACTCAAGTGGCTCTGCGCGTCGCTTAAGATTCTGGGCTTCGGTTTATTGCTGTTGTGCCTTTTGGAGCCGTTATGGAGCGGCGAGCGGGTGAAACCGGGCGCCAACCATTTTCCGATTCTGGCGGACAATAGCCAGGGGATGCAGATCACCGATCCGGACGCCGAGGAGAGCCGAGGCGAACAAATGCTGGGTTGGTTGGTGGACGAGGAGCAGTTGTGGCGCGAGGAAATGGAAACTCAGTTTCAGGTGCGCCGCTACATGTTCGATTCCCGCCTGCACGGGATCAAGGATTTCGGGGCTTTGCGCTTCGACGGGCGCTCGTCCGGATTAAACGGAGCTCTGCAATCCCTCCGGGAAAGATTCGAAGGCCAACCCTTGGCCGGGGTGTTGTTGTTTAGCGACGGAAACGCCACCGACGTCGTTGGCGGGGAAATCGATTTGACCGGGCTTCCGCCGGTTTATCCCATAGTCATCGGGTCGGATCGGCAGGTTCGGGACATTTCAATCCAGTCGATTGGGGTGTCCGAAACGGCTTTCGAGGACGCGCCGGTGACCGTGAAGGCCGAAGTGCAGGTGACGGGGTTCTCCGGGGAAGAAGTCGTGGCTCGATTGGTGCCGGTTCGGAGATTGTCGGCGAGCGACGAGGAAGAGTCGCCGGAATCGGATCCCGCGTTGGAGGCGCAAATCCGGGAGGCGGATGCCGACCGCGAATCCATGATCTTCCGGTTTCAATTTCGTCCGGAAGACAGCGGCATTTCCTTTTACCGGTTCCAGGTTGGATTGGCCGATGCCGTTTTGGATGAACCCAACGGGGAATCGGAAGCCGTTTCCGAAGGGACGTTGGTCAACAATCAACGCGTCGTGGTGATCGATCGCGGCGGCGGCCCGTATCGAATTCTCTACGTGGCAGGTCGCCCTAATTGGGAATACAAGTTTTTGAAGCGGGCCCTCGAGGAGGATGATCAGGTCCAGTTGGTGGGCTTGATTCGGATTGCCAAACGGGCGCCCCGTTTCGAATTCAAGGGACGGCGCAACGAGGTGGAAAATCCGTTGTACCGGGGATTCGACAAGAAGGACGAATTGACCGAGCAATACGACCAACCGGTGATGACGCGGCTCAACGTGCGGGACGAAAACGAATTGGTCGGCGGGTTTCCGAAAAAGCCTGAGGATCTTTTCGAGTACTCGGCTATCGTCATCGATGATTTGGAGGCGGATTTTTTCACCATGGACCAAATGTCGTTGATGCAGGAATACGTTTCCGAGCGGGGCGGCGGACTGTTGGTTCTCGGGGGAGTGGACTCACTGGTGGACGGGGGATACGAAGGCACTCCAGTTGGAGCTATGTTGCCGGTCTATCTGGATCGGGATACTCAGGACGATGGGCCGCCGAGTGAGGTGAGAGCGGCTTTGACCCGGGAGGGAATGCTCGAGCCATGGATGCGATTGCGTTCGACCGAATCGCAGGAGCAGGAACGGCAGGCGCAGATGACTACTTTCGGGGTTCTGAGCCGAGTGGGCGAACCGAAACCCGGAGCGACCGTGTTGCTCGACGTCCATGACGAGATGACCGGCGACGAGCATCCCGGTTTGGTCGTGCAGCGTTACGGCAAGGGGAAGACCGCGGCGTTGATGATCGGGGATTTTTGGCTTTGGCATATGCGCGACGAATCGGAATCGGGGGATCAGCAGAAAGCCTGGCGCCAATTGACCCGATGGTTGATTGGTGACGTTCCCGAGCCGATCGAAATGACGGTTCGCCGGTTGCCGACCGATCCCAAACAAGCGGTCGCTATCGGGGTGCGCGTTCGGGACAAAAAATTCTGGCCCATGGAAAATGCCGAAATCGAGTTGACCGTCGATACGATCCCTCTGGAAGGCGAAGCCCAGGAATCGAGCGAGGAGGCCGCTACGGTGCGGCTCAAAGCCGAACCTTCGGCAGTCGAACCGGGACTCTACGAGGCGGTTTATATTCCGAGGCATACGGGCGGTTACGCCGCTAGGGCGGACGTTCAGGACGCCGATGGCTTGATTGTCGGGCAGGCCGAGGTGGGTTGGTCTTCGGATTCGGCGGCCGAGGAATTCATGTCGCTCTATCCCAATCGTCAGTTGATGGAGCAGATCGCCCGGGAAACCGGAGGCGAGGTAATCAAAGCGCAGGAGTTGGCGGCTTTCGTCGCCGGACTCTCGACCATGGAATCGCCGATTACCGAACAGTGGACTTCGCCGCTGTGGAATACGTCATGGATGTTCATGTTAGCCTTGGCTTGCTTTCTCGCCGAATGGGGAGTGCGGCGTTCTCGAGGTTTGGCCTGATGAAATTGCGTTTGCTGATCACGATGGTGGTGACGGTTATTGGGATCGGCCTGGGGGAGCCGGCATCCGAAAACCGGGTGACTCTAGTGTTGGTGACCGGAATCCCCGGAACCGAACAATACGAAGAAGTGTTCGCCCAACGGGAAAAGTTCTGGCGCGATACCGAAACCTTGGGCGATATCAAGGTGATCACTGTCGGCGACGGCGAACCCGGCGAGAAAAGCGATCGTCAACTGTTGCAGGAACTTCTGGAACGAGAAGCGAATCTGGAAGAGGGCGAGTTGTGGCTCGTGCTCAACGGCCATGGAACGTTCGACGGGAAAAAGGGCAAATTCAACCTTCGAGGCCGGGATGTATCGTCCGAGGATTTGGCCGACTGGTTGAAACCGTGCCGGCGTCCTTTGGTACTGGTTAACTGTTTTTCAGCCAGCGCTTCCTTTATCCAGGCACTCTCCGGACCCAATCGCGTGGTTTTGTCGGCGACCCGGAGCGGCTATGAGTTGAACTACTCGCGGTTCGGCACTTATTTCGCCAAGGCGATCAACTCCCCGGAAGCCGATTTGGACCAAGACGGCCAAGTGTCCCTGCTGGAGGCCTTTCTGAAGGGTTCTCGGGACACCGGAGGTTTTTATTCGCTGGAGGGTAGAATCGCTTCCGAACATGCCTTGCTCGACGATACCGGCGATCAACAAGGCACAGGTCCCGATTGGTACCGGGGTGTCAGAGTCGTCAAGGAAACCGCTAAAGACGAAGAACCGGACGGAAGGCGCGCTCACCAGTTTCATCTGGTCCAAAGCGAATTCGAACGGAGCCTGTCGCCGGCCATGCGGGAGCAGCGGAATCAATTGGAATTGAAGCTACTGGCTTTACGTGATCGCAAGGACACTTTCGAACCGGCCGAATACGACGATCGACTGGAGGAAGTGCTGCTGGAACTTTCCGAATTCTACGTTCAGGCTACCGAGGCTTTGGAAGAATCGGAATGAATGCCATTAATCTGGCTGAGATGGGTTTTAGAATTAGTATGACTACGAAATGATTGGATTGTGATCCGCCTAGGCTTGCAATCAATAAAGCTAAGTAATAATTCTGGAGATATGATATGAGCGACGAAATTCTTGCCTCGACTGATCAGAAGGAAGAGTTGTCTCGAATTTATGTTGCGGCAGTGGTTGCAAGTGCAGGTTTTACATTAGCAACACAGAACTATGATCGAGATGGAGTTGATATTCAGATTAGGTCCGGGGGACATTTTCGTCCAAGTTTAGACATTCAATTGAAGGCTACCACAAAAATTGAAAACGATTTATCGAATGAAATTAAATATCCACTCCTGCTGCGAAATTATGAATTGCTTCGTGAACCAAGTCTAGTTCCAAGGATTTTAGTCATATTTGACCTTCCTTTAGATGAAAACTTACGAGTTGAGATATCCCCAGAAGAACTGGTGATGAGGCGTTGTGCATACTGGTCTAATCTTCGAGAATTTCCAGAAACCGACAATAAGAAATCAGTCACTATTCAAGTAAAGAAACAAAACCGCTTCAATGTTAAAAGCCTTAAAAATTTGATGAAAAAGGTAGGGAATGGAATTAATCTATGAAAGTACATATTCTCGATTCCGATGCGTTGAAGGCTGTTTCTCCGGGTGCCCTGACTTCTTACGTTCGGAATCTAGGATGGAAAAAAAACGAACCTTACGGAGAATATGGGGATATTTATGTGGGCGAAGATAAACCGGAAATTATATTGCCGAGAACGGAACGTCTTGGTGATTATGCCTCGGTAGTTTCTCGGCTAATCGGTATCTTCAGTGAAATTGCTGACAGCGACGAATTGTCGGTATATCGAGATATAATCAGTTCTGATCATGATGTAATCAAGATTCGATCTATGGGCGACATCAATGATGGATCAGTACCCATAAACGATGGTATCGAGATGGTCGTCCAAGGTCGAGAACTGCTTTTGGCTGCGGCGTGCGCTATTGGTGCGAAACAGCCGGTTTATCGTACGGGAGCTAATCGTTCTGCTGTTGACTATATAAATCAGGTTAGGCTTGGTCAGACTGAACGCGGTAGTTTCGTTCTAACACTCATGACTCCTGTGCCGCCTATCCTTCAGGATGAAGATTCGACATTTATCGACGATGAGCCGTACGAGCGACAAGTAACTCGATGTTTAGTTAGGGCACTCGGAGCCGCTCAACTGGCAGCAGAAAAAGTGCATTCAGGCGAGGGTGCGTCTGCATTTAAGCAAGCAGTTGAGTGCGGCGTCAGCGCGAATCTCTGTGATGCTGTTGCTAATTTGGTTAAACACACTAAAGCATTGGAGATTAGGGTTAATTGGGCTAAAACACGTCCTAATCAGGAGAGCGGGAGGCGTTTTACATTTTCCGAAAGCGATGGCAAGGTGTTCGGGGAAGCGGCGCGTACTTTTCGTGCTAAGGCTCCTAAGACGGATCAAACTCTTTATGGTAACGTGTACAGATTAAAGCGGGACAAAGATGAGATCGCAGGACAAGTGACGTTTAAAGCGTACATTGATGAAAAAATTCAATCCGTAAGAGCTATACTTGATCATGAAGAATATACGAAAGCTGTTAGCGCGCATAATAAAAAAAACCTTGTAGTTATTATCGGCGATCTTGAACGAGTGAAACAGCGCTGGTATATTTCGAATGTCAAGATTAGTGAAATTGATGTGGTCGATGACATTCAAAATGAATTGGCGTAGATTTATTCCACATGCGGAGCGTCGATCGATATTTTGAAAACGTAACAGATGATCATGGGCCATTGTTCGGAACTTTTGGACAAAGGTATTCAATTGAAGTTTGATTTTGGCGACTATGGCAATCTTCGATTCTGATGATCCCGTCAGCACACGATAAGGGGTGACGATCATTGGTGAGTGTGTGCCATCGAGAGTTGTGAACTGGCCGGGGGGCACGCCGGGTGTTTTTACGGCTTCGTGGAAATAATTCTTCGCTGGATTGCGCCCCATATTTCGACTACAAGTAAACTCGAGGGACGGCTCGATGCGAAGTTTGATGTGATTTGGAGAAGTTAGTAAGTGACTTTGTCGGCGTGAACTAAGTATATAATCTTAATCGTTCGAGAAGTAACTGCCTACGTATCCGATATTCAATTGTCCTTGCGGAAACGCTCGAACTGTGCGATTAAGTATCATGGCGAGCGTTTTTGCAAGTCAAACAGAATCGACTTCCAGCAATCTTCAAACGAAACCAGCTCGGGGAATCAAGTTCTTTCTATTTTAATTCCAGCAGTTTCCGCTGCTGGAATTAAAATTCAAGGAATTGCGGCAGCGAATTCAGGAACTTTTTCACCGGATTCGAGTATTTGAACTTTTGGTCCAGCGGCAGAAGGATCAGATCACCGAATTGAAAGAGGAATAAGTTCGCTTGGAGAATGGTAACACCGCGGCAACTATTCCAGACGGCACTTTGACGTTCGCTTTCGAATCAGCAACCTTCGAACGGTCAGACGGTGCCGCTTCCAGGGAGAAAAAGCTCCAAGAACAATTAGAGAAGCAGCTTGTCTTGGTTGGCGAATTAACGGAAACCATCACGGAGTTGAAGCAACAAGCCGCCAAAGACAGTAGCAACAGCAGCAAGCCGCCTTCTTCGGATGGGTTGAAAAAGTAAAACGCCACCGTCAACGGCCAACCTAAACGCCAGTGCGAAAAGAAACCGTTAGATGGCCAACCCGGACATCAAGGCCGGACCATGGAACAATGTTCGCATCCGGATCATCTCCAGGATCGGTACCCGGAGGTCTGTCCGCATTGCGGAGAAACTCTCGAGTCAGATACCGAATGGGATTCGTCTTGCGAGAAGCGACAAGTTCTGGACGAGAATGAGGCGAATCGCCAACTGGAGTACACGGAGTATCGAGCTCACAGTTGCTCCTGTTTGAAATGCGGCAAGCGGGTTTAGGCCGCCTTTCCCAAGGGAGTTGACGGGCCGATCCAGTTCGGCCCGATTTTGACCGCGAAAGTGATCTATCTGCGGGTCGCTTAATTCCTGCCCGAGCGGCGAATCGTGGATATTAGGCGCGTGCTTTTGAAGGTCGACCTCTCCTCAGCCACGGTCAAGAAGATGTGTCGACGGGCGGCGAAACTAATCGCTGAAGTGCTCCAGGAACTGAAGCGACAGGTGGTGCAAGGAACAGAGACCAAGCATCTGGACGAGACTGGTTTTCACATTGGCGGTCGCCTTTGGTGGCTGCACGTCATGAGCACTCTGACCCTGACTTGCTATCGCATTTCGCCCACCCGCGGCGCCATGGTTGAGTCCCTCCAAGGACGAGTGGTTCATGACTGCATGCCTTCCTATGTGAAATTAACGGATCTCATTCATGGGTACTGCAATGCTCATCTGTTGCGGGAATTGCTTGTGCCCCATTTGGTGGTGTAGGAGTGGATTCCCGGAGGCCCCAAACGAAAGGAGCGTAGCGACCCTCCTCCGTTTGTCTCTCCCGATTGGTCGAGCAGAACGACGAATGAGCCGCGGTGCGAAGTTATCTGAACCTCGCGGATCCGGCTCGGGTTTGCGGTGCCGGTAAGACCGATTCGGATCCGGATTACCAGTGACCCGACCGTCGACCAAACATCGCTCTCAGATTTGGTCCGCCCGCATGTCCGGTCATGTAGGCAATACGTATGCGTGCCGCTGTGCGGCGGCCCTGTCCCGACGCGCCTGCGCCAGCTCGTAGCTAGGCCTGAATCCGTATCCAGTGCCGGCGGTGCCCCAGCCGATATCCTCCAGCGCCAGCGCCATGTTCGCCGACACCTCCGCCTTACCGTTCAGCAGGCGGGACAGCGTGCCGTGCTTGCAGCCAAGCCGCCTCGCCGTCTCGGTCACGTTCCAGCCCGCATCGTCCATGCTCTCACGAATCAGTTCGCCCGAGTGCGGGGGATTCAGCATCGGGCCGACTCGATCGTTGACAATGTCGTTCATGATCTGCGCTCCCTCCGGTTAGTGATAGTCGATCAGGTCCACGCCTACGGCCTCGCCGTCCTCGAAGTGGAACACCACGCGCCAGTTGCCCGAGACGCGAACGCTCCACTGGCCTGCGTCTTCCAAGCTCGAGCTCGATAGCCGTTGCGCCGCGTGGTGCGTTCGGGATTATTATCGCCTAACGCCCCGATCAAGGCTGCGACTTCCTCTTCCATGATCTGTTGCGCCTGTTGGCGGATTATTTTCCGGAGCAGATTCGGATCGCCCTCTAACTCGTGGGGATCTGGCCTAGGTTGGTTCGGATCGTTTAGCTCCAATATTTCTTCCTTGGTTGGGCGATAATCCCAATCTGCCGAAAGTCTATGGAGGAGTCCGATCACTCGAAATCTTTCGAATCCCGGAGGCCCTAAATGGGACACAAGCGAATGGGGTGAGTCTGGTCCAAAAATGGCAAATCGCATACGTAGGCAGTTGCTTCGAGAATCGGTTGTCGGTTCGGAAGACGTAGTGGCTGAAGAGCGAACCCGACAATTGGGGAAGGGGTTTGGGCAACTGAGCCGGGTGGAGGGCGTGGTGGCGGTGGAGTCCGCGATGGCCGATGGTCGCTAGGGGCGGAAGGTTAAGGAAAATCTTCGATCGCCAGAGCCAGAGATTCGCCATCGCCAAGACGACGGCGGTAGACCGACGATGAATTGCCCTTAGCCAAGGGTCCTTCTGGGCCTGCCGTCGGGGGTAGCGATTTCGGTTGCCGGCCGGTTTTTAGCGAGGGGGCAAAGTTTGACTGAAAACTTCCAGAGTCCAGTTTTCGAAACTCTCGGCGGTAGTCAGGCGAGCCCAGGCGTCGAAATCGTATCCGCAGCCCATTCCGTAAACGCTGTCCGGAGCGACATTGAAAGTGTAGACGGCTCCGGGAACCATTTTCCGGCGAGGGCCGGTTTCGAGATTTTGAGCCAAGACTTGCGAATTGACATACAACAGAGCCGGTCCATCGGCCAGTTGCCAGTGACGATGGACCCCTCGGGCGGCGATCAACCGCATCATCATGGGATTCGGAACTCCGGAATGTTGGTGGGCTCGAATGACGGCCTGAACTTTCTGAGCTCCTGTGGTCGCGTGCGACAGCAGATGGTGGGTCGCTTTTTCTCCGTACACCCAGGCGCGTCCGGGGTTGTACGTCAGGGCCGTCTCCTCGATCAAGAGCGAGAAATCGTTCCACATAAAACCCAAGGGAGCCGGAGAAACCGGATTGGCCGGAACGAAATCCTGTAATAACGGTTCCAGTGCCGGGCGCAGGTCGGGGGATAGGGTTTGGAGAAAGTCTGGGTGATGCTGACAGTATTTTTTCTGGAGCAACGTCCCCAACAGTTCGAATCCCAGCGGAGCCGGATCGGCCAGCAGCAGAGCGGGGCGATAGCCCGGTTCCATCCCTCCGTGATTGCACTGCACATAGTTGTCTCCGCTGCCTAGATAGAGCACCACTGGGAGAAAGTCGTATAGCCTCATCGGCAATCGAACGTCGTATTGTTTACCGAACTTGACGGCCAGTTCGGTAAAGAAGCCGTACTCCGCGGTCAGCGAGATGTCTTCGTGATTTCCCCGCACCAAGTGAACCCGATCAGGGTTGGCCAACAGCAACCGTAATAGCGTGTAGATGACTTCGACTCCGTAGACTCCCCGGTCCGTGTAATCTCCTAGGAACAGGAAGGAAGTTCGTTCGTCGCGAAGGCGAAAACCGTCGAGGATGCTTTGGTCGTTCAGGGCGGCCAGAAAAGCGATCAGGGAATGAATGTCGCCGTGGAAGTCGCCGTGAATCAGGAATTTCTCGCCCGGGGCGACCGCGAGCTTCTGAGCGAAGGGCGTAAAGGGAATATCGGAATGCTCGTAGTAGATGCGCGAGGTGTCGAAAAAGGTGTTTGGATCGGGAGGGGTACCGGTCCAGTTTTCGGGACGGGCCAGCCGACCTGACTGGAAGTGCTCGAAGGCCGCCTTCAGGATTCGATCGAATTCCCGTGCATCGGGGAGAGGCAATAATTCACGGGAGGGAAAAAGTCCTTGAAGGGACAGATTGGTAGGCAGACGGTCGCAGGCTCGTTTCCAAGTCTCGAAATCGGGATAGGGACCTTGGCCGATCGGATCGGTTCCCGATACGCTGGATTGTTCGATCGAAGCGTTTCGTTGGGTGGTCGGGGAGCAAGAGACGGTGATCAGGGGCGTCAGCAGGATGACGACTACCTTGGCGAGGAAGGTTAGTCGTTGCCGTGCCGTAGATCGGTTGGCGGATTCGTCAGTATCGAACGACAGAGTTTTCAATTAGCCGATCGGTAGGGTGTTAGTCGAGACCAGTTCAAAAGGACAGATCGATTTGCTAGGTAATTTAATCGGAGTTCAGGGTAACAGGTCGATCGCCCTCTCGCAACGAACGTTGGCGCTTGGCACCCGGTCGACCTCACGTTTTCACAGTTTCGTAACCGGAGATTGCCTGATTTTCCTTGCTGGATTTATCGTTACGATCGGTTGTCGGTTTTCGGAGGCGTAATAGGTTATCGTTCGGTTAGCGACAGAACGATAACCGGCAATTATCCGGGTGGTTGGGGGGAGCGGTAATCAAGGTCGTGGGTGGAGTTCAAGGTCGATGGTTGCCATCGGGTATCACGTTAGGTCAACTGGCGATCTGTTGGACATCTCTCGAGTGCTGTCGCGATTTTCTCGTGATTAGGCGATTTGATTACCGTTAGGGCCTAACGAACTTTTCCTTTGAATCGTCGAGTGCCGGTCAGACGGTTTCGTCGAGTTGGAAGTCGTGAGCGATCCGGAATCCATTGTCCCCATCCGGGTGCAATGGCGGCGGCTTTTGTTTCTTGAAAGGGGCACTTAGCATTTCGCCGGCCTCGTGACCAGTCACCGAGCAGGGGGATCGGAATCGGAAGTGGAATTCAGATTTAATAGCCGTCAAGACGAATGCCACTCGTTAAGCTTTTGGGGGGCCGGTTTCCGATATCGACCATATCGCTGTAATCGTCTCTGACGAAATGCAGAAATTCCACGATACGCAGGTGGAATAGGAGCATTTGGACGACTAATCACCGTCTTCCTCAAGCTCGGGAATCTCGCTTGGATTCCGGCTCTGATTTCGTTTTTGGCATCGATTCCGCCATGACTTCCGAAGATTCCAAGGAAGGGGCAACGGACGGAGTTGTTCGAGTCGAGAGACTCGGTGATCGTCGCCTTTGCAAAAAACCAACCAGCCCAATCGTTATGGTAATAATGGTGCCGAAAGTTACAATAGTCTTATAGTTGGTCTCTAACTTGGATTCGATGCTTGCGAATCTGGAATCGATGGTTTTGATGAAATCGTCGATTCGGGTATTGGTGCTCTCATCCTTGGAATCAAGACGATCGAAATTGGCTTTGTTGGCCACGGCGTTGGAATCGATTTTGTTATCGAGTTGATCGAACCTGGCTTTGTTGGCCACGGCGTTGGATTCGATTTTGGAATCGAGACGATCGAAATTGGCTTTGTTGGCCACGGCGTTGGAATTGATTTTGTTATCGAGTTGATCGAACCTGGCTTTGTTGACCTCGGCGTTGGAATCGATCTTGGCGTTAAGGAGTTCGAGCATTGAGAATAGACGATCAATATCTCGTTGAGTCGCAGCCGGGGCGTTGTCAACGGCCTGTTGGGGCACTGTGGGGGAGGTTTTGGCGTCTTGCGCTGCCAGAGCGAAGCCGGTGACTAGCGTCGAGATGACGAACCCTACCGTTAAGGACGCGAATTTAATGTTTCGATCTTTCGTTGTTTCTTTCGATTTTTCAATTTCTCTCTTCTTACTCGAGGAAACCTATAGCTGTTCGGCACTTAGATCAAGGATTATTTTGGTCTGCGATTTTTCGGATTTCGATTGATCGGTTGAGGGTCGATTCCGCGGAGCCGATACGACAAGACGAATACTCACGAAATGGTCTTGACAATCAGGAGATTGGGGGCGGGGAGGATTTCTCGCGGTTATGATTGGCAATGCTGATAATCTGGATTTTCCCGATTTCGCCGCGATTGACCTAGCGGCGTTGTCTGTCGAATGGACGTGCCTGGTCACTAGGTGTTTCGATTTCGAGGGTGCGTCCTTGAATCCCAAAAGCAGGCGGTAGTTGCCGTTGTTCGGGTCGTGAAGGCTACAATCGTCGATGATCGACGGGGCACTGAAAGGCGGGTTCGGATCAGTCGTTGCCCTTCCGGCGTAACCGGGGTTCCTCGCAGCTGAGGACAGTTGCTACCGCGTCGGCGGTTATCTGATCCATGAGTTCACCGTATCCGTTTTGTCGCCGTTTGTCTTGTCGGATTGGAGTTGATGACCGTCAGGGATGTCCCGGCGTTCCTTGGTAAAGACGTGCGCGAGCCTAGCGTAACGACCGGCGGCGGGTTACCGGCGTGGTTGGTAATTCGCTTCGGCGAGAACCGGCAAAGGTGTCGACAGTTTTCGTGGCTGGAATGGGGATTTAAAAATTCGAAATCTCAACTCGAACTGATGATCTCGTCGAATAGTTCCAGGATTAGTATGTCATCGGTCATGATGGGCTTCGGCACGATTGAGAGCAGATTAAGTTACGGGAAGGTGCTGCACGGTGAGTCCAGCGGAGGCAGGTCGACGGCGATTTCCCGGGGCCGCGCCAGAACCTGATGGCAGGCTATGACGATCCCTTCGGCGTCGATGTCGGCTGCTCGATTGCGGCGGATCTAGGATCGCCTGAAATGTCCAGTTCCCGAGAGACTAATTCGTTACGTGCTGGATTATCGGTCCGTCGGTGGAATGCATTTCCGGCAAGATCGCCGGCGACGGAATTCTTACGGGAATCGGCGTGCCGGAATACTCCAGATTTGGAAAAATTGAAACCGGAGCGGCCGGGTATGGATTGCTGAAGCCATAACCCGGAATCGAGTGTCGGCCGGCGTCGGTTCCTGTCCCCTCGTTGCGTCTCTCGATACGGCCTCCGGTTTTCAGCGAGCTCGATCGGCCAGAAACTCTTGACGCCTTGAAGAGCCGTTCGGATAACGAGCGGTTTTGAGGAGGGAGTCGTCTTGCGCCTTTATTGCCGTTACGGGGAAGGGCGCCGAAAGAATTTCCGGGATTATAGTACCGGACCTAATTGCCAGGGGGCGAATTCCTCGTCGCCCAGCCCGGCCAGTTCGCTTTTGGTTTTTTCTCCGCCGGCGACCGAAAGAATCTTTTCGAAAATCCGTTCACCGGCCTCGGTAACAGTTTCCGAACCGTCGAGGATGGTGCCGGCGTTGAGGTCCATATCGTCTTCCAACCAACGAAACATCGGGGTATTGGAGGCGATTTTAATGCATGGCGCGGGTTTGCAGCCGTAGACGCTGCCGCGGCCGGTGGTAAACGCGCCGATGGTGCAACCGCCGCTGACCAGTCCCGTCATACTCACCGGATCGTTGCCGGGAGTGTCCATGAAACAAAGCCCTTTGGCCTGGATCTGTTCGGCGTAACCGTAGACTTCGTTCAGGGACGATTGCCCGGATTTGGCGATCGCTCCCAAGCTTTTCTCGTAGATGGTCGTCAACCCGCCTTCCCGGTTGCCGTGGGACGGATTATTATCGATCGAGGCGCCGTGCAGTTTGACGTGATTTTGCCACCAACGGATGCGATCCAAGAGTTTTTGCCCCACAGCCGGAGAAGCGGCCCGCCGGGTCAGTAAATGTTCGGCGCCGTAGATCTCGGTCGTTTCCGCAAGCACGGAGGTTCCGCCTTGCCGGACGAGCCGGTCGGAAGCGTGGCCCAAAGCGGGGTTGGCGGTAATGCCGCTATTGCCGTCCGAGCCGCCGCAGTTGAGGGCCAAAACCAGTTTGGCGGCCGGCTGCGGAGTTCGTCGACGCTCGCTGGCTTTCTGAAGGATTTCGGTTACGGCCTTGACTCCAGCTTCGGTCGATTTGCGCACTCCGCCTTGGGATTGGATATTCAGATAGGCGGGCTGGTTGTCGGGAATGTGTTCGGCCGTCAGTTTCTGATTTCGGATGAGCTGAGGGATTTGGTTGACTTCGCATCCAAGCCCGATCAGGACGTAACCGCCGATATTGGGATGGTTGGCCATGCCGGCCAATACTCGTTGCAGCAGATCCAGCGGTTCGGTGGGGAGTAGGCTGCAACCGCTTTTGTGGGTGAAGGCGATGACTCCGTCTACCCGGAGGTAATCACGGCCGAAATCCGGATGACGGAACTGCTCGGCGACGTATTTCGAAACGGAGGCCGAACAATTGACGCTGGAGATCACGGCGACGTAGTTGCGGGTCCCCACCCGGCCGTCGGCGCCGAGGAATCCCGGGAAACTTTTCCGTTCGAATTCGGCGGCGCCGATCGTCGGTTGGTAGTCGACGCAAAAGCGGCAGTCCCGGTCGAAATCTTTCGCGCTGACGTTATGGGTATGCACGTGGTCTCCCCGAGCGATGGCGGTTTGGGCGAAGCCGATGGTTTGGCCGTACTTGATCAACGGTGCCCCGGGATCGATGGCCTGGAGTGCGATCTTGTGTCCCGCCGGTATCAGGCGATTGCTGATCGCCGTAGTTCCGTCGAAGGACACTTCGGAACCGGCTTTCAACGGAGATTTGAGAACGGCCACGTTGTCTTCCTCCCGTAGCGTGACGGCAATGTCTTGAATGGCTTTCATGGGACCGGAACGCGGCTTCAGCATAGCTTCGGGTTCTTGACCGTTCTGTCAATCGCAAGCGTAACGCCCTCCGGTCGAGAAGCGGTGAATTCGGAGTGTCCAATCGATCCTCCTTTTTGTTCGATCGCTCTGAAATCGCTCCTTGGCACACGTGACTTTTCGCTGTAGCGGACGAGGCGGGAGACGGGTTAGCGAACGAGCGGGGAAGTTAAGGAAAGCCGAAAGGGTAAGCGGCGTGCTTGACCAGTGTCGACCGGAAATCTAGGTTCCCGAAACCCGACATCCGCAAATGGTTTGCGGGGATTAGGGCTTGGGAAAGAAAGATGCTACCGTTGTCTCGTAGGATGCGCCGGCTCCGCGGTTCGGCAGGGATCCGGAACCTGATGCGCGAATGTCGGGTGGGTGCGGACGATTTGGTGATGCCGTTGTTTATTAAGCCGGGGCTTACGGAACCCGAACCGATCGCCTCGATGCCCGGCATCTCCCGATATTCTCCGGAACAAGCGCTGGCCGAGTGCCGAACGTTGTTCGCTTGGGGTATCCGGGCGGTAGCGCTGTTTCCCAGTTCGATTACGGCAGGCAAAGACGCTCAAGGCACGGGTGCTCTGGACGATCAGGGGTTGATTCCGAACACGGTGCGACGGCTCAAGGCAGAGGTGCCGGAATTACTGATCATCGGCGACGTGGCTCTGGACCCCTACACCGACCATGGCCACGACGGCGTATTGAACGCCGAAGGAACCGGCGTCGACAACGACGCGACCGTGGCGATCTTGGAGCGAATGGCCGTGTTGTTGGCTGAAGCCGGCTGCGATTGGGTGGCTCCTTCGGACATGATGGACGGCCGGGTAGGAGCGATCAGGCGGACCTTGGATCAAGCCGGGTTTGATTCGACGGTGATTTTGGCCTACGCGGCGAAATTTAATTCCGGTTATTACGGACCCTTTCGGGAAGCGGTGGGCAGCGATCGCCCTTCGGGAGAAGGCTATTTGGATAAGAGCGGGTATCAGTTGTCGCCGGCCAATGCCCGGGAAGCGCTCCGGGACGCGTTGCTCGACGAAGCGGAAGGGGCGGACATTCTGATGGTTAAACCGGCGGGACCCTATCTGGATATTCTCGCGCGGTTGCGTTCCGCCACGGCGACTCCCTTGGCCGCTTATCAGGTTTCGGGAGAATACTCCCAGATTCAGGCGGCGTCTCGCTGCGGCTGGCTGGAATACGAACGGATTCGCGACGAATCGGTGCTGGCGATCAAGCGGGCCGGAGCGGACTTGATCCTCACTTATTTCGCCAAGGAAATAGCTCAAGGCTTGCAGGAGAAGACGGCGATCGGATAGCGGGGTGACGCCGGTATTCCTTTCCGGGGATCATGCGCCGGAGACGCCGCTTCAGGTCCGATCTTCGTTCGGTCGCCGGTTGTCGCGGGGAGCGGGAACGCCGGCGGCGAGCTCGATTCGGATTCGATTAACCGGGGCGAATCGCCGAGGGAATCCGGGGTCGGAACGGGAGGCGATTATTCTGGAAAATAATCGAAAACCGGCAAGTATCGGCCCATCGACAATTGCGATGCGACAGCTTTCTTGACTGGTTTGATCGCCCGGCGGCGAAGCCTTCGGGCGATTGCCGATTGCGGTCTTCGGAGCGCGCGAACCAAGATCACTCGCGAAAGACCTCGGGATCATGAAACTTTGCCAGTTCAAGTTATCGGATAATCAACGCAGGATCGGTTTGGTCGAAGACGACGAAACGGTACTCGATCTGACTTCGGCGGGAATTCGTCGATTCGATCAAATTCTCGACAGCGCTCACCCGGTCGACCTCCTGGAAAAGATGGATTTTTGCGATTTGCCCCGGCATCCCCTCAAATCGATCGCCCTGTTGCCCCCGGTGCAACGTCAGGAAATTTGGGCTGCGGGAGTGACTTACGAAATGAGCAAAGCGGCCCGCATGGAGGAATCCAATTTCAGCGCGCAGGCTTACCGTCAGGTCTATACCGCTTCGCGCCCCGAGCTTTTTTTCAAATGCCTGCCCGATAAAGTCGTGGGGCCGGGCGAGGCCGTCGGCGTTCGCAAAGACTCCGGTTGGACCGTTCCGGAACCGGAACTGGCTTTGGTTCTGAACGCCGCCGGAACGATCGTCGGTTGTACCATCGGCAACGATATGAGTTCTCGCGATATCGAAGGCGAGAATCTACTCTATCTGTCGCAGGCCAAGATCTACGACCGATCTTGCGCGCTCGGTCCCTGGATCGTGATCGGCGCTTCCGAACGGGAAGCCCGTGATTGGGATATCAGCATGACCATCAAGCGTCAGGACGACGTGTGTTTCACCGGTTGCGCGTCGACCAATCTGATCAAGCGTCCCTTTGCCGGACTGACGGAGTATCTTTTCCGAAGCCAGACCTTTCCTCACGGGGTCATTTTGTTGACCGGCACCGGGGTGATTCCGGAGGATGCCTTCACCTTGTATCAAGAGGACGAGATCGAGATCGAGATTAGCGGGATCGGTAAACTGAACAACCCGGTCCGCTTCGTGTAAGAATCGGTGAGGACGTTACTTCCTCTTTGACAGCGAGATTGACCGTTTGGCAAGGTTTGCCTCGCAACGAGGCGATTCGCGGCCTTGCCGTACGGGTCGCCGGAATGCGACGGGTAAGGGAACGGAATCGCCGGAAAAGACAAATACCATGCCAATTTCATCGGGTAATCTTTTGGTGGCTCAGTCGGGCGGTCCGACCGCGGTCATCAACGCGAGCGTTTCGGGAGTGATTCAGGAAGCCGGCAAGCATGCCGCCATCGACGAAATCTATGCGGGCAAAGGCGGGATTCTGGGGATTTTGAACGAGGATTTGTTCGACCTGAACGAAGAGACCAACTGGTCGATCAAGGGCTTGCGGCATACCCCGGCGGCGGCGCTGGGCACGTGCCGCTACAAGATCAATTTCGCCAAGGATCCGGAGGGGGCGGCGAAGGACCTCGACCGGTTGTTCAAGGTGTTTTCGGTCCATAACATCCGGTATTTTTTCTACATCGGCGGCAACGATTCCCAGGATACGGCCAACAAGGTGCACTTGGAAGCGGTGCGGCGAGAATACGAGCTGCGGGTCATCGGTATTCCGAAGACCATCGATAACGACTTGCCTCACACGGATCACTGTCCGGGATACGGCTCGGCCATCAAGTATAACGCCGCGACGGTCATGGAGATCGGGTTCGACGTCGGCAGCATGTCCACGGACAGCGGCGCCTGCAGCATCGTCGAGGTGATGGGCCGGGCGGCCGGTTGGATTGCTGCCGGAACGGTATTGGCTCGCCGCAACGACAACGATCCGCCGCACATCATTCTCTTGCCGGAGATTCCGTTTCAGGAAGACGCCTTTCTGGATCGGGTCAAGGAAACGATTGAACGCGAGAAGTACTGTATCGTGGTCGTCGGAGAGGGACTGCGCAACGAGGCGGGCGAAGAGATCGCGGCCGACAAGAGCCGGGTCGATTCGTTCGGTCATCCGGTTCTGTCCGGGGCCGCGGAGCGGCTGGCCGAGATCGTTCAGGGCCGTATTCAACTCAAGACCCGAACCGTAAAATTGGGTTACGCTCAACGGGCGGCGGCGCATTACGCGAGCGCTACGGACGTCAACGAGGCGATCGCCTGTGGCGAGGCCGCGGTCCGGGCCGCCGTGGTGGAGGGCAAAAGCGGCTACATGGTGAAAATCGTGAGAGTGCCCGAGTCCGAAAACTATCAATGGAAAACGGACCTCCATCCCTTGGGCGAAGTAGCCAACGTCGAACACCTGATTCCTCGCGACTGGATTTCGGAAGACGGCTTTTCGCCCAACGAGAAATTCGTCGCCTACGCCAGGCCATTGATCGAAGGCAACAACGAGATTCCCAGCCAGAACGGCCTGCCGCATTTCATTCGGCTCAAACAAGATCCCGTTGAAAAGTTGCTGACGCCTCGCGACTGAGTTCGATTCGGCGAACGGGATTCGATCGAAGTTTGAGCCGGGCGGGAGCCGCCTGGTCAGGCGCGTATTTTCAATTCGCCCTAGGCGACCAAAGCGGCCAGCAGCACGATGCCGATCACGATGCGGTACCAGCCGAATACATGGAAGGTATGCGTCCGGACGTAACCGAGCAGCCATTTCACCACGATAAAGGAAACCAGGGCGGAGACCGCAAAGCCTAGCAGCGTCATGCTCCAATTTTCTTCGATAGCCTGATCCGGCTGCTCGCCGAGCGCCTGGAGGATCTTGTAGCCGCTGGCCGCCAGAATGGTCGGCACACCGACCAAGAAGGAGAACTCCGTAGCCGAGGAACGATTGAGTCCCAATAACAGGGCCAGGATGATGGTGGTTCCCGAACGCGAGGCCCCAGGAAAGAGAGCGGCCACGAGTTGTCCCAGCCCAACCATGATCGCGATCGTCCAGGTCACGTCGACGGAATCGGGATACGATTTCACGATTCGTTCCACGACCAAGAAAAGAACGCCGCCGATCAACAGCGAAATGGCGACGGGAGGAATGGTGTCGGGCAAGGTGAAGTCGCTTTTCTCCAGCAAATAGCCTCCTAGGCAAGTGATCAGGAAGGCGACGGCCAACTTGAAAACGTAATCCCTGGCGGTCGGATCCTGCCAAAAATGATACACCTGAACGAGGCGTTGCGGAAAGAGCGGCAACACCGCCAACGCCGCTCCGGATTGGATCACGATGATGAAGGTATCCGAAAACTCGGGAAGCCAATCCTGGAACAGGATCTCCGTTAGCAGAAGGTGTCCGGTCGAAGAAACGGGGAGAAACTCGGTGATGCCTTCCACGATTCCCAGCAGGATGACTGCAATCCATTCCGACATGCTCGCCATTCAATCAGATTGGACCGGGAGGGGACAATCTATTCGTTTGCGGATGCGTTTCAGGGATTTGAGTTTGATTTCAGAGCGGAATGGGTGAAAAATAACGAACCGTTCGATGGGACCGCCGACATGAGCCATATCGATACCTACCGGCAGAACGAAGATTACGCTTCTTTTCTGAAAGATTGGGATTCGGGTTTTTACGCGAAATACGTCGATACCCTGTCCGTCGAGGGAGCGGGGCGGAAGATTCTGGACGTGGGTTGCGGCGTGGGAAAGGTGGTCGGCCAGTTGCGCCAGCGGGGATACGAAGCCTTTGGAGTGGACGTCTCGGAACCGAATATCAGGATGGCCAATAAGCAGAGCGGCCACTGTTCGTTGTACGACGGGTCCCGGCTGCCGTGCGATGATGGTCATTACGATGCTGTCGGCGCCTTCAACGTTCTGGAGCACGTCGAGGAGCCGGAAGGGTTTATCGAGGAATTGGCTCGAGCGTTGCGTCCTGGCGGCCGGCTGGTTATTTCCAGTCCCAATTTTTTGAGGGTTCTGGGATTTCGAGATTATCACCCCCGGATGCAGGGTTTGGGCAACAAGCTGAAAAACGCCCGTGCCTTGCTGAAGATACGGCGGCAGATCCTGCAGTCGCCGGAAGAGGTCCGGTTCGAGAAAATGAAACCCATCGTCAAGGAACCGTTCACCCCTGACGACGACGCCATCGTGGTGACCAACCCTTTGCATATGAAATTCTTTCTGGAGCGAAACGACTGCCGGTTGGACTCGGTTGAGTGTACCGACCGGCCGGTTTCCCGGCCCGTGGAATTGGTCCTAAATCTGTTTCCGTTGCGCTATTTGTGGTTCAACAGTTTTTTGGTTGCTACCAAGAGAACCGATTTGTAGAGCCGGCATCGGAGATTTGAAACTATCCGGCGAGGTGGTTACGGAGCGGCGAACGGCAATCGGCGATTATCCTTGCTCAAGTCGGAAGTTCGGTTCCGAAGGATGCAGAAACGTCTGCCGTCGCGACGGTGCCGAGGAGCGATTGGTCTGAGATTTAGGTCAACCGGCCAGGGCCGTTGGTCTGTTTCCGAGCGAAACCGGGAAAACCGGAGGTTGGCCAAAATATAACCCCGAGGACGATCATGCCGGGCAGTGAATTCCGATACGGAACATTTGAGCCAAGATTATCGATTTTGGGGTTCGCGACGAGTGTGTTGGTGTCGTATTAAGTTACGTTCGAAGTCAGGCCTGAAAATACCGCCTACAGGCTTCTGGCACTTCGAGTTGGCGGTGTCATAACCCGGTCGGATGGTCAATGAAGCACCAGGTCAATTCAAATTTTTCGGCCAGGTGCTCGGCCAGAGCTTTGACGCCGAAGGTTTCGGTCGCGTAGTGGCCGCCGTAGAATACGTTGATCCCAGTTTCTTCGGCCATCGCGTAAGTCCAGTGCGGGCCTTCTCCCGTGATGAAGGTATCGACCCCTTCATTGGCTGCCAGTTGCAGTTCCGCTCCGGCGCCGCCGGTTACGATACCGACGGATTGGCAAATTTCGGGACCTCCGGGCAAGAGTGCCGGAGAGCGTCTCAAGATATTATTCAACTTCTCGGTTAGGGTTTCTCTGCCGATTTGTGTCTCGAATTTAATTCCCAGATTTCTCCCTCGTTGAGCGAAAAATTCCTGAGGGTTTCGCCATTCGAGAGCTTGGGCCAAACAGGCGTTGTTGCCATAGACAGGATGTACGTCTAACGGCAAGTGAGCGGAATAGACCGCCAAATCCGAATCCAGCAGAGCGCGGAGCAACCGGTAGTGATGACCTTTCCAAGGATGTTTGGCCGACCAAAAAAGTCCATGATGGACGAGCAGCAAGTCCGCTTGGGCTTCGATCGCCCGCTCGACTGTGGCTAATGAGGCGTCTACGGCAGCGGCGATGCGAGTAACCCCTTGCCGGTTTTCTGCCTGCAGGCCGTTATGGGCTCCGGGCCAATCGTCGAATTCGTCGATCTTCAGTAACCGATCGCAGTAGTCCACCAGAATTTCCAGCAAGAGTTTCGGCATATTTCGATTAATGATCAGGGGTGATTTCGATTTACGATTGCTCTGGAACTACCACCATAGCTGACTCAACAGGGGGGCGATGAACAGGCTGGGAAGATAATCGCCTAATCGTACGAATCGGTAGCCTAGCAGGATCGGAATCACGGTCAGCGTCAGGCATCCGGCAATCATCGCAAACGAATCTACGACGACCGAATCGACCCAATTTTCGGCGGTAAAATTCGCGAGCAAAGTTAGGGATCCTTGAAGGGCCAAAACTGGGATGGCGGAGAGAATGACGCTCCAGCCGAAGGAACGGGTAAAAGAGAAAGCGGCCATTCCGTCCATCGCGCCTTTGATAGCCAAGGGAAGCCAAGCACCGGTCATGCCCTCGGTCAGGGAACCGAGGAAGGCGAGGGGAGTGATGCAAAAAAGACCAGTAGCCAGCAAGAAACCGAAATTAGATTCTGATTTTTGGGTTTCGGGGGCGAGGCACTTGCGGGCGAAGACCGCCACGTGATTCATGCCGACTTGGATGTGCAGGGCACGGCCGAGGTAATTCCCGGCTACCAGGGAGACCATAATCAGGGATAATTGACCCAATCCCCGGAGTATACCGCCCGAAAAGCTCGAGCAGATCAAGGCAAAGCCAGCGTAGAGTAACAGCAAGGATATCAGAAAACGAATGTAGAGCTGGACTGTCGGTTTCGCCTCCCGTTTCAGACCGTAGCCCATCAGTCCTCCGACGATTATCAGAGTCACGTTTATCGCCGTGCCGGTCATTTGTTAATAAAATTGGTTATTTTAATTCAATTTAACAGGGAATCAACTAAACGTACGTCGTGTTTTGCAATAACGAATTCCTCATTAGGTATAAACAAAAGTGTTTCGTTCTATCAAGTAATATTTATTTTCGTAAGCCATTTGGTATCATATGGCTAAAATTGACTTGTATCGAAAAAAATCAAGCTGATTCATTGTTATTCTTTTCATCGATTATCCCATTCAGATATTTACTGTGTTTCTGGTGTAAAAAACGAAGAGCTTCGTTTTCGTCAGCAAAATGTTTTAATTTTTTTTGAATAAAATGTAGACTAGAGTGGTTTTGTTCAATTATTTCTCCCCAGGTCTTAATGCCGACAAAAACATTGTTATTACAATGAACCAATCTTTGTTCCGGATCAGGGCCACCATCGATGTCTTCTTTAGCAAATTCAGTGCAGCCATTAGAAACGATCCAAAAATGCCAGCGAATACCCTTGATGGAGTGAAAGCGGTCGTCTTTTGAAACTGCCATAGCATAGCGCTTTGCTTGGGTGATTTCATCAGGGCCAATTTTAACGTTCGGAGCTTTTAATTCGACCACGAGATGTTCAATATCTTCGGCACGATTACGTCTAATCGATCGAGACATCATCAGATCTACAATAGCTCGTTTTTTTCCTATGGCATCTACCGGTTTGTCAATTACGATATTAGAATCGAGGTGTTTCTTGTGTTTTTCCAATATGCGTTTAAGATCCCTGTCGCTGGCCCAAAGATTGTATTTCTCTCCAAAAATCCAGGTGTGTTCGGCGATTATCATATGTAATTGCGATCGTTCCTTAAGTTGTTTACTGTATTTTTTATCAAACACAATGCTTTCCAGCGAGGTGATAAATTTCAATCGGTCGGCTACCAACTTGGCAGCTGTAATAATGGAAGCTAGCGTTGTTTTTTGAAGTAAATTAGAAAGTTCCTCACGTTTATCTTTCGGTAGTTTGAGCACTTCGTTCAAGATAATTTGTAAATCATTTGGACTTTGTTCTATAGCGTTGCGTAGAAGCCGCATATGGAATGCTCGTGTCCTAGGCTCGACATTTTGCAAATCAGGAGAGTAATCTTGGACATGTAAAGCGACGATATCAAAGATTTGACGTTCAACCTTTTCTACTTCGGTACTAGGTTCATCTTCAAATGGATAAGTTTTTTCGTTTTTCCAGGATTCCACGACACCGTAGGATAGTCGGGCTGTTTTTTCTCGGAAATAATTTTTGATATGAGTTTTGGCTGATTCTATTAATTGATTTATATTTGGCTCTAATTCTGCCGCATCGAGTTTATTCTTATCAAACATCTCAGTAAAATAATTCGATTTGAGGTATCCTGAAAAAACGAAATCGGGTAATTTGAAACGTGTTTCTAGTTCAACTAAGGGAAATCCTTCATTTGAACACAGATACAGAGTTTTCGAACCAACTGATTTCCATACAATCATTTCCAAACTGACAGAATATTCTTTACCTTTTACGTCTTTAACAGGCGGCAATTCGAAATTTACTTGATTGGCGATAGCTTTTTCCGGTTCGAGTTGGTAGCTTTCGATTTTTATTACGACCTCCTTGTAATTTATTAAGTAAGGAGCGAATGTTTCGGTAAGTTTTTGTCGAGATGTAATAAAAAATGAATCATCGAAGTTCGGTTTGAGGTTGCATATTTCTACGACTACTCCGGTTTCGGGATCATCGGCGACTTTTTCTTCACTGATGGCGACATCTTTGATATTTGATTCCAAAAGGTTGATTTCGAATAATCTGACCTGATTGTTATTCGAGTTATAATTTACTATCCACTTAATGTACCGGCCCAAAGTGAATGCCTTGTATCTGCCACGACCGTGAAATCCGTGCACCATACGATTCTTTATTGGAGTCTTACGCCTTTGTCGCTTCCATGATCCGTCAAGATTACCAAATAGCGTAGCAGCATCATCTCGTGAAAATCCCACACCATCATCACATACGATAATTTTTGATATTCTATTTGCTAAATCATTTCGTTCGAACTCGATTTTCACTTCACTTGCATCCGCGTCAAGACTGTTCCAAATCAATTCCGAAAGCGCAGTTAAAGGTCGTGCGCGTGTTTGACGTTCGATGAAATCTTGTTGAACCGAAACTGAAATATGCTCTATGTTATTCATGATTATATCGTATTGAATGATATTATCCGCAATTCGCTAATGGCTTCATCTTTATCAAATCCATAATTTAAAGTGGGATCCGATTTGATTGGGTTCAAATATACACTCTGCCAATATGCGTTGAAAAATCGTGGGAAAAACGAGGCTTGATGCGTACCGGTCTTGTTCACTCGCGTTCTGTTTCCTTGCAGTATTCGAACCAGAATCCTCGACTAATCGGTAGACCGTCATTCTGAAATCACTGGTCAGTTGCATTACATTTCATTACGATGGGTGGGGTCACGACTTTCGCGGATTGGTATTTCTGCTGGGGTTTGATTGCGCCGTTTGATTTTTTGCTGTAATCGGTTCGACATATTCAGAATATCGGTACGTTTCGCCTCTATGAAGTAGTCAGAGTTGGTTGCCAATATGAGACGGGTTTTGTCCTTCAAAAAGCGACGATTCGTAGCGACGCACCGGTTGAATTTTCCCACCATACCGGAGTTGGGTTGATTTAAATTGATCGTTGCCATTTCCCGGTCGATATCCACGACGGGTGATGGTTGTCATGCAATCACCATAAATGCAAGTATTTTGGGTGGAATTATCGTGGATTTTTGGATCTCATGCGTTGTCAGGGTGAATAATCTATCCGTAGGGACCGTTTTTTGTGCCGGTTCGTTACATGCAATGCCTCAGTCGGAGCCATGCTAGCGTTGGTTGCGACCGTTGTCTTTCGCTAAGCTCGTGACCTGATACAGGGTTGTTCGAGTTGAGTAAAAATGCGCGGTGGATGGTCCGAGTCATCACGTGGCGAGCGCCTACTTGGTTCTGGTGCGATTACTCAGGTTCCATTTGGCCCCATCGATTCTAAGTGATTTCGTTCGGACCCGAAGGTGAAGTTACGGTGGAGAATACGGTGCCCGTTTAAATCGAGAAGAGTGCCCATGGGCTAGGACTACCGTGTAGATAAAAAAAGATCTGGACAATGGGATTCACTTCGAGTAATTTCGGGGTGTGAAACGAGGGAACATCAATCTGGTTTTGAAAACCGCAGAGGCGTAATCAAGGATCATTGGCATCTTGGCGGCTGAAACTTTCACGAGCCGGAATGTTTTCGGACGCCGGGTTTGCGAAACTTTCGATTTTAGAAATCGAGGTGGCCGGCTTCAGGTCGCCGGTTGTTTGAAGGTGCTGAGAACGTTGGCGTCGAACCACCCGGAGATCCGATTGCCGGACGCTCAGCCGTCGGTGAAGTCCTCGGGGCCGCGCTTGTTAGCTCAGGCGATTCCGGAACCCGAAGCGGTTCCGGACAAGTTGAAGGCCGTTCGGAATCTCAATATTATCTGGGTTAAAACTTCGGAGGATCGAGCCATTTGGAACACCCTGATCGCTCGAGAGCATCCCCAGGGGATCGCGACTTTCGCCGGTCAGCAACTGCGCTATCTGTTCCATTCGGAGCATGGCTATTTGGGGGCCGCCGGCTTTGCCGCCGCGGCCTTGAAAGTTCGGGCGCGGGATCACTGGATCGCCTGGTCGGAGTCGGTGCGAAAGGCTCAGCTTGATCGAATGGTTTGCCTGAATCGATTCTTGATCCGCTCCAGGGTCCGCTGCCGGAATCTGGCGAGTCACCTGCTGGGAGCTCTGCTGCGCCGGCTACCCGAGGAATTCCAAACCCGCTACAATCAAGAACCCTGGTTGGTGGAAACCTATCTGGACGAGGGTTACCAAGGAACCTGTCTCAAGGCCGCTAATTTCATCTTGGTCGGGAAGACGGCCGGGCGAGGACGGCAGGATCGAAAAAACCTTCGCCAAAAAACGGTCAAGCGGATATTCGTGAGACCCTTGCGGCGCGATTGGCGCCGGCGTCTGGGAGTTCCCCGGGTTGAGCTGGCGGCCACGCTGCCGATCGGAGCGGGACTGAATTCAGAAGAATGGGCCGCGACTGAGTTTGGAGAAGCCAGGTTGGGGGATCAGCGCTTGACAGCCCGACTGATCAAAAGCGCTTCGCTGCTGGCGGAGTATCCGGGGCGAGCCATCAATGCCAACGACCAGAGCGACGAAGCGGCGATCTGCGGCTATTATCGTTTGATTGAGCAACCGGAGACCTCGGAGGTCACGGTGACCAACATCTTGGCGCCACATCGGGAACGCAGCCTCCGACGCATGCGCGGTCAAAAGACGGTACTGGCGATTCAAGACGGCACCGATTTCAATTTCACCACTCGCCCCGGGTGCGAAGACTTAAGCATTATCGGGCAGAATCAAACCCAGGCCAAGGCCTTCGGCCTGCATCTTCACGCTACATTGGCGGTCACCGATCAAGGTCTGCCTTTGGGGCTGTTGCGCTTGGGATTTGATCCGGCACCTGAAGTCGCCGCCCAATCAGAACGCTTGGCCTCACAACGTTGGTTGGCTGGCTGGAAAGATTGCGCCGACGCGGCGAGTCAACTGACTCGCCGAACGCAGGTCATCTCGGTGTGCGATCGCGAGGCGGACATGTTCGAATTATTTCACGCTCAGCGTCAACGCCCTCGAACGGAACTACTGGTGCGAGCCCGACACGACCGAAAATTAAAGCCTAAAGAAGCGAAACTATTCGCCACTATCAAACGTCAACGGCCCGCGGATCATTTGAGCCTGGAAGTCGACGGTCTGACGGAACGCCCGAAATCCAGCCGCAAGGCAGCTCGACCGACGCGGAAGAAGCGAGTGGCGCGCTGCGTGTTGCGGTTCTGTCACGTGACGCTGCCCGCGACGAAAACTTGTCCCCAGGCCGAACCGGTCCGGCTCTCCGCTGTTCACGTCGAGGAAACCGACCCGCCCGAAGAGGAAAAACCCATCCAGTGGTACTTATTGACTAGCGTGGACGTCAAAGATGCCGAAAAAGCCGCCGAAATGGTGAGGTTTTATAATCAACGTTGGCGGATCGAGGATTTTTTTCGAGTCCTCAAATCGGGATGCAAAGCCGAATACTTGATGTTCCGTACCGCCAGCAGATTGCAACGAGCCATCGCGATCAATGCCGTGATCGCTTGGCGTATCATGGTGATGACGCTCTTGGGTCGCCAAGTGCCTGATTGCGATCCGAAATTAATGTTCAGCGATGAGGAACTGGGCTTTTTAAAGCACTACGCCTTGGCACTCAAGATGAAATTGCCGAATGAGTTGGGCAACGCGGTTCGGTTGGTAGCCGAGCTGGGAGGCTACCGCGGTCGCAAGCATGATACCGAACCCGGAAATCAAATCATGTGGTATGGCTATACGAAGCTTTCGGGAGCGAGTTTGGGACATCGCTATGGCTACGGCGCCAAGTGTGCCGAGGTATACGAAGCAGCGTATAAGGCAGGTTTTGAGGCAGGCAAAAAAGCCATTGCCATGTAATTAGTGTCAAGTCCAAAAGTCAAAATCCATAGTTGATTTCTTTAAAAACTAAAAAAAATAATTTCAAATTAGATCGAAATAAGTGGTTAAATCGACATATTTATCTTAAATTGTATTTTTTTTGATCTTTTACAGAATTCAAGACGCACCCCTCCCATTCTTGACATTGATTTGGCGATTTAGTTAGGCCGCTTTCGGACGAACCAATGGCTTGGAGAGACGCTGCAGCTCCTTGTTTCGAACGAGGCTGCCAAGGCGACAACAATTGGCACAGAGAACGGCTAGAGCTACGGTGCGTTTGAATCCGTCTGAGCCGTAGGAGTAGACTCGATTGAGGCCTCGGTGTTCCAAATGGTTGATGGCTGATTCGACAGCGGGATGTTGCTTCCGGGCGGTTTTGAAAGCCTCGGTAGTCTCGCGTTCTTGCTCCTTTTTGGTAAGTTTCCCTTTTTTAGGCAAGGTTACTTCCGGAACCATCTCACGGAGTTTCTCCTGATTAAGTGGATTATGAAACCCTTTGTCGAAACTGCAACTGAACAAGTCCGGAAATAGTTTTTTGGTCTCCTCGAGGATCGGGATGGCCACGTGCACATCCTCTTCTTGCCACATGACCCGATAAGTCAAAACAAATTGGTGTTGATCTTCCACGATGCAAACGGGCACCCCGAGTTCTACCGGTTTGCCTGCCTTTCCTTTCTGGATCCACCGCGTATGAGGTTCGAATACGGAATAGATCTTTTCGTCCGCCGGAATAGTTTCTCCTTGTAGAATTCGCCGATCCGCTTGTCGCGACAAGAGACGACCGCATTTCAAAAAACCTTGGATTTGCCGGTGTTTTTTCGCCTTGATCTTCTTTTTCTCCCTCAGCCGATCCCACGACGCACTGGCTCGCTCCAGGATTTGGTCGCAGGCCTTCAGATAAGCCTGGACCTGGTCGTGACGGCGGTTCGCCAGCTGAGCGGTGCGAACGGAAAAAAACAATTTCCGAATCTTCTTCAGCCAATGGTGACTTTGCCTCCACCCCTTCAGGTTCCGTTTTTTGCATTCCCGAATCAGAGTTCGAATGCAATCATAGAGCAAATTGAGATCGGTGGGATAATGGACATCCGTTTCCACCACGAACGAATCGCAACGCGTTTTGAGTTGGTCCCCTTCTTGATGCCCCGCAACCTGCTGACCATGCTTGACGATCAGCAAGTTGATTTCCTCAATCAATTCGGGAGTCAAGAGATTGACGTTTTGAATCACGGTGGTTCGTTTATATTCTCCCCCCGGTTCGAAATCACCATGGCCTAAGACAAATCGCAACTGCTTATGATAATTAGCGAGGGTTAGCAAAAGATCGTAATTGCATCTTAAACTGTGTTTGATGAGAGCCAGAACTGGAATCGTCCAAGCACTCATGCCTGGACGACCGAATCCTTGGTCGCCGAACTGTTGAAAATGATTTTCCAGCAGCTGCTGTATCTGGAGCCATAATGATTCGTTACCATAAACACTCTGTAGCCCAATCAAGATTCGAACGACGCCATCACGTTGCGTGGGGTCGAACTTAATTTCCTCGAAGGGTACGGGTTGAAATGCGGGTTGAGTGGTTCTGAAGATTCTCATGTTAGGAATCGAAGATTAGTCTCAAAGATGCTGACAATTGGTCTCAAGGACGCTGAAAGTCCATTTTTCAGGTAAAAATCAAAGTTCCGACTCGAATGTTAGACAAATAAATCGAACAAAATGTTACAAAAAAAACCGCTTAAAATGCAGGGTTTATTGAAAAATCATCCCTTTTGGACCAGACACTAATTATATGTCTACTCGGTAGGGCTAGGATGCGAGCATTCGTAACGAGATTGGGTTTGAATTTCGCAACCGGAGCGATGGTTGGGTCTGTTCCGGAAGACGATGGCTTCGTTCCTTTCGTTTGAGGCAGCTGGAATTCATTTTGCACCCTTAAATCGGACGCAAGCGCGTTGCCGGTGCCGAAACCGAATTGTCGATCTCGAGCAGCGAGCGATGAGACGGATCGATTTCCCGATGATCCGTAACGGTAGGAGATCGTGGTTGAAACTGCAGGAGCGATGGGCGCATTATTAATCCCCAATGGAGGGGAGCACCAAGTTTCCCATTCGAATGGACAAGTGGCTCTGGGCCGTTCGGGTGTACCGAACTCGTTCCCTGGCCACCGCCGCCTGCAAAGCGGGGCACGTCAAGGTGGACGGGGCGGCGGTAAAGCCTTCCCGGTTGGTTTCCTTGGGCGACGTCATCACGGCGACCGTGGGACGCATCACCCGGAAACTGAAGGTGGTGTCGCCCATCGAACGGCGGGTCGGCGCGAAAATGCTGGACCGCTACATCGAAGACCTCACGCCTCCGCAAGCGTTCGAGAAGTGCAGGTTATCGGATCCGCCGCCGTTGTATCGCTACAGCAAGGGGAAGGGACGTCCCACCAAGCGAGACCGCCGGGAAATCGATCGGTTAGATTCCAGCAATCTCGATTCCGCTGGTGATGATTTTTCGAGCGACTCCGGGTAGATCGTCCCGGAGGCTTCCTCGCCGGCTGCGCCGGATCGTTTATTCTCCGAAATCGTAGACGACGACTTTCTTGCAGACCTTCTTGAACACATTCTCGACGAATTCGACGTGCTGGGGATGGACCTGGTATTCGTCTTGGGTTTTCTTGTCGGGGAAGGAGATGTTGAGCGCGACCTGATAGGTTTGATCGACTACCGAACGATGGCTGGAGGCCATTTTACCGACGTGAAAATGCAAGACTCCCGGGATGGGTTTCAGGTATCGGTTGGCGCCGTCGATGAGTTCCTGCGCGGTCTGAGGTTGGTCCGGTTGGGTCCAGAAAATGACGATGTGCGAAAACATGGTTCGATTTAAACCGGCTTCGGTTTCGGCGGCAACGAATTTTGTCGCCGGACCGATCGGCAAATCCGGGCAGCGTAAATTCGGAATCGTTCATCAAGTAACCGGCTGCGATCGATTGGCTTCCCAAGCGGACGGGGGAGAAGTGGGATCGGCCGATCGGTTTCGATTTTCCGAGTTACGTCTGGAATAAATCCGCTTCCCTGACTTGATCGGAACGGTCCGGGGTTTCCGGTCTGGGCGGTCGGTTCCGTGATCTCGGGGGTAGCACGGGATATCGAGCCGTCAACCCGTCGGCCTGCTCTCGATCGACCGATTCGGCAGGGCAATCCGCGGGGGGCGGCTAGCGGCAATTACCGGGAGTTACTGCAACTGATCCGGAAGGTTGATCAACCGGTTCTGCATGAGGCCGAGAGCCCGGGAAGTTTCCGCTTCCGAGCTTTCCACGCCGAATTTGATTCTTCGCACCGGCTGAATGTCTTTGAAAATGGCGCAGTATTTTTTGTTGGCCATGATGCCGAGCAGTTCGCCCGTTTTGCTGAAAACCAAGTCGCCTCGAGAAGGAGCGAACTTGCCGAAAAGCTTGCCGAAGGTCGGACGGTTCATCTTTACGAAGGAGGGGAATTCGGGGTCCATTTCGAATTCCACCTCGCCGAAATACGAGTCTTTCGAACCGACCAGAACGGCTTCTTGGAATTGGAAGGGATCAGTGGCGAAAGGGTAGATTTTGCAGCCGAGCGATTCGGCCGCATGGCGTCCGACATCGACAGCCAGAATGCGCGGATCCAAGGATAGGACAGAAAGATAGGTAATGTCGTAAGTGATGGTTGTTCGGCTCACCAAACCGTCAATTTGCTCCCATCGGGTATCGGGAGATCCCAAGGAAAGGGGGGTGTCGTTAATGTGGTAGAGGATGAAAAAACGCTGCCCGTCGGTCGCCACGATACTTCTGGTGTCGCTCTTCTTGGTGACTCGATTGCCGAACATTCCACTTTTGACCGAGGTGAAGCGAGTGTCGACGCGGTTTTTTTGAAAATCGTCGAAAATGCTGTTGGCGGTCAGGGGGCGGCTGCTACGGATTTCGTCCTGGATTTGTTTCGAGGTCTCCGCCAAGTCGCCCACTGTGGAGGCGAGTTTATCGGCATGCTCGCGGTGGGCGGCGATGGTTTCGGTGCGAGCCTCGGTGACTTCGCCGCGTAAATGGATGATCTCGTTTTGGGCCCAAGCGCGGTTGGCTCGTTCCAATTCTGCTTCGTTTCGAGCCAAAGCGACGTGCTCCTTGAGTAGGATAGCCTCGGTTTCGGACCTTTTCAGGTTGATTTCCAAGCGAACATTTTCGGATTCGCTGAACTGGAGTTTCTGTTCCAGAGTTTCGTTCTTTTGCTGCATCGCGTCGGCTTCCCGCCGCCAGATGTTGCGTTCGCGTTCGGTAGCTTCCAGCTTAGCGTTGGAAACCGCCGCGTCTTTCGACGAGGAATGGAGTTCGGATTTCAACTTATCGGCCTCGGCCTTGGCCGCCTGAAAATGCTCCTTCAATTGGTCTTCGTTTTTTTTGGTGATCTGGAAATTCTTCTCTGACTCTTGCCGTTGCCGTTCGATTTCCTGCGCTCGTTGTTCGGTGGTGACCAAGGTCTGCTGGGTAGTCTCCAAAACGGTTTCGCGTTCCTTGAGAGTGTCCAGGGTGGACGCGTGCTGCTGTTCGAGATTGGCCAATTCCTGGGCCAAGTCGCTTCGGACCATTTGTTCCTCTTTTCGGACCTTTTGTTCCTCTTCGAAGGCCAACTTTAGTGCCTGGAGCATGTCCTCGGCGTTCTGGGATTCCTGTTCCTTCGCCGTTTGAACCGACTGCTCGGCTTCGAGTTCTCCCATTCCAACGCTTTGAGTGTACAGGGAAAGAATGCTGATAATGAGAAAATCGCAGATGATGATCAGAAGAGGTTTGTTCATAGGATACCGGCCTCCGTTTCAATTAGCAGTTTGCGGCGATAGGGACGAATGTAGATAATTTTGAGCAGGCAAGTGAACACGATCCCGAACAGGGTGGAGGAATAGGCGGCCATCAGCGAAACGCTCACCAGTTCGATGGTCACCATGACTAAGGCGAGCACGGTGCCCGCCAGCCCGACGTAGAGGCCGGAATCGAACATGTTGTCCTCGTTGTCCAGCAACTTCAGTTTCAGCCGGGAAGATCCCCGGTGCTTTTCGATCTCCCGGAGTTTTACCCGGCAGAGGGCGAAAAGCAGGACCTGGATCAAGAAAAAGATGACCAGGACCAACAAGTCGATTTCATTAACATTTTCTCCCAACATAGCATGGACTTCACCGACGATGGCTTCCGGAGCGGTCGGAAACTTCCAGTTCGGGGGATTGTCTTCAATTTGATCCGATTGTGCAAGAAATGGTTCGCTCGCCAAAATCGCGACGATGAGCAGCAGTACCGCGAGGATTTCCTGCCGGACGAAGGTGATCTTCTCCATCTGGATCACCTTGACCCTGTTTTTCGTTTGGGGCAGGAAAACCGCGACCATTCGAATCAGGTAGAACGAGCCGAACAAAATCGCCAGATATTTGAACAGCAGGGAAAGCCGGGGAAAGTGATAGGACATGTCGGCGATCAAGGATCGCGCCAGCTGAGGCCATAACTCGAAGAACCATTGATTGAAGCGGGGGGGCGAGTAAACTCGATCGCCTCGTTGCAGGACGCTTTCGACCCCGCCTCGGTGCGACCGCAAGCCCAAGGTGAGATCGGCGATGCCGGTTTCCGGCCAACGATGGAGGTAATCGCTGACTTCCTTTGCCGAGGGAGCTAGCCAGACGATCGAGAACAGAATCGGAAGATCCTGGTCGTTCTGTTTCAGGGCGCGAGTCAGGCGGCTGAGGGTTTCGAGCTGATCGATCTTCGACAGGAATCCGGAAAACTGGGCCCAATCCAATTTGCCGGCGAAAGCGAGCACGTCCAGGTAGGCCAACTCGAGCGGACGGGTGCTGTGGCCGCGATTAGCGTCGGAAGCCAGCCGTTCCAGTTCCAGACGAAATTCCGGTTGCAGGAAATCGTCTTGGGAGAGCAGCGCTATGGCGGTGATAATCGTCTCCAGAGCCGCTCCGCCGGGAGCGCTGACGGGCGGAAATAATTCGGTCTGCAGCAAGTCTCGATTTTCCAGGATTTCTTGCACGCCGGGCCGCCGGGACGATTTCAGTCGCTCTATAATGACCGACCGCGTCTGAGGGGCGACGAGCGCTTTAACTACGGAAGCCTTTTGGGTGAGGTCGGCCACCGGCACGTTGTCTAGATTCGGAAAGTGGCCGCCCCAGAAATTGAGTTCGGGGTGGTCGATTCGAAACTGGTCGTAGGCGGCCTGCGCTTCGGCGAGATCTTCGATTCCGCATTTTTGGGCGCCCTGCAGCAGCAGTTCGGCGATTCCCGGTTTTTCGAGGGAGTACTGATTTTGCGCTTCCCGTTTCAGGGTCAGGGTTTCCTGGCCGGCATGAAGCACGACCCGACTGTCCAAGGCCCGCAGGCAAACGGGTAGCGCCAAGGCTAGGGAAGCGAAAACCAAGCCGATGACGAAAAGTTTAGTGATCTTGGCCCAATCGGCCCCATGCAGTGCCATCGGCGGGGGATTCTAACAGGAGAATCGCCGAGAGGAAACCGAAATGCGAGCCCATGGATACCGCCATAGGGCGGAAGCCGTCTCTGACGGGTGGGGGCGGTGGCAGGGTTGAAGGTCAGAGTTCCTGAAAATATTCTGGAATCGGCTGACCGATCTCGATGGTTTCGACTCCCAGATTGTATTGTTTCAGCAAGTCACATAGTTGATCGCCGTCGATCAGATCTATCGCAATAGCACCGTCACGTACGGCTTCGTTTTGCGCGTTCTGCGTGAAGCGACCGGAAGTGATGAACAGACCTTTTGCTTGCCGACCATCCAGACTGCCTCGGAAATCGCGAATTGAACTGGCGCCGACCGAGTCTTTGTACCTCTTGCACTGGAACCTGACGTGATAAGACAGCAAATTGATTTTCAGAATGCCCTTGCCGTCAATGCCTTCGTCGCCGCTTTTTCCGGTGACTTCCACTTTGATGAAACCCGACTCGCGAAGCAGTCTTTGGCACAGGCGTTCGAATGCGTCAGGCGACATTTTGTGGATAATGTCGAGGAGTTGCGTTTTCCATTTGTCGGATGCCTCGTCCGGTTCGGACGCTTCGGGTGTTTGTTGCTTTTGTTGCTGAATTCTTTCGGCGGCCCACTTCTGTACTAACTGCTTGCTTCTGTCTTTGACCGTTTCCTCAGCTCGAAATCCTCTGCCGATCGGGGTAATGGTCCAAATCCCTCGTTTCGGGTTGGTTACGGCTCCCATTTTTTTCAAATAGGTGCGTGCCCAACCAGCTCGGTATGCTAGTTCCGTTACGGAACCGTTTTTATGCAATCGTTCGCTCATTTGTTCGTCTAGCCCCATTTGTACGGGTAATTGGCTCAATATTTCTTCGATGGTGGCTGAACCGCCTTTGGCCTCCAGGATTTTCAGGGTAGGCCACAAAAAGTCTTGATAATTGGGGAATGATTTCATTGATCGATCCTCGGGCTTACCTAGGATTTTTTGATCGAAAATGGGATTGATTCGGATTTGCGGTTTGGTCCCAGCTGCGAATCGCAGGATTCTCGACCGGTTATCCGTCAATCAAGCGTTGGAAAACTGACGGGGTGGTCGGGGGGAGATTCTGTAATCGCTCGGCCACCTGTCAACTCTCGATGTTCCTGCAGTTCTGAATTATGGCCTCCGGGTTCGTGGCGAAGGAACCCATGCGTGCGGATCAACGGTTTCTTCCTGTCGGCACTTGTCGGTCCGTCTCATTTTGCTATGCTGCCGGGCGAGACTGATGCTTCGTAACTTCTCGCACCAACTAATCGGGCTCGTGGCGGTTTGGGTTTTTTCCTGCCTGTCTGAGATGGGCCACGCGGCTCGATATCACATCGCCGCGGTCGATGCCGACAAGTTGGAAGGAGACGATGGCACCACCTCCTTTTCCTTTCTGGTTCGCCGTGAAGGCGATATGTCTTCGGCTGCGTCCATCGGTTATTGGATCCGGGAAATCGGCCAAAAGCACGTCGATCGCGATCGAGCCGACCTCGCGGATTTCCATCCCCAAACGATGGAAACGGCGGTGCGTTTTTGGGGAGCGATCGAACCGGCCGGCGTGCCGTCCGCAACGGTGGCCTTCGGGGCGAACGCCGACGCTGTTGTCTTGGGAGTGGACGGAATCCTCCGTAGTCAGCATTTGGCCGGGAACCCTTCGGCTTTGTGGCGGGATTTTCATGCGGATGTTCTCGCTATGGACCTCAGCGACGATCACGGTATCGCGTTGCGACGTGACGGTTCGATTTTTTGTTGGGGAGAAAATCACAACGCCCAGTTGCAAGTCCCCCAGGCGGGACATATCGGCCGTATCGCCCGGGTAGTTTCGGAAGGACTCGACGAAGTGGTGGCCGTTGCCGCCGGGCCGACTTCCTCGGCCGCTCTGAAGCCTTCCGGTCAAATGGTGTTTTGGGGCGGAGCTAATCCGTCAATTCGTACCCTCGACCTGCCTCCTCCCGATTGGGACGGCCAAGCGCTGTGGTGGATTCGAGCCCTCACTTACGATTTCAAGGAAGACATTTCCGATATTGCCTCCGGCGGCTTTTTTACCGTCGCGCTGAGGCGCGACGGAACCGTCACGGGAATCGGTCATCCTGGGGCGGATGCGTATCTCGACGCTAGCGAGATTCAGGTGCCCCAAGGCTTGCGCGACGTGGTGTCGATTGCCGCGGGTGACTGGCATGCCGTCGCGTTGAAATCGGACGGTACCGTGGTCGTTTGGTGGCCGTTCGAGCCGGCGCGGGTCGGCAGAGGTTTCGACTTCGATTATGGATACTGGCAGCTATCCCGGGACACCGATGCTTTGTCGCCCCTTGATCAGGGGCAGTTGGAAGTGCCCGAGGGTCTCGCCGATGTGGTCGCTGTCGAGGCGGGAGCCAAGCGTACTCTCGCCCTGAAGTCGGATGGAACTATCGTGGTTTGGGGGGATGGAGTGAACCTGGCGATGGATCCGGAAGAGAACTGGCTGGACGTTATCGATATGCACGTGGGGAGGCGACACACCGCGGTGCTCCGGGGAAGTTACGGCCGGATCGAATTCGCTCCGGGAGAGACCGAACGCAAGCTCGAGATTTTCGTTCGAACCGATGAAGCGCCCGAATCCGACGAAGCGTTCACGGTCGCCCTTCAGGTGATCGCCGAAGATGGGGCGGCAGGCGTCCCAACGGCTCGAGGCGTTATTCGCGACGACGATCGACCTTGGAAACCGAGTGGCCCCTTATTTCTGCTACCCGAAATTCAACAGGAGCGGTTCGTATTGAGATTCGGCTATCGCAACGACTCCCCCTTGGAACACAATACCGCGAAGTGGTTGCGCCTCGCTTCTTCTGCGGACTTCGCCACTTGGCAGGTCGAACCCAAAGCGCCCGTCGAAAAATACGGCATACTTCGTTGGGAAGTTCCCCTGGATCGGCAAGTCCCTCGTTTTTTCCGCTTGCAGTTTCCGGAATAGCTCCGCCGATCGAAGCCAGGATTAAGTTCGCGAAACGGACGGTTGGAAAACGACCCGGGACAAATGTTCGAGCCATCGATCACGGTCCGTCCCGAACCTCGGTCGGAACGGGGGCGTTCGATTCAGGGTTCCGATTCGAGCACGCTCGGAAGGGATCGGGAAACGTCGCCTCCCGGAATAATCTTTCGCTTAAAAGATTTTCCCGACGGGAGTTTCGGTTTAGGTTCGTGGGGGTGCCGCGGCGAGCCCGCCGGGGCGCTCAAGCTGGTTGGGAACGGCGATCAGGTCGTCGGAGAACCCGAATGAAAGACAACGGTCAGTGGAGGGAAACAGTGACTACAGCCGATATCGTCATCCGATACCTGTTCATCTCCCGAGGTCATAATTACAAGGGGCGTTTCGGCCAAGAACCTCATACGCACGAGATGGAGTCCCAGGACTCGGTAGAGTGCGTCGCGGGCAAAGGCATCTGGGGCGACCGATACTTCGATCACAAACCGGATTACAAGGGGCAGATGACATTCTTTGCCGACGAGGTCTGGTCGGCGCTCTGCCGGGAATTCTCGGTCCAGTCCCAACCTCCGTCCGTCTTTCGCCGCAACGCGATCGTTTCGGGCATCGATCTGAACGAGTTGATCGGCAAGCGATTTTCCCTGGGCGAAGTCGAATTCGAAGGAGTCGAAGAGGCCAAGCCCTGCCGCTGGATGAACCAAGCTTTCTGCGAGGGAGCCGAGGAGGCCATGCGGGGAAGGGGCGGACTGCGCACTCGGATTCATTGCGACGGTACGCTGTCGCTGGGAAAACACTCTCTGGTTATCGAGTCGAATACTTGACGCCGGCAGTAGCCGGTTCAGGGAGCGGTGTGTTCCCGGTCCATGATCCCGGCCAGCGTTCGCGCCAGAGCGGGGTGCTGTTCGGCCAAATTGCGGGTTTCGCCGATATCCTCGGCCAGGTTGTAGAGCTCCACAGGGTTCTCGGGATGGCGAATGAAGTTTCTGCGAACCGCTTTCCAGTTGCCCTGCATCACGGCCTTGGTGCCGCCGTATTCGTAGAATTCCCAGTACAGGTGAGGGTGGAGGATTTGAGCCGCCGGCCGGCCGAGCAGAGTAGGGGCCAGGGAGATCCCGTCGAGGCCCTGAGGCGCCGCGGCCCCGGCCAATTCCGCCATTGTCGGCAGCATGTCCTGAAATCCGGAAATCAACCCGCTCTCGATTCCGGCTGGGAATTTCCCGGGCCAGCGGGCGATCAGGGGGACCCGGATGCCGCCTTCGTAGAGATCGCGTTTCATGCCTCTGAGCGGGCCATTGGAGTCGAAGTAATTCATCTTGTGCCGGCCTTCGCTATGGGGCCCGTTGTCGCTGGTGAAGAAGATCGCCGTCCGTTCGTCCAGGTTCAGTTCCTGGAGCAGCCGGACGATTTCCCCTACGTGCTCGTCCAGTATCTGGATCATGCGCGCGAAGCCCTTTTCCTGGTTCGGCCAATCCCGGTCGGCGAACTCTCCCCAATCGGGGACCCGCATGCCGTCGTTGGCGATGCGTCGTTCCCCGCCGCCTTCGTTGTTCGCATGAGGCAGGTTAAGAGCGTAGTACAGGAAAAAGGGTTGGTTGCGGTTTTTCCGGATGAACTCCAAGGCTTCTTCGAAAATGATTTGCGGCGCGTAATCGACCGCGACTTCGGCGACCCCGCCGCCCGCTTTGCTTAAGGTTTCCCGGGCCTTCCATTCGGGAAAGAGCCGATTGCCCAACGGGACTTTCCGTCCGTTGCGGATCAAAAATTCCGGATAGAAATTATGGGCGTGGAACATGTTCACGTACCCGTAAAACTCGTGAAATCCGTGCCGCCTCGGATTGTTGTCGGGGATGGGGTTGCCTACTCCCCATTTGCCGAAACAGCCGGTGCGGTAGCCGGCGGTTTGCAGGACGTCGCCGATGGTAGTGTCTTGAGAAGTGAGCAGCCCGGGACCGTTGCTGCGGATCCGCGCATGGCCGGAATGACGGCCGGTCAGCAAGACGCAACGAGAGGGAGAGCAGACTGTGGAACCGGCGTAATGGCGAGTGAACCGGATGCCTTCGTTCGCCAAGCGGTCCAAATGGGGCGTGCGGAGCGTTTTCTGACCGTAACAGCCGAGGTCGCCGTAACCGAGATCGTCGGTCAAGATATAGATGATGTTGGGACGGGATTCGGCGGCGGCGAGCCCGGCGAACGACGCCACGACGAGAACGGCGATTCCCCAGATTAATGCGCTTCGATTCATGAACGGAAAAGAATCTACGGGATTCAGTTGCGGCTCCGCTCTCGTTCCTGCAAAGCCTGTTCCAGCTTGCCGTGGAGCCCGTCGAACGATCCGTTGCTGAAAATGCAGACGATATCCTGGGGCTCGGTTCGAGCGGCCAAATGATCCCGAATCGCGTCGGCAGTTTTCATATATTCGCAATGTTTCCCTTGGGAGCAAATGTCCTGCACCAGTTTTTCTGGATTGAGTTGTTCGGAAACGGGAAGTTGATCGACCCGATCGATACGGCTGAACAGGACGCAATCGGCCGCCCCAAGCGCCTGCGCCAATTCGTCCTGAAAGATGTTGCGCCGGGTCGTGTTGCTGCGCGGTTCGAATACGGCCCACAAGCGGCGTCCCGCCCAAGCGGAACGAAGGCCGTCGATTGTTTCGCGAATGGCGGTCGGATGGTGGCCGAAATCGTCCAGGATCATGATGTCGTCGACCTCGGCCCTAATTTCCATGCGCCGGCGGATGCCTTGGAACGACGATAAGCCTTGGTTGAGGGTTTCGGGATCGATGCCGCAATGCCGGGCGCAGGCGACAACCGCCATGGTGTTGCGGAGATTGAAAGTTCCGATGAGCGGAACCCGGTAGTCAAACCCGTCTAGCCTGAAAGACGTTCCCCGGTCGTAAGGAGTAATCTCGGTGGCTCGAAGTTGGTTCACTTTGCCGAGTCCGAAAGTCTTGACGGGGCAGTGAGGGGTTTCGAGCATCTCCTGTAGCTCCGTTTCGTCTCCGTTGGCCAGCAACAGGCCGTTGCGCGGGATCAAATTGATGAACCGTTGGAACGATAGCTTGATGGCGTCCATGCTGTCGAAGATATCGGCATGGTCGAACTCGAGGTTGTTGACGATCCCGACTTCGGGCAGGTAATGCAGGAATTTGCTGCGTTTGTCGAAGAACGCGGTGTCGTATTCGTCGCCTTCCATGATGATCCAGTCGCTATCGGTGAACCGGGCGCCGAGCCCGAAATTGTGCGGGACTCCGCCGATCAGGAAACTGGGATTGCGTCCGGCGGCTTCGAAGATCCAAGCCATCAGCGAAGCGGTCGTGGTCTTGCCGTGAGTGCCGCTGACGACGATGCAGCGTTTGCCCCGGATGAACACTTCCTTCAGCAACTCCGGAAGCGAGGTGTAGCGCATTTTCCGTTCCAGCACTGATTCCACTTCGGGGTTCCCTCGGGAGAGCGCGTTGCCGATGACGGTCAAGTCCGGGCCGTGGGCGAGATTGCTTTCCGCGTAGGGCGATTGGATGGCGATGTTCTGCGCTTCCAGAAACGTCGACATGGGCGGATAGACGCCTTGATCCGACCCGGTGACCTGAAGGCCTCGGGCCTTGAGGGCGGCGGCGCAGGAGGCCATGGCGGTTCCGCAAATTCCGGAAAAATGAACGGATCGAACGTTTTCGATCATGGCGAAGCAGGCGGTTGGCGGGCGGCGAGTTTCGTTTCCAAGGTCTTTTTGACCTGCTGGGGATTAGCTTTGCCTCGGCTCAGCCGCATGACTTGGCCGTTCAGGAAATTGAGCGCGGCTTTTTTCCCCCGGCAATAATCGGCGACCGACTTGGGATGTTCCTCGATCACCTGATCGCAGAGGGTAGCGATGGCTCCGGTATCGCTGACTTGCGCCAGGCCGCGATCGGCGACGATTTTTTCGGGGGCGGTTCCCGTCGCGAACATTTCGGCGAAGACTTTTTGCGCGATACGGGAGTTGATGGTGCCGCGGTCGATCAGTTCGATCAGCCGGTTAAGTTGCCGGAGGTCGAACGGGAGTTTGTTCAGCGGGCGGCCGGTTTCGGTCAATTTGGCCTTGAGATTGTTGATGAGCCAGTTGGCCACTTTCTTGGGCGAGGAAGCTTCCGGAGCGAGCGATTCGAAACCGTCGGCCAACTCCCGGTCGCGGACCAAGGTATCGGCGTCTTCGGGCGGCAAGTCGTAATCGGCGATCAACCTTCGCTTGCGGGCGAGCGGCAATTCGACGGTTCGTTCGGCCACGGCTTGCACCCACGCGTCGTCGAGTTCGAACGGCATCAGATCGGGGTCGGGAAAGTACCGGTAATCGTGCGCGTCCTCTTTGAGCCGCATGGGTTCGGTGACGGCGCTTTCGTCGTTCCAGCGCCGGGTTTCCTGCCGTAGTTTTTCTCCGCGATCGAGAGCTTGGCACTGACGTTCGATTTCGTATTCAATGGCGCGGCGAATACCCCGGAAGGAATTCATGTTTTTGATTTCGATCTTGGCGCCCAGACGCGTCGTTCCTGGGGGCCGGACGCTGATATTGACGTCGCACCGCACCATGCCTTTTTCCAGATCGCAATCGCTGATTTCGCCGCTGGTCAGGATCGCGACTAGGGCGTGCAGATAGGCGTAGGCCATGCCGGCGCTGTGCAGGTCGGGCTCGCTGACGATTTCCATGAGCGGCACGCCGGCCCGGTTGAAATCGACGCCGCTGAATTGATCGAAGTGAAAACTTTTTCCCACGTCTTCTTCCAGGTGCGCTCGCGTGATGCGAACGGAAGCCGTTCGCCCTTCGAATTCGAATTCGACCTTGCCGCCGACGGTAGAGGGATGAGCCATCTGGGTGATCTGGTAATTCTTCGGCATGTCCGGATAGAAGTAATTTTTGCGGTCGAACCGAACGTGACGCGGTAATTCGCTCTGCAGCATCAGGCCGGTCAGAGCGGTCAGGCGAAGCGCTTCTTCGTTAGCCACCGGCAGGGCGCCGGGAAGACCTAAGCAGACGGGACAAACCAAGGTGTTGGGCGGCTCGCCGTAGCGATTGGCGCAACCACACCACATTTTAGTCCGTGTTTTGAGTTGAACATGGGTCTCCAGACCGATGTTCGCTTCGTAATCCATTTGAATCGAGAGAGTGCGAGCGGGGGCGGCGAAGAGCAAGCCGAAACGGTTAGATTTCCGGTCGGGCCGGATCGTTGAAGCACGATTATCGTTGGGGCCGGCCGCTCTGAAGGGATGGCGCCGGGGCAAAACTGGGGCGGTCGGCTCGACTTGGGCGAGAGCGATCTTCGGCGCCGGCCTGCGCCGGGCGCCCCCATCCGAAAACGAACGGCGGCGGCTTCGACCTGGCAGTGCCGGGTAAGAAATCGAACGCGGGCTACCAGAGAGGATTGGCATCCCGACTGTCGGCCCAGGGTTTGAATCCAGGAGCTCGTCTGACCTCCTGAATTCCCTGAGCCGTTTCCAGATAACGAAGCAACGATTGGCGCCAAGAAGAGGGTAGTTCCGCTAAGCCTTGCCGTAATTGATTAGCGGGTTAAAATGGGGTTTTTTCAAGGAATTTCGAGGTTCGACTTGACTTTTTTTTAAATGAGGCTATAATAGGCAACATGCCGGGGATTGATCCTCATCGACTGCACGAAGCGGATCCAGCGGAATTGGTTAAGGCTCTTGAGCTTGCGATGCAGCGCGTGGAGACGCTGGAAGCGGAATCTCAGAAATTGCAGCAACAGAATCAGAAATTACGGAACGTTAATCGGAAATTGCGGCAATTGATCCGAGATTTGCAACAACAGATCGGCTCCTGTGGTTGCCAAACTGATCCCGCATCGCTCTCGGCAGATTTCGAGATTGCCGACCAATTGAAACAAGAAAACCAGGATTGGCGGCAACAACTGGAAACGTCAGAGAGAGAAAACCATCGTTCGGCTACCCCTTTTTCCAAGGGCAAACGCAAAGAAAACCCCCAAAAGCCCGGTCGCAAACCGGGGCAAGGAAAGTTTCGCCATAAACCAGCGCCGGAGCCCCAAGAACCGGATGAAATCCAAGAGTTTCAGGCTTCACTGGATACCGATGCCTGTCCGAAGTGCGGGGCGAAACTTGAGCGACAAGCCTCGGAAACTGCGACGACGATTGATCTGCCCCGACTCATTGGCCGAGTGATCAAATACTTTTCGATTGAGGTTGCGGAGTGCACGGGATGCGGACACAAGGTCCGGGGCACACATCCTGAATTAGCGAAGGATCAGTTTGGAGCGACGGCTCATCGGATTGGCTCCCGAGTCTATGCTTTGGCGTTGGCCTTGCATTACGATTCGGGAATGTCATTACGCCAGACGGAGAAGGTGCTCAACGATTATTTCCAGATCCCCGTGACCCAAAGTGCGATCACCCAGAAGGCTCTGAAGACGGCGGAGCAAGGGAAACTTGGCGAACTGGCTCAGGAAATCAAGGCGGAACTGGCTCAAGCGGATATCATTCACACGGACGATACCGGTTGGAAAGTCGGGGGAACCCCCCATTTTTTGATGACGTTTTGCAACGAGAAGGCGATTTATTATCAAATTGAACGGCATCATCGTGCGGCCGAGGTGGCCCAAGTGATCGATCCTTCGTTTCGGGGAATCATGGTCGTTGACGGTTTTACGAGTTACCAACCTCAGAGCTTTGATTCCGTGCCCCAGCAAAGATGCCTGGCTCACCGGCAACGAAATTTGACCGATTTGGCCGACCGGAAAGCTGGCAAAGGGAGGTGGTTCGCCAATTATACGAAAGATGTCTTTCGACAAGCCATGGAATTGAGGGAGTTGAATCTCGCAGGCCATGGGACCGCGAAGGAATTTCAGACGGCAGTGATCGACTTGAAACAAAAGCTCGATCATCATCTGAGACCACGATCCTTGAGTGATCCGGATAATCAAAAGATGCTGAATAGCTTGTGGCTCCAGAATCAAAAGGGCCAGTTGCTTCGATTTCTGGACCATCCCAAGCTTGAACCGACCAACAATCGAGCCGAACGGGCTCTGCGACCGGGCGTCAAGGCTCGGAAGGTTTCCCAGTGCTCGAAAAATCAGAGAGGGGCTCAGAGTCGGGCGGCCATCACTAGCGTCACGGCTACCTCTCGCCTGAAAAAGGAGTCGGTTTTGGAGACGTTGGCGTCAGCGCTTTAGTTCTCAGTTCGATCACCCTCGGTTGATACCGGCTCGGGTCTTATCGTGCTTTCAGCATTGGTTTTCCGAAATCATGGAGCTTGGGATTATTCCCGTAATTTTGCTGGAACGGCAATCGAATGCCACTCGAAAGCCAACGTTGTTGGTCGAGGATATTTGATCTGAAGCCGCAAGACGATCAACCAAGGACGTCGGATGGAATGAGATCACTCATCTCCTGACAAAAGCGAAATATGAAATCCTTGATCATGGGAATGCATCCTTTTCGTCAGATCATTTAGTTCAAAATGGCGTTCAAACCCGCTAATCAATTACGCCTTGCCTTTCCATCTTCGTTAGCGTGCTGTCCCATTGCTCGCAGGATTTGCGGGCGTTTTGAATCAGCATTTTCGAATGGCAATTGATGCACAGCACGTTGAGCAACAGCCGTCCTCGTTCCCGTTCTTCGTCTTGCGGGTCGTTCGAATGGATCGCTAGGGTGATGAGGGGCGGCGGCGGCTCTCCCTGGAGTCTGCGACTGCCCTTTTTCCGGTCGGGCAAAGGGGATAAAATCGGATCGGTAAAGGAATATCGGCGAGTCGGCGTGGCGGTGTCGCTCGGATAATCGAATCCGGCCGGCGCTAGAACATTTTGGGTTTCAGGGAGGGGAATCGGGGTCAGCTGCAGCTCCGGAAGGAAGCAGAACAGCAGCAAATATCCCAAGAGCGGTTTCATGGATTATCCGGAACGCACCACGATTCGGTGCATGGCGTTGTTAAGATAACCTTTCGGATTCCACCCCGGTACGATCAACGGCTGGGCCCGTCCTCGGGCGTCGGTGGCGCGAGCCCACACTTCGTAATAACCGGCGGAGGGAAGCGGCACGCTCGCGTTCCATTTTTGCCAGGCGTAAGGATTCGGCGGCGGAAGCAATTGGGTTTTCAGCCAGGAAGCGCCGAAATCGATACTCAAGTCCACCCGGGCGACTGGCCCGGTACCGCTCCAGGCCTTGCCGCGTAGTTCCAGTAATTCGCCTTCGGGAACGGTCGTGCCGGTTTGGGGGAAAGTGATCAATGATTTGACCGGCATCACGTCGATAATTTCCATATCTTCTTCGGCGACCTTTTGTCCCGGCGCGACGGGATTTCTCGGGACGCGGTAGGAAGAACCGGTCATTTTGGCTCCGTTGTGAACCCGGTCGCGAACCCAGAGGCGCCGCAACCATTTGCCGCTGGTCGAGCCGGGCCAGCCGGGGCAGACAAGGCGCAACGGAAAACCGTGCGACGGGGGGAGCGGGACGCCGTTCATTTCCCAGACGAGGAGGGTGTGACGGTCCAATGCCTTGGCGATCGGAACCCCTCGGGAGATGGGATGGCGTTCCGGGTCGCGACTCAGATGGGGGTCTTCTCCGTGCCACGCGAGATACACCGCCGAATTCAGCACTCCACTGGTGTTAAGAACGTCAGCCAAACGGATTCCCCGGTAACGGGCGCAACCGACCGCTCCCAGCGTCCACTGATTGCCGGAGACTTGCGGATAATAACCGGCACGGCCGTTGCCGGCGCACTCGATGACGAGTTGCGTTTCGAGAACTTCAAACTCGTTTTGCAGTTCGTTCAGCGTCCACGTTCGAGGTCGGTTCACTTCGCCGTCCAAGGTCAATCGCCAGTTGCCGAGTTGGTTTAATAGGGCGCGGTCGGGAAAATGCCCGTTGTTGCGGACGAAGTGAAGATGGTTCGGCGTAACGTCGTCGTCCAACAGGTGCGCCGGAGTTTCCGCGTTGAACGGGACGTCGCTCAGCAGGGTGAGGAGTTGTTTGGTTCTCGGGATATTCCCCCGGTTGACGGCCTCTTGGGCCAAGGCGTAGGGAAAGCCGGTTAACTGCCGGCGGAAGACGATAGGGGCACCCAAGGCCACGGCGAGAGCGCGAAGGAATTGCCTTCTTTCGGTTTGATTCTCTGCATCCATCGTCAATTACCGATCGTCGATTTTTGGGGACCGGCTTCGCCATAGTACTGAGTCTGATATTGGGCTGCGGTCAGCAATCGGTCAACTTCATCGGGTTGCGACAAGCGCAAGCGGAAAAGCCAACCGTCGCCGTAGGGGTCGCGATTGACGAGTCCCGGTTCTTCGGTGAGCGACAGATTAATTTCGACGATTCGGCCCGATACCGGCGAATGAATGTCGGTGGCCGTCTTCACCGATTCGACGACGGTGCAGGGTTCGTCTTGTCGCACTTCCTGATCCACTGCCGGTAGCTCGACAAAGACCAGTTCGGAAAGCTCCTCTTGGGCTTGGTGCGTCAAGCCTACGGTTCCCGTGTCGCCTTGGATTCTGATCCACTCGTGGGAACGAGCGTATCGGAGATCCTCGGGCAGTTCGCCGTTCATGATTCTCGGTCGGTTGCGTTGGGCGTCAACGGTGACGGGGTGCTTGGAAGGGCCGGAGACGGAAGGTTGAAGGGGCGCTCATCATCGAAGCGATCCGCCCGGTCAGGTCGGCACCTCGTAACCGAAAAAGAGAATCAGCGAACGGGGGGATCAGGTCGCATCCGCGAGGCGAATCGGTGGGCCTACGGTAAAACGGTCGCTGCCGTGAAGGGAAGATGCGCAACATGGAACCGGTTGAATTCAACCCCACTTTTCCAGTCGCAACTGTTCCTTGGGCAGTTGCAGTTCTTCCAAAACGAGTTTTTCGGTGGCTTCCACCAACGCAGTGGGCCCGCAAGCGTAGAAGTAGGATTGCGGCAATTCCACGATATGTTCTCGGATCCAAGCGGCGTCGATGCGTCCGCGCCGGCCGGTCCAAGGGTCGTCGGCGGCTAAGCGGGTGCAGGTTACCAAAAAACGAAAATGGGGGTTCTCTTTTTCCAGTTCGCGAAACTCGTCTTCGAAAATGATGTCGTTGGTGGTGCGGACGCTGTAGAGCACGGTGATCTTGGTTTTTCGACCAGTGCGGGTAGCTTCCCGAACGAATCCCCGGTAGGGGGTTACTCCCGAGCCTCCGGCGATGCAGATTAGGTGTTTGTCGTCTTCCAGTACGGGAAGGAATCGGCCGGTGGGAGGGATGACGAAGAGGGTGTCTCCTTCCTTGGCCCAGTCGACCAAGCGAGTTCCCATTTTTCCTTCCCGCTTTATCGTGACTTCGAAATGACCTTGGTCCAGGACGCAGGAGGAAAGGGAATAGGCTCGCTTGTAACGGGGCGTGTCAGGCCAATACAGCGTGATAAATTGGCCAGTTTTGAACGGTACGTCATAGTCGTCCGGCCATTTCAGGCGAATGGTTTTGGTATCCGGAAGTTCCATCTTCACGGATTCGATCGGCATTTCTTCGATTCTTTTGGGCATAAGCGTTTGGAAAGCCTGTTGAGGCTCATTAGCTATAATGGGTTTTCGTTTCGAAAGCAGGGAATGCGCCCTTCTCCTGCCCCAGCCCTAAGGCAGACCGGGGCTGACGTTAAGAGGAAGTTCTTCAGATTTCAATCCGATAGTATTCCCGGCCATGATTGCTTGGGTGAGTTAGAACGGCTGAAACTCGGGCGACCACGGTCGAGGTGCGGGACCGGGAAGATGGGGGGAATTCGGTCGTTTCATCGATGGCGAGCATCACTGGGAAGAATTCGGTGTCAGGGGAAAAGCCGTCGATTTCCGGAAGGCTCGGATTGGGGGCGTCGCGTTTTTCAAGTTAACCTATTCGACCGGTGCTTCGACAGTTGGACTGAGACTCGGGACGCCGATATTCCGATCAGTCGCCCATTATCGACTTGATTCGTTGCCACGGTTTACGGGTAGATCCGGTCTCTTACTCGTCGAAAGCGGCTATCGTCAAACGAACCGGAAAACCGGATTGATCTGACTCGCCTATCTTTTCCGATCAGGTTCGAATCTGGGGCGGAACAAGTGCCGAGGATCCGCGATTTCAACGAAGTGCAACGGTCTTGTTCGGAATAGTGGGGTAACGGCCCTTCACCGACAACGAGCAACCGGACCACAAGATCTCGGGAAGCGAGTATTACTGAGCCGTGTCAGGAGGATTCATTCGGGAAGCGAAGTCGCATGATCTATCGCGGATATTTAGGAGATGGTCTCAGGTGCGACGAAACGCCGCTCGCTTGAGGGGGTGGTTTATTTTCGGGGCCGCCAATGCAGCTTGGTGAATAGACCCTGTCTACGGGAGGCGGATGGATCTTTACGGGGTCGTTACCCAGGACAAGGGGAGGGGTTATCCTAGTTGCTGCCAGAGAAACGAACGCCTCGCCGTTAGAGGAATAGCGGTGAAGCTGAATGGCTGGATCCAAAACGGGATTTCAAATCATAATGGCGTCAGACGACTTATTCAGCTGAAGCCCTCGTCTGACGTTTGATACGGAGAGAGGAAAAACCGGATTTCAATTTCGGTCCAGTGACGAGAATCCAGGCAAAAACCGGCCAGGGAACGGCCATTCGCCGAGAGGATTTCTTCCGCAGTATTATCCTAAGGGCGTGATTGACGGAGGCAAATCCATATTTGGCTTTACAATAATGAACGGCAAGGAATAGGATCGTTCCATTGCTCCGTGGCCCTGGGAACCGTGAAGTTCGAAAATTTTGGATTTGCGGGCCAATTGAGCCGAAACGAGCCTAATGGGACGACGAATGGTAGCGACGATTCGGATTTGGGACATTACATTTTGTCGAAATGAATTGGCTCATAATGGTTGACTGGCGAAAGAAGTGGGAATTTCGTTGGACTGAGAACGGAATTGATCTAAAGTTAGACACAATGGATGATTTCGGACATTGGTTGAGTTAATGGGGAGCGCGCTTTATGCCAATTCGTGATTTTGAGTCTTTAATGCTACCGACTCTTCAGGCACTTGCCGATGGGGAAGAGGCACGTGTCGTCGATATTCGTACAAGGGTCGCAGATGCCGAGAATCTGACGCCTGAAGAATTAAAGGAAAAAACACCTAGTGGTATAAATACGGTGTTTGGATCGAGGATTAGTTGGGCGTTGACATATATGAATCGAGCTGGTTTGGTGCAAAAAAAATCTCGGGGCGTTAACAGATTGGATAATGAAGGTCAACGGTTACTGAGTCAAGGGATTTCGATAATAGATATCAAAAAGCTTGGCACTTATCCCAAATTTGCCGAATGGCGAAAGGCTGAAAGAAATAGATCGTCGAAGGATAAAGGCACGATTGAACCGATCTCCGAAGTTGATACGTCAAAGGAGACTCCCGAAGAAACATTAGTCCGAAGTTACGGAGAAATGCGCTCTATGCTAGAGACTGATCTATTTGATCGAGTTCTTAAGTCCGATCCTTCGTTTTTCGAACAGATAGTTGTCGACCTGCTTATTGCAATGGGTTATGGCGGGGGCGACACAGATAGAGGGAAAGTGACGGGGAAAACTGGTGATGGAGGCATAGACGGCACGATCCAGGAAGATTCGCTAGGTTTGGACGTGGTTTATATTCAAGCCAAAAAATATGCTGAGAATAACACGGTAAGTGAAGGCGATCTTCGAAATTTTGCAGGAGCTATCGATGCAAGCGGAACGACTAAAGGAGTATTCGTCACTACTTCCAGTTTTACGAAATCGGCAAAGTCATTCGTTTCAAAAAGTCCCAAGCGAATAAGATTGATTGATGGTAAGGAATTGGCCAGTCTCATGGTGCAGCATAATGTGGGAGTGCGAACCCGAGAACAATATGATATTAAGAGAATAGATCTGGATTATTTCGATCAAGATAACGAATAGCTTATGCGACTTACCTGGAATGAAATTCGAGCCAGGGCCGCCCGTTTCGCCAAGGATTGGCAAGACGCAGCCTTGGAGAAGGGAGAGACCCAGAGCTTTTACAATGATTTTTTCAAGGTTTTCGGAGTGAATCGTCGAAGTGTCGCTCGTTTCGAAGCCCAAGTTGCAAAACTAAATAATAACCCCGGATACATTGATTTGTTTTGGCCGGGTGTTTTAATCGTTGAACAGAAAAGCGCCGGACGGGATTTAAAAATCGCATTCGAACAAGCTCAAGAATATTCCAAGGTGCTTTCAAAGCGTGAACAACCACGTTATATATTGGTAAGCGATTTTCAAACTTTCGAGCTTTATGATCTCGACGAAAATGATGATGTCAAATTCAAACTTGCAGATTTACCTGCTAATGTCGAATCGTTTGGATTTATTCTTGGGGTGCAACGACGAGTGTTTCGAGATCAGGATCCGGTCAATATCGAAGCGGCCGAATTAATCGGACGCTTGTACGATGAGTTAGCGGAATCGGGGCAAAGTAAATTCGAATTGGAACGGTTTTTAGTACGAATCGTGTTTTGTATGTTTGCGGACGACACCGGGGTGTTCGAACCGAGAGACATTTTTCTGGATTACTTAGTGTCTGGTTCAAAAGGGACAATTTTCAATAAATCCTGCATTTCAAGCGGTTTTTTTGTAACATTTTGTTCGATTTATTTGTCTAACATTCGAGTCGGAACTTTGATTTTTACCTGAAAAATGGACTTTCAGCGTCCTTGAGACCAATCGTCAGCATCTTTGAGACTAATCTTCGATTTCTAACATGAGAATCTTCAGAACCACTCAACCCGCATTTCAACCAGTACCCTTCGAGGAAATTAAGTTCGACCCCACGCAACGTGATGGCGTCGTTCGAATCTTGATTGGGCTACAGAGTGTTTATGGTAACGAATCATTATGGCTCCAGATACAGCAGCTGCTGGAAAATCATTTTCAACAGTTCGGCGACCAAGGATTCGGTCGTCCGGGCATGAGTGCTTGGACGATTCTAGTTCTGGCTCTCATCAAACACAGTTTAAGATGCAATTACGATCTTTTGCTAACCCTCGCTAATTATCATAAGCAGTTGCGATTTGTCTTAGGCCATGGTGATTTCGAACCGGGGGGAGAATATAAACGAACCACCGTGATTCAAAACGTCAATCTCTTGACTCCCGAATTGATTGAGGAAATCAACTTGCTGATCGTCAAGCATGGTCAGCAGGTTGCGGGGCATCAAGAAGGAGACCAACTCAAAACGCGTTGCGATTCGTTCGTGGTGGAAACGGATGTCCATTATCCCACCGATCTCAATTTGCTCTATGATTGCATTCGAACTCTGATTCGTGAATGCAAAAAACGGAACCTGAAGGGGTGGAGGCAAAGTCACCATTGGCTGAAGAAGATTCGGAAATTGTTTTTTTCCGTTCGCACCGCTCAGCTGGCGAACCGCCGTCACGACAAGGTCCAGGCTTATCTGAAGGCCTGCGACCAAATCCTGGAGCGAGCCAGTGCGTCGTGGGATCGGCTGAGGGAGAAAAAGAAGATCAAGGCGAAAAAACACCAGCAAATCCAAGGTTTTTTGAAATTCGGTCGTCTCTTGTCGCGTCAAGCGGATCGGCGAATTCTACAAGGAGAAACCATTCCGGCGGACGAAAAGATCTATTCCGTATTCGAACCTCATACGCGGTGGATCCAGAAAGGAAAGGCAGGCAAACCGGTAGAACTCGGGGTGCCCGTTTGCATCGTGGAAGATCAACACCAATTTGTTTTGACTTATCGGGTCATGTGGCAAGAAGAGGATGTGCACGTGGCCATCCCGATCCTCGAGGAGACCAAAAAACTATTTCCAGACTTGTTCAGTTGCAGTTTCGACAAAGGGTTTCATAATCCACTTAATCAGGAGAAACTCCGTGAGATGGTTCCAGAAGTAACCTTGCCTAAAAAAGGGAAACTTACCAAAAAGGAGCAAGAACGCGAGACTACCGAGGCTTTCAAAATCGCCCGGAAGCAACATCCCGCTGTCGAATCAGCCATCAACCATTTGGAACACCGAGGCCTCAATCGAGTCTACTCCTACGGCTCAGACGGATTCAAACGCACCGTAGCTCTAGCCGTTCTCTGCGCCAATTGTTGTCGCCTTGGCAGCCTCGTTCGAAACAAGGAGCTGCAGCGTCTCTCCAAGCCATTGGTTCGTCCGAAAGCGGCTTAACTAAATCGCCAAATCAATGTCAAGAATGGGAGGGGTGCAGCAATTCCCACTGAAGAAGAAAATCCAGTAAAAACAAGGGTTTTCTCGATCTGGTTTTCGCGCTGCTTTTTTCAAATATTTTCAGCATTTCTTCCAAAACTATGCTACATTAATGGTGGTTTCGTTGTAATCGCTGTTTTTTCGTATCTTTTCCTGACCAAAACGTGATTTGACGCTTTTTGGCCCTGGATCTGGTGCCATAATTCGTCTTAACCTGTTCTCCCGACGTATTTTTCGGCCAGAAAAGCCCTCCGAGAGGATCTCGAGTTGTTCTCGAACTCAGGAGTCTGCGATCTGCCGGGATCTCAGCGTCAGTCCCATGTTTTGATTCCGTTCGACGTGCCGACCGGCCTGATCCGTCGTGGAACAAGCCGATCCTCACAACCAATCAACGAAAGGTTTTCCTTGGTGAAATTCCGCAAAAAATTACTTAAACCCAATATCCTCGGGAGGATTTGGGGGTGTTTTCGCCTCGTTCCACGCCCCTGCCGCAAAAGCAGGTACGAGGTCACCGACCATTTGATGAGCGCGTTTGTGGCGTTGCAGCAGAAATTTTCATCGTTACTGGGCTTTGACGAAGCCACTCGAAGTCGGAAACGAAAGGGTATGAGCCGAAGAACCCGGGCTAACTTGCGCAAACTGTATCGTATCAAACGAGTGCCTTCTGATTCGGGATTACGCAAATTCCTGGATCGGATCAATCCCATTCATCTTCGATCCGCGTTCCTGGAACTGTTTCGGATGTTACAACGAAACGGAGTGTTGAAGCGATATTGGTGGGAAGACAAGCATTATCTCGTGTCGATAGACGGCACCGGGGTTTTCTCTTCCAACCATCTTCACTGTGAACACTGCTGTCAAAAACAACACGAAAACGGTGCGATCACCTATTACCATCAAGCCGTGGGAGCCGCCGTGGTTCATCCGGACCAGTCGGAGGTTATTCCGCTAGCGCCAGAGCCGATCAGCAAGCAATTAATCGGTTCGGAAGCCGACCCGGAGGTGGGCCCGAAGGACGAGGAACTCACCGACTTTCCATACCGGTATACGGACCGTTACCGGTGGGAAAGCAGCAATAAATGGCTCATCAACGATTGCGAGAGCCGAGCCATCCGGCGGTTGGTCACCAGACTTCATCGGGAACATCCCCGCCTGAAGATCGTCGTATTGGCCGATGGGCTTCATTCCAACGCCACGTTTATCAAGCTCCTGAAACGGTATCGAATGTCCTTTATCATCGTCGCCAGACCAAGCAATCACGAACATTTATTCGAGCTATTTGTGAAAGCGGATGAGACCGGTGAATCCCACCGGCTCGTATGCTGGGACAAAGCTGGCGTTAAGTATACGTACATCTGGGTGAATCAACAGCCGCTGAACCAAGCTAATCCCGAGCTTAAAATTAATTTTTTATGGTGCGAAATCGAAGCTCCGGGTGAAAAGCCAGCGATTTTTTCTTGGGTCACTGATTGGGAAATTAATGACTCCAACGTTCAAAAAATAGCGCAGGCCGGTCGCAGCCGGTGGCAAATCGAGGATACTTTTAATAGTTTGAAAAATCGCGGGTACCAGTTGGAGCATAATTATGGCCACGGAAAAGAACATCTCTCCACGGTTTTTCTGTTTTTGATGATGCTGGCGGTGCTGGTAGATCAAATGGAACTGATCGCTTGTACTCTCTTTAAACGGGCGCCTCAGATGATCGGATCGCTCCAGGAAGTCTGGATTGAAATCAGATGCCATCTTCGCATGCATTGTCTCACGGATTGGAACCATCTCTACCAGTTACTCGTGTATGGGATGCTCGACTTCGTGCCTAAACCTGCCGCCCCCACCTAGTCGGCGATATTCTGACCGAGATCGCTAGTCGGCGACCTCAAAAAAAAACTCGATTTAGATCGAGCTAGGAGTGGTGCGTTCTGAGCTCGTTCGTCGGTCGGGCGAAACGCAAAATAAATCACCTGGTCAAGGGAAAAAACGAAATTTCATCTGAAATCAGGCTTGAAAATCCGCTTTTCGACCGTATTTAACATATTTACAAATAATTTTTTCACAATTACAATTTGGCCTGACTTCAGTGGGAATTGCTGGGAGGGGTGCGTCTTGAATTCTGTAAAAGATCAAAAAAAATACAATTTAAGATAAATATGTCGATTTAACCACTTATTTCGATCTAATTTGAAATTATTTTTTTAGTTTTTAAAGAAATCAACTATGGATTTTGACTTTTGGACTAGACACTACTTAGAAGAGCGCACCAAAAAGGATGGAACAGATTTGGGCCCGTTGCTCATGTCTCTGTTCGATGTGCTTAATACTCCAGAAAGCCATCGCGTAAAATATTTAGACGATGAATTAGCTCGTTTTCCTTATGTTGACGGTGATTTATTCCAAGATAAAAGATCAGAATTTTCTAGATTTACTGCAAAAATGCGCGAATATATGTTGAACGCATGCCGGTTCGATTGGTCGAGTATCTCACCCGCGATTTTCGGAGCGCTCTTTCAGTCTGTAATGAACCCGAAAGAACGACGGGAACAGGGTGCTCACTATACGACTGAAAAAAATATTCTTAAAGTGATCGAACCTCTTTTTATGGACGATCTACACGCTGAGTTTAATCGAATAGCAGTTTTTCGGGGTCGAGGCCGATTAGCTTCGCTTCGAAAGTTTCAAGCGAAGTTAGGCAACTTAACCTTCTTGGATCCTGCCTGCGGGTGTGGAAATTTTTTGATTATTGCTTACCGTGAACTGAGAATGCTGGAGATTGAGGTGATTAAAGAGATTAGATTAGCGACTTCCTCTACCAAACAAACCGTTTTTGATACCACGTGGCAATCGGTAGTGGATGTCGATCAATTTTATGGAATTGAAATCGGCGAATTCCCCGTTCGGATCGCAGAAACCGCTTTGTGGATGATGGACCATATTATGAATAATGTTTTGAGTTTGGAATTCGGCCAATCTTACGTTCGAATTCCTCTTGAGAAATCTCCTCATATCGTACAGGGCGACGCACTGGAAACAGCTTGGTCAGATTTATTGCCTTCTAATGATTTTTCGTTTATTTTAGGAAATCCACCATTTGTGGGAGCAAAATATCAAAATGAATTGCAACGCACGCAAGTTCGTGAAATAGCTAACGTCGGGAATAACGGAGGCACCCTTGATTATGTGGCAGCTTGGTTAATTAAAGCTGGAAAATATATTAACGGGTCCCGAACTCGAACTCGAATTGGTTTCGTTACTACGAACTCGATTACTCAGGGAGAACAGGTCGCGCAACTTTGGCCGGTATTATTCGAGCGTTATAATTTGGAACTCTCCTTTGCTCATCGAACTTTTGCCTGGGGTTCGGATGCGCGGGGCAAGGCGCGAGTTCATGTCGTGATAGTTGGACTTGAATCCCGTAAGCAGGTTCGAAATCAAAAACGTCTTTTTAATTATTCCGATCCCAACGGTGATCCTGAAGAGACTCGGCATACCGCATTATCACCTTACCTGTTCGATGCCGGAAAACTGGCTGACCCTAATTTAGTTGTAAAAGAAGAAAACACTCCCATAAATACTATGAAAAAGCTGATTATCGGTTCCAAACCAATTGACGGTGGAAATTATATTTTTGATGAAAAGGAACGCATGGCATTTTTAAATTCAGAACCGGAAGCGATCGATTTGCTTCGTCCCTATATCGGTTCCCACGAATATTTACATGAAAGTAAACGGTGGATACTAGCTTTGCATGACGTACCTGCCGGTGTTTTAGCTCGGTTGCCACACGTAAAGAAACGGATTTCCGCTGTTCAAACCTATCGTAAGTCTAGTAAAAGCGTCTCGACTCGACAACTTTCCTCGACCCCTAGCCTTTATCATGTTAATGTGTTACCCGCTAAACCATTTTTGGTAATTCCCAAGGTATCTTCGGAGCGAAGAGAGTATGTGCCTATTGGTTGGTTGGAACCGCCTGTTATTCCCAGTGATTTATTATTTGTTCTTCAAAATGCTACTCTGGAAGATTTTGCCCTGTTAACTTCAGCTATGCATATGTCGTGGTTGCGTTATGTCGGTTGAAGACTTGAAAGTCGTTACCGTTACTCGATTGGCTTGGTTTACAATACCTTTCCCTTGCCTCCCAATAATCCCGATTTATCTAAATTGAAACCAAAGGCCCAAGCAGTCCTTGAGGCCCGAGCCGTACACGCTAGTTCCACTCTCGCTGATCTTTACAACCCGGTTTTGATGCCGCCTAACTTACGCCGGGCTCATCAAGCGCTTGATCGGGTGGTAGATAAACTTTATCGGGGCAACGGTTTTGGCTCCGAACTTGAGCGTGTCGAATATCTTTTTACGCTATATGAAAAAATTCAGGCTCCATTGGAAATCGACAGGAAGCCTAAACGGAGGAAACAACCGGTTCGGAGAAAATAATCATATTGAACCATTATTTTTGTCGAAACTATTTCCTTCGGATTTTCATAATTGGATTGTCTCCAGTTCGAGCGACTCAAGCAGTTAAAGATTTCGAATCTGATTTTTCTAATTTGTATCGGATTGCCCGCGAATTTAAATTTCCTTTGAAAAATCAACAAGTCCCAAATTGAGTCCTTTTCAATTAACTGAATCGCCAAGATCAATTTTCCCGATTTATGTTTCTGGGGAAATCGAAATCAGGACGGTGCTGGTCTACGGGAATGGCTTCATGATCAAACAAGGTCACTTGAGCATCCCGGTCTTGCGGGCGTAATTGAACAGACCTCCCGCATCGATCACCGGCCTCACTTCACCGAGGTCATTCAGGGAATAAACGGTTTCGGTGCCGAGCACGGTAATCGTTTTTGAATCCAGATCGATTCGAAGCCGTTGCCCCGTCTCCAGTGTGTCACAGAGGCGTTCGGTGCATTCGCAGGGGTATAACTCGCCGGTGGCGACGCAGTTGCGAAAGAAAATCCGAGCGAAACTCTCGGCGATTACCAGCTGGCACTGCGCCGAGCCCAAAGCGATGGGCGCGTGTTCTCGGGAACTGCCGCAGCCGAAATTGCGACCGGCGACGATGATGGCAAAGTTGCTGTTCAGCTTTCCGTCTTCAATGAAACGGACCGGATAGAGCGAGTCGGGTAAACCGATCATGGCGTAGCTTCCCAGCTGTTCGTATTCCTCCGGGATGGTCGGCACCAAGTTCAGATACTGCGCCGGGATGATCTGATCGGTATCGATGTTGTCCCCTACCACGTAGGCAGAGCCTTCGATTATGGAACTGTCGTTTCGGGTCATCAGAAGGGCCAGTTTCCCGAGGCCATCGGGAGAGGCGAAAGATTGTTCGGATTGATTACCAGGTATTTGATTCGTTGGCGGTCTATCGAGTACACGATATGCAAGAATCCGTCGGATCCCTGAATGACGAACGGATCCGAAATTTCTTTTCCGGGTTGCCAATCGAGCAGGGCCGCCGCGGCCCAATTGAAGCCGTCGCTAGTCAATGCCAGATTGAGCACGCTCCGTTCCTGATTAGAATGTTGATAGACCAAGGCAAAAATTACCGGAGGCGACGGGGCTCCCTCGTTCACGACCTGTATCAGTATCCGAGCGGTACTCAGACCGCTATCCGGATTGGGCAGGTCGGTCTGTTTGAATTCCGACCAGGTTTTTCCTTCGTTTTCGGAACTGCTGGTCATGATCCGTCCGCGTTTTGACCGGCACAACAGTTGGATTTTATTGGCCCCGTGATTCAGGAAAACGGGTTCGCTCGCGTTGTGCCACATGGCATGGCTGAGATGACGGCTTTTCTCCCAACTTAAGGAGTCGCCGAAAGGTTTGGCCCGTTCGACATGAACCCGAGTTCCTGAGGTATGGTCGTCGCCGCCGACCAAGAGCGTCCCGTCCCGCAGTTCCAGCGGTCGGGAACGGGCCGGTCCCCCGACCTTTCGGGGCAGCGACTTGGAGACCGTCCAAGTTATCCCTTGATCCTCCGAACGGGTCAACCAACCGGTTACCCGGTTGCGATCTCGAGGAGTTTGGTAGAACAGCAGTAGATTACCGTAAGTCGGCTGAAACAGCACCGGTCGCCGACAGGGAATCTTCATGCCGGTATTCTTGTTCTCGTGAAAGACTACCTTGACGGGATCGCTCCAGAGAGACGATCCCTCCGTGCCTTGAGCGTTGCGTCGCGAGAGATAGACGGCACTGTCAAGGCTGCCTTTTTCTGTCGATCCGAGCCAGGCGACGGTGATGCCGTGGACGGTTTCGATGATCGTGGGAGAGGCATTGAAAGCCGGAGCGTTATTCCCGTCGGCCGGATATTCCACGCGAACCGGATCTGGAGATTTCAGCGCGGCGAGCGTCGCGGCAGGGAACAACAAAATGGTCAATCCCCAAACCATTAATCCAAAGTGACGGGAAGTCTCCATAATCAATCTCATTCCGGGCCGATTGAGTTTAGGAAACTTATCTGTTTTGTCCAAGATTATTGGTTTTTCGTAGCGGGTGAACCCGGTCAGTCGATGCTCCCCACTTCTCTGACGGAGGATTTCAATTCTTGATCGAATGCCGTAGCCAACTGGGTGAGTTCTTTGACGATTTCGGGATTGAGAGCCGCCTCGTCGCGTTGCTCGCCGATATCCGATGGCAGATGGTAGAGGTTGATCGAGCGGATTTCCTCAGGGCGGTTGCGCGGTCGCCTGAGATGCAGTTTCCAAGGTCCGCGGCGAACGGCTTCCAACCGTGCCCCGCGGTAATAGAAGAAGCGGTCGCGAGGGCTTCGTTTTTTCCCCAGTATCATTTTCGAAAGATCCTTGCCGTCGATGATGTTTTCCTTCGGCAATTCGACTCCGGCCAAGGCCGCGAAGGTGGGGAGCAGATCGAAAGTGGCACCCATCTCCCGGCTTACTTTTCCGGCCGGGATCTTACCGGGCCACTTCATCAAGCAAGGCACCCGCATGCCGCCTTCGTAAGTGCTGAACTTACCGCTTCGCAACGGCAGGGCACTGCCGCCGTGATGTTTTTTCCCGAGCCAAGGCCCGTTATCGGAGGTATAGACTACCAAGGTTTGTTCTTCCACTCCCGCTTCCTCGATCGCCTCCAATACTTGGCCTACCGACCAATCGATTTCGGCCAGAGTCGCGGCGTAGGCTTGTTGGGGATCGGGATCGTAGAATTCGTCTTCCACGTAGAGAGGGACATGGGGCATGGTGTGGGGCATGTAAAGAAAGAAGGGGCGATTGGCGTGGTCCCGAATGAATCGAACGGCCTCTTCCGTGCAACGCCGAGTCAAGGTTTGCTGTTGGGCCGGACGTTCGACGATGATCTCGTTGCGCATCAAGGGAACGTTCCAAGGCAGCGCGGTTCGCGACTGCCAGACCCGATCCAAATTGCGGTTTTCGCCTTGAATAGGATCCATATCGTTGGAGTAGGGCAGACCGTAATAGGAGTCGAAGCCATGAGCGGTCGGTAGAAAGGGCGGCAAATGGCCCAGGTGCCACTTACCGATACAGGCCGTGGCGTAATTCGCCTGCTTGAGCACTTCCGCAATCGTGGTTTCGTCCGGGTTGAGTCCAATCTGGTGCCGGGGAAATAAAACCCCCGTGATTCCGGTCCGCAGGGGATAGCTTCCGGTCAACAAGGCGGCTCGCGAGGCCGAGCAGATAGGGGCCAGAGAGTAGAAATCGGTGAAGCGGGTTCCTTCTTTCGCCAACCGATCCATGTTCGGAGTTTTCAGGGTCGGATGGCCGTAGCAGCCCATGTCGCCGTACCCTTGGTCGTCCGCGAAGATGACCACGAAATTGGGCGGTCGTTCCGCGTTCGCGACGAACGTGAGGAAGGAACAGGCTATCGCGGCTAATGCAGCAAATCGGATCGTTTCTTTCATTCCAGATTTTTGATTCGAAGATTGCGCCAAGCGACCTCGTCGCCGTGATCCTGGAGCAGGATGCGGGCACGGTGAAACTTCCCAAAATCGGCGACGTTGCGGAATTTGCTCTTGGCGATGGCCGCGTTGAGTTCTTCGCCTTCCAGTTCGTACTGCAATACCATGACACCGTTGAGCCAGTGTTCGACTCTGTCGGTTAGTACGAGGATTCGCGATTGGTTGAATTCCTGCACGGGACGGAGCACTCGGTTTTGAGCCGACAAGCAATCGTAGAAAGCCGCGGTTTGCCGAGTCGTTCCGCGACGGGCGTCGGGATGCCGCTCGTCATCCAAAATCTGGTATTCGTGACCGATTTGCTGTTTGCGTTCCTGTTCCAGGATGAAGTACTTGACGCCGCTGTTGGCGCCCTCGGCGACCCGCCATTCGAAACGAAAATCGAATTGACCGTATCGCTTCCGGGTGACGATCCCGCCGCCCCCGCCTCCGGCGGCGTGAATGAGCGTTTCGTTTTCGATGCTCCATCCTCGTTCGGGAAATTCCTCCTTGAGGAAGCCGCGCCAGTGCCTGGCGTCTCTGCCGTTGAAGAGGTTTTGCCAGCCGGCTTCGCGTTGTTCTCGGCTAAGGCGATTGGGCCTTTGGGCCGGTGCCGGTTCGTCGGCCGGCGGCAGCGAACGGACCTTGATGTTGCGAAACCAGACGTCGTCGCCGTGATGCTGAAAACAGAGGACTCCGGAAGGTTCTTTGGCGAACCGGGGCATCCGGGAGAATTTGCTCTGCTGGATTAATTGGGTCACGGCGTAGCTGTCCAAGTCCAGAGCGACGATCTTATGACCGTTGAGCCAGTGTTCGACTCGATTGCCCTGTACGATAATGCGGGAGTCATTGAATTGGCCCACCGGTCGCGGTTTTTCGCCTTGGGGGCTCACCAAGGCGTAGAAGGATCCGGCAGAGGTTATCGGCCTTTTTCCGTCTCCGTGCTTTGCGTCGTCGAGAATCTGAAACTCCGGGCCGGTGAACCAAGGCTGATTAAACTTTTCGCTGACCCGATACATGATCCCGGAGTTGGCTCCTTCGGCCACCTTCCATTCGAAGACCAATTCGAAGTTCTGCCAACTCTTTCGGGAAACGATGTCTTTCGAAGGGCCGTTACCCAAGGCCTGCAACGTGCCGGATTCGACCTTCCAACTTTCGGCGGGAAAGTCCTTGCCCCGGAAGACGCGGAAGTGTTCGGTCGAAGTGCCGTCGAAGAGAATTTCCCAAGCTCCCTCTCCTTCAGAATCGGCGAGGGCGATCGGGTGACAGTTGAGGATGCCTAGCAACAGCCCAAGGTTGGTCGCCTTAATCCAAAATCCGGTGTTCATGGTGGTCAGTCGGCGCTGGTCCGAAGGATATGGTGTTTCATTTCGGTTCAGTCGAGGAAAAGCTTCAGAGTGTCGAATTCGAGTATATCGAGCAAGCATCTTTCTCCGGCAAAACGAGAAGAGCGATGCGATCGTCATTTCCGGCACCGGGGTGGCTCAGGGAGCGGAAAGTGGTTTCAGCTCAAGATCCGCCGGGTTCGTCGTTGCGGGCGAAAAAAACGTCCCGGGCATAGCGATGGCTCGATATCGTGATTCTTTTCAGGGCGGTACTGAACGCGGTTTACCCGCTGTTTCCGTTCCCCAAAGCTACCGAGAAATCGCCACGAAAGGTTTCCGGGAATTCGTCGAGCGTTGGTTTGGCGTCAGATTTCAGGAGAACCCGTCACGCCGGTTTCATGGCGTGATGCGGTCCTTGATGAGATCGCAGTACTCTGGCGATATTTCGATGCCGATACCGTGCCTTTTGAGGTCGTGGGCCGCCACGAGCGTCGTTCCCGAACCCGCGAATGGGTCCAGTACCGTATCGCCTTCGTCCGTGAACAAGCGAATGAACCATTCCGGCAGTGCCTTGGGGAAGGTGGCGGGGTGGCCTTTGAAGCCGCATTCGGTAGCCAGGTGCAGGACGTTCGTGGGATAAGCCTTTTCGCGCCCGACCCATTTCTCGACTTTCTTTCCGAATCCGTTTCTGTGCCGGGACGGGTCGCGCACGCGGTCGGTTGCCGAAAGATTTTGCAACCGGTTCAGTCGCCAATCGCCCATCGGAACCATGACCGAGTCTTGTCTCATTTTGAATTTTCGGGATTTGGTGAAGTGCAGCAGCCGTTCCCAAGAGTCCCGAAAACGGTTGGGCCACTTTCCCGGATAACAATTCTTTTTGTGCCAACAGTATTCTTCGACCCACAGCCAGCCTGATCGCCTAAGCTCCATGATCAGTTCGAGAACATAGGTGTGGCGTTCCCCCGATACGGCTTTTTCCTTGATGTTGAGGACGAACGAACCGTCATCGGCCAGGCATTCGAAAAGCGCTTCGGCTTTCGGCAGGAACCACCGGACGTAAGAATCGGGATGCACTCCGCCGTAGTTGGCCTTGCGTTGGTCGGCGTAGGGTGGCGAAGTCACGATCAGATTGACCGAACCGGGCGGAACGACTCCCGCTTTGATTAACTGCTGACAATCGCCGCAGTGAATCTCGGTTGATTCGGTGTTGGATTTGGCTCGCGAATTCACGCAACAACTCCCAGTGAGATTCCGCTCTCGGCATCGATCTGGCTTTGCCCATGACGTTTCCCAGAATCACCGATCGACCGTTGGCTATCGGGGCAGGGTTTCAGATTGCCAGGTTGCGATTCCTAGCCCGACGAGCGATGCGAAAGCAGGGTATCGTTTATTTTCAATTCCATTCAAGCCTTTCCCGGAAAACGTCGTCATCGGATTTCGCGGGTAGGAATGGTTGGCTATCCGCCTGCTTTCGCTTTGGTACCGGTGACCGGCAACGGCTCAGAAATAGCGTTGCATTTCGCAACGCTAGTGCGGCCCGGTTGATTTCGCTTTTTTGAACTCCAAGGACCGCCGGTCGAGAACGGCGTACTAAGACGATGACTCCTGGCGTCCGGTCGCTTGGTCGGAGCAAGCTGAGCGTTTTGCGTTCGAAGTTTGGTCGCGATCGGCACGCAGGTCTTGAGCACCCCTGCAAGCGGCAGAAACTGGCCGAGTCAATCACGCTTCGGCGTCCGAGAAAACGACGGCTGGTAACCCGGGTGGTTGGCGGACGTTCCCTTGGGATGCATCCCCAGCCACGGAGTACCAAACGCAAAGCCTATTTCGGATCGGGATTCTGGCAGGCATCAGCTTCGGGGGCATCGGCAGTGCGTCGCATCACGATCGGCGGCACGGTATGATCGATCTTCCCAAAAGGTTGTTCGCCGGGTTCCGGCGGCGACGCAACTGTCCGTGATTGACCGAAAGCGGGTTGCTTTTCGCGTCGCAGGCATCGGGATGAAGAGTCAGTCCCTACGATGCTGAACGGTCAGGGAGCAGGCGTGATTTCCGATGAACCGAAACATATGGAACGTCCGGATCGATGACGGAAAGACTACTGCGTCCTTACCGTTACCGGTTTCGTTCGGGATCGAACCGAGATTCGCTCGCCCTCCGTCGGTACCGGGGTTCTCGAACCTGAGGCGATCGGCTTGCCGCTTGCCGTGTGATTTTCGAAAACGAAATCGCGGCGTTAAGGCGACCCGGATTATTGAAATTCGGATCGGGAGAGTTCTTTCGGACCGGCCGAGCGGGCCGGTGGCGCAACCGTCGGTTCCGACCACACGAAGGCGAGAGAATCGCAACGACCGCTAATCAGAATATCGAACGAAAACCGGTGAATCTCAAAATGGTCTACTTTCTCGATCGAACACTTTAGGATGGTTCCACGATGCCCAAGATCAACTGTCCATCCTGCGGCCAGCCCATCGAATATCCGGAGGAATTGGCCGATACAGAATCGGTGTGTCCCCAGTGCGATAGTGCGATCCGTTTGAGCGATTCTACCCTGCCGACCATTCGCGTCGTGCGTCCCCGGGCGACGCCGCCCGAACCGCGAGAAACGATCAACGAAACTCCCGTGATGGGCTTGGCCAATCGTCTGGTCGTGAATATCGAAAAGGTATTGGTCGGCAAGCATCAGGAGATCGTATTGCTTCTGGCCGCCTATTTCGCTCGAGGTCATGTGCTGTTGGAAGACGTTCCCGGCGTGGCGAAAACGATGTTGGCTCGGTCGTTAGCGAGTAGTATCGCCGGTTCGTTCAAACGGATTCAGTGTACGCCGGATCTGTTGCCCAACGACATTACCGGGACTTCGGTTTTCCATCCCAAGACAACCGAGTTCGAGTTTCGCCCGGGACCGCTGTTCGCGCAGATCGTCCTTGCCGACGAAATCAACCGGGCCACGCCTCGGGCGCAGTCGGCCCTCTTGGAAGCCATGGCGGAAGGCAGGGTTACGGCCGACGGAACGGATTACGAATTGAAATCTCCTTTTTTTCTGATCGCTACCCAGAATCCGATCGATCACGAAGGAACGTTTCCCCTGCCGGAAGCGCAACTGGACCGTTTTTTGATTCGGCTTAGCCTAGGGTATCCGGAAGCCAAAGAAGAGGCGGGCATGTTGGAACGATTGAGCAGGGAGCATCCCATCACCGATCTCGAAGCGGTGGCGAGTTCTGAAGAGATTATCGCCTGTCAGGAAGCAATTAGGCAGGTTCAGGTCGATTCCAAAATCGCCGAATATGTCGTGAACTTGATGCGGGCTACCCGAGAGCACGGCGAGTTGCGATTGGGCGGAAGTCCCCGAGCGTCCTTGGCCCTGATAGACTGCGCCCGGTCTTACGCCGCGATTCACGGTTACGATTTCGTGATGCCCGACGATATCAAGTTGTTGGCGCCTTACGTTTTGGGGCATCGCTTGCTGTTGAAAATGGGAACCCGCTTACGTAATCGCACGGCGGAAATCGTGATCAAAGAGCTGTTGCGCGAAGTGCCAGTTCCCACCATGCTACCGGGCGGATTGCGGTCATGAAGCTGTTTTTGACGGTAATTCTGGTTCTCTTATTGGGGATCGGCCTGCGATTGGATTATTTGGTTTACGCGACTTACGTCTTGCTGGGGGTATTGTTGCTTAGCCGTTTTTGGGTTAGGCAGGGGAACAGAGGATTGCAGGTCGTCCGTTCCGTCAGCGGTTCGATCATGCCGAACGCCATCGGCGAGGAGCGAACCGTTACCGTCAGTCTCAAAAACCGCAGTTCCCTGACCATTCCCTGGATCTTGTTCGAAGAATCGTTGCCTCATCACTCCGAACGGTTGAGCGTCGGATTTAGAGTTTATGGCGATACGGTAGGAATGATCAGGTTGAAACCGGGCGGGGAACATCGGATCGAATATCGGGTGAGATTGGAAAAACGCGGCTTTCACCAATTCGGGCCGTTGTTGCTGGAAACGGGCGATCTGTTTGGCTTGCAACGAACCATCCGGGTGGTGACCCAACCCCATTTTTTCTTGGTATTGCCGAAAACCGTTCCTTTGCGCGGGGTTCGAATCGTTTCCCGGCGTCCGATCGGGGAGATCAGGCTAACGCATCGGTTATTTGAGGATCCAACCCGAATAGCATCGGTAAGGCCTTATTTACCGGGCGACCCGCTTCAGTGCATACATTGGCCAGCGACGGCTCGGACCGGAGAACTTCATAGCCGGGTCTATGAGCCTACTTGTTTATCGGGAGCTACTTTCCTGCTCGATTTCAATGAAAACGCCTATTTGGGTTCTACCGGCGAAGCGTCGGCCGAATTGGCGGTGACCATCGTGGCTTCGCTTTCGCGTAATTTGTTAGAGCACAGTCACCAGGCCGGTTTGATTACGAACGGCCAAGATGCGGCCGGCCGGGTCGGACGCGAGGGGTGGACGGCTCGTTTCAAGACCCATCCGGGAGGTCATCCTGCCCTCTCGCAAGAGAAACGCGAACCGGACCCTAAACGGCGTTCCTTGGTGATTCCGACTCGAAGGGGAGACGCGCAGCTGAACAACATCTTGGAAACTCTGGGGCGGTTGGAATTTTCGGAGGATTTTCCCTTCGCTAAACTCGTTCAGGAATCGGTTTCCCTATTACCCCGGGACGCCAGCGTCGTGCCGGTTCTGGAACACGCTTCTCCGGCGGCGGTGTCGGCATTGGGAATGTTGCGTCGCAAAGGATTTGCGGTGACGGTGGTTTACACTCGGTTCCTCGGGGGAGCGAGTCCGGATTGGGCGCAAACCCCTGACTGGACGCAAGACTTATTGGCGCAAGGGATTGAAATTATCGAGGTTTGCGGCGAGGAGGGATTAGCGGAGCTTTCACCGGAAGTGTTGGCCCGGTAACCGCAGGACATATCCTGAGGACAATCAAGCAAAACCATAGCTGGATTACGGTATCAGGGATCGACCTCGGTTCTCTTTCCCGAAGAGGTGCGATTAACACGTATCGGCGACAATGCGATTCGATCGCTGTTTCAATTTCGAATTTTCCGCTCGCGAATCGAGCGATGAATCCTCGTCGAACGGCGACGTGCCGAGATTGAACTTTCGGGCTTCGATCCGGTTGCTTGTGGATTGGGATTAATCTCACTTATTCAACCAGACCTCCAGACTCGCTCACTGAAGAACGACGGTTCAAGGGCGTGTGTCGGTCACGGTATCTTACCGACCACCAGTCTGCGAGCAATCGAGACGGAAAACGGTAGCCATCCTCGGTGGATTCAAGGTAGCCGTCGTTAACCAAGACAAACAAAGCTTCATCCATAAGTTCGGAAACGTCCTCGACGCTTGGGGAGTATAGGGTTTCAAGTTGTTGTTTGGCTTTTGATGAAAAAGTTCCCTGGATAGCAGTTTCCGTCAAAATATCCACTGCCAGCGAATGATTTATTCCGTCGAAATCATCTTTGAGTTGCGTTTCGTAGTGATCGAAATCGGTGCATTTTTTAGGATCGAGCAGCACTGCGCGATAAACCTGGACGACATCGGTGGGAGTTATCTGTTTTCTCTGGTTCGATTCGGTATATTTTTTCAACTGTGCGAAAAATATTTGAATATAATGAGGAATCCCGAGGCCGAGCGCCTCGTACACTGCTTCGGGGGTGCCTTCCGCTAGAGGTAATTGATGACTTCTTGCTAGCCGTTTGAAACAGGCAACGCTGATTTCTTTGTTCCAGGGTTCCAAATGAAAGGGAGTCAATCGATTAATGCGGTCGGAATTATCCGGGCTAGATTGTAATAAATTTATTCCGAGGCCATTGGACACTATGAGAACCTGGCATTGTTCGTTCATCGAGTCAAGTGCGCCACACAACCAGTTCAAGTATGCTGCGACACGTTCTTCCCCGTTGTCTTGATCGAAAATACGGCAGAGAAAAATCTGCAAATCGTCGATAACCAAAAGCGCAGGCGCGTAAGGCATGAGGCCCTCACGTATCATTTTAGTTCCCCAAAGTGGCCAGTTTCTGGCATTTATTCCGATTCGTGCTGTTAAATCGAACATGATGGAGCAGATTATTCGGATTGGTTTAGTCACCAGATATCTTTTTGTCTGCGTGTAACGCATTGGCAAAGACGACCTGATATCAAAAGCTTTGCAGACTAGCTTAATCGAATCTGCTTCGTCCTTGGCATCTTTTAGACTTGCGTAGACAAACATCCAATCTTCAGCTTTAAGTTGAATTCCGAGTTCTTGAAGAATGCTGGTTTTTCCCACGCCCCGTTGACCGGTCAGCATGACGTGGTTGCCTTCGAGAACCAGTGATTTAAGGTTTTTTAATTCATTTCTCCGGTTGAAAAAATCTTCGCCTTTAACCCAACTGGTGGTAGTCGATTTCATGAATCGGTTTTAATTCGATCGGGTTTGTCGATTATTTGTAGCGGTCCGTTAGATCGGCAGAGACCCGAATGAAAACACTGGAAGGTGCGGCAAACTCGGGTGAAAGGATCAGCTGCGAACTCCATCCCCCGGTTGCTTCGAAGTAGCGATTATTGGTTGGTAGATTTTCGGAGCTGGCGAATTCCCCAGTTTTCTCGAGCTCCGGAAGCGAAGGTAGTTCGCTGCTGGGGGTGAAGTATAGCGAGATTCTTTGGCTCCCCACTCGGGAATGGATGATCTGAAATTGATTGTCCATTTGGTCTCGATCCGATGATCACCTCGAATTTCCGGTGCGGATTGTGCGGTTTACCGATAAAGTGCGTCAATCGGATAATTGCCGGATTTCAGTTTTTCGGTTACAAGTATTAATCGAGTGGCGACCTGATTCCCGGTGATTCGAGGCACTTTGCCGCTAACGGAATCATAGCGAAATTCAAGATAGTCCGGGTTGCGCTTGCAGGGAAATCGGCGAGCCAAGGCATTAACAAGGTCACTGGTTGCTTTTCGTCCCTTGACGTCTAGTGGGGCGGGAACGTGCCGCCGGGCTCGAGATCACGGCTCGGGAACGGCAGTTCGGGCTATCGTTCGTATTCCTCGCTTTGGCGTCGATTGTCCGGGGGGACCCGGCAAATTCGTTTTTTCAGGAATTCAATAACGAACGATGCGCCAGTGGGACGATTCTCCTGCAATTGGTTATTCGTTCACGACGGGGCGTGCCCAAGCTTCGACGAATCTGGAACCGGCGGTCGAACAGAATTCGGGAGATCAGTCGTCAGCGTGATTCAGTTTCGGCTTCCGAACGGTTTCCGCCGGTGGTTTCGCTGAACGCTTCAGCGGTAACATGGACATGATCCGATATCCCTATCGCTGAAAATCATGATCCGCTCGAGCGCGAGTTGACGAAAAAAGGTGCATCCGTTGTCTTTTCGAATAGGTGGCGGGGGGGGGGGGGGGCGAATTGAAACCGATCAACCCTTTCTTGGCGGGCTCGGTGTTCGGATTCGTTCCGTCGTTATCGTCAGGCGATCGAGGACCGAAGCTGGCCGCCTTCGATTCCTCAGCGATCAGTGACCAAGCGTCTGCCGTCGAACTGGAAATCGACGGCAGACGGATTGAATCGGCAGAGTGCCGTCACATCAATCGACGTAGCCCGGTGCGGAGCCGGGTTGTCGCCGTTATTCTGTTTCCGTTGTAACCCGCCGCTCCGGAATCAACTGCTTGACTCGAAGATAAACGACTAACGCCGAGAGGTTCGGCCCGAATTGAACCGGACCCTCGACTCCGGGGGGAAACGTGGCTCGGACCAGCCGACCGCATCGGGAGCAGGTGCCGCGATGAGCCCGATACTCGGTAATCGGGACGGCACCGCCGGGGACTCTGTAGTCAACAACCTGTCGAATTTGAATTTCCGGGTGCCATTCGGCAGCTTCGGGGATCGATATTCCGCAATCGGGACAGACCGTAGGATACTATTCCTCGACGGGGTCCGGTCGAGAAGTCTGCCTCATCGTTCGTCCTTGGTGACCGGGTTGACCTCCCAAGGGCTTTTTCTCGCAGTTCCGCCGAGCACGACCGTCGGCGTTCGTTCTTTAATCCGTCGCTGGAAGGCTGCTTGCTGGTGTTGCGACTATGCTGAGCCAACTGTCGCTGAGATTTCTTGACCAGTTCTTTCAACTCGGCGATGCGACGCTTTAGGTTCTCCGCAATCTCGCCCTCGTCAGCCGATTTGAGGTCGTTCCGCCCGGTGGAGTTTGTCCCCGTCTCCGATGCGGATGCCGACGTATTTTAAGGCCCGGGACGGCGGGGTATTGGTCCTTCCGTGACCGCCTCTTTTGGGCTCTCGTCTGTAGCGTGAGAGTCCGGCCTCTCGAATTCGGCGAGACGTTGATTCAGTTGCTGGATCTGTCGCTGATCGGTCAGACGTTGAACTGGTAATTCGGCAACGTGTGCTCGAGCTACCGCCAGCCGAGATTGAGACGTCTGATACTTCGATTGGCAGTACTTTAGCTGAGCTCGAGTGGATTCCAACTGCTCTTGAGACACCTCCAACCGAAATTGAAACTGAGAACACAGCTCGGATTCAATGAGACCGTTGCGGTCTTCCGAAATCTGGCACGCCTCGAAATTGCAGGAAGTCGATTCCACGCGACTTGCAGTACTCCCAGCCTAAACGAACCATGGCACCATAATAACTCGAAGTCAAAAAAGGGAATTTGGGGGTGCCTGGGCAGTTACTAATTAAAATGAATTAACGCTTGAATTATCCAGCGAATCGTTCCTTGATCTGTCCCTGAACGGATCCGGGGCCTCCGGCCAGTCGTAACCAATCTTCGTTTTTTCAGTGTAGCGGTCGAATGCCCGGTTTAAGCACCTTGACTGGATATCGGGACCCCATCGGTATTCCGCAACCCATTTTTCAGTTTTTTCGGGAGTATCGGTTGAATTCGTGACCTTTCGGTATTACGGTAGGGTGACAGGAAACTGAAACGGGCAAAGCTTTGACCCGGGTTCGGTTGAAAAGCATCTTTTTGAAGCGGAAATCCTCGTTGGAGATGGGATCGATAACAATTGTTGGTAACGGATGAAGGCCAAATTCAAATTTCAGGATCGAACGGCACGGGACCCCAATCGGCCGCAACACCGGCCGAATCGTGCCGACGCTCTCGGAACCGATGACGAGGCAAAGCCGGGACGTTGGAAAAATCGGGTAAACGATCAGAACAGCCAGAATACCCAACGGCCCTTGGCAGGCACGAAGTCTGGGGGCCGGGACATGGGCCGGGATTCGGTCCGGAGTCCCCAGGAGTTTTCTCCCGAGGCGAAGGCTGCATCCGAGAAAAGCGACGTTACTTCCGGAACCCAAATCGACTCGATTCTCCGCAGTTACGAAAGTGCCAGAAAAGGCGATATTTCGGCGGTCCGCGAACTTTCTCGCTGGGCCGAACAAGGAGAGGTCGAGGCGCAAATCAGATTGGGCATTTTATTCGACCGGGGAGATGGCGTTTCGAAGAACGCCAGGATGGCCATCAACTGGTTCAGCAAGGCTGCTTCGCAGGGCCATGCCGGCGCCCAATGCCAACTCGGCTGGAGTTTCGATAACGGCTTAGGCGTCGAAAGAGACGCGGGACAGGCGGTGCGTTGGTATCGTAAAGCCGCGGAACAAGGCCATGCCGACGCCCAGTGCAATCTGGGCGTAATGTGCGCTAACGGCCGGGGTATTCAGCAGAATATCGCCGACGCCGTTCGTTGGTATCGGTTGGCCGCGGAACAAGGTCACGCGGGCGCCCAATGCAATCTGGGGTGGATTTACGAAAAAGGTCGGAGCGTGCGGAAGGACGCGGTTAAGGCCGCTCAATGGTATCGCCAAGCGGCCGATCAAAACCATGCTTGGGCGCAATGCCGTTTGGGTAATTTTTACGGCAGGGGCGAAGGCGTCGAGCGGGATGCCGAGCAGGCGGTAACCTGGTATCGCCGGGCCGCCAAGCAGGGATTGGCGGAGGCCGAGTACGGGCTGGGCCGCATGTATTTTATCGGCGAGGGAGTGGCGGTCAATGCCGGCCAAGCCGTAGAATGGTTCAAGCTGGCGGCGAAACAGGGCAATCTGGACGCCATCAACGCCTTGGGCCACATGTATGCCAACGGCGACGGGGTCGTGCAAAACCAGATCGAGGCTCAAATATGGTTCGATAAAGCCAAGCGGCTCTGGGCCTCGGACGATGTTCGTCAGCTGCGCACCGACACTCGTCAATTGGCCGAGGACGGCGACGTTCAAGCGCAATTCAACTTGGGGTTGATGTACGAGAACGCCGATGGAGTCGAAAAGGATTTGGCCTTGTCGGCGCAGTGGCATCGGCGGGCCGCCGAGCAGGGTCACGCCCGGGCGCAGTTCTCCTTGGGACTCAAGTATGAGCAGGGAACGGGCGTGGAAAAGAATCTGATCCGGGCCATCGAGTGGTATCGCGCCGCGGCCAAACAGGGTCACGCGAGTTCCCAATTCAATCTGGGCTGGATGTATTACGTCGGTGGACAGGGGGTAGAGCGGGATTTGTCCGAGGCGGTCCGTTGGTATCGCGAAGCCGCCGAACGGGGCCATCCGGAAGCGCAATACAATCTGGGGCGTTTGAACGAGAAGGGCGAGAGCTTGGAACAGAACTTGGCCGAGGCCGCGCAATGGTACCGCAAGTCGGCGAACCAAGGTCATGCCCGGGCGCAACTGCATCTGGCCAACATGCTGAATCAAGGTCAAGGGGGGGAACAGGATTTAGACCAGGCATTGCATTGGTACCGGCTCGCGGCCAAGGGAGAAGAGGCGGAGGCTCAATTCCGTCTGGGACAGTTTTACGACACGGGAGAGCGAGTGAAGCCGGATACCGAAAAGGCGACCAACTGGTATCGTCAGGCGGCGGATCAGGGGCATGCCGGCGGTCAATTGCAGATTGGATTGCGATATGCCGACGGCGAAGGATTGTTGCCGGATGCCGTCGCCGGGGAACGTTGGCTGCGCCGGGCGGCCGAACAGGGCGAACGCGAAGCTCAGTTCGTTCTAGGTTCCCGTTCCGATTTGAGTCTGGATGCGGACGAGCGTTTTCGATGGTTGAAATTGGCGGCCGAACGGGACCATGTTCAGGCGCAATTCCAGTTGGGTGAAGCCTATGCCGAAGGTCGGGGCGTCAGTGAGGACGCGACCGAAGCGGTGCGGTGGTATCAGCGAGCCGCGGACGCCGGGCATGCGGGAGCGCAGTTCAATCTGGGTCTCAGGTACGATAACGGCAAGGGAGTGAGCGCCGATTCCTCGGTTGCGATTCATTGGTACCGCTTGGCTGCCGATCAAGGGCATGCGGGAGCGCAGTTCAATTTGGGATTGAGGATCGAAGGCAACGGGGAAAGCCCGCCTCCGGTCGAAGAAAAACCGAAACAGCCGGAACCGGCCGCCGCCGGACTCAGCGAACCGGAGATCCAGTATCGCCAAGGCCGGGCCTACGAATTGGGCAAAGACGGGGAGCCGGACTTGGAGTCGGCAGTCGAGTCCTATCGAAAAGCGGCGGTGCAAGGCCATGCCAAGGCCCAGGAGGCGTTGGGCGAAATGTACGCTATCGGTAAGGGAGTGGAGCAAGATCGCGTCAAGGCTTTCGTTTGGTTTCGCCGGGCCTTGAAACAGGACGATCCGGCCGAGCAATTCGAACTGGGGCAATTCTTTCAACGGAACGGCGTCAGCGATTCGGAATCCCGGGAAGCGGTTCATTGGTTCCGGCTGGCGGCCGACGGCGGCCACGTCCAGGCTCAGTTGCAATTGGGGCAGGCGTTCTTCAAGGGAACCGGCGTTCAGTTCAACACGGAAGCGGGAGAGGAGTGGTTTCGCCAAGCGGCCGCCGAGGGAGTTCCCGAAGCGCAGTTCCAGTTGGGATGCCATCTGTTGTGGAACGAGGATGACACCCCCGAGGCGATCCAATGTTTTCGGCAAGCCGCCGGCCAGGGTTTCGCCGAAGCCCAGTTCATGCTGGGCGATATGTATTCCTCAGGCCGGGGCGTGTCCGAGGATTCCGGGATGGCAGTGGAGTGGTATCGGCAAGCGGCCATGCAAGGCCAGGTCGAATCGCAACATCGGTTGGGTTTGCATCTTGTCTCCGGTCGCGGGGTCGAAGTCGACCAGGAAGAGGCGCTCGATTGGCAGCGGCAGGCGGCGGCTCAAAGTCATGCCGAAGCGCACCTGGAGCTAGGGCGGATGTATCAGAACGGCATCGGAACGGAGCAGGACGACAAGGAAGCGGTCCGTTGGTTCCGCCAAGCGGCCGATCAGGAATTGCCGGCCGCGCAGTTTTCGCTGGGTTGGGCTTACGCTAACGGCAGGGGAGTTCGGCGAGATCTCGACAAGGCCGTCAAATGGTACCACGCCGCCGCTTCACAGGGACAGGCCGACGCTCAATGTTTTCTGGGTTGGATGTACGTGAACGGCGAAGGCGTGGAATTGGACGCCGGCCAGGCAATGAAGCACTTCCGGATGGCAGCCGAACAGGGCAAGGATCAGGCGCAGTACTATTTGGGTTGGATGTTCGAAAACGGTCGGAGCGTCGAGCGCGACGAGGTCGAAGCCTATGCCTGGTATTCCTTGGCGAATGCTCAAGGCCTGGAGATGGCCGCCGATCCCGTCAAGCAACTCGAATCGACACTCGACGCCGGTCGGTTGGCGCGGGCGAAAAAACGGATTGACCGGTTGCAGTCGCAGATTGCCCGGAGCCAGAACGCCTAGGATAGCTCGAGTGCCGATTAGGCGTTCAGCAGCCAGCAGATGACGCCTTTTTGGGCGTGCAACCGGTTTTCGGCCTGATCGAAGATGGTCTGTTGATGGTCTTCGAGGGTTTCCTCGCTGATCTCCTTGTCACGGTAGGCGGGCAGGCAATGCATGACTAAGGGAGATTTGCCGGTTGCGGCAATCGTTTCCCGATTGATTTGGTATCGCCGGAAGCGTTCCTCTCGTTCCTCGGCTTCGGCTTCCATGCCCATGGACACCCAGACGTCGGTATAGAGCACGTCAGCTCCTCGAGCGGCCTCGGCCGTATCGCTTGTCAGAATGATCTGATCCGATAGCGGCCGTCCGTCCGTTTGCTTGGGCCAGAAATCCCTGGGAGCGGCGATGCGTAAACCGAACCCGAATTTTTTCGCCGCGGCGATCCAGGAAGCGGCCATGTTGCCGGCTCCGTCACCGACGAAGGCGACGGTCTGTTCCCTGACCGTTCCGAGTTTTTCCCGGATGGTGAGCAGATCGGCCATGATTTGGCAGGGATGTTCTTGATCGGTCAGGGCGTTGATGGTGGGGATCCGGCTCCGATTGGCGAATTCCAGCAGGTCTTGTTGTTCGTAGGTGCGGATGACGGCTCCGTCGATCATGCGTCCCAGCACCCGGGCCGTATCGCTGATCGGTTCGCCCCGGCCCGATTGTAAATCCGCCATGTTGAGAAACAGGGGGCAGCCGCCTAATTCGTGGATGCCCACTTCGAAGGAAACCCGGGTCCGGGTCGAGGATTTGGCGAAGAGCAAACCCCAGGTCTGACGGTCCAAGGGGCGGAAATCGGTTCGCTTCCGTTCCGATTTCAATTGCGCGGCCCGATCGAGAATCGCTTCGAGATCTTCGACCGAATGGTTTTCCAGACTCAGAAAGTGTTTCATGACGTGGCGGAGGTGAGAACTTTCCTTAAGACGTCGACCGCTTCCTCGGCTTCTTCCCGCCGAAGATTGAGGGGAGGCAGAAAGCGTATCACTCGCTGTCCCGACGGTATCGTTAGCAGTCCGTTTTGTCGAAGCGCCGCTTCCAGGTTCAGGGACAGCGGTTGCCGTTCGTCCGCGCCGGCCGGCCCCCGTTGAAATTCCACGCCGATCATCAAACCCAGACCGCGAACTTCGCCGATGAATTCCGGGAAGTCTTGCCGGAGGTTTTCGAGCAGGGATTTCAGATAGCGGCCGACTTCGCGAGCGTTTCGTTCCAGTCGGGACGATTGGATTTCTTCGAGGACGGCCAAAGCCGCGGCGCAGGCCAGGGGGGAGCCCCCGTAAGTCGTGCCATGGGTGCCGGGGCTCAAGACGTCGGCGTGCGGCGTATCGATCCAAACGGCTCCCATCGGGAACCCGCCGCCCATGGATTTAGCCATCGAGATGCCGTCCGGTCGAAAGGATTCGGCTTGCGAATCGGTTTCCAGAATCCGTTGAAAGCTTTGGAACCGTCCGGTCCGGAAATGGCCGCATTGAACGCCGTCGAAGAGTAACAACAGGCCGTATTCGTCGCACAGGGCCCGGAGTCCGGTCAGATAGTCCGGCCGTGCCGGATGAATGCCGCCTTCGCCTTGAATGCCTTCCACGAGCACGGCGGCGGTAGCCGGGCTTACGGCTGAACGCAGAGCTTCGAGATCGTTGAACGGAACGTGCCGGAAGCCCGGCAACGACGGCCCGAATCCTCGGCGAACCTTATCTTGGCCGGTGGCGTTCAAGGTCGCGAGCGTGCGGCCGTGAAACGAATTAAGGCAACTGACGATTTCGAAACGGCCGGAGGCATGGCCGATGCGGCGAGCCAGTTTAATGAGCGCTTCGTTAGCTTCGGCGCCGCTGTTGCAGAAAAAGCATTTACCCGACCTCAGTTCATCGGTCAGTTTTTCGGCCAGTCGCACCTGAAGTTCGTGATGATAGAGATTGGATACGTGGATCAGGGTCTGGGCTTGTTTCCCGATCGCTTCGGCCAGTGCCGGGTGAGCATGTCCTAGGGAACAAACCGCGATACCGGCTCCGAGGTCCAGATAGCGGCGGCCATCCTGATCCCAGACCCGAACCCCCTGACCTCGGACAAGCTCGGTTGGGAATCGGCCATAGGTCGGAACGACCCGGTTTCGGAAGCGTTCTGGAACGGTCGAGGAGGTGGCGGTCGAGTTCATGGGATCAGTTGGGTCCCGACGCCCCGGTCGGTGAATATTTCTAGTAAGACGGCATGGTTCATCCGACCGTCCACCAACGAAACCTTGTCGACTCCGTCCTTGATGGCGGTCGTGGCGCTTTCGATCTTGGGAATCATCCCGGAGTTGATCGTGGCAGCGGCTTTGAGTTGGTCGATTTCCGTGAGGGAAGCGACCTCAATGAGTGAAGTCGGGTCTGTCGGCACGCGCAGCAATCCGGGAACGTCGCTGAGATAAACCAGCCGCTGCGCTTCAATGAAGGCGGCGACCCGGGAGGCCGCCAGATCGGCATTGCAGTTGTAGATTTGCCCGGTGGAATCGCGAGCGCTGGGACTGACGATTGGAATCGCTCCCTGGTCGATCGCTTTCCGGATCGGATCGAGGTTGATCGAAACGATTTCGCCGACGAATCCGAGATCCAGGGTTTGACCGTCGGCGGCACTGAACCGTTTTTTTTGGCACCGCAAAATATCACGCCCCAAGACGCTCACGGCTTTTCCTCCCAAGGACCGGATACATTCCACAATTTCCGGATTGACCTCTTCGGAGAGGACTCGATCGACCAGTTCCGCCGAGGCGGAGTCGGTGACTCGATATCCCTGGACGAATTGGGGTTCGTTGCCGGTTTCCCGCATGGCCCGGCTGATAGCCTTGCCACCGCCGTGGACGATTAACGGATGGATGCCTACGGTTCGCAGGAAAATGAGGTCTCGAGCCAGACCGTTGCGAATCGTGGGATCGGGCGAATCCATGAAACTGCCCCCGTATTTGATGACGAACGTCGTGCCCTTGAACTGCTGGATGTAGGGCAGGGCTTCCAGCAGCGTCGCGGCCTTATCGATTAACTCTTGCATCGCTTAGCCGCCCAGGCTTTCGGGATTCGAAATATCGCCCATATTGAACCGGACATATTCTTCGCTTAGGTCGCACGTGAATAACCTGGCTTGCCCCGGTCCCAGGTTAAGGTCGATGTGCAAGTCGAAAGACTTGAGTCCGACGACGGAGCAGAGTTCCTCGAAAGGAGTATGAACGGGGCGTCCTTGGCGTAGGGAGTAGACCCTCACGGCCGAATCCGGGGCGCTGTAGGCGAGGTCGATTTTTTCCTCGACGACTTTCGCTGAAGAATAACCCAAAGCCGCCAAAATGCGTCCCCAGTTGGGATTACCGCCGGTCCAGCTGGTTTTGACCAAAACGCTATTCGCTACGGCCTGGACGGCGATCTCGGCTTCTTCGTCGTTTCGGGCTCCGCTGAGGCGAAGGTTGATTTGGCGGGTGGCGCCTTCCCCGTCGAGCACGATGTCCTTCGCGAGTTTTTCGCACAATTGAGTCAGCGCCCGGCAGAACTTCGGGAACAAGGGAGAGTCGGCAGCGTCGATCGGAGGATTGGCGGCTTGGCCGTTGGCCAAAACGATCACCGAGTCGTTCGTACTCATGTCGCCGTCCACGTTGATACCATTGAAACTGTGACGCACCGCCTGTTCGAGAGCCGTTTGAAGTGCCGGCTGGGTGATTACGGCATCGGTGGTTAGAAAAGCCAGCATCGTCGCGTGAGGTTCGGCGGCCGGGGGAGGGACCATATGGGGGGCGATCATTCCGGCCCCTTTAGCGATACCGCCGAGGCGGACGGGGCCAGTGCTCCAAGGAAATTCCGAGGCGTATTTTTTCGGGAAAGTGTCGCTGGTCATTATGGCCTGGGCCGCGTCGTGGGACTGGCCGGTGCCGTTTTTGATGGATTTGGCCGCTTGGGCGATGCCGTGGTGAATTCTGGTCATGGGCAACGGATGGCCGATGCGTCCTGTCGAAGCGACCAGCACGTGTTCGGTCTTGGCGATTCCCAACGCTTGGGCCGTAGCCTCCGCCATCGCTTGGGTGTCCGTCACGCCTTGGGCCCCGGTGCACGCATTGGCGTTCCCGGAATTGACGACGACCGCTTGCCCCGTGCCGTTCCTGATTCGTTCCTGACACCATTTGACAGGGGCGGCCACGATTTGATTGGCGGTAAATACGCCGGCTACGGGTCCGGGGCGGTCGGAGACGATCAGCGACAGATCCAAAGGAGGCTTTTCGTCTGGATTTCGTTCGGGATCGAATGCCTTGATGCCGCACCACACCCCGGCCGCCCGAAAACCTTGGGGAGCGGTTAACGAATCGGAAATCGACTGAGAATCGAAGGCCATGAGGGTAAGCAAAGAGAAAACCGGGGAGGGATGTTGATTCAGGCGCGGGACGCCATACGGGTAAGCCTCAGCCGGGCGTTTGCCGTAATCGATTCCATACCGAGCCGAGGGAAACAGATTTCGCTCTTTCTGTCAATTTGGTTTCCGTTCGTGGTTGGTTGGATTCGTGACTGAATGAATGAAGGCGACGCCGTGAATGGGCCGGAGTGCGGCACCGGACCGGTTGTCGGCGTTTCGGAACGGGGATCGGTTCGGAACGTCGGGTGGAGCGGTTCTTCTACCGTCGTTTGATGGATGGTGATGGGGATTGATTCCGGATTTCCGGCAGGAAGTTGAATCGTCCCCAGGGAAACTGAGTCTCCGCTATCAGGGGAAATCGGGATTATAAAGGGGGCGACAAAGTGAGTGTCTAAGGGTTGCTTTGGTGGGGCTAATGGTATAAACCTGCGGGGCATCCAGACTTGGGCACTATCCCTTTTGCAAAAAATGGGAGGGGGGGATTAATTTTATCTCTCTTGGTAGAGAATGATTTTCCGAGCCGGGTTATGGGACGGTTTTCGCTCGGAAATGAGATGAACGGATTCGAGAGGTCGCTGGAATACATTCGGGCGAAAGCCCGCTCGGCTGCGGAAAAAGGCCTGCTCTTCGAGCGGCTGATGAAACGCTTTCTCGAAGAGGATTTGTTCTACCGGCAACGTTTTTCCCAGGTATGGTTGTGGGGAGAGTGGGTGAAGGAGATGTCCGACCACCCCGACTTTCAATTTAAGTTCCCGGTGGGCAAAAGGGATTTCGGCATTGATTTGGTCGCCCGCTTGAATCCGGAAGGCCCTGATGGAACCGAGGGTTACTGCGCCATCCAGTGCAAGTGTTTCGATTCCGATAAACGCATATCCAAGGATGACATTCAGAAATTCTTGGCTGCTACGAACGATCAGGTGCTGTTTCCGAAGCTGCTCTGGATCGATACCGGCTATCACGAGTGGGGCGTGATGGCCGCAGCCATCAAGGAATCGGCGGGGGACCGGCTCAATGTCCTCAACTATCGGGATCTGTCAGGATCGCCGTTCGATTGGCCCGATTTGGCCAGTGAATCTCCTGAGGCCTTGCGCCGAAAGAAGGGAACTTTTAATCTGAAGCCTCACCAACGGAGGGCGAAAGAAGAAGTCATCCAAGGATTCGAAACTCAGGACCGCGGGAAATTGATTATGGCCTGTGGCACTGGCAAGACTTTCACCGCGCTGCGAATCGCCGAAAGTATTGCCGGAAAAGGCGGAACAGTCCTTTATCTGGTACCTTCCATTTCATTGGCCCAGCAGTCCATGCGCGAATGGTCCAATCACCAGAAATTGCCCCATCGATATATTGGTATTTGCTCCGATACTTCCGCCGGGATTGGAGAGGAAGAGACTAGATTGCAGGAACTGGAGATTCCTGTGACCACCGATCCTTCCCGGATCGCCGTGGCCTTGAAAAAGGAAGCCGCTCAGTATTTGACGGTGGTTTTCTGTACCTATCAGTCATTGGAATTGGTGCAGCGAGCGCAGGATGAAGGCGCTCCAGCCTTTGATTTGGCACTTTGCGATGAGGCCCATCAGACGACTGGGGTGATTGGTTCGGGAGGAGCTAAAGGCAAGATGCGAGAAATGTCTCCGTTCGTTTTGATTCATCACGAGGATCGGGTCCGGGCTACCCGTCGCCTTTACATGACGGCGACACCACGACTCTATACCGAGGAAGCCAAAGGAAAGGCCAAGGAGGATGCCATTCGGGTTTTCTCCATGGATGACGAAAAGACGTATGGTCCGGAATTTCATCGACTTTCCTTTTCCCAAGCCGTGGACGAAAGTCTTTTGACCGATTTTCGAGTGGTGGTTTTGGGCCTCCGGGAGGAGAACGAAATTGAAGTCCTGCATTCCTATCAGGCTCGGAAAGTGGAGGGATGGGATGAGATACAGCTTGGAGAGGTGACGCAAATGGTTGGGTGTTGGCAGGCCCTGAAGAATCCGAACAACAAGAGAAAGAACGCAACTCCACTTGGACGAGTCATTGCCTTTACCAATTCGATCAAAATGTCAAAACGGTATGAGTCCCACTGGGAAGGCATTATTGAAGAGGCGGCAGAACGAATGGCAAAAGAAGGAAAGATAGAGGATTATCGCTGCCGTATTCGTCATGTGGATGGCACTCAGAACGCCGCAACCAGACGAAAGTTGATCGATTGGTTAAAAGAATCTCAGGATAAAGACTGTCGGATTTTAGTCAATGCTCGCTGTCTTTCTGAAGGAGTGGACGTTCCGGCGCTTGACGCCGTGATTTTTTTAGAAGGACGCAAAAGTCATGTAGACATCGTCCAGGCCGTGGGACGGTCAATGCGACAATCAAAAGGAAAAGAATACGGTTACATTATCATCCCTGTCGCCGTTCCTGAGGGAGTGTCTCCCGAATCAGTACTTGACGACAACGAACGGTTTAGTGCGGTATGGAAGATAGTCAACGCATTGCGAGCACATGACGAGAAATTCAATGCCGAAATCAACCAGATCAGCTTAGGAAAGAAACCCGATAGAATTATTTTTGATACGGTGTCGGATGAAGAAACTAATCAGATTCAATCTGAACAAGCTTTATTGACTTTGGAAAGAGTTCGATTTCCTCCGGACGCATTCTACGCCAAGCTGGTTCAAAAATGTGGACAACGCCAGTATTGGGAAAATTGGGCCAAAGACGTAGCCAACATTTTTACTCGGCTGACGTTTCGAATACAAAAGCTGCTTGAGAACCAAGATCAACAGAATCTTCAGAATAAATTCAATGCATTCCATCAAGTTCTCAAGAAGTCAATCCATGAGTCTGTCACCCGAGAGGGGGCTATTGACATGCTCACTCAACACATAATTACAGGGCCAGTTTTTGATGCCCTTTTCGATCAGTACTTCTCAGCAGGCAATCCGGTAGCCAGTGCTCTTAACCAATTGCAGAAAGATTTTGAGAGAACAGGTCTTCAGTCCGAAACTCGAGACTTGGAGGGATTTTACGAAAGTGTTCGCGCTCGAATAAAAGGAATTACTGAAATTGAAGGACGACAAAAGCTTCTAATGGAACTCTATGAGAAGTTTTTTGCAACTGCATTAAAGAAAGAGGCAGATCGTTTAGGTATAGTCTACACACCAGTAGAGATCGTCGATTTCATTTTGCACAGCACCGATTATATTCTTAGAAATGAATTTGGATCTTCTCTGGGAGACGAAAATGTCCACATACTAGATCCATTCACTGGAACTGGAATCTTTTTGTCTCGTCTACTTCATTCGGGGCTTATTCCCTATCAAGATATGTTTCGAAAGTACAAATCTGAGATGCACGCTAATGAGATTGTACTCTTGGCATATTATATCGCAGCTGTAAACATTGAGGAAGCATTCCGTGGCAAACAAACTAAAAAAAAGGGAAACAAAGTAGAATATGTTCCTTTTAACGGTATTGTCTTAACCGATACCTTCAACCTACGTGCCGCAGATCATCTAATTTCATCAGTCAATAATCAGAAAACTCCAGATTTTCCCAAATGGGAAAATAAATGGAAACAAGCCTTTGGAGAACGGGCTGATAATCAGAATGAATTGCCCATTCAGGTTATTGTTGGCAATCCTCCTTGGTCGGCAGGGCAACGGAGTTCAGCAGACAATAATCCAAATGCAGATTATCCTGATTTGGAGGCAAGAATAGCTGACACATATGCTGCCTTGTCAACATCTACTCGAAAAGCAAGCCTATACGATTATTACAAAATGGCAATTCGCTGGGCATCAGACCGGATAGGAGACCAAGGGGTAGTGGCTTTTGTCACCAATGGATCTTGGATAGATGGAAATGTTGATTCAGGAGTGCGGGCATGTTTGGAAAAGGAGTTTTCTAATGTTTATGTACTCAATCTTAGAGGAAACGCCCGAACGTCAGGTGAAAGTCGGCGTTCAGAAGGAGACAATGTATTTGGTCAGGGATCCAGAGCTCCAGTGGCCATTACTATATTCGTCCGTAATCCCAACGCTTATAATAACAAATGCCATATTTATTACCATGATATTGGTGATTATATGTCACGAGAGGATAAATTAAGCATTCTCCATGCAGCATGTTCTATAGCCGGCATCGAGAAATGGACTGAAATCAAACCAAATCACCACCATGACTGGATCAATCAAAGGGATGAATCTTTTCAGGAATTTATTCCTATCGGGTCAAAGGAAACGAAACTTAATCGTTCTGAAGAATCAGTGTTTCAGTTGTACAGTCAAGGATACTCGACTCATCGTGATGCATACTCTCACAATTATTCTCTCGAAGATTGTTCAGAAAATGGACGATTGATGGTTGAGAATTATATGAGTGCATTGGAGGAATTACAGGTAAACGATGACATATTGGTAAATGACCTTGTGTCAAAACATTCAAACAACCTTTGCTGGGATCGAGAATTGAAAAACAATCTTAAAAGAAAAAAAACAGTTGCATATTCGATATGTAATATCTGGGTTACTCAGTACCGGCCATTTGTCAAATTGCATTCCTATGTTGAATACGTACTCGCTAACAGTAAATACAGAATGGATGAAATTTTTCCTAAATCAGACACAGAAAATAAAGTCATATGCGTTCATGGAAGTGGTGGAAAAAATTTATTTTCAACTCTTCTAGCTGACTCTATGCCTGATTTAGGATTTGTTTCTGCTTGTCAGTGCTTTCCTCGTTGGAGATATTCTAAACCAAATGAACAAGAAAAAAGTGGGCTAGATCTTGAGGCTGGACAAGATTCTCGTGTGGATAACGTCACAGACTGGGCACTTGGTAAATTTCAAGAATATTATCAGGATTCGACTATCAATAAGGATAGGATATTTGATTATGTCTACGGAATCCTTCATTCTCAATCATATCGAGCGAAATATGCTAACGATTTGAACAAACAAATACCCAGAGTGCCTTTCGCCCCAGATTTTTATTCTTACGCAAATGCCGGTCGAGAATTGGGACAATTACATTTAGGATATGATAATGTGAAAAAAATTGGGGGGGGGGGGGGGGGGGGGGGCAGAGGAGATATTTGAGTTATACCCGTTGAAAGTTATCCCTGTTGTCGACGGTACAGTTTTGGAATCAAAACACTTTAAAATTGGCAAAACGAAAATGAAGTTTTTGGATTCTGATCGTACAGTTATTAAAATCAACGAACACGTCAAACTGACTGGAATACCGGCATCGGCTCACAGGTATGTGGTCAACGGACGCACACCGCTGGAGTGGTTTATCGATCGTTATCGAATCAAGACCGACAAGCAAAGCGGCATTACCAACGATCCCAACGGTTGGTTTGATGAGCCTGAAGACTTGATCGCTGCATTCCGAAGAATCGTACAAGTAAGCGTACAGACCGTGAAGATCGTCGAAAGTTTACCTAGCGAGTTCAAATGATTTTATCGAACAGTTTGTTCTTTTTGTCGGAAGAAGGTGATTAACGAATCCTATGGTCATGTTGAATCAATTTAGTATCAACGGGAAGGCATTGTAATTGACCATTATGAATCCTGTTTTAGTCCTTCGTTTATTATCGACTTCGATGGTTCTTCGGTCGATGATGGGTATTCGGTGCTAAACGAAGATTCAGAGTAATTGATTAGCGGGTAAAAATGGGGTTTTTTCAAGGAATTTCGAGGTTCGACTTGACTTTTTTTTTAATGAGGCTATAATAGGCAACATGCCGGGGATTGATCCTCATCGACTGCACGAAGCGGATCCAGCGGAATTGGTTAAGGCTCTTGAGCTTGCGATGCAGCGCGTGGAGACGCTGGAAGCGGAAAATCAGAAACTGCAGCAACAGAATCAGAAATTACGGAACGTTATTCGGAAATTGCGGCAATTGATCCGAGATTTGCAACAACAGATCGGCTCCTGTGGTTGCCAAACTGATCCCGCATCGCTCTCGGCAGATTTCGAGATTGCCGACCAATTGAAACAAGAAAACCAGGATTTGCGGCAACAACTGGAATCGTCGGAGAGAGAAAACCATCGTTCGGCTACCCCTTTTTCCAAGGGCAAACGCAAAGAAAACCCCCAAAAGCCCGGTCGCAAACCGGGGCAAGGAAAGTTTCGCCATAAACCAGCGCCGGAGCCCCGAGAACCTGATGAAATCCAAGAGTTTCAGGCTTCCCTGGATACCGAGGCCTGTCCGAAGTGCGGGGCGAAACTTGAGCGACAAGCCTCGGAAACCGCGACGACGATTGATCTGCCCCGACTCATTGGCCGAGTGATCAAATACTTTTCGATTGAGGTCGCGGAGTGCACGGGATGCGGACACAAGGTCCGGGGCACGCATCCTGAATTAGCGAAGGATCAGTTTGGAGCGACGGCTCATCGGATTGGCTCCCGAGTCTATGCTTTGGCCTTGCATTACGATTCGGGAATGTCATTACGCCAGGCGGAGAAGGTGCTCAACGATTATCTCCAGATCCCCGTGACCCAAAGTGCGATCACCCAGAAGGCTCTGAAGGCGGCGGAGCAAGGGAAACTTGGCGAACTGGCTCAGGAAATCAAGGCGGAACTGGCTCAAGCGGATATCATTCACACGGACGATACCGGTTGGAAAGTCGGGGGAACCCCCCATTTTTTGATGACGTTTTGCAACGAGAAGGCGATTTATTATCAAATTGAACGGCATCATCGTGCGGCCGAGGTGGCCCAAGTGATCGATCCTTCGTTTCGGGGAATCGTGGTCGTTGACGGTTTTACGAGTTACCAACCTCAGAGCTTTGATTCCGTGCCCCAGCAAAGATGCCTGGCTCACCGGCAACGAAATTTGACCGATTTGGCCGACCGGAAAGCTGGCAAAGGGAAGTGGTTCGCCAATTATACGAAAGATGTCTTTCGACAAGCCATGGAATTGAGGGAGTTGAATCTCGCAGGCCATGGGACCGCGAGGGAATTTCAGACGGCAGTGATCGACTTGAAACAAAAGCTCGATCATCATCTGAGACCACGATCCTTGAGTGATCCGGATAATCAAAAGATGCTGAATAGCTTGTGGCTCCAGAATCAAAAGGGCCAGTTGCTTCGATTTCTGGACCATCCGAAGCTTGAACCGACCAACAATCGAGCCGAACGGGCTCTGCGACCGGGCGTCAAGGCTCGGAAGGTTTCCCAGTGCTCGAAAAATCAGAGAGGGGCTCAGAGTCGGGCGGCCATCACTAGCGTCACGGCTACCTCTCGCCTGAAAAAGGAGTCGGTTTTGGAGACGTTGGCGTCAGCGCTTTAGTTCTCAGTTCGATCACCCTCGGTTGATACCGGCTCGGGTCTTATCGTGCTTTCAGCACTGGTTTTCCGAAATCATGGAGCTTGGGATTATTCCCGTAATTTTGCTGGAACGGCAATCGAATGCCACTCGAAAGCCAACGTTGTTGGTCGAGGATATTTGATCTGAAGCCGCAAGACGATCAACCAAGGACGTCGGATGGAATGAGATCACTCATCTCCTGACAAAAGCGAAATATGAAATCCTTGATCATGGGAATGCATCCTTTTCGTCAGATCGTTTAGTTCAAAATGGCGTTCAAACCCGCTAATCAATTACGATTCAGACTACTGGCAAAATTGAAATCTGAAATGAGCGTATACCGCACCGGTTTGAATAACATCGTCTTCAATCTCCCCTACATTTCGTCTCTTGTCGCTTTCTTGTTGGCAATCGTGGTCGTTCAGGCGCAATACCCGAAAGTAAGCCAGACCGAGAGAGAAAGGGCTCAGGCCAAGTTCGCTGCTGAGGACTATCGTTCTGATCAGGCGTTTGCTGAAGCTCTTCCATTGATTCGACAGTGGGCAACTCGAGGCAAACCCTATCTGCCACATGCTGCCCGGCCGGAGGATTTGCCGCAGGCTTCTATTCCTGCCTTTCCGGGAGCTTGGGGAGGGGGGATGTATTCATTCGGAGGACGAAGCGGCAGAGTTTTCGTCGTTACCAGTTTGGATAACGAAGGGCCAGGGAGTCTCAGGGAGGCATGTGAAGTCGGCGGTCCGCGCATTATTCTCTTCAATGTCGCCGGCATTATTCAACTGAAAGAAGTGCTTCGGATTCGAGCTCCCTACATCACCATAAACGGAGCTACGGCACCAGGGGACGGCGTATGCATCGCCGGAGACACGGTGGAAATAGAAACCCATGACGTGGTGATTCGCCATTTGCGTTTTCGGCGAGGAGCCACTTGGGCCGGCGACCGGAACGATTCGTTGGGAGGCAACGCGGTCGGCAACATCATGATCGATCACGTATCGGCCAGCTGGGGATTGGACGAAAACATGTCCTTGTATCGGCATATGTACAATCACGACGGGAATCCTCAGACAAGTGCTCTCAAGTTACCGACGGTGAACATCACCATCCAGCACTCCATTTCCAGCGAGGCGCTCAATACCTTTCGCCATGCATTCGGAAGTACGATCGGCGGCCTCAATAGCACTTTCCATCACAATCTATGGGCCAGCAACACGGGGCGCAACCCGAGCGTTGGTATGCACGGGGACTTTACGCTGGTCAACAACGTGCTCTTCAATTGGCGGCACAGAACGGTAGACGGCGGAGATCATCGGAGTTTTTTCAACGTGATCTCCAACTACTACAAACCCGGCCCAGTTACGCCTCGGGATCGTTCGGTCGCGTACCGATTGCTCAAACCCGAGTCAGAGCGAAGCGAGACGGTGAAGGATCATTTTGGAAAAGCCTATGTCTTCGGTAATTTGGTGGAGGGTTTTTCAGATGTATCTGAGGACAACTGGAACGGAGGAGTTCAGATCGAGTCCACGGCTTCGCCCGAATCCATTCTTCCCTTGATCCGGTCCGAACAACCCTTTCCTCATGCTCCGCTTCGCATCGAGTCGGCTTGGGAAGCCTACCGGCGAGTGCTCCAGGAAGCTGGAGCGACCCTTCCTCGACGCGACGCCGTGGATCAGAGGGTAGTGGAGACGGTGCGCACGGGAAAGACCAGCGCAGAGCTTGACTCCGATATCGCTCAAACCTTGGCCAATCCCAATTACGATCAGAAAACCGTACTGCAAATGATCGAGGAAATTCCCAAAGGGATTATCACCCATCCTGACCAAGTAGGCGGTTACCCTGAATATCGGGGAACTTCCTATCCCGATACGGACAGCGACGGCTTGCCGGACGCTTGGGAGGAACGCTTCGATTTTGATCCGGTAAATCCTGAAGACGCCGTAGGCGATGCGGATGGCGATGGGTACCTGAACGTCGAAGAGTTTCTCAATCGGACGGATCCTCGGCAATTCGTCGATTACACCGATCTGAACAACAACGAGTCGGGGAACTGAGGCGTTTTCCTTTTCCTGACCGGATCAAGGTCATGGCTTCGTTGGAAATGATCGGCACGTTGAATTCACATTGACGTCAATAACCGAAGAATCTGTTACCGGCTCGGATTTCGTTCGGAACATCCGTAACAAGGGCAGGGGAGACACCGGTGAAAGAAACGGCGAAATGCGAATTGGGGCGATCGTCGGTCAGGCATCCTGGCCATTGGGAAATTTTTGCTGGTTTTCGGAGCCGCAAACCAGATCGACGGCTGAAATCGCCTTTCGAATCGCGTGGCCTTCGACGCCTTCAAAGAGCCGTGGAATTTCGGATCGCCGACGAGTCGGAAATGGCTCATCGATTTACCGGGGCTCGGTTCCGTGTCCGAATGTGAACTTGAACCGGGCGGGGGAAACGAGCATCCTCCGGTCAAGCGAAAGCGGATAGTTGGCGGCAGCCCCTCGCAGCGATGAAAAAATGGATAGTCGTTTTGGCGGTAATAGGCGCCGTAGTCGCTTGGATGCTTTATCCGACGTTTTTGTCGCCGGAACGGCAGATTGAACGAACCGTTCGGAATCTCACCGGTTTACTGACGTTCGAATCTGGAGAAGTCGTGTCCCGGCTGGCGGCCGTTCACTCCTTGCCGACTTATTTCACCGAAACCGCCGAGGTTCGCATTACCACCTTCGGCCGGACGGTGCTTCTGGGCGGTCGCTCTGAGATCGGCAGCTCGGTGGCCGAGGCGGTAACGAACTTGAGCTGGCTCGACCTGAAGATCGAAGCCATGCGCACGACGATAATCAGCGAATCTGAAGCGAAAGTTCGAGTCGTCTTCGCACTGCGGACTTCCGAAGAGCCGACCCTCCAAGCCGTCGACCTGCAGTTGCTGCTGAAAAAGGACGGCTCGGACTGGTTGATCGAACAGGCGGAAACGAGCGGGCCGGACTGGTCGATGCCCGGTTAAGATTTACTCGTCCCGTCGGATTTGGCTTTCGCTGCCAGTTTTTTTCGCTTCAAATAGCGACTGCGCTTACGTCGTTTCAGTACTTTGTTATGCTGTTGTCCCATGACTCGTGAAGGCCGCTACGACCCTCCATTCGTTAAACCGGCAGGCGATCGGCGAGAGCAAGCCTTCGCTCTCGGCGGCGCTTCGCCTCGGCCATCGATCGCTCGGTCGGAGGAGCCTAGTACCGAAAGCCCGGCAAGGGCAATTTCTTTTTTGGAGTTCTCGAAGCTTTGGTGGCTCGTCCTGTTGTTGCCGTTGTTGTGGGGCTGCGCTTCGACCTCGAGCGATAGCCGGCAATACAGCACGCTGCGGCTCTTCGCGGGAGTTAATCCCGATCGAACGGGGAAGCATCAAGTCGTGCCGATTTACCAGCGGTCGAACATCAGGATTACGGTCGCGTCCGAACCCTTTTTGGACGAAGGCTACGTGCAGGAGGCCAGGATAGTGGAAACGCTGGGCGGTTTTTCGGTTCGTGTACGGTATGATCGTCGCGGCACCGGCCTGCTGCAGAACGCTACTCATCGGATCCAGGGCCGCCATCTGGCCATTCAAGCCGGGTTCCCCGAAATCCGTTGGCTGGCCTCGATTTTTCTCGAAGAGCCCCTCGAAGAGGGCGTGCTGGAGTTCGTGCCGGACGCTACTCGGGAAGAAGCCGAGCGGTTCGTACTCGGTCTCAATAACGTCGCCAAACGGATCGGCAATCAACCGAAACGTTAGTCGGCAAACCCTGCCGTGACGACCGATTGCGGGGAATTGACCGTTTTAAGTTGATTTTTTCGGCGAACTTTGAGAGAGGTCGAATCAGGAGCAGCCTGTCGGTCTCCAGGATTTAACCATCGCGAAATCGTTGCAGAATCGGCGTTACGAGTACAAATACCTGATCGAAGAGGCAGTGGCCGTCTCGGTTCGAGAGTTCGTCCGCTCTTACCTCAGTCTCGACGAATACGGGGTATCGATGCCGGAAGGCGCTTATCCGGTCAATAGCCTCTATCTGGATTCTCAGGATCTGCAGCTGTTTCAATCGACCATCAACGGCGACCGCAATCGGATGAAATTGCGGCTTAGGTTTTACGAACAGGATTCGCGGGCGCCCGTTTACGTGGAGATCAAGCGTCGGACCGACAGCGTAATCGTCAAGAGTCGTGGGGTAGTGGATCAGGATTCGGTCGAGGAAGTGCTCGCGGGTCAGGTGCCGATGGGCTGCGGCGAATTCGGGGAAGACGCTTGCGACGGTCAATCGTTGAACGAATTTTGCCGCTTGGTTTCTTGTTTGAACGCCCAGCCCGTGGCTCGGGTCACCTATCTGCGGGAGGCTTGGGTGAGCGACTCAGGCAACTCGGTGCGGGTCACTATGGACCGGAAGGTCAACTGCGCCCCGGCAGAATTATCCGATCCCTTGGCCGAATTGTCGGACGCCGTTTGCGTGTTCGGCGATTCCGTAGTGCTGGAACTCAAATTCACCAATCGTTTTCCCGACTGGTTTCGAGAACTGGTTCGGCGATTTAATCTGATCCAGTGCGGCGCGGCCAAGTACGTGGACGGCGCTACGTTGCTCGGGACGGATCGATTATCGGCGGAAGCCGCCTGCCGCACCGGCGTCGCGCCGCCGGCTTCGTCCTTGCCTCATTTGAGCCGGAGAGAGCAATTTCTGACCGCTTACGCCTGAAGCCACGGTGGAAGTTTTATTTCGAGGAGATTACGGGACGGTTCCCACCGATCCGACGTTGACCGCCTTGGCTTTGTTGCTGGCGTTTCTTTGCGGTCAGTTCATCGCGTGGATTTACCTGGTGACTCATAGTGGGCTTTCCTATTCCCGTTCCTTCGTCAATTCGCTCATCGTGATGCCGGTGGTCGTCGCGACGGTCATGATGGTGCTTTCCAATAATTTGGTGACGGCCTTCGGCTTGATGGCCGTGTTCGCCATCGTGCGCTTTCGCAACATTCTACGCGATACTCTCGATACCAGCTACGTGCTCATGGTGATCGTCATCGGGATGGCTTGCGGCACGTTGAAATTCGGGACGGCCGTGATGGGCACCGCGGCCGCGGCCCTGATCATGCTCTATCTCAACTATACCTTCTTCGGTGCCCGTCAACGATACGACGCGATTCTGAATTTCCGTTGGGAACGGCCGCTCTCCCAGCTGAGGGAGATCGACGACTTGATCGGCCTCTACACCTTTCGTCGGGTGGAAACCGGCCGGCGAACGTCCCGCGAGCGGGATGGGGCCGATCTTTCCTGGCGCGTGCTGATGCGGGACCCCGCGACGCTCGATGCGTTGGTGGCGGAATTGCAGGCCGTGTCCGGCGTCTCTCGGGTGACCGGTTTGAACGCCGAGTCCGAATCGGAAATCTGAGATGGCCGATCGTCGTCCGATCCCGATTCCGTTCCGGTTGCGTTGGCGGGAGTTCCGCTATCGTTGGCTTCCCTTGATCGTGTTTCTGCTGGTGCTTTTGATCGCCGCCGACTTGTGGCAGAACCACGTCAATCCTCCGGGATTGATCGGCCGGGCGCACGTGCGCCGAGCCGAAGTGACCGTGCCTACGGACGGCAAATTGCTGACGTTGACGGTCAAACCGTTTGAACCGGTCGCCAGGGGACAGGTTCTGGCCACGGTCCGGCCCAAAGGCTCGCGGACGCAACTGGACGCCTTGCGCCTGCGACTGGATCTGATCCGCATGCAACTCGACCCTGATTCCCAGCGGAATCGCACCGAGATTAATTATCAACGGTTGCGGCTCGAGTGGTACGAACAACGAGTGACTCTGGCCGCCGCGCAGGTCGACCTGCAGCGAGCGGAAAACGAATTGGCTCGGGACACCCGGCTCTACCAGGAACAGCTTTTGTCCCTGGATCAGTTCGATTTATCCCAGAAGCGGGTGGAAAGTTTGCGGGCCGAGGTGGAAGAGACGACCGGCCTGGTTACGGATATGGGCCAATCCTTGGAGCAGTTGTATCGGACGGGCCCTGGTGCCGAAAGCGAGGAAGCGCCGGATTGGTTCGCCGAATCCAGCCGGACGCTGGATCGGGCGCTAACGGAGTTCGAACGCCTGTCTCAACCCTACGAAATCAAGGCTCCGGTCGACGGCAAAGTCGGGATCATCGAACGCATCGCGGGCGAGCACTTGCTGAAAGGCGACCGGTTCCTGACGATTACCGAGAACGAAACGTCGCACGCGGTGGTATGGGTCGAATCGGTTTCCCGTTATTCGTTGTCGGTCGGCGCTCCGGTGCGCGTTCGGACTCGAGGCGACGAGACTCAGGAAGCCATGGCTCAGATCGCGGGAATCGGTCCGGAGTGGGTCATGTCCGGAACCAGATCCTGGCGTTCGGCCGAAGCGGATTCTTTCTCGCCTTCCGGCATCCAGGTCTTGCTGACGTTGCCTGCCGAGTTGAAGGTTTTCCCGGGAGAGCCGCTCAGCGTTTTTTTCCTGGACCCCTGAGCGAACCAGCTCAGGCGCCGTGCATCCTGATGAGCAGTTGGCTGCGGGCGCTTTCCAGCGCCATGATGAATTCGTCGTAGCTTTGGAAGCGGTGGCCCGGATGCTTGGCCATGGCCCGGTAGAGGGTGTCGCTGGTGGCCTGGGTCACATGAGGATTGACGTGGTTGGGCGGAGTCAGGGGAGTGTGAACTTGAGCGGCGATCACCTCGTCGATAGACGGCGCGTCGAAAGGCACATAACCGGTCAGGGCGTGGTAGAGCGTTCCGGCCAGGCTGTACATGTCGGACAGGAACGTTTCGGACTCGCGGTTGATTTTTTCGGGAGCGATGTAATAGGGAGTCCCCCAGATGACGCCGTGGTAGTTCGTATCCACTGACGACTGCAGGGCTAGTCCGAAGTCGACCAGTTTCGGTTCGCCTTCCTGATTGAACAGGATGTTTCCGGGTTTGATGTCCCGGTGCAAGATGTCCTTTTTGAGTGCCGTGTCCAGAGCGGAAGCGACTTTGGTGCCGATGTCCAGGATGTCGAGTTCGGGCAGGACGCGTTCGGTTTCGATGCGGCTGTCCAGGCTGCCGTGGTCGGCGATTTCCATCACCAGATAGCGATGGTTCTGATGCTCGTCGAAGGTGTAGATATGGATGATGTTGGTATGGTTGAGGGAGGCGCAGACGCAAGCCTCCTGGTAAAAGCTGTCGATGGCCTCTTGGTCGTTCAGCAGCTCTTCCTTCATCAGCTTGACCGCCACTTCCCGGTTCAGGTTGGTGTCGACGGCCCGGTAGACCGTGCCCATGCCGCCCGTGGCGATGGGTTGCACCAATTTGATTTGCCGCAGTTTCAACGGCATCATGATTTGCGCCTCGCATTTCGAGCAGGGCGTCAGATCCAGCGGCGACAAACTGGTAGGGATGAAAACTTTCGAACCACAGGCATTGCAGGTGACCATGGTCAGCGAAGATTTCGATGCGGTGGACGAGTCAGTCACGGCTCCAATTATCTGCCATTCGGTTTTGGTTCGCTCTCCGACGATCCCGGTCGGCGCGTCGTTCGAGTTCTTAAATTGCTCCGCTTTCGGACGGCGTCGGGACGGGCCGCCCGGGCGACTTGTCCAAAATAGGAGATGCTTCCGGGATTTCAAGACTGGCGGTTGGTTTCAAATTGAGATTGACCATCGTTAAAGGTCGGTTTTTATTTTTCGCCTTTATGTTAGCAGCTTCGGAAGTCCTGCCTAATCCATTGATGGTCATTCCCTTCGGAATGCTCCTGGCCCTGATCGCTTTAGCTCCGTTGTTTTTCTTTCACTGGTGGGAAAAGCACTATCCGAAGGTCGCCGTCAGTCTGGGCGCCGTGACGCTGACTTACTACCTCTTCGTGCTGCAGGATTACACCAAGGTGATGCATACCTTCCACGAGTACACCAGTTTCATCTGCTTGATCGGCTCCCTGTTCGTCGTTTCCGGAGGCATACTCGTGCGCATCAAGGGGGAATCGACGCCGACGGCCAACGTGATTTTCTTGCTGTTCGGGGCCGTGATCGCCAACGTGCTCGGAACGACGGGAGCCTCGATGCTGTTGATCCGGCCCTGGATCCGGATGAACAAATATCGCATTACCGGGTTTCATATCGTTTTTTTCATCATCGTCGTTTCCAATTTCGGGGGCTGCCTGACTCCGATCGGGGATCCGCCGTTGTTTTTGGGCTTCTTGGTGGGAGTGCCGTTTTGGTGGGTACTCGCTAACTGTTGGCCCATGTGGCTCGTCGGCGTCCTGCTGTTGTTGGCGATTTTCTACGTCCTTGACGTTCGCAATTATCGCCGAGCTCCCCAAGGCGTACGCGACAAATTGGCCGAACCGGCCGACGAGTGGCAGATCAGCGGGCTCTCCAATCTGTGGTTCTTGCTGATCATCTTGGTGGCGGTCTTTATTTCCGAGCCCTTGTTCCTGAGGGAGGGCATCATGATCGCTGCCGCGCTCGGTTCGTGGTACCTGACCAAACCGCAGATTCATCAGTCGAACCATTTCAATTTCGAACCTATCCGGGAAGTGGCGATCCTGTTTTTGGGGATCTTCGCGACCATGATGCCGGCGTTGGCGTTGGTGGAACAAGGCGCCAAGCAACACGAATTGACTACCAGTTTTTTCTATTGGAGCACGGGCCTGCTTTCCGGCGTGTTGGATAACGCGCCGACTTACCTGTGTTTTTTCTTCGCCAATTTCGGAGCGTTCGCGGGTAACGAAATCATAGTCGAGGTCAAAGCCCTGCTCGAGAGCGGGGGAGAGGGACTGGAGTCTTTGGCCGGTCCCAATGCCGATCTGATTCGGAATCTCTACCTGGAATTGCGGGGATTGGGCACGGCCGTTTCGGAGTCGCAGATTAAACATACGGCGATCGCGCACATGTTGGATAACTCGGCGGTGTTCAATCGCCAGCTGATTGCCATTAGCGTCAGCGCGGTATTTTTCGGAGCCAGTACCTATATCGGCAACGGTCCCAATTTCATGGTCCGCACCATCGCGTTGCAGCAAAAAATCCACATGCCCTCTTTCTTGGGGTACGTCTGGAAATATACCCTGCCCATCATCTTGCCGGTGGTATTCGTCGTCTGGTTGATTTTCTTCCTTTGATGCCGGCGGCTTGGCGACGGACTTTCAGAGCCTGGGGACGTAGCGGATTAGCGGTAATCTACGACGGTTTGCTGTTTGCCGCCTTGTTGCTGGTCGCTCCCTGTTACTTCTGGAAACTCTATCGGCGAGGCCATTGGCGGGAGGGTTTCGGTCAACGGTTCGGCGGTTATTCCCCGGAAGTGAGACGGCGGTTGGCCGGCCGGAACACCGTTTGGTTTCACGCGGTCAGCGTCGGAGAGATCAACCAGTGCGCCCGGTTAATCGATCGGTTGGGGACGGGATTGGCTTCGTGGACGGTGGTGGTGTCGACGACGACTTCCACGGGCATGGCGGAGTTGCGCCGGCAGTTGTCCCGGGAAAACGTCGTCCCGGTCTATTACCCCCTGGACTTGGTCCTGATCGTCGAACGGGCCTTGCGCACGATTCGCCCGCGGCTGGTCGTACTGCTGGAAGCCGAAATCTGGCCTAATTTCTTATGGCGTATGGCGCGGCGCAACGTGCCGGCGTTGTTGATCAACGCCCGGATGTCGGAACGTTCGGCGGCGAGGTATCGGTTCTTCGGCTGGTTTTTCCGAGCCCGGTTTTCCCAACTCGCCGGCGTGGGAGTGCAGAACGAGTCGGACGCGCGGTTGCTGGCCTCCTTGGGTTGCCGGCCGGAACGAATCCGGGTCACCGGCAATTTGAAATTCGACACCGTCGCTCCGTTAGACGGAAGCCGGATCGATCCTTGTCCGATTCTGCGGTGGGCCGGGGGGCGGGACCGGTCGGTGTATTTGTTGGGGAGCAGCACTCACGCCGGCGAAGAACGGTTGTTGGGTGAAATCTACCTGCGCTTGCGGCGGGAATTTCCGGAGTTGTTTCTGGTGATTGTGCCGCGTCATTTCGAACGGAGCGCGGAGGTGGAACGGGAGTTGAAATCGTTGGGCTTGGCGACCCGGAGGCGAAGCGGGTTCGAATCCCGGCCCGCGGGAACCGGCCAGTGCCTGGTAGTCGATTCGACCGGAGAGTTGCGGAGTTTTTACGAAGCCGTCGACGTCGTGGTGGTCGGAAAAAGTTTTTGTTCGCACGGCGGCCAGAATCCGGTGGAGGCCGCGGCCATTGGCTGTCCGGTGTTGACCGGCCCCAACATGGAGAATTTCCGCGCGGTGATGAATATTCTGTTGCAGCGGCGAGCGATCGTTCAGGTCGGCGGACCGGTCGAACTGGAGACTGCCGTGTCGTCCTTGCTGGCCGACGAAGAGGGGCGAGCGGCGTTGGGGCGGCGGGCGCGGCAGACGATCATCGAGAATCAGGGAGCGGTAGAGCGGAGCGCCGAGTTGATCGAAGCGCACCTGCCGGCGCTCTCCGATTAGGATTTCGGTTTTTCGGGAGCGTCCGGGAGCCGGAAGGCGCAAGCCTCTTGGCCGTTGCGGAGCAGCAAGAGGGAATTGCCGATCGCCGGGTGGTTCCAGGTCTTTCCTTCGAGGGCGGAAAAACGGCTCGTTTCGCGAAAGCGTTCCGGGTCGGCTTCGACCAGCACGACGTCGCCCGATTCGGCCTGGATCAAGAGCAGGTCGCCGAGCAATAGCAACTGACCGTAACCGTAGCGGCCGTCCTTCCACCGGCGCTTGCCTTGGTTTTTGAAATCGATACAAGTCAGAATGCCTTCGTCGGCGCCGTAGGCGTACTGTCCCTTGACGACGACGGTACTGAATTTCGGTTTGAGATATCGGCTTTTCCATTGGGATTGGATTTTCCAGTCGTGATCGGCACCCGTCCCCTGACTCAACCGAAGCATGGTAGTTCCGGTAGAATAGCCGGTGGGCAAGGCGACGTAGACCGAACGATCGTCCGGATCCGCCGGCTCGAGAGCGATGGGTTGAGCGACGTTGATCTTGGGACGATTGGCATAGGGGAAGTTCCAGAGCACCCGGCCGTCGGCGGGATCGTGGGCGAAGAGTCCCTTGCCGTTGAAGATCCAGATTTGCTCTTCGTCCCAGACGCGTTGCAAGATCGGTGAACTGTAACTGGCCTGGCTGGCGCCGCCGCCCCAGACGCGTTCGCCGCTGATCCGGTCATAGGCGACCAAGCTGGACGAGTTGCTTCCTCCAGGGCTGACGATTACCAGGTCGCCGTGAATCAACGGTGAGCCGGCCATCCCCCAGGGAATATTCGCCGCTCCGGCATCGGTGAGAATATTACGGGTCCAGATCAGTTGACCGGTTCGGGCGTTCAGGCAATCGAGGATCCCGGTCGCTCCCTGGCAGTAGAGATAACCGTCGTGGAAGGTCGGGGTGGCCCGGGGGCCGTCGCCGCCCAGGGATTCGGAGAACCGGGCGCGATTTTGGTGCATCCATCGGAGCCGGCCGGTTTGGGAGTCGTAGCAGGTGATCGCTTCGTATTCTCCGCGTTGTTCCTGGGTGAAGGCGAAATCGCTGACGACGGCGAACGAGGACCAGCCCAATCCGATCGGAATCTTCCAGAGCGGTTCGGATGGTCGCCAATCGGGGGGCACTCGGGCGTGGCGGACGATGCCGTCCCGTTCGGGCCCCCGGTATTGCGGCCAGTCGTCATCTTGGACTTGCCAGGCCGTGGCGGATGGGGCCGTCGCGGCAGGCGCCGCCGGTTCGGTTTCGGCTTGCAGCCGGGCCGTCAACTCGGCTTCGGTAGGACTCCAGCTAAAGGCGTATTGCGGGATCATGTCCCCGGAAAAACCTTCGAAGCGGAGCGAGTAATTCAGCGTGACGGCGCCGAGCAGCAACGCTGCGATGCCGAGCAGCCGATATTTCCAGGGAGTCTTGCTCAGCAACACCCACCAGGCGGTCAACAGCGCGACGGTCAGCAGCGAGGCCAGGATGATCGAAAGGGATTGGTAGGTTTTCTCGTCCATCACGGTTCCCAGCACGTAATAGGCGGTGCCCTCGACGAGGATCATCGCCAGGACAAGGTAGAGGGCCGGACGCCAATTAAGGGATGATTTCGTCGGGGGCATCAGCGAAAGCGGGGGCAGTGATTCAGCGAAAAAAGCGGCAGTTCATTCTGGAATGGGCCATGCCCATCCCGCGGTGAACCCGCCGTCGACATACAGGATCTGACCGGTCAGGAAAGCGGCGGCAGGACTGGCGAGGAAGAGGGCCGTGCCGATCAGATCTTCCGATTGGCCCAAACGGCCCAATGGCGTGTTGCTTCGACCCCATTCCTCCATCGTTTCGTCGGACCAGAGCCGGCGGGTGAGATCCGTCAGGATAAATCCCGGAGCCAGGGCGTTGACCCGGATTCCGTGGGGCCCCCATTCCATAGCCAAAGCTCGAGTCATCTGTCCCATCGCCGATTTGCTCATGGCATAAGGCACGACGTTCTTCAAGGGGCGATCGTTGTTCAGCGAGGAAATGTTGATCTGGCAGCCGCTTCGTTGCCGAATCATCGCTTTCCCGATTTTCTGACTGAGTCGAAACGCTCCCTTGAGATTGACGTCCATGACGAAATCGTAATCTTCTTCGGTGAACTGTTCCGCCGGTTTGCGGCGATTGACGCCGGCGCAATTGATCAAGGTATCGATGCGGCCGAATCGCGACAGGACTTGTTCGGTCAATTCGTCCGTCTGCCGTTCGTTCGCTACGTCGCAGGGCAGGGGCACGACGGTCGGTTTGGTATCGCCGGCCGATATTTCGAGTTCTTGGGCAGTTTGCTGCAGCGCGGCCGGATCCCGGCCGGTGATCACGACTCGAGCCGAACGCGCGGCGAATCCCCGGGCGATGGCCTTGCCGATGCCGCGACTGGCCCCGGAGACCAGGACTACCTGATCTTCGACCGAAAACAACGGATCGCTCATGAAGGCTGGGGACAGGGCGGGCCCGCTTTCGCCGCAACCTTGCGGCGGCGGTGAGATCGTCCCTGCTTAACTGGATCGCTTGTCGAACTTACACGTTGGCCGGCACGACGAACGGCTCCCGGTAGAATCGGGAAAGCAGCAAATCGGCCGGGGTGTTGCCGATGAATTTTTCCGTCTGGGGGTTCAACTGCAATTTCGGCCCCAATTGATAGGTGGATTTCAGGGGGTCCAATCCCAAGGCGCGGGAATTATCGAGAACCATGCGCAACGAATCGGTGATGACTTCGGATTCGCCGAGTGCGGTGGTCTGATGATTGAAGGGATAGTCCCAACCCAGACGGTAGGAGATGTTGCCGAGATGGCAGAGGGCGCTGGAATAGTGGCCCTCCAGGATATCGGCGTGTTGTTGTCTTCGGTTGCGGCTCCGGACCGCATGAATGAAATTCTCGAAGATATTGCCTTGGTCGAGGTGATATTCCACGTCGCCCAAATCTTCCCCGGAACCTTGGTTGTTCTCGTAAAATTTCCCGCCGCGGATAACTCCGGCCTCCAAGTAGAATTCGTTGCCCACGATGCGCGGAAAGTCGTTCATTTTTCCGACCAATCCCCGGGTTTCGAACACGAGTTTGGTTTCGCCGTAATCGAAAACGGCCAGCTGCATATTGGGCGTCTGGCCTTGGTCGGCGTAATTGGGCCCGTCGACATAGCGGCCTCCCATGGCCACCACCGATTTGGGCAGCGTGGCTCCCTTGATGGCCCAACGGGCGATGTCCATCTCGTGGACGCCCTGGTTGCCCATGTCGCCGTTGCCGAAATCCCAGAACCAGTGCCAATTGTAATGAACCAGATTGCGGTGAAAGGGTTGTTCCGGAGCCGGGCCGAGCCAGAGATTGAAATCGACGTTGCCGGGCACTTCTTCGTAGGGCTTGAATCCGATGCTCCACCGGGGTTTGCAGCAATAACCCTTGGAAACCAACAATTTGCCGTACTTGCCGCTTTGAGCCGCCGCGATTTCCTTCGCCTTGCTGCCGCTGGCCCGGCTTTGAGTGCCGTGTTGCACGATGCGGTCGTACTTGCGCGAAGCAGCCACGCATTGACGCCCTTCGAAGACGTTGTGGCTGCAAGGTTTTTCCACGTAGACGTCCTTGCCGGCCTGGCAGGCCCAGACGGTCATCAGCGAATGCCAGTGATTCGGAGTGGCGATGGCGACCGCGTCGATGCTCTTGTCTTCCAGCAGTTTGCGGTAATCGGTGTAGGTGGTGACTTGGTAGTCGTTGTCTTTTTGCAAATCCGAAACCCGGCGGCGGGTCACGTAGTCGTCGATGTCGCACAGCGCGGTGACCCGGACCCCGGGAATGTTCTGGAATCCTCCGATGTGCGAGCCGCCGCGGCCGTTGAGTCCGATCACGGCTACCCGGATATCATCGTTGGCGCCCAGGACTCGGGAGTGAGGTTGAGCCAGAGCGAGGCCGATTCCGGCCCCGATCGTGCTTTTGACGAAATGACGGCGATTGATTTCTTTCATGGCGTTATCGACGCGGGATGACCAAGGGCTACGATGCGTACTTTTAGCCGAGGCATGCCGAACGGTTCAAGGCAAAACCTAGCTCCGAAAAGCGGCGTTTCAGGCGTGGCCGGAACGTCGAACGAACCCGGGCGCCGAAACGGAAAACGATCTTCAACCGGTGAAGGGACGGGAGCCGCCGGGAAAGTTGAGTGTCGCGCTCGTCGGAACCGCTGGCCTGAGCGGTCGAGAACGTCGCTGCGCCGCTGAATAAAACGGTTCGGTTACGGCCGGGGATAGAGCAGGAAGAACAACTGATCTCGATTCGGGGCCAGCACGATGCGGCTGTCGCCGGGGGCAAGGTAGGGTTTCCAGACGCCTGCAACCGTCTCGGTGGCGTAGAGAGCGTAGTCGGGACGCATGGCCGGCCATGCCAGAACGAGTCCGCGATCGTTCCGAGCGATGGTCAATTCGGGAGCGGCGAGCCGGGGTTTGAGGAATTCGTTAAGATAGTCGTGCCGCCGTTGAATATGCCGCATCAGGGCGGTGACGGCGCCGTCGCCGAAACCACGCAACGCTGCGGCTTCCTGCACTACCGGCAACACCTGTTCGGAAGCGAAAACCGTATTGTTGAGGTAATGGAACATGGTCAGGAACTCCGGTTCGTAGGCGCGGATGAACGTATCCTTGAAAAAGTTCCACCAGCCGTTGCGGTTACCGATGTCGTTCCGGTTCGCGCCCCGGTAGGGATGGGCGTCGTATTTGCTGTAATCGCCTCCTAGCGAGCGGTCCAGATCCCAAGGCAACAGGCACCATTTGCCGTCCTCGGCTTTGCGATACAGAAAATAGTTCTGCCACATATCGTCGAAAGTCCCGACGTAATTGATCGTGCAGATATAGCGCAGCGTCAGGTCCACGTCGAAATTCTCGGCTAACCAGGCTCGCTGAAATTCGAGATTCCGGCGCCGGGCCGTTCGCAATCCTTCGATCAAGGCTTCCGGGCCGTCGATCACGCCGTCGCCCGTCCGGTTTTTCCAGTTGAGGGTTTTCCGATTGTAGGTGAATTCGTAGCGCTCTTCTTGGGTGTAACCGTTGCGCTCGCCCCGGATCGTCCGGCCGTCGCCCCAAGACCAAGGGCCTTCGTTGCCGGTGTACCCCTGCGATTTGAAGAGGTCGCCTACTTCGTCGAACCAGCGGTCGACCAGATCGCGCCCCGGCCGTTCGATGAGAAACGCGTCGGAATTGTACCGGCAGCCGTTGACGCTGAGATTCATCCATCCGGTTTGCGGCGCCGGGATGCCCGCTTTTTCGAACAGCCGCCAGGAAATGTGCTGAGGCCAACCGGATTGCTTCTGCAGAATAATGGTGTCCATGCCCCGGTGCTTGCGGTAGGAGGGGAATTCGATGCGCCAACTGCGAACCAACGCTCGGCCGTCGCTCCGGTGAGAATTGCAATCGAAATCAATCGTGCTGCCGTTTCGCCGATTGGATCGGCTGCCTTGGTGGCGAACCATGACGTCGTGCACGATATTATCGGCGACGAAAACCGCCGGCGTTTCCAGGTTCCACAACGGATTGGCCGTGTGTCCGCCGATCGTCCGTCCGTTCTGGATGGCGTCATGAAGCCGGCGCCAGTTAGCGGAGGATACGAAGAGGTGGCCGGTATCGGCCAAACGTCCGGAATCGACTTGGGGATCGACAAAATACGCATGCCATTCGAAGGCGTCGAGGTCGGGATTAGGCGAGGGATAGGGATTTCGAGAGTGTTCCGCCACGAGACGATAACGGACGATGGAATTAGCCGGGTAAGCGGGAAGGGTGACGGTCCACCGATCTGGTGCCGCCTTGGCCCCCGGCACAGGAATTTCCCGGGTCAGGTACAAGGTGGTCAGGTGTTTGCTTTCCGATTCCGGGTCGTCGACCCAGTATTCGACTCTTACCGCGTCTGGAGGATGGCCCGAATATTCGGCTATGAGTTTCGGTTCGACATCGGCGACTACGACCGCTGGTTCGGTCGTTATCGATAGCGGCAGGAATCGCGGTTCGCAGAAGGTCTTTATGCGTCCGGAGTGCCCCGGATCGGGGTCGAGGTTAGTTGTCCATCGGTTCACTTCGGCGTAGCGGTCATCGATCACCAATCGTTTCAGGGATACGTCACGATAGGGTGGTTTCGCCTGTCCGTCGGCGATTGATGGCCAGGGAAAATCGTCGTCGTAGATAACTTGATCCGCTATCTGGCCTTGAGCGTCGAGGAGCGTGATTTCGCCGCCGCCGTTAGAAAGATCACCGGTGTAGGGACCGTAAACCGTCGCCGGGTCCAACGAGTAGTGTTCGATCACCCAATCCGGCGAAAAGGCGACGATCAGGGATTTGTTCCGGGACGAACGGGCTGGCAAAATCGTATCGGGAGGAAATCGGTAATTGACGTCGCCGACGATACTCCAACCACTCAAATCGCTGTCCCCGTGGATACTATTGTGGGTTATTTCGATAAATTCGCTCAGACGCTCGTCTCGGGTTCGATCGGGGGAATGATAAACGAATTCGGTGATGAGGGCTCTGGTTTCATCCGGCGGTTCGCAGTCTGGCAACCGGTTGGGCAACCCGGGCGAAGGCGAGTCCAACGGAGAAGCCGTCCAGGATTCGGAGAGGAAAGAGGGGGTGTCGAAGCAGTGACGTTCCAGAGAGGAACCCAAACCGTCAGGAGCCGTCGGCCAAGGGACTTCGTCATCGTAAGTTAGCGAGTCGATAATGACGCCACTGCCGTCCAGCAGGCTGACGGTTTCTCCCCCATGGCTGAGGTTGCCGACATAATCGCCCAGCAGGGAATTCGCCGGCAGATCGTACTGTGCGGCCAGCCGGTCGACGTCGGCGGCGATCAAGTAATGCCGTTCCGGTTCCAACACGGTATCGGAGTCGAATCGAAACCGGACGCCGTCCCCATGCCAATCGCTCGCATCGATCGGCTGATTGCCGTTGACGCGAAGTTCCAGGTATTCGAGAGCCCTTTCTCGGGGGTCGTGATACATCAATTCGGTGAACTGCACGGCTGGCTGAGAGTGACGGTTGTTAGCCTTTTTCGGGGTGGCTCGATCGCTGTAATACCAGGAGTCGCCGCCGTCCGGGTAGCGACCGATGCTGGTGTCGGAAATCTGAGAGCCGTAGGCGAAAGAACTGGCCACGAACGATCGGTCCGGAGCGGTAAGAAAGATCTGGTCGCCGCCGGCGCTGAGTCCGAACCCCAGATCGGATTGGGAAAAAACCAGAAACTGTCGGGGGGCGATGACGGTTTGCCGGGGGATCCGGTAGCGGTCCAGTCGATCGGCTCGGTCCGATAACCACATCCCTCCCAGATCAATCGGCCGGTCGGTGGGATTGTACAGTTCGACGAAATCCTCTGCGGTATCGCTGTCGACCTGAACTTCGTTGATGACAATCTTGCGGAGCTGAGAATCGTTGGCGGCGTCCGTAGTCAGATCCAGTCTGGGGAACAGGACAAAATCGGAACTGCTGGCCAATCCGGCATTGTGGCCTTGAATGGCCAGAACATTAAAACCGACAGTCAATAAGTCCGACTTTTCGGACAAGTCGATGAATCGGGGAGCGTAATCCTGAGCCGCAGAAGAAGCTTGATCGAAGGCTGGCGGATTACCTTCGACGTTTTCCGAATCGATTCGGATGCCATTCAGATAGGCGACGTAGGCGTCGTCGTAATGCATTTCCAGAACGAGCGATCGAAAAGCGTCCAGGTCCCGTTGGGTTACTTCGAATTCCAAGCGCACGTAAAGCGAGAGGTAGTCGTTTCGCATGTCGTGAAGCAGGGTGGCGACGCCGTTCAATTCCTCCGGATTATTGCTGTACCCGAATCCGTTCCTTCCGCTCACCCAATCCCGGTCAGGTTGGAAGTCGAGCCGGGTCCAGCGAGTCGAGCCGTCGGCGGGTTCCGAATATCCCTTGAAGTATCTGCCTCGAGTGCCTTCACCGATCAGGTGGCGCGTGAGCCCGGCGTTGATTTCGGGATCGGCCTGCCCGGGGGATCCGCCCGGATAATGACTGGCTTTCCAATTCGAACCCCGTTCCTGGTTGTCGCGGGATGGCTTGAAAACCAGAGAATGACCGGTGCCGTTGGCAGCTGCGGGCCAGGTTCCTCGGAAGCCGTACCGCAGTTCGAGAGCCTCGTTACCGAAGGTGTCAACCAATCGCAAACGTTCCCCGCCGTTGCTGAGCCGTCCCTCGTAGCCTCCCAGCAGTTGGTCTTCGGCCACGGTGGTGGCGAAAACTGCCGGATCTTTGGCGAGCACCAGGTATTCTCCGGGGAAGAGGAAAGCGGCTTCGGGAAATTGATAGGAGACGCCCCGATCGAAACGAAATCCGGTTAGGTCGATTACGGTGTCGCCGTGGTTGAACAGTTCCAGGAATTCGCCACGTTCGTCGTTTTCGGCGACTGGGGACGCCACCGGATGGTACATGATCTCGGTGATCTTCAGATCGATTTCGGAACTGTCGAGCGCAACGATCGAGGAGAGTGCGAAGAGCGACGAGAGAACGGCGACGGCGGTCGCTCGGCAGCGGCGTCCGGATCGGCGGTGGAGTTTGGCTTTTTTGCTGTTTCGGTATTTCATGTCCTTACGAACTACGGGAGCAAGTTTCGGGCCAAGCGGTCCTTTGTCTCGCAAAAAGGCCGGAGCTGCGCTCGCCAAGCGCGTTTTTCGGGCTGGTGCCTTGCTCCACGGTCGTATTTCGTTTCGTGGTTTCGAATCGGATTTGACGAACGAATGCGAGGCTCCCGGTTCCAAGGGACCGTTGCCGCGCTGCGGCTCGTTGTCAATCGAGGGTTTTTCGTCGGCGCCGAAGCGGCCAATCGGAGGGCAGGGACAGGCGAATCGCAGGCGGCGCCGGTTCGATCTTTCGAACGGATGGGGGCATCAATCGGGCCCGAAATCGATTTTGGGAAAAGCGATTCGAACGGTCGTCGGAACGGTTGCAGGATCGGAAACAGGGGGTTCTGAATTTGACGATGATGGAAACCAGGTTTCGAACCGGTCCAGATTTACGGCGGAGATTAACCTGTTCTCCGTTTCGTAACCTTTTGAGCCGGGAATTCGTCTGTCCCTCCCGTGGCGCGCCGTGATCGAGCGGATGGCGCCGTTCCGTTGGAGAGCAACGGAGAGGACTTCATCAAGGAATAAGATCATGCAAACCAGATTGATTCTGATCGCAATGTCGTTGCTATTAGCCGTTGGCTCGGCAATGGCTCAACAACCCCAAGAGGATAATCGCAGGGGAGAGGGAGGAAGATTCGGCCCTCCCGACGGTTCCGGCGGTCGCGGTGGATTCGGCGGCCCGGGCGATCGCGGCGGCCCTGGCGGTCGCGGTGGATTCGGCGGTCGCGGCGGGTTCGGCGGTTTCGAAATGCCCAACCTCTTGATGATGGCTCTGGATGCCAACAAAGACGGCGCCTTGTCTACCGAGGAAATGGCTAACGCTACTGCCTCGTTGAAAAAATTGGACAAAGACGAGGACGGTATCCTCAGCCAAGAGGAATTGCGTGTCACGCGTGAGCAGGCGTTCGTCTACGGGTTTATGCGTTTTGACCGCAACAACGATCAAAAGGTTGACGGTACGGAATTGCCTGTTCAAATGGCGACAATGCTGGACCGTGGAGATACCAACGGCGATAAAGCGTTGGACAAAGCGGAATTGGAAGCCATGGCTCAGACTTTTCAGGGTCGAGAACGGGGAGGCGACCGTCAACGGGGAGGACGAGATCAAGGGCAGCGAACGCCAAGGCGTCCGGTTCCCGTGCAGTAAAGCTATTATATTCTGGAACGTTTGAGGATGCGGTCGAATGCGGCTGCATCCTCTTTGATTTTAAATGGAAGCATATTGACAATACCTCTAGCTCTTTTCGGTGCGGAAACGACTGTTGCAATGCAGGCAATTGATTTTTTGAGCGATAACAAGGGGTTTTTCTAAGATTTTTGAAAGTTCGGTAGGCTTGTCAGGAAAAGCCTCGATCCTGGGATAGGTTGGCGTTTGTCTGAGTTTCCAGACCAAAAGGCCATTGAGATTCGGGCTCTTGGCGTTCGTTCGGGTTTGTTTCGAGAGACATCCTGCCGATCGTTTATGGCGTACTGGTGTCCGGATAATTATTTCGATTAATCGATTTACGGGAGGCTGTCGGAAATCAAATCCTCTTCGACGGTGCGATCGAATGGATTAGGGTGGAAAAGCGAGACGCCTCGACTTTTCTCCGACGGAACCGTGGCATGGCCGATCGTTCGATTGTGTCGACGCGCCCCGATCGGTTTTAGTATCCGACAGCGTTTTCTCGTTCGTCAGGGTTTCCCGAGCGAGATGAAAACGATCGTCCGGGCTGTTTCGACCCTGCTCGTGGGCGACTTCCACCGCGTCGTTTTTTCGTTCGAGCTGGGCGGTTTGCTGCTGGATTTTTTCGCCGCTATCTAGGAATGATAGAACCGACGGTCGATATTCTGGGATGCTTGGTCGGATAAACGAATCGGCATGAGTCATGGATCAAAATAAGCGACAACTAGAGCGCAAGAGTTTGGAAGAAAGGGGGCAAATGTCTTCCCTGGAACGGTTGCGGCATTCCTGCGCCCACGTGTTGGCCACCGCGGTTCTGAGGATCTGGCCGAACGCGAAATTGGATATCGGGCCACCTACGAGCGAAGGATTCTATTACGATTTCGACTTGGCGGATCATCGATTTTCTCCCGAAGACTTCGAACGAATCGAAAGGGAGATGCGGAAAGTCACGAAGGAAAATCAGGTCTTCGAACGGATCGTCAAAACTCGCCAGGAAGCGATCGATCATTTCTCCGCTGCCGATCAGCGATTCAAGTTGGAGCGCATCACCGATATTCCCGAGGGGGAGGAGATTACCTTCTATCGCAACGGAGAGTTCGTGGACCTCTGCGCCGGTCCGCACGTCATGCGCACCGGCAACGTCAAGGTCTTCAAATTGCTGAAGGTGGCTTCCGCCTATTTTCGGGGCGACGAGAACAATCTGCAATTGCAACGAATCTACGGTACGGCCTTTCCCTCCAAAACCGAACTGAAAACCTGGCTGGAAACTCAGGAAGAAGCCAAGCGTCGCGACCATCGGAAGATCGGCCGGGAGATGGAACTTTTCGCCTTTGACGACGACGTCGGTCCCGGCCTGCCGTTGTGGTTGCCCCGGGGAGCCGTGCTGGTCGAAGAATTGGAGAAGCTCGCCCGGGAAACCGAGTTCGCCGCCGGTTATCAACGAGTGCGCACTCCGCATTTGGCGAAGGAAGCCTTGTATCAGACCTCCGGGCATTTGCCGTACTACGCCGAGAGCATGTTTCCGCCTATGGAGGTCAGCGAAGGCGAAAACGAGGGCCAGAAGGACGTTCGCAATCGTTATTATCTGAAAGCGATGAATTGCCCTCATCACCACAAGATCTTCGCGGCCGTTCCCCGAAGCTACCGGGATCTCCCGTTGCGCCTGGCCGAGTACGGCACTTGCTATCGCTACGAACAGTCGGGGGAACTGATGGGTTTGATGCGGGTGCGTTCCATGCAGATGAACGACGCGCATATCTACTGTTCGCCGGAACAGTTCGCCGAGGAGTTCCGGGCGGTCAACGAGATGTACCTCAAATACTTCGAAATCTTCGGATTCGGCGAATATCAGATGCGATTCAGCACCCACGATCCGGCGAAACTGGGGGAAAAATACGTCGACGAACCGGAGCTGTGGAACCGAACCGAAGAGATGGCCCGGGAAGTGCTGATTTCCTCCGGCATTCGGTTTGTCGAGATTCCCGACGAAGCGGCTTTTTACGGTCCCAAGATCGATGTTCAGGTCTGGAGCATTTCCGGGCGAGAGTTCACCATCGCCACCAATCAGGTGGATTTCGCCGTCCCTCCGCGATTCAAGTTGAGCTACAAACAAGCGGACAATACCTGGGCGACGCCTCTCTGCATTCATCGGGCGCCGCTGGGCACTCACGAGCGGTTCATCGCCTTTCTGATCGAGCATTACGCGGGCAATTTTCCCCTTTGGCTGGCGCCGGAACAGGTCCGAGTGCTGCCGATCGGCGAAGACCCTTTGCCCTTCGCCCGGGAGATTCATTCGGCGTTGCGGCAAAACGGCATTCGAGCCGAAATCGATGCCGGAAGAGATAAGATCAACGGAAAAATCCAGCACGCGGAACGCGCCAAGGTGCATACCATGTTGATCGTCGGCAAGCGGGAAGCGCAACAGGGAACGGTGTCGGTTCGGATCCATGGCCAAGGAGCTCGAGGAGCGAAGGACTGGCAGGAATATCTAGTCAATCTCCGGGAAGATATCCGTCTTAGACGACCGTGATTCGACTTTTCCGACGTTTGATCGAGAACGTCTTTGATCTTGAATTGTGATCGGCAACGGACATACTTCTACCGATCCGTTGTCGGCTTATCCGGACGGATCCCGGCGGCAGAAAAGAGCTGTGGAATGATTTGCTGATATGTCACGATTTATTGGATTGGTTTCCTTGGGCGTCCTAGCCGTTTTCTGCCTGTCCGGTTGCGGTGGTTCCGAATCGGGAGGGGATGGTTCCACGAAGGAAAGGGTTTACGTCACCGTCGGCACCGCTCCGGTGGGAGGCGTGTTCTACACCATGGGCGGAGCCCTCAGCGAAGTGCTGAATCAGCAAGCGTCCGAAGAGAATTGGCGGGTGACTGCCGAATCCACCGGCGGCTCCATGGAGAACATCCGGCACCTCGACTCCGGGGATACGCAGTTCGCCATCTCGAACTCTTCGATTACCTATTTTGCGGTCAGGGGCGAGGAGGGGTGGGATCGGGCTTATCAGGTCAAGTCGGTGATGACGCTGTTCCCGAACGTCGCCATGTTCGTTACGACCAAGGAAGGAGACGTCAAGCAAGTGGGCGATCTGAAGGGCAAGCGGGTTTCGCTCGGTCCGCAAGGCGCTGGCTTCGAATATTTCATTCGCCCGATTCTTTTGGAGCACGGGTTGTCTTACGACGATCTCGACCCGGTGTACTGCGGCCAGCAAACTTCGGTAGATTATCTGGGAGACGGCTCGATCGTGGCGGCTTTTCTGGGAGGGGGAGTGCCGACCGGTTCGATCACCAGCGCCGCCTCCACCATGAATATCTTTTTGGTGCCTTACGGCGAAGTCGAGAAAAGACGGCTGATTGAAAAGTATCCTTTTTTCGGTTCCGCGGCCATACCGGCCGATACCTATTCGGGACAGACGGAAGAGTATCAGGGCATGAACGTCGGTTCGGCGCATTTGATCACGGGCGCTTCGGTGAGCGAGGATCTGGTTTACCAGGTGACCCGAATTATCTACGAAAATCGCGAAACCGTGGCCGAAAAACACAAGGCCGGCCGGTCGATTCAGCCTCAAAATGTCGTGCGCGACATCGGGACCGAATTCCATCCGGGAGCGATTCGTTACTATCGAGAGATCGGTATTTGGCCGGAATCGACCTCGTCTGGAGCGGCTGATTAGGCATCGGTTTTCGATCGAGAAACCATTCGCGTCGTGGAACGGGTTAGGCAGGGGACGATCGCCACATTGGGTGTAGCGTTGGCGTTGTTCACCCTTTCCGAGGTAAACTACCAGTTTCTGAAACCGCTTTCGCAATTAGCGGTTTTCGCGATGTTGGGGCTGGTCCTTTGCTTCCTCAATTTTCCCCTGTTCGGCAAACACGAGCGAGGGTCGTTTTACGGGATTTTGGATTGGTTGTTGGCCTTGGGGGCGATCGTCTGCTGTAGCTATCTGATCGTTGTAGTGGACGCTTCGGGGCGAACGTCCGGAGCCTACACGGAGGCGGACGTAGTCGTCGCGATCATCGGAGTCTTTTTGGTTCTGGAAGCGACTCGCCGGGCGGTCGGATGGGCGCTGCCAATATTGGCCATGGTGTTTTTGGCCTATGCGTTTGCCGGGAGTTGGCTGCCGGATTGGCTGTTTCCCCATAAGGGTTACGATCTATCGAGGGTAGCCTCCCAGACGTTTCTCAGGACCGAAGGAGTATTCGGGACGGCCTTGTTCGTGATGTTTACCTACGTGTTCCTGTTCGTGCTGTTCGGGGCTTTTCTGGAAGCCAGCGGAGCGACCGGTTTTATCGTGAATTTCGCCCAGCGGGTTTTCGGCCGGAAATCCGGCGGAGCCGCGAAAGTGTCGGTTCTGGGTAGCGGACTGATGGGGTCGTTGTCCGGCAGCGCTGTGGCGAATGCCGTGACCACCGGGACCTTCACCATCCCCATGATGCGGAGCAACGGCTTCAAACCTCATATCGCTGGAGGTATCACCGCGGCGGCGGCTTCCGGCGGAGCCTTGGTGCCGCCCGTGATGGGGGCGGGAGCCTATATGATGCTGGAAATCGTGGAACCAGCGGTGACGTTCGTCGAGATTGCTCGAGCGGCGTTGATTCCGGCGTTGTTGTACTATTTCTCCCTGCTCCTGATCGTCCATTTTTACGCTCGAGCTTTCGGTGCCGGCGTCGAAGCGAAGACGACGGAAGAAACGAATCACCGGTCGCTGTCTCAGATTTTATTCAGTGTGGAGTGCTTGACGTTTTTCGGAGCGCTTTTCGTGCTGATCTTCCTTTTGTTGATGGGAAAATCCCCCAAGCTGGCGGTTAGCTATTCCTTGGGATTCATTTTAGGATTGATCTTGGTCAAGTCCTGCGCCGCCGCCGATTGGAAATATCGGATCGTGTCTCTCGGTTTGATCCCCGTGCTTTGGCTGAGCGTCAAGGGAGGATGGAGTCTGTTCGGCAAAACGATCTCCTGGGCCCATGCGGGCATCTTTACCATGATCGCCCTGTTGCTGATCGGAATGATGCATCGGACCTGGAGACCGACGGTCGTCACGGCTTTGATCAAAACTTCCAAGAACGGCATTGCGCTGGTTGCGGCGGCGGCCTGCGTCGGGATTATTATCGGAGTGGTTACCTTGACTGGAGTCGGAACGGCTTTTCCCAACGAGATCGTTCCGCTGGCCGAGAGGAGTCTGTTTTTGGCTCTGACGGCCATCATGGTTTGTTCAATCGTATTGGGGATGGGATTGCCTTCCGCGGTTTGCTATCTGCTGATGGCGACCCTGATTGGTCCGGTGCTTAAAGATCTGGGGATCCCCGTATTGGCGGCGCATTTGTTCATCTTCTATTTCGGGATGATGTCAATGGTGACGCCACCGGTGGCATTGGCCGCTTACGCCAGCGCCTCTATCGCCGGCTCGGGAATCATGAAAACGGGACTGGCTTCCTTCCGGTTCGCTTTGGTCGGATTTACGTTGCCTTTCATGTTTGTCTATCGCCCCGAATTGCTGTTGATGGCCGGTGTCGACGGCCCGCTTTATGTGACCGACGTGATCATGGCTGTTGCGGCGGCAATCGTGGGAATCATCGCCTTGGCGGCCGGCATTGCGGGTTACCTGTTCGCGCCCTTGCGATGGGGGAAACGATCAATGGTTTTGGTTGGGGCGGCGTTGGCTCTCTTTCCGGATATCGAATTCCAGTTTGCCGGCATTTCGCCGTTCGATCTGGCGGGATTAATTATTCTCTCGACCGTGGCTTATCTTAGTTGGAGAGAATCCCAACGCCCTCTGCCGGAAGCCAGTCCCGCGTGACGGTTCCTTGGGATCCTGATGCCGGCGATTTCCGGTCGAATCGGTTTTACCGTTAGCCGCGGGTTCCGTTTTGGTGCCGAGCGCGGCGTTTGGGGAAATCAGGATTAGTGGGGGAGGTTATTCTCAAAGGAGGTTCGCCTGGTTTTGGTCACCCCATTTCTAACGACGTACTGATTAGGACAGCTGGCGAAAATGACGCCGGTTTGTTTGATTTGATTTCACCCCTCGGTATTCGGCGTGTTGCAGAATATCCGGGGCGGTCGTTTCGCTCAACCGGTTCGTCAGACCTATTGGTTTTGGTTCGGCACTGTAACAGCGGTGTTGGTTTTTTCCGGTACTGTTTCGCGATCGGACTCGCTCGGGTTTAGCCCGACCGCCTTCGATTCGAATGATTGTCCTTTGTGTGCTGAGGACCTGATTTTTCGCACCATGGCCTGGAGTCCGGTGCTACGCGTAGGACTGAGATGCCGGTCGAGGCCCAGCCGGGCAAATAGGGTGGAGGCGTTGACGGCCAGTATTTCTTCGGCAGTCTTGCCGGAATAAATCAACCGGAGCATGGCGATCAATCCTTTGACGATTTGGGAATTGCTGTCCGCGACGAATTCGATGCGCTGAGGCGGGCCCGGGAGAACGCTTTCCTTTAGCCAGACGGTGGCTTGGCATCCCCTGACCTTGTTTTCCTCGGTTTTATCGGCTTCGTCCATCGCGGGCATCCGATCTCCCAGTTCCATCAAAAAGGTGTAGCGATCGTCCCACTCTTCGAGAAATTCGAAACTTTCGATTAACTCCTCTATCGTCATGGTTGACCAGAGATCAATTCGGCAGCTTGGGCACGGGCCCATCGATCGGCTTCCAGAATGGTTGGGAGATCGGGATTGATTGCATTTAGATGTCGGTTCATCGTCTGCTCGACCGTTTCGGTAATTCCTGGGAAAGCGAGTTCCTCACGGCAAAAAGCCGCGACCGCGACTTCGTTGGCGGCGTTGAGCACCGCCGGAAGAGTGCCTCCCGAGCATCCGGCCTCGCGAGCGAGACCGAGCGAGGGGAACTTCTCGGTATCCGGATTTTCGAACGAAAGGTTGGCGATGCTGGCCAAGTCGGTTTCCACGGGGCGATGGCCGACGCGATCCGGCCACGTAAGCGCATATTGGATTGGCAAGCACATGTCGGGGGAGGAGAGTTGAGCGATAAAGGAACCGTCGATGAATTCGACGAGGGAATGGACCACGCTTTGGGGATGGACGATGACTTTGACTCGGGGCATTTCGATGTCGAACAGCCAACGAGCTTCGATCATTTCCAGCCCCTTGTTGAACAAGGTGGCCGAATCGATGGTGATCTTCTGCCCCATCTCCCAAGACGGATGTTTCAGAGCTTGGCTTAATCGGATCTCGGCGAATTCCGATTTCGGCTTGTTGCGGAAGGGGCCTCCCGAAGCCGTGAGCCAAAGATGACGCACGACGTTTTCCGGCTTGGAATTCAGGCATTGAAAAATGGCCGAGTGCTCGCTGTCGACGGCTAGAACGCGCACGCCGTTTTTTTTCGCTTCCCGCATGATGATTTCACCGGCCATGACCAAGATTTCCTTGGAAGCGACAGCGATGTCCTTGCCGGCGCGAATGGCGGCCAGTGCCGGTTCCAGTCCTGCCGTGCCGACGATGGCGATCAGTACAATGTCCGCTTCAGGGAGGGTGGCCAATTCGAGGAGTCCTTCGGCTTCGCTTGTCGTCTTCGTGCCGTTCGGCACGAGATCGTTCAATTCACCGAGCAGTTCGGGTCGACCAATCGAGATCATTTCGGGACGCCATCGCCGGGCCTGGGAACTCAACTCTTTGACGTTTCGACCGGCCGCAAGTCCAATCAGCTGAAGTCGGTCGGGCAAAGCTTCGACTACCTTGATGGTACTGGTCCCGATCGATCCTGTGCTTCCTAGCAGGACGACTTTTTTCATGGAAAAGTTGCCGGCATGGCTTCGAGCTAACTGGCTAGCGTCAAACGGCAGTATAAATAAAAAAACGGAGCATTGAATAACAAACTGTCCATCAAATCCAGGCAGCCGCCGATCCCGGGAAGGAACCGGCCGGAATCCTTGAGGTCGTTTTCCCGCTTGAGCAGCGAAGCGATCAAGTCGCCGATGACGGAGAGACCGCCCAACAAAACCCCCAGAACCACGCAATGCCAGCCTTGGAAAAAAACGAGATTCGAACCGCTCAAGTAGACGGCGGCGGCGCTCAGCGCCGTTGGGACGACGAATGCGCCGATTAATCCTTCCCAGGTTTTTCCTGCGCTGATTTTGGGAACCAACTTGTGCCGACCGAAGAGGTTGCCGACGACGTAAGCGCCCAAGTCTCCGCCTTTGGTCACCAGAATGAAGTAAAAGAGCAACCAGTTGCCCGGGACGTCGGGAAACCGATAGAGATCGATCAGGAAGCCGAGCAGCCAAAAGATGTAGAACCAACCGAACATGCCGATGGCCAGTGCCGCATAGGATACTCGGTTCGAGAACAGCAGTTTCGTCGTCAATAGCCAAAACAGCAACAGGGTGACGATCAGGGTTCGCGCTTCGGGTATCTGCAACGCCGCAGGTATCCAGCCTTGGAGCACGTTGATCGCCAATAACGCCGAACCGGCAATCAGAAACGGGGCGAGGGGTATCTTTCGATCCGGCCGGGAAAACATGCGGGCAAATTCGCCAAAGCCCGTCAGGCCGATTATCCCGAGCGAAACCAGCAAGGCCAGATAGCCGACGTTTCGGTTCGGGGCGAACAGCGCCACGACGACGACGGTCCAGAGCACCAGAGTGCTCACGGATCTTAATTGCAGCGTCCGCAAGCGAGATGGCGAAGCGTTCATGCCGCCTAGACTTTCCCGAAGCGGCGATGTCTCAACGCGTATTCTTCCAAGGCGGCCAAAAATTCCGGTTGGCGGAAATCGGGCCAGTACGTCGGCGTGACGAGCAGTTCGGAATAAGAGATTTGCCAGAGGAGATAATTGCTGAGGCGCTGTTCTCCGCTGGTTCGGATCAACAGATCCGGGTCGGGAATATCGTGGGTATACAGGCGGCTGCTAACCGTTTGTTCGTCAATGGCCTCCGTCCGAAGGTCGCCGGCTTGCACTCCCTCGGCGATGAGTCGGCAGGCCCGGACGATTTCGGATCGGCTGCCGTAACTCAGTGCGAGAACGAGCGTCAATCCGGTGTTGTCGTTCAGCAGGGACTGGGTCCGGTCGAGCTCTCTTTTCACGAATTGAGGCAAGCGGTCAATTTGCCCGATCACTTTCAGGCGAACGTTGTTTTGGTTTAATTCCTGGCGTTCGGATTTCAGGTAACCGGCCAAGTATTTCATCAAGGCGTTGATTTCAGATTTAGGCCGGTTCCAATTTTCTTCCGAGAAGGCGTACAGGCTCAAATAGTTGATCCCGGTTTTGACGGCCGTGCGGATGATCGTACGCGCCGAGTCGGCTCCGGCGCGATGGCCTTGGACGCGGGGCAGTTTGCGTTGCGCCGCCCAGCGTCCGTTGCCGTCCATGATGAGCGCGACGTGTTGCGGCAACGAGGCTTGCGCCTGCTCGCTGAGTGCCACTGACGGGCGAGAACCCGGAACGGAGGCAGGGGGATCGGAGAGTTCGATGGTTTGCTCTCGTTCGGGGCCGACGGAAACGATCCTGATCGGACAACCGCATAACTCCGAAACGGCTCGCAGGTAAGCTTGCGCCTTAGGGGGGAGATCGTCCCATCGGCGGCAACGGTCGGTCGGTTCCAGCCAACCGGGGAATTCGGCATAGACCGGTTGACAGTCTTCCAGCGCTCCCATGGCGTTGGGGAGGCGATCGATCTTTTTTCCGTTCAACCGGTAGCCGGTATTCACCCGGATTACGGGCGATTCGTCCAAGCCGTCGAGATTTGTCACGGCGATCTCGTCGATGCCGTTAACCATGGCGGCATGCCGCACTAAAACGAGGTCCAGCCAGCCGCAACGGCGAGCGCGTCCGGTCGTCGCTCCGAATTCATGGCCCCGGTCGTGAAAATGCTTGCTGAGTCGATCGTCTTCGGTCGGCATCGGCCCCTCGCCGACTCGCGTGGTATAAGCCTTGACCACTCCCACTACCCGGTCGATTCGACGGGGCGGTACGCCGGAGCCGGTGCAGGCGCCTCCAGCTGTGGTCGAGGACGAAGTGACGTAGGGATAGGTGCCGTGATCGAGGTCCAAAAAAGCGCCTTGAGCGCCTTCGAACAGAATATTTTCACCCGCCCGGCAAGCCTCATGGAGCAACTGGACGGTGTCGGTGACGAACGGCTTGAGCCGTTTGCCGGCGTCCAGATAGTCGTCGACGATTTTCCGGTAGGAGAGCGGGCGGGCGCCCAAGGTCTTGAGGACTTCGTTGTTGCTTGTCAACCGTTGCCGCAATAACCGCGAGAATCGCTCGGGGTCCAGTAAATCTACCAAACGGATACCGGTGCGGGCCGCTTTGTCGCCGTAGGCCGGGCCGATACCGCGTTTGGTCGTGCCCAAGCGGTTTTTACCCCGGGAACGGTCCCGGTATTCGTCCAGCAGCCGGTGCCAGGGAAAGACCAAGTGGGCCGTTTCGCTGATGAACAGTTTGCCGCGGAAGGTGATGCCCAGTTTCTTGAGTCCCTCGATTTCGCCGACCAAGTGAGCCGGATCGATCACCGTGCCGTTGCCGATCACGCATTTTTTCTTGGGGCGGAGAATCCCCGAAGGGATGAGATGCAGCACGTACTTGTTATTGCCGACGAAGACGGTGTGCCCGGCGTTGTTGCCTCCCTGCATTCGGACCACGGTATCGGCCCGGTCGGTCAGGACATCGATAATCTTACCTTTGCCCTCATCGCCCCATTGAGCGCCGATTAGGATGGTGTTGGGCATGGGCTCTTTGGCGTTGGGGCAACAGAAAGGCCCCAAAGATCGTTTGGGGCCGCAAATCGGCGGTCGACGGTCAATCTATTCCCGCTGCTCGGGCAGCGTCAATACGGCGGCAGCTCAGGGCTCCGGCAGGGGATCGATGACTTCCTTGATGAGAGTCTCCAACTCCTCGTCCGCCTGTTCGTCCGCTTCGGAAGAGACGGTTATCTCCGAGGCCGTCGTTTGGGAGGCGGTGGTTTCGGTCGCCGAATCGGTCGTGGGGTCGAGTCCTTCGTCGGCGGTTTCCGCTTCTTTTTCCTGGACCAGGTCCGAACGCAATTGCAGCAGGTCGTTGACCTTAGAATTGGGAACCAAGTACACCCAATCGTTAAATTTCCGTTCAGTCTCGAGTTTCGTTTTGAGCGTTTCGTTCCGTTCTTCGAATTCCTTGTCGAGCCGTTCCTTGTCCTCTTCGCTTTCGTCCTCCGGCGCTTGCCGTTCGGTCGGCAAGTCGGCGTTGACCGTTACCTTGAAGGGATGATCGCCGGTGACCTCTGCCCTCCCGATCGCCATGCGGTAGGTGAACCCGTCGAAGGTTTCCAAGGTCACCTTGGTCGCGTCCGCCAAGCTGGTATCTTCTCCGTGTATTTCGGGGTCCGCGATGTCGTTGAAACTGGGGGAGGAGAGTACGTTGTCGTAGGGACGGCTGGGGTCCAGTTCTTCGTTCTCGCCGATTCCTTCGAGGATCAGTTCGCCGAATTCTTTCTCTCGGGAAAGATACCACGATTCTTCGGGTTCGTCATGCTCCACCCGGATCGATTTCACTTTCTCGACCCGGAAAAAATCCTTATAGAGCCAAGTTGCCGGCGAGGCGCTCACCGAGGAAAAGGTTTCGGATACCAGGGCGATGCGCTGGCCGTCGCCGTCAGGCATCACGTAACGGCCTTGGACCGACGAATCTTCGAACGGCGAAGCGGCGGCGGGATTTTGCCCCAAGTAAGTTCCGCCCAGCATGAGGCTAGTCGCTTCCGGTTTGTCCTTGAGCCCGAAACTGATCAGGGTGCCCGTCTTCTCCTCTTCGCTCGGCGGCAGCAACTCGAGGCGGCCGAATTGGCTTGGCCCGGCGGGAATCGGTCGGACCACTTTCAGATCCCAGATGGTTTGGAGCAAACGGCCGATCGTGGCGTAATTGGCCGGATAATCCCACCGGGTTTGGACGGTCCAGACCTGATCCTTGACGAGAGTCACTTCCTCGGCGCCTTCCTTCACCGTGACCGAGACAATCTCGTTCAGCGGAAAATCGGCGAACACCCTATTGCCGATAGCCGATTCGGATTGCTCGATTTCCTGGTCTTGCTGCCACAAAAAGTAGGTTCCGGCGCCTCCGAGGACCACCAGGAGGACAAGAAGCGATACGAATTGTTTGGCGTTCATCTAGCTGCTGTTCTGTTGCGTTTGACGATGACGGTGAAGATGCCGATGAAGGCGATAAGCACAGGGACCGCCGCGATATTGGCCAGTTTCAGCCAGTTTTCCAAGGAGTCGATATCCTTGCGCAGATTACGCCGCACTTGCTTCAGCTTCTGGGAGATTTCGGCGCGCTGTTCGTTGTATTTACTCAATTCTTCCTTCTGTTCGGAAGAGAGAACCGACAAGTTTTGCTGGTCTTGCCCGAAAACGCGCTGTTGCTGCAACTCGTTGATGCGATTGATGGCTTCCTGTAATTCCTCCTTTAATTCCGCTTCCTCTTCGCGGTGCCGTTCCATGGCTTCGGCCCGCATTTTTTGAATGACGAGAAACGGACGATTCATGGTGGCCCGGCTCCGGACTTGGATCAAGCGGTTGTCTCCGACCAGATACTCGACGAGATTCTGGAACAAATCGACGTTGTTGTGGCGTTTCTGAACCAGTTGCTGGCCGAAGATATTCTGGACTTGGATGCAAAAGGCGTCGTAGATGAAGTCGACGTCGCCGATTAAAACGACCATGCCGGGCTCTGCGGATTCGGTGAGCGATTCTTCGGCGGGAGTCTCTGCTCCTTCTTCCGCTCCTTCCTCTTCAGTTTCTTCCGGCCGGTCGATATCCTCTTCGTCTTCGCTCTGAGGCCGTCCGTCGGGAAAGGCGGTAGGAAAGGTGCCGGTCAACCGTAGCGCGTAAGGCCGTTCGATGCCTTCGGCTTTGAATTCGTCGACGATCTGCTGGTTAGAGTGCAAGGCAAAGAAACTGCTGACGAGCGACGATTGTTCGCTCGAGTGGAGCAAGACGGTCTTTTCCAATCCTTCGACCGGATCGCCGCTGAACGATCCCGGCAACACAAACAACACTTCGTCGAGCAAGTCGGTGACGACTTCGCCTTGTTTGATGCCCGTGGTAGAGACGAAAGGGACGGATGGGTTGATGGTCTGCGGCTGGTTAGCGACCAACGAGACTTCTTTGGCGAAAGTCATGTCCGCCAATACTTTGTCGGCGTGAAATTCCAAGCCCCAGGCGGAGAGCAGTTTTTCTAGATCGGACGGCGTGGGCGGGCTTTGGCCCATTTGGTTGGGAGGCACGTCGAACAGGGCGACCGGATCCATCAGGGTCAGCAATTTGCCGCCCTGCAAGAGGAATTGATCCACGGCGTAGAGCGTTTGATCTCCCAAGTCCTGGGGGTGGACGATCAGCAGCACGTCGACTTCTTCGTCGATGCTCTCCGTCGTAACGTTGATTTCCCGGACATCGAAGTCGGCGTGCAATTGCTGGATGATGAACCAAGGGCCTTGGGGTTGCCGTCCCATGCGCATCATCATGGGATTGGGCGCTTCGCCCATGATGGGTACCGAGCTGATGACCCCGATGACCGGTTTGTCCTCGGCGATCACTTGGGTAATGGCGCGAATGAGGTCGTATTCCAAATGTACTTCTCGATTGGGATCGAGGTAGGGGACGGAAACGGTTTTTTGCAGAAAACTGACGGCCAGTCCCAAGTAGATGGTGTCGGTGGGGGTTTGAAGCGGGGTCATTTGATCGAGAACGGCGGAGTCTGCGGCATCCGAATCGGGCTCGGGGTCCAGTTTCTGGACTTCGACGAACCCATTGCTCTTTTCCACCAGTTCCGACAGCAAGTCTTCGACGCGCCCGATGTAGGTCTTCAAGTGCGGGGGCATGATGCGGTCGTCCCGGGTGGCATAGAAGCGAATCTGAACTTGAGTGTCCAATTCTTCCAGAATCTGCCGGGTTCCTTCCGATAGGGTGAAGAGCCCCTCGGCCGTGAAATCGATTCTGACTTTCTTGAAACTGGCAACGACGTTGGCGAAGACGACGACGACCAGGCACACCACGATGCCCAAGGTGGAAAAAACGAAGAAATCGAAGGGACGGTTCTTCATGTCAGGATCAGTTGGTTCGCAGGCTGCGCAAGATGACGCTGGTGGTGAAAAGGCAAAAACCGATTAGCGATAGGAAGAAAACGACGTCGAGGGAATCGATAACCCCTCGCCGAAAGCTGAAGAAATGAGTCACGACGCTGAACGAGGAAATGATGCTCATCAAGTATTTCGGCGCCCATTCCACCAGCAAATCGGTGACTGGCGGCCAACCGGCCAGAATCAGAAAAAAGCAGAGGACCGCCGAAAGAATGAAACTGATCACCTGGTTGCGGGTGAGCGCCGAGGTCATGCAACTGATCGATAGGTAGCTGCCGGCCAGCATGACGCTTCCCAGATAACCGGTAAAGATGACGCCCATGTCCGGTTCTCCCAGATAGCGCACCGTCAGTACGGTGGGAAAGGTCAGCACCAAGGCGATGACGAGAAAGGCCCAGCCGGCCAAGAATTTGCCCAAGATCGCTTGCGTGGTGGAAATGGGCATGGTGAAGAGCAGTTCCAAGGTTCCTTGGCGCCGTTCCTCCGACCAGAGCCGCATGCCTACCGCCGGCACCAGAAACAGATAGATCCAGGGATGCCAGCTGAAAAAGGAATTGAGCGAAGCTTCGTCGCGCAAAAAGAAGCCCCCCAGTTGTTCGCTGAAGGTAAAAAAGCCGGTCAGCACCAGAAAAATGACGATAAAGACGTAGGCGACCGGAGAGGCGAAATATCCGCCTAGTTCGCGTTTGGTGATGACCCAAGTATTCCGGATGCTGATAGTCATGCTGCTTTCTCTTGTGCCGTTTCGGATTGGGTAATGGTGCGGAAAACTTCGTCGAGACGGCCGCTTTCCGTGTGCAGTTCCTCGAGCCGCCATCCGGCGTCCGTGGCGGCTTGGGAGACGCTCAGCGCGAGATCGCCGCCCGGGGCCGGATACTTGGCTTTGATTCTCAGGGAGAGGGTGAACTCGTCTTCCAGCACGAGCACCGAGTCGACGGTCTTGATTTGCTGGAGTTTTTCTTTGACTTCCGCTACGTTGGCGTCCCGCAGTTTGAGCAGAACCGAGCCGGCTCCGGGAGCCCGGAGTTTGAGATCTTCCGGGATGCCGTCGGCCACGATTCGCCCCCGGTCGACGATGATCGCGCGGCTGCAAACCTCTTCCACTTCTTCCAGAATGTGCGTCGAGAAAATGATGACCTTCTTTTCTCCCATCCGCCGGATGATACCTCTGACTTCGTGTTTCTGGTTGGGGTCCAGGCCGTCGGTGGGTTCGTCTAGAATCAGGACGTCGGGGTCGTGGATAATGGATTGAGCGAAGCAGGTGCGGTGGCGGTAACCCTTGGAGAGCGTGTCGATGCTTTGGTGAGCGACCGAATCGAGGAAGCAGAGTTCCAGCACCCGGTCGACGGCCTTGCGCAGTTTGGAACCGGAAAGGCCTCGAATCTGCGCCGAAAAAGTGAGGAAGCTGCGCACCGTCATGTCCGGGTAGGCCGGGGCGTTTTCCGGGAGGTAGCCGATCAGCTTCTTGATCTGGATGGGCGACTCGAGCACGTCGTAGCCGCCGACCGTGATCTTCCCCTTGGTGGGGGGAAAGAAGCCGGTAATCATGCGCATCGTCGTCGACTTGCCCGAGCCGTTGGGCCCCAGAAAGCCGAGAATTTCGCCACGCTCGACGGTGAACGAAACGTCGTTGACGGCGAGTTTCGGGCCGAACGCCTTCGTCAGATTATTTACTTTGATCATCGGTTCAATGGTATCGACAGAACCCTGCCGAGTATCCGATCTATCGTCCACCGTTATCGAACGGCGGATGGGATTGAAAAGGAAATATCAAAGGATTTGTCAAAACTTTTTTTCGTCCGGACCGAATTTTCCCGGGATATTCCCTCTCGGAATCGACGTTTTGAACAGCGAAGCGTCAAAACGTTCAATTTTTTTTAATTTTAAAATCGGCCGTCGATCGGGCGTTCCGTCGGTCGTCGCCGGGCCGTTTTCGGAAACCGGCTGAAGCTCCTCCCGCCCGAGCTGCGCTGGGACAGCGATTCTACGGCAAGGGGTGCCGGGGTGAGAATCGTTTTTTTCCGAATCGCATGCTTTCGGTTTCAGGATGGGTGCCGCCGGTTAATCTCCGGTGACGAATCCCGCCCCGGTCGAGCGATTGACTGAGTTTGAGCGAATTTCAATTGGAATAGTCGGGGAACAGTTCCAATTGTTCGACGGGCCGGGTGAAAGACGCGGTCGACAGTTCCACCGCCGTCCGGTTCAAACTGGCCTTCCGGGCGGAGACTTCGAATAGCTGGCGAATCTGATCGGCGAAGATTCCGGTTCCGGACATTCGGCTGTGGAACTCGGAGGAGTTGAGTTGGCCTTGGCGCATGGCTTTCAATTTGTCGAGCACCTTCTGGGCTCTTTGGGGGTAATGTTGCCGAAGCCAATCGGCGAAGAGATCCTTGACTTGATAGGGCAGGCGCAGGATCAGGTATCCGGCATACCGGGCTCCGGCTTCACCGGCCCGGGAAAGCAGTTTCGGAATTTCGTAGTCGTTCAATCCCGGAATGACCGGCGCGATGAGAGCACCGACCGGTATCCCGTGGGCCGCCAACTTTTCGATGGCTCGCAGCCGCGCTTCAAGGGGGGAAGTTCTGGGTTCCAGCCGGCGCCGTAAATCACGATCCAGAGTGGTAAGGGAAAGGTAAACGACCACTGCGGAATAACGGTTGAGTTCTTGCAGATAATCCAGGTCGCGGGTGACCAACTCGTTTTTGGTTACGATCCCGACCGGATTGCGGAATCGCGTCAGAACCTTCAGACAGGCGCGAGTGATCTGGAGTTTGCGTTCCACCGGCTGGTAGGGATCGGTGACTCCGCTCAGGGCCAGGGTTTGGGGCTGCCATTTGGGGGAAGCGAGCTCGCGGCTAAGTATCTCGGGTGCCTGGCGCTTGACCAGAATGACGCTTTCGAAGTCGAGACCCGGGGATAAGCCGAGGTATTCGTGGGTCGGGCGAGCGTAGCAGTAACTGCAACCGTGTTCGCAGCCGCGGTAGGGATTGATACTGGCGTCGAAACTGAGGTCCGGACTCTTGTTGTAGGTGATCAAAGAACTCGATTTGTCGTTGAGGTAGCTGGTCGCAGGGTGGGCTTGATCTTCCCGCAGGGCTTCGGGATCAGGGTCCGGTTCTACCTGGATTTTTTCGAACCGATTGGTCGGATTATGCGTAGTCCCTCGGGTTGACTGGCGTTCTACGGCAGTCGCCGAGGACTGATTGGAATGCACCGGAATCGGGTCGGCAGGCGAATTGGGGGCGAATAACGGAGCATTCAATCAATACCCTTTTAGGTTAGATTGCGGCAGGTGTCAATGGCGTCCGAATTCGATTTTGCCGGAATAGCAGGGCGTTCGCCGGAAAGTATCTGAAATCACGCCGATGACTGAGCGATCTTGAGTGGCGACTGACCCTTGGGGGAGCAAGGCGTTCAAACTTGTCGTAACGTCGTTCTCGCCGTTCAGCTTGAATGGTTTGGGGCGGGGAGAAAAAAAACAGTTTCTTCAGCGGTTATCCGGGTACCTGCGAATTGATCGGCGGTTGATTCGAAACGCGATCTGGGTTAGCGGAACGGTCATCAGAGCGGCTGGCTCCGATGGTTGAGGCGATATTTCGATCAGCCTTGGGGTTCGAGAGCATGAAGAGCGTGGTTAACGGTAGAAGTGCTAAAAGTTGGCGAGAATTCAATCGGTTATTGTCAATCGGCCAAAACAAATTCGCAAATCGTGGCGATCCTTTAAAAATCCAACGCCGGTCACTGAGTTTGAGACGTGGAACTTTTTTAAATCTTTCGCTTCGTTCCCTGATTCGTAACACCGGTTAAATCATTTTCGATCGGAATCTGTTCGGTGTCGTATTGGGCATAGATTTCGGCAAGGTGCAAGGATTCTTCGGTTGTCGTATCTGGATGTTCGACAATGTATCTTGAGGCTTGATCGGGAGTGATAAGTTGGGATTATAAATCGTTGATCCGAGATAGAAGTCGAAGCATACCGCTGTTATCCAATCGAGAATCTCGTTTAATTACATCGGCCATGACTGCTTGTCGATCGGAGAATCTAGAGTAGAAGATGAAATTAGGATTTGTGCCGATATGATCCCCATGTTGACGTAACACCTTGGTGCAAAAATCATGAAATGCATGAATAGGGGCTCTTCTTATTAGGTTGGGAGAAAGGTGAACCAAGCGGGTAATTGATTCGTGAGCGGCTTTGTCGGAAAAAGTCAGTCCTGGTATGCAAACGTGTGAATCCGGTGAAATCTCTAAAAGATTAGTTGTTCGAAACCAAAGCACGTGTTTTTTTCCAGAATCAGCATCGGCAAGGACCCATTTTCCCAAGTAACTGCCTGTCTCAGGACAATCGATAATTGTTGTAGTTTTATTTGAAAAGAGTTCGTCATAATATTGATTGATCCGATAAATGAACCAGCGATCAGCAGCTCGAGCATTTGTACCCCCATCGGGGATTATTTTGTAAGTGTCTTGCCGATTGGCAACCGGACGATTCTAGTCGGTTTTGATTTTTGTCAGACGCCGGTCGTATGGTTCGACGGAAACCCGTGCATTTTCAAGATGCGGTATCGAGTTTGCCTCGGGATGATCATAACGGAAAGAATTATTGTTATTTCGAGCGGTGATTATTGCTGATCTTTGCAGCTTTGCTTGAATGTTCGTTCGAATTGGCTTTAGCTCTTGGACATGGTTGTCAATGGTGCCAACGACGATGCGAAGGAAATCCGTGTCGAACGGCTTACCAAATCTTATCGAGGGCGAGCAGGCCAAAGAATCACGGCGTTGGAAGGAGTGGATTTGGTCGTCTCTCGAGGTGAATCCCTGGCGGTGGTCGGCCCCTCCGGTTCGGGCAAAACGACTCTATTGCGGCTTGTCGCCGGATTAGAGGAACCAACCTCCGGACAGGTGCGGTACGGTAACCGGGCGGTCACGGCGATTCGACCCGAGCAACGGCGAATCCATTTTTTGTTTCAGGACGCTCCGTTGTATCCGAGTTTGACCGTCGAGAAAAATCTGGCGATGGCTTACCGGGCCGGTAGAGGCTCGGCTGAAGACCGGCAGGCTCGAATCGAAGGCATAGCGGAGCGGTTTAAAATAAGGCATCGGCTGAAGTCCATGCCGGAACAACTGTCGCGAGGCGAACGGCAGCGAGTCGCCTTGGGGCGAGCCCTGCTTTCTCGACCGGGCGTGTTGCTGCTCGACGAGCCGTTGAGCAATCTGGATCCGGAAACGCGTTACCGGTTGCGCCTGGAAATCGCCAACTTGCGTCGCGAAATCTCGGCTACCATGGTGCACGTGACCCACGATCCGTTCGAGGCCTTCACTCTGGGCGACCGGGTAGCCGTTTTGAACGAAGGGAAACTCAGTCAGATCGATCGGCCAGAGTCAGTGTATCGAGCTCCCGCCGACCGGTTCGTCGCCGGATTCGTTGGGTTTCCCCCGATGAATTTTCTGGAGGGCGAAATCGAAGAAACGAACGGGAACAAACGGTTGGTGGTTCGGAACGGGGAACGGGTCGTTGCCCGATTTCAACCGCCTTCCGAAGGGACTGGCGTGACCGTAAAACGGTTAGTCGTGGGTATCCGCCCTGAGCAGGTGCGAGTGTCACGTTCCCCGGAAGCGCTGCCGTGGCAGGAGGCCGTGATTCGGCGGATCGAGCGATTCGGGCCGAACGAATATTGGCAGGTGGAATTGTCGGGAGAGACGCTGGTGGTCAAAGGCGATCCCGCATGGCGGGTATCGCTCGCCGACCGGATCGGCGTGCACTTGAAGGATTCGTCGCTGACGTGGTTCGCGGCGGATTCCGGGAAACGGCTCGGTTGAATCCGATAATCTCGGTCGAACGTAGGGCGTCAAACGTTGGAGCCGCTCCATTTCATCTTCTCCCGCAGGGTCTGAAAGAACTCGTCGCCGGCGACGGTGAGCAGATGCAGGTTTTGCTGGCTTCGCCGGAAGTCGATGACGTCGTTGGCCTGGAGGGCGATGGGGAATTGGCCGTCGCCGGTGAGTACGGTTTCAGGCAAGTGGGGGCCTATGTCGACCTGAACCCGGGATTTTAAAGGGACGATGACGGAGCGGTTCGACAGCGCGTGAGGACAAATCGGAGTTAAAGCGATAGCTTCGGTTTGGGGACTGATGATTGGGCCGCCGGCCGATAGCGAATAGGCGGTGGAGCCGGTGGGGGAAGACACGATCAATCCGTCGCAGCGATAGGTCGTCAACGGTTGGTCGTCAACCGATACCTGGAGCTGGATCATGCGGGAAACCTCCCGCCGACTGATGACGAAATCGTTGAGCGCGATCCATCGTTCGGTAACTCGTGATTTCTTGCCGACCCCCTTGGTTCGGGACGCTTCCAGAAACGGGCGCGAATCGATTTCGAATTCGTTTTTCCAGATCCGGTCAAGTACTTCGGGCAAGTTAGCCATCGGCGCGGCGGTCAGGAAACCTAAATGGCCGGCGTTGATGCCGAGAATCGGGGTTTGGCTTCCCCCTAGGGTACGCGCCGCATGCAGCATAGTGCCGTCGCCTCCAAAAACCAGGATGAGATCGGTCTGTTCGACCTGATGCACCAAGTTGTCGAATTCCGGATCGGAAGCCGGTTGTTTTCCCGATAAGGAGCGCTGCGTCAATTGGGGGGCGACAGCGATTCGGGAGGCGCGCTCAATCAGGGAGGTCGCTTGGTGCAGATTATCTTTCCAGCCCGGTTTGGCTTCGTTGGCAATCAGACCGATTTGATGAATCTTGCGCATGAGTCTTTTCGATCAGGCAGAAAAATTCCAGGTTGCCGGCGGGGCCCGCTATCGGAGATTCGCAATGACCTTGCCAACGGTGGCCGAGTTCTTCGACCACGAACTGCTCCATTCGAGCTACGATTCGGCGGTGAATTTCCGGGTCGCGGATGACGCCCCGTCCCTTGCCGGTTTCGCGTTTGCCGGCTTCGAATTGTGGTTTGATCAGAGCCAGGATCCGCTTGCCGGGATCGAGCAAGTCGGCGGCGACGGGTAAAATCAGGGTGAGCGAAATAAAGGAACAGTCGATTACCGCCAAATCGAGGCGCGAACAGGTTGCCGGCAGTTGGGCGCGAGTCAGGTAGCGGGCGTTGACTTTTTCCCGGACGACGACCCGGGGATCCTGGCGCAATTTCCAGGCTAACTGGCCCTGGCCGACGTCGACCGCTAATACCCTTGCCGCTCCGTGCTGCAACAAGCAATCGGTAAAACCGCCGGTCGAAGCTCCCAGATCGACGACCGTGAGGCCGCCGGCGTCGAGGTCGAAACGATGAAGAGCGCCTTCCAGCTTTTGACCGCCTCGGCTGACGTACCGGGGTGCTGAAATCAATTCGACCCGATCCGCGTCGCTAACCGGATCGCTGGGCTTGGGCGCCCGCCTGCCGTTGATTCTGACGGTTCCGGCCAAGACGGTCCGTTTCGCCTTTTCCCGGCTGGAACAGAGTCCGGTATCGAACAGAAATTGGTCCAGACGGCGTTTCACCGCATTGCCGAATCGAGCCGGACGAGGTTCCGGAGTCTCATTTGCCGACGTAACTGAGGCGGTAGATTTTCCCTCGGGTTTCCTCGGAGAACAGAATCGAACCGTCGGGAGCCTGTACGCAATCGATTGGCCGGCCCAGGACTTCGTCGCCGTCTTTCAGGAAGTTAACTACTTTTTGCGAGCCGTAGGGACGACCGTCTTCGAACAGCACCCGCTCAATGCTGTAACCGACTTTCTGGGTAGCGTTCCAGCCGCCCTTGAAGGCGCAAAAGGCGTCGCCGTCGGCTCCCGGTATCCCGCCGCCGGTGTAAAAGGTTAAGCCCATGCCCGAGGAATGAGCGGGAAATTCCCATTCGGGGATGACGTTTTGGGACGCAAGTTCGATTAGATTGGGTTTATCCAGGAAATTGAGGTTCGGAACGTTTTTGCCGAGAATGTACGGGTGGCCGTAGAACCCGCCTTCGACATATTTGTTGAACTCGGCCGGGGGATTGTGATCGGTGATGGGCTGGCCGAATTGAGCGTTTTGCGATTCCCATTTGATGGCGTAGCGGTCGATGTCGTGATCCAGTCCCCAGATTTCGTCGGTTCCGGGCCGGATAACGAGTTTTTCGGTATTGCGGATGCCGGTGGCGAAGAGTTTCTTGTCCGAACCGTCCAAGGCGAAACTCCAAATCTTTTTGCGCTCGCCTTCGTTGATCGGTTGGTCCCCGGCGTTTTCCGGATCGCCGACATGAGTGTAGATCCGATCCTTATGGAGCAGCAGCGCTCGCCAGCGATGACCGCTGCCCTTGACCGGCAATTGGTCGGCGTCGAGCACTTGGACGACTTCGTCCTGCTGGCCGTCGCCGTTGGTATCTCGGGAGCGGTAAATGCCTTGAACGGTGGCGTACCACAGCCAGCCGTCCCGCCAAGCCATTCCTTGAAGTATCTGCCGCGCGGAAAATCCTTCGACGTAAGTGGTGGCCGTTTCGAAGTAGCCGTCACCGTCTTGATCCTGTAATCGTTTGATGGTGCCTGCTTTCGGGACGCTGACGAACAGAGTGCCTTCCGGACCGGTTAGCAGGAATCGGGGAGACTTGATCGTTCCTTCGGCGACGGTCAATCGAAAGCCCGGACGAACCCAGACACCCTCGGGCACGGCGTGGTTGTCGGCGCGGGGGATTGGGCCGGCGACGACGGCGAGCAACAAAAGACAAATGGTGGTGCGAACCGGGTTCATGGTCGGTATTATAGGTTTTCGGTGGCCGAGAAACAAGCGCGGCAGCAGGTAAAACGGCACCGGGATCGGAGATTTATTTTCCGGCGATATCTCGACAATAACGGTCGATTTGCGGATAATGGGAACGGACTTTCGTTTTATGAAACACTATTTGGGTGGTTTAGTTTTAAGTGTGACCCTCGTTATGGCCGATACGGGGTTTTCTCCGAAACACGATTCTCGGATGCGGCAGGTGATGGAGGCTGCTCTGTCGCCCGATTCCCGCAAAGTGGCTTACACCCTGTCGGTGCCTCGCGATCTGACCAAGGACAAGAACGGTCCGGCGTATCGGGAATTGCACGTGGTCGATCGCCGGGGACGGTCCCGTCCCTTCGTGACCGGACCGGTATCCGTCGGAAATATCGCTTGGTCTCCCGATCATAAGACCGTCACCTATTTGGCCAAGCGGGGCGAAGACAAGCATACCGCGCTGTACGGTATCCCGGTTGACGGCGGCGAATCTCAAAAAATGTTCGAACACGAGACGGGAATCTCTAGTTATCACTGGAGTCATCAGCCGAATCGCTTTCTGTTCGTCGCTACTGAGAAAGCCCCGGAAAATCCGGCGAAGGACCAAGGCTTCGACGCCGAAATCTACGAGGAAGAATTGCGCCGGGGACAACTCTGGATCGCGAGCCGCGACGGGGCCGAGGACGAATGGGAAACCGAATTGCTGGAACTCGAAGGCTCGGTCTACGACGCGCAGTGGAGTCTTGATGGTCGGCGGATCGCCGTGGGCATCGCCCCAAAGCCGCTCATCGATCATTTTTTCATGTACCAGAAACTGAAGGTCGTCGACGTCGCTTCGGGGAAGGTGGTTTCGGTGGCCGACCACGAGGGCAAGTTAGGGCCGTTTCGGTGGAGTCCCGATGGCGAGCGGTTGGCTTTGATCGGGGGAGCTCACATGAACGATCCTAGTCCCGGCCGGTTGTTCGTCGTCACCGCTGCCGACGGCACTACGCAGCGCATGGCGCCGGATTACCTCCCTGATTTTGCCGCCGCCGAATGGGTGGACGACGAGCGATTGCAGTTTATCGCCGATGCCGGTTGCTTGACCGATTACGGGCGACTGTCGGTAGCGACGGGAGAAATGGAATTGTCGGCTTATCGGGCGGCGCCGGTCGCTGCGACGTTGAGCTTGATCCCGGCGACCGGGCATTTCGCCGTGGTAGCCTCTACTCCCGATCATGGTTACGAAGCGTTCCTCGGCAACGGGCAGAGCAGGAAGTTGCGGCGGTTGACCGATTCGAATCCTTGGCTGAAAGACGTGTCGCTGGCCCGGCAGGAAATCGTCACTTATGAAGCTCGGGACGGAGTAAAGATCGAAGGCGTGCTGCTTTATCCGCTGAATTATCAGCGTGGCCAGCGCTATCCCTTGATAATGGTGGTTCACGGCGGCCCCGAAACCCGAGTGCCTCATGGTTGGGTGACGAATTATTCCCGGCCCGGGCAATTCGCCGCCGCCGCCGGCTACTTCGCGTTCTATCCCAATTATCGGGGGAGCACGGGGCGGGGCATCGAGTTCGCGATGTCGCATCAGGCGGATTACGCGGGCAAGGAATTCAACGATCTGGTCGACGCTATCGATCATTTGGCCGACGCGGGCCTGGTCGATCCGGACAAGGTCGGCGTGACCGGCGGGTCTTACGGCGGGTACGCTTCCGCTTGGTGCGCCACCTACCATACGGAACGCTTCGCCGCGAGCGTCATGTTCGTCGGGATCAGCGATTTGATTTCCAAGCAGGGCACTACCGACATCCCCGACGAGATGTATTTGGTCCACGCTCGGAAATATCCTTGGAACGACTGGCCGTTTTTTCTCGAACGGAGTCCGATCTACCATATCGAGAAAGCCCGAACGCCGATTTTAATTTTGCACGGCAAGGACGATCCGAGAGTGCATCCTTCTCAATCGATGGAGTTGTACCGGTCGCTCAAGATTATCGGAAAAACTCCGGTGCGTTTGGTATGGTATCCGAACGAGGGCCACGGCAATCGGCGAGCGGCGGCGCGATACGATTATTCGCTGCGGTTGATGCGCTGGATGGATCATTATCTTAAAGGCCCGGGCGGCGATCCGCCGGCCCCGGAATTGGAATACGGGATCGACGAGGAAAAACCCGAACAACCCGAAACGGAATGAACCATCATCGCATTGGAGTCGAGGATGTCGTCGGCAGCCGGAGGGAGTTTCTTCGACGGGTAGGAATGGGATTCGGGGCCTTGGGACTGGCCGGCCTGGAGGCGTCCGATTTCGTTAATCCCTTACGGCTCAAACCGGCTCATAATCCCGGCAAGGCCAAGGCGGTCATTCATCTGTTCATGAACGGCGGCCCGTCCCACGTGGACACCTTCGATCCCAAACCGATGTTGGACCGGTACGCCGGCCGCGCCTTGCCGATGGAGAATCTGCGCACCGAGCGGAAGACGGGGGCGGCGTTCGCTTCGCCGTTTAGTTTCAAGCGCTACGGGCAATGCGGCAATCCGGTCAGCGAGATTTTTCAGCATACGGCCCGCTGCATCGACGATATCGCCGTGATCCGGTCGATGCACGCCGACGTGCCGAATCACGAACCGTCTCTGATGTTGATGAACTGCGGCGAAGCCCGGCTCATCCGCCCCTCCATGGGGTCCTGGATCGCCTACGGTTTGGGTTCGGCCAATCAGAATCTGCCGGGATTCATCTCCATGTGTCCGGGAGGGTATCCGATCCAGGAAACGCAGAATTGGCAGTCCGGATTTTTGCCCGGAGTCTATCAGGGCACTTACGTGGACACCCGCCATAAGAGCATCGACAAACTGATCGAAAACGTTCGCAACGCCACTCAGACGTCCGGACAGCAGCAACGGCAACTCGAGTTTTTGCAGGCGCTGAATCGCAAACATTTGAGCGAACGGTTCGGAGACTCCAAACTGGAGGCCCGCATCGCTTCCTATGAACTCGCCTACCGCATGCAATTGGACGCGACTGACGCCTTCGATATCGAACGCGAACCGGCCCATATCCGGAAGATGTACGGCGAAGGAACCCATGCCCGGCAGATCTTGATTGCCCGACGGCTGGTGGAGCGGGGAGTCCGCATGGTTCAGGTCTGGCACGGGCGAGGGCAACCTTGGGATAATCATGACGACATCGCCAAGAACCATCGCCGGTTGGCTCAGGAGTGCGATCAGGCGATCGGCGCCTTGCTGCAGGATCTCAAGCAGCGGGGTATGTTGGACGAAACCCTGGTGATCTGGGGCGGCGAGTTCGGACGCACTCCGACTGTGGAATTGCCCCGGCCCGGAGCCAACGCCGGCCGGATCAACGGCCGGGATCATAATCATTGGGGATTCAGCATGTGGCTGGCGGGGGGCGGCGTGAAGGGAGGCTACGTTCACGGCGCGACCGACGAGTTCGGGTTTCGCGCCGAGCGCGACCGGGTGCATGTCCACGACTTGCACGCGACCGTGCTGCACTTGCTGGGCTTGGATCATGAGCGGTTGACGTTCCGTCACGCGGGACGGGATTTCCGGCTTACCGACGTGCACGGCAATCTGATTCGGGAACTGATCGCGTAACTCGGGCGAGACCGGCGATGAAATACGCTCTGACGCTTATTCTGGGAGGTTTTTTGGCTGGCTCCGTGATCCGGGGAGCCGAGACCGACGACTTTTTTACGCGGCAAGTCTTGCCGATTCTGGAACGCCGCTGTTTCGAATGTCATAGTCATGCGGCGCCCAGCGCCAAAGGCGGACTCTATCTGGATTCCCGGTCGGGATGGGAACTGGGCGGCAATTCGGGCCCGGCGATCGTGCCCGGCGAGCCGGACGCCAGTTTGTTGATTCGCGCGGTGCGGCACACGGACGAGGACTTGCGCATGCCGCCCAAGGGCGGGCGGCTTTCCGGCGAGCAGGTGGCGATTTTGGAACGCTGGGTCGGGATGGGGGCGCCTGACCCGCGCCGGACCGAGCCCGAGAGTTCGGAAGGGGAGCCGCATTGGGCCTTTAAGCCGGTGGTTAAACCGGCCGTTCCCGCCGTGCGCGATCCCCGGTGGGTCCGGACGGCGGTGGACCGGTTCGTCCAGCGGCGTCTGGAGGATCAGGGTATGAGGCCGTCGCCGCGGGCCGATAAGTCGGTTCTCGTTCGACGGCTTTATTACGACCTGATCGGATTGGCGCCGACTTTCGAAGAGATCGAACGGTTCGAGAACGATCGATCCCCGAACGCCTTCGACCGCTTGGTCGATCGGTTGTTAGCCTCGCCGCGTTACGGCGAACGATGGGCCCGGCATTGGCTGGATATCGCCCGCTACGCCGACACCAAGGGCTATTTGTTCGAAGAGGAACGCCGCTTTCCCTATTCCTACACCTACCGGGATTACGTCGTCGACGCCTTCAACCGGGATTTGCCTTACGATCGTTTCGTGCAGGAACAGTTGGCGGCCGATCTGCTTGATCGGCAAGGGGATCCGCAGCCTCTAGCGGGCATGGGGTATTTGACGTTGGGTCGGCGTTTTCTGAACAACGCCCACGATATCATCGACGATCGGATCGATGTTGTGACCCGCGGCCTGATGGGATTGACGGTCTCTTGCGCCCGCTGCCACGACCATAAATACGATCCGATTCCGACCGCCGACTATTATTCCCTGTATGGAGTGTTCGCCAGTTCCCAGGAACCGAGCGATCGCCCGGTGTTGGCGTTCAATCCGGACAGTCCGGCTTACCGGGAATTTCAAGCCGAGCGGGGACGGCGCCAGAAGGAATGGGACGATTACCGGATCACCCAGCAACGAGGGGCGATTTCCCAAGCTCGCAAACAGACCGGCGATTATCTTCAGGTGCTGTTCGACGCTCGGAAGGAGAATCGTTCGGAGCTCGAAAATCTGGTCCGGAAACGGAAACTGGGGCCGGTCATCGCTTTTCGCTGGTTGGATTTCATGAAGGATCGAACCGAGCGCTCGGATCCGGTTTTCGGGCCGTGGCTCGCAGCGGTGAAAGCTGTCGACGATTCCCGTTCCGTGCCGGAAACTCTCGAAGCTTGGTTGGCGGCGTCCGAGTCTGGCGAACCGGAGTTGAATCCGGCGGTGGCCGCCGAGCTCGCCAAAGGGATTCCCGAGGATATCCCCGCATTGGCCAAGTTATACGGCGAACTTTTTTCCGGGATCGAAGCGGAATGGCTTGAGGCGGCCGGCGAGCGGGAAGCGTTGGCGGACCCGGCCCGGGAGGCCTTGCGTCAAGCACTGTATCGCGAGGGAGCGCCTCCGAAGATCGCTTTGGGCGAGGCGACTCAATTGCTGGACGTGCCGACTCAGCAAAAAATCCGGCGGCTTAAACGCGAGTTGGACGGCTTGCCGGCCACGCATCCCGGGGCGCCGGCGCGAGCCATGTCGCTGGAAGACAAGCGGAGGCCGGTCGATCCCGTCGTCTTCGTTCGGGGACTGGCACACAATCGCGGGGATCAGGTGCCGCGGCAGTTCCTGGCTTTGATCGAAGGCGGGAACCGGGAACCTTTCGTCCAGGGGAGCGGCCGTTTGGAGTTGGCCCGGGCGATCGTCGCCCCCGACAATCCCTTGACGGCCCGGGTGATCGTCAACCGGCTCTGGCGGCATCATTTCGGCCAAGGCCTGGTCGACACGCCGAGCGACTTCGGCACGCGGGCCAAGCCGCCGAGCCATCCCGAATTGCTGGATTTTTTGGCGGCCCGGTTGATGGAGGACGGATGGTCGCTCAAGGGGATTCATCGGTTGATTTTGCGGTCGAGCATTTGGCAACAAACCTCCCGGACCGAACCCTGGATGACAGAACGGGACCCGGATGATCGCTGGCTGAGCCGGATGAACCGGCGGCGGTTGGAACTCGAGCCCTTGAGGGATACGATGCTCCAGGTCGCGGGCAAACTGGAGCTGACGATGGGAGGCAAGCCGGTGGAAATCGCTGAACCGCCCTACACGCCCCGGCGTTCGATCTACGGTTTTATCGAGCGGCAAAATCTTCCCGGCCTGTTTCGCACCTTCGATTTGGCCAGTCCGGATACCAGCAGTCCCGGCCGCTTCGAAACCACCGTGCCCCAGCAGGCTCTCTTTTTGCTTAACAGTCCGTTCGTGACCGAATTGGCCGGCAACCTGGCCGCGAAGGTAATCCGGGAAACCGCTGACGAGTCCGAGGCGATTACGGCCTTGTTCCGAACCGTGTTGCAACGTTCGCCGACGCGCCAGGAACGGGAGCGGTCCCGGCTGTTTTTGGGCGAGGCCCAACAGGACGTAACTCCGGCCGAGGGGCAACCGCTTTGGCTTTACGGCTGGAGCCGGGGCGAGGATACCGAGTTCGTTTTATTCGACGGCTACCGGGACGGCGCTTGGCGGCAGAACCAGCCTCGAGAGGGGTTTGAGGAAGCGTCGTTGAACGCCAAGGGCGGACGAACCGGGTCCGGACCGAATGACTGGACGATTCGCCGCTGGGTCGCTCCCGAGGCGGGTTACTACGAGGTGGATGACCGAGCGAGTCATTCCGGAGAAAATGGGATCGCCGGTTGGATCGAAGTCGCCGGCGGCGAAAGGATTTACGAAATGAGCTTGAAAAATGGAACCGCCGGTTTGGAATCCGATTTGATTTGGCTGAAGGCGGGACAGGCTTTGGATTTCGTGGTTCGCGGCGAGGGAGGAGCGGCGGCCTTCGAATGGAACGTGACCGTCCGGATGCTGACGATTCCGTTGATTCAGGAGCCTCGGGTATGGAATTCGCGAGCGGAGTTTTCCGGCCCGAGCGCCTCGGAAGCGTCGCTTTCCTCTCCGGCTCGTTTGGGGCAGGCTTTGATGTTATCCAATGAATTCGGATTCGTGGATTGAATCCGGGCTCGGGTGCCGACCGGAATCGGCCGGCTGAATTTCGACTGGGGGTTATCGAATATGGATCGGGTACGGATCGGTATCGTCGGGTTGGGCAACATGGGCCGGCACCACGCCGGCTATCTGCATCGGGGCACCGTCAAGCGGGCGGAGTTGCGAGCGGTTTGCACTACCGCGCCCCAGAAGGTGGAAGCTTTCCAGCCCGTGAAAAGTTTTTCCGACCCGGAGGAGCTGCTGCGTTCCGGGGAGATCGACGCGGTGATTATCGCCACGCCTCATTATCAGCATACCAGTTTGGGCATCTCGGCCTTGAAAGCCGGATTGCACGTGATGGTGGAAAAACCGATTTCGGCGCACAAGGCCGACGCCGAACGCTTGATCGCCTGCAGTCGGGAGCATCCCGGGCAAGTGTTCGCCGGCATGTTTCAGTTGCGTTGCGAACCGCGCTACCTCAAGCTGCGGCACTTGATCGAAAACGGCGATTTGGGAACCCTCGAACGGATCAACTGGATTATCACCGATTGGTACCGGACCGAAGCCTATTACGCCAGCGGCGGCTGGCGGGCGACTTGGAAAGGCGAGGGCGGCGGAGTGCTGCTCAATCAGTGCCTCCATCAACTGGACGTGCTTCAATGGATGTGCGGCATGCCTGCTCGCGTGCGGAGTTTCGCGAAGTTGGGACGTTATCACGACATCGAAGTGGAGGATAGCGTCACGGCCTATTTCGAACTGCCGAACGGGGCCGACGGAGTGTTCGTTTCGTCTACCGGCGAGGCGCCGGGCTCCAATCGATTGGAACTTGCGGGCACTCGGGGCAAGGCCGTGTTGGAGAACGACCGGCTCCGGTTCGTGCGCAATCAGGAGTGCATGCGGGAGTTTAGCCGGCGGTCGGCTTCGGGATTTCTCAAACCGGAGGTTTGGAACTGCGAGATTCCGCTCGGCGACGGTCCGGAATCGCCCCACGCGCTCTTGATGCAGAATTTCGTGAACGCCGTCCTGGACGGCGAATCGCTGATCGCGCCCGGAGCGGAAGGCCTGAATTCGGTGGAACTGGCCAACGCCATGCTCTATTCGGGGTTGGTCGATCGAACGATCGAGTTGCCGTTGGACGGCGCCGCCTACGAAGCGAAGCTACAGCGTTTGATCGCGGATTCTAAATTTGAGAAGAAGGTAGTCGAAAACGCCGCCGAAGATTTCGCTCAATCGTTCAATCGTTAAATGTCGTTATGGCCAGTTCGCGCAAGTATCTCGGACAGATGAAGGGGCGGTTTCGGAAAAACGATCCCGAAGACATCGTGGCGATGGTTAACGCCTTGGCCGTCATGTGGGTCGAAGCCAGAGGACGTTCGGACTCTCGGCCGACTCAGGCCGATTACCGGTTGGCCGCGCAGATTTTCGGGGTGTTGCCCCATCCGCGCCAACCCGCCCGGCTCCCGGCACAGGCGGGGTATTTGGCCCGGCAGTTCGCCGGCGTAGCTCGCGACCGGGAGCAGTATCGGAAATTCCGGAATTCGGTATCGTTGGGATTGTTGGCGATCAGCAAGGATATCGACGCGGTGTTTGACGAGTTGGAGCGGACCGGGATCGGAGGGCTTTTCCGGCTTTAATCGGGATCCTGAGAGTTCGGGCGACCGAGGAAGGAGCGACGGTACGGTTCCCTGGCCGGGCGCGTTCGTCTCGCCGGCGGTCCTGATGCCTTGGGCCGCGATTGACCTGTTGGCGCCAGAACGGGAACCGAGAGCGCCTGGGGGGTCGAGCGGGAGGAAAACCGTTTCGTCTCGCGGGCTCGGAGATTCCTGGAGCGTTCCGTGGCAGTTGTCCGCCGAAATTTCGATTTGAAACTCGTCGATTTCGGAGCCCGCCGAGTTTTTTACCGATTTCCGGACTCGAGCTGAAAACCTACGAATTGCCGGATCTGGGACCCGATGAGATGCCAATCGATGTCGCGGCGGCGGCGCTTCATTTTCGCGACATCATGGCAACGTCGGACTTGTTGCCGGCATTGGCTTACGAGCGTTCGGCCTTCGGCAAGGAAGGAAGCGGAATTGTTCGTCGCGTCGGGATGGACGCACGCGAGTTTCGGCCCGGAGATGAAGTAGTCTTTATCACGAGCGGCAGTATCACCACTCGTGGTCAGTTGTTCGGCAAACCGCGGTGCCTGGGTATGGAGGAAGTCGCTTCGGTTTTGTCCGTATACGTGACCACGTATTATTCCCTGATTCATTTGGCCCGGTTGCGCGAGGGCCAACGCGTGCTTATTCATTCAGGCATGGGAGGCGTCGGGTAGGCCGCCATCGCGCTGGCGCGATCGGTAGGCGCGGAAATCTACGCTACCGTCGGCAGCGAAAGCAAACACGAGTGGTTGCGAGTCAAGGGTATTGCCGGCGTCTACGATTCGCTTTAATTCGATTGGCACGGCGAAGTGATGGCGGCGACCGGAGGCGAGGGGGGCGCCGTCGTGTTGAATTCCTTGGCGGGGTGACACGTCGAATTGTGTTTGCAAGCCTTGCGTCCGGGCGGTTGGCATTGTGAAATCGGCAAGGTCGATATCTATTCCGACAACGATCTCGGCCTGCGCGTGTTTCGAAAGAAGTTGCGGTTTGTCGCGATTGACGTCGATCGTCTGTCGGTCGACGATCCGGTACTCACGCGGGAGATTTCTCAAATTTGCCTGGATTCTCTGGAGCTGTTGTATTTCAAATTCATTTGAGCCAAATGTCCCGGATTATTTTTGGCTGCAACAGGAGGAAGACTTGGTTCGGAATGCGGTAATCGATAACCGGGTTGAAGCGGCGACGATTGGTAAGGGTTTCAAGGGTGGAAACGGGCAACCGGAAGCCAACGACCGTTTTCCGAGAACGGGCGGTCATCATTCGGAATAGGCTACCGTTGGACCGCGCCATGGTGCCGGGTAATTTCGACTCAGGTGACTTCTACGGCGCATCGCCGGCATGACAACGTCAGACCAAGGACATCAACGCTACTTGAAATCAAACTGCTTGGAAAAAAACTCATTGATTCGCGCCTTCAAAGACCGGAAGTTCACCAAGATGATATAAGAAAGCGTGGGACAAAACGACCGATTTTCACCAAAATAATCCGGGAAACAACACCACGGACAAGTCGAACCGTTACGTCCCGTAACGGAAAGGCCGCGGCATCCGGAATAATTGATTCCATGGCGAAATCAATAGCGGCGAAACTTTTGAATGTTCAGACCAAAAATACGACCCTTTTCCGGCTTCTTTATTGAGCCAACGACTTTTGAATGGTCCTGCTCTGCCGAGTCGCTATCTTGATCCATCCAAGGAAACGCGGTGCCAAGGGCCGTAGGCGAGCTCTCAATGGAACGAGTGCCGCGGCCGCAGGTCGTTACGCATGAAACCCGCAAGGGGTTGTTACTCGCCACTTTATTTCGGGAAATCGTGCGTTTTTTTTCAGTTTATTCTGGATAGTATCCGAACTCGACGGCCCTCCTGAGCGGCTTGGAGAGAAGTTACCGAGGGGTCATCTTTCACCTTCAGGATGATCCCTTTGGTCATCGGCAGAGGCTTCCTGAGTTCGGCACGGGAGAGTTGCTCGGAAGTGCCTTTTCTGGGTAGGAGAGGAGTAGCGACAGTCACCACAGGCGTAAGAAAAGCCCGCGCGGTTAGATAAGACCGCCGGTCCACGGCAGGCATGCAAACCAGTTTCCAGAATGATTGCTCCTACGAGGAGTACCATAGCAACAAGCTTTGGGCGACAGGCAAGCTTGAAAAAGTGTCCCGTACATTCTGACAAGCAGTGTCGGTTAGAACGTCACGGCACCTATGAACGTTACGGTCCCGACGGCCAGAATAAGACGCGAATAGCACGGTTTATCTGTCGCCGGGAGGAAGACACGGTCACCATTTCGCTGCTTCCCTAATTCTTTGCCGCCCAGCATCCCGGGACGTTGCAGGAATATGAAGACCAAGTTGCGGCGGCCGAAAAACTGGGTGCGGGGAAGGCGACGGAGCGGCTCCGTTCGAGCCCGTCTAACGGCCAGCGGCAATCCGATTGGTGGTTGCGCCGACGGCTGAAACGGTTGCATCGCACTCTGGCAGTGGCCAAGGAACGTTTGATCGAAATGTTCCAAGGTTGCGAAGCGACGGTGACGGCGATGCGGCGAGCGCTGGGTCGGAACGATCTCTTGCTTTATTGGTGCCGACAACTTCACGGCAGCCTGAAAGATCTCGGCTCGCCGATCGGCTTTGCTGCGGCCGGCAAGGGCCGGTTGCCGATTTCATCCGAGTAACCCCACAGAACAAGCGTAACGACATTTTTTGGGGTGTAAGGCATAGCTTGATCCGGCGGCTCCAACGGGGGCTGAAGCCGGAAAACTATGCCAGACCAAAATCAGAAACCCGACTCGGATGCCGAGCAGGTAGCGCTGGCCCGCTACCTGGTGATCGCCGAACTCTGTCACTTGACTCCGGGAACCCCGGAGTATCGCGAGGAGATGAGCCGACTCCTCGCGAAAGAATGGAACCTTCCCGGAACGAATCGGACTCGCGTGGCTCGACAGACCATCCGGGATTGGCTCGGGAAGTACGATTCCGCCGTCGGGATCGCTTCCCTGTATCCGAAACCCTGCAGCGATCACGGCGAGCGCCGTCGGCTGTCGGTTGAAGCGGCCGAGATTTTGTTGGCGATCAAACGCCGGCAACCGAAGCTAAGCGTCAGACTGGTGATCAAGCAGGCTCGGCAGACGGCAGGAATGCCCGAGGCCGAGCGACTGCCGGAAACCACCGTCTATCGGTTGCTCCGCGACGAAGGGTTGATGACCCGCCAACCGGCTGCCGCCCACCAGGATCGGCGGAAATTCCAATTCACCTGCGCTGGGGAAATGTGGCTGAGCGATGTGCTCCACGGCCCACGAGTTCCTGACGACCAAGGACGCCGACGCAAGACCTATCTGATCGCTCTGCTCGACGATGCGACTCGGCTCATTCCTCATGCCGAGTTCTACTATGAGGAGACCGAAAAGACTTTCCTTCTGACGCTCAAGGAAGGGATCCTGCGCCGGGGGGTGCCTCAGCGACTTTATGTCGACAACGGAGCCTGTTATCGGAGTCGGCAGTTGCAATTGATCGTCGGCAATCTCGAGAGCCATTTAATCTACGCTACTCCTTACGCCCCCCAGGGGAAGTCATAGGTTCAGACTTCCTGACTTTGCTAAATTTGTTTTGTGCATTATTTTCAATTCGCGAGTTCGTAAATCATTCGAAGATCTGTCCCAGGATAAGTCGGGCCTAATCCATTCAATTCGGAAAATAATCCGTTGAGCGCTTGATCTAATCCAGTGCTGCCAAGCCCAAGAACTTGAACCCGTAATGACTTCGCTTGATCTTCAGCAACTCCCACTAGCCCCTTAAAGGCATTGTTTTAGGGGAATTCTGTCATCGCCTTTCGTAAACTTTTTTCCAAAAAATTCAGCGAAATGCCCCAAGATGTGGTATGGTAACGTCCGGTGTGCCCTAGTTCGAGCCGTAGCCTACGGAATCTGACCGCGAGTCAGGTGGAGTGCCTCAATCTGCAATCTCAGACCGGAAATTCGATTTCGGTCGGTCACCTGAAGAACGAAAATGTCTTGGATCCCTGGTTTCCGGAAACATTTGAATGTCGAAAGCATGCTGAAACTGGCGAAAGCACAATTCGATAAAATCAAATCGCCAGTTCAACCCCGCGAATTCACGCTGACCGATTATTTGATGTCGGCTTTGGCCTTGTTTAAACTCAAATATAAGTCTCTTTTGAAATTCGATCGGGACACTCGCCAAAACGACACGATTCGCGCCAACATGGAGCGGCTGTTCGGGGTCCTTAAGGTGCCTTGCGACACGGCCATGCGGAAGGTTCTCGACTTGCTGGAACCCGCTCAGCTACGCCCCGTTTTCAAAGCCCTGCTGGCCTTGGTGCAACGAGGAAAGATGTTAGAAGCCTATCGGTATCTGGATGGGGCGTATTTGATTAGTATTGACGGCACGGGAGTGTTTCATTCGGAATCCGTCCATTGCGATAACTGTTGCCAAATCGAACACCGGAGTGGCAAAATCAGTTTTATTCATCAGTTATTAGCCGCGGTCATCGTCCATCCGGCGCAAAAACAAGTGATTCCTCTGGCACCCGAACCGATCCAGCAACAAGACGGCACGAACAAAAACGACTGTGAACTCAATGCGATCAAAAGACTCCTCGCTGATTTACGTCGCGAACTCCCCCATATGAAGATCATCGTGCTGCTGGATGGGCTTTATGCCGCCGGCCCAGTGATTGAACTGTTGCGGGATTACGATATGGAATATCTCATTGTGGCCAAGCGCAAAAAGCTCACGAAATTATTCGAAAAACTGGACGCCAGTTCCCAAGTCAAACTACATGTGATCATCGACAAGCAGAATATTCGGCATGAGTTCCGCTACTTGGAAGATGTGAGCCTGAACGACTCCTGGGACTATCTCAAGGTCAATCTCATTGAATACCGAGAAGTCGATGAGACGGGGAAGGTGAGATATTATAATTGTTGGATCACGGCCTTATCCGTAACCCCAGACACCTTAGAGCGTTTGATGCGTGCGGGTCGGGCTCGCTGGAAAGTGGAAAATGAAACGTTTAACACGTTGAAAAATCAAGGTTATCATTTGGAACACAATTATGGCCATGGTCACAAGCATTTGACAACCGTTTTAGCGATGATAATGTTTTTGGCCTTTTTAATTGATCAAATTGAACTCAGATGCTGCAAAGTATTTCAAGCCGCACTCGCCAAAGCGAAAAAACTCAGCTATCTTCGAATACGAATCCGCAGTCTGTTTACGGAATTCATCATTCCAAACTGGCAATCCCTCTACGATCGCATAGCCTTAGGAAACAATGCGACCCCGATAGGTATACCCGACACCAGCTGAGACCTGGCGTCGAACTTATAAATCATTGCAAAAGTAATGTCATGTAATTATATATCGAGTATCATCCAATTTAAAGTATGATTGGACCATTCCCATTTTCTTTTGGATGGATTGCATAATGTTTTGAATTTTCTGTTGCATCGTCTTTTTGTTGGGTATCATTATTTTAGCTAATCTTTGCTTTAAATGGTTCCAAACCTGCTCATCGGGATTTAATTCAGGGCTGTATGGAGGAAGATATTTCATTTCAATACTATCGTTTTCGGCTACGAACTCTTGGGTATAATCTGCTGTATGATAGCTGGCGTTATCACAAACAACAATTATTTTCCGTCCCACATCCTTAGAGAGTTTCGATAAGAACTCACAAAAACGCTGGGCATTCATTTTTCCTTTGAAAATGTTAAATATCATCCGCCCGTCAGCGGATATGGCTGAAACTAGTTTAATCGAATAGCGATCCCCGGCATCTCGAACTACCGGCGTGACACCGATTCGAGACCAAGTGGTTCCTCGATGATAATCAGCTCGGACTGACGCTTCATCCAAAAAGAGAATTAGGGCATTCTCTTGCTCAGCTCGTTGTTTCAAGCCTGGAAACATCTCCAGATACCGTTTGATTTTCTTCTGGTTTTGTTTGTAAGACTTGTGGATGGGGCGCTGGGGAGTTAATCCCATAGAATGAAGCAATCGACTGATGGTGGAAACGTGAACCGACACCCCGAATTGTTGTTTCAATAACACTTGCATGGTTTTGAGACTCCACAGGCAAAAGTCGAATTGAAATTGCTTGGGATTTCCCATAGTCACCGCGTTGTATAACCATTGAGCCATTTCTTCTGTAATCTTACGGGGACGTCCTGATTTAGGATTGTCTTTGAGTCCTTCGTAACTTCCAGTCGAAAACCAAACGAGCCAGCGAAATACTGTGCGTGCAGACATACCCATTACACTGACAACTTCAGCTACGGTTGAGCCATTTTTAACAGCTTCTACCGCAGTTGTTCGTAGTTCATAGGTATAGTGATTACGAGAAGATTGAGTTGGTTTATCGTTCACGTCTTTATAGACATTCTCAATACAAAAAACGTTGCAAAAAAAATAAATATTTTTCATTTTTCGGATTAATAAATTCCTGATCAATTATGACATTACTTTTGCAAAGATTGATAACCGAAATTAATACGTCGATAAACCGACTGTTTTTTTTAGGAAAATAGTCGAAACGTCACCGATATATTCTCTTCACTTGAAACTTCCTGATTATAACCACTAGAAAAGTAAAATTCGGCATTTTTTCATCGATTTATACCAAAAACAACTTGATTCTCCTCCATTCACGTCGATGATAAGGATTCTCGCAAATATAAATTATCCGTATTCTCGTGTGTATCTAACGTATTATTATCATTCATGGGGTTTCAATTTATAATTCCATTCACCATGAAACTTATCTTTAGTTAAGCGCAAATCTTGCATTTGTTCATCTGTAATTTTTATGCCAGTCTGATATTTGGATTCATCTAGCTTGCAATTTATTTTCAACCCATTTTTAGTTGTTGTATTGCTAATCAAATTAACTATGGTTTCATAATTGGTTAATGGGCGTCCCCGCCAATTCATCGAAATGCATGAAAACATTCGATGTTCGATTTTATTCCACTTGCTCGTACCCGGTGGAAAATGACAAACTGATATTTCCATACTAAGTTCATCTGCCAGTTTTTGCAACTCGGTTTTCCATAATTTATTACGACTACCATTTGAACCACCTCCATCAGCCATAATTAATAGCTTCTTGGCATTGGGATGGTTTATTCGTCCCATTGATAGCCACCATCGACGAATTGTTTCTACAGCAAATTCCGCCGTATCGTGTTCAGTGCCTACACTTACCCAACCCGTATTGGTGCTAATATCATACACGCCATAGGGACTTGCTTTCGGTAGATTTGGATCGGGGAAATCATGCACTTTGACTAGTTCGGGATTTCCTTTCGGATGCCATTCGTTCCCCCTATTTTTGTGCTGTCCCACCAGTTCCTTTTTTTTCGTGTCCACCGAAATCACGGGTTCATTTTTCTTCAGGAATTTCCGGGATTTGCCTTCAATATGACGAAATTGCTGGTCTCGGTCGGGATTCTGCTTGCCTTCTAGGGTTTTTTGGTTTCCTTGAAGACTGTATCCCATTTCATGGAGCAAATGATTTACGGTGCGTTCACTTATCTTATGTCCCATTTCATTTAATTTGGTTTTGATTTGTTCAGCGCTTTTGCAGGTCCAACGCAACGGATTTTCAGGATCACCTCGAGTCTCGGGTTCGATAAGTTTATCCAGATCTGACAACAGAGTCTTATCGTGTTCGGTTAATAATTTCCGTCCCCCTCCTGCTTTCCTTTGGCGATTTTTCTTAGGGATTGCTCCCGTTTGTAATTCATTAATTCCCGATCGAATCGTAGTGCGGCTAGCACCCGTAGCTTCGTGAACTATTTTTATTCCACCCCTACCTATGGCTATTGCCTCGGATGCTAGCCAATGACGTTTAGTCAATTCTTGGAAGATGGGTTCCAAGCTCAGATATTTTTTTTTGATAACGGCAACTTGATCGCTCACGCTTAATCATATCATACATATTTCATTTTTTCAACTTTTAAAAGTAATTAATTTCAATTCGTTGGTTGCCAAAGGATTGGCAACTAAGGATTTCCGTAATCAAGCCTCCCAAAATCCATAGAATCGACCTATATGGGCTGATAACTTCCAGCTCTTAATAAACCATCGAAATCAGTTTTTAAATTACTAGAGAAATTATCCGTCAATCAACGTGTCAAATTGAAATTCTGACAAAAGATTTAATCGTTTGAACGAGTATGTTATTTATGCGAGAGCCCTAATCTCGTGTGACCTACTGTAACGCCCTGGAAATTCTGCTAGTGGGAGGTTCTGCTCGAACCTCAACCGGATTTTCTTTTCCAAGCAGTAAATTTATAACTTCTTTGCCCGTTGAGAATCGGTCGTCACTTGTCGCTACCCATCCCCAAATAACTCACGGATTAATGTGAAAAATTTTGCCCGAAATAACGTGGCGAATAACAGGTGACTTGGTCGGGAAAGATTCGATCCCATTGGGCGAAGGGCAGATTGGCGGTGAGGAGGATGGAGCGTTGTTCGTAGCGATCGGAGATCAGTTCGAAGAGGACGGCGCTTTCTTCTCGATCGCGGTTGACGTAGGCGAAATCGTCAAGGATGAGGAGGTGGAATTTATGGAGACGTGCGAGCAGTCCATCGAGATCGAGATTGCGTTGGGCGACCTGCAGTTTCTGGACGAGGCTGGAGGTTCCGGTGAAGAGCACCTTGAGGCCCTGGCGCCCGAGGGAGAGGCCGATGGCGGAGGCGAGGTGGCTCTTGCCGACGCCGGGGGTCACGAAGATGAGGAGGTTGGCTCCCTTGCGGATCCAGCTGTCTTCGGAGGCGAAGGCCTGACCGCGTGCTTGGGGCGAAGATGGGATGAGGCTGAAATCGAAGCCTTCGAGGTTCTTGCCGGGGAGGAGTTTGGCCTGCCGGGTATGTCGGTCGATGCGGCGGTTGTCCCTTTCGGTCAATTCGAGTTCGGCGAGAGAGAAGAGAAATTTTGACGCCGGCAACCCTCCTTGTCGGCGCGTTGAGCCAGGATCCGCCACTCGGCCTCGATGGAGGGCAATCGCAGCTCGGAGAGCATGAGGGAAAGTCGGTCGGGATCGAAGGCTTGTGGCGGAGTGGAGCGGATGGTCATGGCGAAAGGCGGTTACCGAGCAGATTGGAGTACTGACCGAGGTTACCCACGGCGACGTCTTGCCGAGGAAGGGAAGGCTCCTGGAACGCAAAGCGTGTTCTCAGGGACTCGACATCGGGGAGGGAGCCGGTCCGGAGCGCTTCTTCGATGGCGTCGGCGATTTCCGCTTCGCAGCCGTTTTCGTGGGCCAAGGCAAGTAAATCGACGGTGAGACGGCACGCTTGTTTTTCGCTCACGGATTCCTTCACTTGATCGAAGAAGTGGCGATAGGCCTCTCGAGGAAAGAGCTCATTGCGGTAGGTCAGACGTGCCAGAGCCATGGGTTTGCGTCAGGACTTTTTCATGCTAATAATTTTTGATCGACGATCGTTTTTTTCAGTGTCGAGCGGAGTATTTCGATTCGTCGGAAAAACTGTTTTTCCGAATTATGCTTCGAGTTAGGCGGCGATTGCCGATTGAGACGAGTTTCAGCCGGACAGGAGACTAAACCGGTGCGAGTATCGGTCAAACGATCAATTCGCCGACCGAATCAGCAAGGAGGAAGCGTCGATAATCAGGAAGGTCGGGTCAGTTTTTTTTCGGACGTTTTTTCGGACGTTTAAACGGGGTGGTTTTCGTGACGGCTCGCAACCCTTGGTTCCGATTCGTCTGAAAATCGTCAGTAGCTTCGGCCATATTAGAGTATCCCGACTGGAGAATGATCGCCAAGGCCAGGTTGTTGAAGAGGGCATTGTTCGTCGGCCCATGGCGAGTTCGCATGAGACAATCATCTTCGCCGAAAATCCCGTCGCGACGGCGGTGATTGCCGTTTTCTACCGTCCAATGTCCCCGATTGAGTGACAACAATCGTTGAGCGTCGGCAGCTTCCGGAGGCAACGAAGTGACGCCGTAAGCATATTCCACGGTCTCGGGCCCACCGTTCAAATGATGGCGGTGTCGAAGGATCCGAAAGACTTGGAGGACATGCGGTAATTTGACGGCTCCGGGAAGGGGTTCATAGGTTTGAATGCTCCGTTGATCGATGCGGCCATGTCCTTTCTCCGGGTTTTCGGTGAACCGGTCCTGGGCCACTCGATCCCAATCCAGGCTGGTCAAAAATTGAGAGAGTTCGGGGTTATTCTCTTTAACCGTGAAGAGAAAATGGGCTCTGTTAACCAACACGATGGCATCGGCCATGACTCGGTTAGTATGGAGCGCATCGATCGTAATGATGGCTCCCCGGATATCGACATCCTCCAAGAGAGCCGCCATCGCCGCCTGTTCGCCGCCTTGGTCTCGGCAAATGCGAACGGCGATGGGCACCGCATCTTGATGGCGCACGAGGATGACGGTCTCGAAATGGTCTTTGCTGTTGCGATTAGCTCCGTTGATCCGCTTCCCGTCAGCAGCCAAGGCTTCCAGGGGTTGTCGAGTCAATTGGGCCGTTACCCAGCGGTGAGTTACCGTTTGCAACGCTTCCGGATCCGTCTCGGTCATGACCCGGTGAATCGTCGCGAGAGACGGGGCTACGTAACGGTCCTTGGCGTTGCGCCACGCCCCGAGAGTCTGCAATTGGTTTTGCGTCATTTTTTGGGCGTAACGCGAAGTCGCCAAGGGGCCGACCTTGCCGGCCAATCGAGCTAAGATGCAGATAGCGAGGACCATTTCCAGCCGATGTTTGCGTCCTTGTGCCCGGCGAAAATCAGCCATTTCCGCGAGCAGTTGCACCAATGATTTCAACTGTTTCGGGGACGTTTCTACCCGCTGCACCTGGGGGCCCCAAGACGGATCGTCCTGACGCTTCCTTAATCGGGAACAGGCTTGGGGTCGCAAGGGATAAACGTACCTTTCCTTCTTGATATTGTGCCGGGCGGTATAGCGTCCGTTGCTGCGAGCGTAGCCTTGCGATTGCCCTACCGCCCGCCAATTCCCCGCGCGATAGATCGTGCCCGCGAAGTGTCGGGGATCGACGAAAGTTTCGGCCAATTCCAGCGGATGACCCCAGGTCCGTTGCCAATCGGCACTCAAACGGCGCAGCATTTTGGCCATGACGCAGCTCCCCAGATTGTGCACTTCGCCCCGCTCGGTAAGCAGGAGGAATCGGGTATTGTTGGCAATCAAATGCAGCCGACGAAACTGCTCTCGTTTTTTCCACCCAAGCCACTTATCTCGCGGGCGACACTTGAACACTCCGCTTTGCCAGCCGGCTAACGCCAACCACCGGCCTCGGTACTCGGCAACATAACGCAGACCGCGTCCGGCAAAGCCTTTGAAACCCAAGCGATGGTTCTGATCCATCAGCGAATCCCAGCGTCTTCGCTCACTGCTCTTCACCAATCGAACGGTCACCAGCTTGAGGTTGATTTTGGCGTCCATGAGGAACCAAATAACGACCAGAGAGTGAAAAAGCCAGCTTTATTTTCCCCTTTCAAAGGCGCTAAAGTTTCGGCTCTCTGGTGAAGGGAAAAAGCGAATATGTCCCGAAATCGGTGACACGGGCCTCTAGCGATTAGCGTAAAAAAACTTTGGGGTTTGCGTTTCAGGGACTGGATGACATGCCGATAATCGATGACGTTGGGACGGTGGGTCCGATGTCCGCGAGGCAGGGTTTCGATCCTCGTTTCTCCCTGGAAGAGTTCGATCCGGTCATCGAAGATGCGAGCCTTGAGCCGGTAGCCGATGATCGCGAAGGCACTGAGTAGTAAACCTTTCGAATGCGGCAGTCAGAGGTGCTAGTCACCGTGACCATGACCGCTTCGCAGTCGCAAGGATTCGACGGCGGCAACGGGTTCCGATGGCCTCGTTCGGTCTCGATGTCCTTCGCCACCCTGACGTTCTCACGAACGACGATATCCGCGACGAAAATTCGGTAGGCGTCCAGGCACTCTAAATCCCGGGATCCTCGGAGTTCCAGCTTGCCTCGAACCCGGTCCTTGAGATGACGGTGGGTGCTTTTGATGGCGCCGTTCTCGTAGGCCACGCCCCGGTTGTTGCGGGATGGTTTCATCCCATAGTGTTCGCACCGGGCCTTGAAGCGCCCGATCAAGTCCTCCGCTATGTCCTGGGCCAGATTGCGAAAGGCAGCGGAGAGACTGTCGGTTCGGAGCTCGTGGGGGACTCCGCACAGTTCGGCGAAGGCACCCTGAATTCCCTCGGCCAAGGCGGTGAAGGACTCGCCGTTAATGACCACGGAGACGTATCGGTAGCACGACCATGGGAGGCGAAAGTGGAAGTACATGTGCCGGAGCGATTCTCCATGGATGGTGACTTCCCCGGACTTCAGGTGGGTGAAGTCGGCAATGGCGAAAGTGCCGGCAGGCCTCTTCGTCTGCGGGAACATGACTTCCTTTTCCGCGCCGTTTTGGGCTCGCCACGCCCGAATCCGCCGTTCCAGGGTTCGGCGGTAGTTCGGCTTGAATTCCGGTTCGGTGTTCCGCAAATCGTGGAACACCGTGATGGGCTTGATGTCGGGGCATCGCTCCAGAATGGGGACGACCTTGGATTCGAAGAACGTGGCCAAGGGATCCGGACGAGTGAGCTGGGCGGGCGGAGAATCCTCCAACAGTTGATTTTCTGCCTGTTTCCTGGCTTTTTCGAGGGTCCGATAGCCCGTTGAGCGATGGATCCCGATGGCGGCGGCGGCGGACGCGACTCCTTTTTTCGGGCGCAATTGCATGAACAGTTTCTTCTGTTGAGGTGTGACTCGTCGTTTAGTCATGTTGGTTCTCCGTCCGCACACGTGGTCGTGCCGACGGGCCAACTATCCACCGATCAGAAGAATTTGCAGCCTTTCTTGGGCAGGGTTCCGGCCACTTGGGGGTCCCCCAGACACCGGGGAATCCTTCCCTCCGATTTGTCGCATTGTAATTGTCGCTGTGTCGCAAAGTAATTGACGCGGAACACTCCTTGCCATGTTGGCGAGCTTCAATCTCGTCCAATCGAACGATAACGATTACAATTGCCGGTAGAATTGCGGGACTACAGCGTCTAGGCGGTTATAATATTCATTGGTGCGAGCAGCAATAATCGTGCCAAATTCGAAAATAGGCAAAAATAAATCTAAAAAATAATTTAAAGATTTTGGATTTATTCTGTTGACGCAAATTCGAATTACCCACTATTATGCGGGTTGTCGGCGGCGAAACCGCCGACTTGGAAGGTGAACCTTGTTATGAAGAAGAACTCATTTCTCAGAGGAATTTTCGGGGGGGGGGGGCTCTAGCGTGGGCGGCGCAGATTCTCCTTCTGATTACCGCGTTTGTCGGTAACGGGATACTGTCCGCGGCCCAAGCGGCCAGCACGGCGGTTGTTAAACCAGCGGTTTCAGGATTCGCCAAGGCTTGGCGGTGGAGCCGTTCCTCCATGATCGGTCGGGTCATTGCCGAGGCCGCGGCTTTTTTTCGAAAAACGGCTTTAAGACTGTTCTGGGGAGTCTGGGGGCGCCAGCGGTGCCGGTTTCGGCGGATAAGGCGCTGGATTGTGGCGCCAACCTTGGCACTTGCCCTGCTGGCGGCTCCTATCAGCGGGGTAGCGGAGCTGCTTACGACGGGAGCTGCTTTGTTAGCATATAAAATAGGAACTGCATTTATTGTGGGGATACTTTCGTCTGCCGCCGTTGAAATAGGAGCGCGAAACTACGATGAGAAAATGAGAAAGTTGAACGGTCATCTTGTATGGACGACCAAAGCTACGGGAGAAGACGCAGAGCCCACTTGGATGCAACAACGTGATTCATGGCTTAGATTCTTACCAGAGGAGGATTTTGTCTCAGTCGCGACATCCAAATCGGCATTCATGGAGCCCAAATTGCCAGATATAAATCCTGAAAGGCCCGTGAGCGAAATATTTTTCCGTTCATATCCGATACCCGTAAATTTAGTTGGATACACTTTGGAAACTTATGTCAAATCCGATGGATCGCCGGTTTCTTCCAGCCCGAATTCCCGCCCGAATCATTCCTGGTATGGACCCCGAATGGGCTGGGGCGGAGAGACCGAAAAAGATATGGAAAAATATGATAAACTCATTCAAAAAATCCATGGCGATGGATGGATTCACGATCCTGGCAAAAAAGTGATTCATAATGTCAGGACATGGCATATGTCACAACAAATTTCAGTAAAGTCCGAGTTCGAATTTTATCGGAATAACAATCTTTTTGAGGGCAAGCCTCCGGCTCCCATCAACGATCTTTCAGATCCTGGGGTGACCAGCACTTATCCCTGTAATCTCAGATACGAGATTGTAAAAGTTGGATATGGCGTGTGGGCTGATGAAAACAACGACGGAATAGAAGAATGGCACGATAAAATATATTATGGCGATCATGTAGCTTGGGTAGATGAAGCCGTTGAGATGCATTCATTTAAAGATTCTGAAAATTCTTTAATTCCTGAGGAAACGGTAGGGGTTAGTCAGGGCATTGAAAGAGGCATCTTTAAGTTTAACGATTATGCAACCAGGCATTTGAAGAAGGTTAAAGTATTCAAATGCAAATATTTGACTTTGCTCTATAATAGGGACATCTTTACGGAAGAGTACAGTATACGATTAAGGGATCTTTACCCCGAAGTTTTAGAATTGTTGACGGGAACCATATATGGACAACCTCCCCACCTTGGAGTACCACGCCTCAAGTGTTCAATTCCTGAAAACCTCCCTCAAGACTATTGGAAATTAGGTAATCACACTTACCGCGAATGCGGAGGAGTCAAGCCTAGGGAAGGTGAAAGCAATCATGATGCTAACTTTATTAAAACCGAACTCATCGTGGTACAGGAACATTCTTATACTCCCCCAGCTGGGAAGAAGATACACCAGATAAACTAGAAAACACTTTCTGCTAATCAAATGAGACCTTTCTTGATTTACGGAGCTGGAATCGCTGCTCTACTCGTAGTAGTGATCGTTACCTTTTTCAATGGCAAAGGAACGGGTAATCGGCAATCGCAGCAAAGCGCTGCGTCGTACACCGAAACACCGAGCAACAATAACAGCGGACTTCCCAACGCCGGCGGTGATCCTGTTTTTGATAGTACAAGAGGAATGCTGTCTAACCGTGTCTACAAGGCAAAGTTGGCCTTGCAACAGTTAGAAACTGAAGCTGATGACAGCGTTTTCTATGAAGACGTTTTCGATGAAGAAATACTGCAAGCGATTCTCGAAAAGGAAGCCCGACGAAAAAAGGAAGCGGCATGGTGGGAAAGCAGGAAGGAATGGGTGGAGAACTTTCCCTATGAACCTAAATACCATCCTAAAATGAAATTTACTGAGGAGCTTTTGATGCCTCCTGTCACGTCGATGCCGAGACCCGATCCATTAGAATATCAGAATCGTCCCGGGGACCTACTACAAAACATGACTGACTTTGAAACGGATTATCAAGCTTACGCAAAGGAATACAATTCAAAATTAAGAAAAAAGAGTGTTGTGGGTAATCACTACAGGTTAATAGGATTTTACAATAACGGGATAAGGTATACTGAAGCGTTCGAAAGGTATTATCATATCATGAACGAATACGGTTACGCCGAAAACACGCCAATGATGCTTTTTGCATTTAACCCCTTGATAGATTATAACAAAGCAGCATTGCAAGATCCTGATGAAATGTGGTCATATAAGTATAACGTCACCTGGGGCGAAGAAATGGCAAACTGTAAGAAAGGCATTGTCGCCAATATGACATATGACGGAGTCCATCAATATGGCGACCCTAGGCCCAGTCGTGAAGAGGCAAGAGACATCATGGACGCATTGTTGGCAGGAATACCTCCTGAAAAATTTGCTGAAATAGCTGCTAAATTTACTCCTGACCGTCAAATTCAAAACGAATTGAAAGAAGGCGATCCCCTACTTTATCGGTAATTTCGGGAGTGATCATCACGCAGACTTTGATCTCACTCTTCAGCATGGCCTCGTCTATTGTCATGTTCTCCCGAGGCTGCGACAGACCGACGACAACAGATCGATTGCCGGGGCAACGAGATCTTGAGAAGGGCGATTAACGCTCCCGAAACGTAAACTCCATTGAACACCGGCCAACGGTGAGGCGTGAAATGACGTGGCGAATAACATGGCGTTGCGGTTGCCAAATGGTAACCGTACATGCCGTGGTTCGTCTTCGACTGAAGGAATCCATTCACGAATAATCAAGGGAAACGCGATTTTAGAATGTTGAATTGGTGCGTGATAATCTACGGTGGCATTCGCTCGCCACCCATGGCGGAGGATTTCACGATGTTCCGAAAAATGTGCCACGCCTCAATAAACCGGGGAGGGAACGTTAAAGCACTTTGCGTCTTCCCTCGTAAGAGCCGGCGGTATAATTCTCGTCCAGCCGTGTCGGCGATCTTCAATCTCGTCCAATCGAACGATAACGATAACGATTACTATTGCTGGTAGAATTGAGGGACTACAGTGCCTCGGCAGATGTGATATTCCTTGGCGTAAGCAGCAATAATCGTACCAAATTCGAAAACAGACAAAAATAATTTAAGGATTTTGGATTTATTCTGTTGACGTAAATTCGAATTACCCACTATTATGCGGATTATCGACAGTGAAACCGCCGACTTGGAAAGTGAACCTCTTGTTATGAAGAAAAACTCATTTCTCAGAAGTATTTTCGGGGAAGGGAGGTCTCTAGCGTAGGCGGCACGGATTTTCCTTCTGATTTCCGCGTTTGTCGGTAACGGGATATCAATCATTGCAAAAGTAATGTCATGTAATTAGTGTCTAGTCCAAAAGTCAAAATCCACAGTTGATTTCTTTAAAAACTAAAAAAATAATTTCAACTCAGATTGAAATAAGTGGTTAAATCGACATATTTATCTTAAAACGATTTTTTTTGATTTTTTACAGAATTCAAGACACACCTCTCCCATTCTTGACATTGATTTGGCGATTTAGTTAGTGTCTGGTCCAAAAGGGACGATTTTTCAATAAATCCTGCATTTTAAGCGGTTTTTTTTGGTAACTGCCTAGGTACTCGAATCCCCTTTTTTTTTTTGACTTCGAGTTATTTTCGTGCTACAGTCTGTTTAGACTGAGGATTCTGCAAGTCGCTTGAAGTTGACTTCCTGCAATTTGGAGACGTGCCAAGCTTCGGAAAACCGCAACGGTTTCACCGATCACGAACTGTGTTCTGGGTTACAAGCTCGGTGGGAGGAGTCTCAAGGTCAGTTACAAGCCACTCGAGCTCAGCTCCAGCAATCCCAGGCCAAGTATCAGCTATCTCAATCGCAGTTGGAGAGTTCTCGAGCTCTCATTGCCGAGTTACGAATCGAACGTCAAGCCGATCAGCGACAGATTCAGCAACTTAAAGCCCGGCTGGCCGAACTCGAAAAGCGGGGCTCTCACGAGGCCGAAGGCAATCCAGCCGAGCCGATCTTGGAGGAACAACTACCCCGTCAATCCGGCCCCCAAAATTCGCCGGCCATCGAATCGGAGACGGGGGAAAACGCTACGGAGGGAAGTGCCGCCGAAACGGCGGCCGCGGTCGGCGAGAGCGAGTTAGTGCTCTCGCCTAAATAACATATTTGTTCAAATGATTAAATCTTTTATCAGAGTTTCATTCTGACATGTTAATGGACGGATAATCTCTCTGGTAATCTAAAAACTGATTTCGATGGTTTATTTAAAGCTGGAAGTTATCAACCCATTTAGGTCGATTCAATGGTTTTTGAGAGGCTTGATGACGGTAAATCTTAGTTTCCAATCCTTTGACAACCAACGAATTAGAATTAATTACTTTTAAAGGTTGAAAAAATGAAATATGTATGGTATGATTAAGCGTGAGCGATCAGGTTGCCGTTATCAATCATTGCAAAAGTAATGTCATGTAATTATATATCGAGTATCATCCAATTTAAAGTATGATTGGACCATTCCCATTTTCTTTTGGATGGATTGCATAATGTTTTGAATTTTCTGTTGCATCGTCTTTTTGTTGGGTATCATTATTTTAGCTAATCTTTGCTTTAAATGGTTCCAAACCTGCTCATCGGGATTTAATTCAGGGCTGTAGGGAGGAAGATATTTCATTTCAATACTATCGTTTTCGGCTACGAACTCTTGGGTATACTCTGCTTTATGATAGCTGGCGTTATCACAAACAACAATTATTTTCCGTCCCACATCCTTAGAGAGTTTCGATAAAAACTCACAAAAACGCTGGGCATTCATTTTTCCTTTGAAAATGTTAAATATCATCCGCCCGTCAGCGGATATGGCTGAAACTAGTTTAATCGAATAGCGATCCCCGGCATCTCGAACTACCGGCGTGACACCGATTCGAGACCAAGTGGTTCCTCGATGATAATCAGCTCGGACTGACGCTTCATCCAAAAAGAGAATTAGGGCATTCTCTTGCTCAGCTCGTTGTTTCAAGCCTGGAAACATCTCCAGATACCGTTTGATTTTCTTCTGGTTTTGTTTGTAAACTTGTGGATGGGGCGCTGGGGAGTTAATCCCATAGAATGAAGCAATCGTCTGATGGTGGAAACGTGAACCGACACCCCGAATTGTTGTTTCAATAACACTTGCATGGTTTTGAGACTCCACAGGCAAAAGTCGAATTGAAATTGCTTGGGATTTCCCATAGTCACCGCGTTGTATAACCATTGAGCCATTTCTTCTGTAATCTTACGGGGACGTCCTGATTTAGGATTGTCTTTGAGTCCTTCGTAACTCCCAGTCGAAAACCAAACGAGCCAGCGAAATACTGTGCGTGCTGACATACCCATTACACTGACAACTTCAGCTACGGTTGAACCATTTTTAACTGCTTCTACCGCTGTTGTTCGTAGTTCATAGGTATAGTGATTACGAGAAGATTGAGTTGGTTTATCGTTCACGTCTTTATAGACATTCGCAATACAAAAAACGTTGCAAAAAATATATATATTTTTCATTTTTCGGATTAATAAATTCCTGATCAATTATGACATTACTTTTGCAAAGATTGATATCAGAAAAAAAATATATGAGCTTGGAGCCAAACTTCCAAGAATTGATTAAGCGTCATTGGCTAGCATCCGAGGCAATAGCCATTGGTAGGGGTGGAATAGAAATAGTTCACGAAGCTACGGGTGCTAGCCGCACTACGATTCGAGCGGGAATTAATGAATTAAAACCGGGAGCAATTTCGGAGAAAAATCGCCAAAGGAAAGCAGGAGGGGGACGGAAATTATTAGCCAAACACGACAAGACTCTTTTGTCAGATCTGAATAATCTTATCGAACCCAAAACTCGAGGTGATCCTGAAAATCCGTTGCGTTGGATCTGCAAAAGTGCTGAACAAATCAAAATTAAATTAAATGAAATGGGACATCAGATAAGTGAACGCACCGTAAATCGTTTGCTCCATGAAATGGGATACAGCCTTCAAGGAAACCAGAAAACCCTAGAAGGCAACCAGCATCCCGATCGAGACCAGCAATTTCGATATATTGAACGCAAATCTCGGAAATTCCTGAAGGAAAATGAACCCGTGATTTCGGTTGACACCAAAAAAAAGGAATTGGTGGGACAGCACAAAAATATGGGGAAAGAATGGCATCCGAATGGAAATCCTGAACTAGTCAAAATGCATGATTTCCCTGATCCAAAACTACCTAAAGCAAATCCCTATGGCGTGTTTGATATTAACACCAATACGGGTTGGGTAAGTGTAGGCACTGATCACGATACTGCGGAATTTGCGGTAGAAACTATTCGTCGATGGTGGCTAGCAATGGGACGAAAAAAACATCCCAAGGCCAAGAAGCTATTAATTACAGCTGATGGAGGAGGTTCAAATGGTAGTCGTAATAAATTATGGAAAACCGAGTTACAAAAACTGGCTGATGAACTTAGTATGGAAATATCAGTTTGTCATTTTCCACCTGGTACGAGCAAGTGGAATAAAATTGAACATCAAATGTTTTCATATATTTCAATGAATTGGCGGGGACGCCCATTAACCAATTATGAAACCATAGTTAATTTGATTAGCAATACAACAACTAAAAATGGGTTGAAAATAAACTGTGATCTAGATGAATCCAAATATCAGACGGGCATAAAAATTACTGACGAACAAATGCAAGATTTGCGTTCAACTAAAGAGAAGTTTCATGGTGAATGGAATTATAAATTAAAGCCCCATGAATGTAAATAATACATTTGATACATACACGAAAAACAGATAGTTTATTTTGGCGATAACCCTTAGTGGCCAAACTACGGGGTCGCATCAACGAGTTAACCGAGCAAGTCAAGGAATGTCGCCGGCAGTTAGCACAGAATAGTCGCAATAGCAGCAGACCGCCTTCCGGCGACGGTTTCAAGAAAGAGAACTCGACCGCCAACGGTCGTCCTCGGCGTGACTGCGAGAAAAAGTCCTCGGGAGGACAACCCGGTCATCAGTGGCGAACGATGAGGCAAACTTCCCAGCCGGACTCCGTTCAGGAATTGTATCCCACGGTCTGTCCCCATCGCGGGGAAGCGATCGATGAAACTGCCGAGTGGCACCCGGAAATTCAAGTTCGACAGCTCGTGGATCAAGAAGTCCCCAGTCGCACAATCAAGACGACTGAGTATCGGGCGCATCGTTGTTCTTGCTCCCATTGCGGCCGGCTGGTCCGGGCCACGTTTCCTGCCGGAGTCGACGGTCCCGTCCAATTCGGGCCGAACTTGTCGGCGCACGTCGTTTATCTGCGGATCAAGCACTTGATCCCGGAGCGGCGGATCGTGGAGATTCTGAAGGTGCTCTCAGGAGTCAACATGTCTTCGGCCACCGTCGCGACCGTCTGTCGGCGCCAAGCCGAGGAAGTGCGACCGCTTGCTCCAGCGTTACAACGTCAAGTAGCTCAAGGAGAGGCCCCCAAACATTTGGACGAGACGGGTTTATCAATCTTTGCAAAAGTAATGTCATAATTGATCAGGAATTTATTAATCCGAAAAATGAAATATATATATATTTTTTGCAACGTTTTTTGTATTGCGAATGTCTATAAAGACGTGAACAATAAACCAACTCAATCTTCTCGTAATCACTATACCTATGAACTACGAACAACTGCGGTAGAAGCAGTTAAAAATGGTTCAACCGTAGCTGAAGTTGTCAGTGTAATGGGTATGTCAGCACGCACAGTATTTCGCTGGCTCGTTTGGTTTTCGACTGGGAGTTACGAAGGACTTAAAGACAATCCTAAATCAGGACGTCCCCGTAAGATTACAGAAGAAATGGCTCAATGGTTATACAACGCGGTGACTATGGGAAATCCCAAGCAATTTCAATTCGACTTTTGCCTGTGGAGTCTCAAAACCATGCAAGTGTTATTGAAACAACAATTCGGGGTGTCGGTTCACGTTTCCACCATCAGTCGATTGCTTCATTCTATGGGATTAACTCCCCAGCGCCCCATCCACAAGTCTTACAAACAAAACCAGAAGAAAATCAAACGGTATCTTGAGATGTTTCCAGGCTTGAAACAACGAGCTGAGCAAGAGAATGCCCTAATTCTCTTTTTGGATGAAGCGTCAGTCCGAGCTGATTATCATCGAGGAACCACTTGGTCTCGAATCGGTGTCACGCCGGTAGTTCGAGATGCCGGGGATCGCTATTCGATTAAACTAGTTTCAGCCATATCCGCTGACGGGCGGATGATATTTAACATTTTCAAAGGAAAAATGAATGCCCAGCGTTTTTGTGAGTTCTTATCGAAACTCTCTAATGATGTGGGACGGAAAATAATTGTTGTTTGTGATAACGCCAGCTATCATACAGCAGATTATACCCAAGAGTTCGTAGCCGAAAACGATAGTATTGAAATGAAATATCTTCCTCCATACAGCCCTGAATTAAATCCCGATGAGCAGGTTTGGAACCATTTAAAGCAAAGATTAGCTAAAATAATGATACCCAACAAAAAGACGATGCAACAGAAAATTCAAAACATTATGCAATCCATCCAAAAGAAAATGGGAATGGTCCAATCATACTTTAAATTGGATGATACTCGATATATAATTACATGACATTACTTTTGCAATGATTGATACGAATCGAAGGCAAAACGCAGTGGTTACACGTCATGAGCACCGAAAAGACGACGAGCTTACGCGTCGCCGAGGGTCGCGGTGAAATGTTCGGCGATCTGACCGGGCGGGTGGTGCACGACAGTTTTGCGTCTTATCCCAAAATGGAAGCATTGATCCACCGATACTGCCATGCTCATCATCTGCGGGAGTTACAAGCCGCCAAGGAACAACAGGAGGAGTGGGCGGGAAAGATGTTGTGGTATTTATTAGTTCTGGAGCGATTTGTTCGGCGAGCGAAACGGCGTGATTCGACTCATCAAAATCGCGGGTCACCCGAGCTGGCGAAAGACTTGCGGGAAACGATCTACCAACGTTATGACGACATCTTGAACGAGGCGATTCAGTATCACCAAGAGTTACCGCCGTTGCCGTCTGGCAAGCGGGGCCGCCGAAGAAAACGTACCGGTCATAATCTGGCGGAACGGTTGCAACGGAATCGAGAAGACTCGCTCAGGTTCGTGTTCGACTGGGCCATTCCCTTCACGAATAACCTGGCGGAGCGCGATTCAAGGATGATGAAATTAGTCATGAAGATCTCCGGTTGCTTTCGTTCACAGCAAGGCGCCGCCGACTTCGCCGTCCTTCGCGGGGTGATCAGCACTGCCGAAAAGCAGGGATGGGATGTCATCTCGACCTTGCGTCTTGCCCCAGAAGAGTTGGCCGATAAACTGTTAATCGGTTGATTTCGAGGCCTTCGATCGGGCCCCACAGTTTAAAACTGTCGCTTTTACTGGAAAAATGGGAGGACCAGGTACCTAGGCCTACCGTCTAATGGAAAAAAAGACTGGACAATCTATTTTTGAATGGATATACCAGCTGCCGTATGGCGCAATCTAATATCTGCTGAACGTTGCATCTGGAGGGTTCGCTTCTGCGAATTACGGCGATTCTTACCCAAGAACAGTTTAATAGCCGAAGTTATTTAGGCCGACGAATCTGCCAGGAATTTCGTTTTTTCGATCCCCAAGGGCGACCTCAACTGGCGGGGTGCCTAAAGACACTGTCGCAACTGGAGACGACGAAAGGTCTGTCATTGCCGGCGGCCCGTCGGCTGGCCGTGAAGTCAACTCCTCGATTACTCGACAAGGCTGTTTCGCTACCGAAAGCCGCACCTCCGACCCTAGCGAAGATTACTGATTTGGAGGTGATGGTCGTGACCGACGATAATCGCCCGGTGTGGAACACGCTCATCGCCAACGAACATCCTCAAGGGATGACAACCTTCGTGGGTTGCCAAATCCGTTATCTGATTGGTTCCGCGCATGGTTGGCTGGGAGCGGCCGGATTCTCCGCTTCCGCTGTACGGCTCACGGCCCGGGATCGTTGGATAGCTTGGAGCGAGGAACAACGTCGGGATCAGCTTCACCGAGTGGTGGGGCTGAGTCGATTTCTCATCCGCCCGTCCGTTCGTTGTCAGCATCTGGCCAGCCACGTGCTGGGGATTATTTTGCGACGCTTGCCCGATGATTTTAAATCTCAGTATGACTATCGACCGTTACTCGTCGAAAGTTTTACCGACGAAGGATACGAGGGGACCTGCTTGCGCGCCGCTAATTTCGTGTGCGTTGGTCAAACGGTCGGTCGCGGTCGTCAAGATCGTCACAAACGGTTTGAAAAAACGGTTAAAACGATTTACATGTACGCCTTGACTCCCGGCTGGCGGCGAGCATTACAAGTGCCTTGGGTCGACCATGCTCCGGCCTTGGAACCGGGAGCCGGCTTGAACACCTCGGAATGGGCGAAGAATGAATTTGGCGAAGCTCCGTTGGGTGATAAGCGATTGACGGCCCGTCTGGTCAGAAGCGTCCCACTACTAGCACAACATATGGGAGAGAAAATCAACGCCGCCCCCGAGAATGATTTGACCGCCATCAATGCCTTCTATCGCCTGGTCGAGAAGCCGGACGACAGCGGAGTGACGGTAGCAAACATTTTGGCGACCCATCGCCATCGCAGCGTGCAACGGTTCCGAAATCAAACCACGGTGCTGGCGATTCAAGACGGCACCGATCTCAGATTTGCCACTCGCCCCGGTTGCGAAGGGTTACAGATCATCGGCAGAAACCAGACGAATTCCAAGACCGCCGGAATCCAGATACATACGACCATGGCCGTCACGGACCAAGGACTGCCATTGGGGATATTACGCTTGGGATTCGACCGGCTAACTCAGCACTCAGAGCCGAGCAAAAAAGGCAAAAAGACGGACCGCTGGCTGGAGGGCTTCAAGGATATGGCCCAGGCCGCACGTCAGGTCAGTGGCAAGACCCAAGTGGTTGCCGTGGGTGATCGGGAGGCGGACTTTTTTGAATTGTTCGAGGCGCAACGCCACCATCCGCGAGTGAACTTGTTAGTTCGGGCTCATCATAATCGAATGATTGGAAAGAAAGTGCCGAAGCTGTTCGATCAAATGAGCGAGGGGTCGGTCGATCGCATCATGGAGGTCGAAATCAAGGGGTTAACGGAACGGCTGAAATCAAGTCGCCAGCCAGCGAGGCCCGCTCGGCTTAAGCGCGTCGCCCAATGCGAGTTACGCTTCCGTCAGTTGACCCTGCCGGCGACCATCAAGGGAGTCGCTCCCATCAAGTTGTCGACAGTCCACATTAAGGAGATCAGTCCGCCCGAAGACGAACCTCCCGTACAATGGCACTTGCTGACTACCTTGGAAGTGAAGGACGCCAACCGGGCGTAACAGGTGGTCGAGTATTATTTGCAACGGTGGCGAATCGAGGATTTTTTTTGAGTTCTCAAGTCGGGATGTAAAATTGAAGCGCTGCTGTTTCGCACTGCTGAACGCTTGCGACGGGTCATTGCGATCCAGGCCGTGATCGCTTGGCGGATCATGGTCATGACTTTACTGGGACGGCAATCGCCCGATTGGAACCCCGAGATTATGTTTACCAGCGACGAGTTGGGCTTTCTCAACGACTACGCCAAAATTTACCGCTTGGAACCACCGGCAAGCCTCGGCCCTGCCGTTCAATTAATGGCCCATCTCGGAGGATTTCGTCAGCGGAAACAGGACAAGGTTCCGGGACATCAAATCATTTGGAACGGTTATAACAAGTTATCTACCTCCTTGTTAGCCCACCACGTCGGTGTCCAGATCGGTATTGAAAAGGGTATTGAGATCGGACTAAAGAGGGCTGCGGAACAGGGAGGCGAGCCCGTAGTTCAGACGAAATTGTCATGAGTCGGTAGACCTAGGCAGTTACAAAAAAACTCACGATTTCCCGAAATAAAGTGGCGAGTAACATCATGTTCGGTATTCCGGGGCTGTTTTCGGGGTTCGGCACTAGCGGCATCGCGATCTCCACTTTGGTTTGCCAGACCGGGGTCATGATCTACGTGGTGCGGCAGGCTCTCAAATCCGAACTCATGTCCCAAGGAGAGCGGGCGACCTATCGCCCGATTCGAGAGGATTTCGCCAGTATCGTGAGGCTGACTTTACCCATCAGCGCGGGTTATGTACTGATCGTCGTCGGCATTTTCGTCGTCCAAGTGTATTTGAAGCGATTCGGCGTCGAGGCGATTGCGGCGTTCGGCGTCGGGTTGAGGATTCAGCAAGTATTGTTGATGACCGGATTGGCGATTGCGGCGGCACTGCGTGCGATAGCCGCTCAAAACGTGGGCGCCGGGGAACACGCCCGCGTGCGGGAAGCGCTGCGGTATTGTCTCAAAGCAGGCGGTTTTTTGATGTTTGTCGCAGCGTTGGCGCTTTGGCTCGCCGGTCGCCCGCTGATGGCCTTGTTTTCGGACGATCCGGAGGTCGTAAGGATCGGCGTCGAGTTTTTGAAAGTCTACGGTTTGTTATTGCCGGTGCACTTGTTCACTTTTTCCTTGAATTCGCTGCTGCAAGTTTTTCAGCGGCCGGCCGTGGCGTTTGGGATTACCTTGTTTCGAGAACTGTTCGGGGTGGCCGGGTTTGTCGCTTTATTCGTTGTCGCGTGGGAAATGAAAACGCTGGGGATTTGGTTGGGAGTGGCCGCGAGCGTCGTTACTGCCGGTCTGCTGACCTTGATCGTAACGACGATAATCGCCAGAAAACAGATTGGCGGGTTGTTCCAAAACCAAGGCGATTAATCGTGGGATCGTAGTTTCTCGTTTTCGTCTTCCGGTCCCGTGATCGGGCGTCCTTTCCGAGGGTGCCGGCAGAGTGGTGTCGAGTCGGCAAACGCGGCGCCTTGCCGCAGAAAATCGTCTCGACGCGAAACGGTTCGGAGGGTAGGAGATGCGGGGCGGTTCGGCGATTATGCGGGTCGAACGGGCAGGCGAATTTCGGACGGATGCCTCAGGCATCGATGCGATTCGGTGAGCGGCTCGGATTGCTTCAGGAGGCGATCAATTGGCACTCGAATACCTTTCCGGGGCGTGCTCCGGGCGACAGTGGGCAGGCTGGTTTTTCGATCGAACGGCGTCCTGTAGGTTGCTGATTACGGTATAGAAGGCCGGTTGGTGAAGTGTTCGAACGTTGCCCCTGTCAGATTGATTTTTGAAGCGGCGAGTTGAATCGAGAAAGCGTCGTTTGCCGCCGCAACCCATCTAAGAACTGCTGGCCTTGGGGTATTCTCGCTTCGCCTGGATGTCGAATTGAAAGGCCGCCTTTCAATTCTGTGCTGGCGTCATCGGATACTTCCTGAATTCGTCTTTCATTTTACCTCCACCAAGGAAAGGGTTGTAGTAACCTCCCACGCCAACGAACGATAGGGAAAAATTGCTGATCCTTGATATAATAAGACTAAAAACCGCGTTTATCACCAGTTCAGCGTCAAGCGCCTGAACTGCCACGTAACCGGCTTCGCAGGACGACATAACGTCAGAACGAAGGACTCGCTCCGGCAAATGGAGTCCATCGTCACGAGAATGGTTGGCATGCGGTTTACCTACAAGTTCTGACTGCAGATAACGGCTTTTCTAGCGGGGCTTGGGGGCGACTAACTGACAAGCCAAGGGAACAGGGCCGTGCGTTTTTGCATCTGTTTCTTAAGGAATTCCTCTTGCGATTGAGTTCCCTTCGACGAATTGCAGGCCGCGCATAGGAGCCAGAGATTTTCGAGATGATCCGTCCCTCCGTTCGCCTTAGGAACGATATGATCCACGGTCAGGTTCCGTTTGAAGAATTGAATTCCGCAACCTCCGCATAATCCATCCTGTCGGCCAAAGAGCAAGTCTAGGTGAGTCCGGGGGTTGGGAAGGTCGCCGAGGTCCGTTCGACCTGGTTGGTCTGTCCGGTGTATGATATCGTCTGTCTTGTAGAGCGGCACTTCGTCAAGAATATTATGCAATCGTGTCGTTACTAATTCGGCGGCTTTTTCAGATATGTCTATGCCGATCCATTGGCGTTGTAGACGTTTCGCAGCGACGGCGGCAGTGGCACAGCCGCAAAACGGGTCCATTACAACGTCACCTTCGTTGCTGGATGCATTGATGATCCGTTCCAGTAGTGCTAACGGTTTCTGTGTCGGATAGCCGGTGCGCTCCTGTTTGCTCGCAGATGTGATGTCTGTCCATAGATTCAGACTTCCTGACCTTGCTAAATTTGTTTTGTGCATTATTTTCAATTCGCGAGTTCGTAAATCATTCGAAGATCTGTCCCAGGATAAGTCGCGCCTAATCCATTCAATTCGGAAAATAATCCGTTGAGCGCTTGATCTAATCCAGTGCTGCCAAGCCCAAGAACTTGAACCCGTAATGACTTCGCTTGATCTTCAGGAATAATATTGGCTTTGGCCCGATATAAAGCTTGAAGCAGTTTGCGAGCGTTGCGCTTTTTTCCTTGAGCCAGGATAATCGGGCTCATCATTCGTACTTCGGTTCGATAAGCCATCATCCGGATCGTATCATAGATTAATCGATCGACGGACGGCAAGGTTTGCAGTGGTTCTGATAACTGTCCATTTTTGACGTGCGTCGGGGTTGCTTCGAGCTTTGTTTTTAAGGTTTGCGCTTCGGATTCGGCTTGGGCTGATTCAGATTCATATTTCATTCGAACGTTTCTTGACAAAGCCGGTTCAGCCAATCGATTTCTGAGTCGGCCTGGCCGAAGCTTGGTTAGTTTCATTTCTTTGTTCAGTTGTCGAGCTTCGGGATTGACGACTCGGGCTTCAGGATCGATTTCTTCGAGACCCTGAGTGGTTAAGGAATCCAAATTAAATTCTTGTCGCATATATTTAAAGAAGTTTTCTTGAGACCACCTTGAAAACATTGCTCCAGCGACTTGGGGCCTCGGCAGAGTCGGATGGGTAGTCACCATTGACAACTGCCTGCCATCTTCAAGCCGTCTTCTGATTTCCCTGACGTTCAGGCGTTTGGTTAGTGGCATGGTTTGTTCGGCCAACCACATTTTTCTCGTGAGAGTTTCCGCCGGGCCGTACCGGGGGACTTCGGTTTCCCGGAAGGCGGTTGCCGACCAATCTTCGCTTTGCCGATTCTTGGTCCAAGTAATCACCGCGATGCCGGCTTTGGCTAGATTCTCAAATAATTTCGGAGACCATCCTTCGCGATCGAATACTAAAGTAACCGAGGGATCAATCGAAGTGGTTCGGGTCAGGTCAGGATCTGGTTCTCCCACTTTCCCGTTCTGTCTCAATTCCGGGACGATCACTTGTTCGATCATTGCCACCATTTTGGGGTCGAGAGCTTGATGCAGGCACATCAAAGGACTGCCTCCCAAGGCATCAAGCCAATAACCCGCCGTAGCGGGAAGACATAGCTTCTCTCGCGAGACATAGTGCTTGGGAAGATTTCCCCGGCGACCGGTATCAACCTTAGCCCAAGTTTGTCAATTTGACCGGTCTAGAAATTATTTTAGCTCAAATTGCCCCAGACTTGCTGCCGAATCACGAAACGTTTTATTAACGAAAGTCAGTCGCTGACTGACTTTGCGAGCTTTCCATCCTCAGGTTACCTGCCCAGCAATCCAAATGTAGTACCATAATCGTCAAAAAATCTGTTGCCCCCCTCTTGCTCTCGGATATTTTCTCGCCGTATGTTCGTTTGCAAAACGAAAACGAGAACCGGTAAAGAGGGCCAAAACTATGACACCTATCGCTTGGTTCGCTCCTACCGGGATAACCATCGGGTTCGTCAGAAGACGCTGCTCAATTTGGGATCCGATTTCGAGATTGAGTCGAAGCAATGGCCTCTGTTGTGTTCTAAAGTCGTGGAATTGCTTCAAGGTTCTCAACCCTTGATACCGCTCAAATGCTCTCCGGAGATGGAGCACAAGGCGAAATATCTTTACGCCCAACTCGTGGAACGCCAAGCCACTCGAATCGAGGAAATCGCCGGCGAAGATCCTTTAGACCAAGGAGAATTCCAAGCCGTCGATCTGGATAACGCGTCCTTGATCCTCAGCCGCTCGGTGGGAGTCGAGCATGTCGCTCTCTGGGCGATCGAAACCCTGGGATTACGAGCGATCCTGCGCCGGCACGGCCTCCGGGAAATTCAATGCCATGCGATCCTCGGCTCGGTCATCGGTCGGATGGCTGCTCCCGGATCGGAGCGACATACTAATCGGTGGCTCAGAGAGAGCAGTGCTTTGGGCGAACTCTTGAAAAGAGACTTTGAAACCATGGGGCACAGTCAGTTGTATCGAGCTTCGGACGCCTTGATATCACGGCAGGAGAAAATCGAATCGGACTGGTATCACGGCCTGCAGACGATCTTCGATTTAAAACCGACCATTACCCTTTATGACTTGACCAACACCTACTTCGAGGGTCAAGCGCGGAAGATTCCAGAAGCTCAGCGGGGTCGCTCGAAAGAGAAGCGAAGCGATGGTCCCTTATTGACGCTGGCTCTGGTTCTGGACAGCCGTGGCTGGGTTCGCCGATCGAAAGTTTTCGCGGGCAACGTGAGCGAAAATCAAACCTTGGCCGCAATGCTGGAATCGCTGGCGGTTCCGGCGGAAGCGACTGTGATTATGGATTGCGGCATCGCCACGGAGGCCAATCTCCGCTGGCTCCGGGAACGCGGCACTCGCTACCTGACCGTGAGTCGTCAGCAGGAACGGATCTTCGACCCGGAGGGGGCGACGGAGGTCGAGACGGCTTCGGGACCTTCCGTTTATTTGCGGAAAGAAGTCCAGGAAAATGGCGAAGTCTTCTTGTATTGTCATTCAGAGCAGCGCGAGGAAAAGGAGCGGGCGATGCAGGAATCGTCCGACCAGAAGTTTACCGCCCAACTCGAACGGTTACAGGCTGGACTCAGTCGGCCACGCCGAATCAAGCGGCGGGACAAAGTGCACCAGAAAATCGGCCGCCTGAAGCAACAATACTCGGCCGCAGGACAACACTACGACATCCAGGTGATCCCCGATGACCAAAATCCCCAAAACGCCAAGAGCATCACTTGGAACCATCATCCCAAGCCTGGCTCCAAAGCCACCCATCCCGGAGTGTATTGCTTGCGGACCAATCAAGATCAATGGGATGAGTCAACCCTCTGGAAAACCTATATCACGCTGACGGATCTGGAAGCGGTATTCCGATCCCTTAAATCCGAACTCGGCTTGCGCCCCAGCTACCATCAAACCTCCCGACGCGCGAAGGGACATCTGTTCCTTTCCGTATTGGCCTACCAATTGGTCCAAACGATAAGAACGCGCTTACGTGCCAAGGGTATCACCGACAGCTGGAATACCATCCGGGACACGTTGAACGACCACAAGCGGGTTACCGGCGTTTATCGCCGAATCGATGGCACTACCGTTCACGTGCGCCGAGCCGTTTCCGCGGAACCGAAGCAGCGGGAAATCTATGAAGCTCTGGGCATTAATTCCGCCCCAGGGGGAGTGCGTAAATCCAAGGCTTAACCTTAGGCTTAAATCACAAAATGATGGAAATGTAATGCCCTACGATTTTTAAAATGATCGAATTCCTTGGGAAAAACGCATTTTCTAGACCAGACTGACAAACTTGGGTTAGAATGCCCAGCGACTAACAAAGTCGCCGCGGCATTCTGCGGTTGGTTCATCCAATCACGGAACACGTTCTTTTGCCAAGTCCGAACCGACCATTCGTTTTCGGACAGATGGCGTAATTTCCCTCGCAAGGTCTTAACTTCAGGGCATCGGTCCAAGCCCAGGATAATTCCCCATTCGCCCGGGGCTTCATAGCGGATAGCTTCAGGATTCCGAACCCTGGCCAAACTGAGAAAGGCGAGAAAATTCAAAATCGTCGTCACGCCGTAATAACCTTTCGAAAGCTTCAGATATTCGTGGACCCCATGATGCAATCCTTCTTGAATCAAGATCGGCAAGGCGGTTAGGACGCCACCGTTTTCCACGGCTTTATGGGCCTTGTCGAAAGGAGGCTTTGCCGCCGCCAATTTCCCCTTGGCAGCCAACTGACGCCCCATCACGTCATGAGTCGCACGACCTCTCGACGTCTGCTGGTCCTTGGTATTTCGTTCGGAACGTTCCGTGGCCTTAGCCAGCTTTTTCTCGGTTTCGAGAGCCTCCGTCTTCAAAGGCTTTGACGGCACTTGAATCAGTCCCGCTTTACAACCCAAATGAAAGGTGACCGGATTGATTCCCAGAACCTTGGCGGCACCGCGTTGACTCTTCCCCTCGGCTAGCAGTTGAATTCCTGATTCAATGATCTTTGGAGTCAGAACTGTGCGGCCTCGACCCGTTTTTTTTTCAAAGAAAGAAGCCATTCCCTTGGCACGGAATTGAGCCGAGGTAGACGACACCGTGTTTCGATGGACTCTAAACACTTCGGTCAAACGTTTCTGAGAAATCTTATTCGTCACATGAAGCATGCCAATGATCAGGCGCCGCGAAGCCTGGTCTTTATCGGCATGCTGAAATATCGGTTCCAAATCGGAAAAATAACAGGTCATGCCGTCTTGCGATGACATCGCAATTTGGCCATCGATAACGATCGCATTTTGAGGCTGAGAATCGAAATTAAACGAGTTCCGTGATTCGCATTTGTGCACAATTGTATTATTAGCGCAAAATTTCGAAATGTCAACCGCATTTTTCGAAAAAAGCTGATTTTATTGGCTTTTGATGAATTTTAATGGTTTCTATGGTTAAGTCATGTCAGGAAGTCTGAGATTGGGCGTAACTTGCATCGGGATTCCTTCCAAATATCTCTTTAATCTGGGCTTGCCGTTTTTCGTCCAGTGAATCATACCTGCCTTCTAGAGTGCGTAGCATTTTTCCAGCTGTCCAAGTTTAGCATAGCTATTGTCTAAAATGGCAGTTGCCCATTCGGGCAGCTTGGAAAGTTGTGGCGGTGCCCATGCCCGGCCAGCTGGCGGAGATACTCCGTTAAACGGAAGATAGGAGTCATTACCTCCTGCCTTGCCCCCGCTCAGATCCGTCGTGGTGAAACGACCTCTTTTATCTTTGAACGTGTAAAGCGCATCGATTTGATCTTTTGACATCGGCTTTTGATCGCCGTGAAAAACAAAAGATTTGGTTTTCGCGTAATAGAGTATCGTGTCCGTAATTGTTTCAAACCGACGAATAGAAAGAGGATGAGCATTGGCTCGTTTCCATACTATCTCATTTCGGAAGTTCGGGCGCCCGAAAAGGCTATCCATCAGTATCTTGAGATAGTGCGATGCTGTGGGGTCGCAGTGGAGATAAACGTTGCCTGTCGGTTTGAGAACGCGATGCATTTCGACAAGGCGTTGAGCCATCATGCCGAGATAGGCGGCCATGCCCTTGCCGTGCGCCAAACGAGCCGTATCGAATACGGCAAAGGTCGCAGGGTCGCGTTCTTGTAGGAGTGCCAAATAGACGCGATCGGCATCATCGAACGTCCATGCGTCCTTGAAGGCCGCACCTGCCGCCTGGCTTCCTATCGGCGCTTCAAATTCTTGATTCGAATTGAATGGCGGATCGAGATAGATTAGGTCAACGGACTTGGAGTTGAGTCCGCGCAGGACATGGAGATTATCTCGTGTCCAGATCGTTCGATTTTTCCAGTTAGCTTTGTTGCCGGTTCCCCTCTCTTCCAACTTGGGGTGATTTTCGCTCATTGATAATCTCTTCGTGCTCTCGGAAAGTCTGCACGAATTCGCATGTGCTAGTCAATTAGATAATTCCCTTTGTTATCGATTATCGTTCAAGCCGACTATGGCGGGCACGGTCGCTTGCCTCGGAGGCAGCGGGGAGCGACGGAGGACCGGCGCTTCTGCGGGACGAGCGATAAACAATGGATTTCGCATGGATTTTTTCGTAGGCTCCCGGTTCGGAAGTTGGCGACCACGGTATTTGACGCTTCGGGCGGCGTTAAATGAATCTTCTCTGCGGAAGTGCCGGTCCCGATTTCGAACGTCACCGAGTCGCGAGAAGACCGTCGTCTTTGAACTCGGAAGATCGGAAACGACGAATAGCCCGGCGGAATCGACGATATGAGCGAAGAACAACAGACGCCTCAGGAATATCTGGAGCAAGAGCGGAAACAGGACGGTCGTACCGAATACGTGGGCGAGCGGGCGGGGGAACAGATTACCGGCAATTTACTGCACACCCTGCTGGCGACCAACGTGGCCGGGGAGTTGAGGCATCGCCTGAAGGGCGCGGATTGCCGCGTGCTCAATTGCGACATGAGACTGTCGGTGCCGAGTACCGGGCTGTTCGCCTATCCGGATGTGCAGGTGGTGTCCAAGTCTCCGGAATTCGTCGACGCCAAGGAGGATACGCTCGTCAATCCCCACGTGATCGTTGAAGTGCTTTCCGACAATTCGGCGGCTTGGGATCAGGGCGGGAAATTCTGGCATTATCGCCACATCGATTCGTTGATGGAATATCTCTTGATCTCCCACCGAAGTTGGCTGGTCGACCATTATTTGAAGCAGACCGGAGGGGCTTGGATTCTGCGTTCGGTCGAAGGCAAGGAAGGGCTTCTGCAGTTGGTTTCCGCCAAGTGTCAACTGCCCTTGGCCGAAATCTACGGCAACTCGGGAATCAGTCCGGCGGTAAAGCCTCGAACCGGTAATTGAGCGGGGGAAGCGATATGATATTGACTGGCATTGCGGACGAGGCGGGAGCTTCGCTTGACACTCAGATCCGGGCGACCCTGGAATTGGGGTGGGATTGCATCGAGGCTCGAACGGTGGAAGTGCCTGGGTTTCCCAAGGCTAATCTGCACGATCTGGAAGAGGAAGCGTTCGCGCTGGCGGAGCGCCGGTTGGGCGAGGCGGGAGTCAAGGTGTATGCCTTCGGTTCGACCATCGCCAACTGGGGCAAGAAGGTACAGGACCCGTTCGATTTGTCCGACGTGAAGCGGGCCATCGACCGGATGCAACGGCTCGGTGCCCAGTATGTCCGCATCATGAGTTACGCCGTCAACGAAGGCGAAGATCAGATGGTCGAAAGGCGGTTCGCTCAAGTAAAAGAAATCGTCGATCGATTTTTGGACGCCGGGTTGACCCCGATGCACGAGAACTGCATGAACTACGGCGGCAAGAGTTGGCGGCATGCCTTGGAACTGCTGGAACGCGTCCCTGGTCTCAAATGGGTTTTCGATACCGCTAATCCCGTGTTCAACGACGACCGGAGCCGTCCCGCGCCTCATCCCAAACAGGATCCCTGGGAATTCTGGACTCACGTCAAGGATCAAGTCGTTCATATCCATATCAAGGACGCGATCTGGAATCCGGAGAAGAACGACGCCGACTACACTTTGCCCGGCGACGGGCACGGGGCGGTTCGCCGGATTTTAACGGACGCCTTCCAAAGCGGTTACGACGCCGGAATTTCCATCGAGCCGCATTTGGCCGTCGTGTTCCACGATGATTCGGTTAACGCCTCGGATCAGGAAATCTATGATAGTTACATCCGTTATGGCCGCCGGATGATGGAAGTAATCGACGAGGTTAAGGCGGACCTGTCGATCGCGTGAGCGCTCCGGGCAAAGGGGCCTTCCTTTCGACCGTCCGGGCCGGGCCGGAAAGAGCGGTCGTTTGTCGTGCGGCGTCCCGGCGGCGGGGACTGCAGGCGTGATCAAGCTCTGATGGCGTCGATCGCCTGGAACTCGCGATCGTCGGGGCCTAGCTTTCCCTTGGCGCCCATCGCTGCGATCATCGTGTTGTAAACGTCTAGGCCTTCGGCGGAGACGTCCATGATCTGTCCGGTTTTAAACCGGCCTTCGGCTCCGGTTAGGGCGTGAAACACGCCGGAGAGCTCGCGCTTGACGTTCGAGTGGCGGCCGTCCCCGGATTCGGTCGAAACCGTGAACAGGGAGTTTTCGAGGATCGAACGGCCGTTAGCTTCCAGACTTTCCGAATCGTCGAGCAATTGCAGGAAGTAGGCGACCTCGCGCATCTTCATATGAGCGTGCGCCCGGAGTTGTTCGTTGGTCTTCTTCTCGTTGAACTGATGCCACCATTCGTGACTGCAACCTTGCGATCCGGAGGCGCCCAACTGCGCGGCATCGTCGAAGGTGTAGATTTTGCGGCCGCCGTAGTGGTAGTCGCCGGTCACGCGCAACCGTTCGCCGGCCGCAAGGAAAGTGATGGCCCCGAACCGGGCGCGATCCATTTTGATGGCCAAGGCGTAAAGTTCGGCCATCAGCCGCCATTCTTCGACCAGATCGTCGAGTTTCATGTCGATGCCTTCTCCGCCGGGATCGGCTCGTCCGCCGTGAGCCAGCTGTGATCTGGGAGGAAGAGGCGGCGCTCCTTCGATCCGGTCGGAAGATTCGTAGGCCCGTTGTTCCAGTTCCCTGATCCGGTCCAAATGATCGTTCAAACGAGATTTGGAAGCCGAGCCCAAGGGAGAAAGAGGTCCGGTGAAACGCTGGTATTGTTCGATAACCGAATCGAGCACGCTCCGTTTCAACCGTTCGGTTCGTTCTTCGGATTGGCCGTCGCCGTACTCGAGTTGGCCGAATATGCGATCGAACAAATCCCGGGGCTTTTCCTGCATGGCCGCCGCCACTGTTCCGTCGACGTTGTAACTATGAACGTATCGGCTGACCCGGCTGCGGCGAAAGAACGTGCCGGCGACGAGGGAAGGGGGCAAATTGCCGGGCAGGCCGTCGGGATAGCAGCCGGCGCGAACGACCTGATCCAGGGAGGGGCCGCCCGACTTGGCTTCGCCATTGGGCGGTTCGGCCGTGAAGGCTCCCGAAGCGCCGTCGAAATGGGCGTTGATTCCGGACTCGTCGCACCGGATTTGATCGACGTTGCGCAGGATCAGCAACTTGTCGGCTAGCGGTTGGAGCGGTTCGAGCACGCCGTCGAATCCTTCGGATTGCAACGGGGCGGGAATGCCCAATCCGAAGAACACATTAAAGGCCCGCGCGGGAATCTCTGCCCGGGGGTCCGGCGGAGCGGCCGTCAGCATCTCTTCCAGCAGGGGCAACCCGACAGTGACCGAACCTAATCCCTTAAGCAGGGTGCGGCGGCTGAGCTTGGCGTGGTTCATGGCGTTTTTTCCGTTGGAATCGTTCGGACCAAATCGCTTTTGATGATCTCGGCGATCAGAGCTTGGTACGTGCCTCCTTCTTTCTGCGCCGCCCGGTGGATTTTGTCAACGGCCGGCGCGTCGGCGAAGATCAACGGCCGGCCGAGCGCGAATTGCGTCAGTTTCCAAGTGATCGTTTCAGCCGGCCGGTCGCCTTCGGCTAAAAACCGCATGAGTTCGGTGGCGGCGGCGTAGGGCAGAATCCGGTCGGATCCCGGGAAAATCACTTGTCCGTCTTCTCGCAAGGGGTTGCCGTGTTCGTCGACTTTCCGGTAGGCGCCCGTGCCGTCGAAGCGTTCCAGTCCGAACGCCAAGGGTTCGATTTTGCCGTGGCAGCCACCGCACTGTTGATCGGCGATGCGTTGTTCGGCGATCGCCCGTTGCGTTAATCCGGGAGCCGTGGGCACCGGGGTCGTATTCACGCAAGGAGGCGGATCTTTGACGACGCCTCGCAACAGATCGTGCAGTACGAAGAGCCCGCGGGTAACCATGGAGGCCTCGTCGCCTCCGACGGTGAGCAGACTGCCCTGCGTGAGCAATCCGCCTCGCTCGGGAATTTCGGAAAGATCGTATCGCTGGGGAGTTTCGCCTTCGTTGCTCGGCAGGCCGTAGTAAGCGGCCAGGCGCGGGGTCGCCCAAGTGAATTGGGCGTTATAGAGTTCGCGCAACGGTCGCCGTTGTTTCCAGACCAGGTCTTCGAAGAACAGTTGCGTCTCGAGTTTCATCTCGGCGGCGAGTTCGGCCGTCCAGTTCGGAAACCGGTCCGGATGGGGGCGAAGATGGTCTAGGCGGTTCAGATCGAGCCATTCGGACAGGAATTGCCGGGACCGTTTGACAGTCCGAGGATCTTCCAGCATGCGGTCGATTTGAGTTTCCAGATCGGCGTCTGTGAACAATTCCCCGGATTCGGCGGCCTCGAACAATGGCCCATCCGGAGGCGCTCCCCAAAGGATATAGCTCATCCGGGAGGCCAACTCGTATTCCGAGACCGTCCAGCGAGAGCCGTCGCCCCGTTGATTTTCCATCCGGTAAAGGAATCGCGGCGATTGCAACATGGCGTCGATGATCAAGGCGACAGCGTCCCGGAAGTCGCCACCGGAAGCGGCCACAGTGGTGGAAATGCCGCGATAGCTGTCGACTTCGTCCGAATCCAGCGGGCCCCGGAGCAGCCGTTTCCCCATTTTTTCGATAAAACTGCGCATGTGATCGTCGGTGAGCAGCCGCCTGTTGGAGAATTTCCGGGCGAAAGCGTCGATGTCCATCCGGCTGACGATCACGGCGGCCAACCGGGCGTAGGCGTTGACGTGTTTCAGGTCGACTTGAAGATTGTAGGCGGTGTTGCTGAATCCGTCCGCTCTCAGATCGGGAGGCAACCACTGGACGGCTTCTTCGGAGATGTCGATGCCGACGGCGGCCTGCACGCTCTGGACGTATTCGGTGAGAGTCAGTCGCCGGAGCCAATTTTCGTCGGCTTTGCCGCCGTGTACGAAAGCGGCGGGGTCGAGGAACTCGATCGGCCAATGAGCGCCTTCCCGGATCCACTGAGCCAACAGGTCTTTTTCCTCGGTCGAGAGCGGATCGCGTTTTTTCGGCATTTCGTCGGTCAGTACCGTTTCGAGCATATAGCTTTCTTCGGGCTTTCCCGGAACGATTACCGGTCCGCCGCTGCCGCCGGCCAGGGCCGCGTCCTTGCGGGAAAGATCCAGTTTGCCTTTGCGGGTGGCGGCGTCGTGACATTCCAGACAGCGATCGGCCAAGATCGAGGCGATGCGGGTGGTGAAGAGAGTTTCATTGGGGGAAGGAGCGTTCACCGCAGCTGCGAGCGGCGACACAGCTTCCGGTCCGGCTCGGTATCGGGCTTCGATTTCCTCGGGAAGCAGACTGCGGGAATAGATGGCGAGCATCCGGTACCAGCCCAGCCAAGCCCGGTCGCCGTTGCGTTCGTTGCCGAGCGTCAGGTGATAGTTTCGTTGCCAGTTTTGAGTCGATCCCTTGACCTGTTTGGTCGCTCGCGGTTGTCCGTCGAGGTAGAACCGGACCAGGCCATCGCGATTGCGGGTAACGACGACCTGCGTCGGTCGCAAGGTTACTGAATCCCGGGGCGAACGGGTCGATGGCAAGCCGTTGTCGGAGGTGTCGGTCGTGCGAAAGCGGAAATCGTAGGTGTCGTCTTCCTGACCGAGGGTAAAGTTTCGTTGCGTGCTGTTTTGGGAAACCGTAACGATTCTGGCCGGACCTTCCTGGTTGAGTTTGGCCGGGGTGATCCAGGCTTCGACGGTGATTTCGCCGGAGCGCCGGACGGCTTCGTTGATCTGGAATACCGGCTGGGTCGAAACGATGCGGGTCGAACGAATCAGCTGCAGGCCTTTTTCGGTCCAGCGGACAGCGTTCGGCTCGGCAATGGTCAAGTCGAGAGGCGAAGCGGCCCCGGAGCGATTCTTGACGGTCGTCCCTTCGCCTTCGTCGAAAACATACAACGCCTGCAGCCGGTCGGCGGACGGGGCGGCTGCACCGGTTTCGAGAACGCCGAAGCTAAGCGCGACGCTCAGGATTAACCGGGCCGAAGGCAGGTGAAGCGTACGGATCCCCTGTCGTGCAAGCGGTAAAAAGCGCATGATCTGGGTCCGGAAACATACGGTATGTTGGGCGAATTGTCAGCAATTATCGCTTCGTTTTCTTAGCTGATCGATGCGGTAGTTCAGCGGGAAAAAGCGTAATACGTGCATCGTCAATCGGCTGGACTCGAGGTTCGTTTCCGGAGTTGCCGATCGCATTGCCCGGATTCGTTCCGTTCGGAACCGGTTGGCCCGGGCGGGAAGCGGGGCGCCTCGGTTAATCCTGGCGTTCTGTTCGGGATTGAAGCGAAGGGAACAGCCGTCGATAGGTCGCCAGCGTTTGCCGGGCGGCGTCCCGGGAATTAGGAATCGGAAAACATTCGGCGGACAGGAAGCGATCGTAGCCGTGGTCGACGAGAGCTTGGGCGATCGCCGTCAGATCGAGGTGGCCTCGTCCGGGAGCTTGGCGATTGGAATCGACGAAGTGGACATGTCCGATCCATTCCGCTCCCTCGGCCATGGCCGCCGCCGGCTCGGCTTCTTCGATGCCCATATGGAAGACGTCGGCCAGCAGTTTGACGTTTGCTGTGGCCAGGCTCCGGCAGAGTTCGATTCCTTCGGCGATTGTATTGCAGAGATTGGTTTCGTAACGATTGAGCGGTTCGTAAAGCAGGAATTGGTTCCGGCGGTCGGCTTCTTCTCCCAATTCGTTCAAGGCGAGGCGCAACCAATCCAAGGCCAATGGCCGGTCGACTTCGCCGCCCCATTTTCCTTGCATCGAGCCGATAATCGCCGGCACTTCCAGTTGCGCTCCGTAAGCGATCATTTCCCGGACGAATTGCTTAGCGCGATCCCGGGTTTGGGGATCGGGGTCGCAAAGGCTGAGACCATGCATCACCATGCCTGCTCCGGTGCCGACGGCGGCCAAGTCGAGTCGATGAGTTTGCAGCAGCTCCCGGAGCGCCGGCGCCGGAACGGCTTCGGGAGAAGGGGCGAATAATTCGATGGCGTCGAATCCGATTTCGGCGGCGGTGCGGCAGCTCGATTCGATTCCGTCCCACAGGACGAATGGGCCTCCCTGGGCTTGTTTCACCAAGCAGACGGTAACGGCGGTGCGGATCATTGGTTCAATTGTTTTCGATCAAGCCTTCGAGGTGCCCGATGTTTTTCACCGGTTCGAAGACGGCTTGCACTTTGCCGAGTAATTTCCGATCCATCGGCGCTTCGAGCCACTTGGCCCATTTTCGAATATTGTCGGGATTGGCGCTGCCGGCGACGGTCGTCGCCAGTTCTCGTCGCGAGGCGGAATACTGCAACGCCAATTGGGCGATATCTACGCCGTGTTGCGAGCAAAGCTCGGCCGCTCGCCGGGCGGCTTCCCGAACGTTTTCCGGTTCCTTCAGCCAGGTCGGCAAGGGAGCGTTGGTGAGTAATCGGGCGCTGAACGGACCGGCGTTTATGATCCCGATTCCCCGGCGTTGGAGGTCCGGGACGGTCTCGTCCAGAAACCGCGTGTTCTGCAGGGTGGCCTGATTGTAGTTCAGCACGCAATCCACGCCGGATTGTTCGGTTACGAAGCGGAATATTTTTTGGGGATAGCCGCTAATCCCCAAGTAACGAACCTTGCCTTGATCACGGATTTTCTGCAGCGCCGGCAGGGTTTCGTCGACGATCTGTCGCAACGAAACGAATTCGATATCATGGCACAGTACGATGTCTAGATAGTCGGTGCCCAAGCGGTGCAGGCTAACGTCGACGCTTTCCTGAACGCGGTGGGCAGAAAAGTCGAAGTGGGCGGTGTCGTAACGTCCTAATTTGGTGCAGAGCAGGTATCGGTCGCGAGGAATGTCGCGGAGAGCGATGCCCAGCAGCACCTCGCTCATGCCTCGACCGTAGAAGGGCGAAGTGTCGATTAAATCCATTCCCAATTCCAGGGCGGTGGGTACGCAAGCTAGCGCTTCTTCCAGTTTTACCGGACGGAATTCTTGTCCCAAGGAGGAAGCTCCGAAACTGATCGCCGGTACGCTGAGTTCCGTGTTGCCTAACTGTCGATGCTCCATAGTCAGTGGTCGAATCGGCGTGACGTCGAACCGTCGCCGAAACGATCACGCGCGTCCCGCGATCATCCGGTATCGGCGATGATTGATCAAGGTCGGGAGTGGGGTCAGGTTCGAGAACCGAAGGCTCGTCGGAATTAGGGATTCAAGGCGGGAACAAGATTAATGCGACCGGAACGCACGGGCCGATCGGATTGCGTCCGGCGGCTTATCGACAGTGGCCTATCGTCGCTGGGCGAGTCCGGTGGCCGGTCAGCAATTCCCACTGAAGTCAGGCCAGATAGTAATTGTGTGAAATTTAATTAAAAATATGTTAAATACAGTCGAAAAGCGGATTATCAAGACTGATTTCAGATAAAATTTTGTTTTTTCCCTTGATCAGGTGATTTATTTTGCGTTTCGTCCGATAGACGGACGAGCTCAGAACGCACCACTCCGAGCTCGATCTCAATCGAGTTTTTTTTGAGGTCGCCGACTAGCGATCTCAGTCAGAATATCGCCGACTAGCCTCGATTCCCAACGGCCATAATTGATGTGAAGCCTGTCACCCCCGATCACAGAAAGCTAATCCGTAGTCGGCGTTCTTGAAGCCAAGGCACAGCGATGTCGGTTTCATCGTAGGCGGCATTGAGAAGGAACGGATTGTTTGCCCGTCGACCGATCCGGACTTCGATGCTGTCGTTGCCGATCGTGATGTCCGCCGGTGCTTTGATAAAGTTCCGGAATAGTGTGCGAGATTTCGCGGTCTGCTTGCCATTGCCGATCCGAACAGCCAGCAGCCGATACAGGCCGCTGGCCATGAGAGTGAGTTGCAGGTCGAGATCAATCTTCATCGGCACGGCCGCGGACAGTGCATCCATGTGGAAGAAGTCGATCGCGTCAGCGATGGCGTTCTCGATCACCATCCGCCGGGCATAGCGGTCGACAAGTTGGCTGGCAGGCGTTTTCATCTGGTTAGTGAGCAGCAAGGTGGGTTGTTCATGACCCAAATCGCACACGGCGAGCTGCCGGATGTCTTCGGGATAGCCGGAGATTTGAACGCGTTGGTCCAACACCCGCGGCGTGCGGTAGATACGTCCGACATTGTTTAAACGCACCTGTTTCCAGTCACTCTGCGGCAAGGTGGCAATAGCATCGAGCAGCGATTTAGAACGTTTGCGCAGGGTCAGAAAATCAATGCCCCTGGCGTTGATTCGTCCGAGATTAGCATGAGTCGTCAGCCGGGAATCGAAGACTAACTCTCTGGGCGGTCCGCCGTGGCGTTGCTCCCAAAACTCGATGAAGCGGAGAATTTCGTCGTTCTGATCCTTCTTGCGGACTTGGGCATTGGCGTAACAGAACAGGCGAGCATCGGCATCACGGGCCAAGAATGCCAGGATGCCTTTCTGCCTGGGCTTCACTTGGAGACATCGTGTTTTTCGATGGGCGTCTCTGGATCCTTGCCGTGCCAGGGGATGGTGTGGAAATCCAGATCGAAGGAACCGTCCCCTTCAAGGTCGGTTTCCAAGCTCAGACTTCCTGACACGATCGGACCAGAAAAATGGGGTTAAACCACCAAAAGCCAGTAAATACGCCCTTTTTTGGAAATGAGAGATTGATTATTCTTGCATGATGCGTTATAATCTGTTTTGTGCACCAAAACGGGTATCTGGCTTCGCTTCCTGAGGGTTTTCGGCCTCAAAATCCGATCGTGATCAATGGTAATATCGCCATGTCATCGCAAGACGGAATGACTTGTTATCTCGACAATTTGGAACCGATATTCGCGCATCCCGATAAGGATCGGATCTCGAGGCGTGTGATCATGGGGATGCTTCATGTGGTGAATCATATTTCTCAGAAACGATTGGCCGAGGTGTTTGAGGTCCATCGCAACACGGTATCAAATTCCGTGACTCGGTACCGGGTTGGTGGATTAAGTTCTTTTTATCAAAAAAAGTCCGGTCGACGTCGTACGGTTCTGACCCCCAAGGTGATCAAACTAGGCAGTCAATTGTTAGCCGAAGGCATGAGTCAACGTGGTGCCGCCAAGGTATTGGGAATCAATTGGGTCACCTTTCATTTGGGTTGCAAAGCGGGAGTGATTACCATGCCGTCAAAGTCCTCGGATTCGATGGAAACCCTCGAATCCAAGGAACGGTCTCTCCAGGCTACGGAACGTTCCGAACGGAATACTAAAGATCGACATACCCCAATGGGGCGTGCGACTCATGACGTTAGGGGGCGACAATTGGCCGCCAGAGGAAAGCTGGAAGAGGTTAAACCCATTTTCAATCAGGCCCATAAAGCCGTGGAAAACGGAGGAGTGTTAACCGCCTTGCCATTTTTACTCCAGGAAGGATTGTTACTCGGGGTGGAAACAAATTTGAAACTTTCGAACGGTTATTACGGAGTGACATCGATCTTGAATTTTCTTGCCTTCCTTAGTTTGGCTCGAGTGAGGAATCCAGAAGCCCTTCGCTATGAAGCACCGGGTGAATGGGGTATTATCTTAGGTTTGGATCGATGCCCTGAGGTCAAAACCTTACGCCAGAAGATTCAGGATCCATCCGAAAACCAACAGGACATCAAAGCGTGGCAAAACAACTTGTTTCAGCACTGGGTAAATCAGACCCCAGAGGCCGCCGCGACCCTGTTGATTGACGGACATTCGAAAGTCTATACCGGTCGCAAAGGTAATCTCCACAAGCACTATGTCTCGCGTGAAAAGCTTTGCCTTCCAGCGACAGTGGGTTACTGGCTCAACGCCTTGGGAGGCTGCCCTTTGATGTATCTGCATCAGGCCCTCGACCCTCAAATGGTAACGATGATCGAACAAGAGATCGTCCCGGAATTGAGACAGCTCGGCAAAGTGGACGATCCCGGTCCTGACTTGAGCCAGAATCAGTCGGTAGCTCCCTCGATTACTTTGGTCTTCGATCGAGAAGGTTGGTCGCCACAATTATTTGAGAAACTGGCCAAGGTCGGCATCGCGGTGATTACTTGGATCAAAAACCGGCAAAGCGAAGATTGGCCATCAAGCGCCTTCCAAGAAACGGAAGTGCCGATTTATGGTCCCGCGGAAACACTCTCGAGAAAAGAGTGGTTAGCCGAACAAAGCCTCCAACTTACCCCGAGACTAAAGGTTCGGGAAATTAGAAAACTAACGGATAAAGGTCGCCAATTATCCATCATGACTACCCATCCGACTTTGCCCCTTTCCAAAGTTGCTGGCTCCATGTTGTCACGATGGTCTCAAGAAAATTTCTTCAAGTATATGAGACAAGAATTCAATTTGGATGCCCTGACCACTCAAGGACTCGAAGAAATCGATCCCGATAGCCAAGTTGTCAATCCTGAAGCTAGCCAACTCAATAAGAAAGTTAAGCGAACTCAACAACGGTTAGGTCAACTCAGAAATCGACTGTCTGAAACGACCATGTCAAGTAAAGTTGAGATTAAATATCGAACGCAATTAACCCAATTAGAAACTGAATTGCAACCAATGAAAGCAGAGCTTAAAGTCATTCCAACGCACGTCAAAGCGGGACAGTTATCAAAACCACTTCAAACCTTGCCTTCCGTCGATCGTATGATCTATGAGACGGTACGGATGATCGCCTATCGAACTGAGGTGCGAATGATGAGCCCGATTATCTTGGCTCAAGGGAAAAAACGCAATGCAAGAAAACTGTTGCAGGCTTTGTACCAAGCCAAAGCCAACATTATTCCAGAGAAGCGAAATAAGCTATTACGGGTTCAAGTTCTTGGGCTCGGCAGCCATGGTCTCGATCAATCACTTGCCGGATTATTCTCCGAGCTGAATGCTTCCGCCACGATTTATCCTGGCACGGATCTTCGAATGTTTTACAAGTTTGCAGACTAACGGTTATGCACAAAACAATTTTAACACGGGTCAGGAAGTCTGAAGCTATTCAGTGTCCGGTGCCAGCGGTCCATGAGAACGAGGCACCGTTTCGGGTCGACGCGCCCGGAATACTCGGTCAGGGTGGAGCGTTTCGGCATGACGTTCAATCCGGCAAACAAGGCGATTCCAGGATCGAGAATGTCGGCCATGACATGCGGCGGCCGGCCTAACCCCCAGAGTTTCAATGCTAACAGAGACCGGAATGCGTGACTCGCGGGGATCATCGCGCTACCCGGCATGTCGCTGTCAGTAACAATTTGATCGAGATTGAGCCGGACGAGTTCGGAGACGAACAAAAACAGTCCGCCGAATTCAGTGTGCAGTCGTTGCGGCGCCAGATTGAGTTCCCGAGCGTCGGCAGCCGGGGCGGCGACGGGTCGCAGAGCGGCTTCGCGTCTGCCGGGCGATCGGCGCGGCAGCTTGCTGATGCCGTTTTGGTGAAGGGTGCGCTGTACGGTAGTCGTTCCGGCAGGCATCCCTTCGTCCGTAAGCTTCCGGCTGATGTCCCCGACCGAGAGGTCAAAATTCTTGCGAAGTTCCAGGATCCGCCGGTCCCGCCGCAGTCGAAGAGGTTCCTCAGGGTTCACTTTCGGCCCCGGTTTGTGCTCGGCGAAAAAAACTGACAGGTCGAGTTTTCTGCGATATTTCGTGCACAGATTGCGGAAGGATCCGAGGCTGTAGCCGAAGCGTTCCGCGGCCTTCCGAGTCTCAAGGCCCTCGACGAAGTGAGCCCTCAAGGCTTCGTACTGACGATGTGTCCGAGTTTCCGGCTTGAGGAAAGGTTCGGTCAAGTCTGTCATATCAATTCGTACAGTTTGAATATAACTGCCACAATACTACACAATTGACGTTAGAGCAAGTCGGAAAGGCATGAAAATTCGCTGAATGTGTCGCTTGCCACGAACTTTCGGCTTTAAATGCTTGAAATAAAGCCTTTATTTAGGGTGCAAGTTCTAAATAGGATTCAGGTTCGCGACTGGATGTTTGCTTAATAATTTATCATAACACCTTGACGATTGCATCCAAAAACCCATGATTCAATGATTTCATGCTGGCTGCATCGGGATTTTCAAAGTGCCGAAAACCACCTGAAGAGACGGTTAATAGAAAAACCCCCCTTAAACGCCACTCACTGAATGGTATTGGAATAAATCAATGAGCCTTGTCCCGTAGGCTGATTCACATTAATTGTTGCCGTTGGGAATTGAGGCTAGGTGGGGGCAGCAGGTTTAAGCACGAAATCGAGCATCCCATACACGAGTAACTGGTAGAGATGGCTCCACCCCGTGAGACAATACATGCGAAGATGGCACCTGATTTCTACCCAGACTTTCTGGAGCGAATTGATCATATAATGCGCCCGTTTAAAGAGAGGACAGGCGATCAGTTCCATTTGATCTACCAGCACCGCCAGCATCATCAAAAACAGAAACACCGTGGAGAGATGTTCTTTTCCGTGGCCATAATTGTGCTCCAACTGGTACCCGCAATTTTTCAAACTATTAAAAGTATCCTCTATTTGCCACCGGCTGCGACCGGCTCGCGCTATTTTTTTAACATTGGAGTAATTGATTTCTCAATCCGTGATCCAAGAAAAAATCGCTGACTTTTCACCCGGAGCCTGGATTTCGCACCATAAGAAATTAATTTTAAGATCCAGATTATCTTTGTTCAACGGCTGTTGATTCACCCAGATCAGACTTCCTGACACGATCGGACCAGAAAAACGGGGTTAAACCACCAAAAGCCAGTAAATACGCCCTTTTGGGGAAATGAGAGATTGATTATTCTTGCATGATGCGTTATAATATGGTTTTGTGCACCAAAACGGGTATCTGGCTTCGCTTCCTGAGGGTTTTCGGCCTCAAAATCCGATCGTGATCAATGATAATATCGCCATGTCATCGCAAGACGGCATGACTTGTTATCTCGACAATTTGGAACCGATATTCGCGCATCCCGATAATGATCGGATCTCGAGGCGTGTGATCATGGGGATGCTTCATGTGGTGAATCATATTTCTCAGAAACGATTGGCCGAGGTGTTTGAAGTCCATCGCAACACGGTATCAAATTCAGTGACTCGGTACCGGGTTGGTGGATTAGGTTCTTTTTATCAAAAAAAGTCTGGTCGACGTCGTACGGTTCTGACCCCCAAGGTGATTAAACGAGGCCGTCAATTGTTAGCCGAAGGCATGAGTCAACGTGGTGCCGCCAAGGTATTGGGAATCAATTGGGTCACCTTTCATTTGGGTTGCAAAGCGGGAGTGATAAGTGTGCCGTCAAAGTCCTCGGCTTCGATGGAAACCCTCGAATCCGAGGAACGGTCTCTCCAGGCGACGGAACGTTCCGAACGGAATACTAAAGATCGACATACCTCAATGGGGCGTGCGACTTATGACGTTATGGGGCGACAATTGGCCGCCAAAAAAAAGCTGGAAGAGGTGAAACCCATTTTCAATCAGGCCCATAAAGCCGTGGTAAACGGAGGAGTGTTAACCCTAAAGGATCCCCTCGATTTTTTAGACGGTTTTAAACATATTGAAACTCTTCAAACAACAGTTTTTTCAGATGTTTCATTGCTTGGTTCAGTTCTTCCAGTGTGAATATAAACTTCTGGTTTTTCCACACCTCTTTTCCCAGATACACTATGGAAAGAACGGCTCGATTTCGAATGGTATTGGCCTGAAAATGTTTTGCTATTCCACGAGTAGTTCCAGCAAATCCCAGAAGCCAGAACGCAAATGTGGCAACGGCAGCTATGAGGAGAAGGATGGCACCACGCTCAGGACTCTTGGTAGATGCATCGCGGAGCCCAAAACCGAATCGGTGACTTTTCAAATCCCGGAAATTTTCTTCTATCTGCATTCGCTGTGAGTAGATTCGCTTGATGAGTTTTGCGGTTCTTCGTTCATGAGGCAATGAGGTGGCTAGAAGCCATGGGGTTTTGTAACTGAGCTGGTATTTTGCATTCCTGGATTTGTTCCTGGCATTTCTTTTATTCCCGGTCTTTCGTTGTTGGCCCCTCACCAGATACAGCTTGCAGCTGAAGCATTTGGTGACTGTCAAACATGTCGATCCGATATGTCGAATGCGGGCTGTGGCCTTGGCGTAGAGCGTTGAAATCAGGCTCCAGTCCTTTGTCTCCGGGTCCTGATACCTGACTTTGCCTCGTACACGTCCGAGGAAATGTCCACCATGATCCAATACATCTTGATACCATGGCACACGGTATCCTGCATCCGTAACCACGTTGGGTTTGCAGCCTTCCGGCAACAAGGACATGAGCCTCCGAATGAACGTTCTGTGAACTTTGTCGTTGTTGTATTTGCTTTCAGGATGCACTTCTTCGTAGATGACCATCGACCGTCCTTTGACAGGTACCGCTGCTCTGAGTATCATCAACTTGTCGTTGGTCGTGACCCCTGTATCTGCCCAGTCGACGAGAATCACTGGTTTTCTGACATTCATCAGCAATGTCGCAGCCATGGCGGTATAGAATCCCATCAGTTCTTTGTACCGGTGATAATTGACGAGTAGTCGGTCAATCGCCTTGATTTTGTGCTTGGATAGCGCCGCCCCGTCTCGGTTGCGCCCCAGCATTGTCAGCGTCAGGGTATCGCAGAACCTCCCACTAGCAGAATTTCCAGGGCGTTACAGTAGGTCACACGAGATCATCATCGACGTGAATGGAGGAGAATCAAGTTGTTTTTGGTATCAATCGATGAAAAAATGCCGAATTTTACTTTTCTAGTGGTTATAATCAGGAAGTTTCAAGTGAGGAGAATATAGCGGTGACGTTTCGACTATTTTCCTAAAAAAAACAGTCGGTTTATCGACGTATTAATTTCGGTTAAGTTCGACGCCAGGTCTCAGCTGGTGTCGGGTATACCTATCGGGGTCGCATTGTTTCCTAAGGCTATGCGATCGTAGAGGGATTGCCAGTTTGGAATGATGAATTCCGTAAACAGACTGCGGATTCGTATTCGAAGATAGCTGAGTTTTTTCGTTTTGGCGAGTGCGGCTTGAAATACTTTGCAGCATCTGAGTTCAATTTGATCAATTAAAAAGGCCAAAAACATTATCATCGCTAAAACGGTTGTCAAATGCTTGTGACCATGGCCATAATTGTGTTCCAAATGATAACCTTGATTTTTCAACGTGTTAAACGTTTCATTTTCCACTTTCCAGCGAGCCCGACCCGCACGCATCAAACGCTCTAAGGTGTCTGGGGTTACGGATAAGGCCGTGATCCAACAATTATAATATCTCACCTTCCCCGTCTCATCGACTTCTCGGTATTCAATGAGATTGACCTTGAGATAGTCCCAGGAGTCGTTCAGGCTCACATCTTCCAAGTAGCGGAACTCATGCCGAATATTCTGCTTGTCGATGATCACATGTAGTTTGACTTGGGAACTGGCGTCCAGTTTTTCGAATAATTTCGTGAGCTTTTTGCGCTTGGCCACAATGAGATATTCCATATCGTAATCCCGCAACAGTTCAATCACTGGGCCGGCGGCATAAAGCCCATCCAGCAGCACGATGATCTTCATATGGGGGTGTTCGCGACGTAAATCAGCGAGGAGTCTTTTGATCGCATTGAGTTCACAGTCGTTGTTGTTCGTGCCGTCTTGTTGCTGGATCGGTTCGGGTGCCAGAGGAATCACTTGTTTTTGCGCCGGATGGACGATGACCGCGGCTAATAACTGATGAATAAAACTGATTTTGCCACTCCGGTGTTCGATTTGGCAACAGTTATCGCAGTGGACGGATTCCGAATGAAACACTCACGTGCCGTCAATACTAATCAAATACGCCCCATCCAGATACCGATAGGCTTCTAACATCTTTCCTCGTTGCACCAAGGCCAGCAGGGCTTTGAAAACGGGGCGTAGCTGAGCGGGTTCCAGCAAGTCGAGAACCTTCCGCATGGCCGTGTCGCAAGGCACCTTAAGGACCCCGAACAGCCGCTCCATGTTGGCGCGAATCGTGTCGTTTTGGCGAGTGTCCCGATCGAATTTCAAAAGAGACTTATATTTGAGTTTAAACAAGGCCAAAGCCGACATCAAATAATCGGTCAGCGTGAATTCGCGGGGTTGAACTGGCGATTTGATTTTATCGAATTGTGCTTTCGCCAGTTTCAGCATGCTTTCGACGTTCAAATGTTTCCGGAAACCAGGGATCCAAGACATTTTCGTTCTTCAGGTGACCGACCGAAATCGAATTTCCGGTCTGAGATTGCAGATTGAGGCACTCCATCTGACTCGCGGTCAGATTCCGTAGGCTACGGCTCGAACTAGGGCACACCGGACGTTACCATACCACATCTTGGGGCATTTCGCTGAATTTTTTGGAGAAAAGTTTACGAAAGGCGATGACAAAATCCCCCTAAAACAATGCCTTTAAGGGGCTAGTGGGAGTTGCTGAGGGTATCGCCTTTGAGTAGCGCGATCACTTGCCGCTAGCAGAGCTTCGACCCGAGCCTTGTGGCCAATTATGGCGTAATCGGCAATCCAGCAACGCAACATAGTCAACACAGTCAATACATGCATAAACTTCTCTGATCAAAGGACAATGTCCAATTCGACACATTGAACGCGAACTGTTGATCAGAGTCAAGCTTTTTAGAATTTTTCGTAAGTCGTTGGAAATCAACGACATACGCTTTGGGGCACCACAGGTTGGCGTCACTGAAACAGTCACGGAACAATGTCAATGCATGCATGATGACTGCCCGAATACGGGTTAATACCCGCATTGGCACATGCAACTAGGGCACTTGGTCAGTGGGAAGCACAGGGTCACTTTTTTCCTGATACCCTTGAAAATCAAGGGTTTTGCGCAGAAATTCGTGGGGATTCGTCAGGTGTTATCCGCCTTGCCATTTTTACTCCAAGAAGGATTGTTACGCGGGGTTAAAGAAAATTTGAAACTTTCGAACGGTTATTACGGAGTGACATCGATATTGAATTTTCTTGCCTTCCTTAGTTTGGCCCGAGTGAGGAATCCAGAAGCTCTTCGCTATGAAGCACCGGGTGAATGGGGTATTATCTTAGGTTTGGATCGATGCCCTGAGGTCAAAACCTTACGCCAGAAGATTCAGGATCCATCCGAAAACCAACAGGACATCAAAGCGTGGCAAAACAACTTGTTTCAGCACTGGGTAAATCAGACCCCAGAGGCCGCCGCGACCCTGTTGATTGACGGACATTCGAAAGTCTATACCGGTCGCAAAGGTAATCTCCCTAAGCACGATGTCTCGCGTGAAAAGCTTTGCCTTCCAGCTACCGTGGGTTACTGGCTCAACGCCTTGGGAGGCTGCCCTTTGATGTGCCTGCATCAGGCCCTCGACCCTCAAATGGTAACGATGATCGAACAAGAGATCGTCCCGGAATTGAGGCAGCTCGGCAAGGTGGACGATCCCGATCCTGACGGGAGCCAGAATCAGTCGGTAGCTCCCTCGATTACTTTGATCTTCGATCGAGAAGGTTGGTCGCCACAATTATTTGAGAAACTGGCCAAGGTCGGCATTGCGGTGATTACTTGGTTCAAAAACCGGCAAAGCGAAGATTGGCCCTCAAGCACCTTCCAAGAAACGGAAGTGCAGATTTATGGTCCCGCGGAAACCCTCTCGAGAAAAGAGTGGTTAGCCGAACAAAGCCTTCAACTTACCCCGAGACTAAAGGTTCGGGAAATTAGAAAGCTAACGGATAAAGGTCGCCAATTATCCATCGTGACTACCCATCCGACTTTACCCCTTTCCAAAGTTGCTGGCTCCATGTTGTCACGATGGTCTCAAGAAAACTTCTTCAAGTACCTGAGACAAGAATTCAATTGGGATGCCCTGACTACTCAAGGACTCGAAGAAATCGATCCCGATAGCCAAGTTGTCAATCCCGAAGCTCGCCAACTCAACAAGAAAGTTAAGCGAACTCAACAACGGTTAGGCCAACTCAGAAATCGACTGTCTGAAACGACCATATCAAGTAAAGATGAGATTAAATATCAAACGCAATTAGCCCAATTTGATCTTGGCGCCCGGGAATATGTCCGCGACCCGAGTGTCGCCCCCCTTTCCAGTTGGGCTTCTTGCCTCGCCGTCGCAAATGCCGATACAACTGACCGCCCTCTCGACGATCTTGGCGAACATAGCGATAGATCCATTCTCGACCCGGAAGGCTTTCGCCCTGTCGCTGTCCCCTCCCCGCAATCTGCTCGGGACTCCACCCCTACGACAACAGATCTCTGACTCGTTGCCATTTCTCCGAGGTCGTTTTCCGGGGCGTCGCCGAGGCCTACTGGCGCCGTTCCGACGCTTTCTGTTGCGCCTGCCGATTTCGATAATCTCTCCCGCCGATGTTCCGTTGGACCTCGCGATAGATCGTCGAACGATGATACCCCAGATGATTCGCTATCTCAATCACGGTGTGCCCCATTGACTTAAGCGAGTAAATCTGCGAACGTTGATCTTGAGTCAGGTGATGAAAGCTTTGGCTCATGACTATCCATTTGGTGATTCATGGAGATAGTCAACATCACCTGGCTCTACTCGCAAGTCTCTTTCATTCTTTTCTCTTCAACTCTTTAGCTTGTGTCGCATTTCGGAGTGGCATGGGGGTATCGAAATAAGTGGTTAAATCGACATAGGAGGTGTCGCAAAATAAGTTAAAATAGTTTTTATTTTGTCGGACAAATTGTATAGTTCCATTTTGGTAATGTTTTGCCCCTTTCAATATTAATCTGTGCATATTGTTCATCGGTAACAATTTTTCCCTTTTTATATTGTCTTTTATCTAGTTTTGCTTTTATTTTTAAACCGGTTATTGTTGTTGAACCAATAAGATTTACTACCGATTCGAAGCTTTCTAGCGGTCTGCCTTTCCAATGAGAACTAATATACGAAAACATTCGATGTTCGATTTTATTCCATTTTGAGGTTTTTGGAGGATAATGTGCTACTGAAATTTTCAATCCTGTTTGATCAGAGATTTTCTGAAGACTATATTTCCACAACCTGTTGTTACTAGAATTGCTTCCTCCACCATCAGCACAAATCAGGATTTCTTGAGCGTTTGGATAGTTATCAATTCCGAACTCACTCCACCATTTTTTAATACTATTAACTGCAAATTCGGCAGTATCTGTAGATATTCCAACATTAACAAATCCATTATTTTTTTGAATATCATAAGTACCATACGGAACGGCTTTTCCTATTCCTCTCAATAAAAAATCATGATCTTCCACCAGCAAGGGATCTCCTTTTTTTCGCCATATTTCCCCGTGATTCTTGAAGTTTCCCACGATTTCTTTCTTTTTAGTATCAACTGAAATTACGGGGAACCCTTTTTTAATAAATGATTCTATCTTGCTGTTGATGATTTCAAACTGTCTGTTTCTATCTGGATTATTCTCTCGGGATAATTCCTTTCTATTCGACTGAAGAGAGTATCCTTTAGCTTGTAATAATCGATGAACAGTCGAGTGATCTATAACATGTCCTGATTTTGAAATATCTTCTGCAATTATTCGACACGATTTGCTCGTCCATATGAGTGCACTCATTGGATCTCCACCAGTGGATTTAAATAAGATATCATCAAGACTTTTAATTAATTTATTGTTATCTAGCGAGTTTTTTCGTCCGCCCCCAACGTTTCTAATTCTATCCGTGGAAAGATCCATTTGACCGGTAACTTCTTTTTTACCTTTGATCACTGTGGTTGGAGATATTTTCATTGCCTCAGCCACTTCGTTAACTCCTCCATACCCAATTTCCATCGCCAACAATCCAGCCAGCCATCTTTTTTGAAATTCACTGAGAGTTTTCTCGAATTTGATCCAATTTGCATTGATGTTTTTCATACAAATATACTATAACACAAGTCGAATAATATTTCAAGTTATTTTGCGACACCTCCTTATTTATCTTAATTCGTATTTTTTTAATCTTTTACAGAATTCAAGACGCACCTCTCCCATTCTTGACATTGATTTGGCGATTTTTGTTAAGCCGCTTTCGGACGAACCAATGGCTTGGAGAAACGCTGCAGCTCCTTGTTTCGAACGAGGCTACCAAGGCGATAACAATTGGCACAGAGAACGGCTAGAGCTGCGGTTTGTGAGGGATTGGAACATCCCTTTTACCAACAATTTGGCCGAACGCGACTTGAGAATGATGAAACTCTGCATGAAAATCTTCGGTTGCTTTCGCACCGAAGAAGGCGCTCGAGATTTCGTCGCTCGGTACAGCGTCATTAGCACTGCCAAAAAACGAGGATGGGAAATCATCCAAACTCTGGCACTTTCCGCAAAAGAACTGGCCGTTAAGTTGCAGGCCGCCTAACTTTGCCAGGATTGAACCGGCACTCACGAACTAATTGGTCATTCTTGCCAAAAAAAGGCAAATCCCATACGTAGGCAGTTACGTTTTTACTGGATTTTCTTCTTCAGTCGGAATTGCTGACGACGATCTTCAGGCGGGGATGTTCCCGATGAAGCCTGGTGACCAGCCGCCGGATGGCTCGGCTTTCGCAATCGTTGATGAGCCATTTATTGACGTTTTCCCAACGGTAACGGTCAGTATACCGGCAGATAAAGTCGGGGAACTCCCCGTCCTTCGGGCCCACTTCCGGGTCGGCTTCCGAGCCGAGTAATTGCTTTCTGATCGGCTCCGGTGCTAGCGGAATAACCTCCGACTGGTCCGGATGAACCACGGCTGCTCCCACGGCTTGATGGTAATAGGTGATCGCACCGTTTTCGTGTTGTTTTTGACAGCAGTGTTCACAGTGAAGATGGTTGGAAGAGAAAACACCGGTGCCGTCCATCGACACGAGATAATGTTTGTTTTCCCACCAAAATCGCTTTAACACTCCGTTTCGTTGCAACATCCGAAACAATTCCAGGAATGCGGATCGAAGATAAACGGGATTGATCCGATCCAGGAATTTACGTAATCCCGAATCAGAAGGCACTCGTTTGATGCCATACAGTTGGCGCAAGTTAGCCCGGGTTCTTCGGCTCGTAACCTTTCGTTTCCGACCTCGAGTGGCTTCGTCAAAGCCCAGTAACGAGGAAAATTTCTGCTGCAACGCCGCAAACGCGCTTATCAAATGGTCGGTGACCTCGTACCTGCTTTTGCGGCAGGGGCGGGGAACGAGGCTAAAACACCACCAAATCTTCCCGATGATATGGGGTTTGATTAACTTATTGCGGAATTTCACCAAGGGAAACCTTTCGTTGATTGGTTGTGAGGATCGGCTGGTTCCACGACAGATCAGGCCGGTCGGCACGCCGAACGGAATCAAAACATGGGACTGACACTGAGATCCCGGCAGATCGCAGCCTCCTGAGTTCGAGAACAACTCGAGATCCTCTCGGAGGGCTTTTCTGGCCGGAAAATACGTCGGGAGAACGGGTTAAGGTGAATTTCGGCACCCGATCCAAGGCCCAAAAGCGTCAAATCACGTTTTGGTCAGGAAAAGATACGAAAAAATAGCGATTACGACGAAACCACCGTCAAGGTAGCATAGTTTTGGAAGAAATGCTGAAAATATTTGAAGAAAGCAGCGCGAAAACCCGATCGAGAAAACCCTTGTTTTTACTGGGGTTTCTCCTTCAGTGGGAATTGCTGGTGGCCGGTCTCGTTCGACCGGAAACGGCCATGATCGTGACCTTGTCGATCGACCGGGATTCGCCGAAAAGAACGAGGCCCGCCTTTCAGACGTTGCCGAAAAGCGACCGGGTGAGACGCCGGCCGGGGCTCCAGATCGGCCGCGATTATTTTGTTTTTCGTAACTATTCAGGTGCCGGAATTTCCTGATCTGACGCATTAGAGCCAACCGTTGGGGGTCAGGCAAACCCCGAATGGTGCACCTGTCCATCGAGAGGTTTTTCTGGTGCGAAAGGTCAGAAACATACGAAGGCGGAGAATCCCCAGTTGGGCGTTCCTAGGATCCAGAGATGGGGCCGTCAGTGGATCGAGAATCCGATTTTGGAAAAAAGTTTGACTTTTTCGGATATCGGAGGTACCATAAGGCCGTGGGGGAAAACCTCAAAGGCAAATCTGATGCTTCTGTTGGGAACGCTCATCCGTGCCGTTCTCATTTGTTCGAATCCGACAAACAGTGGTACGTCTCTCGGTTCAACGACCTGCGCGATGAATTGACCAAGCTACGTGGGCAATTGGCCGAAAAAGATAAGCAATTGGCCGAACGAGATGAGCAGTTGGCTGAGTTGCGCCACAAGTTGAGTCAGAACGAACGCGGAGATCAGGAGGTCAGTCAGGAGCCATCTTCGAAGAAACAGAACGAATCACAGGGGTGTTCCGAGGCGCAGAAAGACGACACCACCGATCAGGCGGCTGAAGAGATCGCCTCGCTTCAGCAGGCACTGGATGAAGCCAACCGCCGCCTGAAACAGAACAGCAGCAACAGCAGCAAGCCTCCCTCATCGGACGGATTGGCGATAAAGCCTGCCGTCGATCGCAACCGGAGCCTCAGAGAAAAGTCTGGGAAGAAACCTGGCGGCCAAGTCGGCCATCAGGGACATACCTGCCACTCAAGAACTGATCCGGATCTAATCGTCAACCACTCCCCGAAGACCTGCCGCCACTGTGGCTCGGAGCTGGTTGGCGATGACTTGACGGGGAATCACAGCAGCCGTCAGATCATTGATCTGAAGGACGGCAAAGTGCATGTGATCGAACACCGGGCGCTTGAAGAGCATTGTCCTTGTTGCCAAGGAATAACTCGGGCCCAATATCCGGAATCGGTGAGAGCTCCGGTACCGTATGGGCCAGAGTTCATGGCGATGGTCTGCATCTTGCACCCGGAGATTCAGTTGCCCGTCAACAAGATCGTGAGAATTCTGGAACTCTTCCTCAAGATCAGGATATCCGAGGGCACGGTAACGACGATGTGCCGCAAAATGGCTCAACGCTTGGAACCCGTAGTCGAGAAACTCGAGGAAAAGATCTGTCAGGACAGCAAGGTCAAGAATCTGGACGAGACTGGTTTTCGGGTGAACGGCAGGCTCCATTGGCTTCACGTGGCCGCCACCTGGGGCCTGACGGTTTTTCGGATATCCGAAAAACGCGGAGCAATGTTCCCGAAACTTTGGGGTTGCCTGGTGCACGACCACTGGAAACCGTATTACAAGGTCGAGGGAGTGAAGCATGCCCTGTGCAACGCTCATCACCTGAGAGAACTTCAGCTGGTGTCGGACCTCAATCCCAAAGAAAAATGGGCGGAACAGATGCCACAACTTCTGCTCCGGATGAATCGGTGGAAAAAGAAGGAAAAAGGGGGAGATCCCGACGATTTCCCGGAACTGCGTGGGATGTTGGAGGAATACGATCAAATCCTGGATCAAGCGATTCAGCACTATGAATCCCTGCCACCGCTGAAACAGAAAAGCCGAGGCAAGCAGAAGAAACGGAAAGGGCACAATCTAGCGGTGAGGCTACAGGAGTACAAGGAAGACACCTCGCGATTCCTGACGGATCCGGATGTCCCCTTCACGAACAATCAAGCGGAAAACGATTGGCGCATGATGAAAGTTCGTCAGAAAATCTCTGGGTGTTTTCGCACGTATCAAGGGGCCAAGGATTATGCCGTGTTGCGCAGCATCGTGAACACGGCGAAAAAGCAGAGTTTGGATCTCGTCGAAACGGTCATGTCATCTCCTGATCAGTTGCTGGCGAAGTTTGGATTGAAATAGAATCAGACCGTTGCGTTCAGATAATTCAACCTTTTTCGGCACCTGAACAGTTACTGTTTTTCTATTGACGCGTCAGATTTATTCGTCCACAGTACCTCCTGTCCTTGGAGGGTAGGGGACCAAGGGAGGCCATTCCCGGCGTCGAGCGGCGCTGGGGTGATGAAATGGAGGAAACTGAAACATGAGCGACGACGGGAGAAAGTTCGATATCGAAGCCCTCAAAGATCCGACCGATTACAACATCGTGTCGGATAATCTGGGCGATATCGCCCAGTTCGTGGTGGAGAAGTACGAGTTCGAGAACAACTCGACGCTGTCCGAGGATAAACGGAGAGAGGCGGTCGTCAGGATCAGGGGTGATTTGTGGTCGAAGATGGAAGAGTTTAACAATCAGCGCAAGGGGCTCCTCGAGAAATCGTTTGGCTTGGCGGATCAGAAGATCGGTGAAATCGTCAAAGGCAATGCCTAGAGAGGGTATGATGACGATTCGGGTTTGTTTGGCCAAAGAAGGCGGTTCGTCGTGGCTGAAGGATTCGGTGGTATTTGTTCCGGCCGGCACCGCTCGGAGCATCGTTCGGGGAGCTCGGTCGCTTTGCAGATTACGGCATGGGGCGCTCGCTCCGCGAAAGCGCGGAGACCTCGACCCCGATCGACCGGAAGTCTCCGGGGGAGCGGTTATCGGTTTCGGACGGATTCAACTTCCCGTTATGGGGTGCGGAGTGTTTTTTAATTATTTCTCTTGACCGATGATTCGTATTGACGAGACTGGCCGATCGCCGGGTGGCGGGGGGTTATCGAGGTTCGACGGTTTTTGCGCTTGACAGCGCTCGGGGGAATAACTTGGAGGAAGATTGATCATGAGCGACGCCAATCAGGATTTTAGGGTCGAGTCCGTTAAATCAGCGACCAATTACGACATCGTGTCGGACAATATGCTCGACATCGCCGAGTTCACGGTCGAGAAGTTTGAGTTTGAAAAGAACATGACGCTTTCCAAGGATGAGCGGCAGAAGGCGATCGCCCAAATCCGGGAAGCCCTGTGGAGGAAGGTCGAGGAGTTGAACGAACGGCGTAAAGGTATTCTCGAGAACATGTTCATTTTGGCAAAAAATAAAATCGGCGGGATTGTCAAGCCCGGGAACTGAAGGGAAGCCGGTTTTGATGGGAGATTTTGTCCCTGGGGCCGATGGCTTGACGAACCGGCGTGGGGAAGAACGGGTTGGTATCGGAGATTGGCGACGGTGTATTGGAGTGCCGGAAACTCCAGAACTTTTTGAGCGGAACAACAGAAGGCAATATGCTTATGAATGTCAGTTGGGAGCGGAGCGGCAAACTTTTGGTGGCCACGGTCGAGGGAAGGTTGGATACTAACTCGGTCCAAGCGTGCGAGAACGAGTTGGTGGCCGGTATCGGGGAAGGCGACCACAACGTGGTCCTCGATTTCGAGCGACTGAGTTACATCAATAGCGCCGGCTTGCGGGTGGTATTGAAGATCGCCAAGAAATTTTCCGGCTCGGACAAGAATTTCGGAATTTGTTCCGTAACCGGTGCGGTCAAGGAGATTTTCGCGATCAGCGGCTTGGAAAGCAGCATCAAGATGTACGGTTCGAAGGTCGAGGCCATAGGCGAACTCGGCAACGATTGATTGGATCGTTCGATCAAGGTGGTTAGGAGGCCGAAATATGAACTGAGGATGAATTATGACTGAAGACGATCGTGACAAGAAGTTCCAGAAATTGAAGCCGGCGGTCAATTTCGATGTCGTATCGGACAATTTACTCGAATTGGCGGAGTTTACGGTGGAGAAGTACGAGTTTGACAACCAAGTTGTCTTTTCCGATGAGGCCCGCAAAGCCTACGTTGCTCAACTCAAGGACCTGTTGTGGCTCGAAGTCGAGGAGTTGAAGAAACGGCGTGGCCGAATCCTCAACGAATTGTTCGAAACCGCGGAAAAGTCGATGAAGGATTTCATAGATGCCGGCGGGTGACCCGGTTCGAGGGGCATACCGGGTTCGAGACTCGCGGGATTGCGGGGAAGCAAGCGCGTCGTAAGTCGGTTTGGCAGTTTAGGGTACGGTTCGAGCCAATTTCAGTTTCCCGAAAAGCGTTTTCCCGACTGTGGGCGAGGGGAGAGGTGTGTCTCTGGATTGGGTAGTTCGTGGTCTGTGCGGATTCCGGGAAGGATTAGCCAGAGAGAAAAATCAACGTAAGGGGGAAATTAAATGGGATTGAGGAATTCGCCGATGCCGATGGCGATTGTCGGTTATAGCTACCGCCTTCCGGGGGGGATCGAAACGGACGACGATTTTTGGCGTCTGCTGAGCGAGCGGGAGATCGTTCAGGTGCCCGTTGTGGATCGTTACGGGCAAGGTTATCGCCCGATCGACGGCTTATCGGGTCCCGGCCGTTTCGCGAGCGAATACGAGGGGTTGATTACCAAGGGCAGAGAGTATTTCCTGGATTATAGCCTCTTCGGTTTGTCTCGAAACGAGTTCTTCAACATGGACCTTCAAATTCGGATGTTGTTGGCTTGCGCTTGGGAACTGACGGAACAAGCCGGCTGGGATTTGCACTCCTTGCGCAACAGTCAGACGGGCGTGTTCATCGGCGGGCAGATACCGGCGGCGGCTCAGTGGAGGCCGATGAAAGGCAGCGTTATGTCCGACGTCATGAACAGCAGTCTGTCCATGCATGCCAATCGCATCTCCTACCATTTCAATTTGATGGGGCCGTCGTTGACTTGTTGTACGGCTTGCTCCTCCAGTCTTACTGCCCTGGACGTCGCGATTAAGTCGCTCCAAGCCGGCGATTGCGATCAGGCGATCGTCGGTTCCAGCAATTTTTTGGGGTCGCCGATTTCGAGCACGGGCTTTAACGCTCTCGGTGTCATCAGCCCGGACGGCAAATGTAATTCTTTCGATGCCGGAGCCAACGGTTATATGCGTGCGGAAGGAGTTTTTCTGTACGCGGTTAAACCGCTGGAGGTGGCCGAACGAAACGGCGACGACATTTATGCGGTGGTGGAATCGACGGCGATCAATACCGCCGGTGCCGCCGACTACAGCGAAGGATTGGTTCAAGGCCGTTACATCACCGCGCCTACCAGTCATTCCCAGCGAGACTTGATACGGCGCGCCTGCACTCGAGCAGGGCGTGATCCGCAGGAGTACGATTACTTGGAAGCTCATGCTACGGGAACTGTCGTTGGCGACCGCATCGAGGGAGGCGCTATCGCCGAAGTGTTCGGCAGCGGCGAGCGAGCGAGTCCGTTGCGAGTTGCCACAGTCAAAAGCAATCTGGGACATATGGAGGCGGCGGCCTTTCATTGTGCGCTGTTGAAGATCATTATGATGATTCAGCGGCGTACTTTCGCGCCCATTTCCAAGAACTTTTTGGTGCCGAATCCGGAGATTGATTTCGTCAAGGGGCAAATGCAAGTGCAAACGGCTTGCGAACCTTTTCCCGATCGATCGGCGGTTATCGGCATCAATTCGTTCGGTTTCGGCGGCGCTAACGGGCATTGCGTCGTTCGCGAGTACGTTCCCGAACGGGCGAGGCTTTGGTCGGTGCCGTTGGCTCCGAAAGCCGGCTGCCTGCTTACGCTATCGGCCCGTACGGTCAAGGCCCTGACCCGAAGCGCCCGGCAGCTGAGGGAACTGTTGGGTAAACAGGATATCGATCTCTATACGTTGGCCGGCAACCTGAGTCGCCGCCGCACTCATTTCGCTACCCGCACGTCATTCGCGGTCCGCGACCGTCAGGAATTGCTCGCCGCGTTGGATACGTTCGTTCAGGAGGCCCAGCCGGTGGCTACGGTGGACGGAGAGGACCGGCGGTTGGCCATGGTCTTTTCCGGTCAGGGTACTCAGTGGGCCGGCTGCGGTCGCGAATTGTACGAAGCCGAGCCGGTGTTTCGCCGGGCGATTGACGCGGTCGAGGAATGTTGGCGAAAGTATGCGGATCATTCCCTGCGCGAGGCCGCTTTTTCGAGTCCCCAGGAGCAACTGAACGAAGTGCAACTGGCCCAGCCGGTGATTTTCATGATCCAGTGCGGTTTGGTCGAGTTGCTTAAAACCTGGGGAGTTTATCCGGATTGCGTGGTCGGCCATAGTTCCGGCGAGGTGGCCGCCGCTTACGCCAGCGGCGCGATGTCTTTAGAGGAGGCCACCCACTTGGTTTACCATCGCGCTATGCTCCAGCAAAGCCGAGCCGGATCCGGCCGCATGTTGGCGATCGGACTCGATCGTTTGGGCGTCGAAGAATTGCTCGAAACCTTGAAGGTGCCCTTTCGTCCCAAGGTCGGTCCGACTCAGGTGGAATTCGCTTGCGAAAACGCGCCGGCCAACGTGGTGCTCTGCGGCCAGGAAACCGCGCTGCGGCCCATCATGGCGGAATTGGACCGGCGGAATCTGCAGAATCAACTGCTGCCCGGAAACATCGCGTTCCATTCCACCGCCATGAATCCCATCAAGGACGAGGTGATGGACGCGCTCGCGTTTTTGAACGAACTCGAATTTGACGCGGACTTGCCCTTCGTTTCGTCGGTCACCGGTCGGAAAGCCGAGCGATTGGACAACGCGTATTGGTGGTCGAATATCCGCGAGCCCGTACTCTTTGCGGCGGCGATCGAAACGCTGCGGCGTGATTACCGGATCAACGTCGTGTTGGAACTCGCGCCGCACTGTTCCCTGCAAGGGACCGTCGCGCAGTGCGTGCAGGATTCTCCGGGGACGGTTTGCATTCCGACCTTGATGCGCGATTCGAGCAATTGCCTAGACTTTCAACAAGCCTTGGGGGCGCTATACCGTGCGGGCGTCGCCTTGGATTTTGCCGCGCAGTATCCGCGCCCGAAGTCGATAGCGCGGCAGCTTCCGGGCCATCCCCGGGAAGAACTAAACGATTTTAATACTTTGGCCGACGCCGTGTTTTTCAAACGGCAAGGAGAGTATTCCTTCGGCCCTTTGGTAGGTCATATCGTGCCTAGCCGCTATAAGTTGTTCGAAGCTCGACTTTCCCAAGCCGATTTTCCCTGGCTGGCGGATCACTGTGTGCATCATGCGCCGATCATGCCGGCCATGGGCTACCTGGAATTGATCATTCAGGCCATGGGCGGGGCGCCTTGCCAGATGGAAGAGTTGGAGTTATTGCAACCTTGTCCGATTCCTAAAGACGCGGTTCGCCTGCAGACGTCCTTGATTCCGGTCGCCAATATGCCGAACGAGTACACGGTTACCGTTTCGTCCCGGTCGTTCGAAGTCGAAGCGGATGACGAATTGCATTGCCGGGGCAAGGTTCGGCTCGTGGAAGAAGATCATAAAGTGACCGTGCCCCGGCAGTTGTCGGATTGGGATATCGGTCATTTCGAGGTCGTCCTCGACAAGGATCACGATTTTTACGAGCGCCTGGAAGTGGTACTTAGCGAGACGTTTATGTACGGCCCTTACTTTCGGACGCTCAAGGGCATGACGGCCGGCATCCTAAACGGGCGAATCGCTTGCCGCTTGGAGTTGGAAACCAGAGAGGAATATTGGACATCGAGTCAAAGAGAAGGCTACGTCACGAGTGTTCCGTTGCTCGACGGCGGAGTGCAATTCTATCTGTTCCGCATGATGGATATGGCTGATATTTTCAGTATTCCCCAGCGGTTCGAAGGGGTGACGTTCGGCCGCCCGCCCACGGGCCCGAGGTTGACCTGTATCGTCACTAATTTCGACGTCGACTCCATTGTCGCGAACGAACGAGGACAGTTCTTTACCAGCGGCGGCGAAACCTCGGGAGGCAGTATCTCTTTCTATGACCGGGACATGGGCGAACTCGTCTTGCATATCGACAATTATATTTGCTTCGTGTCTCACCCCAAATGGAACAGTCTTAAAGACAGCAAGCACTTGATCGCTTGGCAGCCGAAATTCGTGCCGACGGGAGACCCGTTGAACAAGCGGCTTCCGGAGGGAGATATCGAGCCGGCGGCGCTGATCGCCGCTTTCGAGCGGCCGAAATCAGGCGAACGCTACGCTTGTCATTTGGTAGAGTATGCTGGAAACCGCGACCCCGAACGAACCGTACTCAAGGAATGCCTCGATTATCTTTCGCAACCCGACGGACAATCCGAATATTGGTTGCTCGGCGACGACGAACAGAGCATGCGGGCGTTCTATGAAGCGTTTAATCAACGGCATGCCGCGTTGCGGTTCGAACGGATCGACGAGACTGCTCCGTGGGACGATAAAAACGGGCTGTTGCGGCCGAACAGCGCGGAAATCATGTTCCTGCACGGCGACGAGGAAACGCCGGGGCCGGAAATCTGGGAAACGGCGCGCCGGTTGTTGGTCGCCGGCGGGTTGGCGTTAATCGCTCACGGCGAGGACGAACCCGTTCGCCCTGCCGAGGGTTGGACTCTGGTGAGAGCCGGTCGGCGTACGACCCTGTTGCAAGCGCCGGCCACCGAGCCGGCGGCCGGCGGCTCCGAACTGCCGGCCCCGCGGTGGGCGCTGGGCGAATCGGGAAGTTTGGCATCGGATTGGGTCGCTTTGATCGGATCCTCGGACACTCATTTGCTTCCTGAAACGTCTTTGGAGCCCGAAGCTCTTCAGGTGTTGGAAACGTGGCCGCGGGCGAACGAAGTGCAGGCGATCGATTTTTTCTGCGGCGCGGATGCGGACGATCCGACCGGCGAAAAAACGGTGAAGCGGCTGGTCGCATTTGTGCAGGCGCTGGTTTGGTATCGGACGGATCGCGAGACCTGTCCCTGTCGGTTGACGGTTGTCACTCGGGGCGCGGCTTATGAGGTCGACGATCCCCGCGGGAGCGCTCTGTGGGGAGCGGTGCGGAGCATGTCGCGGGAAATCGACATCGAATCGCAACTCGAGTTTCGCTTGGTGGATTTGGGCACGGCCGAGGATCTGACGACGTTGGCGTCGCTGGCTCGGCGCGATTTGCGCGAGCGCGAATTGGCGGTGCGGCAGAATCGCCTGTGGGCGCCGCGGATGATCAGCGTGCCAAAGCGGTATGCCAGCGTGCCGGCCGGCGAAAAAATTAATTACCGACTCGACTTGGTCAATCCGGGACAGATTTCGGGTTTGGAAATGAAGACTTTCGAAGCCCCGCCGGTAAAAAGAGACGACGTGGAAATCGAGGTGTCGGCGGCGGCGCTTAATTTCCGAGACATCATGATTACCCTGGGGCTTTTGCCGTCGTTGGCCTTCGAACGTTCGGCATTCGGTTACGCCGTCGGCATGGAAGGCTGCGGCGTCGTAAGCCGGGTAGGTTCGGAGGTGCAGCGATTTCGTCCGGGCGACGAAGTGTCGTTTATTCAAAGCGGCAGCATTGCCGGCCGGGTCGTGGTCGACCAGAATCTCGTCCTTCACAAACCGAGGCGATTGAAGCGGGAGGAGGCCGCGTCGGTTTTGTCGGTCTATGTGACGGCATATTATTCGTTGGTTTATTTGGGGCGGTTGAGCAAGAACAAGCGCGTGCTGATACACTCCGGGATGGGCGGGGTCGGACAAGCCGCTATCTCGGTGGCCAAACACGTGGGCGCCGAGATTTACGCTACCGCCGGCAGCCAAGACAAACGCGATCAATTGCTGGCCAAGGGAGCGGTCGCGGCCTTCGATTCCCATGATTACGGTTGGTACGACGAGTTGATGGAAGCGACTGGCGGCGAGGGAGTCGACGTCATTTTGAACTCGTTAGCCGGCCGTCATGTCGAGTTGTGTTTGCAGGCTCTGCGTCCGGGCGGCTGGCACTGCGAAATCGGCAAGGTCGATATCTATTCCGACAACGAACTCAGATTGCGCGTTTTCCGCAAAAACCTTCGTTTCGCGGCCATCGACGTCGACCGCTTGCTGCTCGACGATCCCTTTTTGATCCGCGAGATCTCCCGGATTTGCCTGGACTTGCTCGAGACCGGCGCGTTTTCGTCGTTGCCCGTTACGGTTTTCCCGTATCGGGATTACGAGAAGGTTTTCCGGTTGATGACTACCGGCCAGCATCAGGGAAAGCTCGTGCTGCAAGCTCCCGAAGATTCCGACCGGTTAGGGATCCCGATTACCGATTTACGACCGTTGTTCGACCCGGAAGCGACCTATTTGGTGACCGGCGGTTTGGGAGGGTTCGGACTTCGGGTGATTCCTTATCTGATTTGCGCCGGCGCCCGTCATATTACCTTGATGGATCGCGACCCTAAGCGCCGGCGCGATATCGACTGGATGATCAAGGTTTCTTCTCTGAAGTACATCGACGCGCCGTTCGAATTCGACATCGTAACGGGCGACGTGGCCGTCGAAGCAGACGTGAGGCGCTGCGTCGCCAATCTGAAGAAGCCGCTTAAGGGGATATTCCATCTCGCCGGGGTCTTGGACGATCGTTTGCTGGACGATCTGACTGCGGAATCCGTGGCGAAGGTGTTCGCGCCCAAAGCCCATGGAGCCATTCATCTTCATCGCGCCACCAGCGATCATCAGCTCGATCACTTCGTGATGTTTTCTTCCACTTCCTCCGTGGTCGGCAATCCGGGACAAATCAACTACAGTGCGGCCAATGCCTTTATGGACGGATTGGCGGCCTGTCGGCGCCGGGAGGGCAAACCGGGCCTGTCTTTTATCATGACGGCTATCGTCGATGCCGGCATGGCTTCGCGCAGCCTGCCGGTGATGCGGATGTTGCGAGCTTCCGGCTTGCCTCCGATAAGCAGCGAATTCGCTATTTCCAACTTGGATTACGCGTTGCGCTCGACTTCCGGCCATGATCATTTGGTAGCCGTCTTGTTCGAACGCCTCGGTTGGATGGTCGATACGGCGGATTATTTGCGGATCGGGCGCCATATGCGAAATCAGGACGCCTTTAAAGTCGCCGCCGAAGACAGTCTGACGCTCGACAACGTCGTGGCGCAAATTGTCGAGAAGGTGGCCGAACTTTGCGGTCACGACGAATGCAGTCCGGATGAATTGTTGGCCAATTACGGACTGACTTCGATTTCGGTAGCCGAGTTGATGACCTTCATTCAGATGCAGTTCAATTTCCGGGTGAGCGTGATCGAATTGATGACCAAGGCGACCGCTTTGTCGCTGGCGCAGAACATCATTCACGGGAAGCAGAACGACGAGGCCGATCAGGACGGGGCGGAGGCGGGGGGCACCCAAGATGCCGTTAAGGTTGTCGAACGTAGCGTGCGCCGGGTGCCGTCGGTTTTCGCCAACGCTTACGAAGATCATTTTCCTCAGAGCGGCTAAGGAACGGCGATGGGATCGTTCGATAATCCGTCGCTTCGGGAAATCGCGGAAGGCGGGAACGTACTTGGGGCGGCGGCTGAATATTCGGTTTTCCCGCCAAGGCGCCTCGGTCGTCAGATCGGTTCGTGATTCTGGAAAGCGGCATGACCTCGGTTCCTCCGGAAGTATCGTTCGGAGCAGGCGTTATTGCGGTTGCATTGTCAGGGCGATAGCGCTGGTTTGGTTTGGAGATCAGTTCAAGAGAAAAAGCGAATATGACGGGACAAACGGTCGAGGATCAGACGGTGGCTCCATTGGAAGGCGAACTGCCGCCGCGGTGCAAGCGAGACGTGGACACGCTTCGCCGATTCGTACTCGAATCGATCACCGAGGAATCACCGGCCGCCGCCGTTGGCGATGCGTTCAAGGAAGTGTTGCTGACCGGAGCCACCGGTTTCGTCGGGAGGTTTTTCCTCCGTGATTTGTTGTGGAAGAGCGAGGATTTGGTGGTGCATTGCCTAGTGCGAGCCGAAAACGACGAACTGGGGCGTCAACGCATCGAAAACGCCTTGCGGGAGGCCGAGCTCTGGGACGATTCCTTCGGGGAGCGAATTCAGACGGTCGCCGGCGATATCGAGAAGGATCGATTCGGCTTGAGCGCCGAACGATTCGAGGATTTGGGTCGGCGAATCGACGCCGTATACCATAGCGCGGCGCGATTGAGTCTGACGGTGTCATATGCCGCCATCAGCAAAGCCAACACGTGGAGCATACGCAGTGTGCTCGAACTGTGTTTGAAAACCCGGTTTAAACATTTGTTCTACGTTTCGACCATGGGGATATTTCCGGAATATTTTCTCGGATTTCAGAAGGAATTCGCCGATTGCCGTATTGACCATCAAATGACGCCGGATATCGGCAAAATGACGAAACACTTTCCGCTCGGTTTATTCGGATATTCCTGGAGCAAGCTAGTTACCGAACAGGTGTTGTTGCATGCCCATCAGGCGGGGTTGCCGCTGGCGATTTTCCGATTTCCGATCGTGAACATGGCCAGCACAGGTTTTTTTCAGGTCGCGAACATTATGTTGCGTATCGTTGCGTCGGTTAATGTCGTGAATATGAGACCGCCGGGCGTCGCGATTTGCTCGGCCGTCGAACCGGTCGATACCTTGAGCGAATTTACGGTGGCGATATCGCTGAATCCGCGCCGGAGCCATCTGATATATCAGTGTTGCAATCCCGAGATCGAAAATCCCGAGATCGATTACCCGGAGTTCGGGTTTTATTTCCAGGATGTCTCCTACGAAAAGTTCAAATTGGCTTGCCGGGCGCATGGCGATAAATTGCCGGTTCACTCGCAATGGGCCTTGTTGGACTATCTCGCTCCCTATTGGCTTGACGAGTATCGGACCCTTACCAAACAACCGGTTTGCGACCGCGCTATCCGGGAAGATTGCCCGCACCCGATCCTGTGGCCGAATAGCATAGCCATGCTTAAGCGATTTGACGAATGGATCAGAAAGTATCCGGAGTCCTGGCCATACAGCCGCGCTAAAAGCCGATTGGATTACGATTGCATGATTCAACGGGCCGAAACGTACGCCGCGGACGAAGGAGTTTCCTTCGAGGAAATCTATCCCGAATGGATGCGAAAAAACCTGAAAGTATTGTTGGATCATCTCAACTTACCAGAGACCAGGATTCTCGAAGAGAAACGGTCGGATGTAGTTTACGACTGTGCACGAATGCTCATCAATCACGCCAAACTCGCGGGAGAACGTCAGCGCCATCCGGAGATTCGGCAGGAGGAAATCATCCGTCCGGTGTTCATCATCGGGATCAACCGTTCCGGCACCACGTTTTTGCATCGGCTGATGTCCCGGGATCCGAGGTTCGGCACTCTCAGACTCTACGAATACGGGAAACCGGTCATGACGCAGGAGGAGTATGCCACTGTCGCCGGTACTGAAGAGGATCCCCGGCGAAGAGGGATCGACGAATTAATCGATGCCTTTGGAATTCGCGATATGCTCGAGGGGTCGCATTACATCGACATTGACGAACCGGAAGAGGATTTTCCGTTGTTGAGAATGGCTTTTCTGAGTTGGATTATGGTAGCACGGTATCCGGTGCCGACTTTCCGAAAGTGGTTAGTAGAGCGAGGGTCCCAGGACGCTTACACTTTACACCGTGAGATCATGCGACATTTTAATTGGCAGCACCGCCAGCGGAAAGCCAATCGGATGCAACAGTGGTTGTTCAAGATGCCCTTTCATCTCATGGAACTGGAGACTCTGCTCGAAACCTATCCGGATGCGGTATTTATTCAAACGCACCGCGAACCGATTCAGTTCATGGCCTCGTGGAACAGTTTGGTGGAGCAAACGCGCAGTATTACCTGTAAGCCTGGATCTCGTCATGAGCTGGGAGCCGAGCAATTGAAATTGATGAGCGACGTGCTCCATAACTCCGTCGATTTCCGTTTGGCTCACCCTGAATTGAAGGACCGTTGGGTAGACGTCAAATTTACGGACCTGATCGGAACCCCCATTGCTGTCATGGAAAGTATTTACGAGCGTTTCAATTGGCCGTTGGAGGAGGCGACGATCGGGGGCATGGAAAAATGGATGGACCGACAAGCGGAACATCGGAGTCGAGAAAAACGCCGCCGTTATCAATTGGAGGAATTTGGGCTAACGGAAGAATTGGTCAACTCGGCGTTCGATAAGTACCGCGATTTCATTACCAGTCAAGGGATCAGATAGCGGAGAAGCCGGTTCGGATTATGGGGTTTGACGAGACGATAACGACGAAACTCAGGGGAGGTCGCCCCGGTGCCGTTTCTCGTTGCTTCGACCGCTTTCACGCTCATCGGTTCGCTGTTTCAACTCGACGCGGCTCATTTGGCGGCCTCATTACGGCAAATTGAATAGAGGGATAAAGGTAATGGCGAAGCGCGGCGTTATTGAGTTAAATGGCTAGCCACTCTACGGAAAGAACGTTACTTATTCGATTTTCCGAGACTAGGGGGATGATATGCCACCTGAAGCACGCGACGTATTGAGGGTCAATTTGGTCTTGATTGGTCCTGATCCGCTGGCCAAAAACGAGGAAGCACGGGACTTTTGAGATGTAATTGGTCCTGATATTTCGCTTGCTTTGAAGCGGGAGAGAACAAGCAGCACTCAATGCCAGAACGCGCTGTTATTGAGAGGGGATTTTCTGAGGAGAAAGATTTTAATCGGTTGGCGGAAATCTACGAATTTGTTGTCGACAATTCCAAATTCTATTCGACAAGGAACCTTATTTTTGTTCGGCGACGAAGCAGACACATCGAATGCCAATTATTGGCTTGATATTCCGCTAGTTGTTAGATTTCGTCAGTATCGTCAGTCGAGAGCTTTATTGAGAATTTTATATTGACTAGAGGAATTCAAGGAAATGGAAAACGGTGGGGCAGATGGATGCAAACCGCTGATCATTGGGGTGAAAGTTATGGCGAAACGCTCTGTCATCAGGGACTGGTTTGGTTGGCTCGTCAATTTAAACGATATTATCCTGATAATCTGCCGAGATCCTATGGACTCTCGCATTTATAACTTGAACATTCGATTGTATTTAATTTTATTTTTTATTAGGTTCTATCGTATAATTCCATTCTCCATGAAAACTATTCTTTTTAATGCTCAATTCATGGAATTGTTCATCGCTAATTTTCTTTCCTGTAGGATAGTGGTTTTTGTCCAATTCGCATTCGATTTTCAACCCTGATTTGGTTGTGGTATTACCGATCAAATCCACTACAGTTTGATGATCGGTTAAAGGACGACCACTCCAATTTTGTGAAATATATGAAAACATTCGATGTTCAATTTTATTCCACTTGCTGGTTCCCGGAGGGAAATGACAAATCGTAATTTCCAATCCTAATTCATCGGCTAATTTTTGTAATTCAGTTTTTCACAACCGATTACGACTGCCATTCGATCCTCCTCCGTCAGCCATGAGCAATAGTTCCTTGGCATCGGAATATACTTTTCGTCCCATTGATAACCACCACCGGCGAATCGTTTCTACTGCGAACTCCGCAGTATCATGATCAGTTCCCACGCTAACCAATCCGGTGTTTTTCTGGACATCATACACGCCATAGGGAACGCCTTTCGATTGGTTTTTATCGGGAAAGTCATGCATGTTGACCAGTTCGGGGTCTCCTACGGGCCTCCATTCTCTCCCTGGATTACGGTACTGGCCTAGGTTTTCCTTTTTCTTGGCATCCACCGAAATCACCGGTTGATTGGTTTTCTGAAATGCTCGAGTTTTGCGTTCCATAAATTGAAATTGTTGATCTCGGTCAGGATGCTGATTGCCTTCTAAGGTCTTTTTGTTGCTTTGAAGACTATAGCCCATATCATGAAGCAATTGATTAACTGACCGTTCACCTACCTTAGGTCTCATTTGATTCAATTGTTCTTTTAATCGCAGGGCACTTTTGCAGGTCCATCGAAGTGGATTTTCAGGATCTCCTCGAGTCTCTGAATCAATGAGGTCATCGAGATCTGACAATAAGGTCGGATCGAGTTCTTTTAATGATTTCCGTCCCGCTCCTGTTTTCCGTTGACGTTCTTCATTAAGAACCTGACCATTTTTAATCTCTTTGATTCCCGATCGAATAGTATTGCGACTGACACCGGTAGCTTCATGAACGCGTTCAATACCACCTCGACCAAGAGACAAGGCCTCACTGGCTAACCAATTACGTCTTACTCGTTCATTAGAGAGCCAACTCAGTTGGTTGTATTTCTCCCTAATAATTGATGTTTTTTCATCCACAATGCATCATAGTATAGTTTGAATGATTTAGCAAGTTATTATTTACTTAATATTTGCGAGCACTCTATCTTTATCCGACTCCAGAGGGAAATGTTTAAATTGAATGGTCTGTTGGGACGGTTGAAGCAAGCCTCGAGATTTATTTGAACAGACATCTGGGGGCTTTGCTGGATTTTCAGAGCGGCGGATCAGACGATCGGAGCCTTAATCTTGATGCTTCAACCGGCTGGAAGTGGTTAGAACACAAACTTTGCGCACTTAATTCTCAGGCCGGTGAACAGGTAAACTCTGCTGCGTCGGATTAATCGCAAATGGACGCATGAAGGCAGAATGATAGAACTACAAACAAGGTGTCAGCGAGCGAAAGTGAACGGTTTTCTTTTCCTTTGGCATTCAAGCAATAACCGGGTCTTAAAGTCGTCGGCTACTAGGGAGTTAGATTTTGTTGTCTGAATGGATTTTGAGGCAGCTTTCTTACCAAGCCACTTGCCGATTACCCTTGATTCTCGGGTGTCGAAAGGACACATCGTTCATCAAGTGACCTTCGGGCAGCGAAATCGAAATCCATATTGGACCGGAGCTATGGGAGAGCATCCCGATCGAAAACGCCACGGTCGGCTTCGGTTTCGGAGTCAATAATTCTCGAGCGGTAAAACCCGACGGTGCGGCCGTCAAGTGGGAGTGAATCCCCCAAAACGACTTTACATTCGATCGGAAAAAGTCGGTTTCGACCGGTGAAAAACTGGCGGAGAGAGAGGGATTCGAACCCTCGGTGCCCAAAGGACACTCACGCTCTCCAAGCGCGCGCCTTAGACCGCTCAGCCATCTCTCCGAAAGCCGAACCAAGGTTAGAGGGCTTTTGTCTTTTGGCAAACCTTTTTTGGTAGATTGAGGATGGATTTTGAAGGTAATGCTACGTCTCTTGGAGAGGGTTGCCGTTCACGAACGATCATCGACTCGCCGGACTCGCGAATTCCGAGAGTGACCTTTCGGATTCCTGGATCATGTCCCCGCGAAGGAACAGCCTGTCCAGCAGCAAACGGCCTGAGGGGTTGGGGATAGTTCCGATCGAGGTTGGCTTCGGCGTTGCGGTGTCCTGGAATCTTCGGCGTCGGGTCGTAGCGGAAGGCGGCCTGGCAGGTTGTAGTCTGGGCGGGAGCCGCTTCAGCGCGTTCGACGGCAACGGTTATTCGGGTAGAAAAGTCGGCGAGTGACAACGGCGGAGCGAAAAAATCCAACAAATCGCCGTTTGCGGTGTCATACTTCATAACTCAACGAAAGACCGCAAGGTTTACACCGTGGAATCATATCGAGTACAAGCCGTTACGTTTGACGTCGGGGGCACGCTGATTCAGCCATGGCCCTCGGTAGGGGAGATTTATGTCGAGGTCGCCGAGCAATGCGGCATCGGAAACCTCGACGCGCAATTGGTCGAGCGTCAGTTCTGCCGAGCCTGGGCGGAGAAAGAGGATTTCCAGCACAACCAGCAAGATTGGCTGGAATTATTGGTGCAGAGTTTCCGAAACGTGCTGACGCGCTCGCAATGCATCGAACTTTTTCCGGCGGTTTTCGCGCGGTTTGCCCGGGCCGACGCCTGGCGTATCCACGACGACGTCTTGCCTGCCTTGGACGAACTTTCCGGCCGAGGGTTTCGTTTGGCGGTGGTTTCCAACTGGGACATTCGATTGCGTTCGCTATTGAAGGATTTGAAGCTGATGTCTTTTTTCGAAACCGTTTCCATTTCGGGCGAAGTGGGATTTCCCAAACCATCGCCTGTGCTTTTCGAGCACGTGCTCAAAAAACTAGGCTTGCCCGGCGACGCAGTGGTCCATGTAGGGGATTCGGTACAGGAAGACGTCAGCGCGGCACGCAATTCCGGATTGGCCGGAATCTTGATCCGTAGATCCGTGCCCAGTGGGAACGGTACCATTTCGCGGTTGGGGGAATTATCCGGGTTGCTGCAGGAGGCGTGGTAAGGCGGTCGTTGCCGCTGAATTCTCGGGCTCAACGATTTCCGAATTGTTATGGCCGTTATTCGGCGAATCGTTCCGCCAAACGCGAACCTCGCTCACGGCCGCCGCAGGCTGTCTTGGGGGTGGCGTTAATCGATTGAATCAGCCGGTCGTTGCGGCGATGGCCGCGAGATGACTGATTTCGGTCAGCCGAGTCGTCGGCATCCAAGTTGGATTGATTGCTTCTTTCTTCGATCGGAATTGATATTGGATCCGCGATGGATACTCCAGCGTTGGCTCGATTTCCTGGATTGACCGGTTCAGCGTTCGTGCTCGCGAGCGCAATCCATCCTTCGAGGCGAATCGGCCAAGGTGGAAGAATTCCGTCGAGTGCCCAGGCAGTCTGAGCTGGGCGCGTTTTTCTTTTGAATTCCCTGACCCGATCTGAGAGCGCTCGAGCGAACCCGTGCCTAATATTCCCATCGAGAAGTCTACATTTGAACGCCTTCAGGAATTAGCGTCTCCGTTGGTGGATATGGCAGATACGGTTATCAATCGTGCATTGGACGCGCTGGAAGATCGAAAAAGGAAGGCCGACTCGAAAGAAAATCCGGCGGTGGTCGATAATCTAATTGATCCGCAGAATCTACCGGATATGACGCGAACGGCAATAATGAAGGCCTCAATGGAGGGACAAAGTTTTGCCGACCTGAGGTGGAATCCATTGTTTCAGGAGACCTTGGTCCGGATCGGGAAGCGATTGGGGAGCATTGAAAAGATCAGGCAGATTTGTCCAGTGAAAGTGGTGCAAGGTTGCAGAACGGATTCGGGATACAGACACCTCGCTGAGATCGACATTTCAGTTCGATCCATGTCGGGGAATGACGTGTGTAAAGCATTGGTGACATTCGTTCAAAGGCTTGGGATCGAATTCGATATCATCATAGAAGGATTATCGCCGGAAAACCCGAAGTTTCCCGGAGGTAAAGCGCGGTTGCACTTGTTTGCGAGACCTACAGCGAAATGAGCCGTGTCTCGTGCCTTTCCCGAAATCAGGGATCGAATGTCGAATGCTTCTTTCGTGGTGCCGGTGCGAACTCGAAAATGGGAGACAGTGGCGGGATGCCCGCATTTTCCGATTTTGACCTCGGGTTCGGATCGCTTTCGGTGAAGGCGAAATCAGGGTGGTCAGACCCGGTATCCGGGCGCAGTTTCTGACCCTCAATTGGAGAATTCAAAACCGTCGGCGAACTCGGCTGGTACGGTAAACGCCGATCCCCGATGTTGGGATATCGCGAATGCGGCGCACCGCATTTAACCCGGCGTTTTTCGGGTGGTTTGTTCGAGGCCACGCCTGACGCATCCCTGACGAATTCTCGCTCGTGTCGGACGAATAGCTGCGGGCGAACTTCTCGTTCTGCGGCAGTTTCCGATTGGGCAATCGCTTGCGTTCGTGCTGAAAGTTTCGAAAATGAGGTGTTCTTTCGAGCTCGCTTTGATTTTGGGCAGGCGGGATTCTTCACCGCTCGTCGTTGACCTCCGGACGGACGTTCCGGAAATCAGGCTTACGCATCGGCGCGGTGTGAAATTCCGGACTGACCGGTTTCCCGATCCGCAGGTCCGCGGCCGGGGGAGGGGAAATGGATCCTCTTTCCGGTCGGGAGAGATCGTCTGGGTCGCTGCGGGGAGCAAGGCGAGGTCGGCGACTCCGTTAGGCACTCGGGTACCGATTGATTCTGCGGATTGACGGTTGGCGATTATTCTAGCAGCATGGAAGCACCGGCGGGATTTCGGCGGGCGGTTAGCCCGAAGAAGACGGCCGGTGCCCTTATGAACCCAATAGCGGCCGTTATCCGATCGACTATCGCTCTCAAGTATCTGATGGCGATCACCGGTCTGTTGCTTCTGCTGTTCGTGATCGTTCATATGTTGGGGAATTTGCAGCTTTTCCTGGGCAAAGACGCGATCAACGCTTACGGAGCTCTGCTTAAATCGATGCCGGTGATGCTGTGGAGTTTTCGGATCGGCTTGCTCTTGCTGGTAGCCGTGCATTTGGGATCGGCGGTGATTTTGGTGATCAGGAATCGGCAAGCCCGGCCGCAAGACTATGAGGTTAGGCGAGCGGTGGGAGCTAGTTTCGCGTCTCGGACCATGGTCTTCAGCGGTTTGATCGTTTTGGCGTTCGTGATTTACCATTTGTTGCATTTTACGGTGGGCGCGGTCGATCCCTCGCTGTTGAAATTGCAAGACGATCAGGGCCGGCACGATATCCATCGGATGATCGTGGTCGGATTTAAGCACCCATTGGTCTCGGGCTTTTACGTTCTTTCCATGGCCCTGCTTTGTCTCCACCTGAGACATGGAGCGAGCAGTTTTCTGCAGTCGCTGGGTTGGTGTTCCGTCTCCGGTCGATTATGGGCGCAACGGTTGGCGCTGGGATTGGCTTGGACGATTTTCGTCGGGAACAGCGCCGTTCCCATTGCGGTGCTTCTGGGATACGGAGAAGGGGGGACGCCGTAGTGAAATTGGATTCCAAGGTTCCTTCGGGGCCGTTGGCCTCAAAATGGGACCGGCACAAGTTCGATTTGAAACTCGTCAATCCGGCCAACCGGCGAAAATACCGGATTGTCGTCGTGGGTTCCGGTTTGGCCGGCGCTTCCGTGTCGGCTTCTTTGGGCGAGTTGGGCTATCAAGTCGAGTGTTTCTGTTATCAGGACAGTCCCCGGCGAGCGCATAGCATCGCGGCTCAGGGCGGGATCAACGCTTCCAAGAATTATCCTAACGATGGCGATAGCGTTCATCGGTTGTTCTATGATACGCTCAAGGGGGGCGATTTCCGGGCGAGAGAAGCAAACGTCTATCGCTTGGCTCAAGTCAGCGAGAGCATTATCGATCAATGTGTCGCCCAAGGTGTGCCCTTCGCTCGGGAGTATGGCGGCCTGTTGGCAAATCGATCGTTCGGCGGAGCGCAGGTATCCCGAACCTTTTATGCTCGGGGGCAAACGGGGCAACAACTGCTGTTGGGTGCTTATCAGGCGTTGAGCAGGCAAATCGCCGCCGGTACCGTTAGGATGCATCCGCGTGTCGAGATGCAGGATCTGGTGACGACCGATGGAGTCGCCAGCGGCATCGTGACCCGTAATCTGGTGAATGGCAAGATCGATGCCTTGCAGGCCGATGCGGTGGTGCTTTGCACCGGAGGCTATGGTCCGGTCTTCTACCTGTCTACCAATGCCGTCGGCTGCAACGTGACGGCTACCTTACGAGCCTGGAAACGAGGTGCCCTTTTCGCCAATCCCTGTTTCACTCAAATCCATCCCACCTGCATTCCGGTCAGCAGCGACCATCAATCCAAACTGACCCTGATGTCGGAATCCTTGCGCAACGACGGTCGGGTATGGGTGCCGAACAAGCCGGGGGATTCGCGGATTCCCGACGACATTCCCGAGAACGAAAGGGATTATTATTTAGAGCGGAAGTATCCCAGTTTCGGGAATTTAGCGCCTCGCGATATCGCTTCGCGGGCAGCCAAGGAGGCTTGCGACTCCGGCAAGGGGGTCGGGCCGGGGGGATTGGGAGTGTATCTGGATTTCAACGACGCTATCGAACGGCAGGGGCAGCCGGCGATCCGCGAACGGTACGGCAATTTGTTCGACATGTATCGGCAGATCACCGGCGAAAACGCCTACGAGCGTCCGATGCGCATTTATCCTGCCGTTCATTATACGATGGGCGGGCTTTGGGTGGACTATAATCTGATGAGCAACGTCCCGGGACTGTTCGTATTGGGCGAGGCTAATTTTTCCGACCACGGAGCTAATCGCTTGGGAGCCAGCGCCTTGATGCAGGGATTGGCCGACGGTTATTTTATCGCTCCCTACACGATCAGCAATTATCTCGCCCAACTCGATCCCGGCGCTCTGGATTGGAGTCTCGACGAGCATCGGGTTTGCCTGGACGTCGAGAATCGAAACGAAAAGTTGGAGGCCATCGGGGGGGACCGCACCGCCCGCTCTTTTCATCAAGAATTGGGAAAATTGCTTTGGGAACACTGCGGCATGGCTCGCAATCGGTCCGGACTCAACAAAGCCTTGAAACGGATTCCCGAAATCAGGCAGGAGTTCTGGGAAAATCTGCGGATTACCGGCGATTCCCAGCATCTGAATCCGGCTTTCGAATATGCCTCGCGGGTCGCGGATTTTATCGATTTTTCAGAGTTGCTTTGCCTGGACGCCCTTCGGCGGAACGAGTCCTGCGGCGGCCATTTCCGTACCGAGCACCAGACCCCGGACGGCGAGGCCAAACGCAACGACGAACGGTATGCCTACGTGGCGGCTTGGGAATACCGGGAAGGCGAGAACCGGCCCCGGGTCCACAAGGAGCCGTTAAAATACGAGGAAGTCGAAATGTCCCGCCGGAGTTATAAGTAGAGGCGGTCTGCAAGGGGCGGTAAATGAATTTAACACTGCACATCTGGCGGCAACACGACCCCGAGAGTCCGGGATATTTCCATACCGAGGAGGTCTCCGACGTGAGTCCGGATATTTCCTTTCTGGAATGCTTGGACCTGGTCAACGAGCGCCTGATGCAACGGGGCTCCCAGCCCGTCGCCTTCGACTCGGATTGCCGGGAGGGCATCTGCGGCACGTGCTCTCTCGTGATCAACGGCGTGCCCCACGGCGGTAGCCGAGGGGCCACCGCGTGCCAATTGCACATGCGAAGTTTTCGGGACGGCGATACCATCGTTGTCGAACCTTGGCGGGCCAAGGCGTTTCCGGTCCTGCGGGATTTGATCGTGGACCGGAGCGCGATGGACCGGGTCATTCAAGCCGGCGGGTACGTTTCGGTCGGCACCGGCAGCGCTCCCGAGGCTAATTCCCTTTCGGTTTCGAAAGACGACGCCGACCGGGCCATGGATGCCGCTCAATGCATCGGTTGCGGCGCTTGCGTGGCGGCTTGCCGGAACGCTTCGGCCATGCTGTTCGTCGCCGCTAAGGTCTCGCATCTGAGTCTCTTGCCGCAGGGACAGGCCGAGCGCCGCCGCCGGGTGCTGAACATGGTCGGCAAGATGGACGAAGAACAATTCGGCGCCTGCACGGTCACCGGAGCTTGCGAAGTCGTCTGTCCCAAGGAAATCTCGCTGGATTTTATCGGCCGGATGAATCGCGAATACGGCCGAGCCCTGCTCGGCCTCTGAACTCCGTTCGCCGCGACAGGCAATACCGGTCTCGACTTCATGTTCCAGCCTGCTTCTTTTTCCGGGGCGATCAAGAGCGTTTCCGAGGGATTCGCGGATTGGTTGTACCGGGAATCGCTGAACCTGTTCGTCAGCACTTATCAGCACGATCGGTTGCTGGCGCTCTCGGCGGACGGATCGCGGAACTTGACGGTTTCTTCCTGGCCGTTGGACCGACCCATGGGGTTGGCCGTTTCTGATTCGGCTATCAGGGTAGCGACGCGATTCGGCATCCGGGAATATCGCCCGGAACCGGCTGCTGCCGATTTCGAACCGGTGCGGTATCGGCTGGCTTCAACCGCGCTCACCGGATTTCTCGACGCGCACGATTTGGCGGTTTCCGAAGCGGGCGACTTTTTGTTGATCGATACCCTGCACAGTTGTCTGCGGCGGATCGACGGCTCTGAGGTCTGCGAACCGCTGTGGCGGCCGCCGTTCGTCACCGAACTGGTCCCGGAAGACCGCTGCCATCTCAACGGGTTGGCGGTCGCCGACGGCCGGCCCCGCTACGCTACCGCGGTCGGACGTTCCGACGCTCCGGAAGGATGGAGAACGGAAAGCCGCGGCGGCGGCGTTTTGTGGGATTTGGCTTGCGACGAGCCGATAGCTACCGGTCTATCCATGCCTCATTCGCCCCGAATTCACGGCGGCCGGATCTGGTTGCTCAATTCTGGGACGGGCGAACTGGGTTACGTGGCACCGACGGGCGGAGATTTCGAACCCGTTTGCCGGTTTCCCGGTTTTCTCCGCGGTTTGGTTTTTTATCGGGAAAAGGCGATCGCGGGAGTGTCCCGAACTCGACGGGGCCGGGGATGGCCGGGCGATTGCGGTGGCACCGGATCGGGGGAGGAAAACGAGGCGATTTGCGGGCTTGCGGTAGTCGATTGGGCGACCGGAGATCTGCGTTACTTGTTGGAGTTCGCGCCGCCGTTGTCGGAGTTGTATGACGTGCAGTTGCTAATCGGGAGCCGGCGCCCGGCGCTGGCCGGAGTGCGGTCATGATTAGAGACGGTTCCTCGGCGGCAGTTCGACTCTTTTCGCCGGCCGGAGCGTCCGGCCGGGAGGAGAGGACCGTGCCGGAAACTGTCGAGGCCGGAAAGCGGGCGAACAGAATCCGTGCTTGAATTGCTGGGCTTCGTCCAACACTTTAGCCATAATGAATTTGGATAATGGTGGACTAGCAGATGTCGTTTCGTTGCTTCTGATACTGCTTGTCGTCCTGCTGGGGGTGTCCGCGTTCTGGTTGAGCGTTTATACGTTGGCTCCCAAATTCAGCGAACGTTCCTTGCGTCGCTGGCAGCTTCCGGAATTGGAATTGGCAGTCGGCGTGATTTTGGGGCTGGCGGTGGTTTGGAGTCACAAGTTTTACGATTGGCCTATTTTTATCGCCGAACCGGATTTCGGCTGGAACGAAATCGGAGAGGAACCGCTGGCGGGGCTCTGGGAGGTAAGTTTTATCTTTCTGCAGCATTTAATGTTGCTCTTGGCTTTCGCCGGATTCACCGGTCTGGCGTTGCGTATCGGTTTTGGCTTGCGAACCCTGAGAGACGAACGTAAAACTTGGATTTCCGCTATGCGTGGCTGCTTGATCCTAGGAGCGTCGTTGATGGCGATTTTCTTTTATTCGAAGTTCTACCTTCATTTTTTGTATTGGATCGGTTTGGTCAGTTGTGTATTGGCCATGTTCCCGATTCAGTCCTTTGGCGGAGTCAGAAATGTCAGGCCGAATCGTAGCGCGGCTCCTCAAAGAGTCGAAGGGGTCGTGCCCGAGCGGAAACCGAGAGCTCCGCGTCGAGAACGACGCCCTAGAAGCGGAGAGCAGCGAACGGAATCGCCGGGGAAAGACACTTGAGCGGTGATGTCGTCAGCGGCGCTTATCCCGAGGTGTTTCGGGGTTGTTTGATCGATGCGGGTACTGGAGCAAAATTGGATTCAACAAGCGGAATCGTTGCCGATACGCTTCGCTCAAGTGAGAGAGGATCCGTCGTTGGATCAGTCGGTCATAACCGAACAGGGAGGAACGGCCCGCGTGATGATGGTGGCTTCCGGCGGGTGTTCGGCCGCGTTTTTGGCGACTTTGCCGTTGGTCGGCAGCATTTGCCTTGTGGATCTGAATGCCGCGCAACTGGCGTTGTCGCGTTTCAAGCTTAGGTTGTTGTCCGGGGCCGATCCCGGCGAACGGCTCGAATTGTTGGGGCATCGCGAGTTGCCTGCGGAGACTCGCGCCGAGAGATTGGAACGCGAGTTTGCCGCTCTCGGCTGGGAGGCCGACGCCTTAGGGCCCTTCGATCTGACGGCGGCCTCGGGACCCGATTACGTTGGGCGTTACGAACGCTTATTTGCCGCGCTCCAGGAAGCATTGATGCTGGTAGGCTCCGACCTCGGCACGTTGCTCTCGCTCGATCATGTCGGAAGGCAGAGTTCGCGGGCGTCGTCCAAATCGTTTTTGGGCAAGGAATTAGATCGGGCGTTCGTCGAGATCTTCCAGTTGCCGACTCTGGTCCGACTCTTTGGAGACGCCGCGACCGGGAATCGGGCCGTGCCCTTCTCGGAACATTTTCTCCTTCGAATTCGCGAAGCCTTCGCTCGCTTTCCGGCAAACGAAAATCCCTGGCTTTGGCAACTGTTCCGGGGGGAATACCCCGAGGGACATCCAGTGCCCTGGTTGTCGCAGCCGAGGCAACCTCGCCTCCCCGAAATCTCGTATGTCTGTTCCTCGATGCTCGAGGCCTTGGAGCAGGATCGGGAACCCGTCGATTTTCTCCATCTATCCAACATTTTGGACTGGCAGAGTCCGGAACAGGCCGGTCAGTTGCTGGAAGCGGCGGCTTCGGCTCTGCGGCCGGGAGGCAGCGTGTTGATTCGCCAGTTGAATTCCTCGTTGGAGATTCGGAAATTGGGACCGCAATTCGCTTGGCTGGAAGCCGAGTCGGCCCGGTTGTTGGAACAGGATCGGAGTTTCTTCTATCGCGTGATTCATTGGGGCAAAAAGAGATGACGGTTCGTTGCCTCACCGAAGCCCCCTCGGATCTTTTGGCGAACCGATTGGCGCGATTCGAGCGGCAATTCCGTTATCCTTTGGGCCCCGGCCGGTTTTTTCGAATTGTTCACGGCCGCGATTACTCGCGGTTTTTCCGAGCCATGGGCCGGGGCGTCAGTTTCGTCGCCGAGCGGCCGGACCGGGTCGTCGGCGTAGTGGGGGTCGCCCGCCGGATCCTGCGGTTGCCCGACGGAGCCCGGCAGGTCGTGATTTACGTCGGCGACCTCAAGACGGAAGCCGGGTTGTTGGGAGGCCGGGCTTGGCGCCGTTTGGGGTCGGCCATGCGCGATTGGGCGCTGCGGGAAGGCGCGGTGGCCGCCTGGTCCGTGGTCATGGACGGCACCGAAGCCGAACCGGACCGGTATACGGGGAGGTTCGGCCTCGAACCGTTCGAACGGTTGGCCGATCTCGAAATCCTGCGAATCCCCGCGACTCAGGTTCAAGGAGCCATCGCCGAAGATTGGGAAGGCGAAGCGGCGTTTGGCCGTCGTCGCTGGTTGGCGTTGGCCGAGGGGCATACCCTCTGTCTCGACGGTTCCCCGAAATTGCGTTCGAAGATGACGCCTCAATGGCTGATTTCGCCTGACGGGGGCGCCGTCGGATTGTTGGAGGACACCATGCGGGCCAAGCGGTTGATTTTCTTGCGCGGCGACTCGGAGGATGGAGTGGAGATGAACGTCAGTCATTTGACTCGCTGCTTGTGGGGCCGGCTGGTTAGCGGGACGGCTTTGTTGCGACAGGCCCTGCTGCGTTCGGCGAAATTGGGTTACGAAGCGATGTTCGTCGCCGTGCCTTCCGGAGCGGCGGACCGAGTAACGTCCGCCCTTGGTTTACCGGGAGTCGCCGTCGCGCCTGCCGGTGTTTGGGGATACGGTCTGGACCGCGGCAAGCCGTGGTGCGTCAGCACCTCGGAAATCTGAACGGATCGAATATGGGAGCGATTACCGAACAAGCGGCCCAGCTGGTGAAGCGGCAAGGGATGATGACCAATCCCTATTTGGAACGATTGCAGAACGGTTCGATGTCGCTCGAAGGTTTCCGGGCCAGTCAGGAACAGTTCTTTTTCGCCGTGACCTTTTTCCCCCGGCCGATGGCGGCCTTGGTAGCGCGCATTCCGGATCCCCGGCATCGGCTGGATATCTTGCATAATCTGGTGGAGGAACACGGGGAATTCGACGAGAAAGCCTTTCATCACAATACTTTCCAGTCGTTTTTAGGTTCGATCGGCAGCCGGGTGGAAACGCTCGAGCGACAGCCGGTCGCGCCGCCGTTGCGGGCGTTCAACAGCGTGCTTTCCTCGGCCTGTTTGCTGGACGAATTGGAGGTCGGAGTCGCCTGCATGGGGATTATCGAATACGCTTTCGCCGGTATTTCGGCAGTGGTCGGCCAAGCGGTGATTAAGCGGGGCTGGGTCGAACCGGAAAAAATGGTGCATTACAATTTGCATGCCGAAATCGACGAGCGGCATGCCGCCGAGTTTTTTCGCGTTATCGAACCGGCTTGGGCCCAAGAAGACCGCCGGTATTTCATCCAACAAGGACTGGAATTGGGCATTTACGTTTTCGACCGTCTCTACCGAGATTTGGCCGAGATCGCCGGGAACTAGTTTTGGGAGGCAGGGCGGTCTGATCGGTAGCGCCAAGTCCATCACTTAGGGGCCGCTTACGCCTTCACAGTCGAATTCGCTGGGTGCCGGCGTTTGATTCGGAACCATCGAATGTTTCCTGCCCGGTTCGTTGGGAAGCATCGTTTCCCTGTGGTCCGGCCAACGGCGAAGAACAGCTGTCCCGTCGATTCGGCGAAAGGATCATGACGCTCCGACCGATTTGCCGGAGGCCGCAGGTGCCGCCGGGCGGTACGGCATGCCGTCGCAGCGGCTTTCGCCAGCGGATATTATCCGGGACGAGTGGGGGTCAGGTCGTTCGCCGAGGCGATAACTTCTGCCAGTCGCCGGATTTCGGCTTCCGGCATAGCGGGGTAAAGCGGCAAGAATACGAGTTCGTCGAGTAATTGCCGAGCCGACCGGGGAGAGGTATCCGGAAATTCGGCCGGAGGTTCCAATGCCGTCAGGCTTCCTCGTCTGCTGGCGTCGAATCCCGCCTGCCGCAAGACGCTCACCAAGTCTTCCGGATTCCGGATTTGGACAGCGAACAGATCGAAATTGTTTTTCGGGACGGAACAGCCGGCCGCCTCCGGCTGATCTCCGAGCAGTCGAACCAGGGTTCGTCCCAGGTTTTGCTGGACGAGCGAACGGAGGCGGTCGTAGCGGGCTAATCGCCGGGCCAGAAGCGCGGTCAGGAGGCGGGAGGGCCGGTGGCGTAACTGGGCAATGAGATCGGGCCCTCCAAATCCTCGACCGCTTCGTTTGAGCCAGGCGTCGCAGTCGCGGCCGGCCGCCTTCAGCGCGGCGATCAGAAGCGAGTAGGGCCAGCGGTAACCCAGGAATTTCCAGCAGCAGGCTTGGAACAGGCGCCAGCGGTAACGGCGTGAGGATTGCAGGGGATAGCGGCTTTGGATGGCTCGCATCCGTTCGCGGAGAGCTTCGTCACGTACGGATATCAGGGCTCCGCCCAGCGCGGTCGCCCGTTTAATGATGCCGAAACTGTACATGGCGGCGTCGCTGCTCTCGGGCAGGGAGGGGGGAATGCCGTCGAAAGCTTGGGCGCAGTCTTCGACCACGAGCAAGCGATGACGAGCGGCCAGGGCGTAAAGTTCTTCCGGGTCGGGTCGGGTGCCGAAGAGTTTGGCGACCAAGAGGACGCGCGAACGGGGCGTGAGTTTTCGCCGCAACTCTTCCGGTTGAGGCATTAAGTCGGCGCCGGCGAGATCCATCGGCACGGGAATCAAGCCATGCCGGCGGACGATTTGCGCCATGTCGGGGATGTTGATCGCGCTCATCAACACTTCGCTGCCCGGTGGCAAATTTAGCCCCTGCAAGAGTAAATCCCAACCGGTGCGAACCGAAAGGCAGCAGACGGCTTCGCCGTTTCGATCCCAGAGGGATTCTACGTCTTCCGGGGTGGCGGTTGTCGTTCGGAATCCGCAAAGCAAACCGAACCCGAGGTCGAACCAACCGATGTCTAAACGTCTTCGGGCCCAAGTCAATCTGCTTCTGTTACACACGGGGCGCCGCTCCGAAGCGGGAATACTCATCGGATGTTGCCGGTCGAATCCTTGCGGAGAGCAACGCCGGAAATCGAATGACGTCAGAAGGATTCGAAAGCCCCGTCGTCCGGCGCCGCCGGCTGCCGCCTAGCGTTGCAGTTGGAGCTTGTCGAACCGTTCTTCGATAAAGGTGGTGTTCTGAATACGGGTAAGTTGAGCATAGATGCCTTCCTGTTCCAGCAGGGACGCGTGAGTGCCCCGTTCGATGATGCGGCCTTGATTCATGACCAGGATCTGGTCGGCGGCGCGAATCGTACTGAGGCGATGGGCGATGACGAAGGTCGTGCGTCCGGTCATCAGCCGCTCCAACGCTTCCTGGATCAGTTTTTCGGTCGCGGTGTCCACGCTGGCGGTAGCTTCGTCCAGGATCAAGACGGGACAGTCCTTGAGCAACGCCCGGGCGATGCTGATTCTTTGCTTTTCGCCGACGCTCAAGCGGACGCCTCGTTCTCCGACATGGGAGTCGTACCCGTCCGAAAGTCGAGTGATGAAATCGTGGCAATTGGCCGCCCGGGCGGCGGCGATCAAAACCGTTTCCAGAGCGTCGAGCCGCCCGTAAAGAATATTTTCCCGGATCGATCCGTTGAACAGGAAGGATTCCTGGCTGACGACGCTGATGACTGAGCGCAGCGAATCCAGGGAGAGGCGGGAAATGTCTTGGCCGTCGATCAGGATTTGACCGTCCGACAGTTCGTAATAGGCCGGCAGCAAGTTGAGCAGAGTGGATTTGCCGGCGCCGGTAGGCCCGACCAAGGCGATCATTTCTCCGGGTTGCGCCTCCAAGCGGATGTCGCGCAGGATTTGCCGGTCGTCTTGGTAATTGAATTGGACGCCGCGATACTCGACATGACCTCGTACCGGCAACTCGAGTTGCCGGGTTTGGGTCGGCCGCTCGACCTCCCGGTCCAGAATGTCGAAGACCCGTTCGCCGGCCGCCCGGGCGCCTTGCATCATTTGGTTCAAGCCGTGAAGCCGGGAAATCGGCTCGTACAACAGGGTAAGGAAGAAAATGAATCCCATCAGTTCGCCGACGGTCATGGCGCCTTCGATGACCTGTTTGCCGCCGACCCAGAGCACTAACCCGGTGCCCAGGGAGTTAGCGAAAGCCATGGATGGCGAGTAGAGCGCCCAGGCTTTCATCACGCCGAGCGTGCCGTGGCGCAGATCGTCGGCCCGGTCGGCGAAGCGGCGGTCTTCATGATGCTGCCGATTGAACGCCTTGATCTGCCGCACGCCCTGGAGATTGTCCATGAGCAGGGAATTCATGGCCGAGGCGGATTCCCGTTGGCGGCGGTAACGGCGGTGGGCGGTGAGTGTGTAGGCCAGTGCGCCGCAAATCAGCAGGGGAAAAGTCACCAAACTGACCAAGGCCAGAGTCGTGTTCTTGACGAGGAGGATGGTGACGACGCCGACGACGCTCAACAGGGCGACCGTGCCTTGCTCCGTACCGTCGATCAGCACCCGCTCTACCGCGTTCACGTCTTCGATTATCCGGGTCATGAGATCGCCCGAGGCGCGGCGGTCGAAATAACGGACGGGAAGCCGTTGCAACCGATTGTAGACGGCGATGCGCATGTCGTAGATGACGTTTTGCTCGAAATGGTTGTTGATCATGATGCGTAGGCTGTTGAACGCCTCGCGCAGGAAAAAGGTGGCGACCAGGACCAGAATCACCCAAGGCAACGCCGCCGTCCGTTGGTTGCCGATGATTTCGTCGATGATGTAGGGAGTCAGTCCCGGATAGATGAAGGTGAAGGCGAGGGATAGCACGGCGCAAAGGATTGTGCCGGCCGCCATCCTTTTGTACGGTTTGATATACCGAGCCACGCGGCAAGCGATTTCCCAGGAAGATCGCCGTCGTGCACTGAAGGTGGATTGCCAGTCTGGGCGAGTATGATGTCGTTTCGCCACGGGGCGGGGTATCATGGAAATAACGAACTGATAGATCAATAGGCATTTTGGCAGGCCGGCGGCCGGGGCGTCTTCGGGGACACCGATTTCGAATTGAGGGGCGTCGGCTCGGTAATCGAGGAATTTCCCGATCTCGTCCGAGCGGAGCGTCCGTTTTTTTCTGATGAGGCGGCCGGTTTCGTCGTTGCGGCTGTGGCGGCCGGCCGGAAGCTCGGAGACTCGGGTGAACGGGGGCCATTTTGTGGCGGAACGGTTCCGCCGGCCGATCGGCGACCGGCCGAGACGCTGGTTCGGCCCCGTTCGACGAAGGGGGTATCGGCGAAATCGAAAATGTTTTTTGGGGCGGAAAAGGCTGGAAATAATCGGAAAAAGCCCGAGATCCTCGTCCGGCGAGCAGGGCCGTCAATTGCGAAACCGGCGATGATGAGGTATGGTAAGGGCTATGAATTGTCATTACAGGTGCGCAAGTTTTATTTTGTTGTTGGCGTTGCTTGTTCTGGGGTCCGGGTGCGGATTCATGCAGACTTCGTCTGTGGATGAGGAGAAAGAGGTCAACTTCCGTTCGGGACTCAATCGCTTACGAAATCACGATTATAAGGGGGCTTTGAATGCTTTCGAGAAGTCCTTGCACCTCATGCCCAACTCTTCTTCGGCCCATTTTCAGTTGGGGGCCCTCAACGAAGATATCTTCAAGAATTACGCGGAAGCGATCTACCATTACCAGAAGATGCTCAAGGCCAACAAGGAGCACCATATGGCCGGGCAAGTCCTGGAGCGGATCGATTCCTGCAAACGCTTGATCGCTAGCGACGTGAGCCTCGACGTCGGCGACGATCGGGTCGAACGGGAACTCGTGGCCTTGCAGAAGGAAAAGCGGGAATTGACGGTCCGGATCAAGCAACTGGAAGGGGAGAATGAGAAACTCAAGCTGTCTTTGACGGAACGCCAGAGCCAAACCAACGCCGTGGCCGCTTCGTCGGCCCCGGGTAATTCGGCCCGGCCCCATAACCGTGTGCCGCCTTCGCCGGTGGCTCCGTCTCGAACGGTCCGATCGGGCGGCAACCAGCCGGCCGCCAATCCGCCGGCGGCGCGCAAGGAAGAGCGGTCGTATGTGATGCACAAGATTCGCACGGGCGATACGTTGTATTCGCTGGGAGCGCGTTACGGATTGAACTGGCGGGACATTCAACGGGCCAATCCTGGACTGCGTCCCAGCGACCTTAAAGTCGGTCAGAACTTGCGAATTCCCGTTTCCAAAGTGCTGTCGCGTCGTTGACGGCGAAGTCGAAACGGGTTTGTTTAGCCGAGAAAGTCGTTACCGGCGAATCAGTTATTTCGAGCGCGGATACGGATGGCAAATAACTTTCGAACAGACAAGTGGCATGGCATCACATTACGACGAAACCGATTTCGTGGACCGGGAATTTCCCGTGTCGGATCCTAGGGTCGTGACGGCGGAAACGCCGGCGGCGCCGGAGCCCGTCGAGCGTTCCGGCAACCCGGCGTTGACGACGCAGCAAGATCTGGAGAATCGAGTCTGTTCCACGCAACAGCGGCTGGCCGAACTGAAACGGCAGCAACAACAACTCGAAGAACAACGGATCGCGTTGGAGGAAGCGCGGTATCGCCGCAAGGAGTTTCACGACGGCAAGACCGAGATGCAGCGGCAATTGCCGCGCGGGATTGAAATGCTGGAGGAGGCCTCGGTCAATCTGCAACGCGAGTCGACGCAGATGAAAAAAACCTTGGAAGAATTCCGGCAGGTTCTGGAAAAAATCGGCTCCTTCTCCGAAGAAACCTGGACGGCCGAGAACGTCGAAATCGAATTATCCCGAGCCCTGACGGCGATCGAAAACGGACGCATGGAGTGGAATGCCGCACGGTTGAAATGGCCTTTCCTGGACGGGCAAGAAGTGCCGGAACTCGGCGGCGGCGAAGTTACCCGTTCGGAGCCGGGATTGGGTTCGTTGCAGGATCTCTCGTTTTTGCAGTTGTGCAAGTTGGGATTCACCTTGACTTGGCCCGTGGCGGTAAGTACGCTCGCTGTCTCGCTAGTTGTCTGGATCAGCAGTTCCTGAAGGAGGGTCCGGGCAACGGTAGCGCGGTATTGCCAAGATAGTTATATGGGACTTTTTCGGTACCGCGGGGATCCGATTAAAGCCCGCGAACGAGCCTTACAGGAAGAGTTGCGGCAGATCGAAAGTCAGATCGCCGTTCTCGATCCGGGGGCGCCGCGGTCGCGAACGACGTCACGGCTGTCGCGGCCCGAGTCGCCGGGTGAACCGGTTCCGGCCCGGAATCCCATGGCTTCGGGAGACCGGTTGGTGTTCGAAGCCAAAGGCCGCCGCCAGCCACCGGAATCTCTGGAAGTCGCCACGCCTCATTACAACGAGTTCGGAGTCAAGAAGCTGGATCTGATTCATTGGTGGCGCCGGCTATGCCGGAGTCGCCGGCGGAAACGGACGGCTCATTCCAAGTTGGTCGATTATCTGGCGGCGGGCAGTCTCCAGGGGATTCGTCCCTTGCGGTATGAGCGGCGCATCGCGCGCAACCGGTTTCTCCTCTTTTTCGTTTTTTTGTTTCTGATTTTGGTCGGCATCTTGACCTTGCTGCATCAGGGCCGGTTCTGAACTTCGCTTCGCCATGGGCGGCCGCCTGCGCCGACGGATAATTGATTAAATACTGTCATCGGGAGGATATGCGTTATCGGCGGTTCGGCAGAACGGAATTGGCCATGCCGGTCTTCACTTGCGGCGGGATGCGCTATCAGCACAAGTGGAGCGACGTAGAGCCGTCCGAAATCCCGCGCCGGAATCAGGAAAATCTGGAGGCTACCATTTATCGGGCAGTTGAATTGGGAATCAACCATATCGAAACCGCTCGCGGCTACGGCACTTCCGAAATGCAATTGGGGTGGGTGCTGCCGAAATTGGATCGCGACCGGATTATCGTTCAAACCAAGGTAGCGCCTTTCGCCACGCAGCAGGAATTCTTCCAGACCTTCGAACGTTCGCTGGATTATTTGCAGCTGGAGTACGTCGACTTGCTTTCGTTGCACGGTATCAATAACCGGCAATTGCTTGATTGGTCCTTGGGCAAAGGGGGGAGCCTGGAGGCGGCTCGGCAGTTGCAGCGCGAGGGACGGGCTCGGCATATCGGCTTTTCGACTCACGCTACCTGTGATTTGATTTTGGAGGCGGTTCGCAGCGACGGTTTCGATTACATGAACGTTCATTGGTATTTCGTGAACGATCTGAATTGGTCGGCGGTAGAGGAGGCCCATCGACGCGACATGGGAGTTTTTATTATCAGTCCGAACGACAAAGGTGGAAAGTTGTACGAACCGCCTCCCAAAATGGTCGAACTGTGTTTCCCGCATTCCCCGATGGTCTTTAATGACCTCTACTGTTTGGCGAGGTCTCAAGTCCATACGCTCAGTCTGGGCGCGGCTTGCCCCTCGGATTTCGATGAGCATATCGAGGCGCTGAAACATTACGATCGCATCGACGAGGTCGTTCCGCCGGTGGAATCGCGGTTGCGTCAGGAGATGCGCCGGGTTTTGGGCGAGGACTGGTGTCGCGATTGGCGGCGCGGGTTGCCGGAGTATACCGAAATTCCCGGCGAGGTGAACGTGGTGGAAATCTTGCGCTTGTGGACTTACGCGAAATCATTGGATCTGGTGGAATGGGGTAAAATGAGATACAACTTGATGGGTAACGCGGATCATTGGTTTCCGGGCGAGCATGTCGGCAAATTGCGTCCCGGAATTCTGAAGCCGGTACTGTCCGATTCGCCGTTTGCCGACCGGATAGAGGCCACGCTGCATCAGGCCCATTCATTGCTGGTCGAGGCTCCTCAAACCCGATTGAGTCAGGGATGATTGCCGTTTATCGGCTCGATTCGGCGGGGAATCGGTTGGCTGCCGGGGTGCCGGATGAGGAAACGAAAGACATCGCGAAGGAGAAACGCAAGAAAGTGAAAGGAACCATCGACTTCAGAATCGATCGAACCATCGAGAAGCTATTGCTGACCGGGATATTGTTTTTGATTGGGGCGGTTGCCGGAGGGCAGTTGCGGGCGGCGGATACCCGTCCCAATATTTTGATCGCGATTGCCGACGATCAGTCTTATCCCCATGCCTCCGCCTACGGTTATTCGGGAGTCAGCACGCCAGCCTTCGATCGGGTAGCCGAATCGGGGGTATTGTTCCTGAACGCCTTCACGCCCGCTCCCGGTTGTAGTCCCATGCGAGCCGCTTTTTTGACGGGCCGCCAGATCTGGCAACTCGAACAGGCCGGAACTCACGCCAGTTCCTTTCCCGCGAAATACGAAGTCTTTCCCGACCGCTTGGAAGCGTCCGGTTATTTCGTGGGTTATACCGGCAAGGGGTGGGGGCCGGGCAATTGGAAAGTTAGCGGTCGAGAGCGTAATCCGGCCGGAAAGGCGTTTTCGTCCGAGCGGACCGACCCGCCGATCAGAGGGGTGTCGAAAACAGATTACACCGCCAATTTCGAAGCGTTTTTGACGGCTCGGCCGAACGATCGCCCGTTTTGTTTCTGGTTCGGCGCCAGTGAACCGCATCGTTCCTTCGAAAAGGGCGTCGGGAAACGGCTCGGCAAGGCGGAGGATTTGATCACGGTTCCGCCGTTTTTGCCGGATCGGCCGGAGATTCGGCAAGATATTCTGGATTATCTGACGGAGATCGAATGGTTCGATCAGCATTTGGGCCGCATGCTGGAGACGCTGAAAGATCGGGGCGAATTGGACAATACCCTGGTCGTGGTGACGAGCGACAACGGCATGGCGTTTCCTCGAGCGAAGGCAAACGTTTACGAGTATGGCATTCACATGCCGTTAGCGATCGCTTGGCCGAAAGCCGTTCCTCAGGGGCGTTCGGTGCGGGATTTAGTTAGCCTGATCGACGTGACGGCGACCCTGTATGACGTGGCCGGAGTAGCGCCTCCTTTCGAACAACCCATAAGCGGTCGTAGTTTAATGAATATTCTGCTGTTCGAGCAATCGGGATTGGTCGACCCCACTCGCGACGCCGTGTTCTCCGGCCGGGAACGGCATTCGTCGTCCCGATACAATACGCTCGGTTATCCGCAACGGTGCGTTCGAACGCACGACTACTTGTATATTTGGAATTTGCGGCCCGAACGTTGGCCCGCGGGAGCGCCCCGGAAATACGGTGCCGGCAATTACGGAACTGCTACGGAAGTTATCGATAAGCTTCTTGGTCCCGAACACGGCGGCTATCACGATATCGATGCTTGCCCCACGATGGATTTTCTGATCGCTAATCGTCAGAACGAGGAAGTGGGGCGGTTTCTCGATTTAGCGGTGGCTAAGCGCCCGGAAACGGAGTTGTATCGGATTACCGACGATCCCGGTTGCCTTACCAATTTAGCCGGCCGAGACGCCTTCGCGGAGGTCGAACGAAATCTGCAGCGCCGGTTGAGAGATTATCTGCGAGCGACCAATGATTCCCGGGTGGTCGATGTCGCCGGGGGGGAAATTTGGGAAACCTATCCTCGGTTCAGTCCGTTGCGGTGGTTTCCGGAACCCGAGTGGGTTAAGGAAGCCTCGGTAGTCCCTCAGGAGTGGTTAGAGGCGAGACGACCTAAGCCTTAACCCGTTTCAGACGGTTTGGATGAACTGCCGAAATCGCTCCTGGAGACAGCAGTTCCATGATCTGGATCGGTGGAACTCAAATACGACGCCAGCACGAGATAAAAGCGCGAACCATTGGCAATTCACCCACTAAACGGATTTTCCAGCATGGGCGAGGACTGGTAATTCGCTCAAATCCGCAGTATATGGCCTATTTGAAGTTTTCAGGGAAGAATTACCGCTTCCAGCTGCTGTCTACGCTATTCCGAATTAGGCCTTGATTTTCAAGGACACTCCCAAAAGCTCCAGGGCTTTGTTTTGCAACGGGGTGGGAGTCCTGAGCATGCGGAACGAGTTGGAGCTAGTAATCTTGGTTCGCACTTGTTGTTTGGCTAGCCTGGAGAAGGACTGAAGCAGGCCTCGGAAATCCTGAACCGGCAAGCCTTCAGTCGTTTGCTTGCCCGCCCCTTTTTTCCGGGCGAAGGACGAGAAGCGAGCAGGATCGACCGGCGACTTACGCTGAGGTTTTTCTACGTCGGCGAAGATCAAGGGAGCCAGTAATTCCCGCAGATGATGTTCGACTTAATAAGCGAGCATGCCGATCAACCAATGAGCTTTTACCCTATCGGACGTCCGATGACGAATCGGGCGAATTCGTAGCCCGCTGGCTTTGAAACATCGAAAAGCCCGTGCTACGGAATTCAAATTCTTGTAGGCTTGGACGGTTTTTTCGTCGCTGATTTGGGTTGCGGGGAGGCTGGTGCGAATCAGGTAGTTCCCGTCCAATGCGGCTTCCTTCCGGATGTTCTCGTCCCGGCGCTGCCAAGTCAGGGAATCATCAGTGATCGTGACGAGATAGTATTTTCTCATCCGGTGTTTATCGACTCGTCGCTGAATTCTTTCCTTGCCTCGATAGGCCCGTTCCGGTCGTTGGATAGCCTCGGTCACAACCCGAAGCTCTTGTTCCGTCGTTTGCAGCAAGTCTTCTCGCTTCCGCTGACACTCTTCGGCCAAGAAGGGATTTCGGCAAACCATCAACCGTTCGCTAGGATACGACTCTTCGCACTCGATGGCCGCCAAATGGCGGTCATCGAACCATTCCGGGCACACCAAGCCCCGGTCGGTCAGTTTGCAGAAGGTTGATTTTCTCAGGGCACTGATCCAATCGATATCGGCGGGCTTGAGGTCTCGTTGAACGCTGGCTTCAGTGAGCATGCCGCGATCCCTAACCAAGGCGACTCATGATAAGCCCAAGCGCTGACGCAGCTTGGTGATCTGCGAAGCCACGGTAGCCGGATCGCCGGTATTTCCCGGAAACGCTTCGACCGCAAACGGTCGACCTGCTTGATCGCAAGGCAGTCCGAAAACCAATGGCAACCGATGGCGCTTGCCGTCTCGCGAGTGACCATACCGTGCTAAGTGACAAGTTCGTCCCTTGAACCAAGTGGAACTGACGTCGTAAAGCACTAAGTCTCCGTCTGTCAAATGACGTTGTGACAACCGCTTTTCTCAAGCCGTTTGACGTGCTAACAGCCAATCCATGGCTTCGCAGGGCACTCGCTTAAATAACATATTTGTTCAAATGATTAAATCTTTTGTCTGAATTTCATTCTGACATGTTGATTGACGGATAATCTCTCTGGTAATCTAAACACTGATTTCAATGGTTTATTTAGAGCTGGAAATTATCGACCCATTTAGGTCGATTCAATGGTTTTGGGGAGGCTTGTTGACGGAAAACCTTAGTTTCCAATCCTTTGGCAACCCAGGACTTTTTCATGCTAATAATTTTTGATCGACGATCGTTTTTTTCAGTGTCGAGCGGAGTATTTCGATTCGTCGGAAAAACTGTTTTTCCGAATTATGCTTCGAGTTAGGCGGCGATTGCCGATTGAGACGAGTTTCAGCCGGACAGGAGACTAAACCGGTGCGAGTATCGGTCAAACGATCAATTCGCCGACCGAATCAGCAAGGAGGAAGCGTCGATAATCAGGAAGGTCGGGTCAGTTTTTTTTCGGACGTTTTTTCGGACGTTTAAACGGGGTGGTTTTCGTGACGGCTCGCAACCCTTGGTTCCGATTCGTCTGAAAATCGTCAGTAGCTTCGGCCATATTAGAGTATCCCGACTGGAGAATGATCGCCAAGGCCAGGTTGTTGAAGAGGGCATTGTTCGTCGGCCCATGGCGAGTTCGCATGAGACAATCATCTTCGCCGAAAATCCCGTCGCGACGGCGGTGATTGCCGTTTTCTACCGTCCAATGTCCCCGATTGAGTGACAACAATCGTTGAGCGTCGGCAGCTTCCGGAGGCAACGAAGTGACGCCGTAAGCATATTCCACGGTCTCGGGCCCACCGTTCAAATGATGACGGTGTCGAAGGATCCGAAAGACTTGGAGGACATGCGGTAATTTGACGGCTCCGGGAAGGGGTTCATAGGTTTGAATGCTCCGTTGATCGATGCGGCCATGTCCTTTCTCTGGTTTTTCGGTGAACCGGTCCTGGGCCACTCGATCCCAATCCAGGCTGGTCAAAAATTGAGAGAGTTCGGGGTTGTTCTCTTTGACCGTGAAGAGAAAATGGGCTCCGTTAACCAACACGATGGCATCGGCCATGACTCGGTTAGTATGGAGCGCATCGATCGTAATGATGGCTCCCCGGATATCGACATCCTCCAAGAGAGCCGCCATCGCCGCCTGTTCGCCGCCTTGGTCTCGGCAAATGCGAACGGCGATGGGCACCGCATCTTGATGGCGCACGAGGATGACGGTCTCGAAATGGTCTTTGCTGTTGCGATTAGCTCCGTTGATCCGCTTCCCGTCAGCAGCCAAGGCTTCCAGGGGTTGTCGAGTCAATTGGGCCGTTACCCAGCGGTGAGTTACCGTTTGCAACGCTTCCGGATCCGTCTCGGTCATGACCCGGTGAATCGTCGCGAGAGACGGGGCTACGTAACGGTCCTTGGCGTTGCGCCACGCCCCGAGAGTCTGCAATTGGTTTGGCGTCATTTTTTGGGCGTAACGCGAAGTCGCCAAGGGGCCGACTTTGCCGGCCAATCGAGCTAAGATGCAGATAGCGAGCACCATTTCCAGCCGATGTTTGCGTCCTTGGGCTCGGCGAAAATCAGCCATTTCCGCTAGCAGTTGCACCAATGATTTCAACTGTTTCGGGGACGTTTCTACCCGCTGCACCTGGGGGCCCCAAGACGGATCGTCCTGACGCTTCCTTAATCGGGAACCGGCTTGGGGCCGCAAGGGATAAACGTACATTTCCTTCTTGATATTGTGCCGGGCGGTATAGCGTCCGTTGCTGCGAGCGTAGCCTTGCGATTGCCCTACCGCCCGCCAATTCCCCGCGCGATAGATCGTGCCCGCGAAGTGTCGGGGATCGACGAAAGTTTCGGCCAATTCCAGCGGATGACCCCAGGTCCGTTGCCAATCGGCACTCAAACGGCGCAGCATTTTGGCCATGACGCAGCTCCCCAGATTGCGCACTTCGCCCCGCTCGGTAAGCAGGAGGAATCGGGTATTGTTGGCAATCAAATGCAGCCGACGAAACTGCTCTCGTTTTTTCCACCCAAGCCACTTATCTCGCGGGCGACACTTGAACACTCCGCTTTGCCAGCCGGCTAACGCCAACCACCGGCCTCGGTACTCGGCAACATAACGCAGACCGCGTCCGGCAAAGCCTTTGAAACCCAAGCGATGGTTCTGATCCATCAGCGAATCCCAGCGTCTTCGCTCACTGCTCTTCACCAATCGAACGGTCACCAGCTTGAGGTTGATTTTGGCGTCCCTGAGGAACCAAATAACGACCAGAGAGTGAAAAAGCCAGCTTTATTTTCCCCTTTCGAAGGCGCTAAAGTTTCGGCTCTCTGGTGAAGGGAAAAAGCGAATATGTCCCGAAATCGGTGACACGGGCCTCTAGCGATTAGCGTGAAAAAACCCTGTTTGGCAACCAACGAATTGGAATTAATTACTTTTAAAGGTTGAAAAAATGAAATATGCATGATACGGTTAAGCATGAGCGATCAGGTTGCCGTTATCAGAAAAAAATATCTGAGCTTGGAACCAATCTTCCAAGAATTGATTAAACGTCGTTGGCTAGCATCCGAGGCAATAGCCATTGGTAGGGGTGGAATAGAAATAGTTCACGAAGCTACGGGTGCTAGCCGCACTACGATTCGAGCGGGAATTAATGAATTAAAAACGGGAGCAATCCCTGAGAATCATCGCCAAAGGAAAGCAGGAGGGGGACGGAAATTATTAACCGAACACGATAAGACTCTGTTGTCAGATCTGGATAAACTTCTCGAACCCGAGACTCGAGGTGATCCTGAAAATCCGTTGCGTTGGACCTGCAAAAGTGCTGAACAAATCAAAACCAAATTAAATGAAATGGGACATCAGATAAGTGAACGCACTGTAAATCGGTTGCTCCATGAAATGGGATACAGCCTTCAAGGCAATCAAGCATCCCGATCGAGACCGGCAATTTGAGGGCCGTGGTTCGTGGGGCCAGGCGGCAAGCCGTAGCGTATTTTGATCGAGGATCCAGCAGGCGAGCGACAATCATGGCCGTGATCTGATCTCGGTTGTGGCTTCGTTGGGAGGCGATCAGTGGTTCGAGTTTGCAGCGGCGCAAAGAGCCCAGTGTTGCCGCCACGTGCCCATGCTGCCACGTACAGGTGATTTCCAGAGATTCTCGAAGTCGATCGAAGGAGAAAACCGTGCCCCTTGGTATGCCGCCTCCAATGCCTCAATGGCATATGCCGGCAGTTGGGATAAATTAGCTAGGGGTTTTCTTACGAACTCGACCGTTTTCTCAATAGGATTCCCGAATCAGAATGGCCGCGGCGAAACACGAAAAACCCCAAATCTAAAGGGATTTTCGTATATTTATGCCCGCATTGATCTGGAAAATCCGGTTTATACCTAGCGACAATAGTTCAACCGATGCTTGCGTGTTCAGGGGAGCACGACGTCGCATAACTTCGCGGCTTGGTCCAGGGCCTTGAGCTTGTCGTCCCAGGTCGGGATGAATTCATGGGCCACATAACCGGTATAGCCGGTACCGAGAATGGCGCGCATAACCGCCGGGTAGTTGATTTCTTGATTCTCGTCCAGCTCGCAACGTCCCGGATTGCCGGCGGTGTGATAATGGGCGATGTGGTCTCGGTATTTCTGAATTCGGCGGATGACGTCACCGTTCATTACCTGTACGTGGTAGACGTCGAAGAGCAGTTTCATCGAGGGAGAACCTACTTTTTCGATTAATTCCACGCAAAAATCGACATCGTCGCCGAAATAACCCGGATGCCCTTTCATCGGATGAGAATCATCCCGGGAATTGAGATGTTCCAAACAGAGGCGAACTTTTTTCCGTTCGGCCTGATTCATGACGCTTTTCCACAGTTCGACGCAATTTTTGGCTCCTTGTTCCGGTGTGATGCCCTCCTCGCTCATGCCGGTAAAGGTAATGACGTTTTTCACGCCGAGTTCGGCGGCGAGCTCGATGCCTTCCGACAGGCGTTGCCGACAGTGCTCGTGATTGGCCCGGGATACGGGGCCTTTGGCGAAGCCATGGCTGCCCACCAGAGAAATCTCTAACCCAAGTTCCCTAATAGCCGGGTAGTGCGAAGCGCCGATTCCCTCCATGGCGACCAAACCGATGGCTCGGCAATGCCGGGCCAGGTCCATCACGGGCAGGGGATTAAAACACCAGCCCATGACCGATTGGCGGATCTGGCCGTGGCGGACCACGGTAGCTTCGTCGCCGGCCGCGCCGGTTGTCGAGACCAAGGCGGCAGCTGAGAGAGAGCCGGAGCCTTGCAGCAGAAACCGGCGGCGGGTGGTCGAGGTGTTCATCGGCAATTCGGGTTTCGATCGTTTAGCGCACCGCGGCCTTAGGTTTGATATCGAAGCACAACAGTTTGTCCCGATCGCGCAACAGGAGCCGGCCGTTGGCGATAACAGGATGGGGCCAGCTGCTCAACCGGCTGCGGTCCGGTTGGTCGAAACGACCCTTTTCGACGTATAATTCGGGATTCGCTTCGATTAAGGCGATCGGGCCTTTTTCGCTGCGCAGATAGAGATGGCCGTCGGCGTAACTGAGCGACCCTTTGCCGACGCTGCGTTCTTCCCAAGCGACGTCGCCGGTTTCCAATTCCAGGCACACGATCGAATTCCGATTGGTGGCGTAGACATGGTTTCCGATCAGAATGACTCCTCCGTGATGGTTTTCGAGTTCCCTGTTGGCGTAGCGCTCCGAGGCGGAGAATTGGCCATCGGTTTTCTTGATCTCGAAGAGGTTGCAGCCGATGCCATAGGCCGAAGTTACGAAGATCAAATTATCGCGACAGATTGGGGTGGGGATAACGGCGGTTTTGCCGGAGCGGTCGATGCGCCAAAGCAACTTCCCGGTTTCGGGGACGATGCCGGCCAGGGTTTCCCCGGTTAATACGATGTATTGTTCGGTGTCGTGAATCGTGGTTTTGACGATGGAAGCGTAGGCGGCCCGGTCGACGAGGTCTTTGGTTCGCCAGACTAATTCGCCCGTTTTGCGGTCCAGACAGGCGACCGTTCCCTGGTCACCGCCGGGAGTGCAAAGGATCCGGTTCCCGTCGACCAAGATCGATTCGGAAAAGCCCCAATGGGACATCATTCGGCCGTTGAGATCGTCTTGCAGGTGTTTTTGCCAATGAATCTTTCCGGTTTGGGCGTCGAGCCGAGTCAACTGTCCCTTGGATCCCAAGGTGAACAGCTCGCCGTTATCGAAAGTGGGCGTGGACCTGGGGCCGTGGGGATAACCGATTTTCCGTTCGGCATTGGAGGTCTTGACTTCCCAAATCAAGGAACCGTCGGTTTCGTTCAAGGCCCAGCAAACTTCGTCTTCCTCTCGATAGCTCATGCCGAAGATTTTACCGTCGGCGACCGAGGGAGTTGAGTACCCTTCGTCAAGACCGGTTTGTTTCCAAAGCAAGGTGGGACCGTTCTCGGGCCATGCCTTGAGCAATCCGGTTTCCGACGATTTGCCGTCGCGCTGAACGCCGCGCCATTGCGGCCAAGCTTCCGCGAAACTCGAACAAACTGCCGTGATCATAAATGATCCGGCCAGCAACACGGCGAGGGAGCGATGGGGAAAGGTGGTGTTCATAAATGCCAAGACGCCATTAATAAGGAGGCCGGTTACCACTTTCGAGGATTAATCTCGACTTCGCTCGCCGAGAACTCCATGGTGCCGGCCGAGTCGCCCGGCGCGATTAACTGGCTTTTCAGAATTACCGGTTTTTGATTTATACTGCTTCGCACGGCTGGATGAGGCCTGAACCGAACGGCGTTTTTCGGAAACTCGGAACCGCCCACCGCCGGATTTGCGATGTTGGTTGGAAAAATCATGAGAAGATTCGTTGACCTATTTCACTTGTCGATTTGGGTGTTCGGGTTGCCGCTGGCCGGTTTCGGCGACGAGCTCGGCGAACGGTTGAAGTTGTTCGGAAAGCCGTTGCATTCGACCGTGCACGTTCCTCGATCGGCACTGGAAACGCTGCGCGTGGAATTGGGCCGAGTACTTTATCACGATAATCGCTTGAGCCGGGACGATTCGATTTCCTGCAATTCCTGTCACGACACTCAGGCCTTCGGGGTGGACGGCAAGCGGTTTTCGGTCGGGTTCGACAATCATCTGACCGGACGCAATTCACCCACCAGTTTCAACGCCTTCATGCACATTGCGCAGTTTTGGGACGGCCGGGAACCGACCGTAGAGGAACAAGCCAAGGGCCCGATCTTAGCGGCCGGCGAGATGGCGATGCCTTCGAGCGACGAAGTCGTCAAGAAACTCGACGGCATCCCGGGATATCGCGACTTGTTCCAGGCGGCCTTTCCCAAAAGTGAACCTCCCATCACCTACGATAACGTCGGCACGGCTATCGGTGCCTATGAACGCCTCTTCGTGACCCCGGGGCGGTTCGACCGGCTGCTCGCCGGTGACGAATCGGCTCTGACCGCCCAGGAAAAGCGAGGACTGGAGAAATTCGTCACCTTCGCTTGCACGACTTGCCATGTAGGTCCGTTGGTCGGCGGCACGATGTATCAGAAACTCGGATTGGTGAAACCGTGGCCGAATCAGAAAGATCAAGGACGGTTCGATCTGACCGGCAAGGAAGAGGACCGCATGTTTTTCAAGGTGCCTTCGTTGCGTAACGTCGCCGAGACCGGTCCCTGGTTTCATGACGGTTCGGCCGAGACCTTGGAGGAGGCCATTCGGATGATGGGACGTCACCAGTTGGGACTGGAACTGGAGGAAGGAGATATCGCCGATCTCAAGGCTTTTCTCGGCAGTCTGACGGGCGAGCTCGACGAATCGGTAGCGGCGGCTCCGAAAACCTTTCCGGGCGTTACGGCGGAACCGGCGACTCCGGATTTCGAGTGACTCCGCCGCCTAAGCTGCACATCCCGGGGCCCGTTGAAGTCAATGAACGGACTTTACGCGCCTTTCGGTCGCCGATAATCGGTCATCGGAGCGAAGATTTTCGTCGCCTTTACGGCGGTATCCAACCGGGACTCCAACGACTGTTCGCTACGGAAAGACCGGTTTTCCTGAGCACGTCTTCGGCTTGGGGCGTGATGGAGGGAGCGTTGCGTAACTTGGCTCGGGGAACGGCGCTTTGTTGCATGTGCGGTGCCTTTTCGGACAAGTGGCTGGACGTGGCCCGGCGTTGTGGATTGGAAGCCGAACCGCTACAGGTTCCCTGGGGTTTGTCGGTGCTACCCGAGCAGGTGGACTCGAGACTGGCGTCGGGCCGTTACGACCTGGTGACCTTGGTGCATAACGAAACTTCGACCGGAGTCATGAATCCCTTGGCCGATATCATGACCTTGAAAGCCCGTTATCCGGACGTGCTGTTCGTGGTGGACGCGGTTAGTTCTTTTTCTGCCGTGCCGACTCCTTTCGACGAACTCGGCATCGATGTTTTACTGACGGGCAGTCAGAAGGCCTTGGCGTTGCCTCCGGGATTGAGCCTGTTCGTCGTTTCCCCGGCGGCGCTCGAACGGGCGGAGTCGATTGCCGGTCGCGGATACTATTTCGATTTTCTCGAATTCCAGAAGAACGCGGAACGGAACATGACGCCTAGCACTCCTTCGATTGGCCATCTCTACGCCTTGCGTTCGAAACTGGAGGAAATCTTTGAAGAGGGGCTGCCGGCGCGTTACTGTCGGCATCGGCAATTGGCCGAATCGACTTGGCGTTGGGCGGAGGATCGCGAGTTCGCCCTGTATCCCGATTCGTCTTGCCGGTCGTTGACGCTGACCTGCGTCGATAACGGCGCTCGTGAGGCGGGACGGCGGGTGGATCCGGATCGATTTCGGGAATTGGTCCGGCAGGAGGGCGTTCTGATCGACGGCGGGTATGGCCGAATCAAGGGAGTGACCTTTCGCCTGTCCCATATGGGCGACGAGACCCCGGAGTCCATGACCCGACTCTACCTGGCACTTGACAAGGCTTTGAGTCGTTTGTAGAAAGATACCGGAGTTTGATTTAACTCGGCTGAACTATGAGAAGCGGCAATCCAGTATTAAGAGCAGAAACCTTCGCCGGAGTTCGGGTGTCTTCCGTGAGCGATCGGATGACGATCGAGGGGACGACGTACAAGTCCATCGCTTTGTTGTTATTCGTGTTCTGCGGAACCATGTTCACTTGGAGCGCGGAAGTGTCGCTGGGGTGGACTCTGGCCGGAGCTTTCGGCGGCTTGATTGTGGCGATGGTGACAATTTTCAAGCATTCGTGGGCTCCTTTTACCGCGCCGCTTTACGCCGTATTGGAAGGACTTTTCCTGGGCGGGATTTCGTTCTATTGCGAACGGCACTTTCCCGGGATCGTATTCAATGCCGTATGCCTGACCTTCGGCACGCTTTTCTGCATGTTGTTGGCCTATCAAGTCGGTTTGATTAAAGTGACCCAAAAATTCCGCATGGGGGTCGTGGCGGCCACGGGCGCGATCTTTTTGGTCTATATGGTATCGATTGTGCTCAGTCTCTTCGGGACGCAAATGCCGTTCATCCACGATGCAGGCCCTATCGGTATTGGGATCAGCTTGTTCATCGTCGTCATCGCCGCCCTCAATCTTGCGCTGGATTTCGATTTGATCGAACAGGGAGCGGCCCAAGGCGCTCCCAAGTATATGGAATGGTTCGGCGCCTTCGCGCTTTTGGTGACGTTGGTTTGGCTTTACTTGGAGATTTTGCACTTGTTGATGAAACTCCGGCAAGAGTAGGCGGCTCGCCCCGGTTGCGGGCGAACCGTCGAACTTAACGACTTGGGAGCCTGTTCGCGGTCGCCGACCCGGTTTTCGAATGGTCATGGTGGGCAAATGGCGAATTGGGGTCGGCTTCGGCTTGGTTTTGGCTTTGGCGGTCCTTGGGCCCCTGCGCGGCGAACGGCCCGGTTGGGAATCGCTTTTATCCCGCCATTGCTTTGGTTGCCACGGTCTGGAAAAGACGAAGGGAGGATTGAATCTGCTGGAGTTGGCCGCGCAGCAGCCGTTGGTCCAAAATCGGGACCGGTGGAATCAGGTCATTAACGTCGTCACCGCCGGCGATATGCCGCCCGAGGGCGAAGCCGAACTGAAACCGGATCAACGCCGGTCGCTGCTTCAGGCGTTGGATCGGGAATTGAACCATTTCGATTATTCGACGGTCGACGATCCGGGATTCGAGCCCGCACGGCGGTTGACTCACCGCGAGTATGATCGAACGGTAAGCGATCTGTTCGATTTTTCCCTTACGCCGACGGACCGGTTCCCGCTCGATTTGACCGGTTCCAGCGGATTCGAGAATTCTGCCAACACCCTGTTTCTGCCGCCTTCCCTGATGGAGCGTTATATCGCGGCGGCCGAGCGGGTCGTGGCGACGGTGTTCGCGAGCGGTATGGAAGGCGGGGAAGTCCGGGCGAAACTTTGGAAACTGGCCGGCCGGGAACCGCCCGCCGGCGGCACGGCGGAAAGCGACGCCCGAGCGTTGCTCGAAGCGTTTTTGTGGCGTGCCTATCGGCGATCGCCCACGGAACGGGAACTCGCCGGGGCGATGGATTTGTATCGGAAGATTCGTTCGGCCGGCGAGGAGCCGGCCGCTTTCGAAACGGCCGTGTTGCGGGTAGTTCAATCCGCCTTGATCGCTCCCCAGTTTCTCCTGCGGTTGGAGCGGGGACGTTCGACGGAAGAACCTTGGCGGGTCACGGATCACGAATTGGCGGCTCGCCTGTCCTATTTTCTTTGGGCGTCTTTGCCCGACGACGAGTTGTTCGTTGCCGCGAAGCGCGGGGGATTGCACGATTCGGAAACGCTGCGGCGGCAAGTCGAGCGGATGTTGCGGGATCCGAAATCCGAAGCGCTCGGTTCGCTGTTTGCCGCGCAGTGGCTCGGGTTCCGGTATATCGGCAATCGCGTGCGGTTGGATCCGATCGATAACCCTTGGTGTACCGACACTTTGATGAACGCCATGCGCCGGGAATCGGAACTTTTTTTCGCCTCGTTGGTCCGGGACAACGGGACGTTGGACGATTTCATCGACGCCCGGCATACCTACCTCAACGAAGAGTTGGCCCGGGAAATTTACGACATCGAAGACGTCCGTGGGCCCGAGATGAGAAAGTATCGGCTCCAGGATCCGAACCGGGGCGGCATTCTGACCCACGGCAGTTTGATGGCGATCACTTCCAACTACAAGGAGACCAGTCCGATCAAGCGGGGCAATTGGATATTGGAGACGCTGTTGGGGCGTCCCTTGCCGCCGCCTCCGCCCAACGCCGGCGCCTTCAGCGAGGAGGTCGAAGAAGACGATTCCCTGACCTTTCGCCAGAAAGTCGAATTGCATTCGAGCCGGTCCCAATGCCGGAGTTGCCATAGCTTGATCGATCCTCTCGGTTTCAGCCTGGAGAATTTCGATTACTTCGGGCGCTGGCGCGACAGCTACCTGGTGAGGGTGGTTGAACGCCGGGACCGGGAAGTTCTCTCGTTGACCGAAGCCATGCGTTCGCTCGCCTGGCAGGACTTGGACGAGAGAATCGCCGACCTCGATTCGGGGCCGAAGGAACGGCGGGCCATGCGGGAACAATTGCAGGCGTTACGGCAGGCGAACGAAACGGTTTTGGAGCTCAAATTGACGAAAGAATACAGTCCGGCACGGCAAAACCGTTTGATCAGGTTGCTGCGCCGCTTGGATATCGACCCGGAAAACTCCGAACTGTCGGCCCTGTTTTTTCAGGCGATCAAAAAGATCCGGGAATTGCCCCAGGAGCGGTTGGATGCCCGGATCGACCGGTTGGAACCGGAACCGGAGGAACGTTCCGAGATCGCCGAAGTCCTTTGGGAGTTTCGCCGCCTGCCGGAAGAAGATTTGGTCGAAGAATTGGCCCGATACGAGGTTCACGACCGGAGAGAACTATTGGAGTTTTTCGAGCGGTTGGGATTGTTGGAGGAGGGGATAGGCGGCGGTGACGAATCGAGGTTCCAGCGCGTCGTCGCGTTGCGCCGTTTGGCCACGGAGGAACTTGAGGAACGGCTGGAGGGATTGGAGGTCAATCGCGAAGAGCGGAAAGTTATCGCTGAACTGGTCGCTCAGCTTCGAGCTATTCCTGAGGCCGAATTGGCCGCGACGATCGAGAACGAACGGGATGAAGCTACCGAAGACCTGATCGCCGAAGTGTTGGTGATGCTGGATCCAGAGGCGCCGGAAGAATCGAGCAATCGTCGCGGGCGTCCCCGGTTCGAGCGCAATACCATTACCGGAGAAGCGACTTTGCCCGACGGCACGCCGTTTCAGGGTTCCGCGGGGTTGCGAAGGGTATTGTTGGCGCATCACCGGGATGATTTGTCTCGACAAATGGCCTCAAAAATGCTGGCGTACGCTTTGGGACGGCAGTTGGAATACTACGACGAGCCGAGTCTTCGTCTGATTTTGAAGCGGTGGGCCGGCGACGATTATCGCTTGCACTCGCTGATTTACGGCGTGGTCGAAAGTTATCCGTTTCAGTACAAGAAAAATCCTGAGTCGAAGCCATCCTTATGAAACCGATTTCCCGGCGCACCATGTTGCGCACTTTGGGGGCGGCGGTTGCCTTGCCGGCTCTGGAGGTGATGAATCCTCTGCCGGCCTGGGGCGGACCGGCCCAGACCGGACCGCTCAATCGCGTGGCTTGGTTTTATTTCCCCAACGGAATTCCCCGGGGGATTTGGCATCCGGAGGAGGTGGGGTCTCAGGGCGAATTGCGGCGGCTCAATCCGTGGATGAGTCCGTTGGAGCCTTTCAAATCGGACTTGCTGATACCCACCAACATTTGGACTCCTAAAGGCAATGGGCATGGGGCGGGCACGGCTACCTGGTTGACGGGACAAGACTACGATCGCCGGCGAGTGGACGCCGGGGGCGTTTCGGTCGATCAATTGATTGCCGAAGAGGTCGGCGGTCAAACCTTGTTGCCGTCGCTGGAACTGGCTTGCAAGGGCGAAGGCTTTTTTTCCAATTCCTTGCCTCGGAACGCTATTTCCTGGTCGAAAAACGGGATGCCGTTACCCCGGGAAATCGAACCTCGAGCTGTTTTCGACCGGATGTTTCGTCCGCTGTCCGGAGGGGTCACGGATCGTTCGGTTATGGATTTGGTATTGTCTCAGGCGCGGTCGTTGCGCCGCAAGGTCGGCCATACCGACGGGCATCGCCTGGACGAGTACTTCGAGGCGATTCGCGCCTTGGAAAAGCGGATCGAGTTCGCCGAAAGTCAGACTCGGGACAAGCGGCAAGATCGAGCGTTGACCGATTCTTTGACTCGGCCGGATCCGGGCATCCCCAGCGAACATCAGGAATATCTCCAGTTGATGATGGATATGATCGTGTTGGCTTTCTGGTCGGACGCTACCCGCGTCGTTACCTATATGTTGGATCACGGCCAGTCCAACCGGTATTTTAATTTCGTCAACGGAGTCAAAGGCACTTGGCACGCGCTGTCCCATTATGGCAACGCGTCCGGAACGACGGAGGACGACGACGGAACGACATCGTGGGATTCGGTAGAGTCCAAGCGCGAGATGTTTGCGGAAGTCGTTCGCTGGCACCATCGTCAGTTCGCCTATTTGCTGAGGAAACTCAAGTCGATCGAAGAGCCTCAGGGGGGAACCTTGCTGGATAACAGCATGCTGTTATACGGCAGCAGTCTGGGCGACGGCGACGCTCATGACGAAAAAGATCTTCCGACCTTGATTGCCGGAGGAGGTGGCGGAACGATTCGAACGGGGCGGCAGTTGACTTTTTCCGGCCGGGCCGATCTTTCCGGCGTTCACCTCGCGTTCATGGAACGGATGGGCATCGAACGAGAGCGGTTTGGGACCGGCAAGGGAGCGATTGGCGGTTTAAGTGGATGATTGCTAGGGCATTGCTCTCGGCTTTGAGAACGGTCAAGAGCAGAAACACTAAAATATGATTTTGAAAGCGGCGAACAGGACGAACCCGGCGGGAGTGATCCCGGTTAGTGATTTGAAGGTCTTCAAGCAGGGATTTACGTTGATCGAATTGTTGGTGGTGATTGCGATCATCGCCATCTTGGCGGGTATGCTGCTGCCGGCGCTCAGTAAAGCCAAAATGAAGGCGAGGAATATTGAATGCTTGGGCAATCTTCGGCAATTGACTTTGGCTTGGATTATGTACGTCGACGATTCCCGGGGAAACATCCCTGCCGCCAGCGATCCTCGGCAGGCAGTGCCGCCCGCGCTTTTACCTCCGGTGGTGCCGGCTTGGGTGAGGGGCCACATGAATTTCGATCCGAACAATCGTTCCAATTGGGACGTTACGGTCGATTTGCACAACAGCTTGATTTGGCCCTATCTCGGTAGTGCCGAAGTGTTCAAATGTCCGGGGGACAAGAGCGGAGTCCGGGTAAACGGTATCTGGCGTCCTCGTGTAAGAACGGTGGCCATGAATTGGCACTGCGGAGAATGGGGACGCAAGCAGACGCTTGATTATTGGGGGTATCGGGTCTATCAAAACATGGCGGATTTCGTCGAACCCGGACCTTCGGGAACTTTTCTTTTTATTGACGTTCGGGAGGATAGTATCGATTTGGGCAATTTTCTCGTTTACATGAACGGTTACCCGAATAACCCCGAAAATACTCGTTTTGTCGATTATCCTGCCAGTTATCACGCAAATAGCGGATCGTTGTCTTTTGCCGACGGGCACGCCGAGATTAAGCATTGGCAGCATAAGGATACGGTCATACCCATCAAACCCGGCGAAATATTGGTGGACGGTCCGACCGTCACTGTCAATAATCCCGATGTGATTTGGTTGCAGGAACGGACTTCGCGGCGGGTGATGGATATTCCATCGCCGGATTGGTGATTCGATTAATGCCTTTGGTTTGCTGAATCCAGAGATGCAGGCAGTTAATTCGTTGTCGCGACAAATACGGGACCGGCAAGCCTTGATGGTCGGAAGTGCGCATGCCTTCGTCGCCGAGTTTATTTGAGTTCTACGCCCGCTATTCGACGACGGACGGGGAAGCTATGAGACAATAATGAAATGTTTTGAAACCTATCCGTAGTTTTCACGTTAAAGTAATGATCAATGGTATTAGCCTGGTTACGGCTATTCTTGAGGGCGAATTCGATTAATTGATATCAATCTGGGGTCTAAGTGGAAGTTTCAAAAAGTTAAAAGTGTTAGTCATCGGCACGACCGCTGAGTGTGTCGAGTTTGACAACCGCTGATTCAATCGTTTTTTATGCCACGTAGCGATCTTCCTTTCGGAAGCGAATTCTCACCGGCTCAGATTGAGCTCCCGTTTCTTCTGGAGTTGGCGAATCGGTATAGTGTCGATTGGAAAGTTTTCGAGAATGCCGTGCGTGACCGTTACTTCGCGAAAAACAGGACTACCGAACGCAACAAGGGTAAACTCGCCAACAATACGAAACTGTCCATGCGCGCCTACGGCCTTATTGGGGAAAAGGACGTAACCCTGACTGAAACCGGTCGTGCGCTTTACGACATTCGTCACGGGGAAGCTTCTCTCTACGAAACCTTCGGTCGACACGTCCTCTATCGTTGTCAGGGAATAAATTTTGTCCAATGTTTGCTCGACATGCACGTTGCCGGCGAACGGATCGATCTCAATACTCTCCGTCGATGGCTTGAGGAACGTGGAATCAGCGTTCCTCGTGGCGGGAAACACATGAGCATTCTTCGTCTGTGGCTAGAGAAGTTCGGAGTTATTACATCTGGTTACCATGTTGATCAAATGCGGCTCAACAAAATTCTTGGCGTCAGCGTCGAGGAGTTCGAGGCTCTCGCCGCATTCAGTCCCGAGCAGCGCGCCTTTCTCAAGGCTTTAGCGAACATCGGCGGCGGCGGCCCGTATGCCTCCACCGACATTGAGCGTTGCGCTACCGCTAGTTTCGGAGTGAAATTCAATGAGAAAAGCTTACCGAAACAGGTGCTTTATCCGTTGCGAGATTCGGGATATATCGAACTCGAAAGCAATATCAAGACATCCGGTCGCGGTGCTAAACCTTTTTGGATCACAGCCACTGATAAGCTGGCAGCTGACGTTATTGCACCGCTTATCGAGCAAATTGAGTTGCAAACACAGGCCGACCTTCGTCTCATGTTGCGAAAGTCCCTCAGAGACATCAGAAAGGAAATGAAATCCCGCGACCGTCATGTTCGTGGTCTGGCGTTGGAAGCGCTTGCCTTTAAGCTTATGCGTTCCATTAACCTGACATATGTGGCCACCCGTCTGCGGGGCGCTGCCACCGGAGGGGCGGAAGTAGACCTTATTTTCGAGAGTGCTCGGCTCGTATTTTCGCGTTGGCAGGTTCAGTGCAAGAATTCCGCTCGCGTGTCGCTGGACGATGTCGCAAAAGAAATAGGTCTGACGCACTTCCTCAATAGCAACGCTATTGTCATGGTTTCGACCTGTGAGATTAGTGGCGAAGCTCGCCGCTATGCCAACAAGATCATGGCCAATTCCAATCTTTGTGTCGTCATGGTGGACGGCAACGATCTTGACCGTATTGAAACCAATCCTGCGGTTATCGTAGATGTTTTTGCTTGTGAAGCTCGTCATGCCATGGATCTCAAGAAACTCGATTAGCAGGTGACTCAAGTGCTGAAGCAACAACGAAAAGATTTCACGACCTTTCACGAAACGCCCTTGGGACAGATTATTCAGGGCGACAGTCGAGAAGTGCTTGCCACCTACGGCGACGAGTCCGTAGACCTCATGATGACCAGCCCTCCCTTCGGGTTGGTTCGAAAAAAAGAGTACGGGAACGTGGCAGCCGATGAATACGTCGATTGGTTCAAGTCGTTCGCCGCCGGCTTCCACAGGGTTCTCAAGGATAACGGCAGCTTGGTCATCGACATCGGCGGCGTTTGGAACAAGGGTTACCCCACTCGTCACCTCTACCATTTCAAATTGTTAGTCATGCTTTGTGAGGAATTCGGTTTCCACCTCGCACAGGATTTCTACTGGTGGAATCCCTCGAAACTTCCTACTCCGGCCGAGTGGGTTACAGTGCGTCGGGTTCGGGTAAAGGACGCCGTAAATACTGTCTGGTGGCTATCTAAGACTCCTTGGCCTAAGGCTAGCAACCGACGAGTCCTCCAGCCCTATAGTTCGAGCATGCAGGAGTTGTTAGCAAAGGGGTGCCGAGCGAAAAAACGACCGTCGGGACACGACATCAGTGAGAAATTCAGTATTGATAACGGTGCGGCAATCCCGCCCAACCTTATTGCTATTCCGAACACCGAAAGCAACAGCTTTTATCTGCGTTACTGTGAAAAAAAGGGGTTGAAGCCGCACCCGGCCCGATTCCCGTCTGAGTTGCCCGAGTATTTCATTCGCATGTTGACCGAGCCGGACGATCTGGTAATCGACCCGTTCGCCGGTAGCTGCGTGACCGGCGAGATTTGTGAACGTATCGATCGCCGTTGGGCCTGCATCGAACTATTGCCGGATTATTGCCAGGCAGCACTGGGCCGCTTTGTCCGTGAACCGCGGGAGACAACCAAGCCAACCGCCAACCCCGGCCATTCATCCAATTACTACCGAGTGCCGCGTCCGGGTATTTTATGGAACGGAGATACCTTTCCAAAGTTGGCTGAGAACGGGGGAAAACGACGCCTTGCCGAATCGAAAGACGACAAGAGAAACACCATCGTTCCCGATTCGGAAACGGCGGCACCCGATTACCGGAAGTACGCCGATTGCATGGAAGAGATCAAAAAGCGTACCGCAGCAATCGACAAATATCTCGTCGGTGGATTTCATGCGGGATGTCCCCAAATTACGGCCGAGTCGGTATTCCTTCAAATTCGGAAGATACTCGAACTGATAGCTTTGGCTTCACTGGTGGCGAATCAGAGGGAATACGCGAAGCAGCGGAAAAATTTCTGCAACGATTGGAACGCGAATCGGATTCTCGAAACTTTGGAAAAAGCCAACCCGAATTATTATCCGACCCCGGTCGAACAATTGATCGACAGCGTAACAGGCCGAGTGTTATCGCTGAAGGCTATTTCTTCCGGTTACTTGACGAAAGAGGATTTCGTCGTTCTTTTCGATAGGTGCAACGGAATGCTCCATGCCGAAAACCCATTTTCACGAAATCAAGCTCCCAAGTCTTTGTTGGAGTCAGTCCCGATGTGGACGAATAAAATCATACGGCTTTTGAACCATCATACGATCCAACTTCTCAATGACGACAAGCAGCTTTGGGTGCAAATGGTGACTAAGCCCTATGACAAGTCTCAAGTCTGTGAATTCGAACGAGTTTTTGACGGCGGGGAAGGATAGATTTTGCGATTCACGGGACGGTTACTCCGGCGGAATTGGTTTGGGGCGAATGGACGGAATTGACCCAATCGTGAGAACAGATAAGGAGCGATGATTGGGGATGCGAACCCGGAAGAGGCGGGCTATCTTCCCCGGTGGGTTCGATCGATTCTCAGGACGGTTTGCCCTGGCGGAATCCGATCGGCGGCGAATGGACGAAGTTGATCCAACCCTGAGAACAGATAAGGAGCGATGTTTGGGGTTGCGAATCGAAAGGGCGTCGGATCATCTTCTCTGAACGCCGACGGGCGGTGCCGTCGGCGTCAAAAGCACCAAGTAACGTCGGATAGCTAAATCAATCGAAAGTCTGTCAGTCGGTTACGAGGATTCGGCTGTGACGTCTAATTGGATGACGACTTCGTCTCTGATCAGGTCGTCGGCTCGGCCTTTATAGACGATATCGAAGTCGAACCGCTTAATCGAAAATTTGGCGATCAGCAGGATTTCGGATTCCGTGATATCGATGTCCGCGTTAAAGGCGATATTTTTGGTAATGCCGTGAAGAGTCAATTGGCCGCTGATTTCATGACCGTTTTCGGTGGCTTTTATGCCGGTCAGGGAAAATACCGAAGTGGGAAATTGGGCGACGTCGAAGAAATCTTCGCTTTTCAGATGGCGGGTCAATTTTTCCGAATCGCTCGTGGTGGAATCCATATCGATTTCGATGCTGCTCGGTGATACGATGGTGCCGTCTGCTACGGAAATAGTGCCGGAGAATTTTTCGAAGAATCCGCTGTGGCTGCCAGTGATTTTCGAGCCCGTGAAACCGATCGTCGAGTCGGCGCTGATTGCGTAGGTTTTGACGTCGGCTCCGGCTGGGACAGGGGGTTGAGCCGGTGCCGGATTCAGCTCTGGAGCCGAGGTGCTAGCGGACGTTCCGGAATCGGCGGGGGCGGCCGGGGGTGGCGTAGGTTCGCTGACTCTGGCCTCTTCGACGCCGTCGGCAGGGTTGCCGCATCCTGCCAAGGCTATGGCTAGAAGAGTGAGCCAAAGGCATTCGATCATCGGGGGACGGTTCGTTTTCATCGCTTCCGTGGGGTTGGTCAATTTGAAATGCATGGTATCGGGGCTTTCGGGAATGGCGAGTAAAAAATGCGGTCCGGATCGGATACCGAACTATTCGGCGGTCCCGAATTTGCGAATCACGGCAGGCTCGGAAATTTCAATGAGTTTCGTTTACCGGCGACTCGGCTACGATTGCGCCCGTCAGCATCTACCGGTAGTGAACTCCGGAAATTCGCGGGACAAGGGAACGTTCTTGGATGGTCGGTTCGAATTCGGATGAGAGGAGAAGCGCCAAAGCCGGGCTAACGGTATCTTCGTCCCGCCGGTTTTTCCGGTTCGGGAATAGGCTGATGAGGTTTTCGGACGCGGTCGATACGCTCGCTCATTCGTCTGACCAGACTGGGGTAGCTGGCGGCCAGGTCGGTAGTTTCTCCCGGATCGGTAGCCAAATTATAAAGCTCCCAAGCTTGGTCGGATGCGTGGCGAAGTAACTTCATATCGCCCATCCGAATGGCTTGCATCAATCCGGTGTACTGCTGAGTCCGCCAATTGTATCGAGGCCATTCCCAATAGAGTTCGGGATGCCGTTTTTGCAATCCCCGGTTCAACAGGGTAGGGAGGACGGAAATACCGTCGATGCCTTCGGGAAGGCTGTCGGATGCGTTGGCCAGATCCAAACAAGTCGGGAGAAAATCCGGAAAATACCAAGGCAAATCGCTTCGTCGGCCAGGAGCGATGCGGCCGGGCCAACGCACCAGCATCGGCGTTCGCAATCCGCCTTCGTACATGGATCTCTTGCGGCCCTTGAGGATACCGCTGGAATTCAGTTCGCCGTCGAGCCGTTCGGCCGCCCCGTGGTCGGAGCAAAAGAACACGATCGTTTGTTCGGCGATGCCCAATTCGTCCAGCAAATCCAATAGGGCGCCGACTTGCCGGTCGACCTGCGAAACCATTGCCGCAATGACCTTCGCTTTGATCGACCAAGGGCGCGAAGCGTACTCCTCGGTCGCGGGATCATCGGCCGGAAATTCGTAACGTCCGTGCGGCGGGGTCCAAGGCACGTAGCAGAAGAAGGGACCGTCCTGATGGCAGGAGCGGATAAAATCCAGCGTTTCCTCGAAAATCAGGTTTTGGGAATATTGTCTGACCTTGCCGGTGTCCGGATCGGTCGACGGAAAAAATCCCGCTTGGGGCTGGTCGTCGTAAAAGCCTTCGTTGCCGGGCAACGCGATTTTTTGCCGTTGCGCACCAGATAATCGGGATAGAAGTAATGAGCATGGATTTGATGGTAGTATCCGAAAAACAGGTCGAATCCCTGCTTCTCGGGTGCGCCCTCGGTATCGATATCGCCCAGTCCCCATTTGCCGAAACCTCCGGTAGCGTAATCGGCTTGCTTTAAAAGTTCGGCGACCGTCACTTCTTCCGAAGGCAAGGGAATCCCGCCGGTGTTGCCCCGCACTGCTGCGTGGCCCATGTGTTTACCGGTCATCAGAGTCGCTCGTGCGGGAGCGCAGACCGTGCATCCGGAATAACATTGGGTAAACGAAAAGCCTTCGGTGGCCAACCGGTCGATATTGGGAGTCTGGATCGTCTTGCTGCCGAAACTGCTCAAGTCGGCGTAACCCAAGTCATCGACCATGATGAAAATGATATTGGGCCGCTCCGCTTCAGGTTCGTCTGCCGGACAGAATGGTGCCGCGCTCAGCACGAAGAGCAGGGCGAGCAGCCGGCGAATAGGCGAAGGGGCGGACGCCTTCGGATTCCTTGCGGTCACGACGGAGTCTCGCGAGGGGTCGAAAGTGAGTTCGTGATTCATGACGTAGTTGACCGACTACTGTCGGTCGGCAGTTGAATGCGGTAAAGATCAAACGAGTCAGAATATGAGTCGTTCGGGCAGATGATCGGCGACTAACGCCCGGTAATACTTCTGAAGCCGACGCCAGTCTGGCGGGTTCGAGTTTTTGGAGTACAGATCGTAGGCGTTGAACCGGCGCACCCACGGGAGCATTTCCCGATCGTGGTCGTCGCAAAGGAAGTCGTACTGGCCTTCCCGGTGCCAAGCGTAAAACGAATGATAGCGAATCATATACAGGGCCGGTTCGGGAAGCTGGTCTTTCAGGATTTGGAACAGGTATTCGTCATGGCCCCAAGACAGGTGGACCCGGCGCAATCCGCAACCGGCTTCGTAGATGCCCGTTTCCGTGTTGAACCGAGGATTGCGCTTGTCTTTGTTGGCTTCGAAGAATTCGGCGTAGACGATCCGGTCGTTGAATGCACAACCGACCGGGTGCGTATCGCCGACCACCGCCCACTGGGGTTCGCCGAATAGGCATAACACTTTACCGAGATCGTGGAGCAGTCCGGTCAGGACGAACCAGTCTTCGTGACCGGCTTGCCGGATGGCTTCGGAGGTCTGCAACAAATGCTGCAATTGATCCAATTCGATATCCGGGTCCGAGTCGTCTACCAGGGTGTTCAAAAAATCCAACGCCTCCATGACGGTCATTTTTCGTCGGCGGGGCGGCAACCATTCCTTCTGTTTCTGCAGGACGAATTCGAAGGTCTGATGCCGGTGGTGGAGACGATAGAACTCCCGCACGCAACTGCAAGTTTCTCGGGAATAATCGCGGTACGTTTTCCGGCCCCGTCCTTGAGGATCGGGGTATACCTTCTGAGCCATAAAATCGTCCCACGTGTTCACGTGAGGCAACGGATTCTGCTCTTGTGGAAGGTCGTTCACGTCGTGGGCCCAAGGGTCCGGCCCGACCGGAATCGTGGCAGGAGGTTATCGTTTTTTCAAGCCCTGAAATCCGACGAGGCGAGGCGTCCGGAGTCAGTCGACGAACCGGGGAACATCCACCCGAAATCGTAAACGACCGGTCGTCAAAAACCTTCGGCGGCGAGGGTGACGGCGTTATGGGACAGGTCTAGGCGACCGGCCTTTCGTCGGTCAGAGCGAATTCGTAATTCGGTAGAAAAAAAGATTGAAAAGATGTCACAGGGGCGGTAGACTGGCCGGGCCTTCAAGAAACGAAGGCAGAAATTGGGCTAAGGAGAAAAGAGGGACATCGACGATCGAATTGACGGAGATCGCCGCCAATCGAGATTTTCGGAGCAAATAGGTGCGTAAGAGCCGAATTGTTATTAGGGGAGGGATGCAGGCGAAAATTTGAGTATGAGTGTCGAATATTCCATGAGAATTTCCCGGCTTACCATCGATAAGTTGGGGGTGAAATTATACGATAAGGTGTCGGCAGTAATCGCCGAACTCATCGCGAACGCCTACGATGCCGACGCGACAAGCGTGACCGTTCGCGCTCCGACGGGGAAGTATTTGGCGACCCGGAATGAAGGCAAGGTGTCGGACAAAGGATACGATATCGAGGTAACTGACGACGGGATCGGTATGACTCCTCAGCAGATTCAGAACTTCTTCCTTGTTGTCGGTGCCGAGCGACGTATCGATAACGAAAGAGGCGATCGTTCTTCTCGATACCACCGTAAAGTTATGGGCCGTAAAGGCGTGGGTAAACTCGCGCCATTTGGTATTTGCAAGTCAATCGAAGTGATTAGCGCCGGCGGAGAATACCTAAACGGCACCGGGAAAGATCCCGAAATGAAGGGTTACCTCACCTCTCATATCGTTCTTGATTACGAAGGGATCATGGCACTCGGTGACGAACCGGACGAACGATACCGGCCGGCGGTTGGCAAATTAAATGAATCGTATTCCCTGGAGCCGGGAACTCGGGTCATACTAAAGAATTTTAATTGTCGGAAAGTTCCCGATAGTAGAAGTATGGAACGTCAGCTGACTCGACGTTTTGGAATCAAGTCGGATAATTGGCAGATTCAATTGCTGGACGGTACGAAAACAGATCCAGTGCCGGTGAGGGTTGGGCAATTCGAAGTTGAAACTATGCCGAATACCAGACTCACGTTCCAGTCGGACGGTACCGTAATAGGTCCCGACGGCAATGTTGATTCCAAGTGTAAGGCAGGATTTGATCAGGATGGCGAGTTTCGTTCGGTTACTGGTTGGATGGCATATTCTAAAGTTCCGTATAAAGATGAACTCATGGCGGGTGTTAGGGTTTATTGTCGGGGTAAAATAGCGGCGCAAACGACTGTGTTTAATCAACGGGCCGGATTTACCGGAGAGCATAATATCCGTTCGTATCTAGTTGGCGAACTTCATGCCAACTGGCTTGACGAGAAGGAAGACTTAATTCAGACCGATCGACGTGATATCCTTTGGTCCGAGGAAATCGCCGCTGTCTTCTAGGAATGAGGGCAAAAAAATGTCAAATATATTGGAACCTTGTCGCGGAATCCATTACGAAAAGCGACTCGGCAACTGTTTTTCGAGCTAGGTGACGTAAACAATCGAATTTCGGAAGAATTTCCGCGTGACGAGCAATCCGACATTCGTAAAAGAGCTACAGAGATTGCTCGATGCTTGGGGCAAACGATCAGTAGAGGTGAGCTCGAAGAGAAAGCCGTAGTGAGAGATTTAGTCGATTTGAGTATTACACTTGCTCCGCACGTTAGCTTGAATTCGATGATGAAGAAAGCAGTCGAAAGCGCGGACTCACCGCTGAGCGTATTAACTTCGTTTTTACGTTTGGCGCGGTTGGCTGAGTTGTCGTCGTTTGGTAGGATCGCTGAAGATCGCCTTAAAGTGATCGACCGTCTTAATTGTCTTAAAGACGCTGAAGGTACCAACGAAAAAAGCCTTCAGCAATTAATTACCGATGCCCCTTGGTTGATTAATCCCGAATGGGCACCAGTGACCGAAAATCAAACGTTTGCCAGCTTGCGTCGTGAGTTCGAGAAATATTACGAGAAAAAAACAGGTGATGTAGTTTTGTTAGCCGAGTTTCAAGAATCTGGCAAACGACCGGATTTTGTCCTGTTCAGTCAGGAAAATACGGTGCAGATAGTTGAGATAAAAAAACACCATCATCTATTGTCAGATTCTGAAATGGATCGAATTGTGAAATATCACAACATCATGAAATCTTTTCTTGAAGGCAATAAGCATGAATCGTTTAAGAAGTGGTTCCAGGATTTTCACATAACGTTGATTTGCGACCGTCTCGAGTTGAACGGTATGTCACGTGCCGCTTTTGATGGGTATAAGCTAGCACGTAAGTTGACACATATGAGTTGGACTGATTTTTTATCCAAATCGAAACAAGCACACCAAGATTTCCTTGATGAGGCTAATCGACAACGTGAAGCTATATCGTGGAATGAGGCTGACGAATCCCCACGAATTTCTGCGCAAAACCCTTGATTTTCAAGGGTTTCAGGAAAAAAGTGACCCAGTGCTTCCCACTGACCAAGTGCCCTGGTTGCACGTGTCAATGCGGGTATCAACCCCTATTCGGGCAGTCATCATGCATGCATTGACATTGTTTCGTAACTGTTTCAGTGACGCAAGCCTGTGGTGCCCCAAAGCGTAAGTCGTTGATTACCAACGACTTACGCAAAATTTTAAAAAGCTTGACTCTGATCAACAGTTCACATTCAATGTGCCGAACCGGACATTGTCCTTTGATCAGAGAAGATTATGCATGTATTGACTGTGTTGACTATGTTGCGTTGCTGGATTGCCGATTACGCCATAATTGGCCACAAGGCTCGGGTCGAAGCTCTGCTAGCGGCAGTGATCGCGCTGCTCAAAGGCGACACCCTGACGCTGACAACGCTGGGGCGCAACCGAGACGGGTCGGCGCTATCCAAGCACAAAATCAAGGCAATTGACCGACTACTCGGCAATTATCACCTGTACAAAGAACTGACGAGATTCTATACCGCCATGGCTGCGACATTGCTGATGAATATCAGAAAACCAGTGATTCTCGTCGACTGGGCAGATACAGGGGTCACGACCAACAAAAAGTTGATGATACTCAGAGCAGCGGTACCTGTCAAAGGACGGTCGATGGTCATCTACGAAGAAGTGCATCCTGAACGCAAATACAACAACGACAAAGTTCACAGAACGTTCATTCGGAGGCTTATGTCCTTGTTACCGAAAGGCTGCAAACCCATCGTGGTTACAGATGCAGGATACCGTGTGCCATGGTATCAAGACGTGTTGGATCATGGGGGACATTTCCTCGGACGTGTACGAGGCAAAGTCATGTATCAAGACCCGGAGACAAAGGACTGGAGCCTGATTTCAACGCTCTACGCCAAGGCCACAGCCCGCATTCGACATATCGGATCGACATGCTTGACAGTCACCAAATGCTTCAGCTGCAAACTGTATCTGGTGAGGGGCCAACAACGAAAGACCGGGAAGAAAAGAACTGCCAGGAACAAATCCAGGGATGCAAAATACCAGCTCAGTTACAAAACCCCATGGCTTCTAGCCACCTCATTGCCGCATGAACGAGGAACCGCAAAACTCATCAAGCGGATCTACTCACAGCGAATGCAGATCGAAGAAAATTTCCGGGATTTGAAGAGTCACCGCTTCGGTTTTGGGCTCCGCGATGCCTATACCAAGAGTCCTGAGCGTGGTGCCATCCTTCTCCTCATAGCTGCCGTTGCCACATTGGCGCTCTGGCTTCTGGGATTTGCTGGAACAACTCGTGGAATAGCAAGACATTTTCAAGCCAATACCATTCGAAATCGAGCAGTTCTTTCCATAGTGTATCTGGGAAAAGAGGTGTGGAAAAATCAGAAGTTTATATTCACACTGGAAGAACTGAACCAAGCAATGGAACATCTGAAAAAACTGTTGTTTGAGGAGTCTCAATATGCTTGAAACCGTCAAAAAATTCGAGGGGATCCTTTAGGGAATGAGGAGAACGGTCGAGACTCATGACTCTGACGGCGATCGATGCTTTTTCTGGAGCTGGCGGGCTGACCGTCGGACTTAAACGAGCGGGTTTTCGCGTGGTCACGGCTGTTGAAGTCGAAACCCATTCCGTCGCCACCTACCGAGCAAATCATCCCGACGTTAGTTGTCTCGCCCGAGATATCACGACCGTTTCCGGAAAGGATTTATCTAATATTTTGGGAATTGATCGGATTGATTTGCTAGCGGGTTGTCCTCCCTGTCAGGGGTTTACTAGTTTGACGATAAAGTATCACGGCAAGGATGATCCCCGCAACCGGCTTGTCCTTGAAATGGCTCGTTTGGCAGAAGAATTACGTCCGAAGGCGATCATGATGGAAAACGTTCCAGGGCTGGCCCGAAGAGGACGGTCTCTTTGCGCTGGCTTGCGTTCGCGACTTAGGGCTCTCGGGTATCGATTGACGGAAGGAGTCTTACAGGTTGCTAACTATGGCGTGCCACAGTTTCGAAGACGCTTGGTGTTGCTGGCTGGTCGAGGGTTCGAGATTCCTTTGCCCGGGGTTACTCGCTCCGGCACTAATACGGCCGGTTTGGCGTCGTGGAGAACGGTTCGCGAAACGATCGGAGGTCTGCCCGATCCCGTCACTTTGGCTAAAGCTAAAGCCACAGGGCCGATTGAACGGTCCGACTGGCACGTTGTGCGCGAATTATCGCCTGCGACTGTGGAACGGATGAAAGTTGTACGAGCAGGCGAGACTTGGAAAAGAATACCCGAACATCTTCGACCGGAATGTCATCGTGGCGGGTATGTTGGGTTCACCAATGTCTACGGTAGTTGGAATGGGACCGTCCGTCGCCGACGATCACCGGTGGTTGCACCACTTTCAGCAAAGGCCGCTTCGGCCATCCCGAAGCCGACCGTACCATTTCGGTGCGCGAGGCGGCTTTGCTTCAGACTTTTCCCCGTGATTATTGCCTCAATACTCCCTACATCGGACATGCCTGCACCATGATCGGCAATGCCTTTCCGTGCGATTTCGCAGAAATCTTGTCACGACGGTGTCTCGAGGAAATTCATCGGCATACCGCAACAAGAACGAGCCGCTCCCGTTGAGGATATTTCGGTCGGCAAGCGGGTTGGTTCCTGAGTCGAATCGATTGTCGTTACGTTTCCAATAGGATTTCGTCGTCGAAATAGCGCATTCGGTGCGCCATGGTTAACGGTAGGTAGCTTAGTCGTCGAGAATCGTCGACTCCGGTTCTCAAGGTGCGTACCGGTAAAAAGGAAACGGGAAGAGTGATGAGATAGTTTTAATCCGTTCGCTCCGGGAGGGTGACGGGGCGGTAATTTCGAATCCTCTTTACCCGGTCGATTCGGCGGGGCATTTTAGGTTAGCGAACCGTGATCAAGAAACCGGTCATAGCCGTTACCATGGGCGATCCCGCGGGCGTCGGCCCCGAGATTTGTCTTCGGGTGCTGAGTTGTCGGGAGGTGCTCGACAGCTGTACCCCGGTCGTTTTCGGTCATGCCGGGGTCTTGAGACGATGCGCCGAGCTCTTGGGTTTGGAGTTAACTGCCGCAGTAGTTTCGAACCGGGAGCCGTTTGTGGTGGCCGAAGGGGAGGGAGCCGCCGTGGTCGATATTCCGACGCTGGACGCAAACGCTCTCGTTCCGGGACAGATCGATTCTCAAACTGGCCGGGCCTCTTACGAGTATGTCCAGCGTGCGATCGAAGCCGCTTTGCGCCGAGAAGTCTCGGCAGTCGTTACCGCTCCTTTGAGCAAGGAGGCCTTGAGTCGGGCGGGGATCGACTATCCCGGCCATACCGAAATCTTCGCGCTCCGAACCGCCGCCTCAAGGTGGTGCATGCTGCAGTACGCCGAAACCATCGCCTGCTCCTTCGTGACCGTTCATGTAGGATACGCCGAAGTCCCCGAATTTTTGACTGCCGATCGGGTGTTGGAAGTTATTCGGCTTTCGGCGGAAGGGTTGGAGCGAATCCGAAAAAAGAATCCCCGGATAGTAGTCTGCGGCCTCAATCCGCACGCCGGAGAAAACGGTTTATTCGGAGAAGGCGAGGAAGAGCGGGTCATTGCGCCGGCGGTAGCGGCGGCTAGACAGGAAGGTCTGGATGTCGTTGGTCCGCTACCGGCGGATACGGCGTTCCTGGAGGAAAGACGTCGGAACACCGATGTTTTCGTGTGCATGTACCATGATCAGGGGCATATACCGGTTAAGGCTTTGGCTTTCGATACCGCGGTCAACGTGACCTTGGGACTACCGATCGTTCGCACTAGCGTCGATCACGGCACGGCATTGGATATCGCTTGGCAAGGAAAAGCCCGTTCGTCCAGCCTCAGGAACGCCGTCGCCTTGGCCATTAAGCTGTCCGATTGATCAAGTCCATGGTTCTGGTCGTGGCCGACGATTTGAGTGGCGCTGCCGAATTGGCCGGTTTGGCTGCCGAACAGGGATGGTCCGCAGAGGTCAATATCGGATTGCAGGGAGCCGGTGACGCCGATTTTCTGGTGGTGGACACTCAATCCCGGTCCTGTTCGTCCGAACTGGCGGTAGAGCGGATCGAGCGATTATGCCGGTTGACGGCCCCGTTGCGTCTGGAATGGCTCTACAAGAAAACCGATTCGGTATTGCGAGGGAATATTGTCCCGGAAACTGAGGCTTTGGCTCGAGGCTACGGCCGCGAACGAATCCTTCTGGTTCCCGCTAATCCCCGAAAGGGACGATGCCTGGTCGAAGGACGGTATCAAATCGATGGCGTGCCGTTGCATCAGACAGTGTTTGCCCGCGATCCGGAGTATCCACGACATTCCGATCGGGTGTTCGAAGCCTTGGGAAAACCGGGCCGTTATCGTCGTGTCCGAGTAGAACGCGGGCGTCCCTGCCCGGATGATGGGTTTCTCGTTCCGGACGTATCTTCGACCGCCGATATCGAATATCGCGCGGGGGAGGTTGACGATCGAACTTTGCCGGCAGGAGCGGCGGAATTCTTTACGGCTTTAGTGGCCCGGTTCAAGGGACGCCAGGCGAGTCGAGAGGCCTGGGACGGTACCGGTTCAGGTGCTCGTTTGTTTGTCTGCGGCAGTCTTGCTTCGTGGGAACAAGGGATTGGGGTTCAGGCCGAAAGGAAGGATATTCCCGTAATTTTGCCGGTCAGCCAGCCGGATTGGTCTCAGCGAGTCGAAATCGCGTTGAGTCGTCAGGGAACGGCCATGTTGGCGATCGGCGCTCCGGCGCCCGGTCGGCCGAACCGCTCCGGATCCGGCGGCTCCAGGAACTGGTTGCCGTTATTGATCGATGCGGCCGAAAAGGCGATTCGCCGTGATTCGCCGGAGAGGTTGTATGTCGAAGGAGGAGCTACCGCTAATGCGTTGTTGAACCGGATGGGTTGGAGCCGATTAACGGCGTTGAGCTCGGGAATGGAGGGCGTCGGCCGTCTGAGACCGATCGGGCGGTCGCGGTCGCCGGAAGTCTTCGTCAAACCCGGGAGTTATCTCTGGCCCAATTCGGTTTGGAACGAGCGGCAAGATTCGTAAGGAGCCAGGAAGTCGTTCTGCCCGAAGCGTCCGCTCGTCCGCCGCGATCGCCGAGCCGCCGGTTACCGTCAGAAATCGTTCTGCGGTTTTGAGAATACCGGGTCCATGAAGCCTTTGATTTCCGGTTTGGTCAACGCGTTCTGCCAAGGTTGAGCCAGCGAAGGATCCTGCTCGATAATGACTTCCAGGGACCTGTGCAACAAACCGAGATGCTCGATGTCCACGGGCTGTTCCTGAATCCAACTCGCCGCGGCTTCGGGATCTTGCAGTCCCCATTGCAAAAAGGAGCGTTGGAGCATGAGGTTGCGAGCGTGAGGAGTGGGATAATTGTCCGCCCATTCGGTCGCCGCTCGCGGCTCGTTCTGCGACCAACTGTCGACCAACGCGACGGTCGCCTTGTCGCGCATCCCGGAGTGAGGAAGGGTCGCCGCCCACTCGGAAACCACGTTGAATTCCTGATCCGCCCAGCGCATGACGCTCTCTTCCAGTACCAGGTCCAGTTCGGGAGTGCCATACTCCGCTCTGGTCGCCCACTGGGAGGCCTTCTTGGGGTCGGTGCGGTAGACGGCGGCGGCGGCTTCCACGATGAGCTCGCTTCTTGATTCTCCTTGGACCACGTTGGCGTATTGAAAGGCGTCTTCCGGTTCCGTCAGTGCCCAGCCGGCGACCAGTCCGTTAATGGCCTGCCGGCGGCTGGCTTCGTCTTCCAGCGACTCCAACCATTGGAAAGCTTCCATTCTATCCTGTTTGGCCCATGATTTGCTGACGCCGTAAATCGCCGCGGTTTTCAGCGTTTCGTCTTCGAGGGCGGCGATCCAATCGATTCCTCGATTGACATCCAGATCGGTGAGCGCCTCGGCGGCTCCTTGCGTGAAAAGCGAGCGGCGGGTATCGGAATCGAACGATTCGATTCGTTGGATCAAACCGGCGGGTTCGACAGCCACCGCGAGGGCTCCGGCCTTGTGCAGCAGCCATTGATGTTCCAAGCCGTTCCAGCGGTCTTCCGGTTCTTCCAGCACTCGTTCCATCAGGCTTAGTCCCGCGGCGGCGTCTCCTTCGATCCGGTCGAAGACGGCTTCCAGTTCCCGAAAACTCAGTTCGCTCGGTTCGGTTCGATCGGTCAGGGCACGGCCGGCGGGCGACGGGGCGTTGGTCTTGCCGGTCCCTTCCGTAGCTTGTTGCATAAGCCGGCGGTAATTGGTATCGTCCGGAACCGTCCGCAAATCGTTCGGCGTCGGTGTCTCAGGCGAGGACGAAGCCGCATTGCCGTCGTTGGACACGACCGGGTTCGGACGGTCGGAAGAGGAGAAGAACAAAATCGATAGCGCGATCAACACGCCGGCGCCGGCTAAAAGCAGCAGTGGTTTTTGCATAGAGGTCGAGTATCCTTAACCATTGGAAAACACCGATTCAGGAAAAAGTTGCGTCACGCCAGGCGAATCGTTGTCAGCAGTCCCCGGTTATGGTCTCATTAATCCCGGTGATGGTTCAAGTAATTCGGTGGGGCGGCCAGGGCTTTTCAAAAGTCGTTGGCTCAACAAAGAAGCCGGAACAGGGTCGATTTTTTCTGGACATTCAAAAGTTTCTCCGTTATTGGTTTCGCCATGGAATCAATTATTCCGGATGCCGCGGCTTTTTCGTTACGGGACGTAACGGTTCGACTTGTCCGTGGCGAAGAGGAAAGACTGCGCTGGGATTCGTTAATGTCGCAATACCATTATCTTCCGTTCCACAGCCTGTTTGGGAAGGCCTTGCGCCATGTCGCAATTTACAACGAAACCTGGCTCGCCTTGTTGGGTTGGCAGGCCGGGGCCTTCAAGGTGGGAGTTCGCGACGAGTGGATCGGCTGGTCGGCCGAGCAGCAATTTTCCCGGCTGCATTTGATTGCGAACAACGCCCGCTTTTTGGTGCTGAAGGAGGGGCGGCTCCCCAACTTGGCCTCGCGGGCGCTCGGTTTGAGCCTGCGCCGTCTGGAAGCCGATATGCGCCGAGTGCACGGTTATCCGGTTTATTTGGCCGAAACATTCGTCGATCCTTCGAAGTTTGCCGGCACCTGTTATCAGGCCGCGAATTGGCAGTTCTTGGGTTTGACTCGAGGCTTTTCCCGAGTGCCGGGGAAGTCGGTGAGTTGGCTCCAGAACGGACAACCGAAGCAAGTTCTCGCCTATCCGTTACGACCCGATGCCGCCACCATCCTCAGCCGCGAATCGGCGGCGGAAGACTGGCAGGCCGGGGATATGGCCCAGATCCCTTCGACCCCGGAACTGCACAGTCTCTATACGTTTCTGGAAAGCATCGACGACTTCCGCCAAGCTCGCGGGAAGCGTTACCGTCTAGCCTGCTTCCTGGCGATCGCGATTGCGGCTCGCTTAGCCGGGTATCGCGGCGTCACCGCTTTCGGTGAATTCGCCGCCAGAATGACTCAAGAGCAATTGAAGGCGGTCGGAGCCTTTTGGAGTCCCCGTCGGCAATGCTACACGGCTCCGGCGGCCTCTACTTTTCATTACATCCTTGCTAAATTGGAGCCCGACACGCTGGATCGAACGATTGGTAAATGGGTCCGACAACAAAGCGACAAGGAAACTCCAGTGGCCATTGACGGCAAGGATATCCGTGGGGCTTCAGCTCAATTAGAAAACGAAAACCGGATGATGGTGGCGGCAGTCGAGCATAGCACCGGATTGGTTCTCGGTCAGACTCAAGTGCCCGATAAAACCAACGAAATTCCAGCGGTGCGCGAATTGTCTCGGAAACTTGATCTGGCAGGGCGCGTCGTGACTCTCGATGCCATGCATGTCCAACAGGAAACCGCCCGTAGCTTGCTGGAGGACTGTGCCGCCGACTACGTGACCAGTTCCGTCAAAAATAATCAACCGACCATCTATGAAGATTTGGAAGCCATTGATTGGAGTACCGCGGCGTGCTTCGATCAACCCGCCGAAAAGGGACACGGTCGCATCGAAAACCGCCGTTGTCTGGCCCTCGATATTTCCGGCTCCAAGTGGGATAATTATTGCCAGCTTTACGGTCGCCAACAGGCCATTCGCATCGAACGCGAACGTTACGTTCTGAAGACGGACAAAACCAGCCATGAAGTCGTTTACTGCCTCACCTCCCTAAGTGCTGAAAAAGCCAGCCCGGAACAACTGCTCGCTCTCGTCCGTAACCATTGGCACATCGAAAATCGTCTCCATTACGTGCGTGATTTCACCTATGACGAAGATCGATGTCGCGTGCGAGTTGGCCATTTACCTCGCAACTTGGCCTGCCTGTCCAACACCGCCATCTCGATCGTCAGGACCGAAAATCGCTTTGAGCATTTGCCGCCGTCCACTCGCCATTATGCTGCTCACCCCGAGGAAGCTCTCAATGCTATCCTCAAACCTTTGACTCACTGAACGACCGGTACCGTTTTCGATCGGAATCGGGACCGCAACAGCTCCTGAGAAAAGGGGTGCGTCGGCTCTTCACGAAGGCATTGAGGTATCCACCCCCTCGCCGCCAAAACGACATCCCATAATTCGATAAGTCACCTCTGCGAGGATTGATCAACTTGGAATTGATCCCCAATGACGCAGTCGTGGTTTCGGGACGGAGCAATTCAATGTCGAGATTCTCGTCGCTAAGGTGTTTATCTGGAGTTTTCAAGGGCATTTTTCAGTTTATTTGGACTTTTGAATATTCCTGGTGGGGCGGCGCAGGGTTTTTTCACGCTAATCGCTAGAGGCCCGTGTCACCGATTTCGGGACATATTCGCTTTTTCCCTTCACCAGAGAGCCGAAACTTTAGCGCCTTCGAAATGGGAAAATAAAGCTGGCTTTTTCATTCTCCGGTCGTTATTGGTTCCTCATGGACGCCAAAATCAACCTCAAGCTGGTGACTGTTCGATTAGTGAAGAGCAGTGAGCGAAGACGCTGGGATTCGCTGATGGATCAGAACCATCGCTTGGGTTTCAAAGGCTTTGCCGGACGCGGGCTGCGTTATGTTGCCGAGTACCGAGGCCGGTGGTTGGCGTTAGCCGGCTGGCAAAGCGGAGTGTTCAAGTGTCGCCCGCGAGACAAGTGGCTCGGATGGAAAAAACGAGAGCAGTTTCGTCGGCTTCATTTGATTGCCAACAATACCCGATTCCTCCTGCTTACCGAGCGGGGCGAAGTGCGCAATCTGGGGAGCTGCGTCATGGCCAAAATGCTGCGCCGTCTGAGTGCCGATTGGCAACGGACCTGGGGTCATCCGCTGGAATTGGCCGAAACTTTCGTCGATCCCCGACACTTCGCGGGCACGATCTATCGCGCGGGGAATTGGCGGGCGGTAGGGCAATCGCAAGGCTACGCTCGCAGCAACGGACGCTATACCGCCCGGCACAATATCAAGAAGGAAATGTACGTTTATCCCTTGCGGCCCCAAGCCTGTTCCCGATTAAGGAAGCGTCAGGACGATCCGTCTTGGGGCCCCCAGGTGCAGCGGGTAGAAACATCCCCGAAACAGTTGAAATCATTGGTGCAACTGCTCGCGGAAATGGCTGATTTTCGCCGGGCACAAGGACGCAAACATCGGCTGGAAATGGTCCTCGCTATCTGCATCTTAGCTCGATTGGCCGGCAAGGTCGGCCCCTTGGCGACTTCGCGTTACGCCCAAAAAATGACGCCAAATCAATTGCAGACTCTCGGGGCGTGGCGCAACGCCAAGGGCCGTTGCGTGGCCCCGTCTCTCGCGACGATTCACCGGGTCATGACCGAGACGGATCCGGAAGCGTTGCAAACGGTAACTCACCGCTGGGTAACGGCCCAATTGACTCGACAACCCTTGGAAGCCTTGGCTGCTGACGGGAAGCGGATCAACGGAGCTAATCGCAACAGCAAAGACCATTTCGAGACCGTCATCCTCGTGCGCCATCAAGATGCGGTGCCCCTCGCCGTTCGCATTTGCCGAGACCAAGGCGGCGAACAGGCGGCGATGGCGGCTCTCTTGGAGGATGTCGATATCCGGGGAGCCATCATTACGATCGATGCGCTCCATACTAACCGAGTCATGGCCGATGCCATCGTGTTGGTTAACGGAGCCCATTTTCTCTTCACGGTCAAAGAGAACAACCCCGAACTCTCTCAATTTTTGACCAGCCTGGATTGGGATCGAGTGGCCCAGGACCGGTTCACCGAAAACCCGGAGAAAGGACATGGCCGCATCGATCAACGGAGCATTCAAACCTATGAACCCCTTCCCGGAGCCGTCAAATTACCGCATGTCCTCCAAGTCTTTCGGATCCTTCGACACCGCCATCATTTAAACGGTGGGCCCGAGACCGTGGAATATGCTTACGGCGTCACTTCGTTGCCTCCGGAAGCTGCCGACGCTCAACGATTGTTGTCACTCAATCGGGGACATTGGACGGTAGAAAACGGCAATCACCGCCGTCGCGACGGGATTTTCGGCGAAGATGATTGTCTTATGCGAACTCGCCATGGGCCGACGAACAATGCCCTCTTCAACAACCTGGCCTTGGCGATCATTCTCCAGTCGGGATACTCTAATATGGCCGAAGCTACCGACGATTTTCAGACGAATCGGAACCAAGGGTTGCGAGCCGTCACGAAAACCACCCCGTTTAAACGTCCGAAAAAAAACTGACCCGACCTTCCTGATTACCGACGCTTCCTCCCTGCTGATTCGGTCGGCGAATTGATCGTTCGACCGATACTCGCACCGGTTCAGTCTCCTGTCCGGCTGAAACTCGTCTCAATCGGCAATCGCCGCCTAACTCGAAGCATAATTCGGAAAAACAGTTTTTCCGACGAATCGAAATACTCCGCTCGACACTTAAAAAAAACGATCGTCGATCAAAAATTATTAGCATGAAAAAGTCCTGTGGGGCGGCGTCGGCATAGCCGCGGCGTGGCTGGCGGGGTTTAATCCGGCGGTTCCGGCCGGGGAGTGGCCTGGGTTTCTGGGGCCGAACCGTGATGGCTTCCAACCCGGCGAAACCCTGCCGGATCAGTGGCCCGGAGGCCCTCGCAAGCTTTGGCAACGCGACGTGGGGAGCGGTTTCAGCGGACCGATCGCGCTGACGGAACGCGTCATTCTGCACCATCGCCTAGGCAACGAGGAACATCTGTGGAGCCTGGACCCGGCGACGGGAGAAGAGCAATGGCGGTTCTTTTATCCGACGAACTATCGTGACGATTTCGGGTTCGATAATGGACCTCGAGCCACTCCGACGGCCTATCGGGGACGGCTTTACGCTTACGGGGCGCAGGGCGTGTTGAACTGTTTGGATCTGCAGACAGGGCGGGGGATTTGGCGAGTGGATACCCGGCTGTTGCTTAATGCGCCCAAGGGATTCTTCGGCCTTGCCTGTTCTCCGTTGGCGAGCGGCGACGAGTTGCTGCTCAACGTGGGCGGTTCGGGGGGCAACGGGATCGTGGCTTTCGACCGGTTGACGGGGGACATTCGCTGGAAGGCGTCCCGGGACGAAGCGAGTTACTCGTCTCCGGTGGCTGCCACGATCGGCGGCGTCCGCCAGGCGATCTTTTTCGATCGTCAGGGACTCAAAGCCGTCGAACTCGGCACGGGAAGGATTCGTTCGACTTGGCGCTGGCGGCCTCGCGTCGGCGCGTCGGTCAACGCCGCCAGTCCGGTGGTGTACGACAATCAAGTAATGTTAACCACCAGTTACGACACCGGCGCGATCGTGCTCGATCTGACTCGGCCGATGCCGCAGAAGGTTTGGAGCAACGATCTGTCTCTTTCCAGTCATTATTCGACGCCGGTGCGCCGGGGAGACTACCTGTATGGATTTCACGGACGTCAGGAAAGGGGCGCGATATTGCGTTGCGTTTCGTGGCGGGACGGCGAGATAAAGTGGAGTCAGCCGAACGTTCGCAACGGCAGTATCCTGTCGGTCGGAGAACGTTTGTTGATACTGCAGGAGAACGGCGAATTAATCATGGCCGTCGCTACGCCCGAACGCTATCAGGAGTTGGACCGAGCGCAGATTTTGCCGTTCGGGGTTCGCGCTTATCCGGCGTTTGCCGACGGCGTCCTTTATGCCCGCAGCCCGAAAGTGCTGGTGGCGTTCCGCTTGCGTTGATGCCGTCGCCGGGGGCGGGGCGGCCCCGGCGGTTGGCCGGTTCGGCGGAAACGATCGGGATGGAGGGTTCCGGTAACGGGCGTCTGCCGCCTGGCGCCGGGAAACAAGTCGTTTAGTCTTCGGGTTTCGTATCCCGGCCCAGCAGGGATTTCAGGGCGTCGGCGACGGGTTTTTTCTGGTAAAGCATGGCGTACACTTCGTCGACGATCGGAGTTTCCACTTGCAGCTGCCGGGCCAAGCGGTGGGCCGAACGGGACGTCGGGATCCCTTCGACGACGGATTGGCTGTGGGCCAGTATGTCGTCGACCGATTGGCCTTTTCCTAATTCTTCGCCGAAGGTTCGGTTGCGGCTGAGGGGCGAGAAGCAGGTGACCGTCAAGTCGCCCAGGCCGGAGAGTCCCGAGAAAGTCTTGCCGTTGGCGCCCGCCGCGATGCCGAGCCGGCTGATTTCCGCGACTCCGCGGGTGATGAGGGCGGCTTTGCTGTTATCGCCCAGCGCCAGTCCGTCTACTACTCCAGCTGCGATAGCGATGACGTTTTTGAGCGCGCCTCCCAGTTCGACCCCGATCAGATCGGTCGAAGAGTAAACGCGAAAAGTCGGGCGATGGAATAAAGTCCGCGCCGTGGCGGCGGCTTCGGGTTGGCGGCTGGCGACGACGCCGGCGGCGGGTTTGCCGGCGGCGACTTCCTGAGCGATGGTTGGGCCGGATAGCACCGCGGGAACGGCCTCGGGGAGTTCCGAGTTCAGGATGCCGGCCATCGTGAGCCCGGTATGGTATTCGATGCCTTTGGTGACCGAGACGGCGAGGCCGCGGAAATCGCCGGTTTGCCGGAGCACCTCCCGGAATCCCCGGGAGGGAATCGCCACTACCAAGGCTTCCGCTGGCTCGACGCACCGGCGCAGGGAGGGTTCGGTTCGGATCGTTTCCGGTAGCTGCACTCCGGGCAGGTGGCGTTGGTTTTCGCGGTGTTCCCGAACGGTTCGCAGAACCATCGGGTCGCGGGCCCACAGCGCCGTTTCGTGGCCGTTCTCGGCGGCTAACTTGGCCAAGACGGTTCCCCAAGCGCCGCCGCCCAATATGGCTACCCTCATGACGGTTTTTCCTTTTGTCCGATGCGTGATTCCTCTCCCGCCCACAGGCGTTTGATATTGGTGCGATGGCAATAGACGGCCAGGAGTCCGATCGCCAAGGCGAATTCCTGCAAGATGCCGGGAGAGGAGGCCCGGCACCAGACGCTGTAGGGCAGCATGGCCGAGGCACCCAGGGAGCCGACCGAAACGGTTCGGGTTATGGCCGCCAGAAAAAGAAAGGTGATCAGCGCGACCAGAAGGCTAGTGGGAGCCACGTAGAGAAAAACGCCGGCGGAGGTGGCGATGCCTTTGCCGCCCTTGAACCCTAGCCAACAGGTGTAATTATGGCCTAAGATGGCCGCATAGCCCGCGAAAATCGTCAAGCGGTACGGCAACTCAGGATCCGAGGCGAACTCGTTTCCCGGCAGCAGTTCGGGAAGGCGGTAGGCGAGCCAACAAGCCAAGGTTCCTTTCAGCAGGTCGAGAATCAGCACTGCGGCTCCGGCAGCCTTTCCCAGTACCCGCAAGGCGTTGGCCGTGCCGATGTTGCCGCTGCCCTTGGTGCGTATATCGGCGCCGAATAATCGTCCCGCTAAAAATCCGAACGGAATCGAACCGGCCAGATATCCGAGTGCCATGGCCGTTAATGCCGCGGCGACGGCCCCGGTGGTGCAACCTCTCCAGAGTAGATAGCCAGCAAAGAGTGCGGGGACCAAGATCTTCAAGCGCCACCAACCTAATTGATTGATTCGGGGGCGCAAGATCAAATCGGGCCGTTGGACGGTTGTCCGGGATTATGCTAGGTTAGGGGGCATTGATGAGCGCCGAACGTCTGTCTTTCCAGTTTTTCCAGGCCGAAACCGGCACGGCTCTCAAGTTGCCCTTGGCCGGCACGGCGGTAAGCGCCGGGTTTCCTTCGCCGGCCGATGATTTCGTCGAGGGACGGATCGATCTCAACGAGTTTCTCATTCGGCATCCGACCGCGACGTTCTATTTGCGCGTGCATGGCCATTCGATGGCGCAGGCCGGGATCCTGGACGGCGATCACGTGGTGGTGGATCGCAGCGAACGGGCCAAGGCGGGGGATATCGTCGTGGCGGTGGTCGACGGCGAGTTTACGCTCAAGCGTCTGGAGCGGTCGGGCGAGAAGTGGATTTTGCGGGCCGAAGGCGTCGGGTTCGCGGATATCGAAATCGCCGGAGCGGACCAGGTCGAAGTCTGGGGCGTGGTGATCGGCGTGTTCCGAAAGTTTGGCCGGTGAGTGCGGATCGTCTCTTCGCGTTGGTGGACGGCAACAATTTTTACGTGTCCTGCGAACGCGTTTTCCGCCCTTCGTTATGCTGCCGTCCGGTCGTGGTGATGTCCAATAACGACGGTTGCGCGATTTCCCGCAGCGAGGAGGCCAAGCTGTTGGGTATCGGCATGGGCGAACCGGTGTTCAAGTATCGGGCGTTGATCGAGCGTCACGGCGTGGAATTATGTTCGGCCAATTTCACGCTTTACGGCGATATGTCGACTCGGGTGAACGAAACGTTGCGGACTTTCGCTCCGGGGATTGAGATGTATTCCATCGACGAAAGTTTCGTTGATTTGTCGGGAATGGCGGACCGCGACCTGAAAGGGTACGGCCGGGAGATGCGGGAGCGCGTCCGGCGCTGGACGGGCATTCCCGTTTGCGTCGGGATCGGTCCGACCAAGGCGTTGGCGAAATTGGGCAACGCCGTCGCCAAGAAAAACAAGTTGTTTGCCGGAGTCTGCGATTTGATGGACCGGCGGTTTCGGGAACAGGTGTTGCGATTGTTTCCGGTCGGCGACGTTTGGGGAGTGGGGCGGGCGAAGCGGCGTCAGTTGACGGCGCTGGGGATCGATACCGCTGCCCGGTTGGCGGAATTGCCCTTGGGACAGGCGCGGGCCTTAGGCACCGTGGTGCTGGAACGGTTGGTGCGGGAACTCAACGGCGAATCGTGCTTGGAAATGGAAACCGTGCCGGCGGCCAGGAAAAGCGCCGCCGTGACGCGATCCTTCGGTCAGCCGGTGAACTCCTTCGCCGAGTTGATGGAAAGCGTCGCCCAGCATGTCGCCCGCGTGGGGGAGAAATTGCGGCAGCAGGACTTGGTCGCGGGAGAGATGACGGTTTTCACGCACACTTCGTCGTTTCGGGGCGGGCCGCAGCGTTGCGGGACGGGCGCCCGGCGGATCTCGCCGGCGACCAGCGATACCCGGCTGCTGCTTCAGGTTGCTCGCCGTTGCGCCGAAAAGGCTTATCGGGGGGGTTACCGGTATATTAAGAGCGGAGTGATCGTCGACGATTTGCGGCCCCGGCCCGCGGGACAGCCGACGCTTTTCGGCTGGGGAGAAGAGGGTTCGATCGTCTTGATGAAGGCGGTCGACGACATCAATCGGAGGTACGGAGCGGATACGGTGTTTCCGGCCAGTCGCGGAACGGCGCGGAGCTGGAAGATGCGTCAACTGAGGCTGTCGCCGCGTTATACGACGCGGATCGGGGACGTGCCGGTGGTCCGGGCCTGAAATTGCGTCGCCGGATTCGGTCCGGCGAGTGGTTCCGCCGGCCGGAATCTGGTGTGGAAGCTCGAACGATTTCGGCACCGCAGTTCTCGAACGGGCGAGTGGCCTTTGGCGAGTCGACTCCGTAGCCCTCACGACCGGGCCGGGATAACCGTCGGCAGAGCCAGCGGTGCGAAGAGGGTTAATTAATTTTTACCTTGATGCCGATTTGTGGTACGGTCCGGGGGATGTCCGGTGACTTGGCAAGTGAGGGAGACGATTTAAAACGGTTGTCTTACGAAGAAGCCCTGAAGCGATTGGAGGCGATCGTCGGGGAAATGGAAGGTGACGATTTGGATCTGGAAGGACTGACGGCGCACTACGGGCAAGGCATGCGGTTGCGGAAAGTATGCTTGGATAAGTTGACGGAAGCCGAGAAGAAGGTTCAGAAGCTGGAAGAGTCGATGGAGGCGAAGCCTTCCTCCGTTCTGGAGGGTGGTTCTGTCCCCGGTTCGTGACTGGAGGGCGGATCCCCGAACTAGGAGGAGACAACGATGGGAGCTTTATTCAGCATGGTCGACAACCCCGACCACGTCAAAAATTTGACGTTGGATCAGTTGGGGCAATTGGGAGAGGAAATTCGGGAAGAGCTGATCCAGACTCTTTCCAAGAGCGGTGGGCATCTGGGCTCGAACCTGGGCGTCGTGGAGTTGACTCTCGCGATGCATTACTGCTTTCGGACGCCGCAGGACAAGTTCGTCTGGGACGTAAGCCATCAGACCTATGTCCACAAGCTGTTGACCGGCCGGAAGGATCGATTTTCCACGATCCGAACGACCTGCGGCCTCAACGGGTTCGCGTTGCGAAGCGAGAGCGAGCACGATTGCTACGGAGCGGCGCACGCCGGCACGGCACTGTCGGCGGCGTTGGGCATGGCCGCGGCGCGCGACAAGCGGGGCGGCAAGGAGCACGTGGTCGCTGTCTTCGGCGACGCGGCCCTTACCAACGGTATTTCGTTCGAAGCGCTCAACAATATCGCCCGCACCACCGACCGGTTTATCGGTATTCTCAACGACAACGAATGGAGCATCGCCAAGAACGTGGGCGCCATCTCCAACTATCTGAACAAGCTGATCATCCATCCGGCTTATTCCCGGACGCAACAGGGGATGAGCAAGTTGTTGAAATCCATTCCGAAGGGAGAGCTGGCTACTCGGTTGGGGCATTGGGGCGGGGAATTGATCAAGGCATCGATATCCAGTTTGGCGCTCAAGGGTCACGAGGACGAATCCCATCACAAGGACGACGGGGGCAGGGGAAACAGCGGGTTGATTTTCGAAGAGATCGGCCTGCGTTATCTCGGACCGTTCGACGGCCACGATTTATCGACGTTGATCGCGGTTCTCGAGTACGCCAAGACGAGCGATCAACCCTTGTTGCTGCACGTCATCACGAAGAAGGGCCGGGGTTACGAAGCGGCCGAGCGCCATCCTGAGAAGTTGCACGGAGTCGGCCCTTACGACGCCAAAACCGGCGTTGCCGTCAAAAAAGGCGGCGGCCCTCCGGCGTGGCAGAACGTCTTCGGAGAAACCATGGTCCGGTTGTGCAAGAGAGATTCCGCGGTAGTCGGCATCACCGCGGCAATGCCCAGTGGGACCGGCCTGAAGATCCTGGAGAAGGAGATGCCGGATCGTTACTACGACGTGGGGATTGCCGAGGAACACGCGGTGTTGTTCGCTTGCGGCATGGCGACCATGGGCTTCCATCCGGTCTGCGCCATCTATTCGACCTTTTTGCAACGGGCCTACGATTGCATCATTCACGATGCCGCCCTGCAGGATTTGCCGGTCACTTTCTGCATGGATCGAGCCGGGTTGTCGCCCCAGGACGGCCCGACGCACCACGGCATGTTCGATATCGCCTACTTGCGTTGCGTTCCCAATATCATCGCCATGGCCCCCAAGGACGAGGACGAACTGGTGGATATGATGTTCACCGCGAATCACGAAAAGCATCCCGTGTTCATTCGCTATCCTCGCGGTGCCGCCGAAGGCGTGCCGATCAAGGAGAACCATACGTTGCTGGAAATCGGAAAGGCGGAGATCACCGCCCGGTTCAGCGATAACGGCAAACCGAAGATTGCTATTTTCGGGTTGGGCAATTTCCATTCGGTCGCCCGGAATATCGCGGAGACCCTGACGGACTTGGATCTGGCGGTGATCAATCCCCGGTTTACCAAGCCGATCGACGAGTCGACTACCGAATTTTTCGGGAGAACGGCCGATTTGGTCGTTACCATCGAGGATCATGTCGTGACCGGAGGCTACGGCACGGCGGTGGTCGAATTGTATTCTCAGCTAGACATCAAGACTACCGTCCTGCGAGTGGGATGGCCCGACTTGTTTGTCGAGCATGCGTCCTCCGCCGGGGATCTGCGGAAAAAATACGGACTGACCGCCGAGGCCATCGGGGATAAGATCGCGCAGGCCGTCAACGATCGGCATCGCGATTCGAAGGTCGAGGTCGAAGCGGAGGGCAGGGTAGCCTAATCCCGGTTCGGGAACGCCCTGGGTTAGTTTGACGCAGCGCCGCTCGGCGCTGTTCGGTTTCTCGATTAGCTGTGGCACAATCTGAATTTTCGCCTCCCGAGGAGGGCGATAGAATAGCGATATCCTCCGGAACGTTGCAGGTGCCGGCGCGGCCGATCATTCCGTTTATCCGCGGGGACGGCACGGGCCGGGATATTTGGTCGGCCAGCGAGCGGGTTCTGGAAGCGGCGGTAACCAAAGCCTACGAAGGCCGGCGGCAACTCGTCTGGTACGAAGTCTTTGCCGGAGAAGCGGCGAAACGGCGGTTCGACGATTGGTTGCCGGCGGCGACCGTCGAAGCCTTTCGGGAATATCTGATCGGGATCAAGGGTCCGTTGACGACGCCGGTCGGGGGCGGCTTTCGTTCGCTTAATGTGACGCTTCGCCAACAACTGGACCTTTACGTCTGCCAACGCCCAGTTCAGTACTTTTCCGGGGTGCCTTCTCCGGTGAAGCGTCCCGAAAAAGTCGATATGGTCATTTTCCGGGAGAACACCGAAGACATTTACGCCGGCATCGAGTATCGGGGCGGCACGCCCGAGGCGGCCCGGGTCCTGGATTTTTTCCGGGAGAACTTTCCCGAACAGTTCGCGAAGGTGCGGTTCGGCACCCCAGAACGGATCCAGGAATATATGGATCGCGCTTCGCCGGGCCACAGCGCTCCTTCCGTCGAAGTGGGGATCGGCATCAAACCGGTTTCCGAGGTGGGGACTATCCGCTTGGTGAAGGCCGCCGTCGACTACGCTTTGACCCAGAAGCGCCGGAGCGTGACCTTGGTCCATAAGGGAAACATCATGAAATTTACCGAAGGCGCCTTTCGGGATTGGGGTTATGCCGCCGCCGAACGGATCTTCGGCGAGCGAGTCTATACTTGGGCGCAATACGCTCGCACTCAAGCCGAGCGAGGCGAGGAAGCGGCTCGTGCCGAACAGGCGGCGGCGCTCGAGCGCGGAGCGCTCCTGATCAAGGACGCCATTGCGGACATCGCTTTGCAGCAAGTGTTGACGCGCCCGGAAGAATTCGACGTCATCGCCACCCTCAATCTGAACGGCGATTATCTTTCCGACGCTCTGGCCGCTCAGGTCGGCGGCATCGGAATCGCGCCCGGAGGCAATATCAACTACGTGACGGGCCACGCCATTTTCGAGGCGACGCACGGCACGGCGCCCAAGTACGCGAATCTGGATAAAGTCAACCCCGGCAGCGTAATCCTGAGCGGGGAAATGATGTTGCGTTATTTGGGTTGGAAAGAAGCGGCCGACTTGGTCTTGAAAGGGCTCAGCGGCGCGATCGCTTCCCGTCGCCTGACTTATGACTTCGCCCGTTTGACCGAGGGCGCGACGGAGATCGGTTGTTCGGCTTTCGGCGACAACGTGATCGCCCATATGTAAGAGGGCCGTCGGCTTCCGCCCCGCGAGCCCCGCTTCCGGCCGGGCTAATCGCCGGATAGTTCGACCGTGCGGGAGGGCACCAGGAAATGGATCCAGGTTCGGGTGACCCGGCGGTGATAGATATCCTGCAACGCTTGCCGGTAGAGCGAGAGTTGGGCCGAGTGATGGTCCGTTCGCTCGGGGATTTCTTCTTCCGCGAGGTCGTCGGATTTGAAATCCAGCAACCAGATCGATTCGGGCTCGATCACCGCCAAATCCACGATGCCTCGCACGATGAGCGGTTCCTCGACGGTTTGCGGCCCGGCCGGAAAGTCGAATCCGATTTTCGTGAGTTCGCCGATGGTCAGGCGCATGGTAAAGGGTAATTCCCGGCGCAGCTGATGCTGTTCCTTGCCGCGGATCGCCGTGCCGACTTCCGAAGTCCAGAAAGCGACGATGGGGTCCAATTCGACGGTCTCGAGTTCGACGCCTTTGAGCGATCCGAGTTCGACGAGCCGGGCGGCGGCCTGTTGCACCCGGTCGCGGGAAGTGCATTCTCGGGGATCGAGCAGTTGCAGCAGTTGATGATAGGCTAACCCTCGAGATATGGCGTTGCGGGTTCGCCCTTTGGCCGGCTTGGAAGCGGCGTCCGGGCGTTGGGGTTTGGGGTAGGCGGGGCGGCGGTGGGCGAAATTCAGCGCCGTGGCCGACGCCGTGGCCCGTTGCAAGGTAGCGGCCAGATAAGGGTACTGCCGGTCGATGCGGTCGAGAAGTTGTTCGATGTCGGCGAGCGGCGGCGATTCGTTCCGGGCGGCCGCCGGCTGTTGGCGCTCCTGGAAGTCGTCGCTTTCCCGGCAGACGTTCCAATAGATTCCGTCCCGGTCGCCTCGATCGGCTTGATTCAGACCGGTGTGCTGCGACATCCAGGGGCCGATCCAATCCAGCCAAGAAGCCGCCGGTTTCAATGGCCGGCCGGCGGCTTGCCGGGCGCTGTGGTCGAGCCAGGATTCGTCGAGTTTTTTCTGCGTCGCGGTTCCGGAAAGGATGAGTCGGTCCTGGGCTCGGGTCATTGCTACATACAGCAGCCGGGCTTCTTCTTCGACGAGTTGATTCCGGCGGTTGCGCCGGCCGAGCCAGAGCGGCAACGAAGGATAGGCTTCGAACGTCTCGGGCAGGGACAGCAAGGGGCAAGGGCCGCAGTCGCGGTCGAGGAGCAGGCTTTTCTTGAGGTCGTCCAAATTGAACCGGTTGTCCAAGTGCGCGAGAATGACGATGGGGAATTGCAGGCCTTTGCTTTTGTGCACGCTCATCAACTGGACGGCGTCCTGTCCGGTTTTTTTGACGGGTTCGATTTGATGGTTGCTTTCCTGCAACTCCGTCAACCAGCGGACCAACTGCGCCAGGCTCGGGACGTGATTGGTTTCGAATTCCCTGACGAGATTGACGAATTGCCGGATGCGGAAGCGGGCGTGTTCGTTCGTGCGGCCGGCGTATTCCGGATAGCCGGTTTCGGCGAGAATCAATTCGAGGCATTCCGCGGGGGGGTGGGTTCGGCTGGCCAAATGCCATCGTTCGTATTGGGTCAGGAACCGGGCGCATTTCTCTCGAGTGCGGCTAACCCAGGTTTCGCACGTTTCGGGCTCGCGGCCGCGCCAGTCCTTCAATCGTGAATCGTCGCCGTAAGGTTGGTCGTGGAAGACCTGGAGAGCTTGCCAGAAGCGAGTCCTCTTTTGAACCAGCCTGATGACGGCCAGTTCGTTGGGAACGAAACCGAAAAACGGCGAACGGAGCACGGTCAACAGCGGGATGTCGTCGATCGGATTGTCGATGGTTTGCAGCAACGCGATCAAATCCTTGATTTCGGTCAGTTCGAAAAAGGCGCTGTCCGCCGCCTGTACCGGAATCTGGTATTGCGCGAAGATGCGCGAGAAGATCGGCGTCCGGTTTTCGACCGCCCGCAACAAGACGGCGAAACTGGCGTAGGTCGCCGGTTGCCGGCTGCCGGTGCGGGCGTCGAAGAGTTCCGTGCCCTCGTCCAGGATGGCGCGAATGCGCTGCGCGATGGCGTGCACCTCGAATTCTCGAGCACTGAGTTCGCTTGGGGACGGCGGGACGCTTAAGTGGAATTCGACGCGCCGGTCGTTCGTTTCGTCGACGGGCTCGGCTTCCCGGGGAGCGAGCTGGTCGCCGCCGGCGTAACCGAAACCGGGAACTCTGGCGGCGACGGTGGTGAAGAAGTCGTTGAAAAAGCGGATCAACCGGGGATGGCTGCGGAAATTTTTCTGGAGGTGGACGACGGACAGCGGCCCGGCGTCCGCCGGCCGTTCTTTTTCGTAATGCTGCAGGATTTCGGGACTAGCCAGGCGAAAGCCGTAAATGCTTTGTTTGATATCGCCGACGAGAAACAAGTTCGAGCGCTCCCCCGGGCGGACCAGGGCGTGAATGATGGCGTGCTGGGCGCGGTTGATGTCTTGGTATTCGTCGACAAACAGATACCGGAATTGATTTTGCAGGTGGCAGGCGACCGGGGAGGGGGGCGCCGGGCCGGTCGGATCGAACGGGCGGGATTCGGCCGGTTGGATTCGCTGCGGCTCCTCCGGGGCGGGCGACCGCAACAGTTTGAGAGCGAATTGTTCGATGTCCTGAAAATCGAGAAAATTGTTTCGCCGTTTGAGATCGTCGAAGCGCTGGCCGAATTCCTGGGTTAGTTGCAATAGGTGGTCGATCCATTGCCGGCAACGATACCAGTCCTGTTGCAGCGGGAGTTCTTCGGTCGGGGACGTATCGGGTTTGAGCAGCGTGGCCAGGAATTCGGTGTCGGCGAAGAAGGCCTCGAACAGCGGGCGGATGCGGGTTTTATTGCCCTTGGGCCAGGAGCCGTCGGCCTCGAGGATCGGGGATAGGTCGAAGTTTCGGAACGGCGTCTCGCTCAGGGATTGGCGCAACGCTTCCAGGGTTTTTCGGCACGGAGCGAGATTGGCGCAGTCGGATTCTTCGGCTTGCAGGGCGGGATGCCAGTGCTCGATCCAGGTTTGCAGGTCGCGGCGCAGCCAATCGAACCAGCCGTTCGGCTCCGTGGGTTGATAGAATGCGTATTGACGGTTCAGCCATTGTTGCGGCTCGGGAAGCGTTTGCAGGTATTGGTGCAGTTCGGCGATCAGTTGCCGGGCCGACCGGTCACTGGCGTTACCGACTTGCCTGATCCAGCGCTGAACGCCCGAATTCGGCGGCGATTCCTCGCGGTAATGTTCCCGGAGAGTGTCGGAAAGCGCTTGCTGGACGAGCATCGCTCGTTCGGCTTGGGAAATGATCCGGAGTCCCGGAGGCAGTTGGAGATGATGGTGGTATTCCCTGATGAGTCGCAGGGCGATGCTGTGAAGCGTGCCGATGTAGGCGGTGTCCAGCAGGGCCAGTTGTTCCTTGATTCGCCGTTTGGTCGAGGTATCGGCTTGCCGGTAGCGGCGGTTGAGCTCCTCGGCGATTCGGCCTTTCATTTCGGCGGCGGCGGCTTCGGTAAAAGTGACCATCAAAATTTGGTCCAAATCCGCCGGCGGATCGGGGTCGAACAGGTTTCTCAGGCAACGTTCCACCATCACGCCGGTTTTGCCGCTGCCGGCGCCCGCCAACACGAGCACGGCGCCGTTCGTTTCGATGGCCCGTTCCTGGTCTTCGGTGTAAGGCATGGTTCGCGGGTCGCGGCGCCGGACGCCCTAGATTTTCCGGGGCAACGGCTCGAGCCGGCGGTATTCGTGAGTCTCGGGAACGAAGCGGCAAACCGAGGCGTAGTCGCAGTATTGGCAAGGCGTGCTGTTGTTTTTTTCGCGATAGGGCGACACCGCCGCTTCGCCGTCGAGGATGCGTTGCCCCATGTTCCGAATCAGCGTTTCGTTCCGCCGGATCCAAGCCTGGAAAGTCGGCGTCGGCATGGCTTGCCAGGAGTTGCCGTAGGGTTGGCCGTCCTTCTTGAGCCGATAGGGAAATTGATCGCCTTTTTTCTGCTCGGGGCGGTTGTCGAGGCGGGGCAGATAGTCGAGATCGAAACATCCGACATGCTGATAGGCGCCGTATCGTTCGAGTCGGGCCTGGTCGGAATTCGCTTCGTCCCGGTTTTTCCAGATTTTGCGGCGGCCCCGGATCGGGAGAAAAAAGACCCCGGCCGGTTCCAGTTCTTCGGCTTGGCAACTCCCGGCGATATCCGGCGCTTTCAGGGCGGCGTTCAGATAGGCGAACAGTTGCAGTTGCACACCGTTATAGACCAGTTCTTGGTTCAAGGTTTTTTTACCCGACTTATAGTCGATGACGATGACGGCCGGGGGGCCGTCTTCGCGATGGCGAATCACGTCGAGCCGGTCGATGACGCCTCTGAAAGCCAACTGGGCGGAGTCCAAGGGAAGGACCCAGGGGCCGATCGGATTGTCCCGGCCGCCGAATTTCAATTCGACGAACAGGGGATCGAATTCGTATTGCCGCATCCAGTGGACCAACGTCGCGACGCAATTCTGCAATTGGTCGTCGATGAGCCGCAGGGAAAACGCTTCCGCCTCGCTTCGTTGAAAGATTCGGTAACGGGGTTCGGCGGCGGTTTGTTCCACGAGGCCGGCGACGAGCTTCCGGGCTCCGTCGGGAGGCAGATCGCGCCAGTGCTGGTCTCGTCCGCGCACGGTGTCGTGGAACCGTTTGAGCACTTCGTGTTGGAAACTGCCCATCGCGGCAGGATCAAGCCGCAATTGCTTGCGTTCTTCGGCTTGCAGTCCGGAGCGGAGGAAAAACCGGAACGGGCAAGCCGCGAAATCCTCCAGCGAGGAGGCCGACGTGGGCATCGTGCCGGTTTCGTCGGTGTATAGCAGTCGTGCGATTTCCGGCGCTAACGCCGTGCCGGGAGGCGAGGGGGCAGCGATCCACGGAATATGGCGGTTCGCCTGGTTCAGGCGCTCGATCAGAGACGGCGCGAGCTCCCGGGATTCCTCATGAAAAATCAATTCGGTCAGTTCGCATAAGTGCTCGGCCTGGGCAACCTCGGGATCGCCGTCGAATCTTTCTTCGGCCAGTTTCGGAAACAGATGGCGCAGGTGATCGATGACCGTGGAGGGATTGATCGGTTTGCCTTCGGCGTCCCTTTCGGCGTAAGTGATCGTCAACTCCTTTTGGGGACGGGTGCAGGCGATATACGCCAGAAACTGTTCGTTGGAAAGATTGCGCTTCAAGGACGGGAACAGTTGGACGTTAGATTGCTGCAATTGTTTTTGTTCGGCGTCGACGAGCAGGGAAAGCTGCTCGGGTTGGGCCGGAAAGACGGACTCGTTCATGCCCAGCAGCATGGCGTGTTGCATTTCCGGCGTGCGCGTGCGGTCGATTTGGCCGATCAACACCTGATCCAGGGTTGAGGGGATGACCCCGACGTTCAGCGAGCGCAAACTGGGGTCGAGGATGCCCAGCCATTGGTGCAAGGCGTGCACGGATTCGGAGAACGAAAAGCGTAACTCCTTGAGCCATTCGTCCAAGTGGGCGCTGACTTCCTTGTGGAGGGACAAATCGCTGCCCAAGGATCGGGCGGCGTCGTTCGCTTTGGGTTGGTGCCACCGTTTCAGCGACCGGGCTAACTTGATCTGTTTCCAGAATCGTTCGATGTCGTCGGCCAGTTTTTTCCCGGTGATCTTCCGCCTGCGATCCTTCTTCTTGCCGAGCAAGGCCTGGTGCAAGCGTTCGAAGGGGGTCAGCAGTTTGTGGCGCAAGGCTTCCAGAGCGGGGGATTGCGGAATCCGGGCCGGCAAAGGGTCGAGCCAGTCAGTTCCTTTGATGCCGTATTCCAGGGCGGCGTTTTCCAATTGGTTCACCTGTTCGGGGGTCGCCTCGAGCAACTGGGTTTTCAGTGCCGTGAACCAGTCTTCGTCGCGCCAGTTAAAAACCATCAATCGGAGAGCGCATTGAATCAGAAGTACCGCCGGGTGGTGCCGGATGGAGGCGCGGCGGTCGATGAAATGCGGAATCCGGTAGCGATTGAAAACGGATTCGATGGTTTCGGCGTAGCCGTCGAGACTGCGGACGATGACGGTGATATCGCGGTATCTGAGGCCGCGTTCCCGCACGGAGCGAACGATCGCGCGCGCGGCGTACAGCACTTCGGTTTCCCGATTCAGGCAGGCTGCGATCCGGATGCCGTCCGGCTCGTCCTCGGCCGCCACGGGCTCGGCCCAGTGGGCTTCCAGATGTTGCAGGGCCGGGCTGGCCCGGTAGCGGGAACCGGTGGGATGGCGGGGCAATTCTTCGACTTTCGAATCGACTCCCTCGATCGAAGCCAGGGTAGCGCGGCAGAGCCGGTAGTTTTCGCTGATGGTTTGCCAGGGATTCAGCCAAGACGGATTTTCGGACTGCGTTTGATCGAGGCAGAAATACAGATGGGTATGAGTCGTGCGCCGCACGAGGGCGTGGAGCAACGCGAGTTCTTGGGGAGTCAGTTCCGCGAACCCGTCCGCCCAAAGGGAGTCCAGGGTTAGTTCGACCGCGTTTTTCTGACCGGCGGGGAGCGAAAGCCTCCGGGTGGCTTCGTTCAGCAAGGCGCCGCTGTCCATGAGCCGATGGTCTCGCAGCCATTGTTGATAATGGCGATACAGGACGGTCAAGTCGTGCAGCTTGTTGCGGAGCGATTCGGAAAAGGCGAGGTTGTTCGTCAGTTGCTCCAGGCGGTTTTCGTCGATTCGCCGTTGTTCCAGCCGCTTGAGCAATTCGTTCAAGGCTTGCGCGTAGGTGAGATCCCGGTCGGTCGGCAGGGACCGGAAGCCGCTCGTTTCTTCATCTAGCGCCTCGGTCAGAATCAATTCTTGGAAGCCGGAACGGAAGGTGCGAAGTTCCTTGGCGTGTTTGTCGATCAGGGATTGGAGCACCATGATCCGGCCGCCGTCGCCGAGCAAGCTGGGGGGAGCCGGCGAACTGGCGGTCAGGATTTCATGGGCCAATTTGTCGAACGAAAGAATCTTGAGCCGGTCGTGGGCGAAGCCTCGGATATAGGGCGCGTCCAAGATGCGGGCCTCGATCTGGAACGTGGCCTGCCGGGGAGTCAGAAACAACAACGGGAAGCCTTCGGACGACTGGAACAGGCGTTGTTGGGCCGATTGAACGCAGTGTTCCGTCTTTCCGCTGCCGGCCGGTCCCAAATAGAACGTTACGTTCGCTCGGTTCACGTCCCTTGGTTCCGGCTTGCCCCCGCCCATCCCCGACTCGGTTCAGCCGGAGAATCCGAAAGCTAATTCTTGCCGCAACATTGTTTGTACTTTTTGCCGCTGCCGCAGGGACAACGGGAGTTGCGGCCGATCTTGGGTCCGGTGCGCACGGCCGAAGGGGCGCTGCGCCGGGAAACCGCGGCGTTGGCTTCGCTGACCAAACGATTGGCTTTCGACCGGTTGCTGTCCGGAGCCGGCCCGCCGGTTTCGCCGAAGGCCTGGGCGTTTTGGTGGGAGTTTCTTTTCGGCAGCTTGGACAGGAAATGCTGGAACGTTTCGAGATTGGAAGCGCTCCGGAAAATGTTGTGGCAAATCTGCGATTTGATGTTGGCCATCAGCTCCTCGAAGATCTTGAAGGCTTCGCCTTTGTACTCGATCAGGGGGTCCCGCTGGCCGTAGGCGCGCAGTCCGATGCTGCTGCGCAGTCCGTCCATGCTGTAAAGGTGCTCCTGCCAGAGTTTGTCGACGGCGTTTAGCACGGTGATCAACTCGATGCGGTGCAACACTTCCGGATTTTCGACGCTGATCTTCAATTCGTAGGCCTCTTTGACCTTGCCGATGATATGAGCAGCCGCGGCCACTTGTTGGGGGTCGAGATCGCGGTAGAGGTCGTCCTGGGGAAGCGGATCGCCGTTCTCGTTCGCGGCCTTGACGATGTCTTCGCTTTCCAGGCCTAACGGAAAGTTCAAATTGATCCAGTCGACCAGCGTCCGAGTGTCCCATTCCGCCACCTCGGTCCGATCGGCGGAGGCGTTCACGACCTTGTCGACGATCACTTCTTCCGCCAACCCGATCAGGTTGTGGGAACCTTCGGTCTGGAGGTGTTCGTTGCGAAAGCCGTAGATGACTTCGCGCTGCTTGTTCATCACGTCGTCGTATTCCAGCGTCCGTTTGCGGATCTGGAAGTTATGTTGTTCGACGCGTTTTTGGGCGGTTTCGATCGAGCGGTTGAGGAGCGGATGTTCTAGTTCCTGGCCTTCTTCCAATCCGACCCGTTCCATGATTTTGCTGATGCGGTCGGAACCGAACAGGCGCATCAGATCGTCCTCCAGCGAGATGAAGAAATGGGAAGAACCCTTGTCTCCCTGGCGGGCGCAACGGCCGCGCAACTGCCGGTCGATGCGCCGGGCTTCGTGCCGTTCGGTGCCGATGACGTGCAGTCCGCCCAGTTCTTCGAGACCGGAGGCCAGTTTGATGTCGGTACCTCGTCCCGCCATATTGGTGGCGATGGTCACGGCCCCTTTCTGACCGGCGCGGGCGATAATTTCGGCTTCCTGCTGGTGATACTTGGCGTTGAGTACCGAGTGGACGATCTTTTCCCGCTTCAAGATCCGGGAAAGGAGTTCGCTGACTTCGACGGAAATGGTGCCGACCAAGATCGGGCGGCCTTGAGCGTGGATCTCTTTAATCTCGCCGATGACGGCTTCGTATTTTTCGCGGCGGGTTTTGTAGATGGTGTCGTGGGCGTCGTTCCGGGCCACCGGACGGTTGGTCGGGATCACCAAAACGCCCAGTTTATAGATATCGAGAAACTCCGAAGCTTCGGTTTCCGCCGTGCCGGTCATCCCGGCGAGTTTGGTGTACAAGCGGAAATAGTTCTGAATGGTGATGGTGGCGTAAGTCTGGGTTTCGCGCTTGATTTCGACGCCTTCCTTGGCCTCGACCGCCTGGTGCAATCCTTCGCTCCAACGCCGGCCGGTCATCAACCGTCCGGTGTTTTCGTCGACGATGACCACCTCGTTATTCTGTACGACGTACTGCACGTCCTTTTCGTAGAGGCAATAGGCCTTGAGGAGTTGGGAGATGGTGTGGATCTGCTGGGCCTTGTTCTCGAAATCTGTTTGGGCGGCCTGTTTTTTCGCGACCCGTTCCTTGACGTCCAACGATTTGTCGCTGTCGATTTCGTGGTAGGTGACCGTCAGGTCCGGCAGCATGAACGCGTTCGGATCCTGGGGGTTGATGAGTTGCCGGCCTTTTTCCGTCAGGTCGGCGTCATGGCTTTTTTCTTCGATCGCGAAGAACAGTTCTTCTTTTTGGCCGTAGAGTTCCTTTTTTGTTTGATCGGCGTGCAGGGCCATTTCCGCCTTGTTCATCAACTTCAGGTTCTGCGGCGATTCGAGGAATTTCAGGAGTTTGGTGGATTTGGGGTCGCCGAGTTTGGTGCGATACAGCAGCAGGCCGAGTTCCTGTTCGAGTTCGTCGCGGTTTTCGGTCGGATCGCCGTTTTCGGGATTGAGTTTTCGCAAGACGGCTTCCGCCTGTTGCATGTAATCTTCGCAGAGCCGTTTCTGCCGCCGGACCAGATTCTCGATGTTGGGTTTCAACCGGTCGTAGCGGTTGTCGGTGTTGACGACGGCGGGGCCGCTGATGATCAACGGCGTGCGCGCTTCGTCGATCAAGATGGAGTCGACCTCGTCGACGATGGCGAAATAGTGTGAGCGCTGCACTTGATCCTGTCTATTGACGGCCATGCCGTTGTCGCGCAGGTAGTCGAAACCGAATTCGGCGTTGGTGCCGTAAGTCAAATCGCAATGGTATTGCTCGCGGCGGAAGGGCGGGGGCTGGTCGTGAAGGATGCACCCGACGCTCAGGCCCAGGAAGGCATAGATGGCTCCCATCCATTCGCTGTCCCGCGAGGCGAGGTAATCATTGACCGTGACGATATGTACACCCCGGCCGGTGAGGGCGTTGAGATACACCGGAAGGGTCGCCACCAGGGTTTTTCCCTCGCCGGTGGCCATTTCCGCGATGCGTCCGGAATGCAAGGCGTATCCGCCGATCAACTGCACGTCGAACGGGATCATTTCCCACAGGACCTTCTGCCCTTTGACCGTGATTTCGGTGCCGCATAATCGGCGGCAGGCGTTTTTGACGGCGGCGAAGGCTTCGGGCAGCAACTTTTCGAGCTCTTGAGCCAGTTCGGCGTCGTCCTCGATCGGGGTGAGCCGAGCCTTCCATTTCCTGGTTTTATCCCGGAGCTCTTTGTCGCTGAGAGCTTGGTAGGAGCGCTCGACTTCGTTGATTTGGTCGACGAGGCTTCTAAGCTTTTTGATTTCCCGATCGTTGCGGGTGCCGAAGATTTTTTTAAAAAGTGTACTGAGGATTCCTAACATCGGTTTCGAAGAAACGCTATGCGACCCGGAGGCTAGGCGCGCAATTGAGTTTCGTCAAAGTCAAAGCGCAGATTTGCCTCGGCGCCGGGCGACGGATCCCTTGACCGGCGATGATGTCTTGGTCGCTTTCAGCGCGTCCGAGGTTTTTTCCGGTTGCTCCCCGGAGATGGGGAGGGCGTTCGGAGCTTGGCGAGCTGCTGCCGCTGAGCTTGTTCGAGCGGTCTTCAACGACGGTTTGAAGCCAGGGCGGGTTAACGGGTATTAGCCTCCCGGCTTGCTCTCGACTCGTTCGAAGCGCAAACTGACGGAGCCGGAACTCTCGGCATCGAAAGCTTCATGTTGGATATCAAGCTGATTAGAGAACATTCGCCTCGAGTCAAGGACAGCTTGGCCTCCCGAGGAGCCGGCGACGACCTTAAGGTGGACGAGTTGCTGGAACTGGACGCTCGCCGCCGGAGCCTCTTGGCGGAAGTGGAAACGTCGCGGGCGAAGCGCAATCAGGAATCGAAAGCCATCGGATCCCTTCTGAAAGAAAAGCGTCACGAGGAAGCCGAACAGCTAAAACGCGAAATGCGTTCTTTGGGCGAAAAAATTGCCGATTTAGAAGCACGCTTGACCGGTCTGAAGGCGACCGAAGATGAGTTGATGCTGACCATTCCCAACTTGCCGCACGAATCCGTGGCGCGGGGCGCTTCGACGGAGGACAATCCCTTGATTCGGGAATGGGGCGAGCAGCGGAGCCATGATTTTCCGCTGGAGGATCATCTGACCCTGTGCGAACGATTGAAATTGGTGGATTTCGTTCGCGGGGCTAAATTGGCCGGGAGCGGTTTTCCGCTGTATACGGGGTGGGGTGCCCGGTTGGAACGGGCGCTGATTCAATACATGTTGCAGTTGCATACTTCGGAACACCGTTACGTCGAAGTGTCGCCACCGTTCGTCGTCACCCGCGATTGCATGGAGGGGGTCGGACAATTTCCGAAATTCGTCGATCAAGCTTACGCCGTTCAGGAAGGAGAGGACGCCGAAACTTTGGGGAAACTGTGGTTGGTGCCGACCGCCGAAGCTCCGGTGGCCAATATTCACCGCGAGGAGATTTTGCCTTACGAGGCCTTGCCGATTCGTTATTGCGCCTACAGCCCTTGTTTCCGGGCCGAAGCGGGCGCGGCCGGGGTCGGGACTCGGGGCATGATTCGCATGCATCAGTTCGACAAGGTCGAATTGATCAAGGTGGTCGCTCCGGAGGAGAGTTACGAGGAGTTGGAGAGCATGGTTCAGGACGCCGAACGAGTCCTGAAACGGTTGGAATTGCGGTACCGGGTGATCATGTTGTGCACGGGCGATTTGGGTTTCGGCAGCGCGAAGACCTACGATATCGAAGTCTGGGCTCCGGGGCAGGGCGACTGGCTCGAGGTGTCGAGTTGTTCGAACTGCGAAGACTTTCAAGCCCGGCGCATGGCCTTGCGGTATAAGGCGCCGGACAAACAGAACCGGTTTCCGCATCTGCTTAACGGGAGCGGGACGGCCTTGGCCAGGTTGTTCGTCGCCTTGGTGGAAACTCACCAGCAACCGGACGGCAGCATACTGATCCCCGAGGCGTTGAGATCGTCGTTGCAGGCCGATCGTTTGACGTCGGATTAGCCGGCTTTCGGGGAAGCAGCCGCATGAAAGTGCTGATCGGTACCAGCGAAATCGCGCCCTATTCCAAAACCGGCGGGCTCGCCGACATGACGGCCGCGCTCGGGAAATATCTCGGGGCCGCCGGGGTACGCGTCGGCGTAGTGACGCCGCTTTATTCCGGGATTCTGGAACGGGACGTCGCCATCCATTCGACTGAACGGCTGATGAAAGTTCAGCTGGGCAGCGGGATTGAAGAAGGGCGGATTTATGAGTGCGAGGCTTCGGATAATCTGACGATCTATTTCGTCGATCACCAACATTTCTACCGGCGCGGCGGAATCTACGGCGAAGCCGATATGAGTTATCCGGACAACGCGCAAAGGTTCTTGTTCCTGAGCAAGGTGATCCTCGAGTTGTCGCGTCAATTGCCCTGGCGCCCCGATCTGGTTCACCTACACGACTGGCAAGTCGCCATGTTTCCCGTTTTGTTGCAGAACGAACGGCAAGCCGGCCGCTATCTTTTGCCTCCCAAAACCCTGTTGACCATCCACAATCTCGCTTTTCAGGGGATCTTTTCCCCGGATCTGTTGCGGTGGGCTAATCTGCCTTGGACCTATTTCCATTTCCAGGGACTGGAATACTACGGGCAGTTGAATTTTCTGAAAGCGGGGATCGTCTACGCCGATTATCTCAATACGGTGAGTCCCTCTTATGCCGACGAAATCTTGACCCGCGACCATGGTTGCGGATTGGAGGGAGCGCTGAACGAACGGAGCGAGCGCTTGATCGGCATCCTCAACGGCGTGGATTACGCCGAATGGAAAACGACCGATAATCCCTATCTGGAATATTCCTTCTCTCCCGGAAAGTTGAGCGGCAAGGCCAAGGAAAAGCAACGGTTGCAGCGCGATTTGGGGCTGGAGGTCGATCCGCAGATCCCGCTGTTCGGCAATATTTCGCGTTTGGTGGAGCAGAAAGGCATTGCGCTGATGGCGGAGGCGTTGCGGCAGGGACTGCTGCATTCCATGCAGTTCGTTTTGTTGGGATCGGGCGAAAAGGATTTGGAGGCCGTGGTGGTCGATTTGGCCGAGAGCTTTCCCGGTCGGGTGCACATTCGGATCGGATACGACGTCGCTTGGTCTCATCGGATCGAGGCGGCCTGCGATTTTTATCTCATGCCGTCGCTTTACGAACCTTGCGGCCTCAATCAACTCTACAGCATGCGCTACGGCACCATCCCGATCGTTCACGCCGTGGGAGGTTTAAGCGATTCGGTTATCGACGAGACTCAGGACGCCGACCGGGCCACGGGTATTAAATTCGAAGAGTTCACGTCCGCGGCCGTTTTGGAAGGCATCTTCCGGGCCTTGGAACTGTTTGGGGATGCGGACCGGTTACAGGCCTACCGGCGGCGGGCCATGGCGGTGGATTATTCTTGGAGCGCCGTGGCGCAATCTTATTTGGATTATTACCGTCGAATTCTGGAAGCCCGGTGAATTTCCGGTTATGATTACGGTGGGCGGTTCTCGCCGTAGCTCCGAGGGAGAACGGCACCGTCGTCTGAAATCCGCCCGCACGGGGAAGGGAATTGATGGAAGCAAAGACAGCCAACCGCAAGCGAAACCATTTTCGAGCTTATAAGCTGGAGCGGTTTTTCGATGAAGTGATGGCGGGACGCGACAAGTTTCGTTCCCATTACCGCAATCTGGCGGAACGATTGGCGTCCCTTTCCCGGCAGGACCTTACCGAACGCCAGCAATTGGCCGACAACTCCTTTCGCAATCAAGGGGTGACGTTCACGGTCTATAGCGATGAGGCAGGAACCGAGAAGATTTTTCCGTTCGATCTCTTGCCCCGGATCATCCCCGTCGCCGAATGGCGGCATATCGAGCAGGGCCTGATTCAACGCATCACGGCGCTCAATCTGTTTTTGCACGATATCTATCACAACCAGAAAATCCTGAAAGATAAGGTAATTCCCCGGACTTACGTCGAACAAGCCAAGCACTTTCGCCGCGAATTCATGGGATTTAAAGTCCCCAAAGATATCTACGTGCACATTTGCGGAATCGATCTGGTACGGGACGAAACGGGGCGGTATCTGGTGCTGGAAGACAATGCGCGATGTCCTAGCGGCGTTTCCTATTTGCTGGGCAACCGGTTGATTTTGAAGCGGGTGTTCCCGGGCCTGTTCGAGAATTACCGGGTGCGGCCGGTGGAGCAATATCCGTCGCGCCTGTTGGAATTGCTACGGTATGTCAGTCCCGGCGGTAAGCTCGATCCGTCCGTGGCGGTCCTGACGCCGGGCCGATACAACAGCGCCTATTACGAACATTCGTTTTTGGCCCGGGAGATGGGGGTCGAGATCGTGGAAGGGCGCGACCTCGTCGTTCGCAACGATCACGTTTACATGCGGACGACCCAAGGCCTGAAGATGGTCGACGTGCTCTATCGGCGGATCGACGACGATTTTCTGGACCCGACAGTGTTTCGAAAGGATTCCGTGCTGGGCGTTCCCGGAATAGTCGCCGCCTATCGGGCGGGGCACGTGAGTTTGGTCAACGCGATCGGCACGGGAGTCGTGGACGATAAGGTGATGTATTATTTCGTGCCCCGTATGATCAAGTATTACCTGGATCAGGACCCAGTGCTGCCGAACGTCCCGACCTACTTGGCCAACGAAAAAGCCGATCTCGGTTATATCATGGACCATCTGCCCGAACTGGTGGTCAAGGAGGTCAACGAGGCCGGCGGCAACGGGATGCTGATCGGTCCGGCCGCCACCCAAGAGGAAGTCGAACGCTTTCGCCGCTTGATCCGGAGCCGGCCTCGCGATTACATCGCGCAACCGACGTTGAATCTTTCGCGGCATCCGTGTTTCATCGACGGCAAGCTGGAGGGCCGGCATATCGATTTGCGGCCTTATATCCTCTACGGCGACAAGGTTTCGATCATACCTGGGGGGTTGACTCGGGTGGCCTTGAAGAAAGGTTCACTGGTAGTCAATTCTTCTCAGGGCGGCGGCAGCAAGGATACTTGGGTGTTGGAAGATTGAGGGGGAGCGATGCTCAGTCGAGTAGCCGACAGTTTGTTTTGGTTGAGCCGTTATTTGGAACGGGCCGAGAGCGTCGCCAATCTGGTGAGCGTCAACTTGCAATTGGTTCTGGATCTGCCGACCGAGCAGGGAAAGCATTACTCCAAGGATTGGTCGCCCATCATCGCCGGGTTGGGGGAGGAGGAAGTGTTCCGGGAATCGCATCGTCGCTACGACGCCCGCACCGTGGCCGAATCCTTGGTGTTCGACCGGGAAATGCCCAATTCGGTCCTCGGTTCCCTGGCCGCGGCCCGGGAAAACGCTCGGACTGTGCGCGAGCAGATCACGCTGGAAATGTGGGAACAGATCAATCGAACCTATCTGTGGATTTGCAGTCGGCAAGCGCATGAGCAGTTCGAGCGCAACGACTGGGAGTTTTTTCAGCGCCTCATGAAATCGCTTCAACTGTTTCAGGGGATCGTCGGGATGATGATGGTGCGGGAAACGGGCTGGGAATTTTTGCAAATGGGAAAATTTCTCGAACGTGCCGACAAGGTCACCCGCTTGCTGGACGAGCAATTCCATTTGTTTCGCGAGGAAAAAACGGTCCAGGAAAACGAGGCCGACACGCATCGCTGGCCGGAGTATTTGAGTTGGGAAGAGTGGCACGCGGAAGATCGCCAACGGATAGACGGTTCGCATCATTGTTGGATGGCGGTGTTGCATTGTTGCCACGCCCGCGCGGCCTATCAACGACTTTACCCTTCGGTGGTTCAACCCGTCAAGGTGACCGAACTATTGTTGCTCAACGAGCGGTTTCCCCGCTCGATGCTTTTCAGCGTTTCCCGGGTCGAACGGGCATTGCGCCGGGTGAACGGTTCGGAAGACGGCCGGTTTACCAATCGGGCGGAAAAATACAGTGGTCAACTGGCCAGCGAACTGCGGTTCAGTTCCATAGCGGATCTCTTTGAATCCGGACTTCACGACAAAATGGACGAGTTTCAGATCAAGATTAACCGCATCGGCGAAGCCATTCGCGAGGATTGCATTTTTCCGCCCCTTTCGGCGATGGCCGAAGTCGAGTAGGTTGCCGGGTGGCGGCCGCAACGAACGGATCAAGTGACGATCGGATACCGCTAGCGATCTAGAACATGTCGGAAGTTGTTATCTCAGGGCCGGCCGGAGCGGCGGATGCGCCGGAGAGCCTTTCGAAACTCGAAACGTTGACCGGTGCCGAGCTCGAACGGTTGGTCTTCAGGCAACTGGAGGGTATCGGACGGGATGATCTCGAGCGGCTGAAGAAGCAGTCCGATCTGCTGATGCAAGATCTGGGCATGATCTTTTATCGTTATCCGGTCGATAGTACCTTGGCCGAAGTGTCGTTCGATCCTTTTCCTAAAATCATCGAAAAGCGGGATTGGGATTTTATCTGCGCCGGGGTAATTCAGCGATTGGAGATCTGGAATTGTTTTTTACGGGACATTTGCGACACGCAAGAAGTTCTCCGTTCGGGCACGCTGCCGTGCCGGTGGGTGTATACCGATCCCAATTATCAGCGGAGCGCCGTTAACCTGAAGGTGGCCGGCGATTTGTATGTCCATCTGGCGGCTTTCGATTTGATCCAGGGCGCCGGGGGCGAATGGTGGGTTGCGGAAGATCAGCTGAGCGATATGACCGGGGCGGCTTACGCCTTGCAGTGCCGGGTGGTTCGGGAGCAAGTGTTTCCCGATTTGGTTCCCGGTTTGCCGCTTCAGTCGCCGTTCGGTTTTCCCACCCGGTTGTGCGAGTCGCTCAAACGCCAGGCCGTGGACGGCGCCGTGCATCGCCAAGTGGTGGTTCTGTCTCCCGGCAGGAGCCACGTCAGCGCCGGCGAACACGGCTATCTGGCTCAAAAAATGGGCGTGCCGCTGGTCGAAAACGACGATTTGATCGTACTCAATTCCCGGGTACATTTGAAGACGATTAAAGGCCTGGAACCGATCGACGTGATCTATCGCGGCGTCCATACCCGAAACCTGGACGCTCTGGAATTCGCGGCCGACGGGGATCAAGGGATTTCGGGATTGATGATGTGCGTGCGCAAGGGGACGGTCAGCGTCTGCAACGCGGTGGGCAGCGAATTGGTCAATAACCGTCTGATCGGTTCGCAATTGAAGAAACTGGCCCGCTTTTATCTGGATCAGGACATCACGCTGCCGACGATTGATAGACGGTGGTGCGGCGATCCTGATTGTTTGCAGGAAGCGCTGGCGAATTTCGGCGAGTGTTTGGTTTCGCGGCTCGGCGCGAATGGTCCGGATTCGCAATGGGATTGCGGAGCGATGGACGAGCGGGCGCTGACGAATTTGCGAGAGCGGATGCTTCAGGCCCCGGAAGATTATCTCGTGGAATACCGGCTCCAGGTGAACGAGGAACCCATTCTCGATCGCGGCGCCGGGGCGAGCCGCCATACGGGTTTGCGCTTGATAACGCTGGCGAACGACCGGGGCTCCGGGACGGTATTGCCCTTGACTCGCTATGCCGTGGCCCCGGGGTCGCGGTTGTTGAAAATGGGTTCCGGGGGAGGATTCAAGGATACTTGGATTCTTGCCGGATCGCCGGATCAAGAGGAGGAAACGCCGCTCGAAGTGCGGCCGCCCCGAACGCAACTTAGGCTGAGCAGCCGGAGCGCCAATCATTTTTTCTGGTTAGGGCGGTATTTGGAACGAGCCGAGGATATCATTCGGATTTTACGGACGGTGCGTCAGGTGCGTTACGAGCGGTATTATCACCGGGGTCAAAGGGTTTGGGACGCTCTGGCGGAAACGTTGGCCCTGGTGATGGGCCAGCCTACGGAAAGTTTTAAAGGCGACGATTTTTCCACGGGGCAGACCGTGATCGGCAGCGTGTTGCTGGATTCGCAACGGGTCGGTTCCGTAGCCGATTGCCTGCGCAAGGGATGGGAGAACGGCTTGGCCGTTCGCGAAATCCTGCCGCCCAAGGCGTCCACGCATTTGGCTCGTCTCGCCGAGGATTTGCGGTCGGCGACCGAAGGGATCAGCGATTGTCCGGAAGCTCTCGGGCGAAGAGAAGAAGTGCGGCGGATCGAAGAGACTCTAATGCTGGATCTGGACGCGTTGACGGGCGCCATGACCACTCATTTGCTGCGCGACGATCGTTGGCATTTTTGGCGACTGGGGGTTTGTCTGGAGCGAGGCCTGCAAACGTTGCTGGTCATTCGTCAGATGGCGTTCGGAAACTCCGAAGCCGGGTGGCCGCCGGCGACCGAAAAGAGATTGGTAGACGTCATTTTGCGCATGTTGGCCTGCAGCGAAGCCTACCGCGTGGCGTTCGAGGGTTATTCCCATTTGGCCGGCGCCTTGCGGGTGGTCCTTCACGAACGGGGATTTCCCCGCTCGGTGATCGGTTGTCTGAGCGAAGTGCAAGAGATCCTGGAAGCGATTATCCCGGAACGGGCTTTTTTCGCCGCCGAGAAACAACGCCGCAATCCCTTGGAAGCCTGTCGGCGGCTGTTGGGGCGCCTCGAGTTTTTCGGCGAGGACTATACTCTCAATCTCGATGCCGGTTTGCGCTGGCGGTTGTTGACCTGGATCGACGAGTTGATCCAAGGGGTTCGTGAGCTTTGCCTGCAAATCGTCGATCGGTGTTTTCATCATCAACACTTCGAACTTCAGTGACCGGCGACCATGCGGTATCTGATCGAACACACCACCGAATACGAGTATCCGCAACCGGCGAGCGAAGCCTTCAGCGAATTACGCTTGGTTCCCCGCACGGATAAGCGCCAGAGGCTGATCCGGTCGCAAATCCAAGTTAATCCCGCGGTCCTGCTGGAGAACTACGTCGACCATTTCGGGAATTTCGTCGAAACGTTTTCCATTCCGTTCCGGCATCGGCAGGTTAGCGTCACGTCGCGCTGCGAAGTCGAGACGTTGGGGTTTAAAGACGCGCTGAGGGGATTGGATTTGACGGTCAACGAAGCGCGTTCGCTCTACCAGAATTGGTGCCTGGAGTTATTCGATTATCTGCAACCGTCTTGCTATGTGGTCTTCTCGCCGCGGCAGACCGAACTGTCCCGAAAACTGCTGCCGGACCGGAGTTCGTTCGTCGAGGCGGTGTTGCAATTGAATCATTATATCTACCGTCATTTCCGGTGGAGTCCCGGCGCTACGGACGTGACCTCCAAGGCCGACGAACTTTTGGGGAAAAATGAGGGGGTGTGCCAGGATTTTTCCCATTTGATGATCGGATTGTTGCGTATCGCTGGGATTCCGGCGCGTTACGTCAGCGGCTACATCGAAAGCGCTTCGGATGCGGAAGGGCGTCCGGCATTAATTGGAGCGGCGGCGAGTCACGCTTGGGTAGAATTATTCGCGCCTAACGGTCACTGGATCGGATTGGATCCGACCAACGACATGACGGAGGGAGAAAGTCATATTCGCATCGGTTACGGACGGGATTATTTCGACGTGCCGCCGCTCAAGGGCACCTACAAGGGAAGCGACCGGCAGCGATTATCGGTAGTGGTGCGGGTCAGTCGCAACCAACGCTTGACTTGACCTTCCTGACGGCGGAGGCGGGGAAAGTTGCCGTTGCGCTCCGACCGGGGGGTGCAGACAGGGACGGATTTTGTCAGGCCCCGATCGGTATCACGGGTTCGTCGCTTCGCTCGATCAAATTGTGCTGGAGCCGGCGGCCGTTTTTGAATTCCGGGATCGTTGAATCTTCGACGTTCGAGACGGCAGGCAGGCTGGTCCGGGAGTCGGTGGATTTGCGGGAACCGATTTCCTCAGGGCGGTTTTGGATTCGAGGTCGAAACAACGACCGGGGCGGAGAAAGGTTTTGATCTGAGTTATTCGGGGGGAGAAAAATCGTGGAGCGTCCCGGAATATTGACCGCTCGGTGAGCGGGCCCAAAGGCCACCGGGAAAGATAAGGCGGCGAGCGGGAGCCGTTAAAGCGAACGGGGAAACTGCCGGGATAAACGAACGGCTCGACGGAGGCGGCTCAGATATTGAGTGCGGGGAATTTCCACCGCGCCCAGCAGAGCGGTAACCGGGGTGATCATCTGAATGTCGAAGAGCGTGTATCCCGAACGATTGAGCGAGCGATGCAGTTCGTACAAGGCGATTTTGGAAGCGTCCGATTCTCGATGGAACATGGATTCGCCGGCGAATAAGCCACCGATGCTGACGCCGTAGATACCGCCGACCAGCCGGTCGTCTTGCCAAGCTTCGACCGAGTGCGCGTGACCTCGGGCATGCAATCGCCGGTAGGCGTCGATGAATTCTTCCGTGATCCAACTGTTTTCCCCCGTGGTCCGGTCGGCGCAACCCCGGATGACCTGCTTGAACGCTTGGTCGTAAGTGATCCGAAACGGGTTTTGCCGCAGGCGGCGTTTGAGGCTGCGCGGAACGTGGAACGTGTCGAGTTCGAAGACGGCTCGAGGATCGGGCGACCACCAGGTTATTGGATCGACCGTCCAAGGGTAGCAACCGGACCGGTAGGCTCCGAGCAGGTATTCGACTTCCAGGGTGCCGCCGCTAAAGACCAGCCCGGAGGGTAATTCGAGTTCTTCGGTCGTTTCGTTCGGCGGGGCCAATTCAGGAGGGTTGATTGTGTTCCGGGTTCAGGATCAGGGCCTGGATGTAGGCGGCTATGTTCATGTAGAAATAGTAGGTGCTTTTGGGGGTGGAAGAGTCCGGTTCTTCCGGTTCGATGGGATCGGGGCAACCCATTTTCATCCAACTTCCGATGCGAATATCGTTGAGAATCTGGAGCAACCATTCCCGGTCGTCGTTGCTGACGACGAGCAGGAAGCGGTTTTGTCGGCTTTTCCAGACGGTCTTGCTCTTCAACCAAGCTTCGAGTTTGCGTTTATGAGAGAAGGTTTGTTCTCGGAGGCTGATCGCCAGCAATTCGTTCGCATCTTCGATTTCGGCCGATTCGGCGAACCGGGAGATCTGTTTGGGTTGGTCCAAGGTCAAGGGATAGGAGAGCAGGACTAATTTGAAAAACTCCGCTTCCTCAGGGGTAAATTCCAGCGTGATGGAGGCGTCGGTGACCTCTGTGACCTTCATTGGAATCGTTCCATGGTCGCCTGCAAATTATAGGCCTGCAATTGGTGGACATAATGTTCGGCCCGTTCGAACGGCTCCTTGACGAGCAGGCTTTTGCCGGTTTCGTGCACTTCCAGCATGTGTTTTTCGGCCTTGGCCCTCGGCCACCCGAAGATGCGCTGGAAGACATGGGTTACGTAGTCCATCAGATTGACGGGGTCGTTCCAGCAAATCACCAGGTAAAGAGGCGCCAACTCGGTCTCGGCCCGTGCATCGGGAGTTTCTTCGACTTTCGGTTCGGTGACTGCCGGCATGATTCGGTTCCAATTGGTTATAAGTTACCTGCCGGTTCAAGGATTTGGCAAGGAACATTTCGGGAGCTCACGTCCCCTGAATGGATCCGGGCGCTGGGAGAAAACGTCGAGAACGGCCGGCGTTTTATTCTTAACCGATGGGGCTTGGTAGGGTAGTCTGCGCCGCTTGCGCATCTGCTCGATGAAGAAACCGACCCTTTTAATCATTTTTTTGGTGGTATTTATCGATCTGGTCGGTTTCGGGATCGTCTTGCCCCTTTTGCCGCGGTACAGCGAGCAGTTCGGAGCCGTCGGTTGGCAAATCGGCGCGATCGTCAGTTCATATTCCCTGATGCAGTTCTTTTTTTCTCCGTGGTGGGGAAAGCTGTCGGATCGGATCGGGAGGCGTCCGGTAATACTGGTGAGCACGGCGGGTTCGACGCTGTCCTACGCGCTATTCGCCGTGGCTTCCGGCATCGAGGGCGAGACGGGTTTTTGGCTTTTGCTGTTTTCGCGAGTGTCGGCGGGAATCGTCGGTTCCAATTTGGCGGTAGCGTCGGCGTATATCGCCGATGTGACCGCCCACGAGAATCGTTCGAAGGGGATGGCGGTTATCGGTATCGCCTTCGGAATTGGCTTCGTGTTCGGTCCGGCTATCGGATCGTTAGGTTACTACTATGGGGGATTGACCGGGCCGGGTTGGGCGGCGGCCGTGATCTGCGGTCTCAATTGTTTTTTGGCCTTTTTGATTCTTCCCGAAAGCCGGAAGTCGTCCGAGCAGGAGCCGAAACCGCGGAAACGATTCGAGCAATGGAGCCAGGTCCTGCAGCAACCGAAATTGCGGTTTTTGATCGGAATCTATTTTTTGGCGATTTTCTGTTTTGCCGGATTCGAATCGATCATGCCGTTGCTGCTGGGCGGATTCGGTTATCGCTATGATCAATTGGGATTGTTTTTCGCTTGGTGCGGGGTAGTCAGTCTGGCGGTCAACGGCATGATTGGAAGATTGGTTAAACTTTGCGGCGAACCCATCCTGATCAGCGCAGGATTAGTGGGAGTGGGACTATCGCTTTTGGCATTTCCGTTGGTCGGACAGGGTAACTGGATCCTGTTATTGCTGGCACTGGCTTTATTCGCCGCATGCTCCTCCTTTAATCGTTCTCCTTCGTTGGGGATGATCTCCATGAACGTGACGAAGGAGGAACAGGGCAGTGTCTTGGGAGTGGCGCAAAGCGCGGGGGCACTGGCGCGGATTCTGGCGCCGATCTTGTTGACCGCGGTGTATGGGACCGATTATTTCGGTCTGCCGTTTTTCCTTTGCGCGAGCATCGCGTTAGGAACGGGTATGTTGGCTTGGTTCGTTCTGGTCTATCAGGGGCGGTGCCGACCGATTCGTGAGGTGCCTCAAGTTGAAACGTCGAATTAGCGGGCAAGGGCTTGAAATACGTCGATTATCCAGAAACTCCGCTTGGACAATTGGCTAATCCCAATCTCGATAAACTGACGATCATAACGATTTGATTTCCCATCTGAAATTGCCTGAATTTCTCTTTGTTCCGGTAATAACGGTGCGCTCATACCGGAAAATATGGGGCTTCTATTGAAATGGCCGCTTATTCGTTAATCGCATATGCCTTCTGGATAAATAGAATTATGTGCGATTATCAGTTCGTTATAACAACATTCTGTAATCAATGTTGCTATTGAATATAATCATAGAATAAAAACATGGTTCTTGATGCATATTGCTGCTGTTACAATCTAGAGTCGGGTGATAAAAATTCAAACTGTTTAACCGCCTCTAAGTATCCAATGTATTTGTTATGTTGATTCATGTAGATGTTTGCCTGCTTAATAATTAATTTGCATCGTTCACGCTCAACGCCTTCGGATTCAATCGTTTTATCATAATGCTTTTGTAAAGGAGTTCGTGTCGAACCTAAACAATTATGAATTTCTCTGCAGGCGACAATTGCCAGTGCTTCAAACAGAACAAATCCTTCACGCCTAGTAATTATATTCCTTTTTACCCCGACTTGATCAAAAATTTCATCAACTAGTATCTTGTCGTCGATTTCTCCATTTGAGAAGCGCTGATAGCAGTCGACGTCAACAGTGTGTAAAATTAGTGCGAGAGCAACACCACAAACGAAAAACTCATCGCCATACTCAATCATGGCCATCAATAGATCCAAATTTTTGAGAGCCTGAATAATTCGACGAAAACTGATGTTTAGAGCTGAAAACAAGTCTAATAAAATTGGACTTAAATGTGTTCTTACCATGGCTGCTTCATTTTTTCCATTATTGGATCTACGATAGAGAAAACGACCTAATTCTGTAGAATCAATGTTATGTTGAATCAGTGTTTCGATGCATTCTGGAGTAGGTTTTGGAAGTTGCAACTCTCGATTGATGAAACGGCGTAAATAGTCCTGGGAGTCAAAATTGTCACCGTAAATTGCACAAATCGATTTTTCAAGTTGGTTTTTATTTATGGCCAGTACAAATACCACATGCTCAACATTGAACAGATGCTTAGCTATTTCTAGAAACGTGATTGCATATGAGGGACGACAACGATCTAACTCATCAATCATTACGATAATTGGATGCCCATTCTGTTTTTGGGATGTTTCCGATGCAATTTCTCCTAATTGTTTTCGAAACTCATGAATTGATTTGTTTGCCTCTTCTTGGGCTTTAAAGTATTTTTCTGCTAAACCCGTGCCAGAGTCTAATAATTTGTTTATCACGGGTGGTAAAAACATTGAAATAGTACGTAATGCGAACACAGCAGTTTTCAACAATGTCTCGCGCTTTTGTTCGTCGATTATTTTTGATTTTAGCAATTGTTCTGTCAAAGAACTTGTGATTGCGTTTAATGGATTATTCATATGATCTGAATCCCAAACATTGAGATCAGTTACTATGAAATCATTTAGTCTCAGATGAGCAGCCAACATTTTCATAAATGTTGTTTTGCCATCCCCCCATGTGGCATTGACCGAAATTACGCCTGGCCCCTGTACTATGCTTAACAATTTAGTATAGTTCTCGACAGTATCCTGACGGCCCAAAAGATCGTTTTTAAAGGGATTATCTTTTGGGACTTCAATTTCCGGACAGGAAAGAGCCACCTTGTGAATGTTTGATTTTTCTTGTTCATTCATGGTATGAATGCTTCCATTGATGTTGTGTTCATACGCATTCCGTTTTTCAGAGGCTTAAGGAGTATGTGACTGTTTGGAGAATGTTAAACACTTGATTGTAACTGCCTGCGCATTAAAATGCCTCTTTCGACGTCAACTGTTTTGCTGGATTCGAAAATGAATTTGAATTGGTCAGTCCACAGTCATTCGAGATAGAGTCAGGATTCTCAACGGAATCTGACGAAGTTCGAATAATCTCCCAACTCCGATTTCAGGTTGACCCAATCGCATCACACCTTGGAGAAGTTCTTCGAGAATTTTTCGCTGAATGAATTCAATTGGAGTCCTCGTGGCAAAACCGCGTCGTTTTCTGGCCGGATTCCGCCATACTCGATTTCTCCGGTTTCGCCACTGGTATCGTCCATTTACTCAAAATCGACGCGATACTACCGTACGTCATTGACGGGAGTCAAGCCTAAATTCGTACATTTCTGGAGGTGATCATTGGCCATTATCGGTCTATGGATAATCCATGAGTATGCCGCGTAGAACAGGCCCTGCTTTCGATGAATTGATTGTACAAATCATGGCTGACCTAAAGTCCTACGTTGAAAGGCGACGACGGAGGACTCTATCGGTCGAATTTGATTGTACGGGAGTAACTGGTCACAAGTTTCCCCTCATTTAACGGGAATCGACCGATCGATCGTCGCACGAAAGTTTTGTCGGCCATCATCTGACCGGAGGCGAGGATCTGAAATACATTCTTTGGGTAGCGCTCTGTTATCGGATCAATGATCGTCGTTTTCGAATCGGGAACAGTATCCGCCAACCGATGTTGCTGTCTAACCGTCTTGACTATCGGCAAACTCTCGGTTAAAAGCCGGGCAGGGAGGCCGAATAACTGTTTTCGGACGGTAGATTCGATTCGACCGACGAACGGGTGGGGGAACCGACAGTTATTTTGAAGAAGAACGGTAAGCGGAGCATCGGCAGTGACCAAGGAACATGAGAGCGATAGTACTGGAGGAACCCCGTAAATTATCCCGACAGGATATCGCTGAATCGTCGCCTCCGTCGCCGGGGCAAGCGTTGGTAAACGTCCACCGCGTCGGTATTTGCGGCACGGATATTTCGGGCTATTTGGGAAAGATGCCGTTTTTTCGATATCCTGTTATTCCGGGCCACGAATTGGGGGTGGAAGTGGTAGCGGTCGGCGACGGAGTCGAGAACGTGAAACCTGGAGACCACTGTTCGGTCGAACCGTACCTCAACGACGAGGCTAGCCACTCGAGCCGCAACGGTCACCCGAATTGCTGCGAACGATTGGAAGTTCTCGGGGTCCATCGCGACGGCGGCATGCGCCCCCGATTTCAACTGCCGGCTCGCAAATTGCACGTTTCGAAGGAATTGAGTTTCGATCAATTGGCTTTGGTGGAAACCTTGGCGATCGGATGCCATGCGGTAGACCGAAGTCGCGCCCGCAAGGGGGACCGGGCGTTATTGATCGGTGCCGGGCCGATCGGGTTGTCGGTGAGCGAATTCGCCCGCATCGCCGAGCTCGACCTCACGGCGCTGGACCTGAACGAACGGAGATTGGAATTCTGCCGTCGGCAAATGGGAATCGAGAAAACGGTGTTGGCCAAGGGCGACGATTCCGATCTGGAACGCTTGGAACAGATCACCGACGGAAAATGGTTTTCCGTAGTCTTCGATGCGACCGGCAATCATCGGTCGATGTCCCGGGCTGCCAACTTCGTCGGTCACGCCGGCTCTTTGGTGTTCGTGGGCATAACGACTCGGGAAATCGCTTTTCCCCATCCGCTAATTCATCGACGGGAAATGAACCTGTTAGCTTCGCGCAACGCCTTGCCGAGCGATTTCCCCCGGATCATGCAATGGATCGAACAGGGGAAAATCGATACTGGACCTTGGATCACGCATCGAACATCGATCGATCGGCTCATCGAGAACTTTCCCGCCTATACGCAAATGGAGACGGGAGTCGTCAAGGCGATGGTCGAAATTGATCAAAACGAATCATGAACGAACCGCAACAGACGTTGAGCATCTTGATGGTGGTCGGCAATCGCGCGAAGAAATCGAAAACCCGGACGGTCATGCACCGGCTTCGGGGATTTCTGGAACAGGAGAACGGACCGGTGGATTACTTCGATTGCGCCGAAGAGGACATGCCCCTGTTCAACGTGGAAGAAGCCTACGACCGCCCCGCGTTCGCGAACATTCGGCAACGGATCCTTCAAGCCGACGCGTACGTGTTGGGCACTCCCGATTATCACGGCTCCATGAGCAGCGCCTTGAAGAATTTCCTGGACCATTTCTGGAAGGAATTCGCCGGGAAGTTCTTCGCATCGGTAGTCGGATCGCACGAAAAGGGTTTGACGGTTCACGACCAAATCCGGACGGTGGCGCGGCAATGCTATGCCTGGAGCCTTCCCTATGGCGTTTCGTTTCACGAATTAACCGATTTGGACGAGAACCAACGGCCCGGCGAAAAACTGGAGTCCAATCTGCGAATGATGGCCAGCGACGTCGTTCGATACGGCAAGCTGCTGAAGGCGCAACGGAGCCAGGATTTGGCGGGAGACTATCCCGGATTCCTGGCTCGCCATCGGAAGTGACCGGCGGCGCGGCGCTCCATCGGATTTAGAACGACCAGCAAGGCGGTTTATGGAAGAGTTGGAACAATTGGACGAATTGCTCGATTGCTGGGACAGCGAGGAACCGCGCAACGTAACGCCGTGCACCGTCGTGATTTTCGGCGCCAGCGGAGACCTGACGTCGCGCAAACTGATCCCAGCCTTGTTTCGCCTTTATTTGGGTAAGCAATTGCCCGATCCCTTTCGCATCGTCGGCCTGGCCCGCCGGGACAAAACGGACGAATCCTGGCGGCAAGAGCTGCGGGCGGCTGTTGAGCAATTCGCCAGGCAACGCTCGATCAAGGAATCGCAGTGGGCTGCCTTCGAAAAACTGATTTTTTACTGCCAAGGCGATTTGACCGATCCCGAAGGGTATCAGGCGCTCAAGAAAAAACTCGACGATTTCGGCGACGAACGCCTGTCCGGAAATCTGTTGTTCTATCTGGCGGTATCTCCCAGCCGTTTTACCGAAGTGGTTCGCCGTTTGAGCGAAGAGGGCTTGGTTAACAAACAGGCCCAAGAGGTGCATTGGCAGCGCGTAGTGATCGAAAAACCTTTCGGGCACGACTTGCGGTCGGCACAGCAACTCAATCGCGAGATCACCGAATGCTTGCACGAAAAGCAGGTATTCCGGATCGATCATTATTTGGGCAAGGAGACGGTACAGAACATTCTCGCCTTCCGTTTTTCCAACGCCATTTTCGAAAATCTCTGGACTCGCGAAGCCGTCGATCATGTCCAGATTACCGTCAGCGAGGAGATCGGCGTCGGCACCCGGGGCGGTTATTACGAGGAATCGGGAGCGTTGCGCGACATGGTGCAGAATCACTTGTTGCAAGTGCTTTCGCTGGTGGCCATGGAACCGCCGGTCATGCTGGATGCCGAGGCGATCAGAAACGAAAAGGTCAAGGTGCTCCGGTCGATTCGTCCTATGTCGGCGGCGGAGGTGGATCGTCAGGTCGTCCGGGGACAGTATTTCGGCGGGGAGGTGAACGGCGAAACTCGATTGGCTTATCGAAGCGAAGGCCGAGTCGGCACTTTGTCCAACGTGGAAACCTACGTCGCTCTGAAACTGTATATCGACAACTGGCGTTGGTCGGGAGTGCCGTTTTATTTACGCACCGGTAAGAACCTGCCACTGAGCGTTAGCGAGGTGAGGGTGCAGTTCCGCCCGGTGCCGAATGTCTTGTTCGCCGCTAATCCTTCCTTGCGAGTCGACGCGAATTCGCTCGCGTTGCGGTTGCAACCCGACGAAGGCATCTGCCTGGGTTTCAACGGAAAACTGCCGGGCAGCAATTCCCGGTTGGAGCCGGTGTTGATGGATTTTCGTTACCACACCAGTTTTGGCGCTTATACCCCGGAGGCGTACGAACGGTTGTTGTTGGAGGCGATGGCCGGAGATTCGACTTTGTTCATTCGTCGCGACGAAGTGGAAACCGCATGGGCTTTCGTGGATCGTATCAGGGAAGTGTGGGGAGATCGGGCCCTGAGCAATCGGGAATTTTACTCCGCCGGCACTTGGGGGCCGGAAGCTGCCGAGACCCTGTTGAATCAAGGCGGGCATCAATGGATTAATCCTCAGAAACGCCGGAAGAAGTCGAAGGGTTGAACGACACCTGGCGGAAGAGTCAAACGATGAACGAGTGGATCGGGAACGAAGGTCGGACCCAAGGGTGCGAGTATAGTTCTCCGAATGAGTTGACCCGGGCCGTAGCCGAACGATGGGGGCAGTTCGTCAGCCAGAGCGACCGGCCGTTGTCCGTGGCACTTTCCGGCGGACGAATCGCCAGCGAGCTTTTTTCTCGCATGGTCGAAACGGGAAAAGACGGGGCCGGATTGGAAGGATTGTGTTTTTTCTGGGCCGACGAACGGTGCGTTCCCGCCGACGACCCCGAAAGCAATTATCGTTTGGCTCGCCGGAAACTACTGGAGCCGTTGGGGATTGACTCCGGGCAGATTTTTCCGTTTCTCGGCAATCCCGCCACGATGGAGGCGACCGGTCAGAAGTTGTTGCGTCAAGCGTTTGCTTCTGACGCGACGCCCGTGATGGATTTGGTCTTGCTCGGCATGGGAGAAGACGGGCATATCGCTTCGTTGTTCCCGGAAAATCTGGCCCGTGACCAAGTCCGTTCGGAATCCTGTTTTCGGATCACGGCCAGCAAACCGCCGCCGGATCGGATCACTTTGAGTTATGGCGTCTTGGCCGCGGCCAAGGAGGCATGGGTGGTCGTGTCGGGCGGCGGCAAGGAAAAGTCACTCTTAGCGGCTATCCGGAATCAGGGAAATACTCCTCTGAGATATTTATTGTCCCTGCGATCTACCACCCGGATTTTCACCGATATCGCTTTGCCTCAAACTTGCCCCGAGCGGATTCCTGAATTCGGTTCCGAAGACTCGGAACGTATCCATGATTGATTTATCGCTCGGATTGATTCATGGTTGGGAGCCTTGTATGGAGTCGGGAGACGAAAGGAGTATGGCTTGATTCCGGCAGGGATAACGGGAGATGAGCTATCATCTGGAATTTGAAAAACCGATCGCCGAGTTGCAACGCAAGCTCGAAGAACTTCGGTTGGACGCCGACGGTGGGTCGTTGGGATTCAGCATCGCCGACGAAATCAACCGGATCGAGAGCAAGTTGATCAGCACTCGAAAGAAAATCTTTTCCAAGCTGACGGCGATTCAACGGGTGCAGTTGGCCAGGCATCCCCGGCGTCCCATGGCGTTGGATTATTTGCAGACGGCCTTCCAGGGATTTTCGGAATTATACGGCGATCGGCTGTTTGCCGACGATCAGGCGATGATCGGGGGATTCGCCTATTTGGGGTCCGAACGAGTCATGGTGGTCGGGACCCAGAAGGGCCGGGATACGAAGGAAAAGATCCAACGAAATTTCGGTTCGGCACATCCGGACGGTTACCGCAAGGCCTTGCGGCTGATGAAATTGGCCGCAAAATTCAAATTGCCGGTGATTTCGATTATCGATACGGCCGGAGCCTATCCGGGCATCGGCGCCGAGGAACGGCATATCGCCGAAGCCATTGCGGTGAATCTTCGGGAAATGATGATGTTGGAGATCCCCATTATCGCTTTGGTCATCGGAGAGGGAGGTTCGGGGGGCGCTCTGGGCATTGGGGTAGCGGATCGGGCGCTGATGTTGGAAAACGCCTACTATTCGGTGATCAGTCCGGAGGGTTGCGCTTCCATTATTTGGAAGGATCGTTCGGAGGCGCCGAAAGCCGCCGAGTCCTTGAAAATCACGGCTGCCGATCTGTTGTATCTCAAAATCGTCGATCAGGTCGTTCCGGAGCCGTTGGGAGGTGCCCATCATGACCCCGGCAAGATTTCGGGGGCGGTCCACGAAGCGTTGCTGGCGACCTTGACCCAACTACGCGCTTACTCGGGAGCCGAGTTGCTGGAACGCCGTTATAAGAAGTATCGCATGATCGGGCATTTTCTCGAAGAACCGAAATCCGAGACGAAGGTCGAGACGAAAGTTGCGCCAGTGGAAGAGCATGCCGCTCCTGTGTGATGGCGCCGCTTTATCCGCTGACGTTCGCTCCGATCTTCAAGGAGAGAGTTTGGGGCGGCCGGGAGCTCGAAAAGCTATTCGGTAAGAGTTTGCCCCTGGGGAAGCGCATCGGCGAATCCTGGGAAATTACCGACCGGACGGAAGGAATCAGCGTCGTTTCCCAAGGGGAATTGGCCGGCTGGCCTCTCAGACGCCTGATGGAGGAACGGGGGGCGGAGGTGATGGGACGTTCTTGGGAAACCGGAAGGCGATTTCCCCTCTTGGTCAAGTTGCTGGACGCTCGGGAGAAATTGTCGCTGCAAGTGCACCCGCCCTCGGACCAGGCGTCGGCTCTCGGAGGGGAACCCAAAACGGAGATGTGGTACTTGGCCGATTGCACGCCGCAAGCCGAACTCTTCGTGGGACTCAAGGGCCGAGTTACGCGATTGTCGTTCGAGGAAAAAGTTCGTTCTGGCACGGTGGCGGAATGCGTTCATCGAATTTCGGTTCGGAAGGGGGACGCCATGTTTCTTCCAAGCGGACGGCTTCACGCCATCGGAGCCGGCAACGTCATCGTCGAAATTCAACAGAATTCGGACACGACTTACCGGGTCTTCGACTGGAATCGCGCGGGACTGGACGGGAAAGCGAGAGCGTTGCATTTGGAACCGTCTTTGCAATGCATCGATTTTTCTGATCGAGAACCCGATCTGATTCGAACCGTCCTGCATCCGGCCGGCGAAGCGGTACGGAGCCGCGTCCTGGTCGATTGCCGGTGGTTTCGGGTCGCCCACTCGGTCGCTGAACAACCGTCGGGAAATTGGCATTGGCCGGCCGGAGATACGGCACGGATCGTGTGCGTGCTGAACGGATCGCTACATTGCGCCAGCGAGAATTATCGAGTCGAGTTGGCACCCGGTCAATTTGCCCTGTTACCGGCCAGCGTCGAAACGAGGGGCACTTCCGGAGCGGATGGTTGCGAAAGCCTGGTGACGACCGTGAAGTAAACCGGATTATCCTATTTGGCGTTGCGTGGAGGTTTCGCAGTCCGGCGGATCGGTTCGATGGTTCGGGTGCGGGTTTTGGGGACGAACACGACGGGGCATCCCTCGTATCCGAAAGCTTTGCGTATTTCCCGGGTCAGGTACTTTTCGTAAGCATCGCTCAAAAGTTTCTTCTGATTGACGAACAGCAGAAAGGTCGGGGGGGTGAGTCGGATTTGGGTAGCGTAGAAGAATTTAAGTCGGTGGGACGATTGGATCGGCGGTTGCTTGTTGTCGAAGGCCGCTCTCAGGGTTCGATTGAGGATGCCGGTGGGAACGGTTTGGTTGAGTTGGTCGGCCACCAAGCGGATGGTTTCCAGCAATCGTTCCAGGTGGAAGCCGTTGTGCGCCGAGGTGAAGATCACCGGAGCGTAATCCAGGAAAAACATCTGCTGTTGCACCCATTCGCCAAACAGTTGCAGCGTCGGTTTCAGTTCCTGGAATTTAGCGCCGCCGCTTTTTTTTCGTCCGGTTCCGGCCCGGCGCAGTTCCTCGGCATACAGGTCCCATTTGTTCACGACCAACACGCAGGATTTTTTCTGTTCGATGATGACGCTCGCGATTTTTTTGTCCTGAACTGTGACGCCGTCTTGGGCGTCGAACACGTGGACGACGATATCGGCTCGGGCGATCGCGTTTTCGCTTCGCTTGACGCTGAAGTATTCGACCGAGTCGTTGACTCGCCGACGTTTGCGAATTCCGGCGGTGTCGATCAGCAGCCAGTTTTCCTTTCGGTGTTCCGTTTCGATCTGGAATGGGACGTCGACGGCGTCGCGAGTCGTTCCCGGAACGGGACTGACGATGACGCGCTGGTTTTGGCCGAGAGCGTTCACGAGAGAGGATTTGCCGACGTTGGGACGACCGACGATCGCCAGTTTCATGGGTTCTTCCTCCTGAGGGATGGTATCTGTAGCCGGGGCCGTCGACTCACGACCGTCACCGATTTTGAGTTTTTGGTCGATGGCCTGAGTCAACTCGTCGATGCCCAGCCCGTGGATGGCCGATATTGGGAGAACCGGAGTGAATCCGAGCCGGCTGAATTCTCCGGCTCTGACCGAATCTTTGGATTCGTCGGCCTTGTTGGCTGCGACGATTACGGCATGGGCCGATTGACGCAGTCGTTCCGCCACTTCGTAATCCAGCGGCAGAATGCCTTGCCGAATATCGACGACTTGGACGATAATTTGGGCCGATTCGATTGCGATCTGGGCTTGTTCCAGAGTAGCCTTCGCGGCGTCGTCGTCGGGGGAATCGGATGTCGACAGTCCGATACCTCCGGTGTCGATCAGGGTGATCGGTTCACCGTGCCAGTCGATGACCATGCTGAGGCGGTCTCTGGTTACACCCGGACGATCGTGCACGATTGCGATTCGTTTACCGGCCAAGCGATTGAACAGGGCGGACTTACCGACGTTCGGTCTTCCGACAATGGCGAGCACTCGATCCATCGGGAGCGATTGTGGAATAAGGAATCGCCTATCAAAAGAAAAAAGCGCAAAAGTCGGCGATTGATTTGATCGATTCTTGCAGAAACCCGATTAAAGTGCCATTTTACATTGATTCGTAATTAATGAGCGATAGTCTGCATTCCGAAGAATCCGAAGGCATCATCAAGCAGTTTGCGCTGTTGCTGTTGTTCGTCTTGGTAGGATACGCTTTGATATTCGGCTGCAATCGATATCTGAGCGTTCGCAAGGGGCCTTGGGAATTGACTTTTTCCAGCCTGAATGACGGCACACCGATATTGATCGTCGATCAGCCGGCACTCGGGATCGTCGACGCTACGATTCGATTTGAAGGCGAGTCGGTGGTCCCCGGGAAACCGGTGCTGGTCCTGTTCGACGAGCGAAAACCGACAATTCCCTTCGGCAAAGTGCTCTACGCCAATTACAATCGGATGCCGGGAATCGTGACGCTGGAGTTGTTCGGGCACGAAATCGAATTGCTCCATCGGGCGCTTATCATGAATTTTCGAGAATACAAATGGGAATCCGGAGCTATCTATCCTCTGAAACCGGAACACAAATGGCGTTTGGCCGACCCTGACGAAAACCTTCGACCTTCGCCCTGACCGGTTGGAGCGTAAGGAATACGATTTTAGCCAAACGGAAAAAAGTGGTAAGATTTGTTTGTTCGTAATGAATTGCGTAACGGAAATTATTCAAAATATCGTAGAATTAAGTGCCGTTATGTCTCGCCCGGTATATCGTGGACAAGCCGATGCCGCCTGGAAGCCTGAATCAGGTGCAGTACGCCGATTGCGAATAGCGTATGAGAAAGATTTTCCAGAAGAAAAAACAGCAATCCAAAAATTAGTGAATAAATACCAAAAAGATCAACTCATCATGCAAATGCAAGTAATTGATGGAGAAAAAATGATAGCTATAAAAAGATTATCTATGCTTCAGCATTTTGGTGCAGCTACCAATCTTTTAGATTTTACAGAAAATCTTTTGGTTGCACTTTTATTTGCATGCAAAGATTACACAGACAAAGACGCCAAGATTTTCATTATAGACATTGGGGATCCTCTTGTTGCCAAAAACGGTCGAAAAATTAAAAAACCGTTTGATGAAGAGGAAAAAGCTGTTTATTACGAGCCAGAACATTCACTTGGATCACGAATCATCGCGCAACAAAGTGTGTTTATAATCTGCAACCCATTTGTTCCGGACGGCCACCTCAAAAATGTGTGCATACCTAAAAAAACAAAAGAACCAATGAATAATTATTTAAAGCAATTGGGATTATCTCAAAAAACGCTATTCACCGACATTCCTGGTCTGGCGGCAATGAATTCAACAAGTTCACCTCTGACACCCTTTAAAGAATTTACACCTGAACAACATCGAGAGCGTGGAAATATTGCTTATCAAGAAGGACGTTTAGAGGACGCCCTAGAGGAATACAAGTCTTTTCAGGAAGCATCACCAAAATTATTAGTTCAACCGTATTTTCTAAAAGGGGACGTATTGGCCTCGCTCGAACGATTTGATGAAGCGATCTTATGTTATACAAAAGCGATAGAGATCATTGAGGGTAACTTCCACGGATCAAATAATCTTGGCAACAAAACCATTGGTAATAATCTCTCCAATTTATCAGATGACAATTCTGTTAAATCCGATGATGATCAGAATCATGATGACAGTTTGAATCTCAGCATACTTTACTACAACCGAGGAAATATACGTGCAGCATCAGGTGATCATCGTAGAGCCATTGATGATTTTGAAAGTGCTTTAAGTGTAGAAAACGTACGCTCCATAAATGAAGATCATAAACTCTTTTGTTGGCATGTCCTGTATAATAGAGGAAATTCGTATTTTGCTTTAAGAAAGTATGACAAAGCTTTACAAGACTTCAATGAGTCATGGTCGAACAATAAAAACGTAAATGCTGCACTCGCCTTAGGCAATTGTGAAGTTATGGTGGGAGAATTTCAAAGCGCATATAAATATTATTTAACTGGGATGATATTTGAAGCAAAAGAATCAACTGCTCCCTGCCATCAGAATGGAGATCAGACACGACAAATCTTGGAAATGGTAGGCAATAACAAACCCACGATTTTCCAACAGGAAAACATTTTATTTGTTGAATTGGCACACATACAAGATAATCCTCATTATTTTCCATTCACAGGCAATTACGGTAATACTGGAAACTTTTTCTCGGTTTCAGATCATGGTAGAAAAGGATATGGGGGTATCGCTGGATTTACAGTAATAATTCAGCAACCTAGTGCTTCTGAATCTATTAAAAAACATTCATAGATTTGATTAACTCTAAGGGAACACAGAAATCTTGATATTATTAGCTGGATTATTTTTTTATGACCTTTTATGTTTCGTCCACCGTGAAGAGTCTTATCCATTCAAATTATGCCAATACCACATAATAACTTTCGTTCAGGTTAGAGGTAATCACAGTGGCTCATGGAGTTAAAGATTTGATCTCAAGAAGCGGTAGTAAGGATCAACCAGTTGTTTTTTAGATTGGCAACTATTTAATCTTTTGTCAATTTAGTATATTAAGTGATCGATTCCCACACAACTCGATTAATTCGTCAGTGGTTCATGAGGAATCTCAAGGTGAAATCCGGGAGTTACGTGCGATTTTCGGATTATAGACTGTTGTATAAATAAGGTCTGTTATATATAACAACCATAACTAAATCCTTTTTTTGAACTAATGCATGAGGAGAATTGAAAATCGGATGGGTGAACGCCGTACATTCGATATTTGTTATAATGAATGGAATTTCCACTAATCAATTTCGGTAGACGGTTGTTCCAAGCCGAAGTCGATGTTTTTTTAATGCGGTTCGACGGATGGGGGGGAATCAATCCGTCTGTGGGGTATAATCGAGCTTTTTTACCTGATTATATCCTAGGTTTCCAACGCGGGCGCCAATTGTTGACTTCAAATTGTCCATTATTCCTGGACTTCGCTTGTTCGTTTATTCGACTACCTAAGCGACGAAAGAAACTCAGTTTTTCGGTTGATTATTGATGTTCATTCGTTATTCTTTCGGTTATGTCAGGACTGCACGGAACAATTCCGGAGTGGCCTCTGAGTGGTTCGCGACGGGAATTCCTCAGGTCAACTGGGGGCGGTTTGGGCGTATTGGCGTTGGCGGCGTTGCTGAGAGATGAAGGGCGGTTGCTGGCCGATTCGCTACCTTCCGGTCCGGCGTCTCCCTTGGATCTTCGATTGCCGCATTTCCGGCCGAAAGCCAAAAGGGTGATTTATCTGTTTATGCACGGCGGGCCCAGCCACGTGGATCTTTTCGATTTCAAGCCTGAACTGGTTCGTTATGCCGGCCAGTCCCTGCCCCCCAGTTTTGGCCCGGTCATGACTCGTCGACAAGTGGCGAAAAATCCCCTGTTGGCTCCGATAAAACCGTTTCGCCGACATGGACAGGCCGGCTTGGATATCAGCGATTTCTTGCCTCAGATGGCAAGCTTGGCCGACGAATTATGCGTGTTGCGAGGGTGTCACGGCGACAGCGTCAATCATCCTCAGTCGGTATATCAGATGAATACCGGTTCGATTTTGATGGGGCGTCCGAGCCTGGGGAGTTGGGTAACGTACGGCTTGGGAAGTGAGAACCGGGACATGCCCGGATTCGTCGTATTGACTCAACCCGGCGGGGGGATCAAGGGCGGGCCTCCGGCTTGGGGTAGCGGTTTTCTTCCTGCAACTTATCAAGGGATCACCATGCGTCCGGGAACCAAACCGATTTTGAATCTCGAACCGAAGGAACAACTGGCGGGCAAGCGCCAGAGTGATATTCTTTCCTTGATCGGCGGCTTGAACCGAATTCATCGGCGGCAGCGAGATTACAGCGACGAATTGTCGGCACGCTTGCGAAGTTACGAACTGGCCTACCGCATGCAAATGGCGGCGCCGGCGATCGTCGATCTGTCGCAGGAAACCCGAGCGACCCGGGAACTCTACGGCGTGGATGATCCTGAAACTACGGAATTCGGAACTCGTTGTTTGATGGCCAGGCGAATGCTGGAACGGGGAGTACGCTTCGTGCAATTATACTCGGGCGACACGGGAGGCTGGGACGCGCACCAGAACGTTCTGAAAAACCATACTCTTTATTGTCGCCGGACCGACAAACCGGTAGCGGGGTTGATTCGTGATTTGCGGCAACGCGGGTTGCTGGCGGACACGCTGGTGATCTGGGGCGGAGAATTCGGTCGCATGCCGATGAGCGAGCAGGGTCAGGGACGGGACCATAATCCTTGGGGTTATTCTGTCGTGTTGGCCGGCGGTGGAGTCAGGGGAGGAATGAGTTACGGTGCGACCGATTCGATCGGATTGCGTGCGGCTACCGGTAAAGTCCATGTGCATGACTTGTATGCCACGATCCTCCATTTGTTGGGGATGGATCACGAGCGACTCACCTATTTCCACAACGGCCGCCAAGAGCGATTGACCGACGTATCCGGGCGGGTGGTGAAAGCGATCCTGAGTTGAAACCGATGATCGGGTTCCGGTTCATTCTTGCGTTGATGACGGCGATCACGCCGGTCATCGGCAATGGTGCCGAGACGCCGCTTCGCGAACCTCGGATCACCGCCGCGGATCGGGAACATTGGGCTTTTCGCCCACTCGCCTCGCCGTCCCTGCCCGAAGTCGCCAACGAGCAATCGGTCAACAACGTCATCGATCGCTTCGTCCTGGCCGGATTGGAGAGCGGGGGATTAACCCTATCGCCTCCGGCGAGTCGGCGAACTCTGATCCGAAGACTTTCCTTCGACTTGACCGGACTGCCGCCCACGGAGGAAGAAATCGATCTCTTCTCGCAAGATTTCAGTCCCGATGCCTATGAAAGATTGGTCGATCGCTACTTGTCTTCGCCGCGTTACGGGGAGCGGTGGGCGCAGCATTGGTTGGATCTGGTCCGTTTTGCCGAGACCGACGGTTTCGAGCATGACCGGTTACGCAAGGAGGTTTGGCGTTATCGCAATTGGGTGATCGAGGCGTTCAATCGAGATTTGCCCTACGATCGGTTTCTACGCGCTCAACTCGCCGGCGACGAAATCGGTGATCCGGAATTTCACGACGAATGGGCGACCGGTTTTCTGCTGGCCGGTCCCGATATGCCCGACATCAATTTGGTCGCAGAACGTCGACATAACGTACTCAACGAGATGACGGCCACGGTGGGTTCGGTGTTCCTGGGGTTGGGCGTGGGCTGCGCTCAATGCCACGACCATAAGCAGGATCCCATTAGCCAGGCCGATTTTTATCGCTTGCGGGCCTTTTTTTCGAACACGGTCAAGCTCCAGAAAAATGTTCAATTAGGGCACGTCGTCAATGAGCGAGGCCGGCCGGTTCCGGAAAGTCGGTTGGCTGTTCGGGGCGATTTTCGCAGACCCGGAGCGTTGTTGCATCCCGGTTTTCTCCGGGTACTGAACCCTTCGGGGCAGTTACCCGACTTGTCCCTGGCCGACGATCGGTCATCATATCGCCGAGCTGCCTTGGCTAATTGGCTGACGAGCGAGGACCATCCCTTGACGGCTCGGGTGATGGTCAATCGGCTCTGGCAGCACTATTTCGGGCGGGCCTTGGCGGCGACTCCCAACGATTTCGGCGTCCAAGGTCGACTTCCCGATCATCCGGAATTGCTGGATTGGTTAGCGGTCGAATTGACGAACGGTAAGTGGAGTTTAAAACGGATCCATCGTCTGATCGTCAGTTCGGCTACTTATCGTCAGGCGAGTTTTGGTGCCGGACCCGAATGGCAGCGGAAGTTAACGCTCGATCTGGACAACCGGTGGTATGCTCGGATGAATCGTCGCCGGCTCAGTGGGGAGGGCTTGCGGGACGCGATGTTGGCTTTGACCGAAACGTTATACGATCGGCAGGGCGGACCGAGTGTTCGTCCGCCTTTGCCCGAGGAAGTGAAATCGACCTTGCTCAGTAAGCTTCATTGGGTTCCGAGTTCGGCCGAAAAGGATCGTTACCGCCGAAGCGTTTACGTATTCGTCCGCCGCAATTTGATCTATCCCTTTTTCGATGTCTTTGACCGACCCGACGCCAACGGCAGTTGCGCCCAGCGTCATTCCAGCACCACGGTGTCGCAATCGCTAACGTTATTGAATTCGGATTTTTCCCTGGCGATGGCTGAAAACCTGGCGCAGTTGGCTATCGAAGCCAAAGGCGAGCGAACGGAAGAGGCGTTGGTCTGGGCGTATCGGCGAGCGCTCGGTCGAGAACCTCGAGCGGAAGAGCGCTCGGCGCTGCAGGTTTTTCTGGCCGGTCAAGACCGGACGGATCCCATGGCGATTTTGACCGATTTCAGTCTCGCGTTATTCAATTGCAACGAATTTCTTTATCTGGACTGAAGGCGGATTCGAATCACGGCGACGATTAAGACGGTCCAGATCGTCATGGCCGCTAACGATCCGAGATTCAACCATCCTCGTTGGGGGTACCAGAGGATAGCGTAACCCAAGCACCCGGCCAGAATTGCATAATAGAGGAACGGAACAAAAGTTATCCTGATGACCGAGCCTTCTTTGCCGCCTAATCCGGCGACGGCCGTGGCGGCGACGACGTTGTGAACGCAAATCAAATTACCGGCCGCTCCGCCGACCGCCTGCAGGGCGACTATCCAGACCGGGTCGACGCCGATTTTCATGCCGACGTTGAATTGAAATAGCGAGAAAGTCATGTTGCTGATCGTGTTGCTGCCGGCGACAAACGCTCCGAAACCGCCGAGCAAAGGTGCGAAAAGAGGCCAAGCGGATCCGGCGACATTGGCTACTCCCTCCGCCAAGGCGTTAGGCATGGCGGGATAGCTGGCTCCGTGGCTGTTGAGGAAAACTTGCACCATCGGTACCGCGAACGCCAGAGCCGCCGACGCCGTGAGGAGCGTTCGGGTCGAATCGCGCCAGACCGTCCGGTAGGAAGCGGCCGACATGCGGTGAATCAGGAAAGTCGCCAAAGAAACTAATACGAAGATGGTCCCCGGTACGTAGAGGGGAGCGACCGTTTCGGAAATGTCCGTACCAAACAAGTGGGGAAATTCAATCGTCTTACTCAGCAACCAACGATCGATTCCCAAGGCATCCAGCCGCGTCAATATCAGGAAAATGGCGACTAGCAGATAGGGGGTCCAAGCCAGGAGCATTCCCGGCGGTTTGCTCGGGATGCGTTCTTCTCCGGAAAGTAGGTTCCCGCTCCAATCCGGGTGCCAGATATCGCGGCTGCCGAAATCCCACGCTTCCTGACGGGCGGGCGTAAACCAGTTTCGGCGAGCGGCGGCGGTGACGATCGCCAGTCCGATGAGGGAGCCTAACAAGGACGGAAACTCCGGCCCCAAAAAATAGGCCACGCACCCGTAAGGGATCAACATGGCCAAGGAAGCGAACAAGGCGAACGGCCATACCTTGATTCCTTCGCCGAAGGAGCGGTTCGGCCCGAAAAAGCGAGTGATCAGGGAAACCAATATCAGCGGGACGAACAAACCGACAGCGACATGGAGCAGGGCGGTCCGAGTGCCGATCTCGGCTAGGAATGTCATCCAATCGAGGCTGTTTTCGGTTGTGACGAATCCAAGATCGGTGACCGCAGTTTCCACCCCGGGATCGTCCGCCAGCCCTTTGTTGACTCCCACCAGAATGGGCGTGCCGAGGGCGCCGAAGGATACCGGAGTGCACTGGATCAACATGCCGGCGGTCGCGGCGGCCATTGCCGGAAATCCTAACCCGACTAACAGCGGCACCGTCACTGCGGCCGGCGTGCCGAAACCGGCTGCTCCTTCGATGAAGGAACCGAACAGCCAGGAAACGATGATGACCTGAATCCTTCGGTCCGGCGAGATCGTGGTGAATCCTTCCCGAATCGTTTTCAGCGCTCCGCTTTGCTGCAAGGTGTTGAGAAGGAGGACCGCTCCGAAGACGATGTAGAGGAGGGTGGCGGCCACGATCAACCCTTTGACGGATGCTGCTGCAACTTGAAGCAAGGGAACGTTCCAGACCCCCAAGGCCAAGGCGGCGGTGGCGAGATAGGCCAAGGGCATGGCCCGACTGGCCGGCCAGCGTAGACCGATCAGAAAAACTCCGACCGTGATCATCGGGAAAAAAGCCAATAGAGCCAGAGCCTCCGAACTCATGGTGCTAGCCCGATTTTCTCCCCACGGCATTCAGCCGAGGCGGCAATTTCCTCATCAATCCTCGTAGCTCTGGGATTTTTGCCACGATTACGGCAATCGGTCAATTCTACCCTCTGTTTTCGAAACTGGCCTTGGTTTCGCCCCTCGCCGGCTGGCCTGACAACCCCTCCTTAATTTAGCGCCGAGAACTTGTTTCCGTTTTTTTATTAATGGCGGGTTTAGTTCATCCGCAGATCAAACGTTACCGCATGCTCAACTCGTTGAATTGAGGACGGGATTTATCGAGGTGCCATTCGCCGGAGAGTAATTCTGGCTGGAATCGAATCGCTCAGTTTATCTGCAGGATTTCGACTTCGACCGGATGGGCGTAGTCTTGCCAAAATTCCTTCAGGGATGACTCGTCCGGTTCACCGTCTTGAACGATGAAGCGATATCGCGACCGGTAAGGTTGACCGGGAACGATTTCCCAGTCGCCGGCCTGAGACGGCGCGTAACAGAAAAACGGCTCGGACGGGTGGATGCGCATGGGTTGGGGAGCACGGAAATTGCCGGGGTGACAGAGAATCGCGATGCCGGATAAATGCCCGTCGACCGTGCCGCCGATATGGCACCAGGGAGCGCGAGTGGCGTGGCCCTTGATCCGGTCGGTCTCGCCTAGGCCGGTGAGGAAGCGGGTGTTTTCCGGTCCGTCCCATTGGCCGTGGCCGCGAAACCCGAGTCCGCCGTAGCGGTATTGCGGGAACTGGATCGGTTGGTCGGTGGCGCAACGCTGTACGAATTGAAGGTCGAAGACGTGCCGGGGCGATTGGGGATCCTGGATGGCGTAAACGTGAACCGTCCAATCTTCGTGCAACACGGTTACCGGTTCGGGAGCGGAGAGATCGACGAGCCGGTGCCGACTCTGAAAACCTCCCATGACCTCGCCGCTCCAATACCGATCCAGCGTCACGAATTCGACCGTTCCCTGCCGTTTGCCCATTTCCCAGAAATTCGGCCGACGGCCGTCGAAACGGGTATTAGGCCAGGCTACCCATAGTCCGTGGTGATGCAAATGGTTGTGGGGGTAATCGTCGGTGATGACGCCGCCCGAAGGATTCCAGATGGGATGGATATAGCCGCCGCGACGATAAACCGGATCGATGCCTGCGCGGGGCAAGAAACTGGGAGTGGATTGATACCGCAGCAACGATTTGCCGTTGAGCTCGAATCGAATTCCGTCATGCAGATCGATGGCCCAAACGGCCGAGGTCAATTTACGGGGTTCGCTCCGGTTTTTGAGCACTAGGGTTTTGGATTGGCCGCTTTGCAATCGGTCCAGCACGAAATAGACCCGGCCGTCGGGACCCAGTTGAGCGGCGACCCCTTGTTGATCGTCCGTTAACACCGGATCGTGAATTCCGGGCGGCGGGTCGAATGAAACGACGCTGTGGCTCCGGTCGAGGGAACCGCCGTCCAAGGTGATTCGATAGGTCGGTTCGGCAGCGGCGAACGTCAGAAACACGAAGTTCAACGCCAGGCCGATCGTCAGCGACGCTGTGGCGCGCCAATCGCGTCGGCGCCGGGGAGAGGTTTCGGGAATCATCGGTTCAATTTTCTGCTGATCGTCTTTTCCGTCAAGTCGCAAGAGGGTTTGCCGTTTGCTTTAGGCGAGTGGCCGGAATGAAGGGGTGCGCCGGGTGACCGGAAAACGCCGGCTCGGGATGATCCGGAAAGAACGGAACGGAACGGAACGGAACCCGGGGTAGTCAGCGATACAGCAACCAGAAAACCGGGTAGGTAACGAGCGAGGTAAAGCCGGCAGCCATCAGATCGTCGAACATGACGCTGAAGCCGCCCGATCTTTTTTGAAAAATGCCGATAGGCCAAGGTTTGCAAATATCGAAAAAACGAAACGAAACGAAAACGATCGCGGCTCCTAAGAAGCATTGAGAGAAGGCCAGGAGGCACCAGTGGTCCCCGGTTGGATTCGAGAACGGCCGATTCCAGGCCAACCAGCCGAACGCGGCGAAGGGCACGGCCAGAATTTCGTCCAGTACCACGCTGGAGGGATCGTGGCGGTTTAATAGTTTTTCCGCTTTATCGCAAATGGGGATGCCGAGCGGCCATGCGACGATGGCCAAGGCCAAGGACCAACCGGCGTTCGGCAGAGAGATGAGCGCCCCTAACCAAACCATGCCCAGTAACGATCCAAGCGTTCCGGGCATGATCGGGAATCGACCGAGGCCCCCGCCGGTGGCGAGCCAAAGCGTCGTCCGGTTCGCCCACAAGTCGCCGTTAGAGGTCATCCAAATAGAGCTCTCGATTGCGCCAAAGATAAACTATTCCGGAATACAGCGTCAGCGCCACCGCGCACCACTTGGCGAATTCCGTGAACCAATAAACCCAAGTCGCTTCGAAAATCTGCCAGGCGAAAATCGTCCCCACTAGGCCCCAGTCGGGGTAACTGATTTGGACTTGAATGGCGATCAAAGCGGTCAGTTGGGAAATCGTCTTGTGTTTGCCGTACTTTTCGGCGGCGAGCACGACCCTCTTGGAAGCCGCTAGCAAGCGGAGTCCGGTGATGGCCAATTCTCGAGCGACGATGACCACGACCATCCAAGCGGCGATCAGGTCTAAGCCCACGAAAACGATAAAGGCCGAGCAGGTCAAAATCTTGTCGGCCAACGGATCCATCAGTATGCCGAAATTGGTGATCAATCCGTCCCGCCGGGCGATTTTCCCGTCGAAGTAATCGGTCAGGCTTGCCGCGATGAAGATGCCGAGGGCGATGGTCTCTACCCCGGGCAGATTGGTGGAAATAATTCCGAGGAACAAAGCCGTGAGTGCGAAGCGGGAAATCGTGAGACGATTAGGAATGTTCATTCGGCAGGGCGGAGGATAGAAGAAAGAGCCTCTCCGGGTCGATTAATTTGAGTCGGAAAACGAACGATTCAAGGGAGCGGCGAACGATGTCGTTACGTCGCGATTTATCGGTTGGCGAAATTCAAGTTGCCGGCTATACTCGCCCGTAAGAGGCCATGAAGAAAAAATTGAACCAGGACGAGCTCTATCGGAACATGGAGTCTTTTCTGAAGAGCAAGGGGATCGAGATTAAGGATACGGTATTTTGGGGCAAACAGCTGAAAACCGGCTGCCGGTTGTTGACCGAAGGGGTCAATCATGCGCAATCCGCCATCGAAACCGCGAGAACCACGATGGAGGGCCAGTTGGAAAAAATGCGCGACGTGGTCCATCGGAAAACGGCGCCGAAAACTTCCCGGAAGAGCCCCGGGACTCCGGCTTCGGGCGGGGCCGCGAAAACCGACCGGGGGAAGAAGTCGTCTGCCGGAAAGACCCTGGCGAAAAAGACGGCCGCCAAAAAAACTCCGGCGAAGAAAACCGCAGCGAAGAAAACCGCCGCCGCTTCTTCCGCTAAAAAAACGGTCGTGAATCAACGGCCTGCCCAGAAGAAACCGGCGAGCCGGTCCCGGGCGGTGGCCAAGAAGACTGCCGCCAAGAAGACTGCCGCCAGAAAGTCGGTGGCCAAGAAAACCGCCGCTAAAAAGACCGCGCGTTCGTCCTAGCCTTTCGGCCGGAGGATAATGACCTTTTTGGTCGTGCCTTCGATTTCGACGCTTTTGGACTCGACGTGTTCGTGGTCCTTCAAGGCGTTGTGGACGATCCTTCGTTCGAAAGCGGTCATCGGGTTCATCTCCACGATGTCCCCGTACCGCCGGGCTTTTTCCGCCGCGTCCATGGCTTGGTCGACGATCGTCTGCCGGGATTTGTTGCGGTAGTTCCCGACGTCCACGATCACCCGCGGCACCGAGTTGTCCTGCCGGAAGAGCAACCGGTTGAGAATGTATTGCAGTTGGCTGAGGGTTTGTCCCTGTTTGCCGATGAGCCTTCCGGGATCGTCGGTTTGAATATCCAACCGGATGCCGTCGTCGATGTCCTTGACGTCGACCGTGGCTTGGAATCCGAGCAGCCGAAGCATTTCTTCCAGCGTTTCTTTGGGGCGGGCGTTCATGGAAATGGAGGGTGTCGGTGAACCGGGCGGCAGTCGGATGAGGGTTAGCGGCCGGTTCGTTTCTTTTTGCTGTGGATCGCCTTTTTGGCGGCGCGGGGATTTGGTTCGATCGCGACGGGTTCGTTCTTGGTCATCTTCATTTGCACGATGCTCAAGATGTTTTGAACCGTCCAATACAACGCGAGGCCGGCGGAAAAGTTGTAGAGGATGACCACGAACATGAGGGGCATGTACTTCATGATCTTTTGCTGCATGGGATCCATCCCGGGCGAAACCGGAGTCATGCTGGTTTGCCAAAGTTGCGCCGCGCCCATCAGGATCGGCCACAGGTTGAACGGAATCTCGATTCCGGGAATGATGAACAGCGTGTCGGGTTTGGAAAGATCGGCCGTCCACAGGAAACTGGCGCCCCGCAATTCGATGGCGCTCTGCAACATGGTGTAAAACCCGAAGAAGACCGGCAATTGCAGCAGAATCGGCAGGCAGCCTCCCAAGGGACTCACCCGGTTTTCCCGCATGAACGCCATCAATTTCTTGTTCATCTTCTGGGGATTGTCCCGATATTTTTCCTGAATCTCTTTCATCTGCGGCTGCAGGGCCGCCATCCGTTTCATGGATCGGGTGCTGGCGCGGGTCAGCGGCCAAAACAGGATTTTAATAATGAAGGTGATGGCGACGATCGCCAGGCCGTAGCTCAGTCCCAAACTGTATAGCCCGTTCATGGACAGCAGCAGGGCTTTGGCGAAGAATCCGAAGAAGCCGCCGTATCCCATGATGCTGTCCAGTTCGTTTTCGTATTGGACGCTCAAGCGGGACAGGACGTTGTATTTCTTGGGTCCGGCGTAGACGCGGAATTCGCGTTCGATCGACTCCCCCGGGGCCAGTCTGACGCCCTTGTAGAACAGGCTGGTTTCGAAGCCTCGGCGCACCTTGAAATCCCGGACTTCCTCTTCGGACAACTCCAGGTTGTTCCATACCGAGGCGATGCCGTCGGCCGGCGAACTCTCCGTCATGACGGCGACAGTGAAAAACTGGTTGTCGACGCAGGCCCAGAAGATTGGATTGGCTTCGTTGACGTAACGGTACCTGAGCGTTCCCGGGAAGCATCCCAGTGTCCGGTTTTCGAACCAACTTTGCTTGATGCGCTGGGTGTTGTCGCCGTCGTAAAACATCAGTCCCATCAAATAGCCGTCGTCGTCGTCGGCCATGGGAGTAGCGGTGCCAACGGCCCATTCTTCCCGGGCCAGTTCGAGGGTGGCAGACGAGGTGTTGACGAGGCGAGCGGTCGCCTCAACGAGATAATTATCGGTAGCGACGAACTTTTTTTCGATTCGCAAGCCGTTGTCCAATTCCCGCACGAGTTCGACCGCGTCGTTCCTTCGGGACATGCTGAAGCCCTGAACGGGTTGGCCGTCGATTTTCAACCCTAGAATCGTCGCGGCGGTCCAGGGGTTGAGTTGAAAGTAACCGGTTTCGCTTTCGGGTAGGTTCACTCGATCGGGAAACTCCTTGAGTCCGACTGAGAGGAGACCGCCGTCGAGGCTGTCGAACAGGTATTCCGCTCGTTCGTTTTCGAGCCGGTCCTGCGCGGAGGCAAAGTTTTCGGGAAGGTCAGGATTCTGGGTTTCGACGAGCGGAAAGCTTTCCTCCACGGGAGCGGTTCGAATCGGTTCGACGGGCTCGTTCTCAACGGCCGGCTCCGGCGGGGCGATCGTAGCGCGCTCCTCGACGGGATAGAGGAAATTGTCGACGAAAGGCCACCAGCAAAGGAGGATGACAATGGCGGCCGCGAGAATGATGAGGGAATTTCTGTCCATGGAAGGACGTCAATGGCGACGGCGAAAGGGAGCGTCCGGCACCGGATCCGGCCCGCATTTTCCCCAAGGATGACAGCGGCAGAGCCGCCCGAGAGCCAGCCGGATCCCGGCGACGATCCCGAACCGCAGGATGGCTTCTTTGGCGAAAGCGGAACAGGTCGGCTGGAATCGACAACCGGTGCCCGGACCGAGCAACAAGCTCAACCCGGGAGAAATCAAGGTTTGGTAGCACAGGATCGGCAAGACGCAGAACCTTCGTAATAGCATCATGGTCCGGGTTTCAGGATGCCGGCTCGGTTCAGTAACTGGCGCAGCTCCCGATCGACTTCGGATTGCCGGCATCCCCGGATCTGCCGACGGGGAATCAGCACGATATCGACCGGTTTGACGAACTCGGGCCGCGTCCGGCGAAACGCCTCGCGCAACAACCGTCCGGCTCGATGGCGGTCGACGGCCTTTTTCCCGAGGCTTCTCTTGCTCAGCACCAAGCCGAGTCGCGACTCGGAGCGTTCGGGAGATAGCCGCCAGTTCATGATCGCCATGCGAGAGTACGTCTTTTGACCCGTTTGCTTGAGGTCGACGAATTCCCGGGCATGACGGATCCGATGCCGGTCTCGATAGGTGAAGGATCCGGACATCGGCGGCTTATACCGGGGTCAAGCGTTTTCGCCCGTTCTTACGGCGCTTGGCCAAGATCGCCCGTCCGCTCCGGCTGGAATTGCGGCTGAGGAACCCGTGTTGTCTTTTTCGCCGGATTTTCGACGGCTGGTATGTTCGCTTCATGTTCGAAGGTACGCAAAGGCGTCCGATGTTCCCGGCTCTTCACCGGATCGGCAACGGACGCGAGGCGTGCTGCGAAGGTCGGCGAGATCGTTCCGCGATCGGCGCAAGGGCGAAACATAACCGCGAGTCCCGGTTTGTCAACCCTGCGTTCGGAACTTCCTTGGCGCCGGGCCGTTGCGGCGAGCGCCTAAATCGGCGTTTCGGACTTGTAGTCGAGTTTGCTCGAAACTTTGACCTTCACGTCGTCGATGACGACCAGCGAGTCGGCCGGGATGCTGTGGGTCAGGAACACGTTGGCCCCGATGGTGCTGCGGGCCCCCACGACGGTATCGCCGCCCATTACGGTGGCGTTGGCGTACAGCGTGACCCGTTCGTGAATGGTGGGGTGGCGTTTTTTGCCGCGCAACGCTTGCCCCCCGGACAGGGAGCGGCCGATCAGGGCCACCCCTTGGTACATCTTCACCCGTTCGCCGATATCGCTCGTTTCGCCGATGACGGCTCCGGTACCGTGGTCGATAAAGAAATACGGGCCGATCTTCGCTCCGGGATGCAGATCCATGCCCGTGCGGCTGTGAGCCCATTCGGTCATGATGCGGGGCACCAGAGGAACCCGCCGGCGATAGAGCAGATGCGAGAGGCGCTGGACCGAAATGGCCTCGATGAATGGATAGGCCAGAATGATTTCTTCCCGGCTGAGCGCGGCGGGGTCGCCGTTGTAGGCCGCTTCGGCATCGGTTCGCAGAATCTCCCGCGTCGTGGGCAGATGTCCCAGCATGTCGGTAGCGATCTGGGCGGCTTCCTGGCGGAAGGCGCCGGGCGCGACGTTTTCCGGCGGAAAGTGTTCCAGGCTTTTGTAGATTTCGTCTTCCAGCCGTCCGCGAACCGAAGCCAGCAGATGCGCCGTTTCGATCATAAGTTCGGCCCGTTGGACTTGTTGGTCGTAGAAATATCCCGGAAACAGGAGTTTCAGGAGATCCTTGGTGATGCTGACGATGGCGGATTTGGAGGGAAGATTGACGCCGTCGACATGATTGATGCCCCCGTCTTTGACATAGGATTGCAGGAGTCCATTGGCGAGGCTGGTGACGGTATCGGCCATGTATCGGAGATTGGCACGATTTTCCTCCGGCTTCAAGCGGAGAACCTCGTTCCGGCCAGCGAAGTTCAAGTCGGCAGTACCAGACTGGCCAGGTAGAGGAAGAAAAAGAAGCCGCCGATATCGGTGAGGGTGGTCAGGAAAATGCTCGAGGCCATGGCGGGGTCGACGCGCAGGCTTTTCAGGGTGAGCGGGATCAGAACGCCCGCCAGGGCGGCGGTCACTTGATTGAGCACCATGGCGATGCCGACGATCCATCCGAGCAACGGATTGCCGTCCCAGAAGTAACCCGCCAAGCCGACGGCTCCGCCGATCACCGTGCCGTTGGCCAGGGCGAGGCAGGTTTCTTTGGCCAACGCTTTTTTTCCGTCGCCGGGATTGAGTTCGCCTAGCGCCAGATCCCGGATGATGATGGTTAAAGTCTGCATGCCGGCGTTGCCTCCCTGACCGGCGATCACGGGCAAAAACACGGCAAGCACCGTCCATTGTTGAATGATGCCTTCGTAGAGCGCGACGACGCCGGCGGCGGCGAAGGCGGTCGTCAAGTTAACGCAGAGCCAGGGCAGCCTTTTGCCGATGGACTTGTACCAAGGAGTTAGCGCTCGTTCTTCTCCGGAGACGCCGACCATCAGTTGCATGTCTTCGGTCGCTTCTTCCTTCGCGATCTGAATGGCCTCGTCGGCCGCCACCACGCCGACCAGCCGATCTTCGGTGTCGACGACGGGCAAGCTGAGATAATGATAGTGTTCGAATTTTCGAGCGACGTCTTCCTGAGGTTCGGTGACATGCAACCGCATGATATCGGTCTTGGTGATGCTGCGGATGGTTTGATCGCTGGGGCCGAGCACCAAGTCCCGGAAGGAGGTCACTCCGAGCAGCCGGTGTTCGTCGTCGATTACGTAGAGATAGGATATCTCCTGAAAGGATCCCTGATTCTTTCGCAGCTTTTTCAGCGTTTTGCCGATGTTGGCGCTGGCCTCAAAGGCGGTGAAGCGAGTGTCCATGATGCCGCCGGCTGTGTCTTCCGGATACCGCATCAATTCTTCGATGGGTTCGGAAAAAGCCGACGGCAAGCTCGTCAGAATGAGTCGCTGGCGCTGTGGAGGCAGCTGGCCGACGATGTCGGTCGATTTGCTGTGCGGCATGCGCTTCAACCATTCCGCCAGCATGGAATCCGGGAGTTGAGGGATTAACTCCAGGGTCGTTTCGGGATTCAATTCGGCCAAGGCGGCCGCGGCTTTTTTCCGGGAAATTCCGTTGAGGAATTCGACGACCTGTTCTGGCCCGTCCATGCGTTCGAGCGCGTCGGCGACATCGGCCGGATGTTGTTCGGCCAATTGATCCCGGGACGGCGGTTGAGGCGTGGACATGGAAACGACGACTTAGAGGATGGGAACGGAATCCTGAGCGAGTTCTGCGGAACTCACCGGCACGGCGATCGAGCGGTACAGGTTTTCGATATAGTACGGCCCGTATTTTTTCTCCAAGCGTTTGACGGTAAAGTGCATCCGGGCCAGCCGTTGGAAATGGCGAATGAAGATCAGATTGATCGACGCGCTGGTGGCCGCCCCGATCAGAGGGACGGCCTTGGCGGCCGTTTGATTGGAGACGACGATCCCGAAGCGGGAGGCAACAGCGTTGATCAAGCGGACGGCGACGGGAACCGTTTCTTTTTCGAGGGCGCGGTCGGCCAGCACCAAGGTCGTATCGCTGATCGTCTGCGCCAGGGAGGCGCGAACGATCCAGTAATGATTGTTCGAGGTTTCCGAAGGTTGCCCGCCGCCCAGAGCGAAAACTTCCAGGCAGGAAAGGCGGGTGTTGAGCTCTTTCAGGGAATGACCTTCGCTTTGGGCGATGTCGGCGATAGAACGCAGCATGATCGTCGTGGAAATCGGCAGTTCTACGGGCAAGGACAATAGTCCCAGAGTGCCCCCGATGGCCCCGGTTAAGCCTACAGCGCCTTGGTGCCAGCCGGGAGAAGCGGATTCGCTTTGACGATGCTGCAGGCTACCGATCGCCAGATTCAAACTCTGCCTGAGAGCCAAGGCGACGGAACGGTGCACGATATTCTTCCACCCTTTGGGCAGCATTAACAGCGCTTTTTCCACGGGCATGCCGATCAGTCGAGCGAGCCTGATCGGCAAAGCGGGCGTCTCCAGAACTAATTTGGCCTGTCGCAATTGGCCGAGTTCTTCGGCGGTCAGTTCATAAGTTATCGCCAGAGCGTCCATTGACTCGGCCCAAAATGCCACGGAAGGGGATTCAAATAAAGACGAATTGACAGGGCGTTATCGACTGGCGAAAATCGGCGGCGTTAATGAAACGCGGTACCATGAAAAAAAGGTTGGGCAACATTTTGCGGATCAGCTTGGGATCGTTGGCGATATTTTTTCTGGCCGGATGCGCCGGAACTAATCCTAACGCCAAGATCGGAGCGGTAACCGGCGGCGCGTTGGGCGCCGTGGCCGGCGGGATCATCGGACACCAATCCGGCCATGGGCTGGAAGGCGCCGCGATTGGCGCGGGTGTCGGTGCCTTGGGCGGCGGAGTGCTGGGCAGCGCCCGGGACGATCGGGAGCGGCAGGCGATCCAAGGACGGTAACGAATGTGGTGGGTTGACAGGGACTCGAACCCTGGACCTACGGCTTAAAAGGCCGCTGCTCTACCAACTGAGCTACCAACCCTACCTTCGCCTTCGCGGGGTATGGAACCGCAAGGCCGGAGATCCTAGCGGTTAGGGACGGCCGGTTGCAAGTTTTTTTCCGACCGGGAATTGGTCAGTCCAATTCGTCGGCGGTTTGCAATGCCGCGATCCGTTGTTTCTCGAGGAGGATGCACGCCTCTAGGGCGAGCAGGTAGGAGAACGTTCCGAAGCCGCCGATCTGTCCGACGCAGACCGGCGCGATCAGCGAGCGTTGCCGGAATTCTTCGCGGGCCGAAATGTTGGACAAGTGGATTTCGACGGCGGTCACTCGGGTTCCGGAAATGGCGTCGCGCAACGCGACGCTAGTGTGGGTGTAGGCTCCGGCGTTAATGACCAGATAGGAATCCTGTTCGGTGATTTCGTGGACCCAGTCGATCAATTGGCCTTCGCCGTTGGTTTGACGAAAGTCGATCTCGATGTTGTGTCCCGAGGCCTGTTCGCGGATCATGGCTGCGATAGCGCCTAATTTGGCGGTTCCGTAGATTTCCTTCTCCCGCGAGCCTAACAGGTTCAGGTTGGGACCGTTTAGATAATAGATTTTCATGGATTACGCTGGTGACGCCGGCGGCGGTGACCGATCGGTCATCGGGTGCGAGCGGTAATTTTGACCGAGGCTCCAGCCTAGCAAAAGGAAAAAGGTCCAGGCCAAGGCCGGAATGTAGAGTCCGAATTCCACGATGTTCTGGAGCGCGAATCCCGTCAAACCGTACCAGACGGCTTGCCGGAGCGGAGCGGTATCCGCTCTGGGGCGGGTTCGAAACAGGATCAGGCCGAGGGCGCCGGCATAGAGCAGGGCTCCCGGAATTCCGGAATCCGAGGCCTGTTGGAGATAGTCGTTGTGAGCTAGCCGCGTCGCTTCCGCTTTGGGATCTTTGAAGGCGGCGTAGGTTCGTTCAAACGTCCCGGGGCCCGAACCGAAAACGGGATGTTCGAGGGCGGTGTTCCAAGCCGAATTCCAGTAGTGCATCCGGGCGGCGACGCTGGTCGCCCCTTGCTTAAAATAGTCCGAGTATTTCCAGTAAAAACCGGCCAAACCGCCTGACGCCAACAGGAGCAGGCAGCCGATCTTGAAGGGACGGTACCAATCCAGCCGCATGATCCAAAGGACCACCAGAGCGAGGCTGACCAACCAACCGGATTTCGATTGGGTCCAGTACAGGGCCGCCAGGGCCGGCAGGATCAATAGGCCGGCGATCAGAATACGGCTGGGGATTTGGAGGAAACGGGTGCCTTGCCATAATGTCAGGGCGCAAAGGGGCGTGAGAAGGATCAATCCCGCCGCGAACGAATTAGGGTAAAACAGCGTGGAGAAAATGCGGTCTTTTTCGATTCGTTCCAGAAATTCGGGAGGATACCGTACTTGCCAATCGGGTTGTCGGTAGATCATTTCCCGGGTGGCTTCCAAGCCCCCGAAGTGCTGCTCCAAACCGTTTAGCAGAACTAAAACGAAACTGATCAGGACCGCGGTTCGAAAGCCCGGTAATTTCGGATCCCGGCTGAGTACGTAAAATCCGAAATAGAACAGCAGCACCACGCTGGCGAAATGGATCAGGGTCACTAGCGTCAACGACCGGTCGTCGGAGGAACTCGCGCTGAGCAGTTGCCAAGCCAGCCACAGGGCCGGCAGATAGGGGAGCCAGCGGGGGCGGCCGGTTGTCGTTCGGAATCTCGCGACGGCGGAAAGCGTCAACAACGTCAGCAGCGCATAGCCTACGGCGAGCGGCCAGTTGGCGAAGAAAATCCATTGTTCGACGGTTTCCGGAGCTTGAACGTATTTCGACAGAGTGACCGGAGCGCTGAATTTGAGCAGGGCCAGGCCGATAAAAAGGCCGGCGAACGTCGGCACCCAGGGTCCCAGCTGATCCGGAACCGTGTCCGGCCCGGAAGTCCGATGGTTTGATTTACGACTCACAAGGCGAACTTCAACAGGGCGACTTCGACGGCCAGCAGTTCTTGAATGTTGGTGTCGAGATGTCTTTGTAATTCGTCGGTGATTTCGATATTGCCGCGAGCGGCGTCGGCGGAAAGGCGTTCGACGAGCGTTCGGCTGGATCCTGCCAGATCCGGGAATTGCAACAGGGAATCGTCCGGGACGATCTTTTGCAGCCAGACGTCGCGAAAAAACGTTTGGAGCAGCGCCAGCAGTTCCAAACGCTGCCGCCGGTACTCGGCCTCGATAGCGGCCGCCAATTCCTGTTGATAGCGTTTGCGCAAGTCGGGCTCCAGATCGTCGTATGCATTCAGGGGCGAGGCATCGGTCATGGTCTGCTCGATGACCTTTTTCTTTCGGGCCAGGCGTCCTTGAATGTGCTCGACCAGAAAATAGCGGCCGAACGTATCGCCTTTGGATTCGACGCAGAGCCGGCAGAATTCCGTCAGCCATTCATGATCTTCTGAATCGGGTTTCGTGGCTGCTCCGCCGAGATGGAGGCGCAAACAGCGCGAGACGATGGTATCGGGCAGGCGAGAAGCGTTGGTTGTCAGCAACAGGAGCACGGTGTCTCCGGGAGGTTCTTCCAGAGTTTTCAGAAACGCGTTGGCGGCTTCGAGATTCATCCGATCGGCGCCGGATACGATGACGACCTTATGGCGGGCCGCGTAGGCTTTCAGGTGCACGCTTTCCAATACGGCCCGGATTTGGGCGATCGTGATGATTCGCGACTTGGCTTCGGGTCGCACGTAGCTCACGTCTGTCGGTTGCCCCTGTTCGATTTGAAGGCAGGAAACGCAGCGCTCGCAGCATTCCAGGCCCACGCCGTCGTCGGAGACTTGCGGCGGCGATTGGCAATTGAGAATTTTGGCCAGTCCCGAAGCGAAGCGGTCTAGGGTCGCGTATTCCCCGCCCGAGATTAACCAAGCATGGGCCAAGCGATGGCGTTCGAGACTGCGCCGGAAGATTTGCGCCGCGGCTTCAAGCTGGGGCGAACCCGGTGAGACCATAACCCAATCCTGAAGAGAAAATCGAGCTCGTTCAACGTAATTGATCAAGGTTTCGCCGATGATTCGTTATACTTGAGCAGGACGCATTTTGGAATCGCGGTTCTCGAAAAGAGGGAGTCAGGGAAGGGAAGGCATGAACGAGGCCGAGCCCAAACTCAGGTTAGGGACGGAACGTTCATCTGAGAATGTCCCGCTTATCGGGTTCGCGGGGTCGTAAACCATTCGCAAGCCGGGGGGCGGTTGCCAGGAGTCACCACCCGAGCGCCTTTTCTATTCCGTTTTTCGCAGCATCCGGAGTCTGCTCCGGCACCACCCAAACCACGTTCGTCGAGTTGACCGAGTCAATCGGATCCGCGAAGTCAGGAATTGAAAACTTTCCGAACTCAACTATGACGTGAGCATCAGAAAACGCACGATTTCCCGAACTAAAGTGGCGAGTAACATCAACCGGAACGAACCAGTTTAGTTGTCTCTTGGAATAGCATAGGAGTTTGAGTGGGTTTTTGGTTTCGACGGGTATTCTTGTACCGGCGACAAACCGTTATGGCTGAAGTTTACAAGCAAAAGAGGCCGAATTCAGACGATTCGGGAGGAAGATCCAGTCCGACGATTTTTGTGACGGGTTTTTGAACGGGGATTATATACTTGACTACCCAAGATCCACGTCGTCTCGGCGGCTGGCGTATTCTTCGTCAGTCAATTCCCACCCATTCATTTTTTCTGATGCCCCTGATTTTGCGGGCATTTCCTCACTTTATGTTCCTTGACTAGTTTGTTCAGCATCCCCCCAACGTTGCTGTGTGAGTTGGCGGCTAGGTTAGGAATGGCCCGAACCCACGGTTGACATCTAGAATGATCTCCTTGGCCAAACTTCCGATCTCGTCAATGACGCATTCCTCCCCCCCCTCGGCTGCCATTCGGGCTAGTTCGGCCAGGCGCCGGTACCGGTGCGTGCCGGGACGGTAACGCGGGATCGGAATCTTGCTGAACGGCGTCTTGTCGAAGTGCCGGTCGCTGTCGCGGGCGTACTTGTAGAGCGGCGCCAGCGAGGGCGCGTTCAGCATCGCGCAAAGGTAGTGCGCCGCATCCTCGGATTCCATGGGCACTCGGTAGAGCTTGTGCTCAATGGGGAGATTGGTGACCGCCGCGCGAAGCACCTGGCCGGAACCGTTGTAGACCACGGATGTTCGGGTTGGGAACTGGGCGAGCCATCCGCCCCCGTAATTGATTCGAGCGATTAGATCCTTAGGCGTGTTCGCGCCAATGCTTCGGTATTGTTGGTAGGCTTCGGCGAGTTCACGCCAAGTCCTGGAACGCCCGCGGGCCTCTTGGTCAGTCAGCAGGCGGCTTCCTTCCATCGGGATGATGGCGCAAGAGAGTGGGGTTACTACGCGAAAGGGCGCGAGATTTTGGGACTCTAGATATTTATGGCGCCATTCGCCGGGGATGTCTTTGATTGAAAACACTGGCTGGTATTTCCATGGGGCCTTGGCGCGGGTGGGCTGAAGGGTGAGATCGGGATGATCCGGGTCGAAACGGACGAGTACGGCAGGAACTATGGTGGCACCTTGTCTTGCGGACTGTTTGTAGGGGGATTCCGCTGTCGGCGGGAGGGGGGGCAATGAAGGAATGCGGCGCACCAATGGCTGTGCCTCGCCCCAAGCCATCCCTGGCGCCAGGCGCTGTGAAGCATTCACCAGTACCAGGCGGTTCGGCGTGTCAAGGCGGAGCCCGACCACGCAGGATTGAGAACCGTGGAAAGGCTTCGCTTTGAGCACCTCACCATCTAGGTGGCTTTCGGTCAGGTCAAGCAGCCCCTTGGCATGGCCGGCATCGCGGAATGCGTTCCAGTTCTTGGCACCAACCGCCGCCGCATTCAGCACATAAGCCGCTCGGCCCGCCTTCGCCAGGTACCGCTGCTTGGTCGCAGCCACGAATAGGCCGGCGATGTCGCCCCCGGTTTTGGTGTTGCCGGGCGAGGTCAATGACAACTTCTCGGCGAGCGCCTGGATTTCGGTTTTCCGGCGCGGTTCCTGGATTTCGGAGAATCGAAGCCATGGCGGGTTGGCGACGATGCGATCCACCTTCCGGCGCGAGAGCGCATAGGGAGCGAGTTGGTTGCGGATGTACCATGTCCACACGCCGTTGGCGTGTTTCTTGATGATGCGCCGCAACATCTCATGCGCATCCTTAAGGGCGGATCGGTCCTCGCCCTTGATGCCGTCAGTGACCATTTTCGGACATTTGCCCCTCGGGCTTCGGGCGGAATCGACCAGAAGTTGGATTCGCCGAGCCATGTCTTCGGACTCGACAAGCGAATAGGGGATGACAAAGGTGTTGTCCGGCGAATCCGGCGGATAGGCAAACAAGGCCCCATGATCGACAAAGGATAGGTTTTGCTGTTGCTCATCGCCTTGCCTTTGAATGAGCAGAGCGTCGCCCTGATGGATAGATGGCTCGGCGGCGGGGCAAGGCAACGCTCGAAGCAGAGTGGCTCGCGCCATCTCAACGGCGACCGGATGGATGTCGATTCCGGAAACCAGCCGCAGTGCCACCAAGGAGCGCTCGGCGGGCGGAATGTCAAGATAGCGCGGGATTGCTTCGATGATTCGGCGAGCTGCGTGGAAGAGGAAGGTGCCGGAGCCGCAGGTTGGATCGAGCACCCCGATGCCCTTGGGCGGAGCGCCTTTCTCGTAGGCCGCATGGATTGCGCGGTCGAGCCAAGCGTCGTCGAGCATCTCCTCCACAACCATGCCGGCCAGCCAATCGGGTGTGTAGTATTCCCCGTACAGCTTCCGATCGGCCTTGGGAATGATGCTCTGGTAGAGGGTGCGCAGCACGTCGGTGGGACGCATCCGCCAATTGTAGGAATCGACCTTCCGTGACAGCTTGTCCAACCATTCGCGGCCCTGCTGGCTTGAGTCCAGCCAACTGCCATAACTGTCGCGCATCAGTTCATCGGGGGGCTTCTTGGTTTGCTGGAACAAGTTGACCACGGCCCGTGATAGCGAGAGCAAAAAAAGATGGTCTACGTAGAGCCGGGCGGCCCTGCCTTCTGGGACGGAAAGCCCTGATCCTCTGATGAGATCGGCCCAGACGGATTGCTGCACCTTCAGGGACCGATTGTGCCCCGCGCCATCATACAGGGAATTCAATTCGTCCCGGAGCGGCCGGAACGCCTCTGATGGGTCGGCGGGTATCCATGGCTTGCCCCCCTCTCTCTTGGCCCACCGTTTCAACAATTCGTCAATCTCGGCGGAATAAGACACCCTGTGCATTTCATCAATGGGAGTGGCACCGGTGTCGGAGTCCGGCCACATCCAAGCCCACCAGACCTGTCCATTGGTCAGTATCCCGATCCACGGACCTTCAACGGGGGCGTCGCCGATCCCTGGCAAGGACATTTGCGGGTCGCCCTGTCGGAGGGCGGCGATGTATCGCTCAAGTTGGTCAAACTGTGTCTCGGACATCCCGTGGGTCGGGTGGCAAGGGGCGTTCGGGGCTTTTGTTTCGACGACAAGGCGGGCCTTGGGAAGCACGATGTCGCAACGCCCACCTAGGACGCTAGCCTCGCACTCGACTTCTACATCGCCGACGAGGGAGGTGAAAAAGCGGGCGATCGGTTGGCGAACGCGTTCTTCGTGGCCCGCTTTGGGGACGCCTTCGGCAAACACTCTCATATCTTTTGCTTCCGTTGCCTTGGCGTTTTTCCGGGCCACGATTTACCTATCGAACGATATTCCGTTACCGAAGCAATCTAAACGCGCTTGGGTAGTCAACTATATAATCCCCTTTTGAATTGCCGGACGATCGGCGGTATCACGAGCGCAAGCCGGCGACGGCTTCGGCCATGTTGTCGGAGTTGAACAAATAGGAACCGGCGACTAGCACGTCGGTCCCGGCTTGCAAACACTGGGGAGCCGACCCGTGGTCCACGCCGCCGTCGACCTCGATGCGAAAGGCTTGGCCGCTTCGCCGGCGTTCGCGGGCGGCGGCCTGAATTTTGGGCACTACCTCGGTCAGGAATTGTTGGCCTCCGAAACCGGGATGTACGGTCATGATCAATAACAGATCGATCTGCTTCAGGTAGGGCAATACCAATTCCAGCGAACTGTCCGGGTTGACGGCCAGGCCTGATTTGGCTCCGGATTTCTTGATTTGTTCGAGCAGTTCGGGAACTCGGTCCCGCAATTCGCCGTGGACGGTGATCGAATCGGCACCGGCCCGGCGAAACGGTTCGATGAGAATTTCCGGTCGGTCGCACATGAGGTGAACGTCCAGAAACAGCGAGGTCAGGGGGCGTACCGTACGAGCGAAGTCGGGGCCGAAACTCAAATTGGGAACGAAATGCCCGTCCATGACGTCGAGATGGAGCCATTCGGCTCCCGAACGATTGACCCGTTCCACCTCGCGACCCAGCTGGGCGAGGTCGGCGGCCAGTAGCGAAGGGGCGACGATCGGTTTCGGCGCTGACATCGACACTGAACCGGACCGGCGTTCCCTCGGTTACACGGTGGCAGGCGCGGTTCCTTCGAACCCGGGATCCACCTCTTCGTCGGCAATCTGGTCTTTCTTGGGCGCCTTCTTGCGTTTCTGCGATCGTTTCTTGGCCGGAACCGGCGGCGGAGGCGGCGGGGTGAATTTTCCGGTCTTGACGATTTCGCTGACCTGGTTTCCGTCGAGAGTCTCGTATTCGAGCAAGGAATTCGCGATGACCTCGAGTTGTTCGCGATGCTCGTCGATAATCTGCTTGGCTCGACGGTAGCCTTCGTCGATGAGCCGCTTGACTTCTTCGTCGATTTCTTTGGCGGTGCTTTCGCTGTAGTCCTTGCTGCGAATCATGTCTTTGCCCAAAAACACGTAATCGCTGTCGTCGCCGTACTGCACCATGCCCAGGCGTTCGCTCATGCCGAATTGACAGACCATGGCCCGGGCCAAGTTGGTGGCCATTTGGATATCGCCGGCAGCCCCGGTGGAGTAATCGTGGCTGAACAGTTCTTCGGCGATGCGGCCGCCCATGGTGACCGCGATCATATCTTCCATTTCCTTTTTGCGCCGATTCAACACGTCTTGCTCGGGCAAAGACATGGTGGACCCTAAGGACTGGCCTCGGGGGATGATGGTGACTTTGTGCAACGGATAGGTGTGGTCGAGAATGACGTTGATCAAGGCATGGCCGGCTTCGTGCCAGGCCGTGATGCGTTTATCTTCGTCCGACATGGCCATGCTGCGGCGTTCGCGGCCCCAGCGCACCTTGTCCCGAGCTTCCTCCAGTTCGGTCATGTCGATCATTTTCTTGTTGCTGCGGGCGGCCAGAAGGGCGGCTTCGTTGAGGAGATTCGCCAGTTCGGCCCCCGAATAGCCTGGCGTGCCCCGAGCGATCACCGCGAGGTCGACGTCGCTGGCCAATTTGACGTTGCGGGCGTGGACTTTCAGAATCGCTTCCCGTCCTTTGATGTCGGGGAGGTTGACCGTGATTTGCCGATCGAAACGGCCGGGCCGCAGCAGAGCGGGGTCCAGCACGTCGGGACGATTGGTGGCGGCGATGATGATGATGCCGTCTTGAGTTTCGAAACCGTCCATTTCGACCAGCAGGGCGTTGAGGGTCTGCTCGCGCTCGTCATTGCCGCCTCCCAAGCCGTGCCCGCGGCTCCGGCCGACGGCGTCGATTTCGTCGATGAAAATGAGGCAGGGAATCGTCTTGCGGGCCTGCTCGAACATGTCGCGCACGCGGCTGGCTCCGACCCCGACGAACATCTCGACGAAATCCGAACCGCTGATGCTGAAGAATGCCGCTTCCGCTTCGCCGGCGATCGCCTTGGCCAACAAGGTCTTGCCGGTGCCCGGAGCGCCGATCATGAGCACCCCCTTGGGAATTTTGCCGCCCAGTTTCTGGAATTTCTTGGGATCCTTGAGAAAATCCACGAGTTCCGCGACCTCCTCCTTCGCTTCTTCGACGCCGGCGACGTTTTTGAACGTCGTCCGGTTTTTATCGCGAGCCAGCATGCGCGCCTTGCTTTTGCCGAAGCTCAGGGCTCCCTTGCCGGCCATGCGGATTTGGCGAAAGAGGAAGAAATAGATGAACGCGGCGATAATGAGAAAGGGCAATACCGTGGAAACGATGGAGATGAGCAGGGTATTGGGCTTGTCCCACCGGAATTTGCCCGAATCGAGTATTTTGTTTTCGAGGTCTTCCTTGAGGGGAGTTTCCAGGCGAAAACGCATTTGATCGCCCGGGTTCAAGCTGAGTTGCAGCTTGTTGCTCGTATCCCATTGGCCCGCCCGTTGAATTCCCGTGATCTGGAAAATGCGATTCTGCGGCTCATGAACGATGCGGCCGCTGATCACCAGGTCGTTGGTGACCAGGTATTCGAATCGGGGATAACTTAAGTCGCCGCCGGCCACGTAGTTCCGGTCGCGCATCAAAAGCAACAGCAAGGGAACGATTCCGAGCACGGCCAGCCAGACCAACAGCGAACGCGACGGTTGCCTCGCCTCGTTCTCCTTGTTGTCTTTGCTGTCCTTGTTGTCCTTTTCCGGACTGTCTTTTTTGTCAGGCATCGGCTGGTGGTGAGCCTAAAGGCGTTTCCCGGCGAAAGCAATCTCGTTCCGGAAGCCCCGTTCCGAAGCGACGGCCCGGAACGGGGTAAAACTAACGGCAGCGGTTGCTGGCCCCTGAGCGGCGAATTACGGGAGCGCCGCGATATAGTCGGAGAGAATGTTCAAGGTTTCCTGCAAGTGCGGGTCGTAGATTCGTTCGCTCGGCTCTTCCTGCTCGGCATCGACTTGGTCGGCGGTCAAATAGGGGAGCTTCACCAGCGGTTCCTTTTCGTCGTCGTAGTTCACCAGGTATACCGATCTCGCCGGCGGTTCGCGCTGGGCGCGCTCTTGTTTCCGGGCTTCCCGCCTTTTCTTGAGTTCGTCGATTTCCGAAGAGCGGCGGTCGTAGTTCAGGGAAAGAGTTCGGCGTTCCTTGATTTCGAGGTAACGCTGGATATCTTCGTCGATGTAAGCGAAATCGGTATCGTTCTTGATGCGTTCCTGGGCTTGTTGCGTCAGTTTTTCGACGTATGACGTTCTCATGTTCCATTCCCGGCTCTCGATGGGAGCGATTTGGTCGGCCTCCAAGCTGTGAAGCAGGTGGTCTTCGCCGATATCGTCACGATAATTGTCTACCGAGGGCAGGACGATATCGGGACTGACGCCGATCTTTTGGGTGGTCGTGCCCTTGATCCGGTAAAATTTGGAGATGGTGTATTTGAGAGTCCCGGAACTTTTCGGGCGGATGCCGCTGGGATACTGGCGCATGATGCGATCCAGATTTTCCAGCGTTTGAACGGTTCCTTTGCCGTGGGTGGCTCGTTCGCCGACGACGACGGCCCGGCCGTAATCCTGAAGGGCGGCCGCGGTGATTTCCGAAGCCGAGGCGCTATGCCGGCTGACGAGAACGATCAGGGGGCCGTCGTATTCGCAAATCCGGTCGGTGTCTTCGAGCGGATAGATGTGGTTGAGGGAGTTCTTGACCTGGACGACCGGTCCGGCGTGGAAGAACAGGCCAGTCAGAGCTACGGCTTCGTCCAGAATGCCGCCGCCGTTATACCGCAGGTCCAAGATGACGCCGTCGACCTTTTCTTCCTTGAGCCGCCGCAGAATGTCGCGCACGTCCTCGGTGGAATTCTCGTAGAATTGCATCATTTGAATGATGCCCAGCCGGTATGGCCGTTTGTCCTCGTCTTCGATCACGCATAATTTGGCCTTGGCCTGTTGTTCCTCGAGTTTGATGACGTCCCGGATCAGAGGAACGACCTTGGTTTCCGATCCTGCCTTACCGGCCGACCGGACCGTGAGGCGGACTTCAGTGCCCTTTTTTCCCCGGATCAGATCGACCACCTTGCGCAAGCGCATGCCGATGACGTCCTCCGGTTTTCCGTCGGCTTGAGCGACGGCGACGATCAGGTCGTCCTTGTGGATTTGCTTGCTGAGCATCGCCGGGCCGCCCGGGATCAGATCCACGATCTTGCAATACCCGTCTTCGTCGGATTGGAGCCGGGCGCCGATGCCGGAGAGTTCGAGCTTGATGTTGATATGAAAATCCTCGCTTTCGGAGGGCCCCATGTAATACGTGTGGGGATCGTAGGCGTTGCCTACGGCAGTCAGAAACAACTCGAGCCTTTCGGCCGGATCCAGGTCCTTGAAGGAATCGAGCATCCGGTTATAGCGTTTGGCCAGCTTTTCCTTGATGTCGACCGATTCGTCCCGTTCCTCGTCGAGCATTTCCTGGAGCAGATTGGCCTTGATGCGTTTCCTCCACAGTTCGTCGGCTTCTTCCTCGGTGGCCGGCCAAGGCCTTTCGGAGCGGTCCAGTTCCAACGATTCGTCCAAGGTGAAGTCGACTTCGAGTTGCAGCCACGAGGGCACTTTCTTCACCCGTTCTTCCAAGCGTTGCAAATACCGCTCGTAGACGTCGTAGCCCGGCCGGGCGTCGCCGTGATAAATGTGATCGTCGAGCTTGGTGGCGTATTTTTTGCGGAATTCGTCGATATCCTTTTGGAGAAAAATGCGCCGTCCGCCGTCGAGATGATCCAGGTAGAGATCCAGCGCCGTGGCGGACAATTGATTATTGAAGACCCGGTCTTTCCGCAGATGATTGGTACTCAGGATACCCATCACCAATCGGGCAATGCTCCCGGATTCGCCCCGGGAAAGTTCGACCGCGGCCGGGTGCGGTGAGAGCAGTACGGCCAGAGCTAACGGGAAAATCCGGAAAATCCTCATATTAAAACTTCGGCCATTATGTACGGTTTCGGGAGGGAATCAATCCTCTTTGTTGCCATGCGCCGGGAAAAAACGCCGTCCTGAGGGGCTCCCGGCGCTTTCCCGGTCCCGGAACGGCCGCCGGTTGCCCGTGATCGAGACGCACCCGGCAGATTACCGTTGAACGGCGGCGGGCGGGGCGGTAGATTACCGTTCGTATGTTGTCCGACCGCAACTATATGGGAAGAACCCCCTTCGGATCGCGCTGTCCGGTGACCGTGGCGATCCTGTGGGCCAATGCGGCGTTCTTTATCTTGCAGAAGATCCTGAAATTGGCGGCGTTTCCGATCGAGGACACGCTCTTTTTGAGTTGGGAAGGCTTGTCCAAAGGGTATCTCTTTCAGTTGATCAGTTATCAGTTTCTTCATGCTCACGGGTGGCACTTGTTCATTAATGTTCTGTGCCTTTATTTCGTCGGCCGGGAGATCGAGCGGATGTTGGATCGCAAGGAATACCTGTGCCTTTATTTCTTCTCGGGAATCGTCGGTGGACTCGTTCAGGTGGGATTGGCGCAGATTCTGGGCAGGCCTGACGTGTCGACCGTAGGGGCGTCGGCCGCCAGCTTCGGTTTGCTGGCCGCTTTTGCTGTCATGTTTGCCAGACGCCCAATCACGTTTTTGCTGTTCTTTATCCTTCCGGTGACTTTGCCGGGAAAAACCTTTTTTTGGATCGCCTTCGTTCTCTCCCTGTACGGCGTCATTTTCCAAGAAGGTTCTCACATGGCTTACGCCGCTCATTTAGGAGGCCTTTGTGCCGGAGCCGGATTCGTGAAATTCTACCTCGAAACCGGAAGACGGGTCCAGTTGTCCGGATTCGTCCCGTTCCTTTCGCCTCGCAAGCGGCCCGCGCCGCGATTCGCGAAATCCCGCACGGTGGTCGTGCGAACGGTGGTCGAGAGCAAACCGCGAAGCGTCGATTTCATCAGTCAGGAGATCGATCCGATTCTCGATAAAATTTCCGAACACGGCATTCACAGCTTAACCGAAAGGGAACGGGAGATTCTGGAATCGGCCCGTTCCAAGATGGGGCCCAAAGGGCGGCATTGATACCGAGCCGGGGCGGGGCGGTTTTCGCGGGCGGGGCCGTGCGGACCGGAACGCATCCGAGGCAATCTACGTATGATCGAACGCTATTCCCGTCCCGCCATGCGGGAGGTCTGGTCCGAACAGCGGAAACTGGAGCTCTGGTTGCGGATTGAATTGTTGGTGGTCGAGTCCTTGGCGGAACAAGGCGTCGTGCCGCGGAAAGACTTTCAACTGATCAAATCCCGGGCCGGTTTTTCTCTCGAGCGTTGCCGGGAGTTGGAAACGACCTTGAACCACGACGTGGTGGCTTTCACGACCAGCGTCGCCGAACGCATCGACGATCCGGCCAGCCGGTGGTTCCATTTCGGAATGACCAGCAGCGACGTTCTCGATACGGCTTTCGCGCTGCAAATGACCGAGGCGACCGATCTCTTGCTACAGGATTTGGACAAGTTGCGGGAGACGGTAGCGGCCAAGGCCCGGAAGTTCCGGTTTACCCCCATGATCGGACGGAGTCATGGAGTTCATGCCGAGCCGATCACTTTCGGCTTGAAGATGGCGTTGATGTTCGACGAGTTCGGCAGAGCGTTGGAGCGGCTGGAAGCGATTCGATCCCGGGTCGCGGTGGGCAAACTTTCCGGAGCGGTGGGCACCAGCGCTCATCTTTCCCCCCTCACGGAGGAGCAGGTTTGCCGGCGGCTCGGACTGAGTCCGGCGCCATTGGCTACGCAAGTCGTCCAACGGGATATTCACGCCGAATTCATGGCCGGGTTGGCCTTGATCGGATGCAGCGTCGATCGCTGGGCTACCGAGTTCCGTCATCTGCAACGGACCGAAGTGTTGGAAATCGAAGAGTTCTTTTCCCGGGGTCAGAAGGGGTCCAGCGCCATGCCGCATAAACGCAATCCGATCACCGGTGAACGTCTGAGCGGGCTCGCTCGAGTGTTGCGGGGTCATGCGGTGGCCGCTTGGGAAAACGTCGCCCTGTGGCACGAGCGCGATATCAGTCACAGTTCGGTGGAACGGGTCGTGTTCCCGGATTCCTGTCAACTGTTGGATTATATGCTGGCGAAACTGAATCGGTTGACCGAGGGACTGATCGTTCACGAAGGCAACATGCAGCGGAATCTCAAGGCTTCGGCGGGGCTTTGGCATTCGCAGGCCGTGTTGCTCGAACTCATCCGATTGGGATTAAAACGGGAAGTCGCCTATCAAATCGTACAGGACAACGCGATGAAGACTTGGCAGGCCCGGAACGCGGGCGACGCAACGGCCGATTTCGGCCGGACGCTGTTAACGGACCCGAGAGTGGCCGAATTGTTGACTCGGGAAAGACTGGAGGAACTGTGCGACGAGCGCTTTCATTTCCGCCAAGTCGACGAGCGGTTTCGCCGGGTGGGGATCGATGCGCCGGCTCGAGAATAAAACTATCCTGGTCATGGGGGGCACTTCGGGGCTGGGGCGCTCGGCCGTCACGGCGTTCCTCAGAGAGGGAGCCTCGGTTTTGGCGGTTGGCCGCGATCCCGAAAAGTTGAATGCCGCCTTGGACCACTGGGGGAATCGTCGAGCCGCCGGCATGGTCGGGGATGCGAGGCTGCCCGAGACCGCGGAGCGGGCGGTCGCGGAAGCGGCGGCCAAGTTCGGATCGTTCGACGGCCTGTACCATGTAGCGGGCGGCTCGGGACGGCGGCAGGGCGATGGTCCCTTGCATCAGTTGAGCGACGCCGGTTGGGATGCGACCCTGACGCATAATTTGACTTCCGCTTTTTATGCCAATCGCGCCGCGGTTCGCTGGTTCCGGGAGCGGTCGGTCGCCGGAACGATTTTGAATTGCGGGTCGGTGTTGGGGTTTGCTCCGGCGGCGCGGTATTTCGGCACTCACGCTTACGCGACGGCCAAGGCGGCGTTGGCCGGCCTGGTCCGATCGTGCGCCGCGACCTACGCGGCGGAGGGAATCCGGTTCAATCTCGTCGCTCCCGCTTTGGTGGCCACTCCCATGTCCCGGCGGGCGCAAAGCGATCGGGACATCGTCGCCTATGCCAAAACGAAACAACCGTTGGCCCCGGACGGCATCGCCGCCGTGGAAGACGTCGACGAAATCGCCGTGTATTTCATGTCGGACGCTTCGCGAGGTGTCACCGGCCAGGTCTTGGCCGTCGATTGGGGTTGGTGCGTCTCCGAAGGGCAGTGGTCGTCCGCCGGGGAGGATGCGTAACGCCTGGTGAATTCTTGCCGAGCGGATTAACTTGAAGTTAGAATCGGCGCTATGAAGGAGTGGACCCCGACCGTCGGTTATGCGATGGCCTGCGCTTTCGTTTTGAGTTTCCTGCCGGTTAAGGGAGCCGAAGCGACCAAGGTGGAATTGTTGCTGGAGGCGGACCAAGTTCGGCCGGGCACCACTCTTTGGGCCGGATTGCAGTTCGAACTGAAAGACGGCTGGCATATTTATTGGCGCAACGGCGGCGACGCCGGGCAACCGGCATCGATCGTTTGGGATCTTCCCGAGGGCGTCGAAGCCGGTGAGATTCAATGGCCCCCGCCCGAGAAATATCTCAGCCTGGGCCTTTATTCGTACGTGTATCACGGCGAAGTTGTATTGCTGGTTCCTCTGACGGTCAACGCGGAACCGGGCGATTATTCGATCGGCGCCCAGGTCGATTGGTTGGAGTGCGAAGAACTCTGCGTGCCGGGCAGCGCCGCCGTGACGGCCGCATTGCGAGTGGGATCGGAAGACCGGCCTTCGGCCGCGGCGGAACAGCTCGGTGACTGGTTGGCTCGAGTGCCCGCGGTCGACCCTAGCCTCGCCTTCACGGCGAGTTGGCTCGGCGACGCTTCGGGTGAGGCCCGGCGGCTCCGGATCGCGCTCGCCGGAGAGGCTGCCGAGACCCTGACCGATTTTTATCCTCATGCCTACCAGACGTTCAAAGTCGGGGACGCCACCGAGACGGATCAGGACGGCGGGTTGCTCAAGGAGGTGTCGCTCGACGAGGGTGATTGGCCCGAGGAAATCGTGGGCTTGGCTATGCTCGGTCGTCAAAACGAAGCGCCTCGCCTCGTCAAGGCGACCCTGAATCTCGCCGGCAGCGCCGCATCGGAAGCCGGGCCTCCGACCGAGAGTTTTTCGTTCGGCACTTTCGTGTTGATGCTTGGCTTCGCGTTTTTGGGCGGCTTTATCCTCAATTTCATGCCCTGTGTCTTGCCGGTCATCGCGCTGAAGATCTTCGGCTTCATCAACCAAAAGGAATCGGTGTCCGTCCGGCGCCAAGGCGTTCTCTACGGTTTGGGCGTGTTGGTTTCCTTTTTGATTTTGGCCGGAGTCGTGATCGCGGTAAAGCAGACCGAACGAGTGCCCGGCTGGGGAATGCAATTCCAGAACGTGCAGTTTCTCGTGCTGATGACGATTTTGGTTCTGTTGGTTTCGTTGAACTTTTTCGGCGTGTTTGAAATCACTCTCGGTAGCAAGACCATGGGGGCCTTGGGACAGCTCTCGGGACAGAAGGGGGAGGCCGGAGCCTTTTTCAACGGGATCCTGGCGACGGCGTTGGCGACGCCTTGCACCGCGCCGTTTCTGTCGGTGGCGTTAGGGTTCGCCTTTTCGCAGCCGTCCGCCCTGATCTTGCTCTTTTTCGTCACCATCGCGATGGGATTGGCGTTTCCTTATGTCGCGATCAGTTGGAATCCGCGGTTGTTGAAATGGCTGCCGAAACCCGGTCCCTGGATGGCTCGATTCAAGACGGCGATGGGCTTCCCGATGATCGCGACCGCCGTTTGGTTGTATTCGGTAACTCTGAATCACTTCGATTCTTCGGCGGTGTTGTGGTTGGGGATGCTGCTGGTTTCGATTGCGATCGCGGTCTGGATCTGGGGGCAATTCGTGCAGCAGTCGGGTTCGCGCCGCCCACTGGCCATGGCGTTGGCCTTAGCGGTCGGTTTCGGAAGCGGTTTCTGGATATTGGAGGGCAAACTCAGTTGGCGCGCGCCGGTGCGCGCTCAGGGAGCTGGCGGGATCGTGGTCGATCAAGGCATCGAGTGGCTCCCTTGGTCGCGGGAAGCTGTGGCCGAGACGACGGCTCAAGGCAAGGCCGCCTTGATCGATTTTACCGCCGACTGGTGTTTGATTTGCCTGGCCAACAAGCGCAGCATCACGATCGATTCGGTTAAACGGAAACTCGAGGATACGGCTACCGTGGCGTATCGTGCCGATTATACGGTCTACGATCCCGAGATCGCGGATGAACTCAAACGCTACGATCGGGCGGGCGTGCCCATGGTGCTCGTGTTCCCTCCGCAAGCCGATTCCGAGCCGGAAGTGCTGCCTACGGTGTTGACGCCGCAAATCGTGCTGGACGCCTTGGAGCGTGCCCACGGCGAATAACGCCCTGCGAGCCGGTTCCGGAGGTTCGGCGGAAGGTTGCGGATTATGATTCCGTTCTTGAATCCGGCGAAGGCGCAAGGGTAGGTTAGCCCGCTCGATTCGCTCTCGGGACCCGGTTCGTCGCGACAGAGACCACATTCATGAAACAGAATGCCGCCAAGATCGAAAGGGGAGAATTAAAGGTCTTTACCGGCAACTCCAATCGCCTCCTGGCTCGAGCCATAGCCGACAGCCTCGATCTCGAGTTGGGGCGATCGGTGGTATCCGCCTTTCCGGACGGCGAAACTCGGGTGGAGATCGAGGAAAACGTCCGGGGAGAGGACGTTTTCGTCGTGCAGTCCACTTCCCGGCCCACCGATCACCATCTGATGGAGATGTTGATCATCATCGATGCCTTGCGCCGTTCCAGCGCCTCCCGGATCACCGCGGTCTTGCCCTATTACGGTTATGCCCGGCAAGACCGCAAAGACAAGTCCCGCGTGCCGATTACGGCCAAGCTGGTCGCCAATTTGCTGGTGGCTTCCGGAGTGAGCCGGGTGCTGACTCTGGATCTTCACGCCCAGCAAATCCAGGGGTTCTTCGATATTCCGGTGGACCATCTCTATGCCGCCCAAGTGTTTTACAAGTATCTCAAAAACCGGTCGTTCACTCGCCCGGTCGTGGTGAGTCCGGATGCGGGCGGCGTCAACATGGCCTATGCTTATGCCCGAGTGCTGGGAGCGGAGTTGGCCATCGTTTCGAAACATCGAAAGAATTCCAAGGAGGTGGAAAGCTTGTCGCTGATCGGCGAAGTGGAAGGCAGGACGGCCTTGGTCGTCGACGATCTGGTGACCACCGGAGGAACCTTGGCCTTGGCGGCCCGAACCCTGAAAGAGCAAGGCGCCGGGCGGGTCCTGGCGTGCGTCACTCATTTCCTGTTGGACCGGGAGGGTTTCGAACACCTGCGGAATTCGGGCATCGACGAGTTGATCGTGTCCGATACCGTAACGCCCGCCTCGGATCTTTTGGCCTTGAAGAAATCTGCGGTTGACGAAACGCGTGCGCCCGGTATGGTCTCGGCCTCCGGCGGCTTGGATCCCGAAATCGGGGGCATTCGAATCACGACGCTGTCGGTCGCGGAATTGTTGGGGAAGGCCATTCGGCAGATCCACGATAATTCTTCGGTCTCTACTCTGTTTAACGAAACCGAGGATTGACCGGCTGTCGGTTAGCAATGCGGATGGAAGTATGGAAGCAGTTTCACTGAGCGCTCAGACACGGCAACTTTTAGGCAGAAACCGGGTTAAAAAGCTCCGGGCCGGAGGGCGCATCCCTGGCGTCCTGTACGGCAAGGGCATCGACAATCAGGTCATCGATCTTTCCGCCAAGGAATTCGAGCATCTGGTCCACGCTTCGGTTTCCGAGAACGTCTTGGTCGAACTGACCATCGCCGGCGTCGGCGATGGCAAGCAACTGGCCATGATTCAGGTCGTGGATCATCATCCGCTGACCGGCAAGGTGCTGCATGTGGACTTGCACAAAGTTTCCGCCGAGGAACCGGTCACGGTGACCGTCCCGATCGAAACGACCGGGGAGGCCATCGGGGTGAAAACGTCGGGAGGCACGTTGGAACACGTTTTGTTCCGAACCAAAATCAGGGCGTTGCCCAAGGATTTGCCGGCGGCGATCACGATCGACGTGACCGAGATGAAAGCGGGGGCCATCATGCATCTCGGCGAGATGCCCTTGCCGGAAGGCGTCGAAGTTATCGGCGATGCGCACGTGCCGGTGATCACGATTACCGAACCTCGGGTGAAAGTGGAAGCGGTCGAGGAAGAGGCCGAGAAAAAGGAAGTGCCGGCGAAGTGACGGGAGCCGGATTCCTGCCGGCCGGGACCGATGCACGATGTCTATTTGGTAGTCGGCCTGGGCAATCCTGGAACTTCTTACGCCGGAACCCGGCATAACGCGGGGTTTCTGGCGGTGGAGCGGTTGGGCGAACGGATGGCTTGCCCGTTCCGGACCGAGAACCGGTTCGACGCGCGTTGCGGCAAAGGCGGCTTGGGCGGCGCCGAAGTGTTACTTTGCCAGCCGTTGACCTTTATGAACCGGAGCGGCCGGTCGGTGGCTCGAGTGGTGTCGTATTACAAGATCGATCTCGCTCGGGTGCTCGTGGTGACGGACGATTTGGATTTGGAGTTGGGTACGGTCCGGCTGCGGCTGCGGGGCAGCAGCGGCGGGCATAACGGACTGCGTTCCGTAGCCCAGGAGTTGGGCACGGAACAATTCGCGCGGTTGAAGATCGGCATCGGGCGCCGGGGAGGGGGTTCGGTGTTGGGCCATGTTCTAGGCCGGTTCGATTCTCGCGAACGCGAATTACTTGAACTCGTCTTGGAGCGCGTCAGCGATCAGGTCGCCGCGGCGGTCAACGAAGGATTCGAGTTGGCAATGGCTCAATATAACGGTAGGGTGGCAACAGACAACGACGAAGTCGGCAGTTAGCGTGAAAAAGTACGACGCATTATTCATACTGAACAGTTTGGGGCAAGAGGACAACGTTCAGGCCATGATCGACGGCGTAGCCGCTTGCATCGCAGATGCGGGCGGGAAAGTCGAATCGATCGACTCGATGGAAAGCCGGTCTTTCGCTCGGCTGGTCGACCGCGATCGTCCCAGCGGTCATTATTTTTCGGTATTATTCGAGATTTCGACCGAGGGTTTAGCTCAGGTGCAATCGGCGCTCCGGGACAACGAACACGTTTTTCGATCTTTCATCTGCCTAGCGGGTAAACCGGCTCCGGAGCGGAAGCCTGTGGCGTCGACCGAAACGGATTCGCGATCAACCAAAGACCATGTCAGCGTTTAGTTTCAACAAAGTCATTCTCGTAGGACGACTGACCAGGGACCCCGAATTGCGTTATACCGAAAAGGGAACGGCCATCGGAAAAATCGGTCTGGCGGTTTCCCGCAACTGGAAGAACGAAGCCGGCGAATTGCAGGAAGAAACGACCTTCGTCGATGTCGACGCCTTCGGCAGGCAAGCCGAAACGATTGGCAAGTTCGTTACGAAGGGGAGGCCGATCTTGGTCGAGGGGAGATTGAAGTTGGACCAGTGGGAAGATCGGCAAACCCATCAGAAACGAAACCGATTAGGGGTGGTGATGGAACGCTTTTCTTTCTTGGACACGCGGCAACAGGCCGAAGGCGCGCCGGCCAGCGTTCCCGCTGCCGAAGGCTTTCGGCAGCCTGCCGCCGCCCCCGCTCCGCCGGCGGCGAGTGCCGCGCCCGTGCCGCAGCAAAGTTCCGCCGGAGCCCCTTCGAGCCCGGCTAGTTCCGACCCGCAGGCCGATCAGGAATATGTCCCGTTTTAAAGGACGATCACGGCGAGCGGCAATCTGGGAGCGTTTGATTATTTTACAGGTTCAGTTATGGCGAAGGCAGAGGTTATTTTGGTGAGGCCCGTAAGCGGTTTGGGCAGTGAATCCGATCGAGTCGAGGTCACCGCCGGATATGCGCGAAACTATTTGATTCCGGGCGGCTACGCCGTCCCCTTGACGGCTTCCAACCGGCGCCGCCTCGAGGTGCTGAAAGCGCGTCGGATCGAGCGGGAATCGCGAGAAGTGGAAGCGGCGAACGAATTGGCGACGAGTTTGTCCAAGTTGATTTTGACTCTGAAAGTACGCACCGGCGAGAACGGTCGTCTGTTCGGTTCGGTGACGCCGGCCAAGATCGCCATCGAGTTGAAACAGCAATTCGACGTGGACATCGACAAGCGGAAAATTCACTTGGAGGATCCGATCAAGGAACTCGGCGAGTTCGGCGTCGACTTGAAGTTGCACGGGGAGATCGTCGCGGCGTTGAAAGTCCGGGTCGAGAGCATCAATCAGCCCGCGGAGAACGTGGCGGCGAAGCAGATTCCAAGAGCCGAGAAAGCTGCCGAAAAGAAATAGCCCCGCACTTCCCAACCGGGGAATCCGAAGCGGCCTCGGTTCCCGGGCCCCGGGCGAACGGGCCGGTCGCTTGCCTGCCGTGGCGTCCGTCGTTGCCGGACCGATTTTATCGTCAGGAAATTCGAGCTCGGAACTTCGTTCATTGCGGCAGAACGGAAATTCCCCGAACGGCGGTTTTCGCTTTCGGACCGGCCTCGGTTCGGCAGGCGTTTCAGCTGATCTCGTCGCTATCGAACGGTTCGGAGACTTCCGTTCGGGAGTTCGGTTGCGTTGCCGCGGTATCGGGACGAAACCGATCGGCGGTGGAATGATGCGTCCTTGGGAGTATCTGACCTTCCCGAAATTTTCCCCTAAGGGCTCTCGCCAAAATAAACTATCTGTTTTCCGTGTATGTATCAAATGTATTATTTACATTCATGGGGCTTTAATTTATAATTCCATTCACCATGAAACTTCTCTTTAGTCAAACGCAAATCTTGCATTTGTTCGTCAGTAATTTTTATGCCCGTCTGATATTTGGATTCATCTAGATCACAGTTTATTTTCAACCCATTTTTAGTTGTTGTATTGCTAATCAAATTAACTATGGTTTCATAATTGGTTAATGGGCGTCCCCGCCAATTCATTGAAATATATGAAAACATTTGATGTTCAATTTTATTCCACTTGCTCGTACCAGGTGGAAAATGACAAACTGATATTTCCATACTAAGTTCATCAGCCAGTTTTTGTAACTCGGTTTTCCATAATTTATTACGACTACCATTTGAACCTCCTCCATCAGCTGTAATTAATAGCTTCTTGGCCTTGGGATGTTTTTTTCGTCCCATTGCTAGCCACCATCGACGAATAGTTTCTACCGCAAATTCCGCAGTATCGTGATCAGTGCCTATACTTACCCAACCCGTATTGGTGTTAATATCAAACACGCCATAGGGATTTGCTTTAGGTAGTTTTGGATCAGGGAAATCATGCATTTTGACTAGTTCAGGATTTCCATTCGGATGCCATTCATTCCCCATATTTTTGTGCTGTCCCACCAATTCCTTTTTTTTGGTGTCAACCGAAATCACGGGTTCATTTTCCTTCAGGAATTTCCGAGATTTGCGTTCAATATATCGAAATTGCTGGTCTCGATCGGGATGCTGGTTGCCTTCTAGCGTCTTCTGGTTGCCTTGAAGGCTGTATCCCATTTCATGGAGAAAACGATTTACGGTGCGTTCACTTATCTGATGTCCCATTTCATTTAATTTGGTTTTGATTTGTTCAGCACTTTTGCAAGTCCAACGCAACGGATTTTCAGGATCACCTCGAGTTTCGGGTTCGATAAGATTATTCAGATCTGACAAAAGAGTCTTGTCGTGTTTGGCTAATAATTTCCGTCCCCCTCCTACTTTCCTTTGGCGATTTTTTTCCGAAATTGCTCCCGTTTTTAATTCATTAATTCCCGCTCGAATCGTAGTGCGGCTAGCACCCGTAGCTTCGTGAACTATTTCTATTCCACCCCTACCAATGGCTATTGCCTCGGATGCTAGCCAATGACGCTTAATCAATTCTTGGAAGTTTGGCTCCAAGCTCAGATATTTTTTTCTGATAACGGCAACCTGATCGCTCACGCTTAATCATATCATACATATTTCATTTTTTCAACCTTTAAAAGTAATTAATTCTAATTCGTTGGTTGTCAAAGGATTGGAAACTAAGATTTACCGTCATCAAGCCTTTCAAAAACCATTGAATCGACCTAAATGGGTTGATAACTTCCAGCTTTAAATAAACCATCGAAATCAGTTTTTAGATTACCAGAGAGATTATCCGTTCATTAACATGTCAGAATGAAATTCTGATAAAAATTTAATCATTTGAACAAATATGTTATTTAGGCGAGAGCCCTAATCCGCTCCTGCCGGTACTTCTTGAAGTTTAAGCTATTCGCCGGGCGGCCGGTCAATCCGCAACGGGACGCAACGGAGTCCGGGAGCTGGATCCGGTCGCCGAGACCGGGCGAAACGAAGCATCGGAAAGGGAGGCCGGGCCCCGCGTCAACCCGCCAATCCCTGACCCTGGCCGTCGGCGCCGCCACCGTCCAAGTCGATCAGGATTTCTCGAGGTTCGGCGCCTCGTCCGGGACCGACGATGCCGCGATTTTCGATTTCGTCCATGATGCGGGCCGCTCGGGTATAGCCGATGCGCAACCGGCGTTGCATTAGCGAAACGCTCGCCTTCTGTTCGGAGCGGATCACTTCGATGCACTTTTCGATTAATTCTTCGTCTTCGTCCGAATCGCCTTCGCTGGCGCTGACGACCGGCTTGTTCAGTTGCTCGTGAATTTCTCCTTCGTAGCTGGGAGTCGCTTGCTGACTGATGTGGTCGACGATGCTCTGGATTTCTTCGTCGGTGATCAGCACGCCTTGAGCGCGGATCAGTTTGGCCGACCCCGGCGGCAGATAGAGCATGTCGCCTTTGCCCAGCAGCTTGTCGGCGCCCATGCTGTCCAGAATCGTTCGCGAATCGGTTTTGGAGGCCACTTGGAAGGCGATGCGCGCTGGAATATTGGCCTTGATGACGCCGGTAATGACGTCGACGCTGGGCCGTTGAGTGGCGACGATGCAATGGATGCCGGCCGCTCGAGCCATTTGAGTAATCCGGGCGATGGCCATTTCCACGTCGGACGGGGCCACCAGCATCAGATCGGCGAGCTCGTCGATAATCACGACGATATAACTGAGCTTGTCCGGAATATCGATTTCGTCTTCCCTCGGCACTTTCATGTTCTCGTCGAGATCGGTCGAATATTCCTCCGGGTCCTCGGCGGGAGCGTCGACTTCCTCCACTTCTTTTCGAACCCGGTCGTTGAAGGATTGGATATTGCGGACCCCGACTTTGGCGAAAATTTGATAACGTTTCTCCATTTCGTTAACTACCCAACGAAGGGCGAGTACGACTTTTTTGGGATCGGTAACCACCGGGACCACGAGGTGGGGCAGGGAATTGTACTGTTGCAGTTCGACGACCTTGGGATCGATCATGACGAAGCGGAGATCCTCGGGCGAGTAGCGGTATAACAGCGAAGCGATGACGGCGTTGATGCAGACCGATTTGCCGGAACCGGTGCTTCCCGCTATCAACAAATGCGGCATGCCGGCCAGATCCACGATCATGGGTTTGCCGTACACGTCTTTGCCCAGCACGATCGGGAGGCGCGCTTTGGTGTCGGTCCATTCTTCGGATTCCAGCAGGTCGCGAATGATGACCTTGGATTTGATTTTGTTCGGGATTTCGATTCCCACCGAACCTTTGCCCGGGACGGGGACGAGCATGTTGATGCGTTCGGCCTTGAGCGCGGCGGCAATGTTGTTGCTGAGGTTCCCGATGCGTTCCAGTTTGATGCCCGGCGCCGGATGCAGTTCGTAACGGGTGATGGTGGGGCCTTTGGTGATGTCGCCGAGCGTCACGTTGATGCCGAACTGCTTCAAGGTGTTTTTCATCAGTTCCGCGTTGGCCATCAAGGTTTCCTTCGTGTCGGTCTTGACGGTATCGGGCTCCATGTAGTCGAGAAAGTCGACATCGGGCAGTATGTAGTCGCCGATCACCGGCGGTTTGGCGACCGACAAGGATTTCTTCTTGGGTTTCGCCGCGGGATTGGGAGCGGTCGGAAGGGTAATGACCGGTTCGGTTGCCTTGGGTGCCGGCGAAGCGGAATTACTCGGTTTCTTCGGTGGTTCGGGCTGCGGCGCAGGCTCCGGAACGCTTGGAGTCGGTTTAGCGGAACGAGCGCGGGCTCGAGGCGGCGCCGAGGCAGAGACGCTGTGGTCGACGACTTTGGGTTTCGGCAGGACTTCGACGTCCGCTCCGGCGGTTGCCGTTCGGAGAAAGGGCCACCGGAAACCGCCCTGAAGCCTTCTGGCTTCTCTGGCGAGTTGCCGTTGTTGTTGCCGCAGCCGTCGTTCTTCCGGACCGGCATTCTTGATGACCTTGGCCGAACAGTCCAAGATCCAATCCCAACATTCCCGGAACAAGGCGCCGACATCCAAATTGGTCAGAATGACCAAGCTGGCGGCATACACGGTCAGGTAAAGGGTCATGGCTCCGATTTCGTGGAAGAACCGGACGAAAAACCAGCTGTTGAGAGCGTAACCGATGAAGCCGCCGGCTCCGTAAGGCGAGACGGAAGAAGTCGCTAGCAAGGGGATGCTCTTGGAAATCAGATCCAGCATCCCGGCGCAGGACAGGATCATGCAGAGCGCGATCAGATGAACCCGGCGGCAGCCGAACAAGCTGCAGAGCTTCGGGAAGTAATAGGTCAGCCCCAGATTTAGCAATACGACCGGCAACAGGAACGCGAGCGCGCCGAATACGAAAAAACAACATTGCCCGGTCCAGGCTCCGACGATGCCCACCAGATTTTTCGTGTTTTCGTGGTGGGGATGCTGATTGAATTTCAGGTCTCCAGGGTCGAACGAGAGCAACGCCGCGAAAAACAGCGCCGCGATACTGAGGTAGAATAATCCCAGAATATTTCCCCAGTCCCCGTCATCCGGATTCTTTTCGATAGTTTTTTTTCGCGCCATTCCACCCTATAACGTAACGCACAATCGGGGGAAAAGAAATACCGGCCCGGCATTTAGTGCGTTATTTCGACCGTCGAACGGTTCGGGCTGGGCGGGGATCAGTTGTCGAAAGACAGTTTGGTCGTCGATCGGGCCCGGTAGTCGTGGATGCGTAGTTCCTTGATTTTCCACTGGCCGTCGATTTTTTCGACGTCGGAGATTTCGAATTTCTTGAGGCGTTTTCCCTTGCGATCGTAGGCCTCGGCGTAAATCAGACCGCCGTGATTGCGGGAAATCCAAGAACGGACCCTCGTATACCCGTACTCGAGTTCCGGTTCCTGACGGCTTTCCAGAACGTAACAGGCGATCCCTTTGCGCATGCGGATTTTGATATCGGTTAGCAACGTCTGCCGGGGCCAGTGGAAAAATCCCAGTCCCAAATCGGCCGGCCAGAAGTCGGTGCCCGCCAAAGGAGTCATGGCTGTTTCGGGAGTGATCTCGACCGGGGGCGCCTGGCCGGTGGCTAGCAGATAGCGCGGTGGAGAAACGCCCCCCTTGATAATGGTCAGTCGCGTCAGGTTTCCGGTGCCGGGCGGGGTTAGCTCAAAAACGCTCTGCCATTGGGGGGCTTGGAGCTGGGTTTTCAGGACGAGATTTTGGACGATTCGCCGTCCGTTCCGGCCTCGAGTCTGGAGAGTTCCGCTGATTCGTTCGTAGTTCAGGAGCCGGGTTTGGCGCATTTGTTGAGCCAACTCCGCTCCCGAAGCGGGTTGGAAAAACTCCTGGGCCAAGGGGACAAACCGGAATAACAGCAACAGCGCCCCGCTCAGAATCAATGGTCGCACAGTCACGGTAACAGGCAGTATTGGATGACTTCGGCAACCGTTTTGACAAATCGAACTTCAATTTGGTTCTTGATTTCGTCGGCGATCTCGTTCCAGTCGTTCCGATTGCGGTCCGGAATGATAACGGTCTTGATCCCGGAGCGGAAAGCGGCCAGAATTTTTTCGCGAATCCCGCCCACCGGCAACACGCGGCCTCGCAAGCTGACCTCGCCGGTCATGGCCAAGTCGGAACGAATCCGTCGGCGGGAAAAGAGGGACGCCAGAGCCACGGCGATGGTGATTCCCGTACTGGGACCGTCTTTGGGCTGCGCGCCGGTCGGTACGTGGATGTGAATATTCAACTTGTCGGCGTCTTCGATTTTCAGTCCGAGCGCGTCTTTCTGGCTCAGCAGGTAGGTATAAGCGGCCTGGGCGCTTTCTTTCATCACTTCTCCGAGCAGTCCGGTGAGAATCAAGCGGCCCGTGCCGGCGACTTGCGTCGCTTCGATGTAGAGCACTTCTCCGCCGACAGGAGTCCAAGCTAAGCCGATGGCGATCCCGCAATCCTCGATCGTTTCGGCGGCTTCCTGGGGAAATCGTTCGGCGCCGAGTTTTTGCGTCAGCCATTCTTTCGTGATTTTAATGGGTTGCCGTTCGTTTTCCGTGCCGATGCTCTTGGCCACCTTGCGCAAGACCGCGGCGATTTCCCGTCCTAGCTGCCGCACCCCGGCTTCGCGAGTATAGCTGTTGATGAGTCGTTTGATCGTGGTCCGATTCAGTTTGATCTGAGATCGGTCCATATGATGTTCCTGCAGCAATTTGGGAATGAGATGCCCTTCGGCGATCAAGAGCTTTTCGGCCGGAGTGTAGCTGGGCAGATTGATGACTTCCAGTCGATCCCGGAGAGCCGGACGAATCGGTTCCAACCAGTTCGCGGTTGCAATGAAGAGCACGCGGGAAAGGTCGAACGGCACGTCGAGATAATGATCGGTAAATCTCGAATTCTGATGATGATCCAAAACTTCCAGCAGTACGGCAGCGGGGTCGCCTCGAGTCGGATCCGAACTCATTTTGTCGAATTCGTCCAAAAGGATGACGGGATTGTTGCTTTGCAATTGTTGCAGCGCCTGGATGATGCGGCCCGGCATCGAGCCCACGTAAGTTCGCCGATGGCCTCGTATTTCGGCTTCGTCCCTGACTCCGCCTAAGGAGATGTGAGCGAATTTTCTCCCCAAAGCCTCGGCCATGCTCTGCCCCAAAGAAGTCTTGCCTACTCCCGGCGGGCCGACCAAACACAGGATCGGTCCCTTGAGTTCGAGTTCTTTGAGTTTCATGACGGCCAAAAATTCCAAGAGCCGTTCTTTGACCTTCTCCAGTCCGTAATGGTGGTTGTCGAGAATCTTCTCGGCCGTTTTCAGGTCCAATTCGTCTTTGGAGGATTGATTCCAGGGTAAGTCGACGAGGCATTCGATATAACTGCGCGAAACCGCATATTCGGCGGCGGTGGAGGGAATGTGTTGCAACCGGTTGATTTCTTTTTGGCAGGCGGCTTGCGCTTCGGGAGGAAGCTTTTGTTCGCGAATGCGCTTGCGCAATTCGCCGACCTCCATTTCGTCCGGAGACAAAAAGCCCAAATCCTTCATCAATTTATCGATTTCGGTCTTTCTCGTATTGAGAATGTGGAACTCTTGTTTTTTTTGAATATTTTGCATAGTGTTTCGTTGAAGCGACGAAGTTACCTTTTTAATCGCCAATTCTTTTTCCAGCAGGGGGACTAATAATCTTAACCGGCGTTCGACAGATAAAGTTTCCAGGAGATTTTGCTTGTCGTCCACCGAGGTATCGTCGAGATGACCTGCCATGAGATTTGTCAATAACGAAGGATCTTTTTTCTCGAGTATGCTCATCATATTTTTATCGGGTTTCGGGTCTTGCTGAATGAACTGCCGGAAAATCTCTTTGGCTTGACGAACCATGCCGTCTAAATCCCTGGCATCTTCCATTTCGTCTTTCAGTAACGATATATTGGCTTTCAAGTAGGGTTCGGCTTGCGTGAAATGCTCGATTTTAAATCGATTCAGCCCTTCGATTAAAAGCCGAACTTCCTCAGCTTTTCTGTCCAATAGTTTAATGATTTTAACCAGGCAACCGTGTTCCCAAAGATCATCCGGAACGGGGCATGCCGCATCCTTGTTCTTTTGCAGGATGATTCCGAAGATGTTGTTGCCGTTCATCACGTCGTCTAATAAAATCATGTCCCGAGGGGTTTCGATTTTAAACGGCGAAGTCATGCCCGGAAAAATGACGAGATCCGAAATGCCGATGACGGGAACGACGTTATCGGCGTTTACCGGTTCCGAATGCGGGCCGTCCGAGTCCTGGAAAATCCCCAAAAGGTCGGTAACTGTGTTAGGGTCCGTAGCCATTCGCAGGCGGAGTATTTCACAAGGCGCTTTGTGTTTGCAAACGGATAGTGAAAAAAACCGACGTGAAAGAGCCGGCCGGTCCGTTGTTTGGGGAAGATTCGCCCTGGGCCGGCCTTGATTCGAAAGGCAGGAAACTCCTTGGCGATGCGGGGCGAGCGTCATTGGTTAGCGGCTTAAAACTAGTCGTTGCTCAGCAACGTTGAATTCCAGCCGTAATGGGAGGGGACAGGGCCGATTTCGACCGGGCGATACGTTCCGTTTCTTCAGCCCGCGAGCGACCTCGGCGGCAGTAAACTCCTTTTCATTATCGGTCGGGGGCGCCTGCGGTGGAACCGTTTTACAAAGGGCCGGTGATCGACCGTACCTCCCGGCGTGCGCCAGGTTTATCGGGATATCGCCGGGCGGAGCCTGAAACCTTGATCATTCGTACGCTACTCTGGCGGCAATCGGCGTGCCGTAAGGCGTCAACTTGGCGGGCTTTGCGTGCCTCGGTCCGGCCGTCACCGGCAGCGAGCTCGTTGGGCTGGGGCGCTGGACCGTTTGCCGCCGCAGAGCTTTTGCCGCGAGAACTGGGAGCAGCCGAATCAGACGGCGCCGGCCTGAGATTCGGTTCCTGAGGACGAGGGTTTCGAAAGCCGGCGATGCCGCCGGATTGTCCGTCAAGAGCTCCATCCGGTCTTCTGTTACTTGACGTAACCCTGTTTTCCCTGAGGCAACCGTCCGGTTAATCGCCTGTTCCGTTCGCTGTTCCGATTCTCTTAGCGGCTTTCGGCTCGACTAACCGCCCAGGTCTCGTGGAGCGTAAAAAATCAGTCGACTAACCCGATAAGTAGTCAACGGCGTAATTCTCGAGGGTGCGGAAAGTTATACTGGCAACAGATTTAATTAGCGTAGCTTGACTTTGTTGATTTGACGGCGACGTTCCGTTCTCGGGGCGGAAGATGGTTCGGCTATTTCCTCGGATTATGTTCGGCACCTGATTGCAGTGAACCGCGAGTTGCTTACGTTGTCGGCCCGGGGTGACGAAAAACTGTTTCTGTGGCCGTCGAACGTTCGAGCTCGTTCGGGAATCCGGCCTTTCAACTCGACGCGATGTTGTTGAGCGGTACCGGAGGCCAGCGTTTTGGGCCGGAGATAAAACCTGGAAAATCAATCTTCTTCGTTTCGAGCGCTGCAGTTTCGTTCGGGAGTTTCGCGAACTTGCGCCCGATTTCGGGCAGGGTTGCGGTGGTCGTCGCTGGTCGCGTTCCAGCCGAGGAATCACGTCCGGTGCGGTATCTTGGGCACTCAGGATTGGAGCGGGAGATCGTCGGCGGCTTGGGATACGGGCGGAATCTCGATGCGCAAGATGCCGTTGATGAAATTGGACTTGGCGTGATGCGCGTCGTAGGCCTTGGGCAGGTCGATGGTGAATCGGAAGTTGCCGGAACTGATCTCCATCAGAATGAATTTCCGCCGGGCATTCTGCTTGCGAATCGAGCGTTTTCCGGAAAACAGCAGTTTCGTACCGTCTACCCGGACGCTGAGGTCTTCCAAGCGCAGACCTGCCACCTCGACCTGAATGACCAACTCGCCTTCCTCGAGGAAGACGTCTGTGTTGGGCGTCCAAGTCGACTCCGAAAACCGGGTGACGCCCTCGAAGAGGAGCGCGTTTGCCGGCATGGCGTCGGAAGGGACTTCGTCAAAAGCCATCGTATTTACAACAATTCACGGCCGGTTTCGTTCAATTACTTACAGCAGCTTACCCCGCAAGCATTATTGGGTTTCGAAAGGGACTAGGCAAGCTAAAATCGAAGGAATGGCGGCCGACCCTCCCAGCAGTCCCCGATTCGGCTCGCTTCGGTCGCGATTCGCTGATCTCCTGCTTATACAGTACAACAAAAATCGAAAATCTCAACCGGTTTTTCTCCAGGACTTTTTCATGCTAATAATTTTTGATCGACGATCGTTTTTTTTAAGTGTCGAGCGGAGTATTTCGATTCGTCGGAAAAACTGTTTTTCCGAATTATGCTTCGAGTTAGGCGGCGATTGCCGATTGAGACGAGTTTCAGCCGGACAGGAGACTGAACCGGTGCGAGTATCGGTCGAACGATCAATTCGCCGACCGAATCAGCAGGGAGGAAGCGTCGGTAATCAGGAAGGTCGGGTCAGTTTTTTTTCGGACGTTTAAACGGGGTGGTTTTCGTGACGGCTCGCAACCCTTGGTTCCGATTCGTCTGAAAATCGTCGGTAGCTTCGGCCATATTAGAGTATCCCGACTGGAGAATGATCGCCAAGGCCAGGTTGTTGAAGAGGGCATTGTTCGTCGGCCCATGGCGAGTTCGCATAAGACAATCATCTTCGCCGAAAATCCCGTCGCGACGGCGGTGATTGCCGTTTTCTACCGTCCAATGTCCCCGATTGAGTGACAACAATCGTTGAGCGTCGGCAGCTTCCGGAGGCAACGAAGTGACGCCGTAAGCATATTCCACGGTCTCGGGCCCACCGTTTAAATGATGGCGGTGTCGAAGGATCCGAAAGACTTGGAGGACATGCGGTAATTTGACGGCTCCGGGAAGGGGTTCATAGGTTTGAATGCTCCGTTGATCGATGCGGCCATGTCCTTTCTCCGGGTTTTCGGTGAACCGGTCCTGGGCCACTCGATCCCAATCCAGGCTGGTCAAAAATTGAGAGAGTTCGGGGTTGTTCTCTTTGACCGTGAAGAGAAAATGGGCTCCGTTAACCAACACGATGGCATCGGCCATGACTCGGTTAGTATGGAGCGCATCGATCGTAATGATGGCTCCCCGGATATCGACATCCTCCAAGAGAGCCGCCATCGCCGCCTGTTCGCCGCCTTGGTCTCGGCAAATGCGAACGGCGAGGGGCACCGCATCTTGATGGCGCACGAGGATGACGGTCTCGAAATGGTCTTTGCTGTTGCGATTAGCTCCGTTGATCCGCTTCCCGTCAGCAGCCAAGGCTTCCAAGGGTTGTCGAGTCAATTGGGCCGTTACCCAGCGGTGAGTTACCGTTTGCAACGCTTCCGGATCCGTCTCGGTCATGACCCGGTGAATCGTCGCGAGAGACGGGGCCACGCAACGGCCCTTGGCGTTGCGCCACGCCCCGAGAGTCTGCAATTGATTTGGCGTCATTTTTTGGGCGTAACGCGAAGTCGCCAAGGGGCCGACCTTGCCGGCCAATCGAGCTAAGATGCAGATAGCGAGGACCATTTCCAGCCGATGTTTGCGTCCTTGTGCCCGGCGAAAATCAGCCATTTCCGCGAGCAGTTGCACCAATGATTTCAACTGTTTCGGGGATGTTTCTACCCGCTGCACCTGGGGGCCCCAAGACGGATCGTCCTGACGCTTCCTTAATCGGGAACAGGCTTGGGGCCGCAAGGGATAAACGTACATTTCCTTCTTGATATTGTGCCGGGCGGTATAGCGTCCGTTGCTGCGAGCGTAGCCTTGCGATTGCCCTACCGCCCGCCAATTCCCCGCGCGATAGATCGTGCCCGCGAAGTGTCGGGGATCGACGAAAGTTTCGGCCAATTCCAGCGGATGACCCCAGGTCCGTTGCCAATCGGCACTCAGACGGCGCAGCATTTTGGCCATGACGCAGCTCCCCAGATTGCGCACTTCGCCCCGCTCGGTAAGCAGGAGGAATCGGGTATTGTTGGCAATCAAATGAAGCCGACGAAACTGCTCTCGTTTTTTCCATCCGAGCCACTTGTCTCGCGGGCGACACTTGAACACTCCGCTTTGCCAGCCGGCTAACGCCAACCACCGGCCTCGGTACTCGGCAACATAACGCAGCCCGCGTCCGGCAAAGCCTTTGAAACCCAAGCGATGGTTCTGATCCATCAGCGAATCCCAGCGTCTTCGCTCACTGCTCTTCACTAATCGAACAGTCACCAGCTTGAGGTTGATTTTGGCGTCCATGAGGAACCAATAACGACCGGAGAATGAAAAAGCCAGCTTTATTTTCCCATTTCGAAGGCGCTAAAGTTTCGGCTCTCTGGTGAAGGGAAAAAGCGAATATGTCCCGAAATCGGTGACACGGGCCTCTAGCGATTAGCGTGAAAAAACCCTGGTTTTTCTCTAACCGGCATGGGGCGGGGAGGCGTCCCGAGCGCTCAACCGTGGCTATGGAGGGAAAATCCGACCCATTGGAGCAACAGCACGAGCGTCAGTAACATCGCGCATCCTAAAAACACGTGAATCGCGGCCGATCGCCGTTTGGGGGCCTGCAGTACCTTGGGGAGCACATCGATTGTCGCCACGTACACGAACGTTCCCGCCGAAAAGAGGAGCGCCAATCCTACGGCCTGAATCGACGAATGACTCAAGGTCAGCCAAGTCAAGAGAATGGCCAAAGGCGTGGAGGCGCTGAAGACCAGCAGGTAGGTCCAGGTCTTGAACCGGTTGCCGCCGTGGGCATGCTGGCTGAAAATAACCAGACTGAAAGCCGCCGGAACCTTGTGCATCAGAAGGCTGACGATCAGCGAACTGGTCAGGGCATAGGGCCCTTTGATTAAACTCGCTCCGATCGCCATGCCGTCGGCGAACGAATGGATCGTCAATCCGATCAACACCATCAAGGTCAAGTGGCTCCCCGATTCCGATACCGGATGGTGGACATGCCCGCCTTTTTGATCGTGATGCTCTTCGTGGATGTCGTGGCCGTAGCCTAGGCTTTCGGCCAAAAACATGACCAAAAAGCCGAGTAAAATCGCCAAGCCGCTCGCCAAGGCCGGATCCAGGGCAATGCCGTGGTCGTGGTGAAGATGCGGCCCTGCCGGCGATTCCGAGGTCGCTTCCTCTTCTTGGAGGTGTGCGGTTGTAGCGGCGTTGGTTTCTTCCAGGTAACGTTCGAAACCTTCGGGGATGACGATGATAAAGGCCGCCGTGAGCAGAAATCCGGCCGAAATCCCGGTCATGGTCTCCAGCATCAGTTGGCGGCTGTCGAGGTGAAACAGGAGGGGTATCGCCCCTCCGGCCAGGGACGTTAAAAACGTGATTAGCAGGGACGCCAGTACGAACGAACCGGGTTCTCCGTCGCCGCTCGCACCGAAGCAACCCGTTAAACCCAAGCTGCCGACCAAGAGACCCAAGATACCGAAAAAATATGTTTTTTTGGGCGGGGAGCTATCTGGCATGTATTGATTTCGCCGGTCTATCGGACCGACCCTAACTTCATGGTGCAAATCCATGGTGGAAGTTACAAGACAATTTGACGATGGCCGGAAAAGCCGGCTGCCGAGGTCGGTTCCCACGCTGGAACCGACCGTTGAATTCCAAGGACGAGCGCGGAGCGTCCGTTGCCCCATGGGGGCGAGGGCAGGCTGCGAAAGCTATAGTTTCGACAATTTTTGCATGCGGCGTATGGCTTGGGCGTAGTCGCCGCACTGGTTGTACTCGGATAGTTGCCGTTGGGCCCAGTTGTCGGTCCGGACCATCTGCCGGGCCCGTTCGAGCCAGGCGGACGACTCGACCCGTTTGGCGGTGGGTTGTAGTTTGTCGATTAATTCTTCCAACCATTGCCGGGCGGTCTTCCATTCGTAGGACATGCCGTCGACGATTCGGGCGTTCAATCCGAACCGGGCGGCGTGCCACTTGTTCTGACGAATCATCATGGGATGGCCGTCGTGTTGGTAGGCGCCGTAATCCATTTCGTCGGACAGATGGGCTACCAAGGTCTGAATCAAGGCGGTGAGCGCCATGGCGTCGTGCAGGTTTCCGGGAGTATCGCAGATGCGGACTTCCACCGTGCCTAACTGGTTGTGGGGGCGAACATCCCACCAGATCTCGCGGATCGTGTTGATGAACCCGGTGGCGACGAGCCGGTTGACCAGCCAGACGTATTCGCTCCAGTTGCTCATCAAGGTCGGCAAACCGGCGGTCGGCAGCATTTCGATGATTTTCGAGCGGTGCGACATCAATCCGGTTTGCCGCTTTTCCCACCAAGGACTGTTGGCGCTCAGGGCCAGCAGCACCGGGAGATGCTTCAGGAGCCGGTTGCACACGATGATCGCCTTGTCGCCGGATTCGACTCCGACATGCACGTGCAGCCCGAAGGTGACGAGATGATGACCGAGCTCCTGCAGCAGATCCAACAGCAAACGGTAACGTTCGCCCGGAGAAGGAACTTGCTCCCGCCAGGAAGAGAAGGGATGCGTCCCGGTCCAGTACAGTCCAACCCCGGAATCCTCGGCAGCTTGCTGGACGATCAGGATTTTTTGGTGCAGATCTTCGTAGGCCTCGTCGACGTTGCGGCAAACGTCCGAGTTGATCTCCAGATAGCATTGCATCAGTTCCCGTTTGACCTTGCCTTGGTAATCGGGAGGCAGTTTTTCGAGAATATCGCCGATGGCGCTGCGCAAGGCGCCGGTTTCCGGGTCGACTAAGGCCAATTCGATTTCCACCCCCAACGTCGGCTGGGGATTGGAAGTGAAATGAAGTTTGCGCATGGAATTCAGGCGGTTCGTTGCGGGCGAGAGCACAAAACGGCGGCGCGGACCAAGAGCCTGACTCCCAAAGTCAGGCAACGTTCGTCCAAATCGAAGAGCGGCGAATGCAGGTCGGCGTAGTCCGGGGCGATCTGGCATCCGAGCCGGAAAAAACCGCCGGGAACCGAAAGCGTGTATTCGCCGAAGTCTTCGCCGCCCATGCTGGGATGAGGCAGTTCGAAGACGCGAACGGGAGTGGGGCAATGATTCGCCGCTTCGAGGATCAGGCGATTGAGCCGGGCGTCGTTTTTGACTCCCGCGCAACCGACGGGAAACGTGACCTCGATGGCGCAGCCGGTGGACGATTCCACGCCGCGGGCGATTTCACGGAGCGCTTCCTGGGTTGGAATCCGGGAATCGTTTTCCGCGTAGCGGAGCATGCCTTTCAACAGAGCCGATTTCGGGATGATGTTAGCGGCGGTTCCGGCCGTGACCGAGCCGATCGTGGCGAGAACCGGATTGAAGGGATTAGTGCGGCGGGGGAGCAATTGGTAGACTTCGGAAATCAGCATGGCGGCGGCCATGACTGGATCCTTGGCGTTTTGGGGCCGGGCCGAATGTCCGCCTTGACCCTGGATCCGGAAATTTAATTCGTCGCAGGCGGCCGTCATCGGACCGTCGCGCAGGCTGATCTCTCCGACCGGCCGGGAGGGGTCCATATGGAGGCCGAAAATGGCTTTGACGTTATTCAGCACTCCTCGGTCGATCATGGCTCGGGCGCCGGTGGCTAGTTCTTCGGACGGTTGGAGTATGACTCGCCAAGGCACGGGCCACGGCAGGCCGCCGGAACGGTGCAACCGATGCAGCACGAGGGCGCAACCGGTCAGGCAAGCGGCATGGGCGTCGTGGCCGCAGGCATGCATGGCCCCGTCGACTCGGCTGCGATATTCGCAGTCCTTGGCGTCTTGAATCGGCAAAGCGTCCAGATCGCCTCTCAAGGCGACTCGTTGAACGTTTTCCGGATTGGGGCCGTCGACGACGGCTCCGCAATCTTCCGGTTCCAGGTTGGGGGTCAAACCCGATTGCCGCAATAAGCCGGTCAGATAATGCGTAGTTTGCCGTTCGCTGCCGCTGAGCTCCGGGTTCCGGTGCAAGTGACGGCGAATTTCCACTAACAATTCGGAGATGTCGTCGACGAGGCCATCCAGTTCGACCGCCCAGGAAGGCCGGTCATCGGCGGTCGATAAGGTCGGCGAATTCGCCGCTGTTGAATATCCGGTGAGTGGGGGGAGCTTGCCGTCGAGTTTCGTTGGCGGGGAGGTCATGGAGTTGATGGCGGCGCGAACAAGCTGTTCCATGCCGGATAAGTCGGCCGGGTGACAGTCTTGCTGTTGCCCTTTTCGATCGGGGGCGGGGGGCAACGATCGAGTACGGCTTGTAGCTGGGTTCGCGCTTGCCGGACGATCAACCGATCGTCGGCGAAAAGATTGTGAGTTTCTTCGGGGTCGGCACTGATGCGATACAGCCTTTGATCCTGGTACAGTTTGAATTCGGCGGTGCGAACGAACTGCCCGGGAGCCTTTCCCCAATAGGGTTGGTAATGGCAAAATATCCAGTCCCTCGGTTGGCCGGGGCGCCCTTGCAGGCGTCCGAGAAAACTGCGCCCGTCGCCCGGATCCTTCCACGTCAAATTCAAGCCGGCTGCCGCGGCGAGCGTCGGGTAGAAATCGGTGAAATCCACGAGATCGGGGAGGGCGCTTCCTGAGGGAGTCTGTCCTTTCCAGTAGGCCAGAAAAGGAACGTGGGTTCCCGTGTTCTTCATGGACCCTTTGCCGCCGGTAATGACGCGTCCGCGCCAGTTGGATCGGATCGAGCGGTGCGTTCCGTTGTCGGCGGTGAACATGACGAGAGTCTTTTCCGACAAGCCCAAGGCTTCCACCTTGGCCACCATCCGGCCGATCAGCTTGTCCATATAGTTGACCATCGCCACGAAATTCTCCTTGCGCTCTTCTGGGGATTTCGGAGCGCGGTTGGCCGTTTCCCGGGGGCGGTCGCCGATCGTATCGGGTGTGGGAACGAACGGATCGTGGACCAGAACCATGGGGTAATAGAGAAAAAAAGGGCGGTCTTGGTTCCGCTCCATGAAATCGCAAAGAAAATCGACGAACAAGTCGGGCCCGTAGCGTCCCCGGTTCTCTTCGGCGGAGATCAATTTGCCGTTATGTTCGAGCGGCGGATTCCAGTACCGTTCGCCGCCGCCCTGCTGCTTTCCTTTGCCTTTGGTCACTTGCCACAGCAGGGATTCGTGGAATCCGGCTTGGAGCGGACGGGTGGTGTCGTCGTGACCGGGCAATTGGTTGTAGATCCCGTTAAGTTGCCATTTGCCGGCGATCGCAGTGCGGTAACCGGCGTGCTGCAGCAGGTGCCCGAAAGTTTTTTCCTTGGGGGAGAGATAGCCGAAGTGTGTGTAATTGCGAAATGAATACTGCCCGGTCATCAACTGGACTCGAGTGGGAGTGCAAATGGGCGTGGAATGAGCGTTGAGAAAGCGCACGCCTTCGCGGGCCAGAACGTCCAACTGGGGAGTATCGTAAACTTGGCCGCCGTAACTGCTGAAGCATTCCATCCCGACGTCGTCGGCCATGATTAGAATGATGTTGGGCCGGTCGGTTTCGACGGCGAATCCGGAACCGCAAAGGCAGCATCCGAGCAGCAAGGTTAAGATTGATTTCCCTCGGAACAGGTGGGCAATCGAAAGCTTAAACACGATCGGCATGAACCGTTTATGGGCGAAAAACCGCCTTGATTCAATCTTGAATCGTCGCCTGAGGCCTTGGTTCAAAAGCGTTCGGGGCTATAGGGCTCGGCATCGATGTGCGGCGGCCGGTTCTGAATTAATTCGGTTATCAACCGTCCGGTAGCCGGTGCCATACTGAGCCCCAGCATGTTGTGGCCGGTCGCCACGAAGGCGTTTTTCAAGCGGGGGGAGGGGCCGATGATCGGCAGACTGTCCCAAGTCATGGGGCGCCAGCCGTGCCAGGTCTGTTGTCCGTCCGCCGAGGGATTCTCTTTAAGATAGGGGCGAGCCGAGGCATGGAGTTGCCGGATGCGATCGGGGGAAATCGTTTCGTCGTAACCGGCGAATTCCATGATGGAACCCAACCGGCAATGATCGGCGAAGGGCGTTACGCCTACCCGGTGTTCCGGGAACAACATGGAATGGGTCGGACGGATCGTCGGTTGGGGCAGCGTCGTCGAATACCCTTTGCCGGGCTCGACGGGGAGCCGGCAACGCCACTCTTGTTCCCAACGGGCGCTCCAGGCGCCGGTCGCCAGCAGGTAGTAGTCGGTCGCAATTTCGCCGCCGGTCGTTTCGGCGGCGAACGCTCGGCCGCGGCGTTGCCGTAATCGCTGGAAGCTGCAGTTTTCCCGGAACTCGACTTCGAGTTCGCGCAGGCGAGCGATCCAGTTGCGATTGAGGACGTCCGGGCGCACTTGCGCATCGCTCTCGTAGTAGAAGGCTCCAGCCAGCCCCGGGCGCAAGGCCGGTTCGAATTCCTCTAAGTCCGCTCCTGAGATCTTCCGGGCCGGGACGCCGAATTCCTGAGTCATGATCCGGTCGGTATGTTCGTATCGAGCCAGGCCTCGTTTGGTTTGCAGCACCATCATTAAGCCCTGGTCGCGCCATTCGCATTCCAAGTTTTCCTCTGCCACGATTCGTCGGTATTCGGCCATGGAGGAGTCGAGAATCGCTTTGATCGGACCGGCGGCCCGGATCATCTGGGAGTAGCGGCAACGGCGGGCGAACTCCCACATCCAGCGCCAGAGCGCCGGACGACATTGGGGGCGTACGCGAAAGGGCGATCCGGGGCGGAACAGCGAGGCGACGGCCGTACCGATCGCCCCGGGTTCGGTCAGGGGCAATACGTGGCTGGGACAAACGAATCCGCAATTGGCGTGCGAACAGCCCTGAGCCAATTTTCCTTGATCGATGACCGTGACTCGGTAACCGGCTTTTCGCAAATAATAGGCGCAAGCGATTCCGACGATGCCGGCCCCGACGATTAGAATCGACGAAGAGTGCGACAAGATATTCCTTCTCGAAAAGGATCTTCCGGATGTTGGAGTAAAACGATTTCGCCGGTCACGTAGGCTTGGCCGGTAATGCTCGGCACGATCTCGCCGGGGCGGTCGCCGATGCGGTAGCGTCCTTGGAAACGGCTGCCCAGGATGCCTTCCTGAATCCAGGCTTGGTCCTGCGGCCAGCGTTCGTCGGCCGCCAAGCAAGCTAATTTGGCGCTGGTTCCGGTGCCGCACGGAGAACGGTCATAGGCATTGCCGGGACAGAGGACGAAGTTGCGGCTGTGGGCGTCGGCGGCTTCCGGGGGCGAGAAAAATTCCAAATGATCGATCAGGGCGCCTTCTTCGCCGGTAATGCCGGAGTTCCATAAGGCGTCGCGGACGCGGCGGGCGCGGTCGGTAAGACAATCGACCCGATCGAGTTTCAAGGGGACGGGGGCGTCGTCTATCAGAAAGAACCAATTGCCGCCCCAAGCCACGTCGCCCTTGATCTCGCCGAAGCCTTCGACTTCGACGGCCACGTCTTTGCGATACCGGTAGGAGGGGACGTTTTCGACGGTCACTTCTTGAGGAGTAACCAGTTCCACCGTGACGATGCCTACCGAAGTTTCCAGACGATGGACGCCGGGTTCGATTCGGCCCAAATGGGCCAGCGAAGCGGCGACGCCGATCATCCCGTGGCCGCACATGTTCAGGTAGCCGAAGTTATTGAAAAAGATGACGCCCGAAACGCAGGACGGGTCGTAGGACGGCAACAACAGGGCGCCGACCAACACGTCGGAACCTCGAGGTTCAAGGATCGTCGTCGTGCGCAACCAGTCGTGTTCCTGTTTCAGGCGCTGGAGCCGTTCGGCCACCGAACCGTCGCCCAAGTCGGGTCCGCCTTCCAGTACCATCCGGGTAGGTTCTCCGGCGGTATGAGAATCGATCGCTCGAATCATAGTGATTTGCCCGGCCAGTTGTCCCACCAGAGACGGAAGGCGTTGAAGTGGTGGCGGGCGAAGTTTTTTTGACTCTCGCTGAGGGTGTCGGCAGCTATGAAATGGCGTTCGTAGCCCGGTTGGCCGCTTTCGGCCATCAGGTATTTGTAATACAGCACCAGATCGGGGCCGGCGTCGAATTGCGCCAGCGGCGCCAAGGTTTGGTCCAGTTCTCCGGCCAGTCGCCGGGCTTCTCCGTCCCCATTTACAGCGCGTTGGCACAACGAAATCAGGTGCAACACTTCGCGAGGCAACACGTTGCCGATTCCCGTGATGGCTCCCCCGGCGCCGCACCGGAGGTAGCCGTGCCGCACTTGAGTGTCGACGCCCACGACCAGCACCAGTTCCGGTTGTTCGTTGGTGATGTGTTCGGCGGCGTAATCCAACGCTTCCGCGCCGCCGAATTCCTTGAACCCTACCAGGTTCGGAAACTGGCTCCGCAAGTCGAAGAACAATTCGGCTCGGGTTTCGAAGCCGTAATACGGACTGTTGTAGATGATGGACGGCAGTCCTTCGCCGGCTTCGAGGATGGCGGCGAAATGAGCTTTTTGCGCCGCCGGAGAAGTGCCTCGGGAAAGTACGCGGGGAATCAGCATCAAGCCTTGGGCACCGGATTTTTTCGCGTGGGCGGCGTGGGCGGCGGCCGCTTGGGAGTTCACGGCTCCGGTGCCGGCGATGACGGGAATCCCCGCTTCGACCAAGCGTTCCACCCCGGTTTGCCGTTGGCGATCTTCGAGTAGCGGCCAGTCCCCCATCGAGCCGCAGTAGACCACCGCCCGCATGCCGCCACGGATCAAATCCTTGGCGGTCGAAACGAGGCGGTCGAAATCGGGATCGCCGTCCGACCGGCAAGGCGTCATCAATGCCGGGGAACATCCCTGAAAAACGGCAGAATTAACTTCAATCGTCACTAGTTTTCATCCTGCCGCTTCGAACCGTGGAGGGCAAGCGGGAACTTAGGCGCAGGACTTTTTCATGCTAATAATTCTTGGTCGACGATCGTTTTTTTATGTGCCGAGCGGAGTATTCCGATTCGTCGGAAAAACTGTTTTCCGAATTATTCTTCGAAAGTGAACATGGGCGATGGCCGCTATGCGTGGTTCGATAACCAAATTGAGATGCAAGGATTAGGGAGAGGTGGTTTCAGCCGCGGAGGAGACACTGGATCTCTGGTGTGGACTTGGGACGATGAACGGCAACCTGTAGGACTGCTCTTTGCCGGCGGAGAAAATGCGACTTTTGCCAATCAAATCGGTACAGTACTCAACGCATTTGATATCAATATCATCAGAACAGTGAATTAGCCATGCAACAGGTAAACCGCAACGAACTAGATGGCGAGAGCATCGCAGTGGATTTCAAAGCACCGGAGACGGAAAATCCTATTCCGAAAAAGATTTACGACAGACTGCTTGCCATCGACGGGGTGAGGGGGGTTGGTATCGGAAAAGCCCGAGAATTGTGGGTGTACGTAAGGGATGGCAACGTACGACTCAGGGTGCCTAAGCATATCGATAAATTCGATATTCAGGTTCGTGTTACGGGTGAGGTTCATGCCCAACAAGGCTGAGAGAGCGCAGTTGAATGATTTGCGACCCCGAGTCGGCTTTCGGAAATGAGAACCGTTGGAGCCATAGATTCACCGATCATTTCGAATTCGGTGGGACGCTGATGGGGGTCGGTGCCCGAGGAGGAGGTTTGCGACTTGCGGTTTCTCCATCGCCCTCTGTCCGCCGATCCCTGCCGTCCTCACTTGACTCAAATCTAGCCCGAATTTACCGGGTGCTTTGCGAGTGATATGCGATAAGTTTGCGGAGCCGTTGGCCGGGCGGTTCCGCCGGGCCAGCCGTACGCGGGCCGGAAGTTGTCGCCTGTTCTGCCCGTGCCGCTTGGTTCCTTCCGCCCGCCGCGAACGATCGCTTCGGATTAAGGGAGGGTCTGACGAAACGACAGGGCCAGGGCGTGGGCGGTGTAGTCGTTGGCGTGATTCCTGCCCGGATCCGAATAGTAATAATGGCCGTATTGCAGCTGGATCGCGGCTTTTTGGCCCCACTTTCGGGACAGGCCCGTGACCGTGCCGTGCAGCCGGTAATCCCGGCCGATCGGAAAGTTGAAACCGGTGTTGGCTTGACTGAAATCGGCTCGGGAAAAGCTGTAAGTCGTTTGCCATTCCCAATGGTTGTCGAGCTGGATTTGGGCGTTGCCCAAGAAGGAAAGAGCCTGACCGCGGTACGGCCGCAAGATTTCGCCGTCGGTGACGGAACTTATCGTGCGAACGTCGTTCAGGCCGGCGGTCGCGGTCAGCCGTAGCCAGCGAATCGGTTGCCCCGACAACGAAGCCAGATAATGGTTCGAATCGTAATGGCCGGAGTGCGACTTATCGGGACTGAAAAGTTGGCCATCGTAATGCACCGGGGCGACCCGCAGTTCGTAATCGTCGGCAATCGTGCGCCAAGTCAGGGTGGCCCGCAGTTTGCGGGAAACCCGGATGTTGAATTTAACGTGGAAGTCGTCCGTGTCGAGGCGGCGTGAGCGGATGTAGGCCGGATATCCGTCGCCGGAAGGCGTAAAGTCACCGAGATGAACGTCCCGCGGATGCCGATACCGATTCCGCCGGTCCCGTTGGCGGTAACGGGTCTGAACGGTCAGGCGTTGCCAAGGCGACCAATTCCATCCCCAACGGAATTCCCGGCCGTCGAGCTCGGCGTCGGTGTCTCTCATGAAGTCGTCCTCGAACGGAAAATCATCGTCGACGAACTGGTCTTCGCGTTGCCCGATCCGGGATTGCCGGAGGCGGGCGTCGACGTAGAGCACCGAGCGGCGCCAGCCGGTATAGCGGATTCCGACATTTTCTTCGGTGACGGTTTGATCGATATTCGCGCCGATTTCGGTCGGGGTCGTGCCGAAGAGCCAGAGGTCGCCTTCGCCCGACTGCCGGGTCCGGTCGTGTTGCAGACCGGTGAACAGGCTCAATCCTTTCCGGGGGACGAAATGGGAATTGACGTTAAAGACATGGGAATGGCGGTTCAGGATAATTTGCCGGCTGGTATCGCCGGGGAAAGGTTCCGCACCCGGGTTTTCGGTCAGGAAGGAGTCCAGGTTGAATCCGGCGTCGGCGTTTTGATCAAGGTAAAGGTACCCCCCGGACAGCAACCACCAGGAACGGATTTGTTTTTCCGCCCGGAAGGTGTTGACGCCGCTGAATTGCCGGTAATCCTCCCGTACTCGGGTGTAGCTCTCGGGTATGCCGGCACCTGCCGCGGCGGAATCGGCCATCCTGCGATCGGTGTCGTTGCGGGTGAATTCGCCCCGGAAGGATTCGTCCAGTCGCCAACCCCGCCAGTCGTGGCGAACGTCCAGTCCCACGATATGAGTGGTTTCGTCGACGGCTCGAGACGAAGGAAACAGTCCCTTGTGGGTGATGCCCGAAGGTGTTGGGCCTTGGACCGGCCCCCAATGCAGCGCGGAGGTCTCGCCGGTTCGGGTCAATCGTTGATAACTGAGTTCGATCTCCGGGCGGTCGGGAAGCGTCAATCCCACGACCGTGCGGAAATCGCCGAAGTCGTTATGCAAGTCCCGATGAAGCGAGGGAGGGGCGGTGCCGAAGGGCGGGTAGTAGCCTCCCCAGTCGGTGTCGTAGCGGCGGAATTGCTCGTATTCGAGCCGAATGAAGCCATAATCGGGTTTGCGAAGTTCCAAATTGAGACGATGGTCTTCGGCGCCTAATAAGGAACGAGCCTGTAAATCGAGCCGGACCCCGTTTTCCCAACGGTTGTTCCAGCTCAACTCGGAAAGCCCCCCCGAGAACCCGGCGGGATGGCGCCAGTGTTCGCGAAAAGCGCGTTCGTCGCCGTCGATCCAGGTATGGCGGAGGGTCGGTTCGTAGTGGAAAGCGATTTCCTCCCCGACCGCTTCCCATACCGGTCCTTGATCGATCCAGGCCCGGAGCGTGGCGACTTCCCCTTCGGTCAATCGCTCTCCTTTGCCAATGGGAGGCATCTCCAAATCTTCTTCGAGATAGGCGACGTAGCGAATGAGCGGACTCTCGGCGCTGTTGCCGGGAATTATCGCCTTTCCGTAATCTCCTCCCTTCAGGGCGGTATCTTCCCGAAGCAGATTTAAGCCGCTTTTGGGTTTGGTGTCGCCGTGGCACCGCTGGCAATGAGTTTCCAGCAGCGGTTGGACGTCGGTTCGAAAATTGATGGTGCGAGTGGCCGGAGCGGGCAGTTCGGATTCGGCCAGCGACCGGTCGGGATCGTACCCGAATAGGCCCAGGGCCAGCCAACATAGCCGTGCGAGTTGTCCGCCGCGACGATCCATGCGCGTTAGTACAAGAGTTTGGAATTGATCATCGAACCGTGTACGGCGGTGTGGCAGCCGGCCGTCCAGCAGGTGCCCAGTTGCAGAAAACTTTGATGATCGATCTTGCCGATCAGTAACGCCGAGGACTCGAATTGCATTTGCGCGTGGCATCGCAGGCAGAGGTGAGAGTCACGCTGGGTGAGGAGTTTTTCGTGGATCGAGCCGTGTGGTTGATGGCAGGTGGTGCAGCCGTCTTGTATCGCTTCGTGGGCGAAGACGAAATGACGCGATTGGTCGCGATGACAGGAGATGCATTGCTGATCCTGGCGGGCCAAGGCAAGTCCGTCGGCCTGCTTGAAAATCTCGCGGCCGTGGGGATCGTGGCAATCGACGCAGTTCATTTGCCCTTCCAACACGGGGTGATGTTGCGGCAAGCGGAAATCGCCGTGTTGGCGCGTATGGCAATCCAGGCAGGCCTGCGGGTCTTTGCCGGGATTGAGAATCAAGGGCGGTCGGGCTTCCGGCGCTTGAACGTGGAGGCTTCCGGCGCCGTGACAGGATTCGCAGCCGCTCGCTTCCGTCCCCGTCGCATCCTCCGGGAAAAACCGGGAATGAACGCTATCCGGATAGTGCCGGACGATGTCCTGATGACAGTCGGCGCAGCGTTCGTTGCCGACGAATTGGGCGCCTTCGATCCGGGGCGGAAAGCGGCGGGTATCGGGCAGGGAGGAGCAGGAGGTAGCGGTCAACAGGCCCGCGGCCAGCAAGACGACGGCAGTGATCGTCAGCGAGAACCAATGCCGGAGAAAATGTTCGATGAGAGTCAACAATCGCCCCTCATGATAAGATAGGCTCGAGCGGGAGATAAGGCTAAAAACGAGCGTCGTGAAAAAATAGATGTTTCCCACGAAGGTTTTTCGTTTGTCATTTTATCAAAAAATGGTAATTTGTAGGCGTGTGAGGTGTTCCTTTAGTTCGTTATGTCGAAGCAAGAGAAGCAATCCGGGCAAGAAGACTCGTTGAAAAACCTTTCTGTTTATCGGGAGTTTTTGGCCGAGCGCGAGGAGATCCTTCGGCACAAATGGCTGGAGTCCGAGAAGGTGGGTTATGATATCGGTTTGGAAAGCGCCCTGATCGATTGGATTATCAGGCATCGTTCCGGTTGGCGAAGGAACCGCCGGTCCGTCCGTAATTGAAATCCCTTTTACGCCGCGACCCGGAGGCTCGCCTCCGGGTCGCGGCGCCTTCCGGTTCACTCCCGATTTGATATCGTGATAGTCGCTTCCAGCCGGGTCTTGGTGGATTCCCGAACGATTCGGGACGATCTCGCCCGTATGGCCCGGGAGATCGCCGGGGATTTGCCGGGGCCGGAGGACGTACTGGTGGTCGGCATCCATCATCAGGGAGTTCGAATCGGGGCCCAACTGCAACGCGCGCTCGAAACCATCTGGGGAGCCGAGATCGCCGGCGGCACCTTGGATATCGGGCTCCATCGCGACGATCTGGACCAAAAACCCGTACCCCGCCTTCGGCCTACCATGCTTCCCTTGACGATCCGGGATCAAACGGTGATTCTGGTGGACGACGTGATTCACACCGGACGCACCATCCGCGCCGCCCTGGATTCGTTGCACGATTTCGGGCGTCCCCGCCGCGTGCTCTTGGCCGCTTTGTTCGACCGGGGCCAGCGCTGCCTGCCGATCGCCCCGGATTATGTCGGGAGGCAGATCGATCTTAAGGGCGAAGAACGAATCCGGGTGGTGGCCCTCGAGAATCCGGGATGCTTCGAGGCCCGGATCGACGGAGCATGACCTGGAACCGGAAGCATCTGCTCGATATTCAGAGTCTTCAACCGGAGGATATTCAACTCGTTCTGGATACGGCCGAGGCTTTCAAGGAGTTCGGGGAACGGAAAATCCGGAAAGCGAACATCCTGCTGGGGAAAACGGTCGTCAATCTTTTCATCGAACCTTCGACCCGGACCCGGATCAGTTTCGAACTCGCCGCTCAACGGCTGTCGGCCGACACGATCAATTTCTCGACCGAAACCTCGTCGTTCCGCAAGGGGGAAACGCTCAAGGACACCGCTCGTAATCTCGAAGCCTTGCATGCGGATATTCTCATTGTCCGGCACCGGTCGGCGGGCGCGCCTCACTTTCTTTCCCGAGTCTTGAGTTCTTCGGTGATCAACGCCGGCGACGGCGCTCACGAGCATCCGACGCAGGCCCTGCTGGATCTCTTTACCATGAGGGAGAAACTGGGACGGATCCAGGGGCTGCAGGTCACTATCCTCGGCGACATTCTGTTCAGCCGGGTGGCTCGCTCTTTGATTTGGGCTCTGAACAAGATGGGAGCTCGAGTGACCCTCTGCGGCCCGCCGACTTTGGTGCCTCGCCAGTTGGAGGCCCTCGGTTGCCGGGTGACGCACGATTTACCCGAAGCCATTGCGCAAGCCGATGTCGTCAACCTGTTGCGGATCCAACATGAACGCCAGCAGCGCAAGATGTTCCCGAATCTCGGCGAGTATTCGAAACTCTTCGGACTGACTATCGATCGCCTGAATCAGATGAAACCCGCTGCCTTGATCATGCATCCTGGACCGATGAATCGGGGAGTGGAGATTGATACCGAGGCCGCCGAAAGCGAACGTTCGGTCATCCTCGATCAGGTAACCAACGGTTTGGCCGTGAGGATGGCCGTGCTCTATCTGGTGAGCGGCGGTGTCGTGCCGTTGCAGTAACCCGTTGCCGGAGTTCAGGTTTTCCGCTCGGCCTGGGCTAGAATCCGCTCTCTAAGCAGCGCCAACCGGTGCGGGGCGGTGGGAGCCGAAAAATCGGCGACGCGCGAACTCTCCGGGAACGAGCGGGCCAGGGTTTCCAGAGCCGTCAGGATCGGGGAGATTTCCGGTTCCGGCAGTTGCAGGGCAACCGTCGGTTCTTGTCCGAGCCGGAACTCCCGCCGGGCGAGTTCCATGAGCAGCGAACAAGGTTCCAGGCAAACCATGACCGGCGCTTGCCGGGATTCCCGGTCGGGAGGCGGTTCGGATTCGGCGGCGGGCCATAACCGTTGTTTGAGGCAGCGTTTTTCGTCGCAGCAGGCTTGGGCGGTTCGCCGCGCTTGCGCCTCGCTGAGCTTGGCCAGGTTCCGGAACATGCCGGATTGCCGAGACGCGAACTGCCGATAGGAAAGGAGTTTTTCGCCTTGGCGGGCGGCATACCAGTCGCCGACGGCACCCGGATAGACCGCATTGAGAACGCGCCAGAGTTCGGCCGGCGTATCGGCCCGGGCCCGCCAGCCGGAACGAAGCCCGGGAGCCGAGCGCAACGGGCGGTATCGACCGGCCCGGTCGGAGGCGGTTCGCAGCCGCAACTGCTCGGGGTCGATCAACTCCAAATCGTCCGGGGCCGTTTTCTCGTCTTGCCGGTGCCTTACGTCGAAACCGGCGTCCGGCCGGTTGACGATCACTTCCCCGAAAGTTCGGCCGGGGGGCAACCGTTCGATAAAGGCGTCGATAGCCGGATTGGAGGCGTTCATGACTCGAGTCGGCCGGGACCTCGGGATTATCCGGCCTCGACCAGGACCGGCTTTTCGGCCTCGTCGCCGTCTCGTTCCTTGTGGAATTTGACGCTGACCATTTGGCTGACGCCCCGTTCCTGCATGGTGACGCCGTAGAGCACGTCGGCGGTGCTGATTGTCCGGTTGTTGTGGGTGATGATGATGAACTGGGAAAATTCCAGAAACCGTTGGAGCACCTTGAGAAAACGATTGATGTTCGATTCGTCCAGGGGAGCGTCCAATTCGTCCAGCACGCAGAATGGACTCGGTTTGACCTGATAGATCGAAAACAATAGCGAGACGGCCGTCATGGTTTGTTCGCCGCCGGAGAGCAAACTGAGGCTCTGGAGCCGTTTTCCCGGCGGGCGGGCGACGATATCGATGCCGCTTTCCAGAACTTCGTCCTCGTCGGAAATGCGCAGGTCGGCGTTGCCGCCGCCGAACAGTTCCTGAAACATGTGCCGGAAGTTCTCGCGGATTTGAGCGAAGGTCTGCAGGAACATTTCCCGGGTTTCGGTATTGATCCGGTTCAGCACCTGGTGGAGTTCGTCCTTGGATTTGACCAGATCGTCGTTCTGTTCGGTGAGAAACTTGAAGCGTTGTTCGGTCTCTTCGTACTCTTCGATGGCGACCAGATTGACCGGCCCGATGGATTCCACTTTAGCCTGCAGTTCCTGGACTTGTTCGGCGATCGTTTCCCAGTCGGTTTCGGCTTCTGCCGGGGCCGCCGCTTCGGGGGGAGGGGTTTCGCCGTCGGCCCGGTCTTCGCCTTTCTCGTCCGGGGCGTCGTCTTCGCCGGCGACTTGTTTCAGATCGATTTGGTATTTTTCTTCGATGCGGCGGCAGAGATTTTCGGATTTGAGATTGTCTTCGGCGAGCAGCACTTCCAGTTCGTGTTTTTTCTGGCGGTAGTCTTCGACCTCCTGGCGCAAGCCGCTTAGCCCGGATTCCCGGTCGTCGATCTCCGCTTGGCGGTGCGACCGTTGCTGGAGGAGCCCGGCGGTGGTTCGGTTGTTGAGATCCTGTTCCTCGGAAAGCGATGCCAACTGTTCCTGAGCGTCAGCGATAACGGTTTCGCTATGGCGGGTTTTAGTTAACACGTCCTGGATGTCTTGTTGCCGTTCTTCCAGAAGTTGGGAGAGTTCTTCGGCTCGTTGTTCCAGGGGCGATTTTCGTTGCTCCAACGAAGCGCAGGATTGGCGGGCGGCCGCCATGGTCACTTTGCGGTCGGTCAGTTCGGCGACCGCCGATTCCCGTTCCTTTCGTTTCGCCTCGAGTTCTTGGGCGAGGGAGTGGTTCAAGTCTTTCGTTTCGGTCGCTTTCGACTGCAGGAGCTCGGCTTTGCGGGCGTGTTCCGTTCGCTGGCCGTCGTGTTCCTCCTGCTGTTCGGCCAAGGATTGGATCTCGTAACGCACCGTTTCGATTTTCTGGTGCAGCACCGCCAGGGAATTGCGCTTCAAGGCGTGTTCCCCTTCGTCGGTGGCGATCGCCAGTTCGACCGCTTTCAATTCGGTTTGCGCCGTTTGCAGGGAGGTTTGCAGGGAGATCTTTTCGGCGGACAGGGTTTCTTTTTTTTGCTGTTCCCGATCGATGGCCTCGGCGAGTTTCGCCGTGGCGCCGGTCAATTCGAGGATCTCGTTCTTGCGTTTCAGAATGGACGGCGATTCTTGATTTCCGTCGGTGGTGGCGCCGCTGGAGTAGACGCCTTGGCGCGAGAGCAGTTCGCCGTCGCGGGTGACGAAGTTGAATCGGCCTTGGGTCCGTTTCCATTGTTCGGTCGCCTGGCCCAAATCTTCGACCAGGAAGGTCCGCGCCAGAAGTTGCCGGACGATTGGTTCGGCTTCCGGCGAACAGGTGACGACTTCGCTGATCGCGGCCGTGTCGCTCGGGGCGGGGGAGGTTTCCTCGGATGCCGAGGCGAGCAGTTGCAACGAAACCAAATTGGCGCGGCCCTGAATCCTGGCTTGGAGGTCGGCGATAACGGCCTGGGCCGCTTCGTCGGTTTGCGTGATGACCAATTGCAGATGGTGGGCCAAGGCCGCTTCGACCGCCGTTAGATATTCGTCCGGCACGCGGATGAAATCCGTCAGCGAACCCAGCGTGCGGTCTGACTGGGAAAGGGCGGTCACGGCGGCTTCGCTGAATCCTTCCCGGCTGGCGTCCAATTCCTGGAGCACGTTCAATTTCGACTGAAGTTCCGCCTGTTCCCGGAGCAAACCGTCCAGTTCGGCCGTATGGGCGGCGGACTCTTCTTGAATCGAGGCGAGCCGGGATTGACGTTCGGCTACCAGGGAATCGAGCCGGGCGGCTTCTTTCCGCCGTGCCTCGACGCCGGCGGTGAATTCTTCGAGTTGGCCTTCGAGTTTCGTCCGTTCTTCTTCGAGTTGAATCTTTTCAGCCGAGAGTTTTTCGAGGCGCGTTTGGTTGCCTTTTTTAAGCAGGTCGAATGCCGAGAGTTCGTTATGGCTCTTCGCCAGTTCCTGGGCGATCGCGAAGGCGTCGGACTGGGCTTGCCGTAATCGTTCCTGCAACTTAACGATAGCCGCGTCGATGCCGTCGACCTGGGTTTGGTTCGCTTCGATCAGGGTTTGATCCTCGGCGAGCGAACGGCTGGCCCGTTCCCATTCCGTTTTCAGTTCGTCCAATTCGCTCAGCGTGCTGTCGCGACGTTGTTTGGCCGTCTCGATTTCCGCGAGAGCCCGGGAATTCTGCGCCTTGAGTTCGTCGATTCGTTCCTGGTGGAACGTGATTTGATTGGTGTTGCTTTCGATGCGGTTGCCGAGCGAGAGCCCGGACTGTTGCGCCTGGCTGATTTCCTGTTCCAGTTCGGTGGAAGAACTGCGCAATCGGCGCACCTGCTCTTCGGTCTGGATCAGGATTTCGGACTGGGATTCCAGCCGTTGGGTCAGTTCTTCGTTTTGAGTTTGTTTTTCCCGGACGCCGGCCTGTAATTGGTCGAATTGGTGCCGGGCCAGTTTGGTTTCCAGCTCCTGGAGTTCGTTGCGGTATTTTTGATACCGCCTCGCCTTGCCGGCCTGCCGTTGCAGCGAACCGATCTGACGCTTCACTTCCTTGATCAAATCTTGCACCCGCAGCAGGTTCTGTTCGGTATAATCGAGTTTTCGGAGCGCTTCCCGTTTTTGCGATTTGTATTTCGTGATGCCGGCGGCCTCTTCGAAGACGAGGCGGCGGTCTTCCGGTTTGCTGGAGAGGATTTGGGTGATGTTGCCTTGCGCCATGATGCTGTAACTGGTGCGCCCGACGCCCGTTCCCATGAAGAGTTGCTGAATGTCCTTGAGCCGGCTGGGAACCTTGTTGATGAAGTATTCGCTGCCCCCGTCACGAAACACCCGGCGGGTGAGCGTCACCTCAGTGTATTCCATTTTGACGCCGGCGGTGCGCAGTTGCTCGGCGTCGATGTCGGAGATGGTCAGCGACACTTCGGCCATGCCGATGGCCTTGCGCTTGTCGGTGCCGTTAAAGATGACGTCGGCCATCTCGCCGCCCCGAAGCGCTTTGGCAGACTGTTCGCCCAGCACCCACCTGATGGCGTCGGCTACGTTGGACTTGCCGCAACCGTTAGGGCCGACGATCGCGGTGATGCCTGGCTCGAAATCGAGAGAAGTACGGTCGGCGAATGATTTAAATCCGAGGACCGTAAGGTTCTTGAGATGCATCCGCGGGCCATTTTGTCAGGAATCGGGACTCGGGTAAAGCGTAATACCTCGGCCGCAACCCGGGAAACCGGTGGATTAGACGCCGGCTGCCGGCTTTTTTACTTGCTTCTGCGGGCGAAGAGAGCCAGCCTCCCCGGGTAATCATTCCGTCGAATAGTTTTCGATGAATCGGATAAGGTCGAAAAGATCCTGGTATTTCGCATTCGGTATCTCGCTGACGTTCCACCTGTGTCTGATTCTTGCGTTGGAATTGGCGGTTCGCGCCGGATTGCTGGAATCTGACGAGCTGTCGGCTCCGAAAGATCGGGCCGAGACGGTGGCAATGGTGTTTCAGCTGGAACCGGAGTTGCAGCCTACGGAGTTCGTCGACGCCGATCCGGCTCAGGCGACCGAAGAAGCTCCGGAAGAAACCCCCTACTACGCACGGATCGACGCCGTCGCCTCAGACGACAGTCCGGAAGATTCTCAAGACCGGCCCCGATTGGACGGAGAGCAAGAAAAAGTCCTGAAAACCGCCGACACTCCCTTGCCCGTGCCGCCGGTCGAACCGGTGACCGAGACGATTCCGGAACCGGAGGAGGCGATTCTCGAACCGGAGGTGTCGGCTTCCGAACCCGAGCGGGAACTCAGCCGGATCGAAACGCCGGAAAATCTCCCGGAGCCGGAAGGCCAAGGCTGGTCGGCGACGGTGACGGAACCGGCGCCGCCGGAAGAGCGGCAAACCGAACCGAACCTGGACCCCAACCCGAATCCCAACCCGAATCCGGAGCCGGCCCCGGTCGAGGAACGCAAACGGCCCCGGAAATTGGCCGAGGTGCTACCGGATCAATCGGCCTTGGTCGGCCGGAAATTCAAGCAGGATGGTGGAGTTTCGCGCTACCGGGTGCAGGCCACGTTCGATCTGCTCAAGACGCCCTTCGGCGATTACGATTCGATGGTCATCCGCACCATTCAGCAACGGTGGTTCGACATCCTGGCGGATAATCCGGCGGTCCGGCACGCCCGGGGTAAAGTCGTTCTGAAGTTCCAGATGAATTCGGACGGGAGCATCCAAGACCTGCGAGTGGTGGAAGATACGGTCGGGATCATCCAGGCTCTGGTTTGCCAGCAGGCGGTCAGCGAACCGGCTCCCTTTCGGCCTTGGCCGGCTGCCATGTTGAATTTGATCGGTCATCGGCGCGAAGTCCAGTTCGGCTTTTTTTTCAATTGAACGCTTCTTCCGGGGCGTAGCGGGGTCTTAAACAACTACTGGCGGATGCTTCAGTTTTTTTACGACGGCGGCTTGGTGATGTGGCTTCTCCTTGCCGCCTCGGTCCTTTCCTTGACGTTTATTTGCGAACGGAGTTGGGCGTTACGACGGCGGCGCGTCATTCCGGAAGCGCTCGAAGGCGGAGTCGAATATTGCCGAACCGAACAAGACGTACGGCGGTTGCGGACGCGGTGCGAACAGAAAGCCTCCCCGGCCGGCCGGTTGCTTTTGACGATTATCGAGTGCCGCGGTTGGGAGAAGTCGGCGGCCACCGACACTCTGCAGACCAGAGCGCGCCAGGAAGTGATGAAGCTGGAGAAAGGTTTGGTCATGATCGAAGTCATCGTGGGGGTGGCGCCCTTGTTGGGCTTGGTCGGCACGCTGCACGGCTTGATCAAACTCTTCGGCAGTTTCGGCGGCCTGGTCACCGGCGACAATTCGGAATTGGCTGTCGGCATCTCGATCGCCTTGAACACGACGTTGACCGGGTTGTTGATCGCCATTCCTTCCCTGATCGCCTGGAGTTATTTTAGCCGCAAAGTGGAAGCGCTCGCGGTCGAACTGGAGGCGTTGTGCGACGATTTTCTGCAACGGTTCTACGTGAACGGAAATCAATTCGCCGATCCGGAAGCGACCGGAAGCGACCGGTCCTGAGGAACCAGCGATGAATTTCCGGCCCCATCAACGGCGCAAGCCTCCTTCGGTCATTATCATTTCCCTGATCGACATCCTGATCGTGTTGTTGATCTTTCTGATGGTGACGACCACGTTTCGCCAGGCGCCCGTGCTCAGTCTGGAGTTGCCCGCTTCCGCAACCGCCGGGGTCGAAGAGGAAAATACTCGAACCGTCGTTTTGACGATCGCCAAGGAGGAACCGCACTTCTATTTCGGCTTGGATCCGATTTCTCCGGAAGAACTGGAAACCAAACTGAAAGCGGCGATCGAAGAACAGGATAAAGAGGCGCTGATCGTCAGAGCCGACGTCCAGGCGCCGCGAGCTCTCGCCCTGGTGGTCGAAGCCTATGACGCCGCCAAGTTGGCCGGATTCAAACAGTTCAGTTTGCAGACCGACCGCAAAACGGACGAATGACTTCGGCGAGCTCGTTCGGGGCGTATTTTGCCGGGATCCTCCAGGCGTTCGGTAGCCGCACTCGCGGCGTCAGCCGCGGGGTTTCAGGTAGGGATAGTTGACGACGTTGAGCGGTCGTTCGCCGCGGAGAATGCGAGCCATTTCGGCTCCCGATTTAGAGCGCAACTCGTCGATGGCCTCGACCGAGTACCAAGCCGTGTGGGGGGTGAGGATTAAATTGAGGGGAGGCTGCCGGTCCTCTTGCCATAACCGAACGAGTTTCGAATCTTCCGAGGCCGGTTCTTGATCCAGCACGTCGATTCCGGCACCGGCGATGCTCCGAGAGAGCAGGGCGGCGACGAGGGCGTCGGCATCGACTACGGGGCCGCGAGAAGTATTGATCAAGATCGCCGTTTTTTTCATGTGGCCGAGAGCCTCGGCATCGATCAAGCGGCGGGTTTCGCCGGTCAGCGGGGTGTGTAAGGAAACGAAATCGCTTTGTTCTAACAGCCGGTTCAGGGGCAGGAGGGACACGCCCAACACTTTGTCTCGGCCAACCGGCGCGAAGGGATCGTGCGCGACAACCCGTAGGCCTAATCCTTGGGCGCGCCGAGCGACCGCCGAACCGATATTGCCCAGACCGACGATGCCAAACGTCGCCCCGGAGAGCCGAAACACCGGTTCCACCGCCCGCATATCCCAAGGGGTGAGGGATCGACGAATGCCACGTTCTACCAGCATGAGCCCGCGATTGCAGGCGAGAGCCAAGCCGAGGGCATGATCGGCGACCTCGTCGATCCCGTAATCGGGGATGTTGCAAACGACGATTCCTCGTTCTCCGGCGGTTTGGGTATCGACATTGTCGACGCCGGCGCCGCATCGAACGATCGCCCGGCAACGAGTCATTTCGGCGATCAGGGAGGCATCGATGGCGACCTCGTGATAGAGGATGACGCCGGCGGCGTCGGTCAAGCGTCCTCGAAGTTCGCCGCTCGATTTCGCGCCCAGGCGTTCGACCGTGGCGATCCCGGTCAGTTGGCCGGCTTCCAGTTCGGTGGAAGGAACCCAACCGTCGGCGATCACGACTCGATGCACGATACGAGCATGACAAATCCTCCGGGAGACGGCAATATCCGTTTCGGGCATCGACCGGTTTCGACGGCCGGAGGCTCGGCGGCTTGCTTCAACAAGATTGACGGCGACTCGCGGACGGGTAACGGTAGGCCGCGGCGATTCGAGCAATGGAAGCTATTTTAGCGATTGAGGACGGCACGGTATTTCGCGGCAGCGGATTCGGTTCGCGGAGCGCGGTTTGCGGTGAAATCTGCTTCAACACTTCCATGACGGGGTATCAGGAAATTCTGACCGATCCATCTTACCGGGCGCAGATCGTGACGATGACCTATCCCCAGATCGGCAATTACGGCATCAATCCGGAGGACATGGAATCCTGGCGGGCGCATCTGGCCGGTTTCGTGGTTCGGGAACTGTCGCCGGTAGTCAGCAATTGGCGGTCTAATCAATCGCTGGAGCGTTATTTGGACGAACAAAACATCCCCGGAATCCAGGGGATTGACACTCGTGCCCTGACTCGGAAATTACGGGAAAAAGGGGCGATGAAAGGCTGTCTGGTTTGCGGAGAATCGCTCGACGAAGGGGAGGCGGTGGAACGAGCCCGATCCTGGAAGGGACTGAACGGAGTGGATTACGTGGGGGAAGTGATGCACGCCGAAACGCTCGACTGGGACCGGAACGGTACCGGCAGCGACGAGTTTCGTTTGGTCTCCGGTTCGGGAAACAGACCGGATACGGGGAGCGGTAAGCAGCAGCTTCCGCCGGCCGATATTCCTATCGTGGCTCTGGACCTCGGCATCAAGTACAACATTCTCCGGCGTTTGCGGCAGCAAGGCTTCGCTTCCACGGTCGTGCCGGCCGGCGACACGCTGGATCAGATTCGGAAACGCCGGCCGGCCGGCGTTTTCCTCTCCAACGGTCCCGGCGACCCATCGGCTGTCGCGTATGCGATCGAAACGGTCAAGGAACTGATGACTTGGGGGATCCCGATGTTCGGCATTTGCTTGGGGCTTCAGGTCATGGGACTGGCTATGGGCGGGCGAACCTTCAAGCTGAAGTTCGGGCATCGCGGAGCCAATCACCCGGTTCAGGACCGGCAAACCGGCCGCGTCGAAATCACTTCCCAAAATCACGGTTACGCCTTGGTTCCCGAATCGCTGCCTGACGCGGTGGAAGTGGATCGAATCAATCTCAACGACGGCACTTTGGAAGGATTCCGGCATCGGAGCCGGCCGTTTTTCGGCGTCCAGTATCACCCTGAAGCTTCGCCCGGACCCCACGATTCGACGGGGCTGTTCCGGGAGTTCCGCTCCCTGATCGAATCTTCCTGAAGGCGGCATGAAAACGCGTTAGGATCGGCTTCGAAGGCTCCGGCTCGAGTAAAACGAGATTGACTTGATCGGGACATTGTGAACAATTGATTTTTTCCAATTGTGTATGGCTAAACTTGTTGTACTGAGTAAAGGATTTTCCGGTCAGACTTGCGAACTCAAGGAAGACAAAGTCACTATCGGCAGGACTCCTGACAATTCGTTTACCGTAGCGGAGGGTTCGGTCTCTTCACGTCATTGCGAGGTGGTCTCGCGGGCGGGCAAGGTGTACGTCAAGGATTTGGGTTCCACCAACGGTACCTTTATCGACGACAAAAAGCTCGGCTCGGAAACCGAATTATCCCCGGGAAAGATCATGCGGGTGGGGCAGGTGGAGATCCGGTTGGAAACCGGAGCGGGCGACAGTGCGTCCAAGAGCATGGAGAAGACGATCGTCCTGAAGCAGGGCGGTGTCAAACCGGGGGATCTGGAGCAGCCGACTCATTCGGGAGCGGTGGGCAAAGATCGGCCGTTCGTCAAGAAGTCGAATCGGGTACATGCGATCTTTATCGGCTTGGGGATTTTGTTGGCGGTGGCGATCGTCGCTTTATTGATCTTCGCCTTGGTTCAATTGACTTAGCTCTTTCCAGGCGGAACCTTCGGCGGTTAGCGGCGGGGGAGATCGTTCGCCGGTGAGGCTGGCCGGGCGGTGACTTTGAGCCTCAGGGCGTTGAGTCGGATGAATCCGGTGGCGTCGTTTTGATCGTAAGCTTGGGTCGGGTCCGCTTCCATGGTGGCGATCTCCGGGCGATAGAGGCTTACCGGCGATTTCCGGCCGGCGGCGATGATGTTCCCTTTGTAGAGTTTGAGCCGGACGGTGCCGGTCACGTTCGTTTGGCTTTCGGCGATCAGGGCTTGCAACGCGAGCCGCTCGGGAGCGAACCAGAATCCGTTATAGACCATCTCGGCGTATTTCGGCATCAAACCGTCGCGCAAGTGCATGACTTCACGATCCATGGTCAGGCTTTCGATTTGCCGGTGAGCGAAATGCAGGATGGCGCCGCCGGGAGTTTCGTAGACTCCCCGGGACTTCATTCCGACGAACCGGTTTTCTACCAGATCGACCCGGCCGACCCCGTGACGGCCTCCCAGGAGGTTGAGCCGCTTCATCACTTCCAGCGGAGTCATCGTTTGACCGTCGATAGCCCGGCAATCGCCGTGCTCGAAATCGAGAGTGATCGTTTGCGGTTGATCGGGCGCCGCTTCCGGAGCCACGCTCAATTTGTACATTTCTCGATGTTCGGGAGCGGAGGCGTCCAGCCATGGATCTTCCAGAATCCCGGCTTCGTAGGAGATATGCAGCAGATTGCGGTCCATGGACCAGGGTTTACTGCTGCTGGCTTCGACCGGGATTTCTCTTTCCCGGCAGTAGGCGATCATTTCGGCCCGGCCGGGGAAGCGGGTGCGGAAATTGTCGTCTCGCCAGGGAGCGATCACCTTGATCTCGGGAGCGAGCGCGGCCGCGGCCAATTCGAAACGGACTTGGTCGTTGCCTTTGCCGGTGGCTCCGTGGGCGATAGCTTCCGCTTGATATTGCTGCGCTAACTCCACCATGCGTTTGGCGATCAAGGGGCGGGCGATGCTGGTCCCCAGGAAGTATTGGCCTTCGTAGACGGCTCCCGCCTGCATCATCGGATAGATAAAGTCCCGAGCGAATTCTTCCTGCAGATCGTCGATGCAGACCCGGGTCGCCCCGGTGTGTTTCGCTTTTTCCTCTAATCCCTCAAGTTCCTCTTCCTGACCGATATTGGCGCAAAAAGCGATGATATCGGCTTGGTAGGTTTCCTTGAGCCAGCAGAGGAGCACGGAAGTATCCAGTCCGCCGGAATATGCCAGAACGATCGTCATGGGGATTCATTTACCGGGAATCGAGCGGTGCTTCCAAGGGGAAAATCGAAGTCGACCAAGTATCCGATCCCTCATTTTCCCCTCAGATGAAGCGAACTACGACGCTTCGCCTGACGAATGATGCCATGCGATTCTCGGCGCCGCGAAAACAATTCGTCGGTTCGGCGTTCACGACGCGCAATTACCGGGATTGATCTCCGATTCTAAAATCCATCTCGACCCGGTGTTTGGCGGCCTTCTTCTTGAACCAGTTAGCGCTGAATCTCTTGAAAACTGTCGGATTTTCCGGCCTTTGACGACTATTGGAGTTTTCGATCTGGGCGGTTTACTGCTGAAGGGGCTTGAAACAGAGGCTAATTCAGTTTCCGAGGATCAGCGTCATGATCAGGGCAAGAGTTGGTTTCCTTTCGGCATCGAGGCTTTCGTGAGCTTGTGTCCCATTTGGGACCTCTAGGAATCGAAAGATTTCGAGTGATCGGTCTCCTCCAGGGACTTTCGGTAGATTGGGATCATCGCCCAACCAGGGAAGAAATATTGGAGCTGAACGATCCGAACCAACCGAGACCAGATCCCCCCGAGTTAGAGGGCGATCCGAATCTGCTCCGGGAAATGATCGGCCAACAGGCGTAACCGATCATGGAAGAGGAAGTCGCAGCTTTGACCGGGGCGGCGTCAGGTGAAAATAATCCTGAACGCGCCACATGGCGCAACGGCTATCGAGCTCGAGCTTGGAAGACGCGGGCCGGTGAAGTGGAATTGCCGATCACCCAATTGCGCCACGGCAGTTACTTTCCCTCCTTTCTGACCCCGCGCCGGCTTTCGGAAGCCGCGTTGACTTCGGTCATTCAAGGTGCCGACGTGCCTGGGATCTCGATGCGCAACGTCGATCGCCTGGTGCCAGCCATGGGCTTGAGCGGTGTCAAGCGCAGCGAAGTTTCCCGCCAGTCCCAAGAACTCGATACTCGAGTGGGATCGTTCCTGGACCGACCGCTCGAAGGCCAATGGCCGTTTCTTGGGTTGGATTGCTACTTGCGTCAAGGTTCGGGAAAGCGGTCGCATCGTCTCGGTGGCCGCTATTCTGGCGCTGGGCGTCAACGACCAGGGCCGACGCGAGGTGCCGGGACTCGAAATCGGCTGCAGCGAAGCGGAAACGTTCGGTACCGATTTCCCTCGGAAACTGCTGCGTCGTGGACTTCGCGGCGCGCCATTGGTAATCTCCGATCACCATCAAGGATTGGAGGCTGCCATTCAGCGCACGCTGGCCATTTCGTGGCAACGTTGCCACGTGCACTTCTTGCGTCATCTTCTGGTTCACGTCAGCCAAGGCGAGCGAGCGGCGATCGGAAGCCGGGTTCGCACGGTTTTGCCTTTCGGCAACGAGCCTCGGCTCAACCGCAATGGGGCAAGTTCGCCGAGGAATTGCGGAACCGATTTCCCCTGGTCGCCCAACTGAGGGACGAGGCTGAATCGGAAGTTCTCGCCTATCTTTCCTACCCCGAAAGCCGGCACGCCGAAATCTACAGCGCCAATCCGATCGAACGCTTGAACCAGGAAATCAAACGCCGTTCCCGAACCGTCGAAATCTTTCTCTGCGAGTCCGCCATCCTCCACTTGATCGGAGCCTTGTTGATGGAGCAGAACGATGAATGGGCCGTAGCTCGTAGCTGTCTGAACCTCGCGGATTTGGCTCGGGTTTTCGACACCGACAACACTGACTCGGAGCCGGATCACCAGTGACCCGACCGTCGGCGAAACCGGTAATCGCTCTCAGATTAGACTTGCCGTCATCCCGGGGCGCGATCAGAGTCTCGGCGTTTCGTAGTAGAACCAAAATCTCCGAAACCACCCCGAGACGACGACCGACACCCCCATCGGCTTGGCTAACCCAAGTCAAGCTGCCGACGGGCAATTTCCTTCGGAGACTGATGAGTTGCACGTTTAATTGGATCATGGAAGGGGAAGCGGCCACTCTCATCGGTGCCCGGCCTCAGCAGCGCCGTCCCCAACGATCCAATCAACGCAACGGCTATCGGAAACGGGGCTGGAAAACTTGCGTCGGCTGCCTCGAATTGCTGATTCCCGAGCTCCGGAAAGGCTGCTGCTTTCCCCAGTTCCTGAAACGGCGCCGTCTCGTCGAAGAGACCTTGCTCGGCGTCGTTCGGGAGGCTTGGGTGCAAGGCGTTTCCACTCGAAGCATGAAAGGCGACTCGCCGGAGCGCTGGGAACGACGAACCTCTCTTGCAGCCAAGGGTCCCGAATCTGCCGGGAACTCGATCAACGGGTTCAAGAATTTCGCCAACGCCCGATCGAGGGCGACTGGAGGTTTCTCTGGCTCGACGCCACCGATTTGAATGTCTGCCTCGACGGACACGTCCGGTCATCGCCGTCTTGATCGCCTTGGGAGTCGATTTGGAAGGACGCCGCGAGGCGTTGGGGTTGAAGGTCGTTTCCCGTGAATCCCGGCAAAGCTGGTCCGGGTTCCTTCGATCCGTTGCCGAAACGCGGTTTGAAACCAGTCCGGCTGATCATCTCCGACGAACACGAAGGTCTCAAGGCCGCGATCACTGGGGTGATGCTTTTGCGACGACAACGTTGCCGAGTGCCTTTCATGCGGAATTTGCTGGCGCATGTCCCCCGGAGCGATCAAGCCCGAGACGCCGAACTGATCTGATCCGCTTTTCGAACGGACGAGCCCGAAACCGTTCGGGAATCGTCCGAAATCCTGGCGAATTCCGTCCCCTACGAGGCGAATCAACCGAGCGAATCCCCGTGCCGTCGGCAACAGGTTGACGCTCAATATCCCCAAATCTCGGAATCGATGATCCAAGCCCAAAACGAGTTATTGGCGTCTCAGCAGTTTCCCCTCGCTTGGCAGAACCAACTTCACAGCACCAATCCGATCGAACGATTCAACCGGGAAATCAAATGGCGCACGGATGCCGTAGGCGTTTTTCCTGACGTCGACTCGATCCTTCGCCTCGTGGTCACCTTGCTCCGGCAGTAAAACCGTCTGTGGCAGAACGAGAAAAATTACTTGGATCCCGCAGCGATCCGACAAATCGTCGCCGGCACTTGACCGTTCGCCGCTAGCGGGGGATTGGCTCCCGTCAATCGGAAGGTCGCTGAGATGGTCCGTACTCTCAGGTTCCTTTCCTGGGAAGGCGTGTTTCCAGAAACTTTTTTTCCAAGTAGTTTTTTTCAAGTAACGTCAAGGGACGCGTGGCGGAATTGATCACCGCCATGCACCGAAGTGTCTCCTCTCGGGCATGATGCGATCCGGAATTGGTTTGTCCCGCCAGATCGCAGGCGAAGAGCCCCGGAATAGCTCTCCCGATCTCTTCCGAGTCCCTTGCTTGACTCATCCTAGGAAACGCGGGACCAAGGGCCGTTGGCGAGCCCCGAACGGAACGAGTGCTGCGACCGCAGGTCGTCACGCGTGACATCCGTAAAACGTATTTCGGTCTACCGAAAAAAAGTCTTGTCCCTAGTCCAGATTTCGACAGAATGCCCCGAAATCCCGACACGAGTCGGGGTGGTAATCGTGGTGATCCAGATTCTGCCGAAGAGCCCGAACCGAGCTGCTCTGCCGAAGGGTTAGTTACACCACTATTTGGGACTCAATCTGCAGTTAAACAGGAAGGGGCTGAATTGATAAACGAGTTCGCTGTCCGCACCGATAAATTGACAAGAACGTTCGACGATTACTTGGCCGTAGATGCAATTGATCTGCGGGTGTCGAAAGGCAGCAGCTTTGGTTTTCTCGGTCCCAATGGCGCCGGCAAATCGACCACGATCAAGATGCTGACTGGCCTTCTTGCTCCCACCTCGGGGACGGTGGAGATTCTCGGACAACAGCTTGCAGGGACAACCGATGATTTGGAGGTCAGGCGAAGAATCGGCGTAGTTCCAGAGGGTCTAGCTCTGTTCGACTATCTCACAGGCATAGAATACCTCACCTTCATCGGGAGGATCTACGGTCTAGAAGCAAAGGAGACTGAGACTCGGATTGAATCACTTCTTTCGCTCATGAAGCTGGATGATCAAGAGTCGAAACTCACCATGGATTATTCTAGCGGAATGAAGAAGAAACTCGCCATAGCGGCGGCTCTGATAGGGAATCCAGAACTTCTTTTCCTAGATGAGCCTTTTGAAGGCGTGGATGCCGTCAACACCTCCGTTCTTTGCGAGATTTTCCAATCGTTTGTTCGCGGCGGCGGCACTATCTTCCTCACTTCTCATGTGCTTGAATTCGTTGAGCGTCTTTGTACGGATGTCGCAATCATTTCTAGAGGTAGCATTGTGCATGAGGCGTCAATGAAATCTCTCGACGGTTCGTTGGAGAAATGCTTTCTGGAGGTTGTGGGAAAACGCGAGAAAGTCGTCGATCTTGAATGGCTTGCCGGAAAAACTGGGAGGGACAGCTTCGAGAAATGAACGTGAAGCGGCTGCAAGCTATAATTTTGATGCGGCGACAGCTCAATCGCAACGCTACGCGTAATACGCCGCGATTCGTTGCTAATTTTTCCGCGGGTCTGAGAACTTTTACCGTTGCTATCGCCCTAGGTGTTTCGATCATTTTTTTCATGCTAGGATTGAGCCTGAAATTGCTCGAAGACAAACAGGATCCAAACGCCGAGATTTTTGTCCTTTTGATCGTTGGGATGTTGTCCATGTTCTTCCTTTTAATTTGGGCGACCGGATTGTTGACCGAGCTGCAACGTTCGGACTCGATAAGGTATCGGAATCTAGCGCATCTTCCCATTCCGTTGCGAGAGGTGTTCCTATTCAATTACCTTGCTTCCCATGATTCGTGGTCATGCATCTTGATTTTTGTCTCTTCCACCAGCTTCATACTGGGATTGATGTTGCCTTACGGAGTGAGGATGGCTTTGGTAATCGTTCTCATTGTTCTGATGATAATGTCGATTACCTCGTGGACATTCGCGTTCAGAAGCTGGATCTCCTGTTTGATGGGGAACAAGAGGAAAAGAACACAGGCCTTGATGTGGGGCACTTTGGTTATAAGTCTCATTACCAGCGCGCCTTTTGTATTTACAATGTTGCATGAACCTATCGGCCAAAAACTATCTCATGCAGAGCTAAATAGTGTGGAAACTCAATTCATGCTAGAGGAAGATCAATTACTTTCTCGCGAAAGAGAAGAAACCAGCGCTTCGAACGAACAGCGTAGAATGGCCATTTTACGCTACCGAGCGGCACTAAAGGAGCAGGAGGCAGCGGAGGAAAAAGACGCTAAATTGGATCAGATATTGGTTATAAGTGAGATCCTTATTCCTTTTGCTTGGCCGGCTGCGACTTCGATGAGAATCGCGAGTGAATTCCGAGGAACGTATGTCCGTGCCTTGACTTACGCGATGTGTTTTATCGGAATTTGCGTTCTGGGCTTGAGGCGAGCCTATCGAATTATGCAATCCGAATATATGATGCCCCGCTCTGGTGGGATTGTTCACCGTTCGGCTAGGCCCACGGCTTCCCGGCCCATAGTTAAGATCCGCGGTAATTGGCTGAAACGAAAGATCCCGGGTCTTTCCGACGCAGCTTCGGCGGTTATTTGGGGAACTATGAGGCGCCTTAGCCGAATGCCTCAGATTAAGCTGGGATTTCTGGGTATGATTATCCTTCTGGGTTTTATCGGATTATCCAGTCGTAGATTGTGGAGCGACAGCGAAATTTGGGATTTTCTTTTTAATGAATATGTTTCCTTTATTCCCGTCATTGCGGTGATGGCCAGCAGTTTTACATCTGACGAATCCCCACGAATTTCTGCGCAAAACCCTTGATTTTCAAGGGTTTCAGGAAAAAAGTGACCCAGTGCTTCCCACTGACCAAGTGCCCTGGTTACACGTGTCAATGCGGGTATCAACCCCTATTCGGGCAGTCATCATGCATGCATTGACATTGTTTCGTAACTGTTTCAGTGACGCAAGCCTGTGGTGCCCCAAAGCGTAAGTCGTTGATTACCAACGACTTACGCAAAATTCTAAAAAGCTTGACTCTGATCAACAGTTCACATTCAATGTGCCGAACCGGACATTGTCCTTTGATCAGAGAAGATTATGCATGTATTGACTGTGTTGACTATGTTGCGTTGCTGGATTGCCGATTACGCCATAATTGGCCACAAGGCTCGGGTCGAAGCTCTGCTAGCGGCAGTGATCGCGCTGCTCAAAGGCGACACCCTGACGCTGACAACGCTGGGGCGCAACCGAGACGGGTCGGCGCTATCCAAGCACAAAATCAAGGCGATTGACCGACTACTCGGCAATTATCACCTGTACAAAGAACTGACGAGATTCTATACCGCCATGGCTGCGACATTGCTGATGAATATCAGAAAACCAGTGATTCTCGTCGACTGGGCAGATACAGGGGTCACGACCAACAAAAAGTTGATGATACTCAGAGCAGCGGTACCTGTCAAAGGACGGTCGATGGTCATCTACGAAGAAGTGCATCCTGAACGCAAATACAACAACGACAAAGTTCACAGAACGTTCATTCGGAGGCTTATGTCCTTGTTACCGAAAGGCTGCAAACCCATCGTGGTTACAGATGCAGGATACCGTGTGCCATGGTATCAAGACGTGTTGGATCATGGGGGACATTTCCTCGGACGTGTACGAGGCAAAGTCATGTATCAAGACCCGGAGACAAAGGACTGGAGCCTGATTTCAACGCTCTACGCCAAGGCCACAGCCCGCATTCGACATATCGGATCGACATGCTTGACAGTCACCAAATGCTTCAGCTGCAAACTGTATCTGGTGAGGGGCCAACAACGAAAGACCGGGAAGAAAAGAACTGCCAGGAACAAATCCAGGGATGCAAAATACCTGCTCAGTTACAAAACCCCATGGCTTCTAGCCACCTCATTGCCGCATGAACGAGGAACCGCAAAACTCATCAAGCGGATCTACTCACAGCGAATGCAGATCGAAGAAAATTTCCGGGATTTGAAGAGTCACCGCTTCGGTTTTGGGCTCCGCGATGCCTATACCAAGAGTCCTGAGCGTGGTGCCATCCTTCTCCTCATAGCTGCCGTTGCCACATTGGCGCTCTGGCTTCTGGGATTTGCTGGAACAACTCGTGGAATAGCAAGACATTTTCAAGCCAATACCATTCGAAATCGAGCAGTTCTTTCCATAGTGTATCTGGGAAAAGAGGTGTGGAAAAATCAGAAGTTTATATTCACACTGGAAGAACTGAACCAAGCAATGGAACATCTGAAAAAACTGTTGTTTGAGGAGTCTCAATATGTTTGAAACCGTCAAAAAATTCGAGGGGATCCTTTAGGTTTTACATTCGGCAGTCTCCGCTATAATATTTTTGGTGTTGACGGCAAAGAATTTGGCTCTTTGGTGCTTTCTAACATTTCGAGGCGTGATATTCTTCTGGGAAAAAATCTCGCGCTCTTACCATTGTTTTCCGTCACAATGGCAGGCATCCTAACGCCCTTATACTTTCTGTTGGAGATTCCGGTCATGTCCGTCATCAGCGCGATATTTCAATTTATCACCTACAATTTCGTTTTGTTTATGTTAGGTAATTATATTTCCATGAAGATGCCGTTTTGTACTAAATCTGATAATTTCCAATTACCGGTTAAGCAGATTCCGCTGTCAATGCGGCTATGTATTTTAATTATGGAATTACCGATTCCTTTACTGTTGATGTTCTTTCTTTCAATTCCCGCTTTCATCGAGATATTTAGCAGGCAAGCGGATTTTTTCTCGTTTCATTGGCACGCAATATTGTCCTTTCTGTTTGCGGTCGCAGCCTTGACGGCGTATAGCAAAGTTTTGACTCATCAAGGGGAATTGCTGTGGCGGCGGGAAAGAGCAATCCTGGACGTGGTCGCTGCAAAAGAAGATTGAGCAGTGTGGCTAGGCATGTTTTCCGGTGAAATGATCAGATTATAAAATTGGACAATTACCGATGCTTGTTCCGGACTGGTCTATTCCGCTGGAGAGTTTCCTGCGGCATGTGACATATATCAATCATTGCAAAAGTAATGTCATAATTGATCAGGAATTTATTAATCCGAAAAATGAAAAATATTTGTTTTTTTTGCAATGTTTTTGTATTGCTAATGTCTATAAAGACGTCAACGATAAACCAACTCAATCTTCTTGTAATCACTATACCTATGAACTAAGAACAACTGCGGTAGATGCAGTTAAAAATGGTTCTACCGTAGCTGAAGTTGTCAGTGTAATGGGTATGTCAGCACGCACAGTATTTTGCTGGCTCGTTTGATTTTCGACTGGGAGTTACGAAGGACTCAAAGACAATCCTAAATCAGGACGTCCCCGTAAGATTACAGAAGAAATGGCTCAATGGTTATACAAAGCGGTGACCCTGGGAAATCCCAAGCAATTTCAATTCGACTTTTGCCTGTGGAGTCTCAAAACCATGCAAGTGTTATTGAAACAACAATTCGGGGTGTCGTTTCACTTTTCCACCATCAGTCGATTGCTTCATTCTATGGGATTAACTCCCCAGCGCCCTATCCACAAATCTTACAAACAAAACCAGAAGAAAATCAGACGGTATTTCGAGATGTTTTCAGGCTTGAAACAACGAGCTGAGCAAAAGAATGCCCTAATTCTCTTTTTGGATGAAGCGTCAGTCCGAGCTGATTATCATCGAGGAACCACTTGGTCTCGAATAGGTGTCACGCCGGTAGTTCGAGATGCCGGGGATCGTTATTCGATTAAACTGGTTTCAGCCATATCCGCTGACGGGCGGATGATATTTAACATTTTTAAAGGAAAAATAAATGCCCAGCGTTTTTGTGAGTTTTTATCGAAACTCTCTAAGGATGTGAAGCGGAAAATAATTATTGTTTGTGATAACGCCAGCTATCATAAAGCAGAGTATACCCAAGAGTTCGTAGCCGAAAACGATAGTATTGAAATGAGATATCTTCCTCCATACAGCCCTGAATTAAATCCCGATGAGCAGGTTTGGAACCATTTAAAGCAAATATTAGCTAAAATAATGATACCCAACAAAAAGACGATGCAACAGAAAATTCAAAAACGTTATGCAATTTATCCAAAAGAAAATGGGAATGGTCCAATCATATTTTAAATTGGATGATACTCGATATATAATTACATGACATTACTTTTGCAATGATTGATAGCTCCCGGATTAATGTGAAAAAATTCGCCCGAAATAACGTGGCGAATAACAGACGGTTTGCCCTTGGAAGCGCACCGTTGGTGCGACCGGTTCAATGGTTGGGCGATGATCCCAATCTGTCGAAAGTCCGTGGAGGAGACCGATCACTCGAAATCTTTCGATTTTTCGTGTTGTTTCCCGGATTATTTTGGTCAAAAACGGTCGTTTTGTCCCACGCTTTCTTATATCGTTCTGGTGCGCTTCCGGTCTTTGAAGGCGCGAATCAAGGAGTTTTTTTCCAAGCAGTTTGTTTTCAAGTAGCGTTGATATCCTTGGTCTGACGTTGTCATGTCGGCGATGCGCCGTAGAAGTCACCAGAGTCGAAATTACCGGCACCATGGTGCGATCCAACGGTAGCCTATTCCGAATGATGGCCGCCCGTTCCCGGAAAACTGTCGTTGGCATCCGGTTGCCCGTTTCCATCCTTGAAACCCTTGCCAATCCTCGCCGCTTCAACGCGGTTATCGACTGCCGTATTACTAACCAAGTCTTCCTCCTGTTGCAGCCAAAAATAATCCGGGACATTTGGCTCAAATGAATTTGAAAAACAACATCCCGGAGGCCTTAAACTACGGTCGCTACGTTCCCATTGTTTGGGGCCTCTGGGAATCCACTCCTACACCACCAAATGGGACACAAGCCCATGGACCGCTGGCGAGTCCTGAACGGATCATGCGCAGCAGCAGACCGTCATGCATGAACCCCCCAAGGCAGGACTTTTTTATGCTAATAATTTTTGATCGACGATCGTTTTTTTCAGTGTCGAGCGGAGTATTTCGATTCGTCGGAAAAACTGTTTTTCCGAATTATGCTTCGAGTTAGGCGGCGATTGCCGATTGAGACGAGTTTCAGCCGGACAGGAGACTAAACCGGTGCGAGTATCGGTCAAACGATCAATTCACCGACCGAATCAGCAAGGAGGAAGCGTCGATAATCAGGAAGGTCGGGTCAGTTTTTTTTCGGACGTTTAAACGGGGTGGTTTTCGTGACGGCTCGCAACCCTTGGTTCCGATTCGCCTGAAAATCGTCAGTAGCTTCGGCCATATTAGAGTGTTCCGACTGGAGAATGATCGCCAAGGCCAGGTTGTTGAAGAGGGCATTATTCGTCGGCCCATGGCGAGTTCGCATGAGACAATCATCTTCGCCGAAAATCCCGTCGCGACGGCGGTGATTGCCGTTTTCTACCGTCCAATGTCCCCGATTGAGTGACAACAATCGTTGAGCGTCGGCAGCCTCTGGAGGCAACGAAGTGACGCCGTAAGCATATTCCACGGTCTCGGGCCCACCGTTCAAATGATGGCGATGTCGAATGATCTGAAAGACTTGGAGGACATGCGGTAATTTGACGGCTCCGGGAAGGGGTTCATAGGTTTGAATGCTCCGTTGATCGATGCGGCCATGTCCTTTCTCCGGGTTTTCGGTGAACCGGTCCTGGGCCACTCGATCCCAATCCAGGCTGGTCAAAAATTGAGAGAGTTCGGGGTTGTTCTCCTTAACCGTGAAGAGAAAATGGGCTCCGTTAACCAACACGATGGCATCGGCCATGACTCGGTTAGTATGGAGCGCATCGATCGTAATGATGGCTCCCCGGATATCGACATCCTCCAAGAGAGCCGCCATCGCCGCCTGTTCGCCGCCTTGGTCTCGGCAAATGCGAACGGCGAGGGGCACCGCATCTTGATGGCGCACGAGGATGACGGTCTCGAAATGGTCTTTGCTGTTGCGATTAGCTCCGTTGATCCGCTTCCCGTCAGCAGCCAAGGCTTCCAGGGGTTGTCGAGTCAATTGGGCCGTTACCCAGCGGTGAGTTACCGTTTGCAACGCTTCCGGATCCGTCTCGGTCATGACCCGGTGAATCGTCGCGAGAGACGGGGCCACGCAACGGCCCTTGGGGTGGCGCCACGCCCCGAGAGTCTGCAATTGGTTTGGCGTCATTTTTTGGGCGTAACGCGAAGTCGCCAAGGGGCCGACCTTGCCGGCCAATCGAGCTAAGATGCAGATAGCGAGGACCATTTCCAGTCGATGTTTGCGTCCTTGGGCCCGGCGAAAATCAGCCGTTTCCGCTAGCAGTTGCACCAATGATTTCAACTGTTTCGGGGACGTTTCTACCCGATGCACCTGGGGGCCCCAAGACGGATCGTCCTGGCGGTTCCTTAATCGAGAACAGGCTTGGGGCCGCAAGGGATAAACGTACCTTTCCTTCCGTTTATTGTGCCGGGCGGTATAGCGTCCGTTGCTGCGAGCGTAGCCTTTCGATTGCCCTGCCGCCCGCCAATTCCCCGCGCGATAGATCGTGCCCGAGAAGTATCGAGGATCGACGAAAGTTTCGGCCAATTCCAGCGGATGACCCCAGGTCCGTTGCCAATCGGCACTCAGCCGGCGCAGCATTTTGGCCATGACGCAACTCCCCAGATTGCGCACTTCGCCCTTCTCGGTAAGCAGGAGGAATCGGGTATTGTTGGCAATCAAATGCCGCCGACGAAACTGCTCTCGAGTTTTCCACCCGAGCCACTTGTCTCGTGGGCGACACTTGAACACTCCGCTTTGCCAGCCGGCTAAAGCCAACCACCGGCCTTGGTACTCGGCAACATAACGCAGCCCGCGTCCGGCAAACCCTTTGAAACCCAAGCGATGGTTCTGATCCATCAGCGAATCCCAGCGTCTTCGCTCGCTGCTCTTCACCAATCGAACGGTCACCAGCTTGAGGTTGATTTTGGCGTCCCTGAGGAACCAATAACGACCAGAGAGTGAAAAAGTCAGCTTTATTTTCCCATTTCGAAGACGCTGAAGTTTCGGCTCTCTGGTGAAGGGAAAAAGCGAATATGGCTCGAAATCGGTGACACGGACCACAAGCGATTAGCGTGAAAAAACCCTGCCCCCCAAGGCGTATTTCGGCCCACCAAAAAAGCCTTGTCAAAGATTCAGATTTCATCATGATGTCCCGAAATCCCGACGCGAGTCGGGGTGATGAAAAAAAACGATACGAAATTCGCCGAGGAGCCAGATTTTAATTGATTCGTCGAAAGGATGGTTACACCGCTATCAGGGACGCTAACGAGAAAGAACCACATGAGGACGAAATCGCGGCACATCACGGCTGTTTTAGGAACGGCCGCCATCATAGTCGCTACGCTTGCTCTGGAATTTGATATTGAGGCGTTGGATGCCGATAAAAACGAAGGCACCTCAGAAGCTACCCATGCTGAGTTCACTGCCTTTGCGGCGGGAAGCGAGCACACCGTGGCCTTGAGAACGGACGGTTCCGTGGTCGCTTGGGGGAGGAACAATTTCGGTCAAACGGAGGTGCCGGATGGACTGAAGGACGTGACGGCCATTGCGGCGGGATATCGTCACACAGTAGCCTTGAGAACGGACGGTTTCGTGGTTGCTTGGGGGGGGAACGAACACGGTGAAACGGAGGTGCCGAATGGCCTGAAGGACGTGACGGCTATTGCGGCGGGATTTGGTCACACCGTGGCCTTGAGAACGGACGGTTCCGTGGTCGCTTGGGGGCGGAACGTAGACGGTCAAACGGAGGTGCCGATTGGCCTGAAGGACGTGACGGCCGTTGCGGCGGGATTTGGTCACACCGTGGCCTTGAGAACGGACGGTTCCGTGGTCGCTTGGGGGAGAAACGATCAGGGTCAAACGGAAGTGCCGAATGGACTGAAAAACGTGACGGCCATTGCGGCGGGAGGCTATCGCACAGTGGCCTTGAAATCTGACGGATCCGTGGCCGCTTGGGGGTGGAACGAACACGGTGAAACGGAGGTGCTGAATGGCCTGAAGGACGTGACGGCTATTGCGGCGGGATTTGGTCACACCGTGGCCTTGAGAACGGACGGTTCCGTGGTCGCTTGGGGGTGGAACCTATCCGGTGAAACGGAGGTGCCGAATGGACTAAAGGACGTGACGGCCATTGCGGCGGGAGGCTATCGCACAGTGGCCTTGAAATCGGACGGATCCGTGGTCGCTTGGGGGAACAACACTTACGGTCTAACGGCTGTTTTGAATGGCCTGAAGGACGTGACGGCCATTGCGGCGGGATGGGAACACACCGTGGCCTTGAAATCTGACAGTTCCGTGGTCGCTTGGGGGAAAAACTCTGGCGGTCAAACGGAGGTGCCGAATGGACTGAAAAACGTGACGGCCATTGCGGCGGGAGACTTTCACACAGTGGCCTTGAAATCTGACGGTTCCGTGGTCGCTTGGGGGAAAAACTCTGGCGGTCAAACGGAGGTGCCGAATGGACTGAAGGACGTGACGGCCATTGCGGCGGGAACGGAACACACCGTGGCCTTGAAATCTGACGGATCCGTGGTCGCTTGGGGGAACAACTCTTACGGTCTAACGGCTGTTTTGAATGGCCTGAAGAACGTGACGGCCATTGCGGTGGGAGCCCATCACACCGTGGCCTTGAAATCTGACGGTTCCGTGGTCGCTTGGGGGAAAAACTCTTACGGTCAAACGGAGGTGCCGAATGGACTGAAAAACGTGACGGCCATTGCGGCGGGAGGCTTTCACACCGTGGCCTTGAAATCTGACGGATCCGTGGTCGCTTGGGGGTGGAACGAATACGGTCAAACGGAGGTGCCGAATGGCCTGAAGGACGTGACGGCCATTGCGGCGGGAAGCGAGCACACCGTGGCCTTGAGAACGGACGGATCCGTGGTCGCTTGGGGGTGGAACGAATACGGTCAAACGGAGGTGCCGAATGGCCTGAAGGACGTGACGGCCATTGCGGCGGGATTTGGTCACACCGTGGCCTTGAGAACGGACAGTTCCGTGCTCGCTTGGGGGGGGGGAATTGATTTTGATTAGCGGGTTTGAATGCCATTTTGAACTGAACAATCTGACGAAAAGGGCGCATTCCCATTATCAATGATTTCATGTTTCGTTTCTGTCAGATGATGAGTGATCTCTTTCCATACGACGTCCCTGGTTGATTGTAAGGCGGCTTCAGATCAAATATCCTCGACCATCAACGTTTGCTTTCGAGTGGCATTCAATTGCCGTTCCAGCAAAATTACGGGAATAATCCCAAACCCCGTGATTTCGGAAACCAGTGCTGAAAGCACGAGAAGACTTTAGCTCAAGTTTGACACTTGGTGACCTCTGCCCCCCAGTATTCCCTCAGATACTCGCCACAATTGGTCAATATTCTAGACTGACGAACTGAATCAAATGACAAAAACCCAGTAAAGATTAGCTTTTTCGATTATTCAATAGTGCCAGAAAAAATCAATAATGATAGCCGCAAGGTTATTTATCCCCTACAGTGGGTTCGTTTTTATTCGCAAGACTCAAACGAAGGCCGGCAACAAGGATCCCTATTTTACTTATCGCTTGGCCCAAAATGTCAGGGACGGCCAACGCATTCGACAGCAAACGCTACTCAATTTGGGAACTCACTTTGAGATCGAGGAATCCGATTGGACTCTGCTTGGCTCACGGATTCTCCTACTGCTGAAGAAACACTAGACTCTTTTCGCTCTTCAATGCTCGGAGACCGTGGAAGCCAGGGCGAAAAATCTCGTCGAGAAGTTGACGGACCGGGAAGCTCAATTGGTCGCCAAGGGCTTCGGAATCATCCTCCCGAAAGGCGATTTCGAACCGGTCGACGTGGATCAGTCGGAGACCGTCCGTGGTAGTTCGGTAGGCGTAGAAACGGTCGCGTTGTGGGCGATGCAAACTTTGGGACTAGGCGACAGCCTCGAACGGCACGGCCTCAATCGAGTCCAACGCCAAGCCATCATCGGATCGATCGTGGGATGGATGGCCAACCCCGGTTCCGAACGCCGCACCCGGACTTGGCTTCAAAAACGAAGCGCTCTGGGCGAACTAATCGATTTCGATTACCAGCAGATGGGCGGCAATCAACTCTATCGCGCCTCGGATGCCTTGGTAGCTCAGCAGGAAAAAAACGAAGCGGATCTCTCCCAGAAAGCCCTCACCCTCTTTCAGTTCAAACCCATCGTGACGCTTGATGACTTGACCAACACTTACTTCGAAGGCGAAGCCAAAGGGATTCCAGAGGCTCGCCGAGGCCATTCGAAAGAACAGCGTAACGATCGTCCTTTGTTGACTTTAGCTCTAGTCTTGGACGGGAGCGGTTGGGTTTGGCGTTCCCAAGTGTCTGCCGGCAACGTAGCCGGTGCAAGCCCCTGTCTCAAATGCTCGAGGATCTCCGGGTTCCGGTAGAGGCTCCGGTGGTCCTGGACCGGGGAGTGGCTACCGAGGAGAACCTTCAATGGCTCCGGCAGCAAGGAAGAACCTATTTGGTCGTTTCCCGTCAACGGGAACGCTCGTTTCCGGCCGACGGTGCCTTTACCAAAGTCGCTACCGCAAGCGGCCCTGAAGTTCAACTTCTCAAAGAGGAAAGGCAGGATGGCGAAGTCGTCCTTTATTGTCGTTCCGAGCAACGGGAAGAGAAAGAACGAGCGATGCACCAATTATCGGCCGAGCGTTTGATCAAGGAACTTCAGAAATGGCACGACGGCCTCGGTTCCCCCGGAAAGACCAAGACTCTGGAGGGAGTGCATCAACGAATCGTCCGTCTCAAGCAACGATACTCCCGTGCCGCCCAACATTACCGAATCCAGGTTCTTCCCGACGATCAGAAACCGCATAACGCCAAAGCGGTCACTTGGGAATATCAGTCCCAACCGGGTTCCAAGACCACCCATCCAGGAGTCTGTTGCCTCCGTTCCAACCTCGCTCACTGGGACGAACAGCAAAGGTGGCAAACCTGCGTGACTCTGACCGAACTGGAAGCCGTCTTCCGGTCACTCAAATCCGAATTGGGGTTGCGCCCCATCTACCACCAAATCACAAAACGAGCCAAAGGACATCTGTTCCTCACCGTATTAGCTTATCGGTTGGTGTCTACCATTCGCACGCGGCTTTGCGAAGCGAAAATCAATATCTTGAATCTTTCGCTCTATATGTATGTGTGTGGCTGATGATCAAACGATGGTCGCCTTCGAGATACCCGAATCGAGATCAAAGAATTTAAGTTCAGACTTTCGGATATGACAGTACTTTCCACTGTAGCTGCAATTCCCGCTCTGGGCGTTTGTGTCCCATTTGGTGGGGTAGGAGTGAATTCCCGGGGGCACCAAACGAAGGGAGCGTAGCGATCGTAGTTTGGGGCCTCCGGGACTCGAAAGATTTCGAGTAATCGGTCTCCTCCATGGACTTTTGGCAGATTGGGATTATCGCCCAATCAAGGAAGAAATATTGGAGTTTAACGATCCGAACCAACCGAGACCAGATCCCCCCGAGTTAGATGGAGATCCGAATCTGTTCCGGGAAATGATACGCCAACAGGCGCAACAGATCATGGAAGAGTAAGTCGCCGCCTTGATCGGGGCGGAGTCAGGCGAAAAAAATCCCGAACGCACCACGTGGCGCAACGGCTATCGAGCTCGAGCTGGGAAGACGCGGGCCGGCGAAGTGGAGTTGCCGATCCCCAAATTGCGCCACGGCAGTTACTTTCCCTCCTTTCTGCCCCCGCGCCGGCTCTCGGAAGCCGCGTTGACTTCGGTCATTCAAGAAGCCTGCGTGCCAGAGATCTCGACGCGCAACGTCGATCGCCTGTGCCAGACATGGGCTTGAGCGGTGTCAAGCGCAGCGAAGTTTCCCGCCAGTGCCAGGAACTCGATACTCGCGTGGGATCGTTCCTGGATCGACCGCTCGAAGGCCAGTGGCCGTTTCTTTGGTTGGATGCCACTTGCGTCAAGGTTCGGGAAAGCGGTCGCATCGTCTCGGTAGCCGCTACTCTGGCACTGGGCGACAACGACCAGGGCCGTCGCGAGGTGCCGGGACTCAAAATCGGCTGCAGCGAAGCGGACACGTTCTGGACCGATTTCCTCCGGAAACTGCTGCGCCGTGGACTTCGCGGCGTGCCATTGGTAATCTCCGATCACCATCAAGGATTGGAAGCTGCCATTCAGCGCACGCTGGCCACTTCGTGGCAACGTTGCAAAGTGCATTTCTTGCGTCATCTCCTGGCTCATGTCCGCCAAGGCGAGCGAGCGGCGATCAGAAGCCAGGTTCGCACTGTTTTCGCCTTTCGGCAACTAGTCTCGGCTCAACAACAATGGGGCAAGATCGAGGAATTGAGGAGCCGATTTCCTATGGTAACCCAACTGAGGGACGAGGCCGAATCGGAAGTTCTCGCCTATCTTTCCTACCCCGAAAGCCGGCACGCCAAAATCTGCAGCGCCATTCCGATCAAACGCTTGAACCAGAAAATCAAACGCCGCTCCCGAACCGTCGAAATCTTTCCCTGCGAGTCCGCCATCCTCCGCTTGGTCGGGGCCTTGTTGATCGAGCTGAATGACGCATGGGCCGTGGCGCGAAGTTATCTGAACCTCGCGGATTTGGCTCGGGGTTGCGACACCGACAAGACTGACTCGGAGCCGGATCACCAGTGACCCGATTGTCGGCGAAACCGGAAATCGCTCTCAGATTCGACTTACCGTCATCCCGGGTTGCCATCAGAGTCTCGGCATTTCGTCGTAGAACCAAAATCTCCGAAACCATCCCGAGATGACGACCGACACCCAAACAGCTTGGCTAACGCAAGTCAAGCTGCCTGCGGGCAATTTCCTTCGGGAACTGATGAGTTGCACTTTGAATTGGATCATGGAAAAGGAAGTGGCCACTCTCATCGGCGCCCGGCCTCAGCAGTGCCGTTCCCAACGATCCAACCAACGCAATGGCTATCGGAAACGAGGCTGGAAAACTTGTGTCGGCTACCTCGAATTGCTGATTCCCGAGCTCTGGAAAGGCAGCTGCTTTCCCCAGTTCCTGACCCGGCGCTGTCTCGTCGAAGAGACCTTGCTCGGCGTCGTTCGGGAGGCTTGGGTGCCGGGCGTTTCCACTCGAAGCATGAAGCGACTCGCCGGAGAGTGGGGAACAATGAACTTCTCTCGCAGCCAAGGGTCCCGAATCTGCCGGGAACTCGATCAACGGGTTCAAGAGTTTCGCCAACGCCCGATCAAGAGCGACTGGATGTTTCTCTGGCTCGACGCCGCCTATTGGAAAGTCCGCCGCGACGGACACGTCCGGTCATCGCCGTCTTGATCGCCTTGGGAGTCGATTCGGAAGGATGCCGCGAGGTGTTGGGGTTGGATGTCGTCTCCAGCGAATTCCGGCAAAGCTGGTCCAAGTTCCTCCGATCGTTGCCGAACCGCAGTTTGAAACCGTCCGGCTGACCATCTCCGACGAACACGAAGGCCTCAAGGCCGCGATCGCAGCGGTGATGCCTTCGCGGTGACAACGTTGCCGAGTGCCTTTCATGCTGAATTTTCTGACGCATGTCCCCCGGAGCGATCAAGCCCGAGTCGCCGAACTGGTCCGATCCGCTTTTCGAACGGACGAGCCCGAAATGCTCGGGAACCGTCCGAATCCCTGGCGAATCCCGCCCCCTCCGAGGCGAATCGGCCGAGCGAATCCCCGTACCGTCGGCAACAGGTGGCCGATCAATTGGCAGCTCAATAAACCCAGGTCTCGGAAACGATGATCCATACCCAAAACGATGTCTTGGCGTCTCAGCAGTTTCCCCTCGCTTGGCAGAACCAATTTCACAGCACCAATCCAATCGAACGACTCAACCGGGTAATCAAACGGCGCACGGATGCCGCAGGCGTCTTTCCTAACGTCGACTCGGTCTTTCGCCTCGTGGGCACCTTGCTCCGGCAGCAAAACCGCCAGTGGCAGAACGAGAAATACTACTTGGATCCCGGGTTGATCCAACAAATCGTCGCCGGCGCTTGACCGTTCGCCGCTAGCGGGGGGTTGGCCCCCGTCAATCGGATGGGCGCTGAGATGGCCCGCACTCTCAGGTTCCATTCCTGGGAAGACGTGTTTCCAGGAACTTTTTTTCCCAAGTAGTTTTTTCAAGTAGCGTCAAGGGACGCGTGGCGGAATTGACCACCGCCACGCACCGAAGTGACATCCTGCCGGGTGTCACGCGATCCGGAGTTGGATGGACCCTCCAGATTGCGGGCGAAAACCCTCCGAAGTAGCTCTCCTGACCTCTGCCGAGTCGCTATCTTGACCCATCCCAGGAGACGCGGTGCCAAGGGCCGTAAACGAGCTCTGAACCGAACGAGTGCCGCGGCCGCAGGTCGTTACGCATGAAACCCGCAAGGGGAATTTCGGCCCACTGAAAAAAAGTCTAGTCCCTTACCTTGATCTCGGCATGCTGCCCCGAAATCCCGACTTGGATCGGGATGGCAATCGTGGTGATCCAGACTCTGCCGAGGAGCCCGAACTGAGCTGCTCTGCCGAAGAGTTAGTTACACCACTACTTGGGACTCAATCGAGGTTCGTAACGGGTTTTTCGTCGGCCGAGCAAATTGGGTCTTGCCGCAAGCGGCGTAGTCGTTAGAATGAGGGCCATGTTAGGCAAGCTCTTGGCTGCTACCGCCCTTTACGTTTTTTTCGGCCTGGTGTTCGGGGGAGCCATTCTTTGGTTGATGTACTCCGACGGCGGGGTTCTTTCCCGCGTGTGGCCATTGGGTGTCGTCTCGGTGGCTTATACCGTCTTTTTCATGCGGGTCGGATGTTGGAACGAGCATTGACGTTCCGGGGGAGCGGCGAATCAGCGATAATCCATCCTGCTTTGACCCGATTTCGATCGGGATGGTCCCATCTTCACGTAGGCCGGACGCCAGCTGGTCTCTAAGTTTGACCGTCGCCGAAAAGCTTAGGAGCGTTTGCGGTCCGAGAGCGCGGCGATCGTTTCGGTTTTTTAGGCGGATCCCGTTTCAACGCCGTCTCTGGCCCTTGATTCGATTGTTGCGAATGACGGCATCCGCCCGGAATTGATCCTCGCTTGCCGGATTGTTGTCCCCCGGTTTTACCGGTAGCGCTGTTCTTCCGGGTTAGTTGCGATCCATTGGTTCGGAGAACGATCGGACGGAATTCCACGCCTCGATTCAGCTCCGACAAACGGGCCAGTCAACAGGCGGTGAGCTGCGATAATCCCGAATTCCGTCGTAGCCCTTCGCCCTGAATGATTGCTTTTTATCAATCGGTGATGGTGACGCGATTCGCTGTTGCGGTCCGGCACCCAAGATCACTGGCATCCCGTCTTTGGCCTAGGCTCGATAGGGGCGGACGTTGCGGTCTCGAAGTCGGCCCGGATTCAGGTGAGGACCGGAGGAATGATTATGCCGACGACGTTGGTGTCGCCGAGTACCGTTCCGCTTTGAATTCCACCGCTTGCCATCCAGATGTAGCAGCGGCACGTTTGACGGCTTCGTTCGAAACTGGTGTTGGTGATGCCCCTTCGGCTGGAGGAGGTGAGTTCATATTTCCCGCCCCGGATCACGAGCGTTTCGTCCCGCAACCCTCGCGGTTTGAGGTTGGAGATCAGAGCGGCCGAGGCCTACTCGGTGCCGAGGTGCCTTCCCGGTCCGAAACGAACCGTAAGCTTAATCGACGCGGTAATCGGCCGGTGGAAAGTTTGCCGAACCGGTGCCCGATCGTTCGGGTTTTCTTTGGAAACGGCCCATACTTCACCTGTCAACCAAGCGAAGACGGTAAAATAGCCGGAAAATCAAATTTCCTCTGCGACCTGTAATTCCTCCGCAATCCGTTGCTGCCAAGGCGTCAAATGCCCCCTGGTCAAACCCTCGAGAATCGATTTGAAATACGAATCGTACAACGTCGCTTCCCTCAGATATGGATTTATCGAGAATAGTCTATTGATAGCCCATGCCGCAGGAGAATCCTTCAATACGCGTTCCCGTAGTTCCTGTTCTCCGGCATCAGAGATCAAGACCAGGGCCAGAGCCCGCTCTCGTTGCCGGGGCGATAATCGCAGCTGCAGATCCATATTAGCGACGGCAAATTCGCCTAAGGCTTTCATTCCGGACGTTCGACGTTCCCGGCAATCGCGAAGCCATCCGGCATAGGTCTCGAACGAAACGATTTTCCTGATCGTTTTCTGATAGATGGAATTGCCGAGCAAGCGATCGAGATCGATGTCCCAGATGCCGTAAGTTGCGAAGTAATAAATCTGATCCTCAGTCCGTCCAGGGTCGCGAGGGTAAGAGTCGTTGAACTCTTGAGTCCAAAACTTTACGGCACCTTGAGCTCCCGCATAGTATGTTTTTACCGCTTCATCCCGTTGCACCCCCAAATCAGCTGCTTGAAGATTCAGCAGCAGCATAGCGGCACGTTCCATAATCTTTTTCTCATACGTGCCGTAATTTCTATCGTCTCCCGCCAAAAACCCAACTGATCCCCGATTGTTCATGGTGATTTGAATTTGACTTAACTGGCGAAACTTCATCGCCAGGTCTTCGATTCTTTCGACTTCGAACATCTCCTGGCTTATCCGTTCCCATTCTTGTTTCAACTGAGCGTCTTTCATCTGGGCGAACCTCTCCGCCATAGGCCCCGCTAATCCCCGATTGTTCATCACGCGTTGAATGCGAACTAACCGAAAAAAAGCTCTCTTCAGATCGAAGTCTTCTTCGGGCATGAATAAGTTTTTCAGGGCCTTGATCATTTTCTGCGTTATCCGATGCCGTTCCTGTTCCAACTGATTGTCGTCCATCCGTTCCAACCGAACGAAGGCTTCATTCTCGTCTTCGAAATCTCCGGTAATAATTAACTGCAGAAGTTTAGCTTGGTCCTCGGGCAAGCTTAGCGACGGATCCAGGGGAGGAAGCGAGAGGGTGTGGAGCAGAGAAAGAAAGATGATTCGTCCCTTTTTCAACGCCGCAGTAAATCCTTCTACGTTTTTCCACTCTCTCATCCTTCGGATCCAAGCCGAACGGTCGGCTTCGGGAAAAAGCGCTAGCTCGTCAATCCAGGTGAACGCCAAATTGCCGATGGCGTCTCCGAACCGCTCTTGGCGTCTTCTTTCCAGATTTTCGATTGCGTTCAGCCATTGAAGAACTTGATTGCGGGCGATGTCCGGCTCGTGTTCAGATCCGGACGACAAGGCCTCACGCAGCCGTTCCGGATCCAAGACGATCTTGTCGCCCTGAACTCTTGCCAGAGAACGGATCCGTTCCTGTAAAATCGAAGCCTCTCCGGCTTCCAGCACCTTTTCCTGTACCCCGAGCCAAATGCGGTGTTCCCATTCGGTCATGGATTCCGCAGCGGAATCCATGGTTTCTGCCGCCTTTCCGAATTCCCACGAAGCGGCAAGAATCAGCAGGGCGACGATCGCGAAAAATCCGTTCGGGTAACGGTTCGCCGGCAGCTTGACGTTCCGAGAACTCTGTTCCGGGCCGAAAACCGCCGTTTCGAATCCGGCGATCGGACGTTCTTGGTTGCCGGCACTCATGGAATTGGATTCTCCTCGGGTGACGGTCCGGGATCAGGGTGCCGGTTCGAATCGTTCGGCAGGGCGGCATTCGATTTGATTACCCAAGTATCGAATCCTCCTAAGTTGTACTCGGCAAGAAAATCTCCTAAGGTGAGAGTATGAAGTTCACCGAACGGAATCAAGCAACGGCCGAAAACGGGAGATTCTAGCGCTAGCTGATCTTCCTCGACGCTGAGTCCTTCGAACTGCAGATCCAGATCTAGAAAAGACTTGGTCATGACACGGATAAGGTTTCGCTCCGCGACCCTTTCGGGCGGGACCATCCTGACGATCAAACGAATGCGGTTTCGTTCAAAAGTCAATTCCCGCCGCTTGAGTCGCAACCGCACCGAATCTTCGTCGATCCCGAGCAGTTCACCCCTCAGGACGTCTCCGTTATTAGCCACTATCAAATATGAGGCCGGTTGCGCCGGCGACGAATGAGGAAGACGCAAGGCGTTTTCAATCCTTTCGACAAGTTTATCGCTTTCGTCAGCCTTTGAATTTGGAGAATTGGGGTTCCTGCCGGCTAGTTCGGCAGATTCCGGCCGTTCGGGATTCACTCTGATCAAAGTGGCAATCCAGTCGATTCGACTATCGTCCTGGTGAGGATACAGAGCGAATTCGACGGCCCGGAGATGACGAACGTCAATCGTGCTTCGTCCCAAGTCCGGGGTTTGGATCACCAGTTGATCCTCGCGAAACGACACTACGCGGCAGGGTATGGCCGCACCCCCGAGCAACCAGATTTGATTCGGATAAGTGATGGCCGAAAAAGTTGCCCGAGTCGAAAGATCGAATTGGAACTGGCCGACGAACCGGGATTCGACGGCCTGAGGTTCGATCGCTCCCAAGGGCAACCACCAGAGCGGTTCGGCTCCTTCACGGAACTGCAACTTTCCATAGAAAAATTCATGAGGCGTCCTGAGCGACGCCCGATCTAGCGAAACCGCTTCGTAGCGACCCGAAGGCGCGGCCAACAAATCGATGTTTTCCAAGTCGAATTCCGAGCGGTAACTCAAACCTTCGGAGTCGAGAAACGAAACGCGCTCTAATCCTTTTCGAGCACAGATCAAGGGAGTCTCGGTCAGGCCGGTGGCTAAAACCATCGATTCCCGGTCGATATTCAGCAAGCGTCCGCCGAGCACGGTATTCTGGCCGTAATTCAGCTTTACCTCGGCGACTTCAGGCGTCGTCTTTACGGGAGCGTGCATTACCCGGTCCACTTGTTCCAACGTTACTACTCGACGCTCGGTCCCGGAGATGATCGTCCAGGTATCGGTAGTCGCCTCATGGTGGAGACGCCCCGGCAATATCTTTCCCCCGATCAGACGCACCCGATCCTGATCGTCCAGGGTTTGCCGGGAAAAATTTCCGCCTTCCAGGGAAATTCGCTCCACGGTCAAATTATGTCCCTCGTTCACCAGACAGACGCCCAGGGAACCGGAATCGATCCGAGCGCCATGCCAACGAACCAATAATCGATCGTCTGGAGAAAAGACCGACAACTTTCTGTTGCTTCCATCTTAGCGCAAACGCAAGCGTATTTCCCGATCGCTCTCCTTCAAGAACCGGACAACCTTGAAGGTATCGCCCCGCGTGACTACCAGAGTGTCGTCCCAGGTCTCCAAGCGGAAGGAATTGATCGATTTCGCCTCGCTCAATTTACGTCCCAAGCCGAAGAAAAACCGGGGACGGTGCGTGGAAGATAGCTCTAGTTTCATTTCGAAGCGTTCCGGAATTGTCGCCATCCGCATTACGGCGGCCCGTTTTTTTTCGGTAGTCAATTTTCCGTCGGCAGATTCTCTCCAATCCGGCAACGGATCAGAATCGTATTTCATCAAGGAGTGAGGATAAGCCGTATAACTGCGACGCATATTTCCAACCAGGCCAGAGCTTCCTCGGGGACTCAAATACGGATAGATCCGTTTAGCTGATTCTTTACCGAGATATTCGAACCGAAAGCTACACTTTCCACTCTGATCCGAAAGGGCAGCCACCTCCCTCATTCTCCAATTTCGTTTATCGGTTCTGAGATCCAAATCCAGAACTTGATCTCCTATCGTCAGTCTGCCCCACTGTGGGGTGTTCTCGATCATTTCCTGGGAGTTTAGGGTCATGTGGTATTCGTTATCCTGCAATTCAACTTCTCCTTCGAACAACACTCCCCGGGGGCGGTCGGAACGAATCACCCCGAAATCGATTCTTCCTGAAGGCAGTCGCCCCTTTGCAATTAACTTCAAATCGGAAAACTTCGGAACTGCTTGCTGTCGGTTCCAATCCTCGTCCAATTCGTACACCCGATAGCGAAGGTTTCGGATCGGCCCCGGACCTCGATTTGCCCATTCTCGATAAGTGCTGGCCTGAAAGATTCGATCCGGACTGTCCATCCGTTCCAAGAGTTGAATCGATTTCTGTGGGATCCGCTTTTTACCCCAGATCGCATGACTAATCAGATAACCGGATTCGTCGACGCTTTCTAATTCCCCCTGCAACGAATGGCCGTTTTGGGTCAGGATTCGCCAAGATCCCTGAGGACGTTCTTCCATCCGCTCGGAAAAAACGATCGTCCCCAGAGAAGCGGACTCAAATACCCACGGCTCGTTCCAGTGAGGATTCGACCACCGGATCCGGCCCGGTTCGCCGTCAAGCAATTCGCCCGGCATGATACTCGGAAGTTTTCCATGGAGCTGGTCGGCGGATAACTCTACGACCAAGGCGATCGCCGCTATGCCAAGAAAACCGAAGGGCCTCATCGTTCTTTGCCCTGGCGTATCTCCGCTGCTTTCCGTCGCTGCCAAGGAGTCATGTACCCAGAGTCGAGATCTCGAACGATTTGCTGACCGATCGAAGCGATCAAACCTTGTTCTCCGGGATTTTGTTCGGGATTGAAAAGATGATGGAGTCTTCTTCGCCCTTCCTCCTGCAATTTTTCGCGGTACCGCGTTTCTTCTGTATCGTAGGCCAACGCTACGGCTTTGGCTTGCTCTCGCTGAGCGGAAGAAAGTTTCAGGCGCATGTCCACCCAAGCCACTGCGAATTCTTTGAGAGCCATGGTTTGGGCGTCACGCCGACGTTGACGATCCTGACGCCAACGCTTCCAATCATCGAAAGAAATTAGCTCCCAAAGCGCCTCCTGAAACAGCGGATGAGCGATCAAAAATTCCGGTTCGATCGACCAAACGCCGCCCTTCGGCGGTTGGTTCGCAAGACTAATACGCCGTCCCTCCCAGTCTTCAACTTTCCACTCGAAGATCTTCACCTGTTCCCCAACCGTTTCCCTGACGGCCGCCAAATAACGCTGTCGATTGTCCTCGAGGGACAATCCCAGCACTTCCGTTTGTCTTGCGAAATATGTCATGGCCAGCCGATGCACTATCCGCGCATCTTGGCTTAATTCCTCTTGCCGGATTCGTCCCTTGCGTCGGTCCGGTAACAACTGAGATTCGGCCTGATTCAGTTTTGGCGGTTCCAGGCGGGCGAACGGATTATCGGAGGTTTCCTCTGCCGCCTGAGACTTTCCGGTGGATAGCCAACTCCAGAGCGTGCCCTGAATTTCAGAACGTATTAATGACGCATCTACTTCAGGAAGTTCTAACTGGGGCAGCTGACGGATAAACTTCTTCCTGCCCCATCGGAGCGCTTGGGTAAATCCTTCCAGGTTAGCCCAGTCGGTCATCACTTGTAACCACGCCTGCCGATCTTCAGCCGCAATGAAAAGCAGTTCATCGATCCATGATAAGGCCAAGTTGCCGGAAGTGAGAACGAGCCGCTCTTTTCTGATCCTTTCCTGACGCTCGGCGAATATCAGCAGACGATTGATCGACACGGATTCGATATCGCTTCCGTCCCACTCTCCTTCGTTAACGGCCAGCCAGTTCCAATGCCGCAGCAACGTCACAAACTCCGAATCGGCAACCATACCGTTCGTCCGCCTCAGCGGCGCACCCGGAATCGGTGGAAACTCAGCTAACGTCAGTCCCGGGACTGGAAATCCTTCGGTATTTCCGATCCCGGCGCGATGCGGCGGGGCCGCAGGGGGCGATTCGAGCTGGCTTTGCTGTCCTGGCGATTCCCAAGTCGCCCCTCCGCAGCAAAAACCGAGGCCGACAAGAGTCGGAATCATGGTGGCCGAAAACCGAGTCACAATACCTCAAGCATTGAACTTCTTGTAGCCCAGCAATCGGGAATATTCAAGAGCCGGAACGCCATCCCAGAACCGTACAACTAAGTTTCAGCAGCCGCTAACCGAGGTGTGACTCCCGTTTAAGCCATGGTCCGGCTTTGGGGGGATTACTACGAAAGACGGCAGTCACCTGGAACCGGAGCTGCTCTGGGGGATTTATTGTCTCCTGGGGTTGTCGGCCGCAGTTTTCTTCCGGGTAAGACGGGATCGATCGGCGATTGCGGCGCGGTGCCTTCCGGCATCCAAGATCCGCCCGTTTCCCGTCTTCGGCCTGGATTCAGCAGGGACGGGCGTTACGATTGCGGCCTCGGACCGGATTCAGGTCAGGACTGGATGAACGACCTTGCCGGCGACGTCGGTCAAACGGAAATCCCGGCCTTGAAACCGATAGGTGAGCCGTTCGTGGTCGATTCCCAGGCAATGGAGGATCGTGGCGTGCAAATCGTTGATGTGCACGCCGTCGCGAACGATGTTGTAAGCGAAATCGTCAGTCTCGCCGTGTACCGTTCCGCCTTGGATTCCGCCGCCCGCCATCCAGACGCTGTAACAGCGCGGGTGATGGTCTCTGCCGAAACTGGTTTTGGTAATGTTGCCTTGGCTGTAGGCGGTGCGTCCGAATTCTCCGCCCCAGATCACGAGCGTTTCGTCCAGCAGCCCCCGCTGCCTGAGGTCGGCGATCAGGGCGGCCGAGGCTTGATCAGTATTCTTCGCCTGTTTGCGAACGCCGTCGGGAAGGCCGCCGTGGTGATCCCAATCCCGGTGGATTAGTTTAATGAACCGGACGCCTTTCTCCACTAGCCGGCGAGCCAGCAAGCAGTTGTTGGCGAAGGAAGCCTTGCCGGGGTCGGCGCCGTATTGTTCGAGGACGGCCGGCGATTCGGTGCTCAAGTCGGTGAGTTCGGGAACGCTGGTTTGCATCCGCCAGGCCAATTCGTATTGCTTGATGCGAGTCAAGATTTCCGGGTCTTTGACGATATCGTATTGCCTGCGATTGAGAGTTTGCAACCGGTCGAGCATGCGGCGGCGGGTCGAGGATCCCAATCCCGGGGGATTGGAAGCGAAGAGCACGGGATCGCCTTGGGCCCGGAACTGGACGCCTTGATGGCTGCTGGGTAAAAAACCGTTGCCCCAGTAACGGGATTGTAGCGATTGGCCGCCGCTGCCGCTGAGCATCACGACGAAGGAAGGCAAATCGCGGTTTTCCGAACCGAGTCCGTAGGACAGCCAGGCTCCAAGAGTCGGTCTGCCGGGTTGTTGATGTCCGGTGTAGAGATAGGTGACGGCCGGATCGTGGTTGATGGGTTCGGTGTGAATGGTGCGGATCAGGCAGATGTCGTCGGCGATCTTGGCGAGGTGGGGCAGGGCGGCGGAAAGCTCCATGCCGGAGGCGCCGTGGGGTTGAAACTCGAAAGCGCTGCCGACGCAAAGATGGTGTTTTTGTCCGCTGGTCATGCCGGTGATGCGTTGCCCCCGGCGCACCGAATCCGGCAGCTGCTTGCCGGTCATCTCCTTGAGGACCGGTTTGGGGTCGAATAGATCGATGTGCGAAGGCGCCCCGGACTGGAACAGGTAGATGACCTGTTTGGCTCGAGGTGCGAAATGCAGTGGATAGACGGCTCCTGGCGTCGCCGATTTCGCCGGATCGGCCGAAAGGACGCCGGCCGGGTTATCGTCTTCCGCGAGCAAGGTGGAGAGCGCAATGGTTCCCAAGCTGGCTCCCGTGCGCTTGAGGAAGGCCCGGCGAGCGATCGAAGCGTGGATCAAAGGGTCCGGGTTCATAATCGATTAGCCTTTGGTTATCGTTTCGTCGAGATTCAGCAAAATATTGCCCACGACAGTCCAAGCGGCCAGTTCGCAAATGTCCAACGCCACCGGCGGTTCGGAAGCGCCGATGTGGATTAATTGGTTAGCTTCCTTTCGGTTCTCGGAATAGTAAGCCAGTTCTTCCTGATAAGCGCGCCGCAACTGTTCGACTTCCTTCGCTTCGGGAGATCGTCCCAAAACCAGTTTCCAAGCGTGGTGGATTTGCTGTTCCAGATCGGCCGGTTTTTCGGTCATGATCCGGGCGGCCAAGGCTCGAGCCGCTTCCACATACACCGGATCGTTCATGAGCGCGAGCGCTTGGAGCGGAGTATTGGTTCGTGCCCGTTTTACCGTGCAGGTTTCGCGGCTGGGGGCGTCGAAAATAACGAAGGAAGCGTAGGGTACCGACCGGCGCCAATAGACGTAGAGGCCTCGGCGATAATTCAGTTTGCCTGAGCTTTGCTCCCATTTCCGGGTGCCCTGGAACGCTACTTGTTCCCAGAGGCCGGGAGGTTGCCAAGGATAGACGCTTTCCCCACCGATCGTCTGGTCCAGCAAACCGCTGGCGGCCATAGCGATATCCCTGATGCCTTCGGCTTCCAGCCGCGTCCGGGGAAACCGGGCAAGGTACCGATTGCTCGGATCTACTTGGGGTTGATCCTTCCGCAGCAGCGAGTCTTGACGATAGGTGGCGGAGGTGAGGATGAGACGGTGAAGGCGCTTCACATTCCAGCCGCTGTCGACGAATTCTCGCGCCAGCCAGTCCAGCAGGTCGGGATGGCTGGGCCATTCGCCCTGAGTCCCGAAGTCTTCGGAAGTCTTGACGATGCCCATGCCGAAAAATTGTTGCCAGTAATGGTTGACGATGACGCGGGCGGTCAGCGGATGGTCGGGATCCACTAGCCAGCGGGCCAAGGCCAATCGGTCGTTACCCTCGGCTTCATAATCGGAAAACAATGCCGAGGGCAGTCCGGGTTCGACCTTTTTTCCGGGATTGTTGTATTCGCCTCGGACCAGAACGAAGGTGTCTTTGCGCTGCTCGCGCTCGTCCATCACCATGGCTACCGGGATGGATTTGTCCAAGTCGGCGCGTTCTTTTCTTTTGGCATCCAGCAGCTGCCGGAGTTGCTTCACTTCTTCGATCTGGTTTTCGCGAAAATGTTTCTGAACCGTGGCCGAAAAGGTCGCCAGTTCGTCTCGGTCGAAGCGGATGATCTCGGAGCGGACGTCCGCGGGCAGAGCTGTCCAGGCCGGAAGGTCCGAGGAGCGTTTGACCGCTAATCGAAATCGTTGCAGCGTCGCTGGAGACACCGGCGAGGCGAAGGTGAGTTTGACGCGGATTTGAGTGCCCGGTTCGTTGGCGATCGGTTTTTCCGTTTGGAACCAAGCGTATTCCGGAGCTGCCGCCGGTTCGTTCTGGGTCTCGATCGACCAACCGGAGTCGGATTTGCCGTTCAAAGTCTCGGCGACGCCATGACCGGAGGTTTCCCGGCTGGCTATGGCTTTGTTGATCTTGACCGGTTTGAACGGGGGGAAATATTCGTGGCATTCGAAGGCGACGGCGGGTTCGGATTCGGTGACGGCCAGTTTTACGAGGAGCCGGTTGTCGCCTTTCGTCAGTTCGATTCGAAACTCCCCGTTTTCGGGGGGTGGCAGTTTTTCGTGATTGAGCCAGAGGGCGTAGGCCAGCGAGGTGTTCACTTTTAATACCGAAGTCATCGCCTGTTCGGTAGCGATCTTGGCCGTTAAATAAATGGCGCCGCCAGCGGCGGTAAGCTCTTCCAGAATTTGGCCGGAACTGGCTAGGGGAGCGGTCCATTGGAGTCTCGACTCGCCGTAAGTCGAATCGAAATCCAGCTTTCCTTCCGGAGCGAATACGGTCTCCAACAGGTGGGCGGAATCGAGATTAGCTCCGAAGGGCCCGATGGCGCGCCACTCGACCAGTTTTAGTTCGGCGGGAGGCCGCCCGGCGTCTTGACGGGGGCTCGGCCGGGCGAGCGCTTCGAATCCGGTCAGCAGAAAACTCGCTTGGTTCTCGGCGGCCGACAGTTCGGCTTGCTCGTTCTCGGCGGGAACGACTTCCAGCCGAATACCGGTCACCTCATTCTGACTGGTGTGAAAATCAAAAGTGTAAGTGGCAGCCTCGTTCTTCGGTTGGGCTAGGCCGGCCAACGGTTCCCAGTCGTCGAAAGCCGCTGTTCCCAGTTCCTTGGCCCAGTCGTTCTGCCGTCGGTCGTAGTCTTGGTTGGGGGCTTCGACGAGATTCCGGTGGCCGGTTTCCAACGCCGTGATTTCCCGAGCCAAGGATGCCATCTGGTTGCTTTGCGCTTCGGATGGGAGGGGCAATCGGGGGCGCGGATTGACGCCGCGATCCAAGCCGTCTTCCGGCACGTTATTGAAGTAGGCGAAGAATCGATAGTATTCCTCCTGGGAGATGGGGTCGTACTTGTGGTCGTGACACTCGGCGCAGGCAAGCGAAGTGCCCAACCAGACGCGGGCGGTGGTATCCACCCGGCCCACCACGTATTTGACGGAATACTCTTCGGGCAGCGCTCCGCCTTCGGAGGTCGTCATTTCGTTGCGATGAAAGCCGGTGGCGACTAACTGCTCCCTCGTCGGATTGGGCAACAGATCGCCGGCGAGTTGCTCTACCGTGAATTCGTCGAACGGTTTGTTCTCGTTGTAGGCGTTAATCACCCAGTCGCGCCAGCGCCACATGTCGCGGTGCCGGTCGTGGTGAAATCCCTGGGTTTCGCCGTAGCGGGCGAGATCCAGCCAAAACATGGCCTGGCGTTCCCCGTAGTGTTTGGATTCGAGTAACCGGTCCACCAGCTTTTCGTAGGCCTGATCGGAATCGTCCTCCAGAAAGGCTTCGATTTCCGCTACCGTGGGCGGCAGGCCCGTGAGGTCTAAGGAAGCCCGTCGAATCAGTTTGGTCCGGGGCGCTTCGGGAGAGGGTTCCAGTCCCCGTTTTTCTTGCTGAGCCAAGACGAATTGATCGAGGTCGTTGCGATCCCAATTTTGAGTTTTGACTTGCGGAGGATCAGGACGTTCCGGACGGATATAAGCCCAGTGCCGTTCCCATTTGGCGCCTTCTTCGACCCAACGCCGCAAGGTTTGAATCTGTTCCGGCGAAAGTGGTTTTTCGTGAGCGGGAGGGGGCATGACGTCCTCTGGATCGTCGGCGGTGATGCGGGAGATCAGGGCGCTGGATTCCAGATCGCCGGGAACTACGGCGGTGACGCCGGAAGGGAGCGGCTGCTTGGCCCGGTCCTCGAGATCCAAGCGCAACCCGGCCTTTTCCTGTTGTTTGTCCGGGCCGTGGCAGGCATAACAATGGCTGGCGAGAATCGGTCGAATCTCACGATTGAACGATACCGGATCAGGCTCTTCGTCAGGCCAAACCATAAGGGGTACGGCAAAGCCGAACGCCAGCATCGGCCCTAAGGTCCAGGATCGCCGGTTCACTTTCATAGTAGTCGGGGGAATCGTTCTTCATGATCGAGGAAATGTCAAGTCAGCAATCGTTGTCGCCGGCTGACGATGAAGTTCGAATCGTCGTGCTCGCCGGAGGCGAGAGCAGGCGAATGGGGCAGGATAAATCCGTTGTGCCCTTGCTGGGCCGCCCGCTCTGTGAATGGGTAACGCAAGCGGCCCGGAGCGCGGGGCGGCCCGTGAGCGTGTTGCGGGAAGATGCCGTTCCGGGATTGGGTCCGTTGGGGGGAATGAAAACGGCTTTCGACCGGTATCCGGAAGAGTGGCTGGTTTTTCTGTCCTGCGACGCTCCTTTCGTCACCGGCGAGGCGGTGACGAGTTTGATTCGCGAGGGTATTTCCCACCTGACTGCCGCCGGTTACGTTGTGGACGACCGTCCGGGGTTTCCGTTGATTTTGGCTCGGCAGCATCTTCCCGTTCTGGAACGGCAACTAGCTTCGGGATTATTGAGCGTCCGGCGATTGTTGGCCTGCTTGCCGTGCCGGGAAATCAAGGTCCCTCCCGACGAGCGAAACCGGTTTTTCAACGTCAATACCCCGGGGGATTTGATGCTGGCCCAACGACTGGCAGGACTGTATTTGCAGGAGCCAAAGTTCCGACCTTCGCCATCGATCAACGATGGATAGCTGGGAGTTCACGATCGCAGGAACGGACGACGAACCTCGGTTCTGCCGGATGCTCAGGGGCTCGAATCCGTTGAACTCGAGATGTTCCGGGTGGAATGAAAGCGTCTGGATTCCAGATTTATCGGAGGTTGACGCAGACGGCGAAAGGTAGCCGCTGTTGCTCTTAATATGAGACCGGCGAGTTCGAACTGGCAGCCCAGTGAAGTCGTAACGGTATGCCGAACCTCTGGCAGGACACGCCCAGACCAAACTTGCTCCGTCGTGGCGGAATCGCCGCCGGTTTCGATGGGGCGCCGATACTCGTCGAAAGCGGGTTCCGCAGCGTTCAGTTATCGGGAAGGGGCATCGCTCCGTTCGGCTTGAGATTGACAGGGCCCGAGAATCATTCCAGATTGGCTCAAGTGAGTTTGGTGAAAGACCTGAAACTTCTCGGATTGTCGGTTTTCGTTCTCTTGCTGGGGCCGGACGCCGGCGCGGCTACTCTGCGGCTCGAGGGCGGAGCTGCTATACAGGGCGAGATCGTGGCTCAGAACGAACTGCAATTGGTGGTCGACGTGGGCTACACCTTTTTGTTGGTTCCCCGCTCGGCCGTCGTGGCGCAGGAAGAGGACGATCGTTCTGAACCGTCCGTTCCGGATTCGTCGTCGCCGACGGTCCGAACCAACGATTTCTTCCACGAAGTCGACCGTTCGGGCGGCAAAGGTTCGATCGCCGAACTCGCCGAACGCCTGAAGGAAGCGGTAGTCCAAGTGCGCAATCCCGGCGGAACCGGTTCGGGCTTTTTCATTAACGCCCAAGGATATTTGGCGACCAATTTTCATGTCATTGAAGGCGAAACCGATCTTTCGGTAGACGTCTATCATCGGGTTTCCGGCCAGTTGGAGAAAAAAACTTATCGTCAAGTGCGCATCGTGGCGCTCAACCGTTTCGCCGACCTGGCTCTCCTCAAAATCGAGGACGCCGAGGCACCGGAATTTCCGTGGGTCTGGTTGGGCAGCCTCGCCGAGGTCGGCGTGGGCGAGGAGGTGTTCGTCATCGGCAGTCCGTTGGGGATGGAAAAGACGGTGACCAAGGGAATCTTGAGTTCCAAGACCCGCGAGTTTCAGGGCTGGTTGTTTTTGCAGACTTCGGCGCAGATCAATCCGGGCAACAGCGGCGGCCCTATATTCAACGACCGGGGAGAAGTGATCGGAGTGATCAATATGAAATCCCTGTTGGGCGAGGGCTTGGGATTCGCGATCCCGGTCGATTATTTGAAACATTTCTTGCAGTTCCGGGAAGCCTTCGCCTACGACAACGATAATCCGAATAATCCGAACCGTTATTTGCCGCCGCCCCGGTCGGCTCCCGAATCGACCGTCCAACGGTAACGGCTTACGTTTTTGAATCTCAGACGGCAGGGCGGCAGCCCGGTTTCATTTACCGTTTTTTTCATGCGAACCAAACTGATTGCCAAGCGCTGGGCGGTGATTGCGGCCGGCGTCTTGTTGAGTTTCTCGGCTCCGGCCGGATTCGAGTTGCAACCGGATGCTTTAATCGCCGAGGACGCTTTGCCGGCGCCGGCCCTTGGGGATTTTTCCGAAATCAAGGACGATTTCCGTGGGGTGGCCGGACGCCAACGCGGCTACTCCGAGGTTCAAGTGTGGAGCTGCCTTTCGGGGCAAGGTTGCGGTTTGCAGTCGGCACTTGGGGGACTGGACTCTTTGATTGGGCTCCCGCCCTGTTGTGCCGCAGCCAGAGAACGGGCGTCGCGAGCCGTACGCTCGGGAAACATCGTCGCTGACGGTCCGAAGGTACGAACGATTCCACGAAGCCAACTGTTCCGGCGACGAAGGTCAGATCGCCTAACTTGTCGAACTCCTGAAGGAAACGGAAATCTGGGGCTGCAACCCCGGCGGAACCGGATCGGACTTTTTCGGCACTGCCCCAGGATGTTTGGCGACCGTTTTTCATGTCATCGAGGGCGGAATCGATCTTGCGGTAGCCCGTTATCGTCGGGTTCCCGGCCAGTCGGAGAAAAACACTTGTCGTCCCGAGCGCGTCGTGGCGCTCCACCGTTTCGTCAAATTGGCTCTGCTCGAAATCGAGGATTCCGAGGAACCGGAATTTCCGTGGGGCTGGCCGGATAGCCTCGCCGGTGTCGCCGTATCGGGGGAGGGGTTCGACATCGCTGGTCCCTCGGGAATGGAGGAGACGGTGACCGAGGGGATCGTGAGTTCGAGCCCCGCGAATTTCAGAGCTGGTTGTTTCTGCAGACCAAGGCGCCGATCGATCCGGGGGGCAGCGGCGACCGGGGAGAAGCGGTCTGAGTGATTGGCGTGAAATCTCTGTCGGGCGAGGGCAGGGGATTCGCGGTCCTGGCCGATGATTTGAAATGTTTGCGGCAGTTTCGTAAGGCCTTCGCGCCCGATAACGGCGGTTCGAATCATCCGAACCGGGACTTGCCGCCGCCCCGGCCGGTTTCCGAATCGGCCGCCCGAATGTAACGTTTTTCGTTGTTGAACCGTATTTGTTAGAGTAGTAGTTTGTTTCCGATTACCAATATTTTCATGCGAACCCATTTGTTGATCAAGTGCTGGGCGGTCGTTGCGGCCGGCGTCTTGTTGAGTTTTTCGGCTCCGACCGGAGCCGAAGTGCAACCGGAGGCCCTAATCGCCGAAGACGCCTTGCTGGTGATGACCCTCAGGGATATTTCCGAAATCAAAGGCGATCTCCTCAAGCAAAGCTGGCTGGGAGTGTTCCAAGCTCCTTCGATGCGGGAATTCACCGGGCAATTCGTGAAGCGTTGGGAAGAGGAAAAGGAAGGGATCGTGCAGAGGTTTCGAGAGGAGGTCGGAATTTCGCCGCTGAAATTGCTGTCTTTGTTCGACGGGCAAGTGACTTTCGCGATTTATCGGAAAAGCCGCATTGGATTCGATAAGCCGTTCGATTTCGATCTCGTCGCGATTATCGATTGCGGCAAAAACGCCGAATTGTTGACCGAGACTTTCGAGGATTTTCGACGCCATCTCAGCGAACGCGGCGATAACCTTCAGACGGAAACCATCCGCGGCAAGACGTTCCTGCGCGTGCCCGACGAAGACTTTTATTTCGGTCAATCCGACAGTCTGTTGTTGGCGTCCACCTCGATGGCGAGGCTCGAAGAGGTGATGGCCGGAGCGGCGGGAAACACCAATCGCAAACTGTTGTCCCATCTCACTTTTCGCAGGATGTACGTCAATCGGTTCAAGGATTCCTGGGCTTATTTGTGGCTGGATTTCGAGCCGATTTACGGTTACCTCCGGCAGGCCGCAACAGAATGGGACCGGCAGTCGCAAGATGATCCGTTTAGTCCCAAACCTTCGGCCATTTTGGGAACCTTGGGATTGAGCGGATTGCAGGGAGTGGGTATCAACGCTCGCACGACGCCGGGCGGGCAACTGACGGAATTTGCGCTGGCGATTTCCGAGGGGCAACGCCGGGGAGTGTTCGAGTGGTTTGCCTTGGAAAAGAAGGACAGCCTGCCGCCGCGGTGGGTGAATCAGGACGTGCAGGAATTCACTCGCGTCCGTCTGGACTTGAACAAGGTGTGGAATCGCCTCGAAAAAGCGATTAGCGAAGCGATTCCCCCCTTCGGCGTCATGTTGAACGCGACGATATCGCAAGCCCCCGGTTTCCGGGAACAGTTCCTCAACAATTTGGGCGACGATACGATGATAATCGGCTTGCCCCCCCGCTCGACGAACGTGGATGACGTTTTTGCCCCGCCTTACCTGATGTTGTTGAAAAGCCGGAATCCGGAAAATTTGGTGAATTTCGTTGTCGGCACGATTTCGCCGATCATGGCGGCCGGCGGCCTGCGTCTGGAAAAAAGAGAATTCGAGGGGAGAACGATTTACGGCGTCGACATTCCGGAAGCGGGGAGTGTCAGTTGGGCGGCCGATAAGGAATATGTGGTCTTTTCCAGCGAATCGCAGGCCATGGAAGAGTATTTGCGGGGTTTTTCGGAATCCAAGCCGTCGTTGCGCAGCAAGGCGGGATTATCCCAATCGGTTAAGATGTTGGGTTCGGAACCGTTGACTTCGTTCTACTATTTCAACGATGCTCAAATGATCCGGAAGTTTTGGGAATTCGTGCGAACCGATCCGGATTGGATCGAGGAGTTGGCGGCTCAGAGCGGACTTCCTTCGGAAGAGATTCCGGTCGACTTCATTAACGAGATGGTCAAGGGGTTCGTCGACTTTTCCTTGCTGCCGCCGTTCGAGCGAGTATCACAGCATTTCAACTACACCGTGGGCGGCAGCAGCAGCGACGCGCGGTACCTCAATTACCGGTTTTACATGCCGGTATCGCCTCAACTCAGGTAGGTCTTTCGCCGACTGTTTGGTATCGCTCACCGAGGCTCCTGTTGGGTGAGACAGTGAAACGAGCCGGCTCCCCAGATGACGTCGCGAGAATCCAGACCGACCACCTTTCGTTCCGGCAGGAGTTCCTGAAGGATACGGAGGGCGGTTCGGTCGTTGGCGTCGCCGAAGGTGGGGACGACGGCCACTCCGTTGGCCAAGTAGAAGTTCACGTAACTGGCCGGCAACCGGACGTTTTCCTGAACGATTGGCCGCGGCAGGGGCAGGCCGACGATACGAAACGGGCGCTGCCGATTTCGGTTGAGCGCTTGAAGCCGTTCGAAGTTCGCCCGTAGCGAGGGGTAATTGCTGTCGGCGGGATCGAGTTCTTCGCTGATCACGATCGTGTCCTCGGCGACGAACCGGGCGAGATTGTCGATATGCCCGTCGGTATCGTCACCGGCTAGGCCAGGACCTTCCAACCAGAGAATTTCCTGGACCCCGAGGTAGGCGGACAAACGGTTTTCAATTTCCTGGTGGGAAAGGTTGGGGTTGCGGTTGGGGTTGAGCAAACAGCTTTCGGTAGTCAGCAACAAACTCCGGCCATTGCCGTCGATCGATCCTCCTTCCAGAACTATGCCGGGCTTGAATTGTTTCAGGCCGCGCACCCGGGCGATGCGTTCCGGAATGGCGTTGTCGCGATCGAAGGGCGGGTATTTCCCGCCCCAAGCGTTATAGTCCCAATTGACGATCGCCAGTTCGCCCGTTTGTCGATGGCGGACGAAAGTCGGGCCGTGATCACGGCACCAAGCCTCGTCGGCCGGATGACGATAGAAGACAACCGGGTGAGGTCGGCGACGCTCCGGTTCCACCCAGTGACGGGCGTCGTCTTCCATGGCCTCGTCGTTGACGTTCACGAATACCGGTTCGTGGTCGGTCAGACAATCGATCAATCGGCGATAGGCTTGGTAGATTTGGGGGAAACGTCCGGGAAAACTGATGCCGTCTTCCCGAGGCCAAGTGAGCCAGGTGCCTCGATGCGGTTCCCATTCGGCCGGCAGGTAATACGGCGGCGGCCATTCTTGGGACGATGGATTCAAGGGACTGTCAGGCATGGGGTCGCGAACGAAACGCTTCGGAAGCGGAGGGGACGGACCGGAAGGCGTAGTTGCCGGAGTTACGAATCGGATTCGTCTTTTTTGACTAACTGGGCCGGACGTGGGGACGACGGCCCGACTGGGCCGGACCGGTTGACGATAGCGTTGTCGTTCGGCATACTCCCGGAAATCTAACAGATGCAGGCGGGGGCAGCAATTGAGGTGTGGCCGATGATCGATTTTGCCGGGCCGTGTTTCATCCTCGCCGAACTTCCGTTTGACCGGAGTCCGTTTGGGGGCAGGGAATGGCGCTTGGTCTCGCTCGAACCGTGACGCGGCAGCGCCGGATCCCGGTTGGCCCGTTGCCCGGTTCGAAGGGCGGCTTCCGGGGCAACTCGATAGATTTGGAGTCGTGAATTTATGAACGACGAACGAACAAAGTTTACGATGTTCCCTGGCGGGCCGGCAGGAGACCGGCCGGTTTTCTCCGGGCGCTTCCCTTGGTTCGTCGAGCGATCGGTTGCCGGAAAATGATCGGTTGGGGAAAGACGCTTCTGTTCGCGACGGCCTTTTGCCCCGAGTTCTTCTTATCGGCACTTCCGGCCGAGGTTGCTACGGAGTCTTCGGCAACGGATGGTCCTGCGGCGTTTTCCCTGAGTTTGGAGGAAGTGCCTTCGCGCGTTGCAGCCAGGAATATCCAGTTGCGAGCCATGGAATTTCGGATTCGGGAATCTCGAGCCCGCCGGGATAACGCCGGCCGCTGGAGCAACCCGATCGCAACGAGTTTTTTTCAAAGCGAAGGAGGAGGTTCCGGATACCAGGCGCAATTCGGTTTTGATCAACCTATCCCGCTGGCCGGCCGGTTGCGTCAGGAAAAGGCGGTTTCGGAACGGCAATTGGCCGTGACCGAAAGGGAGGTCGCCGATTATCGCCGGTTATTAATCGCCAAGGCCAGGATCGTGGCCACCAAGATCGTCGCGTTGCAGGAGGAGATCACAATCCGCGATCGTCAGTTGAAAGTTGCCCAGGAATTGACGGAGTTCGTGAAGCAGGCCGGCAATCAAGGCGAGATCTCGCCCTTGGACGTCGACCATGCTCAGATGGAAGAAGTCCAGTTGGAATTGGAAATTCATCACTTGAAACACGACGCTTTGGCTCACCGGGGAGAATTGAAAGCCTTCTTGTCGCTCGATCCGGAGGTGCCGCTCGAATTGTCGGGTTCTTTGCCGATGCCTGAGACGACCGTGTCGTCCGGCGAAGAGTGGCATTCCCGGCCGGATTATCAGGCGGCGTTGGCCCGGATCAAGACGGCGGAATCGGAAGTTCGATTGGCTCGAGCTCGCCGTTGGCGGGACATTCAACTCGGGGTGTTGCTCACCCCTTCGAAAGAAGAAGACTTTCCCTCAGGTTACCGGCAAGAGTTCTGGTCGGGGCTGCGGTTGACAGTGCCGCTGCCGCTTTGGAACGATAATCGATGGGTCGTCGAAGAAAAGCTCGCCCAAGTCGCCCAGTTCGAATTGTCGGCTCAGGCGTTGGCGAACGAAATCCGCAATCAGGCCGCCGCCGAAAGGGAAACCATGATGATTTTGGGGATTCACGCGCACGAAATTCGCGACGAACTGTTGCCGCAAATAATTGAGCACATGGAGCACGCCGACGTCGCCTTTCGCGCCGGTCAAGTCGACTTGCCCCGGTTGTTGCGGACCCGAAATCGACGTGTCGAAATCGAAGTTCGCTTGCTGGAATCGATCAGCAATTACCATTTAGCCAAAGTGAGATACGAAACTACTCTCGGGACGCAGCTGGAAGACGCTCCATGAAGGCGGTCGGTTGGTTCACGCTGATAACTTTCCTTACGATCCGCTGGGGCTACGCGGCGACGCCGGACGTTGACCGGGTCATTCTCGATCCGGTCAGCGTCGAGAACCTCGGGATCGAAACCGCGCCCGTCTTTCGTTCGGATTTCGAGGAAATTATTTTCGCGTTGGGGCGCATGCGATGCATTCCGGCCCAGCGGGCGATCGTCAGCAGCCGAATCTCCGGGCGAATCGTCGAGATTAATTTTGTCGAGGGAGAACGGATCGGCAAGGGGGATATCGCCGTGTCGATCGAAAGCCGGCAGCCCGGGCTTGCTCCGCCTTTAGTTTCGCTGCCGGCGCCGTTGGGCGGTTTGGTGGCCCGGTCCGATATCGCGGTCGGGATGCCGGTAGAACCGACAGAAGAAATCATGGAAATTTGGAACCTGGCCGAAATGTACGCGGTGGCGCAAGTTCCGGAAGATTTGGTAGGAAAACTGCCGGAGGACGCCAAGGCGCGCATCCGCCTGCCGGCGTTTCCGGAAGTCGTGTTCGAGGGACGGTTCTTGCGCTGGGGCACTCAGGCTAATTCGAACAACGGGACTCTGGAAGCCGTGTTCCTCCTCGCCAATTCCGACGGCAAGATTCGACCGGAAATGAGAGCCGAATTTTCGATCGTCACGGGCGGACAAAAGCAGGCGCCCTCCGTTCCGCATGCGGCATTGCTTCGTAATTCGCTCGGAGAGGAATATTTGTTCGTCAAGGACTTCGAATTGGCACACGCCTACATTCGGGCGACGGTGAGAGTGGGGCGGCGCAACGATACTCATACCGAAATTCTCAAGGGGATATTTTTGGGCGACGAGATCGTCGTGCGCGGAGCCTATCCCTTGGCCTTCGCCGGCGAAGGTACGGTTTCGCTCAAAGATGCGTTGGATGCCGCTCACGGTCACGAGCATAACGAGGACGGTTCGGAAGTGACCGCCGAGCAGCGCGTCCTCAGGGAAGCCGCCGCCGCGTCAGGCGCCGCCGCTTCGCCATGGACGATGTTTCTGGCCGTCTTAAGTGGCGTGCTGTTGCTGTTACTCGTATTGAGTCGCTGGATCGGGCCATCGGCGTCGACGGGAAAAGCGGCGAGCGATGCTTAGATGGATCATCCATAATTCCCTGCGCCATCGGGGAATAGTCATCGGCGCTGCCTTGCTTACGATTTGGGGAGGCTGGTGGGTCGGAAGAGATCTCAGGATCGATGTTCTTCCGGATTTAACCAAGCCGACCGTTACCTTGTTGATCGAGGCGCCAGGCTTAGCTCCCGAAGAGGTCGAATCCTGGATTACACTTCCGCTCGAGGGCACCCTGATGGGCACTTCGGGATTGACTCGGTTGCGCACGGTTTCCGACGTGTCGCTTTCCCTGGTGTTCGTGGAATTCGAATGGGGCACCGATATCTATCGAGCCCGGCAATTGGTGCAGGAACGGTTGGAAATGGTTTCGGGCGATTTGCCGCCCGGTATTCGTACCTACCTGACCCCGATCGCTTCGTTGATGGGGGAGATCGTTCTGATCGGCATGCACAGCGCTTCCGGCGAGATTTCGGCGAGGGATTTACGCACCGTCGCCGATTGGACCGTCCGAAGACGGCTACAGGGCATTCCGGGCGTGGCGGAAGTGTTGGCGATGGGCGGGGGAGTCAAGCAGGTCCAGATTCAACCGGATCCTCAGCGCATGCGCGCCTTGGGAGTGAGTTTCTCCGAATTGCGGCATGCCGCCGAAGAGGTGGCCAGCAGTACTACGGGAGGTTTTTTTACGGCTTCTCCGCAGGAAATCATGGTTCGCAATTTGGCGATGACCGTTGAGTTGGACGAAATCGGCGCCACGGTAGTCAAACAGGAATCTGACCGGTCAATCACTGTCGGTGACGTGGCCGACGTAGTTTGGGAAATCGAACCGATGAGAGGCGACGCCGCCGTCAACGGCATACCCGGTGTGATCCTCAGCGTGACCAAGGCGCCGGGATTCGACACGATCCGACTGACCGATTTGGTCGAACGGAAACTTGCCGAGTTGCAAACCGTCCTGCCGGAAGACGTCGAATTGACCATGTTGTTTCAGCAGGCCGATTTCATCCGGCTCGCGATCGACAATCTCAAGGAAGTGATTCGAGACGGGGGCCTGATGGTGGTGGTCATTCTGATTCTGTTTCTCATGAGTTTGCGCTCGGCCGGCATCACGCTGTTGGCCATACCGCTTTCGTTCGCGATTACGTTTTTGGTCTTTTCCGTGATGGGCATCGGCGTCAACGCCATGACTCTCGGCGGTTTGGCGGTAACCATCGGGATGGTGGTCGACGATGCGATCGTGGATGTCGAAAACGTCAATCGGCGATTGCGCGAAAGCTTGGTTCGGGAAGCTCGCCGGTCAGGCGAGTACTTGCATGAATTATCGCTCGGGAAGCGTTATTCCTGGGATTATCCCAGCCTTTTCACGCGCCGGGAAACTATCGCCAACGCCTCTATCGAAGTCAGGAATTCGATTTTTTACGCTACGTTGTTCATCATCATGGCTTTTCTGCCGTTGTTGGGATTGCAGGGAGTGGCCGGTCGGTTGTTCACCCCGATCGCCATCGCCACGATCGTCAGCATGGGCGCCTCCTTTCTGATTTCGCTGACAGTCATTCCGGTGCTATGCTCGCTGATTCTGCATCCGAAAGTCCGTTCCAGTATTCATGACGGATGGCTGATCAGGCTAGTTAAAGGGATCGTGAAACGCACTTGGTTGCGGTTGGCCCTGGACGCTCCTTTGGCGTTGCTTTGCGGAGTCGGCGCTTTGCTGGCCTTCGCGGTTTCCCTCTGGCCGGTTATGGGCAAGGATTTCTTACCGAAGTTTCGGGAGGAAACCGTGTTGGTAGCCATGACCGCCGCTCCCGGCACGTCGTTGCGGCAGACCGGCGAGTTGGCCGATATCGTCGATCGTTTGCTGTTGACGATTCCGGAAGTTAAATTGACGGGACGCCGCCTCGGAAGAGCCGAACGGGGGGATCATGTCGTACCGGTGTCCACGGTCGAATTCGATGTTCAATTGCATGAAAACGGTCGCCCACGTCAGGAAATTCTGGATGAGATGCGTTCCAAATTGCGGACGATCCCCGGCACGTTTTCGGCCTTGAGCGGGCCGTTGGCGGATCGGATCGGCCATACGATCAGCGGCGTGTCGGCTCAGATTGCGATCAAGATCTTCGGCCCGGAATTGGACGAATTGCAACGGTTGGGACAAAAAATCCAAAGTGTCGCCCGCGAAATTCCGGGATTGGAACAGGCGCGAATCGAGCAACAGGCTCCGATATCGCAACTTCGAATCGAGATGGACCGTCAGCGGGCTCAGGCTTACGGCGTGACGGCGGGTTCGCTCAACCGGCAATTGTCTTCGTTAATCGGCGGCGAGACTGTCGGCTTGTTGTATCAAGGGCCGAGAACGATCGACTTGGTGTTGCGGTTGCCCCGAGCCTGGCGCGAGTCGCCGGAACGATTGTCCGAAACGTACATCGATACCGTGGGCGGCGACCAAATTCCGTTGCGCCTCATCGCGGATCTTCGTTGGGCGGCCGGACCGAATCTCATTCTTCGCGAAAACATGGAACGTCGTTTCGTGGTGAGTATCAATCCTACGTCTGGGGATCTGGATTCCTTGGTCGAGCGGTTGAGGGAACAGCTGTCACGAAATCTGGTTTTACCCGAGGGGTACCGGATCAGTTTCGAGGGCGAATATCTGGAGAGAAAGACGACCAATCGGCGGATTATGATACTGAGCGCGCTGGTGTTAGCACTCATGGCATTGCTGTTGTACCGTTATTTCGGAAGCGCGCTGTTCACCGTTCAAGTGTTGTGCGACATCCCCTTGGCCTTGGTGGGAGGCTTGATTTTGACGAAACTGCTGATCGGCACGATCAGCAGCGCTTCCTTGATCGGGATGATCGCGGTGGCTGGCATCGCGGTGCGCAACAGTGTGATGATGTTGTCTCATTTTCTTCATCTGATGCGCCATGAAGACGAAAAATTCAATCGCGAGATGGTTGAGCGGGGTTCGTTGGAACGTTTGATTCCGGTGATGTTGACGGCGCTTTCGGCCGGATTCGCCTTGATTCCGCTGGTGTTGGCGGCGGACGCTCCCGGAAAGGAACTGCTGCATCCGGTCGCGGTGGTGATCGTGGGGGGGTTGTTCAGTTCGACGTTATTGGGCTTGGGCGTGACGCCGGCGGTATTCTATCTGTTCGGGAAAAAGGCGGCGGAGCGGGCGGTGACTCGCGGGGCGTTGGCGACCGCTTGAAGCGGACCGTTGCCCGTGCGGGAAAACGAGACTTGCCGATCGAGAAAAACGGATTAGGGTGGATGGAGAATGAGCGCGATAAAATATTTTCTGACATTGGGAGTGATCGGGTGGTTAGTTCTGGGACTGGGGGGATGCGGCGATTCCGATTCCGATGGCGGAGCGGAACGACAGGAAAACGCCTCAGCGTCGACCGCCACTCACAGTCACTCCGGAGTCAAGGAAACGCCCGGGCCTAACGGCGGACGAGTCATCAAGAGCGTTCAACCGGCGTTTGAGTTCTTCGTGCTGAAAAATCGCCATGTGCAACTGACTTACTTGGACGATCAAATGCAACCCATACCGGCCGTGATCAACGCGAGAATCAGTCTGATCGGAGGGGACCGAATGTCGCCGTCATCGCTGACTTTCATGAAATCAGGCGACGTGTTGCAATCCGACAAGCCGTTACCGCCGGGAGATAGATATCCGGTGATACTGACGATCGAACAAAATTCGGAGATCATACCCGTGCAGGAAAAGTTCAATGTCGATTTTTCCGTGTGCGGATCTTGCAATTTGCAAGAATACGCCTGTATTTGCGGACATTGAAGATCTTGGACGGAAACTAAACCGCAGGCGAAGGAAGCCGATCGATTTTCGCTGGCCGGCACCTTCGGTCGTTCGAGGCGGGGAACAGCGCTGGCGGGGTCAAACTCGGGTTTCGACCCGATCGCTTGGGAATACCGCCCTGCAAAGAAGAAACGGTTTTGCAAGATATCCGAATTTAGCTTTCCTTGCGGTTATAATTAGGAAGTTTCAAGTGAGGAGGATACAGCGGTGACGTTTCGACTGTTTTCCTAGAAAAACAGTCGGTTTATCGACGTATTAATTTCGGTTAAGTTCTACGCTAGGTCTCAGCTGGAGTCGGGTAAATACATCGGAGGCGCATCGTTTCCTGAGGCTATGTGATGGTAGAGGGATTGCCAGTTTGGAATGTTGATTTCCGTAAACAGACTGCGGATTCGTTCTCGAAGACAGCTGAGTTTTTCTCTTGGGTGAGTGCGGCCTGAAATACCTTGCAGCATCTGAGTTAAATAGTGTCTGGTCCAAAAGGGACGATTTTTCAATAAATCCTGCATTTCAAGCGGTTTTTTTTGTAACATTTTGTTCGATTTATTTGTCTAACATTCGAGTCGGAACTTTGATTTTTACCTGAAAAATGGACTTTCAGCGTCCTTGAGACCAATTGTCAGCATCTTTGAGACTAATCTTCGATTCCTAACATGAGAATCTTCAGAAGCACTCAACCCGCATTTCAACCCGCACCCTTCGAGGAAATTAAGTTCGACCCCACGCAACGTGATGGCGTCGTTCGAATCTTGATTGGGCTACAGAGTGTTTATGGTAACGAATCATTATGGCTCCAGATACTGCAGCTGCTGGAAAATCATTTTCAACAGTTCGGCGACCAAGGATTCGGTCGTCCGGGCATGAGTGCTTGGACGATTCTAGTTCTGGCTCTCATCAAACACAGTTTAAGATGCAATTACGATCTTTTGCTAACCCTCGCTAATTATCATAAGCAGTTGCGATTTGTCTTAGGCCATGGTGATTTCGAACCGGGGGGAGAATATAAACGAACCACCGTGATTCAAAACGTCAATCTCTTGACTCCCGAATTGATTGAGGAAATCAACTTGCTGATCGTCAAGCATGGGCAGCAGGTTGCGGGGCATCAAGAAGGGGACCAACTCAAAACGCGTTGCGATTCGTTCGTGGTGGAAACGGATGTCCATTATCCCACCGATCTCAATTTGCTCTATGATTGCATTCGAACTCTGATTCGTGAATGCAAAAAACGGAACCTGAAGGGGTGGAGGCAAAGTCACCATTGGCTGAAGAAGATTCGGAAATTGTTTTTTTCCGTTCGCACCGCTCAGCTGGCGAACCGCCGTCACGACCAGGTCCAGGCTTATCTGAAGGCCTGCGACCACATCCTGGAGCGAGCCAGTGCGTCGTGGGATCGGCTGAGGGAGAAAAAGAAGATCAAGGCGAAAAAACACCGGCAAATCCAAGGTTTTTTGAAATGCGGTCGTCTCTTGTCGCGACAAGCGGATCGGCGAATTCTACAAGGAGAAACTATTCCGGCGGACGAAAAGATCTATTCCGTATTCGAACCTCATACGCGGTGGATCCAGAAAGGAAAGGCAGGCAAACCGGTAGAACTCGGGGTGCCCGTTTGCATCGTGGAAGATCAACACCAATTTGTTTTGACTTATCGGGTCATGTGGCAAGAAGAGGATGTGCACGTGGCCATCCCGATCCTCGAGGAGACCAAAAAACTATTTCCAGACTTGTTCAGTTGCAGTTTCGACAAAGGGTTTCATAATCCACTTAATCAGGAGAAACTCCGTGAGATGGTTCCAGAAGTAACCTTGCCTAAAAAAGGGAAACTTACCAAAAAGGAGCAAGAACGCGAGACTACCGAGGCTTTCAAAACCACCCGGAAGCAACATCCCGCTGTCGAATCAGCCATCAACCATTTGGAACACCGAGGCCTCAATCGAGTCTACTCCTACGGCTCAGACGGATTCAAACGCACCGTAGCTCTAGCCGTTCTCTGTGCCAATTGTTGTCGCCTTGGCAGCCTCGTTCGAAACAAGGAGCTGCAGCGTCTCTCCAAGCCATTGGTTCGTCCGAAAGCGGCTTAACTAAATCGCCAAATCAATGTCAAGAATGGGAGGGGTGCGTCTTGAATTCTGTAAAAGATCAAAAAAAATACAATTTAAGATAAATATGTCGATTTAACCACTTATTTCGATCTAATTTGAAATTATTTTTTTTAGTTTTTAAAGAAATCAACTATGGATTTTGACTTTTGGACTTGACACTAAATATGATCAATTAAAAAGGCCAAAAACGTTTCCATCGCTAAAATGGTTATCAAATGCTTGTGGCTATGGCCATAATTGTGGTCAAAATGATAACTTTGATTTTTCAAAGTATTAAACGTTCCACTTTCCAGCGAGCCCGACCCGCACGCATCAAACGCTCCAAGGTGTATGGGCAACGGATAAGGCCGTAATCCAACAATGATAATATCTCACCTTCCCCGTCTCATCGACTTCTCGGTATTCAATGAGATTGACCTTGAGATCGTCCCAGGAGTCGTTAAGGCTCACAACTTTCAAGTAGCTGAACTGATGCCGAATATAATGCTTATCGATGATCTCATGTTGTTTGACTTGGGAACTGGTGTCCAGATTTTCGAATAATTTCGAGAGCTTTTTGCGCTTGCTACAATGATATATTCCATATTGAAATCCCGCGACGGTTCAATCATTGGGCCGTCGGTATAAAGCTCATCCAGCAGTACGATGATCTTCATAATAGGGCGTTCGCGGCGTAAATCAGCGATGAGTCTTTTGATCGCCCTGAGTTCACAGTCGTTTTTGTTCGTGCCGTCTTGTTGTTGGATCGGTTCGGGAGCCAGGGGAATCACTTGTTTTTGCGCCGTACGGACGATTACCTCGGCTAATAACTGATGAATAAAACTGACCTTGCCAATCCGGTGCTTGATTTCGCAACTGTTATCGCAATGGACTGAGTCGGAACGAAACACTCCCGTGCCGTCAATACTAATCAAACACGCCTCATTGATATACCGATAGGATTTTAACATCTTTGCTCGTTGCACGAATGCCAGCAGGGCTTTGAAAACGGGGTGTAACTGAGCGGGTTCCAGCAAGTCGAGAACCTTTCGCATGGCCGTGTCGGAAGGCACTTTGAGGAACCCGAACAGCCGCTCCATGTTGGCGCGAATCGTGTTATTATGGCGAGTGTCCCGATCGAATTTCAGAAGAGACGGGTATTTGAGTCGAAACATCGCCAAAGCCGACATCAAATATTGGGTCAGCGTGAATTCGCGGGGTTGAACTGGCGATACGATTATCTCGGATCGTGATCTCACCGGTTGCAGCAAGCTGTCTATGTTCAAATGTTTCCAGTAACCAGAGATCAAAGCCATTTTCGTTCTTCAGGTGGCCGACCGAAATCGAATTTCTGGTCTGAGATTGCAGATTGAAGCACTCCACCAGACTCGCCGTCAGATGCCGTGGGCTACGGCTCGAACCAGGGCACACCGGGCGCTACCATACCACGTCTTGGGCATTATGTTGAATAATTTAGAGAAAAGTTTACGAAAGGCGATGGCAGAATTCCCAAAACAAAGCCTTTAAGAGCCAGTGGGAGTTGCTGCGAAAAAGCAGAGTTTGGATCTCGTCGAAACGGTCATGTCATCTTCTGATCAGTTGATGGCGAAGTTTGGATTGGAATAGAATCAGCTCGTTGTGTTCAGATAATTAAACTTTTTTCGGTACCTGAGCAGTTACAATATTTCTGTCATGGTTGGCCGATGATTCTAATCTGCCGAAAGTCCATGGAGGAGACCGATCACTCGAAATCTTTCGATTCCCGGAGGCCCCAAACGAAGGGAGCGTAGCGACCGTAGTTTGGGGCCTCCGGGAATCCACTCATACACCACCATATGGGACACAAGCAAATAATTCGAAATAAAAACGCACGATTTCCCGAAATAACGTGGCGAGTAACACGAGCCCTGAACGAAGCAAGTGCAGTAGCAGGCCGTCATGCATGAACCCCCCAAGGAGTATTTCGGCTCACCCAAAAAAGCCTTGACAAAGATCAAGATTTCGTCATGATGTCCCGGAATCCCGGCGTGAGTAGGGGTGACAAAAGGAGGCGATACGAAATTCACCGAGGAGCCAGATTTTAACTGATTCGTCGAAAGGATGGTTACATCGCTATCTGGGACCCTAACGAGAAAGAACCACATGAGGACGAAATCGCTGCACATCACGGCTGTTTTAGGAACGACCGCCATCATAGTCGGTACGCTTGCTCTGGAATTCGATATCAAGGCGCTGGATGCCGATAAAATCGAAGGCAACTCAGAAGCTGCCCATGCTGAATTCACGGCCGTTACGGCGGGAGGCAATCACACCGTGGCCTTGAGAACGGACGGTACCGTGGTCGCTTGGGGGGATAACGAATACGGCCAAACGGAGGTGCCGAATGGCCTGAAGGACGTGACGGCCGTTGCGGCGGGATGGAATCACACCGTGGCCTTGAGAACGGACGGTACCGTGGTCGCTTGGGGGGATAACGAAGAAGGGCAAACGGAGGTGCCGAATGGCCTGAAGGACGTGACGGCCGTTACGGCGGGAAGCTCTCACACCGTGGCTTTGAGAACGGACGGTACCGTGGTCGCTTGGGGGGGGAACGAATACGGTCAAACGGAGGTGCCGAATGGCCTGAAGGACGTGACGGCCATTGCGGCGGGAGGCTTTCGCACCGTGGCCTTGAGAACGGACGGTACCGTGGTCGCTTGGGGGGAGCACCTAGGCGGTCAACCGGAGATGCCGAATGGCCTGAAGGACGTGATGGCCATTGCGGCGGGAATTTATCACACCGTGGCCTTGAGAACGGACGGTTCTGTGGTCGTTTGGTGGATCAAGGGTTTCGGTCAAACGGAGGTGCCGAATGGCCTGAAGGACGTGACGGCCATTGCGGCGGGAGGCTTTCACGCCGTGGCCTTGAGAACAGACGGTACCGTGGTCGCTTGGGGGAATAACGTATACGGTCAAACGGAGGTGCCGAATGGCCTGAAGGACGTGACGGCCATTGCGGCGGGAGGCTGGCATACCGTGGCCTTGAGAACAGACGGTACCGTGGTCGCTTGGGGGAATAGCGTATCCGGTCAAACGGAGGTGCCGAATGGCCTGAAGGACGTGACGGCCATTGCGGCGGGAGGCTTTCGCACAGTGGTCTTGAGAACGGACGGTACCGTGGTCGCTTGGGAGAATAACGCAGAGCGTCAAACGGAGGTGCCGAATGGCCTGAAGGACATAACGGCCATTGCGGCGGGAGCCCAGCACACCGTGGCCTTGAGAACGGACGGTGCCGTGGTCGCTTGGGGGAAGAACGGATACGGCCAAACGGAAGTGCCGAATGACCTGAAGGACGTGACGGCCATTGCGGCGGGAGACTTTCACACCGTGGCCTTGAGAACGGACGGTACCGTGGTCGCTTGGGGGAGGAACGAATACGGCCAAACGGAGGTGCCGAATGGCCTGAAGGACGTTACGGCCATTGCGGCGGGATTTGGTCACACCGTGGCCTTGAGAACGGACGGTTCCATGGTCGCTTGGGGGGATAACGAAGAAGGGCAAACGGAGGTGCCGAATGGCCTGAAGGACGTTACGGCCATTGCGGCGGGATTTGGTCACACCGTGGCCTTGAGAACGGACGGTACCGTGGTCGCTTGGGGGAGGAACGCTTTCGGTCAAACGGAGGTGCCGCCTGGCTTGAAGGACGTTACGGCCATTGCGGCGGGATTTGGTCACACCGTGGCCTTGAGAACGGACGGTATCGTGATCGCTTGGGGGTGGAACAAAAGGGGTCAAACGAAGGTGCCGTATGGCCTGAAGCAGGTGACGGCAATTGCGGCAGGAGCCCAGCACACAGTGACCTTGAAGTCTTACGGACACGTGTACGCTTGGGGGTATCACGTCTCAAATTTGTCAGTTGTGGGTCCCTGAAGCCTGTCTTTAGCCCAAATCTCCCTTATCAATTTGTCAGGATTATCTGTCAGACCCCTTGTCCACATTAGTAATCCCTTGATTTCGCTGTCAAGCGAGCCATATGCGTAGTGCCACAAAACGAGATGTTCTGTTGGATGGGCTAAATGTAGTGCCAAGTAATTCAGTAGAGAGGTTGCCACGCCTTCGTTCATCCTCCATTCCCCCCTCGCGTTTATTCGCAGAGCCAGGACAGGCTCCGGCAAGAAGGGCGGCTACCATACCTACCGCCTGGTTCAGAGCGTCAGGGATCGGAACCGCGTCCGCCAACGGACGCTTCTCAACCTGGGCACTCACGATTTTCGCGGTGTTATAAATCCCTGGAGAACACAGCACCGCGCTATAACGAGCGGTTTTCCAAACCGTTTGAGGGCCTGTTTATTCCGTTCGTGAACTGACGGTTTCCGGCACTACGAAAATCTCGGTTTTCGACTGCTTCGCCCATACCTTCCAGCTTGCCAGGAATCTCTGGATTTACGGAGTCGAGTTCAGGTTTCGTCCGCGTGAGACTGACAAGCAAGCAATAGCTGGCGAAGGGCCAATTCGTCGGGTTTTGCGTCGGCTCGAATCAATGCCTCGTCGCCGAGTGCATCCAGACCAGGCACGGTATCTTGTCCAATGCATTGACTTGCGCCATCGACGCCCTTTCGGCTTGGCACTTGCCTTGGTTGTGCCGCCCTTGTTGTATTTCAAATTCAGTTGAGCCAATTGTCCCGGATTATTTTTGGCTGCAACTGGAGGAAGACTGGGTTAGTAATGCGGTAGTCGATAACCGGGTTGAAGCGGGGACGATTGGCAAGGGTTTCAATGGTGGAAACGGGCAACCGGAAGCCAACGGCCGTTTTCCGGGAACGGGCGGCCATCATTCGGAATAGGCTGCCGTTGGATCGCACCATGGTGCCGGTAATTTCGACTCTGGTGGCTTCTACGGCGCATCGCCGACATGACAACGTCAGCCCAAGGACATTAACGCTACTTGAAATCAAACTGCTTGGAAAAAAAGCTCCTTGATTTGCGCCTTCAAAGACCGGAAGCGCACCAGATAACGCCCCAACACGATATAAGAAAGCGAGGGATAAAACGACCGGTTTTCACCAAAATAATTCGGGAAACAACACCCCAACGTCGGTTTCCGTTCGACTGCCCTGGGCACTGCTCGATTTCAGGAATGGCTGCGAGTCTGGAAACTTCAACAAATCTTTCGAACCGATGACATGGCAGAATTGTCTACCGGCAGGAAGACGGTCAGGGATCGTCGGAAGTGGGACAGACTCGTTTCAAGATCGGGTTCGCGGCAGACATTCGATCCCTGAGTCCGTTGCCGAGGTTTTGAGCCGAGAATCTGTTCAAATCGCTTTCGATCGGTATGATAGGATCGGGGAAGAGGAACGGCAGATCCGATACGGGCCCTCGGACGGCTCGACCGGAATCGGCCCGAAGCGTTGTACCGTGATTGATTTCGTTTGGAGCAACGGACTAAGGCAATACCATGAATAATTACCTCAATGCCCTTGTAAGCGGTCGTTCTAGCGGAAAGTTCGCTATCGTCGTGCGGCTAACGGTGTTGACTCTCGGTTGGCTGGTGACGGCTTCGAATTCGTACGCTGTCGAAGAGGATGCGCGGCGCACGACGACCGTTCGGGCGGTGGAAACCTCGCTACCCAGCGTCGTCAACATTCAGACTGAAGTTTTGGTGGAAAGGAGGGATTTTTTCAGCGAGTTCTTTCATGAATTCTATCGACCCTATCGCGAGTTACGTCCCAGCCTGGGATCGGGGGTGTTTATCGACGACGACGGTTATATCCTGACTAACGCCCACGTGGTCAATCGGGCGACACGTATCCAAGTAGTACTCCACGACGGGAGAGTCTACGAAGCCGAAGTCTTCGGCGAGGATCCTCGTTCGGATATCGCTTTGATTCAGCTCATACGGAAAAACGACGACGAGAAATTTCCGGCGATCCAGTTCGCGGCCGCCGATGATTTGTTGCTCGGAGAAACGGTCATCGCCTTGGGTAATCCCTTTGGGTTAGGCAGTTCGATCAGCCAGGGGATCTTGAGTTCCAAGAATCGCCGGCCGAAAATCGAAGGCACCGTGTTGAACATGGCCGATTGGCTACAGACCGACGCCGCGATCAATCCGGGTAACAGCGGCGGGCCGCTGGTCAATCTCAACGGTGAGATGATCGGGCTTAACGTAGCCATTTACAAAAACGCTCAGGGCATAGGATTCGCTGTGCCCGTCAAACAGATCGCCAAAGCGCTGAGCAACATTTTGGAAGCTTCCACCGGTCTCTGGTTTGGCGCGAAAATCGAACTGGTCGGTAAAATCCTGAAAGTCACCGAGGTGCGTTCGGGCACTCCTTCGGAACAGGGAGGACTCCAAGTCGGCGACCGGATCGTCTCGATCGACGGCCAACCGGTCGGCACGCTGGTCGATTGCTATCGGGAATTGATCGAAGTGCGGGATGCGACGGCCAATTTTTCGGTTTCCCGATACGGCCGGAAGAAGTCTTTGGAAATCGAGATGATTCCCGAGGAAGAGTTCTTCAACGAGGAACTGATTCATCAGCGGTTGGGCGTGGCACTTCAAAGCCTTACTCCGCAATTGAGACGTCGGCATGGATTGCCCCGAATTTCCGGATTTCTGGTGGGCGACGTGGACCCGGATACTCCGGCCGCTGCCGCACGGTTGCGTGCCGGGGATATCGTCGCTTTATTCGACGGTCGAGAAGTGTTGACGATATTCGAGGCGGCGAAACTCATCGACGCGAAAGAAGCGGGGCAATCTCTGACTCTTAGGGTTTTTAGTCCGCGGTCTCAAAACTTAGTGATCGCTCAAGATTTCAGGATCGTTCTCGAATAAAGTTTTCCTCACCTACCGACCCGAAAGGACGGGGTGCGATCGATTTACCGGCTTGGGGCGGCGAGCGCCCCGTCCGGTTTCATGCGTCGGTTCGGTGGCGGGTTATTTCCAGAATGACAACGACCGGACAGCGTTGCCGATACCGAATATCCGTTGTTTCGAGAACTCTTCGGGTGGGAGCCGGCGGCCGGGCCGGGCAGCGGATCAACTCGGCGACATGCCGGTTTCCGTTCGAAATACCTGACCTTTCGGTTGTTTGCCGGGATGAAGGTTCTCGGTTTGGTATATCTCGAAAAACCTCAGCGCGACGATGATGAGCGCATGGCAGATTCGACCTTCGATCACCGCTTGGCGAATTTCGTCGAGGGATATTAATTCGGTAGCGATGTCCTCACCCTGATCGAGCGATAGCGGATGTTTTCGTTCGCAATCTTCGACGAGAACCGTCCAGCAAGTGTTGTTCATGATGGCGGGATTGGGGTAGACCCCGCCGATAATACGGGCTCTTCGGCCTTCGTAGCCCGTTTCTTCTCGCAGTTCCCGGATCCCGGCTTCTAATGGGGAATTGTCTTCTTGGGCGTCTATGGCGCCGCCGGGCACTTCGAGTTCGATCGTTTCGGTCCCGTGCCGGTACTGCCGTACCGTTATCATGCGGCGATCCGGCGTGAGAGCGATGACGTTAACCCAGTCGGAACATTCGATGACGTAAAAATCTTGATCGACTCCGGTCCGAGGCGAGGTCTTGGTGTCGGTTCGCAACGAGAAGATCGGAAACCGGCCTGAGGGTCGGGAGCTCTTTACCGGCCAACGGGAAGGAACGTGGTTAGCGGCAGGATGGTCCATGTCGGGCGGCAAGGAAGATTCAGGATGTTTCCGTTTGTCGCCTTTCGTAACTGCGCCGGACTAATTCCATCAGGTGGCGCACGGCTTCCGGCTCGGAACGGCCCGTTTTTTCGGCCAATTGCCGGGCACGGCGCATTAATTGCATCGTCAGTTCTTCGGACTTTTCCGGAGGACACCCGAGGGCGGCCCAAGTCTTAGCGAGCAAGTAGTCGAGTTGTTCCCGATCCCAAGGAGTTTCCGGATCTCGGCTCATAACCGATAGCTCGTAGTCTAGACGACGGCGGTTTCGACGATGGTGATGCTCTCGACGTTCATGCGGGTCAACGGTTTGCTGGATTCTCCGCCACCGCTCGGTACGGTGGCGACATTGCCGATTTTCTCCAGAACTTCGTCGCCGGAGACGAGTTCTCCGAAGGCGGTGTATTTACCGTTCAAAAACGGAGCCGGGGCCAAGCAAATGAAGAATTGGCTTCCCGCCGAGTCGGGGTCTGAGGAGCGGGCCATTGAGATGACGCCTCGTACATGAGGCCGGTCGTTGAATTCGGCCGGAATGGTGTATCCCGGCCCCCCGGTTCCCACTCGCGGTTCGTCCTCCTTGACGCTCAAGGGGTCGCCGCCCTGGATCATGAAATCTTTTACGACGCGGTGAAACGACGTGCCGTGATAAAACGATTTTCCGGCTAGCGTTTTGAAGTTTTCTACGGTCCGGGGAGTGACATCCGGCCAGAACCGAATGGTCATTTCTCCGTATACCGTCTTGATGACCGCCCGTTCCTCCGTATCGCCCATGCCGCGAAGGCTAAAAGATCGAGCGGTTGAAAACAAGCCGCAAACCCGTTCCCGGCGTTTAACGCCCGCATTCGACCGCCGTCAGAGAGGGGCATGGGCGCTTCGCTGAAAAACGGTAGAACCGCCGGAGCTTGGAATGACTGCGAGGAATTGGAGCGGTTTAAGGTGATTTAAAGCGCCAAGAACGCTATGATGGCTGCTCCGAGAGTTTCTCGCCAAGCGGGTTCATGAATTTCACTACCATATTGTTTCTGTTGATTTGGGGAATTGTCGTAATCTGGGTGGGTTATCGCATCTTACTATTGTCGGATGATCCCTGGAGATGGTTGAAACTAGCCGGCGTGGCTATGGCTTTCGGCCTCGTGGCGATCGTGGTCGGCTTTTCGGGTTGGGCCGGATCGTCTAGTCCGGCAGTCAGATTCGGAGCTTTGTCGGTCGTCGTGATTTGCTGTCTCTTCGTCAGCATCTATCTGGTTCCTGTAATCGGTCGTCTGGTAGCCATGCCGCTTACCGGTCAATTTGACGGCGGCACTTACGAACTCGAAGCGCGACCGCTCTTCGACGTTGCCTTGGCCAAAATGAAGCGCGGCCAGTACGAAGAAGCGGTGAAGGAAGTGCGGCGCCAACTGGAACAGTTTCCGGACGATACCGAGGGTACCGTCCTTCTGGTGGATTTGCTGAGCAAATATCTGAACCGGATCGAAGAGGCCGAACGGGCGGTCGAGGATTTTTTGGAACAGGGACCGCATGTTCCCGCGAAGACGTTTCGGGTGTTGTCCCATTTGGCCGAGCTGCATACCGGCAAGTATTCCGCTCCCGAAAAGGCTCGGGCGTGCTGGGAAAGAATCCAGGCCCTGTGCCCGGGAACTCAGGAGGAAACCATCGCCTATCAACGACTGGCTCATCTGGGTTCAGCCGAGTTTCACGAGGCCAAAAAAGTGCCGGTCCGGTTTCGGGTTCAGAAATCCGATCGGCGGTTGGGCCTGTTGGAGGGGCCGGCCGATATCTCCCAAAACGTACCGTCTCCGGCCGAACAGTTTCAGGCCTGCCAGCAGCAGTTGCGCGACCATCCTCGGGACGGGGAAACGAGAGAGAAACTGGCGTTACTCTACGCGGAACATTACGGCATGCTCGAAGAGGCGGTCGAACAACTGGAATTCATGGTCAGAGCTCCGAATCAACCCCGCCGTCAGATCGTTCACTGGCTCAATTTGATGGTCGATCTCCATGTCAAGTTCGGCGACAACGTGAGCGAGGCGCGGGAAATACTGAAACGGATCTCTCAAGAGTTTCCCGGTACGGCCTACGATTTCCAAGCGCGTAAACGGATCCACTATCTCGGCCTGGAGATGCGCCGTTCCGGCAAGTGAAGTACGGCCCCGGTTGCGGTATTGGGATGCGCTCGCCGGGCCCCGGTTGGGCGTGAACTATTTGAATTCCACCAATTGCAGCGCAATCTGTTTTTCCAGTTCGCTGGCCATGGCGATATTGGAACGGGTCCGGTTGGATCGGCACTGGACGATGACTCGGCTGACGTTCGGTTCGAGAGCCTCCACTTTGACGTAAACCTTCGTGCGGTCGACCTTGGCGATCAGGGAATTGTTGATGCGGTCCTGTTCGATGATCGAGCCGTTGAATTGGAGCACTTTGGTGGCGGCGGCGTAGAGTTCGTCGACCGTGCGTTGGTAACGGCCCTCGATTTTGTCTTTTCGGGGCACACCGATTTTTCTCTTGCCGTCGACCGTCTTGAAACAACCCGAACCGGCGAATGCCGTCAGAAGCAGGATGGCCGTAAGGGCGAAAGGAACCTTCATCTGCGTCTACCCTAAGCGCAAGTGCGTTTTTCGTCAAACGGGAAACTGTTTTTTCGTTCCGAATTCCACGGTTTTCGCTTCAGTTTCGTTCGGCGGCGGGCGATGACGCCATGGCGCGGCGCGAACAGCGCCGTCACTAGAAAGACGAGGCCTGCCAGGGTGGCCATCATTCCTGAGGTCGAAACGCTTTTGATCGGTAGCCATTGCGGCAACACGACGGTGGCCAAGTGGCCGGAAGCGGCGCAAAATGCGGCGATCGCCATGCTCGCCGCGATCATCACTCCCAATCTGTCGGTCAGGAGGTAAGCGGTCGCTCCCGGTACGATCAGCATGGCGATGACCAAGATGCTGCCGACGGCCTCGAAGGCCGCGACCGCCGTGACCGCCACCAGGACCATGAGCAAGTAATGCATGATTTGAGCATTGAAACCCAAGGTCGTGGCCAGTTCCGGATCGAACGAACTGATTCTTAGTTCCTTGTAACAAACCGCGACGAACAGCAGATTCAGGATCAGCGCGAAACTTAGCACGATCAGGGCGCGGGGCGCCGTGATTTCGTAAGGGCCCAGGGAGAGGTTGATTCGATCCAAGGCCGTCAGTTCCAGAGCGCCGAAAAGCACGCATTTGGGATCCAGATCCACCCGGTCTCCCGCCTGTTCGATCAGCAGCAATCCGGCCGCGAAGAACGTCGTGAATACGATGCCCATTACCGCCCCCCGTTCTACTTGCCCGAAGCGGTTGATCCATTGAGTCAGGACCGTGGTCAGGATGCCGGCCAAGACTGCCCCGACGAACATCGGTACGACGGCGCGGCTTTCGGTGACGATAAAGGTGATCGCCAGTCCCGGTAACACGGCGTGGGAGATGGTGTCGCTCATCATGCTCATCCGGCGCAAAACCAGAAAGTTTCCGATCAGGGCGCAAGCCATGGCGCAGACGACTCCGGTCGCGACGATCCAGGTGTCTCCCGTTTGCCAGGTTAGCTCAGTCATCGTTCCTTTTCAGGGGATGGGGACTGCCCGGTACGGCGTCGAGCGAAGCCGACTGCCGGGCTGGCAGCAGTTTGACCAATTCGCGAGTCAAGGCTTCGCCGAGGATGTGTTCGACCGTGTCGGCGTCGCGATCGACGTGGCTCGGGGCGATCGCCGCGTTTTCGATCAGATAAAGTTCCCACAGCCGGTGGTTCCGAGTGGCGCGGGCCGCTTGCCGGAATCCTGCTTCCGAGAGGACCAGTCCCGTGGAGTCGTAGCGTTCGAGGAGGGCGTGATTGTAGGCCGAACGCAGCTGGCGTTGTAACGATCTGGGCGTCCAGGAACGAGCTTTCAGCAGGCTTTCGAGAGGAATCGTCCGGTTGTCGGCAGGCTCCGGTTTTTGTCCGGCGTCATGTATCTCCAGCCATTCGTAAGCCGCCCGCAACAGATGTTGTTTGGCGATTTTCCGTTTGAGTTTCCGATGCCGTATCAGCCGGATCGATACCCCCTTGGCGGGCCCGAACAACATGCTGATCAGAAAAAAAAAGGCGGCGGTCAACACGATGACGGCTCCGGCGGGCAGGCGGGGAAAGAGGCTGCTGAGCACCGTGCCCAGCCAACCGCTCAGGCTGCCGATCAAGGCGCCGATGGCCAGCATGGCTCCCAGATGATGGGTCCAGAACCGGGCGGCGGCCGCCGGAGTGATCAGGAAGGCGATCACCAGAATCAGTCCGACGGCTTGAAGGCCGACGACGGTCACGGCCGCCACCAAGGTCAGCATGACGATGTCCAGCAGATGGACCGGCCAGCCTTGCGTGGCGGCGAAGACTTCGTCGAAGCATAGCATGCGGAATTCCTTGTACAGGAATACGCAGCCGACGATGGAGGCTACCGTAACCAGGGCGATCACGATAAAATCGGCGAAAATGATCGATGCGACTTTGCCGTAAAGAAAGGATTGCAGTCCGGCGGCGCTCGCTTGCGGCAGTCCTTGGATGATGCTGAGCAGCACGATCCCGAGACCGTAGAACACGCTTAGCACGATGCCCATGGCGGCGTCGTCTTTCAGCCGGGTTAATTGTCGGATCACCAGAACCGAAGCGCAGCCGAGCAAACCGGTCAGCGAGGCTCCCAGCAACAGGCCGGATAAATTTTTGCCGTTTCCTCCGAGAGCCACCATGAACATGAAGGCCAGGCAAATGCCGGGCAATGTCGCGTGGGACAGCGTATCGCCCATCAACGAACGCTTGCGCAGCAGCAAAAAACCGCCGATCAGTCCGCAAGCCGCTCCCATGAGCGAAGTGCTCAGGATGACCAATCGCGTATTGTAGTTTTTGAGGGTGAGAATTTCCCAAAGCGCTTCGCCGAAACCGGGAGCAGCCGCCGGAGGGAATTCCGCCGGATTATCGGAGTTCGGCAACGGGGCCTCGAGTTCGGCGGCGCCGCTCGGCGAACGACCGGCGATCAGCAGACCGAGAGCCAAAAGCGTGGCGATCGTCCGGGTCATTCTCCCGCGTTCTGTACCGCATCAGCCGCTGCGGACAAAATGGTCAGGTTGCCTCCGTAGGTTTTGCGCAAGTTTTCTTGGGTGAAGACCTCCTGGGTGGGACCGGCCGCCACGACCCGCATGTTCAACAGGATGATCCAGTCGAAATAATCGGTCACCGTAGCTAGATCGTGATGTACGATCAGGCAGGTTTTCTGGCGCTGCTTCATTTCCCGCAGCAATTCGACGATGGAAGTTTCGGTAGCGGCATCCACCGCGGCCAGCGGTTCGTCCATCAGATAGAGTTTCGCGTTCTGCATGAGCGCGCGCGCTAAAAAGGCGCGTTGTTGTTGCCCTCCGGATAACTGCCCAATTTGCTGATGGGCGAGGTCGGAGAGACCTAAGCGGTCGAGAGCCTGCATTGATTCCGCTCGGCACCGTTTATTGACCGGGCGAAACCAACCCAGGCGATGATATCCTCCCATAGCGACCACGTCCAGCGTGCTGGCAGGAAAGTCCCAATCCACGCTTTCCTTTTGCGGCACGTAGCCGACCAGTTCTCTTCGTTTGGAATAGGGTTGGCCATAGACACGCACGAGTCCCGAGGCGACGGGAACCAATTCCAGACAAGCCTTGAGCAGGGTGCTTTTGCCGGCGCCGTTCGGCCCGATCAAGCCGACGAGTTTTCCTTCGGGTATTTCCAGATCGACGTCCCAGATGACCGGCTGGCGATGGTAGGCGACCGTTAAGTCGTGGATCGACAGCGGCGAAGCAGGGGAGTGTTCCGGAAATGCCCCCGGCCGGCCGACGTCGTTTTGGTAGGGGGCGGCTCGGGATGCCCGATCGAGGCGAAAGAGTCGAATCATGGCCTTGAGCGAGCGGGGTTCATGGTGTCTTCGGCCGCAACCGGCCGTTCATGCCGTTTTCCGGAGCTTGCCCTCCCAACGCTCTGGTGATGGCGGTGACGTTGTGATCGATCATGCCGATGTAGGTTCCTTCGTAGGTGCCTCGAGGTCCCATGGCGTCCGAGTAGAGGGTGCCGCCGATAGTCAGGGCATGCCCTTTGGCTGCGGCGCCTTCTATCAACGCCCGGACGTTTTGATCGGAGATGGAGGTTTCGACAAAAACCGCCGGGATTCGGCGGGAAATCATATACTCGATGAGCGCTTCGATATCCCGGACGCCCGCGGCAGATTCCGTGCTCAATCCCTGGATTCCCCGCACTTCGATTCCGTGGACCTTGCCCAGATAGCCGAAGGCGTCGTGGGCGGTGATCAGCACGCGTTGCTGTGGAGGAATCGTGGCGAAAGAGAGCTGCACGTAGTCGCGCAGCCGTTCCAGTTCCTTAAGGTAGGCCGCACCGTTGTTGCGGTAGTTGCCGGCGTTATCGGGGTCGAACTCGCTGAGCGTTTCGACGATGATCGAGGTGGCCTTCATCCAGCCGGCGACATTCATCCATAAGTGGGGATCGTAACGGTCGGATCGGTCGCGCATCACGAAGTCGCCTTGTTCGAGAATGCATTCCGCAATGGCGTATACCGGCCGGTCGGGGTGATTCGCCCGCTTAAGGATTTCGGCCATTTTCCCCTCTAACATCAAGCCGTTGTAGAAGACGATGTCGGCTTGATCGATCGCGACGACGTCGGCTCGGGTCGGCGAGTGGAGATGGGGATCGATGCCTTCTCCGATTAGCGTGGTAACCTGCGCCCGGTCGCCGGCGACGTGGCGCACGACGTCGGCGATCATGCCGATGGTGGCGACCGCCTGGTAGGGGGTGGATAAGTTGCGGTCGCCACTTTCCGCAGGGGATTCGCTCTCGGGAGGAGAGCATCCCGCGAATGCCCCTGCCAACAGAAGAAGAACGGCGCGAAAGGTTCGGGTCATCGGATTTTCCAGGAAATACCGGTCAGAAAACTGAATTCTTCGGATCGTTCGCCGAGTCCCAGAAAAACGTCGAAATCCAACCGAACCCTCGGCGAGAGATCTCTGGTCAGGCCGGTGCTGAAGTAAGAGCGATAGGACCGGCCTTTGCCGACGCCGAGATACTCGACATAGCAGCCGAGGTTTTCCGTGACGGCCCAGCCCAGCACCGCCGTGTGGGACGGTTCCCAGAGGAATTTCCTCCGGGTGGCGTCGTACCGGCGGTCCCAGCGGATTTGAGCGCCCCAAGTCCAGCGTTCGCTCGCTTCCCAGGAAACGGGAACGACCGCGCCGCCTTCCCATCGGTCGTTGCTCAGTGCCGTTCCGGCCGGAATCTTGACTATCGGCATGACCGCCAAGGCGGCGGTCTCCCGGTCGTTATTCCACAGCCGGTTTTTAAGCCGAATCATCGGATCGCCGGATCCTTGCCGGCGGACGACGGTACTCTGCGAAGTTTCGGTTTCGCGAACGTAGGGCGTCAAGCCGAGTTGCAGGTCCGTGCGATCATTCAGGCCGTATTTCAACAGGCTGTCGCCCCAACTCCAAGTCTCGGTACGGGCGTCGCCGGTTCGGTCCCGGGTATACTGGAGGAACGTCGATTCCAATTGAAAGAAACCGCGATCCACGGTCAAGGGACTTTCGGTAACGTCCGGTCGGTCCGTCGCTAATTCTCGAACGGCGGGCGGGTCGGCTTGCAGTCCCATGCTGAGTGGGACGACGGGAAGAGCGGCTCGATAGCGGACGAGGCGCCAAACTACTGATCTCATTCGGAATCGGCTAACTCGCTGACGATTGCATCTGGCGGGAAGTCTGACGGGTAAAATGGAGGAATCAATCATTATTTATGTAATAAATTTTCTTTATTCTTGCTTAAGAAATTTAGACTGATCAAAATTCGGTCGTGGTCCAACTCAAAAACAAGAACAGCGCCTGCGTCGAAGATTACCTGGAAAGGATCCACGAGCTCATTTCCGAAAAGGGATACGCCCGGGCGATCGACATCGCCCGGGCCTTGGGCGTGAGCCAATCGTCGGTTACGTCGATGGTGCAGAAATTGGCTGTCGAAGGACTGCTCAATTACGAGAAATACCGTGGCCTCACCTTGACCTTGGAGGGCGAGCGGGTAGCGCTCGCGATTCACGAACGCCACGAGATTCTCAAGCGGTTTTTGTCTTTGCTCAACGTATCCCAGAAGGCGCAGGAGCGGGATATCGAGGGCTTGGAGCATCACATCAGCGACGAAACCGTGCAGGCGTTGGCCCGGTTATCGGAGTTTTTGGAACAGCGGGCTTACGAAGCCGAATCCCGTACGGCTCTGACGTGATTCGGCCGGGCGTCAAACGTTCACCCGGGATTTCAGCCACAGGAGGAAATCGCGGAACCAGTCGAAATCGAACATGCCCTGATAGAGCGCCCAATGAATCGCAAACAAGATCGCGACGCAGATCGCCCAATTGCGGCACGTGGCGAATTCCTTGTGACGGGAATAAAATTTGAGCAACAGGTAACCTGCGAGGTTGAGGAGAAATTCCGAACCCAAGGCGCAGAGAATGACGAATTCGGCGGCTGAGCGAGAGGTAATCCGTAGCGCTCCGAAGTGGACGCTGGTCGCCGCCGGCACTCCGATCAGGGCGATGAGCAGATAGGCGATATTGAGCAAATGAATGAAATAGCGCAGCATCGGAAGCGGAAAATATGACGGATCGATTCGATTGGGCAACGATAACCGAGTGACGAGGAAGGATGCGAACGTGAACGATTCGTCAGACGTTCCGGAAGGCGGCGCCGCGGCGTTGGACTCGTTGGGGATTATCGCGGGAAGTCATTCCTTGCCGCTGGAAATCGCTCGGCTCACTCGGGCCGCCGGGGTTAAGCGTTTGGTGGCGGTCGGGTTCGAAGGAGAGACGGACCTGGCCCTGGAACCTTTGGTCGACGAGATGGCTTGGGTGCGGGTCGGGCAGCTATCGCGAATGATCCGGGCGTTCAAGCGGTTCGGCGTCGATCGGTGCGTGATGGGCGGGCAAATCGCCCCCCGGAATCTGTATAGCGTTCGGCCGGATTGGCGCGCCGCCGCGTTGCTGTTTCGGTTGAGCGAACGAAACGCCCGTACGATTTTCGGGGGCGTGGCCGAAGAACTCCAGAAGGACGGGATCGAGTTGATCGAGGCGACGCCCTGGTTAACTTCCCTGATGCCGGCCGCCGGGTTTTGCCTGGGGGCCGAGCCGTCCCGGCAGCAGTTGGAGGATTTAACTTTGGCGAAACGGGTCGCCAAGGAGATTTCCCGATTCGAAATCGGCCAGAGCGTCGTCGTTAAAGAAGGGACCGTGTTGGCGGTGGAAGGCTTCGAAGGGACCGACCGGTGCCTGAAGCGAGGCGGTTCGTTGGCGGGAAAAAAGGGGGGAGCCGTCGCGGTCAAAGTAGCTCGGGACGATCATGACATGCGCTTCGATATCCCTTGCGTCGGCGAGCGAACCGTCCGGAATTGCTTGGCCCACGGCGTCGCGGCGTTGGGGTTGGAGACCGGACGGGTGATACTCCTGGAGCGCGAACAGATTCGAAGCGTGGTCGGCCGGAAAAAACTTTCGGTGGTGTCGGTCTGACGCGAACGGGGCGGTGTTATTGGGAGATCGGGATTTTGTAAAAGCAGAGCCAGGAACCCAGCCGGCCTCCCAGATCGATAGTGCCACGGGCGTTGTTGACATTGAAATTGTACCAGTCGACATGGCCGTCTTCGAACAGAAAGTTGCCGCCTTGCGGCGAGCCGTCGGAGTTACGGTGGGTGGCGGTCGGGATTTGGTCGTCGGTATGCCATTTCACCGTACCCTGATTCTGAGCGACATTCCAAGTTCCCAAGCCTTGGAGCCGATCGATCAGGACGGGCGCGTTGCGAAAGGGGCCGTTCATTTTCTTGCGGATGATCCAGTCCTGTACGCCGTTCACGTTGTATTCGGCGCTGGCGGTCGACCGGTTCGGCAAGTAGAAGAATCCGGTTAAAATCCGATCGGGGATCGGGTCGTCTTTCGACCAGAGATCCGCTACCCGGTGCCACTTGTCGGTAGGGCAGAAAATGACGTGGAACTTGTTCTTTTCGGTTTGGGTGCGGCGGGATTCGATGAGGTAGTCCTTCCAGAAAGTCTGCATGGTTTTTCCCATCCAACTCCAGTGGACGCCGTCGGAATTATCCGGGAAGTAATTGTCGTTGTCGCCGGCGTACAAGTGCAGCGCGATGCCCCATTGCTTTTGGTTGCTGACGCAGAGAGTCCGGTGAGCCTGGCTCTTGGCCTTGCTCAAGGCCGGCAGCAGCATCCCGGCTAAAATAGCGATGATGGCGATGACGACCAACAGTTCAATGAGGGTAAAGCCCTTGCGGGCGAAACCGGCAGATTTGACCGAGAGAAAGTCTTTCTCCGTGATGATCATGGCGATAGGGGTTCGATAGGGTGCGACAGTAGCCCTGACGATTGATAATGTCGAACTTGAATTTGCTTCTCCGGACCGATAATCAGGCCCGGAGATAACAGCCGTGAGAGGCTTGAGATACCGAGGCGGCGTATCGTTTTAAAAATGGATCGAGTTCGGTGGGTAGGGGGCACGGGCGCCATTGCCGCAAGCGGGCGTCGAGGGTTCGATCGTCGATGTGAAGCTGAACGGCTCCGGCCAAGAGGTCGAAACTGATCGGGTCGCCGTCTTGCACCGCCGCCAAAGGGCCTCCGATTGCCGCTTCGGGCGAGCAATGCACTCCCAAAGTGCCGTGAGCTACGCCGGAAACGCGACCGTCGCAAATCAAGGCCACCTTGCCCTTAAGCCGAGTCGTCGACAGAGCCGAAGAAACCAGCAACAATTCGGGCATCCCGGGCGAACCGATCGGACCCTGGTATCTTAGAACGACGATCTGTCCTGGTTCGATTCGCTGTTCGTTGGCCGCTTCGACTACTTCCTGCCCGGAATCGAAACAAACGGCCGGCCCCGACATTTTTGACGACCAGGAACCGGACACTTTGAACACGATTCCGTCGGGTGCGAGGTTGCCGAAGCAGACCTGCATGTCGGCATGCGGTTTGAACGGCTGGTCGATCGGAGCCAGCAATTCCTGTTCCGGAGGCAGGGGAGGGGCGGCGGCGTAATTGGCAGCCAAGGTATCGCCGGTGACCGACAAGCAATCTCCCGCGAGCAGATTCGCGTCGATCAGGTGGCGAAACAAAACGGGAGTACCTCCCAATCGATAGAGATCGATCATGTTGAACGGTCCTCGGGGCGCGAAATTGGCCAAGACGGGAGTGTCGCGGACGATCCGTTGAATGTCCCGAAGTCCGAAATCCAGTTTCGTTTCCTGCGCTAACGCCAAGAGATGCAACACGGCGTTGGTCGATCCGCCGATAGCGGCCACCGTTCTCGTGCCGTTCTCCAAAGCCGCTTTGGTGAGGATATCCCGGGGACGGAGGTTTTGTTCCAACAGCCGGCGCAAGAGCTGGCCGCCTCGAGCCAGATCGTCGGCTTTGCCGGGATCTTCCGCGGGTACGGCTGCGCTGTTCGGCGGAATCAGTCCCATAGCTTCTCCGGCCATCGCCATGGTGTTGAAGGTGGCCATCAAGCCGCAACCACCCTTACCCGGACAGGAGGTCCGGATGATGGCGTCGGCCTCTTCGGCGGTGATTTCCCCTTGCTGCGCTGCGGCTTGGGCGTCGTAGGCGGACAGGATCGTGGTGGGGCGTCCCTGGTGCCTGCCGGGGCGAATGCTGCCGCCGCTGAAAATAATGGAGGGAAAATTATTGCGAACCATGGCCAGGGCCAGGCCGGGGAAATTCTTGTCGCAAAAGTGAATGCCGATCATGCCGTCGAAACAATGAGCCGAGGCCATCGCCGCAAAATTGTCGGCAATGGATTCTCGCGACGGTAAGGAATAACGGCCGCCTTCGATGCCTTGGGTGAGATTGTCGCTAACGGCGGGAAGTCCGCATTTGTAGGCGAGCAAACCTGCCTGCCGGCAACTCTCGACGACCTGCCGGGCAGCCTGATCGCTGCCGAGATTGCAGAGATTCAAGTCTAGTTCGGGAGCCCCGACGGCGATCAAGGGCCGGTGGAAATCTTCGTGCTGCCAACCCAGGCCGTGCAAAAAAGCGGAGATGGCGGCGTTGTCCGAGGCGGTGAGCCGTCGACTGTTCCAGTTTAAGCGTTCGCTCATGCGATACCGGAGCTTGAGGGGAAACAAGATCGGGGGCAAACAAATGCCGTCCGGCAGTACGGAACGGGAGCCGATCCGGGCGGGATTCACTTTCCCGGAATCTTGGTCTAGTCTGAAGCCATGGCATCTCACAAGTTGGGAACTACGGTCATCGGGAGTTATTCGTTGCCGTCTTGGTTGGAGTATTCGAGTCGCCATCTGGCCGAGTTCGGCAGCGCGGACCGGGAAGAACTGATCGAGGATGCCGTTATCGTAGCCGTTCACGATCAAGTGGCGGCCGGCCTGGACGTGATTACCGACGGCGAACAGACCCGCCTGGATTTTAATCTTTCGTTTTACGGGTTTTTGCGAGGCATCCAATTGGAAGCGGCCTCGCCGAGGCGCTTCGGTCCTCCGGCCCACGATCAACGGGGCCGGCACCAAATCACCGGAAACTTGACCGCTCCCGAGGGACTGGGTGCGGTTAAGGATTTTCACCGCTTGCAACGATTGGCCCCGAAGAATGGGCCGATCCTCAAGGCCAGCGTCCCCGGACCCTATACCTTGGCCGGTCGCCTGGCGCCTAACGAACAATATCCCGACCGCTACGCCATCACCGAAGGCTTGATCCCCATCGTTCGTGCGGAATTGGTAGCGCTGGTGGAAGCCGGATGCCGGGAATTGACGGTCGACGAGCCTTCGATGAGTTGCTACGCCCAGCACGAAGATAAGGACAGGTTAGTGGAAATCTTCAACCGCACGGTCAAACCGGTGGTCGGCCGCTGCCGGTTGTCGACGCATCTTTGCTTCGGCAATTACAAAGGGCATGCGGTGGGATTGCGGCGTTATGCGCCCATGTTTCCGGCCTTTTACAAACTGGAGGCAGACGAGATTCATCTCGAAATGGCCAACCGGGAATTCTCCGAAATAGAGTGCATCACCCGATTGGCCGAGCGGTTTCATGTGGCCGTCGGGATCGTCGACGTGAAGAATTATTACGTGGAAACGGTGGACGATATCGTGTTTCGAATTCGGAAGTGCCTGCAACACGCTCCTGCCGAAAAACTATCCTTCGCTCCCGATTGCGGTTTGAGCCAGACGGCCCGATGGGCCGCCCGAGCCAAACTGAAGAATCTGGTTCTCGGAGTAAAACGGCTTAGGGAAGGCGACTGATGACCGGGAGCGGCGGAGGCGACAATCCAGGGAAATGATCAAGGCCCATTTAAAGGACGAGGCGTTGTTGGACGATATCCAGAACGTGCCCAAGGATCGCTCCCGATTTCATTGCTGGTGGTTGGGGCAGAGCGGTTTTCTGCTCCAGTGGCAAGGGGAACATCTGCTGTTCGATCCCTATCTATCCGATTCGTTGACCGAAAAATACCGGAGCACCGACAAGCCGCACGTGCGGATGACCGAACGGGTCATCGCTCCCGAGAGATTGGATTTCGTTCGAATCGTGACCTCTAGCCATAATCATACCGATCATTTCGATCCCGATACGTTGCGCCCGCTATTGGCGGTCAATCGCGATTTGGAATTGATCGTGCCCGAAGCCAATCGGGAAATCGCCGCCGCCCGGTTGGAGGTGGATCCTTCGCGGTTGCGAGGCTTGGACGCGGGACAAAGCGTCCGAGTGGCGGATTTCGAGATCGCCGCCGTTCCGGCGGCTCACGAGTTTTTGGATCAGGACGATGCCGGTCGGCATCCTTATTTGGGTTACGTCGTTCGCTTCGGGAATTGGACGGTTTATCACAGTGGGGATACGATCTGGTATGACGGCATGGAGGCTCTTTTGGGGGCCTGGTCGATCGACTTGGCTATTTTACCGATCAACGGCCGAGGTCCCGAACGCCGGGTGCAGGGCAATCTCTGGGGACGGGAAGCGGCGATGCTGGCCAAGGATTTGGGCGTCGGAACCGTGATTCCCTGCCACTACGAGATGTTCGAATTCAACACCGCCACGACCGAGGTGTTCGTTCAGAAATGCGAAGAATACGGGCAAACTTATTGTTGTTTGCGAGCCGGGGAAAGATGGACGTCTTCGACGGGTCCGGTTAGCGGCGGCGGGGAGTAGCGAACGGCAACCGGCGGGCGGGGGAGGACCGGAGGCCGGGTATCGAACTATTCGGCCGATTCGTCGACGTTATCGATAATGGCTAGCCGCTCGCGCGCTTTTTGGGCGGCTTGGGTGTCGCCGTATTCCCGCTCCAACCGACGCAGCAATGCTACGGCTTGTTCGGGTTTTTCCATGGGGCCGGAGTAAAGGTTGGCCAAGTGTATGGCGGCCCAGCCCCATCGTTCCCGGGGCAGCTTTTTTTCGAGGATCTCTTCGTATTCCAAGGCTGCGGCGAGGGGGTTGTTCAAATCCTTTTCGTAGATTTCCGCGATCCGCAAGGCTGCGTGCTGCTGCCGGGGGTTGTTTTTCAGATATTCCCGCAACATGTTGATGCAGTCCAGATAGTTGCCTTTATTCCATTCGGTTTCGGCCGCTTCGTATTCGTCATCAAAGACGCCTTGTTCTTCGCCTCGGAACAGGAAGGAGATAAACCCGCTGCCGATCAAATGGCTAACGTCCCAGGCGACCAGTAGCCCGAGCGAGATCAAGGATAACAGGAAGCCGCCGCCGTGATACCCCAGCCTGGGAGGCTCCGAGTTCACTTCGGCGGTTTCGGTTCGATCCGGCAAGTCGGGGTCGTCGGCATTGCCGTCGGGGTCTTCCGGGGTTGAAGTATTTGCCGTATCGTTGTCGGTGATGGATGGGGAATCCGTCGAATCTTCGGAACCGGGGGGCCCCGCCGGGGACGGCGATCCGAGTTCGTCCAGCAAGCCGGAATTCGACGGCGCTTTGCTTGCATTGACCGTTTCGTAATCCTCGAGAAACCTGGTTCCGAAGTGGTAAACGACCGCAATCAGAATCAGATAAATCAGGAAACGTATGATGCCGCTCATGGAAACGATATCGGCGAGTTTAGTCGCTGGAGCCGACCGGGAAAGAGAAAATTGAAATCGTAATCCTGCGGCCTGAAAAACCGGCCAGTTGCGAGATCGGCGGAACGAACGAATACGCTGTTTCGATCGGGAGCGGGACAGCGGGGATTCGTCGAAGAACAAGGGCCTCGGAGCGGCGAAGTGAAGGCTTCGTTCGGGCATTCGGGAATATCGCGCAGGGGGGATTTGATCGGACTCGGAGCAGCGGGGGATTCGCGACCCGGCGAACGGTCAAAAGTCTTGTCGGAGGCGACTCGGCCGGTAGGCTGGCTCAATGAGCTTTTTTCCCAAGGTATCCCGGGCGGCGGCGGTCGTATTTCTGTCGGTTAGTCTGAGTTTTCCTTTGGTTCGAGGCGAATCGCTCACCATCGTCACCTGGAATACGGAGACGCTCAAGCAAGAGGTCGATTTTTCGGGATTCATTCGGTTCGCGAAAACCGCCGACGTGATCGTGTTGCAGGAAATTCTTAGCCAAGGGGATTTGCAGCGGGCGATGAGAGCCGCGGGAATCGCTGATTGGCACCTGGCCGTTTCCGATTTTTCCAAGGATACGGATTCGCGGCCCTACATGAAGTTGGAGGTGGCCGTTCTTTCGCCGCACCGGATCTTCGGCGTGATTGAGGTGGATCCCTATCCCAACGACGACACTCCCGAGATGAGGCAGCTTGACGTGGATTTGGTCGTGCCTTCCTTTCTTCCCGAGGATCAGAGAACCCGCAGGGGGAGTCGAGGATGGCTATGGGTTCAGATTCCCCAGTTGAAATTGGCGGTGGCCGCCGTGCATCTCAAGTCTTCGACCGGTCGTGTCGGGGCCAGCGACGAAGAGAACTCGTTCAAACGGGAAGCGGTGACGGCCGGTTTGGCGGTGGCCATCCGGGATCATCAGCTCAAGCATCGCGGCTGGTCTTATGTGGTAGCGGGAGATTTCAACGTCTCGCCGGGTGACGGCGCCAAGGTCGGAGTCGATCTTTGGGGCCGGTTTGCCGACGGCATCAAGCGCGGTTACGATCAAACTCACACCTTGTTGCGAGGGGGTATTGTCGAGGGTATCTTGATGCGTAACCTGACGGTTGGTCTTACTTCCAGTTACGCGAAGGGGAAATTCGCTCCCAGTCCAATCGATAACATCTACGTTCAAGGGCCCCTGTTTGACGAAACCGAATTGCTGGTTGCCAGGCGGGGAGACACCTTCGGTTCCGATCACCATGCCATTATGGTTTCGGTGGAATAGTTCGACCGGTTCGATCCGCCGACCGCGGCCGCTCAATGGCGGAAATGCCGCTGCCCCGTGAAAACCATGGCCATGCCGTATTGATTGGCAGCGGCGATAACTTCCTTGTCTCGCTTGGATCCTCCCGGCTGGATGGCGGCGGTGGCTCCGGCCTCGGCGGCGGCGGTCAACCCGTCGGGGAAGGGATAAAACGCGTCGCTGCAGACGATGCTTCCGGTCAGCTGCAGCTCGGCGTTTTTGGCTTTGGTTACCGCGATCTTTCCGGCGTCGACCCGGCTCATCTGACCGGCTCCGATCCCGAGCGTGCGGTCTGGCGCGACGTGAACGATGGCATTGGATTTGACGTGCTTGACGATGCGCCAGCCGAATTTCATCGCCTCGAGTTCGGTGGGAGTAGGGGAGCGGTCGGTGACGGTCTTCCAGTCGGTATCGTTCACCGGTTTTTGGTCGGGTTCCTGAACCAGCAACATCCCGAATCCGGTCGATCGGACCCGTAAGCGGGTCCAAGTCGGTTGGTCGTCGGTATCCTGGCTGAGCGATTTACGCAGTCGAATCAAGCGGAGGTTTTTCTTTTGGGCCAGGATCTCTTGAGCTTCCGGCGTGAACCTCGGGGCGACGATTACTTCGCTGAATATACCCGCAATCGCCTGAGCGCAGGGAGCGTCAAGGGGTTGGTTGACCGCGATGATGCCGCCGAACGGAGCTTGCCGGTCGGTGGCGAAGGCTTTTTCCCAAGCTTCTTTGAGAGTCGCGCCTTGGCCCACCCCGCAGGGATTGGTGTGTTTGAGAATGGCCAGAACCGCAGAGGAATCGTCAAATTCCTGGATCAGTTCGGCGGCAGCGGTCAAATCGAGCAGGTTGTTGTAGGACAGCGCCTTGCCGTGAAGGTGCCGGAAATAGTCGTCGAATTCTCCGTAGAGAGCCGCTTGTTGATGGGGATTTTCGCCGTAGCGCATCATTTTCGACCGGGAGGCCGAAATGCTCAGCTGCTGCGGTAACGAGCTGGATTGGTCATTGCTGTCATTATTGTCGTTGCCATCATTTGAATCGGTTAGCAGGTAACGGGCGATGGCATTATCGTAAGCCGCCGTTTCAATGAAGGCTTTGGTGGCCAACCAGCGCCTGAATTTCAGGTTCGTGTTTCCTTGAAGTCGAATATGTTCGGCTACTGAATCGTAGTCTTCTGGGTCGGTAAGGACGGTAACGCTGTGATGATTTTTGGCCGCGCTACGCAACATGGCCGGTCCGCCGATGTCGATATTTTCGATCGCTTCGTCCCACGTTGCGTCCGGACGGGCGACGGTGGCTTCGAAGGGATAGAGATTGACCACGACGAGATCGATCGAGTCGATGCGATGCTCGGCCGCGATTTGGCAATGAGTTGGATTGTCGCGGAGAAAGAGCAGGCCTCCGTGGACCCGGGGATGGAGGGTCTTGACGCGTCCGTCGAGCAACTCCGGGAATCCGGTGTAGTCGCTTAGGTCGGTTACTTCCAAGCCGGCGGCGCGCAAGGTTTTCGCGGTGCCACCGGTGGAGATCAATTGCACGCCCGCTTGAGCTAGGGTTTCGGCCAGGGGGATCAAGCCAGTCTTGTCGGAAACGGAAAGCAGAGCTCGGGAGATCTTCGCCATGAACGAAGTAATGGAATAGCAGGGGCCCGGGAGCGTCAATCGACAATTTCCTCGAGGCCGGAATTGAAGGTTGCGATCTTGTTGGGTAGGATCGATTCGATGGCAAACGCGAAGATATTCCGGAGCATCGTATATTTCTGGCTGGCGGTTTTCTCGGCGGCGGTTGGGGGGTTCGCTCCGGTGCGGACGGAAGAAGTTCGCAACGTGCTTTTGATTTCGATCGACGATCTCAACGACTGGACCGGATGTCTGGGCGGGCATCCTCAAGCCTTGACTCCGAATATCGATCGTTTAGCGCAACGGGGAGTGCTGTTCGCCAACGCCCATTGCCAGTCGCCCGTCTGTAATCCTTCCCGGGCGAGTATGCTGACCGGCCGGTATCCACACACGACGGGAATCTATTTTTTGAGTCCCCCGTTGACCCAAGCTCCGGCCTTGGAGGGCGTCTTGACCTTGCCGCAGCATTTTGCCCGGAACGGTTATTATACCTTGGCCGCCGGGAAGATTTTCCATGGCCGGGATCAGAGCTTTTTCGACGAGTACGGCGGCAGCAAAGGGGGGTTCGGCCCTCGGCCGAGCGACAAGATCTCCCAACCGCACGGCCATCCGTTGTGGGATTGGGGCGCTTATCCGGAGAGAACCGAACAAATGCCGGATTTTAAAATTGCCGAGTGGGCTACCGAAAAACTGAGCCGGGAGTTCGATCGACCCTTTTTTATGGGGGTGGGCTTTTATCGGCCTCACGTTCCGATGTTGGTTCCTCAGCGGTGGTTCGATTTGCATCCTCGCGAAGCCCTGCAACTTCCCCTTGTTTTGGAAAACGATCGCGACGATTTGAGTCCCTACGCGGTCGACCTCACCAATTTGGAACATGTTTCGCCGCTGCACAGTTGGGTGGAGTCCTCCGGTCAATGGCCCCATGCCGTGCAGTCGTATTTGGCTTCCGTCAGTTTCGTCGACGATTGCGTGGGCAAAGTGCTGGACGCCCTGGAACGAGGCCCTCACGCCGATAATACTGTCGTCGTTCTGTTTTCGGATCACGGTTTTCACCTCGGCGAAAAAGGCCGTTGGGCCAAACGCAGCCTGTGGGAGGACGGTACGCGCGTGCCGCTGATTATCGCCGCCCCGGGATTCGGTTCGGGAAAACGGAGTCGGCGTCCGGCCGAATTGCTGGACGTGTTTCCCACGTTGCTGGAGTTGACCGGATTGGATCCGGACCCCGCTCAGGAGGGACAGAGTCTTGTTCCGTTAATGCGAAATCCCGCCGCCCGTTGGGAGCATCCGGCGATCTCTAACTTCGGCCCCGGCAATTACGCCGTGCGTTCGACCCGCTATCGCTTCATCAAATACCGGGACGGTTCCCGGGAATTCTACGATCACCGCAACGACCCCCATGAATGGCGCAATTTGGCTCAACAGCCCGAAGTTCAGGAACTGATCTCCCAACACGAGGCATTCTTGCCTCGAGAAGAGGCGGCGGTGCTGCCGGGGAATTCGACCGGGCACAAGGCGCATTCCGCTTCCGAGCGGGAATTGGCTAAACGGCGGCAATAAGTGAACGAGGACGGAGGTGATCGGTTTGATTGGCTTCGGAGCTATCCAAGGTGTTATTTACCACATTATTTCGGGAAATCGCGCCGTTTTTTTTCAGATTATTTCGGATCATATCTAACTACGCCCGCCCTCTTGGGCGGCCAGTCCTCAGTTGTCAGCAATGGGAATTGATCTTTGCCGACTCCTATCGGCACGCTCTTCCGAGCCATGGCCCGAGGTTCTTGTCGGCATCGCTGCAGGTTCTGGTGAGCCGTCAATCGATCTCCGCTTCACCCCGCCGGCGGAACCGGCTTCGTCTCCACCGCCGGTCCTTCCCAACGCCTCCCCGATGGGCTCAAACGGGGGAATCTGAAACGACTCCTTGGTGCCTTCAAGGCCGAGGATAGTGGCGCTTCGCTGCGCCGCTCGTTTCTGGCCCAACCACCCGCACGCCCAACGCCTGAGATCTCTAGGGAGCCAAAGATTGGAACGAGCTCCTAGTGAGGCAAAACACTTGGTTCTAGTTTGCCTTCCTCAACTTAGTCAACCAGTCGATTTTTCTTTTCCAAGCAGTCCTTTATCACCACCATGGTCACTTCCAGCTTTCGATCGGTTCAGCGATAACTCCCTTTCCAAAGCGCCCAAATTAATATGGAAAAATTCGCACGAAATAATGTGATAAATAACACCAAGATCGAGCTCGATAGCTGTTGCGTCAAGTGGTGCGTTCGGGATTATTTTCTCCTAACGCCGCCCCGATCAAGGTTGCGATTTCCTCTTCCATGATCTGTTGCGCCTGTTGGCGTATCATTTCCCGGAGCCGATTCGGATCACCCTTTAACTCGGGGGGATCTGGTCTCGGTTGGTTCGGATCGTTCAGCTCCAATATTTCTTCCCTGGTTGGGCGATGATCCCAAACTGCCGAAAGTCCATGGAGGTGACCGATCATTCGAAATCTTTCGATTCCCGGAGGCCCCAAACGAAGGGAGTGTAGCGACCGTAGTTTGGGGCCTCCGGGAATCCACTCCTACACCATCAAATGGGACACAAGCCACCCCAATTAGCTCCCGGATTAGGTAGACGATTATTTCCCGGAGCCGATTCGGACTTTGTCTCACTGAGGTCATCTGGCGGGAGTGTGTTCTGATCGCTCAACTCCCAAGTTTCCGCTATGGCCGGGTGACAATCCGGGGCTGTCAGAAGTCCCTGGATGCGATCTGCCGCTCGCAATCCTTCGGTTTCCGGGGGGCTCGAATTACGGTCGCTCTATATTCTCCGTTCGCGGCCCCGGAAATTCACTCCCGCGCCATCGCCGTTCCAACAACATTGGCATTCACGGGCATTAGCAGTCCTTCGGAACAAAACTTATGGTTAGCCGTGTGCCTGTCGCTTCGGCGTAACGATGAAGAGTCGTGAAAGAGGGTGACACTCGGCCACCCTCTAATCGCGCAATTGTCGATCGGATCGTGCCGAGACGTTGGGCAAGCTCTGCCTGCGTCAGTTTCGCCTTGGTGCGAGCTTGCATTAACGCGTCGACGAGCAAATATTCCTTGTTGACGCGCTCGTATTCCTTTCGGAATTTCGGATCCTTCACGAACCGCGATTTCAGATCCTTTATTCTTGTCCTGCAATAACCTGCCTCATTCATTCCCGAGGTTTTGCGAGTGTCTGAGGTGGCGCCTTGCTAGACCGTAACAATGAAACACCAGTAATCGGACCTGTCGGGCGAATTCTCAATTTTTCCGGGTGTTGGCTAATCGGAGGCGGTGGGCGCTATTGAAATTCAACAGGACCTGATTCGTTATCCACCGGATAATTCGCCATAACGCACGAAGCGCCCTAAAAAACAATCGTCGGTCGACCGAATCGTTGCACCCTGTCTTTTAGCTGTCGAGCCGGCGGATAGGAGCGTCGTCTACCATGGATTGGTGCGACTTGGTTCCCTGCAGCGCACCCCAAGACGGTCAGGCTGAGGCTTCTGTCAAACTCTTGCCGGTCGAGATGCCCCTGGTAGTTCGAATCGATCCCGGCTGCCTTGAAAGCGCCAAGCCTTTGCTCCGGCCATTCCCGGCTGGAGTTTTGAATTATAGTCTCGCCGTTCCGAAAAGAGCGGTATTATTGATCCAGATTCTCGTCGTCCGAGGACGGTTCCTTAGCTCCCTCGCCGAGGGTTTCGTAATAACGCCTTACCAGTTCGGAATACTGGCGGGGAACAGGATCCCGGTCGATAGGCACCATGGCGTCTCGGGATAGCCGCCGGGCCAGTTCTTCGCCCACGCGTTTCCGAATTTCGACAAGTGGTTTTTCGATATCCAACTGGACCAGATCCCACTGGGGTTCTTTGCCGTTGCGCTGGTATTCGATCCGAACGGCCCGGGCTCGGTCTCTGACGGTGGCGACGTCGTTTTGCAATTCTTCGATATCGATCATTTCTTCGACCTCGCGCAGGCGATCTGAAAACTCTCGGAAATCGTCGCCGGTCAAGGGACCGTTAGAGCCGCCTCCGCCGCCCGGTCCGCCACGGTTGTTTCCGACGTTCCAAGCGTTTACCAAGGATTGCTGTCCGTTGTCGTCGTTCGGCTCGTTCGGTTCCCCGTTGCGGCCGCCGGTTCCTCCCGGAGTCCCGGTTTCCGATCCTTCGCCGGATTCGGGATTATCCTGGTTGGGTTCGCCCGACCGTCCCCCGGGTTGTTCTCCCGGTTGCTGCCCTGGTTGTTGGCCGGGCCGGTCGCCCGTCGGGGATTGGGAAGCGAGTTGGGTCGGTTCCTGGTTTTCGCCTTCGCCGGGTTGAGGATTTTCCCGATCGCCCTCCTGATCGCCGGGAGACGGTTCGCCCCGATTCTGTTCCGGTAAGTTTTCGGCCACTTCCTGTTGAATGTCTTCCAGCAGTTCATCCAGCTCCGCACGCGCTCGCCGAAGCGATTCGACTCCGTCACCCAAAACGCTTTCGGCGGCCCGGTCGATGCGTTCGCGCAATTCGTCGATGGATTCGTGGGTCTGGTTTTCGAATTCTTGCGCTCGGTCGACCAGATTGAGCCGGGTCAATTGGGTGGTGTAATCGAGTTGCTGATTGATATCGGCGGGATCCGTATTGCGATAGGTTTCGTGCAACTGCCGTGAGAGCAGGGGTTCGGCGTCTTCCGATTCCTCGCTGACCGAACGGACATCCTCCAGAATCGATTCCAGTTCTTCTTTTTGTTGGGAAGCGTTTTCGGCGATTCGTTCGGCCTCTTCGGACGGTCCTAGCGACTGACGTTGGTTTTCGTCGACGGCAGCCAGATCCTCGCGGATTTGGTCCTGTCGTTCGGCCAATTCCCGGGCGCGATTGCGCAGATCCTGCATCTCTTCCGAGAATTGATTGGAAGTTTGCCGCCGGTAATCGTCGCGCAACTCTTCCAAGCCCTGTTGCGTGCGGGAGCCGGAGGCCAGGGATTGAGAGATTTCTCCTTCCTCCAGGGCTTCGTTGGCTTGTTGCGCCTCCGTTCGTGCTTCGTCGAGTTGGGAGAGGGCTTCGGCGGCTTCCGGAGTGTTTTGTTCGTTCATCCGCTGGCGCAACTCGTCCATGTCTTCCACCATCTGCCTCTGATCTTCCCGCAGGCGTTTGAGCTGATGTTCGATAGCCTCACGTTCGGCCTCGCTGCGGGCCTCTTCCAATGCGGTTTGCAATTCCTGGAGCCGCTCGTTGAGATCCTCCTGGCGGCGAGCCAACTCCTTGAGCCGGTTGAGAATCTGCAGTTGTTCTTCCTGGGCTTCGTCCGGCGGCGTGGTCGCTTGGCTTTGCGTTTCGTAGCGGTTTTCGTTTTGGGTCAATTCCAGTTGGTCCAGTTGTTGCTGGGAACGGTTACCGGCACTGCTGCCGCTACTGGCGGCATTCTGTCCCTGGGACACCATGAACTCTTCGGCCATGAGTTGTAACAGGTGATGGTAGGCCGCCCGGGCCGAACCGACGGCCGACGGCAAGGGTTTGAGGGACGGCTCCGAGATGGCCCCGTCCAGATGCTCGACTGTCTGCTCCATGGCCGATCGGGCTTGTTGCAGCATGGGGCGCAGCCGCTCTTCGGTAAGCATGGAGGAGAGTTGATCGAGTTGCGAAATGGCGGATTGTTGGGATTGCCGGACGATGTCGGCGTCTTCGACGAAGCGGTCCGAAGGTTGCCGGCCGGATTCGCGTTTCTGGATATTCCAGGCGGCGTTGATGATTTCTTTCTGCAATTCGAGCAACTCCTGGCCTTGATCGCCGCCTTGCTGTTGCTGTTGCTGTTGCTGCTGTTGTTGCTGCTGGCCGCTTTGATCTTCGCGGAAGATTTCTTCGAACGGACGAATATCGGCGAAATAGAGGTCGCTGTAGTTGCGGCGGGTTTCGCCGTCCGGGCCGGTATCGTCGGCCCAAAGGTAATAGGTGACGAGCGTCTTGGGCGGCAGCTCGAGCTGTTCGATTTCCAGCAAATGGGTGAAAACGTGTTTTTCGTTGGCGGCGACCCCGTTGCCGCTCTCGATTTCCGTCGGTTCGCCGGCTCCCACGGCATAGGCGAAACCGTAAGCCCCGACGCCGTAGTCGTCCCAAACCTCGCCTTCGAAATCGACTTCTTCGACCGGCGAGAACCGTTGGTCGCCCGAAGGATGAATCAGTTTGAGGTTAGCGGGCCGGTTCTGTTTGACCCGGATGACGAAATCGACGGGTTTCTTGCTGGAGAGTCCCTCCGAGTCCTTGAGTTCGAGTTGGTAGGTATCGTTGGTAAGCAGGGAAATATGCGCCAGCCATCTGCTGGGCTGGGAAGCGTGGAGCGTCAGTTCGACGACGGAACCGTCCTTTCCGATCAAGGTGCCGGTAACGTTAGTCTTGTTCATTAACAAGCTGTAAGTCAGTTGGGTGCCTTCCAGAGCGGTGACGCGTCGAGTGTCCTTGATGATGCGATCCGGCAAGTCGGTGTAGTCGGGATAGTCCAAGGTCGCGTCGGAGCGGACTAATTCCGGATAGTCGAAAACTTCCAAGCGGTAGTCCTCGGTCTGTTTGCCGTCGTATTTGACGTGATAGAGGGTGTCGGAACTTACCGAACTCAGGCTGTTGCCGAATACGGGATCCTCCAGATTGCGTTGGAGCGGAACGTGGCGGATCGGTCCGTCGGACGGGATCAAGACCAGTTCGACCGAGCCCGGAACTTCGTCTTCGAACGTAGCGGTGACGATGACGCTGCTGTTGCGCTCGATGGTGGTGTTGCCGGGTTGGACGATCACGCGGTCCTTGAATTTCTGGGGCGCCGAATATTGTTGGACGCTCCCCAGCGCCACGGCGACGAGAAAGAACGCGCAGATGCTGACGAGGTGAAGGGCTTGGGCGAATAACAGGCGTTCGTCGCTGCGTTGGCCCCATGGCGTGCGACGATTTTTTTCGAGCGCCTCCCGGATTACTCGTTTTTGCAGGTAGTTGAAGTCGCCGGTCCGAGTGTCCGGTTCGGTGTCCAGGGCCGTGAGCAGCAGGGCGTGAAGCTCCGGATGGTTTTGTTCGATATCCCGGGCGACGTCGTGAGGGTCGGTTCGGTGGCGCCGGGCCCGGGCGCCCAGAAAGAGCGAGTAGCCGACGGCCGCGACGATCAGCAACGGCAATTGCCAGGGAATAAAGAAATCGGCCCAATAGTAAAGCGCCAGCAAGCCGACTCCGGCCAGGGAGGCGAGCATCCAGCCGATCGTCTGGGAACGACGGAGCCGACAACGGTCGTGCGCGGCGGCTATCGGGGAAAGTTTGGCGAGTAGAATGGAGTTTGCCATGACGGGGTTCTTTGCTGCCCATCGCCATACTAACCGATGGCGCAACCGGGACAAACTTAAAGTTTCGCCGTAGGAAGCCTGCGGCCGGTCTCGAGTCCCTGGCAGGGACCGAGATCCGAACCGGGAATCGAAACCGGGAGCGCCTGGCCAGGCGGTTCCGGTGCGTTCCCCTGAATCGGTAATCTTGGTAACGCTCCCGGTCTCCGTTTTTCGCTCGACCTGCTTGCCCCCTGGTTGCCGGTGGCTTAGCCTGGGTAGCGTATGACCCGTTCCGGCGGCCGGGAGCGTTGTCAGTCGGAGGTAACCGTGCTATCTTAACCAAGGACGATGTGCAGGGTCTGATGAGCGAACGACAGCAACAGAACGGAAATTTCGAAAAAGAGAAAGGTTCGAGTTTCCCTTCCGTTTCGGTTTCGGCCGCGTTCATATTCAAATGTCTGGCGATCGGTTTTTCGGTAGTTATCGGAATTATTCTGTTTTTCGTCGCTTTCAGTTTTGCCCTCGTGGTCGTGTTACCCGCTTTTCTTATCGGAGCGGCGATCACGTTGTGGCAGCGGCGGAAATCGTTGTCATTTCATAAAATCCGGTCTTTCTTTCGCCGTTCTCCTAAAAAACACGCCTCGAACGAACGGGTTCCCGACGACGAATATATCGACGTTTAAACGGTGGCGCTTCGGATCGGAAACGACCGGTTCGAGGCCGGCTCCGGCTTTCGGTCGCAAAACGGCGGGAATTAACTCCGAGGGGATGAATCGGCTCCCGCCCCGCCTCGGGACGACAGATCGAGCAACAGTTTATCGATCATCGATTCGATGATGGCGTCGCATTGCGTCTCTTCCTGTTTGCGCCGGTTACGGTGATAGTCGGCGATCGCCTTCAGGTCGTCGATATTGTAGAGATAGATGTTTTCCAGGTACCCGACGGTCGGATCGATGTCTCGCGGGACGGCGATGTCGATGAGCAACAGGGGCCGGGAAGGGCGGTGGGCCAGCAATTCGACGAATCGTTCCCGGTTGAGGAAGTAGCCGGGCGAGGCCGTGCTGCTGACGACCATATCGATGCGGGAAAATTCGTCGGCCCAGTCGTCGAAGCGAACGGCCCGGCCTTGAAGTTCGTCGGCGAGTTCTTGGGCGCGGGTGTAGGTCCGATTGGAGACGATAATGCTTTTTACTCCCCGGGAAAGCAGGGCGCGGGCGGTTTTTTCGCTGGTGTCGCCGGCTCCGAGAACCATCACCCGGTGGTCTTGCAGGTTATCGAAGATGCGTTCGGCGAGTTCGACCGCCGCGGCCGCTACCGAACAGGGCCCTCGTTGAATGTCGGTTTTGGTGCGAACCTGCTTGGCGGCGCGGAACGCGGTTTGGAAGATCCGATTGAGGCGGCGGCCGGTGTGGCGATGCTGAAGCGCGACCTGATAAGATTGCTTGAGTTGCCCCAAAATCTCCGTTTCGCCCAGAATCATCGATTCCAGACCGCTGGCCACCCGAAACAGATGCCGGATGCCGGACCGGCCCGAAAGGGCGTAAAATTCGGCTGTCGCCTCCGCTTGACTCTGGCGGTTCGCGGCGAAATGGCGTTTCAGGGAATCGATCAGGTTTTCGTCCGGCCGGTCATGGGCCACGTAGATTTCGACGCGATTGCAAGTCGAGAGCAGCACCATCTCCTCGACGTCGGTTTTCTGGCGGATCTCCGTCAGCACCGCGGGCAGTTGATAGTCGGTTACCGCAAACCGCTCCCGGAGTTCAACCGAAGCCTGATGATGGCTGAGTCCTATGACCAGCAGGGACATTGGCTAACGCAATACGTAAGCGACATTCGTTAGGGTCGCGCCCCGGGGAGGAGGTCGGCGATAGTCGCGGTCTGCCGAATCTGAGTGATCACCTTCACTGATGGGTAGCCGACATGAGATTCGTGCCCCAGAACGTCAGGATGACGAAGACGAAGGCCAGAGTGGTGCATTGGGCGAACCGATGCCCTTTGAGATCGTAGCGACAGCGCGCCAACATCAGCAGCAGATACATGAGCCAGACGATCGCGGACCAAATGATTTTGACGTCGAGTTGAAAAGCGTTGGCGCTGTTCAGATAGATGAGAAAGGTCGTGCCCAATCCGGTGGTGAGCAGTCCGACCCCGATCAACTGCATCATGCCGGCGATGGCGTCCAGTTGCTCGATGGGCGGCAGCAAAGATTGGATGGCCCGCAGTTTGTTGTGCCGCAGGTCGTGCTCTTGGGTAAGGAACATGATCCCGGCGGTCGCGCTTAAGCCGAAGGCACCGTAAGAAAGCAGAATCAGGGTGGCGTGAAGGCTGATTAATCCCGTGAAGTGAGGATTTTCCGGGGTTTGATCCAATTCGGGCATCAAAGCGAAGACGCCGAAGAAAAAGAGCAGCGGCGAAATAAACGCGCCGGAAAAACGCAACCGCGACCAGATGGAAAAGACCAGATAGGCGGCGTTCATCACCCAGAGGATGAACGAGACCGCCTCGTATAGATTGGTGACGGGGATTTGGCCGAGAGCGACGCCCCGAGTGATCAGCGAACCCGTGTGGGGTAAAAACGCCACCAGCAACAGAACGAGAATGGTCGAATCGTAGCGCTGGAAACCTCGCCGCCAGAGGAAAATCGAGTAAACCGTACTGATGCCGTATAATCCTACGGCGAGGGCAAACCAAAGCCTGTCGTCGGGCCAGTCCACGGATTCAGCCTAGCCGGTTTCGGCCGCCGGGAAAAGATACAATTGATTCGGAGGCGGTTTCGAAGGCCCCGGACCCGCTGGAAACGAAAGACTCTGGCTATCGCGCATATTCCTGGCGGTATCCGTGAGGGAGGGTAATACCTGTGCTGTCGAGTTCCCCGATTCGGAGGCCGAATTCGATGAGGATAGGACCGCTGCATTCAGCGATTTCTTGCCGGTCCCGCAGATCCGGCATGGTGGATTGAAAAAATAGCGCGAGACCAAGCTTGAGCATTTTTCCGCGATTGAGTTCTATCAGGACAGAGTCGCCCAAGCCCGGAACGCACCCGATGATTGCTTTCCAAGCTGAGCGGACTCGATAATTCGGATTCGTCCCAGCTACGATCCAGAGAGTGAACCTAAATGTCCAGAAGTTCCGCAGCCTTGGCGTCCGAGACCGCGCTGCGGAACGGGAGAGGCGCAGTCTATTCCCGATCATGGCTCAACACATGAGTGCATCGGTCAACATGCTCAAATTATTATCTGAATGCGTCAAGCAGAGCGAATTGACCGACAGAATGTACGCTTGAGCCTCCGGTTGGGGGTAATTGGCTGTCGAGTAATCCGAACCGGCGATCAAGGGAATTCAATTAAAAGACAGAGCTTTTCACGCCGTTTTGTCCCTGAAGTATCAGTAACTGAGAGTAAGTGAACTGACCGGCCCTTTTTCCAACCTCGAAGGGGCAGGTTGCGACCCTATGGTTGGGGACAGTTTGAAAGGTGCCCCGAATCTGTTTCCCCGGAACGCTAACGGTTGGCGTTGATCATCCTGAAAATAATCTCGAAGAATCTTTGACAGGCGGTAACGATGAAGTAGGCTTCCCCGTCTTAACCGTTTTGCCGCCGTTTTCGGGATGAATTCCTGTGGCGCCGGAGATGATCGGTAGGTTTTTTAGGGAAGCTATGAAGACAATCGCCTGTTTGATTTCTGTCGTTTTGGTTTCGTTGTCGCCGGGCCTGAGGCCCTCGGCGGATACCTCGGTGACCAAGAAGAAACTGCCGGCCGAAGTGGTCGGCAGCTGGAAAACCTTCGCCTCGCGCAGTAACGGCAACGTCCTCAATTCGGTGTTGTTGCTCAAAAAAAAGGATGGGAAGTATTCGGGTACGTTGACGATGTCCTCCGGCAACGAATCGGAATTGGGGACCGTTACGTTCAAGAATAACCGGCTGAAAATCGAAACCAGTTTCAATCGGGACGGAGAAACCTTGGTGATCGGAGTTCGGGCGGACTTGAACGAGGAAGGGGAACTCAAGGGAAATTGGTACGTCGAAGACAGTGTGGGAGCCGAGCTCAGATCCGAAGCTTGGAAAGCGGTCAGATTGTTGACCCCGGTGTTGGCCGGAACTTGGCAGATGACCGCGAAAACCGACGACCAGGATTACCGCATGAAAATTGAATTCACGCGCGCGGGCGAGGAATTCACGGCGGAGGCCATTAACGAAAACGGCGACGGTTTTCCCTTGGACGAACTGAAAGTCGAGGAAAACAAGCTGTCTTTCGAAGCGAATATGGACAACGGTTCGAAGGTCAAGGTGGAGGCGAAATTGAAGGCCGCCAAGAAGTTGTCCGGCAAGTATCGGCTTTACGACGCTTGCGGCGTCGAAGCGAGTAGCGGGAATTGGGAAGCGGCCAAATAGGACGGCGTTCGCTACGGTAATTCAGGTGTTAGCAGGTCGACCGGCGCCTCCCTCGGCTCGAGGAACGGCGCCGGTTTTCTTTTCCGGACTTTCGCGGTCCGGCGGTTCGGCGACCGGCCGGCGAAGGGACCTACCCTGATGAGGGACCATTGCATACGGGTCGGCGGAGCCCGGGTACACAATCTTCAAAACCTTTCGATCACGATCCCTCGCGACCGCTTGGTCGTCTTCACCGGGGTCAGCGGTTCCGGCAAGTCGTCCTTGGTGTTCGATACCATTTTCGCCGAAGGACAGCGCAAATACGTGGAATCCCTGTCGGCCTATGCCCGGCAATTCCTGAACCAACTGCAGAAGCCCGACGTGGACTTTATCGAGGGCTTGTCACCGGCCATCGCCATCGAACAGCGGTTGTCGGCCGCCAATCCTCGGTCCACCATCGCGACGACTACCGAGCTCTATGATTATTTTCGGCTGGTGTTCGCGCACGTCGGTCAACCGCACTGTCCGGATTCCGGAATGGCGATCCGGCATCGCACGACTTCGAACATCGTCGAGGGGATTATGGCCTTGCCTCCGCGCAGCCGGGTCATGTTGTTGGCTCCGGTGGCCGCCAGGGAAGGGGAGACGCCCGGCGACGTCTTGCAACGGCTGGGACGCGAAGGATTCGTGCGCGTGCGACTTGACGGCGAAATCCGGGAATTGGCCGGACCCGACACGACGTTTTCGGCCGCCGGGGCCGAAGCCGATATCGAGGCGGTGGTGGATCGGTTGGTGATCGACGACACGATTCGAGCGAGGCTTTCCGATTCGGTCGAAACGGCCTTGCAATGGGGCCAAGGTGTGGTGGTCGTGTTGCATCAAGAAGGCGAAGGGAAGAACGGATGGCAGGAAAACCGTCACTCCAATCAACTCTACAGTCCGGCCACCGGCAAGGTGTACGCCCGGCTGACGCCGCGTCATTTTTCGTTCAATTTGCCTCAAGGCGCCTGCGAGGAGTGCTCGGGACTCGGCCAGGTTCGCCGGTTCGCGATGGAGTTGATCGTTCCCGACCCGCAAAAGTCATTGCGGTCCGGAGCGGTCGTTCCCTGGAATCGATTGGGCAAGCGGTTTCGCGAAGACGCATTGCAGGAATTCGAGGAGTTGACCGCTCGGTTCGGCGCCGATGCGGATACCGCATTCGAACGGTTGCCGGAAGCCTGCCGCCAGGCCGTGTTGTTCGGAGAAAAACGGAAAGAGGGTTCGGGCTACGAAGGCGTGATCCCTCGCCTCGCCCGATTGTTCGACGATCCCGACACCAATCAAACCGTCAAGCGGTTGGGCGGGTTTACGCGATTCGAATCCTGCCCGCGTTGCGAAGGCCGTCGGCTTCGTCCGGAGATTCTCGCGGTGCGCCTGGGAGAGGGCTCGGGGCAAGGAGAGAAAGTGGGAGGCATCGATTTTCCGGGTTGCTCCATAATGGACGTCTGCTCCCTGAACGTCAGTCAAGCGTGCCGTTTTTTTTCCGAACTGCAATTGACCGAGGCGCAACGGAAGATCGTCGGCGAACCGGTGACGGCGATTCGCAATCGCTTATCCTTCTTGGAGCGGGTCGGACTGGAGTATCTGAGTCTGGATCGGAAAAGCGGGACGTTGAGCGGCGGCGAGGCGCAACGGATTCGGTTGGCCACGCAACTGGGGGCCGGTTTGATGGGAGTGCTCTATATCCTCGACGAGCCGAGCATCGGCTTGCATCACCGGGACAATCGGCGCTTGCTGGAGACCCTCGCTCATTTGCGCGACCTGGGAAATACCGTGCTCGTCGTCGAACATGACGAAGCCGCCATCCGCTTGGCGGACGAGGTCGTGGACATCGGCCCGGGCGCCGGGAGGCTGGGAGGAAAAATCGTGGCCCAAGCGCCCCCGGACCGATTGCGGGATTTTCCCGAATCGCTGACCGGCAAATATCTTTCGGGAACCTTGCGCGTCGAACGCCCGGTGCCGGCTCGGGTGCCTGACTCCGAACATTCCTGGTTGGAGGTCGTGGGAGCCAAGGAGCACAATCTCCGTTCGATCGATGTCCGGATCCCGCTGGAATGTTTCGTTTGCGTGACCGGAGTCAGCGGTTCGGGCAAGAGCACGTTGGTCAATGATATTCTCAAACCGGCGCTGGCCGCTCGCGGAACCCGGTCGGAACGCCGGTCCGCCAACTGCGAAGCCCTGCGGGGCGGGGAAAAAATAGCTCGGGTCGTGACCATCGATCAAACCCCCTTGGGGCGGACGCCGCGCAGCAATCCGGCGATTTACACGGGCGCTTTCGCGCACGTTCGCGAGTTGTACGCCCGGCTTCCGGCCGCTCGTCTGCGGGGATTCGGACCCAGCCGTTTCAGTTTCAACGTGCCGGGCGGACGTTGCGAAAAATGCCGGGGAGGGGGCGTCATCGGCATCGACATGCAGTTTTTGCCTTCCGTCTACGTCGAGTGCGAAGCCTGCCGGGGCAAGCGTTACAATCTGGAGACCTTGAACATCTTCTACAAGGGCAAGAACATCGCCGAAGTTCTGGAAATGACGATCGAAGAAGCCCTGGTCTTTTTCCGTTCCGTGCCAAAAATCCGGGAGATTTGCCAGACCTTGGTCGAGGTGGGATTGAGTTACGTGACCTTGGGGCAACAGGCGACCGTACTGAGTGGCGGAGAGGCCCAGCGCGTCAAGATCGCGACTGAGCTTTCCCGCAAAGTCATCGGTTCGGCGTTGTACGTATTGGACGAACCCACGACCGGTTTGCACTTTCACGACGTGGCCGAATTGATGAAAGTACTGTTCCGGTTGCGGGACGCTGGTCATACCCTCGTCGTGATCGAGCATAATTTGGAAGTGATCAAGTGCGCGGATTGGATAATCGATTTAGGACCCGAAGGCGGCGACCGGGGCGGCACCGTCGTTGCCGAAGGACCGCCCGAACTGTTGGCGAAAACTTCGGGGAGTTATACCGGGAAAAGTCTGCAGAGCGTGTTGTCTGCCGGCCGTTGACGATCCGGCGCCGCGATAACATGATTCGGAACGAATCGGGGAGGGCGAAGACTTCACTTTCGGCAAGACGGAAAACTGACTATTGAACGGGGATCGATGGGCTGGCGGTTGATCATGGCGTTGTGGCTGGCGGTTTCGCTGGCGCGAACGGAAGCGGCGTCCTCCGGAGAGCGGATCGCTTTCGACGCGGCCGTTCGAGCCTTCGATAATCAGTTGTATCGGTTGGCCGAGGATCGATTCGCCGAATTCATCCAAGCCTTTCCCGCATCGCCGTTCGGCGAACGGGCTCAGGCGTTCGAGTTGCGTTCCCGGGGATTTCGCTTGGCGATGCAACAGGATTACGCTCAGGCTGCCGAAGTCTTCCGCCGCCTGCGCCGGGACTTTCCCAATTCGCCCAACTTTCTGGAATTCATCGTCATGGAGGCTTGGAACGAATACCGCACCGGCGATCGGGAACGAGTCGTTCAATTGCTGGGAGAAGAGAACAGTCCGTTCCGCATGGTGGCCGCCATCCGTCCCAATGATCCCCTCGCCTTGCCGTTGCTGGTCGACGGTCGCTTGCTGTTGGCGCAAACCTATATGGATACCCGCCGGTACGAAGCCGCCAAGCGCACGCTGCAGGAAACGACCGGTTGGTTTTTGAAATCCGAATACCTGTGGCGGCGGCGGTTGCTGCATACCAGGTTGCATTTGGTCGAAAACGAATTGACCGCGGCATTGGAGCAGGTCGAAACCCTGGTGGCTCTGGCCGAATCGACCGAAGTCCAGGAATGGATCGCCGAATCGTTGGCCGTCATGGGCGAAATCTGTGTCGCCGTCAATCGGCCGGAAGCGGCCATCGAAGCCTACGAAAAGAACCTGGTCGAAGGCGTCTCGACGTTCCGAAAACGGGAAGCGTGGGAACGGTTCATCGCCTTGCAGTTGCAACAACGGTCCCTGCCGACGGTCATCGATATTCTGAAACTCAAAATCGCGCGCGCCTCGGATGAAGTCCTTTCGGACATTCCCCTGTTGGCCTTGGGCAAACTGAGCCTGAAATGGTATCACCAGAAGATGGCGGCCGAGCCGGAGGAAACCGACAGGGTTTTGTTGCTGGCCGAACTGATCGAAGGAGCGAGGCAGGTTTTAGAGCGGTTGATTCGGGATTATCCGGATTCCGAGTTTCTCGACCAGGCCTACTATCATCTGGGATGGTGCCAATGGGAATTGGAGGCGATCGGCCCTAGTATCGCCGCTTTCGAAAAAGCGGTCGAGTTGCTTCCCTCGGGTACGGAAAAAGCCATTTCCCGGTTCAAGCTGGCCGACGGCCTGTATCGCCAGGAACGATACTCTCAGGCATTGGCGCAATATCGAAGGGTGGCAGCGGAATTCGAACGATCGGATCGAGTTTCGGAACGGTTTTTGGCTCAAGTCCTGTATCAGTCGGTACGGGCGGCCGTACAGGTCGGCGACGTTCAAGCCGCCGCCCAAGGGGTGAACGAATTGGTCCGGATCGATCCGGAAAGCTGGTTGATCGACGAAGGGCGCTTGCGGTTGGGACAGTATTTGATCGAAATGCACCGCACCGCCGACGCCCGAGGCCTGCTCAGCCAGGTGGTGGAAAAGTTTCCGAAGTTTCCGCTGCGGGCCGAGGCGGAAATCGCCATCGCCCGTTCCTACGAGGTGGAAGGCGACTGGAAATCGGCGGAGCGGGTATATCAGCAATGGCAGATCGATTTTCCTTCGCACGAGGCCAGTTCGCAAGTGGCGTACGACTTGGCCAGGTGTACGGGGTTGCAGGGGGAAGAGGCCGAGGCGCTGGCCCGGTTCGAGACTTTTCTTCGGGAGTATGCCGAGAGCGAGCAGGCCAACTGGGCCCGCCTCTGGATCGGCAATCATCATTTCAATTACGCTCGCTTCGAAGCGGCCGAACGGGTCTATTCCCGGATTCTCGAGACGAAATCGGAAATTCGAACTTCGTTGATTTGCCGGGTCCGGTTGATGGCGGCCAAGTCGGCTTTTCGGCAACGGGAATATGCCCGGGCCCAGGAATATCTGGGTCGGTTTTTCCGCAAGGTCAAAGACGATCCTGCGCTCGAGGCGGAACTGAAAGCCGAAGTCGCCATCAGTTTGGGCGATGCCAGTTTCGAAGCCGGCAAACTGGTAGCCCCCGAGGAAAGAACTGAGTGGTTTTGCGAAGCCCAAGCTCATTTCTGGAGTGCCGTCGAGTTGGCTCCCGATAGTCCGTTCGGCGCCATGGCTCGAGGAAGATTCGGCGATTTGAGTTATTACCTGGGCGATTATTCCGTCGCTCTGACTAGTTATCGCCGGGTGCAGGACGATCCCCATGCGGATATTTCGATGCGCACTCAGGCCTTGGTGGCTATGGGAATGATTTACGAGCGGCAGGCCGAATTATCCTCCGACGAAGCGGAAATAGCGCAGTATCTCAAGTTGGCGTTGACGTCGTTTTACGACGTGGTGTTCCGCGGCAATCTGCGGGAAGGGGAGAGTTTCGATCCCTATTGGGTTCGAGAAGCCGGAGTGCGGGCCGCGGCCTTGGAAGAGCGTCAAGGAAACCGGCCGGCCGGGTTGCGCGTCTACGAGGAACTCTCGCGGGTCATTCCCGTTTGGCGGTCCGATTGGGACCGGTTGCGCCAGGAATTGCAGGAGAACTCTCGCGACTAACTGTCCGTCTCGAAATGGACATGCGGTTCGAAGACCGTCGCTTTTGAACTCTCGGATCGAGGGGTGAGTCGAGGTTCGGAACGGATCCGAATTCGCTGAAAACCTGGGACGACCTCGGTAGAAAAGGGAACGCTATCAAACCGCGGGCGGGAGCGATCGACCCCGGGTTAAGCCCTTCGGACTGCCGCGATGTTGAACAAACGGCCGCTTTCGATTACTCTTGCCGCACTCGCTGTTAGCAGATTGTACCGGAGGCTCGGAATCCGAAAGCCGGAAATAGCGCGGCGGAAGCGTGCCATGGACGAAACGAAAACCGAAACCGGTTCCGAACAAGCGTCAGGGATTCGGGATTGGCGGCGGGGATTTTGGAGCCTGTTCGTAACCCAGTTCCAGGGAGCTTTCAGCGACAACGCCTACAAATTCCTAGTGATGTTTCTCATCCTGGACGAGATGAGCGAAGCGGAAAAACTGCAGTATCTGCTGGTGACCGGAGCCGTTTTTGCGTTGCCTTTCATCGTTTTTTCCACGGTGGCCGGCCTCTTGTCCAATCGTTACAGCAAGCGCCGGCTCGTGATCGCCACGAAAGTAGCGGAGGTGGTCATCATGTCGGTAGCGTTGGTGGCGATGGAGGGGAATTATATCTGGCTGATGATCGGCGTGATGTTTCTGATGAGCACCCAGAGCGCTTTCTTCGGGCCGGCCAAGTACGGCTTGTTGCCCGAAATGCTGCCTCGCGCCCGATTGTCTTGGGGCAACGGCGTGTTGAGTCTGGGCACGTTCGTGGCCATCATTCTGGGCATGCTGGCGGCGGGGTTTTTGGCCAAACGTTACGGGGCCGCTTCCTGGGAATGCGGCTTGGCGCTCGTACTGTTGGCTTTGACCGGTTTGACCGCCAGCCAGGGCGTCGTTCGCGTGCCGGCGGCCAACCCGCAGCAACAGATACGCTGGAATTATTTTCCGGATTTTTGCCGGCAGCTCCGATCGATCGGCCAGGACCGAGTGTTGTTGTACGCGGTTTTCGGCAATGCCTATTTCTGGTTTCTGGGAGCCTTGATGCAGTTCGCCATCTTGGTCTACGGCGACGAAGCGCTGGAGTTGACGGAGGCCAAGATCAGTTTTCTGGTTGGTGGAATGGCCATCGGGATTGGTTTGGGCAGCCTGTCGGCGGGGTATCTGTCTCGAGGGCGCATCGAATACCGCCTGATCCTGGCGGGCTCGGTGGGCATGAGCGTTTGTTTTTTCCTGTTGGCTTGGCCCGCTCCGAGTGTCGGCCAGGTGTTGGGTAATCTGATCGGGCTCGGGTTTTGCGCCGGTTGTTACATCGTCCCGCAAATGGCGATAATCCAGTCGCGTCCCGACGCCCGGGAGAAGGGTTCGGTGATCGCGGTGAATGCCGTTCTCGCTTTCGTCGGCGTGTTTTTCTCTTCGATCGTCTATTACGGATGCAAGGAGTGGTTGGGCTGGGACGACGTAGAAATTTTCCTTGCCTGCGGAATCACCATGATAACGGTTTCGGGGTTGATCTATCGGCTTGTTTTTTCCCGAAAAGAGCGTTGATTACCGGCGGATAAGCGAAGGCTCGAGAGGCGTTGCCGTTCGTAACGGACGACGCAGTTTCAAACGAATTGGGAACCATGAAAATTTGGACTTTGTTTTGGGGAGTGGTTGGACTAGCGGCGGCGTCGTTGTCGGCGCAATCCGACCGGCCGAACGTCGTGCTGGTAATTACCGACGATCAGGGTTACGGCGATTTGTCCTGTCACGGCAACCCGGTACTCAAGACTCCGCACCTCGATCAGTTGCATTCGCAAAGCGTGCGCTTGACCGATTACCATGTTTCGCCGACTTGCTCCCCGACCCGGGGGGCTTTGTTGACCGGGCATTGGAGCAATCGAACCGGGGTTTGGCATACCATCTTGGGCCGTTCGATTATTCGCGACGACGAGGTGACGATCGGTACGATGTTCCAGGAAGCGGGCTACGCCACCGGAATGTTCGGCAAGTGGCATTTGGGAGACAATTATCCCTACCGGCCGGAAGACCGGGGCTTTCAGGAAACGCTTCGTCACGGTGGGGGCGGTGTGGGACAGACGTCCGATTATTGGGACAACGCTTACTTCGACGGGAGTTATTGGCACAACGGCACGCCGGTGCCGGCAAAGGGTTTTTGCACCGATGTCTTTTTCGACTATGCGCAACGCTTCATGAAGGCGTGCCAGGCTAAGAAGCAACCGTTTTTCGTCTACCTCTGCACCAATGCTCCCCACGGTCCGATGCACGCGCCGGTCGAAAGCAGTCGTCCCTACGAGAGTCATGGCGTCGGCATGGCCAATTTCTACGGCATGATCGCCAATATCGACGACAACGTCGGTCGCTTGCGCCGGTTTCTGGAGGATAGCGGCTTGGCCGAAAACACGATCTTCATTTTCACCACGGATAACGGAACGGCCTTGGGAGCGAGGGTTTTCAACATGGGGATGCGGGGCAACAAGGGCAGCGAATACGACGGCGGACATCGAGTGCCGTTCTTCCTGCATTGGCCCGAAGGCGGATTGACCGGCGGCAGGGACGTAGCGATGTTGTCCGCCCATGTCGACGTCGTGCCTACCCTGCTCGACCTGTGCGGAATACCCGCTCCCGCGAACGTACGGTTCGACGGCATGAGTTTGCGCCCGTTGTTGTTTCCCGGTTCGGCGCCGGATTGGCCCGACCGCATTCTGGTCACCGATTCGCAACGGGTCCGAAATCCGATCAAATGGCGGAAGAGCAGCGTCATGACCGACCAGTATCGCTTGATCAACGGCCGCGAGCTCTACGACATCCGGCAGGATCCCGGACAACAAAGCGATATCGCCGCTCAAAAACCGGAAACCGTGGCTCGGTTGCGGCAATTCTACGAGGAATGGTGGGCGGAATTGGAGCCTACCTTTTCTCGGACCGTCGAGCTTTACTTGGGACATCCTCAAGCGCTGGAAGCGAATCTGACTTGCCACGATTGGATCGCGGATTCAAGTACGCCTTGGAATCAGCGGGCGATTCGCAACGCTGAGCGGAGGCCCGGGATGACGGGATTTTGGGCGGTGAAGGTCATTCAAGCCGGAGAGTATCTCGTGGAGTTGCGGCGGTGGCCGCAAGAGATCGATCATCCGATTACCGCCGGTTTGCCGGCGGGAACCGGCGTTCCTGGGTCCAGCGCGTTTCGCGAGGCCCCGGGGCGGGCGTTCCCGGCCGTGACCGCTAGTTTGACTTTGGGCGGACGAACGTTGGAAGAGGCGGTGGCTCCCGGCGCCACGTCGGTAGTGTTTCGGCTGCGGTTACTCCCGGGACAAGACCGGCTTCAGGCTCGGTTTCGGGACGCCGACGGGAACGAGATGGGCGCCTATTACGCCTACGTGAAGAAGTTGTAAGCCCTCGGGCGAATCCGGCGTTCGAGCGGCGAACGGGCGGTTTAATTCCGAGCGGGCAGTTTGACGTTCAGGCGTTTTTCGTAGCCCTTGTGCCAGTACTGCGCCCAGAGTTCCTGGAGTCCAGACCGGTCGCAATGACCGTCCGAGTAGACCAGGTTGATACCTTGGTTATGGCGGTCCACGAAAAACCGGCGCATGCCGTTGTCGGAGTGAGTGCCCGTATAGTCCGGCGGCGGCGGATTGGTCGAGAGCGGCCAAGCGTCAACCCAGTTGCTGTCGCCGTAGAGGGGCGCCTCGGCACTGGATTTGTAGAAGCGGCCGAAGTAGCGGTCCCATTGTTCGGAGTTGGTCGGTTCGTAATAACCTTTAGGCCATTGCAACCAAGAGTTGATGCTGTAGCTGCCTTCGGCTTTGGTTTTGCCGAATCCTCCCCAGTGGAAACTCCAGTTTCGGAAATTGGCTCCTCTGGCGTCGGTGGCGCGTTTCTTGACCGCGGGGCAGATGATGGTTTTCATGGAACCTTCGTAGGCCGCCTGAGGGTCGTCGGCATAACGGCTGTCTCCCATGTAGGGGGCGATCACGTGAAACCAGTAGGGTTCGCTGGGCCCCAGAACCGGGATGACTTTGTCTTCGTTGTCGTCGGAGTACATGATCGTGGCCAAACCCATCTGCTTGAGATTGGAAGTGCAATTGATCGCGACGGCCTTGGCCTTGGCTTTGCTCAAGGCGGGAAGGAGCATGCCCGCCAAAATGGCGATAATCGCGATGACGACCAGCAATTCGATCAGAGTAAAGCCGGCTCGCCCGTTCCAGCGGTGGTTCATGGCCGGCATCTTGGAATTCGGATTCGGAATGATCAAGTTTCGATTTGGAGACTGCGGTTTGGTTCGAATTCGAGTCGGGAGCGGACGGGGTATCGGCGGTGGTTTTTCCGGCGGAACGAACGGCCGGCGCTGATGGCTTTCGGGATGGCAGTATCAATTAAAACGGCGTTAGAGCGGTTCGCTCGATTCGGTTTATCGTCCTGGTTCGTGACAAGACGATGACGGCTTCTCCGATCGTGATCGCCGGTACCGGCACGGGGGTCGGCAAGACGACGCTCACCGCATTGTTGACCGTTCATCTGCGGCGGTTGGGCGTGGGGGCCGTAGCCATGAAACCCTATTGCTCGGGCGGGCGCGAGGACACCCAGTTGTTGACGGCGGTCAACGACGGCGAACTGACCGAGCGGCAGGTGACTCCCGTGCATTGTTCCGCTCCGCTGGCGCCTTTGGCGGGTATGACTCCCGGTCAGGCCCGGAATCGATACGCCCGCGTTATTCGGAAAATCGAACAGCGAATCGCTCAGGCTGAAGTGTTGCTGATCGAGGGTATCGGCGGATTGGAAGTGCCGCTGGCGCCCGGTGCCGCGGTCAGCGATTTGATCGCGCGGCTCGGATGCCGCGTTCTCTTGGTGGGACAGAACCGGCTTGGGGTAATCAACGAAGTCAGCTTGGCTCAGTTGCGGTTGCAGACGCTGACGGACAGTTCGGTGCCGGTCGTGTTGATGCAGCCGCGTCGTCTCGATCTTTCAGCGGCGACGAATCCCGATTTAATCGCCGGCCGGTTTCCCGAAGCGGCACTGTTCCAACTGCCGTTTTTGGGTTTCGGACTACGGCGTCCGGAGCGGTTGCGTCGCGTGGAATCAAAGGTCGCCGATCGGTTGGCTGAGATTTTAAAGGCGTGCGAAACCGGGCCGAAGACCGGGGCGTGAACCTGTTTCGGTAGCGTAGAAAGCTCGTCGATTCGCTCTCCTGTTCGAGTCGCGGTCCGGTTTTCGGGGCGGCGTTTCCCGGATCCACCGGAGAATTTCCGGTCGCGAATTTCGGAGTGCTCCCCCGTTGCGATTCGAAAAAATCCGACCGTTCGGCGCGGGAATTAACGGGGCGCGTAACCGGGCCGGGCGTCAGGACGAAAACCGTTTTCGGAAGAACCGTACGCCCGGTGATTCGCGCTTCAAATTTGGTCGTCAATTGGTGATCGAAAACGGCGCTTTTTCGGCTTCGTTGGAGAAATTTTCGGCAACGAAATTAACAATTTCGAATTTTTTTTCGGATCGAAAACCGACGGTTCGGCACGGCAATTTGAGGGGTTCGAAACCGGACCGGAAGCCAAGACGAAAATCGTTTTCGGTGGAGCCGAACGTTCGGCGATTCAGGCTTCGGATTCGGTCGCCGGCCGGTCATCGCGGACGACGTTTTTCCGGTTGTATTTTAGGGGGATACGGAGCTGAGGAATTCGGAACGTCTACGACCTCGAGTTTCGAAAAACCTATCGTTCGTCACGGCAGTTCGAAGGGTTCGAAACCGGAACGGAAATCGGTTTCGGCGGAGCCGGATGATCGGCGATCCGCTCTCTTGAATTCCATCTCGTGGGGGCATCCGAATTCGGCGATTCGACGGCAGGCGGTTGGGAAGGAAACGGGGCTGAGAAGTCCTCAGAGATGACGTCGTCGGAAAGCGAAAAAACCGATCGTTCGTCGTGGAAACCAGAGGGGTCGAAACCGAACCTGAAGCCGGGACGGAAATCGGTTTCGAGGAAGCCGGATGTTCGGTGATTCGTCCCTCAGAAAACGGTCGTCTGGCGACATCCGAATTCGACGCTTCGACGGCAAGCGTTTGGGGAGGATACGGGGCGGCGAATTCCGAAGCGGTGGCATCGTGGGATTCGTGAATGACCGGCCGCTTGGCGGGGAGTTCGAACAGGCTCGGAAACGAACCGCGCGACGGACGATACGTTCTATGATTTGAGCTTGGGCGGTAACCGGCAGCAACGCGTATCGGGATGGTGATTTGGTGATCGGGAGTGCAGAAATCCTAGTGTTTATAGTGGCGAGAATTGATTATTGAGAGTAGCCGATCATTAGAATTGGGAAATCATGAGGCGTGAAAACGAGCCGGACGCCGGGGCGAAAACTGTACTCCGTTGATTTCGGATCCCCCCGATTCGCATCCTCAGATTCGATCGCCGAACGGTATCCGGCCAAACGATTTTTCGGAAAGCGTTGAGGGGTACCGGGGGGGCGGAATTCGAGGCGACGGTTACGTCGGAAAACGAGATTAACCGCTCGTCTTTCGAGAGGGTTGATGGAGTCCAAAATCGGGTCGACCGACGAGACGAAAACCGTTCCTTGGTGGAGTTGGATGATCATCGATTCGCGTGCTTAGATTCGATCGTCGATCGGTATCCGTCCGGGACGATTTTCCGGTGAGCGTTGGGGGGTTACTAGGGAGAGGAATTCGAGGCGGTAGCGACGTTGAGAATCGAGAATAACCGACTGCCTTGTGGAGGGAATTGAGGGAGTGGGAAAACGAGCCGAGCGCCGGGGCGAGAACCGTTCCGCGGTGGAGTCGAATGATCATCGATTTGCGATTCAGATTCGATCACCGGGCGGTAGTGGGGTGCGGCGTTTTTCCGGTGAGCGTTCGGGAGATTCCGGAGTGCAGAATTCGGAACGTCGCCGACGTCGCGAATTGAAAGAAAAGTCGATCGTTCGGCGGGGGATTTGGCGGGGAAAAAACGAGGCGGACGCCGGGGCGAAAACCGTTTCCGGCGGCACCGGACGATCGACGATTCGTCCCGAAAGAAAAGCCGCCTCGGAAAACGGTCGAATTTTTTTAAAAAAAAAAGCATTGACCATTCTCCGGCGTTTCAGGCATGCTTGCTCCTCCAGCGCGGAATGGCGCGCTCGACGAGGGTCGGCGGAAGCCGGTCGGTCGAGTCGGATTTCGGCGCCCCCCGGTTGGGGGACGGAGTTCTTTGAAATTTGAATTGTGCGATAAGTTGGAGCCCCTTTCGAGGCTCTCCGGTTAGCTGGGGGGCCGAGAAAGTTTTAATTTGTATCCGGGCCGCGAGGCTCGGATGGAATTCAAGCTAACGTAACAACGGAGAGTTTGATTCTGGCTCAGAACGAACGCTTGCGGCGTGGATAAGACATGCAAGTCGAACGGGGACTTGGCGGCAGCAATGCCAAAAAGTCGCCGTGGCGAAAGGGTGCGTAACACGTGGGTAATCTGCCGCAATGTCGGGAATAACCTGTCGAAAGACAGGCTAATACCGGATGTGGTTCTTCGGAGGCATCTCGGAAGGACTAAAGCTGGGGACCGTAAGGCCTGGCGCATTGTGATGAGCCCGCGCCCTATCAGCTAGTTGGTGAGGTAATGGCTCACCAAGGCTAAGACGGGTAGCCGGTCTGAGAGGACGGTCGGCCACACTGGAACTGAGACACGGTCCAGACACCTACGGGTGGCAGCAGTCGAGAATCATTCACAATGGGGGAAACCCTGATGATGCGACGCCGCGTGGGGGACGAAGGGTTTAGGCCTGTAAACCCCTGTCGGCGGTGAACAAATCTGTTGCCGGATAAGGGCAACAGGATGAGTGTAACTGCCAAGAAAGGGACGGCTAACTCTGTGCCAGCAGCCGCGGTAATACAGAGGTCCCAAGCGTTGTTCGGATTTACTGGGCGTAAAGGGTGCGTAGGCGGCTAGGTAAGTTTGATGTGAAAGCTCCGAGCTCAACTCGGAAAAGGCATTGAAAACTGCTTGGCTAGAGGATCGGAGGGGAGACTGGAATTTTCGGTGTAGCAGTGAAATGCGTAGATATCGAAAGGAACACCAGTAGCGAAGGCGAGTCTCTGGACGAATCCTGACGCTGAGGCACGAAAGCCAGGGTAGCAAACAGGATTAGATACCCTGGTAGTCCTGGCTGTAAACGGTGCATACTTGCTTTGGGTGGAATCAACCCCATCCGTGGCGTAGCTAACGCGTTAAGTATGCCGCCTGGGGAGTACGGTCGCAAGATTAAAACTCAAAGAAATTGACGGGGGCCTGCACAAGCGGTGGAGTATGTGGCTTAATTCGATGCAACGCGAAGAACCTTACCTGGCCTTGACATGTTGGTGGTAAAAACCCGAAAGGGTGATGACCTCGCAAGAGGAGCCTTCACAGGTGCTGCATGGCTGTCGTCAGCTCGTGTCGTGAGATGTTGGGTTAAGTCCCGCAACGAGCGCAACCCTTATGTTTTGTTGCCACTTGGGCTTCGGTCCGGAGCACTCTGAACAGACTGCCTCGCTTAAACGAGGAGGAAGGTGGGGATGACGTCAAGTCAGTATGGCCCTTACGGCCAGGGCTGCACACGTACTACAATGCCTGACACAATGGGAAGCAATATCGTGAGGTGGAGCTGATCCTCAAAATCAGGCCCAGTTCGGATTGTAGTCTGCAACTCGACTACATGAAGCCGGAATCGCTAGTAATGGCGCATCAGCTACGGCGCCGTGAATACGTTCCCAGGCCTTGTACACACCGCCCGTCACATCATGAAAGCCGGTTGTACCCGAAGTCGCCCAGCTGACCGCAAGGGGGCAGGTGCCGAAGGTATGGCTGGTGATTGGGATGAAGTCGTAACAAGGTAGCCGTAGGGGAACCTGCGGCTGGATCACCTCCTTTCTAAGGGGAAAAACATGGAGCCTTCTTCGGAAGGCATCCATTAGGTTGACGCCTTATTGCTAAGGTGAACGGGCTTCACTTATCGCACAATTCAGCTTTCACGGAAGCTCTGGCCGGCCCATGCGGCCGGTTCCGGTTCCGGTTTCGGAGCCGGGGCGAGGGTTCTCGGGGGCTGTAGCTCAGTTGGTAGAGCACCTGCTTTGCAAGCAGGGAGTCGGGAGTTCGAGTCTCCCCAGTTCCACCATTTGACGAAGCTGTGGCTTGGGGCCTGTAGCTCAGCTGGTTAGAGCACACGCTTGATAAGCGTGGGGTCACTGGTTCGAACCCAGTCAGGCCCACCAGATTTTTACGATCGGACGAGAGCGTCCGGTTTGTTCTTTGAAAACTGCATATAGGGTAGACCAAAGGCGACTACGATTCGCTGAGTTCTGGCCGTTCTCCTCGCAGAGAACGGTTCGGTAACTTTGTGATCAAGCTACTAAGTGCGATTGGTGGATGCCTTGGTGCCAAGAGGCGATGAAGGACGTAGCAAGCTGCGATAAGCCACGGTTAGCCACAAGCAGGCTTTGACCCGTGGATTTCCGAATGGGACAACCCGGCTGCCCCTTGAAGGCAGTCATCTGCAGGTGAATGTATAGTCTGCAGAGGCGATACGGGGTGAAGTGAAACATCTCAGTAACCCCAGGAAAAGAAAATGAAATGATTCCGTCAGTAGTGGCGAGCGAAAGCGGAACAGCCCAAACCGGAAAAACTTGTTTTTCCGGGGTAGCGGGACCTCAACCGGAGGACTGCGAAAGCGAGCGTAATGTTCTGGAAAGAACAACCAGAGACCGTGACAGTCGAGTGCGCGAAGCCGGAGTGGACTCCGAGGTATCCCAAGTAATGTGGAGCACGTGAAACTCTGCATGAATCTGTCCGGACCACCGGATAAGGCTAAATACTCCTTGGCAACCGATAGTGAACTAGTACCGTGAGGGAAAGGTGAAAAGAACCCCTGTTAGGGGAGTGAAACAGTACCTGAAACCAATTGCATACAAAGTGTCGGAGTCCGGTTTTACCGGATGACGGCGTGCCTTTTGCATAATGAGTCTGCGAGTTATTGTCTGTGGCGAGCCTAAGTCTTTTTGAGACGGAGGCGAAGCGAAAGCGAGTGTGAAATGCGCGAATCAGTGGCAGGCAATAGACCCGAAGCGGAGGTGATCTACTCATGAGCAGGTTGCAGCTGCGGTAACACGCAGTGAAGGACCGAACCGTTGTACGTTGCAAAGTGCTCGGAGGACTTGTGAGTAGGAGCGAAAGACTAATCAAACCCCGTAATAGCTGGTTCTCTCCGAAATAGCTTGAGGGCTAGCGTCGGATCAGTACTTCGAGGAGGTAGAGCACTGGATGGACTAGGGCCCATACCCGGGTACCAAAACCAAACAAACTCCGAATGCCTCGAATTCCATTATTCCGGCAGTCAGTCGGCGAGGGATAAGCTTCGTCGGCGCGAGGGAAACACCCCAGACCGCCAGCTAAGGTGCCCAAATATGGTTCAGTGGAAAGGATGTGACGTTGCTTAGACAGTGAGGATGTTGGCTTAGAAGCAGCCACCATTTAAACAATGCGTAATAGCTGACTCATCGAGCGATGTCGCGCCGAAAATGATTGGCGATGAAACCATATACCGAAGCTGCGGACCCGTGCGGAATTCGTTCCGTGCGGGTGGTAGGAGAGCGTAACCGACGCATTGAAGCGTAACGGCGACGGAACGTCGAGCGTCGGTTAGTGAGAATGCAGACATGAGTAGCGATAAGCCAGATGAGAATTCTGGCCGCCGTAAACCCAAGGTTTCCTGGGCCAGGTTCGTCCTCCCAGGGTTAGTCGGGACCTAAGACGAGGCCGTAAGGCGTAGTCGATGGACAGCAGTTCAACATTCCTGCACCGGCTTGGGATTAGTTGTCAGTGACGCAGCGAGAAAGATGGTTATGTCACCGAAAGATGGAGCTTAGACTTCGGTCGAAGCGTCCCATCGGACAAGCTGCCGAGAAAAGCTAGACAACATGTGTCCCTGGCCGCCCGTACCGTAAACCGACACAGGTGGGTGAGTCGAATAGACTAAGGCGCGCGAGAGAAACCACTCTAAGGAACTCGGCAAAATAGCCCCGTAACTTCGGGAGAAGGGGTGCCTGCTTCGGCAGGCCACAGTAAATTGGATCTGGCGACTGTTTAACAAAAACACAGCACTCTGCCAAGTCGTGAAGACGACGTATAGGGTGTGACACGTGACCAATGCCGAAAGATTAAGGTGACTTGTTAGCCGCAAGGCGAAGCTCGGAGCCAAAGTCCCGGTGAATGTCGGCCGTAACTATAACGGTCCTAAGGTAGCGAAATTCCTTGTCGGGTAAGTTCCGACCTGCACGAATCGTGTAACGACCGGATCGCTGTCTCGGAGTGGATCTCGGCGAAATTGTAGTGGCGGTGAAGATGCCGCCTACCCGCAGTAGGACGGAAAGACCCTATGCACCTTTACTGTAAGCTGGTATTGGGTTCTGATTTTCAATGCGTAGCATAGGTGGGAGACGTGGAAGCGGCGGTTTCGGCTGCCGTGGAGTCGTCAGTGAAATACCACTCTTTGATTGTTAGGATTCTAACCCCGAACCTGTTAGCCAGGCGGGGAACAGTGCCTGCGGGTCAGTTTGACTGGGGCGGTTTCCTCCCAAAGAGTAACGGAGGAGCGCGAAGGTACTCTCAGCACGGTTGGCAACCGTGCGTCGAGCGTATGGGTAGAAGAGTGCTTAACTGTGAGACCAACAAGTCGAGCAGATGCGAAAGCAGGCCCAAGTGATCCGATGGTTGAATGTGGAATTGCCATCGCTCAACGGACAAAAGGTACGCTAGGGATAACAGGCTGATCGCGCCCAAGAGTTCATATCGACGGCGCGGTTTGGCACCTCGATGTCGGCTCATCGCATCCTGGGGCTGGAGAAGGTCCCAAGGGTCCGGCTGTTCGCCGGTTAAAGCGGTACGCGAGCTGGGTTCAGAACGTCGTGAGACAGTTCGGTCCTTATCCACTGTGGGCGTAGGAAACTTGAGGGGTTCATTCTTTAGTACGAGAGGACCGAGAATGACGCACTTCTGGTGTGGCAGTTGTTCCGTCAGGGGCAGCGCTGCGTAGCCATGTGCGGAAGAGATAAGCGCTGAAAGCATCTAAGCGCCAAGCTCCTCCCAAGATAAGGTTTCCCTGGACATAAGTCCCCACAAGACCCCCGGAAGACTACCGGGTAGATAGGTCAGGCGTGTAAGCGCGGTGACGCGTTCAGCGGACTGATACTAATAGGTCGGGAGGCTTGATCGCTTCTTTTTTTGAAACGAATCAAGTATACTCAGTGAATTCGTCTTGGCGCATCCTATATGCAGTTTTCAGAGAACAGACGTTCTCGTCGGTTTTTGGTGGTTATAAAGCTGTGGAACGACCCGATTCCATTCCGAACTCGGCCGTCAAACGCAGCGTTGCCGATGGTAGTGCAGGTAGAGCCTGTGTGAGAGTAGGTAGCCGCCAGTTTTTATTCGGTCCGGGGCGGGGCGCTCGCCGGAGTGCGGCGGCGATTCGCCCGAAACGGTCGGAGCCAGCGGTCAGTCGTCAGAACCTATGTCGCAACATTCTAGTTTGAGGGGAGCCAGCGGCTTGCGTGCCAAGCGTAGCGTTCTCAAGCGTTTCGAACGGGTCGAGCTCCTGAGAAAGCGGGGATTATGGAAACCTGGCGACCGGGTGACCGGCCTGCCTAAGACCAAGCCCGAGAACTGATTTCCCGCTCGGAATTCGAGGCCGTCCGGTGAGCGAGGACGGAGCCATCCGATTGCAGAAGTATATCGCCCGTAGCGGGCGGGCGTCCCGTCGAGGTGCCGAACGGATGATCGAAGCCGGGCGTGTTACGGTTAACGGCGCGACCATCGCGGAACAGGGAGTCAGCGTCCTGCCCGGCGACCGGGTCGCGGTGGACGGGAAATTGCTCGCCGTTCGCGATCCGACCCTCTATCTGGCGATTCATAAACCCCGGGGCTGGATCTGTTCTTCGATTCCGCAGGAGAATTTTCCTTCCTTTTTGTCTTTGTTGCCGGAACGGCTGAACCAGGTGCGGCATGCCGGCCGCCTGGACGTGGGCAGCGAAGGATTGCTGCTCGCCAGCGACGACGGCGATTTTATTCAACGCGTTTCCCATCCCAGTTTCGGAGTCCGGAAGCGCTATGAAGTGCGTACCCAGGGACCGCTGAATCCAGAGTTACCTCAATTGACTCGCGCCGGAATTCGGCAGGGAAGGGAGCGGTTGCGGTTCGAAGATCTGCAGGTGCTGAACGGCCATTCGGAACGGGGCAAGTTGCTCATCACCTTGGTGGGAGGAAAGAACCGGGAAATACGTCGTTTGTTGGAGACTTTCCAGGTGCGAGTCGTGCGCTTGAAGCGGATCGGTATCGGTCCGGTAAATTTGGGCGAATTGCCTTGCGGCCAATGGCGGTATTTGTCGTCGACCGAGCGCCGATCGTTGCTTTCTGAACCCCGAACCTCGAGGCGGCTAACCTGAGGATTAAACCGCTAGGAACTCGACGGTAGCGTCGCCGTAACGTCGTTGACGGCGTAGGATCCAGGGCCGGTCGATGCGGACGCGATCCCGGGTCGCGTGACCTAGTACTAAAAGGCCGTCCTCAATTAACAATCGGGTGAGCAAGGAATCGTCGAGCAGTTGTTGGGAAAGCGATTCGCTGCGTTGGGAAGCCGTTTTCGGACCGTAAGGGGGGTCGGCCAGAATGAGATCGAAAGTTTCCGAGCCGTCGGCTAGGTCGCGGAGGGTTTTGAACACGCACGCTTGCCGGATTCGGATCCGGTCGGCAGGAAAGCGGCCGGTCCGAACGTTTCGGCGAATGCAGTCGAGGCAAGTTGTACTCTTTTCAACGAAGTCGACGTGGGCGGCGCCTCGGCTCAGCGCTTCCAAACCGAGAGCTCCGGAACCGCTGAACAGATCCAGCACCCGGGCTTCGTTCGGCCGGGCGGCGAGTTGATTGAACACGGCCTCGCGAACACGGTCGGTGGTGGGCCGCACTCCCTGACTTTTCGGTGCCCGCAGGACGATTCCGGTATACCGTCCGCCGACGATTCTCATGTTTCCCGCTGGATCAACTGCCACAGGTGATCGAATGGCATGGTGACGGAGATGGTTTGCCCCCCGACTAAGTGAATGATCGCTGTCGTTGAACGGCTCGATTGATCCGGAGTGATGAACGCGATGGAAAAAGTGTTGACGATAATCTCCACCTCTTCGTCGGTTTTTCCGGTGAGACTCAAACTGCTGGGTACCCGAATAAGCGCCATAATTTAAAATGAGTTGCGGACGATCAAGGCCGGGGGGCAGTCTAGTCACCGGAATTCTATTGTTCAAACGAATACGGTTGTGCTTGACGGAAAGCCGAGGTTGGCTTCAACTGGCGGTCGAATGATCGAGGAAGGAAGGGACCCCTCTGCTGGCCCCCGATCGGTGTTGCGGCGCCTATACGATTGGACTCTCTCGTGGGCCGATCATCCGGCCGGTTCTTGGGCGCTGTTTTTCATTGCCTTTTTGGAGTCGTCGATCTTTCCCATTCCCCCGGATGTCTTGTTGATCGCCCTGTGCGTTGGCGGGGTGACCAAATCCTATCGTTTCGCCTTGATTTGTACGACCGGATCGTTGTTGGGCGGGCTGGTCGGCTATGGGATCGGTTACTGGGGGTACGCTGCGATCGGCGAGCCGATCGTCAAGTTTTACAATGCTGGAGACGTCGTGGATAAAATCAAAGTGTGGTATGACGAATACGGTTTTTGGGGCAACCTTATCGCGGCGGTCACTCCCATTCCCTATAAGGTGTTCACCATCGCGTCGGGCATGTTCAAATTTTCCATCGAATCCTTTTTGCTGGCTTCGGTGATCGGTCGCAGTCTGCGGTTTTTCGCGGTCGCCACCACGCTTTATCTGTTCGGCGAGCAGATTCGCGGTTTTATCGATCGTTATTTCAATTGGTGCGCCTGGATTTTCATGGCCTTGGTGTTGGCGGGGGTTGCCGCTATCAAGTTTCTCTGACAGAATCCCGAAGGAGAGAGTGCCACAGGGCGTTTCGGCGGATCAGACAAGAATACGTGAGCAGTCAATCGCAGGCTATCGTTATCATCCCTACCTTCAACGAGCGGGAGAATATTGAAGAGCTCGTCGAAAAATTGCTGGCGGTAACGGACGACGTGGACGTGCTGATCGTGGACGATAATTCGGAGGACGGCACCGGCGAACTGGCCGATCGGCTGGCGGAGAAGCACGAGGGGGTTCATGTTTTGCATCGCAAGTGCAAGACTGGTTTGGGCCGGGCCTATTGCGACGGTTTTTCCTGGGCGTTGAAACGAGACTACGAATACTTCTTGGAGATGGACGGCGATTTTTCCCACGATCCTCGTGAAGTGCCGAATTTCATCAAGGCGGCTCAGGAGGCGGACCTGGTTATCGGTTCCCGGTATCGGCAAGGAATTCGCGTCATCAACTGGCCGTTGAACCGTTTGATGCTGAGTCTTTGCGCCGCCAAGTACGTGCAGTTGATCACGGGGATGCCCTTTTCGGATCCGACGGGAGGATTCAAGTGTTTCCGCCGATCGTCGTTTGAAGTTATCGATCTCGAGCAGGTACGGTCCAACGGGTATAGTTTTCAGATCGAGATGACTCATTTGATCTGGCGTCAGGGGTTACGGGTCGCGGAAATTCCGATTGTTTTCACCGATCGTTTCCACGGCACGTCCAAGATGTCCCAAGCCATCGTCAAGGAAGCTCTGGTCGTGGTTTGGCAACTGTTGTTGCGCAACGGCCTCAGAAGAAAACCGGTGCAGTGAAGGGAGAAACACTCGATCGGTAGACGAAGATCATGATCGCGATAGTATCTGGAACCAACCGCCCCGAGAGTCGAACCCGAATGATCGTCGGAGAGGTAATCGAACGGTATCGGTCGTTGTCAGCCTCGTATCAATTGCTCGATCTGGCCGAATTGCCTGCCGAGATATTTTCGCCGACCGCCTATCAGGATAAACCGGATGTTTTCACGCCTTTCGCTTCGACCGTCCTGGAATCGGACGGCTTGGTCGTCGTCACTCCCGAGTACAACGGCAGTTTTCCCGGAGTGTTGAAATACTTTATCGACATGCTCAAGTTCCCCGAGAGTTTCGAAAATCGGCCGGTCTGTTTCGTCGGTTTATCGGCCGGCTCTTGGGGAGCGCTCCGGGCGGTCGAGCAACTGCAGCAAATCTTCGGCTATCGCAACGCTTATCTGTATCCCGGTCGGGTTTTCATTCCTGAAGTCTATCGGCGATTGGACGACGAAGGCCGACTCAACGATCCTGATCTGGTCCAGCGACTTGAACGGCAGGCGGACGGATTCCTGAAATTCGTCGGCCAGATCAAATCACTTTCCGGTTGAGACGGTCTTTCGTCGCAGACGCCAGATTTATCGAGTTGCCGTTAACATTCGTTTGCCGAGCGGACGGTTTCTCGATATACGAACAGATAGATTGGCCAGGAAACAGCTCCACCGGCTGGAAGCTGCCCGATGGCACCCTTTCGATTACTTCATGGTTTCGAGATCGATGGTCTGATTCCTACCATGACAACAACTTTCGAAAATTGTTCGCTCAACCTGACCTATTCATTGGGTTTGGGGGAGTTAATCCACGGATTGCGAAACCGTCTTATCCCCCTGCTCTCGTTCTGACTACCTAGTTTGTCGTTTTAAAGAAGAGCATACTTCAAAAGTCCCCAATCTCTCCTTGCCGTAACCTGAAAAATACCTGAGATGAAAAAAAGCTTGAATAACGGTCAATTATCCGTTAGGGTAGCAAGGTTGACGAGAGAACGTAGCCGTATTTTTGTAATAATCAACAGATAGGGGGTAATGGAAATTGGGTCATACACGAACGCACTGAATCGTAGTTGGGGAGCCATCGGTCGCTTGTTTCGATGGGCGGGACATATTACGCACGAGAATTTGCGAACTACCATCTGTCGGGTAATGACTTAAGATTGGACGACTGAGAAAATGACATGGGGATTCTTCGCTAATCGCCATTGATGAATCGGATAGCACATACAGTGATCGGGCTGAATCGCAAATCGTAACCGAACTGAAGGTAATGAAGGGTCGGAAAGATCATAAAGAGTATACATTTTTATATTGAAAAAGAAAGTGACAAATCGCAGCATGAAGAGCTATTCAAAAAACGATAATTTAAGAAAAAGATCAAAAGGTTTAGGAAGAGATCAAATGGTAGCATTGAGATGCTGGAAACTTTAAAAGAATGAAATTGAGATGAGAACTTCAACTGACGAATTACAAAAAAGGATTAGAACTGGCGAGAATGGTCGTCTTGGTCTCAAGGAAGTATGCATTTCAGGTGGAAAAGTTACCGAACCGAATCAATTTCACCTTGCCGCCGAACTGGCGGCTTTTGCAAATTCTCAAGGTGGCGAATTAATTTTAAGAGTCAACGATAAAAATCGAGAAATAACGGGTATGCCTTGCGATTATCTCGATGAAGCGGAAGAATTGGTTTTGCAAGCATGTGACAAAAATATTTCTCCCCCCATTTCGATGACAATCGAACGCCTTATGCTGCTTAACGACTCTGATGAAGAGCGGCCGGTAATTCGAGTTGAGGTAGAACGCAGTTTCACCGTTCATCAAAGCACCGGAAAGTATTGGTGCCGTCAAGGCCCGTCGATGCGAATTATATCTACTTTTCAATTATCGAGATTGTTCTTCGACCGGTTACGATTACATGCGATATCAATCGATCAATTTCCGGTTATGAATGCTAGGATCAAAGATTTGGACGAAAAACTATGGAACAGATTCCAATCCCATCGGTGTTCCGATACGCCAGAACAATGTTTGTCTAAATTAGGAATGATCTCCAAAGACGAGAATGAAATATGGCACCCTACTTTAGCCGGTCTGCTAAAGGCCTGCAAAAATCTTTAAACTATACTTGCAAACGCATGTATTCAAGCTGTTGCATACCATGAAACCTCATCTAATCCAATCCAATTTAGAAAAACATCAACTCGACGCTCGTGACATTACTGGCACGCTAGATAAACAAATTCTGGATGCTTATGATTTTGTTTTGAAAAACATGCGTATTATGGCCCGAAAACATTCAAATGAAAGACGAGGCGATATCCCTCAATTCAACCATTTCGCTGTGTTCGAGGCCATCACAAATGCTGTAGTACATCGAGATTATACTATTGCTGAAAGCATGATTCGATTGCGATTGTTCAAAGATCGATTGGAATTATTCTCGCCTGGAGGTTTGATTGACTCTATGACCATCGAGAGGATGAGTGAAATGTGTTTTTCTCGAAATCAAACCCTTGCGGACCTTATGTCTCGCTGCCTTATTGGTCGTGACGAATTCGAGGGTTATCGTGATACATTCATGGACAATCGAGGGGGAAGGTGTTAATATTATTCTTTCTCAAAGCGAACAGCTTTCTGGAAAACGTCCCACATATCGTTTGCTCGATGAATCGGAATTAGTTCTTACGATTTATGCTACGCCGGATGATTAGCTCGACGATCTAGTATCCATTGCCAAAGTATTTATACGACTTGATAAATTTTTATCATATTGTATTGGATGGATGCCAAAATCACCGACGAATCTGATTGGGTTTTTTCATAGCTCACTCTTTGAGTAAACCGGGAATTCGATACCTGTCCATGAGGTAGTATTTGTTGATGTTCATACTTAAGTAGACGTCATTTCGAAGATAGCGATGAAGAATCAACAGTTGGTTGAAAAAAGTTGAGTTGCCGCTTGGTTTCAATTAGGTGCGTTTTACCCTCAAAGCGGAGAAGACGATTATAATCAAGCCAAGGCGGTGGAGTGGTATCGCATGGTAGCTGATCTAGGGCACGCGGTGGCTCGGTTTATTCTCGGAGTGAGATATGCCAAGGGCAAGGGTGTCGACCAAGATCAAGGCAAGGCTGTCGAGTGGTATCGCAAGGAGGCCGAATGAGGTCATGCGGCTGTCCGATTTCATTTGGGTGTTTTGTATGCCGAGGGCATCGGGGTAAAACAGGATCAGTCCCAGGCGCTGGAATGGCATCGACTAGCCGCCATATCGGGTCATGCGACAGTGCAATACCGGTTGGGCAAAATCTATGCTAATGGCGAAGGCGTGATACAAAATAAGGCCGAAGCGGTGAAGTGGCACCAAAGAACTGCTGATTTTGATAATGAATACGATCGAGTAAGTTTAGGGCTCTCGCATATATAACTTGAACATTTGATTGTATTTAATTTTATTTTTTATTAGGTTCTATCGGATAATTCCATTCTCCATGAAAACTATTCTTTTTGATGCTCAATTCATGGAATTGTTCATCGCTAATTTTCTTTCCTGTAGGATACTGGTTTTTGTCCAATTCGCATTCGATTTTCAACCCTGATTTGGTTGTGGTATTACCGATCAAATCCACTACAGTTTGATGATCGGTTAAAGGACGACCACTCCAATTTTGTGAAATACATGAAAACATTCGATGTTCAATTTTATTCCACTTGCTGGTTCCCGGTGGGAAATGACAAATCGTAATTTCCAATCCTAATTCATCGGCTTATTTTTGTAATTCACTTTTCCACAACCGATTACGACTGCCATTCGATCCTCCCCCGTCAGCCATGATCAATAGTTCCTTGGCATCGGAATATATTTTACGTCCCATTGATAACCACCACCGGCGAATCGTTTCTACTGCGAACTCCGCTGTATCATGATCAGTTCCCACACTAACCCATCCGGTGTTTTCCTGGACATCATACCCGCCATAGGGAAGGCCTTTCGATTGGTTTTTATCGGGAAAGTCATGCATGTTGACCAGTTCGGGGTCTCCTACGGGCCTCCATTCTCTCCCTGGATTACGATACTGGCCTAGGTTTTCCTTTTTCTTGGCATCCACCGAAATCACCGGTTGATTGGTTTTCTGAAATGCTCGAGTTTTGCGTTCCATAAATTGAAATTGTTGATCTCGGTCAGGATGCTGATTGCCTTCTAAGGTCTTTTTGTTGCTTTGAAGACTATAGCCCATATCATGAAGCAATTGATTAACTGACCGTTCACTTACCTTAGGTCTCATTCGATTTAATTGTTCTTTTAATCGCAGGGCACTTTTGCAGGTCCATCGCAGTGGATTTTCAGGGTCTCCTCGAGTCTCTGGTTCAATGAGGGCATCGAGATCTGACAATAAGGTCGGATCGAGTTCTTTTAATGATTTCCGTCCCGCTCCTGTTTTCCGTTGACGTTCTTCATTGAGAACCTGACCATTTTTAATCTCCTTGATCCCCGATCGAATAGTATTGCGACTGACACCGGTAGCTTCATGAACGCGTTCAATACCACCTCGACCAAGAGACAAGGCCTCACTGGCTAACCAATTACGTCTTACTCGTTCATTAAAGAGCCAACTCAGTTGGTTGTATTTCTCCCTAATAATTGATGTTTTTTCATCCACAATGCAACGTAGCATAGTTTGAATGATTTTGCAAGTTTTTATTTACTTTATATTTGCGAGCATTCTTAGGCGGTGAATATCTCTAGGGTGGTGATAGGGTTAAGTAAGACTGGGGCAAGGAAGATGAACGGTAGTGTTAGTTTGCCCTGATGTATTTCAAATACGTAAAAACCAAATGTCCCGGATAATTCTTGGCTGCAATATGGGGAGGACTTGGTAAGTAAGCCGGTGGTCGATAACCGGTCTGACGGGGAGACGATTGGTCAGGGTTTCAAGGACGGGGACGCTTGATTATTTCACTTTCCTACGTCGACAACGCCGGACCAAAGACATTAACGCTACTTGAAATCAAACTACGTGGAATCAAAGTTCCCTGATTTACGCCATCAAAGAACTGGGCGCACCAATTAACGACCGAACACGATATAAGAAAGCGTGGGATAAAACCACCAATTTTCACCAAAATAATCTGGATAATAACACTACGACTGCAGTTTCGAGCGAAGTCGCCATTCGATCAGAAACTGTAAGTGGCTTTCAGATAGTACATGCCTCCGTTGAAACTAAACGGGGAAAAAATGGGGTAGGGCATGCCCGAAAGCGCGCTGGCGTATTGCGGTACGGTAGAGGGGTAGGTGCCGAAGAGATTTTGGGCCCCGGCCGCTAGGCTCATCCCGTTGTCGAACGTGTATTTTCCCTCGAGATCGACTAGCCACTTAGCGTCGGGCTCATGGCGAAATCTAAAGAGATCGGTATGATATTCCGTGTAACTTCCGTAATAACGAAGTCGGGAATTAAAGGACCAGGGGCCCGACGTGTGATTGGCTCCTAAAGTGAACCGGTATTTGGGCAAATTGGTTTCTATTTGATTCGTGCGCAACTGAGTAATGGCACTTCCGTTGGGATTGGGGTGAATGCGGTCGATTTCGGTTCGATTGACGTTGAAAGCGAACGTCAAAGTCGTCCGCCCTAAGCTGTGCGTCATGGGGTAACTGGCGACAACATCGATCCCCTGCGTGGTGGTATCGAAGGAATTGAAGAGGTATCGGGCGTAACCGGTGCCGGCAAAGTCGGTCTTCTGCAGTTCGGCAGGAACGGGGAGATAATCGGTATAGGAGATTCGTTCCTTAACTTCTATGTGATAGAGGTCGACGGTAAACCTTAGGCGATTCCAGTTAACGACCGCGCCCAAGTTGTAGTTAATCGATTTTTCCGGTTCCAGCGGTTTGGCTCCCAAGGCCTGAGCCAAGGGGTTTGATGGGGGGAGATAGGCTACCGAGACCAACGTCGGAAATCCCAGGAAGGCGATTTTGGGATCGTCGACGTAAGCCCCGCTCCGAACTTGATAGCTGCTTTGCCCGACGGTCGGGGCGCGAAAACCCGTGTTGAACGAACCGCGAAGAGCGAGGTTTTCCGTCGTCTGCCAGCGCCCGGCGAGCTTGCCGTTCAGCGTGCTGCCGAAATCCTCGAAATCTTCGAATCGTACCGCCGTGTCGAGCAGAAACTTCGGCAATGGATTCGTCTCCAGATTCAGATAGGCGGCGTAATTGCCCCGGTCGCGAGATTCGTTCTCGAGGAAACCGGGGCCGATTTCGAATCCCTGATCGAGCATGCCTCCGGGAGAGTCGTCTATATATCGAGAGTATTCGTCGCCGGCTTTGATTTCGAATTCTTCCACGCGATATTCGAGCCCGACGGAAGCGTAGAGCGGCGAATCCAGTCGGCTGATTTCGAAGGGACGGGACCAATCGAGATTGAGGGTGTAGTCGGTTTCAATATGCGATCCCCGGTTGTAGCTGGTCGGAATGCTGTTGGGTTTGCCGATAAAATCTTCGTGTCGTAACAATTGCGGGTTGTATGTCTCCATGAGAAACTCGGTGTCGTGTTGTCCGATGACGACGCTGGTGTCATAGGCCCAGTCGTTCTCCAATGTTCCTCGAATCCCGCCCGCGACGCTGTATTCGGTGATGATTCCTCCGTAACGAGGCCTGAATCCGGCCGGAAAGCGTTCGTTCAAGGTGTAAAACGCCGGTAAATCGGGATTGTCGGGATCGAAGTTCGCCGGATGAGTGGTCCTTAATTGATCCAAAACGGTTAACGCGTTCTCGGGAAATTCAAGGATCGGAAGAGCCTGAGGATCCTGAGGAATACTGGGAAAGCCGTAGCTGATTACCGGTTTTGAAAACGGATCGGGTTTTTTCCTGAGATCGGCGACCAAGTGATTAAGGAAGTCCCGGTAAAATCCTTCGCCGCTGTTGATCATCGGATTATAATACAGCAGGTTGTTATTGGTTTCGCGTTGGGCGACATTGGTGAACAGATAAGCTTCCATTAGATCGGTTAACGGTAAACCCAAGTTGGCTAGAAACTTGGAGTGGTATTTGACTTCCGGATTTCCCCAACTCATGGTCGGCGAGAGAATACGGTGCCCCAGAGAGTCGAGATACTGGCCGTATTTGGCTTCCAGCACTTCGGCGTCGGCCGTCGGCACGTGTTGGGCCGTAGGATCGCTTTCGGTGAATTCGACGCTGAAGTTGGCGAATCCGGTTCGTTCTTCGCGAAGCGAAAAGGGCATGCCGACGTTAGCGGCTATGGTGTAGGTGCCGCCGTCACCGGCGTAGTGTTGCCTCCAACGGAGTTCCATGGAACTGGCACTGGGACTATCCTTGAGGACGTAGTTGATCACTCCGGCGATGGCGTCGGAGCCGTATTGAGCGGAACTGCCGTCGCGAAGTATTTCGACTCGCTTCAACGCGATTAGCGGGATGGTCGATAGATCGGCGCCTTGAGAGCCGTCGGCAGTGCCTCCGGTGAGCAGGGCAATGATCGAAGCGCGATGGCGCCGTTTGCCGTTGATCAACAGCAGGGTCGAGTCCGCCGGTAAACCACGCAGGGAGGCGGGAACTACCAAGGAAGAAGCGCCGGAAATGGAGGATTGCATCGCGACGAACGAAGGAGCGAGGAGGGAGAGGACATATTTGGGATCGATGTTTCCCGCGTTGCTTAAGTGTTCCGAATCGATGAGATCCACCGGCACGGGAGAATCGGCGAGTGACCGGTCCTTTCGACGAGTTCCCACGATTGCCAATTGTTCTATTTCCACGAATTCAGCTCGAGTCGATTCTTCGAACTCGACGGGTTTTTCTGGCGCTGGGTCGTTATCGGAAGTTTGCTGCGCCCACGGTCGTGGCCCCAAGCAAACGCCCACGATCAACAGCAGAATCAACCGTTTCGTTATTAGCTTCACGACCGGGTTAGACGATTCGTTCTGGTGCACCCGAGCCGTTGTCTCTGGGCTAATGGTTAATGCTGCGGTCTGGATGTCGCGCCAAGGGGCGACTCGCTACGCCGTGGTGGTAAAGTGTTCGAATCCCGTCGGGCGAACCCGTTCTCGGGACGGTCTGAAAGAGTCGGCATCATTCCAGCTAGAATCGGTAGGTGGCCTTGAAGTAGAAGAATCCCCCATTAAACCCGAAGGGAGAGATGATAGGATAGGGACTCCCGGTAACCGAGGCGGGCAGAGCCGGTACGGCAGAGGGGTAAGTTTCGAAAAGATTTTGGGCGCCGGCAGCTAAGCTAAGGCCGTTATCGAAATCGTAACTGCCTTCCAAATCGACGAGCCATTTGCCGTCGGACTCATGGCGAAACAAGAAGAGGTCGCCGTGATATTCCGTGTAGTCGCCATAATACCGCAGGCGTGAAGAAACCGTCCAGGGTCCGGAGTTGTGAACGGCTCCCAGAATAAACCGCATTTCGGGCAACGCGGTCTGAATCTGTTGTTTGCGAAGTTCGGTAATGGCCGTCACGTTGGGATTGTCGTGAACGCGATCGATTTCAGTTTGGTTGAAGTTGAGAGCCAAGGTCAAGGTCGTCAATCCTAAACTGTGAGCGATTGGGTAATCGGCGATAATGTCGATTCCCTGTGTCGTGGTGTCGAAAGCGTTGAAGTAATACCTCGCATGGTCGGCGAAAAAGGGTTGCTGCTGCTCGGGAGAAAGAGGGATGTAGTCGGTAAAGGAAATTCGATCTTCAACTTCGATGTGATAGAGATCGACGGTGAGGTTGATTCGATTCAATTTGATCGCCGTTCCGACGCTGAAATTGAGGGAGTGTTCCGGTTCCAAAGGCCGGGAACCTAGTTCCTGGGCGAGTGGGGTGGACGGCGGCAAGATGGCGATCGTGACTAGTTCGGGCCCCCGCCCTTTATCGACGAACGAAGAAGCTAGGGTTTGATAACTGTTTTGACCGACGGTCGGGGCCCGGAATCCGGTATTGATCGAACCGCGCAGCGCCAAATTCTTATTGACGTGCCACCGAGAGGCCAGTTTGCCGTTGAGGGTGCTGCCGAAATCTTCGAATTCCTCGAAGCGGACAGCGGTTTCGAGCAGCAAATCCTGGACCACGTCGGCTTCTAGATCCACGTAGGCGGCGATATTGCCCCGATCGCGTCTTTCGCCTTTTTGAAAACCTGGAAAACCGCTGGATCCAACGCTGAATCCCTGATCGATCATGCTTCGATTTCGATACCAGGAGTATTCGTCTCCCGGGGTGATCTTGAATTTTTCTACGCGATACTCCAGTCCGGCGGAAGCATACAGGGGCGAATCCAGATTCCCGACTTCGAAGGGCCGGGAGATATCGAAATTAAGCGTATAGTCCGTTTCGGTGTAGGAACCCGGGTTGTAGTCGGTTGGAATCCCGTTGGGATTGCCGGCGAATTCCGGGTGCCCCAGCAACTGTGGGTTGATCGTGTTGGAAATGAGAAACTCGGTGTCATGCTGGCCCACCACGGCGCTGGCGTCGTAGAACCAACCGTTTTCCAACGTGCCTCGTATGCCGCCGGCGAGACTGTATTCGGTTATGACTGCTCCGAAACGCGGCGTAAAGCCGGCCGGGAAGCGTTCATTGAAAGCGTAAAACGCCGGTTGCGTAGGATTGTCGGGATCGCGGTTGTCAGGATGCTGGGTGTTGACGTCGCCAAGTCCTTGCAGCAGATCGGGGGTGGGAGCGAGAACGCCGGACGTCGGTGCATATTCCAAGGTCGGAACGGTCGCCCGGTCGGGATTAGCCCTCAGGTCAGCAACCAAGTGATGCAGCGGATGTCCATTTTTTCCTCGGAAAACACCCTGTTGGCTGTTGATCAGGGGATTGCGAAAGAAAAAACTGTTGTCGGATTCGCGTTCGGCGAAATTGGGAAAGAAATAGACTTCGGCTTGATCGGTCAGCGGGGCGGCGAGATTGCCGAAGAGCTTGATTTCGTAGTTGAATTCGGGGTTTCCCCAGTTGACGACCGGGTCGCGCACGCTATGTCCGGCAGCCGCGAACAATGGTGCAAAGGGCGCGAGCGCTGCGGCGTCCGCTCGCTGAATGGCGCGATCAGTTGATTTGCTTTCGGAATATTCGACGCTGAAGTTGGCGTAACCGGTTCGTTCTTTGCCCGGCAACAAGGGCATCCCGGTATTCGCTGCTACGGTATACGTGTTGCCGTCGCCTTCGTAGTATTGTCCCCATCGGGCTTCCACGGAGCCTTCGCTGGCGCTGTCCTTGAGCACGAAATTGATGACTCCGGCGATTGCGTCCGAACCGTATTGGGCAGAGGTGCCGTCGCGCAGGATTTCGACTCGTTTGATGGCGATGTAGGGAATGGTCGACAGATCGGCTCCTTGGGAGCCGTCGGATACTCCTCCGGTGATATGGGCGATGACCGAAGCACGATGGCGTCGTTTGCCGTTAATGAGTATGAGGGTCGAGTCAGGCGGTAATCCGCGCAAGTTGGCGGGGACTATCAGCGAAGACGCCCCCGAAATGGACGATTGCGACACGTTGAAGGAAGGAGCTACCACGCTCAGCATGGATTTGACGTCGACGAATCCCTGAGTGGTAAGTTCTTCGGGGTTGATGAGATCTACCGGTACGGGAGAATCGGCTAGCGAACGGTCCCTTCGTCGAGTTCCCACGGCGACCAGCTCTTCCAATTCGGCTACTTCCCCCGGATTCGAATTGCCGCTGGCGCCAGGATTTTCCGTCGGTGAATCGTTCGTGGAAACGGACTCTTGAGCTTGGAGTCGGGGAAACGCGAAAAAGAACAGAAGAACGAAAGCCAGCGATGATTTCATGACGTAGTGTTTCGACTGTCAGCTGTTTCCAGTTAAAAAATAGTGGATCGCGACCGATCATAACGAAAAACGAAACCAAGTCGAGCGTTTTTAAAGCTGCCGAGGCACCTGGAGCGGCTTCGGATTTCCTGAGGGAGCGGGAAAGCAGGTGGTGAAGGGGAACTTGCGGAGGAAGCCGGTTCGGTTAACCGAGGCGGTAGACGATGCGCGCCTTGTCCAGATCGTACGGCGACATTTCGATCTTCACGCGATCGCCGATGGTCAGGCGGATGAAGCGCTTTCTCATTTTACCGGAAATATGCGCGAGCACAATATGGCCGTTCTCGAGTTCGATGCGAAACATGGTCCCGGGCAGAACCGCCTTTACCGTGCCTTCCGTCTCAATGTGTTTTTCCATCCGTAATGCCGATCACCGATCAAGGTAGAGGGATTGAGACTGCCGCGTTTTTCGGAGAAATCAAGCGGAAACCTCGTTGCGTCTGATCGATTTTTGGGCTAGAGTGAGAGCACGTCGCGCATGATGAACACGGCCGAATACCAGGTGACTTACGTAAGCAACCCTCGGGCCAAGAGTTACATTCTCCGGGTGCCCGATCTGCGCAACGTACGCGTGACCGTGCCGCGAGGAGGCAATCGCCGCCGGGCCGAGGAATTTTTGGAATCCCGCCGGCATTGGGTGGAACGGCAGCGTGAAGTCATTCGCCGGTGCGTCGTCGACAAGCCTTTAAGTTGGAGTGTCGGATCGGTGGTCTGGTTTCGGGGACATCGGGAGATCATCGAGGCCGATGCCGACGGCGGGATCCGGGTCGGCGATTTGAAATTGAAACCCGGTCAGATTCGTGAGGATCTTCAGGCGGCCGTTCAGGGCCAGATGTGGCGAACGGCTTGGGTCGAATTGCCCGCACTGGTGAAGCGGCAAGCCGGTCTCATGGGGCTGAATCCTACCCGGATTTCGATCCGGAATCAGCGAACCCGATGGGGCTCGTGTTCCTCGAAACGAACCATCTCGTTGAACTGGCGCTTGATTCAAACTCCAGAGGAGGTGAGTCGGTATGTCGTCATTCACGAACTCTGCCACATGTTCGAACAGAATCACTCAGTTCGCTTTTGGAGCGCCGTCGGCAGATATTGCCCCGATTACCGCAGTCAAGAGGGGTGGCTCAAACGGTACGGGCGCGAATTATTCCACGAGTCACACCGCCGGTGACCGGTTTTCGAATTGGGTCTGGAGCCATGCGACGGTAGCTCGGGTCATGGCCTCGGTGTGGGGTTCGGAGAAAACGTGATCGGCCCCCGGAAGCGAAATCAGTTTCACCCGGTCTCTGGTTTTGGCCCGGATATCTTCCGAATCCTGGAACGGTACGACGTCGTCTCGATCGCCATGAACCAAGAGCCAAGGCGCGGTGATTCGGCCGGCGTGATCCAGGGTGGTTTCGATCGCCGTCAGATCGTTCATGAAGGATTGCGAGAGCGGACAATTGTCGTCGTCCCACATGTAACCTTGGCCGGGAGTGACTTCGCCGAATTCGGTCTGGGCGAATTTCGCCGGATAGACCATGCCGGCCAAGGTGACCAAATAGCGGATTCGGGGATCCTTGGCGGCGAGGATGACGCCGACCGCTCCCCCCATGCTGTGGCCCACGTAGGCGACCTCGCGGTCGGCTGTCCGGTCCAGAATGCTTTCCAAATCGGCTACTTCCTTGGAAATCGTCGAGTCGGTAAAGCGGCCTTCCGATTGGCCGTTGCCGGAGAACGAAAACCGCAGCGCTGGGATGCCCGCGCTCGAGAGCGCGTTCGCCAAGGCATGCAGAAACGGACGATCCTTGTTGCCGGTTACGCCGTGGCCAATGAGAGCCAACCGGGAAGAGCCGGAATCGCCGGGGTGCCAAGAGAAATCGAGGGTCTCGCCTTGGGCGTTTTCGAGGTCGCCGAACATAACGCTAACGAGGGAAAGGAAACGTGAAGCCGGACTATTTTACCGTGACTTCGATCTTCTTCGATATCAGCGGTTTGTCGTGCGGGATATGGAGATGGTCGCCGAAGATCAATTGCAGGCTATGGACTCCCGGTTCGAGGGTCAGTACCGTTTCTGTCTGGCCTTTGCCGTAATGGATGATGTTGGCGGTAGCCGGCAGAGGAATGTTGAGATTGGGCATTTCGTCGACGTCGACCAGCAAGTGGTGGTGGCCGGTGTTTTCGAAGATGACGCCGGCCGGCGCAATGCCCATGCCTTGCAGGCCGAACTTGACGGGAAAGGTTTGCCCGACGGTTTCCCCGTCGGCCGGTGAAATGATATAGACGCTGGATCCGGGAGCCGATTTGGTTTTGGGAATGCCCGTCTGGCTGACGCCTATCAGGACGCCGAGGGCGAGCGCGAGGGTAACGATGACGTATTTCATGAAGTGCTTGGTTGGTCGGTTGACGATTGGGTCGGAACGAGTCGTTAGGCGCGGCCGCCGAGCCGAGAGATCCGGTCGCGCCGCTTTCTTTCAACCTGTTCCAACCGGACGGGATCGGCAAGCGTTTTTTCCCTGAGGCCGCGCCTGTGGGATTGGGAGGGGACGCTCCGGTCTCCGATCACCCGGTGCCTGGTTAGGGGGACATTTCGCCGGTGAAAACGCTTGAATCGTAACTGAGTTTCGGATTAGATTTACGACAACTGCTAATGGACCGATCGATGATCAATTCTGACTGGAGTCGACGCGATTTTTTGAAGACTGCCGGTACGGCCACTCTGGGCGCTTTGGCGGCCAACGCTCCCGTCGCCGTCGGGTCCGAAGCGGAGCCGGCACCCGAGCCCACCGCCGATAGCCTGATCGTCTTGTGGATGGGCGGCGGGATGGCCTCGACGGAAACGTTCGATCCCAAACGCTACGTTCCTTTCGAGCGGGGCATGGACCCGGACCGGGTGCTCAGTACATTTCCGCAGATCGATACCGCGGTGGATCATATCAAGTTTTCGGCCGGCTTGGAACGGATCGCCGGCGTGATGGATCGAGGAGCGTTGATCCGATCCTATACGGCCGGCGATTTGGGTTTTATCCTTCACTCCCGGCACCAGTATCAATGGCATACGGGATACGCTCCGCCGCAAACGGTCGCGGCGCCCCATATCGGCGCGGTGATTTCCCGCACGCTCGGACCTCGCGACGAGGCCATGCCGGCCTTTATCGATATCGGTCAACGGTTTGATGTCGGGGAGGGCGAGGAACTGAAGGCGTTTCATACGGCCGGTTTTCTGGGAAGCGAATACGGGCCCTTCATCGTGCCCTATCCGGACCAGGCGGCGGACACGGTGCGGCCGCCCAAGGGCATGAGCGTCAGCCGGTTTCAGAATCGTCATAAGCTCTACCAGAAACTCTTGGCGGAGAGTCCCCTCGGGGAATACGGCAGCGATTATCAGCAGCAATCCCTGATTCGTTCGATGGATAACGCGCACCGGTTGCTTAGTTCGCCGGCCGCCAAGGCGTTCGATCTGTCGCTGGAACCGAAGGAATCGTTGGCCGAGTATCTCCCCGAGGGAGTCGATCCCGCGACCTTGTCCTCGGCGTCGTTTCGCCGCGACGGATCCTACGAAGCGCAAACGGTCGGCCGCTTCGGATTGGGATGCCTGTTGGCCAGGCGGCTGGTCGAAAAAGGCGCCCGGTTCATCGAGGTGACCACTGAGTATATTCCGTTCCTCAACTGGGATACTCACGAACACGGTCATCAACGGTTGGTCGACATGAAACGGCAGATCGATCGTCCGGTGGCCCGGTTGATTTTGGATTTGGAGGAACGCGGCTTGTTGGATCGAACCTTGGTGGTCTTGGCCAGTGAATTCAGCCGGGACATGATGACCGAAGGGAAACCCGGCAGAAAGGTCCGGGATCAGGTGTTCGTTCCGGAAAAAATCCAGGAAGAAAAGCATTACGGCATGCATCGGCATTTTACCGACGCCGGCTGCGTTCTGCTCTTCGGCGGCGGCGTCAAACGAGGGGTTCTCCATGGGGTGACGGCAGAGGAACGTCCCTGCAAGACGATCAGCGATCGGGTGGTGATCGAAGATTTGCATGCGACCCTTTACCGGGCCATGGGCATCTCGCCCCGGCACGCCTACGAAATCGAACAACGTCCGTTCTATGTGACCCGGGACGGCTTGGGGCGCCCGATCGAGGCCCTGTTCGGTTGATCGAGTTTGCGGAAGATAACGTCAGCCGAGTTTTCCGGAAGTCGCGGGATCCGCGGCAAGTTGCCGATGGCGTTCGGCCAGTTTACTCGCGATGACGGGTATTGCGGTAAAGATCAGAGTGCTGGCCAGGGTATTGCGAAAGAAGACCCAAGTTTCCGGCCAACTGGCCGTGCCGTGGGTCATGGCCAGAGTCCAGCCGGCCCAGTCCCGGGTGTATTCCTCGCTCTGGAAGGGATTGAAGAACCAAGCCGCGGTGTTGGTAATCAGATAGAACAGGACGGCGCCAAACAGGCTGCCGGAGAGTAACGTTAGCACCGAAGCCCGAGAACCGAGCATTCGACCGATGCCGATCAGGAGAGCGTAACTGACGTAGTTGAATAATTGGCTTACGTAAATCAATGGTTGGCCGTAATACAGATTGAGAGCCAGGTCGGTCAGCAACAGAACTCCCAAGGGTAATACCCAAGCGCTCCATTTTCCGAAATAGACCCCGGCGCAGAAAGCCAAGGCGTAGGCCGCGCTGAAATTCGGAGGCATGAGTTCCGGCCAGCGTGTGATCGCGAATGCGACAACCAGGACAATCGGCAACCAATAATGACTTCGCTCGGACATCGGTGCGTCAGCATATTCCCCGCCCGACGATTGGCAACTCAGAAGGCTACAAACTTGCGCTGACGGCTTCTGCATTCCGAGGATCTGTTATTTGTCACGTTATTTCGGGCGATTCATTTCACATTAATCCGTAAGTTTATTGACGATTGAAATATCAAATCGACTACCTGGAAAAGAACAATTAGCGGCTTCCGCGAGAGTGAGCCTCGATTAGGTCCGAGCGACCGCGGAGCGTCTTTCGAGAGGGTGATGGTCTCGGTACTTCGCTGGAACGCCTTGGGATTGATCTCGGATGTGATTCAAGGTCGCTGCGTTTGGTTTCGCCGGAACCTGCCCTTCTCGATCGGAGATAATCCTTGAGTCGGGAAATTGGTAAGCCGTCAGTCTCGAAGATTCGGGGGCGATCGTTTGGACCGTGCCGGTTTTGATTCGCCGGTAACTTTCACGCCACTTTGATTGCAGCCGACTCGTCGGGACGGAATCGTTAACCGCGGCTTCGCGGAGGAGACGGAGGGGCGAATCGTGACCCTTGGCAAATGACTTGTTCGACGTCCCGGTCGTGGTGGCGAAGATCCCGGTAGAGAACCCTGAACCCGATCGAACTTGCGGAGGCGAGGGCAACGGTAAGGCAAGACGGTCGCCGATGGGGTTCGAAACGGCGGGAAGGCCCCTTCCGTTCAAGTCACCAATGGTTCGGAGAAGGGAATCGTTAGCGTTTGGGAAGCGTTCTTTTAGGAAATTTTCGGGCCAACCCGAGACAATTATCGAGGGAGAGCATTCCTCCGGTGCAAGTGGGATGGGACAGTGAGGCGGCGGCTGCGCAATGTCCCACCAAAAGCGAACGAGTCAGATCCCAACCTTCGTGCAATCCCAGCAGGATGCCGGCACAGAAGGCGTCCCCTGCGCCGGCGCTGCCTTGGACATAGTCTACCGGTAATCGGAGGGAAGGCTTCCAGTAGGACACTCCCTTTTTGGTGCGGGCGTAGGCGCCTTCGCGAAAGTGGATTACGACGATTTCTCTAACGCCGGCATTCAACAGGAGCAAGGCGGCGCGTTCCACGAGGGTGGGAACGATATGATCCTTGTCGTCCCGCAGTTCTAACTGGGTCGTCTGCCCGGCCTCGTATTCGTTGAGGATGCAATAATCGGTATAGGCCAGAGCCGGGGTGACGATGTCGGGGAAACGATCGCTGTCCTCGCTGACGACGTCGATCGAGGTTTTGATGCCGGCGCTTTGAGCTCGAGCCAACAAGGCGGCCGCCTGGGTTTGATATTCCGGGTCGGGTTGATCCAAAGCGCCCATCAGCAGCAAATAGCCCAAATGAAAGATGCGGGTGGTGATCCGTTCGAAATCCAAATCTTCGCCCGTCCATTCGTCGTTGGCACCGCGAAAATGAAAGAACGTGCGCCGCCCGGACTCTTGTTCGGTCATGACGTCGGTGTAGGAAGTCGCAGAATTCTTGCCGATGGTGAGTTGGCGGGTTTTAATGCCGTGTTCCTTGCAATGCTGCTGGATTTCTTTCCCCAAATCGTCCGCCCCGACCAAGCCGGCCGCTTCGAGCGGGAAGTCGACTCCTAATTTGGAGAGGTTGATCAGTACGTTGTAAGGCGAGCCGCCCGTTCCCCGGGATTCCTCATAGATGTTCGAAAGCGTTTCCGGTTGGGGGAACACGTCGATCATCTTGACGCGATCGACGATCCAGGTTCCTCCCGCCAGAATGCCGTTACGATCAGTCACCGAAGCAGTCATAGAGCAATATCTGGGGGATTATTGGAGCGATCGATTTCTTTCAGGTTCGTCACGGGAGGCTAACGGAAGATCGGCCCGATGGCAATTGCCGGTTCGTGGCGCCGCAGAGCGATCACTGTTCCAGCAGGGCGAGCAGGCGGGAAAATACGGCGGTCGAACCGAGGGTCGGACCTTTGCCGGGAACGTCGTTCGCTCCGATCATCAGGGGATAATCCAATTCGTCCGGGGGACAAATGCCGTGGGAGCCTTTGATCAGGCCGGCGTCGAGGGGAATGACGTCCAGTAACATGCGCAGGCCTATTTTTTTCTGGAACAGGCGCCAGGCGATTTTCACTGTGGGCAGGGAGAGTTTCGGGTCGAGAAATAATTCGACCGGATCGTAGCCCGGTTTGCGATGAATATCGACGCAGCGAGCGAAGTCGGGAGCCCGGCGGTTGTCCAGCCAGTAGTAATAGGTAAACCAGGCGTGGGGGGCGGCGACCGCGATCAGATCGCCCGCTCGGCGATGATCGATGCGACGGCGGCGCTTCCCCTGACGATCCAGCACTTCGGCTACTCCCGCCGTCTGTTCGATCAGTTGTCGCACTTCGGACTCCAGACTCGGGTCTTGCAGGTAAACGTGGCAGATTTGGTGATCGGCCACGCCGAAGACCCGGCTGCGCCCGCAGTCGAGCAGTTCGAGCCCGAGTTCTTCCCGAACGGTTAACCAGCCCCGTTTTCGGAATTCCCGATTAAGGTGGATTGGCAGAGAGACTTCGCCGATGCCGTATTCGGACAGGAGGCACACCCGGACGGCTTCCCGGGAAAAAAAGTCCAACAGATCGCCCAAGATTTCGTCTAGCTTCCGGTAATCTTCTTCGATTCGCGGATCGTTGGGGCCGAAACGTTGGAGGTTATAGTCCAGGTGCGGCAGGTAAATCAGTTGCAGGTCGGGGCGGTGATGCCGTTCGGTTTCTTTGGCGGCCTCGGCGATCCAGCGCGATACCGCGTCCGGCGCCCCCTGGGGAGTGCGCTGTCCGGCCGCCGGGCCCCAAAAGGTCGGGAACGGAAAATCTCCCAAGGTTTTTTTCAATCGCGCTCCTAATTCCGGGGGTTGGGCGTAGATATCGAAAACCTTCCTGCCGTCTGCCGGATACATGGGGCGGGGGGTGACGGAATAGTCCGCGCTGGAATACATATTGAACCACCAGAAGAGTTTGGCGCAGACGAAATCAGGGCGGTCGTGACGCAATCGTTCCCAGAGTTTTTCGCTTTCTACCAAGCGGTTGGATTGCTTCCAGAAATGCACTTCGGCCAGTTTCCGATGATACCAGCCGTTACCGACTACGCCGTGTTTCGCCGGCGGTTCGCCGGTCAGATAATCGCTTTGGGCGGTACACGTGAGCGCAGGGAAAGCCGGGCGAATCGGGTTCCAGCCCGTACGGTCGCGCCAAGCGGCGGTGCGGGGCATCGCCGGGCCGAGGGCGCGGCCGCATAAGCCGACGGCGTTGATGACTGCGAGCCGGATCATTGAGGAGCGGAGTGATTCCGATCCCGGATCAGATCCATGGCCTCGATGACTCGGGGCAGTTCCATGGCGTGAACGTTGACCCCGTGCCCGATCGCCTTCAAGAGCGTGATGGTCAGTTTGCCGCCCAGGTGTTCGCGAAATTCTTCCAGTCCGCGCAGGACGATCCGTTCACCGTCGGAATCGGTGTGATGCAGTTCCGGGGCGTAGATTTCCAGTCCCATGCCGGTCAACAAGCGAAGCACTCGAGTTACCGAGCGGTCGTCAAGTAAGCCGATCAAGCCGGAGTACACCGTATCCAAGGCGATGCCGACCGCGACCGCCTCGCCGTGCCGCAACCGGTAATCGGAGATCTGTTCCAGCTTGTGCGCCGACCAATGTCCGAAATCCAGGGGGCGAGCCGAGCCGAATTCGAACGGATCCCCGGAATTAGCGATATGTTCCAGGTGCAGGCGCGCGCAACGGTAAATCAGTCGTTCCACGGCCGGAGTTTGCAAGTCCCGGAGTTGGGCGGCGTCCGCTTCCAGACTTTCGAAAAAATCCCGGTCCCGAATCAGCGCCACCTTCACCGCTTCGGAAAAACCGGCGCGTTTGTCGCGGTCGGGCAGCGATTGCAGGAAGGTGACGTCGTTGACGACGGCGTGGGGCGGGGCGAAGGTGCCGATGAAGTTCTTTTTGCCGAAGGCGTTGATGCCGTTTTTGACTCCGACTCCGGAATCGTTCTGGCTCAGGGTAGTCGTCGGGATGCGAACGTGGCGAACTCCCCGGTGGGCTGTGGCGGCGGCCAAACCGATCATGTCCAACAGGGCGCCCCCGCCGATCGCTACGACGTAGGAATGACGATCGATATGGTGCCGGTCTAGCCGGGAATGAATTTCCGAGACGTGAAAAAAGGAGTTCTTGACCCGTTCCCCACCCATCATGAGGACCGGGGAAGTGACCAGGGAGAGGGCGTCGTCGTGGCGATCGAACCAGTCCTTGATCTGGGAAGTCAGCGAGGGATTGCCCTCGGCCACGGCCTCTTCGACGAAGACGATCACCTTGACCTTTTGTTGGTCGTGATTATCCACGAACAGGTCGCGGAGCAAGGGATTGTCCGGCTCGAAGACGCCTCGAGCGAAGAACACGCGATGGTTCCAGCTGACCTCGATGGTTTTTTCTATGGAATCCACTCCGGCGACTTTGCCTGTTTTCGTTCCGGATTTCGAGATTGCATCCGAATCGGGTGGCCGGGGCGTAAATGACTCAAGCGGCAATCGGTGCTCGATTGAGCGTCGAAAAGATCTGGCCGGCCGCCGGTTCGGATGCGGCAGGTTGTCGTTCCGGGACCGGAGACGGCTGATCGGTGGCTTGCGGTCAGGCTTTCAAGGAGAGTCGATCGGGAGGGGGCATGATTGACGGAAAACCGGAGGGAAAGAAAGTTATCCCGTAGCGCCCGGCGATCGAGAACGCTCGTTGACCTGGGGGTCGGCGACCACCGGCGGTCAACTCGAAATCCTTCGGGGGCACCGGTCAGGATCGGAGAAAGCGCGTGGAATCGACCGAGGCGCCGGATTCGCCGGTTGCTTTTCGATGTGACTTTTTTCTCTGGTTTTTGCAGTTTGACTCGATAGTTCATTGATGACATCGCCTTCTTCAACTTCTCGCAGCGGACGTTTCCGGCAACCGGCCTCTGGCGATGTGATCGAATTCACCGAATCGGTTTCCTTCGATTATCGCCTCTGGCGGCAGGATATTATCGGTTCCATGGCTCACGCGAAAATGCTGCGGCGGATCGGCGTGTTGAACGAGGAGGAACTCAAGGGCGTGTTGGAAGGCCTGGAGCAAATCGGCCGGGAAATCGAACAGGGCGAATTTCAGTGGGATCGCAATCTGGAGGACGTCCACATGAACATCGAAGCCGCCCTGACCGATCGGGAACCGGCCGGAGCCAAACTGCACACCGCCCGGTCCCGGAACGATCAGGTCGCCTTGGACTTGCGGATGTGGTTGCGGGATCAGATTGTCGAGTTGCTCGGCGACGTGGAAGGATTGCAACGAGCTCTGCTCGGCTTGGGCCAGCGGTCCCGGTCGGTAGTCATTCCCGGATACACGCATCTGCAACGAGCGCAACCGGTCCCGCTGGCTCATCATCTTTTGGCGTACGTCGAAATGTTGGAACGGGACAAGGCCCGTTATATCGATTGTTTTGACCGGATTAACGTCTGTCCCTTGGGCAGCGGGGCTTTGGCGGGTTCGACCTTGCAGGTCGATCGCGAACCGGTGGCCCGGGAGTTGAATTTCCTGGATAGCGAAGGCCAACCCAAAGTCAGTCAGAATTCCATGGATGCCGTCAGCGATCGCGATTTTATCGTCGAGTTTTTGGCCGCTTCGGCACTGGCGGCGGTTCATCTGTCGCGGTTGTCCGAAGATTTCGTGTTGTGGTCCAGCGCGGAGTTCGGGTTCGTGACGACGGCCGACGCCTACACCACGGGATCCTCGTTGATGCCGCAGAAAAAGAATCCGGACCTGGCCGAATTGACTCGTGGCAAGTCGGGACGGGTGATCGGCAATCTTATGGCGGCCTTGACTATGTTGAAGGGCTTGCCGATGACCTATAATCGCGATTTACAGGAAGACAAGCAGCCGCTGTTCGATACGGCGGATACCATGCGGACGTGTTTGCAGATCACCGCGGCGATGATCGATCACACCGAGGCGAAGGCCGAGTTCTGCAACCGGGCCGCCGGTGATGCCGCGTTGTTGGCGACCGACTTGGTAGATTACCTGGTCGAGCGGGGAGTGGCGTTTCGTCACGCCCACGGCATCGTAGGCAGCGTGGTGGCCTTGGCCGAGCGGCTAGAACGGCCGATGGAAGCGTTATCCCTGGACGAACTCCGTTCGGTCGATCAGCGCTTCGACGCGGAAGCCCTGAAGGTGTTCTCCTTGGATCGTTCCTTGCGGGAACGGCGGGGCAGCGGCGCCTCCGGATGGGAGGAAGTCGAGCGGCGGCTGGATTATTGGCACAATCTCTTGGAAGATGAGTCGAAGAACGGTTCGCCAGCCTGATACCCTGCTTGCCGAATTGCTGCCGGCGGTTTCGCGATCCTTTTATCTGTCCCTCAGAGTGTTGCCGGCCGCGGTCCGGAAGCCGATCGGAATAGCCTACTTGCTCGCCCGCACTTCGGATACGATCGCCGACACCGAATGGATCGAGGCTTCCCGTCGCGAGGCGGCGTTGCGGCAACTGGCGGATTGGATCCGGGAGGACGGGGGAGAACCCTGCGATTTTACGCCGTTCCTCGCCCGTTGCGAAAACGAGGCCGAAAGAATCTTGCTGGAACGGGCCGGAGAAAGCGTCGAACTGCTGGAAGCGGAAGATCGTTGGGAACGCGAACAGATCCGTAAGGTGCTGGGTCATATCGTCAGCGGTCAAAGTCTGGATTTGCAGCGATTTAGTCTCGCCTCGTCCGACAAGATCGTCGGCTTGGCGACCGACGACGAATTGGAAGATTACATCTATCGAGTGGCCGGTTGTGTCGGCGAATTCTGGACCCGCATTTGCTTCGGGCTCGTGGGAAAGAAAGACCGGGAACCGCCGGCCCAGCTGTTGCAGGACGGCGTTCGTTTCGGCAAGGGATTACAGTTGATCAATATCCTTCGCGATCTGGCTTCCGACCTCGGACAGGGGCGTTGCTATCTTCCCGCAGAAGCATTGGCCGAATTGAACTTGACGCCGGAAGAGTTGAACCGTGCGACGGTCGGCCCGAAACTCGAACCCCTGATGTCGCGTTACATCGGCCGGACCAGGGAGTATCTCTTGTCCGGGTGGCGTTACACGAACGCTTTGCCTTGCCACTGGTTTCGCATTCGCTTGGCATGCGCCTGGCCGATTTTGATCGGATGGCGAACCTTGGATGCATTGCCGGCAGACGATCCGCTCGATGCGAACCGCCGGGCCAAGATTACCCGCGGGGCAGTGCGGGCCGTTATGATCCGTTCCTTGCTGGCTTATCCGTTTCCCTGGTTTTGGCGGCGGTTGGTTCGAGACAGCGGCGATTCGAAAGTTCGAACGAGCCCGGGGTGATTCCGGTCTAGGTGATTTTAGCCGGCGCGGCCGGCCTAACTGGCGAAAATGCACGATTTTTCTTACAAGGACGGTGAGTTATATTGCGAAGAAGTCCCGCTTGCGGCCATTGCGGACGAGTATGGCACTCCCGTTTACGTTTATTCCAGCGCCACGATCATAGACCATTTTAACAAATTGGATCGCGCCCTGGCCGAGTTGGATCATCTCATTTGCTACGCCATCAAAGCCAATTCGAATCTCGCTGTCTTACGGTTGCTCGCCGGGCTGGGAAGCGGTTTTGACGTGGTGAGTCGCGGGGAACTCGCCCGTGTTCAGGCCGCCGGCGGTCAAGGCGGCGACTGTCTGTTCGCCGGAGTGGGCAAGACCGTGGCGGAAATCGAGCAAGCTTTGCAGGCGGGAGTCTACGCTTTCAATGCGGAGAGCGAACCCGAACTGGAACGCATCGATCGAGTGGCCCAGCGGCTGGGGGTGAAAGCTCCGGTTTCCGTTCGGGTCAATCCGGATGTCGACGCCGGCACCCACTCCAAAATCACGACCGGCACCTACGAAAACAAGTTCGGCGTCGCGATCGAGCGGGCGGAGCGGGTTTACGAAATGGCGTCCCGCTTGCCGGCTTTGCGGATCCGGGGAGTGCATATGCATATCGGCTCGCAACTGACTTCGGTAGCTCCGTTCGAGAATGCCGTGCGGAAACTGTTGCCTTTGGTAACCCGGTGCAAAGAACGATTCGGGATCGAGTTTTTCAGCATCGGCGGAGGCATGGGCATCGTGTACGAATCGGCTTTGGCGAGCGGGCGCTCCGATTGGTGGCGGCGGGAGGAAGCGGCTACTATTCTGACGCCTCAGTCCTACGCGGAAATCATGGTTCCCTTGCTCCAGCCTTTGGGATTGAAAATCCTGGTCGAGCCCGGACGGTTCATCGTCGGCAACGCCGGCGTGTTGCTGACCCAAGTGGAGTACGTCAAACGAACCGGCCAAAAGAATTTTGTCATCGTGGACGCCGCGATGAACGATTTACTGCGGCCGGCGTTTTACGGGGCCTATCACGAAATCGTCGCGTTGCGTCAAAACTCGGAGCTCGCCATACCCACCGACGTCGTCGGCCCCATTTGCGAATCGGGAGATTATTTTTGTCAGGATCGGATGATCCCCCGGGTTCGGGAGGGCGACCGCTTGGCATTGCTGAGTGCCGGAGCCTATTCCTTCGTCATGGCCTCTAACTACAATACCCGGCCGATGCCTTGCGAAATCATGGTCCGGGGTAATCGGAGCGATATGATCCGGCAACGCGAAAGCACCGAAGCTTTATGGGCGCAAGAACGACTGCCGTCCTGGCTCGAGTAAACCGGGTTGTCGTTGCCTCGCAGGTTTCCGCTTTCTAAAATGGCCGAGCGATGGCGGACGAGAACGGCATAGTTTATTTAGTGGGCGCGGGGCCTGGCGATCCCGGTTTGATGACGCTTCGGGGAAGCGAGTTGCTGGGCCGGGCCGACATCGTGGTTTATGACGCCTTGGTCAATGCCGAGTTGCTGCGGTTGGCCTCGGCCGAAACGGAGTTGATCTACGCCGGCAAGCGGTCCCGGGAGCATGCGATGTCTCAGGCTGAATTAAACGATTTGCTGGTGGGGCGTGCCCGGGAAGGAAAGGTCGTGGTCCGGCTCAAGGGAGGAGACCCCTACGTATTCGGCCGGGGAGGCGAGGAAGCCGAAGCCTTGAGGGAATCGGGTGTAGCCTTTGAAGTCGTTCCGGGCATCAGTTCGGTCGTCGCCGCCGCCAACTATGCCGGCATCCCGTTGACTCATCGGGATTGCTGTTCGGGTTTCGCCGTGATTACCGGCCACGAAGATCCGGAAAAACCGGATTCCATGATCGATTGGCGGCATTTCGCCGGCATGCCGGGCACCAAGGTCGTGTTGATGGGGATGGAGTTGTTGCGGGCGATTTGCGACCGGCTGGTCGCTTGCGGCATGCCGTCGGCCACCCCGGTGGGCATCGTTCGTTGGGGAACGACGGGACGGCAGGAAGTGTTGACGGGTACGTTGAACGATATCGCCGACCGGGCGAAGGAGGCCGGAATGCGAGCGCCGGCCATTACGGTGATCGGGGAGGTGGTGCGCCGGCGCCGGCAGCTGAATTGGTTCGAAGAGCGGCCGTTGTTTCCCCAACGGGTAGTGGTGACGCGAACCCGGAAACAGGCGAGTCAGTTATCCCGGCGATTGTTCGAGTTGGGAGCCGACGTCCTGGAGATCCCCACGATTCGCATCGGCCCGCCGAAACGGAAGGAACTGCTGGTCGATGCGCTGGCTTCCCTGGGAGAATACGATTGGCTGGTGTTTACCAGTCCCAACGGAGTCGAATCCTTTTTCCGGTATTTTTTCCGGGTGTTCGACGATATCCGGGCCTTGGGCAATCTCCGGATCGCGGCGGTGGGGCCGGCTACGGCCGCCAAGATCGAGGCGTTGCATTTGTGCGTTGACGCGATGCCTAAAAAGTATCTGACCAAGGAAGTCGTCAACGCGATTCAAGAGCGCGAGAGTATCGATCATCTCAAGATTTTGTTGGCCCGGGCCGAGGTCGCCGGCGAGGAGTTGCCCCGCTTGCTGACCGAAAGCCGGGCCATCGTGGACGACGTTCCCGTTTACGAAACGCAACTGGAGGAGGAAGACCGTACCGGCGCGGCGGCGCGGTTTCGTGAATCCGGGGCGGATTGGATCACGTTCAGCAGCAGTTCGACGGTCGCCAATTTTCATCAACGATTCGATTTGACAGCGATCAAACGGAAACATCCGGCCGTCAAATTGGCGTCCATCGGCCCGGAAACCAGTTCCGCTTTGCGGAAACTGGGACAGCAGCCTGACATCGAAGCCGAAGAGCATACGATCGCCGGACTGGTATCGATTTTGCTTCGGACGATTCGCCCGGAGGGACAAATCTCCTGACGGGCGGGAGATTATCTTCTGGCTTGAATCGGGAAAAAAAAGCTTTAGTCTGCCCCGTTCCGACCTGCGAAAAATCCCGATCGGATTCGCAGGTCGACGGGACCGAGACGGCAAGATGGTACGGATAAGTCGTAATGAATACCGGCAGGGAAAACGAAAAAAGGCATCGTTATTCGGCCAAGAATACGGTGGTTCAGGTCAATTTTATGTGCGAAGCGCCGAAGGCCAAGGCGGTATCGGTGGTGGGTGATTTCAACGATTGGAATCCGGAAGCCAATCAAATGGAGCGTCATCTGGACGGCTATTGGAAGTCCAGCATTCAGATTACGACCGGGCATCACTGCTATCAGTTCCTGGTAGACGGCGAACGGCAACTGGATCCTCGGGCGAACGGCGTGGTCAAACTCAACGGAGATTCCCGGGCTTCGTTGCTGTCGGTGAGTTGAACCGGGCCGGCCGGTTTGCGATTAATCGGCGGCGAGCCGTTTTTCCTGGAAAAACTCCTTGAGCAGTCGGGCGCATTCTTCCTGCCTGACGCCGCCCTTGACTTGGCATTGGTGGTTGAACGACAGAAAGCGGAGCAGGTTCAGGGCGCTGCCTGCGGCGCCGCTACGGGTATCCGAAGCGCCGTAGAAGATGCGGCCGAGGCGGGATTGAACCATGGCTCCGGCGCACATGGCGCAGGGTTCCTTGGTGACGTACAGATCGCATTCGTTTAATCGCCAGTCGTTCAGAGCCGCTGCCGCTTGAGTGATCGCCTCCATTTCGGCGTGAGCCGTAGCGTCCTTTAACAGTTCCACATGGTTGTGGGCTCGGGCGATGATGGTTTTGCGGTGCACGATCACCGCGCCCACGGGAACTTCCTCCGCCCGGAAAGCCTTCCGGGCCTGACGCAGGGCCTCTCCCATGAACCATTCGTCGCTGGAAAGATCGATGATCGGTTCGAAACTCATATTCCGTCGAGTACCTTACCCTTTAGGCTGAACTTCACGAAGAGAATTAACACTGTTTTGCAATAAAACCATTGATTTTATTGATCATTCAGGTCCTAGGCACGAAGTTCAACCTGTCATCCTTATGGGAACAGTCTGGGAGGGATTGACACCCAGAAGTTGGAACGCTTTGTCTTGAAGCTTGGTTGGAGTGGTCACGACCATTAGTTCCGACGGCACCTGATTGGATAGGCTAACGGAGTTCAACCCGACACTGGAAAGATCGTCGAGCAGGGTTCGAAAGCTATGAACCGGAAAGTCATCTTGGGTTCGTTTCGAATCGGCCTTCCGCTTGGCGTCAGGTGACACCTTGGCTGACTCGACTGGCGTAGTTCGACCAGCTCTTGCCGCTTCTCGATCGTCATCTTCGAAGAGTAGCGGTGCGAGGCGTTGACGCAGATGCCATTCGATGTAGTAGCTCAACAGGCAGAGGAACACGTGAGCACGGACGTGAGCTTCGGAGGAAACATAGAAGGGGCGTACTCGCAGATCTTTTTTGATGCTCCGAAAGGCTCGTTCCACCTTTGACAGACTCTTATAGGCCTCGACGGCCGCCTCTGATTTAATGTCCGAAAGGCTGGTGCGGATGACATACACGCCGTCGAACCGGGCCTCGGCTTCAATTCGGTCGTGACGGCGCGACCAACTCATGCGGTGGTCGGTGATCGTGATCCGGAAGTGTTTTTCGACCTTGAAACGGTTAACCTCGCGACCGACACGATGGCCGATTTTAACTTTGCCGATCAACGTGCCGGCACGAACGGAAGCGGCAATTCGTTCCAATATCTGTTTGGTTAGCTGCAACAATTCCTCCCGTTTGCGTTGGCGTTCTTCCCGCAAGCGGGGATTGAGACCGACCATCAGGCGTTCCCCCGGGAAAGTCGGGACTGGTGATCTCGGCAACGGCATCAGGCACCAGTGCCTCAGGGACCAGAGGTGGTAGAGCGGGCTCCGCGTTGGGATTCCGAGGAGGTTGGGCCAACTTTCGTAATTCGGTCGATTTCAGAGCTGAGATCCAAGCGATTCCGGCTGGATCCAACTGCTCCCGAATCCGAGCCGTGGTCACCATTCCCCGATCGCCGACCAGCGCGATCCGGTTAATCCCGAATCGCTTCCGAAGCTTCTCTACCTGGGAAGCCACGGTGCTCGGATCGGCGGTGTTTCCGGAGAATAGTTCGACCGCAATCGGGCATCCCTCGGGGGTGCACAACAGGCCGAAGATGATCTGTTTCTTGCCCTTCTTGCCGTCGCGGCTGTAACCAAAAGCCGCCAACGGACAACTTTTTCCTTCCAAGTACGAACTGGTGACGTCATACCGGATCAGCGTCTTATCCTGAAGGTGTTTCTTGGCCAAACTTCTCTCGATCCACGGTTGCCGTTTCAGCAACCAATCCAGCATGTCGAGAAGTTCGTTGCCGGCGACCGTCCCGAGTTCCAGAAGTGCCCCGAGACTGGTGTTGGCCGTTTCCGGCGAGAGTCGGCGGGATGTGGCCAGCTTGGAATCTGGTGCGAGCACTCGTGAAATGATGGCGGCGAAAGCCAACTGTCGTTGGCGACTGAGCTGGCGATGAAGCAATCGTTCGAGTCCCAGCCGGCGAGCGGTCGCCAGAACGGCGATGACATGGCCATGATGGAGGGAACGATTGATCTTCAGGAGTTGGGAAACATCGCTGACCGCGATACCGCCCTTGAGGATGGTGCGAAAGTCGTTAATGACCTTGGCAGGCAGTTTGGAAAGGATGGCGATGGTTTTTTTCCGGATCCGGGAACCTTCCCGCCATGATTGACGTAACAGGATGGCCGGTATGTTTGCCTGGTTCGGGATGGATTCGATATTGAAAGCCATAAGGTGACGTATTATGGGAACGTCAGAACTAATATAATCCAGATATATACTTTGTCAAATGAAAAAAACACCAAAATTATTATGGGAACGATTTGGCAGGTTTAAACCGCTATATTGTGACTTAAACCCAATAAAAACAGGGGTTTTCATGCTTAATGGCTGGTGAAGTTCCGTTTAGGTTGGCTTTGTTCCACGGTCCATCGTTCCCCCTCGACCGACGTTTCGCAATGGGCGACGAAGAAACCGCCGCGATGCCGCCAAAATAAGGGCCAGATTTGTTCCCGGTCCGTTCGGGGCAGGGGCAATTCCGGAATTCGGCGAGCCTCGAAGAATGCGAATTCACCCTCGTCGATGGGGGCGGGAGTCCGATCGATCCGCGGCAGCAGTTCGAACAGAAACATGAGCCAATGGTCTTCGCCGTTAGTTTCCCGTTCGCTGACGATGCCGGTGAGCCGATAATCGGAGATTGCCGTTTCGATTCCTAATTCTTCCCGGCATTCCCGCAGGGCGCAATGGTGGGGAGATTCGCCGAGGTTCGTATCGAGTTTGCCGCCGCAAGGGCTCCAGAGCCCTTGGTTCGGCGCTTTGCGGCGTTGCAGCAGGAGCGTCCGGTCGTGAGAATCGAAGCAATAAATCAGGGTCGTGACGCGATAAGGCATGGAAACGATACGGGGCGGGAAACTAGCAAGTTCTCCAACGATAAGACAAGTTATTAGACGGGTAGCCGACGGCTGGGAGGGGTGCCGTATCCGTCGAAGGCAGTTATTTCCGGGATCATTCTGCTTCGCGGTACGAAAGCGGGCAATTCAAAACATTAGCGATATCGCCGGAGCAGGCACGGAGCGGAGCCGAACGAACGGCTGGGATTACGAACGGTTCGGGATTAAAAAAAGCGGGTGCGAAAGATCGGCGGTTCGAAATCGCCCGGTCGGAAACTTCGAGTTTTTTTCTTGCTAGTAGAGGGTTTTTGATTTTTATGGGGGTCTTGGTTTTATAGAAATGCTGACTAAACTGACTATACGCAACTTCAAGCAATTCGACGACGTCACGATCGAGTTAGACAACCCGGTGGTGTTTGTCGGGCCGAATAACTCGGGCAAGACCTCGGCTTTGCAGGCCCTTTCGCTTTGGGAATTGGGCGTCCGTCATTGGCATGAAAAGCGGGCTTCCGGAAGTGTCCCCCGAAAACGTTCTGGGGTGGCCATCAATCGAATGAAACTTTTGTCCATACCGCAGTCGAACTCTAAATTGCTCTGGCGTAATTTAGGGGTGCGTCTGGTAGGAAAGTTGAACGGCAGGCAGAACACCCAAAATATCAGGATCGAGATTATCGTAGAAGGAAAATCTTCAAACTCACCATGGAAATGGGGCTTGGAATTTGATTACGGCAATGAAGAATCAATCTATTGCCGTCCGCTTCAGAACGAGACGGACGGCAAGGATATGCCACCCGAGGCCGTCTCGGTGCATTGCGCTTTGTTGCCTCCCATGTCGGGATTGACCTCGGAAGAGGACAAACTGACTGAAGGATCGGTGGCCGTTAGAATTGGAGAGGGCCGAACGGCTGAAGTTCTTCGTAATCTCTGCTATAATCTTCATGAAGAAGATCCCAAAAAATGGCAAGAATTGGTAAGTTATATTGAGGATCTTTTCGGAGCGAAACTCGAAAAACCATTTTTAGTCAGTGAGCGGGGAAGTATTAACATGGCTTATCGGGAAGGCAATGATAGAAAGTCTAAGAAACTGGATTTGCTAGCGAGTGGCAGGGGGATGCTGCAAACCATGCTGATTTTGTCGTATATGTATACTAATCCAGGAGCAATTTTGTTGTTGGACGAACCTGACGCCCATCTCGAAGCGCTTCGTCAGCGGCAAATGTATGGTATTATTAATGAAGTGGCTCGCAGTAATAACAATCAAATTATTATCGCTAGCCATTCGGAAGTGCTGCTTAACGAAGCGGCCAGTGAGGATAAGGTGATCGCTTTTATCGGTGCCCCTCACATCCTCGGAAAACGACATGAGTTGATAAAAGCGTTAAGCGAATTCGGTTATGAAGAATATTTGTTGGCGGAACAGAAGGGTTGGGTGCTTTATTTGGAAGGACCATCCGATTTGAAAATATTGCAAGCTTTTTCCAAAAGACTCGGTAACGAAGCCGCTGTCGACGCCTTGGAGAGACCCTTCGTGAAATACGTTCGTGATAAGCCTGCCGTGGCCAACAAGCATTTTTATGCCATGAAGGAAGCCAAACCCGACCTTGAAGGCGTAGCTTTATTCGACCGTTTGAATTCGGAATCTCCGCAAAATATCTCGTATCGTTTATTGATGTGGGAACGATGCGAAATCGAGAACTATCTATGCCATGCCGGCACCCTCGAAGCTTGGTCTCAACATTTTTGCTCCGAGCATCACGGACCGCTTTTGTTCGAAATTGAGCGGCGGCAAGGATTAGCGGTGATGCAAAAGGTCGTCGAAGAGGTAACGCAAGCTTTTCGAGTTTTGGGAAAGCAATCTCTTTGGGACAAGGAAATTAAGGCGAGCGATGATGTTTTGAAACCGATTTTCAGTAAATTCCATGAAGAGTTGGGTGTTTATAATGCCATGAGTAAGAAATGCTATCATGAGTTGGTGCCCCATATTCCCGATGAGGAATTGGATCCGGAGATAGCTCGGAAATTAGACGCTATCGTGGAAATAGCCAAGAATGCTCGTCCGGGCGATGGATAAACCCAACCGGTCGGAGTTTGCCTGATCGTCTCTCGGTTTGCCGCTCGGGTTTTCGGGCGTTTCCAGAGAAACACACGCACGTCGCTGGAGAGCAAATCCGGCGAATCGAAATTGAGTGGCGAGGCTCCGAAGTTGAGGCGTTTGAAAGGATTCGAGTACGGTCCAAACGTGAGTACACCACTGACGCCGCGCTCTTCAGGAAACTGTTACAGGGCTAAGGTGGTCTGTTTGGCCCCCATGCGAATCACGCTGGCCACCGGTTCCTCGAGCCCGGGCGTGACATACCGGCTTTCAATTATTTTTTCATTGAGTCCCGACAGGGTTGCCTGGGAAGATGTTCCAGCGTAGAGTATAAGACGCGTGAGTCCAAGTTTGTCGGGTAGAGGCGGTCCGGATTCGCGTCCGCCAGTCATCCCATCGTAGGACAGCGTAAAAGGAAAGCTTCGTTGACGAAGGCTTTCAAGTCCGACAACCAAGTCTTATTACCTAAGTTGTTGGTGGTAACGCTTGTCGCGGCCGATAGTCGAACCCAAACTTTCGGGTATGTGCCGAGCAATTAGGGGAGCCAGATTGCGCTTGCTGCCTTGGTACGGTATCGGATCGGGAAATCTCCTCATTGGTCAACCTTAGCATAGTTCCAGGGTAATGAACGCCATGTTCCGGATCTATTCATTTGCGTTCCCCGAAAAACATTCGTGAAATGCTGCAGAGTGCCGCTAGGAAATTCCGGCTAAAAACGAGTCTGTCCTATCGGCGACTCCCTGCGCCGGCTTGCTGAGTTGCTCCACGGTATAGTCTATGGCGTTGCCCTCTGTCACTTCGGACGGCCTGACATGGTTGACCAGCCGCTTGGCGAGAGAGCGTGGCAGTATCAGTTCGCGTGCGGTGACGGTGACAAAGACGTCGTGCCGACCGTGGAAGTCGTCGCCATTGAACTGCGAATCCTTCTGAGCGGTGGTTTCAAATCACTATCTACGATTTTGGGACTCGGAGAGCGAGGACTACGGATTTTGATCCGTTCTTGCTTCTTCTCGATCGAAAATGCCCCGTTCCGCCCTTCGCTGCGTCACGCTCACGATTTTCCGACGATTTCATGAAACGAATTCAGGAAATAATCGACGTTCTGGGGGCGAGAACTTTCGCCCATGAGTCCCACTCGTAAAATACGGTCTTTCAACGGTCCCAAGCCTTCCCCGATTTCGATGTTATATTTCTCCAGCAGCTCTTTTTTGATTTCGCCGGCGTTCAGGCCTTCGGGCACCTTGACCGGGTTAAGGGTCCAGAGTTCGTGCCCTTCCGGAGAAGCTAGTTCGAAGCCGATTTCCTTCAATCCGGTTTTCAATCGCAAATGATTGTCTTGGTGCCGTTTCCACCGATTATTAAGGCCTTCCTTGAGGATAACGCGGAGCGCTTCGTGAAGCGCGTAATTCATGGTGATGGGAGCGGTGTGGTGATACACTCGTTCCTGATACCACCAATTGGCCAGGAGGTTGACATCCAGATACCAGCTTTGAACCTTGGTCGAGCGATTGGTAGCGACGCTCATGGCTTTGGGGCTGAGCGTGACCGGCGCCAAGCCCGGAGGACAACTCAGGCACTTTTGCGTCGCGCTGTAAGCGGCATCGATCCCCCATTTGTCGACGTAAACCGGACAGCCGCCTAGCGAAGTGACCACGTCGACCAGCAGCAACGCTCCGGCGGCGTGAGCGATTCGGGAAACCTCTTCGATCGGCGTTAGGGCGCCGGTCGAGGTTTCGGCATGAACCAGGGCCACGATCTTGGGTTTGACCTTTTCGACCGCGCTCGCGAGAGCTTCGGCGGGGACGATCTCCCCCCAAGGCGCGTCTACTCGATGGACGGTCGCGCCGCATCGCTCGGCGACGTCGCACATTCGTTCCCCGAACAAACCGTTGACGCCGATGACGACGGCATCTCCCGGTTCGACGAGATTGACGAAGCAAAATTCCATGCCAGCGCTTCCGGTTCCGCTGACGGGTATCGTCATTTCGTTCTCGGTTTGAAACAGGCGGCGGAGCATTTTCATCACCTCGTCCATCAATTCCAGAAAGATCGGATCCATGTGACTGATAACAGGATCAGTCATGATTAATTGGACGGTCGCACTCAGGTTGCTCGGCCCGGGGCCCATGAGGACAATTTGGGGGCCTTGTCCCATGATCATCCTGGAAGGCGAGTTGAGGAATGATGAACTGGTCACGATCGCGACGGTGGCATGATCGGCCCCGAATGGCAAACTCAAAGCGGTGAGCCGCGTCGCAATCAGGAGGCGCGGAAAGCCCGCCAGCCTCGTTTCTTGATGCGGTCGAGTAGGACGGCTCCCAGTATGGCGAGTCCCAGCACTACCTTCCGGGTGAAGCTTTCGACGTGGAGCAAGTTCATGCCATTTTCGATGACGCCGATGATGAAGGCGCCGACCAGGGTGCCCATGATTCGGCCTTCTCCGCCGGCCAGGCTGGTGCCGCCCACCACGACCGCGGCGATGACGGTGAGTTCGTATAAATGACCGAAGGTCGGCGATCCGCTTTCCAGTTCGGAGGACAAAATGACACCGCCGAGTCCGGCCAGGCAACCGCAACAGGTGTAGACAAACAGGATCACGGTCTTGACCGGCACGCCGGAAAGCCGGGCCGCGACGGGGTTGCCGCCGGTGGCGTAGATATAGCGGCCGATTCTCGTGCGGGTCATGACGACATGAGCGAGGATATAGAGCAGGGCCATCAGGACGACGGTGTTGGGTATCCCGAGAAAGTCGTCGCCGCGTCCCAGCCAGTTGAAGGATTCAGGAATGTCGTTATTGGATTGTCCGTCGGCCAAAAGGTAGGCCATGCCGCTGGCCATCATCATCATGCTCAAGGTCGCGATAAAGGGAGGGACGGCGAACTGGGTGATCATGACTCCCGAGAAAGTGCCGAGCAGGCCGCAGGCGAGGATGGCGGCCAGGCTGCAAAGGATCATGACCCACCACGGAGCATCGAGCGCACCGCCGTAATCCCGGATCAGCAAGGTGCAAACGACCGCTGAAAAGGCGATGAGGCTTCCAACCGACAAATCAATGCCTGCCGTGATGATGACCATGGTCATGCCGATGGCGATGATGGCAACTACCGAGATCTGGTTGGCAATGTTCAGCAGATTATCCTTCTTGAGAAAATTCGGCCAATAATAGGGTTGCGGTTGATGCCGCTCGGCTTTGGCCATTACCGGATATTTGGTCGCCAGATTTTTGAGGACGGCCCAGCCGAGAGTGACGTGATTGCCGGTGATCGCGTGGATCGGGCGACCGTCTTGCTGGGCCTTTTCCAAGGCTCGTCGCACGTCGGGCGGGTTGCCGTTGACATGAGCGGCGATTTCGAGTCCGCCGGCTTGAACGGCTTCGGCCAGCACCCGGCTGAAGAGGCGGTCTTCATCGTGCCCTCGAGCGAAAATCATGATCCGTTCGCCGGGTTGGTGCCGGTCGAGCAGGGCGGTGGCCAAGGCGCGGCCGGCCGATTCGCCGCGGGGATACTGAATCTCCCAAGTGGCCCAACTGAAATAGAGCACGATTACCAACAAGACGAGGACCATGCCGTATTCGGAAAAATGATCTCGGAAAAAATTGGCGACTCGTTTGATCGGGAATATGGCGGCCATCGGATTAAGCGTTCAGGATAGAGATCGGATCGTCAGGACTAAAACATTAAATGCCTCGGTTTTTTCGCTGAACTCGGGGTCGGCCGGTTCGACCCGGCGGTTCGCGTGGGAAGGCGGTGGCGACGAAAGGGGGCCGCTTCTCGAAAGCTGACCGCGAGACCGGAATTTGGTTTCGGTCGTTCGGAGCGGGGGAGAGGATCGTTTATCGCAAGGCTGGGAAGACTGATCGTCCGTTGAAAAAAGCCGGGTGCCGTTTCGACTTCTTGGGACGATCGATTTCGGTTCTTTGTTCGAGCGCGGCAGTCGGTGGCGGGAGGTTTTTCATTGGTTTTTTCGTGATATGGAGTGAAGACCATGGGGGCGATGATGCTTTCGGGATCAGTTAACCTCAGCGGCCGGACCGGGTGATTGCCCGACATTGGTGCCGGTCGCATCAACGGCGTGCCGCCATCGGCAAGCCGCTGCGAGGGTTTCGGAATTGTCGTTGCCGCACGTTAAACTCGTCGAATTGAGGGCGGGATTTACCGAGGTTCAATTCGCTGGAGAGCAATCTGGATCAGCGTTTCGGGATATCAGGGGGACCGATCGTTCGGCGTACCGTGAATTCTCGGATGCCGACTGGCTGAAGGTCGCGAGTTCCGCCTGATCGCCATATGAAACAATCGGACAAGGCGTCGAGGGATATTGAGTAAGCCGCCATCGATTTCCTTGGCCGAGGTACTTGCGCATTTTTCCTCGGGGGATACGTGAGCGATGGCCGGGCGGGTTCGTCGCCGGAACGAGAGTCGCCGGCCGGTTGCCGTTCCATGTCGGGTTTAGCTCTCGAAAGGAGATTGAAAACGCTTCCGGATTTACGGAATCTCAAGCCATCGACGATCCGACCGCCTCCTTGGGGCAGAATGTGGAAACCTGACCGCCGGTTGCTACGTCTTATAGAGGAACGCGGGCGTATGAGATGAACCAATGAGTTTCGATTGGAAGCAAAAGGTCTGGTTGGCGCCGCTAACCGCGATGTTGGCCATAACCTTGGTCGGTTGGTGGTGTAAAACGGAGGTCAAAGGGTCCATCGAACAACATTTGATCATCCATTTGCAGGCGATCCTCAAATCCAAGATCACCTCGTTGCGGATCTGGATCGACAACCAAATGCGGCTCGTCGAGATATTGGCTTCCGAAGAAAGGACCCGTTCGCTGATTTGGGCCGTGGTCGCCCAAGCGAAACAGGACGGAGCGACCGGGGAGATCCTGAGAGCCAGCCAGGAGAGTCGGGAACTCAGGGAAAATCTTTTGTCTCGATTGCGAACCGAAGGGTTGGAATTCGTGGTGACCGACGCCGAGGGAGCGATTATCGCTTCGCCGAACGACGGCCGGTTGGGGGAGCGGCTGAATGATTCGGTATTGGAAAAGTTCCAAAGCATTTTCGACACCGGAAAATCCGTGTTGCTGACGCCGTATCAACGAGCTCGACCGGAGGGCGGGCGCTCGCGGACTCCGGGGAGCGGGCGCGCTGGCCCCGGCCGGAATCGCGAAGAACCGCGGAATTTCCGGCCGCCGCCCGATCGCTCGGGGCCAGGCGAAGGCCGGAGGAATTCAGGCCCGCGATCGGGGGGCGGGCGATTCGGGCCCCCGGGACGGGAACGGCGGAGCCGAACCATCATGGCCGTGGCCGCTCCGGTACGTTCGGTGGAAGGAGAGATCGTCGCTGTCATCGGATTGATGATCCGGCCGGAACAGGAATTCAGCCGGATTCTTTCGGTAGGTTACGACGGACAATCGGGAGAAACGTTCGCTTTCGACAGCAACGGAGTCATGCTCTCGCGCAGCCGGTTCGAAGCGGAATTGCGCGTCGCCGGCCGGTTGGAGGCCAATCAGACTTCGGCCCTGTTTTTGGAACTGCGCGATCCCGGCGGCGACCTGACCCGGGGGCATCGACCTTCGACCGGCCCGGAAACGTGGCCGCTTACCCGGTTGGTCAGCGAAGCCGTGGCGGGGAACGACGGGGTCGATATCGAGGGATTTCGAGATTACCGGGGCGTGCCGGTGGTGGGCACTTGGCATTGGTTGGATGATTACGAGTTCGGCATCGGAACGAAGGTGGAAAAGAAAGTCGCCTTCGAAACCCTCAGGGCCCTCAACCTGGTCTTCTTCATCCTGTTGCTGCTCGCCATGCTGTGCGGCGTCGGGATGTTTCTGTTTTCGGGGTTGAGTCTTTCGCTGCGCCGCAGGATGGAAGCGGCCAACCGGGAGGTGAAAAAACTGGGGCAATACACGTTGACGGAAAAGATCAGCGAAGGGGGAATGGGAACCGTTTACCGAGCTTCCCATGCGTTGTTGCGCCGGGATACGGCCATCAAGTTGCTGCCGCCGGACCAAGCCGACGCCAAGGCAATCAAGCGGTTCGAGCAAGAAGTGCAACAAACTAGCCGCTTGGTGCATCCTAATACCATTCAGGTCTTCGATTACGGTCATACCCCGGATGGAATTTTCTATTATTCCATGGAATATTTGGACGGCATCAACTTGCGTGATTTGGTCGCTCGGGACGGTCGATTGTCCGAGGCCCGAGTCATCTATATCCTCCAGCAGGTTTGCGGTTCGTTGGCCGAAGCCCACGAGGCGGGATTGGTGCATCGTGATATCAAGCCGGCGAACGTGATCCTGTGCGACTTGGGGGGCATGACCGATATGGTCAAGGTCCTGGATTTCGGGTTGGTCAAATCCTACCGCGACTTCAATGACGACATGATGGAACGGACCGAGACGATCACCATTTCCGGTTCGCCTCATTTTATTTCGCCCGAGGCGGTTTCGTGTCCCGATCAAGTGGACCATCGCAGCGACATTTATTCCGTAGGCGCTCTGGGATATTATTTGCTGACCGGTGCCTACGTGTTTGAAGGCATGACGACGTTCGAGGTGTTCCGGAAACATACTACCGAGGTGCCTGTGCCGCCTAGCCGGCGCGTGGATTCGGAGCTCGAACCGGAATTGGAAACCGCGATCCTCCGGTGTTTGAATAAGGAGCCGGAGCGGCGGTTCGACTCCGTGACCGAGTTGCTGACGGCCTTGCGCCGTTCGCCCGCCGCTCGGCAATGGACGGAAGAGCAGCGAAGGAGTTGGTGGGCCGACTATCGCCGCCGCCGGCCGGAGCGGGTTCCTGAAATTCCCGCCGGAGTTTCGGAGGAGACCCTGCAGATTAATTTGAGCGGCCGGACTCAAACCGCCTGTTGACTCTCGAGTATTTCGAACTCGCTCCCAGGCGGCCGACCGGTTAGATTCCAGCCTCGTTCACCCCAACCAAGGTTTTCGATGACGATTCGAACGATATCATTCTGTTTGTCGCTTTCGGTCTGGATGACGGGCGCCGTGATCGGAGAACCGATTCGGGTTCTGTTTCTCGGTCATCAAAGCGAGCATCATAATTCCAATCGGTATTTTCCGATTCTCCAGCGGGAACTAGGACCGGACGCCATCTGGTTCGATTACGTCACTTCCGTGGCGGAGGCTTTTGACGATGCGGAGCGCTTGGGCCGTTTCGACGCCGTTTTGCTGTACGCCAATCACGCGACGATCACCCCGGAGCAATGGAGCAATCTATTGTCGTTCGTCGAGAACGGGGGAGGGTTTGTCCCCGTGCATTGCGCCAGTTGGTGCTTCGCCAACGAGCCGGGATTCGATCAATTGGTCGGAGCGAGATTCCAGAGTCACGGAGGGCGGGTGTTCCGGCCGCGCACTGTTAAACCCGATCATCCGGCCATCAGGGACGTGGCGGCGTTGGAAGCCTGGGACGAAACCTATTATCATGTCCGGCATAATCCGGCCGGTCGTACCGTACTCCAAGTGCGCGATGCCGATCCGGGCGATCCCCATACCGAACCCGAACCGTGGACCTGGGTGCGAACCCAAGGCAAGGGGAGAGTGTTTTATACCGCCTCCGGTCACGATCAGCGAGTTTGGAACCTGCCCGAATTCCACGCGTTACTTAAAAAGGGGATCCTTTGGGCGGTCGGAGACGAACGCCGGGCCGAATACGAGGAGTATTTGGCGAACCGGGCGCCGTTGCGTTACGAAGCTCGAGGGGACATTCCCAATTACGAACGCCGGCCGGAACCGTTGCCTTATCAACTGCCGCTTAGCCCTCAAGAGAGCCAACAACATATCCGGGTGCCGTCGGGTTTCCGGTTGGAACTCTTCGCCGGCGAGCCGGACATTATCAATCCGATCGGTTTAAGTTGGGATGAGCGTGGCCGGTTATGGGTGGCGGAAACGGTCGATTATCCGAACGAGATCACGAAAAACCGGCAGGGCAAAGATCGGATCAAGATCTTGGAGGATACCAACGGCGACGGCCGTTGCGATAAAGTGACCATCTTCGCCGACGGACTAAACATCCCGACATCGCTGGTCCACGTCAACGGCGGGGTGATCGTCGCCCATGCCCCGGAGATATTGTTTTTCAAAGACCTGGACGGCGACGACCGGGCTGACGTGCGGCAGACGCTCAACACCGGCTGGGGCATCGGCGATACGCATGCGGGTCCGTCCAATCTGCGCTACGGGTTTGATAATCGAATTTGGGGAGCCGTGGGTTATTCCGGTTATTCCGGCGAGCGGGATTCGGAGCGTTACCGATTCGGCTCGGGTATCTTCCGCATGGCTCCGGACGGGAGCGACGTCACCTTCTTGTATCAGTTCAACAACAACACTTGGGGATTGGGATTTAACGCCGCTGGGGACGTGTTCGGTTCGACGGCCAACAACAATCCGAGTTTCTATGGCGGCTATCCTGCGACCGGCTATCATGAGTCCCGGGGGATGACGGCGATGATGATCGCCGATACCGCCGCCTTTCATCCGCTGACGCCGAATATCCGACAGGTCGACGCTTTCGGCAATTACACCGCCGGGGCCGGCCACGCCTTGGCCACGTCCGACGCCTTTCCGCCGTCTTGGCGCGATACAATGGCTTTCGTTTGCGGCCCGACCGGACATTTATTGGGAGGTTATCAGATGGTGCCGGAGGGTTCCGGGTACCGAGCCCAGAACGCCTTTTCGTTAGTTGCCAGTACGGACGAATGGTTTTCTCCGGTGGCCGCCGAGGTGGGACCGGACGGGCATCTCTGGATCGCGGATTGGTATAATTTCATCATTCAGCATAATCCGACGCCCTCGGCGGGCCGTGGAGGATACGACGCCCAGCGCGGCGTCGGCAACGCGCATATCAATCCTAATCGCGACCGGCAACACGGCCGCATTTACCGGCTGGTCTGGGACCGAGCTCCCGCGTCGAGAATTTCCTCGTTGGCGGACGCCGGTTCGGCCGCTTTGGTGGCGGCTCTTTCGGACGCCAATTTATTCTGGCGTTTGACGGCGCAACGCTTGTTGGCGGAATCCTCACCCGAGGCGGCGGTTCCGGCGCTTCGCCGGGAAGTCGTGGCCGGGGAGACTGCGTCCATCCATGCGTTATGGGCGTTGCACACCATGGGACGGTTGGATACTCCGGTGCACCAGGCGGCATTGCTAAGTCAAAATCCTGCCTTGCGCCGTAACGCTATCCGGGCACTCGGCACGCACGAGGATGCCGGCCAATTGCTGTTCGATACCGCCGTTATCGCCGATGCGGATTTGACCGTGCGGCGGGAAGCTTTCGTCAGTTTGGCCCATATGGATTGGGAAGATCCTGAGATCGTGCATCGGGTCGTCAGCCGTTCCTTTTTGGAAACGGTCAATCGCGAAGATCCTTGGATCTCGTTGGCCTTGAAAACGCTGAGTCAACGTTACGGCATCGCTATGGGGAAACGGTCATTGGGAGAGAATCTGTTACCGAATCCTTCTTTCGAGGTAGGTCCGGAGAACGCGCCGGACGGTTGGCAAACGCAGATTTACGGCTCCCGGGGCGAGACGGAGTTTACGGTGGCCGGGGCCGAGCCGTTCCGTAAGAGCGGGAAACGCGCTGTGAAGATCGCCGCGGCGCAAGGAGCCGATGCGGGGTGGCGAACGACTGTTGACGTTAACCCGCAAGCCGAATACCGATTATCCGGTTGGATCATGACTCGGGGAGTCAATGGTGCCATGGGAGCTTTATTGAATGTTCATTCGATGGAAGGGGCTTTAACCAAGGCGTTGCAAAACGATAACGATTGGACGGAAGTCGAAATTTATTTTCGGAACGATGATCGCCGCCGTATCATCGTCAACGGTCTCTTCGGAGGGTGGGGCGTCTCCACGGGAGAAGCCTGGTTCGACGACTTGTCGCTCCAAGAGGTCGTGTATTCCGCTGGCGCGGAAGAGGAGGAACTCGAGCCGGGAGATGTCGCCCGTGGCCGGACGATCTTCACGGAAAATCCGGTGGCTTCCTGTATCCGTTGCCATCGGGTCGGAGGCGAAGGCGGTACGGTAGGTCCGGTGCTGGACGGCATAGCCGTGCGCAAGCAATTGGATTATCTGCGGCAAAGCCTGTTGGAGCCGCAAGCGGTGCTCGCCGAGGGTTACACCTCCGAGATTTCGCCGATGCCGCCGTTCGGAGTGTTGCTCGAACCGCAGGAGATCGAAGACGTGCTGGCCTTTTTAAATTCGCTCAAAACTCCCCCGAAAGAGGGCGACGTGCCGCCGCCGGTTCCGATCCTGTTCGAATAGTCGCCGAGGTTTCCGGGGCGGAATCCGGTCGCCCCTCGATTGCCGGAGAACCGGAACGGACGATCCGTTTTCGGGCGGCGCTTCCCGCTTTGACGGTAATCTGAGGCCGCTCCGGGGAAGTCGGAACCTGAGCGGATTCGGTCCAAGAAGTTCCGACGGGCAGGTTGGGGGGATAATCGCCGTTCGATACCTTGGTTCTCTTGAGGGCGGCCGTTCCGACCTTGATAAGCGGTACTTGCCTATTGTTAGCCGCGGGGGATAGTATCGGCGGCGTTATGCCGGACGACCAGATCGACAAACCCTCGGCGGGATCCGAGTTTTGTGACGGCACCAGATATATCGGGGACGATGTCTCGATCGTTATAAGTCAGGGGATAGTCACTTGTTTTCTTTACGGTGCCCCTTTTTTCGCTACGAGGAGGACGATCGGGTCGCTTGGCGCTGGGTCTTGGGCCATCTAGCCAATGGCAAATTTGCGACCCAGAGTCAGATCGCTGAAGGATTTGGGGTTCATCGCAATACGGTTTCAAACGCTTTGGGGTTTTACCGGGAACACGGCGGAGTCATGAAGCGGCTTCCGAGTTAACCGAGGAAATTGGAGGCTATCGATAACGCGACTTGCCTGCGGCTCGGCCAATCGCTCGGGGAGGGCCGGTCCCTCAGGAGCGAGGCGGCAGAATGTCAGGTTAATTATGAATCCGTGCGGTGCTGTCTTAGGGCGGACGAATTATCGTCGTTCCTCAGAAGAACTAGGCGGGCGGCGATTGAATTCGCTCAGTCAAACTTTCACGAAAACTGGAAAAGGGTCTGGGATCGGACCGATCGAAATCGAAGCGGTCGCGGTGCCATGACAGGCAGGGGAACCTTCGATGATGGCGACCGTTAGGCCGACTGTGACGGATCTGGATTCGGCGATTAAATCCGAGGGAAGCCAAGCGTACCTGTCGCGATATCTTGGGTGAAGGGCGACGGCGTTTAGCGTTCGAATTCGCCCCGCGCTGCGAGCTAGAGTCGTTCGCAGAGAATCGAAGCGAGGTCGGTGAGTTTGGGGGAGCCGACGCTCAGCTCCATAATCCGGGCCGGTGACTTATCGGTGCCGAGACTAAGCGGTTGTTCGGTCTCGACTGAGCAGTGGAGGCTGCGACGATCTGATTCGTCGACCTACCTTGGTATTGATATTGATTTGAATCGGGGTTAGAATCTGGCCTGTTAGATATGTGTTATGCCTAAAAAACAGAAAATAGCAGAAGGCCTTGACCGTGAGTTGGTGGATAAGTTTGCCGTACCATGGGAGCGACAAGACCCGGAAGTGTTCGTGGGACGATCGGAGGAACTCGAGATCGTAGAACTGAATTGCCGGCGAGCGGTTGAACTTTGTCGAGAAGGTAAAAAAACGGCGGGCCATACCATTGTTTTTCAGGGTGCACCGGGGGCGGGGAAGTCGATGCTGTTATCGCAGCTAGTCAAGCTTTGGGAAGGAAAAGAGGAGTATCCGCAGTTCTTACCGGTGAGTGCGGCAGTTTTGAGGGATGATACCAAACTCGCCTTGGAAATCATAAAAAAAATCGCCCCGGGTGAGGAGAAGCGATTCCGTCAGAATATCATCGCCACCGGCACAACGTCTGGAAGTATCCCAGGGATCGCCTCTGAAGAAGTCTCTGCTACCAGGGAGACTAAAGCGGAAGTGGCTTTCTTTGCCGTCTTGAAGGACTTAATGCCGCCAGCGGAATGGAACCGATCGCTGTGCATCCTGGTAGACGAAATCCAAAACATCGGGGAGGATCACCGGAACTGTCTCGAACTACTCCATCTCGGGGAGCACGGTTTGCCGATCGTCCCTATTTATGCTGGATTGGCCGATTCTGTTTCCGCACTCGCGAAAGCCGGAGTCTCGCGGTTGCTAATTGATAACGTACGTACCATCGGAGCTTTAGGGTTGGAGGAATGCGGTGCTTATGTGAAGCAGATGCTCGGCCTCTGTCGGATTCCGGTGACTTCCGATGAATTGAATGAGCTGGCCGCTGGGATCGCGAAGAGCTCGGAAGGATGGCCGCAGCACCTCATCACCGAGACCGCAGCCTTGTTTTGGGGGATCAAACGAGCGGATTACGTTTGGGCCGGGGTGGATTTTTCGGCGGTCGAAAAACGTGCCGCCATTTACCGGGAAGATAGTTATCGGTCCCGGCGAAGTAAGGAAATGAAAGACCAAAGATGTTTGGTTGCGGCGGTGATGGCCGCTGTGCCGGCCATCGGGATGTATCAAGATGTCATTCATGAAATTATTGAACGAACGGCCCGTTCCGATTCCCCGTCATGGCGGTTACCCAAGGGAATGGATTCCGAAATGTTTCTGACTCATTTGCTTCATCAGGGGGCATTGCAACCGGACAGGAGTGACAAGTGGTCCTGCCCCATTCCCAGCTTGCGCACCTGGTTAATCGATCAGGCCCCAGAGGTGCAAAGCGAATCGCGGACGAGTTAGCCGCCCGGAATCTGAAACTATTTGATCGTTTTTCGAGAGGCGGTGAGAGCCTGCGTCAGCGATAGCGTGCGCCATCAGTCGTCGGCAGATGATGGAAAGGGAAGATGATGCCGAGCGTGCCCGTCACGATATCTTGATTGAAGAGCGGACGATATTTGGTATTCGAATTCGCTACCCCTGTGAGCGGTGTTATTTACCACATTATATCGTGCGGTATTTTCCATATTAATCCGGGCGCTTTAGAAAGGGAGTTGTCGCTGAACCGATCGAAAGCTGAACGTGATCATGGCGGCGATAAAGGACTGCTTGGAAAAGAAAAATCGACTAGTTGACTAGGTTGAGGAAGGCGAATTAGAGCCGAGAGTTTTGCCTCATTAGGAGCTCGTTCCAATTTTTGGCTCCCTAGAGGTCTCAGGCGTTGGGCGTGCGGGTGGTTGGGGCCAGAAACGAGCGACGCGGCGAGCGCCATCATCCTCGGCCTCGAAGGCACCAAGGAGTCGTTTCAGGTTCCCCCGTTTGAGCCCATCGGGGAGGCATTGGGAAGGACCGGCGGGGGAGACGAAGCCGGTTCCGCCGGCGGGGTGAGGCGAAGATCGATTGACGGCTCACCAGAAGCTGCAGCGATGCTGACAAGAACCTCGGGCCATGGCTCGGAAGAGCTGTTATTTACCACATTATTTCGTCCGATATTTTCCATATTAATCCGGGCGCTTTGGAAAGGGAGTTGTCGCTAAATCGATAAAAAGCTGAAAGTGACCATGGCGGTGATAAAGGACTGCTTGGAAAAGAAAAATCGACTAGTTGACTAAGTTCAGACTTCCTGACCTTGCTAAATTTGTTTTGTGCATTATTTTCAATTCGCGAGTTCGTAAATCATTCGAAGATCTGTCCCAGGATAAGTCGCGCCTAATCCATTCAATTCGGAAAATAATCCGTTGAGCGCTTGATCTAATCCAGTGCTGCCAAGCCCAAGAACTCGAACCCGTAATGACTTCGCTTGATCTTCAGGAATAATATTGGCTTTGGCCCGATATAAAGCTTGAAGCAGTTTGCGAGCGTTGCGCTTTTTTCCTTGAGCCAGGATAATCGGGCTCATCATTCGTACTTCGGTTCGATAAGCCATCATCCGGATCGTATCATAGATTAATCGATCGACGGACGGCAAGGTTTGCAGTGGTTCTGATAACTGTCCATTTTTGACGTGCGTCGGGGTTGCTTCGAGCTTTGTTTTTAAGGTTTGCGCTTCGGATTCGGCTTGGGCTGATTCAGATTCATATTTCATTCGAACGTTTCTTGACAAAGCCGGTTCAGCCAATCGATTTCTGAGTCGGCCTGGCCGAAGCTTGGTCAGTTTCATTTCTTTGTTCAGTTGTCGAGCTTCGGGATTGACGACTCGGGCTTCAGGATCGATTTCTTCGAGACCCTGAGTGGTTAAGGAATCCAAATTAAATTCTTGTCGCATATATTTAAAGAAGTTTTCTTGAGACCACCTTGAAAACATTGCTCCAGCGACTTGGGGCCTCGACAGAGTCGGATGGGTAGTCACCATTGACAACTGCCTGCCATCTTCAAGCCGTCTTCTGATTTCCCTGACGTTCAGGCGTTTGGTTAGTGGCATGGTTTGTTCGGCCAACCACATTTTTCTCGTGAGAGTTTCCGCCGGGCCGTACCGGGGGACTTCGGTTTCCCGGAAGGCGGTTGCCGACCAATCTTCGCTTTGCCGATTCTTGGTCCAAGTAATCACCGCGATGCCGGCTTTGGCTAGATTCTCAAATAATTTCGGAGACCATCCTTCGCGATCGAATACTAAAGTAACCGAGGGATCAATCGAAGTGGTTCGGGTCAGGTCAGGACCCGGTTCTCCCACTTTCCCGTTCTGTCTCAATTCCGGGACGATCACTTGTTCGATCATTGCCACCATTTTGGGGTCGAGAGCTTGATGCAGGCACATCAAAGGACTGCCTCCCAAGGCATCAAGTCAATAACCCGCCGTAGCGGGAAGACATAGCTTCTCTCGCGAGACATAGTGCTTGGGAAGATTTCCCCGGCGACCGGTATCAACCTTGGAATGCCCAGCGACTAACAAAGTCGCCGCGGCATTCTGCGGTTGGTTCATCCAATCACGGAACACGTTCTTTTGCCAAGTCCGAACCGACCATTCGTTTTCGGACAGACGGCGTAATTTCCCTCGCAAGGTCTTAACTTCAGGGCATCGGTCCAAGCCCAGGATAATTCCCCATTCGCCCGGGGCTTCATAGCGGATAGCTTCAGGATTCCGAACCCTGGCCAAACTGAGAAAGGCGAGAAAATTCAAAATCGTCGTCACGCCGTAATAACCTTTCGAAAGCTTCAGATATTCGTGGACCCCATGATGCAATCCTTCTTGAATCAAGATCGGCAAGGCGGTTAGGACGCCACCGTTTTCCACGGCTTTATGGGCCTTGTCGAAAGGAGGCTTTGCCGCCGCCAATTTCCCCTTGGCAGCCAACTGACGCCCCATCACGTCATGAGTCGCACGACCTCTCGACGTCTGCTGGTCCTTGGTATTTCGTTCGGAACGTTCCGTGGCCTTAGCCAGCTTTTTCTCGGTTTCGAGAGCCTCCGTCTTCAAAGGCTTTGACGGCACTTGAATCAGTCCCGCTTTACAACCCAAATGAAAGGTGACCGGATTGATTCCCAGAACCTTGGCGGCACCGCGTTGACTCTTCCCCTCGGCTAGCAGTTGAATTCCTGATTCAATGATCTTTGGAGTCAGAACTGTGCGGCCTCGACCCGTTTTTTTTTCAAAGAAAGAAGCCATTCCCTTGGCACGGAATTGAGCCGAGGTAGACGACACCGTGTTTCGATGGACTCCAAACACTTCGGTCAAACGTTTCTGAGAAATCTTATTCATCACATGAAGCATGCCAATGATCAGGCGCCGCGAAGCCTGGTCTTTATCGGCATGCTGAAATATCGGTTCCAAATCGGAAAAATAACAGGTCATGCCGTCTTGCGATGACATCGCAATTTGGCCATCGATAACGATCGCATTTTGAGGCTGAGAATCGAAATTAAACGAGTTCCGTGATTCGCATTTGTGCACAATTTTATTATTAGCACAAAATTTCGAAATGTCAACCGCATTTTTCGAAAAAAGCTGATTTTATTGGCTTTTGATGAATTTTAATCGTTTCTATGGTTAGGTCATGTCAGGAAGTCTGAAGTTATCCGTACCGTGGGAGCGGCAATCACCGGAAGTGTTCATGGGACGATCGGAGGAACTCGAGATCGTAGATCGAAATTGCCGGCGAGCTATTGAACTTTGCCGGGAAGCTGAAATTGCGGCGGCCATACCATCGTTTTTTAGGGGGCTCCAGGGGCGGGAAAATCGGCGCTGCTACCACAGCTAGTCAAGCTTTGGGACGGAAAAGAGGAGTATCCTCAGGTCTTAGAGATGGGTTCGGTAACTTTGAGGGATTCTACCGCCCTGGTCTGGGAGATTATAGCAAAGATCGCCCCGGATAAGGCGAAGCAATTTCGCCAGAGAAACATCGCCCCGGCAAATCTTATTGGGGTATTCCATGGATCTCCCTTGGAGTATTCTCTGCTACCAGAGAGACTGAGGCGGGGGTAGTTTCTTTTTCCGTCTTGAAGGAGGTGAAACCGCTAGGGGAATGGATTCGATCGCTGTGCATCCTGGTGGACGAAATCCAATACATCGGGGAGGATCACCGGAACTGTCTTGAATTACTCCATCTCGGGGAGCACGGTTTGCCGATCGTCCCTATTACGCCGGACTGGGAGATTCCTCTTTGGCACTTGGGAAAGCCGGAGTTTCACGGTTGCAAAGCGTTAACGTTCTTAAAGTCGGCACTTTAGGTCCGGAGGAATGTGGTTCTTATGTAAAGCAGATGCTCGGCCTCTGTCGGATTCCTATGACCTCCGATGAATTGGATGAGGCGGCCACTGGGATCGCGAAGAGCTCGGATGGATTGCCGCAACATCCGATCTACGAGACCGTAGCCTTGTTTTGGGGGATTAAGCAAGCGGATTACGATTGGGCCGAGGTGGATTTTGCGGCGATCGAGAGCCGTGCCGCCGGTTACCGGGAAGATAGTTGTTGGGCCCGGCAGAGTCCGGAGACGGAAGAATGCTTGAATCTGGTTGCGGCGGTGATGGCCACTGTGCCTACGCAGTGAATGCTCAAAGGCGAAATCTTGGAGCTCATCGTACGCAAGGGTCAAGCACCGACAAAATTATGCGTAGGCTCTGGTGCCTGCCCGATGAAACGACTGCCGAACAGTTCCTGACGCATTTGCTCCGTCAGGGGGCGTTGCAATCGCGCTTGGGCGGCAATTGGGCTTGCCCGTTTCCCAGCTTCAGACTTCCTGACCCGTGCTAAATTTGTTTTGTGCATAAATATCAACTAGCAAGCTCGTAAATCATTTAAAGATCCTTGCCGGGATAAGTCTGGCTGAGGCATTCAACTCAGAAAATGATCCGGTAAGTGCTTGGTCTAGACCATGGCTGCCGAGCCCCAGAACTTGAACCCGTAATGATATTGCCATTGATCATGGTCGGATTTTGAAGACTAAAATCCTTAGGAAGCGAACCTAGATACCCGGTTTTGCACACAAGCCTTATTCTAACACTTAATGCTAGAATAATCAATCGCTTATTTCTCAAAAACGGCGTATTTATTGGCTTTTAGTGAATTAAAACTGTTTTGAGATTCGATCGTGTCAGGAAGTCTGAGCTTTCGCACTTGGTTGATTGATCTGGCACCAGAGGTGCAGAGCGACATGTCGACGAGTTAGCCGTCCGGAAATCTGAAACAATTTGATCGCTTTTCAAGAGGCGGAAAAAGCCTGCGTTAGCGGCAGCGTTCTTTATCGGTCGTTGGGAGGCGGTGGAATACGAAGATGACGCAGGCAGGAATCTTATCAGCCTCGAATTTGGTCGTCGCTTGCTCTGGCTCTTTCGGATTCGTCGGAAGCGAATCGGGATTTGTCGGTGACGCTTTCGGCTGCGGCGGCGATCTGGTGCCGTAGCGACGGTCGAATCATCGTTCGCAGACATAACTGGTGTAACCGCCGGATTATTCGAGTACGGGCTGACTGGACTTTCGGAACTAGCCGGGGCGTCGGATCGCAGATCGATTCGGTCGTCGGCATCTCATAAATCCCTACAGGAAGATTCGCTTTCGTTTTCCCTGGTCGCGATGGAGACGGTTTGAACTGACGATTCGTTTCCAGCCGCCTGGCGGCGCAGGCCAAGACTACGGCAACTATTAAGGGGGAAGGGCAAAGCGACTTGGCTACGAAGATTGCGGACGGACAGGGATCCTGGCGAAGCCAAGATCGAAATGTGGAGTCGGCGTTAATTCGGATTGGTGCGATACAGGCCGAGGAGCGAGGCGTTGCGGTGACCGTTTGCCATGGGGTTCTCTAGGTGAGGGACCATCACGGCTAATAGTTTGCCGCGGTGTTGACGCCGTTGGAGATTCGGCGCTCGGTTGTCGCGAAGCGAGGCCGTTTTTGTTGGCCGGTTATCGACACCGATAAAAAACGACGCGGTTTAAATCCGGCGAAACGGTCACGGAGGAACCAACCGGATAGGGGGAAGAGGCGATTGTTGAATGGATCGTTCTCGCTGGTCCGGTAAAGCGAGAATCAAGGACGATAAAATCGAACGTCGAGAGTTCTGGGCCCGTTCGGTTCCGGGAAAGAGCCGGAGAGTTCGCTCCGTCGGACGGAGCGAACGGCACCGATCAGGGTGGGGGCCGAAGCATCGTACCGACGGTAAATTTCTTTTAACCGGAGCCGGGAACCGAATCGACGGTCGCCCGGAGCCGAAGCGTTCGCCCAAGCGCCACGAGCGAACAGATTTCGCCGGCTCGGGTGCGGTGAGCGATCGAACGCCCGGGAATAAAGTTAAATATTAGGTCTTGCCAGGGTGAAGGCGACTTGTTAAACGTCCCTCCATCTTCAGCGGAAAACAACGGTCATAGGAGTGGAATCATGGCACTAGAGAGTATCAAGACCAAGTTGCGGTTGTCCTTGGCAGTGGCGGCTATCGCCCTTGTGGCCGGTAGCGGGGAGACGGTTCGTGCTGACTTGAGCGAAGGGTTGGTTTCCTACTGGCCGATGGACGTGATCCAGGGGACGAGAACCCCGGACGTGATCAGTGGCTACCACATGGATTTGACCAATCTTACCGCGGAGGATTTGGTCGAGGGTTATCAGGGCATGGCCTTTTCTTTCGATAACGAACGGCAAACTCTGTTGTCGCGAGTTCACGCCGAGGGCGAGGATTTGCCGGCCAATCAACACGAGTCTTGGACGGTTAGCATCTGGGTCAAGGTTCAGGGCACCGGACAGAATGACTTGCGGATTTTTTCCGAGGGCAACACCGGGGACAGCAATCCGTTGTTTAATATGGGCACCCATAACGGCGGAGCTTCCGGGCAGTTGGATTTCTACATTCGTAACGGGGGGCCGGGTTGGCCGACGGTGGGCCATATCTATACGGAGTTGGAACCGTTCGACGGCGAGTGGAGTCATATTGTCTTTGTCCAGGAGTTCGGGGAACGGTTGGTCTATATCGATGGCGAATTGGATAGTTTGGAAATCGGGCCGCAGCCGGAGGATGGCGAGTGGGCTTTAAACAACACTTCCATCGGCGGCATTCTCAGAGCTTCGGCCTCGCATTGGGTTACCGGCTTGTTGGACGAGACGGCGATCTGGAAGCGGGCGCTGACCGACGACGAAATCATCGAGTTGAATGAATCGGGCGTGCCGGCAGGAGGCGGTGAACCCGATCCTCTGGCAGTCGACTTGGTTTCCCACTGGCCGCTGGACGCGATTCAGGGAACGAAGACTCCGGACGTGGTCAGCGGCTACGATTTGGATTTGACCAACCTGTCCGCGGAGGATTTGGTCGAAGGTTATAAGGGAATGGCTTTCGCCTTCGACAACGGCCGGCAAACTCTGCTGTCTCGGGTGCACGAAGCCGACGAAGATCTTCCGGCCAATCAGCACGATTCCTGGACGCTGAGCATTTGGGCTAATGTCGAGGGAACCGGACAGAACGATCTGCGGATCTTTTCCGAGGGCAGCACCGAGGACAGCAATCCGTTGTTCAATTTAGGCACGCATAACGGCGGAGCTTCCGGGCAGTTGGACTTCTACATTCGCAACGGCGGTCCCGGCTGGCCGACGGTTGGACATATTTATACGGAGTTGGAACCGTTCGACGGTCAGTGGAGTCATATCGCCTTCGTTGAAAACCAGGGAGAACGGTTGGTCTACATCGACGGCGAATTGGACGGTCTGGAAATCGGACCGCGGCCGGAAGATGGCGAGTGGGGGTTGAACAACACGTCTATCGGCGGCATCCTTCGGGCTTCGGCTTCCCATTGGGTTACCGGGATGTTGGACGAACCGGCGATCTGGAAACGGGCGTTGAGCGACGAAGAAGTCCTCGAGGTGATGGAATCTGGAGTGCCGGCGGTAACCGGAGGTTCGTTGCCTTTGGCTATTCGCAGTTTCACCGCGGAATATCCGGCGGTTGTCAAAGGGGGCGAAGCGTTGTTGCGTTGGGACGCTAGCGCGGACGCCACTTTGAGTATCGATCACGGCGTGGGTGACGTGACCGCCATGTCGCAATTCGGGGTCGGCAGCACGAAGGTGAAACTCGACGCTACCAAGACCTTCATGTTGACCGCGAAGCGCGGCACTCAGATGGTCACGGCCAGTCTCAAAGTAAGCGCCTTGGACGGTGTCGCCGACGGATGGCGCTTGATCGATAATTTCGATACTTGGGAACCCGGAAGTATCAACGGCATGGGCTCGTGGAAAAATCCCGTCGGTTCGGCGACGATCGTCGAAGGGCCCATGAGCCAAGCTTTGACCTTCCAGGCCGGGGAAGCGCTCAACGCGATCGAACTCAAATCCTACACCGTCAACGAAGGCGAGAAGGTCACCCTGTTCTTCCGGGCGTTCGTGGACCCCAAGGCCGATGCCGAGGGCTTGAGCCTTAACATCGGCTTGTCCGAGAAACCGATCCGGTTCGTCGGGGATTTCGACAACGACGTCGGGCCGTTCGTTCGGTTCGATAATTCGCAAGGTTTCGGTGTGGATGTGCAGGCGACTGACGGGGTGGGCGGAAGTCCCGAATGGGTCGGCGCCACTTTCGAACCGGACAAGACTTATAACGTTTGGCTCGATATCGATAATCGGTCGGTGGAAGACGGCGACCTTTTCAATATTCATGTCCAGGAAATCGGCGAAGACCGTATGACCGTGGTTGAGGAATATTTGTCGGACCGGAATCCGGCCGGTTCGACCGATTTGGGAGCCGTGGCGGAGGAATTGACTACGATCTTCACTGTCGCCTTTTCGGGAAGCGAGTCCGACGGTCTGGTGCAGTTCGATGATTTTTACTTGAGTCGGCCTGGACAGTTTCTGACCAGCGTGCCGATCGGAGTGGTGGCTACCGAGTTTCTGCCCGAAGAGCCTTCGGGACCGATTGGGGGAACCGGAGAAATCGACTTTGCGTACAGCGCGGCCGACGGGACGGTGACGGTGACTTTCGACGGTACGCTCTATCGCAGTATGAACGTGGCGGGCCCCTACGAGCCGGTCGCCGGAGCGGTGTCACCGCTGTCGATGAAGCTGGAAGAGTTGCCGGGCACGGCGGCATTTTTTATTGCCCGCCCTTGACGATGATCGGAACCGACAATAGGTTGCCGCTTAACTCGTGAAGCTAGCCGTTACGACGGGAATCGCGTTGCTGATTGCGGTAACGGGAACCCAAGTGTTGCGGGGCCAGTCAGCGATCGAACGAGTTCGTTCGATCGTCGAGCAATGGGTGTCGGTGGAAAAAGCGATTTCCAGCGAGGCCCAGGCGTGGAAGGAAAAGGAGAGGTCTCTGCAGGATTTGATCGAACTCGGCCGGGTCGACCGCGACAACCTGAACCAACAAATCGTCGAATTCCAGGAGACGGCGACTGCCGCCGATGAGAAGCGCGCTGAGTTGGTAGCCCGGCAAAAGGAGTTGGACCAGAGCGCGGAGCAGGTCGTGGCCTTTCTGAATCAAATCGAACCCCGCTTGCGGCAACTGGAGATCAAATTGCCGACGCCGTTGCGAGAGAACTTGGCCGGACAGTTTCAAAAATTGCCGACCGCCGAGGACACTAGCTTGGACGTGGCGGAACGGATGCAAACTGTCGTCACCCTGTTGGTGGCTATTCAACGATTCGATCGGAGTGGGCTGACCGTTCACGCCGAGGTCAGGAAATTGAATGACGGTACCGAGGGCGAGGTGAAGACATTGTACGTCGGTTTGGGCACGGCCTATTATCTATCGGAATCCGACAATGACGCCGGGTACGGCATCGTCAATAGCCAGGGGTGGCAGTGGGAATCGAGCAAGGCCATCAGGGACGAAGTTCGGGAAGCCATCGAGATCGTCGAACTGAAGGCCTTGGAACCCAAGTTCATTCTGTTGCCGGTTAAGGGAATTAAATGAGCGCGGCCACTATGCCAGGTAAATCTTCGGCCCAGGCATTCGGCACCAGGTGGTTGTTGCGGTGTTGTGCGATCGTGTTCGCGAGTGTGGCGGTAACGGCCGGGGCGCAAACCTTGGATCAGATCGGGGTCACTCATCAGGCTAATCTGGACGAATCGATCCAACGGCTGAACGCCCAACGGGAAACCATCCAAGCCGCTCAGATCCCGTTGGCCGAAGAATGGAACGAATTGCAGCGGGAGATTCAGGTGTTGCGTTCTTCGGTGCGCGAGCTTCAGGCGGTTCGGGACAGCCGGAGTTTGAGCCTCGAGGCATTGGAGAACCGCATCAACGACCGGCAGCGGGTGAACGATTTCATCGTTCGGGCGCTCTCGGGCGATTTCGTCTCGGCTTACGAAACGTTCCTGGGGATCGGGGAAATGAAAACCGAAGGCGAACTGATCCGGAATTATAATCGATTCCTGGAAGGCGCCGACGTCACCGAAATGCAGAAGTTGGAGCGGTTGTTCGCGTTGATCGAGTCCAGTGCCGATCGGATCGAAAACGTCATCGGCGGAAGACGGTACTCCGGTCAGGCGCTTAATGAAGCAGGACAATTGGTCGACGGGCAATTCGTTCAGATCGGCCCTTTGAGTTATTTCGCGGACGCTTCGGGGGAACATGCCGGCTGGATCATGGAGAGTCCGACGTTGCAACCTCAGATTTACCCTCTCCCCGGCGCGATGGGAGAGTCCATCGTCCAGGTCGTTCGGAGCGGGCAGGGCGATCTGCCGGTTGACCCTACCTTGGGCGATGCTGTCGCGGTGCGCGAGACCCGGGAAACCTGGGGCGAAAAATTGGGCAAGGGAGGCATCTGGGTTTACCCGATCATTTTCTTCGCATTGATTTCAACCGTGGTGGTGATCATCAAGTCGGCGCAGATTTTCTTGATGGTGCGGCAGCTCAATCCGCTGGCGGTGCCGAAGGTAGTCCGGTTGTTGCGCGAAGGCAAGAAGGACGAAGCCAAGCAATTCGCCGAGGCGCAGAGCAAACCGGGGAACGAGTTGTTGAAGGTCGGGGTGGAGCATGCGGACGAACCGGTCGAATTGGTGGAGGAGTCTCTCCACGAAACGTTGCTGGGCATTCAGCCGAGGTTGGAACGGTTCGTTAATCTGATCGCCGTGACCGCGGCGACCGCACCCTTGTTGGGACTATTGGGAACGGTGACCGGTATTATCAAGACGTTCAAATTGATGCAGCATTTCGGGGCGGGCGATCCCAAGCCCCTGATCACCGGAATTTCCGAGGCTTTGATCACTACCGAATTGGGCTTGATCCTGGCCATTCCCGCGCTTATCCTGCACGCATTGCTCTCCCGCAGGATCTCTGGCGTGATGGGGCATATGGAGCGCATCAGTTTGGAATTCGTGAACCGATTGGAACGGGGACGTTCGCAGCTGGCAGAAGCCGGCACGGACAAGTAGTTCCGGAACAGAGACTTAGCGTCTAAAGACCAGGCGACCATGGAGGATTCCTCGGGATTTTTTCAGGAATGGTATATGATCTGGGCCAGCGGCGGCTGGTTGATGGTCCCGTTGTTCCTGTTGGCGCTGGCGCTTTACTTCGTGGCGGTGGACCTGTACTTGAAATTGCAGAATCATTTTCTGATTCAGAGCCGGGTCTACGATTGGTCCAACCAAGAGATCGTCGACCGCATTTCCGGCCGCTGGTCCGTGCTTTGGGATTTGCTGGATGTGAGTGCTTCCACCGCCAGGGAGATCCGGCGCCACTTCGACGAGATCAAGGATGAGTATCTGTCGCCGGTCAATCGGCGCATCAAGTTTTTGGCGGTGCTGATTACGGTCGGGCCGCTGGTCGGATTGTTGGGCACGGTCACGGGAATGTTGTCCACGTTCAACGGCATGGCCGAGGGCCAAGGCTCGAGATTGGACAGCGTGATCGCGGGCATCTCCGAGGCGTTGATCACGACGCAGACGGGGTTGATCATTTCCATCCCCGGGTTGGTGTTGCTGTCCCTGATCATCCAGCGGCGCAATCTGCTGCAACGCTCCATCCTGCGGTTGGAGCGATACAACGCTTATTGGATGATGCACGTCGAATGGCTTTTCCCTGAAACCGAAGCGGATGCCGAAACCGGCGACGCGGCGGAGAGTTCGGATAACGGAAAGGAAATCGGGTCATGAGGCGAACCAGGTTGCTGTCGTCCCAATCGGGCAAGGGAATCAACGAGATCAACGTTTCGCCGTTGATCGACATCGTTTTCATTTTATTAATCTTTTTTATTGTCACGACGGTTTTCGTCGAGGAAACTGGGGTCGAAGTCCGTCGTCCTCAGTCCGCTTCGGCGTCGCAGCTGGAGAAGCAATCGATATTGATTGCCATTACCGCCGATGGCCAAGTGGTCTGGGGGGGCGAGAACATTACGGTGCGAGGAGTACAAGGAGTCGTGAGGCGATTGTTGAAACAGAAGAAGGATCAACCCGTGATCATTCAAGCGGATAAGGCGGTGACCGTCGAGCAGTACACTCAGGTGCACGACGAGGCGGCGATGGCCGGCGCAACGTTGATCAACATGGCTACGAGGCAATGAGCCTGACGCGTCTGCCAGATTCATCTTCTCGCTTGCGATCTTTGCTTGCGTTGGGTTGCGCCTTGGTGTTAGCCTTGGCCCTGTTCCTGATTATTCCTATCAGCCAAGCTCTGCAGGACGTGAACGTCGATCAGATCGAATACCGTGAGTTGGCGGTTGTTGTTCTGGATCCTCCCAAGATTCCGGAGATCGAGCGCGAGATGGTGATTGAGGATATTCCGGACACGGTGATCGAGCTGGAGCAGGAGACGACGGAAATGGAATTGAGCCAGTTGGAGATTTCCTTGAATCCGGGGATGGGCGACGCGCTGTCCATGGGCGTCCAGGCCGGAACGTTCGAAGTTGTCATTGACGTGATCAAGCAACTCGAAGACATTTTCGACATGGACGATTTGGCTAACCCGCCGACCCGTGTCAACCAGCCGCAGTACGAGTATCCGCTCGCGCTGGAGCGTCGCGGGATCCACCAGGTCAAGCTCGTGGTCGAGATCCTGATCGACGAGCGGGGCCGGTCGAGTTTTCAGAAGTTGTTGGAGGTTTCCCATTCGCATCCGGAGGTGAGTAAGATCGCCCGATCAATCGCCAACCGAGTGCGGTTCACGGTAACCGAGGTCGACGGACGACCAGTCAAGGTACGGGGCCGATTTCCGATCACCTTGCAACACGCCCTGTAGCCGACGATGAAATACTGGATCTACAGTTTATTCATTGCGGCCACGGTTACCGGGGCCGAGCCTTTTCCTCTGTCGGATTCGGATCCGGACAGTCCGGAGTTTCGCCGGCGGTTTTTTGCGTCCTACGGAGTCAACGAGGCGATCGATCCGAAACTGACCACCCAGGACCGGTCGTTGTACGAAAAGGTGCTGCCGCTGTTGCGAACGCAACCTCAGGAAGCGATCGCGTTGGTTCAGGCGGCGATCAAGCCCGACAGCAGTCCGGTGTTCTATTTCTTACTCGGTAACCTGCATTATCAGGTAAATCAGTTCGCCCAGGCTGAGCGGTGGCTCGAGCAGGCGGTCCAGAAATTTCCGTCGTTCCGCCGCGCTTGGCTTTCATTGGCGCTCTCCCAGGTGCAACTGGGGAACTACGACCAGGCCATCGCTCCGTTGCTGAAGGTCATCGAATTGGGCGGCGGCGACGCCCGATCCTACGGACTCTTGGGATACGCCTATTTGACCCTCGATAAATACGAATCCGGTTTGTCGGCCTACCGCATGGCGCGGATGTTCAAACCGGACAGCGTGGATTTCCGCCGGGGGCAAGCGCTTTGCCTGTTGCAGACGTACCAGACCGAAGGCGCCATTGCCCTGTTCGACGAACTGATCGCCGAACAACCCGAAGTTCAAGAATTCTGGTTGTCCCAAGCCGAAGGTTATTTGTCCATCGATCAACCCCAAAAGGCGATCGTCAATCTGGAAATCGCCGCCGGCATGGGAAAGAGCAGTTGGTCCGCTCAAATGTTGCTGGGCGAACTCTACCTGAACGAAGGAATCGTTCATTTGGCTTCGGCCACCTATCAAAGAGCCTTGGAACAGAAGCGTCCCACGAATTGGAACCAATTGCTCAAGCCCTTGGATAAGCTGATGCAGCATCGGTATTTCGCAGTGGGACGATCGTACCTGGCTTTCCTCAGATCCGGAGCTTTGCCGGAGGCGACGGCCGAAAGTCAGACCAAGTTGAGTTTGGCGGATGCCCGCATCGAACTGGAATTGGGCGACGAGACCAAAGGCCTGACGATTCTGGAGGAAGCGCTCGTGAAAGATCCGCTCAATGGCGAGGTCCTGCTGTTATTGGGTAAAACCCACCACCGGAACAACGATTACGAAAAGGCGGTCGTGATGTTCGAGCAGGCTCGATCGGTGTTGGAATTTCGTCGCGAAGCCTTGGTGGCCTTGGGACAGGTGTCGGTGAGCAAGGGCGAATTGCGGGACGCGGTCAAGTATCTGCGGGAAGCGCAGCAGATCGAGGCCAAGGCGAACGTCGGCAATTACCTGGACGCGATTCAGGAGCGACTCAATGTCCAGTAGGCGCGAAATGAATTTGCATGGTCGGAGAGTTGGAAGAGTGGAGTTTCGAGACGCCTTGGTGCGTTGACTTTGGATGGAACCAGGCTGAGGGCTAGGGCCGCTTCAGGAAGGACGTAAAATGGTCATTATCGAGCCAACCAATAATCGGGAAAAGGGATTTGTTGATCGTGACGGGGATGCCTCGCACACGGCTCGCTTACCCTTGGGCCGAGATGGTTTGCCTTCGATGACGATCGGTCTGGAATTTTATCGCGGGATTTGAAGTGACTGAAACAATTGGAGTTATGAGAAACGCAATACGCCGGGGGAGTATGTTTTTGGCGGTGGCTGCTTTGCTGGGAACTGGCTCGTTGGCCCAGGAAGCAGCTGAGGAAGCGATGCCTTCGGAGGATTCGAGGGCGGCGGAAGAAGAAGAAACGGTTATGGACGTTGGTGAAGCCGTTTTGGTCGGATCAAGGCGGCCTGATCGTTCAGTTGGTGACTCCCCTGTCCCGGTGGATGTCATCTCGGAAAGCGACCTGAGCACTCAGGGTTATGTCGACATGGATTCGATGCTGTCGATTGCCGTTCCATCCTATAATGTCAATACACAGCCCATCAGTGATGCCGCCACGCTGGTCCGTCCCGCCAGCATGCGAGGTCTATCGGCTGATTCCACTCTGATCTTGGTCAACGGTAAACGTCGTCATCGAGCCTCGGTTATTACCTTTTTAGGAGGCGGCATTGCCGATGGGGCTCAGGGACCTGACCTAGCAGCTATCCCCTATATCGCATTGAAGCGAGTCGAGGTTTTGCGTGATGGTGCATCTGCTCAGTACGGCTCGGATGCGGTAGCCGGAATCATCAATTTCGTTCTGAAAGATGCCTCCAGTGGTGGAACGGTCGAAACACGCTGGGGATCACATTACGAAGGAGATGGAGCTTCCTACACGGTAGCGGCGAATGCGGGAACAGCAATCCGTCGAGCGGGCGAGGTTAATGGTTTCGCTAATTTCAGCGTGGAATACACTGAAAGTCAAGCCACTGTTAGAAGTGTTCAACGGGCTGATGCTCAAGCAATAATTGATGCCAATCAACCACATATCAGTCCTTACATACGAACGCCATATGCGCAAGTCTGGGGATCTCCTGATGTAGAATACGATTACAAGTTTTTTGGCAATATCGGAATTGATCTTACCGATCAGGTTGAGCTCTATATGTTTCCCAGTTTCTCGAAACGTAAAGTGGAAGGCGGGTTTTTCTACCGAAATCCCACTGCCGGACCTGCTGGCAGAGGTGGTGTTTTTAGGTCCGGGACGACCCATATGGTTGCCGATTTAAGAGAAAATCCCGATCCAAATACTGAGCCTCCTACTGATTTGCCTAAGGTGGAAACTATTATGGAAAACGGTGCGTATTATCCTGATCCAGATGGTTTACAGGCGATAGCCGAAGACCCAAATTTCTTTACTTTCAATGAAAAATTCCCAGGTGGTTTCACGCCTAAATTTGGAGGAATTATTACCGACATGAGTCTGGCTGGAGGAGTTCGAGGTAACTTGGAAAATGGCTGGAGATATGACGCCAGCGCAGTAATTGGACATCATCAGTCGGAATTCTACATGCGTAACACGATAAATCCTCAGTTAATCGCTCATCCAGATTTCAGAGGACAACCAGCCAGTATCCCTACTAATTATCGACCTGGCGCTTATGCAGAAACTGACTACACGGTAAATTTTGACTTGTCTAGGCAAATTGAAATGAGTTCGTTGCATTCTCCTTTAAATTTCGCTACCGGCTTGGAATATCGTGTCGAAGAATTTGAGATCAAGGCGGGAGAAGAATATGGTTGGTGGGTAGACCGACGTCCAGGAGGACTTGCAGAACAAGGGTTTGGGGTTGGTTCCAATGGTTTTCCCACCTTTCCGCCTTCAATTGCCGGTGCGACTGATAGGGGGAGCTACGCTGCTTATCTGGATTTAGAAGCGGACGTGATGGAAAACTTTTTGTTAGGTGCAGCTGTGCGATATGAAGATTACGAAGGCGCAATTGGTGATACGATAAACGGGAAATTAGCTGGTAAATGGCAAGCGACCGAACAGTTGGCGTTGCGTGCGTCCGTTAGCACGGGATTTCGGGCTCCCACTTTGGGGCAAGCAAGCGTTCGTAACGTAACGACCGCTTTCGCTCCTTTACCCGATGGCTCATTTGGTTTGGCTGATGTAGCAACTCTTCCTGTGAACGCGCTTCCTTCAAATACATTCGATGGTTTGAAAGCACTTGAACCGGAAACTTCGTTTAATTTTAGCGTGGGTGCAGTGTTTGAATTCAATAAACTGGAAGTGACTTTGGATTATTACAGAATTGCAATGGACGACCGCATCGCTACGACTAGCTTAGTCCCTTGGCCTACAGTTGATTTGTCGGGCAATCCCGTCGGAAACCCGAATAATATCGCCCAGGTGAGATGGTTTAGCAATGATTTCGATACGCTTACTCAAGGTGTTGACATTGTGGCGAGTTATCCGATTAGTTATGGACTAGGAAATGCCGAATCGGGTAATACTACTTTGACAATGGCTTTAAATATTAACGACACCTCGGTAGAAAGTGCTGGACAATTTGTAGGTGATCAGCGAATCGATCAGTTAGAGAATAATTTACCCGACACCAAACTGATCCTAAGTGCAACTCATCACATGGGGCCTTGGACAGTTCTATTACCGCGGTTGCGCTACTATGGAGATTTCATCGAATATTCAGCTGATTCTTGGTATGCCGAATTTGGCGCTAAGGTTTTAGTTGATTTAGAGGTGAATTACGATTTTGATAGCGGACTTAGTTTAGCTTTTGGAGCTCAAAATCTGTTCGACACATATCCTGATGAAAACTCACAAATTGCGCAGGATAGCGTTGGTCTTCACTATCCAGAATCGTCTCCTTATGGATTCAATGGGGGATTCTACTACTTCAAGGCCGCTTATCATTTCTAAAGTTTAGAATTAACGTTGATGATTAAATTTGTTATCAAATCGCTAGGAGCGTCTCTTGGCTCTGGAATTGGCGATGGACCGATACGATTTCATCAGCCGCCAGATTGAATGCTGCGAGGGTCGGATCGACGAGGATAATTGGCGGCCCAACTTCTGCCGCCAAACGGCGGGTGCGTGGACGCAACGACCGAACATCGCGAGCAGCTGCAACGCCGATGGGATTCGATTTGACCGAGATTCCCACCCTCGGCTTGGAAGTCGCTTTGATAATCACCGCGGAACTCGTCCACGATCTTTCGTCGTTTTCGACGGCGGGGCGGTTCTGTTCTTGGCTCCGGCTCGCCTCCGGGAACTCAGACCAGCGAGAGCAAAAAGTTATCCACTTGCAAGAAGTTTTCCGCGGTCAATCGGGTAGGTCAGTTGCTGTGCAAATGCGCCTTTTCGACACGCCGTAATCGACCTTCATCGGCGCCAAGCATCGAGCCCGTTTTGCCTTGGATGGATGTCCAATGCGCCGTGAAAGCGACCGCTTACGAACTGGTGCGCTTGGTCTACGCCATGATGATCAAAGGGGAGCCCTACGTCGAACAGGGAATGAAAGTGCTCGAACACCAACGCCGGGATCATAAATTGGCCCGGTTGAAATGTGACGCCAAAGCATTGGGCTTACGGCTGGAAAAACAGGTCGTCGTGGCAGCAACCTAAAGGATCCCCTCGATTTTTTAGACGGTTTTAAGCATATTGAGACTTCTTAAACAACAGTTTTTTCAGATGTTCCATTGCTTGGTTCAGTTTTTCCAGTGTGAATATAAACTTCTGGTTTTTCCACACCTCTTTTCCCAGATACACTATGGAAATAACTGCTCGATTTTGAATGGTATTGGCTTGAAAATGTTTTGCTATTCCATGAGTAGTTCCAGCAAATCCCAGAAGCCAGAGCGCAAATGTGGCAACGGCAGCTATGAGGAGAAGGATTGCACCACGCTCAGAACTCTTGGTATAGATTGAGTCCCAAGTAGTGGTGTAATTATCAATCATTGCAAAAGTAATGTCATGTAATTATATATCGAGTATCATCCAATTTAAAATATGATTGGACCATTCCCTTTTTCTTTTGGATGGATTGCATAATGTTTTGAATTTTCTGTTGCATCGTCTTTTTGTTGGGTATCATTATTTTAGCTAATCTTTGCTTTAAATGGTTCCAAACCTGCTCATCGGGATTTAATTCAGGGCTGTATGGAGGAAGATATTTCATTTCAATACTATCGTTTTCGGCTACGAACTCTTGGGTATACTCTGCTTTATGATAGCTGGCGTTATCACAAACTACAATTATTTTCCGTCCCACATCCTTAGAGAGTTTCGATAAGAACTCACAAAAACGCTGAGCATTCATTTTTCCTTTGAAAATGTTAAATATCATCCGCCCGTCAACGAATATGGCTGAAACTAGTTTAATCGAATAGCGATCCCCGGCATCTCGAACTACCGGCGTGACACCTATTCGAGACCAAGTGGTTCCTCGATGATAATCAGCTCGGACTGACGCTTCATCCAAAAAGAGAATTAGGGCATTCTCTTGCTCAGCTCGTTGTTTCAAGCCTGGAAACATCTCGAGATACCGTCTGATTTTCTTCTGGTTTTGTTTGTAAGACTTGTGGATGGGGCGCTGGGGAGTTAATCCCATAGAATGAAGCAATCGACTGATGGTGGAAACGTGAACCGACACCCCGAATTGTTGTTTCAATAACACTTGCATGGTTTTGAGACTCCACAGGCAAAAGTCGAATTGAAATTGCTTGGGATTTCCCATGGACACCGCGTTGTATAACCATTGAGCCATTTCTTCTGTAATCTTACGGGGACGTCCTGATTTAGGATTGTCTTTGAGTCCTTCGTAACTCCTAGTCGAAAACCAAACGAGCCAGCGAAATACTGTGCATGCTGACATACCCATTACACTGACAACTTCAGCTACGGTAGAACCATTTTTAACTGCTTCTACCGCAGTTGTTCTTAGTTCATAGGTATAGTGATTACGAGAAGATTGAGTTGGTTTATCGTTCACGTCTTTATAGACATTCGCAATACAAAAACGTTGCAAAAAAAAATAAATATTTTTCATTTTTCGGATTAATAAATTCCTGATCAATTATGACATTACTTTTGCAAAGATTGATATTGGAATAAATCAATGAGCCTCGTCTTGTAGGCAGATTCACATGAATTGTTGTTATTGGGAATTGAGGCTAGTATCTTCTCGTAAGCGCGGCAGGAAGAAACGACGCCCCGGCCATAATCTAGCGTCACGGCTACCTCTCGACTGAAAAAGAAGTTGGTTTTGGATACGTTGGCGTCAGCGCTCGAGTTCTCGGTTCGATCACCCTCGGTTGATACCGGATAAGGACTTCTCGTGCTTGCAGCACTGGTTTTCCGAAATTACGGGGCTTGGGATTATTCCCGTAATTTTGCTGGAACGGCAATCGAATGCCACTCGAAAGCAAACGTTGATGGTCGAGGATATTTGATCTAAAGCCGCCAGACGATCAACCAGGGACGTCGGGTGGAATGAGATCACTCATCTTTTGACAGAAGCGAAACATGAAATCCTTGATAATGGGAATGCACCCCTTTCGTCAGATCGTTCAGTTCAAAATGGCGTTCAAACCCGCTAATCAATTACGCTTGATTCTTTTCGTTTTTCGGCAATCATCAGGTTAATGAATCCGACGATTTGCCATTCAAGACGCCTCGTTCTTTTTTCGATTCACTTTTTACGGGTAGTGGTGGTCGCTCTGAGTTTAGGCGCGATTTCGTCTCTGGGAGCGGATCGACCCAACGTGGTCTTCATTCTCACCGATGACCAGAGAGCCGAGGCTTTGTCGTGCATGGGGCATCCTCACCTCAAGACCCCGAGCATAGATCGGCTCGCCCGAGAGGGAGCGTTGTTCAAAAACCAATTCTGCACCACTTCGCTCTGCTCGCCCAGCCGCGCCTCTATCCTCGGCGGGTTATACGCCCATACTCACGGGGTGGTGAACAATTTCACCGATTACCCCCGCGACCTGCCAACTTTCCCCCGTGCTTTGCAGGCGGAGGGTTACGCCACCGCCTATATCGGCAAATGGCACATGGGCGAGACCGACGACAGTGTACGTCCGGGTTTCGATCACTTCGTCACGCATCGTGGCCAAGGCAAATACTTCGACAACGTGTTCCGAGCCAACAACGGCGAACGAGAGGTCGTCCCGGGTTACTATACCAGCGTGGTGACCGACATGGCCATCAACTGGTTGAAAACCCGCAAGAAGGAAAACGACGATCAGCCGTTCTTGCTGATGCTCGGCCACAAGGCTCCGCACAGCTTCTATTTTCCAGAAAAGAAATACGAACACTCCTTCGATCACGCCCGGTTTCCTTATCCGGAGAGTGCGTTCGAACTGGACGATAACCCGGCCTGGACCACTCAGCGCCTCACCACTTGGCACGGCATCTACGGCCCGATATTCGAATGGCGTAAAGATTTTCCCGATACTTCTGCCGCCGCCATGCTTGATTTCGAGCGGATGGTTCGCGCTTACCTGGGAACCATTCAATCGGTGGACGATTCCGTAGGCCGTCTCTACCGGCACCTCAGAAGAACCGGCGAACTCGACAATACGCTCTTCATTTTCACCAGCGATAACGGATTGCTCGAAGGAGAACACGGCATGGTAGACAAGCGTACCGCTCACGAAGCGTCATTGCACATTCCATTGGTGGTGCGTTATCCGGCACTGATCAAAAAAAGTACCGTGATCGAAGCCCAAACGTTGACCCTGGATTTCGCCGCGTCGATTCTGGAAATCTGCGACGCTCCGCCGCTGCCCAAAACCCAAGGCAAATCCTGGAAGAAACTCGTATCGGAGGGAGATTCTGATTGGCGGACCAGCTGGTATTACGAATACAACTACGAAATGCAGTTTCCCTATACTCCCAACGTTCGCGCCCTGCGAACCGACGAGTGGAAATACATCCGCTATCCGCACGGCGACGGCTCGCCCGACAAGCATCTGGCTGAACTCTATAACCTGAAAAACGATCCGCAGGAACGTCGTAATCTGATCGCCGACCCGCAACACGCCGGCTTGATCAAAAAACTCAGAGCCGAGCTCGACCGCCGTATTGCCGAAACGCTTGATGGGAAGAAGGACAAGATGCCGATCGATCAGGGCATCAAGAGCGAGCTTCCCGAAAAGAGCATCCGCTAGAATTCCTCCTCGGCTCATCAACGGGGTCGATCCCAATGGGCGCGATGATTGCGGCTTGAAAATCGTTTTCCCTTGTGAGCGATCAGGCAGCGATCGCTGCCGCAACGTCGGATCTGCCTCTTCCTCCGAGTTCTCGGGAACCGGGGGAGGGGGTACGTCCCGGGTACGGTTTACCTTGATATTTGCTACCGAGGCGTTGTCGTGTCGCCCGTCCGTGTGCCAGTCAATCGCTGGTGCCCGAAGTATTCGACAAATCCGAAAAATCGATCGCCTATCGTGAGGGATCGGATTCTATCGGTTCGGCAGTTTTCGTCGGCGAGACGGGAGAGGTCTCCGGTAGTTTCGGGATCGTTCGTTTCCCGAACGATCCAACCGGCAGATAAACGGTAAATCGACTGCCTTTACCGACGGTCGAATCGACTGCCAGTCCGGCATTCAGTTCGATCGCCATCTGGTAGATCATGAACAGGCCTAATCCCGTTCCTCGCCGGGAAGACAGGGATTTGTAGCTGAAAAACGGTTCGAAGATCCGAGGGAGTGCCTCCGGAATAATGCCGCATCCGGTGTCTTTCACGGCTACGTACTGATAACTTCGGGCCGTTCCCGGTTTCAACACGAGGGTTTCGGGGGGACGATTCGCTTGCCCTGATTCCACGGTTATCGTGCCGGCGTTGGCCATCGCTTCCGCGGCGTTGGTGAGCAAGTTGGAAAGGATTTGTTGCAGGAGATCGGGATTGATCTCGATCGATTCCAATTCGGGAGCGGTATGATTTTCGATGGTGATATTCTTCGGCAATCGATCGCCCATGATTTGAATCGTCGTCTGTACCACATCGATGATTTTCGTTTCGACCGTTTGTTTCTCTTCCTGTTGGGCCATGCCGAGCATGGCCCGGATGACGCTGGCTCCCTGATCGACCACTAGTCGAATGCGCTGCAACCTGATGAGTACTTTTTTCCGGTCGGTCATATTGGCTTCGATGATCTGAGCCGATCCTCGGACGACGGAGAGAATGCCGTTGAAATCGTGGGCGATCCCGGCGCTGATGGCGCCCAGAGCTCGCATTTTTTGGCTGTGCAGGAGTTCGCGATTGGCTGCTTCCAATTCGGCCGTACGGACCCTTACGATCTTTTCCACTTCAGCATAACTGCGAGTCAGCCGAATGTGCCGATTGATGGCCAATCCCGCTAGTAGGGCGATAATGCTGAACCCGGCCAAGGAAATCACCAGCAGGCGAGGATCCTGGTGCCAAGGAACGACCCAGCGGAAAACCTGTACCGAGGCGACCTTTTCTTCGTTCCAATTGCGATCCATGGCGCGGACTTCCAAGCGATGTTGCCCGGCGGCCAAGTTGTCGAGGATCAGGGTATTCTTTTCGGAGTAGGGCGACCACGATCCCTGGTCCAAACGCCAGGAGAAGAGCAAACGGTCTCGGGAAGTGAAATTCCATTTGTCCCGTGCTTCGAACATCGCTTGCCGCGAGGCGGAGCTATCCGGATCGTCGCGGAGGATGATTTGGGAACGGGGAGGATCGATATCCGCTTCGGGGCGATACCGGTTGATCCCGTGCGAGGTAGCGGTCCAGAAGCGCCCTCTGGTGTCTTCTGACATCGAATATACCGCGTTGGCCGCCAAACCGTCTCGGGAATCGAGCGTGATCCAAGAGTCGTCCCGATAGCAATGCAATCCTTGATTGCTGGCGACCCAAATGTTCCCGTCGGCGGTTTGTGATATGCGGTTGATCCGGTCTTGAGCGGCGTAGATTTTTTTCCATTGTTTATTGTCGTATTCGTAGAGTTGGCTGCCGATTCCGACCCAGATTAGCCCGTTGTTCAGCTCGAATAGGCAGGTGGCGCTTTCAGGAGGCAATCCGTGCGAAAAGCCGTATCGCCGAATGGCTTGGTTTTCGATCGTGGCCAATCCGACTTGATCGCAGAACCAGGTTTCGCCGCTGTTGGTTTCGAAGACGAACAACAGCCTTTCGGGATCGATCGGCAGGCCGACCAAGGGCCGGTAGGGTTGGATGCTCTGATCGCTGACGATCCCGATCGAACCGGGCGTCGGTTCCCGTGATTCGGCTTGCCACCAAACGATCGGTTGTCGTTTTTTGTTTTGACCCAAGAGCCTGAGGATTTGTCCGCCGCCGGCCGGTTCGAACGAAACGAAATTTTCGCTCTCGGGATCGAAGCACAAGGGAACGTCGCGGTTGCCGATGAGCAGCTTGCCGTTATCCAGTTCCACGATCATGTCGGTGGCTCGGAATAAAAGTTCCGTTTCTTCCGGCCAGGGGAAGCGCCTCCAATCTGTTTCCTGTCGTAACCGGAGTCCGTCGGAAGCGAGGAACCAGAGGCGACCTTTGCCGTCTTCCAGGATGGCGTGCGTCGGCGTACTTGCGTCGATGTTTTCGGGTCTTTGCCAACAGCGGGGAGCGTGCCGCAGCAAGCCTTCCGTACTGGCGACGAGAAAGGTATCGGGGGCTAGTATGGCGACGTCCATGAACAGCCCTGCCGATACCTGATTATGGTCGACGGACCCGATCCAGTCTTCGTCGATCCGGTAGATCGAATTGTAAGATTGTCCCCACCAGCCGGTTCCCGATTGCTTCCAGGCATCTCTGATCTTGTGACGGCCGATGGTCCGGGTTCGCCATCGTTGGCCGTCCCAATCGGCGATGTGACGGGCGTTGTCGTCGCCGACGGCGACCATGGTGACCGAACCGTCTCGATTGATTTTCGGACGGCGAAACTGCCGTAACCCGGGAGGATTGGGAATCGGCAGCCATTCGGAATTCTGCTTCAGGTCTTTCGCCGCTTGCCGGCTCCGGATCACGCCGTTTTCGCCGGTGACCAGGACGGTATCGTCAGCCAGTGCGATCATGTCGTGAAATACTTCCAATCCGGTTTCCGTGACCGGTTTGAGGAGCGTCAGCCGGTTTTCCTTCGCGTCGAACAGCGTGAGGCGATTTGACAGGAGTATCAAGGCTCGGTTCAACTCCAGCGGAATCAACGATAGGGGATGGGTAACGCGCCGGGGATTTCGCCGATGTTCTAACTGGATGTCGGGTTGGGGATACCGGCGCCATTTCACTCCCGAATGAACCAGGATCCCTTCTTTGTCCGCCGCCCACAGTTGTCCGGATTGACTTTCGAAGATCCGGCTGAGCGAAGCACCGGGAAAAGAGAAGGAATTGAAGCTATAACCGTCGAACTGGGTGATCTCCGACGTGTCGTCGTGACTGAGCCAAACCGTGCCTCGCGACCCGACCGTGACCGAACGCACGGCCGAGTTGAGCAGCCCGTCGCCATCCGTGAACCGGCGCAGATTGAATTCGTCTTGCGCTCTGGCTTCGCAAGCTAGGAGCCAGCCGGCGACGATCCAGAGAACGCTCGCTTTTCTCTGAAGCTTCCGGCTCATCGGCATCCGGTTCGATCACGCTTGGCTGAAATCCAACCGCCAGGTCATCTGTTGTAGTTCGCTCAGAGAGATGGATTGATCCTGGACGCGATGGAACGCGACCTGCCGGAGACTCTTCCAACCGTTCTTGGTGGCGGTCATACGTAATTGAGCGACGCTATGGCGATCATGGATGGCTTCCGCCAAGGCTTCGTCCACCGGCGCCAATTCATAGATGGCGATCCGTCCCGTCACTCCCGTGTCGCGGCATTCGGAGCAGCCTTCGCCTTTGCTGTAAAGCAGTTGATCCGGGGGTAATTCGAGGGCTTGCGTCATCTCTTCCAATACGGCGGGATCGGGATCGGGATCGGGAACAGAGCAATGACGGCAGATCCTTCGGGAGAGCCGTTGGGCGATCGAGCAATTCAACGACGCGGCCAAGGAATTAGCGTCCACGCCCATGTCGAGTAACCGGGGGATGGCGTTGATGCTGTCGTTGGCGTGGATGGTGGAAAAGACCAGGTGACCGGTTTGGGAGGCGCGCACGGCGATATCTGCGGTTTCGCGGTCCCGGATCTCGCCGACCAGCACGACATCGGGATCGTGACGGAGGATGGCTCGCAAGCCTTGGGAAAAGGTCAATCCGATGCTTTCGTGAGTTTGCATCTGGACGATGCCTTCGATCTGGTACTCGACGGGATCTTCGATCGTGATGATCTTGCGGTGCCCGTCGTTGACCTTTTTGAGGGCGGCGTAGAGCGTCGTGGTCTTGCCGCTGCCGGTCGGGCCGCTGATCAGGATAAAGCCTTGGGGCAGCGTCGGGATGCGCGAGAAGATTTTTTTCTGGAAGGGGAGCATTCCCAGTTCTTCGAATCCCAGCCGGATCCGCTCTCGCCCGAGGATCCGCAGACAAAGGCTTTCCCCGTGTTTGGTAGGAATGATGGAGAGGCGAAGGTCGTAGGATTCGCCTTTGGTTTTCATGGCGATCCTGCCGTCTTGCGGCAGGCGTCGTTCGCTGATGTCCAGCGAGGACATGATTTTGAGGCGCGAAACGATCGAGGTGTAAAGGGGGCGGAGTTTCGCGGGGATGGGAACCGTCTGCAGGATGCCGTCGATGCGGTAGCGCAGGCGAACCGTCTGGGGACTCGGCTCAAAATGGATATCGGTCGCCCGCATTGTGAGCGCTTCCGCCAAGAGTTGATCGACCAATTCCGGGATCGTGCCGTCGTCGTTGCGGAATTCTTCGGACAGGTCGAAGACCGCCTCTTGCTCGTCGACCTGATCGTCTTTGTCGTCGCGCAGTTTCTCGACGGTTTCCGCCCCCAGGCCGAACTGTGACTTGATGATGGCTTCGATGTTGCTGGGCGGGGCCAGGGTGAGCCGGATCTCCCGTTTCAGCAGCAGTTTCAGATTGGCCAACTCCAGATTGTTGAGCGGGTCGCCTCGAGCGATGGTGACGGTTTCTTCGGTCAGGGCGATCGGGATGAAGCGGTAGTGCAGGATGAGGTTGACCGGAACGGCCTGGGTTAATTCTTCGGTCAGGGTGAACTTTTCGAGATCGTTGAATTCGAGCGAATGAAGTTCCGACAGGGAGCGTGTGATTTCTGGCTCGGGGGCCAGATTCAGTTCCAGAGCGGCTTGTTGGGCGGAAGCGCCTTGGCTGCGTTGATGCCGCCGAAGCGTGTCGAACTGCTCTTCGGTGAGGACGCCCTTGATCAACAGGAGATCGCCGACGTCCTGAGAGGAATTGTCAGCCATCGCCGGGGCTATTGAGGAATCGCGACCACCTGGGATTCTCCGAATTTGATGACTTTTCGGTTGGATTCGGAACTGCCTATCTCGACCGTATCCTGCTCGACGTTCAAGTCGAGCAAGCGGACCTCGGCGGTCAACTGATCCCCGACGCTGTAAAAGTCCGGTTCTTGATCGTCGATCTGCAGGATGGCTTTCTCCCCGAAAAATCCTTTGAGGGTGAACTTCACCTTGCGTTCGGAACGTTTCGGTTCGGGCTTGGGTTTTTCTTCGGCGACGAATTGCCGGGTAAAGAAAGGCGAGGAGTCGACCGACTGGGCCAGCAAGTTGGTGGGGGAGTTCTCGAAGAGCGCTTGAATTCGCCGGTTGAACTGGTCTTGGTCTTGGGATTGGGGTGCGACGTTCGGTTTGGGCAGAGTAGGCACGTCGCCTCCCAGATTCAGGGCGATCATGATGGAAACGCCTAAGAACAGGAACAGCGCGATTATGGTGGTCAGGGTGTTATTGGCCATGTTTCGTAAGTAACCGTTCGTTCGCCGGGCGATTTTACCGGTTTCCCGTTTTTTTCCAATCTTTTCCCCACGCCGGTTTGGAAGTTGGATTCAGGATAGCGGTGGATTGTTTCTGCCGGTCGATTCGGCTGCATCCCAGGGGCGTTTCGTTCGATATCAGATTGATCTTGGAGAGTAGGGAGTTGGAAGCGGAACTGTTAATCCGGGATGGGCGGTCGTTAGAGGACGATGTTTCATTCTCGATTCCGAAACGAGGATCTGAAGGTAAATCGTTTTACCGGCTGTCAGGTCAATGGGAACGGCTATTCGCTGACGCTGAGCGGTCAGCCTAGCTTTGAAGAGCGTTCCGCCATAACGGTCGGTGGGTGATCCGCCTCGGTTGGGCGAGAGCTTGGGTGGAACTGGTTCGATCGGTTTCTTTTCCGATCTGCCTTACCCGGACGGGAAATTCGATAACCTTCCACCCGGCGATTATGGAGTTTTTGAGTGTGGCGAGCCGCCTTGACAAGTCGTTCCTTGAACGGCGATGAATTGGTGTCAGGGAAAAACTGAGCGAAGTAACGAATCTCAATCGGTTCCAGACCGTCTGCATCGATGATTCCCGGTCCGGACCGCGGAGCGATTCAGGATATATCGCTCGAGTCAATCGACGAGGGGAGCGTCTCGGTCCATGTCTGGAGGCACGAATCCGACGATTTTCATCCATACGCCGACTTGCGACGGTTTTTCCGTCGAGTTCTTTCGGATCAGGATGCGGTCCACAAACAGGCTGGGTTTGTGTTCGGGATAATCCGGAAGTTCCAGCCGCTCCCGAATGGTTTCCGAGTTCAGAGGAAGCATGACCAACAATCGGGAGAGGGCAGGGGACGAACACGAAAAGGTCACTTCCAGGGTTAGGGGCTTCAGTTGCTTGGGGTCGTCCCCGGTATCGGTTCGGGGTTCGATCGAAAGTTCCGAAATTGATTCCACCGAAGCTTGGATCATGCAGAGCAGCAGTTGTTGGCTCAGGGCCAGTTCCGCCCAAAGAAGATGGGGTCGGGGTTGGTTGCTTCGATGGATCGGGAAAGCTTCGAAAACCTCCGGCTCGATTTTTACCTTCTTATTTTTGGCGATCTTTTCGACAGCAGCGATCGCATTGTTGCGGTCGGCTTGGTATTCGACGAGTTTAAAGGGAGTTAGGGCCCGGTTTTGATAATTCGGATCGATGGAAAGGCCGGCGAGCAGGTCGGGAAGCAAATCGACGGTCTGGTCCAACCGGTCCAGTCCCTGGGAAATGTCGATGAGTCTTCGCCGTTCCGGATCGAGGGTTTTTTGACGCAGTTTCGCCAGTTCGTTCCAGTTTTTTTTGACGACCCGTTCCCTATCCTCGGCCCGGCGATCCAAAGGTTGGAAGATCAACAGGTAGAGGAACAGAGTGACGCCGATCAGCAACCAGCATCCTCGATTCGATTGAATCCATCTGGCGAGCGAACGCATGGTTCAGCGGCCTTCGTTGAGGATGCGTTCGTTGCGGTTGATGAAGGAGGAAGCGTTGCGTTCCCTTGTCTCAGACGGCGGCGCCGAGGTGGTATTATTCAGGATCGACGGGGCGGAGAAAAAGTTGGGAAATAGTTTCAGCGACAAGGCGACGTGCCGATCGGGAAGCAAGACGTTGGTATTGGCCAGCGAGCGGCGAAGGTCCTCGGGCAAGGTGTCGACCTGACGATAGACCGGATCGTCGTTGAGTCGGGTCACTAGCGATTGCACTCGGCTCTGGATTTGGTCGCGATCCTTGAACCCTAGTTCGGCTACGTATCCGGTATGGCCCGATAATTGGTTGGTGACGGTTTGATTGTCGCCAGGCTGGGTCTGATTGGTGCCGGTCGTCTCCGATAGCGCGTTCTGGTAGGTTTTGAAGTCGGCGAAGAGCACCAGCCAATGGGACTCGTCTTCTGAGATCAGTTGCAGTGAGGCCAGAGTCTTGAGCAGTTCCGTCGCATCCATTTGCCGTTTGAGCACAGGGCGGAGTCGTTCGTAATGTGACGCGAAGTCCGCCAGGTTGCGTTCGGCGTCTTCGTAATCGTCGACCGCCCTTTCGTAGCGTTTAGAGAGTGTTTGGTTGTAGCCCAATAACGAGAGCTTTTGCCAACTGCCGAACACCAGCAGCGTCAATGTCAACAGAGCCAAGGCGCTGGCCCAGCCCCGCAGCCGGATCCAGAACCTTCTTTTTTCCTGCTGATGTTGCAGGTTCGGAGGCAGGAGCGAGATTTGCAACCGGGTTTGGCCGAGGGCCGCGCAAGCGACACCATATGCCACGGTGAATCGCGAGGGTACGCGGTCGGGGGGATGTTCCTTCTGGATCGAATGGGCGAATTCGCGTTTGCGGAGGTATTGGGCCGCGTGATCGATCATCGGTTCTTCGCCGACCAAGATGCAGCGCTCGGTGATTTTTTCTTGAGCGGACGCATCGTCGTTCTGGGTGGAGGTGGCTTGAAGCAAGCGTCGATGCCAACTGGCCATCTCTTCGGAATTCGGCAAGCTGTTCTCGGAAAACGGGGGCGAGGAAAAACTGGTCGCTTGCCTCGGTTCGCTATCCTGAACTTGCAATAGCGTCGTGCGATTGCGGTCGATTTCGACGATGCAGGTCGCTCGGCGAGAGGACGGCGAGCGCTCGAACACGCTCCAGAGCCCTTGAGCTGTGTTGGCGATGTCGTGGACGCTTTCCAATGACAAACCGATCGCTTGCAAGTGTTGCTGCAAGGCCGGCCGTTGACACCAGGTCAGCCAGTAATGCCCCTGTTTTTCCGGAGGATCCGACGGTTTTCCCAAGGGTTGATAATCGAACACCGGTTCGATGCCTTCGATATTTTTCAGCCGTTTGATTTCCTCGGCGATGAATTCGTGGATGGAGTGGTCCTGGAGCTCGATCCGTTGGGAAACGGTTTCGGATTGCGGCAGAACCAAGTGGATGAGCAACGGATCGAATTGGGAATGCAGCCGGCTGATGGTTTCGGTGACCAAGGAACTGGACGGGTCCAAGTCGTCGGGAATGGTGACCCGTTCGAGCACGGTGACGGTGTTGAGCAGCCGTTCGGCCACCAAGATCAACGTCGCGGGTTTCCGGGGATGGATAATCATCGCCCGTTCCATGGTCCAGAGGGACCATAACGGCACCCGGGATTTGGAGGAGGTCGCTGGGGTCACGGCAGCGGTTCGGTCGCTTTCGGTTTGGCTTCGACAACCTCGATGAATTCGCCGGTTTCGGACAGGAGCGTCGCGGTAACGAAAATGAGCAGATAACGAGGCTTGTCCAATTCGGTGCGTCTGCGGAAAGCCGCTCCGATAAAGGGAAGTTTGCCTAGGATGGGCACCGAATCGACGTAGGTGGATTGTTCCCGTTCCAAGACCCCGCCCATGACGACCGTTTGCCCTGACTGGACGATGACGCGGGTGGACATCGATTGCGTCCGGCTTTCCGGCAACCGGATTTCAAAGGAGTTGCCGGATGAGTCGGCGACCGTAGCGAAGGGAACCAGCCGGACGTCCTGATTGACTTCGGGAAAGAGGGCCAAGTAGATGGTCTTGCCGTCACCCCCGATGCTGGCCATCACTTCCAACGAAACTCCTGAAGTGATCTGCTGCGGTTTTCCGGTAGGCACCAAGGCTGCTACGATGTTCCGTTCGTTGATCGTCTGGCTGACGGTGTATTCTTCGTAGTAATGCTGGATTTTGCCGTCGGAAATTTTCGCGGGCAGATTGTTCACGACGGTGATGCGCGGAGCGCTGAGTGTCCGGGTTTCTCCCTCTTGTTCCAGCGCGTTCAAAGTCAGGCTGAGGTTGTCGCGGTCCAGCAGGTTGTCGCGGAAGGTTTCCTGCAGGCTCCGGCCGACGTTTTCGGGACCGAACCCGAGATAATCGATCGGAGGTTGCGCACTGTCGACGTCGGGCCGTCCGGTTTCCCAGAGGGCGCCCATTTGCATGAAACTCGCTTCCGAAACGGTGATGAAGCGCGCCTCGATCAGCACTTGCTGGAGGGGGCGGTCGTAGGCTTCGATGATCTTTTCCAGTTCGGCGAGTTGCTCTCGAGTGCCGGTGGCGATGATCAGGTTATGTTCGTAATCGATTTCGTAATCGGAGCCCTTGAAGAATTTGATGATCGCTTTTTCGATGGCGGGAGTCGCCGATACGCCGTCCTTGACGAAGGATTTGCCTTTGAGATTGGTTTCGGTAGTCACGGTACCGTCCTTGGCCTTGGTTTCCTTGATGTTGACTTCGTCTTCGCCGAACCGGGCGGGCAGAATGAACCCCTTGCGCAAACGGTAAATCCGGGTTTCCTCGATCGTTTTTTTGGTGTCCGAACCATCAATGACGTAGATCAGGTCGTTGCCGATCATGAATTGCAGATCGAAATTCCGGGAAATGTATTCGAGGAACTCTCCTAACCGTACTTGATCGAAATTCACGTGGATTTTTTGCTCGAAAGCTTTCAGAGACTGATCGGCCACGAAGTTGATGTTTTCTTTTTTGCCGATTTCGAAAATAATAGATTTCAGAGCGAGGTCTTCGAATTTGAGGGAAACGGGTTTGTTCAGTTCTTTCGCCATGCGGCCGGTTTGCCTGGTGTAATCGAAATCGGGAGCGTTCAGTTTGATGAACTGATTGTAGGACGAAGGCACGTACGGGGCCGATTCGATGTCCTGAACGGCGTCCCGTAATTCTTTGCGGGGCGGCAACCCCCGGTCGGGGATTTCGGTAAGCAGGCCGGGGATGGTGGGGCTGAAGACCGAACTGCGGGAGTCGATTTTTCGGATCGTGTCTTCCAAGGCCTTGCTTCTGATCGATTCGGTTTGGGAAGAGATCCAGTCGTGCACTCGAACTACCGCCGGATCAGTAGAGTCGTGAGCCAACAATTGCTGAGCGGATTCCAGGGCTTCTTCCCACCGGTTGCGACTGGCTAACGCGATGATGGCTTTGACTTCTGCGTCATACTTCTGGCTATAGGATATTGGGGGCTGGGTGATCGGAGCCGGTTCAGGAACCGGATTGGTGGCCGGGGAGTCGGCTGGCGAGGTCTCGGGTGGCGCTGAAACAGATTCCGAGCTTGGCGGAGCCGGAACGGCAGTCGGCGAGGCCTCAGGGGGAGGTGGTTCGGACCGGCTCGGCTCTGGAGGCGAGACCTCCGTGATTGGGGGTGTGGTTTCCGTGATAAATTCCCGGGGCGAAGGCACCGAGACTCCGGTCATGACCGGAACCGACGGCTGGCGCGGATATTGACATCCGGTCGACCAGCAAACGATTACGGCTAGCGTTACGATCAGCAGGCCCCGTACTACGCATGGGCAGTGTGGCGAACGATCGGAATATTCCATGGTTGAAAGTTGAACTGACGAGTCCGAATTCGACATCCCGGAAGGCGGGTGCGGGTTCCGCCGTTTCAATTGTGCCGTCATCTGGCCAAGCTCCTGATCAAGTTACGGGCTTGGTTTCTTCGGGAAAGTTTCGCCGGAGATTACGACTGGGCCATTTCCGGATCGTTTGCCGTCCTTGGCAAGGCGCCGATCGTTGTTTCGTCATAAATCGTTTCAAGCCGGATTGGCAGGAGAGGGGGCGGCCACCGATTTCCTGGAGAAAGGCCATTTTTTTATCAGGATGGCCAACGCTCCCAGTGCGACGAACAACAAAATCAACGGGAGTACAATGGCCAAGACGGAAACCGTGGTCGCGCCCCCGGCCTCCACGGTCGCGAGCAGGGGATTGCCCATTCCGCCGGTTGCGACGTTGGTGCCGCCTCTGATGACGGCGGTAGAAGCGTGGATGCCGCCGGATACTCCTACCCCGGCGATAATCGCGAAACTCCACTGGAAAAAGGGATTCATGTCATCGGCGACTATGGAAGCCGAAAGGATGGTTCCGGCCACGACGGCGGCCGGAGCCGCAACGGCGTCCAGTAGATTGCTGACCCAAGGAATGTAAAAAGCGGCGATCTCGAAGGCCGAAGCGAGCGCTAGGGCGATCAAGGTGATGGGTTCCCCGAGCCATTGAAAACTCTCGCCTAGATCCAGATGCCCCGTATAGGCGAACAGTCCGGCGATGAGTGGAGGCAGAAATACCCGGAAACCGCAGGCGGCACTCAGTCCCAGTCCAACCAAGATACTTATGAGCAAATTGATAATGTCCATGGCTTGATACCTGACGTAATTGGTTGCCTCGAAAAAACGCGGACGAAGGCGAAACAAACCGAAAACGATTAGTTGACTAGACAGTCTTATACCATGAGCGGTTCGAATTTACGAATAATTTTTAGCCCAAAACGGTTGAAGTTCATTTTACGGGTGCAGGCGGTTTTTTTCAACTAGGATAAGCGGCGAGCAAGTTGCCGGCCGGCTCTTCGGAAGGAAGGCCGGTCGAGCCGCCCGAAAAAATGCTCCTGCTGGAATCGAGATCGGAAGGTAATCTAAATCAGGCTGTCGCTGGCCGATTCGATGTCTTCCAAGCGGGGCGAAGCCCTTGGTCGTTTCCCGAAATGTCGAGGCGAGGTTTGCCGTCAGAAATTCGAGTCGATGCCTCATGCCGGAAGTTGTTCCGAACCGAGCCGTCATCGGGTTCGACACCCAGATAAAGCCGCTCGCCTTGTTCCGTTCCGACGAGTGCGGCCCAGTCGGGACTAAAGTTTCCGAGCGGCGTTGGCACGGTGAACCAGTCCGGAAGCCCAACAGCCCACTTCACGGCAGGGGAGTTATCCAGACGGTTGGCGAACCCGGTCGCAGAGACCGATTCGGAGACGACCGGCTCACCGTTTGATGGTTCGGTTGCGAGCGGCGGTTTCAGCAATCCTGCGAGTTCTTTTTTCTGGACGAGTTCCTGAGCGTAATACGTTTCGTTCCCGATTTGGCGGTATTTGAGGCCGTGGGTCAGCGCTTGTCGTTTGCAGCCGTTGATGGCCCGGGCGGCGAGTTCGATAAATAATTGTGGCTGGTGTTTGAAGTCTTCGAGACATCCGCTGTCGATCAGGATTTTGTAGATGCTGCGCCGGGTGAGCCGCGTCCGGTTCTCGATTTCCGTGAGGAGATCGGGAAGTTGGCGGTGCGTCTCTTCGAGCGTTACGGTCTCCGAATCGGCGAGCTCGGTCGCCTTGATTTTAGCTTGGCCGATCCTGATTTCCGCCTGGCGCCACTTGAGGCGATTCGGGGAGATCGAATCGGCGTCTTGTAACGCGGCAGCCGAGTTTTTCAGCAAGACATCGTTGTCGAAAAACAAGTGATGGACGGTTTGGCGCTTGATGCGATCCCACAGTTCTTCGAACTCGGGACTATCGAGTACGGCCCGGCTCGAGCGATCGGTCGGGCGTTTGTCGGCGTTCTTGATTTCGAAGCGTCCAGAGAGTTTTCGCAACACGGCGGCGATGTCTGCTCGCAATGCGTTCCATCTTTCGGGCAAGGCAAAAGCGTCGTCTTTGATCGCCTTGCGGAGAGAGTTCCTGATTCGACCTTCGGCGTCGATATCACCGTTCGCCAGTAGATGGTCGTATAGTTTCCGGGATTCGTCGAAACCGAACGGAGTCGTAGCGCCGTCGTCGCCGATTATCGGGAGTGATGCGAACTGGTGCGGTTCGACGACGCCGAAACGGATTCCGGTATCCTGCTCGATTTCGCGTTGCAGGTTTTCGGCGAACTCTTCGTAACTCTCTCTGGCGATCACCGTGAGCGTATTCACCTCGAATCCTCGTTGGCGTTCGCCGTTTTGATTGACACAGAGTCGCAGGCCGCGGCCGATCGTCTGGCGTCGTTCCCGTTCGGTACGGATGTCGCGCAAGGCGCAGATTTGAAAGACATTGGGATTATCCCATCCCTCGCGCAACGCCGAATGGGAGAAGATAAATCTAAGCGGTTCGTCGAGATTCAGGAGCTTTTCCTTGTCCTTCATGATGAGGTGGTAGGCGCGTTCCGCGTTGTCGCGATTCGACTGGGTATTCTCGGCGGTATCGGTCCAGCCGCCCTTTTTATCGATGGAGAAATAATCGTCGTGAGCCTGTTCGGCGACCGTCGCCGGATCCGTTTTCGGGAACAGCGGTCGGTAGTCGGGGTGACTGGCGAGCCGGCGGTATTCCGATTCGAATATTTGGGCGTACTCGCCTTTGATCGCATTGCCGGCTCGGTCGTAACGACGGTAACGTTCCACGGCGTCGACAAAGAACAGGCTGAGCACCTTGATACCTTGCGGGCGTAGCCGTCTCTCCTTGTCGAAATGCTCGCGAATCGTTCTCCGTATCATCTGGCGATGGACGGCGGGAAGATCCGAATCGCCCCAGGCTTCTCCTTTACGGAGCCGATAACGTCCTTCCGGCATTTGGAGTTCGACCGATGCCGAATCTTTCCCGACCTGGATCTCGCCGATGCGGTGATCGCGATAGATGGTCCGTCCGGTCGTTCGTTCGAGATCGTCGCCGTCTTTGACCGTTTTTTCGGCGCGGCGTACGTGACCGGCGGCTTCGACGTCGAGTTCCACTCGAGCTATCACGCCACGCCGGTTGTCGGTCGAGATCAACCGGACATAAGGCCGGTCGTGAGCGTCCTCGACGGTCGCCAATGCTACTTCGATTTGTTTGACCAGCTGGCGTTCGTAGGCGTCTACGGCATCCAAGCGATAGACCATGTGGTGTTTGAAGAGGTGGGTCGCCGAGTAGCGCAAAGTGCAGAGCGGATGCATCGAGTCGAGCGCTTTCTTGCCCCGGCCGGCCATCCCGCTGTCCACGCTCTGCGGCTCGTCCACGATCAGAATGGGATTGGTGGCTTTGACAAGGTCGATCGGTTTTTCGCCGCCGGTTTGTTCGTGATCTTTGTAGAGGTTATTGACTTCCTTTTTGTTGATGGCGCCGACCGTCACGACCATGACTGGATCAGAGAACTGGCGGTGAACTGGCGAACGAGGCCAAGTTGCGTCGAATCGTAGAGGAAGTACTCGAACGGCGTCCCGGAATACAGGGTCCGGAAATGTTCTTCGGTCGTTTGGAGCGATTTGTAAAGGCCCTCCTTGATCGCCACGGACGGTACGACGATGACGAATTTCGTGAAGCCGTAACGTCGGTTCAGTTCGAAAACGGTGCGCAAATAGACGTAGGTCTTGCCGGTTCCGGTTTCCATTTCCACGGTGAAATCTCCGGAGTTCAACGACTCGGAAGGCGGCAGACCGTTACGAAGTTGAACGGTTCTGAGGTTCGCGAAAATTTCGTGATCGGAAAGTGTCGGTCGATTGCCGACGCCGAGGTCGTTCGGAGCGAAGGGAAATCTTTCCCGACGGTCCGCCCCTTCCCGGGCGACGGTGAACTCGGTGCGGCAAATTTCTTGACCGCGAAACAGGTCGCAAACGGCGTCCACCGCGCTCAGCTGGAAATCGAGATCGGGTTCGAAGCGGAATTTCATGCCATGCCTGTTTCGGCTATCTGGCTAAACTAGACGCATCTAACCGAAGCGATCCCTCGGTCGAGCAAAAAAGAAGTGAGGTTGAGTTTCGCCACGTCGTTTTCGAAAGCGCTATCGCGAAAAACGCAGGTCGTGTCGCCCGAGGTCGAACGTTCGTTTTTCCAAGACGCGATTTGCGTACCGAGCGACGCTGCGTCCGAGGCCGAAATCGAGGAGCCGAGACAAGCCAGAAGCGCTCCACCGGCTACGGCATAGACGTGCTGGCCTGCCGCCGAACGTTTTTCGATCGCCGCCCCCAGGTCCAAACCCATTTCGAGCAGCAATTCGAACAAGACGTCTTCTGCGGTGCGGTCGGGTTTCAGGTTGTCGAGGTTCCGACTCAGCGAGGCTTCGAGTTCGGTTGGGTTTAGTTTCCGTTTGCTGAAATTCGATGAATCCAACTTGAAGGCGCGAAACCCGAGATCGCCGGGATACCCCGGATTATGGTCCCGGATGCTTTCCGCCGTTCGTCGCATACTCCTTCGTCAATTCGGCGAGGTTGCGGGGTTTCCGTACCGCGTTGAGCACTTTCGCAGCCGCTTCCTGTTCCCGGTTTTGAGGGTCGAGAAGTTCGGGGAGTTGAATCAGAAGAAATCTCCGGGGCAAACCGTCGGCGAGGGATTGCCGTAAGACGCCGCCTGCGGTGGTTCCGGAACCGGCGAAGTAATCCAGGATGATATCGTTTTCTCCGGTGGTGGCGCGAACCAGATATTGGATCAGGCCGGTGGGCTTGGGGTAACTCATGACGTCCGCGCCGAAGAGTTCTCGCATTTCCCGGGTGGCGTCTTCGTTTGTCGGCACTCCGTTCACGCGATGCGACAGCAAATTCGACGTTTTCTTCGCTTCTCCCGATCGATTGACGTAATTGGGCCGGAAGGGAATCTTACTGACGGTGATCGCGGCTCCGGCGGTTACGAATTCGTCCAGCTTGGCTTGGGAATAGCGCCACTCGCCTCGGAGCCGGAATCGGTCGGCGTTGACGCCGTTTTGAATTCGTACGTCGTCGAGGAGTTCGGTGATGATGTTTCCTTCCGACATGTCCTGAGCGCGAACCCATTGGTCTGGGCAGGAAAAGGTTACGGACCGAGGCGGGAAACTCAGGACGCCGACCGGATTTCCCGCGTTGTTGAAGGGATATTTCTTTCCTGATTCGACGGAGCCGGCGATGAACGGGGGAGCAAGCGTCCGATTCTTGGCATAAGCGACGATGTAGTCGGTGACGGAACCCATATTGCGATCGAGAAACGAGGGCTTTTTCTTTTTTTCCCACACGAAAGTGCCGCAGTAATTTTCGCTGCCGAACACCTCGTCGCAGAGCGAGCGCAAATGATGAACTGCGTGGTCGTCGATGGCGATCAGCAGAATTCCGTCCGACTTGAGCAGGTGCCGGGTCAGCAGCAGCCGGGGGTACATCAGATTCAGCCAAGCGGTATGGAAACGCCCGGATGCGTCGGGGTTGGACGATAGTTTTCGACCGGTGCCGTCGATTTGGCCCGTGAGTTCCAAATAGTTTCGAACGTTGTCCCGGTAATCGTCCGGATAAACGAAATCGTTGCCGGTATTGTAAGGGGGATCGATGAAAACGAGCTTGATTTTGCTGGAGTAGCTTTTCTGCAGGAGTTTCAGCACTTCCAGATTGTCGCCTTCGATCATCAGGTTCTGAGTCGTGTCCCAAGCTTCGCTATCCTCGGGACATGGACGCAACGTTCCCGTCGACCGAGCCAGCGAGAGTTGCCGTGCCCGGCGCTTGCCGCGCCAGCCGAGGCCGTACTTTTCCCTGGATTCCTCCGCTTCGAAATCACCTCGGCTTTCGGAAAAGGATTCGGGCGCCAGCGCCTCCAGGCGTTGGAGGCCGTCGGGGAGCGAGCCTTGGGGAGGGGGTTCCGGATCGTCAGGCGTCGATCGTTGAGAAAATCCGGTCACGGTAAGGGATAGTGCGGTCGTTCGATTCGTGCCGGATGCCGTCCGGAACGAATCGCGTTAAACGTCCCCAACGAACTTCGATCCTTTGAGGCCATGCGGACGGGCGTCTGCTACCGGTACGAGAAGCTATGATTTCGGACCGTTTCGGACAATCAAATTACGCAACCTGGTCGGACGGTCCATCGCCGCTATGGCCGCGAAACCGGGACGAACCGGCGCTGAACCGTGAGGAGTCGCCCCTGCGGTCTGCCGGGTGACGGATGGTCCTCGTGAACGATGAAAGCGGCAGTCGTTCGGCGGCCCGCAACGCGAGCGGGGGATCCTGGACAGATAAGCCGAGTTCGACTTTCGGGGTGGTTCGGCGGCGCTCGGGCGCGAAAGTCTAAAACGAGAGTCTGGCCAACTCGGACAGGAATTTGAGGGGCAAGACGATTCGCGATTGAATCTCGTTTCCGAGAAAATCGACCTGAACGCTGATATCTGTACCCTTGAGATCCGGCTTTTTGACTTCGAATAACGTGATGCCCTGCAACTTGGCGAACCAAGAGGTCAATTCGAACGGCGAAACTTTCAAGTACAACACCGTGTTTCGGTTCAGGTGGGGGATCGCCCGAACGGCGGCGGGCTGATCGAGGAGTTTTCCGATTTCTTCGGACGTTCCCAGGAACACGTAGTCGCCCCGGTAAGCCATGCGAATATCCATGACGCCTTGATTCCAGAGGAGATTGAAGGCTGCCCGCTGTCCGGGTGTTTGCAGCCGGTACATCGAATGCTCCAGATTCATGACCGTCAGGAGCCGGTCGACCGGAACTCCGTCGATTTCTTCGTAATCGAATTGCAGCGCGAACTGCCGAAACGGTTTATCGACGCCGGCCATGGACTGCATGGTTTCGGCTAATTGGGCCATGGTCTTTCGAAAGGCTGCCGGATCGAAGTCGGGATAATAGTAGGCGTAGGTGAATTTGACCGGAGAGCCGGCCTCGATTTTTCCGGCCAATTGCTTCGGGAAGAGTTGTTCCATCAATCGGGAAATCACCTCTTCGGAGTTTTCCGTCGCGTAACCCTCATGGATCTTCATGCTCAATACGGACAGTTTCTTGAACGAATCCAGGATTTTCGGGTTCTCTCCCAATTGTCCGGCGAAGTACAACATCCCGGACTGGTCGATCAACGAATTCACCTGGTTTAACTGGGTATCGGGAGAGCGCAGGTAGCCAGCCATCTCGCTTTCGGGTAGAGCCTTGATTCGCCCTTCCAGAACGACGGCGGCAGGATCAGTCTCCAAGGTGATTCCCATCGTTTCCAAATCCTGGACGAACATCCGGTATTGGGAAAACTGGAAGGTCATGACTTCGGCCAGGGCTTGAGGATCGATCCCGGGCAGATCCTCTTTCGGCATCTGGTTGAACATTTGGGACGACATCATTTGGATCATGCCCAACTGTTGCAGAATTTCCCCTCGAGCGGATGCTCCGAGTTTGAGGGAGATGTCCAGCCACTTGCCGCCGGTGGTCAGATCGGTGGGTTTCCAAAGGTCGTGCCGTTGTTTTAGCTCTTGGTGGGGTTTTTGCTCTTCCCAGATCTTGGCGTAATCGCCTTCTCGGGTGATGGTGGCATTGAAATTCCCATCTTCAGCTGCCGCCGTTTGGTAATTTTGCCGGAATACCTCGTAATCGGCGACCGGTATCCGATAGCTCAGAACAGGTGCCCAGTTTTGAAAGGAATCGAAACCCATGACTAATTGCCAAGGGAGTTCGGGATCAATCCCTTTGAAGAGTTTCATTTTGAACTCATTCTGGAAAAATAACCGGTACTCTTCGTCGTCAGCTCCGGGATTAAACAGGCTATAATAGGCCCGGACGCCTTTCTCGAATTCTCGATAGTTTTTGATCGTGAAGGTGACCGTGGTGGGTTCTGCTAGTGTAGTCGCCTGGCCGAAGAGCAGCAGGGAAAAAGACAGGAAGAGCGCACGTATCATGATTTTAGAGCGTTACCGCTTCGGTCGGTACCCGTATTGGCCGGCCTTCGGTACGACGTGAAGGCGAACGCCGACCTCCTGAGGCCTGACGGAGGGGCGTTTCCTAGTTGCACGGGATGCTACGGGTTTAATCATCTTGGGCAATCAAATAACGCCAACGGGTCGAATGCATCGAAGTCGGCCAGGCCGTGAATCAGGCCAAACATCGTCGAATGGCGACTAGACGGAATTCCGACCGACCGTGCGATGGACGGGCCATGCGACATACGAAGCGGCAGCCTTTCTTCGACCTGCTGCGACAGGCCTTGGAACCTCGTACGAAAGTCGGTTGTCCCGATTCCAAATTCGTTTCGACCGGCGCTACGGCCGGGTACGGTTCGGCATCAGAATTGAGGCATCTGCGCAATCATTTTGAAGGGAACGATGACTCGCGAATAGATCTGATCCCCGAGAAAATCGATCTGGAGTTCGATATTCGTGCCCTCGAAATCCGGCTTTTTTTCCGCGAATACGTCTTCTCCCTGAAGTCCGAAAAACCAGCCGACCAATTCGAACGGCGAGACGCTCGCGTAGAATACGGTATTCCGGTTCAAGCGAGAGCCCGGTCGTTCGGCGCCCGGCGTCCGGGCGAGGATTCTTCCGATTTCTCCGGCCGTGCCCATGTATAAGTAGTCGCCTTTGTGGGCGATGCGAATATCCAGGACGCCTTCATCCCAAAGGCGACCGAAGGCTTGGCTTTGTTCGGGGGATTGCAACCGGTACATGTCATGCTCCAGATTGATGACCGTCAAGAGCCGGTCGATCGGAGTGCCGTCGATGACCTCGAATTCCTGCTGCCACGCGATTTGCCGAAACGGTTTGTCGACTCCGGCCATGGTTTGCTGGGTTTCGACCAGCCGGGCCATGGTCTTGCGGTAATCGTCCAGTTCGAAGTCGGGATAGTGGTAGGTGTAGGCGAACGACAAGGGATTTTCGGCCTTGACCGTCCCGGCGAATTGCTTGGGGAGGAGTTCCTCCATCAATTGCCCGAATTCTTCCAAGGAATCTTCCGTGGCATAGTCCTCGTTGAGTTTCATGCTCAAGACGGAAAGTTTTTCGAGCGCAGTCATGATTTTCGAGTTTTCTCCCAATTGCGCGGCGAATTGCAGCGTTGCGGACTGGTCCAACGTCGAAACCACCTGGGTTAGGTCGGCGTCGGGGGAGCGAAGGTTAGAGGCCATTTCGCTGTCGGGCAGGGCCTTGACTCGTTCCTCAATCACTAAGGCGTTAGCCGACAGGTCCAACGAGACCGTCAGCGTATCCAGATCCCGGAGAAACATCCGGTAGATCGAAAACTGGTAGGTCAACATTTCGGCCATCGCCTTGGGGTCGAACCCGGGCAAATCCTCTTGCGGCATGTTCTCGAAGGATTGTTTCGTTATCATTTGGATCATGCCCAGTTGCCCCAGAATTTCCGTTCGCAGGGTATTTCCGAATTTGAAGGAGATGTCCACCAGATTGCTGGCGGGCGGGATACTGGAAGGTTCCCATTCGTCGTGCCGTTTTTTTAGTTCCGGATTCGGTGCGAGTTCATACCAGAGCTTCGCGTAATCTCCGTCCCGGGCGATTTGGAGTTTGTCGGACTGGCCGTTTTTTTCCCGCCATTCCAGCAAGGTTTTCTGGAAAACCTCATAATCGGCGATCGGAATGCGAATGCTCGTAACCGGGCCCCCAAACTGAAGGGAGTTCATCCACATGACGAGCTGCCAAGGCCGCTCGCGGTCGTAACCCTTGACGAAATCCAGGTCCAGTTCGTCCCTCCAAAAATTTCGGAACCCTTCCTCGCCTTCATCGGGAAACAGGAGAAGATAGATCGTCTGGACGCCTTGTTCGAACGCTCGATAGTTTTTGACCGTGACGGTGACCGCGGTGGGGTCCGCGAGCGCAGCCGGCAGGCTGAAGAGCAGCAGGGAAAGAAACAGGGAGAGGGCTCGTATCATGATTCCAATGTATAATCGATTAGGGAGGGACCGTTTCCGGCTGGCCTTGCGGTACGACGCGAAAGCGAACGCCGGTTCCCTGATGCCTTGCGGACAGGCGATTCCAATTCGCCCCAAGAGGCTAGGGGTTTAAACCGGATGGAGCAATCGAATTACGCCGCCCGGCCGAAACGCCGTCAAATCTTGACTCGGAGACTTTCCGTTCTGCCCTGCAACCAACGGACTTTCCGGAATCCGAAGCGGTCGCCTCGCCTCGGCCTGGGTTGCGCCGGTCGGCACGTCGAACGAAACCCGGCCGGTTGCGGTACCGAGTTATTCCTCAAACAACAGCTTAAGCAATTTAAAGGGCATGGTGACTCGGGAATAGCTCCAGTCCCCGAGAAAATCGACCCGGAAGTCGATGTCCATGCCTTCTGAATCCGGATTTAGTGCTTCGAAGAGTTTTTCTCCCAGAAAAAAGTAGAACCAGTCGGAAAAATCGAACGGCGAGATACTTGCGTAAAATACTGTATTCCGGTTCAGGCCAAGGGCCGGTTGCTCGGTGGCAGGCACCCGGGCGAGGATTTTTTCGATTTCTCCGACCGTGCCCACGAACAAGTAATCGCCTTGGTGAGCCAGGCGTATATCCATGACGCCTTCGTCCCACAGGCGGCCGAGGGCCTAGGTTTGTTCGGGGGTTTGCAGCCGGTATAAGTCGTGCTCCAGATTGAGGACTGTCAAGAACCGGTCGACCGGAGTGCCGTCGACGACCTCGAAATCCGGCTGCCACGCGCATTGCCGAAATGGTTTATCGACTCCGGCCATAGCTTGCAGGGATTTGACCAAGCGGGCCATGGCCTGGCGGAATTCGTTCAGCTCGAAGTCGGGATAATAGTAGGTATAGGCGAAGGAGAGGGGTTCGCCGGCCGTGATCGTCCCGGCGATTCGCTGGGGGAGCAGTTTCTCCATCAATTGCTCGAATTCTTTCACGGAGTCTTCCGTCGCATAGTCTTCGCTAAGTTTCATGCTCAAGACGGAAAGTTCCTTGAGCGCGCTCTTGATTTTCGATTCTTCACCCCATTGCGCGGCGAGTCGCAGCGTCGAGGACGGGTCCAACGTCGCAACCATGGGGGTCAGGTCGGCACCGGGGGAGCGAAGACAGGAGGCCAGCTCGCTTTCGGACCGGGCCTTGATTCGCTGTTCCAGGACGAAGGCATCGGCCGACAGGCCCAGCGAGATCACCAGCGTATCCAGTCCCTTGACCACCGTTTGGAACAGCGAGACCTGGTAGTTTAATAAATTGGCCATCGCCTTGGGGTCGAACCCGGGTAGATCCTCTTGCGGCAGGTTCTCGAAGTATTGGGCGCTCATCATTTGGGACATGGCCAGGAGCGACTGAATCTCCGTTCGCAGGTCTTTCCCTAATTTGAAGGAGATATCCATAACCCCATGGGGTGTCGGGATCTTGGTAGGATCCCGGTCGTCGTGCCATTTTCTCAGTGCTGGGTCAGGGTCTTCGTCATTCAGTGAATCGACGTACCAGAGCTTCGCGTAATCTCCGTCACGGGAGATTTCAATATCGTCGTCGGTCATGCTGTATTTTGATCGCCATTTCAAAAAGGCCTTTCGCAACATTTCGTCATCGCCGACCGGTATGCACGTGCTCGCAACAAAATAACCTGGCTCGAACGAATCTACCCATGCGACGTATTGCCAAGGCCGTTCGCGGTCGTAGCCCTCGAGAAACCCCAGTTCCAGGCTGAGATCTAGAAAATCTCGGAACTCGGCTTGGAACTCTTCGTCGCTGGAATCGGGATTGTTCAACCGATAGAGCGCCTGAGCTCCCTGTTCGAACGATTGGTAGTCTTTGACCGTAATCGTGATCGAGGTGGGTTCCGAGAGCGCAGCCGGAGGGCCGAGCAGCAGGGATAGCCCTAAGGAAAGGATGCGGGTCATGGGATCGGAGATTTAAGGGTTCGGCAGGGAGACGTTTTTGTCTGGAGGATTAGGTCGCCGGCGACCGATGACCGGCGATTTCCAATTCCGGCGATCGATTCGGCCTGGAACCAGCGTAATCACGGCAACTGTTTGCGCAACGGGATTTGGAGCGGGTGAAGGGAATCGAACCCTCGTATGCAGCTTGGGAAGCTGCCGTTCTACCATTGAACTACACCCGCAGTCGTAATTGGGGTCGATTCTAGGCTAATCCAGAAGTCAAGCCAAGAGTTTATTCGAGCGTCAGCCGGTCAGACAGTACCCGGTTTACCGGTGTCGGGGGTTAGTTTCCGGTCGCTCGGGAAGTTCAAACCGGACGAAGTTTTCTATTTCGGCCACTCGTTCTTTGATTCGGACTTTGTCGAGCTTTTCGGTCGCCGCCAGACCGAAGCCCTGGCAACAAAAGGAGGCGACGGCGCTGCCGTAGACGACGGCTTGGCGGAGGTGCCGTTCGATTTCGCCGCCCTGTTCGGCCAGATAGCCGGTCAAGCCGCCGATGAAGGAATCGCCGGCCCCGGTGGGGTCGACCAGTTCGGTCAGGGGATAGGCGGCAGCCAAGAAGAGTTCCTGCGGTCCGGAGAGCATGGCGCCGTGTTCGCCCTTTTTGACGATGACGTAACGGGGCCCGAGTTCGTGGATTTGCCGGATCGCGACCGGCAGGTTGTCTTCTTCGGTTAATTGCCGGGCTTCGGTGTCGTTGAGGATCAGGGCATCGATTTTTTTAAGCAGAGCCAGCAAATCGTCGCGGGCGATGTTCAGCCACAGGTCCATGGTGTCGGCGACTACGAAACGGGGATCGTGGATTTGATTCAGGATGTGGAGTTGCAGTTTGGGTTCGCAATTGGCCAATAGGACAAAGGGCTTCCGGCGCAAGGGCTCGGGCAAGTCCGGGAGCCAGTTTTCGATGACGCCCAAGACCGTTTCGTTGGTGCGGCGCCGGTTCATGTTGACCTCGTATTCGCCCTCCCAGAAGAACGTGCGGCCCGGTTTTCGCTCGAGTCCTTGAAGATCGATATTGTGCTCTTGGTAGAGTTGGACGTAGGGGGCTGGGAAATCGTCGCCGATGACGCCGACCAGGCTGACCGGCGCGAAAAAACTGGCGGCCACCGCCGCGTGACTGGCTGAGCCTCCCAGTAGTTTTGGTTTTTCCTGATAGGGAGTCCGAATGGAATCCAGGGCGGTCGTGCCCACGACGAGTACACTCATGATAGTCCGAAAGCGTTTGAATTCAGGCCGGCAATCGGCGCCGGATGGCGAGACAGGCTTCCATGGGGTTCGGATGGCGTAACACGGCCGAAACGACGCAGACGCGTTCGGCTCCGGCGTTCATTACGTCTTCGAGATTGTTCGGATCGATTCCGCCGATGGCGAACCAGGGCAGAGCGATGTTCTGGGCCGCCCAGCGGACGTAGTTCAGGGTCACGGGGGCGGCGGTCGGCTTGGTGGCGGTGGCGTAGACCGGTCCGACGGCGACGTAGTCGGCTTCGGCCGCCACGGCGCGGCGGTATTGTCCGGGAGCGTGAGTGCTGAGCCCGATCAGGGGACGGGGCTGGTCTGGAAAGAGGTCGGTGACGTGTCGATGCCCGCGATCGAAAAAATCTTCTTGGCCGAGGTGCACGAAGGGCGAAGGGAGCGACTGGGCTACGGCGGGATGATCATTGATGACCAGATGCACTCCGGCCGCTTCGGTAATCGGCGACAACGATTCGGCGAGCTCGGCGATGTCCGCTTCGGTGCGTTCCTTGGCCCGCAACTGGATGATATCGCTGCCTCCCTCGCAGAGTTGTTCGGTCATTGCCTTCGGTGACCGGCCGTCGAGATACGCCGTGTCGACGAAGGTGTAAAGACGGCAGCGGTGAAGGGGAAGTTTGGCGGCGCCCATGACGGCGTAAGTCTGAGATCCGAGGTGCGAAAGAACGGTCAGTTGCGATTGTCGAGCAATTCCCGGCCGGCGCCCCGCAAAAAGTTTTCGACGAAACTCGTGGAATAAGTGCCGCGGATGAAATCGGGATTTTGCAAAATGGCCAACTGAAAGGGGATGGTGGTTTTAATGCCCGTGATCATGAACTCGCTCAGTGCCCGAGTCATGATCGCCATGGCTTCGGCGCGATTCTTGCCGTAGGCGATCAGTTTGCCGATCATGGAATCGTAGTGGGAGGAAATCGTGTAGCCGGCGTAGGCGTGCGATTCGAACCGGACGCCCCGTCCTCCCGGGGCGAACAGCATCTCGATCCTTCCCGGCGATGGCCGGAAATTGTCGAACGGGTCTTCGGCGTTGATTCGGCACTCGATGGCATGGCCGGTGGGACGGTAATCTCCTTGGCTGATCCCGAGGGGTTCTTCGCAGGCGACCAGGATTTGCAGATGTACCAGATCTTGGCCGGTGACTTCTTCGGTCACCGGATGCTCTACCTGAATTCGTTTGTTGACTTCTAGAAAATAAAAATTCCCTTTTTGGTCGACGATGAATTCGGCCGTGCCGGCGTTGGTGTACTTTGCCAGTTCGCAGATTTTGATGGCCGCCCGGCTGGCCTTGTTGCGGATGTGCCTGAAGGCCTTGTCTCTCAGGAGCGGCGAAGGCGTTTCTTCGATGAGTTTCTGATTGCGGCGCTGGATGGAACAGTCCCGTTCTCCCAGGTGCATGATTTTTCCTTTACTGTCGCCGATGATCTGGATCTCGATGTGGTGAGGGTTCTCGATGTATTTCTCGATGTAGACCTCCGAATCGCCGAAGCATTTTTCGGCTTCGCCGCGGGCGTTGTGATAGGCTTTGACGAGGGAGATATCGTTATGGACCACGCGCATGCCGCGTCCTCCGCCTCCCGAGACGGCCTTGATGATCGCGGGATAGCCGATTTCTTTGGTCGTGGCCAGCGCCTCTTCCTCCGTGCCGACCGGGCCGTCGGAACCTGGGGGAAGGGGAACGCCCGCCTTCTTCGCTAAATCGCGGCTGACGGCCTTGTTGCGCAAGGCGTTCATGGCTTCGGCGCTGGGTCCGATGAACCGGATATTGCAGCTTTTGCAAACGTCGGCGAAATGGGCGTTCTCGGACAGGAACCCGTAGCCGGGATGAATGGCGTCGACGTCGGCGATTTCGGCGGCGCTGATTAGCCGGTCGACACGCAGATAGCTGTCGGATGCGGGAGCCTGGCCGATGCAAATGGCTTCGTCGGCCATTTGCGTGTGCATCGAATTGCGGTCCGCTTCCGAGTAGACGGCGACCGTACGAATGTTCAGTTCCTTGCAGGCGCGAATGATCCGGACGGCAATTTCGCCTCGGTTGGCGACCAGGATTTTTTCAAGCATGGGGGGAGAAAGCGAAAGGGAGAACCGGTCCGGGGCGGGGCCGGTTAATTCAGTTTCACTTTGAAGAGCGTTTGCCCGAATTCGACCGGTTTGGAATTCTCGGCGACGATTTCCTGAATAACGCCTCTGGTGTCCGCCTTGATTTCGTTCATGACTTTCATCGCCTCGATGATGCAAACCACGGTATCAGGTTCGACTTGGGAGCCGACTTTCACGAAGGGGGGAGCGTCGGGGGAAGGGGAGACGTAGAACGTGCCGATCATGGGGGAAGTGATTTCCGAGTCGCCGCCGGCGAGCGGGGCCGACTCAGGGGCAACCGGTTCCGGCTCCGTCGTCTCGGTGACGACCGGAGTGGGCGGCGTCAACAGATAGGGAGCGCCGTCGGAGGTGGAGGCCAAGTAGCCATCGCTACCTCGCCGGAGCTTGATCTTGAAGTCTTCCTTTTCCATTTCGAATTCCGAAATGGAATTTTTGCTCATCAACTCGACAATCGATTTGATTTGTTCGAAATCCACCCTGATCTGTTGATTAAGTAGCTTACTACCGTTCGCTGCGTTAACTCACGCCGGGAGTCGAGTCAGGCCCGCATCTTTCGGGGGGCGAGTCTCGGTTCCCGATCAGGCAGCCGGGTACGCCTAATTTTCGGTCGGGTGATTTTCGCGGGATTCCCGGGGATGTCAAGGAAGGAAACGCGAACGCCGGTTCGCTTTTTTAAGGGGACGCGCCGCTTGCCGGGAGGCGAGCGATCCGAGTTGTGGGTGATGCCTTAATATGTACGGGGTGGGATAATTCGCAACTCTTGCGGAGCCGTCGAATTCTCTCGAACGAATTCCGGGAACCGGGTAGAGTCAAGGCCGGAACCGGCCCTCGGGACGAATTGGGATTTCGCCCCGGAGGGATTCGGGGGCGGCGCGTCAGGAACGCCTTGATCTTCCTGGTGGCCGGATCACCGTGAATGCGGGATCGGATCGAAGTCTCGGATGAACCGGATTCGGCCGATTTGGCGCGAGTGCCGATTCCCGAATTCCGAAGAATTTCGGTATTATAGGGTTGTCTGAATCCGGTTTCTTGGTTAACTTCCCCGCCCCCTTTCGGTAGTTTGACCGCTTCGGCGGGGGAGGGTGCCGTAGGGGGAACGGAGAGCAGTTGGAGAGCGACGAACTATTGTGACAGAAATCAGTGTAAAGGATCTCGTCGAGGCGGGAGTGCATTGGGGGCATGAGACCAGGCGGTGGAATCCGAAGATGAAAAAATTCATCTTCGAGGAGTATCACGGAATCCACGTCATCAACCTGGATCAGACCGTGACCTGCCTGAAGAAAGCCTGCGATTTCCTGTCCCGAACCATTTTGAAAGGGGGCAAGATTCTGTTTGTCGGCACCAAGAAGCAGGCGCAAGTCGTCGTCAAGGAAACGGCGACGGCCGCCGGGCAACATTTCGTCACCGAACGCTGGCTAGGCGGCACTCTGACCAACATGAAGACGGTCAAGCAATCCCTGAAACGGTTGCAGGAAATCGAATCCATGGAATCGGCCGGGAAGATGTCCACTTACGGCAAGAAGGAGCAGTCGATGTATCGCCGGGAGCTGTTTCGGTTGCATCGCAACCTGGACGGGATTCGCAACATGGACGAATTTCCCCAAGCGTTATTCATCGTCGATCTGATCCGCGAGCATAACGCGGTGGCCGAGGCTTTGCGCCTGAAAATTCCCATCGTGGCGATCGTCGATACCAATTGCAATCCGGACCACGCCCTACACCCGATCCCGGGTAACGACGATTCCATACGTTCGTTACGGATGATTTTCAGCGTAGTTTCCGATCACCTGAAGCTGGCCCGGAGCGAGTGGGAGGCGACTCAGGCTCGCGCTCGCGCCGAGCAGAAGCTCAAAGAGGAAAAAATCGCGGCGGCCAAGGCAGCGGCCGAAGCGGCGGCGGAGCAAGCGGCGGCGGCTAAAGCGGCCGCTTCGGCTTCGGCGGTACTCAACACTCCCTTGGCCGGCGAGCCTGCCCAGCCGGTGGCTTCCAATCAATAATCGACAGTATTCGGGGTTTCCTCGTTCCGGCTTCCCGAGCGGGAAACGGGACGTGCCACACGGGCATTTTTTGGATCGTTAATTACTTAGGTTAATCAATATGTCGGATATTAGTGCAGCGGCCGTGCGTCAATTGCGGGCCATGACCAACGCCGGAATGATGGATTGCAAGCGGGCCTTGACCGAGGCCGGAGGCGATCTGGAAAACGCCGTCGACGTCTTGCGCAAGCGGGGCGCCTCGAGCGCGACCAAAAGAGCCGGGCGAAGCGCCAACGAAGGGGTCATCGCCTGTTATCTTCGATCGGATTCGCAAGCGGGCATTCTGGTTGAGGTCAACTGCGAAACGGATTTCGTGGCCCGCAACGACTCCTTCAAAACTTTTTGCGAACAGATTGCCAAGACCTTGGTCGAGGATCCCGAAGCGGATTTGGAAGCGCTGCGGGTCGAACAGGTGACCCGGTTGGGGGAGAACATCCGGGTCGGGCGGCATCGTCAAATGGACGTCGCCGGGACCGGGCGGGTGGCGGCTTACATTCATACCGGCGCCAAGATTGGCGTGCTGGTCGAAGTCGGAGCCGGCAAGCCGGGGACGCTGGAACAGGAACAGTTCACTCAACTGGTGCGCGACATTACTCTGCAAATCGCCGCGGCCAATCCGTCGGTCGTGCGTCGGAACGAGTTGGATCCCGATCTGGTCCGCCGGGAACGGGAAATCGCCGAAGAGCAAGCCAAGGGCAAACCGCCCCAGGCCGTCGATCGAATCATCCAGGGTAAGTTGGAGAAGTTCTATCAAGACGTCTGTCTGGAGGACCAAGGTTTTATCCGGTGCAACGGCGAAATCACCGTAGGCGAACACGTGGGCAAGGTGGGGAAGGAATTAGAGGACGAATTGATCGTCCGTCGCTTTTTCCGGTTTCAGGTGGGTGAAAAGTCTTGAGCGGCCGGGGCCGGGATTTTCTCTTTCTCGGTATTCCGGGGAAGGGATAATCGGCGAGTATTGCTTGGGATCGGTCTCGCTGTTCGATCGCACGAGCGCCCGGCGCAGCGGGCGTGGTTTTTCTGATCCCGGATGTGCGGCGTTTCGTTTTTCTAACCGCCGGTTCGGTCGTTGCGAAGGGAGGCCTTCGCGAATCCGTCTGCTCTGCGGCCTCCGATTTCGATGTCCACAATGACTGGATGGAGTGATCGCCCGTTTCGAATCCGGAACGGACGGCCGCTTCCGGAGCCAGAAATTACCGGCGTTGCAGAATCGAATAAATCGAATAGCAGAATCATGAAAATGGCCGGGTTCGGGGCGAATGTTTCTTTGGTTTGGGCCTTGGTAGTCGGGACCGGGGCAGGGGCGCAGGATGTTCCGGGGCCGAACCCGGTTTCCGGGGAAATCGCCGATACGACGGTCGAAGAAGCGGTCATTGAGGCGGAAGTTTTCGTCGGGTCGCGAAGGCAAGTCCGATCGGCAATCGGCTCTCCCGTGCCGATAGGCCTCTACGACAGCGAAGCGTTGAGCACTCAAGGTTACGTCGACATGAACTGGATCCTGTCGAACATCGTCCCTTCGTTCAACGTCAACACGCAACCCATCAGCGATGCCGCTACATTCGTTCGCCCTGCCAGTATGCGGGGTCTTTCGTCGGATTCGACCTTGATTTTGATTAACGGCAAACGTCGGCATCGCGGTTCGATTATTTCCTTTTCGAGCGGAGGCAGTTCCGACGGGGCTCAAGGTCCCGACTTGGCCGCTATCCCTTATATTGCCTTAAAACAAGTTCAGGTATTGCGCGACGGCGCTTCTGCTCAGTACGGCTCGGATGCGGTCGCCGGCATCATTAATTTCGTGCTGAAGGATGACGACCGCGGAGGCTTGGCCGAGACTCGCTGGGGAACGCATTACGAGGGCGACGGCGCTTCCTATACGGTGGCGGCCAATGCCGGATCGGCTATTCGCCGGGCGGGCGAAAACAACGGCTTCGCTAATTTCAGTATCGAATTTACCGAATCGCAAGCCACGGTAAGAAGCGTGCAGCGGGCCGACGCTCAGGCCTTGATCGACGCCGATCAGCCTCATATCAGCCCTCGCATCCGAACACCCTATACCCAAGTTTGGGGAGCGCCCGACGTGGAATACGATTACAAGTTTTTCGGGAATATCGGCATCGATCTGACCGAGGACGATCAACTCTACCTGTTTTCCAATTTCTCGAAGCGGAAAATCGAAGGCGGTTTTTTCTTTCGTAATCCGACCAATCGCTCGGGAGTGAACCGTGGTATTTCCGGGAAAACGATCAAGGTGGCCGATTTGAGAACCGAACCCGATCCCGCAACGGTGCCGGTGGTCGAGTTGATCGAGGTCAAGGGTGTGCTCGTGCCCGATCCGGAGGCCCTGAAAAGGGTGGCCGATAATCCGGATTTCTTTACCTTCAACGAAAAATTTCCTGGGGGTTTTACGCCGAAATTCGGTGGGATCATCACCGATATGAGCTTGGCCGGAGGCGCTCGCGGGGACTGGGACAACGGGTGGAACTACGACGCCAGCGCGGTTATCGGACATCACCGGTCGGAATTCTATATGCGCAACACGATCAATCCGCAACTGATCGCGCATCCTGATTTCCGCGGCCAACCGGTGAATATTCCCACCGATTATCGGCCGGGAACCTATGCGGAAACCGATTACACCTTGAATTTCGATCTGTCGCGAGAACTGGAGGTGAGCGCGTTTCATTCGCCGTTGAACCTGGCCGCCGGTCTGGAATATCGAGTGGAGGAATTCGAGATCAAAGCGGGGGAGGAATACGCTTGGTGGGTTGATCGCCGCGAGGGAGGAGTGGCCCAACAGGGTTTCGGGGTGGGATCCAACGGGTTCCCTGCCTTTCCGCCATCGATCGCCGGGGCCACCGATCGGGGAAGCTATGCGACTTATTTGGATTTGGAAACGGACGTAAGACGAGACGTCTTGTTGGGAGCTGCGGTACGTTATGAAGATTACGAAGGCGGGGTCGGCGATACCATCAACGGCAAGTTGGTGGCCAAATGGCAGGCGACGGAGGCCTTGGCGTTGCGGTATTCGATTAGCACGGGCTTCCGGGCTCCGACTTTGGGACAGGCGAGCGTGCGCAACGTCAAGACTACGTTCGCGCCCCATCCCGGTGGAGGCGTCGGGTTGGCCGACGTAGCGACTCTCCCGGTAGACGCGCTTCCGCCTAACGTTTTCGTCGGACTGAAATCTCTCGAGCCGGAAACCTCCGTCAATTTCAGCGTGGGCACGATAATTCAAGGGAATAAATGGGAGGTCGCTTTGGACTACTTTCGGATCACTATGGACGATCGCATCACCACGACGTCGTTCAATCCTTGGCCCACGGTGGATCTGTCCGGCGACCCGATTCCCAATCCCTTCAACTACACCAGCGTCCGGTGGTATAGTAACGATTTCGACACGCTAACTCAGGGAATCGATATCGAGGCGAGTTATTCGATCAACTACGAGGCCGGACGTACCGTTTTGAACCTGTCGCTTAATCTAACCGATACTTCGGTCGAACGGGTCGACCGGTACGACGTTCCGGATCCGGATCGTCCCGGCGAGACCAAGTCGATCAGTTATTTGGATACTCAACGAATCGATCTCTTGGAGAACAATTTGCCCGATCTGAGAGTTATCTTGAGTGCGACGCATCGCTTGGGACCCTGGACGGTACTCCTCCCGAGATTGCGTTATTTCGGTGAATTTGTCGAATACTCGGCAGATGCCTTTCGCTCCGAAATCGGGGCTAAGGTTCTGGTCGATGGCGAAGCCCAATACTTGTTCGACAGCGGATTGAGTTTGGCTTTCGGAGCGCAGAATCTCTTCGATACCTATCCGGACGAGAATCCCCAAGAGGCTCAGGATCGAGTGGGAATGCTTTATCCCGAATCTTCTCCTTACGGATTTCACGGCGGATTCTACTATGTCAAAGCCGCTTACCGGTTCTGATCCTATTGATCGCATCGTCGTTGCCTTTGGTGCTTCGCATCTGTTGTTTTGGATTTGTGATCGAGGGGGGGGGAAATTCCGGTCGGGAAGACGACTGTCCGGCGTTTTAGTTACGGGCCGTTCGGCAATCGTAGTAAACTTGCGGGCGTCTGGCGGGCGGAGTTCGGTGCCGGCAGGCTACGACCGGAGCGATGACGGCAATCTATCCTCCTCGTCGAGAGCGCTTGAGACATTCATTCGGTACGGACGCCAGAGGCATCGGTTCGGCTTTGTCGCCGGCATTTTCCGGTAGTTTCTCGGTTGGTTCCCCAGCGGAAACTTCAAGCGAATCCAAGTTATCGACGAAAGTTCGATTGTCGAACTCTTCCGCATTTGTCCGATCGTTCGCTCGTCGCCGAGGCCCATCAGAACCAAGATCCGGCAGGATATTTTCTCGCAGGGAAATTCAGGCGGTCGAGCTTCGAACGGGCCGTTTCGGTATCGAAAAAACGTTCGAGCGAGCGATAGATTGGTTAGGCAGGCGGTAGTTCCGGAGCCGACCGGAGCGGTGGAATATCGGCATGGGTAAGAGGAGGCGAACCGCTCGAACCCGTTTTTCTTTCCGGCTGACGAAAGGGCATGCCATGTCGTTCCTGATCGACGAAATTGAATCGTTGGAAGCCGGGGCAATTTGGCGAGCGAATCGATCGAATTTACCACCCGTTTCGCCGGCACTCTTCGTCGAAATAGTCCAGCCGGGCAATGGTTTGTTTCCGGAATTCCGGCCAAGAGGCCCCTGCTTGCCCTAGGCTGAGGTGATTGCTCCAGACCACTCCAAAATCTCGGTTAGAACGGGCTTAACCCAGATGGCGTTTCGAAAAACGAATACTTGTCAAGGCTGTTTGCGCTGAGAGAGTCCTGCGATCAATTGATCCAGTAATTCGATTAAATTGCGTTGCGTGTCGGCGTTCAAGGATTGTTTTAGTTTAACGAAAATCAGGATCAGATTCTCAGTCATTTGGACCCTAACATTGGCAACGATCGAGTCCATTCGGGTTACCAGAGACTCCATGTCGTTCTCGAGCCCGTCCAGTCTTGATATAATCACCCCGAGATCAGCAATCACCGTGTCCAACTTTTCATCCATTTTGTCCATCCGCGCATCCTGTTTATCCATTCTCTTATCTTGTTTGGCCAGGAGAGCGTTCTGATGAGCTATCATCATGTCCATGCGGTCGTTTAGACGGGTTTCCAATTTGTCCATGCGGGCGTTTTGGCGCGTCTCCTGTTCGCCTATTCGAGCAATCAGGTCAGTTCGTAATTGGTCTATCGAGGATCGCATTTCGTTCAGCGTCCCTTTCAAATCTCCATGGTCGGCGCCCTAGGACAGCAGAAAGTTTCCCGCAGTCAGAATAGAGACACCGATGCCAACCATTAAAGCGGCCTGTGCCCACCATTTCTTTGCCCAATGCTCCTTTCGCTCGCTTTTCGTTATTTCCATTCTCGATTCCCTTTCGTTTTTTTTGGTCCAACTCAGTAACAGCCGTTATTACCCGTCAGGCGCAAGCATGAGTCAAACGATTTTATTATCGGTCGACCGAACGACCGTGAATCTCTCATCAAGGATAAACTCGTACGGTCTTTGCGGGCTTGAGTCGATCTTGAAATTCTGCCCGACTAAGCCTCCGTCGTGATGGGTTCGAGGAAAATGGACCTGGTTGTGCCTCCGCTTTCTTGCCGATTATCGACTGTGGAGAGTTGATCTTCAGCGCACCTCCTGAAAGGCACGAGACGCTCGATTTTCAGGATTTTACCGGTGCGACTCTCAATCAACGAACCTGACTTGCGGCGATGGGGAATCTTGGCTGTTTCTCGGCTCCCCAAGCGGGAATTCCGGCGGAGGAATGCGGCCTTTTCTTTGAGGCGGTAAACCAAATCGGATGCGCCGTCACGTGGTTTGAACATCGATATCTGTTCGGGACTCTCGAATCGAAATAACCCCGAGCCAAGACCGTTCGATTTCACCGAATCCTCGCTAAGAGCGTCGGATACTTCAGGCCGTGGCATAGCGTTTCGCCGAAGGGCCTCGAAGTCGGTTTCCTGATTGCCGTCGCGAACGATTTTTCCCTTGGGCCAAGACGCGTTGAAACTCCCTAGTCGTTTGCGGAATCAGTCCTCTGCTCAGGACTGAAGTAGGATTCGAATCACTAACCGTTAGGCTGCCCAACGAATTGATCTATTGGAGAACTATTGACCCGAAATGAAAGTTATCTTGAGCGTGATGCATCGCGTGGGCTCCTGACCGCATTCCTTCCGAGATTGCGTTATTGCGGCGATTCCGGCGCATCTCCGGCGAATTCCTGTCGCTTCGTATTCAGGGTAAAGTTTTGGTCGATGGCGAAGTCCGGTGCTTTTTCTACAGCGGTTTGAGCTTGGCTTTCGGGCGCAGAATCCGTTCGATCTCGATCCGGGCGGGAATCTCCAAGAGGCTCAGAATCAAGGGGGAATGTATTATCCCTATGTCTCTCCTGATGGATTTCACGGCAGATTTACTGCGTCAATGCCGCGTGCCGTTTCTGGTTCAATCGACCGAACCGCCGATGCCTTCGAAGTTTTGTATCCATCGTTCCGGCCATAGCTCGTTCGGCATCAAATAAAATTTGCGGGTGTCTGGCGGGCGGAGTTTGGAGCCGACAGGCTATGGTCGAAGCGATGACGGCAATCTGTTCTCCTCGCCGGGAACGCTAGCGACGTTTTTTCTACTAGGTTTTCGTTCTGTCCAGTGCGGGTGCCAGAGGAATCGGTTCGTTTTGTCTTCGGCATTTCCCGGTATCTCCCCGGTTGATTTCCCGGCGGAAACATCAAGCGAATCAGAGTCATCGACGAAATTTCGATCGTCGTATTCTTCCGCGGTTATTCGACTGTCCGAACGCTCGTCGTAGGAGACTATCGAAACCGAGTCCCGGTAAGATATCTTCCCGCAGGGAAACTCGATTGATCAGGACCGGCCGGTTCTCGAATGGCCCGTTACAGGGCCGAAAAAACGTTCGAGCGAGTACGAGGATGGTTAAGCCGACGACTTCGGCCCCGGCCCGAACAGCGGTATTTCGTGATTGGCGAGAGGAGGCGAACCGATCGAATCCGGTTTCCTTCCGGTTGACGAAAAGGCACGCCGGGTCGTTCTTGATCACCGAGATAGCGTCGATGGCAGCTGGGGCAATTTAGCGAGCGAAGCGATTCGTATAATCCGGTTTCGCCGGCGGATCGGCTCGACCGGTTTTTAAACTTGGAATAATTTGACGTTAGCTGCCGTCTTGGTTATGCTCAGCCCGATTTCCGAGAGTTAACGGTGCGAGGTATGGGGAGAGACCTTACTCGGATCGTGTGTTGACGGCGGATGGATTCAGGGCCTCGGGACGGGCAGAAATTATGAGTGCGTTTGCTGGAAGTGTGTGTGGGTTGCTACTGAGAGTGCCGTTCGTTCGGGTCCCCTTGGTTATGGTCTTGGCCGGTTTTATGCCCCAGGCTATCGGTCAAGACGAAACGACTGCCCCGGAAACTCCAGAGACGGAACTGTCGGAAGACGGTTCCGGCACCGTGGCTGTTAGGCACGCTACCTTGGTCGGATCTCGTCGCCAAAATCGATCGGTTGCCGACTCGCCGGTTCCGGTCGATATTCTCGATCAGGAAATTCTTAATAGCCAAGGTAACATGGATCTGCATACCATACTTTCGACCGTGTTACCTTCGTACAACGTCAACGTCCAGCCGGTCAGCGGCAGTCCGTCTCTCGTTCGCCCGGCTTATCTAAGAGGGTTGCCCGGCGATACCACTTTGACGTTGGTCAACGGCAAACGCCGTCATCGAGCTTCGGTAATCAATATCTTCGGAGCCGGGGTGACGGACGGTTCCCATGGTCCGGATCTTTCGGTCATTCCGTCGATCGCGATTAAGCGGGTGGAAGTCCTGCGTGACGGTTCCTCTGCTCAGTACGGTTCGGACGCCGTGGCCGGGGTGATGAATTTCATCCTCAAGGATGCCGCCAGCGGCGGCGAATTGGAGACTCGCTGGGGACAATTTTACGAAGGCGACGGGGATACGTATACCGTGGCGTCCAATATCGGATTGCCTCTGACCGAAAAAGGGTTCGCCAATTTGAGTTTCGAATACACCCAAGTGGACCCAACCAGTCGAAGTGTTCAGAGAGCCAATGCTCAAGCGTACATCGATCGCGGCAATGAACTTAGTACCAATCCCGACGCCCCATTGACCCAGGAGGAAATCGACGGTGGTCTGACCAGGGAGGATGTGATCACGATGGGAGAAAGCGTTCCGGTGCCGGCCCAGCATTGGGGTGTTCCGAAAATGAATTACGAACTCAAGTTTTTCGGTAATATGGGGTTTGACATCAGCGATAGCGCGCATTTCTACGTTTTTCCGAACATCGCGGAACGAGAAATGGAACAGGGATTCTGGTACCGCCAACCCAAGGGCGGGAGGCTTTTTTCGGCGGTAGCCGAATTGAGCGACGGTACGACTTTCGATCCTCGGATGCTGTTTCCCGGCGGTTTTACTCCGCAATTCGGCGGAGTGGCTACCGATATGGGAGTAGGTGCCGGCATCAAGGGAATGCTGGAAAACGACTGGCATTACGATGTTAGCGGAGTGATCGGAGAGCATCGCACGGAATTTACCATTTGGAATACCGTAAATCCTCAACTCATCCACCTCGGAAAAGACATTCCCATGTCTTACGAGGCTGGCGGTTATACCGAGATGGACTACACCCTCAATCTAGATTTCTCTAAGGAATTCCTTTTGGGAGCCGGCAAATCCCTGAACCTCGCCTTCGGACTCGAATATCGCGCGGAGGATTACGAGATCAAGGCCGGGGAAGAAAACTCTTGGTTCGACCATAGCAAAGACCCCGATCCGCTGCTGGTTAATTGGAATCAATTCGGAATCGGGTCGGACGGTTTTCCAGGTTTTCATGCCGATTTCGTGGGACAAGCCAACCGGAGCAGTTACGCCGCCTATGTGGATTTGGAAGCTGATTTGGGAACAGACACGACCATTGGTACGGCGATCCGCTTCGAGGATTATGAAGAATTCGATGAAACCATTAACGGTAAAGTAGCGATTCGGCGCCGCATTACGGATAACTTTTCCTTGCGAGGCTCGCTGAGCAGCGGTTTTCGAGTGCCTACAGTCGGCCAAGCTAATCTGGTCGACGTGACATCGTCTTACGACGATGAAGGAAATTTGGTGAATAATGCGACCTTGCCTCCGACTCATCCCGCTTCCAGGGCGTTAGGTGGCCAACCGCTCGATCCGGAAACCTCTGTTAACATTTCGCTCGGGGCCGTAGTAGACGTCGGTACCGTTAACGTTACTATCGATTACTACCAGGTCACGATGCGAGATCGTATCGCTATAACTCAGCGAGCGGCATTGAACGATCAACAGATCCAGGAATTGCGTGAACAGGGAGCGCCGGGAGCGGAAGCCATCCGGTCCGTGCGTTATTTCGCCAACGCCTTCGATACCCTGACACAAGGAGTCGATGTCGTGGCTCGATACCCCATTATGCATAGTCACGGATCTACCACGCTGACTTTAGCCGCCAACGTGAACAATACCTCGATCGAACGAATCAAGTCGACGGGGATCGACGCAAAGCGCAAGCGGCAAGTGGAGGAGAATCTGCCTGAAATACGTTATACTCTATCCGCATTGAACGTCTTGGGGCCTTGGCAGGTTTTGGCTCGGTTGCGCTACTATCACGACTTCCACGAATACCAGTCGGACTGGGTGGGTTGGCCGATTGAAGCCGGCGAGAGGATTTTGATGGACCTAGAAGTCGGATATAGTTTCACCAACGGAATTCGCCTGACGGCCGGGGCTCAAAACCTCTTCGACACCTATCCTACCGAGAATCCCCATGCCGCCGGATCGGGTGCCCGGTATCCGGATTCGACGCCGTATGGCTTTTCGGGAGGATTCTATTATTTCAAGGCGAACTACATTTTCTAACGTGGATTCCGGCGGCGTTCGGGTATCGAATCGGCAGGAAACGAAGGACGGTCAGGCGGCGGTCAGCCGCTTGGTTGACCGTCGGTGAGAGGCGTTCGCTTTGTTGTTGCCGGAAAACGGTTGAACCAGAATAATTCGAGCGTTGACTTTACCTCGATAGAGAAGGTGGGCGAACGGAAGAATCTGGGTCGGGGAGCGTTGTCGCGACGGCAATGCCTGATCGTTCGAATTGGGTTATTGCCGAGTGCCGAACGCTCCGCAACGCTCGATCGGCCAGAGGATTTTCTTGATACGATCGAACGAAAATGAGTGAAAACGGCAGGAGCGGGCGTGTGGAAAAAATGCCGGGTGCCGTTGACGCCGACGCTTTGGAAGAGTTCAATCGGACATTGGATCGGTTTTGCGGCGACCCGAGTATCCTGCAAAAACAGATGGAGGAAGGAGTAAAAACCGCCTTGTCGTGTTTCTGGTAAAGCGACCAGTGGATCGGCGGAGTGGTCACCAAGGTTATCGAGGGACTCGAAAAAGCCGGTCCGGAATCGCTCATCCCTCGTGACTAACTCCGCGAAAAAATCGACGGCAGAATTCGGTTTCAATCGGAGGATTGCAACGGTTTTGAATTTCAGTGCAGAATGAAATTTGAAACGCGACCGGCGGAGAAATTGGCTCAGGAACTGCCCGAATTACTGAAGTTCACTTCGAGTGAAATCAAGGCTCGCCGTACCGGCCAAGAGGAATAAACGGACGGATTCGTCGTTTGCCGGATTAGAGACGGAGCGGCCTTTGATCGCTTGAAGCCGGCGGAGCGATCGCTCGGTAACGTCCTCTTACGTCAAAGTCGAGGCGGACGGTGAGGAAGTCTTCGCGTTGCGGGACGTAGCGACGTTGCCGGTCGACGAACTTCCGGTGAATACTTACGACGAATTGCGGTCCCTGAAGCCGGAAGAATCGCTCAATTTCAGCGTGGGGGCGGCCGTCCGTTGGAACAAATTGGGTTAAACTCTGGAATATTATCGGATTGCATTGCGGGCGCCCGTGAATTGGAGACCCGAGGATAAAGCGGGCAATCCGGTCGCTAATCCCAACAATTATTACGCCGTCAAATGGTTCAGTAACGATTTCGACACGATGACTCAGGGCGTCGATGCCGTGGCCAACTATCCCGTGTTATACGGTACGGGTCAAACCACCCTGACTTTGGCGTTGAACGTGAACCATACTTCGGTGACGGAGGAAAACAAAACATCGCTCCGTACACGATCGATCTCTTGGAGATCTATTGCCGAAGAACCGGGTGACCCTCGGCGCGACGCATCGTCTGGGTTCCTGGACTTTGATGTTGCCCCGGATACGCTACTACGGCGATTTTATTGAATACACGGCGCACGCGAATAAATCGGAATTCGGGGCTAAAGTTTTTGGTCGACGTCGAGGCGAATTATGATTTTACCAGCGGCCTGAGTTTAGCGTTCGGAGTGCAGAATCTGTTCGATACCTATCCAGACGAAGTGGTGTCGAAAACTCAGGACGAACTGGGGATTCGCTATCCCGAATCGGCCCCCTACGGGTTCAACGGTGGATTCTATTATTTCAAGGCTTCTTATTGATTTTGATCGCTCGTTCGATTACGACCGGACGGGCCGCCGAGGAATCGAACGAGCCGCCGCCGATGCGGGTGTTCATCACCGATTCTGCACTTCGAATTGAGCGTGGCCGTCAGGATGACGATCGAAACCGATCGGTTTGAGCATGATTAGGCTATTGGAAATATTGAAATACGGGTGGGTCGCAGCGGCGGCGTTTGGAGTCGGGGCAGTGGCGAATGCCCCGGAGGAATCGAGCGTTCCGGTCCCCCACGAAACGGCTGCCGAACTCGAAAAAAGCGTCTTCGTCGGTTCGCGCAGGTCAGACCGTTCGCTCGCCGAATCTCCCGTCCCCATCGATGATCTTGAGGCGGCCGATCTGTCGCGAGCCCAGGGAATCGGCGATATGGATTCGTTGTTAGCGACTGCCATTCCTTCGTACAACGTCAATACGCAACCGACCAGTGGGATAACGACTTTGGTGCGGCCGGCCAATCTTCGGGGCTTTTCTTCGGATTCGACGTTGATCTTGGTTAACGGCAAACGTCGCCATCGTTCTTCCGTCATTACGTTCTACAGCGCCGGCGGCATCCTTGACGGAGGCCATGGACCCGATGTAGCCTCTATTCCGTCGATCGCGCTCAAACGAGTCGAGGTGTTACGCGACGGGGGGTCGGCTCAGTACGGTTCGGACGCCGTCGCCGGCATTATCAATTTCGTGTTGCAGGACGCCGACCGCGGCGGGATGGTCGAATCCCGATGGGGCGCGACCTACGAGGGCGACGGCGCTGCCTATACGGTTTTAGCCAATGCCGGGATGCCGTTGCGCCGGGGAGGCGAGCCGAACGGATTCGCTAATTTCAGTCTGGAATACACCGAAGCTCAAAGCACGGTGGAACCGGGCAGCGAGCGGACGCTCAAGCCTTGATCGACGCCGATTTGGCTCACGTCAGTCCCTTTATTCGAACTCCTTACGCTCAGGTCTGGGGCTCGCCGGACATCGATTACGACTACAAGTTATTCGGCAACCTGGGATGGGAACTCACGGACGAGCTCCAAGGTTACCTGTTTGCGAATGTCGCCGGCCGGGGCAATGGCGGGATCGGGTATTATTTCCGCAATCCGACGACTCGAGGGGGAGTCTATCTTCATCCGGACGGCAGCCGTCATTTGGCAGCCGATTTAAGAGCCGATCCCGACCCGGCGACAGTTCCTTCGGTCGAACGCGTCGTTACTGACGACGGGGTCGTTTATCCTCATCCCGACGACCTCAAGGAAGTGGCCGGCAACCCGGGTTTCTTCACGTTCAACGAGATGTTGCCCGGCGGTTTTACTCCTAAATGGAAAGGAGTGATCAAGGACGCCAGTTTGGCCGGCGGCTTCCGGGGGAATTTGGAATCCGGTTGGTCTTTCGATGCCGGAGCGGTCCTCGGCCATCACCGGGTCGAACGAGTCATGTATGACACCATTAATCCGCAATTGATCGCGCATCCCGATTTTAAGGGAACCCCGGGAGACATTCCTACTTATTATCGGATCGGCAATTACGAAGAGACCGATTACACGGTTAATCTGGATTGGTCGCGTCCTTTCGAGACGGAGGCGATGCATTCGCCGTTGAACGTCGTTACCGGCTTGGAGTATCGCGTGGAGGAATTCGGGGTCGCGGCGGGAGAAGAGTATTCCTGGTGGGCGGACACGCGGCCTGGAGGCCTTGCCGAGCAAGGTTTCATGGTGGGTTCCAATGGCGATCCCGGCATTCCCGACCGGGTAGCGGGAGTGACCGATCGAGGCAGTTACGCCGCTTACGGGGATTTGGAAGCGGACGTGATCGAGGATGTTTTGTTAGGCGTCGCGGTTCGTTACGAAGACTACGAAGGAAGCGTGGGCGATACTCTGAACGGCAAGTTGGCCGTAAGGTGGCAGGAGACCGAAGCGGTAGCTTTGAGAGGATCGCTGGGCACCGGTTTTCGAGCTCTGACCTTGGGACAGGCCAGCGTTCGCGCCGTGACTTCGACTTACGTCAAAATCGAAACGGACGGAAGCGAACAATTCGTGTTGCGTGACGTGGCGACCTTGCCGGTCGACGAATTGCCCCGCGACGCTTACGAAGACGCCCGGCCGCTTCGTCCGGAACAATCGGTTAATCTCAGCGTAGGCACGGCGATCAATTGGCACGGTTGGGCTGTGACTCTGGATTATTATCGGATCTCGTTGAACGATCGGATTCTGTTGAAGGATCCCGTGGACTGGGAAACCGAAGATCAGGCGGGTAATCCGATCCCCAATCCCTACAACTATTACCAGATCAAATGGTTCAGCAACGACTTTGACACCTTGACCCAGGGAATCGATATCGTAGCGAGCTATCCTTGGTCGTATGCGGCAGGCGATACCGCCTTGGCCTTGGCTTTCAACGTGAACGACACCTCGGTGGTCGGCGGGAAAGGATCCGTGACCCCGGGTGAAATCGATCGCCTGGAGAATTCCCTGCCCCAGGCCCGAGCGACCTTCGGAGCGACGCATCGGCTAAACGCCTGGACCTTGGTGTTGCCTCGGCTCCGCTACTACGGGTCGTTTATCGAGTATACGGGAGGGGTACCTAAATCGGCTCTGGAAGCCAAAGTTCTGGTCGACGTCGAGGCAAACTACGATTTCGGAAGCGGTTTGAGTTTGGCCGCCGGCGCCCGGAATCTGTTCGATACCTATCCCGACGAATTGGCCCGGACGACCCAGCACGAGTTAGGAGCGATCTATCCAGAGACGTCGCCTTTCGGATTCGACGGCGGATTTTACTATTTCAAGGCTTCCTATCGTTTTTGATCCCGTTGCGGTTGCCGACCGCTCGGGACGAGAGCGTTTTTCGATATCCGGCGGGCCGGGGCAAGACTTTGCCGGGTGACGCTTCATTTCATGCGTTCCGGTTCTAAATTCTGAAGACGGCGCGGCGGGAGAGTGGTGACCTCCCTAAAGAGGGCGGCGTCGAAAGTTCGATTCCGGTTTGTTTTTTTTTCGCCAGTTCCTGGCGTTGGGAAGGAGGTCGGATTCTGCGGCTTGCGATTACGGCCATAAATTGATAGCTTGGGTTAGTCGGACGAGCAGGGGAATAAGCCCGGCGCGTTCCTTCCGCCATCGCTGCCGTTTCGGCGGCGGCGATCGGTTCGCCGAGTCGGTGATTCGCGAATCGGGGCGGCGGGAGTAGCGATTGAATTCGTTAGGGATCGTAACCGATAATCTTCCGTGCGAAGCGTGGTCCGCTAACGGATTTCGGCAATTATCAGGTCAACCAATCAGCCAGCAAGATCGAGCGAATCATGTCGCAGGCGGTAATGGATCCGGAAGAAGTCCGGAAGTTCGCGAGGGACCTCAAGAATTTCAACGCCGGGTTGCAACGGAGCATGTCGTTGTTGGAGGCGAGGTTCAAGGGACTGAAGGACAGTTGGCAGGACCAGGAACAATTGAAATTCGCCGAGGATTTCGAACAGACCATGCGGGCGTTGAAGAAATTCGTCGCATCGTCCGATCGCCACGCTCCCTTCCTGTTGCGCAAGGCTCGGCGGATCGAAGAGTATCTGCAACAGAAATAGCCGATGCCGGATCAGGCTCATTTGAAGTCGTTCGAGGCCTTGGAATCCTTCCGAATCACCTTGATCCAGTATTTGGAAAAGGCGTCGGTGGTATTGGACGAAGCGGGTTCCGAGCTCAGGCAGATCAAGTTTTGGTTGGAGGACCGGCAAAAAAAACATTGGATGCGGCAAGTGCGGCTGCGAAGCCGCGAATTGGAGGAAGCCAAGCATGCGGCATTCGGCCAGAAGTTAGCCAAATTCCGGGATTCCGGCCCGGTGCAGCAAACTACCGTTCGTCAAGCTCGCCAAGCCTTGGCTCAGGCCGAAGAGAAACTCCGCCTGGTCAAATTATGGGCTCGGAGATATTCCAGCCATATCGAACCCTTGGGGCGGGAATTCGAGAAAACGCAGACGGTACTGGTTCAGGATCTCAAACGAGGCGCCGCTTTCCTGGAACGATTATTGCGTTCGTTGCAGCAATACGCCGGGGGCGACCGAAGGCGAACTGCGGCGGAGGTAGCCGGCCGTTCCGGCGAAGCGGATCCCGCTCCCGGCGAACCCGAGCAATGAATCTTTCGAATCGCCATCGGTTGGCGGGTTTGACGAGGAACCTGTTATCGGAATGGGAACGGACTCGGGAACTTTGGCGGGACGACCGGGCCGAGGAATTTGAGCGCACCTATTTCAAGGATTTGGAATCGAGCGTGAATCGAGCCGTTCACTCCATGGAAAAGTTGGACGCGATTATGGCGAAAGTGAGGAAAGACTGTGAGTAAGTTGCTGACCGCCGGGCAGACTCTGCAAACGGTGGAAGCCTTGCGGCAAACCATCGAGGAAACGGTCGAGAAACACCAAGCCTGCCTCCAGGAGGAGGCCGAAGAACGGGAAGCGTCGGAGCGCCGGTTGGGGTTGTTAAAGAAAAAATATCAGGAACAACTGGCCGCCGACCGTCAGCGGCAGACCGAAACGCGCCAAGCTCGGGAAGCGCGCTTGCAGCGTTGGTCCGAATTGCGCCAAGCCAGAATCCACCGGGCGCGGCAACGGTCGGAAGAGGCCCTCAAGCAATCGGTCGAGCAACAGCGCGATCAACGCAAATACCTGAATCAGAAGCAATTATTGCAAGCCAACCGGGAGTGCGACGGCGAACGAACCGTGGCCGAACGGGCGTTGTCCGATTATTTGGAAAGACTGACCCAAGAAGAAGATCGCCATGCGGAGTTGCAGTCGCAGGCTGAAAGATTGTTCGCCGGATATTATTGGTTTCTCGCCAAATTGAAGCGGGAAAGACAGTCGGAACCGGGCCTTTCGAAAGCGGTAGAGCGCGTTGCGGGATTGAAACGGCTGCAGGCCGCGGCGGAACGTACGGAACTCGGGTTGGGGCAACTGTCGGGAAACGGCCTCGTCAGGATTTTTTCCTGGGTCAGGCTATGGTTTTGGCTGCTCGGCATTATGGCGGTGGGTGGCACCTGGTACGGGTTTTTCTCCGGGGAACGACTTGCTTTGCTGGTGTCGGCCGGCGGGGGGGTGGCGGTATTGTCGGCATACGGTTTGGGCCTGGCGACCGGTCGCCGGAAGGCCGGAGAAATTACCGACAACTTGCATGCGGGGGCTGATCTCTTGGTGTCGTGCCGGGCGAGCGCGTGCCGCGAATTCGAGACGGAAGTTCAACGGGTCGATCGTCGCCTGAGGGAGATCGAAGATCGTTTGGAACAGGAATGGCAGGCGACCGATGAGGAGGCCGAGGTCCGGTGGCAGGTCGGGGTTGACGAGTTCGTCCGGCGGCACGGATCGTTATTGGACCGGCATAAGCGAAACGAAACTAGGGCTATCGATCGGTTGGCTCGGATCAGCGAAGGTCCCGGCGAAAGCGCGCGCGAGTTATCCCGTATCGAAGCGGAAGAGTCGGAGCAAGCCGAAGAATTGACCCGGAAGTATCGACAAAAAACCGGGGAACTGGCCGACGATTACCGGCACCGGTCGGAGCTTTTATTGACCCGGTTGGAAGAGAGCCGAGCGGCGGCTCTTGAATTATTGCCCGGCTGGGATTCGCTGGACAGCGACCAATGGCAGCCGCCTCAGGGAGGGGATGCGGCGTCGCGGTTCGCCAGCTTGCGCCTGGATCTCGATCGACTCGCTTCCCGCTCGGGCGGCGATTCGCCGCTCGTCCGTCACGAGACCACGCAACTGACGGCGCCCTTGGCGTTGAAGATCCCGGAAGGGGAATCGGTGCTCTTCGAAACCGAAGGAATCGCCGAGGGCCCGGTGGTGACGGCGTTGAACGGGATCTTGCTGCGGTTATTGACGACGTCGCCGGTCGGTAGGTTGGCGATGACGATTTTCGATCCGGTCGGCATGGGGAAAATTTTTTCCGGTTGGATGCACTTGTCCGATCACGACGAACAGATGATCGGGCGGCGGATTTGGACCGAGGCCGGACAACTGGATAACTGTCTGCAAGATCTCACCGTCCATATGGAGAAGGTCACGCAGATGTATCTCCGTAACGAATATCCGACTCTGGCGGACTATAATCGCGAAGCTGGAGACTTGGCCGAAAAATACCGGTTTTTGGTCGTGGCCGACTTTCCGGCGCGCTTTAGCGAAACGGCGCTCGGGCAATTGCAATCCTTGGCCCTGAACGGTCCCCGATGCGGGGTGTTCTTGATCATCCATCGGGATTTGCGAACCCCTTTGGCGGTAGAACCGGTCGGCGAAACCCTCCGGCAACGATGTTTTTGGTTGCGGCTCAAAGGCGACGGTTGCGAACTGGGCGGGAAGCGCCAACCGGGGGTCGGCTTGCATTGGGATCCGGCCCCCGATCCGGAATTGTCGATCGCCTTGATGACCCGGGCCGGCCAGCTCCATGCCCAAGGCGGAAAAGTCGAAATCCCTTTCGAGGCCGTGGCCCCGCCGCCGGAGGAGATCTGGACCCGGGCTACCGGAGACGTGTTAAGTGTGCCGATCGGTCGTGCCAGCACGTCGCGATTGCAGTATCTGACCTTGGGCCAGGGGTTGCAGCAACATGCGCTGATCGTGGGCAAGACCGGTTCGGGAAAATCGACGTTGTTCCATGCGATCGTTGTCAATCTCGCCTTGCGATGCCGTCCCGACGAAATCGAGTTCTATCTGATCGATTTCAAGAAGGGCGTCGAATTCAAATGCTACGCCAAGCACCGGTTGCCCCATGCTCGGGTGGTCGCCATCGAAAGCGATCGCGAATTCGGGTTGAGCGTACTGGAACGGGTGGATGCGGAACTGCGGCGGCGCGGCGAACTGTTTCGGCAACATAATTCCCGGGATTTGAACCATTATCGCGAATCGTCGGGGGAGCCGTTGCCCCGCACGTTGTTGCTGATCGACGAGTTTCAGGAGTTTTTTGTCGAGGACGACGCCGGGGCGCAACGGGCGGCTGTCTTGCTGGATCGGATCGCTCGCCAAGGGCGGGCTTTCGGCATCCACGCTGTGTTAGGATCCCAGACGTTGGGCGGCGTTTATACCTTGGGGCGCGCTACTTTCGCGCAAATGAACGTGCGCATCGCTCTGCAATGCGACGAGGCCGACGCCATCTTGGTGATGGACGAGGACAATACGGCGCCCCGGTTGCTGTCCCGTCCCGGAGAAGGCATTTATAACTCTGAGGGCGGAGCGTTGGCGGCGAACAGCCCGTTTCAGACCGTTTGGCTTTCCGATCGGGAACGGGATCTTCGACTGGAACAACTAGCCGGCTTGGCGCAGGAACAAGGCGTTTCGACCCCGGGGCCGGTAATCTTCGAGGGCAACGCTCCCGCAAATTTGGCCGACAACCCCGAACTAGCGGCGGCGCTTCAAGGACAGATGCCGGCGAGTGGAGCGGTCGCTTGGCTCGGCGCTCCCAACATGATCAAGGGGCATACCGAAGCCGTTTTCGAAGCGCAAGGCGGTAGCAATCTGTTGATAGTGGGGCAAAACGGCGAGATGTCCTTGTCCTTGTTATTGAGCGGGATGATTTCCTTGGCCGCGTCATCGCCGGCCGGATCGGCTCGTTTTATCGTTCTGGACCCGTTCCTCGAGAATTCCCGTCAGCGAACGTTGATCGATCGGGCGCTCGCGGTTTTTCCCCACCCGGTTCAGACCCTGAACGCGACGAATCCTGACGATTTGCTGCGAGAACTTAGCAAGGAGTTAGCCGAACGCGAAACGGAGCGCCGGAACCGGCCGGCCGTTTATTTGGTCATCTTCGCCTTGGCTTCTTTCCGTCAGTTAAGGGCCGAAGACGAATTCGCATTGCTGGACGAGGAACCGGGGCAGGAAAGCACCGGGGCGATCTTCGATCGACTGGTCCGCGAAGGCAGCTCTCGAAGCATTCACGTCCTGGCGGCGTTGGATACCTACGGTGACGTGCAACGTTGTTTGACCCGCCGGGCGTTGCCGTATTTCGAAATGCGCGTGTTGCTGCAAATGAGCGCCAACGACTCGGCGGCTTTGATCGACGGTTCCCAAGCCAACGCTTTGGGATTGTACCGGGCCCTTTACTGTCACGAACGGAAAGGGTGGACGGAAATCTTTCGTCCCTATACGTTGCCCTCCGAAGCCTGGCTCGCCGAGGCCGAAACGCTCTTGGCCGGGAGGGCGGCGGCGGCGGGTTCTTCCTGATCTCGAAGCGGCGGGCGAATGGTTCAGGACGAGGCCGAACGTTCCCTCGCTTCCCGGTATTCGGTGAGAAGTTTGTGTTTTTCGTCGCGGACCATCCGGTCGATAAAAAGAATGCCGTTCAAGTGATCCGTTTCGTGCTGAACGACCCGGGACAGCAAACCGTGGCAACGGCATTGGAGCAGGGAGCCGTCCGGCTGCCGGGCGCTGACTTCGATCGCTTCGGGCCGCGGCACTTTTCCGAACACTTCCGGAAAGCTTAGGCAACCTTCCAGTTCGGTGACGGGCTCGTTCAGGAGCTTTACTTGAGGATTCATCAGGATCAGGGGCATTTTTTCCCGATAATCGACCGCTTGATCGCCGAGGAACATCCGGGACGATCGATCTTCGGACGCACTGATGTCGACCACCGCGAGTTGCAGCGCCCGCCCGATCTGCGGCGCTGCCAGTCCGATGCCTTGCTCCTGGCGCATAGTTTCCAGCATATCCTCGATCAGTTGAGTCAACCCTTCGTAGTCCGGGGCGATCGATTCGCCTTTGTGACGGAGCACGGGGTCGCCGTAGGTGACGATGGGCAGGATCATGGGAGCGGTCGGAGTCAGGGACGGATCGCAGGCGCGTCAGTTATGAGGAGTGGGCCAGTTGGCCAATAATTCTTTCAAATCCGGGATGCACGGGCTTTTCCCGGTCCGCACGTAGAACCCGCTGGTCGTGACGCCCAACTGCACCGACAATTCCGGCGACATGTCCAGCAACAGGCCGAGACAAAACCCCGCATTGAAATGATCGCCGGCGCCGGTGGTCAGCACCGGGTTTTCGACCAAGGGCCCCGGCGTCCAGGTCGTGGCTCGTTCGGAGGTGACCAAGGCGTAGGCGACGGGATGGATGACCAGCAGATCGACGTTCAGGTGCCGGAACAAAGCTTCGGCCAAGGCGCAGCGGCTTTCGGGATCGGCGGTGCCGGGCGTAACGCCGTAGATTTCGGCGAGTTCCAGCGCTTCCTTTTCGTTCAATCCCAGAATGACGCGCAGTTTTTTGCGGAAACGCCCCAAGAGGTTCATGGCTTCTAAAATGTCGTCGTTGTTGCGCTTTTCCGGATCGCAGAGGTCGAAAAAGGCCGTCTGTCCCGAATCGGCAAGCATTTCTTCGTCGAGGATGGCTTGCCAGATATCGCTCAGGTACGGCACCATGGTCCAGTTGACGAAGGAAACGAGATGCGAGTTCCGAAGTTTTTCCTGAAACGACGATCGTCCCATGCGCTTGGCGATGTTGTCCCAGGTTACGTCGTTGAGGGGAGTCATTTTACCCAACATGAGTTTGCCGTCGCTGAATTCGAGGGCGTCGGTGTGGGCGGGTTCCGCGATCGAGTAGACATCGCCCTTGTTCGCCAACGGAGCGAATACCGGATGCAGATTGGGGTGGCCGAGCGCTCCGACATAGGTGACGCCTACTCCGAAGGCGCCTAAAGCGTTGGCCAAGATGGGGCCGTTGCCGCCCAGCTTGATTTTCTGCGGCACCAATTCGATGTTCGTGCTGTGGCCGGCCGCTCCGGCGATCCGTTCCGCCAGCGCGGACAGGGAAGGAATGCGTTGAAAGGTGGTGGCGTCTTCCCGTTTGTCGACCGCATGTATGATCTCGTCGACGAATCCGTCCAATCCGACGAAGGCCTTCAGTTCGGTGACGCTCGCTTCCCGTCGATTAAGTTCTTCTAGGCATTGCTTACGGATAGAACTGGAATCGGCCATAGCTGAGAATTCGGCGTAATCGTCGGTTAACGTCGGATCAGTCGGGTTCGATGCCCAGTAACTGGACGATGCGTTCGAGGTCTTCGTCCGAAAAGAATTTCAAGGTCAACGCCCCTTTGCCTTCCTGATATCGCAATTGAATCCGGGTGCCGAGCCGCTGGCGGATTTTTTCTTCCAATCGAACGATATTGGGATCAGGCGGCGGGGCCGGCTCCGGCCGGAGGTCGTCCGAATTTTTTTCCAGCGTCTTGGCTACCAGTTCTTCCGTTTTGCGAACCGACAACCCTTCCTTGACGATGCGCCGGGCCACAGCCGATTGCTGGGCCGGATTCGTTAATCCCAAGATGACTTTGGCGTGCCCGACCGACAGTTCCCGTTTTTTCAGATTGTCCTGTACTTCGGGGGGAAGCCGGAGCAAGCGGAGGGCGTTGGCGACCACGGCTCGGCTTTTCCCAACTTTTTCCGCGATCTGATCCTGCTTCAGCCGGAACTGTTCGGCCAGTTGCTGCATGCCGAGAGCTTCTTCGATGGGATTGAGATTTTCGCGTTGCAGGTTTTCGACCAGGGTCAGTTCGACGACTTCCCGATCGTCGGCTTCCCGGACGACAGCGGGAACTTCCTGGAGTCCGGCCAACTGGGCGGCTCGCCACCGCCGCTCGCCGGCGATGAGTTCATACCGGTCTCCGGCCGGCCGCACGACCAACGGTTGCACGACTCCCTGAGAGCGAATCGAGTCGGCCAATTCCTTCAGGGACTTAGGGTCGAAATCTTTGCGGGGTTGGAACGAACAGGGCTGAACCGAGTCGATCGGCAGGACGTTCGGTTTCCGGTCCGGAACGGGCGGGGTTGACGTAACGGTCGGGCGAACGGATTCTTCTGGGGGGGAGGACGTCTCCGGCTCGGGAAGCGGGGATCCTCCCAGTAACGCTCCCAGACCGCGACCTAGTGGCATAGCCATGCGCCTAGCTTGTTTCCTGGGATCGGGGATGTCAAAATCAAAGCGAAACGGACCGGTGAACCAGAGCCTTATTCGATGAGCGGAAAAAGCGCCAAGATCGCGGCCTTGATCGACGGCTTGCAGGGCCGGGACCGGCCGGCTCACTATCTGGGCTTTTTCGCCTGCTTCAACCGCCAGCTGTTTTACGAGGCTCACGACGTGCTGGAAGAATTGTGGTTGCCTCGCCGGCGGGAGAGCGACGGCGATTTCTACAAGGGGCTCATCCAGTTGGCGGGAGCTTTCGTCCATTTCAAGAAGGACCGGTTGCGCCCGGCCGGCGCGTTGTTGGCATTGGCTCGCGGCTATCTGGCCGCTTACCGTCCGAAGCATCTGGGGCTCGACGTCGAGGCGGTCATCGACCTGATCGATCTTTGGTCGCAGCGCTTGGCCACCCACGCTCCGGAAGTCAATCCCTTCGGACGGCACGCTCCGCCGCAACTGGACCGGCCGGCGCCCGCCGGTCGTTTTTAACTTGAGATTAACCCGGTTCTTCGCCGATAATAGCCCCGTCGTTACGAGGGAGTTTACGTTACCGAAGGTTCGCTCATTGAAATTCGATCGACGCAAGGATTTAACCCTGCCGTGTTCGTGTATCGAAACAGGATCCCTGGACCTTATTTTATTACAAAGGGAACGGTAGCTCCGGTAGTGGCCGGCATGCCTTTATTGGAAGTCGAAGACTGCCGGGTGAGTTCCACTTGTTCCGAATCCGTTCGGCGGATCCGTTTCCCACGGCATAGAGCGGGGTTGTTTTTCGGTAAGCAGAAGTAATTCCTTTTTTCATGGCCCAGGAAGATCTGTTCGGGGATCGGCACGATCCCGGAAAGGGAATCGACGGCATGGCCGAGCGGGAATCCTGTTCGCCCGGCGTCCCCTTGGCGGCCCGCATGCGTCCGACCTGTTTGTCGGAGGTAGTCGGCCAGGCGCATCTGTTGGGGCCGGGAAAAAATTTGCGGCGGGCTATCGAAGCCGACCGGGTCCAATCCCTGATTCTTTACGGTCCTCCCGGTACCGGCAAAACCACTCTGGCCCGAGTGATTTCTCGAGCGACCGAAGCGCGCTTCGAAGTGCTTAGCGGCGTGGTTTCCAATGTCGCCGATATGCGGACGGTGTTGAAAGAAGCCGCGTTGCATCGGTCTCGTTACGAACAATTGACCTTGTTGTTCATCGACGAGATTCACCGCTTCAATAAATCGCAGCAGGACGTCTTATTGCCCGACGTCGAAAACGGCACGGTCAAGTTGATCGGAGCCACGACCCATAATCCGTTTTTTTTCGTCAATTCGCCCTTGGTTTCCCGTTCGCAGATTTTCGAATTGCAGCCGTTGAGCGGCGAAGACATCTTGCTGTTGTTGCGCCGGGCGTTGCTGGATCGGGACCGGGGGTTGGGCACTCGCTCGCTTAGCGTCGCGGAACCGGCGTTGCGGCATTTGGCCGAGACTGCCGACGGCGACGCCCGCAAGGCGCTCAACTCGTTGGAAATCGCCGCTCTGACTACTCCGGCCGGCGCCGAAGGGAAAACGGTCATCGATTTGAAAATCGCCGAGGAGTGCATTCAGAAAAAGGCCGTGGTATACGACGGAGACGGCGACGCCCATTACGATACGATTTCGGCGTTTATCAAGTCGATGCGCGGCTGCGACCCGGACGCTACTCTCTACTGGCTCGCCAAGATGATCCACGCCGGAGAGGATCCGCGGTTTATCGCCCGGCGCTTGATGATTTGCGCGGCAGAAGATGTCGGCTTGGCTAATCCGATGGCCTTGGTGCTGGCGACCAGCGCTTGCCAGGCGGCCGAATTCGTGGGATGGCCGGAAGCTCGCATTCCCATTGCCGAGGCGGCCATCTATATCGCCGCTTCCCATAAGAGCAATAGTGCCATCGCTGCGATCGACAAAGCTTTGGAAGACGTCAAAAAGAATCCGATCCTGCCGGTTCCCCGGCATTTGCGCGACGCCAGTTACCGGGGAGCCAAAAAATTGGGCAACGGCGTAGGGTATCGGTATGGGCACAACTTCGAAGGTCATTTCGTCGTTCAGGATTATTTGGGGGCCGACCGGCGGTTTTACGAACCGACCGAGCAGGGTGCCGAGAAGCAGCTTGGCGACCGGGTCCGCCAGTGGCGGGAACGGTTGTCTCGAAGCCGGGCGAAGGAGCGATGAAGGCGTCGAAGCAGGCGGTCCTCCTCGAACCAGCCGACCCGGGGAAGGAAGCGATCCGGCAGCGGATGGCCGGGATTTTATCCCGGTTGCCCCGTAACCGAGAGGATTCGTCGGCTGTGGCCGAGCGCTTGCTCGGTTCCGAGATATATTCGGGAGTGCAGGTCTTGGGATGCTATGCGGCCAGCGGCTGGGAAATCGACCTGACCGAGGTTTGGGCCGCGGGGTGGTGTCAGGGCAAACAGGTGGCATTGCCGCGCTGGAATCAGGAAAGTGCCGAATATGAATACGCCCTTATCACGGAGCGGCGTCAATTGGTTGCTGGCCGGTTCGGCGTGCGGGAACCCTCGGCCGAGTGTGCGGCGATCGATAAAGAGGCATTGGAATTGGTGTTGGTGCCCGGTTTGGCGTTCGCGAAAAACGGCGCCCGGTTGGGACGGGGCGGGGGATATTACGATCGGCTGCTCCAGGGAATCCGGGGGCTTCGTTGCGGTGTAGCGTACGAATCGCAATTGCGGGACAGCCTGCCCGAGAACGTTTGGGATCAGAAAATGGATTGCCTTTTGACCCCGAACCGGTGGGTGAGGTGGTGAGTAGTTCGATTCGGCCATGCTTGCGTTGACCGTAGACGGTTGGGAATGGTGGGTGGTGGCGATCGGAGGCCTAGCCGTCCTGGGATTGAGCATTGCGGATAATTTGCGGGTGCGGTCCTTGCGTTCCCGGGACCGAGCCTTGATCCACGACGCCGAAATCCGGGCCGAACAGATCGTGTCCGACGCCCGCCAAGCGGCTGACGAGGAATCGGATCGGATCCGTCAAGATGCCGAACAGAAAGTTCGCCGGAAAACCTTGGAACTCGACGAACGCGAACAACGCTTCCGGGTACAGCAGGATCTGCTGCACTCTCAAATGGAAAATCAAGTGCGCCGGGAAACTCAACTGGCCGCTGATCAAGCGATATTGGGCGAGGAACGTCACCGGCTGGAAGCACTGATCGACGGGGCTCGATCGCAGGGAGAGGAATTGCGCAAGCGATTGATCGAAGTAGCTTCCCTCAGCGAAGAACAGGCGAAAAAAAAACTGATGGATTCGGTGGCGTCCGAGGCGCACGAACAAGCCCGCGATCTGACCAACCGGATCCTGGAGCAGGCCAAGAGGGAGGCGCACGAACAAGCCGGGCGGATTATCGGCATCGCCATGCAACGTTACGTCGGCGACAGCGTATCGGCGACGACCATCTCGGCGGTGGCGCTGGAAAGCGACGAGATCAAGGGCCGGATCATCGGCCGCGAGGGCCGCAATATTCGCGCTTTCGAAAACGCTACCGGCATGACCGTGTTGATCGACGATACGCCCAATACGGTGATCGTTTCGGGTTTCGATCCGGTGCGGCGGGAAATCGCCCGGGAAAGCATGGAACGATTGGTCGCCGACGGCCGCATCCACCCGACCCGCATCGAGGAGGTCGTGGAAAAGGTTTCGGCGGATATCGGAGAAAGGATCGTGAAGATGGGAGAAAAGGTGGTGAGTCAGCTACGGCTCGCTCCGATGCATCCGGCGATACTCGAACGTTTGGGGCGGCTGTATTTTCGGCGCAGTTATTCGCAGAACGTGTTGGACCACTCGGTGGAAGTGGCGCGGCTGACGCAATTGATAGCGGTCGAATTAGGCTTCGACCCGACGGACGCCCTGCGGGCGGGTTTGCTGCACGACATCGGGAAGGCGTTGGGTGACGAGATCGACGGGTCTCACGCGGTCGCCGGCGGCAAGTTCGTTCGGAGCCACGGCGAGAATTCGGTAGTTGCCGAGGCGGTAGCCTCGCATCACGACGAGAACGAACACAAAACCGTGTTGGGCATTTTGGTCGGAGCGGCCGACGCGATCAGCGCTTCCCGGCCCGGCGCCCGGTCCGAAACCGTGGAATCCTACCTCAGGCGGCTCAACGATCTGGAAGAAGTCGGCAAGTCGTTCGATGGCGTGGAGCGTTGTTTCGCGTTTCACGCCGGGCGGGAGGTCCGGGCGTTCGTTTTACCCGAAAAGGTAAGTGACGAAGAGGCGAAGCTGCTGGCCCGGAAGCTCTGCCGGAAAATCGAGGAACAACTTCAGTACCCCGGACAGATCCGAGTGACCGTCGTTCGGGAGGTGCGCTGTATCGAGTACGCCAAATAGCGCGTTAGCGCCCTTCGGTAATCCCGATCGGGAGGCCGTGTTCCCAATCTCTGGGCGTGCCCCAGGGGCGGGCCGAAGCGTTATCGACATCCCGCCCGGTGCTGGCGCAACCGGCGAGGGCGGCCAAGATCACCAAACCAAAGACGGTCAGGATCAAACGATGCCAGATTTGCATGGTTTTCGCAGTCGAAATTAATAGAGGACGATATCGCCGACTTGAAATTCCCCGGCTTTCCAATCGGGAAGGATATTCGCGATGCAGTGGTCGGCGTGCAGGGCGGTGATCTGGACCTTGCCGATCAAGTCTTCTCCGCGGCTCACCATCAATTTGCCCGCTAACCGGGCGCCGTCGTCTTCGCCGACGTTGACGACGACGAAATCCCATTCGTTATCCATGGCGACGATCGAACCCTTCAGGCCTTTCCGCATGACCACTTCGAGGTCGGGGCCTTCGTACTTGCTCAGGTCGTATTTGAGTTGGTTGATCTCCCGGACCATGATCTCGCGTTCGGCATTCTGGGCTTTGATTTCTTCCCGGGCGGCGAGCAGATCGTCTTTCATGGTGCGGACGTCATCGAAATCGACTCCCAAGGCATTCCATCTCGCCACAACCGCTTGAGCCCGATCGCGTTCGGCATTGGAAATCTTGGTATTCTCTTCCCATTGGTCGGCTCGCCTTCGTTGCCGGGTCAGTTCCGTGGCGAGGGCGTTCGACTTGTCCTTTTCGTCCTCCAGCAGGCTGGTCAGAATCTCGTTTTCGCTTCTCAGCGTGTCTCGTTCCTTGACCGCGGCGTCCCGTTCCCTGGTCGCTCTGGCTTCGTTGACGATCGCGACGTCCAACTGCTCTTCCAAGTCATCAATTCGATTGCCGGTAAGATACCCAGTTACCCCCGAAGAGAGCGACAGGAGGATGATGAGGATAAAACTGGCACGCAGGTATCTGTTCATGTCTGGAGGATCATTTCGACGAGCCGAAAAGCCATCCTCAAGGCGCGGCCCGAAAAAGTCAAGCTCGCAATTGCGGGAAACGGGGAAGGGGCGGACCGGTGCGAATCAGCCCAGGATGCGTTTGCCTTCGTCCAGGAAGATGCCCTGGAAATTCATTTCGAGGGCTTGGGCGTTGGTCGCTTTCGACAGGGCTTCTTCTTCGGAAACCACCTTGTCCTTGACCAGTTGGAAGAGGGCCTGATTGAAGTTCTGCATGCCGTCTTCTCCCCCTGTTTCGATGGCCGCGGCTAGTTTATCCAGGCGATTTTCTTCGATGAGTTTGCGCACCGTGGGGGTGTTGATCATGATTTCGATGGCCGGGATGACGCTGCCCTTGATGCGGGAGGCCATGCGTTGGCACACGACCGCTTTGAGCGTGCCGGCCAATTGCCGGCGGATCTGGTCGCGTTCTTCGGGCATGAAGAAATCCAGGATCCGAGTGACGGACAGGGCGCAGTTGGTGGTGTGGAGCGTCGTGAACACCAGATGCCCGGTGTCGGCGGCGCTCATGGCGGCGGAAAAACTGGTGGCGTCGCGCATTTCCCCGATCATGATGACGTCGGGGTCCTGCCGCAACACGTGCTTCAGCCCAGCGGCGAAAGAAAGCGAATCCAAGCCGATTTCCCGTTGTTCGATGATTGATTTGTCGTCCTTGAAGACGAATTCGATGGGATCTTCCAGCGTGATGATGTGCCGTGCCTGGGTGGCGTTAATTTCCTGAATCATGGCCGCCAGCGACGTCGATTTTCCGCAGCCGGTAGTCCCGGAAACCAGAATGATGCCTCGCGGCTCGTGGGCGAGCTTGCGCAGTTGGGGCAACAGGCCGAGTTCTTCGAAACTGGGAATGTCCGTTTTGACGTAGCGCATGGAAAGGCAGAAGCTGCCTTTCTGCTGAAAGAGATTGGTGCGGAAGCGGCCTACGTCTTTCGCATAGTAGGAAAAATCGATTTCCCGTTCTTTTTCCAGGCGCTCGTTCTGGTGTTGGGGGACGATGTTCCGCAATACTTCCGCCATCCATTCGGCGGTAGGTTCCGGCGCTTCGATCGGGAAGAGTCGCCCATTGATGCGGACGACGATGGGCGCTCCGATCTTGATGTGCACGTCCGAGGCGCCACCGTCGACGGCGGCCCTCAGGACGCGCAGGAAAATTTCCATGGAGGTCGTTCGGAACCGGCCGCTAGAATCTCAGGGTGGGCTCGGAGTAGACGAAATCCGACGTTTCGTCCTGTACTTCGGGACCGTTGGAGGTGAAGACGATGGAAACGACATAGCCGGCGTGCCGGTTGCCCGAGCAACTCACCACGATGCCTTGGCAGTGCAACGGTTCGGCTTGGCCGGGGGGCTGCAGTTCCACGGTCGTCTGAATCCAAGTCGGCACTTCCTTTTCGGAAAGGAATTCGATGCCGTTATCCTGGATGTTAACCAAATGGGCGGGGAAGGACAATTCCATGCCCTGAGCGGTCATGGTGATCCGTTCGAACCCGTCCGAATTATCGGTTTCAGTTAGCTTCATAAGGTACTGTCTGGTCGGTACTACGCTCTTTACGGCACATACTATAGCACCGGTGAGTATAAAATGCCACAAAAAACCGTTTTGTCAACTTTTGTTTTGTCCTGAAAAGCGGATAAGTCACCATTCGATGATGGCGGCTCCCCAGGTCAGGCCGGCCCCGAAGACGACGAGCAGGATCAGATCGCCCCGTTTCAGGCAACCGTTCGCCGCCGCTTCGTCGAGCGCGATCGCGACCGACGCGGCCGAGGTGTTGCCGTATTTGTCCAGATTGATGAAGACCTGATCCTTCGTGGCTTGCAGCCGGTCGCTGACGGCCGAGATGATGCGTTTGTTAGCTTGATGGGGAATGATGTGTTTGATTTGCGAAATCTTGAGTTGGCAGCGATTGAGTACTTCCCGGGCCGCTTTGTACATGGCGTTGACCGCGTGTTTGAACGTCTCCCTGCCGTCCATCCGCAGATAATGTAACCGATCTTTGATGGTATCGCCATTGGCCGGATTCTTGGAACCGCCGGCCGGCATGCAGAGCAAGTCGCCTTTGTTGCCGTCCGAACCCATGACCGTGGTCAGCAAGCCGTGGGAATCCGGCCGGTTCTGCAGGATCGCCGCGCCGGCGCCGTCGCCGAACAGCACGCAGGTGTTGCGGTCTTCCCAGTCGATGATGGTCGAGAGTTTTTCGGCGCCGATGACCAGAACGGTATTGCAAGTTTGCGACATGATGAATTGCTGGCCGATTTCCAAACCGTAGATGAATCCGGAACAGGCGGCTTCCAGGTCGAAGGCGGCCGCTTTTTCGGCTCCGATTATTTTTTGGACGAGGCAGGCGGTCGCCGGGAACGGCATGTCCGGGGTAATGGTGGCGACGATGATCAGGTCGACTTCTTCGGGTTTGACGTCGCCTTTTTTGAGCGCGTCCAAGGCGGCGTTGGCCGCCAGATGGGAAGTGTATTGGTCGGCGGCGGCGATTCGGCGTTCCTTAATTCCGGTGCGGGAGGTGATCCATTCGTCGCTCGTGTTCACCCGCTGGGCGATGTCGTGATTGGTCAGGATCTTTTCGGGGACATAGGAGCCTACCGAGCGGATGGAACAGGTTCTTCCCTTGAATTGGTGCTTCGCTCGAGGATTGACGAAGTCGACGATTCGTTGTGGCAGGGTCATGGTGCGATACGTTGGCGGGTAAAACGGCAGTGGGCCTGTTCCGGGACCGGATCGGTCACGTTCGAGAGACGAGAACGTTTATCTGCGGGAATTCGGCCATCTTCAAATCTTCGGGGCGCTATCGTGCGATTCGTCCGGGGAATCGTAAAGTCGTTCGAGTCGTGACGCTACGCATGTCGTTCGCAACGGAAACGAAGTTCGGACTCTCCACCGCTTCGCTCCGATTTAGCTCAGTTTTAACCGTCTTGTCCACTCGTCCGGCAGTCTGGCAGAAAAAAGGACGAAAGTCGAATCAGCAATTAAAGGAGGGGACGAGCGGTTCCGACGCGGAACGCTTTCCGTTCCCGGGATTACGGCCAGCGACGATTATCGCTTGGCTTCCGGATTGCGATTCCTTAGCTCCCTTGTCCCGGTCATCCGTTGGAGGAAAGCGCCCGGTCGGAGTTTTGATCGGGTGAGGCGGGTAGGGTTCGGGCCTCGAACGGGATAGTCCGGTCGTGACCTGATTGCCAATGGCGTCCGTTCCTTCGGCTTTGCCGTTTCGGTCGAACAAGGGACGGCATTTCTGATTTCGTCTTCTTCGATCGCCCCGATCTTGCGGGATTATACCGGAATCGGCTTCGGTGGGGCCGGCGTCGTCAGCTGTCGTGGAGTTTCGACGGTTGGGGCGTCGTGACGGTCAAGTTTCCGTTGTTGCCGGATCAAAAAAGCCTCCGATCCGGATGGTGTTATCGCCGGTTTTCTTGGTTCTGACGCATGGGGTGAGATCGAGGTTTTTGACTGCCGTACCGCTCATTGTTGCTTGAGCCCGGTCGGTCCCGGTCGCTGTGATTGGGCGTGTTCGTCCAAGGCCGGCGCCGAACGGCGAATCGCCGGAGCGCGGCGGTTTAGTATGATCGGCAATTCGGTTCAGCGGATAGGTGGGGTGCCGTAGAACGGTATGGAAAAGAAGATACAGGAGATGAATATGAAAACATCAAATGGTAGTGGGAGAACAAAACGGGGGAAACGTGCGGACCGGATATCTTCGGGCTCAATGCCTTTCTTTTTTTCTTTACGATCGTTTGGGTGTGGATGGCCCACGACAAATCTGTTGAGCGGATGGAAGTAGGGCTGAACTCGTTGCAAACCTCGATACACAGTGCGGGAGCCCGTAGGGACAGGCAGGACGAGGAAATCGAGAAGCAGGGCGAACAATTGGATCTGCTGGAGGAAAAAACGGATCAACTCATTCTCGAGCTCGTGCCTTTGAAGGGACTGAATCCCGTTGCAGCGAAGCGGGGGGAACGATGGGATCAGGAGGTTGTCGATCTCGGGGGAGTGAAAGCAAGGCTGGGCAGGGTCGAAACCAGCGTGGATTTTCGGGTTCTCCGCCTGGATTCGGTCATCTCCAATATCAGGGTGCCGCTTCCCGAGAACTTGCTCGTCGTCGTCAACGGATGGAAACAAACTTTGGATGCCGACACCCAATGCGAAATCATTGGAGTGCTGGATCGGTTGTTAACGGGGCTCGCTCGCGAAAACAAACTTTGACGAACACCCGTTTTCCGAACCGCCGTAGCGGACAGCCTCCGGTTCAACTGGGTGTCGACTTATTCCACCTCGTTCCCGTCAATCGGAAGGAATGGCCGAACGGGATTCAATCTCACCGGACTTTCGCCGAGTCCACAGTCGTTTTCGGTCGAAGCGAGGCCGTTCGCTTTAGAAAGCCCGAGGGGGAAACCCCGATACCTCGCTGCGGAGGAAGCGGTGAGCGCGAACGTTCGAAAGGACGGTTTCATTTGCGGCTCGTCAGGCTTTTTTTCGGTTCGTTCGACGGTCGTCGGCGACTTCGGTTCAAATGGTTTATCCGGAGCGGAAAACTGTTGCTGCCTTGAAACGGCAATCGTCGTTTCAAGGCAGGCGCCGGATGACGAGGTCAGATCGTTAGGGAACGTTCACCTCGCGGGCGAAACGGATAACTGAGGTTTGGAAACGTCGGAAAGGTCAATCTGGCTTTGGGCGATTTCGTCGTTGATACGATGGTTGATTCGATGAGCCACGGTCTCGGTCGCCACGCGGACCGCGTTGCGGATCGATCGCTCCCGGGCCGAACCGTGGGCAATCAGCACGTTGCCGTTCAAACCCAACAGGAAGGCTCCGCCGTAAGCGGCGGGGTCCATGCGCTTGCCGATTTTTTTCAGTCCGCTGCGGACGAGCATCGCCCCTAGCCGGCGGAGCGGGGTGGAGGTGATCTCGCGACGCAACCAGCCAAACAGTCCCTTGGCGAGGCTTTCGCAACTTTTCAGTACGATATTGCCGACGAAACCGTCGCAGACGACGACGTCCACTCGGTCATTGAATAAATCATGGCCTTCGACGTTGCCGACGAAATTCAAATCGAGTTTCTGGCACAAGCGGAAGGACCCCAGCGTGAGTTCGTTGCCCTTGGAATCTTCGGTTCCGACGCTGAGCAATCCGATTCTCGGTTGGCGTTGCTGGAGGATTTCCTGAGCGAACACCTTGCCCATGATCGCGTAATGAGCCAAATGAATGGGCTTGCAAACCAGGTTCGCGCCGGAATCCAAGAGGACGAAGTTATGGTGCGGGGTAGGGATGACGGTGGCGATGCCGGGCCGGTCGACTCCCGGCAGCCGTCCGAGTTTGATGGTGGCCACGGTGACGACGCCTCCGGTATTGCCGGGCGATACGAAAACGTCGGCTTCGTTTTGAAGCAGCAAATCGACGCCCTTGGCGATGGAACAGTCCCGTTTGCGGCGGATGCCGTCGATCGGTTTGTCGGCCATGGTGAGCACTTCGTCGGTATGCAATACCTTGAGCCGAGGGTCCGGCCGCAGCAATGGCAGGATTTCGTTCTCTTGGCCGACCAGGGTGACCGATTCAATCTGTGGCTGCCGGTTCAGGGCGTCCTGAACTCCGGTGACGATGACGCCGCATCCGTGATCGCCGCCCATGGCGTCGACGGCTATGCGCATAGGAAAGTCGTGAAACGGGCAATCAGAAAAGATCCTTGTTGAGAACTTGCCGTTCCCGGTAGAACCCGCAGGAAGGGCATACCCGGTGGGGAATATAGGGAGAGGCGCATTGCGGGCAGACGCTCAATTGGGGCAGGCGGAAAGCGCTGTTAGCCGCCTTCCGTGCCTTTCGTTTTCCTCGGGATGGTTTTCGCTTGGGTACTGCCATAGTGTCGATCTGGATGCTAAAAACGCTTCGCCTACTCTGGTTTCCATCGGTCCAGTTCACTCCAGACTGACGTTCCTCCGCTTGATCCGGCCGTATCGTCGGATCGTTCCGGCGATTCGTTCCAATCGCCTTTGATGCCGGGGCAATTGTCTTCGCAAACCGGATGCGAAGGCAAGGAGAGAAGGATATCTTCGCGTAACACCGGAGTCAAGTCCGCATGTTCGTTATTGACTTCCAAGGCGTCCTCGCCTTGCAGCGGGAGTGAACGGTGGCGGAACCGGACCGAAAAGGTTCGGTCGAAGGTCTTCAGGCAACGGCAGCATTCGCAACGGAATCGTTGACTCGCTTGGCCGGTCAGCTGGAGGGCGGAATCGCTAAATTCCATTCTCAGATCGTAGTGCAGGGGAGAGGAGGCCAGAATCAGTTCGTCGCGAGTGTCCATGTCCAGTTCCTCGAGACTGAGTTGTCCCTGAAACTCTCCGGCCTCGAGTTCCAAGGAGGGAAGATGAATAACGAGCGGCATGGCTGAAGCGGGGATAACGGCCGGCGGCGCTAGCTTTTGGACTCGAAGTAGGTCTGGAGATACCGTTGAACCGGATCGGGAACCAACTGGCTGATATCCCCGTTCAGACTGGCGATTTCCCGGACGATGCTGGAACTGAGAAAGGAAAACCGGTCCTTGGGCATCATGAAGATCGTTTCGATGGATTCATTGAGCTGGCGGTTCATCAAGGCCATTTGGAATTCGGTTTCGAAATCCGATACCGCGCGCAATCCCCGGATGATGGCGCTGCCTTGATGCCGGGCGGCGTAATCGACCAAGAGTCCGTCCAACGTGTTCACTTCGACGTTCACGACGTGCCGGGTCGATTCGGCGGCGAGGCTTTTGCGCGTGGCTAAATCCAGCATCAACCGTTTGGCGTGATTGTTGGCGACGGCGACGACGACCAGGTCGAAGAGCTTGGCGGCGCGTTCGATGACGTCGAGATGACCGTAGGTGATAGGATCGAAACTTCCTGGGTAGATGACCTTGCGTTTCATGGCTGTTCGCCCGGTCGCGCCGGGGCGGGCTTAACCGGGGCAATCGTGGCGGCTACCGCTCTCGGCTTTTCGGCTATCGTTTCGCCGTGGTTTGGAAGACCCGGGAATGATCGCGAGAAGGCACTTGGACGGTGTACCGGCGGCCGTCGGGATCGACTTTCAAATGGATCGGGTGCGCGTCGCAATCCTTTTTCAGGTTGGCGATGTATTCGTCGGGAACGTTGTTTTCTTGGTCTGACCGTAAATTTTTGTGCATTTGGTAATGGGCTTGCGCGGAAGTCAGAGCCGCGAGGGTGGCGAACGTCTTGGGTTGGCAGCCCTTGGTGACTCCGTTGTTCATGATCGTCACGGTCGGAGCCAGGATGTTGACCAGCGTGGGGTGGTTGCTGCTGTCCAGCCCGTGATGAGTGACTTGATAGACGTCTACCGTGGAGCCGACCAGATTTTGGGGGCAGACCAAACGGGATTCGACATTCCAAGTCAGGTCGCCGGCGTCGAAGAAGTGGAAGTCGCCGAATTTGAGCAGCAGCACGACGCTGTTGGCGTTGTCGGACTGGTCCCGCTCCCGGAGCGCGGGCAGGGAGGCGCAAAGGGCCGGCCGGGGAGTGTCGGCGGTAGCGGCGACGAATTGCCTTCGGGTTCCTAGGCATACCAGTTCGAGCGCCGCCGTTTCCGGCGCCTGCTTCAAGGGGATCCGGTCGCCGGGGTTGATGACCAGGCGTTGGTTGACCTCCATGTCGCGATAGGGCCTGACGAGCAGGGGAAAGCGCGTGTCTCCGGGGCGGTTGTCGGGGTTTCGTTCCGGGATGCCGTTGTCGTAAACCCGGTCGACGGGCATGAGCCGGGCCAACTGAGCCGCTCCACCGAAATGATCCAAATGAAAATGGGTGGTGATCAGATAATCGATCCGGCTCAGCTTGGCCGTGGCGGTGGCCAGCCGATGGATGCGCTCGGCGTCTCTGGTTCCCGGATTGCCGCTGTCGACGAGCACGCTTTCTCCCGCCGGGGTGACGATGAGTGTCGCTGCTCCGCCTTCGACGTCGATCCAGTGAATCTCCAGGCGGCCGTCTTCCGAGCCGGCTTCCAGGCCAGGGAGGGCCAACCACAAAGCCCAGAGGGCGAAATGGAGCCGGCGAAGCGTTGCGGGTATCGGGTTCATGCGTTCAGGTCAGGTTAGCGGTTTTTTTTCGGGATTCTTCGGCCATTTGGGATTTATAGGCTAACAGGGCTTGTTGGTAGCGTGGTTCTCCTGTTCCCAAGATGGCGACAGCCAACAGGCCGGCATTGCGGGCGTTGCCGATAGCTACCGTGGCGACCGGTACCCCGGAAGGCATTTGGACGATGGAAAGCAACGAGTCGATGCCTTGAAGCGCCTTGCTGATCACGGGTACGCCGATGACCGGCAAGGGGGTGTGACTGGCCAGCATGCCGGGGAGATGAGCAGCGCCGCCGGCGCCGGCGACAAGTACTTTCAGGCCTCGGCCATGCGCCGATTCGGCGTAACGGGCCATATCGCCGGGCGTTCGATGAGCCGAAACGACTTTGGATTCGTAGGCGACGCCGAAACGTTCGCACACTTCGGCGGCCGCCTTCATCGTTGGCCAGTCCGAATCGCTGCCCATCAGAACGCCTACCAACGGAGCGGATGACCGGTCAGGGTTCATTTGATTCGGGGTTGATACTTCAAGGATTCTAGCAGTTTTTCGGCTCGGTACATAGCCATATTCATCGAATCGTCCAACACGGTGAAATGACCCATTTTGCGGCCCGGTTTACAGCGGTCTTTGCCGTACCAATGAAGACCGGCATCTTGCTCTTTCAGGATCCGCGGGATATAGGTGGGATACGGGGGAGCGTCCCGGTCTCCCAACAGATTCACCATGACGGCGGCCGGGCGGACCATTTCCGGCTGGCCGAGCGGCCAACCCAGAACCGCCCGGAGGTGATTCTCGAATTGGGAGGTGCGGCAACCCTCGATGGTATAATGGCCGGAGTTATGGACTCGGGGAGCCAGTTCGTTGACGAATATTTTTTCTTCGTGGGTCAAAAACATTTCCACTCCGAAGCAACCGGTGCCTTTGACGGCATCGATGGCCGATATCGCGGTTTCGACGGCTCGTTCTGAGCATTCCTGAGTGAGGGCCGCCGGCGCCTTGACGAAGCGGCAAACGTGGTTTTCCTGGATGGTCTCCACGACGGGATAAACGACCGTTTGGTGCATAACCGAGCGGCAGACGATGACGGCGATTTCCTTGAGGAACTCGCAGTATTTTTCGGCCATTAAAGTCGGTTCGAAACTCCTGAGTTCTTTCCAGGCGGTTTCCAGCTCGGCCTCCGACTTTACGGTTCGGTTGCCTTTGCCGTCGTAACCGTTTTTGCGGCTCTTGAGGATCAAGGGCCAACCGAATTCTTCCGCCGCTTCGCGCAATTCGCTCAGTGTGGCCACCTTGCGGGCGGGCAGGGTAGGGACGCCTTCGGAGCGGAGCGTTTCTTTCTGCACGTATTTGTCTTGAACCGTAAGCAGGCAAAGGGGATTGGGGACTACATAGGTTTGGTAATCGTTCAATTCTTGCAGGATGGCGCCGTCGACGAATTCGTTTTCGGTCGTCAGGGCGTCGCATCCTTCAGCCAGCGCGTTCAGTTGTTCCGGATCGTTCCAGTCCGCATGGAGGTGCCGTTGACTGACCGGAGCGGCCGGGCAGGGGCTCTTGGGGTCCATGGTGGCGGTCGCGATCCCCAAACGGGCGGCGGCCAGGCAGAGCATTCGGGCCAACTGTCCGCCGCCTAAGATGCCGATGGCCGGTTGATTGCCGACGACCCAGGAATTCATGAACTAGTGTCGATTATCGGAACCGCCCGCTCAAACTGCGGGAAAACGGCGGGGAATTCAATCGGTTTCGGGGCGGCGCGGCGTGAGGGCCGGCGACCGGCCGGAGCGGGCGCTGCGATGCCCTGGGTTCAGGACAGGACTTCGAGAAATTCCCGGTTGGTCTTGTATTTCTTGATGGCCGAAGTCAGGGTTTCCATGGCTTCGATGGGGTTGAGGTCGACCATCTTGCGGCGCAGGGAGTGGACGGCGCGGATGATATTGGGATCGAAGAGTTTTTCTTCTTTGCGCGTGCCGCTTTTGGGAATGTCGATGGAGGGAAACAGCCGGCGGTCCGAAAGTTTGCGATCCAGGATGAGTTCCATGTTGCCCGTCCCTTTGAATTCCTGGAAAATCAGTTCGTCCATTCGGGAACCGGTGTCGACCAGCGCGGTGGCCAGGATCGTTAACGAACCGCCTTCTTCGATCTTGCGGGCGGAGGAAAACATCTTGCGCGGAATTTCCAGAGCCCGGGCGTCGACGCCGCCGGTCATGGTTCGGCCGCTGCCGCCGTGAACGCTGTTATAGGCTCGCGCCACCCGAGTGATCGAATCCAGCAACACGAAAATATCCCGGCCCGTTTCCACCCGCCGGCGGCAACGTTCGATTACGAACCGGGAAAGCCGGACATGCGTTTCCAGTTCCTGGTCGTTGGACGAAGCGATGACTTCGGCGTTGACCGAGCGTTGGAAGTCGGTGACTTCTTCCGGGCGTTCGTCGATCAGCAAAACGATCACTTCCACTTCGGGATGGTTGGTCGTGATGGCGTTGCAGATTTGCTTGAGAATCGTGGTCTTGCCGGTCCGGGGCGGAGCGACGATCAACCCGCGGGTGCCCTTGCCGATCGGGGTGACCAAATCGATGATGCGCGTTTCGACGGCGTCGGGTTTGGTTTCGAGGGTGTACTTCGCGATCGGATCGATGGTGGTCAGGTTTTCGAATCGCATGGCCTTGGTGTAGTCCACGAACTTCATGCCGTTGACCTCGTACACCTCCCGGAGTTGCGGATTGTTGCCGCGGTGCGGGGGCTGGGTGCGGCCTCGCACCAAGCTGCCTTCGCGCAGAAAATGTTTCTTGATGGTGTCGGGCGTGACGAAAATATCGGTAGGCTTGGGCGCGAAATGAGACTGGGCCGACCGGAGGAACCCGAAGCCTTTCTCCGATATTTCCAGATACCCTTCGCCTACTTCGGATTTCTTCCTGTGATTCATGGTGTATTCGAAATGTCCGATCGCATCTTCCGATGCCCTAACGAGGTGGAGTACGACAAAAGTCAGAGAAAAACCGGCTACGGAAATAACTTGGGTCCGGGAGAAATATGAAACCGTATGCGGCAAACCGGATTCCTTTGCCGAGGCCAATTCCATGACCGGTCACGAAAAAAAGCAAGGATTTTTTCCGGAAAGCGCGAGGATTAATCGCCGGGCACCGATGCGGCGGCGGGTTTTCGCGGCCGGGGGCGGTTCGAACCGAGCGACGAACGCCGGGCGAGCGGGAGTTTCATGGATTTTTTTCGAAGGGGAGGCGGAACGATCCGGCGAGGCGGCGGGGAAGCGAGTCGAATACCGCTGGAGGAGATCGGATCGTGGCGGTGAATCCGGCGCCTGGCGTTCAGGAATTAGCGATGCGGGCGGCGGCGGCGAGCGGCGTACTCAGATAACGTTCTCCGGTGGAGCAGGCTACGGTGACGATTAATTTCCCTTCGTTTTCCGGGCGGGAGGCCACTTGGACGGCCGCCCAGACGTTCGCTCCGGAACTGATGCCGGCCAAGATGCCTTCTTCTTTGGCCAAGCGCCGGGCCATCACGAAAGCGTCTTCGCTGTCGACCGGAATGCATTCGGCGATTTGCGGCGTGTGGGTGTGGTCATAAAGATGAAAGTTGGTCGGGACGAATCCGGCGCCGATGCCTTGGATCTGATTGCTTCCCGGCCGGAGGGGTTCCCCCGTCAAGGTTTGATTGATGACCGGCGAGTCTTTGGGTTCGACGGCGATGGCGGTGAATTCCGGTTTGCGCGATTTGATGACCTCCATGCAACCGGTAATCGTTCCGCCGGTGCCGACCGCGGCGACCAGAATATCGATTTTGCCGTCGGTGGCCGTCCAGATTTCTTCGGCGGTGGTGTGACGATGCACTTCGGGATTAGCTGGGTTGTCGAACTGCTGAGGGATCCAGGAATTCGGAAAGCTGCGGGCGAGTTCGTGGGCTTTTTCGATGGCGCCTTTCATGCTCAGTTCTCCCGGAGTCAACACCAGTTCGGCGCCTAGGATGGACAGCAGCGTGCGGCGTTCCAGGGACATGGTGTCGGGCATGGTCAGGATGAGGCGATAGCCCTTGGCGGCGGCGACGAAGGCCAAGGCGATCCCGGTGTTGCCGCTCGTCGGTTCGATGATCACGGTGTCCCAGTCGATGATTCCGCGCCGCTCGGCGTCTTCGATCATGGCTTTGCCGATCCGATCCTTGACGCTGCCCAACGGATTGAAGAATTCGCACTTGAGCAGGATTTCCGCCGAAAGTCCGGCGGTGATGCGGTTGAGCCGGACCAGAGGCGTATTACCGACGGTTTCGAGGATATTGTCAGCGATCTGGGGCATGATCCGGGAAGGCGCTTGGGATCAATCCTCTACTAACGCGGGCCGTTTGTCGTCGTAATAGACGATCCGCCCGCAATTGGGACAGTGTACGATTTCTTTCTGGCCCTTGCAGGTGATCACGATTTGGACCGGCAACTTGACGTGGCAGCCGCCGCAAACGCCTTGGCCGACATCGACGATGCCGTCGCCGCCTTTGCTTTTCAGCAACCGTTCGTATTGTTGGCGGACCGGAAGCTCCAGTCGTTGCGCCAGTTGTTCGCGTTCGGCCTGCAAGCGGTCGACCTCGCTCCGCAATTCCGTGTCCTTCTCTGCGAGTTGCCGAATCTTTTCCGTGGCCAGTTTATTGGCGTATTCGGCCTTTTGCTTGGCGGACTCGATAGTTTCCTGGGCGCCGTCGAATCGTTCCATCAGTTCGAGTTGCCGGTCTTCGAGATCCGAAATCGTCTTGCGGCATTGCACGATCTCGTTCGCCAGGGCTCGATATTCCTGATTTTTTTTCGTTTGCAGCTGCTGTTGGGAATATTTCTGGATGAGCTCCTGTTGACTGTCCGTTTCCAGCTCGAGTTCTTTGCGTTGGGATTCGATGGCATGGGCGTTTTTTCGCGCCTCGTTCAGTTCCGACAGGCTGTTGGATTCCTGGCTTTCGAGAGCCGTCCGATCCGAGGCGATCCGGTCGATTCGTTGGCGGTTGCGGATAATCTGTCGATCGCAATCCTGTAACTCCAAAAGCTTTTCGATAATTGGCAGCATGAACAGGGCTTAGCCTCTGTCGAGAGACTAACGATCTTTCGGGCCGAGTCAATCTCGTTGCCTTTGATCATTCGCCCGGTGGTCGAAGAAAAGCCGGCGCCGATCGGGTTTTTAGGGGGGTTGGCTTTCGAAAGGTATCCTGTGATCTGCGGCGTCGCAGACTCGATTTCTAACCGGGTAGGTAATGCGGCATCAATCCGGTTGGCTGGGCGAACGCGCCAAGACTCTTCGCGAGCGCCGCGAGCGATTGCCGCTTAATGGGGTGCCGTCTATTCTGCCTTGTCAGGCCTGCTGTCTGGGCATATCTGATCCTGAAGTCGCCCGTCGCCGTTCCGGGTTTAGAAACGCGAGGCGGCGGCGGGCCTCCTTTTTGCCTTGGGTCGCGCCCTGAGGAAGGTTCGGATGGATGGTGTTTCGATCGCTTGAGGGATTCCGCCTTTACCGTACGCGTCACGTCTTCGGCATTTTTCGGGAACTTCGCGGCTACGCCTGGATAACTGGGAACCATCTTTATGGGGTTGGCAGGGAGATCGCGGACCACCGCAACTCGGGAATAATCGGTCATGTTCGAAGAACTGCACCGGCCCGGAATAACGTTATCGTTCGCGGGGGTCGTATTCGGACGTCATCCGCTTTTTGCCGGTTCGGAATTGTCAAGGGCTCGGATTTGGTGTGAAGTTGGGCCATGAGGTCGCGACCGAAACTGCTGTCGATTATGATGTCGTCGCTCTTGGCTGCCGGCTTGGCCGGTAGCGGAGGGGGAGCGCCGCTCGCCGCTTCGGAGGCCGATTCGCTGCTGCTGGTCCGTCAACTCAACGAAGCCTTCGTGCAAGTGGCGGATAGAGTATCCGATTCGGTGGTGGTGATCGAGGTGGCGCATCGCAAGCCGGTTCCGGTGCCCGCCGGGGAGGAAATTCCGGAACGGGACGTGTTCGACGGCAAGGGGTCGGGAGTGTTGATTTCCGAAGACGGCTATATCCTGACCAATCATCACGTCATCGACAAGGCGTCCCGGATCCGGGTTCGGCTGCAGGACGGCCGGAGCTTTTCGGCATCGATTCGAGGCCAGGATCCGCGGTCGGACGTCGCGGTTATCAAGATCGAGACCGAATCGGCGTCTCCCGCCTTCGCCCCGGCCGTTCTCGGCGATTCCGATCAAGTAAGGGTTGGGGAGGTCGCGATCGCGATCGGCGCTCCGTTCGAACTCGATTACAGCGTGACCTTCGGGCATGTCAGCGCCAAGGGCCGTTCGGGACGTGCGTTGTCCTTCGGCGCACCTGATTCGGATCAGGATTTCATTCAGACCGACGCCAATATCAATCCCGGCAACAGCGGCGGGCCGTTGATTAACATTTCGGGGGAAGTGATCGGGATCAACACCCTGATCCGGGGAATCAACACGGGCATCGGATTCGCCATTCCCATCAACATGGCCGAGGAAATCGCCCGGCAGATCATTGCCGACGGTAAATTCACTCGCGCTCGATTAGGCGTCGGGATCGATACTTTGACCGAACGGGCCGAGCTCAATCGGTTTTTGACCCAAGTGCATCAGGGAGTCGTCGTGCTGAGTATCGACCCTGAAGGCCCGGCGGCCCGGTCGCAATTGCAGCCGGCCGACGTGATCGTCGCCGTCGAAGACACTCCGGTGTCCACCGTGCAACAATTGAAGAATCAGGTCCGGTCGCGTTCGATCGGCGTTCCCCTGAAATTGGCCGTGATGAGAATGGATCACCGGCTCGATATCGAAGTCACTCCCGAAGAATGGGTGGATCCCAACGCCCCGGTTCCCGATTCGGACGCTCCGAAATCTCGGCCGGAGAAACCCGCGGCGAGTTCAGGGCTGAAAATGCGGACGATCGACGACGAGTTGGTTTCGTTGTACGGTCTGGAACGGAAGCAGGGCGTGGTCATCGTCGAGATCGAGCCGGGCACTCCCGCGGCCCGGTCTCCGTCGCTCCGGCCGGGATTGGTCGTGACGGCCATTAATACGCAACCGGTCGAGTCGTTGGCCGAAGTCGTTCGGCTTTGGGAGACTGTCGATCTGGCTCAGGGAGTAGTAATCGGTTTCATCGACGGCAACGGCGCTCCGACCTTCGAATACTTGAAGGACGACGAACGTTAGCCTGCCGGCGCCGGAGTTGAACCGAAACCCGGACCGGATTAGGATCGGCGATCATGTGCGGACGTTTCAGCCAGAGGTTCGACGAGCCCGAGCGGCTCGAGGAACTGAAGGTGGAGCGGCCGGTTCCGGAGCTGATTCCCCGCTATAATCTGGCTCCGAGTCAATCGGTGGCGATGCTCAGGGACCAGGGGGAAGGGCGCCGGCTTTCGCTGGCGCGTTGGGGACTCGTGCCGAAATGGGCGGAGGATGTCGGTTTGGCGTCCCGGTTGATTAACGCTCGAGTCGAAACGGCGAACGTCAAACCCGCTTTTCGTTCGGCCTGGCGTTCCCGCCGTTGTCTGATTCCCGCTAACGGGTATTACGAATGGAGTTTACGCAACGGTCGCAAGCAACCGTTTTATTTCCGGCGCTCCGACGGCGGATGGTTGCTGTTCGCCGGACTCTGGGAAAAGTGGACCGTGCCTGAAGAACAATCGTTGCCCGGCAACTGGGCGGATTTTCGATCCGGAGAGGTCTTGGAGACGTGTGTCATTCTGACGACCGCAGCGCTTGGCTTGGTAGCGGGCATCCATCATCGCATGCCGGTGTTCCTCGCTCCGGAACAAGCCGGCCGCTGGCTTGCACCCGGATCGGAGGCGCCCGAGTTGCGGGTGCCGTACCGGCTCGAGGCGTATCGCGTCAGCGATTACGTGAATAATCCTCGTAACGATCAGGCGCGTTGTGCGGAACCGCTCGGCTCGCAACCGAACCGGGAAGAACCGGGATCGTTATTCGATTCGAGCGATAGCCCGCTCGATCCGGCGTAGCGAAACTTCTTGGCCCAAAATCGCGATCAGTCCCCACAAGCTGGGGCCGCTGACGGAACCGGTGCAGGCCAAGCGGATGGGGTGAACCAGAGCGCGAAGTTTGACTTCCAGATCGGCAGCGACCCGCCGAAAGCAGTTTTCGACGGCTTCGGGACTATAATCCGTAAGTTCGGCCAAGGCCCGATGCAGGCGTCGCATACCCTCGCGAGTGGAGGGATTCAGGTGTTTCGCCGCTAGTTCCGGAGGGGGGACGACGGCGTCGTCAGGCCGGAAATAAAAGCCGGCGTAGTCGATCAATTCGGCCAGGGTTCGGGTTTTGCCGCGGGCGGTTTCGAGGGCGTCGCGGACGTATTCCGTCGGGAAGGTGCTCACCGGGATATCGTGGGCTTGCAGGGTGGCGCTCGCCAGTTGGTGAAAGCGGGAAGTTTCCAGCCGGGCCAGGTAGTCGCCGTTGAGCCAGCGCAGCTTTTCGAGATCGAACCGGGCGTTATGGCGTTGGACGCCGGATAAATCGAAGCGTTCGATCAGTTCTTCGAGCGAAAGGATTTCTTGATCGTTTCCCGGCGACCAGCCGAGCAGACAGAGATAGTTGGCCATGGCCTCCGGCAGGTAACGCTCTTGGCGGTAGTATTCGACGGACGTTCCTTGATCCCGTTTGCTCATTTTGGTGCTGTCGGAATTGAGGATGAGCGGGAGGTGCGCGTATTGTGGCGGGGTCCGCTCCAAAGCTCGAATCAGGGCCAAGTGCCGGGACGTGTTGCTCAAATGGTCCTCTCCCCGGATCACGTGCGTAATGCCCATTTCCAGATCGTCGACCACGTTGACCAGATGAAAGACCGGCATGCCGTCGCTGCGCACGATGACGAAATCCGGTTCGACCGCTTCCCGATCCGTCAGTTCCCGGGTGACTTCGCCTACGATCAGATCGGGGATGACGACGGGTTCCCGCGGCATGCGGAAGCGGACGACTCCGTTTTGGCGGTAAGCGAGATTTCGCTCTAACAAACGGTCGACGTAACGGCGGTAGATCTCGGTTCGCCGCGATTGAAAGTAGGGGCCGCAAGGGCCGAGTCCTGGCTCGTCGGCTTCGCCGCTCCGCGGACCTTCGTCCCAGTTTAATCCTAGCCAGCGCAGTCCGTCTAACAGAGACGCCACCGAAGCCTGCGTATTGCGTTCTTGGTCGGAGTCTTCGAGGCGTAGGACGAATTCGCCTTGCGCGTGCCGGGCGTAGAGCCAGTTGAACAGGGCCGTTCGCGCTCCGCCGATATGGAGGCTTCCGGTCGGACTGGGGGCGAAGCGCGTTCTGACCTTCATTGTTAGGGGATCGGCCGATAGGAAAAAGGCGCTCCGCTCTTAAGCGAAACGCCCTCGATAATCGTTCTGATCGTGACGTTACTTCTTAGGCGGAACGATGGTGTCCTTGCAGGACTTCGACACGCGGAATTTCACCACCTTCTTGGCGGGGATGTGAATCTTCTCGCCCGTTTGGGGATTGCGTCCTTCGCGAGCGCTGCGGTTGTCGAGCACAAGCTTGCCGATGCCCGGCAAGGTGAACGCTTTGCATCGCTTGGTTTCGCTGCAGGCCAACTCGGTCAGGATGTTCAACGCGAGCAGCGCTCCCTTCTTGTCGAAGGGTGTCTGATCGTCTTCGGCTTGCGCCGCGGCTCGTTCCGCCATCTTCTCGACGAGTTGCGATTTGGTCAATGGTTTGTTTGCTGACATAGGGTTTGCGGAATCGAAACGTTATTTGTTCGAAATGGCCGATTGGGTGACGTGACTGTGAGAATTCAAGCGATTCTGGCTTTTAATATGCAAGCAAAATTGAAAAAATGCTAGTTTTTTTCTAACGGTCGCGAGTTCGATGGGTCGAAGGTCCGCGGCACTAGGAGTTCGGGATATGGGTGAACGGCGTTGTCGGCTCGGTTTGATTCAGGTGAAATGCGTCGCGGACCCGGATCTGAATCGGGCTCGGACCTTGGCCGGTATCCGCCAAGCAGCGGAGCGGGGAGCGCAGGTCGTTTGCACTCAGGAGTTGTATGCTTCGCAGTATTTTTGCCAACTCGAAGAACCCGGGCGGTTCGCCTCGGCCGAAACGATTCCGGGACCGACGACCGAGCGGTTGCAAGCCGAGGCCGAGGACTTGGGGGTGGTGATCGTCGCTTCCCTGTTCGAGCGGCGCGCCGCCGGCCTGTACTATAACACCGCCGTGGTGATCGACGCCGATGGCCGCTTCTTGGGGCGTTATCGCAAAGTGCATGTTCCTGACGATCCGGGTTATCGGGAAAAGTATTATTTCGCTCCCGGCGATTTGGGTTTTCGGATCTGGCGAACCCGGTTCGCGGACCTCGGAGTGTTGATCTGCTGGGATCAGTGGTTTCCGGAGGCGGCCCGCTTGACGGCCCTTCAGGGAGCCGAAGTGCTGTTCTATCCTTCGGCCATCGGTTGGTTGCCCCAGGAAAAGGCCGCGCACGGTCAAATCCAACTAGAAGCCTGGGAGACGATTCAACGTTCGCACGCGGTCGCTAACGGTTGTTATGTGGCGGCGGTCAACCGGGTGGGTTTCGAAGATCCCCAGGGCACGGGCGGCATCGAATTCTGGGGCCGGAGTTTCGTGGCGGGCACCAGCGGCGAAATCCTGGCCCGGGCTTCGGTAATCGAGGAAGAGACGCTGCTGGCCGATATCGATCGGGACAAGATCGATCAGACCCGGGTGGACTGGCCGTTTTTGCGGGATCGGCGAATCGACGCCTACCAGGGACTGGATCGGCCGTATCTCGATACATGAAGCGGGAGGCGGCTTATCGCGGACGTATGGCCCCGACTCCCTCCGGGTTTCTTCATCTGGGTCATGCTCGGACGTTCTGGTACGCCGCGCAACGGGCGCGGCAACGCCGCGGAACCTTGGTGTTGCGGGTGGAGGATCTGGATCTCGATCGTTCGCGACCGGAATACCGGAACGCCATGCTGGAAGACTTGCGGTGGTTCGAATGTCTCTGGGACGAAGGTCCTTATCATCAAAGCGAACGGTTGCCCGCTTACCGTTCGGCGATGGCGAGACTGGTCGACCGGGGATGGGTTTATCCCTGCCGTTGTTCCCGGAAGGATATCCGGCAGGCGGCGCAGGCTCCGCACGAGGGCGACGAAGGCGTGCTTTATCCGGGCACTTGCCTGCGGCGGCCGATCGGCGACCCGCTCGAGCTGTGGCGTTCGGCGGCGAGCGAAGGCAGGGGAACGAATTGGCGTTTTCGGGTACCCGAGGGGCGGCGGATTGACTTTTTCGACGTGGGGCGCGGCCGGCAGTCTTGGGTGGCCGGAAGCGATTTCGGGGATTTCGTGGTGTGGCGCCAAGAAGGCTTGCCGGCCTATCAATTGGCGGTCGTGGTAGACGATCGGGAAATGGGGATAACCGAAGTGGTACGGGGGGAGGATTTGTTGATCTCCACCGGTCGCCAATTATTGCTTTACGAAGCCTTCGGTTGGACGCCGCCCGAGTTTTTTCATTTGCCGTTGATGCGGGACGAACAAGGCGTTCGCTTATCCAAACGGCACCAATCGTTAACCTTGCGCCGTTTTCGCCGGCGGGGCGTTGCGGCTGAACAGGTGCGCCGGGAACACGGCATCGATTTGCCGGGATTAGCCAAACTGTTTGCAGCGGGCGGCGATCAGCCGGCTTCCCAGAATCGGCAGCGGCGGAGAACTTCTTCGACTTGAATGCCAGTGATGCCGTTCGGTGCCAGCAGGAGTTCGAAGCGTTCGCTTTGCGGGCGCCAGACTCGTTGATTGGTCGCTCCCCACAGAGCCAAGCCGCGCAGGCCCAGGGCGGCCGCCAAATGAGTGATGCCCGAATCGTGCCCCAGAAAACCCTCGCAGTTTCCGATGAGAGCGGCCAGTTCGGTCAGAGGCAAGCAAACCGCCGGGCGGCAACGTTCGGACGGCAGATCGGAGATCAGTTGCTCGACAGCGTCGCGTTCGGCTTCGCCGCCGATCAGCAATAGTCGCCAACCGGTCGATTCGATCAGGGCATCGGTCAGAGTTCGCCAGTTTTCCAGCGGCCAATTTTTGGCGGAGCTGCCGCTGCCGGGGTGAATCGCCAGCCAACGTCCCGGGGGCATCGTCGAGCGACCGTCGCCGGAGAGGGCTAATCGCGGGCGGCAATCGGGCTGGTAAACGGCCAGACGTTCCAAAGGAGCCAATAACGTTTGCGTCGCATGTTGGTCCGGCTGTTCCTCGAGCCGGTGAGGCCCTTGAATGAACGTGGTTCGTTCGCCGTCGACTTGACGGCACCGCAACACGTTGTCGCGAAAGATGTGGTCGGGGTCGTAGAGATAGGAGACGATGACGTCGAACTGGGCGAAGTAGGTTCGCCAATCGGGCGCCAAAGGACCGTTCGGAACGAAAAAACCCGCCAATGGCTGGGCTTCGATCGCTTGGACTTGATCGGCCAAACCGGCCAACCGAGCCAGTTCGGCCACCTGGGGATAACCGAGGAGATGCAAGACGGCCCGAGGATAGGAGGATTTGAGAGCTTGCAATACGGGGAGCGTCAGGATGAAGTCGCCGATAGCTCCTCCGCGCACGATCAAGATGCGGCCGCCCGGAACCGTACTTTCGGCGGTAGGCCCAGAGCGTTCCATGAGCTTGGCGGGATTAAAAAACGAACAATCCCAAACCGATGACCAGCAGGGCGAATGCGGTGCGCAGTCCGCAGATCCAACGCAAGCGGACGTTGTTGGCCGTTTTCCACACGATAAGGTCCCTGACCCGCCAAGGAGAGACGGTGAACCACATGCCCCCCAGAATCCAGAGATAGGCCCAAGTGACGATGACCAACCGCCAGGCGCTGTCTTCCCAGCGGGCGTTGTCTACCATCAGCTTGGCCAGCAACAATAACAAGACCGCAAATCCGCGTACGGAAAGAAAATCTTGCAGTACGATGCACGTAGCGAGTCCTAAACCGCCGAAGGCGATGAGCATCAACGTGGTGTAGGCCGCGAAATCGCTGATCTCGCGCTGGGCCTGGACCACGGTCAGTAAAAACCAGATCGTGGCCAGAATCGTCAACGCAACGCCCCAAGCCAAGGAACGGGGAAACCGGCGGAGCCGGGAACGGAAATCTTCGGGAAAGATCAGGCCGTAAATCTGAGGCAAGAGATAACCCAAACCGAGTAGGATGGAGAGGGTGGAAAGCGGAATTTGAAACATGGAAATTAGAGCGGGTCGCCGTACAGGGTGAACGAACCTATCCGGTGTACTCTCAAATCGAGGAGTTCGCCGATCTGGCGGCGGTCGCCTTCGAAGACAGTGATCTTGTTGCAGGAAGTGCGTCCTTGCAAGCGGTCGGGATTGCGGCGGCTGGGGCCTTCTACCAAGATGCGAACCTGGCGTCCGAGTTGTTGCCGGTATTTTTGATGGCCGATTTCCGAAACTTTGGCCAGCAGCCGGGAGTGCCGGTCTTCGTTGATGGCTTGGGGTATTTGCTCCCAATTGGCCGCGGGGGTCTGGCGGCGCGGAGAGTATTTGAAAGCGAAGGCGTTGTCGAAGCGGGCTTCTTCCACCAAGGACAGGGTTTCTTGGAAATCGGTTTCCGTTTCGCCGGGGAAAGCGGCGATGATATCGGTGGTGATGCCGATTTGCGGGCGTGCCGCCCGCAGTTTGCGGATCAGTTCCAGAAAGCGTTCGCGGGTGTAGCCGCGGCGCATCAACCGCAGCACGCGGTCGCTGCCGCTTTGCACCGGCAGGTGGGCGCTGGCGCACAGTTTGGGTAACCGGGGGTAGGCGTCGATCAGGTCGTCGCCGTAGCCTCGGGGGTGAGGGGAGGTAAAGCGGATGCGTTCCAGTCCGTCGAGCTGGTGGACGGCTTCGATAAGTTGGACGAAAGCGGACTTGCCGTTTTTCTTACCGATTTCCCGGCGGCCGTAGCTGGTGACGATTTGGCCGAGCAGGACGATTTCGCGAACGCCTTCGGCGATTAATTTCCGGCATTCGTCGACGATTTCTGCGATCGGTCGGCTGCGTTCCTTGCCTCTGGTGTCGGGCACGATGCAGAAAGCGCAACGCTGGTTGCAGCCCTGCATGATGCTGACGTAGGCCGATACCCGGCGTTTAGGGTTCGGCAGCGAGGCCGGGGGAAGGTGTTCTTTGATGGTCGATTCGCTGCCGGCTTCCGGGGCGACGTCGCAAATTTTCTCGGCTTCGCCGGAGCGGATCCGATCCAGGTATTCTCCGGTTCGATGGAATTTTTGGGTGCCGACCACTAGTCCTTTTCGCGGCAGTCTTGGGAGCAAGGCGGAGCCGCGGCTTTGGGCCATGCAGCCCATAAACCCGAATACGACGTCCGGTTTTTGCCGTGAGTCGTTGACCAAATGCGACATTTTGCCGAGCGCCTTTTGTTCGGCCAGATCCCGCACGCTGCAGGTATTCAGCAGGATGACGTCCGCCTGGTCTTCGGTCGGGACCAAGGAATAACCTTGGGCCAGCAATTGGGCGGAGACAGCCTCCGAATCCCGCTCGTTCATCTGGCAACCGTAGGTTTTGAGATATACGTTGGGCATCGGATATACGTCGCTCGTCCGGCAGACTAAAAAAGACCGGGGTAATTGAAAAGCCGATAATACGTCGCATCCGGAGCCGACGAATCGATGGTCGGCGAGCGGTAAATCGTTGCCCCAGCCGACATCTTTCTACCTTGAAGGTTCATTCCGAAAACCCCCGATTTCTCCGGTTCCAGGTAGAGGAGTCGGCAACTACCCGCCGCTGCGCCCGCTCCCGATCATGGCTTGGATGGCGAACAGTGTCAGCGGAGGAAGTAGAATCGTTGAGGGTAGGCCGCGATCTTTTCGTCGGTAATGAGATAGGGGGATTGCACGGGCTGACCCGTGGCGTCAAGAACCGGAATTGCTATGCTGTCGATCTTGTCTCTGCGCCATAACTTTCCCCGCTCATTTGGCCGCTCAACGATGAGTCCGAGGGGGGGGGACCATTCAATTCGAGGTCCCGTTACATGGTTCATTATCAGATGTGCCACGTCAAAGTTGCCCAGATAGGTTGCCATTTGCAGCGCCTTAGGTGGGTTTGCACCCGCGTTGATCAGGATTTTCATTTCATCCAGAAAGGAGGAGTGATGATTCGAAAGAGTTAGCCTTTCCATGACGGTGTACTCGAGTCCCCAATCGTAGTCCCAGCCACCGTTATCAGGGTTCGCGCCGTGCGCCAGTAATAGTTGCATGGCTTGCTTGCCTTTCGAATCATTTTCCAAGGTGGCCGCCAGAAATAGGGCGCTGTCCCGTTATTATCCAGTCCGTTGGGATCTGCCCCGGCTTCCAGTAATCGTTGCAGGAACCAAAGGTCGTTACTGTGAACTGCGCCGCATAAGGCAGCAGGATAGAGATAGGGATGAAATACCCGAGGCGGAGCTGGAGGGCTTGGTGATGCTCCGTGTACCAATAGCAGGTCGGTCATTTCTCGGTTTTTACCAATGACAGATAATCGGAGGGCTCTGTGGGATGATTTGGCTCCAGCCTCCAGTAGGGCCTTCGCCATCACCCGTGAGTGTCGTCATAGAGCCATTTGCAGAGCCGCCGTGCGGTTCGAATCTGCCCCGGCTCCTAGAAGAGTCGTCAGAATGGACAGGTCATTAATGCGTACTGCTTGCACCATAGCTTCCGGTACCTAGGGGGCGATACCAGTCGCCAGCAGTGATTTGACCAGAGCGAAATCAAAGCTTTCAATTGCGACGGTCGAAGGTGAGCCCTCAACAGTAAGGCAAGGTGCGGCCGGGATAAAGGTTTAGGCCAGGGTGGCAATAATCAGTAAGCGTCCCATGGTGTAGGCGGTGTTGTTTTTTATTGCTGCATTCCGCTCCATACTCCGGGAAATCACTCGTTTTATAGCTTTTCAGCAGATGATTTCAGAACTTTTTCACGCTAAAATACCGGGTCGATTACCGGTTCCTCAAGTATCACGCGGCAGTTCTCGAATCGTCGAAAACTTGTTGGTCCCACCGATGCTTTGGGATCGGCGGCGATCGCCGCCGGAACGAAGTCCGGCCAGACAGGAAACAACATCGGCACGATCATCGGTCAAACCATCAATTCGCCAGCCGAATAAGCAGACAGGAATATCGCTCTTCGGATGTATCGCTAAAGATAAGGCAGCCGTACCGTGATTCCGTGGTCTTTTACAAGGGTGGAGAGTAGATTGGAGCGCCTGAAGCTACCATGAGGAGAGTGGAAGGAAGCCGCAACGAGTAGCGACACTCATATGGCCCCAGCGGTCTATCGATCGGACCGGCAGGAAGGCCGCATGGATAAGCGGGAGGCAATATGGGATACGGTTATTATCGAAGCCGGAATCTAGCAGGTGCCCCCAATGGAACCGAAACCAGCAGGAATACAATGGTTATCCGCCGGGATTCGGTCGTTTTCCCGGTCCAGAGCGGCTAACAGAGTTCCCGAGCGTTATCGTTCACGATGAAGAAGCTGCGCCTGATTTCGATTTTCAACGTGAATCAATCGCGAGGCGGGATCAATTACCGACAGGACTTTCTGGCGTAACAACATCTTGACGAACCGTCGTTGTTCGAACCGTTACGGCGGAACGAGGCCGCTCCGCCCGGCTCTTGATCATGGCTTGAGGCTCGCCTCCGAGTTCGCTAGCTGTTCTCGGGGTTTTCGTTCCCGTCTTCGGGTTTGCCGGTTTCGGGGTCTTGGGAGAGGGGTTGGGCCAAGATCCGGGCGATGCGGTGACGGTCCATTGTCAGAATCTCGAATCGCCAATTCTCGTGTTGGAAATGGTCGCCTTCGGCAGGAATGTTGCCGAACAGGGAAAGAGCGAAACCGCCGGCGCTGTGATAGTCGTCGATTTCTTCGTGGGGCAGCTGTTGCAATTGGAGCAGATCTTTGAATTCGTCGATTTCCAGCATAGCGTCGATTTCCCAGCTGCCGTCTTCCCGTTGCCGGTAAGGTTTCAGCGTTTTTTCGGTTTGTTCGGGCAGGTTGCCGACGATGGCTTCCATGACATCGATCAGAGTGACCAAGCCGGCGATGCTGCCGAATTCGTCGCTGACCAAGGCGATGCGTTTGCCCGATTGCTTGAAGGCTTCCAGCAATTTGATGACCAGCATGGATTCCGGAACGGTCAGGGGATCTTCGGATAAATTACGGATATTCGTATCCAGCCCGAGCGAGTCGTTCGCCCAGATCGCCTTGACGGAAACCATTCCGATCACGCGGTCCAAGTCGTCTTCGCAGAGCGGAAAGTTGGAATGATTGCTTTTGACGATTTTGCGCCACATCTCGTTTTTTTCGTCTTCGGTATCCAACCAGACGATTTTGGGGCGAGGGGTCATCAAGTCGCCGACCCGGTTTTCGTCGAGCCGCATGACGCCCTTGACCATGCCGATTTCCGCCTTGTGGAAGACGCCGGCATGAGAGCCTTGCTCCACCATGACCTGCACTTCTTCCCGGGTAATGGTCGTGTCTTCGGATCGTTTGATCCCGAGCGGTTTCAGCAACATATCTGTCATCCAGCCCACGATCTTCACGAAAGGCGCGACGAGGGCGCCCAAGGCGCTGATGGGCCCCACGATGGCCATGGAGGTTTTTTCCGGGGAGTACAACGCTAGGCGTTTGGGAACGATCTCGCCCAACACCAGGGAAACGAACGTGATAGCGGCGACGACCAGGCCTAAGGCAATTTCAACGCTGTATGAGGCTAGGAACGGGAGTTTGGCCAGTCCCGGTTCCAGCTTGATGGCGATCTTGGCGCCTCCGAAAGCGCCTGCCAAAATCCCGATCGTGGTAATGCCGAATTGCACGGTCGACAGGAAGCGGTTGGGAGCGTCTTTGAGTTCCAGCACCCTGGCGGCTTTCCGGTTGCCGCTTTGGGCCAAGTGCTTGAGTTTGGGTTTGCGGGAAGAGACGACCGCCATCTCGGACAGGGCGAACACGCCGTTACCCAAGATGAGCAGTAAGATGACAAAAATGTCGAAGCCCGTATTGATCATGAGGGTAATTAATTGGTCGTGCCGACGTTAGGCATCATCGGGTACGGCACGGACGGCGGCGATCAGTCGAATCAGTTTTTCCGGATTTTTTTTGCCCGGTTCGTCTTCGACCCCCGAAGAGACGTCAACGGCATAAGGGCGGACGGCGCGGATGCATTCGCCGACGTTTTGAGGAGTCAATCCGCCGGCGACCAAGAATGGGCGGGGCAGGGGCGAGGCCTGCTGCAGCCAGTCCCAATTAAAGCGGGCGCCCGTGCCTCCGGGCCGGTTCGGGACATAGCTGTCGAAGAGCCAGGCGTCCGTTTCCCAAGCCCGAGCGGCCGCGATGTCCGCACTGTCCCGCAAGCGAAACGCCCGGATGACCTTTCCCGGTAGCGAGCGGCAAAATTCGGGCGTTTCCTCGCCGTGCAACTGCACGGCGTCCAAGCCGCAGAATTCCCGGACGGCGGTGACGTTCGGAGCGGTTTCGTTGACGAACACCCCGACGGTCGTCAGCAAGGGGGGCAATCGGCGGATGATTTCACGGGCTCGTTCCGGCGCGAGGTAACGGGGGCTCGCGGGATAAAAGAGGAACCCCAAGGCGTCGGCGCCGGATTCGACGGCCCGCAACGCGTCGGTTCGGTTCGTGATGCCGCAAATTTTGACCCGAACTTTAGTCATCGGGGACCGCTGGGGGTGAGGCCGGCAGGCATTACAGCACGATTCCGGCGGCTACCGTCGTATGGTTTTGTTCGTCGATCAGAATGAAACTTCCGGTAGTGCGGTTGCGGATGTAAGGGTCCAAAAAGAAGTGCGTGGAAGTGTGAAGAGAGATCCGGGCGATGTCGTTCAGTTTGACCTCCAGGTTGTCTTCGATGCGGTGGAGGGTGTTGACGTCGATCTTGTATTTGATCTCATTGACGATGCAGATGGCGGACTTGGTGGTAGACTGGATGCGGAATTTCTGTCCGGCCTGGAGCTTTCGGTGGTCGGCGAACCAGCAAATCGTGCTTTCGATATCCTGAGTGATCGTCGGCAGGTTGTTTTTCTTCACGATCATATCGCCGCGGCTAATATCGATTTCGTCTTCCAGGGTCAGGACCACGGACATGGGGGCGAAAGCTTCGGCGATGGCGCCGTTCAAGGTGTGAATGTCCTTGATCCGGGATTCGAACCCGGAAGGCAAAATGACCACCGGATTGCCTTTTTTGAAGATGCCGCTGGCAACCCGGCCGGCGAATCCTCGGAAATCGTGGTGCCGGCGACTCTGGGGACGGATGACCCATTGGACGGGGAAACGCGCGTCGACGTGATTGAATTCGTTGCCGATGTGGATGTTTTCCAGTGCGTAAAGCAAGGTGCCGCCTCGATACCATGGCATGGCTCGAGAAGGTTCGACCACGTTATCGCCTTTCAAGGCGCTGATCGGAATGAAATCGATGTGGGGAACGGTTAGCCGGGAAGCGAACTTTTTGTAGTCCGTGACGATTTGTGTGAAAACCTTCTCCCGGTAATCGACCAAATCCATTTTGTTAACGGCGAGGAAGATGTGCTGAATCTGCAATAGCGAGGCGATAAAGGAATGGCGGCAAGTCTGTTCGATAATGCCTTTTCTCGCGTCCACCAGAATGATGGCCAGGTTGGCCGTCGAGGCGCCCGTCACCATGTTCCTGGTGTATTGAATATGGCCCGGAGTGTCGGCAATGATGAATTTCCGGCGGGGCGTTGCGAAGTAGCGGTAGGCGACGTCGATGGTGATGCCCTGTTCCCTCTCCGCGCGCAAGCCGTCGGTCAGCAAGGCTAGATTGACGATTTCGTCGCCGCGTTGCCGGCTCGAGGCTTCGATGGCTTCCAGTTGATCTTCGAAAATGGATTTGGAATCGTGCAGCAGCCGGCCGATCAACGTGCTTTTGCCGTCGTCGACGCTGCCGGCGGTGGTGAACCTTAATAGGTCCATGTCGAGATAGCCGTGCTTATCGCTCATCGTCGGAGATTAGAAATAACCTTCTTTCTTCCGATCTTCCATCGAGGTTTCCGATCGTTTGTCGTCGGCCCGGCCGCCTCGTTCGGTGAGGCGGGCGGAGGCTACCTCGTCGATGATGTCGTCGATCGTGCCGGCGTCGGACTTGACGGCTCCCGTGCAGGTCATGTCGCCGATCGTCCGAAAGCGAATTCGGGCGGTTTCGGTTTGTTGATTCGCGGCGTCGCGAACGTGTTCCGAGAGGGCGAGCAACTGGCCGTTGTGGGTAAAGACCTCCCGTTCGTGGGCGAAGTAAAGTTCGGGCAGGGCGAGATTTTTCAGCTTGATGTATTGCCAGACGTCCATTTCGGTCCAATTGCTCAGGGGGAAGACGCGGAAATGTTCTCCTAGGCTCATGTTGCTGTTGAACAGATTCCAGAGTTCGGGGCGTTGATTTTTGGGATCCCATTGGCCGAACGCGTTGCGATGGGAAAAAAAACGTTCCTTGGCGCGCGCCTTTTCTTCGTCGCGGCGGGCGCCGCCGAGGGCGGCCGTGAATTGCTGCTCCGAGAGGGCGTCGAGCAGGGTGGTCGTCTGGAGGGCGTTGCGGGAAGGAATGACGCCTTGTTCCTCTACTACCCGGCCGGTATCGATGGATTCTTGGACGGTTTTGACGATCAGTTGCGCCTTGATGTCCGCGACGAGCCGGTCGCGAAACGCGATGGTTTCCGGGAAGTTGTGGCCGGTGTCGATGTGCAGCAGGGGAAAGGGAAGCCGAGCCGGGAAGAACGCCTTGCGGGAAAGATGCACGAGGACGATGGAATCCTTGCCTCCCGAAAAGAGCAGGACCGGTTTGGCAAAGCTGGCGGCGACTTCGCGGATGACGAAGATCGCTTCCGCTTCCAGGACCGCCAAATGGGTTAGGGTGTAATCGGGCATGAAATCAGGCGCTGGGGCGAATCCGGGGCAACGCCGTCTCGAGGAGCTGTCGAATCGAATCGTCGGGAGAGGTATCGGCGGTCGACAGCGTGAGATCCGGAGGACAATCGGGGGCCGGCGGTTCGAATCGGGAATCCTTGCCGGTGAACTGGGTCAGACATCCCGACTTCGCCTGGGCGTAGAGGTTTTTGACGTCGCGTTTTTCGCAAGTAGCCAAATCGCAGGCCACGAAAACTTCCAGGTAATCGTCGGCTCCGATGATCGTGCGCGCCTGGCTCCGCAGATTTCGGGTCGGGGTGATGCAGGAGACGATAGTGGCGATACCGGCGTTCGCGTGCAGTTTGGCCGTTTCGGCGACTCGCCGGATATTTTCCTGACGGTCGAGTTCCGAAAAGCCGAGATCCCGGTTTAAACCGCTGCGGACGTTGTCTCCGTCCAAGAGTTGGGTCAGGATTTCTCGACGATAGAGTTCGGCTTCCAAGCCGGCGGCGATCGTGGTCTTGCCCGCGCCCGAGAGTCCGAAAAGCCAGATAACCAAGCCGGTTTGCTCGAGCAGGGCTTCCTTTTGCTTTCGCGGAACCATCCGCCTGAAAGTAGGATAAAGATGCGTAGCCGTTTCGCTCATCGAATTGCCGGTTCTACCGGGGCAATTCTGGCAGGTGCCGGGACCGATCCCAGTGCCGGTTCGTCAATCATTGGATTCGGAAACTCCGGCGCAATATCGGAGCTGTCGGCCCGCAGGGGCCGGGGTCGATTCGCCAAGAAGGAACTGGACGGCGGGCCGGCGTCCTATGGGGGAAATCAATCATGATTCGCAATTGATTTCGACAGAAGCGATGTCGGTTCGACGAGCCAAAGTTATTCCGGGAATAGTAAGTCGGCGTCAGGTCGAGTCAACAAGTATTTTCGCCGTTCGTTCCGGCTCCGAATAGCTCGGCAATCAAGGTTTAAATGCTGTAATTGGGATTGATGCCTTCGTGAATGCCGCATTCCCGTTTCAATCCGAAAAAGCGGGCTTGCTCTTCGCTCACGTCGCCGTCGACTCTGCGGGTGGTATGCGTGTCGCCGATCGTCAGGTAGTTTTGGTGCCAAAGCGGATGATAGGGGAGGTTGTTGGCGGAGAGATATTCGTGCACTTGGCGGTCGGACCAATCGATAATGGGATGAATCTTCATGCAGTCGCCGTCTTTGACCATTACGGGCACCGTGGAGCGTGACTGGCTTTGCGCCCGCCGCAAACCGGCCAGCCATCCTCGGGGCTGCAAAGTTTCCAGCGCCTGTTTCATCGGGAGAACCTTGTTGATGCGATTGTATTCCTCGATCCCCCGGTTGCCTTGTTCCCAAAGTTTGCCCCATCGGGCTTCCTGCCAGGCGGGGCTCACCGGCGACCGGAAAATCTTCAGATTCAACCGGAGTTTCTCCGACAGGAGATCGATAAACCGGTAGGTTTCCGGAAACAGATAGCCGGTGTCGATCAGCACGATCGGAATATTCGGCAGCATTTTGGTGGCCAGATGCAGGCACACGGCGGCTTGAGCTCCGAAACTGGAAGTGAGGATCAGGCGTTCTTCGCAATGGGTGATAGCCCACTGGATCCGCTCCGGGGCGTTCATCGCCTCCAAGCGTTCGACTTGATCGGCCAAATCCGGGCTTTCAGAAACTGTCGAATTCATCGATCGAGGTTGCCGGTCCGGAGTTTGACCCTTTCGAATAAGGGTCGCGGTCCTTAACATGACTAATTTGCGCAAGTTAGTAAGGTATAGATTATGAGCAGATCGAATCCCGTTCGTCAATCATTCGATTTTTCGAATTAATTCCAGTTAGCGCGGCAAGGAATTTCCGATCAGAAGCGCGCCGGGTTTCGGGTTAGAGATTGATTGCCCGGAGCGACATTCCATGGCACCGGATATTCGAGGCGGCCGCCGTTCGGTCTGGTCATCGTCGTTCGAGAGCTGCGGGATATTCTAATCGAGGGAAGAAGCGGTGCTGTAATGCAACGGGGCATTATCGGTCGAGCGCCAGCGGCCGACGCACTTTCTAGCGGGGAGGGACAGGGACGGGGGAACGACGGTGAGGGAGCGGTCATCGGGGGCTTTCGAACCGGGGGCCGCGCTCTCGTCAGCAATCGGATAACGGGCTTCGGGCACCGGACGGCATGTGTCGACCGGGGTTCGATTTGGTAATGAGGCAAGTCGATTCGAGTTTTCTGTTGGCGGGAACGGGTTTGATTTTCGCTGTCGGATCGAAACGGCATCCGGAGGCGGGCCGTACCGCATTTCGAACGTTGACGGAAGCCGACTATGCGGTTCGGCCGTCGGACCGGTCCTCAGCATGTTTGCGGACATGAACTCTCCGAACGGGCGGTGCCTCGGAATTACTGATAGTCCTGAGGTCCGTTAGGGAACAGACAACCCGTATGGGCTACCGAGTTTTACTGGGCTTGACCGAACCGGCCGCCGTAATCGTTCTGAGACCGGAGAATCGTGTTGCCGGTCGAATCCGGTTAATGTTCCGGTGACGTTTATTCGTTCTACCGAAAGGCGAAATCTGAGACCAACGCCTGATTCCGGACGACTCGCTGGTAATTGACCTGTTATGACCGGCGGAGTTGAACTTCCGGTTTCGCTGAGATTGACGATATACGTTGGGCCCGGCACCGGTCTTTCGGGATCCGGGAGACCATGACCCGAGGGGCGTGATCGTCGGGAACTCGATCGCTGTGTCCGGTGAGGCGCTGCGAATCGTTTCCTTTGGGACCGCCCAGACAATCGATCCGGCAGCGGTCCGGTCTCGAACGAGCGAAACCGGGAACGGGATGATTCGAGGTTGACTGAATCGCCGGGGCGTCGCCGGTTTCGGCTCTTCCGTTACTCCAAGCCATCAACGAAACCGGTTCGCGGCAATGGGGTGGAATGATGGGCCAGAGGGAGGAAGAGTTTTCTTGGTTTCCGAGAACTGCCGGTCAGAGTTCCGTTACGATCGGATCTGGGGTCTTCGGCAAGTTGGCGGGGCGAATCACTTTGGCTAACCAAGCTGCCGGATTCCTCTTCCCGTTAGGCCGGATGGTCCGGATTCCGAACGGGAGATTCGTTGGGGTAGCTTGCCGTGGCCGTTGGGCCTCCGGTCCCGGGGAACCGGCTCATGCCGTCCGTCCAGTTCCGAAGTCGACCAGGTCGTCTGTCCGGTAAATCTCGCCGGCTTCGCTGACTGGTCTCGGGACCCAAGAGCAGGGTGACTCGCTTCGCACGAACGTCTTGAGATCGGGATTTCTGAGATCGAGTCGAACCGGCGGGCCGGCGCCCTGGGCCGGACCGCCGAATTTCCGGTTGGTAAAAGATTAAAGGGAAGCTTGCTTTGGTCTTGGCCTTCCGTTAGGATGCTGCTCCCTTTTTGTGGTGAAGTGGGCTCTCGCGGGTGCGGGATCGTTGATCATGGATAATCCTTGTTATGGCAGTTAGGCTTCGACTTAAGCGCGTCGGCGCTCGCAATCATCCCGTTTATCGGATCGTCGCGACCGATAGCCGGAATCCTCGGGACGGCAAATTCATCGAGCAAATCGGCACTTATCGGCCGGCTACCTTCAATCGTCGGATGTCGCAAAGCGAGGAAGGGAATTCGGCCGCGAAGAAAAAAACTCGCCGGGACGTCACGGAATTGGTGAACCTGGATTTGGAACGCGTCGATCACTGGATTCAGTGCGGAGCCCAGCCCTCCGAAAAAGTGTGGAGTTTCATTCGCGCTTTGCGGCGGAAGGCGAATACCGAACAGGCGGCCGCGGCGGCGGATTGACCCTTTTTCCGGGATGCAGGAATTTCTGATATTCGTGATCAGGGGATTGACCGATTATCCCGACGAAGTGCGCGTCGATTTCGTCGAGAGCGAGGGATCCCAGACTTATGAATTATGGCTTCATCCCGACGACATGGGGCGCGTGATCGGCAAACAGGGAAATACGATCAACGCCGTTCGAGCCCTGTTGCAGGTCGGCAGCGCCAAACAGAATATCCGGAGCACGTTGAAAGTCAGGGATAGCGCCGTCGAAGAAGGCGAGGAAGAGGACGTTTGATCCGGGCCTGGTTTTTTCGGTTGTCCCCAGCAGGCTCTCCACATGAAGGTCGACGTCTTTACGCTGTTTCCGGCGATGTTTGACGGTCCGTTGGACGAGAGTATCGTCGGCAGAGCGCGCCGGAACGGGCTGCTGGAACTGCGCGTCCGGAATCTCCGGGATTTCGCCCAGGACGCTCACCGCACGGTCGACGACCGGCCATACGGCGGCGGGCCGGGCATGGTGTTGAAACCCGAACCCGTATTTGCGGCGGTCGAATCGGTCCAAACCAGCCGTTCGCGGATCGTGTTGTTTTCGCCGGTGGGACGGCGGTATTGCCAGGCGATGGCCCGGGAGTTGGCGACCCGGGAACATTTGATTTTATTGTGCGGCAGTTACGAAGGTTTCGACGAAAGGATTTGCGAGGGCTTGGCTCCGGAACTTGTTTCGATCGGCGATTTCGTGCTGACCAACGGCGCGTTGCCGGCGATGACGGTCATCGATTCGGTGGTGCGCCTGTTGCCGGGAGCGTTGGGCGCCGCCGCTAGCGCTCAGGACGAATCCTTCGGAGAATCGGGATTGCTGGAGCATCCCCATTATACCCGGCCGGCCGAATACCGGGGCATGAAAGTTCCGGAAATTCTGCTTTCCGGTAACCATGCGCAAATCGCCGAATGGCGGCGGGAAATGTCGCGGCGCCGCACGGTTCGGTTTCGGACCGCCTCGGAAGGCGGCCGATTAAACGTTAACGAATGCTTTCATCATGAATCAAGAATTGTTGCAGAAAATTGAACAGGCCGACCGGCGCGAGCAAGCCTTGGAGTTTGAAGTCGGAGATTCCGTTCGAGTCCATACCAAGGTCGTCGAAGGCGAAAAGGAGCGGATTCAGGTGTTTTCCGGAATCGTTATCGGCCGCCAGGGGCGGGGAGCGACCGAGCGCTTTACCGTGCGCCGAATTAGTTACGGCGAGGGAGTCGAGCGGGTGTTTCCGGTTAATTCGCCCCGGATCGCCAAATTGGACGTGGAACGGCGGGGAGCTGTCCGTCGCGCCAAACTCACCTACCTTCGCAAGCGGATCGGCAAGGCGGCGATGCTCGTCAAGGAAAAGGATATGCGTACGCGCAAAAGATAATCCTTCCCCCGGGGGCCGGGCCTTTTTCGTTTTTGAGGAAACGCTGGCGCCTTTTCGCTCGTATTGCTTGGGTAACGGGCCGCGGTCCGGGCGGCAGGGGAAGCCGGTTGCGGAACCGGGTTTGACGCCGGTCGAGGGAGGTTAGGGCGAGTGGCGGTGGCCCAATAGATCGACGAACGATTAAAAGGTCTTGTTTTCAGCGGTTATGGTCCAGTGAATCGGCGAGCCTGCGGTGGTTCAAGAGAACCGCTCTAGTCCTGTCGGTTTTGGGACTGGGGTTGATCGTCTTCCGGTTGTTGTATTTTAGCGGGCCGTTCGCTTCGCCGGATCCCGAGGCGGTCGCGGCGGTGGTTGATATGCATTGCCATACGGCCGGGATCGGGGCGGGCGGCAGCGGTTGCTTCGCTACGGAAGAACTGACGTCCAGCTACAAGTTCCGGTATTATCTCGAAGGCTTCGGAGTGAAACTGTCCGAGCTTGAAGCCCAAGGAGACGCCTTGATCGTTCGGCGTATCGCCGAGGGCGTGCGAACCAGCCGGGAAGTGGACGCTGCGATCGTGTTGGCGATGGACGGAGTGATCGACGATCAGGGGCAACTCGACCGGGCCGCAACTCAAATCTACGTGCCTAACCGGTTCGTGCGGCAGGAAACCGAAAAACATCCCGAACTGTTTTACGGGGCGAGCGTCAATCCGAAGCGGACCAATGCGGTGGAACTGCTGGAACGAGCCCATGCTGACGGAGCGAAGTTGATCAAGTGGTTGCCGGCCGTGCAGCAGTTCGATCCCGGCGACCGATCCTGGTTGCCGTTCTACCGGAAGTTGGCGGAACTCGATTTGCCCCTGTTGGTGCATGTCGGCAAGGAACGCGCCTTGGCTCACGCTCGCGACGAATTTTCCGATCCCAAGAAACTTGCCCTGGCGCTGGAAACCGGCGTGACTGTCATCGCCGCTCACCTTGGTTCTACCGGGAGTCACGAAAACCAACGCGATTTCGATCGGCTCAAAGATATGATGGAACGTTATCCGAATTTGTACGGGGATATCTCCTCGCTCACCCAAGTGAACAAGCTCGGTTACTTGAAGGAGGCCTTGACCCATGAGGGATTTCGGGATCGATTGTTGTATGGTTCGGATTTTCCCTTGATCAATACGCCGCTGGTTTCGCCCTGGTTTTTCCCGCTCAATCTGGAATGGCATCGGATGAAAGAGATCGGCGAGCTCGAGAATCCCTGGGATCGGGATTTCGTCCTGAAACGGGATTTGGGAGTGCCGAGCGAAGTGTTCGACCGGCCCGGGCAATTGCTGATGCAACCGGAGGATTTCGCTTTCTTGGAGCCGTGATCCGGTTCGCCGGCCATGATTCAGACCTACGACATCGGCCGGAGTTGGGGGCATAATTACCGGGCCGGTCCGCGGCTGGAGGGCGTCGAAGTTCGCGTTCCGGCAACCACGGCCGGGCGCTGTTTCGGCTATCCGGTGAATTCGCGACTCGGGATCGCCGCCGGCCTGTTGCTCAATAGCCGCTGGTTGTTGGCGTACGCCCGGTTGGGTTACGACTTGTTGACGTACAAGACCGTTCGCTCGGTGGCGCGTCCGGCGCATCCGCTGCCCAATTGGGTTTTTTTGGCCGAGACGGAAAGCGAAACGGGTCCGGTGTATGCGGCGGCGAATCCCGGCGAGGATCGTTCCCGCGTCAGTTCGTCGGTGTGTTTCGGCATGCCTTCGGTATCGCCGGTGGATTGGCGGGCGGACGTGGCGGTGGCCCGGGAAGGGTTGCTGCCGGGTCAGGTATTGATCGTATCGGTGGTCGCTTCTCCCCAGCCCGGTTGGGATTTGCGGCAGATTGCCGAGGATTACGCGCGTTGCGCCGCATGGGCCGTCGCCGCCGGCGCCCAGATCGTCGAAGCCAATCTTTCTTGTCCCAACGTATGCAGCGCTGAAGGTTCCCTTTATCGGGACGCCGAGGCCAGCCGGATCATCGCCGAGACGTTGCGGGAACGCATCGGCGATTGTCCGTTGCTGCTCAAAATCGGTCATTTCTCCCGCCGGAACGCGCTTGACGAATTCCTGCGCCGAGTTGACCGGATCGCCGACGGCGTGACGCTGGTCAACGGGTTGACCCGGCCGGTCTTGACCCAGGACGGGAACCCGATGTTCGGCGAAGCCTGCCGCACCGCGGGCGTTCTGGGGCGAACGATTCATCCCGCCGCCGTCGACCAAGTGCGGCAGGCCGGACGCACGATCCGGGACGAGAACCTGTCGTTGAATTTGTGGGCGGTCGGGGGCGCATCGGCTTTGCCGGATATCCGGGATTTCTTCTCGGCCGGTGCCCAAGCCGTGATGCTGGGTTCTTCTCCGATGTATCACCCGGCCTTGGCCGCCGAGTATAAGCGGAAACTGATCCGTAACGCGCCGGACGGACAGGCCGCCGAAAGCTAATCCTCTTCGGTATGTACCTTGACCCCGGCGGCTTGTTTTAGGGCATCCAGATAGGCCGGAAGTTTTTCGTCGATATATTGATTTTCCAACCGGCTGCGGATCATTTCTTCCACTTCGTCCAGCGAGCGGAGCCGTTCAGGAGTGCGTTCGATCATTTTGACGAGGTGGATGCCGTTGGGGGTGGTGAGCACTTCGCTGATCTCGTTTTTCTTCAGGCGAAAGATCGGTAGTTCCAGTTCCAGGGCCGACTGGCCCTTGATCATGAGGGCGAACCCTCCCCGTTCCCGAGTCATGGGATCTTCGGTATAGTCCTTGGCCAATTGCGCGAACTCCTCTCCTTTCCTAGCGCGTTCCCGCAACTCCTCGATGAGGACCTGCTTTTCTTTCAGGGTTGAACTGGGCAACGACACGTTGCTTCCGGGTAACGTGTTCGAGAGAAAGATGTGACGGATTTGCGCGGTTTCCGGCACGGTGAACTGCTTGCTGTTCTGCAGGTAGAATAAGCGGAGGTCGGCTTTGGGAACCTGAAAGTTGCCTTTGACTTCCCGTTGGATGACGGCTCGAGTGATCCCGTCGTGAAGCAACTGCTGCCGGAAATACGCTTCGGACACTCCCGATGCGACGATGTGCTGTTGAGCCGCTTCCACGGAACCGAGTTGAGTTTCGAGTGCCTTCATTTGCTCGTCGACGAACTCCTTTCCTTTCGTCCGGTCGGCTTGGCTGGCTTTGTTGAGCAGCAGTTTGGTCGTGATCATTTTATCCAGCAACCGGGCTTCCAGTTCGGCTCGCTGCCGGCCGCTGATCGTGACTCCCAAGGTGGCCTTGTTGGCCTGAAGCGCGATGAACTCGCGATCCAGTTCGCTTCGGGTGATCTTGAGATCTTTGCCGGAAACCAGGATTTCTTCGGGAAACAGCGAATCCAGGTCGGTTTGCCCCTGGGCCGCGGGTTGCCAGGTTTCGGGCCAGACTCCCAGTCCGAGCGTCAAGACAGCGAGGCAAGCGGCGCGCAGGGAACGGTTCCGATACGGCGGAAAGGAACGGGGTGGCTGTGGCATGATGGCTTGAGTTTACAATTCGGCGATCCGAACGCTACTGATGTTTTCCAGTCGTTTGATTTCCTGGAGTAGTTCGGGGGAAGGAACGCTGTCCAGGTGAAGCACGGTCAGCGCCTGGCCGCCGACGCTGTTCCGGTTCAAACTCATGTTCGCGATATTGATGCCGCGCTGCCCCAGGAGCGTGCCCAGCGAGCCGACTAGGCCGGGGCTGTCGTTGTTGCGGACCAAACAGAGTACGCCTTGCGGATCGATCTCTACCGGCAGGCCGTTGAGTCTGACGATCCGAGGCCGCATGTCGGCGCCGAAGAGCGTGCCGCCGGCCGACACCCGGTCGTCGCCTTGGAGGGCGGCGACGTGCAGCCATTCGGTGTAGTCGATTTTTTCGTTGGATTTGATCTGTTCGACCAGCAACCCCAGTTCCTTGGCCAAGGAATACGCGTTGACGAGATTGACGCCGGAACCGTAAGCGTGGGAAAGGAAACCTTGGAGCACGTACCGGACGATCGGATCGCCCGGCAACCGGGCGGCCTTGCCGCCGAAAGTGATGACCAGGCGATCGTTGCTTTGCGGCGCTAATTGCGCGATCAGCTGCCCCATTTTTTGTCCCAGCCTCAAATAGGGGGAGACGGTGGCGACCGTTTTCGCGTCCAGGCTGGGCATGTTCACGGCGTTTTGGATGACGCCGTTCAGCAAGTAGTTGCTGATGGTGCCGGCGACTTCGATGCCTACGTTGTCCTGCGCTTCCTCCGTACTGGCTCCCAGATGCGGGGTCATGACGATCTGATCCAACTTGCGAAAGGGATGGTCGGCGGGCAAAGGTTCGTCGACGTACACGTCGAATGCGGCTCCGGAGACGATCCCTTTTTCGACGGCTTCGACCAAATCGGTTTCGTTGACGATCCCGCCCCGAGCGCAATTGAGGATGCGCACCCCCCGTTTCATTTTTTCGAAGGCTTCGCGATGGAGCATGCCCCGGGTCTCCTGGCTCATGGGCATATGGACGGTGATGAAATCCGCTAACGCGTAGAGTTCGTCCGGTTCCGTCATTTCCACTTGCAGGGCGCGGGCTCGGGATGGGGAAAGATAGGGATCGTAGGCGACGACCCGCATGCCGAAGGCGATGGCTCGCTGCGCCACTTCCGCTCCGATCCTCCCCAGCCCCAGAATGCCCAGGGTTTTACGGTAGAGTTCGACCCCTTGGTAGGATTTTCGGTCCCAGCGGCCTTGTTTGATGGAGAGGTGAGCTTGCGGGATGTTACGCGCCGTGGCCATTAACATCGAAAAGGTGAGTTCCGCGGTGGAGATGGTGTTGCCGCCCGGGGTGTTCATCACCACGATCCCCCGTTGCGTGGCCGCTTCCAAATCGATGTTGTCGGTGCCGACTCCCGCCCGGCCGATGACCTTGAGCTGTCCGGCCGCTTCGATGACGCGTTGCGTGATCCGGGTTTCCGAACGAACGACCAAGGCGCTGGCGTCGCCGACGGAAGCGAGCAGCTCGGTTTCGGCAGGGGGACGAGAAAGCGCGACAATTTCCAGCCGGGGCTGCTCTCTTAGTTGCTCGATGCCCTTACGGGAAATAGGGTCGCAGACGATGACCTTCATGGGACCGGGACGGGACTGTAAGGTTGAGGGCGCGGCGGGTCAAACAGCGAAGAGGCGGCATCCCCAATCCTGTGGCGCCGAAGCCGCGAAACCGTTTTTCGAAATTGCCCGTTTCACTCGGAATAATCTTGATTGTTGGTCGGACGACCGATCCTAACGATTCGGGAGATGAATTCAATCTTTTCTCGAACGCCGCATGTCCTTCTGCCGCCCGGCGAGGCGATTTCGGCGTTCGTGAATTCGGGACCGCGGCGGCGAAGCCGAGAGGAATGACGTTCGAGCCCTCAACAGTCGCCGGGTGCCGCTGAGACCGCTTGGACGGCCGATTCGTAGCCTTCTCGCCACGTAGGATAGCGGAATTCGAATTTCAGTTCCCGGCGCAGTCTGCGGTTGGAAACCCGTTTATTGGTGCGTGCCCGTTTCCCGGTGCGTTGCGGGCCGGAGGGGGGTAGGGGTTTGCCCAGCCGAGCGGCTAGCCAAGCGAGGAATTCGTATTGGCTTACGGGGCGATTGTCGGTGACGTTGTAGGCCGCGCCCGGTTTCCCGTGCCGGAGCAGGTGCGCGATCGCTCGCGCCAGATCGTCGACGTGGACCATGTTGAGAAATCTCGATCCGTCGCCATCCAGCCGGGCCTCGTCGCGGAGAAATCGTTGGAACAGGTAACCGCGGCCGGGACCGTAAATGCTCGAGGCCCGGGCGAGCAGCGCGGGAAAACGCTCCCGGCGCCACGCGTCGAGCAGCGAGTCTTCGGTGAGCGCCAGGATTTTGGCGGTGGCCGAATTCGGGTGTCTCGAGTCGTCTTCTTCGATCCAGGAACCGTCGGTTTGGCCATAGACGCTCGTGCTGCTGACCTGAAGATAACGTTCGATCGGCAATCGGCCGAGCTGCCGGATCAGGGTTCGGGAGGCGTCGAGATAAACGCGGCGGTAGACTTCGGCGTCGCCCCGGGAAGAGGACACCGAATTGACTACCCAGCGAATCGTATCGGGGATGCGTGCCAGTTGCTCCGGCCGGGTGATGTCGATGGCCAAGGGTTCCACGCCGGCCGCTTGGAACGGTTCCGGATCCCGGATTTGACGGCGGACTCCATAGACGCGGTGCCCTTGTCCGGCGAGCCAGGCGGCCAGCCGCATGCCGAGATAACCGCAGCCGATAATCAGAGTCTCCACGTCTGGCGGCCTAGGAATTGACGGCGGTCGAAGCTTAGACGTCGCAGAGCCGAACCGCTTCGTAAAGCGAACCGAGCGGATGGCGCTTCGGAATGAATTCCTGAGCGACATAGCCTTTGAAGCCGGTTTCGGTGATGGCTCGGCAGATGGCCGGATAATTGAGTTCTTGAGTGTCGTCGATCTCGTTGCGCCCTGGATTGCCGCCCGTGTGGTAGTGAGCGATATAGGCGTGGCGTTTGCGGATGGTCCGAATCACGTCCCCTTCCATGATTTGCATGTGGTAAATGTCGTAGAGGAGCTTGAAGCGTTCGGAATTGATCCGGTCGCATAGTTCGACGCCCCATTCCGTATGGTCGCATTGGTAGTCGGGGTGATTGACCTTGCTGTTGAGGAGCTCCATGCAGACCGTTACCTTGTGCTTTTCCGCCACGGGCATTACCTTCTTCAGCCCTTCGGCGCAGACTTCCAGTCCCGCCTCGTCGTCAAGTCCTTCGCGGTTGCCGGAGAAACAGATGATATTCGGGAAACCGGCCGCCGCGACCTGAGGGATCCTTTGTTCGAATCCTTCGATGAGCCGGTCGTGATGTTCCCTCCGGTTGAAGCCTTTGGTGATGTTTCCCGGACCGTTGACCATCGCGCAGATCAGTCCGTGTTTCTGGATTGCGGGAAAATCTGCCGGTTCCAGCAGTTCGACCGATTGCATGCCGAATTGGGCGGCGGCTTCCGCCAGTTCGTCGACGCTGAGATCGCGATAACACCACTTGCAGACGGAATGGTTGATTCGGCCGTTGAGTTGGACCGGGTCGATAGCGGCTTGAAGCAACGGAGCGGCGGCCGTGGCAGCGACGGCGAGGCCGGCGCCGGTTTGGAACGCGTCGCGTCGGGATATTTTAGTAGGCATAACTGGCTGGATCGCAGGTTGCGGCGGTCTCCCGGTAATGCTGAGGAAACAAGCGGCGGTTCGTCAATCGGATTCGCTTAATCCGACCGGGGCTTTCGAAGGTCTTTTGAGTTGCGGCGTTGCGGATTCGGTGGTCGCTCACGCCGTGATTAAACGAAGCCGGCGGCGAAAGCGAGACGAGCGATTTCGGCTCCGAGCCCCATGCGGTTCGAGGCCGGGCGACTCCGATCAATGATCGGCTTTTAATGAGTTCAAAGCGGATTGGACCGCCGGGTCTTCGGGAGCCTGTTCGGCCGCCAGTTCGGTTAGCTGCAACGCTTTCTCCCGTTCATTTAATTCGAGATGGGCCCGGGCGTTCAGCAGCAGGGCCCGGGCCGAATTCGGCCGGAACTTCAGAGCTTTACGCAAGGGGCGCAAACTCGCTCGGGGGGATTGTTGATTGATTAGGGCTTCTCCGAGTGCCGGCAGCAGGTCGGCGGTTTCCGGACGGATCTGCAGAGCCTGGCGCAGATGGTCTTCGGCTTCTTCGGCGCGCTCCGGTACTTTGGCCAAGATTTGGCCGATCCGGAAATGAGCGGATAAATGCCAGGGCATGTTGGCGACGGTTAACTTCCATTGGGCGACGGCTTCTTCGCTGCGGTCAAAATCGGCGAGCATCCGGTCGTAACGATCCCGCAAGAAGTATTCGTTCGAATCCTCGGCGAGCGCCTGTTCGAAGATCTGTTGGAAAACCGGAAAAGCAGCCGGGTCGTTGCCTGTCGCGTGAGCGTTCAGTTCTTGGACCAGTCGCTGATCTTTGGCGTCGTGAACCGATTGGGAGTTGAATGGAGCTTGGACCAATCGGCCGCGCATCGTTCGGGTCATTCGAAAGTCGTCCCAACTGGTCAGGGAAAGCGCCCGGGCGCAATCTTCTAGCGAAGGCCAGGGCGGGCGGTTGTCCTTAGGCTCTGAATCGGTGAACTGGTTTTCGATTTCCATGGCGAAGGCCAAGGCGAGGAGATAGGTCCCCGGAAAGCGGAAATGGACATGGTCCCAAAACAGTTCGTCGCCGGGAATATTGTGGGGAGCGTTGAAGGCGAATAACGCTTCGGAGTCGACGAGCGCAACGCCGCTGGCTTCGGCAAAACCCGTGGCGGCCTGTTAGACGAGATCGTTGAGCCGGCCGTCGGCGCGAAACCGGAGGGCGTCCAGATTCCGCGCTTGCCGGAAACTCGCCGAAGCGGCCGGATAGTCTTGCCGCAGCCAGTGGCACCCGCCGGCGAGGAAATGCAGTTCGGCGAAATCTGGAGCCTCTTCTAACGCTTCCCCGACGGTCGCCAACGTTTCGTCGTGAAGTCCGGCGTCCAGCAATTGCCGGATTTGGTCCAGCCGGGCCGCTTGTTCGGAGCGGGCAAGCTTCGATCCCAAGAATCTGAAATCGAAACGAAGGGGGAAGAGCTGTGCAGGTTAACCGCGACCGTGCCGAGCAACACTTTGGCGCCGCTCTTCAAACCGACTTCGATGATGCCGTTCAAGTTGGTTTCGAAATGCCGGTACACGTCTTGGAGCCGAGGATCTCGAGCCGTCACGCGGCGCTCGGCGAACATCGCCATGCCGCCCCATTCGGCCCCGGCCGATGCTATCGTTCGTTCCCGGAGCGCAGCGAAGAATTGGCCGATGCGGGTTTTCCGAGCGGCGATGTTGGCGCGAATCAAGGGGGTAACGGGATTGGGCCGAGCCGAACGCCGTGTCGGGACCGAATGGTCCGTGCACTTCGTTGTTTCCTAGGTAGAGGCACCAGAAGTCCGAGTCGAACGAGGTTAATTCCTGGGTCAGGGACAGAATTACGTGAGAGTTGACGGCGGTAACGGCCAGGTTGAGGACTTTGAACGACTGATCGGGAAATCGGCCGATCAACAGATGCTCCAGAATCCGGGCTGGCCCGAGGTCGGGTTCCGGATCGCCTAGCGCTACCCATACCTCATAATTAATGCTGATAAAAAAGATTGATCGATCAAATTCATGTTGTCTTTTCCAATGCGAGTTGGTAACCGGTACATAAGCGAGTAAAATCGGAATAACCTTGCCAGATGACTTGGGAACCGGGAGGCGGACCTCTGAGAGCTCGGGTATGGCCTCCGAGTCGAGCAATGATAGCGACCGCTTGAACCATGGAATCGGGAGGTTCGAGACGATGTTTTACGGCCAAGGCTTTCAACACCTTAAGTTCGAGCTCGGAGAAGAGAATGTCTGGAGGCAAATTGGGATGATCGTGTCCCAGCAACGTCATCAAGTAAAGGCGCCAAGCGATGACGAGATTGATGGCCACGGCCCGTTTGATGCGAGCGGCGGAACGATTGGCTAGCTCCTCGATTTTACAGCCAGATTTAATAATTCGATGCCAATCTCCGATGCGCCAACGCTGGGCATAATAATTAACCACCCGTCGGCAATCTTCGGCGGTGGCTCCGGCCAGCGTGGTGAGGAGCAGCCATTGGATCGGTGGCTCGTTTTCCGGCGGGCACTCTTCTTCGACCAGGATCCCGGTCAATCGAATCGGGGTTGAGTCTTGAGATTGAGGGGTCATCGGGGTGAGTTCCACTATTTGACTTCGCAACACGAGAGAGGCCCGGCGCTTTTGGCGTCCGGGGCGGGCGGGACGCTTGCTTCTTTTGGGTCGCGGCGTCAACCGGTCAATGGCTACGACCATTCGAGCGAGAATCGGTGCGGTTTGCAAAGTTTTCAGCCATGATTTGGGAGGCGGTGGCGGTTTTTTACCGGCGACCCGCTGCGGCACGATCCGACGATTTCCCTTGGCCCGCACGAGTAAATCGACTTCCGGTCGAGTCCGTTGCTCGGCAAATATTTCGTAAGCGTCTCCCTCTCGGTCCATGACGCAAATCAGTTGACTGTCGGTTAGTTCTCGGGCTACCTCAGCACAGTGGCGGACTCCTTCGAGCCAGCGTTCGGTTTTCCGGTGTTCCGGTTTTCGTTCGCTGTTGCTGGGCGGCGCATCGAAACGGGCACTGATAACTCCCAGCGGCAACCCGGTCGGGGTCACCGCGAAGGTGGAATGGAGATTCAAGCCTCGGGCGGTAACTCCCGTTTGATTACTCCCGATAATTCCGAGTCCCGAACAACCGGGACGGGTGGAGAAATTAAGACTAGTGCTATCCTAGAGGCACAGCACTACTGATTCAGCTTGCATCCGCCGTAACGTCCGGGCGCGATGGGGCTGCAGAATCGCCTTCGAAGTGACTGCGGAGTTATCCGGCTGATCCAGGAACCGATAATACTCTTTGATTTGTGCTCGATCGCCTTGGGCCGCTGCCGGAAACGACGCCATTGGTTTTTCGGCTTGGATCCCGGCAATCTTGACCAAACGTTGACCTAACCGAGCATCTCCCAAGGGCGCTTCGGCAAACTCCGCGGCGGCCCAAGTCGGCCCTTCGAGATCGTCCGCAGGTCCGAGCGGCTCGATGGCCGGCGGCGTAGCCGGGGTAACTCCCAAACGATTTCGCCAGTCGTTCTCCAGTTCATAGATATAAATCGCCTTGCGGCCCGCCGTTGCTTGACGGCACCGATCCTGACGGCCGCGACCGGCCGTTTCTCCCCAATACCGCCAGTTAGCCGCCCGCAAGCTGGTTCCGTCATAAGGCGGGGAGACGAAAGTCTCTACCAACCAGGGTCGATAGCCGTAACGGGTATCAAAATCGGTTCCCGAACGGCGCCACAATTGCCCCAAAACCTGCGAAGCCAGATTGCGGCAGTGGATGTCTGGTCGAATTAAGAATCGAGAAAGACCTACGATCCGGTGCAGCTGCCCCCGTCGGGTTTCGGCATCCCAATTGATCCAACGATCTCGGGCCGCCAATTGCAAGGCCGAAGCACCGATCCCGATCCCACCCAGCCAGCCATGCTCGGACCCGATTAAATAGCGAAGTTGAGGCCCCACCATCGGTCTCGCCCCTTGCGGGTGTTCTCTCGCCATGAGCCCGTACCAGAGTTCTTTTTGCTCGGTCGTGGTGACGAGAATCAGTGACAGACCCAATACTTGATCGACCGTCGACGGCACCTCTCGAGCGGCCGTCACCGGGGTAGTCTCACGACTTCGAACACAAGAACCTCCTGGAGTTTGCCTGGCCGGTAGTCGGACTCGTTCGGAATGCTCCGGGGTCCGCAAGGCGGCCAGACAACTGGCTATTTGCAAGTGTCCCCGAGCGTCACGGAAGCCGTAATCAGAACATACCTGTTTCGCCAACGCCGTTCGATTTAAGTCTTTACCTTCAGCTAAAATCGCGCCGATCCGGTTAAGCCCAGCAGGTTGCGAGAGTTGTCGTTGAATCTGGTGCTGTACCTTCATGAACAGCACCATGGTGATCCTTTAGAATAATGTTCAGTCTTTTTTTATGGGGTAAGGGTAGGCCTAGCGCCGCCGATTCGCCGAGCCACAAGATTTGTCGAACCTTCGGGGATTGGCGATAGGCCGTCAGGACGGATTGCGGCGATCGGGATATCGAACTGGGGAGAAAGCTGCGGAAGAAATAGTGGTTCACCGTGAGTACGGGAGCATCGTTCACGGTGCGTTCGTGGAACAAGCGGGTCGAATAGCCGAAGCCGAACAGCCGGGCGCCGATTTCGATCGCTACTAACAGCGTTAGGCCGAGCGCCAGCATGACGGTGACGAATAGGATCTTTTTCCCGATCGAAAGCCGGCGCCTGCCGGAAGAACGCTTCGGGGAGCGAGCTGGGCGGCGTTTTTTCAATCGGAGTAATCTAAGGTCGTTTTTTCGGCGACTGCAAGCGCAACCCTCCCAGGGCTAATCAAAAGTTGTTGACTCAATAAAGAAGCCGGAATGGGGGTCGTATTTTTAGTCTGAACATTCAAAAGTTTCGCCGCTATTGATTTCGCCATGGAATCAATTATTCCGGATGCCGTGGCCTTTCCGTTACGGGACGTAACGGTTCGACTTGTCCGTGGCGAAGAGGAAAGACTGCGCTGGGACTCGTTAATGTCGCAATATCATTATCTTCCGTTCCACAGTCTGTTCGGGAAGGCCTTGCGCCATGTCGCGATTTACGACGAAACCTGGCTCGCCTTGTTGGGTTGGCAGGCCGGAGCCTTCAAGGTGGGAGTTCGCGACGAGTGGATCGGCTGGTCGGCCGAGCAGCAATTTTCCCGGCTGCATTTGATTGCGAACAACACCCGCTTTTTGGTGCTGAAGGAGGGTCGGCTCCCCAACTTGGCCTCGCGGGCGCTCGGTTTGAGCCTGCGCTGTCTGGAAGCCGATATGCGCCAAGTGCACGGTTATCCGGTTTATTTGGCCGAAACATTCGTCGATTCGTCGAAGTTTACCGGTACCTGTTATCAGGCGGCGAATTGGCGGTTCTTGGGATTGACTCGAGGCTTTTCCCGAGTCTCGGGGAAGTCGGTGAGTTGGCGCCAGAACGGACAACCGAAGCAAGTTCTCGCCTATCCGTTACGACCCGATGCCGCCACCATCCTAAGCCGCGAATTGGCGGCGGAAGACTGGCAGGCCGGGGATATGGCCCGGATCCCTTCGACCCCGGAACTGCGCAGTCTCGATACGTTTCTGGAAAGTATCGACGACTTCCGCCAAGCTCGCGGTAAGCGTTACCGTCTAGCCTGCTTCCTGGCGATCGCGATTGCGGCTCGCTTAGCCGGGTATCGCGGCGTCACCGCTTTCGGTGAATTCGCCGCCAGAATGACTCAAGAGCAATTGAAGGCGGTCGGAGCCTTTTGGAGTCCCCGTCGGCAATGCTACACGGCTCCGGCGGCTTCTACTTTTCATTACATCCTCGCTAAATTGGATCCCGACACGCTGGATCGAACGATTGGTAAATGGGTCCAACAACAAAGCGATAAGGAAACTCCAGTAGCCATTGATGGCAAGGATATCCGTGGGGCTTCAGCTTAATTCGAGAACGAAAACCGGATGATGGTGGTGGCAGTCGAGCATGGCACCGGATTGATACTCGGTCAGACTCAAGTGCCCAATAAAACCAACGAAATTCCAGCGGTGCGCGAATTGTCTCGGGAGCTTGATCTGGCAGGGCGCGTCGTGACTCTCGATGCCATGCATGTCCAACAGGAAACCGCCCGTAGCCTGCTGGAGGACGGTGCCGCCGACTACGTGACCAGTTCAGTCAAAAATAATCAACCGACCATCTATGAAGATTTGGAAGCCATTGATTGGAGTACCGCGGCGTGCTTCGATCAACCCGCCGAAAAGGGGCATGGTCGCATCGAAAACCGCCGTTGTCTGGTCCTCGATATCTCCAGCCCCGATTGGAATAATTATTGTCGGCTTTACGGTTGCCAGCAGGCCATTCGCATCGAACGCGAACGTTACGTTCTGAAGACGGGTAAAACCAGCCATTAAGTCGCTTACTGCCTCACCTCCTTAAGTGCTGAAAAAGCCAGCCCGGAACAACTGCTCGCTCTCGTCCGGAACCATTGGCACCTCGAGAATCGTCTCCATTACGTGCGTGATTTCACCTATGACGAAGATCGATGTCGCGTGCGGGTCGGCCATTTACCTCGCAACTTGGCCTGCCTGTCCAACACCGCCATCTCGATCGTCAGGACCGAAAATCGCTTTGAGCATTTGCCGCCGTCTACTCGCCACTACGCGGCTCACCCCGAGGAAGCTCTCGGTGTTATCCTCAAACCTTTGACTAACTGAACGACCAGTTCAGTTCTTGATCGAAATCAGGACTGCAACAGCCCCTGAGAAAAGGGGTGCGTCGGCTCTTCACGAAGGCATTGAGGTATCCACCCCCTCGCTGCCAAAGCGACATCCAATAATTCGATAAGTCACCTCTGCGAGGATGGATCAACTTGGAACTGATCCCCAATAACGCAGTCGTGGTTTCAGGACGGAGGAATTCAACGTCGAGATTTTCGTTGCAAAGGTGTTTATCTGAAGTATTCAAGGGCATTTCTTCGGTTTATTTAGACTTTTGAATATTCTTGGCAACCCTCCAAATTGCCGCCTGCCGGTTACCGTTGGCCTGCCCATCGCTGGCCGGTCGTTAATTTTGGCCGGGCGGCACCCGTTGCGAACCGGAGGGACGCCGAGGGAGGGCGAGCTTAGAACCGTTCGGCGCGAGGGGGCGATTTTCGAGGGGAAAATTATTTGCTTTTTACGTTTGCCAACTGCCTGACCCGTTTCGTAGCCTAGCCCTTTCGCAGTCGTAAGGCAGATGTTACAACTCAGTTCGAAACGGTAAATAGTCGTGAAGTCTCCAACGAAGTATTCCAGTCGCAGTTTTCGAAAATGGTTGACGGTGGTTGCGTTTTCCCTCGGGGTCGTTTTCTTGGACGCCGGAGAGAGAACTTTTGATTTCGAGGACGACCCGGCGGTGTCGGACTCTTTGGAATATGAGTCTACGGGCGAGATCTGGAGCCAGCCTACCGATTATTTCGGAACCGGTAACGACGGAGAGTTCCTGATCATCACTCACGCTCAGGGAAGTCAGTCCACGACGATCGTTTTTCCGGATATCGACGACGGCAAGTCGATTAAGGCATTCACCTTGTCTTGCGATATCCGCATCGGCAACGGTACGACCGGTCGCCCGGCGGACGGCTTTTCGATCAGTTACGCCCGAGCGGACGATCCTCTACTCAATGGCAATTTAGGGGCCTTCGGTCATCCGGGAGTGGCCGAAGCCGGTTCCAGAACCGGAGTCGCGGTCAGTTTCGATACGTGGCAGGGAAATCAGCTGCAGGACGGAAGTCCCGATTACGAAGGAGTTTACGTCACGGTCGACGGCGTGCCGGCCGGCGGCGTTCGCATGAACACGAGGCACGGCGAGTGCGACGATCCCGACAGCCTCCAGACCGGACCCCGGACTCAGAACAACGATGCGGTCAAAGAAAAATATCCTGAATTGGGGGATTGGGGTGGAAATCCCGATGTGCTTTGCTGGCAGCCGCTGGAAATCAATTTGGACGACACCGGTTTGCTGACCGTAAAATATAAGGGCAACGTTATTTTGGACAGATTCCAGTCTAATTTCTTTCCCAGCCCGGGGCAATTGGTCATGGCGGGCCGCACCGGCGGCGCCAACGAGCTCAAGCACGTGGACAACATCGTCTTGAAAACCGAATTGGCCGACAAGGCGCTGTTTTCCGGTTTCAGCGACTCGGGCAACGGATTCACCTTGATGTTTCGGGACATCGACAACAGCCAGATCGATGCGGACAAGATTACTTTGATGCTGGACGGCGCCGCGGTAACTCCCGACAGCGTTTCCAAAGAAGGCGAGATCACCATGATCGTTTACAGCCAAGACGCGTTGTTCGATCCCAACTCCGAACATACGGTTTCGGTTTCCGCCCAAACGACCGGCGGCGACACCATCGCCAAGGACATTCCCTTCAAAGCTCCGAATTATACTTTAGTCGGGGCGGAGCACAAATTGGCCGGAACCTTCAGCAAGCGGGGATTCAAGATGCGCGTATTGCAGGCGCAACCGGACCTAGCGACCAATACGGCATTACGCGAGCGGCATTTGGCCGGCCTGTTGACCGACGCGGACGGGAATGTGTACGAGAATTTGATTGATTACGAAGCCGGCGGTTATGAAGCGGACGAGATGGGCTATGTCCCAATCGATGGCGTGATTAATTTTTCGGCGGACAATGAAAACGGCGATCCGGAACCCCAAGGCGTATTCCGTGAGGGCGGCACGGGCGGCGTGGAAGCGACCGATAACACCGACGATTACATTCCCGGCATACCGGGATTGCGCGCCGATAATCCGACCGACCAAATCACTGCGGAAATTCTGACCGTGGTCGAAGTGCCGGCTCCGGGCATCTACAAGTTTGCTTTCAATTCGGACGACGGATTCAAGACCACGGCCGGTAACGCTACCGACCAGCTCGACGCTATTTATCTGGGCGGCTTTGACGGCGGCAGAGGAGCCAGTACGACGACCTATGACGTCGGCTTTGCCGAGGCCGGGCATTACTTGATCCGGAACATCTGGTATGAGCGCGGCAACGGCGCTAACCTCGAATGGTGGCTGGCGAACGAGGACGGCACTCCGTTAGCGTTGTTCAATGATGACGCGAACGGCGGGTGGAAGACTTTTCAGGAAATTCCTGATTCGCTGTTCAACGTCGTCGCGGCTTCACCTAGCCCGGGGTCCAATAACGTAAGTCCCACAGCCGAAATCGAAGTGGTCGTTCAAGCTGCGATCACTCCGCCCCTCGAAGCTTTTACCATGACGGTAGACGGTGCCGCGATAACCCCCACGATCGAGCCGGGAGAGGGCCGATTTACGTTGCGATATCAGCCGGAGGGCATAGCCGCTTCGGGTGTGAAACGAAACGTCATGATCTCAGTTTCACTGCCACAGCTTCAGTTCGCGGCCAGTCGGGAATGGTCCTATACGACCGTCAGTTACAAGTCGTTGGATTGCGCCACCGGTTCACCGGTGGGTTCTGGATTGAACCGAGGATTCCACTTCAATACCTTTCAAGGCGGTGGCGGCATCGGCAACGTTCAGACGGCCGAAGCGCGGTTGATCAGCACAGGCGAAAACGGAGCCGATCCGGCTTCGGGGATGTTCGAAGAGGTCGTCAATTTCGAGCAAGACGGCAACCCGCAAGGATGGTTCCGGGAAAACGATTTCGAGGGCAGGGGCGAATGGCCGGACGATCGATTCCCGGGCATACCCGACGGCGTCGGGCAGGATCAGATCGCGATCGAATTCACGGCTTATGTCGAGTTTCCGGAAGCGGGTTACTACCGAATGGGAGTGCGGAGCGACGACGGATTCAAGGTGAGCAACGCCGAACAAGGCGACTCCGGACCGGACGAACCGGCCAACAAATTGGGCGACGCGTTGGGATTCTTCAACGCCGGGCGCAGCTCGGGCGAAACGGCCTTCGATTTCGCCGTTCCGGTGGCGGGGGTCTACCCCATGCGGCTGGTCTGGTATGAAGGCAGCGGCGGCGCAGACGTGGAATGGTATTCGTTCGTCGACGGCGCTCGAGTGCTGCTGAATGCTGACAACGGCCTGAAGGCGTATGCCGCCAGGAATGAAACGGCCTTGGACTGTCCGGTAGCTTCGGACGTCTCGGTTGTGTTGGGAGAAGACGGTGCCGTGACGATTACCTACGAAGGAGGCATGTTGAGCTCTAGCGACAAGGTTACCGGCCCTTATATGCCGGTGGCAGGAGCTACTTCGCCGTATTCCATAATGCCGGAAGCGGGCACGGCTCAGTTCTATAAGGTTTTCCCTTAAGTCGGAACTTATGAATCAGGGCGGAAACCGTTGTTGCGGTTTCCGCCCCTTTTTTTATCGGTAACCTTCGGTCGTCAAGGTTCGCTTTCGGGCGGGTGGGTCGATGGTTTTTGATTTAAGGGAAACGGATTGGATTCGATGCGCAACGAAGCTATCGGCGGTTTGGGGGCGTTGCTGTTGCCGCTCTTCGTTTGCGGCGCGTCGGATAGTTGGAACGATTTGGAGCAAGGACATCGGTTCCGCTCTCTTTTCGTTCCGCAAACCGGCACCGCCGGCTTTCGTTCTCCAAGCGCCGAAAGTCTGGGCATTGATTTCGTTCATCGGTTGGGAGTTGAGTTCTATCGTACGAACCAGATCCTGTTGAACGGGTCGGGAGTATCGTTAGGCGACATCGACGGCGACGGTTGGTGCGATATTTACTTCACGGCCTTGGAGGGAAACAACGCCCTTTATCTCAATCAACAGGGACAATCTTTCCGGAATGTAGCGAGCGTCGCCGGCGTGACCTGTTCGGGTTTGCGGTCTACCGGTTCGGTATTGGCTGACTTGGACGGCGACCGGGATTTGGATCTGCTGGTAGCCACGATTCAGGGAGGAACTCGATTGTTTCGTAACGAAAGCGACGATCAGGTGCGATTTTCCGCAGGCCCGATCTTGGATTCCGGACCCGGAGGCATGTCTTTGGCTCTCGGCGATTTCGACGGGGACGGCCGTCCGGACGTTTATGTCGCCAATTATCGGGCTTCGGCATTAATGGACATTCCGAACGCCAAGGCCGATTTCGGAGTCCGGAACGGCAAATGGACGATTACCCACTTTAACGGAAGAAGCGTCGGCGAACCTGATTTGGCCGGGCGGTTTTATGTGGACGAGCGCGGCGGCTTGGGAGAGACCGGCGAGCCGGACCGGCTTTATCGAAATCTCGGAGATTGGCGGTTCGAAAGCGTGGCGTTTACGGGCGGCCGTTTCCTTGACCAATCCGGAGCGCCGTTGGCGGAACTTCCCCGGGACTGGGGGTTGGCGGTCATGTTTCGCGACATCAATGAAGACCATTTGCCTGATTTGTATGTGTGCAACGATTTCGATTCTCCTGACCGAATCTGGATCAACCAGGGCGGCGGCAAGTTCCGGGCAGCGGCTCCGTTGACGATTCGGCACGCCAGTTGGTTTTCAATGGGGGTCGATTTTGCCGACGTCGATCGCGATGGCCGGGACGATTTTTTGACGCTGGACATGCTGGGGAACGATCACGTGACTCGCTTGACCCAATTGGGCGACGCGGCACCTCGGTGGAACTTGATCGCCGACCCCCAAGCCAGGCCGCAATTTTTGCAGACCTGCCTGTTCCTCAATCGGGGCGGCGGCGGTTATGCCGAAGTGGGGAAGTGGGCCGGGGTGGCGGCTACCGATTGGGCGTGGTGTCCGGTGTTTCTGGACGTGGATTTGGACGGATGGGAGGATTTGCTGGTGACCAACGGCAACGAACGAGACGGCCGCAATATCGATGTGGAACAATCGCTGAGGGAATTGCGAAAGCGGGGACCTTTGAGCGACGAACGGATCTTCACCGAACGGATGCGTTTCGCCAGGTTGCCGGCCATGAATTTGGCATATCGTAACAATCGGGACGGGACTTTTTCCGCTCGGGGCGAGGAATGGGGATTCGCTCATTTCGGCGTTTCCCACGGTATGGCCTCGGGCGATCTGGATAACGACGGAGATTTGGACCTCGTCGTCAATCGGTTCAACGAAGCTCCGGGCATCTATTTGAATCAATCCGTTCGGCCGCGCATCGCGGTCCGCTTGCGGGGCCGTTCGCCGAACACGGCTGGCATCGGGGCTAAGATTAAGTTAACCGGTTTCGGCGTCGCGCAAAGCCAGGAAGTGATTTCCGGAGGCCGTTATCTTTCATCCGACGAAGCTATGCGTGTTTTCGCCGCCCCCGAAACTCCGGAGAACCGGGGTCGCCTCGAGGTCGTTTGGCCCCGGGGAACCTGTTCCGTGCTGGAAAACGTACGGGCCAATCGGCAATACGAAATCGCGGAACCGGATTCGGCTCCCTCAAATTCGATCCGGCCGTCAAACCGGCCCTCTCCCTGGTTCGAAGACGTGAGCGGAAAAGTCGGATTCGTTCACCAGGCGCCCGAGGTCGACGATTTCGCCCGGCAACCGTTGTTGCTCCGGCGTTACGGTCATTCGGGACCGGGCATCGGTTGGTACGATATCGACGGCGACGGGTTCGACGATTTGTTGATCGGTAACGGTCGAGGCGGAGCGCCGGGGGTTTATCGGAACAACGACGGCGACGGTTTTGCCGTTTACCGCAATCCTCCCTTCCAGAGCCCGAGTCAACGGGATCAGACGACCCTGTTGGGAGTCACTTGGCGCCGTGACGATCCGGCGGTGTTGATCGGTTTTTCCAATTACTCCGACGGACTGGCGTTGGGCGCTTTCGTGGGAGAATACCGTTTCAGGTCCCGTGCCCCGGTGACGATTCTCAAAGATTGGGAGGCCAGCGTCGGTCCTTTGAGCTTGGCGGACGTGGATCGGGACGGCGATTTGGATTTGTTCGTCGGCGGCAGATTGGTCCCCGGCCGCATTCCCGAACCGGCGGATTCGTTGTTGTTGGTTCAAGACGAGGACGGCTTTCGGCCTGACGAGGATTCAAAGGCTTTATTTCGCTCTTTGGGAATGGTTAGCGGTTCCGTTTTTACGGACGTGGATGGCGACGGCGATGCCGATCTGGTCTTGGCCGTGGCATTCGGAGCTGTCGAACTGTTTTTGAATCAGGAAGGAAAATTCCGCCGGGCCACCGAATCTTGGGGCCTAACGGAGCAGACCGCCGGAGGCTGGTGGAACGGCGTCGCGGCCGGTGATTTTAACGCCGACGGGAAAATGGATTTGATCGCGACCAATTGGGGGCGCAATACGCCTTACCGTCGTTACGCCGCTCGTCCCTTAACCGTCTATTACGCCGACGCCGACGAAAACGGACAGACTGATTTGCTTTTGGGCGCCTTTGACGAACGCTTGAACCGGTCGGTGCCGGTTCGGCAGTTGGGAGAATTGGCGCAGGGTCTGCCCAGATTGAACGAGCTTTACGAAACCCATGGCGCGTTCGCTGAAACGGATACGCCGACCTTGCTGCGGCGATTGGGCGGTCGTTGGAATCGTCATCGGCTGCGGTATTGGGCTTCGGTGTTATTGCTTAATCAGGGAAGTTCTTTCGTTGTCAAACCGTTGCCGGCTCCGGCTCAGTGGAGTCCGGCTTTCGGCGCTGGGGTGGCGGATTTTAACGCCGACGGCTTCGAAGATATTTTTTTGGCACAGAATTTTTTCGGCGTGCGCCGCAACGTCGCTCGGTATGATGCGGGAAACGGCTTGTTGTTGCAGGGATTGGGAAACGCGGAATTTCAGGCCGTGCCGGCGGTCGAAGCGGGAGTGAATCTCCCCGGAGAACAGCGAGGCGTCGCGGTCGCGGATTTCGACCGCGACGGTCGCATGGACTTGGCCGTCAGTCAGTACCGGGGAGCGGCGAAACTGTACCGCAATCGCAGCCGGGCTCGCGGCCTGTCGGTAAGACTCAACGGCGGCGACCGCAATCCCACGGCCGTGGGGGCGAGTCTTTGGTTGGAATCGGATCAGGCTCGGAGCGGCCGCCGGGAAATCAGAGCCGGTTCCGGCTATTGGTCCCAAGACGGCTGCGCCCAGGTGTTGACCGTGCCGGGCGTCGCCAAACGGCTGGTGGTGATCTGGCCCGACGGCGAAACTTCGAAGTACGAGTTGCGGCCGGACGAAGCGTCCCTGCTGGTCGACCGTCGCGACGGCATTCTGCGATCGAACGATTGACTCCGGCTATCGTTCGGAATCCTCCTTCCGGCACTTGAATCCCCTTCGGTAGCAGGTTCGTCCGGGTGCCGTTGGATTCGGGTTTTACATGGCCAAGGGAGTGTGGCAGGGTGGAGGCATGATCCGGATGGCGATGCGAGGAAGCGGATGGGCTATGGCTTGGTGCGGTCCGCTACTTTTTTGTTGGTTGGCGGCCACGGCGGTCGGGACGGAAGCCGTCAAGGGTTCGCGCCCGAATATCGTCCTGATCATGTGCGACGATCTGGGGTTTTCGGATCTCGGATGCTATGGCGGGGAAGTGCGAACGCCGCAACTGGATCGTCTGGCGGCGGAAGGGATGCGTTTTACACAGTTTTACAACAACGCCAAATGCACTACCACCCGGGCGTCGATCTTGACCGGCCTTTACCCTCGTTTCGGTTCGCAGGGACATCTGCGTCGCAACATGATCACCTTGGGGGAAGGACTGCAACTGGCCGGGTATCAGACCGCTCTTTCCGGTAAATGGCATTTGTTGCGGGCCCCGGGTGCGGATAAGAAAGTGGCCGGGAGTTGGTTGCGGGATTTCGATCGCAAGACGCACCCTTATTTTCGCGGCTTCGAACGGTTTTACGGACTGTTGGACGGCTGTTGCAATTTCTTCGATCCGTCCCGTCCCGATCCGTCATACAAGGGAGGCCGGATCCGGAATTTCGGGCAGGACGACCGGGCCGTCGTGACCTTTCCCGGCGACTATTATTCGACCGAAGCGTTTACCGAGTCAGCGATGGAATACGTTCGGGAATTCGCCGTGAAGGACGCTCCTTTTTTCATCCATCTCAATTATACCGCTCCGCATTATCCCTTGCATGCCCGGCCGGAAGATATTGCGAAGTACCGGGGCCGGTATCTCAAGGGCTGGCAGGTCATGCGTCAGGAGCGCTGGCGGCGGCAACAGGCGATGGGATTGGCGGCCGACCACTGGTCTTTGACGGAAACCGATTCCCGGGCTTACGCCTGGGAGGGCGCCGACCATGAGTTCGAGGACTTCCGGATGGCGGTCTATGCGGCGATGATCGATTCGATGGATCAGAATATCGGGCGCTTGCGGAAAGTTCTGGAAGAGGAAGGGGTCGCCGATAATACCTTGATTCTGTTCCTGTCCGATAACGGCGGATGCGCGGAGGAACCGGGAGGCCGCAATCCCGAAATTCGGGTTCCGGGACCGGCGGACGATTACGTCGCGGTCGGACCTTCTTGGGGTTGGGCGCAGAACGCGCCGTTTCGAAGGTATAAATCCTGGCTTCACGAAGGGGGCATCACGACGCCGCTGATCGCTTGGTGGCCGGGCAAAATTCCTGCCGGATCGATCAATCGCTCCGTAGCCCATATCATCGACCTGTTGCCCACTTTTCTGGAATTGGCCGGTGCGGATTATCCTGCGACGTACCGCTCGCACGAGCTCTTGCCCGTGGAGGGCGAGAGCATGACGGCTCTGTTGTCGGGCGAAAACCGCAAGCGGGAGGATTTCTTGGCGTGGTATTGGGCGGGAAATCGCGCGTTGCGGCAGGGAGATTGGAAATTGGTTTGGGACAAATTGGTCAAGAAGTGGGAACTCTACCATCTGGGGCGCGATCGTTGCGAAGTCGAGAATCTCGCCGAGAGCCGGCTGAATCGAGTGCAGCGAATGTCCGCCGCCTATGCTCGCTGGGCCGAAACCATGGAGTTGAAACTGAAGAACTGAGACCGAACCGGTCGTCGGCCCGTTCCGCGAAGATCCGGCTCCCGAGGGGACTATGGACCCTTTGCTGATATTGTTGATCGGGATGACCGTTGTGGTCGGCGGCATATTGCTGTTTCGCCTCCACGCTTTTTTGGTCTTGATCGCCGGCGCCCTCGGGGTCGGTTGGCTGACTTCCGAAGCCGCGTTGAAAACCTGGGGGGAATCTCAGGGGATGAGCGCATTAGAGCAGGAAGCCCTCGCGCAACAACCGGCCATCGCTCGTTTGGTCGACGGGTTCGGAACGACCTGCGGCAGGATCGGCATCCTGATCGCCATGGCGGCCATTATCGGCAAGTGTATGCTGCAAAGCGGCGCCGCCGAACGCATCGTCCGCAACCTGGTCCGGCTCTTCGGCGAATCCCGGGCGCCGACCGCCTTTACCGCCAGTGGATTCCTGCTCGGCATCCCGGTGTTTTTCGATACGGTGTTTTATCTCTTGTTGCCCTTGGCCAAGACGATCGGATTGCGGCGGCCCGATAATTACCTGCTCTACATCTTGACAGTATGCGTCGGAGCGACCATGGCTCATTCGCTGGTGCCGCCTACTCCGGGACCGTTGCTGGTCGCCAACGAAATCGGCGTGGATATCGGCACTATGATGCTGGGTGGCATCGTGATCGGAGCGATCGCTTGCGGCGCGGGCTTTGGGTTCGCGCACTGGGCCAATCGGCGTTGGCCCTTGCCGCTGCGGTCGACCCCGGAGTCGCCGATCGAGGAACTCCGTTCCCTCTCGCGGCGTTCCGCCGATCGCTTGCCGCCTTTTGGGTTGGCGATCTTGCCGATCGCTCTGCCGGTCGTGTTGATCGCGGGGCATTCGATTCTGAAGTCCTTGGCGCCGGCTGGTGAATTCGGCGCGCACCTGCTGAACGTCGCCGCGTTTTTGGGCGACAAGAATCTGGCTCTGACCCTGGCGGCGGTGATCGCCTTGATCACGTTGATGTGGTACCAGGAAAAACGGGGGACGTTCGAAGCCGTTCAGACGGCCCTGGCCAGCGGGGGAGTGATCATCTTGATTACGTCCGCCGGCGGCGCTTTCGGCGGCTTGCTTCAGCAATGCGGCATCGGGGCTCGCATCGGAGCCTTGACCGAAGGGTGGCAGTTGGGGGTGTTGCCGTTGGCGTTCGGCGTGACGGTGTTGGTCCGGATCGCTCAGGGATCGGCTACGGTCGCCATGATTACCGCCGTCGGTATTTTTGCGGGGTTGGCGACCACCGGGCAACTCGGGTTCCACCCCGTGTACCTGGCCCTGGCGATCGGTTGCGGCTCCAAACCCTATCCCTGGATGAACGACAGCGGCTTCTGGGTAGTCTGCAAAATGAGCGGCATGACCGAAGCCGAAACGCTCCGGAGCTTTTCGGCGATGTTGGCGGTGATGGGACTGGTCGGCCTGTCGGCGGTGATTCTGTTCGCTTGGCTGTTCCCGTTGGTTTAGCAACGGGAGGTTTCATACCTTGTCGGCCGTGGGGCACACGAATCCGTCCCGGTAGGTGCGAGTCACCGAAGCCGTGGCTTCCGGATGGTCCGGAAACACTTCCTTTTGAGGGTCGAATTTCAAGTGCGGTCCCATGGCGAGCGGGTATTTGTCGAGGTCTACGCCGTTGCGTTTCAAGTGCTGGACCGTCCGGTTCAGAGTAGCGTGGTTGTCGTCCCGGCTCTCGACGCCGGCCAAGGTTTCGGCGGCTTGGGCGACCGACACCCGGTTCTGTTCGCCTAGGTAATAAGAAATGTTGCCCAGATGGCTGACCGCGGCCGACAAATGTCCTTCCCAAGCGTCGGAATTCAATTTGGAAGCGTCTCGGCTGACGCAGGCTTCGATGAAATTGCCGAAATGGTCCCCGCCGCCCTTGAATTCCTTGATCACCTTGTAGTCGCGATCGTAGGCAATGCAGTGGGTATAGGAACGTTGCACCAGGTATCCGTCGGCACCGTAGAAAATGACGCCGATCTTGTTGCCGCGCGATTGATTGAAGAGCCGGTTGATTTCCTCGTCGTCGGAATTGGCGATATCCAGGCCTCTGGTTTCGAACACCATGCATTTTTTACCGTAGTGGTAGATCGAGACCTCGGTATTGGCGGTGTCGCCGGCGTCGGCGTAATTCGGATCCTGCCGTTCGGCCTGGTAACCCAAACGTCCTCCATAACTGATGATCTCCGTGGGATGAGTATCGATGCCGAGTCCCCAGCGAGCGATATCGGTCTGGTGCGGCCCCTGGTTGCCGAGATCGCCATTGCCGTAATGGCGTTGCCAGTGCCAGTCGTAGTGAAAGCGTTGCCGCGTCAGCCGGGGGACGGTGTAGGTCGCCGGTCCGCTCCAGAGATTGAAATCGACGTTCTCCGGGATCGGATAGTCGCCGAGGGAGCCGATGGAACGGCGCCGCTTGTAGCACAGGCCGCGAGCGAAATTGACTTCGCCGATGCCCCCCTCGCTCAGGAATTTCATGGCGTCGATGATGGCCGGATTGGATCGGCATTGTGTGCCTACCTGGCACATCCGCCGGTACTTTTTGGCGGCGGCGACCAAGGCGCTGCCTTCGGCGACGTTATGGCTGATGGGCTTTTCGATATAGGCGTCCTTGCCGGCTTGCATGGCCCAAACTCCCGCTAACGCATGCCAGTGGTTCGGGGTGGCCGTGCTCATGATATCGATGTCCGGCGAATCGAAGGCCAAGCGCATGTCTTTGACCAAGGCGGGACGTTTGCCTTGCTTTTCCTCGATGCGGTTGCACGTGTAATCGCCGATCTTCTGGTCGACTTCGACCACCGCCCGGACTTCGGTCCGGTTGTCCCGGATGAAAGCGTCCAAGTGCGATTTGCCCCGGCCGCCGACACCGATGACCGCCGCGCCCAAAGTTTCGTTGGCGCCCAAAACCTTGCCGACGTAGGGCATGGCGATCAGACTCGCTCCGGCAACGGTCCCGGTTTTGAGAAAGCGGCGGCGATGAATCTTTGGCATGGCGACAGGGCGATAAAGGTTCCCAAGCGGCGACGTGGCGGCGGCGATCGTCGCTCGTGCCGATAAGAGACAGCATCGGATTTTTTGGGGCGGCGGTCAATTGCGATCGAAAAAAAAATTGCGGCGGCCGGGAACGGAGGAACAGAACCCGCCCGGAACCGGATTTTTTCGTGCTCCGAACCGGCATTTTTTTAGTGACGAGGCCGAAAAGGAAAAATAGGCTCTCCGGCAGATGGAAGACTCAAATCAAAGATTGCTACGTATAGGGGTGTTTTACGACGGTAACTTTTTTTTCCACGTAAGTAATTACTATCGTTACACGCACGCTCGCCGGAAACGCATTTCCATACCCGGCTTGCACGAGTACATTCGCCTGCGAGCGGCCGAGGAAGAAGGGGTGGACATTCGTTATTGCCGGATCATCGATGCCCACTTGTTTCGCGGGCGGTTGTCGGCGCGCGATGCCAAGCAGCGCGAAAAGCTGTATGCCGAACGCGTTTTCGACGACATCTTGATGGAGCAGGGTGTGTTGACCCATTACCTCCCCGTGCGTGAGGGCTACGAGCGCGGCGTCGACGTCTGGTTGGCGTTGGAAGCGTTCGAGTTGGTGATCCAGAACCGGATCGATCTGATCGTGTTGATCGGTGGCGACGCCGATTTCGTGCCGTTGGTTCAAAAGGTCAATTCGCACGGGAGCCGAGTGATGTTGCTGGGTTGGAATTTCCAATTTACCGACGAGCAAGGCCGCGAGCGGGAAACGGTGACTTCGAACCGGCTGATCAACCGGGCGTCGTATCCGATATTGATGAACCAGTCCGTCGGCGACGAACCCGAAAGCGACGATCCGCATATCAACGGGCTGTTCGTGGTCGAACAGGATCACGATTATATGCAGGAAAACATGGGGGAAAAAGCGGAGGGCGTCGAAGGGGATTTCAAGGACGCGGAACCGGTCATTACCGAGCGCTACGTGCAGGGCAGCGTGCTCTCGATCAAGAGCGGATTCGGTTTCATTTCGGCCGAAGGCTACCCCAATAACCTGTTTTTTCATTTTTCCCAGACGGTGGACTGCGATTTCAACGATTTCACCGAAGGCGTCGAAGTGGTCTTCGACGTCGCCCAAGGGCCGAAAGGTTTTCAAGCCGTCAATGTCTCCAAGCGATAGGTTCCGGCGGGATAAGAAACTCGACCGCCCGACATGAACAGTTACGATATTGCCGTCATCGGCGGCGACGGGACCGGTCCCGAGGTGACTCGGGAAGCCTTGAAAGTGCTGCAAGCGGCCGCGGGGAAGTTCGGATTCCGCTTGAATTTCGTGGAATTCGATTTCGGGGGAGCCCGCTATTTACGCACGGGCGAGGCGTTGCCCGATTCCGCCGTCGACGAGTTGCGCCGGTTTCCCGCGGTCTTGCTCGGAGCGATCGGGCATCCGGAGGTCAAACCGGGCGTCTTGGAAAAGGGGATTTTGCTGCGGTTGCGATTTGAACTGGAGCAATACATCAATCTGCGGCCCGTTAAGCTCTACGACGAACGATTTTGTCCGCTCAAGGACAAGCGGCCCGAAGACGTGGATTTCGTGGTGGTCCGGGAAAATAACGAAGGCTTGTATACGGGATCGGGAGGATTCGTGTTCAAAGGGACGCCGCACGAGGTGGCGATTCAGGAGAGCGTCAACACGCGGCGCGGGGTCGAGCGATGCCTGCGCTTCGCCTTCGAGTACACGCGGAAAAGAAACCGGCGAAACACTCTGACGCTCTGCGGCAAGACCAACGTCCTGACCTACGCTTTCGATCTGTGGGAACGAGCCTTTTATGAAATCGGGGAGCGGGACTTTCCCGGCATTAAATGTGATTACGCCCATGTGGACGCGACCACCATGTGGTTCGTGAAGAATCCAGAATGGTTTGATGTAATCGTGACCGACAACATGTTCGGCGATATTATTACCGATTTGGGCGCGATGGTTCAGGGAGGCATGGGAATTGCCGCCGGCGGCAATTTGAATCCCGAAGGCACGAGCATGTTCGAACCGATCGGCGGCAGCGCTCCCAAATACACGGGGCAAAACGTGATCAATCCTTTGGCGGCGATTTGCGCCGGGCAGATGATGCTTGATTTTCTGGGCGAGACCGCCGCCGCCGCCGCTGTCGAACAAGCGGTGATTCGAGTGACCCGAGAGAACGTCAAGGAGTTGGGGGCCGGTAAAATGGGACTGTCCACCTCGCAGGTGGGAGATCTGGTCGCCCAATCGTTGTAACCCGGTTATTCGTCGCGAGGGAACAGGGGACGGCGCCTCGTTATTGACGTGGCGTTTCGGATCGATCGGGGCGTGAGACGATCATGAGTTCGCGTATCGTAGTGCTGGACGGCTACACCTTGAATCCGGGGGACCTTAGTTGGGCGGGATTGCAGGCGTTAGGCGATTGCTCCGTTTTCGACCGAACTCCGGAGGATCGGATAATCGAACGCGCCTTGCCGGCCGCAATCGTTTTAACCAACAAAACTCCTCTGCCCCGAACCACATTGGCGGCCCTGCCTGCGTTGCGTTATATCGGCGTTTTGGCGACTGGGACCAACGTGGTCGATATCCCGGCCGCGACCGAGCGCGGCATCGTCGTTTCGAACGTTCCCGCTTATGGAACGCGATCGGTCGCGCAGATGACGTTCGCCCATATTTTGGAACGGACGCAGCAGGTAGCCCTGCATGACCGTAGCGTTCGTTCGGGAGCGTGGAGCCGCAGTCCGGATTTCTGTTACTGGGAGCGTCCCTTGTTGGAATTGGCCGGATTGGTGTTGGGAGTTGTCGGTTTCGGCCAAATCGGTCGGGCGGTAGCCCGGTTGGGGGAAGCTTTCGGTATGAAAGTGTTGATCACGCGCCGGGACGATAGCGCAGGCAAGGTCGAAGGGTTCGAGTGCGCTGCGCTCGAGGAATTGTTGCGGCGAAGCGACGTCATTAGCCTGCATTGCCCGCTGACGCCGCAAACCCGGCATTTGATTAATGAAGAGAGCTTGCGATTAGTGCGCCCATCCGCCTTGATCGTCAATACCGGCAGAGGCGAGTTGGTGGACGGACACGCCTTGGCGGCGGCACTCGAGGAGGGACGGTTGGCCGGAGCGGGATTGGACGTGTTGGAAACCGAACCTCCGAGCCGCGACGATCCGTTGTTGCGGGCCAAGAATTGCCGGATCACGCCTCATATCGCTTGGGCCACTCGGGCCGCACGTTCCCGATTGATGAGGGCCGCCGTCCTAAACGTCGTTGATTATCTCGACGGCTCGCCCTCGAATCGGGTCTTGTGGTAAGCGATTCGAACCGTACTAACATTATTGTAGCCAATGGCATGAAATATGCTATACCACAATGAGTTTTGCTGTTTCCCCGCCATGAAATTTAGCCGCCGGAATCTTCGCAGGGATTCGGGCTTTACGCTGATCGAGTTGTTGGTCGTCATCGCAATTATCGCGATCTTGGCCGCACTCTTGCTTCCGGCGCTTTCCAAAGCCAAGGGATTAGCCCACCGAACGGTCTGCATCAATAATCAAAAGCAGTTAGGGTTGGGTTGGTTGCTTTATACCGACGATCATGAGTCGGCGTTGCCGGAAAATGGGGTGGGATCGCCGGAATATGTCCGGGAGAGCGGGGTCGCGGCTCGGTGGTGGGTTTCCGGTGGGAAACATTTCACCGAAAACATTACCTTGCCCCGATTGTTGGCCGGCCGCCATGCGTCTTTTAGCTCTTATATTTCGACCGTCGAATCCTTCAAGTGCCCCGCGGATAAAGGCAAGGATCGGTTGCGCAACCTGGAACGGGTTCGCAGTTATTCTCTTAATTGTTATATGGGCGACATCGAAGGCCCCAATGTCTGGGTTTCCCGGGGTTACCGGGTTTACCGTCGGCGGAGCGATGTCGACGCGCATCGGCCTTCAGAAAGATTTCTCTTTATCGACGTGCAAGCGGAGAGCATCTGCATGCCGAATTTCGTGGTGTCGATGGACGGAATCGGCATGGGGCATATCCCCGGAGCTTTCCATAACAAGCGGGCGGTCGTGAGTTTCGCCGACGGTCATGTAGCGACGCAATTATGGCGGGACGAACGAACGTTCGTACCACGAATGCACGGTCTTCCTGATCAGAACAATTTGGATCTGGACTGGCTTCGAGCCCATACGACCGAGGCTTATTGACGGTCGGAAACCGCTCGGGGAACGACGGACGATCGCCGGTCCGAGCGGCGCTTCGTTTTCGAGCCGGGCGGTTGGTTCCCGGAGTCCTGGGAACTGGAGTTGCCGGCTGTTGCCGCCGGAATACTCGGGTGCCTACGGATCGGGAACCGTCGGAGGAGGAGAAAGGATTTCTTGGCCGATTTGCTCTTTAAGCCGTTCGTAAATCGGGAGATAGACTTGTTCCAACTCCTGCCGGGCTTGATCCGGGTTGTCGAGTTGCAGATAGATCCGGGCGAGATGCAAGGCGACGCCTTGACGTTCGAACTCTCCCGGCGCCAGGGATTCGGCCTTCTTCCAAGCCTGGAGGGCCGCTTGGGGTTTTCCCGGAGCGGGAAGCGAATAGTGCGTTTGAGCGATTTTTTCGGCCAGCAGGAAATTATCCGGATCTAATTCCTGCGCTCGGCCGTAGAGTTCCAAAACTTTCGCGAGCACCCCGGACGCTTCGAGCTGGAAATGATAACCGGCGTCTTGGCGGAAGAGAAAGACGGCCGCCGCGTAATTCTGATAGTACAGGGGTTCCTGGGGAGCGAGCGCGAGCGCTTTTTCGTAACAGCGGAAAGCTTGCTCGGGGTCGCCTTGGTAGCCGTAATGATTGGCGAGATTGTTCCAGGCTCCGGGAAGTTCCGGAGCGAGTTCCGTCGCTTTGAGCAAGTGCGGCAGTACCGTCTCGTGACGACCGATGTCGGTCAGGAAACTGGCGAAGGAAAGGCGCGCCTGGGCGTGGTTCGGATGATTGTCGATAAAGGCGTGGTAGGCTTCCAGCACCGGTTCGACTTCGGTTTGAATTCTCCCGGCCAAAGTGATCTGCCGAGTTTCTGGAGTGTCCGGATCTTGGCTGTCGCGAATCCATAGCCGGATCTTTGCCGTCGCCGCGTCGTCGCTAGCCAGCAAGCGACGGTATTCCCGCCTCACCGATTCGGACTCGGCAGGCGCCGGTTGGGCGAGAGCGGTGTTTAACAGGAAAAGCAGTAACAGGAATCCCGGTTTCATCGTGTTTTTCCGCTTGCCGGTCAGCGGAGCAGCCGGACGCGGTAAAACTGGTGTTCGGCGTCCTGCGTGGGCACCGAAATACGATAACCGCCGGCCAGCGGCGCGATCGCGAAGTTGTCCCGAGGGGTCCACCGACCGTCGGGAGAATTTGCCGCCAGCAGCGAAAAGCGGCCGCCCGGTTGAGCTGCGAACTCGAGATTCGCTTTGTCTGCGATTAATTCCAGCTTGGCGATGCGGAAGATCGTCGCCTCAATGACCGATTTCACCCGCTTGGGCGGTCCGTAGGGAAACCAGCGTCCGGAAATATAAGGGCGCACCTGCAGCAGCCAGTCGCCTTCGGTCTCGGGGGCGAAACGATAGGCTTCGTTTGGGGGTGTTTCGAACTGCTGCGCTTCGACGATTTCCTGGGTGTTGGAAAACTCGAGCTCGTCGAAATACCATCCCAAGACGCTATGGGAATTGCTGCCCTTCAAATAGGCGGAACCCGACGCAAAGGCGAAAACGAAGCGGAAGCGCAATGAACGATCGGCGAACGAGGAGAGATTGATGGTTCGGCGTTGGAATTGAGTTTCCCCTTTGCCGGAATGACTGCCGGTGACCGAACCGGGTTGCGACCAGACTTCGGTCCAACCCGCTTGACCGTCGACTTGGACTTGGACGCGGGCGACTTGATCCGGGGTGGCTAAGTCCAACCGGCTCATGAAGGACAGCCGGCCGGCGGTGCCTGGCAGAAAGGTTCGGCTCCAAATCAGCGCGACGCTATCGAAGGTATCGTGTTGCAAATGAAAACTGAATCTTCCGGAGGCCTTGATTGACGAGGAACGCATGGGGAAGGGTTTGGCCGGTGACGGTTCGAAATTTTCGAGGCCGGTTTCGGCTCCTTCGGTCGTATTGACCGCGGCCAGCTGCGAGCGGCGCCATTCCCAGTTGGTGGCCCCGCCAGTAGGCGTGGTGTTGTATTTGCCTCCGGTACCGATTCCGACTTCGCCGGGTCCGATAATTTGCGGCGGATGATAAGCCGGAGTGAAATCGATCTTCACATTGTCGTCGCCGATGATTTTTCCCCATACGGTTTTCGTCGAAAACCCGTTTCCTGAAAAAATGACCCGATAATCGCCCGCTCTGGGCACCGGCACTCCGTAACCTCCCGACGATTCGGTGATGGCGTAGAAGGTGGATCCTTCGACCGTGACGTCAACGCCGCCTAAACCTTCTCCGGGATCGTAGAACTCGTTGCCGTTCAGATCGTGATAGGCGACCCCGGTGACGAAGGATTCCTGGTCGATGCGAGCGCCGAATTCCTGGGTCACTACTTGGGGGCCGATCGGAATTCCGTTATTAGGGGCGGGGAGTTTTGCAGGGAGAGTGATGACGCCGACGCCGATTTCCCGGAAATCCGGATCATGAATGTTTTGACGGTGTCTCGGTGGGTCTTGCATACCTCCCTTGGAACCTCCCGAAGCGCTTTGTCCCCAGTCGACATTGAACCCGCAATGCCCTTCCAAGACGGATGTCACGTAACTCCCTACGTTTTCGCCGATGATGCGCCACCGGTAGCCGGTATCATTGATCCGTTCGTCGAAGGTGCTGCCGTCACTGCCCGTATGTCCCTGAAATCGGTTAGCCACCAAGTCGCGGGTGTGGCGGCGGGCCGCCTGGGTCAGCAGGGCGTTCGGCACTAACGCCCCGGTCGGTGGCAGTAGGTCGAAACCGTAATCCGGGTCGTCGAGCAGCATATCGAAATCGATGTCGAAATAACGGTAGGCACCGAGGACGACCGGGTCGTTGACTCGAGCGAGCCGGCGGCCTTCCGCTTTCGGGTCGAGCCGGGCCCGGTTGACGTATTCCACATAGGCTTGTTCTTCGTTCGTCAACGAACCGATGCGGTAGAGGGTTTTTCCCGCTGGGGAAGCTGCGAAGAGGGCGGTCGTCGACCATCCGAAAAGCGACAGCAGGAAACAACTCGGAACGACGACAGGCCAGACTGAAACAATGATACGCATTACTAAAGATCGAAGGTGCCTGATGACGGAAAGATTGATTCGGAATTCGTCGATCGTCAAGGGAGAATTCGGCGCGGGCGATTGCCGCGGCGGTTTCTTTCGGCGTTTCGGAAAAAACCGCTTGCTCAAATGGGAGCGCCGCCTTATAATTTGCCCGACAGGAATGATTGGAACCGTTTTGCCCGACGAAGACACCGGTGCTTGCTCTTCGCCTCGTATCGCCGAAATGGTGATTCGAATCGCGGGCAATTCCCAGGACGGAATACAATCGATGGGCAAGTTGCTCGCCTTTCTGGCCGGTCGAAGCGAGCAGGACGTCATGACGTTCATGACCATTCCCTCCACCATTTCCGGAGGTCCTTCCATTTTTCAGGTGCGGCTCGGATCTGGCGAAGTCCTTTCGGCCGGCGACGAAGCGGACATGTTGCTGGCGTTCTATCAGCACTCTTACGAGAACCACGTCGATTCCCTGAAGGAGGGGGGCATCGTGCTTTACGATTCGGATCATGTCGAGCCGAACGACCAGTGGCGGGAACAGTTCCGGCATATCGGCGTTCCGATCTCCGGCAACACGGTCGAGGCGGTCGGCGGAACCGCGCGCGACAAGGGGAAGAACATGTACGCCCTCGGTTTGATCGCCAAGTTTTTCGGCTTGGACGACGATAAGTTTCGAACCCTGATCGAGCACTTTCTGAAAAGCAAAGGGGAGAGCGTGGTCGGTCACGCGATCAAGGCTTTCGACGAGGGCCACAAATACGAGTTCGGGGACGCGCTGGATATTTACCAGTTGGCCGCCGCTCAGAAACGATCGCGCGGTCGCGTCGTGATGACGGGCAACCAAGCCCTGGCCTACGGCTTGATCGCGGCCGGCGTGCGTTTCGGGGCGGGTTATCCGATCACTCCTTGGTCGGATATTATGGAGTTGCTGCGGCGGGAGTTGCCCAAATACGGCGGGACTTTTCAGCAGTGCGAAGACGAGATCGCTTCGGTTTCCACCGCCATCGGTGCCGGCTACGCCGGGCGAGTGGCCGTAACGGGGTCTAGTGGTCCGGGGATTTCGCTGAAGACCGAAGCCATCGGTTGGGCCATCATGGCGGAAGTGCCCGTAATCGTGATCGACGTCCAGCGCGGCGGACCTTCGACGGGGATGCCGACCAACGTTGAGCAATCGGATTTGTTCATTGCTTGCTTCGGAGGACACGGCGACGCGCCTCGGGTGGTCCTGTCGCCGTATAGCGTGGAGGATTGCTTCCATCTGGCCATCGAGGCGGTCAACTTTGCGAAACAATATTCGGTACCGGTGATTATCCTAACCGATCAGGCGATCGCTACTCGTATCGAAGCTTTCGACGAACCCGATCTGGAACAGGTTTTTCAAACTATCGCCCCGAACTTCGCTGCGGTGCCCGAACACAAACCCTATGCGCTCGACCGGTTGGCGACGCCGCATTTGGCACCCGGGACCCGAGTGGAAAACGGCGAGTATCCGATCATTACCGGATTGGAACACGATGAACAGGGCCGTCCGACGGCTTCGCCGCAACTGCACCTGAAAATGACCGCCCGGCGCCGCAACAAGTTAAGGGAGTTGGCGAAGACCTTGCCGGCCTCGGAAATCTATGGTTCGCCAACAGGCAAAGTGTTGCTGGTAGGGTGGGGGGCGACTAGGGGGCCGATACGCGAAGCGGTCGATCGGGCCAGAGGGGCCGAGGACGACGTTTCAGCCATTCACCTTCGGAATATCAGTCCGCTTCCTCCTGGTTTGGAAGACATTTTCGCCGGGTTCGAGCATGTTTTCGTGGTCGAAATGAACGACGAAGGGCTCTACGGTTACGGGCAGTTGGCGACGTTGTTGCGGGCCCGTACGTGCAATCCTAAGATCCGCAGCATCACCAAGACCGACGGCTTGACTTTCAAAATCAAGGAGATCTTGGCCCGCATGAAATTCTTGCTCAACGGCAGTCCGTCGCCAAGTTCCAGCAAAACTGAAAAATGAGTCAAGTGACGACCGTAGATGCCGCTCCCCGCATCGAAGCAGGGCCCGCTTCCCCTGAGGTGGAGCGTAAACCGTTGACCAAAAAGCAATTGGTCGCCGAACGCCCGACCTGGTGTCCGGGATGCGGCGACTTTTCGGTTTTGGCGTTGTATTACAAACTGATCGAGAAACGCAAAATCTGGCACGAAAAAGTGACCACTATCGCGGGGATCGGATGTTCCAGCCGGTTTCCCTATTTCGTGCAGGCCCACGGCGTGCACTATATTCACGGTCGCGCACTTTCCTTCGCCACGGGCGTTTCCTTGACCCGGCCGGACTTGCACGTGTTCGTGTTCGGCGGCGACGGCGACGCTTTTTCGATCGGGGGAAATCACCTCAATCACACCGCGCGCAAGAACGTGCGGATGACCTACGTGATCATGGACAATTACGTTTACGGATTGACCAAAAAGCAGACCTCGCCCACTTCGCCCATCGGTTTCAAGAGCAAGACTGACGATATGGGAGCTGCCGACAAGCCTATCAATCCGATGAAACAGTTGATCAGCGCTGGAGCTACCTTCGTGGCTCGGGCGACCAGTACCGATCCCAAGCATCTGTTGAGCATGATGGAACGGGCGATGGATCACGACGGATTCAGCGTGGTCGAATGTCTCAGCGAATGCATCGAATTTTATCCGGGCGCTTTCGACGCGGCGAATCCGAGAAAGGCCGGAGTGTTCCGGGAAGTGCCGGAAGATCACGACGTCACCGACGAGTTGGCGGCTTATGAGTTGGCCGGCGCTCCTTTCCCTGGCTGGTTCGGAGTGTTCTACCAGAATGAGCGGCCGACCAAGAATGCCAACGAACAGCGGATCGTCGACGTCAAACGGGAGAAGGTTAAGGAACTCGCCGACTGGCAGATCATGCAGCGTACTTTCGATATGCTGAAATAATCCCCCGGGCGACTTCGCCGGACTCGGGAAAGCGACGCCCGCCGACGAACGATTCCCTTGCTGGTGGTTCGGCGAGTTGCGGATTCTTTGGGATATTTCAAATACGGCAGTCAGAGGCTAAGCAAAGTAGTTAGTGCCTTATTTCTCCGACTTCGTGTGGACGAATTGGGAAGGTTTCGGATCTACTGGGTATCTGGTGGTGACTATCGGACGTTCTAGGCGAAAAACGTCATAATCCAGGTTTTCGGCGAGGACGGGAGGTGGTCCCTTGCGGCTCAGGACTGGGAGCCGGGCGTCTCGGTTGCCGAGTTACTACCGAACCGTTCCCACGCTCTCGACGTGAGATATTGATCCCGAACAAGTGCTTCAGCCGTTCGCTTTTTCTTGGTAAGGCCGCTTGGGTTAGAGTGCGATGGCCTCGTCGGCTCGAAATTCAGGGGCGAACGATCCCTAAATTTTCTTCCGCTTGATCCGGTTGCCGGAACTTTGCCCTTTGAACGACAGGGAATTTACGGAACGGATGGGCTTCAGCCGATCGTCGAACGATATTCGATTCGTTTTTGTTTTGAAATGACTCCTTTAACATGCTTACCGTCCGTCGCGAATCCAAGGTATTTGTATTAATTTGGGGTTAGACGGCAAAATGGCCCGAAAAATGCCGCCTGTCATTATCATGAACAATTTCACGGGAGTGCTAGGGGGCCTGTCGCTTGCGCTATGGACGGTTTCGGCGGTGGGCAGTGCGCTGCATGAAGCTGCTCGAATCGGAGATATCGAAACTGTCGGCCTGTTGTTGGATCAAGGAGCCGAGCTTGACGCCAAGAACGAGGACGGGGTAACTCCGGTGCACGCAGCCGCTCAGGGTGATCATTCCGAGGTCGTCGCTTTGCTGTTGGACCGGGGAGCCGATGTCGATACCAGAACCCTTAAGAGACTGACCTCGTTGCATATTGCCGGGAAGGAAGGAGCCGTCGAGGTCGTCGCTTTGTTGCTGAATCGGGGAGCCGATACTGAGGCTAAAGACTTCTTTGATGAGCGTACTCCGTTGTCCAACGCCGTTTGGCATCGCCACCCGGAAATTGTCGCTTTGCTGCTGGATGCGGGGAGCGATGTCGGTGCCCGGGACGCGATGGATTTGACTCCGCTGCATGCGACCGTTTGGGCCGGGACGGGCGATATCTTGAGTTTATTGCTCGAAAAGGGAGCTGACATCAATGCGAAAACCAAGGTTTTTGAAGGGGGAACTGCCCTGCACCTAGCCCTACCGTGTAGACAAAAAAAGATCTGGACAATGGGATTCACTTCGAGTAATTTCGGGGTGTGAAACGAGGGAACATCAATCTGGTTTTGAAAACTGCAGAGGCGCAATCAAGGATCATTGGCATCTTGGCGGCTGAATCTTTCACGAGCCGGAATGCTTTCGGACGCCGGATTTGCGAAATTTTCGATTTTAGAAATCGAGGTGGCCGGCTTCAGGTCGCCGGTTGTTTGAAGGTGCTGAGAACGTTGGCGTCGAACTACCCGGAGCTCCGATTGCCGGACGCTCAGCCGGCGGTGAAGTCCTCGGGGCCGCGCGTGTTAGCTTAGCCGATTCCGGAACCCGAAGCGGTTCCGGACAAGTTGAAGGCCGTTCGGAATCTCCAGATTATCTTGGTCGAAACTTCGGAGGATCGAGCCATTTGGAACACCATGATCGCTCGAGAGCATCCCCAAGGGGGTCGCGACTTTCGCCGGTCAGCAACTGCGCTATCTGTTCCATTCGGAGCATGGCTATTTGGGGGCCGCCGGCTTTGCCGCCGCGGCCTTGAAAGTTCGGGCGCGGGATCACTGGATCGCCTGGTCGGAATCGGTGCGAAAGGCTCAGCTTGATCGAATGGTTTGCCTGAATCGATTCTTGATCCGATCCAGGGTCCGCTGCCGAAATCTGGCGAGTCACCTGCTAGGAACTCTGCTGCGCCGGCTGCCCGAGGAATTCCAAACCTGCTACAATCAAGAACCTTGGCTGGTGGAAACCTATCTGGACGAGGGTTACCAAGGAACCTGTCTCAAGGCCGCCAATTTCATCTGGGTCGGGAAAACGGCCGGGCGAGGACGGCAGGATCGAAAAAACCTTCGCCAAAAAACGATCAAGCGGATATTCGTGAAACCCTTGCGGCGCGATTGGCGCCGGCGTCTGGGAGTTCCCCGGGTTGAGCTGGTGGTCACGCTGCCGATCGGAGCGGGACTGAATTCAGAAGAATGGGCCGCGAATGAGTTTGGAGAAGCCAGGTTGGGGGATCAGCGCTTGACAGCCCGACTGATCAAAAGTGCTTCGCTGCTGGCGGAGTATCCGGGGCGAGCCATCAATGCCAACGACCAGAGCGACGAAGCGGCGATCTGCGGCTATTATCGTTTGATTGAGCAACCGGAGACCTCGGAGGTCACGGTGACCAACATCTTGGCTCCACATCGGGAACGCAGCCTCCGACGCATGCGCGGTCAAAAGACGGTACTGGCGATTCAAGACGGCACCGATTTCAATTTCACCACTCGCCCCGGGTGCGAAGACTTAAGCATTATCGGACAGAATCAAACCCAGGCCAAGGCCTTCGGCCTGCATCTTCACGCTACTTTGGCGGTCACCGATCAAGGTCTGCCTTTGGGGCTGTTGCGCTTGGGATTTGATCCGGCACCTGAAATCGCCGCCAAAACAGAACGCTTGGCCTCACAACGTTGGTTGGCTGGCTGGAAAGATTGCACCGACGCGGCGAGTCAACTGACTCGCCGAACGCAGGTCATCTCGGTGTGCGATCGCGAAGCGGACCTGTTCGAATTATTTCACGCTCAGCGTCAACGCCCTCGAACGGAACTACTGGTGCGAGCCCGACACGACCGAAAACTAAAGCCTGAAGAAGCGAAACTATTCGCCACCATCAAACGTCAACGGCCCGTGGATCATTTGAGCCTGGAAGTCGACGGTCTGACGGAACGCCCGAAATCCAGCCGCAAGGCAGCTCGACCGACGCGGAAGAAGCGAGTGGCGCGCTGCGCTTTGCGGTTCTGTCATGTGACGCTGCCCGCGACGAAAACTTGTCCCCAGGCCGAACCGGTCCGGCTCTCCGCCGTTCATGTCGAGGAAACCGACCCGCCCGAAGAGGAAAAACCCATCCAGTGGTATTTATTGACTAGCGTGGACGTCAAAGATGCCGAAAAAGTCGCCGAAATGGTGAGGTTTTATAATCAACGTTGGCGGATCGAGGATTTTTTTCGAGTCCTCAAATCGGGATGCAAAGCCGAATACTTGATGTTCCGTACCGCCAGCAGATTACAACGTGCCATCGCGATCAATGCCGTGATCGCTTGGCGTATCATGGTGATGACGCTCTTGGGTCGCCAAGTGCCTGATTGCGATCCGAAATTAATGTTCAGCGATGAGGAACTGAGTTTTTTAAAGCACTACGCCTTGGCACTCAAGATGAAATTGCCGAATGAGTTGGGCAACGCGGTTCGGTTGGTAGCCGAGCTGGGAGGCTACCGCGGTCGCAAGCATGATACCGAACCCGGAAATCAAATCATGTGGTATGGCTATACGAAGCTTTCGGGAGCGAGTTTGGGACATCGCTACGGCTACGGCGCCAAGTGTGCCGAGGTATACGAAGCAGCGTATAAGGCAGGTTTTGAGGCAGGCAAAAAAGCCATTGCCATGTAATTTTATGTCTATTCGGTAGTGCTAGCCGCTTTCTACGGCTGCCTTGTTGTCGCTTCCGAGCTTATCTCTGGGGGAGCCGACGTGGAGGTTAAAAATAATTTGGGACAAACTCCGCTGCATGAAGCCGCCCAACGGGGGATGTTCGCTCTCGTCGATCCGTTGTTGGATGCGGGAGCTGAAATCGAAATCCGGGATAAGAACAGAAATACTCCGCTACACTTGGCCGCTCGGAAAAATCGTTTCGAAACCATCCGTCTTTTATTGGATCGAAGAGCCAGTATTACGGCCAAGAACAAGGACGGGGTAACTCCGGTGCACGTAGCCGCTCAGGGTGATCATTCCGAGGTTGTCGCTTTGCTGTTGGATCGGGGAATCGATGTCGATACCAGAACCCGTAAGGGACTGACCTCGTTGCATATTGCCGGGAAGGAAGGAGCCGTCGAGGTCGCCGCTTTGTTGCTGAATCGGGGAGCCGATACTGAGGCTAAAGCCTATGTCGATGAGCGTACTCCGTTGATCAACGCCGTTTGGCATCGCCACCCGGAATTCGTCGCTTTGCTACTGGATGCGGGAGCCGATATCGAGGGGCGAGACTTGTTGGGTTCCACGCCACTGCATGTGTCCGTTTGGGACGGGACGGGCGAAATCTTGAGTTTATTGCTCGAAAAGGGAGCTGACATCAATGCGAAAACCAAGGTAGAAGGGAGAACTGCCCTGCACCTGGCCGCTTTCTACGGTCGCCCTGTTGTCGCTTCCGAGCTTATCTCTGGGGGAGCCGACGTGGAGGCTAAAAATAATTTTGGACAAACTCCGCTGCATGAAGCCGCCCATCGGGGGATGTTCGCTCTCGTCGATCCGTTGTTGGATGCGGGAGCTGAAATCGATTTCCGGGATAAGAGCAGAAATACTCCGCTACACTTGGCCGTTCGACAAAATCGTTTCGAAACCTTCCGTCTTTTATTGGATCGAGGCGCCAGTATTACGGCCAAGAATAATTCTTTGGATACTCCCCTTCACGTTGCCGTTGCGGCCGGAAACCAAGAAGCGGTCGGCCTGTTGTTGGATCTCGGCGCCGGTATCGAGGTCAAAAACCACGAGGGACTGACTCCGTTGCAATTTGCCATCAGGGAGGGGACTACCGAAGTCGTCGCCTTGTTGTTGAACCGGGGAGCCGATTATCAGACTAAAACCACCGCCTCCAGGCGCACCCCGTTGCATTTTACCGCCGGCGTAATGCTCCCGGAACCCGCCTCCTTATTGCTGGATGCGGGAGCCGATATCGAGGGGCGAGACTTGTTTGGTTTCACGCCACTGCATGTGTCCGCCTTAGCTGGTACGACCGATGTCTGCGATTTGCTGCTCGACCGAGGAGCCGATCTGAATGCGAGGGCCGAGTTTTACGGTGGCGATACCCCCTGCATATGGCCGTCAGGCAGGGGCATCGCGATATCGTTAGCTTGCTAATCGCCCGAGGAGCCGATCTGTCGGTTAAAAATAAAGTCGGTCGAACTCCGTTGCACTATGCCGCCGAGTACAGTGAATTTGCTGTCGTTATCTCATTGTTGGATGCGGCGGCCGAAATTGGGGCTAGAGACGACGAAGGGAAAACTCCGCTGCATTTGGCCGCTCGGCAAGGTCGACACTCCGTCTTCGGCCTGTTGGGGGATCGGGGAGCCGATCTTGAGGCTAGAGACGCTCAGGGGAAAACTTCAGGGTTTTTTCACGCTAATCGCTAGAGGCCAGTGTCACCGATTTTGGGTCATGTTTCGTTTTTTCCCTTCGCCATGGGGACGAAACTTTATCGCCTTCGAGATGGGAAAATAAAGCTGGCTTTTTCACTCTCTGGTCGTTATGGGTTCCTCAGGGACGCCAAATTCAACCTCAAGCGGGTGACCGTTCGATTGGTGAAGAGCAGTGAGCGAAGACGCTGGGATTCGCTGATGGATCAGAACCATTATTTGGGTTTCAAAGGTTTTGCCGGACGCGGTCTGCGTTATGTTGCCGAGTACCGAGGCCGGTGGTTGGCTTTAGCCGGCTGGCAAAGCGGAGTGTTCCGGTGTCGCTCGCGAGATCGGTGGCTCGGGTGGAAAAAGCGAGAGCAGTTTCGTCGGCTGCATTTGATTGCCAACAATACCCGATTCCTCCTGCTTACCGAGCTGGGCGAAGTGCGCAATCCGGGGAGTTGCGTCATGGCCAAAATGCTGCGCCGGCTGAGTGCCGATTGGCAACGGACTTGGGGTCATCCGCTGGAATTGGCCGAAACTTTCGTCGATCCTCGATACTTCTCGGGCACGATCTATCGCGCAGGGAATTGGCGGGCGGTAGGGCGATCGCAAGGCTACGCTCGCAGCAACGGACGCTATACCGCCCGGCACAATAAACGGAAGGAAAGGTACGTTTATCCCTTGCGGCCCCAAGCCTGTTCTCGATTAAGGAACCGCCAGGACGATCCGTCTTGGGGCCCCCAGGTGCATCGGGTAGAAACGTCCCCGAAACAGTTGAAATCATTGGTGCAACTGCTAGCGGAAATGGCTGATTTTCGCCGGGCCCAAGGACGCAAACATCGACTGGAAATGGTTCTCGCTATTTGCATCTTAGCTCGATTAGCCGGCAAGGTCGGCCCTTTGGCGACTTCGCGTTACGCCCAAAAAATGACGCCAAACCAATTGCAGACTCTCGGGGCGTGGTGCTACGCCAAGGGCCGTTGCGTGGCCCCGTTTCTCGCGACGATTCACCGGGTCATGACCGAGACGGACCCGGAAGCTTTGCCAGCGGTAACTCACCGCTGGGTAACGGCTCAATTGACTCGACAACCCCTGGAAGCCTTGGCTGCTGACGGTAAGCGGATCAACGGAGCCAATCGCAACAGCAACGAGCATTTCGAGACCGTCATCCTCGGGCGCCATCAAGATGCGGTGCCCATCGCCGTTCGCATTTGCCGGGATCAAGGCGGCGAACAGGCGGCGATGGCGGCTCTCCTGGAGGATGTCGATATCCGGGGAGCCGTCATTACGATCGATGCGCTCCATACCAACCGAGCCATGGCCGATGCCATCGTGTTGGTTAACGGAGCCCATTTTCTCTTCACGGTCAAAGAGAATAACCCCGAACTCTCTCAATTTTTGACCAGCCTGGATTGGGATCGAGTGGCCCAGGACCGGTTCACCGAAAACCCGGAGAAAGGACACGGCCGCATCGATCAACGGAGCATTCAGACCTATGAACCCCTTCCGGGGGCCGTCACATTGCCGCATGTCCTCCAAGTCTTTCGGATCATCCGACACCGCCATCATTGGAACGGTGAGCCCGACACCGTGGAATATGCTTACGGTGTCACTTCGTTGCCTCGAGAGGCTGCCGACGCTCAACGATTGTTGTCACTCAATCGGGGACATGGGACGGTAGAAAACGGCAATCACCGCCGTCGCGACGGGATCTTCGGCGAAGATGATTGTCTCATGCGAACTCGCCATGGGCCGACGAACAATGCCCTCTTCAACAACCTGGCCTTGGCGATCATTCTCCAGTCGGGATACCCTAATTTGGCCGAAGCTACTGACGATTTTCAGACGAATCGGTACCAAGGGATGCGAGCCGTCACGAAAACCACCCCTTTTAAACGTCCGAAAAAACGTCCGGAAAAAAGCTGAATCGACCTTCCTGATTACCGGCACTTCCTCCCTGCTGATTCGGTCTGCGAATTGATCGTTTGACCGATGCACGCACCGGTCTAGTCTCCTATCTGGCTGAAACTCGTCTCCAGCGGCAATCGCCGCCAATCTCGAAGAATAATTCGGAAAAAAAAGTTTTTCCGACGAATCGAAATACTCCGCTCGGTACTTAAAAAACCGATCGTCGACCAAGAATTATTAGCATGAAAAAGTCTTGGGGAAAACTTCGTTGCACGTTGCCGTCGAGACGGGAAAATACAGATCGGTCGGTTCGTTGTTGAATCTGGGAGCTAATATCGAAGCCGAGGACAATCAATTCGCAACTCCGTTGTTTTACGCCGTGCTGACGGACGATTTTGCGACCGTAACATTGCTGCTGGACCGGGGAGCCGAAAGTCAGATTTATAACAACGAAGGCAACACGCCGTTGTACGAAGCCTTCCGGGCCGGAAGTATCGAAGCAGTTAAATTGTTGTTGGACCAAGGGGGCGATATCGAACTTAGAGATGGCAACGGGAGAACATTGCTGCATGCGGCCGCCGGGACGGGGGACCTCGAGACGGTCAATCTGCTTCTCGAGCGGGGAGCGGAAATTCAAGCGGTGGACGGTTAAGGCGCGACAGTTCTGCATTGGGCTGCTAGCGGAGGCTTGGTAACTTTAGCGGCGTCGCTTTTGGAATCGGGAGCCGATATCTAGGTTAAGACCGACGACGATGAAACGCCTTTGCATTGGGCGGCCGAAGGAAGCGACGCCGAAATCCTTGACCTGATGTTGGTCCGGGGAGCCGACCTGAACGTCGAAGACTCGTCGGGGCTAATTCCGTTGTACTGGGCCGCAAGGGGAGGGAACGACGAAACTTACGATTCGCTATGGGATTTAAGCGGCGGCGATATGGTCAACCGGAAGACGGCTGACGGCAGAACGCTGTTGCATTGGGCCGCCGAAAGCGGAAATGCAAACATCGTGAGGTCGCTTTCGAACGCCGGAGCCGTGCTCGACGCGAAGGCCGATGACGGCGATACTCCCTTGATTCTGGCTGTCGAAAGAGGCCATGCCGTCATCGTCCAGTTTCTATTGGCAAACGGAGCCGAAGCTCCGGAAAAAACGGCTTATAACGGTGTGCTCGAGACTCATGAGGCCATGCAACGAGCCGCACGCTCATGCATGACCGATCAGTTATCGCAACTCATCATCCAAGGCGGCACCGTTACCGATATTATCGTCGCCTTGGCCGAGAGAAAACAGGAAGCGGTCGAGTTCCTTGTTCGGCAACAATTGCGCCCCCGGCTGCGCGTGGACGAATCGGGGAGGCTTTGGATCCATAAGGCGTCTGGAGCGAATTACCGGGAGCTCGAGGCAAAAACTCTCAAGCTTCAAGTTCTCGGCGAGGACGGGAGATGGTCCCTTGCGGTTCAGGACTGGGAGCCGGGCGTCTCGATTACCGAGTTGCTGCCGAACCGTTCCCACGCTCTCCTGCGTGCTGTTGACGTAAGTTATTGAGCCCGAACGAATTTCAGTCGTTCGAACTTTCCTGGCCAGGCCGCTCGGGTTCGAGCGCGACGGCCTCGTTGGCTTGAAGTGCTGAGGGCGGACGATCGGGAAGCTTTTCTGCCGGTGAATTCGGTGGCTCGGTGGGCGTAGCGGACGGTGTTTCGCAAACCAGACGAAAGCCGACATAGACGCTGCGGTTGTCTTCCCGCCGTCCGCTGCGAAGCGAAGCCCGTTGAAACTCCACCGGTAAAAACCAACTGCCGCCTTTCAACACCCGTTCCGGAAACGTCCGCTCGTGAAACGGGTTGACGGTCGTCGCCCCGCGAGCGGCGAAGGCTTCTCGTCCGTAGTAGTCGCCGCACCATTCCCAGAGATTTCCCAGCATGTCGTGCAGGCCCCAGGCATTGGGTTTTTTGGTGCCGACAAGTTGAGTTTTTCGAGCGGCGTTGTCCTTCATCCAGACGTATTCCGGCAAGGACTCGACGGTGACCGGTCGGCCGTCTTCACCGATCTGAAACAGTCCCCAATCGCCGGCGCGGCAGCAATATTCCCATTCCGCTTCGGTAGGCAGCCGAAAGCGTTCCGGCCCCAGTTGATTGAGCCGCTCCAGAAAGGCCCGGACATCCGCAAAACTGACCGAGTCCACGGGAAGGGAATCGCCTTTCCGGGAAACGTTCTCGGGCGGGGAGTTCATGATCTTTTGCCATTGGCCTTGGGTTACCTCGGTTTTGCCCATGAAAAAAGGGCGGCTGATGACGACGCGGTGCGCCGGTTGTTCGGCGGTCAGAAAACGGTTCCACCAGCCGGAGTCTTCCAGATGTTTTCGTTGCTCTGCCGTCGTGCCCATGACGAATTGACCGGCCGGGATGCCGACAAAAGGCATCCCGTGGTATTTGACCGTCTCGAATGGTGCGGCTCCGGCCCAGCTGCTCAGTAACCAAGCGCAGGCCAGCGACAAGCGGCGAGTCATGCTCGGCGAGCGATGAACGGGAGCGGCGGGCGTTCGTTTCGTCCCCGGCCCTGGGGGTCTATGCCACTGAGGGCAAGCGCCGTAGCGTAGACGTGTCCGTGACCCGGGATAAAGGATTGGGGATGTTGCTTTTTCTCCGGCAGCAGCTTGCCGGTTTGCGGATCGTAATGAGGGTCCAGCGTGCCGTCCGGCAGGATCGGAATGGCCATCAGCGTCGCTTCGCCGATCTTCCCGAACTGGGAATCAGAATTCACGTTGCCGCCCAGGAAGGCGCAGGAAGTGACTTTCCAGTGAGCGCTGATGTCCTGGCCGCCGATTTGCTTGGTCTTTTCCTGTTCGGAGATGTTCTTCTTCAGGATGCCGTCGACGTTGCCGTGAATCGACCGGCCGAATTCGGAAGTGATGACGATGTTGGTGCGATCGAAATAGGATTCGCCGGTGTCGCGGTATTCGGTGGCTTTGAGCCGCTCTACGTAGGCGCTCAACGGCGTCCACAGATCTTCGGCCATCATCCGGGTCTGGTCCGGCATGCCGACGGGTTTGCGCCCGTCCCGCCCCCACAAGTTCTTGCGGCTGAAATGCGAATCGAACCGGCGCACGTCCCGCGATTCGATGAAGAATCCGCACGAAAGCCCGGCTCTCATCATTTCGAAACTCATCATGGCCTGCACGTTGACGTTGGGAGAGAACTTGCTTCGGGCCTTGTTGCCGTTGACGCTGCGCCACGTCGTTAATTCGTCTTCGCGGCTGACCCGGAAAGCTTCCCGCAATTCCCGATCCTGAAAAAGTCCCTTCAAGGTGTTCGGCGCGATCGAATTGCCGCGTTCGTTGAGTTGCCGGTAAATCTCGCGGGCGGAGTGATAGCTCTTGACCGATTCCAAATTGACGTCCGACAGGAAAGCGGAGGGCGAGCGGTCCAAGAAGGCTTCGACGGCTCGATTCACTTCGTCCCGGGAGCCCTGCTGCACCTGCTCGATGATTCGTTTCAACTTGGCGGGAGTGCCCGCGTAAATGGTGTGGGCGTGGACCGGCCCCAAGCCGTGAAAGTAGCCTCGGCGGCCGCGATACTGCACCTCGTTGAGTTCGCCGTCCGAAAGCCACCAATGCCAGGACAGGCTCGGCAAGGCATAGGCCTGGCCGTAGACTTCGGCGAAGGCCTGCATCACCGACCTTTCGTCTTCTTCCCGCTCTTCCGATTGCCGGAAATTGTACTCGCCCATGTGAATCTTGAGCCGGTCCCGCGAATGACCGGAACCGGTGTGCATGGAACTGAGCACGGCCATATCGCCCATGAGGCCCCGGCCTCCGTTGGCCAGGTAGCCGTGTCGAATATTGCCATGTTTTCTGATCGTGTAGTCGTCTTCTCCCCAGTCGAGCACCCGGTAGCGTTCGTGGCTGATGCGTTCCAGCCGGCGATGAACGTTGTTGTCGGTCATGACGGGGTTGAACATGTCGTAACCGCACCAGCCGCCTTCCAGATACCAGTAGGTCAGAAACCGGCCGCTGTCGTTGGCTTGAACCGCGTCGGCGGCCAACCGGTCGGCCTGTTCGTCCCGGGGGGCGCCGTGGGCTCTGAAGTAGCGCAGGAAATCGGCGGACGTTAATGCCCCGAATCCGAGTCCGGCCTGTTTCAGGAACCGGCGGCGAGGCAGCCAGGCCGGCACCTTGGGCGACTCGCCGCACGTGATCTTCGGATCGACCTGGCAAGGTGGAGTGGCGTTCATGGGTAGTTTCTCAGGCTATTTGTTATCGGCGGAAAGACGAGCGAAATCGTCGGTCTCCAGATAGCGGGGAGAAGTGACCAGAGCCCGGAACAGATCGCGGATGGTGAAGCCGTTTTGCTGCATGCGATCCCATAATTCCCGATAGAGGCCGCGTTCGTCGGTGCGGTAACGCAGGGATCGTCCGAAGATAAAATTGAAATGCGTATCGATGATAGTGCGGACGAACCGTTCCTTTTTCACCGCCTGCAGGGCGAAAGCCTCCATTCCTTCTCCCGCGAAGGGATACTCGCGAACCAAGCCGTGGTCGCTGGCTTCGATCGGCAGTCCGTATTCGTCGTGGATTCGGAAGACTCCCGCATCGGTCCAGAAATTGCGTTGGAAGGCCAGGGGAGTCAGGATTTTATGGCAACTGTAGCAACTGGAGTTCGGGTCGGTCGTGCCCAAGGCGGTAGCGCCTTCCCGTTGTTCGACGATTTCCGAAGAGACTTCGTAACGGTACCCCAAAAACAGCATGCTCACTTGCGCCGCGTAATTGTAGTGCGGCAGCCCCGGTTTGCCCTCGATGAATCCGGCGGTGGTCAGCAGGCCGGTTCGCCCGTGGTAGCCGGGCCGGGTGCGGCGCTTCAGGTCGGGGCCGACCGTGTAATCGGCGGTCAGGATTTCTTGGAAGGGGCGGTCGTTGAACGCGACGTAACACCACAATCGTACCGGTTCGTCCTGGCGGGGCGTGCCTTGACTTTCCAAATACAGCCGGATCCGGTGAAAGTAGAAGTTTCGAAAATCTTCGGAATCCAGATAGTAGCCGACCGCTTCGTCCCAGTTCCAACGCCCGAGAAACCGCTCGAGTTCCGGAACCGAAGGAGCTCTGCCGGTCAAGTCCAGGGCCAGCCGGGAGAGCAGTAGCCGGCGGCGGTCGGTGCGATCTTTCACCCAGTCCAGGGCCGGAGCGCGGGTGAACAAGAAATCCGGATGCCGGACCAGCGCCTGAACCAAGGCGAGCCAGCCTTCGTAAGCGGCATCCCTGCGGGGAGCCTGGAAGGTCAATTTACCTTCGCTCTCCTGGGGCTTGACCGGCGCGCCGGCCAACTGGGTCCAGAGGTAGTTCAGCGGACCGGCTTGAACCGTGAAGGACTCGGAGGCGTCCAAGGTCACTTCGCTGCCGGCCGGGGCGCGGAGCGGGCGGTTCAGTCGGATCAAGGGAGTCGAGGCTTCGGCTTTGATCGAAAGGGGGATCCGGGGGTCATGATCGCGCTTGCCCGGATAATAAAGGCGTAACCGGTAAAAGCGGTCTTGCGACCATCCGTCCTTCGTTCGAATCTGAGGCGCATAACGCAGGAACAGTTCCCCCTTTCGGCGATTTTGATCTTCTACCCGGTGTCCCCGCTGGTTGTAAGCCCCGAAAGAGATGGCCTTGAACGGCGACCATTCCTCGAACCCTCCGGCTTCCTTGGTGTCGACTTCGAAAGTTTTTCCGCCGGACGGTTCCAGAAAGGCGAGCGGGCCGACTGCGACTTTAGCGTGAGTGCCGCGATTGGATATTTCCGCATGGCCTGTTTCGCCGAACCGGAAGGCGGGTTCGAACTCCACGTAGGGTTGAGTATCGACGCGGCCGTCGAAAGTGAAGCGCACCGTTCCGTCTCGAGGTTCCGGCCCGTCGGTTTTGTTGGCGGTTGTACTGATCGTTCCTTGGTGATGCACTTCCACCAAGACGTTGCGGGCTGAGAACTTCGCCGGGCGCCAGAACAGGGTAATTCGGTAGTCGCCGTCGAACTCCGGCGTTAAGGGGATTTCGATCAGAGCTTGGTCGAAGTTGTCCGATTCCTCTTCGGCGCTCCAGTAGCCGTGGCGATCGTTGAGTTTCCAGCCGCCTTCCAGTTTGATGCGCCGGTCCCGGACTTCGAGCCATTCCACGGTCTGGCCTTCGACATGTTCGAGCAGCAGGCCGGCGAAAGAAACGGGAGCGTGGGTTTCGCTGGCATACAGGATCAGTCGTTGCCCTGTAACTCCGGCCCGGAGTTTGAACATGGAGTCCAGCGTCAGCCGTTTTGGGGAGTTGCCGTCGGGTTCCCCGGCTCCGACGCCGGACGATTCGCCGGTGCGTTCCTGATCGAGCAGTTGTTGACTGACTGGCAGGGCGGTGGCGACGATCGGCAATCGAACGGTGCGAATGGCTTGGCGTTCGTTGACGGGATCGGATACTTCCAAGCGAAAGACCAGTTCGTGATCTTGGTTGGCCAGCGCCGTTTTCCGGTCTTCGATCCCGGTTAACAACAGGCGGGCTTCCGTCCGCTCTTGGGGAGAAGGGGAGCGCAACAAAAGGTGCCGGTAAAGCCGGTCGATGGTTTCGTCGCGGTCGGATTCCGCTGGGGGCGGGGAGGAGAACCCGGCGAAAGGCCCGCGGCGCAGGTGGTAGGCCCGCTCGGCGAGATCCTTGGCGAGGATTTTCAGAGCGGCCAGGTATCCGGAGGTCGCCCGGCTCGATTCGCTGAAGCGGGTGCGGAAATCGGCCCCGCCGAACAGGGCGACGTTAGCGTCAAACTGATCGACTCCTTCTCGAACCCAATTGTCTTCGAACAGGGTAGCAACTTTGCCTTTCAATTGCGTCCAAGTCAGAAACTGAGTGTCCGCCTCGAATTCGGGTATCTCGCCCCGATAGGGCGCAAGTAGTTCCCACGGGAAAACGTCGTCTTGGGTGGTGCCGGCCTCGGCCCCGGCTACCGAGCTCGCAAAGTTTTTGAGTTTGGCCAATTCCTCCGCGCTCCAAACCGGAGCGTTCTTTCCTTTCGGCATCCGCCGTTTCGGATTGGTCGCTTCCAGCCGGTCCAACATGCTGTCGGGGCGGCCGGGAATCAAATAACCCTGGGCTAGCAGGATGTGGAAATCGTCCCGGGCGTCACCGACCAAGACTAGGCCGGCGTCGGTTTCTTCGTCATGGCAACTAACGCAACTCGAACCGCCGCCGCGCGTCAGCAACGGGTAGATTTCCTGAGCGAATTGCGTTTCGAGCGTCGCTAACTCAGGCGGTAATACGGTGTAGTCTTTCGGTTCCGCCGCTGCCGTCGCCCAGAATCCAGACAGTCCTAGAACGACGAAGAACCGCCAGAACTTGCCTGCCGGTGTGATAGTCTCCATGGCCTTGAATGAACTAACTATACTCGGCGAAACGTAAAAATCGAGAAAAAAAGGGGTTCGGATTTCGCGGCCTCAGGATCCGGTCAAGTCCGACAGGGCCCAACCGGGACGGATGTCGGCGTCGTCGACGACCGGCCGGTGTCCCCGGTTCAGATACAGGCTGGCCAATCCGGCGACCATCGCCGCGTTGTCGGTGCACAACTCAGCCGGAGCCGAGCGGAACTGCCGTCCCTGTTCCCGGCAGAGTTGTTGAAACCGGCGGCGCAAGGCGTTGTTGCGAGCCACGCCCCCCGACAGGGTCACGGTGTCTGCTCTGGTAGCGGCGGCGGCCCGCAGTGTTTTGGCCGTCAACACTTCGACGATGGCGGTTTGCACGCTTGCGCAGATATCTCGTCTCGACTGTTCGCTCTCCAATACGTCCGGGTGTTTTTCCAAATAATATCTGACCGCGGTTTTCAGTCCGCTGAAACTGAAATTATCGCTGGAGTCATGGATCATGGGACGGGGGAACCGGTATGCTTCAGGATCGCCTTCGGTCGCCAGCCGTTCCATCTCCTGGCCACCCGGATACGGTAACCCGATCAGTTTGGCGATTTTGTCGAAGCATTCGCCGGCCGCGTCGTCCAGCGTGGCTCCCAGGATGCGGTGTTTCAATAGGCCGGTCACTTTGACTAGCAGGGTATGGCCTCCGCTGACGATCAACGAAACCGAGGGCGCGAACCGCTCGAAGTCGGTTCGCCAAGGCTGTTCGGTAAACCAGGGGGAATAGAGGTGGGCTTCGTGATGATGCAGCCCCAGGCACGGGATATCGCGGGCGAACGCGAACCCTTGGGCGGCTCGCCAGCCGACGAGGAGGGCCGGCGGCAAGCCCGGGCCGCGAGTGGCGGCCACGGCATTCAAATCTTCCGGAACCAACCCCGACGTTCGCAACGCGGAATCGAGTACGGGGCCGATATTGGCAAGGTGTTCCCGGGCCGCCAGTTCAGGAACGACCCCGCCGTAATCGGCGTGGGTTTTAATTTGGGAAGCGACTATGTTGGCGAGGATCCGGTCGTGGCGCAGCACGGCGACGCACGTTTCGTCGCAACTCGTTTCGATCGCGAGCAGGTTCAATTCGACTGCGGAACCTGACGGGTTCCGGATGGTTGCCCCAAGCTGAAGTGCAGGCGAATGCCCTGCAGGATCATGCGGGCGCGATTGAGCGCGGTGTCAGGCGTGGAGCGATACTTGTTCCGGTCCGTTTCCGAAAGATCGGTAAAGCTGTCCACTCCTCCCGGAGTGCGTTGGTGGTCGAGGGCTTGTTGTTCTTCCGAAGAGATGGTGACTAGGATATCGGGAGTGATGCCGTTGTTATCGATCACTTTTTCGCTGGGGGTGTAATATTTCGCGGTAGTGAGCCGGAGCGCCGAACCGTCGGGTTGGGGAAGGATGCTTTGGACCGAACCTTTCCCGAAGGTCTTGTCGCCGACGATAATCGCCCGTTTTAGATCCTGCAGACAGCCGGCGACGATTTCCGAGGCGCTGGCGCTGTCGCGGTTCACCAGAATGGCCATGGGGACGTCGAGCAACGGGTCCTCCGCTTGCGCTCGGCGAGTCTGATGCAAAACCGGTCTTTGGCCCTGCGTGCTGACTATGATTTGCCCTTTTTCGAGGAATAATTCGGAGACTTTGACCGCTTGGTCCAACAAGCCTCCCGGATTGTCGCGCAAATCGAGAATGAGCGCTTGCATGTTCTGCGTGGCGAGCCGTTCGAGCGCCTGCCGGATAGCGTCGCTGGTTTTCTCGCCGAATTGGGTGACGCGGATATAACCGATGCCGTCTTCGTCCAACGGGTACTCTTTGCCTCCTGCGAGATCCCTGACCGTTTCGACCGTGATGATGGTTCGGGTCAGAGTGAACGTCTTGGTCTCGCCGGTGACCGGGCGGAAGATGGTCATGCGCACGTCGGTGCCGACCTTGCCTCGCATAAGTTGGACCGCGTCCTGAAACGAAATGTCTTTGGTCGGTTGGTCCATGATTCTGACGATGCGGTCTCCCGACATGACGCCGGCTTGATGGGCCGGTTTGTCGGCCATCGGGGCGATGACCGTCAGGTGATTGTCGCGGGTGCCGACCATGATGCCGACTCCTCCGAACGCGCCTTCCGTATCCGCCAGCAGCATGGAGTATTTCTTGTCGTCCATGAATTCGCTGTGTCCGTCGAGGGAATTCAGCATGCCCCGCAAAGCGTTGCGAATCAGTCCGGAGTAGGAAAGTTTATCCCGATCGACATGGTTGTCTCTTACTTGGTCGAGTACGCGGCTGAACAACTCCATGTTATTGTAGAGATTGTCGTCGTCGCTGCCGGCCTTGGAGTAATGGTAGATGAGGATCCCGCAAACGAGGTTCAGCGTCAGGATCACGGAGACGGAGGAAAAGAGGAGATGCCGTTTGATCGTGTTCATCGGGTCGGGAAACGGTAGCCAGCGAGGCCGAGACTAGTCGGTATCGGAGCGAGGGGCAAGTTTGGCGGAGCGTTCGATCGGCATTGGAGCCGGAACGAGAACGTTTTCTCGCTGAACCGGGCGTCGACCGCACGGCGGATTGGATCCGGCGGGTGGGATTTTCGGCAGGCGGCGCTTCGGCGGGACGGGCGGGAAATTTTGGCCGGTCAACCGCGGGTGATCAGCCATTCGACGAAGGGCAAATCCGCCGGGACCGTCACCTTCGGATTGGGACTCAGGCTTTCCACCAGAAATACCGGTTGCCCTATCAGTTCGCAGGCGCCCGCTTCGTCGGTGATTGCGGCGCCGTCGTTTCTCGCCCGCTCCATGGCGTCGATCAGGATTTTCCGGCGGAAAGTTTGCGGCGTTTGCACCGACCAAAGATCGGATCGGTCGACGTTGCGGCGGATCCTGTGATCGTCTTCGACTCGTTTTAACGTGTCGGTGACCGGGGTGGCGGCGACGACGGCGCCGAATCGTTCGGCCGCGTCGAAGCAGTGGCCGATAATCGATTCTGAAACGCAGGGACGAGCTCCGTCGTGGACGGCGACCAGTTCGGCGGCCTCGGCGACGGCCGAAATGCCGTTCCAGGTCGAATCCTGCCGCCGGGCTCCGCCGGGGACCAAGCGAAAGGTTTTTTTCGGCTGGATCCGCTCGGCGAGCTGACGGAATAACGCTTCGCGTTCCGGCCGCGCCACTAAAACGATTTCGTCGATTCGCGGCGAATCGTCCCAACGTTTCCAGGTGTGGGCGATGACGGGTTCTCCGCCGATTTCCAGAAACAGTTTGTCCTGCTTCGCTCCCATTCTGGTTCCTTGACCGGCGGCTACGATTATGACGGAATTCATCGTCTTCGGTGATCGGGACTTTACCTCGGTATCGGTCGAAATCCAGTTATGGTAGATCCTTACGAGGTTCGCAACAGCTACCCGTCTATCGTGATTGGCCTCGTATTTTGCGATCCTGCAATGCCTGGGGAATTTCGACGGCCGGATCTTCGGGAAAGACGGTAAGCCGGCCGGGAGCCGTTTCGGCTTTGCGAGCTGGGGAACTGCGCCGGTCCGGGTGAGCGCCGGCGAAATTAACCGAAATCGGCAGGCCGAGCGATTGGCCCCCTGGATCGAATCTCCGGTGGCGCTACAATAATCGGGTTATTCGGAACTTCCGGCGGCGAGCGGAGCCGCGATTCTTGCCGTCATCTTGACTCCGGTGAGTAGCTGAGTAAGATTCGCGCTCCGTTCCGAATTCGATTCCATTATGAGTGAAATAGTTCAGATCAAAGCCCGGGAGATTTTAGATTCTCGCGGTAATCCCACCGTCGAAGCGGACGTGGAAACGGAGTGGAACGTCGGCCGGGCGGCCGTTCCTTCTGGCGCCAGCACCGGAGCGCACGAAGCCATCGAACTGCGTGACGGCATGAAAGATCGTTATCTGGGCAAGGGAGTAACGCAAGCCGTGTCGCACATTGAGGATACCATCGCTCCGGCGTTGGCTGGAATGGAAGTTCAGGATCAACCGCGAATCGACCGGGCCATGATCGAGTTGGACGGCACTCCGAATAAGTCCAAGCTGGGAGCTAACGCCGTTCTCGCCGTTTCGTTGGCGGCGGCCAAGGCCGCCGCGATGGATGCCGGACTGCCGCTGTTCCGCTACTTGGGAGGGGTCAACGCCAAGGTCTTGCCCGTGCCGATGGCGAACGTCATCAACGGAGGCGCTCACTCCGACGCTCCCATCGATTTCCAGGAATTCATGATCGTGCCCATAAAGTTCCCTGCTTTTTCCGACGCTTTGCGGGCGATCACCGAAATATTTCACGCCCTCAAATTTGTGCTCCGGGAAAAGGGGTTGTCGACCGCGGTCGGCGACGAGGGCGGCTTCGCGCCAAACCTGAAATCTGCCGAGGAGGCGATCGAGGCCATTTTGGCGGCTGTCGCCAAAGCCGGCTATCGCGCCGCGGATCAGATTTTTCTGGCGCTGGACGTCGCGTCTTCCGAGTTCTACGACGCCGAAAGCGAACGGTATGTGTTTAAGAAAAGCACCGGCGAACAGAAAATCGGAGCCGAATTGGTGGAGTTTTACGACCAGTTAACCAAGCGCTATCCGATTATCAGCATCGAGGACGGTTGCGACGAAAACGACTGGGACACCTGGAAACTGTTGACCGGCAAGTTGGGCGACCGGATTCAGTTGGTGGGCGACGACCTGTTCGTGACGAATCCGGCTTTTCTGCAGCGGGGCATCGACGAAGGAGTCGGCAACTCCATTCTCGTGAAGGTCAATCAAATCGGTTCGCTGACCGAGACGCTCGACGCGATCGAATTGGCTCAAAGCAACAGCTACACCGCCGTAATCAGCCATCGCTCCGGCGAGACCGAGGACGCTACGATCGCCGATATTTCGGTAGCCACCAATGCGGGGCAGATCAAGACCGGTTCCTTGAGCCGTACCGATCGGGTCGCCAAATACAATCAACTGCTGCGGCTCGAGAAACTGCTGGGTAAAGACGCGGTTTACGGCGGCAAGTTGCGGGTTTGATCGGCTTGGCGGACGACTCGAGTTCGGCGAGCGCGCTTGATCCGATCAATCCGGCCGGCGGGATGCTTCGTTTTCCGGCGGTGGTGCCGCCGCTTTCCGTTTCTCGAAAAAGATGATGTGTTGCCGGGGGAGGACGTCCAAGGTCTTGATCCAGGAGAATCCTTGCGCCTTGGCTTCCTTCTTCACTTGGGCTTCGGTCATCTTGTGCAGCGGCTTGATCGGTACTTTCGGGTCTTCCCCGCGATATTCCACGAAGACGACCTTGCCGTCCGGTTTCAAGGCTTGGTGGATTTTGGTCATCATCTCGTGAGGAAACGAAAACTCATGATAGACGTCGACCATGAGCACCAAATCGACGGACGAGGCCGGTAATTTCGGATCCCGTTCGGTGCCCAGCACGGAACGGAAATTCTTCAGCTGGTGTCGTTTCATGTTGGCTTCGAGAATCTCGAGCATTTCGGATTGGATTTCGACGGCGTACACCAAGCCGTCCGGCTGGATTTTGCGAGCGATTCGGCGCGTGAAATAACCGCTTCCGGCACCGATATCCGCGACCGTCATGCTCGGTTTGAGTTGGAGCGACTCGATTAGTTTCGCGGGAGCTTCCTCGACTATGCGGGACGGCCTTTCCAGCCAGTCGGCGGCCAAATGGCCCATGACGTGGGAGATTTCCCGCCCGAAATAAAATTTGCCGATGCCGTCCGGGTCGTGGTCGGCTTTGAACGTGTAGATGGGGTTGGGTTTCGCAGCGGCGGCGGGTTGTTCCTCGGAGTCCCCGAGCGTCGCGAAAGCCGCCGCTCCGGCCAGGAGACACCAACCGGCCAAGACTCTCAAGGCGGAGGATTCGAAGCATGCCATGCCTCCAGGATAATGCGGAGCCGTTCGGGAATCAACTTACTCTTGAAACTGTCCGGGTCCGCTTCGGCCGGTCGACACGATTTCGGGGAACGAACTGGGAATTTCGGTTCGCAACGATTACCCTGACCGGAGTGAAGCATCTGAATCCGACGCAGTTTTCGCCGTCGCTCGCCGGAGTCCTTCGCCGGTGGCTCCTGGCCGCGGCGATCGGCTTTTGTTCGGTCTCCAAGTTTTCCGCTCAGGAATCCGAAAGACCGAATATCTTGTTTATCATGGGCGACGATCATACCAGTCAGGCGTGGTCTTGCTACGGCGGGATTTTGGCGGAGCACGCACAGACGCTCAACATCGATCGCTTGGCGTCCCAAGGCGCCTTGCTGAGCAACGTTTTTTGCGTCAACTCGATTTGCGTTCCAAGCCGGGCGAGTATTCTGACGGGGCAGTACAGCCATATTAATGGGGTCAAGAATCTGGGCGACGCCCTTGATTCCGCCGCCGACAACGTGGCCAAGAGGCTGCGGCAATCCGGTTATCAAACCGCGCTGGTCGGCAAGTGGCATTTGAAGAGCGAGCCTTCCGGATTCGATTATTGGAACATCATCAAACGGCAAGGTCGGTATCGGGAGCCGGTCATGTTCCGGATGAATCTGGCTCGGGGAACCGTCAAGCGAGGAGCTTTTTCCACGGACGTTTTTACCGACGAGGCCTTGGCGTGGTTGGATCGACGGGACCCCGATCGGCCTTTCTGCCTGATGCTTCATTTCAAAGCGACCCATGCGCCTTGGCAGTTTCCGCCGAGGCTCGCCTCGCTTTACCGGAACGTCGATTTGCCGGAACCGTCCGGGTTGCACGAGGGTACCGGGCCTCGTCACGGCCGCGTGCCCGGTTGGCCTTTGGAAATACTCACGGGGAGAATGACCGCCGCGGCGGACCATGGCGATGGCCGGCTCGTGCTCTCGTCGGATGACCCCAAAATCATCCGGCAGGAAACCTATCAGAAATTCGTCAAAGACTTTCTCCGGTGCGGCGCGGCGATCGACGAAAACGTGGGGCGGGTCATGGACTACTTGATCCAGCACGATCTCGTGGACAATACCGTACTGATCTATACCTCCGACCAGGGTTATTTCCTGGGAGAGCACAACTATTTCGATAAACGGTTCATGCTGGAGGAAAGCCTGCGCATACCTTTCGTCGTTCGGTTTCCGGGGCGCATTGCGCCGGGGACGGTGATCGACGACATGATTCTGAACGTCGATTTCGCTCCTACCCTGTTGGATTTCGCCGGCGCGGCGATTCCCCCGGCCATGCAGGGGCGCAGTTTCCGAGCCAATTTGCAGGGAGCGACTCCTCAGGATTGGCGTACGGAAATGTACTATCGTTATTTCCAGAATAGCCAGGAACGGCCGGCTCATTACGGCATTCGAACCTTGGATCGCAAGCTGATCTATTACGACGGTTTGAACGGCGTCGCCGAAGACCGGCGGTGGGAGTTTTACGATTTGGCAACGGACCCGAAGGAGCGAATCAACCGTTACGATGCGGAAGCCAACAGCGAACAGATCCAGAATTTGAAACTGCGGCTGGCGGCGTTACAGGCCCATCTGGGGGATTTTCCGTAACTCAATAAGAGGGGATCATCTGTGAGAGGATCCAAGTCCGCCTGATCGGCGTGACTTTCGTTTGAACCGGTTTTCCGTTGTTTGGCTGAATCTATCACCGATAGCTTCGATTTTCATTCGACACGTTTGGACAAATTCTTGTAGAACGAAGAGAGGGAAAGGCGTTCCGCGAACGCATCTCGTTCTAGCGGTTTATCAGCGAGAATTCGATCGCTCAGGTTGCGGAAAAAGGGTTCGTCCGCAACGCTGGCCCGATGGCATCTGTTGCCTCAAGCGCCGCTCGGTGAATGTACCGACGGCAGCGTCTTGGAAGGCTCCAAGGCCGGTTATCAAGACCAGATGACCGCCAGATTCCTGCTGAGCCTGAGCCGCAAGGGCGTCCGTAGCATAAAACGGCGCCGCGACTTGGATATCACGCAGAAATCGGCTTGGTTTCTCTCCCATCGACTGCGAAACAGGATGGATTATTTGTTTCTGGAGTTTTATATTCCGTTTGCGAGCCTTGGTCGAAGTGGATGAGATCTACTTGGGCGGCAAGCGTAAGAATAGGAGCAATGCCAAGTGACAGAACTGTTGGATATGGACTGCGGCCCAGTCGGCAAGAAGACGGTCGTAAGTGCGAAAGATCACGCCATCAAGCGAGTCGCTGCCAAGGTTGTCGCGTCTACCGATTGGGAGACGCGACAACCTTCGTCAAGGAAAACGCCGATTCCGGCGCGAAGGTTGGCACGGACGATGCCGTTGCCTGCGAGTCGTTGCCGGTTGACCACGAGACTGTCGAGTGCTCGCTGAGCGAGTGCGTCACGGGCGATATTGCTAGGAACGGCATCGAATCGTTATGGTCGATATTCAAGCGAGTCCACGAAGGAGGGTTTCAAAAATTTAGCTTGAAGTATCTGGATCGTTATGTGCAGGAGTTCGCCATGCGCTGCAATTTCCGCGAGCTGGACTCAATTGCGCCAATGCCTTCCATGCGTGGCGGCATAGAAGGCAAGCGTCTGCGCTACCAGATCCCGATCGCCAAAAAAGGCCTGTCGTCGGGAACGCGATCATGAATCTGAATATCGAACTGACCAACCAACTTCAAGGGCGGGCATACGGAACCGTGTTGGCCGATCCGCCGTGGCGCTTTGCTAATCGGACCGGAAAGATGGCCCCGGAGCATCGTCGCCTTGCGCGATACGAGACGCTGGCTTTGGAAGAGATCGCGGCCCTTCCAGTGTCTGATCACGTCTGTGACTCCGCTCACTGCTATTTGTGGGTGCCGAATGCATTATTGCCTTGGGGCCTTCACGTGATGGAATCGTGGGGATTCGAGTACAAGACAAATCTCGTGTGGTTCAAAACCAGGAAGGACGGCGGGCCTGACGGTCGGGGCGTTGGTTTCTATTTTCGCAACGTCACTGAAGTAATCCTGTTCGGGGTGCGCGGTAAAGGCGCCAGGACTTTAGGGCCGGGACGCCGTCAAGTGAACTTGATCGCCAGTCGAAAGAGAGAGCATTCGCGAAAGCCCGACGAGCAGTACGATATTATCGAACGCTGCTCATGGGGGCCATATCTCGAGCTGTTTGGTCGTGGAGTCAGGGATGGCTGGACGGTGTGGGGTCATCAAGCGCAAGAGAATTACTCTCCAGACTGGCCTACCTACGCGCATAGTTCTGTAAATTCCAGCTAGCCCCCCGCATGAGCATTGCCGCGCTTGAAAATGCCGGTTTCGATGTCAAGACCACGAACCGTGCCGGGGCGGTTTTGTCTCATGATTTCACCGTCGGATTCGATTCACTCACCAATATCCTCGCCGCCACGAAGATGGAATGCGGGGAATTGCTGGAGAGCGGAGGGAACGAAGCTCCTCCGACTGGGCGGTTGCGCGAGACATTGAATGAAGCTGGTTGGGCCAAGAGGAGTATCAGTGCCACAAAGGCCGTGGACGGAGTTCAGAAGACGAGCGCGACGCACGAGATCGACCATGTTCGAGACTGTGGCCAAGGGACTATTGCTCTAGAGATTGAATGGAACAATAAGGATCCGTTCTTTGGCCGAGACCTGGAGAACTTCCAGCGGCTGCACGCGGACGGAGCCAGCAGTGTCGGTATGGTAATCACTCGGGGGAAATCGCTGCAAGACGCCACGCGCATTATTCTGACCAAATGCGCGAAGGTAAATAATCTGAACAGCGTTTCCGACTTCAAGCGACTTGGCATCAAGGAACCGACAGCCAATCAACAAGAGAAATTGCAAGAGGCTGATGATTCCGGTTTTGCTGAAATTGCTGCCGCTACCCTGTGCCGCAAGTACGGCGAGAGCACGACTCACTGGAATAAGCTGATGGAGCGACTAACACGAGGGGTCGGAAATCCATGTCCGCTATTGTTAGTTGGCCTTCCGCTTTTCTGCGTTAGGATTACCAAGAAGAGACAACCGTTATCAAGTTAACCGATGTCGAGTTTGAGCTTCGAGAGATCAAGCTGATCGCCCACAGTTATCAGCCGAGAACGGCTGAGTTGGAGGAAAACCTGAGAGTGAAGGTCCCGTTCGAGGAACTGGAGGCGGCGGCGGTGCACCCGATAAAGATTCGCCTCGAGATGTTCTTTCGGAAGCCGATTTGATCGGGTGAATGGGGATACGCCGGTACATTATTTTCATAAATGATTGCTAATTCAGCGATCGGCTTTTAGGGTGCTCGGTATTGATGGCCTGAGGCATTGGCTCTGGTGGGGAGGAACTCAGGAACACGGAATCGTAACCCTTTCGACGATGAAAAGATTGTTTTGTTATTCGGTAGCGGCTTGCTTGCTGAGCGGCGGCTTATTTCACTCGGCGTCAGCCGAAGACGAGCTCCTGACTTTGAGGGGAGAGGGCATGTGCGCGAAATGCGAACTCCAGCGCACCGAAGACTGCCAAAACGCCGTCAAGGTGACCGTCGACGGCAAGGAGACGGTTTATTTATTGACTCCCAACGAGGCCAGCAAAGCCTTTCATCGCAACATCTGTTCCGGCACGGCGCCGATCACGATTGTCGGCGTGTTTACGGAAATCGACGATCAGAAATTCTTTGTCGCGAACAAACTCAGCCTGCGGCAGAACGAAGAGATCAAGGGCGAGGCGCTTTGCTTGAAGTGCGCTTTGGGACTGACGCCTGCTTGCCAGAACGGTGTTCGAGTCGGGGAGAAGGGCAAGCAAGTGCTTTTCGTCGTCGAGCATAACGACGTGAGCAAGGCCTTTCATCAAAACGTCTGCCAGAAAACCGCTCCGGTGGTGGCCGTCGGCAAGGTCGAGGATGTGGCCGGACTGTCCGGGGTGAAGAAATTGACGGCGACCTCGATCGTGTTGTCGGCCACCGAGAAGGCAGCTCCCGCCGAAGTCGCCGAAGCGAAAGAGGAAGCTCCTCCGGCGGAGCGTCCGGAGAGCGATAAACCGTCCGAGGAGGCCAAAACGGTGACGATCAAGGGAGTGGGCTTGTGCGCGAAATGCGCCCTCAGCCAAGGAGAAGAATGCCAGAACGCCATTCGTCTGATCAAAGACGGCAAGGAAGTGATCTATTTGTTTACGCATAACGACGTCAGCAAGGCGTTCCATAAGCACGTCTGTTCGGCGACGCCCAATATCGTGGCGGTGGGCGCGTTGACGACCGAAGGGGATCAACCGGTTTTCACGCCGACCAAATACGAACTGCAGAAGTCCAAGACTCTGGCAGGAACGGGACTTTGCCTGAAGTGCGAACTGCAGGAGAGCCGCGTTTGCCGCAACGCGGTAAAGGTCGAAGCGGAGGGGAAGGAACTTTTTTATATCCTGGATCAGAACGGTGTCAGCAAAAAATTCCACCGACATATCTGCCAAGCTCCCGCGGCAGTCGTCGTTAAGGGCACGGTGGCCGTCATCGACGGCAAGCTCGAAGTCACTCCGTCCGGCATCGAACTCAAATCGGAATAATTTCCGATTAGGGACGAGCGATCAGCCGAGGCAGCGTGTCGGCGGTTTTATTCCCGGAAATTTGAACGATCGTTTTCAAAAATCGGTCGACTCGCCGTCTCGTCAGACTAAGGGGAATCGAAGTTCGAGGGCCGCCGGTTAGCGTGCCGTCGGCACTTTTGTTCGACGACGGTAATTCGCCCTTGGTCGGTCCCGGCCGGGATGCGGGCCAAGGTGGCGCCTCGGCGGGCTGTCGATTCGACTAGGCCGGCCGTTCGCCGGTTTTGATTTTCCTTGGTTCGTTGCGCGACCATTGCCGGCGTTTCTCCGCTTGCCGAATCGGTGATTCTTGGTCGCTGTTGCCCGGCGGCGGTTTCCGGATTTCGTTCTCGTTTGACGACTGTCGGGCAAGTCGTTCCGGCGATCGGCGCTTTCGTGGCTGCGGCGGATGGAGATCGGGGACGACCGCTGGAATATCGGGGCGATAAGGGGGCGATTCGTTCCAAGTTTCCAGGTTACCCGAGCGGTTTAACCTCGAGCGATGGGTGATATTAGGGATTGATTTGTGGTTGATTCGAGAGGCGATCTAACTTAAGTACTCGCCTCAGTAAATGACGTAAACGGGGTATGGTTATTCAGGGACCAGATTTGACGATGGCTTCGCCGCGGAGTCTTCGCGTGCGTTTGGGCGGCTTCGTGATTTTACCTCGAACGCTCGACAAGGGGCGGGCGACGATTGCCGGTAAAAACGGTCGTTACCAGTTCAATTGCCCCATGGACCGCCGATTCTTCGAGTTCACCAATATCAGTCCGAATTCCCTGATGAATCAATTGGCTACGGGCAAGACGGATGAATCGATCCTCGGATGGGTTCGCAAGATGTCGTCTAAAAACCGGGGGCAATGGGAAATCGAAGCGTGGGCCGATTACGAGTCGAGGCGAGTGCCTAACGATGCCGAGGAACGAAAGATCTTCAGTCAGATTTTGAATCAGATCGCGCCTTCTCGAGAGGACATCGTGACTTGGTTCGATTTGCTGGATTTGGACGATTACGTTTCCTACGGCGGGAAGCCCTGACGAAACGGCCGGTCGCCCCTCAGTTGTCCGACGGAAGTTCCGCCAGCGATTTCAGGTAATCGAAGGCGAACAAACCGGTGGCGTGTCCGTCGGCCCAGGCCGGCCGGATGGCGTAGCCGCCGATTCGGGTCAGATTGACCATGCGAAAGGCCTCGGGGGGAAGTGGCTTGGGCTGGTCCCGATAAACGTTTCCCATGATGTCTCGTTCTCCCTGGCACCCGGCGCAAGGGCACCGGCGCCGGAGCGTTTCGACCGGGATGAAAGATTCTTCCTGATCGTCCCATTTGATGGCCAGAACGTCGCCGATTACTTGAATGTCGATCGGATTCATCTTGGTGCGGGCTGAATTTGGATTTTCCGGGTTTAATCCCGGCCGTTCGGCGAACGGCACTGGTATCTGAAACGTTATATCTCGAGCGGTTGTTCGCAGAAACTGAGCTTCGAGGAACCGTTGCCGCCGATCAAGACGACGTCTTCGATGCGCACCCCGCCGATTCCCGGATAGTACAGTCCGGGTTCCACGGTGACGACGTTGCCGGATTGCAGTCGGTCTGGAGAATTCTTGCCGATAGCCGGAGCTTCATGAAGTTCAAGTCCCAGACCATGTCCGGTGCCATGAAAAAATCCTTGCATATGATCGTTGCGCCGGCCGGTTTCGAAGCCCTGATCTCGAAAGTGATTCGCCACGTTACGGTGGACCTCTCGGGCTTCGACTCCAGGTCGGAGGGCCTCGAAGGCGATGGTTTGCGCCTCCTTGACGGCCTGGTGCAGGCGTTGGAGCGCTTCGGAAGCTCGGCCTTTGACGACCGTGCGGGTTAAGTCGCCGTGGTAACCGGTGGCCACGGAGCGAGGGAAGACGTCGACGATGATGGGGCGATGAGCCTTGAGGGTGCCGTGACCGCGTTCATGAGGATCGCAGCCCTGATCGCCGCAAGCCACGATGGTGTGACCGGGAAGGGCGCCGAGCGAAGCGACGGTCGAATCGATGACGCCTCTGACGCATTCGGCGGTCAAGGGACTGCCTTGCCGGATCAGAACTTCTTCCCTGCCGATGGTCGCGTCTCGAATCAGGGAGATGCCGGCGGCCAGTCCTTCTTGGGTGATGCGCAATATCTCCTTGAGGCACCCGATTTCCTGGCCGGATTTAACCCGGCGTTCCGGAAACGGATCGACGGTGACGAACGTCGTTTCGGGCGCTATTTCCTGAATGGCGTTCGCGACTCCCAGCGGAAAGGTTTGAGGAACGTTGACTTGGTTGATGCGAAGATCGGCCAACAGCAGGCCGGCCAGATGACCGATTTTCGGGGCTCCGGCGCCGGCCGGGCCGAGGCACGATCTGAGTTGCGAACCGGAATGCACGATCGCCTCGGGACAGTCCCGTGCGGCCCGGTCGATTTCCAAATCGTTCAGCACCAGATGCACGGCGTCTTCCGTGCGGAGAAAGATAAACGGATCGGGAACTAGCAAACCGGTCGCATACAGCAGGTCCGCGTCGCGTTCGCTGTCGGCTATAATCAGTAACGCGTTCGGCTGAGCCGGCAAACTCGAGTTCTGACGGTTGGGGCGAGGGTGCGTCGCAGGCGGCATCCCGGTGACGGGTCGTTATTCGAGGTAGTTCGGCGGCAGAAAATACAGGCGCCCGGATCTTAGTCTGGGCAGGTCGATTCCCAAGTCGATTTCCACCGCCCGTTGTTCAGTTTGCCCGAGCAATTGGAAGATGTTGCCTAATTGGAAAGGCAACTGATACTGGATGAGATCAAAGTCTTCCCGGCCGGAGAGTTCCAGCAGCGCGGCCATGCGATCGATGGCACCGTCAACATTCCCCAATTCGTCGATAAATCCGAGTTCGTGAGCTTGGCTGCCCGAAAGGATGCGGCCGTCGGCGTAGGATTCCCAGTCTGCCGCCAAGGCTTTCCCCGGATTTTCCCCGTGTCCGCTCGCCTGGTTCCGGCCGCGTTCGACCACCTCCTTGAACCGGCCGAAGGCTTCGTCGACCAGATCCTGGATCATTTGTTTGCTTTCGGGCAAAATCTCGTCGGGTTTTTTATCGCCGCTGAGCATGTCTTTGAACCGGCCGCTTTTGAAGACCATGGGTTGAACTCCGACTTTGTCCATCAGTCCGCGGTAATTGTATCCATGTATGATCACTCCGATGCTGCCCGTGATGGTCAGTTTATGGGCCACGATCCAACGGCAGGGCGAGGCGATGTAATAGCCTCCTGAAGCGGCCAGTCCCGAGAGATAGGCCACCACGATTTTACTCGAGTCTTGCTGGAAGCTTTCGATCGCCTCGTAGATTTCGTCGGAGGCGAGCACTTCGCCGCCGGGGGAATCGATCAGGAGCAGCACGCCCAACACCGAGTCGTCTTCGGCCGCCAGATCGAGTTGTTTTTTCAGCGACTGCACCATGCTGTTGCCGCGGGAATCGGTCAGCAGGCCGGAGATGATCCCGTCTACCTTGACGATGACCACCTTGTTGGTGCCCGAGTTGTCTTCGACGTAGACTTCTTCCCAGTCGTGGCCGCTGGAAAGCTGGCTCCAGCTTCCCGGCGAAACGAGCAACAGAAGGAACAAGACCGGTACGAGCAGGAGGCTCAGCAAAAAAAACGAGAGGAACAGGCAACCGCCCCGACGGGGTTTTTTCTGAGTCTCGAATTGATAAGTCGGTTGGGCAGCCGGCGGAGACTCCGGGGCGGCGCTTTCCTGGGGGGCGGATTCGGAATTCACTTGGTTGTCGGGAAACTGGATCGGACCGGTTTAAGACTGGGATTGGCTTCGGCCCAACGAGGCCAATGCCGGAACTATTAGTTCGGTAGGTTAAAACCGCACCGTGGCCGGTTCGGGATTATCTCGGGGCGTCATCCGATTCGAGTTTCGCCGATTCCACCTTCCGGCAGCCGGAAATGCGAGTTTTTTCGGTTGATATTTCCCCCGGGCTGACGCGTGGTTTCGCGACCCCGCATAGCTCGGAATGATTTCCGCCGCCGGAGCGGGTCTCAGGCTAGCGGATGTTTCCGGATATGAATATAGGCGTGAACATGGGGTTCGCCCCGGAAAAAGATCAAGGCCGCCGGACCTTCAATCTGCCAAACGTCCCAGATGCCGTCGTTGCCCAGATCGATGGCTTTGTAAAAGGCCAAGTGCAGATGGCCGAACTGATCGGGTTCGATGAGTTTCATGGCTTCGGTGGCGTCTTTTTCCCGGAACGGCGCCAGCACGTCGGCCAGCACCTTGCGGACATGCTCTTTCTGGTCCGGCGATAATCCTTCGATCGGAATCCCCGGAAGTTCTTTCGTTTTGCCGGTCAACTTGACCGTTTTGGTGCCTTGTTCCGGTCGGGCCTTGTGGAGCAAGGCCGTTTTGCGCTGTTTGCCGTCCAGCATCTGGAACACCTCGTTGGCGCGCTTGGCTTGATACCAATACACGTTGCCGGGGTGGGTCGGTTTTTCGTCGAAATACTTCCCGGCTTGGTGGCCGTAGAACAAAGGCCCCCCGAACGCCGTTCCATCCAGGCTGTTGCCGTCGCAACGCCGCGTGACGTGCCTTCCGGTGAGCACGAATTCGAAATCCTGTTCGCCGGGCCGGCCGAACAGGGCGATGGAGCAATCCTCCAAGCCCTCTTCGTCGGTGTCCCAGGCGACTTGTTCCAATACGGCATGCCGGTATTCCGGACTGTGCAATCCCAAGAAGATCTGCTTGATCAGGTCTTGCTGCTCGGGGGTGAAATCCCGGCCGATTCGCGCCTTGGTGATATGCCAGTTGTTTTGGACTTCGAATTGCTTCTGGTGATTGAACGGCAGGCAGATCTGGGCCTGTTGTTTTTCGTTCAGGCTCTTGTAGAGCGAAGTCACCAGCGATTCCGAATCCGGGGCGGCCGCCGGTTCGTCGCCTACGATTCGCAGGCCCGGCGCGTTCCCCAAGACGGAAACCGCCGCCGGCAACGCGGCGGCTTTCAAAAAATTCCGCCGGTTCAGCGAGGAGCCGCAGCAGTTGTGGGTCAGATCGGCGAATTCGTCGGCATTCATGGTCGCGGCCTCCTGGCGTCGTGATTCAATGCCAGTCGACCGAAACCGCCGGCGGTCTGGGGCGACTGACTGGTCCAGCTTGGAGTCTAGTTTGCCGGAAAAAACGGCGTTAGCAAGTTTTTTTTTGAGGCTTCGGCTCTGAAGTCTCGCTGGGCAAGAGGCAGCGAAGCCAAAAGAAGAACTCCGGCAATGACCACAGGCGGATACCGTTTTAGCGTTTGAACTTTTCCGGCGAGGCTTTTATTTTCGCACGTGGCGAGGTTGGTTTTTCGCGATCGCTCTCAGCCGTCGGGCAAGAACCCACACGATTATGAAGAAGAGAGATATTACGCCACGTGGTCGTCTGGATATAGTTTTGTTGATTCTGATAGGATTGGGGGCGGGTAGTTTTCTAGGCCAGGCCCAGGACGAGGGAGTTACCTTGGGCTTCGATTACGATACTTTTTACGAATGGGAAGACGAAGCCGAGGGAGGAGTCGTCGAAGTGCGGCGCACCGGCGACGAGGATATTGAGGTTAGCGTCGATTACGCCGCGACCGAGTATATCGCCCGGGCCGATATCGATTTCGTGCCGCAATCGGGAACCCTGGTTTTCGCTCCGGGAGAAACCCTCAAGTCGTTTACGGTGCCGTTCCTCGACGACGGGGAGCCGGAAGGCAGCGAGCCCGTCCTGTTAACCCTGAACAACGCTTCTGGGAACGCCTTTTTGGGCGAACTGCAATCCGCTCGGTTGAATATCCAAGACAACGAGAATCGGGGATCGCTCATCGATTGGACTTTTCGGGGCGCTTCCGGACCGGGCGATATCATCGACGATGTCGTGGCGTTGCCGGACGGCAAGACGCTGGTGATCGGCGAATTCGGGGCCGAGGGAGCGCCGGATTTTCGCCGGGTAGTGAAATTCAACGCTGATGGCACGCGGGATGAGGCGTTCTCCGCCGAAGCCGTCGTTACCGATTCGATCGTGCGGGTGGCGAAGATTCAGGCCGACGGCAAAATATTGATCGGAGGCGATTTCACCAGTATCGGCGGTCAAACTTACGGCGGGATTGCGCGCTTGAATGCCGACGGGACTCTCGATCCCGATTTTAACCCCGGAGCGGGCATCGAGGGGGCCGCTCCTGAGCTTTACGTCATTGCGGTGCAACCGGACGGTAAAATTTTATTGGGGGGAGCGTTCGATACCTACCGGGGTGTCGCCAGTTCCAAACTGGTCCGGATCAATCCCGACGGGTCGATTGACGATTCGTTTGACTTGGGAGGCGGCATAGCTCCAGAAGATCCCGAAACTGAGCCGTCTTGGATTTCCGCGATCCTGGTGCAACCGGACGGTAAAATCTTGGTTTCGGGCCGTTTCGTCACGGTCGACGGCGAAGACCGTATCAATATTGCCCGGCTCGACGCCGACGGTTCGGTGGACCCGACCTTCCAAGCCGGCGGAGGTACGGTCAATCCCGACAGCAGCGTCGAGGCGATGGCTCGGCAGGCGGACGGAAAAATTCTGGTGGGCGGCGACTTTTTCGAAATCGAAGGCGTCCTCCGCCACGGCATCGCCCGGCTCGACGCCGACGGCTCGCTGGACGTTTCTTTCGATCCGGGGGAAGGCGTCGTTCGCGAGGACGCCGACGGAAACGAATACCCCGGGTTGGTCAACCGGATTTTTGTCGATTCGGAGGGGAAGATTTTGCTGACCGGCAGGTTCCGGACCGTAGACGAATTTACCCGTCCGGGGATCGGTCGCCTGTTAAGTAACGGGAGAATAGATCCTTCGTTCGGTCCCTATTGGGGCACGACCTATCGGGACGACGCCGGTTACGTCGAGTTTCGTTTCGTGAATGCTGCTGCCGTCCGGGCCGATGGCAAAATCGTCGTCGGTGCGGTTTTCGAGTCGAACGACGGTAGCGTTTATTGGAGTCTCAGCCGGCTGCTGGCCCAGAACTCGCTGGCAGGATCGGTGGAGGTGAGTGTCATGTACTCGTACGTGCCGGAGTCGGACGAAACTGCGGAGGTTGCGGTGATTCGCCGCGGGCCGAGCGACCGACCCATCGAGGTCGACTATGCGATTACCGGACTGACGGCGGCGGACGGTCTGGATTTTACTGGCGGGACCGGCCGGCTCGAATTCGCCGAACTGCAAACCGAAAGCTTTGTTTCGATCCCCTTGCTGGCGGACGATTTAGTCGAGGAGGACGAAACTTTCGAAGTGCGGTTGACCGGAGCTACCACGGGAGTCTCCTTGGGCGACCCGCCGCGGGGGATCGTCTCCTTGGTCGATTCGCTTCGATCGGGGAATCCAGATTTTTCGCTGACCCCGGTGTATATGTCGGTGCGTAACTCGAGTGTAGCTTTGCCCCCCGTATCGGATTTCGCGATTCAGGAGGACGGCAAAGTGCTGGTATCCGGGTTTTTTACTTTTTTCGATGACGGAGAAGAGATCTTCGACCGGCCCGGACTGTTTCGGCTCGAGGCCGACGGAACCCTGGACGAGACCTTCGACCCGCAACCGGTCGGGGATGAGATAGTAGTCGAGTTTACCCAGATCGGCGTGTTGCCCGACGGAGATTTGGTGGGCGGCCGCCGGTTGCTCCGCAAGTTGGACGATCAGGGAGGGATCGACGATTCCTTCGTGGTCGATACGAGTTTCGTCAATTCGCTGGCGCCGCTCCCGGACGGCCGGTTGTTGGTGGCTAATTTTTTTACCGATCCGAATTCGGGAGAAGAACTCAACGAAGTGTTTCGCGTGCAGAGCGACGGCGACTACGATAACGATTTTCTTCCGCTCTTCATTAATGATTGGGTGATGGAGATTACGCCGCTCAAAGACGGCGACGTCGTTTTGGGAGGTTGGTTCAGGCAGGTCGAAGATCGGCCCAGCGGAGGGATCGTCCGGTTGAACGAGGACGGCACTTTCGACGATGATTTCGATAGCGGCACCGGAATCGACGGCAACGATGCGGTCGTGCTGGCCGTCCTGGAGCAACCGGACGGGAAGTTGTTGCTCGGAGGGCAATTCACTTCGTACGACGGCATTCAAGCCGGCAATCTGGTGCGCCTCAATCCGGACGGTTCCTACGACGAAACCTTCGAAACCGGATTGGGCTGCAACCTTTTCGTATCCGACATGGCCTTGCAGGAAGACGGCAAGATTTTGCTCGGCGGCGCGTTCAGCGAATATAACGCCGTCGGGCGGACCGGCTTGGCCCGCATTAATCCGGATGGCAGTTTGGACGAAACTTTTTCGCCGGAGTTGGAATCCCCGACTTTCGTGCTCGTTTCCGCTCTCGAAATCCAAGCCGACGGCCAGATCTGGATCGGGGGAATTTTCGATCGGGTCAACGGGATTTTCCGGAGCGGCGTCACCCGGCTGAACGGCGGGTCAAAGGGCGTGACCGAGCCGCCGGCCACCACGCTGCGACTGTTCTTGGATCCTACCGATTTGCTTGAGGACCAGATCATCAATCTGTCGTTCGTTTCGGAGATTGGCCGGGAATACGTGATCGAGGTTTCGGAAAACCTGACCGACTGGGAAGTCTGGAAGACGTTGACGCCCAATAGCGAACGGATCGCCGTCGACGATCAGATTACGGCTGCCAGGAATCAACGGTTTTACCGGTTGTCGTTGCGGTAATCGAGCGATGCGCTCCCGCCGGAAAGAAGCGGCGCAACCGCCGCCGAACCGATCTGTTCCCCGCCGCTTACCTCGGAGAACGGAAGTCTAACCCGGGACCGACGCCTTGACCAACTGGATAATCATTGGAGCGATCCTGGCCTATTTCGGGGCGCTCTATTTGATTTCGCATTACACCGGTCGGAATTCCGACGATTCCACCTGGTTTCGCGGCAACCGTTCGTCGCCGTGGTATGTGGTGGCTTTCGGCATGCTGGGCACCACGCTCTCCGGCGTGACCTTCATTTCGGTTCCCGGCAGGGTGGGGGACTGGGCGTTCGCCTATTTGCAATTGACCCTAGGCATGGCGATCGGCTTCGCCGTCATCGCCTTGGTTCTCATCCCGCTGTACTACCGGCTCAATCTGACCTCGATTTACGGCTATCTCGGTCGGCGGCTCGGCCCCGATTCCTATTTGACCGGGGCGGGCTTTTTTTTGTTGTCGCGAGTGATCGGCGCTTCCTTCCGGCTTTATCTGGTCGCGATGGTGTTCGCGTTGATTCTCGAGCGCATGGGATTTCAGGTGCCTTTTGCCGTGCCGGTGGCGATCTCCATCGCCTTGATCTACCTTTACACTCGCCGCGGCGGCATCAAAACCGTGATCTGGACCGACACCTTGCAGACGGCCTTCTTGTTGACGGCCGCCTTGTTGACGGTTTGGTGGATCATTCGGGAACTCGATTTTTCCGCCGCCGAGCTCTGGACGGTCATGAGCGAAAGTTCCCGCACCGACTTTTGGTTCGTCGATTGGGGAAATAAAGATCATTGGTTTAAAGCCTTGGTTGGCGGCGCGTTTCTGGCGATCGCGATGAGCGGTTTGGATCAGGATATCATGCAAAAAAACCTGACTTGCCGCACGGTGACCGACTCGCAAAAAAATCTGAGTTGGTTCTGCGTCTTCATGGTATTGGCCAACGTGTTGTTTTTGACGCTCGGGTTTTTGCTTTATCAGTACGGCGAGGCGAAAGGTCTGGTGTCGATGACCGAAGTGGACGGTCAATCGAAATTGAGGATTCTCGACGCCGTGACCGGCGAATGGACCGAACGCAAGACCGACGAACTGTATCCTGTGCTTGCGCTGGATCACTTGGGTTGGTTGGTCGCGCTGACCTTTATTCTGGGGCTGGTCGCGGCGGCCTACTCGAGCGCCGACTCGGCACTTACCGCTTTGACTACGTCGTTTTGTGTGGATTTTTTGAAGTTCGGCTCCCGTCAGCGGCCGGAGGGCGAGCGAACCCGGATCCGGGGTTGGGTGCAACTCGGATTCGCCGGTTTGTTGTTCCTGGTGATCGTCCTGTTCGAGCTCATCGGGAACCGGGCGGTGATCAACGCGATTTTCAAAATCGCTCAGTATACCTACGGTCCGCTGTTGGGATTGTTCGCTTTCGGATTGTTGAGTTCCCGCCGGGTCGTGGATAAGTGGACCCCGTTGATTTGCGTTTTGGCTCCCGGTTTGAGTTGGGTAGCCGATTACTGCTTTTCGTTCGGTTATTTTATCTTGCCGTTCAATGGGGCGTTGACCTTCGCAGGCCTGTGGTTGATTTCGCGGGCTCCGGAGGCGGCACCCGAGGCACCCGCCGATTGAGCGGCTACGTACTTTAGAACGCGGGGAGATCGGTGGCGATTTCGATGTCTTCGGGTTGGACGTCGAGGCATTCGTCCTGATCTTCCCATACCACGGCGGTGAAATGAGGCAGAAACGCCGGCAGTATTTCCGTAGCCATTTGATGCAGCAACCGCTCCGCGGTCTTGGCGGCGTCTTCCAAGAGTCGGGGGTAATCGTCGGCTTCGCTGACCTTGCGTTCCGACCAATGGGCGATCGCATGGACTCGATCGTAGCGGGTAGCCCAATCTTTGACGGGAGCCTGCAATTCGGACGGTAGTTCGTCGAAGTACACGGCCGTTTCGCCGCAATGTTCGCAAAGCAGCCCCGCATCCAACACGTCCCGGTTGAATTGGGGCAACAACGGAGCGACGCAGCATTGAGAACTGCGATAATCGTTAGGGATGGTGATGAGGCGCTTTTGCCACATTTCCCGGCTGTTGGCTACTTGGGAAGCCAAGCGGTAGGCTCCGAGCAAGGGATGAGAGAGCCGCCAAGCCTGTCCGCGAAACTGGCAAAGGGTCTGAACTACCCAACGGCCCAGGGTCAGATCGTCCCATTGCTCGAAAACCCGGCCGTACTCTCTCCAAAGCCGGTCGGGATTGGCGTTATAAACGGACATTTTCCGGGAAGGCTAAAGCGATTCGAAGGAAGTTCAATGTTTTCTCCCTTGGGTTCGAGCCGCCAGCAGTCGTCGCGCGATTTCGCTGACACGAAGATTTTGTTCGGGCGTGCCGATCGTGATGCGAAGGTAGTTTTTGACCGCGGCGCCGGTGAAATGCCGTACTAAGATTCCGGCTCGCCGGAATTCTTCGTGCCAGGCCTGAGCGTCGCCCGAACGAGCCGGCGGAGCGGCGAGCAGAAAATTGGCGGCGCTGGGAACCACCCGGAATCCGAGCTGCTCCAGCTCCTTCGCCAGCCGTTCCCGCTGTTCGACGACTTTGCGAATATTTTCCCGGTACCAGGGGAGATCGTCCAAGGTGGCGCCGGCGGCGATTTGACCCAAGCCGTTGACGTTGTAACTGTCCCGCAGGCGATGCAGAGCCTGGATCAGCGATTCGGGCCCGACGAAATAACCGACGCGCTGGAAACAGAGCGACCAGGCCTTGGAAAAAGTGCGTGAGACGATGACGTGGTCGAATTCCTGGACCAGGGAAAGGGCGTTCTCCGGAGCGAATTCGGCATAGGCCTCGTCCAGCACGGTGACGCCTTGAACGGTTTGACACAGCTTTCTTAATTCGCTGGTCCGGTACCGCCGTCCGCTGGGGGCGTTGGGCGTCGTCACGAAATTCAGCGCCGCCTTCGGGAGCCAACCGCGCTGCGCCAGCCGCGCTGCCGGAGGGATGCCGAAACTTCGGGTCAGCGGCACTTCTTTGTTCCGGGCCCCGTGAATGGCCGCCAATACGGGATAAAGAGAGTAGCTGGGCGTAAAGTATTGGATGGTTTGCCGCTCCCGGTTTCCTCTGGGCGAGGCCGGTTCCACGAAGGCGCGGGTCGCCAAGGCCAGTAATTCGTCGGAGCCGTTGCCGACGATGACGTTATCGGGGGAGCAGTCGTGCAACGCCGCGATTTTTTTTCGCAGCGGTTCGGCAGTGGGATGAGGGTAGAGCCGGAGTCGATCGTCGACGGCATCCTTCACGGCCCGGAGAACTTGAGGCGAGGGGCCATAGGGATTTTCGTTGGTGTTGAGTTTGATCAGGTTCGCGTCCTCGGGTTGTTCGCCCGGGGTGTAGGGTTCCAAGGTCTGGACATGGGGGCGAATCAGATCGAGGCGAGGCGGCATGGCGGTCTTGCGGCGTCAGACTAACCGCACGGCGGCGGAACGGGCGTGCGCGTCCAGGCCTTCCAGTTCCGCCAGGGCGGAGAGGCTCGGCCAAGCTTTTTTGAGCGACAACGCCTGGTATTTCAGGACGCTGGTTCGGCGTTGAAATTGGTCGACCGTCAGTCCCGAAAACCCGTGCCCGGCGCCGCCGGTCGGCAGGACGTGACTGGGTCCGGCGACATAATCGCCTAAGACGGTCGGGGTGTGGTGGCCCAGAAGCAGGGCGCCGGCCGTGCGGATTTTCCGGGCAACTTCCTGCGGCCGGCGCGTCATGAGCTGACAATGCTCCGGGGCAAACCGATTGGCGATATCGATGGCCGTGGCCAAGTCCGTCACGTGCAGGCCCCAGCCGTTGCGGCTCAATGCGGCCTGTATCTGCGCGGCCCGGCTTCGTTGGGGCATTTGGGTTTGGACGGCCTCGAGGGTATTCTGAAGCAGCCGTTCGGAAGTCGTGAGCAAGACCGCCCGCTCGTGGCCGGAACCGTGTTCGGCTTGGGCCAATAGATCGGCGGCTACCCATTCCGGCCGGGCGGTTTCGTCGGCGACGATCAACACTTCGCTGGGTCCCGGAAGCAGGTCGATAGCGGCTTGCCCGAAGACGAGGCGTTTGGCGGCGACGACATAGGCGTTGCCGGGGCCGAAGAGTTTGTCGGCCGGGCGAATCGTCTCGGTGCCGTAGGCCATGGCGGCGATCGCCTGAGCGCCGCCGATTCGATAAATCTCCGTGGCGCCGGCGTAATCGAGGGCGTGAAGCAAATGGGCGTCGACTTGGCCTTCGGCGTTGCAAGGCGTGCAGGCCACGATTTCGGGACATCCGGCGACATTGGCTAAGACGACGGTCATCAGGGCCGTCGAAATCAGGGGGGCGGTTCCTCCCGGGATATAAATGCCGACCCGGTGAAGAGGATCGTATTTTTCGCCGACGACGGCACCGTGACGGTTCTTGATTTGCCAGTTCCGGCGCTGGGAAGCTCGGCTGAACATTCGAATGTTTTCGGTAACTTCCCGAATCGTCTTGCTGATTTGCGGGCGGCTGCGGCGGGCGGTTCGGAGTTCGGTTGTGGCGACCGGCAAACCGGCGGCGGTCAAGGCGGCGCCGTCGTATTTTCGGGTGAGCTGGATCAGGGCTTGATCTCCGTCTTTTCTGACTTGGCGAACGATGCGGGCGACGGTTTTTTCGATATCCTCCGCGAACAGGCTCGAAGCTTGCAGCATGTGGTCCACCCGTTCTTCGAAATCCTGGTCCCGTTGGTAATGGACGTTCATGTGCCGGGCAGTTTAATCCACGCGGCGATCGGAAGGCAATTGGCAACTGGAACGGGTTTCCCCGCCAGGCTGAGATCCCGGCGCCCCGGTTCCGCTTGGAAAGTCGAACCGGATGATTTAGGCTCGGTTCCGTTAACGGCCGCGATGAATAATTTTTTGGTGACGGGAGGGGCGGGATTTATCGGCTCGAACCTGGTGCTGGCCTTGCAGGCAAGGTATCCTGACAGCCAGATCGTCGTGATCGACGATTTTCGCTCCGGGGATTTTTCCCGGTTGAACGGGTTCGCCGGCGATCTCGTGGCCGCCAATCTGGCGCGCCTCGACCTGAACGAACGATTCGGTGAAACGGCTTTCGATGCCGTTTTTCATCAGGCTTCCGTCACCGATACGAGAGTCGACGATCAGTTCGCTTTGATTCACGACAACGTCGAAGGATTCCGTCGGGTGTTGGACTATGCCGAGCTGCGGCGCGTCCCGGTCGTCTACGCCTCTTCGGCTTCGGTCTACGGCATCGGGCAAACGCAAGCGATCGAGGAGGGGACGCCGCCCGAGCCGGCCAACGCCTATGCTTTCAGCAAGGTGCAGCTGGATAATCTGGCTCGGATTCGCTCGTACCGCTCCCCGGAATGGCGGGTGGTCGGCGTTCGTTGCTTCAATGCCTACGGCCCCGGAGAATCCCACAAAGGCCCCATGGCCAGCATGATTTACCAACTCTACCGGCAGATGATCGCCGGGCGCCGTCCCCGGATTTTCCCCGACGGCGAACAACGGCGGGATTTCGTGTTTATCGAGGACGTGGTGGCGCTGACGATCCAGGCGTTGCAAGCTCCCGAGAGCCGGGTGTATAATTGCGGCAGCGGGGAATCCATATCGTTCAACGAGATTATCGCCGTGCTGAACGAATCGCTGGGCGTAAGCTTGGCTTCGGAATTTATCGATAATCCCTATCCCTTTTTTCAACCGTACACCGAGGCGGATCTGACGCTTTCGCGTTTGCAACTCGGCTACGAGCCGACTTGGAGCCCGCAGCGGGGAATCCGGGAATACGTGAAGCGGCTGCAGAATCAGGGCTAACCGCCAGAATGAACTTGTCGCCGGCGCGCGGCAGCCCGAGTGCCGGGTGGCGAAGCCAAACCGTAACGTTGGCAGGCGGCGAATACGCCCGAAGAATAGACGCATGAAAGAAGTCCTGAACTATCTGGAACGGCATCAGACTCGTTTTTGGGAGGAATTATCCGAATTCGTCGCCATTCCCAGTGTTTCTGCCCAGTCCGAACACCGCGAGGACATGAAGCGGGCCTCGGATTGGTTGGTGCGGCACTGCCGCCAGTTGGGCTTGACGACCGAGAAGCATGAGACTCCCGGAAATCCGGTGGTCGTCGCTACCACCCGCCAAGACGGGAATGCCGCCCGCCCGCATTATCTGGTATACGGCCACTACGACGTGCAGCCCGCGGAACCGTTCGAACTTTGGGACGCCGACAAGCAACCATTCCAGCCGACCGTCGTGGGCGATTCGCTGTATGGCCGGGGTACCAGCGATAACAAGGGACAACACTTCGTCCATCTCAAGGCGATTGAAGCCTATCTCAAAACCGAGACTCCGCTGCCTTGTGACGTGACCTTTTTGCTGGAAGGCGAAGAAGAGGTGGGCAGCGAGCATCTGGGCGATTTTTTAGCCCGGGAGCGGGAATCGTTAGCGGCGGAAGGGGTCGTGATTTCCGATAACGGCATGCCGAGCTTGCGGCACCCGGCTTTAACCTACGGTTTGCGGGGCGTCGCCGCCTGCGAAGTGAAAGTGCATGGCCCTAACCGGGATCTTCATTCGGGTATCTACGGCGGAGCGATCGATAATCCGGCGATGGTGCTTTGCCAGTTGCTCGGCTCCTTGCGGGGGCCTGACGGCAAGGTGACCGTCAAGGGGTTTTACGACGACGTCCGGGAACTGACCGATTATGAACGCCAGGAACTGGCCCGCTTTCCTGAAACCGACGCCTCCCTGCGGCGGCAATTGGGCGTGCGCCAACTCTTCGGCGAACTCGAATACAACTCGGTCGAACAACGGGTGGCGCGGCCGACCTTGGAGATCAACGGACTCACCAGCGGGTATCAAGGAGAGGGGAGCAAGACGATTATTCCGGCGCACGCCAGCGCTAAGGTCACTTGCCGGTTGGTCCCCGACCAGAAGCCCCGGCAGGTGTTGCAGGCGGTCAAACGGCACTTGAGCGGGCGGTGTCCCCGTTCGGCCAAAATCGAATTCGAAGCCGGCCATGCCGGAGAAGCTTATTTGAATTCGCCCGAGAGCCCCTCGGCCGAGGCGGCCTTGCGCGCCCTGAAGCGTGCATTCGGTCATCAGCCGATTTTGATGCGGGAGGGCGGTTCGATTCCCATCGTGAACGATTTCAAGCGCGTGCTGAACATCGATACCTTGTTGCTCGGGCTCGGGTTGCCGGACGATAACGTTCATTCTCCCAACGAGAAGGTGAGTCTGACGGCCTTGCGCAAGGGAATGGTGATGAGCGCTTGGTTGTGGCAGGAGTTGGGCAGCTTGTAGCCGCTCGCTCGTTTTTCCGCTATGGCTTCGGATCTCTTGGTCAAGGAAATCTATACGAGCATTCAAGGCGAGAGCACCTTTTCGGGATGGCCTTGCGTTTTTATCCGGCTCGCCGGGTGCGACTTGCGTTGTTCTTATTGCGATACGGCCTACGCTTTCCGGGGAGGAAGGCGCATGGCCGTGGAGGAAGTCACGGACGAAGTGTCCCGGTTGGTCGAGCATTATCCCAAAGTGGCCAAAATGATGGATTTGCCGATCGTCGAAGTGACCGGAGGCGAGCCGTTGCTGCAGCGGCCGGCGGTTCTGACGTTGCTGACTTGGCTCTGCGATCAGAAACTGACCGTGATGCTGGAAACCAGCGGAGCGCACTTGATCTCTCAAGTGGATACGCGGGTGAATTGCATCGTGGATTTGAAGTGCCCGAGCAGCGGCGAAATGGAAAAAAACGACTGGGCCAATATTGACATTTTGACGCAGAAAGACGAAATCAAATTCGTGATCGGCACCTACGAGGATTACCGGTGGGCTCGCCGGATTACCAAAAAATACGAGCTCAGTTCCCGTTGCCAGGTGTTGTTTTCCGGAGTCGAACCCCTGACGCCCCAGCAGGCCGATCCCCAGTTGAAACCGGTGCTGCCGGGATTGAGGCCGATGTCCCGGCGGGAATTGGCGGAGAACATCATGCGGGACCATTTGCCGGTGCGGTTCCAGTTGCAGATGCACAAGTTCATTTGGCCCGCCGATCAGGTCGGCGTGTAGCCGGCCGGTTCGCCATGACGCGCGAAGGAACGCTGGATTGGCTGCGGCGTTACGAATCGCGCAACGTCACGTGGTTGCCGCAGGACGAGGGTTGGCCCATCGTCTGGGAGCGAGCCCGGGGGATGCGGGTGCGGGACGCCGCCGGTAAGAGTTATTTGGATTTCACGGCGGCTTTCGGTGTTGCGGGAGCCGGACACGCTCCTCCGGAGGTGGTCCGGGCCGGTCAACTCCAAATGGAGACGCTGCTGCACGCCATGGGCGACGTGCATCCTCATGCCGGCAAGGCCCGCTTGGCTCGCCAGCTCAGCCGGCTGACCTTCGAACGGTGGGAGTGCGGGGAGGGGAAGACGGTCTTTTGCAACTCTGGATTCGAGGCGGTGGAAGCCGCGATGAAGAGCGCTTGTCAACTGACCGGCCGGGATCGGATCGTCGTGTTTCGCGACGCTTATCACGGATTGGGTTACGGCGCTTTGGTCGCGACCGATCGCGATCATTTCCGGGGACGTTTCGGCGCTCAGGTCGGCAACTTCGCTCACCCGATCGATTTTCCGGAACGCCGGGAAGAATTCGCCGAGTCGGCGGAAGCGTTAGGGGCAGCGCTGGCGACCGGACAGTTCGGCGGGGTGTTGACGGAACCGATTCAGGGCCGGGGAGGGATGAAGGTGCCTCCGCTCGGGTTTCTCGCCCTGTTGCGCGAACAATGCGATCGTTACGGTGCCGCGTTGATCCTCGACGAAATCTATACGGGTTTCGGTCGGACCGGGAACTGGTTCGCTTGCGATCACGAGGCGGTCGTGCCGGATTTTTTGTGCGTCGGCAAGGCCCTTACCGGCGGTTTTCCGCTGTCGGCGTGTGTCGGAAAACAGCAGGCGATGGACGCGGCTTGGCCCCCGAGCGAAGGCGAAGCGATCCACACCAGTACCTTTTTGGGGCATCCGGTGGGTTGTGCCATGGCGCTGGCCCAACTGGAATTGCTGGAACGAGACCGGTTGCCGGAACGGAGCGCCAGCCAGGGCGATTACTTTCGACGTTTGTTGCACAAGACCTTCGCTCCCGCCCGGGAACGGGTTCGGGTCCGGGGCCGCGGTTTGATGATCGGCGTGGAATGCCGGGATCCCTCGGGCGGTCCGGAGACGCGGCGAGTCGGGTCGTTGGTGCGAAGCCTTTTGTCCGAAGGCTATATTGTTCTGCCGGACGGCGAGTTCGGCAACGTGATCGGCTTGACGCCGCCGCTCGTCGTGACGCGCGAGGAAATCGAGGCGTTTACGGCCGTTCTCGGGCGGCTGTATTTCGAGGGCGGCGACCAATGACGATTACCGAAATCCGACGGATTTTGGCCGAATCGGACATCCGATTGACCAAATCGTTGGGGCAACATTTTCTGCACGACGGCAATCAGATCCGGCGGATCGTCGAGTTGGCGAAGTTGGCCGCGGGCGATTCGGTGTTGGAAGTCGGTCCAGGACTCGGAGCGTTGACCGGTGCCTTGTTGGAGCGGGCCGCTCGCGTTCTGGCCATCGAAAAGGATCGGCGCTTAGAGCGACATCTGCAACGCCGGTTCGCCGGTTTCCCGGCGTTGGAATTGGTCTTGGACGATGCGATGGAGTATGTCCGCCGCCGGCGCGATCACGATTGGAGCGAGTGGAAACTGATCGCCAATCTGCCTTATTCGGTGGGGTCCGCGTTGTTGGTGGAACTGGCTTTGATGCCCGCTTCGCCGGCGAGGTTGACGGTCACGTTGCAAGCGGAAGTCGCCGGCCGCATTCGAGCGGACGCCGGCAGCCGCGAATACGGCCTGTTGTCCTTGTTGTTGCAAATCAAATACGTTCCGACCGATTGGTTCCGCGTGCCGGCGGCTTGTTTTTTCCCCGTTCCGGAAGTAACTTCCGCTTGTATCGATCTGGAGCGCCGGACTCGCCCCTTGGTCGAGGGCGCGGAACTGACCCGGTTCGTTCGGATCGTGAAACTCGGATTTTCTCAACGGCGCAAAATCATGTTCAAGCTGTTGAAATCCGCTTGGCCGGAATCCCGATTGCGGGAAAGTTACGAAGCCTTGGGGATCGATCTGCGGGCGCGTGCCGAATCGGTGACGTTGGAACGATTCGTCGGTTTGGCCCGCAGGTTGCGCCCCGAATGACGTCAATGCCGGGAAGATCCGAAGAACGATTCGACGTGGTCGACGAACGAAACGAGGTGATCGGCCAATTGCCCCGTTCCGAAATTCATCGGCTGGGATTGCGCCATCGGGCGATCCATTTGCTCGTGTTCAACGACGCCGGCGAGGTGTTGCTGCAGAAACGTTCCACGAAGAAGGACACTTTTCCTGGTTGCTGGGATTCTTCGGTCTCCGGCCATGTGGACGCCGGGGAAGCTTGGGAAACCTGCGTCCGGCGCGAAAGCGAGGAGGAAATCGGGTATTCGCCGCGGGAACGGCCTGAAGAGCTGTTTCGGCTGACGGCTTGCCCGCAGACCGGACAGGAGTTCATCCGCGTGTATCGCTGCCGGGCCAACGGACCGTTCGAACTGTCGCCGGCGGAGATCGACGAAGCCCGCTGGTTCAAGCTCGCGGACCTCGATCGCCGGGTGATCGATCGCCCTCAGGAGTTCGCCTCGGCCTTTGTGCTGATTTGGCGGCGTTACCGCTCGTTGGGAGTCGCAGCGGCCGTTGCGGCGAAACGGGAGTTGTTGGTCGGCCTGGATTTAGGAGGTTCGAGGATCAAGGCGGTGGCGCTGACGCCGGAGGGAACCCGGCATTGGTCCCGGCGAGTGACGTTTCAGGAAAACCGGCCGTTGGAATGGTCCCGGCGTATTCGCGAATTGACCGAAGCAATCGACGATTCCGGAGAAGGCACGGTCGTGAGCCTCGGGTTGGCGGCTCCGGGATTGGTTGCCGAAGACGATCGCTCGATCTGGCATATGCCCGGTCGCTTGCGGGGTTTGGAACGGTTGAACTGGAGCGAACGGCTCGGCCGGCCGGTGAAGGTGTTGAACGACGCTCAGGCGGCGTTGCTCGGCGAATCCTGGATGGGGGCGGCCCAAGGGCTGGCCAACGTGGTGTTTTTGACCTTGGGCACGGGAGTAGGCGGAGCGGCGATGGTCGACGGCAACATGTTGCGCGGCGTTCTGGGCCGGGCGGGGCATCTGGGGCACATGTGCCTGGATGCGGACGGCCCTCCGGATATTTGCCGCACTCCCGGAAGTCTGGAGCAGGTGATAGGCAACTGCTCGATTCGACAGCGCAGCGGCGGTCGTTTCGCCGACACGCTGGACTTGATTCAGGCCATGCGGGCCGGCGACCGGCAAGCCCGGTTCCTTTGGCTCAAATCGGTGAGGTTGCTGAGTTGCGGGTTGGTCTCCTTGATCAATCTATTCGATCCTGAGGCGATCGTGATCGGCGGCGGGATCGCTTTGGCCGGCGGCGATCTCTTCGATCCGATAGCGAACTATTTGGCGGAGACCGAATGGTTGGTTTCTGATCACCAGGTGCCGGTGAAACCCGCCCGTTTGGGTGATTTGGCCGGAGCGACCGGGGCGGCGATCTCGGCTTATCGGGATTTTCGCGCGAGTTATGGATGAACGTCCGGATCCGAGTTTCGGAGATCGCGAACGGCCAGAGCGTACGGCCTTGAGGCCCGGTTACGCCCGGATTCCGATGTCCGATTATCGGGACGCCATGGATTGCAGCCTGGCGTTGACCAGCCAGGAGATCGTTCATCACGTCAAGGGTTCGGAAGCCGTTTCCGGCGGTTATTATCTTACCGTGAAGGAAACCGATTACCGGCAGGCGCAGGATACGGTCGAACGTTTTCGCCGGGAAAATCGAGCCTCCGATTGGCGTCCGCCTCCGGTCCTGACTCAAACGCCGTTGTTGTTCAGTTGGGCGGGCTTCATATGGTGCCTGTTGTTGGGAATATTCGGGTACTTGCCTACGGTGAGGCCGGCTATCAGGGAGGGCGGAATTCTCGATAGCGAATTAGTCGCCGACGGGCAAATATGGCGGATCTTGACGGCTACCATGCTGCACGACGACGTAGCCCATCTCTTTTCGAATCTTTCGCTCGGGGTGCTGTTTTTTGGTTTGATGATGGGGCGGTTCGGAGTCGGTCCCGGGTTGCTCGGCATTTTGTTGACCGGAGCCGCAGGAAATCTGTTCGGTCTGCTGATGCATGACGAACCGTATCGGGGCTTAGGGGCGTCGGGCGCGGTCATGGGCGCTCTGGGCATGCTCGGGCCTCATGCGATCCGATGGATCCGGCAAGATCCTCGAGCGTACCGGATCGTGGTGGGGAGCTTGATGGCGGTAGTTATGCTCTTCGCCTGGTTCGGCTTTTCGCCGCACAGCGACGTCATGGCCCATACCGGCGGATTTCTGGCCGGTCTCGTTCTGGGCGTTATTCTGGGCCTGGTCGACGAACGGGAATTGAAACGGACCCGCTGGAACGCGCTGGGAAGCCTGGTAGCGCTGGCGGCGTTGTTGTCCGCTTGGGGCGTCGCCCTGAATTAACCGAAAGCGTTCTGCCCTTTGCCGTTTCGGCGTCTAGCGTTTGCCGGAAAGGATCGCGCCCTGAGATTCTCCCCGCAATTGCTCAAGGACCGATTCCCGGCGTTCGGCGACGAAAAAAACGATGGGATGAGTGCTTTTCTTTTCGGCGGAATTTCCCAGGATGCGTTCGAGAAACGAAGGAGATTCGGGTGGTTTCGGAGGGCGCAGGCCATCGATGAATGCGGTGGTTCGAGATACTAAGCCCTCGATCTTTTCCTGGGTAAAGAAGGTGGTCAGAAACTCGTCCAGCAATCGGTGGTATTGATCGCGGTAGGCCGGGATCTCGAGGATGCGCCGGATCAAGGAATTATCCTCGGTTTGTGGATGGTCGATACTCAGTTGCCGCCTGGTATAAGGGTTTCCTTTCAGCGGAAAGACTCCGAAGGAGTGGTCCATATCCCAAGGGAAGAACTGAAACTTGTCGGTTATCGGGTTCAGATAAACGTAGTAGTTTTGCACCGAGCCGAGAAAACTGTCGAGATTGCTGAGCAGGACGTTGACGGCCAGAAAGCGAAGAAACTGGTCGAGGTCCACATAACTTTCGATCTGATCGGCGAATGCGGCATCGTCGGCGTAGTGCAGCAACCGCGAGAATTCGATGAGCCGCCGTTTTTGCTCGGGGGTAGCGGAAGTTTTAGCGACATAGGCCTTTTCGTAGCGTTCCCAGTCGTCGCCGAAATGAGGGAAGATTTTGAACGTGCTGGGTTTGAGCAACAGTCCTTCGTCCGAACCGAGGCGGCGTTTCAGGAACCGCTTATCGATTTGCTCCACCACGCTGTAGACTTGGTGAGTTTCCCAAGCGACTTCGCCGGGAACGGCGAGGGTCACTCGAGCGTACCCGACTCCCGAGCAAGGAACCCCGGCGGCTCGGAACATTTCATAAGACAGGGGTTCTCGCAGCAGCGAAGGGTCTGTGACGTTGCTGTGGAGATTGATCTTGTTCAGGCCGCGGTAGTTCAGCGAGTCGTCGTATTCACCGAAATCGATTTTAAAGGATAACTTGCCTCGTTTATAGCCTTCTACGAAGGTGCCGTTGCCCTTGTACCGGATTCCGACGTTCTTCACCACATCGCCGTCGATCGTGACTTGGCCCCGACCGTATTGATGGTCGATACCCAGATATCCGGCCAGTCCGGGGCGAGTCGAGCGGGCGCTGTGAAAATTCCGGCCGTTTCTCGCGTCTTCGATGATGTCGCCGAACACGCTGAAGATCGCCCAGTCGGTGATTTTGACGTCGTCGGGCACCTGGAGTTTTTCCCACTCAGTCGGAGTTAATTCGAGGCGGAAATCGGTGACTCGGTCCAGGCCAAACAGGGAGTCGGCGGAACGAGTTTCCGGGTTTTGGGCGAGGCAATGTCCCGTTACCCCGATAAATACCAAAAAACCTAATAGTCTCAGTCGTCCGAGCAAGAGCATCGGGGGCGACGCTATCACGGAATGCGTGATTGTCAAGGAAACTGCCGCAATGGTTCGGCGAACGAAAAAATGAGATTGCATGCTGCCGTGAAACCGGGAAAATAGCCGAAGGCTTTCCGCTACGGTCATCACTATGAAAAGTACAATCCCTTTCCTGTCGTTGGGCGTCCAGTTCCTACTGATCTTTTCGCTGACCGGGCGAGGCGAGGACAACGTGGCGCCTTCCGGCTTTCGAGCCCTGTTTAACGGCAAGGATTTGAGCGGCTGGCATGGCTTGGGACATTTCGACCCGCGCAAACTCGAGAGCATGACTACCGCGCAACGCGCAGCCAAGCGTTCCCAGGATATGGAAAGCGTCAGAGCGCACTGGAAGGTGGAGAACAGCGCGATCGTCAACGACGGCAAGGGAGTCTATCTGACCACCGACGAGGAATTCGGGGATATGGAATTGTTGATCGATTACTGGACGGTAGCCAAGGCGGACAGCGGGATCTATTTGCGGGCCAATCCGCAAGTGCAGATCTGGGACTTTACCGAAGCGGGCGGCAAATGGCACATCGGCGCGGATAAAGGTTCCGGGGGGCTTTGGAATAACTCTCCCGGCGCTCCCGGAAAGGATCCCTTGAGTTTGGCGGATAAGCCGTTCGGCGAATGGAACCGGTTTCGCATCTTGCAAGTGGGGGACAAGACGACGATTTTCTTGAACGATCGGCTGGTCGTGGACCATGCCCGGATGGAAAACTTCTGGGATCGCAAGAATCCGCTCTGGCCGAAGGGACCGATTCAGTTGCAAACGCACGGCGGAGAAATCCGTTGGAAGAATATTTTCGTCCGAGAGATTCCGGCCGACGAAGCGAACCTCATGTTGTACGAGCCGGGTTTCAAGACATTATTCAACGGGACGGATCTTTCCGGATGGGGCGGCGCCGTCGACGGGTGGGAAGCGAGAAATGGAACGCTGGCCTGCAAAGCCGGCTCGGGCGGCACCATTTATCATCAGCAAACGTATTCCGATTTTATTGTCCGTTTTGAATTCAAGCTGCCGCCGGGCGGCAATAACGGTTTAGCGATTCGTTATCCCGGCTCGGGCGATACAGCTTACGTGGGCATGTGCGAGTTGCAGGTGTTGGATAACAGTTCTCCTCGTTACGCGGAGTTGGATAGTCGACAGTATCACGGTTCGGCTTACGGCATAGCGGCCGCATTGCGCGGGTTTCAACGACCGGTGGGAACTTGGAATTATCAGGAAGTGACCGTCGAAGATTCCCGGATCGTCGTCAACCTTAACGGCACGACTATCCTGGACGAAGATCTGGGCGAAATCGACGAATACATGGGCAATCGCCCCCATCCTGGAAAAGACCGAAAATCGGGTTATTTCGGGTTCGCGGGCCATGGAGACGCGGTGCAGTTCCGCAACGTCCGGGCCAAAGCCTTGCGCTGACCGAGGATGAGTATCGCTACCCGCACGGGAGACGGCGGCGAAACGTCTTTGACGGGTAACCGGAGAGTATTCAAAACCCATCCCCGGATTGAGATTTGCGGTACGATCGATGAACTGAATGCTTCGCTGGGAGTGGTTCGCAGCCAGGCCGGTCAGACTTGGTTGGCGAAGCGCATCGGACAGATTCAAGACCTGTTGATACCCTTGATGGGCGAACTGGCCACGGAAAGCGACGATCGGGGCCGGTATTTTCAGAAAGGGTTTCGCCGGGTCGACGAGGAGTTCGTGACGATCGTCGATTCGCTGGTAGCCCGGCTGGAAGCCAGCGGTTTGTCCTTTTCCGGTTGGGCCCGTCCCGGAGATTCGGCAATATCGGCCGGTCTGGATGTCGCCCGATGCGTTTGTCGCCGGGCCGAACGGCAAGTGTGCGGGTTGATGGAATCGGGCCTGGAACCGAATCGGGAAATACAGCGTTTTTTGAACCGCCTTAGCGACGGTTTGTGGCTTTTGGCGCGTTGGGACGAATCAGGCCGTCCCACCTTGGAACCGGAATAACGGGTTCGTTTACGCCGGCTGCCGATCGGATTATCCGGCGGGAAAATGGCCGGGCTCGCTTGAAATGATCGCTGAAACGACTTATATTTCACCATGATCTTCCATCGTGGAATAGCGGCGGCGCTGGTCTGTTGGTCTCTTTGGGGATCGACCGGCTGGGTTTCTGTTCAAGCCGGGAAGAATCAGGGACGGGCTTTTACCGGCCTCTCGGATTTTTCGGATTGGCGGCAAATCCGGAATGCGGACGGCCGTAGCCTCATCTTGATATCGCCGCCGATTGTTTCCCCGATTCTGTTCGACGAATTGGTAGTTTCCTGGAATGCCTCGCGCTCCGCTCGATTGGAAGTCGAAGCCCAGGTCAAGCAGGGCAATCGTTGGTCGGAATATTATTCTTTCGGGCATTGGGTTCAAGGACAACGAGCTAAGGGACGCAAGAGCGTCAGTGGTCAGAAAGACGGCTTGGGTCGGATGAGCACCGATACGTTGATCTTGACCAAACCGGTGCGGCAAGTGCGGTTGCGAGTCGGGTTCCGGTCCGAAAACGCTACCACGCAATCATTGAAGTTCGTCGGCTTGTCTTTCACGGATTCGAAAACAACGCCAAAGTCTCAAGTTTCCGACCGGCAGGCTTGGGGCCGGGAATTAGCGGTGCCTCGGCTTTGCCAGTATCACTATCCGGGGGGCAAGGCTTGGTGCAGTCCAACGACTGTCACCATGTCCTTGGCTCATTGGTCGAGTAAGCTATCGCGGAAAGAATTAACCAAAACCGTTCCGTTGGTGGCGGCGGAAGTGTTCGATCCCGGTTGGGACGGAACGGGAAACTGGATCTTCAATACGGCCTATGCGGGTTCGTTTTCGGGGATACGTTCCTTCGTCGTGAGAATGAGCGATATCGTCGAACTCGAGTCGTTCGTCAAGGCGGGGATTCCAGTGTCCGTTTCGGTCGCTTATAAAACCCTTAAAGGCGAACCGCCGCGCCGGGGAGACGGTCATTTGATCGTCTGCATCGGCTTTGACCGGAAGGGAGACATCGTGGTAAATGATCCCGCAAAAGACCCGGAAGTTCGTTGGGTATACCCTCGGTCCCGGTTTGTGGCGGCTTGGGCCAAGAGCAAAAATACCGCTTACGTGATTCATCCGGAGTCGGTTTCTTTGCCGACGGATTTGGCCATGCATTGGTCGATTCGGTAAGAGGTCGGGGCGGACCGCCGTTTCCGGAGGGTCACGGGGCGCCGAATATCGGCTTCGACGCGATCAGGCGCCCGGGTAACGCCGAGGCCACCAGTTCTCGTGAGAGATTCAGGATCGAGAGCAGAATCCTGCTTGCCGACCGCTATCGAATTAGGCGTTGATAATTGGGGTAGGGAGGCGGTTACGCATCGCAAAATGGCTTGACATATTCAATCCCATCGGCTAGACGAATTTCGAAACGGAAGTGAAAGGCGGTATTTTGACGGGATTTTCGGCTGCGCTTTTCTCCGGAAAGGCGCTTAGGCAATGGTGCGTCTCGGCGACCTGGCGGATATCGTGAAATTTAGGACCCGATGAATGCCATCAAGCTATCGCTACTAGTCGGCACGGGAATAGTTGCGGTCTTAGTCTTATTGATGATTTCCGCCATGCGAATGGAAACTAGCCGCACTTATTTCGATTATAATAACGGTCGAATTAAAAGGCAAGCTGTCGTGGTTGATCTGGTTTATCATGAATCGATCGAAGAAACCTTTTATTCCGAATTATTGAAGGCTCACGGATTTGCCGAGCTACCTGCGAATTGGGGATGGTTTTCTGCGAAACGGATTTGGGGGGGATATTACGACAGTTTGCATCAGGCCGGTCGCATTTTTACTAGTCTAAAGAGTATATATATTTGTTACGAACTGTTAGATTTTTCTCCAGATCAGACGCGACGTCATTTAGAGTCGCTGGTGCCGTTAGTACGTAATCAAGATTCAGAAGGAATCAGGAGTATTGCAAATGAACTGAATGATATGATTCCTTGATTTTGAAATCTATTGGGGGAGTCGTTCGATTGACTGTTAAGAAGCGGCCTTTCGGGGACAATCGGGCACCATTATTCCAAATCATGGTGAACGAGAAACACAAGGGGCTATTCGGTCAATTGAAAATATTAATTGCCTCTTATCTGGAATTCGCAATAATTGTCGGTAATTCTGAGGCGGATTATGGGTGGCGCAACGTGGTGAATTGAATTTTCCCGAGGAGGTCGAATTGAGCCGGTATCCCGAGGTGCTCATCATATCGTGCCATGAAGGATAGTTACATTGATCGCAGAGGTAAAGCAGTCTATCCGAATAACTTTGGCATGTTATGAACGATGTCGGATCCAAAAATCGGCGTAGGGACGAGCAAGGCACTAGCTTGCAGATGTCACCGGAACAAATGCTGGAATTAGCGAACAAAACGGCGGAACTCTTGGTGGAGAGAGTTAAGAATTTGCCCGAAATGACCGTATGGGAAGGAGAATTCCGCCCAGTATTGGAAGAACAGCTATTGGAGGACCCGCCCGAAAACGGTCGCCCGGCGGAGGAAGTGATTGAACAGACCGTCCGTAATATCCTGCCGGTTGCCCTGCGTTTGGATCATCCTCGGTGCTTCGGCTTTATTCCGTCGGCCCCTACTTGGCCGGGCGTATTGGCCGATTTTATGGTGGCAGGATATAATGTTAATCAGGGTTTTTGGTTGACGGCGAGCGGGCCGAGCGAGTTGGAGTTAGTAGTCATTGAATGGTTTCGGAATTGGCTCGGTTATCCGAAGGGTGCAGGCGGGCTGTTAACGAGCGGCGGTTCGGCGGCGAGCCTTGACGCCTTCGTGGCGGCGCGAGAAGCTGCAGGCCATCCGGAACGGCCGAGCGTGTATATGAGCGTTCAGAGTCATAGTGCGCAAATTCGTTCGGCTCGGATCGTTGGCGTTCGTCAGAATAGTATTCGACTGATTCCGACTGACCGGCATTATCGCATTAATTTGGATGCATTAGCGAAAGCGGTTGCGGAAGATCGAGCGGCCGGGTTTCGTCCGATAGTGGTTTCAGCCAATGCCGGAACATCCAGCTGCGGAGCGATCGATCCATTGGAAGCTCTGGCGGATTACTGTCAGGATGAAAAAATTTGGCTGCACGTCGACGCGGCCTACGGCGGTTTTTCGATCATCACCAATGAAGGCCGGGAGTTGTTGCAGGGAATCGAACGTGCCGATTCGATCGGTTTAGACGCTCATAAATGGTTGTTCCAACCCTACGAAGTGGGTTGTTTGATGGTGAAAGATCTAGGTACTCTCGAGCGAGTGTTTTCCGTTCGACATGATATTCTTCAGGATACGATCTGGGGTGCGGATTATCCAAATTTTTCTGACCGAGGGATCCAACTTAGCCGATCGGTGCGAGCCTTGAAAATTTGGATGTCGATCCAGACTTTTGGCATGGCTGCTTTCGTTCGTGCCGTATCCCAAGGTTTGAATCTGGCGAAACGGGCGGAAAAATTCATCGAGGATAGTTCGATTCTTCAGATGCTGACTCCGGCAATGTTGGGCATCGTTTGTTTTCGTGTCGAGCCTGCCGATAAGGTTTTTGACGAAGAATCACTTGAACAGATCAACAAAGACGTGCTCTCCCGGATTTTTTGGGGAGATCGTGCGTTTGTGTCATCGACCTCGTTGAACGGTCAATTCACTCTCAGAATGTGTATTATCAACTACAATACGACCTGGAAAGATGTGCACGAAACCTTGACGGTGATCGTGGAGTATGGGAAGGAGGCGGTGCATCAGTTTTGTTCGCGTTGACCCCGGTTTTCGAGAATGACTCAAGCCGGCGCCTCTCGTAGACCGGCAGTTACGGGGACTACGGCAGACGATTAGATGTTTTTCGAATCAAAACCATTAATCAGTCTCGTTAAACCATCGTACCGCGATATGGCAATTTCGCATTCGTGATGACGCCATGTTCGCTCGGCGTTCATTCAAGTCGGCAAAGGATTCCATCGTGGTTGCAGTTTTTTTGCGATAGCGACGAGACTGGCCCGGTTCGCTAGCTGAAGATTGGATGGTAGCGGATTGGCGTTGCCGCTATAGCGGAATTACTGGGAGATTGGGATTTTACCTGGAAAAGCCGTTTCCTGACGGTCGACCTCCTTGCGGTCGTCGCTGGAAACGAAGATTTTTTGTAACTGCCTAGGTACTCGAATCCCCTTTTTTTTTGACTTCGAGTTATTTTCGTGCTACAGTCTGTTTAGACTGAGGATTCTGCAAGTCGCTTGAAGTTGACTTCCTGCAATTTGGAGACGTGCCAAGCTTCGGGAAACCGCAACGGTTTCACCGATCACGAACTGTGTTCTGGGTTACAAGCTCGGTGGGAGGAGTCTCAAGGTCAGTTACAAGCCACTCGAGCTCAGCTCCAGCAATCCCAGGCCAAGTATCAGCTATCTCAATCGCAGCTGGAGAGTTCTCGAGTTCTCATTGCCGAGTTACGAATCGAACGTCAAGCCGATCAGCGACAGATTCAGCAACTTGAAGCCCGGCTGGCCGAACTCGAAAAGCGGGGCTCTCACGAGGCCGAAGGCAATCCGGCCGAGCCGATCCTGGAGGAACAACTACCCCGTCAATCCGGCCCCCAAAATTCGCTGGCCATCGAATCGGAGACGGGGGAAAACGCTACGGAGGGAAGTGCCGCCGAAACGGCGGCCGCGGTCGGCGAGAGCGAGTTAGTGGCCAAACTACGGGGTCGCATCAACGAGTTAACCGAGCAAGTCAAGGAATGTCGCCGGCAGTTAGCACAGAATAGTCGCAATAGCAGCAGACCGCCTTCCAGCGACGGTTTCAAGAAAGAGAACTCGACCGCCAACGGTCGTCCTCGGCGTGACTGCGAGAAAAAGTCCTCGGGAGGACAACCCGGTCATCAGGGGCGAACGATGAGGCAAACTTCCCAGCCGGACTCCGTTCAGGAATTGTATCCCACGGTCTGTCCCCATTGCGGGGAAGCGATCGATGAAACTGCCGAGTGGCACCCGGAAATTCAAGTTCGACAGCTCGTGGATCAAGAAGTCCCCAGTCGCACAATCAAGACGACTGAGTATCGGGCGCATCGTTGTTCTTGCTCCCATTGCGGCCGGCTGGTCCGGGCCACGTTTCCTGCCGGAGTCGACGGTCCCGTCCAATTCGGGCCGAACTTGTCGGCGCACGTCGTTTATCTGCGGATCAAGCACTTGATCCCGGAGCGGCGGATCGTGGAGATTCTGAAGGTGCTCTCAGGAGTCAACATGTCTTCGGCCACCGTCGCGACCATCTGTCGGCGCCAAGCCGAGGAAGTGCGACCGCTTGCTCCAGCGTTACAACGTCAAGTAGCTCAAGGAGAGGCCACCAAACATTTGGACGAGACGGGGTTACGAATCGAAGGCAAAACGCAGTGGTTACACGTCATGAGCACCGAAAAGACGACGAGCTTACGCGTCGCCGAGGGTCGCGGTGAAATGTTCGGCGATCTGACCGGGCGGGTGGTGCACGACAGTTTTGCGTCTTATCCCAAAATGGAAGCATTGATCCACGGATACTGCCATGCTCATCATCTGCGGGAGTTACAAGCCGCCAAGGAACAACAGGAGGAGTGGGCGGGAAAGATGTTGTGGTATTTATTAGTTCTGGAGCGATTTGTTCGGCGAGCGAAACGGCGTGATTCGACTCATCAAAATCGCGGGTCACCCGAGCTGGCGAAAGACTTGCGGGAAAAGATCTACCAACGTTATGACGACATCTTGAACGAGGCGATTCAGTATCACCAAGAGTTACCGCCGTTGCCGTCTGGCAAGCGGGGCCGCCGAAGAAAACGTACCGGTCATAATCTGGCGGAACGGTTGCAACGGAATCGAGAAGACTCGCTCAGGTTCGTGTTCGACTGGGCCATTCCCTTCACGAATAACCTGGCGGAGCGCGATTCAAGGATGATGAAATTAGTCATGAAGATCTCCGGTTGCTTTCGTTCACAGCAAGGCGCCGCCGACTTCGCCGTCCTTCGCGGGGTGATCAGCACTGCCGAAAAGCAGGGATGGGATGTCATCTCGACCTTGCGTCTTGCCCCAGAAGAGTTGGCCGATAAACTGTTAATCGGTTGATTTCGAGGCCTTCGATCGGTCCCCACAGTTTAAAACTGTCGCTTTTACTGGAAAAATGGGAGGATCAGGTACCTAGGCAGTTACGATTTTTTTCTGTTTGTTTTGCGGCGTGGCGAAATGTCTCATCTTCTCGTCGGTTGCCTTTGGTGACCGGGACGTCTCTCCGAAGGGCTTCTTTTTGCCATCACGCTTCGGAAGACCGTTGACGGTAACCGAGTTCTCTCTTCAAACCATTGCTGGGTGTCTCCGGGCCGGTTGCTGTCGACGTCGGCACCTCGGAATTGTGGGTCATCGGCCCAATCGGAATCGTTGATGCTCCGTTCCCGCCGGCTTCGTGGGGGCGAGTCTGCTCTCGCTCGGCGCTATGCCCTGTTTAATCGCTGGTTCTCTCGCTGAGCCTGTTCCCGTTGAACTTGATATGTCGCATTATGCGCTTGAGATTCCGTTGGTTGCGTTCAGGGCTCTCGATTCTTTGTCTGGAATTGCTCAAGCTGGGACCGAGTGATCTTCGGTTCCGTTTGCGATGTCTCGAGCTGAGTTTGAAGTCGGTCACTGCCCATCAACGGTAAGACCGTTCTGATCCCTCGAAGCCTAGCACGCCTCGAATTTGCGGTAAGTCGCCTTCTAGCAACTTGGGAATTTCCCCATCCAGACCTCCTGTGGCGCAGGTAGGTCTCAAGGTTCAAATCGGTGATTTGGGGGCACCTCGGAAGTTACCTTTATTGCCGACTCTTCGCTTTTGGGGATTTCGTGGTTAAGCCGGCAGCGGTTTTAATTGAGTTTGCAAGTTTTTGGCGATAGTGGCGAATGCTTGACCCGGAGCACTATCCGGCGATTGGGCGGCGACTGGTTGGCCGGCGTCGCCGCCTTCGCGGATCTGCTGGTAAAGGGGGATTTCACCCAGAAAAGCCGTTTTCTGACGATCGGCCTCCTTGCGTCCGCCGCCGGAGCCGAAGATTTCGATCCGTTCGCCTTGCGGCGTGGTGAAATGGCTCATGTTCTCGACGATCCCTAGAATGGGTACGTTGACTTTTCGAAACATGGCGATTCCTTTCCGAACGACACCTAACGAAGCTTCCTGGGGAGTAGTGATCACGACGCCGCCATGGAGCGGCACGGTTTGGCACAGGGTAAGTTGAGCGTCGCCGGTTCCCGGCGGCAGGTCGACCAGCAGAATGTCCAATGCGCCCCAATCCACGCTGGTGATGAATTGCTGAATGGTTTTGACGATCATGGGGCCGCGCCAAATGACCGGTTGATCGTCGTCTAGCAAAAACCCCATGCTCATTAATTTGACGCCGTAATTTTCCGGGGGAACCAGCTTTTCGTTGGAGCTTAGCTCGGGACGTTTGTGCACGCCCATCATCAAAGGAATGCTAGGTCCGTAGATGTCGCAATCGAGCAGTCCGGTTTTGAGTCCGAGGTGCGATAAGGTGCAAGCCAGATTGGCCGATAGGGTGGATTTTCCGACGCCGCCCTTGCCGCTGGCCACCGCGACGATGCGTTTAATTTCGGGGACTTGGCCGGAAGGAGCCGGACCGTCAGTCTGGGCCGCCGGTCGTTTGGTTCCGGCCGTCTTGACTCCGACGTAGACTCGTTGAACTTCAGGAAGTTCCCGCAGGCATTTTTCGGCGTCGGTTTTGATGGCGTGAGCCACTTCTTCGCTGCCTCCGGTTAATTCGATGACGACGGCTACCGCTCCGTGCTCCACCGAGATATCTTTGACTAGGCCGAAGGATACGATGTCGCGAGAATACCCGGGATATCTAACCTGTTTGAGAGTTTCCTTGATGGTTTCGGAAGTCATGTCTGGGTCCCGAGCTCGGGAAAGGGGAGTCTAGTCTTTGCTTGCGACGAAGCAAGGAAACAAGACGGGAGCGCTCCGATTCAGATTTTATCTGATGGTTGCCAGCGGAAGTCGTTAAGGCGCCGGGCGGAAGGATCGGGAGGGCAAGCGGCGAGCAATTCGGCGACGGTCAGGGTTTGTCCGGGTAGGACGAATTTCGGCGCGATCTCGTGAAGCGGAGCGAGAACGAAATAACGCTGTCGAACGCGCGGATGAGGCAAAATCAGTCGGCGAGTGGTCATGACGAGATCGTTGAAAGCGATCAGATCAATATCCAGAGGACGAGCTTGGTTGGGAGCGGTCGGCGGTTTTCGTCCCAACGTTTTTTCGATGATTTGGCATCGCTGCAAAAACGATTCGGCGGCGAACGACGGCGTAAGGATCAGGTAGACCGCGGCGTTGGCGAACGGTGGACTATCGGGAGGGCAATTGACAGGGGTCGTGATCCAAGGCGAAGATACGGTCGGCCGAACCAGCGAAAATTTGGCCAGTTCGAAAACGCCAGAGCGTAAGTTATTCAGCGGATCGCCCAGGTTGGCTCCCAACGATAAAAAGACGTGATGAGCGGTGTTACCGGTAGTTTCGGGATCTCGGGATTCCGTCGAAAATCCCGAGATCTCAGGATCAGGGTTCGAGCCCCAAGACATGTTGCATGGTGTAAAGCCCTGCCGGGCGTCCGAGCAGCCATTTGGCGGCTCGAAGGGCCCCTTTGGCGAAGGTATCGCGATTGGTCGCCCGGTGGGTGAGCTCCAGCCGTTCGCCTTGAGCCGCGTAGAAGACCGTGTGGTCGCCGACCACATCGCCCCCGCGTACTGCATGAACTCCGATCTCACGGTCGGATCGAGGTCCCACGATGCCATTTCGTCCATGACACAGATCCGATTCCGGCTGGAGGTTTCTGACCTCGGACAGTATCTGAGTCAGGGTGGCGGCCGTGCCGCTCGGAGCGTCCTGTTTTTGACGGTGGTGCATTTCGATGACTTCGAGATCGAAATCGGCGCCCAAGATTTCGGCCGCTTTGCGGGTTAACCAAAACAGAGTGTTGACCCCGGTGGAAAAGTTCGAAGCCCAAACCGTGGGAACGGTGGCGGTCAGTTTCTCGATCGCCATTCGGTCGGCTTCGGTATGGCCGGTCGTGCCGATGACCAGGGCTTTTCGGTGTTCTGCCGCTTTTTCGGCTATTCCTTGAGTAGCGTCGTGGAAACTGAAATCGATGATTATTTCGGCATCCGAAATAAAAGAATCGAGGGAATCGCCCAAATCGACCGCCCCGATCACCGTGAACTCGGGATCGGTCGAAGCGCAACGAATGACGGCTTTCCCCATTCTCCCTTTGGAACCGGTGATGACGAGTTTCGGCACAGGCCTTCAGCCTGTAATATTCCCGTAGCCGATGCAAGATTCAAATCGAAGTCAGGTGACGAAGGATCCGGAATCGATTCGTTCTTGGTTCGGCAGCTGGGCTTCTCCGGATGCGGGCAGTTGAATTTCGGGATCGGAAGATACCGTCAATGGAGCAGGACGGCTGATCGGTTATTTTGAAAATGGGTCGTTTAATCCGTGCGGAAAAAACGACCGCGCTTCGGCGAGTTCGAATTCTTCTCGCCATTCCGGTCCCTTCGGACACGGCCTTGACGGGTGAAGAGACGAGGAGTTGAACCGAAGCCCTTTGGTGAACCGAAGCCCTTTGGAATGGAAAGAGCGACATCCCGGTGAATCGGTTCCCGTGGCTCGGCAACGTGAAATAAGGGCGAGCAGGATTTGAACAAGGGGATGCGAACCTATTTTTCCGGGAACGACAAAGGGAAGTCGGCGGGGGGAAATGACAGATCAGAGCCAATGACTAACGTTTCCGGCTCCGTGACCCGAAAACTAAATCCGATCCTCAGTCGGTACCAAGGGGCGTTTTTTTAAATTCCGGAAATGGTTTCTCCTCTTAAGGGTTGATTTTCCGGAGAGAAAGGGTGGGGTTATAAATCGGTTACGATCTACTTTCCAAGCGGAGCGTCCGTAGGTTCCGGGTTATCTGGACTGGACGAGTTGAACCGTTTTGGAACCAATTGAATATTCGTCGAAATTGGCAATTGACCTTTTCGAAGATTTCATTACATTCAAAGCTAATCGGTGTTATTGTAGCGTCGTCATGTCGACGTTGTTCTCCCGAATCCCATGCTCGAGAGCCGGGATTTGCCGAAAAACGAATATTTTCATAGGATTTAGCCTAGCCCAAGTTTGTCAATTTGACCGGTCTAGAAATTATTTTAGCTCAAATTGCCCCAGACTTGCTGCCGAATCACGAAACGTTTTATTAACGAAAGTCAGTCGCTGACTGACTTTGCGAGCTTTCCATCCTCAGGTTACCTGCCCAGCAATCCAAATGTAGTACCATAATCGTCAAAAAATCTGTTGCCCCCCCTCTTGCTCTCGGATATTTTCTCGCCGTATGTTCGTTTGCAAAACGAAAACGAGAACCGGTAAAGAGGGCCAAAACTATGACACCTATCGCTTGGTTCGCTCCTACCGGGATAACCATCGGGTTCGTCAGAAGACGCTGCTCAATTTGGGATCCGACTTCGAGATTGAGTCGAAGCAATGGCCTCTGTTGTGTTCTAAAGTCGTGGAATTGCTTCAAGGTTCTCAACCCTTGATACCGCTCAAATGCTCTCCGGAGGTGGAGCACAAGGCGAAATATCTTTACGCCCAACTCGTGGAACGCCAAGCCACTCGAATCGAGGAAATCGCCGGCGAAGATCCTTTAGACCAAGGAGAATTCCAAGCCGTCGATCTGGATAACGCGTCCTTGATCCTCAGCCGCTCGGTGGGAGTCGAGCATGTCGCTCTCTGGGCGATCGAAACCCTGGGATTACGAGCGATCCTGCGCCGGCACGGCCTCCGGGAAATTCAATGCCATGCGATCCTCGGCTCGGTCATCGGTCGGATGGCTGCTCCCGGATCGGAGCGACATACTAATCGGTGGCTCAGAGAGAGCAGTGCTTTGGGCGAACTCTTGAAAAGAGACTTTGAAACCATGGGGCACAGTCAGTTGTATCGAGCTTCGGACGCCTTGATATCACGGCAGGAGAAAATCGAATCGGACTGGTATCACGGCCTGCAGACGATCTTCGATTTAAAACCGACCATTACCCTTTATGACTTGACCAACACCTACTTCGAGGGTCAAGCGCGGAAGATTCCAGAAGCTCAGCGGGGTCGCTCGAAAGAGAAGCGAAGCGATGGTCCCTTATTGACGCTGGCTCTGGTTCTGGACAGCCGTGGCTGGGTTCGCCGATCGAAAGTTTTCGCGGGCAACGTGAGCGAAAATCAAACCTTGGCCGCAATGCTGGAATCGCTGGCGGTTCCGGCGGAAGCGACTGTGATTATGGATTGCGGCATCGCCACGGAGGCCAATCTCCGCTGGCTCCGGGAACGCGGCACTCGCTACCTGACCGTGAGTCGTCAGCAGGAACGGATCTTCGACCCGGAGGGGGCGACGGAGGTCGAGACGGCTTCGGGACCTTCCGTTTATTTGCGGAAAGAAGTCCAGGAAAATGGCGAAGTCTTCTTGTATTGTCATTCAGAGCAGCGCGAGGAAAAGGAGCGGGCGATGCAGGAATCGTCCGACCAGAAGTTTACCGCCCAACTCGAACGGTTACAGGCTGGACTCAGTCGGCCACGCAGAATCAAGCGGCGGGACAAAGTGCACCAGAAAATCGGCCGCCTGAAGCAACAATACTCGGCCGCAGGACAACACTACGACATCCAGGTGATCCCCGATGACCAAAATCCCCAAAACGCCAAGAGCATCACTTGGAAACATCATCCCAAGCCTGGCTCCAAAGCCACCCATCCCGGAGTGTATTGCTTGCGAACCAATCAAGATCAATGGGATGAGTCAACCCTCTGGAAAACCTATATCACGCTGACGGATCTGGAAGCGGTATTCCGATCCCTTAAATCCGAACTCGGCTTGCGCCCCATCTACCATCAAACCTCCCGACGCGCGAAGGGACATCTGTTCCTTTCCGTATTGGCCTACCAATTGGTCCAAACGATAAGAACGCGCTTACGTGCCAAGGGTATCACCGACAGCTGGAATACCATCCGGGACACGTTGAACGACCACAAGCGGGTTACCGGCGTTTATCGCCGAATCGATGGCACTACCGTTCACGTGCGCCGAGCCGTTTCCGCGGAACCGAAGCAGCGGGAAATCTATGAAGCTCTGGGCATTGATTCCGCCCCAGGGGGGAGTGCGTAAATCCAAGGCTTAACCTTAGGCTTAAATCACAAAATGATGGAAATGTAATGCCCTACGATTTTTAAAATGATCGAATTCCTTGGGAAAAACGCATTTTCTAGACCAGACTGACAAACTTGGGCTAGGTTGGCATGTTTATTGCTGCAAGCTCACCGCCGGGGCAGTCAATTATCCTGGTAACTATTCAGGTACCGAAAAAGGTTGAATTATCTGAACGCAACGACCTGATTCTATTTCAATCTAAACTTCGCCAGCAACTGATCAGGAGATGACATGACCGTTTCGACGAGATCCAAACTCTGCTTTTTCGCCGTATTCACGATGCTGCGCAATACGGCATAATCCTTGGCCCCTTGATACGTGCGAAAACACCCAGAGATTTTCTGACGAACTTTCATCATGTGTAAATCGTTTTCCGCTTGATTGTTCGTGAAGGGTACATCCGGATCCGTCAGGAATCGCGAGGTGTCTTCCTTGAACTCCTGTAGCCTCACCGCCAGATTGTGCCCTTTCCGTTTTTTCTGCTTGCCTCGGCTTTTCTGTTGCAGCGGTGGCAGGGATTCATAGTGCTGAATCGCTTGATCCAGGATTTGATCGTATTCCTCCAACATCCCACGCAGTTCCGGGAAATTGGCTGGATCTCCCCCTTTTTTCTTCTTTTTCCACCGATTCATCCGGAGCAGAAGTTGTTGCATCCGTCCCGCCCATTTTTCTTTCGGATTGAGGTCCGACACCAGCTGAAGTTTTCTCAGGTGATGAGCATTGCATAAGGCAAGCTTCACTTCCTCGACCTTGTAATACGGTTTCCAGTGGTCGTGCACCAGGCAACCCCAAAGTTTCGGGAACATTGCTCCGCGTTTTTCGGATATCCGATAAACCGTCAGGCCCCAGGTGGCGGCCACGTGAAGCCAATGGAGCCTGCCGTTCACCCGAAACCCAGTCTCGTCCAGATTCTTGACCTTGCTGTCCTGGCAGACCTTTTGCTCGAGTTTCTCGACTACGGGTTCCAGGCGTTGAGCCATTTTGCGGCACATCGTCGTTACCGTGCCCTCGGATATCCTGATCTTGAGGAAAAGCTCCAGGATTCTCACGATCTTGTTGACGGGCAGCTGAATCTCCGGGTGCAAGATGCAGACCATCGCCATGAACTCTGGCCCATACGGTACCGGAGCTCTCACCGATTCCGGATATGGGGCCCGAGTTATTCCCTTGCAACAAGGACAATGCTCTTCAAACGCCCGGTGCTCGATCACATGCACTTTGCCGTCCTTCAGATCAATGATTTGACGGCTGCTGTGATTCCTCGTCAAGTCATCGTCAACCAGCTTCGAGCCACAGTGGCGGCAGGTCTTCGGGGAGTGGTTGACGATTTGATCCGGATCAGTTCTTGGTTGGCAGGTATGTCCTTGATGGCCGGCCTGGCCGCCAGGTTTCATCCCAGACTTTTCTCTGAGGCTCCGGTTGCGATCGGCAGCAGGCTTTTTCGCCAATCCATCCGATGAGGGAGGCTTGCTGCTGTTGCTGCTGTTCTGTTTCAGGCGGCGGTTGGCTTCATCCAGTGCCTGCCGAAGCAAGGCGATCTCTTCAGCCGCCTGATCGGTAGCGTCGTCTTTCTGCGGCTCGGAACACCTCTGTGATTCGTTCTGTTTCTTCGAAGATGGCTCCTGACCGACCTCCTGATCTCCGCGTTCGTTCTGACTCAATTTGGGGCGCAACTCAGCCAATTGCTCATCCCGTTTGGCCAGCTGCTTGTGCAACTCAGCCAACTGCTCATCTCGTTCGGCCAATTGCCCACGTAGCTTGGTCAATTCATCGTGCAGGTCGTTGAACCGAGAGACGTACCACTGTTTGTCGGATTCGAACCAATGAGAACGGCACGGATGAGCGTTCCCAACAGAACGCATCAGATTTGCCTTTGAGGTTTCCCCCCACGGGTTTATCGCACCTCCGATATACGAGAAAGTCAAACTTTTTTCCGAAATCGGATTCTCGATTCACTGACGGCCCCATCTTTGGATCCTATGAACGCCCAACTGGGGATTCTCCGCCTTCGGATGTTTCTGACCTTTCGCATCAGAAAAACCTCTCGGTGGACTTGCGCACCATTCGGGGTTTGCCTGACCCCCAACGGTCGGCTCTAATGCGTCAGATCAGGAAATTCCGGCACCTGAACAGTTACTTATCCTGTTGACATACTTGCAATGGCTGTTAGTCTGCCCTCGGTCTGGTTTAAGGCTATAGAGTTCGATCAGAGCAGAAATATCTCGAGTGAGATCAAATCAAAGAACGAGAAATGAAAGAAGAGAAAAAAGAGGACGGTAATTCCGTCAACTGGACTTGGGGTTGGGTCGCTCAGAAAGTGGGGACTTGTGCCTCGGTCATCGTTATCGTCGGCTTTCTCTGGTCGATATCTTCCGAAATCGGGGGCTTGAAAGAGGGCAACGCCAATCTGAGGGCAGAATTGGTTGGGATGATTTCAGATTTGGAAACGAAGCTAACCGGAGAAATCGGTAAATTGAGGGCGGAAACGAAGGAAGATATCGGCAATCTGAAGGCAGAATTGATTGGGAAGATCTCAGATTTGGAAACGGAGGTAACCAGAGAAATCGGTAAATTGAGGGCGGAAACGAAAGAAGATAACGGGAATTTGAGGGCGGATTTGATAGGAAAGATCTCAGATTTGGAAACCGAGGTAAAAGGAGAAATCGGTAAATTGAGGGTGGAATTAAAGGAGGATATCGGGACAATGAAAGGGGATATCGGATCCTTGATAGGAGAGGTGAAGGGATTGAGCCTTTTGGTGAACGCGTTGCAGAATCAAGTGGTTCCGTTGAGTCAACAAATGGTCACGGTTGTCCGCACTGTCGGGGATGTAAAAGCGGACGTAGGAGAATTGAAAGTTACGTTACCCAAACTCGTTTCCGATGTTGAGGAATTGAAGGTGGAGATGGCAAATATGAAATCCGAATGAGTTTCATTTGCGTCGAAACCAAGGTGATCAACTGACGGATTTGAATCGAAAGCCCGCTGAACGGGCGAGCTTGGCTTCTATTTAACTTGGAATAATCGGTCGAGCGTCGAAGGTTACAAATTGGGAGCTTTCGGGTGATACGATGCCGTAAGCGGCTCGCTTCTATTTGGGAACAATTCGAACTTGGAATCTCAGAGGGCCGAGAGCACGGATTTGTTAAGCGATACCAATTCGCTCCACGGATTCGAAGACGGCACTCTGTCCGCTTTACAGGCGTTCGTGATGCGGTCGGGGGTGCCTGAATCCCATCTCTCGGCCAGTATGTCAACGATAACACCCCGGCCGTCGGTCTCGGTTGCGAGTGATTCGAGTTCGGTGCGGCCGGTTCCGAATTTCATCGGTACCGCCTTCGGTCGATTCGGTAATTTCGTCGCCGGCACCCGGATGTTTCGACCGGTTATTCGGCGTTGGTGACGGCTTGGGGATGGCGGTTCGGCAGCGGCTGCAAGGGGTGAAGGTTGGAACTCAAACTCTCGGCAACGGTGCTTCGTTTGTTCCTTTCCTTTTTCCTCAGGGGTAACTTGGGCGGATGACGTTTTTCCAGGCGGGGGATTCAGTCGTGACAGGACGATTCGAGCGGGTCTGAGTGCGGAAAGCGGCATTGATTTGAATAGCTTGAGGTTACGGGCCAATCCTTGTTCCCTTACGGGCGTCGGATGTTTTCGATTCCGAACCGGGTGGCGAACGGTTCAGGAATTCGCCGGGAAACTGGTTGATTTTCGAGCCGCGTTCTTGTCGTTCGTCGCACCGACGATTAGCTTGTACCGGAAAATGAGGTTGATCGACCACTTGAAACCGCCGTCTCGTACCGAGCCCCCTCGCCATGAATCGAATCGAATCTTGTTTTTCTGAATTGCGGCGGCAGGGACAGAAGGGACTGGTGGTTTATTTAGGGGCGGGCGATCCCCACCTAAACGCGACTCGGCAACTCGCTCTCGGACTTGCCGAATGCGGCGTGGATATTCTCGAACTGGGCGTTCCCTTCAGCGATCCCCTAGCCGATGGGATCGTTAATCAATTGGCGGCGCAACGCGGTTTGGACTCCGGAACCACCCCCGAAGGAGTGATGCAGACGGTCCGCGAGATTCGCGAGAGCAGCCAAATACCGATTGTCTTGTACGTGTACTATAATCTGGTGCACCGGCGCGGCATCGATCGTTTCGTCGCGGCGGCGGCCGCCGCCGGAGTGGACGGTCTGTTGATTTTGGACTTGCCGCCGGAAGAGGACGAACCTTGTTATCGGGTGATGAGCGAAACCGGAGTGTTGCCGATTTATTTGGTGGCTCCTACGACCCCGGAAAACCGGATCGCTTTGATCGCCCGCCGGGCGGCCGGGTTTATCTATTATGTCTCGCGCGAGGGCGTGACCGGCATGCAGCAGACTTTGGCCGATTCGATCGGGCCCATGACTCGAAAAATCCGGAAAATTTCCCGCTTGCCGGTGGCGATCGGTTTCGGGATTTCGAACGCCGCTCAAGCTCGGGAAGTGAGCCGTTACGGCGACGCTTGTGTGGTCGGCAGCGCCGTGGTCAACCGAATCGCCGAGTGGGGCGATTCGCCTGAATTAGTGGACCGGGTGACTTCGTTCGTAAAGGAATTGAATACGGCCTTGAAGCACGATCCGGAACGATAGGTATGAGCGAGCGGACGCAAACCAGCGACGAGAAGAATCGGTATGTCGTGATCATGGCCGGAGGCCGGGGCGAACGTTTTTGGCCGGTGAGTCGGCAACAGACGCCTAAGCAGCTACTAACTCTTTGGGGCGGAAGGTCGCTGCTTCAGCAGTGCTACGATCGGGTTGCGGGCTTAGTGCCCGACGAACGCATTCTCGTTGTCACCAACGGTGACCAAGCGGCGCAAGTGATCGCCCAGTTGCCGCAATTGCCCGAGGAGAATATCGTCGCCGAGCCTTGTGGCCGCGATACTTGCGCGGCGGTGGTGTTGAGTGCGGCTTTGGTTTCCCAGCGTTCCGAAGCAGGGGTGATGGCGATCTTGCCGGCCGATCACGTGATTTCCGACCCTCGAAGGTTTCGGGAAATATTGGCGGACAGCATGGCTCTGGCGGTGACGGAATCCGTGTTGGTGACCGTCGGTATCCGCCCAGATCAACCCGCTACCGGTTACGGCTATATTAAACAGGGAGGCCGCCGCGAGGTCGGTGACGGGAGGAACGACGGACGGACGATTTTTTTCGACGCCCAACGATTTGTGGAAAAACCGGATCTTTCGACGGCCGAAGCCTATGTCCGGTCCCGACAGTACGTTTGGAACGCCGGCATGTTCGTTTGGTCGGCGGCTACCCTTTGCGAGGCGATTCGGCAACATCAACCGGAGATGTCACAAGCGTTCGTTCGCTGGCGTGAAGCGGCGGCCGTTCCGGAACGGCTGGGAACCGTTCTCCGGGAGGAATATCCCGGCATTCAAAAGATTTCGATCGATTACGCCCTGATGGAAAAAGCCGGAAACGTGGTGATCGCCGACGGAGATTTCGGTTGGGACGATTTAGGCGCTTGGACGGCGCTATCCCGGCATTTACCCTTGGACGAAAACGGCAATTGCGTCATCGGCGATTTGGTCAGCGTCGCGGCGGCGAATAACGTCGTTTACGATCAACGGCAGCGAAAGAACCCGGTCGCCTTGGTCGGGATTAATGATTCCATCGTGGTCATGACGGATGACGCGACGCTGGTGGCCGCCAAGAGCGGGGCGCAAAATATCAAGGAATTAGTCAAGCGGTTGGCCAAAGATCGACTTCGCCGGCATTTGATTTGATTCGGCCGGTCCTCACGGTTCTCATCAGGGGCAAACCTTTAAATCCCTCAGGCGAATAAGGCTGCCGGTCCCGGTGCGAGGGGCCGTTAATCGGCAACGGTGCGGCGAACTTCGTCTCGGATCATCAAGAGTTCTTTCATCGCCGTATTGAGCTCCGGGTGCGCCAGGGGAATTCCGAAGGCGTCATGGAGTCGACGGTATAATTCGTATAACATGTCGTAAATGGATTGCGCCGTTTGATTCGGACGGTACTGGCGCTCTTTGGTGCCGGTCAGCGTTTTTTGCGCGGCAGGGACGTCGGAAAAAACTTTTCCGTTGACGGCTCCGGCGATCGCCGCTCCCAGCGCGCAGGTCTGAGACGATCGCGATACCTTCATGGTGCGGCCGGTGACGTCGGCGTAGATCTGCATCAGTAACGGATTCTTTTCCGCCAAGCCTCCGCAAGTGACGATTTCGGTGACCGGCACGCCGTATTCTTCGATTCGTTCCAGGATCATTCGGGCTCCGAAAGCGGTGGCTTCGATGAGCGCTCGATAGATTTCCTCGGGGCGGGTGTGCAGCGATTGTCCCAGGAGCAGTCCGCTTAGTCTGGAATCGGCAAGAACGCTGCGGTTGCCGTTATTCCAATCCAATGCCAACAGGCCGGATTCACCCGGCGCCAAGCGTTGCGCGGCGGTGGTCAAGGCGTCGTGGTCCCAGCTGCTGCCGCCCCTGCGGAGGCATTGCACCCACCAGTGGAAGATGTCGCCCACGGCGGATTGACCGGCCTCTAATCCGAAGTAACCAGGCAGAACGGAATGACGCGCTACGCCGCAAAGTCCCGGGATGGAAGGCAGGGATTGAGCGAGGGACGACACGACGATATCGCAAGTCGAAGTGCCGAGAATCTTGACCAAAGTGCCTTCTGCGATGCCGCTGCCGACAGCTCCCAAGTGTGCGTCCAAGGCTCCGACAGCGATCGGTATTCCGGGATTCAAGCCGAGCCGGGTCGCCCAATGATCGGTCAGCCGGCCGGCCGCCTGATCGATGGCTTGCGCCTGGTCCGGCAGGGTTTGCCGGATGCGAGCCAAATGAGGATCGATTCGATTTAAAAAATCGAAATCAGGATAACCGCCTTGTTCTTCGTCGAACCAACTTTTGTGTCCAGCGGAGCATAACCCGCGGACCGGCTGGGATTGATTGCCGGTCAACACGGCGGGGATCCAATCGGCGATTTCGATCCAACTGTACGTTTCCCGGATGATTTCTGGAGCGGTGCGGGCGCAACGAAGCAACTTGGCCCAAAACCATTCCGAGGAATAACTGTCGCCGCAGCTTTCCAACAGGTGGGGTTTCAGTTCCGCGGCTGCTTCGGTTAATTCGTGGGCTTCGGCTACTGAGGTGTGGTCTTTCCAGAGCCACGCTTGGGCCGCCGGATGATCCCGATAAGCCTCATGCGAAGCCAAGGGTTCGCCGTTTCGATCGATCGGTAGAGGAGTGCTGCCCGTCGTATCGACGCCCAGGCCGACGATCTGGGATGCTCGGAATGACGGTTCCCGTTCGGCGGCCAGGCGCAGGACTTCGTTCACGACCTCGACGGTGCCGTCCAAGTAATCCTGAGGATGTTGTCGAGCGAGATCGGGATGGTCGGGGTCGACGATGACGCCTTGATCGCCATGGGCGTAAGGATACTCCGCGACCGCGATTTCCCGTCCGTCTTGAAGTTTGACGACAAGGGCCCGAACGGTGTTCGTACCGTAGTCCAAACCCAACGCGCAGGATGTTTTCGTAGGTGGCATGTCGATGCGTCAATTGAACTAGGGGATCGGAAGAAGATCAACCTCAAGCCGATCGAAGGGGGCAGGGGCGGTATCGGGCGGGCTGCCGAGTTTGCTGTCAACACAATTTTGACGTAAGGGGGATTTCTCGGCGAATTATTGTTGTCGTCCAGCCGGATTTGGTTTTAGATCGGAGCGTTTTTGGAAATCGGGTCGGTGACTCGATCGGGCCGGTTTCGCGGAGACGGACGTAGGAGATTGTTTGCGAGTGATGAATTTTGATGAAGGGGTCGAACGGATCGTTCGACAGGGCTCCGATTATTCGGCCGATGCGTACTACTTCGTTAAAGACGCGTTAACCTACGCCCAGGAAAAGCTGTCCCGCAACCGGAAGCGGAAATCGTCCCGGCACGTATCGGGACGGGAATTCTCGGAAGGCGTGCGGCAGTACGTGCTGGAGGAGTTCGGGCCGTTGGGCTTTTTCGTGCTCGCCGAGTGGGGGATCCACAGTTGCGAAGATCTGGGAGAGATCGTTTTCGAATTGGTTCAAGCCGAACTGCTCACGAAGACCGATCAGGATAGTCGCGAGGATTTCGCCGGGGTGTTCGATTTCTGGGAAGCGCTGGTTCATCCCTATCTTCCGCCGAGCCAACGGTCGCGTATGAAAAACCGATCGGAGTCGGATGCGGCCAAACGGCGCCAGTCTGCTCGCAAAGGTTGCCGTCGCCAAATCAACGGCTAAGGCATGCCTTGGGCGGCGGGAGAGTTTGGCGGCGCTGTGGCATCCGGCGGGGAGGGCGGACCGCTTTCGATTGCTTCCCAGGCTCAGTTGTTGAGTCTGCCGAACGGACTGACGGTGATCGTCAGAGAGGACCGTAGCGCTCCGGTCGTTTCGGCACAGGCTTGGTGCCGCGCCGGAAGCGTCAACGAAGGCAAATGGCTGGGTGCCGGCCTTTCCCACGTTTTGGAGCACATGCTCTTCAAGGGAACCGAGACCAGGAAAGTCGGCGCCATCGACCGGGAAGTTCAGGATCTGGGAGGTCACATGAATGCCTACACCTCCCTTGACCGCACCGTTTACTGGATCAGTTCGCCCCGGGAAGGATGGCGGAAGATTACCGATATCCTCTGCGACATCATGCGCAACGCCTTGCTGCCCGCCGAGGAATTGGAAAAGGAGAGCGACGTGATTCGCCGGGAGATGGATATGGGCGAAGACAATCCGGGGACTTCGTCCAGCCGCCGGCTGTTCGAAGCGGCCTATCGGGTTAGTCCTTGCCGATATCCGGTTATCGGTTATCGCCAGGTTTTCGACCGGATTGGCCGGGACGACATCTATGCTTATTACCGGGAGAAGTATGCTCCGGAAAACGTGTTCTACGTCGTCGTGGGCGATTTGAACGCTTCCGAATTGCTGGCCCAGATTACCGAATTGTGGAACGACGTTTCGCCTCGCCCGTTGCCTCCGGAAGTTTTGCCCCAGGAACCGCGCCAATCGGCGCCTCGGGAGAGTATCGATGAGGCGCCGATCGAGTTGGGTCATTTTCATTACGCTTGGCACATCCCGGATATTCGGCACGAGGATATTCCGGCGTTGGACGTGTTGAGCACGATCATGGGCGAGGGTTACAGTTCCCGGCTCTATCGGAAGGTCCGCGACGAACAGGGACTGACTCATGCGATCGATGCTTGGACCTATAGTCCGGGTTATCCCGGCTTGTTCGGTATCAGCGGAGTTGCCGACGGCAATCGTTGCCAAGAAGCTTGGCGGGCCATCCTCGAGGAAGTCGAACTGGCTCGATCCGGCGGTTTTGCTCCGGAGGAAATCGAAAAAGCCAAAAAAATCTTTGTTTCCGCGACGCTCAGTTCGAGAAAAACGATGGATGGCCAGGCTCAGGATTTGGGCTCGAACTGGATAGTGGCTCACGACCTGACTTTTTCGCAACGCTATCTGGATCGAATTAAAAAAATTACTCCTGAAGAAGTGCAACAGGTGGCGTGCCGTTATTTGATTGAGTCGAATCGCACGCTTGCCGCCCTGTTGCCCAAGGGGGATAAGCCCAGCGTGACGGTCGCGGCCGAAGCCCATCGGCATCAAGACATCGAACTGATGGAACTCGATAACGGAGCGCGATTATTGGTCAAAGAGGACAACCGGTTGCCGTTCGTTGAAATACGAGCCGTTTTTCGGGGGGGCGTATTGGCAGAGACCAAAGAAACCAGCGGTCTGACACAATTGATGGCGAATTCGTTGATCAAAGGCGCCGGCGATCGGGACGCTGCCGCTTTGGCCGGTGCTGTCGAGTCGGTTGGAGGGCACTTGGACAGTTATGGTTCGCGCAACAGTTTCGGGATTAGCATGGAGGTCTTGCGAGAGGATTTGTCGTTGGGGCTGGAAATTCTTTCGGATTTGATCTTGCGCCCGGGATTCGCGAAGGCGGAATTGGAACGAGAACGCATCGCGCAGTTGGCGTCCATCAAGGCTCAGAACGAACACATTCTCCGGATCGGGATGCGGGTCATGCGTGAGATCTTGTTCGGAGAAACCGGGTACGGACTGGACAGTCTGGGGACTGTCGAGAGCGTGGAAAAATTGGACGAACGACAGATTCGCCGTTTTTTCGCGGATCACGGCGTGACGGAAAATTGCGTGATCGCCGTTTACGGCAACGTGGACGCCTGTTTGTTGCAAACGGAGCTGGACCGCAGGCTGGGCGCTTCTCAGTGGCCGCGAAAGGCCGGTCCCGTTTTTCCCGAATCGATCGAGTCGAAGCCCCGCGAATTATCTTTCCGGCGCGTCGTCGACAAAAAACAGGCGGCGGTGATCGTCGCTGTACCGGGTACGATGATTTATACGGACGAACACTATGCCTTGGAACTACTGCAGGAAGCGTGCAGCGATTTGGGTTCTCGGTTGTTCGTGCGAATTCGAGATCGTCTGGGGTTGGCCTATTACGTCGGGGCGCGACACGTTCCGGGATTGGTGCCGGGGTATTTCGCGTTTTACGCCGGCACTTCGCCGGATAACGCCCGGCGGGTAACCGAGGAATTAAAGGAAGAAATCGAAACTCTGTCTCGGGAAGGCTTGACACCAGAGGAACTCAAACGCGCCAAAGCCAAGATCGTGGGGCAGAAAAAGATCGCCCGCCAGGATTTGGGGACGATCGCTTTGGCGACGGCCTTGGACGAAGTGTACGGCTTCGGCTATCAAAACTGGGAGCGGGAAGTGGCTCGATACGAAGCGGTTACTCTCGAGGATATTCAAGCGGTAGTGAACGCTTTGTTCAAACCGGAACGGACGGTTCACGGCTTGGTTGGTCCCGACGACGGAACTGCCGCATCCGGGTAAACGCTACGCGATTGTGGCGCCGTTTCTTCGGGGCTTTGCAAGCGGTTCGTTCGACCCAGTGTCCGATTTGGGTCAGTCGGCCTAGCGATCATCGATTCCGAATCCACGAATTCAAAAGACGTCTTTCCTTGGTCTTTCGGCGGGTCGATTTGATCTCGTGCGTCTGTCGCCGGACTAAGCTGCCGGCCAGCGATCCGGAATGTATTCGTTGCGGGGTTCGATTCTTGCCTCCAGAGAGCCGACTGGTGATGCGATCAGTCGTTTCCATGAAGATCGGTTAACTTCGAATTGTCCCAACTGACGTAACCGTTGTTTCGGGATACCGGAATTTGAAGCGGATAAACCCGTATCCGGGTCCTGCCGCTCGCGAGCAACAATGGCACCGATGGTTCTCGCGGTCCGGTGCAGGATCGGTTTTTGCCGGGGCGTCCGGTGAAGGGTTAGGCCGAATTATCTCTGGGGGGTATCGCACCATTTCTAAGTTTGGTCTGGACCGCAATCGGCTTGCTTTCCTGACGTCTTGGGGCTCCACCCCTGAGACATAGATTAAAAGATCGTCGTTGGTCGTCGCCCTTTTTTATCGGTGCCGTCCGAAAGCATGACGGTAATGGTGGCGACGAAAGCATGACGGAAGAATTCGATGCGAAGGCCGGCGAAATATCCTTGGCGTCGACTTCTTTCCTCGATGGCGTGTAAGTCCGCTCTACAGCATCAAATGACCAAGCGAACGGTCTCCGGATGTTATTACTGGCGCCATGCGAAGGGGCATGCGGCAGCAACGGTAAAGAAGACAGAACGTAAGGAAAAACGAATCATGAATCGAACCCAACAGTTCTGGCTATCAATGAGTTATGGTTGGTTACTTGAAAAAAGGGCTCACTATCAATTGGAAGAGTTCCGCCCGATTGGGGTCTTAAAGGCAACCGCTATGGGCCCATCCAGCGGCGGAGTCTGCAGGATGCGATGATGCCGTTGCTACCCTACGATGTCCTTACTTTGCTTGGTCAATTCATTGGCCCGGTTGCGGAACTCATGATTGCTGAGACAAACGCTGGCAGAAATCCGTGACCTCCTTTTCCCTAAAGCTCTTGTCCGGTGAAACCTGCTTTCGGGACTCCAAAGAGGTAGAGGAACCTGTGACATGATCCGCGTCCCTGTCAATCCGAGTCATTTGCGTTGGGCGCGAGAGCGCGCTGGGTTCGCGTTGGAAGATCTGGCAGCAAAATTCAATAAGCTGTCTGAATCGGAGAGTGGGGAGACGCAACCTACCCTAAAGCAGTTGGAAGCGTTCGCTCGGACCGTCCACGCGCCTTTTGCTATCTGTTTCGCATCAAACTTTCAGAGGAAACTGTGCCGATTCCGGACTTTCGGCCCATGGCCGGCCGCACGGTCAGACGACCGAGTCCCGATTTGTTGGATACGATCTACGTTTGCCGGGAACGGCAGGATTGGTATCGAGATGACGCTCGCATCGCAGGAGAGGACGATCTCGGGTTCGTCGGGAGCGCCTCGATCAAGTCGCCTCCCAACACGGTCGCGAAACGAATGCGGAAAAGTTGGGGGTAGATCTGGCCGACCGCCGGGAATGTTCGACTGGAACTGATGCGCGGCGGCTTTTCGTCAGACAAGCCGATGAAGCCGGTGTTCTCGTCATGGTGAGCGGCAACGTGATGGGTAATTCATATCGGCAACTCGATCCCTCAGAGTTTCGAGTCTGTGCGTTTTGCGATCCGCTTGCGCCGCTGATCTCCGTCAACGGGAAGGATACCAAAGCGGCACAGTTGTACCCGCTCGCTTAAACTGGGGCACATTTGGCTCGGATCTTCCGCTCTGTCGAATCTTGGAATCGAACTTCGGCCGGACTTGTGAAACGGGGAGATGTGGTGCGACGGGGTAGCGAAAGAATTTCTTGTGCCGTTAGAGAACTTGCTATCTGAACCACGACGAAATGAACCGCTCTCGGACGCACTGACCCGATTGGCACGTTTTTTCAAGGTCAGCACACTCGTTATCCTGCGCCGCTTGCTTGATGCAGAATGGCTGACTCGCAAAGGTTTCACCGCCGCTTGGGTGAATGAGAAAGAACGACTTAAACAATTCAAACATGCAGGCAGTGGCGGTAACTTTTATAGCGTCACGCTAACACGGGTCGGAAAAAGGTTCGCGAGCGAACTTGTCTCAAGCACGCTTGATGGTCAAACGCTCTATCGGGATGCGTTCTGGATGCCGGGTATCAAGAATACCGAGACTCTGAACAAACTGGGGCGTGAAACCGGTATTATAAAATGACGACCTATCTCGTCGACTCAAGCGACATCGTTCAGGCCAAGAAACAGGAAGACAGCTTCGATTTATACCCTGCCTTTTAAGACTGGCTAGTCAAACATGATAACGCAGGCAGAGTCGCGAGAATCATGAAGGTCGCAGGGGAACTGCCAAACGGAGATGATGTATCGGCAATGGGGTGTTGTTCACCATGTTATTTAGAGAAAGCGCATGCTCTTAGGTCACATTATCTTGGGCATAACCGGCATGATCCGGTGGTAGATCGGCTTGGAAAAGTTTTCCTTGGCCTTTGAAATGCTACCGTCAAGCTTTCGCCATCGAGAAGTTTCGCGGCAGTCTCAATCGTACGAAAACAAGGGCCGCTCGCAAGAATTTGCCGAGTTATGGCAGACCAGCGGGATGGCCTTCGTCTCCGCTTCCGGGTCATTTTTCCTTTTGAGGCAGTCAATTAAGACAATAATGGCCGTTTGCAGTTCAATTCTGATAGTAATCGTCAATTGCTCGAATTGATTCAGCCTCGGACAAATCTAAACAATTCGCTCGAGAATGCATGGCGAATAACAACGCTCGGCGATGCGACGAGTCGTTTCCTCGAGGATCGGGCGACCTGGCATCAATCCCGAATGACGTAGCTGTAGTCGCGGGATACCGGAATTCAAAGCCGGCATTGTCGTCGCGAATGCGTTGATCTCAAGTCTCCCGAGGCCGTTTCTTCTATTATTATCAGGACTTTCGATGATTCCGGCGAAGATTGACAATCGCCCTTCTGAACCCGTAGCATCCCCGAATGTCAATTCTTCCGGTCGTCGATCGTCTTATTCTTGGGGCACGCTCGGCGTTGACTTGGATGCTGAGCATCGGCTTGGTGACTATCGGCGGCGAGATGCGAAGCCAAGAAAAGGCGGAGCCGCCGCCGAACATTCTGGTGGCTTTCGCCGACGATTGGGGGAAATACGCCAGTGCTTACGCCGACCGGACGGCCGGATCGGTCAACGAAATCGTTCGGACTCCCCATTTCGATCGCATCGCTCGGGAGGGCGCCCTGTTTCATAACGCCTTCGTCACGGCTCCTTCGTGTACGCCCTGCCGGAGTTCTCTGCTGTCGGGCCAGTATTTTTGGCGGACCGGCCGAGGAGCCATTTTGCAGGGAGCGATCTGGGACGAGGCGATACCCAGTTTTCCCCTGTTGCTGAAGAACGCTGGATACCACATCGGCTATTCCTATAAGGTTTGGACTCCTGGGTCTCCGGCCCACGCCCCTTTCGGGGGAGCGGCCCACGCTTATCATCAATCCGGCAGAAGGTTTAATGGTTTTTCCCAGGCCCTCGACCGGGCAGATGACCCCGAGCGGACTCGGCAGGCGTTGCTGAACGAAGTGCGCGGCAACTTCCGGGATTTTCTATCCCGGCGAACTGACGGCGTTCCCTTCTGTTTTTGGTTTGGCCCGACCAATACCCACCGGAAGTGGATTCAGGGTTCAGGGCTGAAGTATTGGGGTATCGATCCGGATAGTCTGAAGGGGAAAATGCCGCCTTTCTTACCGGACGTTCCTGTCATTCGCGAAGATTTCGCCGATTATCTCGGTGAAGTACATGCGTTCGACGCAGGAGTGGGAGTTCTCTTGGAAGAATTGGAACGCATCGGCGAATTAGACCGGACTCTGATCGTGGTCAGCGGCGACCACGGCATCCCCGGTTTCCCTCGCGCCAAATGCAATTTGTATGATTTCGGAGTCGCCGTGCCGCTGGCCGTTCGTTGGGGCGATCAAGTGAAAGCGAACCGGCAGATCGACGATTTCGTCAATTTGATGGATTTGGCCCCTACCTTTTTGGAAGCGGCCGGGGTAGAGGTGCCGCCGGTGATGACGGGGAAGAGCTTGGTTCCGGTGTTCCGGGCCGCCGGTTCCGGGCAAATCGATTCGGAGCGGGATTATGTCGTGACGGGAAGGGAGCGGCATGTCGCTGCCGCGCGTAACGGTAACTTGCCTTATCCGCAACGGGCGATTCGAACCGAGAACTATCTTTACATCCGCAATTACCGGCCGGAACGTTGGCCGATGGGAATCGCTCCGGGGTATGGTTTGCCGGAAGGCCCGTTCCCCGGAAAAGAACCGTTGGAACGGAATACGTTCGTGGCCTTCGGAGATTTCGACGCCAGCCCGACGAAAGCGTTCTTGGCGGGATTGCGAAACGATCCGGAAATGAAATCGTATTTCGATTTCGCGTTCGGCAGGCAACCTGCCGAGGAATTATACGAATTGAGCACGGACCCGCATCAAATGCGCAACGTGGCCGAAGACCCTCGCCATCGAGAGGCTAAAGCCGAGCTCGCCGGGAGGTTGCACGATATTTTGACTCAGACGAAGGATCCGCGAGTGACGCAGGATCAACCGGTATTCGAGCGTCCGCCGTTCTCCGGAGCCTTGCGGTAGCTCAGTCGTCCCGTTTTTCTCCGGCGTATTTCCACTGGTTGCCGACCTTTTGCATGTAGACGGTTTCCATCCGGGAAGCCCCCTGAATGTAGACGTCCAGGAACATTTCGGAATCGGACTCGCTCCGGATGTCCAGCACTTGAAGCCCCGTGATGTATTGAACGTCGGAAACGTGCTTTTCGGCGATGGCGTCCTCGGTCATGTTCTCCCATCTTTTGGCCATGCGTTCCTGTTCTTCGGGCGCCAAGCTTTCGTAATAGATTTGGGGGTCGCCTTGCTGCATGGCCCAGATGGCCGTAATCAGGGCGTCCTGGGGAGTCTCGTATCCTAGATGATCCCATTGTTCTTTGGGGAACACCGGAACCTCTCTCGTCGTTTGGGAGGTTTCCGTAGCGGCTCGAGGCTGGGTCTGGCGCAACTGGCGATTGTCCGCTTGGAGCCGGCGATTGGCCGTCTGTATTTTGTCGACCGCCTCGGTGTCGCCCTGCAGGCGGGTGATTTCACCCCTGAGTTTGTGGACTTCTGCTGCGTCTTTTTCCAAGCGTTCCACTTTGCGGTCGTGTTGCTGGCGAAGGGTGGTTTCCCGTTCCTTAGCCTGTTCCTCGGCCGTATCAACTTGAACCTGCAGGGCTTTCCGGGCGGTCTCCAACCGGGAGTTCTCTTGCCAGGTCCAGACAGCGGCTCCGATGCTGATCGCCGAGATCGCGGTCAGCGCGTAAACGGTGGCTTTCATGCGTTAGTCGCTATGGGTCAGTTTTCCTGATGGTCGGCGCGATTTTCCTTTTTGCAAGTAATTAACTCGAAGGAAATTCCCGGATCGGCGCTTCGCCGGAGCGTTCCCTGCGAGATTGCGGAAACCGATCGTCGTTGATTCCCGGCCGGGGGAATTGTATGTATCGGCCCGGAGCGCTCCGTAACTCGAGGATCGGATCGTTTTTCGCCTTCGTTGTCGCCGGTCGGGAGATTCCGCATCGGAACCCGAACCGGGGAACGGTCAATCGTCGATCGCCTGGCCAAGGCCGGACGGAAGAGCCGAGCCCTCGGTCAGAGCCGAAAGCAAGGCCTGCGGGGCACGGAGAGACTAAGGGAACGCACGATGAACGCACGGCATGTGGGAAGTTAGTTGGGAAATCATACTCCTTTTGGTCGGTTTGGCGATGATCATCAAGGGCGGCGATTTGTTCGTCGCCTCGAGCGTTCGCATCGCCGAATTCCTTCAGGTGCCGAGGATCGTCATCGGAACGACCTTGGTCAGCCTGGCGACCACCTCCCCGGAATTGGTCGTTTCCGTTACGGCCGGAATCAGGGGCGAATCCGAAATGGGGGTAGGGGCGGCCGTGGGTTCCTGCATGTGCAACATGTGCCTGATCTTGGGATTAATGGCGGTGATCCAAAGTATCGGAGTCCGGCCGGTCGAGTTGAAGATACCTTTGGTGGCCGTGTTTTTCTTCTCGTTTCTGTTACTGGGGCTCACTTGGGATTTGAAACTAGCTAGGATAGCCGGAGGAGCGTTGTTGGCGATGGGGATCGGTTATTTCATCGTCGATTTTTTTCATCATCGCCGCATGTCCCGGCCAGAAGATTTGGCGGAGGCCCGGAATATCGAATCGGATCTCATCGCCGGCAATCGATGGTTGGTGAGCCGCCAATCTACCGCTATCGTCTTTACGATCGGAGCGGTCATGGTTGCGATTGGCAGCCGGTTTTTGGTGGATTCCGCCGCCGGGCTGGCCGGCCGGATGGGCGTTCCGACCATTATCATCGGCTTGACGATCGTGGCGGTGGGGACTTCACTTCCTGAATTGGTGACGGCGATCAAATCGGCCCGGCACAACGTGTCGGACTTGGGAGTAGGCAATATCCTCGGTGCGAACGTGGCTAATCTTACCTTGATCGTCGGCGGGGCGGCGTCTTTTCAGGAAGTGACCATGGATCGCGCCACCCAGTTGATTAATTTTTCGGCGCTGTTGATCGGGTTAACGATGGTATTTCTGATGTTAGCTTCCCATCGGAGGATTTTTCGGTTCGAAGGCGGAATCCTGATCGCTTTCTACGTGCTCTATCTCGCAGCGGTGACGGGGTCCCGATTCCTGGGAGGAGCGTCCCCGTGACCCGGGGAGCTATCCATCTTCGCCGGGCGACGATCGAGGACTTGCCCCGACTGCAAGCCCTGTGGCGGACCGCCTTGTTGCCGGATCACGCCTTGAAACGGGAACTGACGGAATTTCAGTTGGTGGAAGGCGGCGACGGCCGCTTGATCGGCGCCGTGGGCATCCAACTGCTCGGTCAGGACGCTCGTATCTATAACGAAGTGTGGTCGCACCCGGAATCCGAACAGGTGGCCAAGGCCCAGTTATGGAATTGGCTCGTCAAGTTGATACAAAGTCACGGCATTCACCGAGTTTGGACCCAGGAAAAATCGGGCTACTGGCAAGAGTGCGGATTTGTCGAACCGACGGAATCCCAGGTTCAAATGTTGCCGAAGGCTTGGCGCCAGTTTCGGGGTTCCTGGCGGTTTTTCACCTTTTACGACGAACGGGCCGAAGAGATCATCGCCCGGGAAATCGATTATTGCCAGACGGTCCATGAAGACGATCTCAAACAGACCAAGCAATGGAGCCAAAGTTTGAAATGGGCCTTGTCCTTGTTGGTCGTGGCGATCGTTTTCTATTATTTGATCCTGTTAATCTCGTCGCTGAAGATATCTTAGCCGGGAAGGTCGGCCATGGCGTCGGCGTAATAGGAACTGCGGACTAGGGGACCGGCAGCCACTCGGCGGAAGCCCCGGGTTTCCGCATGCCTTTTCCAAGCGGCGAACGTCGCTGGCGGCAGAAATTCTTGGACCGGCAAGTGCTGGGGCGTAGGGTGCAGATACTGCCCCAAAGTCAGGATGTCGCAGTCGACCGCCCGCAAATCGTCCAAGGCCTGGAATATTTCCGACTCGGTTTCTCCCAGTCCCAGCATCAGTCCGGATTTGGTTTGCACCGGATATTGCGCCCATCGCTTGACCCGGTTCAATAATTCCAGGGATCGGTCGTAAGTGGCTCGGTGACGGACCTGGGGAGTCAAGCGGCGGACGGTCTCCAGGTTGTGGTTATAGATGTCCGGTTGAGCCGCCAATACGACGCGCAGATCTTCCGCTCGGCCCCGGAAGTCTGGCGTCAGGACTTCGACGAGGCTCTTCGGCGAGCGGTCCCGGATCGCGGCTACGGTTCGGGCGAAGTGCTCGCTGCCGCCGTCGGGGAGATCGTCCCGCGCTACCGCCGTGACCACGATATGTCGCAGTTTCATTCGCCGAGCCGCTTCCGCGATCCGAGCGGGTTCTCCCTCGTCCAAGGGAAGGGGTTTGGCGACGTTCACGGCACAGAAACCGCAGGCTCGGGTGCACCGGTCGCCGGCGATCATGAAGGCGGCGCTTCCCCGGCTCCAGCATTCCCAGCGATTGGGGCATTTGGCGCTTTCGCAAATCGTGTTCAATGCCAGATCGACGAGCAAGGTTCGCAGGCCGGCGAAGGCGCGGTCCACCGGCAACGGGCGGCGCAGCCAGCGAGGCAGTCTTTGCCGGGCGGGGCGCGGCCCGCCCGGCGTCGCCTCTCGGGGCGGGATGGAAACGGGGAGAGGCTCGCTGGTTGCCATGGGTGTCGGTTCGATCCGGCCCTCGAAAGTATAGTCCAACGGCTCGCGGGGCAAGTTCGCATCCGCCCTTGCCGTTTTGCGTTTACCGCCGGGGGCATTAATGCTAGGCTGGTGGTGAGGTGGGTCAGGAATTGCTCGATTCGGATCTGTTGCGTCGACTGGAGCGCTTGCAATTGCTTTCGCAACGATGGTCGAAAGGCGCGTTGCGCGGGGAACGAAGAAGCCGGAATCGCGGTTATTCGGTGGAATTCGCCGATTACCGCAATTACGTGGCCGGCGACGACTTGCGTTATCTCGACTGGAATCTTTACGGCCGGCTGGACCGGTTGTTTCTGCGGTTGTACGAAGAGGACCGCGAGTTGCCCGTGACGATCTTTCTAGACGCCAGCGAGTCCATGACCTTCGGCGAGCCTTCAAAATTCCGGTTCGCCAAGCAAGTGGCGGCCGCCATTGGGCATGTCGTGCTCTGCGGTTCGGACCGAGTGAGCGTCAGGGTGTTTCCGGAACCGAAAGACCATCATCGCCTATCCTTGATCAATGTGCGCAGCCGGCATTCTTCGTTGCGCCTGTTGCAAAATCTCTCGGAGCTGCAAGGCGGCGGGCAATCGGACTTGAATGAGGAACTTAGAAAGGGAGCGATCGAATCTCCGCATGCGGGCATGGCTGTGGTGCTGAGCGATTTTCTTTCGCCTACCGGTTACGAAGCGGGGATCAAGGCATTGATGGCTCGTGGTTTTCAGATCATGGCGGTGAGCGTCTGGTCCGCGGAAGAGTTTCAGCCGACCAGCTACGGCGATCTCAAATTCGTGGACGCCGAAACGGGGGCGATGCAAGAGGTCAGTTTCGGTAAATTCCGCTTGCGGCGTTATCAGGCGGCGGCCACGGCCTACGTGGCCCGGTTGGCGGAATTCTGCCGCCGCCGGGGAGTAGCGTTTTGGTCGGTGTCTTCCGCTACCTCGTTGGAGGATCTGTTGTTGAAGCAAATGCGGCAACTGGAATTGTGGCGTTAAACCAAGTGGGCGGGGCGATCGGCATATGAGTTTTCTCTCGTTAGCGGCGTTATGGTTCGCCGTCTCCTTGCCGGTCGTCGTGCTGTTCTATCTGCTCAAGCGCAAGCGCAAGGTGCGCCTGGTATCCAGCGTGTTGTTGTGGCAACGCTTCTTGAACGAGTCGCGCGCCAACGCTCCGTTTCAGAAACTCAAACGCAGCATGCTGCTCTTGTTGCAGTTGCTGCTCTTGGCGCTGGCCGTTCTGGCCTTGGCTCGACCCTACTTCGCCGATTATTCGTTGGGCGGAGCCTTGCAGGTTTTGGTCATCGACGCCTCGGCTTCCATGCAAGCGACCGATGTTTCGCCGTCCCGATTCGCCGCGGCGCAAGCCTCGGCTTTGCAATTGGTGGACGGGTTGCAGGATTCGGATAAAATGGTGATCGTGCTGGCCGGGGCTCGCACCCTGGTGGTTCAATCGCCGACTTCGGAAAAAGCGGTGCTGCGGCGGACGATCGAAGGATTGCAGGTTTCCGACGCTCCGACCCGATTGCTGGAAGGGCTGCAATTGGCCGAAACGCTGGTCAAGGACCATGCCTCTTCCGAGATTCATTTGCTGAGCGACGGCGCCGTTTCGGATCTCGGGGAATTCGCCGACTCGGAGATGAAACTCGTGTTCCACGAGATCGGCCAGGGAAGCGACAACATCGGCGTCGCTTCGTTGGATGTCCGGTTGAATCCCGACGATCGTTCTTCCCAGGTCGTTTTCGCGAGCGTCGTCAATTTTTCGACCAACGATTACCGGTTCCCGGTGGAATTGTGGCTGGACGACCGGATGCTGGAAGCGCGGGTCGTTGATTTGGAGAAAGGGGGGACCGCTTCACAGGTCTTTGTCGCCCAGCAGCCGACCAACGGCGTGTTCACTTTCCGGATCGAGGCGGAAGACCAGTTGGCGATCGACAACGAAGCCTATGTTGTCAGTTTGCTGCCCCAACCCGCGGAAGTGCTGTTGTACTCGGCGGGCAACGCTTTTTTGGAGCGGGCGCTGCACACTTCGGGAACGGTTAATCTGCAGCAGACCAGCGATCCGACGGTCGCCGCCGACGAATTCGATCTGGTTGTGCTGGACGGATTGATCCCTCAAGAATGGCCGGAGGCAAACCTGTTGGCGTTCAACGTGGTGCATACCAATTGGTTCGCTGGGTGGGAGCGGGCCGACGCGCCGGCCGTGGTGGATTGGAAAAGCGCGCATCCCTTGTTGCGGTTCGTCGGGTTCGACGAAGTCTTGATCAGCGAGGCTTGGTCGATCGCGACTCCTTTCTGGGCGGAATCCTTGGTGGAATCGGCCCAGTTCCCTTTGATCGTCGCGGGCGAACAGGAAGGGCTCCGGCGGGTTTGGATCGGGTTCGACGTCTTGAACTCGACTTGGCCGTTGCGGGTTTCGTTTCCGATCTTCGTGGCCAATGCCGTGCAATGGCTCAATCCGTCGATGACTAGCGGCCATCAATTGACGACCCGGATTGGGGAAACGCTCCGTTTGAGCGTCGATCCGAACGCGGAGTCGGTGACGCTGGAACGGCCCGGAGGTCAAAGCGAAGAGTGGCCGATTACGGCCGGCTCCAGCAGTTTGATGTTCGGCGATACGGCCAAGCAGGGCGTCTATCGTTGGGGGACGGGGACTAATCAGGTGCGATTCGCGGTCAACCTTCTGGATGCGGCCGAAAGCGATATCAACTCCCGAGCGACCCTTAATCTGGCCGGCGGCAGGCTGGTCGAAGCGACCGAGTCGCTCCGGGCCGATTTGGAACTCTGGCGTTGGTTCGCTTTAGCGGCGATCGTCGTGCTGATGGGAGAATGGTGGTACTATCACAAACGAACCGCATGAACGGGCAGAGAAGGGTTGTCGTTAACATCGGGACGCTTTCGCTGGCGCTCGCCGCCTGGTTTTGGGGTGGAGGTTGCCGGTCGGAAACTGAACGGGCGGTCATTTATACGTCTCAGGATCGCATCTACGCTGAGCGAATCTTGGACCGGCTCGAACAAGAAACCGGAATTATGGTGCTTCCGTTATACGATTCCGAATCGGTCAAGACGACCGGCCTGAAAAATCGGTTGGTGGCGGAGCGGACGAATCCCCGTTGCGACGTTTTCTGGAGCAACGAAGAGATGATGGTCCGCAAGCTGGCCCAGGAAGGTTTGGTCGACGGCGAAGGGGCGTTGACTTTCGGTTACCGGAGCCGGCGACTGGTGATCAACACGAATTTCGTCGGCGAATTATCCGCCCTTAAATTAAATAGCTTAACCCAGCCACGCTGGCGGGGCCGGGTCGCGGTGGCTTATCCGTTGTTCGGCACGACGGCTACTCATTTCATGGCATTGCGCGCCGCTTGGGGGCCTCAAGAGTGGGAATCGTGGTGCCGCGAACTGATTGCGAACGAGGTCAAGATCGTCGACGGCAATTCCACCGTGGTTCGCCTGGTCGGACAGGGGGAAGCCTGGATCGGGCTGACCGACTACGACGATATCGCGGTCGGCTTGCGCAACGGGCTGCCGATCAGAGCCTTGCCGCCGAGCGGGGAAATGTCGTTGATCGCCAACACGGTCGCGGCGGTTCGAGGCGGGCCGAATCCTCAGAACGCCCGCTTGGTGCAGGATTTTTTTCGCCGGCCCGAAGTGCAGGCCGAATTGTTCGATTCGGGGGCTCTGGAAGGGATCGATCCGGGCGCGGTGCCTTATTTGCCCACGGATTGGGATCGGGTCATGGCCGATTTCGACGAAGCTTACCGGGAGTTGATCGAATGGTTTTTGAGGTAATCGCCGAACGCTCCCGGGAGGCGGCCGGCACCGCATCCGTCGCGTCGAGAGCATGAACTGGGCGTTATTGGAAAATTCCCTGTGGTTGGGGCTCGGCACGGCGGCGTTGGCTTCGGCGGCCGCGATCGTCGTGCTGGCGGCGTCGTTACTCGGTTCCGAAAGAACGGCCGGCGCGATTCCGCTGTTGGCGGCGGCGAATTTGCTCTTGCCGCATTTTTTGACGGTGGCCGTCTGGCTCGACGGGCTCGGCTATAACGGTTGGACCGGGGGAAGAGGAAGCCAGTGGTTGTATACGTTGGGCGGCGCTTCGGCGTTGTTGGCGTCGTTGTTGTGGCCGGTTTCGTTTTTTTTCCTGTGGGCTCGCCGGGCGGCGATTCTGACGGCGCTGGAGCGGCCGGATCCGTTTTCCGGGAAACTGAAACTGTTGGGGCGGGCGGTTTGGCCGCAGGTCCGCCGGCCTTTGCTTTGGGGCGCCTTGCTGGTTTTCGCCTTGGCGGTCAACAATCTCGCGGTCCCGGGAATCTTGCAGGTCAGGGTGTTGGCGGAACAGGTATACATGCAATTTAACCTCGGTCAGGATCTGTGGCTCGCGCTGAGCTTGTCGCTCCCGTTGCTCGTGGTGGCCTTCGTGATATCCTGCGGTTGTTTCGGTCAAGAATTCGTGGCTGGCGCGACAGGGAGCCGAACGGCATCGTTATTGCTGCGGCACTGGGGACCGGGCCTGCGTTGGGGCGTCATGATCGGCGCTGGGGCGGTGGTGGCCTTGGGCTTGGGCTTGCCGTTCGCCAGCTTGGTGGTGGCTCCGGAAACCTGGCGGGATTTGCCGGGCGCCTGGCGGGTTAGCGGGCGCGTCTTGTATTATTCGGCAGCGATCGCCGCCCTAACGGCCACCGGGGCCGTCGTTTTGGGCTATCTATTGCGCCGGACGCTCGACGCCCGGTACGTGGTCTGGCTGTTTCTGATGCCGGGGACCTTGATCGGGGCCGCTCTGGCCGAGGCGAACAACCGGCTGGGGGGTGGGGCCGCCGGGCCGGTCGGGGAATGGTTGCCGGTATTCGGCATGTTGATTTTGCGTTATTTGGCGTTGGGTATCATCGGAGTGACGATTGCTCTCAAAACCGTGGACGCTCGCCTGACGGATCTGGCGCGTCTGGAAGGAATGCCGTATCTTAAACGCTTGTGGCATTGCGTCTTGCCGTCGGCGGGCAACGGCTTGGGTTGCGTCTGGTGGCTGATTTGGTTGCTGTGCCTCTGGGAAGTGGAAGTTCTGATATTCGTCGTGCCGGCCGGCGTCGAAACTCTGGCGTTGAGGGTGTTTAATTTAATCCATTACCAACATGACGGTCAGGTCTACGCCTCTTGCCTGTTGCTGATCGCGTTGGCGATGTTGCCGGCGGCGTGCTGGTATTTGGGCAAGGCGATCGCCCGGGGGACGCTCAAGACCGGAGCCTTGGGAATGGCCTTGGCCGTCGCCGTGGGATGTCTCGGGGGTGCCGGTTGCGGAGCTGACGCGGCTTCTTCGGGAGCGTCGTCCAGCCAGTTTTTTGCGAAAGCGGAAACGGTGGGAACGAAGGGCACCGGGGTCGGCGAGTTCAACAAACCCCGTTCGGTCGTGGTCGGCCAGGACGGCGACGTTTACGCCGTGGACATGACCGGGCGCGTACAACGCTTCGATCCGCAGGGCGAGTATCTGGGTTTTTGGCAAATGCCTGAAACCGAACGGGGACGGCCTAAGGGGATGAGCAAGGACGCGCTCGGCAACATTATCGTGGTGGAACCCCATTACGCCCGGGTTAATCGTTTTTCACCGGACGGCGAATTGTTGCGGCAGTGGGGCCGACCTGGGGCGGCGTTCGGCGAGTTGTCTTTTCCCCGCGCGGTGGCGAGTCATTCGTCCGGGGATCTCTGGGTGACGGAATATCAACGCGTCGAGCGCGTGCAACGTTTCGGCCCGGAGGGGAAAGAGTGGCGGTTGGCCTTCGGAAACCGGGGCGGAGGGGAAGGCGAGTTCAATCGTCCCGAGGGCATTGGGGTCGACGGCCGGGACCGGGTATTCGTCGCCGACTCCTGCAACCATCGCATCCAGGTGTTCGACGACCAAGGCGGATTTCTGTTCAGCTACGGCCGGCCGGGAACCGAACTGGGTGAGTTGAGTTATCCGTATGACGTGAAGATCGACCGGGAAGGGTATCAGTTCGTTTGCGAATTCGGCAACAGCCGCATCCAAGTGTTCGACCCGGAGCATCGTCCGGTCGAAATCTACGGCGGGCCGGGCTCGGCTCCGGGCCGCTTCAGCAATCCCTGGTCGCTCGCCTTGGACGGCGAGGGTAATCTTTGGGTGGCCGATTCGGGCAATCATCGGTTGCAAAAACTGGTGCGCCGACAAACTCTCGCCGGCTTTCCGGCTCCTTGAACGCGATGCAGTTTACCAATCCAGAATGGCTTTGGCTGCTGCCGCCGACCGTGCTGTGGGTGTGCTGGTTGACGTGGCGCTCGGACGCGTCGATCGGTCCGGTGCGGCGCTGGGTGGTCGGCGTATTGCGGCTCGTGATTACCGTGAGCTTGGCGCTGGCCTTGGCGGGATTGCAGTCGTTGGAAACGCGGGACGGATTGAACGTGATGTTCCTGTTGGACCGGTCGCGCAGCGTATCTCAGAACCAGCAGGAATCGGCCCGGCTCTGGGTCAACGAAATCGTCAAGCAAAAGCGGCCGGAGGATCGAGCGGGATTGCTGGTGTTCGGCGGCGACGCCGGCATCGAGCAGCTGACGCGGGAACGGCTCGAACTGGGAAAAATCCAGACCGTCGTGAATATCGAAAATACGGATATTTCGGCGGCCGTCCGGTTGGGGACCGCGGCCTTTCCCGAGCACGGGCAAAAGCGGTTGGTGTTGCTTTCGGACGGCAACGAGACCTTGGGCGACGCCGTCTCGGCGGTAGCCGGAGCCCAATCCCTGGAGGTTTCGGTAGACGCCGTTCCGTTCGAGATGCAACGAATCAACGACGTTTTTTTGCAGCGGCTGGCGTTGCCCAACCACGTCAAGGAAGGCACCGCGTTCGAGACCAAGATTTTCGTCGAATCCGATCAGGCGGCCGCGGCGACTCTTCAGTTGACCCGCAACGGCCAGTTGCTGGGCACGCAAGAGGTCGAGTTGCAGGCCGGAAAGAACTTGCTCGTCTTTCCGCAACAATTGCCGGTATCCGGATTTTACGCTTACGAAGTGACGGTCGCGGCGGAAAACGATCGGGTGGCCCAAAATAATCGAGCCATCAATTTCGTGACGGTCAGGGGAGATCCCCGGGTGTTGATCGTCTCCGATAACCCCGAGTTGGACCGGAATTTGGCGGCGGCCCTCGAAACTTCCCAGTTGCGCGTCGAATTGACCGGCCTCGCCGGGTTCCCGCAGTCGTTGGCTCAGATGCAGAGTTACGACGCCATTTTCCTGAGCAATATTTCGGCGGGCGACCTGTCGAACGAATCCATGAGGCAATTGGAAAGCGCCGTGCGGGATTTCGGGGTGGGGCTGGTTTGCATTGGGGGCGATCAAGCTTTCGCCGCCGGCGCCTATCGCGGCACGCCGCTGGAACGCGTCTTGCCGTTGGATATGGAATTGAGCAGCAAGAAAGTAATGCCCAGCGGGGCGTTGGCCATGCTCATGCACGGCATGGAATTCAACAACGGCAACCAGATCGCCCGTCACATCGCGGCCGGCGTGTTGGACGCCATGGGGCCGCAGGATTATATCGGGATCGTGTTGTGGGACGGGAGGGAACGTTGGCTGTTTCCCATGACTCAGATCCGCACGAAACGGGGCGAGTTGCGCAACGCGATCATAGGAATGAACCAGGGAGATCTGCCGTCCTTCAATAACATCATGAACTTGGCTTATCAGGGGTTGAAGGCGACTCCGGCGAATTTGCGTCATCTCATCGTGTTCAGCGATGGCGATCCTGCCCCGCCCAGTGCTCAGCTGATGAACGATATCGTCGCGTCCCGGATTACGGTCAGCACGGTGTTGATCGCCGGACACGGCGGCCCCGAGACGATGCAATGGATGGCCGAACAGGGCAACGGCCGGTTTTACGACGTGCGGTCTCCCGATCAACTACCGCAAGTGTTTATTAAAGAAACCGCGGTCGTGCTCAAATCGGCCATTTCCGAACAACCGTTCGTCCCCCGGCGGGTCGCTTCCAGCGAACTGTTGCGAGGCTTGGAGAACGTGACGTTCCCGAGGTTGTTGGGGCATGTCGCCACCGTTCCCAAGGCCCGGGCGGATTTACCGTTGATGACCGAAGGCGAGGATCCGTTGTTGGCGCATTGGCAATTCGGGCTGGGGCGGTCGGTCGCGTTCACCTCGGACGCCCGGGGCAAATGGGCCGCCGAATGGTTGGCCTGGCCTCACTATCGCCAGTTTTGGTCCCAGATCGCGCAATGGGCGCTTCGCCGGCTGGACAATACCGATTTTTCGACCGAAACGATCATCGAGGGCGGCGTGGGGCTGATCGCGGTCGAGGCGGTCGACGAGCAAGGCGAATTTCGCAATTTTCTGGAATTGGACGCTCGGGTCGTGTCGCCCGAAGGCGAAAGCCGCACGGTGAAACTGAGGCAGATGGCCCCCGGACGTTACGAGGCCAAATTCGCGGCGCTCGAGGTCGGGGCGTATACCGTCAATCTGATGCAGTTGGAAAACGGCGAAATCGTCGGGACTCAGATGACCGGGGCCAGCGTGAATTATTCGCCGGAGTTCGCCTCGAGCGAAACCGACTTTGGCCTGTTGCGGCAACTTACCGAGATTTCGGCCGGCAAGCTGCATGCCGCCCTGGACGGTGCCGCCGACCCGTTCGCTCACGGCCGCCGGCAGACTTACCAACCTCACGACCTGTGGGAATGGCTCTTGAAATTGGCGATCGTTTTGTTCGTGCTGGACGTGGCCTTGCGTCGCGTGCAGTTGGACCGGGAGGATCTCAAATGGGGCTGGAAGTGGTTCGTCCGGCGAATCAGTTTCCGGCGCCCGGTCGCCGCCGAGTCGGATGCGTCTCTGGTGTCGTTGCTCAAGAGCCGGGACGCAGTGCGGGCGCGGCAGTCTCGGAAAGTGTCCGAACTGAAGGAACTGGATACTTTGCAGACGGTTCCGGCGCGGCCGAAGGCGCCGGCGGGAACCGCGAAATCCGCGGTGAAGCTCGCCGGCCCGGCGACCGAACGCCGGCCCAAGCCGCCGGAACCAACGGAGCAAACTACCGCCGGCCGTTTGCTGGCGGCCAAACGGAAGGTCCAGCGGAAGCGGCCGCCGCAACGGGAATCGTAAGGCGGCGGGTCAAGGTATTAGCGGTCGAACCGGGAGAAGTTAAAGATTGCGAAAAGCCATGGTTTATAGCTTGATTGCCTCTGCAGTCGCCGAGCCGGAGGACGCCAGGGGAGGCCAGCGTTCGGCGGCCATAACACCAAAGCTATCTACATCATTGCGGGTCACGGTTTACTATTCCGGACGAGTTCAGGGAGTGGGCTTTCGTTATACGGTTAAGCGGTTGGTGTTCGGTTTCGAGGTGACCGGGATCGTCGAAAACCTCGCTGACGGTAGCGTGAGGCTGGTGGCCGAAGGGGAGAAGCCGGAGCTGGAGGCCTTTCTTGAGGCGGTGCGGCAGTCCGGGTTGGGACCGATGATCCGGGACGAACGGCTTGACTGGTCGCTTGGGACCCATGAATTCCGCGGCTTTGAAATCGTCAGATCGTCCGGTTAATCACAGAGAATGAAGTACGCGGTTATCGCCGACATCCACGGGAATTGGGAAGCCTTCGAGGCCGTATTGGAGGATGCGGAAGCGAATCGGTGCACCCACTACGCCTGTCTGGGCGATGTCGTCGGGTACAACGCCAATCCCAAGGAATGCCTGGATCAGGTCCGCAAGATGAACTTGCCTTGCGTCAAGGGCAATCACGACGAGTACTGTTCCACCGAAGAGGATCTGGAAGGCTTCAATCCCCATGCGACGGCCGCGATCTACTGGACCCGCAATCAGTTGACGTTGGACGACCGGGAGTGGTTGCGGAAACTTTCGTATCGCCGCCTGGTGGCCAATTTTTCCATCGTGCACGCCACGCTGGACGGGCCCAGCCGGTGGGGTTACGTCTTCAACAAGCTCGAGGCGGCCTCCAGTTTTACCTATCAGAGCACCAGCGTTTGTTTTTTCGGCCACACCCACGTTCCCGTAGCCTTCGTGCGCGACAGTTCGATCCGGGGCGGCACCTATTCGAAATTCCGGGTCGAACCCGGCAAGAAGTATTTCGTCAACGTCGGCAGCGTCGGCCAGTCTCGGGACGGAGTGCCGAAGGCGACTTACGTGATATACGACTTGGATTCGGGCATGATCGAATTGCGGCGGTTGGATTACGATATGGAAACGACCATGCGGAAGATTCGCGACGCCGGCTTGCCCGAACGGCTGGCCGAACGGCTGCCGTTGGGAAAGTGATCCGGCCTGGGAAGTCGGGATCCCGCAACGGGGGCCGGGATTCGCCGGGCGATTGGCGGAAGCGCCGCCGGTCTTACGTGACGGCAAAGTTACGATATTCCGCGGCGGCTTCGTTTGAGTGGTCGGCGACGCCCGATTCGGGCAGGATAGGAATCAGGCGAAAAATGACAGGAGTGATACCATGGACTTGAAACAGGGTTTTGGGATCGGGGTGGCTCAGCCCGAAGTGCCCGACGACGCGACGCTCGAGTACATCAATCTGAAACTGGCTTCCTTGGGCTACCCGACGGCGCCGCATCCCGGAGGATCGGCCTTTCACGAAATCGCCGATTCGCTGTTGGTGCACTATCGCCAGCGGGAACGGTTGAGTTCCCAGTATCTGTGTCCGGTCGATTGGCGCATTCAGCGGTGGCTGGACGAATACTTTTATCCGGTCAGTTCGCACGCCGGAACCGGGACGGATCAATCCCTGCATTGGAGCGACGAACATCTCTACCCGATTCGGTCGACGGTTCGCTTGCCGGATCGAACGTTCATCCTGGATCGGCACGGTTTGGCCCGGGCGCTGTCGCTGCCGTGGAACGGCGATGAATTTCATTCGGAAATCATCAGTTCCTACCGGCTCCGGCAGGGCGTTCTGCATAACCCCGCCAAGGATCGCCGGACGACCCAGGGAGTGTTTCATATCGCCGAAGGGGGATTGCCGATTCCGGCCGACAAGGTAACCGTGCCGCGCAACGTTTTCTACCGGTTGTTCCAGCGTGCGCTCGAACCGCCCGAGTCGCTGTTGCGGCTGCCGTTTACCGAACTGCAGGACGAAAAGGCGGGCTGTTTCCTTTCGCTGTTCCTGCGGCCGTTGGTGTGCCCGGCCATTCCGGGATCACGGCCCGAGAAACGGATGGAGATCCGGTTTTTCGCGCCCGGCAATCTGGTGTCGAATCTGGATTTCGTGGAAAGCATTTTCGGTAACGCCGGCGATCCCTATTTGCCCGAGAACGACGCCGGGCTGGATGTCGATCACTGGTCCGGCCACTCCGGTTGCGTGATCTTGGCGCCGTACTTGACCCAGGTTACCAAACGGGACGCCGGGCTGCCGTCCTACGACGAAGCAGACGAGGCGTTGCGCCGTTCGGGGTTCTGCTGGCAGGAACCGGACGAATTATACAACGAAGGGCGGGCGTTCAAGTTGTGCGCTCGCGACGAGAAAGGGGTCATCGTCACGCTGATCGCCGACAACTATTTCGGCTACTGCAAAAAAGAGGTGAAGACTCAGATCAGTTACGCCGCCAATCTTTACGGCCTGGCGGAGGAGGAGCACGCCGGAGGCGCCCTCGTGTTTCCGTCATACGACTTGGGCGAAGAGTTCAGCGGCAACCTGCACGTTCGCCGTTCCCGGCATTCATTCGAGGATGTCGCCCGGGAGTATCGGGATTTGATGGACCTGCAACCGGAAGGCTACGGCATCGACAAGCGGTTTTCGGACATCTACTACGTGCCGGAAGACGTCGCGTTCGATTTGCGGCGGCGGACGGTCAGTTGGCTCGGCGGGGAGAAAACTCAGACGCTCAGGTTGCGCTCGGGAATCACCTATATTCGCCCCTCCGGTTACAAAGTCCGGCTGCTGAAACCCGAGAGCAATCGTTCGTGGCGTTTGGTGGGCACCGTGCAAGAAGGCACTTTCTGCCACAAGCATTCCACCGTTTCCGGCGCCGGCAAATCGGAAATCTCCAAGCGGTTCGAGGATTCGGTGCTGTATGGGCCGGTCTTCGTTTCCGACCTGGATAACGATCTGAAGCGGGTCGCCGAATTGTTGCGGCGGGACTACTCGGACCGCTATCGGGACGCGGACAAGAGCGACGGTCGCCCCATACTCAGCTTCGACCGTTCCTTGGGGTCGGTGATCAGGTTGTTGACTCCTTCCCGTTCCGATTACACCGAGGAGTACAATCGCTGGCTGGAAACTATTCCCCAGCATATTCGGGAAATGGTCTTCGTGCTCAAGCGTTATTACCAGGAAGAGTGGGGCGAGGATTGGCCGAGCCATTTTCACGTCGATCGCATCAACGGCTTGTCCGGCAACGAACTCAAGTGCGACGACCGGACGCTCGTGACGGCCTATTGGCGAGTCGGTTTCGACCCGGACGGATCCTGGCGGACTTTCACCCTGAGAAAAGATTTTCAACCGGCCGAAAAATTGTCTCAGGAAGATGATATCACCGCGAGCGTAGTGTTCGCTTCCGGATTGATGAATTACGTGAAACCGGAACATCTCCAGCGTTCCGTCAAGATCGCCGAGAATTGCGAGAGCCGGTTTTTTCAACGGCCGGACGACGCGATTATCCGGGGGCGGGACACGGATACGGAGGCGGATTTGTCGCAACCGGGCAATTTCCTGTCGAATTTCGAACCTTTGCGCCGGGAAGATGCCGTGAAGATCGCGAAAGATTCGATTTACTTCGATCGGTTCAGTCGGCCGATGCAGCGGTTTATCGTGCGGGCCGGCCAAGACGACAAACCGCCGTTTTTCGTGTCCAGCGCTCATCCGCGCGTGATCGACGGCCGAGTCTCCAAGAATCCCCGCTACTTGCAAACGCGGCCCGATTTGAAGACGGGCCCCGATTCCCGGCGAGGGCGAGCCAAGTATATCGCGGAGGTCGGCATGAGACTGTATCGGCATATTCCGTTGAACGAACCGGTGATCTCAGTCGTGGACAGCGTGGTCCCGGGGCGGCGCAACAATCCCCCGGACCGGAAAGCCGGGATTCGAGCGTTGGCGGTCTATAATCCGATTCATTATCTGGAGTTGCCGGAATACCTAGCCGAGGCGATCTGCAGCCTGACCGGGAAATCGCCGTCGACGACGGGGGTCGGTTCGGAAGGAGCGCTGACCAAGGGACCGTTCAACGCCATGCCCCCGGCTATCGATCTGAACACCTTGGTCGTGTCGCAAGCCTTGACCGGCGCCGCCGCCTTTTTGACTTCGGCCGGGGTCTTGGGGCCGTCGGTCCGGATGGCCCACGATATCAGCTTGTTGATCCCGGAACTTTGGAGCCGGATGAGCGCCGAGGAACGGGATCCGGAATTTTTGATCCGGGAAGGGTTTCTTTCCAAATGTGAGGACTTCGAGCACGACGGTAAAAAACTGCCGTTCTCTTTGTTGGGCTATCGGATCAACCGCCGGTTCACGACGACGTTTTTCGGGCGGATCTTCACTCATCCCAACGCCGTGTTCACCGATCAAATGCTGAAGCCCGAACTCCAGGATCTGGAGATCTTCGTCGAAGGACTGAACAATATGCAGACCACCTCGCGCCGGATCGCCGAGGGATATTTCGAGGACGGCACCGTCGCTTACGCCTGTCCGCCGTTGCGGGCGATTCTGCATATCATGAAGGACGGGCATTACGAGGGGAAGGACATCAGCGATCCCGAAATCCGGCGGCTGTTCGATCGGGAAACCATTCTGAACAGCGAGTGGTACCGGCGCCGGCTCCATTCTCAACAGGGGAGGGAATCGCAATTGTGGAAGGGGCATCTCTCCTATTTGAAAGAATTCTTGAATAAGCAGGGGCATGCCGACGAAGCGGAAAGACTGGAAATCGGCAATCGTTACGACGCCGCCGTCAAGCGGCTCGAATACGTCGAGAGCGAGGCCTACCTGAAGTGGTTGGAAGGAACCGTGGGCCGCGATGAGATCGAATGCATGGCCGGTAACGATTCGTGACATTTCGAAGTCTTAACCCGGCAGGCGGGAGCGATTTAGTTGTGCTGTCGCCCGGTCGGCGACGATCTCGGAACCGGGTGGGAAGGCGAGCTGTCTCGTGCGCCGGCGCCGGTTCCGAACCGCCCCGGTCGCCCGAAAGAAACCGGAGCCTATCGAACTCGCCGTTCCGGGCCGAGCCTCCAGAGCGATCCGGTTCGTCGCCGGTCGGAACCCACAATCGGCTTTCTTGTGATCAAACGACTCTTAATCCGAAGCACCGGGCGTAACGGCTCGAAGCCCCGCTCGAGAGGTTGCCGTCGGCGATTTTCGGCACTCGGGCCCGGGCCGGTCGAAGTCTTATGAAGGTTCGGATGCTTTTTACGGCCGCCAAGCCGGAAAAATATCAGTTCGCCAGGGGTCGATGAAGCCGTCCGGAAGCGAATCTCGACCGGTAACCTTAGGGCGGTTTTTTCGACGGGCCCGGCGGTTGTTGCTCGGATGGCGCGGGAGGATCAGGATCAGTCAGGAAGCTTGGCATTTGGCGTTGGCCGGGATCGTCGGCTTGATTGGAGGCGGCACCAATCTCATTTTTATTACTTTGCTCGATTGGTTGAGCGCTTGGCCCGAACTTTGGTTATCGGATCAGGGAGACTCGGTATCATCCGGTTGGAAGATAGTGACGTTGACGGCGGGCGGCGGACTGATCGCCGGCCTGGTGTTGTATTTCGGACTGCATTATGTCCGGCGCAAAGGCGACAGCGGTTTTTTGGAAGCGGTCGTCCTGGGGGACGGGCGCTTGTCGTTCCGCACGGCGTTAGTCAAGGGGATTTCGTCCTTGTCGAGCATCGCTTCGGGAGCCGCTATCGGTCAGGAGGGTTCGATAACCCAATTGACGGCTACCGTTAGTTCGAAGTGGGGGCAGTGGTTTCGTTGGCCTCCCTACCGGTTGCGGTTGTTGGTGGCGTGCGGGGCGGCTTCCGGTATGGCCGCGGCTTACCATGCGCCGATCGCCGGAGCGGTGTTCGCCGCTCAGGTCGTCTTGGGTAATTTTGCGATGAACCTGTTCGCTCCGCTGGTTTTTTCCTCCGTGATCGCGGCGATGGTTTCCCGGAGTTTTTTCGGCATGGAGCCGTTGTACTCCGTGCCTTCCTTTGCGTTCGTCAACGATCAATTGCCTTGGTTTTTGTTGTTGGGCGTGCTGTGCGGTTTTGGGGCGGTCGTGTTTCAGCAGTCGATCAAGTGCACCGAATTCCTGTACGAAAAAATGCGTTTTCCGATTTATCTTCGGTTGGCCTTGGGCGGTTTGATTCTCGGGTTTTTGGCCTTGAGTCATCCTGGGGTGATGGGCAACGGATACCAGGAAGCCAGTCAAGCGCTGCAGGGCGACCTGACGTCGCAGCAGTTGCTCTCCCTGAGCCTGGCCCGGTTGGTGGCGACAGTTATTGTGGTGGGTGCGGGGACTTTGGGAGGGATTTTAACGCCGACTCTGTTCCTGGGAGCGGGATTGGGCGGATTGTACTATTACGGGGTCGCCTACCTGTTCGAGACTCCGGCTTTGCCGGTGGGGGCTTTCGCTCTGGTGGGCATGGGCGGATTGTTGGCCGGAACGACACACGCGCCGTTGCTGGCCATGATCATGATGCTGGAATTAACCCTGGATTATACGTTGATGCCACCGTTGATGTTGACTTGCGTCGTCGCGACCTTGATCGCGCGAACCTTGCATCGCCCCAACATTTATTCGGAAAGATTGGAACTCAAGGGACTGGCGACTCCTTGGGAAACCGAGGACATCGGGACCGCTTCCCGCCGGCGCATCGGGGACCTCATGCTGGAACCGATTCCGCCGGTGAAGGAAAACGTTCCTTTCGATCGCATCTCCGAACGTTTTCTCACCTGCGCCCATGACCATCTGCCGGTGGTCGAGCGGCGGGGCCGCTTGGTCGGCATCGTCGTGTTGCAAGATTTGAAGGAACATTTAACCAAAGGGGATCAACTGCTGAGCGTGATAGCTCTGGACGTCATGCGTCCGCCTCCGGCGGTGTTGACTCCGGACCAGCGGCTCGAAGAAGCGCTCTCTACCTTGCTCTCCAGCGAGGCGAACCATATTCACGTCGTGAACAATCGCCGGGACATGAAATTGATCGGAGTGTTGGTCCGCAGCGAAGTGCTCGGGTTGCTTTCCGAGGCGATTGCTCCCCGTTCCGCTTTGTCGTCGCAGACTTGAGGTCAATCGCCGAAGTTGCGGTCCGGTTTGCGGCGGTAGGGGTGGTCGCGTTTGGGCGGGAGCGGCTGGACTTTGACCGAATAGGTTTTTTCCCCCAGCAGGCGGATGCAATCCGCTTCCAATTTGAGCGACGGGCAAACGTGAAACCGTTCGTGCAATTCCAGGATCGTCGTCGCGGCGCCTTCGAGCGGGAAGCACAGGAGCAGCGGGCAACTTCCCCGGTGTTCCTTGATCAGTTCGTCCAAGTCAGTCAATACGGAATGTTCGGATTGGGGCGGGACGTTGAAAAATACCTGTTCCGTAAGGCGCTGGGGCGCCTCTTCCAACGGCATGAGGTTTCTCGGGAATATTTTCGGAACGTCGTCCGAATTATCGACTTCACCGACAGCCAGCAACGGCAGATCGTTGCGGAACAGTTCCCGGTGATTGTCGAAGGTATCGTTGGTGCACAACACTTGAAAGGTGCTTTCCTTCATGTCTTCCAGGGTGAGCAGAGCGTAAGGCTTGCCGTTTTTTCGGGAGATGCCTTGGTTCATGGAAGTGACCAAGCCGCCGATCCGCGTCAGGGTTCCGCCGGTCAACTCCTTGACGGTTTGCGAATTGACGGGGCAGTAGCGCTCGAGGATCGAGCGGAAGGGATTGAGCGGATGGCCGCTGATGTAGAAACCCAGAAATTGTCTTTCGTCTTTTAAGCGTTGTTCGATCGGCCATTCCGGCAGCCGGACGTCGGTCGTCTCGGCTTCGGCTTTGACGTCGAAGCCGAACAGCAGGCTTTGGCCGGCAGCCCGGTCGCTGGCCAGGCTGTTCGCCCGGGAAATGGCTCGGTCCATTTCTTCGCACATGGTCGATCTGGTTCGTCCCAGCCCGTCGCAGGCTCCCGATTTAATCAGCGACTCCAGCGTCTTGCGGGTCAATTTCCGGCCGTCGACCCGTTCGCAGAGATCGTAGATCGATTCGAAGGGGCCGTCGGTTTTCCGGGATTCGATCAGGGCCTCGGCCAGTCCTTCGCTGACTCCTTTGATGGCGACCAATCCGAAGCGGATGACCTTGCCGTTTTGGGCGGGCGCGAAGACGATTTGACTTTCATTCAGATCGGGCGGCAATACCTTGATGCCCAGTGTTTTGGCTTCGTCGTTCAAGACGGACAATTTGACCTTGTCGGTCCGGTCGTTGGTCATCAGGGCACTCAGGAATTCGGCGGGATAGTGCGTTTTGAGCCAAGCCGTCTGATAGGCCACGATGGCATAGGCGGCGGCGTGGGATTTGTTGAATCCGTAGCCGGCGAATTTTTCCAGCAAATCGAAGATGCGGTCCGCTTGCTTTTTGCCGATGCCGTTGACCTTGCGGCAGCCTTCCACGAAGTTCTGGCGCTGCTCTTTCATTTCCTGAGCCTTTTTCTTTCCCATGGCCCGGCGCAGCAAATCGGCGTTGCCCAAGGTATAGCCGGCCAGAACCCGGGTGGCTTCCATCACTTGTTCCTGATAGATCAGGATGCCGTAGGTTTCCTCGGCGATGGGTCGGAGCAGGGGGTGTTCGTAACTGACCGCCACTTCGCCGTGCCGCCGTTTGATAAAGTCCGGGATCAGGGCCATGGGGCCCGGACGATAGAGGGCGATCAGCGCGGTAATGTGTTCGATCGAAGCGAGCTTGAACTTGCGGCACAGGTCGCGCATGCCGCCTGATTCCAACTGGAAGACTCCGACCGTTTTGCCTTGATTGAGATTATCGTAGGTTTCGCTGTCGTCCAACGGCAACCGGTCCAGATCGATGTCGAGTTTCCGGGTTTGTTTGACCAGCTTGCAGGCGTTGTGGAGCACCGTCAGGGTCTTCAAGCCCAGAAAATCCATTTTCAGCAATCCCAAATCGCCCACCGGACCCATGGCGTATTGCGTGACCAGTCCGGCCTTGTCGTCTTTTTTCAACGGCAACAGGCGGTCGAGCGGTTGACTGCCGATCACGACTCCGGCGGCATGGACCGAGGCGTTGCGCGTCGTGTTTTCCAGCACGAGCGCGGTGTCGATTAATTCGTGGTATCGGGGATCTGTTTCGTAGGCCTGCTTGAAATCCGGCGATTGCTTTAAAGCGGTCTCCAGGGTCATTTTCAGTTCGTTGGGGATCATCTTCGCCAGCCGGTCGCAGTCGTTGTAGTTGATGCCCATGATGCGGCCGACGTCCCGGACTACCGATTTGGCTCCCATGGTGCCGAAGGTGATGATTTGCGCGACGCATTCGGTGCCGTATTTTTGCCGGACATATTCGATCACGTCGGCCCGGCGGTCGTCGGCGAAATCGATATCGATATCCGGCGGATTGACGCGTTCCGGGTTGAGGAAACGTTCGAAGATCAAACCGTATTTCAGGGGATCGACGTTGGAGATTTCCAAGAGCCAGGTCACGATCGAACCGGCGGCCGAACCGCGCGCCAAACAGGCGATGCCCAGGTTGCGGCCGTGTTGGACGAAATCGCCGACGATCAAAAAGTAACTGACGAAACCGGTTTTTTTGATCACGTCGATTTCTTGGTCGATGCGGGCGATCAAATCCTTGACGGCTTGGGCGACTTGCGGCTCCTTCGGGGATTTCGCCGGGGAACCGGCCGGTTTTTTCGCGGGCTCGGGAGCCGGTTCAGCGGCTGGCTGGGGCGAAGGGCGATAGGTGGGAAGGAGCGACGGGTCGGGAACGGCGTCTACCACGATCGTTTCCTGTTCGGCGTGCGCCTTCACGCCGTAACGTTTCTCCAGGCCCTTGGCCAGCAAATGGGTCAGGTAGGTTTCCTGCGTGAAGGATTCGGGGGGATCGAATACCGGGTAGTTCAGTCCGCCGAATTCGATTTCCAGATTGCAACGTTCGGCGACTTCCAGCGTGTTTTTGACGGCTTCGGGAGTCTCCCGGAACCTTTGCTTCATTTGCGCGGCGGTGCGGAGAAAGAATTCCTGTTGGGGATAGGACATCCGGTTTTTGTCCTCGATCATGGATTGAGTGCCGATGCAGATCAACGAGTCGTGGGCGCGGGAATGTTCCTTCTTGACGTAGTGAACGTCATTGGTCGCCACCAGTTTCAGATCGAATTCCTTAGCCCACTCGATCAAGTGGCGGTTGGCGTTGTGTTGCGCCGGGATTTTGTGGTTTTGAAGTTCCAGATAGTAGTGGTCCTTGCCGAAGAGTTGGCGGAACCAGTCGATCGCATCTTTGGCTTCCTTTAATTTGTCCTGGTTGATGAGCGAAGGGATTTCGCTTTTCAGGCAACCGGAGAGCACGATCAGCCCTTCCTTGTGTTTCTTCAGCATTTCCTTGTCGGTCCGGGGTTTGTAGTAGTAACCCTTCAGACTGGCGTCGGAGACGATGCGGACCAGGTTGCGGTAGCCGGTTTCGTTGCGGGCGAGCAGTACCAGATGATAGTAGGCGTCCTTGCCGCCGGCATGCGATTTCTTCTCCAGCCGGCTGTTGGGAGCGATATAGACTTCGCATCCGATTATGGGCTTGATGTCGTGCCGCCGCGCCGCTTGATAGAAATCGATGGCGCCGTACATGACGCCGTGGTCGGTCAGGGCCAAAGACGAGTAACCCAGTTTGCGGGCTTCCTCCATGAGCGGGTCGATCCGGCAGGCGCCGTCCAAGAGGGAGTATTCCGTGTGAACGTGGAGATGGACGAATTGGGCTTTAGGCACTGCGCTTGTTTTACGGCGGAGAGGGACGGTTTGGAAAATACAATTTGTTCCCAAGTCATTAACCGGCCTTGAACCATGACCGTCCGGCCGCTCGGCGTCGAGCGGATATTTTCGTTGGCGGATTAGGCCGGTTCCTTGGTAGATTGCTCCGCCGTGAAGATCGACTCGCATCAACATTTCTGGCAATACGATCCCGAGGATTACCCTTGGATGCAGGGGGAGAAGATGGATCCGATCCGTCGGGATTTCGGCCCGGCGGAGTTGCGCGCCGAGCAAGCCAAAGTCGGTTTGACGGGTTCGGTCGCCGTGCAGGCCCGGCAGAAACTCGCGGAATCGGAATGGCTGCTGACTTTGGCCGAGCAAGCCGATTCCCCCGTTCGCGGGGTGGTGGGCTGGGTAGATTTGCGTGGCCCGGAGCTCGAGTCGCAATTGGAAGTTCTTTCCGAGAACCGGTATTTCGTCGGCGTCCGTCATGTCGTGCACGACGAACCGGAAGACGAGTTTATGCTGCAGACCGGCTTTTTACGGGGTTTGGGGCAGTTGCACCGTTACGGATTGACCTACGATTTATTGTTGTTTCCCCGGCATTTGCCGGTGGCCGTCAAAGTGGTCGAACGGTTTCCGGAACAGCCGTTCGTCTTGGACCACCTCGCCAAACCGTTCATTCGCGAGGGCATCGTGAGTCCTTGGTATCGGGAACTCGCCTGGCTGGCGAAATTTCCCAACGTCTACTGCAAGGTATCCGGCATGGTGACCGAAGCGGCTTGGCGGGATTGGCGGCCGCGGGATTTCCGGCCTTATCTGGATATCGTTTTCGACGCCTTCGGCGAGGACCGATTAATGTTCGGCTCGGATTGGCCGGTCTGTCTGTTGGCGGCGGATTACGAGCAAGTGACCGGGTTGGTCACCGATTATTTGGAGCGCTTCGACGAGTCGGTTCAGGCCAAGGTGATGGGAGGCAATGCCGTTCGATTCTATCGGTTGCCTGCGGCTTGAAGGCCGAAAGCAAAGCGGAGCGGCCGGTGTTTCGGCGATCGGTTACGAGGCCATCACTTGCCATAACTTCCGGAGGAAAAGCGTATTCCGGACTTGCGGCGATCGGCTTCCGTAAGCCAGCAGGCTGTATTGTTCCCCCAACGGCAGCAGACAGGAACTCAGTTCCGGATACAGCTGCGCCAAGAGGCGGCAACGTTCCAACGGCGTTAATTCCGGCGCCTTCGGATGGCCCATATCGACGGCCCAGGTCTGGAGGGCTTCGTAGGAAAAAGTCAGGAGGGTTTCGTACGACCAGTTTTCGGCTTGGCCGGTGGTAAAGGGATCGTGGCGGCAGTTGACGAAAGGGGATTGCCGAACCGGATCGATCGTGAGTGTTGGTTTGGGTTGAGGAGCGGGCGGGCGGCGGAACCAAGCCGACAGCGTTTCCCCCAGAGCCCCTAACAACTCTTTGAGGGCCCGTCGGTTGCGGAAGATTATCGTGGCCAGCGCCACGAGAACGATCACGGTAAGAAAATTCTTGAGCCAAGCAGGGGACGGTGCTTTGCGGTTACCGCCGTTCGACGCCGGGGAACCGGCAACTTCTCCGCCCTCCTGACCGGAGTTCGCCGTTTGACTCGCCGTGCCGGCCGGAGCGTTGCTTCGAGTATCGCCTGTCTGAGTTTCCCGGTCCGCTTCCGCTTGGCCATCGGAGGCTTCGCCGTCCCGGCCGGAATCGGTTCCGGAGGGTTGGGAGCTAAGGGCGGAGTCGCTGGCTTTGCCGAGCATTTGATCCGCTTGGCGACCGAGATAATGCCAGGCGGTGACGGCCCCGGGACGCGGAACGGCCCAAGCCAGCAGCAGCACCGCGACGGTGATCCAGCAACCCGAGAGAAGCCAATGGCTGGCGACCCCTCCTGGCATGCGGAGTTTTTTGAGGCGCAGGAAACGGCGCATGTTTAAAAAACTGGTGGATAACAACAACCCGCCGGCCGCCGATAAATAGACGATCAGAAGCCCGAATCCGGAATCGGGATTGGGGGAGCCGGGCAACCGCTTGACCAGTTGGCCTAATCCGAACAACGGGACGGCGGCCAAGGAAAAGTAGAGCACCCAACGGCTCGGCGCATGGGGTAGCCGCAGACTTTGTTTGAGAGGTTTGGACGGCCGGCGCCAGGAGGGCGGAGGCGGCTTCGGTTCGTCGTCGAATAGCGTACCGTCGGTGACGAGACGGTGGGCCGACCACCAGACGATCGCCAGCAACGCGGTTTCGAGATAAATGGTCTCATGGTGCATGCCCATATACATCCAGGTCACGACGGCCAGGACGGCACCGTACAGGCAGGCGAATCCCGAGCTTTGCTCAATGCCGATTCGCGAAACGAGAACGATGGCGATGACGAACCAGAACATGACCCAGCGAAGGCTGTCTCCCGCTTCTTCCCGGTAGAAAATCTGGATCAGGTAAAAGATCAGGCTGCCGATCAAGACCATGATCAGCAGCGGATTGAGCAGGGCCGCGAAGTAATCCAATTTGGTTTTCGCGGCGCGGCGGGCGGCGCGAAGACGCAGGATTTGCTCGTTGCTGACGCTCTGGTAAGGAGGGGCCATGGAATCGGCTCTCCCCATGGTTTCATTATCGGGATGGCGAAGGCAAGGCAGAACTGCCGGGGGACAATCCGAGAAGTTCCGCAGCGGTCCTTTCGGCGAGCCGGCGTTACTCTCCGGCGGCGGAATCATAGGAATCGGCTTCGGTGCGAGCAACCGGTTCACTGCAGCCCATGCCGTGACGAACGAGGCGAGAGCCGCGTCAAACTCGGGGAGGATCGTTTGCGGAGCGTCTGGTGCGGGGAAGCCGGCAATCAGGATCAAGCGGAACCGGCACTTCCGCTCGGCGGAGCGGCAATTTAAATTTGGACGAACGATGGTAACATGCTTGTTTTTTGGTCTGGTTTGTCGGAATATCTACTATCGAAACCTGTAACGACGCCTGCTCTGAAGCAGACGTAGTTATTACGGGCGGGAGAACGCGGGAATCGGATGAGGCATCGGACAGCGATACCGGAATCCGGGGCGGCAGCGGAACCGAGCGATTTACCGTCGAAAACGGAACTTCGTCGGCCGCGGAACTTGCCGGGGAACGGAGCCGGGAAACATTGCAGGGAATAGCTATGCAACTCACCAGTCAGGCGCTACTCGCTACCGGTCGCTGCTTGGTCGGAACGATCGTTGTCGCGACGGTGTTCTGCTGCGGTCAATTGCGGAGCTTCGGCGATTCGTTTTCGGCCAAGGAATTGGAGTTTTTCGAGAAACGCATTCGTCCCGTGCTGGCGGCGCAATGTTTCGAATGCCACAGCCAGGGAGCCGAAAAACTGAAGGCTTCTTTGAGGCTGGATTCGCGCCGAGGGGTATTGCAGGGCGGGGAGTCGGGAGCGATCGTGGTTCCGGGCAAACCGGAAGAAAGCCGGCTGATCGAGGCACTCGGTTACGAGGATACCGATTTGCAAATGCCGCCCAAGTCGAAGTTGCCCGAACGAACCATTGCCGATTTCCGCAGATGGGTCGAATTGAAGTTGCCTTGGCCGTCGGAGCCTGAGCCTGCTGGGGATGAAGCCGCCGGAGGGCAGGAGAAAGCGTTCGATCTCGTGGCGCGCCGGGACAGTCATTGGGCGTGGCAACCCGTCCGCAGGACCGTGCCTCCGGAAGTGGAAACTCCGGAATGGTTGAGCAATCCGGTGGACGCTTTCGTGCTCAAGCGGCTCGAAGAGCAGGAGTTGCTTCCGGCCGAGCGAGCTTCCCGTCAAACCTTGATTCGCCGCCTTTACCTGGTGGTGACCGGATTGCCGCCTGCTCCCGAAGAATTGGCGAACGCTTTGGCTGACGACCGGTCGAATTATTGGGAAAGACTGGTGGATTCCTTGCTCGCTTCGCCCCGGTTCGGAGAGCGTTGGGCCCGTCATTGGCTGGACTTGGTGCGTTACGCCGAAACCTTGGGCCATGAATTCGATTTCGGCATCCCTAACGCATGGCGTTACCGGGATTACGTGATCCGGGCTTTCAACGAGGATACGCCCTACGATTTATTCGTTCAGGAGCATATCGCCGGCGATACGCTGGAGCCGCCCCGGACCAATCTCGAGAACGGTGCCAACGAATCGTGGTTAGGCACGGGTTTTTATTGGTTAGGGCAACAAGTTCATTCTCCGGTCGATATCCAGATGAACCAGCTGGATGTCGTCGACAATCAAATCGACGTTCTGACCAAGACTTTTATGGGCCTGACCGTATCCTGCGCTCGCTGCCACGATCACAAGTTCGACGCCATTTCGACCAAGGATTTTTATTCTCTCTACGGCATGCTGACCAGTTCGCGTTATCATGAAGCGGCGGTCGACGATCCCCGGATTTACCGGCAGAACCGGGCGCGACTCGAAACGCTCAAGAAATCGATTCGAAAGCAGGGAGCGGCGGCCTGGCAAGAGAGCGCTTCGCAACTGGCCGAATATCTCGATGCTGGAACGAGTTTGCTGGAGGAACCGGTCGAACTTGCTCCGGCCGATTCGCCGTCGGATCTTCTGTTCGAGGATTTCGAAGGGAAGTCGAAGCGGCAGTGGACGGGGCAGGGAAAGGCGTTCGGCGAGGGAGAGAACGTTCCGGCGCTTACGGCCGTTTCGGATCCCACTTCGAGTCATCTGGGCGGAGGATACGTCAGTTCTTTGCCGCCGGAAGGCGAGGCGAAGGAAAATTATCGGGGCACCCTTGCCAGCGAGCCCTTCGTGATCGAACGGGATCACATTCATTTTCTGATAGCCGGCGGTTCCGACCGGCAGCGAACCGTCGTTCAACTGCTGGTCGACGGCAAGCAGGTGAGAACGGCTACGGGCAACAAGGATGCCGTTTTCCGTCCGTCCCACTGGGAGGTCAGCGAGTTTTCGGGCCAGGAAGCGACCATTGTCGTCAAGGACGACGCCGAAGGGCAGTGGGGTTATATTTCGCTGGATCATATTCTGTTCAGTCAACGGGCTCGAGTTTTCGGATTTCAGAACCGGCCGTTGCCTACCCGGCAAAGCCTGGACGACAAAGCCCGGGCCGCCGGATTGAACGCAGAGGTGTTGGAACGTTGGATGTTAGCCTTGGACGAAGCTCGATCCGGCGACGAAAACCATCCGCTTCAGGCGGTGACTCGGTTGACGCAGAACATTGACTCAGAAGCTACTTTTCAAGAGCGATGGCTGGCGCCGCGCGACCGGAATAAGCGACCGGATAACTCCTTGGTTGACGGCCGGGTGATGTGGGACGCGGCGGCCGATCGATTCGAAGATTGGTTTTTCGACGGCGTAGCGGTGAGTCAAGCCCTGCTCGAGGCCGGTGAATTGCTGATTGACGAGGCCGGTCTTGATTTGCAGCCGCATCCGACGTTTCACAGCGCCCGGTGGGCCAGACGCTTTCAGGGGAGCATGCGGTCGCCGACTTTCAACATTAAGGAAAGGTATATTCATGTGCTGGCGGCGGGCGAGCATAGCCGGATCAACGTCGTGATGAATAATTTCAATATTATTCGGTCGCCGATCTACGGCGGCTTGAAGAAACGGCTTAATCACCGGGGCGAAAAATGGGTGACCATCGACTTGGGCCGGTGGATCGGGAACGAAGCCTATCTGGAAATCAAGGATACGACCCCGGGGGATCTGGCCGGGGCCGGCGGTTATCGCGACGACGGTTGGTTTTCGGTTTCCCGGGTCGTGTTTTCCGCGGCTTCGAGGCTTCCACGGACGCCGTCGCTCACGGCGGACAATTTGTGGAACGTGGCGCTGGAGCGTTCGGAGGGCGAGGCGCCGGACGATAAGTCAGTGTTTTTCGCTCAGTGCGAAGCGGGGACTGCAGCATTATTGGAACAAGGTTTCGCTGAGGAGCCGGAGACGGAATTATCCCGGGAAAACTGGGAATGGTTAGCTTGGTTGGTAAGAGAAAGATTATTGGAGGACCAGGAAGGCGAGTTGAGCCGCAGCGTGGCCGAGTACCAAAGTTACTCTCGCAAGATTCGAACGCCGACGTTGGCTCCGGCCATGGTGGAGGGTAGCGGCATCGATCAGGTCGTTTTCGTGAGGGGCAATCCTCGGTCCCCCGGGGATCCGGCGCCTCGTAATATATTGGAAGCGTTAAGTCCTTCCTTTTCGATCGAAACGACGGGTTCCGGGCGGCGGGATTTGGCTCGGCAACTGGTCCATCCGGATAATCCCTTGACGGCTCGGGTCTACGTTAATCGGGTTTGGCTTCATCTGTTCGGCCGGGGACTGGTTTCGAGTCCGGATAATTTCGGCCGGTTGGGTGAAGAGCCGTCCCATCCGGAGTTGCTGGATTGGTTGGCCGATTGGTTCGTGAACGAAGGGCAATGGTCGACGAAACGCTTGATCCGTTTGTTGGTCACTTCCTCGACCTGGCGAATGTCCGCCACCGGGTCGCACGCCGACGCGGAATCGAAAGATCCGGAGAATCGTTGGTGGCACCGGATGAACATTCGCCGGTTGGAAGGGGAAGCGATCAGGGACGCGATCCTCATGATCTCGGGAGATCTGGATTTGCGGCAGTTCGGACCGCCGCCGCCGTTGCATTTGACGCCGTTTATGACCGGCCGCGGCCGCCCGGGACGCAACGGACCGTTGAACGGGCAGGGACGGCGTTCGGTTTACCAGGAAGTGCGGCGCAATTTCATCTCGCCCATGATGCTGGCCTTTGATACTCCGATCCCCTTTACGACCTTCGGCAAGCGGTCGGTATCGAACGTTCCCGCTCAGGCCTTGATTTTGATGAACGATCCCTTGGTGCTTCATCAAGCCGAACGCTGGGCTCGGCAAGTCCTCGCGATGCCGTTATCGACCGAAGCGCGAATCGACCGGATTTATGCGGCAGCGTTGGGCCGTAAACCGTTGCCCGACGAGAAAGAGCGGGCCCTGTCATTTATCGAGGATCGGGTTGTTCCTGAGTCGGAAGCCGAACAGGTGCTCGAGGCCTGGTCGGATTTTTGCCACGTCGTCTTTAACATTAAGGAATTCATTTATCTTCCCTAGTTATGAAAACCGGGAATCATCGACTCATCAGCCGGCGGGAAATGCTGACCCGCTGTTCCAACGGATTCGGGGGCTTGGCTCTGTTGTCGCTGTTGCAACCGAGGGAGCGATTATCGGCTCGGATCGGGAACAATCCTCAAGCGCCTCGCGCCCCGCAATTCGCGCCTCGAGCCAAACGGGTCATCATGCTCTATATGGACGGCGGGCCGGCTCATATGGATACGTTCGATCCGAAACCCCGCTTGAAAGCCGAGCACGGCAAGCCGTTCGGCCTCAAGAAGGAACGAACCCAATTCAACAACAACGGCAATACTTTCGGGGGGCATTGGGAATTCCGGAAGCACGGTCAGAGCGGACTCGAGATCAGCGATTTGTTCCCTCATGTCAGCCGCCAGGCCGACGAACTGTGCGTGATTCGTTCCATGGTGTCCGAATTTTCCGAGCACACGAACGGGAATTACTTTCTCCATACCGGTCTGGGCTTGGCCGGGCGGCCCAGCGCCGGATCCTGGGTGGCCTACGGTCTGGGCACGGAAAACGAAAACTTGCCGGGATTCGTCGTGCTTAACGGAGGTTTGACTCCTCCTGGCGGATTGGACAATTTTTCCAACGGTTTTTTGCCGGCGACTTTTCAAGGTTCGGTTTTTCGACCGAACGACCCTCCGGTCGCCAACATCACTTCCCCAGAGGAAGACGGCAAGCGGAAATCCGGCAAACGAACCTTGCTGGAGGTTCTGGACCGGAGTTCTTTGGAACAGTTAGGCAACGCCGGGGAAGTGGAATCGGCCATCGTCAATTATGAATTGGCCTTCCGGATGCAGTCGGCGGTCCCTGAATTGATGAATCTGGACGGTGAGAACGAACTCACTCGGGAAATGTATGGTCTGAATTCCGAATTCCCGCATACCCGAACCTACGGGATGGAATGCCTTTTGGCCCGGCGTTTGGTCGAGCGGGGAGTGCGGTTCGTGGAATTGACTTGTCCCAACGTGGGAGCGGACCGCTGGGACCAACACGGCGGACTCAAACGGGGACATACGAACAACGCCCGAGCGGTAGACCAGCCGATCGGAGCTCTCTTGGCGGACCTGAAGGGGCGGGGGTTATTGGACGAAACCCTGGTGATCTGGTGCGGCGAGTTCGGTCGAACTCCGTTCTCTCAGGGAAGCGACGGCCGCGATCACAATCCGTTCGGGTTTTCGATTTGGTTGGCCGGCGGTGGAGTCCGGGGCGGGATGACCTACGGAGCGACTGACGAATACGGTTACAAGGCGGTCGACAAACGCGTCGAAATCTATGACCTGCACGCGACGATGTTGCATTTGCTGGGAATTGATCACAAGCGGTTGACCGTCAGATTTAGCGGGCGCGACATGCGGTTAACCGATGTCCACGGTAAATTGATCGGCGACATCATCGCTTGAACGGTCAGAGGGGCAAGAAACAATTCGCATTATACCGACCCCGGCCATCGTTTTTTTATGGTGTTAATCTGGTCTGTCGCTTCGCTTTCGCGTACCGGTAACGCGAGTTCATCCAGCGTGGTTCCAGAGACCGACCATACGGATTGGAGAGAGAGGCCGTCCGATTTGCCGTTAGTTTCCCCTGGAGTTGAAGTTGCGCCAGGTTATGGTTGCTTAGGGGAGAAGAAGTGGGGATATGTGAAGAAAAGGCAGTGGAAGAATCAGGGGATGTCGCTAACGGGATTGTTACTAACAGCAACGGTTCGTTGGGAGGGTGGCTGCATAAAACCAGATATGGAGATAAATTGTATCCCGATAACGAGTTTTCCCTGACAGCAATGGAACGTTGGGTATCGATAACTACGACACAATACTTGGGGTCAGGTAGTATGTTGACGAAGATTGGATGACAAAGGAGTTTGAAGACGCAAAAAAGAAATATTTAGAAAAAACGTCATGGCCGATCGCCTCGAATTATATTATTTCGACAACTGAAGCGGGACAAATTTGATACAAAGCTTCTAGAACGGGTAGCATCCAATAGGGTAACAATTGACCGGCATCATATTCCTGAGGAGTAATGCAATTAGTTTATGGATAGATACTCAAGAAAATTCTACAACTAAGGCACCCGGATATTTCCCGGCGCAGTCATTTTGTCGTTCGGCACGCCCGGCAGCTGAAAAAGAGGGGTGAGGTATCCTCTCGACCTTGGACTCTTCCGCCTAAGAGTTGACCGGCAAACTGATATCAGCCTGTTATCTAGGCCTTCGAACTGGTTTCTCTGACTATAATCATCGTTGTGCCCGGGAAACGGCAGGAACTGGGCACTTGGGCGGTTCCCCAATATCGTTTGATCGTCCACGATATTTCCGGTCAGAATCGCTGTTGAGAAACCAGGTTTAAGCCGAATAACGATATTTGGCTTGCCTAAATTGTTACGATTTGTAACAACTGGCCGCTTTTTGGTGTCTTGTTCGTTTCGAAGCACGTGGCGGGAATCGTTTTCGCGAATTGAATTCAAATGGAAAAGCTTCAATCAACGCTCGAATACTTTCAATCTCGAACTGAGTCATTTGACTTGGAGTTTTTTTTGTATGGTCTGCTGTTGACCGCGCTGATGTCTTATGTTTTAAGCTTGATTTATATCCGGTTCGGCGATGCGTTATCGAACCGGGAGTTGTTCGGACGCAATTTCGTGGTGCTGTCCATGACCACCATGCTAATCATTACGCTGGTCAAAACTTCACTCGCTCTATCGCTGGGTTTGGTGGGGGCTCTTTCCATCATTCGGTTTCGGGCTGCCATCAAAGAACCCGAAGAATTGACTTACTTGTTTTTGGCGATCGCCATCGGCTTGGGCATGGGAGCCGACGAGCCGATTATCACCATGGCGGCTTTTCTAGTGATAGTCGCAATTTTGGTCGTTCGCAAACTGGTGCGGAGACGCCAACCGGAGGCCAATTTTTATTTGACGATCGCCGGAGTCCGGATCGACGAGTCGATTCTGGACCGGATTCAACAAGTGATCTGCCGGCACGCTCGAAACGTGCGGTTGCGGCGCCTCGACGAAACCGACACTCAAATCGAAGTTTCTTTTCAGACGCAGTTCGAATCGCTCAATAACCTGCACCATTGCATGAATAAATTGCGCGGGCTCGATCGGGAAATGAAAATCAGCCTGGTTGACGATAGGGGGATCGGCACTTGAAACGATCGGGCGTCCACAACGCGAACGCTCCGGCTTCCCTTGATTTCCGTTTCGAGCGCAAATACCGGATTACCGGGGTCGCTCCCTCAGAAATCGAGTCGTGGGTATTGAATTGTCCGAGTTTTTTTCGGAAAGCCTACGAACCTAGGTACATAAACAACATCTACCTGGATACGACGGCTCTCGGCAATTATTTTCAGAATCTCGCCGGAGTCGCCAATCGCACGAAGATCAGGGTGCGGTGGTACGGGAAGCTGTTCGGCGATGTTAAATCGCCCAAACTCGAGTACAAAATCAAGCGAGGGATGTTGGGAGTCAAGGAAATCTATCCATTGGTCGATTTCCGGTTTGACCGGGGATTCGGGACGAAAGATCTGGAACTGGTTTTTTCCCGTAGCGACTTGAAGGATCGGGTGCGGAAGGATTTAAGTTTCGTCAGACCGTTTCTCGTCAATCGTTATCACCGCAAGTATTTTATCTCCGCCAATCGGGAGTATCGGATCACCCTCGATACCGAAATGGATTTTTACCGTTTTGCCAGTTTCGACAACCAGTTTCTCGTCAAAAGTTCGCTGCCAGACGATACGGTGATGGAATTGAAGTATTCCGGCACGATCCGGGATCTCGACGATAGCCTGATGAATTACTTTCCCCATCGGGTGACTCGCATGTCGAAATACGTGGTCGGTTTGGAAGCGGTCGAATTGTAGCCGGTCCCGGAGCGGCAGCGGGAAAATCGCCTAGGGAAAGCTTGACCCTGGAGCCGTTTGGGGTAGGATCAGTTGCTATCCCCAATTCTGTATGGACATAAAATGGAGCGTTCTTCGGTCGGTTCGAGTTCTTCTGGCCTTGGTTTTTATCGTATTTTGGATCGGAGCGATGCCAACGAACGCCGCTAACTACGACGAAAGCAAGATTCCTCGTTACGTCCTGCCGGAACTGTTGAAGGATCAAGACGGCACGGTCATCGAATCCGCCGAGCAATGGGAGAGGATTCGGCGCCCGGTGATTCTGCGCGATTTTCAACAACGGGTTTACGGCGAGGCGCCTTCGGATCCGGAATCCATCCGTTATCGGGTGGACCGAGTTATCCAGAGAGCTCTGAACGGTCAGGCCACTCAGAAGGAAATCGTCATCAGTTTTTCCGATCGCCCGGACGGGCCGCAAATGACGGTGTTGCTGTTCGTTCCGGCACCTGGCAATCAACCGGCGCCGGCTTTTTTAGGGCTCAATTTCGGCGGTAACCATACCATTCATTCTTCGCCTGATATCAGCGTCACCAGTTCATGGGTTCGTAACGACGAGGGCGCTGGGATCAAGGACAATCGCGCTAGTTCGGCTCATCGGGGACGGGCCGCCGGCCGTTGGCCCGTCGAACAGATCTTGCAGCGTGGTTACGCGCTGGTGACCGCTTACTACGGAGATATCGATCCGGATTTCGACGACGGATTCAAAAATGGCGTGCACTCGCTCTACCATGCCGAAAAGAAACCCGACCGTCACGAGTGGGGATCGATTTCCGCTTGGGCTTGGGGCATGAGCCGAATCATGGATTATCTGGAACAGGATTCGGATATCGACGAGGCGAGAGTGGCTGTTATCGGTCATTCCCGCTTGGGTAAAACCTCCCTTTGGGCCGGGGCGCGCGACCGGAGATTCGCCATGGTGATTTCCAACAATTCGGGGTGCGGGGGAGCCGCGCTGAGCCGACGGCAATTCGGCGAAACCATCGGCCGGATCAACACGTCTTTTCCGCATTGGTTTTGCGATAATTTCAGCTGGTATATCTCTCGGGAAGGATTGATGCCGATCGATCAGCATATGCTGGTCGCCTTGGCCGCTCCCCGGCCCATATACGTGGCCAGCGCCACCGAAGATCGATGGGCTGATCCCAAGGGCGAATTTTTAGCCGCTCGGGAAGCTACCCCCGTGTACCGGTTATACGGTCTGGAAGGTATTGAAGCCGAGGAATTGCCCGAACCTGACCAATCGATCGGCGGCCATATCGGATATCACATCCGAACGGGAGCTCACGACTTGAAGCTGTTCGATTGGGAGCGTTATCTCGATTTTGCCGATCGACATTTTCGATAGCCGTTCGGGCCGATTCGTTTTCGAGTGGTTTTATCGAGTCTTAATCCAGGCGGGGCACTGTCGCGCTAAAAGAAGGAGTGTCTCGGGGGAGGACGAGCGAGAAAACGTCGCCGATCGGTCCGGATGCCGTGACTGGGTGAATGAGAGGGGCGGCGGCGATAAAATACTGAATTGGGTGTTCACCAAAGTGTCAGCCGTGAACCGTCGCAACGTAGCTCGGCTGCATCGGCCGGTTCGGTGGATTTGGATTTTAATGTCGGGACTATTGCCCACTTCAAGGTGATCAGAACGACGGCCTTGCAGCCCGACGGCAAATGTTTGCTAGGCGTTTTTTTTGAAATCGCCGGAGAAGTGCGTCAGGGACTCGCCCGCCTCCATCCGGACGGTGCCTTGGACGAATCGTTTGATCCTGGAACCGGGCCCGCCATTGCGAATTGATGCCACCGTTTCGACGGGCGGCCTAATGATCAAATTGACTTTCGTTTTGGTGCCCGGTTGGGATTACGAATTTCAGATGTCGGAAGATTTAAGGCGTTGGGCCATGTTGGTTTTTGTTCGAGTCGAGGGCGAGGTTCCCAACCTCGACGATGCCGTCACGGCAGGAAAAGATCACCGATTCTATCGCTTGCGGATCAAGTGACCGGCTCGGAAGAGGGGAAACGGGGTAATTCGGAATCTTCCGGAGAACCGAGTCGGCTCGGTGACTTTCCGGTTTGCCGGCCTCTTGGCGGAGGGACGACACGAGGCGCGCTCAGTGCCGTCGAGGTCGGCACGTCAGACGGCGGCCGGAACAGGTGCCGGCGGGTCTTCCGTTGTTTTGCATCGCTTCAGCTCAAACGAGGTTTGGCGGAACGAGGCCTGATTCAGGGTGCCGGAAAAACGCACCGGGCGGGGAGACCGGATTCGGACTTTCGTCTTGAGCTTTTCGGTTGAATCCGGTAAGGTTGACCCAACAACCGGGGGTGATGCGATTTTGGAGCGGACCGTGGGGCTTTGGCCTTGGGCGGCTTGAACTCGTGATTTTCCGGCGGAATACTGCCTTTAATGACCGTTGCGCGAATATGTTGCCGATTGGCCGGAGGATTGGTACTTATCGGCTCGATTACGAATTCGGTCCTGGTCGCGGATGTTACGTATGCCGGGGACATTAAGCCGATATTTCAAGAGCATTGCTACGCTTGCCATGCCGGCGATCATCCCAAATCCGGGTTTCGTCTCGATACCGGTGCTTCGGCTATCGCCGGAGGGGAGCGGGGGGCGGCCATCGTCCCCGGACAATCGCAACAGAGTTTATTGATTGCCGCCTTGCGGGGGGCGCATGCGCAAGTGCCGCCGATGCCGTGGCGCCGCACGCCCTTGAGAGCGGATCAGATCGCCCTGATAGCCGCATGGATTGATCAAGGAGCCGTAGTTCCCGAAAACGAAAAACCGGATACGTATATTCATTGGTCGTTCATCGTCCCCGAGCGGCCTCCGGTTCCGGTTGTCGAGCGTGAATGGCCGAGAGCGAATGCGATCGACAGATTCGTTCAAGCCCGGCTCGTTTTCACGGAATTATCGCCGTCGCCCCGAGCGGATGCCGCCGTATTGTTTCGCAGGATGCACTTGGATGTGACCGGCATCCCGCCGTCGCCGGAAGCGATCGAAAGTTTTTTGAACGACCGCTCGCCGAATGCGATCGGCAAGGTTGTCGACCGGCTGCTTCATACCCCGTATTTCGGGGAACGTTGGGGACGCCACTGGCTCGATGTCGCGCGGTATGCCGATTCCAACGGTTACAGCATCGACGGTCCTCGATCGATCTGGCGTTATCGCGAATACGTTATCGATGCCCTGAACACGAATCTTCCCTTCGATCGATTCGTGACCGAACAACTGGCCGGAGACTTGATACCCGGGGCCGGTTTGCGGGAATTGATCGCCACTGGGTTTCATCGCAATACCCAAATTAACCAGGAAGGGGGTATCGACCGGGAGCAGTTCCGAATCGAAGCGGTGGTCGATCGGGTGGCAACGACGGGAACTGCGTTGATGGGGCTGACCATAGCTTGCGCCCAGTGTCACGACCATAAGTTCGATCCGATCAGCCAGGAAGAGTATTTCCGGTTTTTCGCCTTGTTCAACAATCAGGATGAACCGACGGTTTCCGTTCCGACGCCGGAGGAAACGGCGGCGAGGGAAAGGCATCGCCGCGAGGTCGAGGACTTAAATCGAGCCTTGGAGAAAACGGAGGCTGAAGTTCGCAGTGTTGTGGCGGGCGAAAGAAGCCTGTCGCCTTGTGAACTCGAAGGGATCGACGCCCAACATCGTGCCTGGTTAGCCAAAGCTCCGGCGGAGCGGTCCGAGGAGGAAACTTCGAAACTGATCGCGTTGTTTCAACAACGCGACCCGGACTGGACCAAACTGAAAGAACGGCAACGTCAATTGCAACGCGACGCTCCGAGAATGACCACGACTATGGTGTTGCGAGAGCGGCAGGAACCACGGAAGACCCATGTACATATCAAGGGCGATTTTACCCGAAAAGGAAAGTTGGTGAATCCGGGAGTGCCGACGGTAATGAACCCCCCGGCCGATACTTCCGACCGGCTCGATTTGGCTCAATGGTTGACCTCTCCGGCCAATCCGGTAACGGCTAGGGTGATAGTCAATCGCATTTGGCAGCAGTACTTTGGGAGAGGATTGGTAGAAACCGAAAACGATTTCGGCACCCAAGGAACTCCGCCCACTCACCCGGAGCTTCTGGATTGGTTGGCGGTCGAATTCATGGACAATCATTGGAACGTCAAATATCTCCATCGCCTGATTCTTAATTCTCACACCTACCAGCAGTCTTCGCGTTTCGATCCGGAACTGCATGGCCAGGATCCCGGTAATCGATTGCTGGCTCGACAATCCCGGTTGCGGCTGGAATCGGAGATCGTTCGTGACGTGGCCTTGGCGGTATCCGGATTACTGGTCGATCGGATTGGCGGTCCCAGCGTGCATCCGCCGCAACCCGAAGGGGTAATGAAATTGGGGCAAGTGCAACGCAAATGGGTTTCGGACCGGGGCGCCAATCGTTACCGCAGAGGCATGTATACCTTTTTTTGGCGCGCTACTCCTCATCCGGCGTTGTCCGTTTTCGACAGTCCCGACGCCTTCAGCGCGTGCAGCCGGCGCATTCGCTCCAACACTCCGCTTCAAGCGTTGACCCTGCTCAACGATCCGGCGTTTCACGAAATGGCTTATGCGTTGGCGACTCGAATCGCAGGCTTGGACACCGAAGACGTCCGGGACCGAGTCGAGCAAGCTTTTCGTATCGTCCTCGGGCGAACGCCCTCCCTCGAAGTAACCGCGAGGCTAGCGGCGACGTTGGAAGCTATCGATTTGGCTCCGGGCGACGAATCGGCGCCTCAAAGTAGGTGGCAAGTGCTTTCGCGGATCCTTTTGAATCTTGATGAAACCATCACTCGTGAATAATCCCGAGACGGAGTCGCTGGAAGCTCGATTGACTCGCCGGCATTTTTTCGGCCGTTGCGGTTTGGGTTTGGGTGCCGTGGCACTCGGTGAATTGCTTCGTCAAGACGGTTGGGCCGCACCGAGTCCTCGCCAATTCGCGCCCCAAGCGCAAAACGTCATTTATCTGTTCATGGCGGGCGGACCTTCCCAATTGGAGTTGTACGACTACAAGCCCCGGTTGAAGGCATTGAACGGCCAGGCTATTCCGGATTCCTATTTGGAAGGGCGCCGGTTCGCTTTCATGAATAGCACTTTCAAGGAGCGTTCGACGCTCTTGGGCAGCCGCCGGGAATTCACCCAGTATGGCCAGTCGGGGATGTGGGTATCGGAATTGCTGCCGCATATCGGAGGCATCGTCGACGAGATCACCATGGTGAAGTCTTGCGCCACCGAATTGTTTAATCACGCACCGGCCAAATTGTTCATGAACACCGGCAGCGGGCAGTTCGGTCGTCCCAGCATCGGAGCCTGGGTAACCTATGGTATCGGTAGCGAGTGCGACGATTTACCCGGGTTTGTCGTGCTTCAAAGCGGTTCTCGAGGACCACGGGGCGGAGCGGTTAATTGGGGCAGCGGCTTTTTACCTTCTAATTACCAAGGCGTGCCGTTCCGGGGGCAAGGCGATCCGATTTTGAATTTGACCCCGCCGGACGAGTTTTTCGCTCGATCTCAAAAACAGGTGATCGATGAAGTCAACCGACTGAACTTGCGACGCCTGGCGGAAACGGGAGATCCGGAAATCATGACGCGAATCGCGGCCTACGAAATGGCGTTCCGAATGCAGAGCAGCGCTCCGGAACTGATCGATTTATCGGACGAATCGCAGGCCGTTCTCGATCTTTACGGCATTAGTTCGGACGAGCCTTCTTATGCCAGGAATTGTTTGCTCGCTCGGAGGTTGATCGAACGGGGCGTACGCTTCGTTCAGTTGTACCATGCCAACTGGGACAGTCATGGCGGCCCCGGCGAAACGTTGCAGGGAGATCTGGAGAAGGTTTGCCGGCAGGTGGACCAGGCTTCGGCGGCGTTGGTCATGGATCTGAAGAAGCGGGGCCTATTGGATCAGACCTTGGTTGTTTGGGGAGGCGAATTCGGTCGGACGCCGATGGGAGAAAATCGCAACACGACCGGCCGCAATCACCATATCGATGCGTTTACGACGTGGTTCGCCGGCGGGGGCGTTCGTCCCGGTTTTCAACTAGGCGAAACCGATGAACTCGGCTTCGAAATCGTTCGAGACCGCGTCCATGTCCACGATTTGCATGCTACCATGTTGCATTTGTTGGGATTGGATCACAAACAATTGACTTATCGGTTCCAGGGAAGGGATTTCCGGTTAACCGACGTGCACGGGAACGTGCTCGAGAAGATGTTGAGCTGAACTCGACGGCGGATCATGGCGCGCTCAATCAGATTTGGGATTTGGATTATCTGGATTTCGGTCGGCCTGGGGTTGCAGGCCGCCGGGAAGCATATCGTGTTCCTCATTGCCGAAGACGAATATCGCGCCTCCGAAACGTTGCCGGAATTCGCCAAAGGGCAATTGGCCGATAATTTCCGGATTACTTTTCTTCGTGCGGAGCCTGAGGATCGGAACGCCATTCCGGGTATGGCCGTATTGAAACAGGCCGATCTGGTCGTCATGTATGTGCGTCGCCGCGCATTGCCGGCGGAACAAATGCGGCATTTCAAGGACTGCCTGCGACGGGGGGTTCCACTGTTGGCGTTGAGAACTTCCAGCCACGCTTGGGACACCCGGAATCGGGCTCCTGCCGGTCTGGAAGAATGGAAGGCTTTCGACGCCGAGGTATTGGGAGGCAATTATCAGGGACACCATGGTACGGGCAAGCGAACCGTGATCGCGTTAGTGCCGGGAATGGATGCTCATCCCTTGGTGAAAGGCATCGACATTACCCGGTTGATTGGGCAGGGATCCCTGTATCGAACTTCACCGCTGGCACCTTCGGCTCAAGTCATTTTAACCGGTTCTATCGTCGATCAGAAACCCGAGCCCGTGGTGTGGACTCATCGGTATGGGAAGGCTCCGGTGGTTTATTTGTCGCTGGGGCACGCGGAGGATTTCGCGCAGTTGGAATTTCAGCGGCTCTTGCGTAACGCTGTCTACTGGCTGACGACTCCAGACCGGGTGGGATTGCGTTGATCCGGGCGGCGGTCCGAATCCGGGCTGACCGGCGGCGTAAGCGCGAACGGTCTTTGTTCTCGCGGGGTTGCCGCGATACGTCCGGACGGCTGAACGATTGCCGTTGAAACCGGGACCGTTGCAATTGGTCTGTCAAGGTGTTCGGGTGATTGATCACGGTCGAAGATCTCATTGTCGATCCGACTTTTCCTTACTTCTGCCGACTGGCCCAGCATCCCATCCCGATGTGTTCTTTCGCCTTGAAGACAGCAAGGAACGGCTTGGGTGTTCATTTGATCGAATCACTTGGAAAATGGTTTTTGTTCGGGCAATCGTCGCTCCGACAGAAATCTTTCGGCAGAAAGGTTGTTATTCGAAACGCTTATGCTAGGTTTGGTATTTGGGATGAGGATGGAATTGAAAATTGGCGAAACGATTTGGAACTGACATGGCGAGTTTTTTCGAATCTCCCATTTTGAATTCTCCTTACGAATATCCTTCTCGCCATTGGGAACTCCAAGAGGACGGTCAACCTACGCAACGCATTATCGAGGGGCGCCGTCAATTTTCGTTCATCACTCCGATTCCCAAGCCGAGAAAAAATCGCCAGGATCAGGATGAATTGGTTTTCGCCGAAGCGGCTTCAAAGCTGAGAACCGACGATCAGCAATACGATTTGACTCAAGTTATCAATCATTGCAAAAGTAATGTCATGTAATTATATATCGAGTATCATCCAATTTAAAGTATGATTGGACCATTCCCATTTTCTTTTGGATGGATTGCATAATGTTTTGAATTTTCTGTTGCATCGTCTTTTTGTTGGGTATCATTATTTTAGCTAATCTTTGCTTTAAATGGTTCCAAACCTGCTCATCGGGATTTAATTCAGGGCTGTATGGAGGAAGATATTTCATTTCAATACTATCGTTTTCGGCTACGAACTCTTGGGTATAATCTGCTGTATGATAGCTGGCGTTATCACAAACAACAATTATTTTCCGTCCCACATCATTAGAGAGTTTCGATAAGAACTCACAAAAACGCTGGGCATTCATTTTTCCTTTGAAAATGTTAAATATCATCCGCCCGTCAGCGGATATGGCTGAAACTAGTTTAATCGAATAGCGATCCCCGGCATCTCGAACTACCGGCGTGACACCGATTCGAGACCAAGTGGTTCCTCGATGATAATCAGCTCGGACTGACGCTTCATCCAAAAAGAGAATTAGGGCATTCTCTTGCTCAGCTCGTTGTTTCAAGCCTGGAAACATCTCAAGATACCGTTTGATTTTCTTCTGGTTTTGTTTGTAAGACTTGTGGATGGGGCGCTGGGGAGTTAATCCCATAGAATGAAGCAATCGACTGATGGTGGAAACGTGAACCGACACCCCGAATTGTTGTTTCAATAACACTTGCATGGTTTTGAGACTCCACAGGCAAAAGTCGAATTGAAATTGCTTGGGATTTCCCATAGTCACCGCGTTGTATAACCATTGAGCCATTTCTTCTGTAATCTTACGGGGACGTCCTGATTTAGGATTGTCTTTAAGTCCTTCGTAACTCCCAGTCGAAAACCAAACGAGCCAGCGAAATACTGTGCGTGCTGACATACCCATTACACTGACAACTTCAGCTACGGTTGAACCATTTTTAACTGCTTCTACCGCAGTTGTTCGTAGTTCATAGGTATAGTGATTACGAGAAGATTGAGTTGGTTTATTGTTCACGTCTTTATAGACATTCGCAATACAAAAAACGTTGCAAAAAATATATATATATTTCATTTTTCGGATTAATAAATTCCTGATCAATTATGACATTACTTTTGCAAAGATTGATATATTGACCGAGTGCCCAATCATAAATCGCCCCCGGCCATTCTGATTCGGGAATCCTATCGAGAAAACGGTCGAGTTCGTAAGAGAACCCTCGCTAATTTATCCAAACTGCCGGCGTATGCCATTTAGGCTTTGGAGGCGGCATTCCAAGGAGGGACGGTTTTCTCCTTTGATCGACTTCGAGAAACTCTGGAAATCACCCGTACGTGGCAGCATGGGCACGTGGCGGCAGCACTGGGCTCTTTGCGCCGCTGCGAACTCGAAACACTGATCGCCTCCAAACGAAGCCGAAACCGAGATCTGGTCACGGCTATGATTGTCGCTCACCTACTGGATCCTCAATCAAAGTACGCTACGGCTTGCCGCCTGGATCCGCGAACCACGGCCATCAGCTTGGGTGCGGAATTGAGCCTCGGCAACGTCACCGAGAACGAGCTGTACGAAGCCATGGATTGGCTGTTGGCACGGCAAACGGCTTTAGAAAAGCGGTTGTCACAACGTCATTTGACGGACGGGGACTTGGTGCTTTACGACGTCAGTTCCACTTGGTTCGAGGGCCGAACTTGTCCTTTGGCACGGTATGGTCACTCGCGAGACGGCAAGCGCCATCGGTTGCCATTAGTTTTCGGACTGCTTTGCGATCAAGCAGGTCGACCGATTGCGGTCGAAGCGTTTCCGGGAAATACCGGCGATCCGGCTACCGTGGCTTCGCAGATCACCCGGCTGCGTCAGCGCTTCGGCTTATCACGAGTCGCCTTGGTTGGGGATCGCGGCATGCTCACTGAAGCCCGCATTCAAAAAGACCTCAAACCCGCCGATATCGATTGGATCAGTGCCCTGAGAAAACCGGCCATCCGCAAACTGACCGATCAGGGCTTGGTGTCCCCGGAATGGTTCGATGACCGCCATATGGCGGCCATCGAATGCGAAGAGTGGTATCCTGGCGAACGGCTGATTGTTTGCCGAAATCCCTTCTTGGCCGAAGAGTGTCAGCGGAAGCGCGAAGACCTACTGCAAGCGACGGAACAAGGGCTTCGGGTGGTGACCGAGGCTATCCAACGACCGAAACGGGCCTATCGAGGCAAGGAAAGAATTCAGCGACGAGTCGATAAAGTGCTCGATAAACACCGGATGAGAAAACACTTTCTCGTCACGATCGCAGATGATTCCCTGACTTGGCAGCGCCGGGACGAAAACATCCGGAAGGAAGCCGCATTGGACGGGATCTACCTGATTCGCACCAGCCTCCCCGCAACCCAAATCAGCGACGAAAAAACCGTCCAAGCCTACAAGAATTTGAGTTCCGTGGAACGGGCTTTTCAATGTTTCAAAGCCAGCGATCTACGAATTCGCCCGATTCATCATCGAACGTCCGATAGGGTAAAAGCTCATTTGTTGATCGGCATGCTCGCTTATTATGTCGAACGTCATATGCGGGAATTACTGGCTCCCTTGATCTTCGCCGACGAAGAAAAACCTCAGCGTAAGTCGCCGGTCGATCCTGCTCGCCTCTCGTCCTCCGCCCGGAAATAAGCGGCGAGCAAGCAAACGACTGAAGGCTTGCCGGTTCAAGATTTTCGAGGCGTGCTTCAGTCCCTCTCCAGTCTCAGACTTCCTGACACGATCGGACCAGAAAAATGGGGTTAAACCACCAAAAGCCAGTAAATACGCTTTTTTTTGGAAATGAGAGATTGATTATTCTTGCATGATGCGTTAGTGTTCTCGCATAATTAAACTGTCGTTTTTTTGTGTGCGTATCAAACGTATTATTTACATTCATGGGGCTTTAATTTATAATTCCATTCACCATGAAACTTCTCTTTAGTTAAGCGCAAATTTTGCATTTGTTCATCAGTAATTTTTATGCCAGTCTGATATTTGGATTTATCTAACATGCAATTTATTTTCAACCCATTTTTAGTTGTTGTATTGCTAATCAAATTAACTATGGTTTCATAATTGGTTAATGGGCGTCCCCGCCAATTCATCGAAATGCATGAAAACATTCGATGTTCAATTTTATTCCACTTGCTCGTACCCGGAGGAAAATGACAAACTGATATTTCCATATTAAGTTCATCTGCCAGTTTTTGCAACTCGGTTTTCCATAATTTATTACGACTACCATTTGAACCACCTCCATCAGCCATAATTAATAGCTTCTTGGCATTGGGATGATTTTTTCGTCCCATTGATAGCCACCATCGACGAATAGTTTCTACCGCAAATTCCGCAGAATCGTGGTCAGTGCCTACACTTACCCAACCCGTATTGGTGCTCAGATCATACACGCCATATGGACTTGCTTTCGGTAGATTTGGATCGGGGAAATCATGCACTTTGACTAGTTCGGGATTTCCTTTCGGATGCCATTCGTTCCCCATATTTTTGTGCTGTCCCACCAGTTCCTTTTTTTTCGTGTCAACCGAAATCACTGGTTGGTTTTTCTTCAAGAATTTCCGGGATTTCCGTTCAATATGTCGAAATTGCTGGTTTCGATCGGGATGCTGTTTGCCTTCTAGGGTTTTCTGATTGCCTTGAAGGCTGTATCCCATTTCATGGAGCAAATTATTTACGGTGCATTCACTTATTTGATGTCCCATTTCATTTAATGTGGTTTTGATTTGTTCAGCACTTTTGCAGGTCCAACGCAACGGATTTTCAGGATCACCTCGAGTCTCGGGTTCGATAAGTTTATCCAGATCTGACAAAAGAGTCTTATCGTGTTCGGTTATTGATTTCCGTCCCCCTCCAGCTTTCCTTTGGCGATTTTTATTAGGGATTGCTTCCGTTTTCAATTCATTAATTCCCGATCGAATCGTAGTGCAGCTAGCACCCGTAGCTTCGTGAACTATTTTTATTCCACCCCTACCAATGGCTATTGCCTCGGATGCTAGCCAATGACGTTTAGTCAATTCTTGGAAGATGGGTTCCAAGCTCAGATATTTTTTTCTGATAACGGCAACCTGATCGCTCACGCTTAATCATACCATACATATTTCATTTTTTCAACTTTTAAAAGTAATTAATTCCAATGCATTGATTGCCAGAGGATTGAAAACTAAAGATTTTCGTCATCAAGCCTCCCCAAAACCATAGAATCGACCTAAATGGGTTGATAACTTCCAGCTCTAAATAAACCATCAAAATCAGTTATTAAATCACCAGAGAGATTATCCGTCGATCGACATGTCAAAATGAAATTCTGACAATAGATTTAATCATTTGAACAAGTATGTTATTAATGCGAGTGCCCTTATAATCTGTTTTGTGCACCAAAACGGGTATCTGGCTTCGCTTCCTGAGGGTTTTCGGCCTCAAAATCCGATCGTGATCAATGGTAATATCGCCATGTCATCGCAAGACGGAATGACTTGTTATCTCGACAATTTGGAACCGATATTCGCGCATCCCGATAATGATCAGATCTCGAGGCGTGTGATCATGGGGATGCTTCATGTGGTGAATCATATTTCTCAGAAACGATTGGCCGAGGTGTTTGAGGTCCATCGCAACACGGTATCAAATTCCGTGACTCGGTACCGGGTTGGTGGATTAAGTTCTTTTTATCAAAAAAAGTCCGGTCGACGTCGTACGGTTTTGACCCCCAAGGTGATCAAACAAGGCAGTCAATTGTTAGCCGAAGGCATGAGTCAACGTGGTGCCGCCAAGGTATTGGGAATCAATTGGGTCACCTTTCATTTGGGTTGCAAAGCGGGAGTGATTACCATGCCGTCAAAGTCCTCGGATTCGATGGAAACCCTCGAATCCAAGGAACGGTCTCTCCAGGCTACGGAACGTTCCGAACGGAATACTAAAGATCGACATACCCCAATGGGGCGTGCGACTCATGACGTTAGGGGGCGACAATTGGCCGCCAGAGGAAAGCTGGAAGAGGTTAAACCCATTTTCAATCAGGCCCATAAAGCCGTGGAAAACGGAGGAGTGTTAACCGCCTTGCCATTTTTACTCCAGGAAGGATTGTTACGCGGGGTGGAAACAAATTTGAAACTTTCGAACGGTTATTACGGAGTGACATCGATCTTGAATTTTCTTGCCTTCCTTAGTTTGGCTCGAGTGAGGAATCCAGAAGCCCTTCGCTATGAAGCACCGGGTGAATGGGGTATTATCTTAGGTTTGGATCGATGCCCTGAGGTCAAAACCTTACGCCAGAAGATTCAGGATCCATCCGAAAACCAACAGGACATCAAAGCGTGGCAAAACAACTTGTTTCAGCACTGGGTAAATCAGACCCCAGAGGCCGCCGCGACCCTGTTGATTGACGGACATTCGAAAGTCTATACCGGTCGCAAAGGTAATCTCCACAAGCACTATGTCTCGCGTGAAAAGCTTTGCCTTCCAGCGACAGTGGGTTACTGGCTCAACGCCTTGGGAGGCTGCCCTTTGATGTGCCTGCATCAGGCCCTCGACCCTCAAATGGTAACGATGATCGAACAAGAGATCGTCCCGGAATTGAGGCAGCTCGGCAAGGTGGACGATCCTGATCCTGACGGGAGCCAGAATCAGTCGGTAGCTCCCTCGATTACTTTGGTCTTCGATCGAGAAGGTTGGTCACCACAATTATTTGAGAAACTAGCCAAGGTCGGCATCGCGGTGATTACTTGGATCAAAAACCGGCAAAGCGAAGATTGGCCATCAAGCGCCTTCCAAGAAACGGAAGTGCCGATTTATGGTCCCGCGGAAACACTCTCGAGAAAAGAGTGGTTAGCCGAACAAAGCCTCCAACTTACCCCGAGACTAAAGGTTCGGGAAATTAGAAAACTAACGGATAAAGGTCGCCAATTATCCATCATGACTACCCATCCGACTTTGCCCCTTTCCAAAGTTGCTGGCTCCATGTTGTCACGATGGTCTCAAGAAAACTTCTTCAAGTATATGAGACAAGAATTCAATTTGGATGCCCTGACCACTCAAGGACTCGAAGAAATCGATCCCGATAGCCAAGTTGTCAATCCTGAAGCTAGCCAACTCAATAAGAAAGTTAAGCGAACTCAACAACGGTTAGGTCAACTCAGAAATCGACTGTCTGAAACGACCATGTCAAGTAAAGTTGAGATTAAATATCGAACGCAATTAACCCAATTAGTGTCTGGTCCAAAAGGGACGATTTTTCAATAAATCCTGCATTTTAAGCGGTTTTTTTTGTAATATTTTGTTCGATTTATTTGTCTAACATTCGAGTCGGAACTTTGATTTTTACCTGAAAAATGGACTTTCAGCGTCCTTGAGACCAATTGTCAGCATCTTTGAGACTAATCTTCGATTCCTAACATGAGAATCTTCAGAACCACTCAACCCGCATTTCAACCCGTACCCTTCGAGGAAATTAAGTTCGACCCCACGCAACGTGATGGCGTCGTTCGAATCTTGATTGGGCTACAGAGTGTTTATGGTAACGAATCATTATGGCTCCAGATACAGCAGCTGCTGGAAAATCATTTTCAACAGTTCGGCGACCAAGGATTCGGTCGTCCAGGCATGAGTGCTTGGACGATTCTAGTTCTGGCTCTCATCAAACACAGTTTAAGATGCAATTACGATCTTTTGCTAACCCTCGCTAATTATCATAAGCAGTTGCGATTTGTCTTAGGCCATGGTGATTTCGAACCGGGGGGAGAATATAAACGAACCACCGTGATTCAAAACGTCAATCTCTTGACTCCCGAATTGATTGAGGAAATCAACTTGCTGATCGTCAAGCATGGTCAGCAGGTTGCGGGGCATCAAGAAGGGGACCAACTCAAAACGCGTTGCGATTCGTTCGTGGTGGAAACGGATGTCCATTATCCCACCGATCTCAATTTGCTCTATGATTGCATTCGAACTCTGATTCGTGAATGCAAAAACGGAACCTGAAGGGGTGGAGGCAAAGTCACCATTGGCTGAAAAAGATTCGGAAATTGTTTTTTTCCGTTCGCACCGCTCAGCTGGCGAACCGCCGTCTCGACCAGTTCCAGGCTTATCTGAAGGCCTGCGACCAAATCCTGGAGCGAGCCAGTGCGTCGTGGGATCGGCTGAGGGAGAAAAAGAAGATCAAGGCGAAACAACACCAGCAAATCCAAGGTTTTTTGAAATGCGGTCGTCTCTTGTCGCGACAAGCGGATCGGCGAATTCTGCAAGGAGAAACTATTCCGACGGACGAAAAGATCTATTCCGTATTCGAACCTCATACGCGGTGGATCCAGAAAGGAAAGGCAGGCAAACAGGTAGAACTCGGGGTGCCCGTTTGCATCGTGGAAGATCAACACCAATTTGTTTTGACTTATCGGGTCATGTGGCAAGAAGAGGATGTGCACGTGGCCATCCCGATCCTCGAGGAGACCAAAAAACTATTTCCAGACTTGTTCAGTTGCAGTTTCGACAAAGGGTTTCATAATCCACTTAATCAGGAGAAACTCCGTGAGATGGTTCCAGAAGTAACCTTGCCTAAAAAAGGGAAACTTACCAAAAAGGAGCAAGAACGCGAGACTACCGAGGCTTTCAAAACCGCCCGGAAGCAACATCCCGCTGTCGAATCAGCCATCAACCATTTGGAACACCGAGGCCTCAATCGAGTCTACTCCTACGGCTCAGACGGATTCAAACGCACCGTAGCTCTAGCCGTTCTCTGTGCCAATTGTTGTCGCCTTGGCAGCCTCGTTCGAAACAAGGAGCTGCAGCGTCTCTCCAAGCCATTGGTTCGTCCGAAAGCGGCTTAACTAAATCGCCAAATCAATGTCAAGAATGGGAGGGGTGCGTCTTGAATTCTGTGAAAGATCAAAAAAAATACAATTTAAGATAAATATGTCGATTTAACCACTTATTTCGATCTAATTTGAAATTATTTTTTTTAGTTTTTAAAGAAATCAACTATGGATTTTGACTTTTGGACTTGACACCAATTAGAAACTGAATTGCAACCAATGAAAGCAGAGCTTAAAGTCATTCCAACGCACGTCAAAGCGGGACAGTTATCAAAACCACTTCAAACCTTGCCTTCCGTCGATCGTATGATCTATGAGACGGTACGGATGATCGCCTATCGAACTGAGGTGCGAATGATGAGCCCGATTATCTTGGCTCAAGGGAAAAAACGCAATGCAAGAAAACTGTTGCAGGCTTTGTACCAAGCCAAAGCCAACATTATTCCAGAGAAGCGAAATAAGCTATTACGGGTTCAAGTTCTTGGGCTCGGCAGCCATGGTCTCGAACAATCACTTGCCGGATTATTCTCCGAGTTGAATGCTTCCGCCACGATTTATCCTGGCACGGATCTTCGAATGTTTTACAAGTTTGCAGACTAACGGTTATGCACAAAACAATTTTAACACGGGTCAGGAAGTCTGAGTCTAGCCAAACAACAAGTGCGAACCAAGATTACCGGCTCCAACTCGTTCAGCATGCTCACGACTCCCACAGCGTTGCAAAACAAAGCTCTGGAGCTTTTGGGAGTGGCCTTGAAAAGCAAGGCCTAATTCGGAATAGCGTAGACAGCAGCTGGAAGCGGTAATTCTTCCCTAAAAACTTCAAATAGGCCATATACTGCGGATTTGAGCGAATTACCAGTCCTCGCTCATGCTGGAAAATCCGGTTAGTGCCGGGAATGGGTGCTCATTTCTTGGTGAAGGGCATCGACATTGTTGTTTCCCAGATTATTTTGGTGAAAACGGTCGTTTTGTCCCACGCTTTCTTATGTCGTTCTGGTGCGCTTCCGGTCTTTGAAGGCGCGAATCAAGAAGCTTTTTTTCCAAGCAGTTTGATTTCAAGTAGCGTTGATGTCCTTGGTCTGACGTTGTCATGTCGGCAATGCGCCGTAGAAGTCACCAGAGTCGAAATTACCGGCACCACGGTGCGATCCAACGGTAGCCTATTCTGAATGATGGCCGCCCGTTCCCGGAAAACGGTCGTTGGCATCCGGTTGCCCGTTTCCATCCTTGAAACCCTTAACAATCCTCGCCGCTTCAACCCGGTTATCGACTGCCGCATTACTAACCAAGTCTTCCTCCTGTTGCAGCCAAAAATAATCCGGGACATTTGGCTCAAATGAATTTGAAATACAACAACATTACCCGGTTGGTCGGGCAGGGGGCCCTGTATCGTACTTCACAACTGTTTCCTTCGGCTCAAGTCATTTTAACCGGTTCCATGGTCGATCAGAAACCCGAGCCCGTGATGTGGACTCATCGGTACGGAAAAGCTCCGGTGGTTTATTTGTCGCGTGGGCACGCGGAGGAGTTCGCTCAGTTGAAATTTCAGCGGCTCTTGCGTAACGCCGTCTACCGGCTGACGACTCCAGACCAAGTGGAATTGCGTTGATTTGGACGGCGGTCCGGTGCCGGGAGTGACCGGCGGCGCAAGCGTGAACGGTCTTTGCTCTCGCCGGGTTACTGCGTTTCGTTCGGTTGGTTGAATGGTTCTGTCGTTCGTTCGGGAAACTTTGCCGGGGAGGGACCTTGGCGTGCCGTCGTTTGTGAAGAGCGATCGATTGCCGTTGATTCCTGGACTGCGGTAAATCTCACCGACTGTTTTTGGTCATTCAATCTTTCCCCCAGAGGCTTCGATTATATCATCAGCGTGGGATTGGCCTGGCGGCTTAATCCTCTCGCCGTTTTCACCGCAGCCGAAGGGGAGTTATTTCGATATCGCCGGTAGTGGGTGTCGTGCGGAGCGCGATGGATTCGTTTTTCCGAAAGGTGCCGCGGCGATCTCTTGCCGACGAGGTTCCACCTTTTTCGGACAAAAAACGGTGATCTCTGCACATAGTCTCGGTACGGCCTAAACCTGCCGTCGATCGACGAGTGATGGCGGCTATGTTTCCGGATTATCCGGTTCGGACGATCGAGGTTCGGCAGGACTCGAACGACAGCGCCGGTAGATCAAAAAGAATTCGTTTTTGACGCGTCGTCGTTGGTGCAGTCGCCAGCGGCTGGCTTCGGCGAGGGAGCCGAAGGCCGACTCTTCGGCAATGGTTGGCGATTGCTGACCGCCGATGAGATAGGGGCAGACGGTAAGGTGAAGTTCGTCTACCAGATCCGAGCGGAACAGGGTCTGATTCAGGGTCCCGCCGCCTTCCAGCAGGAGGCGTCGGATCTCCCATTTTCGGTAGAGCCAGTCCAGAGCGTTCGACCATTCGATCCGGTTTCCGGAACTGACGTGCAGGCCAACGGCCAGTCGCTGGTAATCGTCCCGACGTTCCGTGCTGGCCGCCGTTCCGGTCAGAACGAGAATGGGGTGGCCAGTGGTTTGGAAGAACGGCGCCTGGGGAGAGAGCGAGCCGGTACCGGTAACGGCGATTCGATAGCAGGTGCCGCGAACGTCTCGGGGCGGAGTCAACGTGGCTTGGTCTCGATCGATCGTGCGGGCGCCACAGAGAATTCCGTCGACGGTTCCTCGCAAGCGATTGAAATTGGCCGAATCGGCCTCCGATCCGAATTGCGAGAATCCGTCCGGGAAGGTCGCGATTTTGCCGTCGGCGGACATGGCCATGTTCGCCAGCACGAAGGGGCGCCGCTTCGGTTCGGATGGAATGTCGCCGGTCATTCGATGAACATGGCATCGCCGTAACTGTAGAAGCGGTAATGGTTCCGAATCGCTTCGGCATACGCCCGGTGGATGGTTTGGATCCCGTTGAGTTTTCCCGGCGAAGCGAAGGCACTGACGAGCATCAGCAAGCTGGATTTGGGGAGGTGGAAATTAGTCAGCAACGCGTCGGTCATTTGAAATTGCCGGGGCGGGTAGACGAAGAGGTCGGTGCGGCCATGTCGGGATTCGAGGGGAAAACCGGTCGCGGCGGCGACGGTTTCCAACACCCTGAGAGCGGTAGTGCCGACGGCGATTACGCGACTGCCGTTTTTCCTCGCTTCGTTCAGGATCCGGGCCGACGATTCGGACAGGTGAAAGGACTCTTCGTGCATGCGATGGTGTTCGATTCGGTCTGTTCTGATCGGCACGAAAGTCCCTAATCCGATGTGCAGGGTGACGGGAACTATTCGAATGTCTCGCCGTTGGAGGCGGCTCAGAAAGTCCGTCGAAAAATGCAACCCCGCGGTGGGGGCGGCCACCGAACCGGGATGGCGGGCGTAGACCGTTTGATAGCGCTCGAGATCGTCGGCTTGGCGGGGTTCCTTGCGTTTGATGTAGGGCGGCAAGGGAGGACTTCCGTAGTGTTCGAGAATGTCCCGGAGACGGCACCCGGCGAACCGGATCAGGAACTGGCCGTTCGTCCGTTTTTGGAGCACTTCGAAATCGATGGGGGCGTGCCGGTCGTCGTGCGAGACGACGGTTCCTCGACTGCCCGGCGGCATTCGCTTTCCGGGTTTCAGCAGCGCCCACCAATCGCCGGTTTCGGTCTCTTCCAGCAGCAAAATCTCCAGGGAACCTCCGGTCGGTCGCTTCTGTCCGCGCAAGCTCGCCGGGATGACCCGGGTGTCGTTGACGACCAAAACGTCGTCGGCTCGTAGCCGATTTTCCAGATCGCAAAACCGAAAATGGCGTAGAGTACTCTGGGATCGATCGAGCGTCATCAATCGGGATTCGTGACGGACGGGAACCGGTTTCCGGGCGATCAGCCGCTCCGGCAGTTCGTAATTGAACTGTTCCAGTTTTAAGAATTCGCCTGCCGAGGTCATGCCGTCTGGAACGCTAGAGTCTATCGAAAGGCGAGCGGATTCAATCCGATATTCCCTGGACCGGGAGCGAAAGATATCGGATGGTTAATTCCAGGTTCTAAGTTGACATTTGGGAGGCTTTGGGGGATTGTGTAGCGAAATGTCTCAAAGTGTGGAGTAGTGGGGGATTTGTGCAGATGACGCAATAATGCCCGAAAGCGTGGAAAATTCTGAAAGCCAAGTGTTTTTCTTCTGTTCCGAATACGAATTCGGAATCGACGACAAGCGACGGCTGCAAATACCCGCCAAATGGCGGAAGGTGCCGGGGGTCGCGTCGCTTTCCCTGCTGATCTGGCCGAAAATGAAACATCAGGAATCCTACATTCTCGCCATGCCCCCCAAGGTCTTTTTGAAACTGAAAACGCAAGTGGAGGAGATGCCTTTCGGCGAAACGAACGCCGATACCTTGCGCCGGACTTTGGGCGCCCGGCTGGATCAGGTCACGATGGACAGCGCCTATCGGATTTGCCTGTCCGAAAGAATGGTCAAGGTCGCCGGTTTGAAGAAACGGGCCCTGCTGGTCGGTGCCATGGACCGGTTCCAAATCTGGGATCCGGAACGCTACGCCAAGACCAGCGACCAGGACGAATCGCAATACGAAGAATTGATTCAACGCATCTAGCATTATGAGCCAATACCATACCCAGTCGGTTCTTCGAAAAGGAGAAATCGAATTGGCGGGAGAGGAGCAACCGTTGACGACGAAGGTCGGCGGGCACTTGGGCGAATACGGTGAATCGTTAGCGAGTCCGGACCGCGTCGAATCGGCTGCCCGGACCGAACGAACCGAGGAAACGCCCGCAGCTGTTCCGGCGTCGCCGGCGCGACCGCAGAGCGAGGCTCGGGCCAAGAAGCGAAGGCGTCCGGAATTGCGGCTGGAGGGGTTCAAGGTCAAGCGCAACGATCTGTGGACATCGGACTGGGACGTTCGGGTCGGCGACTCGAAATGCTTGGAATTCAATTTGCGCCCCTTGGGGCGGCCCCGGCAATCCTATCTTTCGCGGACGATCCATTCTTTGCTGAGGAAGCTGGAGAGTTTTTGGAAATAGGCGGATCGGGAAAGTGTCCGGATTCGGTCACACAGCGGTTCTGCTGCTCGAAGTGGTCGAACGGTTGGCGCCCCAAACCTCGGGGAGGTATTTGGATGCCACGATCGGGGGAGGCGGACACGCGGAGGCCTTGTTGGAGGCCTCCAGCCCCGGCGGTCGGTTGCTTGGTTGCGACCGGGACGAGGAAGCGGTGAAAGCCGCACGGGAACGGTTGGAAGGGTACGGTGAGAGATGCGAGGTTCGGCGAATGCATTACGCCGATTTGGACGAATGGTTGGAACCGAAGAGCGTTGACGGAGCGGTCATGGATTTGGGAGTGAGTTCGCATCAGTTCGATACGGCCGAGCGGGGCTTTAGCTTGCGCCAGGCCGGACCGTTGGACATGCGGATGGACCGGAGCGGCGGCGTGACGGCCGCGGAGTTGATCGGCGAATTGGAGGAAAAGGAATTGGCCCGGTTGTTTTTCGAATACGGCGGCGAGGTTCGTTCGCGGCGATTGGCTAAGGCCGTCGTTTCGGCCCGCCGGGAAAAACGCTTCGAATCGACCTTGCAGTTGGCCGGACTCGCGGAGCGGGTGTTGCCTCGCCGAGGGGCGCTCCATCCGGCGACCCGAATGTTCCAAGCGCTGCGCATCGCCGTGAATGACGAATTGGAAGGCCTGGACCGCGGCTTGCGGACGGTCTGGTCCCTGCTTAAGGACGGGGGCCGTTTGGCGGTGATCACGTTTCATTCCGCCGAGGCCAGAAGGGTCAAGATTTTCGCTCGGCAGCGCGCTGCCGCCTGGGAGCCCGTAGCGGACGGAAGCGTGACGGGAGCCAGACGGCCGAAGCCGGTGGAGTTGCGGTGGGTCGCGCCCCGCGTCGTCTTTCCGAAAAGGGACGAAGTGCGAACGAACGCTCGGGCTCGGAGCGCTCAATTGCGAGTGATGGAGAAGTTGTCATCCGGCGATCACCTAAGAACAACAGGAGTGAAAACGAAGTTATGGTGAAAAACAGTCGTGAAGGAGCCATCGTCGCCAATTGGTTTGTCAAGGCGCTCATCGTTTGCCTGTTCGTGGGACTGAGCAGCGTGGGCTATCTGTGGCAGAAAAGCCAGGTCCACCGGTTGGGACAGCAAATCCGCACTTTGGAAAAGGAATTGGACCGGCTCGAAAAGAGCAACGAGACGCTGCGGCAACGCTACTCGACGTTGATGTCGCAATCGGAATTGCGGCGCCGGGTCAAGGAATACGATTTGAAACTGCGCGAACCGGCTCCGGAGCAGATCCTCCGGATCAAGGATGCGCCGAAAGAGGAACAGCGGGTTGCGTCCGGCAAGCCGAAAGCGAAGGTGCAACCCCGCGCCGCGGGCCAGGGGGCCGAAATGTTCGGGATGAAGCAGGCCAAGCCATGAGGGCGAGGGTGATCGAACCGAGGAGCGAGGGAAGTTGATGGCTAATCTGCCCCAGATGCGTCGGCTGAAGTTGTTCAGCGTGTTTTTGTTGTTGGGCTTCGCTTTCCTGCTCGGACGGTTGGTCTACATTCAAATCGTGCTGCATGACGAGCTGCGGGACAAGGCTTCCCGTTACAGCGAGAGAACCTACGTCAAACAGACTCGCCGGGGCGATATTTTCGATCGCAACGGTTTGTTGCTGGCCGGTTCCCAACGCCTCAAGATTCTCTGCGCCGATCCGAGCCGCATCGGCAAATACTACCGGCCGTTGGGGAAGACCTTGGCCAAATATCTCGAGGTGGACGAGGAAGCCTTGATCGAACGGCTGCGGCCCAAGGAGCACATCAATTCGGCGGGCGTCAAGGTGATCGATCCGCACGTGCGGTTACGGGTGAGAGTGACCGGAGCCGAGTGGGAGGCGCTTTCCAAACTCCTGGCCAACATGAAGGTCGAAGGCGAGGACAGCCTGCCGGAGGAGGAACGTAAATTCCTGGAAGTGATGCGCCGGAAGGCGATCTTCGCCGAATCGTTGGAAAGTTACCGCCGCAGTTATCTCAACGGGCAGTTGGCGGCTCACGTATTGGGCTTCGTGCAGACTCGCGAACGCACCGTCAGAGGGCAACCGGTGTTTTACGCCGCCGGTCAAATGGGCGTCGAAAAAATCTTCGACAAGCATCTGCAGGGCACTTTGGGCTGGCGAACAACCGAAACCGACAGCCGGCGCCGCGAATTGGTGGCCTTCCGGAGCATGGAGGTCGATGCGAGAGCGGGATTGGACATTCACCTGACCATCGATTCCGGCGTGCAGGCGATCGTCGAGGAGGAACTCGCCAAGGGGGTGGAACGCTCCGACCCGATGACGGCGACGGTGGTCGTCGTACAGCCGCGGACCGGCGAGATCCTGGCACTGGCCAATTATCCTACATTTGATCCGAACCGCTACGGCGAGTTCCCGGTGGCGAACCGCCGCAACCGCGCCATCAGCGATCAGTTCGAGCCGGGTTCCACTTTCAAGACGATTTCGGTCGCCGCGGCGCTCGACCAGGGCGTGACGTCGATCGACACCATGTATGATTGCGAAAACGGTTACATCCGTTTCATGGGCAAGGCGTTGCGCGACGACCATCGCTACGGGATGCTGTCGACGAGCGACATCGTCAAGAAATCCTCCAACATCGGCACCTTCAAGATCGTCCGCGAACTGGGCGTGGAAAAACTCTACCGTTCCTTGAAGCATTTCGGCATCGGCACGCGCTCGGGCATTACACTGACTTCCGAGCGTTCCGGCTTGCTCCGGAAACCCGACGATTGGTCCGGTTTGTCGATTTCTCGCATTCCCATCGGTTATGAGGTGGCCGTCACGCCTTTGCAGATTACGATGGCGGTCGCGGCGATCGCTAATGGCGGTTGGTTGATGCGTCCGAGAATCGTACGGCATCTTTCGGACGAAGACGGCAAACCGGCCGTGCGCTTTTCGCCGGAAGTCATTCGGCGGGCGATTTCCGAGAAAGCGGCTCGGGAGATGACCGGGGCGATGGAAACGGTCGTCGAGCAAGGCGGCACCGCGACCCGGGCCAAACTGAAGCATTACACGGTCGCCGGCAAGACCGGCACGGCGCGCAAATTCGTTCCGGGCGTAGGGTACACCCGGACGAAGTACTACGCTTCGTTCATTGGTTTTTTGCCCAGCGAAAAACCCGAGCTCGTCATCTCAGTGATTTTCAATGAACCCAAAGGCAGCATTTACGGCGGGGTGATTGCCGGGCCGGTGTTCCGGGAAATCGCCAGACGTGCGGCCAGTTATCTCGATATTCGGCCGTCGTCCGAACTGATCGAATCAACCGAGACTCCGCGGCCGATGGAAATGACCTCGGCGGCGCCCGGCGTCCCGAACGAGGAGGCAACGAGGCCATGAGCGAATTAGGCGGGGTCAAGTTGCGGTCGCTGGAGGATTTGCTTTCCGAATTGCCGGAAGTAGGCGCCCTCAATCATGGCCCCGTCAAAGTCACCGGAGTGACGTGCGATTCCCGGGAGGTCAAACCCGGGATGATCTTCGTGGCCGTGGACGGCAGCCGAGCCGACGGAACGAAGTTTATCGGGGACGCGATAGCCCGGGGAGCCAGCGTGGTCGTGAGCGGCGACGCTCAGTTCGATCATGCGGGATGCGTTCATTTGCCGGTCGCCGATCCCCGGAGGACTCTCTCTTCCTTGGCCGCGGCCTGGAACGAGCATCCCAGCCGAACCTTAAAGTGCGTCGGCGTGACCGGAACTAACGGCAAGACGAGCGTCTGCTTTTTGATCCGGCATATTCTCCGGTGGCACGAGGTGCGTTGCGGCTTGATCGGCACCGTCAGATACGAAGTCGGCGACCGCATCCTGCCGGCGAGCCGCACCACCCCCGACGCCGTGCAGACGCAGGGCCTGTTGCGGAACATGGTCGAGGCCGGATGCCAGCGGGCGGTTATGGAAGTCAGTTCCCACGCGTTGGAACAACACCGGGTGGCCGACGTGAGTTTTCAATCGGCGGCCTTTACCAATCTTACCCGCGATCATTTGGATTATCATGGAGACTCCGAATCCTATTATCTCGCAAAACGGCGCTTGTTCGAAATCCTGTCCGACACCAGCGGCACGGCCATCGTCAACGACGACGACGCCTACGGCCGGCAATTGGTCAAGGACTTGCCGGAGTTGACCGCGAAAACCTTTAGCGTGCGATCGTCGCCTACGGCCGATTATGCGGCGCTCAACATTGTTCCGACGCCGGCCGGCAAGCGGTTCGAGTTGCTCACGGAGGGCGAACGCTGGCCGGTGACGTTGCCGTTGATCGGCGACCATAATATCCAGAATGCCCTGGCCGCGATCGGATTGGTGCGAACGATGGGTTACGAAATGTCCGGCGCTCTCGAAGCGCTACAAACGATGCCGGGCATACCCGGCAGATTGGAGCGGGTCGACTGCGGACAACCGTTTGCGGTGTTCGTCGATTACGCCCACACCGCTGACGCCTTGCGACGGGTTTTGGATACGTTGAAGTCCCAGTCGCCTCGCCGTTTGTTATTGCTGTTCGGTTGCGGCGGCGATCGGGACGAGGGCAAGCGGAGCGAAATGGGGCGCATTGCCGACGAACTGACCGATCGGTTTTGGCTTACCAACGATAATCCGCGGCACGAAGATCCCGGCGACATCGTGAATCATATTTTGGAGGGCGTCGATCGGAAGCGGACCGGTAAATGGGAGATCGAATACGATCGCCGGCAGGCCATCGCAGGCGTATTGGGCGAAGCCGAGCCGGGGGATACCGTGTTGATCGCTGGCAAGGGCCACGAGACCAGCCAGGAGATCGACGGAGCCATCATTCCGTTCGACGATCGCCGGTATGTGGAAGAGAACTTGAATGGGCTCGGTTACGATTCGGGCGCAGCGCAATCGATTTCGTGATGGAAAGACTGGAACTCGATTTTGTGGCCGAAGCGACCGGAGGCGTACTGAAGGACGCCGGCGCCGGGATCACGGTGGAAGGGGTCGGCATCGATTCGCGCGAGATCGGGCGGGGCGAACTGTTTTTCGCGATCGTCGGGGAGCGGTTCGACGCCCATGAATTTCTCGATCAAGTGATCGAGCGGCAGGCCGGAGCCTGCGTCGTGGAGGCGTCCCGGCTCAAAAAACCGCTGGAAGGTTATCCGCATGTCCTGGTGGACGATACGCAAACCGCTCTGCAACGGTTGGCCAGCCGATACCGGCTTCGCTACGACCCGGCAGTCATCGCCGTGACCGGTTCCAACGGCAAGACTTCCACCAAGGCTTACCTCAACACCTTGCTCTCCCAGCGGCTGAACACTTGCTACAGTCCGCGGAGTTTCAACAATCATATCGGCGTGCCGCTTTCCCTGCTGCAAATCGAAGGGCGGACGGAAGCCGCGGTCTTCGAGGCCGGCACCAATCATCCCGGCGAGATCGAACAGTTAGTGAACCTGATCAAGCCCGGGATCGGCGTCTTGACGTTCGTTGGCCGGAGTCATCTCGAATTCTTCGGTTCGGTGGAAGCCGTGGCCGACGAAAAGGCGGCGTTGGCCGCTGGGTTGCCGGCGAACGGCGTGCTGTTCGTCAACGGCGACTTGCCCGTGCTGGACCGGATCTTGGCTCGTACGAATTGCCGAGCGGTGAAGGTCGGTTTCGGGCCGGATAACGACTGGCGTATCGGGAACTGGAGTCTGGACCGCGAGGGCACCGCCTTCGACATGGCGTCGCCGCGTTACGAAGGGACGCGGCGCTACCGCTTGCCCGTGCTGGGGAGCCACCATTTGATCAACGTCGGATTGGCGGCGGCAGTCGGGGCGGAATTGGGACTCGGCGAAGCGGAATTGATCGCGGGGGTCGCGAACTGCGGCGCCGAGAAATTGCGCATGGAGTGGGGGCAATACGGCGGCGTTGCCGTGATCGCCGATTGTTACAACGCCAATGCGGACTCGACGGTCGCGGCGTTGAAAACCTTGCGGGCTTACCCCGTGCCGGGCGAACGCTATTGCGTGTTAGGCGATATGGGCGAGTTAGGCGAGTTCAGCGCTCAGGCCCACGAGGAGGTCGGCAGGACCGCGGCCGAGAGCGGCCTCGATCATTTGATCGGGATCGGCCGCTGGGCCGGACAGCTGAAGCGGTCGGCCCAGGAAGGCGGGATCGGCACCGCTCGAGTCTGCGAGGATTGGTCGGAGGCGGGGCATATTCTGGCCGCTCGGCTCCAACCGGGAGACGCCGTGTTGGTCAAAGCCTCCCGTTCCGCGAGGTTGGACCGGTTGGTCGATTTTCTGAGGAACGCCTTGCAGGGAAACGAGCGGGAAAAAACCGATTCTTCTGCCGCGGAAACCGAGGCGGTTTCAACCCTTACCGAAAACGTTTCGCCCGGGGCCGGCAAAGGAGTGTTGACCTGATCCCGTAACCGAACCGCATCGTGCTTTATTACCTCCATCTGTATATTCTGGAATACTCCGAGGGGACGGCCTTGGAGGGGGTGCTGTCGGGATTCCGGGTGTTCCAGTATATCACGGTGCGGAGTATCGGCGCGGCGTTCACGGCTCTTGCGCTTTCCTGGCTGATGGCCCCCTTCGTGATCGAGTGGCTCCGGGATCTCAAGTTCCGGCAGCACTACGTCGACAAGGCCGAGGCGGCCGGGGGGATGGTTCGAGTCGTCGACAAAAAGGGCACGCCGACCATGGGCGGGGTTCTGATCGTGCTGTCGATGGATATCTCGGCCTTGTTTTGGGCCCAGTGGAACACTTTCGTCTTGCTGACGGTCCTTTCGTTGGTGGTCTTGTCGGCTTTGGGCTTTTACGACGATTACCTGAAAGTCACCCTGCAGGACAATCAGGGGGCCAAATCCAAAGTGAAGCTTTGGGTGCAGTTGTCCCTGGGCGCTGTCGTCGGCGTTTACCTGTGGATGCTCCCCGAAACCAAGGCCTTGGTTTCGGATATTCAGGTGCCGTTTTTCAAGTATCCGGTATTGGAAAGCGTCGTGTGGTTGGGCATCCCGATCGTCGTCCTGACGATCGTCGGCAGTTCGAACGCGGTCAACCTGACCGACGGTTTGGACGGCCTGGCGATCGGGTGCACAATTATCGTCACCGGAGTGTTCCTGATTTTGACGTATGTCGCTGGCCACGCTGAATTTGCGGCCTATTTGCAGGTGCCGTACGTCCCGGGTGCCGGAGAACTAACCGTATTTTGTTCGGCAATGTTGGGAGCGAGCGTCGGGTTTTTGTGGTATAATTGTCATCCGGCGCAAATGTTTATGGGGGACACTGGCTCCTTGGCGCTGGGGGGAGCCTTAGGAATTATGGCAGTTTTGATTCATCAACCGTTTCTGTTGTTTATCGCCGGTGGAGTCTTCGTGATCGAGGCGCTTTCGGTCATCCTGCAGGTCGGCTGGTACAAATACCATATGAAGCGGTTCGGGGTGGACCGTCGCCTGTTCAAGCGGGCTCCGCTGCACCACCACTTCGAGAAGATCGGCTGGCACGAATCCAAGGTGGTGGTCCGATTCTACATCATCTGCGGCCTGTGCGCCGGTTTGGCCTTGTTGACCCTGAAGTTGCGGTAAGGAATGAAGAGCGTCAGCGAAAACCTTTACGGAAAAGTCCAGCGGGTCATGGTGATCGGAGCTGGAGTCAGCGGCCGGGCCGCGGCGCGCTTGTTGCTCAGGGAAGGCGCCCAGGTCTGCATGGCCGACGACGAACCGTTCGATACGCGCGATCCGGATAACCAGGCTTTGCAAGCCTTGGGCGTCGAACTCGGTTCGGTCAATTTGGATTTGGTCAATCGCGATTGGGACCTGGCGGTGATCAGTCCCGGAGTGGGGCGGGACTCGACCCTGGTGCGCCATCTGGAAAGCCGGAACGTGCCGATCATCGGGGAGATCGAGTTGGCTTGGCAATGTTCGGATTATTCCTTGGTCGCCGTGACCGGCACCAACGGCAAGACGACGACGGTTCGCCTGACGGAGAGCGTTCTCGGGCGGCAGGGGGAGAAGACGCTCGGCGCCGGCAATATCGGCCTGCCGTTTTCTTCGGTCGTCCTGGAGCGGCAGCCCCTGGATCACCTGGTGCTGGAACTGAGCTCGTTTCAGTTAGAACGGAGCGTCCGGTTCCGGCCCGCGGTCGCCGTGTTGTTGAATCTGTCCCCCGATCATCTGGACCGCCATCAGACCTACGAAGCGTACTGTTTGGCCAAGGCGAAATTATTCGAGCGGCAGCAGGAGGGCGATCGAGCCGTGATCCAATGGGAAGCCAAGGAAACTCTGGAACGGTTAGGTGTCCGGTTCCGGCCCGATACGTTGACGTTCAGTTCTCAAAACGCCCAAGCCGATTTGTTCTTCGAGCGGGGCGAAGTGGTTACCGAGTTGTGGAACGAACGGCGGTTCGTTTTGCCGTCTCAATTAGTCGGGGTGCATAACGCCGAAAACATGATGGCGGCGCTTCTAATCGGGTACGTGCTCGGCAAGCGGTTGCCGACCATGTTGGAGTCTTTGGAACGGTTTCGCGGCGAAGCGCACCGCATGGAAGTGCTGCCCTCGAAGCAGGACGTCGTGTTGATTAATGATTCCAAATCGACCAATCCGGATTCGCTGCGCGCGGCGTTGGCCGCCGCCAAGGAATTGGGGGCGCCGGGCGGCCGGTTGTGGTTGATCGCCGGCGGCGTCAGCAAGCGGTTGTCGTTCTGGGATCTGGCGTTGGTGATTTCCGCCAACGTCGAGAAAGTCTTTTTATTCGGGCGGGACCGCCGGGAGATCGCCGCGGCCTTGGGCGGATTTGGGGAACCGTCGTTGTACCGCAATTTGGACGCGGCGGCGCATCACGCCTTGCAGTGCGCCCGGCCGGGAGACGTCGTGTTGTTTTCTCCCGGGTGCGCGAGTTTCGATCAGTTTTCCGGCTACGTCGAGCGAGGGGAGCGGTTCCGTTCGCTGGTAGCCGATTGGCAGGCGCAATCCGCCGCCGGTTCCCGGCGACGATTATCCCGGCGATCGCATGCCGTCCGGAACCAGTCGTTGCCGGCGGCGCGGTCGGCGACAATGCGGAGTTCGTTCGTTCACTAAAAATCGGTCAACTAAATCCCATCAGGAAGCACTATGAGTCAGTCGAATTCAATGATACCTCCGGGAGCGAGTGAGGCTAGCCTCAAGCGGCGCAAGACCAAAGTCATCTTGACGGTCTGCGTGATCGTGGCGATCCACGTGATCCCCATCAGCAGCTTGATTCTCGTGCAGGGCTGCAGCAGTTCCGACAAGGTGCTCACCGAGCAGGGCGCCGACGGGGATCCTACCATGGCTAACGCCGAGAACGTTTATCTCGCCCCGGGCGAGGGCGTCGACAATCCGGCCGAGGAACCGGCCGAGGGTTTCGTCATGGCGCGTCCCGAGGATGTCGAGGAGCCGAATCCCGCCGAGCCGGAGGCCGGCGAGACGAACGTGACCGAAGTGGCCAACAACGCTTCGAATCCCCCGGCGCCGGCCGCTCCGGAGGCGCCCGCCGAAGCGCAGCCTTCCAATGGCGAGCCGGAATCTTCCGAAATTCGCGTCGTGCATACGATCCGGCCGAGCGACCGGATCTACACTTTGGCCCGGCAATACAATTCCACGGTGGAGGCGATCGTCGCCGCCAATCCCGGACTGGATCCTCACAAGATCCGGTTGGGACAGCAGATCGTCATTCCCGGCAAGAGCAACGCGGGGGCGAATCCGGCGCCGGTGATCGTGGACGATTCCAATCCGCCGGCTCCGGCGTCGAGTTCCGGCCAGGAATACGTGATTCAGCGCGGCGATACCCTGATCGGCATCGCGCGCCGTAACGGGATCACGTTGCGGGCCTTGCGCGAAGCCAACCAGCTGCGTTCGGACCGGATCATCGTCGGGCGCAAACTGACTATCCCGGTAAAGGACCTGACCTCGGCACAATAAGGTAGCTGCCGTCCTGTCTTATTACTGGCAATGCGTGTCGCTACCCTATATCTGCTGATCTCCGTAGCCGGATTGCTCACTTTCGGCATGGTGATGCTCTACAGCGCGGTACTTCATGCCAGTGGCCAGAACTTTATCTTCAAGCAGATCTGCTGGGTCACCTTGGGGGTGGGTTTGGGCTTCGTCGTTTCGCGCCTGGATTACCGTTGGCTTCAGCGTTGGTGCTGGCCGCTGTTGGGCTTCGCGACCCTGCTGCTGATCTTGGTGCTGCATCCGGATATCGGCAAGAAACTCAACGGAGCGCGAAGATGGTTCGCCTTCGGAGGCGTCAGCTTCCAACCGTCGGAATTGGCGAAAATCGCGCTGATCGTGTTCGTGGCCTGGTATGGGGAAAGATATCGCCGTTACATGCCGACGTTCTGGCGGGGACTGTGCGTACCGGGAATGGTACTGGCCGGCGTTCTGGGATTGATCTTCGTCGAACCCGACCGCGGGACGACGGTGCTGATGGGCGCCGTGACCGTGGGCATGTTGCTGGTGGCCGGTGTCCGGTGGGTCATGATCTTGCCTCCCTTGTTAGGCGCCGGTTCGTTATTGGTGGTCTCGCTGATCTTGGATCCGGTGCGCAGCCTGCGGTTGAAAGCGTGGTTCAACCCGGAAGCGATGAAGGACGGCGTCGGCTATCAAAGCTACAAATCCTTGCTGGCTTTGGGCTCCGGCGGCTTGGACGGCATGGGCTTGGGCAACGGACTGCAGAAATACGGTTATTTACCGCTGCATCAGACCGATTTCATCTTTTCGGTGATCGGCGAGGAGTTGGGATTGCTGGGCACCATGGGCGTCGTGTTGATCTTCGTCACCCTGATTTTATCCGGGATGTTCATCGCCCTGCGGGCCAAGGATACCTTCGGCTTTTTGCTGGCGACAGGCATCACCTTTTTGATCGGCCTGCAGGCGTTCATCAATATCGGCGTCGTGACCAATACCTTGCCCAACAAGGGACTCGCGTTACCGTTCATCAGTTACGGCGGGTCGAGTCTAGTGATCATGTTGATCGCGGTCGGTTTGCTGGTCAGCGTCGCCCGTTACGGCAAAACCGACCCGTTGAAAGAACCCGTTAATGTAGAACCCGAACCAGTTCCCGTATGATCGAGTCGTTAAATGAGAATCGCAGCAAGGTGGCGATCGCTTGCGGCGGCACCGGCGGACATTTCTTCCCGGGAGTCGCGGTCGCCGAAGCGTTGCGCTGCCAAGGCCATCAAGTGATGTTGCTGGCTTCGCGCAAGGGGATCGACCAAAAGGCGGCCGAGGCCGTTCCGGACGCCACCGTGCGCTTCCTTCCGGCGGTCGGGCTGGCTTCCGGCCGATCCTTGGCCTTCGCTTGGGGGTTGTTCAAATCGCTGGCGCTTTGCCTGATCTGGTTCATTCGCTGGAAGCCCGACGCCGTGCTGATCATGGGAGGATTTACCGGCGTGGCGCCGGCGTTGGTTGGCCGCTTTCTCGGCAAGCGGGTCTGGCTGCACGAATCCAATTCCGTTCCCGGACGGGCCAATCGTTTTTTGGCCAAATGCGCCTCCGGCGTCTTCGTCGGGTTCGAATCGGCGGCAGCCCGTTTTTCCCATCCGCAAGTGATCGCGAGCGGTACTCCCGTGCGCCAGAAATTCGGGGAAAAGCTGGCTCCGGGGACCTATCTGGACTGGGGATTGCTTCCCGGGAAGCCGGTGTTATTGGTCATGGGCGGCAGCCAGGGCGCCACGGTGCTGAACGAGCTGATGGCGGATGCGGCGCCCCAGCTGGTGAAACGGCACCCGGAACTACAGATCATCCATCTTACCGGCCCTAACGGCTGCGATACCACGCAGGCGCTCTATCGGCAATTGGGCGTTCGGCACCGGGTAATGGAGTTTTGCGCCGACACGACCGATCTGCTTCGCCTGGCGACGGTCGTGCTGTCGCGCTCCGGCGCTTCGAGTCTGGCCGAGTATGCGGCCGTAGGCTTGCCGGCACTCTTGATTCCTTATCCCAACGCAGTGGACGACCACCAAAAATTAAACGCCGAACTTTTTTGCGGCGCCGGCGCCGCTTATTGGTTGGACCAGCGGAAACTGCGCACCTTAGAGGTCGTCACGATTCTCGACCGGTTGCTGGGCGACAGGTCCGAACGCCATCGGATGAAACGCGCTTTGGAAGGGTGGGACGTCGCCGGCGCGGCCTCCCGCATCGTTCACGACATGCTCGGTTCTACGAACGCCGAGCGATTCGACTCGAGTCTCGAACAGAATCCCAAGCGGGAAGTCGGCACCTTCGCGATCAAATGAAACCGGAAGAACTTCAACGTTGGTATTTGCAATCCCGGCCCGGGACCCCCGTGTATTTGGTGGGCATTTCCGGTTGCGGCATGTCGGGCTTGGGCCATTTGTTGCTGGACCGGGGCTTTCAAGTCGCGGGTTCGGACAAGAACTGGAACAAGTATTCGAAGTCCCTGACCGACCGCAAGGCGATCATTCATCGGGAACACGACGCCGATAACCTGATGAAATACCGGCCGGAGCTGGTGATCTATTCTTCGGCGATTCCTCGCGACAATCCGGAAATGGTGGCGGTGAGGCGCCTGGGCATTCCGATCGTGAGGCGGTCCGCTTTTCTGGCCGTATTGATTTCCTTGCAGCGGTCGGTGTGCGTCGCCGGCATGCACGGCAAGACGACCAGCGCCGCCATGCTTTCCTTCGCGTTGCGTGAACTCGGCGCTCCCGTCAGTTATGCTGTCGGGGGAGAGACGCCGCAACTTCCGGCCCAGGCGGCTTGGCAGGAGGCCAAGGGTTCGTCTCCCGAGGAACAGCCTTGGTTCGTGGCCGAAATCGACGAAAGCGACGGCGGCTTGCGCGAATACTATCCTCACGACATGCTGCTGCTTAACATCGACGACGAGCATCTGGATTACTTCGTCAGCGTGGACCGGATCCGTTCGGAGTTCGAACTGTTGATCGAACGGACGGCCGGGCATTGCGTGTATTGTTCGGATACCGACGAGTTGCGGGAAATGTTTTCCGGCCAGTCTAGCGCCGTTTCCTACGGCTTTCATCCGTCCTCGGATTACCGCATCGAGTTAAAACCCTTCGACTACGAACAGCCGGCCATCGAGCGATTCGGACTGTGGCATCAAGGCCGGTTGATCAGCGGCTTCACCTTGCAACTGGCAGGCCGGGCCAACGTCTCGAACGCCGCCGGAGCGATCGTTTGGCTGCTGCATCAGGACTACAGTCCCCGGCAAATCGCCGACGCCCTGGCACGATTCAAGGGAGTGCGGCGCCGGCAGGATTTGCTCTTTTCCGATTCGCGGTTCCGGGTGATCGACGATTACGCCCATCATCCGACCGAAATCCGGGAAACGATCCGGGCGATTCGCCGCCGGGCGCCCAAGCGGTTGGTGGTGGCTTTTCAGCCGCACCGTTACACCCGCACCGAACGGTTGATGAAGCAATTCGTCGAATGTTTCGACGACGCGGATCAGGTTTGGCTGACCGAGATCTATTCCGCCAACGAAAAACCGATCCCCGGCGTCTCCGGAGCGGCTCTGGTGGACTCCATGACCAAAAGCGGGCGGTCGGTGAATTACGAACCTTCCTTGGACCGCTTGCGGCAACGCATCTTCGAAGACCTGCGGACAGGCGACATCATCCTCTTTTTCGGAGCGGGCGAAATCACGCGCGTCGGTCATCAACTGGTCAAGTCCCTGCAGTCCAAGCGGCCGAGCGTTTCCGAGCGGTTCGTCGCCAAGTTGAAACAGGAATTGCACGAAGACAGCCTGATCAAGCTGAACGAGCCGTTAGCCAAGCGGACCACCTTGCGGGTGGGCGGCGCCGCGGAAATTCTGGTGGAACCGGTTTCGGTCGAGGATCTGGCCTTGGCTCTGCGGTTGGCCGGCGAAAACGAGATTCCGGTCTTCGTCCTGGGGCGCGGCTCCAACTTGCTCATCCACGACAACGGCATTCAGGGCATCGTGCTGTCGCTGGCGCAACCCGCCTTTTCCAAAGTCGAAATCCGGGGGGAACGGATCGTGTGCGGAGCGGGGGCCCGGTTGAAGGCTATCGCCTCTTCGGCGCGGCGGACCGGCCTGACGGGACTGGAATTTTTGGAAGGGATCCCCGGCACCTTGGGAGGCGCCTTGCGGATGAACGCCGGCGCCATGGGCGCCTGGATGTTCGACGTGGTCGAAAACGTCCGGTTCCTGGATTTCAGCGGTCAATTTCACGAACGGGCTTCGGACGAACTGTACGTCGAGTACCGGGGATGTCCGCTCTTTCGCGACCATTTGGCGGTCGAAGCGGTGTTGCGGGGCCAGGCTTCCAGCGTGGAAGAAGTGGGCGAGCGCATGAAGCGTTACAGCGCCAAGCGTTGGGAATCTCAGCCGGCGGCCGCCAGCGCCGGTTGCATCTTCAAGAATCCCGACTCCATCCCTGCGGGCAAATTGATTGACGAACTGGGTTTGAAAGGGACGCGGGTCGGGGGAGCCACGGTCTCGGACGTGCACGGTAATTTCATCGTGAACGACGGCACCGCGACCGCCGAGGACGTGTTGAATTTGATCGAATTGCTCAAGAAGCGGGCCCAACAGGCCCGCGGGATCGATCTAAAAACCGAAATTCAAATTATCGGAAGATGAACCAAACCTGCAACATTGCCGTGTTGGCGGGGGGGCCGTCGGCAGAAAGGGAAATATCGCTCGTTTCGGGCCGGGCGGTAGTGCGGGCCTTGAAAGCCCTGGGGCATCGGGTCTTCGAAGTGGATCCGAGGCCCGGCTCCTGGAGCCTGCCGCCGGAAACGGAACTCGTGTTCCTGGCGTTGCACGGCACCTGGGGCGAGGACGGCACCATCCAGGCCGAATTGGACGTGCTGGACGTTCCCTATACCGGTTGCGGCGCTCAAGCCAGCCGTTGCGCGTTCGACAAGGTTCTTTCCAAGCGGGCTTTCGTGGCGCAGGGCGTGCCGACAGCCGAATTCGAATTGCGCGCCGCCGACGACGATCGGTTGCCCGAAACGATCGATTTTCCGCTGGTGATCAAACCGGCCTGCCAAGGTTCGAGCGTGGGAGTCGAAATCTTGTCCGACGCCGCTCAGTGGCAAACGGCCTTTTCCCGGACGGCCGCCTTCGAAAGCGAGATTCTGATCGAACCGTTTATCGCCGGCCGGGAAATCACGGTCGGGATTCTCGGGGAGCAGGTGTTGCCGACGGTGGAGATCAGGCCGCGGCAGGGTTATTACGATTATCATAACAAGTATACCAAGGGCGCGACCGAGTATATCTGCCCGGCGAGTTTCGACGCTTCGCTCCAGGAGGAGATCGACCGGGCGGCCCTTCGGACCATGCAGGCGATCGGCGGCGGTGCGTTCGGCCGGGTGGATTTGCTGGTGCGCGGGCGGCAATTGTACGTGTTGGAGGTAAACACGATACCCGGCATGACGGAAACCAGCCTGTTGCCTTTGGGAGCGAGAGCCGCGGGCCTGTCGTTCCGGCAATTGGTGCAACGGATAGTGGAACTCGCTTGCGCGGCCCACAGCGTCGAACTGACGGCAATTATCTGAAGTATGCGATGGTTCAGGTCGATAAAGGAACGGGGTAAGCGCCTGATCGCTTTCCGGCGGCGCCGCGAGGATCCGGAGCGAGCCGCTCCGGACTACCGTTGGGTGCGCCGGACGGTGCAGACGCTAGTCGTGGCGTTCAGCCTGAGCGTGGTCGTCGTGTTGGGGTGGAACGGGACGCGGGCGTTGCTGAATACGTTTATATTCGAGAACGACGCTTTTGCCCTGAACCAATTCGATTTGGAAACCAATGGCCATTTGCCGAAGCAGATGGCGATGCGCTGGTCCGGCGTCAAGCTCGGGGAAAACATCTTTTCGATTGACCTGACCCGAGTGCGGCGCAATTTGGAAACGTTTCCACTGGTGCGCCTGGCCCAGGTCGAGCGAGTGATACCCAATCGGCTGCGGGTCCGGTTGCGGGAGCACGTTCCGATCCTCAAGGCCTATTCCCTCAGTTACGACAGCCAAGCCCAACGGATCGTCGCCAAGCCCTTCTTGGTCGACCGGCACGGTTACGTTTTTTCCCCGGGGCTCGAGGGGCCGTTGTTGGAGCGGCAAGGATTTTGGCAACGGTTGCCCGAATTGACCGGAGCGACGCGGCTGAATTTGATTTCCGGCCGGGTCTCGCCTCGCGCCCAGGTTCATTTCGCGATTCAAACCATATTGGCGTTCGAACGATCGGCACTGACCGAAGAATTGAAGATCCGGTCGATCGATCCGATCGGGACCGAATTCTTGGTGTTGAACGCTTCCGGCCGGCAACAGGTCCGGGTCGGCCGCAGCTATCTGGACAAGCGGAACATGAAGCAACAGATGACCCTGACCCGGGCGGAACGGGACAGCCGGTTTCTGGACAAACAATTTCGGAGGTGGGCTTTGACGTTGCAGCGTCATCGGGAGATCAACCGGAACCTGCTCTTCGCCGACTTGTCGGTCAAAGACAACGTTCCGTATCGGTGGGCTCAACTCGACGATCTGTCCGGGGGGAAATTGCATTCGGCCAATATGGGGGAATAACCAGTCATGATGTTTGCTGACAGTGAAATCGTAACCGGGTTGGACATCGGGACTTCGCAGGTGACGGCCATTGTCGCCGAGGTCAGCTCCGACGCCGCTCCGGAGATCATCGGGATCGGCCAGGCCAACTCGCGCGGGGTCAGAAAAGGCGAGATCGTTCGCGCCGATCTTACCGTGGAAGACATCAGGATTGCGTTGGACGAAGCGGAGGAGATGGCCGACGTCGAGATTCGCGGCGTTTGCCTCGGGGTGACGGGAGGCCATATCCGAGGATTTATCAATCGCGGTTCCCATCCCGTCGTGTCTGCCGAGCGCGATATCACCGAGGACGACGTTCGGGACGTCATTCGCAACGCCAAGGCGGTGAACCTGCCTCACGATCACGACGTGATCCATATGGTCCGGCAGCAGTTTTTGATCGACGGGCAAGCGGCCATCCAGAATCCCGTCGGCTTGCTGGGGGCTCGGATCGAAGTCGATTTGCATGTGATCCACGGCCAGGTCAATCGCCTGAACAATTCCATCCGGGCCGTCCGCACCGCGGGGGTGGAACCCGAAAAGGTGGTGTTCTCGGGCTTGGCCAGCATGATGTCCGTACTGGATCAGCAACAGAAGGAACTGGGCACGTTGGTCCTGGATTATGGCGGGGGGACGATCGAGTATGTGGTGTGCCGTCATGGATTGGTGCGGCATTCCGGGGTGTTATCGGTGGGCGGCGACCATATTTCCAATGATTTGGCCTATGGCCTCAAAGTGGCTTTGGGCCGCGCCGAGGAATTGAAAATCGAGTGCGGTTCGGCGTTGAACACCAAAAAACGAGGCGTCAAGGAAAAGAGCGACGATTCGATCGATCTCAATTACCTGCGCAAGATCATGTCCCTGCGCGTCAAGGAAACCCTGGAGTTGATCGAGGCCGAACTGGCGGAAGAAGATTGCCTGGATCGAATTTCCGAAGTCGTCGTTACCGGCGGTTGCGCTCGGATTCGCGATATTCTGAGCGTGGTCGAGCAGGTTTTCGAAGTGAAGGCTTCCTCGGGCCGGGCCCGCAACATCGACGGCCCTCGGGTCTTGCTGGAGCAACCGGAATTCTCGACCGCTATCGGGTTGGCTAAATTCGGCAGTTCCGAATGGCTCAGGCGCCGCGATGGTCGAGTGTTCGCTCCGAAGTTCGGTCGGGTGATCAAGCAGTTGCTGAGAATTAACTGAGTTAATCAACAACCCAGATTATGGAAGAGAGTTTAGGCGAAGCTGCAGGGGATCGAAGGCATCGTTTCAAGGTCGTCGGTGTCGGAGATGCGGGTTGTCGAGCGGTGACACTGTTATCGCAGAAATCTCTTCCGGGCGTGGATTATCTGGCCTGCAACAGCGATGCCGCCAGTTTGGGAGAGTTGAGCGATATCCGGAAGGTCCAATTGGGAAAGGAGATGCTCCGGGGCTTGAGCACGGGGGGAGACAGCGAATTGGGCCGGGCGATCGCCGAAGCGTCTCAAGAGCCTCTAAAACGCGAATTCGCGGAGGCTTCGTTGGTGATTTTCTTGGGAGGATTGGGCGGGGGAACCGCCAGCGGCGCTTTGCCGATCATGGCGCGCCAAGCTCGGGAAACCGGTTCTTTGGTGTTGTGTTTCGTTTCCATGCCTTTGGAGTTGGAGGGCGAACAACGGCGAAGCCGGGCGGAGATGGGGCACAATCATTTGGTGGTCGCTTCGGACGCCGTGATTTTGCTGCCGAATCAAAGTTATTACCGGTCGACCGGCGGGGGAGCTTCGATGGGCGACATGTTCGAAGAAATCAATCGCCTGATCGCCCAAGGAGTGCAGGGAATCTGGCGCATGATCGGCCAAGCGGGATTGATCAACGTCAGTTTCCGGGATTTGCATTCGGTCGTGGCAGGCAAACACGCCAAGAGTTCGTTCGCCGTCGCTTCGGCTATGGGGGAGCGCCGTTGGCGGCAGGCGGCCGAGTCGCTGGTGAATCATCCCATGTTGCAGGGCGAACGTCCCTTGGAAGACGCCGACGCCTTGTTGCTCAATATCCATGGCGGCCGGGATTTTTCGACGGTCGAAGCGGATCGGATCGTCGGGATGGTCCGGGAAAAAATCGGCAAAGCGGAGATGATCGTGGGCGCCGCCCAGGATACGGCTCTGGATCAAGCGGTGGAATTGACCTTGATCGTCTCTTGGCATCGTAAAGTTCAACCGGTCGAATTGAAGATCGAAGCGCCCGAAGGCGAGTGCTCCTTCCCCGTGCGGATCGAAGGCACGGCCATCCAGACGGATTTTTTGGAGCGCGAAACGAAAACTTCGAAATCGACGTCTCGATTCACGGCGCCGCCGCCTCAAGCCGACGAGATCCATAATCGACTTCTGAAAGAGATGCCGGGAACCCGGGCTCAGCGGCGCCTCAAACGCAAGATGGAGCAGGGGGTGTTGAATCTGGAAGTGGCCTCCGGCGGTCGCTTCGAACAGAGCAGCCGTACGGTTCGCAACGGCGAGGATCTGGATATTCCTACGTTCGTCCGCCGGGGAATGCTGCTCAATTAATCTCCCGTATTCCGTTTCGGTTGTAACTCGATCGTCACGGTTGACGTCTTCCTGTTTTTGAATGACGATGCTGCACGGGATGGGAAGACATTTAATTTGGCCGTTGGCGATGGCCCTGTTGGTGCAAGGAACTTCGGTTTCGTTACAAGGACAGGGCCGAGGCGGAGGACCGGGAGGTTTCGGCGGGCCGATCGGTGAGCGGGTCGAGCCGGAGGATTTGGAATTCGAGAGAGGGGTGGCGAGCATTCCCGATCGCGAAACTTTCGAAAAGCTCTCCTATCAAGGGCCCGACGTGGCTCGGGACGGTTATTTGGCGGAACTGGAGTACGTCAAATTCATTATCGAGCGGCCGGGCAGCGATCAGACCAAACTTTACTGGATGAACACCCAGAATTACCGGGCTCATCCTCCCTATATGCGAGAGGTGGGCATTGACATGAGAGTCAGCGTTCGCGGGGCCGTAACCTATTTGCCTCGCTTGGCGGCGCCGGACGGGAGCGCGGGACTCTACATTTTCGATTTCCAGCCTCGCGATTCCTATTCTTTCGAGGAGATCAAGGTGTATCGCGACGATTTGGTCGCCGGCATGCCGTTGCTCAAGGGAAAAATAGCGTTTCACCCTTTGTCCGGAAACGTGGGCCGCTATCGTCAGGAAAAAGCGCTCTACGACGCCTCGGACGTCAGCGTTCATCTGGACGAAGATTTGTTCCGGAATATCGTTTATTTGCCCCTCAACGAGGCGGAATCGTTCGGACGCTTGCGCCTGATGGAAGAGGGCGTTCTGCCGCAGCCGAACGAAATCGTGATCTGCCGATCCTTGCCTAATCAGTTGCCGAGAGTGGCCGGGGTCATCACCGAAGTGCGGCAGACTCCGCTGTCGCACGTGAATTTGCGCGCCGTTCAAGACAAAGTGCCCAACGCCTACGTCGCCGGCGCTTCTGAGGATGCCCAGGTGCGTTCGTTGTTGGGGAAACTGGTCCATTACCGGGTTCATTCGCAAGGCTACAGCCTGCGCGAGGCGACCAAGGAAGAAGTGGACTGGTATTTCCAGGATCGGCGGCCGACCGAAACGCAAAAGCCCAAACGCAATCTCGCGGTCAAGAAAATCCTTCCCTTGAAGGAGATTCGGTTCGGGAACGCCGACAGTTTCGGGGTCAAGACCGCGAATCTGGCCGAGATGCACCAATTCGAGTTGACCGCGGGCGTTTTGCCCGACGGCTACGGAATTCCGTTTTATTTCTACGTCCAGTTCATGGAGAGCAACGGGTTGAACAAGGCCGTGGACCAACTGCTGCAGGAGTCGGCCGGGGGTGCCGATTCGGAGACGATCAGGGATCAGCTCAAGTCGTTGCGGTCTCAAATTCGCCAAGGAACAGCGCCAAGCTGGATGTCCGAAGCGCTCGGCCAGATTCAACAGTCGTTCGACGAGGGCGTCACGATCCGATGCCGGTCCAGTACAAACAACGAGGATCTGCCGGGATTCAGCGGGGCGGGGTTATACGATTCTTATTCTCACCGGCCTCAGGAGGGCCATTTGTCGAAAACGGTCCAACAGGTTTTCGCCAGTCTCTGGAACTACCGCGCTTTCGAGGAGCGGGAGTTCTATCGCATTGACCATCGGCTGGCAGCCATGGGAGTTTTGCTTCATCCCAGTTACCGGGGAGAGCAGGCTAACGGAGTCGCGGTAACCGCAGACGTGCTGGAGTATCAGGTGACGGGCGGCAATTATTACCTGAACACTCAAGTCGGCGAGGACATGGTGACCAATCCGGACGAACTGTCCTTTCCGGAAGAGACCCTGTTGGGTTGGGAACAAGGCCATCAGGTCGTGTCGTATTCCAATCGGGTCGAAGCGGAAAAAACGTTACTGAACGAATCGCAACTGGAAGAATTGCGGAAATCCCTGACGTGGATTCATTATTTTTTCGCCAGGCTCTACGAGCGCGACTACGAGGATCCGCAATTCGCGATGGAGATCGAGTTCAAGGTTACCGCCGAGGGGAACTTGGCGATCAAGCAAGCTCGGCCATGGGTGTTCTGATAGCGAATGGGAATAGCGGTATGAGACTGTGGTACAGAGTGCCGGCGAGTACGTCAGGTGCCAGGTTCGCTTCAACGATATCGTGAGTTTTGGGGCGTTGTTCAAGCGGGGCATCGTCGGTTCCTGTCATCACGTCAGCATGATGCACCAGTTTCGGTGCGTCGCTGAGTTTTGCGACCGCCAGAACCCGCGGGGCGTGCCGGACATAGTCTTTGTGGCGAGTACTTATCGTCTGTGCGTCGGGGGCCGCCTCACTTACCGTCATTTGGTTGACGGTAACGCGGTATGAGGGAGTGTGCGGTGCGGCATATCCCCGCCAGTTCCAAGCAGGTTAGCGACAGGCCAGCCGGAAAGCCTGTTAATAAGCGGAAGGTTGTATCGCTGTTCTCTGGTTGTGGGGGATGGACCTTGGTTTCCTCGGCGGGTTCCGGGTTTGGCCGCCGCTACTACGATGCGCTGCCCTATGAGATCGTCTGGGCAAACGACCTGAACGCTTCGGCCTGCGCCACCTATAAGGCCAATTTGAAGCACGCGATTCACACCGGCGACATTGCCGACGTGGTAGACACCCTGCCCAAGCGTGCCGACGTGATAATCGGTGGCTTTCCTTGCCAGGACGTTTCGATCAACGGTCCCAAAACCGTAGCGAACGGTAGCAGGACAATTTTGTACCGGTGCATGGTGGACGTGATCCAACGCGTGAAGCCGCGTGCGTTCGTGGCTGAGAACGTGAAGGGGTTGCTGCAAGCGCACGCCCAGAAGTTCTTTACCCAGATGGTCACCGAGTTTGAGGCAACGGGATATGCGGTGACGTACAAGGTCTACCTGTCAGCTGATTTCGGAGTCCCGCAGATGCGCGAGCGCGTTATCATTGTGGGTACCAAGCGACGATCGTTTGAGCACTTGGAACCGGAGTTACAGTCGTCTGACTACATCACCGCCAAGGATGCGCTTGGTGATTTGGAGAGTGAGCCAGAGAACCTCGAGGCGTCGCACCTTTGGAGCAAGGCGGCTCGGCGTCCGGAGCAGGGAGATCGTCGCCTGAAGGCGGACCGTCCGAGCACCACCATCCGAGCGGAGCATCACGGTAACGTGCAGTGGCACTACAGCCAGCCGCGCCGCTTATCGTTGCGAGAGGCAGCGCGGCTGCAATCGTTTCCCGACGCCTTCACGTTCAAATCAGGAATGCGGGAGACCGAGCGGCAGATCGGCAATGCGGTTCCACCAGTGCTGGCATGGCACCTTGCCAAGGCTCTAAGTGCGTTCCTTGACGCCTGACATATTCGAGGACCGCCTCGACTCCGTGGTTGCGGAACTGACCGACGATGTTATTCGTCACGTTATTTCGGGCGAATTTTTTCACATTAATCCGGGAGCTAATTGGGGTGGGTCAGCTAGGAGTGACGATCGATTCTCAACGGCCAACGGTTTTATAAATAGACTGCTTGGAAAAGAAAATTCGTTGGAGATTCGGGGAGCGGGTCATTGGCTTCACAGCTGATCGTTTCAGTCTTTAGCCCTAGGAGGCCTCAGTCATTGGGCGTTGGGATGACGCTGCCATAACCGAGCGGCGGCATGATCGCCACTTGCGCCGGCGTCGAAAGCGCCAAGGATCCGCTGGAAGTTTCAACGGCAGAACCAAGGGGGGAAATTGGGGAGTCGTTGACGGCCAAAGAACATCACCATGGGGCAGCCGACCGCCGGATCATAGTGTTTATGTCCGAAATAATGTGAAATAAAAACGCACGATTTCCCGAAATAAAATGGCGAGTAACAGATGCAATCCCGTCGATTGCGTTTCGAACCGACCGGGCCTCCTTCCCGCTGATTGGTGAAGCACCCCGGTGCCATTCCGAGCAGCCTTCGTTTCCAGTCGTGTCCGCCTCGTCCACTTGTCGCCATCCCTTGACTCCCCGGATCCCGCTGACGGGGCATTTCGGAGTTTCGTCGGACGAAACGAGAATTCGCCTCTCTGCCCTGTCGTACCCTGTACCCGTCGTTAGGCTGGGGGACAGGGGCTTCCCCCCGGATCCGGCATCCCGGCTTCAGCGGACTGCGTTTTCCGCTTCCATCTGTCGGCGTTCCCAAGCACGCACTCGGGGAACTGCTGCATCGAAGATGCGCAGGTAGTTGAGACGTTTCACGTCCGCACGGGTATCGGCATCCAGACGATCCCACAAGGGCTGGTACATTTCGTAGGTCTTCGCATAGGCCTGCCAGTTCTTCGGGGCCACCGAATCGGTCCCGAAAAGGAACCGGGTGGGATGCTCCTCGATCAGGGTCACCCAGGCATCAAGGACATCGTCGTCGGCCACCACGTACTTGGCCACCTCGTCCCAGGAGATGTCCATGGTAACGTGAGCGCATGCGGGATCGTCGAGCATCCCGTCCAAAAGGGCGACGTGTTCCCGACCCGGCTTGACGAAGCGCCCCAGCCCGGTGTGTGCCCAGATGATGGAAACTCCCGGGTGGCGCCGGAACAGGGCCAGAAGGTCCTGGTAGTGATCCGGTTTCTGCCCGGCCCGGACATTGTCGATATCGCAGTGCAGGATGGAGACCAGACCGATCTCGGCGGTCGTCTCGAATACCCGGTCGAGGGCGGGATTTCGCAGACTGGCTGCGTGGCCGGTGACCTTGCCCGAGACGAATTCCTTGTGGACGCTGAATTCGCCGATGCCCGAGAAGACACCGGGAAAGGTGAGCAACACGCGCTTGATGTGATCGGCGGCATACATGTCGGTGGCATTGAATCCGGTGATCATCGGATCCACCCGGCGCTTCTGCTCCTCGTCGAGCGAAAGGTATTGCCGAGCGATCAGCGCATCCACGAAGGAGTAGTAGTAGAGCGAGGCGTTCGAGCGAAGGTAGTAGTCCGGGGCTCGATCCCCTGTGACGAAGTAGTCCCACTTCTGCTGCAGAGGGATGCCGAACATCGCCACCCGGCCCACGTGATCTCCGGCTATGTCCAGATACTCCTTGGCGGTGATTCCCTCCTGAATGTAGTTGAGCAGGTGGAAATGGACATCGTTGAACAGCGGGGCCTGCGAGCCTTTCTCTTCCTCCGCGACCGGACAGATGCAAAGTGCCAGGAAGATGAACAGCGAAGATGCGGTATGTCTCATGGTTCTGTGCAATGGTGACAGGATCCTCCTTCGATCGGGCTGTGTCGTGTCCTTCGAGGTCCCTAAGTGAGACCTTCTGCGCGGGAACGGTGATTGAGTCCCAAGTAGAAGTGCAACTAACCCTTCGGCAGAGCAGCTCGGTTCGGGCTCCTCGGCAGAATCTGGATCAGCACGATTGCCACTCCAACTCGTGACGGGATTTAGGGGCATTATGTTGAAATCTGGACTAGGGACAAGACTTTTTTTTCAGTGGGTCGAAATTCCCCTTGCGGGTTTCATACGTAACGACCTTCGCGACGGCCAGTCACTGCATGCTTGTGTCCCATTTGGGGCCTCCGGGAATCGAAAGATTTCGAGTGATCGGTCTACTCTATGGACTTTCGGCAGATTGGGATTATCGCCCAACCAAGGAAGAAATATTGGAGATGAACGATCCGAACCAACCGAGACCAGATCCACCCGAGTTAGAGGTGATCTGAATCTGCTCCGGGAAATGAAACGCCAACAGGCGCTACAGATCATGGAAGAGGAAGTCGCAGTCTTGATCGGGGCGGCGTCAGGCGAAAATAATTCCGAACGCACCACGTGACGTCACGGCTATCGAGCTCGAGCTTGGAAGACGCGGGCCGGTGAAGTGAAGTGGAGTGGAGTTGCCGATCTCCAAATTGCGCCACAGCAGTTACTTTCCCTCCTTTCTGACCACGCGCCGGCTCTCGGAAAGCCGCGTTGACTTCGGTCATTCAAGAAGCCTGCGTTCCAGGGATCTCGACGCGCAACGTCGATCGCTTGGTGCCAGCCATTGGCTTGAGCGGTGTCAAGCGCAGTGAAGTTTCTCGCCAGTGCCAAGAACTCGATACTCGAGTGGGATTGTTCCTGGACCTACCGCTCGAAGGCCAGTGGCCGTTTCTTTGGTTGGATGCCACTTACGTCAAGGTTCGGGAAAGCGGTCGCATCTTCTCGGTGGCCGCTACTCTGGCGCTGGGTGTCAACGACCAAGGCCGTCGCGAGGTGCTGGGATTCGAAATCGGCTGCAGCTAAGCGGAAACGTTCTGGACCGATTTCCTCCGGAAACTGCTGCGCCGTGGGCTTCGCAACGTGCCTTTGGCAATCTCCGATCACCATCAAAGATAGGGGGCTGCCATTCAGCGCACGCTGGCCACTTCGTGGCCACGTTGCCAAGTGCACTTCTTGCGTCATCTCCTGGCTCACATCCGCCAAGGCGAGCGAGCGGCGATCGAAAGCCAGGTTCACACTGTTTTCGCCTTTCGGCAACGAGCCTCGGCTCAACCCCAATGGGGCAAGATCGCCGAGGAATCGAGGAGTCGGTTTCCCAAGGTCGCCCAACTGAGGAACGAGGCCGAATCGAAAGTTCTCGCCTATCTTTCCTGCCCGAAAGCCGGCACGTCAAAATCTGCAGCACCAATCCGATCGAACGACTCAACCGGGAAATCAAACGGCGCACGGATGCCGTAGGCGTCTTTCCTAACGTCGACTCGATCCTTCGCATCGTGGGCACCTTGCTCCATTGCAGCAAAACCGCCAGTGGCAGAACGAGAACAACTACTTGGATCACGGGGCGATCCGACAAATCGTCACCGGCGCTTGATCGTTCGCCGCAGGCGGAGGGTTGGCACCCGTTAATCGGAAGGTCGCTGAGATTGTCTCGCACTCTCGGGGTCCTTTACTTGGGAGGCGTGTTTCCAGGTACTTTTTTTCCCAAGTAGTTTTTTTCAAGTAGCGTCAAGGGACGCGTGGCGGAATTGACCACCGCCACGCACCGTAGTGTCTCCTCTCAGTCATTATGCGATCCGGAATTGGATTGTCCCGTCAGATCGCAGGTGAAGAACTCCAGAATAGTTCTCCTGATCTCTTCCGAGTCCCTTGCTTGACTCATTCCAGGAAACGCGGGGCCAAGGGTCGTAGGCGAGCCCCGAACGGAACAAGTGCTGCGACCGTGGGGCGTCACGCGTGACACCTGCAAAACGTATTTCGGTTTACCGAAAAAAAAGTCTTGTCCCTGGTCCAGATTTCGACATAATGCCCCGAAATCTCGACACGAGTCGGGGTGGCAATCGTGGTGATTTAGATTCTGCCGAGGAGCCCAAACCAAGCTGCTTTTCCGAAGGGTTAGTTACACCACTACTTGGGACTCAATCGAACGATGTGGAAGGGCTGGTGAAAAACCGCAGAACACAACTAACAAGAAAGGAATAAGCACGATGGGATTGGAGTGGTATATACCAAGTAATACGGGGAAGAACGAGGTAACAGTAAGCTCGACTTCTTTTAAATTTGCGTCGGATACGGTCTTGATGGCGAGTTTGCAGGATATAAATTGGATGCGTGTCGCTGGCGACCCCGACAAACGGACGATTGTGTTCCAGCCTGTGCTGGGCATGGATAAAAAAATCGACTTGCTAAAACTGCAAACGGAGCAGAAGGGAAAGATGATTCGGAAGACATTGACCGCCAAGGGATTCATCAATCGAAACTCGTGGATCAAAAAAGTGGCGCACTCAAAAGAAAAGCGATTGAAACGTTTTGAACTAAAAAAGTACGAATCGACGTTGCCGCCACTGCCGGCGATTGCGACGAGCGAAAGCAAAAGTCGGGGCGACGCATGGTATATACGGTTAATGCCCACGTTCGAAAACAGCGTTTTAGTGGACAAAATATCCAGTGTCAACTCAAGCGACAAGGGAATATACCGTTATGGGGGGGGGGAATTCTGGCAATGAAGTCGTTTACATAGGCAAAGGGTTGGTGCGGGAGCGCTTTCAAAGTTCCCCTGCACGAAAGGAGTGGGGTGTAAAAAAAGTCGAGTATTCGTTAATCGAAGACGATAGTGATGCGTATAAATGGGAGTCGTTTTGGATTGAGGAGTTTCATCGGGAACACGGTCGTATGCCGGTATATAATTTGGTGCGAGGGCGCGATGGCTAAACGAAGACGGCGGCAGGCGATAGCAGTCTGATAGTTTGATTATTCCAGACGATGAGCGAATCGGACAATTCCAATCCGGATGCACTCCCGCCGAAGAATATCTACAAGCGGTTGAAGCAATCGCGGCGGGCTTGTGAGTGGTTGGCGGACTTGGATTGCCTCGGGGGGAGGAATTCGGGTGGAATCTTGAGTTGGCACCAAACTGGTCAGGTGCTGTCGAATAAATGCAATTTGGTGAGGTTGGCAAAAGTTTATAGCGTGCCGGTGGAGTATTTTCCAGTCTGAAGAACGAGTGCAAGGTTTACCTGCGTATTTTTGACCGAGCAAACACGGAAATACCAACGCTTCATCAGGCGAAGCACCGAGGCAATCGAGATAAAATACAAGGAATGGGGTCGGAACTAGATTAAAGGCATGCGATTCGAGAGAAGGTAAGGGAACAATAGCTGCGAGCACCGTTCGTTGGTCTGGAATAGGGGCCCTGACACGGCTGAGAATGGAAGGCGGAGGGTTTTTATTCGTCACGCTATTATGGGCAATTCATTACACATCCGTCCGGGAGCTAATCGGAATTGTAAGCTAGGCGGAACTTCACCAGCCATTAAGCATGAAAACCCCTGTTTTTATGTAACTGCCTAGGTACTCGAAACCCCTTTTTTTTGACTTCGAGTTATTTTCGTGCTACAGTCTGTTTAGACTGAGGATTCTGCAAGTCGCTTGAAGTTGACTTCCTGCAATTTGGAGACGTGCCAAGCTTCGGGAAACCGCAACGGTTTCACCGATCACGAACTGTGTTCTGGGTTACAAGCTCGGTGGGAGGAGTCTCAAGGTCAGTTACAAGCCACTCGAGCTCAGCTCCAGCAATCCCAGGCCAAGTATCAGCTATCTCAATCGCAGCTGGAGAGTTCTCGAGCTCTCATTGCCGAGTTACGAATCGAACGTCAAGCCGATCAGGGACAGATTCAGCAACTTGAAGCCCGGCTGGCCGAACTCGAAAAGCGGGGCTCTCACGAGGCCGAAGGCAATCCGGCCGAGCCGATCTTGGAGGAACAACTACCCCGTCAATCCGGCCCCCAAAATTCGCCGGCCATCGAATCGGAGACGGGGGGAAACGCTACGGAGGGAAGTGCCGCCGAAACGGCGGCCGCGGTCGGCGAGAGCGAGTTAGTGGCCAAACTACGGGGTCGCATCAACGAGTTAACCGAGCAAGTCAAGGAATGTCGCCGGCAGTTAGCACAGAATAGTCGCAATAGCAGCAGACCGCCTTCCAGCGACGGTTTCAAGAAAGAGAACTCGACCGCCAACGGTCGTCCTCGGCGTGACTGCGAGAAAAAGTCCTCGGGAGGACAACCCGGTCATCAGGGGCGAACGATGAGGCAAACTTCCCAGCCGGACTCCGTTCAGGAATTGTATCCCACGGTCTGTCCCCATTGCGGGGAAGCGATCGATGAAACTGCCGAGTGGCACCCGGAAATTCAAGTTCGACAGCTCGTGGATCAAGAAGTCCCCAGTCGCACAATCAAGACGACTGAGTATCGGGCGCATCGTTGTTCTTGCTCCCATTGCGGCCGGCTGGTCCGGGCCACGTTTCCTGCCGGAGTCGACGGTCCCGTCCAATTCGGGCCGAACTTGTCGGCGCACGTCGTTTATCTGCGGATCAAGCACTTGATCCCGGAGCGGCGGATCGTGGAGATTCTGAAGGTGCTCTCAGGAGTCAACATGTCTTCGGCCACCGTCGCGACCGTCTGTCGGCGCCAAGCCGAGGAAGTGCGACCGCTTGCTCCAGCGTTACAACGTCAAGTAGCTCAAGGAGAGGCCCCCAAACATTTGGACGGGACGGGTTTACGAATCGAAGGCAAAACGCAGTGGTTACACGTCATGAGCACCGAAAAGACGACGAGCTTACGCGTCGCCGAGGGTCGCGGTGAAATGTTCGGCGATCTGACCGGGCGGGTGGTGCACGACAGTTTTGCGTCTTATCCCAAAATGGAAGAATTGATCCACCGATACTGCCATGCTCATCATCTGCGGGAGTTACAAGCCGCCAAGGAACAACAGGAGGAGTGGGCGGGAAAGATGTTGTGGTATTTATTAGTTCTGGAGCGATTTGTTCGGCGAGCGAAACGGCGTGATTCGACTCATCAAAATCGCGGGTCACCCGAGCTGGCGAAAGACTTGCGGGAAACGATCTACCAACGTTATGACGACATCTTGAACGAGGCGATTCAGTATCACCAGGAGTTACCGCCGTTGCCGTCTGGCAAGCGGGGCCGCCGAAGAAAACGTACCGGTCATAATCTGGCGGAACGGTTGCAACGGAATCGAGAAGACTCGCTCAGGTTCGTGTTCGACTGGGCCATTTCCTTCACGAATAACCTGGCGGAGCGCGATTCAAGGATGATGAAATTAATCATGAAGATCTCCGGTTGCTTTCGTTCACAGCAAGGCGCCGCCGACTTCGCCGTCCTTCGCGGGGTGATCAACACTGCCGAAAAGCAGGGATGGGATGTCATCTCGACCTTGCGTCTTGCCCCAGAAGAGTTGGCCGATAAACTGTTAATCGGTTGATTTCGAGGCCTTCGATCGGTCCCCACAGTTTAAAACTGTCGCTTTTACTGGAAAAATGGGAGGATCAGGTACCTAGGCAGTTACGTTTTTATTGGGTTTAAGTCAAAATATAGCGAATTAAACTTGCCAAATCGTTCCCATAATAATTTCGGTATTTTTTCATTTTGCAAAGTATTTATCTGAATTATATTAGTTATTACGTTCCCATAATACGTCACCTTATGGTTTTCAATATCGAATCCGTCCCGAACTAGGCAAACAAACCGGCCATTCTGTTACGTCAATCATGGCGGGAAGGTTCCCGGATCCGGAAAAAAAACCATCGCCTACCTTTCCAAGCTGCCTGCCAAGGTCATTAACGACTTTCGCACCATCCTCAAGGGCAGTATCGCGGTCAGCGATGTTTCCCAACTCCTGAAGATTAATCGTTCCCTCCATTATAGCCATGTCATCGCCGTTCTGGCGACCGCTCGCCGGCTGGGACTCGAACGATTGCTTCATTGCCAGCTCAGTCGCCAACGACAGTTGGCTTTCGCCGCCATCATTTCACGAGTGCTCGCACCAGATTCCAAGCTGGCCACGGCCCGCCGATTCTCGCCGGAAACGGCCAACACCAGTCTCGGGGCACTTCTGGAACTCGGGACGGTCACCGGCAACGAACTTCTCGACATGCTGGATTGGTTGCTAAAACTTCAACCGTGGATCGAGAGAAGTTTGGCTAAGAAACACCTTCAGGATAAGACGCTGATCCTGTATGACGTCACAAGTTCGTACCTGGAAGAAAAAAGTTGTCCGTTAGCGGCTTTTGGTTTCAGCCGCGACGGCAAGAAGGGCAAGAAACAAATCATCATCGGCTTGCTGCACCCCCGAGGGATGCCTGATCGCGGTCGAACTGTTCTCCGGAAACACCTTTGATCCAAGCACCGTGGCTTCCTAGGTAGAGAAGCTTCGGAAGCGATTCGGGATTAACCGGATCGCGCTGGTCGGCGATCGGGGAATGGTGACCACGGCTCGGATTCGGGAGCATTTGGATCCAGCTGGAATCGCTTGGATCTCAGCTCTGAAATCGACTGATTTGCGGAAGTTAGCTCAACCACCTCTGGTCCCTGAGGCACTGGTGCCTGATGCTGTTGCCGAGATCGCCAGTCCCGACTTTCCCGGGGAACGCCTGATGGTCTGCCTTAATCCCCGCTTGCGGGAAGAACGCCAACGCAAACGGGAGGAATTGCTGCAGCTAAGTGAACAGATATTGGAACGAATTGCCGCTTCCGTTCGTGCCGGCACGTTGATCGGCAAAGTTAGAATCGGCCATCGTGTCAGTCGCGAGGTTAACCGTCTCAAGGTCGAAAAACACTTCCAGATCACGATCACCGACCACCGCATGAGTTGGTCTCGCCGTCACGACCGAATTGAAGCCGAGGCCCGGTTCGACGGCGTGTATGTCATCCGCACCAGCCTTTCGGACATTAAATCAGAAGCGGCCGTCGAGGCCTCAATGAGTCTGTCAAAGGTGGAGCGAGCTTTTCGGAGCATCAAAAAAGATCTGCGAGTACGCCCTTTCAAAGTTTACTCCGAAGCTCACGTCCGCGCTCACGTGTTCCTCTGCCTGTTGAGCTACTACATCGAATGGCATCTGCGTCAACGCCTCGCACTGCTACTTTTCGAAGATGATGATCGACAAGCGGCAAGAGCTTGGTCGAACTACGCAAGTCGAGTCAGCCAAGGTGTCACCTGACGCCAAGCGGAAGGCCGATTCGAAACGAACCCAAGACGACTTTCCGGTTCGTAGCTTTCGAACCCTGCTCGACGATCTTTCCAGTGTCGGGTTGAACTCCGTTAGCCTATCCCATCAGGTGCCGTAGGAACTAATGATCGTGACCACTCCAACCAGGCTTAAAGACAAAGCGTTCCAACTTTTGGGAATCAATCCCTTCCAGACTGTTCCCGTAAGGATGACAGGTTGAACTTCGTGCCCAAGACCTGAATGACCAATAAAATCAATGGTTTTATTGCAAAATAGTGTTAATTCTCTTCGTGAAGTTCAGACTAGTCATGGTTCAAGTTAGGGTCATTGATCTGTCCCTTAACCCGGCGCAACTTCGACCGCAAGGAGCCGCCTTGAATCGGCGATCGATTTGCAAGGCGGCTCCCTAACGACGAACGACAATCAATTTAAACTACTGCCCAAGGGCCGCGGTAATTGCGGGTCAACCAAGAAGCCTTTCCGGCCCCTTTGGCGAATTTCATCCGAACCGGATTCCAAAGGATAGCCTGCCGGTTGTAGTAAGCCTGGTTCATCAGGTGGCAGGCGATGGATGTGCGGGCGCCGGTTTCGGCATTGGTGATGGGTTGCTGGCGGCTGCGCATACAGGAGAGAAAATCCTGCACGTGGTTGGAACTCTGGTAGAGTTTGACCTTGGCACCTTTCAAATACTGTTCCTCAGCCTTGTCGAGTTCCTCGTTGAGCCGAGGTCGAGGGTTCACGTTTCGCGGATTGCCGACCAGCATCTTGCCTTTTCGGGAGAGGGTGAAAACGCCGCGATTGACTTCCACTACGCCGTCAGTACCGACGAACTGCGCGCCAAGCCCTTGGCCGTGCACGGTAGAGATGCCGCCATCATAGACAAGCTGCGCTCCTTTCATCCCATCGTTTTCGGACGGAGGAATGACGGCTACCGGCCCGCTACTGTCCTTACCCAGTCCCCAGTGGATGATGTCGATATGATGGGCCCCCCAATCGCAAACCATGCCGCCGCCGTATTCCTTGTAGTGGCGCCAGTTCGGGAAATGGTTATGGACTCCTCGGGGGCTGAGAACGGAGTTGTAGGGGCGCAACGGGCCGGGGCCGACCCACATGTCCCAGTCCAAGCCCGGTTCCATTTCTTCTTCCGGCAAATCGCAGGGAATTCCCGGAGGGCCGATATTGACGGCGGTTCTCGTGACCTTGCCGATGACCCCGTTGCGGACCAGTTCGCAGGCGACCCGGAATACCCGGGAGGACCGTTGCATCGATCCGGTTTGCACGATCTTGTTATTGCGCTTCGACGCTTTGATAACCGCAATGGATTCGTGGACGTTGTGCGTCAGAGGCTTTTCGCAATAGACGTCTTTGCCCGAATTCAGCGCCGCCACGGTCTGGTAGGCATGCCAGTGGTCGGGAGTGGCGATGCAGACCGCGTCGATGTCGTCCCGGGCGATTAATTCCCGGCAGTCGATATAGGCCTTGCAGTCTTGGTTGCCGTATTTTTTGTCGACCCGGTTCTTGGAATCATCCCGTCGGGAGCGGTCGACCTCGGCAACCGCGACGGCCCGCACGGAATCGTCGCGCATGAAATTGTTGAGCAAGCCCCGGTTTTGCTTGCCCATGCCGATAAATCCCATGTTGATCCGATCGTTGAGTTTCACGTCGGCCGACAGTATCCCGCTCGGCAGAATGAACGGTACGGCAGCGGCGACGCCGGCGGTTTTGAGAAAAGCACGGCGATCCGAGACGGCAGACCCCTCGGGAGGACTAGCAACGGGTTTCATGCCGGGGAACGTAGCTTTTCGGTTCGGGGATGCAACTTAACATTTCGTTTTTTTGCGCCGCCGGCGCCGCAATGGACCGGAACGCTAATGAGTTGACAATGCCCCTTAAGCCAAGGAGTCTGAAACTTCCCTTCGCATCGTCGGCGTTTAACGGTTACGGACAGGCCCATGGATAAACTTCGCAACGGTTTTACTTTGATCGAACTGTTGGTGGTGATCGCCATTATCGCCATTTTGGCGGGAATGCTGATTCCCGCTCTCAGCAAGGCGAAAGCCAAGGCTCAGGGGATTTCTTGTCTCAGTAACCTCAAGCAGTTGCAATTGGCGCACCTGATGTACCCGGACGATAACGGCGGCTGGTTGACCAAACCGGGCAACAGCGGTGACGAACTCTACGCATGGGTCGGCGGTTGGCTGGACTATAATCCGGGGAATACCGACAACACCAATATCCAGGATCTGCTGGATCCGAAGTTGGCCAAATTTGCGCCTCACCTCCCTTCGGCCGAGGTGTACAAGTGTCCGGCCGATCGGAGTTACGTCACGATATCCGGCCGGAGGCATTCCCGAATCCGGAGCATGGGGATGAGTCAGGCCATGGGAGGGCCGGGGGTATGGTTGCCCGCTCACTCGGGCGGGCGGCAGCTTTACAAGGTGTTTCTCAAATCGCCCGACTTGAATTTTCCCGGGCCCTCCAACTTGTACGTTTTGCTGGACGAGCATCCGGACAGCATCAACGCCGGCGGGTTCGCCAATCAAATGGTGCAGAATCTGAATACCGCCCGGATTATCGATTACCCGGCCAGTTACCATAACGGCGCCGCCGGACTTTCCTTCGCCGACGGCCACGCCGAAATCAAGAAGTGGTCCCATGCCGACACGGTCCAGCCGATCACTTTTCAACGGATGCAGTTGGACGTCTCCTCTCCCGGAAACGTCGATATGAAATGGCTGGCGGACCGCACTACCGTTAGATTGGACGATTGAGCCGTCCGGGGACGGCTTATTCTTCGGGGAGGGGGACTTGAGAGGTCGTTTGCAAGTAGGAGAATAAATCCAATACCTGCCGGTCGGTCAGTTGCTCCAGAATGCCTTCCGGCATCATGGAGATCGGGGCGATTTCCCGGGATTGGATTTCGGATCGATTGAGCACGATGTTCTGGCCGATGGTGCGAAGCGCCAGTTGACGTTCCGATTCGTTGGCGATGTTGCCGGCGTAGGATCGTCCGTCCCGGGTCGTGATCATCACCAAGCGGTAGTCGTCCTGAATGTCGGCGCTGGGATCGATGATATTGCTGAGGAGATAGTCGAGATTCGTACGGTCCGCGCCCGTGATGTCCGGAGCGATGTTGCTGCCGCTGTCGTACATTTTGTGGCAGATCCCGCAAGCCTGATTGAACAGGACGCGTCCTTGGGCCGGATTGCCTTCTCTTAACGCTTGCTCGGTGAGCAGGTTGCGGTACTTCAGGTAAGCGGTCTGTTTCTCGGCGGTGAGTTGTTCGATGGGCCCCCAGACTTCGACGAATCCGTTGCCCACGACCCGGCGGAGTTGCCGGGCGACGTAAGCGGGAACTTCGTGTCTCGGAATACTTTCGTCGCGGATGGCGTCGGTCAACAAGCGGCCCGAACGAGGCCGGGAGGACAGCGATTGCAGCGTTTCCTGTTTTTCGGTTGGGTTCCATTGGGGATAACGATTCAGCAGCGCCCGGTTGAGCCGGTCGTTGTCGAAAGCGGCGACGGCCCGGATGGCTTCGACCCGCAGTTCCGGAGCTTCGAGCAACGAAGGCAACCGCTCGGGCAGTTGGGGATGCCGTTGGCCGGCCAGGTAGCGCAGCGCCTTTTGCCGGTTTTCGAGAGGCGCCGTTTCGTCGGCTAGCTCGCTTAACATCGTTTTGGCGGCTTCGAGGTCACCGAAGTACTGGGCGATTTCCAAGGACAAGCGTCGAATTTCTTCGTCCGCGTCGTTGCGCAATCGGGCGAATACCGGCGGCCAGTTTTCCGGAGGACGCGCTTCGTTGCGGCCTTCCAGTCCCTGCAAGAATCCTCGAAGCAACCCGGCTTGAGCTTGCGGCTCGGCTTGTCCCAAACCTTGGACCAACGTTTCCCAGGCTTCGGCGTCGGCCAAGCGGCGGGCGATGCACCGTTGAACCAGTTCCAAGCGGCTGGCGTTGGCCAAGGCCAGGGCGGAATCGGTGTTTTGAACGACCATCGGTTCGGTGGCGAACCAGATCATGCGCGGCAGGTTATGATCGTCGTCGTCTTCGGCATGCCGCACCAGGGCGTTGAGGATGGGCCAGCGGGAATCGTGGGGCAATCGCTGGAGCGCGGCGGCCAAATAGAGCCTGACTACCGGGGAAGGATCCGATTCGGCCAGGGCCGCGAATCGCCGGAGCGCGGCCGGTGAGGGAGCCTGGTCTTCGCAGAGCAGTTGAACGGCCCAGGAGCGAAGATACTCGTCGGAGTCTTCGAGGATCGAGAGCAACGCCGTTTCGTCGAGTCCCTGGGTAACATGAAGTCCCCAAAGCGCTCTTAACCGATAGTCCTGATTTATCTCTGCGGATAAGATCCTTCGGAGCTGGACGTGGGTGAGGGGAGCGAGCGATTGGCGATGGGCTCGGTCCTGCAGGATGGTTCGGGCGCGCCGGGCATGCCAGACGCTGGGTTTGGTCTGCAGGGCTACCAATTCGGCGTCGGGCAGAGTGGCCAGATCGGCATACCGGTTGGGCCATGGTTGGGCCTGGGTCTGTTGGGGAACGATCCGGAAAACTCTCCCGGTATCCTTGTTGATCACCTCTTTGCCGCAAATGTCGGCGTCGTGCCAGTCCAGGACGTAAACCCCTCCTTCAGGTCCGATTTCCACGCTGAATCCGATCCATTGCGCGTTGTTGGCCAACAGGAAATCTTCGTGATGGCTGGCGACGAAACCCGAACCCTGAGGAATCAAGGAATCCACCAGCAAGGCGTGCTCGTGGATATTGGCCATGAATATTTTCCCCTGATAGGATTCGGGAAAGGCGTCCGACAGATAGACGCGAGCCCCGCCGTGAGCGGAACGGTGCCGATGATCGGCGATCGTGCGGATGTCGTGATAGACATAGGGATTGAAGTGACGGCCCCCTTGCCGATGGTAGATGCCGCCGGGAATGACATGCCACATGTGGGGGATCACGCAAGCGGTGATGAACAGTTGCCCCTTGGCGTCGTAATCGATGCCCCAGGGATTGCTGAATCCGTGAGCTACGACTTCGAAGCGATCCTTGGTGGGATGGTAGCGCCACACGCCTCCGTTGATATCGACGGCTTCGTCGGTCAGAGCGATATCGTTCGGAAAGTTTTCTTGGTGGCGATACAGCGTTCGGTTATCCGGATCGGCGGGTTTCCCGACCCGTGACGGCGTGGCGAAGCCTTGGCATCCGTAGAGCCAACCGTCCGGCCCCCAATGGAGACTGTTGAGCGTTTCGTGGCGGTCGCGGATCCCCCAGCCGGTCAACCGGATTTCGATGGCTTCCTTGTCGGCCCGGTCGTCGCCGTCCCGGTCGGGCAGAAACAGCAAGTTAGGCGGAGCGCCGAGCCAGAGGCCGCCGAAGCCGACCGCGATGGCCGCCGGAAACGGGATGCCTTCGGAAAAGACCGTGCGTTTGTCCGCCACGCCGTCGCGATCGGTATCTTCCAGGATCAGGATGCGGCTGTCTCCGGAGTTGGAGAATCCCCGGCCTCGCGATTCGTAGTCGCGGTTTTCGGCGATCCACATCCGGCCCCGGTCGTCCCAGCAGAAGGCCATCGGTTGGGTGATCATGGGTTCGGCGGCATAGGCGTTGACCTGGAAATCGTCCGCCAAGGTCATCTCTTCGATGGCTCGTTGCGGCGTCAGGAATTCGGCTTCCAGTCCTTCGCGCTGGGCGATGCCCCAGAGGGCCCACGTGCCGCGGATACCGCTGAATTGGCTCCAAGCTTCGGTAACGGCCACGTTGCTCCAGGCGCCGTGATTAACGACCAACTGGTGCTTCATCAGGATGATGTCGTCTGGTTCATGTTGCCAATCACGGTCCCAGTGGGGAACGGGGCCGAAACCGCGCTCGGGATCCGCTTGCCAGCGCAACGGATAACCGGGATTGTCCGGATGGTCGAAGATAGCCAGATAGGACGGTTCTTCGGCGGCGGGCGAATGGACCTTGATACTGGCCCACAATCCCTGTTGACCGTCGGCGAGGCGGTCGATTTGCCTGGCGGCGTTTTCGATTTGCCTTGGTACGCCGTCGGCGAGATTGGGGCAGACGAAAAATCCTCCCCGGTTCGAATTACCGACGGTGAGCGACTGTTTGGCTTCGCCTCTCCATTCGACGTTCAGGATTTGCTGCTCTCCCTCCAGTTGTATCGTCCAGGTTTGAGTTTCGCGCAACACGGTTTTCCCTTGGCCGTCCAACAGGTTGTAGACGGTTTGCCAACTGATCACGGCTCCTTGGGATTGGATGATTTCGACTCGTACCCGTTTCCAATGATCGGCGGCCGGGTTGGCGAAGTAGTCGCGTCCGTTCAGATCGGAAAAGGCCCAGAATAAATCGACGGAATTCGATCTGTCTTCGTCTTCGGCCGGCAGCTGCAGCGACGGACGCCGATCGGTGGGCGTTCGCAGTTGAACCAAGGGCTGGGAGTGGTGTTGCCGATAGATCGAAAATCTATGGTCGGCGTCGACCGGCTCGATGCGAAGTTCTTCTCCGTAGAGCCAACCCGTCATCAGGGCGGCTAACCAAAACCCGGACAATCGCAGGGAGAACATGGTTTTGATTGTGCCACGAATCACAATGAAAGGCAAAAACGATTAACCGTGCTTCGAGTCGTCCGGTCGACAGTTCGCCGTTTGGGGTAACGAATTCGGGCCTATGGCAACTGTCGCTCGCGAAGGGATCAGGGGAACGGCTTGCGACGACCGGAAAGCGAACGGCGCGCCGAGGCGGCAAAATCCGGTTGGCCGGTATCCGTCCGTTTGCCGCCGGAAAGGTGCCCTAAGCGCCGTCTGCCGTCCGATTGTCCCGTCTCATCGTTTTCCGCTGGCGGCTTGGGAAGAACGGTAACGATCGCTCGCCGGAATCGGCGCCGGTTGTTCGGCGAACGGAAGCGCTCAGTGAGGTTGGGGAAGATTGGCAATCAGAGTTTGCAGGTTGCGCCTCAACGGAGCGTAGCCGTAGTACCGGGTAGCCAGCCGGTAATTGGCTTCGGTGATTCGGTTGCGGTAGGCTAGGTCGCCGGTGAGCCGTTGGATCTGCTTGACGATACCGGTCGTCACGAATCCGTCCATCAAGGTCAGACTAAAACCTTTCGGCTCGATATCCTGAATGAAGATCGAGTAACGATTGATGACCACGGGAACCCGGAAATAGAAGGCTTCCAACAGCGCGTTGCCGAAACCTTCGTAGGTGCTCAGAAAGGTGACCAAGCTGGCGTGGGTGTAGGCGTCCCATAAGGTGTAGGTCTTGCGTCCTTCCTGATCGGTTTGGCGAACGTCGGTGATGCGGTCGGCGATGATCCGCAGGTCTACTCCTTCTTCCCGAGCCAGTTCCTCGAGCATGTGTTGGTACTCGACGCCTTCGTCGCCCGATTCGTGGGTGATTACGAGCTTGCATTTGGGATTATTGAGGCGGCCGACCAGCCTGATCGCGTTTTCGATGCCTTTCCGGGGCACGATTCTCGTGGGTTGCAGAATGATGATATCGTCTTCTTCAAGGCCGACGTCGCGTTTGAATCCGGCGCAATATTCGTCGGGAGGCGGGGGTTCTTTTTCGAATTCGAAGACGTTGGGCACCAAGGTGGAAGAGACGCCTTTGCGCAGCGACAACTGCTCTTGGGCCTGTTGGTTGATCACGACGTGAAGAATGTTATGGCCCCGGTGGGGGAAGGCCATGTCCAGGTAGTCGATGGCGGAGTTGATGCTGAACCGGTCCCGTTCCCAATAAAAGTCGTGATGATGGGCGATGGCAGGCATTTGCGTTTCCGCCAAGTATTCGGTCAGGGCCACCCCCAATGGCAGGTGCATGGGGATGGTGAGCACGTTCTGGGGGATGAGCAGATCGAGGGAGAAGCGGTTGACGAATTCGTAGATCGTAGTTTTCAGATAAGCGGCCAGTGCGTGAATCCGTTGCGTGACCAATTGGCTGCGATGGGTAACGCCCCAGATGCGCCGATTGATCCATTCGTTTTCCGGATGTGTGAAATGGGCCTCGGGGACGCACAGGCTGACGGCGGGGTCGCGATCCAGCAACCCGGCGTACCAGAACGACGTGTGGCGGTCTTCCCAGAGAATCTGCGCCCATTTCGCGCTCTCCAGCGAGACGCCGTCGTGCCCGGAAAATCGGGTCGAAATGAATCCCACCCTGCGATTGGTGACGGGCTTGGGGTCGAAGGTTGCCATAACCGGGTGCGCCGGAGTTTCTTTTATTCTTTCGGTTTTGCCAACACTTGACTAGATTCCGGTGCCTGTTCCGGTCGGGCCGGCGGATCGTCTCGATCGAGCAAGGGGGGAGTTACTAAGGACAGTTTTGACGCTTTACGCCGATTCTATCGGGAATTAACGCCATGGACGAGGAGGCGAGGAGCGCGGTCGAAACATTGCTGGGGCAGGTTCAGGCCTACCGCGAGGGCGCCGCTCGCTTGAAGGACATGTTGTTGGCCAATTTGGTCATGGTGGGCGAAATACCGGCCGCAACCTGCCAGGAAGAAAAACGGATCCGCTTCATCATGGACCGGTTCCGCGAATGTGAGCTGGACGTGATTTCGACCGACGAAGCTCATAACGTTCTCTCCGTGTTGCCGGGAAGGGTCGGAAAGGACAACATCCTGGTGTGCGCTCATATCGATACCTGGTACGGCGAAACCGTGGATCATACGGTTCGGGTCGGGACGGAAAGCATCGGGGGGGCGGGCATTGCCGATAACAGCTTGGGAGTCGCGGTGCTGTGCACCTTGCCCACGATCTTGCAGGAGCTGAAGGTCAGCTTCGACGCGAACTTGATTCTGATGGGCGCTTCGCAGAGTTTGGGACGGGGCAATCTGCAGGGCATCGAATTCTTTCTGGACCATCATCCGGGCGCGATACGGGCCGGCGTTTGCGTCGAAGGAGTGGATCTGGGACGGTTGAGCTATCGGGCCATCGGGATGCTTCGGGGGGAGATTATCGGTCGAACGGTCCCGAACGGGGTCGGGAACCGAGCCGAAAACCGGGTAATCGGCGCTTTGTCCGAGACGATCCGGTTGATCGAAGAAATTCCGATGCCCAGTCATCCTCCCACGACGATCAACCTGGGTTCCGTTCACGCCGGAGATTCCTTTTATCAGCCGGTAGAGGAGGGAAGCGTGAAATTCGAAATCCGCAGCGCCATGAAGGGCATGGTGCCGAAATTGCAATTGAGACTGGAAGAGATCGTTAGCCGCGTTACATTGGAGAGAGAGCTGGAACTGGAATTGGAAGTGATTGCCCGGCGCCGCAACGGGGGGCTCGAATTCGAACATCCGCTGCCGGCGTTCACCCGCTCGGTAATGAAGCAATTGGGCGTTCGCCCCTTGGTTCGTCCCAGCGTGGGCGAGCTTTCGTCCTTGATTGCTCGCAATATCCCTGGCGTTACGTTAGGCATTACCGAACGAACTCGGGGCGTCGAAGCTCGGGAGGCGGTCCGAATCGAACCGATGTTCGCGGGAATCGCCCAGTTGGTAGCGATGCTGCAGGCGATCGACTTTGGGATTTGCGATGGCGACAACGAATGACGGTTGGCTCGACGCCAACACGTTTCATCATTCGGCGTTTTGGGATCTTCTCAAACTGATCGAACTCAAGGAACAGAAGAATCTCACCATTTCCCTCTGCATCCCGACGCTTAACGAAGCCAATACCATTGGGAAGGAGATCGTCATTTTCAAATCCGAGTTGATGACGCGGTATCCCTTGCTCGACGAGATCGCGGTGATCGATTCGGGCTCGACCGACAAGACTCGGGAGGTCGCCGCCTCCTTCGGAGCGGACGTTTATCTCGACGAAGAAATCCTGCCCGAGAAAGGGAACAAGCGCGGCAAGGGCGAGAACTTGTGGAAAGCGATCTACCAACTCAAGGGCGATATCATCGTCTACGTCGACGCCGACATCAAAAACATCCATCCCCGGTTTGTCTACGGCTTGGTGGGGCCCTTGATCTACAACGACGAAACGCATTACGTTAAAGCCTTTTACGATCGTCCTTTGGCTTATTCCCAAGGCATCCGTCCTTCGGGAGGAGGACGGGTGACGGAGATTTTGGTGCGTCCCTTGTTCTCCCTGTTTTTCCCCGAGTTATCGGCCGTTATCCAGCCGTTGTCCGGAGAATACGCGGTTCGCCGTCAAGTGCTCGAACGCATCGCTTTTCCCATCGGCTACGGAGTGGAAACGGCTCATTTGCTGGACGTCTACCGTCAGTGGGGCATGTCGGCTTTCGCGCAGACCGACTTGGACCGGCGCGTTCACCGCAATCAGACCACGGTAGCCTTGGGACGAATGTCTTTCGGGATCCTGCAAACCTTTTTGGTTCGTTTGCAGAAATTCGGGATTATCAACGACCTGGCGGAAATTAACCGCATCTATCGTCATTTCGAGGCGCAAGACCGGAAATACCGCCTCAACGAAAAGAGCATCCAGGAAGAGGAGCGGCCTCCCATGATCGAAATAGCGGCTTACCGGGAAAAGTTCGCCGTCGACGCCTAGGCAATTCCGTGCGTATGTCGCCGAGGGGAATATGCGCGTAGCCGTCGTTCATTATCATTTGCGGCGGGGGGGAGTGACCCGGGTGATCGAACACGCTCTCGCCGCTTTGGGTTCGAGCTCGGTCAAAATTGCGGTTCTGAGCGGCGATGGCTCGGGGATGGCAATCGAGCATTCCGAGCGGGTGACGATTGTTCCCGAGCTCGATTACCGCATCGGTCCGAATCGAATCGCACCGACGCTTTTGGCGGAGTCCTTGCGCACCCAAGCGGCACGGGTTCTGGGAGGGGCGCCAGACGTTTGGCATATCCATAATCACCATCTGGGCAAAAACACCTCCCTGACCGCCGCGGTGGCCACCCTGGCCCGGGAGCGGGAAAGGATGCTGTTGCACATCCATGATTTTCCCGAGGACGGGAGAGCGGAGAATTACCGGGCGCTGCGCCAAGATTTAGGCGGCGGAACGAACCAAGGATTGCGGTCGCAGCTTTATCCGGTCGGCCCACGCATCAGCTATGGCGTGTTGAACCGTCGGGACCGCAAACTGCTTTTGGCTGCCGGCATGCCCGAAGAAAGGATCTGTTGGTTGCCGAATCCGGTAGTGGCCTTTGCGCCGAACGATTCGGAGCGGCCGGAACCGCCGAAAATCTTCGATTCCCTGACTCTTTATCCGACCCGAGCCATCAGGCGAAAGAATTTGGGGGAGGCGATACTTTGGGCCGCGTTGGCGCCTGCGGGACAGGGCTTGGGCTGTTCTTTAGCCCCCGAAAATCCTCTCGAGCGGCCCGGGTATGATCGTTGGGTCGCCTTTGCCGAACAGTGGTCGTTGCCGGTCCGGTTCGAGTTGGGAGTCGGTTCGAAAATTCCCTTTGCGAGTTGGATCACGGCGGCCGACCGGTTGCTTACCACCAGCGTCGCGGAAGGATTCGGATTGGCCTTTCTGGAACCGTGGCTGTTCGAACGTCCGGTAGTCGGCCGCAACCTTCCAGAGATTACCGGTGATTTCGTCCGGGAAGGAGTCGATCTGTTCCAGATGTACGACCGGTTGGCTCTACCGGTAACCTGGCTGAAACTTTCGGAACTCGAGGGGGATTTGACGGCGGCGATGCGCCGGGTATACGAGCGATACGGGCTAGTCGCCGGGAAATCTGCGATCGACTTGGCCTGGAACAGCATGATTGTCGACCGGACGGTCGATTTCGGTCGGCTCGACGAGCGGTATCAGCGACGGATCATCGAAAGATTGATCAAGGACCCGTCGGCCTCGGGAGCGTTGCAACCCGACCGGCTCGCCAACGGGTCGATACCGCCGGTCAGCCGCAATCGCGATATCATTGACCGGCGGTTTTCCCTGGAGCGATACGGTCAACGGTTGATGGCCGGTTACGAAGATCTGATGCGTGAAGATTCCGGTTCTTTGGAATGGATCGATCCTCTCGAGGTTTTGAATCAGTTTTTGGATCCGGTTCGGTTTAGTTTGCTCCGTAGTTGAGGGTGCCGTTACAGGCGGTCTCGATGCCCGGTCGCTCCGTCGCCGTCATTTGGGGTCCCGGAACCTTCTCCTACCTCACCAAATGGGACACAAGCTTCTTTTGACGTATCGGGGTGCAAATCCGGTTGCCGGCGAGCGATTGGCATGCGCCGTCCCATCCCGAATGCCCTGCCGGTCACTTTTAATCCAGGCGCGGCCTGACGACGTTTGAATTCGTTGGTTTCGATGAGTCGAACCGTTTTACGAACCTCGGCTTCCGGCATGCCGTCGGAGATAATCGTTTCGGGATCCTTCAGGTCGACGATGTAGGCTTGGAGAATTTGGTCCAGCACGTCGTACGGCGGCAAAAAATCCTGGTCCGTTTGATCGGGCCGCAGTTCGGCAGAAGGCGGTTTTTCGATGGTGGCAACTGGAATGATTTCCCGATCCCGGTTGATCCAGTGGGCCAGCCGGTAGACCATGGTCTTGGGAACGTCGCTGATCGCCGCCAATCCTCCGCACATATCGCCGTAGAGCGTACAGTAACCGACCGCCAGTTCGCTCTTGTTGCCCGTGGTGATCAGGAGCGAGTCGTATTTGTTGGACAGCGCCATCAGAAACAGGCCCCGCAATCGCGCCTGAATGTTTTCTTCGGTGACATCTTCCGGAGCGTTCCCGAAAGCCGGAGCCAAAGATTGCGTTACCGATTCGAAAGCGGTTTCTATCGGAATGACTTCATGGTGGATATTCAAGTTTTCCGCCAATCGGGCGGCGTCTTTCAGGCTGCCGGGAGAAGAATACCGTGACGGCATGGCCACCGTTCTGGTGTTTTCGGGGCCCAAGGCTGCCGTGGCCAGCGCCGCCGTGACGGCGGAATCGATGCCTCCGCTCAGTCCGATCAAAGCGGAACGGAAGCGGCATTTGGCGACATAATCCCGGATGCCCAGCACCAGCGCAGAGTAGATTTTTTCTTCGTCGGAGTAAGCGATGGGCTCGACTGGGGACGTTTGCCGCAAATCGATCACCCGAAAATCTTCCCGGAACGAATCGGCCTGGCAAAGCAATGCGCCGTTCTTTCCCCAGGCTAGGCTGCCGCCGTCGAAGACGAGTTCGTCGTTGCCGCCGACCAAATTACAGTACACCAGCGCAGTGGCCTGTTGCTCGATCAGACTCTGAAGCATTTTGGTTCGCAGGCTTCTTTTCCCGAGGTGCCATGGCGAAGCGGAGATATTGATCAACAGGTCGCAGGAAGAACCCAACAGGGATTGCACTGGATCGTGCGAATAACGTCTGCGGTTCCAAAATCCCGCTTGATTCCAGGCGTCTTCGCAAATGGTTAATCCGAGGATTTGGTCCCGGAAACGTATCGGAGAGTTTTCGCTCGCCGGTTCGAAATAACGGTCCTCGTCGAATACGTCATAGGAAGGCAACAGGGTTTTGAAACGGACAGTGGATTGCCGGCCTTGATGCAGCAGCGCGGCGGCGTTGCGAAGGGGGCGTCCGACGGTTGCTTGACGGCGAGCGACATAGCCGACGATTAATCCGCATTCTTCGGTTTGCCGGGCGATGCGATCGAGAGCTTTTAGATTCTCGTCGATAAATCCGGATTGCAGCAGCAAATCCTTGGGTGGATAGCCGGTGAGCGCCAGTTCCGGAGTGATCACGAGATCGGCGCCTTCGGATTGTCCTTTCCGGTATGCCTGAAGAATCTTGGTCTCGTTGCCGCGGAGGTCGCCTACGGTAACGTTGATTTGGGCGATAGCTATGCGCATGGACTGTCCGTGAAGCGGAGAGCGGATTTTCCCGTTCCGGGAACAGGCGAGAGATTTGCGGGGCAAATGATCCGCCCGGTCATTTTCGGTGTTCGATCGGTTTCACGGCATGATCCGCTGCGCTTCGGGATTGTGCTCCGTGCCGCTCAGGTTACCATGGATCCGGCGGGAATTGATAGTTTTGACTGGCAAAGGACCAACACCGGCGGTGATTTCGGTGGCTGCGTTGTTAGGGCGTGGTAATGATGCCGTCGCCCCGGGCCGTTTGAATTCGGGCGTAGCTTTCCTTTCAGGAGGCCTACTCGGCTAGGTGGAAAATGGTCGAAAGGAGCGGTAAGCTTGGGCTGGAACTACAGCCGTTATCGCTCGAATACCGCTCTGGGGCCGGTGGTCGATACCGAAGCGGACTAGCGTCCAAAGAACACTTGGTTCAGCGATCCATTTGCGGAAGAAACCACCATGCCTTCCCGAACGCCGTGACGGTCGAACCAGCCTTGACGCACTTCCAGAGCGTAGCGGACCCGATTTTGCGAGGCGACGACCGGAGTCTCTTCCAAGGGCGTCATATCGTGAATTTCCAGAATCGTGCCGTCGCTTCCGAGGTAGGCGATGGAGAGGGGGATCCGGGTGTTGCGCATGTAAAAGGAAGCCTGCCGTTCTCGAGAAAACACGAAAATCATGGCTTCGTTTTCCTCCATTTCGGTGCGATACATCATGCCGGTGGCGATTTCTTGATTCGAGCGAGCCGTTTCCGTAATCAGTTCTTCGGTCCCCAGCCAAAGCTTGATCGTCGGCAATCGGGGCTGCGCTTGATTGAGATAGGCCCGCGGGGTGGCCGGTTGCAGCGATTGTTCGGTTTGACGTCCCGGACTGCAAGCCGCCAGCACGAGCAGCAAGGCCAATCCCCAATGGAGCCGGAGGAACTGCGGTCGTTCAACCGGGGAAAATGACTTTACCATGGCGAGGGGAGGGGTAGGTGGATTCGGTCACGGTGTGGTTGCGGGTTCCCCATTCCCGCAACTTCGCTAGGCAAGTTCATTGAATTGTCGGCGGTATTATCGTTATTCCCTTCAATCGCAGTCGCTTGGCTGTGTTTTATTCGAAAACCCCCGAGATATCTGACGCCTGACGGCCAGGCAACCCTAGGATGGCCGTAGCTTCGGTCCGGGTCTGCTGCCGGACGGATCGGGAACGTCTGGATCGAAGAACATTGCTAACTGGAGTTAATCGGTTCCGCGGGCAAACTGGTATTTTCCTGTTGCGGGTCAGCGGAACCAGCGCGGACGAGGCTTGACGGATTTTCTGCGTTCTTCTTCGAATTCCTGTTCCATTTGACGAAGGATTTCGACGTCGTCTCGTTCCGTCGCGGCTACGGCCGCCGCTTCTTCCGGAGTCTTGAGTACGGTGGCCCGGAGCAGGATGATCAATTCGTTGCGTTGGGAATCGTTGGTTTTGGTGCGGAAGAGGGTGCCTAGCAATGGAATGTCTTTCAGGATGGGAACTCCGGAGCGGGATTTGTTTTTGCTTTGCCGGATAAAACCCCCGAGCATGATGGTGTCCCCGTCTTTGACCGTGAGCGTGGCGCTGGCTTCTCTCCGGGTAGTGGAAGGTGTGGCGTTGCCGTTGATCACGATGTCCTCGCCGCGTTCGTTAAACGTCTGAAGTATCTCCATGGTGATGTAGCCCTCCGGCGTGATGAACGGAACGACCGAGATGTTGATTCCGATTTCCAAAAACTGCACCTGCTGTTGGGCGAAATTGGAATAACCGCCATACGTGTTGCCGGAGACGAAGGGCACCGACTCGCCCAAATTGAAATAGCCGGGGATGGCATGCGACGTTTGAATCCGCGGCCGGGAAATCACTTGCACCGAGGTGTCGCGGGAAATCGCCGTGACCGCCGCCTGCAGCGTATCGTTGTAATTGCCCAGGTAATTGAAACCCTCGCCGACGATATTGGTCAGCAAGTTTCCCGTAAAACTTGCGTCGCCGCCTACGGAGCCCCCGTAGCGCCATTTGGCGTTGGTATCTTGATTTTGGCTCAAACTGACTCCCACGTTGAGTTGGTCTCCCAAACCGATTTCCAAAACGATGGCTTCGATGACGACCTGGGCCAGCAAATGGTCCACTTTGCTTACCATGTTGGTGATGAGATTCAGTTCCGATTTGGTGGCGAAAATCAACAGGGAGTTCGAGCGGTAATCCGGCACGATTTTGGCTTGGCTGAGGATTTGCACTTCTTCTTCGTCGGCCGCTTTGGCGATGACTTTTCTGAGGTTGTCCTGGAAAGACGTTCGATTTTGGGCCACCGTGCCGGTAGTCGTCCGGGTAGCTTGGTAGGGGCGGTATCCGCCCCCGTAGGAGCCGCCGTATTGACTGCCGTAACCGCCGCCGTATTGACTGCCGTAAGATCTGCCGATTTGGCTGCCGTAACCGCCGCCGTAGGAACCGCCGAAGGAACTGCCGCCGAATCGGCCGCCTTGCATCCCGCCCAAGCCCTGATTCAAGGGAGCGGTGGAGCCGCCCGGAGTCGTCGGAGGCGTGCCGGCGCTTCCGGAGATCAGCGAAGATAAGGTCTGAAACAGATCGTCGACCTTGCCGTAGCGGATGGGGATGACTTCCAGCGTATGTTCGAGTTCGGGGGTGACGTCGATGCTTTTGATCACCTCCAGCATTTGCTTCATGGTGGTGGCGTCGCTGTGAACGATCAACGTTTGGCTGGAGTCGATCGGAATCAAGCCTTCGGGATTGCTGGTCAGCGGCTGGAGAATCTCGACCGCGTCGGTCGGTTTGATTTGCTGCAGACTGACCTTGCGGGTGATGAATTCGCCAGACTCGAACAACACGTCGGGATCCGCCTCGCTGATCATGGTCGAGTGTTGGATCGATTGATCCCGGGGAATGGCTTTGACGAATCGTTCGCCCATGGGCACTAAAACGATGCCTCCTAACGACAGGCTGGAGATGATGGCTTCGATCGCTTCCCCGCGGTTTAATTCGATGGAGCCGCTGACCAGATTGACGGTGCCGGTGACCTCCGGCGAATAGAGGACCATCTTGCCGGTCAGTTCGGTGAACATTTCGAAAATCGGTTCTAACGGGGCGTTCAGGAAATTGAACGTGTAAGGCACGGCGTCCTCCGGATGCAGCCCCGTCGTGTCGGGAACGATTCTCAACCCCGATCCCGATACCGGTTCGGTCGCCGGGTCCGGTTCTTCTTCGACTCTGGGGTCGGACAAGATTTCGTCCAGGGGCAGAAAGCCTTGATCGGCGATTTTCCCATTCGTCCGGGTTTGGCCGGCGACGTTTTCGATGGGGGCATTACCTTTTTCGCCCGTAGTTTGCGGAGTGGCCGAAACGGCGACGCTGGACAGCGTAGTCTCGGGTTCGGCGGCGGACGGGCTGGTGGCGGGAGCCGGCGGAACGGGCGCGTTCTTCCGTTGCAGATAGTCCGGCATGGGGGTGCCGGCGGGACCGGACGCCGGCCGGGGCGCAAGGGTAGAGGCGTTGGGCCGCGGTGGCGTCGTCTCGCTCGTCCGTCCGTCCGGTTCGGCTTCGGTCTTGCCGGCCGGTTCCGACGGCACGCTGGGAGGAACGGCCGGAACTGAACCGGAATCCTGCAGCGAACCGGCCGCGATGACGGCGATCGTCGCCAGAACCAACCAGATTCCGAATTGAATAGTGTTGGAGGTTTTCATCCAGGTGGCGAACGGCGCCCTTCAGCGGGCGAGTCCTTTAACGTTGAACATCCGTATTCTCCGATGGTTGCAGTTGAAAAAACCCGACCAAAGTCATGGAGCAGTCCAGTTGGTCGCTTTGCCCTCTGGCGGGCTTGAGGGTGAGGTCGCGACAGCAAACGGCCGAATCTTCGCGGCTGATGATTTCGAGAAAGGCGACCAACTCTTGGATGCCGGTCTGGATTCCGTTCATGGAATAGGCCTTTTGCTCGAAAAAACGTTGCTTTTGGTCCGTTTCGTCGCTGGTTCTCTGGGGCACGATGGTTTCGTGTTTGAAGTTGCTGCGTTTCGCCTTGTCCCGGATGTCGTCCAGCAACTGGCTGCTGCGGGCGTCCGGAATGACGTTGGCTCCCGTCGATTCCAATTCGGTCAACTGCCGGCTCAAGGCGTCCTTCGTCTTCAGTTTAGTCTGGAAAATGGCGAGTTGTCGTTCCTTGGCTTGATTCCGGCTGCGAATCTCGCCCCACTCGGCGAAATACGGATGAACGGCGGTGACGTGGATGATGAGCAGAATCACCAAGCCGACGATGACGGTAAAACGCCGTTCGTAAACGGTCAGGTTGTAGTGGTCAAAGAGCTTCTTCATTGCCGGGAAGATCGATTTAACTCACAGGTAAGATTCCAAACGAGCCGCTTGGCTTCGGCTAATAGCGGATTGGCTTCGCTGATCGCCCGGAACAACGCTTTATCTTTGAATTGGGCTGCCAGGAGCGCGCTGCGAAAATCGACCAGCGCCTGAGAGCCGTCTTCGCCGGCATCGCCGCGGAGCGTCAGGGTTTGGCCGTAGGTGAAATTGAAATTTTGCAGCGTGAACCCGGTGGGGAGCGAGGCGGCGACGACGGTCAGGCATTCCAGGGCGTATTCCCGCAGGTCCTGTTGTTCGCGCATCACGCCGATCTGTTGTTCCATCTTGATGACGTTGGTGTATTGCGGCGCGATGGTCCGCACTTGGGCGCTGAGGTTTGATTCTTGATGGCCGATCCATTCCAGCAGGACGAAAAAAACGAGAACGATCAACACATACGCCATGATCATCCCAGCGACTCCCTTCATCCAGATGCCGTCGATAAAGTGCTGGCGATAGCGGATACGGTGGCCTTCCGGTTGCAGATTGGCCTGGGCCAGGCCCTGAGCCGCCCGCTGGGCACTGAGTTGCGCCGCTTCCTTGGGCTTGGGCGGATCCTGTGATTCCAGCGGGTGCGGGGACCAGGATTTCAAGGCTTGCCGCCAAGGGGCGGCGTGTTCTTCCGGGCAACAGAGCGTGACCGGAGGCAGCGATTGCTGCCACCCTTCCAGTTCGCCGGTCCAGGCGGTACGCCGGAGTTGGTCGATCAGGCCGGTCCGCCCTCGATCGTTGTCCGGGTATTCGGAAATCGCGACATGTCGGATCGTCCGGTCGAGGACCCACGCCGCGAGCACGACCGCGGTCTCTTGCTCAAGAGCCAGGCGAATCCAGATGCGGTCCCGTTCGCGATCGAGCGTCGTTAATTCGTGACACCAGGGCACCTCCAGCCTATCGGCTTGGAACCCGGTTCGTTCCAGCAGCTCCAGCTGCGATTCGACGTGCCTGATTTCGGCGGCGATCACCAAGGCGGTGACCTGGCCTTCGACTGAGGAGGGAATGGTTTCGTAACTCCAGACGATTTGAGCTACCGGCAGCGGCGCGAGCTTTTCCAACTGGAATTTCAACATGTCGCGGAACTCTTCCGGCTCGCACTCGGGCAACTGAACGACTCGCAGAAACACCTGGGAATAGGGCATCCAACCGATATCCAACCGGTTGCGAATCAAATGCTTCCATTTTTTAATGACGGTGGTTTCCGGCAGGGGATTGTCTTGGCCGCCGGTGATTTCCTGGCGCAGGACGAACTTGTCGCCCGACAGATGGGTCTGCCACAGCCGCACCGAGGATTCATCGGCTAGGGCGACATTGCATCCATGCCATTTCCAACTGCTCTTGCTCATGGGCTGCGGAGGAGGAAAGTCATGAATTATTCCACCAAGGCGCTGAGGTGTTCTTCTGATTGCGTCACTCGCAACACTTCTTCGACTGTCGTGATGCCGGCTTCGACTTTTTGCCAGCCGTCGATGCGCAGCGTGCGCATGCCGATTTCGATGGCTTTCTGCGAGATGGTCGAAGCGGCGGAGCGGCCGAGGATCAGCGGCCGGATGGCTTCGTTCATGATTAACAACTCGTAGATGGCCAAGCGCCCTTGGTAGCCCAGTTGGTGGCACTCCTCGCAGCCGGCGCCTTGATAAAAGTGCGCCGTTTCGATTTTCCCCTCGGGGAATCCGATCTTCCGCAAGTAATCCGGGTCCATCGGCTGTTCGATCCGGCAGTGCAGGCAGATCTTCCGCACCAGGCGTTGCGCCAATACGGCTTCTACCGAGGAAGCGACCAAAAAGGGTTCGATGCCCATGTCGATCAAGCGGGTAAAAGCACTGGGCGCGTCGTTGGTATGCAAGGTGCTGAAAACCAAGTGACCGGTCAACGAAGCCCGTATGGCGATTTCCGCCGTTTCCATGTCGCGGATTTCTCCGACCATCACCACGTTAGGGTCTTGACGGAGGATGTGGCGCAAGCCCATGGCGAACGTCAGGCCGATATCCGAGCGCACGGCGATCTGGTTGATCCCTTTCAATTCATATTCGACCGGCTCCTCGATCGTGATGATTCGTTTCTGAACCGAATTGATCGAACTGAGGAAGGCGTAAAGCGACGTCGATTTGCCCGAGCCCGTCGGGCCGGTCACCAACAGGATGCCGTGCGGCTTGACGATGATCTCCCGCAGTTGCTCTTCGTCGCGGGGTTGAAAACCCAATTTGTCCAGGCTCAGGAAAATCTTGCCCCGGGTCAACAGCCGCAGGGAAACGCTTTCGCCGTATACGGTCGGCACGGTCGAGACTCGAATGTCGAGTTCCTCCCCCTTGATCCGGACGTTGATGCGTCCGTCCTGAGGCAACCTCTTTTCGGCGATATCCATGCCCGACATGACCTTGATGCGAGAGATAATGGCCGATTGAAACCGCTTGAGCTGCGGCGGCATGGGGGCTTGATGCAGGATCCCGTCGACCCGGTAGCGAATCCGCAGATCGTCTTCCTCCGGCTCGAAGTGAATGTCCGTCGCCCGGTCCTGAAACGCTTCCCAGATGATCTGGTTGACGAATTTGATGACGCTCGCTTCCTGTTCTCCCTCGGTGATCTCCTTCTCGTCGCCGAGCAAAAATTCCATCGGATCGTCGTCTTCTTGCAGTTCGTCGAGCGTTTCCGCGCCGACGCCGTAGTATTTCTTGAGCGCTTTCTGAATTTCGTTTTTCGGCGACAGGGCGAATTCGACTGGGCCGCCGACGTCGAACTGGATGGCGCTCAACAGTCCAGAGTCGAACGGATTGCTGACGGCCACCTGAATGCCGTTGCCGTTTTGGCCGACGGGGATGGCGTCGTACTGAAAGGCCGTCTTGGTGGACAGTCGTTTGCGGACTTCGGCCGGGATCGTCGTCTTGGGTAAATCGACATAGGTCCAGTCCAGTTTGCCGGCGAGGACCTGCAGGAATTTCTCGTCCGAAATGCCCCGTTCGCGGCTAAAGAAACTCAACAGCGATTCTGTCGAGCCGTTCTCGGTAGCGATCCGCCAGAGCCGGCTCCATTGCTCGAACTGATCGGGATTGACCAGATCAGCCTCGTCCAGGAGGGTCTTGATGGATATCATGGGGCATAGGGTCTTCAGCAACTGCCGGTTAAAACAATGCGGTCGGGAAAAAGTTGCGAACGGAGCGGATTACGACCGGTCGGGTACGGCACCGCCGTGGCGAGAGTTACGACGATCAGTTCGCCAACGAAGAGGCCCCAGCGTGGCACGGAAATGTCCGGGCGTCAATTCGTTTTTGACGAGGCGCCGGTTCGGACGCCGCCGGCCGCGTTCGAATCTTTCTGCTTGATCGTTCGCCCGGCTTGTAAAATCATTTTTCCTGTTTGATAGTTCAGCGCCAACCCGGCCGCCTTCCCGATGACGGGCGATAAATGAGGAATATCATCCTACGGATAATGGTGCCAGCGGGCATCTTGACTGTCGCTGTTGCGCTGGCGACATGGATGATCAACAATCCGGCGCCACCGGAAATCCAGACGCCGCAAACCTATGTTCCGGAGGTGGAAGTCGTTCGGCTCGAACCGGAGGACTATCCGGTTCTCGTTCCCTCGCACGGCATCGTTCGTCCCCGCACCCAATCGGTGTTGATTCCCCAGGTCAGCGGCCGCGTCGACGAGATCATGCCCGAATTTCGTGAGGGCGGGTTTTTCGAGCAGGGCGATATATTGCTGCGGATCGATTCCAGCGATTACGAAACGGCGTTGGTGGTGGCCGAGAGTGCGTTGGCTCAACGACGGACGGCCTGGGAGTTGGAACAGGCCCAGTCGCAACAGGAACGGGAGAACTGGGAATTGATGGGTAAAGCGGGGGTGCCTAGCCCGTTGTTGTTGCGGGTGCCGCAGTTGCGGGGAGCCCAAGCGGGGATCGAAGCGGCCGAAGCCCTCGTCGCAGAGGCCCGGCGTAATTTGAGCCGAACCGAGATAAAGGCGCCTTACGCCGGGCGCGTGCTCCGTAAGTTCGTGGACGTCGGGCAGGTCGTGACTCCCGCTACGCGCTTGGCGGAAATTTTCGCGGTGGATTACGTGGAGGTGCGCTTGCCGATCCTGAACGAACATTTGGATTATCTGGATTTGCCCCACGAATATCGCGGCGATCCGGCGTTCGAGAAACGCGAATGGCCTGAGGTGACGCTCCAGGGGCAATACGGCAGCGGCGAAATCCGTTGGCGGGGCCGGATCGTTCGCACCGAAGGAGCGTTCGATCCGCAATCACGGCAATTAATCGTCGTCGCTCAGATCGACGATCCCTATTCGCCGGGGGAAACCGGCCAACCGGCCTTGAAGATCAATCAATTCGTCGAGGCTCGAATTCAAGGCAAATTGTTGCAGGAGGTGTTTCGCGTTCCCAGCGAATCGGTGCGGGACCAACGGGAGGTGATCGTCATCGGCGAGGACCATCGGATTCAGCGGCGGAGCATCGAAATCCTGTGGCAAGAGGAGGATTACGTGGTGGTCGGAGACAACTTGCACGAGGGTGATTCGCTGTGTCTTACTCCCTTGCCCTTGGCTGTCGAAGGCGACCAAGTTTTGCCCCGGATGCCGGGAACCGAGCGGGCGCCGGGCGGCGGCTCGCAGGCCGGTCCGCAGCCGGCGAACGAAGCTTCCTCCCTTCCGTCCGAGGGAGCCCCATCCTGACCGGCTATGCATGGCGTCATAGTCTGGTTTATCCGCAACGGGGTAGCCGCCAATTTGTTGATGTGTTCGGTTTTCATCGGCGGGTTGCTCACGTACCTGCACGGTTTGCCCGTCGAGATCTTTCCGGAAGTCGAACTGGATACCGTGCAAACCACGGTGAAGTTCCGGGGAGCGACGCCCGCGGAAATCGAAGAATCCGTCGTGATTCGCATCGAGGAGGCCATTCGGCAAGTTTTGGGCGTCAAGAAAATCGTGTCCCGTGCCCAAGAAGGAGTCGGGACCGTGTCCGCCGAGGTCAAGGAGGGTTATTCGCGCCGGGAAGTGTTGGACGACATTAAAATTCGTGTCGACGCCATCAACACGTTTCCGAACGATACCGAAAAACCCGTCATTTCTCTGATTCAGCGGACCCGGCCCGTGCTGTCCGTAGTCGTGGTCGCGGACATGAGCGAATTCGATTTGCGCCGCATCGGGGAACAGATTCGGGACGAACTCTCCGAGTTGCCCAGCGTGACCCAAGTCGAATTGAGGGGCGCCCGGCCTTACGAAGTTTCGATCGAAGTTTCGGAACGGATGTTGCAGCACTACGGATTGGCTTTGGAAGACGTTACCAAGGCCGTGCGAGCCTCTTCGGTCGATCTGCCGGCCGGGGCCATCAAGACCGGAGCCGGAGAAATCCTGCTGCGCACGATGGGGCAGGCTTACGTCAAGGAGGACTTCGAGAACATCACGTTGTTGGCCCGGGCGGACGGCACCCGGCTCGCCTTGGGAGATATTGCCAAGATCCACGACGGTTTCGAAGATACGCCGCTCTATACGAGATTTAACGGTCGGCCCTGCGTATTGATCGGCGTGACGCGGACGGGCGAACAAAACGCGATCGTCCTGGCGAAGGAGGTCAGGGATTATTTGGCAGACCGCCGGCGCACCTTGCCCGAGGGGCTCGAGCTTCATTTTTGGAACGATCAGTCGCGAATCATCGTCGCCCGGATGAATACGTTGCTCAACAGCGCTTGGCAGGGAGGTCTGCTGGTGTTGATCCTCATGGCGGTGTTTTTGCGCCCCGCGGTAGCATTCTGGATTTGCCTGGGAATTCCGGTTGCCTTTCTTGGGGCGATCGCCCTGATGCCGGTGTTGGGCGTGACCGTCAACATTATCAGCCTGTTCGGATTCATCTTGGTGTTGGGGCTGGTGGTTGACGACGCCATCGTGACCGGCGAAAACATCTTCACCCATGTTCAACGAGGCGAGGGAGGCGAGACGGCCGCCATCCAGGGAAGTTTAGAAGTGGCGGTGCCGGTGATTTTCGGGGTCTTGACTACGATCGTCGCTTTCGTGCCCTTGTTGATGGTCGGAGGTATGATGGGCAAATTTTTCATGCAGATCCCCGCCATCGTCATTCCGGTGTTGTTGTTTTCGCTGATCGAATCGAAATTGATTCTGCCGGTTCATCTCAAACACTTGCGGTTCCACAGAAAAACGGGCCCGGAGACCACCATGGAAAAGGCGAGGCGCTGGGTGGTGGATTCCCTGAGCATCGTCGCCCGACATTTTTACCGCCCCTTGCTCAACCTCGCGCTGCGATACCGGTATATTTCCTTGAGTCTGTTTTTTTTGATCGCCTTGTCCCTTTACGCCTTGGTGCTGAGCAACCGGGTGAATTTCGTTTTCTTTCCGCAGGTCGAGAACGAATTGGCCAGCTCCAGTTTGACGATGCCGATGGGAACGTCCGAGTCGCTGACCCGGCGGCAATTGCTCGAGATCGAATCCCAGGCCTTGGCCTTGCGCGAAACGTTGAACGGTCAAGTCGAGCCGGGAGAAACCGTCATCAACGACATCGTAACCGTGATGGGAGCTCAAGGATTGATCGGGGGCGGAGAACTGCGCGACACCCAAACGGGACAATCTCATCTGGGCGAAGTGTGGTTGGCGGTCGAACTGCCGGAATTTCGGCAACTGGACATCACTACGGGACGAATCGTGAAACTGTGGCGTCATGGCATCGGAGCGATTCCGGGGGCGCGGCAATTGACGTTCGAATCCGTGGTTGCCGTTTCGGGCAAAGCGATCGATATTCAACTCAGCGGTCCAGATCTGGAAAATTTGGTGGCGGCGACCCGGGACGTTCGTGACTTGCTGCGGGAGTTTCCCCATCTTCACGATATCGCGGATAATTTTCCGGAAGGGAAACAGGAAATCCAGCTTCGGATTCGTCCGGAAGCCGAGACGTTGAACCTGAACGTGAACGCCTTGGGCGTCCAGGCGCGGCAGGCTTTTTGGGGAGCGGAAGCGCAACGCGTCCAGCGGGGGCGGGATGACGTGCGGGTCATGGTTCGTTATCCGCGCCAGGAACGAGCTTCGGAATTGAATTTGAAGCAGATGCGGATCCGTACCGCCGATCGCACGGAAGTGCCGTTCAGCAGCGTGGCGGATATCACCAGGGTCAAGAGTTATTCGGCCATCAACCGGGTCGACCAGAAGCGTTCGGTCAACGTGACCGCTTCCGTCGACAAATTGGAAGCCGATTTGGAAGCTATAAAAAAAGATCTGAGAAAGCGATTGCCCGAACGGGTGGCCGCCTATCCCGGCGTGGATTTTTCCTTCGAGGGAGAAGCTCGGGAACAGGCCGAATCGTTCGCCGACGTCAGGATCGGCGCCTTGGGAGTGCTCTTCGCGATTTATTGCCTGTTGGCGATTCCCTTCAAATCGTACCTGCAACCCTTCGTGGTCATGTCCGTGATTCCGTTCGGCGTCGCGTGCGCCATACTGGGGCATATCATCATGGGGCTTTCGCTGAGCATGATGAGCATTTTCGGGATGCTGGCGCTGTCGGGAGTGATCGTGAACGACAGCTTGGTGCTGGTTGACTACATCAACAAACTGCGGCGCGGGGAAATCGCCGGCAAGCCGGCGGAAACCTCGTTGCTGGCCGCAGTGCGCCAAGCCGGGGTCGCCCGGTTCCGGGCCATTCTGCTGACCTCCCTGACGACTTTCGCGGGACTGATTCCGATCATGTTCGAGAAAAGCACTCAGGCGCAATTCTTGATTCCCATGGCTGTCTCGCTCGGGTGGGGCATCATCCTGGGCACTTGCGTCACACTCCTGATCGTCCCCATCATGTACTTGATTCTCGAAGACGTTCGCCGCGGGGCGAAAGCCTATTGGTATTGGCAAATCGGTCGTTCGCCCGCAACTTCCGATTAACGCGGCGAGGGCCGGGAACCAAGACCGCGCGGAACCGAACGGCCGGCGAGAGCTTTCGCGGAAACCGAAGGTCTTGCAGGCGGGCGGCGACCGGCAGGATTGGAACCGGCCGGGCAGGGTATTCGAGGCGCTGCCCCGGGGCTGGTTGACGAGGAGTTGTTTAGCCGTGGCAAGACGAAGCCGATGACGACCTTAATCACGTTTTTGTTTTTTACCGCTTTGGTCGGGTTGTTGACCCGGCTGATGACTCGCCAGGACGACCGCCGCACGACGACGGGGTATTTTCTGGCGGGGCGAACTTTGACCGGGGGATTCATCGCCGGTTCCCTCTTGCTGACCAATTTATCGACCGAGCAGTTGGTCGGCCTTAACGGGCAAGCCTTTACCGAAGGCATCGCCGTCATGGCCTAGGAGGTTATCGCCGGCCCCTCGTTGGTCGTTTTGGCGTTATTCTTCCTTCCCCGGTATTTGCGGAGCGGCATCGCTACCGTACCGGAGTATTTGGAATGCCGGTTCGGTCCCGCTACCCGGATGATCACTTCGATTATCTTTATCGTCGCCTACGCCACTATTTTGCTGCCCATCATCCTCTATACCGGAGCCACGGGATTGATCGGAATTCTGGATTTGCCGGCACTGACCGGCATTGCGAACGAAACGGCCTTGCTCTGGATGACCGTTTGGTTCATCGGCATCCTGGGTTCGATCTACGCGATCTTCGGCGGGCTGCGCACGGTCGCGGTCTCGGATACTCTCAACGGCTTCGGCCTGTTGGTGGGGGGATTGCTGATTACGTGGTTCGGGTTGCAGGCCGTCGGCGAGGGCGGGGCGTTCTCGGCTCTGTCCGAACTCTACGAAGCCCATCCGGAGAAATTCAATTCGATCGGCGGCAGCGAGTCGTCGATTCCTTTTTCGACCCTGTTCACCGGCGTGTTGTTGATCAACTTGTTCTACTGGACGACCAATCAACAAATTATCCAGCGCACTTTCGGCGCTCGCAATCTGAAAGAAGGGCAAAAAGGGGTGTTGATCGCGGGAGCGTTCAAGGTGCTGGCTCCCATCATTCTGGTGCTCCCGGGGATTATCGCTTTTCACCTGTATGCCGAATCGGAACCGGGTCTCAAGGCGGACCATGCCTACGGCCGGCTGGTGCGGGAAGTGCTGCCTCCTTATCTGGTGGGGTTTTTCGCCGCGGTCGTGGCCGGAGCGGTGCTCAGTTCCTTTAATTCGGCGCTTAACAGCACGGCGACCCTGTTTAGCCTGGGCGTGTTTTCCCGGACGGCCGGCGATCGGAAAATCATCCGGGCCGGCCAGCTGTTCGGCGGCGGCGCCGCCGTCATGGCTATGATTCTGGCTCCGCTGCTCGCCGGGCAGCAGAGCATTTTCGGATATCTGCAGCAGATGAACGGACTCTACTTCATCCCTATCTTGGCGGTCATGGTCATGGGCATGTTCTCCGACCGGACTCCGGCCGAGGCCGCGAACGCGGCTTTGATCGCCGGCTTCGCCGTGATCGCTCTGGGTTATTTCGTTCCCCGGTACGCCGGATTGGTGGAAGCCGTGGGCACGTTCCATTTTTTGGGGTCGGTGTTTGCGCTCCTCGTTCTGACGATGGCGGTCTGGGGGGAGGTGAGCCCGGTCGCGAAACCCTGGAAGCGCAAGCCGTCCGGGGATGTCGATTTGACGCCATGGAAATATGCTTGGCCCGCGGGTCTCGGCTTGGCGGTTTTCGTCTTGCTGCTCTACGCAGTCTTCGCCGATTTCTCGGTGCTGCGGGGCGACTAGAGATTGCGGCCGTAGTCCCAACCGTCCCGTGACGGTTCGTCGATCAAGGCGTCCAATTCCGGTTGCCCGGTGACTCGCATGTTTTCGGCGTCCCAGTGAATCGTTCTCCCGGTTCGTTGGCTCAACGCTCCCAGCAACACCATTTCGGTCAACGGGGCCGCGTAGTCGAAGTTCGACAACGGCAAGGGCCCCTCGCCCTTGATGGCTCGCATCCATTCTTCGATCGGACCGCCTTCGACCGGCGGCAGCGGATCGATCCGATCCAATTCCGCCTTGCGGGCCGCGAAGCGGTCTTCGGGAACGAGGACGGGCCGGTTCGGCCGCATTCCGGCGTGAAACAGGGTTTCTTTGGAGCCTTCCAGATACATGCCGCCGCCACTTGGCAGTTCCTGCCGGGGATCCCAGCGTTTGGGTTTGGGCACGTCGAATCCGGCTTCGTACCATTCGAGGGTTACCGGCGGCCGGTCGCCCCGGGCGGGAAACCGATAGGTGACGACCGAACTCATCGGGATAAAACCTTTGCCGGGAGGCCGTTGGCGAACGACCTCGACGGTTTCGGGAGCGCCCAATTCCAGCACGGCGAAGGGAGCGTCGAACGTATGGCACCCGATATCGCCCAAGGCTCCGCAACCGTAATCCCACCATCCCCGCCAGCGAATGGGCACGTATGCCGAACTGAATTCCCGGGCGGCGACGGGGCCTTGCCACAGGTCCCAATCCAAGGTGGCCGGAACGGCGCCGGTCGGCGGCGGGAAAGATTGAGGCGGGACGAACCAAGGCGGATTGGGGCGGTTGGTCCAAGTGATCACCTCCCGGACTTCGCCGAGGATCCCCGAGCCGACCCATTCCTTGATGCGGCGCATCCCTCCGGAGGTATGCCCCTGGTTGCCCATTTGGGTGATGACTTGGTAGTGACGAGCAGCTTTCCGGAGAGTTCGCAGTTGCCGAACGTTATGGGCGAGCGGCTTTTGCACGAACACGTGCTTGCCCCGCTCCATGGCTGCCATGGTGGCGGCGAAATGGGTGTGGTCCGGCGTGGAAATGGCGACCGCATCGATTTCTTTCCACATGGTGTCGAGCATGACCCGAAAGTCTCGGAACCGGCGTGCCCGAGGGTGGTTGCGAAAGGCTCCGGCCGCTCGGGCGTCGTCCACGTCGCACAGCGCGACCAAATGTTCCTTGGCGCCTTGACGCACCGCGTAATTGCCCATGCCTCCCGCGCCAACCACGGCTAGATTGATGCGGCTGTTGGCCGCTTGCCCGGAGAGGGAACCGGTGATCGAGGGAAAGGCCAAGGCGCCGGCGCCTAACGCCGAGGACTTAACAGCAATTCCCACTGAAGTCAGGCCAGATAGTAATTGTGTGAAATTTATTTATAAATATGTTAAATACGCTCGAAAAACGGATTTTCAAGACTGATTTCAGATAAAATTTCGTTTTTTCCCTTGATCAGGTGATTTATTTTGCGTTTCGCCCGATAGATGAACGAGGTCAGAACGCACCACTCCGAGCTCGATCTAAATCGAGTTTTTTTTTGAGGTCGCCGACTAGCGATCTCGGTCAGAATATCGCCGACTAGGTGGGGGCAGCAGGTTTAGGCACGAAGTCGAGCATCCCATACACGAGTAACTGGTAGAGGTGGTTCCAATCCTTGAGACGATGCATGCGAAGATGGCATCTGATTTCTACCCAGACTTCCTGGAGCGATCCGATCATCTGAGGCGCCCGTTTAAAGAGAGAGCAGGCGATCAGTTCCATTTGATCTACCAGCACCGCCAGCATCATCAAAAACAGAAAAACCGTGGCGAGATGTTCTTTTCCGTGGCCATAATTGTGCTCCAACTGGTACCCGCGATTTTTCAAACTATTGAACGTATCCTCGATTTGCCACCGGCTGCGACCGGCCCGCGCTATTTTTTGAACGTTGGAGTCATTGATTTCCCAATCCGTGACCCAAGAAAAAATCGCCGGCTTTTCACCCGGAGCTTCGATTTCGCACCATAAAAAATTAATTTTAAGATCAGGATTTTCTTGGTTCAGCGGCTGTTGATTCACCCAGATGTACGTATACTTGACGCCAGCTTGGTCCCAACATACGAACCGGTGGGATTCACCGGTCTCATCCGCTTTCACAAATAGCTCGAATAAATGTTCGTGATTGCTTGGTCTGGCGACGATGATAAAGGACATTCGATACCGTTTCAGGAGCTTGATAAACGGGGCGTTGGAATGAAGCCCATCGGCCAAGACGACGATCTTCAGGCGGGGATGTTCCCGATGAAGCCTGGTGACCAGCCGCCGGATGGCTCGGCTCTCGCAATCGTTGATGAGCCATTGATTGGTGTTTTCCCATCGGTAACGGTCAATATACCGGCATGGAAAGTCGGTGAGTTCCTCGTCCTCCGGGCCCACCTCCGGGTCGGCTTCCGAGCCGATTAATTGCTTGCTGACCGGCTCCGGTGCCAGCGGAATAACCTCCGGCTGGTCCGGATGAACCACGGCGGCTCCCACGGCTTGATGGTAATAGGTGATCGCACCGTTTTCGTGTTGTTTTTGACAGCAGTGTTCACAGTGAAGATGGTTGGAAGAGAAAACCCCGGTGCCGTCTATCGACACGAGATAGTGCTTGTCTTCCCACCAATATCGCTTCAACACTCCGTTTCGTTGTAACATCCGAAACAGTTCCAGGAACGCGGATCGAAGATGAATGGGATTGATCCGATCCAGGAATTTGCGTAATCCCGAATCAGAAGGCACTCGTTTGATGCGATACAGTCGGCGCAAGTTAGCCCGGGTTCTTCGGCTCGTCACCTTTCGTTTCCGACCTCGAGTGGCATCGTCAAAGCCCAGTAACGAGGAAAATTTCTGCTGCAACGCCGCAAACGCGCTCATCAAATGGTCGGTGACCTCGAACCTGCTTTTGCGGCAGGGGCGGGGAACGAGGCGAAAACACCCCCAAATCCTCCCAATGATATTGGGTTTGAGTAACTTTTTGCGAAATTTCACCAGGGAAAACCTTTCGTTGAATGATTGTGAGGATCGGCTTGTTCCACGACGGATCAGGCCGGTCGGCACGCCGAACGGAATCAAAACATGGGACGGACACTGAGACCCCGGCAGATCGCAGCCTCCTGAGTTCGAGAACAACTCGAGATCCTCTCGGATGGCTTTTCTGGCCGGAAAATACGTCGGGAGAACGGGTTAAGACGAATTTCGGCACCCGATCAAGGGCCAAAAAGCGTCAAATCACGTTTTGGTCAGGAAAAAATACGAAAAAACAGCGATTACAACGAAACCACCATTAATGTAGCATAGTTTTGGAAGAAATGCTGAAAATATTTAAAGAAATCAGCGCGAAAACCCGATTGAGAAAACCCTTGTTTTTACTGGATTTTCTTCTTCAGTGGGAATTGCTGAGGACTTAAGAAAATCGCGACGGGTGGGAAGTTTCATAGGCGGCAATCACGGGGTCGCCAAGTTCATAGCCGATTTCTCGGCCGGAGGCAAGTCGATTCGAGTTCCGACCGAACCGGTCGAACCGGGCAGGACTTTTTCATGCTAATAATTCTTGATCTTCGATCGTTTTTTTAAGTGCCGAGCGGAGTATTTCGATTCGTCGAAAAAACTTTTTTCCGAATTATTCTTCGAGCTTGGCGACGATTGCCGATTGAGACGAGTTTCAGCCGGATAGGAACTAAACCGGTACGAGTATCGGTCGAACGATCAATTCGCAGACCGAATTAGCAGGGAGGAAGTACCGGTAATCAGGCAGGTCGGTTCCGCTTTTTTTTCGGACGTTTAAACGGGGTGGTTTTCGTGACGGCTCGCAACCCTTGGTACCGATTCGTCTGATTATCGTCAGTAGCTTCGGCCAAATTAGGGTATCCCGACTGGAGAATGATCGCCAAGGCGAGTTCGCCTGAGACAATCATCTTCGCCCAAGATCCTGTCGCGACGGCGGTGATTGTTGTTTTCTACCGTCCCATGTCCCCGATCGAGTGCCAACAATCGTTGAGCGTCGGCAGCCTCTCGAGGCAACGAAGTGACGCCGCAAGCATGTTCCACGGTGTCGGGCTTACCATTCAAATGACGGCGGTGTCGGATGATCCGAAAGACTTGGAGGACATGCGGCAAGGTGATGGCTCCTGGAAGGGGTTCGTAGGTTTGAATGCTTCGTTGATCGATGCGGCCGGGTCCTTTCTCCGGTTTTTCGGTGAACCGGTCCTGGGTTACTCGATCCCAATCCAGGCCGGTCAATAATTGAGAGAGTTCGGGATGATTCTCTTTAACCGTGAAGAGTAAATGGGCTCCGTTAACCAACATGATGGCATCGGCCATGACTCGGTTAGTATGGAGCGCATTGATCGAAATGATGGCTCCCCGGATATCGACATCTTTCGATACCCGGAGGCCCCAAATGGGACACAAGCGGAATCCTATCGAGAAAACGGTCGAGTTCGTAAGAGAACCCTCGCTAATTTATCCAAACTGCCGGCGTACCATTGAGGGCTTTGGAGGCGGCATTCCAAGGAGGGACGGTTTTCTCCTTTGATCGACTTCGAGAAACTCTGGAAATCACCCGCACGTGGCAGCATGGGCCCGTGGCGGCAGCACTGGGTTCTTTGCGCCGCTGCGAACTCGAAACTCTGATCGCCTCCAAACGAAGCCGAAACCGAGATCTGGTCACGGCCATGATTGTCGCTCGCCTACTGGATCCTCAATCAAAGTACGCTACGGCTTGCCGCCTGGATCCGCAAACCACGGCCATCAGCTTGGGTGCGGAATTGAGCCTCGGCAACGTCACCGAGAACGAGCGGTGCGAAGCCATGGATTGGCTGTTGGCACGGCAAACGGCTCTAGAAAAGCGGTTGTCACAACGTCATTTGACGGACGGAGACTTGGTGCTTTACGACGTCAGTTCCACTTGGTTCGAGGGACGAACCTGTCCCTTGGCATGGTATGGTCACTCGCGAGACGGCAAGCGCCATCGGTTGCCATTGGTTTTCGGACTGCTTTGCGATCAAGCAGGTCGACCGATTGCGGTCGAAGCGTTTCCGGGAAATACCGGCGATCCGGCTACCGTGGCTTCGCAGATCACCAAGCTGCGTCAGCGGCTTCGGCTTATCACGAGTCGCCTTGGTTGGGGATCGCGGCATGCTCACTGAAGCCCGCATTCAAAAAGACCTTAAACCCGCCGATATCGATTGGATCAGTGCCCTGAGAAAACCAGCCATCCGCAAACTGACCGATCAGGGCTTGGTGTCCCCGGAATGGTTCGATGACCGCCATTTGGCGGCCATCGAGTGCGAAGAGTGGTATCCTGGCAAACGGTTGATTGTCTGCCGCAATCCCTTCTTGGCCGAAGAGTGTCAGCGGAAGCGCGAAGACCTACTGCAAGCGACGGAACAAGGGCTTCGGGTGGTGACCGAGGCTATCCAACGACCGAAACGGGCCTATCGAGGCAAGGAAAGAATTCAGCGACGAGTCGATAAAGTGCTCGATAAACACCGGATGAGAAACCACTTTCACGTCACGATCGCTGATGATTCCCTGACTTGGCAGCGCCGGGACGAGAACATCCGGAAGGAAGCCGCATTGGACGGGAGCTACCTGATTCGCACCAGCCTCCCCGCAACCCGAATCAGTGACGAAAAAACCGTCCAAGCCTACAAGAATTTGAGTTCCGTAGCACAGGCTTTTCGATGTTTCAAAGCCAGCGAGCTACGAATTCGCCCGATTCATCACCGGACATCCGATAGGGTAAAAGCTCATTGGTTGATCGGCATGCTCGCTTATTATGTCGAACGTCATCTGCGGGAATTACTGGCTCCCTTAATCTTCGCCGACGAAGAAAAACCTCAGCGTAAGTCGCCGGTCGATCCGGCTCGTTCCTCGTCCGCCGCCCGGAAAAAAGCGGCGAGCAAGCAAACGACTGAAGGCTTGCCGGTTCCAGATTTTCGAGGCGTGCTTCAGTCCCTCTCCAGTCAAGCCAAACAACAAGTGCGAGCCAAGATTACCGGCTCCAACTCGTTCCGCATGCTCACGACTCCCACAGCGTTGCAAAACAAAGCCCTGGAGCTTTTGGGAGTGTCCTTGAAAATCAAGGCCTAATTCGGAATAGCGTAGACAGCAGCTGGAAGCGGTAATTCTTCCCTAAAAACTTCAATTAGGCCGGATACTGCGGATTTGAGCGAATTACCAGTCCTCGCCCCTGCTGGAAAATCCGTCGAGGACTCAATCTTTCAACACCTCCTAACCAATTACCATCATCGCCAATTAAAAAAACAAATTCACTGATTCGAATATTAACTATTGCATGATTAATTGATCGCCATGTTTTAATTCATCAAGGTACCATATACCTGGGCCGAATGATTCTCTCGAATATAGTCGTTCGTATTCGTATAAAGACTCTTTTGAAATACTGAATAAAAGTTGTTCAGTAATCGCCAAAGAGACATCGTAATCCATTAATTGTTCATTAGGCAAAAGAATATGAGGATTTCGCAAAGTGGTTGAAATAAGTTTGTATCTTGAATGAATGTATTGTTCCCAAGTCGTCAACTGTGCAAAATAGGTATGTTTAGTATCTGGAACAAATTCATCGAGTTCCATACCACTTTTGTCAAAACGATCTAATACTCTATAGTAATTGATTAAAGAGATGTATAACTCGGCCACTCGTCGGGTATGGTAACCGTAACCGTATTCGCTTAAAACATCCACAAGGTTATTAAAGGGAGGCGATTGCTGAAGTCTGCTATTAATTACACTCATTGTCCACATATAATTGTCAAGAGCAACATAATAAGGGTCAGAAAGGCTGTCGCGTCGATGTGTAATCGTTTCGTCAAAGACTATCGATGGATGGTATACGACACCACGCTCAGTAATAGGTTTTAAAGAAAACGTCTCATTTTCAGCTAATGAGTAAACATTGGTTTTAGAATTGTTTGCGGCATGGTCGAATCCGTTACTTGAATTATTCCTTTGAGCTGAATTAAAAACAATACTAGGCCGAAAAGGTTCGTTTGTATCGTAGTTAATATGATTGTTTGTATCAGCTAGTGATTCTTTATCGCTAGAATGTTTTAATCGCTGAGATAATGTGGATGAAGTATAACTATTTAAGGTTCGTAAACAAATAAAAACCAATAGTAAAACAGCCAACACACTGTATCCGATTTTTTTCATTAGAATTTTTCAGCAATTAAAAGTTTAATTATCAGCTGATGTGTAAATTTCGCTAACTATAAGCAATTCATTCCCTTGTTGAATTTTCTCGTATTTATACAACCCGCCAAATTCCTTCCTGGTCGCCGTCGAATTCATCAGGCCACCCAGAGTAGCGGAAGCCGTTTGATGCCGCAAGCCCTTTCTTCGCCGTCTCGGCGGCGAAATTTTGGAGCGCAAACCACCAGATTCCGGCCACGGCGAGCGAGCGTCCGCCCGGCGACCATCCCCAACGCAGGAGAACTCGCCGCGGACATCGTCGATGACGGATCGAGATTCCTTCCTGGTCGCCGTCGAATTCATCAGGCCACCCAGAGTAGCGGAAGCCGTTTGATGCCGCAAGCCCTTTCTTCGCCGTCTCGGCGGCGAAATCCTGGAGCGCAAACCACCACCTTCCGGCCACGGCGAGCGAGCGTCCGCCCGGCGACCATCCCCAACGCAGGAGAACTCGCCGCGGACATCGTCGATGACGGATCGAGATTCCTTCCTGGTCGCCGTCGAATTCATCAGGCCACCCAGAGTAGCGGAAGCCGTTTGATGCCGCAAGCCCTTTCTTCGCCGTCTCGGCGGCGAAATCCTGGAGCGCAAACCACCACCTTCCGGCCACGGCGAGCGAGCGTCCGCCCGGCGACCATCCCCAACGCAGGAGAACTCGCCGCGGACATCGTCGATGACGGATCGAGATTCCTTCCTGGTCGCCGTCGAATTCATCAGGCCACCCAGAATTGATGTGAAGCCTGTCACCCCCGATCACAGAAAGCTAATCCGTAGCTGGCGTTCTTGAAGCCAAGGCACAGCGATGTCGGTTTCATCGTAGGCGGCATTGAGAAGGAACGGATTGTTTGCCCGTCGACCGATCCGGACTTCGATGCCGTCGTTGCCGATCATGATGTCCGCCGGTGCTTTGATAAAGTTCCGGAATAGCGTGCGGGATTTCGCGGTCTTCTTGTCATTGCCGATCCGAACGGCCAGCAGCCGATACAGGCAGCTAGCCATGAGAGTGAGTTGCAGGTCGAGATAAATCTTCATCGGCATGGCCGCGGACAGTGCCTCCATGTGGAAGAAGTCGATCGCGTCAGCGATGGCGTTCTCGATCACCATTTACCGGGCATAGCGGTCGCCGAGTTGGCTGGCAGGCGTTTTCATCTGGTTAGTGAACAGCAAGGTGGGTTGTTTCTGACCCAAATCGCACACGGCGAGCTGCCGGATGTCTTCGGGATAGCCGGAGATCTGTACGCGTTGGTCCAGCACCCGCGGCGTGCGGTAGATACGTCCGACATTGTTTAAACGCACCAGTTTCCAGTCACTCTGCGGCAAGGTGGCAATAGCATCGAGCAGCGATTTAGAACGTTTGCGCCGAGTCAGAAAATCAATACCCATGGCGTTGATTCGTCCGAGATTAGCATGAGTCGTCAGCCTAGAATCGAAGACTAACTCTCTGGGCGGTCCGCCGTGGCATTGCTCCCAAAACTCGATGAAGCGGAGAATTTCGTCGTTCTGATCCTTCTTGAGGACTTGGGCGTTGGCGTAACAGAACAGGCGAGCATCGGCATCACGGGCCAAGAATGCCAGGATGCCTTTCTGCCTGGGCTTCACTTGGAGACATCGTGTTTTTCGATGGGCGTTTCTGGATCCTTGCCATGCCAGAGGATGGCAAGGATCCAGATCGAAGGAACCATCCCCTTCAAGGTCGGTTTCCAAGCTATTCAGTGCCCGGTGTCAGCGGTCCATGAGAACGAGGCACCGTTTCGGGTCGACGCGCCCGGAATACTCGGTCAGGGTGGAGTGTTTCGGCATGACGTTCAATCCGGCGAACAAGGCGATTCCAAGATCGAGAATGTCGGTCATGACATGCGGCGGCCTGTCCAACCCCCAGAGTTTCAATGCTAACAGAGACCGGAATGCATGACTCGCGGGGATCATCGCGCTACCCGGCATGTCGCTGTCATTAACAATTTGATCGAGATTGAGCCGGACGAGTTCGGGGACGAACAAAAACAAACCGCCGAATTCAGTGTGCAGTCGTTGCGGTGCCAGATGGACGACACTTGAACACTCCGCTTTGCCAACCGGCTAAAGCCAACCACCGGCCTTGGTACTCGGCAACATAACGCAGACCGCGTCCGGCAAAGCCTTTGAAACCCAAGCGATGGTTCTGATCCATCAGCGAATCCCAGCGTCTTCGCTCACTGCCCTTCACCTATCGAACGGTTACCAGCTTGAGGTTGATTTTGGCGTCCCTGAAGAACCAATAACGACCAGAGAGTGAAAAAGCCAGCTTTATGTTCCCATCTCGAAGGCGATAAAGTTTCGTCTCTACGGTGAAGGGAAAAAGCGAAATATGGCCCAAAATCGGTGACATTGGCCTCTAGCGATTAGCGTGAAAAAATCCTGTCGAACCGGGACTTGCCGCTTTACCTGATCGGATTCGCCGGTTAGATTGTCGCCCCTAAAACTGATGACGAAGCAATCGTGTTCGAATAGGGGCCGGCTCTGGCGGTGGAGTTGGCTGACGCTGGCCTGTTGGCTGGCGACGGCGGGAGTTCGCGCCTCCGAGGCACAAGTTCATCCGGACGGTTTCGCAATCGAGAAACTCTACGACGTGCCCAAAGATACCCAGGGTTCTTGGGTGTCGATGGCGGTAGACGACCGCGGCAGGCTCTATTGCTCCGATCAAGGCAAACAGGGAATTTATCGCATCACTCTGGGGACAGCAGCTCCGAAAGTAGAAAGGATTCCGGTCGAAATTTCCGCGGCTCACGGGTTGCTTTGGGCCGCCGACAGCCTGTATGTCGTGGTCAATGGAGGGGGGATCGGCGGCAACGGTTCCGGACTGTATCGAGTTACCGATTCCGACGGAGACGATCTCTTGGATAAAGTGCAGTCGTTGCGCCGGATGCAAGGGGGAGGAGAGCACGGGCCTCATGCGGTCGTGTTGGCTCCGGACGGCCAAGGACTTTACGTTCTGGGCGGCAACCATACTCAGATTCCCGAACCGGAAACCTACGCGGTCTTGCCGAATTACGCCGAAGATCAGTTGCTGCCCCGCATGACCGACGCCCGGGGGCACGCCCGTTCTATCAAAGCTCCGGGAGGTTGGATTGCGCTGACCGATTTGCAGGGGGAGTCGTGGAAGCTGTTTTCGGCCGGATTCCGGAATCAGTACGATATCGCCTTTAATCACGACGGGGAGATGTTCACTTACGATTCGGATATGGAATGGGATAGCGGCACGCCGTGGTATCGGCCGACCCGCATCTATCATTGCACCAGCGGCAGCGAATTCGGTTGGCGAACCGGCACGGGCAAGTTCCCGGTTTGGTATCCGGATACGTTACCGCCGGCTCTGGATGTCGGTCCAGGATCGCCCACGGGGGTAGTTTCCGGACTCGGAGCGGCTTTTCCTTCGAAGTATCAGCATGCGATTTACGCTTTCGATTGGACCTACGGTACGATCTACGCCTTGCATCTCCATCCGGAAGGTTCCAGTTACCGGGCGGAAAAAGAAGAATTCGTGACCGGCGTTCCGTTACCGGTGACCGACGGGGTTATCGGCAAGGACGGTCATTTTTATTTTGCGGTCGGCGGCCGGGGAACGCAGTCGGCCTTGTATCGCGTGCACTATGTCGGCGATCAATCCGTCGAACTGAAACCGCGCCAGGACGATCAGGCGGCCCAGTTGCGGGAACTGCGCCGTCATCTCGAACGATACCATGAGGAAAATCCGGCGGCCGTCACTACCGTTTGGCCCCATTTGGGACACGAGGACCGGTTCGTCCGTTACGCCGCCCGGGTAGCGCTGGAGCATCAACCGGTCAGCCTCTGGCGGGCCCGAGCCTTGGCCGAAACCGATCCTCGGACGGCCTTGTCGGCTTTGTTGGCTCTGGTCCGGCAAGGCGAGGCGTCGCAACAACGAGCGGTGGTCGGCGCCCTCGGCCGGTTGCCGTTCTCGGAAATGACGGAGGCCGAACAATTGGAAGTGCTTCGCGTGTTGTCGTTGGGTTTCATCCGCATGGGACCGCCCGACGAAGCTCAGGCGAACCAGCTGGCGCAAACCTATTCGCCTTACTATCCCGCGGCTACGGACGCCTTGAACCGGGAATTGGTGTCTTTGTTAGTCTATCTCGGAGCCGGCGACGTGGTGGCCAAAACCGTGCCCTTGATGAGTCAGGAAGCGATCGGCGCCGAGGAAATCGAAATCGACGATCGTTTGCTGAACCGGTCGCGACAGTACGGCGGGAGTTTTCTCAATCAGAAGGCGAATAATCCGCAACGGCAACAAATTCATTACGCCTTTGCGCTCAAGAACGTTAAGGAAGGTTGGACTCCGGCCTTGCGGCGGGATTTTTTCACCTGGTTCGCGAAGGCGCGGAATTTCAGGGGCGGCGCCAGTTTCGCCGGCTTCCTCGACAATTTTCGCAAGGAGGCCTTGGCTCAAATCGACGATCCGGTCGAGAAAGCGGCGATGATCGAGTTGAGCCGTTCCGAGGTTCGGCAGGTGCCCGAGGGGTATGAAGCGGCGACGCAGTTGGAACTGGGCATGTTGGCCGGCATGTTATACGACCGGAAAGTCCTGAGGGTCAAGGCGGGTTCGAAGGTGGCGTTGAAGGTAATCAATAACGATCCGGCCCTGATGATGCATAATTTCGCGCTTTGCCAACCGGGCAAGTTGCTCACGGTGATTCAGGCTTCGTTATTGATCGGGCCGCGAGCCATCGAGTTGAATTTCGTGCCGGATATCCCCGAAGTGCTGGCCGCCACGCCGCAAATCGCGGCGGGGCGAAGTTATACGCTTTATTTCGAAGCCCCGGCTAAACCCGATTCGTATCCCTACGTTTGCACCTATCCCGGTCACGGGCAACTGATGCGCGGGGTAATGATCGTGGAATAGGTTAGTCGGCGCTGGCGCCTTCGGTCAATACGTGCCGGCGGTTGGTTGGCAGCCGGTTCCAGGTTTCTTCCTGGCCGTTGGGCCAACGGACTTCGACGCGGTCGATGACGGTCTGCCGGTCCAGTCCGAAGTGGAGCCGCAAGTCGTCGGCGCCTTGGTATCCCCGTCCGGCTCGCACCTCGTCGACCCGAACGATTTTTCCGGCGGTCAGCCGAACCCGGGCACCGACGGCCGAACGATTGCTTTGGGTGCCGACCAGCTGGAGCAAAGTCCAGTGACGGTCGGTTTTCGTTTCGTTGACGATGACGGTAGGGCGGGAGCGGGCGTTTTGCACGACGATGTCGATATCGCCGTCGTTATCCAGATCGCCGAAAACCGCTCCCCGGCTGCTTTCGACGACGCCCAAGGCGTCTCCCGAACGGCCGGCGATATCGGAAAACCGATTTCCGTCCCAGGATAACAATTGGTTGCTTTGTTTGTAGGTGCTGGCTCCGTTGTATTGTTCTACGGTGTCTTGGAGATGGCCGGCGGCGATGAACAATTCCGGTCGGCCGTCGTTGTCCAGGTCCGGAAAACCGCAGCCCCAAGTGACCCGATGCAGCGATCCGACGCCGGAACCGGTGGCGGCGCTGACGTCTTGAAACTGGCCGCTCCCCAAATTGCGGTAGAGGGTATTCGCCTGGTTTTGGTAGGTCGTGACGAGCAGGTCGAACCGGCCGTCGCCGTCGTAGTCGCCGGCGTTGACGCCCATGGTCCCTTGAGGGTCGCCGAATTCGTCGAACGCCACCCCGGCCAGCAAGGCCGTTTCCTTGAACGTGCCGTCGCCTTGATTCCGGAAGAGAAAATTGCCCTTGATGTCGTTGCCGACGAAGATATCGGTCCAGCCGTCGTCGTCGAAATCGAGGCAGACTGTGCCCATGCCGTAACTGGTTTTGCGGTCGATGCCCGCGGTTTCGCTCACGTCTTCGAAGCGGCCGCCGCCCAAATTGCGGTAGAGCCGATCGGGTTGGGGAGGGTAAGTCCGAGGGTCGCAATACACGGGAATATCGGCATGGCGGCAGGGAACGAAGGCGGCGACGTCGAATTCGAGATAGTTGCTTACATAGAGATCGAGCAGGCCGTCGCGGTCAAAATCCAGAAAGGAGCAACCGGCGCCGAACAAGGAATCGTCGACTCCCGCTTCCCGAGCGACATCGGTGAACCGGCCGTCGCCGTCGTTGCGAAGCAAGAGATTGGGCCCGTAATTGGTGACGTAGATGTCCTGATCGCCGTCGTTGTCGTAATCGGCCACCGCGCAGCCCATTGCGTAGCCGGAATCGGCGGCGTCGCCGCTTTGCCGGGTGACGTTCGTAAAACGCCAATTGCCGTCGTTGCGGTAGAGCGCGTTGCTTGGAGCGGGGGAGTCGCTCGAGGGGGCGAGCGATGCGCCGTTGAGCAGGTAGATATCCAGGTCGCCGTCGTTGTCGTAATCGATTAATCCCAGTCCGGAAGCGATATTTTCCATCAAGTACCGGTGGCCCGAACTACCGTCGTCGTGCCGAAAATCGATACCGCTGGAAAGGCCGGCGTCGCGTAACTGAATCGCTTGATCGGCTAGCGGAGCCAGCCCGATCGAAAGGTAAATTCCTATCGTTCGACAGAGAGAGTTTCGCAATCGGTTCCGGTGACTCATGGATTCAGGTTTTCGAGCTGATTCAGCCGTTGCCGGTATCGTTGATTATTCGGAGCCAGGCGCAACGCTTCGGCGGCCGCTTCCGTCGCTTCTGGCAACTTTCCGTTTACGAACGAAGCCCAAGCGAGCAAATCGTAATTGCGAGCTTCGGGCATCACGGCCACCAGTTTTCGGATCAACTCCAGAGCGGTTTCCAGTTCGGTCCGGGATTGCAGATAGTAACGGCTCAGGTTATGCAGCGCTTGAACTTGATCGGGGCGGCGCTTGAGCACTTCCTGCAGGATCTGAACCCCGGATTCGGGAGTGTTCGACTGGAGCAGCAAAGTGCCCAAATCGACGCGGTAGCCTAGTTGTTCCGGTTCTAGTTCGACCAATCGTTTCAGGCTGGCCGTCGCTAAGCCGAATTGCCGTCGTTTCCGGTAGTAATCGACCAGCAGGCGGTGGGGTTGGGAAAGATCCGGAGCGAGGCGGACGGTTTGTTTCAAATGCCTCACGGCCGCCGGTTCGTCTTGGCCTTGCAGTAAATGCAGGGCGACCTTCAGGTGCAGGGAAGCGGCCAAGGCGCGCATTTCCTCTTCGTTGTTCCGGTCGGCGTTGAGGCGGTCGGCCCGGCTGTCGGCTTGACGGTTGAGTTTTTCGAAGGTTTTCAGGCTGAGTGCCGCCGCTTGATCTTGGCCCAGTCGTTGTTGCGTTTGCCATAGAGCGTAGACTACCGGCGACTCTTCGGGCGCCAACCGGTACGCCGCTTGCAAGTGATCGAGAGCCTTTTCGTAGGCTTGTTCTTTGGTGTAAGATTGTCCCAACAAGAGCCGGGGAAGGTAATTATCCGGTTCCGAGCGGGCGGCGATTCGGTAATGTTCTCGGGACAGTTCGAATTCCCCGAGCCGGGTCAGCAACATGCCCAAGGCGATGCGGGGCCGAGCGAGGTCAGGGTTGATTCGGCAAGCTTCTTCTAACAAGGGCCGGGCCAGATCCAGACGATCTTCTTTGACGAACAAGTCGGCCAAAAAACCCATCAACTCCGGTTTTACCGGCGCTAGCAGCAATCCGGCCGAGGCCGTTTTTTTGGCGGCTTCCCGAAGTCCCATTTGACTCTGGACTCTAGCCAGAATCAGATGCAATCCGGGAGAAGAAGGGGCGGTATCGAGTAACGCATCAATCACGGCCTGCAGATAGCCGCGACTGGACTGGGGCGTGAATTCAGGAAAATCTTGGGAAGCGACCCGATCATCGGCCGCACCGTAGTCGGCGGTTAGCAGCAGGAGCGCCAGCGCCGTCGGTCGCCAAGTTCGGGTTACCCTGAGACGACAACCTTTCGCGAATGCTACAGCTCCGATCGAGAGGGCCTTGGTGGTTTGAGGTGACGGCATTTTAAATATCCCGATAACCACTTAGGCATCATAGATCTTCTTTAATTGGATAGCGATTTCCGCCTTGGCAAGCGATCTGACCCCGGCGGTTTGTCCGGCTATTTCTGCCCAGTTCACGCTACGCAGGGCCTCTATCACCCCATCCATTAGTTCTCTGATAAAGTAGTGGGTCATTTTTGACAAGTGCCTAAAATTCGTCGTGGTTATGCGACCGGCATAAAAGCCGACGCGACGCATAGCGAAATTAGCCTTTTGAGGCGTCGTGTAGCCAATTAGATGATCCACCGACGGCGGGATAAGCTTGGGACGATCGACTCCGTGCCTGGTCCATATCTGCCAGGCACAAGGAACGTCGTGCGGTTTGCCGAATCGCCGGAACGCTCGGCTTTCGAGGTCTTTGTCTTCGGTTAGACGGAATCTTGGATGAAGGCGGTTTTGAACGCTCATCTTGCGGAAGGTGCGCGGCACGATAAATGCGATCTCGTCGGCATGAATTGCCGCTCGGTTGAAGAATTGTACCGCGGTGCCGGCGTTTTTGCCGAACGGTGGATTACCGACGATCACGATTGCGGAATGTGCCGCCGCGTAAGCTGCCAGGTCGAATTGCAAGAAATCCGACCGGATAATTTGGGGAGCTTTCGGGACAATATCCAGGGCGCAGACCTTTTTCCCGGCATTCAGTAATGGCCGAATGAACGCCCCGGTACCGGCAGCCGGTTCGACAAATAGCACGTCGGGGTCACGCCAGCGTTCGATCACCCGAGCGACATACGCCTCTGCCAGTTCCGGGCGAGTGTAGAACTGATCCAACTTGGTCACCACCTTGTTCCTGACGATAGTTCGTGCCGGGCGATGAGATCGTCAAATCACCACAGTTCCCCGATCATGCAAACCTCGCACGCCGTCGCTCATCTCGGGGAGATTGGCCGATTGGGGAACATCGTGGCGGAAGCGGCATTCAGTGCCCTGCCAGGTTAAATCGACAGTTCGGTTGGAAGGTCGTCAATTGCGGTCGACGGCATCGGGCCTGAGCCAGGGCGTGCCGGCCCAATACCATTGCCGCGCGGCCATGGTTTCGATGTGACTGTCGGCGAACGTGACCGTGCTTCGGCCGCTGTGCCGCAAATGAGGGCCGCCCCAATTCGGATCCGTCGATACCACGCAACCGCCGCAGGGAGCGCTGTTGCCCGGGTCGTGAACGATCCAGCATCCCGGTTTTTCCGGCGAATCGACGGTAACGCATTTTTCTGGATTCTTGGTGTTGAGCGCTTGCGAGCCGCCGTCCGTCAAGTGCACCATGGTGGAGGGGCTGCGAACTTCCGATTGCCGTAATTGCCGCCAGGTTTCCTTGGGCCACGTGCTGGGCCAGTCGCAACCGCCCAGGCGGAAATTCACGCTGTAGTTCGAGATGTAGCGATCCCTCGCTTCGCTGGAATAAACGCTGATTTGGTTCTTTCGCTGCAATTCCATGAATTTGGGCGTGCGGGTCGGGCACAGGATGACGTTGGTGGTCTGTTGGTAGGGGTAAAGAAAATTGTACCACGGGATGCGCACGACGTTGGCTCCGCGAACCGAGAAGGTGTAGACGTATCGATCGTCGTTATCGCTCGAATAGAGCGTGGAGGCCAAGCTCATTTGCCGGAGATTGCTGGTGCAGTTGATCTGCTTGGCTTTTTCTTTCGCCTTGGAGAGGGCCGGCAGCAACATGCCGGCCAGAATCGCGATGATGGCGATCACGACGAGCAACTCGATCAGCGTGAACGCGAAACTCCGGCGGCGGAACAGCGGTCGGTAGGCGGTAGTCATAACGAGCGGTAATGGTTGACCGGTTGCAGGGGCGCGTGCGTCTAGCGCAGCTGAAAGAATTGAGCCGCTTGGCGGGCCGGCAGTTCGATTCGATTGCCGCTCACGCCCTCGACCGCGCTCCAGGCGCCTGCGGTCAAGGACTCCCTTTGGTAGAGTACGGCGCCCATGGCGTCTTCCGGCCAGGAAATGGTCACGTTATCGCCTTCCAGCATGATGGCGAGGTTGACGCTTAAGGTCATCCCTCCTAAATCGAACGAGAAATCCGATAGGTCCCGGTCTAACGTGAAGGGTTGGTCCGTCCAATCGGTCGCCGGCTCGTCGGGGTCTTGAAGATAGTTGCCGTTAAGGTCGACGAAGGCTTTCAGGCGATAGTTGTCGCCTTGGGGGAGGTCAGGCATGGCGAAGGCTCCGGAAGCCGCGAATACGTCGGTAAAGATGACGCCTCCGAACCCCGGGATTTCGGCGGTCACGATCTCGGCGTCGCCGAGCAGCTTGCCTTCGAATTGGAAGAGAGACGAGTCGTGGGGAGTGTCGTCGTCGAATTTCCAGAGTCCCAACAGATCGTCTTCTTCGCCGGTTAACGGCGCGTTCCAGCCGCTTTGGATTTCTTCCGGATCCAGCGCCCGGCCCCAGACGGCGATTTCGTCCAATTCGCCTTCGAGGAATTCGGAGGAGCCGTTGAACGAGCCGAAATAAAGCGGCGCCCCGATGAGTGGAATCTCTTGGTCGGAACTGTCCCGCTGGGCGATCGGCTCCCCGTTGAGATAACTGCGAAAACCGGCGGCCGTGTCGATTTCCCAAGTCATGGCCACATGATTCCAGGTGCCGTCGGTAATGCCGGGACCAGCGAAAATTCCGGACGTGCCGCCATCGTTGGAGAGGATATGCAAATGCCGGCTGCTCCAGCCGGCGACGATCCAACCGGCGCTTTGTTGGCGTACCGGCGATTGAAACGTTTTGCCCCGGTACCAGAATTGAACGGTGATTTCGAACCCGGACAGGTCGGTCAGCTCTTCGACGATGACGGTATCGCCTTCGCCGTCCAGTTTCAGGGCTCGATTCTCGGGCACGAACTGTGCGGCGGTAACGTGGATCATGCCCGGCGGCGTGCCGCCGTAGGACAGGTTGCCCGCAAGGGTAGCGGTCTGGCCCGTCACGAACGTGAGCCGGGCGGCTCGACTCGTGACCTGTCCTCGGGAGTTGCTGACTGTGACCGAGTAGTTGCCGGTTTCGTCGCCGGTCGGAGAGTCGACCGTCAATTGTGCGGTGTTGACGCCTTGAAATTTAGCGTTGTCGGCGAGCTCGACGCCGTTGCGATGCCATTGCCAACTCAGCGGCGCCGTGCCCCGGGCCTGAGCTTGGAAGGCGACGGCCGAACTGCCTGAAGTTGCCCGGGCGTCGGCCGGTTGAACGACGAGTGCCGGCGGTTCGGCGAGCGTCAGATCGATGCCGGTAACGTTCTCGGATAGTTTGAAAGGATTGCCGGCGTATCCGCCCTGAGGTTCCTCCGCGTCGGGGCCTTGGTTGCCGTTGACGTCCATGAACGCCGTCAGTTCCACGTTGTTGCCGGGGAGAATCTGGGACATCACGTAGGGCCCGGGAGCGTCCAGGGTGGCGGTGAAGACCGCGCTGCCGAAACCCGGGATGTTGGCCTTTTCGATGAGAGCGTCGCCGTGCAGTTCGGCGTCGTTGCCGCCGACCAGATCTGTGCCGGTGCCGTCGTCGAACGTCCAGTAGCCGATCAAGCCCGCTTCGTCCCCCGAGAGCGGGTAGTTCCAACCGACCAAGACTTCCGCTTCGGTCAACGCCCGATCCCAGATGGATATCTCGTCCAACTGGCCGTTGGCGAATTCGTGGGAGCCGTTGAAACAACCGAAATAAACCTGGGCTTCGAAGTTGGGAATCTCGGAATCGACGCTGTCCCTGGCCGCGATCAAACGGCCGTCGAGATAACTGCGGAAACCGTCCGGAGTGTTTCTTTGCCAGGTCATGGTGATTTGATGCCAGTTGCCGTCGGTGACCTCAGCTCCACCTGCGGAAATGCCTACCGTGCCGCCGTCGATCGAAAGGATATGGGTGCCGTTCCAGCCGGCGACGATATACCCGGAGCTTTGCTGCCGCACCGCCGATTGAACGGACGTCCCCCGAAACCAGAATTGGATCGATATCTCCGAACCGGAAAGATCGGTGAGGGGAGTGACGGCGTAATCCAGGTCACCGTCGAGCGTCAGCACCTGATTGTCGGGCCGGACTTGCGCGATACTGAGGTGGATGGGTCCTGTTTGGTCGCCGTCGTATTGGATTTCGCCGGATACGGTTAGCCCTCCTTCGATGATTTGGAGGTTCGCCGCATCGCTGAAAGTTTCGCCGGCGCTGTTGCTGACCTGGCAATTATAGGAACCGGAGTCGCCGGCGACGGCATTGTCGATGGTTAGTTCGTTGGAGTTGGCGCCGGAAATCCGATCGCCGTCGACGAGATCTTGACCGTTGTGGCGCCATTGCCATTGGAGAGGTGCGGAGCCGCCGGCTTCGACACTCAAGCGAATGGTCTCGCCGGCACTGAGCCGTTGGTCGGCCGGATGGTTCAGGATGCGCGGCCGCTCTTGTAATTCCAGATCGATGACGGTTCGGGGAGCGGTGACTTCGAAGGAGTTGCCGCCGTAATTCGTCCAAGGTTCCGTGGCCTCGCGCAGTCCGTTGTCGTTGACGTCCAAGAAAACGCTGAGTCGGTAGCCGCCTCCCGTCGGAACGTCGGCAACGGCGAAATTGCCGGGAGCGTCCAGTCGAATCGAAAAAAATCCGTCTAATCCGGGGATTTCGGTGGCGACGATATCGGCGTCGCCTTCCAGATAACCATGATAAACGTTGGGCGAAAGATCGTCGGCTTCGCCGTTGTCGAACGTCCAGTATCCGATAATGCCTGCTTCTTTGCCGGTAAGCCGGCGAAACCAGTTCTGAGCGACTTCTTCGGGGGATAGGGCGCGGTCCCAGACCACGATTTCGTCCAGCATGCCGTTAGCGAATTCGTGCGTGCCTTGGAATGCTCCGAAATAGAGCGGGTGATCGTGCGAGGGAATGGGTTCGTCCGCGGCGTCCTTGGAAGCGACTAATTGACCGTCGAGATAACTGGCGAAACCGTTGGCTCCGCCTTGCTTCCAGGTCATGGTCACCTGATGCCAGTCGCCGTCGATGATCGCGGCTCCCGCGGCGATCCCCGCAGTGCCGCTGTCGTTGGAGATGATGTGTTTGTTGTTCCAACCCGCGACGATCCAACCGCTGCCGCTTTGCTGGCGTACCGCCGACTGGGTGGAAGCGCCTCGAAACCAGTACTGGATGGTGATTTCCGAACCCGACAGATCTGTTAGGTCTTCGACGATTACGTAGTCGCCGTCGCCGTCCAGAGTCAGCACTTGGTTCCCGGAAGTGAGCCGGGTGATCGAGATGAGGATCGGGCCGCTTTGTTCCCCCTGATAACTGAGAGTGCCGGAAATCTCGGCGGCGCCGAGTCGCAGCGGGGCGATCAGCAGCATCCATGAAAGGAACGATATCGTTATCGTCGACCGATTAAAGAGCGAGTAACAGTTCATGGCAAAATCCAGGGGGCGATACCAAGAGCATCTTAAGGAGTTGCCCTGATTTGTCAGTCAGGAAATACCGGTTCGCGGATAACTTTAGTTCGGCCGGGCAGGGGACGGCGCCGTTCTGGTTCGAGGACTGACGTCAGGTCTTTACCGCAAGGGATCCCGGCAAACGGCGGTAACAAACCCCAGGGCGAATCCTGCAGGAGCGCCGCTCGAAGTTCGTAGACTCGAGATGAAACGCTTCCGGCGGAAGCGAATAGAACCGAGGCTTGGGAACCCGGTCGCGAGGCCGCTTGCGGCCACTCCTCCTTAGAGGCCGGAAACGTCATCCCGGAACCCTGGCCTGGCTTTCAAGGGTGCTGCTCGGCCCGGCGATAATTGATTTCACGGCGTCCGTGATTTTTGCCATGACGAAGATCGATGCCGCAACCGGGTTGGCCAGTTACTCCGTGACCCGGCCTGCCGTCTTCACGGCGCCAGTTCGATTGAGGGGACGGATAATCGTTTTGAGCGGTTGTTCCAGTCCGTTCTTCATGACGCGGTTCGTTGAACGATAGTTTCAGTCTTCGGCCGGAATTTGTTCCGTCGCCGAGACGACGTCCCGGGAATCGACAAATCGCCTCCGAGAGAATAGATCAAGTTCGAATCAGACCCCAAGGATGCGGTCGTGGTTCGGAGCCGGAGGAATCCAAAGTCTGATTCGACGCTACGAAAATGACTGCCTGAAGCGTTTAGAGGAATGAACTTGTCCGATCGGAATCGTGGAATCGATCCGCGATGTGAACTTGCCATTAACTTGAAAGACAGCTCAGACTGCGACGGAAGCGGTAGGTCGTTGTTACGAACAGGCATAGTCTTATCGGTTCGATCGGTTCAGATACCTTGGCGAACAGTCTATTCGACTGTGGTTGCGTTTTTTTTTCGAGATGAATCATTGCCGAACAGGTTCCTTTGCCCGGGTGCAATCGCTGATCGGACTCGTCGCGGTTTGGTGGTCGCCGGTCATCGGGCAAAACGGGGGAGAAGGCGTGGTGGAGCTGTCGCCGTTTCAAATCGTAGCCGGTGAGCGATCCCTGTTGGATCAGCTATCCGTCGGAGCTTATCTTGGCGAATCCGCTCTCCAACGGCACCTCAACGCGGACATTACCAGTGTGTTGCGGCAAGTGCCGGGAGTGTATATCTGCGAAGAGGACGGGATGGGGATGTTTTCGCATATCAGCATCCGGGGCGTTACTCCGGAACGAATTAATTCCGTCACCATGACCGAAGACGGGATTCCGCTCTCTCCGGCTCCCTATTCGCTGCCCTCCTTGTTTTTCAATCCCAGCGTGACTCGCATGAGTGGCGTCGAGATTCACAAGTCGGGAGAGGCGATGAGTTTCGGCCCGAACACCGTCGGCGGGGTCTTGGACTATCAGACGACACCCATCCCCGCGGCGACGCTCTCGCATGCCAGCTTGTCTTATGGTTCGTATAACGAACTTATCGGGCACGTCTGGCATGGAGGGATTCGCGATCTGGGAGACCAAGGAAAAATCGGTTATTTGGTAGAAGGTTTATACCAGCGCAGCGACGGGTATCGCACTATCTCTCCGGCGCCGGCCGGTTTGTCCGATCCGGATGATCGGGGTTTCCAACGGATCGAGCCGATGATCAAGCTCAGTTGGGAATTGCCGACCGAGTTGCTGCACCGGTTCGATTTCAAGTATAGCTACAACGAACTGGAAGTTCGGGATCCGGTAGTCGGTTTGTCGGAAGTCGATTTCCGGGCGGACCCATACCGGCTCTATCCCGTGACCAGGTTCGACCGCGTTTCGGTGGGCAGTCATCGCACTTCGATCAGTCACGTCACCGAACCGCGGGAAAATCTCCAATTGATTACGACCGGATATTACCATGACTTCTCTCGAGAATGGATCCGGCTGAACGGCATCATCGAACCCGATCATGATCTAGTAGATATCGTCGACGTGCTGGGCCCTGAATTCGACGATCATCTCGTGACCATCGCCCGCGGGCAGGGCCCGGGAATTTTGCGAGTGCGAAATAATTTGCGGGACTTGCGGGCTTACGGCGTTCAATCGACGGTGCTCACGGACTTCGAAATTGGCGCTACCGATCATCGGTGGCAGGCCGGGATCCGGTATCATTTCGACGAAGCCGACAGTTTCCATCACAACGTCGATTACGAGCAGTTCGAGGACGGAACCATTAGCGACCACGTCGTGATCGGCGAACCCGGTTCGGCCGGGGACCGAATTCAGCGCTCGCGAGCGTGGGCGGTTTACGCCAAGGACGAAATCGATTGGGGGCGTTGGATGTTCGTACCGGGGATTCGTGCCGAGTGGATTGAACAGGAATATTTGCAGGACCAGCGCCGGCACGAAGGCGAGGGTGAACCGATGACCTCAGACGGCGGCCTGAGCGTGGTTCGGGGAGGCGTGGCGTTGAGCTACGAATTCAATCCCCGATGGACGGGTTTGGTGGCTTGGCATAGTTCCTACGGCATCCCTAATCCCCGAGCCACCTTGGTAGGGGGACTGAATGAAGAAATCAGCTACACTCAGGACCTCGGCGTCCGCTACCAGGATTCGGAGCGGGGGTTACAGGCGCAAGCCGTGTTGTTCTATACCGGCGTCGACGGCATGATCGTCGGCGAGCATCCGGGCAGCGGCGGGTCGTCGATATCCCAGGATTTCGGGAATTATTCGGCTCGCGGACTGGAGTTGCTGGTGAGTTACGATATCGGCAAGGCACAAGATTGGTCGGTTACGTTTCCGGCCCGGATGTCGCTGACGTTGACCGACGTCAGAATGCACGGATCGCCGGTCGTGTTGGAAGACGAACACGGGGACGAAGGCGAGAACGGCGACGGGCACGGAGGGATGCACGGTGGCGGCGAAGGTCATTTCCATACGGAAATTTATTACACCCCCGATTATCAATTCGCCGGAGAAGTTGGCGTCGAACACCAGAAATTCGGCGCGTATCTCAGAATGAATTACTTGCCCGCGACGACGGCGATTCAAGCCTTTATCAGCGAGGACAGCCACTCCGTTGCAGGTGACGTCGTCATCGACAATTTTTTTACCGCCGAACTTTCGGTCCGTTATTTTCTCAACGAACGAACCACGATATTCGGCGGCGTCCGCAATATTTTGGGTCGCGAATACGCCTCGAATCGCGAGATCGGTATCCGGCCCGGCGCCCCAAGACTGTTTCATGTCGGGGTCGAGATGACTTTCTGACAGTCCTCAGACAGAGGCAGGAGATCGACCCTTTCGGGTGGTCGCCGTTTTGGGCTAAGACTCGTTTGAGACGGACATCGGCGGAGCCGGAAAAGTCCGGGCGTCGTTACGCCGGAATTTGACCCAAATCCCCTTGGCCTGATCCTTTCCTTTCCGCTCCGGTCGACGGTTGGGTAGCGCCCTTGGTCGAAGCTTCGATTCCGAAAGGAAGATTCGGTGAATTCGGCCGGAGCGCAGCTACGAGTACGGGCCAGGTCGTTATTGCGTTGGGGCCGGGGCGGCAAACCGGAAGAGGTTGCCGAACGAAAGCCTTCCGCATCCCGGAACGAACCTTCGGCACCATTGGGGAAACCGGTGCGAACGTCGCTATTGCGGACATCGGCAGATCGGTATTCGGTTCGTACGGGGGTTACGTGCGGCCGCATTTCGAACGCTGATGCCGGGGCAGGGATTAGCTTCGCATTCGAATCCAGCGGTTCGGTCCGGTTACCAGAGGGAAGTGGCCGTATCGAGGCGAAAAAAGGGGACGATTGTTATTGATATTGAGATTCAATCTCAATAATGCTCCGCTCCGATGATGAGCGGTAACGGCATTTTTGATCGAACGATAAACTGGAATATCCTTCGATCGCCTGGTGGTTCCAGATGGATCGGGACGGTGCTTTTAGTGATTTTCGGGATCGCGGCCCGGCCGCTTACGGGCCAGGAAACGAGCGATACAATTCAATTGTCGCCGGAAACTTTGATCGGTTCTCCAGCGGCCGCCCGGTTGTTGCCGGCTTCCGGCGTTTATCTCGATAACGAGACCCTCGGCAGGCAAGTGAGCGCGGACATCAATCGAGTGTTGCGTCAAGTCCCGGGCGTTTACGTTCGGGAAGAGGACGGCATGGGGTTGTTTCCCAATATCAGTTTGCGTGGAGCAACCACCGAGAGGAGCAAGGCCGTGACTCTGATGGAGGACGGCATCCCGAGTTCTCCTGCGCCGTATTCGGCGCCGTCGGCTTACTACAGTCCGAACATCGCCCGTATGCATGGACTGGAAGTGGTGAAGGGAACGACCCAAGTCAATCTGGGGCCGCATACGACCGGCGGAGCGGTCAATTATTTGTCCACGCCATTCCCGTTCGAGAATCAAACCTTCGTGAAGTTGATGTATGGCTCTCATAACGAAGCGATCGCTCATATTTGGCACGGCGACGTAATGGAATCGGAAACGGCGGGGAAAACCGGTTTTCTGCTCGAAGGCTTTTATCATCGCACCGACGGGTTTAAACGAATCGATCCGGCGCCCGATTTCACGGACGCGGACCACACCGGCTTTCAGCGGGTCGAGCCGATGATTAAAGCGTTTTGGGAACTGCCGACCGAAACGTTTCACCGGTTCGAAGTGAAATACGGCTATACCGACCTGGGCGCCGACGAAACCTATCTGGGCTTGTCGAACTCGGACTTCGCTCGGGATCCTTACCGGCGTTATGCCGCCAGCCGTTTCGACCGCATCGAAACGATGAATCATCGAGCGTCGCTCCGCCATATTATGGAACCGCGGGCGAATCTGCGCCTGACGACCGTGGGTTATTGGCAGGATTTCGCTCGTAATTGGGCCAAGTTGCATCAGTTGCGAAATCCGAGCGTCGGACTTTCCACCGCCTTGCGGGACGAAATTCCGAATGGAGGCTTGGCGATTTTGCAAGGCCGAGCTCCTGGAGTTTTGAGGGTCCGCAACAACAATCGCGAGTACCGCATCTATGGCGTGCAAACGACGGCCGCGATCGATTTTCAGGGAAACGTGGTCGATCATCTCTGGGAGACCGGTCTTCGTTATCATTTCGACGAGGTGGACCGGTTTCAGTGGGATGTCGATTACGTTCAGGAGGAGAACGGAACCATCGCCGACCGGACGGTCGGCGCCATGGGCGCGGCCGGCGACCGGCTGCAGCAATCCCGGGCCTGGGCGTGGCATACGCGCGACAAGATCTCTTGGAACCGCTGGACGGCGACCCCGGGAATCAGATTGGAATTTATCGATCAGGAATACGAACAGGATCGAAGAAGAGCGGACGGCGGGGGCAACCCGGCGGGCGGCGAAGGCGACCTGAGCGTCATCGGCGGGGGAGCGACGCTCGCTTACCGGATCGATGATCGGTGGAACGCGTTTGCGGGGATTCACCGGGGATTCTCGCTGCCGGGCCCCCGGAGCTCGATTCGCAATCGTTTGGACGAAGAGACTTCGTTGGGGATCGAATTAGGGAGCAAGTTTTGGGACGCCGTGCGCGGGATCAAGGCCGAAGCGGTCTGGTTTCATACTCGATTGGAAGATTTGATCGTGGGCGGCAATCTCGGCGGCGGCGGCGCTCCGGTGACCGAAAACGTCGGCGCGATCGATTCCATGGGATTGGAATTGACCCTGGGGTATGATCCGGGACGAGCTCAGGAGTGGCTCGTTCAAACTCCGCTCAGCGTTGCCCTGACGTTGACTGACGCCACCTTGAACGGTCCGGCGAGGAATACCGATCCCGAATCCCTGTTCGAGGGGGGAGAGGACGGAGCGAAAGTTCCCTATATCCCCGATTATCAAGTGCACGCCGAGGTGGGGCTGGAGTACGAACGGGCCGGCGCTTATCTCAGCATGACTTACGTCCCAGCTACCTTTTCTTCGGCGAGCAACACGCGAGAGAACGTTCGGACCGATTCCGCGGGCAACCAAATCCCTGACGCCCGGGTGGGAATGACCAGCAGTTTTTTCGTCGCCGATTTTTCGGTGCGGTATCGATTCCGGGAGAGCGCTTTTCTATTTGCCGGAATCCGCAATTTATTCGATCGGGAGTACATCGCTTCCCGTCATCCTCACGGACCTCGTCCGGGCGCTCCCCGGTTGTTCCATGTCGGGATGGAAACGTACTTCTAGCCGAACTCGTTCGTTCGGACGACTCAGGAGGCGTTATTCAATCGGCAACTCAAAATTGGAACTTGTTCGGAGATCCGGACCGGACTGAATTTTCGTTCGAGTGGACGGAGTATCGCTCCGAATCCTGGAAATTACTCGAGGAATCGAGAAAACCATGGTGTTGCCAACTTTATTTCAATCTCAAGGGCGCCGGGGACGTGAATTGCGGCAAGTGCCGTTACGGGTTTCAGGCAAATACGATGTGGTTCGCCTTCCGGGGCGATACGGAACTCAATATCAACCGCGAACCCGGCATGGAACATCAGTTTCTCGTGTTGACTCTCCGGAGAGGCTTTCTGCTCAAGCATGTGCCAGGGCCGGTCAGCAACCTGCATCATTTGGTCAAGGGGTTGATTAAACAAAACCGCAAACGGTCTTCAGTCAGCGAAATCCGCCAGCTGGATACCTTGACTCGATCTTGGGTTTCTTGCGTGCGGAGGCCTCCGGTATTGGCGTCGGCTCAATCAATCTGGTACTTGGCCAAAGCCTTAGAATCGGTCAGCGATCACCTGTTCGTGGATTCTCGAAACGAAGAACTGTTTTGCCGCCGTCATAAGCGCCTGTCGTTGGAGCGAGCTACCAAAGTCCAAACCTTGCTCGCCCAGAATATGACCGAGCCTCCCAGTCTCAAAGAGATCGGACTTAAGGTAGGATGCAGCCCTTGTTATTTGAGTCGGATCTTTTCGCAGGAAGTGGGAATGACGATACCGCAGTATTTGCGCCGGGTGCGGCTGGAAAAAGCGGCCGAGTTGTTACGGAGGGGCGAAATGAACGTGACGGAAGTAGCCTTGGAAGTCGGATATGACAGCCTCAGTCATTTCAGCCAGGCTTTTTGCCAGCAAATGGGCTGCTGTCCCTCCATGTATCCGTTAGAAAAATGACCTCGGACGGTCCCTGACGGAAGGTCACCGACCGCAATGCTGGGAGCCTACGGTCTTCCAGCCAAGGGACGGCAGCGTTGATTCCTGATCACAACAAGCGGATCCGGTCCGGAACAAGCCGGTCGGTTTCCCCGGAGCGATCGAAGGTATTGGTCACGCTGTTCAAGGGTCGCACGATCCGACCTTTTCTGGTTGTTTCGGGGTCGAGGCGGAATCCGTGACGCCTCCTTCCAAGACGGTAACTATCGAACCGGAATCGAGCTCTTCGGTAATTTTTTACCTGGGGTGCCATGGCAGGGCAGCCGACGAGAACTCAGGATCGGATCGATTCGGTGGTCGAACGGCCGTACGGCCCGGTCCCTGGTCAGCGGTTAAGTTCCGGGGCCGCTCGGCACCGCTTTGGCGGTCAAGAATCGAACGGGAAGCGAATCTCGAGCGGCCAAACGATTCGTCGAACTTCTTCCTTGGCCCGTTCGAAGCATCCTGACCTTCCGGAAAGCATCTCCCCTGACTAACGAAAAGTCTGACGATGATCGCTTCCGGTCGTGCCGTCAAGGAGGTTATTCGGCGGCGGGGCGTTCGATGCAGATCAGCTCGCTTTTGGTGCGAAAAACGATGGCATCCTCGGCGAGGGCGTAACCGTAAATGCGATCCCCGCCCGATAAGGTCAGGGAAGCGGTCGACTCCACGACCGGGGTGTCAGCGCATTTCATGACGACGGTCGATCCGTCGTTCCCGAAAAACCAGACGCGCTCTCCGGAACCCAAGGGCGAGGCCCAAGTCGACGCCGGAAGCCGATGATCGAACAGCAAGCGTCCCGATTCGAGTTCGTAGCAGAAAACGATTCCCGCGCGGTTGACGAAGTAGACTCTGCCCCGGTGAATCAGCGGCGATCCGAAAGACGAAGTGGCCTCGTCAGCTTTCCAGCGAACTTGCGGTTCGCCGTTTTTCACGCTGAGCAGTACGGAATTAAACTTGGTGTTGCTGCCGAGAGCCAGGTGTTCGGCATAAATGGTGGCGGTGGGTACGTTGTTGCCGGTGATGTCCCGGTAGGACCAGCGAATCGAACCGGTTGCGGGATCATAGCCGATCACGGTATCGCTGGCGCTACAAACGATTTCTTCTTGGCCGTCGGCCAGGAGGCGAATCACGGGAGAAGCCCAAGCCGAAGAAGTGTCGCGAGCCGTTTTCCACAGAGTTTTTCCGGTGCTTCGGTCGAAATTGGCGATAAAGGAGTCGCCTTTGTGATCCATGACGACGACCAGTCCGTGCCGACTGAGCGTGGGGGAGGCTCCTTGGCCGTGATTGCCTTCGAACGGTCCGTAATCGCGTGCTAATTCGCGGCGCCAAACGGTCGAGCCGTCATGGGCAAGAGCGATGAGATCGCCGCCTTCGAATAATACGTATAACCGCTCGGCGTCGACGACGGGCGTCGGGGCGGCGAAACTGATGTAGTTCGAGATGGCCTCCGGCGCCGAATTAGGGAATTCACGTTGCCAGAGTTTTTCGCCGGTTTTCCGATGATGGCAGACGATCCAAAGACGCTCTTTATTCGAGCCGGAACAAGCGGTCGAAAAGAGGCGATCGTTCCAACGCACCGGACTGGATTGGCCAGTGCCGGGAAGCTCGGCTCGCCAGCTTACCGCTTCGTCTTGCCAGGTTACCGGAAGGTTGTCGGAAGCGGCCAAGCTATGGCCGTGGCCTCGGAATCCCGGCCATCCTTCGTCCGCCTTCGTCACCGAAATGAGACCGATTAGCGTTAGGGCGATAGCGGATAACGCGGTTTGAGGATAAATGTTATTCATGAGAATGGATCGTCGAACAGATTAGCATTCCAGTCGTGAAATCCAAAGTGCGCACCTTGAAAGTCCTCGGTCCGGTCCTTCGAACGACCGGAAAACGGGTTGTCTGAAATGGTTCTTACGGGACGATTAATCGATAAAACTTATGAGTCGCTTTGGTATCGGTATCGGTCCAACGGGACCGGCCGTCAGGCAATGTTTCGATCGCCGGAGAAATCACTTGATGCCAAGTTTCGAAATCCGAAGTCCAGTAAATCTGGGGCGGGGAAGCAAGCGGATTGCGGAACTGAAGTTCCATGCCCGCAGCTGACCGGGTGAGGCGCAAGGCCGGTCCCGAAATCGACTTTCCTTCGGTGAGGACGACTTGGATGCGCAGCCGGGGCGCTTCGCCCAGCAAGGAATCGCTGGTATGAAACTCCGGGTAGGTGCGGTCGGTTGACGAGCCGCCATTGAGGCTTGTCGCGTACAAGACGATCCGCCCTTGGGAAAGTCCCAGTTGCACATAGGCGAGCGTGCCGGGGTTCGACAGGGCCAAGTCAAAATTCATCCAAGCGTTGAACGGAATCAACTCGCCTGGTTCGATGCCGTCCAAGGCGCCGGTGGCCAGGGGGGCGGGATCTGACGGCTGGTCGTAATCGACCGCCAGAGTCACGTCGACAACTTCTCCGGAGTCGTTCAAAACCATGGGATAAACGGTAGTCAATTCGCTGTCTTTGGATCGGTAAACGGTCGTTTCTTCCCAGGTGGTCAGATCGAAACCGTTCCGGAATCCGGCTCCGAACAGATTGATGGGACGCCCCGAATCGGTATCCGGAACACGTCGATCGTCAGTTTCCGGCAGGTAGGTCTGAGCCGGGTCGTAGCTGCTATCGTAGGGAACCTTAAAATTGTCGCTGGTCATCAATTGAACGCTAACGGAGGTCACGAGATAGGCGCTCGGTTCCAATCCGGTCGGGACCGCAGCTGAGGTATCGAAACTGACGATATAGCCTCCATAGCGGTAAATGCCTACTTCGTCGTCGATCGATCGGAACATGGAAGCTCTGGCTCTGGTGCCGGGAGTCGCGTTGTAGGGATAATTCCAGCGGTCACGGTCGGGGGCGTCGATATCGGCATTTATCGCCGGCGCGGATGGTTTCAATTGCCAATCCAGGCGGGCGGCGTCCAGACTGAAATGGGCTGCTGCGGCGTTGAATTTCAAGGCGAACACCGTGACGTCGCGGGCTGAGAGATCCCAGATCCAACGATAGACGACCGAGTCTCCGAAGCCGCCGGATTTACGGGAAACCTCTTCTGCCGGGGCGGGAAGCGAATGTCGGGAATCGTTTTGTTCGTATTCCAGAACCATACTTTCAGGGTCGAGGTCCCCGAGGGCGCGAGCTTGAAACACGACGGTTTCGCTGGGAACGCCGGGCTCGACCGTTACCTGAAAGGCGCTGACTCCGCCCGGATGGTAAATATTGCCGCTGCCGGTAATGATGGCCCCGGGCGTAGTTTGAATCAAGCGAGCGTCGGCATGGCTTCCCTCGGTATCGGCCGGGTTGCCTTCCCCTCCGAAAGCCACTGGGAACGATTGCCATTCGGCGAAACGGGCCAGGGGCGAATCATGCCAATCGGGAGGAGCCAAGGATTCGCTTTGAGCGCTAGTAGCCGCGACGATCGTGGCGGCAACCAATGAGGCGGTGTAACGGAGATATTTCATAGATTCGTGAGGTTTCGAAAGATGATCCCAACCTGAAGCGGTTACTGTGATCGCAATCAAAAGAGAACGACTCGGAATTACCGGGGAGTTAGCGTCCAATCGGGTCGATCGGCTTGATTGGACCAGAAGCGCATGTCCTGAATTTGATCGAAGCCGAAGGATTCGGCATGGCCATCCAGCATGGCGGTCACGGTCCGGCGGCCGTATCGGGGATGGACAAAGCCGAAAGTTTCCGGCCGGGATTGAGCGTCCCATTGCTCGGGCCATTGCCGATCGGCCAGATAGGGGGGCATGCTCCGGTAGTAGCCTTCGACGATTTTTTCGTTAAACGTCGACCGGGCGGACAGAAAAGCGATCAATTGCGAAGGCCGTTGGGCATCCGATTCGCGGAGCACGCAAAAGCGACCGAATTTTTGAAGAGCCAACTCGTTGGGCGGAAGCACCAGATCGTCGCCGCCCACAAATACCGAGTTGACCGCCATCGTCGGAAAAATGCTGGCGGCGTAAGTGTACCGGCCATCGTCGTCGCGGGCGAAATCGTGGAGCAATCGACGGTTCCGGTTGACATACAGGATCTCGAAATTCATGCCGAGGTAGGGTGCGATCCGCCAAGGGTACCGGGCATTGATCGGATGACTCAGCGATTGTCCGGAACGTCCTTTGGCCGGGAAACCGTAGCGGTATCCCGGAAATACCATTCCGCCGTTGTCGTCGGCGTACATGCGGTGCGCGAGCATTAATTGCTTGGCGGTATTGATCTCGTTAATGAACCGGGCGCGTTCCTTGGACTTGTTGAGAGTCGGCAGCAATAGGCTCGCAAGAACGGCTACGATGGCTATGACCACCAATAGTTCGATCAAGGTAAATCCTTGGTAGCTGAAGCGATGAACCGATAGTTTCACGGGGAATGAGATTAGACGGCGATTCCGATCGTTGACTATCGCAAGCCAGCGTTTTTTCGACGCTGCCTTGCGTTTTGGCGTTTTGGCGAACCGCAAGCGCCTGCGGAACTTCGAAGCCCCGTTCCGTGAGCTCGAGTGCAGCGAAGTTCGTGGCGGTGCGCCCTGGTGCCGGTATCAATCAAGAGGCGGAATCAGGGGAAGAAACTTGGTTGGATCTCAGCTTGACTCAGGGGCCGGCTCCTGATGGCGCCGCAGCCTGCTTCTCCACCGGTTGGACGGAATTCTGCCGGGAACGTAGCCGGATTAGTTCGTTCTTATCTTGGGATACGACCGGTCCGGAGGAACTGAAACTCAGTATGAGAAGCGGCGAGTTTGCGGTCGGTGGTATCGCCCGGCGGCGGCATTGAACCCGCCAGAGACAGGGACGAATGGCACGAGTCGGAGCCCATTCGACAAGCGAGCCTTCAGGCCGTCAAGGAAGCGATGATCAAGGAGCCGACGGTCGGCACGGGGGCGCAAAGAGTGCTGATAGCGCTGTTGATCGGTAATCGTTTCGAAGGGATGTCAGGAGCGTTTTTGAACCAGATACCGCTCTGAATTTGAGCGTGTCCTTGGTCAAGCCCTTGAAGCCGAATCGGCCACTGTTATTGCTTTAAGGAATCAGGTTCGCGGATTGAAACCGTTAGCGGGGAGCATTGCAGCGACCAGTTCTTTCCGGTCTTATTTTTCGCCAACAGTCTGAGTGCCTGTTGGTGGTGTCGGGAACCGACGATTCTCGGTACCACCAAAACCGCAGTTTTTCCATGGTTTCACCCAAGCCTTCCGGGATGCCAAGGGCCTCGGCAATCACGGGCTGAGTTCCGGTCTCGTTTCGTCCTCGTGAAACTGACCGGCAGGGCAATAGACGGTGAAATGCCAATTCATCGAATTTTGCGGCGCCCCGGTCCAAGGCTTCGGCACCGGGTGCGTCTGGAGAAGGCCCGAAATTTTGTTCAGCGTCTTGACTTGCGTCCGGTGCCGTTTCAACTCGGTCCTTGCCTTGGTTGCGCCGCTCCTAACCCCGTTTTCCTCTCGACTCCCGGATTGGCTGCGAGTCGGGAAACTCCAACGAATCTTCGGTGCCTTCGATGCGGATGAATTTGGAAATAACGCGGGGCTATCTCCAACGAGAGATTTCACGGTCTGCGGAGGTAGTCGGCACTGCGGAATTTATCGCCGCAACTCCTGCGAGGAAGTCAATCTTACGGCATCGTCGCTCCGATGGGCATCATTCGAAAAGGCCGTCTTTCAAATCTGTGCCCTCGTCACCGGAGGTTTTCCGAATGCTTCCTCGCTATCGCCTTCTGAGGAAAGGGCCGATAAATTCTCCTGCGTTGACGTACGCCAAGGGAAACGACGCCGGTTCCCAATTTATTCCCAACCGCTTTTCCCGCAATCATCCTGTTTCTTCGCCAGGAATCGGGGAATTTTCCTGCCCCATCTGATCGGCAGTTAATGGCAATCGACCGATAGCCGGTTTCAGCCGACGAGCGATAAGGTCGTGCGGATGAGAACATTTAGGTTGCTGACTCGGTTTTGGTTGTCTGGGGCGATATTGGCAGGTCTTGGATTTCTTGAGGCGCAAGGCGGTGATTCCGCCGCTCCGGAATCCTTGCCGCCATTGCCCGAAGCCGTGACTAGTTTCGGAGCGGAAAACTTGGACGGTTGGCTCTATGTCTATGGAGGGCATACCGGCAAGGCTCATAGCTATTCGGAGGAGACGACCTTGAATCGGTTTTATCGGTTGAATCTGGAGAATCCTCAGGCCTGGGAAAACTTACCGGGAGCCAGCCGGGCTCAGGGCACTCGATTAGTCGCTTATCAAGGCGGTATTTACCGGATCGGGGGGATGCAACCGAGGAAAACAGATGACGGGAAAGTGGCGTTATATTCACTCGATGATTTTGCCCGATTTGATGTCGCTGAACAGCGTTGGACTGAGCTGGCTCCCTTGCCCAGCACCCGTTCCAGCCACGAAGCTTTGATCCTCGGATCCAAGCTTTATGTGGGGGGAGGCTGGACCATGACTGGAAAGTCCCGAGAGTCGCAATGGTCCGATGTGATGATGGTAATCGATTTGGCGAAGGACGATCCTCAGTGGACTGCCGTTCCTCAGCCTTTTCGGCGGCGAGCTCTATCGGCCGACACCGTACAACACGAATTGTGGTTTATGGGGGGAATGGATCAAGAGGGGGATGCGTCGCGGGAAGTCGATATCTACGATACGGTGACCGGCGAGTGGTCCAAAGGCCCTGATTTGCCGACCGGACCGATGCAAGGCTTCGGCTCAGCTGCTTGTCTTCTCAACGGTCAATTGATCGTCAGTCTCTATTCGAAAAAGCTGCTAACCCCCAATGAACAACGGGACGGCTGGTCGTTGTTGGGCACTTTGAATCAACGGCGTTTTTTTCACCGGATCGTTCCTGCCGCTTCTAACCGTGTGATCGCTATTTCCGGGACGTCGCGACGAGAGGGCAAGACGGCTGCCTTGGAATTGGTTGCTCTGACCCTCAAATGATCGACTGGCTCCGATGGGGCAGCTGACTGGGCCAAGGGAAGGTGGGACGAAACGGCAGCAAGGGATGTCTGGTCTGCCGGCGTGCAGGTCGATGCCTTGGAACCGAGAAAGATTTCGTTTCGGCCGTTGAATTGACAAGACGCTCATTGAAGGAAAAAGGTAACTATTCAGGTATCGAAAAAAGTCAGCAATTCCCACTGAAGACAGATCAGCTTGTGTCCCATTTGGGGCCTCAAGGAATCAACTCCTACACCACCAAATGGGACACAAGCCGCCTTCGCCACGATTATTTCGACGTTGAATTCCTCCGTCCCGAAACCACGGCTACGTGTTTCGGAGTCGATTCAAAGTTGGCCGAATATCGCGGAGACGACTTATCAAATCACCGGCAGTCATTTTGGCGGCGAGGCTTGGATACCTCAAAGAATTGGTGGTTAGCAGACGCGCCCTTTTATCGAGAGTGATGGTACCGATTCCGCTCGAAGATTAAAACTGTCGTTCAGTTAGTCAGAGGTTTGAGGCGGGTATTGAGAGTTTCCTCAGGGTGAGTCGCGTATTGACAATTGGACGGCGGAAAAAGGTTCAAGGCATTATTCGGTTCTGACGATCGAGTTGGTGGGGTTGGATAGGTAGGCCGAGTTGCGGGGTAAATGGCCGACCTGCACGCGACAGCGATCTTCGTCATAGGTAAAATCACGCGCGTAATGGAGTCGATTCTCGAGTCCAAGGGTTAAGGACGGAGCGAGCAGCTTTTCAGGTTTGGTTGCTTCAGCAATTGAGGAGGTGAGGCAATAAGCGACCCCACGTCTGGTTTCGTTCGTCTTCAGAATGGGACGGTTGCGTTCGATGCGAATGACTTGCCAGCGACCGTAGAACTCGCAAAAACCGGCTCACTCGGGACCGGAGATAACGAGGGAATGACAGCGGCGGATTTCGAGGCCTTCGACCTAGCATCCATAATGGTCAGTAGACGATGGGGAGGAAAAAATCGACCAAGAGATTGGCGAGCCGTTATCTTGGCATATCCATCGGGTGCAATTTTCAATGGCTGTCGAGGTAGCCTTCGAAAATTGCTGCTCAGTCAACTAAGATGGGATGAATATACGTCAGTTTCGCCTGCCCTCGTATTTGTTCCTAGTTGACGGTGGCTCTGATGGTGGTGGTGGCGGCGGTGGCGGCGGTTTGAACATGGCTGACAATTCCGCTAGCGATTTCCCCTTGAATCTCGGGTCTTTCGCTGCCTGTTTCGCTGGAGACAAGACTGGTTCTTTGGCCATTCGACAATTACTCCTTCATTTTTTCGTTTTTAATCGACTGAAAAGGCAGAAATTCTACCATGATGACTTCTGCTGCTGGCACAAGCACCGCAGACGCTCCTGACGGAGCTGTCTGCCCGTTACTATAGTCTAACCATTCGATTTCTGCCATTCGGAAATGACCGGTCGTGGAGTCGCTTGGCCATTCTTCTGCAAAGCCATAGAGACGACGATTTCCTTGCAAGTGCAGCACTAAGAAAGAGTTCGATCCGTAGCGGATGAAAGTTGAGTACCATTCGGAAGGATACGAATTTTCTCGAGACATGCCTGCCCATCGAAAAAATCGATGCAGAACATCTCTATTGACGATGAGAGTAACGAATAGACCAAGTAGAACAGCAATGACAATCGAAAAGGTAGATGCGTGGGGGTGATTTAAGGCATCCTTAAATTCTGCTTCGTTAAAAATCGAAATACTAAATTGGGTAAGCTTCTGGCAAATCAGGGTGAAAATAAGTGCCTGAACAATGAGACTGAGGGAGCTGGGGGTTGGGCGCGACGTCAGATTATAGACAATTGCCGCGGATATGAAACCCGGAAGAAGAAAGGTTAGGATTCCTACGACTTCCCCTGAAGCCCAATTCACAATGAAAACCCGTCAATGATCATTGACTCGGGTGTAATTGATTAGCGGGTTTTGTCGTTGGCTCAATCAGTGGCAAAACAATGGACGGAGGAACACGCCTAGGTAATCGTGCAGCCAATACCTCGGTGTCCGCACCATAGACAAATGGAAACCAAGTCAAGTCGCCCAGAGTAGCGGAAGCCGTTTGATTCCGCAGGCCCTTTCTTTGCCGTCTCAGCGGCGAAATCCTGGAGCGCAAACCACCAGCTTCCGGCCACGGCGAGCGAGCTTCCGCCCGGCGACCATCGCCAACGAAGGAGAACTCGCCGCGGACATCGTCGATGACGGATCGAGATTCCTTCCTGGTCGCCGTCGAATTCATCAGGCCACCCAAGGTAGCGGAAGCCGTTTGATTCCGCAAGACCTTTCTTCGCCGTCTCAGCGGCGAAATCCTGGAGCGTGAACCACCAGTTCCCGGCCACGGCGAGCGAGCGTCCGCCCGGCGACCATCCTCAACGCAGGAGAACTCGCCGCGGACATCGTCGATGACGGATCGGGATTCTATCCTGGTCGCCGTCAAATTCATCAGGCCACCCAAGGTAGCGGAAGCCGTTTGATTCCGCAAGACCTTTCTTCGCCGTCTCGGCGGCGAAATCCTGGAGCGCAAACCATCATCTTCCGGCCACGGCGAGCGAGCGTCCGCCCGGCGACCATCGCCAACGAAGGAGAACTCGCCGAGGACATCGTCGATGACGGATCGAGATTCCATTCCAGCGCGTCAATTACTTTGCGACACAGCGACAATTACAATGCGACACTTGGGGAACGAGGCGTAAGATTCATTGCATCGGTCGTGGGGGGCATTCTTCCGGACGGGGTTGAGACGGTTAAGCGGAAAGAGAGAGAGTCGATCTGCTGGAGGTCAAGGGAAGCGACGAGCATCCCGCGAAGGGGTTCGACGGTTCAAGAAGGGATCGGCGTCGTGACGCAACGAGCGGCCTTCGAGGGCGGGCGTCACCCGTCGAACCTTGCTTTGCTGGTTCGGCGACTTCGGCGGCCGGCATCCGGATTCTCTTTCTCGTAGGCTGTTGACTCCCTGAGCGGTGGCGACGGGAACGAGACCGCGGTCAAGTCGAGGATGGGGATTCCCGAGCCGTGGGAGTGGCTGGTGAAGAGTCGGTTGTGGCGGGAAGGTTGACGCTGTGAGCCGGCTCGGCAGTGCCGTCGGCCCGGTGATGTTCCCAAGCGGTGCGGCACCGATAGCTTTGGGTGTTGATCTCGAAGATGGTGGCGTGGTGTACGAGTCGATCGACCGCGGCGGCGGCGGTGGCTTGGTCGGGAAAGATTCGATCCCATTGGGCAAAGGGCAGATTGGCGGTGAGGAGGATGGAGCGTTGTTCGTGGCGATCGGAGATCAGTTCGAAGAGGACGGCGCTTTCTTCCCGATCGCGGTTGACGCAGGCGAAATCGTCAAGGATGAGGAGGTGGAATTTATGGAGACGTGCGAGCAGTCCCTCGAGATCGAGATGGCGTTGGGCGACCTGCAGTTTCTGGACGAGGCTGGAGGTTCCGGTGAAGAGCGCCTTGAGGCCCTGGCGCCCGAGGGAGAGGCCGATGGCGGAGGCGAGGTGGCTCTTGCCGACGCCGGGGGGCCCGAAGATGAGGAGGTTGGCTCCCTTGCGGATCCAGCTGTCTTCGGAGGCGAAGGCCTGACCGCGTGCTTGGGGCGGGGATGGGATGAGGCTAAAATCGAAGCCTTCGAGGTTCTTGCCGGGGAGGAGTTTGGCCTGCCGGGTATGTCGGTCGATGCGGCGGTTGTCCCTTTCGGTCAATTCGAGTTCGGCGAGGGAGAAGAGATATTTTGACGCCGGCCAACCCTCCTTGTCGGCGCGTTGAGCCAGGATCCGCCACTCGGCCTCGATGGAGGGCAATCGCAGCTCGGAGAGCATGAGAGAAAGTCGGTCGGGATCGAAGGCTTGTGGCGGAGTGGAGCGGATGGTCATGGCGAAAGGCGGTTACCGAGCAGATTGGAGTACTGACCGAGGTTACCCACGGCGACGTCTTGCCGAGGAAGGGAAGGCTCCTGGAACGCAAAGCGTGTTCTCAGGGACTCGACATCGGGGAGGGAGCCGGTCCGGAGCGCTGCTTCGATGGCGTCGGCGATTTCCGCTTCGCAGCCGTTTTCGTGGGCCAAGGCAAGGAACTCGACGGTGAGACGGCACGCTTGTTTTTCGCTCACGGATTCCTTCACTTGATCGAAGAAGTGGCGATAGGCCTCTCGAGGAAAGAGCTCATTGCGGTAGGTCAGACGTGCCAGAGCCATGGGTTGGCGCTTCAGGGACTGGATGACGTGCCGATAATCGATGACGTTGGGACGGTGAGTCCGATGTCCGCGAGGCAGGGTTTCGATCTTCGTCGCTCCCTGGAAGAGTTCGATCCGGTCATCGAAGATGCGAGCCTTGAGTCGGTAGCTGATGAGTCGCGAAGGCACTGAGTCGTCAACCTTTCGAATGCGGCAGCCGGCGGTGCTGGTCACCGTGACCATGACCTCTTCGCAGTCGCAAGGATTCGACGGCGGCAGCGGGTTCAGCTGGCCCCGTTCGGTCTCGATGTCCTTCGCCATCCTGACGTTTTCACGAGCGACGATATCCGCGACGAAAGTTCGGTAGGCGTCCAGGCACTCGAACTCCCGGGATCCTCGGAGTTCCAGCTCACCTCGAACCCGGTCCTTGAGATGACGGTGGGCGTTTTCGATGGCGCCGTTCTCGTGGCCCACGCCCCGGTTGTTGCGAGATGGTTTCATCCCGTAGGGTTCGCACCGGGCTTTGACGCGTCCGGTCAAGTCCTCCGCTACGTCCTGGGCCAGATTGCGGAAGGCAACGGAGAGACGGTCGGTTCAGAGCTCGTGGGGGACTCCGCCCAGTTCGGCGAAGGCACCCTGAATTCCCTCGGCCAAGGCGGTGAAGGACTCGCCGTTAATGACCACGGAGACGTATCGGTAGCACGACCATGGGAGGCGAAAGTGGGCTTGTGTCCCATTTGGTGGTGTAGGAGTTGATTCCTAGAGGCCCCAAATGGGACACAAGTTGATCTGTCTTCAGTGGGAATTGCTGACTTTTTTCGATACCTGAATAGTTACCGGAAAAAGACGCATTCGCAATCGAATGTCCCGGATTAATCGAGCTCCGCCGCGCTTGCGTCCCGTCGGCGTAGCAGTGAGGCCGCCGGGGATCGAAAGATTTCGAACGGCCGACCGGTTCCAAGGTCTCTTCCCAGCGACGATCACAGTTTTTGTTCGGGGTGAACGCGCTCTGGATATGTTTGAGTTCCTTCTTGGACAGTCCCGCCGGGGCCGGTTGTCATTAACACGCTGCGATCAGGTGACGTCCCGTTAACTCAAAAAGTATAAGTGGTTTTGAGATAATAGAACCCTCCGTTGAAACCGAAAGGCGAGTATTCCGGGTAGACGGCTCCGAAGATGCCGGCAATTGCCGGGGGATGTTTTTCCGGATAAACGTCGAAAAGATTTTGAGCGCCAGCTGCCAGACGCAGTTGCTTAGCCAAGGTGTAACCCAGTTCCATATCCGTCAACCAACGGGCTCCCGAGGTCGTTCGTCGCGAGTTGGCGTGATAGGAAACGAAATCGTCGTAGTAATGCAGGCGAATCAAACCGTCGAAGTTTCCCTGAACGTGAGTGACCGCGAAGGTGCCTCTAACGTCGGGCAAACTGTGCTCCAATTGATCGATAAGTTTGGGGGTGATGGCCGCGTCATTCTTGATGCTTCCCTTGTCGACTTGCGTCACGCTTAGATTGGCCCCAAGGGAGAGGGTGGTGACCCCGGTTTCGCGGGAAACGGGATAGTTGACGACCAAGTCGACTCCCTGAGTGGTCGTATCGAAGAAATTGCTGAAAAAGCGGTATTTCTTGACATTAAACGGGTTGGGCGCGTTCGCGGGATAATCAATGGTATCGGTGAGCGCGATACGGTCGCTGACCTTGATATGGAAATAATCCAAGGTCAGATTCAGGGGGTGCAAATCCACGACGGTGCCGATGCTGAAATTGATCGAGGTTTCGGGCTCCAGCAAGGGGAGGGGGTCACCGGCGTTGGGCGATTCGGGGGGCAAGGTGATACCGACGGCGTTGAGCGCGTCGGGGGGCAGGGTGGCTGTGTCCACGAGCCTCACTTGACCGGAGGTGTCCGTAGTGAAAGTCGTGCTTTCCCGTCGGATTTTGGTTTGGCCGACACTGGGAGCGCGGAACCCGGTACTGAGCGAACTGCGCAGCGCCATTTTGGGGACCGCTTGCCAGCGGACGGTCACTTTACCGTTGAGCGTTTCTCCGATATTGCCTTCGTAGCTTTCGAACCGCACGGCGGTTCCCAGCAGTATTTTTTCGGTTGCGTCGGCTTCCAGATCCAGGTAGGAGCTGATGCTGCCCCGGTCGGTAATGCTGGCGTTTTCCGGTCGAAAACCGGTCCAGCCGTTAGAGCCGACCGAAAAGCCCTGATCCACCAAACCGCCGGTATCGGTATCCCGCCACCAGGAATATTCGTCTCCCGCTTCCAATTCGAATTCCTCGACTCGATATTCCCATCCCAATGCGACGTTCAACGGAGAATAAAACAGATCGATATCGAAGAGGCGTGACAGATCGATATTAAAGGTTTGATCGGTTTCGATCAGATTGCCCGGTCGGAAACGGGTGGGAAAACTGTTCGGATCGTCGATGAAATCCGGATGAGCGATCATTTGGGCGTTGACGGTGTCTCTGATGAAGAATTCGGTTTTGTGCTGTCCGATACCGGCACCGAGGTCGTAATTCCAACCGTTTTCCCATTCGCCCCTCAGTCCCCCGGTTAAGGAAACGTCGGTGATCGTTCCGCCGAATTGAGGCGTGAACCCTTCCCGCAGCCGATGGTTGTAGACGAAGAAATCGGGATGGCCGGCGATAACCTTCAAATCCTCTGGATTAGGCGTTCCGTCCGGGTCGATCCTGACTGCAGGCACGGTACTCGGATCGGGTTGTTCTCGCAGGTCGGCGACTTTGATGGCGGTAAAAGGTTGGTTCGGATCGAAAAACACGCCGATTCGATCGGTAGGATTTCGGTAATAGAATCCGCCCTCGGTTTCACGCCGGGAAAAACTGGGCATCAGGTAGATTTGGGCACGCTCTCCCAGGTTGAGACCGAGGTTGCCGAAGAATTTGAGATTCTCGTCGATCGCCGGTGACCCCCAAACTTGGGCATAGGGTCGACGGATGTACGGGCTGATGTGATCGCGGTCGGCCTCGATCAGGGCTTGGGCGTCGGCTCGTTGGATGCTACGGCTGGTGGCTTGGATTTCAGTGTATTCGAAACTGAAATTCGCGTAGCCGCCGTTGAGTAGCGACCAAGACATCCCGGTATTGGCCGCGACGGTAAACGCCGCGCCGTCGCCTTGGTAGTGCTGGCCCCAGCGAGTTTCGACGGTGCCGGCTTGGGGCGAGTCCTTGAGGACGAGATTGATCACCCCGGCGATCGCGTCGGAACCGTATTGAGCCGAAGCGCCGTCTCTCAGCAGTTCGACCCGTTTCAAGGCGATATAGGGGATCGATTGCAAATCGGGGCCTTGAGCGCCATCGGAAAGTCCGCCACCGAGAAAAGTGACGAGTGAAGCGCGGTGCCGCCGTTTGCCGTTGATCAAAATCAGGGTCGAGTCTGAAGAAAGTCCCCGGAGATTCGCCGGTCGCACCAAGGTTCCGGCTCCGCTGATGGGGTGGTCGCTGATGTTGAACGACGGAATGACCGTCGATAGCATCGAGTCTAATTTCGTCGTTCCTTGGGCGGAAAGAGTGGAGCCGTCGATCAAATCCACGGGAACCGGCGAGTCCGGCACAGAACCCGTTTTTCGACGAGATCCGACCATCAATACCCGTTCCAACGCGATAGTTTCCGATTGTATTTCCGGTGCAGCGGTTGGGCTGTCGCCGGTCGGCGGATTCGCCTCGATCGGTTCTTGGCCTGCGATAACTACGGAAGATGCCAAAGCGATCAAGCACAACGAAACTTTTTGAACCGGCGGGACGTTCCCATAGGTGCTTACGCTTAAAATTTTCATTTTCCAAGTTCGGAGATCGATTAATTTTCGGTGCCCCTATTGAATTAATCCCGCTGCTGCTTTGGGAACTGGTTCCTCTTGGTTTGTCAGTAAAAACAACGGTTTTTTTATCTGAGGCGCCAGGTCGAAGGCCTTGAATTCAATTGGCTATTAGCTTGTCGGCTAGCTCTTCGGCAGAACGTCGCAAGGTCGAGATGACAGCTCATCCTTGTTTTTCGCCAGCTCCGAGCACTCCTCGGAGCACGGCGAAATCTGCGGCGCTTCGCTGGGAGCGAACGTCACCGGAGATCATCAGGCACCGCTTCATCGTCTTCCAAGAGCACTTCGCAAGGTTATTCGTGAAGAGAATCGTCTTAGTCGAACACGAATCTGAGCGATTCCTCTCGTTACTCTGGCAACCGCTCCGCCGGATAATGACCGGGACATTTTTTCGAGGCCCCTGCTTGCCGGCTAGCAACGGCGGCAGTGAAACCGAAGAGATTTGGTGTCTTGGCAGTTACCTTTTGTCAATCGAAATAACGCGAGTATACTCGAATCGTCTTTGGCGAACGATTGCGAAACGCTCCGGCGTGAGATCAGGGCCGACGATCGGAACGGGGTAAGCACAGGTTTCGTTTTTTTCTGGAGCCATCAGTTTGCCTCATGCCGGAGGATAACTGAATCTGGAGATCGGGAACATCGTTGGAATGAACGTCCGTAGCTTGGCGTCGCCTTTCCGGTTCATTCGCACTTTGTTGTGATATCCGATGGCACTATGGTAGCTTCAACATGGGAGGATCGAACGAACCAAACGATCGGGACGCAGGGAAGCGATCGAATTTGGAAACGGGTTCGGTCGCCCCGTCGGTCACTCGCCTGTTCGTTTACGGCACGCTGCGGCCGGAATTAAAGGATGTTTCGGGATGCCGATTGATTCAGAAAAGCCGATCGCTGGGTCTGGGGTGGGTGACCGGAAAATTGTATGACCGAGGGGAATATCCCGTAGCCGTCCCGGCTTCCGCCTCAAGGTTCCGAGTTTGGGGCGAAGTGTTGGAAATCGGTTCCGATCCGGCACTTTGGCGTCAGTTGGACGTCTACGAAGATTATGACCGGCGCTGTTTGCAGCGTTCTCATTTCCTTCGGAAGGTTGTCGAGGTGGCCATGAACGATTCCCGAAAAATCCCGGCTCAGATTTATTGGTACCGCTTCTCGGTCGCCGGGCTCGAAGCCATTCCGGGAGGGAACTATTTCGATTTTTTACTTAATAACGATCGAGCCGATTCGTTTCGGTATTTCCGCTGACCGATCCCATTGAGCCTTTCGGCCGCCTGCTACCCCGGCTTGGGATTGATGGCTTCGACGAGCGTTAGGGGGGAATAGATTCCTTGGGAGCTAATCCGCACTGGGGCAGTTCAGGTGACGTACGAAAAAATCGCGGTCGGACAGGCGGAGGCCGATCGTGGTCGAACGGATGGAGCGAGTGGCGAGGAAGCCGCTCCGGCGGCATGATCTCTATGGCGGTGTTGCGATGCCGAATTTCGGACGAAATCGTCCCGATCAGATCGGTGAGCGGAATCGCTCGCCCCGTCATTCGAATCGCCGTTGGATCCCGCGGTATCCGGATTTTGCCCGAGCGCGATCTGAAGCGTCCGGGTTGTCGTTAGCGGCCGAAGGCGACTTGAGATGCCCCGCCGGGTTCGGCCCGAAGCTTGAAATCCGGTGTTGTCTGTTTTGGTCGGCTTGTTTCGGGAATCAGAACTCGGAATCCACCGGGAAACGCCGGGCGTTCCTGAAGACGATCGGAATCGTTCGTCCGGGACGCGAACGGTCGATTAGGAAAATCGACCGTCTCGGACGCGACCGCAAAGCGGGAATGCAGGTCCTTTCGTGACGCCGTGGAGCGGAGGCGTTCGGTTTCAGTGGCAGCGGTTTCGTAATCGTTATCGAACAGGATTTCAATCGGTTCGGTTGTTGCTGGGTAACGAAACTGTTCGGTAGTTCTTCGGTCGGCTCGCCGCGGCGATTGCGTCGGTTTTCCTCGCGGCAGAGAAATTTTTCCCGGTCGGCGGCAGGGGCCGAAGGGACGCCCTAATCCGCTTTCCTATCGACATTAGGATAAATAACGGGTAGGTCTCGAAGCTGTGAATCGATTCGATTTAACCGGGGAAATCGCCGTCGTTATCGGGGGGACGGGCAGCTTGGGAGGCGCTATCGCGGAAGGTTTAGGCGAGGCCGGCGCCGAAGTTTTCGTTCTCGGACGTCATCGTCAGCGGGGGGAAGAACGAGTGGCTAACATCGTCGCGAAGGGAGGAAAGGGTGCGTTTCTGGAAGCCGACGCGACCGATCGGAGCGGCTTGGAGTCGGTTCGGGACCGGTTGATTCCGGGAAACGGAACGCCATCGATTTTGATTAACGCCGCCGGAGGCAACGATCCCCGGGTAACCGTAACCGAAGACAATCCGTTCGAAAATATTTCTCCGGAATCGTGGCGGAACAATCTGGCCTTGAATTTGGAAGGCGGCGCGTTGTTTCCCTGTCAGGTTTTCGGCGCGGCGATGGTTTCGGCCGGGAAGGGCAGTATCGTCAATATCGCCAGCGTATCGGCACACCTGCCTCTTTCCCGGGTCGTAACCTACTCGGCGGCGAAGTCGGCCGTGCTTAATTTGACGAATTTTTTAGCTCGGGAGTGGGCGGCGAAAGGCGTGCGGGTAAATTCGATCACGCCGGGATTTTTTCCTGCCGAACAAAATCGCCGGTTGTTGTTCCAGTCCGACGGCAGCCCCACTGAGCGTGCGGCGTCCATCTTGCGGCATACGCCGATGGGACGGTTCGGAACGTCCGAAGAGTTAGTCGGAGCGGCTTTGTTTCTGGCGTCTTCCCGAGCCAGCGGTTTCGTAACCGGTACCGATATCCGGGTGGACGGAGGCTTTTTATCCCAAACCATCTGACATGACGGTTCGATCTGTAGTGGCCTCCGGCCAAGGGTTGGTATCGCCGGAGGAAACGGCGTCCTTGATTGCGGAAGCCTGCCCGGTGGCAGATTTCCGAGCGCAGAAGGTTTTGGTCATCGTTCCGGACGCGACCCGGACCGCTCCGGTGGACTTGGTGTTTCGAGCCTTGCACGACCAATTGGCCGGCTCCGTGGCCCGGTTGGACGTCATGGTGGCGTTGGGCACGCACCAACCGATGTCGGAAGCCGGCATTTGCCGGCGATTGGGGATGACGGCGGAAGAGAGGGGGAGCGTCTTCCGGGACGTCCGGTTTTATAATCATGAATGGGATAATCCTGCTGCGTTGCGGCAGATCGGGGTCATTTCCGAATCGCAATCGGTGGAATTGACCGAAGGCCGGTTCTCGCTGGAGATTCCGGTCGAGATCAATCGCCGGCTCTATGACTACGATCGGCTGATGATTCTGGGGCCGGTTTTCCCCCACGAGGTGGTCGGTTTTTCCGGAGGGAACAAATATCTGTTTCCGGGCGTGAGCGGACCGCAATTGTTGCATTTCTTTCATTGGTTAGCGGCGGTGATCACCAATCCCAAAATAATCGGCCACCGGCGGACTGCGGTGCGACGCGTGATCGATTTCGCCGCTGGCCTGGTCGAACTTCCCAAACAGTGTTGCTGCATGGTGGTCCGGCGCGGCGGTTTGGGCGGGTTGTTTGTAGGCTCGCCGGAAAGCGCTTGGGACGGCGCCTCGTCGCTCTCCCGGCAGTGGCATATCACCCGCAAACCGAAACCCTTTCAGACGATCTTGTCCTGTGCTCCTCCGATGTACCAAGAACTTTGGGTGGGGGGAAAGTGCATGTACAAACTCGAACCCGTGCTGGCCGACGGCGGCGAACTGATCGTCTATGCGCCCCATCTCGCGGCGGTTTCGGCGACGCACGGAGAACGCATCCGCGCTTTGGGCTATCACTGCCGGGATTATTTCGTCAACCAGTGGGACCGCTTTCGCGACGAGCCTTGGGGAATCCTGGCGCACTTGACTCAAGTCTACGGCTTGGGAAGCTTCGAAAACGGCGTCGAACGTCCCCGAGCCCAAGTGACGCTAGCTACCGGATTGGACGAGGCCATGTGCCGGAAACTGAACCTCGGATACCGCGATTCCGGCACGATCGACCCTGCTCGTTTCGCCGACCGGGAAGACGAGGGAGTCTTGTTGGTTCCCCGGGCCGGAGAGCAATTGTTTCAATTGGAAGAACCACCGGCTTGGGGACGCCCTGACGAGAACGGCACGCAATGAAACAGGAATCCGAAAAACCGTCGCGAACGACCGGCGTAGTGTTTTGCGTGGGAATCGTGATGTTGTTCCTGATGGTGGTGGTCGGCGTGGGTTTCATGTATTTGATGGCGACGAACGATAAAGCCAAGGACAGCGGCAACGTTTCGGGCCCCGGCAATGAAATCGTCGGTCCGTAACTTACTCGCCTCTACCAAGTCCCGTCGGTCAGCAGGTCGACGGTTTGCCGGGCCAGATTTTCGGCCAGCAGGGGAAGCGCTTGTCGTTCGGCGTCGGCCAGGTGGTCGAATGCCCGGATCATGGTGCGCCCGGTGACGCTTTGTTCCAGAACGACTTTTTGCCGGCGAACGTCGCGAACCCGGATCTGAGCCGTCATGCTAATATCGAAATCCCGAGGACTGATCAGGTCTTCGGGATCGAAGGTCAGCCCGGTTCGGGAGTATTGGTCGATAGTTCCGGTGACGACCAGGTCGCCTCGGCGGCGGGTGGCCAGCCGATAGGTGCCGTCGGCTTGGATTTGCCGGCGCAGGGCTGTGGCAAAGGCCGGGGTCAAGCGGGGTTCGCCGGTCAGATTGGCGAACGGCGCGACGGTGATCGTGCGATGCCCCGCCGCCGTTTCCGAACCCAACCGGTAGCCGGCGCATCCCGGCGCCAGCAACACCGAGGTCGCCAGCAAAGACAGCCAGAACGAAGACTTCACTGCGGGGTCGCTTCGGTGGTTCCGAGCTTGGCCTTCAGTTGCTCGATGCGCGTTCTGGCTTCTTTGGCGTAGCGGTGCTCCGTGTCGTCCACTAGCCGGGAAAAGATATCGACGACCTCGTTGTAGTAGGTCAGCGCACCTTGCCATTGTCGCTTTTTGTTGTAGTAACGCGCGATCTTGAGACTGCCCCGAGCCTGTTCGATCTGCAGAGCGCGAATATGCCCTTCGGCTTGGTCCCGGCGCGCGTCTTCGGGATGCAGGGCGATGAAGTCGTTGAACATTTCGATGGCGCGTATGGCGATGCTTTGATCGTATTCCGCTTCCTTGGCTTCTTGCAGCAACGCCAAGCCGCCCCGGAAAAGGGCGTCGGCGGAAACGACTTTCCGGTCGGCGTAGCGATCCGCCGCTTTTTCGTACGCCAAAAAGGCTCGGTTGTAGTCCTTTTTTTTCTCCCGGGCCTCGCCGATGTTGAGCTGAGCGCTGGGAGCGATGTCACTGTAGGGGCCGTTATTGATCACCTGTTGATACATGGTCGAGGTTCGATCCATCGATCGAAACAGGGGAAAGAGTCCCCAAAGCCGGAATCGCCGGCCGTCCAGGAAGCGATTGGCGATGTCGAACTGGCGCTGGATCACTTCGTCGTAGTGGTCGTATTTGGGATATTTGACGATTAGCAATTGATAGGCCTTGAACGCTTTTTCGTAACGGTTCAGGCCTTCGTAGGCCAAGCCGGAGAGATGTTGCGCTTCCGGGGCGTAATCCGACAGCGGCCAGCGGCGGATAACTCGGCCCGCCGCCTTGACCGCCGTTTTATAATCGCCTTCTTTGTACGCGGTCTTGGTGATGCCGAGTTGGTCTTTGGCGGTGTCACGGCGCCACTTTTTCGCCTGTCCGGGAAATTCGTAACTCCAGCCTTCTCCGGGCGTATAGATAAACGGCGCGAAACACCTGTCGGTAGCGGTGAGAAGCACTAAAAAGATTAAAGGGATTCGTATATGCCGGTGCATAGCCTGCCTTCGAATTTAGGCTAATCGGTCGTCGCCGGCGAGTCAAGAAATCGATTGAACCGGCCGAACCGGCGGGTTTCGGAGCCGGTGCCGGAGTGCGTGTCGACGCGGCAATGGCTTCCGGGATAGCGGGCCAGGAGCGATTCGATTTTCCCGAGTTCGAGGACCGAAATGGCGGTCGCCAAACTGTCGGCGACGATGCCGGTTTTTGCGATCACGGTGACCAGCCGGCGGTCGGTCAGTCCGATGCCGGTGCGGGGATCGACGATGTGGGAATAGCGTTTTCCGCCGAACGTCACCGCTTGTTCGAGGTCGCCGGAGGTGGCCGCGGCGTGGTCGGCCAGCAAAAGGTATCGGGCTTCGGGAGTCGTCGAACGGTCAGGAGTCAGGCGAACTCGCCATCCCCGGCGGCCGGGCGGCGCGGCGGATACGGCCACGTCGCCGCCTCCCTCGACCAAGGCGCTGGCGACGCCGTGCCGTTTCAAAACGAGGAGCGCCTGGTCGAGAGCGTCGCCTTTAGCGATGCCTCCAGGATCCAATCTCATTTTCGGCACAGTCAGGCGGACCTTTCGCTGGGCCGCATCCCACTCCAACCAGCGCCAATTGACTCGGTGGCGAAATTGTTCCAGCTGATCCGGGTCCGGAAATTGTCGCTGGCGCCGGGCGTGGCGCCAAGCCGAAGACAGCGGGCCGACGGTCAAATCGAAGGCTCCGTCCGTGCGGGCGGAGAGCCGTTGGGCATGGGTGACGATCCGATAGAGATCGTCGCTGACGGGGATCCAGGACGGGTCGCCGGAACGGTGGCCTAAACGGCTCAATTCGCTATCGGTTTCGTAATTACTGAGGATGCCGTTGAGTTCTTCGATCCGGCCGAAAGCGGCGTCGGCGGCGCGTTGCGCTCGATCCGGAGCAGCGGCGTAAAGCAGGATCCGAAAGGACGTGCCCATTTGTGGCCGGGAGAATTCGAATCGTCGCGAGGCTCCTTCGTCGGCGAACACCGAGCCCAGGCTAAGCCAGCCGGCCGTCAGGCCGATCAATCCGCCGCGGAACGAAAGCTGGTTAACTTGGAGCGACACCGGAACGTGGGGTTTAGTAGAACAGGCAAGCAGCTCTTCGTTCCTGAAAATCCGCCACTTCGCGCTCCCACAGCGACTTGATATCGGCGAGGGTTTTTCCTTGGCGAACGAGTTCCAGGGTAGGGGGGTGCCTTAGCAGCCGGTTGACCGCGTCCAAGTCGAAATGCGAGGCATGGTCCCGGTAAAGGATCAGAGCCAGGCTGACGCCCAAGTCTAACGGCCGGAAGGCGTCGCGGTCGGTAATGGCGAACCGCAGTCCCCGGCAGAGTTCGTTGGCGAACTTGCTGCTTTCGGGGGTGAATTCAAACGGTTCGATCCGGATGCCCGGGAGTTTCAAGAGTTGGAGCTCGGCGGCCAAGGCCGTGTGGTCGAGGTAGGGAGCGCCGATGATCTCGAACGGAGTGGGAGTGCCGCGTCCCACCGAGATAGCGGTTAGTTCCAGCAGGCCGATTCCAGGATAGAGCGCGGCTTGGGTGAGGTTGCGCATGTTGGGAGAAGGAGGCAACCACGGAACGGACGTCTCGTCTAACCAAGCGTCCCGCCGCCACTCCTGGAGTCGAACGACGTCGAGATCGAGAGTCCAGCCTTCGTCGGCGACGAAGAGCGTGGCCAGTTCGCCGACGGTCATTCCGTGTCGGATCGGAACGGCGTGACAGGCGACGAAGGTAGCTTCGTCGATCGTTGCGGGGCCTTCAACGCGATCCCCGGAAACGGGATTGAGCCGGTCGAGCACGACGATTTTCAACTCGGCTTCGGCGGCCGCTTCCATAGCCAGTTTCAGGGTGGAAATGTAGGTGTAGAAGCGGCAACCGATATCCTGAATGTCGAAGACGAGAGCGTCCAGGCCTTGAAGGTGTTCGGGCGTCGGTTTACGGGTCTGACCATAGAGGCTGAGGACGCGAAGTCCGGTTTTTTGATCCCGGTCGTCGGCCACTTGTCCGCTCAACTTGCCTCGGATGCCGTGTTCGGGGCTGAATAGTTTTACCAACTCGACGTCTGGTGCTTCATGCAGCAAATCGATCGTGGAATTTCCCTCCCGGTCGCGACCGGTATGATTGGTGATCAAGCCGATTTTCAGACCCTTGAGGGGAGCGAAATCGGCTCGTTTGAGCGCGTCGACGCCGTTGAGCGTCGGCAACGGCGCCGACGGGGGAGTCGGCTCTTCGTCCGGGAATTCGTAGCCGAGGACCGCCCGGGCGGCCAGAGTAGCCAAGGTGCGGCGGAGGCCGACGACGCTGGTGCCTTCGTCGGGGTGATTGCGGTTGGTGAGAAAGATGACGAAGGTTTGGGAAAAGGGATCGATCCAGAGCGAGGGTCCGGTCCAGCCTGTGTGGCCGTAGGAGCCGAGCTCGAAGAGGTGTCCTCGGGGGCTCGAATAGGGGGAGGCGATATCCCAACCTAAGCCCCGTTGCGTTTTGAGTTGAGGAGTCTGATTGCCCGTCATCGAGGCGACGGTGGCCGCCGCCATGATCCGGCCCCGGGGGCCGCGTCCTTCGGCCAAGAGCATGCGGGCGAAGACGGCGAGGTCTTCGGCGGTGGAAAACAGCCCGGCGTGTCCGGCGACGCCGTTCATGCGCGCGGCGGTCGGATCGTGGACCGTGCCGCGGAGGACGGAAACGGCGGTCCGGGTGGTGGGAGCGATCCGGAGTTCTAACTTGGGATCGGGATTGAATCCGGTGTCGTTCATGCCCAACGGCCGGTAGAGTTCCGTCTGCGTAAATTGGTCCAGCGGCTGTCCGGAGACTTTTTGGACGACGGCTCCCAGGAGAATATAATTGATGTCGCTATAGACGAAGCGCGTGCCCGGCGGATGGCGCAGGGATTCGGCGCAAGCCAAGGCGACGGCCGTTTCGGTTCCTGACCATTCCGGTTGCAGCGACAGGCCGGAACGCAAGCCGGAAGAATGGGTGAGCAGTTGCTTGAGGGTGACGGCTTCCTTGCCGTTTTGGGCGAACTCGGGAAGGTGCTTGGCGACGGGGTCGTCGAAGTTCAACTGGCCTCTTTCCTGCAACAGGGCGACAGCCGGGGCGGTAGCCAGTACTTTGGTCAAGGAGGCCAGATCGAAGATCGTGTCCGGTTCCATGGCTTCGGTTTCCGGATAGACGGCCCGGTTGCCGAAGGCCCGGTGATAGCGTTGCCCCTGTCGTTCCACCCAAAGCACTCCTCCGGGAATTCTGCCCTCGGCGATCGCCTCGGCGACAGCTTGATCGAGGGCGGCGAGTTGAGGCAAATCGAGAAAGCCCAGGACCGGCGGGCGGAGCGGCAGCTCGGTTTGACAGGCGGTCAGGAAGAGCAGCAGCGAGAGGCAAACGAGTCGTTTCATCGGAGGAGCGATCCGGAATTATCCGGTTCGGCCGGTCATGAGAAAACAGGGAATTCGATGGTTTCCGGCGAGCCGATTTCCGCGGTCCGGAGCCCGGTTCGGCGAACCGGAGGGAGTTTTTGCTTTTATTTCCTTCGGCAATGATCAGAATGTCCCTTCAGGTTCGCCGCCGATTCGATTCCGGTAACTGCCCGAAACGTTATGCCACTAACCCATACGACCGAGTTATTCGCCAAGGCCCTGGAAGGAAAGTACGCCTTGGGAGCGTTTAATGTCAACAACATGGAATTGCTGCAGGCCATCATCGAGGCTTGCGAGGAGGAAAAGGCGCCGGTCATGCTGCAGATCTCCAAGGGGGCCCGCAGTTACGCTCATCCGGTCTATTTGAAAAAGTTGATCGAAGCGGCGGTGGAGTGTTCTTCGATTCCGATCGCGGTTCACCTGGATCATGGCGATACCTTCGAATTGTGCCGGCAGTGCGTGGACGACGGTTTCACGAGCGTGATGATCGACGGCAGCCATTTGCCGTTCGAAGAGAATGCCGCCCTGTGCAAGCAAGTCGTGGATTACGCCCATCGGCACAATGCCGTAGTCGAAGGGGAATTAGGGCAGTTGGTCGGAGCGCAATTCGACGAAGGCGAGGAAGGCGGCGAGTATTCCGAAGGCGGAGTTTACACGCATCCCGAGGAGGCGGTGGAATTCGTGCGGAAAACCGGCGTCGATTCCTTGGCTGTCGCGATCGGAAATTCCCACGGAGCCTACAAGTTCAAGGGCGAACAGCATTTGGACCTGGAACGGCTCAAGGCGATCAAAGCCGCGTTGAAGGACGCCGGCCTGGGCGATTATCCCTTGGTGCTCCACGGCGCTTCCAGCGTGCCGGCGGAGTTGGTCCAGGACATCAACCGGTATGGCGGAGGCATGGGGACGGATACGGCCGGCGTGCCGGAAGCGGATATCGAGATCGCGCGGCGGGTCGGTTGCACCAAAGTCAATATCGATACCGATTTGAGATTGGCCATGACGGCCGCGATTCGCAAGGAGTTGGACGATAATCCGGCGCAGTTCGATCCCCGGAAATATCTCGGGCCGGCTCGGGCTCGGGTGAAGGAATTGGTCCGCCATAAAATCACCAACGTGCTTTGCTCCGCCGGGCACGCCTTCGATTGAGCGGGCACAGTTTCCTCGACTCATTCATTATGCGAGTGATTGGTTATCTGCAGGGCGAACAGGCCGCTCGCCGGTTCGGTGATTATCTGCTGACACAGGGAATCGAGAGCCGAATCGAATTCGAGAGCGAAGAGCTTTGGGCGATTTGGATTCTCGATGAAGAACTGTTTGCCAAGGCCAAGAGTCATTTGAAACGGTATGAAACCGATCCTGAGGCTCCCCGATTCGAAGTCGCGAGCCAAAAGGCGGAGGCCATTCGCCAGGAAGACGAGGCGAAAACCGATCTCTGGCGCCAGCGTCAAAAGCGGTTGAATTTTCGACCGAGGATCGATCTGAGGTCTAACAAATTGACGTTATGCCTCTTTATCGCCTGTATCGGTATTTTTGCGCTGGCGAAATTGCTGCCGGAAGCTCAATGGAAAAGCCTCGAAAGATGGTTGTTCATTTCGAATTTAAATCCCAGCGGAGAGGTCGGCTTGACCGAAGTGCGGGAACAAGGGCAAATTTGGCGGCTGTTTACGCCCTGCTTGATTCACACCTTATTTTTTCACCTGCTCTTCAACCTGTGGTGCCTCAAGGATTTGGGTGCCATTCTGGAATCGAAATTGGGGATGCCTTCGTTCGCTTGCCTGATCGTTTCCGTCGGGGTCGGCTCGAATCTGGCCCAATACTATTTTTCGCAATCGCCGGATTTCATGGGCATTTCCGGCATCATTTTCGGCTTGCTGGGATTCATCCTCGGCAAATGGCTTTACGATCCGGGATTCGGGTTGGTGATGCCCACGTTCGTCTTGGGTATTATGGCGATCTGGTTGACCTTGGGTTTCTTTCAACCGTTTGCGAACGCTGGCGTCTTGTTGGCGAACGCGTCGCACCTTTCCGGCTTAATCCTGGGCGTCGTTGCCGCCCTTTTGCCGATTTGGAAGGCTCGTTGGTAGCTGGGCCCGAACGCAATTCGGCCTTCGTGGCAGCCCGATGGCGTCGGTGGACTGGCTTCAGGCTCGCCCCGGTGTTCGTCACCATGGCGGCGAACTAGGCGTTAGCTTGATTCGGGACTGGAAGGGGCGAACCATTGACGCCTCGGGGTCCGGTCGAAGATTCTTCCGTCGTTTCGCAACCCGTTCCGGGATGTTTGGTTGCAACCTGGGCAGGGGGCCGTTCCTGTCGAACGCTTTTTTCGCTTCGCCGGCGGCGGATCCGGTACGTCACTGTCGCGCTATTTTGGCGAGAGTTTGGAGCCGGGCGAAACCCGGGCGCGGCAAATGAATCAGGCGCACGGCTCGGCCGAAAATTCGACCGAGCCGCGGTGATCGTTTCAGAGAGTTAACGGCAACTTCGGCTGGGGGCGTTCGTTCCTGCCGAGCGCTTTCCCGCTTCGCCGTCGAGTCCTCCAGAGAGCCCGGCACTTCGCCTTTTCGGCGGCGTCATCAGGGCTGGTCGAACGGAGCGCGGTTCGGTCTGTTCGACCAAGCCCCGTCTCACGCCCGACAGCCTGCAAGCCTGATCGGCAACGCCGCCGTTGCGGCTGCCCGACAGCAAGCCAAGCGGGCCGCAATCCGTAATTAGGAAAAGTGCGGAATCAATCGTCCTCTTGCGAAGACGAAGTTGTTGAAGGCGCGGTTCCGGCCTAGCGGTAATAACCGCCGCCGCCGCCACCGCCGCCGCCGGAACGTTCTTCCCGGGGACGGGCGACGTTGACCGTGAGGGCGCGTCCTTCGATGTTCTGTCCGTGAAGGGCCTTGATGACTTTCTCGGCGTCGTCTTCGGTTGCCATGGTGACGAAACCGAATCCGCGAGAGCGTCCGGTTTCGCGGTCCAAGATGATCCGGGCCTGTATAACTTCTCCGTATTCAGCGAAAATCTCGGAGAGCTGCTTGTCTTCGGCGATTTTGAACGGAAGGTTTCCTACAAAGAGTCGAGTTTCCATCAAGTATTCTGTCGTTGGCAGTGCAAGTCTGTTCAGGGTGATTCTTCCGACGTTCGGGTTTCAACTCGCCAATGGAGCGATCCAACTGACGAATATGACTCCCCCCGGAGTGCAAAACTGCCGCAATTCGCCTCTACCCTTCCTCAGTAAGGCCGAAAAGTAAAACGATTTTTGGAAAAAAGTGAAAAAAAACGTTCGGTGTCCGGTTCGAGGCTCGAACGCATTTGTTCCGGAGTCACCGCCGACGAAGGTCGCAGACGCATTCGAGGTGAGCGGTTTGGGGAAACAGGTCCAACGGCGTCACGCCGGCGAGGTCGTAGGCCTGTTCGCCGCAGAGTAGTTTTAAATCCCGGGCGAGTGTGGCGGGATGGCAGGAGATGTAGAGGATTTGCCGGGGGCGGTGCCGGAGCAGCGAGTCGATCAGTTTTCGGTCACAACCCTTGCGGGGCGGATCGAGCAGAACCGTCGTGTCTTCGGCCGTGAACTTAGCGATGAGGCGCGGCAGAGCGACCTCGGCCCGCGAGGCGATGAAGGTGCCGTTATCGCGGCCGTGGCGCCGGGCGTTTTCCCGAGCCGCGGCGATGGCTCTGGGATCGATTTCGATTCCCAAAAAACGTTCGACTTGATCGGCCAAGGCGATGCAGAAAAAACCCGTGCCGCAATAAACGTCCAGCAGGATGTTTGTGCCGGAGTCCTGCAGGTCCTGCCGGACCGTGGCGATCATGGCCGGCAACAGGCTGTCGTTGATTTGAAAAAAAGAATCGGGCGGCAACGACCAATCTTTGGGCAACTGTCGTAAATTGTATTTGGTGCCCGGTTTCAAATCCGGCCGGCGCCGGAGGTCCTGCAGTTGGCGATTGATTTCCGGTCGCGCGATGGCGCAATGCGCGACGTCGACGACGCCGCGGCCTTCGTGCCGCAGAAATCCCAAGGACGATTGCGCCGTTCGGCGATCGTAGCCGGCCCGGACCAGAATTCGATTGCGATAACCGTAGGGGAGCGGAGAGGGAATGGCCGGGCGAATCGGGGGATCGGTAAAGCCTCCGATCCGTTGGATGAGTTCCCGGAGCTGGCGCCGTTTGATCTCCGGTTGCCGGGAGTAGGGGATTTGCTGATATTGGCAACCGCCGCACTGAGTGAAGTACGGACACGGGGCGTCGATCCGGTCGGGAGAGGGCGTCAGGATCGCTAACGGCTTGCCGCGGGCGAATCGTTGTTTGCGTTCCGTGATTTCCGTGCGGACCGATTCTCCCGGGACGACAAACGGCACGAAGACCGCCAGCCCTTCCAGACGAGCGAGGCCTTCTCCGCCGAAGGCTAGGCTTTCGACGAGGAGGTCGACGACATCGCCGACCTCGGGCGCGGCCGGGAGTACCGGTTCGTTCGGAGACCCCAAGGAGAAAACGGCTGATCGGTCGCTGGTTCGAACGGCTCCGCTTCAGTGATGGGGAGAGTTCTCGTAGTGATGGCGAAGGGTATCGATGCCGAAGTCGTTTTCGAAATCGCGCCAGGCAGTGTGGACGTGATTGGCGTTATTCTGAATGTTGTCGTATTCCAGCAGGAAGGTCGGTCCTTGGATGCTGTAGTAATGGGGCTTGTCCGGTTCCAGTGAACCCATCCAGGCGAAATGGATTTTTTCGATGCCGGCCTGTTTGATCTTATGGAGATCTCGGTGGGCTAATTCCGTCCGGCTGCGGAAGACGTATTCGTGGATGATCTGCATCAGCAATTCGCGTTGGTGCCAATTGAGCGCGGTCGAGGGCAGGCCCTTGTGTTTAAGGGGGACCACCTTGCGTTGGCTGCCGGAGAAAATATCCCGGGGCGCTTCCTTGCGGACGAGGGCTATTTTAAGTTGTTCGGGGTTGAGGGAACGAACCAAGGCGCGGGCGATGTCTTCTTCTTCGGCCAAAGCGCGCAGTCCGCGGCGCGGCCCCGATTTCACGTGCGCGGGATTGGAGCCGTAGAAAGAAGGCGTGCCCGAGGCGAGCTGTCCCTTGACGATTACGAAATTGACGGAGAGGTGATGTCCTTCGAATCGCCAACCCCAGGTCCCTGCCGGCGAAGGCTGGCCGAACACGCTGACGTGATAGAGGGCCGGGTCGCGCGAGAACCGGCGATCCGGGCCTTCCGAGAGTTGCAGGATCCGTTCCAGGCTCATCACGGTCAAGGCCTTGACTTGACCCTTGCGGCTGAGCCCGGTGGCTAATAACGCGTAAGCCAACGATTTTTGATCCTCGCTCATTTTACTGAGAGGCAGACCCCGGCGTTCCTTGGGGATGAAATGCCAGTTGAGTCGTTCTTCGTCTCCGAACTCGAAGACGGTCAGGGCCCGTTCTTCTTCGTTTAACGAGGCCAGAAAAGTATGGGCGGCGGCGGCCATTTCTCTTTCCGGATGGTCGGCAACGGCGGGGCCGGCGAGGCACAGCAGGACCGCCCAAGCGGCGACCGAATAGTAGCGGCGATTCATGGTTCCAGAATTATTCAGCCGCCGGGGGAGCGCAAGGCAAATTGCCGCTTAGGTCGCGTGGCGATCCCGCGGATCACGAACCGGTGCCAGGCTTCGTTCGGTCGGGGGCGCCGCCGAAGAGCGGCGATTCGAGGAATTTGAGGCGGCGGGAGAAACCGTCGAGTTCAGGAGCCGAACCGGCGGTTGCCGAATCTGAAGGAACGGCCGTGCGGTGTTCGGCGCGGTAGAGTAGCGGTCCGGCACCCGGCCTGGTCGCCGAGGGTTGCCGCCGGGGGCGGAGCGGACCCGGCGCTTGAATTACGACGTTTGGTTCGTATGCTGTCCCTCGTCCCTTCGGCCCATGGAGAAAAGTCCTTCCAACTCGTCCGAAACCGTCGGCGAAAGAACTTCGGTTTTTCGGCAACTGCGCGGCGAAACCCTGGTGATTTTGGGGATTTGGTTGGGGTTCATGGCGTGGACCATCGGAGTTACTGCCTACTTGGGGTATGCCGAGCCGGCTGGGGAAACCGTCGAATTGGTGTGGGGGTTACCGGCTTGGGTGTTTTGGGGCATCGTCGTGCCTTGGGCGGCAGCGAACGTTACGACGTTTTGGTTTTGCCTGGGGTATATGAAGGATCAGCCGCTGGACGAACCGGAAACTCCGGAACGATAGGCCGATGGAAGGCAACGCGATCGAACTTTCGACCCCGGCGGCCGGGGCGTCCAATGCGGCGTTGTTGACCTTCGGCGTTTACCTGGCACTGGTGTTCTTCTTGGCGTGGCTGTCGGGGAGGGTGCGGCGACGGCGCGATTTCGTTAGCGAGTATTTTTTGGGCAGTCGCAATCTGGGGCTTTGGGCCTTCGCGCTGACTTTCGCCGCCACGAGCGCATCCGGCGGCAGTTTCATGGGGTTTCCCTCGTTGATCTACACTCACGGCTGGGTGATGGCTCTCTGGATCGCCGGTTACATGGCCGTTCCCCTCGTGACGACCGGATTCCTGGCCAAACGGATTAACCAGGTGGCTCGTCGGGCGAAAGCGGTAACGGTGCCCGACATTCTGCGGGCCCGGTTCGGCAGCCAAGGAGTGGGGTTGGTCGCCACCGCGATTTTGGTCTTCTTCATGTTTTTCTATCTGTTGGCTCAGTTCAAGGCGGGAAGCAGCATCTTGGTCACCTTGTTCGGAGACATCCCTATGTTCGAGGCCGCCGTGGTGCGGGTGGCGGTTTGGCAACAGAACCTGGGATGGTCCTGGTTGAGCGCGGCCGAACCGGATTTCTTATTGTGCCTCAGCGTTTTTGCCGGAGCGGTCATCCTTTATACCGCTTACGGCGGCTTTCGAGCGGTGGTGTGGACGGACGTGATGCAGGGCGCCGTTATGGTTCTGGGAGTGGGAATCATGCTGGTCTTGTTGCTGTACCATCTCGGAGGGTTGGAACGATCGACGAAACGGCTGGCGGCTATGACTCCTCCGGAACACGGCGAGGTAACGCTGGAAATGATGACGGTCAGCGAGCGGCCGGTTGCCCTGAGGAAGGGATCCTGGCTGGAAATCACGGACCAAGGCCGGCGGGCGACCATGGCTCGCACCAAGAAGTTGACCGTGATCCCGGCCGGAATGTCGAGGGCCGAAAACGTGGAAGTGCTCCTGTCGACCACCCCAGAAGAAATCGCCTCCTTGCAACCGGACCCGCTGACCAGGCCGATCCGAGTGACGGTTACGGAACGAACGCCTTACGGTTGGGGCGCGGGGATGAAAGGCGCTTATCTCAAGGCACCGGGTCCCGATGCGGTTTCGCCCATCGGCTTTCTGTCGTTGAGCATGGCGTTTAGTTTTTTTCTGTTTTGGCCGTTCGCCGGAGTAGGGCAACCGAGCAACATGGTGCGTCAGATGGCTTTCAGGGATTCGCGAACCCTGCGCCATTCGATCGTGTTGGTGTGCGTCTATTTTTCGCTCATCTATTTTCCTCTGGTGATTATCTTTTGCGGCGCCCGGCTGCTGGTACCGGGTATGGAAATCGAGCCGGATCGGGTCATGCCGGAAACCGCGCATGTCCTGGCCGATATCGCCGGAACGCCTTGGTTGGCGGGATTGATCGTGGCGGCGCCGTTCGCCGCGGTCATGTCGAGCGTCGACAGCTTTTTGCTCATGGTTTCTTCCGGCCTGGTGCGCGACCTTTATCAACGAAACATTAATCCTTCCGCCGGTGAACGGACGATCAAACGGTTGACGTATGGGGTCACGGTCGTGGTCGGTTTGGCCGCGGCCGTTGCCGTGCTCAACCCACCGCAGTATTTGCAGAGCCTGATCGTGTTCGCGACCGGAGGGCTGGCGGGGTGCTTTTTGATGCCCATGGTCCTGACCTTGTTTTGGCCCCGAACCTCGAACGCCGGCGTGATCGCCGGTATGCTGGGCGGTTGTGCGGTGCACTTGACGTTATTGATGGTGGGCTATCAGGTCCATGGCCGCTTTCAGGAATACGAGCTTTGGGGGTTGGACCCGTTTCTTTGGGACGTCGCCGGCTCGGGAATCCTGACGATTGCGGTCAGTTGTTTCACGCCTTGGATCCCCGAGGCGTTGGAGCGGCGGTTTTTCGGCGAGTCCTCCCGGTCCCGGATCGAAGCGACGCCGGGGGATTAGTTTGTCCGAAACTTCATTCGGCGTTAGAGTGGCGGAGTGATCGCGTTACTCGACTACGGCTCCGGTAATTTACGCAGCGTTCATAAGGCGTTGACGCATTGCGGCGCCGAAGTGGCCCTGGTCCGCGAGGCCGGCGATCTGCCCGCGAATTGCCGGGGCATGGTGTTGCCGGGGGTCGGGGCGTTTGACGACTGCGTCGCGGCGTTGGACCGGCAAAAGTTGCGTCCCGGGATAATGGAACATATCGCGGGCGGGAAACCGTTTTTGGGCATTTGCGTCGGTTATCAGATCCTATTCGAGCGAAGCAGCGAATTCGCCAGCCGATGTCCCGGGCTGGGCGTTTTCCAGGGCGCGGTGACCCGCTTTCCCGCCGACCGGGGGATCAAGGTGCCGCAAATCGGCTGGAACAGCCTGTCGGTCGAACGGCCGGACTGTCCGTTGTTCCAAGGCGTTCCGGAGGGAAGCCACGTCTATTTCGTGCACAGTTATTATCCGGAGCCGGCCGAGGCGGAGATAATCAGCAGCCGTACTTCCTACGGCGTTCGTTTCGCTTCGGCCGTCTGGAAGGCCAACGTGTTCGCCACGCAGTTTCATCCGGAAAAGAGCCAGGAAGTGGGCTTGCGGATGCTGCGAAATTTCATCGGTTTGACCGAACCGTGATTCGATGGCTCAGGGCGGGGCAACGTCGTGGCCTCGGATCATCGATTTCGGAAAGCATTTTAGAGTTGCGCTCGCTTCGGGCTTCGGTTAGGCTTCGGGCTTATAACACTGGAGGAGGGAAGAACGCCTTTTAACCGGAATCAGTATCTATGGCCCACGAATTACCGAAATTGCCTTACGCTCCTGACGCTCTGGAGCCCCACGTCGATGCCCAGACCATGGAGATTCATCATGGGAAGCATCATCAGACTTACGTGACCAAGTTGAACGGAGCCTTGTCCGGGCATCCGGAATTGGAGAGCAAGTCGCTTTGCGAACTGCTGGGCGACCTGAACGCCGTCCCGGAATCGATCCGGACGGCCGTACGCAACAACGGCGGCGGGCACGCCAATCATTCCTTTTTTTGGGAAATCATGGAGCCTAACGCCGGAGGCGTGCCGACGGCTCCCTTGGCCCGGGAGATCGAGGCCAGTTTCGGAAGTTTCGACTCGTTCAAGGAGAAATTCGAAGCCGCCGCCGTGGCCCGGTTCGGCAGCGGCTGGGTTTGGTTGTTTCTGAATGGGGAAGGGAAGTTGGAAATCGGGTCCACGCCCAATCAGGACAGTCCGGTCACCGAAGGAACGGGGAGGCCTCTGTTGGGTTGCGACGTTTGGGAGCATGCGTATTATCTCAAATACCAGAATCGTCGCCCGGATTACGTGAAAGCTTTTTGGAACGTCGTCAACTGGGATCAGGTAGGCGAGAGGTTCGAAGACGCCAGGAATTAGAAGTCGCGGACGCCTGCAGGGCGTCAGACGCAAGCGAATTGCAGGAGAACACCGGCAAGAGGGGCGCCACTCGTTAAGCAGTAGTTGCACAGAAAAGGCCCCTGTTGTCCCGTCTCGTTGCACCAGGCCGTTCCGGGGATCCGGGACGGCCTTTTTTCTTGGTCGGACGGCGGTGAGGCCATGGGTACTTGAGCGGTTTTTTCCCTCGGGCGAATCGGCGGCGATCACGGTATCAAGACGGGGTGAGTTCGCCAATCGAAGGGCTTGAATCGTTCGCTTTATCGGTGGCCGGCCGGTACCGGTAGAGAACGCTCAGCTAACGAACCTATGAACTGGATCGATTATTTGGTTTTGGCCGGATATTTCGGGGTGATTCTCTGGATTGGCCGGCTGGCCATGAAGCGCATCAAGCGGCAAGAAGATTTCCTTTTGGGAGGTCGATCGTTCGGGCGCGTCATTCAGGCGTTCGCGGCCTTCGGCGCCGGCACCGGTTCCTCCGATCCCGTCAACACCGCCCGAACGACCTTCACCAGCGGGATGAGCGGTATTTGGAGCGTCATGTCGTGGTTGTTTGTCACCCCGTTTTACTGGATCGCCGCGGTCTGGTATCGGCGCATGCGTCACTTGACCCTAGGCGACTGGTTCGTGGAGCGTTACGAGTCCAAACGGATGGGAATCGCTTATTGCGCCTTTGGGATTCTCTTTTACATGGTCTATATCTCCATGCTGTTTTCGGCCATCGGCAAAGTGGCCGCTCCCTTGATCGGGGATACCTTCGTCCTGGGAGGGATTCAAGGGAACATGGAATACGTGCTCGTGCCGGTTTTGGCGGTGATCGTCGTGCTTTACGGGGTTTTCGGAGGCATGACGGCCGCCTATTGGACCGATGTGGTTCAAGGGATTTGCATCATTGTCCTGTCCCTTTTGCTGATTCCTTTCGGACTCAATGCGGTGGTTGAGCAATTCGGCGATCCGGAAAGCCAGGGAATTCTGGACGGATTCGCGATCATGCGGGATCAGTTGCCGGAATCCATGTTCGCCTTGATCGGTTCCGATAACGCCAGCGAATTTCCGTTGCATCGGATCGTAGCGGTCACGGTCATCCTGCTGGCGGGCGTCGTGGTCATGCCTCATTTCATCGCGACCGGAGGCGGATCGGCCAAATCCGAATCCAGCGCCCGGATCGGCTTGGTGGCCGGAAATCTGGCCAAACGGTTCTGCACCATCGGGTGGGCGCTTACCGCTTTGATCGTGTTGGTGTTGTATGCCGATCGAATCGAGGTCATGGCCGATCCCGATAAAGTGTGGGGCGTGGCCTCCCGGGAATTACTCTGGCCGGGGCTGCGAGGCCTGATGCTCGCTTGCCTGCTGGCGGCATTGATGAGCTCGGTCGATTGCTACATGTTGGTCTGCTCAGGGCTACTGATTCGCAACGTTTACGTTCCGTTCGTGAATCCCGAGGCGTCCGAAAAGCAGTGCCTGTTTCTGGCGAGAATCACCGGCGGAGTGGTCGTGTTCGGGGGAGTCGTGTTTTCCTTGTCGATCATGGACGTGTTTCGACAATTGCAGTTGACCTGGATCGTTCCGATGATTTTCGCGGTGCCGTTTTGGGTCGGCCTCTACTGGCGCCGGGCCACGACCGGAGCCGCTTGGGTGACCATCGGGTTTACCGTGGCGGTGTTTTTCGTCGTTCCCGGCCTGCTGCCTTCGGCCCTGCCCGGATTGCGGGCCGATTTCCGATTCACGAAGACGACTGAGATCGTCACGGTGACCAAGACGAGAGAGGCCACTCCTTCCGATGTCCGAAGGCGGCAAGCGGAACGAACCGGACCGGACGGCGAAGATTTGCCGCCGTTATCCGTCGGCGACCGGTATACGGAAACTAAAACGACCGGGGGAGAAGCGATCTATTGGACGGGGGGCGTGAGACCCCGGGACATGAACGAACCTCGGCTCCGGGACGTATCGCGTACTACCAGCGGGAATGCCGAAATTCTGGTTCAGGCTTACGAAGGCTCATTGGAGGGAGTCGGTCAGTTCAAGCTGGATTTCTTGTTGTTCGATTTACTGGGGATCGAGATGCGGCGAATGCCGGGATCGACGTTGAAGACCTTGGAACTGTTACCGAAAATCGTCGTCCCGTTTTTGGTGATGGTCTGCTGCAGCTTCCTGACTCGCCGCAATAGCCGGGAAGCGTTGGACCGGTACTACGCCAAGATGAAAACTCCGGTGGCGAAGGATCCGGAACTCGACGCGCAAAAACTCGCCGAAGCGTACGCCCAGCTGGAACGAACGGAATCCCGGAAGTTGTTTCCCGGAACGGATTTTGAATTCTGCCGTCCGCGTTTTGCGGATGTCGCCGGCTTTCTGATTACGTTCGGGCTCTGTTTCGCAATCGTCTGGCTGGCCGTTTGGGTCGCCAACCTTGGGGTTGGTTGATTTGCCGACTCGATTCGGATTGCGCCGGGAACTTCAGGTTAAGCAAGAACTACCGCATTCTCATGCGTTGCATTTCCCGGAATTGGTTGAGTTTCCGGTAGGCGGCATGGGCCCCGGTATCGCCGGCGGCCATGCCGCTCCCCAACTCCCTGCCGACGTAATCGATCAATTCCAGTTTGTCCTGCACGGTCTTGCCTTTGGCGGTGAGACTGACGGTCGCCGAGTAATTGCCGTCGTCCAAGGCCTTGTCGATTTGGTCCATTACCTGATCCAGGGCGGTTTGGGTCTGAGAGTCGTCGCCTGCCGAAGCCATGCCGTCCGAATCCCCGGCTGGGGAAGCGGCGTCCTCGCCATTTCCTCCGCAGCCCGTCAGAAGGGCCGCGATCAGCAAAGGCAGGGCGGTTACTAGAATCTTCGAGTTCATTTCGTCGTTGGGGATTTTGGGTTGGTCTTTACCATCCGCCGGTGGGATGGCCCGGGTACCAGTACAGATCGTTGGGCAGGGGATTGGGTCTATTGGGGAAGCTGCTGTCCAGTGCGTTTCTTTTGCCTCTACCGACCATTTCATAGAATTTCCGGAAAGTCAAATTGACGGCATGCCCTCCGACTGCGCCCACCGTGGACCGGCCCCCGATGTCTTTGTAGGTCTCTCTCGAAATGCCGGCGCTGTGCCGTTGGGAAATGCCTTCGTCCGGGCGGTTGCCTGAGTCGTTGAACAGGAAGGGAGTGTTTTCGTCGGTTTCCCATTGGATGATATTGCCGGCTGTCAGGGAAGTGGTCTTGACGGTCGGATTGTTGGCGTTGTTATTGATGATCCATCCGTTCCAAGTGTAGCTGGTAATCTTGATCGGGCGTTGCAAAAACAGATTCCGTTTGGCGCCGCTGGATTCCGATCGGTCCTTGGGGCAGATCATGATCTTATCGGCGTAACCGAGGTAGGTAGCCAGTTGGCCGTTGCGGAAACCTTCGTTGACCTGTCTTTCCAGTTGAGCGTTGAGGCCTGCCTGCGAAACGGGCCCGGCCCAAGGCTGTCCGGATCCGCCGCCGCCTTGATAGGCCCAGCTATCCGGTCCGCTGCCGTTACCTCCCCAACCGGGATGAGGCAGATGCTCCTCGTCATCACCGGCATACATGAGCATGGCCAGCATCAATTGTTTGGTGTTGTTGTAATCGACCGTGTTTTGTGCCTTGTCTTTCGCCTTCGAAAGGGCCGGTAACAGCATGCCAGCCAAGATGGCGATGATCGCTATCACCATCAAGAGCTCAATGAGGGTAAAAGCTAATTTGGAACGGAGTACGGATTGGCGGTTAGATCAGGCTGCTTCATAGGAAAACCTCATTCTCGACAATAACGAATGGCGATCAAGTCTTTTTTTTCGGAATCGGCACGATTTCCGCTCGTCTCGGAGGGCAATTGAATTGCCGGACAGGCTCCGGGGCGCTCGGGCGTCGAGCGAGGCTCTCGAAGGGCGGATAATTATCTGGCGGCTGCCGTCGACTCCGGTCGGATGACGAACCTTTCTCCAGAACGAGCCACTTTATCGTTTTGTTCGTCGGATAGCCGGGGGTCGAAAAAATTCGACGTTCGTTCGGCCCCGGAGGCGTCGTTTCGGAGGAGTCGGCTATCGGGGCGAAGGCCGTTCGAATTCGCGGAAGGTGTTCTAGCTCCCACCATTCCCCGAATTAGGGCGTTGCGTAACGGTTCCGATCGCAGTCTCGTCAAATTGCCGGCTAGTTGGCAGCCTGCTCTTCGGAGTAAGTGGGAAAATTGACCAGGGTTTGCTCTTGCTGGATCCAGGAAAAATAGGCGTCTGATTGCCGGGCGTCGCGAAGCGTCGCCGTGTACTCGTCGAGTTCTTCCTCGATTTGTTCTTCGGATACTTCCTGAAAAGCTTTGAGGTACAGGATCATCGCACCGTCGAAGGTCGAGGAAGGTTCGCTGACTTCGCCGGCGCTCATGTCGAAGGCCAGATTCTTGAGCGTTTGCAGATTGGAGCGGGGATCGGCGTTCTCGAGAGTTTCGGTGGCGAGCGAAAAGAGGGGCATTTCGACCGGCGTGAAATGATGCGTTTGACAAATTTCTTCGAAGGTCGAGCCTTGGGCCAACCGGTTGGTGAGGGTGGCGTGGAATTCGTCGGCCGCCTGCCGCGCCGAGTCAAGGGATTGTTGTTCGTAGAAATCGGAGGTGACCTGGCCGCGGATTTCGTCCAAGGGCGGTATGAAACTCGGAATGATCGTGTCGAGTGCGAGGAGCACGACAGCGTCTTTGGTTTCCAGAGGCTGCAGGAACGGTTCGTCGTCGGTGAGTTGAAAGGCTTGCCCGACGATCTGCTGGGTTAGCCGGGGATCCAGCCCTAGTTCCGGTATCGTATCCCCCTGCGTGAACGGTTCTGTCTGTTCGATCGCCAAACCTTGGGCCGCGGCCATCTCCAGCAGGTTTTCGGCTTGGTTGGGTTCTTTTTCGAAGAGTTCGACGGCGAATTCACGTGCTTTGCTTTTGGCGATCGCCCAGCCCTCTTTCTCGAGCTCTTGCTGCCGGATTTCTTCCTTGGCCAGCGCCACGCCGGCTTCGTCGAGTTCGCTGTCGAGATCGTTGGTTCCTTTTGCCTGGTAAATCTGATCTACCAATTCGGCAAGGTTGGTTCTTTCGGTCAACTGCGTCTCGGCTTCGGCCAGGTAATTGGTCGAGGCGAAGCGTAGATAATGGAGTTGGCGTTGCGGCAGCTTCCGGTAGAGCGCCATCCGGTTGGTGTAGAACGTAGGGAGATCGTCCAGGCTGAGGCCGAGGTTGACGTAGTCGGACTTGGAGAAATACAAGGCTTGGGTTTCGGCCTGGCGATTTTGGTTCCGGTAGGAATACCGGGCTTCGCCGGGAGTGACGAGATTGCCCGGCAGTCCTACCATTCTCGATAACTGGATGATGGCGATCTGATTGCGGGCGAATTCGTGCAGGTCGGCTTCGGAGAGACCGCGTTGCGGCAGAACATTGGCGACGAAGAAATCGTATTGCTCGGACTGGAATTGACTGACCTGATTGGTGTCTTCGCGGGTGAAGACGTTGACGACCCAACCGGCGGCGGCCTGATCCGAAACCTTGATGCCGTAATCCTCCGCCTTGCGTTGCAACAACAAGCGGTTCTGGGCTTCTCGATCGATGTCGGGAGCGAACTGGTTGTTGCCGGAACCGGGCCATCGGCCGGTCCTGATGTAGTAATAGAGCATGGCGTCCCGGGCGGAATCGTTGAATTCCGTTTGGGTGATCGGCTGCCCGTCGATATAACCGACCACGGCCTTGCGCCCGATGCTGCCGAGATTGTCGTATGAGACGTTCGGGGTAAAGAAGATCACGAAAGAGACAGTCACGATCCCGATAATCAGGATCAGGAGCCATTTTTGGTGTTTCCTAATATGGGCGAACATAGATCGTTATCGCGTAATCCTACGGCGTTTCTCCTCGGCGAGCAAGCGTTCCGAACGCTTCGAGCCCCGGCGCCGCCCGCCGATGCTGAGCCGCGACGGGCCGTTCCCGAACGTCGCAGTAAAGTCGTTCCGGGCCAAACTCGACAATTGCCGTCGAAAAGAGGCGCCATTGATACGTTTCCCGGACGGTTTGTCAAGCGGATGTTCCTAATCGATCCGATCGTTGCGGGGATAGGAACCGAGCCATTTGACGTTGCCGCAGACGGCTTTTAATTCGTTGAGCGCGACTTTCAGAGCGGGATCCTCGATGTGCCCGTCGACGTCGATGAAGAAATAGTATTCCCAGGCCTTGAGTTTGCTCGGCCGGGATTCGATCTTGGTCATGTTGATGCGGTGCTGCAAAAACGGCGCCAAGGCGCTGTACAACGCGCCTACCTCGTCGGTGATGCGAAACATCAGGCTGGTCCGGTCCTTGCCGGTGGAGTGGCCGCAACGGGATTCCTCGCTCAAGACGAGAAACCGGGTGGCGTTTGCCGAGATGTCCTGGATATCGGATTCGAGAATGTGCAGGTGGTAATATTTGGCGGCCAGTCCGCTGGCGATGGCCGCCGAGTCGGTTTGGCCGGCCGCCAACTCGGCCGCGCGGGTGGTGGAGGAAGTCTCGATGATTTCCGCCTGGGGAAGATTATTCTGGATCCATTTCCGGCATTGTCCCAAGGCTTGGGGATGAGTGTAGAGTTTCCGGACTTGGGATAATTCGGTGTTGGAAACCAGGCAATGGGAGATGTTCATGACGATTTGGGAGACCATTTTGAGGTCGCTTTCCATGAACATGTCCAGGGTGTTGGAGACGACTCCTTCGGTGGAATTCTCCACTGGAACCACGCCGTATTCCGAGCACCCCTTGCTGACTTCGTTGAACACTTCGCTGATGGTGTTTTGGGCGAAATAGCTCAGGCTGTGACCGAATTTTTTGAGGGCCGCTTGGTGCGTGAATGTCGCTTCCGGACCCAAGAAGGCGATCGACATGCTCTGTTCCAGGTTAATGGAACCGGACATGATTTCCCGGTAAATGGCGTTCAACGAACGGGGCGGCAACGGGCCGGCGTTAAGTTTCGTGATTTTGTCCAGCACGGATTGTTCTCGATGCGGGACGTAGATGCTGCCTCCGGTTCTTTGCTTGATCTCCCCGATGACCATGACGTGCATGGCGCGCTGGTTGAGCAATTCCACTAACTGGGCGTCGATGTCGTCGATCGCCTGGCGTTGTCGCTGCAGGTCGGATTCGCTAGTTTCCCGGTTGGTTTTCTGGGACATCTTTCGCAGGTTCGTTGCCGGTGTCGCCGTCGGTGCCGGCCGTATTCGGATCCGAATTGTCGCCTGGCGAGTCGGCGGCCGTCTCCAGTTTTTCTTCGACGGTTGGGATCGTCTCGGGGCGCTCGACCTTGATGCGGCGCAATTCGGGAGCGGCGGGGAGATCTTCCAAGGAACCGAGTCCGAATTGTTCCAGGAAGGCCTCCGTGGTGCCGTAGGTCATCGGGCGTCCGACGATCTCGGCCCGGCCGCGTTGCTCGATCAGGTTTTTTTCCAACAGGGTTTGCACGACGCCGTCGACGGATACTCCGCGGATCTGTTCGGCTTCGGCGCGAGTCAGAGGTTGGCGATAGGCGATGATCGCCAGCGTTTCCAAGGCCGGTTTCGACAGCTTGGCCGGACGCGGTTTCTGCCCAACCAGAGCGCGCACCCACGGGGCGTATTCGCTGCGCGAGACGAATTGCCAAGCTTCGGCCACGCAGACCAGCCGATAACTTCGTTGCGCCCGTTCGTGTTCTTCGGCCAACTCTTCGAGTTCCTTCTTGATTCTGTTGACGCTGGGTTTGCTCAGGGCCTTGTGTTGCCGGACTTCTTCGCTTTGCTCGGCGGTTGCGCGGCACAGTTCCCGGAGCTCGGCCGGATTCAGCGGCTTTTGGGTGGCGAACAGCAGCGATTCGAGGACCAGGCGCAAATCCATTAGGAGGTCAGGAGTAATCCATTTCGGATTCCAAATTAGCGAGCCTGCCCGAATTTTCCGATTCCAAAGGATGAGATTGGAGTTCGATGTCGCCGAAAGGCCGGTCTTGCACGGCTTCCACGATATGCAGCCGGATCAGTTCGAGCATGGCCAAAAAGGTGCACACCACCTCCGGCCGGGAGTGGGCGTCGGTGAACAGTTCGGCGAATCGAACCCGTTTGCGCTGCAGGATCCGTTGGCGGATCACCTGGATTTTTTCGCTGACGGTAAAACGGTCGGCGTGAATGTCACTGGTGCCGGCTTCGTCTCGTTGCACTCGGGCCAAAATGGCGTTTACCGCGGTGAGCAGATCGAAGACGGAGACTGGAGTCTTTTGTTCGAGCGGTTCCAGCGGCGGCAGATCGGGCTTCCCGGGCAGGCGGCGGTAGATGTCGGCCTGTTCGTCTTCCCGGGTTTGCAAATTCGAAGCGGCGTCCTTGAATTTTTTGTATTCCACCAACTGCCGGATCAGTTCCCAGCGCGGATCTTCCTCTTCGTCCTCCTCCGAGGTTTCCGCCTGTTTTTCCTTGGGAAGCAGTTCGCGGCTCTTGATGTGCAGCAGGGTGGCGGCCATTACCAAGAATTCGCCGGCGATCTCCAAATCCAGTTCCTGCATCTGCTCGAGGTAGCGTAGAAAATCGACCGCCAGCCGGGTGAGGTTGATCTGGTAGACGTCCACTTCCTGCTTGCGCACCAGGAAGAGCAAAAGGTCGAGCGGTCCTTCAAAGATATCGAATTGAACTCTGTATTCAGCCATCGCTGCGAGCTCGCGAAGCCGGTCCGGCTTCGGCGGCGGCATCTTAGGTGCCGGAAACCGTTTTGACAATCAAAGATCGGCGGCAGGGGCGGCGGAGGGAAAGCCGGGGGCCGGGCGCTGAAATCGGGAAAATCAGAACGTTAAGCTTTTTTTTTGTCGCCGGGCATTTTTAATCGCCACAGTGATCGATTCGCAACAGACGCTTTTGCCGTGGTTGGTAAGGATCGGCGAATGTTCCGTTCTGGGGTTGGATACCGAAGCGGACAGCCTCTATTGCTATCCCGCCAGGCTATGCCTGGTGCAATTGGCCTTGCCCCGAGACTCGATTCTCATCGACCCCTTGGCCCCGTTGGAATTGGATTCCCTTTGGCGGCGGCTGGCCGGGCCCGAATTGATCATTCACGGGGCGGATTACGACTTGCGCCTGTTGGCCGGGCTGTATGGCGTCAAATTTCCGCGCGTTTTCGATACGATGTGGGCGTCGAGATTCTTGGGGTTCCGGCAATTCGGCTTGCTCGATCTGGTACATCATTATTTCGGAATTCGACTGGAAAAGGGTTCGCAAAAAGCCGATTGGGGCCGACGTCCCCTGACCCCGAAAATGAGCGAGTACGCCCTGAACGACGTCCGTTACCTCCTGCCGCTATACGAACGGTTGAAAGCACGGCTGCAAGCCGTCGGCCGGCTCGATTGGGTCAGAGAAGTCGGGGAGCGGCTGGCGGAAGAGGCGGCGACGGTCAATCCGAACGTCAACGGCGAACCGTGGCGCATCAAGGGCAGCAAAAAGATGACTCGCCGCCACTTGGCTTTTTTGAAGGCGTTGTGGCATTGGCGCGAGGGCGAAGCCAAAAAGCGCTCCCTGCCTCCTTTCCGGATACTCCAACCCCGGTTGCTGCTGCAGATCGTCAACTTGGCCGGGGAAGATAAAAAGTGGGAGGGAAGTTTGCCGGTTTATTGGAACCGCCGTTACCGCCGCGAAATCAGGAGTTGTATCGCGCGAGTGCGGGAGTTGACGGAAGGGGAGTGGCCGGAAATCCTCCAACCCGTCCGGAGGGTTCCCATGACTTCTTCGGAGAAGGAACGGGTCGATCGGATGAGGGTCTTGCGTGATGAACGAGCGGAGCAATTGGGACTGGATCCGACGTTGATCGCCAGCAAGGCGACGCTGTCCGGTCTGGCCCGGGATCCGGATGTTCACATCGCCCGGTTGATGAATTGGCAACAAGAACTATTGGGCTTCCGGTAGCCGTTCCCGACGGTTCGGCTCCGGTCCGGACCGGCCGCCGTAGGGAAGCAATTCGTAGGCGTATCCCTTGAGGTAGCGAGTTTCGGGTACGGCCGGGATGATCGGGTGATCCGGGGCTTGGGGGAAAAACGCGACTTGCCGCAAGATTTGACGGTTGTCCGACGCGGCCAAATTGACGGTCTCCTGGAAGGATAATTCGTCGATATGGTGGGAACAGCAGAAGGTGATCAGCAGCCCGTGGTGCCGGAGCAGGCGCAGGGCGCGCAAGTGGATTTCCTTGTAGCCCCGCAAGGCGTCGGGAACCGAGGATCGAGTTCGGGTGAACGAGGGCGGATCGAGAATGATCGCGTCGTACCTAGGGGTGTCCGAACGGCGTTCGGCGGGCGACTGGCGTTCCTTGAACCAGTCGAACACGTTGGCGGCCTGGAACCGGCAACGATCGGTCAGACCGTTGGCGGCGGCATTGGCTTCGGCTTGCTTTACGGCATCCTGGCTTTGATCGATGGCCAATACGGAGGCCTCGGCCGAGCGAGCCGCGTGCAAGGCGAACCCGCCTTGGTAGGTGAAGCAGTCCAGGATCGACCGGGCGCCCCAAGATCGCAGCAGCCGGGCGACCGCCCGGTAATTATCCTGTTGATCCAGATAGAAGCCGGTTTTGTGGCCCGTCGCCAGATCGACCTCGAAACTTAACCCGTTGATATTGACGAGGGTTTTTTGCGGCGCTTCTTGCGGTTCCGGCGCGTGCCGTTCGACCGGCAATCCTTCGAGTTTCCGGGTGGCCAGGTCTTTCCGCTCCAGGATGCGGTTGGTCTGGCCCAATTGCCGGAGAGCCGAATGAATCTGCGTCAGTCGTTGTTCCATGCCCAAGGAAGAAACCTGCAGGCAATAATCCTCGGCGTAACGATCGACGATCAGGCCGCTCAATTCGTCGCTTTCCGCGTTGACCAACCGGTAGGATTCGGCCTCGGGCAGCAGTTTCTTCCGAAGCGTTTCGGCGGCGGAGAGTTTTCTCAGAAAGAAGGCTTCGTCCAAAACTTCCCGGCGGCGGGAGAGGATCCGGACGGCGATTTTCGATTGCGAATTAAAGAAACCGACCCCCAGAAAACGGCGCTTGGCGTCCCTGATTTGAACGGTTTGCCCGTCGGCCGGGTCGCCGGTGATTTGCGCTACGTTCCCTTGGTAGATCCAAGGGTGGCCGGTCGCGGCGCGTTCGGCGGAGCCTCGTTTCAGGGTGATGGTAGGCAGTGGTTTCAAGGGTTCGGCCGGAGGGCCAGCGGGTAGCGAGCTCCGCAGGCCGTCGCCTGCGGGCGGGTTGAGCCGGCGGCGAACGGCCGGTCGGAATCTGAAGTTCAGGCACAGCGGTCGGCGCCGGCGGACTCGGAAACCGGGGTTTCCTTCCAATCGAAGGCCTTTTTCTTGATTTCGTACAGGAAGCCGACGGCGAAGAGACCCAGAAACACCATCATGGATCCGAAGATCAGATTGGCGTTTTCCGCGAGTTGCTCTTGATAGACGACCGCCCAAGGATAAAGAAACACGACTTCGACGTCGAACAGGATGAACAACATGGCGACCAAATAGAATTTAACCGAAAACCGCGAGTTGCCTTCGCCCACCGGCAGCATGCCGCACTCGTAGGCGGTGTCCTTGATCCGGTTGCGACGTCCCCGTTTGCCGAACACCACCGAAACCGTCAGAGCGCCGGCCGCCATCAAAGCGGTGAGGGCGCCCAGCAGCAGGACGGGAAGATATTCGGCCAGTTGCGAATCCATCGGGGCGTATCCTAGCCCGAAGCTCCGAACGAATTCAAGTGTTATTCCGCATCGGCGGCCCGGTGCCGGCGCCTCCGGTCGCGGCGGGAGGGGGCAGCGTTATTTTTCCCTCGTTATTTTTTCTGCGGGTATTAAATTCTCCGAGCGCTATGTTCGACACGATCAAAGAAGAATTGGTGGAACTCAACGGTAAATTATCCCGGCTTTGGAGGTTCCTTTGACGTCGAGACTATCCGGAAGCGCCAGGCGGAACTGGACGCGGCGATGGGCGCGGCGGGATTCTGGAACGATCAGGAACGAGCTCGCCGGCTGTTGGACGAAAACGCGAAACTGAAACGGCAGATCGAACCGCTGGAACGGCTCCAGGCGGAGTTGGAAGACGCCGCGACGATGGTCGAATTAGGCGAAGCCGAACCTGAAGCGGCCCAGGGAGCGGTCGTCAAGGAGGTGAGCGACGAAACCGGGCGCCTGGCCAAGTCCCTGGAACGGTTGGAGTTGGTCATGCTGTTGAGCGGCCAGCATGATTCCAAGAACTGCATCATGAACATCAATTCCGGGGCGGGAGGCACCGAGTCCTGCGATTGGGCGAGCATGCTGTTGCGCATGTATCGCCGTTGGTGCGAACTGAGGGAATTCAAATGCGTAGTGACCGATCTGCTGCCGGGTGAAACCACCGGGGTGAAGAACGTCAGTTTGATGATCGAGGGCGAAAACGCCTATGGCTATTGCAAGGCGGAACGCGGGGTTCATCGCCTGGTCCGGATTTCTCCGTTCGACTCGAATAATCGCCGGCACACGAGTTTCGCCAGCGTCGACGTCATTGCCGAGATCACCGATCCCATCGACCTGGAAATTCCGGCTTCCGAACTCCGGGTGGATACCTTTCGCTCCGGCGGGAAGGGAGGTCAAAACGTCAATAAGGTTGAAACCGCGGTGCGGATCACGCATTTGAAAACGGGACTGTCGGTGGCCTGTCAGACGCAGCGGTCTCAGCATCAGAACCGGGCGACGGCGATGACGTTGTTGACTTCGCGGCTTTACGCTCTCAAGGAAGACGAGGCGAAGAAGGAAATGGAGCGGTTTTACGGCGAGAAGGGAAGCGTCTCCTGGGGCAATCAAATCCGCAATTACGTCTTTCAACCCTATCGCCTGGTCAAGGATATCCGTACGGGAGTCGAAACCAGCGACGTGCAGGCGGTCATGGACGGAGAACTGGATTCGTTCATCAACGGCTGGTTGCAGGCCGGATGTCCGGTCGGCGCCGCGTCGAATCCGGACTAACGGCCGGTCACCGTCCTCGTCGTGAAGGCTAAAATCAATCCCGGCCCATTCGGTCTTATTCTCAGGCTAAGGTGACCATTCTCGATCGTATCGTAGCCGATAAACGGGAGGAAGCCGCCCGATTGCCTTCGCCGGATTCCTTGGCGGAGGCGTTGGCGAGCGCCGTGGCGGCCCGGGGCGGGGTCCGTACGTTTCGCCAAGCCCTGGAACATCCCCGCATCGGGAATATGGGACTGATCGCGGAAGTGAAAAAAGCTTCGCCTTCGGCCGGAGTCATTTGCGCTGATTTCGATCCGGTCCGGATCGCCCGGGGCTACGAACGAGGGGGAGCTTCCTGCCTGTCCGTTTTGACCGATCGAAAATATTTTCAGGGATCGCTCGAAGATCTCCGCCGGATTCGGGCGGCCGTCGGGTTACCGTTGCTTCGCAAGGATTTTATTATCGACGAACGTCAAATCCTGGAAGCGGTCGAATGGGGAGCCGACGCGATTCTGTTGATCGTCGCTATTTTGGACGACCGGGATTTGCGCCGGTTGCACGAGTTGGCTGCGGGAGCCGGTCTGAGCGTGCTGGTAGAGGTTCACGACGAGTCGGAATTGGAACTGGCGGTGCGGGCCGGGGCCGAATTGATCGGAATCAATAACCGGAACTTGCGGGATTTCAGCGTCGACTTGGTGACGTCCGAGCGGCTGGGGCGGATGGTGTCGCGTTGGCCCGGCCGGGAACGGCGGTTGCTGGTTTCCGAAAGCGGGATTCGAACCCGGCAAGACGTTCAACGGCTCTCGCAGGTCGGCGTACAGGCCTTGTTGGTCGGAGAATCCTTGATGCGCCAGGGCGATTCGGTGGCCGAAGCGATCGCAGGCTTGGTCGCTTGAACGGAGCGGCGTTCGCCGGACCGGGTTGGTTGCGGGACGATCACGCGCCGGCGACTTGCCTGACGATGAGGCGAATCGAATCCATCCGCAAACTGGCCTCGTTGATGGCTTGGCTCAAGTGGCTCTTTCTGGTTTCGGCCAATTGCAGTTCCAGCGGGCGGACATGGTCGTTGATTTTGCTGAGAGTGGCCAGGCGATTGATCTCTCGATCCAGCGTGCCGGTCATTTTTTCCTGAGCCTCCGCGATAATCTGGTCGGCTTGGACTTGAGCCAGGCCTTTGGCGGCCTCGAGCATCTGGGGAAACAGCACGTCTTGCACTTGCCGGGCGTGCGGCAGGCGATAGTTGGCAGCGTCTTTCAGCACGGTCGGTTCGATTTGGGTCGGGTCGAGGTCGTCGGTCCAGGCATACGCCGGAAGTCGCTGTTCCGGGATTTGCTGCAACCGGTGATCGACGATCACTCTGATCGGATGGAGCGGCAAAAACCGGTTGACGTGCCATCTGCCGGGAGCGACCGCATCCAGCACGAATACCGTTTGAATCCAGAGGCCGGACTCTTCGGCTTCGGGCCAAATCGCCAGGCAACAGTTGCCGGCTTCGGAACTGAGGATCAAATCCAGGCTGCCGCTGACCATCGGATGATCCCAGGTCAAAAAGGCGATGTCTTCCCGGGACAGGGCCCGCCGCCGATCGAAAGTGCACTGCAATCCGTCCCGAGGAATAAACGGGAAGGCGTCGGTGATGGCGCCGGCGGAATCGAGCCGATAGGTTCGAGGAGCCAATTCTTCGACCTTGACTCCGAAGTGATCGAACACCCAGGCCATGAACGAGTCGAGCGAATCGTCCCGGTCGTCGGCTTCGATTTGCCGCTTCAGAAGCAGGGCGGGGGGCCGCCGGAAGGAATTCAGTTCCAACAGCCGGTCGCGACCTTCGTGCAGCCGTTTTAACAAGGCGACGCGAGCTTGACGGGTCCGGTCGAGGAGCGAGGTCAATTCGGCCTTGGCGTCCGGCTCGGTCAAGGCCGGATATTCCAGCGCGAAGTCGTGAACCCACTGGCCGAATTGGGCGATCAGGTCATGCCCCCCGACCAAATGATTTTCTAGACTGTCCAATCCTTCGTGGTGCCAACGACTCATGACTTCCTGGGGACTGCGGGGCAGATAGGGGAGGTGGATATGGATGTTCTCGGTTTGCCCGATGCGGTCCAGCCGCCCGATGCGCTGTTCCAGAAGTTCGGGATGAAAGGGCAGATCGAACAGCACCAAATGATGGGCGAACTGGAAATTGCGTCCCTCGCTGCCGATTTCCGAACAGATCAACAGGCGGGCGCCGCCTTCTTCGGCGAACCAGGCGGCGTTGCGGTCCCGTTGCACCAAGGTCAGGCCTTCGTGGAACAAGGCCGTTTTGACGTTGATGAGCCGGCGGAGGGATTCGTCGATTGCTTCGACCTTATCTCGCGAACTGCAAATCAGCAGAATCTTCTGCGGCGCCAAACGCCGGAGTTCCTTGGCCAGCCATGAAATGCGAGGATCGTTCTTGAGCGGGAGCGGCGATGATAACTGGCAGTCGCCGGCGTCGACGGCGAACTCGGTGGCCAAATGATCCAGGCAGGCGTCCAGATCCTTCGGCGCGGGGAGCTGGATCAGATGGACGACCCGCTTCGGAAAACCGCGGATGACGTTCCGGGTGTTGCGAAAAATCACTCGTCCCGGACCGTGGAAATCGAGCAGGTCGTTCAGCCGGTCGGCGTTCGAAGCCGGCGGCGCTTCGCGTTGCCGCAAGCGTTTCTCGAGCGCTTTTTGTTCTGTCGGAGACAAGGGTTTTTCGTCGGCCAGTTTTTCCGCGATTGTGGCGATGGCTTGCCAGTCGGCCGATTGGGCGGCGAACGATTCGTAGTCGGGATAACGTTCGGGATCGAGCAGTCGAAGCCGGGCGAAGTGACTTTGGACGCCTAACTGTTCCGGAGTGGCCGTCAGCAGCAGCAATCCTTCGGTCTGTTGCGCCAGAGCTTCGACGGCCTGGTACTCGGCGCTGGGAGAGGTTTCCGACCATTCGAGGTGATGCGCTTCGTCCACGACCAGAATATCCCACTCGGCATCGGCGGCTTGCCGGAGGCGGGCGGGCGAGTTCGCCAGGAAACGGACGCTGCAAATGATCTGTTGATCGTCCAGGAAGGGGTTCTGGACGGCTTCCTGATTGTCGATCGCACGACACCGTTCCTCGTCGAACAGGCTCATGTGCAAATTGAATTTGCGGAGCATTTCGACGAACCATTGATGCACGAGCGATTCCGGGACGACGATCAAGACCCGTTCGACTTGTTCGCTCACCAGCAAGCGGTGAAGGATGAGGCCCGCTTCGACCGTTTTGCCCAGTCCGACTTCGTCGGAAAGCAAAACGCGAGGCGCATAGCGTTCGCTCAGTTCTTGCGCGATGTAGAGTTGATGAGGGATGAGATCGACTCGGCCCCCGACGAAGCCCAACGTCGGCGATTGATGATGGCGAAAGTGACGATTCAGACTGGTTTGACGGAGTTCGAAAGTGAGGTTGTCGTCCCACCGGCCGTTGAACAACCGGGTTTCCGGATGGCCTAAACTGATGCGGTCGCTGAGTTGATCTTCCGGGACGGATATTCCCTCGCCGTGGTAGACCAGCAATCCGTCGTCTTCGGTGACGGTGGCGACGAGAATCTCTTGGCCGTTCAAGGTGGTGACGCGATCGCCGACCCGGAAGCGAACGCGTTGGATCGGCGCGTCGTCGCGGGCGTATTGCCGTTGTTCGTCGGCGGCGGAAAATAACAGGTGTACTCGATCCTCTACGGCTTGAATCAGCATCCCCAAACCCAGTTCCGGTTCTGATTGGCTCATCCAGCGTTGTCCTCGGCGGAATAATTCCATGGTGCAGGAAAAGGAGAGGTTTCGACCGGTCAGGCGACCAACGGCGGAATCCCGTTGCCTGATTTTCCGATTCGACTTTCGCCGCCCGTCAGGGCCTCCCCCGGGTTCGGCAATCGGGGGATTGCTGCCGCCGCACCGGTGCGACGGGCCTTGACCGGGGCGCGGGCGGTTTCGAACGGCGTGACGGGGGGTCGAATCGCAGCGAATCGGAAATATTTCGGTTGAGCGGGCCGCTTCGGGAGCCGGGAAAGAACAGGCTCGGTCGGCGGGGTGAGCCGCCCCTGCCGTTCGCCCGGCGAATCTGCTTGGCCGGCAGCGGTCGGGGCCTTCTCGGAAACGGCGCCTTCGGGGAAATTCCCTTGACGATTGAACAGGTGAACGACTTCCGCATGTCGCCGTTTCCGCGCCACTGCAGTCGGGAAATAGTCCCGAAGTTTGCGATCGGCGTTCCGGCCCGGTTCACCCCGGTTGATCGGGTGGTAATTTCTGTCGCTCACAGTGATCCCTGTCGCGGCAATTCATTCGACGGCAGTGCCGCCGGCATTCGTGAAGAGTGTTTCGTCATCGGCCCCTCCCATATCTTAACCCTTGGATCGGCTCCCGTAAACCCTGCTTCCCAAGTCGTTCCGATATAATTGCAGTGTGCCCGCCAGGTGCGGAGAGAGTTCGCCAGCTCAGTCATTTTTGCCGGCAGGAGGCCATTCGGTTGCGGCGCACCTTGCAACCGTTGCCGGAACGGGGGATCCCCATAATTCGACGCCCCGCCGGGTTTTGCCGCTCCTGAGCCGATATCGAACCGCTTGCCGTTCTTGATTCGTTCCTGCGTTCCGGCGTGCGGGGGATCGAAAACGACGATTCCTCAGTGAGCCTCGGGCATGCCGTTCGACCCAAGTAACCGCACCGGGTTCCATCGGGGAACGATCGTGTCGAGTAGCCGAGCCCGCCTCGTTCCGGGCCGGTTATTCCTGTTTCAATTCGAAGAACAAGGTGCTCATCGCCGGCAGGTGAATGTTGATGGAAACGAGTTGATCGTCCCAAGGTATCGGTTCGGCGTTTCGTTCCTGATCGAACCAGTGGTTCCAGCCGCCGTAGCGCGCCGCGCCAGTATTGATGACTTCTTTCCAAATTCCCGATTGCGGCACCCCCAGCCGATAGTGTTCCCAGGTCATGGTATTGAAGTTGCCGACGACTACCAGCGTTCGCCGGCCGGTGGGATCGAGGCGCATGAAAGAGAGGATGCTGTCTTCGTGATTGGCGTGATTGATCCAGCGGAAGGTCCCGGGATCGAAATCGTTGCAGCCCAAAGCGGGGTGCCGGCCGTAAAACTCGTTGAGATCGGCCACCAGTTTCTGGATGCCGCAATGGTCGTCGTACTGGATGAGGTGCCAGTCCAGGCTGCGATCGTGATTCCATTCGGCCGATTGGCCGAAATCGCTGCCCATGAAGAGCGTTTTTTTACCCGGCCAACCCCACATCCAACCGTATAACGCCCGCAAATGCTGCGCTTTGTCCGAGATGTGTTCGGCTCCCATTTTGAGCAACATCGAACCTTTTCCGTGAACGACCTCGTCATGGGAAAAAACCATGTTGAAGTGTTCGGTGTTTTGGTAAATGGCGCCGAAAGTCAAGTCGTTTTGATGCCATTTGCGATAGAGGGGCGCTTTCTGAAAGTAACCCAGAGCGTCGTGCATCCAGCCCATGTTCCACTTGAGGTCGAAGCCGAGTCCGTTTTCGGCGGTGGGCCGGGTCACGCCGCCCCAAGCCGTGGATTCTTCGGCGATCGTCAACACCCCGGGAAAGGCTTGGTGGATGGCGTCGTTGGCTTCCCGGAGAAACTCGATGGCTTCGATATTTTCGCGGCCGCCGTATTGGTTCGGGATCCATTGACCATGTTCGCGGGAATAATCCAGGTAGAGCATGGAAGCGACGGCGTCCACCCGCAAGCCGTCGATGTGAAAGTGATCGCACCAGGCCAAGGCGCTGCCGATCAGGAAAGTGCGCACTTCCGGCCGGCCGTAATTGAAGATGAGCGTGCCCCAGTCCTGGTGCTCTCCTTGCCGGGGGTCCGCATGCTCGTATAGGTTGGTGCCGTCGAAGTTGGCCAAGGCGAAATCGTCCTTGGGGAAATGAGCCGGCACCCAGTCCAGAATCACTCCGAAGCCGTGCTGGTGCAACAGGTCGACCAGATAGCGAAAATCGTCGGGGGTTCCGTAACGGTAGGTTGGAGCGAAAAAGCCGGTAACCTGATAGCCCCAGGAACCTTCGAACGGGAATTCGGCCAGAGGCATGAATTCGACGTGAGTGTAATGTTGGGCGCGAAGATAAGCGACCAGTTGCTCTGCAAACTCGCGGTAGTTGAGCGGCCGGTCGCCTTGCTCCGGCACCCGTTTCCAGGAACCTAGATGGACTTCGTAGATGCTCACCGGTTCGGCTAACCAGTCGGTTCGACTTCGCCGTTTCAGCCATAGTTCGTCGCCCCATTCATAGTCGACGGAGGCTTGAACGACCGAGGCGTTGTGGGGCGGGGGTTCGAAGGCGAAACCGTAGGGATCCGCTTTGAGTTGCAAGTTCCCCTGCAAATCCAACAGTTCGAATTTGTAATACGCTCCCGGATTCAATTCCGGGCAAAACAATTCCCAGACGCCCGACGAGCCCATGGAGCGCATCATATGGCGCCGGCCGTCCCAGTGATTGAAATCGCCCACGACGGAAACGCGTTTCGCGCTGGGAGCCCAGACGGCGAAGGAGACTCCCGAAATTCCGTCTATGGTCCGGCAATGGGCTCCCAGCTTCTGGTAAACTTGCCGGTCGGTGCCTTCGTTGAACAAGTACAGATCATGCTCGCTGATGGTCGGCAGAAAGGCGTAGGGATCGTAGAATTCATGTCGGGCTCCGCCGTTCCATTCGGCTTGGATGCGGTAGGCGAATTTTTCCGTTTTTTGGGGAACGAAGCTTTCGAATATTCCCCGTTCGTCGATCGGCATTAGCGGATAGCGCCGCCGGTCGACGAGTTCGACGCAGTGGCACGCGACGGCTTCCGGGACGTAAGCCCGGACGATTTGCCCGCCGGCCGCCGGGTGCATGCCCAACCATTGATGGGGATCATGGTGCGTCCCCTCCAGGATGGCTTTGGCTTCCTCTGTCAGCACATTCATGGGTTGCGGCCGGCCGCCGGGAAACGTCCGGTTCCGAACGAACCGGATTGTTAGCCCGGAGTCCGAATCTGGCAATCGGTTTTACCTCGATCGCGGTCTCGCCGAGGCTGGGACGATCCGGTTCGCGGGCTTCTCCGAGGCCGTTCCCGACAATTTTGGTTTCCCGTAAGGAGATTTGTCGACAAAGATTTGGCCGCAGCCGTTAGTGAAGCGCTTCGAGAAGGGGCGACGGTAGGATCGCATTGCAATAACAGCCTATGGAATGGAACCTCACCATGAAGCCGGCCGCCGGGGAACGCCATGTCGGTTTCGTCGGAGATCGGTTGGAATTCGAATTGCTCGTTCACGGAACTTCGAAAAGCTGGAGTCGGTGCACCGCGCGCTTGCGGACGACGATCGGTTCCGGGGCGACGATCGATCGGGAAATTATCCGGGTATACGAAACCTCGGCGAGTCAGCGGACGGAAGGTTGCCGCGATTTGCCGATGCAGCGGACCGTTTCGGGATTCCGCCTCAGCCTGTTGCTTTCCGAGACGGGATTCTATTGGGCCAAACCCTTTTTGGTGGACGAGAACGGACAATCGCATTGGCCCACTGGAGACAATTACGGCGTTTCGGTTCATCCGAACGATTACCGGACCGCCAATTTGATCTATTGCGCTTGGCCACGGTTGTTCGGCGAAACTCGCCGCAAGGCGATCGGGGAGGATCAGGAAAAAGAAGAACGCCTGCGGCAATGGGACCGGGAAGGTTATACGTTGATACCCCCCTCCGGCACCTTGCGGGATCTCAAGGGAGCGTTGGGGCATATCTGCGACAATCTCGGTTGCCGGATTATTCATTTGTTGCCGGTGAATCCCACGCCGGCCACCTTCGCGAGGTTCGGGCGTTTCGGCAGCCCTTACGCGGCGTTGGATTTGACGGGGGTAGATGCCTCGCTGGTCGAATTCGATCAGCGGACGACCGGAGTGCAGCAATTTTGCGAGCTCGCACGGGAAGCGCGCCGGCGTCAGGCCAAAATAATCCTGGATCTGGTGATCAACCACACGGGGTGGGGCTCCTTGCTCTACGAAAACCATCCCGAATGGTTCCGGCGGCATGCGGACGGCCGCTTCGCCAGTCCCGGGGCTTGGGGCACGATCTGGGAGGATTTGGTCGAACTGGAGCACAAAGATCCCAATTTGGGAAGGCAGTTGGCGGAAGTCTTTTTGACGTGGTGTCGCCGGGGCGTCGACGGTTTCCGTTGCGACGCCGGGTACATGGTGCCGTTGCCGATGTGGCGTTATCTGACGGCTCGGGTGCGGCAAGAATTTCCGAATACTATTTTTCTGCTCGAAGGACTGGGCGGTTCTTGGGAAGCGACCGAGCGGTTGTTGACTCAAGGCGGCATGCAGTGGGCCTATTCCGAATTGTTTCAGAATTATTCGGGCGGGCAGGTGTCCTGGTATTTGGATTACGCCTTGCTGCAAAGCCAGTGTTTGGGACTCTACGTCCACTATAGCGAAACCCACGACAATCCCCGGTTGGCGGCGAAGGGAAAAACCTGGTCGTTGTTGCGTAACCGGTTGTGCGGACTTGCCAGCGTCAACGGTGGTTACGGTTTTACTTGCGGGGTCGAATGGTTGGCCGCCGAAAAGATTTCGGTTCACGGCCGCTCCGGGCTGAATTGGGAGAGCGAAAACCATATCGTCGACGAATTGTTTCGTTTGAACCGGTTGCTGGCCAACCATCCGTGTTTCTTCGACGGAGCTATTCTTCGGCGGTTGAGCGAATCCGGATCGACCGTGTTCGCCTTGGACCGGGTCTCGAAAGACTTGCAGAACCGGGTGTTGGTTCTCGTCAATACGGATCCGGACCATCAAGCGACATTGACTCTCAGCCAGGAAGCTTGGAAGGGGGTCGTTTCGGCCGCCGACGATAGGGGAACCCGGAAAAGCCATAAAGTTCCCAAGGTGGATTTGTTAGGGCAAGACATGCCCGCCGTTTATCATCGCAAGGACGGCTCCGTCCGGCTCACCATGCGGCCGGGAGCGGCTTATTGCTTGGCTGCTACGCTTAAACCGGCCGGTAGCGACGGTCCGGAATACCGGCATTTTTGGGCCCTGAGAGCTTGGGTGGCGGAGACGATTCACGCCGTTTGGCCGGACGGTCTGCAGGGAGAATTCGATATCGACGCATTGGTGGTATTAGCCGTTCGGGAGCCGTTGTGTTTTTTAGCGGCGACCCGCAGTTTTCGATCGTCGAAAGATGCCGGCTCCTGGCCTGAGGCACTTGAAGCGGGCCGATTCCCTGAGGTGTTTCCGTCCGTCGTGCTCTGGGAGCCGATCGACCGGCGTCGGGTTGTGCCGTTGCCGCCGGATCATTGGCTGGTCGTTCGCGACGAACGTCCCTTTGAGGTGCGATTGCTCGTCGAAGGGGACGATCGGATCCCAGTTTACCGGTGTTCTACAGCCTTATCCGAGACGGTTCATTTGGTGTGCCTGGACGCCGACCGCTATCCCCGGGGACCGGCGGGTATCCGGCTGCGGTACTTGGACGGCGGAGCGGATGAGCTCGACGGTTCGTTGCTGTTGCTAGCCGCGGAACCTCAAGCGGAGGATGACTCGAACGACGGGCGGTGGGGAAAGAAAACGTCTCTAGAATCGCCGATCGTCCTGTTGACTAATCGCCGAGGGGGAATGGCGAGATTGGCGGTCGACACGGGAAAGATCAAATCGAAGTACGATTCTTTACTGGCGGCGAATCTGCACGACAGCGCGCCGGTGGACCGGCATGTGCTGGCGAAACGGATGCGGCTTTGGGTCCAGATCGAACATCTGGTCTTGACGTTGAACCAGGATTATCTGATTGCCTTTTCCTCCGGACCTCCCGCGATCTGGCGCTATCTGTTGGACGCGGGTGGCGGTAATTGGGCCTCGATCGAAATCTGCGTCGATATGGTCGACGAACTCAATGCCACCGTTATTCGGTGTCGACGCCTGAAAGCCGCCGATATTCCACGGGAAGACTTCGCTCGATTTAGGGGCAGCGGCCGCGCTGATTCCCCGCCTGCCTTCGAACCGGAAAAACTGGATTCGTTGGCAGTGAAACTGACCGCCAGGATTGATATCGAAGATCGGAATTTTCATTGGGAAACGCTGCGCAACGCCGCTGCCGAACATCATTTCGTCGAATACGTTCACGAATTGGGAACGGGCTCCGGTTTCGTTTTTTGCCCGGCGTTGAATCGGCAACTGGTCGTTAATTCCGACTGCGGCGTGTTTCGGTTTCAACCGGAATGGTGCACAGGGCTGCCGCATTCCGTAGAAGCCAGCCGGGGACAAACCGGTTGTGGAGACGCTTATAGTCCCGGTTGGTTCGAGGCGCCGTTGAAAGTCGGTCAAAGTGTCCACTACACCTTGACCGCGGGACTTAAGAAAAACCTGAAATTGGATTCGAAGCGGTGCTTCGAAAAGAGGCAGAAACGAACCAAGGCGATTTTGCGGAAGGCTGGGATGGGAGCGGCGGACGGTTTCGGGGGGCGGTTGGCCCGGGCGGCCGACGCATTCGTGGTTCGCCGGGACGACGGAACTACGGTTATTGCCGGTTATCCTTGGTTTTTGGATTGGGGGCGTGATTCGTTGATCTGCGCGCGAGGCTTGTTAGCTTGCGGTTATCAGCGAGAGGTGACGCAGATGTTGCGCGTTTTCGGCCGGTTCGAAGAGTCGGGAACCCTGCCCAACAGCTTGCACGGAGAAGACACTTCCAATCGCGACACTTCCGACGCTCCGTTATGGTTCGGGATGGTATGCGCCGACTTGTATGCGACACAGGGAGCGAAGATCTTGAACGCTTCGTTGGGAACCGGCGCTGCTGCCGGCCGAAAGGGACGGACCATCGGCGAGGTGTTGCGCAGTATCGCGTTGGGCTATCTCGAGGGGACCCCGAACGGCATCCGAGTGGACTCTGATTCCGGCTTGGTTTGGAGCCCCTCGCATTTTACCTGGATGGACACCAATCATCCGGCCGGCACTCCCAGGGAAGGGTATCCGGTCGAGATCCAGGTGCTGTGGATAAGATTGTTGCGCCTACTGGATGAAGCGGGAATAGCTCAGGGGCGGGTTTCCTGGAAAAGTCTGGCGGAACGGGCGTTCGAGTCGTTTCAGCTTCGGTATTGGCTGGAAGATCGAGGATTCTACGCCGACCTGTTGGTCGCCGGGGCTGGGGTGCGAGCTGCGGACGCAATCGTCGATTCGTCCTTGCGTTGTAATTATCTGTTCGCGATCAGCACTGGAATGGTACAGGGGATCCGGGCTCGCCGGGCGGTTCAGGCGGCCAGTCGTCATTTGTTGGTTCCGGGAGCGATCAGATCTTTGGCTCCGTTGAAAGTCGAGGTGCCGTTGCCGGTTTGCGCCCCTGATGGTAGATTGCTTAACGATCCCGACAATCCGTATTGGGGACGATATGAAGGCGACGAGGATACTCGACGTAAACCCGCCTATCACAACGGTACCGCCTGGACCTGGATGCTGGGCCCGTTTTGCGAGGCCGTTTTGCGAGCGTGGAATTTTTCTCCGGAATCGGTTAAAACCGTTCGGGCTTGGTTAGGAGGGGCGGAGTTGCTGATGCGGGAAGGTTGTCTCGGACAATTGCCGGAAGTTTTAGACGGGGACGCGCCTCACGGCCAGCGCGGATGCGACGCCCAAGCTTGGTCTGTGACCGAAATACTTCGAATCTGGAAATTGATTGTCGGCTCGGCGGCGAAATCGTCTTCTGACGCAAAGGATTCGGAATCATGAAAAAATGAACGACAGCGGCTTATCGACCTTGGCTCCGGAACTAGCGGAACAACTTTCGCCTTGTCCCCGTTATTGGAGAGCGGTGTCCAGCCGTGACGACGCCTTACCCAGGCATCGGCTCGCCCCGTTCGAGTTGATCGGAACCCCGATCGAATCGCTCGGCCGAATTAGACGGGTGATAGAGGAGTTGCCCCGGTCCGAGATTGTATGTATGACCGACCGTTACCTTCGTGCCACAGTCAGATCCAGAGCATTTAGATTTATTGACGATTTGGAGTTTTGTTACAACCCGTTGCAAGACGTGATTCACTTTCGTTCGGTGGCGCAACAGGGAATGCTGTGGGATTTCGGCGTGAACCGTGCTCGCATGAAGGTGATTCGCAGCCGATATCTCGACGGAAAAGCGACTAACGCCGAATAGATCGGTGAAGGTGAGATCAATTGCGGCTCACTTTCAAGACGGCCAGTCGGCGGTGTCCGCTAAAGATGGGCTTGCGTTCGATCCGGTTCTGCGATCGCCATTCCGGTAACCGAGACTAAACGTTTTTCCTGTTGCGGAACGGAGTTCCTCAGGCTGGAAAAATGACGTCGAGTTCTTCGAAACCGATCGGCAGGCTTGGGCTACAGTTTCCGGCGTTCGTTTTTTTTCAGTTTCGGAGAGATCATCGTGGTTGAAATCCCGGTTCCGTTTCCGGCAGCCGGAAACGGAACCGGCAACGACTAGCGATCGCAACGGCATGCGGTTCTCGGGTTGGGCAGGAATCCGTTCGATGCTCGACTCAAGTCGGCCTAACGGGGCGAAAATGCGCGGAGCGTCTTGGGGCGTGACATTCGGCCTCGACCAGATTTCGAAGCGACCGGCCTGGAAACCCGGATTCATCGCGGGGCCAATTCGCCATGGTTCTGAGGAGCATCGCTTACCGCCTTGCCCCCTGATTATCCGTTCGGACGAGGGCCGGAGGAAACCATCGACAGGACGGACGGTGGAAAGTCCGTTTCCCCCCGCCAATCGGATCGCTTGGGCTACTCGAGATTCTCGTCGTCGGTCGCATCAAGCACGGCGGTCAGCAACGTAAGGAGATCGCGATTCGAGCCTCGGGCAATCATCGGCAACAAGGGTTGAATCAACCGGTGCAATTTGCGTTTCATTCGTAACCCAGGGATAACTCCGGTCGTGGATTGCCGTGGAAAATCGAGCCGATCGGCTAGTTCGCCGCCCAGAAACAAACGGAAAAAACGATACAGCCGAGCCGCGATTTTTTTTTGCTTCAGGGGATGATCGCTGTCGACTTCGGGCGGGATGACTCGAATCATGGAATTAACGACGTTGGCATGGTCCTGTTCCGGGGGAGGTTCGCAAACGAGGGCGGTGCGAAACAGCTCAGCCGTTTTTGTTTCGTCGCCTTCGAACAGCAATTCTTCGGGAGTTCCGGATAAATATCCCACGTAGCGCCAGATTTGCATCAAGCTGTTTTTGGCCTGGTCGTTGAAAGACACGCCAAGACGTTCGATCCAGGAAAAAGCGGCGGCGGAAAATCCCGCGGCAATCAATCCGTTATGGGCGGCGCTCCAAGGGATCCCTAATCTTTCGACGGGCCATTGATCCGTTTGGGTCAATCGATTCCGAATTCTTGCCTGTTCCAATCGCTCGGTTACCAGTAGTTTCCAGCCGTCGCCTTCACGGTCTAGTCCTCCTGGAAGCATGATTTCGTTGACTCGTCGAATAATGTTTCGGAGATTGGAGAGAACGTTTCGTTCTTCGGCGAGCCCCGATGCATGCAGCGCTTTCCCGATCGAGGTAGTGGCGGTTACGACCGTGGAAACGAAATAAGCCGGAACGAACAGGTCCAGATTATCGTAGTACAGTTGGCATCCGGAATGAGCGGATTCGGGATCGAACCAGTCGGGCCGGGCCTCGACCTGCGCGAAGTAAGCCTGCCATTCTTGCGGAGCGTGTTTTACGGCGGCGGAGTCTTGCGCCAGAAATCCTGGGAGCAAAGATTCGAAGTTAGCCGACGGGGTTTTGGCCAAGGATTCGATCGCGGCATCCGCCAACGGATCGCCGACAGCCGTGAAGGATAGATACTGGTCGGGTGAGTCGCCGACCTGCGACTTAATCGTCTCAAGGCGTTCTTCGTAGACTGATGGCAACTTCAGCATGATCAGATAGTATCACATTATTGGACTTTTCGAAAGAAAACAATGGTTCGAACGTTGGGGGCAGAAAGGTTCGAAACGCCGCCCAAGCCGGTCGAAAATCTGCGGCCGAGCGAATCCGGTTGGACGATTCTCGAGCAAGTTAATGATTCCCGTAACGGTCAAGGCCGCCAATACGACGATTCGGCAGGCAGGGATAGGTCGTCGGTTGGGCCAAACTATGCGGTTTGACAGGTCGAATCCTCAGGACAAAACATCATTTTTCCGGACAGGCTATGCTCAGTTACGGCATGCGAGCTAATGAGGCGGTCTGTGTTTCGAATGGTCCGGGTCCAATAGAATTCATTTTCACCGATAGTTTAAGGTTATTTCGATAAATGCCTTTGCCGATCGGTTCGCAACAGCCATTTCAGTTGCCGTTTCGATTAGCTTCGATTTTGCGTCAACTCGAACAATGGCTTGTTACGGAGTGTTGTCGGGCACCCTGCGTTTACGTGGTGGAGGGTAAAACAGACTTGTGATCACGGTTCCAGTAATTTTTTTATAAATAGATGGCCCTAGTGAAGCATTCGTCCCAGTGAGACAACGGCGGGTAAGTGTCCACGAGTTTAAAATCGGTCGTGCCGTATGACGGTAAGTGACTGGCTAAATAACTAATGGCTTTCGTTTTTTCCGTTTATGGACGCCGAACCACAGGGTTCGAATTCGCACAGATTTATAAACGGTTATAGATTTCATAACGAGGTTTTTATGCGGTCGTTTTTGACCGCCAATCACTGTTCAACGGTCGAGTGCGGCTTGATCGCTAAAATCGTGGGTAAAAAACAAGTCTGAGTCAAACATAAAATTAAAAAAGGTTGGATAGAATGATTCGTCTTAATCAAAATCGTTCTTTAAGTTTAGCATTTAGAAGTTAATTGAATTGTTTAATAATTTTTTGAGGCACCCGTTCGATCGAATTAAAAATGCGGTATCCTGCTTAACATATCTAGTTGAGATTTTCTTAAATTGACTCGTTTTTTTCTGCATCCGATTGGTGACGACAAAGGTAACTTCCTACGTGCTGAAGCAACCGCAATCCCTCTTGAGGGTAAAACCAGTAACCGGCGGTCATTCCGACCTTGACCGAACTACGATTCCGGCCGACGAACCCAATCCGTTCGTCGCTTTCATGAATTTTCCCTTCGCCTTCTGGCGGCCGAAACCTGGCACCATCCCGCCCCTTGATTCAAGTTCCCGAATAGGAGGCTGGATTAGAGGCGTCCCCGACCAAGGTCAGTCCTTTCCGGTTCGTATTGACATAAAAGTCCAACGGCGGTCCCGAGCATGAAAAACCGCGGCTTCGGTTGATAAACCCAATCCGCCTGGTGCCCTCCGATTTTCTCCATCCCGGGTTCTGACCGGAAGGGGTCCGTAAGTTCAATCTCAGGGAGTCGAACCAATGTGCCGTGGAAACCGTGGGGACGAGGCGCGGATCTCGACGATGATCCTGCGGAAGTAATCAGTCAAACCTAGGTGTTGCGGGCGGTTCGTGATCGACAGCACCGCAGCTGAAAACTCGACGATTGCGGCCAACCGGTGTCTATTCGATTCTTTTTCCGGCGGGACGATTATCCTATCGTTTGCGTCGCTGCCCGGTACCGAACCTTTCTTTGATTCTCGAATTCGGTATGTCCCGTGGGATATTATTCCATCGTTGCAGGTCTCACTCGAACCGATCGTCGGTCGGTTAATAGGGGGGATGAGTAGTGACGTTCTCAAAATGAAATCCGCTCAGTTTGTTCCGCGATACGTTGATTCTTTCCAGAATATCGGGGCCGGGAATTTTGGTGATGATTTTCCAAAGATAGACATTCCCTTGGGCCGTTTTCAATTCGGTGAGGTATAAACGTTGGTAACCGCCCCGTAATCGTTGTTTGAGTCCAGCCTGAAGCGCGCTGAACGAAAAGGGATTGATGGTGAGTTGTTGGCTCAGCGTTTGGAAAAAACGACCGTCGGCGACCGGTTCGAGCAACTTGATCGATCCTGAATACAGGGCTTGATATACCGTTTGACTGAGCTGGACGACTTCGGGAGGAACGGGTTGTTCCGTGGTCGTGGTTTCGCTCGGTTGGGGATAATCGACGGGGGCCGGTTCCGGGGTCGGAGGTTCCGGGAGTGGCAGAGTCTCGGCAATGACGGGTTCGCTCGGAGGCGGTAGTTCCGGTTCGGGAACGGATTTCGCCTTCGTTTGCTCTTCGAGGAACCGGTTGATCTCCTGTAGTTCGGTCAGCGATTGCGTCAGGCGTTCGTTTTCCAGCCGAATCCGTTCGATGTCGACGCTAGGTTTTTCGATCGTTTCCGGGAGAGTCGTGAAAACGGCTGCGGCACCCGACAGCGCCAACGAGCAGCCGAGCAGACTCAGATTAAGCGCCGTGCCCGTGAATCCCTTCCAGTCCGGCCAAGTCGCGGCGATGGCTCGATTGATGCGGCGGAGGCGAAAAGTGGCTAGTGCCAAGCCGACTGAGGACGACAGCATGGCGGTAATGAGAAGGACGAACGCAATCATTTCGGATCGGCCGGACGGTTCAGGATCGATGCTACCCCGGCAATGTGCCAATACGGTAACCGATTCTCCAAGGAAAAAATTGTCAACAAGCATCTTTTGGCTATAATCCGGCGACTGCCTGTGGCCGATATGATTGAGTTGCGCTACGAAAGTTGGGACGGCAAAACCCATCGTCACGCGTTATCCCGGGGACGAATGACCGTGGGAAGACTCCAGGACAACGACGTCGTGATCGACGAGTTGGAGGTGTCCGGTCGTCATTGTGAAATCGAAGTGACTCTGGAAGGAGCCAGCGTTCGTGACCTGGATTCTTCCAGCGGCACTTATGTGGACGGAGCCTTTGTCGTCGACGCTCCGTTAAAACCGGGTCAAGTGTTGAATCTCGGTTCGTTTTCCGTGCGGATCGAAGCGGTTTCGGACGAAGAGTCGAACCGCGCTGCCGCCTCTCGACCTCAAGACGCACCCGCTCAGCTGGCCGACGGCACCTACAGCTGTATGCGGCATCGGGAAACCCGAGCGGCCTTCGAGTGCGAAGATTGCTATCGGTTGTTTTGCCCTCAATGTTTTCCTTCCGAAACTCCCGTCGAAGAACCGCCGGATTGTCCCCGGTGCCGTATCCCGTTGCGACCGCTCGATTGGTCCGGGTTGGACACTACCCGGAAAGACGTGATCAAAGGCCTGATTCCGGGCAAAGCGAAACGAGCCTGGGGCTATTGGCGGAAAATTCGCGAATACCGGCAGAAGAAGGAGTAGCCTGTCCGGTCGTTAATTTTCGGTTTCGATCGAAGGGCGTGATGCGTTCGTCGTGGTGCCAGGCCCTTGCAATCGAAATCCTTTCGTTTTTTGTCGGGGCGGGGCGCCGGCAGGGGGGCGCGTTCTCCTGGCGGAGCCCGGCCGAGGTCCGCGTCCGGCTTGCCGGTTGCGTAATCAGAACCGGTTGGCTGCCCCGTCGCTCGTCGGTGGTAATGGTTCTTCCCAAACCGGTCGGCGATTCGTAAGGTTGACGATAGCACAGTCTTGGGGCAATTTGTTTCGGGTGAAACTGACGGTCAAATGCGATTACGCTGCCCGTGCGGTTTTGGGATTGGCCAAGCGTCATGGAACCGGCAGAGCGTTGCGAGCCGAAACCTTGGCGCAGGAGCAATCCATTCCGTACCACTTCCTGGTTCGTATTCTGATCGAACTGAAATCGGGCGGTATTGTGCGAAGCCAGCGTGGCAAGGAAGGCGGTTATTTATTGGCGAGGGAGCCCGATGACATCACGCTGGCGGATGTGTTGCAATGTATCCACGGTCGAGTATTCGAACTATCTTCCGATTCTCAGTGCCCCGAGGCCTTGCGCGAGGGCTGGCTGCAACTTCAGGGCACCTTGGACCGGGCGGCGGGAGCCATCAGTTTTCGCAAGATAGCGGAAGCCGCTCAGCAAACGCCGGAGATGTATTATATCTGAAGCCATGGTGAGGAACGGCATTCGGAATCCGTTCGTTCTGCGCCTGCCGGCGGCGTTGCGCACGATAGTTTTCGCGGTCTTTCCGGTTCTCGGGGTTATCGGAGAATCGGGGACCGTGGATTTCGCTCGCGTCATTCGCCCCCTGCTTTCTGATCGTTGTTTCTCTTGTCACGGCCCGGATAGTCAGAGCCGCAAGGCCGGGTTGCGATTGGATTTAGAGTCCAGTGCCCGGGCGGAACGGGAGGGGATTGTCGCGATCGTCCCCGGACGGCCCGATCGGAGCGAACTGATCGCCCGCATCAGTTCTCCGGACCCGTCCCGGCGCATGCCGCCTCCCGAGTCCGGAAAAACCCTCACTCCGGAGGAAGCGGAATTGATTCGCCGGTGGATAGCCGAGGGCGCCCCCTGGTCGGGTCACTGGGGTTGGCGAAAGCCGGCGCTTCATCCGGTGCCCGAGGTCGCCGACGCTTCATGGCCGGGCAACTGGATCGATTCGTTCATTTTGTCCCAGCTGGAGTCCCGAAGTTGGGGGCCTTCCGGCGAGGCGTCGCCTGCCGTACTGGTTCGCCGGTTGAGTCTGGATTTGACGGGGTTGCCGCCGTCCCCGGAAGTAGTCGCGGCATTCGAAACCGCTTCCGGACCGCGAGCCTACCGGCGATTGGTCGATTCGTTTTTGGCCAGTCCCGCCTTTGGAGAGCGAATGGCGATGTATTGGCTGGATCTGGTGCGGTTCGCCGACACGGTGGGATACCACGGCGATCAGGACCATAACGTTTCTCCCTACCGCGATTACGTTATCGACGCATTCAACGACGGCATGCCTTTCGATCGCTTTACCCGGGAGCAACTGGCCGGCGATTTGCTGGCCGAGGGGCAGATCGATCAGCGAATCGCCACCGCCTATCACCGCTTATTGCAAACGTCTCACGAAGGCGGCGTCCAGCCCCGGGAATATCTGGCGATTTACGGTGCCGACCGGGTTCGCAACTTGTCGGCGGTTTGGCTCGGGGCGACGATGGGTTGTGCTCAATGCCACGATCACAAATACGATCCGATCACTAGCCGGGATTTTTATGCGCTACAAGCCTTCTTCGCCGATATTGACGATGTGAGCCATCTCAAAAACGGGACCAACGAATTACCGACGCGCCGGGAGCCGGAAATTCAGGTTTTGAGCCGGCGCGAACGGCAGTTGTTGGCATCTTTGGAGCGTGAAATCGCCGCTTTGCGGGCGGTCGGCGAGTCGGCGAGCGATCGGATCGAGCGTTTGCTCAAGTTGAAGGAACGAGTAACGAATTCGCCGCGCAAGGTCATGGTAACGCGAGCCGTCGAGCCGCGTACGGTCCGGTTGCTCCGTCGGGGCGACTGGCTAGACGAAACGGGGCCGGTGGTCCGGCCGGCTACGCCGGTTTTTTTAGGTCAGGTCGCAACGGTCCCGGGACGCGAGATCAACCGATTGGATTTGGCCGACTGGTTGACGGATCCAGAATCGGGCAACGGGTTGCTGACGGCCCGGGTGTTCGTCAATCGGTTTTGGTATTTGATGTTCGGCAGTGGACTTTCTCGCTCGTTGGACGACTTCGGTGCCCAGGGAGAGCCTCCGTTGCATCTGGAATTGCTGGACAGGTTGGCGATCGAGTTCGTTCGGAGTGGCTGGGATATCAAACATGTTTTTCGCTTGATCGCCTCGAGCCGGACTTACCGTCAAGATTCGTTCGAGGACCGGCGGCAAAGGAGGGACGATCCTTACAACCGGTTGTTTTCTCGTCAGGGAAGATACCGTCATTCGGCCGAGACGATTCGGGATATTGTGTTATCGGCGAGCGGTTTGCTGGTCGCAGACCTCGGCGGCGCGAGCGTGCGGCCTTATCAACCGCCGGGGCATTACCGCCATCTTAATTTTCCCAAACGGACTTATGCGGCGCACGAGGACGGTCGGCAATGGCGGCGGGGTCTCTACGTGCATTGGCAACGGCAGTTTCTGCATCCCACCTTGGCGGCGTTCGACGCTCCGAACCGGGAAGAATGCGTCGCTTTGCGACCGGTTTCCAACACCCCGGCAGGCGCCTTGGCCCTGTTGAACGATCCCAGTTTTCTGCATGCGGCCACGGAACTGGCCCGGAGCCTGGTCGACGACAACGGCGTTCTTCATGCGGAATTGGTGAGTGTCGCTTTCCGAAAAGCGCTTTCCCGGAAGCCGGACAATGAGGAAATGTCCCTGCTGATGTCCCTGGCGAAAGGAAGCGATCCCGAGGCGGGCGCGATACTGATCGCGCGGGTCTTGCTGAATCTCAACGAGACCGTGATGCGTTATTGAGAGACCGAACGCTCGTCAGATGAACTTCAGCGACAACATTAACCGGAGGGTGTTTCTTCAGCGGAGTGGTTTCGGTTTGGGAGCCGCGGCCCTCGGTGCGTTGGCGGGCGAACCTCGTCCCTCGGCGTTGACCATCCCGGCCCGCGCCAAGCGAGTCATCTTTTTGTGCATGGCCGGCGGACCTTCTCATTTGGAAACTTTCGATTACAAACCCCGGTTGGCCGCCCTTCACGGTCAGCCCATGCCCGAGTCGTTCACTCGGGGGCAACCGATCGCGCAATTGCAGGGGCAGGCGCTCAAATGCCAGGGGCCTTTAGCCGAATTCGATCGCTATGGGCAGAGCGGACTGGAGGTCAGTTCGTTTTTGCCTTGGCAGGCGAAAATCGCCGACGAGATCGCCGTGATTCGTTCCTTGGTGACCGAGCAAATCAATCACGATCCGGCTCACACGTTCATGAACACCGGTTCGGTCATCGGCGGGCGTCCCTCGATGGGTTCCTGGATCACGTACGGCTTGGGTAGCGAGAACTCCGATTTGCCGGCGTTTGTGGTGCTCACGAGCGAAGGGGGGCGCAATCCGCAACCGATCGCTTCACGGCAATGGTCTTCCGGTTTTTTGCCCGGCCGGTATCAGGGCGTCGAATTTCAGTCGCAGGGAACGCCGGTACACTATCTCGAACTGCCCGCGGGAGTATCGAGGGAACGACAGGCTCAATTGGTGAAGACGATCGCCCGCTTGAACCGTCATCGGAATCGCGCGTTGCAGGATGCCGAAGTCGAAACCAGGATCGCCGCTTACGAAATGGCTTTTCGGATGCAGACGTCCGTTCCGGAGTTGATGGATCTTTCCGCCGAACCCTCGCATGTCCTGGAGATGTACGGTGCCGAACCCGGCGACGGTTCTTACGCTTCCAATTGTTTGCTGGCCCGGCGACTGGCCGAACGCGGAGTTCGTTTCATTCACCTTTATCATCGCGGCTGGGACCATCACGGCGACCTGGTCCGTTACATGAACATTTGTTGCGGTTTGACTGATCGTCCGACCTGGGCGTTGCTGACCGATCTCAAACAACGGGGTTTGTTGGACGATACCCTGATCGTCTGGGGCGGGGAATTCGGCCGCACCCCCATGTACCAAGGCAAAGGAGGGCCCGGTCGCGATCATCACATCAAGGGTTTTTCCATGTGGCTTGCCGGAGGAGGCGTTCGCGGAGGCGTCGCCTACGGAGCTACGGACGAATTAGGTTATCATGCGGTCGATCGCGTGACCCATGTCCGGGATCTGCATGCCTCCATGCTGCATTTGCTGGGGATCGATCATCGGCGGTTGAGCGTGAAGTTCCAAGGATTGGACATGCGGTTGACCGGCGTAGAAGAAGCCCGAGTGATCCGGGGGATCTTAGCTTGAGAACGGTGGCGTCCGGTACTCGTTGATGACCATGGGATTGCGGTTGTTCAATACGTTGTCCCGACAAATGGAGTTGTTCGTTCCCCGGGATCCGGCAGGGAAAGCGGTCGGGATCTATTGCTGCGGACCGACGGTTCACGATTTCGCCCACATCGGGAATTTTCGCATTTTCGTCTTCGCCGATTTGCTTTGCCGCTATTTCCGTTACCGGAATTACGACGTGACGCAGGTGATGAACGTGACCGACGTAGAGGACAAAATCATCGCGCGGGTCAACGAATCGCGAGTCCCCTTGCGGGAATACACCGGGAAGTACCTGGCGGCCTTTTTCGAGGATTTGGACGCGCTGGGTTGCCGCCGGCCGGATCATTCGCCGCGAGCGGTGGATTATATTCCCGAGATCATCGAATTGATCGCTCAATTGATCGCCAAGGGTGTCGCCTACCAGATGAGCGGCTCCGTGTATTTCAGTATTCAACGTTATCGGGATCAGGGCAACGTCTACGGCAAATTGACGAATCTCGATTTCGACGCCCTTCGTCCCGGTCACCGAGTGAGCGACGACGAATACGAGAAAGGCGATGCGGCCGACTTCGCCCTGTGGAAAGCTCGGGTTCCGGAAGACGGAGAGATCTTTTGGGAGAGTCCCTGGGGCGAGGGGAGACCGGGGTGGCATATCGAATGCAGCGCCATGAGCATGGCTGTTTTGGGTCCCAGTTTCGACCTGCATTTGGGGGGCGAGGATTTGATGTTCCCACATCACGAGGACGAGATCGCGCAAAGCGAAGGTTGCGGAGCGCAAGTGCCGGGCGAACCGTTTGTCCGCTATTGGCTTCACGGGGCCCATTTAGTGGTCGAGGGACGCAAGATGTCCAAATCCTTGAACAATTTTTTCACGTTGCGGGATCTGAAGGCGAAAGGTTTTAGCGGCCGGACCGTTCGATTTGTCCTTGCTTCCACTCATTATCGCGAGACCTTCAATTTCACGAACGACGGATTACGCGCCAGTCATTCCGCTCTCAAACGAATTGACGCTTGCTTAGACCGGTTGGAATGCGCCGCGGGGCAGGAAAACGCGACCGAACCCGACCCGGTTTTGCTCGAGGATTTCGAACGAGCCATGGATCAGGACTTGAATCTTTCGTCCGCTTGGGCGGCGGTGTTCGATTGGGTGCGGGAGATCAATCGGCGACTGGACAGCGGATTGAGCGCCTCGGCCGCTGCGGCGCACTTGCTGGCCTGGAAACGAATCGATTCCGTGCTGGGGATCGGGCACGAGCCGGTCGAACCGGAGGTTCCCGAAGACTTGCGGGAATTGCTGGAAGAACGTCGCCGGGCCCGTGAGGCTAAGGAGTACGGGCAGGCGGACGAGATTCGCGATCAGTTAGCGGCCAGGGGCTGGACCGTCGAGGACACGCCGCAAGGCGCTCGTATCAAACGGACTTGATATTATTCCGCTCTTTTGATATTTTCCCTGTGGTAAGAGGCATGAAAAATTATTTTGGATCATTGCCAGGTTTCGTATTGCTGTTGGGTTTGAGCGGGCCGGCAGTCGGTCAGTCCCTGCCGCCGTTGCCGGGCGAAGATGTCGCCCCGGCCGCGACTGACGTGCCAGTTCCCTTGCGCCCTCCGGAGCCGACCGGACCGCCCTCGGTCGCTAAGCCATCCGCTTCAGCCAGGCCATCCGACCCGCGTTACACGAGATATCCCGAGGACCGGATTTTGCATTACGACGCTGCTTTCAAGGAGATCTATCCACCGGCGGGCAAGGAGAAAGGGGAAGTGTCGTTCCGGGTTTCGAATCCTACGTCACAGCCGATAACCATCAGTCAGATCCGGCCTTCTTGCGGTTGCACGTTGGCTCGCAACCCCCGGTTGCCTTGGACTCTTAATCCCGGCGATTCCGATTTTATTCATCTGGAAATCAGTTTGGTCGGCAAGTACGGCGTTCTGACCAAGGACGTTAAGGTGTACAGCACGGTCGGCGTGAAAACCTTGATGTTCAAGGCGCATCTTCAGCCTCGCCGGCAGCTCGGTTCGAAGATGGCCATGAACGAGCGGCTCCGGAATATCAAGATCGCGGCGGCCGATCGTCAGGCGGTATTCAAGGGCAGTTGCAAGTCCTGCCACTTCGATGGCGCGGTCGGAAAGAAGGGAGAAGATTTGTTTATCGCCGCTTGCGGCAATTGTCATGAATCGCCTCGCCGAGCGACCATGGTTCCGGACTTGGCGGTCAATCGCACCGAAACCAAGCGTGATTTAGCCTATTGGTTGCTTTGGATCACTCACGGGAAACCCGGCTCCTTGATGCCGGCCTTTCATCAAGGACAGGGAGGACCGCTGACGAACGACCAAATTCAGGATCTGGCTGCTTATATGCTAAAGCGATTTCCGGATCATAATTTACCTGAATTCGTGAGCGGGGAACAATTGAAAGAGATTTTGTCGAATCAGGTAAATCCAGCTGTCCAGCCTAAATAAGCCCAACCGGAATATGATCGGGGAACTTACAGACCCAACGAGTCGCTTGATGACGGGCTTGGCGAACGGTTGTTTTATTTCGTTCGAAGGCACCGAAGGAGCCGGTAAGTCGACGCAAGTGCAATTGTTGGCAGAAGCGCTCCGGGAAGAAGGTCATTCGGTGGTGGTGGCGCGAGAACCCGGCGGCACCACGGTGGGGGAGCGGGTCAGGAAGATTCTCAAGGAGCCGGAATTGACCGGCTTGCTTTCGCCGGTGACCGAATTTTTTTTGCTTTGCGCCTGTCGGAGCGAATTGGTGGGTTCGGTTATCCGCCCGGCGTTGGAACGGGGCGACATCGTCTTGTGCGACCGTTTTTCTGATTCGACGTTCGCTTATCAGGGTTTTGGCCGGGAGTTGCCTACGGAGCAACTGCAATCGGCCATCGATTTTTCGACTGGCGGGCTAGTTCCTGACGCTACCATTTACCTGGATATTCCACTGGAATTGAGCTCGGCGCGGTGCCGCACTCGCGAATTGGCCGGAATTGTCGGTCCTCCGGACCGATTTGACCAATCGGGGGAGGCGTTTTTTCGTCGGGTTGACGAGGGCTTTCGACAGCTAGCTGAAAAGCATCCGGGCCGGATCCATGTGGTCGATGGTCGGGGCAACGTCGAAACGGTGGCCCGAGACGTTCGGGATGCCATTTCGGCTGCCGAGTTGGGATTGTAGCTCGAAGCGGTGAAATCATTCTTTCGACAATCGAGGAAGGAGTGAATTCACGGATATTTTTCGTCACGTTATTACGGGCGATTGATGTCACATTCGTTCGAGAGTTTACTGGAGTTGGTCAGCAAAGTTCGATTGATTTGAGACCTTGATTGCGATGTGCGCTTGGATTTGTTGTAGTTTTCAGTTTGAGCGCCTTTAAAGTTTCGAGCACGAATAATTCGATGTCAAGATCAATGCCGTTTTTTTGGCAATTTGTACTGTGGTTTTTATTTTCGTCTTTCGGCACTGCTCAAAGTTATGAAGATTATGTGGCTTACTTATCACAAGATTCGAAACCTTTAAGCGTTAAATTCATCAAGTATTGACCGGAATACAGACACTATCCAGTGAAATTTTACGAAGTGCATTTTCAACTAAGCGGTTATAGTTAAGTATGCTAGCGTTATTCAAGAAAAAAATAAATAGAAATGAAGTGAATAATTATGAGTACTATATCCATTTTAAGGATATATACTATTGGTTTAGAGACGGGAGTGTTTTTTATTGCGATTCGATTGCAAACTCAAGGCCAATGTTCGATATATATGTTTATCATACACATTTACTTTTGAATCTAGGGATGGGAGAGGCCCCTTTATGGGATATTGAATTTTCTAAAAATACATTTTACGCTACTAATTCATTCCCGTCATCAGGCAGACCATTTGCCAGAAAAGAGCGATATTCGTTATCAGGCAATATTCTTGTTAATTCATTTGGAACGGTTACGGGATTGGATATTCCAAATATATATACGTGGGATCAAAATAGCAAAAGCGCGAGAAAATATCACTGGATTATTGATTATGATTACGAAGTGCAGTTGACAAATTAGCCCCGCATTCCTAATATAATTAGTGTCTGGTCCAAAAGGGACGATTTTTCAATAAATCCTGCATTTCAAGCGGTTTTTTTTGTAACATTTTGTTCGATTTATTTGTCTAACATTCGAGTCGGAACTTTGATTTTTACCTGAAAAATGGACTTTCAGCGTCCTTGAGACCAATTGTCAGCATCTTTGAGACTAATCTTCGATTCCTAACATGAGAATCTTCAGAAGCACTCAACCCGCATTTCAACCCGTACCCTTCGAGGAAATTAAGTTCGACCCCACGCAACGTGATGGCGTCGTTCGAATCTTGATTGGGCTACAGAGTGTTTATGGTAACGAATCATTATGGCTCCAGATACAGCAGCTGCTGGAAAATCATTTTCAACAGTTCGGCGACCGAGGATTCGGTCGTCCAGGCATGAGTGCTTGGACGATTCTAGTTCTGGCTCTCATCAAACACAGTTTAAGATGCAATTACGATCTTTTGCTAACCCTCGCTAATTATCATAAGCAGTTGCGATTTGTCTTAGGCCATGGTGATTTCGAACCGGGGGGAGAATATAAACGAACCACCGTGATTCAAAACGTCAATCTCTTGACTCCCGAATTGATTGAGGAAATCAACTTGCTGATCGTCAAGCATGGTCAGCAGGTTGCGGGGCATCAAGAAGGGGACCAACTCAAAACGCGTTGCGATTCGTTCGTGGTGGAAACGGATGTCCATTATCCCACCGATCTCAATTTGCTCTATGATTGCATTCGAACTCTGATTCGTGAATGCAAAAAACGGAACCTGAAGGGGTGGAGGCAAAGTCACCATTGGCTGAAGAAGATTCGGAAATTGTTTTTTTCCGTTCGCACCGCTCAGCTGGCGAACCGCCGTCTCGACCAGGTCCAGGCTTATCTGAAGGCTTGCGATCAAATCCTGGAGCGAGCCAGTGCGTCGTGGGATCGGCTGAGGGAGAAAAAGAAGATCAAGGCGAAAAAACACCGGCAAATCCAAGGTTTTTTGAAATGCGGTCGTCTCTTGTCGCGACAAGCGGATCGGCGAATTCTACAAGGAGAAACTATTCCGGCGGACGAAAAGATCTATTCCGTATTCGAACCTCATACGCGGTGGATCCAGAAAGGAAAGGCAGGCAAACCGGTAGAACTCGGGGTGCCCGTTTGCATCGTGGAAGATCAACACCAATTTGTTTTGACTTATCGGGTCATGTGGCAAGAAGAGGATGTGCACGTGGCCATCCCGATCCTCGAGGAGACCAAAAAACTATTTCCAGACTTGTTCAGTTGCAGTTTCGACAAAGGGTTTCATAATCCACTTAATCAGGAGAAACTCCGGGAGATGGTTCCAGAAGTAACCTTGCCTAAAAAAGGGAAACTTACCAAAAAGGAGCAAGAACGCGAGACTGCCGAGGCTTTCAAAACCGCCCGGAAGCAACATCCCGCTGTCGAATCAGCCATCAACCATTTGGAACACCGAGGCCTCAATCGAGTCTACTCCTACGGCTCAGACGGATTCAAACGCACCGTAGCTCTAGCCGTTCTCTGTGCCAATTGTTGTCGCCTTGGCAGCCTCGTTCGAAACAAGGAGCTGCAGCGTCTCTCCAAGCCATTGGTTCGTCCGAAAGCGGCTTGACTAAATCGCCAAATCAATGTCAAGAATGGGAGGGATGCGTCTTGAATTCTGTAAAAGATCAAAAAAAATACAATTTAAGGTAAATATGTTGATTTAACCACTTATTTCGATCTAATTTGAAATTATTTTTTTTAGTTTTTAAAGAAATCAACTATGGATTTTGACTTTTGGACTTGACACTAATTACTCAATACGGTGCTAGCGTTCCGGGATCTACTAACCAATTGTGGCGGTTTGTAATCGAAGATTTTGAATATAAGGAAAAGTTGGATGATAACGCCTTTTTGCCTGCAAATGTTATTACAAATGCAATTGATAATTATTATGTGGATATCGACAATGAGTGGTATTATACTAATCATTTAGGAAAATTTGTAACGCGTAATTACAAGCAGGTTGAAGAGCGACGCAATTTCGCCAAGACTTACTTTCCTGTATTAATACTATTGCTATTTGGTATATCCGCGTATTTTATAGTGCGTGGCAAAAAGAAGTATAATGAATAATTATTTATTTTTATTGACAAATTTCGTAATTGATTAGCGGGTTTGAACGCCATTTTGAATCGAACGATCTGACGAAAAGGGTGCATTCCCATTATTAAGGATTTCATGTTTTGCTTCTGTCAAAAGATGAGTGATCTCATTCCATCCGACGTCTCTGGTTGATCGTCTGGCGGCTTGAGATCAAATATCCTCGACCATCAACGTTTGCTTTCGAGTAGCATTCGATGGTCGTTCCAGCAATATTACGGGAATAATCCCAAGCCCTGTGATTTCGGAAAACCAGTGCTGCAAGCACGAGAAGACTTTAGCCGGTATCAACCGAGGGTGATCGAACCGAGAACTAGAGCGCTGACGCCAACGTCTCCAAAACCAACTCCTTTTTCAGTCGAGAGGTAGCCGTGACGCTCGTGATGGCCGCCCGACTCTGAGCCCCTCGCTGATTTCTCGAGCACTGGGAAACCTTCCGAGCCTTGACGCCCGGTCGCAGAGCCCGTTCGGCTCGATTGTTGGTCGGTTCCATCTTCGGATTGTCCAGAAATCGAAGCAACTGGCCCTTTTGATTTTGTTTCCACAAGCTATTCAGCATCTTTTGATTATCCGGATCACTCAAGGATCGTGGTCTCAGATGATGATCAAGCTTTTGTTTCAAGGCAATCACTTCCGTCCGAAATTCCTTCGCGGTCCAATGGCCTGCAAGATTCAAATCCCTCGCTTCCATGGCTTGCCGAAAAAGATCTTTCGTATGATTGGCAACCACTTTCCTTTTCCAGATTTACGGTCGGCCAAATCGGTCAAATTTCGTTGCCGGTGAGCCAGGCATCTCTGCTGGGGCTCGGAATCAAAGCTCTGATGTTGGTAACTCGTAAAGCCGTCAACGACCACGATTCCCTGAAACGAAGGATCGATCACTTGGGCCACCTCGAACGTACGGTGATGCCGTTCAATTTGATAATAAACCGCATTCTCGTTGCAAAACGTCATCAAAAAATGGTCGATTTCCCTGACTTTCCAACCGGTATCGTCCGTGTGAACGATATCCGCTTGAGCCAGATCCACCTTGATTTTCTGAGCCAGTTCGCCAATTTCCCCACGCTCCGCCGCTTTCAGAGCCTTCTGGGTGATCGCACTTTGGGTCACGGGGATCTGGAAATAATCGTTTATCACCTTCTCCACCTGGCGCCATGACATTCCCGAATCGTAATGCAAGGCCAACGCCCAAGCATAGATTCGGGGGCCAATTCGATGAGCCGTCGCTCCAAACTGGTCCCTCGCTAATTCAGGATGCGTGCCCCGGACCATGTGTCCGCATCCCGTGCACTTCCCAACCTCAATCGAAAAGTATTTGATCACTCGGCCAATGAGTCGGGGCAGATCAATCGTCGTTGCGGTTTCCGAGGCCTGTCGCTCAAGTTTCGTCCCGCCCTTCGGACAGGCCTCGGAATCCAGTTAAGCCTGAAACTCTTGGATTTCCTCCTGTTCTCGGGGCTCCGGCGGCGGTTTATGGCGAAACTTTCCTTGCCCCGGTTTGCGACCGGGCTTTTGAGGGTTTTCTTTGCGGTTGCCCTTAGAAAAAAGGGGTGGCCGAACGATGGTTTTCTCTCTCGGATGTTTCCAGTTGTTGCCGCAAATCCTGGTTTTCCCGTTCCAATTGGTCGGCGATCTCGAAATCTACCGAGGGCGATGCGGGATCAGTTTGGCAACTACAGGAGCCGTTCTGTTGTCACAAATCTCGGATCAATTGTCGCAATTTCCAATTTTCGTTTTGCAATGGAACGACGAGATCGGAAGAGGAAGTCTTTTCGGAAGAACCGGCTTGACTCTCACTACCCACCGGCCGCTGACGAAGGCAATGATTTTCCGCTTCCAGCGTCTCCACGCACTGCATCGCAAGGTCAAGAGCCTTGATCAATTCCGTTGAATGCGCTTCGTGCAGTCGATGAGTGTTGCTCGACAATTACTTTGCGACACCGCGACAATTACAATGCGACAAATCGGAGGGAAGGATCCCTCGGTGTCTGGGGGACCCGCAGGGGGGGCAGGGCTCCGGCCACGAAGGGAGGGCGTAGCCCGACCGAAGGATGGGGGGGATCATAATTAGCGTGATTATTCTTTTATCGGTTCAGGGGGCTTTACAGCACCGCATTTTTTGCAAGGGAAAAGCCATTCCGATTGATTGGTGCCTATTGTATATTCTTTTGATATTCCTTCATAGACATTTGGCGAATATACAATATATTCATTAAAACTTCCTTTATCATCAAAGGTTTCCCATTGATGTTCACGTTCAATGATTTGTAATTTCTTGTTTTCTATATTATTCCATTTTAGTTGGACGGAAAATAAAGCTATTTCATGCGGTCTGATCTTGGTTCCCCATTCATTTTTCCAAGTCACTATTGTTTTATAATTTATTGACTCGTTCGGTTGAGGATCTGCATGCTGAACAACAGTCGTATCGGATTTAGTTCGGAAAAACCCCCTAATCACGGTAATTGCCTTGCTTTTAGGTTTCCCGTCTTTGTTCGATTGGTCATTTATTTCAGTACCTGTCATAGTTAAAATAAAACTCTTTTCTAATGATGCGATGCAGTTGGTATTTATCATTTTATCAGGTTGTATTTTAAAATCTATGATTATTTCATCATTATTATCAGCAATAATATTTTTATCTTTTGTAACAACACATTTTGCCTCAATGGGTATAAGTTTTCCGTTCGGAACCAAGTCACCTTTGAGTCCGGAATATTTCGCGACCGGACAATCTTGACCGCTGGCGCACAGCTCGTCTGATAAGGTCGGAAACGTCAAAAAGAATACTGCGAGTACTCCCCCAATCGTAGTCAGCGTGTTTTTCATGGCACTGAGGTTCAGCAATGGATTCAATTTCTGATTGACCGTTACCCAAGGTAACGTAGATCGTAATTGATTAGCGGGTTAAAATGGGGTTTTTTCAAGGAATTTCGGGGTTCGACTTGACTTTTTTTCAAATCTTGGTAACTATTCAGGTGCCGAAAAAAGTCAGCGATTCCCACTGAAGTCAGTTCAGCTTGTGTCCCATTTGGGGCCTCTGGGAATCGAAAAAATTCGAGTGATCGGTCGTTTCCATGGACTTTCCTAGGTAATCGTGCAGCCAATACCTCGGTGCTCACACCATGGACAAATGGAACCCAAGCCGAGTCGCCCAGACTAGCGGAAGCCGTTTGAATCGGAAAGCTCTTTCCTCGCCGTCTCGGCACTGAAATCCTGGATCGCGAACCACCAGCTCCCGGCCACGGCGAACGAGAGTCCACCCGGCGACCTTCCCCAACGCAAGAAAACTCGCCGCGGACAGCGTCGATGACGGGTCGGGATTCTATCCTGGTCGCCGTCGAATTCATCAGGCCCCGCACACTAGCGGAAGCCGTTTGATTCGGCAAGCCCTTTCTTCGCCGTCTCGGCGCTGAAATCCTGGAGCGCGAACCACCAGCTCCCGGCCACGACGAGCGAGAGTCCGCCCGGCGACCTTCCCCAACGCATGAAAACTCGCCGCGGACAGCGCCGATGACGGATCGGGATTCCGTCCTGGTCGCCGTCGAATTCATCAGGCCCCGCACACTAGCGGAAGCCGTTTGATTCGGCAAGCCCTTTCTTCGCCGTCTCGGCGCTGAAATCCTGGAGCGCGAACCACCAGCTCCCGGCCACGCGAACGAGAGTCCACCCGGCGACCTTCCCCAACGCAAGAAAACTCGCCGCGGACAGCGTCGATGATGGGTCGGGACTCCATCTTGGCCGCCGTCGAATTCATCAGGCCCCACACACTAGCGGAAGCCGTTTGATTCGGCAAGCCCTTTCTTCGCCGTCTCGGCGGCGAAATCCTGGAGCGCGAACCACCAGCTCCCGGCCACGGCGAACGAGAGTCCACCCGGCGATCATCCCCAACGCAGGAAAACTCGCCGCGGACAGCGTCGATGACGGGTCGGGATTCTATCCTGGTCGCTGTCGAATTCATCAGGCCCCGCACACTAGCGGAAGCCGTTTGATTCGGCAAGCCCTTTCTTCGCCGTCTCGGCGCTGAAATCCTGGAGCGCGAACCACCAGCTCCCGGCCACGACGAGCGAGAGTCCGCCCGGCGACCTTCCCCAACGCAAGAAAACTCGCCGCGGACAGCGCCGATGACGGATCGGGATTCCGTCCTGGTCGCCGTCGAATTCATCAGGCCCCGCACACTAGCGGAAGCCGTTTGATTCGGCAAGTTTTTTCTTCGCCGTCTCGGCGGCGAAATCCTGGAGCGCGAACCACCAGCTCCCGGCCACGGCGAACGAGAGTCCACCCGGCGACCTTCCCCAACGCAAGAAAACTCGCCGCGGACAGCGAAACCGGCCATTCTATTACGCCAGCAATTCCCACTCTGGGCAGCCCAAACAACATTTGATAAAAATCGCTTGTGTCCCATTTGGGGCCTCCGGGAATCGAAAATTTCGAGTGATCAGTCTCTTCCATGGACTTTCGGCAGATTGGGATCATCGCCCAACCATGGAAGAAAATAACTGGTCAGGTACCGAAAAAGGTTAAATTATCTGAAGCAACGACCTGATTCTATTTCAATCCGAACTTCGCCAGCAACTGATCAGGAGATGACATGACCGTTTCGACGAGATCCAAACTCTGCTTTTTCGCCGTGTTCACGATACTGCGTAACACGGCATAATCCTTGGCCCCTTGATACGTGCGAAAACACCCAGAGATTTTCTGACGAATTTTTATCATGCGCCAATCGTTTTCCGCTTGATTGTTCGTGAAGGGTACCTCCGGATCCGTCAGGAATCGCGAGGTGTGTCTTCCTTGTACTCTTGCAGCCTCACCGCTAGATTGTGCCCTTTCCGTTTCTTCTGCTTGCCTCGGCTTTTCTGTTTTAGCGGTGGAAGGGATTCATCGTGCTGAATCCCTTGATCCAGGATTCGATCGTATTCCTCCAACATCCCACGCAGTTCCGGGAAATTGTCTGAATCTCCCCCTTTTTTCTTCTTTTTCCACCGATTCATCCGGTGCAGAAGTTGTTGCATCCGTCCCGCCCATTTTTCCTTTGGATTGAGGTCCGACACCAGTTGAAGTTTTCTCAGGTGATGAGCGTTGCACAGGGCATGCTTCACTCCCTCGACCTTGTAATACGGTTTCCAGTGGTCGTGCACCAGGCAACCCCAAAGTTTCGGGAACATTTCTCCGCGTTTTTCAGATATCCGATAAACCGTCAGGCACCGGGTGGCGACCACGTGAAGCCAATGGAGCCTGCCGTTCACCCGAAAACCAGTTTCGTCCAGATTCTTGACCTTGCTGTCCCGGCAGACCTTTTGCTCGAGTTTCTCGACTACGGGTTCCAAGCGTTGAGCCATCTTGCGGCACATCGCCGTTACCGTGCTCTCGGATATCCTGATCTTGAGGAAAAGCTCCAGGATTCTCACGATCTTGTTGACGGGCAGCTGAATCTCCGTGTGCAAGATGCAGACCATCGCCATGAGCTCTGGCCCATATTGTACCGGAGCTTTCACCGATTCCGGATATTGGGCCCGAGTTATTCCCTGGCAACAAGGACAATGCCCTTCAAACGCCCGGTACTCGATCACATGCACTTTGCCGTCCTTCAGATCAATGATCTGACGGCTGCTGTGATTCCTCGTCACGTCATCGTCAACCAGCTTCGAGCCACAGTGGCGGCAGGTATCCGGGAAGTGGTCGACGATTTGATCCGGATCAGTTCTTGGTTGGCAGGTATGTCCCTGATGGCCGGCCTGTCCGCCGGGTTTCTTCCCAGACTTTCCTCTGAGGCTCCGGTTGCGATCGGCGGCAGGCTTTTTAGCCAATCCGTCCGACCAGGGAGGCTTGCCGCTGTTGCTGCTGTTCTGTTTCAGGCGGCGGTTGGCTTCATCCAGTGCTTGCTGAAGCATGGCGATCTCTTCAGCCGTCTGATCGGTGGCGTCGTCTTTCTGCGGCTCGGAACACCCCCTGTGATTCGTTCGGTTTCTTCGAAGACGGCTCCTGACTGACCTCCTGATCTCCGCCTTCGTTCCGACTCAACTTGTGGCGCAACTCAGCCAACTGCTTATCCCGTTCAGCCAACTGCCCATCTCGTTCGGCCAACTGCCCACGTAGCTTGGTCAACTGCTCATCTCGTTCGACCAACTGCCCACGTAGCTCGGTCAATTCATCGCGCAGGTCATTGAACCGAGAGACGTACCGCTGTTTGTCGGACTCGAACAAATGAGAACGGCACGGTTGAGTGTTCCCGACAGAGCCATCAGATTTGCCTTTGAGGCTTCCCCTCACGTCTTTATCATACCCCCGATATACGAGAAAGTCAAACTTTTTCCCGAAATCGGATTCTCGATCCACTGACGGAGCCATCTCTGGATCCTGAACGCCTGACTGGGTTATTCTCCGCCATCGAATGTTCCTGGCCTTCACATCGGAAAGGCCTCCCGAAGGACTGGATGGGTGCCATTGGGGAGTAGTCCGACCAGGAACCTTCGGTTGGGCGTCCATCCACGAGATCGGAAATGGATGTGCACCATTCGGGGTTTGTCTGATCCCTAACGGTCGAATCTGATATGTTAGATCAGGCGATTTGAATGCCTGAGCAGTTACCTTTTTTCGGCACCTGAAGTTACAAATCTTGTTGACTACGTCTACTTTGCTTTGCAGCACCCGCCAGGATTTGCGGCGTTCTACGGCAAAAAGTACCATTTGGCGTGAAACGGTGTAACATTTCATTTTGCCATTAATCTCGGCTTGGAAATATACCCCGAAGTCTGGAATGTAGGATCGATGGCCGGAATCGAAAACTTTTCGATTCACGACGTCGTCTTGAGTGATGCAGTCGAGCATGTCGTCGATATGGATGAATTCCTGAGCCTGTTCGGCTGAAATAGCTCGAAGATGTTTGCGGAATCGCGCTTCGGTCAACGCCCAGTGGGCCACGGTGAAGCGGTATTTTTCGCCGGAGGATTTGTAACGGGTTTCCCACCAGTCCTTGGCCAGGGTTGGGTTACCTTTGAGATTGAAGTTTTCCTGATAGGTCTCGCCGTTGCTAGGATCGTAGACGAATTCCGGCATGGCGCGGGCGTCTCGGATCATTTTCGCCTGATCGGCCGACATGTTATCGGCTATTCCGTGTTCGAGCTGACAGGTGATGTAAGCCTGGAAAAAGGCGGTGCCCCGATATTCCAGCCCGTCCAGCATGGCTCGATAAAGTTTGGCGGAGTTGGCCATGGATACCTGAGCGACGAACGGCGAGCCGTGTCCCGAAGTAAAGGCTTCGGCGACGTTTTTCTTTTCGATCAGTTTCCCTTGGGAGGCTTGTCCGAACTGATTCATATCGTAACCGCCCAGCATGGTGGAGGAATCCGAATTCTGCCCGCCGGTATTGGAGTAAACCTGCGTATCCAGCATCATCATCTTATTCTTTTATCGGTTCAGGGGGATTTACAGCACCGCATTTTTTGCAAGGGAGAAGCCATTCCAATCGATTGAAACTTAATGAATTTTGATCCGGGGTTCCTTCATGAACATTTGGCGAATATGCAATATATTCAATATAACTTCCTTTATCATTAATGGTTTCCCATTGATGTTCATGTTCAATGATTTTTAATTTCTTGCTTTCTAGATTGTTCCATTTCAGTTGAACAGAAAATGAAGCTATTGCATGCGGTGGGAGTTCGGCTCCAGTTTTACTTGTCCTAGTCAATATTGATTTATAATTTTTTGGTTCGTCCGGTTGAGTATTTAAATCCTGGACAATGACCGGGTTGGATATAGTTTGGAGAAATCCCCTAATCACGGTAATTGCCTTGCTTTCAGGTTTCTTGTCTTTGTTCAATTGGTCATTTAATTCAGTGCCTGTTATAGTTAAAATAAATCTCTTTTTTATTGATGCAATGCAGCTAGTATTTATTATTTTATCAGGTTGCGTTTTATAATCTATGATGATTTCATTATTATCGTCATCAATAATATTTTTATCTTTTGTAACAACACATTTTGCCTCAAGGGGTATAAGTTTTCCGTTCGGAACCAAGTCGCCTTTGATTCCGGAATATTTCGCGACCGGACAATCCTGACCGCTGGCGCATGCCTGCTCGTCTGATAAAGTCGGATACGTCAAAAAGAATACTGCGAGTACCGCCCCAATCGTAGTCAGCGTGTTTTTCATGGCACCAAGGTTCAGCAATGGATTCAATTTCGGATTGCACCGTTACCCCAGGTAACGTAGCTCGTAGTTAGGGCTCTCGCCAAAATAAACTATCTGTTTTCCGTGTATGTATCAAATGTATTATTTACATTCATGGGGCTTTAATTTATAATTCCATTCACCATGAAACTTCTCTTTAGTTGAACGCAAATCTTGCATTTGTTCGTCAGTAATTTTTATGCCCGTCTGATATTTGGATTCATCTAGATCACAGTTTATTTTCAACCCATTTTTAGTTGTTGTATTGCTAATCAAATTAACTATGGTTTCATAATTGGTTAATGGGCGTCCCCGCCAATTCATTGAAATATATGAAAACATTTGATGTTCAATTTTATTCCACTTGCTCGTACCAGGTGGAAAATGACAAACTGATATTTCCATACTAAGTTCATCAGCCAGTTTTTGTAACTCGGTTTTCCATAATTTATTACGACTACCATTTGAACCTCCTCCATCAGCTGTAATTAATAGCTTCTTGGCCTTGGGATGTTTTTTTTGTCCCATTGCTAGCCACCATCGACGAATAGTTTCTACCGCAAATTCCGCAGTATCGTGATCAGTGCCTATACTTACCCAACCCGTATTGGTGTTAATATCAAACACGCCATAGGGATTTGCTTTAGGTAGTTTTAAATCAGGGAAATCATGCATTTTGACTAGTTCAGGATTTTCATTCGGATGCCATTCTTTCCCCATATTTTTGTGCTGTCCCACCAATTCCTTTTTTTTGGTGTCAACCGAAATCACGGGTTCATTTTCCTTCAGGAATTTCCGAGATTTGCGTTCAATATATCGAAATTGCTGGTCTCGATCGGGATGCTGGTTGCCTTGAAGGCTGTATCCCATTTCATGGAGCAAACAATTTACGGTGCGTTCACTTATCTGATGTCCCATTTCATTTAATTTGGTTTTGATTTGTTCAGCACTTTTGCAAGTCCAACGCAACGGATTTTCAGAATCACCTCGAGTTTCGGGTTCGATAAGATTATTCAGATCTGACAAAAGAGTCTTGTCGTGTTTGGCTAATAATTTCCGTTCCCCTCCTGCTTTCCTTTGGCGATTTTTCTCCGAAATTGCTCCCGTTTTTAATTCATTAATTCCCGCTCGAATCGTAGTGCGGCTAGCACCCGTAGCTTTGTGAACTATTTCTATTCCACCCCTACCAATGGCTATTGCCTCGGATGCTAGCCAATGACGCTTAATCAATTCTTGGAAGTTTGGCTCCAAGCTCAGATATTTTTTTCTGATAACGGCAACCTGATCGCTCACGCTTAATCATATCTTACATATTTCATTTTTTCAACCTTTAAAAGTAATTAATTTTAATTCGTTAGTTGTCAAAGGATTGGAAACTAAGATTTACCGTCATCAAGCCTCTCAAAAACCATTGAATCGACCTAAATGGGTTGATAACTTCCAGCTTTAAATAAACCATGGAAATTAGTTTTTAGATTACCAGAGAGATTATCCGTCCATTAACATGTCAGAATGAAATTCTGATAAAAGATTTAATCATTTGAACAAATATGTTATTTAGGCGAGAGCCCTTAGTGTCTGCCCGAAAACCCCAAACTCGTTGAATACTGGGCAGAATCGTGCAAATTGGCTTGCGATGATGGTACCTTTTCGGCAGGATTCCTTCCGGAACAGGACAATTGGCCCGATCTTCGCCAGTTTTTGTCAGGACTACTTGGGTATGAGCCTATGCGATAAGTGATAGAACAGCAGATGAAGTTGGGTCAGACACCGATCGAAAAGATCGATATCGACGTCAACTCGCGCGACGACATCCCCGCCACTCTTCTCGGGCTGCAGAAACTCTATCAGGACAAATCTGCCTTCGACGAAATCACAGGTTTGCTCCAGACTCACATGCTTCAGGATAGCAACCATGATGTCGGTCGTCCTGGACTGGAATTGTGGAGTGTTCTGGTGCTGGGAATTCTGAAGCAGAGCTTGAACTGTGATTTCGACCGGCTCAAGGAACTGGCAGACCGCCATGAATCCGTTCGGGCCATGCTGGGCCATAGCGAGTTCGATAAATCCCGCTACAGCCTTCAGCGTTTGATCGACAATGTGAATCTGCTGACGCCGGAGTTGCTGGACAAGATCAACCGGATCGTGGTTGAGTGTGGCCACCAACTGGTCGGAAAGAAAAAACGGCGGAAGTGCCGGAAGAAAGGCAAGAACAGCAGGAACGACAAGAATGAGGAACCGTCCGAGATGACTCTGCGCGGTCGATGCGATTCATTTGTCGTTGAGACCGATGTGCACTTCCCGACTGACACCTCGCTTCTGTGGGACGCCATGAGGTGCCTGTTGAGTGAGATCGGTCCGGAGGCGGCATCTCGAAACGTGAAGGGATGGCGTCAGTGGAAGAAGCTGCTGAACCATGTGAAGAAACTGTTCAACCGGATCCGATCGAGTCGCCTTGCGGCGAAACATCCCAAGCGAGTGAAGAAGTATCTCGCCTGCTGCCATCGCTTGGTGGCGAGGGCGGAAGAGAGCCTGGAAGGCATGAAGGAAGCAGGGACTGACGCCAGGATCATTCAGGACTGCCTGGACTACATCGTCCATGCCAAGCGTCAGATGGACCAAGTGGATCGGCGGTTACTCAAGGGAGAGACGATACCGCATGAGGAGAAGGTCTTCTCGATCTTCGAGACCCACACCCGCTGGGTTTCCAAAGGCAAGGCTGGATGCCCGGTGGAATTGGGTGTGCCGGTATGCTTGGTTCAGGATCAACATCAGTTCGTTCTTCATCACCTTGTGATGTGGAATGAACAAGATGTGGATGTGGCCGTCGATATCGTCAAGACGGCGCAGGAAAAGTTCCCGAATCTGCGCACGTGCAGTTTCGATCGCGGATTTCACAACCCCAAGAACAGGGAACAGCTTGACGAGCTTCTGGATCATGCCGCTCTTCCCAAGAAAGGCCGCAAGAGCAAATCTGATACGGCTCGCGAGGAGGATCCCGAATTCAAGGCGATGAGGCAACAGCACCCGGCTGTTGAATCGGCAATTAACCATTTTGAGCATCATGGTCTTGACCGGGTTTATGCTCACGGTGCAGATGGGTTCGACAGAAGCGTTTCCTTGTCAATCCTGGGGGCCAATATACCCCGATTGGGCCAATTGCTGCGTGCGAACACAATCAAGGCTCAGAAACGAAAGCGTCTCGCGGCATAACACCACGAGGGACTTCTGGAAAACACCCCGACTCCAGAGTGGGTAAGGGGGGCTTGTGCCCATATGATATGACAGGGCCTGTCCAAACGCCTATTTGGGTCCATATCAAGTCCCCGACCTAGGTCGGAATCCCGGATTAGCACTATTCGAGGCGCAATTTGCTCAAAGTGTCCTAGGGAACTATGGCAGTGGCCCCGAAAAATAAGGGGGTTTTCTGGCAGACACTAGTTAGAGGGCGGCTAATTCGGTTTCGAACAATTCTTGGGTTTTGCCTTGCAGCTCTTCCAAAGCGATTTCTTCGGCATCGACTTTTTTCAAGAGCGATTTTTGCGCCAGGTATTCCTTGTTGACTACGCCTGCCTTGCTTTGCAGCACCCGCCAGGATTTGCGGCGTTCTACGGCAAAAAGCACCATTTGGCGTGAAACGGTGTAAAACTTCATTTTGCCATTGATCTCGGCTTGGAAGTACACCCCGAAGTCAGGAACGTAGGATCGATGGCCGGAATCGAAAACTTTTCGATTCACGACGTCGTCTTGGGTGATGCAGACGAGCATGTCGTCGATATGGATGAATTCCTGAGCCTGTTCGGCCGAAATAGCTCGAAGATGTTTGCGGAATCGCGCTTCGGTCAACGCCCAGTGGGCCACGGTGAAGCGGTATTTTTCGCCGGAGGATTTGTAACGGGTTTCCCACCAGTCCTTGGCCAGGGTGGGGTTGCCTTTGAGACTGAAGTTTTCCTGATAGGTCTCGCCGTTGCTAGGATCGTAGACGAATTCCGGCATGCCGCGGGCGTCTCGAATCATTTTCGCCTGATCGGCCGACATGTTATCGGCCACTCCGTGTTCGGGCTGACAGGTGGTGTAAGCCTGGAAAAACGCGGTGCCCCGGTATTCCAGCCCGTCCAGCATAGCTCGATAAAGTTTGGCGGAGTTGGCCATGGATACCTGAGCGACGAAGGGGGAGCCGTGTCCCGAAGTAAAGGCTTCGGCGACGTTTTTCTTTTCGATCAGTTTCCCTTGCGAGGCCTGCCCGAATTGATTCATGTCGTAGCCGCCCAGCATGGTGGAGGAATCCGAATTCTGCCCGCCGGTATTGGAGTAAACCTGCGTATCCAGCATCATCATCTTCACGTTGGGCCGGTTCTGCAAGATGACTTTGGAAACGTTCTGAAACCCGATGTCGCCCAGAGCGCCGTCGCCGCCGATGACCCAGACCTTGGGAATTTCCCGGATCTCTTGATCGGTCATCAGCGTGTCGTCCAAGCGGGTCAATTTGAAGTACTCTTCCCGCGTGAGAATCGCTTCTTCCCGCTCCAGCAACTGGCGGGCGAGCCGTTCGGGAACGACCGACCGGCGGGCGTGGCGGATGATCAGGGATTCTCCCAGCAACCAACTGATGGTGGCCCCGTCCTGGAAGAGGGAATTCATCCAAGGGTAGGGGTGGGGATTGGAAGGAGGCGTGGAGCCGTAGACGGTGTTGCAACCGGTGCTGGCGCCCATGAACATGACCGACATGCCGTTGGCCATGCGGCCGTCGACCGCCTGCAACTCCTTATGGTTGAAGGCGTCGGTCCGCATGACCGCGCACAGCGCGTCGATGACGGTTTCTTCGGTGATGTCGCCGTAAGCGTCCATGCGCGCTTGAGTATCCTCGTCGCTTTCTCCCCCTAAACCCATGATGGTGAGGGCGACGCAACGCCGGAAGAGCTCGTATTCCTCTTCGTCTTGTTCGCGCAGGCGGGCCAGCTTGGCGACTCCCTCGGCTTGCAGCCGTTCGGCGGTTGCCCGCAGCCGGTCGGCCTTGGCATGGTAAAGGGGGCGCATGTAGGCTTCGGTAACTGAGCCGACCGCTCGGAGGATGCTCTTCTCGCCGCAGCCGGCGCAGGCGCCGTCCCCGGATACCAAGGCTTCGTAGTTGCGGCGGACCATCAAATGATTGCGCAAAGCGGCTTCCCGGGAACTCTCGGGTTCGTCGTCCTTGTACAGTCCCAAGTATTTTTGGTCGGTGTCCGGCAGCAGCCGGGAAAAGATCTGGGCGGTGGTCAACTCGGAATTCAAATCCTCGGTTTCCTCGGCCATGCGCAGGGCGTCGTGGTCGCCGCAGACTTGCACGCACTCGCCGCAGCCTTTGCAGAGATCGGAAACGAAGATGGAAAACAGTCCGCCTTCCCCCGGTTTTTTCTTTTCGACGTTACGGAAAATGGCCGGCACGGCGGTATAGGCGAGGGGCAATTTGTCGATGATCCCCGTGAACTCGTCTTTGGCGGTTTGGTTGACCGACGCGAGCGCCGTGACTTCTTCGCGAACGATGTCGGCAAAGGGGAGTTTCTGCTTGGCATTGACGCTCTCTACCATCCGAGCCCGAGCTTTGGTTTCGACTTCCAGCAGGCACTCGATCAATCGAGCGCGATCGGCGGGGTCGTTGACGTAATTCTCGGCGGCTGTCGCGAGGACCGTGCCGATCTCCTGCGCGGTGTTGGGCAGGGCCGTGTCGGGACACGCGGTAATGCATTCCATGCACTGGGTGCAATTCTCGGCGATGTAGACCGGCGTTTCCCGCCGGGCGACGTATTTGGAGGAGGTGGCTCCCGTTCCGGCGCCCATTACGCCGACGGCGGCCAAGGCGCTCGACGGTTGGTGATAACCGAGGTGGTTGCGGAATTCGCTGTCGAATTTGGCGAGGCTGGCGTAGGGCGCCCTCGCCGCCTGCTCCGGCGGAGGAGCGCAGACGTGGCACCCGCTCGATTCGCATCCGGCCGTCAGGGGAATCGCGTGGCTGATCAACGGCACCTCCGGCGGTTTGCGCATGCTGGAAGTGTCGGGAGCGTCGATCGAGTCGTACTGGATTTCGGCGACCCGTTTGAACCCTTGGCTCATCACTTCCATGTTGGAATTGACGACCGCTTCGCCGAACCGGCCGAACTTTTTCTCGTATTGGGCGTGGACGGTTTCCCGGTAAATCTCCTCGGAGATATCGTTGTCTTGCAGGAACGATGACACTCGGAAAAAGGCTCCCAAAAAGGAATTGCCCTGCATGCGCAATTGCAGGTCGGCCCGGTCGGTGGCGTTCTTGGCGACATCGAAACCCGGCAGGATGTAGACGCGGATATCGTTGTCGCGAATGAAATTCCGGTGTTTGCGGGGAATGCGCCGCCAAGCCGTTTCGGGACTGTCGCTGGATTCCCAGACGAGGCAACCGCCTGGATTGATGCCTTCCAGGGGATTGGTGTGGGTGAACGCCTTGGGATCGCAGCACAGGACGACGTCCACGTGATTGAGTTCGCAATTGACCCGGATGGGCTTGGGGGCGACCACCAAGTAGTAATTGGTCGGCGCTCCTTTCTTTTCGGAGCCGTATTTCGGATTGGCGCTGACGTAGAGTTTGTCCTCCAACACGCCGTGATCGTCGTAGTGCGGGTCGCGATGGGAAATGAGATCGCCGAACTCGCCGATGATCGAACCGAGATTCTTGCCGGTAGTGATCATGCCCCAGCCGCCGATGGAGTGGAATCGAACCGCGATGGCCTTGTCCGGCAGCAGCGACGGCGTGTCTCGGGAAACGACTTCGTAAGGGTGATCTACTCCCAGGACGAAGTAGGACGTTCCGTCGTCGGCGCTTTTGCCGTCTTGCCGGCGAGTCGTGCCTTGCGAGAATTCGTAGGCTCCTAAAATGTGTTCCGGCCGGAAGTCTCGAGACCCGATGCCGTAGGCGCCGCGGAAGATCCGGGGAGTTTCCTCCGGCAGCAGCGGCTCGACGGCGCCGCCGTAACGGGCGCTCTCATGCGCTTTGCCGATGGCTGTCCGGATATCGCGGGTTAGGGGATTGTCGCCGGCCATGCCTTCGTCCGTCCGTTCCAAAACGATGATATGCCGTTTGCCTTTGATGGCTGCGACGACAGCCGATTCCGGGAAGGGTCGCAGGACGTTGAGGTGCAGCGAACCGACTTTCGCGCCTTGAGTTTCCCGCAAGTAATCTACGGCTTCGTCGATGTTTTCGGCCGCGCACCCCAGCGAGATGAACACGGTGTCCGCGTCCTCGCAACGATATTCCGTGACCAAGCCGTAGTAGCGGCCGGTCAGGCGGCCGAACTCTTCGTAGGCGGTTTCCAGAAACTCCAGGATCGGTTCGTTGAAATTGTTGCGCCGCGCCACCACGCCGTTCATGTGATGCTCCTGGTTTTGCACCGGACCGAGCAGGATGGGGTGCTTCAGATCCATCATTTCGGGAACGCGCCGCCGGGTCGGCCCGAACAGTTCCCTTTGCGCCGGAGTCGGGCAGGGGATGAGCTCGTTCGGAGCGCCCAGGAACTCCCGCAGGAAGGCCGCTTCTGGCGCGCAGTAGGTTCGTTCGGAATGAGTGGTCAGCATGCCGTCCTGAATATTCATTCCCGGATTGAGCGAGAGTTCGTTGACCTTGCGCAGGATGATCGCTTGATCGGCGGCTTGCTGGGCTCCTTTGGCCATGAGCATGGTCCAACCGGTATCCAACGCGGCGTAGAAATCGTCGTGGCCGCAGTGGACGTTGAGAGCGTGTTTGGTCAGCGCCCGGGCGCCGACTTCGAGTACCATGGTGGAGCATTTGCCCGGGGCGTGGTAGTATTGCTCCATGGCGTAGACGATGCCTTGCCCCGAAGTGAAATTGACCGTGCGGTGGCCGGCCACCGAGAAGGCGGTAGCTCCGCCCTGTGCCGCGTGCTCGCCTTCGCATTCCACCGCGATCTTCTGTTGCCCGAAGACATTCAGTTCGCCCATCGCGAAGGATTGCTGGTAGATTTCGCCGCCCTCGGTCGAGGGCGTGATGGGGTAGAACACTCCGCCCGTGGTGATGCGAGCCTCCACGTGCTCGGCAACTAATTGGTTGCCGTTGCAGGCGACGCGAATGCCGGGATACTTCGGTTTGTCCGACAATCCGAAGTCGCTCGTTTTGACGGCCTCGTCGCTGGTAACGGTTGATAAATCCGACATAAAATTAAAAAAGGTCGCTCCGAAAAATCGCCTAGCGCCTGCCGGTCAGGGTCCAGGCTTCCTTCCGTTCGGGGCCGGCGGCCGTCCGACGGCCCCGGCGTTAAACCTTACAACTTCCGCTCTATCCTATTCGTTTTGAACCGGTCGTGTCAAGCGAGCTTTGCCGCTTTCCCGGTTTTTAACCGCCGCCTCCGCTTCGCCTGGCCCGAGGCTCTCGCTCGGATTAACGTTGTCAGGGAGCGGCGGCCCGGCGAATCATCCGGGAGCTTCAATTCATGATTCCGGCCTTTCTCGCGACCTTGTTGTTTTGCCTTTCGGCCGTCACGGCCAATCGGGCGACGCGGTTGGCGGGCAGCGTCTCGGCCTATTGTTGGCGCATCCTGATCGCGACGATTCTTTTGGGAGTCTGGGCCCATGCGTTTGGCCAGGGAGTCGCCGGCGTCGCGTTGGGGATCTTCGTGGCGAGCGGCGTCGTCGGGTTCGGTTTGGGAGATGTGGCCCTTTACCTCAGCTACCCCCGTCTCGGTTCGCGGCTGACCCTGTTGTTGGTGCATTGTTTGGCCGCTCCGTTGGCCGCGCTCGCCGAATGGCTTCTCTTGGGTACGACGCTCCGTTGGGGAGAAGCGCTTTCGGGGGTGGCGATCCTGATTGGCGTGGCCTTGGCTCTGGCCCCCAAGGAAACCGGCCACCTGGACCGCCGGACGCTGGCGCTCGGCGGAGCTTGGGCTGGCTTGGCGGCTTTGGGCCAGGGACTCGGCGCGGTCATGAGTCGAGCCGGTTATGCCGATTGCGCCCGGGCCGGTTTCGAAATCGACGGCTTGAGCGTGGCCTATCAGCGCATGCTGGGAGGCTTGCTGGTTGGCGGCGTGATCGCGTTAGCCGCTTGGAGCCGGCGCCAACCAGCGGCGAAACCTTGGTGGCCTTCGTCGGCTTGGCGCTGGATACTCGCGACCAGTCTGGCCGGCCCGACCTTGGGCGTGGCTTGTTTTCAATGGGCCTTGGAGAGCACGCCCAGCGGGGTTGTGTTGGCGGTCGTCGCCACGGCTCCGTTGGTGGTCATGCCCTTGGCCTTCTGGGCGGAAGGCGACCGTCCGGGAATTCGCGCGGTGGCCGGCGGGGCGTTGGCGGTCGCCGGCGTAGTCGGCATGGCCGTGAGTTGACGGCGGCCGGTTCGGAGGCGCCGGCCGCCGTTGAATTTTTTTGAAAAAACCGTTGACAGTGTTTTGGCGACCGGTCAGAATCGCCCTTCGTTTTTGGATTGGGCGAGGATGGGCTGACGATTTCCGAGTCTTCCGTTTCTTATTTCGCAGGGACGGGGGTCTGGGATTTTTGTTGTCTCGGAAGACGGAATCCCAATGGTTTTTTTGGCCCATGTAGCTCAGTTGGTAGAGCACATCCTTGGTAAGGATGAGGTCACCAGTTCAAGCCTGGTCATGGGCTCCAGAAACGGCAGGCGGTAAAACGTAGAACGAGGACGAATGGCAAAAGAAGAGTTCCAAAGAAACAAACCCCACGTGAACGTGGGTACCATCGGGCACGTGGACCACGGCAAGTCTACCTTGACGGCGGCGATTGTCGCCGTGCAGTCCCGCAAGAGCTTGGCTCAGGCAATTTCCTACGCGGATATTACCAAGGGCGGTACGGTGCGGGACGCCTCCAAGACGGTGACGATCGCGGTCTCGCACGTGGAGTACGAATCGGACGCCCGGCATTACGCCCACGTCGATTGCCCGGGGCACGCCGACTACATCAAGAACATGATCACCGGGGCGGCGCAGATGGATGGCGCGGTCTTGGTAGTCAGTGCCGCCGACGGCCCCATGCCCCAGACCCGGGAGCATATTCTTCTGGCGCGGCAGGTGGGCGTTCCGGCGATCGTCGTCTTCCTGAACAAGGTCGACCTGGTCGACGACGAGGAACTGCTCGATCTGGTGGACATGGAAGTGCGGGATCTGCTCAATCACTATCAGTTTCCCGGCGACGACACGGCGATCATCCGGGGCAGTTCCACGGCCGCCCTGGATGGCAAGCCCGAAGGCGAGCAGGCGATCGCCGATCTGCTCAAGGCCATCGACGACAAGATTCCCTTGCCGGTGCGCGACGTCGACAAACCGTTTTTGATGTGCATCGAGGACGTGTTCAACATCGAGGGCCGCGGCACGGTGGTGACTGGCCGGGTGGAACGGGGCGTGCTCAAGAAGATGAGCGAGGTCGAAATCGTCGGCCTGCGGGACACCCGCAAGACGACGGCCACGGATATCGAGATGTTCCGCAAGCTCTTGGACAGCGCCAATGCCGGCGACAACGTCGGCGTGCTCTTGCGCGGCGTCAAGAAGGAGGAGGTGGAGCGGGGTCAGGTGTTGGCTGCGCCGGGCTCGATCACCCCGCACAAGCATTTCAAGGCCGAGGTCTACGTCCTCTCCAAGGAGGAAGGCGGCCGGCATACGCCCTTCTTCAACAATTACCGTCCGCAGTTCTATTTCCGGACCAGCGACGTGACCGGTACGGTCACGTTGGCCGAGGGAGTGGAGATGGTCATGCCCGGCGACAACGTTTCGGTCGACATCAAATTGATCACGCCGGTGGCCATGGAGCGGGGACAACGGTTCGCCATTCGCGAGGGCGGACGGACGATCGGCGCCGGCAGCATTAGCGAGATCGTGGAATAAGGTCCGGTTCCCCTCGGGAGGATTTGCGGGAAGGACGGTAGCTCAATTGGTAGAGCAACGGTCTCCAAAACCGTCGGTTAGGGGTTCGAGTCCCTTCCGTCCTGCCAGCGTCGAAGAAAGTCGGAGAGATGGCAGAGCGGTTGATTGCGGCGGTCTTGAAAACCGTTGAGGTCCGGTAACGGCCTTCGAGGGTTCGAATCCCTCTCTCTCCGCCAGTTACGAAAAGGATTTTTGGGCAATGGCAGGGTACATCATTTGGACAGTCGTCATCGGCGGCGTTTTCGGGTTGTTGTGGCGCAAGGGCTACTTGCTGCGCCTGACCCAATACGTCCAGCTGACGAAGGTCGAACTCAAGAAATGCTCCTGGCCCACGGTGGAGGAGTTGAAAGGGTCGACGGTGATCGTCATCGTTTCGACCGCCGTGTTGGGAGCGTTCGTGGTGGGGGCCGATTTCCTGATCGCTCGATTCATGAACTTCATCATGTAGGCCGTCCGAGGCCTTCGAAACGATGAAGAAGAATTGGTTCGTTATTCAGACCTTGTCGGGACAGGAGAACAAGGTCAAGGAGAACATCGAACGGCGCAAGAAGCTCGAGGAGATGGACGAATACGTCGGCGACGTGCTCGTCCCCATGGAAACCGTCGTGGAAGTTCGGGAAGGCAAGAAGAAGGTGACGCGGCGCAAGCTGTATCCCGGCTACGTCTTCATCGATATCGCGTTATTGGACGAAACCCAGGGGATTGTCGACGCTTCCTGGTACTTCGTGCGGGACACGCCGGGGATCATCGGATTCGTCGGCGGCCACCGGCCGGCGCCGGCCAGCGAGGAGGAAATCGCGACCGTCCGGGCCCAAATCACCGATTCGGAAGATCGGGAACGGCCGAAGATCAAGTTCGAGGAAGGCGAGTCGGTGCGTATCAGCGACGGGCCGTTCCGCGGTTCTACCGGCGTGATTTCCAAGATCGACGCCGAACGGGGCAAAATCTGCGTCATGGTCAACATTTTCGGACGGAGCACGCAGGTCGAACAGGAATATTGGTGTGTTGAGAAGGCGTAGGCGGTCATGGCTAAAAAAGTAACCGGAATGGTCAAATTGCAGATTCCTGCGGGGCAGGCCAACCCGACTCCGCCGGTGGGACCGGCGTTGGGTCAGCAGGGCGTGAACATCCAGGGATTCTGCCAAGAGTTCAACGCCCGCACCAAGAGCCAGGCGGGCATGGTGATTCCCGTGGTCATCACGGTCTACCAGGACAAGTCGTTCACTTTCGTCACCAAGTCGCCGCCGGCGGCCGTGTTGCTCAAGAAGGCGGCGGGAGTCGCTACCGGGTCCAGCACGCCCAACAAGAATAAGGTGGGCAGCGTTACTCGGGGGCAGGTAATGGAAATCGTGAAGACGAAGCGGGAGGACCTGAACGCGGTCGACGACGAAGCGGCGTTCCGGGTGATTGCGGGCACGGCCCGCAGCATGGGCATTGACATCGAAGAGTAGCTGACGCCATGCCGAGCAAACGATATCTGAAGGCGCTGGATCAGGTCGATTCTCAGCGGCGCTACGAATTGCCCGAAGCCATCGAGGCTCTGGGCAAGATGGCCAAGACCAAGTTCGACCAGACGGTCGATCTGGCGGTGCGCCTGGGGGTGGACCCCAAGCAATCCGATCAGATGGTGCGGGGCACGGCAGCGATGCCGCACGGCACCGGCCGGACCGTCAAGGTGCTGGTCTTCGCCTCCGACGGTTCGCAAGCGGCCGACGCCGCCGTCGAGGTCGGCGCGGAATACGTCGGGTACGAGGAATACCTGAAGAAATGCCGGGAAGGCTGGACGGACTTCGACGTGGCGATCGCGACTCCCGAAACGATGACCGAAGTCCGCAAGCTGGGGAAAGTGCTTGGCCCCCGGGGCTTGATGCCGAATCCGCGCATGGGCACGGTGACCGACGATACGGCGCGGGCGGTCGCCGAGGTCAAGGCCGGCCGCGTGGAGTTTAAAATCGACAAGACCGCCAACGTCCACGTGCCGATCGGCAAGCTGTCGTTTTCCCCGGAACAACTCAAGGAGAACGCCGAGACCGTTATCGACGCGATCGTCAAGGCCAAGCCGGCCGGCGCCAAGGGCACGTATTTGCTGGGGTGCACCTTGAGCGGCACGATGAGCCCGCCGGTGCATTTGGACGTTCGCCGCCTGGGGCAAGCGGCTTAGCAGCGAGAGCCTCCCGAGAGATCATGCGAACCGAAAAGAAACAAATCGGCGTCGAGTACCAGGCGCGGTTGCAGACCGGCAACTATTTCATCGCCGTCGATTACCATGGCTTGAAGGTCGAGCATTTTACCGAGTTGCGGCGGCGTCTCGCGACCGTCGGCGGCGAGATTCACGTGGTGAAGAATTCCATCTTCACGATTGCCGCCGCCGAAGCCGGCTTCGCCGATCTCGGCGAACCGCTGCGGGGGCAGGTCGCCGTGGTCAGCGGTGCGGGCGAACTCTCCGGCGCCGCGAAAATCTTGAAGAATTTCGCCGAGGAATTCGACCGTCCGACCGTGCTTTTCGGCTTCATGGAACAGGAGCGCTTGGACGGAACGGGCGTGGGGCGGATCGCCGACTTGCCTTCGCGGGACGGCCTGCGCGCCATGCTGGCGGGGTTGATCCAGGCGCCGGCCCGGAGCCTGGCGACCGTGATTCAAACGCCGGGGCAGCAATTGGCCCGGGTGTTGCAGAGCAAGATCGACCGGGATTCGTGAGCGGTCGGGCCGGAGCCGCGCGGTTCGGGGCGCTTCGGTCGATGGATGGCAGACGGAACACTGAACCGTCGACCCCTCGCGGGGTTTAATCCGGCTAGTCCGAACGGTCGGCGACGGAAACGGAAGCTTTATGGCAGATATTGACAAGTTGGTGAAGGAATTGAGCGAGTTGACGGTGATGCAAGCCGCCGATCTCGTCAAGAAACTCGAAGAGGAGTGGGGCGTGAGCGCCGCCGCTCCGGTCGCGGTCGCCCAGGCCGCCGACAGCGGCGGCGGAGAGGCCGTCGAAGAGAAGACGGAATTCGACGTGATCTTGTCGGCGGCGCCGCCTTCCGACAAGAAGATCCCGGTGATCAAGGCCGTGCGCGAAGTCAAGGCCGGTTTGGGCTTGGCCGACGCCAAAAAACTGGTGGAGGGGCCGCCGGCTACCGTGCTGGAAGCCGCGCCCAAGGAAGAGGCCGAGGCGGCCAAGAAGAAATTGGAAGACGCCGGCGCGACGGTCGAACTCAAGTAACGGCCGGCGGATGCTCCGGGAATCGGTCGGCGCCGGGCGGCGCGAAGCGGGCGGCGGAAGGTTAATTAGCAGGCGCCGGGTGAACCCGGCCCGATGGTTGGTAGCGTGGAATAATGCCTAAGAGAACAGCGGACCGAAAAGACTTCGGCAAGATCGAGGAGGTCATCGAGCCGCCCAATCTGATCGAGATCCAGTTGGATTCCTACCGGGAATTCCTGCAGGAGGAGGTCGATTGGGAGGTCATTCTGGTCGAGCCGCCGACGGGCAAGAAGAAATTGCCCGTCAAGGCGCTCTGCGACGCGCGCCCGGAATTGACCGCCGCGAAAGCGGAGAAAATTTTCCGGGAAGCGGGCGCGGTGTTGTGGCGCCGGCGTTCGAACGTGCCGCCCCGGGAGTTCGTCGCCAAGATGGAAAAGGCCGGACTCAAGATTCGCTTGCGGGTCGACCGGGAGCCGGTCGGGTTGCAGTCGATTTTCGAAGAGATCTTTCCCATCAAGAGTTACGACGAGAAGTGCCAGCTCTTCTTTTTGTACTATGAGATCGAACCGCCTCAGACCTCGTGGCTGGAATGCCTCCGGGGGATGACGGCCACCGCCAAAAACCGGAACCGGGGCGGCACCGCCGCGCATTGGACCGAAGGCACGACCGGGGGCGGCACTTACGGCGCCCGGCTTCACGTCAACTTTCGCCTGGAGGACGGGTTGGGCGCCAAGGAAGAGCGGGTGTACATGGGCGAAATTCCGTTGATGACGCCTCAAGGAACCTTCGTGATCAACGGAGCCGAACGGGTCATCGTCAGCCAGTTGCACCGCTCGCCCGGACTGGTGTTCGAAGTGACCCGCCACATCAACGGCAAGTTGTTGCATTCCTTCCGGATCATTCCCGACCGGGGTTCCTGGTATGAAGCGCAATTCGATACCGCCGACTTGCTGTATGTCTATTTGGACCGCAAGAAGCGGCGCCGGAAGTTTTTGGCGACCACCTTCTTCCGGGCGCTGGGGTACGGCACCGACGCCGAAATCCTGGAACTCTTTTCCGAAGTCAAGGAATTGACCGGGAAACGCGATTTGTCGGAGCTCGAGAATTGCGTGTTGCTGCAAGACATCCGGGACCCGCAGACCGAAGACATCGTGGCGCGGGCGTTCGAACCCTTGTCCAAGGAATCGATCAAGGACATCGTCGATTTGGGGATCAAGAAAATCCGGGTCGCCGAGGACACGATCATGATCAAGTGTCTGAAGAAGGATCCGACCACCAACGAGGAAGAGGCGCTGCAAGACATCTACCGGCGCTTGCGTCCCGGGGATCCGCCGACCGTCAAGAACGCTCGCGGACTGATCAAGCGGCTCTTTTTCGACTCCAAGCGTTACGATTTAGGCCGGGTAGGGCGCTACAAGATCAACCAGAAATTGGGTCTGGATTCCGGCAATGATTCGCGCATCCTGCAAAACGAGGATCTGATCATGGCCACCAAGTATCTCTTGCGGCTCAAGCGGGGCGAGGGCGGCGTGGACGACATCGATCATTTGGGGAGCCGCCGGGTCCGGACGGTGGGCGAGTTGCTCGCCAACCAGTGCCGGGTCGGCTTGGCCCGGACCGAGCGGCTCGTCAAGGAGCGCATGACGCTGTTCGATCAGGGACTGGATACGATGATGCCCCAGAAACTGATCAACCCCAAGGCGCTCTCGGCGGTGGTGCGCGATTTTTTCGGCCGCAGCCAGTTGTCGCAGTTCATGGACCAGATCAACCCGCTGGCCGAACTGACCCACAAACGGCGGCTTTCGGCTCTGGGTCCCGGCGGCCTCTCGCGGGACCGGGCGGGATTCGAAGTCCGCGACGTGCATCCGTCCCACTACGGGCGCATCTGTCCGATCGAAACGCCAGAAGGGCCGAACATCGGATTGATCGCTTCTCTGGCCACGTTCGCCCGGGTCAACGACTACGGTTTTCTCGAATCGCCTTACCGGAAGGTCAAGGACGGGCGGGTCACGGGCCAGATCGACTACCTGACGGCTGATCGGGAAGAGCAATTCACGGTGGCCCAGGCCAACGCTCCCATCGGCGAGGACGGCCGGTTCACCGAGGAGAAGGTCATGTGCCGGCGCAAGGGGGATTTTATCGACGCCGACCCGTCGGTGGTGGATTACATGGACGTTTCGCCCAAGCAGTTGGTGTCGGTGGCGGCCGGTTTGATTCCGTTTTTGGAGCACGACGACGCGAACCGGGCCTTGATGGGGTCGAACATGCAGCGGCAGGCGGTGCCGTTGCTCGTGACCGAAGCCCCGTTGGTGGCGACGGGCATGGAACGGCGCGTCGCCCGCGATTCGCAATCGGTCATGGTGGCGCGGGACGGCGGCAAGGTGGCGGGGGTCAACGGCAGCCAGATCGTGATCACCCCGGACGGCACCATGCCGGACACGCGCAGCCGGGCCCGGCTGGAGAAGCACGAAGGACTGCAATTGTACAATATCCGCAAGTTCATGCGCTCCAACGCCTCCACCTGCATCAACCAGCGGCCTTTGGTCGAGAAGGGCCAGAGCGTGAAGAAGGGAGACGTGATCGCCGACGGTCCCTGCACCCAGAACGGCGAGTTGGCCTTGGGCCGGAACGTGTTGTGCGCCTTTATGCCCTGGAACGGGTACAATTTCGAAGACGCGGTGTTGATCAGCCATCGCATCGTCAAGGACGACGTGTTCACTTCCATCCATATCGACGAATTCGAAGTGAACGCCCGGGATACCAAGCTGGGCCCGGAGGAAATTACCCGAGATATTCCCAACCTGGGCGAAGAAGCCCTGAAAAACCTGGGCAACGACGGGGTGATCCGCGTCGGAGCCGAAGTCAAGCCGGGCGACATCCTGGTCGGCAAAGTGACGCCGAAAAGCGAAACGGAATTGCCTCCGGAAGAAAAGCTGTTGCGGGCGATTTTCGGCGAAAAAGCCGCCGACGTGCGGGACACCTCTCTGAAGGTGCCCTCGGGAACTTACGGCATCGTCATGGACGTCAACGTGTCCTTCCGCAAGGAGAACGAGCCGTCCTCGCGGCAGAGCGAAAAGGGCAAGTCCAAGAAAAGCGTCCGCTCGCCCGAGGAAGCCTTCAAGAAGAAACAGAACGAGTTGCAGGAGCAATTGACCGAGTCCTTGAGCAATATTTTGTTGGGGGAAAAGATTCCACTCAACGTGATCAATTCCGAGACCGGCGACTACATCATTCCGGCCAACCGGAAAATCACCAAGACGCTGTTGCGCAAGTTGGCCGCTTCCTACGACCGCATCGAGATCGATCCTTCGCCGATCCGCAACAAGATCGACAAGATCATCGAAACCTTCAAAAAGAAGTTCGAGGAACTGCAATTGCAGCGCGACGAAGAGGCGGGCCGTTCCGAGGCGGGCGACGACGCGGACGAAGTGGGCACGGTCAAATCCGTGCGCGTGTTCATCGCTTCCAAGCGCAAGCTGTCGGTGGGCGACAAGATGGCCGGCCGGCACGGCAACAAGGGAGTGGTGGCGCGGATCGTGCCGGAGGAGGACATGCCGTTCATGCGGGACGGCACGCCGGTGGATATCGTTCTCAACCCCTTGGGCGTCCCTTCGCGCATGAACGTCGGGCAGGTGCTCGAGACCCACTTGGGCTGGGCGGCCAAGATCCTCGGCATGAAGTTTTCGACGCCGGTGTTCGACGGCATTCCGGAATCGGAAATCGTCGAGTTCATGAAAAAAGCCGACCAGAAAATCAAGGGCCGGGGCGAGCCGACCTTGGTCAACGAGGTGGGCAAGGCGCGGCTGTTCGACGGCCTGACCGGGGAACCGTTCGATCAGGAAGTGGTCGTGGGCTACATCTACATGTTGAAACTGGGCCACTTGGTTGCCGACAAGATCCACTCGCGGGCGGTGGGACCTTATTCCCTGGTCACGCAACAGCCCTTGGGCGGCAAGGCGCAGTACGGCGGCCAGCGGTTCGGGGAAATGGAAGTCTGGGCCATGGAAGCCTACGGCGCCGCCCATGCCCTGCAGGAAATGCTGACCGTCAAATCCGATGACGTCCAAGGCCGCACGCGCATCTACGAAAGCATCGTCAAGGGGGATAATTCCTTGGAGGCCAGCGTGCCCGAGTCGTTCAACGTGCTGGTCAAGGAAATTCAATCTTTGGGCATGGACGTTCAGGTCGGGCAAGTGCGGGGCGAGGAAAAACCCCCGGGGCCGGCCGCTTCGCCGATGATCGATTTCGGTTCGCGAGACACTCATAGAAATTTTTAGCTTCCAACCGGCAGGTAACTCAACGCATGTCATTGACTAAACCCACCCGAGATTTGCTCGGCCTCGAGCAGGTCAACTCGGTTTCCCACGTTACCATTTCGGTGGCTTCTCCCGAATCGATCCGATCTTGGTCGAAGGGGGAGGTCAAGAATCCGGAGACGATCAACTACCGGACGTTCAAGCCCGAAAAGGGCGGTTTGTTCTGCGAACGCATCTTCGGCCCGATCCGGGACTGGGAGTGTTCCTGCGGCAAATACCGGAAGATCAAGCATCGCGGCGTGGTTTGCGACCGGTGCGGCGTCGAAGTCACGTTGGCCAGCGTCCGGCGCAAGCGCATGGGGCACATCGATCTGGCCGTGCCGGTGTCGCATATCTGGTTTTTCAAATGCATGCCTTCGCGCATCGGCCTGATGCTGGACATGACCGGCCGGGACCTGGAGCGGGTGATCTACTACGAGGATTACATGGTGGTCGATCCCGGCGATACCCCCCTGGAGCCCAACCAGTTGCTCACCGAACGGGAATATCAGGAAGCCAAGGCGGACCTGAACGCCGAGATGCGCCGGAGCGGCGGGCAGGAATTCGTCGCCAAGATGGGAGCCGAAGCGGTCAAGGAAGCTTTGGCTCGAGTCGATCTGGGGACTCAGATCGGTGAGTTGCAGGAGAAGATGCTGGAGACCAGGAACAAGCAGACGCGCAAGAAATTGGCCAAGCGGATCAAGCTCTTCCAAGGCTTCCTGTCCTCCAGGAGCAAGCCGGAATGGATGATGCTGTCGGTCTTGCCGGTGATCCCGCCGGACTTGCGGCCCCTGGTGCCGTTGGAGGGCGGGCGGTTCGCCACTTCCGACCTGAACGATCTGTACCGCCGCGTGATCAACCGCAACCGGCGGCTGAAGACGTTGATGGAGTTGAAGACTCCCGAAGTGATCATGCGCAACGAGAAGCGGATGCTGCAGGAAGCGGTCGACGCGCTCTACGACAACGGGCGCCACGGCCGGGCGGTTTCGGCGACGGGCAATCGCCCGTTGAAGTCGCTGAGCGACATGCTCAAGGGCAAAAGCGGCCGGTTCCGGCAGAACCTGCTGGGCAAACGGGTGGACTATTCCGGGCGGTCGGTCATCGTGATCGGGCCGGAACTCAAATTGCATCAATGCGGCTTGCCCAAAAAGATGGCGTTGGTGCTGTTCGAGCCGTTCATCATCCGCCGGCTCAAGGAAATGGGTTATGTCCATACCGTCCGCTCCGCCCGGAAACTGATCGAGCGCCAATCTCCCGAAGTCTGGGATATTCTGGAAGAAGTGACGCACGGCCACCCGGTCCTGCTCAACCGGGCTCCGACCTTGCACCGCTTGTCGATTCAGGCTTTCGAGCCGGTACTGATCGAGGGGGAAGCGATTCGGGTGCATCCCCTGGTGTGCACCGCTTACAACGCCGATTTCGACGGGGATCAAATGGCCGTTCACGTACCGCTTTCGGTCGAGGCCCAGATGGAGGCGAGGTTGTTGATGATGGCTCCCAACAACATCTTCAGCCCGTCGAACGGGGAACCCATCATGACTCCGACCCAGGACATTACCCTGGGATGTTATTATCTGACCATCGACCCCAAGGAATCCCGGAAGGCGGCGAAAAAACGGCTGAAACTGTTCGGTTCCAAGGACGAAGTCATTTTCGCTCTGGACGACGGGGCGGTAAAAACTCACGAGTGGATTCGCTTGGTCAATCCCGATTTCGGGCGCGAGACGATCTTCGGCCACGCCGCTTCCAAAGTCATCGAGACCACCGTGGGCCGGGTCGTGTTCAGCGAGATTTGGCCTGACGAACTCGGCTTTCCCAACTTCGTGGTCAAGAAAGCCGAGATCGGCGGATTGATCTGGCATTGCTACCGGAAATGCGGTCATCACCGGACCGTGGAAACGCTGGACCAGCTCAAGGAGGTCGGGTTCCGGGAGGCGACCCGGGCCGGCGCTTCCATCGGCATCGACGATATGATCGTGCCCGGCGACAAGGGCAAAAAGATCCGGGAAGCCGAGAAGAAGATCCAAAGCATCGAGAAACGGTATCAACGAGGGGTGATCACTTCGGGCGAGCGATACAATCAGATCGTGGACACCTGGACGGATTGCACGGATCAGATTTCGAACGTGATGCTGCAAACCCTGCGCGAGAACCAGGGGAAGGACGAGTACAACCCGGTGTGTTTGATGGTCGATTCGGGAGCGCGGGGCAACAAGCAGCAGGTGCGGCAATTGGCCGGTTTGCGAGGCTTGATGGCCAAGCCGTCGGGTGACATCATCGAGCGGCCCATCCTGTCTAATTTCCGGGACGGCCTTTCCGTACTGGAGTATTTCATTTCGACTCACGGCGCCCGCAAGGGGTTGGCGGATACCGCCCTCAAGACGGCCGATTCGGGATACATGACCCGCAAGCTGGTCGACGTGGCGCAGGACGTCATCGTGCGGGAAGACGATTGCGGCACCAACAACGGCATCTTGGTCAAGGCCATCTACGAGGGAGAAGAAGAAGTCGTCAAATTGAGCGAACGCTTGATCGGCCGGGTGTGTTGCGAGGAGGTTCGGGCTCCCGACGATCAGACCAACGTGCTGGTCAAGGCCGGGACGCTGCTCGACGAGGAATTGGCCAAGAGAATCGACGATCACGGCATCGAGGAGATGAGGATCCGTTCCGTGTTGACCTGCGAAAGCAAGGTCGGCCTGTGCAAGATGTGTTACGGCCGCAACCTGGCCACCGGGCAACTGGTCAAGGAAGGGGAGGCGGTCGGCATCATCGCGGCACAGTCGATCGGCGAACCGGGAACGCAGTTGACGATGCGTACCTTTCATATCGGCGGCGCCGCTTCGCAGATCTTCAAGCAACCGCAGATCAAGGCGCAAAACGACGGGAGATTGATCTACCGCAACATCCGCCGGGTGGAACTGGAGGACGGCAACAACATCGTGCTCAACAAGCACGGCAGCGTGGTCGTGGTCGACGATCGGGAACGGGAACTCGAGTCCTATACCGTGGTGGTCGGGGCCGTGATTTCGGTGGGCGACGGCGCCCGGGTGGCCAAGGGCGAAATCTTCGCGCAATGGGATCCCTACAACGTGCCGATCCTCTCGGAGAAAGCGGGCAAGGTGGAGTTCGAGGACATCATCGAAGGGCTGACCATGAAGCGCGAAATGGATACGGCGTCGGGTCGCGAGGCGATCGTTATTATCGAGCACAAGGAGGACTTGCATCCTCAGATCAAGATCCGGAATCGCAAAGGCGAAATCCTGGCCAATTATCCGATCCCTTCGGGAGCCCATATCCTGGTCGAGCAGGGCAGCGAGATTCGCGCCGGGGTCCTGTTGGCCAAGACGCCGCGAAAGACTTCGAAGACTCGGGACATCACCGGCGGTCTGCCGCGGGTGAACGAACTGTTCGAGGCGCGCCAACCCAAGGAGGCGGCGGTGATTTCCCGGATCGACGGCACGATTAAATTCGGCTCCACCGAAGGCAGCAAGCGCTCGGCCGACCGCGGCAAGCGGCGGGTGATCGTGTGCGACGCCGAAACCCAGGAAGAGGAGGAGCATCTGATTCCGATCGCCAAGCACATCATCGTGTTCGAAGGGGATTTCGTGAAGAAGGGGCAGCAGTTGACCGAAGGGCCGATCGTGCCCCAGGAGATCCTCGAAATCTGCGGCCCGCAAGAGTTGCAGGAGTATCTGGTCAACGAGGTGCAGCAGGTCTACCGCGTCCAGGGCGTGACGATCAACGACAAGCACATCGAAGTCATTGTCCGGCAGATGCTGCGCAAGGTGCGGATCACCGATCCCGGCGATACCATCTTCCTGTGGGGCGAGCAGATCGAACGGATCGATTTCGAGCGCAACAACGTGAAAATCGAAGATCAGGGAGGCAAGCCGGCCAGTGCCGAACCGGTGCTGTTGGGCATCACCAAGGCTTCGTTGGAGACGGAGAGTTTCCTGAGCGCGGCGTCGTTCCAGGACACGACCCGGGTGCTTACCGAGGCGGCGACTTTGGGCAAGCGGGATCACCTGCGCGGTTTCAAGGAGAACGTGATTCTGGGCCATATCATTCCAGCGGGCACGGGTTATCCGGAGTTCCGGGTGAACGTCAAACCGCTCGTGGAAGAGCAGGCGTTCGAGGAGACCGAGGCACCCTTGGATCAGGCGGTTTAGATCGCGTGATTTTTTCGAAATTAGGTGTTGCAAAGTCTTTTCGTTTCCTTACTATCTGCCCTCTTTCGCCGGTGCTCCGGGGAATACCGCTAAACTAGCATGCCGACTATCAATCAACTCGTGCGCAAGGGCCGGGAACGGATTCGACTCAAGTCGAAATCCCCCGCGCTCGAGAACTGTCCGTTCCGGCAGGGCGTCTGCGTGCAGGTCATGACGCGTACGCCCAAGAAGCCCAACTCGGCCATGCGGAAGGTGGCGAAGGTGCGCCTGACCAACGGTTACGAGGTCATCGCCTATATCCCGGACGAAGGGCACAATTTGCAGGAGCACTCGATCGTGTTGGTGCGCGGCGGCCGGGTCAAGGATCTGCCGGGAGTACGGTACCATATCGTCCGCGGCGCCTTGGACGCCGGCGGCGTGGAGAAGCGCCGTCAGAGCCGTTCGAAGTACGGCGTCAAGCGGGCCAAGGAAAAGAAGTAGAGCGAGCTTATGTCCCGTCGACGGCAAGCAGACAAACGCAAGGTATCTCCGGACGGAAGATACGACAGCACCTTGGTGTCCCGGCTGGTGAATGTCGTGATGGTCCAAGGCAAGAAGACGGCAGCCGAGAAAGTCGTCTACGGCGCTTTCGACGCCTTGGCCAAAAAGCATCCCGACAATTCGCCGTTGGACATGTTGCAGCGGGCGGTGGACAACACCAAGCCGCGCTTGGAAGTCAAGCCCCGGAGAGTGGGCGGAGCCACTTATCAGGTGCCGCTGGAGGTTTCGCCGGATCGGCAGAACGCCTTGGCGCTGCGGTGGTTGGTCAAGTTCGCTAACGGTCGCCGGGGCATCCCCATGCGGGTCGCTCTGGCGAACGAAATCATGGACGCTTACCGGGGACAGGGCGCCGCGATCCGGCGGCGCGACGAAGTTCACAAGATGGCTCAATCGAACAAGGCATTTGCGCATTTTCGTTGGTGAACTCAAAAGCGAGGTACGTAGCCCCGAACCGATGATCGATTCGGGGTTTTTTCTAATTAAGTGAATTCGGACGTTTCCCAGTTTTCTTCGGCCAACTCGCCGCAACGCGAGTACCCGATGGAGCGTACGCGCAATATCGGCATCGTCGCCCACATCGACGCGGGCAAGACGACCACGACCGAGCGCGTGCTGTTCTATACCGGCCGGATTCACCGGATGGGCGAAGTGCACGACGGGAATACGGTCACCGACTGGATGGACCAGGAAAAGGAGCGGGGGATCACGATCACTTCCGCGGCGATCAGTTGTTACTGGACCCAGCGGCCGGAAGGCGTGCCCCGGAATTTCCCGGATCAGGCCTGCCGGATCAATATCATCGATACTCCGGGCCACGTAGATTTCACGGCCGAAGTCGAACGGTCCATGCGTGTGCTCGACGGCGCCGTGGCCGTCTTTTGCGGCGTCGCCGGTGTTCAGCCCCAGACCGAGACGGTCTGGCGCCAAGCGGACAAGTACCAAGTGCCCCGGATTGCGTTCGTCAACAAGATGGACCGGGTGGGGGCCGATTTCGATCGTGTCGTTCAGGAGATGCGGACTAAGTTGGGCGCCTATGCCTATCCTGTGGCGATACCGCTCGGCAACGGCGATGACCTCCGGGGAGTCGTCGACGTCGTCGGTCAAAAGGCGATCGTATACGATCCGGAAGATCCCACGGGCGAACGCTACGAGGTGCGCGAACTGAAACCCGAAGAAGAATTGCGCACTCAGTCGGTGCTCGAACAATTGGTCGCCGTGGTGTCCGACAAGGACGACGAAATCGCCGAGTTGTTGATCGAGGATCGCCCGGTCAGCCCCAAGGCGCTCCAGCGGGCGATTCGCCGGTTGACCGTCCGGCAGGAACTAGTGCCGGTGATTGGCGGCTCGGCGTTTCGGAACCGGGGGGTGCAATTCCTGCTCGATGCCGTCATCGACTATTTGCCTTCGCCGCTCGAAGCCGCTCCGATGACGGCCACTCTGAACGACCGCACCGAAGAGACGGTCGAGATCGAGCCGGACGACCGGAAGCCGTTTTGCGGTTTGGCGTTCAAGCTTTGGACGGACCCGTTTGTGGGCCGGTTGGTGTTTCTGCGGGTGTACCGCGGGACTCTGGAAAAAGGCAAGACCGTGCATAACGCCGTCACGGGCCGCAAGGAGCGGATCAGCCGGTTGTTGTTGATTCAGGCCGACAAACGCACGGACGTCACCGCGATCCACTCGGGAGACATCGCCGCAATGGTCGGGGCCCGGGACGTCGTGACGGGCCACACGCTTTGTGCCCCAAAGTCTCCGTTATTGCTGGAGCCGCCGAGTTTTCCCGAACCGGTCATTTCCATGGCGATCGAACCGCGCACGACGGCGGACCGGGACAGATTGCAGGACGGATTGCGGCGCCTCGCCGACGAGGATCCCACGTTCCGGCGGGCCGTCAACGCCGAGACCGGCCAGTTGATCGTTTCCGGCATGGGCGAGTTGCATCTGGAAATCATCCGGGACCGGCTGCTCAAGGAATTCAAGGTGGACGCCAACGCCGGAGCGCCCCAGATCGCTTATCGCGAGACCGTGACCCGCGTCGCTCAGGGAACCGGAAAGTTCATCCGGCAATCGGGCGGCAAGGGGCAGTACGGCCATGTCGACCTACGCTTGGAGCCGCGTCCGGCGGGCGAGGGCGTGGAGATCCTCGAACGGATTTCCGGCGGCGCGATCCCCAAGGAATTTTTACCGGCGGTGCGTTCCGGGTTGGAGGAATCCGTGACCAGCGGAGTACTGGCCGGCTATCAGATGGTGGACGTGAGGGTCGTCGTGGTTGACGGTTCGTTTCACGAGGTCGATTCGAGCGAATTGGCTTTCAAGATGGCGGCGATTTTCGCCTTCCGCGACGCGGCTCAGGAAGCGGGACTGGCGTTGCTGGAACCGATCATGGCGGTTGAAGTGTACACTCCCGAGGAGCATCAGGGCGATATCATCGGAGACATCAACCGGCGCCGGGGAAAAATCGCGAACTTGAACGCCAAGGGGCGGACGGCGATCGTCAGCGCGGAAGTTCCTCTGGCGGAAATGTTCGGTTACGCCACCGCGGTGCGGTCGCTCTCCAAGGGGAGGGCGTCTCATTCGATGCATCCTTTGCGATTCGACGCGGTGCCGCCACAGATCGTGTCGCAGATGTTGGATCCCGGAGAACGATACGCCGTGCAAGCGTAGCGCGACCGAAGGATTAATTACTTATTGGCCATGGCAGAGCAACCCATACGAATCCGGCTTAAAGCATACGATCATCGCATTCTCGACCAGTCGGTTAGCGAGATCGTCGGCAAGGCGCGGCGTACCGGCGCTCAGGTGGCGGGCCCCATTCCGTTGCCAACGCGCATCGAGCGGTTCACGGTCACCCGCTCTCCTCATGTCGATAAAAAATCCCATGAGGCCTTTGAACAGCGAACCCACAAGCGATTGCTGGATATAATCGATCCGACCAATCAGACCATGGACGAATTGCGCAAGTTGACCTTGCCGGCCGGCGTCGACGTGACCATCAAGATTTGACGTTATGATCGGTTTGTTAGGTAAAAAGTTGGGACAGACCCGGGTTTACGAGGCCGGCGACCGGTTGGTTTGCGTCACGGTCGTGGCTTGCGGGGCCAATCGGGTCTTGCAGTGCAAGACGGTCGAAGTCGACGGTTACGACGCGGTGCAGCTGGCCTACGGGACCCGCAAGTCCGGTCGGACCAATAGACCGTTGGCGGGCCACTTGCGCCGCTTCAAGGGCGAGTCCTGTCAACGAATCAAGGAATTTCGCGATTACGAGTTAACGGTCGAGCCGGGGGACGAAGTCAACCCCGGCGACTGCTTTAAGGCCGGCGATTTCGTCGACGTGGTCGGCGTCGCCAAGGGCCGGGGCTTTCAGGGCGTCATGAAACGCCACGGGTTCGGCGGCGGCCGGGGTTCGCACGGTTCCAAGGGGTGGAAACGGCGGCCGGGCGCCATCGGGCAGGGGTCCACGCCGGGTTACGTGCGCAAGGGCCAGCCCATGCCGGGCCACATGGGGCAGGTGCGCCGCACCGTGCAGAATCTGCGGATCGTGCGCGTCATGGCGGAGGAGAACGTCTTGCTGATTAGCGGGGCCGTTCCGGGGGCTGGCGGCGATTTCGTGATCGTCCGGGGAGCGAAAAAGAAAGCGAAACGGGTGCCGACCCAGAACGCTTAATGACCATCAAGATTAACCAGGCCGACGGAACCGAAGCGGGCGACTACGAGGTGCGCTTCCGGTTGATCTCAGACGGGCGGGGCACTCAGGCCGTGCACGACGCCGTCGTCGCTTATTCCGCCGCGCAACGCAGCGGCACCGCCTGTACCAAGACGGTCGCCGAAGTCGCCGGCTCCGGCCGGAAACCTTGGCGGCAGAAGGGTACGGGCCGGGCGCGGGCCGGATACGTTCGTTCCCCGATCTGGCGGGGCGGCGGCGTGGTCTTCGGCCCCAAACCGCGGAGTTTCCGCAAACGGATTTCCCGCAAGACCCGGCGGTTGGCTCTGCGGAAGGCCTTGGGCGAACGCCTCGGCAGCGGCGACGTCCGCTTGGTCGAATCCTTCGGGATCGAACGCCCCAAGACCAAGGATTTCTTGGCGCTGCTCCAGGCGCAGGAATTGGACGGCACCGTATTGGTCGTGACCGACGCTGTGGACGGGCATCTCGTGCTTTCCGCCCGCAACATCCCGTTCGCCGAAGTCGTCCTGGAGTCTTCGCTCAATGCTTACGAAGTCTTGAAATACGACCGGTTGCTTTTTTCGCGGGCCGCTTTCGAGCAGGTGGACGCGCGCCTCGCCAGTTGGACCGAATCCGATTCATGAACGCTTTCGATATCGTCAAGACGGCCTGTGTGACCGAGAAGGGCGCCATGCTCACCGATTTGCGCAACCAGTATGCGTTGGTCGTGGACCGGCGCGCCAACAAGATCCAGATCCGCTACGCGGTCGAGGAATTGTTCAAGGTCAAGGTGTTGAACGTGAACACGATGCGCGTTACCGGAAAGAAGCGCCGGCGCCGCACGCGGCAGGCCGGCAAGTCGCCGGATTGGAAGAAGGCGGTGGTGACCCTGAAAAAGGGCGACAAGATCGAGTTGACCTAAGAGGGGAACGTTATCATGGCGGTTAAGTCTTTCAGACCTTTGACTCCGGGCCGGCGGTTTTTCACGGTGGCCTCGTTCAAGGATATTACCAAGCGGAAACCGGAGAAACGGTTGACCGTGACCCGGAAGAAGACCGGTGGGCGCAATTGTTACGGCCGGATTACCGCCCGGGCGATCGGGGGCGGACACAAACAGAAGATTCGCACGGTCGATTTCCGCCGGCGCAAGCACGGCGTCGAAGCGGTGGTCATCGCCATCGAATACGATCCGATCCGCTCGGCCCGCTTGGCCTTGCTCCGTTATGAAGACGGCGAGAAACGGTATATCGTGGCACCGGACGGGCTGGGCGTGGACGATCGGGTCATGAGCGGCCCCGGAGCGCCCAAACGGGTCGGTTGCGCCTTGCCGCTCGCCGAAATCCCGGTCAGTTCGAGCATTCACGGTATCGAATTGATGCCGGGCAAGGGCGGCCAGTTGGTGCGCAGCGCCGGGACGTCTGCCACGTTGATGTCGTATGATTCCGGCTACGCCCAGATCAAGTTGCCTTCCGGCGAAATCCGGCGCTTTCACGGCAGTTGCCAGGCGACGATCGGCGCCGTCGGCAACTCGCAGCACGAGAACGTCATGCTGGGCAAGGCCGGCCGGGCCCGGCATCGGGGACGCCGGCCGTTGACCCGGGGAGTGTCCCGCAATCCGGTCGACCATCCCAACGGCGGCGGCCAAGGCCAGTCGAAGAGCGGCGGCGGACGGCAGCATTTGGTTTCGCCCTGGGGCCTGTTGGCCAAAGGCTACAAGACTCGGGACAAGCACAAAATTTCGAATCGGTGGATTCTGGTGCGGCGCGACGGCCGCACCATGAAACGGAAATAAGCGGCAGCCATGGGACGCTCAATCAAAAAAGGACCGTTCGTGGACGGGCATCTGCTCAAGAAGATCGCCCGGATCAACGATTCGGGGATCAAGCGGCCGATCAAGACCTGGTCGCGGCGCTCGACGATCACGCCCGATTTCGTCGGTCACACGTTCAACGTGCACAACGGCAAACTGTTCCATCCGGTGTTCGTCACCGAGAACATGGTCGGGCATCGGTTGGGCGAGTTCTCGCCGACGCGCTCGTTCCGCAAACACGGCTCTCATACCGCCAAGGCGGCCAAGTAATCATGAGCGAAACAACCGACCCAGGCATTTGCGCGATTACCCGCGACGCCCGCCTCTCGCCGGAAAAGGCGCGGCAGGTGGCGTCGCAGATCCGGGGCTTGAACGTGGAGACGGCCAAGGCCAAGTTGCTCGCCGTGCCCCGCAAGTCCGCCGGCGTGATCCTGAAGACGCTCAATTCGGCCGTCGCCAACGCGCAGCACAACCACGAATCCGAACCCGGCCAACTTGTCGTGCGGGAGGCGATCGTCGGCCAGGCCCGTTCGCTCAAACGTTTTATTCCGAAGGCCCGCGGTTCGGCCGGAGCGATCCGCCGCCGCAGTTGTCATATCAAGATCGTCTTGTCCAGTTAGGCTTTTACCATGGGACAGAAAACCAATCCGTTGGGCTTGCGCATCGCCGTTAACCGCGACTGGCGGTCGCGGTGGTATTCCGACAAGCGCCGGTTCAGCCAGTTGTTGGCGGAAGATTGCCGCGTGCGCCGGTTGTTGCGGACCCGGTTGGAGTCGGCGTCGGTTTCGCGCATCGAGATCGAACGCGCCAGCGACCGGTTCCGGGTGACGATCTTCACCGCCCGGCCGGGGGCCGTGGTCGGGCGCAAGGGAGCCGAGATCGACAAGCTCAAAGACGAGATCGCCAAACTCGTGAACGGGAAGATTTACGTCGGACTGAAGACCATCGAGAAGCCCGAAATGGACGCCCAATTGGTGGCCGACAACGTTTGCCTGCAACTCGAGCGCCGGATCGGGTTCCGCCGCACCATGAAAAAAGCGCTGCAGACGACGATGGACTGCGGGGCCGACGGTATCAAGATCTGTTGCTCCGGCCGCTTGGGCGGCTCCGAATTGGCCCGGGTCGAATCCTACCTGGAAGGCCGCGTGCCGTTGCATACGCTCCGGGCGAACGTGGATTACGGATTTTCGGAAGCCAAGACGCTTTACGGCGTGCTCGGCGTCAAATGCTGGATTTGCAAAGGGGAAATTGAAATGCCGGGCCCGGAACCCAAACCGGCCGCGGCTCCGACCTATCGCAGTTGAGAGCGCCAACGCCGTTAATCGGAAGGAATTGTTATGCCATTGATGCCGTCCAGGGTGAAGCATCGCAAGATGCAGCGGGGAAGCCGAACGGGAATCGCCCGGCGGGGCGAATCCGTCGCGTTCGGCGAATTCGGACTGCAATCCCTGGGGCGATGCTGGCTCGACAACAAGCAGATCGAAGCGGCCCGAATCGCCATTACCCGTCACATGAAACGGCGGGGCAAGGTTTGGATCCGGATTTTTCCGGACAAGAGTTACACGAAAAAACCCCTCGAAACCCGCATGGGCAAGGGCAAGGGGCCGGTGGAAGGCTGGGTGGCCGTCATTCGCCCGGCGATGATTCTCTTCGAGATCGACGGCGTTACCGAAACATTGGCCCGCGAGTCCTTGCGGCTGGCGGCCGCCAAGTTGCCGATGCGCACCAAATTCATCGCCCGCCACAAACTGAGTTGAGCCATGCCGTTGAAAATGTCCGATTTACAGGATCTGTCGGTGACGGAATTGAATGCCAAAAACCGGGACGCGCGGCAGGAATTGTTTCATCTGCGCTTGCAGAAGGTCAGCAGCCAGTTGGAGAAACCCGCTCGGCTGCGCGCCTTGAGACGGGATATCGCCCGCATCGAAACGCAAATTTCCCGGCTGCGCCTCGAGGGCGGGCCGGCGTCGTGAGGTTATGAGCGAAGGAAAGGAAAAAAGGGGCCATCGCAAGGAACGAGTGGGCGAAGTGGTTTCGGACCGGATGGATCGCACGATCATCGTCCGGGTTCGGCGGCGCATGCACCATCCCCGGTATCGGAAGGTGATCACCGTATTCAGCAAGTGCTATACCCACGACGAGCGGGGCGAGGCTCGGGTCGGCGACCGGGTGCGGATCCTGGAAACGCGGCCGCTTTCCAAGACGAAGTGCTGGCGGCTGGTCGAAGTGCTCGGCAGACGCGCCCAGGCTTGAGGCGCGAGGAAAGGCAATCATGTTACAGTTACGCAGCGTATTAAACGTGGCCGACAACACCGGGGCCAAGAAGGCGGCGGCCATCGGCGTGCTCGGCGGGCGGCAACGTCCGGCGCGCATCGGCGACGTCATCAAGGCCCATATCAAGGAAGCGGCGCCGGACGGAACGGTCAAGAAAGGGGAAGTGGTGAACGCGGTCGTGGTGCGCACCCGTCATACCATCCGGCGCGACGACGGCTCTTGTTTGCGCTTTGATTCCAATGCCGTGGTCATCATCGACAAGGACAAAAATCCGCGGGGCACGCGGATCTTCGGGCCCGTCGCCCGGGAACTGCGCGAGAAACGGTTCATGAAAATCGTCTCCCTCGCTCCGGAGGTCATCTGAGTTATGCCGACGCAATTTCATGTGAAACGGGGCGACGAGGTCGTCGTGCTGGCGGGCACCGAACGGGGCAATCGCGGCAAGGTCATCGCCGTCTTCCCCCGGAGCGGCCGGGTGATCGTCGAGGGCTTGAAACTGATCAAGAAGCACATGCGCAAAAGCCAGAAGTATCCCGAGGGCGCGATCGTGGAGCGCGAAGGGACGATTCACGCCTCGAACGTGATGCTGGCCGAAAAATACGACAGCCGGGCGGCTCGCCGCCAGCCGGAAACCGACGGCACCGAAGAATGAAACCGAGACTCTACGAAAAATACCTGGAGGAAGTGGCCCCCGAGTTGCGGAAGACCAACGGGTATGCCAACGTGCATCAGATTCCTCGCTTGGTGAAGATCGTGGTCAACATGGGCGTGAGCACCATGTTGGAAAAGGGCGCCTTGGAGGATGCCGTCAAGGATCTGTCGATGATTACCGGGCGCAAGCCGGCGCTGTGCCGCGCTCGCAAGAGCGTCTCCAATTTCAAGTTGCGGGCCGGGCAGCCGATCGGTTGCCGCGTGACGTTGCGGCGCGAGATCATGTACGAGTTTTTCGATCGCCTGGTGACCGCGGCGTTGCCGCGCATTCGCGATTTCCGGGGCATTTCGAGCAAGGCTTTCGACGGGTTCGGCAATTACTCGCTGGGCATTTCGGATCAGACGATCTTTCCGGAAATCGATTTGGACAAGGTCAAGCGGACGCAGGGCATGGACGTGACGATCGTCACCTCCGCCGATTCGGACCAGGACGCCCGGCAATTGTTGACCTTAATGGGCATGCCGTTCGCCTGAGCGGCAGAAGAGACTAAGCTATGGCAAAGAAATCCTGGGTGGAACGGAACAAGAAAAAGGCGGCGACGGTGGCGAAGTATGCCGCCAGGCGGGCGGAGCTGCGGGCGGCTCGCGACTATGAGGGGCTGAGCAAGTTGCCGCGGGGGGCCAGCCCGACGCGGGTGGTCAATCGCTGCCATGTCACGGGCCGCCGGCACGGTTACTTCCGCAAGTTCGGCTGTTCCCGCTTGACGTTCCGGGAAATGGCGCTTTCCGGGCTGATTCCCGGCGTGACCAAGGCCAGCTGGTAATTATTGAGTCGATGGATCCGATCGCAAATATGTTGACGAGCATTCGCAACGCGAATGCGGCGCTGTTGCCGGAGATCGATTCTCCCTACTCGAAACTGAAGGAGGGAGTGGCGAAGATTCTGGTCAAGGAGGGTTATATCCGCGAATACCGGGTGCGGGGCAAGGTCAAGAAAGTCATCTCGATCGTGTTGAAATACCAGGGGAAGCGGGGCGTGATCGTCGGCATCAAGCGGATCAGCCGGCCGGGATTGCGGCGTTTCGTCGGTTCTCGGGAAGTGCCGCGGGTATTGGGAGGCATGGGAATTTCGATTCTTTCCACTTCGCGGGGGATCGTGTCGGGAGAGGACGCGAGAAGGCGAAACATCGGCGGAGAGTTGCTCTGCCAGGTCTGGTAGGGAGAAGTTATGTCGCGAATCGGGAAAATGCCGATACCCGTGCCTCAGCAGGTGAAGGTATCGATCGAGGGCCGCAACATTGCGGTTCAGGGCCCCAACGGCACGTTGGACTGGAAGGCTCCGCCGCGGATTTCGGTGGCCCAGGAGGGCGACAGCATCCTGGTGCGGCGGGACGGCGAAGACAAGCATACCAAATCGTGCCACGGGCTGACTCGCGCCTTGGTCAACAATATGGTGCTGGGCGTTTCCCGCGGGTTTTTCAAGGAACTCGAAATCCAGGGAGTGGGTTTCAAGGCGGCGGTCAAGGGGAGCGTGATCGAATTGAATCTGGGTTATTCCCATACCATCAGTTATCCGATTCAGGAAGGAGTCAAGGTGACCGTAACGGAGGGCACCAAGATCCGGGTCGAGGGTTCCGACAAGCAGGCGGTGGGCCGCGTGGCCGCCGAGATCAGGGCGTTTTATCCTCCGGAGCCCTACAAGGGCAAGGGAGTGCGCTACAAGGACGAGCAAGTGACCCGCAAGGAGGGCAAAACCGTCCAATAGGACTGCGGGGAACGACGGTCGAGCATGAAAACCAAGAAAAGAGCGCAATTGATTCGCCGCCGGCGATTTCGGATTCGGAGCAAGCTCTTGGGCACCGGCGGGCGTCCGAGGATGAGCGTGCGGTTCACCGAACGCAACGTCCACGTGCAATTTATCGACGATCGCGCGGGCCAGACTTTAGCGTCCGTTTACTCGGTCAAGCGAAGCGCCCCGGACAGCGACCGGCCGCTCGCCGCCAACGTCGAGAGCGCAAAGATCCTGGGGAAAATGGCGGCCGAAGCGGCGCTTGAAAAGGGGATCGAAACCGTAGTGTTCGATCGCAGCGGAGCGCGTTATCACGGGAAGGTGAAGGCGTTGGCCGAGGCGGCTCGAGCCAACGGGCTTAGATTCTGAATTATCGGAGCATCAGTTGTGGCAGAAGCAATCGGCAACAGGGGCGGAGGCAACAGGCAAGGGCCGGGCGGGTTCGGCGGTTCGGGCGGGAGGTTCCGGCCAGGCGGCAACCGGCCGGGCGGCAATCAGCGAGGCGGCGGAGCGCGGCCGGGCGGAGGACGCGGATGGCGGGATTCGCGAGGAGCCAAAGCCGCCGAGGGCGACGAAGCCGAATTGATCGAGAAAGTGATTTTCGTCAATCGTTCCTCCAAAGTGGTCAAGGGCGGCCGGCGGTTCAATTTCAGCGCTTTGGTGGTCGTCGGCAACGGCAGCGGCAAGGTTGGATTGGGATTGGGCAAGGCCGGCGAAGTGGCTAACGCCATCCGCAAGGCCAGTGACATTGCGCGGCGCTCGATGGAAGAAATTTCCCTGATGGGCAACACCATTCCGCATCGGGTCGATACGGCTTACGACGGGGCGATCGTCATGTTGCGGCCGGCTTCGCCCGGCACCGGGGTCATCGCGGGCAAAGTGGTGCGCTCGTTGTTGGAGTCGGCCGGGATCAAGGACGTGTTGACCAAGTCGCTCGGTTCCAATAACGCGACGAACGTCGCGAAGGCGACGTTGACCGCTTTGAAGAGTTTGCGGAAAAAGGCGGAAGTTTTCGCGGCCCGCGGTTTGGCCGTTCCCGAGAAAGCGTCCCGGGTCAGCGAAACGGTCGTTGCCGAGACGGCTGCGGAACCGGCGGCTGCCGAAGCGGCCTCGGAATCCGCGGTGGTCGCCGAGCCTGCCGCCGAATCCACCACTGAACCAGGTGCGGAACCGGCGGTTCCGGCCGCGGTCGAGACGCCCGCTCCGGAACCCGGAACCGAACCTTCCGTTCCGGCAGCGAGCGAAGCCGACGCCCCCGAGGCGTCGCCGGCGAGCGCCGAAGCGGCAACGGAGTCCGAACCGGCCCCGGCACCGCCCGAACCGGCTACTCCGGAACCTGCCGACGAACCGGCACATAATTCTAATCCGGCACCGCCTGACGCTCCGGCCGAACCGCCGAAGGCGTCCGATGACGGTAAGTTGGCAACCGAACAATAGGCATGCGTTTACACGATCTTAAACCCCGTCCCGGAGCCAAGCATCGGCGAAAGCGCTTGGGCCAGGGTAACTCCAGCGGCCGCGGGAAAACCAGCGGGCGGGGGCACAAGGGACATCACGCCCGTTCGGGACGAGGCTTCCGGCCGGGTTTCGAGGGCGGTCAGATGCCGTTGATCCGCCGGTTGCCCAAGCGGGGCTTCAGCAACGCTCGCCATGCGACCGTTTACCTGCCGGTTAACGTCGGTTCGTTGGCGGCGTTTCCCGAGGGCAGCGACATCGACGCGGCCAAATTGCGAGCGGCCGGGCTGGCCAACGGCCGGGCCGACGGCATCAAGATTCTGGGGCAAGGGGAACTCACGGTGAAATTGACGGTGCGCGCGGATGCGTTCAGCGCATCGGCCAAGGCGAAAATCGAAGCGGCCGGAGGGGTTTGCGAAGTGACTCCGTCCGGGAAACAATCGTCCGACACCGACCACGGCTAAGCCAGCCGCGAACAACATGCTTTCAAGTATCGTCAGTACCTTCGCGAACTGCTTCAAGATTCCGGAACTGAAGTCGCGCATTCTGTTTACCCTGCTCGTTCTGGGGGTGTGCCGGCTGATCGCCCTGGTGCCGATCCCGGGACTCGACGGCGCGGCGTTGTCCCAGTTTTTTGAGGAAAGCGCCGCCAGCCGGGGCGACGAAGGCATGGGTTTGCTGGGCATGTACAGCATGTTCACGGGCGGCGCGTTGCAGAATTGCGGGATCGGTTCGCTGGGAATTATGCCGTATATCAGCGCGACCATTATCCTGCAGTTGATGACGGCGGTTTTGCCGGGCCTGAGCAAACTGGCCCGGCAAGAGGGAGGCCGCGCCAAGATCATCCAGTACGGCCGCTACTTCACGCTCGTCTTGTGTTTGGGACAAGGCTTCGCCATGGCGCTCAGTTGGGAAAATCCGGGCGGGGTCTTTACCGGATTCCAAGGCGAACTGGTCATGACCGAGAATATCTGGTGGTATCGGATTCAGACCGTGTTGATCCTGACCACGGGCACCATGCTCTTGATGTGGCTGGGCGAACAGATTACCGAACGGGGGATCGGCAACGGCATCTCCCTGGTGATTACCATCGGCATTTTAGCCGGCTTGCCGCAGGCGGCCTCGTCGCTGACCCGGATGTTTATCTCCCCCGATGTCGATAGCCCCGCGACGCACAATTTGTTCCATGGCGTGGCTCTGGTGCTGATTTTGATCGCGGTCGTGGCTTGCGTGATCGCGGTGACCCAAGCGCAACGGAAGATCCCGGTGCAATACGCGCAGCGGGCGGTGGGCCGCAAGGTCTATTCTGGCGGCAGTTCCTTTATGCCGTTGCGGGTCAATTACGCCGGCGTGATGCCGATCATTTTCGCTCAGGCCCTGTTGATGTTTCCTCAAATGCTCTTCCAGAATCTGGGAAGCGTGACGGAGCAGCAGTTCTTCACCGATATCGCCAAGTGGACGGGTTACGGCGCCTGGGGTTACGTGGTCTTGCAGGGGTTGATGATCCTGTTTTTCTCCTATTTCTGGGTCTCGACGCAATTCAACGAGATTCAGATCGCCGACGATCTGAAAAAATACGGCGGCTACATCCCCGGCGTGCGTCCCGGCCAGGCGACCAGCGACTTTCTGCATCGCACGATGAGCCGCATCACCTTTGCCGGCGCGGTGTTTCTTACCCTGATCGCGACCATCCCCTTGTGGCTGGGTTCCGCGATGGAAGTGGATTTTTTCGTGGCGACCTTTTTCGGCGGCACCAGCATCCTGATCACGGTAGGAGTGATCCTCGATACCATGCGGCAGATGGAGTCGCATTTGTTGACGCGGCATTACGACGGATTCATGAAGAAAGGCCGCATTCGCGGGCGTTTCTGACGGGTCGGCGGAGATGATTGCCATCAAGAATCAGCAGGAAATCCGGTCGATGAGGGAAGCGGGAGCGGTGGCGAACGTCGTGCTCAACGAATTGGCCGCCAGCGTCCGGCCCGGGATAACGACCCGCGAATTAGACGATTACGCGTCGACCCGGATCGCCGGTTACGGAGCCAAGAGCGCCTTTCTGGGTTATCACGGCTATCCTTGCCACACTTGTATTTCGGTGAATCAGGAGGTCGTCCACGGGGTGGCCGGCGACCGGGAATTGGAGTTCGGGGACATCGTGAGCCTGGACGTCGGCGTCTGTTACGGCGGCTTCGTCGGCGACAACGCAATGACGGTGGCGGTTGGCGGGTGCGGCGCCGCCGACCGGAAACTGTTGGACGTTACCGAAAAAGCGTTATTCGCCGGGATCGCTCAGGCCGTCGCCGGCCGCCGGGTCAAGGATATTTCCCGGGCGATTCAGAATTGCGTGGAGGAAAGCGGTTTGTCGGTCGTGCGGGAGTATGTCGGACACGGCGTCGGGAAATCGATGCACGAAGATCCCAAGATACCCAATTACGTAACGGAAGACCGGACCCCGATGCTTCGTTCCGGCATGACGCTCGCCATCGAACCGATGGTCAATTACGGCATGGCTTCGGTCAAGATTTTGGCCGACGGCTGGACGGTGGTGACCCGGGACGGGAGCCGTTCGGCCCATTTTGAACACACCGTGTTGGTTGCCGACGAGGAACCAGAAATACTGACATGTCCCGAGAACATGCCATCAGCGTCGAGGGCTCGGTCGTCGAACTGATGCCCGGCAACCGGTTTCGAGTGAAAATGCCTAACGGTCATCATATCGTAGCGCGGTTGGCGGGCAAGCTTTGCTTGGCACTCGAGCGGGTTCGCTTGGGCGATCGAGTGCAGTTGGAGGTTTCGCCCTACGACATGTCCCAGGGGCTGATTGTGGAACGCAAGGAGAACTGAAACGATGAAAGTGAGAGCTTCGGTCAAAAAACTGTGCGAGCATTGCCGGATTATTCGCCGCCAGGGCGTCATCCGGGTGGTTTGCAGCAACCCCCGCCATAAACAGCGGCAGGGTTAAACCGTAACCTAGGAGACAGGATTTATGCCACGTATTTTGGGGGTAGATATTCCCGGAGAGAAGCGGATCGATATTTCGTTACGTTATCTTTACGGCGTCGGATCGGTCAATTCATTGAAGATCCTGGAAAGCGCGGGCATCGATCCGGCGCTGCGGGCCAAGGATTTGAGTGACGAGCAGGTCAGCAAGATCGTTCACACCATTCAGGAGGGGCAGTATATCATCGAAGGTGACTTGCGGCGGGAGTTCGGCATGAACCTCAAGCGATTGCAAGCCATCAAATCCTATCGAGGCTTGCGCCATGTCCGGAATTTACCGGTGCGGGGGCAGCGAACTTCAACCAATGCGCGAACGCGGAAAGGGCCGAGAAAAACGGTCGGCGTGCAAAGGAATCCCAAGGCCAAGTCCGGAATTCACTGATTGCCGTTGCCGTCATGACAGAAGAAACGAACGAAAAACAGGCCGCCGAACCGGTTGCGGGGTCAACGGACGCCAAGCCGGAAGCCAAAGCCAAAGCCGACGTGGACACCAAGCCGGAACCGGGCGGTCAGCCGGAAGTCGGCACTGAGTCCAAGGCGGACGCCAAACCGGAAACCAAAGCCGAGCCTGACGCGGACGCCAAAGCGGAAACCAAGGCCAAGTCCGACACGGACACTAAACCGGAGGCGGGCGGCAAGTCGAAAGCCGGCGCCAAGTCCAAGGCGGCCGCCAAATCGGATGCCGCGGGTAAGAAGACCGACGAGAACTCACGGGCCGCGCCCAGCGCGGCCGAGTTGTTGTCGACGGACGCTCCGCAGACCAAGATCATCAGGGCCAAGGGATCCAAGAATGTCGCGGTGGGAGTCGCCAATATCATGGCCACCTTCAACAACACCTTGGTATCGATCAGCGATCGTCAAGGCAACGTGATCGCTTGGTCCAGCGCCGGGCGGATCGGATTCAAGGGCTCGCGCAAGAGCACGGCGTTCGCGGCGCAGCAGGTTTCGCAGGACGTGGCGCGCAAAGCGATGGCTCACGGTTTGAAGGAAGTCGAAGTGCGGGTGAAAGGCCCGGGCTCGGGACGCGAATCGGCGATTCGCGCCTTGCAAGCCATCGGATTGGAGATTTCCGCGATCAAGGATGTAACGCCCGTACCCCATAACGGTTGCCGACCGCGCAAACAACGTCGGGTTTAATTTTTACCATGGCTCGTTATACAGGACCCAAAACAAGGATCAGCAGACGGTTCGGGGAACCGATCTTCGGCCCTTCCAAATATTTCGACCGGCGCAAGTACGGTCCGGGAGTGCACGGCCCCAAAAGCCGGCGCAAGTACACGGATTTCGCCCTGCGCTTGGCGGAAAAGCAGAAATTCCGCTATTACTACGGGTTGATGGAAAAGCAGTTCCGCGCCGTGTACGAAAAAGCGCGCCGGAGCCGGGGAGTGACCGGGGAAATCATGTTGCAGATCCTGGAAACCCGGTTGGATAACGTCGTTTATCAACTGGGGTTGGCGCCGTCGCGGCCGGCCGCCCGGCAGATGGTGGCGCACGGCCATTTGCTGGTCAACGGGCACAAGGTCAACATTCCGTCCTATGCCGTCCAGGTCAACGACAAGGTCCAGGTCCGGGACAAGCGGAATTCGCGAGGATTGGCGATCAAGAATCTCGAAAGCACGACCAGCCGCGCCTTGCCCGCTTGGTTGCAGATCGACAAGGAATTGTTTCAGGGGGGGCTGGTTCGCCTGCCGACCCGGGACGAGATCCAGCCGATTGCCGACGAACAGGTGGTCGTCGAATTTTATTCCCGTTAACGATCCGCTCGTTTCCACTCAGTAATTATTCGATCGAGTAGCGAAAAACGGTTTCCGAGACAGTTTCTGCCTTAAACTACTTAACAATCAGATGCCAGTTAGATTAGGTCGCTTCGAAATGCCCAGGAGTTTGGATAGATGGCCCCGTGCGGACGACGATACCGTGCCGAAGGATCCCTGCTACGCCAAATTTATCGCCGAACCTTTCGAGACCGGTTACGGCCATACCATCGGTAATTCCTTGCGCCGCGTGCTGTTGTCCTCCCTGGAAGGGGCGGCGATCACGGCGATCAAACTGGACGGCGTGATGCACGAATTTTCTCCGATTCCCGGGGTCAAGGAGGATATGACGGAAATCATCCTGAATCTGAAGCAGGTCAAGTTCGTCTCGCATTCTCGCGAACCCCAGACGCTCAGTCTGCAGGTCAAAGATCGGGAAGGGCCGGTGACGGCGCAGGACATCGTCGAGAATCAGAACGTCGACGTCGTCAATCCGGAGCAGTACATCTGCGAGATCGAGAAGAAAAAAAAGTTCGAAATCGAGATGGAAGTCAAGGTCGGGAGAGGGTTCTGTCCCGGGGAGGAAAACAAGAAGCCGGATCAGGCGATCGGGGTGATCGTGATCGATTCCATCTTTTCGCCGGTGAGGCGCGTGAAATATACGGTGGAAAACGCCCGGGTAGGCCAGCGTACCGACTACGACCGGTTGATCATGGAGATCTGGACCGACGGCCGCGTCACTCCTGACGACGCCCTGACTCAGTCTTCGGCCGTGTTGCAAAAACACTTGGACGTCTTCGTTGGTTATGACAAGAACGTGATCGAATTCGAGGAGGTTGAGGAAAAGAAAAACGACGAGAAATTGCGGTTGAAACAGTTGCTCAACATGAGCGTGAACGAGATCGAATTGAGCGTGCGGGCCGCCAATTGCCTCAACAACGCCAATATCACGACAGTCGGCGAGTTGGCGCTCAAGACGGAGAACGATATGTTGAAGTATCGTAATTTCGGGAAGAAATCCCTTAACGAGATCAAGGAAAAACTGGAGGAACTCGGATTGCGGTTGGGGGATCCGGGAATCGACCGGAGCTTGCTGGATCATTCCGGCGATAAAGAAGCCAACATACTGACCAAGTAGCGGAGGGGTAGGGATGAGACATCGAAAACAAACGGCGAAACTGGGACGCACCGGCAGTCATCGCAACGCTTTGCTGGCTAATTTGGTCTGTGAACTGATCGCTAACGGTCGCATCACCACTACATTAGCCAAAGCGAAGGCCGCTCGCCCGTTGGCCGAAAAAATGGTGACTTTGGGCAAGAAAGGCACGATCCATCATCGACGGCTGGCGGCGGCGAAATTGGGCCAGGAAGAAGCGGTCAGGACGCTATTCAACGAAATTGCGCCGGAACAGCAGAACCGCCAAGGCGGTTATACTCGAGTCATCAAGGTGCAGACCCGGCGAGGCGATGCGGCACCCACGGCGATTCTGGAATGGGTGAGTGAATTGATCGACGAGAGTGCCGATTCCGGTTCCGACACCAAAACCGATACCGGTTCCGACACCGATTCCAATAACTAAGGATAGCGTGCGCGTCGACATTCCGGCGGCGTTTACGGCGGTGTTGCCACGAGGCATAGGTATGCGCCTCAGGCGAGCGAAGCTCTGAATTCCGAGCTGTGATCGGTTGGCGGGACAGGGCGTAACCCGTTATTCAGGCCTGATCCTACTTTTCGAGCTTCGGGTCTTTCAAGTATTCGTCGACGCTGACGGGCCCTTTCAGATATCCCAGCGAGACCAGGAAGCGGTCGGTTTCCGTCATGGTCTGGCGGAAAAAGCGATTGCCAGAGCGGCCGTAATTGAAAAAACCGTGCGGTTGATCGGGATAACCGGCGAGCCGGCATCGATCGCCCATGAGCGTCTGGAAAGCTTCTGCCGTCCAATAGGGAACGGTACGATCGGCCGTTCCGTGCAGAATCAGCGTCGGCGGCGTCGAGGGCTTAATGTGATGCAGGGGCGAGAGATTTCGGGGGGCGATGCCGAGACGACCGGCGCGCCGGGCGAGCTTGTCCGGATCTAACGGAGGGCGACCGGGTACGCTATCCAAGGCCAGTACGGGATTGAACAAAATCATGGCGTTGGGTTTGGAGGAAACTGTCAGATCTTCGGTCAGTTCTTCGATGCCTTCGATCAATCCGGTGCAGGCGGCGATATGCCCTCCGGCCGAACCTCCCGAGGCGATAATGCGGTTGGGATCGACGCCCAGGCGAGTCGCATGCTTCCGGACCCACCGGATAGCGGACTTGGCGTCCAGGACGCACTGCAGCGCTTTTGTCTGATGCCGGGACGATACTCGATAATCGGCAGTCATGGTCACCAAACCTCGGGAGGCCAGATAACGGCATTGATGTTCGAATTGCTGAGGCGTGCCGCCGCTCCAACCGCCCCCGAAAAAGAACACAATAGCAGGAACTCGAGCGGAAGCCTCATGGTTGGGGGGCTCGTAACGGAAGATGCTCAACTCGACCCCATTTACGGATTTGTAGACTTCGGCAATGGCTTCAGGAAGATCGGGAGGATAGGAGGATTGGCCTTGAACCGGCAAAACTCCCGATAACTGGAGCCAGCACGTGATTAGGATAATCGAGGCGTTTTTCATGGAGTGGCAAATCACAAATCGATTCAGGTTGAGTGAACGGTTCGGAAACGGCGTCGACAAACGGGTCGAAACCTGGTTCGGCGATGCGTGTCGAGCCGGCTAGAATAATCGGGCTTCGGAAGCCATCGATAGTCGGGAAGGACGCATTTGTCAATGACGAGCAACCTTGGTCGCAGGACTTTTTCATGCTAATAATTTTTGATCGACGATCGTTTTTTTCAGTGTCGAGCGGAGTATTTCGATTCGTCGGAAAAACTGTTTTTCCGAATTATGCTTCGAGTTAGGCGGCGATTGCCGATTGAGACGAGTTTCAGCCGGACAGGAGACTAAACCGGTGCGAGTATCGGTCAAACGATCAATTCGCCGACCGAATCAGCAAGGAGGAAGCGTCGATAATCAGGAAGGTCGGGTCAGTTTTTTTTCGGACGTTTTTTCGGACGTTTAAACGGGGTGGTTTTCGTGACGGCTCGCAACCCTTGGTTCCGATTCGTCTGAAAATCGTCAGTAGCTTCGGCCATATTAGAGTATCCCGACTGGAGAATGATCGCCAAGGCCAGGTTGTTGAAGAGGGCATTGTTCGTCGGCCCATGGCGAGTTCGCATGAGACAATCATCTTCGCCGAAAATCCCGTCGCGACGGCGGTGATTGCCGTTTTCTACCGTCCCATGTCCCCGATTGAGTGACAACAATCGTTGAGCGTCGGCAGCTTCCGGAGGCAACGAAGTGACGCCGTAAGCATATTCCACGGTCTCGGGCCCACCGTTCAAATGATGACGGTGTCGAAGGATCCGAAAGACTTGGAGGACATGCGGTAATTTGACGGCTCCGGGAAGGGGTTCATAGGTTTGAATGCTCCGTTGATCGATGCGGCCATGTCCTTTCTCCGGTTTTTCGGTGAACCGGTCCTGGGCCACTCGATCCCAATCCAGGCTGGTCAAAAATTGAGAGAGTTCGGGGTTATTCTCTTTAACCGTGAAGAGAAAATGGGCTCTGTTAACCAGCACGATGGCATCGGCCATGACTCGGTTAGTATGGAGCGCATCGATCGTAATGATGGCTCCCCGGATATCGACATCCTCCAAGAGAGCCGCCATCGCCGCCTGTTCGCCGCCTTGGTCTCGGCAACTGCGAACGGCGATGGGCACCGCATCTTGATGGCGCACGAGGATGACGGTCTCGAAATGGTCTTTGCTGTTGCGATTAGCTCCGTTGATCCGCTTCCCGTCAGCAGCCAAGGCTTCCAGGGGTTGTCGAGTCAATTGGGCCGTTACCCAGCGGTGAGTTACCGTTTGCAACGCTTCCGGATCCGTCTCGGTCATGACCCGGTGAATCGTCGCGAGAGACGGGGCTACGTAACGGTCCTTGGCGTTGCGCCACGCCCCGAGAGTCTGCAATTGGTTTTGCGTCATTTTTTGGGCGTAACGCGAAGTCGCCAAGGGGCCGACCTTGCCGGCCAATCGAGCTAAGATGCAGATAGCGAGCACCATTTCCAGCCGATGTTTGCGTCCTTGTGCCCGGCGAAAATCAGCCATTTCCGCGAGCAGTTGCACCAATGATTTCAACTGTTTCGGGGACGTTTCTACCCGCTGCACCTGGGGGCCCCAAGACGGATCGTCCTGACGCTTCCTTAATCGGGAACCGGCTTGGGGTCGCAAGGGATAAACGTACATTTCCTTCTTGATATTGTGCCGGGCGGTATAGCGTCCGTTGCTGCGAGCGTAGCCTTGCGATTGCCCTGCCGCCCGCCAATTCCCCGCGCGATAGATCGTGCCCGCGAAGTGTCGGGGATCGACGAAAGTTTCGGCCAATTCCAGCGGATGACCCCAGGTCCGTTGCCAATCGGCACTCAAACGGCGCAGCATTTTGGCCATGACGCAGCTCCCCAGATTGTGCACTTCGCCCCGCTCGGTAAGCAGGAGGAATCGGGTATTGTTGGCAATCAAATGCAGCCGACGAAACTGCTCTCGTTTTTTCCACCCAAGCCACTTATCTCGCGGGCGACACTTGAACACTCCGCTTTGCCAGCCGGCTAACGCCAACCACCGGCCTCGGTACTCGGCAACATAACGCAGACCGCGTCCGGCAAAGCCTTTGAAACCCAAGCGATGGTTCTGATCCATCAGCGTGTTGCGCGACAATTACTTTGCGACACCGCGACAATTACAATGCGACAAATCGGGGGGAAGGATCCCACGGTGTCTGAGGGACCTGCAGGGGGGGCAGGGCTCCGGCCACGAAGGGAGGGCGTAGCCCGACCGAAGTGGCCGGAGCCCTGCCCAGGAAAGGCTGCAAGTTCTTCTGATCGGTGGATAGTTGGCCCGTCGGCACGACCACGTGTGCGGACGGAGAACCAACATGACCAAACGACGAGTCACACCTCAGCAGAAGAAACTGTTCATGCAACTGCACACGAAAAAAGGAGTCGCGTCCGCCGCCGCCGCCATCGGGGTCCACCGATCAACGGGCTATCGGACCCTCGAAAAGGCCAAGGAACAGGCCGGAAATCAACCGTCGGAGGATTCCCCGCCCCTCCAACGCACTCGCCCGGATCCCCTGGCCACGTTCTTCGAATCCAAGGTCATCCCCATTCTGGAGCGATGCCCCGACATCAAGCCCATCACGGTGTTCCACGATTTGCTGAACACCGAACCGGAATTCAAGCCGAACTACCGCCGGACCCTGGAACGGCGGATTCGGGCGTGGCGAGCCCAAAACGGTGCGGAAAAGGAAGTCATGTTCCCGCAGACGAAGCGGCCTGCCGGCACGTTCGCCATTGCCGACTTCACCCACCTGAAGTCCGGGGAAGTCACCATCCAGGGAGAATCGTTCCGGCACCTGTTCTTCCACTTTCGCCTCCCATGGTCGTGCTACCGATTCGTCTCCGTGGTCGTTAACGGCGAGTCCTTCACCGCCTTGGCCGAGGGAATTCAGGGTGCCTTCGCCGAACTGGGCGGAGTCCCACACGAGCTCCGAACCGACAGTCTCTCCGCGGCCTTCCGCAATCTGGCCCAGGACGTAGCGGAGGACTTGACCGGGCGCTTCAAGGCCTTGTGCGAACACTACGGGATGAAACCGTCCCGCAACAACCGGGGCGTCGCCCACGAGAACGGCGCCATCGAAAGCGCGCACCGTCATCTCAAGGACCGGGTTCGAGGCGAACTGGAACTCCGAGGCTCCCGGGAGTTCGAATGCCTGGACGCCTACCGAACCTTCGTCGCGGATATCGTCGCTCGTGAAAACGCCAGGGTGGCGAAGGACATCGAGACCGAACAGGGCCAGCTGAACCCGCTGCCGCCGTCGAATCCTTGCGACTGCGAAGAGGTCATGGTCACGGTGACCAGCACCGCCGGCTGCCGCATTCGAAAGGTTTACTACTCAGTGCCTTCGCGACTCATCGGCTACCGGCTCAAGGCTCGCATCTTCGATGACCGGATCGAACTCTTCCAGGGAGAAACGAGGATCGAAACCCTGCCTCGCGGACATCGGACCCACCGTCCCAACGTCATCGATTATCGGCACGTCATCCAGTCCCTGAAGCGCAAACCCATGGCTCTGGCACGTCTGACCTACCGCAATGAGCTCTTTCCTCGAGATGCTTATCGCCACTTCTTCGATCAAGCGATGGAATCCGTGAGCGAAAGACAAGCGTGCCGTCTCACCGTCGATTTCCTTGCCTTGGCCCACGAAAACGACTGCGAAGCGGAAATCGCCGACGCCATCGAAGCATCGCTCCGGACCGGCTCCCTCCCCGACGTCGAGTCCCTGAGAACTCGCTTTGCATTCCAGGAGCCTTCCATGCCTCCTCAAAACGTCGCCGTGGGCAACCTCGGTCAGTACTCCCATCTGCTCGGCAACCGCCTCTCGCCATGACCATCCGCTCTACACCGCCACAGGCCGTCGATCCCGACCGACTTTCCATCATGCTTTCCGAGCTGCGACTGCCCTCCATCGAGGCCGAGTGGCGGATCCTGGCTCAACGCGCCGACAAGGAAGGTTGGCCGGCGTCCAAATTCCTCTTCTCCCTCGCCGAACTCGAATTGACCGAAAGGGACAACCGGCGCATCGACCGACATACCCGGCAGGCCAAACTCCTCCCCGGCAAGAATCTCGAAGGATTCGATTTCAGCCTCATCCCGTCCCCGCCCAAAGCACGCGTTCAGGCCTTCGCCTCCGAAGAGAGCTGGATCCGCAATGGAGCCAACCTCCTCATCTTCGGGCCCCCCGGCGTCGGCAAGAGCCACCTCGCCTCCGCCATCGGCCTCTCCCTCGTGCGCCAAGGCCTCAAGGTGCTCTTCACCGGAACCTCCAGCCTCGTCCAGAAACTGCAGGTCGCTCAACGCAATCTCGAGCTCGAGGGACTGCTCGCGCGTCTCCACAAGTTCCACCTCCTCATCCTCGACGATTTCGCCTACGTCAACCGCGACCGGGAAGAAAGCGCCGTCCTCTTCGAACTGATCTCCTATCGCTACGAACAACGCTCCATCCTCCTCACCGCCAATCTGCCCTTTGCCCAATGGGATCGAATCTTTCCCGACCAGGCCACCGCCGCCGCCGCGGTCGATCGACTCGTCCATCACGCCACCATCTTCGAGATCAACACCCAAAGCTATCGGTGCCGCACCGCTTTGGAACAGCACCGGGCCGACGGCGCTGCCGAGCCGGCTCACCGCGTCAACCTTCCCGCCACAACCGACTCTTCACCAGCCACTCCCACGGCTCGGGAATCCCGAGCCTCGACTTGACCACGGCCTCGTTCCCGTCGCCACCGCTCAGGGAGCCAACAGCCCACGAGAATGAGAATCCAGAGGCCGGCCCCGATGTTGCCGAACCAGCGGAGCAAGGTTCGACGGTTGACGCCCGACCTCGAAGGCCGCTCGCCCGGTCATCCTCCCCCAATCCGGCGCACTCAGATCACCGGGCGCCAATGACGGCGGTGAGCCGTTCCAGACGCGAGGTTGATCCCGAGAAACAACCCCCCCTTCCTTTTCCCCAAGTAGTTTTCTTTTCCAAGCAGTTTTTATCGAAACCATTGTCATCTCCCGGATCCGAGTAGTCCGCTCGCTGCATCACGGCGCCAGTCCATCCTTGAACCGTCGCCCCCCTTCGTGGGATCCTCGTCGCTTCCCTTGACCTCCAGTTTTCCGCTTGACCGTCCCAAATCCGTCAGGCAGAAAGCCTCCTACGACCGATGCAATGACACTTGCGCCTCGTGCCCCAAGTGTCGCATTGTAATTGTCGCGGTGTCGCATTGTAATTGACGCGCTATAATCAGCGAATCCCAGCGTCTTCGCTCACTGCTCTTCACCAATCGAACGGTCACCAGCTTGAGGTTGATTTTGGCGTCCATGAGGAACCAAATAACGACCAGAGAGTGAAAAAGCCAGCTTTATTTTCCCCTTTCGAAGGCGCTAAAGTTTCGGCTCTCTGGTGAAGGGAAAAAGCGAATATGTCCCGAAATCGGTGACACGGGCCTCTAGCGATTAGCGTGAAAAAACCCTGACCTTGGTCGAGGAATTCAGACCATCGTCGAGCTTGGGTCCCATTTGGAGATGTAGGAGTGGGTTCCTGACGGGAACTCAAGAATTTCAACTGATGTGGTCATTCAGACTACGCCGAAAAGTCCGAAAAGAGCTGCTGTTCTTCGTCACGTTATTTCGGGCGATTTTTTTTACATTAATCCGGGAGCTAATTAAGGTGGGGCAGCTGGGAGTGACGACCGACTCTCAACTGGCAACGGTTTTATAAATTGACTGCTTGGAAAAGAAAATTCGGTTGGGATTCGGGGATCGAATCATTGGCTTCGCAGTAGGTCGTTCCAGTCTTTAGCCCCAAGAGGCCTCAGTCGTTAGGCGTTGGGATGACACTGCAATAACCGAGCGGCAGAATGACCGGCACTTTCGTCGGCGTCGAAAGCGCAATGATCCACTGGAAGTTTCAACGGCAGAGCCATGGGGGGACTTTCTACCATTTGCAAGGGGTTTTTCAGCCCAATTTTCAGATATTCGGATTGAGCTAACATCAGGCGATTGCTATCGCGGATTGGCTGGTATGCTGCAGGTGCTGACAGCCCGTTCCATCGAATGCCTTTGGCTTGGGTTATTACCGAGGCGCATCGTGAGCCGAGATGGATTAAATGATGATCCGCAATCGGTTGGCATTAGCCATTTGATCGGTTAGAAGCGGTTGCCTGTTCCAGCGAAGGATCGTAGAGAGAACTGTTTTGCAGCATGGCACAAGCGACGGAGATGAGCCGACCGGCAACGCTCCTCAAGGATCGAGCATGTTGATGTCCCCGTTGGCGAAGCGCAGCATACTTGCGTTTGCTGATAAGATCTCTTTGGACAGCCACTCTGGCCCAGTGATACATGGCATCCCGCAGTCGGGGGGTGAGCCGCCATCCGTCGAACCACGAAATGTTGTTTTCCGGAGCGCCGGGTCACGGAACGATTCCGGTGAGGCAGCGCAGGGCGTCAACGACAGGCTTCGTGGTTTTCCCCGGTCGCGCCACGGCTTCGGCTCGAGTCCCGTGACCTTCCCGTCAGGATACTTCTTGATCCAATTGCGAATCGTCTGGGCGGGAATACCGTCGCCGACCGGTCGAATCAGGCGTCAGCCAAGCCTTCGCCGTTACCCGTTGAAATTCCTTCCGATACTCCGGAATTCTCGGCGTAAGGTGCAACAATTCTCCAATCACCCGGTATCGAAACAGGGCGACTCTTACCCGTCGGTATTTGGCTTGGTTAGTCGTCATGATCGGCTCGGTATTTCCACTCGCTCAGGCGAGGTGGCTTGAGATTGGTCGGTTCTGAGGCCGCTGTCCAAATTTCTGGTGTGTGGTGGGTCTCTTTTAGACCCCACCGGCGTTTTTTCGCGGCGAAAATCGATCGGATAGGCGATCTGTTGTCATTGATCCTCCAGTTTCAAACGCAACGCAACAAACAACTCCGGTTCTTCCAGAGCCGTTCGCAACGGACGAATCTCGACGGGCACGTCGGACAGTTCCCCTAACCCAAGTTTGTCAGTCTCGCCTAGAAAATGCGTTTTTCCAAGGAATTCGACCATTTTAAAAATCGTAGGGCACTACATTTTCATCATTTTTTGATTTAAGCCTAGCCCAAGTTTGTCAGTCTGGTCTAGAAAATGCGTTTTTCCCAAGGAATTCGATCATTTTAAAAATCGTAGGGCATTACATTTCCATCATTTTGTGATTTAAGCCTAAGGTTAAGCCTTGGATTTACGCACTCCCCCTGGGGCGGAATTAATGCCCAGAGCTTCATAGATTTCCCGCTGCTTCGGTTCCGCGGAAACGGCTCGGCGCACGTGAACGGTCGTGCCATCGATTCGGCGATAAACGCCGGTAACCCGCTTGTGGTCGTTCAACGTGTCCCGGATGGTATTCCAGCTGTCGGTGATACCCTTGGCACGTAAGCGCGTTCTTATCGTTTGGACCAATTGGTAGGCCAATACGGAAAGGAACAGATGTCCCTTCGCGCGTCGGGAGGTTTGATGGTAGATGGGGCGCAAGCCGAGTTCGGATTTAAGGGATCGGAATACCGCTTCCAGATCCGTCAGCGTGATATAGGTTTTCCAGAGGGTTGACTCATCCCATTGATCTTGATTGGTTCGCAAGCAATACACTCCGGGATGGGTGGCTTTGGAGCCAGGCTTGGGATGATGTTTCCAAGTGATGCTCTTGGCGTTTGGGGGATTTTGGTCATCGGGGATCACCTGGATGTCGTCGTGTTGTCCTGCGGCCGAGTATTGTTGCTTCAGGCGGCCGATTTTCTGGTGCACTTTGTCCCGCCGCTTGATTCTGCGTGGCCGACTGAGTCCAGCCTGTAACCGTTCGAGTTGGGCGGTAAACTTCTGGTCGGACGATTCCTGCATCGCCCGCTCCTTTTCCTCGCGCTGCTCGGAATGACAATACAAGAAGACTTCGCCATTTTCCTGGACTTCTTTCCGCAAATAAACGGAAGGTCCCGAAGCCGTCTCGACCTCCGTCGCCCCCTCCGGGTCGAAGACCCGTTCCTGCTGACGACTCACGGTCAGGTAGCGAGTGCCGCGTTCCCGGAGCCAGCGGAGATTGGCCTCCGTGGCGATGCCGCAATCCATAATCACAGTCGCTTCCGCCGGAACCGCCAGCGATTCCAGCATTGCGGCCAAGGTTTGATTTTCGCTCACGTTGCCCGCGAAAACTTTCGATCGGCGAACCCAGCCACGGCTGTCCAGAACCAGAGCCAGCGTCAATAAGGGACCATCGCTTCGCTTCTCTTTCGAGCGACCCCGCTGAGCTTCTGGAATCTTCCGCGCTTGACCCTCGAAGTAGGTGTTCGTCAAGTCATAAAGGGTGACAGTCGGTTTTAAATCGAAGATCGTCCGCAGGCCATGATACAAGTCCGATTCGATTTTCTCCTGCCGTGATATCAAGGCGTCCGAAGCTCGATACAGCTGACTGTGCTCCATGGTTTCAAAGTCTCTTTTCAGGAGTTCGCCCCAAGCACTGCTCTCTCTGAGCCACCAATGAGTATGTCGCTCCGATCCGGGAGCAGCCATCCGACCGATGACCGAGCCGAGGATCGCATGGCATTGAATTTCCCGGAGGCCATGTCGGTGCAGGATCGCTCGTAATCCCAGGGTTTCGATCGCCCAGAGAGCGACATGCTCGACTCCCACCGAGCGGCTGAGGATCAAGGACGCGTTATCCAGATCGACGGCTTGGAATTCTCCCTGGTCTAAAGGATCTTCGCCGGCGATTTACTCGATTCGAGTGGCTTGGCGTTCCACGAGTTGGACGTAAAGATATTTCGCCTTGTTCTCCACCTCCAGAGAGCATTTGAGCGGTATCAAGGATTGAGAACCTTGAAGCAATTCCACGACTTTAGAACACAACAGAGGCCATTGCTTCGACTCAATCTCGAAGTCGGATCCCAAATTGAGCAGCGTCTTCAGACGAACCCGATGGTTATCCCGGTAGGAGCGAACCAAGCGATAGGTGTCATAGTTTTGGCCCTCTTTACCGGCTCTCGTTTTCGTTTTGCGAACGAACATACGACCGGAAAATATCCGAGAGCAAGAGGGCGGTCAATGATTTTTTGACGAGTATGGCACTACATTTGACTTGATGGGCAGGTAACTCTGAGGGTAGATAGCTTGCAAAGTCAGTCAGCGACTGACTTAGGTTAATAAAACGTTTCGTGATTCGGCAGCAAGTCTGGGGCAGTTTGAGATAAAAATAGTTCCTAAACCGGTCAAATTGACAAACTTGGGCTAAGATCATGCGGGCCAGTTGCAGCATCCACCGAAGTCGCTCGATCCGAGCGCCGAGTCAGTCGGAAACCGACCACCAAAGAGACTTCCCGTCCGGAGCTTTCCGTTGCGAGGCGGCCTCGCTCCCAGTTCGTCGCAGGATTCGGCCTGTGCTTCCAATTCGCGAAGTTCGCCGGTGATCCAAGCCGCGAAAAACTGGAGGAGCAGAGGAAAGGTCCATTGGGCTTTAGGGCAGTAATAACGGGCGATCAGCGCCCCACCGAAGGGAGTCTTTCGGATATAATAGCCCAAGTGCTTGAAACCGCATCGGTTTTCGGGGTGACAGGGATAGACAGAAAAGTCTTGCATTTTTCCACTGTTCACCGCTAACCTACTCCCCGCAGGAGTGTTTCGTCTTAAGGAGGAGTTGCATTCTTGCCGGCGGCCCGGCGGAGGTCTAACCGCGCGGGTCGCATTACGCTTGATTATTTCACTTCTTTACGCTGACCTCGTTGATCGGACAACGTCGATTCAAGGACAGCTACGCTACTTGGAAACAAGCTACTTGGGGAAAAAGTTCATCGCTTTGCGTCCTCAATGATCGGAAGCGCCATAAATGACGAATGAACACGATATAAGAAAGCGTGGGACAAAACGACCGTTTTTCACCAGAATAATCTGGGAAACAACAGGTTTGTCCCGCCAGATCGCAGGCGAAGCACCCCAGAAGAGTTCTCTTGATCTCTTCCGAGTCCCTTGGTTGACTCATCCTAGGAAACGCGGGTTCAAGGGCTGTAGGCGAGCCCCGAACGAAACGGGTGCTGCGACCGCGGCCGTCACGCGTGACACTCGCAAAAAGTATTTTGATCTACCGAAAAAAAGTCTTGATCCCCGTCCAGATTTCGATATCATGCCCCGAAATCCCGACACGATTCGGGGTGGCAATCGTAGTGATCCAGATTCTGCCGAGGAGTTTGAACCGAGCTGCTCTGCCGAAGGGTTAGTTACACCACTACTTGGGACTCAATCAGAATGAAAATTGACTGGAACAGAATTAGATCCATCAATGGCGGACAATACAAAGGTTTCGAAGAATTGTGCGCCCAGCTTGCACGGGCGGAATCACCCCCCGAGTCAAAGTTTGTAAGAAAAGGGACTCCAGACGCTGGAGTCGAGTGCTATGCAGTTCTGGAAGATGGTGCCGAATGGGGCTGGCAGGCTAAGTTTTTCAACCAACTTGCGAATTCGCAGTGGTCGCAGATAGATAAAAGCATTAAAACTGCGCTTCTAAAGCATCCAAAGCTCGTACGGTACTTCGTTTGCGTGCCGCTAGACCTTGCAGATGCACGGATAGAGGGGCAAAAATCGGCAGCAGATCGATGGGAAGAGCACCTCTCGAAATGGAATGGTTGGGAAACCGGCCGAAGAAGTAAAGTTGAATTTATTTATTGGGGTAGCCATGAATTATTTGAACGCTTATCTCGCCCCGAACATATCGGACGATTCAAATTCTGGTTTGATGCCCGAGGTTTCGATCCTGGGTGGTTCAAGCAAAAACTTGAAGAAGCGTTGAAGACTGCGGGACCTCGTTACACTCCTGAGATCCATGTTGATCTGTCCATCATGAGTGATTTTGAAGCGTTCGGTCGTACAAAGAACTTCATAAACCAAGAGAAGGCTCGTGCCCTGGAAATTCGCAAAAAGATAGAAGTAATTGAGGATCGAGGAAACACAGGCACCTCGATTGATTGTGTTGCGTTGACCACGGTATTGAATAAAGTCCAGACGGTCCTTACTTCGATAGGAAAAATTGAAGCGAGTGCAATTGGACCATTCGTATTTAATACCATTTCGGAGGAAATCAAAACTGCAATAGAAGCGGCTCAGAAGCTTTTGCAACACCTAAGCGAACAAGAACGAAAGTTGGAGGCAAAATCAGAAGCAAAATCGAAGGGCACAAATGTACAGAGGGCTTTTTACATGGATGACCTAACCCTTCGTTACTGGGTTCGGGTCAAGAACCTAATTATTGTACTCAGTAAGACTAGGGAGGCATTCGAGAATGCGGATAAAATTGCGTCCAGCTCTTTGATTGTCCTGCGTGGTAACGCAGGAGTAGGCAAGACTCATTTGTTATGCAAGCTTGCTCAGCAGCGCCTTTCGACGAACCGACCGACGGTGTTGCTAATGGGACAACGCTTTCTGAACGACGATGAACCTTGGTCTCAAGCATTGAAGCAATTGGATCTTTCCAATTTGTCGATTGAAGAATTCATAGGTATGTTGGAAACCGTGGCGCAGACTTACGATTCACGAGCACTGGTGATAATCGATGCGATTAATGAAGGCAATTGTCGGAATATATGGTTTAACCATCTCACAGCTTTTCTGAAATACTTAGAGCATTCGAAATGGATTGGAGTGGTACTCTCAGTTCGGTCGTCGTTCGAAGAAATGGTTATTCCCGATAATGTACGCTCTCAAGCCGTCATCTTGGAACACTTAGGATTCACTGAGTGTGAGTACGACGCCATGAAAACTTTCTTTGATTATTATGGGCTAGAACTTCCATCGATACCGGATTTTGTGCCAGAGTTATTTAATCCTTTGTTTCTCAAGATCTTGTGCCAAGGACTTAAAACAAACGGGAAACGTCGCCTATCACGCGGTTTTCACGGCATTACAGACGTGTTCGATTTGTATCTCAAAGGAGTCCATGACCGGTTGGCTCGCACCCTTGATTTTCATCCTCGAACTTCACTTGTACGACAGGCCGTAACAGAAGTAGCGAAAGTTATCGCCGATGCTATTATTGTTGATCCCATTAATTATTATCCTTCTCTGACGAAAGCAGAAGAAGTAGTCAATGGTTTTCTTCCCAATCGAGACTTTGGACGATCTCTCTATAAAGGATTGGTTGATGAAGGTATTCTCATTGAAAATGAGAATACAGGGCAGGACGAGAATTCTGAAATATTTGTTACCTTTGGTTATGAGCGCTTGGCTGACCACCTCGTGGCCAAGAACTTGCTAGACAGGTATCTTGTCAAGAATGACCCAGCTTCAGCATTTGCGGCGAAGGAAGGATTGGCGTTCATTTGTGACAACAAGAATTACATTTCGCCAGGACTTCTGGAGGCCTTGTGTATACAGATTCCGGAGCGGACAGGAAAGGAACTCGTCTCCATTGCTCCAATCTGTGTTGAGCAGATGGGGATTGGTGACGCTTTTCGGCAGAGTGTAATTTGGCGCAAACCTGAATCATTTATGGATGACACGCTTCGAGTATTGTTCAAGTTTTGTCGAAGCGAGGACGACTGGAATAACATTTACGACGTTTTTCTCACCCTAGCTACGTTATCGGAACATCCGCTTAATGCGATGTTTCTTGATTGGTTTCTTCGAAAGGACGCAATGCCGGATCGTGATAAAAGGTGGATTTCGTATCTCCATTTCACTTATGGTTCTCAAGGTCCCGTTGACAGACTTGTCGATTGGGCATTCTCTATGGATCCTAAAACATCTATCGACGATGAAGTGGTAGATCTTTGTGCTATCACGCTCTCGTGGATGTTCGCCACTTCGAATCGGTTTTTGCGTGACCGAGCGACTATCGCGCTCGTAAACCTGCTAACAGGCCGTTTGAAGGCTGTCATTCGACTAATTGAGCAGTTCGGTGATGTTGATGATGTGTACGTAGTCGAACGTGTCTACGCTGTCGCGTACGGTGTTGCTATGAGCTGTCACGATCCTAAATTGGTTGGATCTCTAGCAACGCACGTGTATAAGAGAGTTTTTGTTTCGGGGAGTCCGCCTCCGCACATTCTCCTCCGGGACTATGCGCGCGGCGTTGTTGAACGTGCGCTGCACCTGGATCCAAATATTGATGTGGATCCAAATTTGATTCGCCCACCTTATAAGAGTACTTGGCCTACAGTCCCGACCGAAGAAGACATTAAGAAACTGCTACTCGATAGGTCCAAGGGATCTAATGAAAATGATAGGATTAAGTTGGCGTTGGATCGAATCGTAAGTTCAGTCATGGAGAGCGACTTTGCGCGTTATGTGATCGGAACCAATTCGTCGAATTCAAGCTGGCTGTCTCTCAAATTAAAAGAACCGCAGTGGAAGCCACCTTCTAGGTGTGAAGGTCCATTACTTTCTCTAGTTGATGAATTCTCTGCTGATGAGCGTACAGCTTGGGAAAAATTCAAGACTGCTGAACCGATGTATATGTTGATATTGTCGCTGTGTTCTCCTGACTGGATCGCACAGCGCGATAAGATCAACACATTGGAGAACTTTGATTTTGTTGATTCCAAAATTTTAATGCAACATTTTGAGAAGGAGAATTCTTCTGAAGTTGATGCATTCGATGAGAATGCAAAGCGGGCAATCGTCGTTTTGAAGGCTGTTCTTACTGAAGAGCATTGGCAACGACTAATCCAAATTAGGTTTGCTCAGGCGAAAGACTACAAGTCTCGACATTCATCTCGGTTCGATCTTAGCAAGATCCAGAGATATGTCCTCGGGCGCGTGTTCGAACTGGGTTGGTCTATCGAGCGTTTTGGGGTTTTTGATAGTTTTTCCTACAAATACCAAGGACGCTCTGCATCGAAAGCCGAGCGAATCGGCAAGAAATATCAGTGGATCGCGTACCACGAGATCATGGCACTTATTGCCGATCACTACCAATATTATGACAAATATCGAGAGCAAGAAGGAAATCAAGCGTATGTAGGACCTTGGCAGGATTATTTTCGAGATATTGACCCTTCGTGCACCTTGAGACCTCTTTCAGACGGAATGTCCTTTGATGGTCATCCTGTTTCGTGGTGGGCACCGGTTCGGTATGATTTATGGGAAGATCCGGCCAACCCTCGCGATTGGATATTAGATAATAAAGAGTTGCCAAAAGTTGAGGATTTGCTTGTTGTCACTAATTCTAAGGACGAATCGATCTGGGTGAACGGCCAAAGTTTTTTTTCGTGGAATCAGCGACCGCCAGCAAATCTAGGATCGACCGATATTGAGCAACGTGATCTTTGGTACATTTGCATAGGGTACTTGGTTCAGGCAAATGACGCGAAATCCTTTATGCATTGGGCCGAGAGCATCGATTTTATGGGGCGTTGGATGCCAGAGGCTGTGGATAATCGCACCATGTTTTTGGGTGAGCACGCGTGGGCACCGGCCTCGCACCATTTTCAGCAGTCGTACTACGGTGACAATGGTTGGACCCAGCCAGACCACGATTGCCCAGTGAGGGTTCGAACGGTTACATGTCAATATACGTCGAAGATAAGTGACTTCGATTGCTCAATTGAACAAAGCCAAACGCTCCATTTGCCCGTTATTCATTTAGTCCGAGGTCTAGGTATCCGGTGGAGTGGTCATGGTGCCGATTTCATAGATGATATGGGGCGAATCGCTGCTCAGGATCCAACAGTCCATTCTGAGGGACCGAGCTCCACACTCTTTCGATACGATCTTCTTAGCGAGTTTCTCGCTCGCGAGAAACTCGCTTTTTGCTGGGCTGTTTTGGGGGAGAAGCGCGTGATTCCATCAAAGTATGAGACTAAGACTGATCATCCCAGATTAAGCATGTCTGGGGCGTATGTGTTATCGGAAAAACATGCAGAGGGCTTCCTCAATCTCATGAGTAATGATCGTAACGGTGAAAATGGTTCCGCGACAGAGTCCCGATTGATCAGGACAGTTAAAACCTCTGGCTATAACGTTTAGCTGCACAAGAGTTCTACGTGTGCCGTGAAAAACTATATCCGTTCATCGAGAGTGAAACCCGTTCAATAACTATTTATTCGATTGGTATCGGCCTTGGCGGGGCTTGTGTCCCATTTGACTGTGTTGGAGTGGATTTTCGACGGTAACTCGAGAATTATGTAACTGTTCAGGTGCCGGAATTTCCTGATCTGACGTATTAGAGCTAACCGTTGGGGGGCAATCTAACCCCGAATGGGCACCAGTCCATCGAGAGTTTTTTCTGTTGCGAAAAGTCAGAAACATTCAAAGGCGGAGAATCCCCAGTTGGGCGTTCATAGGATCCAGAGATGGGGCCGTCAGTGGATCGAGAATCCGATTTCGGAAAAAAGTTTGACTTTCTCGTATATCAATCATTGCAAAAGTAATATCATGTAATTATATATCGAGTATCATCCAATTTAAAATATGATTGGACCATTCCCATTTTCTTTTGGATGGATTGCATAATGTATTGAATTTTCTGTTGCATCGTCTTTTTGTTGGGTATCATTATTTTGCTAATCTTTGCTTTAAATGGTTCCAAACCTGCTCATCGGGATTTAATTCAGGGCTGTATGGAGGAAGATATTTCATTTCAATACTATCGTTTTCGGCTACGAACTCTTGGGTATACTCTGCTTTATGATAGCTGGCGTTATCACAAACAACAATTATTTTCCGTCCCACATCCTTAGAGAGTTTCGATAAAAACTCACAAAAACGCTGGGCATTTATTTTTTTTTTTGAAAATGTTAAATATCATCCGCCCGTCAGCGGATATGGCTGAAACTAGTTTAATCGAATAGCGATCCCCGGCATCTCGAACTACCGGCGTGACACCTATTCGAGACCAAGTGGTTCCTCGATGATAATCAGCTCGGACTGACGCTTCATCCAAAAAAAGAGAATTAGGGCATTCTCTTGCTCAGCTCGTTGTTTCAAGCCTGGAAACATCTCGAGATACCGTCTGATTTTCTTTTGGTTTTGTTTGTAAGACTTGTGGATGGGGCGCTGGGGAGTTAATCCCATAGAATGAAGCTATCGACTGATGGTGGAAACGTGAACCGACACCCCGAATTGTTGTTTCAATAAAACTTGCATGGTTTTGAGACTCCACAGGCAAAAGTCGAATTGAAATTGCTTGGGATTTCCCATGGTCACCGCGTTGTATAACCATTGAGCCATTTCTTCTGTAATCTTACGGGCACGTCCTGATTTAGGATTGTCTTTGAGTCCTTCGCAACTCCCAGTCGAAAACCAAACGAGCCAGCGAAATACTGTGCGTGCTGACATACCCATTACACTGACAACTTCAGCTACGGCAGAACCATTTTTAACTGCTTCTACCGCAGTTGTTCGTAGTTCATAGGTATAGTGATTACGAGAAGATTGAGTTGGTTTATCGTTTACGTCTTTATAGACATTCGCAATACAAAAACGTTGCAAAAAAAATAAATATTTTTCATTTTTCGGATTAATAAATTTCTGATCAATTATGACATTACTTTTGCAAAGATTGATAACGGAGGTGCGATAAAGCCGTGGGGGGAATCCTCAAAGGCAAATCTGATGCTTTTGCTGGGAACACTCAACCGTGCCGTTTTCATTTGTTCGAATCCGACAAACAGTGGTACGTCTCTCAGTTCAACGACCTGCGCGATGAATTGATCAAGCTACGTGGGCAGTTGGCTGAGTTGCGCCACAAGTTGAGTCAGATCGAACCTGGAGATCAGGAGGTCAGTCAGGAGCCATCTTCGAAGAAACAGAACGAATCACAGGGGTGTTCCGAGCCGCAGAATGACGACATCACCGATCAGGCGGCTGATGAGATCGCATTGCTTCAGCAAGCACTGGATGAAGCCTGCCGCCGCCTGTAATAGGACAACAGCAAGCCTCCCCATCGGACGGATTGGCGAAAAAGTCTGCCGTTGATCGCAACTGGAGCCTCAGAGAAAAGTCTGGGAAGAAACCTGGCGGAAAAGCCGGCCATCAGGGACATCCCTGCCAACTAAGAACTGATCCGGATCGAATCGTCAATCAATTCCCAGAGACCTGCTGCCACTGTGGCTCGAAGCTGGTTGGCGATGACTTGACGAGGAATCACTGCAGCCGTCAGATCGTTGATCTGAAGGACCGCAAAGTGCATGTGATCGAGCACCGGGCGTTTGAAGGGCATCGTCCTTGTTGCCAGGGAATAACTCGGTCCCAATATCCGGAATCAGTGAGAGCTCCGGTACCGTATGGGCCAGTGTTCATAGCGATGGTCTGCATCTTGCACCCGGAAATTCAGCTGCCCGTTAACAAGATCGTGAGAATTCTGGTACTCTTCCTCAAGATCAGGATATCCGAGGGCACGGTAACGACGATGTGCCGCAAAAAGACTCAACGCTTGGAACCCGTAGTCGAGAAACTCGAGCAAAAGGTCTGCCGGGACAGCAAGGTTAAAAATCTGGACGAAACTGGGTTTCGGGTGAACGGCAGGCTCCATTGGCTTCACGTGGTCGCCACCTGGTGCCTGACGGTTTATCGGATATCCGATAAACGCGGAGAAATGGTCCCGAAACTTTGGGGTTGCCTGGTGCACGACCACTGGAAACCGTATTACAAGGTCGAGGGAGTGAAGCATGCCCTGTGCAACGCTCATCACCTGAGAGAACTTCAGCTGGTGTCGGACCTCAATCCGAAAGAAAAATGGGCGGGGCAGATGCAACAATTTCTGCTCCGGATGAATCGGTGGAAAAGAAGAAAAAAGGGGAAGATCCAGCCAATTTCCCGGAACTGCGTGAGATGTTGGATGAATATGATCGAATTCTGGATCAAGCGATTCAGCACAATGAATCCCTTCCACCGCTGAAACAGAAAAGCCGAGGTAAGCAGAAGAAACGGAAAGGGCACAATCTAGCGGTGAGGCTACAGGAGTACCAGGAAGTCACCTCGCGATTCCTGACGGATCCGGAGGTACCCTTCACGAACAATCAAGCGGAAAACGATTTGCGCATGATGAGAGTTCGTCAGAGAATCTCAGGGTGTTTTCGCACGAGTCAAGGGGCCAAGGATTATGCCGTGTTGCGCAGCATCGTGAATACGGCGAAAAAGCAAAGTTTGGATCTCGTTGAAACGGTCATGTCATCTCCTGATCAGTTGCTGGCGAAGATTGGTTTGAAATAGAATCAGGTCGTTGCGTTCAGATCATTCAACCTTTTTCGGTGCCTAAGCAGTTACTTTTTATCCTAAATCGGATTCTCGATCCATTGACGGAACCATCTTCGGCCCCAAGGAACGCCCGATTGAAAATTTTCCGCCATCGGATGTTCTTGACCTTTCGCATCGGAAAAACCTCTCGATGGACTTGAGCGCCATCGGGGTTTGTCAGACCCCCAACGGTCGGATCTAATGCGTCAGATCAGCAAATTCCGGTACCTGAATAGTTACAGAATTTTTAACAAGGTGGTCATCCAGACTCCTCCGGGGATATCAACGGGACCTGTTCTGTTGAAGGGTTAGTTCCACCACTACCTGAAACGCAATCGAAAGGGCCCCGGCGATAATCGAAAAAATCAAATGGTGGCGCTTTCCCAAGTGGCGAGAAAAACTGCGATCATCATGATTCCTGCGCCGATCAAGCGAAACATGAGTGTGTTTCGCCCGCGTTCGTTTTCTCGAAATAGAAACCGATGCCCCAGCCACCAGACCAAAACGACTGACCAGAGGCCCCGTGCGCTGTAGACGATATTGACCCCGGTCGCGTTGTCGAAACTGACGACGGAAATGGCGACCAGGATTCCTTGGAGCGCCAGGATACCGCCTCCGATCGTCAGCGCTTTCATGCCGGTCCGATCTGCTAGGCGCAGCGGGCGATCGGCCAGGGGAAGGAGAGTCGAGGACGCCAACGCGACGATCAAAAAAACAAGCCCGATGAATTGCCACGGGCCATAAGCCGGAGCCCAGGATTCAACCGCCGAATCGCATATGCCGAAGCAAGCCGCCGACAGGATCGCCGGACCGATGGCCGAGGATTGCCGTTTCAGTTTTCCGATATCGCTCCGTTTGAGAATATAGATGCCGACGGCGGTCAAGACGGCGGCGGCCCACATGCCCGGAGCGATCGCTTTTCCGAATAATCCGGTCGCCCCGAGGGCGACGAAAAACGATTTGGTGCCCATAGCCGGAACGACAATGGACATGTCGCCTCGGCGCAGGGCCATGAAGTTGAACCAATGCCCGCCGAAAAACAGCAAGGCGCAGAAAAGCGGCTGCAAGTAGGTTGCCCAGTCGTGCGCTTTTGCGTCGACGAGGATCAGGGGAACGAATACCAAAGCCATGATCCAATTGGTGACGACGAAGGCGTGGATCAAATTGACGCCGTGCTGAAAAGCCTCCTTGAAGTAAAGGCTTCCGAACGCGTACATCAGGGACGCCAGTAGCGGAAGGACCAGGTAATAAGGGACGGTCATGAACCGGAAACCAGCGGGCGAAAGACGTTCGAACTCAAACGGAGGTCCGGAAGCGCGATGCCGCTCGTTTCCCGGTCAACGGTGTCGTCGGTTTCGATGGGTATCGGTTCCGAGACGGTCGGTCGGGACCGCGAATCACGGTCGCTCGAGCGGGTTTCGGCTCGGGGATTTCGAAGTTGAAGCATGAAGCGGTAGAGTAGGGCATCACGAGCGAAACGCGATTTCGTAGCGGAGGCCGGGATCGATAGCTACCCGGCAAGGTTGCGGTGATTTCACGACGATCGGTCAGCGGGCAACATTCGCAAACCGTAGTTCGAAGGTCGGAGCCATTCTCCGAGAACTCTGCCTCCGGCGCAATCGAACAGAACGAGTTGAGTTTCGGACCGAACTCATTTATTCGGCGGGAGTTCGGCGGATTGTCTGGGGGATTGAGCGGCGATCAAAGCAGTCGCCAGTTTTTGGGCGGCAGCGGTCTTGCCGCCTAACATCCGGGTTAATTCGTCGATGCGTTCCTCCCCATCGAGGAGAGTCACCCGGGTGACGGTGCGTTTTTTTTCGAGCCCTTTGGTCACTCGGTAATGTTGATCGGCTGCCGCGGCGACGGGAGCCAGATGCGTAATGCACAAGACTTGCCGGTCGGAGCCGAGATCGCGCATTTTCCGGCTCACCGCCTGAGCGGTTTCGCCGCCGATATTGGCGTCGATTTCGTCGAAGATCAGTAGGGGAATGTCGTCTTGAGCGCTGAGTACGGTTTTGAGCACCAGCATGACGCGGGCGATTTCTCCCGAAGAAGCGATTTTCTTGAGCGGCAACAGCGGTTCTCCCGGGTTCGGGCCGAACAGAAATTCGATCTGTTCGAAACCCTGCGGCGAGTAGGTCTGCGGATCGGAACGGTCCAGCGGCACGCTTCGAATTTCGAATTGTCCGTCGGGAAAACCTAGCTCCGTTAATTGGGCTCGGGTCGCCCGGGCCAGTTCCCGGCCGCAGCGGGTACGTTTGGCCGAAAGTTTGGCTGCGATTTTTTTCGTTTCCTCATGCAGCCGTTCGCTTTCCTGATCAAGCCGTTGCCGCTCTTCGTCGCCGGATTTCAGCAGCCGCAACTTACGTTCGGCCCGGTGGCCGAATTCGATGATGTCGGCGACGGTAGCACCGTATTTTCGTTTCAGCGATTGCAACCCGTCGAGCTGAGCTTCCAGTTCCCGTAAGCGTTCCGGGTTGCTCTCGATTCGATCCAAATAACGGGCGATCTGCGATTGCAGTTCGTCTAATTCCTCGACGATTCTCAGGTGAATCTGAGTGAGCGGTTTGCTTTGACGATCCAGTTCGCCGAGTTGTTGCAACTGATGCCCGATCCGGCCGATCCGATCCCGAATCGGAGTTTCTCCCTCGTCGAGTTCGAAGAGCGTTTCCGACGCTAATCGCTGAATCGTTTCGGCGTTGCTGGCGCGGCGATGTTCGTTTTCCAGTTGGTCTTCGTCGAGCGAGTCCAATTGCGCGGCCGCGATCTCTTGGGTTTGGTGCTGCAGCAAGTCGAGTTGTTGCGAGCGACTCCTTTCGTCCATCTCCAGTTCGTTTCGTTGACGCCGCAATTGTTTCCACCCGTGCAACAACTTGGCGTAGGTCGCCCGCCAGGGCTGGACGCCGGCGTATGCGTCCAGCAACTCGAGCTGTTTCCGGTTGTCGAAGAGGGACTGGGCGTCATGGGAGCCGTGAATGTCGACAAGCCGTGGTCCCAATTCGGCGAGCAACCCCAGCGTGGCCGGACCGTGATTGACGAATTGCCGGTTGGCTCCGGACACGCTGACCGTTCGCCGGACGAACAGTTGTCCTTGTTCGCAAGAGTCTAGTCCGTGGTCGTTCAAAAACGCGTCGACGTCGAATTTCAGATTGCCGATATCGAAAATGGCTTCGATCGAACAGCTGTCGTTCCCTGTTCGAATCAGTTTGCGGTCGGCTCGTTGCCCCAACAGCAAGTTGAGGGCTCCCACGATCATCGATTTTCCCGCCCCGGTCTCGCCGCTCAATGCCGTGAACCCTCGCCGGAATTCCAGCGTAACGTCTTCGGCCAAGCCAAGATTTTTAATGCGTAATACCAGAAGCATGCGGAAAAAAGTAGAGACTGCCGGGAGCTCCGTGCTAATTTCGTCGGCGAGTTTAACGGGCTAACGGGGACGATCAAACTGTTTCCACCGGATCCGGTCCTTTGCCTATCTTATGGCTTTCAGCTTCATTTTCTTAGGGAGCGGCACTTCTCAAGGCGTCCCCTTGATCGGAGCGGATTATCCGCCGGAATTTTTGGCTAATCCGAAAAACCATCGGATGAGACCCTCGATACTCGTGCAAACCGACGCCGTCAGTCTGGTGGTGGATACGGCTCCAGAATTCCGGTTGCAAATGCTGCGGGAAGGAGTGCGGCGCCTGGACGCCGTATTGATCACTCACGGGCATGCCGACCATATCATGGGCATGGACGATTGCCGGCGTTTCTGCAGTTTGCAAAATTGCCGGATGCCCGTTTACGCCAACGCTTCCACGATGGAGGCGATTAGCCGGGTATTCGCCTACGCCTTTCGAGCTCGAGAGATTGACAAGGGATATTTCTATCCCGAGCCGAGAGTGGTCGAGGGGCCGTTTTCCGTCGGCGATCTCGAGATTACTCCCATACCGCTGCCTCATGGGCGTCTGACTTCGTTGGGATATCTGTTTCGCCACCAAGGCAATCCGAAATTGGCATATTTGACCGATTGCCATGAAGTGCCGGAAACGGCGATTTCGTTGTTGTCGGGGGTCGAAGCCGTGGCGCTCGACGCCTTGCGCAAGGAGCCTCATCCGACGCATATGTCGTTGGACGAAGCCTTGTTCGCGGCGCGTCGTATCGGTGCCGGTCAAACTTGGCTGACGCACTTGACCGACTCCTACGATCACGATCGGGACCAAGCCGACCTCCCTGATTCGGTTGGGTTGGCCTACGACGGATTAAGGATCGATTTGCCGGCGACCTGCGGCCATGAACGAACTTAGCGCCCTCTCAACTCTTTCGGACGAATTGATTCGTTTGTTCGATCGGGAAGCGCAAGCGCAATTCGACGGCTCGGCTATCGGCGAGGACGCGTTCGCCGGTCTCGCCCGGCGGTTGTTTCGGCTGCAGACCTCCCTGAATCCCCGTTATCGCCCGGTAGTCGAATCAACCGGGTTGGCTTCGGTCGATGATTGGCGCCGGTTTCCCTGCGTTCCGACAGCGGCGTTCCGGGATTCGGATTGGTCCTGTATTCCTCGGCAAGAACGGACCGGCGCATTCGTATCCAGCGGCACGACGCGAGGGCTGCGGAGTCGGCATTGTCATTCCCGCCGGTCTTTGGCTCTTTATCGCGGCAGTTTGTATCGTTGGTTTTTTCACCATTTCCGCAGTCCTCGCAACGCTCAATTGATGGTGTTGACTCCTTCGCCGAAGGACGCGCCGGATTCTTCGTTGGCGTACATGTTCGGAGCCGTATCTCAAGCTTTCGAGGAGGCGGATTTTTACGGACGGATTTCGACTGATCGGGCTTGGGAACTGGATCGCCAGAGGCTCGTGACCGACTGGAACGAGGCCCGCCGCCGGGACCGGCCGGTAGCTTTGCTCGGAACGGCCTTCAGTTTCGTGTGGTTGCTCGAGTTGCGGGAACTGCCGCCGTTGCCGGCGGAAAGCCTGTTGTTGGAGACCGGAGGGTACAAGGGGCTGGTACAGGAATGGCGGCGCAGCGATCTTTACGACGCCTTGATTTCGCGTTTCGGACTGGAGCGCAATCGCCTCCTTTCCGAATACGGCATGTGTGAGTTATCGTCCCAAGCGTATGACTGCCGGGCAGGGGATTCAGCGGAGCCGCGCTCGTTTCGGTTTCCTCCCTGGGCGCGTTGTCAGGTAATATCTCCCGAAACCGAACAGGAAGTCGAGATGGGAGCCACCGGTTTGATTCGCGTTTTCGATCTGGCTAACGCCTGGTCGGTGATGGCCGTGCAGACCGGGGATTTGGGCCGGCGGCTCGCCGGAGGAGTGCAATTGCTGGGGCGCGCATCCGAGACGGAATTACGGGGGTGCTCTTTGAGGTTCGAAGCGTGAATCCAGAGGAAACCATGGAGCGGGAGTTGCCGGATTTTTTCCTGACGGACCTGCCTCGGGAAGCGGCTTTGACTCCCGCGATAATCGCTGACGCTTGCGAGACCTTACGCCGGAACCGGCTCCGGTACCTGAGGGATCGTTCGACGGAATCGTTGGTGGCGACTTTCGGGGGCCTCGCCGAAAAATGGTTGGACGACCGTTATCCTCTTCGCCAGCTGGCATTGGCGCAGGGAGAGTCTCGGACGCAGTACCCGGCTGCCGTGATTCGGCGAGGGCTCGACGAACTCTTCTCGTCTCTCACCAAGGACGGTCTCGAGCGATTGATTCTGCAGGATCTAGGTCACTTGCGGCGGCTTGACGATCCGGTTTCGGACGAGCTCGAAAGGCGGGCGGAGCGCAAAAGTTTCGCCTTGGGTCCGGAATTGATCGCTCACGTGCCCGGAGGCGCGATTCCCAATCCGACGGTGACCGGCTTGATCCTGGGGTTTTTGGTCCGGTCGGCCCAGTTCGTCAAATGCGCCGAAGGAGCTTCTTTCCTGATCCGGTTGTTCGCCCATTCCGTTTACGAAACCGATCCCAAATTGGGCGCTTGCCTGGAACTCGCCGATTGGCGGGGCGGCGACCGGGACTTGGAAACGCCGTTATGGCAAGCGGCCGATTGCGTGGTGGCCATGGGCAGTGACGAAACCATGCGGGAACTGGAAAAACAGCTGCCCTGCCAGACCCGGTTTTTGCCGTACGGGCACCGCGTCAGTTTCGTTTATCTTACTAAGGCCGGATTAGTAGAAACCTCGCCGCGAAACCTGGTCGCCGGAATCGTCGACGACGTGGTGCGTTGGAATCAAAGCGGATGTTTATCGCCGCAAGTGATTTACGTGGAAAACGGGACGACTCCCAATCCCGAACAATTGACCAAGTGGCTGGCCGACGAATTGGCGTCGCGCGAAGCATCGGAACCTCGAGGCAAGATCTCCGACCGGGCTGCGGGGAGGATCGCCAACAGCCGGCGCCTGTATGAAATCCGTGCGGCGAGTTCCACCGATACGGTGGTTTACGCCAGCCGAGGCTCGACCGCCTGGACCGTCGTATTAGATCACGAACCGAGGTTTCAGGGCAGTTGCGTGAATCGTTTTCTTCACGTGAAAGCGGTCGAGAATCTGGACGAAGTTCTCGGCGGAGCCGAAGAGGTCCGGGGCCAGGTGTCGTGTGTCGGATTGGTAGCGGCGGCGACCGAGGCTCCGGCGCTTGTGCGGCGGCTGGCGCGTTGGGGGGTGACACGGGTTTGTCCGGTAGGCCGGATGCAAACGCCTCCGATCGTTTGGCGTCACGACGGCCGTCCCAGTTTGGGCGATTTGGTGACATGGGCGGATTGGGAACTATGAGAGTCGAACTGCGGAAAAGTTTTCAGTTTGAAGCGGCGCACCGGCTGCCGTTATTACCCGAGAACCACAAGTGCTATCGGCTGCACGGCCACAGTTTTAAAGTGCACATTCTCATCGCCGGCGAATGCGATCCGGTCAAAGAATGGCTAATGGATTACGCCGAACTTACTCGGTTGTTTCAGCCGATCTGGGAACAGCTCGACCACCGGTATCTGAACGAAGTCCCCGGCTTGGAAAATCCGACGAGCGAAGTGTTGGCCAAATGGATCTGGGATCGGTTGAAACCCAGTCTGTCGTTATTGCAATGGGTTGAAGTGGCCGAAACCTGCAACGCCGCTTGCATCTACCGGGGCGGTTGAAGCGTCAGCCGCCGGTTTGTTGAGCCGGCGGGCGCGAACTTCCGGCGGCCAGAGATTCCAGCCAATCGCAAGCGGCAGGCAAGACCCGGTCCCAGTGAAAGGAAGCTCCCCGGTCCCGGGCGGCGCGGCGGCAAGTTCGGTACAGAGCGGCGTCCCCGGCCAGCCGTTCGATTCCGTTGGCCAGCGCTTCGGGAGATTCGTGAGCGACCACCAAGCCCGTCCGTTCGTGCAGCGTCGAATCCGTCAAACCCGGCACCGGATACACCACGGCCGGTACGCCTCGGCAATTGGCTTCGATGACATTAAGACCCCAGCCTTCCCGGATCGAGGTGTGCAGCAACAAGTGGGATTCGTCGAACAACGCGAGCTTGCTCGCTTCGGAAAGCTGTCCGGCGAAGGTGATCGAGTCGTCCAGTTGGAGTCGCGCGGTCAGGGAACGCAGCTCGTGTTCCGTTTCGCCGGTTCCGGCGACGGTCAACCGGACGGCGTGTCCCCTCAGGCGCAACAACCGGACGGCTTCGACAGCATGGTCGATTCGTTTATTGGGAGCCAACCGGGAAACCACGGCCAGCCGCCAAGGCGGGCGAATCGTTTTTTCCGGCAGGGGCTCGACGGCGGCCGTGGCTACGCCATAGGGAATCAGCGTAATATCCGAAATCCCCAAGTCGCGCAGGGCCCGTTCGGTGGCCGGGCAAGCCGTCCAGAACGGCACCTTGCGATACCAGCGCAGGATACGCGCTTCCATCCGGCGTCCCGCCCAAGACCAAGGCCACGAATAGAAGCTGTTCCAAATCGGACCTAGCACTTCGTGGATGTAGGCGACCGACTTGCCGCGGTGCCACCACGGGGCGAACCAAGGGAGTCCGTGATGTTGGTCGATCACCAAATCGAAGGGTCGTTGGCGCTTTGCCCAGCGTCGAGCATTGAAGACGGAAGTGCCGATGCCGCCGCCTCTGACGACGCGGACCCCGTCGTGCCAAGTTTCCGGTTCGCAATTTTCGAAAGCGTTGGCGAACCAGACGACTTCGTGGTTCCGCCGCGCCAGCGCGGACAGGTACCCCAGAGTGACCCGTTCGGCTCCGCCGGCCAGCGGATTGTCCGGGTCTCGCCAGTTGAGCATCAAAAACTTCATGGCCGGCGGGCCGGGGAGCCGAAGCCGCGTTTCGGGAGAATCAAGATTTGATTCATTGCCGATTCCTTGCTAACAAGCCTTTCCTGTTTAAATTATCGGTTTTTGGAGCGGGACTCCAAATCCCGCGGCCATCCACATGCATTACCGGGACACCATCACGTCGGCGCCGGAAGAAACGGAAACGATTTCTTCGAGGATTGTCGATCAAATCAGTCGCGTCATCCGAAAATCGCAGCGGTATCTTCTGGGCGAGCAACGGCCGGAGCATTACTGGATCGGAGAGTTAGCGGTCGATTCCACCTTGGTGTCGGATATGATTTGCTATCACCATTGGGACGGCAAAGTCGACGAAACGTGGCAACGGAAGGCGATCCATCATATCCTTTCCATGCAGTTGCCCGACGGCGGGTGGAACATCTACTACGGCGGCCCGCCGGAAGTGAACGCCACCATCAAGGCCTACCTGGCCCTGAAACTGGCCGGCGTGGCCGAGACCGATCACCGGATGCTCGTGGCCCGGGAAGTCGCCCTGAATCTGGGAGGCATTCCCCGCATGAATACCTTCTCCAAATTGTATTTGGCCTTATTTGGACTTTTTCCTTGGAAGTACGTGCCGACCATTCCTTGCGAGATCATTCTCATCGGCAAATGGTTTCACGTGAATTTCCACGAGATGAGCAATTGGACCCGTTCCATGCTCGTTCCGTTATCGATTATCAATCACTTCCGGCCTACCCGATCGTTGAAAAATCCGATTCGGCTCGACGAGTTGTATCCCGAAGGTTTTCACGAGCGCGATTTGGCCTTGCGCCCGGACCCGCAGTGGGCGACCTGGCGGAATTTTTTTATCCATTTGGATAAACTCCACAAATTCGCGGAATGGTTCGCGAAGCATCGGTTGCATCCGTTTCGGCAACGAGCCTTGCGGCGTTCGGAAGCGTGGATGCTGGAACGGTTCGAAGGGGCGGACGGATTGGCGGCGATTTTCCCGGCTCAGCTCAATTCGTTGATCGCGCTCAAGGCCTTAGGGTATCCGGACGATCATCCTCAGGTGGTGCGGGCGGAGCGTTCCTTGAAGCAACTCGAACACGAAACGGAAACTTCGGTGCGTCTCGAACCGTGTTTCTCTCCGGTATGGGACACGGCAATCGCTTGCATCTGCTTGCGGGAATCGGGCTTGCCCGAGAATCATCCGGCGTTGGTCAAGGCTACCGAGTGGTTGATGGCGAAGGAAATCAGGTTTCGCGGCGACTGGGCCTACAAGAATCCGACTGGGGTCGATCCTAGCGGTTGGGCGTTCGAGTTCAACAATCGGTGGAACCCGGACGTGGACGATACGGCGTTGGTGCTGCTCGCCCTGCGGTTGACGCCTACGACCGATCCCGAAAAACGAGAGCGATGTTTCCGACGGGGTTTGCAATGGCTGTTGACGTTTCAATGCCACGACGGGGGGTGGGCCGCGTTCGACAAGGATTGCACCAAGAGCATCATGGAAAAGGTCCCCTTCGCCGACCATAACGCGATGTTGGATCCCGAATGCGCCGACATCACGGCTCGGGTGTTGGAATTGTTGGGTTACGAAGGTTATTCCCTGGATCATCCTCAAATCGTCAAGGCGATCGAATATCTCAAAGGGCAGCAGGAAGCGGACGGTTCTTGGTACGGCCGTTGGGGGGTCAATTACATTTACGGCACTTGGCAAGTGTTGCGGGGACTGCGGGAGGTAGGAGAAGCCATGGACGCGCCTTATCTGCAACGGGCCCGGCGTTGGTTGGAATCGGTCCAAAATACCGACGGGGGGTGGGGGGAACGTTGCAATACCTACGAAGATCCCGTGTTCAAGGGACAAGGTCCCAGCACGCCTTCGCAGACGGCTTGGGCGGTCATGGGACTGTGCGCTTTCGCCGACCCCCAGCTTCCCGCTTTGGTTAAGGGGATCGAATATCTGATCGCTACCCAAGACTCCGACGGTTCGTGGCCGGAACGGGAAACGACGGGAACCGGCTTCCCCAGGGTGTTCTATTTGAAATACGACATCTACCGCAACACTTGGCCGTTATTGGCTTTGGCCACTTACCGCAAACTGTCGCCGTCCGGAAATTGAATCGGGTTCGTTGTCGTGCCTGACGATCGCGCAGCGACTTTGATTTGTTTCGCGCTCAGGACGGAATCCCGGTTTTTTCGCCGCGGCCGTCCTTCGTGCCGGGTGCTGCATACGGGTATCGGCCCCGGCAACGCCGAACGCTCCTTGCGTAAGGTTCTGGCCGATTACCGGCCTCGATTGATCGTTTCCTCCGGCTTCGCCGGGGCGCTCGATCCTTCGCTTTCGCTGCATGAACCGGTGTATCAAACGTCGGGAGTTCATCCGCTGTTTCCGTCCTTGGCGGAGCTCGAGATCCGGCAAGGCGCTTTCCTGGGTCATGATCGCGTGGTGGTCACCGCCGAGCAGAAACGACGCTTGAGGCAGAGCAGTTCGTGCGACGCCGTCGACATGGAATCGGCCGCGATTCGCCGGGTGACGGAAGAGAATGGCATTCCTTGCCTGATATTTCGGGCGATTTCCGATACGTCCAGGGAAGATCTCGCTTTCGACCCGAACGATGCACTGACGGACCGGATGACCGTCAGCGGGGTAAAACTTTTCGGCATGCTGGTGCGGCGGCCGTCTCGGTTAAGGGCGATGCTCCGGTTACGCCGCACGGCCGCCGAAACGGCGCGACGCTTGGCGGAGCATCTCGACCGGTTGCTTGAATGGCAACGGCGCGGCACCCGCGAGTGAGCGGAGCGAATCGGACCGGGATCGTTTTCAGGGGACGAGGCAAGTCTTGCGTCGCCGGTTTCTTTGTGGCAGGATCGGCTAGACATGAGCGGTAACAAAATCTCCGTATTGCTCGGGGTGGTATGTCTTTGTTTGATCGGCGGCTTGATTTTTCGACACGTGCAAGCCGTCGAAAAGGAACGGATCGGCCGGGAAAATCTGGAAACTGTCCAGCAGCAATTGGTTACTACCCAGCAGAATTTGCAGGTGTCGCAACAAACCAACGTCTTGCTGCAGAAGGAATTGGAAACGACCGCCAACGAATTGGTGGAAATGCGCCAGAGGCTGATCACCTTTTCCAACGACAACGTCCGCATCCAGGGAGACCTCGCTAAAACGACTCAAGAAAAACAATCGGCCTTGACCGAAGCCAACGACAAGGACAAGCAGATCGAGGAGCTCGAATCGCAGCGCGAGGAACTTCGCGAGCAACTGACGACCTTAGGCTCCCGCATGCAGAATCTGGAACGGCAAATCGATTCGGTGAAAAACGGTCTGTCGCAATCGGAGGGCGAACGGAATTATCTGTTGCGGGAACTGAAACGGTTGCAGGACGAAAAGGAATCCATCCGGCTGAAATTCAACAATCTCGCGATGCTCCAGGACCGGATGAACGAACTGCGCAATCAGTTGACGGTCACTCGCCGCGTCGAATGGGTGGAGCGAGGATTAGGCGGCGGCATCGGAACGCGCCGAGGCGCGGAGTTGTTGGCGTTGGGTTTTCAAAAGCCGGTCGTGCGTACGAATTATAATTTGAACGTGGAGATCAAGCAGAGCGGTGACGTCAGAATCCTTCGTCCGCCGCCGATTTCGGATCAGGAGTGAAGGAGGGCGGTCGTTGCTCGTAGATTCCTTTCATCGCACCCTTCGGGATCTGCGGGTCAGCGTTACCGACCGGTGTAACTTTCGGTGCCTTTATTGCCTTCCCGAAAGCGAAGCGGCCGAGAATTTCTATCGCGACCGCTGGAAGTTTCGTTCCGGCGACGCGATTCGTCCTCGTTGGAAACCGAAACGTGACATTCTCACTTTCGAAGAGATCACGCGGTTCGTCCGGCTGGCCGCTCGGTGCGGTATCGAGAAGTTGCGGGTGACCGGCGGAGAACCCTTGTTGCGGCGTAACCTGCCGGATTTGATTCGACGGTTGGCCGAGATTCCGGGCATTCGGGATTTGGCGATGACTACCAATGGATTCACCTTTCCGAAATCCGCTCGATTGTTGCGGGCCGCCGGATTGCAGCGGGTGAGTTTCAGTTTGGATTCCTTCGACCCCGATAATTTCCGCAAGTTGACGGGCGTTCAGGGACTGGAGCAGGTGACCCGGTCCGTCAAGCTGGCCCAGCAGTTGGGCTTTTCTCCGGTCAAGGTTAACGCGGTGGTGATCAAGGATATCAACGATCATGAAATCGTCGCCTTGGCCCGTTACGCCCGGGAGGAGGGTGTCAGCATGCGGTTTATTGAATTTATGCCTTTGGACGCTCGCAAATCCTGGCAACGAGAACATGTCGTATCAGGGCGGGATATGTTTTCGCGCTTACGAGAGGAATTCTCTTTGACGGAGATCGATTCCGAACGGCCGGCCGAGACGGCGCGACGTTGGCGGATCGACGACAGCGACGGAGAGATAGGGATCATCGCTCCGGTGACCGAACCGTTTTGCGGTCATTGCGACCGTTTGCGGCTGACGGCCGACGGCCAGGTGCGCACGTGTCTCTTCAGTGTACAGGAACACGATTTTCGGTCGTTGATGCGTTCGACCGGCGACGACGAGGTGATCGAAACCCGCCTGCGAGAGGTCGTCAGTCTCAAGGAATCGGGGCACCGGATCGGCAGGGAGGATTTCGTCTACCCTTCGCGATCCATGTCCAGTATTGGCGGATAGCCGGTTTCACTACGGGGCGAGTTGCGACGACTCGTTCTCTACCGGCGGTCCCGCCTAAGCCGTTGACTCGCTTGATTTCGGTCGGCGAATCGTCACGGACCGAGAGGCGAAGCCGTGATCGGCAACGTTGCGGTCCAGCGGCACGATACCCGGCGGGTTCGAAATTATCCGAGTGATTTGCCGGAGATGACGATGATCAATTGGCCTGTAGCGACAACTCACTAATGCCGTTCATTAGGCTCGTCAGGTTCCGTTATCCCGGCCATGACGTCGCCGAATGATTCGGTACGTCTTGCAACGCGAAAGCGTATGAAAGGGGTGTCGCTTTCGGACCTGTCGTCCGATAATCCGGCGAGTTGGGAATTAGCGGCAATCGATGCCTGGCTGGAACGGGCGTGGTGTCATCTCGAGAACGAACTGACCGAAACGCTGAGCGGCGCGTTCTGGCGACGCGCCCAATCAAGGGCCTGGGCGCCGGCCCGAGAATGCCAAACCGCCACCGGCGGTTCAGAGGTCGGCGTAACGAGCGCTGAGCATCGCCGAGAATTTAGCCACCTTCATTTTCCGGCGCCTTTTCTCGCTCGGCTTTTCGAAATGACGGTGGCTGCGCACTTGTCTCAGCGTGCCTTCGCGATCGATTTTCTTCTTAAGTCTCCGCAGAGCTTTTTCGATGGGTTCTCCCTTGTAAACTCGTACTTCCGTCACTGGTTCCTGATTCCGGGATCGTTAGTTGCGTTAGCCGGTTACGCCATCGTACCGGGCTTAATTCGGCGGCAACCCTAAGGGAACCCAGACGGTTGTCAATAAGAATCCAACGTCAATCGTTAACCGGAACAAATGCGGATTTGAAATCTGTTTCCCCGGTTTGCCGCATTGCCAAGTTAGTGGATTCGATGCCAATGCTGCTGGAACCGACACCGGGAGGGGGAGGTTTCCGGGAAGGGATTCGGTCGGGCTGGTCCGTGAGGGGGCGATTGTCTCCAGGCCTTGCCGTGGACGAGCTCTTTGTTGAAAGATTTGAACCCGAGTTTGGGGGCAGACTCCGAGGTTTTGTTTCATCAGGGATCGGAGCGGACGCGACATCAACCGCCGATGATCAGGGTGTGATGCGACCGAACTTGAAGCCGAACGCCGCCGGCAGGCAAACTTCCGAAACTTGAGCGTCGGGGGGGAATGATTACTGACGGGGCCCCGGGAGGGGCGTTCTCGCGAGGACGATCCTAAATCTAACGGTCTTCGTCCCGGCCGCATTCTTTTTCCCGGTTTTGAGGTCGCCGTTTTCGAGGGCTGGATTTCTTTCGAGTCGGTACCCGTTTTGGCGAACGTTCCGGGGCAGAACTCTTCCGCTGTAGCGGATCCGCCTGGGAAATTAGCCAGCTGCGAAAACTGGGAATCGGACATTTCAGCTACCCGTCGGATGTCATTTGCAAGATGCAAGACCTCCTAGTGGATCAGATGCTCCCGAAATGTTTCGGGGGCAGTCTTGCGGGGAAGTTGCTATTCTACAGTGCCGACGGGACGGGCATTTCGGGAAATTGCATTAGTAATCTTACCTCGTGGAAGCTCTTGTTCAGGAACATCTCTCATCATTGCGCCCACCAAATTTTTGGCGGCATCTATTTCGGGACTCCGCCGGGCTCGGTAACTTTTCACCCTGTAATACTGTGCCTTGGAATCTATCTCGGCGAAATCCGTGCGGGATAATTCGCAATCGGCCTGCTTCAGTCTCCAGGATAGGGCCGCCGTTTCTGTACGCAGATGTTGCGGCCAACCCTCCGACCGTTCCGCAATCCCGTTCGAAATTTCGTCAAACCGCTCCCGGGAATGAGTGATCCGACAGCGAACGATCAGAAGTTTCACATTTCGCTTCGATTCAGCGACGGAGAGACTGGAAAACGTCCGAACGTTATCGGTCTGTACGCGGCTGACCCCGATTCCGGCGAGCGCTTTGCGGGAGTTGGTCAAACCGGTGTAGAGCGGAACGATGGGCAATACGTGGTTTCCCTCGTGGAGTTCATTGATAAATTGTTCGTGTTTTGGCTTGACGTTTTGAATTTCGTCCACTATGACGCAGAGTGGACAGCCCCATTATTCCGGAGGAATTAATTCGGCGAGTCGAATAAGAGTTTCGGGGACAGTCGGCGGTTCTTTGATAGTGGTGCGGTTGAATTCGAAAAACTCAAGTAGCGAACTCCCCAAATTGTGGGTGGTTGATTTCGACGAAAATATTTTGTTCGCTTTTCGAGAATCGGCCTTCTGCGTTATAAGCGATACGGCGTGTGCCATGTTGGTTGGTTGGGGCAGCGGAATTGGAAGGAAATTCGGACTGTTTCGGGGATCATTTCCCCAAAGATATTGGAGATGTGTCAGCAGAGCTGTTTTGCCCGCCTCAGGAGCTCCCTGAACCACGAAAGTGAGCCCGGCGGCTTTAACGCGTTCGTCTTCGGCGGCCAGCGAAGGCCTCATGGCTATCGCTGGCCGTTTTTTGTTATTTCCGCAATAACATTATCCCTGCCCACAAAGAAATGAGGTTCCATTCTTTCGTCAAGCTCGCTGAAGAGATCGACAGTCTCTCGATCAGGAGGCAACGGGAACTGTTAGAGCTTACTCATCGACCTTTTAAGTCAGGTCAGGCATCGTGCGATAACGATCGATGAGATGCAATGCCAAATATAATGCAGGGTAACTTGCCTTCTAATCCCCTTGAATAGGCTAATCTGGTGTTGGGGCCGCCGGTTTTCGTGATTAGGAGTCGGCTGGGTTGAAAATCTGATCGAATAGATCTGGTCTTTTTTTCAGCCTAATCGATTTTTTCCAATAACGATCGGAATTTCGAGGAATTATCGTTTGAGTTCCCTTTGATTCGGTTTTCAGGGCGACACAAATCGTCGTCCGAAGCCTTCCGTTAGTCTCGAGCCAACGTCAGAATATCGTCCCGACAGTTTGGGGCGGATCGGTATTTCAGAGAGCATCGCCCAAGTAACTTTGGTAGCGGCATTGGACTGGAAGTCAGGAATGATCCCGAATCATTCGGTATTGTTCTGTCGCGCTGCTCCGCTTCGGATAGGTGCGGCTCGCCTCCAGAGTTATCGAACATCCGGATTGACGGACAATCCGATTCCGTCCGGTTCCGGTGGGCCGGCGTCGAGCGGTATCGGAATCCAAAGTTGGGCGATAACGAATTATATTCGCTCCCGTGAGAATCCGCTTGTGTCGACCGATTGGCTAACCTTCCGGTCCAGAAGACGAGAGTTCTCGGGCCGAGCGAACCAACCCGGGCCAGTGGACTGTTGCGGTAGTCCACTCGAGATATCTCCGATCGAACCGGGGTCAGTTTGACGACGAATTCAGCGCTAACGCCTATTCGGTCCGAAGTAAGACCGTTGTTCGGTCTCAACGCGATTTCAATTATGTCTCCGGTTCGTTCCGAAACCACCTTCGCGGATCATCCGTTCTCGTCGATTTATCGCCCCTTCCGAATCGGGGCATTTCGAATTCGTCATTTTTTGGTGGCCTGCGGGCAGATGAAAAACCGACTCCTACGCTTCAGACGGCAGGGGATTTGCCTGTAAATAACCCTATCCGATGGCGAACTAACAGCAACGAGCCGGGCGGTACGGAGAAAGCATCGGTAGGGGAGGACGAACCGGCGGACGGGTGCCCGAATTTCGGAAAATTCTTTCTGGCTTTCGTCGTCGTCCGGGGAGCTTTGCTTGCCTTCGTTCTGTCGGAAAGGCACACTGCCGGCGATGCAAGAACTGCTGCGGTCATGGACCGAGTCTCTCGAGACTCTGGTGATCGAAGTGATCGAGGGACACCGGAAAGGAAAATTTGCGGCGCTAGTTCGTTCGGGGCTTTTTTGTCTTTCCTTGAGTTTTACGGCGATCATCAAATGCCGGCGATTTCTCTATAATATCCGCATTTTTCGCGATTCGACCTTGGGAGTCCAGGTCATAGCCATCGGTAATTTGACGGTGGGAGGGACCGGTAAAACTCCGGTGGTCGAACGGTTCGCTCGAGAACTTCAAGACGCCGGCCGGAAAGTGGCCATCCTGTCCCGTGGGTACCGCTCCAAACCGGTATCGTTCTATCAAAGGTTGCGCAATAGACTGCTCATGCGTCATGCCGTGACCTCGCCCCGAGTGGTTTCCGACGGCAAATCGTTGCTGTTGGATTCGGAAATGGCCGGCGACGAACCCTATATGCTGGCCTCGAATCTCAAGGACATCGTCGTCTTGGTGGACAAGGACCGGGTCAAAAGCGGCCGGTTCGCGATCCAACGTTTCGGTTGCGATACCTTGATTCTAGACGACGGTTTTCAGTATTGGAAACTGCGGGGCCGCCGGCACGACGTGGTGTTGATCGATTACCAGAAACCCTTCGGAAACGGATTCCTGTTGCCCCGGGGCATTTTGCGGGAACCTCCCTCCCATCTCAAGCGGGCGGAGACCGTGTTCATCACCAAAAGCAACGGCAGCACCTTGGATTTGCGCCATCAAATCGGTCGTTACAACGCCAACGCTTTGATCGTCGAATGCGTGCATCATCCATTGTATTTCGAAGATGTCTACACCGGTCAGCGACTGAAGCTCGATCAAATCAAGGGGCGCAAGGTGGCGACCGTCAGCGGTATCGCGCAGCCGGAAAGCTTCGAACGCAGCCTGATCGATTTGGGCAATCAACTGGTCTATCAACGACGGTTCGCCGATCACCATCGCTACACCCAGCGGGAAGTGTTGGACGTGATCAACCGGAGCGTCAAGCGGGGGGCCTCGATGATTATTACCACCCAGAAAGATGCCGTCCGGTTCCCCATGCTGGACCGCCGCGATCTGAGCGTCTATTTCATGCGGGTCGAAATCAAGATCGTCAAGGGAGCCAAGGACTTTCAGGATTGCGTCGGCCGGATCTGTTTTCGCTAGCATCTTACCCGGGAATGGAATCCGACGATTCGGAAACTCGCGAGATGAGTCTGTCGGTGCGATGGCCTTCGCCGCCGTTTCGATTCAGTCTATCCGAAATGCTTTTTTCTGATTATCTGACCGGGAGCGTCCGTGCGGGAGTCTCGTGTTTTCCGAGCGCGAACCGGATGAACCGTCACCTCGTCGCGATCGCCGGCCGGTCGAAGTCGACTCGGCCGGCGAATCACGTCGAATCCATACCGGGGACGATTCGAGCTTCGGCTTCTGAACGCAGAATGGCCCAGGGGCTCTGGCCGAAACCCCCGTCGGCGAATTACGCAGACCGGACGAACCGCCCAGATATAACGACGCCTTTCGGGTTTGGCCGGCTCAAGCTAACTGATGGCCACCTCCGGCTCGGGAGGCTATCGTCAGATCGCGGAAAAACGGTAGCGTGATTTATTGGTTGCTGAAACTGTTCCATTTCGTTCTCTGGCGGTTTTCCCTTCGGAATGTAGCTCGCCTCGGACGGTGTCTGGGGGAGTTGGCTTACTGGGTGGACCGGCGGCATCGCCGTCGCACCTTGGAAAATCTCCGGTATGTTTTCGCCGGGGAGGGGGATCGAGGACACCAAGCGGCTCTCGCCCGCGAACATTTCCGGCGGCTCGGCGAGAATTACTGCTGCGCCGTTCGCGCCGCGGGCATGACTCTCGATCAACTCAAGCATCATGTCGAAGTAACCATCAGCGCTCCGTTATGGGACGAAAAATCCGATCGCAAAAACGTTCTGATGGTCATTGGGCACTTCGGTAATTTCGAGTTGTATGCTCACGCCGGCCACTGGTTAGGCGCCTCGATGATCGCCACGACGTATCGTGCGCTTAAACATCCCGGCGCCAACCGGGCGCTGGAAGAATGGCGGCGGTTTTCCAGGATCCGGTATTACGAACGGCGCGGCGAACTGACCCGATTGAAGCGGGAGTTGGGACGGCCTCAAAAACTCGTTCTGGGTTTGTTAGCCGATCAGCATACGGGAAACGGCGTCCCGACGACGTTTTTGGACCGGGAATGTCTTTCGAGCGCGGCACCCGCCTTATTGGCGTTGCGCTACCGGCTCAAACTGAGAACGGCGATCTGTTACCGGGTGGGGCTGGCCCGTTGGCGGATCGAAATCGGCAAGTCGATTCCGACCGTCGCTTGCAGCGGTCCCAGATCGGTGCCCGACATCACCCAAGAGATCCAGGACGTGCTCGGTTCGGCGGTCAGGCGCGATCCTGCCAATTGGCTTTGGGCGCACCGGCGCTGGCGGCGGAGCGGCCGCGCGTCCTAGCGGAGGCCGAGCCGAAGACCCGGCGGGAATCCGTCGGGCCGGGCCTTATTGAACGTCCAGATTGCGGACGATCCCGTATTTTTGAATGCGGCGGCGTAAGGCGTTGCGCGAAATCCCGATCAAGCTGGCGGCCTTGAGTTGGTTGCCTTCGGTTTGCTCCAGGGCGAGCCGGATGACTTCGCGTTCGATGGCCGGCATGATTTTCAAGTCCGACGAGCGCTGCGCCCACAGGAATAATTGATGGATCTGAGGCGGGACGAGTTCGTCGGCCGCGGCCGGTTCCGGGGATGCCGGTAGTTCTTTCGAGCCGGCCAAGCGGTCGGGAAGCTGATGTTGCCCGGAGATCTCGGGCGGCAAATCGTCGATCAGGATGGCCTCTCCTTTGGTGACCACCAAAGAGCGTTGGATGACGTTTTCCAACTCCCTTACGTTGCCTGGCCAGTCGTGCCGTTCCAAGGCTTCCAGCGCGTCGCTGTTGATCGTTTTTTTCGGTTCGTTCGAGTGGGCGCCGAATTTCTTGAGAAAATAGCTGACCAGCAACCGGATGTCTTCCCGGCGTTCACGCAATGGGGGAAGGCGGATGCGCACGACGTTGAGCCGATAGAACAAGTCTTCTCGAAACGATCGGTTCGCTACCGCTTCTTCCAGGTTGCGGTTGGTGCCGGCGATGATCCGCACGTCGACTTCGATGACCCGGTTGCTTCCGACGCGTTCGAAAGTGCCGGACTGGAGGACGCGGAGAATGCGGGTTTGCGTCTGCATGGCCATGTCGCCGATCTCGTCCAGAAAAATCGTGCCCTGGTTGCATTGTTCGAACTTGCCGATTCGCAGGGCGTTGGCTCCGGTGAAAGCCCCTTTTTCGTGCCCGAAGAGTTCGCTCTCGAGCAGGTTCTCGGGTATCGCGGCACAGTTGATAGCCAAGTAGGGATTAGGGGATCGGGGACTGTGGTGGTAGATGGCTCGGGCGACGATTTCTTTTCCCGTGCCGCTTTTGCCGGTGATGAGAGCCGTGGCGTGAGAGGAAGCCAACTGACCGATGAGTTTGAAGACTTTTTGCATCGGTTCGCTTTTCCCGACGATTCCGAGTTCGTCGTCGGCCGGATCTTCCAGAGTATCCAGACTGATGGACTGCCGCATGTCCCGGGAAGCTTTCAGGGCGGACTGAACGAGGCGTTGCAGCTTGGGGATGTCGAAGGGTTTGAGCAGGTAGTCGTAGGCTCCGCGCTTCATCGCTTCGATGGCCGTTTGAGTCGTGCCGTAGGCCGTCATCATGATCACCGGAGTGCGAGCGTCGAGTTCGCGAATCTTTTCCAAGGTCTGCAAGCCGTTCATCTCACCTAGGCGAATGTCCATGATGATCAGATTGGGGCGGGCTTTGGGAAAGATCTTGAGCCCGTCTTCGCCGCTGGTGGCCGAAACGATTTGGATAGCGGGCGACTCGAAAATCCTCTGGAAGGCGTAGAGGACGTCGGTCTCATCGTCGATGAGCAGTATTTTATCCATGAACGGAAAGTCGTGGCCCGTTTTGCCTCAACCGGATTAGCCGCGCAAGTCGCTTCCTTTTTGTAACGGATCTCGGTAAAATTGGAAGCCGGTTGTCTCGTCGCCGGGCCGATCGTTCGTCATCGCCGTGCGGCGGCGCCGCTTGGTTCCTTCGAGGCTCTTCGTTCCGAGGTGGGGCGGGCCAAACGAACGGTTCGGAAAGATCGGTTCGGGGCGGGGGCACAGAACGTCAAACCCGAAGTTGGTCCGCCCTTTTCGAGCGTGCCGTCGATCCGATGTCGCTGAATATTCTGATTATCCCCGATAAATTCAAAGGCACTTTGACGGCTTTCGAGGCGGCGGAAGCGATGGCCGGCGGTTGGCGGAAAGGCCGCCCCGAAGATCGACTCGAGACCTTGTCCATGAGCGACGGCGGCGACGGCTTCGGCGAAACCCTCGCTCGTCAGGAACGAGGCCGGCTTCGCCGAATCGCAACGGTCGACGCCGCCGGTCAATCCATTACGGCGCCTTGGTGGCGGTTGCCGGATTCGAATACGGCGATCGTCGAGTCGGCGTGCGTCGTCGGATTGGCTCGCTTGCCCGAAGGTAAGTATCATCCCTTCGAACTGGACAGCCGGGGGTTGGGGATCGTGATGGCGGAATTGCGGCGTCAGTCGGTGAAGCGGGTTTTGATCGGGTTGGGAGGGAGCGCGACCAACGACGGCGGGTTCGGCATGGCTACCGCTCTGGGGTGGCGCTTCCTCCGGCCGGACCGATCGCCGATCGAGCGGTGGCCCGAGTTGACGGCGTTGCGAACTATCGAGGCGCCTACCGAAGCGAGAAACGATTGGGAGGTGACCGTGGCCGTAGACGTACAGAATCGACTGCTGGGCGCCGAGGGCGCCACTCGGATCTACGGGCCTCAGAAAGGTTTGCGAGAGGACGAGTTGCCGGTAGCCGAAGCTTGCTTGGAGCGGATGGCCGAGTGTTTGCGGCGTTTGAACGGGAGGGATGACGCCCGGCGAGCCGGCGCGGGAGCGGCCGGGGGATTGGGCTTCGGCTTGTTCTCGTTTTTCGACGCCCAGGCTCGGTTGGGTTTCGACGTGTTCGCTGAGCTAACCGGGTTGGAAGCGAAAATTGCTTGGGCCGACTTGGTGATTACGGGCGAGGGGGCGTTGGACGCTTCCACCATGATGGGAAAGGGCGTCGGCCAAGTGGCGAACCGTTGTCGCCGGCAAGGAAAACCTTGTCTGGGATTGAGTGGCGTGACGACCGTTCGCCCGAGTGCCGCCAGCGGTATTAGCCGGACGTATTCCCTGACACCGGATTTGGCCGGGCCGGATGAGGCGATGGCGCACTCGAGCCGGCTGCTGACGCACTTGGCGGAACGTGCGGCTCGGGAATGGCGGCCCTGAGGGGACGCCGCCGGCTTTACGCTTTTTGACTGGTTTTCCAGAGCAGATAACAGCCGACGCCCTGAAAGAGGAAATTAGGTAACCAGACGATGAGTTCCGGATGCCATTCGGGATGAACATCCAGACTTTTCGCGGTGATCAGAAAAGCGTAGTAGACGGATAAAAGCAGGAGCGAATAGGCCACCCCGATGGTGGTTTCCCTGCGGTGGGTTTGGATGCCCAAGGGGATGCCGATCAAGGCGAAACTGAAGCAGGCGAAGGAAAACGAAATCTGGTGATGGATTTGCACGACGACCGGTAACGAGATGTCGACCGGATCGTCGCCTGGGGTAGCCGTACCGGAAGCGGCAGGATTGGCGGACCGGGCGGAAACGGAAGCGGCATGGCGCAGGGCGCTTAATTCGCTTTGGAGTTGTTCGAGCGTCATGTGATTGATTTTCGGTTTGCGGGCGCCGGCGGCTCGCGACCGAATCTGAATGGGATGGGAATACCATTCGGCGAGGTAACCGGGGGCCGACCATTGGATGTCTTCGGAGCCGTCGCCGGTCGAAAAGCGATTCATCACCGTGGCGTCTCGCAACTGGATTTGGATGTGTCCGGTTTGTTCGTTGATGTCGAGGCGGCCGGACCGGGCGCTGAAATCGCCGTCGATTTCTCCTTCGGGATTGAGGGTGAAGATGCGGACGTTTTGGAGCCGGTCACCTTCTTTTCGGCCCAGATAGATCCAGTATCCCGGAATCTCTTCGATGAAAGTGTTTTCGATGAACAGATCGGCAGTGGTCGTCAGGTCGACGTTCTTGATTAAATTTTTGTAAGCCGCCCGGCAGGCCGGACCGTAATGAAGGTTGATCGCGGCGCAGAGTCCGCTGAGCAGCAAACTGAGAACCAACACCGGCAAGACGATCTGAACCAGACTGACGCCGTTGGCGCGCAAGGCGGTCAGTTCTTGATCCGCGCTGAATCTGCCGAACACCAGCAGCACGGCGGTCAACAGTCCAATCGGCAGCGCATAGACCAGCACGTAGGGCAGGAGCAATCCGAGAGCCTGCAAGACGAGCCATGCCGAGGCTTGGCCGTTAATGAGCAGGGTGAGGATCTCTTTAAGAACGTTTCCCAGAATCAACACGAAGGTGAACACCGCTACGGTCAACAGGAGGGTCGAAACAATTTGTCCGGTGAGGTAACGGTGAATGGTCCGCATGAGCGCTTGTAACGCAAGGTTGCTATAGAGTTCTTGATCCAATCAAGAGCGCTGATTGTTTTTTAGGGAACGACAGACTGGAGAACGAAGGCGTTCGCGACGGCTGCCGGTAGCGAAAACCCGATCGCCCGGGACCGGGAAAGGCTAAGCTGCGGGCGAACGATCGCCGATTCGTGGCAGAGTGGTGGCGTGAGGGGCGCCGGAGGTTCGAGCGCTGGCTCCGCCCGGCGCTCCTGAGAGCTCGAGCGTTTGCCTGGTATCATTTTGAGAGTTGCTATTCTCGAAGCGATTCCGTTATCTATCCCGTCCCCAATATGAATTTGGATGAAGCGCAGAAAGAAACCGTTCGCGAGTGGATCCGGTCCGGGTTAGGGCTGTCGGAAATTCAAACGAAATTGGGCGACGAATTTCAGATTCGGTTGACCTATATGGAGGTTCGTTTTTTGGTCGACGATCTGGGCGTGATGATCCAGGACGACGAGTCCGACGATCAAGCCACGGCACCGGACGAGAGGTCCGCTGCGGACCCCTTGGGAGCCATGGGGGGGCAGGAACCAGAGTCGGCCTTTCCAGATTCGACTCCTCCCGCTGGTGGCGGAGTGACGGTCTCTCTAGATCAAGTGACCCGGCCCAGCTTTATCGCTAGCGGGCGAGTGACCTTCAGTGACGGCAAGGCGGCCGCTTGGAGCGTCGATCGGCTAGGGAGATTCGCCATGGATCCCGACGAACCCGGATATCAGCCTTCTCAGAACGACTTGATGGACTTTCAGGTCAAGCTCCAAGAGCTGATGAGAGGTTCCCGGTTGTAAATATCTGAGCGGTCGCCGGCAGTACGGAATCGTCAACCGATTCGAGCGTGCTGCGATCAGAACGGGCCTCGTGGGATTGGAGTGCTGCGATCGATGATCCTTTCACTGGGACGTTTTTTTCGCGACGGTTTGAAACGACGCTTCGCCTGTGGCGGGGAACCTAGGTTGGCGATGCCCGACTTTGTTCGTGCGGTGATTTGATCGGTGACGTTCCGGGCGGGCAACGGAAAACGGCGCGACGGCGAAGTTCCGAAACAGTTGCGAAACGCAAGCGAGAGAAGATGGTTGGTTGCCGTTTGATTTCGACGAACCCGCAGTCGAATTCGAGGCGGCCGGAAATGACGGAGGAGCGAGCCGGTTACGGTTCGGGATTCTTCGTAACTCGGGCAAGAATGGATTGAGGTGAACGGGCGTGTGGTGGAAACCGTTTCGTCAGCTTGAGGGATTTCAATTGATCTGGGTCGATCTGGCCGCCGACGGCCGAAGCGAGCTCGAGGCGGCCTCTTGGTTGAACGAAGCGGAATTATTGCGGAGCAAGCTGTTTCGGGAAAAGCATTCCCGCCGCCGATTCGTACTCTGCCGCGCCGCGTTGCGGATACTGCTTTGCGATCGGCTGAAATGCGACAATCGGCAGCTCGCCTTCGGCTACGGCGACCACGGCAAACCGTTCGCCTTGATTGCGGGGCACGAGGTCGCCGTCCGCTTTAATGTGAGCCATAGCGGCGAGCATGGATTGATCGTTATCGGGGAGGGGAATCAACTGGGAGTGGACATCGAAATGCGTTGTCCTCGCCGGCCGCTGACGGCAATCGGCGACCGGGTATTCGGCGTGCGGGAACGTCGTGCGCTGGCGAGCGTTCCGGCAGCAAGAAAAGCCGATTGCTTCTATCGATTTTGGACTTTCAAGGAGGCTTTGCTCAAGGGGCGAGGCACCGGATTTTCCTTGAGTCCTGCCGAATTTGAAACCCCCGCGGCAATGATCGACGGCGCCGGCCGTGGTTATTTCAATTTCCCGGATTGGCCAGAGGAACGATGGTCGCTGGCGGATCTGGGACAGGCGGATTTTGCCGCCGCTTTAGCCTGGCGGAACGAGTGACCGGACAGGGCGTTCGACGGTCAAGGCCTCAGAACGTCAAGCATGCCTTGAGTCGCGACCGACGATATCGATGCGGGCGGGCTAGGGAATTATCGATCGCCGGGCAGCGGAGGATCCGAACGAGTTGTCTACGGTGCTGCAGTTCATCGATGGAGTTTCGGATACTCGAGAAATTGGAGAGAATGGGTGGACTTCGTCCATCGTTTTCGAAATCAGGTTGATTAGGCGGTCGGCGTTTTTCTGACGTTGCCGGCTTGACAATTTGGTTGGATTTGAAATAATCCGGCCATCGTTTCAATTCACATCGACTAGAACCATGAGTAAAATCGTACCGTTGATCAGTTCTGGAACAGCCGGTCCCTTGGGGGTGTTGCATCTTCCGCGTTTTTGGCAGAAGGTTTCCTTGGAAGCCGCCGGTAAGTTGGCCGACGGTTATCCCGGATGCGGTCCCGGCTACGACCAGTTGATGTTGGACGGTTTGGGACTGAATAAGCAGACCACGATCGATTACATCTCCCGGTCGAAGCCCACCTATCCTCAATTCGAAGTCTGGGTAAAGCAGCAGGACGGGGTAAAATTGGATCAGGGTTCCGTAACGAGCTTGAATTCCCAGATCGCGGGCTATATTCACGACGACGAGACCAGAAAATCCGTGCTCGAAGCCAGCGAAATCGAAGACGGGCCGGCCGCTCCGCACGATGCGGTGAATCTGAACAATCTCGACGATTGGATGGAGTTCTACAACGCGGAAATCAAGTAGCGGAACCGGTCGCTCTCCGGGCTTCGACTGGTTCGTCGGCAACGGTCAGTGCCGAGCGGCGAGCGTGGCTGTGCGTTGGGCCTAGTTCATGCAAGGCGATGAACTGTTGGTCGTCTTTCTGAAAGCGCCGACGCCCGGACGGGTAAAGACCCGGATAGGGAGGGTTCTGGGTAATGAAGCAGCCTGCAAGATCTATCGGTTATTGGTAGAACGGCTGTTGTCCCGGTTGGAACTCTTCGAACAGGTTGAATTACGTGTTAGCCCCGACCGCCCGGAACGCGCGCTAACCGAATGGTTGCGTCCCGGGTGGCGGATGCGGGGCCAGGGAAGCGGTAGCCTGGGACAGCGGTTGGCAAGGGCTTTCGCCGAGGGTTTCTCCAGGGGCCGCAAGAAAATCATGGCCATCGGCTCGGACTGTCCTTACGTCCGTTCGGTTCATCTGACGAAAGGATTTCGGTGGCTTGGCGCCAATCCGGTGGTTTTGGGTCCGACGGTCGATGGAGGATATTGGTCGATCGGAATGACCCACCATCACCCGGAATTGTTCGAGGGGATTGACTGGAGCACTTCCCGGGTATTGGCCCAGACCCGGCGTCGGCTCGATGATTTGAATCTCGTCCCTGCTTGGTTAGAGACTCTGGAAGATATCGACGACGTGGAGAGTTGGCGTCGTTACCTTGAATCGGGACGGTAATTCGAGATCCCGTTCGCCGGTTTGGGAGCGCATCGGAAACCGGGCGGAACGCAGCCACTGGGATTTGGGTTGTTTCCGAAGCCAGGGATTGAGTGGCAGTCACGTTTCGGTTGCCGGCTCCGAATTTATCCGGAAACATCTCACGGCCGGAAATTTGGGGCGGTCGGAAACTTGCGCATTTCCAATTTGGGAAACCGATCGAGAAGCAAATTTCGATTTTACAGATCTGGAGGAGAACTGGCAACTTCCCAAGGCATAGCCGGTCGGTTCTCCAGGCGACTATGCGGGCAGAGTCCGGCCAGTGGAGAACCAGCATTCTATCCGAATTGCGTTGATGATCGAGAAACGAGATTTAGCCGCTGCGGTTGATATGGCACGTCGGCAGTTATTTCATTTATTGGAGCAACGTGGGGATCAGGTATTTAGGCAGTTCCTGGCAATTTTCAGTTATAACCCGTCTTATCAAAGCGATTTCCTGTGCCGACGAGCCGGCGCAAGCCAAGGGCGAGGTTCTGGTTTCGGGGCGGGAGATTATTCTGAGATGCATCGACTGATTTCCCCTGGAAAGGCTTGATATCTACATGGGCGATTGCCTCGATGTTATCTCGAATTTCAATTCCGCTTCGTTCGATCTGGTTTATATCGATCCGCCGTTCAATACCGGTCGAGTTCAATCGAGAAAGCGAATCCGCACGACCCGCGACGCCAATGGCGATCGGACCGGTTTTCAAGGGCGGCGGTACAAGATGGAGGTTTTAGGGGAATCGGGCTACAATGACCAGTTCGACGATTATATCGGCTTCCTTGCACCCCGCCTCAAGGAAGCTCATCGCATTCTGTCTTCTAACGGGTCATTGTTTTTTCACATTGACTACCGGGAATCCCACTACTGCAAGGTGCTTCTCGACGGCATATTTGGGCGGGACTCCTTCCTCAACGAGATCGTCTGGGCTTACGATTACGGCGCACGCTCGAAGATCCGGTGGTCCGCCAAACATGACTACATTTTGTGGTATGCCAAAAACCCGAGGGATTATACCTATCGTTACAATGACATCGATCGAGTGCCATATATGGCACCGGGTCTGGTGGGAAGAGAGAAGGCCGAGCGCGGCAAGACGCCTACCGATGTCTGGTGGCAGACGATCGTGAGTCCGAACGGCAAAGAAAAAACCGAATATCCGACGTAGAAACCTATCGCTATTCTCAATCGCATCGTGCGCGTTCACTCTAATCCCGGCGACAAAGTTCTAGACTTCTTCGCCGGCAGCGGAACGACGGGAGAATCCGCGATCCGAATGGGAAGATCGGCCATCTTGGGGGACAACAACCCCGAAGCGATCCGCGTCATCGGCCGCCGGCTTGCCTTTGCCAACCCAATATTCCACGAAGTTCTCAGCCCCGAAGTCAACCCGTGACCCCGAGGTCGAAATCCTAGCGACCTATTCTCAGACCCTGGAACTCGATTATTGCAGCGTAGGGACAAGGATTGGATGGAAAGTCCATTCGGTTGGATTAAGAAAAAGCTGTCAAGGCAATGAGGAAAGATTGGAGAGGATCTCGTTGCAGGGTACTTGGCATGCGAGGGATTTGATGTATGCCGATCGCCCGATGCCGAGGCTGACAGAATCGTTGGTGGCAAACGGACCGAGATCAAAACAGTCCGTTGGGGACGAAGGGGAGGTGCCTGTTTCAGCAGCTGCGAGATCAAGATTACGATTTCGTAATCTGACTAGGCATCAGTCCGGTTGAGCCCATTGCTGGGTGATACCTAAAGCTGTTGTGATTAAACGATAGCAAACCGGAGACATTCGGTCACAACACAAGGTCAGGGATGGGGGAGACACCGCATGGATACAAGTGAATCCAGTTGATATTTCCGATTGGATAAAACCTTGGGGCGTTAGGTTGACAGATGCAGTGAGTTTCGTTTCCGAGATCACGGGATAGGATCCTGTTCGGCGGGCGTGAAGGCCCCACGGCAACTCAACTAGAATCAGGGCCAAAAACGAGCAGGTATGTAATGCAGCGTAATCGCCGTTTTTTTCAGCGTGGTCAGCACGGGCAAAACGGAGTTGGGAAATGATTTAAGCTCTGGGTACTTCCGCAAAAAAATTGGAAGTCAAGCTGAAAGCGTTTGATTCTGCCGGGAAATGAACCGGCATTCGTAAACTATTGGGATGCTTCCGGTCAACAAAAGGAACATCCTGTTTGCAGGCAGTTACGGTAATCGAAACCTCAATTAGCCTGATAAGTAACAGCGTTGGCACCCGGTGATTCAGGGGGGGAATTTCATCTTGGGTAAGGCCGTGGCGAGAAATTCGAGCTCTTGATTCCGGACTGGATCGTCGAAATTGATTGTTTGGAGGGCAATTTCGAGTATGATGGGTGTCCGTGGCTTTTCCTAGCGATTATCACCTACACACTCGCTTGTGCCATCATGCCCGAGGCGAACCCTGCGACCTAGCGGCTAGCGCGGTGGCAGCCGGACTGGCGGAAATCGGTTTTTCCGAGCATGCTCCCATGATTCGAGACGATTGGGATGACTGGCACATGGAAAGCGGCAAGCTGGACCTCTATCTGGAGCAAATACGGCTAGCGCAGCAGCGGTTTCCCCAACTGACGATCAAATACGGCTTGGAAGTGGATTATTTACCCGGTCACGAAGCGTGGATTCGAGAGCTGTCCGAACGCCATGATTGGGACTATTTCATCGGTTCGGTCCACTATATCTCCGATAGCTTCGATATCGATAATCCTGAAAAGCTCGATTGGTGGCGAAGCCGCGATCCGGTTGAAATTTGGTCGGAATATCTGAATCGCTTGTCACAAGCAGCCGCTTCGGGACTTTTTCAGATCATCGGCCATCCCGATTTGTGCAAGAAATTCGGTATCCGGCCCACACCGGATCGGACGCCCGGATTCCGAGAGTTTCTCGAAACGGCCCGGGATCACGAGACGGCGATCGAAATCAACACGGCCGGATTGCACAAGCCTTGCCGGGAAATGTATCCCGCCCCGGAAATTCTTCGCTTGGCTTTGGAAACGGGCGTCATGTTGACCTTTGGGTCTGACGCTCACGCGCCCGATCAAGTCGGCCGGGATTTCGACTTGGCCGTTTCGTTGGCGAAATCAGCCGGATACCGAAAATCTTGCCGTTTTACCCGCGGGGTGCGAGAATTGATTCCGATTCCCTGATTGCCGGCGCCAATTCCGGGTTTCGGCGGCATTACCCGCAACGAACCCGATCGATCGAACCGTTCAAAACATGCTGAAATCGACGATTGCAGATACCGGGCGACATTTCCGGGAAGGGCATTACATCATTGTCGCCTCGCAATACAACGTCACTTACGTCGACAGTATGCTGCTTGCGGTGCAACGAGTCATGGGCGAATCCGGCGTGGCGCGTCGTCAACTAAAGACTGTCCGCGTCCCCGGAGTTTTCGAAATGCCGGCAGTCGTCTCGGAACTGGCATCAGGCACTGACCGTAAGGCGGTCGACGCCATTATCGCTTTGGGAGTCGTTTTTCAGGGAGAGACCCGACATGCCGATCATATCGTGTCGGCGGTCACTCATGCCTTCGCGACCATCCAGTTGACCAGCCGCGTTCCGGTCGTGCACGAAGTGCTACAGTTAGATTCGACGGAGCAGGCTGAGAAACGGTGCATGTCGGTCGAGTTTAATCGTGGCGAGGAAGCCGCTCGAACCGCCTTGGCCATTGCTTCGGTCATGTACTCGATCAGGAACGATTCTTCCGGGGTGAAGCCGAGTCGGAGGCGACAGGTAGGGGATGAGCTTGGAAACGCGAGATAGGGCCCATTCGCGTATCGTCGCCAAGGAGGAATGCAGAGTTTCGTTCGTTAGGGAAGCGATTTATTTCCCGGCTCGCCCGAGACCTCGGTAAAGGGTTCATTGCTTTCAGTAATGACAATGATCGCGCCTAGTTGAACGGTGGTGCTAGGTCGTTGGATCAGGTTTCGAATGGCGGTTGCCCCGACGCAACCAGCTTTTTTGACCGCTTGCTCCATTTTCGACTTTGACTGCTGGCGGTTGACCAGCGTGGGTATCTCGTTCGGGGCCATCGACAACAATCTGCGGTTCCCTTGATTCCGGCTAAGTTTCGGCCGGAGGGAGTTCAGTTCCCGCTCGGGCTGATTCTGTCGCACCCTATTACAGGAGCCCGTTGAGTGATTCGAGCCAGGCAGTTCTGCGACACTCTCGGTAAATCGACGCTTTCCTGCGAGATACCCTGGAGTGCTCGCGGTCGTCATTAACGAACGTTCCCTGAAGGCGATGCGAAACATTGCCGTTTTTTTCAACGCGGGGTCCGGAGCCTGCATCGCGTTTTTTCCGGCCTGCCGGGGACGACCCAAACCAGACGCTTCGCTGTCGCAAAACAAGGATATAAGGGTAGGCGGCGCTCGGCTCACTTCCGATGACCAACCACAGAAACCGGTGGCTTGATGCTTGACGCATCTTCTTCGATTGGCGGAGTCGTTTCGAGAAGATACCGGGCCGGAACCCGGCTGGGAACGATCAACGCTCAGGCGACGTTTTTACCCGGCGATAAAATCCCTGTCAGGCATCCGAAAAAAACTGGCCCAGTTCGATCGGGCCGGCTCTGCCCCAGTCCGTGACCTTGGTTTTTCGGCGTCTCCGACTCGTCCTTTCGACAGCGGCCGATACCCGAACTAACGGACCGAGAAAAACCGAGGCGGCATCGCAAAGTCTGCCGTTCACCCGATCTTACGGCCTACGCACTGAGCGAATGGCTCCCGTTCCCAGCCATCGGGCTAACGGCGTTGGCAGGAGCTGGATCGTTCGAAACCACAGCGCCATGAAGATTAGGGGATCGACGGAACGTGATTGATCTTTTTCGATTTTTTGGGCCGGACGTTCCTCGCAGGAGTAATCCATTGCGAGTGACAGTCGTACCTGCCATGGCCCTGCGGGGACCGCCGCCTGGTTCTCTTTTTCCGATTGGCATGCCCGCCTCGGATACGGAATGGACCGTGGTTCATTCCGCTGGGCCAGTACAGGCCTCTCGGAGGAAATCAAGCCGAAAAAATCTCTTTTTCTACGGAATTAACGGGGGATTGAGAATCCCTGATTTCTTGAAATCTCGGAGCGGATAACTGTCGTTTCGATCCAGGCGAATCGGCTCGGTTCAAGGCGGTGGAGTATCGATTTGTATCCGGTTGGGGGGCCGGCGAAAAGAGCTTGTGAATAATTTCACAATATCCTTGATGGCCGGCTCCGAATCCGGTTAGAGTGCCGGTCAGGAACGGAAGAAAGGATCGATCAAATGATTAGCGGAGCCATACGAATTTCCGGAATACTCCTGTTGTGTTCCCTGACTTGGAACGCTTGGGGAGCGGATATTACAGGAACGATCACCCTGAAGGGCGAGCCTCCTAGGGAGAAGGTGTTGCCGTTGGATGCCATGTGCCGGAAAACCAGGCCGGGCGAAGTCCCGACGACTCGGTTTTTTCTGGCCGATAAGTCCGGCGGCTTGGCGGACGTCTTCGTTTATTTGAAATCGGTTCCGGGAGAATTCGAACCCCCGGCGACGCCGGTGGTGATCGATCAGGTCGGTTGCGAATACGTGCCCTACGTGCTGGGCGCCCAAAAGGGGCAGAAAATCGTAGTCAAGAATTCTGACCCCATACTCCATAACGTGCATCCCACCCCTCGCGTAAAAGGCAATCCGGAAATGAATCTGGCTCAGTTGCCGGCCCCGATCGGCAAAGATCTCACCTTCGTTTTCGACTATCCGGAAATGTTCCTGAGATTCAAGTGCGACGTGCATCGTTGGATGTACGCTTACGTCAGCGTGATGGATCATCCGTTCTTCACGGTCAGCGGCAAGGACGGCAGTTACACTATCAAGAACGTGCCGCCCGGCGACTATGAGATCGTTGCGGTTCACCGCAAGGCTCACGCCCCGCGATACGTCGGCCTGACGGAAAAGGTCACGGTGAAAGACTCAACGGAGACCGTCGATTTCACGATCGACATTACGAAAGCCGATTGAACGCGGCCGGCAAGTCGGTAATTCAGTGAGCGGTCAGGCGCGATACCATCGCCCCTATCATCTTTTTGCCGTGTTCACGGCAGCGGCGACGTTGGCGTTGATCGGCATGGGGGGGATCGTGACGAGCAAGGGGGTGGGAATGTCCGTGCCGGATTGGCCGGACTCCTATGACCACAACATGTTCATGTTGCCGGTTTCTTATTGGGTGGGAGGCATCTTTTGGGAACATTTCCATCGTTTGGCGGCTTCCGCGGTCGGGTTGCTGACCGTGGGGTTGGCCGTTTGGTCCTTCGGACGGAACGGAAAAAAATTCCTTGTTTTTTGGCTGACTCCCTTGGCGACGCTCGGCGGCGGAGTCTGCCTGGTCGCGTTTCCGGAACGCTTGGCGGACACTGTGCTGCTGGGGGGCTTGGGGATCGGATCGTTCGTCTTGAGCCGGTTTTGGCCCCGAGGCGAACCGGCTCCCCGGTTGGTCCGTATCTTGGCTGTCGTCGCGGTGGTCGCCGTGATCGGTCAAGGCGTGCTCGGCGGTTTGCGGGTAAGACTGTTGCAGGACGAATTGGGTGCGGTGCATGCCGCGGTAGCTCATTTGTTTTTGGTGTTGATTTGCGTCATCGCCTTGTTGACTTCCCGTTGGTGGCAGGAACGGGGGAGCGCCGGGTTTCGAACCCGTCTGCCGGGGTGGACCCTGCTGTTGGCGGCCTTGCTGATTTTCGGTCAATTGCTGCTTGGAGCGGCCATGCGGCATCGCCATGCCGGTTTGCCGGTCGATTCTTTTCCCTTGGTCGACGGCAAGCTGCTCCCGGCGGCCGACGAAACCTACGTGAGCGGAATCAATCAAAGGCGGAATCTGGCGGCCGATTACCGCGAATTCGAACCCGTCACCCGCGGCCACGTTCAATTGTATCGCTACCATTTGATTTTGGGTTCGGCCGTTTTTCTGACGGTCCTGGCTTCGTTGATCGCTGCGTGGTTGACCGTCGGGAACCATTGGCTAGTCCTGCAGCAGGGGGCGCTCGTCTTGGCGATCGTCGGGCAGGGTTTGCTGGGCGCCTGGACGGTGTGGAGCGACAAAGCGGACGCCGTCGCTACCCTGCACGTGGTGTTCGGAGCGATTGTGCTTGTTTGGGCTAGTTTATTGGCTATCATCGGCTTAGGGAGGTTTCCGGCGGCTGGCCGGGACATTGCGGAGAAATTGAATTCGTCCGGCAAATGGGAGATGGTTTCGGGACAGGAAGCGATTCGGGAGATGGTTCGGGACACTAGATGAGGGTATCGGCGACCAAGTATTCGACCTCCATGGCGATTTCCCGAAGCGTCTGGGCTGTGCTGTCCGATTTGGTCAAATTGCGGTTGACCGTGCTGGTGGTCCTGACGACTTTGGCCGGCTATTACCTCGGAGTCCAGGAATCCGGGAACCATCTGCTTTGGTTCCATTTGGTGTTGGGCACTTCGTTGTTGGCCGCCGGCGCCGCGGTTCTCAATCAGTATCTGGAAGGGGAGTTCGATGCGTTGATGCCGAGAACGAGCTCTCGCCCCATCCCCGCCGGCGAGATTTCGGCCGGTCAAGCTTTGGTACTGGGAGGCGTGTTGTCGGTTTTGGGTTTGGGGCAATTGGCCTGCTTCGTCAATTACCTGTCCTGTTTGCTGGGGGCGCTGACCTTGGTTCTGTATCTGGCGGTCTACACCCCGCTCAAAAGGGTCACCGTTTGCAATACTTTGGTCGGCGCCGTGCCGGGAGCCTTGCCGCCCTTGATGGGGTGGCTGGCGGCCCGCGGCACGTTCGACGCTCTCGGTTGGATTTTGTTCGGGATTCTGTTGCTGTGGCAGTTGCCTCATTTTTTGGCGATCGCCTGGTTGTATCGCGATCAGTACGCCGCCGCCGGTTTCGTCATGTTGCCCGGAGTCGACCCGTCCGGATCGCGCACGGGGCGAACGGCCTTTTGGACGACGGCGATTTTGTTGCCGGTCAGTTTGACTCCGTCGTTGCTCGGAGCGGTCGGCGCCTGGTATCCTGCCGGCGCGGCGGCGCTGTCGCTGGCGTTCATTTTTTTCGCTGACCAGTTCGCCCGGTTGCGGGACGACCGTAGCGCCCGCCGGCTGTTTCTCTACTCGATCCTTTATCTGCCGGTGCTGATGGGGTTGATGGTTGTCGACAAGGCGAATTGAAGGCGATGCCGAGGATTGCGACAGCGAAAAAGAAGATGCCTTTGCAGGACGGCAACGGTTCGGACAAGACAGTTTGAACAGGAATTGATTCCTTAGGTTTTTCATCGGTTTATGGAAGCGACTCAAACCCAAGCCCAACGCCAATCCGTTCATGAAACTCACCATGAACAGGGGCCCGGTTTCTTGCGTCAGTATATCTTTTCGACCGACCATAAGATCATTGGCCTCCAGTACGCCGTCACGGCCCTGTGCTTTTTGTTGATCGGCTTTTTTCTGATGTGCCTGATGAGCTGGTCCAAGGCCTATGATATGGCGGCGGTGCCGGTGTTGGGACCGCTGCTCGAGACGTTGTTGGGCAACGCGGCGGCCGAGGGGAAGATTTCTCCCGATCTCTACAATTCCTTCGGCGCCATGCACGGGACGATCATGGTCTTCTTGGCCATCGTGCCGATGGTCTTCGCGGCGTTCGGGAATTACATCGTTCCCTTGCAAATCGGTGCGGTGGACATGGCCTTCCCCCGCATCAACATGGCCAGCTATCAATTTTATTTCCTCGGCGGGGTGGTCATGCTCACCAGTTTCTTCATTCCGAACGGGGCGGCCCAGGCCGGATGGACTTCCTATTCGCCGTTAGCCACCGTCATCGAGACCGACGGCCAGACTTTTTGGCTGATCGGCATGGTGCTGCTGATCACTTCTTCGTTGCTGGGGGCGGTCAATTTCATCGCCACGATTATCCAACTTCGAGCCCCGGGAATGACTTGGATGCGGATGCCCTGGTTCGTCTGGGTCCAGTTCGTCACTGCCTTCTTGCTGTTGCTGGCTTTTCCGCCGTTGGAAGTGGCAGCGCTGATGCAATTGATGGACAAGCTCGTCGGAACCAGCTTCTTCTTGCCGACGGGCATGGCCCTGACGTCGGGCGAATTCGCGACGGCCGAATCGGCCGCCGCGAGCGGCGGCGGCAGCGCGTTGCTCTATCAGCACTTGTTCTGGTTTCTCGGTCACCCGGAGGTTTACGTATTGATTCTGCCGGCGATGGGGATCGTCGCGGAAGTGATCAGCAATCATGCGCGCCGTCCGCTCTGGGGCTATCGCACGTTGGTCTATTCGGTGTTGGCCGTCGGTTTTCTGTCCTTTATCGTCTGGGCTCATCACATGTATTTGACGGGCATGGGCACTTTTATCAGCGCCTTTTTTCAAACGACGACGATCATCATTTCCATACCTTCCGTCGTCATTCTGACCTGCCTGTTTATCACGTTGTGGGGCGGTTCGATCCGGATCAATACGCCGCCCATGCTGTTCGCGTTGGCGTTTTTGCCGATGTTCGGAATCGGCGGACTGACCGGTTTGCCGTTGGCCTTCAACTTCGCCGATTTGCATCTTCACGACACCTATTACGTCATCGCCCATTTTCATTACGTCGTCGCCCCGGGAACCATTTTCGGTCTGATGGCGGGGATCTATTTTTGGTATCCCAAAGTGACGGGCAGGCTGATGAACGACTACTGGGGGAAGGTGCATTTCTGGGCTTCGTTGCTATTCATGAACATTGTCTTCATGCCGATGTTCTATCAGGGCATGAAGGGCATGATCCGGCGGCAACACGACGGTGGAGCCGGCTACTCGAGCGCACGGAATCCGGACGGGATCGGCGGTTTGGACGATACGGTCATGGAATTCAACACAGTCATTCTGATGGGTGCCCTGATGCTGGGCTTGGCGCAGATACCCTTCATTCTCAATTTCTTCCTGAGCCTGAAATACGGCGAGAAAGCGGCCTCGGACAATCCCTGGCGGGCGACCACGCTGGATTGGCAAACGCCGACGCCGCCGCCGCACGGCAATTTCCGGCAACCGCCCGAGGTCGTTCGGGGCCCCTACGATTACAGCTTGCCGGGAGCCAAGGAAGACTTCGTGCCACAAAATCAGCCGGCGTGAGCGCGTCGGCCCGCCTTGCATAGATGGAAATACCTTACGTCACTCAACCTCGAAGAGATACCGGGCTCTACAACGCCAAAGTAGGGATCTGGCTGTTTTTGGCTTCTGAAGTCATGCTCTTCGGCGGTCTGTTCGCCTCTTACATCATGTTGCGGGTCGGGGCGCCCGAAGGAACTTGGCCGACCGATTTGCTCGACGTCCCGATCGGGACGATCAATACCGTGGTCTTGATCCTGTCGAGCGTCACGGTGGTATTGGCCTGGTCGGCGCTGAAACTGAAGAACTTCAAGCAGTATCGCCGCTTTCAGGCGGTCACGATTCTTTGCGCGGTGACTTTCATCGTCATCAAATCTTTCGAATACCGCGAGAAATTCACCCATTACGACGTCGTGCTCGTCACCGGAGAACGGGTGGACGGCCACCTGAAAGAGCGGGGCGAAGACGAGCAGGGCGAAGAGTATCTCGTGCTGTCCCATCCCGTCAGCTATCCGGCCGTCAACGGGATCGCTTACCGGCCCGAGGCGGTCAGGGAACAGAAAAAAAGCGGCCAGATCGACGCCGACCGGCGCATCGCCCAGAGCGAGGTCAAATCGATCAAAAACTGGTCGCCCGCCGCGAACACTTATTTCGCCATCTATTTTACCATGACGGCGTTGCACGCCCTGCACGTGATCGCCGGGGCTTTGGTGATCGCCTGGATCTGGGGGCCGGGCGCGAGTCTCTGGAAAACCGATCCCGAACGTTACATCAACCGGGTCGAGGTATCCGGCCTGTTTTGGCATTTCGTCGATCTGGTGTGGATATTCCTGTTTCCCGTGTTATACCTTCTGTGACTTATGAGCGGACATTCGCCTGAAGAAGTTCAATTGGAGAAAAAACGGTATCTGACCGTATTCTACATTCTTCTGGTAGGCACGGTAGTGACCGTCGCCGCCTATTTCGTCGAGTTGCCCTGGCAGGCTTTGACCGTTCTCGTGGCCTTGATCATCGCCTCGGTCAAAGGGTTTTTCGTCGCCGGGTATTTCATGCATTTGATGGACGAGAAGAAGCTCATCTACGTGGTGATGGGATTTACCTTCTTTTTCTTTTTGGGACTGCTGTTGCTGACTATCTGGGCTTGGGCGGATACGCCGATCAGCTCTTGGTAACGGCGAACGAAACGCACGATGTCGCTTAAAGCTTTTCATTTGGTTTTCATCGCGCTCACCGTGGGCATGTCCCTCCTGATTTCGGGGCTGGGCTGGTATCGGTATTGGAGCGGCGAGGAGCGGGAAACTTTCCAGCTGCAGCTGGGCTGGTATGGCTTGGGGGCGGCGGTTTATTTGCTGTTTTACGGCCGTTACGTGTGGAAGAAAACACGGCACATCGATTTTTTATGAAATTGCGACACCGATTATCCGGTTTTTCGGTCGGGCTGACGGGCGCCGTTTTGGGGGCATCGCCGGCATTGGGTTGCGCGGTTTGCTTCGGCGATTCGGATTCGGCGATGATGCAGGGCTTGACCTGGAGCATCGGGCTGTTGGTCGCCGTCCTTTACGGCGTGCTCTTCTCGATCGTCGCTTTTTTCGTTTATATCATCCGCCGGGCGGCCGCTTTGGAGCGGCAGGAACTCGCCGCGCAGACCGCCGGAATCGAAGCGGAAAACTTCACTGCCGCCGATCATGTTCGATAGTATCAGCCGCTTATTGGGATTGCCGGTCAACGCGTCCGTGCACGGGAAGAGCGTCGACGATTTCATTATCTACGTTCATCTGTTGATGGGGGCGTTGTTCGTCATTTGGATGATCTATTTCGCCTATGTGCTGTGGCGCTTCAACGAGAAACGCCATCCCCGGGCCGACCACCACGGCGTGCAGTCAAAGTCGTCGACTTATCTGGAGGTCGCGGTCGTGGTCGTCGAAGCGGTTTTTCTGATCGGGTTCGCCATCCCGCTCTGGGCGCACATGGTGGACGACGTTCCGGAAACTCCCGGGACCAATCGCGTTAAAGTGATGGCCCAGCAGTTCGCCTGGCATTTCATGTATCCGGGAGCCGACGGGGAATTCGGCGCGCAGCGCTTCGAACTTGTCTCCGCCGCAAATCCTTTCGGCCGGGACCTGGACGATCCTCAGGGTCAAGACGATTTCATGACCTACAACGATTTGCGCATCCCCTTGGGCGAACCCACGGTATTTCAGGTGTCTTCGTTGGACGTGATTCATTCTTTCAAGGTGATCGCCCTGCGGATTTGCCAAGACACGATTCCCGGACAGCGGGTCGATACGTGGTGCGTCCCGACTCAGGAGGGCCGGTATCAGATCAACTGCGCTCAATTGTGCGGCAACGGCCATTCGGCCATGACCCAAGGATTTCTGACGGTCCATAACCGGGAAGAATTCGATACTTGGGTCGCGAATAAATCGGCGGAAGCCGTCATAGCGGCCGGGAGCGGAGATGCCGGAGGCTTCGAGTAATTCGGGACGGGGTGCGGCTATTCCGGTGAAACCGATCTATTGGGTTCAGATTCTCGTAGGAGCCCTGTTGTTGACCGTGGCTGCGATCAGTTGGCTCGCCGCGGTCTCGAGCGGAGGATCGGGAGCGCCGAAGTTAGCAGGAGCGCCGAAGTTAGCGGTGCTCCGGGAACTGCCTCCGTTTACCTTGCTCGATCAGGAGGGGAATTCCGTGACGCTCGATTCCTTGAAGGATCGCGCCTGGATCGCCAACATCTTTTTTTCCCGTTGTCCGACCATCTGTTTGCAATTGACCGCGCAGATGAAACGGTTGCAAGAATCGACTCCGGCGGAGTTGAGCCTGTTATCGATCACTACCGATCCGGATTACGATCGGCCCGAGGTATTGGAACGCTACGCCCGGCAATACGGGGCCGACGAGGCTCGATGGACGTTTTTGACCGGCGAACGCACCGAGATCGGCCGCCTGATCCGGGACGGCCTCATGCTGACCGCCGTGGAAAATCCGGAGGAGAGCCGCCAACAACCTTTGGATCTATTTACCCATAGCTCCTATTTGGTGTTGCTCGACGACCGAGCGCGGGTCCGGGGAATTTACGACGCGCTGGACCCCGATCCGTTGCCCCGGATTCTGGCCGATTACAAGCGATTGGCGGTCGACGACTGACACGCGCGACCGAGGGGCCCGATGACCTTAAACGATCTGCCCGCTCTGAACGCCTTGTTGAATTGCACGAGCGCGATTTTGCTGGGCTTGGGACTTTACTTGATTAAGACCGGCCGACGCCGAGCTCACGGCAGGTGCATGGCTAGCGCCTTGGCGGTTTCCGCTTGCTTCCTGATCAGCTACGTAACTTACCACGTGGGGATGAAGCAAATGTATGGCACCGCGCATACCAGTTTCCAGGATCCCGCGTGGTTTCGTCCGATCTACTTGACGATTCTCCTCAGCCACATCGTGCTGGCGATGGCCGTCGTGCCGTTGGCGTTGATTACGGTGACGCGCGCCGCACGCCGCCGCTGGGAATCGCATGTCCGCATCGCCCGTTGGACCTGGCCGGTCTGGATGTACGTTTCGGTGACGGGGGTCGTGATTTACCTGATCCTGTACTGGATTTTCCCTCAAGGATAAGGTTCAGGGCAACAGGTCTTTCACCAAGCTACTGAGCGTTTTGCCGTTGGCGCGGCCGGGGTGGGCGGTTTGGACCGCCCGGATGACGGCACCCAGGTTTTTCTTGGAAGCGGCCCCGGTATCGGCGATGGCCTGGCGAACCGCCGCGGTCAACTCTTCTTCGGTGAACGGTTGGGGGAGGTAGGCTTCGAGCACGAGTCGTTCTTGCCGTTCCTGTTCGGCTTCCTTGTCGCGTCCGCCTTTCAGGAATTGTTCGTGAGCCTCTTGGCGTTTCTTCGTTTCCTTTTGGACGACGCGGAGAATTTCTGCATTCGTTAGCGGGGCCTTGGCGGCGAGGGCGGCATATTCGAGCGCCGATTTGAGCAAGCGCAGGGTATCGCGGCGAAGGGCGTCCTTCTGGCGCATGGCCGAGCGGAGGTCCTCTTCGATTTGTTGCGCCAGCCGGTTCAATTGTCTTGGGGATTGCCGGAGGCGGGATCGAAGTTGCGGATTTCGTCCCGGACTTCGGCGGCCCGTTCGAAGTTTTCCTGCCGGATCGCTTCGTTCAATTCGTGCTCGAGTTTTTCCAGAGGGGAGAGGGGGCGTTGTTCCTTGATATCTTTCTGCCAGGCCTCCAGCGCCAAGATTTCGTTGCTTTCCTTGACCAGATCGTCGCGGGATATGGAATGATAGAAGTTGCGCAACTGATCGAGTCCGGACTTGATGTAGGCGATCGCTTGATCGTGCTCGTCTTGCTCCAGGCTTTGGGCGGCCGCCGCGCGGGTCCGCATCATTAGCAGCTGGGGCGTCAATTGGCGCAGGCTCCACGTATACTCTTCGGAAGGCGAGTATTGCATGGCAAAATTGATGGCCTTCAGGTTGCGGTTCGTGTCCCGGATGACGCTGGTGTAGTCTTCCAATTGGAAATAGCAGATGTAGCGGTGGTGGTACTGAATCGCTTCCTGTTGGAGCTTGTAACATTCGTTCTGCTTGAGCCGGAAAGCCTGGTCGTCGGACTTCTGATCGGTTTCGTGAGTTTCCAGCTTGGACTCAAGATACTCCAGATAGGACGTTTTGCCGCAAGGCGTCTTGCCGTCCGGCCGTCCGGTGGCGTTCATTTGCAGAATCCCCAGATCGATGCGCATTTGTATTTTCTCGATCCCGTCTTTGCCGACGAATCTTCGCACCATGACATCGCCGGTTTCGAAGTTCCAAGCTTCAAGAATACGAGAAATGTCCCAATCCATGGCGGCGAGTATGCTTCGGTCCCGGCGAATAGTCAATGAACCTGATACCGGGAGGAATCGGAGCCGTCGTCCGGTTCGGCGCGTTGAAGCGGCGGGCGATTCGGGGCGGCCGTTCCGGAACGCGTTCGAGTTCCAGAATCGATTCCGAAGAGGATTTCCGGACGGTTTCCGGCGAGTCGGATCCGGTTACTCGTCTTTGGTGCCCGGTTGGGATCGAAAACATTCCAGGGTGTCGAGGACCGCGCGGATTTTGGCGACTTCGTGGGTTCGGAAAAGATCGGTTTTACCCAGGGCGGCCAACACGGCGAAGAAAGGTTCCGCGCTGCGCACATCCTCCTGAAAGAACTCGAAGGCGTGGGGCAGGGCGTTGCATACGGGAAAGCCGTCGACTTTCAACCGGAAAGATTGCAGCAGGCATTCCATCTGATAACGAACGCGCTCCCCGCTGTCTTCGAGATTGCGATAGTAGTAACCGAGCCCGGGATCCAGGATCAGCTTGTTCAACGACACTTCGCCCGCCACGGCCACCTGTTCGCGGAAATAGTTTTGGAAGGCGTCAATCGGATTACCCTTGAAGGTCAGGTCGGCAACCGAGCGCACGTTCGGGCCCTGCAGATAGGAGACGATCACGGCGGCGTCGTGGGCCGCCGCCAAACGATAGATCGCCTGACTGTGTTGGATCCCGGTCATATTGATGATCGAGGCACCCGCGTCCAGCGCCGCGTGAGCTACTTGGTCCGAGTAACACTCGACCGACAAGGCGAGATCTTCCTGGACCAATCGCTTGACGACGGGAACGAGTTCGCGGATCTGCGTCGCGACTGAAATCCGATCGGCAAAGTCCAAGGTCGATTCGCCGCCGAGATCGATTAGCTGAGCGCCTTGGGCTGCGAGCGTCAATCCCCGCTTGACGGCGCCGGTTTGGTTTAGGCAAACGCTTTCGCGATACCAGGATTGGGGCGAAAGATTGATGACCCCCATGATCAAGGGGCGCAGCCCAATCTCGAGCTTGCCCGGACCGATAACGAACCGTTTCGGTCGAACGCGGGTTAGCTCGCCGAAGCGCCGGTTCAGATCGCCGAGCCATTCGAGGGATAACATAGGGCGAGGGCGGCCGGTTCGGACCGGCCGGCGTTCAGCTTTCGATTACTGCGGTGTTGGCGATTTTGTCGTGCCAGCCTTGGTGCTTCAGATCGAAGGCGATCCAGACGAAACCCAGGCAGAGCACCAAGAGCGACGGGACGTAAGCTATCCCGCGAATCGCGCATTGCCGGAAGGAAGCCCGTTGATTGGTAGCGGCGTCGACCACGTGAATGCGGCAGAGCAATTTTCCGGGAGTGGCTTGCAGATAAAACCAGAGGGGAATGACGGAAAGGAGGCAAAACGCCGAGGTGACGTTCTTCGGTCCGAGTATGGTCAACAGGCCTAGCAGAAAAAAATCGATTACGGTGGCGATCGCACGGATGCGGATACCGGCGTATCGAGGTTCGTTCACCGGCTTCGGTGGCGGTCGTTCGTTCCTGGGCAAGGTCATTGGGATTGGCTGGTTTCGTTTCGGATTCGTGGTGGTTGCCGATGCCGGCGCGTTCGCCGAACGGCGGGGCTGACGGCGATCGAATTTCGATGAGCAATCGGCAGGCGCCGGGACCGGCGCTTCGTTTCGGTCCGCGGTCGGTCGGCGGCTGTCCGCTCGTGATCCCGAGATCGAAGCCGTGCCGCGTCGATGCCCGTCACGGGCGAGTTCGGCAACGGAGGCTCAATCGCTCGCCGTCGGCCGGAAGCATTACTTGAGGTTACGATACGAGAGGGTTCCTTAAGTCGTTGGATCGATCCGGCTCGAGATGCGGGCAAGGCGAGTTGCCAGGCGTTGAAGGCGGCGGTTCAAGTCGGTTGGAACGATCGCTCCCTATTCGTGGTCGGCCGGCTTGACGCCCTTCTGGTAGGAGCCGAAACCGTACATGGTCGGCTCGTAGGTGCCGACGATAGCGACGTCGCTGCGATTGGGGATCTGCTGTTCCATTTCCAATCCCCAATAGCAAGCGTTGACCAGTAGCCGCCGCAAGTCTTCGCTGAGCAGGTCGACAGAAGCGCCCATGGTCGTGCAAAAAATCCGATTGGTGTTGCCGGCCTTGCCGGTATAGGACTTGATCCAGGCTAGGGGCATTAACGTTGTGTCCAGTTTGACGGGGTCGGTCGGTTTCATGCCGACCAAGGTGGCGCCGTAAAGAAGCACTTGAGCGGCCGGATCGAGATTGCGGACGCCGTAGACGTCGCTCGGACCGAAGACGTCTCTGACTCCCCGTAGAATGGGATGGTTTTGATACGTGCCGTTGACCAAGCCACGGGTGGCTTCCCGGCCGTGCCGTCCGTGATGATTGATCCAGGTTTCGCCCAGCACCTGTTGTCCGAAGCCGCCCTGCCATTTTGAGGAACGAAAATCGTAATGGGCGAACTCGCTGCCTTTGTTGCGTTTGATGTTGAAGGCATGGGTAGCGGTGCGCAAGCCGATGATCGGTTTGCCGGATTCGAGGTAATCGTTGAGGATTTTCAGCTGGTCTTCGTCAGGTTCCCGGAACCGGTAAAACAAGACCATCAAGTCCGCCGTCGGGATTAACTCGTAACCGGGCAGATTGGTTTGATTGTCCGGCGCGATGTTCCCGGTCTGAGGATCGATGGAAAAGAGCACGGTGCATTTGAAGCCGTGCCGCACGGCCAGTATTTTAGCCAGCATGGGCATGCCTTCTTCGGAGCGGTATTCTTCGTCGCCGGTCAGGAAGATGAGGTGTTTTCCTTTGCCGGGCCCGTCTTGGCCTTCGTAGACGACCCAGTCTTTAGCGGCCGAAACGACGAGCGTTGCCAAGAACGCGGTAAGCAGCAAAGCGGATAAGTATTTCATGGACGATCCAGTTTTGGGGTTGTGCCAGCGAGGTTCCGAGAATGACGGTTTGTGGCGACAAATGCAATTTCGAAACCCGGAACCGCCGGCGAAGTCAACGGGACAGGGCGGCTTCCATGACGGTTTCTTCCTGGAATTGGTTCCGGGTGAATTCGCCCGCTTTGCGACCTTCGCATAACACCATCACGCGATCGGAAATCGCCAATACCTCGGGCAGTTCGGAAGAGACCATGACGACGGCGAGTCCGGTTCGGGCGAGTTCGTTGATGAGACGGTAGATTTCTTGTTTGGCGTTGACGTCGATTCCCCGAGTCGGTTCGTCGAGCAGCAGGACCGCCGGGTCCGTGGCCAGCCATTTGGCCAATACGATTTTTTGTTGATTGCCGCCGCTCAGGTTGAGGATTCGTTGTTGCAGGGAGGCGGTTTTGATTTGGAGCCGTTGGACGAAGCGGCCGACGTGCCGCGATTCCTTGCTCGGACTGACGAACCCGAACCGCTCGCAACGGGACAGCGTACTGAGCGAAGCGTTTGCTCCGACCGTCATCTGGAGGATCAGTCCCTGATGTTTGCGGTCTTCCGGGACCAATCCGATTCCCGAACGAATCGCGTGGCGGGGGGAGGTGACGCGAAGCGGTTTACCCTCGAGCGAGAGGGTTCCTTCGGTGAGTCCGGGATGCAGTCCGAAAATCGCTTCCAGCATTTCGGTTCGGCCGGAACCCATGAGTCCGAAGACACCTAGGACCTCTCCCTTCCGAACGGCGAAATCGATGTCGCGAATGGTATAGCCGTTTTTGATTTTAGGGTTTTTCAGCGATAACGAACGGACCCGGAACGCTTCGTTTCCGGTATCGGCTCGGGATTCCGGAGCGTGTTCCGTCAGTTCTCTGCCTACCATCATGCGAATCATTTCCCGGCGGTTCAAATCCGCCAAAGGGCGGGTGTCGATATGACGGCCGTCGCGGAAGACCGTCACCCGGTCGGCGATCTGAAACAGTTCGTCCAATTTGTGAGTGATATAGGCGATGCCCGTCCCCGAACGTTTCAGATTAGCGATGAGCCGAAAGAGCACTCGAGTCTCTTGGTCGGTAATGGCGGAGGTGGGTTCGTCCATGATGATGAGACGCGATTTCAGCGTCAGCGCTCTGGCGATTTCGACGATTTGCTGTTGGCCGACCCTTAGTTGACCGACTGGAGTTTGGGGCCGGATATCGCATTCCAGTTCGCCGAGCAGCCGGCGGGTTTCGCGGTGGATTTTGCGATAGTCGATCGTTCCCAGCCATTGGAGCGGTTCGCGTCCGAGAAAAATGTTTTCGGCCACCGTCAGTTGCGGAAACAAACTCAATTCCTGAAATATGGTGGCGATGCCCGCGGCTTGAGCGTCTCTGGTGTTTTGGAATTTGACCGGCGAGCCCTTCATCAGAATGACGCCGGAGTCGGGAGGAAAGACGCCGGACAGAATGTTCATCAGCGTCGATTTACCGGCTCCGTTTTCGCCTAGCAAAGCGCAGAGTTCTCCTCGGCGAACCGCGAAGTCGACTTGGTCCAAGGCTTGCACGCCCGGAAAACGCTTGCTGATTCGGCGAGCTTCCAGCAGGTCTTGCGGGGAGGCCGGGGCCGGTTTTTCCGGTCGCTCGTTCATTTGATTTTCATGGTGTTCCCGGCGCGCGTTTGGGGCACCGGATTCGGCCGGCCGTCCTTGAGCGCAGCTCGTCGTCCGGTGGCTTGGGGAATAATCTTGTTCCGAAACCGGCGTTTGGCACAATGACTTTGTCGGTTCGAGAACGAATCGGTTGGGCCCATAGCTCAGTGGTTAGAGCAGACGACTCATAATCGTTTGGTCGGGGGTTCAAGTCCCTCTGGGCCCACCAGTTCGCCGGTCGAGGCGTCTTGGCGTTTTGGATTTAACGTTGTCCATTCGTGCCGATCCGGTTTAACGTAGCAGCATGTCGATTCGGAGCATCGTAGTCGGAGGCCTTGCCATGGCTTTCCTCGGGAGCGTGCCGCAACTGGAAGCTCAGGCCGGTCGCTTCGGGCGGCCTCAGAGTTACCGGGCAGCGGAAAACGTCAAGCAGGAGAGCCCGGCCAGACCGGCCCAGAAGACTGAAGCGATTACCGAACGCGAACGAATCAAGGCGGAAAAGCGACGACGGGCCGAATTGCAACGGATCGTCGAACAGAATCAAAGGACGGTAGCTCGCCGGCAACGAACGATTCAGCGGAACTTCGAACGGATGCAACGCGCTCAACGTCGGCAACTTTCTCGACAGGCTAGTCCGTATCGAAGCCGGGGGCTTTTTTCCTGGCTCGGGTTAAGACGTTCCGGACCTCCTGAGGGGTTTTATCTCCCGAAACAGTAACCTTGTCGAAGCGACGGTCGTTTCGTTTTTGAATCCCTTCAGCCGGTCGCCGGTCGGAGTTCGTCGCTGGTGAGCGTCGGGTTTGCTTGATCCTGCCTTTTGTTCGTCGAGGACGGTTTGGGTCGAGGGGAAGGTCGGTTGATGAGAGGGGCTTCGAATCGAAAGCGTCTCGATCTTCAGTAATCGCCGGAGCCATCTTGCCGGATAGGAATGCGATCTGAGGGCTGGGTTCGCAGGGATCGTTCTGGCGTATCATCGATCCCGACGGAGAGGTTGGGCGTGTCGTTCCTGGTCCGTCCGGTTGATCGCTTTGCCCGGCCACTGCATCGATCCCACCGACTTATTTGTCCGCCGTCGAGTCTTCGGAGTCGACTCGTAGGAGAAGTGTTCGAGGGAGGGATGGCGCGAACTCCGGGAAGTACCTGGCGAGGCGGCGATTACGTCGCCCGTACCGAAATCTACCGGTCGGCGAACGGTCAGGATTTTTTTCGTGACAAACGTTTGAAACCCGGTACGGTCTCTTGTTCCTGTGCGACCCGTTCGTCTAGCGGTCCAGGACACCGCCCTTTCACGGCGGTAACACGGGTTCGAGTCCCGTACGGGTCGCCATTCGGTTTCTCTGCTTTCTTTTCTCTGGGGGAACCGTGACCGAGTCTAACCCATCCTCGCGCTTTTGTCTGAATGAAGTTTCGAATAACTCAAACCGGAATATCTCATTGGTGCGAGGTGAGGGACGAAGACTCTAGGGTGCGATTATGGCCCCGCAATATCAATAGGGATTCGAAACATTTCGCGGGAGTTGGCCTTGGGTAAATTTCCGGATAGCAAGGTCAGGGTTTGGCTTTAGTTGAATGGCAGAGCGGAGTGTTCCGTACCCTACCGCCAGGCCGGTGGACCGCGGGGAGAAAGCGGCGCAAGGTTCACCGGTTTCATTTGATCGCTAACAATATCCGGTTCCTATCACTTTCCGATGCTGGTGAAATATCTGATTTGGGTTACTTCGTGATAGTCAAAATGCTGCGACGCCTGATCGCAGACTAGCAATGGACTCAGAATAATCCTTTGGTAGGGGCCAAGATCTTCGTCAATCCCAAACGATTATAGGGATCAATCCCCCCTTTCATTTCTATGAGTTCCTCTGTAGTTAGTGTCAAGTCCAAAAGTCAAAATCCATAGTTGATTTCTTTAAAAACTAAAAAAAATAATTTCAAATTAGATCGAAATAGTAACTGCCTACGTATCCGATATTCAATTTTCCTTGCAGAAACGCTCGAACCGTGCGATTATGTATCATGGCGAGCGTTTCTGCAAATCAAACAGAATCGACTTCCAGCAATCTTCAACCGAAACCAGCTCGGGGGATCAATCTCTTTCTATTCTTATTCCAGCAGTTTCCGCTGCTGAAATCAAAAATCAAGGAGTTGCGGCAGCGAATTCAGGAACTTCTTCACCGGATTCGAGAATTGGAACTTTTGGTCCAGAGGCAGAAGGATCAGATCACCGAATTGAAGGAGGAAAAAGTTCGCTTGGAGAATGATAACGACGCGGCAACTATTCCAGACGGCGCTTCGACGTTCCCTTCCGAATCAGCAACCTCCGAACCGTCCGACCGCACCGCTTCCAGGGAGAAACAGCTCCAGGAACAATTAGAGGAGCAGCTGGTCTTGGTTGGCGAATTAACGGAAACCATCACGGAGTTAAAGCAACGAGCCGCTAAAGACAGTAGCAATAGCAGCAAGCCGCCTTCTTCGGATGGGTTGAAAAAGAAAAACGCCACCGTCAACGGCCAACCCAAACGCCAGTGCGAAAAGAAACCGTTAGGGGGCCAACCCGGACATCAAGGCCGGACCATGGAACAATGTTCGCATCCGGATCATCACCAGGATCGGTACCCGGATGTCTGCCCGCATTGCGGGGAAACTCTCGATTCAGATACCGAATGGGATTCGACTTGCGAGAAGCGACAAGTTCTGGACGAGAATGAGGCGAATCGTCAACTGGAGTACACGGAGTATCGAGCTCACAGTTGCTCCTGTCCGAAATGCGGCAAGCGGGTCAAGGCTGCCTTTCCCAAGGGAGTAGACGGGCCGATCCAGTTCGGCCCGATTTTGACCGCGAAAGTGATCTATCTGCGGGTCGCTCAATTCCTGCCCGAGCGGCGAGTCGTGGACCTTATGCGCGTGCTTTTGAAGGTCGACCTCTCCTCAGCCACGGTCAAGAAAATGTGTCAACGGGCGGCGAAACTGATCGCTCAAGTGCTCCAGGAACTGGAGCGACAGGTGGCGCAAGGAACCGAGACCAAGCATCGGGACGAGACTGGTTTTCGCATCGGCGGTCGCCTTTGGTGGCGGCACGTCATGAGCACTCTGACCCTGACTTGCTATCGCATTTCGCCCACCCGCGGCGCCATGTTTGAGTCCCTCCAGGGACGAGTGGTTCATGACTGCATGCCTTCCTATGCGAAAATGACGGATCTCATTCATGGGTACTGCAATGCTCATCTGTTGCGGGAATTGCAAGCGGTCATGGAACAAGGCGAGATTTGGGCTCAAAAAATGCATCGGTTCCTGCTACTGCTGGAACGATACGTTCGGCGAGCAAAATATCGTGCCGCTCAAGCCGGGAATCGAGGTTCGCCCTTCGTTTCGGAGGAGATCTGGGAAAAAATCGATCGCCGATTTGGTGAATTGTTGGCGCTGGCGATAACCTATCATGAGGAGAATCCACTCGTATCTTCTCGGAAGCGCGGCAGGAAGAAACGACGCCCCGGTCATAATCTGGCGTTACGGCTCCAAAGTAAAAAAGAGGATTTCCTTCGGTTTGTGAGGGATTGGAACATCCCTTTTACCAACAATTTGGCCGAACGCGACTTGAGAATGATGAAACTCTGCATGAAAATCTTCGGATGCTTTCGCACCGAAGCAGGCGCTCGAGATTTCGTCGCTCGGTACAGCGTCATCAGCACTGCCAAAAAACGAGGGTGGGAAATCGTCGAAACTCTGGTACTTTCCGCAAAAGAACTGGCCGTTAAGTTGCAGGCCGCTTAACTTTGCCAGGGTTGAACCGGCACTCACGAACTAATGGGTCATTCTTGTCAAAAAAAGGCAAATCCCATACGTAGGCAGTTACTCGAAATAAGTGGTTAAATCGACATATTTATCTTAAATTGTATTTTTTTTGATCTTTTACAGAATTCAAGATGCACCCCTTCCATTCTTGACATTGATTTGGCGATTTAGTTAAGCCGCTTTCGGACGAACCAATGGCTTGGAGAGACGCTGCAGCTCCTTGTTTCGGACGAGGCTGCCAAGGCGACAACAATTGGCACAGAGAACGGCTAGAGCTACGGTGCGGTTGAATCCGTCTGAGCCGTAAGAGTAGACTCGATTGAGGCCTCGGTGTTCCAAATGGTTGATGGCTGACTCGACAGCGGGATGTTGCTTCCGGGCGGTTTTGAAAGCCTCGGTAGTCTCGCGTTCTTGCTCCTTTTTGGTAAGTTTCCCTTTTTTAGGCAAGGTTACTTCTGGAACCATCTCACGGAGTTTCTCCTGATTAAGTGGATTATGAAACCCTTTGTCGAAACTGCAACTGAACAAGTCTGGAAATAGTTTTTTGGTCTCCTCGAGGATCGGGATGGCCACGTGCACATCCTCTTCTTGCTACATGACCCGATAAGTCAAAACAAATTGGTGTTGATCTTCCACGATGCAAACGGGCACCCCGAGTTCTACCGGTTTGCCTGCCTTTCCTTTCTGGATCCACCGCGTATGAGGTTCGAATACGGAATAGATCTTTTCGTCCGCCGGAATAGTTTCTCCTTGCAGAATTCGCCGATCCGCTTGTCGCGACAAGAGACGACCGCATTTCAAAAAACCTTGGATTTGCCGGTGTTTTTTCGCCTTGATCTTCTTTTTCTCCCTCAGCCGATCCCACGACGCACTGGCTCGCTCCAGGATGTGGTCGCAGGCCTTCAGATAAGCCTGGACCTTGTCGAGACGGCGGTTCGCCAGCTGAGCGGTGCGAACGGAAAAAACAATTTCCGAATTTTCTTCAGCCAATGGTGACTTTGCCTCCACCCCTTCAGGTTCCGTTTTTTGCATTCCCGAATCAGAGTTCGAATGCAATCATAGAGCAAATTGAGATCGGTGGGATAATGGACATCCGTTTCCACCACGAACGAATCGCAACGCGTTTTGAGTTGGTCCCCTTCTTGATGCCCCGCAACCTGCTGACCATGCTTGACGATCAGCAAGTTGATTTCCTCAATCAATTCGGGAGTCAAGAGATTGACGTTTTGAATCACGGTGGTTCGTTTATATTCTCCCCCCGGTTCGAAATCACCATGGCCTAAGACAAATCGCAACTGCTTATGATAATTAGCGAGGGTTAGCAAAAGATCGTAATTGCATCTTAAACTGTGTTTGATGAGAGCCAGAACTAGAATCGTCCAAGCACTCATGCCTGGACGACCGAATCCTTGGTCGCCGAACTGTTGAAAATGATTTTCCAGCAGTTGCTGTATCTGGAGCCATAATGATTCGTTACCATAAACACTCTGTAGCCCAATCAAGATTCGAACGACGCCATCACGTTGCGTGGGGTCGAACTTAATTTCCTCGAAGGGTACGGGTTGAAATGCGGGTTGAGTGGTTCTGAAGATTCTCATGTTAGAAATCGAAGATCAGTCTCAAAGATGCTGACGATTGGTCTCAAAGACGCTGAAAGTCCGTTTTTCAGGTAAAAATCAAAGTTCCGACTCGAATGTTAGACAAATAAATCGAACAAAATGTTACAAAAAAACCCGCTTAAAATGCAGGATTTATTGAAAAATCGTCCCTTTTGGACCAGACACTAGTTAGGCAGCAACCCAAATCAGTTGGAAATTTTTGGAGTCGATCTATCAATCATTGCAAAAGTAATGTCATGTAATTATATATCGAGTATCATCCAATTTAAAGTATGATTGGACCATTCCCATTTTCTTTTGGATGGATTGCATAATGTTTTGAATTTTCTGTTGCATCGTCTTTTTGTTGGGTATCATTATTTTAGCTAATCTTTGCTTTAAATGGTTCCAAACCTGCTCATCGGGATTTAATTCAGGGCTGTATGGAGGAAGATATTTCATTTCAATACTATCGTTTTCGGCTACGAACTCTTGGGTATAATCTGCTGTATGATAGCTGGCGTTATCACAAACAACAATTATTTTCCGTCCCACATCCTTAGAGAGTTTCGATAAGAACTCACAAAAACGCTTGGCATTCATTGTTCCTTTAAAAATGTTAAATATCATCCGCCCGTCAGCGGATATGGCTGAAACTAGTTTAATCGAATAGCGATCCCCGGCATCTCGAACTACCGGCGTGACACCGATTCGAGACCAAGTGGTTCCTCGATGATAATCAGCTCGGACTGACGCTTCATCCAAAAAGAGAATTAGGGCATTCTCTTGCTCAGCTCGTTGTTTCAAGCCTGGAAACATCTCCAGATACCGTTTGATTTTCTTCTGGTTTTGTTTGTAAGACTTGTGGATGGGGCGCTGGGGAGTTAATCCCATAGAATGAAGCAATCGACTGATGGTGGAAACGTGAACCGACACCCCGAATTGTTGTTTCAATAACACTTGCATGGTTTTGAGACTCCACAGGCAAAAGTCGAATTGAAATTACTTGGGATTTCCCATAGTCACCGCGTTGTATAACCATTGAGCCATTTCTTCTGTAATCTTACGGGGACGTCCTGATTTAGGATTGTCTTTGAGTCCTTCGTAACTCCCAGTCGAAAACCAAACGAGCCAGCGAAATACTGTGCGTGCAGACATACCCATTACACTGACAACTTCAGCTACGGTTGAGCCATTTTTAACAGCTTCTACCGCAGTTGTTCGTAGTTCATAGGTATAGTGATTACGAGAAGATTGAGTTGGTTTATCGTTCACGTCTTTATAGACATTCTCAATACAAAAAACGTTGCAAAAAAATAAATATTTTTCATTTTTCGGATTAATAAATTCCTGATCAATTATGACATTACTTTTGCAAAGATTGATATCACTCGAAATCTTGTGGTTTCCGAAGACCTCAAACTACACCACCAAATGGGACACAAGCCACGCCGCGAAGTCCACGGCGCAGCAGTTTCCGGAGGAAATCGGACCAGAACGTTTCCGTTTCGCTGCAGCCGATTTCGAGTCCCAGTACCTCGCTTCGACCCTGGGCGTTGACGCCCAGCGCCAGAGTAGCGGCCACCGAGACGATGCGACCGCTTTCCCGAACCTTGACGTAAGTGGCATCCAACCAAAGAAACGGCCACTGGCTGTTATCTACCACATTATTTCGTACGAAATTTTCCACATTAATTCGGGCGATATTTGAATTGAAGTGGTCGAGATATTGATCGGATGCTGGAGGTGACCATGGCTCCGAGAAAAAACTACTTGGAAAAGAAAAATCAACTAATCGTCTTAGTTGGGAGTGACGATCCAAGGGGAAGAGAGTTTTGCTCGGTGAAGACACCGCTCCAGTCCTTGGCAGCAACTCCCACTAGCCCCTTAAAGGCATTGTTTTAGGGGGATTCTGTCATCGCCTTTCGTAATCTTTTCTCCTAAAATTCAGCGAAATGCCTCAAGATGTGGTATGGTAACGTCCGGTGTGCCCTAGTTCGAGCCGTAGTCTACGGAATCTGACCGCGAGTCAGGTGGAGTGCCTCAATCTGCAATCTCAGACCGGAAATTCGATTTCGGTCGGTCACCTGAAGAACGAAAATGTCTTGGATCCCTGGTTTCCGGAAACATTTGAACGTCGAAAGCATGCTGAAACTGGCGAAAGCACAATTCGATAAAATCAAATCGCCAGTTCAACCCCGCGAATTCACGCTGACCGATTATTTGATGTCGGCTTTGGCCTTGTTTAAACTCAAATATAAGTCTCTTTTGAAATTCGATCGGGACACTCGCCAAAACGACACGATTCGCGCCAATATGGAGCGGCTTTCGGGGTCCTTAAGGTGCCTTGCGACACGGCCATGCGGAAGGTTCTCGACTTGCTGGAACCCGCTCAGCTACGCCCCGTTTTCAAAGCCCTGCTGGCCTTGGTGCAACGAGGAAAGATGTTAGAAGCCTATCGGTATCTGGATGGGGCGTATTTGATTAGTATTGACGGCACGGGAGTGTTTCATTCGGAATCCGTCCACTGCGATAACTGTTGCCAAATCGAACACCGGAGTGGCAAGGTCAGTTATATTCATCAGTTATTAGCCGCGGTCATCGTTCATCCGGCGCAAAAACAGGTGATTCCTCTGGCACCCGAACCGATCCAGCAACAAGACGGCACGAACAAAAACGACTGTGAACTCAATGCGATCAAAAGACTCCTCGCTGATTTACGTCGCAAACACCCCCATATGAAGATCATCGTGCTGCTGGATGGGCTTTATGCCGCCGGCCCAGTGATTGAACTGTTGCGGGATTACGATATGGAATATCTCATTGTGGCCAAGCGCAAAAAGCTCACGAAATTATTCGAAAAACTGGACACCAGTTCCCAAGTCAAACTACATGTGATCATCGACAAGCAGAATATTCGGCATGAGTTCCGCTACTTGGAAGATGTGAGCCTGAACGACTCCTGGGACTATCTCAAGGTCAATCTCATTGAATACCGAGAAGTCGATGAGACGGGGAAGGTGAGATATTATAATTGTTGGATCACGGCCTTATCCGTAACCCCAGACACCTTAGAGCGTTTGATGCGTGCGGGTCGGGCTCGCTGGAAAGTGGAAAATGAAACGTTTAACACGTTGAAAAATCAAGGTTATCATTTGGAACACAATTATGGCCATGGTCACAAGCATTTGACAACCGTTTTAGTGATGATAATGTTTTTGGCCTTTTTAATTGATCAAATTGAACTCAGATGCTGCAAAGTATTTCAAGCCGCACTCGCCAAAGCGAAAAAACTCAGCTATCTTCGAATACGAATCCGCAGTCTGTTTACGGAATTCATCATTCCAAACTGGCAATCCCTCTACGATCGCATAGCCTTAGGAAACAATGCGACCCCGATAGGTATACCCGACACCAGCTGAGACCTGGCGTCGAACTTAACCGAAATTAATACGTCGATAAACCGACTGTTTTTTTAGGAAAATAGTCGAAACGTCACCGCTATATTCTCCTCACTTGAAACTTTCTGATTATAACCATTAGAAAAGTAAAATTCGGCATTTTTTCATCGATTGATACCAAAAACAACTTGATTCTCCTCCATTCACGTCGATGATAATCTCGTGTGACCTACTGTAACGCCCTGGAAATTCTGCTAGTGGGAGGTTCTGAGTCCTTGGCTCCTTGCGATCTCTAGAATTGAGCGTCGGGGGCGCTCAAGACGGATTTTCCAGATCAATTCGGGCATAAATATGGGAAAATCCCTTTGGATTTGGGGTTTTATCGTGTTTTACCGCGGTAATATGTGACCATGTAATTTACATTTTTATGATTTTTTCTCTTGCATATGACCATTTTTATCAATATTATGTGGTCAGGTATATTGACCGAGTGCCCAATCGTAAATCGCCCCCGGCCATTCTGATTCGGGAATCCTATCGAGAAAACGGTCGAGTTCGTAAGCGAACCCTCGCTAATTTATCCAAATTGCCGGCGTATGCCATTGAGGCTTTGGAGGCGGCATTCCAAGGAGGGACGGTTTTCTCCTTTGATCGAACTTCGAGAAACTCTGGAAATCACCCACACGTGGCAGCATGGGCACGTGGCGGCAGCACTGGGCTCTTTGCGCCGCTGCGAACTCGAAACCCTGATCGCCTCCAAACGAAGCCGAAACCGAGATCTGGTCACGGCCATGATTGTCGCTCGCCTACTGGATCCTCAATCAAAGTACGCTACGGCTTGCCGCCTGGATCCGCGAACCACGGCCATCAGCTTGGGTGCGGAATTGAGCCTCGGCAACGTCACCGAGAACGAGCTGTACGAAGCCATGGATTGGCTGTTGGCACGGCAAACGGCTTTAGAAAAACGGTTATCACAACGTCATTTGACGGACGGAGACTTGGTGCTTTACGACGTCAGTTCCACTTGGTTCGAGGGACGAACCTGTCTCTTGGCACGGTATGGTCACTCGCGAGACGGCAAGCGCCATCGGTTGCCATTAGTTTTCGGACTGCTTTGCGATCAAGCAGGTCGACCGATTGCGGTCGAAGCGTTTCCGGGAAATACCGGCGATCCGGCTACCGTGGCTTCGCAGATCACCCAGCTGCGTCAGCGCTTCGGCTTATCACGAGTCGCCTTGGTTGGGGATCGCGGCATGCTCACTGAAGCCCGCATTCAAAAAGACCTCAAACCCGCCGATATCGATTGGATCAGTGCCCTGAGAAAACCGGCCATCCGCAAACTGACCGATCAGGGCTTGGTGTCCCCGGAATGGTTCGATGACCGCCATATGGCGGCCATCGAATGCGAAGAGTGGTATCCTGGCGAACGGCTGATTGTTTGCCGAAATCCCTTCTTGGCCGAAGAGTGTCAGCGGAAGCGCGAAGACCTACTGCAAGCGACGGAACAAGGGCTTCGGGTGGTGACCGAGGCTATCCAACGACCGAAACGGGCCTATCGAGGCAAGGAAAGAATTCAGCGACGAGTCGATAAAGTGCTCGATAAACACCGGATGAGAAAACACTTTCTCGTCACGATCGCCGATGATTCCCTGACTTGGCAGCGCCGGGACGAGAACATCCGGAAGGAAGCCGCATTGGACGGGATCTACCTGATTCGCACCAGCCTCCCCGCAATCCAAATCAGCGACGAAAAAACCGTCCAAGCCTACCAGAATTTGAGTTCCGTAGCACGGGCTTTTCGATGTTTCAAAGCCAGCGATCTGCGAATTCGCCCGATTCATCACCGGACATCCGATAGGGTAAAAGCTCATTTGTTGATCTGCATGCTCGCTTATTATGTCGAACGGCATATGCGGGAATTACTGGCCCCCTTGATCTTCCTCGACGAAGAAAAACCTCAGCGTAAGTCGCCGGTCGATTCGGCTCGCTCTTCGTCCGTCGCCCGGAAAAAAGCGGCGAGCAAGCAAACGACTGAAGGCTTGCCGGTTCAAGATTTTCGAGGCGTGCTTCAGTCCCTCTCCAGTCTAGCCGGAACAACAAGTGCGAGCCAAGATTACCGGCTCCAACTCGTTCAGCATGCTCACGACTCCCACAGCGTTGCAAAACAAAGCCCTGGAGCTTTTGGGAGTGTCCTTAAAAATCAAGGCCTAATTCGGAATAGCGTAGACAGCAGCTGGAAGCGGTAATTCTTCCCAAAAAACTTCAATTAGGCCGTATACTGCGGATTTGAGCGAATTACCAGTCCTCGCCCCTGCTGGAAAATCCGTCAAGAAACGATCGGAGTCTTGGATACCACCTTCGGCGGTATCCAAGACACGTAGAATTCATTTCAGGTTCCAACGATTGAGCCAATCTGGAAAGCATGGGATCGTGTCAGCGGTAGAGACGAAGACGGCACCGCTGGTCCGCAATTGGAGAAGCAAAGGTTAGTCGGCATGGGTGTCGCTGGGACTTTTCCGTGAGACAGACGATGGAAAAGGGGAACGATTTGAGGCTAACCAGAAACGGCCGCGACGCTTACGGGAACCACGGGGCATGGCTCGGAATCGAGAGCCGTCGGGACGCTGGCAGGTATCGTCGGCCTCAGTTCCGGAGGGAAGGCTCTGGGCGTCGGAAGACCAGCCGCTCAGGATGGCTCTCGCGGTCAATTCATAACCGAAATACCCTGAAAATAAAAACGCACGGTTTCACGAAATAATGTTGTAAGAACACCAGTCACAGGACCCTGGTTTTTGCAGGATACAAGATCTGCCGACCGCGTCATGACCGCCGCCATCTGTGGTCTCTACTCGCTGATGACAGCACGGAAAATCGCAGAAGGTAAATCCCAGCGAACCGCTTGGGGTTCAACGGTCGTCCATTGACCATCTTCTCCAAGCATTTGTAATCCGATGACCTCGGAACCATTGTCCGCAGAATACTCAGCTCCGGATACTTTACGAATATTGAAGGTTTTCCCAAATTCAATTATAAGTCGAGGGCGTTTCGCCATGCCTTCAAGGAAGGTTCGCATTTCAGCATTAGAAGCTGCGGCTATAACTGATTCGGATACCAAAGCTCCCCGGCGGATTAATACTTCGGCGACTTCTAACCGTCTTTTGTCTGCAGCATTATGCAACGGGGTGTTGCCAGCATCGTTCTTCGCGTTGATATCTGCTCCCCAATCTAGTAATAGGCTTACTGCTTCGAGAGGGGCAATAGTTGAGGCCCAATGCAATGGCGTCCCGTTGTCTCGATTTCTCGCGTTGACGTCGGCTTTCAGGCCAAGCAAGTAGCGAACGATTTCGATGTGGCCTTCTCCTGCGGCCCAATACAACGGGGTGAAACCAAAATCGTCTTTCGCATCGATATCGGCTCCCCGATCAAGCAACAGACGAACCACTTCCAGGTGTCCCCCCCCTGCGGCATAATGAAGCGGCGTCCTATCCGAGACGGCTCTCGCGTTGACATCGGCTCCCCGATCAAGCAACAGACGAACCACTTCCAGGTGTTCCCCCACTACGGCATAATGAAGCGGCGTCCTATCCGAGACGTCTCTCGCGTTGACATCGGCTCCCCAATCAAGCAACAGACGAACCGCTTCCAAGCGTCCTTCAAATGCGGCACCACGAAGCCACGTATTATCATCCTCATTTTTCGCTTCGACATCGGCTCCCCGATCAAGCAACAGACTAACCACTTCCAAGTGTCCTTCATATGCGGCAAAATAAAGCGGCGTAAAATCCCAGACGGCTCTCGCGTTGATGTCGGCTCCCCGATCAAGCAACAGACTAACCATTTCCAGGTGTCCATACCTTGCAGCCAAATGGAGCGGCGTTGAAGCCCCCGCTTCGATGTCGGCTCCCCGATCAAGCAACAGGCGAGCCACTTCCAGGTGTCCATACCTTGCAGCCAAATGGAGCGGCGTACCTTCCCAGCCGTCTCTCGCATTGACATCGGCTCCCTGATCTAGCAATCGGCGGACTTCATTTAAATCGCCTTCTGAGGCAGCATCATGCAAATCTGTTCCGACCATGGACACCGTGGATAGAAGATTAACAATCAAAAGGAGCGGGTAAAAAATGGAATAACATCTGTTCATGATTTGATACAATGATCAGCAATTCCCACTGAAGATTGATCCGGATTGAGTCCCAAGAAGTGGTGTAACTAACCCTTCGGCAGAGCAGCTCAATACGGGCTTCTCGGCAGAGTCTGGATCACCACGATTGTCATCCCGACTCGTGTCGGGATTTCGGGGCATTATGTCGAAATCTGGACTAGGGACAAGACTTTTTTTCGGTAGACCGAAATACGTTTTTCGGGTGTGACGTGTGACGACCTGCGGTCGCACCACTCGTTCCGTTCGGAGCTCGCCTACGGCCCTTGGTCCCGCGTTTCCTGGGATGAGTCAAGCAAGGGACTCGGCAGAGATCAGGAGAGCTATTCTGGGGCTCTTCGCCGGCGATCTGGCGGGGACCAACCAACTCTGGATCGCCTAATGCCCGAGAGGAGACACTGCGGTGCGTGGCGGCGGTCAATACCGTTACGCGTCCCTTGACGCTACTTGAAAAAAAGTACTTGGAAACACGCTTTCCAAGGAAAGGAACCCGAGAGTGCGGGGGCAATCTCAGCGATCTTCCGATTGCCGGGGGCTAACCCTCTGCCTGCGGCGAACGGTCAAGTGCCGGCGACGATTGGTCGGATCGCCTCGGTATCCAAGTAGTTTTTCTCGTTCTGCCACTGGCGGTTTTGCTGCAGAAGCAAGGTGCCCACGAGGCGAAGGATCGAGTCGACGTTAGGAAAGACGCCTACGGCATCCGGGCGCCGTTTGATTTCCCGGTTGAGTCGTTCGATGGGATTGGTGCTGCGAAGTTGGTTCTGCCAAGCGAGGGGAAACTGCTGAGACGCCAAGACCTCGTTTTGGGCTTGGATCATCGTTTCCGAGACTTGGGGATATTGAGCGGCCACCTGTTGCCAACGGCATGGGGATTCGCTCGGTCGATTCGTCTCGGAGGCGCCGGGGTTCCGGACGATTCCCGAGCGGTTTCGGGCTCGTCCGTTCGGAAAGCGAATCGGATCAGTTCGGCGACTCGGGCTTGATCGCTTCGGGGGACAGGCACCAGCAAATTCCGCATGAAAGGCACGCGGCAACGTTGTCGCCGCGAAGGCATCACTGCGGCGATCGCGGCCTTGCGGCCTTCGTGTTCGTCGGAGATGATCAGCCGGACTGGTTTCCAACCGCGGTGCGGCAACGAGCGGAAGAACTCGGACCAGTTTTGCTGGGATTCGCTGGAAACGACATCCAACCCCAACCCCTCGCGGCGTCCTTCCGAATCGACTCCCAGGGCGATCAAGACGGCGACTGACCGAACGGGTACGTCGCGGCGGACTTTCAAATAGGTGGCGTCGATCCAAAGAAACATCCCGTCGCCCTCGATCGGGCGTTGGCGAAATTCTTGAACTCGTTGATCGAGTTTCCGGCAGATTCGGGACCCTTGACTGCGAGAGAGGTTCGTCGTTCCCAGCGTTTCGGCGAGTCGCTTCATGCTTCGAGTGGAAACGCCCGGCACCCAAGCCTCCCGAACGACGCCGAGCAAGGTTTCTTCGACGAGACAGCGCCGGGTCAGGAACTGGGGAAAGCAGCTGCCTTTCCGGAGCTTGGGAATCAGCAATTCGAGGTAGCCGACGCCGGTTTTCCAGCCCCGTTTCCGGTAGCCGTTGCGTTGGGTGGATCGTTGGGAACGACGCTGATGAGGCCGGGCGCCGATGAGAGCGGCCACTTCCTCTTCCATGATCCCATTCAACGTGCCACTCATCAGTTCCCGAAGGAAAATGCCCGTCGGCAGCTTGACTTGGGTTAGCCAAACCGATCGGGTGTCGGTCGTCATCTCGGGGTGGTTTTGGAGCTTTTGGTTCTACGACGAAACGCCGAGACTCTGATCGCGCCCCGGGATGACGGCATGTTGAATCTGAGAGCGATTACCGGTTTCGCCGACGGTCGGGTCACTGGCGATTCGGCTCCGAATCGGTCTTGTCGGTATTGCAGATCCGAGCCAGATCCGCGAGGTTCAGATAACTTCGCTCCACGGCCCATTCGTCGTTCTGCTCCATCAACAAGGCCCCGACCAAACGGAGGATGGCGGACTCGCAGGGAAAGATTTCGACGGTTCGGGAGCGGCGTTTGATTTCCTTGTTCAAGCGTTCGATCGGATTGGTGCCGCAGATTTTGGCGTGCCGGCTTTCGGGGTAGGAAAGATAGGCGAGAACTTCCGATTCGGCCTCGTCCCTCAGTTGGGCGACCTTGGGAAATCGGCTCCTCAATTCCTCGGCGATCTTGCCCCATTGTGATTGAGCCGAAACCCGCTGCCGAAAGGCGAAAACCGTGCGAACCTGGCTTCTGATCGCCGCTCGCTCGCCTTTGCGGACGTGAGCCAGGAGATGACGCAAGAAGTGCACTTTGCAACGTTGCCACGAAGTGGACAGCGTACGCTGAATGGCAGCCTCCAACCCTTGATGGTGATCGGAGATTGCCAATTGCACGCCGCGAAGCCCACGGCGTAGCAGTTTCCGGAGGAAATCGTACCAGAATGTTTCCGCTTCGCTGCAGCCGATTTCAAGTCCCAGCACCTCGCGTCGGCCCTGGTCGTTGACGCCCAGCGCCAGAGTAGCGGCCACCGAGACGATGCGTCCGCTTTCCCGAACCTTGACGCAAGTGGCATCCAACCAAAGAAACGGCCACGGGCCTTCGAGCGGTCGGTCCAGGAACGATCCCACTCGAGTATCGAGTTCTTGGCACTGGCGGGAAACTTCGCTGCGCTTGACACCGCTCAAGCCCATGGCTGGCACCAGGCGATCGACGTTGCGCGTCGAGATTCCTGGCACGCAGGCTTCTTGAATGACCGAAGTTAACGCGGCTTCCGAGAGCCGGCGCGGGGTCAGAAAGGAGGGAAAGTAACTGTCGTGGCGCAATTTGGGGATCGGCAGCTCCACTTCCCCGGCTCGCGTCTTACAAGCTCGAGCTCGATAGCCGTTGCGCCACGTGGTACAACGGGATTATTTTCGCCTAACGCCGCCCCGATCAAGGCGGCGACTTCCTCTTCCATGATCTGTTGCGCCGGTTGGCGGATCATTTCCCGGAGCAGATTCGGATCACTATCTAACTCGGGGGGGCTGGTCTCGTTTGGTTCGGATCGTTCAGCTCCAATATTCCTTCCCTGGTTGGGCGATGATCCGAATCTGCCGAAAGTCCATGGAGGAGACCGATCACTCGAAATCATTCGATTCCCGGAGGCCCCAAACTACGGTCGCTACGCTCCCTTCATTTGGGGCCTCCGGGAATCCACTCCTACACCACCAAATGGGACACAAGCGCGGGTTTCGGTGCTTAGTCTGTATGAGTAGATCGGTACGTAACGATTCGAGTGTTTCTTTTGAGGGCGAGATGCCCCTGTCGTACTATAGGGTGGCGCAGGGTGAGTTCCTCGCAGTCTCAAACTCGGTTGCTAAGCTTCCGCCATTCGAGGGCGCCGGGAACCAATTTCTTAATGACTAAGTGGTGCCGAGTCAACCCGTCGCCGTGCTGGGGGCGGAGCGAAATTTCGAAAAACTCAGCCAGTAGCGTTGGGGAATGACGCCCAGCCCGAGGAAAAACATTTGAGAAATGGTGAAGATGACCATCCATTGGAAGGAGCCGTCCATGAAGCCGTAGGAGTGCAGGCCGATGCTCAGCAAATTCACCCCAAACCAGGAAAACGCCGTGATGACGTTGCCGATGACGGCCAAGTTGATCAATCCTTGTTCTCGAACGATCCCGCCCCAGCGGCAGTGCAGAATCAAGGCGTTCCAGATTACGATCATCAGCGCCCCGTTTTCTTTGGGATCCCAGCCCCAAAATCTGCCCCAGGATTGATCCGCCCAGATACCTCCCAATACCGTACCCACGAAACTGAACAGGGTGGCGAAACAGATGATGCCGTAAACCATGCGCGCCAACCCCTTGGCCGTCGCGCGTGACAGCGTTTTCGTGAAGAGTCCCCGGGCGATATAGACCAGGGAAAGAAAGCCGGCGACGAAGGTGGCCGAATAACCGAGGGTGATGACGACAACGTGGGTCGCCAGCCAGAAATTGGTGTCCAGCACCGCTTGCATCATTTCCATAGTGTCGCCGCTCAAGGACAGGTTATGGGCGATCAACAGGGTCAAAAATCCGACGATGCCGGCGATCACGTTGCCGATGCCGTCCCGGTAGAATCGCTCCAGCACCAATCCGAGAATCACGGCTCCCCAACCGACGAAGATGGCCGAGGAATACAGGTTGGTGACCGGGGGGCGATTCTCCAGGATCATGCGCGTGACGAGTCCGGTCGTATGGATGAGCACGGCCAAGAGGATCAGAAAATGGGCGGAGCGGTTCATCCATTCGGAAAAACGGAACCAGGAACAGCAGGCAAGCAGAAAGGCGACGATGTAGAGTACGATGCTTTTGTGAAAGGGCGAGAAGCGGTTGTACAAGTGCTCCCATTCCGCCTTGCTAAGTTCCTGGGGGAATTGCACGTTCAGGCGGTCCCGATAGCGGGCGAGAACGGCGTTGAACCCGTCGGCGTCGCCGCTGTTGTAAGCCGAACTGAGGCCGGCGTAGAGCGTGACGGCTTCAGGAACGTTCCGGGTATGTATCGTGTCCATCAAGGCTTTGCCGACGCTGTTCCAGTCGTCGGGTTTTTCGTCCGGGGCGGCTGGCGGCACCAGCAGAGGATAGGCGAGGCGGTTGGCCGCATCGTACCTCTCCATCCTTGTGAGCAAATTCGTAATGGCCGTTTCGTCGTAATCCTCGTCGTTTCGGTACCGTTCGAAGGCTTCGATCTCGGGTCCGATCTCGGTCAGGTAGCCGTCCAGTTCGGCAGCGAAATCGTCGGTGTCCTGAGGCTGGAGGCTGTTTTTCAGCCGCAAGTAGAGCACTAGGGTATGACTCAATTTGGCGATTGCCCTTTCGTAGGGCGTACGCAGTTCCGGTTTCTCGTTTACCTTTCCGGATTCCGCTTCGATGCGCCCGATATGGGGTTGCAATTCGTGGAACGAGAAGAATCGCAATCCGGAACGATCGAGTCCTTTGCCGTTGAGATCGTAGTTGCTGATCAAGTCCGGGTGGTTGACGGCGAACAGGTAGCGCTCGTCGGCCAATTCCGGGCGCATCATGACTTCCATCAGCCACTGGGTGGCGTCGAGTTTGTCCGGGTGTTTGTCGAAATCGTACCAACTGCGAGCCTTGAAGGGTTCGTTCATGTCGTACGGCAACTCCTGGAATTTACCCCAGTTGCCTTCGGTATCGAATCCTTCCAAGGGAATATTCCGGATACCCCGGATTTGCAGCAACGCGTTCATGGCGACCGAATCCATCGGTTGCAGCCGCCCGTTCAAGAGGACCGGGAGTTTGCCGAAGCCGGCGTGATCGATTCCGGCCGGACTCTTGGGCAGCAGGCTGTAGCCTACCCAAAGCAGGAAAACGCCGAGAATGATCCAAGGAAGCTTGTTCTTCATCGCCGGTCTTGAGCGGTTCGCTTGCTTCGCCCGCCGGACGGCGGGGCGGTGCCGGGGCGGACCTTAGTTCTTTGTTTCCTCAAAAAACCCACCAAATGAATGGCGAACTGAATGATCAGTCCGGCGCCGACCAACAGGCAAGCCAAATAGGGAGTCAGCCAAGTGGGATTGCGAACCACTTGCAGGGTCGAGGAAGGCAACAGCCCGCTTTGGGTTACCATCTCGTTCGCCGCCATCTGGTGTTGGTAGAAAGTGAGTCCGCCGTACCGCAACGGATAATTCATGTAGATGAGCGTTTCCCGGTCCACCCTGGTTTCCGGGTTCAGCAGTCGGACGCGGCTGGAAAAATTCTTGGGGACTTCGGTGCCTTTGTAGACATCGTGGGTCGCCTTGATCAGAGTCAAGGAAAAAGGTTCGTAGTAACGGCGGTGCCGCAGAACGACGTCGTACTTCCGATTGTCGAAGTCGAGAGGGCTCGGTTTCAACAGGGTAGAAACGAACCAGGTTCCGAGCGATCGTTCGCCGACCAGCAACTCGATCGTCGCGCCGGGGTTGTCGCGTTGGTCCATCGCGGTTTCCGAGGGCCGGGGACGAATCCAGACCCTGCCACCCCGGTCGGCGGTGGGAGCGAAAAATCCGGTGGGTTTCTCGTTATGGGGATTCGGCATCCTGACGTCCAGGTTGGGCCAGTGTTGGTGCACTCGGACGCGGAAGGGCAGGCGATCGTCTTTCAGCACGGCGCCTTCGTCGAGCAGGGACTCGGGGACGGAGACGATCGTTTCGGTACGCTTGTCGCTCCGGTCGATCAAGGCCAGTTCGTTTTTCCGGAAATCTACGGAATAGTTCTTGGATTCGCCTTCCTCGAAATGCAAGGCGCTTTCCCGCGAGAGCAAGTCGGTGAACAATTGTCCCAGCAGCAGCAGAATCAATCCGACGTGCGTGAGGAAGATGCCGAATTTCTTGCGGCTGAACTGGAATCGTTTGCCGTGGGCGGCCAGCAGGTTGACGAGCAGCACCGTGCCGACCGTGTAGCCTCCCGGAAAGACCGGGAAGCCGGTGCCGGGCCAATAGATCAGAAAACTTTTAAAATAGAGTTCTTGCGCCCGATAGAGTCCCTGATCGACTTGCGCGATCGTCCCGATGAAAACCAAGATGACGGCTACCGCCAAGCAGAGCACCGTCAGTTTCAGGGACGTCAGGACCGCTAACAACTTACTAACCATCGCTGGGGTAAGATACAGATTCGAGAAAATCCCGGAAGTGGGAAATCTCAGTTTCGACGGCCAAGGGTTCGCCCATCACTTTGAAGAACCAGGTGTGGCCGCCATCGGGAACGACGGCCGTGACGATTCGTTCGTCGGGTCCGGTCATGTCGACCCAGATCGTTTCCCGCCCGGCGATCTCCGGCGTTTCCAGCAGGGCCGGCAATTCTTCCGCCGTCACCGGCATCAAGGCAATTTGCTCGCGCCAGCGATTGACGTTGAGCAGCATGCCGCCGCCGTCACCGCTTAATTGGCTGACGGTCAACAGTGCCCCCGGGGACAGCCGGAAACTGTCTAGTATGATGGATGATTGAGAGGCGGTCGCCCGCCAATGGCCGGGAACGGTCCATTCGGGTAATTGAGGAGCCGTCGGAGGCGCCTGCGCCAATTCCTCCCGGCGGAGAAAATCGCTGGTCATCTTTCGGAGATTGACTCCCCGCAGGTACTGCAAAAAATCCGCCTTTTCCGTTTCGACCAGATGCGACGGGCCGGTCAGTTTGAAAAACCAGGTCAATTCGTCTTGGTGCAGGTAGGCGGCTAGTATCCTCATGGCGTGATCGGGGTCGTCGGTCGCCGGACCCGTCAAATCGAAAAACACGCCCGTTTGCCCGCCGATGGGCACGGCTTCCTTGAGGTCTGCCACTTGAGCCTCCGACACCTCCGGCAAGCCGACTTGCTCACGCCACATGTTGACGAATTCCCCATCGGCGATATTCAATCGTCTCATCGGCAACGACGAGATCTCCGCGGTGTGACCGTGTTCGTCGGCGACCAAGTAGGTGTTGAACCGCATCGCCGCAGCGGGCGCCGGTTCCCAATTATTAGGGATGTCGCTGGGCACGGTGACCACGGAAATGGATTCCGAGCAACCGCTCAGCAACCAGGGAAGCAATAGGGCGAGGGCCAACGCCGGCCAGAATCTGACCGGGCCTCGGCAACTGTCCGAAGGCGGTGGATTCATCGTCGCGAAAGGCATCGTGCGGTCTTAGGCATTGCCGACAGAAAGCAAAAATTCGACGTTGGTTCCAGTGTTTTTAAGTTTGTTGAGCATCAACTCCATGGCTTCGACCGGCGGCACGCCCGTCAACGCCCGGCGCAGGATGGTGACCTTTTCGTACTCGTCGGGATGATAGAGCAACTCTTCCTTGCGAGTGCCGCTCAACTCGACGTTGATCGAAGGAAAGATCCGCCGATCGACCAAGTGGCGATCCAGGTGTACCTCCATGTTGCCGGTACCCTTGAATTCTTCGAAGATGACCTCGTCCATCCGCGAGCCCGTATCGATGAGCGCCGTCGCGATAATGGTCAACGAGCCGCCTTCTTCGATATTCCGGGCGGCACCGAAGAATCGTTTCGGCTTGTGCAGCGCGTTGGCGTCCACGCCGCCGGATAGGATTTTGCCGGAGTGCGGTTGCACGGTGTTGTAGGCGCGGGCCAGGCGGGTGATGGAATCCAGCAGAATCACGACGTCCTTTTGATGTTCGACCATGCGCTTGGCTTTTTCGATGACCATCTCGGCTACCTGAACGTGCCGTTCGGGCGGCTCGTCGAAGGTCGAGCTGATCACTTCCGCCTGGGTGCAAGTCCGTTCCATGTCGGTCACTTCTTCCGGCCGTTCGTCGATCAGCAGAATGAAGAGATAGACCTCGGGGTTGTTGGCGATGACGGCGTTGGCGACGTTTTGCATCAACACGGTTTTTCCGGTTCGCGGCGGGGCAACGATCAAACCGCGGCTGCCTTTGCCGATCGGGCAGATCAAATCCAGGACCCGCGTGGAATAATCCTCAGGATTGTTTTCCAACAGCAGCCGCTGTTCCGGAAACAGGGGCGTCAGGTTGTCGAAATGGGTTTTGTCCTTCGCCTTCTCCGGATCCTCTTTGTCGACGGCCTCGACGCGCAACAACGCGAAAAACCGTTCCTTCTCTTTGGGCGGACGAATCTGGCCGGCGACGATATCGCCTTTCTGCAGCCCGAACCGCCGGATCTGAGAGGGCGATACGTAAATGTCTTCGGGGCAAGAGAGATAGTTGTAGCTGCGCGAGCGCAGGAATCCATAACCTTCGGTGAGAATTTCCAGCACGCCTTCGGCAAAGAGGCCGCCGCTTCGCTCCGCGTTCTTCTGCAGGATTTGGAAGATCAATTCGTGCTTCTTCATCGTGCCGAAGTTCTCGATCTCAAGATCTTTGGCTCGCTGATTCAAATCGGTCATCGACATGGCCTGCAGATTGCCGATATTGACCGACTTGTTTCCCGACTTGCCGCGAAATTTCCCCTTTTTGAACTCTTCCTTGCCGTTGCGTTCTGCTTTGCGGTCCGGCGCGGGCGAATGTCCTTTGGTGTTCCCTTCGCCGATGGTCGGCGGCGGTCCTTTCACGTTCCCTTCGCCGATGGTCGGTGGAGGTCCTTTCGCGTTCGCTTCATTGATGGTCGGTGGCGACGTGAAGCCGGAGTTGGCGGGTTGCATGGGGGAGTTGTCCGCAGCCGGAGGAGCGGGAAACTTCGGGGTGACCGGTACCCGTTTGGGTTTGACGGTTTTCTTAAATTCCTTGGTTGGCATGAGTGTCGGTCAATTTCGCACGCTTCCGACGAATCGGACGACCGTCGATTCCGGAACAGTTTCCGAACTAGTCAGGTTGTCGCTGCGCAAAACCCGCTGTGATGTAAGATGCGTAAAGGTCGAAGCGCTTTGGGCTTCGCTGGGACGGTCAGTACGGCAAGGGGAACCTCGCCGTTAGATCGTTAACACTTTCAGATATTTTTTTCGACAAGTCAAGATCTTTGACGTTCGATATTATTTCGAAAATCCAATCCCCGATTTGTTCCATCTCCGGTTCCTTCATTCCCCGGGTGGTTACCGCCGGCGTGCCGAGGCGGATGCCGCTGGCCTGAAAGGGAGATCGCGTTTCGAAGGGAATGGTGTTTTTGTTGACGGTGATTCCGGCCCGGTCCAGAGCCCCTTGGCATTGTTTCCCGGTCAACCCTTTGCTGCCGACGTCGACGAGAAACAAATGGTTGTCAGTGCCGCCGCTGACCACGCGGCAGTGGCGCTCGGCCAGGCGGCCGGCCAAGGCCGCGGCGTTGAGTACGGTTTGGCGCTGGTATTCGGAGAACCGAGATTCCGCCGCTTCCTGTAAACAAACCGCTTTGGCCGCGATTACGTGCATCAAGGGGCCTCCCTGGATGCCCGGAAAGACTTGGGAATCGATTTTGGCGGCATATTCCTTCCGGCACAGGATCAAGCCTCCTCGCGGGCCCCTCAAAGTTTTATGGGTGGTGGTGGTGACGAAGTCGGCATGGCCGATCGGACTGGGGTGATTGCCCGTGGCCACCAATCCCGCGATATGGGCGATGTCCGCCAGCAACAAGGCGTCGTTTGCCTGGGCGATCTGGCCTAACCGCACGAAATCGATCGTTCTCGAATAGGCGCTGGCTCCCACCGTGATCATCTTGGTGCGGGTCTCTTCGGCCAGCGAGGCCAGTTGGTCGTAATCTAGCAGTTCGGATTCCCGGGAGACTCCGTAGTGGGTGACGTCAAAGAACCGGCCGGAAAAATTGACTTTGAAGCCGTGAGTCAAGTGCCCGCCGTGGCTCAGGTCCATGGTCAAGATCCGGTCGCCGGGTTGCAGCATGGCGAAATAGACCGCCATATTCGCGCCGCTTCCCGAATGGGGTTGGACGTTCGCGTGCTCGGCGCCGAATAACCGCTTGGCGCGTTCGATAGCCAGATTCTCGACGCGGTCCATGACTTCGCAACCGCCGTACCATCGTTTCCCGGGATAACCTTCGGCGTATTTGTTGGTCAGCACCGAACCCTGAGTCGCCAGCACCGCCGGACTGGTGAAGTTTTCGCTGGCGATCAATTCGATTTGATTGGCTTGCCGTCGCCGTTCGTCTCGCAGGCAAGCGGCGATTTCCGGGTCCGCGGCAGCGACCGTGTCGTCGGCCGGGGTCGTACGGCTCGATAGTTTGGAGAGTCGGCGAGCATGCCGCTCGCCCTCGAACTCCGTGGACAAAAACGTATCGACCAAGGGGATAACTCGATCTTGGTCCACGGCGGACGAAGCCAGACAGAGAATGTTCGCGTCGTTGTGCGAGCGGCACAACCGCGCGGTCGATTCGTCTTGGACCAAGGCCGCGCGGATGCCGGGGGCGCGGTTGGCCGCGATGCTCATTCCGATTCCCGTGGAGCACACCAGAATGCCGCGGTCGAAACATTCCGTCTGGATTTTGTCGACGACCTTATCGGCGTAGTCCGGGTAATCGGTCGACTGTTTGTCGAAGGTGCCGCAATCGACAACTTCGAATGGCTGGGCACCGAGATATTCCCGGATCGTTTCCTTCAATTCGAATCCAGCGTGGTCGGAACCGATGGCCAGTTTCATGGTTTTCTTGAATTGCCCGAAGGGATCGTACGCCGCCTTGCCCCCAGCGTTCAAATAGTTGATCAGGTGATGGATCCCCGCCATGATTTCGTCCCGGCATTGTTCGTAAACCGGGAAGGAATTGCCGATCGGATCGGGAATATCCTGGGCCCGGGACGACGGGTCGGGGTGAAAGTCTCGCAACAGGCAAATTTTGTCAATGGATTGGGAGAAGAGCCGGGTGATGGCGCTTTTATGTCCCTGGGTCATGGTGAGGACGTAGTCGGCCGAATCGATCAAGCTGGGGGTCAGCAGCCGGCTGCGTTGGCCAGAGATATCGATATTCACTTTCTTCAAGGCGGCTACGGCATGGGGACTGGGGGATTGTCCGTCGATCGCATTTAGCCCGGCGGAGAGGATGCGAACGTCGCGACGTTTTTCGAGCAGGGCATGACGCAATAATCCTTCGGCCATGGGACTGCGGCAAATGTTGCCGGTGCAAACGAAGAGGATGGTCGTCATGTTCGAAAAATCGTTGCGGACGTCAAGAACGCTGCCGTTTCTTGACGATTTCGATCCCTTTGAGAATTTCGATCGCTCGGGCCAAGACGGGATCGTCGGCGGGCAGGGGCAGGGCGCCTTCGGGTTGCGGCTCGGGTTGAGAGGGAGAAAGGTTGGCCGCCGGTCGTTCTGCGGTCAAAATATCTGGAGTGACTCCGTCGTCGTCGAGGGGCGTATCGTCCGCCAGTTTAACCCTCCCGGTAAACGTCCGGAGTCGATGTCCGGTTTGAAGCGTGAAGGTTCGGTAGCTTTGCGCCTGGCCGGCCGTAGGCCGTCCCACGATCAGGCCGAGTCGAGCCCGGCGGACCACGGCGGCGAAGGCTTCGGCCGCTCGGCGAGTGGTCGCGTCGACGATGACAATTAGCGGCTGTTTCACTTGCAGGTCCTGGGGGCGGCTAGTTTGCAGCCCTTCGCCCCAGTCGAGCAACGGGATTTCGTTTTGAGTGAATAACCCGATCAGGTGGGGAATCGCTGCGTAGTGGTCGCCGGAAACATGGCGAAGGTCGATGATCAGGCCTCGCAACACGTGTGCGCTGTCCAAGCGATTGTAAGCTTCCCGCAACACCTCGACCGCCGAGGCGTTGAACAGCGGAGCGGAGATATAACCGACGGCCGGTTCGTAGAATCGGGTCAGGGCCAACGGGGCGTCGTCGGTTTCCGTGGCCGGGGCGAGCAGCTGGATTTGCGACTGAAAGGCGGAAAAGACGCCCTCGAGGGCGGCTTGTTCCAGTTCGGCCGGCGCCAGTCCGAGTTCGCTTTCCTGAATGGCGGCGATCACTTCGGCATAGTCAGGGGCCGGCTCCGGTCGAGCTTCCTGGGCCCCGGCGGCGATCAGGAATCCGAGGGCCGCCGGGGTGCCGAGCCAGAGCCACGGAGCGGACAGTCGATTACGAAACGAGTTTTTCATGTTAGTGCGTCAGTGCCGATATCGGAGCGATAAAAGGAGCCTTCGATACGGATCCGCTCGGCCGCCGAGTATGCCGTGTTCAGCGCGTCGGTCAAAGTCGGCCCCATAGCGGTCACTCCGAGAATGCGGCCGCCGGAGTTGACGATACCGGAATCCTCCCGGCGGGTTCCGGCGTGAAAGATTTTCACTCCCGGAATCGCTTCCGCCTCGGCCAAGCCGGCGACGGGTTTTCCCTTGGCGTAGGTGCCGGGATAACCGTCGGCGGCGATCACTACGCAAACGGCGGCGTTATCGTCCCACTCAGGTTGTACGGAATCGAGCTTTCCGTCAACAGACGCTTCCAGAATATCGATCAGATCGCCGCGAAACCGTCGCAGGTAGACTTGGGTTTCCGGGTCGCCCAGGCGAGCGTTGAATTCCAGAACTTTGGGGCCTTCGGCGGTCAGCATCAAACCGGGATAGAGCATGCCCCGAAAAGCGATGCCTTCCTTTTGGCATCCGGTCAGCCAAGGGTCGAGAATTTCCTGTTGGACCTGCGCCATTTGGTCCGGTGAAAAAAAAGGGGTCGGAGAATACGTTCCCATGCCACCGGTGTTGGGGCCTCGATTGCCTTCGTAGGCCCTTTTGTGGTCTTGAGAAGGAGGAAAGAGCCGGTAGCGGGTTCCGTCGCAGAGCGCGTGGAGTGAAACTTCCCGTCCCGACAACCGCTCCTGAACGAGCAGACGTTCGCCCGCTTCGCCGAACACCTTTTTTTCCAGCAAGGCCGTGATGGCTTCGTCGGCTTCCGGGATCGATTCGCATACCGACACTCCCTTGCCGAGCGCCAAACCGTCGGCTTTGACGACGCATTGTCCACGCAGGTGGCGGGCGTAGGCCTTGGCTTCTTTCGGATCGGAAAAAAAGGCTCCCTGGGCACAGGGGATGCCATGGCGAATCATGAATTGATGGGAGAATATTTTCGAAGATTCGAAGCGCGCCGCTTTTTGATCGGGCCCCCAAATGCGTAACCCATGGCGTTGAAAACGATCGGTAATGCCCAAGGTCAGCGGATTGTCGGGGCCGACGACGGTGAGATCGGGGCGGCGTTCTTGAGCAAAGGACAAGAGAGTGTCGATATCTTCGGCGCCGATGGGGATATTTTCGACGGGGCGGTCGCCCGTCAAGGTTTGTTCGTCCGCCGTGCCGGCGTTGCCGGGAGCGCACCAGACCGACGTTACCCTTGGAGAGCGAGTGATCTTCCAGGTCAAGGCGTGTTCGCGGCCGCCTGAACCGATCACTAGTATCTTCATAGGCAGCCGGATTCAAGCACTAAGAGGCGGGTAATGAAAACACCTTTTCCCGGCGTTACCTCCGGCCGGGCGGGTAATTGAGAGGATCAAACGGCCCTGGTTGCCGTCAGGATAATCGGCGGTAATTCCGGCAATTCGGTTATGGAATCGAGAGGAAGATCTAATACCGGGCGACCGTAACGCCGCTTCAGTCCGGTAGCCGGTCCCGATAGTCCCCCGGAGTATCGTAAAGATGTCCGGATTGAGGCATTGCGATGATGCTCGAGATGATTTGATCGGTAAAAAGCGTTAGTGACGGAAACGTTTCAGGCGACCGTCACCCGAGTGTGACGGAGCGTACCTTGAACCCACATTTTTACTGGCTCAAATAATCCTGCAGGCGCTACGATTCCGCTGACGAAATGACCGTGATCGCTAATCGGCTGCGGGCACGATAGTTTTCTTGACGCTCCCGGCGGCTGCTATGCCCAGCGCCCGGTAAATTCGGTTTTGATCCTGGGTCGGGGTTAGATTATGCCTGAGATGCAGGGTCGCTCCATCGATGCGACGGTAGACGTTGGTGACTCGGTTATGAGCATTGAGTTCCGCCCGAAGCGCATTCCAGCTATCATGGAGGTTCGCGGTGCGCAGCCGCGTGCGGATGGCATGCACCAGTTGATAAGCTAATACGGAGAGAAATAGATGTCCTTTGACTCGTTTCGTGATTCGGCGGTAGTCGGGGCGTAAACTCAATGCGGTTTCGAGGGGCCGGAAGAAGATTTCCAGTTCGGTCTGCATCGCGTAGGTTTGCCACAATTGCCGTTCGTCCCAGTGAGCGAGGTTGGAACGGAGGCAACAGACTCCAGGAGGGGTAATCTCAGAATCCGGTTGGGGGCGATATTCCCAAGTGACCGCTTTGGCGTTCTGCGGTGTTTGATCGTCGGGAAGGACCTGGATTCGGTAATGTTGGGCGGTGCTGAAGTATCGTTGAATGAGATGGTCGATCTGCTGATGCACCCACTCCACGGTCTTGGCCTTTTCGGGGGAACCGAGGTCTTCGTGCAATTTCTGAAGTTCGTTAACCAAACGCTGGGCCGATGGCAGGCGTCCTGCCCGTTCTTTCTTTTCCCGTTGCTCGGAACGACAATAGAGGAAGACTTCACCGTTCTGCTTTTCCTCTCGGTAAAGTTGAACTTCACGGTCACTAGCGTTAGGGGCTTTGGCGAAGGCGGTTTCGGCCGAAACCGAGGGCTGCCGTTGCCGGGAAACGACCAAGTAGGATCTTCCTTGCTGCCGGAGTCGTTGAAGGGTTTCCTCGGTAGCCAATCTTCGGTCTAGGACCACAGGGTTCTCGACCGGTACGTGGAGACTTTCGAGCATTCCGGACAGGGCCTTGTATTCAGTCACGTTGCCGGCTAACGCTTGGGAACGCCAGATCCAACCGCTTTCGTCCAGTACCAAAGCCAAGGTTAACTGGTGGCGATCGCTACGTCGTTCTTTCGAATGGTCTCGCCGAGCCTCTAGAATCTCATCGGATTCGTATTCGAAGCGGGTAGTGGTCAAATCAAAGAGCGTTACGGTGGGTTTGAGCTGAAAGTGGGCGACGGCTTTCCGGGACAGATCCGTTTCGATTTTTTTCTGCTGAGCTGCCAAAGCGTTCGAGGCCTGGTAGAGTCGATTGCCGTCTATTTTCTGGAAGTCGAAATCGATCAGTTCGCCCAAGGCGCTTCGTTTTTGAAGCCAATCAAGGGGCAAGCATTCGGAACCGGGGGCGGCCATTCGCTTAATAATCAATCCGATAATGGCTTGCCGTTGGACTTGATTGAGACCATGCCGTGCGAGGCTGTCGCTTAGCCCCAAGGATTGAATAGCCCACAATGCAACCGTCTCTACGCCCAATGAACGACTACGGACGGTCTGAACCTGATTGACGTCGACCGGTTCGAAATCGCCTTGCGGATTATTGATTTTGGAATCTTCTGCTATTGATTGGGCCTCCCGGTCCGTCATGCGCTCGACGAGATATTTCGCCTTGGCTTCCAGAGCCTCGGAACATTGGAGAGCGAGACGAGGCGGGTCTTTTCTCAGAAGTTGTTTGATCCTTAAGCAGAGCAGTGTCCAATCGGCTTTTTCGATCTCGAAGTGAGATCCCAGATTGAGTAGCGCTTGCTGTCGAATTCGTTGGCCGTCCCTGACATTATGGACCAAGCGATAAGTATAGTAGGGATCCTTTTTGCCGGCCTTCGTTTGGGTCCTGCGAATAAACACGAACCCAAGGTAGGAAAAGAAACATGATACGGCAAGGCCTTATATTCTCTGGCGCTACGTTTGTTGTTCATCAACGTCGCGATATTATGGCACTACTGAATAATTGAAAAACTTGCCTTTATCGGGTTTTTAGTCGTAAGAAACCTGAAATCCAACGAAAGGCGTTTGAAATTTTTTTGATTATTCCCTTGGGAATCGAATGAAACAAGAGGCCGAGTGGCCGGAATCGTGCCCTTTGGGATGAAAGCAAGCCTTGGGTAGCAGTCTCCCCGTAAAAATCCGCTGTGCGGTATTAGCCGGGCCCTCGAGCGGAAACCTCAAACTCAAATAATTCCTTTCTGGAGTTACGTTTTCGAATGGCGCGACATAGGACTATCGAATCCCAAATCTTTAAACAAATCCGCATAAACTTTTTCAACCGGCAACAGCGCCCCGTAACTGGGGGAGTTTCCTATGATGCAATGCAATTCGCATCCGTTATTGAGTAACGGCAACAATGATTCGGCATGGCGCCAAACGTCATGGAAATGCTTGGATATGTATTATGATAATAATGTTCCGTACTTGTGGTGACCACGGGCGATTTTATTCAAGGCGTTGTCTAGCAACGGATGATGGTACGACTCAGCCGGTTGCTTCCAATCCAGGAGCCTGCTGGTCGCAATGCCCCACGTTCCGCCAATGACAGACCAATCCAACTCTCCGGCATCGCGTCCGTTGGCTAGAAACCCGAGCCAATACATGCAAGGCTGGGGTTCACGAATGTACGACATCCTGTTGACGTTGGGTGGCGATGTAATGATTAGATCGAATGGGCCATCCACCGCCTGAGATAAATTTCTAGCGTCCCCAAAAACGACTTGGCTTGTATCGCTCGGATTAATTTGAGCTCCCTCCAATACGAAATGCAGGTCGGTAGAAAACAATTGCTCCATGGATTCAACGGATGGGATTGTCAATTGAGATTTATTTTTAAATGACATTGACTGATGGTTGAATGCCGCATTTGACAATCCGATTAGCGTTTTGAAATACGCTACCAATTTAAGATTTTATCAGCCGATCCCTCTTTACATTGGGCGTCAATGCTGGACCGTAGGTCGCGTAGCAACAATAGATCCTCTGGCCCTCACCATCTTTGAATAATATGTATCGGTGGCGTTTTACTGGTTCAATGGAGTTCCGACTTATGACGTCAATTACTCGTGTGTCTGTAGTGCGAGTCGAACCGATTGCAGTGCTGGAATACTGTGGTGTCTAAACACCGCCAAGCCATATCAAGAAAAAATTGATTTCGGTCGTTATGACTTCGTGCCCATGGCACGCAACACATAGTGCCGTGGGTGCCTTTCCGCATAATGGATCCAATACCCGTTTAGGTTGGTCATATTGGGCAATTAGTTCTTCTACTATCTTTACCGAATATACAGGGGGTTAATCGCAGCCCGCCATGCCGTCCGGTATTGACATTAAATTTATAAGTGTAGTCCGTCCTATGCTTCATTTTTTTCTGTATATTGTGTCCATGACAATTCAGATGCTAGCAGGGTCCTCAATACGGTATCAATCTCCTTTCGAAGCGTTAAACAATTCCGTACGTAAAATGCAGTGAGATCTAAATCTATGACATTCCGGAAAAAGTCATAAGTGGACAGGTGCCATATCAACCGTAGATTCGTGTTTCGCTTTTCATTTATTCTCCGTCAGACTAATTATCCCCGGGTAGCTGTGCAGCGAATCGACCGGCAGCACCGCGTGGGGTCTGCTCGTTCATCTTCAAATTGTCCCCGCCACATATCGCCTTTTGCCCGGTTTTTTGGATTAGCGAGATCAAACGTAGTTCTATTTTGACTGCTTGAGTCTGGAAAGTATTATGGTTTTGTCGAGATTGACCTCATTTTTCGTATCTTTCGGTTTACTCCGGCTAATTCCGGAATTAGCCAGACACCGTTCGGGAAAACGGCAGACGATTGCGCCGGAAGGATAACTACTGAGATGAAGGTGAGTCCTGAGGAGCCATTTTAACCGAGCGAGTCAGAGGATTGATTTGAACCAGAGGGCGTCGCCGGTCAGGACTGAACCGGTAAGAAGGCTAGCATTGGCGAGAGGCGGGGAGGAGCCGGCTGGCAGGTTTACTCTCCCCACGCCCCTAAATGGCACCGGGGACGTTTTTGAGGTATTGTTTGGATGATCTGTCATAAAACGCTTGAAATCTGAGCCTGTTAGGTATCGAATGGAGCCGTTCGTTGACTCTTATCAGTAGGAATGAAGAAAGCCATAATCTGGTCGTTTTGCCTGTTACTCGCCTCGGCGGTTGTTGACGCTCGTCCCTCCGAACGATCGGTCGGTATCGGCGATCAAATACCCGATTTTTCCCTGTACGATACCAAACGGCGGCTGCGTTCCTTGGTGGATTACGAGACGGCCGAGGCCGTAGCGCTGGTGTTTTTTTCCGTCGAATGCCCCTTGGTCAAATTGTACGTGCCGAAACTGCGGTCTTTGCACCAGGATTATCAGGACCGGGGCGTTCAGTTCCTGTTGATTAACGCTGATCAAGGCGATCCGTTCAACCGGGTAGCGGGATTCGCTTGGGAGAACGCTATCGAATTTCCCGTTCTCAAAGATTTCGCTCAAACGGTTGCGATCGATTTGGATGCGAGCCGAACTCCTGAAGTTTTCGTGATCGATTCCAGTCGCCGGCTTCGCTACCGGGGACGTATCGACGATCAATACACGGTAACGCATCGACGTCCAGTGCCCGGCAACGAAGAATTGAAAGACGCTTTGGAGGCGATTCTGAACGACGAGCCGATCGCGGTCACGACTACCAAAGCAACCGGATGCGTCATCGAATATCCGGATAATCCCTATTCGACTGCGGCTTTGACCTATACCGACGACATTGCCGATATCGTGGCCGCCAATTGCCTGGAATGTCATCGCCGAGGGCAAGTCGGGCAGATTTCCCTGACCAGTTATCGGCAGTTGAAACGGTTTTCCTCGACAGTCAGGGAAGTCGTGCTCGAGGAGAGAATGCCGCCTTGGCACGCTGACCCGGAATACGGTCATTTTGTCAACGATCGGTCTTTGACCGAGGACGACAGGTATCGATTGCTGGCCTGGATCGATCAGGGAAGTCCGCAGGGAACGGGTGCGGCTGAACCTTCGCCGGAGGAGGGAGATTCCGGATCGTGGACCATCGGCGAACCGGATCTGATCGTCTCTATTCCCAAGAAACAGCAAGTCCCGGCCACGGGGGTGGTCGATTATCGCTATTTTCGGGTGGACCCCGGTTTTACCGAGGACGTTTGGGTGCAGGCGGCCGAAGCTCAACCCGGTAATCCGGAAGTGGTTCACCACATTATCGCCTATATCTCGGAACCGGATACGGAACTGTTCGATCAGACCGGAGAAACCTCGATCTTGGTTGGCTGGGCTCCCGGCGATATGCCCGCTCGCCACGCTCCCGGAACGGCCCGCCGCATCCCGGCCGGAGCTACCCTGCTGTTCGAATTGCACTACACCCCCAACGGCCAGGCGGCCGAAGACCAGTCCCGTATCGGTATCCGTTTCGCAAAACGACCGCCGGAGCGGGAGATTCGCACCAACGTCATGTGGCAACGCAAGATCCGGATTCCTGCCGGCGAACCCTGGCATGTCGATCGGGCAACCGTCCGTTTCCCGGAAGACGTCAGGATCCTTTCCCTGATGCCTCATATGCACTTGCGTGGGATTGCGGCCCGCTACGAATTGACTCGTCCCGACGGCAGCCGGGAAACCTTGCTTTCGACGCCGTATTACGATTTCAACTGGCAAAGCGTCTATCGGTTCGCCGAACCGTTGCGAGTTGCCGCCGGCTCGCGGTTGACGATCGTCGGAGTCTGGGATAATTCCGCTGAGAATCCGAATAATCCCGATCCGCAGAAAGACGTGATCTGGGGCGAGCAAACTTGGGACGAAATGCTCAACGGTTGGGTTAATTACGTCGCCGAAAACGAGAGCGCCAAAGAATTGACCTCGGCTAAACCTGAGTGGTAAGAACCGCTTCGCCTGGTTGGCCCTTGTCAGGGTCCGGGATAATCCCGGGTTATTTCGGTCGTTCCGGGCGGTAAGGGAACGGTCTCTATCCGGCCGTCGGGCCAGCGGATCCGCAAACCGGCGGGAGTGCCGGGGTCGGCCATTGTCAAGATCGGCGAACTTTGGGACCAGTAGCCGTTGCCCAGTCTGATTTCGTGTACGGGGCCGAGGCGCTCGTCGGCTCGCACGAGTCTGATCCTGGCACCGATGGCGGCAGGATTGGTTTCGGTACCATTAAGCCGGATGCGTACTCCGGTTCGCCGGCTCCGGTTTCGCCACAGGCGAGTCGGTCCGCCGTTCTGGGTCATCGCGAGATCCGGCCGTCCGTCATGATCGTAGTCGCAAACGGCCAATCCCCGGCCTTGCCCCAAGGAAAACAGGCCGCTGGATTGCGGTGACAGGGTGTGGAAATTGCCGGTTCCATCGCCTCGCAGCAAGAGAGCGCTGCCGGCGTCTTGCCTGCCGTTAAGCGTGGCTACCGGCCAGAAGTTTTGCGTCAAGACGACATCAACGTGTCCGTCGAGATCGAAATCTGCCGTGTCCAGTCCGAAAACCGGGGCGAATTGAGCGGGCAAGGGCAGGGAGCGTCCCTCGAATCGATCTTCCCGGTTTAGAAAGATCATGGATTCGAAGGTGGTGGCTTCGAGATAGGTCATGGGCGTCAGGTTGGCAGCGAGGATAGATTTCAGAGACGCCTGCCCGAACGAAGCGAAACTCGGGTAGCGGTCGATCAGGACAGGAAAGGCTTTTTCCAAGGCGAGTCGGTCTCGTAACGGCGCCCAGTCGTTCAGTTGCGGACTGAAATAGGCTTCGATCAATCCTTGGCCGGCGTTTCGGTTCGATTCGAAATAAATTCGGCGGTCGTCGCGGGTCCGTTCGTTGCCGAGGTAATTGCGGCCTCGATTGCCGGCTACCAGATCCAGCCGGCCGTCACCGTCGAAATCGCCGGCGCTCACGCTGTTCCACCAACCGGTTAATTGGCTTAGCGGGCGTTCTTCGGCCGGTCCGACGGCGACCGGCGGATCCCAAGGCTCGAAGTGCCCGCCGTGATTGCGAAACAACCGTAGCGGCATCCATTCGCCGGCCAAAATCAGTTCCGGAAACCGGTCGCCCGTTATGTCGGCGAAGATTGCTCCCCGAATCATCCCGAGCTTGCGAAACGGTTCGGAAGCGGTTTCGTCCCGGATGAGTTTGCCGTCTTGATTGATCAAGAGGACCGAAGAGGGCGGTTCCGGATAGCGACCGGAGCGGCTATGCCCTCCGGCGAACAGGTCCAGATCAAGGTCGCCGTCGATGTCGGCCAGGGCCAAGGCTCCGTAACTGGCGTCCGAGAGCAGGAGATCGTGACGTTGATCCCCGGTGCGGACCGACACCTGACGAATAGCGGCACTCTCCGGGCGAGGTGATTCGTAATTGGTGTTTCCGATCAAGAGCAGAGTCTCACGATCGTGAGGGCGCCAACCCAAAACCGTACCGTGGTCGTTAGCGGCGGGCGTTGCGAACAGCCGGGATTTCTGCCGGACAAATCGGCCTGCGGTGTCGTTGCGGTAAACGCTGAGAGTGCCGTTTCGCCCGGCGCCGATAATCAAATCTTCCCAGCCGTCCCGGTTGAAGTCGAACCAAGTCGCTCCGGGTCCTGCGGCGCTAAGGTGATGCGGCAATAACGCTTGCAACAGGTCGTCGTCGAACGGTTCGTCGGTGTGGCGATGGCCGAGGCGAGGAGTATCGTCTTGAAACAGGGGCGAAGGAGCGGCCGGAAGCGGTGGATCGGGGGAGGAATCGACCGGCTCGTAAATCTCGTAAAGATAGCCGGCTTGCACGCGGCGTATTTCGCTTCGTTTGCCGCCGTTCCAACGCACGGTCAAGGTGGCGGTTGCCTCGGGCGCGGAGGCGAATACTCGGATCGGTTGATCGGAAGACAGGTAACGGCCGCCCGCGATCATCTCCTGCGACTGGTTCGGCAGCGAGGCGGAGCGCAATGATATTTTGGCGCCGATGCCGTGCGTGTTGGGCGCCAGGCCCTTCAATTGAACCCGAAGGCGCGGCCGGGCCGAACGATTGCGCAACAGCAAGGGCGGTTCGTTAAGGCAATTGACGATGACGTCCTGGTCGCCGTCGTTATCCAGATCGGCGAGGGCTAAGCCGTGACTGACGTTGCGGGAATCGAATCCCCAAGCCGCTCCGGATGCTTCGAAGGTGAGGTCGCGGCGGTTGCGAAAGGCGACATTGGGAGTGGCCAATTTGGGAAAGCGGGACCGGAGCCGGAGCCGTTCGATAGCGGAGGGGGATTCTCGGCGGATCAGGTCGTCGATTTGCCGGGAGACGTCGGCGTTTTGAGCGTCGCGCCAGTGCCCCGTCGTAATCAGTAAATCCTCGTACCCGTCGAGGTTTACGTCGAGAAAAACGGGACACCAGGACCAGTCCGAAGCGGCGACCCCGCTTAATCGGGCGATCTCGGAGTAACGGCCTTCGCCTCGGTTCAGGAATAAGGTGTTGCGGGGGTACTGAGGCCGGGGGCCTTGATGATTGCGATACTGGGCGAAGGCCGTTTCGTCGAAGATCTGAACTTGCCGGTCAGTATGGCGGCGGCTGAGCATGTCGACGACAAAACAGTCGAATCGGTCGTCGCGATCGATGTCGGCCACGTCAATTCCCATCGAGAACAGGCTGGTTTGCCGGACGGCCTCTTCGGCGATCGGACGAAACCGTCCGGTACCGTTGTTGATCCAGATCCGATCGGGTGATTGAAAATCGTTGCAAACGTAAAGATCCGGCCAGCCGTCGTCGTTGAGGTCCCGGAACATGGCGGAGAGTCCCCAGTCGTAGGGCGGAGGCGCCGGTTGCCCGGAAGCGTCTCGGAAGACGCCAGCATTCCAGGAAACCGCCGAGAACCGGTCGTTGCCGTCGTTTAAATATAACCGGTCAGCTTGACCGTTTTCCAAAAATCCGTCCCGGTCGTCGAAGCTGAAACGTCCGATTAAATCGGGAGAAGTCGCCGGTCGGCCGTTATAGCTCAGTAATTCGGGGCGGCCTTGTTTGATCCGGACGTTGAATTGCGCTTCTGGATCGTCCCGCATGGTTTCGTTGCGATAGTTGACGACGTAGAGGTCCAACCAGCCGTTCCGGTCGACGTCGGCCAGACAAAGGGAAGTGCTACCGCTGCGATCGGTCAATCCCCAGAGTTCGGTTTGTTCCTGAAACGTGCCGTGGCCGTCGTTGAGGAAGAACCGGGTGCCGTGGCGAATGCCGTTGACCAACAGGTCGAGATCCCGGTCGCCGTCGACGTCGGCGAAGGCGGCTCCGGTAGACGCTTGATCGGCGCAAGCGGTTCCGGACTCTGTCGTGACGTTTTGGAATCGCCAATCGCCCAAATTGCGATAGAGCTGGTTGCCGCTTTCGAGTCCACAGAAATATAAATCGCAAAGACCGTCCTGATCGATATCGCCCGCGGCGACTCCCGAACCGTTGAGATAGATCTGGTTGGTCAGCGACGTTTGGTCTCGCAATCGATTAACGAACGTAATGCCGCTGAGCCGAACCGGTTGTTCCGCAAATCCGTCCGGTCCGCCGTTGCTCCCGGGCAATGGGGCCCGGCGGTAGCGATCGCCTTCTTCCCAATTCCAAAATTCTTCGGCCCAGACGGCTCCAGCGAGAATCATGCCGAGCGTCAGCCGCACGGTTCGCAGGATCCCGCCGGTGGGATCAATCATCGTCTTCGGTCAAGGTGAGTCTTCCCCGAAAAGCGGCCTCGAGCGTTTTGACGCTGCGCCGGCCCGACGGCCAACGTACTTCCACCTCGAGGGAACGCTCCGGCGAAAAATCTTCCAGCCCGAAATACAGCGGCAGGGAACTTTGCGAGAGATAGCCGGATTTGCCGTCGTGATATTTGATCGATTGCCGTTCTCCGGCACGGACTCGAACCAGGGCCCCGAGTCCGTCCCGGTTGGAAGCGGTGCCGACGAGGCGAAGTTCCAGAAACCGCAACCGGCGTTTTTCGGAGAGGTCGCTGAAGAACAATTGCGGCCGGTCGTTAAAGGTGTCGACGATCAGGTCCAGATCGCCGTCCCGGTCCAGGTCGGCGATGGCCGAAGCCCGCGAACTCAAAGTGCCGAGCACGGTTTTGCGTCCCTGGGCGCCGCGGCATTCGGGATGATTGCGATGTTCGCCGTCGCAATCCAGGGTGAACCAAACCTTTTCGGTGCGGCCGTCTTGCCGGGGTTCGATTCCGACCAGGAATTCGGCGTCGAAAAATCGCTTGCCGCCGTCGTTGAGCAACAGAGAATTAATCCCGTAGCGAAACGGATAACCCATGCCCGCGGTCACGAAAACGTCTTCCCAGCCGTCGGCGTTCAGGTCGCCGACGCTGAAGCCCCAAGGCCAATAGGTTTCCGCGTTGATCCGATCGGAGACCTCTTCGAAGGCGCCTTCGCCCGAGTTGCGGTAAAAGGCGTTCCCGAACAAGTTATTGCCGGAGCCCTGCAAATACGCTTCGGTCCATTGGATCGAGCAATAGGCTTCGCTTTTGGTTTTTTCCTTCCGCAAATCGAAGCGCAGTGCCTCTGTCGTCTGGCCTTGGGTCATGTCGGAGTGCATGTCGGTGACGAACAAATCCAGGTTGCCGTCCCGATCGTAATCGAAAAACTTCGCGCCCATCGCGCCCCAGGAAGTTCGGGGGAACCGATCGGCCGTTCTGGCGATGAACCGCGTTCCCTGGCGATTTTCGTAATAGCTGTCGTCGCCTTGCATGTTGACGAGGTAAAGTTCGGGAAAGCCATCGGCGTTCAAATCGGTGAACGTGACGTCTCCGTTCCAACCCCGGTCCCGGAAACCGACTTTTTCGGCCGATTCCTGGAAGCGATTGTCGCCTAAATTCCGGTAGAGCAAGCTACGTTCCGCCCGTTCGGGATAGAGGTGGCCGGAGAAGGCGTCGGGCAGGGCGCGATAAAATCCTCCCGGTCCCCGTTCGTCGTTGGTGTAGCGTCCGACATTGGCCACGCAAAGATCCAGCCGGCCGTCGCGATCGTAGTCCAGAAAAACGGCTCCCGAAGAATGGCCCTCATAGGCGACTCCGGCCGAGCGGGTAATATCCCGGAATTTTCCCTGGCCGAGATTTTCGAAGAGGACATTGCCTTGCCGAACCGTCGTGACGAAGAGGTCCGGGTCGCCGTCGTTGTCGATGTCGCCGAAGGCGGCGCTAACCGAGATGAGGTCGGCCAGCCCGACGCCGGCTTGGACTGTCAGGTCTTCGAACCGTCCTTGTCCCTGATTGCGCCATAACTGGTTGCTGCCGATTTGAGTGGTGAAGTAGCAATCCGTCAAACCGTCTTGATCGACGTCGGCCAACGCCAACCCGTTGCCGTGATCGTAATGGGCCGCTCGATAATTGATGCCCGCGTCGGCAACGATCCGATGGCGGAACGTCAGTCCGCTGGCGTCCGTCCGGTCGGTGAACCGGAAGCGGTGGAACGTCGCGACGTGGCGAGCTTGCTGCCGTTGTTGCTCGGCGCGGGCTTCAAGCCGCTGCCGAGCATAGGCGTGTTCGGGCGATTGGTTAGGTTCGTCCGGCGGTTCGCCACCCAACCAGCCGACCGTCGCGACTCCGGCGAGCCATAGTCGAGCGACAATCGCGCCTATGGGGGACAATTTCACGTCAGACGGGAAAGAACCAAACGTCGTCCGGGTCCGCGGGGCGGACCCGGACGTTCGGCAATCATGGTCACTGAGGCGCGATTGATTCGGTAGCCAGGATAAACAGATTATCTTCGCCGACCGGGACGGTCGTCGTCGGAGGCACGGCGTTCTCGATTGGCGTGTAATTACCGTCGACGGTGGCCGATTGTTTCAGCGTATCCCCTTGCCATTGGATAATTAAATTGCCGTTCTCCAAGGAGAAGCCGGTAATCGACGCCGAAGAAGTCGGCCCGGATCCACCGGTAATCAGCGCGTTATCGAAGTAACCCGAGGTTTGGTTGCCCTGAACGACGCCGGTGTCCGGGTGCGGGGGGCCGACGTCGTCGGCGTAGGCACCGATACCGAATATGAGATTTTCGGAGTAAGGGAACGGCAGTTCCACTCCCCACACATCGTCAAGGTACAGGTTGGCCGTGGTGCCGTTCAGCACCATTTTCATCCGGTGATCGCCTTGATCGTCGAAAGAGCCGCCGTCGAATGCGGCGATATTGATTCCGTCCCCGATTCGTTCGTTATCCGAATCGCCGGGCGAACGGTTGTAACGCCACCCGAAATCCCGAGCGTTGTGAGTGGTATGGTCAACGAAGAAAATGTGGTTGTCTCCGCTGCGTACCCAAATACCGGTTCGACTCTCGGAACTGGTGCCGGCAGCCAAGACGAAATCGACGGCTTGGCGATCGATTTCAAACGTTAGCGGTTCCTCGGTCGAAGCGGAAAAGGTTTGCTGGGTGAACAACGCCAGCCCCGGCCAAGTCGGTAATTCGGTTTCGACATGGATCAGCAAGGTGCCGTCGACGATCGAGATCGACGAATCCGGAAATTCCTTGGCCACTCCGCTATTGTTAAAGGAGAAGCTGCTCTGGGTCCACCAGGCTTCGTTAACTTGGTCTCCGGAAAAATTATCCGATAAATACACTTCCGGTACCGGAATGATCACGGCCTGCAGCGGTGCGCCGACGCACTGGGGCGGATTTTCCGGAATAGCGGCGAAGATCGGGGTTAGCGAAAAGGTCGCGGTGCCGGTCCCGGTCGGTTGGATGCGGAACGTTTGCTCGTTGGAACCGCCTTGCTCGTAAGTGAGCGACAAGGTGTCGCCGACGGCACCGGCGGGAACGGCCGCGGCAGGATTGCTGCTGGCGACGTCGATTTGGAGTTCGATATTGTTCAGCAGCCTCGGGACGGTCACGGTCACTTCCTGCGTTTCGGCGACGGTCAGCAACGTTTCGGAAATGTCGAAGGCGACACACGGCAAGGCGTATTGGACGAGCGCGTTATCGAAGATTCCCGTCACGAAGTCGTCGATGTTTTGGCCGTAGACTCCCGCTTCGAGATGAATGCCCGAATTCACGTCGAAGGGAAATTTTCCTCCGGAAACTCCGTCGAGGAATACCTCTACCTGCGAGCCGTCGGCTACCAGTCTCAGACGGTATTCGTCCTTTTCGGTTTGGTCGGAAAAGGCGGCGACAACCGTGCCGTTGCCGGTCGGCGAACCGGGATTGACGTTGACGTGCCAAGTGGCCGTGTCCTGGCCTTCCTGCACTTGTTGGGAAAAGAACACGTAACGCGACCGGTCCTCGTTGGCGAGGAACACGCCGGTCCGGCCGGTGCCCGTCTCCGGGTCCACGGAAACGCGATCGATTTCGAACACCAGATTGAGATCGGCGATCGCCATGTAGCTTTCCGCGGATTTGATCGAAGCGCCTGCCCAGTTCACGGTGTCCGTAAAGCCGGCGATCTTCAATTGGCCCCCCGTTTGTTCTACTTGATGAGTGCCCAATCCGGCCCCGAATCCTTGATCGTTTTCCTCCCAAAACGAGGCGTTGACGGAATTGCCAGTAAAGGCATCGCTCAGGAGTTGTTTCGCTCCTTCGACTACTGCGACGGTTAAGGGATCTCCGACGTTTAAATCGTCGCTTTCCAGCGTAAAGGTCGCTTCACCCAAAGTTTTGCCGGCGACCCGGAAGTCTTGGGTGTTGGCGCCGCCGACGGGAAAGGTCAATTTCAGCCGGCCGTTCGAGCCCCCTTGGGGTTCGGCTTTCGCTGGGCTGTCGCTAATTATGGTGACGGTGATCGTTTTTTGGGAATTGAGTCCTTGCGGAATGCGAACGGTCAGGGGGGCGCTGTCGGAGTTCATGAGCGTGCCGATGTCGGTCTCGTTGAATTGTGCTTTGCCCTCGCTCTGAACGATCAAATTGTCCCAGGTCGTATCCGCGTTGTCGCCGACCGCCAAGGCGGCGGAGCCGAAATGAAACGTCACGGGAGAAAAGGGAAAATCGATCTCGGGCCCTTCGATGCCGTCCAAAAGCAATTTGACGGTTTCTCCGTCGGTGATCATGCTCATGCGATGCAGTCCGCCGTCGTCGAACGCGGCCCCGTCGAACGCGGGAATATCCACGCCTAGTCCGGTAGCGTGTTCCTCGCTCCGTTCATTGCGGTAGTTGTATCTCCATCCGCCGTCGCCGCGCACGTCGGCGAACAGGACATAGTACGTTTGGGATTCGTCGAAGATCCAGAGGGCGCTGCGCGAGGCGGAATCCTTGCCGGCTTCCGCAACCCGGTCGACCGCGACGGTTACTTTTTCGCTGGGCGAGGGCATGAAGGAAGGCAGGAGTTGCAAGGTGCCGCCGGCCCAAGTCGCTTGAGTCGCTGTGCCGGTGAACTGAACCGATCCGTTTGCGGCGGTGGGCATGATATTGCCTTGACCGTTTTCGAACGAAGGATGGGCCGTGCGATAGAAAACCGGATCGATTTGATTGGCGTCGAAATTATCCTCGAAGAGCACGTTGATGCGTTCGCGATGACCGGTGATCATCAAGTTATCCCAAGTGGTGTCGGCGATATCGTTGTTGGCTCGGGCGAAGGCGCCGAAGTGGAAAACGACCGGAGAGAAGGGAAAGGGCACTTCCGGCCCCTCGATTTCGTCCAGGAACAGCCGAACCGTCGAACCGTTGGCGACCATCTTCATATCATGCTCGAAACCGTTGTCGAAATCGCCGCCGTCGAATAGTCCGATGTTTGTTCCGCCACCGGTTTTGACGTCTCCCGGTTGTCCGATTTTACGATTGAACCGCCAACCGCCTTCGCCCCGGACATCGGCGAACAGGATATAGTTTGACTCGGTTTCATCGAAGATCCATAGGGCGCTGCGCGAAGCGGTGCCCACTCCGGCTTCCTCGACGCGCTCGATGGTCAAGGTGACCGGCACTTCTTCGGTAGCGTCAAATTGGTCTTTGATTCGGAGCGTGCCGCCCGACCACCACTGCTGGGTAGTCTCGCCGGTAAAGCGCATGACTCCGTCGCCGGCTTCGGCCATGATGTTGCCTTTGCCGCCTTCGAAAAAGGGTTCGGCTTGTTCATATCGAGTCGGGTCGATTTCGTCGGACGAAAAGTCGTCCTCGAAAATTACCGAAGCCGTTTGGGCTGAGGCGCCGGTCGAAAGCAAGGCAAATGCCAAAAACAGAGCTGACTTCCTCAATAACATCCATGGCGGAGCATTGAGCGATCGGTGATACGAGGGGTACTGCATTCTGATTGATCGTTAACGTCGAATTACGGTTACGTCTCTTAGTAGACCCTAGACCCTGCCCATCGTGCCGAAACACGATGGAGTTGGCAACCTCCAATTTCTTTTTTTTCTTGCTTATCCGGGCGGAATCTGTCACCAAAGTAGGCATGAGCAAGATGGGTTCGCTGTTGGCAGTTGCCGTACCTTTGCTGTTGTTGGGGTGCGGGACCGACGTTAAGAGCGAGCTTAACGAATCGGAATCCGCCTTGTATCGTAAGTTCGTCGAACCCGACGTTTCCCAAGTCGACGAGCAGGCTTTCGCGGAGTTGTTGGAGATTCGCAAGCAATTGACGGCCGGGGGCGCCGCTTCCAAGATGTCGATTCCCGAGATCGAAAAGGTCACCGCCCAGATCGAAGCCATGATTCAACGGCTGGTAACGGAGATTCCGAGCATCACGGACGAGAGGGAACGGCGAAGGAAGATGATGGAATCGCGGGAATTGAACGCTTCCATCGGGCGAAGCGGCGTCTGACGGTGAAGGGCATTAGTCATCTGTTCGGCCGGGCGAGTGTGGTATTTAAGCGGCGAAAGATCGGCGGAAGTCTTCGGAACGGCTATGACAAACGTCAAATTCGATTGAAGGGGCAACGTCATGAAATCAAAAACTAGCGCGAGGTTGTTCTTATTTTCTTTCCTGTTGGCGTTCGGGACGACGGTGGGGGAGCCGGCCTCGTCCAAAGCCCGCCCGGGTTCCGCGGCACCGGATCGAGTATTGGCCGAGCAGGCCGGGCAGATTGACGCCTTGATCGAAGCGGAGTTGCAGGAACGGCGAATCGCCCCGGCTTCCTTGACTGAAGATTCCGTTTTTCTGCGGCGCATCTATCTCGATGCCGTCGGCCGGATTCCGACTTTGGAGGAAGCGCGGACTTTTTTGGATTCGGCCGCTGCCGATAAACGCCGCCGGTTGATCGATGAATTGCTGAGTTCCGAGGGCCGGGTCAGTCGGGAGTACAATTACTGGGCCGATTTGCTCCGGATCAAAACCCGGATGCCCAACGTGCCGGGCCGGCCGTACCAAGAATGGATCAAGTCGGCGGTCCGGGAGAATCTGCCCTACGATCAGTTCGTGCGTGAACTCATCACGGCCGAGGGTTACATCTGGGACAATGGGGCGGCCGGCTATTATCTTCGGGACGCCGGCATGCCGTTGGATCACATGGCCAACACGTTCCAGACCTTTTTGGGGACGCAATTGGTTTGCGCCCAGTGCCATGATCATCCGACTGACGATTTCACCCAGATGGATTATTACCGGCAAGCGGCTTACGTATTCGGGGTTAAGACCTCCGATCGCCGGATGGGGCAGATCTATCGCCAAGTCAACAATCGGACCAAAGATTCGGAAGCCGTCGCTCCGGAAGTGCGTCAGATGGCTCGCCGCTTGATTCGGCCGTTGCGCAACCGTGTCAACGACACCCAGCAAAAACTCAAGTTGCCGGACGATTATCAGTATGCCGACGCCCGGCCCAAATCGGTGGTGGAACCCGGAGTCATTTTCGGGAAGGCCATCGAAGTGGAGCAGGGCGAGAATCTTCGTGACGGGTATGCCCGTTGGCTAACTTCGGCCGACAATCCCCGTTTCGCCAGGGTCATCGCCAACCGGTTGTGGAAACGAGCCATGGGAGTCGGATTGATCGAGCCGGTGGATGATCTGTCGGACGGTTACGAGGCGTCGCATCCCGAGTTAATGGATTATTTGACTCAGTTGGTCATCGATCTGGATTTCGATTTAAGGGCTTATATGCGGGTGCTCTACCATACCGAGACCTATCAACGGAACGTTTGGCCGGAAGAATGGGAAGAATGGGAAGAGGGGACAGCTTACCATTTCGCCGGTCGGCGGTTGCAACGCCTGTCGGCCGAACAGCTCTGGGATTCTCTGGCGGGGTTGATCGTGCCGGACCTCGATCGTCGCCCCGGGGCCGTGGCCCGAGACCGCCGGCTCGAAGGAGCGCAGGAATTGATCGGGATGAGTGCCGACCAGATAATCGAACGGGCTCGGAACCAGATGGCTTCGGAAAAGCTTCGCCGGCAGCAGTCCCAACAGCGGCTTCGGCTTAACCGGTTGATCAAACAAGCCCGGGCGAATCAGGACAAAGAGGAGCTGGGCCGGTTGCAAAAGCGATTGAGGGAATTGGCCGGCGATGTGGCGAATTCCGCCGGCCGCACGGCGCGGAGCGATCGAGATAAAATCCGGAACACGCAGCGACAGGATTCACGGTGGAAAGATATTCCGGCGGGCTTGGTACGGGCTTCGGAATTGACCTCGCCGGCACCTCCGGGGCATTTTTTGCGGCAGTTCGGGCAGTCCGATCGCGAGACTATCGAGAACGCCAACGACGAAGCGAATGTTCCACAGATTTTGACCCTGCTTAACGGACCGATACACAACTACATGTGGGGCGCGAAGTCGCTGCTGCGAGCGAATGTCGGAACGGTGGAAGATCCGGAACGGCAATTGGAGTCGGCGTTTTTGACCGTATTGACTCGGCGGCCCACCGCGGAAGAATCGGAGTGGCTGTTGCCGATGTTACGTCGTCATCGCGAATCGGCTCTCAAGGATATCGTTTGGACTTTGGTTAATACCAAGCAATTCGTTTTCGTTCAATAACCCTGAATTCCGAAATGGAAACTTATTTGAGTCGGATGGACGAGATCTCACGCCGCGACTTCGCCGGTTACCTGGCCAAGTCGTTTTTGGGCGTGGGCGTGGGACTGCCGGTACTTTCATCGTTGGGGAATGCTCCGGTCGGTACAGGCGGTACGGCGCAACGAGTCATCTACCTGTACATGTCCGGGGGGATGAGTCATCTGGACACCTTGGATCCCAAGGACAGATCCGAAGTGCGCGGACCGGTCGAAGCTATCGGCACTTCCGTGCCGGGCATTCGGGTGAGCGAACACATGGAGCGTTTGGCGCGCAACATGCACAGAGTCGCTTTGATCCGGTCTATGACCTCGAATCAGGGCGCTCACGAGCGGGGCCGTTATTTCATGCGAACCGGTTATACCCAGAGGGGCACGATTCGCCATCCGTCCACCGGAGCTTGGGCCGTTCGATTAGCGGGGAAACTCAACCATTCCTTTCCCGGTTATGTCACCATCGGCGGGGACAGCCGGCATCCCGGAGCGGGGTTTTTGGAAGCCAGTTGCGCTCCCTTGCCAATCGGCAATCCGGCCTCGGGGCTCCAAAACGGACAACTTCCTTCGGGCGTGAGCGAGGAAAAGCTCCAGTTGCGAATGAGCTTGGCGCGGCGGCTGGACGACGCGTTCCGGTCGCGATACGATCAACGGAAGGTGCGTGCCTACACCGACGCCTATCGGGACGCTATTGCGTTAATCAGCGGCCGGGATTTGTTGGCTTTCGATATCGGGCAAGAGCCTGAAACCATGCGGGAAGCCTACGGCGATAATCCCTTTGGCCAAGGATGTTTATTGGCTCGCCGGCTGATCGAGAAGAACGTTCGTTACGTCGAAGTATCTTCGGGAGGCTGGGATACGCATCAAAACAATTTCGAGCGGGTTCGTGGCCGGGCGATTGAACTGGATCGAGCGTTGGGAGCCTTGTTGCTCGATCTGGCGCAACGCGGGTTGCTTCAGGATACCTTGGTCGTGTTGGCGACGGAGTTCGGACGCACGCCCAAGATCAATCAAAATAACGGCCGGGATCATTATCCGCAGGCGTTCAGTTGCCTGATGGCCGGCGGAGGGATCGCGGGGGGCAGGGTATACGGAGCTACCGATCCGTCAGGAACCAGCGTGGTGGAGGACGCGGTAACCATTCCCGATTTTAACGCCACCATCGCTCATGTCTTGGGATTGCCCCAGGAAAAGATTGTCATGTCCGATTCGGGACGCCCCTTTACGGTGGCTCACAAAGGCCAACCGGTCTTGGGGCTGATAGGATGACAGGATGGATTACGGCAGGAACGGCGAGCTTTGGACTACCGTGTTAACTTGGAAGATTGGAGTCAACACAGGAACTCCCCCTAGCGGTATCGCCGAGTGTTGGGAGACTCGCTTAAATAACATATTTGTTCAAATGATTAAATCTTTTGTCGGAATTTCATACTGACATGTTGATTGACGGATAATCTTTTTGGTAATCTAAAAACTGGTTTCGATGGTTTATTTAGGGCTGGAAGATATCAACCCATTTAGGTCGATTCAATGGTTTTTGGGAGGCTTGATGACGGAAAACCTTAGTTTTCAATCCTTGGCAATCAACGAATTAGAATTAATTACTTTTAAAGGTTGAAAAAATGAAATATCCATGAAACGGTTAAGCGTGAACGATCAGGTTGCTGTTATCAGAAATAAATATCTGAGCTTGGAACCCACCTTCCAAGAATTGACTAAACGTCGTTGGCTAGCATCCGAGGCAATAGCCATTGGTAGGGGTGGAATAAAAATAGTTCACGAAGCTACGGGTGCTAGCCGCACTACGATTCGAGCGAGAATTAATGAATTACAAACGGAAGCAATCCCTGAGAAAAATCGCCAAAGGAAAGCAGGAGGTGGACGGAAATTATTAACCGAACACGATAAGACTCTTTTGTCAGATCTGGAGAAACTTCTCGAACCCGAGACTCGAGGTGATCCTGAAAATCCGTTGCGTAGGACCTGCAAAAGTGCTGAACAAATCAAAACCAAATTAAATGAAATGGGACATCAGATAAGTGAACGCACCGTAAATCGTTTGCTCCATGAAATGGGATACAGCCTTCAAGGCAACCAGAAAACATGAGTGGGGCAACGCGGTTCGGTTGGTAGCCGAGCCGGGAGACTACCGCGGTCGCAACCATGATGCCGAACCCGGAAAACAAATCATGTGGTATGGCTATACGAAGCTTTCGGGAGCGAGTTTGGGACATCGATACGGCTACGGCGCCAAGTGTGCCAAGGTGTACGAAGCAGCGTATAAGGCATGTTTTGAGGCAGGCAATAAAGCCATTGCCATGTGATTTATGCTTACTCGGTAGGCCTAGGGTAGCTCAAAATAATCCGGGACATTTGACTCAATTAAATTTGAAATACAACAGCGAGTGCAGCAGCAGGCCGTCATGCTTGAACCCCCCAAGGCGTATTTCGGTCCACCAAAAAAAGCTTTGTCAAAGATCCAGATTTCGTCAGAACCCTCCACTAGTAATTTCCAGGGCGTTACAGTAGGTCACACGAGATTATCATCGACGTGAATGGAGGAGAATCAAGTTGATTTTGGTATCAATCGATAAAAAAATGTCAAATTTCACTTTCCTAGTGATTATAATTAGTGTCTGGTCCAAAAGGGACGATTTTTCAATAAATCTTGCATTTTAAGCGGTTTTTTTTGTAACATTTTGTGTAACTGCCTAGGTACCCAGAACCTCCCACTAGCAGAATTTCCAGGGCGTTACAGTAGGTCACACGAGATTATCATCGACGTGAATGGAGGAGAATCAAGTTGTTTTTGGTATCAATCGATGAAAAAATGCCGAATTTTACTTTGCTAGTGGTTATAATCAGGAAGTTTCAAGTGAGGAGAATATAGCGGTGACGTTTCGACTATTTTCCTAAAAAAAACAGTCGGTTTATCGACGTATTAATTTCGGTTAAGTTCGACGCCAGGTCTCAGCTGGTGTCGGGTATACCTATCGGGGTCGCATTGTTTCCTAAGGCTATGCGATCGTAGAGGGATTGCCAGTTTGGAATGATGAATTCCGTAAACAGACTGCGGATTCGTATTCGAAGATAGCTGAGTTTTTTCGCTTTGGCGAGTGCGGCTTGAAATACTTTGCAGCATCTGAGTTCAATTTGATCAATTAAAAAGGCCAAAAACATTATCATCGCTAAAACGGTTGTCAAATGCTTGTGGCCATGGCCATAATTGTGTTCAAAATGATAACCTTGATTTTTCAACGTGTTAAACGTTTCATTTTCCACTTTCCAGCGAGCCCGACCCGCACGCATCAAACGCTCTAAGGTGTCTGGGGTTACGGATAAGGCCGTGATCCAACAATTATAATATCTCACCTTCCCCGTCTCATCGACTTCTCGGTATTCAATGAGATTGACCTTGAGATAGTCCCAGGAGTCGTTCAGGCTCACATCTTCCAAGTAGCGGAACTCATGCCGAATATTCTGCTTGTCGATGATCACATGTAGTTTGACTTGGGAACTGGCGTCCAGTTTTTCGAATAATTTCGTGAGCTTTTTGCGCTTGGCCACAATGAGATATTCCATATCGTAATCCCGCAACAGTTCAATCACTGGGCCGGCGGCATAAAGCCCATCCAGCAGCACGATGATCTTCATATGGGGGTGTTCGCGACGTAAATCAGCGAGGAGTCTTTTGATCGCATTGAGTTCACAGTCGTTGTTGTTCGTGCCGTCTTGTTGCTGGATCGGTTCGGGTGCCAGAGGAATCACTTGTTTTTGCGCCGGATGGACGATGACCGCGGCTAATAACTGATGAATAAAACTGATTTTGCCACTCCGGTGTTCGATTTGGCAACAGTTATCGCAGTGGACGGATTCCGAATGAAACACTCCCGTGCCGTCAATACTAATCAAATACGCCCCATCCAGATACCGATAGGCTTCTAACATCTTTCCTCGTTGCACCAAGGCCAGCAGGGCTTTGAAAACGGGGCGTAGCTGAGCGGGTTCCAGCAAGTCGAGAACCTTCCGCATGGCCGTGTCGCAAGGCACCTTAAGGACCCCGAACAGCCGCTCCATGTTGGCGCGAATCGTGTCGTTTTGGCGAGTGTCCCGATCGAATTTCAAAAGAGACTTATATTTGAGTTTAAACAAGGCCAAAGCCGACATCAAATAATCGGTCAGCGTGAATTCGCGGGGTTGAACTGGCGATTTGATTTTATCGAATTGTGCTTTCGCCAGTTTCAGCATGCTTTCGACGTTCAAATGTTTCCGGAAACCAGGGATCCAAGACATTTTCGTTCTTCAGGCGACCGACCGAAATCGAATTTCCGGTCTGAGATTGCAGATTGAGGCACTCCACCTGACTCGCGGTCAGATTCCGTAGGCTACGGCTCGAACTAGGGCACGCCGGACGTTACCATACCACATCTTGGGGCATTTCGCTGAATTTTTTGGAGAAAAGTTTACGAAAGGCGATGACAGAATCCCCCTAAAACAATGCCTTTAAGGGGCTAGTGGGAGTTGCTGCTAGGTACCTGATCCTCCCATTTTTCCAGTAAAAGCGACAGTTTTAAACTGTGGGGCCCGATCGAAGGCCTCGAAATCAACCGATTAACAGTTTATCGGCCAACTCTTCTGGGGCAAGACGCAAGGTCGAGATGACATCCCATCCCTGCTTTTCGGCAGTGCTGATCACCCCGCGAAGGACGGCGAAGTCGGCGGCGCCTTGCTGTGAACGAAAGCAACCGGAGATCTTCATGACTAATTTCATCATCCTTGAATCGCGCTCCGCCAGGTTATTCGTGAAGGGAATGGCCCAGTCGAACACGAACCTGAGCGAGTCTTCTCGATTCCGTTGCAACCGTTCCGCCAGATTATGACCGGTACGTTTTCTTCGGCGGCCCCGCTTGCCAGACGGCAACGGCGGTAACTCCTGGTGATACTGAATCGCCTCGTTCAAGATGTCGTCATAACGTTGGTAGATCTTTTCCCGCAAGTCTTTCGCCAGCTCGGGTGACCCGCGATTTTGATGAGTCGAATCACGCCGTTTCGCTCGCCGAACAAATCGCTCCAGAACTAATAAATACCACAACATCTTTCCCGCCCACTCCTCCTGTTGTTCCTTGGCGGCTTGTAACTCCCGCAGATGATGAGCATGGCAGTATCGGTGGATCAATTCTTCCATTTTGGGATAAGACGCAAAACTGTCGTGCACCACCCGCCCGGTCAGATCGCCGAACATTTCACCGCGACCCTCGGCGACGCGTAAGCTCGTCGTCTTTTCGGTGCTCATGACGTGTAACCACTGCGTTTTGCCTTCGATTCGTAAACCCGTCCCGTCCAAATGTTTGGGGGCCTCTCCTTGAGCTGCTTGACGTTGTAACGCTGGAGCAAGCGGTCGCACTTCCTCGGCTTGGCGCCGACAGATGGTCGCGACGGTGGCCGAAGACATGTTGACTCCTGAGAGCACCTTCAGAATCTCCACGATCCGCCGCTCCGGGATCAAGTGCTTGATCCGCAGATAAACCACGTGCGCCGACAAGTTCGGCCCGAATTGGACGGGACCGTCGACTCCGGCAGGAAACGTGGCCCGGACCAGCCGGCCGCAATGGGAGCAAGAACAACGATGCGCCCGATACTCAGTCGTCTTGATTGTGCGACTGGGGACTTCTTGATCCACGAGCTGTCGAACTTGAATTTCCGGGTGCCACTCGGCAGTTTCATCGATCGCTTCCCCGCAATGGGGACAGACCGTGGGATACAATTCCTGAACGGAGTCCGGCTGGGAAGTTTGCCTCATCGTTCGCCCCTGATGACCGGGTTGTCCTCCCGAGGACTTTTTCTCGCAGTCACGCCGAGGACGACCGTTGGCGGTCGAGTTCTCTTTCTTGAAACCGTCGCCGGAAGGCGGTCTGCTGCTATTGCGACTATTCTGTGCTAACTGCCGGCGACATTCCTTGACTTGCTCGGTTAACTCGTTGATGCGACCCCGTAGTTTGGCCACTAACTCGCTCTCGCCGACCGCGGCCGCCGTTTCGGCGGCACTTCCCTCCGTAGCGTTTTCCCCCGTCTCCGAATCGATGGCCGGCGAATTTTGGGGGCCGGATTGACGGGGTAGTTGTTCCTCCAGGATCGGCTCGGCCGGATTGCCTTCGGCCTCGTGAGAGCCCCGCTTTTCGAGTTCGGCCAGCCGGGCTTCAAGTTGCTGAATCTGTCGCTGATCGGCTTGACGTTCGATTCGTAACTCGGCAATGAGAGCTCGAGAACTCTCCAACTGCGATTGAGATAGCTGATACTTGGCCTGGGATTGCTGGAGCTGAGCTCGAGTGGCTTGTAACTGACCTTGAGACTCCTCCCACCGAGCTTGTAACCCAGAACACAGTTCGTGATCGGTGAAACCGTTGCGGTTTCCCGAAGCTTGGCACGTCTCCAAATTGCAGGAAGTCAACTTCAAGCGACTTGCAGAATCCTCAGTCTCAGACTTCCTGACATGACCTAACCATAGAAACCATTAAAATTCATCAAAAGCCAATAAAATCAGCTTTTTTCGAAAAATGCGGTTGACATTTTGAAATTTTGCGCTAATAATACAATTGTGCACAAATGCGAATCACGGAACTCGTTTAATTTCGATTCTCAGCCTCAAAATGCGATCGTTATCGATGGCCAAATTGCGATGTCATCGCAAGACGGCATGACCTGTTATTTTTCCGATTTGGAACCGATATTTCAGCATGCCGATAAAGACCAGGCTTCGCGGCGCCTGATCATTGGCATGCTTCATGTGACGAATAAGATTTCTCAGAAACGTTTGACCGAAGTGTTTGGAGTCCATCGAAACACGGTGTCGTCTACCTCGGCTCAATTCCGTGCCAAGGGAATGGCTTCTTTCTTTGAAAAAAAACGGGTCGAGGCCGCACAGTTCTGACTCCAAAGATCATTGAATCAGGAATTCAACTGCTAGCCGAGGGGAAGAGTCAACGCGGTGCCGCCAAGGTTCTGGGAATCAATCCGGTCACCTTTCATTTGGGTTGTAAAGCGGGACTGATTCAAGTGCCGTCAAAGCCTTTGAAGACGGAGGCTCTCGAAACCGAGAAAAAGCTGGCTAAGGCCACGGAACGTTCCGAACGAAATACCAAGGACCCGCAGACGTCGAGAGGTCGTGCGACTCATGACGTGATGGGGCGTCAGTTGGCTGCCAAGGGGAAATTGGCGGCGGCAAAGCCTACTTTCGACAAGGCCCATAAAGCCGTGGAAAACGGTGGCGTCCTAACCGCCTTGCCGATCTTGATTCAAGAAGGATTGCATCATGGGGTCCACGAATATCTGAAGCTTTCGAAAGGTTATTACGGCGTGACGACGATTTTGAATTTTCTCGCCTTTCTCAGTTTGGCCAGGGTTCGGAATCCTGAAGCTATCCGCTATGAAGCCCCGGGCGAATGGGGAATTATCCTGGGCTTGGACCGATGCCCTGAAGTTAAGACCTTGCGAGGGAAATTACGCCATCTGTCCGAAAACGAATGGTCGGTTCGGACTTGGCAAAAGAACGTGTTCCGTGATTGGATGAACCAACCGCAGAATGCCGCGGCGACTTTGTTAGTCGATGGGCATTCCAAGGTTGATACCGGTCGCCGGGGAAATCTTCCCAAGCACTATGTCTCGCGAGAGAAGCTATGTCTTCCCGCTACGGCGGGTTATTGGCTTGATGCCTTGGGAGGCAGTCCTTTGATGTGCCTGCATCAAGCTCTCGACCCCAAAATGGTGGCAATGATCGAACAAGTGATCGTCCCGGAATTGAGACAGAACGGGAAAGTGGGAGAACCGGGTCCTGACCTGACCCGAACCACTTCGATTGATCCCTCGGTTACTTTAGTATTCGATCGCGAAGGATGGTCTCCGAAATTATTTGAGAATCTAGCCAAAGCCGGCATCGCGGTGATTACTTGGACCAGGAATCGGCAAAGCGAAGATTGGTCGGCAACCGCCTTCCGGGAAACCGAAGTCCCCCGGTACGGCCCGGCGGAAACTCTCACGAGAAAAATGTGGTTGGCCGAACAAACCATGCCACTAACCAAACGCCTGAACGTCAGGGAAATCAGAAGACGGCTTGAAGATGGCAGGCAGTTGTCAATGGTGACTACCCATCCGACTCTGTCGAGGCCCCAAGTCGCTGGAGCAATGTTTTCAAGGTGGTCTCAAGAAAACTTCTTTAAATATATGCGACAAGAATTTAATTTGGATTCCTTAACCACTCAGGGTCTCGAAGAAATCGATCCTGAAGCCCGAGTCGTCAATCCCGAAGCTCGACAACTGAACAAAGAAATGAAACTAACCAAGCTTCGGCCAGGCCGACTCAGCAATCGATTGGCTGAACCGGCTTTGTCAAGAAACGTTCGAATGAAATATGAATCTGAATCAGCCCAAGCCGAATCCGAAGCGCAAACCTTAAAAACAAAGCTCGAAGCAACCCCGACGCACGTCAAAAATGGACAGTTATCAGAACCACTGCAAACCTTGCCGTCCGTCGATCGATTAATCTATGATACGATCCGGATGATGGCTTATCGAACCGAAGTACGAATGATGAGCCCGATTATCCTGGCTCAAGGAAAAAAGCGCAACGCTCGCAAACTGCTTCAAGCTTTATATCGGGCCAAAGCCAATATTATTCCTGAAGATCAAGCGAAGTCATTACGGGTTCAAGTTCTTGGGCTTGGCAGCACTGGATTAGATCAAGCGCTCAACGGATTATTTTCCGAATTGAATGGATTAGGCGCGACTTATCCTGAGACAGATCTTCGAATGATTTACGAACTCGCGAATTGAAAATAATGCACAAAACAAATTTAGCAAGGTCAGGAAGTCTGAGTCTAAACAGACTGTAGCACGAAAATAACTCGAAGTCAAAAAAAAAGGGGATTCGAGTACCTAGGCAGTTACGTTTTCCCAACGGTAACGGTCCGTATACCGGCATGGAAAGTCGGTGAGTTCCTCGTCCTCCGGGCCCACCTCCGGGTCGGCTTCCGAGCCGATTAATTGCTTGCTGATCGGCTCCGGCGCCAGCGGAATAACCTCCGACTGGTCCGGATGAACCACGGCGGCTCCCACGGCTTGATGGTAATAGGTGATCGCACCGTTTTCGTGTTGTTTTTGACAGCAGTGTTCACAGTGAAGACGGTTGGAAGAGAAAACCCCGGTGCCGTCGATCGACACGAGATAATGCTTGTTTTCCCACCAATATCGCTTCAACACTCAGTTTCGTTGTAACATCCGAAACAGTTCCAGGAACGCGGATCGAAGATGAATGGGATTGATCCGATCCAGGAATTTGCGTAATCCCGAATCAGAAGGCACTCGTTTGATACGATACAGTCGGCGCAAGTTAGCCCGGGTTCTTCGGCTCGTAACCTTTCGTTTCCGACCTCGAGTGGCTTCGTCAAAGCCCAGTAACGAGGAAAATTTCTGCTGCAACGCCACAAACGCGCTCATCAAATGGTCGGTGACCTCGTACCTGCTTTTGCGGCAGGGGCGGGGAACGAGGCGAAAACACCCCCAAATCCTCCCAATGATATTGGGTTTGAGTAACTTTTTGCGGAATTTCACCAGGGAAAACCTTTCGTTGATTGGTTATGAGGATCGGCTTGTTCCACGACGGATCAGGCCGGTCGGCACGCCGAACGGAATCAAAACATGGGACTGACACTGAGACCCCGGCAGATCGCAGCCTCCTGAGTTCGAGAACAACTCGAGACCCTCTCGGATGGCTTTTCTGGCCGGAAAATACGTCGGGAGAACGGGTTAAGACGAATTTCGGCACCCGATCCAAGGCCAAAAAGCGTCAAATCACGTTTTGGTCAGGAAAAGATACGAAAAAACAGCGATTACAACAAAACCACCGTTAATGTAGCATAGTTTTGGAAGAAATGCTGAAAATATTTAAAGAAATCAGTGCGAAAACCCGATTGAGAAAACCCTTGTTTTTACTGGATTTTCTTCTTCAGTGGGAATTGCTGGTTCGCGAGGAGGATCCCGAATTCAAGGCGATGAGGAAACAGCACCCGGCTGTTGAATCGGCAATCAACCATCTTGAGCATCATGGCCTTGACCGGGTTTATGCTCACGGTGCGGATGGGTTCGACAAAAGCGTTTCCTTGTCAATTCTGGGGGCCAATATACACCGATTGGGCCAAGTACTGCGTGCGCACACAATCAAGGCTCAGAAACGAAAGCATCTAGCGGCCTGACCCCACGAGGGATTTATAGAAAACACTCCGCTCCAGAGTGGGTAAGGGAAGCTTGTGCCCAGGTGATATGAGAGGGCCTGTTCCAACGCCGATTTGGGGCCATATCAAGCCCCAGACCTAGGTCGGAATCCCGGATTAGCACTATTCGAGGCGCAATTTGCTCAAAGTGTCATGGGGAACTATGGCAGTGGCCCTGAAAAATAAGGGGGTTTTCTGGCAGACACTATTTAAAACCTGGGGCGCACCAAATAACGACCAAACACAATATGAAATGCGTGGGACAAAACAGCTAATTTTCATTAAAATAATCCGGGTAATAACAGCGTGGAAATAAACTCTCCGGTGACTCGAGCAAGGCCGTTGACGGGAGTCAAGGTGTTCAGAAATACCCCATCGTGCGACCAACTATCCGTTTTCGCCATGGTGCAAGCATTGGCCGTGTAGCAGGGAATGGCCGATGGAAGCCAGGAAGTGTGGTTGATGTCGTGCCCCCGACAACTGAAACCTCGCGAGGGACAGGCTGGGATCAGCAGAGCGGCGGAAAGGTTCGAAGTGCCGTGGAACTCGAGTAACGCCGCCGGATGAGGGAGCCTTGAGTTGTCAGGGCAATTGAAGGAACGAAGAACTGTTGTTGGCGAAAATCTATTAAAGCCTTGAAAGTTCTGAGATTCTGGATGATGCCCCATGCAACAGCGAAGGAGAAGACGGAACATCTGGACCGGAGCTGAGATCGATTCATGGCAATGAGAATCAAAGTGTTTTAGGATGTTGTCGGAATCAGATCACCAATGGATTCGGCAAGGGGAGGGACGGGAAAGAGTGGGAAAGTCTGAAACTTGAAGTGTCATGCCGGATGCACGATCGATCCGAAAAGGATGGTCGAACGATGTTCTGGTTCCGAGGGTCCAGGCCTTTTGGGTGCAATCGGCGTGATGGTGACTGAAAGCCGGATGCGGGGATACCGCGCGTCCGGTTCGACGTGCGGGAGAGTCGAGTCGCGCGACCTATGGGGCACCGCAGGAACCGTGCCATTATGTTCGAAAAAATGGCGACGAGAACTGCTAAATCAGACCCAAGGGTAGTAGCGCGACCTCACGATTTTACAGGCTTCGCCACGGAGACCAGGGGGCCGGTCGAGCGAGGAGCTTTGGGTGCCGTTACCGGTGACGCTTTCCGCTATCTGGGGTCGTGAACCTGATTTCGATCGAAACCCGAATCCGAAGAAATAGCGGTCGGACGTAACCGGCGAGCGTCTTGAATCGAGCCCTTAGGGTTGCCGTAAAACCGGAATCACGAATCGAAAGGGAGACGACCGGCGTCCGTAATGGAGTGACTGGGTTCGTTCCCCGGATCAGTCCGAATTCGGGGTTTCGGCTGTCGAACCCCATCAGGAAGTACGGTAGCGCAACCGAGGCGAAGATCTGAGGAAGCGTTTTCCTCGACGGCCCGGGGGTATGGCGATGTGCCCGGCCGAAACGCCGTGAACTACCGGGCGGAAGACACGAATCACGTCACTCGAGGTTCGTTCGTTAGGGTCGCTTTTCGAGCCGGTCGCGCCCGGTACGGGCGTCGCTGGGGAAATTCGAATTTCCCGTGGTTCGAAAAGAATTTGGACTCCCCTGGTTTTTGGGGGTTGACCGGGATTGACTTTCCGCTTACGTTGAACCCGCAATGGTAAGCAACTCAGTCGGAGTCGAAATTAAGGAGCAGCGTCCTGGTGCCTTGATGGTGACCATCGAAGGCCGTTTGGACGGCAATACGGTTTCCCAGTGCGAATCATCGATCAAGGAAAAGGTCTCGAGCGACACCAAGTTCATGACTTTTGATCTGGGCAAGCTGGAGTTCATCAGCAGTATGGGGATTCGGCTACTGTTGATCTATCGGAGAGTGATGGAGAGCCGCGGGGGAAAGATCCTGATGGTCAAGCTTCCGCCTCCGATCAAGAAGGTGATCGACATCGCCAACGTTCTTCCCAGTTGGGGCATCTTCGAGAGCATCGCCGATGCCGATGCTTACTTCGAGAAGATGCAGCAGGAATCCTGATAACCGTCGTTTCGTTCGCCACTCGACCAAATTGGTTTTTGGCTCGTGGTTCGTAGCGGAGGCTTCGTTACTGCTGAGGAGACGGACGGTTTATGTCACATGATCGATAATAACGTTAAGGTGGTCGAGCGATGGCCCGGATCGGTTTTCGTCAAAATCGCCGGCCGACTGGACCAGGAGCTGGTTTCCGAATGCGAGAGTGCTCTCAAGAGCCAGGTGTTTTTCAAAACCAAGTTCATCACTTTCGACTTTACTGACGTCACTTATATCAGCAGCGTCGGGATCCGGTTGATTCTGGTTTATCGGAAACTCATGGAAGGGCGGGGCGGCAAACTGGTGATGGTAAACGTATCCGGCCCGATCAAGAAAGCTTTGGAGATAGCTAGCGTCCTTCCGAGTTGGGGGATTTTCGCCAGCGTGGAAGAGGCGGACGCTTACTTCGGCAAGATGCAGCAGAAATCCTGACCCAAGTTTGTCAGTCCCGTCTAGAAAATGCGTTTTTCCCAAGGAATTCGACCATTTTAAAAATCGTAGGGCACTACATTTCCATCATTTTGTGATTTAAGCCTAGGGCTAAGCCTTGGATTTACGTACTCCCCCTGGGGCGGAATCAATGCCCAGGGCTTCATAGATTTCCCGCTGCTTCGGTTCCGCGGAAACGGCTCGGCGCACGTGAACGGTAGTGCCATCGATTCGGCGATAAACGCCGGTAACCCGCTTGTGGTCGTTCAACGTATCCCGGGTGGTATTCCAGCTGTCGGTGATACCCTTGGCACGTAAGCGCGTTCTTATCGTTTGGACCAATTGGTAGGCCAATACGGAAAGGAACAGATGTCCCTTCGCGCGTCGGGAGGTTTGATGGTAGATGGGGCGCAAGCCGAGTTCGGATTTAAGGGATCGGAATACCGCTTCCAGATCCGTCAGCGTGATATAGGTTTTCCAGAGGGTTGACTCATCCCATTGATCTTGATTGGTTCGCAAGCAATACACTCCGGGATGGGTGGCTTTGGAGCCAGGCTTGGGATGATGTTTCCAAGTGATGCTCTTGGCGTTTTGGGGATTTTGGTCATCGGGGATCACCTGGATGTCGTAGTGTTGTCCTGCGGCCGAGTATTGTTGCTTCAGGCGGCCGATTTTCTGGTGCACTTTGTCCAGCCGCTTGATTCTGCGTGGCCGACTGAGTCCAGCCTGTAACCGTTCGAGTTGGGCGGTAAACTTCTGGTCGGACGATTCCTGCATCGCCCGCTCCTTTTCCTCGCGCTGCTCTGAATGACAATAGAAGAAGACTTCGCCATTTTCCTGGACTTCTTTCCGCAAATAAACGGAAGGTCCCGAAGCCGTCTCGACCTCCGTCGCCCCCTGTACCATTTTGGGGCTTGAGAGGAGTAGACCTACCGCCCAGTTCCTCCCCGACCCCCCGCGGGGGGTCGGGGAGGAACATCTGTCGAATCGAATTGATTTGTGATACTCATGACTTTTCGTTCGAAACGAACGAAATCGGGCCGCAAATCGAGAGTTACCTTACGCCCCCTGTGCCTTGGAGCACCTACGGAGGACTTGTGCCTCGATTTGTTGGCCACGATCAATGCCCAGTAGAAAGTTTGCGTCTTGGAACGCCAGTACCGGGATTGGCAATCGTCGTGGCGGCTCAGCACTGACAGCACCCAAATTATGGATCACTATCACTACACCATAGGAATCGACTGGGGATCGACGAACCATCAGATTTCCCTCATTGATGCCCAAGGCAAATTATGCGGCGAACGATCCTTTCCGCATGGCGGCCAGGGCCTGCGTGATTCCACCCAATGGATCAAAACCGCCACGAACTCCGAGCCGCACCAGATCGGAATCGCCATCGAGGTGCCTCACGGCCCGGTCGTGGAAACCATGATGGAATCCGGATTCAAGGTCCACGCCATCAACCCCAAGCAACTGGATCGCTTCCGGGATCGTCTTTCTCCAGCCGGTGCCAAAGACGACCGCCGGGACGCTCGAGTGCTGGGAGATGCCCTCAGGACGGACCCTCAGGCCTTGCACCAACTCAATCCCACCAGCCCTCAGATCATCGTGCTCCGTGATTTATCGCGAACGGCCGAAGATCTCACCTCCTCGAAAACACAGTTCACCAATAAGATCAAACAGCATCTCTGGCGCTATTTCCCCCAGTTCCTGGAATTGGAGCCGGACTTGTCCAAGTCCTGGATCCGCGAACTCTGGGAACGCATTTCCACTCCCGAAAAAGCCCAACGAATCCGCGTCGGCACCGTAGCCAAACTGCTCGCCCGGCATAAAATCAGGAAAATCTCCGCCGAGCAAATCCTTAAGATACTGCGTCAACCGGCGGTGACCGTCGCCGAGGGTACCGTCGAGGGGGCCATGGGGGCGATCAAAACCGCCTTCAAACAACTGGCCGTGACCATGGAAGAACTCAATGCCACTCTGTTGCAGCTGGACGAGACGACCGAGAAACTGGCGGCCTCCCTGCAAGCCAACGATCAAGCCAGCTCCCTCAAGGAGGGATCGCCGGCAACGGACCAGACTCCGGCTCTCAATCAGGATATTGCCATTCTCAGATCAATTCCGGGGGTGGGTCGAATCGTGCTTGGCATCCTGTTGGCCGAAGCTTTTCATCGGTTCGAAAAACGCGATCGAGCGGCCCTGCGCTGCCTTACCGGAATCGCTCCCGTAACCCGGAGCTCCGGAAAACAACATTTCGTGGTTCGACGAATGGCGGCTCACCCCCGACTGCGGGATGCCATGTATCACTGGGCCAGAGTGGCCGTCCAAAGAGATCCTGTCAGCAAACGCAAGTATGCCGCGCTTCGCCAACGGGGACATCAACATGCTCGAGCCTTGAGAAGCGTCGCTGATCGGCTCATCTCCGTCGCTTGTGCCATGCTGCAAAACGGTTCCCTCTACGATCCTTCGCTGGAACAGGCAACCTCCTCTAACCGATCGAACGGCTGATGCCAACCGATTCCGGATCATCATCCAATCAATCTCGGCTTACGATGGGCCTCGGCAATATCCCAAGCCAACGGCATTCGATGGAACGGGCTGTCAGTACCTGCAGCATACCAGCCAATTCGCGATAGCAATCGCCTGATGTTAGCTCTATCCGAAAATCTGAAAATCGGACTGAAAACCCCCTTGAAAATGGTAGAAAGTCCTCCGGGTCGAAGACCCGTTCCTGCTGACGACTCACGGTCAGGTAGCGAGTGCCGCGTTCCCGGAGCCAGCGGAGATTGGCCTCCGTGGCGATGCCGCAATCCATAATCACAGTCGCTTCCGCCGGAACCGCCAGCGATTCCAGCATTTCGGCCAAGGTTTGATTTTCGCTCACGTTGCCCGCGAAAACTTTCGACCGGCGAACCCAGCCGTTGTTGTCCCGAACCAGAGCCAGCGTCAATAAGGGACCATCGCTACGCTTCTCTTTCGAGCGACCCCGCTGAGCTTCTGGAATCTTCCGCGCTGGCCCCTCGAAGCAGGTGTTGGTCAAGTCATACAGGGTGACGGTCGGTTTTAAATCGAAGATCGTCTGCAGGCCGTGATACCAGTCCGATTCGATTTTCTCCTGCCGTGATATCAAGGCGTCCGAAGCTCGATACCACTGACTGTGCCCCATGGTTTCAAAGTCGCGTTTCAGGAGTTCGCCCAAAGCACTGCTCTCTCTGAGCCACCGATGAGTAGGTCGCTCCGATCCGGGAGCAGCCATCCGACCGATGACCGAGCCGAGGATCGCATGGCATTGAATCTCCCGGAGGCCATGTCGGCGCAGGATAGCTCGTAGTCCCAGGGTTTCGATCGCCCAGAGAGCGACCTGCTCGACTCCCACCGAGCGGCTGAGGATCAAGGACGCGTTATCCCGATCGACGGCTTGGAATTCTCCCTGGTCTCAAGGATCTTCGCCGGCGATTTCCTCGATTCGAGTGGCTTGGCGTTCCACGAGTTGGGCGTAGAGATATTTCGCCTTGTTTTCCACCTCCGGAGAGCATTTGAGCGGTATCAAGGGTTGAGAACCTTGAAGCAATTCCACGACTTTAGAACACGACAGAGGCCATTGCTGCGACTCAATCTCGAAGTCGGATCCCAAATTGAGCAGCGTCTTCTGACGAACTCGATGGTTATCCCGGTAGGAGCGAACCAAGCGATAGGTGTCATAGTTTTGGCCCTCTTTACCGGCTCTCGTTTTCGTTTTGCGAACGAACCTACGACCGGAAAATATTCGAGAGCAAGAGGGTGGCCAACGATTTTTTTGACTAGTATGGCACTACATTTGAGTTGCTGGGCAGGTAACTCTGAGGGTGGAAAGCTCGCAAAGTCAGTCAACGACTGACTTTCGTTAATACAACGTTTCGTGATTCGGCAGCAGATCTGGGGCAGTTTGAGCTAAAAATAGTTCCTAGACCGGTCAAATTGACAAACTTGGGCTGAGGGCGGTTTTGCCTTCGTCCGCGCTTCGTTGGAAACTGCCATACTCGGCGAATCGAGGTGCCTCCCGGTCTGGAATTGACAGCCGATTACCCCCGGCCTAGGTTCCGGTGCATGTTCATTCCATCGTTTTGCCGAGGGCTGGCGAACTTGGCGATTCTAGGCGTGCTGCTGCTTCCGGAATCTTGGCGTCTCGCGGCGAATCAGTCTCCGGAAGTCGAGGAAGAGCTTTCGGCCGAATCGGCCCCGGCCGACGATAACATCGACCACGCCGCGATCATCCGAAGTTGGAACCGGGATACCTTGGTTCGCGGCCAGCGGATCTACGACACCATTTGCCTGACCTGTCACGGCGATCTCGAAAAAGAGGGGTCGCTGCCGACCTCCCGGAAGTTTTGGGAAGCCGAATTCAAGAACGGTTCGGATCCCTATCGCTTGTTTCAGACCTTGGGAAAGGGCTACGGTCAAATGCCGGCGTTTCCCTTTCTGACGGTTCAGCAACGCTACGACGTCATTCACTATTTGCGGGAGGTATTAGTCAAGCCGACTAACGCCAAGGAGTATTTTCGAATCTCTGAAAAGTATCTCTCCGAATTGCCCCGAGGCACCAGTCTGACCGGTAAGATTACCGAGGAGATGAAGGAACGCGCCAAAGGGCCGAAATACCTGAGAATGGATTTCGGCCCCATGCTGAACTGGACCTATCAGGTGGCACCCGGAAATATCGCTTACAAAGCCATTGCGGTGCGGCTGGACCAAGGTGAAGGCGGGATCGGTCTGGGCAGGGCGTGGCAACTTTTCGACCACGATACGATGAGGATGGCGGCGGGCTGGTCGGGATCGGGATTCATCAATTGGCGAGGGATCGCCTTGGATCAATCGCACGGCACTCATGCCAGCATTGTCGGCGAACCGGCGTTCGTCAATTCCGTCGGTCCCGGATGGGCTCATCCGGAAACCGGGTCTTGGGACGATCCGCGTTTCCTGGGACGCGACGGCAAACCTTACGGTCCGCTGCCGAGGGCTTGGGCTCAGTTTCGGGGGCAATATCTTCATGGCGATCGCGTGATCATCGAATACACCGTGGGGCAGACCAGAGTGTTGGAATATCCCTCGATGGAAATGAGTGATTCCCAAGTGGTGTACACGCGCACCTTGACGATCGGTAAATCCAATCGGCTCCTGAGGCATCGAGTCGCTCCGGCGACCGCGTCGGTGGCTCTGGCCGGCGGAGAAAATGGTGCCAGAGTCGAGGTCGAAAACGGGTTTCACGTACTGGCCATCCCGCCGGAAGCTACTCCCGCCAAACTCAAGTTGTTGATCGGGATGGTCGCCGAGGAAAAGCTGGCGTTTCAGGCGCAGGTCACTGAGCCGCCGGAAGACTTGCAGCCCTATTTGGCCGGCGGGCCGACGCGGTTTCCCGACCCGGTGGTGACCGAGGGGAAAAACGGAAACGAGGGCGGTCCGTTCGAAGTGGACGAAATCATGTATCCGACGACCAATCCTTGGGACAGTTGGATGCGCCTCGGAGGATTCGATTTTCTTCCCGGGGGCGAACGGGCGGTCGTGGCCACTTGGTTGGGTGACGTGTGGATCGTTGACGGTATCGCCGGCGAATTAGGCCAACATCGTTGGAAACGCATCTGCACCGGTTTGTTTCAACCCTTGGGAGTTCGGGTTTACCGAGGGCAAATCTACGTGGCTTGCCGCGATCAAATCGCCCGGTTGCACGACCGTAACGGCGACGAAGAAATCGACTTTATCGAAAGTTTCAACTCGGACCATCAAGTTACCGAGCATTTTCATGAATTCGCCATGGGACTGCAAACCGACGAGGAAGGGAATTTCTATTACGCCAAATCGGCTCGGCACGCCAAGACCGCGATCGTCCCGCATCATGGCACCTTGCTAAAGGTAAGTCCGGACGGCCGGCGAACCGAGATTTTGGCTACCGGATTTCGAGCGGCCAACGGCGTCTGCCTGAATCCGGACGGCAGCTTTATCGTGACCGATCAAGAAGGGCATTGGAACCCGAAGAATCGTATCAACTACGTTCGGCCGGGCGGCTTTTACGGCAACATGATGGGCTACCACGATATCGCTGACGAAAGCGACCAGGCCATGGAGCAACCGCTGTGCTGGATCACCAACGGCTTTGACCGCAGTCCGGGTGAATTGCTCTGGGTGCCGCAAGCGGCGAACTGGGGACCGTTCAACGGGCAATTGCTGAACCTGAGCTACGGAATGGGGCGGGTCTTTTTGGTGCCCCACGAATTGATCGATGACCAGCCCCAAGGAGGCATGGTGAGTTTGGGAATGGATTTTCCCACCGGCATCATGCGGGGACGATTTCACGAGGGGAACGGTCAATTATATGTGACGGGCATGTTCGCCTGGGCGGGCAACAAGCACCGCGACGGAGGCTTTTACCGCATTCGATATACCGGCGAACCCGCGCATCAAGTCATCGGATTGGAAGCCTTCCGAACCGGGTTGCAACTCACCTTTTCCGAGCCGTTGGCCGGCGAAAGCGCTCGTGACCGGTCCAACTACCGGATCAAGGTTTGGGATCTCAAGCGTACGAGGAGTTACGGGTCGAAGCACTATAACGAACGCGAATTGACCGTTGCGAAGGCCGATATTTCAGCCGATAACCGGCGAGTGTTTTTGACTCTTCCCGAAATCGCTCCTACTTGGGGAATGGAGATTCGCCTGGAAGTCGTCGGCGAGGACGGCACCCGGGTAGAGCGGATCATCCATAACACGATTCACCGGTTATCGGACCCGGTGATTTTCTGATCCGGATTACCGGAACAATTCCAAATCGACTTCGGGAGCGGCTTGACTGACGGTCGCCCGGCCCCGGGCGATCGCTTCGATTTTCCGGCGGCCACGCTTGACGGCTTCGGCGGTATCCAAGACGGTAAAGTCGAGGGTGAACTGGCGAGATTGACCCGGTTGGAGTTTGGGTACCCGGCCGTAGTGCCGTTCCACTCGGCGATTATAGGGGAAACCGGTGCCGGGTTCGATGCCCGTCACATAGCCGGATTTCAGATCCGCCGAATTTTTCCATTGGGTGAGATAGGGTAATTCGTCGAGCGACCAGGACAACTGGACGCCGCGGTCGCCTCGGGGGTTTTGCAGCATGACGCTGGTCTTGCCTTGGTCGTCCGCCCAAGGACGCAGGCAATAAACCTGTTCGACGAAGCCGGCGGTGGGCGGACCGTAGCTTGACTGTTGGGCCAGATGCGCGGCGGCGTGTTCGTTGAAGGGACTGATTTTTCGTATCGGCGCGACCAGGCGGGCCCCTGGGCCGAGCAGGGGAGGCCCGAAATTGGCGTGATAGATGAGTTGAAATTCTTGTTCGCTGCCCCCGCGATTGGTCAACGAATCGTGGAGCGAAAAGGAATCCGAATTGATGCTGGTGGCGACTTCGGTCCAGAGTTCGAGTTGAGGCCCGTAAAACATTCGTTCGTCGACCCGCCCTCGAACCCTTATCCGGTAGGGGGGTTGGTTTTCGACGATCACTTCGACTTCCGAAGCCGGGATATTGCCGATTTTGCCGTGAAGGGTGAGATTCATGCTGGCCTCGTCGCCGATGTTGTTGATAAAGCGGTCTTCGCCGGGATGGCCGGCGGATTCGAGTCCGCAACGCACCATCCATTCGTTGAAACCTTCGAGCCATCCGAGTCCTCCGCGGCTTTGGAGATCGATGTGCCGGGGATGAACCAGTTCTTTGACTGGCGAGTCCCAGCCGAGTCTGACGTCGTTCAAGACCGCTTCGTAGACGCTCATCCCTCGAGTAGGAACGATGACCAAACGCAGCCGGCCATTATCGATTTCGATGAGGTCGACTCCTTCCTGTTTGCCCCCGTGAAGAACGCTTTTCCGTACGGCCCATTCGGCGTCCAGGGGCAACGGTTGATCTCGATGATCCCGGCTCCAATGTTCGACTCGGGTATTGTCCTGGCGGCTGATCAGGAGTTTGCGGAAGGGAGCTTCCGCCGATGTCGTTACGGCGTAACTCAACAGCATTGCTGCGGCAATCAGTAATCTCATAAGCGGTTGTCGAAAAAAGGGCTCGGGATGATTGGGAAGGCGACCTCAAAGTTAGAAAAAAACCGGTTTTTCTTCCAGTCCCTTTTCGACCCGTCGCGAGGTGATTGATCGTCGAAAGACGAGGCAACGGAGCGAGGCGAGCTGGATTCTGTTTCCGCTCCGGCGATATTCGCCGGTCCGGACTGCCGTTGGATTCGGATTGCTGCGGCGATTGCCGGTTCCTCCGGGTTTGACTGGTCACGCGGGCCGAACGCCTTGGGGAGGGGCCGGAAAAAAAGATAGACGATGCCGGTCGGGCAGGCTAGATTCCCTTGCCCGAACACGGGGGTCGTAGCTCAGTTGGTAGAGCACCACAATGGCATTGTGGGGGTCAGGGGTTCGAATCCCCTCGGCTCCACCAGCCCGGTAGTAACCGTCTTGGTCCGCAGGAGCGGGCGTGGCCGGAGGGCTGGCGTTTCGAACCTGCCGCTCTTCCGCTCGCCTCCCGCCGACCGAGCCGGTTGAAGGACCCCGGGCGATTCGTTAATGTGGCCCGGTATCGATGGCGCCGCCGAGCGCCGGTCGGAGCCGTCGATCGTTCCCGTCAGCCAGTGTTTCGGACCGATAGCATGACCAAGAAGGACAGCGTACTGAGCAGCTTGAAAATCCGTCAGGATTTTCTGGATTTTTTTCGGGACCGGCGGCATGCGATCGTACCTTCGGCCAGTTTGTTGCCCACCGCTCCGAACTTGTTGTTCACCAACTCCGGGATGAATCAGTTCGTACCCATTTTTTTGGGCGAAACTGCTTGTCCCTATCGCCCGGGCCGGGCGGCCGATACCCAAAAATGCATCCGCGCCGGCGGCAAGCATAACGATCTGGACGATGTCGGTTGGGATACCTATCACCATACCTTTTTCGAAATGTTGGGCAATTGGTCCTTCGGCGATTATTTCAAACGGGAGGCGATCGCTTGGGCCTGGGAATTGTTGACGGAAGGTTGGGGCTTTCCCCGGGAACGGCTTTACGCCACGGTTTATTCGCCTGACCGGGGCGATCCGTCGTGTTTCGACCAAGAGGCCTACGATTGCTGGGCCGAGATTTTTTCCCGGGCCGGATTGGATCCGATGATTCACATTCAGCGCGGCGACAAGAAGGACAACTTTTGGATGATGGGCGATACGGGCCCCTGCGGCCCCTGCTCGGAGTTGCATGCGGACCTGACGCAACAAGGCGATACCAAGGGGGTGCTGGTCAATCAATCCAGTTCGGAATGTATCGAGATTTGGAACTTGGTGTTTATCCAATACAACGCCAATCCTGACGGCACCCTCACCAATTTACCGGAACGTCATGTCGATACCGGGATGGGATTCGAAAGGGTCGTCAGCATTATCCAGAACACCCAGGGATTTCGGGATTTCGGTACGGGAATTTCCAATTACGAGACCGACGTGTTCTTTCCCTTGTTCGAAGAATTGCAACACTTGTCGGGCCTCCGCTACCGCTCGACCTTGCCGACCGGTTCGCGAGCTTCCTTGTCCGAGCAGGAAAGAATCGATGTCGCCTTCCGGGTCATCGCCGATCATGTGCGCACCCTCAGCTTCGCGATCGCCGACGGCATCGAACCCGGCAAAACGGATCGGAATTACGTATTGCGGCGGATCCTTCGGCGGGCAGTTCGTCAGGGTCACAACAGCCTGAAGCTGAGCAAACCCTTTCTTTACCGGTTGGTGAACGTATTGGATCAGACCATGGGCGACATTTTTCCCGAAGTGCGGGTCCAACAGCAAAAGATCAAAGACGTCATCCAGGAGGAAGAAGAGAGTTATGGGCACACGCTGGATCGAGGCGTTTCGCTCTTTCAAGATCATCTTAAGATTTTTCAAGCCTACGAAAAGAACGCCGGCCAGGGCCGGGCCTTGCCCGGCGAGTTAGCGTTCGAACTCTACGATACCCATGGCATACCCTTGGATTTGACTGTTCAGATGGCGACGCAACGGGGCTTTAGCGGAGTGGATACCGTACGGTTCGAAGAGCTGATGGAGGAGCAACGTCAACGGGCTCGGGCGGCTCGCAAGAACAAGACCATCGAAGTTTCGGACCTGAAATCCCAAGCTGAGACTCGTTTTTGCGGATACGAACGGTTTGACTGCGAAAGCGTCATACTGGACATGGTCAAGCTGGAGGATTATCAGGCCGTGTTGTTGGAAGTCACTCCCTTTTATCCGGAGATGGGCGGCCAGGTCGGCGATACCGGCACGCTTCAGGTGGATGGGGTCGATTGGAAAATTACCGACACCAAAAAGATCGGAAACGTCGTGCTGCATCGTCTTTCCGGAGTTCCGGGCCGGTTGGAATCAGACTTGCCGGTGAAGGCTAGAGTCGATGCCGGCCGGAGGCTCGCGATTCAAAGGCATCATACGGCGACTCATCTTTTTCATTGGGCTCTGCGGGAGGTGGTCGGCCGGGAAGCGCAGCAAATGGGGTCTTATGTCGGACCGGATAAATTCACGTTCGATTTCAACGCTTCGTCGTTGACCTCGGAGCAATTGAACGACATTGAACGCTTGGTCAACGAGCGCATCTTGGCTAACGAGCCGGTTCACTGGATCGAACTGGACCGAGCTCAAGTCGAACGCCGCGAGGACATCTTGCAAATCTTCGGCGAAAAGTATTTCGAGCGAGTGAGAGTCGTGCAGATCGGAGGATCTCGAGACGAACTCGACGGGTTTTCGATGGAGTTATGCGGCGGCACTCACGTGCGGGCTACCGGGGAGATCGGTTCATTCAAATTGCGGAGCGAAGCGGCGGTCGCCGCCGGCGTGAGGCGAGTCGAAGCCGTGGCGGGAGCGGTGGCCTGGCGGCAGGCGGGTGACCACGAAAGCTTGCTTCGCCGCTTGAGCGAACGGCTTCATACTCCTGTCGAAGATTTGGAAAAGAAGGTGGCCCGGATCATGGAAGAGCGCAAAGGCTTGGAAAAGCAACTGGAGCAGTTGCAGGGCCATTTGGCGAGTGATCGTGCCCGGGCGCTTCTCGATCGCGTCACGGAGATCCCGGCGTCCGGCGACCGGCCGGCGATTCCCTTGATCGCGGCCAACTTGGGTTCGGTAGCCGCCAAGGTCGTTCAGGACGTCGCCCAACACGTCAAGTCGGACTTTTCCGGCGTCGTCGTTCTCGGCGGCGCGAGCGGCGGCTCGGCCACGCTGATTTCCTTGATCGCTGCCGAATACGTCCCTTACGTTCGGGCGAACGACTTGATTCGCGGGATCGTCGAGGACATCGACGGGAAGGGCGGGGGGCGTCCCGATTTCGCGCGGGGAGGCGGGAAAAATCCCGAAGGGTTGGACCGGGCGCTGGCTCGGGTCGAACCCTGGATTTCGGCCTTGGAACATTCGCCGGTCCTCGCAGGGTAAGAGATACGTTTTCGTTGGAAGATCAACCATGAGGAATACGGCCAGCCAGCGGTTTCATTCCATCGAAGAAATTCTCGACGACATTCGTTTCGGGAAAATGGTCGTGATGGTCGACGACGCCGATCGGGAAAACGAAGGCGACTTGATTATGGCGGCCGAAAAAGTCACGCCTCAGGCGATCAATTTCATGGCCCGCTACGGGCGCGGTTTGATTTGTTGCCCGACGACCCAGGAACGGCTGCGGCAACTCGGCATCGAAGAGATGGTGACTCGCAACCGGGATTCGTTCCGGACGGATTTTCAGGTGAGCGTGGACGCATCCCGGGGAATTTCCACCGGCATTAGCGCTATCGACCGAGCCAAAACGATCGGCGTGATGGCCGATCCGGCCAGCGTGGCCGATGATTTGGCGCAACCCGGACACGTGTTTCCCTTGCGAGCTCGGGAGGGAGGCGTGCTGCAGCGCGCCGGTCATACCGAGGCGGCCGTGGATCTGGCTCGGCTGGCTGGCTGCCGCCCGGTCACGGTCATTTGCGAGATCATGAACGATGAAGGCTATATGGCTCGGCTGCCGGAACTTAGGGAATTCGCCAAGGAGCATGGACTGAAAATCTGTTCTATTGAACGATTGATCGAATACCGGCGGCAACGAGAACGGCTGATAGAAAAAATCGAAGAGGTGGACTTGCCTACCAAATACGGCTCCTTCCGGCTGCATCTCTATAAATCTTCGGTTGACGACATCAATCATTTGGCCTTGACGTGCGGGAAAATCGCAGATCAGGAAACCTTGCTGGTTCGAGTGCACAGCGAGTGCCTGACCGGGGATATTTTCCATTCTCTGCGATGCGATTGCGGCGAGCAATTGCATATGGCGATGCAGACGATCTCGAACAACGGCAGAGGCGTCTTGTTGTACATGCGGCAGGAAGGCCGAGGCATCGGATTGACCGCCAAGATTCGGGCTTACAAGTTGCAGGAACAGGGCTACGACACGGTCGAGGCCAATCTCAAGCTAGGGTATAAATCCGATTTGCGGGAATATGGGATCGGCGCTCAGATCCTGCTGGATTTGGGAGTGCGCAAGATTCGGCTCCTGACCAACAACCCTAAAAAGGTCGTCGGCCTGGACGGCTATGGCCTGGAGATCGTCGAGCAATTGCCAATTACCGCCTGCGCCAATCCTCACAACCGACGGTACCTCTCGACGAAGAAAGACAAGATGGGACACTTGATCTGAGGCCCCGTGGCGTCCCGGAGACGGCATGGGCGGGACTGTCGGGGTGGTGTTTCAAATTCTTATGAGTCGAATCTCCCGGATTATTTTTAACCAAAACAGGAGGAGGACTCGGTTCGTGAGGCGGCGGTCGATAATCGGCCTGAAATGGCGACGATAGGTCAGGACCTCAAGGCCAGGGCCGCTTGGTTTTCAATGCGTGAAGTTTTGCAACTGCCTACGTTCCGGAGTCTCAACCCCACTTTAATCGTGACGAACCGAAGATTGTCGACCTATCCGAAAGCTGAAAGCGGGGACGTATAGAGCCGACGCCCAGCGGTCTCCGAAAGGCATTCCGACCGGGACGACTATCAGGCGAGAGCGCCGATGTGGCCGTCAGCGACCAGATCGCACCGACCGCCGGCCTCGACGATCCGGACCATGACCCGACGCTCGGCCCGTTCATCGGTACATTCGGAAATCTCGGCGCCGAGTTTACGACCGCCCCATACCAGCGCGCCGATCATTGTCATGTTGATGATTTTCTTGAGTTAAATCTCACACGAACACTGGCTTTTCTCTCGCCTAGCTCTACCGAGTAGACATAAAATTACATGGCAATGGCTTTTTTGCCTGCCTCAAAACCTGCCTTATACGCTGCTTCGTATACCTCGGCACACTTGGCGCCGTAGCCGTAGCGATGTCCCAAACTCGCTCCCGAAAGCTTCGTATAGCCATACCACATGATTTGATTTCCGGGTTCGGTATCATGCTTGCGACCGCGGTAGCCTCCCAGCTCGGCTACCAACCGAACCGCGTTGCCCAACTCATTCGGCAATTTCATCTTGAGTGCCAAGGCGTAGTGCTTTAGAAAACTCAGTTCCTCATCGCTGAACATTAATTTCGGATCGCAATCAGGCACTTGGCGACCCAAGAGCGTCATCACCATGATACGCCAAGCGATCACGGCATTGATCGCGATGGCTCGTTGTAATCTGCTGGCGGTACGGAACATTAAGTATTCGGCTTTGCATCCCGATTTGAGGACTCGAAAAAAATCCTCGATCCGCCAACGTTGATTATAAAACCTCACCATTTCGGCGGCTTTTTCGGCATCTTTGACTTCCACGCTAGTCAATAAGTACCACTGGAGGGGTTTTTCCTCTTCGGGCGGGTCGGTTTCCTCGACATGAACGGCGGAGAGCCGGACCGGATCGGCCTGGGGATATGTTTTCGTCGCGGGCAGCGTCACGTGACAGAACCGCAACACGCAGCGCGCCACTCGCTTCTTCCGCGTTGGTCGAGCTGCCTTGCGGCTGGATTTCGGGCGTTCCGTCAGACCGTCGACTTCCAGGCTCAAATGATCCGCGGGCCGTTGCCGTTTGATAGTGACGAATAGTTTCGCTTCTTCAGGCTTTAATATTCGGTCGTGTCGGGCTCGCACCAGTAGTTCCGTTCGAGGGCGTTGACGCTGAGCGTGAAATAATTCGAACATGTCCGCCTCGCGATCGCACACCGAGATAACCTGCGTTCGGCGAGTCAGTTGACTCGCCGCGTCGGCGCAATCTTTCCAGCCAGCCAACCAACGTTGTGAGGCCAAGCGTTCTGATTGGGCGGCGACTTCGGGTGTCGGATCAAATCCCAAGCGCAACAGCCCCAAAGGCAGACCTTGATCGGTGACCGCCAAAGTAGCGTGAAGATGCAGGCCGAAGGCCTTGGCCTGGGTTTGATTCTGCCCGATAAGGCTTAAGTCTTCGCACCCGGGGCGAGTGGTGAAATTGAAATCGGTGCCGTCTTGAATCGCCAGCACCGTCTTTTGACCGCGCATGCGTCGCAGGCTGCGTTCCCGATGTGGCGCCAAGATGTTGGTCACCGTGACCTCCGAGGTCTCCGGTTGCTCAATCAAACGATAATAGCCGCAGATCGCCGCTTCGTCGCTCTGGTCGTTGGCATTGATGGCTCGCCCCGGATACTCCGCCAGCAGCGAAGCGCTTTTGATCAGTCGGGCTGTCAAGCGCTGATCCCCCAACCTGGCTTCTCCAAACTCATTCGCGGCCCATTCTTCTGAATTCAGTCCCGCTCCGATCGGCAGCGTGGCCGCCAGCTCAACCCGGGGAACTCCCAGGCGCCGGCGCCAATCGCGCCGCAAGGGTCTCACGAATATCCGCTTGACCGTTTTTTGGCGAAGGTTTTTTCGATCCTGCCGTCCTCGCCCGGCCGTCTTCCCGACCAAGATGAAATTAGCGGCCTTGAGACAGGTTCCTTGGTAACCCTCGTCCAGATAGGTTTCCACCAGCCAAGGTTCTTGATTGTAGCGGGTTTGGAATTCCTCGGGTAGCCGGCGCAGCAGAGTTCCTAGCAGGTGACTCGCCAGATTCCGGCAGCGGACCCTGGAGCGGATCAAGAATCGATTCAGGCAAACCATTCGATCAAGCTGAGCCTTTCGCACCGACTCCGACCAGGCGATCCAGTGATCCCGCGCCCGAACTTTCAAGGCCGCGGCGGCAAAGCCGGCGGCCCCCAAATAGCCATGCTCCGAATGGAACAGATAGCGCAGTTGCTGACCGGCGAAAGTCGCGATCCCCTGGGGATGCTCTCGAGCGATCAGGGTGTTCCAAATGGCTCGATCCTCCGAAGTTTTAACCCAGATAATATTGAGATTCCGAACGGCCTTCAACTTGTCCGGAACCGCTTCGGGTTCCGGAATCGCCTGAGCTAACAAGCGCGGCCCCGAGGACTTCACCGACGGCTGAGCGTCCGGCAATCGGATCTCCGGGTGGTTCGACGCCAACGTTCTCAGCACCTTCAAACAACCGGCGACCTGAAGCCGGCCACCTTGATTTCTAAAATCGAAAGTTTCGCAAACCCGGCGTCCGAAAGCATTCCGGCTCGTGAAAGTTTCAGCCGCTAAGAGGCCAATGATCTTTGATTGCGCCTCGGCGGTTTTCAAAACCAGATTGATGTTCCCTCGTTTCACACCCCGAAATTACTCGAAGTGAATCCCATTGTCCAGATCTTTTTTTATCTACACGGTAGGCCTAGCTCTACCGTCTAATGAAAAAAAAGGGGAATATATACTTAACTACCCGTTCGAGATTCACAAGGTGGCCGGCCGCGAATACACTCGCGACGAACATGCCAATATTTCGCTGCGAATTCTTGTCCTGAACGGCCGATGGACGGATATTCGCTCCGAAGACTGGTGCTGGGACTTGCCGCGGCGTTATTCCGGGCCGTGATCAAAGACCTCGCGCGGCAGACGTGTCGGGTATTTGCCCCCGGCGAGCGAGGACGGCCTGGTTCGAGCGGCGCCGGGCTTTCTGATCCGCCACTTCCGATCCGCCGCTTCGGCCGGAAAATGCCGCCGCCCCGGATCGAGTTGTTCTTCGCCCAATCGGAGGATCCGGTTTTCATATTGGAGACGGGGGCGGAAGGATGCGGATACTCGCACTCCAGAGTAAATTGATAAATTCCGTCGATCTATTACGCGGCGAATCTTCGCCTGTCGTAACGATATCGAAGCGATCCGGAGCATCGAAAATTTCTGGATGGTCACGGTCGGCAATCTGGGAGTTGGAAGGCGGGACCGGAAACCAGCCTGCCGTTCGCGGGAAGCGATGTTTTTCCGGCAAGGTCCGGGGAAAATTTTGGGGATTATATCCCTATCTACCCAAAAGAGCCGGTGCCGGACCGGCCTGAACTGGTATCAGTCATCGTGCCCGCATCTTCCCGGCGAGCCAGCGATTGAGGGCGTTTATCGGATTATCTTCCTCGGGATGTTCAAACGCCTCTGGCGGCGGGCGCAAGGCGCCGGGGAGGGTTGGTCGTGGTCGTCGAAGTGCGCGGAAGCCGTCGCAGATCACCCCTGCCCGCTCGCTCGGTTCGGCGAGCAAATGCTCGCAGCCGATGCAGTCGTGGATCACATTGGCGTACGCCTTCCCCTTCCAGCGTCTTGCCGGAATTGGGCATCCGTCAACGTGCATTGCGAACCCACGATACACCGTTTCAAGCAGCGTGGCTTCGGCTAGCATTTTGTTGCGAACTTCGTTGGCGCGCACGTTGTGAAGCCAGCGCTTCTGTGTGCTGCCGTCGACCACGATCTTTTCGATTTCCTCACGGCGGAGGTCGTACGACGCCTCGGAAAGGTCTATCTCGATACACGACAGCCCCAGTTCCCTGATTTTCGTCAACTTCGCGCCGTCAACTCCGGATGTGACGGTCACTTCGACAAAAAGTCGGCGGCCGCTCACCTCGACGATAACGTCTGGGATGATCGATCCAGTTTTCCGCTCCATCACCGCCGATGCGATCGCATAACGCTGTTGCGGGGCAATCTCGATTCTCGGAAGGCCGTAGGAGGCGTTCATCGCCACTTCCGGCAATACGATCTCCTTGCGCTTCGCGAGGATGTCCTTTGCCGCGAGGTGCAGTGCCGTTTCCGCGGCGCGCTGGCATTCGTCGCCGCTTGCGTGCGCGAAGTGGTGTTCCTTGATTCTCCCTTGCCGCGCCACGAGGGATCCGTCGCACACCGGACATGTGCAAGCGCATTTGAGTCCGTTCCTCACTTCGGAAATGTGCGCGGGTTCTCCGTTCGCGGCGACGCCCCACCTCATCAGGGAGACATGGCGTCCAGCACGATCCGGTAAGCCCCGCGACTTCATCACGCGCCAGCAACGGCTGTTTTGGAATTATTAGACATATATACAGGCCTTTCTTCCACTTTGATTTCAAGGTGTCGTTTGGGATTCAGGCTGATTGCGATCTATTATATGTTTCACATACTCCGGATTAGTCAGGAACCATTCCGTCCCGCCTCCGCCTTGCGGCGGTATGTGTTTTTTCTGCATCTTCAAAGCCCTGTGCAACAACGATTCCCATTCCGTCGGCTCGTTCGTTCGGTAAACAAGCACAACTTGCGGCTTCGCCCACAACGTCTGACTCTGACGCTCGAGCCTTTTTTCCCAATCGGGGGTGTCGGTTTTCCCGATTTTCAATGGGTAGTTATTAGTGCCAGGGTGCTGTTGGCGGTATACTTCCCGCTCTGCGGGATTATAAAAAGCGTAAATCGTTCCGCTTGCTTCCGGATCACCAAATTCCAACGGCGCTGAACTTTCGGGATCCGGTTGGGTGGAACCCGAAACCTCCGACTTTGCGCCATTGTCGGCATCCTGCACCCGCTCGCGAACATTTACGAACGCAGCCTCGGTTGACGGACGAGGGTACATTTTCGATCCCCCATTCTCTAACAACCACCGTACCTTGCTTCCCGCTCCAGAGTATTGATGTACGATTCTTCCTTTCTCTCTCAACTTCCTCAGTGCGGTTTTGACCGCGTGGATCGGGTGGTCATTACGCGCCACCGCACCGCCGAGAGCCAAGTGATCTTTATAAACCGCCTCTACTATCTCAGGACGGGACGTCCACCCCATCAAAGAAGAATTCAACTTGGACTTCATGAAATTTTCGATTAGCGGGAGAATCAAATCCGCTGTCGGCGGCAAACCCCGCCCCGCGTAATCAGGCACCTCCGTCTTGGGGAACGTGTTTATCCGTTCCGTTTCGTTTTCCGGAGAACGGGGTGCAACAATTTCAGGCTTTGCCGTTCCGTCGGCGCCAACACCCGGCCGCCAGCGCACCCAAGGGTACCTATGTTCAATCTTCCCTGCCGCGTTCAATTTCGCTAGGGTTTTTTTCATTGTTTGGTCTGCCCCGCGCTTCGTGCGCGGCGGCAAACCGCCCAACCGCAAGTATTGTTCCATGACAACGGAAACAATATCCCTCCTGCGGAGCCAACCCGGAGATTTCGCCTGCATATGTGATTCCACCAAAGGAAGCAACAAGGCCGGCGTTGCTGGTAATCCCAGTCCCTTGAAATCCGATGGGGCCGGCGCGCTTCGCACTGCTGGAACCAAATTGTCCACCGGTTCGTCAGCAACAACCGCTGGCACCGGTTCTGGCGCGCCGGAACCGGTGCCGCGCCATCGCACCCAAGGGTACTTATGTTCAATCTTGCCCTCTTTCTTCAACTTGATCAAAGCGCTTTTAATCGTTTGATCCGGTCCCGATTTCAGGTGTGCCGACAACCCGCCCCGGCGTAAATGTTCTTCCATGACACTGGCGACAATATCCCTCCTGCGGAGCCAACCCGGCGCTTTCGCCCGCAAGCGTTCTTCGACCAAGGGCAGCACCAAGTCTGGCAGGGGCGGCAAGCCTTTGCCCGCATATTCCGCTACCGGAACCGAAGTTTCCTGTGTCGAGGCAATCTCAATAGTTTCTTCGCCACTCCTTTCCTCCGGAACCGAGAACGTTTCTTCCCTCGATCCAATCCAGCGCACCCAAGGGTACTTATGTTCAATCTTCCCCGCCTTCTTCAACTTACCCAAGGCGCTCTTAATGGTCTGATCCGGCCCCGCCTTGATCAGCGGCGGCAATCCCCCCAACCGCAAATGCTCTTCCATGACGTCAGCAACGATATCGCGCCGGCGCAGCCATCCCGGCGATTTCGCCCGCAAGCGTTCTTCGACCAAGGGCAGCAACATGTTGCCGGTGGCCGGTAAACCATACCCGACATAATCCTCCGGCCGGCGGTCAGAAACTTCCGCGCCGGCAACCGGCGGAGTTTCACTATCAACCTCCGGTGCAGCGCTGGATATCGGGACCGGCACATGCCGCCACTGCCGCACGCCCTTGGCTAGCCGCAGCAAAACGACATTCCCCTCTTTCTCCCATCGGCGCAAAACCGCCGCCAGTGCGAGCTGCCTCTCCACATCCGGAACCGGCGTTCCGCCACCGTTCAAATAAAGTTGATCGACATGATCTTGCAATTCCTGGCGGGTTTTCCATTGCGGAAACACTTCTTCCAAATATCGTCCAACCCAACCTTCCGCCGCGCGCTCATAAGAAACACCGGGATTACTCTCTTCGGGATATTCTTTTCCACCGAGGCCAGCCGCCGGGCTGCAATCAACGGGCAGGGAAGCCAACTTCTCATCCCGGCCACCGGCCGATACTTCCGGCTTTATATTCGCCATGCGCTTTTGCTCCGCTAACCGCCGTCGTTGTTGTTCGATATTTTCCCGAATACTCACCCGCCGCGTTCCCGCGTTGTTGAGTTTTGCTAGTGTATTGATACTAATTTTCCTTGGACTCCCTGGACGAAGCCGGCCGATACTCGTTACCGCCCCGCCAGCGAACCCAGGAGGCGCTTGTTCCGCCGCGGGCCGATTAATGGAAGCAACCGAACCGCCGCACGCCGATTTTTCGGCGTCCGCAACATTCCCTCCCAGCTTCGAATCAACCCGATGCGGAACATGACGCCACTGCCACTCTCCACGTCCGAGGCGCCTTGATTCGGCGGCTCCCTTTTTTTCTAAACAACCGAGTACGAATTCCATTATTTTCCGCTTGCGAGCGTCCGGAACCGGCGTTCCGCCGCCGTTCAAATAAAGTTGACCGGCATGCTCCATTAATACCCGGCTCGTTTTCCATTGCGGAAACACCCCTTCCAAGTATTGAACAACCGTTCTTTCGGCGGCCGCGGCAAAAGCAGAGGTTTCGGGCGAGTTATCTGGCAATTCGGGATATTCCCTCTCCGGCAGAAGCCCTACATTCGCTCGTCTCGACGGCCATTTATGAGATCCACGCTCCGAAACTATGGTTCCCTGCCGCTTCAGTCTTAACAAAACATGACTTGAACCGTAATACGGGTCGAGGCCGCCAACCCGGCCGCCTCCCAAAACATGGCGTTCGGCGATCCTGGTTATCAACACCCGCCGTGGAACCCATTCGTCGGGACGGTCCCGCAAATACTCTTCGATTAGCCATTGCAATGCTTCGGACGAATAAGGCAAGCCATCATAGGGATATCCGGAATGTCCTTCCGGAACATTCCGGCGGTAATGACCCGCCCGGTGAACGACCTTGCCATCCTCTTTTAATTTTCTCCCGGCGGCATACACCACACGTACGGCAAAAGTTTCATCCCCGCCCGAGATTCCGCCTTGGGCAAGATGCCGCCGGGAAATCAAGTCACACAACTTGTTCGAAGACACCCAGCTTGTATCTTTTCCATCCAAGTGCTCCAGAATCAACTTTTGAGCTATGCCCTGAGAAAACGGCAACCCTTGAAAGGGATAAGATTCCGATGTTCCCGGCAAGGGTTTCCATCGGTAAAACCCGCTCTGAACCTCAACTGCCCCTTCCAGCCGAAGTGCCGCTGCCGCAGATTGAAGCGCTGATTTGGAGTACTCTGACATTCCACCGCGAACGATATGATCTTCCCGAGCCTTGATGCCCAAAGAATCCAATTTGATCCACATAACGCCCGGCAACCTCAAATGCTTCTCCATCAACCACTGTGCCGCCGCCTTTGAAAACGGCTTGCCCACAAACGGATAATCGCCGCCGCTTACCGGCATCACGTCCGAATTCGGGTTAGACGTCGCCGTGTTCATAGTTGCACATCCCGCAGCGGGCGTACCGCCTTGATTCGTCTCGCAATGATTAGTTCCAGCAAGCCCAAAAGAAAATCCACCGCCGAGTGCCGTCGCTGGTTGCGGCTGGGGCAAAGCCTCGAATATTTCTGATCGGTCGAGTTCATAATTATCCTTCCGGGATTGAGTTCCAATCCCCATCTCCCTATTAACACGGAAAAAGCATGGGCAAGGGGACAAACCAATTCAAGAAAAAAGATAAAATATCTCGGCGTCGTGCCGGGATATTCCGGAACCGGGACATGCCATGAAATCAGGGAACGATGGTATAGTTTGGGGGATGTTGAACAAACTGGTCAAAAAAAAACAAAGTGAAGAAATGCCCGCAAAATCCTGCGGCATCTGAATAAATGAATGGGTGGGAATTGATTGACGAAGAATACGCTAGTCGGCGTGACGACGTGGAACTTGGGTAGGCAAGTATATAATCCCCCAAAAAAGACTGAACACTCTATTTTTGAATGACTATACCAGCTGCCATATGGCGCAATCTCACATCTGCCGAAAGTTGCATCTGGAGGGTTCGCTTCCACGAATTACGACGATTCTTTCCCAAGAACAGTTTGATATCCGAAGTGATTTAGGCCGACGAATCTGCCAGGAATTTCGTTTTTTCGATTCCCAAGGGCGACCTCAACTGACGGGGTGCCTGAAGACACTGTCGCAACTGGAGACGACGAAAGGTCTGCCATTGCCGGTGGCCGGCCGTGAAGTCAACTCCTCGATTACTCGAAAAGGCTGTTTCGCTGCCGAAAGCCGCACCTTCGACCCTAGCGAAGATTACAGATTTGGAGGTGATGGTCGTGACCGACGTTCATCGCCAATGAGCATCCTCAAGGGATCACAACCTTTGCGGGTTGCCAAATACGTTATCTGATCGGTTCCGCGCATGGTTGGCTGGGAGCGGCCGGATTCTCCGCTTCCGCTGTACGGCTCACGGCCCGGGATCGTTGAATAGCTTGGAGCGAGGAACAACGTCGGGATCAGCTTCTCCGAGTGGTGGGTCTGAGTCGATTTCTCATCCGCCCGTCCGTTCGTTGTCAGCATCTGGCCAGCCACGTGCTGGGGATTATTTTGCGACGCTTGCTGTTGTTTCCCGGATTATTTTGGTGAAAAACGGTCGTTTTGTCCCACGCTGTCTTATATCGTTCTGGTGCGCTTCCGGTCTTTGAAGGCGCGAATTAAGGAGCTTTTTTCCAAGCAGTTTGATTTCAAGTAGCGTTGATGTCCTTGGTCTGACATTGTCATGTCGGCGATGCGCTGTAGAAGTCACCAGAGTCGAAATTACCGGCACCATGGTGCGATCCAACCGTAGCCTATTCCGAATGATGGCCGCCCGTTCCCGGAAAACGGTCGATGGCTTCCGGTTGCCCGTTTCCATCCTTGAAACCCTTACCAATCCTCGCCGCTTCAACCCGGTTATCGACTACCGCATTACTAACCGAGTCTTCCTCCTGATGCAGCCAAAAATAATCCGGGACATTTGGCTCAATAGAATTTGAAATATAACAGCCCGTAGCCCAGATGAAATTGTCATGAGTCGGTAGGCCTAGCTACCTGCGGCCGTGGTGCATCGCGGCCCCGCGCAGGTACAAGCGAAGGGTCCGCACCTGTGCGCTCGCTGAATATTGTTCACGAAACGGGTCGTTTCAACTGGAAAACGAGAGCCCCCTGGATACCTGGGCAGTTACAGCTAATCTGGAAAAACACACCGACCGAATCAACTGATTCCCTGACTTTCCAGCCTTCGTAGTTCTTGTTCCCATTGCTCCCTGATTTCGTCATTATTGCGAACCGCCGGAGGCAGCAGGCTGCGGCGGGTGCAATTAATCAACGCTTGCAAGGTTTGATAGCGGCGAGTCTTGGCGATGGCCGGCGGGACATGGTCGGCGATGATCGCTAGAATTTCCGGAAAATCCAGGCGTCCTTCGCCGCCTTTCGCCTTGGCCTTGGCTTTCAGTTCGGAGCGGAGCGAAGCGTAACCGGCCGCCGAGCGATTGGCGGTAGCTTTTTTGAGCGCTTCGAGTTGTTTGGCGGCGAGTTTTTTTTCCCTGACCGGCGCGACGACCCAATGGAGGAATTCGTCGATGTCTTCGCCTTCGGGATCCAGTACCGGGATGATCAAGTCGCCGGCCCGTCCGGGACGGCGGAGATCGGGCGACAGCAGATGAATGCGGGCGGTGAGCAAGAGCCAAGCGATGCGTCCCCGGAGAATCGGATCGGACATCATGGCCTGAATCCGGCCGGTCAGGCGCCGTTCCGTGGGGTGAGCGTCCGCTCCGACGCCCCCGAGTTGGGTGTCGGCTTCGTCCATGAAGATCAGCGCTTTGGACAGGGCGATGAGCACCCGGCGCAGCCTCTCGAAGAGGACGTCGGTTTGCCCGAACCATTGGCTGCGAATATTCTTGATGACCAAGACGATCGTGTTCAATTCGGTGGCCACGGCTTCGAAAATGTAGGTCTTGCCGCTCCCGATCGGTCCGGCGATCGCCGCGCCCGAAAGAGCCTCTTCGCCTTCGGCGTTCAGCCGGGGGATTAGTTCGGTCCGGAGAAACGATTTGAGACCGCTGAAGCCGACGATATTTTTGAGCGCGTGCTGGGGCTTCTTGAATTCGACGACGTCTTCGCCCAACTGGCTCTGGATGTATTCTTTGACTTTGTCGATGACCAGTTCTTGGGTCAGGGTCTTGTTTTCGTGCAGCGCTCCCTTGAGCAGCTGCATCAGGGCGTGAAGCGATAATCCGGCGGTGAAAGCGGCTAGGGCGTGTTGCGAGCTCCAGAGGCGGATCTTGCGGTCGCCGGTTTGGGTCCGGTTGAACCAGGATATGAAATGCTTGCGGGATTCCAGGTCCGGGGCCGGAATCTCGACTTCCAGTAATTGGGGCAGATTGCTGATGCGATGATGGAGCTGGCTGCGGGACTCGGCGAGCAACAGGACGGTGTCTTCGCCATTGACGAATCCCGGATCGCTGAACCAGTCGTGGCAAATGCCGATGCGTTGGCGGTCGACGTCGTTCAGGCTGGTGATGGGCGCTTCGGGCAGGATCATGTCGGCGCCTTCCACCAAGATGATCAGCCGCTCGGCGAGCAAGGGGCGGCCTCCGATCCGGCTTCGCGAACAGAGGCACATTTGCCGCATCAATTCCAGAGCGAGAGTAGGATTGTTGAGGGCCTGGCGCAGACTGTCGTCGTAGGTGTCGACGATGCGGTTCAGTTCCTTCGCCGTCTGGCCCCAGGCCGTCAGCTGCCGGATCGTCAGTTCCTGCCCGTCGTAGCCGCTGCGCCATTGCAGCCAGGCGTCCCGCATTTTTTTCTGGTCCTCGGGACTGTTGAACCGGATGGGGCCGTTGAGTTCGTAGACGGCCAGAACGATGCCCGACAAATTCCAGTGGGCGGCTAAATAATCGACGAGCGGCACGTAATCTTCCCGGTCTTCGTCGCCGACACCGAACAGGTCGTGAATATTGCCGGTCAACGCCAAGGTGCGGGATTGACCGGAATTAACGACTCGTCCCGCTTCCTTCAAGAATGAATAGATCGGCGCTTTCATCGATTCCGGCGTTCGTCCCAATAAGTGATATGCCGAGCGGCCGGTTCCAGATGTTCGGGGTCGAACACTTTGTGCCTGACTTCTTGGCGTTGTTGTTCGAATCGTTCGAATTCGCGAACCTCGTGCGGTTCAAACACCGGGGAAGGTTGGTCGTAGATTACCGTGGCCCCAGGGCAGGTCGCGAATCCCGATTCCTTCCAATTCCAGTACATCGACAAGCCGACTAGCCGGTCGCCGACATAAATCGCTTCGTTCAACTCATGGGTGACGATGATCAGCGTGTAGGGCGGAGGGCGGCCGTTTTTCCGGGCTTCCTGATTTTGATTGTACAGTTCCAACAGCAATCGCTGCAGATCTTCCCGCGTGGATTCGTCCAAGGCGCCGAAGGGTTCGTCGAGCAAAATGATTTGCGGTTTCATGATCAGGGTCTGAGCCAAGGCGACCCGTTGCCGCATCCCGCCGGACATTTCGTGGGGATAGAGATGCCGGGCGTCGGCCAATTTGACCCGCTCCAGGTATTCCTCGGCCAACCGGAGATGCTCTTTGCGCATTCTTTTCCAGGGTTGGAAGAAGACTAGCCGGTACGGCATGCTGGTCTCGTCCAGTTTCAGTCCCAAGGCGACGTTTTCCAACGCGGTCAGGAACGGGAACAGCGAGTAGTGCTGGTAGACGATGCCGCGATCCCTGCCGGGGCCCCGGACAATTTGCGTTTTCCGAGCGAGGCTGTTGGGAGCGGCAGCGGGTTTGTCGCGAGCGAGTTTCAGGGTTTTGAGGACTTTCCGCGTCACGGACGATTCGAGGACTGTCCGCACTGGGGACGATTCGAGAACGGTCCGCAGTATGGACGATTTGCCGTAACCGTTAGGCTCGACATCGATGCGGATTTCGCCTTTCCGGGGCAGGTGAGTGCCGACGATTGCCCGCAGCAAGGTCGATTTGCCGCAACCGCTCGGCCCGACCAGCGAGAGAAACTGACCGCGTTCGACCTGCAGATTAATGTCCCAGAGGACTTTTTTTTCCCCGAACGAATGGGAAACCTGATGACACTCCAAGGCGATCGCTTCCTTCATGGCACCGTCGATTAGCGATGCTGGCTCCAGGGACACAGCCGGCGTTCCAGGCGGCGGAGCAGATGATCTATCAGAAACCCGAAGCCCGCCAGGACGGCCAGATAGGGATAGATGACGTCCATGGCCACCAGTTTGTACTGCAAGCGGATCCGGTACCCGAACCCGGAACTTTCGAAAGCTACCTCGGAGGCGATCAGGAAAACGATCGCCGGTCCGATCGTCAGCCGCGTGGTCTCGATCAACTTGGGCAGAACGAATCGAAACAGCAAGGTCCAGACCACTTCCGAATGCGAAGCGCCGAGGGTGTAAGCCTTAAACTGCAATTCGTCGGGAAACGATTTGACCGCCAGATAAACCGCCATGGCCATCGTCGGCAACACGCCGAAGGTGATGACCGTGATATGCAGGGCATAGCCCCGTCCGGCGATCACGAACAACACGGCCATGGCGGCCGTCGGCGGGATCTTGGCCAACAAGGAAAGCGAGGGATAGAGCAGAGCCTCGAATTTGGGAAAACAACCCATGTGGATGCCGATCAGCAACGACAGGGCGACGGCGAGAGTCATTCCCAGAAACAACCGCAAACCGGTCGCCTGGGCGTCGACTAACAACCACCGTTCGCCGAACCGGTCCGGAGTGACGATTTTCTGGACGCCTTCGCCCAATTGACCCCAGTTGGGAATGACGGTGTCTTTCGGATTGCGCCGATGTTGGTAATCGGAAAGGAGGGTATATCCCAGCAACAGCGCCAATACCGAAAAGAAGCCCAGGCTGAACCGGGTCTTTTTGCTGATGGCTTTGCGAATCATGAACGGGCCGCGGCGGGCCGCCGGTCAGAGCCGGACGAATCAAAGATCCGTTTGCACCTTTTCGATGTAGGTGGCGTCGAAGCGCAAATCGGCCTCAGCTTGGGAATCGTAGCCTATTTTCGGTTCCCGGTCCACCATGTCATGGTTCATGCAGAAGGCGACGACTTTTTTCATGATTTCCGGCAACTCGCTCCCGGTGAGCAGTCCTTTGCCCTGTTCCGGGTCGGAGAAAAACTTGGTTTGTTTTACGACGGTTTTCATGTCTTCCAGTTCCAAACTGGCAAATTTCGCTCCGATGTCGGCCAGCGTTTCGTCCGCGGTAGCCGGATCGGCCATGCTGCGGTTGACGGCGTAAAAGGCGTCGATCAAGGCGCAAGCGAAATTCTCGCCGCCCGGCTTGTCCAGCGAACTCTGGCTCATGATGACGGCGTCGATGATTTCGTTGGGAATCGAAGTTGAATCGAAGAGCACTTTGACGTCGGACCGTTTGTCGAGCGTTTGCATCACGAACGGATTCCAGACGACGATCGCCTCGACCGTAGGCTCTTTCAATTGCAAGGCGACCGCGGCGTTAGCGGGATCCATGTTGACGAAACGGTGGTCGGATTCCTGTTCCCCCAACAATTCCAGATTGCGAACGAAACAATATTCGGAAACGGTTTTTTCCAACCCGTGCACTTCCTTGCCGCGCAATTGCGTCACGTTCGTGATCGAATCCACCACGATGCAGGCGTCGGCTCCGTCGCTGGTGGAGGTCGGCAGGATCATGACCGAAGGAACGCTGAGGGAAGGACTGAGGGCGTCCATGTTGGTCAAGCAGGCGGCGTCCACTTCGCTCGCGCCGTAGAGCATGATGCAGGTTTCGTAATCGGCTTCCTGGAGCTCGATGTCGACGTTCCACTTTTTTTCGATCGCGGAAAGTTTGCCTTGGTCCTTGTCGATCAATTCCTGGATATGGGCGACGCCGAACACGCTCCAGGAGGGGTATTCGCTCCAGGCGAGCGAAAAGACGGGCGGAGCTTCTTCGGAGGTCTCCTCGGTGCCCGTGCAACCGCCCAGGGCGAGGACGGCTAACGTGGCGATTAGGGACGGTAAAACGGTCGCTGGGGAAGATTTCATGGTCGAGGGTGTTGTCGGTTATTCGGGTAGATTGGTTTCCGTGCTTTTGGTCTTCGGCGCCGGGGTTTCGGGTTCTCCCAGGCCGAGCAGATCGTCGAATTCGGACGTCGCTTCGTTGGCCCGGGCGTATTCCAGGAATTCGGCTTCCTGAGCCTTGGTGTCCGTCCCCGCCAGTTCGCTGGAAATTCGGGCTTCGGCCTTGACCTCGCGGCGCATTTCCCGCAGCGATTGCAACTCTTCGGACGTGCCGTCCTGGGCGATGCTGTTCAGCGTGTCGGCGATGTCCTGTTCGTGCCGGGCGGAGATGACTTCGGCTACCGTATCCTTGGCTTCGGCCTTGAGTTTCTCGACTTCCCGAAGGAGCGATTGCAACTGAACTTTGTGGTCGCCGATGGTTTTCTTGTAATTGCCGACGTCCGATTCGATCTCTTCGACGTGCGCCTGTTTTTCGGACAGGGTGGCCGAGAAATTGTTAAAGGCGTTCAGGCACTTCTTGTAACTCTCGTCGTTATGGATTTCTTCCTTGGATTTGCCGGCGGATTGCAACCTGACGACCGTTTGCTTGGCCTTGGCCAAGGCACCGGCCTTGAGCCGTTCCAGGTTGGCAATTTCCTCGCTGAGTTGCTTGATCTTCGCGGTCTTGGATTCCTCTTGGGCGATCAAGCCGGCGACCGCCTGTTTGTATTGCTGGATCCGCGCGATCTTGTCCTTGACGATCTCTTCGTACTTGGCCCGGATGACGTGAGGGTTGGAGTCCAGGATCCGCCTCGCAGAATCGACTTTTCCCGTCAGGAGGTAGCCTATGGCCTTGATCCATCTGCCGATTGCTCGAAACATTGATTTAATCCTTTCTTTGTTGGTTCCAAAAAATTGTCACGCGCTGGGCCGCGGCGCCTCGCGTCCGGCGCCGGATTGATTTCGATCGTTCGATGGTAATCGGACGATCGCTCGGCCCAGACGGTTCCTCACCACCCGGTTCTAACAGAATCATGAAGCTTATTCCAGGTTTGTTCGCTTAATTCTGCCGTTCGGGAGAGGCGGTCATTTCGGAATTCCGCGGCGGGGAACCGATATCGCTCATCAGTCGCTTGACTCGGGCTTCGACTTCCCGGGCCGTCTTCAACTTTTGATCCATTTCCTCGCGTTTCCGCTTGAGTTCTTCGATCGAATCGTCGCCGCCCGATTCCAGTTTCTTTAATTCCACCAAGTTGCCGCTCAATTTCCGCACGCTTCGCTGAATTTCCGCGATGATGCTTTCCCGCTGCTCCAGGATCGGCTTGCGGGCCGCCGGCGAATTCAGCTGGGACGCCGATTCCCAGAGCGCGATGGATTGTTTGAGTTGGTAGACGCAGTGAGCGAAGAGTTCCGCCAAATCCGAATGAATCTCCACCATGAGCGGCGAAGCGGAGAGGGAGCGGTTGGCGCCGCTTCGCTTGAAATCTTCCGCCAAGGTCCGGAGGTCGCGCAAGGCTTCTTCGGGACGAGGGTCTTCGTCGGAAGCGATCAAATGCTGTTCCAGCCGGTCCAGTTCCGCGTCTTTTTCCTTTAATTTCTCGGCCTCCAGATCCTGGATGATGCGTACGGTCTCTTCTTGGCCGCTCAACAACAGGCGAGTCAGAAAAATGCCGCCGGCGCTGACGATGCCGAACAAGCCGGCGAAGGCCGCCAGCCCGGCCAGCTTCCAGTCGAAGGTCCAAGCGGCCGTCAAGGAGGCGACCCCGAACATAAACGGCGCCAAAACCCATGGACTGCCCAACTTCTCGATTAGGCGAGTTTTAAGAATCTGACGTTGGTCGATCATCGGGGCCACGCAGATAAAACGATGCGGCGAATCCTAGCCGATCGCCCGAACGAATACAGGTTATTTTTTTGCGGCGGCGAGGATCGATCCTCGGCGGCCGTTGGGGGAGAGTCCGTTCAACGATTCCGGGCGGAACGTCAATAAGGCAACTGGCCGACGACGAAACGAACCGATTGGGCGGTAACGTCCCGATCTCCCGAAGGCGCGGCCTCGGTGCGGATGCGTTCCTGGCCGATCCCATCCTGGGCCAGTTGTTGCGCGACCGCCGCCGCCCGCGCCTCGGCCAGCCGCTGGTTGGCCTCGGCGTCGCCTTCGGCCCGGGTCTGGCCGATGATGCGCAGATAGAATTCCGGGAAATTGCTGAGTTTGCGGGCCGCTTTGCTCAAATCGCGTTTGCTGATTAAACTGATGCGGTCGGAACCCCGGACGAAGGTGATCGGTTTGATTTTCAATTCGCCCACCGGCCGCAATCGCGCCCATTGAGTTTCGTTGAGGGCGGCAACCTTGACGGTCGATCGGACGGTCTCGGCCGGGCCCGGAGCCAAACTCCCTTCCGTGTCGGCGACGATGTTGAGGCTGCGGGAAGGGTGGAAGTCGCCGGCTTTCAGGTCGGTGAGCGTTTGCTGATAGAAGAGGGTATGGTATTTACCGTCCAGGGGAGCCTGCTTCAAGGCGTCGGTTTTGACCAGCACGTCGACGATTTCGATCAGGATGTCTTCGATGTATTGGTGCTCGGCCGTGGCCGCGTTCGGAGTCAGTCCGAAGTGAGCGTAATTTTCCAGGGTGTTTTTCCACTGGATGCCGTCGACGATCTTCCGCGCCTGTTCGTCGCTGAGTCGTTCGCCGGTCGTCTGCCGAGCGTCCCGCTGAATCAGTTGCCGCATGTCTTCCGGATTTTGGTGCAATTTCCAGCAGGTGCTGAGGTAGGCTTGCAGCAAGGCGTCCACCTGTTCCGGTTGACGGCGCAAAAACGCGCGCTGGGCCACCAAGACGTCGACGATGTAGCCCTTGATTTTGGAACTGTCGAGCAAGACCCGGTAACCATATTGATCGACGGCTCGGGAGACGTAGGGTTCCCAAAGCACATAGGCCCGCTTCGAAGATTCCCGAGCGGCTCTCGCCTCCTCCAGTACGGCTGCGGCGTCCTTTTTTTCGATCCCCCAATCGTCCGGCAAAGCGGGGAGGTGGAAATTCGCCAGGATGACGCGCGCCAGGAATTCGCTCGGCGAACCTTGGGTATACACGATTCGGGCGTCGGCGTCGTTGAGGTCGTTCAAATCTTGCAGCACGTCGGGACGGGCTACGATCGCGTCGCTGCCCTGGGTCTCGTCGATGATCAGCACGATGGTGCCGGGAAACTCGCCGGCGCGGGCCCCCGCCGCAATCCAGGAATCAACCGTGAAGACCGCCAGATCGACTTCGCCGTTTTTCAGCGCTTTCAGGCGCTGGTCGTAATCGGCCCGATCGTCTTGAACGGTTAGGCGGATGCCTTGCTTCTGAAGTTGGCTTTTAACGCCGTCCGAACGAAGAATGGCGTAGCCGGAAAAGGAATCGGCGGCGATCCGGATTTCTGACTGGTAACGGCTGGTCGAGCCGGTGTCCTGTTCCAGTTTTTCCGAAAAGAAGGGGTGAACCAGGAATTTATAACCGAGGCCGAAACCGACAAGGATGACGCACCAAAGAACGGCGGCGATCAACCAGCCTTTGGACCGCTTGCCGCTCATGATCGCTTGAATTTGAATAACAGCACCAACGCGATTAAAAGGGCGACGATCCCGATCTTCAAGATCGCCGAGAAGTTGGTTCCCTCCGAGACGGTGACCGGCGCCGGCGTCGGGGCGGAGGACGAACCCGGTGCCGGGGCGGAATTGGCGCCGGGTGCCGCATTCGTGGTTTTAAGCTCGTCAGGATGGCGTTCGCCGATGGGGTGATTGCCGGAAATCGACAACGCTTCCAACGCCGCTTTGGCGAAGTTTTCCGGCAGGGGAGCGATCGTCTCGAAGGCCTCGTCCATGGCGCCTTCGTCGGTATCGGTGGATATTTCCGCGAAGGTTTCCCGGATCGCCGTTTCCAATTGCAGCGGATCGTTCGCGCTCCGGTAGGAATGGGCCAGATCGGCCAGGGTGTGGTTTTGCTTCATGTCGACGCCGATCACGTCCAGCACGATGCCCCGGGCCCAGATATCGCGGGAATACTGTTTGACGAGCTGCGAATTGTCGGCTTCGCCGTCGGTGACGATCAGCAGCCGGTAAGTGCCGTAACCGTATTGCTTCTCCCGGGCTTTCAGCAGCCGGTCTGCTCCGATTTTCAAGTACTTGCCCAAGGGGGTGGAGCCGTAGGGGAGCGGCCGGTCGATCGCGGCGGTCAGGCGTTGATCTTCCCGAGGTCCCAACGGATAAGCCCAGGGATCCCGCAAATTCTTGGCGCTGAAAACCAGCAGTCCGATGTGGGTCGTTTCGGGCACGGTCTTCATGACGGTTTTCAACGCCGCCTTGGCGGCGGTCATTTTGTCGTCGCGGCTATCCGGCATCTGCCCTTTCATGGAACCCGAAGCGTCGAGGACGATCACGACGTTGTCGGAGTATTGGGCGCCCGAGTAGGCCGGCGGTTCCTGGGCCAGGAGCCCAACCGGAGCCAAGGCTAGTAACAAGACAGGTTTGAGTAAATTCATCGCGAGAGGAGGGCAGGGCAATTAAAAGTCGAAATCCGATTCCGTCGTGGCTTCGGCAGGAACGCGAATGATGCGGAATTCGACTCGCATGTTTTGGCGGGCTTGATCCATGTTGGCGGGTTTGGCGATGAAGGGTTCGCGGATGCCGACCCCAGTCGGTTGAATTTGACTCCGGTCCAATTGAATTCCCTTGCCTTCGGCGTATTCCGTGATGGAACCGAGCACGGCTTCGGCCCGTTTGCGGGAGAGATTGAGCGCCGCCTGCAACGTCTCCCGGGGATTGTGTTCCTGAACGCCGTCGAATTGACCGGCGGTGATCAGCTGGATCAACTTTCCGGTGGATTCCAGTTGCAGCGGTTTGCCGTTGAAGGAATAGCGGTAGTTGCCCCGGGAACCGCTACGTTGCATCACGCCTTTCTTGAGTCCGGCCCGGACCAGTTCCAGCAAAGTTTTTGTCGGGTCGGCATGTCCGCGGATGACGACCACGGCGTTGCCGAAACGTTGAGCCGATTCGATGACCCGTTGGAATTCGGCTCCGTATTGCACGGCGCTGAAAACGTTCTGATTGGGTTCGAAATTGATGGTGAAGGTTAGGATAGTCTTGTCGTCCAGGGCGTCGCCCGAGCCTAACAGCTCGATCTCGGAAATCACGGCTTCGGCCCGGAACCGTTCTTGGCGTTCGATGTCCGTCTTTTCCAGATAATCGATGAAATCCCGGTTTCGATAATCCCATCCGGGGGGAAAGAGTCCCATGCGTTCCCGGGCGTAGCCTTGATTGACGGCGAGGTCCAAGGCCGATTGTTGGAAACCTTCGAAACCGCTCAATTGCCCTTTTTGGGTAAAGAAAACGACGTTGCCGGGATAGCCGACCAGCGAACAATCGGAGATCAAGCCGTGCGCATCCTCCAAAGTGCCGCCGTAGATGCCTTGCGTCGTCGCAAGCAGAGCTTCGAATTCGGACGATCCTTGGCCTTCGAATTGTTTTTTGAGGGCCAGCACGTCTTCGGAGCCCTTGAGGTACCCCGCCACAAACTTGCGAACCAAGGTTTTGTTCGCGTCGTAGAAATCCTTGCGGCAGACGTAGACGTCGGCGATCGAGCGTGAAAGTTCCGCGGTGGAGACCAATACTTTGGCGCCTTTGACCGTGCCTTCGGCTCCGGTGCCCCGGCTTTCCAAGCCGCTACAGAGGCTCAGCATGTCGGGAGTGATCACGAAGCAAGCGTCCACGTCGCTCCGGTTGCGGAATATTTCGGCCGGCGAATTGGGGGTGCCGGTCAGATCCTCGGCCCATTGGACCTTGATGTCGTCCCAGGCAAGATTGGCGGTTTTGAGGATGTCGTCGAGCATGCCGACGTGAGGCCCGCCTTGTTGCAGTATCACGGTCTTCCCTTTCAGGTCCGACAGAGTATTGAGATGTTCCCGGGAAACCATATGGTCGCCCGCCGACCAAGTGAGTTGCATGATCACGACTCCTTTGGTGCGCGGATCCGATCCGATCACTTCCGAGGCCATTCCCATCATGCGGAACGTGCCGCGCAAGAACGGGCTTTTTCCCGCAAGGTAGTCACGGACTTGTTCGACGAAATCATCGCCGGGCACCAGGTTCAGGTTCAGTCCCTGGCGAGCGAACAACGAATTCGATTGGGTTTTGAGACCGCCGTTGGCGTAGAAAGTCACCATGTCGCCGCCCCAAGTGATGAAGGGGGTCTGCAGGGGGCGGCTCGCGTCGACCTCGCCGATCGTTACCGGTCCGACCAAATCGCTGAAGAGTTGTTGTCCTTGGACCTTCGCGGACATCAAGGCACCGGCCACCGCCAAGGCGAAGCAGGGGAGTTTCATTCGGGAAAGGATTGTCATGGAGCGTGGCTCAAAGTTCTAGGGTAAAGCAGATAGACCGGTTTTCGTCTCATCAACTTATTCTGACTTGTCGAGCCTAGGGAAGATCCGGTCGGATTTCAAGTTCGTTAGGGAAAACTTTCGGTTTTCATTCGGCGAGTCGCGTTTTAGACTGGCCGCCCGGAAGGACCGGGGCCGGTGAACCGGAAGCCGCGGCCAAGGCGGCGAGGAGCAGGGAGAATTTCCTCGCTTCGGCGGAGCGGCTTTATCGCCTCCCGAATCGGTTCCGCTTTTTCGGCGGGGCGGTAGGCGTCGATAATCGTTCGTCGTGGAGGCACGCCTCCGGAACGAGACGGCGCCGGCCGTTGGTTCCCTGAGGTTTCCGGATTGCCCGAACCAATTTGGCTCGGCGCTTCGGTCTCGTCAGGGGAAACGGATCGATCACGGACTGAATTCGGACGGCAGGATGAGCGAAGCGAAGGCAATCGTTTCGGCCGGCGCTGAAGAGGGGGAATAACTAAACTGATGCAACCGACCCGCACCGCTTACGGAATCTGGAACGGGGGACGATATATGCACTTCGGCCAGATGCTGGACGAAGCTCGAATCGAGGCCTTGATCCGGCAGGCTTGGCAGGAGGGAGTCCGCACCTTCGTGACGGCCGACGTTTACGACCAGGGCGGAGCCGATCGGATGATCGGAAAGGCGTTGGCCGAATTTCCGCGCGAGAGCTATTGTTTGGTCGGGGCGGTCGGACACGACTGGTATCAGGGGAAGCGGGAAGGCTCCAAAGGATTTCCCCGGTTTTCGGACGCCCGGTTGCGGCCGCTGGAACGGTTTTCCGATTATTTGAAATTCGCCGCCGAGAGTTCCTTGCAACGATGCGCCGTCGATCGTTTCGATTTGTTGTTGCTGCATAATCCCGATGCCGTCGGCTTCGCGAGCGAGGCCGTCTGGAAGGCGATGCGATCGGTGCGGGAAGAAGGGATGACGGAATCGCTCGGCGTCGCTCCGGGGCCGGCCAACGGCTACACGTTGGACTTGATCCTCTGTTTCGAACGGTTCGGCGAATGGATCGATTGGGCGATGATTATCCTGAATCCGTTCGAACCTTGGCCGGGCAAACTTGGATTGCCCGCCGCCGAACGATTCGACGTCAAGTTGATAACTCGGGTGGTGGATTACGGCGGCCTGTTTCATGACGACGTACGCCCCGGCCATGTCTTCGGCGAAAAGGATCACCGTAAGTTTCGTCCCGACGGATGGGTCGAGGCGGGCAACGAAAAACTGGATCGCTTACGGGAGTGCGCCGAGCGGCATCATTTGACGATGTTGCAACTGGCCTGCCTGTGGAACCTGTCGCACGCCTCCGTAAAGACCGTCGTGCCGACCTTGATTCAGGAACAGGGAGACCAAGCCAAATCGATCGAAGCCAAATTGCAGGAGTTAAGTAGACTTCCCGAACTTGAATTGGACCTGGAAACCGTCGCCATGATCGAATCGATCGGCGATAACCAAGGATGCATGATGCTCAAGGGCGGCAATCCTGATTATTCCGGCGAGGCGCAGGCCGATCGCTGGGAGATGAATTCGGACCTCAAGGGAGTCGCGGAGCGTTGGAATATTCGGCCTCAGGAGGAACTGACTTATCACGGATGATTTCGGGTTACCGGACGAAATCGTCGGCAACCGCTCTAATCCCTTAGCCTTACCGGTAGTTAGCCTGATTTGGAGCGATCGTTACCGATCGGGACCGGCAATGAATTTATGGATTAGGCTTAAAGCGACGCGTCTCACTTGAAACGGGACTACCTTACAACTCCGGAAATGCGGTCTCGGCGACCGGCACTATGGTCGGTGAAACGACCATGATGCCAGGCAACAGATCTTTGACGTGAAAGGGTTGCTAGTCGAGCGGTCGAAACCATTTTGGAAACCGATAGTGGGCAAATGACAGATGGCATCGGCGAGATGCCGCTCGTCACTGGCTGGACAAGACAACTGTTGCGCTTGCGATTTCTGCCAGTAGGCGGTAAGGAATCTCGACAGAATGTTTCCGGTTAATCTCTTCCTTGAACGAATGCCGAAACGAGGCTTGCAGGGCATGGCTGGCGCTTATCGTGAAATCCGGAAATCTTGCCGGGAAACTACCACCTGATGTTTGACTAGCACCGTTACTGAATGGGAAAGTTCGGTTCGAGGCGGCTGGAAAACCGAGACGAAATCAAAGCGATTGATTCGTGAAAGTCGACCGCTACCTAAAATAATTCGAAAAAACGTTGCCCAATGCTTAGGACTAAGGCATGTTCCAGGTAGATGCGGATCTTCGGGACAGGAACGCTTCCGAGGTGAAGCGGGCCGTATTTTATGGGCCGGTAGCGGTCGAAAGACGGGACGGAGGGTAGGCCAAGAATATCCGGGGACTCGCGCCGCTGAAGATTTGGGGGTTGAGGCCGACCTTTGGGAACAGTTTTTACGGATGGAAGTCTCGTATCAGATTATTGACTTCGATAGAAGTCGGGGAGGTTCGCCTCCCGTTGAGTCCTCAGCGGAGCGTGAGCCTGAGTTCAGGAAGGCAGGCGAGGGCGACAGCACCGGTTTTTGGTCCGAACGGCTTGAGTTTGACTGGGAACGAATTGAGGGTCACGAGGTTCTTCCCGGGGGCTTGGAAATGTCTTCTCTCGGGAGGACTCCGGCAGTTTCCCCTCGATTCAGGGGCGATTGGTCCAATCCGAACTCAAAGTGGCGCCATTGATTTTAATTCGTTCATGAAAAGGTAATATCGAGGTTTTACCCTTTACTAAATATAGAATCATTTCTTATCATTGCCGGATGCTTGCCTCCTTTAGAACGCTTTTTCGATTAATCGTTCCCTGTTCCCTGCAGCGCATAAAAGATGATCGGATCGACCGAATTCATAAAGGCTTGGAACTATCAGGAAGCTAAATGAATAAGGTGATTACGAAATCTCGAGTCATCATGGCAGGTGGTGCGATAGTCATGGTTAGTTTGGGAGCTGTAGTTTGGCTGAATCATGCTGACCGGACTTCGTTTCTAAAATCAAATTTCGGGGCGAGCGGCTTGATTGATAATAAATCGAATCACCTCGAACTTGATTCCGGACGGATGCAATCGGTTACTGAAGCAACTGATTCGAATAATCGCGAAAAATGGATTGATGAATTTCCCTGGTCGCCGACCCATGATCCGGCATACGATCTGGCTAGAATCAAAAAGATACTCAATGCGAAAAAAGATTTCCGTGAAATAATTGACAACCACCAAATACTGACCCTTTTCTTTAACGACAGATATCGCTTTTCTCCTCAGTTTGAACAAACTTACCGGGTGCTCGAAAAACATGACTTGGGTCAAAACCCAATTCTTGCAATTAAACTGTTTAATCCATTAAGACACTACGCAGAGACGTCAGAGCGTTCCCCGGATCAAATGTTGTCGGAAGACGGCCTGTTCTACTATTTCGTCGCACGCAAGGATGAACAGGATTATTCCTTAGGATTGATAGAATGGTATATCCTTGATGATTCCGGGTGGTTGTATAATGCTGACACTTCTGAAGAATATAGAAAAAAAGCCCGGGCAATCGCTCGGGAGTTGATAGCTTCCGTAACAAACATGCTTGATCTTCCACGCGACGTTATGGGTTATGTCCAATTAAGATACCGGACAACCCAAATTCCAGATGAAGCACAGTTGTTATCAGGTCAAAAACGGTTTTTAGTGCCTTACGAAGGTTGGAAAAGCTGGAGGGGGACGGAAATCAATAACCGAACACGATAAGACTCTTTTGTCAGATCTGGATAAACTTCTCGAACCCGAGACTCGAGGTGATCCTGAAAATCCGTTGCGTTGGACCTGCAAAAGTGCTGAACAAATCAAAACCACATTAAATGAAATGGGACATCAAATAAGTGAATGCACCGTAAATAATTTGCTCCATGAAATGGGATACAGCCTTCAAGGCAATCAGAAAACCCTAGAAGGCAAACAGCATCCCGATCGAAACCAGCAATTTCGACATATTGAACGGAAATCCCGGAAATTCTTGAAGAAAAACCAACCAGTGATTTCGGTTGACACGAAAAAAAGGAACTGGTGGGACAGCACAAAAATATGGGGAACGAATGGCATCCGAAAGGAAATCCCGAACTAGTCAAAGTGCATGATTTCCCCGATCCAAATCTACCGAAAGCAAGTCCATATGGCGTGTATGATCTGAGCACCAATACGGGTTGGGTAAGTGTAGGCACTGACCACGATACTGCGGAATTTGCGGTAGAAACTATTCGTCGATGGTGGCTATCAATGGGACGAAAAAATCATCCCAATGCCAAGAAGCTATTAATTATGGCTGATGGAGGTGGTTCAAATGGTAGTCGTAATAAATTATGGAAAACCGAGTTGCAAAAACTGGCAGATGAACTTAATATGGAAATATCAGTTTGTCATTTTCCTCCGGGTACGAGCAAGTGGAATAAAATTGAACATCGAATGTTTTCATGCATTTCGATGAATTGGCGGGGACGCCCATTAACCAATTATGAAACCATAGTTAATTTGATTAGCAATACAACGACTAAAAATGGGTTGAAAATAAATTGCATGTTAGATAAATCCAAATATCAGACTGGCATAAAAATTACTGATGAACAAATGCAAAATTTGCGCTTAACTAAAGAGAAGTTTCATGGTGAATGGAATTATAAATTAAAGCCCCATGATTGTAAATAATACGTTTGATACGCACACAAAAAACGACAGTTTAATTATGCGAGAACCCTTGGGTAACTGAGGGGTCTTTTTTCATTTGAATGTTGATTTTGTGCGATGAATGAGGTAAGTTTTCAGTTTGCGGGTTTTTGGAGGCGTTTGGTCGCTCAATTGATTGATTTTGGGATCCTTTGTGCCATTGGATTTCCTTTGTTTACTATCTTAATGAGCAGTCTAGATTTTGGACAAATCGTTGCGCCGCCGAATGCTCGCGGTGGAGAAGTTAAAATAAAATTAAAATTTGCACTTGCGCATCGGATCGAAGTGCAAACCGAAGTGTACACTAACGAATCGAAAAAACGGGTTAGTTTTTCGGAATTTGTGTCGGCTGTCTCGCAAATCACTCCCGATCAATGGTTGAATTCGATTATCCTTCCAGGACTTTCACTCGATAATTCAATTAATTTCTTCATCAACTGGTTTCTCATGGCTTGTCTCATCGTCTTTTTTTGGAGGACTTGGCAGGCGACCCCGGGAAAATGATCATGAGACTTGTCATAGTCGATGCCGGCTCCGGCCTGAAACCCACTTCAGCTCAATTGTTGGTTCGCTATTTGGGTTACTTTCCTTCTAAAGCGATTTTCTTGCTTTTTTTTATCATTGGCATTCATCCGAGAAAGCAGGGACTCCATGACATGCTGGCCAATACGGTCGTGGTCCGGAAAGGCATGATCGCCCAAAACGACGGTGTGCGTGACGAAACTTCGGTTCCCGATCAAGAATTAAAACTTTCGTCAAGCTCGGAATAAACCTTCGAATACTTCAAAACGATCGGATTTCGATCCTGGAGATTGTTCTTTCGTCATTTAATCCCGGTAAGTCGCTCGTTGATTAAGATGACGGCTCCATTTACCGTATCGGCACTGTCTTGAGGTATTCGTAAACGATTGCGACCTTCGCATCTTGTTTGTCGTTGTAGCGCCTTGACCGTTCATCACCTGTTAAATTCCCTGATTTTGAGGCTGCCGGAACCGGTGCCAAAACCATGGTGTCAGGCGTTTAGCTTTTCATGCCGTCGGCGATCAGTCATGCTTGACGAATCAGACAGAATATATTCTGCCGCTTCGGTGAGGTTTTCGGCGATCTGGGCGCGTGACAAATCGATATCCGGCCGGCTCAACAATTGGCTCCCATAGCCGGTTTTGACCAAAATGCTTTTGCGAACTCCCGCATTCCAGCCGCATTGTAAATCGCTTAATTTATCTCCGATCATGTAGGAACGCGACAGTTCGATCCGGTAAATTTTGCTGGCATTGAGCAAGAACCGGGGAGAAGGTTTGCGGCCGCAAGTCGGTTCGTCCGGAGTTTCCGGAGCATAATAAATCCGGCGGAAAACCACTCCCGATTCGGCGGCTAGGGCGACTAGTCGATCATGAACCGCTTTCAACTCGCGCTCGGTGTAAAAGCCTCGGCCGATGCCCGATTGATTGGTAACGACGAACAGCAGAAAGCCGTGATCCTGCAACGACCGGAGCGCCTCGGGAACGCCGTTCAGTAATTCCAGGGCCTCGGGCTCGGCCAGATAACTTTTTTCCCGGTTGATAGTTCCGTCGCGATCGAGAAAAACGGCCCGATTCATCTTGAATGGAGAAAACTGTCGAGCATCTCTTTTTCGGTGACGATGGAAGTTCCTCGTTTCTTGATGACGAGGCCGGCCGCCCGGTTGGCGAATACGGCCGCTTCCAAGGGATTCGTTCCGGTCGAGACGGCTAACATGAACGAGGCGATAGCCGTGTCCCCGGCGCCGGAAACGTCGAATACCTCTCTCGACCCGGTGGGTACGTGGACGGTGGGCTTTCCGCGTTGACTAAGCAACATGCCTAATTCTCCCAAGGTAACGAGAAGAACGTCGGGATCCAGGCGGCGGCGCAAGCGCTTGACCGACTTGCACAATTGGTCGTCCGCCAACGGGTTATCGTTCCGGGTCCGATCGTCCAGACCGGCCAACTCGAAAACTTCCTTGCGATTGGGCGTCAGGAGCGAAAGGCCCGAAAGATCCAAGCGGTGAATCGGTTTAGGATCCATTCCCAACCAAAGCTGGCGTTTCCGGCATTCGGTCTTGAGAGCCGTAAGCAGGGAATCGGTGATCGTGCCTTTGCCGTAATCGCCGACGACGACTCCCTTGACCCGCGCCAAGCTTTCTCGAATTTTTTCGAGGAGAGTTCGTTCTTCTTGGGAGTCGAGGTTCTGGACGCGTTCTTGATCGATGCGAACGATTTGTTGTTGTTTGGTTGCGACTCGGGTTTTCACGCTCGTGGTCCGATCGGCGATCGAAAATAAACCGCGGCAGTCGACTCGTTCGGCTTTCAATAAGCGTCGCAGGCGAACGCTTTCCCGGTCCTTGCCGACCGGAGCGCACAGCAGGGTAGGGGCTCCCAGGGCCGTAAGATTTCGAGCCACGTTGGCGGCTCCGCCCGGCATGTAGGATTCACGTTCCAATTTGAGAACCGGCACCGGCGCTTCCGGCGAGATTCGAGCTACGGAGCCGGTAAGAAAACAATCGAGCATGACGTCGCCCACCACCAGCATCGGGGTGCGGTTGCCGGCTTCCAGGATATGGCGAACCTGCTGCGGAGTCAACGGTGACACTTTCAGTCGAGGAATGCGGTCAAGGGACTAGTGGCTTCGGCATGTTCGGAACTTCTACCGCTACCGATTTCATGGGCGGTACGGCCGGCCTTAACCGCTTGGGCGAATGCGGTCGCCATTCGAAGAGGGTCGGAAGCTACGGCGATTGCTGTGTTGACCAGTACGGCGTCGGCTCCCAGTTCCATGGCTTCGGCCGCATGACTCGGCGCTCCCAGCCCGGCGTCGACGACTACCGGAACGCTGGCCTGTTCGACAATGATGCGAAGTTGATCCCGGGTTTTGAGTCCTTGATTGGAGCCGATCGGCGACCCGAGAGGCATGACTGTCGCCGTTCCGACTTCTTCCAATCGTCGAGCGAGGATCGGATCGGCATTAATGTAGGGCAGTACGGTGAATCCTTCTTTGACCAAAACCTTGGCGGCGGCTAAGGTTTCGATCGGGTCGGGTAGGAGATAACGGGGGTCCGGATGGATTTCGAGTTTGATCCATCGAGGAAGTCCGGCACTGGCCGCTAGCTTGGCCAATCGGACGGCCTCTTCGCAGTCTCGGGCCCCGCTAGTGTTCGGTAACAGCAGAAAACGACTGGAGTCGATGTATTCGAGGATGTCGGTATGGGGCGAATCGTTTTCGGTCAGTTCGACCCGCCGCAAGGCGACCGTGACGATTTCAGTACCGCTGGCGTCCAGCGCATCCCTCATGACTTCGGGCGAACTGAATTTACCCGTGCCCACAAGTAATCGGGAATGAAACTGACGTTCGGCGATGGTGAATGTGTCCTTCAAAATATCGATGCGGCCCCATGATAGTTAATTCGGTTTCCCAACGTCGAGAAGGGAATCTATGATCGGAGGATTCGTCCCCGAGACGGGAGGGACGACGTTCGATTCGGTTTCGAGTCGCGCTTCCGAAAAGGATGAAGTTGACTTGAACCAACGATGTACTATCTCTTTAGCCTAACATGACGAGTTTTATGCTGTCGTCGCCTCTCGGTCGTATGACCGCTCTGGCCGGTATTGCCGCGTTCGGGCTGCTCACCGCTCTTGCCCAGGACGCCAAGCCCGCGGAATTCGCCGAACAGGTCGCCGAGAATTGGCATCAATGGCGGGGACCGGACGCCAACGGCGTCTCCGATACCGCCCGCCCGGTGTTGCATTGGAGCGAAAACCGCAACGTGCAATGGAAGAAAGCCATCGACGGCAAGGGCAGTTCGACTCCCATCGTCTGGAGAGATAAAATCTTCCTGTTGACCGCAGTGGACACCGGGGTGGTCGATCCGTCCTTGCCTCGTCCCGAAGATCAACCTCGCAGGATCTTCGGCATCACGCATCCTAACACCCAATACGAATTCGTCGTCTTGTGCTTGGACCGGAACGACGGCCGGGAATTGTGGCGCCGGACCGCTAACCGGAAAATACCCCATGAAGGTCATCACGGGGACAATAATTTCGCTTCCGCTTCCCCGGTGACCGACGGTTCCCGGCTGTATTGCTGGTTCGGTTCGGCCGGTTTGTATTGTTACGATTTGGCGGGAAACAAGCATTGGGATCTCGACCTGGGACCGGCAGTGATGGGCGCCAGTTTGGGGGAAGGCTCTTCTCCGGTTTGGCATGACGGTCGTTTGGTGATCGTGCGGGATCATCAGGGACAATCTTTCATTTACGCCCTGGATGCTTCCACCGGAGAAATCCTCTGGAAACGGGCTCGAGACGAAGATAATTCCTGGGCGACTCCTCGGGTCGTAGCGAAAGATGGTTTGGTCCAGGTAATCGCCAGCGGGTCGAAGGCGATCGTCAGTTACAATCTGGCTAACGGGGATACGATCTGGCATTGCCGAGGCCTGACGGACAATCCGATACCGTCACCGGTCGGCGACAGCAATTCGATCTACTTTATGACCGGTTATCGTGGCTACGCGCTTCTGGCCTTGCCGCTCGGTCGCACCGGCGATCTTGCGGATACCGGTGCCGTTCTCTGGCGGAAAAACCGGGGAACTCCCTATACGCCTTCGCCCGTGCTGGCTCAGGATCTCCTGTTTTTCAATCAGTCTAATCAGGCGCTCTGGTCTTGTCTGGACGCTCGAACCGGCGAGGTTTACGTCGATCGAGAAAGATTGCCTGGGCTCGCCACCGTTTATGCGTCACCGGTCGCTTCGAAGCGTCATCTCTTCGTGACCGGGCGCAACGGCAAGACGGTGGTGCTGGACCGGGCCAAACGGCTCCAAGTGGTGGCGACCAATCAACTAGACGACGTTTTCGACGCCTCTCCGGCTTTGGCAGGCGATCAGATTTTGTTGCGGGGCAACCGGTATCTTTATGCCATAGCCGAATCCGGCGGCGAGCGTTCGGAATCGACCGGATTGTCGCGCTCCGAGGCTTCGGCCGCGTTGGCACGGGTGTGGGCCGAATCTCGCCAAAAGCTGCGAGAGGAACGCCGGGACGAGATGACTGCCAAGATCTTGAGGGAAGACGAATTGACCATGCGGTTCCAGGAACGGGTGTTCGGCTCGGAACCCGAGGACGGGCATTCGTTATGGATTTCGATGCACGGCGGAGGCGGAACGGCTTCCGTGGTCAACGATCGGCAATGGCAAAATCAAATCGGACTCTATCAACCCGCCGAAGGCATCTATGTCGCCCCGCGTGCTCCGACCGACACCTGGAATCTTTGGCATCGCAGCCACATCGACGAGTTTTTCGATCGGTTGATCGAAAACTACGTGGCTCTGCGAGGGGTCAATCCGAATCGGGTGTATCTTATGGGCTATTCGGCTGGCGGCGACGGCGTTTACCAACTCGGTCCGCGCATGGCGGATCGCTGGGCGGCGGTAGCGATGATGGCCGGTCATCCTAACGACGCCCGCCCGGATAATTTGCGGAACCTCGGATTCGGTTTGTTCATGGGGGCGAACGATAACGGTTACGGGCGGAACAAAGTCGCGGAGCAATGGCGGGTGAAATTAGCGCAACTGAGTCGAGATCATCCCGAAGGTTATCGGCACCTGGTCCGCATCTATCCGGATACCGGTCATTGGATGAATCGGAAGGATGCCGAAGCTCTGCCGTGGATGGCCAAATTCACGCGGAACCCTTGGCCGGAAACCGTCGTCTGGAATCAAGCTAAAGGGATTAACTCGCGCCTCTATTGGTTGGCGATTCCCCGGGACGCCTTGGTAAAGGGGCAACGGATCCGGGCCGAGGTCGAGGATCAGACGATTCGCATAACAGCGGAGAAGATCACGAAATTGACGGTTCGATTATCCGACCGGTTACTCGATCTGGACCGGCCCGTCACCGTGATCGTCAACGGACAGGAAAAATTCTCCGGGATCGTTCCGCGCACCGAACAGGCCATCCGTGATTCCTTGTCGCAAAGGGCCGATCCGGCGTCGGCGGCCACGGCGACGATATCCTTCGAGGATTTGTCGGATTAGTTATCGCCGCCGGCAGGCCGCGAACCGCGGCGACCGAAGCGTCTCAGAGCGTGCGGTTTGCGGATCGATCGGCAGCCGGACCGGCGCACTCGTCTTTCGTGAGTCGAAGTCCCGGGAAACGACCGGAAACGGCCTCGGCCCGGATTAGCGGGTTCCCGGACGAACCTGCCGCTTCCACGAATCGGGTTTTTCGGAGACATCGCTGTCGTCTTCATAATGCCGTTGCAGAGCGAACAACTGGCGTTTGAGCCCCGAGGTGAGACTCTCCAGTCTGGCAAGGCCGTAAAGGTTGGTGAGTTCGTCCGGGTCGGTTTTCAAGTCGTACATTTCCCATTCGTCTCCGAACTCATAGAAATGCATCAGCTTGTGACGTTCGGTACGGATGCCGTAATGCCGGGGAACCATGTGGTAACTGGGGTATTCGTAGTAGTGGTAATAGATGCTTCGGCGCCAGTCGGCGGGAGACTTTCCTTCGATCAAGGGCACGAGCGACCGTCCCTGCATGTCTTCGGGAATCGGCGCGCCGGCTATTTCCAGGAAGGTTTCAGCGTAGTCCAGATTCTGAATCAAATGCCGGTTGCGGGAGCCGGGTTCGGCGACTTCGGGCCATTTGACGATGAAAGGCATCTTCAACGATTCCTCGTACATCCAACGTTTGTCGTACCATCCGTGGTCGCCGATATAGAAGCCTTGATCCGAGCTGTAGACGACTACCGTATTATCCGATAACCCCAGTTCTTCCAAAGTGGCTTGCAAGCGGCCCACGCTTTCGTCGACTCCCTTGACGCACCGCAGGTAGTTTTTGGCGTAACGCTGAAATTTCCAGCGCACCAAATCCGGCCCGGTGAGTTTGGCTTGATGGAACGCCCGGTCTTTGGGGCCGTAGGCGGCTCGCCAGGTCCGGAGTTGTTCGGGGGTCATTCGTTTCATGTTATGCCAAGCCGATTTGTCTTGGCGTTGTTGCGAGGCCGGTTGATTGAACTCGGGCGTCAAATCGACGAACAGGTCGTAATTCAGGTCCATATGGCGGTCGATCTCCAATTCCTGATGGCGAGCGGGAGGCGCGTTGTCTTCGTACTTATCGAAAAGGGTAGGAGGTTCCGGCATCGAAATGTCGTCGTAGAGCTTGAGATGACGAAGAGCCGGCATCCAGTTGCGATGGGGAGCCTTGTGTTGCACCATTAGCAGGAAGGGTTTGCCGGCGGTGCGTTTTTCCTTCAGCCATTGGACGGCGAGATCGGTCACGACGTCGGTGCAATGGCCGTCGATGCGCCGCCGTCCGTCGGGAAAGATCAGGTCCGGATTGTAATACAGCCCTTGGCCGGGCAGCACGGCCCAGTCGTCGAATCCTTGGGGGTGTCCGCGAAGATGGCTTTTGCCGTACAAGGCGGTTTGGTATCCTGCCTGCCTCAGGAGTTTGGGAAAGATTTGCTGATTCCAATCGAAGGTATTGCCGTTGTTCATGAAGCCGTTCTTGTGGCTGTGTTTGCCCGTAAGGATGACCGCCCGGCTGGGGCCGCAAATCGAGTTGGAGCAAAAACTGTTTTCGAACAGGATGCCTTCCTCGGCCAACTGATCGATGTGGGGAGTGGGGTTGACCGATTTCAGCCAGCCGTCGTAGGCCCCGATGGCGTGAGTGGCGTGATCGTCGGAAAACACGAACAGGATGTTGGGGGGAGAATTCTCGGTTTGAACCGTGAGGACCGACAACGCCGGGACGAGCGATAACAACGCAACGAGGTATTTCATGGATGAAACGAAATAGGAAAGAAATTGGAGCCGGCGTCAATCATAATCATAGCCGCCGAAGCGCACCCAGTTGGCGCTCGCCCGCCGCTTGGTTCCCTTTAGCGGTGTCAGATGGGATTTTCAGAGAATCCAGGATTTTGAGTGACCGGTCGGCCTCAATGACTTTCGACAGATTGGAGTAATCGCCTAACCCTGAAGGAACCCTTGAGGTTGAACGATGAGAACTACCCGAAACCGGATGATCTTAATTTAGCCGGCAGCCCAAAGCTGCTTCGGGAAAAGATTCGCCATCGTGGCAATTGGACATGCTCCATTCTTGAGAAGCCTTGGTGTTTCCGATTCCGTTGGAGACCTGAAAAACGCGTTCGATGCGTCTGGCTACCGGTGGCCGCGGAGCTCGCAAAACGGATGCTCCCGGTGCCGAAGAAAAGCCCGGGGTTTTTCAATTGGTGATTCGGAAAACATCCCGGAGCCGTTCACGGGCGCCGAGCAATACGCCGGCCCGGCCGGAGGTAATCTGCCGCTGCGAAGTTCAGTCCGGGCGGAGCGGGGGATTGGCGTGGTACAGGGCCTGAGGGCGATACCGAGAGAGGATGCCGAACGGCAAGTAATCCGTTGCTCGAAAAGGACGGTGCGGAGAGAAATTGCGGGATACTTTCGGCGCCTCGACGATTTCGTTCAAAAATTCCCGGAACCGGGCGTGGTAGGATTCCGGAGAATGCCGCCGGCTGATTTGCCGACAGCGGTCGCGAATCGCGCACCATGCCGCAAACGGTTTCGCTTGCCAGTTTTTGAGCGTTTCCGCGACGCCGCGCCAATCGCCGGGAGCGTAGCGCAAGCCGGGATCTACCGCCTCGGCCAAGGCGTCGCCGCCGCTGCCGATTTTCGGAAAGAGCGGCACGTTGCCTAAGCTCAGAGATTCGATCAAAGCCAAGGGCGATCCTTCGTGGTCGCTGGTGGAAATCACGAAATCCCACCGGGCCATGGTCCGCCAGTAGCTCTCCCCGGATTGCCGTCCCCAAAATCGTACCGGCGCATCGGCCGGAAAACTCGTGCTCAATCGTTTCCGGGCCGCCCCGTCGCCGAGAATTTGCAATTCGCAGGGGACGTTTTCCTCGCGCAGCGTCTGGAGTAGTTCGGGCAGCCGGTCGACTCGCTTTTGAGCGTAGTCCAGACGCCCGACGTAACCGACGATCAAGGGCCGGCCGGCCAACGGCGAAGGCGGTTCGAGACTAGTTTCGGGAGCGACTTGAGCGGGAACGGGCAAATGCCTGATGCGAGTCGGCGCCAAGCCGTCGGGGCTGGCTCTGAGTTGTTCGGCGATCGATTCGCTATCGGTGAAGATGCCGTCCAGGCCGTCGCGAACTTGCGCCAGCTGATAATCCAGGTAAGGCCATTGCGAATGGACCGCGCCGAGCCGGCGAAACGAGCGATCGTCCCGATCGCCGAAAAAGGCCAGTCCCCAGAGATCGTGATAAATCGGAATGTCGTAGGCTCGGCCGCTTTCGTGACGGCGAAATTTCTTCCGGGCGCTTCGGATCGAATCCCAACCGGTCAATCCCAGGCCGGTTACCGAGGGGTGGGCTTGGACGGCGTTTGCGGAATCGAAAAAGGCCAGCAGGGAACTCGGAAGGTTATGCCGGTTGTCTAACCGAAGATGGGTAGCGAGGATGGACTGAACTCCCCCCAAGGTCGCGAAGCGGGTAAAGTAGTGACGCAGGCGCAGGGGACCGGACATGTCGCCGCGCAGGTCAGGCGGAAAGCCGCAACATCCGGTCGATCGGCAGTCGCGCTCGCTCGATCAACTCCGGCTCCAACTGAATTTCCGGACCCAGACTATCCAGGCAATCGTGCAACTTGGACAAGGTGTTTCGCTTCATGTACTTGCATTCGTTGCAACGGCAAGTATCGGTGGGCGCGGGGATGAATTCCTTGTCGGGACATTCCTTTTTAAGCCGGTGCAAGATGCCGGATTCGGTGGCGATAATGAAAGCGCGGTCCGACGAATTCCGGCAGTAGCCGATCATTTTTTCCGTAGAGCAGATCTCGTCGGCCAAGAGCCTGACGGATTTGGTGCACTCCGGATGGGCGACCACCGGAGCTTGGGGGAAGGAACTGCGGATCTTCAGAATGCTGTCGCGAGTGAATTCGACATGGGCATAGCAATTGCCGGGCCAGAGTACCATCGGCCGACCGGTTTGCTCGGTGACCCAGGCACCGAGATTTTCGTCGGGCACGAATAAAATATCCTGATTCTCGGGTGCCGCTTCGACGATCCGTTGGGCGTTGCCGCTGGTGCAAATTACGTCGCTCAAGGCTTTGACTTGGGCGCTGCAGTTGATGTAGGCGATCGTGTAGAGCCCGGGACGGTCGGCTTGAAATTTTCGGAGCCGGTCCGAGGGACAGCTTTGTTCCAAGGAGCAGCCGGCGTCGAGATCGGGCAACACGACCTTCTTGCCGGGATTGATGATTTTAGCCGTTTCCGCCATGAAGTGAACGCCGCAAAAGACGATGATTTCCGCCTCGGTTTGAGCGGCCTGTTGCGACAGGCCCAGGGAATCCCCGACGTAATCGGCGACGTCCTGAATTTCGGGCACTTGGTAGTTGTGAGCGAGAATGACCGCGTTCCGCTCCCGTTTCAGTTGGACGATTCGTTGCGACAGGCGATCGAAATGACGGACCGGGCCAGGTCGCCGGACGGTCAAGTCCGGACCTCCCCGCTGCGCCAGTTGTTCGACACTGTCCACCGAATCATCCTATCCCGATAATTGGAAAAAAACAATCCGATAGTTGGCGGCGGCATTAATCTCGGGCCGGGGATTCGCCCGTTTCGGAATTGGACGGCAGGTTCGCGTTCGTTTGCCGCAAGCGATCGAAAAACTCTTCGGCGACCATGTACCCCACGCAATTTTTCGCTCGGCAGCGGCACGGGAAGAGCCGGTAATTATCCAGATCGTAGCCGTAATTGATGGTGAGTTCTTCGCCGGGAGCGACCGCTCTCAAGGTGAAGATGCCGATGTGCCCGTTGCGCCAACGAGATTCGCAGTTGGCGTCGCAACTGTGGTTGAGGTATTTGCAGAGATTGTCCGCCCGGTCGCCGTCCAGATCGAACTGCTCGTTCAAATAAAAAATGAACCGGTTCCCTTCTTGGAGCCGGCGCCGGGAAACGTCCTTGGCGATGCGTTCGCCGGTATAGCGACCGATCTCGGTGTCGCTCGGAATGCGCTTGCGAGCGAACGCTCCCATGCCATCGATGCCCGAGGGCGCGATACGCAGCCACCGGTTTTTCGGCGAACGAGAGAATGCGAACAGGCTCATGGACGGTCCGGCGAAACCGCCGCAGGCGGACGATCGTCGTCAGGCAAGAGGCCGTTCAGGGGGCAAAGGTCGCACAGCGGCGTTTTCTTGCGGCAATAGTGTTTGCCCACGTGAACTATCTGGGCATGAAAATCCTGCCAGTAATCGATGACGTCGGAAGCGGCCGCCAATGCCGTTTCGCACAGCTTCTTGACGCTATCGTAGTCGGCTTCGGCATCGATCCACCGGTGCCGGGCGAAGATCCTCATGGTATAGGCGTCCACCACGAACGAAGGGTGGTTGCCCGCGTAGAGCAACATGCTGTCGGCGGTTTCGGGGCCGATTCCCTTAATGGCGAGCAACTCTCGGCGCAGGACGGCGGTGTCTTGCCGCAACAACGAATCGAGGGAGCCGTGATGGCGGTGGAAGACAGCGGCGAAAAAGGCCTTCAGCCTTCGAGCTTTGACGTTGAAATAACCGGCAGGACGGATGAACTCGGCCAGAGTCTCTACGGGTAACGATTGAAGATCCGGCAGGTTGAGCACTCGATTCGCTTTCAAGGCGTTGATGGCCCGCTCGACGTTTTGCCAGTTGGTGTTCTGAGTCAGAATGGCTCCGAGGCAGATTTCCAGTGGGGTCTCGCCCGGCCACCAGCGCTGATGACCGGCGTGACGACGCATCAAAAGATAGGCTTCGGGGAGTGGCGGATTCATGCGGCGTTAATCGCGAGCGGTAAAAGCGCGCTTCCGGGACACCGGCAAAGCTTCCGTGCGAAGTGCCGCCGCCGGAGTTATCGTGAGGCGACCTTCCGGTCGATCGCGGGCTCGGGTAACGGTATGCCGCTCGAGAACCGGTTCACTGTCTGGCAATATCATTTTTCGGTAATCCCCGCATTACCGGCCGGTCCGCTTCGGGGCGCCGGAGCCGGAGTCCGAGGTCGTTCCCGTAAACTCGATCCAGCATAAATCAAACGGCGAGAACAGGGCTACGAAATACGGTCCCGAATCGTCGTTCGATCCCGGCGCCGATTTAACCGTTCGTCGGGAGCGGCAGGCCGTCGGCGCCGAACCGATCCGGAGCTACGCCCTAACGGAACGGAATGGTTGCGTCGCCGCAGGGGATGACCGGACCGCCGAACCCGTTCGGGTACCGTCGTTCGATCCCGGATAATTATTTAAAAGGTGATTGACTTTCGGGCGTGGCTTCGGTTACTTTCGGTCTATCCGTCGAACCGACGGTCTCATAAAGAGTGGCGGAGGGACTGGCCCTATGATGCCACGGCAACCGGTCGAAGTGCGTGCTTCGGTGTTTAGGTGCCAAATCCAGCTTGACCCCGGCGATAGTCGGGTTGGGAAGATGAGAAAAAGCGCGGAAAATCTTTCGACTCTTCTCGATTACCGGGAAGGGTCTTTTTTTTAACTTACATCGCAACAACGGTATCCCATGAGCAAAGGAAACGGTATGATGAGAGCCTTGAAGTGTCGCGAGTGCGGCCGCCAATATCCGCTCGAGGCTCTTCATGTCTGTGATTTCGATTTCGGGCCTCTCGAAGTAGTCTACGACTACGAACGCATCCAGGGAGTCATGACTCGGGATCTGATCGTTTCCCGGCCCCAAACCATGTGGCGGTATCGCGAACTCTTGCCCGTGGTCGACGATCCTACGGTCGGATTCGAGGTCGGCTTCACGCCTTTGATCAAGGCGGACCGGTTAGCCGAGCGGCTCGGCGTGCGGGAACTCTGGGTCAAGAACGATACGGTCAACTATCCTTCGTTGTCGTTCAAGGACCGGGTGGTGAGCGTCGCCCTGAGTCGTTCGCGGGAACTCGGCTTCGACACGGTCGCCTGCGCGTCGACCGGCAATCTGGCTAACTCGGTGGCGGCCAACGCGGCGGCGGCCGGGTTGAAAGCCTACGTCTTTATTCCGGCGGATCTGGAACAAGGGAAAGTGCTCAACTCGCTGGTTTATCAGCCGCAGGTGATCGGGATTCAGGGGCATTACGATCAAGTCAATCGGCTGTGCGCCGAAATCGCCGGCAAGTACGGTTGGGCCTTCGTGAACGTGAACATGCGGCCTTACTACGCGGAGGGTTCCAAGAGCATGGGGTTCGAAATCGTCGAACAACTCGGATGGCGCGTGCCGCAGCATACGGTCATTCCCATGGCTTCGGGTTCCCTGTTGACCAAGATTCACAAGAGCTACCGGGAGCTGAGCGATTTGGGGTTGGTCGAGGCTTCGGGATGGCGGATTCACGGAGCGCAGGCGGGCGGCTGTTCGCCGATTTCACAGGCGCAGAAAGCGGGCCTGGATTTTTTCAAACCGGTCAAACCCGAGACGATCGCCAAATCGTTGGCTATTGGTACGCCGGCGGACGGCTTCTACGCCTTGCGCGTAATGAAAGACACCGGCGGGGCGGCCGACGACGTTACCGACGACGAGATTCGCGAAGGCATCAAGTTGTTGGCCGAATGCGAAGGCATTTTCGCCGAAACGGCCGGGGGAGTCACCGTGGGCGTGGCGAAGAAACTGATTGCCAGCGGGAAGATTTCCGCGGAAGATTCCGCCGTTCTTTGTGTCACCGGACATGGACTGAAAACTTTGGACGCCGTTCAGGGTTGCGTAGGAAAAGCGCGGGAGATTAAACCGAGCCTTCGCGAATTTGAATCCGCGTTGACGGGCGACGGGCAACTGACCCGTTAGCCGGAGAATCACCGATTATTATGGCAGTACACATTCGAGTCCCGACCCCCTTGAGAAAATTCACCGACGACTCCGAGGTGGTCGAAGTAGAGGCTGAGAGCATCGCGAGCGCCATTCAAGCTTTGCAGGCCAAATTTCCGGGCATCGGCGAACGGTTGATCGACGAATCCGGCGAGGTGCGGCGGTTCGTCAACGTTTACGTCAACGGCGAGGATATCAGATTCCTGAAGAATCGCGAAACGGCGCTGAAGGACGGCGACGAAATTAGTATCATTCCGGCGATAGCCGGCGGGCAAAACGAAAGTTGAACGGCTATGGCGACGACCTCGTCTCGCAAACGCGTCCCTAAGAAGACGGTGAAGAAGGCGGCGAAGAAGGCCGCCGGCCAGGATAAGGTCGAGCGGCGCCGGCTTTGGTTGATGTATCCTTCCCGTTTGATCAAGGAACCGGTCGTTTGGAAACTCGGGGTCAAGTTCGAGTTGATTCCCAACGTGCGGCAAGCGAGCGTCACGGACGAATTGGGCATCGTTTGCCTGGAATTGTCCGGTCGCCGCGAGAAATTGAAAGCGGCGGTCGCGTGGCTGGAAAAGCAGGGAATCCGAGTCGATCCGGTCGAAATCAACGTGATGGAAAGTTGATTCGGGGGAACGTTCTTGCGGCGTTCCGGTTGCTTTTTCCGGGAAATGTGCTATTGGTACATCCTGAGTAACACCTAGTTGGGGTAGGATGACGAAGCACGAGTTGGTAGCGCGTATCGAGAAAGAGACGCATCTCAGTCACAATATGGTCCGCAATGTTGTGCAGCGAACTCTCGATCACATCAGGGATGCGGTAACCCAAGGGCAAACGGTCGAACTGCGGAATTTCGGCACGTTCGAATTGCAACCTTGGCGCGGCAGGATCGGGCGCAATCCCAAGGCGCCGCACGAGGAGATCATGATTCCGCCTCGGGTCGTGGTGAAATTCAGGCCTGGCAAAAAAATGCGTCAGGAAGTGCTCCAGTTGGACCCCGGCAATTATTGAACTCGGAGCCGCTCACGATTTTTCTTTCCTTCGCGGTTTCCGACTGGCTTTCGGTCTGAATATCGATGGACCGTTTGCCCGGCTTTCGGGATTTCTTCCCTAGTCCGTCGCCTTCCCAGGAGCGGTGGACGATGGAGGCTCGCACCCATCTTTTCGCTTCCTGGCGGCGAACGATGCGGGCTTACGCGTTTCGCGAATACGACGGTTCGCCTCTGGAGCACCTCGATTTGTACCTCAAGAAAAGCGGAGAAGAAATTCTGGGGCAAATCTATCAATTAGAGGATCGCAGCGGTCGGCAAATCGCCTTGCGTCCCGAAATGACGCCGACCTTGGCTCGGATGATCCTTTCCGGTCAAAGGCATTACCGCAAGCCGATCAAATGGTTTTCCGTTCCGCAACTTTTTCGCTACGAACGGCAGCAAAAGGGGAGGCTGCGCGAGCACTTTCAACTGAACGCCGATCTGATCGGCGAATCCGGACCGGCCGCAGACGCGGAAGTGATCGCCCTGTTGATCGACACGCTTCGAGATTTAGGTCTGACGGCTCGTGATTTCACGATCCGCTTGAGCAGTCGCCAGGCGTGGACGGAATTCTTCGTCGAACATCACGGGAGAGCGTCGGATCAATACCGTTTTTTTCAAGCGGTGGACAAACTCGATCGGGTACCGGAAGAGGTGACGGCGCAGCAGCTGGAACCGGTCGGGATTCCGGTGGAGCGCATCCGGCGCTTTATCCGGGAGGCCCAGCCGACTCCCCAGTTGATCGCCGTTCAGGATAATCTGGCCGCTCGCGGTTTGACTGAATACGTACAGATCGATTACGGGATCGTTCGTGGGTTGGCTTATTATGACGGCGTCGTGTTCGAAGCCTTCGATCGGCAAGGAGAATTCCGCGCTATCGCCGGCGGCGGCCGGTACGACGGGCTGATCGGCAAACTGTCGGGCGGCAAGACCGAGTTGCCCGCCTTGGGTTTTGGCATGGGAGACGTAGTCTTACTGGAACTGCTTCGCGCCCGAAAGTTGTTGCCCGAACCGAAAACCGGAGTCGACGCCTATTGCCTGATCGAGGAGGAATCCCGGCGCCCGCGGTGCCTGGAATTGGTGCAGCGACTCCGGGAAGCCGGCATCCGAACCGATTACGGTTTGAGTTCCAGTAATTCCAACAAGCAGTTCCGTCAGGCCAGGGAACTCGAGGCGACTTATCTGATTACTCCTCAGGGCGACGAACCGCCGACGATTCAATTGAAACGGCTGGCCGATCGCCAAGTCGAAACGGTGGCCTGGGCCGATTGCGTTTCGGTATTGCGAAACCGGCTAGCCAGCTGAAAGTTTTGAAGGGTTATTCCGCGGTCCTGTTCGATCTCGACGGCACCTTGCTGGATACGTTGCGGGAAATCGCTGCGGCGACCAACCAAGCGTTGCAAGGTTTAGGTTATCCGAGCCATCCGGTATCGGACTATCGCCGCTTCGTGGGACAGGGAGTTCGTCGTTTGGCGCGGCGGGTGCTGCCTCGTTCCCATCGCTCCGATCAGGATATCGAATGCTTTCTCGACGCCTTGGCTGCCGAGAATCGGCGGTGCTCCCACGCCTTGACCGAGATCTATCCGGGGATCGCCGAATTGCTGACGGCCCTCGAACGGCTCGGGATACCGAAGGCTATCGTATCCAACAAACCCCAGACCTTGATCGTAGAGTGCGTCGACCGTTTTTTGGGGCGGTGGTCCTTCCGTCCCATATTGGGGCAAGGGGGAGATCTGCCTCCCAAACCGGATCCGGCGGGCGCTTTGTTGGCGGCTCGGCAACTGGCCGTGCCGCCGGAGGCCGTGCTGTTCGTGGGCGATTCTGACGTGGACATGCAAACCGCTCTCGCCGCGGGAATGAGTCCGGCGGGCGTGTCGTGGGGATTTCGTTCCGTTGAGGAATTGCAAGCGAACGGAGCCCGTTATTTGATTGAACGCCCCGAGCAAATTCTGTCCCTCGGGTTACCGGAATCCGGTTAATCGCCGACCGCGATCGGTACCGGTCGGCGCGGAATGGCTCAGGATGATCCCTCCAATCGAATCTCGACGGCCCGGCCACTGCGACGGCTGAAGCGACCGCTTTGCCGGGAGGCGTTTACCCGTTCAGGCCGGAATCTGTCATGGGCCGGGAAAAACATTGCCACCTTCGGTCTTTTTGTGTTACCTTTGGCGCGGATGGTTTGAGCGAGACGTAGCGCAGTCTGGCTAGCGCGCGTGGATCGGGACCACGAGGTCGGGAGTTCGAATCTCCCCGTCTCGACCATCTTGGCTTTTTCTGACTTCATCGATCTCTGATGTCCCGGCAGGGATCGGGAAACCTTCATGACGATCGACCCGCCCGAACCTTGTGTGGTACTGGTCGCTCCAACCCTCGCGGAAAACGTCGGAGCGGCGGCCCGGGTCATGGGAAATTTCGGTTTGTCGGATCTTCGGTTGGTCGGCGAACGGGATTTTCGCCGTGACGAAACGGCGGGACGGGTCGCTTCTCATTCGGTCGAAGTGTTGCGGCAGGCTCGGGTGTTTCCCAGTTTGCCGGCGGCGATCTCCCGTTCCCGTTTCGTCGTAGGCAGCACGGCTCGGACCCGGGATAAATTGACCGCTCTGGTCAACCTTCCGAACTTGCGGCGCCATCTTCCGGAAGGGGGTAGCGGAGTAGCTTTGGTGTTCGGCCGGGAAAGCAGCGGCTTGACCAATCGGGAATTATCCTGTTGCGACCTCAGCGTCCAGATTCCGGCCTGCGGCGCCCATCGATCTTTCAACCTTTCCCAAGCGGTCGCTCTGGTGTTGTACGAATGGCGGCGCAACCCCGGGACGGAGCGGGAGAATGGACCGAACCCGACGGATTTGGCCACCTCGGGAGAACTCGAGGGACTCAAAGAGCATTGGTTCGACACGCTGCAGGCGATCGGTTTTCTGAAACCGGCGCAGGATGATTCCTTGCGGCAGCAGTTCTCCGACCTGGCCGCTCGAGTACGGTTGCGTCCGGCGGACGTCAGTTTGCTGCGCGGTTTGTTGCACCGGACCCAACTGTCGCTAGCGAGGTCGCGGGAACGAGCCCGGACCGGACCCGCGAAAGAAGCGTAACTTTTCTAGGAGTCGACAGTCTTCCCGGCCGGCCGTCTTTTTTTCGGATTCCGGGATCTGCCGAAAATCGATCGACGCAGCCGGTGAAAGAACCGTTCGAGCGCGTCGAAGAGGCGAGCGGCTAATTTGGAACGGGAGCAAATAATGACGAACCCGGGAATGCCGACCAAAAAACCGGGGACTATCGGGACCGGCCAGAGGATTAACCCGATCAACATCAGCACCAGGCCGACACTGATCATCAACCCATGTTTGAGGGCTGACTCGTTGGTGCGCAACTTGCGCGACTGATAGTAGTCGACGAACCGCCGTCCTTTGCGGCCATAACGGATTTTGCGCGCGGAGTCTCGAAAGTTTTTCGAAAAGCTCGATGCCCGGAATCGTCGCCACAGGGATTGGGGAGGACCTGGAACAGGGGTCTTGGGATCGGGCATCGACTATTCGCTGAGAGTTACCCGTCCGACGATTCGAGATTCATTCTTGGTTGTCGTAACACTTTCCTTTGGAGTGAATAGTTCGATTTGATCGAGTCGGCGATAATCGAACGGCCGGCAGCGGAGGCTGACAGAAATGAGCTTTCTTGTCATTGGGCCAGATCGCCGCCGGGTTCGAACCAATCGTTGCGAAGCCAATCGGCGACGAGATCGACGGCCCGGTCGGTAAGGATTCCGTCTCTGAGAAACGACGGCATGCGATCGTTCTTGTCGCCGTAAAAACGGCGATGCTCAGGGTCGCCGATCATGTCGACCAGCCAGGATTTGGAACCGTATCCGGTGAGGTCGGGGGCCGTCAGATCTTCATCTTCGAAATGAAACTGATGGCAATCGGCGCACCCCACGTCGTCCAACAGATGGTTTTTGCCGGCCTCGATCGTTCCGGCGTCGTTCCGGTCCATGGTACGTTGCGCCGGAAGTTGCGCTTCGGCCGACAAGGCGATCAATGCCTTGCTCAGTTGGTCCTTTTCGGCCTCGTCGAAATTGGCGACCTTGCGTTGTACGAAACTGACCATTTTGCCTTCCTTGAATTCCGTGTTGCCGAAGAATTTGTCGGTGGCGATGTGCTCTACGCTGACCAGGCGACTCAGCCAGTCGCGGGAGGCGAATCCGGCTAAGTCGGCTGCCGAGGGAGCTTCCTCCGGTTTGTTGCCCAGACCGTCGTGGCCGTCGTAACGATGGCAACTCGCGCAATGCTCCGCGAAAATCTTCGGGCCTTGGGTCAAGGAATCGTTACGCAACAGTTCTAACGCCCCCTGAGCCGGAATGCCTTGCCCCTCGGGTGGCGCCTGAGCCAGAACTTTGACTCTCGCGGCGGTTTCCCGCGCCTGCTGCAAGTTTTTGGCGTATTGAGGATTGCTGTCTTCGTAAATCGCCAAGCTGGTCAAGGCGCCGACGCCCAACAGCAAGGCGAAGAGCACGGCGAGATTGAAACGATGCCCCAGTTGCCACCGGCCGATAAAGGGCATGAGGCCAATCAGCAAGACCACCGCTCCCGGAATCACGAGAGTGCCGTAGATTTCCAGTTCGCCCGGAAAATACTTCAAGAGTTGAAACAGAAAGAGAAAATACCATTCCGGCCGCGCGTCGAACGGTTGGGTCGGATCAGCCGGGGCTCCCAGCGGGGCGCCGAGTTCGCCTTGGCCCCAAATCCAGGTATCCAATGACAGGTAGAGCACGACGGCGATCACCGCGAGGCAGGCCACCGTATCCTTTAAAAATTGATCCGGCCAAAACCAACCGTCAGGCTTCCTGAGAGGTTTTTTCGCCGTGATGCCGTGACGGCGGAACAGATAGACGTGACCTACGATCAAAGCGATCATGGCACCGGGGAGCACTCCGGCGTGCAGGGCGAAAAACCGGCTCAGGGTATGATGGCCGTATTCCGATCCGCCGATCGCCAGTTGTTCCACTTCCTTGCCGACGCCCGGGATTTGATTCATCAGGCTGGTGGTGACTTTGGTGGCCCAGTATCCTTTTTGGTCCCAAGGCAGCAAATAGCCGGTCAGCGACAAAGCCAGCACCAGCATAAGCAGGCCGATGCCGAACCAGAAATTGACTTCCCTCGGAGCCCGGTAGGCTCCGTCGATCACGACCTGCATGAGATGCAGCGCCAACAACACGATCATTGCGTTGGCGGTGTAATGGTGCACGGCCCGAAGCAACCACCCCAGAGTCATTTCGTTCTGGATATAGTACACGCTTTCCCAAGCCGTTTGCGTGCTGGGGTTGTAGGCCATCCAGAGGAAGATGCCGGTGATTATCTGGACGAAAAACGTGAAGGTGAGAGTGCTGCCCCAGACGTAGCGCCAACGCGCTCCGCCCGGAATGTTCTCGAACAAGGCACCCCGAAGCAAAGTCCCGAGTCCGGTTCGTTCTTCGATCCACTTGAGCATGGGCTAGATCGCTAGCTTTTCCGGCTTGCCGGCCTGGAATTTTTGATATCGGATCCAGATTTCTTGCTCTTGCCGCAGCTTCTCGGCATCGACTTCCAAGGCGTCCAGTCCTCGGGGACTGGGGCTGCTGGGATCCTGAATCGAGCCGTCGATGCCGAATTCGCTGTTATGGCAGGGACAAAGGTAGTTGTGCTTGGTGCGACGGTATTCCACGAAACAGCCGGCGTGGGGACAGTTCACGCTGAATGCTTCCACCGAGAATTCTCCGGTCCTTCTGAGGTAGACCGCGCCGATCGGGACGTTGGCACGATGGTTCCAGGCGTTCACCTGATCGGTGATGACATCGAATCTTCGGGGCACGCCGTCGTCGGGCAAAGCCGAAAGCGAGGCGATCCGCACTAACCGTCCGGCCTCGTTCGATTTGCGGCGTAACGGGTCCAATAAAACGCCCAACCCGGCCAAGAGCGGAAACAACCCGGTCAACGCCGCGAGACCGGCGGCGAAAAATCCCCGCCGGTCGGAAATGGAAGGACTGTTGTTGCGGGTCATAGAAGTCCAGGAAGATCGACGGTAATCGCCACGATCCGATTTGCGGCCATTTTCACTGATCGCACGCAAAAATGCAACCCGGAATCATCGTTCGTTCGGCGGTTCGAGGATCGGGCCGAAGGTTTCGGCCCCGGTGCCGACTTCGAATCCTTGCCTATTCGAGAATAAGATGAAAAAATCCCGGCGTGCTTTCGAAGTTAATGAATGCTGACGGATGGCGTCGATTCTTCGACTGTCGAACGGCGGTCGCAGGACTGCTGTACCTGGCCGTTTTGCTCGTTGGTATGGCCGCGGTTCATTTTTTCGTAGCGCATTCGTCGACCGCGGTTTCCGACAATCAACTTTCGCCCCCCTCGATCGAGCATTGGTTCGGCACCGATTATAACGGCCGGGATTTGCTGACGCGGACGGCTTTCGGGTTGCGCATTTCCATCTTCGTCGGCGTTTGCGGAGCCATTGTCAGTCTGATGATCGGTACGGTTTGGGGAAGTGTCGCCGCTTGGTTCGGTGGATGGATCGACGCCGCCTTGATGCGGACGGTGGACATTCTCTACGCTATGCCGTCCATTTTGTTCGTGATCGTGCTGATGGCCGGATACGACGGGATTTTCGATTCCAAAGTGCAAAGCCTGTTGCAATCCCTGTTCGAGGAAGACATGTCGGAGATCTCCGGTTACTTCCGGCTGTTTCTCCTGTATCTGGGATTGGGGGCGGTGTCTTGGCTGACGGTCGCCCGGATCGTCAGAGGGGAAGTGCTGGCGCTCAAGCAGCGCACCTATATTTTAGCGAGCCGGATTCTGGGCGGATCTTCAGTTCATATGTTGCGCCGTCATATCCTCCCCAATCTGACCGGAACTTTGATCGTCTATCTGACGCTGACCGTTCCCACCGTAATCCTGTACGAATCGTTCCTCAGTTATCTCGGATTGGGGATTAAGCCGCCGTTCGCCAGCGTCGGCAGTTTGATTGCCGAAGGGGCGCAGCAGATCAACCCGGTTCGAATTTCGTGGTGGGTTATTTTGTTTCCGGCCGGGGCGTTGGTGACGACTCTGATGGCCTTCAATTTCATCGGCGACGGACTGCGCGAAGTTTTCAATCTCAGTCAATCGGCCACCAAGCGGCGCTAGGCGAAGTTCCGGGAACGCGAGCGGTTGCCTTTCCTTCGAGTCCAGCCGAGGAGTAAGCGTCACGGAATCGAATCCATCTTGAGGGAATGCGGGGATGGTTTTCAAATACGTTTTCGTTAGTCGAATCGGAACTGAGGGCCACCGGACGCAAACCGTTGATAGCGGAGCAAAGTAATCTCGTCGCTTTCTGCCCGGTCCAACGCCCTTCGTGGCTCGGCGGGCGGCAGAATACGCTAATCAAGGGAGTTGCAGATCGAGAATAGGAGAGACGATACAATCACGTCCGATGCGTCTGGCGCCATCGAAACGGGAAAGGATGACGGATTCCGCCAATCCAAACACGGTCGAAGCGAGTGAAGCGTGAATTACCGTTCGCTTCCTGCCGGTTCTGTTACTTTTCCGATTAAAGTAGCCTGTCACGAGTCGATTAAATATATTTGAGGCCCGTTTTCTGATTTAGACTTAAGGGAAGATTTGTTAAAAGAAAATTTGAGGTTGAAGATATCGCTAGTAGGATTCACCGGGAAGTTCATGCGGATGATTATTGGGAGACCGGGAGAATCGCATACAAGGCGAAATATAAATTAAATCGTGAATTAGATGCATTCAAAGAGTATGATAAAGTTGTACCCGTTCATAATTATGTAAAATGATTTTTTGATAATGATATAATTTACACCAATGAATTCGAAGAAATGCACCATATATTATTAGAAGTGGGAGCAAGTGCCGTTTTGACCTTAGACAATACGGTTAACACACTCGTAACTTATCGTTCCATTAATGAAGAAAACACTCGTCTAGTCATGCCTGATGTCCTGCTGCCGCTGTGCTAGTTTCGTTCTGGGCTCACCTAAGGTCTTGAGAGCAGCGTTTTAATGGATGAGTTTAAAAGTCAACTCGGCTAGGATCATAAAAGCTACTCCGGGAGCTTTTTGGGCTAGTTTCAATAGCTCAAGATTCCAGATTCTGTGGGCCGGAAACCATAGGAAACGTTGAGTTTTCGAGAGGGGTGGCTTTTTGCCTGCGATCCGGCGGGACAATCCAACTCCGGGGTGCATGACTCTCGATGGGGAACACTTCGGTGCGTGGCGGTCTCCCATTCCGCAATGCGCTCTTTAGCCCTTGATACTACTTGAAAAAACTACTTGGAGAATAAGTTCCTTGAAACACGCCTTCCAAGGAAAGGAACCCGAGAGTGCGGGCAATCTCAGCGATCCTGTGATTGACGGTGGCTAAGCACCCGTCTGCGACGATTGATCATGCGCCGGTGACGATTTGTCGAATCGTCCCGGGAACCAAGTAGTTTTTCGTTTGACCACTGGTCGTTTTGCTGCGGGAACAAAACGACCATGAGGCGCGAAGGATCGAGTCGACATTGGGAAAGACGCCCACGGCATCCGTGCGTCGCTTGATTTCTCGGTTGAGTCGTGAGATCGGATTAGTGTTGTGAAGTTGGTTCTGCAAAGCGAGGGGAAACTGCTGATAAGCCAAGACATTGTTTTGAACCTGATTCATCGTTTCCGAGACCTTGGGATATTGAACTGTCACGTGTCGCCTACAGCATTGGGATTCGCTCCTTCGATTCGCCCCGGAAGGGGCGGGACTCGTCAGGATTTCAGGTGATTCCCGAGCTGGTTCGGCCTCGTCCGTTCGAAAGGCGGATCTGGCCAGTTCGGTACCCCGGGATTAATCTCTCCGGGGGACATGCACCAACAAGGGTTACCTGAAATGCACCCGGCAACGTTGATGCCTTCGTCTTCGTCGGAGATGATCTGCCGGACTGGTTTTAAACCATGGTTTTGGAACGATCGGAGGAACTTGTACCAAGAGAGAGCGAGGGTTTCGAGATTCCGGTGCTGGAGCTGAGGCGACAAATTAAAGCGCAGGAAAAATGAACGCCGTTTTTCGGAATATTGCGACTCGAACCGGTTGAATTTACGAGGCGAAGGGATCTGCTTTTGACGATGTTTTCCGCTTTTTCGTCAGCTGCTGTTTCGGCAACCGGAATGCGGCGCCGATGGCCAGCACGCCACTCGGAAGCAACTGAAGAGGTAACATCAGGGCGAAAACGACTAAGCCGAACAAGCCCAAGGCATAAGCGACCAAGGTGATGAACAGGATCGTGGCGCCAGGCATTAAACTGCCTGAGGCTATTCCCCAAGCCGTTCTGAAGGAGGAAGGCCGCCTCAAAATCGTCGTCATCGCTTGGACCGCCAAACCGCCAATCAGAGAGAATATCAGCCAGAACAAAAACAACCCCAGCGAGAAAATGACGAAATTCACTCCGGCTAACCATATCTTTCTCGCATTCCACCAAGGCATCAGGAATTCGGCATTGACGGGGAAATTAGCGTCCTCGGCCCAGGGAATCGTCGTCGAACCGAAAAAGGAATCCAGGCGGATGCCTTCCGCTTCTAATCGCAAGCGAATATCCGACGAAGTTTGCTGCGTTGTTTCCGATTTCGTGGCATATTCCAGCGAGAGGAATCGGTTTTGTTGCAAATAGACCGTATCGGTTTCGATCGGCACCAATCGTCCCTCGCGAACTTGCAATTTCTCGGGAAAAGACTGGACGGACGATTCCAGGACTGGAATCCAGTGCCGATGTACAATGCTGAAGAGTCCTGCGATCATCAGGCAAGACAAGCCCACCCAGAATAGCAACGGCCAGTAGATCGGTTTTCGGGAAAGAGCGCAGACGCCCAAAAAACTCAAGGGCAGGGGGGTGGCTTTCGCTATCTTGGCATGGAACTTTTCGTTGGACTCCTTCGTAGTTTCGATGGTCGACGAAGGGGAGAACGGGTCCGAATCGTTCATGGCGCTGGTTTCGAAGTCGGCGGAGACGGCGGCACCTGAATGACGACCGGGAATCTCAATTTCATCATTTCCTCGATCATGATCTCGACATAATAAGTGCCGATTTCCGGAAAGTTGATCTGTCTGAAGACGGCGATGTTGGTCGCGTGGCGATTAGTATCCTTGAGTTGGAAAGACACTTCGACCTGTTGCAGAATCGACGTTTGATCCGGCCTGAGGATCCGGGCCGTTTCCTTGAATTTTCCGATGCCGGCCGTCCAGCGATTGAAGAGACACAACCGCATGGCGGTTACGGGTACGCGAGGAACCCGGATGCGGTCGACCACTCCGATGATGATGAATTTTCCCGACGATTCCTGGCGGACATCTTCGCACAGGAGCGAACACTGGAGATCCGGGATGATGTGGCTAGATTCCATGAGTCGCGATTAATCGAAAATGAAAGCGTCAGACGTTTTTGTCAGCGGTGATTCGGTCGGCGGCGATCCGGGTGTTGTACATGAGCATAGCCACGGTCATGGGACCCACTCCGCCTGGATTGGGGGTGATTCGGCCGGCGATCTTCTGGACCTCTTCGAAATGAACATCGCCGACTAATCGGTAACCTGATTTGGCCTGAGGGTCCGGCTGGCGATTGACGCCGACATCGATGACGACGGCGCCGGGCTTGACCATATCGGCTTTGACGAATTGCGGCACTCCCATGGCTGCGATTAAGATATCGGCGCTTCGGCAGTAGGATTCAATATCCCGAGTCCGAGAATGGCACAGCGTGACGGTGGCGTTGGCTTCGACTTGATTCCGAGCCAGCAACGCGGCCAGCGGTTTTCCGACGAGATTGCCTCTACCGAGTATGACCGCGTGAGCTCCTTCGGTAGGTGTATTAGAACTAACTAGAAGTTCCAGAATGCCGAGCGGAGTACAGGGGACGAACCCGGTCAGGTCGCCCAGCAATAGCTTGCCCATGTTCCCGGGGTGAAATCCGTCCACGTCTTTGTCCGGGGTGATGGATCGATAGACGACCGAAGCTCGAATATGCGGCGGAAGCGGCAATTGAACGAGGATACCGTGAATCGCAGGATTCCGATTCAATTCATCCAATCTTTCCTGCAGCTGAGATTTGGTCGTCTCTTCGGGCAAGACTTCGGTTTGGGACTCGATCCCTACGCGGGCGGCCACCCGTTCCTTTTTGCCGACGTAAACCTTCGACGCCGGGTCGTTGCCGACCCGAACGAATGCCAGCCGAGGTCGAATGCCGCGATCGAGCAGCTTCGATACTTCTTTTTTGGTGCGTTGGTTTAGCCGTTCGCTGATTTGGCGGCCGTCGATGAGATTGTCCACCCTGAATGCTATTGCAGAACCCGAAGCCTCTCGACTTCGATAACCGGAATATGAGGCCATCGGCTGTCGATGGATTCCACCCCCTGCACTCTGATTTTGCTACCCTCGTAATCCTTCAATACATCCCGGGATTCTTTCCCCAACTCCAATTTGAAATCTTCCACATAAAGGTAATTGATGATCGTTCCGGTACGGTGGTCCATTAGTCGGTGATAGGTAGGCGCTTGGATGCTTCGGGTGCGTCGGACGATACCGTCGCGGGTGATGACGCGGCGCAACCGCCGGGTTTCGTTTTCCGGCAATTCTGGAACGGTTCGCGAAGGGAGAAACGAAGAATTCAGCAGTTCCGGGGGTTCGATCTTGATTCCGGGAGAAGGTTCGATTGGAGAAATGGGATTGGAATTTTCGATCGGAGGTGGCCGATTGTTCGAAGTCGGATTTTCGGCCGACGCTTCGGGATTCGGAATGATTTTCTCGGGGAGTACCACCGGTTCGGAATTCTGGGGTGACGGCTGTTGATTGTCGTCGACGATGACGGGAGGCAATGGATTGGTTTCTTGGGGCTTTCCTGCAATCTCGGGTTTCGTCGGGGAGGTGTCTTCCGGTTCCGGATTGGCATCCGGCTGCACCTGATTGACGAATTCGGCAGCGATATAGGCGGCTGTTCCCGGCACAGGGCGAATCGCCGTCCAACCGGCAGAGGTTCGCAGAGGGTGGACGATTACGTTCTTATCGATTCGTCCGACCACGGTGTAATTCTGACCCTTGCCGGCACGTACGTTCAGCCGGGAGGCGATGACCGCTTTGGTCTCCGGATCGATATATTGGGAGGCAATCCAAAGCTGGACCTGTTCCGGAATTTCGATCTTGAACCATTCCCTGGGTTCGCCCGTTTGAACTTCGGTCAGCCGTTCGAAACCGAGGATAACCACCTTGTCACCGGTATTGAGCTGGTGAATCACTTCACTCGAAATACTGGGGCGGGTACGGAGGTTGACCCGTTCATTCTGAACGATCCCTTGTCTTTCTGCGGCAGCCGGTTCCGGGACTATGAGCGGGCACCAGACCAATAATGATAAAATCCAGAATAAGCGCATCATCAGTCTATTGTATGGCATAACCGGAAGGTAGGTCAACCCAAGAGTTCAGCGAATTCAGGGATTTATTCGGCGCGATCAATTCCGAAAAACGGCCCAGAAGCGGCGGTCGCACCTCAGACCGGAAATTCGATTTCGGTCGGTCACCGGAAGAACGAAACTGGTTTGGATCTCTGGTTTTCGGAAACATTGGAACAAAACGAGCTTGCTGTAACTGGTAAAATCACGATTCGAGAAAATCGAATCGCCAGTTCAAACCCGCGAATTCACGCTGACCTCATATTTGATGTCGGCTATGGCGATGTTTCTACTCAAATACCCGTCTCTCCTGAAATTCGATCGGGACACTCGCCAAAATAACCCGATTCGCGCCAACAGGGAGCCGCAGTTCGGGGTCCTTAAGATGCCTGGTGACACGGCCATACGGAAGGTTCTCGACTTGCAGGCACCCGCTCAGTTACGCCTCCTTTTTAAAGACCTGCTGGCCTTCGTGCACCGAGAAACGATTTGAGAAGCTTATCAGAATCTCAAGGGGGCGTATTTGATGAGGATTGACGGCATGAAAGTGTTTCCTTCGGAATCCGTCCACTGTGATAACTGTTGCCAAATCAAGCATCGGAATGGCAAGGTTAGTTTTATTCATCAGTTATGAGCCGCGGCAATCGTCCATCCGGCGAAAAAACAAGTGATTCCTCTGGCTCCCGAACCGATCCAGCAACCAGACGGTACGAACCAAAACGACGGTGAACTCAGGGCGATCGAAAGACTCCTCGCTGAGTTACGTCGCGAACACCCTCCTAGGAAGATCATCGTGCTGCTGGATGGGCTTTATGCCGACGGACCAGTGATGGAACTGTAGCGGGATTTCGATAGGGAATATATCATGGTGGCCAAGCGTAAAAAGCTCTCGAAATTATTCAAAAAACTGGACCCCAGTTCCCCAGTCAAACAACATGAGATCATCGATAAGTAGAATATTCGTATTCGTCAATCTGGCCCACCTGCTCCTCCAATTGTTCTCGAGGCGGTTTCTCCCCTGAAACCCTGCCGGCGACCCGTTCGGAGGTTGCCGATTCGGAAGAGAAAGTCGGAGTGCCGTCCAGAACAGTTATCGCGGTGAAAAGATTCTCTAGTCGGAACTTTTCCGCCTCTAATTTGATGATCAGATCCTTCTGTCGCTGGACCAAGAGATTAGTTTCTCGATGCTTAGGGCTCTCGCCAAAATAAACTATCTGTTTTCCGTGTATGTATCAAATGTATTATTTACATTCATGGGGCTTTAATTTATAATTCCATTCACCATGAAATTTCTCTTTAGTTAAACGCAAATCTTGCATTTGTTCGTCAGTAATTTTTATGCCCGTCTGATATTTGGATTCATCTAGATCACAGTTTATTTTCAACCCATTTTTAGTTGTTGTATTGCTAATCAAATTAACTATGGTTTCATAATTGGTTAATGGGCGTCCCCGCCAATTCATTGAAATATATGAAAACATTTGATGTTCAATTTTATTCCACTTGCTCGTACCAGGTGGAAAATGACAAACTGATATTTCCATACTAAGTTCATCAGCCAGTTTTTGTAACTCGTTTTTCCATAATTTATTACGACTACCATTTGAACCTCCTCCATCAGCTGTAATTAATAGCTTCTTGGCCTTGGGATGTTTTTTTTGTCCCATTGCTAGCCACCATCGACGAATAGTTTCTACCGCAAATTCCGCAGTATCGTGATCAGTGCCTATACTTACCCAACCCGTATTGGTGTTAATATCAAACACGCCATAGGGATTTGCTTTAGGTAGTTTTGGATCAGGGAAATCATGCATTTTGACTAGTTCAGGATTTCCATTCGGATGCCATTCTTTCCCCATATTTTTGTGCTGTCCCACCAATTCCTTTTTTTTGGTGTCAACCGAAATCACGGGTTCATTTTCCTTCAGGAATTTCCGGGATTTGCGTTCAATTTATCGAAATTGCTGGTCTCGATCGGGATGCTGGTTGCCTTCTAGCGTCTTCTGGTTGCCTTGAAGGCTGTATCCCATTTCATGGAGCAAACGATTTACGGTGCGTTCACTTATCTGATGTCCCATTTTATTTAATTTGGTTTTGATTTGTTCAGCACTTTTGCAAGTCCAACGCAACGGATTTTCAGAATCACCTTGAGTTTCGGGTTCGATAAGATTATTCAGATCTGACAAAGGAGTCTTGTCGTGTTTGGCTAATAATTTCCGTTCCCCTCCTGCTTTCCTTTGGCGATTTTTCTCCGAAATTGCTCCCGTTTTTAATTCATTAATTCCCGCTCGAATCGTAGTGCAGCTAGCACCCGTAGCTTTGTGAACTATTTCTATTCCACCCCTACCAATGGCTATTGCCTCGGATGCTAGCCAATGACGCTTAATCAATTCTTGGAAGTTTGGCTCCAAGCTCAGATATTTTTTTCTGATAACGGCAACCTGATCGCTCACGCTTAATCATATCATACATATTTCATTTTTTCAACCTTTAAAAGTAATTAATTCTAATTCGTTGGTTGTCAAAGGATTGGAAACTAAGATTTACCGTCATCAAGCCTCTCAAAAACCATTGAATCGACCTAAATGGGTTGATAACTTCCAGCTTTAAATAAACCATGGAAATCAGTTTTTAGATTACCAGAGAGATTATCCGTCCATTAACATGTCAGAATGAAATTCTGATAAAAGATTTAATCATTTGAACAAATATGTTATTTAGGCGAGAGCCCTTACGACGAAGTTCCTGATTCTGCTGCCGCAATTCCTTGACCATTAATTGCAGCAGAGAGAACTGCTGAATGAAAAGGATAAAGAACTTGATCCGTTTGGATTTTCACGTTTGGAAATTGCTGGAAGCCGATTCTGTTCGATTTGTTCGATCTGCAGAAACGCTCGGCGCGGTGCATAATCGAATGGTTCAAGCACTTTCGCAAGGAATATTTGATTTTTGGATACGTAGGCAGCTACGATTTAGGGGTTGACGCGGGTGCCGGAAGGCATTTGAATCGAGAGCGATATTATACCAATCCTCGCACTGACGACAATATGAAACATTACTGTTCAGTTCCCGGAATTATCGCGACGCCGCTCGTGGCGCTGCTAGCGGCAGCTGTGCCGGGGCGCGCCGTCGATTATGGAATCGAAGGGGCACCCCTAATGGTGAACCGCTTGTTAAATCCAGCGCATTACTCATTCTATATTAAAACGGGCCTCTGGAATGTCCCCACACCCAATTATTTCCAATCCCATCCCATTAGCGACTTTTTGCCTTGCCCATACGAGGCAAGGGCGGCAACACGCCGCTTCACGTGGCGACTCACCCGGACGAAGACTGGTTGTTGTCGGGCGCCGGAATTAAGATCCTGATCGAATCTGCCGGCGGCCCGACGATCGGCATGGATCCGTCTTTGACGAACGACGTGGGCGATACGGCGCTGCATCACGCCGCGCGGCATAAGGAGACTAACATCGGAAGCGTCAAGTCGTTGCTGGCCGGCGGCGCCGAAGCGAACGCCCGCAATAATGAAGGGGAAACGGCGCTGCATGACATTGTCAGGAACAAGTCGCCCGGGCATTGATCAACGCCGGAGGCGATCTGACGATAACGAACGGCATGGGCAAAACGCCGGCGGACCTGGCAGAGGAGGTCGGCAATGACAGTCTTGCCGCCGAGTTGCGCCCCCCGGACGGAACTTCGCCACCGAAGTTGGTAATCCGAAAGGACTTTGCCCGAAAGGACTTAACGCTGGCGTTGTTCCATGTCGAAGGAACGGAATACACCGCCGAAGAACGGGACCGTTTTGCGTTGCAAATGCGGGAATGTTTCTTTTCCGTCAACGAACCCGGTTGCGAAACCGGTTGGAAAACGATTTCGTGGGACGATTCGCTGCAGGCTCTTTCGTCTCACGTTTTTTTTCGGGCGATCGAGCGCCGGTAACTGATCCGAGGCTTTCTTATGATCAGGTCTCTCGATTCCATTGCGGCGCCACCTGCGCCTTGAACTGCAGCATGGCTTCATAACGAAATCTGTTGAAGCCGCAAGAAATCGAGGCGATCAAGGTGCGCCTGAACCATGAAATGGGGCCGGCGCTCTTGGCAGAACCTCCCACTAGCAGAATTTCCAGGGCGTTACAACAGGTCACACGAGATTATCATTGACGTGACTTGAGGAGAATCAAGTTGTTTTTGGTATCAAACGATGAAAATACACCGAATTTTGATTTCCTAGTGGTTATCGTTAGGAAGTTTCAAGTGAGAAGGATATCGCGGTGACGTTTCGACTATTTTCCTAAAGAAACCGACGGTTTATCGACGTATTTATGTAACTGTTAAGGTGCTCCAAATCCTTTTTTTCAACTTCGAGTAATTATGGCGCTACGGTTCGTTTAGGCTAGAAGTTCTGCAAGTCGCATGAATTCGACTTCCTGCAATTCCGGTGCCGCCAGCCTGAAACCCGTGGGGAACGGAATTCAACTTGGATTCACCTGTTCGTCGGACCCGCCGAGTGTGCTGTCAGCGAAGACGGAATCTTAGGTTGCTTGGGGAACTGGTCCCAACTCAGCGACGGCCAGCCGACATCGCCTTCGTCAACAGTCTGAGCGCTCGTTGGTTCCAACCATGAACCGTTGGTTCTCGGCACCACAACAACCGCATGGTTTGGATTACTTTACGCGTCTTTTTCGGCACGTCGAGGAACTCAGCCATCACGGAGTTGATTTCACGTCTCGTTTTATCCGCGTAAATCAGACAGGCCGGCAAAAGTCTGAGGCAGTTTGAGCTTGAAAAATTTTTAGACCGGTCAAATTGACAAACTTGGGCTAGAAATTCTGCCAGTGGGAGGAGGTCCTGAGGTTTTTATTGATTTAATTCTGAAAATTGGGAGTTAATGTTCCGCCTAGGAAACGCGGCCCCTAGGGACCGCAGGCGAGCCCTGAACGGAGCAAGTGCAGCAGCACCCCGTCATGCATGCCCCACCCCAAGGTGTATTTCGGCCCACCAAAAAAGCCTTGTCTAAGATCCAGATTTCTTCATGATGTCCTGAAATCCCAACGCGAGTCAGGGTGATGAAAGGGAGCGATACGAAATTCGCCGATGAACTAGATTATAACTGATCCGTCGAAAGGATGGTTACACCGCTATCTGGGACGCTAACGAGAAGGGACCACATGAGGACGAAATCGCGGCACATCACGGCCGCTTTAGGAACGGCCGCCATCATAGTCGCTACGATTGCTTTGGAATTTGATATCAAGGCGTTGGATACCGACAAAAACGAAGACAACTCAGAAGTTACCCATGATGAGTTCAAGGCCGTTGCGGCGGGATCTGATCACTCAATGGCCTTGAGAACGGACGGTTCTGTGGTCGCTTGGGGGGCTAACTCTTCCGGTGAAACGGATGTGCCGAATGGCCTGAAGGACGTGACGGCCATTGCGGCGGGATGGAGTCACACCGTGGCCATGAGAACGGACGGTTCCGTGGTCGCTTGGGGGGATAACCAAGACGGTCAAACGGATGTGCCGAATGGATTGAAGGACGTGACGGCCGTTGCGGCAGGATTTGGTCACACCGTGGCCTTGAGAACGGACGGTTCTGTGGTCGCTTGGGGGGATAACGACTACGGTCAATCGGATGTGCCGAATGGTCTGAAGGACGTGACGGCCGTTGCGGCGGGAGGCTGGCATACCGTGGCCTTGAGAACGGACGGTTCTGTGGTCGCTTGGGGGGATAACGATTACGGTCAAACGGATGTGCCGAATGGCCTGAAAGACGTGACGGCCATTGCGGCCGGAGACGAGCACACCGTGGCCTTGAGAACGGACGGTTCCGTGGTCGCTTGGGGGGATAACGATCAAACGGATGTGCCGAATGGCCTGAAGGACGTGACGGCCATTGCGGCGAGAAGCCGGGACACCGTGGCCTTGAAAACGGACGGTTCCGTGGTCGCTTGGGGGGATAACAGTCTAACGGATGTGCCGAATGGCCTGAAGTACGTGGCGGCTATTGCGGCGGGATTAGGTCACACCGTGGCCTTGAGAACGGATGGTTCCGTGTTCGCTTGGGGAAGTAACTTTTACGGTCAAACGAATGTGCCGAATGGCCTGAAGGACGTGACGGTCATTGCGGCGGGGGACTATCACACCGTGGCCTTGAAAACGGACGGTTCTGTGGTCGCTTGGGGGTATAACGAATACGGTCAAACGGATGTGCCGAATGGCCTGAAGGACGTGACGGCCGTTGCGGCGGGAGGCTATCACACCGTGGCCTTGAGAACGGATGGTTCCGTGGCTGCTTGGGGGGCTAACAGATTCGGTCAAACGGATGTGCCGAATGGCCTGAAGGACGTGACGGCCATTGCGGCGGGAAGACGTCACACCGTGGTCTTGAGAACGGACGGTTCCGTGGTCGCTTGGGGGCGGAACGAAGGCGGTCAAACGGATGTGCCGAATGGCCTGAAGGATGTGACAGCCGTTGCGGCGGGAACGTGCACACCGTGGCCTTGAGAACGGACGGTTCCGTGGCCGCTTGGGGGTGGAACAGACACGGTCAAACGGATGTGCCGGATGGCCTGAATGACGTGACGGCCATTGCGGCGGGATTAGGTCACACCGTGGCCTTGAGAACGGACGGTTCCGTGGTCGTTTGGGGGTATTACGAATACGGTCAAACGGATGTGCCGAATGGTCTGAAGGACGTGACGGCCATTGCAGCGGGATATGCTCACACCGTGGCCTTGAGAACGGACGGTTCCGTGGTCGCTTGGGGGAGGAACGAATACGGTCAAAGGGATGTGCCGAATGGGCTGAAGGACGTGACGGCCATTGCGGCGGGAGACTTACACACCGTGGCTTTGAAATTTGACGATTCCGTGGTCGCTTGGGGGGATAACGATTACGGTCAAACGGATGTGCCGAATAGACTGAAGTACGTGACGGCCATTGCGGCGGGAGACTTACACACCGTGGCCTTGAGAACGGACGGTTCCGTGGTCGCTTGGGGGAGGAACGGAGACGGTCAAACGGATGTGCCGAAAGGCCTGAAGGACGTGACGGCCATTGCAGCGGGAGACTTACACACCGTGGCTTTGAAATCTGACGGTTCCGTGGTCGCTTGGGGGGATAACGAAGAGGGTCAAACGGATGTGCCGAAAGGCCTGAAGGACGTGACGGCCATTGCGGCGGGAGACTTACACACCGTGGCCTTGAGAACGGACGGTTCCGTGGTCGCTTGGGGGTGGAACAAAGACGGTCAAACGGATGTGCCGAAAGGCCTGAAGGACGTGACGGCCATTGCGGCGGGATATGATCACACCGTGGCTTTGAGAACGGACGGTTCCGTGGTCGCTTGGGGGGCTAACGAAAAGGGTCAAACGGATGTGCCGAATGAACTAAAGGACGTGACGGCCATTGTGGCGGGATTTGGTCACACCGTGGCTTTGAAATCTGACGGTTCCGTGGTCGCTTGGGGGTGGAACTCTTTCGGTCAAACGGATGTGCCGAATGACCTGAAGGACGTGACGGCCATTGCGGCGGGAGCCTTTCAATGTGATCGAACACCGGGCGTTTGAAGAGCATTGTCCTTGTTGCCAAGGAATAACTCGGGCCCAATATCCGGAATCGGTGAGAGCTCTGGTACCGTATGGGCCAGAGTTCATGGCGATGGTCTGCATCTTGCACCCGGAGATTCAGCTGCCCGTCAACAAGATCGTGAGAATCCTGGAGCTCTTCCTCAAGATCAGGATATCCGAGGGCACGGTAATGACGATGTGCCGCAAGATGGCTCAACGCTTGGAACCCGTAGTCGAGAAACTCGAGCAAAAGGTCTGCCGGGACAGCAAGGTCAAGAATCGGGACGAGACTGGGTTTCGGGTGAACGGCAGACTCCATTGGTTTCACGTGGCCGCCACTTGGTGCCTGACGGTTTATCGGATATCCGAAAAACGCGGAGCAATGTTCCCGAAACTTGGGGGTTGCCTGGTGCACGACCACTGGAAACCGTATTACCAGGTCGAGGGAGTGAAGCATGCCCTGTGCAACGCTCATCACCTGAGAGAACTTCAGCTGGTGTCGGACCTTAATCCGAAAGATAAATGGGCGGGACGGATGCAACAACTTATGGTCCGGATGAATCGGTGGAAAATGAAGAAAAAAAAGGAGATCCAGACAATTTCCCGGAACTGCGTGGGATGCTGGATGAAACGATCGAATCCTGGATCAAGCGATTCAGCACAATGAATCCCTTCCACCGCTGAAACAGAAAAGCCGAGGCAAGCAGAAGAAACGGAAAGGGCACAATCTAGCGGTGAGGCTACCAGAGTACTAGGAAGACACCTCGCGATTCTTGACGGATCCGGAGGTACCCTTCACGAACAATCAAGCGGAAAACGATTGGCGCCTGATGAAAGTTCGTCAGAAAATTTCTGGGTGTTTTCGCATGAGTCAAGGGGACAAGGATTATGCCGTGTTGCGCCGTTTCGTGAACCCGGCGAAAAAGCAGAGTTTGGAACTTGTCGAAACGGTCATGTCATCTCCTGATCAGTTGCTGGCGAAGTTTGGATTGAAATAGAATCAGGTCGGTACGTTCAGATAATTCAACCTTTTACGGTGCCTGAGCGGTTACCTTTTATCCTGAATCGGATTCTTGATCCGTTGACGGCACCATCTTCGGACCCAAGGAACGCCCGATTGAGGATTCTCCGCCTTCGGATGTTCCTGACCTTTCGCATCAAGAAGTACCTCTCGACGGATTTGTGCGCCATTCGGGGTTTGTCTGACCCCCAACGGTCGGATCTGATGCGTCAAATCAGGAGATCACGGTACCTGAATAGTTACGTCCTCATTTAGGTTCTTTTCTCCTAACGTTGTTCATAAACTTATAAAAAGTGATTATGCTGATAAAAGCTACTGCCAAAACGCCGATCATAACAATACGAACCACCGTCCGTGGTATGTTTTCAAAACTCCTCGTATTTTTGGGATGATTCCTCGAATTTCTGGGATGAAGAGGATCGTCAAGCCCCACTATCTTAACTGTTTGTGTTTCTCCATTGCTTTTATACAATGTTGCTTCACTTTCACTAACATTTACAAGGTCCAGATAACTCCACCTATCCGGCACTATAAACTTAAACACATCAGACGTAGGATTCACATGTAAAAGTTCAGTCAAAAATGTCATCAAGCGTACCTTTATTTTGTTGCGATTTTCCTTTTTTAAAAGAGCATAATGGCACACTTCGCCGTTATCATAGTAGCTTCTCAACGAACAATGGTTGATTGTTGAATCTGGATCTCTACGTACGACAATATAAGGTTTGGTAATGTTGTCCTTACCGAAGACCATAGATAAAAAAGCACTGCCATTGGTAGCATTACGATATAAGAAATCAATCAGGATCACATTCTCGTCTGCTCCCACCGTACTAGCCCGCACTAATACATCATCGTGGGTGCCGTCGATCAATTGTTCTATTTTCTCGTCATTTACAAGAAAATCGCTTTCCGAAAATGGTGCTTGTTTACGTATTAATTTTCTTAGTGATTTTGGTATCCAAACATTTGTTTCCGTTGTATCTGCAACCAACCACATCAATGACTGCATCACTTCATTATCCATACGAAACGCTCTCCATTCCATAAACCCCATGATTTGTTTCTTGCTGGGACGTATTGAAGCATATCGATCTATGTAATCTTTATCCCATTGTCTATACATCATGTTTTCGTCGTAATAATATCCAGTGGATTTGATCCAACCGTATGCTTCCGGGTCTATCCTTCCATGTAGGTACATATCAGGAACACTATCCAGACGGTAATTGTCTCCATTTCTCCGGACACGGTATACGCCCGTTCTAACCTTTTTTGCTGGCACCATACCGTTGTACTTTTCCATTACTTCACCACTTTCCATAATACTCCTAATACGCTCGATTTCACTGTCCGCTATGCTAAGTAATTCGGAATGCATATCATCAATACACGAGTTCAATAAATCCGTCGAGTATTTGCCAGCTATTACGTTGCTGAAAAGATTGCTGGCATTGTTAATGCACCAATTTCCTATATCAGAATCACCAGTTACTATATTGGAAATAGTGTAGTCATATACTTCCGGCTCTCCGGAAACAAAATAATCAAACATTTCTCTGAGGCCAGGATTAAGTGTATCTAACGTAACAACATTATCAGAATGAACCGACCCACCGAAACACATAGACGCAACCACTGCAGCTGTAGTTTTCAGAAGTTTGATTTGCATTCTTAAGAGCAGCGATCTGATAGGGCGAAGGTGAATGGCACGTATCGACACCCGAAAACACGCTGAGGTCGCACTGAACAGCGGCGTGATATATGCCCGCATAAAGGTGCTGATGTTGCTGATCACCATAATCAGGGAGATGATCCAGATACTGCACTCAACAAAGATCTCGGGTAACTGCCTACGTGCAGAAATTGCTCGTTTCATGTCAATTCTTGTCCTTCCTAAATTCCCGTTGTTCGAATCGTCGTCCGTAGTGTCTCGAAAGAACCTGACCGCGATAACACTCCTGATGCCGACGAACCTGCCAAATCCCTCGCCGCAAGTCAATAATATTAACCTCTTTTTCTGTCACTACCAACATGCTGAATCAACAAATCAAGTAATTGCCTAGGTACCCGGCTTCTCCCTTTTTTCCAGTAAAAACGAAACAACCTGCGTATGTAAATTGTCTTTTGATGCCAACAACTTTCGTTCCCGAATTTCCCTTTGCCCGTATCATCGCATCCGGCGACGGTTCCAGTTTCGACGTCGGCAAGCCTGCGGGATCGTCCGCCGCAAAGTCAAGGCTTATCGTTCTTTAATTGTAAATTCGCTCGATTAGCTGCGCCTGCTCCTTACTTTCGAAATGTACGCCACCAATCGGCTGGCCTTGATTTTGGTCGGCCTTTCCGAACTCGACCGCCGCCTCACCATGGCCAGACACCAATTCCTCGCGCAGCGACTCATCGTGCGTCATCAAATGGCACTCTTTACCGCCGACGAAATCTGGTCCTACGTCACCCATCGCCTGACCGTGGCCGGGGTCGCTAAACAAAGCGTCTTCTTCCTTTCGCCCGCCATGGAAGCGATTCGTCTCTGCTCCAAGGGAATCCCGCGATTGGTCAATCACCTCGCTCATTTTTCCCTGTTGGCCGCCGCTCAACAAAACAGCCCGCAGGTCACCCCGCAACATATCGAACTCCACGCCGGAGAACTTAATATCTGATCCCGATCATGATTCGACGACCGGTCATAACCGACCTAACCCGGCTGCGAGAATTGCCGCTGATCCACTTAGTTTACCGACTCGGATATCAACCGGATCCCCGAGATCTTAAACGCTGGAAAAGTCATGACTCGATCCTCAGGACCAACGGCCAGAAATTCTTCGATCACCAAGACCAAGCCGGAGGTTATGGCGCTATCGATTTGGTCATTCATGCCCGCTCTTGCTCTTGCCATGACGCCATCCGTTTCCTGACGGACCCCACTCCCGAGCGAGCACCGAACGTTACCCCTCGTCCCGAGCTAGTCAACCCTCGTTCCCAAGCCGATCGCTGGCCCGTGGTCAGAGATTACTTGACCTCGATTCGAGCCCTGCCCGAACCACTGGTCTCCCGGTGTCATCAATTGGGACTGATCTTCGCCGACTCCTATCGCAACGCCGTCTTCTGGTGAACCGACGACCAACGCCAACCCTCCGGCGTCGAAGTCGTCGGCACTCGCCCGCGTCCCGACTGTTCTCGGTTCCGAGCCCTGTCTCGAGGTTCTTGCAAGCATCGCGGCAGCTTCTGGTTAGCGGTCGATCGCTCTCCGCCTCACACCGCCTGCCTCACGGAAAGTCCCCTCGATACGCTTTCCGCTTGGCTCTTGCTTCCCGAATGGCGCCCCGGTGGGGTCGTCTTCGTCTCCACCGCCGGGGTAACCCAACGCCTCCCCGCTTGGCTCCAACGATGGCACCTGAAACGACTCTTTTGTGCCTTCGATGCCGATGACTGTGGCGATCACTGCGCCGCCCGTTTCTTACTCAACTACCCGAACGCCCAACGCCTGAAACCGCCGGGCGCCAAGGATTGGAACGAGCTGCTCCAACAGCAAAACTCTCGGCTCTAGCTTCCCTCCCTGTTCCCAAACGACTAGTCGATTTTTCTTTTCCAAGCAGTTTTTTATCGCCGCCATGGTCAATTTCAGCTGGCGTTCGATTCAGCGACAACTCTCTTTTCAAGGCGCCCGGATTAAAGTGGAAAATTTCGCCCGAAATAATGTGGTAAATAACAATAATGTCGAGGGACGGATAAGACCTGGGTCAACTACCGAATAAATCTTCAGTTCGATTGTATATCGAGGAGCAAGTCCCAGGCGGTTTAGTCGTGACTTGACAGTCCAGATTCGACTTTTCACCGATCGGAAGCAGCAACGGAAACCGGAAATCCGGAGACGATCAGCCGGGTTCTGATTGAATCGTTGTTTCTATTTCCGTTGGATTCATCGGTTTCGTGAACGGGGCTTGAAGGCCGGGGATTGTTTACCGTTCGGAACCTTCGCCCGACCTCAGAACTTTGAAGGCCAAACGCAGACCGTGTCCAGCTGACCAGTCGAAACCCAAGGGATTTTTCCAGCTAACGAGCCATCTCCAGACCTGAAATACAGGATCGTGATTCGTTCGGAGCTCCATCAGTTTGAACTTGATTTAATCATGTCCGAGGAGTCGATGCCCCAGCTGACGAAATCGAGTCAGTTGGATTGAACCGATGAGAATGGGCTACGGCACTTTCCGAATCGTGGAAGATTGGAAATGAACCGGGCAGAGAAAACAATCCGTCGCCGAGGGACGATTTATTCGGGGTAGGGGATAATCGCAGGTTCGGTCGTTGCGATGCCAGACGGGCGAAGGTCGCTTGTCCGTCGGGTTCCCTTGATCCATCGAAACCCGAGTCGTCGTGGAAAGCTTCGGTAACTCGGGCCGTTGCGATAACCTGTCATGCTGCCGCCTGATTCGTTTCTCTGACGGCATCGGAAGTGCCCCCGCAATTTTCGAAGATAACGGTTAATATTCCGGCGCCTGCTAAACCCCGGGTTTCGTCGCTGGCGGCGAATCCGATCGGTTCGCCCAGGCAGGAACGGAAACTTGTCCTTTTCGACGACGGTGCTAAACTGATTGCCATGAAAGTGAAAACGCTCTTGGCCTTGGGGACTTGGGCTTTGCTTTGTCCCAGTTGGGGGCAGGTGACTGTCGATCTGAAATTCGATAAGGAATTCTTCATTCCCGACGAACCGATGATGGCCAGCGTACGCATCACGAATTTCTCGGGGCGAACCCTGGTGTTTGGAGAGGACAATCAATGGCTTCAATTCGGGGTGGAGATGAAAAACGGTTTTTTGGTCGACCGCACGGGCGACCCTTCGGTTATCGGCCGTTTCGAAATACCCAACGCCTCCCAGGGAACCAGGCGAGTCAATCTTGCGCCCTATTTCCGAATGACCACTCCCGGTCGTTACAAAATGATCGCGACGGTGTTTTCGGAACAACTGAATCAGGCCCTGCAGAGTTCCGAAGTGATCGTCAATATCGTTAAGGCGGCGATTCTTTGGCAGCGCGAATTCGGAGTTCCGACGTCGGACGGAGAGGGTTTCGAAGTCCGGAAATATGTCCTGATTCGGGCACTCAACAATAACCGTCTGGAACTGTATATCCGGGTCGCCAGCCAAGACGATGCCAAGATCTTGGCAGTATTTTCCGTGGGCAACTTGGTAGCCTTCGGAGCGCCGGAAGCTCAGGTGGACCGATTGAGTCGGTTGCATCTGTTGCAGCAATACGGAGCGCGGAGTTTTCGCTATTTGGTCGTTACCGCCGACGGAGAACTCATGGTGCGGCAACGTTACGATTATGCCGGTAATCGTCCTCGCCTCGCCATCAAAGAGGAGCGGCTGATCGGAGTGTCCGGGGGAGTAAGGGTGGTGACCGCTAACGATCTCCCTCCCAAAGTCGCCTTAGCTCCGACGCCTCCCGAGACGCCCTTCGAAACGCTTCCCGACACCGAACCGGCGAAGGGGCCTTAGCCGTTATTGGAACAGGTCGGACCAATTCAGGACTTCGGCTTGCATCAGCTTGACGACCGGTTGGCAGCGAGCGATCGCGCTTTGCCGGTCTGCGGCGAAAAAGCGGGATTTCAACTCGATGCGGCAAGCCGCGATGCCTTCGCCGTTGCGGTCACGAAGGGGCAGGGTCACGAACAGGGATTTTTCCTGTTTTGCGAAGTAGATTTTCCGTCGAACGATGACGTCCAGCACGGCCTCGTCTCCTGCCTTGCCGAGATTCTTTTCGTCGTGACTGGCGATTACGGTCGGATGCTCGCCCGGTCGCGGTCGCGCGTACAGGGAGATACCGAGTAGCCGGTTGAAATGGGCCATGGCGCGGTCGACCAGTCGTTGCGCGAGGATGACTTTCGGTCGATATTTGACGACCGGATCGCGGAAGTGCGCTGTCGTGTCCGCACCGGTCCAGTAACCGATTTTACCCGAATTGAATTGAGTGTCGGTCAGGGCGGGCAGCGGTGTTTCCGAATCGAGTCGCAACGTAATTTGGGGGCCCGAACACACGACGTTCAGAGTGTACCACTTTCCGGTTTGGACGGGATAACGGTTGCCGATCGGTTCCTGTTCCTCGCCGTTGACCACCTTGCGGAACACCAACCAACCCCCCGAGGCGTCGAGGCGGGCCGAATAGTAATTGAGCTCGTCTTGCCAGCGAAACACGATGCCGGCCGTCTGAGCCTTGCTGCCTTCCAGCAGGCGGACGCTAGCGGTCCATTCAAAATCATCGAACGAGCGATCGGCGTAAAGCAGCATGGCTCGGCGGTCTGCTTCGGCATTTTCGGAAAGTTGTCCGATGGCCGGCTGTTCGGATTTTATCGCCGATTCGACGAGTTGCCATTGAGCGGGGTCGCCTTCGCCGGTTTGGGCGGATTCGAAGCGCCGTTCGGTACCTTGCAGGCTCGCTTGCGAATGCTCCAGGCGTAGTTCGTCCGCTCGGAAATTCAGACCGGTCGATAAGACCAGCCCCAGGCTCAGCACCAATTTCTGCATCCCCCGAATATACCCCGCAACTCGGGAAAAGTCGAAATCATCCCGTCGGAACTTTGACTTGCCAAACGCTCGAACCGGCTTAGATTCTCATCCTTTATTTGCTCGGTTTAACTAGCATGGATTTTCCCGGAAACGAATTTTTGGCCTTCGGCGCTCCTACTGACCCCGAAAAGGGGCCGCCACCGGGGTGGACGCAATTCGTGCCGTTCGCTGTTATATTGTTCATCTTCTACCTGATCCTGATTCGTCCGAGCCAAAAGAAGGCGAAGGAGCATGCCGCCTTGATCGCGAAACTGAAAGTCGGGGACCGGGTCACGACTTCGGGTGGGATAATCGGGGTGGTCGTCAGCCTGAAGGACAAGAGCGTCGCGATCCGTTCGGCCGATACCAAACTCGACGTCTTGCGCAGCGCGGTTTCGGAAGTGGACGCCTCGAATGAGAAACGGCAAGACTCCGGAGCGGTCGCCGCGGCCCAAAAGCCCGCGGCCCGGAAATGACGCCGCAACGGACTTATCGCCGAACCCGCTTGACTTCAATCGATACTCTACTGACCGGCCTCACAGGCTGAATACATGAAATCGGAATACTACTGGAAATGGTTTTTCGTAGCCTTCGTCGTCGCTTGGGCCATTTGGGAGGTCACGCCCCCGCAGTCCCGGAATCTGGTCGAATACTTCGCTGAACAAATCGACCGAAGCGACGCAGCGGTTGGGGAGCAAGCCGACGCTATTCTTGCCGAAGCCAGGAAACTCGAAGAGGCCAACCCCGGTCGGAATTACGCAAATCTGTTCGACGCCGTCGGGACGAACGATCTGCAGAAGCTATTTCCGTTCATCAATACTTCCGACGCCAAGGACCCGAACCGGAAGATCCTCAATCAGTTGCAAGAAGAGTCTACCGGTCAAATCCGTTTGGGGTTGGATCTGCAGGGCGGTATCTCGTTCATGGTCCAGCTGGAAACGTCGGTGTTACGGGAAGATCAGGACCGGGAGGTGGTGGTGATTCAGGCGATCGAAGTGCTTCGTTCGCGAGTGGACGCGTTCGGGGTGGCCGAACCGACCCTGCAACCAGTCGGCGACGATCGGATTCTCATTCAATTGCCGGGACTTTCCGAAGTGGATCATGCGAACGCCAGAGCGACCCTGACCCGGCCGGCGTTTCTGGAATTCCGGATGGTGCACGAAAACAGCGAACAACTCTTGCTGCAAAACGCCATCGTGCCGGGTTACGAAGTTCTGTACGAACGAACGGAAGACGAAACCGAACAAGGACGCCCGTTCTTGGTCCGTAAAAAGCCGGAGCAGGGTTTGACCGGAGCGCATTTGGACCGGGCGAGCGTGTCCGAAGATCCCATGACCGGCCAGTTGAAAATCAACTTTCAGATGACTTCCGAGGGGGCGAGCCTGTTCGCGAACGTAACCCGTCAAAACGTCGGACGGCAGCTGGCTATCGTCTTGGACGGAGTCTTGCAATCCGCGCCTAATATCAACAGTCCCATTTTGGCGGGCCGCGGAGAAATTTCCGGCCAATTCACCTTCAAGGAAGCCTTTCAACTGGTCAACGTGCTGGAAAATCCCTTGGAAGCTCCGGTGTCGATCATCGAAGAACAGACGGTGGAGCCGACCTTGGGCCGCGACTCGATTCGATCGGGGATCAAGGCTTCGCTGATCGGTTTGATTTTGGTAGTGGTATTCATGGCGGGTTATTATTTGCTGGCCGGGGCCGTCGCCAATTTCGCGCTGCTGCTCAATCTCGTCATCTTGCTCGGCGTGCTCTGTTCGATAGACGCAACCCTGACCTTACCCGGGATCGCCGGCGTCGTCTTGACCATCGGTATGGCCGTGGACGCGAACGTACTGATTCTGGAACGCATCCGGGAAGAACTGTCTTCGGGCAAATCGACGAAAGGCGCCGTCGACGCCGGCTACCGCCGGGCGTTCGGAACGATTTTCGACGCCAACGTCACTACGCTGATAGCTTCGATCATTTTGATCAACTTGGGCAAGGGGCCGGTGCAGGGATTCGGGGTGACGCTGACCATCGGAATCATCGCCAGCATGTTCACGGCGCTCGTCGTTACCAGGTTGGTCATCCGGGGATTTTTGGAAACGGGCTGGATGAAGACGGTTTCCATGTTCGAGTTGGGATTCCTGCATAACCGCCAATTCGATTTCATGCGGCTGTGGAAGCAGGGGTTCGCCATTTCCTGGGCCTTGATCCTGATCGGGGTCGGCTACGGTCTGACCCGGGATGCCCGGGCGGTATTGGGAGTCGATTTCATGGGCGGCGATTCGCAAGTTTTCGCCTTCCAGCAATCAGTGGAATTGGCGGAGTTGCGGGATACCGTGGAGTCGGTCGAAGGAGCAGGGGGGGCCGGAATTCAATACCAACGGGATTTAGGCAGCGGTACTCAAACGTTGAAGATTACCAGCGCCTTGGGCACCAGCGGGGCGATCGCCGCGAAACTGCAGGAAACGTACCCGGAGAGCGATTTCGAGTTGCTGACCTCCAACACCATCGGCGGCTCGGTCGGCAAAGAGATTCAGAAATCGGCTCTGATCGCCGTGACTCTGGCGTTGTTCGGGATTCTGGTTTACGTCGCTCTGCGGTACGAATTCTCCTTCGCGATCGGGGCGGTTCTGGCCGTCGTTCACGATGTCCTGATGACGCTCGGCTGGTTCTTTTTGACGGGACGGGAATTGAACGCCACCATGATTGCCGCCATCCTCACCGTGATCGGGTTTTCGATCAACGATACCATCGTGATCTTCGACCGCATCCGGGAAGATTTGCGGATGGGCGTTCGGGGCAGTTTCCGGGACATCATGAACTCAGCCATCAATAAATGTCTGAGCCGTACGATCATCACGTCGGGCACGACGCTGATGGCTGCCTGTTCCCTGTTCGTTTTCGGCGGGAGCGTCATCAATGATTTCTCGTTCACCTTTCTGATCGGTGTCATCACGGGCACTTATTCGAGTATCTACATCGCCTCGTCGATCGTGTTGTGGTGGACCAAGGGAGAGAAACCGGCCCTTACCGAAGTCGCTCCGGAAGTCATGCTCGACTCGACCTCCGATTCCCCGCAGGTAACCTGAGCCGAACGGTCCTATTCGCCCGGCGGCGGGGATAATGACCTTGTTTTTTGCGAGCGATCGTGACACCGTGCGAACGACTACCGTCGTTTCATGGATTTCCGTTGGGCCATCTTACCTCAGCGCCCCGCTACAGCTAAATTGCTGGCTCGGGAACTTGGGGTTTCGACCATGTTCGCCCAATGCCTGATCAATCGGGGACTGGACACTACCGAGAAAGCCCAGCGGTTTCTTGATCCCCAATTCGAGTATTTGGCTTCTCCGCTGGAGATTCCCAACATGACCCGGGCGGTCGAGCGATTGATCGCCGCTCGGGAAACGGGCGAGACCATAGTGATTTTCGGCGACACCGACGTGGACGGTCTGACCTCCACGGCGTTGTTGATCGAAGTCATGGAAGAATTGGGGTGGCGGCTGGACTATTATCTTCCTCGGCGGGAACAAAAGGGGTACGGCCTGAGTCGTGCGGCGGTAGAGCACTGTTGCGAGCAGTTTGCTCCCGACGTCATTTTGGCCGTCGATTGCGGTTCGACCTCCTGGGAAAGCATCCAGTGGCTTAAGGAACGGGGCGTCGACGTGATCGTGCTGGACCATCACCAGCTTTTCGAGCCGGTTCCTCCGGCAGTGGCCCTGGTCAATCCATTGCTCAACGGCGGCAAGTTCAGCGAACTCAGTTCGGTGGGACTGGCCTATAAGCTGGCTCAGGCGTTGGTCGCGCAGTGTCAGCAACTCAATCGGCCGCCCTCCGCCAAGGATTTCGATCTGATTTCCTTGCTGGAATTGGTCGCCTTGGGAACGGTAGCCGATTTGGTACCCTTGGTCAGAGAAAATCGCATCATGGTGGCCTTGGGCTTGAACCGGCTCAACCAAACCCGCCGGGCGGGTTTGCTGGCGCTGATGGAAGTAGCCCAGGTTCGGCATCAGATCGACGTGTTCGACATCAGTTCGGTGCTCGGTCCGCGAATCAACGCTTCCGGGCGAATCGAAGATCCCGCCGCCTCTCTGGAATTGATCCGGTGCGTCGACGACATGGAATCGGCCAAGGAACAGGCTCTTAATCTGGAAGCTTGCAATCGAAGACGCCAATCGATCGAAAAGGAAATCCTCGAGGATGCGATTGCCGAATTGCGCCGCCGCTTCGACGCTCAACGCGATTTCGTGATCGTGGTCGGCAATCGCGATTGGCATATCGGAGTGGTCGGTATCGTGGCCGTCAAGGTCTTGCGGGAGTTTTATCGGCCGACCATTATTCTCGGCGGCGGAGAAAACGGCAATCTTCGGGGCTCCGGACGAAGCGTGGCCGGTTTCGACCTGGCGGCCGCACTCCGGGAATGCGACGACTTGCTGGAAGATCACGGCGGTCATGCCATGGCCGCCGGGTTATCGATCGATCCCCGGAAGCTGTCCGATTTCAGGCAGCGCATCAATCTTTACGCCAAAGGCCGTTTATCGCGGGATAGCTTGGTTCAAAAGCTTCGCTTGGATTTGGAAGTGACGCCTTCGGCCATGTCGCTGGCGCAGGTCGAAGAACTCTCTGGGCTGCGGCCGTTCGGGGTCGGTAACGATTCCATGCAATTCTCGTTCCGGAACGTCAGGTTGAAAGGGCAACCGCATCGCATGGGCAAGGATAACCAGCACGTGAAATTCTGGGTGACCGACAGCGACGGCACCAACGAAGTCTTATGGTGGAATTGCGGCGACCGTCCGTTGCCTACCGGGAGATTCCACCTGGCTTTCACGCCCCAGATCAACGAAGTGAACGGTCATCGCCTCCTTCAGTTGAAGCTGTTGCACTGGCGGCCCAGCGGAAAAAAAGGGTAGGGGTCTCAGGGAAGAGTCAGTCCATTCCGTTGCGCGAGCCGGGGCGCTTTCGGTTCGTCGGCGAACTGGACGATTACCCGGTTGAACCGGTCGTCGCGCCAATGATCTTCCCGCAACAACCAGCTGTGAACGAAGTCGGCTACGGTCTTTCGGGCGAGCTCGCGAATCAAAGCCACGCGTTCGGGGCTGTCGGCAAACTCGGTCAGTTTTTCGGTGATGGATTTTTCCAGTTCGGTCAATTGATCGTCGGCATTGAACCGGGCCCAGCCGTTACGCGAATTTTTGACGATGTTGCCCGTGTCGATGCCGGGAGGCAGACTGGGGCGGATGCGAGGCGCTACTACCAGGCAGGTTCGGTTGGAGACGCTTAATTCCCACGGGTCGGTCAACTTGATGTGATAACGGTAGATCACCGGCACGGTGATTTCCGACACCGTGGTGCCCAAGGACACGTAGTTCCACCAAATGCGCAAGTTGTCTTCGGCCCGGAGGGATTCGGTCGAGTGCAGGGTGGCTAATTCCAGCAAGCCGCCATCGGCATCGCCGATCGTCGGCAGGGAGGCGAGGAAGGTTTCGGTAATGGTGCCTTGACGAAAGCCTTGGGCGAAACTTTCCGTTTTTTCGACGATTTCCTCCAACCCGGTTTTCAGGCCGGTTTGCGCCTGATGCAAGAAGAAAAACGCAGCCGCGATCATCATGCTCGCCAGTGCCAGCAGGGTCAGAGGCCAGCGCCAAGCGGTGAGTGCCGTCATCCCCGCAGCTTTGGGGTTAGGCGCGGACGAATCGTTATCGGGCAAGGAATTCATGGTTCGGCTACCGGGTGTTTTCCGTTACCGAATAGTCCCGTAAAACTAAGGCAATTTGAACGGAATCGCAAGCTTTGGAATGAACCCGGCCAAGCTGGGCAGGAGTCGTGAAACCATCCTGACCGGCATTGTTCTCCGGAAAACGCCGTGGTTTTGCCGTGGTTGCGTGGGGAGCGGGAAACTCGCTCCCTCACGATTTCACTTGGGCGTTTTGATGCAAGAGGCGAGGGCGGCAGGCTCGCAAGATCGCGGAACCAAGTCAATGAAACCGGTTAGTCGCCTGTTATTCGCCACGTTATTTCGGGCGAATTTTCTCACATTAATCCGAGTGCTAATTGGGGTGGGTCAGCTAGGAGTGACGACCGATTTTCAACGGCCAATGGTTTTATTAATTGACTGCTTGGAAAAGACAATTCGGGTGGGATTCGGGGAGCGGGTCATTGGCTTCGCAGCAGGTCGTTCCAGTCTTTAGCCCCTGGAGGCCTCAGTCGTTGGGCGTTGGGATGACGCTATCATAACCGAGCGGCGGAATGTTCGCCATTTTCACCGGCGTCGAAAGCGTAAGGGATCCGCTGGAAGTTCCAACGGCAAGATCATGGGGGGAGTTGGAGAGTCGTTGACGGCCAAAGAACACCACTATGGGGCAGCCGACCGCCGGATCAGAGCGTTTATGTCCGAAATAATGCGAAATAAAAACGCACGATTTCCCGAAATAACATGGTAAGTAACAGCAGGTCTGCTGAGGGCAATGCCGGAAACCGGCATGAGGCGGGCTCAGGTGGTGGACATCATAAGAGAATAGGAAGTTTCCGATGGACCTGAAAGCTGGCGGTTACCAAAAGGGACGGATGCCGTAGACTTCCTGGATCATCTGATTCACCAAGGAGTTTTGCAGCCTGATAGAACCAAAAGGCTGTCCTCTCCGATTCCGAGCTTGCGAACTTGGCTCACTAATCAAGCCGATGTCGGAAACCGGGAAAGAGCTGTTCCGGAGTCGCAGCCTTTGACACAAGGAAACCGGGGCGCTCTCGAAACTGCGGTGAAAAAGGCGCCGGAACAATTCGAACCGGATCAAAAGCACCACAACGGACAGGATCAAGACAGCGGTGCCGAGCGGTAGAATCACCATCCAATCCTGGTCAAACCGAGTTTCCTGCCATTCGTTTTGGATAGTGGCCTCTCTGAATCGGCAGTAAGATCGGATTAGAAGGCGGAGTTTCTATGTCTTGTTCCACTAAAAAAACAAATGGTCCCGATTTGGCGCTGATTGAAGAATTCACCACGCCCTGGGATCGGCAGTATCCTCCGGTCTTCGTGGGGCGGGAGGCGGAATTTGAGATTGTGGAAGAGAATTGTAGGCGGGCCCTTGATCTTTGTCGGCAAGGCGAGCAGACAGCCGATCACATCGTAGTCTTCCGGGGAGCGCCTGGAGCCGGCAAGTCTTCGCTACTGGCGCACATCAGAAAATTCTGGATCGGGGAAAACGATCCATTGGTTGTATCCGTTCCAGTAAGGATTCTGAAAAATACCGGCGCACTCGTTCGGATAATTGGGGAACACGTCCTTCCGTCCGAAGTGAAGGAGCTCGACCAGAAGACAGTGTCGACCACACGCGGCGGGACTGGAGGCGTATGGCCTATCGAAATCGATCAATCTCAGACCAGAGAAACCGGCCCGATGCAATCGGAATTTAATGTTCTTGAGAAATCGATGCCGGCGAAAAAATGGAAACGTCCGGTATGCCTTCTGGTGGACGAGATCCAGACGGTCACGAAAGAACACGGAGACTGCCTTCTTAAACTTCATCTGGGCGAGCACGGTCTGCCGATCGTCCTGGTCTGTGCCGGCCTGGCCAATTCTGCCGAGAAGCTGCAACAAGCTATGTCGCCGCGTCTGACAATCGGCAATATGTGCACCCTCGCCGCCTTACCGCCCGCGGAGGTGCAATCCTGCGTCAAGCAAATGTTCGACCGGTGCCGAATCAATTATAATTCCGATCAGCTGGAGGGGATCGGCGGCGAGATAGCAACGCGTTCGGAGGGATGGCCGCAGCATGTTCGAACCGCGACTGCGGCATTGTTCGGCGGCTTGGTCGAAACCCGAGGCGATCTGGGGACGGTGGATTTCGCCGCTGTCGAGCAGCAGGCCGTTGCCTACCGGGAAAATAGCTACTTGGCGAGGCAGAGCAAAGAGATGGGGCGCTCCGTCCGCTTGGTGGCGAATGTGCTGAAAATGATACCGGAAGGTGGTGCTCCGGCGGACCATGTGGTGGACATCATCAAGGCAAAAGCGGATCCAATGGGGCAAAGAGCGGGCCGTCTTCCAAAAGGAATGGATGCTGAAGACTTTTTGGATCATTTGATCCATTATGGAATTTTGCAGCCCGATGAAGACGGCATGCTGTCCTGTCCGATTCCGAGCCTGAGAACTTGGCTCATTGATCGAGCCGTGCCGATTACTAAGAAATAGCCGATCCGGAAGTGTGGCCTTCGACACCGGAAAAACAGGGTGTTCTCGAAATGGCGGTGTAAAAGGTGGTGAAACAGTCCAAGACGGACCGAGCGCAACGGGCTGGGCGGGATCAAGACGACAGCGTCGAGCGGTAGGACCGCTGTCCAACCCCGATATCCGGCGCCGCGAACAACCGTTGCGTCGGCCGCCAAAAACCATGCTTTCGAGTGTCCGCGTTTGCGTGTGTCACCCGCGTGCATCAGATCACGGACGCGCAAGTTAAACGAAGGTCAACTAAACGAACGCCAATCTATCCGCGACGGGGGATTATAACGAAATATCGAATTCTACCAAATATCCCGGCGTCTGTTGCATCACATGGCAAAAGCTGTGTATTCAACTGATCCCGCAACGGAAAAGGCTATCGTCTCATATTATCTCGGTCGATCGTCTTTATTCTGAGGAATAACCTTTGATGAAGGCATGACGAAACCTGCTGGTGAAGAGTCGGTTCGCCTTCAGCTGTCGTCAGGTATCGTCAAACGGGCCGAAACCGAGGTCGATGGCCGCCAATTGTCTTTCCAAGCTCGGCGCAATTCGTCGAATCGATCGTTTCGGAGACTGTCCCGGATGCGTTCCATCAGTTTTTGGTACATCCAGGTGTTGTGCAAGCTGAGCAATCGAGGCCCCAGCATTTCGTTGGTGTTGAACAGATGACGCAGATAGGCCCGGCTGAAATTGCGGCACACGTAACAGCGGCATTCCGAGTCGATAGGGGAAGCGTTGTCTTTTTCTCGGCCGGCTTTGATGCTTACCGTGCCTCCGGGGGTGAAAGCCGTGCCGTTGCGGGCCAGCCGGGTAGGCAAGACGCAATCGAACAGGTCGATGCCCCGGGCGACCATTTCGACCAGTTGTCCCGGAGTGCCCACGCCCATGGCGTAACGGGGTTTGCCGGGCGGAAGAAACGGTTCGGCGTACTCGATGGCCTCCATCATTTCCGGTTCGGATTCTCCGACGCTGACGCCGCCGACGGCGTAACCGTCGAACTCCAGTTCGACCAATTGCCGAGCGCAGGATTCCCGTAATTCCGCGTTTGTGCCGCCTTGAACGATGCCGAAAACCAGTTGCCTCTCGGCCCGTTGTTGCTCGCGGCAGGCCTTGGCCCAATCCAGGGTTCGGTTCACGGCCTCAGCCAATTCGGTTGCGCTCGCTTCGTGCGGGGGACAGACGTCCAACGCCATGGCGATATCCGAACCGAGCAGGCGCTGATATTCCATGGCTTCGACCGGACCCAAAAACAACGGCGAACCGTCCAGATGAGAACGAAACGCGATTCCGTGCGGCTGGATTTGGCGGATTCGGGCCAAACTGAACACTTGGAAGCCGCCGCTGTCGGTGAGAATCGGCAACTCCCAATTCATGAACCGATGCAACCCTCCTAATCGGGAAACGATCGCCAAACCCGGCCGCAATGCCAAGTGATAGGTATTGCCCAGCAAGACCGAAACGCCGCATTCGAGCAGTTCGCGATTGTCGAGGGATTTGACGCTGGCTCGGGTGCCGACCGGCATGAACGCCGGCGTATCGATGTGGCCTCGAGCGGTCCCCAACCGACCCAATCGCGCCCGGGAATACCGGTCGGTTCGGAAAAGTTCGAACATGGAATTCTCCGGTCCGAAACCTCGGGGTGTCGCCGTCGAGGACTCGGACCGGAAACCGCCCTTAGAGCTCGCGGGAATGGGAAGTAAGGTAGTCGGCTACTCCCTTGGTGGTCGGTTTCAACCCGGAATCTCCCTTGCACCAACCCGCAGGACAGACCTCGCCGTATTCTTCGACGAAGCGCAAGGCTTCGACCATGCGCAGATGCTCGTCGATATTGCGGCCCAGCGGCAGATTGTTCACGGTCATGTGCTGGACGACACCATCCTTGTCGATCAAGAAACTGGCGCGCATAGCCACGCCCTCATCGGGATGTTCCACGCCGTAATTACGAGCGATCCCGTGTTTGACGTCGGCCACGATCGGAAACTTCACGGGGCCGATTCCGCCCTGTTCGATCGGCGTCCGGCGCCAGGCGTGATGGGTGAATTGGGAATCGATCGAGACGCCGATCAATTGGACGCCTTGGTCCGCGAACGTTTCGAAGCGATGGTCCAGAGCAATGATTTCGGTCGGGCAAACGAAGGTGAAATCCAGCGGCCAAAAGAACAGCAGCACATGCTTGCCGCGATAACTGGAGAGTTGGAATTGCTCTTCGATGGTGCCGTCGGGCATAGCGGCGGGCGCGATAAAATCAGGGGCATTACGGGTTACTAGAACGCTCATGAATGTCAGGATAACTGGATGTCCGTCGGTCGGAACGAAAGCTCGGATCCTCTCGATTCTCAAAACGGTCCGCTCACCGGGGATCTTTTGGCTTCGACAGCGATCTGTTTACCGGTAAACGGATCATCCCGCAATTATATTTACCGGAAGTGGAATCGGAGCGGATTCGAACCGGGCGGGCCGGAATGCCACGGGCGATAGCTATCGCTTTCCGGCCGCAAACGGTTGAACTCGAAACGCTCGCCTCAGCAATCCGGCCGCGGCCGGCATTCATTGGAATCATGAAGGTCGCAAGTGTCGGTGCGAAGATACCGTGGCCGAGGCTAACGCTCGAGAAACGGTCCCATCGGATCGGTGAAAAGGGCAGGACGGTTTAAGACCGTAATCGACGAAAATGATCATCGGGACGATTCGGCAGCGTCTGGAGCGAAAGGACGATCGTCGGAACTGGAGCTATCCATTACGAAAAACACCTCGACGAAGCTTGTGCGGAGGCGGGGAATTCGAGAGGGTGCGGGATGTCGAGCCGTCTCGCCTCAGTGATTGGAACGCGCTGGCGAACCGGTTCGGGGAGAGAGTTTTCGTTCGCGAGCGGCGGTGCGAGAACTGCCGCTCGCGGATAACAATGCGGAGCGCTTTTTGAGCAGCTATCGGGCGTGTCGGCTAATTCAAGCATCGAGTGGCCCGACGTCACCTGGAATCCGGTGACCGGATGCACCAAGATCAGCGACGGTTGTCGGCATTGCCACGCCGAACGGATGGCTCTGAGATTGCAGAGAATGGGGGTCGAAAAGTATCACGAAGGATTTTCCGTCGCGGTGCACGAATCGGCTCTCGGCCAACCGGCGGCCTGGAAAAAACCTCGGCTGGTTTTTGTCAATTCGATGTCCGATCTTTTTCATCGGGCGGTTCCGGGGCCATTTATCGAACGGGTATTCGAGGTGATGAATCGCTTCCCTCGGCATACGTTTCAAGTATTGACCAAACGGCTTGGCCGCGCGGTTCAACTGGCCGGCCGCTTGGATTGGACCCCCAACATCTGGTTCGGGGTCAGCGTCGAGTCCCGGCGATGGCTCGGTCGGCTTCCGCTCCTGAAAAAGACGGGAGCTCACGTGAGATATCTCTCGCTGGAACCCTTGCTCGGGCCGTTGCCGGTCCTGGAGTTGAACGGGATCGATTGGGTTATCGCCGGCGGAGAATCAGGTCCGGGCGCCCGGCCCATGGCCGCCGAGTGGGTGCGGGCAACTCGCGACCGATGCACGCGACTCGGCGTGCCGTTTTTTTTTCAAGCAGTGGGGTGGAGCATTCAAGAAAAAGACCGGTCGGACGCTCGATGGCCAGGTTTGGAACCAGATGCCGGGGAGGTCGTGACCTAGGCGAATTCGGACAGTGCTTACCCCCGAGATTTCGGACTGGTGTTGGGGAAAAGGGCTGATACGGGTACTTTAGGCAGAGGGTTGCCGGTGAAATCGTGACAAACTTTTACTGAAGCCACGCTCCCGTCGATTACCGGAGGGCGGGCCGCTGGCAAAGTGATCTTCAGTTCTCGACCGCTGATCAGTTCAACACTGGGACGCTGGCCGCAAAGCGCAAAAGTTTTATCCTCGAAGATGGGTATGCCCTCACCCCGCCGTTCGACAAAATACTGACGGCCATTGGCTCCGGGGACGTAGCCCACGTAGCATGGTCCGAGTCGCGAAAACAAAAATTCGTTGCGTCGGTATTGGTTCGTGCGCAGGTCGTCCGGAGACATAGAGCCGCTCAGATTTCCCGGAGAATTTAATTCCAACCGACCGTCGAACATGAATAGGCGAATGCTTGCCCCAAATGCGGCGTAATCCCGTTGTGCCACGGCGTTTACTACGGCTTCGAAAACGGCGTGGACGCTGTATTGCGGAATTTCGACACGGTGAGGAGCTTGGTATGCCGCCACGCGTAGATACGTTTCCACAAAGCGTACCGCCTCGCGAATCTGACGATCTGACGGGCCGCCTGTTTCGCGTGCCTTCAACTGGCGGTTTCCGTGGTGGCACACTGCCATGATGTAAGCGCTCGGGAGCCATTCGCGAGGATTATCGGAAGCCAGCAAGGCGCCGCCGACGGTAGCCCGCAATAGTCCGTTCGCATCGAATTTCGCAAAACGAAGTTTGGTTAAAGCGACATTCGCGGAATCGGTCGTTCGGGAACTCGGCTACCTTCGCCAGAGATCGGGTTGAAGACTGTTGATTCCGGTGTCACGAATCACCTGCGTATCGGCCGAAGTGGAGCCGGATAGGCCTCTTGCGCGAGACAGCCTGCGAATGGTGTCCGAATCCATCGGCAATTTGGCGGCTCCGTGGCGCCGAAAGTAACCGCCAGGCGATCGATGTACCGTCACGCCTTCGGGAATCTCGACGACTGGGATGCCGCCGGTCTCCGGTGCCGGCACCGGAATTCGAAATAATATGAATGGTAGCGGAGGATCGATGCAATCCAGACAGATTTCACGGACGGTTCGAACTAATACGTCGAGTTGTTCCGGGGTAAGTGATGGCGGCCGTCTTTTGTAGGTGACGCCCAGTACCAGCTGTCCGCCGCCGGTGTTTCCGAACGCCGCCAGTTCGTCGGCGAGAGCATCTCTCCGGGGACGATTTAGTTTTTCGCCTGGGATTTCGACCGCTTTCAATTCGAAACGACGGTCCTCACCGAGCTGAGCCGTTTTCCAGAGCCAAGAGTGGTCAAACGACACCATAGCTATCATCGGTCATTCGCTGGGGGAGAGCTTTACGGATTAGAAGCCATCTTCCATCTTTTCTTGAACGGTATCACCTAACGCCCGTGTCGTTTTTTCCATCCTGGTTTTTCGGGGCGGCTTCTCACGTTGACGTTTCGTTCCGGATCGACGTAGCGAACTCGCGGAAATGATTGCCTGAATTCGGGAACCGAATTACGTTGAAGACCGCTGGGATACCGGGAAAGCGGCGTCGGCTTTCCCGTGAACCGGACGCATTAAGGGTCAACGGCAATCCGGAGGTAATCGTCCGGTCGCTCGGAAGGCCTGATCACTGGGAAACACCTGAGACTCGAACATGAAGCGGGATATAATCGCGCGAAAGGAACGTTGGGCGAGAACTCAGGGCCAACGACCGCAAGATGAGAAGATTGCCGACCGCCGCTTGCCTCCCGGACAACGCGAAGTCCCGAATTTTCCGGTGCTCGATTTGGGATGGCACCCGGACATCGAGCTCGGCCGGTGGCGCCTTCGGTTATTGGGCAGAGTTGACCATCCGGTGACGCTTGATTGGGAACGATTTCAGAGTTTGCCTCAGATCGAAAGCACCAGCGACTTTCATTGCGTCACCGCTTGGAGCCGTTTGAACCTGACGTGGCGCGGCGTCCCGTTTTCCGCAATCGTCGAACTCGCGAAACCTCACTCCGAGGCCAAGTACGTATTTTTCAAGGGCTACGACGGTTACACCACCAACAGTCCGTTGGCGGTCTGCGCCGCCGGCGACGTGTTGCTCGCTCATTCCTGGAACGGCCAGCCCCTCACTGCCGAACACGGCGGCCCCGCCCGAGTTATCATTCCCAGCCGCTACGCCTGGAAAGGAACCAAATTCGTTCGGGAAATCGTGTTTCTGAAACGTGACGTCCCGGGCTTTTGGGAGTTGCGGAGATACTCTAATTCCGCCGATCCCTGGAAGGCCGAACGCTTCGCCTCCTCTGACTGAACATTGAAGCTTCCCTTCGTGGCGATCGCCGTTTAGTCTGGCGGGATGGACGCTCCGATTGCTTCGTTTCGCTTCCTGGCCGTAGTCTTGCCTTCGTTATTGCTGGCTTGTTCGCTCGGAGCCTTGGCGGACGAAAACGATTTTCCGGACCTCAAGGCCAAGGACTGGGAACCGCTGTTCGACGGGAAAAGCCTGAAGGGGTGGCGCGTGACCGAATTCGCGGGGCACGCCGTGCCGGTAGTCAAGCAAGGGGCGATCGAAATCCCGGCCGGTTTGGCGCTCAGCGGGATCAATGTTACCAACAAGCCGCCGAAGATGAATTTCGAGTTGACGCTCGAAGCGCAGAAAATCGAAGGCAACGATTTTTTCTGTTGTCTGACGTTTCCTTACGCGGAAAGTCATTGCAGTTTCGTGGTCGGCGGCTGGGGCGGGGGAGTCGTCGGCATTTCGAGCATTGACGGCATGGACGCTTCCGAGAACGAAACCGCGGACTACCTGGCTTTCGAAACCGGTCGTTGGTATCGAGTAACCGTGCGCGTGACTCCCGAGAAAATCGAAGCCTGGATCGATCGGGCCAAGATGGTGGATCTGGAAACCGAAGATCGCAAGATAGCCATGCGGTTCGGGGAGATCGAGGACTCCGTACCGTTAGGCATCGCCACCTGGATAACGACGGCTCAGGTGCGTGATATCCGGTTTCGGAAAATCGGAAAGTAGCCTTTCAGCCGGAAGCCGAAATGGTTTTCAAGTCGGCCCGCACTTCCCGGTAGGAAACCCGATAATTGAGAACCGCCTCGTCCGGTTCGACTTGCCGTCGGCGGCAAGCTTCCCGATACAGGTCGGGCCACCAATTGCGGTGTTCGGTCAACCCGTCCTTTTGCCAGCGCTCCCAATCCATGAGTACTTTCGACCAGCAACGATCGCCGTAAGCGACCGCTTGCTGAGGATCGGTCATTTGGGAGAGGTACCAGTCGCGGCCGATCCGGGCATGGAGCACTTCGTCCGCCCAATCGTAATCCTGAAACAGGGCTGATAGCGGATTGCCGGAGGCTTGAGCCACTTCCCATTCGAAGCGCTTCCCGGTTTTGGCCATCAAACCCTGTTCGATAAAGTACAGTACGGCGTGACGTTCGAGCGGAGTCAATTGGGTGTTGAGCGCCAACGACCAAGTGAAATTGACCATCGCATGGCGCCAGTCCACTCCTAGTTGCGCGAACCCGACTTCGCCCATCATCGCGTGCCGGGCTTCGTCCCATAGTTGCCGCGTCATGTCGCGGTAGTAAAGCCACGAGCGGTCCGGAGTCTCCACGATAATGCTGGCCATCATTTCGGGCACGTCGATTTCCCTGAGCCGTTTAAAAAACATCATCAACGTCTTGGGTTCGGCTGAGAAGGAGTCGTCGTACAAAAAAGCTTCGGCGTTGACGGCCATGTTGTAGGGATCCGGAAACCGGCTATCCCGGCGGGGGCGGGGGTCGTAGCGCCAAGGCTTTCGGGAATGACATCTCTCCTTGAGAGTGTTCTCGGTCGGCGAAATGCCGTCCAGGCCGCCGGCCGCTTGCAGGTATTCGTCAAGCCGGTCGAGCCAAGGTTCGGCTCGGCTGCGGCAATCTTCGGCGACCAACGAAGCCACGGCTTCGCGACCGAAGTTTTCCATCTGGAGCAGATCTTGCCGGGCGAACTTGAGTGCGCGGGTCGAGGGATAATCCGCCAGGGGATTGGTGTCTTCCAGGTGGCGAGCCATCGCTCGGGAGAGTTCCGGAATCGCCTTTTGATAGAGCGCCGTCAGCCGTTCCTCCGTAGTCGGAGCGCTGCGGATCTCGTCGAAATAGATCTCCAGATGAGGATCGGGTATTTTGTCCAAACCCAGCGGAGGTTCCCGCATTTCGGAAATGCGGTCGCGGAGGGAAGTGACGATTTCGGCGCACAAGTAGGCGTGCAGCGAAAAGGCCGATTTCAATTCGTAGATCGGTTCGGAAGTGATCTGCGCGGTGAAGATGCCGTGCAACCGTTTGCCGGCGTAATGGAACCGCTTGAGGCGCGCGACGCACTCTTTGACCGTCAACCCTTTTTTGGCCGCCTCTTCGAAACTGCAGATTCCGCCCAGCGGCGGCAGGTTTCGGTAACTGGAGTACGACTGAGTCATCGGGCCGTTATACCGGATAACGAACGGAAACGGAATCAGCCGTTGCGGGAACCGCCGCCGTTCCCCAGTTCCGGAAACGCTCGCCGGTCGGGATCCCATCCGAATTGTTTTTGCGCCGCCACGATCGGTTTTCCTTCGCTCCGTCTCACGGAGAGCACCAGATAGACGGTGCCGGGATATAGCGGCTCGGGCGGTTCGCCGAAGGTGGCGCGACGAAAATCTTCGTCGGAAAAATAGGCGTCCGTATCGATATGGGAATGATAGATCAGAGCGATCCGTTCCTCGCGGTCGCGCAATTCCTGTTCGATCGCGAACAGTTCCTGGGGCGCCATGGCGTAGGCGGTTTTCGCCGTGCGGGGGAACCGAACGGGGTCGCGGCGGTGCAAGGAATCCTGCACGTTTTCGCAGGCGCGAATCCTGGTTAGCCGGGACGTATTCCTGGCGGCGAAAATCATGCCGCAACATTCGGCGGGATAGTCGCGGAGCGCATGATCGAGAACGGGGGAGAGCAAGCCGTCGGGAATCGAATACTGACCGGTCATGAAAAGAGAGAAGTGCTCAGGTATTTATCGCCGCCGTCGGCGAACACGACCACGATCAAACCCCGAGACAACCGGCGCGCCACTTGGAGGGCTCCGTAGAAAGCTCCGCCGGCCGAGGGACTGACCAGCAAGCCTTCTTTCAAAGCCAGTTCCCGGGCCCAGTGATAAGCCGGTTCGGTGGGGATGGTCACCAGTTCGTCATGAACGCCGGAATCGTAAATGCCGACCGGAATGGCGGAGTCCATATTTTTCCAACCCTCGATGCCGTGGAACGGTTCCGGTTGCAGGGCGGTAATTTGGATGGATTCCGAGCGTTCCTTCAAAAACCGGGAGGCGCCGACCATGGTGCCGCTGGTACCCATGCCCGCGACGAAGTGGGTGATTTCGCCTTGGGTCTCGCGCCAGATTTCGGGACCGGTCGAATCGTAATGCGCCTTCCAGTTGGAAGGATTGTCGTATTGGTTGGCGAAAAAATAGCCCTCCGGGTTTTGCTCCATCAGTTCTTCCACGCGGCGCCGGGCCCCGTCCGAACCTTCGAGAGGATCGGTATAGACGATTTCGGCGCCATACCCTTGCAAGATCGTTTTCCGTTCTTTGCTGACGTTCTCGGGCATGACCAGGGTCACCGGAAAATTCAATACGGCTCCAATCATGGCGAAGGCGATTCCGGTGTTGCCCGAGGTCGAATCGATCAGCGTCCGGCCCGGTCCGAGCCGTCCGGATTCCAAGGCGTCCCGTACCATGCGCAACGCCGGGCGGTCCTTGACCGAACCACCGGGGTTGAACCATTCCGCTTTGGCCAAAACGCGGACGTCCGATTCGATGTCGCCGGGCAAGGCCCGGCGGATTTCTACCAGGGGAGTGTCGCCGATTCGTCTGAGAAGGCTCTTTTCGATTCGCTGAAGCGTTCGGTCGTTAGTTGCGGATTCTTCCACGGCAAAAGAAGCGGAGTTTCTATCAGGCAGGCGTTTTTCTGTCCACAAAAGGATAGGTTTTCGATCCGGCGCGCCCCGCCGGCCGGTTTCGCCCGGCAGAAAATGAACGGCCCGGACCGGAATGGCAAGATTCTTGCGGTAAAAAAACGCCGGCGATCGGCCGGGAGATTTTTCGTGATTTCTCGCAAAAACGAAATAGGATGGTGGCCATGGTTTGGGTGATTGCGATAGCGTTGCTGGCGTTTTTCGCCGGGTTAGGTTTTTGGCGGGGATCGATTCAGATGGTGAGTTCGTTGCTGGGCCTGTTGTTCAGCTTGGCGATCGTGATTCCGCTGACGGCCTCCTCGATCAAGAGTGAATTCGCCGGCAAACCCGAACTCTTCGTGCCCGGCATTTTCGCTTTGATCGTCTATCCCTTGCTCGTTTTCATTTACTTCAGTGTGTGCTTCATGTACGCCGGCGTCTTCGTTTCGGCGAAAACCAAGGAATATCTGAGGGCGAGAATGGACGAAGCGAAGGTGATGATGTTCCAGCGACTCAATCGCCGCTTGGGGGCGGCCGTCGGGTTATTGATCGGCATGATCTATCTCGTCGGGTTCGGCGTGCTAGTCTACGGTCCGGGGTATCTGACTCATCAAACTTCGGCTTCCGACGATCCTGCCTGGCTCAGTTTTATTACCGATGCCCGCCAATCCATGGAAGGAACCGGCTTGGAAAAGGTCGCTGCCATCCTCGACCCGCTGCCGCCCCGCTTTTACGAAATCTCCGATATCCTCGGTTTGGCCCACAAAAATCCCTTGTTAGAAAATCGATTCCGCAATTATCCCCCCTTCATGAAATTGCCGGAATTATACCTCCCCAAAAATCTGGAAAGTCAATGGTCGAGCGAGTGGGCCGGAATGAAAATCATGCTGACGGTGGCTTCGGAGTCTACGGAATCTGACGAAACCGAGGCCATGAATTTTAAGGAGTTGCTGGCGGGACAACCCAGCCTGGCCTCGGTGTTGAAGGAACCGTATTTCTGGATGGTGGTCAACACTCCCCGGATGATCGACTTGTTGCTGGAGAAAACGGATCTGGCGGACCTGAAATCTTACTTCGAAACCGGGAAATCGCCCTTGTTCGACGATGAATTGATTTTGGGAAGGTGGCAACTCAACTTCAACGCCACGGTCAACCATTTGAAGCGGACCAAAATCGGCATTGACATTTTGGGCGAAGTCGCCGACGAGGACGGCAGATACTTTCCCGGAACGGTGACCATCAAATCCGAGGAATTCCGGCAATTCGGCTCCAATCCCTTGATCCGGCTCTTGGACAAAAGCCGGGCGATTTTTTATCCGGATAACACTTGGGTCGGCACCATGCCCCATATCCCCAAGTTGGACGACGCGCAGGAACCGGACGAAGAGCCGGACGAATTCGACCCCTACAACCAGCAAGACGAGTTTTCCCAAGGCTCGGGAGGTTTTGGGCCGCAAGATCCTTATTTTCAAGGTTCGGGACCGGGACAGAACCCCCAGCAGCAGTCGCTGGAACAAATAGTTCTGGAATTGCGTCGCAAAGTCGCTAACCAATACCGGGAAAACAATAAGATCGCTACCGGAGGCACCTGGCAACGCCAAGTGTTGAAACGTTATCGAGTCACCAGCCAACAAATACCGTCGCCGGCCATCGTCGAAGACAACCGGCTAATCATTCGAGAATTCCTGCCGTTCGAATTCAATCTTACTCAATCCTCGTCGAACAAAGCGAAAACGAAGATCAACGTCGACCTCATTTTTTCTCGAGTCTACTAGGGGCGGTTGAAATCCGAGCGGGCGGACAACTCGATTCAGCGGCAACGAAACCGGTCGGGCCGATGGATTTCGCGACGGTGCTACCCCGGTTCAGGCCGCTACTTCAGGGGCCTTGGTGATTGACCGGTTGCGTTTGCTCTTCGCTGACGGTCGGCACACCGAGGTAGGGCGGGGGCGGAAAGAGTCCCGGTTCGTTTCGTTGCTTCATCGCCGGGGTCGTCCAGGTGTTCTCGGCCACGGGCAGCGCTGCTGATTCGTCGAACGGAAATTTCCGAATCACGGTATTGCTCCTCGGATCCGAGAGATTTTCCCCGAATAGCCGCTTCGTTTGGGGTGCCGTCGGCACTGGAGCGTCTGCCAATCGGGGCGTCACGTCTGGCCGGTCCGCCGACTCGTTTTCGATGACCTCATTCAAATCGGGAACCCAGAACAGAGCAATCAAAACCACGCCGACGGCAGCTATGGGCACCAAGCGTTCGATGGCGGGAAACCAACTCGAGCGAAACAGCGACCAACGACTGGTTTCGGCCAAAACCTTTTCGGCTTCGATTCTGGCCCTGATGCGCGAAGACAGGCGTTCGAGGCGCTCTTCTGGAGTCACTTCCAAGGCCTTCAGGCGCAAAAGCTTTTGCAACGAGCTAGGCATCTCTGAGTTATGCGGCATTAATCGGACCGATTGAGTAATGAATCACGACTGGGACGTTCGAATTACAGCCGTCCTCAATGGTCGACAAGGAAAGCATTCGAGTGTTCGAAAAAAAAGCAACCTCCTCGGGGCTGATCCTTTCATATTTCCCGATAAAATCGATGATTTTTGTTCGAAGCCCCAGAGCGATGGCCTTGAATCCAGGCGGCAATGAGTAGGTCGGCCAATCATTCCGCGGCAAGGCAGAAGGATGAGATGGGGTCTCTTTTTTGGTAGCGCTTATTATCCGAAGAACCAGACGAAACCATCGGTTCGTCGCTGGGTGCGAAACTCACCGGAGAGTTTCATGTTGCCGCTTCGTCAGCTGAAATGCGCCGAGTATCGATTGCGAGAGGTCGCAGAGGGTTCACTGAAATCAAGCCAGCTCTCCCTATTGCGAGTGATAGCGAACTATCCGGGACGGTGCCGGGATGGAAGGGCGGCTGAAGGAAGGATTCCAGTCAGGCAGGTCAGTGGCTGAATCGGCGAAAAACGCAAGGTCCAAGGCCAAACCAAGGGAGAATCCGAGAGAAAATCAACGGCTCCGATTTCGTCGAAACCAGAAGATCGGGCAGTCGGTTTCTCGAAAAAAAGTCTCTGTCGTGGAACGGACCGCTCGCTCGCCGATCAATCGGATTAGTCCAAATACTTCGACAAGTAGGCCTGTAACTGCTGCCGGGCGTAATGCAGTCGGGAACGAACCGTCCCCGTTTTGCAATGGGTGACGGCACCGATTTCCTCGTGTGACATGCCTTGAATGTCGTGCATGATCACTACCAACCGGTGGGTTTCAGACAACTTCATCATGGCTTCGCTGATCTTTCCTTGAAGTTCTTTCAATTTGAGGTCGCGACGGGGCGTGGATTCGAACACGAACTCCCGAACCAGCGACCAATCTTCGCCGGAAGGGTCGATATCGTTTAGGTCGAAGGGCACGAATTTGCGGCGGTTGCGCTTCTTGAGGAAGTTGATCGTCTTGTTGACGGCGATGCGGTAGGTCCACGTGAAAAAGGAGGAATATTCCTTGAACGAAGCCAAGGACTGATAGGCCTTGATGAAGGTTTCCTGGGTCAGGTCGTCGGCGTCCGAACGATTGGCCGTCATGTGGTAGATCGTCGCGTGCAACCGGGCGCGATAACGGCGGACCAGTTCGTCGAAGGCCGACAGGTCGCCCTCACGCGTCGCCCGGACCAACTCCGATTCCGAACGCTCGTCCCCCTGCTCGGAAAGTGCCGACCCGACGTCCCGACTCACACTCAGGGTTGGCATGGAACGGGTTCGTTTTCGAACGAGTCATTCGGAGCCAACTCGCTGACCTTTAATTCCAAGTAATCCGTAAGTTCCCGCATGGGCGAAACAGTGGCCGAGGGGGTAACCGAGCGCAGCTGCTCCCGTGACTCGTTGAGCATCGAATGTATGAATTGCGCACACTGCGCGTAGATTCGGTATCGGTTCATCAGCTCCATCAGCCAATGGGTATTACACCGCTCCCAACGCATAAGTTTTGTTCTCAGTTCGTTTTTTTCGTCGGGATCCGCCTGTTCCAGCAGGATGAGCGCCGGCAGGGTCAGTTTGCCTTGCAACAGATCGATGCCGGTGGATTTTCCGACCGCCGAGGCCGAACTGAACAAATCGAGGCAATCGTCGTAGATCTGATAGGCCGTGCCCAGCAACAGGCCGAACTGTTTTAATTCTCCGGCCTCGGCATCGAAAAGCGAACCGTAGCGAGCTCCCAGAACGCAGGACAAACCAAACAGTTCGGCGGTTTTCATTTTGATGATCCGCAGGTATTCGTCGCGGTTCGCCGGTTCTATTTTCCGAAAGCTTTGTAATATTTCTCCGGTGCAGACGCGTTTGGTCGACTGGGCTACGGAGCGGCAAATATCGGCCGTGGGGAAAGCGGTGGATATTTGGAAGGCGTGAGCGAACAAGCAATCGCCAAGCAACACGGACAGATGGTTGCCCTGATTAGCGACCAGGGACGGACGGTTGCGGCGATAGTCGGCCGCGTCGAGGATATCGTCGTGAATCAAAGTCGCCAGATGGACCATTTCGATGATGGCTCCGACGTGAACCAGGGATCGGTCGTAGCTTCGGTGGGCTCCTCCGGCCAAGGCTACCAATAGCGGGCGCAACCGTTTCCCATGGTTGGTAATGACGTAGCGCGCCTGTTCAACGATTTCCGGTTCGAAAGTGGCGACTTGCTCTTGCAACAGCAATCCCACTTCGTCGAGAAACCCTTGGTAGGGCTCGACGAGTCTGCTCCAGATTTCGGTTGAGCGATCGGTTTGCCGGTTGGCCGGGAATGGCGGTTGGGCCAAACTGGCCTTGCTCGATGACATCCGGGGGAGAATCCTGGCTCGTTCCGGATGAGATGTCAATTCGTTACTTTACTGAGCCGGGCGGGAAAGTCGGAGCGGACGATCCAGGCTTCGAGCCAGTCGACTACCGAGCGAATCTGATCGTCGGGGGTCGAAGTTCCGGCGGTCACCCCCACGAGGTCGGAAGGGAAAAACCATTCCTCTCGGAGTTCTTCCGCCCGCTGAATGTGGTAGACTCGGGAGCAGTGGCGCGAGCATAGGGCGTACAATTCGTGAGTGTTGTTGCTGCGCGCGCCACCGATGACGATGACGACATCGCTTTCCGTGGCCAACTGCTTAGCCGCTTTTTGCCGGTTTTTGGTCGGTTGGCACACCGTGTCTCGAAAGGCGACCTCTGCCGAGGGAAACCGTTCGCGGAGCGCGGCTACCAAGGATCGCACGCGTTCGATGGGTTGGGTAGTTTGGGCGACGACGCCATAGCGGGGGCGGGGTGGGATATGCTCCAGATCCGCCTCTCCGGAGATGATGCGAAATTCTTCCAGGTCGCCGGTCAGTCCCTTGACTTCGACGTGGCCCGGTTTCCCGATGACCAACGGAAAATGCCCGGAAGCGACCAGTTCGGTCAGTAGCCGGTGGGCATGGTGAACTAACGGGCAAGTGGCGTCCAACACCTCGTGCCGGCGTTCGTCCAAGGCCTGCCGGACGCTGTCCGAACTCCCGTGCGCAGTAATCATGACCCGGGATGTTTCGATCTGATCGAAGTCGCGAGTGGAACGAACTCCGTGATCATTCAGTTCGCGCAACACTCCCTGGTTGTGAACCAAGTCACCCAGTGTCGTCAGCGGCGATTGCCGGCTTTGGGTTTTGGCGAAGGCGATAGCGTCCCGGACCCCGAAACACATGCCTAAATGTTTGGCGAGCTTGATGTGCATAAGCGTTGATAATAACAAGTAGTTTGTTTCGCAAAGTAACGGAAAGAACCGGACGTGCGTCGCATGGGTTTCGTTCGGTTCATGATCGATTCTGACGGACGATCCGTTCCAACAAGCCGATATAACGTTCGAAAGCTGTTTTGCCTTCGGACGTCAGGCGGCAGGTGGTCAACGGCCGGTTGCGGGCGAAAGTTTTGGAGACCTGGACGTAACCGGCCTGTTGCAGGGTGCGGAGGTGGACGCTCAAGTTGCCGTCGGTCATTTCGAGCATTTGCTTGATATCGGTGAACGATAATTCGGGCGAAGCCGCCAGTAACGACATGATGCCCATGCGGCCCCGTTCGTGAATGACCTTTTCCAGTTGCTGAAAGCATTCGGTATTCATGACGGCGAATGGCTTTCGGTGAGCAGCAGGTACCAACCGTAAAATAAATGCAGGAGCCCGAAACTGCCGCCCATGACCAAATGGGCGGCTCGAAGTTCGACCGCGGCGTTCGTGGGCTCGGCCGGGACATGCGGGAATCCCCAGAGCGTCGCCATGCCCATGACGACGAATCCCAAACCGAACAGCCGGATGCCCCGAGGCATGAAAAATCCGGCGGAAAACAAGCCCAGGCCGTACAGGGTCATCCAGATCGAAGGCAACCGCCAGGCGAACTCGGGAGTCGGAAAAACGGGAACCGCGCCCAACAACCCGGACATCAATCCGACGGTCAGAGCGGGGAAGATCGCCTCGGCCACTCTGCGAGTCGGCAGCGACCAAAAGGGTTCCATGCGCCGCAACGCTTGACGCCTGACGATCGCCACCGATAAAAAAAACGCGAGGCCGGCGACGGTCAACCAGAATACCGCGAACGATTGCCCCGTGTCGATTTGACAGTACCAGCCGATCCCGCAGGCCAATAGACCAACCGTGCCGGTGGCCAGGGCTGCCGGAGCCAACGCTCGGCGATAGGAAGCCGAACGCTCCATCAGCATTCTGATCTGCTCCAGCCTTTCGTCTGCCCAGTCGGGGTCCACGCCTTTACTTTGCGGTATAAAGTTAATCCTGTCAATCGGAGAAAATCCAGGACTTTTTCATGCTAATAATTTTTGATCGACGATCGTTTTTTTAAGTGTCGAGCGGAGTATTTCGATTCGTCGGAAAAACTGTTTTTCCGAATTATGCTTCGAGTTAGGCGGCGATTGCCGATTGAGACGAGTTTCAGCCGGACAGGAGACTAAACCGGTGCGAGTATCGGTCGAACGATCAATTCGCCGACCGAATCAGCAAGGAGGAAGCGTCGGTAATCAGGAAGGTCGGGTCAGTTTTTTTTCGGACGTTTAAACGGGGTGGTTTTCGTGACGGCTCGCAACCCTTGGTTCCGATTCGTCTGAAAATCGTCGGTAGCTTCGGCCATATTAGAGTATCCCGACTGGAGAATGATCGCCAAGGCCAGGTTGTTGAAGAGGGCATTGTTCGTCGGCCCATGGCGAGTTCGCATAAGACAATCATCTTCGCCGAAAATCCCGTCGCGACGGCGGTGATTACCGTTTTCTACCGTCCAATGTCCCCGATTGAGTGACAACAATCGTTGAGCGTCGGCAGCCTCCGGAGGCAACGAAGTGACGCCGTAGGCATATTCCACGGTCTCGGGCTCACCGTTCAAATGATGGCGGTGTCGAATGATCCGAAAGACTTGGAGGACATGCGGTAATGTGATGGCTCCCGGAAGGGGTTCATAGGTTTGAATGCTCCGTTGATCGATGCGGCCGTGTCCTTTCTCCGGGTTTTCGGTGAACCGGTCCTGGGCCACTCGATCCCAATCCAGGCTGGTCAAAAATTGAGAGAGTTCGGGGTTGTTCTCTTTAACCGTGAAGAGAAAATGGGCTCCGTTAACCAACACGATGGCATCGGCCATGACTCGGTTAGTATGGAGCGCATCGATCGTAATGATGGCTCCCCGGATATCGACATCCTCCAAGAGAGCCGCCATCGCCGCCTGTTCGCCGCCTTGGTCTCGGCAAATGCGAACGGCGATGGGCACCGCATCTTGATGGCGCACGAGGATGACGGTCTCGAAATGGTCTTTGCTGTTGCGATTAGCTCCGTTGATCCGCTTCCCGTCGGCAGCCAAGGCTTCCAAGGGTTGTCGAGTCAATTGGGCCGTTACCCAGCGGTGAGTTACCGTTTGCAACGCTTCCGGATCCGTCTCGGTCATGACCCGGTGAATCGTCGCGAGAGACGGGGCCACGCAACGGCCCTTGGCGTTGCGCCACGCCCCGAGAGTCTGCAATTGGTTTGGCGTCATTTTTTGGGCGTAACGCGAAGTCGCCAAGGGGCCGACCTTGCCGGCCAATCGAGCTAAGATGCAGATAGCGAGGACCATTTCCAGCCGATGTTTGCGTCCTTGTGCCCGGCGAAAATCAGCCATTTCCGCGAGCAGTTGCACCAATGATTTCAACTGTTTCGGGGACGTTTCTACCCGTTGCACCTGGGGGCCCCAAGACGGATCGTCCTGACGCTTCCTTAATCGGGAACAGGCTTGGGGTCGCAAGGGATAAACGTACCTTTCCTTCTTGATATTGTGCCGGGCGGTATAGCGTCCGTTGCTGCGAGCGTAGCCTTGCGATTGCCCTACCGCCCGCCAATTCCCCGCGCGATAGATCGTGCCCGCGAAGTGTCGGGGATCGACGAAAGTTTCGGCCAATTCCAGCGGATGACCCCAGGTCCGTTGCCAATCGGCACTCAAACGGCGCAGCATTTTGGCCATGACGCAGCTCCCCAGATTGTGCACTTCGCCCCGCTCGGTAAGCAGGAGGAATCGGGTATTGTTGGCAATCAAATGCAGCCGACGAAACTGCTCTCGTTTTTTCCACCCGAGCCACTTGTCTCGCGGGCGACACTTGAACACTCCGCTTTGCCAGCCGGCTAACGCCAACCACCGGCCTCGGTACTCGGCAACATAACGCAGACCGCGTCCGGCAAAGCCTTTGAAACCCAAGCGATGGTTCTGATCCATCAGCGAATCCCAGCGTCTTCGCTCACTGCTCTTCACCAATCGAACGGTCACCAGCTTGAGGTTGATTTTGGCGTCCATGAGGAACCCATAACGACCAGAGAGTGAAAAAGCCAGCTTTATTTTCCCATTTCGAAGGCGCTAAAGTTTCGGCTCTCTGGTGAAGGGAAAAAGCGAATATGGCCCGAAATCGGTGATACGGGCCTCTAGCGATTAGCGTGAAAAAACCCTGGAGAAAATCCCCAAAACGTTTTTTGCCCGGCTTGAAACTTGAACCGCGAGCGAGCGTGGTTTATTCTGAGTCCTATGCGAAAGAGCTGGCAATACGTCGCCATGGCTTGTGCGGTCTGGGGTACGACATTATCCGCTATCAGCCTTATGGGGCAGGAAGCCGACGATCGATCCTTTGCCGTCTCCGGCTTGGCCTTCGAGTATCCCGAAACTTGGGTAAAGGAAACTCCGCAGTCCCGCATGCGCCAGGCGCAATTAAAGGTTCCCGGTCAAGAGGGAGCGGAGGCGGGAGAGGTGGTTTTCTTTTTTTTCGGGCCGGGGAATGCCGGCGGCACCGAGGCGAACGTCACCCGCTGGTATCGACAATTCCGCGAGCCGGTGGAACAGTTGAATACCAAGAAGGAGGCGTTCAAGCTCAAGGACGGCACCAAGGTAACCTACGTGCGGGCGGAAGGCACCTTTCTTAGCGGGCCGCCTCTCGGAGCCAAGCAACCGAAACCGGGATACGTTTTGCTGGGAGCTATCATTGAGGATCAGGCCGGGTACGTGTTCGTCAAATTTACCGGGCCCGGAAAAGTGGTATCGGCGGCAGCGAAAGACTTTCGCGGCATGGTGGCTTCGGCGGTCGCCGCCGAATAAGCCTTGGGGCGGACGAGAAAACGGCCCGACCGGTGGCCGGCAAACGACGGTTGAATATCTGGTTTTAGTATGGCTAACGACGAGAGACAAAGTCCCTCAATCGATTGGATGACCTGGATCGAACTGCACAAGTTGAAGTTAATACTCTTGGTGGTATTGGCCATGTGCGGGGGGCTAGGAATGTATCTCTGGTCCTGGAAGGTCGATCGAGCCGAACGCGAAGTGAGCGGTCGGCTTTTCAATATCTTGACCAGTCAGGAACGAGAGGAAGAAGAGAAACCAGAGGAGATATTGGCTCTAGCGCAATCCGATGCCGGCACCAAAGCGGGAGAGCTAGCCCTGATGTTGGCGGCGCAAGGGTATTTTCTCAAGAAACAATACGATTTGGCCGAGCGGTATTTCGATCAATTCCGCCAAGATTATCCCGATAGCGAGTTTTGGTCCACGGCCCTGTTTGGGTCCGCGAGTTCGTTGGAAGCGATGGGGAAAACGAACGAAGCCAAGGAAGCCTATCTTTCCGTATCCAGCAGCTTCGCCAACACGGCTATCGCGGCCCAATCCAAATTATTCCTCGCCCGAATTAACGAGGAGCAGGAAAACCTCGAAGAAGCGGTAAGGCTTTATGACGAATTGGACCGTCCCAACGTTTCGAGCCGTTATAACCTGCTGGCGGTCGAAAGACGCGAAGCGATCTGGAAACGGCGGCCGGATTTGCGCCCGGTAACGGTTTCCGAAGAGACGACCTCCGGGACGGTTCCCGAACCCGGAGTATCCGCGACGAACACGGTCGCCGACTCGAACTCTCCGGACAATCAGAGCAAACCGGAACAAGGGACCGAACTTTCCGGCGAAGAAGCGACGCCGCCGGTCGAGGCGGAAAACGGAGCGAGCGAGAATCCGGATCCTTCGGTCGCAGAACCGGTGGCGGAAGAAGGGGCCGGCGAGAGCGATGGAGATTCGACGGCTACCGATGCCGCCAGAAACGAATCTTTGCCCGAAACGGCTCCCGAAGCGCCGCAGCCGGATCCCGCGACCGAAGAATTGCCCGAGGAACCTTCCGCCGAAGAGCCGGTGACGGAAGAAGGGCCCGGCGACAGCGCAGAGGAATCGACGGTTCCTGAAGCGCCGCAACCGGATCCCGCGACCGAGGAATCGCCTGAAGATTCTTCCTCCGAAGAGCCGGTGACGGAAGAAGCGTCCGGCGACGGCGCAGAGGAATCGCCGGAATCCGAGGCCGACGACTCTGACGATTCCGACGGCCAGCAGTGAACCGAAATCCGTTTTTTCGTGTACTCTACTCCGGTGCGAGTTGCGGCGGCCCTGATGTTTCGCGATGGGTGCGTCCTGTTGGCCAAACGCTCGCTCGGGACTCATCTCGGCGGACTCTGGGAATTTCCCGGCGGTAAATTGGAAGCCGAGGAAGATTATCAGGATTGTCTGCGGCGCGAAGTGCGCGAAGAACTGGGAATTGAAATCCGGGTGGATTCGTTCCTGATCGATGTGGAGCATTCCTATCCGGAACGGGAGGTGCAGATTCGTTTTTTTCGTTGCACGATCGAGTCGGGAGAGCCTGAACCGTTAGCCTGCGCCGAACTGAATTGGGTGACCCCGCTGAATTTGGGACATTACCAGTTCGTCCCGGCGGACCTGCCGGTTTTGCGGTTGCTCGAAGAAAGAAAAGAACTTTGGTCCGATGAGACTTGGGCCAACTACTGAAGACCGAAGACCGCGAACCGTTATTGACTCGAGGGTAGATCCTCGACCTGGATCGGCTGGTTTCGTTAGCCCGGTTCCGTTCGGATTCGAAGGCCCCCGGCCGCGCCCGTCATCTTGGATGCCTGTCAGAACAAAGTTCGTTCGATTGTTGTCCGTCGCAGCCTTGGTTTGGGCGACGTTCTTACCGGCGAGCGCGAACGATTGGCCAGTGCGAATCGTCGACGAATCGTTCGACGAGAAAAAACCTTCGTCCGGTCACGGGGTTCTTTGGCGGGCCGCTGATGAAGTAGACTGGGGCGAGGGTTTCGAAGGTGCGGCGCCGCGGTTTAGTCGGGAGCGGGCACTCATCCATTGGCCCCTGGTCACGGACCGAGAGCAGTCGTCTTGGCTGAATCTGCAGGAGGGCAGTTTGCGGTTCCGTTTTCGACCGGACTGGAACTCGGGAGAGGGGCCCGGAGGCTACGCCAGCGTTGTCTCCGTCGGGTTATGGACAGCGGAATCTCCCAAGATCGGTTTTTGGTCGGTGACGTTCGATCCGACCGGCGATCGTTTGATTTTTTCCGGCCAGAACGAACAAACGGGGGCAGTCTATCTCACCGCGCCGGTCAAACTTCAGGCCGGCCGTTGGTACGACATGCTGTTGTCCTATTCGGTGCGAGCGACTTGGCTTTACGTCGACGGCAATCCGATCGGGCCGGGAAACGGGATCAGGATTTTTCCCGGCGAAGCGGTTCTTCAGCGTTACGGCTTGCAACTGGGGAATAGCTCTACGGGCAACCAACCATTGAAAGGCACCATCGATTCCTTCGAAGTCTACGACCGGGGCTTGACCGGGTTTCGGCAACGTAAGGACAACCACGAGTTGGCCATTGCCGTCGACTGGGACGAACGAGCGACGCGATTGACTTGGAATCGCAAGGACCGTTCGCCGGTTTTCGTTCGCCGGCGACTCGTAGGTACCGCCGAATGGCAAAAGCTTAGCCCGTTTCTAATCACCAACCGTTTTGTCGATGTCAATCCCGGACTCGCGTTAGGGCAATGTTACGAGTACGTGGTCGGACAACGCCGGGCCGGCGTCGCTATCGGTCAATTGCCCCCGGTTGAACGCCGCGGGCGAGTCTTGCTACTGGTAGCGGACAGTCTCTCCGAATCCCTGGAACCGGATCTGACGAGTTTTCGGCAAGATTTGATCGGTGACGGCTGGTCGGTGGCACAGCGCAAGGCGCCGTCCCATATCGCCAGTTCATCCCGGCAATATCGCCGCCGACTTCAAACAGCCAAATCGATCGTTGCCGAGTTCTATCGCGAAGCTCCCACGGAACGTAACGTCGTGTTGTTGATCGGCCGAGTCGTCGTCCCGTATTCAGGATCGAGCGCCGAAGACGGCCATCAACGAAAGGGGGACGACCATCGGGGAGCTTGGCCTTGCGATGCTTGGTATGGGGATGTGGACGGCGTCTGGACCGACGAAACCGTTTCCTATCGCAATCAGACGTATCGCGCCAATACGAATCTCCCCGGAGATGGGAAATTCGATCAAAATCAGTTGCCTTCTTCGTTGGAACTGGCCGTCGGCCGAATCGATTTTTCCCGGTTGCCGGGCATCGCCGGGTTCCTGGCGTTACGGTCGCAAGAAGAGGATTCGATCAGGCGTTATTTGAAAAAAAATCACGATTACCGGACGGGTAAGCTTCGGTTCGAGGAACGGGCTGCGATCAAAACCTACCTGCCCAGTCCGGCGATGTCTCAAACGGCGGAAAGCAAAGCGCTCCACAACGGCATCAGACTGTTCGGCGATCGGGAAAACGGGGTGTTGGAGCGGGATTGTTTTCAGCTCGATACTCCGGTGGCCTTGGGCTTTCTCGCCGGTTCGGGCGGCCACGCTTCCTTAGTCTCCGGCCGGTATCGCACGGCCGCCATGGGGCGGCAGGGGGCCGGACCGAAGGCGGCGTTCTTGTTGCTGTACGGTTCCTGGATCGGGGATTGGAACATGCAGGACAATTTTCTCCGAGCCGCTCTGTGCGGAGTCGACGGGGGATTGACGGCCATGAGCGCCAGTCGAACCGACTGGAATCTTACTTCCCTGGGGTGGGGCGGAACGCTTGCGGACTGTTACCTGGAGACCGCTAATTTTTCCGAACGGCCGGCGCCCCGGTCGCTGGCGGTCTTAGGTGACGTGACGTTGAGGCTTCAGCCGCTAGCTCCCGTTACGGACCTGACCGGAGAGCGCACGCCCGAAGGCGTCAAGCTCCGATGGCAAACGGCGGAACCGGGTGCCGGCCAAACCGGGTTTTTCGTTTACCGGGCCGCGTCGCTCGCCGGTCCCTTCGATCGTATCTCCGGCCCGGGGATGTTGCGAACCGATAGTTTCATCGATTCGGAACCGCCCGCCGGAAAAACTTGTTACCTGGTTCGAAGGGGCGCCGTCGTCTCCAGGCAGGGCAGCAGTTATCACGATTTAAGCCAAGGCCGTTTCCTTACTGTCGAACCGTGAGCCGCCCAACGGCAGCTGGAGCCGGCGACCGTAGCGGCACCCTTCGCGCCCGTCTTCGGCCTCTCGCTTTTTTGTTCGGACTGGTCGGCGTCGTCTCCCTAGCCTGGATTTTACCGGATCCGGGAGCGCAAGGCGGGAGTTTGCGAAGCGAAACAACCAGGCAACTGGCGATCGTCGTGATTTTCGTCGTCCAGGGACTGGCGTTGCCGACCGAGCGGTTCCTGAGCAGTCTCCGGCTGTTCGGGCTATACGGATTCGTTCTGGGATGGGGTTATGTGCTGTTCCCGGCGGTGGTGTGGGGGATGCTCTGGTTGAGCTTCGGCGGCATGTCCCCGGAAATCGTCACCGGGTTCGTCTATTTGTCGCTCTTGCCCACGACCATCAGCGCTTCCGTGTTCTTTACCGCTCGAGCTGAGGGCAACGCCGCCGGAGCGGTTTTCAACGCGTTCTGGTCCAATATATTGGCGGTATTCCTGACCCCCCTGGGGATGCTGTTGCTGGCGACGGCCCAGACCGATTATCGCGCGCCGCTGGCGCAAACGTTCTGGGACCTGATTTGGTTGATCGTCTTTCCCATTATTTTCGGTCAACTTCTGCGGCCTCTCGTCAATTTGATATTTCCTAAAATCAGGGGTTGGTTCGGCAAGATCACTACATTCTGCATTTTTTTTATCATGTACTGCACGTTTTGCGACGGGGTGAAGAACGTGGCGTGGGACCGATTGGGGTGGCAGGTGTTCGTTCTGACTCCCGTGTTCGCGGCGGGTGCCTTGGGACTGGTCACCGTTTTCGTTTGGAAGACGAGCGCTTGGTTCGGCTTCTCCCGGTCGATCCGCATTGCGGCTCTGTTTTCCGCTTCGCACAAGAGCCTGGCGGTAGGCGTGCCCATGGCTAATTTGATAATTCCTATCCAACCAGGTTCCGAGGTTTCGGACCTGAGCGTCGTATTGATACCGCTGATTTGCTACCATCTCATGCAATTGAGCTTGGGTTCTGTCCTGGCGGAAAGATTACGGGGAAATCCGATTGCTTCCCGGCCGGATTAATTCCAAGATGCACCCTAAGCCTGCCTTGATCACTGATTCATGAAAAGAATACCGTTTACCCGAAGAAATTTCCTAACCGGCTCGATCGCCTCTTTGGCCAGTATTTCCTTGGTGCCCCGAAGCGTGCTGGGCGGGCCCGGTTTCACTTCGCCTAACGAGCAGCTGACGCGAGCCGTCATCGGAGTCGGCGGGATGGGGCGGGGGCATGTCTCCAATCTCAATACCCAGTCGAAACTCCTGGCGGTTTGCGACGTGGACGCCAATCATTTGAAACGAGCGGTCGAGTTGGGGGGCAAAGACGTGGTCGGCTATCACGATTTCCGCGAAGTGATCGATCGCAAGGATATCGATATCATCCATATCCCCACACCGCCGCACTGGCACGGATTGATGGCGGTCGCGGCCGCAAACGCCGGCAAGGATATCTGGTGCGAGAAACCCATGACGCGGACCATCGGCGAGGGATTGAAAGTGGTAGAGGCAGTTAACCGTCACCGGCGTATTTTCCGGTTGAATACCTGGTTCCGTTTTCGATCGGGTTATTACGGCATGGGCACTTCGGTCAAGCCGATCAAGAAAGCGGTCGCCAACGGCTTGTTCGGCTGGCCCCTGAAAGTCACCGTGAGCGGCGCGACCGGCTTCAACTGGAAGTTCAACTGGATAGGCAAAACCCGGTTGCCGGCCATGCCGGTTCCCGAACAACTCGATTACGAGATGTGGCTCGGCCCGGCTCCCTACAAGCCCTACCACCCGCATCGAGTGCATGCCACCTTCCGTGGTTATTGGGACTATGACGGCGGCGGGCTGGGGGATATGGGGCAGCACTATCTCGATCCCGTGCAGTATCTGTTAGGCAAGGATGACGAGAGCCCTGTGGTTATCGAAGCTGACGCACCGCCTCAGCACCCGGACGCTTGCGGCACTTGGAGAGAAGTCCGGCTCAAGTACGCTGACGGCTGCGAAATCGTATTGGACGGAGTCAACCGTTATCCGGATGCGGCGTTCATCGAAGGCCCCAAGGGCAAGCTTTACAAAGGCATGAAATCCACGTTGCCCGATCTGCCCGCGAAATTGGCGGCGTTGCCAGACCCGGAACCTCAGGTAACCGATTTTATTCAGGCGGTCCGGGAACGGAAGAAATTCGCGCTCAACGAGACCAACGGGCATCGTTCTTGCACCATCGTGAATCTCGCGAAAATCGCCGTTCGCCTGCGGCGGCCGTTACGATTCGACAGTGCCAAGTTCCGCTTCGTCGGCGACGAGTCAGCAAATCGATTTATCGATCAACCGATGCGCTTTCCTTGGGTCATGTAACCAATGGCGGTGGAACCGAGCGGCGACCGGGAGGATTTCGACGTGGCCGTTCGACCTCTTGGCGATAGCTCTCGGTTTTCCGCGACGGGCGTTGAACCATCGGCTTCATTCGAATCGGTGGTTTCGGAAGCGTTGTTGATAAACGATGGCGGTATGCTCAAGGTGCGGAATCCGGCGATGACCAATTGATGCGATAATACTGTTGATGCGATTGACCGATAAACTGATGGCAACGGTTTGATTATTGTTTGTCTTCGCCGGGTGCGGCGGCGGGAGCGAAGAATCCGGGACTTCTCGATCGGATCCGCCGGGAGTGGCCGAACACCCTGTGCCGGAAAATGATTTTGATGGCGTCTCGGCCGGCAAGCCGGAGGTGATGGCCGTCGCAGCAGGCTTTAGGTAAACGGTGGTTTTGTATCCCGATGGCATTTTGGTCGCTTGGGGTAACAACCGATATGGCCAGACGTCGGCACCGGAAGATTTAATGGAGGTGAAGGCCGTCGCCGCAGGAAAACGTCATACGGTAGCATTGCAGTCGGAAGGTAAGGTTGTCGCCCGGGGGCGTAACGACTCGTGCCAGACGACAGTGCCTGAAGATTTGAAAGAATTGACGGCCATCGCTGCCTGATCGGCACACACAGTAGCTCTGCAGGCGGACGGTTCAGTAATCTTTTTGGCCATAAGATGATCTCTAAGCGCGTGCTTTGGGCGGGGACGGGATGAGGTTGAAATCGAATCCTTCGAGGTTTTTTACTGGGGAAGAGTTTGGCCTGCCGGGTATGTCGGTCGAGGCGCCGGTTGTCCCTTTCGGTCAATTCGAGTTCGGCGAGGGAGAAGAGGAATGTTGACGCCGGCCAACCCTCCTTGTCGGCACGTTGAGCCAGGATCCGCCACTCGGTCTCGATGGAGGGCAGTCGCAGCCCGGAGAGCATGAGGGAAAGTCGATCGGGATCGACGGCCTGTGGCGGTGTAGAGCGGATGGTCATGGCGAGAGGAGGTTGCCGAGCAGATTGGAGTACTGACCGAGGTGGCCCACCAGGACTTTTTCATGCTAATAATTTTTGATCGACGATCGTTTTTTTCAGTGTCGAGCGGAGTATTTCGATTCGTCGGAAAAACTGTTTTTCCGAATTATGCTTCGAGTTAGGCGGCGATTGCCGATTGAGACGAGTTTCAGCCGGACAGGAGACTGAACCGGTGCGAGTATCGGTCGAACAATCAATTCGCCGACCGAATCAGCAAGGAGGAAGCGTCGGTAATCAGGAAGGTCGGGTCAGTTTTTTTTCGGACGTTTAAACGGGGTGGTTTTCGTGACGGCTCGCAACCCTTGGTTCCGATTCGTCTGAAAATCGTCGGTAGCTTCGGCCATATTAGAGTATCCCGACTGGAGAATGATCGCCAAGGCCAGGTTGTTGAAGAGGGCATTGTTCGTCGGCCCATGGCGAGTTCGCATAAGACAATCATCTTCGCCGAAAATCCCGTCGCGACGGCGGTGATTGCCGTTTTCTACCGTCCAATGTCCCCGATTGAGTGACAACAATCGTTGAGCGTCGGCAGCCTCCGGAGGCAACGAAGTGACGCCGTAAGCATATTCCACGGTCTCGGGCCCACTGTTCAAATGATGGCGGTGTCGAATGATCCGAAAGACTTGGAGGACATGCGGTAATTTGACGGCTCCGGGAAGGGGTTCATAGGTTTGAATGCTCCGTTGATCGATGCGGCCATGTCCTTTCTCCGGGTTTTCGGTGAACCGGTCCTGGGCCACTCGATCCCAATCCAGGCTGGTCAAAAATTGAGAGAGTTCGGGGTTGTTCTCTTTAACCGTGAAGAGAAAATGGGCTCCGTTAACCAACACGATGGCATCGGCCATGACTCGGTTAGTATGGAGCGCATCGATCGTAATGATGGCTCCCCGGATATCGACATCTTCCAAGAGAGCCGCCATCGCCGCCTGTTCGCCGCCTTGGTCTCGGCAAATGCGAACGGCGATGGGCACCGCATCTTGATGGCGCACGAGGATGACGGTCTCGAAATGGTCTTTGCTGTTGCGATTAGCTCCGTTGATCCGCTTCCCGTCGGCAGCCAAGGCTTCCAGGGGTTGTCGAGTCAATTGTGCCGTTACCCAGCGGTGAGTTACCGTTTGCAACGCTTCCGGATCCGTCTCGGTCATGACCCGGTGAATCGTCGCGAGAGACGGGGCCACGCAACGGCCCTTGGCGTTGCGCCACGCCCCGAGAGTCTGCAATTGGTTTGGCGTCATTTTTTGGGCGTAACGCGAAGTCGCCAAGGGGCCGACCTTGCCGGCCAATCGAGCTAAGATGCAGATAGCGAGGACCATTTCCAGCCGATGTTTGCGTCCTTGTGCCCGGCGAAAATCAGCCATTTCCGCGAGCAGTTGCACCAATGATTTCAACTGTTTCGGGGACGTTTCTACCCGCTGCACCTGGGGACCCCAAGACGGATCGTCCTGACGCTTCCTTAATCGGGAACCGGCTTGGGGTCGCAAGGGATAAACGTACATTTCCTTCTTTATATTGTGCCGGGCGGTATAGCGTCCGTTGCTGCGAGCGTAGCCTTGCGATTGCCCTACCGCCCGCCAATTCCCCGCGCGATAGATCGTGCCCGCGAAGTGTCGGGGATCGACGAAAGTTTCGGCCAATTCCAGCGGATGACCCCAGGTCCGTTGCCAATCGGCACTCAAACGGCGCAGCATTTTGGCCATGACGCAGCTCCCCAGATTGTGCACTTCGCCCCGCTCGGTAAGCAGGAGGAATCGGGTATTGTTGGCAATCAAATGCAGCCGACGAAACTGCTCTCGTTTTTTCCACCCGAGCCACTTGTCTCGCGGGCGACACTTGAACACTCCGCTTTGCCAGCCGGCTAACGCCAACCACCGGCCTCGGTACTCGGCAACATAACGCAGACCGCGTCCGGCAAAGCCTTTGAAACCCAAGCGATGGTTCTGATCCATCAGCGAATCCCAGCGTCTTCGCTCACTGCTCTTCACCAATCGAACGGTCACCAGCTTGAGGTTGATTTTGGCGTCCATGAGGAACCAAATAACGACCGGAGAGTGAAAAAGCCAGCTTTATTTTCCCCTTTCGAAGGCGCTGAAGTTTCGGCTCTCTGGTGAAGGGAAAAAGCGAATATGGCCCGAAATCGGTGACACGGGCCTCTAGCGATTAGCGTGAAAAAACCCTGGGTGGCCCACAGCGACGGCTTGACGAAAAATGGAAGGCTCCTTGAACGCAAAACGAGTTCTCAGGGACTCGATATCGGGGAGGGAGCCGGTCCTGAGCGATTCTTCGATGGCGTCGGCGATTTCCGCTTCGCAGCCGTATTCGTGGGCCAAGGCAAGTAAATCGACGGTGTGGACGGCAGGCTTGTCGTTCGCTCACGGATTCCTTCGCTTGATCGAAAAAGTGGCGATAGGCAGCTCGGGGAAAGAGCTCATTGCGGTAGGTCAGACGTGCCAGAGCCATGGGTTTGCGCTTCAGGGACCTGGATGACGTGCCGATAATCGATGACGTTGGGACGGTGTGTCCGATGTCCGCGAGGCAGGGTTTCGATCCTCGTTTCTCCATGAAAAAATTCGATCCGGTCATCGTAGATGCGAGCCTTGAGCCGGTAGCCGATGAGTCGCGAAGGCACTGAGTATCAATCATTGCAAAAGTAATGTCATGTAATTAGTGTTAAGTCCAAAAGTTAAAATCCATAGTTGATTTTTTAAAAACAAAAAAGAATAATTTCAAATTAGATCGAAATAAGTGGTTAAATCGACATATTTATCTTAAATCGTATTTTTTTTGATCTTTTACAGAATTCAAGACGCACCTCTCCCATTCTTGACATTGATTTGGCGATTTTTGTTAAGCCGCTTTCGGACGAACCAATGGCTTGGAGAGACGCTGCAGCTCCTTGTTTCGAACGAGGCTGCCAAGGCGATAACAATTGGCACAGAGAACGGCTAGAGCTACGGTGCGTTTGAATCCGTCTGAGCCGTAGGAGTAGACTCGATTGAGGCCTCGGTGTTCCAAATGGTTGATGGCTGATTCGACAGCGGGATGTTGCTTTCGGGCGGTTTTGAAAGCCTCGCTAGTCTCGCGTTCTTTCTCCTTTTTGGTAAGTTTCCCTTTTTTGGGCAAGGTTACTTCTGGAACCATTTCACGGAGTTTCTCCTGATTAGGTGGATTATGAAACCCTTTGTCGAAACTGCAACTGAACAAGTCCGGAAATAGTTTTTTGGTCTCCTCGAGAATCGGGATGGCCACGTGCACATCCTCTTCTTGCCACATGACACGATAAGTCAAAACAAATTGGTGTTGATCTTCCACGATGCAAACGGGCACCCCGAGTTCTACCGGTTTGCCTGCCTTTCCTTTCTGGATCCACCGCGTATGAGGTTCGAATACGGAAAAGATCTTTTCGTCCGCCGGAATGGTTTCTCCTTGCAGAATGCGCCGATCCGCTTGTCGCGACAAGAGACGACCGCATTTCAAAAAACCTTGGATTTGCCGGTGTTTTTTCGCCTTGACCTTCTTGTTCTCCTTCAGCCGATCCCACGACGCACCGGCTCGCTCCAGAATTTGGTCGCAGGCCTTCAGATAAGCCCGGACTTTGTCGTGACGGCGGTTCGCCAGCTGAGCGGTGCGAACGGAAAAAAACAATTTCCTAATCTTCTTCAGCCAATGGTGACTTTGCCTCCACCCCTTCAGGTTCCGTTTTTTGCATTCACGAATCAGAGTTCGAATGCAATCATAGAGCAAATTGAGATCGGTGGGATAATGGACATCCGTTTCCACCACGAACGAATCGCAACGCGTTTTGAGTTGGTCTCCTTCTTGATGCCCCGCAACCTGCTGACCATGCTTGACGATCAGCAAGTTGATTTCCTCAATCAATTCGGGAGTCAAGAGATTGACGTTTTGAATCACGGTGGTTCGTTTATATTCTCCCCCCGGTTCGAAATCACCATGGCCTAAGACAAATCGCAACTGCTTATGATAATTAGCGAGGGTTAGCAAAAGATCGTAATTGCATCTTAAACTGTGTTTGATGAGAGCCAGAACTAGAATCGTCCAAGCACTCATGCCCGGACGACCGAATCCTTGGTCGCCGAACTGTTGAAAATGATTTTCCAGCAGCTGCTGTATCTGGAGCCATAATGATTCGTTACCATAAACACTCTGTAGCCCAATCAAGATTCGAACGACGCCATCACGTTGCGTGGGGTCGAACTTAATTTCCTCGAAGGGTACTGGTTGAAATGCGGGTTGAGTGGTTCTGAAGATTCTCATGTTAGAAATCGAAGATTAGTCTCAAAGATGCTGACGATTGGTCTCAAGGACGCTGAAAGTCCATTTTTCAGGTAAAAATCAAAGTTCCGACTCGAATGTTAGACAAATAAATCGAACAAAATGTTACAAAAAAACCGCTTGAAATGCAGGATTTATTGAAAATTGTCCCTTTTGGACCAGACACTAATTAGTTTCCCGAATAAGATTTCGACGGGACGGAGCGGGGTTAACATTCATAAGCCGAGCGTATTGAGTCTTCGCTCGGAACTGATGGTATCGGAAACCGATAAACCTGAACTAAGTCCAAATATTACCATCGAAACGATGGTCACGATGAAGAGTATGAAATCCCCGTCGTGGGGAATAATAAAAAATGGAATAAACCAAGCTCAGACTTCCTGACACGATCGAATCCGAATAACGGGTTTAAGCCCCCAAAAGCCAGTAAGGGCTCTCGCCAAAATAAACTATCTGTTTTCCGTGTATGTATCAAATGTATTATTTACATTCATGGGGCTTTAATTTATAATTTCATTCACCATGAAACTTCTCTTTAGTTAAACGCAAATTTTGCATTTGTTCGTCAGTAATTTTTATGCCCGTCTGATATTTGGATTCATCTAGATCACAGTTTATTTTCGACCCATTTTTAGTTGTTGTATTGCTAATCAAATTAACTATGGTTTCATAATTGGTTAATAAGCGTCCCCGCCAATTCATTGAAATATATGAAAACATTTGATGTTTAATTTTATTCCACTTGCTCGTGCCAGGTGGAAAATGACAAACTGATATTTCCATACTAAGTTCATCAGCCAGTTTTTGTAACTCGGTTTTCCATTATTTATTACGACTACCATTTGAACCTCCTCCATCAGCTGTAATTAGTGTCTGGTCCAAAAGGGACAATTTTCAATAAATCCTGCATTTCAAGCGGTTTTTTTTGTAACATTTTGTTCGATTTATTTGTCTAACATTCGAGTCGGAACTTTGATTTTTACCTGAAAAATGGACTTTCAGCGTCCTTGAGACCAATTGCCAGCATCTTTGAGACTGATCTTCGATTCCTAACATGAGAATCTTCAGAACCACTCAACCCGCATTTCAACCAGTACCCTTCGAGGAAATTAAGTTCGACCCCAGGCAACGTGATGGCGTCGTTCGAATCTTGATTGGGCTACAGAGTGTTTATGGTAACGAATCATTATGGCTCCAGATACAGCAGCTGCTGGAAAATCATTTTCAACAGTTCGGCGACCAAGGATTCGGTCGTCCAGGCATGAGTGCTTGGACGATTCTAGTTCTGGCTCTCATCAAACACAGTTTAAGATGCAATTACGATCTTTTGCTAACCCTCGCTAATTATCATAAGCAGTTGCGATTTGTCTTAGGCCATGGTGATTTCGAACCGGGGGGAGAATATAAACGAACCACCGTGATTCAAAACGTCAATCTCTTGACTCCCGAATTGATTGAGGAAATCAACTTGCTGATCGTCAAGCATGGTCAGCAGGTTGCGGGGCATCAAGAAGGAGACCAACTCAAAACGCGTTGCGATTCGTTCGTGGTGGAAACGGATGTCCATTATCCCACCGATCTCAATTTGCTCTATGATTGCATTCGAACTCTGATTCGTGAATGCAAAAAACGGAACCTGAAGGGGTGGAGGCAAAGTCACCATTGGCTGAAGAAGATTCGGAAATTGTTTTTTTCCGTTCGCACCGCTCAGCTGGCGAACCGCCGTCTCGACCAGGTCCAGGCTTATCTGAAGGCCTGCGACCACATCCTGGAGCGAGCCAGTGCGTCGTGGGATCGGCTGAGGGAGAAAAAGAAGATCAAGGCGAAAAAACACCGGCAAATCCAAGGTTTTTTGAAATGCGGTCGTCTCTTGTCGCGACAAGCGGATCGGCGAATTCTACAAGGAGAAACTATTCCGGCGGACGAAAAGATCTATTCCGTATTCGAACCTCATACGCGGTGGATCCAGAAAGGAAAGGCAGGCAAACCGGTAGAACTCGGGGTGCCCGTTTGCATCGTGGAAGATCAACACCAATTTGTTTTGACTTATCGGGTCATGTGGCAAGAAGAGGATGTGCACGTGGCCATCCCGATCCTCGAGGAGACCAAAAAACTATTTCCAGACTTGTTCAGTTGCAGTTTCGACAAAGGGTTTCATAATCCACTTAATCAGGAGAAACTCCGTGAGATGGTTCCAGAAGTAACCTTGCCTAAAAAAGGGAAACTTACCAAAAAGGAGCAAGAACGCGAGACTGCCGAGGCTTTCAAAACCGCCCGGAAGCAACATCCCGCTGTCGAATCAGCCATCAACCATTTGGAACACCGAGGCCTCAATCGAGTCTACTCCTACGGCTCAGACGGATTCAAACGCACCGTAGCTCTAGCCGTTCTCTGTGCCAATTGTTGTCGCCTTGGCAGCCTCGTTCGAAACAAGGAGCTGCAGCGTCTCTCCAAGCCATTGGTTCGTCCGAAAGCGGCTTAACTAAATCGCCAAATCAATGTCAAGAATGGAAGGGGTGCGTCTTGAATTCTGTAAAAGATCAAAAAAAATACAATTTAAGATAAATATGTCGATTTAACCACTTATTTCGATCTAATTTGAAATTATTTTTTTAGTTTTTAAAGAAATCAACTATGGATTTTGACTTTTGGACTTGACACTAACTATGGTTTCATAATTGGTTAATGGGCGTCCCCGCCAATTCATTGAAATATATGAAAACATTTAATGTTCAATTTTATTCCACTTGCTCGTACCAAGTGGAAAATGACAAACTGATATTTCCATACTAAGTTCATCAGCCAGTTTTTGTAACTCGGTTTTCCATAATTTATTACGACTACCATTTGAACCTCCTCCATCAGCTGTAATTAATAGCTTCTTGGCCTTGGGATGTTTTTTTCGTCCCATTGCTAGTCACCATCGACGAATAGTTTCTACCGCAAATTCCGCAGTATCGTGATCAGTGCCTACACTTACCCAACCCGTATTGGTGTTAATATTAAACACGCCATAGGGATTTGCTTTAGGTAGTTTTGGATCAAAGAAATCATGCATTTTGACTAGTTCAGGATTTCCATTCGGATGCCATCCTTTCCCCATATTTTTGTGCTGTCCCACCAATTCCTTTTTTTGGTGTCAACCGAAATCACGGGTTAATTTTCCTTCAGGAATTTCCGAGATTTGCGTTCAATATATCGAAATTGCTGGTTTCGATCGGGATGCTGGTTGCCTTCTAGTGTCTTCTGGTTGCCTTGAAGGCTGTATCCCATTTCATGGAGCAAACGATTTACGGTGCGTTCACTTATCTGATGTCCCATTTCATTTAATTTGGTTTTGATTTGTTCAGCACTTTTGCAGGTCCAACGTAACGGATTTTCAGGATCATCTCGAGTTTCGGGTTCGATAAGATTATTCAGATCTGACAAAAGAGTCTTGTTGTGTTTGGCTAATAATTTCCGTCCCCATCCTGCTTTTTTTTGGCGATTTTTCTCCGAAATTGCTCCCGTTTTTAATTCATTAATTCCCGCTCGAATCGTAGTGCGGCTAGCACCCGTAGCTTCGTGAACTATTTCTATTCCACCCCTACCAATGGCTATTGCCTCGGATGCTAGCCAATGACGCTTAATCAATTCTTGGAAGTTTGGCTCCAAGCTCAGATATTTTTTTCTGATAACGGCAACCTGATCGCTCACGCTTAATCATATCATACATATTTCATTTTTTCAACCTTTAAAAGTAATTAATTCTAATTCGTTGGTTGTCAAAGGATTGGAAACTAAGATTTACCGTCATCAAGCCTCTCAAAAACCATTGAATCGACCTAAATGGGTTGATAACTTCCAGCTTTAAATAAACCATCGAAATCAGTTTTTAGATTACCAGAGAGATTATCCGTCCATTAACATCAGGGATCCTTATGTCTAGTAGGGGAGATTTAGACCGTTTTGCATAAAAAAAGTTTATATTATCTGGCTTTTTGGCAATTATTCGCCTGCGAACGCTTGCTTTTTCCCGCAAGGTGTGCCATATATAATAATGTGCAAAATAGCAAGGCTGCTGAGCGCTTAGAAATATTGGCTCTTCGTAACGAAGCAACCCCCATTGGGGATCGGGTTTTTATCGTCATCGCAAAAGGCATCGTCACCTGTTTTTGGGATGATCTACCCTTTTTTCGATACGAAGAGAACGATCATCATTCCCGAAACTGGCTCATGGGTCATATCGCGTTTTTCAAGTTAGCTACCCAGAAACAAATAGCGGAGCAATTCCAAGTCCATCGCAATACCGTTTCTGCCGCTCTCCAGACTTATCGCCGCGGTGACGGAGTTAAAAAGACCCCTCAGATCAAAGCGAAAAGTTGGACCGCGATTGACGAGGAAACGGGTCGCCGGCTCGGGGAATTGTTGGCCCAGGGAAGATCGATTAGAAGTGCCGCCAAAGCTTGCCGAGTCAATCACGAAACGGTGCGTCGTTATGTTCATGCCGGCCGAATCCCCGGATTCCAACCGGAGTCGCCACAGCTCGAGCGACCAGCCGCTACCCCGGCCGAAGCTCGCGAGGATTCCCGTTTGGCAGCGGCTTCGGATCGGACGGAACGAGATCAGAACGACCGCCAGGCCGCCATGGGGATGGGAGCGCAAGACATTCCAGGACGGGTCGCGGCCAGTATCGGAGAGCAAGCCGGACCCAAGCCGCATTTTTCCGCGGCTCGTGCCGTGAAGCAGGCGGGAGTTTTAGTGGCGTTGCCGGCGTTGTTGGAAACCGGATTGCTCCGGCATCTCGATCAATTGCCGGAATCAAAAGGCTATTATCGCCCCGCCAACCTCCTCTTGTTTTTGGCATTTATGTTTTTGACCCGAGTGTGTTCGGTGGAGCAAATGCGTTATCAATCCCCGGGAGAATGGGGCAAGATTCTGGGGAGCGATCGCAGTCCGGAAGTGACCACCCTGCGGCGCCGGATTCGTCAGCTGGCGACCTCGAAGGCAATGGACTCCTGGCAATCAAACCTGGCCAAAGACTGGCTCAGCGAGGATCCCGAAGAAACGGCGACCTTATATCTCGATGGCCATGTCAAAGTGTATCACGGGCGGAAAGGAAACTTGCCCCGCCATTTCGTTTCGCGGCAAAAGCTTTGCCTGCCGGCGGCCGTCAGCTATTGGCTGCATGCCCTCGGCGGCACGCCCTTGCTCTGCCTGCATCAGCAGATCGACTCGAAAATGATCCAAACCCTGCAGCAAGATATTCTGCCCCAATTGCGGGAGCTGGGATTGTTGTCCGCCAACTCGCAGGAGCCAGCAAGCTCAACCGTTACTCCGCCGGTTCTGAACTTGATTTTCGACCGGGAAGGTTGGAGTCCGAAGCTCTTTGGCGAGCTGGCTCGCCAAGGAGTGGCCTGTATCACTTGGCGCAAGGGAAAAGTCCAGCCCTGGTCCGAGCAAGAGTTTGTGGCGAGGGAAGTAAGGATTCCTGGTCCCTGCGGTTCCGTGATTCGCCGGCTGTCGCTGGCGGAAAAACCCTTGGAGTTGAAAGGCTGGGATATCAAGGCCCGAGAAATTCGTTGCTTGAGGTCTGACGGACGCCAATCCTCCATTATCACCACCAATAACCAAATGGATATCAACCAAGTGGCGGGGTCGATTCTTTCCCGCTGGTCGCAGGAAAATTTTTTCCTTTATGCTCGCCGGGAATTCGGATTGGACCATTTGCCGGTCCATGAACTGGAGCCGGTAGATCCCGCCGAGAAGGTCGTTAATCCCCCCTGGCGACGATTGAAAAAAGCGATCGCCAAGCTCAAAACCGATTAAGGCATTTGACGAGACGAATCGACGCTCAAAGCAAGCCAACCCAACCAGTCGGAAAACTACAGACCAAAAAGACTGATCTGGCCAAGGAACTTCAAGAGCTATGTCAAACCCAAAAATCACTTCCCGAACATGTGAAGGCGGGCGATCTTTCACCGTCGGAACAATTGGAAGCGCTGCCGAGACCAGTAAGGCAGTTTTATGATTTGATTCGCATGATTGTTTATCGTGCTGAAACCGCTCTGACGCCGTTAGTCAATGGCAACCGTAAAGGGCGTCCCCATTCCAGATCACTCTTGAAATCCGTGTTTAAATCCGAAGCCGATATCCTGCCTGATGAAGCCAACGGAGAACTGGTTATCAGGCTGCTGAACCAAAGCAACAAGGCACAGAATCAAGCACTCAAGGAATTACTTGAAACCCTAAACCAAAAAGAAATAAGGTTTCCTGAAACTAACCTGAAGCTAGTTTATAAATTAGCTGATTGATGAATCTACTAAGTTTGCACAATTTGAACCTGTCAGACACAAGGATCTCTGAACATGTCAGAATGAAATTCTGATAAAAGATTTAATCATTTGAACAAATATGTTATTTAGGCGAGAGCCCTAAATACGCCCTTGGGGGGAAATGAGCGATTGATTATTCTGCCATTATGCGTTATAATAAGATCTGTGCGCAACAACGGGTATCTGGGTTCGCTTCCTCAAGATTTTCATCCACAAAATCCGACCGTGATCAATGGCAATATTGCCATGTCATCGCAAGACGGCGTGACTTGTTATTTTGCCGATTTGGAACCGATATTCGTGCATCCCGACGATGATCAGATCTCACGGCGTGCGATCATGGGGATGCTTCATGTGGTGAATCAAATTCCTCAGAAACGACTGGCCGAGGTGTTTGGAGTTTATCGCAACACGATATCATCTTCTGCGATTCAGTACCGGGACGGCGGATTTAGTTTTTTCTATAAAAAAAAGCCTGGTCGAAGCCGTACGGTTCTGACCCCGAAGGTCATCGAACGAGGAAGTCAATTGTTAGCCGAGGGAATGAGTCAACGTGGTGCCGCCAAGGTTTTGGGAATCAATTGGGTCACCTTTCATTTGGGTTGCAAAGCGGGGGTGATTAACGTGCCGTTAAAATCCGCTGCTTCGACCGAGACACTCGAAACCGGGGAAAAGCCACTCAAGGCTACGGAACGTTCCGAACGGAATAGCAAAGATTTACAGACCTCAATGGGGCGTGCGGCTCATGACGTCATCGGCCGACACTTGGCCGCTGGGGGAATGCTGGAAGAAGTCAAACCCCATTTCGATCAGGCCCATAAAGCCGTGGAAAACGGCGGAGTGCTAACCACCTTGCCATGTTTACTTCAAGAAGGATTGCTCAGTGGAGTCAATGAAAATTTGAAACTCTCGAACGGTTATTACGGGGTGACATCGATCTTGAATTTTCTCGCCTTTCTGAGTTTGGCCCGGGTGCGGAATCCCGAAGCCCTCCGTTATGAAGCGCCGGGGGAATGGGGTATTATTTTAGGTTTGGATCGATGCCCTGAGGTCAAAACCTTGCGAAGGAAGCTTCGTTATCTGTCCGAAAACCAACCGGCCGTTAAAACCTGGCAAACCAACCTGTTCCAGCGCTGGATAAAACAAACCCCAGACGCCGCCGCGACCCTGTTGGTTGACGGACATTCGAAAGTCTACACCGGTCGTAAAGGCCATCTCCCCAAGCACGATGTCTCGCGAGCCAAGCTTTGTCTTCCCGCTACGGTGGGTTACTGGCTCAACGCCTTGGGGGGCAGCCCTTTGATGTGCCTGCGTCAAGCTCTCGACCCTCAAATGGCAGCGATGATCGAACAAGAGATCGTCCCGGAATTGAAGCGGAACGGGAAGTTGGGCAATCCAGCTCCTGACTGGCTTCAGAATCAGCCGCTGGCTCCCTCGATTACTTTGATCTTCGATCGCGAAGGCTGGTCTCCCCAATTATTTGAGCAACTGGCCAAGGTCGGCATCGCCGTGATTACTTGGACCAAAAATCGGCGCAGCGAAGATTGGCCATCAAACACTTTCCAAGAAATGGAAGCGCCGATTTATGGCCCAGCGGAAACCCTCTCGAGAAAAGTGTGGTTGGCCGAACAAAGCCTCCAACTTTCCCCGAGACTGAAGGTCCGGGAAATTAGAAAGCTTACGGCAGATGGCCGGCAATTATCTTTGGTGACTACTCATCCGACTTTGTCGCTGTCCAAGGTCGCTGGCGCGATGTTGTCACGATGGTCTCAAGAGAACTTCTTCAAGTCTATGCGACAAGAATTCAATTTGGATTCCCTGACCACTCAGAGGCTCGAAGAAATCGATCCCGAGACTCAAGTCGTCAATCCTCCAGTTCGCCAACTCAAAAAGGAAGTTCAGAGATCCTTGTGTCTGACAGGTTCAAATTGTGCAAACTTAGTAGATTCATCAATCAGCTAATTTATAAACTAGCTTCAGGTTAGTTTCAGGAAACCTTATTTCTTTTTGGTTTAGGGTTTCAAGTAATTCCTTGAGTGCTTGATTCTGTGCCTTGTTGCTTTGGTTCAGCAGCCTGATAACCAGTTCTCCGTTGGCTTCATCAGGCAGGATATCGGCTTCGGATTTAAACACGGATTTCAAGAGTGATCTGGAATGGGGACGCCCTTTACGGTTGCCATTGACTAACGGCGTCAGAGCGGTTTCAGCACGATAAACAATCATGCGAATCAAATCATAAAACTGCCTTACTGGTCTCGGCAGCGCTTCCAATTGTTCCGACGGTGAAAGATCGCCCGCCTTCACATGTTCGGGAAGTGATTTTTGGGTTTGACATAGCTCTTGAAGTTCCTTGGCCAGATCAGTCTTTTTGGTCTGTAGTTTTCCGACTGGTTGGGTTGGCTTGCTTTGAGCGTCGATTCGTCTCGTCAAATGCCCTAATCGGTTTTTGAGCTTGGCGATCGCTTTTTTCAATCGTCGCCAGGGGGGATTAACGACCTTCTCGGCGGGATCTACCGGCTCCAGTTCATGGACCGGCAAATGGTCCAATCCGAATTCCCGGCGAGCATAAAGGAAAAAATTTTCCTGCGACCAGCGGGAAAGAATCGACCCCGCCACTTGGTTGATATCCATTTGGTTATTGGTGGTGATAATGGAGGATTGGCGTCCGTCAGACCTCAAGCAACGAATTTCTCGGGCCTTGATATCCCAGCCTTTCAACTCCAAGGGTTTTTCCGCCAGCGACAGCCGGCGAATCACGGAACCGCAGGGACCAGGAATCCTTACTTCCCTCGCCACAAACTCTTGCTCGGACCAGGGCTGGACTTTTCCCTTGCGCCAAGTGATACAGGCCACTCCTTGGCGAGCCAGCTCGCCAAAGAGCTTCGGACTCCAACCTTCCCGGTCGAAAATCAAGTTCAGAACCGGCGGAGTAACGGTTGAGCTTGCTGGCTCCTGCGAGTTGGCGGACAACAATCCCAGCTCCCGCAATTGGGGCAGAATATCTTGTTGCAGGGTTTGGATCATTTTCGAGTCGATCTGCTGATGCAGGCAGAGCAAGGGCGTGCCGCCGAGGGCATGCAGCCAATAGCTGACGGCCGCCGGCAGGCAAAGCTTTTGCCGCGAAACGAAATGGCGGGGCAAGTTTCCTTTCCGCCCGTGATACACTTTGACATGGCCATCGAGATATAAGGTCGCCGTTTCTTCGGGATCCTCGCTGAGCCAGTCTTTGGCCAGGTTTGATTGCCAGGAGTCCATTGCCTTCGAGGTCGCCAGCTGACGAATCCGGCGCCGCAGGGTGGTCACTTCCGGACTGCGATCGCTCCCCAGAATCTTGCCCCATTCTCCCGGGGATTGATAACGCATTTGCTCCACCGAACACACTCGGGTCAAAAACATAAATGCCAAAAACAAGAGGAGGTTGGCGGGGCGATAATAGCCTTTTGATTCCGGCAATTGATCGAGATGCCGGAGCAATCCGGTTTCCAACAACGCCGGCAACGCCACTAAAACTCCCGCCTGCTTCACGGCACGAGCCGCGGAAAAATGCGGCTTGGGTCCGGCTTGCTCTCCGATACTGGCCGCGACCCGTCCTGGAATGTCTTGCGCTCCCATCCCCATGGCGGCCTGGCGGTCGTTCTGATCTCGTTCCGTCCGATCCGAAGCCGCTGCCAAACGGGAATCCTCGCGAGCTTCGGCCGGGGTAGCGGCTGGTCGCTCGAGCTGTGGCGACTCCGGTTGGAATCCGGGGATTCGGCCGGCATGAACATAACGACGCACCGTTTCGTGATTGACTCGGCAAGCTTTGGCGGCACTTCTAATCGATCTTCCCTGGGCCAACAATTCCCCGAGCCGGCGACCCGTTTCCTCGTCAATCGCGGTCCAACTTTTCGCTTTGATCTGAGGGGTCTTTTTAACTCCGTCACCGCGGCGATAAGTCTGGAGAGCGGCAGAAACGGTATTGCGATGGACTTGGAATTGCTCCGCTATTTGTTTCTGGGTAGCTAACTTGAAAAACGCGATATGACCCATGAGCCAGTTTCGGGGATGATCGTTCTCTTCGTATCGAAAAAAGGGTAGATCATCCCAAAAACAGGTGACGATGCCTTTTGCGATGACGATAAAAACCCGATCCCCAATGGGGGTTGCTTCGTTACGAAGAGCCAATATTTCTAAGCGCTCAGCAGCCTTGCTATTTTGCACATTATTATATATGGCACACCTTGCGGGAAAAAGCAAGCGTTCGCAGGCGAATAATTGCCAAAAAGCCAGATAATATGGACTTTTTTTATGCAAAACGGTCTAAATCTCCCCTACTAGACATAAGGATCCCTGAAGTTAAGCAAACACAACATCAGTTAGGTCAACTCAGAAATCGACTTGCTGAACCTGCCCTATCAAGTAAGGCGCAGCATTAATCTCAAACGCAATTAGCTCAAACCGAAACCGAATTGCAACAACTCAAAGCCCAGCTTAAAGACCTGCCAACGCACATCAAAGCGGGACAGTTATCAGAACCACTTCAAACCTTGCCATCCGACGACCGATTGATCTATGAAACGGTACGGATGATCGCCTATCGAACTGAGGTGAGAATGATGAACCCAATTATCATGGCTCAAGGGAAAAAGCGTAATGCCAGAAAACTGCTTCAGGCTTTATACCAAGCCCAAGCCAACATTATCCCTGAGCAGCGAAACAAGGCATTGCGGGTTCAAGTTCTTGGGCTCGGCTGTCATGGTCTCGACCAAGCACTTACCGGATTATTCTCCGAGTTGAATGCCTCTGCCACGACTTATCCCGGCACGAATCTTCAAATGATTTACGAGCTTGCCGGTTGATATTTATGCATAAAACAAATTTAGCGCATGTCAGGAAGTCTAAAGCTAGAAATAACAACCCCAAAAAATCGCTCGCAACCAGTACCCGGAAACTCTGCGAGATAACACCTGTAGTTCCCTTATCAATATGGTGCCGGTTCTCATCACTTTAATTTGGGGTTGAGGTGGATCCGTGCAAAACGGAAAACATTGAGTTTTCGGTGGTCAATAATATTTTTATGAAACTGGACTTTTCTAAATGATCCGAAATTGCTTGATTGGATTCGAGTAGAAATGATCGATAATTTACTGGATTATCGGCGCTTTTGTTTCCGGTTCTTGATGTCGGAGGGTAATCAGCAATGGTGATATTACCGTTGTTCGGCGCCCTATTTGTAATGATTAGGGCTCTCGCATATATAACTTGAACATTTGATTGTATTTAATTTTATTTTTTATTAGGTTTTATCGTATAATTCCATTCACCATGAAAACTATTCTTTTTGATGCTCAATTCATGGAATTGTTCATCGCTAATTTTCTTTCCTGTAGGATAGTGGTTTTTGTCCAATTCGCATTCGATTTTCAACCCTGATTTGATTGTGGTATTACCGATCAAATCCACTACAGTTTGATGATCGGTTAAAGGACGACCACTCCAATTTTGTGAAATACATGAAAACATTCGATGTTCAATTTTATTCCACTTGCTGGTTCCCGGTGGGAAATGACAAATCGTAATTGCCAATCCTAATTCATCGGCTAATTTTTGTAATTCACTTTTCCACAACCGATTACGACTGCCATTCGATCCTCCCCCGTCAGCCATGATCAATAGTCCCTTGGCATCGGAATATATTTTACGTCCCATTGATAACCACCACCGGCGAATAGTTTCTACTGCGAACTCCGCTGTATCATGATCAGTTCCCACACTAACCCATCCGGTGTTTTCCTGGACATCATACACGCCATAGGGAAGGCCTTTCGATTGGTTTTTATCGGGAAAGTCATGCATGTTGACCAGTTCGGGGTCTCCTACGGGCCTCCATTCTCTCCCTGGATTACGATACTGGCCTCTAGGTTTTCCTTTTTCTTGGCATCCACCGAAATCACCGGTTGATTGGTTTTCTGAAATTCTCGAGTTTTGCGTTCCATAAATTGAAATTGTTGATCTCGGTCAGGATGCTGATTGACTTCCAAGGTCTTTTTGTTGCTTTGAAGACTATAGCCCATATCATGAAGCAATTGATTAACTGACCGTTCACTTACCTTAGGGCTCTCGCATATATAACTTGAACATTTGATTGTATTTAATTTTATTTTTTATTAGGTTCTATCGTATAATTCCATTCACCATGAAAACTATTCTTTTTGATGCTCAATTCTTGGAATTGTTCATCGCTAATTTTCTTTCCTGTAGGATAGTGGTTTTTGTCCAATTCGCATTCGATTTTCAACCCTGATTTGGTTGTGGTATTACCGATCAAATCCACTACAGTTTGATGATCGGTTAAAGGACGACCACTCCAATTTTGTGAAATACATGAAAACATTCGATGTTCAATTTTATTCCACTTGCTGGTTCCCGGTGGGAAATGACAAATCGTAATTGCCAATTCTAACTCATCGGCTAATTTTTGTAATTCACTTTTCCACAACCGATTACGACTGCCATTCGATCCTCCCCCGTCAGCCATGATCAATAGTTCCTTGGTATCGGAATATATTTTACGTCCCATTGATAACCACCACCGGCGAATAGTTTCTACTGCGAACTCCGCTGTATCATGATCAGTTCCCACACTAACCCATCCGGTGTTTTCCTGGACATCATACACGCCATAGGGAAGGCCTTTCGATTGGTTTTTATCGGGAAAGTCATGCATGTTGACCAGTTCGGGGTCTCCTACGGGCCTCCATTCTCTCCCTGGATTACGATACTGGCCTATGTTTTCCTTTTTCTTGGCATCCACCGAAATCACCGGTTGATTGGTTTTCTGAAATTCTCGAGTTTTGCGTTCCATAAATTGAAATTGTTGATCTCGGTCAGGATGCTGATTGCCTTCTAAGGTCTTTTTGTTGCTTTGAAGACTATAGCCCATATCATGAAGCAATTGATTAACTGACCGTTCACTTACCTTATGTCCTATTCGATTTAATTGTTCTTTTAATCGCAGGGCACTTTTGCAGGTCCATCGCAGTGGATTTTCAGGGTCTCCTCGAGTCTCTGGTTCAATGAGGGCATCAAGATCTGACAATAAGGTCGGATCGAGTTCTTTTAATGATTTCCGTCCCGCTCCTGTTTTCCGTTGACGTTCTTCATTGAGAACCTGACCATTTTTAATCTCCTTGATCCCCGATCGAATAGTATTGCGACTGACACCGGTAGCTTCATGAACGCGTTTAATACCACCTCGACCAAGAGACAAGGCCTCACTGGCTAACCAATTACGTCTTACTCGTTCATTAAAGAGCCAACTCAGTTGGTTGTATTTCTCCCTAATAATTGATGTTTTTTCATCCACAATGCAACATAGCATAGTTTGAATGATTTTGCAAGTTTTTATTTACTTTATATTTGCGAGCACCCTAAAAACCAATCGAAAGGCCTTCCCTATGGCGTGTATGATGTCCAGGAAAACACCGGATGGGTTAGTGTGGGAACTGATCATGATACAGCGGAGTTCGCAGTAGAAACTATTCGCCGGTGGTGGTTATCAATGGGACGTAAAATATATTCCGATGCCAAGGAACTATTGATCATGGCTGACGGGGGAGGATCGAATGGCAATCGTAATCGGTTGTGGAAAAGTGAATTACAAAAATTAGCCGATGAGTTAGAATTGGCAATTACGATTTGTCATTTCCCACCGGGAACCAGCGAGTAGAATAAAATTGAACATCGAATGTTTTCATGTATTTCACAAAATTGGAGTGGTCGTTCTTTAACCGATCATCAAACTGTAGTGGATTTGATCGGTAATACCACAACCAAATCAGGGTTGAAAATCGAATGCGAATTGGACAAAAACCACTATCCTACAGGAAAGAAAATTAGCGATGAACAATTCCAAGAATTGAGCATCAAAAAGAATAGTTTTCATGGTGAATGGAATTATACGATAGAACCTAATAAAAAATAAAATTAAATACAATCAAATGTTCAAGTTATATATGCGAGAGCCCTTAGGTCCCATTCGATTTAATTGTTCTTTTAATCGCAGGGCACTTTTACAGGTCCATCGCAGTGGATTTTCAGGGTCTCCTCGAGTCTCTGGTTCAATAAGGGCATCGAGATCTGACAATAAGGTCAAATCGAGTTCTTTTAATGATTTCCGTCCCGCTCCTGTTTTCCGTTGACGTTCTTCATTGAGAACCTGACCATTTTTAATCTCCTTGATCCCCGATCGAATAGTATTGCGACTGACACCGGTAGCTTCATGAACGCGTTCAATACCACCTCGACCAAGAGACAAGGCCTCACTGGCTAACCAATTACGTCTTACTCGTTCATTAAAGAGCCAACTCAGTTGGTTGTATTTCTCCCAAATAATTGATGTTTTTTCATCCACAATGCAACATAGCATAGTTTGCATGATTTTGCAAGTTTTTATTTACTTTATATTTGCGAGCACCCTTAGCATAATCTGACACTCTTTAGTCAAACCGTAATCATTTGCCTGTCTATCGTTGATTAGATTTCCGATATCTCCGTTTTTACGCGGTAAACTTATTGTCGAATATTTTGGCCTGAGTTAGGGCGGTATGCCGTAGTTGAGTCTTGAATCATTGATTTTTTGCTCGGTTAGTTCGATGCCGGGAAATTCACGCAGTCAGTTAGTTTTAGCAAATCGCCTTCCGCAAATTTCTAAATTGCTTGGAGGCATAATAGCCGAGTGACCAAGCAAAAATAAAACGGATAAGAAACCAAACTAGTAGCATTGTGATCATAAAAAATTCATCTATTGTGCCCTCTACTCTTAAATCAAGGATCATCATAAAAACAAAAGCATTAATCAAATAACTTAATGGGAACAAGAATAGTTGAATTAAAAAATTAATGGCAAATAATAGCCAAGTTATTACCAAATGTTTGGATAGCCGCATGGCTAACCAAACCCCATAAGTTTGGATCGTTTGCAGTTCTTTAAATGACAATAGAACGGTTCCTATTAAAAAAACCGAAAAGTGTATGATAACCATGGGTTCTGCAAACTTTTCTCTGAGAATCCAGATCATGAGCACCGAAAGAAAATACGTATAACCGCTGGCTAGCAAAAGCAACCGTCTGGTTTGGTGCCTTTTCAATTCTGATAATAAGCCGGAGATTATGGATTTGTCATTTACAGGTGATATCAATAACAATTCCAACATCCCTGATTTTCGATCATGCAGTATTTGCCGAGGAGCTTCTATGGCAGCTACCCAACGATTCAACAGTTCTCCAAAACCCAGCCCGAGGCAGCCCATAACTATGCTCAAATCAGCCAAGTCAAATGGCGGTGACATCAGCAATATAATTCCACATAGTATAATCCAACCCCAAGTTAGTTTCGCGATGCCTTCGATGATCGGTTGTTTTTTAGCGTTAGCCATGACCCAACTCCGATAGGGATTGTCTTGCCAGCTAAGCTGGTCCCATCGCAGTTTTCCGGACCGTGTAATTCTTAACCGGTTAAGTTTGTCGCCGGGATTTTTTATAAGTTCAGCAGACTGTGGATTCGTCTCTTTTTTCCAAACGATTCGAAATGCGATATAAGCGGCCAAAAGCAACGTTGTCCCAGTTCCGAATATGGTTGCGACTGCCTCGAAATATTTTGCGGATTGCATGTTATCGACTGAAAAGGTCGCTAACGACAAAAGCGGTCCGAGAGTAATGATCGTATCGTTAATGCGGACGCTTGGCAATAAATTGGCCAGCAGGAAAATAATCGGGTAGAAATAAAGCCCCAACATGGTCAGAAAGCTGGCGGTAGAAGAGGTTTTTAAGTCCTGAAAGATCGTCGTCCAGAAAAAACCGACCGTCAATCCCAAAAAAGTCATAGTCCATATCGCGAGACAGCACTTCATCACGTCGTCCCAGGTAACTCCTCCGCTCAATAGCGGAAGAGCGATAATCGGAGTGACGGCGAAAAGGCACAGCAAGTATTGCGAAATACCGGTGATCAGTTTTCCCGTCATCACGGCAATCGGTCGTAATGGCGTTAGCATGAGTAGCCCGAGAGTTTTTTCCCGGCGCTCTGAACTGATCGAATCAGACGTCGTGACGCTGGCTCCGATTCCGAATATAACCATCGATACGAACGTAACAGTTCTCAGGATGCCTTCCCCGTAGTTAGGAACATCGATAAACGGTAGGAACCAGGCTAAAAATATCAATCCGAGAAACACCATCCGCATCCCATAAAGAAGTCTCCGGCGAGAAAGCACTCGTAACTCTCGGATGACGATTATGCCGATATTCATCGCTTCGTTCCGGAGTCGAGATCAATCCGTACGGGGCAAGCGAATCTCGTGGCGAGCCGGATGATCAAGGCCACGCCAGGAAAAATCTGAATCGCTCAGTCCCTTGCGGCCGGTCGGCAAAAAGATCGGCATTCGATCGTCTTTAGCCTTGATGCAGATAGCCATTTCGTTGCGATGATAAGGTTCGGTCAGCGAGAAATCAACTCTTCCCACCGCTCGCTTCGGAAAAAAATCGTTGTTCTGCTCCGCCGTCGCAAACGATTATCCCGTTTTCAAACGGCGACGTTCCCGTTTTCGGGCTCGGTCGGTGTTTTCCCGGCAGCTTTGTTGGACGGTCTTGTCGGAAGCTCTGCGGACGGCAATTTCTCGAGCAGTCGCATCGATCGTTCGGAGGGCATCGGCCTAAGCGGACCTGAGAATTATTGTTCCAGAACCGGCGTTCAAAGCGCCTTGGAACGCGACGGCTGCGAACGGCGGGTTCCTTTCGAGCGAGAATCGTATCGAAATTACCCGACTCAAGTCGTGGCGCCTCGGCAATCGGCGATCCAGGACTCGACGGTCTCCAGGACGGCTTCCGGTTTCACTTCGCGCAATTCCCCGTCCCGAGGTTTGAATTCTACGATACCCCGCTTCAATGCCCGCGGACCGACCGCGATGCGCAAGGGAAAGCCGACTAATTCCGAATCGTTGAATTTCACGCCGGGACGTTCGTCGCGATCGTCGAGAATCGTTTCGATCTGCCGTTCCGTCAACTGCCGGTAAAGAGTTTCGGCCAGTTCGAGACTAGGGCATCGAGGCGTAGCGTCCAAGGCGGTGATGCAGACGGTACCCGGCGCGACCGATACCGGCCACCGGACTCCCTGATCGTCATGGTATTGTTCGATGATCGCCTGGAGGGTTCGAGTGACGCCGATTCCGTAACAGCCCATGATGGCGGGTTGTTGTTGTCCCTGACCGTTTAGGATGAACGCGTTGAGGCTTTCGCTGTATTTGGTTCCCAGTTTGAAAATATGGCCGACCTCGATGGCCGGCCGCATTTCGAGAGGAGCACCGGTAACGGGGCAGGGTTCGCCGGCCCCGACGGTACGCAAATCCTCCCAGCGAGTCACTTTGATATCGCGTTCGATGCAGACGTTTTGGACATGCCAGTCGTTTTCGTTGGCTCCCGTAGTCAGTCCCTGACCGTTCTTGAGCAAGTGGTCTGCGATAATCTCTAGCTGATCGACTCCGACGCCCCCCAGACTGCACGGATCGGCTCCGAGCGTTTCCCGGATTTCTTTCGCTTCGGCGGGGCGGTATTCGGCAGTGCCGAGCACTCCGGCCAACTTGGCCTCGTTGAGCCGGTCGGCACCGGTCAACAGCAACAGCACCAAGCGGGAGGTTACCCGATAGAACAACAATTTGATTTGTCGCTGGGCAGGGACGTTCCATAGGGGTTTCGTCAACTTCTCGATGGTCCTGACGCCCGGAGTCGGAAATCGTTCGATGGCCGGTAACGTGGCGGCGTCGACGGGGCAGTGCGGCGGTTTCAGGGCGCTGACGGCTTTGTCCACGTTGGCGGCGTAACTCTTGTCCGGCGTGCTTCTATCTCTATTGCCAGATTATGGGCGCTCACGAGCAGATTGGGCTGGTCGCCCTGTCGAGTTGCCGGGAATACGAAAGCGGGGCTATTCGAAAGCATGAATTCACGCGGCCTGATAAAGAGGACGACTGGGTGAGTCACATGGAGTCCTTGGAGGCTCAAACCGGTGCGGTGTTTTTGACCTATCCGGCCGATCCCGAACTGGATCGGAAATTCTCGGCGGTCGTTTCCCGAACGGTGCAGGTCGATTTCTCGTCGGAAGACGGCGTGAGGCATAGCGCCTGGGTGATCGCCGAAGAAGAGGAGTTGCGGTTCATCGAGGAACGGTTCGCCGAAATCCCTCGGCTCTATATCGCCGACAGTCATCAACGTAGCGCCGCGGCTTCTCGGGTGGCGAAAGATCGGGCGGAAAAAAACGGGAGCGGCGGCTTTTTGTATAGCGCGACAATTACAATGCGACACTTGGGGCGTGAGACGCAAGTGTCATTGCATCGGTCGCGGGGGGCATTCTGCCTGACGGGGTTGGGACGGTCAAGCGGAAAGAGAGAGTCGATCTGCTGGAGGTCAAGGGTAGCGACGAGCATCCTGCGAAGGGGTGCGACGGTTCAAGAAGGGACCGACGCCGTGACGTTGCGAGCGAACTACCCGGACACGGGAGGTAACAATGGTTCCGATAAAAACTGCTTGGAAAAGAAAAATCGACTAGTCAGCTTGGAATAGGGTGTCAATCCAGTGCTGGAGCTTCTGTCTTCTGAGGCGGTCGTTCCAGTCTTTAGCTTCTTGAGGTCTCAGGCGAAATAATGTGGTGAATAACAACTGCTTGGGGAAAAGGAAGGGGGGTTATTTCTCGGGATCAACCTCGCGTCTGGAATGGCTCACCGCCGTCATTAGCGCCCTGTGACCAAAGTGCGCCGGAATGGGGGAGGATGACCGGGCGAGCGGCCTTCGAGGTCGGGCGTCAACCGTCGAACCTTGCTCCGCTGGTTCGGCAACTTCGGCGGCAGGCATCCGGATTCTCTTTCTCGTGGGCTGATGGTTCACTGAGCGGTGGCGACTGGAACGAGACCGCGGTCGAGTCGAGGATCGGGATTCCCGAGCCGTGAGAGTGGCTGGTGAAGAGTCGGTTGTGGCGGGAAGGTTGGCGCTGTGAGACGGCTCGGCAGCGCCGTCGGCCCGGTGGTGTTCCCAAGCGGTGCGGCACCGGTAGCTTTGGGTGTTGATCTCGAAGATGGTGGCGTGATGGACGATTTGATCGAACGCGGCGGCGGCGGTGGCCTGGTCGGGAAAGATTCGATCCCATTGGGCGAAGGGCAGATTGGCGGTGAGGAGGATGGAGCGTTGTTCGTAGCGATCGGAGATCAGTTCGAAGAGGACGGCGCTTTCTTCCCGGTCACGGTTGACGTAGGCGAAATCGTCAAGGATGAGGAGGTGGAATTTATGGAGACGCGCGAGCAGTCCATCGAGATCGAGATGGCGTTGGGCGACCTGCAGTTTCTGGACGAGGCTGGAGGTTCCGGTGAAGAGCACCTTGAGGCCCTGGCGCCCGAGGGAGAGGCCGATGGCGGAGGCGAGGTGGCTCTTGCCGACGCCGGGGGGGCCGAAGATGAGGAGGTTGGCTCCCTTGCGGATTCAGCTGTCTTCGGAGGCGAAGGCCTGAACGCGTGCTTGGGGCGGGGATGGGATGAGGCTGAAATCGAAGCCTTCGAGGTTCTTGCCGGGGAGGAGTTTGGCCTGCCGGGTATGTCGGTCGATGCGGCGGTTGTCCCTTTCGGTCAATTCGAGTTCGGCGAGGGAGAAGAGAAATTTTGACGCCCGACCAACCCTCCTGGTCGGCGCGTTGAGCCAGGATCCGCCACTCGGCCTCGATGGAGGGCAATCGCAGCTCGGAGAGCATGAGGGAAAGTCGGTCGGGATCGACGGCCTGTGGAGGTGTGGAGCGGATGGTCATGGCGAGAGGCGGTTGTCGAGCAGACTGGAGTACTGGCCGAGGTTGCCCACGGCGTGGTCTTGACGAGGAAGGGAAGGCTCCTGGAACGCAAAGCGAGTTCTCAGGGACTCGATATCGGGGAGGGAGCCGGTCCGGAACGATTCTTCGATGGCGTCGGCGATTTCCGCTTCGCAGCCGTTTTCGTGGGCCAAGGCAAGAAAATCGACGGTCAGACGGCACGCTTGTTTTTCGCTCACGGATACCTTCGTTTGATCGAAGAAGTGGCGATAGGCAGCTCGGGGAAAGAGATCATTGCGGTAGGTCAGACGTGCCAGAGCCATGGGTTGGCGCTTCAGGGACTGGATGACGTGCCGATAATCGATGATGTTGGGACGGTGAGTCCGAAGTCCTCGAGGCAGGGTTTCAATCCTCGTCGCTCCTTGGAAGAGTTCGATCCGGTCATCGAAGATGCGAGCCTTGAGCCGGTAGCCGATGAGTCGCGAAGGCACTGAGTAGTAAATTTTTCGAATGCGGCAGCCGGCGGTGCTGGTCACCGTGACCATGACCTCTTCGCAGTCGCAAGGATTCGACGGCGGCAGCGGGTTCAGCTGGCCCCGTTCGGTCTCGATGTCCTTCGCCACCCTGACGTTTTCACGAGCGACGATTTCCGCGACGAAGGTTCGGTAGGCGTCCAGGCACTCGAAATCCCGGGATCCTCGGAGTTCCAGCTCGCCTCGAACCCGGTCCTTGAGATGACGGTGGGCGCTTTCGATGGCGCCGTTTTCGTGGGCCACGCCCCGGTTGTTGCGGGACGGTTTCATCCCGTAGTGTTCGCACAAGGCCTTGAAGCGTTCGGTCAAGTCCTCCGCTACGTCCTGGGCCAGATTGCGGAAGGCAGCGGAGAGACTGTCGGTTCGGAGCTCGTGGGGGACTCCGTCCAGTTCGGCGAAGGCACCCTGAATTCCCTCGGCCAAGGCGGTGAAGGACTCGCCGTTAATGACCACGGAGACGTATCGGTAGCACGACCATGGGAGGCGAAAGTGGAAGTACCTGTGCCGGAGCGATTCTCCCCGGATGGTGACTTCCCCGGACTTCAGGTGGGTGAAGTCGGCAATGGAGAAAGTGCCGGCAGGCCGCTTCGTCTGCGGGAACATGACTTCTTTTTCCGCACCGTTTTGGGCTCGCCACGCCCGAATCCGCCGTTCCAGGGTTCGGCGGTAGTTCGGCTTGAATTCCGGTTCGGTGTTCCGCAAATCGTGGAACACCGTGATGGGCTTGATGTCGGGGCATCGCTCCAGAATGGGGTCGACCTTGGATTCGAAGAACATGGCCAAGGGATCCGGACGAGTGCGCTGGCGGGGCGGAGAATCCTCCGACGGTTGATTTCCGGCCTGGATCTTGGCCTTTTCGAGGGTCCGATAGCCCGTTGAGCGATGGATCCCGATGGCGGCGGCGGCGGACGCGACTCCTTTTTTCGGGCGCAATTGCATGAACGGTTTCTTCTGTTGAGGTGTGACCCGTCGTTTGGTCATGTTGGTTCTCCGTCTGCACACGTGGTCGTGCCGACGGGCCAACTATCCACCGATCAGAAGAACTTGCAGCCTTTCCTGGGCAGGGTTCCCCAGACACCGGGGAATCCTTCCCTCCGATTTGTCGCATTGTAATTGTCGCTGTGTCGCAAAGTAATTGAGACGGAACATTCCTGGAACTGTTTCGGATGTTACAACGAAACGGAGTGTTGAAGCGATATTGGTGGGAAGACAAGCATTTTCTCGTGTCGATCGACGGCACCGGTGTTTTCTCTTCCAATCATCTTCACTGTGAACACTGCTGTCAAAAACGACACGAAAACGGTGTGATCACCTATTACCATCAAGCCGTGGGAGCCGCCGTGGTTCATCCGGACCAGTCGGAGGTTATTCCGCTGGCACCGGAGCCGGTCAGCAAGCAATTAATCGGCTCGGAAGCCGACCCGGAGGTGGGCCCGAAGGACGAGAAACTCACCGACTTTCCATGCCGGTATACGGACCGTTACCGATGGGATAACAGCAATAAATGACTCATCAACGATGGCGAGAGCCGAGCCATCCGGCGGCTGGTCACCAGGCTTCATCGGGAACATCCCCGCCTGAAGATCGTCGTATTGGCCGATGGGCTTCAATCTAACGCCCCGTTTATCAAGCTCCTGAAACGGTATCGAATGTCCTTTATCATCGTCGCCAGACCAAGCAATCACGAACATTTATTCGAGCTATTTGTGAAAGCGGATGAGACCGGTGAATCCCACCGGCTCGTATGTTGGGACCAAGCTGGCGTCAAGTATACGTATATCTGGGTGAATCAACAGCCGCTGAACCAAGAAAATCCCGATCTTAAAATTAATTTTTTATGGTGCGAAATCGAAGCTCCGGGTGAAAAGCCGGCGATTTTTTCTTGGGTCACGGATTGGGAAATCAATGACTCCAACGTTCAAAAAATCGCACGGGCCGGTCGCCGCCGGTGGCAAATCGAGGATACGTTCAATAGTTTGAAAAATCGCGGATACCAGTTGGAGCACAATTATGGCCACGGAAAAGAACATCTCGCCACGGTTTTTCTGTTTTTGATGATGCTGGCGGTGCTGGTAGATCAAATGGAACTGATCGCCTGTTCTCTCTTTAAACGGGCGCCTCAGATGATCGGATCGCTCCAGGAAGTCTGGGTAGAAATCAGATGCCATCTTCGCATGCATCGTCTCACGGATTGGAACCACCTCTACCAGTTACTCGGGTATGGGATGCTCGACTTCGTGCCTAAACCTGCTGCCCCCACCTAGTCGGCGATATTCTGACCGAGATCGCTAGTCGGCGACCTCAAAAAAAACTCGATTTAGATCGAGCTCGGAGTGGTGCGTTCTGAGCTCGTTCATCTCTCGAGCGAAACGCAAAATAAATCACCTGATCAAGGGAAAAAACGAAATTTTATCTGAAATCAGTCTTGAAAATCCGTTTTTCGACCGTATTTAACATATTTATAAATAAATTTCACACAATTACTATCTGGCCTGACTTCAGTGGGAATTGCTGGTTGTTTTTTAGCGTTAGCCATGACCCAACTCCGATAGGGATTGTCTTGCCAGCTAAGCTGGTCCCATCGCAGTTTTCCGGACCGTGTAATTCTTAACCGGTTAAGTTTGTCGCCGGGATTTTTTATAAGTTCAGCAGACTGTGGATTCGTCTCTTTTTTCCAAACGATTCGAAATGCGATATAAGCGGCCAAAAGCAACGTTGTCCCAGTTCCGAATATGGTTGCGACTGCCTCGAAATATTTTGCGGATTGCATGTTATCGACTGAAAAGGTCGCTAACGACAAAAGCGGTCCGAGAGTAATGATCGTATCGTTAATGCGGACGCTTGGCAATAAATTGGCCAGCAGGAAAATAATCGGGTAGAAATAAAGCCCCAACATGGTCAGAAAGCTGGCGGTAGAAGAGGTTTTTAAGTCCTGAAAGATCGTCGTCCAGAAAAAACCGACCGTCAACCCCAAAAAAGTCATAGTCCATATCGCGAGACAGCACTTCATCACGTCGTCCCAGGTAACTCCTCCGCTCAATAGCGGAAGAGCGATAATCGGAGTGACGGCGAAAAGGCACAGCAAGTATTGCGAAATACCGGTGATCAGTTTTCCCGTCATCACGGCAATCGGTCGTAACGGCGTTAGCATGAGTAGCCCGAGAGTTTTTTCCCGGCGCTCTGAACTGATCGAATCAGACGTCGTGACGCTGGCTCCGATTCCGAATATAACCATCGACACGAACGTAACGGTTATCAGGATGCCTTCCCCGTCGAGTGCGCTGATAAACGGTAGGAACCAGGTTAAAAATATCAATCCGAGAAACACCATCCGCATCCCATAAAGAAGTTTCCGACGGGAAAGCACTCGTAACTCTCGGATGACGATTATGCCGATATTCATCGCTTCGTTCCGGAGTCGAGGTCAATCCGTACGCGGCAAGCGAATCTCGTGGCAAGCCGGATGATCAAGGCCACGTCTGGAATAATCTGAATCGCTCAGTCCCTTGCGGCCGGTCGGCAAATTGATCGGCATACGATCGTCGTTAGCCTCGATGCGGATAGCCATTTCGTTGCGATGATAAGGTTCGGTTAGCGAGAAATCAACTCTCCACTCCGCTCGCTTCGATAAAAAAATCGTTGTTCTGCTCCGCCGTCGCAATCGATCATCCCGTTCTCAAGCGGCGACGTTCCCGTTTCCGGACGCTCTCTGTGTTTTCCCGACGGCTTTCATTGGACGGTCTTGTCGGAATCGCTGCGGACGGCAATTTCCCCAGCAGTCGCAGCTATCGTTCGGAGGGCATTGGCCTAACCCAAGTTTGTCAGTCTCGTCTAGAAAATGCGTTTTTCTCAAGGAATTCGATCATTTTAAAAATCGTAGGGCATTACATTTCCATCATTTTGTGACATAAGCGATTGAGTCCCAAGTAGTGGTGTAACTAACCCTTCGGAAGAGCAGCTCGGTTCGGGCTTCTCTGCAGAAGCTGGATCACCACGATTGCCACCCCGACTCGTGTCGGGATTTCGGGGCATGATGTCGAAATCTGGACCAGGGACAAGACTTTTTTCGGTGGGCCGAAATATGTTTTGCGGGGGTCACGCGTGACGACCTGCGGCCGTAGCACTCGTTTCCTGGGATGAGTCAAACTAAGGGACTCGGAAAAGATCAGGAGAGCTATTCCGGGGCTCGTCGCCTGCGATCTGGCGGGACAAACCAACTCCGGATCGAATCATGCCCGAGAGGAGACACTTCGGTGCGTGGCGGTGGTCAATTCCGCCACGCGTCCCTTGACGCTACTTGAAAAAAACTACTTGGAAAAAAAAGCACCTGGAAACACGCCTCCTAGGGAAAGGAATCCGAGAGTGCGGGGCCATCTCGGCGATCGTCCGATTGACGGGGGCTAATCCTCCGCCTGTGGCGGACGATCAAGCGCCGGCGACGATGGGTCGGATCGCTCCGGGATCCAAGTAGTGTTTCTCGTTCTGCCACTGGCGGTTTTGCTGCAGGAGCAGAGTGCCCACGAGGCGAAGGATCGAGTTGACGTCAGGAAAGACGCCTACGGTATCCGTGCGCCGTTTGATTTCCCGGTTAAGTCGTTCGATTGGATTGGTGCTGTGAAGTCGGTTCTGCCAGGCGAGGGGAAATTGCTGATACGCCAAGACCTCGTTTTGGGCTTGGATCATCATTTCCGAGATTTGGGGATATTGAGCTGCTAATTGATCGGCCACCTGTTGCCAACGACACGGGGATTCGCTCGGTTGATTCGCCTTGGAGGGGGCGGGATTCGCCGGGATTCCGGACGGTTTCCGAGCGGTTTCGGGCTCGTCCATTCGGAAAGCGGATCGGATCAGTTCGGCGACTCGGGCTTGATCGCTCCGGGAAACATGCGCCAGCAAATTCCGCATGAAATACACTCGGCAACGTTGTCGCCGCGAAGGCCTCTCCGCCGCGATCGCGGCCTTGAGGCCTTCGTGTTCGTCGGAGATGATCAGCCGGACTGGTTTCAAACCGCGGTGCTGCAACGATCGGAGGAACTCGGACCAGCTTTGCCGGGATTCGCTGGAAACGACATCCAACCCCAACACCTCGCGGCGTCCTTCCGAATCGACTCCCAAGGCGATCAAGACGGCGACTGATCGGACGTGTCCGTCGAGGCGGACTTTCAAATAGGTGGCGTCGAGCCAGAGAAACCTCCAGTCGCCCTCGATCGGGCGTTGGCGAAACTCTTGAACCCGTTGATCGAGTTCCCGGCAGATTCGGGACACTTGGCTGCGAGAGAGGTTCGTCGTGCCCAGCGCTTCGGCGAGTCGCTTCATGCTTCGAGTGGAAACGCCCGGCACCCAAGCCTCCCGAACGACGCCGAGCAAGGTCTCTTCGACGAGACGGCGCCGGGTCAGGAACTGGGGAAAGCAGCTGCCTTTCCGGAGCTTGGGAATCAGCAATTCGAGGTAGCCGACGCAGGTTTTCCAGCCCCGTTTCCGATAGCCGTTGCGTTGATTGGATCGTTGGGAACGGCGCTCATGAGGCCGGGCGCCGATGAGAGTGGCCACTTCCTCTTCCATGATCCAATTCAACGTGCAACTCATCAGTTCTTGAAGGAAATTGCACGTCGGCAGCTTGACTTGGGTTAGCCAAGCCGAAGGGTGTCGGTCGTCATCTCGGGGTGGTTTCGGAGATTTTGGTTCTCTGACTAAGTGCCGAGACTCTGAACGCGCTCCGGGATGACGGCAAGTCGAATCTGAGAGCGATTATCGGTTTCGCCGGCGGTCGGGTCACTGGCGATCCGGCTCCGGATCGGTCTTGTCGGCGTCGCAGACCCGAGCCAGATCCGCGAGGTTCAGATAACTTCGCGCCACGGCCCATCCGTCGTTCTGCTCGATCAACAGGGCCCCGACCAAGCGGAGGATGGCGGACTCGCAGGGAAAGATTTCGACGGTTCGGGAGCGGCGTTTGATTTCCTGGTTCAAGCGTTCGATCGGATTGGTGCTGCAGATTTTGGCGTGCAGGCTTTCGGGGTAGGAAAGATAAGCGAGAACTTCCGATTCGGCCTCGTCCATCAGTCGGGCGACCTTGGGAAGGGGATTATAAAGATGGCTTGACACTTTTTTGTAAATCGTTATTTTCCAGATATTGGAACCGAAAATTGAAAATGACAATGAAAGCACCCGGCGAGGGGATTCTTATTAGCGCCGGAGGTGCTCAACGAAGGGAATTTCCGAACCGGGGCGAAGCCCGAAACTCGTCCGATTCCCGGCCTTGATGCCGCGAACGAATCGGATTCCTGCCGATCATTTTGAGTTGTGCCCGCTCCGGAACGGCAATAGAATCGGAACCGAAGGCAAGACTTTCCTATGGGCGAGAATACAAAACAGCTGACCGGCCCCGATCTGGCGCTGATAAGAAAATTTGCCGACGTTTGGGACCGCCAACGACCGCTCGTTTTCGTGGGACGGAAAACGGAACTCGAAATCGTGGGTCGGAATTGCCGGCAAGCTCTCGAGAATTCCCATGATGGCGAGTTTCCGGCCGGACATATCGTTGTGTTTTCTGGCGCGCCAGGTTCCGGTAAATCTTCGCTGCTGGCGCAGCTCCGAAAATTCGGCGTTCCCGAGATCGATCCTCTGTTCATTTCGGTTCCCTTGAATTTGTTGGAAAACCTGGGATATCTCGTTCAAGAAATCGGGAAACGCGTACTGCCTTCGAAAGCGAAGGAAATGAATCGTAAAATTACGACGGCGGAACGTATTTCTTTCGGGTTCAAAAATATCTTGGGACTGGATAAATCCGAGACCCGGGAAACCGGCCCGCTGCCGGCGCGGTTCGGCGTCCTGGCGGAATTGCATCCGCCGCAAAAATGGCAACGGCCGGTATGCCTTCTGGTGGACGAAATTCAAGCGGTGACCAAGGAACACGGAAACGCTCTCAGGGAACTTCACTTGGGCGAGCACGGCTTGCCCATCGTTACGGTTGCGGCCGGGTTGTCCAATTCTGCCGAAAAATTGCGGCAGGCCATGTCGCCGCGATTGACGGCCGGCAATTTACGAATTCTCGGCGCTTTGTCGCCGAAAGAAGTACGTTCTTGCGTCCAACAAATGTTAGAGCGGTGCCGAGTCGATTATTCCGGCGATCAATTGGATTGGTTTGGCGGCGAGATCGCGGAACGATCGGAGGGCTGGCCGCAGCATATGCGTACGGAAACGGCGGCCTTGTTCGGCGAACTGGACGAAACCCGAGGCGACCTGGATTCGGTAAATATCGCTGCATTCAAAGTGCAAGCCGATTTCTTTCGAGAAAACAGTTACCAAGCGAGGAAAAGTCAAGCGATCGATGATTCCATTCTCTTGACCGGCGCGTTGCTGAATGAAATTCCGCGGTCTGGCTGTACCAAATTGCAAGCGATCCGGAAAATACGGCAGAGCGTCAAGCCGAAGGAAGGGTGGGAGCTTCCAGATGGAATCAAGCCGTCGAATTTTCTGAATCACCTGATCCATCAAGGAATACTTCAGCCGGACGAAAACGACGTATTGTCCTGTCCGATCCCGAGTCTTCGAAACTGGATCGTAAAACGTGCCGCTCGGGAGTGCCGGGAAAATTTGGCGGAACCGTCCCGGTCGGCGCCGGAAAACCGGAATGCGTTGAAAACAGTGTTGCGGCCGCAACACGACGAAACTGCCGAGGACCGAAAGCGCCGATCCGTCCCGGATCGAGACCGCGGAACCGAGCGGTAGCCCATCGTCAGCCCTTTCTCGAACCGGATCCCTGCTGATCGTTTTGAATTGCGATCGAACCGGAACAAGGGCAGGACCGGATCGAGTTCGACGGTTCGGCACCTTGCACACGTCCGGATCGGCGGCGCACGGTGGCCGGGCGGCGACGCCGGAAACAATCCTTCGGCAGGACACCGGCGGCTAGGTTTGTCCCCCGTCCCGGTTCATAAAAACGAGCTTTTTTCCGGTTCGCCCGAAGCCGGGGTCTGGAAAGTTATCTCGAACGACCGCTTGGCGTGATTGTGTCAAGCCAGCTTTATAATCCCCCTTGGGAAACCGGCTCCTCAACTCCTCGGCGATCTTGCCCCATTGTTGTTGAGGCGAGGCTCGTTGCCGAAAGGCGAAAACCGTGCGAACCTGGCTTCCGATCGCCGCTCGCTCGCCTTTGCGGACGTGAGCCAGGAGATTACGCAGGAAGTGTACTTTGCAACGTTGCCACGAAGTGGCCAGCGTGCGCCGGATGGCAGCCTCCAATCCTTGATGGTGATCGGAGATTACCAATTGCACGCCGCGAAGCCCACGGCGCCGCAGTTTCCGGAGAAAATCGGTCCAGAACGTTTCCGCTTCGCTGCAGCCGATTTCGAGTCCCAGCACCTCGCGTCGGCCTTGGTCGTTGACGCCTAGCGCCAGAGTAGCGGCCACCGAGACGATGCGACCGCTTTCCCGAACCTTGACGTAAGTGGCATCCAACCAAAGAAACGGCCACTGGCCTTCGAGCGGTCGGTCCAGGAACGATCCCACTCGAGTATCGAGTTCCTGGCACTGGCGGGAAACTTCGCTGCGCTTGACACCGCTCAAGCCCATGGCTTGCACCAGGCGATCGACGTCGCACGTCGAGATCCCTTGCACGTAGGCTTCTTGAATGACCGAAGTCAACGCGGCTTCCGAGAGCCGGCGCGGGGTCAGAAAGGAGGGAAAGTAACTGCCGTGGCACAATTTGGGGATCTGCAACTCCACTTTACCGGCCCGCGTCTTCCAGGCTCGAGCTCGATAGCCGTTGCGCCACGTGGTGCGTTCGGGATTATTTTCGCCTAACGCCGCCCCGATCAAGGCGGCGACTTCCTCTTCCATGATCTGTTGCGCCTGTTGGCGGATCATATCCCGGATCAGATTCGGATCACCATCGAACTCGGGGGGATCTGGTTTCGGTTGGTTCGGATCGTTCATCTCCAATATTTCTTCCTTGGTTGGGCGATAATCCCAATCTGCCGAAAGTCCCTGGAGGAGACCGCTCACTCGAAATCTTTCGATTCCCGGAGGCCCCAAACTACGGTCGCTACGCTCCCTTCGTTTGGGGCCTCCGGGAATCCACTCCTACACCACTAAATGGGACACAAGCACGCAGGCAACGTCTTTCAGTGGCGCAAGGGTCCATTCGTGAAAGCGTTTCGGCGATTCGTTCGCCGCTTTCGGAGTCGCATTCGCCTGATAGAAGCTTGCGGGAGCCTGCTGCGCCGTGCCAAGCAGCATAGCCTCCAACACGCTGCCGCACAGAAAGATGACGAACCAATGAGCACTTGCGCCAAGCGCGATTCGGGCTTCATCCAACCGTGCTTCGACTATTGGCACGACCAGCGAGTCAATCGGTATTTTCTGAATGTTCGGTATCGTGTTATTTACCACATTATTTCGGGAAAACGCGCCGTTATTTTTTCAGATTATTTCGGATCCGATATGACCGTGCCCGCCCTCTTGGGCGGCCAGTCTCCAGTTGTCAGCAAGGGGGATTGATCTTTGCCGACTCCTATCGGCACGCTCTTCCGAGCCATGTCCCGAGGTTCTTGTCGGCATCGCTGCAGCTTCTGGCGAGCCGTCAATCGATCTTCGCCTCACCCCGCCGGCGGAACCGGCTTCGTCTCCACCGCCGGTCCCTCCCAATGCCTCCCCGATGGGCTCAAACGGGGGAACCTGAAACGACTCGTCGGTGCCTTCGAGGCCGAGAATGATGGCGCTCGCTGCGCCGCTCGTTTCTGGCCCCAACCACCCGCACGCCCAACGCCTGAGACCTCTAGGGAGCCAAAGATTGGAACGAGCTCCTAATGAGGTGCAACTCTCGGCTCTAATTCGCTTTCCTCAACTTAGTCAACCAGTCGATTTTTCTTTTTCAAGCAGTCCTTTATCGCCGCCATGGTCACTTGCGGCTTTCGATCGTTTCGGCGACAACTCCCTTTCCTAAGTGCCCGGATTAATATGGAAAATATCGCACGAAATAATGTGGTGAATAACAACGCAACGCCGGATCACATGGCCGGGACGCCAATTCTGCCGGACTCACTCACGAGCGGAGGCCAGCGGATTAGCTGAGTGATATCAGAGAAGGAGCGTAACGTCAGCGATTCGCCGCTCGGTTAGGGGTTAGAGCGACGCTCAGATAAATCATTTTCGCGGTCACCATCAGGCCGAACCGGATCGCTCCTCAACCCCCATCGGAAGGACGGCATTGGCCAGTTTGACTCAGGGCAAGAAGTAGGATAACTGGGGACGGGTGTCGCGGTGGACTTTGTGGATTAACCTTTTCAGCAGGCAAACCCCATGTCGATACGCCAGAGCGATAATCGACCACCGGTCAATCGAACGAAGGTATTTCGGTGACCGAAGCGCTGACGGACCAATTCAAGTCGTCTTCCGTTTCGTTGAGTTTTGGCCCGGTCGAACGGATTTGAAAACCGCCTTCCGGCGATTTCCGATAATCCCAAGGTTCGCCGGTCATGGGATCGTCGAGGGTGATCTCGGGAAATTCGGAAGTTAAATCCGCCAGCCGTTCCGGGTAGGTTTGGTGGTTCAGATAATAGCGTTCGAGGAAAACGGCCACCTTGGCCAACTCGAGGTGATGCTGGGTCTTTAGCGCCTTGTCGAAAGTTGATTCGCCGACCAGTATCAATGGATCGGTATAAACCCGTGAAAACCTGAATCCGGGCTTCCGTTCGTACGCTTGATCGAGCTTGGTCCAAGGCGTTTCCGGATTTTGCCGCATGAGTGCGAGCGCCTTTTCGGTGTTGGCGACCAACGAATCATAAGTCGATAAATAGATTCTCCGCTGCCTTAACAGCACGGATTCGATCAGGTCGCGGAGCAGCCAGCGATAAGCGGTAGCCAGTAATCCGGTTTTTTCTGGTGTCGTTTCGGATTCGGGCGGGGGCAAACCGATGTCCTCTTCCGTGGGGGCGTTCGCCAAGAATTGTAGGAATTTGGAAATGGATTGTTTACTCGTGAGATGGTAGGCGTAAGCCCGTTCCGCTCGAAAGGTTTCCGGCATCAATGCCGGAAAATTCAGACGGTCCAGCGTTTCGCTCAATTCGCTCCACTGGGCGGCATCGCCGACATGGAAATTTTGGGCGAACCGGATACCGTCCAAGTTCGGAACGAGCCGGCCGAATCGGGCTAACCGGGAGATCATCAAGCCGACGTCGCCGGTTTCGGAGAGGCGAAAACCCAAGTGCAACATGCGGAACCACTCTGCGGAATCGCGTCCGGCGGCATGAGCCGATGCGCGGGCGACCGTCGACCGGGAGAGTAGTTTCAGCACGACAATTTGGCGGAGCAATCTTGAATTCATCGGATCGTCGTCCCAATCGAGAGGGAATTGATCATGCTCCCGGCTGAACGCTTCCTCCAGTTGCTGAGTGACGTTATCGGCGTCGGTAAATTGGGCCGACGCCAGCTGAGCGATCTGCTGCCAAGAATCGATGGTTCGATCGCTGTCTTCGGCTTGATTTCCGAGCTCGTCTGTCGCCGAGAAAAACAAGAGGCGCTGCAAAAAATCCGAGGCGTCGGGGGTTTCGGAATCCACCCCGGGCATGTCATCCGATTGGGATTGAGCCGCTCGTTCCCATAGTTTCGAAATGCCCAATTCCAAGTCGTCGCTTTCGTCACCTTCGACCCCGGCGATCGTTTTCATCGCGGGATGTTCCCAAACGTTAGCTTCGGGCGGAACGGTCGCCTTCGTGTACGTTGCGGAATCCAGGGTTTCTCCCTGTTCCGTCAATGAGTCTTCATATCGTTCGAGGGCATTGATCTCGGCGTGCCTGGCCAAATTGGCTCCGTACGGCACGGCCAAGCAGGAGAGGACGAAGCAGGAGAGGGAGGCAACGGCCGCTAAGGTTTTCTTGTTGAGCAAGAATAAAACGGCAATCAGTGTGGTCGGGGGAAACACCAGGCAAAACTTAAGGAACCGATGTTGTCCTTTCTCCAATTTGAACCCACCGACGACGGCAATCACCCATCCCAGAAACGCCAGCAACAAGGCCGAGATAAAAGCGGTTATCAGTAACGAGGGGATGATCCCCAAAGATTGATCCGTCATATTTCTGGTGGTCCGTGATCTCCGTCGAAATCCGAAAACCTTCGCCCGATTCTACCGGAAAGTCCGGAGCCTAATCAAGCTTTCGGACTAGGCCGCCTGAGGAGAACGGCGCGGCGCCGTCGCGAATCGATTTCCGCTTCGGAGTGGCAACGGGGCAAGCCGGGGGAAGTAACGGCGATCGCTTGGCCTCGAGTTGGAGCGCCGATCGCTTGCCCGGAGATCGAGCGGATTGTTGCTCGGTTTGCCGGTCGGCGACGAACGAAACGGGATGGTTTCGGGATGGTCAGCTGTCGCTCGAGACGATCTTCCGGCCCTGAAGTTCTCTATTGAAGAAACCGGGAGACTTCGGCATCTTCGGTCGAGAGATTAGTGTTCTAAGGGGTCGGAGCGGCGGCCGGCTTTCAAGAGGTGATCGGGCTTTCCGCCGGCGGAATGGCCATTGGTTCAGGGATAGTTTATGGAACATGCAGGTTTTTTGAATCGCTCGCTCGCCTTTATGGTTGATTCGGTCATTTTCGCCGTGCTGAGCGTGTTGCTGAACATACCGGTCATATGGCTTGTTCTCGAATATCCCGACTACTCTTTCCTCGGGTGGTTGTACTGGTTGCATCATCCGATCCTGATCGTGTTCTGTTGGATTCAATGGCAGGCGACTCCCGGAAAGATTCTGTTCAAAATGAAGGTCATGGACGCCGATACCGGCGATCCGGCTTCCTTCGGTCAATACGTCGGCCGGTATTTCACCCTCGGTCTTTCTTTTATGTGTTTCGGTTTGGGAGTTCTTTGGGTGGCCGTTGATTCCCGAAAACAGGGATGGCACGATACGATCGTCAACACCATGGTGGTGCAGGAATCCTGACTCCGTCCGGCGAGCGGTATCCGTAAGTCCTCGGCGACGATCGCAAGCGTTTGTCGCCGATAGTGAAAGAGCCCATCCGTGATCCCAGCTTGCCCGAAAGGCTGTTCGAATTCACGGGGCGGGCCATTCGGCAATTCGATCGTTTCTGTCGTCCGGAGGGCCTTTTGGGGGTAACGAATTCGGTGCCGGCTCGATTCCTCGAGATTAGCGAACCCGGTTGCCGGGCAGCGTCTCATCCCGGTCGGGGCAGTTCCCGGCTTTTTCTCGGAACTCGTTCTGACTTTCTCACCGGAACCTGGTTTCGCGCCGGCCCTCCGCTCGGAACCGGCGGTTGCCCGATCGGTTCGAACGAAGCGAAGGCGCGTTCGGCGGACGTTGCAACTTCGGATTTGCCAAAAACGGTCGGCTTCTGTTTGATCGTCGAAAACCCGAAGACGGACGAAGGTTAAACGGAGTCCGACCCGAGAAATAATTCGTGCTATGCGACATTCAGGAGGCATTTTGAGTTTCACGGCCTTGTTGTGGGTCGCGTTTTCCCCGCTGGTTCTTCCAGCCGAATCCGATCCCGAATTCCGCCGGTTGGCGGCCGATTACATCGATCGCATGCCGGCCTTGTCGCCGATCGGTGCCACCATGATGGGGGATCACCGTTTCGACGGGAAACTGGATCGAATCGACGCTGAGGGTCGCGCCCAGAGACTGGCGTTTATCGAAGAGTTTCTACGCCGGCTGGAAGCGATCGATACCGCCCGGCTATCCCGCGAACTGCAAATCGACGCCGCCTTGTTGCGGCACGATCTGAAACGTTCCCGATGGCACTTGGAAGTCTTTCAGGACTGGGCTTGGAATCCGTTGATCTATACCGGCAAGGCCGGGGGAGCGATCTACGGTTTGACGGCCCGGAAATTCGCTCCGTTGCCAGAGCGCTTGAATAACGCCGCCTCGCGGCTGGAACAAATTCCGGTGTTTTTGGAACAAGTGCGAAAGGTCTTGCAACCTCGCCGCACTCCTCGGGTTCACGCCGAAACCGCCGTCAAGCAAAACAGCGGTGTCCCCAGCATCATCGATAACATGATCGTACCGGCGATGGACGTTTTGTCTCCGTCGGACCGACTGCAACTGGACCAAGCTATCAAAATGGCTCGCGATGCCGTCGTCAGCCATGGCGAATGGCTCGAAACCGAATTGCTGCCCCAGGCGAAAGGCGAATTCCGTATCGGTAAAAAACTCTTCGACGAAAAATTGGCCTTCGCGCTCTTCACGCCGCTCAGTCGGGACGAGGTCAAAAGGCGAGCCGAAAGCGAATTTCGAAAAACCCGAGAGGAAATGTACGACATCAGCGTGCGGCTCTACCGGAAGCAATATCCATTAACGGTTTTCCCCGATAATCCCGGCGAAGCCTATCGCCAAGCTGTCATTCGGGCGGCCTTGGAAATCGTTTATCAGGATCGTCTCCAGAGAGGCGAAATCCCGGAATTGGCGCGTCGGCAAGTCGACGAAGCTACCGAATTCGTCCAGAAAGAGGATCTGATGACGGTTCCTGACGACCCGCTGGAAATTATCCTGATGCCGAAATTCCGCCGCGGAGTGTCGGTCGCTTATTGCGATTCGCCGGGCCCGCTGGACCGGGGTTTGAAAACCTTTTACGCCGTTTCGCCGATCCCCGAAGATTGGACGGAAACTCAGGTCGATTCGTTTCTTCGCGAATACAACGTCTGGTCGATGCACGACCTGACGATGCACGAAGCGGTTCCCGGGCATTTTCTCCAGTTGGCGCATTCGAACCGCTATCCTTCCTTGTTGCGAGCGTTGCTTTCTTCCGGAACTTTCATCGAAGGCTGGGCCGTTTACAGCGAGCGGATGATGGTCGACGCCGGGTATCTGGGGGGCGACGATCGGATGCGGCTGATCAATCTCAAGTGGTATCTCCGGGGCATCACCAACGCGCTGATGGATCAGGCGATTCATGTCGACGGCATGAACCGGGAAGAGGCCATGCGCTTGATGGTGGAAGGCGGATTTCAGGAAGAACGGGAGGCTGCGGGGAAATGGACCCGGGCCCAATTGACCTCGGCCCAACTGAGCACCTATTTCGTCGGCACGCAGGAACATTGGGATTTGCGTCGGCAAGTGGAGGAAGCGTGGCAAGAGGATTTCGACCTTAAGCGTTATCACGACAAGGTGATGTCCTTCGGATCGCCTCCCGTGCAATTCGTCAAGGCGTTGATGCTGGATTTGCCGATTCCCCGCTGACCGAGCCACCGCGGCCGTATTGGTTGAGCTTGACGGCTTATCCCCGTTGGGTAGAGTCCGTACGACCGCCCGTCGTAACGATGTCGACAGGCGGATCGTTGAAAAAGGAGAGATCATGAGAAGCGCGTTACCGTTATTGTCGTTGATAGGACTTTTTCTTGCGGGCTCGCTCTTTGCGGATCGGTCGACGTTGGACGAGACCAAGACCCGCTACGCCTTACCCTTGCCGGAACCTCCTGAAATCGACGGCGTGATCGATTTGGACGGCGGCGAATCCTGGAATCGGGCGGCGGGAGTCGCCGGCCGGAATTGGCGCGTGCAATACGACGAAAACCTGGAGGACTTTTTTCGCGGGGGAACTTACGGAGATAACGATACCGAAGAGCCTTGGGACGTGAACGATCTGCAGTTCGACATTTACGTCGGCATGGACCAAGACAACCTCTACGTGGCGGTTCGCGTGTTCGACGACTATATCTTTACGGACAGCGCCGAGGAAGAGTCCGAAGACGAACAGACTTGGCTCGACGACGGAGTCGAACTGTTTATCGACGGCAACAACAGTAATTTCGCCGAACGAAACAATACCGACCCCGACGTCATCGATTCGGGCGGTCAATTCGTGATCACCGCCAATAACGCCCGGCGGGACAAGGAAGCCGGAGATCCCGAATTCGGGGCCGAGGCCGAGTGGTTCGCTAAAACCGCTACCCGAGACGATACTGGCTATGACGCCGAGTTCCGCATTTCCTGGAGCATCTTGGGCGACCCGAAGCCAGGGGATATCATCGGGTTTACGGTCGGAGTCAACGATGACGACGACGGCGACACGGCCGAACGTCAGATTGTCTGGGTCGGCTCTCCCCATACCGAACACACTTACGGCAATTTGATCTTGGGGGGCAGGCGGTATGTCGCCCCTATGGTGTCTGATGCGCCGACTTTGGACGGCGTCATCGGTGATAACGAGTATCCCAACGCGATGCCGAACCTGGTTAACGGCTTTACCGGCGTGTACAACATTCCCTCGGGCGACGATACTTGGGAATCGGACGATCACTCGTTTACTTGGCGTGTGGTTTTCGATCGGGAAGCCATTTATGTCGGCTGCGAAGTGCTTGACGACCAATTGGTCAGCGATACCGCTCAAGCCGGCAGCGAAGACGGCCAGACCTGGCATGACGACAGCGTGGAAATCTTTTTCGATCCGGACGAAAGCGACGACGAGGGGCGTGGTATGACTCCCTTCGAGGGGCAATACGTAATGACGGTCAACGGCGCTTGGCGCGATAACGAGGCCAACAATCCCGAATTCGGCGAAAACGGCGACTGGTATGCGGTAGCGAAAGAAGGCGACGGAAAATACACTATCGAATTCAAAGTCCAAAGATCGGCTCTCCTCGATCCCGAGGACGGCACGGTTATGGGCTTTAACATCGCGATCAACGACGACGACGGTTCGAACCGTAAAGCGCAACTCAACTGGAGCGGCCGTCCGCATTCGGAATTCACCTATGGGCAATTGGTTTTGGGCCAGGAAGTTTCCGCCGACCCTCCGTCGTTGAGTTTCGAATCCGGAACCGACGGCATCGTGACCATCAGTTTCGAAGGCAACCTGCTGTTCGCGAATTCGGTTGACGGACCGTGGGAACCGGTCCCCTTAGTGCTGCCCAGTCCCTTGAAAATCGATCTGAACAACCCTGCCGATCCGCTCACTGCTCTGATCCAAAGCGAAGCCGTGTTGTTCGTCAGAGCCGTTCGCCCCTAATCATCGGCGACTATGAACGGTGGAGTCGGGTTGAAGAGACGGGAGCGTCTTCGTTGCCGCTCCACGCCGGATACGTCGGCCGGCGGAATAGATTTTTCCCCGAACCGGGGCGCCTATCGTTCGATTCGACCGATCTTGGCGCTGATCTTTTTGCTGACGGTCCCGTTGCAGGCCGACCAGCGGCTTAAACCCAGGAATGGCCCGGAACCCTCACGGCTTTTCGAACGCCTGACCGCGGCGGAAACCGGCGTGGATTGCTCTTTGCCGTTTCCCCAAGGCGCGTCGTTCGACTTGTTGACCGATCAGACTTCCGGCACCGGAGTCGCTTTGGGTGACGCGGACGGCGATGGACTACCCGATATTTTCGCGACGCGATACGATTTGGGCAATCGGCTATACCGCAATCTGGGCGACTGGCGATTCGAGGACGTCACCGAACGAGCGGGGGTAGGGGGAGGCAAAGTTTGGAGCGGCGGAGCTGCTTTCGTGGACATCGACGGCGACGGAGACCTCGACCTGTACGTTTGCGTCTACGACGCCCCTAACTTGCTCTACATCAACCGGGGAAACGGCATCTTCGACGAAAAAGCCGCCGAGTTCGGGTTAGCTTATTCCGGAGCCAGCGTCATGATGGCTTTCGCCGATTACGATCGGGACGGCGACCTGGACGGTTATCTGGTGACCCATCGACTGAAGCAGGGCCGTAAGCACACGGTGCCGAACGATACCCAAGACGCGATCGAGCGGGGAATCATCAGGATCGACAACCGGCAGGTCAGTATCCGGCCGGAATACCGGGGGCTCTTCGATTTGATGCCTCGTCAAAACGGCCGGTTGGAATTGATCATCGCCGGCGAACCGGACGTACTGTTTCGGAACGAGGGAAACGGCCGCTTTATCCCGATCAGCGAGGCGGCCGGAATTCGCGGCACGGGAATCGGCTTGGCGGCCGCCTGGTGGGATTACGACGGGGATCAATGGCCCGATCTGTACGTCAGCAACGATTACAAGGGAGCCGATCGGCTTTACCGCAACAACGGCAACGGTACGTTCACCGACGTGGCTAAAACGGCATTGCCTTACACTCCCTGGTTTTCGATGGGCAGCGACAGCGCCGATATCAATAACGACGGTTACGTCGATTTGCTGGCTTCCGACATGTCCGGAAGCGATCACTACTCCCGAAAAATGGGCATGGGCGATATGGCCAAGAACCGCTGGTTTTTGATGCAGGCCCAACCCCGGCAATATATGCGCAACGCCGTGTATCTCGGCACCGGCACCGAACGAGTGTTGGAAGCGGCCGCAATGACGGGATTGGCCAATACCGACTGGACCTGGTCGCCCAAGTTCGGGGATTTCGATTTGGACGGGAACATTGATTTGTTCGTATCCAACGGGATGTCGCGGGATTTCATGAACGGCGATTGGGTGGCCGCCATTAAGTCGCGCGATAGCTTGAATTGGCTTCAGGTTCCCGTGTTGACCCAACCCAATTTGGCTTTCAAAAACCTCGGGAATTTAGCTTTCGAATCGGTTGGCGAAGCTTGGGGATTGAACCGTAACGCGGTGAGTTACGGAGCGGCCCTGGCCGATCTCGATCGGGACGGCGATCTGGATTTGGTGGTCGCCGATTTCGGCGAAGGACTGTCCGTCTACCGCAACCGGGGAACGACGGGCGACGCCTTGCTGATCAGATTGATCGGCGGTCCCAGCAACCGTTGGGGCATCGGCGCCAAGGTCACGGCCCATTTGGGCGATTTGACCGTTACCCGGGTGTTGACTTCCGCTCAGGGATTCATGTCCTCGAACGAGCCGCTGGTGCATTTCGGGATTCCTGAGGGCCGCCTCGTCGAGCGGTTGGAAGTGCATTGGCCCAGCGGAGTGAGGCAACGATTCTCCGAGGTTCGAACCGGCCGGTTGCTAACCGTTCGGGAAGCCTCTTCGGAGGAACGATTCGACGCTCCGGAACGCCGTTCGGCGCCTTGGTTCGAAGCCCGAGATCCCGGACTGAATTGGCGCCATCAGGAACGGAATTTCGATGATTATCGAATTCAACCGCTGTTGCCGGCCAGACAGTCCCGCTTCGGTCCCGGAATGGCCGTAGCGGACGTCGATGGCGATCAGGACGAAGATTTGTTCGTGGGCGGCGCGGCGGGGCAATCCGGCACGCTCTTTTTGCGTACGGAAGCAGGTTGGGAGGAACGAACCGAACCGTTCTCCGCCGACTCGGCCAGCGAAGATCTGGGCGTGCTTTTTTTCGACGCCGATTCGGACGACGATTGGGATCTCTATGTCGTTTCCGGCGGCGTGGAGGCTCCCGAGGGCGACGCCGGTTATCGGGATCGGCTTTACTGGAACGACGGCGAAGGTCGATTTCGTAAAGCCGCCGCCGACGTGCTCCCCGCCGACGTGTTGGCCGGCAGCGTCGTGTGCGCGGCCGATTATGACCGGGACGGCGATTTGGATCTGTTCGTCGGTGGCCGTTCCGTTCCCGGACGCTATCCGGTGGCCGTTCCCAATCGGTTGCTGCAAAACCAGCGAGGCCGGTTTCGGATCGGCCCCGCTCTGGAATCGCCGGTTCATACTTCCGGAATCGTGACCTCCGCTCTCTGGTCGGACTTCGACGACGACGGTTGGGTCGATCTTCTCGTGACCCATGATTGGGGGCCCGTTCGCCTGTTTCGCAATCGCCAAGGGAAATTGGAAGACGCAACTGAGCAAGCCGCTCTGAGGAATCGCTTCGGTTGGTGGAACGGGATCGTAGGGGCCGACATCGACAATGACGGCGACTTGGATTATCTGGTTGCGAACCGGGGACGCAACACCAAGTACCACGGAAGTTTGGAGCATCCCGATTCCATCTATTACGGGGATATGGACGGCAGCGGCAAGGCACGCCTCGTCGAGGCCGGTTACGAAGGCGGCATCTGTTATCCGGAACGAGGCAAAAGTTGTACGACCGCCGCCATCCCTTCGTTGCGCCGCCAGTTTCCCACCTTCCAGCGGTTCGCCTTGGCGACGCTGACCGATATCTATTCCCCGCAACGTCTGGAGTCCGCGCTGAGGCGGGACGTGAATACGATCGAATCGGCCGTATTAAGAAACGAAGGCCAGGGACGGTTTCGCCTCGAACCCTTGTCGCCGCTGGCCCAACTCGCTCCGGTGTTCGGCATGATCGCCACCGAACTGAACGGCGATTCCTGGATCGACGGCGTTCTGGCGCAAAACGATTTCAGCCCCCAGCCCGAAACCGGCCGGATGGCCGGAGGCCAAGGGGTAGTGCTTCAGGGAAAAGCGCCCGGTCTGCCGGAACCGATTTGGCCGGGTCGTTCGGGATTTTCGGTTGCGGGCGACGCCAAGGCTTTGGTTTACAGCGATGTCGATCGGAACGGCTCTCCCGACCTTTGGGTCGCTCAAAACGACGGGCCCCTCAAACTGTTCGTCAATCGGAGTGCCGCACGCTTCTTGGCGGTCAAGTTGCGGGGGGCCAAGGGCAATCGCGATGCCGTCGGAGCGAAAGTTACCCTGAACATCGCCGGTCTTAAACCGCAAGTGCGCGAGGTAGCCGCCGGTTCGGGATATCTCTCCCAATCGACGGCCACGCTTTTCTTCGGCTTGGGAGCGGCGGGCGAGTTCGCCGAGACTGGCGAACTCGACGTTCGCTGGCCTGACGGAAACCGTTCTCGGCACTCCGTGCCGTTAGGTCCCGAGCCTTACCGGCTGATCTCTCGACCCGGCGAACGGTAAGCCGTTAAAGCCCGAACGCCCGCTGCATTTGTTCGCGGACTGTCCGTAGCCGATCCAAGCCTCCGCCGCCGACTTCCGCGGTCGCCCAACCGGTGAACCCGATCTCCGCGAGTCCCTGGCGCACTTCGTCCCAAGGCAAATCGCCTTCGCCGATATCGGTGAATTTGTTCTGTTGCCGGCTGAATCCCTTGACGTCCAATTTAACGCAGCGATGCCCGAAACTCCGGATCCATTCCCGGGGTTGACCGTATTTCCAGTGATTGCCGATATCGTAATACATGCCGACCCAAGGGCTGTTGAAACTGTCGACGAAACGAACGAAGCGGTCTGCCGATTGTTCCGGCGGGGCGGGGGTATTGTGATCGTAGAACATTTGGTTCCAGACGTTTTCGATCAAGATGGGTTGCCCGAGAGCGGCCGCCAGAGGAATGAGTTTGCGCATTTCGTTTCGGGCTCGTTCCTCGACGATTTCCGGCGGTCCGTCGTTCGCCCGCCCGATGACGATGAGCACGCCGTTGCCTCCGGCGGCATGGGAGACCCGGATGCAATGATCGATATTGGCCACTCCTTGGGCCCGAACATTTTCGTCGGCGCTGGTGAGCCGTTGCCGCCAATGAGCGTGATTGATCGCGTTATGGACGAACACACCAGATTGTTTCACCGCGGCTCGCGCTTGGGCCGGCGTGTATTCCGCCGCTTGATCGAGATCGACCCCGTCGAAGCCGGCCTCGCCGGCCAGGCTCAATCGATCGGCCAAGGATAATTCCCGGTCGCCGATTTTGCGGGTGATCATTCCGAGTTTGCAGGATAGCAAGATGCGGTTGCCTTCGGGCGGCAGGACGATCCCGGCCGCTTCTTGAGCGTGACTCGAAGAGGTCGCGGAAAAGGCCGCCAGAGCGGCCGCCGAAACGGTTCCGGTTCGGAGAAACGTCCGCCGGTCAAGGGTCCTCACGGTTGGGTATTTCATGGATATTCGCCGCGAGTCTAAGCTTTCGGCTCCTGGTTTGGCAATTCCGGAATCTCGGGCTCGAAGCGGCTGTTCCATTTCGGTCAAGTTGCTTCAAACCGGACAGCCTCCAGCAGGGCGCAATGTCAGTCGAAATAATTTTCGATTACCGTAAAGTGCTGGTGACCAATAAGTTACGCAAATAAATCGCACGAATTTCCGACTTTGGCATCCCGATTGCTAAGGAGAATCGTCTGAGTTGCGAACCATCATCATGAAGAAAATCGAAGCCATCATCAAACCGTTCAAATTGGAGGACGTGAAAGATGCCCTCGGCGAAATCGGCGTAGAGGGCATGACCGTATCCGAAGTCAAGGGATTCGGGAGGCAGAAGGGCCATACCGAGATCTACCGCGGCAGCGAGTATACCGTCGATTTCCTGCCGAAGGTGAAATTGGAAATCGTCGTATCGGACGAGCAGTGCGAGGCGGCTTCGACCGCCATCATCAAGGCGGCGAAGACCGGAAAAATCGGCGACGGCAAGGTATTCGTGCTTTCCGTGGAGGATGCCATCCGCATCCGCACCGACGAGAAGGGCGAAGTCGCGATCTAAATCAGAAAGGAATCATCGAGCGAAGCCACCGACCCATTTTTTACTATGAAGAAACTACTGTTCAGTTTTTTAACCGTTGCCGCGTTCTTTTTCTGTCCCCTCTCTCTGGAGGTTCAGGGGCAGGAAACGGACCCGCCCGCCGCGACCGCTCCCGAATATGTCACGCAAGCCGACATCAACAGCACCGCCATATTCAGGGTCGACAATCTCTGGATCCTGATTGCCGCCGCCTTGGTGTTCCTGATGCACTTGGGCTTTTCCACGCTCGAGACAGGGTTGACCCGGCAGAAAAACGCCGTGAACGTGTTGTACAAGAACGTGTTTATCATCTGCCTAGGCATCATCAGTTATTATTGGTGGGGATACACCGCAATGTACGCGAGTTTGGGTTTGGAAGATCCCGGCAAATGGTTGATACCTGATATTATCAACTTAGGCGCTCCCGTAGATTACAGTGACGAAGCTACATTTACGTCTGCATGGGGTGATTACACGCTTTGGTCTGATTATATCTTTCAAGCCATGTTCGCAGCTACCGCCGCTACCATCGTATCCGGTGCCGTAGCCGAGAGAATCAAGCTCCCTTCGTTCATGGTATTCGTAACGCTCTTGGTGACGTTCGCTTATCCAATTACCGGTTCTTGGAAATGGGGCGCAGGTTGGTTGGATGATAACGGGTTTCACGATTTTGCCGGTTCGACACTGGTTCATGCCGTAGGTGGATTTGCCGCCTTGGCTTGCGTTATGATTCTCGGCCCTCGAAAGGGGAAGTATCAAAAGGACGGCAGCATGCGCCCGATCCCCGGCCATAACTTACCCCTGGCGACAATCGGCGTGTTTTTGCTCTGGCTCGGGTGGTTCGGTTTCAATGGCGGTTCGGTATTGAATGCTGATCCTAAGGGTGTTTCTTGGGTTTTCGTAACCACGGCCTTGGCTGCCGCTGCCGGCGGCGTAGTGTCCATGTTGGTTTCTTGGCTGGCCCTGAAGAAGCCGGATCTTTCCATGGCGCTCAACGGCGTGCTGGCGGGATTAGTCGGAATCACTGCTGGGGCGGATGTCGTCAATCCGGGAAGCGCTATCATCATCGGCGGCATCGCCGGAATCATCGTGTGTTTCTCGATTATCTTCTTCGACCGGATCATGATCGACGATCCGGTAGGCGCCATTTCGGTTCACGGGGTCTGCGGGATTTGGGGCACGGTCGCCGTCGGAATTTTCAGTACGAATCCGGATCATAGTTTGCTTTGGCAGATCATCGGCACGGTATCGATTTCGGCGTTCGTGTTCGTCTTCAGTCTGATCGTTTTCGCCGTCATCAAGGCCATCATGGGAGTTCGGATCAGTGAAGAAGACGAATTCGAAGGTCTCGATATCACCGAACACGGCAACGAAGCTTATCCGAATTTCCAAATCAGAACCGACTAGGCGGTTAGTTTGGAGACTTACTCTCGACTACGCTAAAACGAGGGGTTGAGTAATCGAGAGAGATGGTCGGCGAGTCATTCGCCGGCCATTTTTTTTTGGCACAGCGCTATTGATCTGGCCGGCGAATCATGTTCGCTGTCGCTCCTTTCTGGAAGTCTATCGCTTCCTGAAAATATTCTCCCAGGGTCGTTTTCGATAGTTTTTGATCCCCGAAACCCTCCCGCCTTCCGAAAATGGTCTTTCGTTTATTCACGCTTGGGAGTCGATCGTTGCCTCTCGACCTGGTTGCTTCACGGTCACCGGCAACTACGCCTGTTCCCTGCCGATCGGCGCATTTATACCGTCTTTCGCTGTGCCAAGGACCGACGCAATTTACCGGCACCGAAATCACAGGTTTCGTTCAACGCTTTGATGGCCCGCTTCCAATTATGGTCGCTGGTTTTTGAGAACGGTCGGAAGCTTCTGGGTAACGGTCTCCACTTTCGCTGCATAGCATGTGTTGGCACGTATTTCGGAAATACCGGCCTGAGGCGAGGCGACAAAACGTGGTGATCCGGGCTCCACCGAGGAGACTGAGTTGAACGGATCTTCCAATGGGTCACACCACTACCTGGCACGCAATCCCTTCTCCTTAATCGGAATTATTGAAAACGCCGGTGGTAATCCTGCAGCTGTTTTTCATTGAGTGGGAAACACTGTCGGGTTAGATTTCCGGGCCGGTAGGGAACTGGCATTCGGGAAGGGATCAAATCCCGGAACCCTACCATGGAGATGACGATATCAACGGTCAGGAGCAGTCGGGGCAGGTGCATGAATCCGGTATTCGATGGTGACGATTCGTCCGAACGAACGAGGGACCGGGCACGGTGGGCTAGAGTCTAACTGGTGTTGACCTAATCGGAGATTGTCCGATGAATATCCGTGAATCGGATCTCATGCCGGGGGGCTTACCGGACAGTGGACTCGTTACGTTCAGCGATTTATTTTCGGAATCGGCGGTTTTCATTACGCCGCCGAGTCGCTAGGGCTTCAATGCGTTTTCGCTTGTGATATTGATTCCGCTGCCAGAGCGCAATACGAACACAATTTCGGGATGGTTCCGGCCGACGATATTCAGGAGGTGAATCCGGCCGGCGTGCCGGATCATGATCTCTTATGCGCCGGTTTTCCGTGTCAACCTTTCAGCATCATCGGCAGCCGGCGCGGCCTTCAAGACCGCCGGGGAACGTTGTTCTACGAGATCGTTCGCCTGCTAAAAGCCAAGCGGCCCAAGGCATTTGTTCTCGAAAACGTTCGACAGTTGGCGACGCTCGGTGGCGGAACCATCATGGACGAAGTTTTGAGTTCCTTATCCGAATCGGGCTATGAGTGCCGGTGGCGAATTCTGAACGCGCTCGACTACGGCCTGCCCCAAAAACGAGAACGCGTCATTATCGTTGGTTTTCGCGAGGCAGGCGTCATGGACGCTTTCGAATGGCCGCAGGCCCAAGAGGAAAGACGGGAATTGGCCGATGTCTTGGAAACGAATCCCGATCGTCGTCACTACGTCAGCCGCCGCATTCGCGCCCGGCGCCGTAAGAGCCACCAATCGGAAGTGATACCGTCTATTTGGCATGAGAACAAAGGGGGAAACGTCAGCAGTCATCCGTTTTCCTGTGCGCTTCGGTCGGGGGCTTCGCACAACTACCTGCTGGTCGACGGGGAACGCCGGTTGACGCCGCGGGAGCAGTTGCGATTGCAAGGGTTCCCTGAAAGCTTCGAGGTGATAGGGAACGATTCGCAGATTCGCAAACAGATCGGCAATGCCGTGCCCGTTCCCATGGTGCGTGCCGTGATCAGGGAGATTCTCGATGCGGCATCAAGATGCCATCAGATTTCGGTCGGGTTACCGGAAGCGTTAGCCTTTTCCGGATAATTCTCATCCGCACTCGATCAAATTAAAGACCGGAACGCATACCGGCACCGCAAAGCCGTCGGCATGCTCGATTTGGATGGAGATGGTTTCTGTCGAATTTTCGCCGATGCGATCGGAGGCAAGGCGTTGTCCTAGCCGTTAGGCATTGCCGATGCCGTTTGGAACGGTTGTTGCTGGTCGGTTAAAACCGTAAAAAACCCTAGACCTCATCGGTTTTTCGTCGGTAACACTTCGAAGCAACGGCCCAAGCTTCTTCGGCTGATCAGCGGTCGGAATAGCAGGGTTTTTTCACGCTAATCGCTAGAGGCCTGTGTCACCGATTTCGGGACATATTCGCTTTTTCCCTTCACCAGAGAGCCGAAACTTTAGCGCCTTCGAAATGGGAAAATAAAGCTGGCTTTTTCATTCTCCGGTCGTTATGGGTTCCTCATGGACGCCAAAATCAACCTCAAGCTGGTGACTGTTCGATTGGTGAAGAGCAGTGAGCGAAGACGCTGGGATTCGCTGATGGATCAGAACCATCGCTTGGGTTTCAAAGGCTTTGCCGGACGCGGGCTGCGTTATGTTGCCGAGTACCGAGGCCGGTGGTTGGCGTTAGCCGGCTGGCAAAGTGGAGTGTTCAAGTGTCGCCCGCGAGACAAGTGGCTCGGATGGAAAAAACGAGAGCAGTTTCGTCGGCTTCATTTGATTGCCAACAATACCCGATTCCTCCTGCTTACCGAGCTGGGCGAAGTGCGCAATCTGGGGAGCTGCGTCATGGCCAAAATGCTGCGCCGGCTGAGTGCCGATTGGCAACGGACCTGGGGTCATCCGCTGGAATTGGCCGAAACTTTCGTCGATCCCCGACACTTCGCGGGCACGATCTATCGCGCGGGGAATTGGCGGGCGGTAGGGCAATCGCAAGGCTACGCTCGCAGCAACGGACGCTATACCGCCCGGCACAATATAAAGAAGGAAATGTACGTTTATCCCTTGCGGCCCCAAGCCGGTTCCTGATTAAGGAAGCGTCAGGACGATCCGTCTTGGGGCCCTCAGGTGCAGCGGGTAGAAACGTCTCCGAAACAGTTGAAATCATTGGTGCAACTGCTAGCGGAAATGGCTGATTTTCGCCGGGCACAAGGACGCAAACATCGGCTGGAAATGGTCCTCGCTATCTGCATCTTAGCTCGATTGGCCGGCAAGGTCGGCCCCTTGGCGACTTCGCGTTACGCCCAAAAAATGACGCCAAATCAATTGCAGACTCTCGGGGCGTGGCGCAACGCCAAGGGCCGTTGCGTGGCCCCGTCTCTCGCGACGATTCACCGGGTCATGACCGAGACGGATCCGGAAGCGTTGCAAACGGTAACTCACCGCTGGGTAACGGCCCAATTGACTCGACAACCCTTGGAAGCCTTGGCTGCCGACGGGAAGCGGATCAACGGAGCGAATCGCAACAGCAAAGACCATTTCGAGACCGTCATCCTCGTGCGCCATCAAGATGCGGTGCCCCTCGCCGTTCGCAGTTGCCGAGACCAAGGCGGCGAACAGGCGGCGATGGCGGCTCTCTTGGAGGATGTCGATATCCGGGGAGCCATCATTACGATCGATGCGCTCCATACTAACCGAGTCATGGCCGATGCCATCGTGTTGGTTAACGGAGCCCATTTTCTCTTCACGGTCAAAGAGAACAACCCCGAACTCTCTCAATTTTTGACCAGCCTGGATTGGGATCGAGTGGCCCAGGACCGGTTCACCGAAAACCCGGAGAAAGGACATGGCCGCATCGATCAACGGAGCATTCAAACCTATGAACCCCTTCCCGGAGCCGTCAAATTACCGCATGTCCTCCAAGTCTTTCGGATCCTTCGACACCGTCATCATTTGAACGGTGGGCTCGAGACCGTGGAATATGCTTACGGCGTCACTTCGTTGCCTCCGGAAGCTGCCGACGCTCAACGATTGTTGTCACTCAATCGGGGACATTGGACGGTAGAAAACGGCAATCACCGCCGTCGCGACGGGATTTTCGGCGAAGATGATTGTCTTATGCGAACTCGCCATGGGCCGACGAACAATGCCCTCTTCAACAACCTGGCCTTGGCGATCATTCTCCAGTCGGGATACTCTAATATGGCCGAAGCTACTGACGATTTTCAGACGAATCGGAACCAAGGGTTGCGAGCCGTCACGAAAACCACCCCGTTTAAACGTCCGAAAAAAAACTGACCCGACCTTCCTGATTACCGACGCTTCCTCCCTGCTGATTCGGTCGGCGAATTGATCGTTCGACCGATACTCGCACCGGTTCAGTCTCCTGTCCGGCTGAAACTCGTCTCAATCGGCAATCGCCGCCTAACTCGAAGCATAATTCGGAAAAAAAGTTTTTCCGACGAATCGAAATACTCCGCTCGACACTTAAAAAAACGATCGTCGATCAAAAATTATTAGCATGAAAAAGTCCTGGTCGGAATAGTCCGAAATACTCGGTCGGGATATCCGACCCTTTGGCCAATCTCGAAGCAACGGGGAAGGCCGTGTTGAATAGCTATAACAGTCGGATAGCTGAAGCCCGCCATAAGCATAAAGACCTGCGGCTACTGGTTTTTGTGCGTAATGGGGAGTCTCAGGAATTTACCCTCTTCGAGCGAACGATCGTTCCGTATGCGGTCAACGATTATTCCTGGACGGTGAACAAAACGATAATCTCGAAGCCTTTCATGACGGCAAGCACGTGTTTACCTGGCAGCCGCACGGTTCGCAGTTCACGGTGATCTTGCCGATTCCGAAAAGCGCCGCACGCTTTCGGTTGACCAAAACTGTTCCGCAATTGGGCATGGAGACTGCTCTGCAGTTCACCGGTTTCGAATCGAAATGGATTGAGGTTATCAAGCCATAGCGTTCGATCCGGTCCGTATCCGAGGCCGAGCGATCTCATTCGACGATCTCGGGATCGAATGCGCTCGGAAGACTGACGGCATCGTCCAGAGGCGGTCGAACCGCCGCATTCCATCGTCGCAGTTACCGCTTCGATCGCCGGGTAAACGGTCGCCCGAAGCGATTGGCGAGTCGCCGCCGCGAACGGACGAGGACTCAGTAGTTCAGGTCTTTCAACGGCCAGGAAGTGCGGCAAACTTGTTCTTCAACCACGCAGGGTTGGTTCTTTTCGTCGCGTGTTTCGAAATGGATCGTGCCCAGTCCCGAGGAGGGGATGTCGACGGTCAGCAGACCGAAGTTGTTCCCATACATGGCCCATAACCGGGTCGGGTGAGATGCGTGGGGGTAGGGAGCGACTTTCTGATTTTGCTGCAAGGGAGAACTGGTGCAGTCGATCATCAGCGGGCCGTCGGGAATTCGCCACTGCATGGCCTCGCTGTAATGCCGGTCTCCGGTGAGAAATACGATGCCCTCGATTTTGCGTTCCGAAACGAACTCGATCAGCCGGTTCAATTCCGAAATCGCTTCGCGCACATGGCTTTCGCCGCTTTCCGATTTGGTGAGCACCTGGGTGCCGTTTGCGATCACCTTTACCGGTGCCGTCGATTGCTCCAGTCCCGCGAGCAACCAACTCAATTGCGCCTCGCCCCAAATTCGTCCCGTTTCGGCCGTCACGTCTTCATGTTCCAGAGGCGAGTATTTGTAGTATCGATCGTCCATGAGGAAAACCTCTACCGGCCCGTGCCGAAAAGAACTGTAGATTCCCGGAAACTCCTCGGTGCCGTAGGTGGGATTGGCCCAGAGCCTTCGAAAAGCCAGCAAGGCTTCTTCTTTGAGCGGGAACACGACGTCGGCGTTATTGGGACCGTAATCGTGATCGTCCCAGACGGCGTAGTTCGGAACGGTCCGTAACATCTGTTCCAAATCCGGATGGTCGCGAGTCACCAGGTGGCGATGAATCATGCCTTCAATGGTCGACCAGTCGCCGAAGGGTCCGGTGGTGTTGAAATGCTTGTCGGTGCCGTCGCCGACCATGAAATAAGAGTTGTCGCCGACAAAAATAGCCATGTCCGGCCGTTCTTCGGCAATGGCGCGATAGATCGGGCCGGTGGGAAACTGGGAGAGTTTACTGCAGGAACCGAATGCGATCCGCACTTTCCCGGTCGGTGAGGGCAGGGGGGCCGTCGCAAACGACAGGGCGGCGGTTTCCTTCGGAAAACCGGCGCGCGTTATTTCCAGATGCACCTTGGTGTCCGTATCGGGTTCCAACGAAGAAAACTGCACGACGGTAAATCCGCCTCCCAAGTCTTCCACTCCGGTAGGGCGATACTGCCTGTCGTCTTGCCAAGCGGTGGCGGTAATGACGGCCTGCGTTTTAATCCGCAACCAGATTTTCGCTTCCTGATCCGCTACGTGACCGACCATCGGGCCGGATTGCAGCAATTGAGCGTTGGCGGCAGGTCGTCCGAACGGGGTAAACGCAATTAAGCCAATGGCCAGGAACAATCGGAAAGTTTGACGCATAGGTTCGATTCAACCGAACTGCGTTCGGTAAATAAAGTTGAATTCGGTTACGATTTCCTGACATCTCGGCACTTCGCTTGCCGGTAACGGCTAGGCGCTGTTCGTCGCTTGGCTCGAATTCGAAACCAGAATCTGGGATTGAAGAGGCCTTCGCCGTCGCGTCGAAGCGGAGGTCGTCACGGTTCGAATTCTAGAATACGCAAGATTCGAAGCCGGCGGCAGGATCGATGCAGGGATGAAGTCTATTTCCTCGAAACACCGCCCCATACCTGGTATCCTTCCGGACCGATCATGAGCAAGCGACTCAAAGTTTTGTGCGTCGGAGCGGGTAACATGGGCCGATCCCATGCCTTGGCCTATCATCGAATCGAAGACTTCGAGATCGCCGGAATCGTGACCCGGTCCGCTGAATCCCGAGGCAAGCTGAATCAAGAGTTAGGCGGAGGCTACCAAGAATTCGGCGATTTTTTCGCGGCGCTGAACGCTACTCGGCCGGAGGTCGTCAGTATCTCCACTTATCCGGATACTCATATGAAATACGCCCAAGCGGCGTTAAACCTGGGAGCGCACGTGTTCATCGAAAAACCGTTGGCCGAGACGGTTCCCGAAGCCGAAGTCTTGATCGCCGAAGCCCAAAAGCACGACCGGAAAATGGTGATCGGCTATATCCTTCGTCATCATCCGAGTTGGAAGAAATTCATCGAGGTGGCGAAAACTTTGGGCAAGCCCCTGGTCATGCGCATGAATCTGAATCAGCAGTCCGCCGGCAACGAATGGCAAACTCATAAACACTTGATGTCTTCGATTTCGCCGATCGTCGATTGCGGCGTTCATTATGTGGACGTGATGTGCCAGATGACCGGAACCCGACCGGTTCGCGTCTCGGGCATCGGCGCCCGGCTCACCGACGAATTGCCAGAGGGCAAAATCAATTACGGACAATTGCAAGTGACGTTCGCCGACGGTTCGGTGGGCTGGTACGAATGCGGGTGGGGGCCCATGATGAGCGAGACCGCCTTTTTTGTTAAAGACGTCGTTGGGCCCCAAGGATGCGTGTCCATCGACGCCCCGAAGGCCGGAGGCGATAAGACGTCGTCCGACGTGGATTCTCACACCAAGACCGAATCGTTGCGGCTGCACTACGGCGAACTGGATGCCGAAGGAAAATTCGTCAAACCCGACGAATGGATTTCGATGGAAGATGAACCGAATCACGACGAATTGTGCCATCGCGAACAATTGCATTTGCTCCAAGCCATTCAGAACGACTTGGATCTGACGAGCGATTACGATGACGCGATCAATTCGATGCGGATCGTGGCGGCGGCCGACCAATCGTATCGCGAAGGAAGAACGATCGACCTCTAGCCAGCGGTTGCTTCGGATACGCTCCGGTCGCTTCGACCGGAGCCAGCAGTTCAATTTTCCGGCGGCGTCCGGTTTTCCGGCAATCTCCGTCAGAGAAGGGAACCGGCGGCGTTCGCCAGAGCGAGGCCGGTTTCAGTAATCGCCGCCCGCATCCGACCGCTGACAGGATGCCGTCCAGCTCTCTAATTGCCGTTGCAGGTTTCGGGCGACTTGAGGATAGGAATCAGCCAGGTTGATCGACTCACCGGGATCGGCCAGAAGATCGTATAATTCTAACTTGACCGAGTTGTCACTCCCGTTTCTTCCGGAAGCGAACTGGAGCAATTTGAATCGATTGCCTTGAATGGCGGAGACGTTTCGCGAGCGGAAACCGATCGGTCGGGGACGTTCCTTCATTTCGCCCCGGATCAAGGGCATCAAGCTGATGCCGTCGAGGGGGCGGTCGGGCAACGGGAGGTTAACGGCCTCGAGCACGGTAGGAACATAATCGCTGGTCACGCAAGGCAAGCGCGTTATCCGGGGGTTTTCGATCATTTCGGGCCAAACCAGGAGACTCGGCACGCGGATCCCACCTTCGTAAAGACTCCGTTTGCGACCCCGAAAAGGAGCGGCGCTACCCGCGCCGTTTTTGGCGTTGCCTTCCGGACCGTTGTCCGAGCAGTACCAGAGCATCGTTCGACCGGCGATGCCTAATTCCTCGAGCCGCTGACGCAATCGTCCCAGCTGCGCGTCGAGGGCGGAAAGGCATCCGTGATAATGTTGACCGTAAACGCCATGGGGATGATCGGGATAAAGCGATCGGTTGGCGGCATCTGCAACCACCGGGGTGTGCGGGGCGTGAAACCAGATTACCGCGAGGAAAGGGGAGCGTTGCCGGTGGGCCAGTTCGATGAATTCCAAGGCGCGGTCCATGATCAATTCCGAGTCGTCGCCTCTCAATCGTTCATCGGGAATCCGTTGTCCCGGACCACTCCAGTATGCCGTGCCGAATGGTCCGCCCTCGGGGACATTTCTTTTGGCTTCGCGGCTTACGCGGGCAGGATTAAGCATGGGGTCGAAAGTGGGGACCTTCGATTCGGTCGAAAAGCAATGATCGAATCCGTTTTCCCAAGGAGGAGAATAATGGAGCGCCCCGGTTTCCGTGCCGCCGCGGTTGGCGTCCCTAACCTCTGTGGTCAGGATTCCCAGATGCCATTTCCCGAAATGCCCAGTCAGATAACCGGTGTTCTTCAGCATTTCGGCGAGCGTGATTTCCTGGTCTTTGAGATGGCCGACGTTGGCGTGGTAAATGCCGTAACGGTAGGGATGCCGGCCCGTCAGGCAACTGCCTCGGGTCGGACTGCATACCGGCGCCGCCGCATACCACCTTTCGAATCGCAAGCCTTCGGCGGCCATACGATCCAACTGGGGCGTTCGGATGAACGGATGATCGCGAAATCCGGCATCGGCCCATCCGTGATCGTCGGCCATGCATAAAATGACGTTGGGACGATCGGAAGGCGAATCACTTCCCAACACCGGCAGAACGGTCAACGCCATTGGCAGGACCAATATCCTGGCTAATTTGGTAATTGCTTTCAACTGTCGTTCGGTGGGTTCGCTCGATCAAAAACCGACCGGGGAACGCAGGCGTCTAACGTCGGAACTGGAACCTGCATGGTAAACGGCGGCAGGCTCAATCCGCAACGGATTTTTAACGATCTCCGAAACTCCGAGCCTGCTCTATTCCCACCGGATGTTCGCGCCTGACGATATTCGGATTCGCCTGGCGAACCCAAGAGGTGAATGCGGAAAAACGAGATAATTTGCAGCCAGGACGAAGGAAACTCTCCGCTTCAAGCTACGCTTGCAAAAGCGCGGTTGCGGGATAGGAAATTCTTCGGATGGAATAGAAAACTCGCCAGTCCGAATCGGCGCCCCCAAGGACGTGATCCTTAATCGGACGGCCAGTTGAAAAACGACAGGCTGACAAGGGGGCCTTGATCCCGAGCGATTCTTCGCGACCGCTTTTCAAAGTGAAATCGCAAGAACGGCACCTCAAGGGTGATGCTTACGACATCCGATACGAATGAGAACGTCGGACATCCGAGAAACGAATCACCCGGTTCGTTCCGATCAGTCGATCGTTACGCAGGTTCTTAATCCGCTCCGTAGAGGTTTTCGATTTGAGATTTGACCGTATCAGCGAGTCGGTCGGCGCTGGTATTGAGGATAATAATTGCGTATTCGCGAGTGAAGGTGATGAGATTCGGCACGATAATCTGCAAACCGAGAATCAATTCGACAACGTCGTCTGCCGTGGCGTAAGGCGCATCCAAATGATCCCGGCAATATCCTGAAACCATTCCGGTAGCCAAATGATCTAGCGTTTGATTTTCCAAATACTTGATGGCTGCGATAAATTGATCGAACGTCAACGTTCGGTTCGTCTTGATTCGCTCTCCTAATTCTGTCACCCAATTCGCGACTTCCCGATGATCGAAAAGCTCGAATACTTCACGAAAGGTCAGGACTGGAATCGCGCCATATTTGACTGAATATTCCAATAACTTTCCGAGACCGCCGGTCGTCATCGGGGTGATTTTAAGGTCGCGGCAGCGAGTCGAAACGGCACCGGCCTGATAACCGGGAGCGATCAAAAGGGCGTAATTGGCGCGGTTTTTGTTTCGGTGCTCCGCGATGGCGTCGAGCGATAGGTTGCCCGTTTTGACGACCCCGTGTTGGGACGACTTGGCGTCGAAAACAAAATCGAACGACTGAGGATTAGGCAAATATTTTGGCCTTTTTTTCCGGGACGGGGGTAAAATCGGATTTGCGATTCGTCCCGGTCCGGTTTCGTCTCTGGGATCTCGAATTGGAGGCAAAATCGCTTTGGCGATGCCGTCCGGTTCGCCTTTTTTTCCGAGATCCTGAACCTTGAAACCTAAATAACTCAGCGCATCGGAAACGACCGTCTCCAAACGGTCGCTATGTTGACTGTCGATTTCCGTGACTTTCAGCAACCGGACGATCGTGCTCCCCGAACGACGACGTTCGACGGCTCGAAAGCGCATTAATTTATCCCGGTAATCGAGCGCGTTTTTTACGATTTCAGGGGCGACGCCAAAATCCAGCTGAAACATATCGGTCAACAGGCCGATCATGGCCGTCGTTTTGATTACGTCTTTTGCCGCATTGCTCTGAGAGTGCTCGACGACGAATGGATGTGCTTGATTAATGATTACCGAACAGTCTCTGATGCGGAATTTGGCGTAACTGTCGTCGGACAGCGTTTCGAATTTAACGCAGTCGAGAGCGGATTTGATATCGTCGGCCGTTTTTTCCTGCCATAATCGGCTTTGTTCCTCCCGGTCGGCGATTCCCGTCTCGTCGATCAATTCGGGAATGACCGATTGAGTGCTCAGAGTTTCCGCTATCACGGAACGAAGCGGATTGAGCGAAATCAAACCGAGCGACCGGACCAGCGTGTCGCCGCCGTCCGGCAGGGCCAACGGGCTCTCGGTGTCGTAAGCGTCTTTCGCCCGGTCGAACAGCTTTCCCAAGAAAGCACGGAATCGTTTGATTTCTCGGGTCTCCCGAAACCGTTCTCGATTGGTCGTCACGAAGCGATTCAATCCGTCGGCGCGCACGGTCATCCGGAATCTCGGCCACGCCGCATGATGGAGATTATCCAGGCCGAATCCGGGGTCGAGCTGGTTGACGATTCTTCCGAGAACATTGACGTGGATTCCGTTCGAAGTCCCTCGTAACTCGCTCTTTCCGGCACTGATCTTTTCATCGTACAGCTTTACCGTTCCGGTGAGTCGGCCGATACCCGGTAGTTCCAGGTGCGGAACGGGGTGAGTTCCGAATTCGAGGGGAAGACGCGTTGCGTTCGAGTCCTCGGAAAACTCTGAATTCCCGTTCGGGAGCGATTCGCTTTCGTCCCCATCCGAGTCGTCGATTTCCAATTCCTCGATACCGAGCTGAGGGCCGATGATCCATTTCTTGATCAAGGGCACCTTGATTTTAGCCGAATCGAGCCGGTCTCCGTTGAGCTTTATCTCCATTTCGGTTCCCAACGGAAGTGCCGCCGCCAGCATTCGTCGCAAGACCCCGATTTTTAACTGACGCCCGGCAGGTTTGAGACCGGTCAATACCGCCAAGGTCCAAGTATTGCCCGGAGGCCGGGATAACTTCTCCGGCGCAACTCCGAATTCGTCTCGTTCGGTTGGCGGCTCGAGCTGCTCAGCACCGTTTGTCCGCCCCGGGGAATCAGGGCAGGCGATTAACCGAAGGATCTCCTTGCCGACGGAGATATCGGTCAGCGCCTGAGCAAGTTCCACTTCGCTAAGTTCGAAAACTTCTAACTCCAGATGGTTAAGCAAGCTGTTGCGAGGAAGCGATTCTCTGATCGTATCGACTTCACCGTAATTCATCGTAACGCGCCTGATGATTCCGTCGGCGGATTTGCAGAGGTAGGTCAGACGTTCGGCGAGCACGTAGGTGGCTAATTTTCCGACGCCGAATTTCCCGATCAAGGGGCGGTGAAATCGCTCGGGACAATCTTCCTTGGGAGAGAACGCAATTCGCCAGAGGTCACGAAGCCCGTTCAAATCCATCGAATAACCGTCGTCGAACACCGTCATGGCGGCGTCAGGGGCCGACAACGGCTCCGACACTCGCACATCGACGAAGGTAGCTCCTGCGTCCCAACCGTTGGCGATCAGTTCTTCGAAGGCTTTTTGCGGCGAGGAATAGAGCTGTTCGCTGAAGTGTTTCAGAAAACGGGCGCTGAGTTCGACAGGAATGCTCGAAACTTTCGTTCCGATCCCGTCTATCGTGACGGCGGGTTCTCGGTTCATTTTTCGTTTATTGCGTATTTCGATCTAATTTGACGACTCAGTTCACCCTAGATGAAGGTTATTGTCGAGAACCAATCTCCAAACGGTTCCCGAGAAAAATGCCCCGATCGAATAATATCGTCTGACGGGTTACGGTATTTTCAATGGAACGGGTCAGGCTCGTTGAGCCAAGCATGGGTTATTCTTATCCCCAGTGTTCGGCCGACGTAAACCGATTCGGTCCGGATTCGATAACGCCGTGGCAACCAGGTCTCCCGGGTTTCCTGTTCCGGTGCCAAATGGGGGGCGTCCGATCGGCGGTATCCGGCTGCGATTAGCTTCGAAACCTCGGACCGGTTCGAGCAGCTGAATGGAAACATCGACGGTTTTCGCCGGCGGATTAGGAACGTCGCCGGTTCGAACCAATCGGCGGAAATCGTCCGGTTTGACAATTGATTACCGAGAGGCAACGTCGAAAACGGCAGGTCGTTGAGCGGGAGCGCCACGGCGCCTGTGGCCGCAACGTGGTCTCGCCGGTAATTGCGACGGTCCTGAAGGAATAATCGCTCGGCGAATCGAGGCAAGGCCGCTTAGGAATCGGCCGTAGCCGACTCGGGATGCTCGGGCTTCATTTGAGGAAACAGAATAACGTCGCGAATGTTATCCTGACTCAAAAGAGTCATGCACAAACGGTCGATTCCTATTCCCATTCCGCCGGCGGGCGGCATGCCGTGTTCCAGCGCGATCAGAAAATCCTCGTCGAGTTTTTGGCGTTCGCCGCCGGCCTGTTCTTCCAGTCTCGCCCGTTGTTCCACCGGATCGTTTTGCTCGGAATAGGCCGGGGCGATTTCCTGCCCGTTGATGCAACATTCGAAGACTTCTACCGTTGACGGATCGTCCGGAGAAAGCTTGGCCAAAGGGACCAATTCCTTGGGGAGATGCGTCACGAACGTGGGCTGAATCAGGTTGGGTTCGATCAGTTTTTCGAACACCGCGTTCGTGATTTCGTAATCTTCGCAATCCGGTCGAATTTCCAGATCGAGTTCCAAAGCCTGGGAGCGGCGCTCCGCCGGTTCCAGGTCGAACCAATCCGTCCCCATCCGTTCGCGAATCAAATCCCGGTATCGAACACGGCGCCAATCAGTCTTGAGATCGATGGCGCTCTTGCCGTCTTTCGCTGGAATCTCCTGACTGCCGATCACTCGCTCCGCCACCTGCCGGATCATGGATTGCAGCAATTCCATCATCGTCCGGTAATCGCCGTAGGTTTGATAGACTTCCAGCATGGTGAATTCCGGATTGTGCCGGCGGGAAAGTCCCTCGTTGCGGAAATTGCGGCCGATTTCGAAAACCCGGTCGAATCCGCCGACCAAGAGGCGTTTCAAGTGGAGTTCGATGGCGATGCGCAAATGAAAGTCGCAATTTAACGCCTGATGACGGGTGACGAAAGTCTTGGCTGCCGCACCTCCGGGAATGGTCTGCATCATGGGCGTTTCCACTTCCATAAAGCCTCGGGAATGAAGGAATTGCCGGATTTCCCAGATGATTCGGCTGCGCTTTTGAAACACGTTCCGAGTCTCCTCGTTGGCCATGAGGTCGAGGTAGCGCTGGCGATAACGGATTTCGGGATTTTCCAAACCGGACCACTTGTCGGGGGGCGGGCGCAAGGCTTTGCTCAGCACGGTAAAGGTGGCGAGCTTCAGAGATTTTTCCTGCGTTCGAGTCGTAAAAGACTGGCCGCTAACCCCAATGATATCGCCTAAATCCAATTCCCGGAGTTGTTGGAAGGCCTCGTCGCCTAACGTCTGCTTTTGAGCGTAAAGCTGCAGGCGTCCGCTCTGGTCCTGGATATGCAAAAACTGCGATTTCCCCATGACCCGATGAGATACGATCCGGCCCGCGAGAGCGGTTTCCCGGCCTTCTTCGAAATTCCGGAGCGCTTGCTCGCAAGTTTCGGCGACGGCAAACCGGTTGGCGAACGGATCGATGCCCGCTTGGCGGAAAGCTTCCAGCTTTTCAAGGCGGCGGGCGATAAGCGAATGATCCCTGTCCATAATCTATGGCGAACGTTAGTTCAATTTGCCGAATTTCCTCTCGCTCGAGAAATACGGCCGGGCTATCCGGTAGAGACAGGAGGAGGTTCCGTCGGGGCGGATGGTGCGCGATACTGGACTTGAACCAGTGACCTCCACCGTGTCAAGGTGATGCTCTACCACTGAGCTAACCGCGCTCCCGACGAGTCAGAATCAAGCATTCTTTCGACTTGTTCAAGTACAATCCGATCGATCCGACTAGTGGCGCAACGCGCATCGAAAGAACAATCGAAGAGGGTAACTGCCTGCGTATTCCGGATTCCAATAGTTGCCACCACTCGCTCTGTCACGGTTAGAACGAAGTCCCTTCCGAACGCTTATCGACTCGAATAAAACAGACCGGGGATCCTGCTTCAGAAATCCCCGGCCGCTAGATTGCTGCCGATTGTCCTTACGGTCCGGTCGACACTTCGGACTGATGGAAGGCGGCCTTGAAGAACCGGGCGGTTCCGACGGTCACCAGCACCTTCCAACCGCCGCCGTTCTTGTCCAGATCCACTGTCTCCACGACCGTCTACTCGCCCTTGATCAAGTCGTCTGTCGCCAAGATCGCCACCGTGGTATTCGGGGTGCCGGTCACGTTGACCGGCAAGCTCGCTTCGTTCAACGTCGAGAAGGACAACTGCGGCACGATGGTCGGCACGCCTTCTCCCTCTACCGTCACGGTAAAGGCCATTAAAGCCTCGTTTCAGTTGTTATCGCCCGCCTGATCAACCATGACGGAGTAAACGCCGGGTTGCTTCACCGTCATCACCGAGCCTTCGACCCGATTTCCCTTACTCCGTCCATCATCGCCTCGTCCATCTCTAGCCTGATATGTATCTCTAGGTGCTTTATCTGCTCAGCAATCAGCCGGCGCCCCTCGGATTTCGGCTCCACCGCCACCATCCGCTCGACCAGCCACACCAGATCCCCGGCGATCTTCCGCTGCCTTTCCCTGGCGGCCTTGATGTCAGCATCCTCGGTCATATTTCTTGCTCCGATTGCCGAAGGCAATCGTCAATCCAGATCACCTGCTATATCGAGCCGCAGAGATCGATGTTCTTTGCTATTGACTCCGTACCCGCCGCCTAGTCTACTTGATCTTGAACAGACTGGTTGATTAAGCTCCATTCCGAGCGCTCTCCAAGCTGCATCCGGATTGTCGTGTTCTAAGTCATGGAGTTTCGAAAAAATCTACTTTTGCATTTATGCTGGGCGCTACTTCTTGCTGCTTGCAGTAAGACGGACAACGCCGAATCGCTTCGCCAGCTTCGGCAAGCGGCCGAGCAGGGCGATGCCGAGGCGCAATGTAAACTCGCGGCCATGTATTACAGAGGCCAAGGGGTTCCCAAGGATTATGCCAACGCGGTTCGCTGGTATATCAATCATTGCAAAAGTAATGTCATGTAATTATATATCGAGTATCATCCAATTTAAAGTATGATTGGACCATTCCCATTTTCTTTTGGATGGATTGCATAATGTTTTGAATTTTCTGTTGCATCGTCTTTTTGTTGGGTATCATTATTTTAGCTAATCTTTGCTTTAAATGGTTCCAAACCTGCTCATCGGGATTTAATTCAGGGCTGTATGGAGGAAGATATTTCATTTCAATACTATCGTTTTCGGCTACGAACTCTTGGGTATAATCTGCTGTATGATAGCTGGCGTTATCACAAACAACAATTATTTTCCGTCCCACATCCTTAGAGAGTTTCGATAAGAACTCACAAAAACGCTGGGCATTCATTTTTCGTAATTGATTAGCGGGTTTGAACGCCATTTTGAACTAAACGATCTGACGAAAAGGATGCATTCTCATGATCAAGGATTTCATATTTTGCTTTTGTCAGGAGATGAGTGAACTCATTCCATCCGACGTCCTTGGTTGATCGTCTTGCGGCTTCAGATCAAATATCCTCGACCAACAACGTTGGCTTTCGAGTGGCATTCGATTGCCGTTCCAGCAAAATTACGGGAATAATCCCAAGCTCCATGATTTCGGAAAACCAGTGCTGAAAGCACGATAAGACCCGAGCCGGTATCAACCGAGGGTGATCGAACCGAGAACTAAAGCGCTGACGCCAACGTCTCCAAAACCGACTCCTTTTTCAGGCGAGAGGTAGCCGTGACGCTAGTGATGGCCGCCCGACTCTGAGCCCCTCTCTGATTTTTCGAGCACTGGGAAACCTTCCGAGCCTTGACGCCCGGTCGCAGAGCCCGTTCGGCTCGATTGTTGGTCGGTTCAAGTTTTGGATGGTCCAGAAATCGAAGCAACTGGCCCTTTTGATTCTGGAGCCACAAGCTATTCAGCATCTTTTGATTATCCGGATCACTCAAGGATCGTGGTCTCAGATGATGATCGAGCTTTTGTTTCAAGTCGATCACTGCCGTCTGAAATTCCTTCGCGGTCCCATGGCCTGCGAGATTCAACTCCCTCAATTCCATGGCTTGTCGAAAGACATCTTTCGTATAATTGGCGAACCACCTCCCTTTGCCAGCTTTCCGGTCGGCCAAATCGGTCAAATTTCGTTGCCGGTGAGCCAGGCATCTTTGGTGGGGCACGGAATCAAAGCTCTGAGGTTGGTAACTCGTAAAACCGTCAACGACCACGATTCCCCGAAACGAAGGATCGATCACTTGGGCCACCTCGGCCGCACGATGATGCCGTTCAATTTGATAATAAATCGCCTTCTCGTTGCAAAACGTCATCAAAAAATGGGGGATTCCCCCGACTTTCCAACCGGTATCGTCCGTGTGAATGATATCCGCTTGAGCCAGTTCCGCCTTGATTTCCTGAGCCAGTTCGCCAAGTTTCCCTTGCTCCGCCGCCTTCAGAGCCTTCTGGGTGATCGCACTTTGGGTCACGGGGATCTGGAGATAATCGTTGAGCACCTTCTCCGTCTGGCGCAATGACATTCCCGAATCGTAATGCAAGGCCAACGCCAAAGCATCGACTCGGGAGCCAATCCGATGAGCCGTCGCTCCAAACTGATCCTTCGCTAATTCAGGATGCGTGCCCCGGACCTTGTGTCCGCATCCCGTGCACTCCGCGACCTCAATCGAAAAGTATTTGATCACTCGGCCAATGAGTCGGGGCAGATCAATCGTCGTCGCGGTTTCCGAGGCTTGTCGCTCAAGTTTCGCCCCGCACTTCGGACAGGCATCGGTATCCAGTGAAGCCTGAAACTCTTGGATTTCATCCGGTTCTTGGGGCTCCGGCGCTGGTTTATGGCGAAACTTTCCTTGCCCCGGTTTGCGACCGGGCTTTTGGGGGTTTTCTTTGCGTTTGCCCTTGGAAAAAGGGGTAGCCGAACGATGGTTTTCTCTCTCCGACGTTTCCAGTTGTTGCCGCAAATCCTGGTTTTCTTGTTTCAATTGGTCGGCAATCTCGAAATCTGCCGAGAGCGATGCGGGATCAGTTTGGCAACCACAGGAGCCGATCTGTTGTTGCCAATCTCGGATCAATTGCCGCAATTTCCGAATAACGTTCCGTAATTTCTGATTCTGTTGCTGCAATTTCTGATTTTCCGCTTCCAGCGTCTCCACGCGCTGCATCGCAAGCTCAAGAGCCTTAACCAATTCCGCTGGATCCGCTTCGTGCAGTCGATGAGGATCAATCCCCGGCATGTTGCCTATTATAGCCTCATTTAAAAAAAAGTCAAGTCGAACCTCGAAATTCCTTGAAAAAACCCCATTTTAACCCGCTAATCAATTACGATTGAACCTGGGCTGGAAGCAAACGTATCGGTTCAGTTCACCGAACTTCACGTTCTTCATGCCCTCCCCCGCATTCTGGGCGACTGGCATTATTCTCTGCTACCCGAACCTTTTGGTGGTTGGAGGCTTTACATTCACAAGTCGTTATTGTCGGCCACTGAAGTGTTATCTCTCTCTCGGAATTCCGATGGTGAGGAATCTGAACAAATCAAGAATGAACTGATCGTGATTCCTGGCAAGAGTTTTACCGAGGATATCAAGGAATTGGCTCAGCTCTTCGGAGCCGAGATAGTTGGCAATTCCACCAAACTTGGTGCCTGGCTATTCCGTTTCGATAATGAGCGGCAAACAGAGGAAGTTCGCATGAAACTGGCTCAAAACGATTCCGTACGGACCGAGGCCAATTATCGATTGACCATTCCTTCCTACTCACTATATGGCGGTCCTCTAAATCAGATCCTTCCCGAGATTCGGGCCAATAAGAATCCGAATACTGATCATCTGGTGGTGGCCCTGATAGATACTCCGGTGCAAGCGGACACTCCTGTGCTTTCAGAATTCCTTTTACCGCCGATTTCCGTAGCTGGGGAGTTAGGACAGATTAAGTCTGACAAACTGACTCACGGTACGGCGATGGCCTTGTCGTTTCTCCATGGCTTGGCCGAGCTTACCCACCCGGAGGGATTTGAATCAAATGTGCGCATCCTGCCGATCAATGTTTACGATACCTCAAAAAAGACGTCGACCTTTCAATTGGCGTTGGGCATCGTTGTGGGTATGGATTCAGGGGCTCGATTCTTTAACATGAGTTTCGAGGGTCATGGGTCTTCACCGATTTTAAAGCGAGTTATTCAAGAGGCGCATCGGCAGGGTGCGGTGTTCGTCGGTGCTGTTGGCAATAAAACCGAAAACGGGTTGCATTACGACTTTCCTGCAGCTTATCCGGAATTTCTCGCCGTTACCTCTTGGACCCAGACTGGAGAATTGGCCCCCAATGCGAATATAGGCGAGTTTGTAGACGTTATCTTTTCTGGGGACATGTACATCTACCATGGTGACAGAACACATTTTATTCGGGGAGCTTCGGTGGCCTCCGCTGTCGTTGCTGGCATAACCGTTGGTTATGCCGCAGAATCGGGAAAGACCTTACGGCAGGCAGAAAAAATGATCCGCCAAACTTTGTTGAGCCCCAATGACCGTTAAATTGTCCGAGGTCAAGTTCAAGGTGCTGTAAGATCGGGACGAACGCTACCTATTCCCTATATGTTAAGAAGTAAGATAATTTCGGAAAAACTTTATTTTAGCTCAAATTAAATTGTGACTACTCACACCCACAAAATCGCCATTTCGATATGGGAGAGTGAATTCACGGATTTTTATACTTCTCCACTGTCTTTAACTGTACCGTAGTTTGGCTTACCTCCCAGATACCGGCGCCTCGGAGAACACGATTATTGGTCGTGGTTTCTCTGGATTAGTCAGATTCGGAATTCAGAGATACCTCAACTAGTCCAAACTGGTCCGGAAGTTCGGTTTAGACCAAGGAGAATTCCAAGCTGTCGATCTGGATAACGCGTCCTTGATCCTCAGCCGCTCGGTGGGAGTCGAGCATATCACTCTCTGGGTGATCGAAACCTTGGGATTACGAGCTATCCTGCGCCGACATGGCCTCCGTGAAATTCAATGCCATGCGATCCTCGGCTCGGTCATCGGTCGGATGGCTGCTCCCGGATCGGAGCGGCATACTCATCGGTGGCTCAGAGAAAGCAGTGCTTTGGGCGAACTCCTGAAAAGAGACTTTGAAACCATGGGGCACAGTCAGTGGTATCGAGCTTCGGACGCCTTGTTATCACGGCAGGAGAAAATCGAATCGGACTGGTATCACGGCCTGCGGACGATCTTCGATTTAAAACCGACCGTCACCCTTTATGACTTGACCAACACCTACTTCGAGGGTCAAGCGCGGGATATTCCCGAAGCACAGCGAGGTCGCTCGAAAGAGCAGCGTAACGATTGTCCCTTATTGACGCTGGCTCTGGCTCTGGTTCTGGACAGTCATGGCTGGGTTCGCCGGTCGAAAGTTTTCCGGGCAAGGTGAGCGAAAATCAAACCTTGGCCGAAATGCTGGAATCGCTGGCGGTTCCGGCGGAAGCGACCGTGATTCTGGATCGCGGCATCGCCACGGAGGCGAATCTCCTCTGGCTCCAGAAACGCGGCACTCACTACCTGACCGTGAGTCGTCAGCAGGAACGGGTCTTCGACCCGGAGGGGGCGACGGAGGTCGAGACGGCTTCGGGACCTTCCGTTTATTTGCGGAAAGAAGTCCAGAAAAATGGCGAAGTCTTCTTGTATTGTCATTCGGAGCAGCGCGAGGAGAAGGAGCGGGCGATGCAAAAATCGTCCGACCAGAAGTTCACCACCCAACTCGAACGGTTACAGGCTGGACTCAGTCAGCCTCACCGAATCAAGCGGTTGGACAAGGTGCACCAGAAAATCGGCCGCCTGAAGCAACAATACTCGGCCGCAGGACAACACGACGACATCCAGGTGATCACCGATGACCAAAATCCCCAAAACGCCAAGGACATCATTTGGAACCATCATCCCACGCCTGGCTCCAAAGCCACCCATCCCGGAGTGTATTGCTCGCGGACCAATCAAGATCAATGGGATGAGTCAACTCTCTGGAAAACCTATGTCACGCTGACGGATCTGGAAGCGGTATTCCGATCCCTTAAATCCGAACTCGGCTTGCGCCCCATCTACCGTCAAACCTCCCGACGCGCGAAGGGACAATTGTTCCTTTCCGTATTGGCCTTTCAATTGGTCCAGACGATAAGAACGCGTTTACGTGCCAAGGGGATCACTGACAGCTGGAATACCATCCGGGACACGTTGAACGACCACAAGCGGGTTACCGGCGTTTATCGCCGAATCGATGGCACTACCGTTCACGTGCGCCGAGCCGTTTCCGCGGAACCGAAGCAGCGGGAAATCTATGAAGCTCTGGGCATTAATTCCGCCCCAGGGGGAGTGCGTAAATCCAAGGATTAGCCCCAGGCTTAAATCACAAAATGATGGAAATGTAGTGCCTACGATTTTTAAAATGGTCGAATTCCTTGAAAAAAACGCATTTGCTAGACGAGAGTGACAAACTTGGGCCAAGAGTATGGTGGAGGCGTATGCTTGGTTCAACATAGCCGCGGCGCAAAGCGATCTTAGCCAACGATTAGGGAATCTTATGTTGCAACTTAAAAAAATCATGACCGCCGCGCAGATTACGAAGGCTCAGAGGCGATCGCGCGATTGTTTGATGATCGGTTAAAGGACGACCACTCCAATTTTGTGAAATACATGAAAACATTCGATGTTCAATTTTATTCCACTTGCTGGTTCCCGGTGGGAAATGACAAATCGTAATTTCCAATCCTAATTCATCGGCTAATTTTTGTAATTCACTTTTCCACAACCGATTACGACTGCCATTCGATCCTCCCCCGTCAGCCATGATCAATAGTTCCTTGGTATCGGAATATATTTTACGTCCCATTGATAACCACCACCGGCGAATCGTTTCTACTGCGAACTCCGCTGTATCATGATCAGTTCCCACACTAACCCATCCGGTGTTTTCCTGGACATCATACACGCCATAGGGAAGGCCTTTCGATTGGTTTTTATCGGGAAAGTCATGCATGTTGACCAGTTCGGGGTCTCCTACGGGCCTCCATTCTCTCCCTGGATTACGATACTGGCCTAGGTTTTCCTTTTTCTTGGCATCCACCGAAATCACCGGTTGATTGGTTTTCTGAAATTCTCGAGTTTTGCGTTCCATAAATTGAAATTGTTGATCTCGGTCAGGATGCTGATTGCCTTCTAAGGTCTTTTTGTTGCTTTGAAGACTATAGCCCATATCATGAAGCAATTGATTAACTGACCGTTCACTTACCTTATGTCCTATTCGATTTAATTGTTCTTTTAATCGCAGGGCACTTTTGCAGGTCCATCGCAGTGGATTTTCAGGGTCTCCTCGAGTCTCTGGTTCAATGAGGGCATCAAGATCTGACAATAAGGTCGGATCGAGTTCTTTTAATGATTTCCGTCCCGCTCCTGTTTTCCGTTGACGTTCTTCATTGAGAACCTGACCATTTTTAATCTCCTTGATCCCCGATCGAATAGTATTGCGACTGACACCGGTAGCTTCATGAACGCGTTCAATACCACCTCGACCAAGAGACAAGGCCTCACTGGCTAACCAATTACGTCTTACTCGTTCATTAAAGAGCCAACTCAGTTGGTTGTATTTCTCCCTAATAATTGATGTTTTTTCATCCACAATGCAACATAGCATAGTTTGCATGATTTTGCAAGTTTTTATTTACTTTATATTTGCGAGCACCTTAAAAACCAATCGAAAGGCCTTCCCTATGGCGTGTATGATGTCCAGGAAAACACCGGATGGGTTAGTGTGGGAACTGATCATGATACAGCGGAGTTCGCAGTAGAAACTATTCGCCGGTGGTGGTTATCAATGGGACGTAAAATATATTCCGATGCCAAGGAACTATTGATCATGGCTGACGGGGGAGGATCGAATGGCAATCGTAATCGGTTGTGGAAAAGTGAATTACAAAAATTAGCCGATGAGTTAGAATTGGCAATTACGATTTGTCATTTCCCACCGGGAACCAGCGAGTAGAATAAAATTGAACATCGAATGTTTTCATGTATTTCACAAAATTGGAGTGGTCGTCCTTTAACCGATCATCAAACTGTAGTGGATTTGATCGGTAATACCACAACCAAATCAGGGTTGAAAATCGAATGCGAATTGGACAAAAACCACTATTCTACAGAAAAGAAAATTAGCGATGAACAATTTCAAGAATTGAGCATCAAAAAGAATAGTTTTCATGGTGAATGGAATTATACGATAGAACCTAATAAAAAATAAAATTAAATACAATCAAATGTTCAAGTTATATATGCGAGAGCCCTTAGCTTCTGCGAACGAATAAATCGGCCTAGCGTGTGCGGCGAGCGTTCGACGATTCGCGCGACCGACGTCTTCGAAGCGCCCTTCCTCAAATGGTTTTTTATTTCGGCTTCGCGGCCGTCGAGTTTGGTTTGAACGAGCGATCCTTTCGGACGGCCATGCAAATTTCCCAAAAGCTCGCGCCTTGGCCAAGCCCTCCTTCGTCCGCTCGGAAACAAGATCCCTTTCGATCTCGGCGAACAACGCGAACAGAGTGATCATCACTTTCGTTGGCATATCCTGCGCTCCATTGATCCGGATGTTTTCTTTCACGGCGCAGAACCTGACCGACCGTTTAGCAAGGCATCGAGCAAGTCGATAATTTGTCCAACCGAGCGGCCGAGGCGGGAGAGTTCGCTGAACAGAACCAGATCGCCGGGGGCCACGGTGCCCAGCAAGCGATAGAGTTTCCGCTCGCGGGCCGGGACGCGGCTGGCGGTTTCTGGTGCGGCTTCCGTAGCGTCGGATCGGGCGGCTTGACGGCGGAAAGCTTGCAAGTAGGTCATGCCATGTGCAGTGGTGGCGATGGTTTCCCGTCTATCCAGTTCCGTTCCTATCTCGCGCAGAAGCACCGGTCGCCATTCTTCGACGAGTCATCTGGCTGATGTTCAAACCGGATGCCCAAGCGGTCTCCATGTTCTCGCGGATTGCGTCTCGTTCATCCTCCCTGATGTTCGGGGCCACAAACAGCAGATTTCTCAGCGGGTTGGTGGATGACCCCGTCTTCTTTGTCGAACCGCTAACGTCCGTCAAGGTCAGGGCTCGGTCCTTGACCCTCAGGGCGAGGGCAGTCGCCGTCGTCATGCGCCCAAATCCGCATAGCCGGTAGCCGTTTGCCGACAATCGAGCGGGCGAGGAACGGCATCTGCTCCAGCGTGTCAATGTCGAGGATGTTGATCCGCCCGGTGAACTTCCACACATACCGGTCAAGGTGCTTGTCGGACAGATGATGAAAAGTGTCGTGGTACTCCCGCTGGAACAGGCTCCAGAAGCCCTCTATGCCGTTCACCGTTACCTCGCCGTGTACATACTCGCCGCCGAGTGGTACACCGCTTCATAAGCGCGAAGAAGGCCGGTAATAGGCCCGCGACTCGTCGGTATGACTGTCGTCGTGCATTCGGAAATCGACCCTTAACAACGCGCACGGATGTACTTGTAACGTTCGCCCTCGTTCCTCAACTCGTAAGTGGTACTACTGGCCATCCGGATTAAGTACAGAAATCGGAGTAGGAAGATCAGAAATCGGAGTAGGATATCCAGGATGACTTTCTAAAATAATCCTAGGCACTCTCCTATCAATTAATTCATCTTCACCTGCAGTATAGCTTGGCCCTACAGGAATCAATAACGGATCGCCTTCTTTCAAAGACTCCTCGTGTTCTTGATAATATCCGAAAAGAAAAGTGTTATCGTAATTAACCAATCCATCGGTGGAAATGTCGTTAATAATACGATTTCTTATTAAACTCGCCGCTTGCAAAGACGGAACTTCCCCGTACACATAGTAACGCGGATCAACAATTGCAAATTTAATCTGTTCAAAATAGCGTTTTTTATTTTCATTCAACACACCTAATTTATTTCTTTCTTCAATTTGAAACTCCATCAAAAGATTAAAGGTTGTGCCCAATGCCATAGGATTGTCTACTCCTTCATCTACGAATACATGGTACATCGCTTCGAATTCCTTGGTGTATCTCAGTATATTACTATAAAAATTTTTCATATACCCGTGTTGTGATATTGCCGCTCTATACTCTCTATACGGGCGTTTTTTATCTTCCAGTTCTCTCTTCAAATTATAACGCATGCCAATCAGTCTGCTTTTCTCTGATGCATTAATATTTATATTTGTCCATGTGTTGTTTTCCATCTCGGTTATAGCATCCACTTCTTCGGAAAATAGAGTGTCTAATTGCCTTTCGGTTAACGGTACGTGATATTTCATTGTCGGATGATAAACAGGCTCATACGGAAAATTATCAATCCATTCTTTCCGTGTTTCATGGGGAGCCTCCATATCTGTTTTTTCAGACCCAACATCAGATGTCTTTTGCGATGCTGGATTAGTTGTTCTCGATAAAAAAATAAGAACAGCCATCAACAGTAATGCAAATACTGTAGCCTTGAAATAATAATCATTCAATTTTAAGCGTTGCCTCATAGCAATTGATTAAAAAGCACCTATCCCTACCAGTACACAAACAATCCATACAGTATCTAATGGGAAATATCATTCACGCTCCATTATATCCTCAATCCGATTCACGTGGATAGAATATGCCTGTTTGGCGCTAATTCTACGAGTCCGATTATCTGCACATACCCTGTTGAGGTCGCCATCTCCATGAATCACGCAATTATATTCCTCATAAGGATTCAACAGCGTTCCCCCAGTACGGGACAAAGGATTTTCCAAAACATTATAGAGTTGACAAACAGGACGGCATTCAGAATTACTTATCGTTTGTTCAGAGCTATAATCGTCATGTATTTCACATTTGTGCGTGCAATGAGCATGTTTGGTGGCTACCAAACGCCTTTTTGCATTACCTTCAATACTAGGCGCTACCGAGTATCTTTCACCATTAAATAAATCTGTAACGTATTCATGAGTGCTTGCACCTACGCCACCAGCCGGAACCTTTAAGTATCGATATGATGTTTTCATCCGAGTTGGTATTTCGAACTTAATATTTCTCTGATTCCATATCATTGTAAACTCACATTTGAGTCTGACGATGTAGTCCCTCGGTTTTGTAAGTTCTGTTTTAACATCATTGTTGGCGGCATCATCCTTGACCTCCAATATGGTGTGAGTAAACACACTCACCGCAGGGTCGCACCGATAATTCTCGTCCATTGATTGATATATTCCTGCAAGTCTTACTTCTGCAATATCATAATTTAAATTAGCACCTATTCAAGTATATTTATTTCGCAAGTGGTATTTAATTTGTGCATGCATGAGTATTTCTGAAGGTTTAGTTCGAAAACTATCGGAAAGTACAGTCCAGACAAAATCAGCATCAATCCATTCAGAAATTCCATCGGCACCATACGGAGCATAATCTTCACCGCGATATAGTAATTTGTATTCGATAAAATACTGTTCTTCGGTGAAAGAGTAATTGCCATTTCTTATGTATTTATCTTCCCAATCTTTTTTTGGGATTGGCTTTTTAATCCATTCACCGGATTCCGAATCATAATGTTTAACATTTCCTTTAGAAGTAAGGAAAACACCCATGACTCGTGCGAATGGATTCGATAGTTCCACCGTAATTCTTTCACCCCAGTCCAAAGTGCCGTCTCTGGTATACCTTTCGGTTTTCCTTGTATATTGGCGACTAAATATTTTACCTCCATTACAAATGATATTCAGTTTGTAATCGTCCAAATCGTTCTTTAATCGATTGTACTCGGCCAAGCTTTCAAATGTATTTTCTGCATCAATTTTTATTATCTTTTCTATCCAGTGCCACACTTCTTTGATATCGGAGATTGCGCTAGCATGAGTTCTGGAAGTGAAATTTACAGATAAACACATGAAATATATCGACATGACAACCAGAGTTTTCATGGAAAAACAGGTCAATACTTGTCTCAGATCGTTACTACCTAGTGTCTGGTCCAAAAGGGACAATTTTCAATAAATCCTGCATTTTAAGCGGTTTTTTTGTAACATTTTGTTCGATTTATTTGTCTAACATTCGAGTCGGAACTTTGATTTTTACCTGAAAAATGGACTTTCAGCGTCCTTGAGACCAATCGTCAGCATCTTTGAGACTAATCTTCGATTTCTAACATGAGAATCTTCAGAACCACTCAACCCGCATTTCAACCAGTACCCTTCGAGGAAATTAAGTTCGACCCCACGCAACGTGATGGCGTCGTTCGAATCTTGATTGGGCTACAGAGTGTTTATGGTAACGAATCATTATGGCTCCAGATACAGCAGCTGCTGGAAAATCATTTTCAACAGTTCGGCGACCAAGGATTCGGTCGTCCAGGCATGAGTGCTTGGACGATTCTAGTTCTGGCTCTCATCAAACACAGTTTAAGATGCAATTACGATCTTTTGCTAACCCTCGCTAATTATCATAAGCAGTTGCGATTTGTCTTAGGCCATGGTGATTTCGAACCGGGGGGAGAATATAAACGAACCACCGTGATTCAAAACGTCAATCTCTTGACTCCCGAATTGATTGAGGAAATCAACTTGCTGATTGTCAAGCATGGTCAGCAGGTTGCGGGGCATCAAGAAGGAGACCAACTCAAAACGCGTTGCGATTCGTTCGTGGTGGAAACGGATGTCCATTATCCCACCGATCTCAATTTGCTCTATGATTGCATTCGAACTCTGATTCGTGAATGCAAAAAACGGAACCTGAAGGGGTGGAGGCAAAGTCACCATTGGCTGAAGAAGATTCGGAAATTGTTTTTTTCCGTTCGCACCGCTCAGCTGGCGAACCGCCGTCTCGACCAGGTCCAGGCTTATCTGAAGGCCTGCGACCAAATCCTGGAGCGAGCCAGTGCGTCGTGGGATCGGCTGAGGGAGAAAAAGAAGATCAAGGCGAAAAAACACCGGCAAATCCAAGGTTTTTTGAAATTCGGTCGTCTCTTGTCGCGTCAAGCGGATCGGCGAATTCTACAAGGAGAAACCATTCCGGCGGACGAAAAGATCTATTCCGTATTCGAACCTCATACGCGGTGGATCCAGAAAGGAAAGGCAGGCAAACCGGTAGAACTCGGGGTGCCCGTTTGCATCGTGGAAGATCAACACCAATTTGTTTTGACTTATCGGGTCATGTGGCAAGAAGAGGATGTGCACGTGGCCATCCCGATCCTCGAGGAGACCAAAAAACTATTTCCAGACTTGTTCAGTTGCAGTTTCGACAAAGGGTTTCATAATCCACCTAATCAGGAGAAACTCCGGGAGATGGTTCCAGAAGTAACCTTGCCCAAAAAAGGGAAACTTACCAAAAAGGAGCAAGAACGCGAGACTACCGAGGCTTTCAAAATCGCCCGGAAGCAACATCCCGCTGTCGAATCAGCCATCAACCATTTGGAACACCGAGGCCTCAATCGAGTCTACTCCTACGGCTCAGACGGATTCAAACGCACCGTAGCTCTAGCCGTTCTCTGTGCCAATTGTTGTCGCCTTGGCAGCCTCGTTCGAAACAAGGAGCTGCAGCGTCTCTCCAAGCCATTGGTTCGTCCGAAAGCGGCTTAACTAAATCGCCAAATCAATGTCAAGAATGGGAGAGGTGCGTCTTGAATTCTGTAAAAGATCAATAAAAAATCGTTTTAAGATAAATATGTCGATTTAACCACTTATTTCGATCTAATTTGAAATTATTTTTTTAGTTTTTAAAGAAATCAACTATGGATTTTGACTTTTGGACTAGACACTACCTACGTATGTGAGATGCCTTTTGGTGCCTACAGCTTTCATTCCTGAATTTCCCGTCGTCCGTTTCATCGTTCCTAACGTCGCGTCATCCGGCGATGGTTCCAGTTCCGACACCGGCAAGCCTGCAGGATCTTTAGCCGCAAAGTCAATGCTTTTCGTAACTGTTTCCTTACGTGACTGAGTTTCAATCCCATTTCCGCCCTCCACCACCTTTGCCGTTGCCATACCCACTTTCACCGTGCCGCCGCCCAGCGATCTCTGAAAGGCATTCCGGCCGTGGTGGTTTTCAGGCGAGAGCAGCCGATGCGGCTGTCTGCGACCAGACGGTATCGACCGCCAGTCTCGACGATCCGATCCATGACCTGCCGCTCGGCCCGGTCATGAGTGCATCCGGTATTCTCGGCGTCGGTCTTGCGACCGCCCCATATCAATCATTGCAAAAGTAATGTCATGTAATTATATATCGAGTATCATCCAATTTAAAGTATGATTGGACCATTCCCATTTTCTTTTGGATGGATTGCATAATGTTTTGAATTTTCTGTTGCATCGTCTTTTTGTTGGGTATCATTATTTTAGCTAATCTTTGCTTTAAACGGTTCCAAACCTGCTCATCGGGATTTAATTCAGGGCTGTATGGAGGAAGATATTTCATTTCAATACTATCGTTTTCGGCTACGAACTCTTGGGTATAATCTGCTGTATGATAGCTGGCGTTATCACAAACAACAATTATTTTCCGTCCCACATCCTTAGAGAGTTTCGATAAGAACTCACAAAAACGCTGGGCATTCATTTTTCCTTTGAAAATGTTAAATATCATCCGCCCGTCAGCGGATATGACTGAAACTAGTTTAATCGAATAGCGATCCCCGGCATCTCGAACTACCGGCGTGACACCGATTCGAGACCAAGTGGTTCCTCGATGATAATCAGCTCGGACTGACGCTTCATCCAAAAAGAGAATTAGGGCATTCTCTTGCTCAGCTCGTTGTTTCAAGCCTGGAAACATCTCAAGATACCGTTTGATTTTCTTCTGGTTTTGTTTGTAAGACTTGTGGATGGGGCGCTGGGGAGTTAATCCCATAGAATGAAGCAATCGACTGATAGTGGAAACGTGAACCGACACCCCGAATTGTTGTTTCAATAACACTTGCATGGTTTTGAGACTCCACAGGCAAAAGTCGAATTGAAATTGCTTGGGATTTCCCATAGTCACCGCGTTGTATAACCATTGAGCCATTTCTTCTGTAATCTTACGGGGACGTCCTGATTTAGGATTGTCTTTGAGTCCTTCGTAACTCCCAGTCGAAAACCAAACGAGCCAGCGAAATACTGTGCGTGCAGACATACCCATTACACTGACAACTTCAGCTACGGTAGAACCATTTTTAACAGCTTCTACCGCAGTTGTTCGTAGTTTATAGGTATAGTGATTACGAGAAGATTGAGTTGGTTTATCGTTCACGTCTTTATAGACATTCTCAATACAAAAAACGTTGCAAAAAAAAATAAATATTTTTCATTTTTCGGATTAATAAATTCCTGATCAATTATGACATTACTTTTGCAAAGATTGATACTAGCGCGCCGATCATTGGCATATCGAGGGTCTTCTCATTGCTCACGACTAAGCGAATCTTCGTCTTTTATCTGCAGATGATCAACAATTTAATTTATTTTTTCTCGTTTTTTTCTCGACCTAAAACCCGCATGTACACTACCCTTTCTCTTGTCTAGCTACTTGCGGCTGTTATGCATCGCGTATCCGCGAAGGCGCAAACGATGGAGCCGCGACTGGGGATCCGGTCGACGGGGGGCCGGGTCCGGCGTGGTGGAGGCGACGGTTTGCCGCCGGCCGCTGGCATTGGCTTGTTTTTCGAGCGGCATCAGTTGGCAAAGGGTTTGCGAATCTTCGTTATCAATCAGATAGGCTCGGGACAAATTCCACGCGGCGTAAGCCAAGCGCAAATTCTTTTGATGACGATAACGCTCCGGCACTTCGAACCGGATCTTGTCGATGGACACGGGAACGTCGCCTGACCTCACTTGGCAGCTCACGACGCGACCAAACTGCTTCCGCAAAGTTTGAGACTCCGGCGGTTGGCGCCTGGCATTAGCATCCTTCGTAAAACTCTGGCAAGGCGTTTGGGGCGGAGCTTCGTGATCGCGGCGTTGGTAATCTTGATTCAGCCAAGTCTGCGTCAGGTGAAACTGTCGTCGGGAATGTGCCCAAAGCGTTGACCTTATTCATCATGGCGGCGGCATGAAAATCTTGTGCCAGCTTGGGAACACTCGACGCCTGCCACGGATGTACGATGTCTTTGGCCCCAGGAACCTCGTCACCGTTGACATCGACCAAAACGGCATTCAATTGGGAAGCACCCAGCGGAGTCCCGTATTCAATGGCAGCTGGGTTTTTCCAGCTGATGTCGATCGGCGTCCCTTGGCCGAAAACGGTCGAATCGATCGTAGCGGCGCAACTCAAAAGGAAAGTCAAGCACCAAATTCGAAATTTCGAAATTGTCTTCGTCTCTGCTTCCGAATAGTGCGGGCATGTCCGCTTCCGACTGCGTTCCGGATACAAAAATGAGCCCACCAACGTTCGGAAACAGGAATGCAGCGTACTCCCGTAACAACTCGAAAATGAGGTTGTTTGGGTTAGCAGGGGGGAAGAATAGCGATGTATTCGACCCGATAAACTAGACTTGTCTATATCACGAAATCAATCCGTTCCGTCCCATCTCCGTGACAGGCATCGAAGTGATCAAGCGTTCGAAAATAAAAAACTTGCACCTTCGTAAACCATGGAAGGCAGTGGGACATAAATCACCGAATTGCAGTTCGCTACCGTTTTTTATTTTTCACGGCTTTTTTCGGGTTCTCGACCGGCTGGAGAATGAATCGCTACCAGTTTCAGCAGCCGCCGTTGCTGCAGCGACCGTTTATTTTTCTAGCCGTTTGCCCAAGGCTTCAGCGTCCCGATTCAGCCGGCCCAAATTGCGATTTCCGTTCCCTGCGAAGCGGTGCGCGACCGAGATTTACGGTGTAGATCAAACTCGTCAGTTCGTGAGAGGACGTCTTTCCGCCGGAAATCAAACTGATAATTTGTCACCTGCCTGCCACCCCGAATTTGGACCGTTACTTTCCTTGGTTATCGGTCGTTCGACGGTTTGTACGTGGAGCGGATCATCGTCGCAGCCGTTTCCCGAGTCATGAGGTTCCCGCTGGTTGCTTCAAACGACGATTTGTTTTATGCTGGCCGCGTCATGGACCGGCGATCGTTTTTCAAAGTAGGTGGCTCGGCAACGGCTACGGCTTGCTGGCCTGCCGCACTGGCCGTCGAATCTCCTTCGATTACCGTCCCTCTGGACCGACGAAGTCTCCAGGCAAGAAACCGGAATCGTTCGACGGTCGCTTGTAGTCGGGGACTGATCGCCACCAGCCAGCCCTTGGCCAGCCAAGCCGGACTGGACTTGCTGAAACAGGGAGGAAGCGCCGTCGACGCGGCGATCGCGGCGAACGCGGTCTTGAGCGTGGTCGAACCGATGAGCAACGGTCCCGGAGGTGATCTCTTCGCTATCGGTTGGGACGAAAAAACTCAATCGCTCTACGGACTGAACGCCAGCGGTCGTTCCCCCTATAGTTGGAATCTTCAGGAAGCCGAACGATTGGGCCTCTCGGCCATTGAGCCGCATAGTCCCTTGTCTTGGTCGGTGCCGGGGTGCGTTTCGGGATGGGAAGCGTTATCGGACCGCTACGGGAAAATGTCGCGAGCTCGGCTGCTGGCCGAAGCGATCCACTACGCCCGTGACGGATTTCCGCTCTCGCCGATCGTGGCCCGCGGTTGGCTGAACCTGCCCAGCGAATCCCATCCGAGTTTGACCGACACTTTTTTACCTTCGGGGAAGCCTTTGCAATTCGGCGACATCGTTCGCAATCCGGGTTGCGCCGCTTTTTTCGAAACCTTAGTGAACGAGGGATGGCGTTCGTTCTACGAAGGTTCGATCGCCGAAAGGATCGTGAAGTTTTCCCGGCACATCGGCGGCAGGTTGGAACCGAGGGATTTTCGCGATCATCTCCCGGAATGGGTCGAGCCGGTGAGCGCTGGTTATCGCGGATTCGACGTTTGGGAATTACCTCCCAACGGCCAAGGCATCGCCGCGTTGCAAATGCTCAATATGCTCGAGCAATTTGACATCGGTTCGCTTCAACCGAATTCAGTCGAGCAGTTGCACTTGTTTCTGGAAGCCAAAAAGTTGGCCTTCGAAGACCGGGCCGTTTACTACGCCGACCCTCAGTTCGCCGAGGTGCCGATCAAGGAGTTGATTTCCAAGGAATACGGCAAGAAACGGGCCGGACTGATCGATCCGAAACGGGCGGCTTCCGTTGTTGCTGCGGGCAAGATCCCGGTGGCTTCCGACACCATTTACCTGACCGCGGCCGACCGGGACGGGAACATGATATCGTTGATTCAGAGCACCTATCACGGCTGGGGCTCCCGATATGTTCCGGACAATTTGGGTTTTTCGCTTCAGAACCGCGGCATGTCGTTTTCGCTTCGGTCTCAGGATCGCAACCGGCTGGAACCGCACAAAAGGCCCTTTCACACAATTATCCCCGGTTTCGTGACGCACGCCGGTTGCCCCGTTTTGTCTTTCGGAGTCATGGGAGGAGATTTTCAACCTCAGGGACATGTACAAGTACTGATGAACCTGATCGACTTCGGCATGTCGCCTCAACAAGCGGGGGATCAACCGCGAGCGCATCATGACGGCAGTTCCACGCCTTGGGGCCACCGGTCCACCGATTCCGGAAATGTTCATTTGGAGGAGGGGATTTCTGAAACCGTCCAACGAGCGCTTCAAGATCTCGGGCATCGCGTGCAGTCGGGGGGCAGCGCTTTCGGCGGTTATCAAAGCATTTGGCGCATGGATAATCCCTTGAGGTATTTCGGCGGTTCCGATCCCCGCAAGGACGGGTGCGCGATCGGCTACTGAGTCATGAGCCCTTGGCTTGACTTGCCGGCGAAATCAAGGTCTGATTCGTCCAGTTGCCGGAAGGAACACGGGAAGAACGAGCTAGGCGCATGACCAATAGACCAGTTCCGTCCTATTTGAAAATCGTCAGAGCCTTGCGAAACGTCGTCGTCGTCCTGGGGTTGCTGACGTTGTGGCAGTCGGACCTGCTCGCCGAACGGCTTCGCGTTTTAACCTATAACATCCATCACGCGGAAGGCACCGATGGGGTATTCGACTATCAACGCTTGGCCGACCGCATTCTCGAATTAAAGCCGGACATCGTGGCACTTCAGGAAGTGGACCGGGGCACCGGGCGCGCTTCCGGTATCGATCAAGCGGCCAAGTTGTCCGAGTTGACCGGTATGGATTCGGTCTTCGGCGCGGCCATGCCTTATGACGGCGGAGAATACGGCGAAGCGATTTTATCGCGTTTTCCCATCGAGAAGATCAAAACCCAACCGCTCCCGTTCGAATTCGGACAGGAACCGCGCGGGATGTTGCAAGCGCGTATCGACCCCGGCAACGGCATTCCTGTTTTCGATCTGTTCAATACCCATCTGTGCCACCAAAGCGAATCGACTCGAGTGCAGCAAGTTCAACAGATGATTCAGATTTTGAATCGATCCGATTCGGCGACGGCTTTGCTAGCGGGAGACTTGAACGCTACTCCCGATTCCGAACCCATGCGGTTGCTCTTTGGAGAAGAGTGGATCGATACCGTGGCGCCTCGTTCCGATATCGATTACGTGCTGGTGAGGCGCCGGGATTCCTGGCGGGTCCGCGAAGTGACGATCGTGGACGATTTGATCACTTCGGATCATCGACCTATCCTGGTGGAACTTGAATGGCTGGGCGTAAACGAACATCCGTTGGACGCGACCCCTGTTTCTGCGACGGACTGGACCGCCATGGAAAGTCGGTTGCTGACCGCGATCACGAACGTGCAACATGCGGTCGTTTCGATCAACGGCGGGCGAGGGGGCGGGGTGATTGTATCTCCCGAAGGTCACGTGCTCACCGCCGCGCACGTCATCGGCCCTTTCCAGGAAATTACCGTGAGTCTCACCGACGGTTCCGATTTTCAAGCCGACTGCCTGGGGGCCTATCGATTTGCCGATGCTGCCATGGTCAAAATCAAGGAGCCCGGACCTTTTCCGTTCGTACCGCTCGCTTCCATGGATTATTCGCGGGTAGGGGAATGGTGTTTCGCGATCGGCCATCCCGGCGGGGTCGACGAAGAGCGGGGGATGGTTACCCGGGTAGGCCGCATCATCGCCAAAAAAGATAATCTCCTGCGTTCGGATTGCCGGATCGTCGGCGGCGATTCGGGCAACGCCCTCTTTAATATCCGGGGAGAATTGATTGGGATTCACAGCCGCATCGGCCGCTCGTCGGATCAAAATTTCCATGCGCCAGTGGAATCGTTCCTACGCAACTGGCAAGCCTTGAACGACGGAGAAGTCATCCCGCCCGAACGCATGCGGCGACGAGGAGGATTAGGCATTAGGGTCAGGGATACCGAACTCGGACTCAAGGTCGATCAGGTCTTTCAGGACGATTCCGATTTGAACGAAGGCGATATCATTCGGCAACTCGACACCTATCCGATTAACGACGCTTGGGAATATATGGTGGCGCTCAGTTCGCTCCGGATCGACGAAACCGTTCGGTTGCGGGTGCTGCGGGACGCCGACTTTATCGAACTGGAAGTGAAAGTGCTTCCGGTGTCGCGGAGAAACAACCGGGGCAATTAACTGCGGAAAAGACATGTCAAACCACCGGCTCTCCCACATCGTCGTTTGCGTCGCCCTGATTTCAACTTGGGTAACGGTCGCTCCGACTCAAGCCGACAAACAACTCGCTCCGGAAAGCAGAACCAACGGAGCCGAAACGCTTGCCTCGGTTACCGAATTGGGAAAGAACCTGGCGGCGGTCACTGTCGAGATCTTCGACGAAGATCGAATGGTCGCGCTCGGCACGGTTGTCAGTCAAGACGGTTTAATCGTCACTAAAGCCAGCGAACTGGGATGGAATACGACGGTCCGTCTTCCAGACGACCGGCGGGTGAATCCGATCGAAGTGGCCGTCGACGCCGATAACGATTTGGCGCTGCTACGTCTCGATGTCGAATTTACTAAATTCGCCAAGTTGTTCGATACCGATAATTGGACTCGCGGCCGTTTTCTGATCAGCCCGGCCGATACGAGATCGGATTATCGGATCGGGATCGTCAGTGCCAACACCCGGACAATTAAACGCCAAGGAGGCGTGCTCGGAGTCAGTCTGAGGCGGGAAAGTCCTGAAGTCGAAGGAGTCGAGGTCTTTAGAGTTTATTCGGAAACCGGAGCGCAGCAGGCGGGAGTGACTCCGGGAGATATCATTCAAACCGTCCAAGGCGTTCCAGTTAAATCGGTCACCCAGTTGCAGCAAATCGTCAACTCGCATTTTCCGGGAGAGGTTCTGACGCTGGCGCTAAAGCGGGGCGATCAGACGCTGCAACTGAACGTTACCTTGGGGTTTCGCTCCGACTATTTCGGGCACTTGGATCGCAATCAACGATTGAGCGGGCGAACTTCCTCCCGCCGCAGCGGTTTCGAAGAAATCCTGCAGCATGACATCCCGATCGAAGTCTCGGCCATGGGCGCTCCCGTTGCGGACCTTCAGGGACGAATCGTCGGGATCAATATCGCCCGGGTCGATCGGGTGTGCGCTTATGCTTTGCCAAGCTCGCTGGTCCGCCGCGTGCTCGACGAACTCGGCGAGGCGTTACCCCAAGCGGAATAATCCAGCGATTACTCTGCCGGTCGTTCGTGTTTCAGGAACCATTGGTATAGTTCCGGGTTGGCGTAGGTTGCGGTCCAGGAATCGTGCCCGGCTTCGGGATAGACGGTAAACTTCGGATTGCCGCCGGCCTTCTTCATGGCTTCGACCATGACCTCCGATTGCGACAGCGGCACGACTCGATCCTTGGCCCCGTGAAAAACCCAGGTCGGAAGATTTCTCATGCGGCGAGCGTATCTCGGATTACCTCCGCCGCAGATGGGGGCGACCGCCGCGAACCTCTGGGGGTATCTACCGGCGATATCCCAAGTGCCGTAGCCTCCCATACTCAATCCGGTCAGGTAGATTCTGCGGGTGTCGACCTTGTGATTAGCGCTCACGTGCTCGATCAGAGCCATAATATCCGTGGCGTTCCAGGAGGTACGAGCCGGACATTGAGGAGACAAGACGATAAAGCCGAAATCGGGATCCGATTTCACCAACTTGGGCGGTCCGTGTTTCTTGACCATTTCGATGTTGTCGCCCCGTTCCCCGGCACCGTGGAGGAAGACGATCAGAGGGAGCTTTTCCGCCTGTTCGTAGCTATCGGGTAAATAGAGCAGATAATCGAGCGATCTGTTGATTTCGAATTTCTTCGCCTGCTGGTCGGCCAAAATCCCGGTTGGTTCGAGAAATAGGACGGCAATCAACAGCGGCAACGTGCCGACCAATTTAATCAAGGATCCCGTCAACGAGGATCGAAAAGAAAGGGGGAGTAGGGGACAGGGCCTCAAATGAGCAAGCATGGAATCAAGGTGATTAAGGCTTTTTTCGAGAAATTCAAGTCATTTGTTTTCTCATCAGCCGTTACCCGTATCGTCTTTCTGAAGCGTTCAAGCGATTTGGGATCTATTGACTTTCTCGGACGCCAGTTCGTACCTCGAATCAGTCATCCAACGCTGAAAACCTTCGACAACTCAACGTTCCCCTGGTTCTCGGCTCATAGAATCTGGAACCTGGGGCCGTTTGGTTCGGCCAAAGAGTCCCCAGAGCAGCTCCCCTTGGTCCCTGCCGTGTCGCTTGCTTGACTCATTCAAGGAAACACGGCCCTCAAGGGCCGCAGGTGAGCCTTGAACAAGGCGATTGCAGCGGCCCACCGGTTATCACGAATGAAACCCACAAGGCGTATTTCGGGCCACCGTAAAAAGTCTTGTCTCTGATCCAGACTTAGGCATGCTGCCCGAAAATCCCGATGCGAGTTGGGGTGGCATTCGTGATGATCCAAACTCTGCCGAGAAGCCCGAACTGAGCTGCTCTGCCGAAGGGTAAGTTACACCACTACCTGGGACGCAATCATAAGGATTTCTGCTTCGATCTAACTTTCCCATGCCGTTGCGGAATGGCTTCGTAATATAATTGAAAATAGCTACGATTAACGCCTTTGGTGACTCCCAATGACGGTAAATGCTCGATTTATGCGATTTCACGACCCTAAAGAGGCGGCGAAAGGACGAATCACGCTGCATCTGGGGCCCGCTCAAACTGTCTACGGCGATTGGCCTTCTCCCGTTCTGATAGTGTCTGATGGTGCTTACGGTGTCGGAGGATTTCCCGGCGACCCTAGGATTCCCGACGAACTTGAGGATTGGTACGCTGAACATGTCATTGCATGGTCGAAACACGCACACCCCGCAACGACGTTGTGGTTCTGGAATACGGAAATTGACTGGGCGACGGTACATCCCCTCCTGGCACGTAATGGCTGGGAATATGTCCAAACCATTTTCTGGAACAAAGGAATCGCCCACATTGCTGGGAATGTAAACGGCGACACGATTCGTCGAATGCCTACGGTAACTGAAGTCTGTGTCTTCTATTGGCGGCGACTGACATTTACTACGCCAAACGGTCCAATGTCTGCCTGCCAATGGTTACGTACCGAGTGGCAGCGCACCGGAATGCCATTGTATCGTGCCAACGAAGCGTGCGGGGTGAAAAACGCCGCGACGCGATAGTACCTCACTCAAGATTGGTTGTGGTATTTTCCGCCTGCCGAGATGATGAATCGATTGGTCGCTTACGCGAACAAGCACGGTAATTCTGCTGGTCGGCCTTATTTCTCTATGGACGGTAAGCGACCCGTGACCGCGACGGAATGGGCGCGCCTGCGGCATCCGTGGAATCACGAGCATGGACTTACGAACGTTTGGTCCCACCCGCCTCTGAATGGGGCCGAACGTTATCGGGGCAATGGTCGACGCGTCGCTCCTCGGGTGCACAATCCTGGACAGAATGCCACAGTACATTTGGATCAAAAACCTCTTGAGTTCATGCGGCGCATAGTCAAGATCGCGTCGAATGAAGGTGATACGGTCTGGGAGCCGTTCGGCGGACTTTGCTCTGCATCGGTTGCTGCGGTGGAGGCTAATCGAAATGCCTTTGCTGCGGAGCCTGATCCATACTTTTCGTCGCTAGCTAAACAACGTCTTGCCAACCGCTGGGATTGCGAATCCATTACTGAGAATATGGTGCTTTGCCAATGAATACGTCAGCTCCGGGCCGTCACGAGTTTCCCGAAGTCGACGATCTCGGAGCACTTGTTAGTAATCTAAGGGAGGTACTTGGAGCACTTCCCGTTCACTTCCGTACCGTGACTCAGATCGAAGGTCTCGATGCTGGAGAGCTATTCAATCTCGATACTGTTTTCGGCAGCGTGATTGAAAAACAAGTCGTCGAGACCCTGAACCGAAACCGAAAAGTCTGGGATCCCGGTGACCGTTGGCCTCGGTACCGATTCGTTCGTTCGGCCCAAACTTTTCCGGATGTAAGACTCCAAGCCTTCGGTCAGGATGGGCTAAAAGACATTATTCTCGGAATCGAGCTCAAGGGATGGTATTTGCTCTCCAGGGAAGGGGAGCCGAGTTTCAGGTACTCGGTGACACCAGATGCGTGCGACGTGCAAGATCTGCTAGTCGTCGTCCCATGGCACCTTAAAAATGTTCTTTCGGGCGAACCGGCCGTCCATGAGCCGTACCTCGAGCAAGCCCGTTATGTCGCCAAATACCGCAACTGGTGGTGGACTAACGTGAGAAGGACAGGCGACACCTTAAGTGAACGGCAAGTGAAAGCTCCGGATAAAAAAGTGAGTCCTTATCCGGCCCCCAAGACGAAAATCGCCGACCGCGCCTTTAAAGATGGAGGGAATAACTTCGGTCGGGTAGCCCGAATCGAAAGACTCATGAACGATTACACCTCATCGCTGCGTGAACGATCGATCACTGGAATCCCAGCCGAAAACTGGATTGCGTTTTTTAAAAATCATGTAGAATCGGAAGATACGAAAGAAATCCTCGCCCAAATGACGCGCGATTAGAAACTGATCAGACTAATTCGCGACATGGCATTGGCGGTAGTTTGCCATTCAGGATTTCTCAGTCAGATTCCCGGTTAACGTCATCATTCTTCGTCGATGACCTGAAGGCCAGAGTAGGGGATTTGAATATCCACTTTGAGCTCGACGGAACTTTCGCTGGATCTCCACGTTGCCCAGCTGTCGGTTACCTGACGTCAGATTCAATTGCGTTAATGAATTAGGGATATGGAGGATAGGATCGTTTCCGATCGCACCTGCATCCCGGAACAGTCAATTTTGATCTTCGATCATGATCAATATAAACCCTAATCCAGATAAACCACCTGATCGTCGGACAGTTGCCGAATTATTGGTTCGACCCGACCAGCGACGCCTCAGGGTCGATGGAAACGCCGCAACAATTCAAATTCAACGAAACGCTCGTATTTCCGAATGGAAGTGGAGAGGACAGGGTTGGGGCGCCCCTTAAACCTTGACTTCCCGAAGTGGGCGCATAGGGTGGCCGCTCAGTTCCGAATCGAACCCGTGCCCGGTCCATTCCCAGTTGCTATGCAAGGAAACGTTCATAGGGGAGGCGTCCGTAATTGGCGGCGAATTGTCGGAGCCTCGTTGGTGGCGGCAGCCGTCGTTCTGCTCGATCACTCGCTGACTCAAGCAGGCGACGAGCTCTCGTTTAATCGGGACGTTCGTCAGATACTCTCCGAGAATTGTTTTCAATGCCATGGCCCGGACCGGCAGGCCCGCAAAGCCGGTTTGCGGTTGGACGATCCCGATAGCGCCTACGCCGATCGTGACGGAATTCGAGCCGTTGCCCCGGGCCATCCCCAACTCAGCGAACTAGTGCGTCGCATCAATGCGGCGGACCCCGACGAACGCATGCCCCCCGAAGGCTCGGCTCGTCAATTGACCGACGCGCAAAAGGCGACACTCGAACGTTGGATCACCGAAGGGGCGAAGTACGAAAAACACTGGGCTTTCGAACCCATTATTTCGCCTCCCTTGCCGAGCATTCCGGAGGCTTCCGCTTCGCTTTCGCCGATCGACCGGTTTCTGTTGAAATCCTTGCAGGAAAAAGGGTGGAGTTTTTCGCCGGAGGCGAGCCGGGAAACTCTCATTCGTCGACTGAGTTTCGATTTGACGGGATTGCCGCCGACCTTGGAAGAGATCGATGATTTCGTCGCCGACCGTTCCCGGAACGGTTACGAACGACTGGTCGACAACCTGCTCGCCAGGGAATCATTCGGGGAGAGAATGGCTTCTGAATGGTTGGACGTCGCGCGTTATTCCGATACCTACGGATATCAGGTTGACCGGGACCGGTTCGTCTGGCCCTGGCGTGACTGGGTGATCGACGCTTTCAATCGCAACCTGCCTTATAACGAATTCATCATCCAGCAGTTGGCAGGGGATCTGTTGCCCGGGGCCGACGAGCGGCAAATCCTGGCGACCGCATTCAATCGGCTCCATCCCCAAAAAGTCGAAGGCGGCAGCGTGCCTGAGGAATTCCGTATCGAATACGTCGCCGACCGTACCCAAACGGCGGCCACCGCTTTCATGGGATTGACCATGGAATGCGCTCGTTGCCACGATCACAAATACGATCCCTTGCCGCAGAAAGAGTATTATCAGTTGACCTCGTTCTTCGCGAATATCGACGAAGCCGGATTGTACTCTTATTTCACCGATTCGGTACCCACGCCTACTATGGCTTTGGGAGCCGAGACCCAGAAAGCGGCTATCCGGCGATTGAAGGACGATACCTTGCCGCTCCGGGGCGAGGCCCTGAATCAGGTGATCAACGCAGCCACGGACGATTTTATCCTTTGGCTTCGAGGAGCCCGGAGCGGCGATTCGGCCGCGACCGAGGGAACGGCCCACTTCGATTTCGACGCCCGGGAAGACGGCAAATTTCCCAACCGCTGGAATCCCGAAAAACCGGCGACTTCCTCGCAAGCGAATCAAACCGTGCCGGGGAAATTCGGTAACGGGCTTCAACTTACCGGCGATGACGAAGTGGATCTGAAAGTAGGGAACTTTCCTCGTTACCAACCGTTCAGTTTTTCCCTTTGGATCAAGATCCCTGAAGCCTACGACCGGTCCGTGGTCTTCCATCGTTCTCGGGCTTGGACCGATGCCGGAAGCCGGGGTTATCAGTTGCTGATCGAAGAAGGAAAACCGAGTTTTTCCCTCATTCATTTTTGGCCCGGCAACGCGATCCGGGTTCGAGGCGCAAAGCCTTTGGCCGTAGACCGGTTCGTGCACCTGGGGATCACTTGGGACGGTTCCAGCCAAGCTCGAGGCTTGCGCCTTTTCGTTGACGGCGAAGCGGTCGATACGGAAATCGTGCAGGACTTGCTCTACAAGAACATCACCGGAGGAGGCCACGACAACGTAGCTATCGGGGCTCGCTTTCGCGACAAAGGTTTTCGTGGCGGTGTTGTCGACGATTTCCGGATTTACGATCGGGAGTTAGCGGACATCGAAATGCGTCAATTATACGACGGCAAGTCTCTGAAACGGCTGTTGCGTCGATCGGCGAAGAACCTGACCCAAGAAGAGACGGAAGTTTTGAAAACGTATTACCTGGCCGCCGTCGACCGACGAGTCGCTGAAGCTCGGGATGCGCTCAAGGCCGTGCGCGAACAGATCGGCCGAATGGAAAACGGACTGCGGGAAATCATGGTCATGAAGGAACGGAGTGTCTCCCGCACCTCCTATATCTTGACCAGAGGACAGTACGACGCGCGCACGGAACCGGTGAGCAACGACACCCCTGCGATTTTCCCGGCTTTTTCGGAGGAGTGGCCCCGTAATCGTTTGGGATTGGCTTACTGGCTCACCGACCGTTCTCATCCCTTGACCGCCCGAGTCACGGTCAATCGTTATTGGCAAATGATCTTCGGAAAAGGCCTGGTGACCACCCCGGAAGATTTCGGCAGTCAGGGCAACCCGCCTTCCCATCCGGAACTTCTGGATTGGCTCGCCGCCGATTTCATCGAGCACGGTTGGAATCTCAAACGGCTGTTACGGCAGATGGTCACTTCGAGAGCTTACCGCCAAAGCTCGATGGCCAGGACCGAATTGGTTCGCGCCGACCCGGAAAACGTTTGGCTGGGCCGGGCTCCCAAATATCGCTTGGCAGCTGAAATGATCCGCGACAACGCGCTCGCCGTAAGCGGAGCCTTGGTGACGAAAATCGGCGGCAATCCCGTCAAACCCTACGAGGTGACCGTGTCGTTCAAACCCGCCAAAGCCGACACCGGAGCGGGCCTCTATCGCCGGAGCCTCTACACCTATTGGCGGCGCACCGCGCCGGCACCGGTGATGATGGTGCTGGACGCTTCCAAACGGGACGTTTGCGCCGTTCGGAGAGAAACCACGGCGACCCCGTTGCAATCGTTCGTGTTCATGAACGATCCTCAATTCGTGGAAGCGGCGAGATTGCTGGCTTCGCGAGTCATGCGGGAAGTCGAAGCGTCCGACCAGGACCGGTTGATCCGGATGTTCCGGTATCTGACCAGTCAGCTTCCCGGTCAGCGGGAATTGGCCGTGCTCGAAGGCCTGTTGCAGGAACAGAAAGCGTATTTCGCGGCCGAACCGGACCGGGTAGCGAAGTTTCTGTCCGTCGGCGCTGCGGCGGTCCCCCAGGAACGGCAAACCGAGGAGTTGGCTGCCTACGCTTCGGTCGCCTCCGCGTTAATGAGTTTCGACAAATGCTTGATGAAGCAGTAACTTGATTCGAAGACGAAAAGGCATGAAGTCTGAGGCCCCACAATGTTCGGGATTGGAGCCGGTGTTTGGCATGAGCCGGCGGCGGTTCCTGCAGCAGTTCGGTTCGGGAATCGGTTCGCTGGCGCTGGCTGATCTCTGGGCTCGTTCTTCGCCGTCCGGCGATCCGTTCGCTGCGTCGGGGATGACGCATTTCGCTCCTCGGGCTCGCCGGATCGTCTACCTCTTCCAAAGCGGCGGCCCTTCGCAGATCGATTTGTTCGATCCAAAACCGGAGTTGAACCGGCGCCACGGAGAGGAGTTGCCGGAATCCGTTCGCCGAGGCCAAAGGCTTACGGCGATGTCCGGCAACCAAGCCTCCTTGCCCATGACCGGTTCGCCGTTCCGATTCGATCGTTACGGGCAAAGCGGTATCGAGTTGTGTGAACTGCTCCCAAAGACTTCCGCCTTGGCCGACGACCTGTGCCTGATCCGATCCATGTACACCGAAGCGATCAACCATGGACCGGGAGTCACCTTTCTCCAAACCGGTTCGCCGTTTCCCGGGCGGCCTAGCATGGGCGCTTGGCTCAGTTACGGCTTAGGAACGCTCAACGACAATCTGCCTTCGTTTGTCGTCTTGGTCACTAAAGGGAAGGGCGGGCAACCGTTGGTGTCCCGACTTTGGGGCAGCGGATTTCTCCCTTCGAAGTTTCAGGGAGTCCGCTTTCGTTCCGGCGACAATCCCGTGTTGTATTTGAACAATCCCGCGGGCATCGACGCCAAGGGACGACGAAACTTGTTGGCGCGGTTGCGGGAGTTGCACGAACTGCAAATCGCGGAAACGGGCGACACGGAAATCGAAAATCGGATCGCTCAGTACGAGATGGCTTTCCGCATGCAGATGTCGATCCCTGAGGCCTACGATTTTTCGAACGAATCCCCTTCGGTTTTGGAGAGTTACGGAGCGGACGTCAACAAACCGGGATCTTTCGCGGCCAACTGCCTGTTGGCCCGGCGCTTGGCTGAACGAGGGGTCAGGTTCGTGCAACTGTATCATCCCGGATGGGATCAGCACGGCGGATTGCCGGGTGGCCTCAAACGGCAGTGCCAGGAAACCGACGGCCCGTCGGCCGCTTTGGTGCAGGATCTGAAAATGCGGGGCATGCTGGAGGATACCCTGGTGATCTGGGGCGGGGAATTCGGACGTACGAACTACTGCCAAGGCAAACTGACGGAAAATAATTTCGGCCGGGATCATCATCCCAAATGCTTCAGTCTTTGGATGGCGGGCGGCGGCGCGAAACCCGGTACGATCTACGGGGAGACCGATCCCTTCGGTTACAACGTCACCCGGAACGGCGTCCACATTCATGATTTTCACGCCACAATACTGCATTTGATGGGTCTCGATCACGAACGACTGACATTCAAGTATCAGGGACGTCAGTTTCGCCTGACCGACGTCCATGGCAAAATCCAGTATCCGATCGTCCAAGCTTAGGCGAGGGCGGACAGTTTTAGCGCGAAGCCGGGTTGGAACGCGCTACGGGATCGGCTCGGCGGCATCCCGTCTGGCCGTAGAACCGCCCCCGTTCGAGCCTCGCTGATAGGGAAGGGGTGTCGGCGTTTCGGGGGCAGGATAACGTAAGATCGAAGCGTTCCGGAATCGAACTTCGTGTTATTCGCCACGTTATTTCGGACGACATTTTCCATGTTCTTCCGGGAGCCAGTTGGGGTGGGGCAACCAGGAGTAACAACCGATTCTCGACGGCAACGGTTTGATAAATTGACTGCTTGGAAAAGACAATTCGTTCGGGATTCGGGGAGCGGATTATTGGCCTTGAAGCGGGTCGTTTCCGTCTTTAGCCCCAGGAGGCTTCAGTCGTTGGGCGTTGGGATAACGAGGCAACAACCGAGCGGTGGATTGATCGCCACTTTCGTCGGCGGGCGTGAGCGACCAGTTCACTCGACCGTCTCGCCGCCCTTGCCTGTGGGAGCAATGGCACTGAGGGCCGAAGTGGCCTCCGGCACCACCGGCGGCGGTCTCGCGGAAGCCACTGATGGTTCTTCACCCAGAAATTAATTTGGTCTTTCCATCGTCAATGAACTCACGGATTAATGTGAAATGAATCGTCCGATATAGCGTGACCCATAACACGTGGCATCCCGCCAAAGAAACGGCCACAGGCCTTCGAGCGGCCGATCCAGGAACGATCCCACCCGAGTATCGAGTTCTTGGGACAAGCGGGAAACTTCGCTGCGCTTGATGCCGCTCAAGTCCATGGCTGGCACTAGGCGATCGAGGTTGCGGACCGCCCCCCGGCCACGTGGGCTTTTGGGATGACCGAGGTCAAATCGGCTTCCGCGGTACGGATTGGGGGTCAGGAAAAAAGGGAAAGCAACTGCCGGGCCGCAGTCTGGGAATCTGCAATTCCACCTGACCAGGGTACGTTTTCCAAGCTCCGGGTCGATCGCCGTTGCGCCAAGTGGTGCGGTCAGGATGATTTTCGCTTGACGCCGGCCCGTTCCAAGGCTGCGACTTCCGTTTCCATGACCTGTTGCGCCTGTTGGCGAATCAATTTCCGGAGCAGTTTCGGGTTCCCGTCTCCCTTGGGGGGAACTGGCCGAGGTTGGTTTGGATCGTTCGGTTCCCGAGCTCCCTCCATGGTTAAGCGACGATCCGAATCCGCCGGAAGTTCTTGGAGCCGATCGATCACTCGAAATCGTTCGGTTCCCGGAGGCCCCAAATGGGACACAAGCCGATAGAGCCCCGGCTGCCGCTCAAATGGCTTCGTCGCCCCGTTCGTCGGTGCGAATCCGGATCGCATCCTCCATGGAGGACACAAAGATCTTTCCGTCACCGATCTTTCCGGTTTTGGCGGCTTTGGTGATCGCCTCGACGGCTGCGTTGAATTGGTCGTCGGGCACGACGACCTCGATCTTGATCTTGGGCAAAAAATCCACGGTGTATTCGCTGCCGCGATAGATCTCCGTATGCCCTTTTTGGCGACCGAAGCCTTTGACCTCGATGACGGTCATGCCTTCGATTCCCACCTCTCCCAATGCTTCTTTGACGTCTTCCAGCTTGAACGGTTTGATGATGGCTTCGATTTTTTTCATAAAATCAACTAGAGCAAACCTTCGTTCAAAACGACTTGCCCCGAGCGTTGGGGATCGGCGGCAAAGGTACCTTGGGAATACCGGGGACGCAATCCTTTAATTGAAAAGTCTGCGGCGATTCGGTCATGGCGGGATACTACGGACAGGGGCGGAACATGTCGAGCGAATTCTACCGATTCGAAAGCGGCGGCCTCGGGAACGACCCTCGCGAAAGCATCACCGCCGTCGCGAGGAATCACGTCGGCCGGCTTCGCCGGCGTTCGGCAGGAACCTGGTTTCGTGACCGTTCGTCGTTCCGACTTGATTTTCCGGGCCGGATCTTTTTGCCGGGCGCTCGGGTATTGTCGAGAGTCCGAGGCCCCTTCGCCCCGAACCGGTTACCCCGAAACTTGGTCGGTCGAAGCCATTCTCGAACACGCCGGCCGACTGAGAGTCCGAGGACGATTCCGCTGGCGAACTCAGCAAGCTTTGGCCCGCAGAGAGCGGAACGGATTCTGCAACCTGGCGCGATCGAGTCTCGGACGATTAGGGTTTTGTCCCCGATCGGTTTCCCGCGCAGAAGTCCGCAAACTCAGGTGCCGGGAAAAGCCCTATTGAACGGGTTCTACCGCCGTCAAGCGGTAGGTTAAGTGAGTATTGATTCCGACAGTGGCCAGGGAGCTTTCCGGAACTGCCGGTCCTTGATCGAGGGAAAACGACATCGTCGTTTTCATCTTCGAATCCGAATCGACAATCAGTCCCAATTCCGGGTCGTAATGCACGGTGTCGCTCATCTGAGGGGGTTCGAAATGCGAAAGGTCTCCGGGCAGATCCATGATGGCGGTCAATTTCTTGCCCTCTTCGGCATCCATCGTTCCCGAGGCCGAGACTAGCATGGTTTTGCGTTCGCCACTTAAATCCATCGAATCGAATCGGCAATTCATCTCGATGTCAAATGGGGCAGTTTCGTAATCGCTATAATGAATGGCACTGAACGACCAGGCGTCGCCGGGACTTAATTGACGCTCCGGGACTTCGAAACGAAAGGCATCCAAATATTGTTGGCCGAGCAAAAACCGGTCGGTAATTTGCACCATTCCCATGTCTTCGGCCCCGGACGATGCGGCGGCACGTTCGATAGCGTTTTTGAGCTCATCGATCCCGGATACGGGAGATATCCGATTATCGGCATCTATTTCATAGCGGATTTTTTTCCCGATGAGGGGAGCGAACAGAAGATCCAGGGACATTCCTAACATAGCCCTTGATGGACTGCTGCCGCCGTCAGCGGTGTTCTGGGAATCGTAAGATATCTTCATTCCCGCCAGGTCCACAACGACCTTGATGGTCAGAAATTCCAATTCCGTCAAACGGCTGCCGTCTGGTCTGAATTCTAAGACGGAAATTGCCACGTCCTGAGTAATGTCTCGTTTGATATTCGCCCCTGACATTCCCAAGCCCCCCAACGACCCGCTCATTTCGATCACAGTCGCCAACTCATGCGTATAAAGGTAGCGTTGGCCGACCGTGGCTTTTTGGGCGGCATTCGCAGCTAAATTCTGGGACGTGTTCTGGGACGAGCAACTCGTACCGAGAATGGCCAATCCGAGCGATATGCTCGAGGCCAACGCCCCGTAACCGCTTGAGGTTTTGATCAGAGAATTAAACAAACCGCGCATAACCTGAGGGGAGGGGATAGTTGGCTAATCTCGGAAATGATCCGAACGACTCCAGTATTCCTCGGGAGCCTAGTTCACCGTTCCCGGTAATTCAAGACCGATAACGGGATGAAATCCGGTTTGCCGAGTGGCCGATAATTTCGAACTGTCAGTCGCCCGAGTATCGAACCGGAATGAGCCGTGGTTGGTTATTTTCCCAAACCTTCCGAATTGAACACCTTAGGCGGCAACCGGTACTTGCTCGGCGCGCAACCCCGGCTATTGGCCACCCCGCATCGCCGCCGGAGTCCCGGAACGTTCAGGCAATTTCGAAGCGGGCAGCCATCCTTTTTCGACGATCACCTGCGGGGTCTGACGAGTAATTCCAGAATGACCGCACGAGGCGGCAGATTGACCGCCAGCATTACGCAGTTGGCGACGTCTTCGGGTTGCAGCATCGTGTCGCGGCTGTCCGGGGAGGGCATACTGGGCCGTAATATCAACAAGGGCGTATCGATTTCGCCGGGCAGAACGGCGCAAGCTCGGATACCTTTGCCGCCTTCCTCCGCGTTGATGGTGGAACTGAGTCCTCGTTGGCCGTATTTCGAAATGGTGTAAGCGGCGCCGGCAAGCCGGGTGCCCTGCAGCGCGGCATCGGAAACGACGTTTACGATCGTGCCTTTTTTTCTGCACCGCATCGCCGGAAGAAAGGCCTGTGCGCAATAATACACCCCGTTCAAATGAGTGTTAAGGACGGCATGATAATCTTCCAGAGACAATTCGAGCAACGCCCGGCGAGGGGTATTGGTTCCTGTCGAATTGACCAAACGCTCGACAGGGCCGAGCGTTCGCTCGACCGTTTCGGCGAAGCTTTGATTTTCCGGGCCGGATCGTTTCGCCGGGCGCTCGGGTATTGTCGAGAGTCCGAGGCCCCTTCGCCCCGAACCGGTTACCCCGAAACTTGGTCGGTCGAAGCCATTCTCGAACACGCCGGCCGACCGAGAGTCCGAAGACGATTCCGCTGGCGAACTCAGCAAGCTTTGGACCGCAGAGAGCGGAACGGATTCCGCAACCTAGCGCGATCAAGCCTCGGACGATTAGGGATTTGTCCCTGATCGGTTTCCCGTGCAGAAGTCCGCAAACTCAGGTGCCGGGAAAAGCCCTATTGAATGGGTTCTACCGCCGTCAAGCGGTAGGTTAAGTGAGTATTGATTCCGACATTGGCCAAGGGGCTTCCCGCAACTGCCGGTCCTTGATCGAGGGAAAACGACATCGTCATTTTCATCTTCGAATCCGAATCGACAATCAGTCCCAATTTCGGGTCGTAATGCACTGTGCCGCCCACCTGAGGGGGTTCGGAATGCGAAAGGTCTCCGGGCAGATCCATGCCGACGGTCAATTTCTTGCCCTCTTCGGCATCCATCGTTCCCGAGACCGAGACTAGCATGGTTTTGCGTTCGCCACTTAGATCCATCGAATCGAATCGGCAATTCATCTCGATGTCCAAGGGGGCAGTTTGGTGGTCGATATGATGAATGGCACTGAACGACCAGGTGTCGCCGGGACTTAATTGACGCTCCGGGACTTCGAAACGAAAGGCATCCAAATATTGTTGGCCGAGCAAAAACTGGTCGGTAATTTGCACCATTCCCATGTCTTCGGCCCCGGACGATGCGGCGGCAAGTTCGATAGCGTTTTTGATCTCATCGATCCCGGATACGGGAGATATCCGATTGTCGGCATCAATTTCATAGCGGATCTTTTTCCCGATGAGGGGATCGAACAAAGGATCCAAGGACATTCCTAACATAGCCCCTAATGGATTGCTGTCGCCGTCAGCGGTGTTCTGGGAATCGTAAGATATCTTCATTCCCGCCATGTCCATAACGACCTTGATGGTCAGAAATTCCAATTCCGTCAAACGGCTGCCGTCTGGTCTGAATTCTAAGACGGAAACTGCCACGTCCTGAGTAATGTCTTGTTTGATATTCGCCCCTGGCATTCCCATGCCCCCCAACAACCCGCTCATATCGATCACGTTCGCCAACTCATGCGTATAAAGGTAGCGTTGGCCGACCGTGGCTTTTTGGGCGGCACTCGCAGCTGGATTCTGGGACGTGTTCTGGGACGAGCAACTCGTACCGAGAATGGCCAATCCGAGCGATATGCTCAAGGCCAACGCCCCGTAACCGCTTGAGGTTTTGATCAGAGAATTAAACAAACCGTGCATAATATGAGGGGAGGGGATATTTGGCTAATCTCGGAAATGATCCGAACGACGCCGGTATGTCCTCGGGAGCCTAGTTCACCGTTCCCGGTAATACAAGACCGATAACGGGATGCAATCCGGTTTGCCGAGTGGCCGATAAATTCGAACGGTCAGTCGCCTGAGTATCGAACTGGAAAGAGCCGTGGTTGGTTATTTTCCCAAGCCTTCTGAGCTGAACACCTTCGGCGGCAATCGGTACTCGCTCGGCGCGCAACCCCGGTTATTGGCCGCCAGGCATCGTTGCCGGAGTCCCGGAACGTTCCGGCAATTTCGAAGCGGGCAGCCTTTCTTTTTCGACGATCACCTGCGGGGTCTGACGAGTAATTCCTGAACGACCACACGAGGCGGCAGATTGACCGCCAGCATTACGCAGTCGGCGACATCTTCGGGTTGCAGCATCGTGTCGCGGCTTTCCGGGGAGGGCATACTGGGCCGTAATTTCAACAAGGGCGTATCGATTTCGCCGGGCAGAACGGCACAAGCTCGGATACCGTTGCCGCCTTCCTCCGCGTTGATGGTGGAACTGAGTCCTCGTTGGCCGTATTTCGACATGGTGTAAGCGGCGCCGGCAAGCCGGGTGCCCTGCAGCGCGGCATCGGAAACGACATTTACGATCGTGCCTTTTTTCCTCCTCCGCATCGCCGGAAGAAAGGCCTGAGCGCAATAATACGCCCCGTTCAAATTCGTGTTAAGGACGGCATGATAATCTTCCAGAGACAATTCGAGCAACGCCCGGCGAGGAGTATTGGTTCCTGCCGAATTAACCAAAAGCTCGACAGGGCCGAGCGTTAGCTCGACCGTTTCGGCGAAGCTTTGGACGTTCTCGGCGTCGCCGATATCGACCGATCGGCAAAGGTAATTTTCTATCTCGAATCCGGCGAGTTCGGCCGTTTCGGCCAAGGACTGTTCCGAGCGTCCCATGAGAGCTAGCCGCCATCCCTGTCTGGCCAGGGCGATAACGACCGCACGGCCGACTCCGGACCCGGCGCCGGTGACAACGCCGACAGTATTCGTTTTTTGCCGTTCGGAATCCGAAAAAGTTGTTGGTTCGACCGCTGACATGGGGAATGCATTAACCGTGACCGTCGACCTTGGCCGGCACTCGATCCTAGCGGAAACAGGGGAGGAACGGCAGCTGGCAGCAAGGCCGATTGATCGTCGCCGACGAGCACGATGGGGTCAAGGCCAAGACCGTTTCAACGACGCCTTCACTGCTACAACGCCGCCGGACCCTGATCGGCGAAATCTTGCCAAGCAGGTATCCCGGAGCAATTAATCCAGATTTCGATTCTCCATCGGAATTTCGTTTTCTCGAGTCCTTCCCGGAGATCGGGCCATTCACGCTCGGCGTCGATCTAATCGTAACCTGATATCCGACCGAAAACGGGTTCGTGCGATTTGCGTCGCTTGGCCAAAACCGTTCTAGCGACCCGGTGCTCCAGAAAACAGCCCGCCGCCGTTTGCAGGTTGATCGTCCACTCGAACCTTCGCGATGAGAGGTGTAATTGGGACCGAACGGCCGTAAAACCACCCGGTCAACCAACCTATCCATCCCGTTCTGCGCCTCGTGATTAGAATAGCGCAAACAACGAGGAAATCAATCGGAACCAAGAATTATCGGGGCGCTTTATCCCGCTGCAAAACGCGTAAAAAAACCACTCTTACAGGAATGATCTCGAAGCGATATCCCGATTCGACCTGGATAATCTGTCTTGAGTTAGCGGCTTGTCTTCGCCTCCGAACCGGGTTACCTTGGGAACGTATGTTTGATACGTTATCAAGCAGTTTGCAATCTGCTTTCAGGAACCTTCGCGGTCTGGGCAAAATCTCCGAATCCAACATATCCGATTCGTTGCGTGAAGTCCGCATGGCCCTGCTGGAGGCCGATGTCAACTTCAAAGTCGCCCGGGATTTCATTGAAGACGTCAAGCAAAAAGCCATCGGCGAGAAGGTCTTGCGCAGCGTCCATCCCGGTCAGCAGATTGTCAAAGTTATCCACGACAAGTTGGTCGAATTACTGGGCTCCTCTCACGAGGATCTCGATCTCGGCGAGCGAACCCCCGCTTCGATTTTGATGGTCGGACTGCACGGCTCCGGGAAGACGACCACCAGCGGCAAATTAGCCAAACAGTTGCTCCGGGACCGGAAGAAGCCCTTGCTGGTGGCGGCCGACGTCTACCGGCCGGCGGCGATGGAGCAACTCCAAGTGTTGGGTGAACAGGTGGGCGCACCGGTTTTGGCCCTTCACGGCGAGACCAAAGTTCTCCGCATCGCCAAACAAGCGCAGAAGGAAGCCGAGGCGCAAGAGCGAGACGTGGTGATCTACGACACGGCTGGACGGTTGCAAGTCGACGAAGAGTTGATTCAGGAATTAATCGGGCTGAAAAACAAAATCCAACCGCAGGAAATTCTCCTAGTGCTAGATGCCGCCACCGGTCAGGAAGCGGTCAACGTCGCCACCCATTTCAACGAAGCGTTGGAAATCTCCGGCTGCATTCTGACGAAACTGGACGGCGACGCTCGCGGGGGCGCGGCCCTCAGCATGAAGGCCGTTACGGGCAAACCGATCAAATTCGTCGGAACGGGCGAAAAGCTGGATAATTTCGATCGGTTTTACCCGGATCGGATGGCGGGGCGCATCTTGGGCATGGGCGACGTGGTGAGCTTGGTGGAAAAGGTGTCTCAGGACGTCAGTAAGGAAGAAATGGCCCTGAAAGAACAAAAGTTGATGCAGGGAGATTTCACCTTGGTCGACTTTCTCGACCAGATGAGACTCATGCGCAAGATGGGGTCGATGGAATCGATCCTCCGCATGATCCCTGGAGGCGCCAATATGCTCAATGGCAATCAGTTGGGGCAAACCGAGAAGAATTTCTCCCGCATGGAAGCGATGATTTGTTCCATGACCCCCCGCGAACGTCAAAAACCGCAAATCCTCAATGCTCGGCGCCGTAAACGAATTGCCGCCGGGAGCGGCGTGCGGATTACCGAATTGAACAGTATGCTTAGCCGCTTCGGCCAGATGCGGAAGATGATGAAGAAAATGACCAAAAACAAAAAGATGCTGCGGAAAATGGCTAACCGGATTCCGGGCTTGTCGCTCGGTTGAACCGACCATGGAATGGGTCACGATCAGTCGCCAGTTTAACGCCGCCCACGCCCATTTGATTCGTTCCCGGCTGGAAGCCTCCAGCATCGAAGCGCGCATCCAGGGGGAACTGGCTTCCTTTTCTATCGCCGGTTATGCCTTGGCTTCCGGGGGCATCCGCATCCAGGTTCTTTCCGGGAAAATCGAAGTGGCCAAAACCTTGATCGAATCGATAGAGCGTTCGGATGAACTCTCTTAATTCTCCGAACGGCGAAGAGCTTGCCCAACTGATCGCTCCGGAAGATTTGATCGTCGCGGAAGACGGGCGGCGGCGCTACGCCGGGGACAAGTGGTTCGCCTCGAATCTTCCCGATGCGGTCGTCCTGCCTCAAGACGCGCAAACCGTTTCGCGAGTGTTGGCTTACGCCCATCGCCGGAACATCCCGGTGACAGCGCGGGGAGCAGGATACGGTTACGTCGGGGGATGCGTCCCTGTGCAAGGCGGCATCGTTCTTTCCACCGAGCGGATGAACCGGATCCTGGCGATCGACAAACAGGACTATGTCGCCGTCGTCGAACCGGGCGTGATCACGGCCGACCTGCAGTCGGCAGCGGATCGTCAAGGCCTCTACTATCCGCCCGATCCGGCCAGCCGGAACGATTGCAGCTTGGGGGGCAATATCGCTACCAACGCCGGAGGGCCTCGCTGTCTCAAGTACGGAGTGACGCGCGATTACGTCTTGGGACTGACTGTCGTCTTGGCCGACGGAACCGTCGGCAGGCTAGGGGGAAGAACCCACAAAAATAAAACCGGCTTCGATCTGCACCGTCTTTTTGTGGGGAGCGAGGGGCTCTTGGGAGTCATCGTTGAAGCCACCCTCAAATTGTTGCCCAAACCGCCGTTTCGCGCCTGCCTCAGCGTAGGCTTCGGAGCCATGGAACCGGCCGTCAAGGCGGTGCGTCAGATTTTGGATTTGGGGTTTTTGCCTTCGGCTCTGGAATTGGCCGACGAATTCACGTTGAATGCCGCCGCCGAGCGCACCGGCAGCTACCTGTTCGCCGGTTGCCGTTCGCATCTCATCGTGGAGTTGGACGGGCAGGAAACGTCGGTTCGAACCGAAATCGCCACCTTGGAAACCGCCTTGTCTCGCTTGAACCCCGTCTTCGTTCGCCCGGGATGCGGCGAGGAACCGTGTGAAGCGATCTGGCGGGTTCGCCGGGAATTTTCCTTCGCTCTGCGAGACACGGGACTGACGAAACTCAATCAGGATATCGTCGTGCCGCGGGGACGGCTGGAAGCGCTCTTCGCCTTCGCCGCGGGATTGCAACGGAAATACCGGATTCAGTTAGCCTGTTTCGGCCATGCCGGCGACGGCAATATCCACGTGAACCTGATGGTGGATCGACAGGATCCCGAGCAACGGGCTCGTTGCCGGCAAGCGGTCGACGAACTCTTCCGGCAAGTGCTTCAATGGGGCGGTTCCATTACCGGCGAACACGGCATCGGTTTGGCCCGTCTTCCTTGGTGGGAGTCGGCAGCTCCGCCGGAAGTTCGCCGGATGCATCGGTCAATCAAACAGGCTCTGGACCGTCGATCGATTCTGAATCCCGGCAAGTTCGTTTGACCGCCGGCAACCGACGCTTCCGGCGGCTCACTGGGAAATGAACCGCACGAATTTCATGCGGGATTTCGAGGTCACGGCCAGATAAACCGCGTCTTCGGCTTGGAGCACGGTGTCGCCCGTAGGGATTTCGGCGTTCAATCCCTGCACCCGGCCGATCAGCGAACCGCCCTCGGGCCAGACGATTTCCGAAACCTTCTTTTCGGCGATCCGGGAATTCTCCGGAATGACCACCTGGATGATTTCGACGTCGGGTTTCAGGTCGACGATATGATGATATTTGTTTGGATTCTCCACGAATCGCATGAGTTCCTTGCCGGACTCGATCCGGGGACTCACAACCGCGAGAATTCCCAGCCGCTGGCGATTGTTCTCGATCACGCGGGCGGTATCGGGCCGATGAATCAAGGCGAGGCAATTTACGTCGCCCAGGGTGTCGGCTTGCAGGCAAGCCATGACGTTGTCTTCGTCGTCGGCGGTGGCGGCAACGAAGAAGTCTGCTTCGCCCACCTGTTCTTCCTGCAGCACGCTGAGAGAGGTGGCGTCGCCGTGGATAATATCCGCTTCGGCGGCCGAATGCGACAGCCGAGCGCATTCGTTTTTGTTTTTGTCCATGATTCGAATCTTGGCGTCGCTCCGAAGTATCTGATAGAGCATGAGGCCATATCCGCCGCCGCCGGCGATCACCACGTTTTTTTTACGCGGTTGCGGGATGGCAGGATTAATTTTCCGGATGATTTTTTGGATGACGTTCGGGGTGCCGAACAAGGTGACCAGATCGCCGGCTTCCAAGTGATCGCTGCCGTTCGGAAACAAGGTTCGGTCGGCCCGATGCAAGGTCGCGATCCGCACTCCCTTGGGCAGGTCGAATTGAGCGATAGGACGGTCGAGCCATTCGCTTTTTTTCGACACGTTCAATTGCTGCAACTCGATTCGGCCCCGTTCGATATCCTCGGTCCGGAGACTCTGTTCCGGGGTGCTAACGTGTTTGGCCAGCTTAAGCGCCGCCAAACGCTCCAGATTAAACAGATGGTCGATGCCGAAAAAATCTCGAACGTCCAAGATCAGCATGTCCAATTCGACGCCGGCCTGCAGGCGGGCGATCGTTTTGCGGGCCCCCAGCTTTTTGGCTATCGCGGCGGCTACCAGATTAGTGTTTTCCCGTTGGGTGACGGCTAAAAAAAGTTCGCAATCGGTGATGTTATGTTCCGCCAACACTCGAGCCGACGAACCATTGTCGCACACGATTTTGGCGTCGAGCTCGTCACGCAAATCGTCGGTGGTACGCTCGTCGCTGTCGATCAGGGTAATGTTGTGTAGTTCGTTGGAGAGATTTTTCGCCAGGTGTTTGCCCACCTCTCCCGCGCCCACGATGAAGATATTCACTCGACGGAAAATGTCTGGAAAAACCCGATGCGACTCAAGATTATTCCTGAGCCGGAGCCGACGGCCCGACGGCGAGACCGCCAAGCCGCAACGAGGTAGAACGAGCGTGATTCCCACAGTCCGTAACGCTAGGTTCCGATCATTCCGGTGCGAACTTTAAACGATCTCTGGCAATACGGCGTCAAGGCGTTGCGCGAAGCGGCTGTAACCGAACCGCAAACCGAATGGGAATGGCTCATCGAACACGTCACCGGTTTTCCCCGCTTGGAGATTCCGCTGCATCGGACTCGAACTCTCGAGCGGAACCAAGAAGAACGTTTGCTCGCGTTGCTGGATCGGCGCTGTCGCCGCGAACCGCTGCAGCGGTTGATCGGTTGGGTTTCCTTTCGGGGCCTGAGAATCGATGTGGCTCCGGGAGTGTTCATTCCCCGGCCGGAAACGGAACTGTTGGCGGAGCGGGCGCTCGCTAGCTTGGGCACCGCCGATCGCCCGGTCGCTGCGCTGGATTTGGGAACCGGCACCGGGTGCCTGGCCATCGCCTTGGCCCAGGAACGAAACGATCTCGACTGCTGGATGGTGGACCGCTCCCCCGAAGCCCTGGCTCTGGCGCAAAAAAACGCCGATCGCCATCGACTCGCCGATCGGTTGCATCCGGTGGAATCCGATTGGTTCGTCGGTTTGCCGCCGAATCGGGCGTTCGATCTCGTCGTGGCCAATCCGCCCTACATCGCTCACCGCGAGCTCGAAACTTTGCCGCCGGAAGTTCGCGTCCATGATCCGCGGCTCGCTCTGGACGGTGGCGAAACCGGACTGGACGCCTATCGCGAAATTGCCGAGCACGGTCGAACCCGGCTCGCCGCCGGCGGCAGCCTCATGCTGGAAATCGGCGCCGGGCAGGGGATGTCCGTGCAACAGATTTTCGTGGCCCGCGGCTGGAAATACGCCGGTTCCTATCGGGATTACGGCGGCCACGAGCGCATCTTGGCTTTCGCCGCCGGCGATCAGGAAAAACTCTCGCCGGAAAACTTGAGAAATTAACCGAAGAAAGGTAAGGTAAGTAGAGTCGGGGAAGTGTACTAAAAAAGATCTCCATGGACAGTTTAATGATCGAAGGCGGCCGTTCCCTCCAAGGGGAAGTGGAAGTAAGCGGCGCCAAAAACGCGGTATTGCCGATAATGGCGGCGACCTTGCTTACCGAAGAACCGTGTCTGATTCGCCGGGCGCCGCAACTCCGGGACGTACGCTTCATGGGCGGCATTCTCGAGTCGCTGGGAGCGAAGGTCGAATTCAGCGGCGACTCGGTTTCGATACATGCCGGCAAGATTCGCGGGCGGGGCAACTACGATTTGATCCGCAAGATGAGAGGCTCGGTCTGCATCCTGGGTCCGATCCTGTCCCGCATGGGCGAAGCCGAGGTCGCGTTGCCTGGAGGGTGTGTCATCGGCACTCGTCCGATAGACTTGCATTTGAAAGGGATGCAAGCGCTGGGCGCCTCCATTCAGATCCAGGAGGGCTACGTTCGGGTACGGGCCGACCGCTTGGTCGGCAACCAAGTGTTTCTCGGGGGAAGAATGGGACCGACGGTGTTGGGCACCGCCAATTTGATGATGGCCGCGACGTTGGCCGAAGGCGAGACGATCATCGACAGCGCGGCCTGTGAACCCGAGATCGTCGACTTGGCCAAATTCCTGACCGCGATGGGAGCCGACATCACCGGCGCCGGCAGTCCCACGGTGACGATCCGGGGCGTGCCAGCGTTGCACGGCGCCGAACACGAAGTCATTCCCGACCGGATCGAAGCGGCGACCTTTGCCATCGCCGCCGCCGCGACCCGGGGCGACGTGCGCATCAATCGCATGAAGTGCGAGCATATCCGGGCGATCATCGATAAGTTGCGGGAAGCCAACGTGCAAATGTCCGTCGAGGACGACTCGTTGTTGGTTCGCGGCTCGGAATCGGTCTGCGGCACCGTGGACGTGACTACGCAGCCGTTCGCCGGCTACCCCACGGACGCTCAAGCGCAATTGATGACCTTGATGACCCAGGCGGACGGGATCAGCGTGATCACCGAAAGAATCTTCGAGGCCCGGTTCATGCACGTCAGCGAACTGCTGCGGTTGGGCGCCGACATCTCGATCGAAGGCACCACCGCCATCATCAAGGGAGGACAGACGCTGAGTGGCGCTCCGGTGATGGCCAGTGATCTCAGAGCTTCGGCCGCTCTGGTCATTGCCGGCATGGTGGCCGAGGGCCAAACCCTGATCAATCGCATCTATCACCTGGATCGAGGATACGAAAAAATCGACGAAAAGCTTGAACAGTTAGGCGGTCGGGTTACTAGATTGCATGAGACATGAACAAATTCCTGGGCATTCTCATCGTTATCGGAATCGGCATCGTCGGTTGGCGTTTTGCGGAACGATATCAGCGAGCCAAGGATGAAGCGGTGGACCCCCGCCAGGCGCAAATTGCGCCGGAACCGATCGATCGCTCCGATCCAGGGATGGCCCTCGAACTGGAAGCTTCGTTCGAAGCTGCGAAAGCCCAGGGAGCGGCTACTTTAAAAAACTGGCTGTTCCGTTACCGTTTCCACGTGCGGGAACCGCGGCTCTCGGAGATCGAACTGGATTATATCCTGATGGTGCAGGGAAGCGACCCGGTCGAAGCCCGGAAAGTGTTCGCTGAAGTCAAACGGCGCCACGGGCCGAAATCGCCGCTGGCGAACCGGATCGAACGGCTTGCCAAAACCTACGAATAAACCGGCCGCCTACAGGGGCTTACGTCCGGCGTAGCCTTCGTTGAGAGAGTGCCAGTAGTTGATGTCGCTGTCGCCTTCTTCCCAGCACAAAAAAACCTCTTCGCCTTCCCGCAAATGAGGGAAATCGACGAGCTTGCGTTCCAAATCCTTGATCAGAATCTGACGCGAGCGGAATTTTTCGATGAGTTCCAAGTGAGCGGCAATGACCCAGATGCGGCGATTGACCGCCTCGCCGCCCAAGTCGGTGGATTTCTGAAACATCAGAGCGATGGTCCGGTCGAGTTGCCGCCATTCGACCCGCACCTTTAATAAGTTATCGATCCAATCCCGGATCTTCGGCAAGAGCGAGCGCGCCTCCGGAACCATGTAATGCTTGCTGAATTGATATTCCGGCATCGTTCAGGGGATTAGCGGCGGGTCCGCTTCACGGAGCCGGCGGAGTTTCCGCCAGACGCGGTCGCTGAATTCCAGGTCGAGCGAACGCCGGTAATATTTCCGCGCGTTGTCGCGATCGTCCAGCGCTTGATAGACGTCGCCCAAATGGTCCAGTACGACGGGATCCGGTTCCGGCAAATTGGTTTCGGCCTGGAGCAAATAATTCAAAGCTTCCCGGTATTGTCCCCGCTGAAAGAGCACCCAGCCCATGCTGTCCTGAATGGCGGCGCTTTCCGGCTCCAGTTCCAGGGCCCGGTCGATCCAGTCGGCGGCCTGTTCCAGTTTTTCCCCTTTCTCGGCCCACATGTATCCCAGATAGTTCAGGGTCGTCGCATCGTGGGGATTGAGTTCCAAGCATTTGAGGAACATTTCCTCGGCCTTGACCAAATAACCGTTGCGTTCGTAGATCGAGCCGAACAGAAAGTAAAAGTTGGGGTTCGGAGTCAGCGATTCCTTGGCAGCGATCTGTTCGGCGTCGGCGACATGGGCCAGCGCTTCCTGATACCGCCGCATTCGGGCCAGGACGGCGCCGGTCATATACTCCAGATTGAACCGTTGCGGAAATCGCGAGCGAGCCTGACGGAGGATTTTCAGCGCGTCGGGAATGCGGTCGGAGCTCAGGTGAAGGTCGCAAATGGCGTAGTAGGCCAATTCGAAATCCGGCCGGATTTGAATCACCCTTTTGAAATGATTCATCGCCTCGCTTTCGTCACGCCGGGACGCGGCGATCGTGCCCATGGTATAATAGGCCCAGCCGTTGCGGGGATCTCGGTCGACGATCGCTTTCAAATGTTCGGCGGCTAAGTCGTTCTTGCCGGTGGCGAGGTAGAGCCGGGTGAGTTTAATGCGGGGTTCCAGCGATTGGTGCGGATACTGGTCTAGGCTCTCCTGCAGCAACTGCTGAGCCAACTCCGGTTCGCCGACCAGCAGATAGCCGTCGGCTTGAACATTCCGTTCCTCGGGAGTGAACGTTTCGATTCCCAGAGTCCGGTCCAATAATCGTTTGAATTCCGTTCTGACCGCTTCGAGTCCCTTGGGTTCGAGTTTCAGGTACTCCTGATAAAGGCCGATCAGCATGACGGCTTGTTCCCCGGTCAGATTGGTCAGGGCGGCACCCTCGCGAATCAAGGATAAAGCGTCCGGCATCCGCTGTTCCGTCAAGGCCAAGGCGGCCAATTCTTTTCGGGCGCGGACGTTGCCGGGATACTTCTCCAGGCAACGAACGAAGGCCGCCTTGGATTCCGCTTCCAGGTTCAACGCTCGGGAGGCGTCGCCCTTGAGCAGGTAGTAAGCGGCCGCCGCGTTTTCCGGTTCGTTCGCCAGAACCTGCAACGTCAGTTGGGGTTGTTTCCACTCCCAGAACTTGGTCGCCGCCCGCAGCTGCAGTTCCGCGTTGCCCGCATCGATCGATACGGCCAACAACAACTCGCGAATCGCCTCCGCCGGTTTGCCTTGGGAGAAATAGAGGAGGCCGGTCGCGTAACGGGCGACTCCTTGTACGCGCTTCCGCTGTTCCGCCGACTCTTCGGCCAGTGGGCCGGGGAAAGACGGCGGGGACTGAGCCCCCAGGCGCGCCGTTCCGGCCGCGAAAAACAACCAAGCGCCGACCGCCGAAAGATACCAGTATTTCCGGAGCTTCATATGCTGAGCAGATAGAATCGCGCTCCTCCCGAAAGGTGCGGCGATTATTTTTGCCAGGTGCGCTTCTTGTGCCGATTGGCGCGAAGCTTCTTGCGGCGTTTGTGCTTGTTGATCTTGGTCTTTCGACGTTTCTTCAGAGATCCCATACAGATGTCAGGTCGCTTGGCTAGTATACCACTTTGTTGAGCGGATATTCGATAATACCCTCGGCTCCGAGTTGTTTCAACTTCGGGATGATCTCGCGAGCGATGCGTTCGTCGATCACGGTTTCCACCGCCATCCAATCCGAGCGGCTCAATTCGGAAACGGTTGGATTACGCAATGCCGGCAAACTTTGCAACAGTTTTGGCATTTTCTGTTTGCTGATATTCAGTTTGAGCCCGACTTTGGATTCCGCGTCCAGGGCTCCTTTCAGCAGCAGGGCCAGGGTTTCGATTTTGCCGCGTTTCCACGAATCCTTCCAAGAGCTGTGATTGGCGATCAGCCGGGGAGTGGAACTCATGAGAGTCTCCAAAATCCGCAATCGATTGGCCCGCAAGGAGGCGCCCGTTTCGGTGATTTCGACGATCGCGTCGACCAGTTCGTGCGCCTTGACTTCGGTGGCTCCCCAAGAAAATTCGATCTCGACCTCGACCCGGCGCTGGGCGAAAAACTTGCGGGCGAGATTGACGACCTCGGTGGCGACCCGTTTGCCCTTCAGGTCCTCGACCGAGCGGATCGGCGAATCTTCGGGGACCGCCAACACCCAGCGGGTCGGCCGGTAGGTCATTTTGCTGAACTGGAATTCCGCGATTTCGCGGACCTGGGAATCGTTTTCTTCGATCCAGTCTTTGCCGGTAATGCCGGCGTCCAAATATCCGTGTTCCACGTACCGGCTGATTTCCTGAGCGCGAATGAGCCTGATCTCTAATTCGGGGTCGTCGACTTGGGGCAAATAGGATCGGCGGTCGACGGCGATGCGGTATCCCGCCTTGGCCATTTTTTCGATCGCCGCTTCCTGCAGACTGCCCTTGGGCAAGCCGAACTTCAATAATCGTGCCGGGTCCGGAGCATTCATAAGGCAGGCCGTTCCGAAGCGGCGACCCGGACGACTCGGCGGCCGACGATCCGGAATCGTCCGGTAATCAACTCGTGCAAGACTCGCGGGTAGAGGCCGTTTTCGACTTGTTTGATGCGCTCGTGAAGCGTTTCGGACGTATCGCCTTCTTCCACGCGCACCGGTTCCTGAGCGATGATCGCTCCGGTGTCGATGCCCTGATCGACCAGATGCACCGTCGTGCCCGTGACTTTGACCCCGGATTCCAAGGCTTGGGCGGGAGCGTTCAATCCGGGAAACGAAGGCAGCAGGGAAGGGTGGATATTGACGATGCGATCTGGAAAAGCTTTCAGAAATTCGCTCCTGACGATCCGCATGAAACCCGCCAACACCACCCAATCGACGCCGGCCTCGGCCAATTGCGCGATAAACCGTCTCTCGGCCGACTCCTCCAATTTGCTGCGGTATTTGCCCGGAGCGATATAGCGGCAGGGCAACGATCGTTCGCGGGCCCGCTCGAGTATACCCGAATGGCTCACGTCGCTTAAGACGAGAACGATTTCGCCGGCCAGGTTGCCCGCGCGGCACTCGTCGGCGATGGCCGTCAAATTCGTCCCGGCCCCCGAACCCAGAATCCCGAGCCGGCGGAGCGTTCCGCGAGCGGGCGAGGGGGGGCTAATCGCTGGGGAATCGGCCGCCATCAATCCTCGGCGACCAAGTTTTCGGGATTCAGGCCTTGGAGAGTTTTCGGCAGAAACCGGCCATCACGGCGCACGAGAGTCTTGTCGAACCAGATTTCGCCGCCGCCCCATTCGGGCCGTTGAATCAGTACCAAATCCCAATGCACCGCCGAGCGGTTGCCGTTGTCGCATTCCTGATAGGCTTGCCCGGGAGTGAAATGCAGCGAGCCGGCGATTTTCTCGTCGAACAAGATATCGCCGATGGGCTCGAGAATGCCGGGATTGAAACCCAGCGAGAATTCCCCCGCGTAACGGGCCCCGGCGTCGGTGTCGAGGATCCGGTTCAATCCTTCGGTATCGTTGGCTTCGGCCTCGACGATTTTTCCTTTCCGGAATATCAGCCGTACGTTTTCGAATCGTTTGCCGTTATAGACGCTGGGAGCGTTGAAGCGGATCTGGCCGTCGACGGACAGGCGCACCGGGCAGGAAAAGACTTCGCCGTCGGGCAAATTCCGATCGCCGCAACAAGCCGTGGCGCCGATGCTCTTGATACTGAAACTCAAATCCGTGTCTGGAGCGACCAGCCGGACCCGGTCGGTCCGCTGCATCAAACGTTTCAAGGGTTCCATGGCTCGGGCCATTTTCCGATAATCCAAGGTGCAGACCCGAAAGAAAAAATCCTCGAACGATTCCGTACTCATTCCGGCCGCTTGAGCCATGCTCGGATGGGGCCAACGCAGTACGCACCAGCGCGTTTTGTTGACTCGATGATTCTGCACGGGGCGATAGATCCGGGAATGAGCGGCCAGTTTGTCGGGCGGCGCGTCGGCGAGTTCGCAGGCGTTGCCGGCGCCGCGAACCGCGATGTAGGCCTGCATCTTCTTGATGCGGTGCAATTCCAAGTCTTTGAGCAGCTTGGATTGCGTATCGGTGATGCCTCGCAGCAACTCGCGAGCCACCCGCGGCGATCGCAGCTCGACCAATGGAACGCCGCCCGCCTCGCGAGCCGCCCGGATCAATTCCACGGTAAAGGTGTCGGGAACGTCGCTTACGTCCAGCAGGATGTTATCGTCCTGACGCAAAGCCACCGAGTACTCTACAAGTATTTTAGCGAGCTTGGCGTAACGTGGGTCGACCATGATTGCGTATTGTCATCGGGAGGCGCGCCCTGCGGCCTACGGCGGGAGAAAACAGAAAAATCGCTCGCCTCGCAACAGCAAAAACCTTAAATCCTCAATAAACCGCTCAAGAGGTATTGACTTAAATCCAGGGCAATCATAAAACACTGGTTAGGAAGTATCGGTTAGCCGCCGGCACGTGGTTTTGGTTTAGTCGTTGTTTTTCGTTTCGCATGACTCGTTTTATCTGCTCAATGCTGATGTGCGTCGTTTCGGGTTCAGGGTTCGCGGCCAGTAACGGCACCTATGGTCAAAGAGTCGTCGCCGCCGTCCTTATGGCCGAGGCGTGGGGCGAAGGCGAAAAGGGAATGACGGCGGTCGCGGAGGTAATCGGAGAACGGTCGCGCGAATGGAAAATCAGTCCCTTGGCCGTGGTCAAGCGAGCCAAGCACTTTTCCTGCCTGAACAATACCCGTCCGGAACAACTGATTCTCAAGTTTCATCGGAAAAAGGATTTCGCCGTCGCCCTGAAGATCTCGCGCACGCTCTACAACAAGCCCAAGGAATTACCCGGGTTGGCCAAGGGAGCCACCCATTTTCATGACAAATCCAAAACACCCTACTGGACAGCGGGGCATCAGCCGGTCGCGACTATCGGCAAATTGTTATTCTATCGTCTCCCTATTTAGTTTCGGCGAACGACGAGTCCGAGGCCTCTTCCTGCTAGGGCTTTGGCTGGCGGCCTCGACATTGGCCGCCGACCCACGACCCAACATCCTGTTTTTTCTGTCGGACGATCATCGCGCCGACGTTCTGGGTTGCGCCCGGCATCCCGTGGTGCGAACCCCCCATTTGGACGAGTTGGCTCGCGAAGGGGTTCGGTTCAGCAACGCCTTCGTCACCACGTCCATCTGCGCGGCCAGTCGCGCCTCCCTGTTCACCGGGTTGGTGGAACGCAGCCATCGGTACACCTTCGGCACGCCGCCGCTGGACCGGGAGTTCGTCGACCGCAGTTATCCCCGATTGCTCCGCCAAGCCGGATACCGTACCGGTTTCGTCGGCAAGTTCGGCGTGCGGGTTCCGTCCGGAGCCGTCGAGGCCATGTTCGATTCGTACGTGCCGCTCAACCGCAATCCCTACTTCAAAAAACAGGCGGACGGGGCGTTGCGGCATCTCACCGAAATTATCGGCGACAAGGCGATTGAGTTTTTGCGGGAGGGCAACGACGGCCGGCCGTTCTGCCTGTCGGTGAGTTTCAATGCGGCTCACGCCGAAGATTCCGATAAGGAGAATCATTTTCCCTGGCCGCGCCAAGAAGACGGCTTGTACGAAAGCATGACCATGCCTCCGCCGTTATTGGGGGAGCCGGCCGATTTCGATTCGCAGCCCGAATTCCTCAAACAATCGATGAACCGGGACCGGTTTTTCTGGCGTTGGGATACAGAGGAGAAATATCAGAAAAACGTCAAAGCCTATTACCGGATGATCACCGGCCTGGACCGGGTCATCGGGCGGGTGGTCGCGGCGCTCGAAGAACTAGAACTCCGGGACGACACGATCGTCGTCTTCTCGGGAGACAACGGTTATTATCAGGCGTCGCGAGGATTCGCCGGCAAATGGTCTCATTACGAAGAATCCCTGCGGGTGCCGCTCATCCTGCACGACCCGAGAACGCCGAAATCCCGGCGAGGAAGAGTGATCGAAAAGATGGCCCTGAACATCGACTTGCCGGCCACGTTTCTGGATTACGGCGGCGCAGCGGTTCCCCGAAGTTATCAAGGCAGTTCCGTGAAACCGCTGGCGGCGGGCGAACCCGTCGCCGATTGGCGCACCGATTTTTTCTGCGAGCATCTCTTCGATCACGCCAAGATTCCCAAATGGGAAGGCGTTCGCGGCACCCGTTGGACCTACGCGCGTTATTTTCAGCAGAAGCCGGGGTACGAGTTTTTGCACGATTTGCACGCCGACCCCTTGCAACGGCGCAATCTGGCGGCCGACCCCCGGTACCGTACTCAACTCGCCGAAGCGCGAAGGCGTTGCGATCAATTGCTTGACGCTTACGGCGGCGTTTACTCGTTGGAGAAGATTCCCACGACCCGTTACCTGCAAACTCGGCAGCAACGCGACTAGGAATACGGATATCGTCATCGATCCTATATTCCACGACAGTTTAAGCCTATGACGGATAGAAAAAACGCCACTTTCGACGAAATTGCCCACGAGGCCTATTTAATCTGGGAACGGGAAGGCCGACCGGAAGGAAAATCCGAGGCGCATTGGTTTCGAGCGGAAACTCTGCTGAACGCCAAGTCGCAGCGATCCGACCGGACGGCCTCCCCGCAGACTGATTCCGCTACTCGTGTTAGCGGAAAATCATCGGCGCCGGTTGCCAAAAAACCGCAACGTAAGACTGCGCCGCCATCACCGCGAGACACCGCGGCCCAAGAGACGTCCCGGACGCCGTCGTCAGGCGCGGTCAAACGAACGGCAACCAAGAAAACGAACAAAGAGTCGTTTGCGAATACCAAATCGAAGAACGCTCGAAGTTCCGAAAGAAAAACCAAATCACGTCGGAGAACCACAGCGCATTCTTCCTCGAAAGATTATCCGGGCAAATCGGCGGCCAGATCGAAAAGCAAACCCGCGAAACGGAAAAGAGCGTAACCGTTTTTCGACTGGCGATTCCGTTTTTCGTGGTGCCGCCGTCACGAGAAACCTCCATCTTAATCGGAAACTTTGCCGAAGTTTCCAAGTCTTGGTTCCCGATCAAATCATTCGGTACCGGCTTGGCGTTATAAAGGAGTTCGCCATGCCTTGGGATCGGCAGTGCCAACGGTCTCTGTGGGGCGAGCAGCGGAATTCAAGGACGTGGAAAGGAATTGCTGGCAGGCCTTCGATCTTTGTCGGCAAGACGAGCGTGCCGCCGGTCAAGTTGATGTCTTCCGGGGAGCGCCTGGAGCCGGAAAGTGTTCGCCGCTATCCCATATCAAGAAACGCTGGATCGGGGATATCGACCCTTTGGTTTTCTCCGTTTCAGGAAGAGTTCCGGATGAATCGCCGTCCAACCTGGGCGCCCCGAGATTCCCGCCGGTCGGTTGAAATTCCGATCGCATTGAATCGGTGGCAGGAACGCTAGCGCGAGAAGATCCCAGATGCGTCAGTTCGACAACAATCTACCGGGACCAGACTGCACCCTGGTGAAGCAATTCAGCGTGCCTCGCGATCGGAGTGCCGCACGGGTGTTCGTGGGACGGCAGGACATCATCCGAGACATCGAAAACAATTGCCGATACGCGATGGAAGCGTTGAGGCTGGAATGGATGCGGAGACTGGGATTTTCTTGGTCCGGGGGGCGGCCGGAGCCGGTAAAACGGCGTTGTTGTCGCACTTAGTGGAAGCAGGGGACAGAAAAACCGAATGTCACCAGGCACTAAAAATGGATCGGCACACCCTGGTGAATACTTCGACCACAGCCCTGGAAATAGTGAGAAAGGTTTACCCCGGCAAAGAGAAGTTATTCCGTCAGCAACGTGTCACGAGCACCTCCGCTTCCGGAAATATCCCTGGAATAGCTACAGGCGGAGTGTCCGCATCCAGGGTAACCGAAGCGGAGGAAATCTCTTTGGAGTTTCTGAAAAAAGTGCTGTCTCCCCGAGACTGGAAGCAATCGCTTTGCATATTGAACGACGAAATCCAATCGGTCACCGAGGATCGCCAAGCTTGTCTTTTGTCGCTTCATCTTGAGACGTACCGGTTGCCTATCGTCACTATTCGTGCCGGTCTGGCCGATTCCATGGAAAAGTTAAAATCTTTCCTTTCACCGCGCTTGGCGACCGGTAATACCCGCATCCTCGGACATGTGTGCCTATGTGGGAGGAATGCTCGCCCTGTGCCGCATCGTCTATACTTCCGGCCAACTGGATTATCACGCCGGCGGGATAGCAGATCGATCGGAGAGTTGGCCGTAGCATGTCCCCACCGGAACGGCGGTCCTGCTCTGGGGATTGGACCAAGCCGATTGCGGTCTGGGCGCGGTGGATTCGGCGGCTGTCGCCCGGCAGGCCATGGCCTACCGGGAAGAAAGCTACCTGGTTCGGCGGAGCACAGCGATGAGCGGATCCTTCGACTTGGTGGCTGGTATTCTGCAAGTGTTACCAGAACCGGCATACTACAGTCTCGGGTAGGGGACATTATCGAGGCAAAAGCGGATCAAAAGGGGCAGAAATCGGGTCGTCTTGCGAAGGGAGTGGATGCCGAAAACTTATTGGATCATTTGATACCCCAAGGAGTATTGCAGACTGATAAAACCGACATGTTTTCCTTCCCGATTCCGAGCCTGCGAACTTGGCTCATTTAACCGAGCCGACGCCGCTCTCCGGAAAAGTGCCGGTCCGGAAACAGGCCCTTCGATATCGGAAAAACAAGGTGCTCTTGATCCGGCGGTGTAAAAGTGGTGTCACAATTCAAGACTGAGCAAGGGCACCGGAACGGACGGTACCAGGACATCGGCGCCGAGCGGCAGAATCACCGTGCCAACCGGTCCGAATCATGTTTCCGGCTCGTCGTTTTGATTGACGATCGCTTTGAATCGGCGGTAGTCCCTTGGGAGAGGGGACTCATGATGCGTCGGCTCAATAACAATCCGCCGCCTGATCACGCCTTGGTGACACAAAAGACTCTCGACAACATTGCCGGCTGATTTCGGAAACTCGGGACATTAATTCCAGATTGGTTCGATTGCTCCGTCAGTAGGGGAAGGCGAGTCAGCCATCATGATCTTTCGACAAACGGGAAAACGGCGACAGCCTTACCCGAGATTGCCGCCGAAGAACGGTTGCGGACCTGATCGAACGATCGACGGCCAGTTCCTGTATCCTTTTCGGTTATGCCGCAACCGTTCGGCAAGGCAACTCCTCATTGCCAATTCGTCGCTCCTGATTCATACTGGCCGTTTCCGGAGCAATCAATTCGATCGTCTGGATTCTGAACGATAACCGGTCCTTTTCTGGCTAAGATTCGTTTCGGCCAGCGGCCGATCGTTTCCTGAACGCGACGCGAACCGAAGCCAGTGATACGACTGCTGGGCTCAACAAATGAACCGATTTTCTCGAACGATTCCCTGGCGGCTGCTGCTCTGCGGCTGGCTCGCCGTGATAGGCGTCATTGCCGTCGCCCAGGCCTTGTTGGGGCAAGGAACTCAGGAAGATTACGAACGAGCCGATCGACTTCGGGAACGTTTCCGAGACAAGGTCTTTCGCACGGATGTCGAGCCTCGCTGGTTTGGAGCAGGTAAGGGATGGTACCGGGTGCAGACCGCCAAGGACCGTTACGAATATGTGGTATTCGACGCCTCGAACGCCACCCGGAAACTCGCCTTCGATCACGAGGAAATGGCTCAAACCATCCGGGAGTTAACGCAATCGGCGCCCCGTTCCGAAAACTTGGGGATCACGGACCTGGTTTTCGGCGAAAACGAGGCGCTGACCCAATTTCGCCTTAAGGACAAGACCTGGAAGCGGGAGTCTGCCGCCGAGCCCTGGAAATCGGCTGAAACCCCTCGAGCCGATGATGCGCCGCGATCGAATCGACGCCAACGCGAAAATCAATCCTCCGACGGAAAATGGCGCATCTTCGTCCGCGATCACAACCTTTGGCTGCAATCCCCGAAAGACGATACCGAAGAGCAGTTGACCTTCGACGGTAACCAAGTGGACGCCTATCAGGAACAAATCCATTGGTCGCCGGATTCGAGCCGTTTTATCGCTTTTCAACGGGAGCAACTGCCCACCCGGCAACTTCATCTGATCGAGTCGAGTCCTAAAAACAGTCTGTATCCCGTAGTCCACCGGCTCGATTACGCCAAACCGGGCGACCGGTTGCCGAAGACCCGGTTGCGATTGTTCGACATCGCCGCTCGAACTTCGAAATCCGTCGCCGACGATCTGTTCCCCAATCCCTGGCGACTGACGAAATTCCGTTGGAGCGCCGATTCCCGGGAGTTTCGCTTCATTTACAATCAACGCAGCCATCAAACGCTGCGGCTCGTCGGCGTGGACGGCGAAACAGGAACCGCTCGCGCGATTATCGACGAAACCAGCCCCACGTTTATCGACTACGCCTACAAGCAATACAGCCACCAGCTGAAAGCGAGTCGGGAGATCGTCTGGATGTCCGAACGCGACGGATGGAATCATCTGTATCTCTACGACGAGAAAACCGGCCGAGTTAAAAACCAGATCACCAAGGGCGATTGGGTCGTTCGAAGGGTGGATCATGTCGACGAAGACCGGCGCGTCGTCTGGTTTCAGGCCGGCGGCGTTGTCCCGGGGCAAGATCCCTATTATCTGCATGCTTGCCGCGTCAATCTCGACGGTACGGGTTTGGTCGTGCTCACCTCGAGCGACGGCACTCACCGAGTTCGTTATTCGCCGGACCGTCGTTTTCTGGTGGCCACGCATTCGCGGGTGGACCAGGCCCCGATTACCGAATTACGAAACGGGCGGGACGGTTCGTTGATCGCCGTGTTGGAACGAGCCGATACCGGCGAACTGGAGGCGGCCGGATGGCGGACTCCCGAACCGTTCGCCGCCAAGGGGCGTGACGGCGTTACCGACATCTACGGCGTCATCTATCGTCCGTCCAATTTCAGCCAGGATCTCAGTTATCCGGTCATCGAACATATTTACGCCGGGCCTCACGGTTCTCACGTCCCGAAGTCTTTTCAGGCCTATCGTTCGTCGCAATCCCTGGCCGAACTGGGTTTCGTTGTCGTACGCATCGATGGCATGGGCACTTCGAATCGGTCCAAGGCCTTTCATGACGTGTGTTGGCAAAACCTCAAGGACGCCGGATTTCCCGACCGCATTCTCTGGATGAAGGAAGCGGCCCAACGTTATCCCTATCTGGACTTAAACCGGGTCGGCATCTACGGCGGTTCGGCCGGCGGTCAAAATACCGTGAGCGCCCTGTTGCATCACGGCGATTTCTATCGGGTAGGGGTCGCCGATTGCGGCTGCCACGACAACCGGATAGATAAAATCTGGTGGAACGAACTGTGGATGGGGTGGCCTATCGGTCCACATTACCGGGAGAATTCGAACGCGACTCACGCGGAAAAACTCGACGGCAAATTGTTTCTTACGGTGGGGGAACTGGACCGCAACGTGGATCCGTCCTCGACCCTGCAATTGGTCGACGCCCTGATTCGGGCCAACAAGGATTTCGAATTTCTGCTGGTTCCCGGCGCCGGACACGGGGTGGGGGATTCCTCGCCCTATTTGAAACGCAAACGCCGGGATTTTTTCGTGCGGCATTTGCACGACGTGACGCCCCGTCGGCAACAACGAAGCCTGCATCTCACCGACGAAGTGCGGCAGGCTTGGGAATTCGACGATTTCTATCGTAAGCACCTAGACAACGACGGTTTTCCGATCGTCAGTTCCTCGGCCGTTTCCGATTACGCCTTGCGGGAAGCCGATTACCTGATCGATCGCATGCTCGTCGGCCGGGAGGACATTCGCCGAGCGTTGATCGATTTGCGGTTTCGCTTTTCGGTGATGGCTTACAACGAATTCACGACCGACGTTCCGGAACACGCCAGTCTGAAACCAAAGGATTTCTGGGACCGGCGGGCGAGGGGATTGGGAGCGACTCCTTCCCGGCCCTCGGTTTCCTGCGGCGAGGAAAACTTGTTGCAATATCCGGGCGATCCCTACGAAGGGGAAAATATCTTGATTCACGAATTTGCGCACGCGATGCACGAAGCCATCCGGACGTTCGATCCCGACTTCGACAAACGCCTGGAAGCCGTCTACCAGCAAGCCATGGAAGAAGGCCTGTGGAAGGGAAAATACGCCTCGAGCAACCGCTACGAGTATTGGGCCGAATGCGTTCAGAGCTATTTCGACGACAATCGCGAGCACGACGCTTCCCATAATCACGTCGACACGCGTGCCGAACTGAAAAACTACGATCCGCGGATCTATGACTTGATCAACGAAACCTATCGCGACAATCCCTGGCGTTATCTGCCGCCGCGCCAAAGAAAAACGGCCGGGCATCTGACCGGGTACGATTTCGAGAACGCCCCGGCGTTCGAATGGCCCGAGCACCTGGTCGAAGCCTTGGCCCGAAGAGGAGAGACCGTCGCCGGCGAACGGCTCAACGAGGTGATTAAACGAAACATCGCCGGTTGGAACGTATGGGTAGACATCCAGTTGCTGGAGGGATTCGACGAAAAACTGGGCCGGAAAGCTCTGAAGTTATTGGAACATCAGTTATACGGCATAACCTTGCTCATGCCCCCGGACCGGCTGGAATCGCTCCAAACCGTCGCCATTCGGCTTGACCGCGAAAGCAAGACTTTGAAAGGTATCCAGTATCATCCTTCCGAACGGTGGCTCCGGAACAACGGGCACGACCCCCGGGTGGCCAAAATGGTACATTTCCCCCGAGCGGCGAACTTCGTTTCCCGCTCCCTGTTTGCCACGCAACCCAGGGTGTTGCTTCATGAGTTGGCGCACGCCTATCACGATCAGATTCTGGGCTTCGATCACGAAGCGATTCGCGAAGCGTACGAAGCGGCCCGTGACGGCGGCCAATACGAAGCGGTGCAACATATCCGGGGGCGAACCATCCGTCATTACGCGCTGACCGATCATAAGGAGTATTTCGCCGAAGGCACCGAGGCGTATTTCGGAGCTAACGATTTCTACCCCTACGTGCGGGCCGAACTCCAGGAGCACGATCCCCAACTCTACGAACTGTTGAAAGAGATCTGGGGTGAACTATAATCGCCGGTCGGCGTTGACTCAGACGGCAACCATGAGTAGGAAACTCTGGGACATGAAACGGAAGCGAGGCAGAATCGTCGGCGGGGAAACGAGCCTTCGGGTCCTGATTTTGGCGACGGTCTTGGCGTTACCCTTCTTGCTGGACGGTTGGGCCGATTCGCCGCTCTCGTCGGTTCGCCAGTTGACCTTCGACGGGCGCAGGAGCGGGGAAGGGTATTTCTCCCCGGACGGCAACCGGTTGATCTTTCAGAGCGAGCGGGACCAAGACAATCCCTTTTACCAAATCTTCGTCTTGGACCTGACGACCGGCGATTCGCGCCGGATATCTCCCGGGGTCGGGAAAACGACCTGCGGCTTCTTCCGGCCGGGAACCGGCAGGGTCTTGTATTCGTCCACCCATCACGACCCGCAGGCCAAGGCCAAGCAACAGGCGGAACTGGATTTTCGGGCTTCCGGCCAAACCCGCCGTTACTCTTGGGACTACGACGAAACGATGGACGTTTTCAGTGCCGACAGCGACGGTTCGAACCTTCGGCAATTGACTTCGACTCTGGGATACGACGCCGAGGGTTCCTATTCGCCGGACGGCAAACTCGTTGTCTTTTGTTCCCTGAGGAGCGCCTTTCCGCTCAAGGAACTCAGCGAAGAGGACCGGCAACGTTACCAATTGGATCCTTCGTATTTCGGCGAACTTTATTTGATGAAGGCCGATGGCAGCCAGCTTCGTCGATTAACGAACCATCCCGGTTACGACGGCGGGCCGTTTTTCACTCCCGACGGCGAACATATCGTCTGGAGACGTTTCGACAAAAGCGGGGCGACCGCCGATATTTTTACCGTTCGCATCGACGGCACGGGGCTGCGGCAACTGACCGATTTCCAATCGATGTCCTGGGCGCCGTATTGCCATCCTTCGGGACAGTACGTCATCTTTACCTCGAACAAATTCGGTTTCGGCAATTTCGAATTGTTCCTCGTCGACCGCAACGGCCTGAGGGAACCCGTCCGAGTGACCCACACCGACGGTTTCGACGGTTTGCCGGTATTTTCGCCTCAAGGCGATACGCTCAGCTGGACATCGGATCGCAACGATCAGAAACAGTCTCAATTGTATCTGGGCGCATGGGACCATGAAGCGGCGCTGCAAGTCCTGCAATTTGCTCCGTTGCGTCCCCGGGCGAATACCGGCCTTGCGGCCTCGCCGACACCCGAAGCAGGAAGCGTTCCTGCGATCGAGCGTTTAAGCCGGGATATCGAGGAAACCGATCACCGGATTCACGTCGGCTATCTAGCTTCGGAAGAACTGGCGGGACGCCGGACTGGATCGGAAGGCAGCCGGGCAGCGGCACAATTCGCCGTCGAAGTGTTTCGGCACGCCGGTTTGTCGGAGATCGGATTGCCTCCCGGCCATGCGCACTCGTTCGAATTCACGCAAACCATTCAAACGGCCGAGGAAGGCAATCTCCTGAGTGCGGCAAATGACACGTTCCAGGTGGAGGAAGATTTTCGACCGCTGTCGTTTTCGGCCGACGGCGAAACGCAGGGGAAATTGGTCTTCGCGGGCTATGGCTTGGCCGTGCCGGGAGCGTTAGGCGAGGGCTACGATTCCTACGCCGGACTGAACGTCAGCAACAAAATTGTACTGGCGCTTCGATACGTTCCTGAAGACGTCGCTCCAGAGCGTCGGGAAACGCTGAATCGTTACGCCGGGCTGCGCTATAAGGCCATGACGGCTCGCGATCGCGGCGCCCGAGGCATTCTGATCGTTGCCGGACCGAATTCTCCCGGAGCCGGTACATTGATTACGCACCGCTTCGACAGCAGCCTGGCCGGTTCGGATATTCTGGCGGCCTCGATCAGCGGACGGACCGCCGAGCGCTTGCTGCAGTCCGCGGACCAAAGCCTCAAGGAATTACAGACTTCCCTGGATCGGGAAAATCCTCACGCACTCGGAGGTTTCGAACTCCCTGACGTCGAAATCACCCTCGGCACCCGCATCGAGCGCGTCAAAGGAACGGACGACAATATTTTGGGATGGTTGCCGCCGGGAACTGCTTCGGTTGCGCCGGAATTCGTCATCGTCGGAGCGCATTACGATCATCTCGGCCTCGGCGGCAGCCATTCGCTTCACCCGACGGGGGGAGAGCAGGCGATCCATTATGGAGCCGACGACAACGCTTCCGGAGTTTCGACTGTCCTGGAACTGGCGGTCAGCTTGGCGGCCCGGCGCGAACAACAACCGGATACCTTCCGGCGAGGCGTCTTGTTCGCCCTGTGGTCCGGGGAAGAAATCGGACTGATCGGTTCGTCCAAATTCGCGGAACGTTTCGCCGCATCGTTAGGGCAAGCGGTAGTTTACCTCAATTTCGACATGGTCGGCCGGCTGCGCGACAACCGCCTGATTTTGCAGGGCGTCAGTTCTTCGGCGGTTTGGCCTCGGGTTATCGAACGCAAAAACGTCGTTTCGGGATTCGATTTGAAACTGCAGTCGGACCCGTATCTGCCGACCGATTCGACCGTGTTCTATAATCGAGGCGTGCCGATCCTCAGTTTTTTCACCGGCAGTCACGAAGACTATCACCGCCCGTCCGACACGGCAGATAAAATCAACTACCGGGGCTTGACCCGGATCAGCCGATTCGCCGAATCGCTGGTGTTGGACCTAGTCAGCCGGCCGGAAGCGCCGGGTTACGTCAAGGTCGACCAGACTCCGAGTCGCGGCGGGAATCGGGACAGCATGCGGGCGTTTCTAGGCACGATTCCCGACTATGCCGCCGAGCTTCAGGGCGTGAAATTATCCGGAGTATCCGGCGGCGGCCCGGCCGATCGGGCCGGCTTGAAGGCGGAGGACGTGATCGTCCGTTTGGCCGGTCGAAAGATCAGTAATATCTACGACTACACCTACGCCATCGACAGCCTGAAAATCGGCGAACCGAGCCCGGTCGTCGTTCGGCGAGGCGAACAAACGCTCGAGTTGGAAATCGTTCCGGAATTACGACGATAACCGATCGGTTGCGACCTGATGCATTCGGAAAGCTTCATATGATCCGTTGCTTCTTTTTTTGCGGTGGTGCCGGCCGGCGATCTCGAACTTCGGGGCCGGCCTACGTTACCGGATTTTCCGAGTCGAATTCTGAAACGAGGCGGGCCGGAATAGACCGATGAGATTATATCTGCGAATCTGGCTCTACCTAGCGGGGTTAGGAGGTTTGGTCGCCGCCATGTACTTCTTCTCGGTCCGGGAAGGACTGCTCCCTTCAGGTTCCGATCCCGACTCGCCGCGCATTCGCCCGGCCTCCAATTATTCCTATTCGAGACCTTCTTCGCTCGGCCCCCATTGGGATAGTGGCGTGTTCCGGGGCAACCCGGATTACGAAAATCGCGACGGTCGCACGCCGCAACCGCAATTCAGCCACCCTCACGGTTATTACGATCAACCTTTCGAACTGACCGTAGATAGTGCTCATCCCGAGACCGAAATCTGGTATACCACCGACGGTTCCATCCCGCTTTCTCCAGAAGAACAGGGGGGGCCGAACGGTCGGCGGTTCACCGGGAAGATCCCCGTAAACCAGACGCTTTACCTTTCGGCCGTCGCCCAAGCGCCGAATCTGGCGCCGTCCGTTCCGGTGACCTGCACCTGGTTGTTTTTAGACGACATCCTGAAACAAGACCGGGATCTGGCGGTCGCCGTCGGCTGGCCTCGCCACCCCGTGAACGCCAAGCAAATGGACTACGGCATGGACCCCCGGATCGTCGAACAGTTTACCCGTCAGGAATGGAAGGAAGCCTTCACGCAAATCGATACCATGTCGTTGGTGCTGCCGTTAGATTTCCTGATTCATCCTGAGTACGGGATCTACGTCAATCCTCAGGGGCACGGCAAACCCTGGGAACGATTCGTTTCCGTCGAGTTGCTCGACCGCAACGGAGGTCCGGGCTTTCAGGTCGGCGCCGGGTTGCGGATTCGCGGCGGGTTCACGCGCAATTCCTTTTTCGTCAAACACGCGTTCCGATTGTTTTTTCGCAAAATCTACGGTGCCGGTAAATTGAAATACGCGCTTTTCGAGGACGAAGGCGCCGCTCGGTTCGACAAGATTGATTTGAGAACCGCCCAAAATTATTCCTGGGCTCGAAGAGGAGACCGGCCTTACGGCACCCACAATACTTTCGTCCGAGACGTCTTTTGCCGGGATACGCAACGGGACATGGGTTTTCCCTATACCCGAAGCCGGTACTATCATCTCTTTCTGAACGGTCAGTATTGGGGCATCTACATGACGGAAGAGCGTCCGGAAGCCGCTTATGGCGCCACCTATTTCGGCGGCGAGCGGGAAGATTACGACACCCTGAAAAGCAGCAATATGTCGGGAGGGTACGTACTGGAAGCTACCGACGGCAACGTCGCGGCCTGGCGCACCGTTTGGGAGCTGTCCCGGAAATTGGCCCAGACGCCGCACGAGGGCGATCGTTTTTATGCCGAATTGACGGGCTTGACTCCCGATCTCTCCGGACCGAGCGGCAAACCGGCTTTGGTCGATGTCGACAACCTGATCAATTTCATGCTAAACCATTTCTATGCCGGCAACTCGGACGCGCCCCTTTCACGGTTCATGGGCAACAGCCGGGCCAACAACTGGTTCGCAATTCGCAATCGCCACGGCTGGGAAGGTTTTCGTTTCTTCGTCCACGACGCCGAGCACACTCTGGGAACGCCCGACAGCATGAACGACCGGACCGGCCCCTATTTTCATCGCCATCAAAATCTGTTTCCGTTCAGCAATCCTCAATGGCTGCATCAAGATCTGACGAACCATCCCCGGTACCGCCGACGCTTTCAGGAAATCGCCAAGGAACATTTGACCGGCGGGGGAGCGCTCACCACCGAACGCAGCGTTACCAGATTTCTGTTCCGGGCCCGCCAGATCGACAAGGCCATTCGCGCTCAATCCGCCCGCTGGGGCGACGCTGCGCCCCGAACTAGCCGGCCCTATACGGTGCCGGACTGGGAATCGCGAATTCATTGGGTCGTCGACACGGTGCTGCCGGACCGGGAACTCATGATCATCGAGCAGCTCAAGAAAGACGGCCTCTACGAATAATCGGTCCCGGCGGCGAACGAATCCGGATTTGAGTTGGCAATCGTTCGGACTCGGCGGTTATATTCGCCACGAAACCGACTGGCCCGGCAAGGTTCTTATTCGTGACGGATGCGTCGGTTGCTGTAACGGGAAGGGGCGGAATCGCGTCTTAACCGAAGACCCAGCGATCACAAAGCGATAGTATGAATTTCTTTTCCGGACTGCGACTCGAAACCCGTCGGACCGTTCTGCTGCTCGGGGCGTCGTTTGCGCTTGTCAACGAGGGCTGGTCGCAACGTTGGGAACGCGCTCCGATACCCGACCCCAATCCGCCGCCGATGCCGAACTACGAAGATCGGCAAGAACGCACCGCCGGCCCCCAATTCAGCCGGAAACACGGTTACTACCGGGAGGCGTTTCGGCTGACACTTTCGAGCCCCGATTCCGAAGCGGAAATCTGGTACACGACAGACGGGTCCGTTCCGTTGCCGGAGGAAGGAGAAACCGACAACGCCGGCCGGCGATACCAGGAACCGATCGCCGTCGATCGAACCAGCTGGATTACGGCCGTCAGCCGCGTTCCCGGAAAAAAGCCTTCCGTGCCCGTAACCCGTACTTATCTCTTTCTCGACGATATTCTGAAGCAAAGTTCGGAAAGCGCGATCGCCGACGGTTGGCCCGCCCGGCCGGAAAACGGCAAGCGGATGGACTACGGCCTGAACCGGAGCATCGTCGAGGAATTTGACCGCCAAGAATGGGAAGAAGCCTTTAACCAAATCGACACTCTGTCCATGGTGGCGCCTCAGGGTCATTTCACCGATCCCAATTACGGCATCTACACCAATCCCAGAGGGCGGGGGAAGGATTGGGAACGCTACGTATCGCTCGAATTGATCAAGAACGACGGCAGCGAAGGTTTTCAGGTCGGCACCGGCATGAGGATTCGCGGGGGGTTCACTCGCAACCGATACTTCGTCAAGCACGGGTTCCGGCTATTTTTCCGCAACCGGTACGGAGCCGGGAAACTTCGTTACAAGCTCTTCGAGGACGAGGGGGCGGACCGCTACGACAAAATGGATCTGCGCACGGCTCAGAATTATTCCTGGGCTATGAGCCGTAGCCGGGAACGGGGCAAGGAGAACACGTACGTTCGGGAGGTATTTTGCCGGGACACGCAACGGGATCTAGGCTCGGCCTATACCCGGAGCCGGTACTACCACCTGTTCCTGAACGGCCAGTACTGGGGAATCTATCAGACCGAAGAGCGCCCCGAGGCGGCTTACGGGGCCACCTATTTAGGCGGCGACCGGGATGATTACGATACCGTCAAATGCGCCAGCAGTCCGGGACACCATCTCGTCGAAGCGACCGACGGGAATCTCGATAGTTGGAAAGAATTGTGGGAGAACGCCCGCGCCTTGGCCAAGGATCCTCGAGACGAGATTTACGCCCGATTGACCGGATTGACTCCCGATTTGACCGGGCCGAGCGGCGGACCGGCATTGGTCGAAGTCGACAATTTGATCAACTACATGTTGATTCATTTCTATTCGGGAAATTCCGATTCGCCGTTATCCCGCTTCATGGACAATCGCCGCGCCAACAACTGGTTCGCGATTCGCAACCGCAAGGGGAAAGACGGGTTCCGTTTTTTCGTTCACGACGCCGAGCATACTTTGGGAACTCCGACCAGCGAGAACGACCGGACCGGCCCTTACCGCAGCAGCAATCAGGATCGATTCGAATTCAGCAATCCGCAATGGCTTCATCAGGATCTGATGAGTCATCCTTCCTATCGCCGGCGTTTCGGAGAATTGGCGCAGTGGCATTTGACCGGCGGGGGAGCCTTGACGACCGAACCTTGCTTGGCGCGATTCGAAGCCCGGGCGAATCAGATCGACAAGGCCATGAAGGCGCAATCGGCGAGATGGGGGGACGCCTCCAATCGTACCGGGGACGGCAATACGATCGACGATTGGCGCGAGTGCATCCGTTGGGTTATCGAAGAGGTTATTCCGGAGCGGGAATACGAAGTAATCAGGCAACTGAAAGAAGACCGGCTCTATCCGCCGTTAGGCGAATCGTCCGAGCAGGGATCCTAGGACGAACGCTAGGGCCGTCATGCGCTATCTGATTACGGGCGGAGCGGGTTTTATCGGTTCCCATTTGGCGGACCGCTTGCTGGAACAAGGAAACGACGTCATTGCTCTGGACAATCTGTCCACCGGAAGGCTCGACAACATCCGTCAGCTGGAAGCGAACAAGCGATTCGATTTGGCTTACGGCGACGTAACCAACCGCCAGCTGGTCGACGAATGCGCCAAATGCGTGGACCGGGTCTTCCATTTGGCCTCTCCCGTGGGCGTCCGGTTAATCGTCGAAGATCCCATCCGCGCGATCGAAACCAATATTTACGGTACGGCGGAAGTTTTCAGCGCATGCGAACGCTACCGGCTGCCGGTGCTGCTGACCTCGACTTCGGAAGTCTACGGCAAATCCGATCGGATTCCTTACTCGGAAGACGAAGATTGTGTCATCGGTTCGCCGGTCCATAGCCGTTGGGCCTACGCCTGCGTCAAGGCGCTAGACGAATTTCTCGCCGTGGGTTACTGGCGGCAGACTGGCTTAGCCGCCATAACCGTTCGCTTGTTCAATACGGCCGGCCCTCGTCAAACCGGCCATTACGGCATGGTGATTCCGAGCCTCATCGATCAAGCGTTGGCAGGGGAGGCGCTCGACGTCTACGGCGACGGCCGGCAGACCCGCTGCTTTTGCCATGTCCAAGATGCCGTAAGCGCCCTGATCGCCTTGATGGATCGTCACGAGGAAACCGCCGGGGAAATCTTCAACGTCGGCACGGCCGAACAGATCACCATCAACGATCTGGCGAAAAAGATACTCGAGATGACGGGTTCGCCAGCGCCAGTGAACCACGTTCCGTACGAGGAAGCCTACGGCGAGGGTTTCGAGGACATGCGGCACCGGGTGCCGCGATTGGACAAGATTCGCGAGCGGATCGGTTACGAGCCGCAATACGACTTGACGGCCATTCTCCGGGACATGATCGCCGAAGCAAAGGGACACTCCCGAGGGTCGAAACCGGGGGCGGCCGATCAGGGTTCGTCCGGGGAATAGGGAGGTTCGCGCCGGCCGGTTCCTCTCGGTCCGGCCCCGCATGAATTAAATATAACAAATATTGTGCGAAAACTTTCAGGGTGAAAACCCCCGGTTTTACTGGCTTCTAGCGCACATGCCATCCGAAACGATCGGTAATCGGCCAAAACACGAACGACGCCCGGCCGATCGTTTTTTCCCTCGGAATATCGCCCCAGTAGCGGCTGTCCCGGCTATTGAGCGTGTTGTCGCCCAACATCAGGTAATGATTATCCTTGATCATCACTTCCGTATCGGAGTCCGGAAATCTCGGAGCCAGATTGCCGTATCCGTGGAGCCGGCCGATTTCCCCGTTGACGTGTCCCGAATAGTGATCCCGTTTCGGGACCCGGTCGGTATCGGCGCCGTAGATGAATTCGAATCCGGGCTCTGAGGCGTCCAGCGCGGCCCCGTCGATCCGGAGTCGACGATCGTCGCCCAGCGACACCCGTTCGCCGCCCAGGGCGGCCAACCGTTTGATGTAGTGCGTATTCGGGGTCAATCCCGGCAGCCCGGTCGACCGGAAGACTATCGTTTCTCCCCGGCGCGGTTGCCGGAAGTTGTAGATGAGCCGATTGACGAAGAGATGGTCGCCGCTACTCACCTTCATGCGGACCAAAACATCGCCTTTTTCGACCAGAAACTGGCGGTTTCTCCCGGCGAGCAGGCCGGCCCGGCGCCAGAAAGCATAGTCGTCGGGCCAACTGGGCGGGAACCAGACGGCGTAGTTTTCCTCGCCGATCCGATACCTTTGCCTGGTCACGAATGGTATCAGCCGAGCCGGCTTCGGATCGACGATATGGAACACGCCGGAACTCTCGGCCTCGACGTGATAATACCGTTCTCCCTTGATCCAGGACCGATACCATTTTTCGAATCCAGTAGGAATCTTGATATCGGGCCGGTTCCGTAAATCCTGGGCGACGATGCCATACAGGGTCGGTTGCGCCGAACCGGTAGGAATGGCCATGGGTTGAAAAAAGAAGGTGCGAATTCCCATCAGAATCACCGCCACCACCAGTAGCACTTCCACATTGTCGCGTAAATTGGGGTAAACGTAGCCTTTGAGTCGGTTTAATGTTTTGTCTTGGAGTTCTTCGATCTCCCGGTCGATCGTTTTCCGATTGCAGGGCGCGTTCAGAATCCGGTTCATGGCTGCTAACGCCTCCCTCACTCCCTGAACCCTCTCGTCGTCCAGCAGGTCGCGCTGTAAATTGAAATGCTTGCGCACCATCTGCCGCCTTTGCACGGCTCGACGAAATGACCGGTACCGCAGCCAACGTAAACAAAAACGGATCATGACTTGAGCACTTGGACGAAAGCTTCCTGAGGAATGCTTACCGAACCGATCGATTTCATTCGTTTCTTCCCTTCTTTCTGTTTTTCGAGAAGTTTGCGTTTCCGGGTAATATCGCCGCCGTAACATTTGGCCGTCACGTCTTTGCGCAGGGCTCGAATGGTTTCTCGGGCGATGATTCGTCCCCCGATCGCGGCTTGCAAGGCGATCTGATATTGTTGCCTCGGGATGACTTCCTTCAACTTGATCGCCAGCGCGCGTCCCCGGCTTTCGGCCTTGGAACGATGCACCACGCACGAAAAGGCGTCGACCGGTTCCGCATTGACGAACAGTTCCAAGCGGACCATATCCGAGGGTTGAAAACCGTCGTGTTCGTAATCCATAGAACCGTAGCCGCGAGTGAGGCTTTTGATCCGGTCGTGGAAATCGATCAGGATCTCGTTCAAGGGCAACCGGCAAGTGAGCATCACCCGCTCTTCGTCAAGCGTTTCGGTCTGCTCCAGGATTCCTCGTTTTTCTCCGATCAGATGCATCAGGTCGCCGATGGACCCATTCGGGGTGATGACGAACGCCTTGACCATCGGTTCCTGAATTTCCTGGGTCCGGTCGGGACGAGGCATGAACACCGGATTGTCGATCTCCACCGAATTGCCGTCGGTCGTCAGGATCCGGTAGACGACGCTGGGATAAGTCGCGATGATGTCCAGATCGAATTCCCGACGCAAGCGCTCCTGAACGATTTCCAGATGCAATAATCCCAGAAACCCGCAACGGAATCCGAAACCCAACGCTACCGAGCTTTCGGCTTGGTAGATGAAGGCGGCGTCGTTCAATTGCAATTTGGCCAGGTTCGCCTTCAGCCGTTCGTAATCAGCGTTGTTGATGGGATAGATGCCGCTAAAGACCATGGGGCGGATTTCTTGAAATCCCGGTAATTCCGGCGCCGGGTTTCGGGCGTCGGTCAGCGTGTCGCCCACCTTGATGTCCTGGGGCGATTTGATGTTGGCAGTCAGGTAACCCGTTTCGCCCGCCGTCAGCCGTTCGCGGACATAGGGCTTGGGATTGAAACTGCCGACTTCCTTGATTTCGATGGTCTTTCCCGAGTACAGCAGTTTGGCCTTCAAACCGGAATGCAGGACTCCGTTGACTACCCGGACATGGGTGACCACTCCCTTGTAGACGTCGTAGTACGAATCGAACAACAACCCTTGCAACGGACGCTCCCGGTCTCCCAGCGGCGGCGGGATTCGCTTCACGATCGCCTCCAGAATCGAAGGCACTCCGATGCCTTGTTTGGCGCTGGCGCAGATCACCTCTTCTCCGGGGATCGCCAACACGTCTTCGATCTGACGAATCACCTGCTCCACGTTGGCGTGCGGCAGGTCGATCTTGTTGATGATCGGGATGATCATCAAATCCTGCTTCATCGCCAAGTGAACGTTGGCCACCGTTTGGGCCTCCACGCCTTGAGCGGCGTCGACCAAGAGCAACGCGCCCTCGCAGGCGCTCAAGCTCCGGGATACTTCGTAGGAGAAATCGACGTGTCCCGGGGTATCGATCAGATTCAATTCGTACTCGTGGCCGTCTTGAGCCCGATACCTCATGGTGACCGGATGTGCCTTGATGGTAATCCCCCGCTCCCGTTCCAGTTCCATCGAGTCCAACAACTGATCCTGAAGCTCCCGGTCGGCGATAGTACCGGTTAAGTGCAAGAGCCGATCGGACAGGGTCGTTTTCCCGTGATCGATATGGGCGATAATGCTGAAATTCCTGATGCGCTCGATTTCCATGCGATTCGTTCGCGGACGAAGCCGCACAGTCATCCCGGCTCGTACCGCCAGAGTAACACAGAAACAGGGATCAAGGAAGGGGAAATCAAGCTCCCCTGCCCTACTCCGTTTGAAGTCGACGAAAGCCGGCTAGCGGGATTTTTCCTCGAAATCAGTGTCGGGTTCGGTCAACTCCAGCTTTTTAATCCAGATATTGCGATAGCGCACGTCGTGACCTTCGCATTGCAACTTGATGCCTCCGGGACGATCCGTAATGCCTCGCCCCCCGTCGTTGCCGCCGTCGATGCCCGAACGCGGTCCGCCCCACACTCGATTGATCGGAAAATTCTTATGAACCTTAATGCCGTTGAAATACATCGTCACCATCGCAGGTTTGGTTCGTTTGCCGTCTTTGAAGCGAGCGGCCCGGAACACGATATCGTACGCGTTCCATTTCCCTAACCCGTTATAAGCGTAATAGGGCGATTCCGATTCGTTGATCACCGCTCCCATGCCGTGGGAACTATCGTCGCCGTCGAGCACTTGAATCTCGTAACGGTTCTGCAGGTAGACGCCGCTGTTGCCTCGGGCCTTGGGAATCAGGAATTCGATGTGCAGCCGGAAATCCCGATATTTCTCCTTGGTCACCACGTCGGCGCTGCCGTAACGGCCCCCCGACGCGGCCGGATCGTCGGTCTGCAACACCGTGCCTTCGTCGACCGGATCGTCGACGATTTTCCATTTGATCGGCAGACTCGAAGCGAATCCGGGGCCTTTCCAGTAGGTCCATTTTTCGTCGAGCATTTTCCGAGTGCCGTCGAACAGCACTTCCGCGTCTTTCGGGGGTTTGGCGCCGACTCCCACTTCGGCGGCGACGGGAAGCAACAGCGCAATCAAGCCGAAAAAAAGCGATAGCATGTAGTTCATCCTCCGAAGATCATGTTGGGTTGAGCCTATCCTGCAAGTTTTTCCGGTAGCGATCCTCGCGGGAAATTCTTGAAAGAAGCCGGGCAAAGCTTAACCTTCCCGGAATGAATCGAATGATCTCGGCTGGGCGGATCTGGTGGATCTCCCTCTTGATCGGACAGCTGCAACTGGCGGGCATCGATTCATTGCCGCCGCTCAAACTCGAAGCGGCCTATCCCCAGCTCGTGTTTGATCGTCCCTTGGTCGCGCTGAGTCCGCCGGCCGGAGACGAACGGCTCTACGTCACCGAACAAAAAGGCCGCATCCTGATTTTGCCCCGCGACCGGACGCTGAACGCGATCAAGGTGTTTTTCGATATCACCGAACGCAAACCCTATATCGAGAACGAAGAAGGATTGCTCGGCTTCGCCTTCCATCCTCAATTTCGTTCGAACGGCAAGTTCTACGTGTACTACACGCAGCACCAACCTCGCCGTAGCGTCTTGAGCGAATTTCAGCGACTGGCGACCTCCCCCGACCAAACCGACATGACGTCCGAACGGGTGCTCCTGGAGATCCCCCAACCCTACGGCAACCATAATTCCGGATCCTTGGCCTTCGGACCGGACGGACATCTCTACGTCGGACTCGGTGACGGCGGATCGGCGAATGACCCGCACGACAACGCTCAGAATCTCCGCTCCCTGCTGGGCAAAATATTGCGTTTGGACGTCAACGAACGTTCCGGAAGCCGCGGCTACGGCATCCCTCAGGACAATCCCTTCATCGGACAAGGCGCCGGCGTCCGGCCCGAAATCTGGGCCTTCGGCTTTCGCAATCCCTGGGGCTTGTCGTTCGATTCCCTGACCGGCGGTCTCTGGGTCGCCGACGTCGGTCAAAACCGGTGGGAGGAAATCAATTATGTCATTCGCGGCGGCAACTACGGCTGGAATACTTACGAAGGCTTTCACTTGTTCAAGGAACCGGCGTCGGCCGCCGTCAACACGATCTTCCCGGTCATCGAATATCCCCATTCCCAACAGTTCGCCGAGCAGGCGGTCTTCGCCCACGATCCCGGACTCAGCGTCACCGGCGGCCATCTTTATCGCGGACAACGGCTGCGGGGATTTCAAGGCGTGTATTTCTACGGCGATTTCGCGACGGGAGCGTTATGGGGGCTGCGTTTCGAAAACGGAAAAGTCACGCATCAAGGCACCTTGGTGCCGCCGCCCGGGGCGGGCCAGCCGGTCCGCAACATCTCCGGGTTCGGGCGGGACGCCGCCGGCGAAATCTACGTCCTGGCTTTTGACGGCATCATTTACGGGTTGCACCCGATTCCGGAATAACCGTTTACCGTCCGGCGAAATCCGGTCGCGAAGCGGACGGTAATCGGTGACGCGAGGGCAACTCCCTGATTAGCCGGAACCGGAGTGCTGAAAGCGAAGCGATTCGAAAACGGCGACCGCGCCGGGCGAGTCTTTTCGCCAGGGCCTGTCGCCCTTGCGGATTTTACGGACCGGTTCCGTTTGACATAACGGATCGCGTTGACTCAAAAACCGGATGCGTTTCGTCCAACCTCTCGCTCAGTTCGAATTCGGGTATCGGATCCGGTCCGTCCGGACGGTCGATCATTTTTAATTGCTTCGCCACATGGCGGAGAAACGAACGGTCGGTATCGCCGCACACGCTATGCCGTCCCTCTTCGACGGCGACGCGAGTCGTGACTCCACTACCGCCGAAAAAGTCCACCACCGTCGATCCGGGAAATGACAGCGAGCGCATCAGGCGCCGGATGATCGCTCTCGGTTTCTGCGTCGGGTGCCCGACACGTTCCGGAGAATTGCCGTTCAGCCGCCCCATCCGCCATACGTTGGTCGGATTCCGTCCTTTCTCGATGGTGTCCGGATTGAGGCGTTTGTCCTTCCGGTAAACCCCTTTCGTCTGTTCGTCATAGGGTTCGCGCACCGAATCGAGATCGAAGTAGTATTTCCTGGTTTTAGCGAACCACGCGATCTCCTCATGCCGGTTGGCGAAGAAGCGTCTCGCGCTCATGCCGTTCGGATAGTTCCAGACGATCAGGTTCGCGAGCAGCATATCGCTGGTATGCCGCAGATGTTGAATGAGGGAGAGAAGGTCGCCGCCGCCGGCTTCGCCCTGGTATTGCAGGCCGCCAAAAATCGCGATATTGCCGGTCGGCGACAGTACCCGTTCGGCTTCCCGAAGCCAAGCGCCCGCCCATCCCGGATAATCGTCATGACGATCCCAGTCGGCCAACATGATGTTGTAAGGCGGATCGCACACGATCAGTTGCACGGATCGGTCCGGCAGCTTGGCAAGCAAATCGCAACAATCCGTAACGAGCGCCGCATGGCGCGTCTTGCAGAGCGATTCCACGTGCAATCCGTGATTCGACGAATGGGTTTTGCGATCACGGCTCATCGCGTTCAGGGCCCGGTAGCCGGAGTTGCGGTGGGATCGGTTCATATCGCTATCTCCCCTTCTTCGGCAAGGAAACCGGTCGGACGTGCCGGGAAATCACGGCTGTCTCCCGAAGCGCTTCGTTCGTAGTTTCCGTGCTCCGTTCCGCAAGCTCAGCTAACAGCGCCTTGTCGTGATTGCGATCGATAACCGAAAGCCTTTCGTGGACTATTTGCCGGGCAATGATCTTGCGGCGTCGAAACTAAAATCCAAACAAGCGGACATCGATGGATCCGGAATTTCCTCCCCGGCGCCGCAAACGATAGATCGTGCCGCTCCGTTTTCCTGCCGGAACCGCCGGGGCCGTCAGGTTATCGACAGAACGTCCTCGGATCGGCTCGTTCCGGGAATTCGACGATCCCGGTTCCAAGCGCCATAGACAGCGCCGGCGCATTCGCTCCGGCAAACGTCCGATTATCCAGCGAGCGGCCGGAATCTCCGTCACTTCAGCCTGCCTTTAGAAAAACGTTCCGAGACTCGCAACGCTCCGCTACCGGCCAGCCGTTCCCCAACCGCCGTCCCTCAAGAGATGAGTTCGGCGATCGGTTCAGATCCTTCGACTCCGACCAACCGCTGATTTAATCCAGCGTAGAAATAGGTCAAGTTATTCGGATCGAACCCCAGTTGGTGCAAGATCGTAGCATGAAGATGTTTGACGTGGTAACGGTTGCTGACGGCCGCCGATCCTAATTCGTCGGTTTCTCCCACGCTGATTCCCGGCCGGATGCCGCCTCCCGCCATCCACATGGTGAAGCCGTAAGCGTTGTGATCCCGGCCTGTACCCTTGGCGTACTCGGCCGTCGGTTGCCGTCCGAATTCGCCGCCCCAGACGATCAGCGTTTCGTCCAGCATACCGCGATTTTTCAAGTCCTGAATCAATCCGGCGATGGGTTTGTCCGTATTGCCGGCATGATAATTGTGATTCCGTTCGAGATCACCGTGAGCGTCCCAGTTGTCGTCGTTATGAGCGCCTCCGGAATAGATCTGAATAAAGCGCACTCCCCTTTCGACCAGCCGGCGAGCCAAAAGGCATTTTTTCCCGAAATCGTTGGTTCGTTCTTCGTCGATGCCGTACAGCTGCTTGACGCCCTCGGCTTCGCTTTCGATGTCCACCGCTTCCGGCGCCGTCGTCTGCATCTTGAAGGCCAATTCGTAACTGGCGATCCGAGCCGCCAGATTGGAATTGTCGACGCGATCGGCCAGATGTTCGCCGTTAAAATGCTTGAGATGTTTGAGCAGGGTCGCCTGCTCCTTGCGGCTCATCTGGTTGACGTTTTTCAGATCGAGGATCGGTACGCCGCGGGGTCGAAACACGGTGCCCTGATAGCTGGCCGGCATGTAGCCGCTGGTCCAGTTTTTGGCTCCGCTGATCGGACCGCCCTTTTGGTCCAACATCACGACATAGCCGGGCAAATCCTGGTTGACCGATCCTAATCCGTAATTGACCCAGGAACCCAAGGAGGGACGGCCGCTGAGCAAGTGGCCGGAATTCATCATCAGCATCGCCGAACCGTGAATGGGAGAATCGGCGGTCATCGAGTGGATAAACGCGATATCGTCGACGTGCCTAGCGAGATGCGGAAACAGCGTCGAGACTTTCTTGCCGCACTGCCCGTAGTTGTCGAACGTCCATTTGGGGCCGACGATGCGGCCCTGTTTCTTGTGTCCGCCGCGTCCGAACGTCTTGACGTCGATGGTTTGGTCGTTGAGCCGATACAGCTCGGGTTTGTAGTCGAAGGTATCGACATGGCTGGGCCCGCCGTACATGAACAGGAAGATCACGCTCTTGGCGTTGCCGGGGAAATGGGGCTGTTTCGGCCGGTTCGGATTTTCCCAAGCGGTTTCGCCGTCGGCCGCCTTGGCCTGCTGGCCGAGAAAACCGTCCTGATCCAGCATTCCCGCCAAAGCCAAGGAGGTAAAGCCCCCTCCTACGGTGTGAAGAAAGTCCCGGCGGGTACGACCACAAAAGGTGTTTTGGGGTTTGTCCTGCTTCATTGCAAACCCGACAGTAACGGTTTTTTCCGGGCTTGGCAACCCCCGAAAGCAAAGGAAAAATCAAAAGTTTCAACGAGGCCGAAGTAATGTCCCGAGTAATTTCAGGCGATCGTTCACGCCACTCCGGCTCGGCTTTGTCCTTCTGCTCTCTGGAATCGTTGCTGCGTCATTGGTGATCGTATTGAGGCCGATCATTCCTCGCGAAGACGGCCTATCGGTCCCCGAGCGTCGTGGCGACAGCCAGGGTTAGCCTCTTCCGCCGATGGGGCTCATCTGATCGCACCCCTTTCCTTGAAATCGTAGGAGGAGGCGATTCGGAATGACGAGCTAAACTACCGTCAAATAGCCGGAGGCTTGAGGAAGGCGTTGAGGACTTATCCAAAGTGAGCCGAGCGACGACGAATGGACGGCGGCAACTGCTCAATGCGTTTTTCGGTCTTCACGATAGAAGTGGTGGTCAGGGCCCAGAAGGATAAATCGCTGGGAAGAATGGCCTACCCGCGTGCGACGGCGACCTTGGTCGCAGGCGGAGTCATGCGAGTAATGGGTGCGATTTTCGAAGGGCCATCGGTTACGGGTGAGGCCGTAACCGTTTGACCGGTAGACGGCGCCCGATTTCGAAACGTGCAGTTCAGACTCGATGCGAACGACAGTCCGACGTCCAAAAAGGCCGCAAAACCGCCCCACTTGGAATCAGTGACTGTCTAGGGCCGGACAGCTGCGGTTTTCGAGGTGTCCGTGTCCCCTTACGGCGGGCTAATCAAATGGCGGCGCCGTGTTCCAATCGAAAGTTTTCAATGATTCGTCGTAACTATTCAGGTGCCGAAAAAATGTTCAGGGATCCTTATGTCTAATCGGATTTTCCAGCATGAGCGAGGACTGGTAATTCGCTCAAATCCGCAGTAGATGGCCTATTTGAAGTTTTTAGGGAAGAATTACCGCTTCCAGCTGCTGTCTACGCTATTCCGAATTAGGCCTTGCTTTTCAAGGCCACTCCCAAAAGCTCCAGGGCTTTGTTTTGCAACGCTGTGGGAGTCGTGAGCATGCTGAACGAGTTGGAGCCGGTAATCTTGGTTCGCACTTGTTGTTTGGCTAGACTGGAGAGGGACTGAAACACGCCTCGAAAATCTTGAACCGGCAAGCCTTCAGTCGGTTGCTTGCTCGCCGCTTTTTTCCGGGCGGCGGACGAGGAGCGAGCCGGATTGACCGGCGACTTACGCTGAGGTTTTTCTTCGTCGGCGAAGATCAAGGGAGCCAGTAATTCCCGCATATGACGTTCGACATAATAAGCGAGCATGCCGATCGACAAATGAGCTTTTACCCTATCGGACGTTCGATGAGGAATCGGGCGAATTCGTAAATCGCTGGCTTTGAAACCTCGAAAAGCCCGTTCCACGGAACTCAAATTCTTGTAGGCTTGGACGGTTTTTTCGTCGCTGATTTGGGTTGCGGGGAGGCTGGTGCGAATCAGGTAGATCCCGTCCAATGCGGCTTCCTTCCGGATGTTTTCGTCCCGGCGCTGCCAAGTCAGGGAATCATCTGCGATCGTGACGAGAAAGTGTTTTCTCATCCGGTGTTTATCGAGCACTTTATCGACTCGTCGCTGAATTCTTTCCTTGCCTCGATAGGCTCGTTTCGGTCGTTGGATAGCCTCGGTCACCACCCGAAGCCCTTGTTCCGTCGCTAGCAGGAGGTCTTCACGCTTCCGCTGACACTCTTCGGCCCAGAAGGGATTTCGGCAAACAATCAGCCGTTCGCCAGGATACCACTCTTCGCATTCGATGGCCGCCATATGGCGGTCATCGAACCATTCCGGGGACACCAAGCCCTGATCGGTCAGTTTGCGGATGGCCGGTTTTCTCAGGGCACTGATCCAATCGATACCGGCGGGTTTGAGGTCTTTTTGAATGCGGGCTTCAGTGAGCCTGCCGCGATCCCCAACCAAGGCGACTCGTGATAAGCCGAAGCGCTGACGCAGCTTGGTGATCTGCGAAGCCACGGTAGCCGGATCGCCGGTATTTCCCGGAAACGCTTCGACCGCAATCGGTCGACCTGCTTGATCGCAAAGCAGTCCGAAAACTAATGGCAACCGATGGCGCTTGCCGTCTCGCGAGTGACCATACCGTGCCAAGGGACAAGTTCGGCCCTCGAACCAAGTGGAACTGACGTCGTAAAGCACCAAGTCCCCGTCCGTCAAATGACGTTGTGACAACCGCTTTTCTAAAGCCGTTTGCCGTGCCAACAGCCAATCCATGGCTTCGTACAGCTCGTTCTCGGTGACGTTGCCGAGGCTCAATTCCGCACCCAAGCTGATGGCCGTGGTTCGCGGATCCAGGCGGCAAGCCGTAGCGTACTTTGATTGAGGATCCAGTAGGCGAGCGACAATCATGGCCGTGACCAGATCTCGGTTTCGGCTTCGTTGGGAGGCGATCAGGGTTTCGAGTTCGCAGCGGCGCAAAGAGCCCAGTGCTGCCGCCACGTGCCCATGCTGCCACGTACGGGTGATTTCCAGAGTTTCTCGAAGTCGATCCAAGGAGAAAACCGTCCCTCCTTGGAATGCCGCCTCCAAAGCCTCAATGGCATACGCCGGCAGTTTGGATAAATGAGCGAGGGTTCTCTTACGAACTCGACCGTTTTCTCGATAGGATTCCCGAATCAGAATGGCCGGGGGCGATTTACGATTGGGCACTCGGTCAATATACCTGACCGCACAATATTGATAAAAATAGTCATACGCAAGAGAAAAAATCAAAAAAATATAAATTACATGGTCACATATTACCGCGACGAAACACGAAAAAACCCCAAATCCAAAGGGATTTTCCCATATTTATGCCCGAATTGATCTGGAAAATCCGTTATGACGACATCTTGAACGAGGCGATTCAGTATCACCAAGAGTTACCGCCGTTGCAGTCTGGCAAGCGGGGCCGCCGAAGAAAACGTACCGGTCATAATCTGGCGGAACGGTTGCAACGGAATCGAGAAGACTCGCTCAGGTTCGTGTTCGACTGGGCCATTCCCTTCACGAATAACCTGGCGGAGCGCGATTCAAGGATGATGAAATTAGTCATGAAGATCTCCGGTTGCTTTCGTTCACAGCAAGGCGCCGCCGATTTCGCCGTCCTTCGCGGGGTGACCAGCACTGCCGAAAAGCAGGGATGGGATGTCATCTCGACCTTGCGTCTTGCCCCAGAAGAGTTGGCGGATAAACTGTTAATCGGCTGATTTCGAGGCCTTCGATCGGGCCCCACAGTTTAAAACTGTCGCTTTTACTGGAAAAATGGGAGGATCAGGTACCTAGGCAGTTACGTTTTTATTTACTTTATATTTGCGAGCACCCTTATCTCGTTCGGCCAACTGCCCACGTAGTTTGGTCAATTCATCGCGCAGGTCGTTGAACCGAGAGACGTACCACTGTTTGTCGGACTCGAACAAATGGGAACGGCACGGTTGAGAATTCCCAACATAACCATCAGATTTGCCTTCGAGGCTTCCCTCCACGTATTCATCGTACCTCCGATATACGATAAAGTCAAACTTTTCTCCGAAATCGGATTCTCGATCCACTGACGAAGCCATCTCTGGACCCTTTGAACACCCGACTGGGAATTCTCCGCCTTCGAATATCCCTGGCCTTTCGCATCGGAAAAACCTCCCGAAGGGCTGGATGGGTGCCATTTGGGAGTAGTCCGAACAGGAACCTTCGGTTGGGCATCCATGTCCACGAGACCGGAAATGGATGTGCACCATTCAGGGTTTGTCTGATCCCCAACGGTCGGATCTGATATGCTGAATTAGGCGATTTGGTTACCTGAATAGTTACGTCCGTAATAACCGACAGTGGTCTAAATTAACAACTAGTGATTCAGCTAGTAGGAGCCCCAGGCACTGGACTCCGGGACAATTTCATCCCTTGGTGTTGCAATAATTCCCGATTCGATTACGGAAGCATATTTCTTGACATCCCAGTGGATTCGATGATCGTAATTCCACCGTTTCCAGTTGTCCCCCGGATATAACAACTGTGTCAACGTTTCCGCAACGACATGACCGTCTGCAAACAGCGTCATGACTCGATTGCGATGTCTGCGATCCAACGAAGTGGTGTAGTATTCTGGTGCGGGCCCGTAATAATTATTGACAACGCCCGCATAATGATCGTAGCCAGGTGTATTGAATTTGACACCAAAACCGGAGCGGTCGATTCTCCATGGCAGGTAATCCGCTACGGCAATCATTTTCGAAGGCGATGCCACCTGGGATGACTTGATGGACAAGGTCATCAAACCGCTGAAGTTGTTTTGAAAACCTAGTTCAATCCCGTTCGACCCTCCGGGTGCGGCCATTCCGTGATTCCTGGATCTGTTTTCATAAATCCCCATATTCATGCCCTTACGATTCAACCCGTAACTGTAATTCCAGTCGGCCCGAATGATTGCCTCTTTCCACCAGGGCATTCCTTCCTGTACAGCCAGGGATAGTATTTCGTTCATATTGCGATTCTCGGGGCATTGCCAGACATTCGTATTGCGCCCCATATACCGATCGCAGATAATGTGGTGCCAGAACACATTGTACGGAGCATACAACACTGGTTGAGGCCAAGGCGGATTGTTTCTGTCAGCCTGAAGATCCGGCGGAAAATAATCACCATGATCGAGAGTATAGAGTTGCCATGCGATGCCGATCTGTCTTTCGTTGTTGGTGCATACGATGCTCCTGGCATGAGATTTGGCCTTGCCGAGGGCGGGTAGCAGCATTCCAGCCAAGATGGCGATGATGGCAATAACGACGAGAAGCTCGGTCAACGTAAATGCTCGCTTGTCACTTTTCACGGTTCAAACGACTCCACATCACTCATTCATCTTCTCTCTGATGAACCAGCCTGGATCAAACTCCGTAGTGGATTCCATCAGCACCCGCAGGAAAAGAAATTCCATTCATGATCACAGGCACGTAGTACATGTTTCCGTCACTGTCAGTGACCCAGGCTTGCGGTTCGTACCATCCGCCTCCCGGCGCATCATTACCTGGCCAGAACCAGACTTCCGCCCACTGGGCATCTTCATCATCCAGAGGCGGGTCCAAAACATGCTTTCCATCGCCATGGGAAATAATCAGACACTGGTAGTATTCATAGCTATCACCAGCTTCATAATATTTCTCCGTCAAACTATTCACATAAGTGGCAAAACGTCCATGATCTACAGCCGTCAGTATGTCATCAAGATGCCAATAGCCATCCCAATACAGTCCTGCCCAGCACCACTTGAAATGAGACCACGGTCCTGGAGCATTCACAGTAGGTATCGAGATATCGAAAGGTTTATGCTTATCGAGATCGATATCGTCCACGACGACCTGCTCGACGATGGGGAGATCAGGAAGAAAGGGTTCACCGTCTCCGTGATGTCCGTGACTCCTCATCAGAAATACCACGGACAACAGCACCAGCAATCCGAGAAGAGATGCAAGCGTTCGACCTGCGGGCGATCCTGACGCCCGCACCCGGATGGATCGGCTGACGTTCTTTTGACTCCCCGCCGACTGCACTTCCACGAAGGAAGCGTATACCGTACTACCCAGAGACCCCAGCGCACGGCATCCGGCCGCAATCCACATGAACACCGTCATGAGCAGCGTCCATGCTCTGAACACTGCGCCGCCAACAGCGCGACAGTCGTCAGAAGATGTTTCGAAAACCCCCAATTTCAGGGGGGGGAACCATACCCCGATTTGTTCGACTCGTAAATTCTCATGTCAGTAAGTTTCAGTGAGTTTTCCGTTCTTCCTGTCGTTCGGTCAAGAGTCTCGTTCTATCCAAAGAATTATTCCGCTCTCGGGCTTCTCCCATTATCCAGTAAAAATGTAACTGCCTGTGTATGCGAGTTGCCTTTTGATGCCGATAGCTTTCCGTTCCTGAATTTCCCGCTGTCCGTTTCATCGCCCGGCCGCGTCGTCCGGCGACGGTTCCAGTTCCGACGCCGGCAAGCCTACGGGATCGTTCGCCGTAAAGTCAAGGCTTCTCGTTCCTGAAATTCCCGTTGCCCGTCTCATCGCTCTTGCCGTCGCGTTATCCGGCGACGGTTCCAGTTCCAACGCCGACAAGCCTACGGGATCGTTCGCCGTAAAGTCAAGGCTTCTCGTTCCTGAAATTCCCGTTGCCCGTCTCATCGCTCTCGCCGTCGGGTCGTCCGGCGACGATTTCAGTTCCAATGCCGACAAGCCTGCCGGATCGTTCGCCGTAAAGTCAAGGCTTCTCGTTCCTGAAATTCCCGTTGCCCGCCTCATCGCTCCTGCCGTCGAGTCGTCCGGCGACGGTTCCAGTTCCAACGCCGACAATCCTGCCGGATTGTTCGCCGTAAAGTCAAGGCTTCTCGTTCCTGAAATTCCCGTTGCCCGCCTTATCGCTCTTGCCGTCGCGTCGTCCGGCGACGATTTCAGTTCCAACGCCGACAAGCCTACAGGATCGTCCGCCGTAAAGTCCAAGCTTTTCGTTCCTGAATTTCCCGTTGCCCGTCTCATCGCTCTTGCTGTCGGGTCGTCCGGCGACGATTTCAGTTCCAACGCCGACAAGCCTGCCGGATCGTTCGCCGTAAAGTCAAGGCTTCTCGTTCCTGAAATTCCCGTTGCCCGCCTCAACTCTCCTTCCGCCGCGCCATCCGGCGACGGTTCCAGTTCCGACGCGGCGACTCACGACGGGACCAAACGACTCCCGCAAAGTTTGGGGCGCCGCCGGCCGTCGCCCGGCATTAGGATCCATCGTAAAATTTAGGTAAGGCGTTTGGGGCAGAGCTTCGTGATTGCGGCGTTGGTAATCTTGATTTAGCCAAGTCTGCGTCAGGTTATTGAGCTGAGTGAGCGTGCGCTCACTTTCTGGGCAGGCAAGAAACAGGAGCAAAATGACCGGCTGGAAATCCGGTGCGGGCAAGGTTGGGCGGCGATTCTGCCGTGCGCTGCCGTGATGCTTGCCTGCAGCGAATCGTCTATTGTGCACGCCCGGCATTCCTGCCCATCTGCCTGCAACGGATAAAAAGCACCGCCTCCGGATCCCCGACAGAAAATTCCAAGCGGTCGTTCGAGATAACTTTCCAGTCTCCGGCTTCGGACGAACCGGAAAAACGCTCGTTTTGACGGCGTTAATTCCGGGTCGGGTTTCGAATTCCCGGCGTCGGAGTTTCCAACGCGAATCCAATTCGGCCTTCCTGCCGCTTGTTTTGAATTGCGATTGCGTCGGCGCCGTGGCAGAATCGGAAGCGGAATCTAGGCTGCAAGATGTCCGATTACAAGAAATTCCCGACCAGTCCCAATCTGGAGTTGATAAAGGATTATGCCAAGCCTTGGGATCGCCAGAGTCCCGCAATTTTCGTCGGACGCCAAGCGGAAGTCGAACTCGTGAAGAAAAATTGCCGGCAGGCCATGGAGCGTTGCCGTCAAGGGTTGGAGACGGCAGGTCATATCGTCCTTTTCCGTGGCGTGCCCGGCGCCGGGAAGTCTTCGCTGTTGTGTCGCACCTCAAAAATTTCTGGTCCAAGAAAAACGCGGTGGTGGTGGTATCCGTGCCGTTGCGGATTCTGGAAAATACCCCCGAGGTGGTTTGGAAAATCGGGGAACGCGTCTTGCGGGACAGTGGGCAGGAACTTGTTTAGGCAACGGAGTTATCGACGCAAGGCGGGATTGGGGGCGGCTTACCGTTCGGGATAAGCCGCTCGAAGATCCAGAAAACCGGGCCGAGGCCAGCGGAATTCGATGTTTTGGCCGAATTGAAGCCGAAGGAGCAATGGGATCGGCCGGTATTGCTGTTGGTGGACGAAATCCAGACGGTCGAAAAAGAACACAGGAAATGTTTCCGGGAACTTCATCTGGGGGAACACGGTCTGCCGATCGTTACGGTCGTAGCCGGGTTGGCCGATTCCGCCGAAAAGTTGCGGCAGGCGATTTCGCCGGGCTTTATGGGCGGCAATCGGCGCACCCTCGGCGCCTTGGCGCCCGCGGAGGTGCAATCCTGTGTCCAGCAAATGTTCGACCGGTGCCGGATCAATTATTCTTCCGGGCAACTGGCGCGGATTGCTGACGATATCGCGCAGAGTTCGGAGGGCTGGCCGCAGCATGTGTGCACCGAGACGGCAGCGTTGTTCGGCGGGCTGGCCGAAACCCGGGGCGATCTGGGAACGGTGGATTCCGCCGCGGTTGCACAGCAGGCCGCCCGAATACCGGGAAGGCAGCTACGAAGAGCGGCAGAGCAAGGAGATGGACGATGTGGACGAATTAGTGGCCGCGCTGCTGACAGCTATACCGGCCGGCGGCCTGAAGCGGGGCAAGTTGGCGGATTTCATTCGGGAAAAGGAAGTGCCTGACGGTTCGGAAAGCCGACGCCTGCCGAAAGGAATGGATGCCAAAGACTTTCGGGATCATCTGATCCATCAAGGTATCTTCCAGCCGGAAGCCGGCGGCAAGCTGACCTGTCCGATTCCGAGCCTTCGGTCATGGCTTATCGATCGCGCCGCGCCAGAACCGGATCAGGCAAAATTGGAGAAAGCGCCGGAGACAGCCGCGTTGCGTGCGTTCGGCTCGGCGGCGGAACAAGCCGAGCCGGAACGGGAACGCCCTGGCGGGCGGAATCAAGATCGCGGCGAAGGGCGGTAGAAACGCCCTTCAACTTTGATTCAATCTTCGGCAGAAGTCAGATTCGTCGCTGGCGGCTTTCCTTGCTGCAGACGATGGACGGACTCCCGGTCTTCTTTTGGGTAGATAAGCATATAATCCCCGATTTTTTCGGGAACCAAATCAACTTGAAGCCTTGCCTTCGGTTTCGATTCTGCCGCCGCGCCGGCGCGATCGCAATTCCAAACGGCACCCTACGCCCGGCATTCCGGATCATATGCCCGGCACCGCCTCAAACCACTGATTCGCGGCCGCTTCGTCAGAAAACATTCGGGTCAATTCCAACAGTGTATTCCCTTCCGCTTGATTTTTCTGGTCGATTTCGGTGCCATTTCTCAATCATCGGTGAAAAGTCTACGAAACCCGACACCCTTGTCATGTTCAGTAGATAATCCCCTGTTAATACCAGGTATTCTCCTTGGTCGTTCCTGTCATTTAACGATGTCAATTGTTGCAGTGATCATAGGTTGCCGCAAAACACCCGCCGATCGTCAATCCAGATAGATGAATTCGTTCAAATTGATGGCCATAAGGCAAAACCGCTCCAAAGCCTGCTCTTCGGTCAACTCGGAAGTCTGTTGAATTTCGGTCATCATCGCCAATCCGTCGGCGATTTCCCGCTCGGTCGGTTGGCGATTGAAGACCAGTCCCAACCCCAGTTCGACTTGGCCGGCTCGGTCGGTTCCGGCTTCCTGCCGCAACCGCTCCGCAAAAGTGACCGCCTGATCGTTGGTGAATTTGCTGTTGAGCATGGTCAGGGACTGTGTCGGCACGGTAGTCGTAAAGCGTACGGCGCACGACGAATCGGTATCGGCGAAATCGAATGCTTTCAACATGGGTTCGTGCAAAGATCGCTTGACGAAAACGTAGACGCTGCGCCGATTGCGATTGTCCGGATCCGACCTTCCCCATGCGTTGTTCGGACGCGAAGCCGTGGCGAGCACTTCTTGCGGCACTTCGGTGTAGACGCTAGGGCCGCCCATTTTCAGGTTAAGCATGCCGGACAGATTGATGATGGAATCGCGAATCTCTTCCGCCGTCAGTCGCCGCATGGGAAACCGCCAGAAATAATCGTTCTCCGAATCCAGTTGCGCGTTGCCGGCGTGATACGTCGAAGACATGCGGTAAGTCCGAGTCAGCATCAAGGTTTTATGGAACTGTTTCAGACTCCATCCGTTTTCGATCAACTCGGCCGCCAGCCAATCCAGCAATTCGGGATGCGTCGGCACCTCGCCGTTCTGACCGAAGTTATTGGGAGACCGAACGATGCCGCGTCCGAAGTGGTAGTACCAAATCCGATTGGCGATCACCCGTGCGGTCAAGGGATTATCCGGGCTGACGATCCAGTTGGCGAGCACCCTGCGGCGCCCCGACGAATCGCTCCCTTCAGGCGCCGGCGGTATCTCGGGGTCGTCGAAACCCAGTACCGAAAGGTACCCGGGCTGCACCTGCTCGCCCTTGACGTGAGCGTTGCCGCGAATCAGCACGTGGGTGTCCGGCGCTTGCCGGCCGTTTTCCCTGATGGCCAAAGCCTTGGGAAGCGGAGGAATGCGTTTGCCGCGCAACTGGCGGTCCTGTTCCTTCGCCTGCACGTAATCGGCCAGTTCGGTGGCGTCCAGCGCCTGTTCCCGTTTCTGTTCGAGCAGCAATTCTCGGGTTCGCTTGTCGGCGGCGTCTTCCTTTTCCGGATTCGAGAAAGTCGCCGCGATCTTGGCCTCGTAAGCGCTGACCTTTTCCGTGATCGATTTTAGTTGTTCCTGATGTTCCCTAGTCAGGGTTTCGTGTCGTTCCCGCTCCGCCTGGCTCGCGATTTCCCGCAGGGTGTTGAGCGTATAAGCTGATTTCTTGAAAGCGCGTTGCTGGATATTGTTCAGGGTATTGTGAAAGAAGCTCAACATCCGGTAATAATCGCGCTGCGGGATAGGGTCGATTTTGTGATCGTGACACCGGGCGCACCCTACCGTTAGTCCCAGGAAGACTTGGGATGTCGTGGACAGCACGTCGTCCAAACCGTCGTAGTAAGCCTGATCGGGGTCGGCCGGCTCGTCGTCCCAAATGCCCAACCGCTGAAAACCGGTAGCGGTAACGCTGTCGATGGTTACTTCGTCCAATTCGTCTCCGGCCAATTGTTCCCGGATAAAATCGTCGTAAGGCTTGTCGAGGTTGAAGGCTTGGATGACGTAGTCGCGATAACGCCAAGCTTCCGGTTTGCGACCGTCGCGTTCGTAACCGTTGGTTTCGGCGTAACGAACCAGATCTAACCAATGCCGCCCCCATTTCTCGCCGTACTGAGGCATTCTCAGCAACCGGTCGACTACCTTTTCGAAAGCGTTCGAGGAAGGGTCGTTCTCGAATGCAGTCACCTCCTCGAGAGTCGGCGGTAGGCCGATCAAATTATAATAAGCACGCCGAATCCATTGCTGGCGGGATGCCGGACCGTTGGGAACGAGTCCGGCCTCGTTCAAGCTCGCGGCGATAAAAGCGTCAATCGGATGTTCGTTCCATTCCTTCGGCGACACTTCGGAGGGAACGGATTTCACGATGGGGCGAAAGGCCCAGTAATTTCGGGTCCGTTCGTTGACTTCGGTTTGATAACCCGCCGACTCCCCTTCTTCGGCGTGAGGATCCGGTTCTTTCTCGGCGGCGGGATCGTAAGGGAGGCCCATGGCGACCCAGGTCCGTAACTTTTCGATTTCCTCCTGATCCAATTTTCCAGAAGGCGGCATCTGATGGTCGTCGTCCCGATAACTGATCATGTCCAACAGCAAACTCGCCTCGGGATCGTCTAGATTCACGGCCGGCCCGGTATCTCCGCCCTGTAAAATGGATTGGCGGGAAATCAAGCGCAACCCGCCCTTGTGTTTGCCGGTGCCATGGCACTCGAAACAGTTCTGAACGATCAAAGGTTGAATTTCCTGACGAAAGAAATTCAACTCGTCGCCGGGTTGGGCGAGCGAAGCCGCCGGACACCCAATTATCCCCACGCACAACAACCAAGCCGGGTTAAGGATGTCACTCGTACGGAAAACGGTGGGAAGCTTCATACCTTCGGATTACTCCTACCTCAAGCTCGGTTTGCAATCAAGTGCTTTTTACCGGTTGACCGGGCCATCCCGGGAATGAAACCGGGATCTTCGAATTGTCGCATTCCTTCCCAATTCGACTCGCCCGAAACTGGACGGGCCGACGCGCTCTCAGTTCTACTGACGAGATTCAAGCCCGCCCGGGCACCGGATCAACCCCCAAGCATGCTCCCAAGCATGCTCCCAAGGAATGGAAACGGGGGCACTTCGGTTCCGAGTCCATTCTCGAACGGCGCGCCTCCGGTAGCACTTCGATAGTTACCTTTCGCTAAGCCGCCGACCGGCGATCCGCCCTCCCCGAAAGTTACCCGTTGGGATAATCGCGGGCTCTCTCTTCGCTCCGGTGCTCGTTTAGACTCCGCAACCGACTCCACTGCTCTAAGAAACGGATTCGCAACTTCCCTTCCGATCTTCCGTCAGGCGCAAGCGTTCCGAGAACCGTGATCGGAAAAACAGTCTGTTCGCTACCGGTCATGGCCTTCCGTCGAATCGCCGAATGCCAGTCCCGTCTTTTCCGGTGAACTAGATCGTCGCGAACTCGCCGATCTGCCGAGGCGCGGGTTCATTAAAAACGCATGCGTGACCCGGAGCGGCGGCGCCGGCGATTCGGAGGGGGAGCCCCCCGGCCGGCTTGTTTCAAATTGGGAACGGCTTTAACCGGTTCCAAGCCGGGTATTACGCTCCGTTCGACGGTTCTCCCTGTAAGCCGCTCGATGTCCCTGAGTTTCCCCCAGTCATCGGGGGTCACCAAGGAGACGGCAATACCGTTTTCTCCGGCTCGCCCCGTGCGGCCGATGCGATGGATGTAATCCTCGGCCACCGAAGGAAGATCGAAGTTGATGACGTGACTGATTCCCTTGATGTCCAGGCCCCGGGCCGCCACGTCCGTGGCGACCAGAATTCTCAAGTTGCCCTTCTTCATCCGGTCCATCGTTTTTTTACGCTTGTTCTGCGGCAAGTCGCCATGCATGGGCGCCGTATCGTGACCTTGGGCCATTAACAGGCTGGACAGCCGGTCGGCGCCGCGTTTCGTCGCCGTGAAAATCAACGCTTGGGTCACTTCGGATTCGTTGAGATAAGAGTTCAGCAAGCGATGCTTGTGCAGAAAATCGTCGGCGTGATGCACTCGCTGGCGGATCAATTCGTGTTTGTTTTGGTTGGACGTCAGTTGAATCCGAACCGGGTCGCGTAACAGATCGTCCGCGATGACGGTTATCTTGCCTTCCAACGTCGCCGAGAACAGGAGCGTCTGGCGTTTTTTCGGCAGGCTGGAAGCGATCGTCGTGATCGCGTTGATGAATCCGAGATCCAGCATGCGGTCGGCTTCGTCCAGGACGAAAATCTCGAGGCTGGAGTAATCCAGCCGCCGGTTTTCCATGTGGTCCATGAGGCGCCCGGGCGTAGCGACCAAAATATCCAACTTCTTCTGAAGCAGCCGGATTTGCGGCGGATAAGGCATCCCGCCGATGACGCTGCCGCAGGTAAACCGGCAGTATTTGCCCAGATCGCGAATGTGAGCGTTGACTTGGGACGCCAGCTCCCTGGTGGGAGTCAGGATCAACACCCTGGGGCCCTTGCCTCCCCGCCGGGAACCGGTCAGCAGTTGCTGCATGGCCGGCAAGACGAAGGACGCGGTTTTACCGGTGCCGGTCTTGGCGGACGCGAGCACGTCCCGACCTTGCAGGATCACCGGAATCGAATCTCTTTGTACAGGAGTAGGTTTTTGAAATCGGCAGGCCGTCAAGGCCTGGTTCAGTTGATCGGCTAATCCGATCTTGTCAAATGAATCCATGAGTTAAGTAAGGGAAACGGAACTCGACGCCGAAGGCATCGAAGGAAAATCTCGATGGGCGCGAAAGCCGAATCTGGCTTCGAATTGGGTTTTTCACAACTTACCGGTCACGCTCATAACTAAGCGGCCCGTTATCGGGCCGACGAGACAATCTGTGCCGTCTCGTACCGGACACGGAGGCAACATACCACAACTTTTAAAGGGAGAGCAATGAAAAACGTCGTCGAAACGAATGTTTTCTTTCCTGCCTTCCTTGGCTCGGCGGCACAGTGATTTCGCGGTTATTGGAGCCGATATCATCGAAGAACGAATGCTTTCATCGAGTCGGACCGATTTTCTGGCAGCAATTTTTCTCCAGGGCCGAGGTTCTACCCCGACGGACCGCGTTGTATTCGGTTCGCGTGGTGGACAGTCCAAGGCGAGGCGCTATTTCGAACACCGGCCGGACCAGGGGATACGCCGCAACTCGAAGCGAGGTCACTCGTTTTGCTTGCACTCGTAATCGATGACTTAACCCGCTTCGCTCCCCCTCTCAGGGCCGACTATCCAAGGGGCGGTACCCTTCGTTGATGTCGCCCGGGATAGTTTTGATCACTCGGTGTCGGGAAGGATGAGCCATCCGTTTCAAAATCGCCGGAGCTTCGTTTTCTGATTTCGATTCGACTTCGTCGCAAGTTGCCGCAGTTCCCCTGATGGACTCTGGGCGGTGCCAGATCCTGAATATTCCGGCCGCTTGGGGAAGAGACGGAAAACGATCGCGCCAGCGGGAAAACTGTTGGCGTGAAGGTGAGTCTCGAAGGTCCGTATTGCCCGTGCGAGCTATCGGTCTGCTCTGAACCAGGGAATCACCGATCGGGTTTGAGCCGATGCGAAAGTTAGCGATGGCGGTGTTCCCGAATCAAAACAAGCGATGGTAGATCCGCGCGCATCGGCAAGCTTTTGAGTATTCCAGGGATATTCCGGTTTCGTTTACGAGAATCTGAAATCCGGATTAGTGACGAATCGAAGATTGGCCGGTTGCGAATCGATCGTGAAGTTCCGGGAGTTTGGCGCACGTTTCCAAACGATGGCCTTGCCGGTCCGTCCAAGACAGGTCCAAGAAAAAGGGGCGATCGAAGCAACCGTGGAATCAGTCGAAGCCGCGCCGCTGACGATGCTCTAGCAAGTTCATATTCACAGCCCGCACACTGGGAGGAAATTCTCGAAGACAGGTGCTGGGCTCTTTCGCAACCGTCTGGATCTCGCCCCAGGAGGCACCCCGGACGTTTCCAACTCCTCGCAGGCTTCAACTTCGCAAGAACATCGAAATCCGTTGTCGATGATCCGGGTTCCCAGGGCTTCGGTCGAAAGTTGCCGTAGAGCCAACCGCCCTTGATTCCCCCGCCAGAGGTTCGTTCCCGTCTTCAGTTCGAGTTTCTTCGCTTGGAATGGAATTTTTCTTTTTCCGATTTTCCGAACGAGTGCGCCGGTTTTTTCCAGAATCATTTCTGGAACGGATACCACCAAAGGATCGTTTTCCTCGATCCAAAATTTTCTGATATGGGCCTGCAGTGAAGACTTGCCGGCTCCGGGAGCTCCCCGGAAGACTACGATGTGACTTGCTGTCTGCTCGCCTTGCCGACAACTCTTTTTCACGATTTCGAGTTCCGCTTTCCGCCCTGCAAAGGCCAGTGGACGCTGACGATCCAAATATCGACGAACCGTTTTATCAGCGCCAAATCGGGACCGGGTGGCTTCTTCGTGAACCAGGGAATAGAAACTCCGCCTTCTATTCCGATCTTCCTGCCGATTCAAAACGACCGGCAGGAAACGCGGTGCGGTCAGATAAGGCGATAATCCTGCCGCTCGGTAAAGTCTGTCCTGCTCCCGTCCGTTGCTGTGTCCTAACTCGGGTACCGACTGCTCCACTACCCATTTCATCGCCGCAACGAGATCGGGTCGTTCCCGCTTGATTCGATCTTCCGGTGCCGACTCCGGGGGCTCCCCGGCAGGCAACGCCGCGCTCGGCCGTTTTCTTGCCTTTCGGCAAAGGTCGAAAACTTCCCGGCAATTTCCTTTTACGATCTCGATCGCCGCTTTTCGCCCCGCAACGACCGGGGGACTCTGCCGCCCTCTGGTCACGGTGAATTCCTTGATCGGCGCTAGGTCGGGACCGGTCGTTTTTTCGGGATCCAAGGCAGGAAAACTTCGTCTCCGATGCCGTTTAACGGGGACTATTTAACGACGTAATTGAAGTAGCCAATGAACATTTCGTCCCAGCTTTGCTCGCCGAAGAAGACCCGTTGGCCGGGATCCGGGTTCCAACGATTTTGCGGCGAATTATCGTAGGCTCCCTTCACGTGAAGTTTCGAACCTTTCGGCATCAATTTTGGTTCTTCATACCGGTAAGACCGCTGCCAGTCGAAGTGATAATCGGGGACCGAAAGCAAGATTTCCCGGTTGCCGTCCGGATATTCCAATTCGTAGCGGATATTCTTGCCCCGGTAATGCATATGCGGATTGAGTTCGATCAGCCAACTGTCCTGTTCGATCGCCGCCGTAGCCGAAATTTCGTGGTTGGCCTCTCCCTCCGGAATGTCGATGTTGATGGTGTATGCCGAAGCGGTCACCAGGCGCCTTTCCGGTTTGCGGTCGGCGAGGTATAATCCCAGCTTCGTCACGTCGGTCGACGCTTTACCGACGGTCGTATAATGCATCTGAAAAACGAAAGCCGAGCCTGCGGGCAAGAATTTCCCGGTTCCCTCGGGAAAAAACTCTGGATCGTATCCTGGAACGTACCCGGTGTAAAAACCGGCCAACCCGCCTTGAACGGCGAACAGGTCGTCCGGCTCGGTTATCAGGAATATCAGACCGTGATGAACGACAGTCGCATCACCGGGAATCACCGCCGCTCCCTTGAGCCAAACGTCTTCGGGAATCGGATTTTCCACCGTCAGATAACGATAATCCACGACTCCCTCGGACGGAATGTTCTGATGAGGAATCTCGACGACGTAATCCGGTTCGCCCAGCAACCAATCGGTCGGTTCCGGGAACTCGGCCGTCAACAGCAAATCCTCCCCTTCCCCTCGCTCGGCGCCCTGATTGATCCAGTCGATTAACGTTTGCTTATCCTCCAGGGGGATGCGGGATTCATTGGCGAATCGGCCATAATAATGGTCGGCGTGCCAGGGAGGCATCTCTCCGGCCAACACCTTATCCTTGATCGCGAACAGATTTTCCAACACGGATTCGTAACTGTCGAAGGCCATGGGAGCGATGTTGCCTTCGCTGTGGCAACGAACGCAATTCGCCATAAGGATGGGAATGATATCCTCGGTATAGGAGATCGAGTCCGCTATCGGCAACTCGACCGGTTCTCCGACGCTTTCCGCTAATTCCACCGCTATCGGTTCGTTAGCCAATTGTTGCCCTATCGCCTCCGCAAGATAGCGGTTTTCGACTGTTTGGTCGCCGACGGTTACCGAAGTGCTCAGGGCTCCGCGATAGAAAAACGTCCAGTCGGTCGAGCGGGCGGCGAAAACCTCGGGGTAAGATGTCGGATTCAGATTTCTGGTGACCACCCCGCCGTAGTCCAGCAACACCGGGAAATCGATGGCCAGTTCGGCGCTCCGGGCGGCTATCGCTTCGCGGTCGGCGACCCCGCCGGTCGCAATCGCCCAAAAAAAGACGTCGGAGCCGTGCTCGGCGCGCAAACTCTCGATTTTCGGCAATAACGGTTCCAGGCGGTCCACGGAGTCGCCTACCGTCAGCAAAACGATGATCGGGACGTGCGTGTAATAATACAGTTCGTGCGCCGCGCCGCCGCTGTCGAGCAATTTGAAATTATCCGCCCAAGGCAGTCCTTGGTCCGCGGATTCCCGCAGCCGGTAAAACCGGGTCGGCTGAACGCGGCACATCGGGTCATAGTAGGACCGGCGCGACTCGGGAGAATTCACCCGAAGCACCGGATTCCATTCCGGTGCTTCGTTTAGCATTCGCTGCACTTCCAGCACCAAGGCCCGTCCTTTGGTGGGGGGCAAGTCCACTCGCACCGCATCTTCCTCCTTGACGATGGATACTGCCAATTCCTGCTCTTGCGCTTTGCTTTGAACAATCAGAAAGACTGTCAAAATGGCCATCGCTCCCGGCCTTACAATCGCTGTTCGAATCATAATCTGCTACTGTCGCAAACCTCGGGCAATAACCCTCCTCAACGAGTTTATCGTATCTGAGACTCGGCTTCGTTGCAACCGATTTAAGTGCCGAGCAAAGTCTCGACGGTTCGCAGCGGATCGATTTCGCGATTCCGAAATTGTCACGAAGGAAAAAATAGTCGACGATAGCGGCACTACTTCGACAGTTCTATGATTCGGATTCAGTCATTCCAGCGTCTTCTTCGGATGCTGGCTCTCGGTGTTCTGTTGGCGTCGCCCCTTCGTGGTGACGAGCTACCTGCCGGTCCGGCCCCGGCAGTGCCTCCCGACGGTTTAGAACCGGGCACCTATCCCAATTTCACCGTCACCGCGGCCAACTGGGTCGTCGACGCCGATCGAAACCACGATCAGGAACCCGACTGGTCTTCCAACGATATCCTCATGAACTTGGCCGGCGAAGGACCCTTGCCTTGGTCGTTGACCGGTTTTTCCAACGGTCGCCTCGCTCCTCGCCTGAACGTGGCCGATCCCGAAGGGGCCGCAGCCATTTACGGCGTTTCTCCGTTCGACACGACCTTTTCCGGGTCGGGTTACGAATGGGAAGCCGATCGGCGAGAATGGGCGCCTAACGGCGCAGCTTGGAGCCCGCATCCGGCCAAAGGCATTCTGTTGGCCAGCGTCCGAAAAAACAGTCAGCAATGGAACGACGATCAAAGCGAGTTCCAGGGCATCGTCGCCCTCAAAGCCGACGGCTCGCGCAGCGAAGGCTACAACCTGTTGGACGGTTCCTTCGGAGACGGCCAGATCGAAATCCTCATCGACCGGGCGGGAAACGCCAATCAAGGCATCATAGACACTTCGGTAGCCTGGTTCCCTTACGATCAGGGGTGGTTAGGAGGTTATGTCGCCTCGCCGGATGAAGAACAGGCCGGCCGGTGGTTTCAACCGGAATATCACCATCCCGAGTTACCGGCGGCCGCTGCGCCGATTGTCCAGTGGTCGATAACCAGCGATATCGTGGTGTCTCCGGCGATCGTTCGGCTTCCGAACGTCAACGCTCAAACCGACGGCATGCTGTTCACCCACTCCATCGAACCCCGCCTCAGCTCCGTTGCCCGCATTACAGCCGCCGATCCCCTGCCGGACGGCTCGGGATGGGAAGTGATGATCCGTCCCGATACCGAACTCGATCATACTTTCGCCGAAGAGCTGGGACTGAGCTTTTGTTTTCTCTACGTGCCCTATGCGTCGGAACATCTGATCGGCGGGCATGTGAGAGGCTCCGACGCCAACGTGCTGAACGGTCGCGGCCATTTCACCGTCGAGCGGCTGGGAGTTGGCCGTTACTCGCTGAGCATCCCCGACAAATCCCCCACGGCCGGCATGATCTTGCTTGGCGCCGCCGGCCGTCTCGCAAGACGCTCCGATATCGTCGGCCGCAATTTTCTTTCCTATCAACCGGTAGAGCAAAACAAGTTCGTCGTCGAATCCCGCTATCACGACGAAGGCGACGAACACCCGCTCGAAGATACCGATTTCTATTTCGCCTGGATCGATTTCGCGCAGCCGTTGGCGCCTCCGGGATTTTCCTTGTCGCTGGAACCGCCGGCCATCACCCGACAACCTTCGCCGCAATCGATTCCCTTGGGAGGCGAGGCGACGTTTCGGGTCGAGGTGACCGGCGACGAACCCTTGGTCTATCAATGGCTCCGGGACAACGAACCCATCGAAGGCGCCGACCAAGCGACTTTTACCCTCGCCGACGCCACCCTCGCCGACATCGGGATCTACCAGGTTCAAGTGAGCAACGGAGGCGGTCAAATCGTCAGCCAAAACGCGCCGCTCAAGGTTTTGGCCGCTCCCAGCATCACTCGCCAACCCGTGGATGTGGACGCCGAAACCGGCGACGAGGTGCGGTTCGAAATTCAGGCCACCGGCACTCCTCCCCTGCTCTATCAATGGCAAAAAGACGGGGACAATCTACCCGGAGCCACCGGCGCTTTTCTCGTGATCAATAACGTCGAGCTCACCGACGCCGGACAGTATCGGGTTCAGGTCAGCAACGAAGTCGAATCGATTTTCAGCATAACCGGCAGGCTAACCGTGCAGACCGTCGACAAGCCGCCGAGTGTCGAGCAACACCCCCAGGGAGGAACCTTCGAAGAAGGAGCGACCGTAACTTTCCGGGTCATCGCCATTGGCTCGCCGCCTCCGACCTTCCAATGGCAGTTCAATCAACAGGACATTGCCAACGCCACCGGCGATACGCTTGTCATCGGCAACGTGCCTGCGGCGGCCGCTGGCAGTTATCGGGTCGTCGTATCCAACGCTTCAGGAACGGTAGTCAGCGAAGCGGCCGTGTTGGAGGTTACGGCGGCGCCCGTCTTTCCCCAAATCGTCCGGCAACCGGTTAGCGTATCCGTCCAGGCGGGAGGATTGGCCACCTTCAAGGTGGAAGTCGTTGGCACGCCACCCCTCGAATATCAATGGCAATTCAATCAGCTCGACATCGCCAACGCGAACAGCGACACGCTGACTCTGAGCGACATTCCCGAAGCCGCCGCTGGATCCTACCGCGTCAAAGTTTCCAACGAACTCGGATTCGTGATCAGCGAGCCGGCCATTCTGAGAGTACAGAGTGCCGTGATTACGCCGGATATCGTGCAGCACCCGGAGGACTCGACTGCGGCTGCCGGCGACTCCGTCACTTTCAAAGTCGTCGCGGTCGGCACCCATCCGTTGACCTATCAATGGCAATTCAACCAGCAGAATATTGCCGGAGCCACTGGAGATACGCTGTTCATCAGCAACGTGAGCCAAGCTTCGGCCGGCAGTTACCGGGCGGTCGTCAGCAATTCGGCAGGCACGGCGATCAGCGAACCGGCGACGCTAACGGTGATCCCAGCGACCGGAACCGGGTTGCCCCGCATCGTGCAACAACCGCACAGTCTAACGGTCGAAGAAGGACAAGAGGCGGTTTTCGAAGTCATCGTCGAAGGTTCTCCGCCGCTAATCTATCAATGGCAAAAAAACCAACAGGATCTTCCCGGAGCCACCTCTCCCAGATTGGTCATCAAGCAAACGACGTCAGCAGACGCCGGCAGCTACCGGATTCGAGTAAGCAATACCGCCGGCACGGCGATTAGCAATCCGGCGCAGCTGACCGTCACCGCCGTTCCGAGCGCCCAGCCGCCGCAAATCGTGGAGCAGCCGACTTCCGTTTCCGCCGAACCGGGAACTTCCGTGAGATTCGAAGTCGTCGCGAGCGGCTCGCCGCCCCTGATCCTCCAATGGCGGAAAGACGGCGTCAATCTTCCGGGAGCCTCGACCGCCGTGCTGGAAATCGAAACGGTTTCCGAAGCGGACGCGGGCAATTATCAGGTAGTTGTCAGCAATACCGGAGGCACGGTCACCAGCCAAACCGCGATTCTCACTCTGGAACTTCCTCCCCCGCCGGGGTCGGTACCGGTCATCACCGCCCAACCTCAATCCCTCCATGTCGTACTGGGCGCCACGGTCACGTTTACCGTCGAAGCCCAAGGCAAGGAACCGCTCAATTACCAATGGCAGTCCGGCGATTTCAGTATCCCGGGAGCGAGATTGGCCTCTTTCACCATCACCAACGCTCAACTCATCGATCAGGCCGATTACCGGGTTATCGTCACCGATTCGGAAGGGGCGTCGGTCACCAGCGAAATCGCTCAATTAACAATCGCCGAACACCCCATCATCAGGCGGCAGCCTCAACCCGTCGTGGTGGTCGAGGGCGGAACCGCGGTATTTTCCGTCGTCGCCGAAGGCATTCCGCCGCTGGCCTATCAATGGCAATATAACGGAGCCAACATTCCGGGAGGAGCGGCGCGAAACAACGAATTCCGCATTGAGGAAGTACAGCAGGCCGATCAAGGCGAATACCGCGTCACCGTCACCGATTCCCAAGGCACCGTCGTCAGCGAAATCGCTGCGCTGACGGTGACGGACCGAACGGAGGCATTGGCCATCGACAGCGTCGAATTGACCGGCAACGTCCTGACGATCCAATGGAACGGCGGACCGGGAATCGTGCTTCAGATCAAGGCGAATCTAAACGATCCGAACTGGCAAGACGTCCCCGGCACCATGGGGCAAAATTCGGTCGAGCAGCTCGCCCTGGGTTTTTCGGCTTGGTATCGCCTGATCCAGCGTTGAATCGCTCAACGACGGAAGTATGCGTCGGTGGTCAAGGTCTTTACCGAGAACAAGAAATTGCGGGCGGTAATGAACAACGTTTGTCCGTCGGCGCCGCCGAAAGCCAAATTGGCGCCGCCCTTGGGTAGAATCACTCGGGCGATCAAGGCGCCTTCCGGGGTGAACACCTGAACTCCGTCTCCGGAACTGGACCAAATGCGGCCTTCGACATCGCAACGGATTCCGTCGGGACCGCCTTGATCGAGCTTGACGAATACTTGGCCGCCGGTGAGACGGTCGCCGGCAACTTCGAACACCCGGATGTGTCTGGGATTGCCCGAATCGGCAATGTACAGCTTGGTTTCGTCGGGAGAAAAGCAGAGGCCGTTGGGTTTGACGAAATCCTTGGCCACCGCCGTCAACTCCCGGGTCAGCGGGTCGAAACGGTAAACGTAGTTGCCCTCCTGCTCGCGAGGCCGATTCCGTAACCCATAATCGGGGTCGGTAAACCAAATGGAGCCGTCCGACTTAACCACCACGTCGTTGGGCGAATTGAGTTTTTTGCCTTGAAAGTTATCGACCACGGTAATAACCGTGCCGTCCTTCTTGGTCAGCGAAAGTCGCCGGGCGCCATGCTCGGCGGTCAACAAGCGATTTTGCAAATCCAGGATATTGCCGTTGGCGTTGTTGCTGGTTTCCCGGAACACCGACAACCCGGTCACCGGCGACCATTTCATCAACTTGTTGGCGGGAATGTCGCTGAACACCAAAAAACCCGACGCGCCGCCTACCCAGACGGGACCTTCCGAAAAGCGCAAGTTGTCGGCGAGTTGCTTGACTTCAGCATTCGAAGCGAAAATGCGGGCGAACTCGGCGTCCTGTTCGCTTTGGAGCGAAGCGGCCGATAATCCGGCGAGGTTGGGGCCGAGAAGGCCGCAGAGGATCGAACCGCACAATGCGGTCAGGAACAGGTTGATTCTTCTTTTCATTTCCGTCGGTTTTCTCGAGTCGCAAGCCAAGCCGCCGCCGACGTTCTATCGTACCGATTCGTCGAACGATTTCCGAATGATCTGCCGGAAAAAACGGCGATAACGCTTCTCGACCGCTGCTTCGGCATCGTCCTCCGCCCCTCATCGAAAATCAATTTAATAATATCCCGGACCGGTGGCCGACCGTTCGAACGGCGACGGAACCGTTCGGATTCCGGTGTTCCGGAAAACGAAGTCCGGTACAAGCCGGTTCTTGGCCCGGTGCCGCTCAACGGTCATGGAAAGCGATTTTGCTTGAACAAATTGAGGGCAAGATTTTGATTGTTCCCCATTCAATCGCCGGATGGAAATTTCGTTCGTTCAACGCCGGCCCGCGATGAAGGGATGAAGCGCGTTTCGATTCGCAAGTCGATATTACCGTTCATGAATTATCGAATTCTCGCCTTTCTCGGCCTCGGTTGCCTGCTCTTTCCGGCGACCGAACCGCAGCGCGGCCTGCAGGCGCAATCCGCCGTGGAATTGGCTGGAGCCAGCAGGCCCAGGCCGCAAATGCAATTGACCAATCGGGATCGGCAATACAAGCGGATCCATCAATTCGCCTTGCGGCTCATCCTGTTGTTCCGCTACTCCGAGGCGAAAACTTTCCTGGAAGAACATCTGCAGGATCATCCCGAAGATCCCGAGTCTCACTTTCTCATGGGGGTCTGGCACGCCCGCCAGGGACAATGGAAACCGGCGGTTACGTGGATGTCGGAGGCGATCGAAAAAGGCTTGCCGCCCGGACGGATTGCGGCCGGCCAGGAAACGTTGCTTCGCGGAGCGCGGGACGGCCACCCTTGGTTCGACGAGTTGTTCGAGAAACTGCGGACCGAAAGCGTCCACGGCCCTATGCTCGGCCATCTCACTCATAACGCCGCTTCGTTTTGGGTGCGCACCGCCGAGCCTGCCGAATTCACGATCACCGCTTCGCAAACCGCGGATTTCAGTGCCCGAACGGTCTCCGCGAAGGGCATGACGCGCCAGGAAAACGACGGCACCGGGATAGTCAGATTGACGGGGTTGTCGCCGGATACTCGTTATTCCTATCGGGTTACCTTGGCCGGTCAGGATTCCGCGAGTTACCAGTTTCGCACCCTTGTTCCCCCGGGAACTTCCGTACGTTATCGGTTGGTTTTCGGAGGCGGCGCGGGGTATGTCCCGCCCAACGAGCGAGTTTGGACCACGATCAAGAGCCTCCGGCCGGATGCGCTGCTGCTTTTGGGAGATAACGTCTACATCGACGACCCGGAATCTCCCGTTATGCAACGGTATACCTATCATCGCCGACAATCGCGTCCCGAGTGGCGCGATCTGACCGCGGCCACTGCCGTTTACAGTATCTGGGACGATCACGATTTCAGCACGAACGACAGCTGGGGCGGCCCGGAAATCATGGCTCCGTTCTGGAAACCGTTTCACGTCTATCCCATATTTCGAGACAATTGGGTCAATCCCGGATACGGAGGAAACGAGGCGCAGCCGGGGTGCTGGTACACTTTCCGGGTGGGAGATATCGATTTCGTCATGCTCGATTGCCGTTATTATAGGACCGACCCCAAAAACGATCATCCTTCCATGCTGGGGCCGGCGCAATTGGCATGGCTCAAGACGACCCTCCGGGAACTGACCGGTACTTTTAAGGTAATCTGCTCTTCGGTGCCGTGGGATTACCGCACCAAAGGAGACAGTTTGGACACCTGGAATGGATTCAAGGAAGAGCGTGAAGCGATTTTTTCCTTTATCGAACAAGAAAAGATCGAAGGGATTCTGCTAATTTCGGCTGATCGGCACCGTTCCGACGCCTGGAAAATCGAGCGCCCGGATTACTATGATTTTTACGAATTTAATTCGTCGCGGTTGACCAACCAGCATGTTCATCAGGAAATGAACCACAGGGGAGCTATCTTCTCATATAACAAAAAACAGTCGTTTGGTTTGGTCGAATTCGATACCGTCGAAGAAGATCCTTCGGTCACCTATTCCGTGGTTACCATCGACGGAGAAACCGTTCATCAAATGACCGTCAGATGCCATCAACTGCGGTGGTGACCCGCTTCGGCCGATCAGATAGATCGAGGAATCAGTTTTACGCCGAATCAGGGTTTGGGATGCCGGTTCGTCAAACGAGGATCGACGAGAGGAAAAGCGGACGAAGAATCGATTAATCGGGCCCTTGCCTAATTGAAGCCAAGATTGCGTTCAATGAGGGATCAATCTGCGGCATTTTCAACCGTCATTTCCAACTGGGAACTGACGTATCAAATGACTGTTGGCTTAATCGCAATTCTTTCAGCGAATGAATAAACGTCAATATGACATCCCTACCCTGTTGTTCGGTAAAGTAAACTTCGCTTGATGCCTTAAGAGACGATGCGCTTCCAAATTGGTTTATCGCTTAGCCATTCTTTCGGCGCACTGAAGTCAAGGCAATCGAATCCGTCGCCGAGCCGTCGAACTTCCTAGACTATGCGTGCTAGGGGCCGTTCCGCAAAAAAAAGGAAGGATTTAGGTCGTTTGAGAACAGGTTAGTCATCCGATCCGTTCCCAACGGTAAATGTACATACGGATCTCACGCCGTCCAAATCGACCCATTTGCTGACTTGCTTTGCCTTCGCCGATCAAAAAAAAAACAGGTGTTTACAGGGATATTGCCTTCAGTGGGAATTGTTGTTTTGTTTTGCGCTTGGTAACAGACCATAATAAAAATACGAAACATAACAATAGCAATACATGTTTGTATACAGGGAGTTTAACCGGGCTGGGGGCGTTCGCCCCCGGGAAATTAGCTTTCGGGCGGCCAATCATTATTTTATTTGTAGTCCCGTCGCTCTTGTATAATTTCGCATATCCATCTATCACCTCAGTAAAATCTCCAAAATCCCATCCTTTTGGAACTTTGAGAGTAAAAATGTCATATTGGGGATCAGCAGCAATTCCCACTGAAGTCAGGCCAGATAGTAATTGTGTGAAATTTATTTATAAATATGTTAAATACGGTCGAAAAACGGATTTTCAAGATTGATTTCAGATAACATTTCGTTTTTTCCCTTGATCAGGTGATTTATTTTGCGTTTCGCCCGAGAGATGAACGAGATCAGAACGCACCACTCCGAGCTCGATCTAAATCGAGTTTTTTTTTGAGGTCGCCGACTAGCGATCTCGGTCAGAATATCGCCGACTAGGTGGGGGCAGCAGGTTTAGGCACGAAGTCGAGCATCCCATACACGAGTAACTGGTAGAGGTGGTTCCAATCCTTGAGACGATGCATGCGAAGATGGCATCTGATTTCTACCCAGACTTCCTGGAGCGATCCGATCATCTGAGGCGCCCGTTTAAAGAGAGAGCAGGCGATCAGTTCCATTTGATCTACCAGCACCGCCAGCATCATCAAAAACAGAAAAACCGTGGCGAGATGTTCTTTTCCGTGGCCATAATTGTGCTCCAACTGGTACCCGCGATTTTTCAAACTATTGAACGTATCCTCGATTTGCCACCGGCTGCGACCGGCCCGCGCTATTTTTTGAACGTTGGAGTCATTGATTTCCCAATCCGTGACCCAAGAAAAAATCGCCGGCTTTTCACCCGGAGCTTCGATTTCGCACCATAAAAAATTAATTTTAAGATCAGGATTTTCTTGGTTCAGCGGCTGTTGATTCACCCAGATGTACGTATACTTGACGCCAGCTTGGTCCCAACATACGAACCGGTGGGATTCACCGGTCTCATCCGCTTTCACAAATAGCTCGAATAAATGTTCGTGATTGCTTGGTCTGGCGACGATGATGAAGGACATTCGATACCGTTTCAGGAGCTTGATAAACGGGGCGTTGGAATGAAGCCCATCGGCCAAGACGACGATCTTCAGGCGGGGATGTTCCCGATGAAGTCTGGTGACCAACCGCCGGATGGCTCGGCTCTCGCAATCGTTGATGAGCCATTTATTGCTGCTTTCCCACCGGTAACGGTCCGTATACCGGTATGGAAAGTCGGTGAGTTCCTCGTCCTTCGGGCCCACCTCCGGGTCGGCTTCCGAACCGATTAATTGCTTGCTGACCGGCTCCGGTGCCAGCGGAATAACCTCCGGCTGGTCCGGATGAACCACGGCGGCTCCCACGGCTTGATGGTAATAGGTGATCGCACCGTTTTCGTGTTGTTTTTGACAGCAGTGTTCACAGTGAAGATGGTTGGAAGAGAAAACACCGGTGCCGTCTATCGACACGAGATAGTGCTTGTCTTCCCACCAATATCGCTTCAACACTCCGTTTCGTTGTAACATCCGAAACAGTTCCAGGAACGCGGATCGAAGATGAATGGGATTGATCCGATCCAGGAATTTGCGTAATCCCGAATCAGAAGGCACTCGTTTGATGCGATACAGTCGGCGCAAGTTAGCCCGGGTTCTTCGGCTCGTCACCTTTCGTTTCCGACCTCGAGTGGCTTCGTCAAAGCCCAGTAACGAGGAAAATTTCTGCTGCAACGCCGCAAACGCGCTCATCAAATGGTCGGTGACCTCGAACCTGCTTTTGCGGCAGGGGCGGGGAACGAGGCGAAAACACCCCCAAATCCTCCCAATGATATTGGGTTTGAGTAACTTTTTGCGAAATTTCACCAGGGAAAACCTTTCGTTGAATGATTGTGAGGATCGGCTTGTTCCACGACGGATCAGGCCGGTCGGCACGCCGAACGGAATCAAAACATGGGACGGACACTGAGACCCCGGCAGATCGCAGCCTCCTGAGTTCGAGAACAACTCGAGATCCTCTCGGATGGCTTTTCTGGCCGGAAAATACGTCGGGAGAACGGGTTAAGACGAATTTCGGCACCCGATCCAGGGCCAAAAAGCGTCAAATCACGTTTTGGTCAGGAAAAGATACGAAAAAACAGCGATTACAACGAAACCACCATTAATGCAGCATAGTTTTGGAAGAAATGCTGAAAATATTTAAAGAAATCAGCGCGAAAACCCGATTGAGAAAACCCTTGTTTTTACTGGATTTTCTTCTTCAGTGGGAATTGCTGGGGGATCAGAGTGGTTCAAAGTCGTAAAAAATTCCATGAGGCGAAATGTTATGCCGTTGTCTTCCTTTTTAAATGAAAATGGTTTCGTAATATATCGTTTCGTAAAATAACCATAGAGATGTAAATCGCCGTTTTCATGATACTTTCTAAAAGAACAATGATTGACGCTTGAATCGGCGTCTCTTCGTATTACGATGAGAGGCTTCGTTATATTGTCTGTCTTGCAAAGCATAGATAATAAGATATGGTTTGGGCTATTTCGAGAAATAAAATCCAAGAACACATAGTCGCTGCCAGAATTGTTTTTGATAGCTTTTACAATTATTTTTTCATGTGTGCCGTCTGTTAAGCTTTTAATCTTTTCCTCACTTAATGGAACATTGCTTTCGTCAGTAATTTCAGTTCCCAACATATCTAACAGTGACACATTAAAATCTCGTGCAAAAGACACCAAAGTTTCCTTTGTCTTTTCATCCATGTAGTACGCTTCCCAAAATCTAAAGGATCGAGTATCGCTACTAGGTTTTAAACTGATCAGTTTGGAATCATAGAACTTATACCATAGCTTGTACTTTCCATCGGTGTCTTTGAAATAGGACTCAGACCGTACCCATTCGAACAAGTCAGGATCTTCCATATCAGTAACGTATAAATCAGGAGACATATCGAAAAGATAATTATCATCAAGCTTGCGTATTCGGCTCACTCCTGTACTTACAGATTTTGAAGGTCCAAGTACTTGCCCGTCTCGCTTCATAGTTTCCTTAAATTCCTTGGAATTTCTAAACTTGGTCATTCGGTCTTTCTCTTTTGCGGCGATAGGCAGCAAATAACTATACATATCCTTTATATGATTGCTGAAAGCATCCTCGTCATACCCGGAGTCTCTGACGGAATAATATAGGTTGCTGATATTGTTAATGCACCATTGAGCCGAATCCAAATCGTATCCGGAGATATCAGATAAAGTAAAATCGTATGATGAAGGTTTTCCCTTTGTGAACGTATCATAAAGTTCACTTAGATCAGGCTCTAGATCTCCCAAAGGAACAGATTCTGAACTGATCACTTTAACGGTAATGAATATCAACAAAAACAGACGAAAAAAGATATTCAGTTTGTTCTTCATGACAAGCTTCTCCTTCTCATATCACCGGTAAAAAGTGTCATCCAGTCCTTTCCCAACGGTAAACGCACTTGCGGATCTCACGCCGGCCGAATCGTCCCATTTGCTGGCTTGCATTGCCCTTTCCCCTTGCAAGAGTCCAAATGTCCGTACAAACAAATCCACACTGTTCGGCGAAATCCGACAAGATAAAATCAACCGGAATTTCTTCGCCGTGATACTGCACGTTGTCGTTTACCATAATCACGGACCCGCCGGAACGAATGTTGCGGCCGAGCTCAGTTACGATGACCGCCATTTCCAAAAAATACCCCTCTAAAAGTCGTATGACGTGGCGATTGCCGAGTTCGCCGGCGTTAACGCGGAGAATATGCAACACTTCGTGCAGGGCCTCTTGGCGCCGGTAGAGTGCGAGGGCGTGCTCAAGAGTCTTCGGTCGGTCACCATATTCAGTGCGTAACGACTCGACTTTGCTTCGGTTTTCGACCGTTGCCGAGAGCAGGCTCTGTCGAAGCTTACCGAAAGCGTCACGGTCAAGTCCCAGCCATGCCAATTCGAGCGCGTAGGTTCTCGTGTAGTCGTACCGATTGGCGTAGGGCGGCGAGGTGATAACCATGTCGAAAGCGGCCTCGGGCAGCGTCTTGAGGAGGTCGAGCGAAGATCCAGCCCGAAAATCAGGGTGACCACCGCCGAACATCTGTTTAATGGGGTCGAGGTCACGCGCCATTTCCCAGAGACGTTGTTCGAGCGCATCCGAGAAGCACGGAATTGGCCCTTTCTCCATTTTTGCTCGTAATTTGCGCCCCGAACGAGTGTCCCAACGTAAATACTGACCGTCCTTTCGGGTGTAGCTCGCCGTCTCAAGGACAGACATGCAACCGAGATTGATTAGCTTCTGAGTTGCGCCATCCTCCATTCCGGCGATGAATTCACGGGCCTTCCCGATGTCACGCTCTGCTTCAACCGAAAAGGCCGACGCGGTGATCGCCACGTGCGGAAAGGCATGTTCCGGAGCCGCTGCTCGTTGCGAAGCGATTCGAGATCGGATTGCCTTGATGGCCTTTTCGAAGACCATGCTTGACGTGCCGTTGGCTGCCGCAGCGATTCCGGTGCCAACAAGAACCCCAACCGGCATTATCTCAATCCCGGTTGCCTCTACCCCGCGTCCGGCAGCCGTGAGTGCCGTCGTTCCGATCCCCGCAAAAGGGTCGAGCACCTGCTTGGGCTGGTACTCGTCAAGAAGATAATCGACGAGCGTGCGCGAAAATCCCTCTTTGTACTTCATCCAACGAAGTCCTGGAGTCTTGCGATTACCTTGGTACGAGACGACCTTTCGCGTGAATTGCGGATCGATTTTAACTCGATCCGCGAATCGATCGTATAAGGCTTGGCGCGAATCTGTCTTGCCGCTGTTCGGAGAGCTGACGGAGGCTAGCGTAGGGCGACGCACTTCGGTTCGGGGCCACAGCATCCCCTGCTGATCGCGACGTCGCCAGTTACGGGGCGGTCTAAGTCGTGAAGGAGAATTACTATCGATATCCTCAATCGGATTTCTCGAATGTATCGCTGCGTCGTGACTGCCTACAGGTTGAATTGAATTTAATGCCGATTTTCGATTCCCGTTCATGGTCCCCGTTCACCCAGTCACTTTAATTTTCTGCTGGGTAAACTTCGCTGGAACAACTGTCCAGCGAATCGACCAGCGACACCACGGGAAGATTCTCAAATCTTTTCAGATGCTGCAACGCCCAGACTCGTTCCACGTTCATTTTCACTGTCTTGATAGTATAGTCTGATTCATTCTCCGCAGAGCGGGTTACGACCAAGCATTCTTAAAAAAGTCTCAGTCTCGGTAAAAGGGTATTTTGTTTTCCTTGACGGCGAACTAAAAACTGGAAGATTCAATAAATCGCGGCTGCGGAAACGGTCGTTAACGGTTTTCCGGTTTCGACGGTCCAGATCCGCAGTTTGCCCTCGAGGCCGCCGGCAGCGACGTATTTTCCGTTGCCCGAAACTGATTCGACAAAAAAGAACTCGTCGGCGTTTTCCATTTCCAGAACCTGTTTTCCGTCCGATCGGTACACTGCCAGCCGAGCGTCACCGGAAGAAGCGATCAACTCTTCCGTTTTCCCGAGAAAACCGACTCCTGTCACTTCTTTTTTGAAGCCTTCGATATTCCGTTTCCTCTGTCCGTTGGTCACATCCCAAATCTTGACTACGCCGTTGCCTCCGGCACTGGCCAGATTCCGCCCGTTCCCTTGCCATGATACGTCCATAACGTGGTGGGTATGGCCCTCGAACGAATGAACGATAGTCTCGCTTTCCAGATCGACGACCCGCGCAAAACGATCGGCGCCGCCCGAAGCCAGAAACTGGGCGTCCGGAGAAAACTTCAGCCCGAATACGACGTCACTGTGAATTTCCGGCAAGTCCTTGATCAATTCCATCCGTTCCAGTTCCCAAACCTTGACCTCGCCGCTACGGCTCGGCTCGCCTCCCCCGGCTGCCAGCAGTCTGCCGTCTAAACTGAAATCCACAGCTAACATCCGGTCGGCGAATTCCCCTTCCGAACCCAACACCCGGCGCAGCTGCCAGGTCGGCGTCACCGAAACGATCCGAAGTTGACCGTCTCGAGCGATGGCCAGAATCGTGTCTTCCGTTAAAAAATTCGCCGTCAGCCAGTCTCCCGAGTCAAGCTGGATCGATTCCAATTCTTCCGCGGTATCCGACCACCAGAGATTAATGATGCCCGTATTTTCCAAGGCCATGATTCGGTTGCCGTCCGGCGAATAATCGCAGGATAACAGAGGCACAGTCGGATACTTCGGGTCCATGGCCTGGATTTCATCGTACAGTTCGCTCGATTCGCGTCTAGCTTCGGCCAATCGCCGTTCGCCGTCAGTTCGGAACGTATTCGATTTTTCCAACGCTTGCTGGGCCAAATCCCTTTCGTTCTCGGCTAACGACAGTTCCCTTTGCGCTGATTCCAGTTTGCCGTTCTCTTCAAGTACGGATTTCGCGGCGGCTTTCACCTTTTCCGTCGCTTCATTCTTCTGTTGCTCAGTCTCCTTTGCCAACGTTTGCAATTGCAATTCTTGTCGTCCTGAGGCAGTTGCCGCTTCGATTAATTGTTCCAAGGCTTGTTCCGCTCGTTCGATCAACGCCTGAATCTGACCCGTCTCCGAACGATTTGCCTCTTCGAACCAAGTTCTAATCATTTCGGCCGATCGTTTCGCGGCAGCCTTCGTGTCAGCCAATTTTCGCTCCGCCTCCTGATAGCGATTTTCCAACTGCGCTACCTCGTCCTTGGCGGCGGTTTGCGCTTTCTGGGCCGCCTCGAACTTCTTTTGGGCTTCCTCGACCGCGGTTTGCTTGGCCGTTAGTTCCTTCACGGCCTTATCCTGTCTTTCCTCGGCTTTTTTCTGCCGGCTCGTCAACGCTTCCAATTGTTCTTCGGCCAGAATTGACGCCTCCGATTTCAAATCACTAATCCGTTCTAGTTCCCTAATCGCTCGCCACGCCTTCCGGGCCCCAGAAAGGTCGATATTAAGGCCCCTTGCATTTGTAACCACGTGTTTTCGAGTGGAAGAAATGGTGGCAACCCGGTCATTTCCGCCGAGCCGGGTGTTCCAAGGCATAAACAAAGAGTCTTTGAAATCTTCCTTAGCAGCCGGTTTGATTAAATCTAGAAGCTCCGACGATAAGGTATCCGGTGGTGTATCAGACTCTCTAGGGTACAACCACTTGGTTCCTTGCTCGTCGGCTATAATAGAATAATCTAGCAAATAGGAAACATCGAGTGGCATCGTCCAGATCGTATTCTCCTGAAATTCGACCTTTTCCCAAAGATCTCTTTCCTTTCTTCCCCAACATTCGATTCGGCCATCCTCAAAAAACACCATCAAACGACCGAACCGCCAAGTCGCTGCAAAAAAGCCTTCAACGTTCGGCGTCCGGCCGGTTACCCATCCCGTATCGTCTATCGTTCCGACTTGCAGGGTGCTATCGTCAAAGCGCACAGCGACCGCATCTCCCCGCTCCGTAAATCTGAGTTGATCGATCGGTCCCCGGTTCAGCGACCGATCTACCAGTACGTTTCCGGTAGACAATTCCCGCACTTGAATCCTGCCTGATTGATAACCTATCCCCAGTCTCAGCCGGTCGCCGCTCAGAGCCACGGCATTAATCCGATCGTCCTCGGCCAGTTTCAACGCCCGGCTTTCGATCGAATAATCCGCTTCCCACAACTTGACTTCGCGAAATCCGCCTGTAGCGATCAGATTGCCGTGGGGATGAAATGCAATGGCGTTGACCGTATCGCGATGGGCTTGCGCTCCGGGTAAATCCGGATCGATTAACCGTCCCGCCGTATTACCGCGGAGCAAATCGTAGACGGCCGCCTGATTACCGAAGCCCCAAGCGGCATAACGACCCGACGGCGTCATCGCCACGGCATAAGTCGGTTGGACTCGGCGGTTCAAGGGCAACCAATTCAACGACACCCGGCCGGCCACTTCGCCCTCGGCTCCTTCGGCGATCCATAATCGCAAGAGTCCCAGTTCTTCGGGAGTTAGATTCTTGGCGTTGGACTGATTACCCTCGGGCGGCATGACGTAATCCTGATCCAAGTGAGCGGCCGCCTGGAAGAGCAGGCTTTGCTCCGGTTGCCCCGGAACGACCGCCGGTCCGGAATCTCCGCCTTCGCGAATGGTCGCCGGAGTCTCTAGCACCAGTCCCGCCTTGGCTTTGGTCCGATTATGGCAGGCCAGGCAATTTGCCTTGAAAACGGTCAGGATCTCCGACTCGAAATCAACGGCCTCGGTACGTTCGATATCCTGAATCGGCAGAGGCCGTTCGTCGGCCGCAACCGGGCCGGTCGCCAGCAATCCGCTCAGGCAAATCGCGATCCAACCCAGATAAGACGCCGATCGCTTCATGAAAATTCCCGATCCGTTATGTCTGTCACCGTCACGTTGTCAGTCGCTTAATCATCCTGCGGAGCCGCCAATAAATTCACTGGGATCGTCCGCTTCGTAGCGACCTCTTTTCCGTTCAGTTTTCCCTGAGCTCGCAACTCGACCGTCACTTGGCCCGTACGCCCGGATTCCGAATCCAGCATCAGATCGAATTTCCCGTCGCGCAGCATCGAGCTCCTGAGCCGCAGTCCCGAGTCGCTCTCCACCACTTTGGTGTCGACTTCGATTTGGCCTTCGAATTCGAAATACCGTTTGATGGAGATCGAAGTTCTCAGGGTTTCGCCGCTCACCACCGACAATGATTCTTGCGGAAATTGGATGGTGAAAGGAGCAGGCAGCACTTCCAGACTGATGGGAGCGCTATAGGCCGAAACGGTCAAATCCTTCGCGTCGCCCCCCGACTTGCGCTGGTATTTGCCCTTGATCTCTCCAAACAGATAAAAGCGGTGAGTTCCGGGCGGCAGCTGATACTGAGTCAGGTCCACCGTCAGAGTTCCCTCGGATACTTCTTTCGGAAAGTTGACGCCCGGGTGTTTCTCCAGAGCTTTCAAGCCCCGAATCAAAAACTGATACGCTTCGTTGAAACCTTCGAGCCGGTCCACGGTCAACGGGATGGTCAATCGAGAGGCAACCGTGGTGAAAATCGGAATTTTCAGTTGCTCGGCGACCGCAATCCGGATCGGAAACGGCTGCCGATCGCCCACGGCGATGGCCCGGTGCGGCGACAACCGTGTCAGGACGGTTTCGTTGCGGTAATCGCCCACGTTCCAGCTCTTTTGCCCGTGCTCGATCGGTCGGGTCACTTCCTGTCCCCCTACCGTGGCTTCGGCGAACAGTTTCAGAAACCCGAGAGCCGGTTTGGCGTCGGCTCCGGCTTCCAGCAGCAAGATCTCTTCGTTCGTTCCCGAGCGGATGACCGGCGAATGAACTTTGACGTCCTCGAGATTTTGTTCGGCTACGATCCTGACTTCCCCCTTGAAGTCGTCGAAGCGATTCAAGCGCAGCCGTACCGGAAGTATCTGGCCGGGAGCCAAAGCCAAAGATTCCACTCTGGCCTGATTGTTGGGTTTGCGGTGAAACGAGGAATCGACGACCGAAACGACCCGGAAATCCGGCGTGGGCGGCCGCAGACGCAGTTCGTAGTACAGTCCGGTCCGCCGGGAGGCGACATTGAACCGGTCATGAACGGTCAACCGGTAGCGACCATCTTTCGGAATCGTCAACCAAGCTTCCGGGTCCTGGTTCAGCAACGGTAGAAAAGGATAACCCAGATTACGCGTTTCCGGCGAAACCACCAGCACTTCGGTAGTCTTGCCGCCGGATTCCAGCGCTTCCACCAACACCATCGGACTAGTGCCGTAACCGAGTTGCTGCGACTTGACCTCGATCCGGTAACGTTCGTCTTTCCGGGCGTCGAATTCGTAGACGTCACGATCGTGTTCCGGGAAAAAGGTGCCGGAAACGGAAACGGGCAGTTCGATCGATTGGGGCGTTTCCTGACCGTCGGACCGTTCCGTTTCGACGATCGTGTCGAGCGAGGTGATCCCGATTCTCGGCACGAACGAAGCGTCCCGGTCCGGCCAGGGAAAACTGCGGGCGATCTCATGCCCCGCTACCGAATGAGGCATGCCGGCCAACGAACCGTTTCCCGCCGCAGGCACGGTTTGACGAAACACGACCCGCTCCAGAGCGGTCTCGGCGACGGTAGTTCGCAAGCCGTTGTCTCCCGAGGGCAAATTATACCCGAAGAGATGAAACTCCCGCTCTTCGCCCGCGGGACCGCTCAACGGCAGCACCCCTTCGATCTGAGGCTCGTCGTGGATCGCCAATTGGTAGAAAAACGATTCGCCACCCCGATACGTCAAATCCCTCACCGCCACGTAAAAAGTGCCCGAAACGGTCGTTCGGTAGAGCAACCGATGTCCCCGGCGATCCTTGATCAGCAACCTCCCCTTCCCGTCGAACAATTCCAATATCGGATCGAGTTGCGAATCCAGCGATTTACCCTGGCACTCGATGACCAATTGCCGCCCGCCCGAAGCGAAAAACCGGTAGTAGTTCTTGCGATTGGCGACCGAGCGCCCTTGGACGGCGAGTCCTAAGGAAACGGGTACGGCGTCGGCGCGATCGTGGGCCGGCGTACGATCCACGAATTGCCGGCGGTTTCCGACCGCAAACAACCGGGAATTAGAAACTCCGTACCGGCTCTGGGCCCAGATTTCGTACCGTCCCGGGCTCAGATCCTCCGGCAATTTAATGACGAAGCGATGCTTCACGGGATTGCCGTCGCCGTCCAACTTGGGCTCGATGACGACCTTTTCGTTCGACGGAAACAAGGCTACCGGATCGTCCAGATCAGCCCCGGAAACGCCCACCTCCACCTCGGTGCCGATTTGCCCTCCCGCCGGATAGATCGTCCACAACCGGGGTTGCGGCAATTGAGCCGAGAGCGCCGGCAGGAACACCGACAGCCCCAGCGCCAGCGCCCCGGGCCACGACATGCGACGATGTTGGGGGATTCGGTGAGATTTCATAGTTAGACGATCAATTCGTGAAGAACGCGTCCGTGTACGTCGGTCAGGCGGCGATCGATACCGTTGTGGCGCCAAGTCAAGGTTTCGTGATCCAGTCCCAGCAGATGCAAAATGGTGGCGTGAATATCGTAGACTCGCGAGGCCTGATCGGCCTGACGGGGACGAAATCCCCAGATGTTGCTTTCCCCGGCCGTAACGCCCCCTTTGATGCCGCCGCCGCACAACCAGTTGGTAAAACAGAACGGATTATGATCCCTCCCCTTGCTGCCCTGAGCGCAGGGCATTCTTCCGAACTCGGTCGTCCAGAGAATCAGGGTATCGTCCAGCATGCCTCGTTGGGCCAGATCCTGGATCAAGGCCGCCGTTCCCGTGGCCATACCCAAGGCCAGGGGGCCGTGGTCGCGGCGAATGTCTTCGTGAGAATCCCAATTGCGGCGGGGAAAACCGTTATCGTTGCCCGACCAGATCTGCACGAACCGCACGCCCCGTTCCAACAGTCGCCGGGCGACCAAGCATTTACGCGAAAAATAATCGGTCTCCTCGACGGGATTGATTTGAGAATCGAACGTTTGCCGTCCGTGGTCCAGTCCGTAGAGTTTCCGGATATAGGCTGGTTCCTGCGAGATATCCAACGCTTCCGGAGCGCTCAACTGCATTTTGGCCGCCAACTCGTACGAACGGATCCGGGCCGTGAGCCGATCGTCTTCGCGGTCGGCGGCATGCCTGCGGTTGAGCCGGTCGAGCAAGTCCAGGCCATCGACGGAACTTCGGTCCGTAATAAACTCGTTTTCGGAGGGAAACAAGTCGGCGATCGGGTTCTTTCTTCCCGGAAAAATCGTCGTTCCTTGATGCTCGGTCGGCAGGAAGGCCGAAGCCCAGTTCTTAGGCCCGTTGGAAGCGTACCCCCGGTGGTCCGGCAGCACGACGAAAGTCGGCAAGTTTTCGTTCATGCTCCCCAAGGCGTAACTGATCCACGCGCCCATGCCCGGAAACCCCGGCAGTTGAAAACCGGTCGCCTGCAAATAGGTGGCTTGGCTATGCACTCCCGTCTTGCCGACCATATTGTGAACGAAGGCCATGCGGTCCACGCAAGGCCCCAGGGGAGCGACGATCTCGCTTAAGTGTTTGCCGCTCTGGCCGTATGGCGAAAAAGACCAAGGGGAAGCGAACACTTTGCCGGGACTGCTCTGGAAGAGTTCGACGGTTTCTCCCGGATCCCATTTCTCGCCTTGGCGGCGAATCAATTCCGGTTTGTAGTCGAAGGTATCCACATGGCTGGCCGCTCCGCCCATGAACAACTGAACGACTCGCCGGGCTTTGGCCGGCCGGTCCAAAAAGCGTTCGCCCCGGTTTCGGGAAGCCGCCAGGGCCTGTTCGTGGCCCAACATCCATCCCAGCGCCAAAGCGCCGAATCCGCCGCCGCTTTGCCACAGGAACTCGCGGCGGTTCAACGCCTCGGCACGATCGGCGCCCGAATCAATCGACGAAGATGAATTCATTGAGATTGAGCAAGGTTCGACACAGATTGGCAGTCCCGTGAGTTCGGTCGTAATCGGCCAACCATGCGAGTTCTTCGGCGGAAGGTTTTCTGCCGGTGATCCGGTAAAACAGCTGTTCGTGACCGCCGGTGAAGTTCTCGGCCATCAGGGAGGACAGGGCGATCATGAAGCGGTTATTGAGCATGGAAAGCGCCTGCAGGGAAGTCAGCGTTTCCGCCCGGCGTTCCACCATCATCGAAGGATCGGCGCAATCCAGCAAGGTCATGAAAGGTTGTTGCTGGGATCTGACTAAAAACCGATAGACGGAGCGACGATGGGATTTCGGATCCCGGGGATCGTGCAAGTGATATTGGTAATGGGGCGAGTGTTCCGGTTTTTCGATGACGAAATCCCGAAAGGAAGGTCCGAACATGCGGGCGTCCAGGGAATTGGCCAACAGCAGCACGCTGTCCCGGATCGATTCGGCGTCCAGGCGTCTTCGATTCATGCGCCAGAGATAACGGTTTTCGCCGTCGATCTGTCTCGCCGTTTCCCGATCGTTCGACGATTGCCGATAAGTGGCGCTGGTAACGATCAGGCGGTGCAACTCCTTGAAGGACTGGCCTCCGTCCCGAAACCGAACGGCCAACCAATCCAGCAGCTGGGGGTGAGTCGGCCGCTGTCCCATCCGTCCGAAATCGTTGGGCGTGCCCACGATCCCCCGGCCGAAATGATGTTGCCAAATCCGGTTGACGATGACCCGCCACGTCAACGGATTGTCGGGAGCGACGATCCAATTGGCCAGGGCGATGCGCCTGAGGCTTTCATGATGTCCCGCCGGCAATTCGAACAACCGCGTTCCCCCGGGAAACAGATCCACCGTTCCGGGTGCTACGGGTTTCCCCGGCCGGGTAACGTCGCCCCGCTCCAAAATACGAATGCGGCGGGGTTCGCCGCCGGCATGCCCCCTGCCCCGAAAAGCGCCGCTGCCCGTGTGAACTTTCCCGACATAAATCCGCAGGGGAGGCGGCAACCGGCCCGCCGTTTCCCGGACTCGTTTCAAGGTCGTTTCCGTTGCGGCGATTTCGCGCTTCAACTGAGGCGGCACCGCTTGTTCGAGAATCGATTCCCGTTGCTTCCGGGCTTCGGCCAATCGCTCGGTCCGCCGTTCGGGACGGTCGGCGGCTCCAGGAAAAATCCTGTCGACCAGATTGCTTTTACGCCACCGAACGCCGCTTTCGATCGAATCGAGCGTGGTAACCGTCCCGGAAGGCGCGACGTTGATTCCGTCCCGATCCAGCACGGTCATTTCGGCGAGGGCAAAAATATAGTCGTCGCTGCGGGGAGCCAGTTTGGTAGCCGTCAAGCGAACGAATCGTAACGGACGGCCATGCAGCCCGATCGTTTGCCGGCGAGTCCCGGGATTGGCAAGATCCGCGGCGGTGTGATCGGCCACGGTCACGGCGAGTTCGTCGAACCGATCGCGATCGGAAACTTCCACCCGGTAACGCACCGGAAAACCGAATCCCGCCCCGATCCCGTTGTAATCGTCGTGAGCCGGCATGATTTCGATGCGCTCGACCGGCACCGGTTTGCCGAGATCGACCTGCACCCATTTGACGGCATCTTCGCGAGGTTCGATTTCGCTATGATACCCGAAAGCGGGATGGCGCTGGCCGGGTTGTTCCAATTCCGCGATGAGCCGGTCGATTTCCTTGAGCCCATCCCCGGCCAACTCCTTGACCTTCTTCTGATGTTCTTGCGATTGCCGTTCCAACTGCGCGATTTGGCGCCGCAACTCCGTGCGGCGGCGGCGCACTTGGGGATCCGGATCGATTTCGGCGTCCGCCCGATCAAGCGCGGCGAACACCGCTTGCAACCCGTAGTAATCTTCCATGCTTACGGGATCGAATTTGTGCTCGTGGCACCGGGCGCATTGGACCGTAAGGCCGGTAAACGCGTTCATCGTCACGGTCACCATGTCGTCGCGATCCAAATGGCGCGCTATCTGGCCGTCGATCTTGTCTTCCGAAACTTCGGCGTGCCCGATCAGATCCCACGGCCCGGAAGCGATGAAACCGGTTGCCGCCAGACCGTCCAGGGTTCCGGGAAACAGGGCGTCGCCCGCTAATTGTTCGCGCACGAAACGCGAGTAGTTCCGATCTCCGTTGAACGCGCGAATCACGTAATCGCGATAAGGCCAGGCGTTGGGCCGGGGCTTATCCTTGTCGTAACCGTGGGTTTCTCCGAAATGCACCAAATCCAGCCAGTGCCTGGCCCACCGTTCCCCGTAATGCGGGGAACCGAGCAATTCGTCGACCAGGCGTTCGTAAGCTTGAGGTTCCGGGTCGGCGACGAAGCGATCGATTTGTTCCGGCGAAGGAGGCAGTCCCAGCAAGTCGTAGTGCAGCCGCCGGATCAGCGTGGCGCGGGAGGCCTCCGGCGAAGGAGTCAATTCGTTAGCGGCCAAGCGCTGCAGTACGTAAGCGTCGATCGGATTCCGCACCCAAGCCGTCCATGCCTCGGGCCAATCCGGGATTCGAGGCGAAACGATCGGATTCAACGACCAAAACCGCTGGGCCCCGGCTTCGGCCTTGACGGAATCCGGCCAAACCGCTCCCAAGGTGATCCACTGCTCGAGCGCCGCGATTTGCCCGGCCGTAAGAGGCTCTCCTTCGGGAGGCATGCGCACTTCCGGGTCCGAGGCGGCGACCCGCCGAACGATCTCGCTCCGGTCCGCGTCGCCGGCTAGCCAAACGGCACCGGAACGGCCCCCTTGTTCGGCGTAGGCCCGTTGATCCAATCCCAGCCCGGCTTTCCGGATGTCGTCGCCGTGACAGTGCAGGCAACGGTCCGTCAAGACAGGCCAGACCTCGTCGACAAATACCGCCTCGGACGCCGCCCGATCGATTTCGGCGACACTCGGGTTCGCTATCGCCAAGCAGCACCCCAGCACGGTCAGCCACGGCGTGCCTTGATTCAGAATCCTTCCAGCTAGCGCCTTCATCGGCATCGTAGAATCGGGACGCTCCGGTAGATTCGCCCGAACTCTAAGAACTCGCTTCTTGGTACGAGACTATCATACCCCAGAAACCGTTCAGTTTGCAACCGTTAGAACCGCTCGGAAATACCGGCCCCGTCGCCGTTAGCGGCCTCCATTTACCCAAGACTGCGTGTTTCGATTCCCAGACCGCCGCCGCCCGGCCGAGGCGTTATCCGGTCGTCAAACGCCCGGATAACGCCAAGGTTTTCGATACTCGCGACGCATCAATTTCTCCGCTTCCGGATCGCCTACGATTCGTTCGCGTTCTCCGTCCCAGGTTAAACTGCGTCCGGTCCGCCAGGAAATCATGCCGAGCAACGGCAGCATCGTCGACCGATGAGCGACTTCCAGATTCGCCGCCGGCGTGCGTTTCTGTTCGATCGCATCCAGAAAATCCGCCCACAACTGTTTCAGGTTATTCCCGTCGACAGTGTCGCTGAATTGCGGTTTTTCGTGAACTATCGACTCTTGGTTGTCGCTGGGATAGAAGGTCCAACCGTCTCGCCATCCCATGTGAAAAACGCCTTTGGAACCGTAAAAATACGCTCCGATGCGATGTTTTTCCGAACCGTTTCCCGAATAGTTCCGGTGTTCCCAGATCGCCGTGAACGAATCGAAGCGATAAACGGCGGTTTGCGTATCGGGCGCGTCGGTAGTGGCTGCCTGCTCGGTATTCACCGCGGCTCCGGAAACGAACCGTCCGCCGGTCGAATATACCGATCGAGGATATTTTTCCTCGGTCCACCACAGCACCTGATCCAGCCAATGCACCCCCCAGTCGCCGAGCGTACCGTTGGCGTAATCGAGAAAATTACGCCAACCGCCGGGGGTGATCTTGGGATTGAAGGGCCGCTTCGGCGCCGGGCCGCACCAGAGATCCCAATTCATGCCGTTGGGGACGTCGGCATTGGCCGCCGGCCGTTCGCCGCCCCGGTTCCTGCCGACCACGAATAACCGGACCGTACCGATATCGCCTACTCTTCCCGCTTTGATAAACTCCATGCCGGAACGATGATGCGGTCCGATTCGGCGATGCAGCCCGACCTGAACGACGCGGTCCTCCGCTTCGGCGGCCTGCAGCATGGCCTGACTTTCCCCGATGGTGTGGCTGGTGGGTTTTTCGACGAACAGATGCGCGCCGGATTTCAAGGCGGCGATGGAAGGCAAGGCGTGCCAATGATCGGGAGTGGCCACGATCACGATATCCGGACGCGCTTTACGCAGCATCGCTTCGTAGTCTTCGAACAATTCGGCCTGCTCGCCGGAAAGAGTTTCCACCTCGTCGGCCGTAGCCGTTAGCGGCCGGCGATACACGTCGCACAGGCCGACGATTCGGCAACGGTTCGAGGCCATCGCCTCGCGCACGATGTTGGCTCCCCACCATCCGCACCCGATCAACGCGACTCGATGCTTTCGTTCGGCCTGTGCTTGGACCCAAGGAAACGGCAGGAGCGCCGCCCCGGTCAAACCGGCGGTCTTGAAAAATTCGCGACGGTTAGCGTTCATGGTTCCAGGCGGCAATCAAGGCAAAGTTCTCACGTCCACGGCTACCGCTTGCCCGCGTGAATTGCGACAAAAAATCCTCCCGTTGGCCAATACGGGCACGGTCCAGCAATCTCGCGTCAGCACTTTAGTTTCGGCGATCGGTTCGAACGCTTTCGGACTGGCTTCGGCGAGCCCCAACCGCCCGTCGGCCCGAAGGTAGATCAAATGATTATCGGCCGCCGCCACGGCCCCGTAGCCGGTGTCTTCCGTCCATTGAACCTCGCCGGTCTCCCATTCCAGGCATTTCAGTTTGGCCCGTGACGAACTATCGCCGTCGATGCCGTAGAGATAGGCTCCGAGCCGGACGGGCGCGTTCTGCTGCGAACGGAACAATCGTTGCGCCCAGGTTCTCGGCAACTCGCCCCGATTCAACGAAAACAGTCCGCTCCCCTTTTGATAGCCGGAAGAAACGAAAACCTTCCCGTCCCAAACGATCGGATCGGCGGCGTTAACTCCGTAACGCGTCGCCCAATCGATCGTCCAACGCGTGGCGCCAGTCAGCGTCTCGACTCCGGACCACCCGTCTCCGGAACTGACGATCACGATATCCTCGTACGGCACGGGGGTCGAATAACCGGCGGCGTCTCCCCGGGAAGACCAGACGGTCTCCCCGGTTTGACGATTCAGGGCCATGCCTGCCGGGCCGAGGTTGAGGACGACCAACTCGCCGGACAGCAACGGCGAACCGTTGAATCCCCAACTGGGAACGGACAGTTTCTCCTCTTGCGCCACATTACGGAACCACTTGACCGAACCGTCCTCGAGACTCAGGCAATAGACCTCTCCCCACTTTCCCAATTGGTAGACCAAGCCGTTGGCGACGTCGACGGTCGGAGTGGAACCGGGGCCTCCGATATAGAATTTGGCTCCCAACTCGCTGGGAAACCGGTGGCGCCACAGCCTTTCTCCCGTCGTTTCGTCGAAACAGGACAATACCTCCTGGTCCTGGATATGTCCGAGGGTCAAGGCCCGCCCGTCGGCGACCACGAATGCCGAAAAGCCGATTCCGACTTCTGCCTTCCAGACTACGGCCGGCGGCTTTTCGGCCCAGTTTTTGCGCCAACCCGTTTCGTCGCTGATCCCGTCGTAATCGGGACCGCGGAAATTCGGCCAGTCTTCCGCCAGCGGCGTCGCTGCCGTCAGCACCCAGAAACTCAATGCCCCTGGCAACGTTCTGGTCATGAAGAATCGGTTCGCCATGCAACCGAGTGTCGTCTCATTCGACGTTTCAAGTCAATCCATAACCGACGTCGCAGCCTCGGATGCCATAGCTGGGCTTTGGACAAAAACCCGGAATCGGTTGATCGACGGAACGGCGATTGCACTTGTCGGTATCCAGAACGGTTTCGATTTCGAATCCAGATCTACGTTCTTCGGAAGTAGGCCGCCAAGCCGCGACATTCGTCGGCAAGTTATCCCCGAGTGACGATTGGGAATCGGATGCCGGGAAAAACCGATCCTTCCTGCGATCGCGAGTCGGTTCCTTGTCGGACCCTTCGAAAACGAAGACCGAATCAGGAATCAAGTTCCCCGAACCGTTAGTTGGGAGCGAGGTATCGTTCCGTTTCGAGGCGAGCGTGCCGGAGGATCACCGTCTCTCGTTCGATCGTGGGATCCCGGATCCAATCGTGTTCGCCGACAGGGATCCGTCCGTCGGCACGGGATTAATCCCACGAGGTTTCGGCCGCCAATTTGGCCAACACCCCGGGGTCTCTGACGTCCGCCCAAAATCCGTCGATCACGTGGCCGCTGATTCGATCCTTCGCCTTGACCATGGATTCCAGGGCGTCTGTCAGTTCGTATTCGCCGCGGGGGGATTTTTCCAGTTTCGCCGTATAATCGAACAGGGTGGGCCGAAACAGATAGACGCCCGCGTTGTAGTAGAGCGGATCGCCGTCCTTGATCCAGCCTTTGTTTTTCAAGGCGCGCACCCTTTCGGCGTTCGGTTTTTCCTCCATATGGGTCAGGCAGAGGTCCTCGTCGAAAAAACACAAGCCGCCCTTCGAAACGTCCTCGCACTTAACGACGGTGAACAGGGCGGCGTAGTTGCAGGAGAAAAAGCGGTCCACCATGCCGCGATAGACGCTCTTGCGCACGAGGATATCCCCGTAGGTCAACAGAAAACAATCGTCTCCGACGAAGTCTTTGGCTAATTCCGGCGCTTTCCCGGTTCCGTTCTGAACTACTTGTCTCGAGTAGGTAATGGAGGTATTCCAAGGGGAGCCGTCTTGGAAGTAGCCCTCGATGATATCGGCTTTCCACCCGGTAATGATATGGATGCTTTCGGCCCCGGCGGCCAAAGTTCCCGTCACGATATGCTCGAGAATCGGCTTTCCCTGAACCTGAAGCATCGGCTTCGGAGTGTCCGAGGTCAGCTCTCCCATGCGAGTGCCCTTTCCCGCCGCCAATATTACTGTTTTCACCGTAGCTTTCGGATCGTATGCCTACCGTCGATCAAGCGCCGTATTTATCGAACATCCTGGCGTTGGCCTGCATCAGCCGAAGGAGATATTTCGCCTCGAACACGCCCAAGGAACCCAGATTAGCCGAGGTTTCGTTGAACCGGTCCAATTTGTCCGATCCAGAGCAGGGAGAATGCAACAGTAAGGGTTGCGGATGCCAAGAATGACCGCGAAGAGCGCAGGGAGTCGAATGATCGCCGGTGATCGCCAGCACTTCCGGCCGGTCTTCGAGCAGGAGCGGCAAGGCCTCGTCCACCTCTTCGATGGCCGCCTTCTTCTGTTGGAAATCGCCGTCTTCTCCATGCTTATCGGTGCTCTTGTGGTGAATGAAGAAAAAATCGAACTCGTCGCGCAGTCTCCGGTAACGTTCGAATTGATCGGTAACCGATCGCAAGCCCTCGATCTTGGTCATCCCCACTAATTGCGCCAATCCCTTGTACATCGGGTAAATCGCCAAACAGGCGGCGCGAAGCGCGTAACGGTCCGGAAACAGCGGAAGAGCGGGTTGCGTGGTAATTCCCCGCAGCAGCAATCCGTTGGCCGGCGCCTCGCGTTCGATCAGGGACAGGGCCCGTTCATAAAACTTGGCGACTATCGCAGCCGCATGGTTCGCTTTTTCCGAGCCGGGATTGATCGGCTTAGCCTCCGGAATCGCAAGTCCTTCCCGATGAGGGTCGGCGTCGTTCAGCGGCCCCTCCAGTCCGGCGCCTCGAAAGATCGTCACGAAGCGATGGCCTTCCCCGGCCTGAACGATGATTTCGACGTCGTCGACGGTCCCGATCCCTTCCGTCAACAATCGGCATAACCGTTGACACTCGGCGGTTTCGATCCGTCCCGCCCGGCGGTCGGTCACGATTCCGGTCGGATCCAGCGTGCAGAAATTAGCTCGAGCGGCCAGGTCGCCTGATTGCAAATCCAGGCCCAATCCCAACGCCTCGATCACCCCTCTGCCCACGCGATACTCGAGCGGATCGTAGCCGAACAGCGCCAAATGCCCGGGGCCGCTTCCGGGCGTGATACCTGGGGCTACCGGATAGATTCGACCCTGCGACGATTCCTGCGTGAGTTCGTCCAGATGGGGGGTATGGGCGGCTTCCAGCGGCGTCAAGAAACCCTCGCTTTTCATCGCCAAATCCCCCAACCCGTCCAAAACCAACAGCACGAGTTTCGACGACGTCGGCAACGTCAATTCCGAATATAATCGATCCAATTCGCTCATTCCTCTCCCTCAATCGTCGATACCCGTAAGCCAGGCCATGATCAAATCCGGCAATCGGCTACTATAACCCCCTTCGAGCGAACTATAAAACGGCACGCCTAAATCGGCGAGTTTCTCGCCCAGCCAACGGAAATCCTCCACTTCCAGCAATTCCTGAGCCAAGGGGTCGTGAACGTAGGCGTCGAATCCCGCCGATACCGCGATCAGGTCCGGTTTCCAGCGCTTCAGGTCGCGTAACACGCTCTCCAGCAATTTCCGGTATTCATTTCGCGGCGTGCGGGGCGGCACCGGATAATTGAAGCAATTGTTACCCGAGTCCGTCGCTCCGGTGCCCGGATAGCACGGGTGCTGGTGAACGGAGAAAAACGCCAGATCCCGGCGATCGAGCAATAAGGATTCCGTGCCGTTGCCGTGATGTACGTCGAAATCGAAAACGGCAACTCGTTTGTCCAAATTGACGGCGGCGTGAAGAGCCGAAAGTCCCACGGACGACAGATAACAGAATCCCATGGCTCGGTCGGAAGTAGCGTGATGCCCCGGCGGACGCGACAGACTGAAGGCTCGATGTCCCTGAAGAGCCGCCTCCTGAGCCTTCATGGTGCCGCCGACCGCTCGTCGGGCGTGATCGAAGATTCCGGCGTAAGCCGGGGTGTCGCCGTCGAAATCCCGAGCGGGATTCCGCAAGCGAGCCAAATAGTCTGCGGCATGCCCCAATTCCAAGAGTTCGTCGGCTACCGGAACAGGGCTCTCCCATTCGATTTCAAGTTCGTCTTGAAGCCGCAACCGTTTTAGGGTATCCTCCACTCTCGAAGGTCGTTCTGGATGTCCTGGAGCGTTGTAGTCCAGACATCGTTTATCCGCTATTACGTACATGGAGCGAGGCCAACCGTTCCGTCCCGGGGTTTTTCCGTCACCCCGTCACCCATAGCACTATAGCACCGATTGATTCACAATGCATAGTCCCGATCGAGTAGAATTCGAATTATTGGCCGCCAAGGGCAATCTGATTCCGGTCTCTCGACAAATCCTGGCCGATTTCGACACGCCGGTTTCCGCCTACTGGAAATTGCGGGGCCAATGCGAAAGTTTCCTGTTCGAATCGGTCGAAGGCGGCGAAAGACTCGGGCGTTATTCGTTCGTCGGCTGTCGTCCCACGGCCGTGATTCGCCAATGGCGAGATACCGTCGAATTGCTCGAAAAAGGCCAACCCCGGCAAACCTGGAAAATCAATCGAGACGCGGCGACGCGGGCGCCCGGGGAGATAGCCGACGCCTTGGAGATCGTGGAGCGGTATTTGGGGCGCTACCGTTGCGCTCCCATTGATTACTTGCCGGGGCGATTCACCGGAGGAGCGATCGGATTTATCGGCTATGAATTCGTACACGATATCGAACCAACCGTTCCCCGACCGGAAACCGACACCTTGGATACGCCGACCGTCTACTTTCTGATCGCCGACGAATTACTGGTTTTCGACCGCGTATCCCAAACTATTACCCTGGTGGTTAACGCGAAAATCGAACCGGGGCAGAAAGCCGCCGAAATCTGGCAAGCGGCCGTCGCCCGACTGGAATCGCTCGCCTCCGCCCTGACTCGCCCGGTTCGGTACCGTCCGGCCGATATGCAATCTCAAGCTCCGGCCCTTTCATTTCGGTCCAATCAGGAGAAAGAGACTTTCATGGCCAACGTCAGGAAG